>NZ_JAAAML010000008.1 GCF_024105735.1 Parahoeflea alexandrii | reverse complement strand
TGACCAGTGTTCAGCCGCAGGAGGGCTATCTGCGGGTGATCCGCGACGTGCTGCCGCGCGACGGCTTCTTTGTCGAAGAGGTCTCCCAGGTCGGCTTCACCGCGCGGATGTGCTTTCCGGTCTATGCCGCCCGGCACTATGTCACCTGCGGCTACCAGGACAATCTCGGCTTCGGCTTCAACACCGCGCTGGGCGTCAAGGTCGCCAATCCCGACAAGGCGGTTGTGTCGGTGTCGGGCGACGGTGGCTTCATGTTCGGGGTTCAGGAACTCGCGACAGCCAAACAGTTCGGCATCGCGGTGGTGGCGATCGTCTTCAACAATCAGGCTTACGGCAATGTGCGCCGCGATCAGCAGACGGTCTATGGCAACCGGCTGCTTGGCGCCGACCTCGAGAACCCCGACTTCGTGGCCCTGGCCAAGTCATTCGGCGTGATGGCGATGAAAGCCGACAGCCCGGAAGAGCTTCGCGGCAAGCTCGCCGAAGCTCTCGACGCCAATGAACCGGTAGTGATCGAGGTGAGCATACCGCGCGGTTCGGACAGTTCGCCCTGGCCCTTCATCCATCCGGCGCCGTTGAGCTAGCACACGGCCTCAGCCCGACAGGGCTCATCGTGACGGTTGGTCAGCGGTCCGTCAGGAACTGACCGGTGGAGACGAACTCCCTGCCGTCTTTCCGATTGTGCAGGCACCTCAAGTGCCCTCTGGTCCTGCGGCCGTCGGCCTTTCGGCGCGATGCCTGTCGAAACAATCCTGTCCGCAAAGCGACTTCCGACAAACATTTTGTAAGTGTAATTATTGTTCATTGACATAACAGTTAATTTTGGTCACAAACATTGATGAGTGTGGAGGGCATCATGGATTTGAACGGAACCATTGCATTGGTGACCGGCGCTGGCAGCGGACTGGGCGAGGCGACATCGAGACGTCTGGCGGCAGCGGGCGCGCGCGTCGCCGTCCTTGATCTTTCGCTGGAGTCGGCGAAGCGGGTGGCTGGCGATATCGGTGGCGAGGCGTTTGCGGCCGATGTGTCCGATGCGGCGGAAATCGAGGCGGCTTTCGAGCAGGCGGTCCAGGCCATGGGAGCAGCGCCGCGGGTGGTCGTCTCCTGCGCAGGGATCGGTACCGCATCGCGCATCCTGCCCCGGGACGGTTCGCTGACGACCGCCATCTTCGACAAGACGATCCAGGTCAACCTGATGGGAACCTACGCGGTGATGAATCTCGCTGCCCGGGCGATGGCGGCCGCCGAGCCGCTGGATGCGGACGGCACGCGCGGCGTGATCGTCAACACCGCCTCGGTGGCCTTCGAGGATGGCCAGATCGGGCAGGTGGCCTATTCCGCCTCAAAAGGCGGTGTGGTCTCGATGACGCTGCCGGCGGCGCGGGAGCTGGCGCGGTTCGGAATCCGGGTTGTCGCCATCGCGCCAGGATTGTTTGAAACCGGCATGAGCGCTGGACTGCCTGATGAAATCCGCGGGGACATTCTCAAGAACGTGCCCTTCCCGAGCCGGATGGGCTTGCCCGCGGAATATGCCCAGCTGGTCCAACAGATTGTCGAAAACACAATGCTGAACGGCTGCGTCATCCGTCTGGATGGTGCGGCCCGCATGCCGGCAAAGTAGGCCCGAAAATAGGATTGCACGGATCAAGATGACCAATTCCAGTGACATGCTGCTGGTGACGACCGATGGACCGGTTGCCACGCTGACCATGAACCGACCGGCCAAGCGCAATGCCATGTGCGACGAGTTGCTCGAAGCGCTCGAGGCGTTTTTCAGCAATCCGCCCGAGGGCGTGCGGGCGGTTATTCTTACCGGCACGGCGGGACACTATTGCTCCGGCCTCGATCTGTCGGAGCACGTGTCGCGCGATGCGGAAGGCACCATGCGCCATTCGCGCAACTGGCACCGGGTGATGGACATCATCCAGTTCTCCGGCCTTCCTGTGGTCTCGGCTATGTTTGGCGCCGTCATCGGCGGCGGGCTGGAGCTTGCCACCTCGACCCATGTGCGGATTGCCGAACCCTCGACCATCTTCCAGTTGCCGGAGGGCATGCGCGGCATCTTCGTCGGCGGCGGTGCGACCGTTCGTGTCGGGCGGATCATCGGCTCGGACCGGATGTGCGAGATGATGCTGACCGGTCGCAAGTACGGGGCCGAGGAAGGCCTGGCGCTGGGACTGACGCACTATTCTGTGGGTGAGGGCGAAGCCATGGCGCTGGCGCAGAAGCTCGCCACCAAGATCGCCAGCAATGCGAGCCTTTCAAACTACATGATGATTCAGGCGATCAGCCGGATTTCCGACATGTCGAAGTCGGACGGGCTGTTTGCAGAAAGCCTTTGTGCCGCGGTGTCGCAGACGAGTGCCGACGCCGAAGAAGGTTTGCGGTCCTTCCTCGAGAAGCGGCGGCCGGTCTTCCGGTAGCCGCCGAAATGCCGGGCACGGTTTGAATCAAAGCCTCGGCAATACGGGCAACCGCTGCCCGGCAAGGGTGTCATGACAGGAGCAGACATGAAAAAGCGAGCTACCGAGACTGCCGGAAAGGACGAACAACTGGCGCAAACCAGCCTGCGTCAGTTTGTCGGCTACGAGATGAAGCTGGCCTATCTGCTGATCCATGCTGACATGATGCGGATACTCAAGCCGACCGGTCTGCGGATCGTGACCTTCTCTGCTCTCGGCATCGTGGTTGAAAATCCGGATATCTCGCAAACGCAACTGGCCCAGGCGCTGCAGATCGAGAGGTCCGGCGTTGTCGTGATCGTGGACGAGCTGGAGAATGCCGATCTGATCTCGCGCAACAAGGTTGAAGGGGACCGGCGTTCCTATGCTCTGCGGGCCACGTTGAAAGGCCGCAATCTCTGGAGCCGCACCGAGAAGCTGGTTCATGACCATGAGGATGGCATTCTCTCCGGTCTCGACAGGTCCGAGCGGGAAACGCTGAAAAGCCTGCTCGGCCGCGTCATCGAAGACAATCGCAAGAGCTGATTGACCGCTTGGGAGGCACGTCATGAAGGACAACGCAACGGGGCTGACGCTGGTCCCTCATGCCGTTTCGATGGAGCGGCGGAACGGCGACTTGCTGATGACCAGCCGGACTCCGCTCGATCCGGTGGTTTCGAACACGGGTGCCTGGCTCGACAAGTGGGCCAGGGAAACGCCATCGAACATCTTCCTTGCGGAAAGATCGGGCGGCGGCTGGCGGGAGATGGGATACGCCGAAGTCCGCGATGCGGTCCGTGCAATTGCGTCGAGCCTGGCGGCACGCGGAATGGATGCCTCGACGCCGATTGTCATCATGTCCGGCAACAGCCTCGATCACGCGCTGCTTTCGCTCGGTGCGCAATATGCCGGGGTTCCGACGGTGCCGCTGGCCGAACAATACTCGCTGATCACCGAAGCGCATGACCGGCTTGTTTATGTGCTCAACAAGGTCCGGCCGGCTATGGCGTTCGTCGATGACGCCTCGCGCTATGGTGCCGCCATCTCGCGGCCCGAACTGGAAGGTGTCGAGATCGTTGCAAGCCTGACCGATGATGCGCCGGTCAAGGTAACGCCGTTTGCCGAGTTGTTGCGCGGCGACGACAGCGTCGATCTGGTTGGTGTCCATGCGAAAGTCGGGCCCGAGACTCTGGCCAAGATTCTCTTTACCTCGGGATCTTCGTCCGATCCAAAGGGCGTGCTGACCACGCAGAAGATGATGTGCGCCAACCAGGCCCAGATCGCCAGCGTGCTGCCTTTCCTGAAGGAGCGGCCGCCGCGGATCATGGACTGGCTGCCATGGAACCATGTCTTCGGCGGCTCGCACAACACGCTGATGATGCTGGCGCATGGCGGCAGCCTTTACATCGACAATGGAAAGCCGACGAGTTCCGGCTTCCAGCATACGATCCGGAATGTCATCGACAGGCCGGGTACGTTGTCCTTCAACGTGCCCGTGGGCTTTGCCATGCTGGTGCATGAGATGGAAACCAACATGGCGCTGCGGAAGGCCTATTTCGGCGATCTCGACATGCTGTTTTATGCCGGCGCGTCGCTGCCGCAGGAAGTCTGGACGCGTCTTGAGGAGATGGCGATCGAAATCCGCGGCAAGCTACCGTTGATGATATCGAGCTGGGGCATGACCGAAACGGCGCCTGCGACGCTGATGGTGCACGAGCCGATCGGCCGGTCCGGCGTGATCGGCGTGCCGCTTCCGGGCACCGAGATCAAACTGACCCCAGATAACGAGATGCGCTGCGAATTGCGGGTCAAGGGACCAAATATCATGACCGGTTACTGGGGGGACGCGGAAAAATCCGCGGCCGCCTTTGACGAGGAAGGCTTTCTCGTCACCGGTGACGCGGTGCGGTTCGTCAATCCGGACGATCCCGACCGCGGACTGATCTTCGACGGGCGGGTCTCCGAGGACTTCAAGTTGCTCACCGGTACCTGGGTACAGGCCGGCAGGTTGCGGCTCGAGGCGCTCGAGCAGTTGCGCGGGCTTGTGCAGGATGTCGTCATCTGCGGCCATGACCGGGGCGAGATCGGCCTGTTCATCTTCCCGAAGCCGGGCCAGATGGATGGCGATACCACGTCGGAAGGGGCGATTATCGATGGCGCGTTGCAATCGGCCATCGAGAACCGGCTTCGGAGCATGGCCAAGGCTGCGACCGGATCGGCCAAACGCATCACGCGTGCCATCATTCTGGCGGAGCCACCGAGCCTGAAGGATTCCGAAGTGACGGACAAGGGGTCTCTCAATGTCCGCAAGATCATCACCCGCCGAGCCGACCTTCTTGAACGGCTCTATGACAACGAAGATCCGGCGCTGATCCGGGTGTGAGGACACAATGGTAGATTTTTCAAAAGTTCGCGCAATCGATACGCATACCCATGCCGAGGAACCCTGCGGCTGCCATGCCGATGACGGCTATGACGATCTGCAGAGCACGATGGCAAAATATTTCGGTGCGCCCTGGGAGCATCCGCCGACCATTCCCGAAACGGCTGCTCATTATCGCGAGATGAACATTGCGGCGGTGATCTTTCCGGTCGATGCGGAGCGCGAAACCGGGTTTCGCCGCTACAACAATTACGAGGTTGCCGAGGCCTGCGCCAAGGAAAGCGACATCCTGATCCCGTTTGCCTCGATCGATCCGCACAAGGGCAAACTCGGTGCCCGCGAGGCGCTAGATCTGGTGAAGAACCACGGTGTCCAGGGTTTCAAGTTCCACCCTACGATGCAGGGTTTCTATCCGAATGACCGGATGGCCTACGATCTCTACGAGGCGATCGCGGAAACCGGCAAGCCGGCGCTGTTTCACACCGGCCAGACCGGTGTCGGCTCGGGCATGCGCGGCGGCAATGGCATGCGGCTCAAGTACTCCAACCCGATGTATATCGACGACCTGGCGGTCGACTTCCCCGACATGCCGATCATTCTGGCGCATCCCTCCTTCCCATGGCAGGAAGAGGCGCTTTCGATCGCGACCCACAAGCCAAATGTCTATATCGACCTTTCCGGCTGGTCGCCGAAGTATTTCCCGCCGATCCTCATCCGCTACGCCAACACGCTTCTGAAGAAGAAGATGCTGTTCGGCTCGGACTGGCCGATGATCGCGCCGGAGAAATGGCTGGACGCCTTCGACAAGGCCGACTTCAAGGACGAGGTGCGACCTCTGATCCTGAAGGAAAACGCGATGCGGTTGCTGGGCGTATTGTAGGTCTGCGGACGCAAGGCCTGATCATTCCCAGGCGAGATGATGGACATGTAAGATGCAGCCTTTCCAAGCCCCTGTGGATGACATCATCTTCTCGCTGGTCCATGTTGCGCGTGCCGATCGCCTCGACGGGCTGGACGTCGAGCTGATGCAGGAGATCATCGGCCATTTTGCCGGTTTCGCGGAAGCGGTGATCGCGCCGCTGGACGAGCCGGGAGACCGCCAGGGCTGCCGGCTGGAGGAAGGGCGGGTTCGCATGCCTGACGGTTTCGTCCAGGCCTATGCGGAGTATGCCGCGCAGGGCTGGCCGGGGCTGACTCTCTCCGAAGCCCATGGCGGACAGGCTCTTCCCGGAGTGGTGCTGGCGGCGGTTTCAGAGATTTTCTCGGGCGCTTGCCATTCCTTGCAGATGGTGACCGGGCTGGTTCCGGGTGCTGCCCGGACCATCGAGCGTTTTGGAAGCGACGAGCAGAAGGCGCGCTATCTTCCGGGGCTTGCCTCGGGGGCGTGCCTGTCGACCATGTGTCTGACCGAACCCGGTGCCGGTTCGGACCTGTCGGGAGTTCGTACCAAGGCACTTCCCGGTCACGACGGCTGGCGGATCAGCGGCGAGAAAATCTTCATCTCGGGCGGCGATCAGGATCTTTGCGAGGACATTCTGCATCTCGTTCTAGCCCGGACCGGTGCGCCCGAAGACGGGGTGAAGGGGCTGAGCCTTTTCCTGTGTCCTTCTCAAATGGAAGGCGTGCGCAATGCCATCAGCGTGACCCGGATCGAAGAGAAAATGGGACTGCACGCCTCGCCGACCTGCCAGCTGCTGTTTGACAATGCCTATGCGGAACTGATCGGCGCTGAAGGCGAAGGCCTGCGGGCCATGTTCACGATGATGAATCACGCCCGTCTGGATGTGGCGTTGCAAGGGGTGGCGCATGCGGCCCGGGCCCACGACATCGCCCGTGCCTATGCGGGCGAGCGCAAGCAGGGCCGAAAGCCGGGCGGCGGTGTCGCGGTGCTCAGCGATCATGCGGATGTGCGCCGCATGCTCCATACCCAGAGATGTCTTGCTCTCGGCGCCCGGGCAATGTGTCATCTGGCCTTGGTCGAGCTCGAACTCGGGCAGCGGCCGCAATTGGCTGAGTTCCTGACGCCGCTGTGCAAGATCTTCTGCACCGAGGCAGGCATGCGATCCGCGGATCTCGGGATCCAGGTTCTGGGTGGATACGGTTATCTTCAGGAATACAGGGTGGAGCAGACATTCCGCGACGCCCGCATTACCGCGATCTACGAAGGTGCAAACGGGATCCACGAACTTGGACTGGCAACCCGTGGCCTGACTGTCCAGAAGGGGGCTGGTGCCGATGCCTTTACGGATCTCGTTTCAGAACTGGCCGACGGCGATGAGGATGTTCTGGCGCTACTTTCGGCGTGGCGGGAGTTGCGCGAGGAAGTGCTTGCCAGCGAAAAGCCCGCCGAACTTGCCCATTCGTTTGCCCAGGCCAGCGCGCAGTTGTTCTTTCGCGCGGTGTGGGTTCGAATGACGGAAGTCCGGTCGCATGCCCCCGATCCGGCCGAGATTTCCGAACTCGGCCAATTCGCCGGGCATGAGCTCAAGGGTTCCTGGTTCTAGACGGCGATCCCCCTTTTGATGCGCGGTGGACGGGCCACTCCATTTGAGGTGGACGGAACACCGCAGACTGCGGTCGCTGCATGCGGCCTTTGGATTCTCGGAAGACGTCTGTTTTCGGTGGAAGCGACCGCGGTTTCCCCGTGCGACCGATCATCTGTGTGTTCACGCCTTGCATGCGTTAACTCCAACAAGTTCGGTGCTACGAAATCGCGTATGAACAGCGTTGGTCAGAAGCGTTCAGCAGACACCTGAAACAAGCCAGTTGACATAATGGCATATTGACATACCATTAGAATTGAGAAGGGTTGGAGCAGCATGAAAACGACCGTGCCGGGACATTCGATCGAGGCTGAGGCAGAGAGTGAACGGGCGTCGGTCCGGCTGGATCCGAATGCCCGCGTGCCGCTCTACCACCAGATTTTCCTGATCCTGCGCAACCGCATCTTTGGTGGCGAAGTTCAGCCCGGTGACCTCGTTCCAGGCGAGCAGGAGCTTGCCGTCGAATTCAACGTTTCGCGCATTACCGCCAAGCGGGCGCTTAACGAACTTGCCGGAGCGGGGCTTGTTGTGCGCGAGCGCGGCCGTGGCACCCGTGTGACGCACCGGCCCAAGGCGCCGGCGGTGACCTCGTCGATCGAGGGCTGGCTTGAGAACATCTCGCTGATGGGCATCGCAACGGAAGCCCGGGTGCTCGATTTCGGTTATGTCGCCGCCAGCGAGGATATTGCCCACGCATTGGAGCTCGATCCCGGCACCGACGTGCAGCATGCCGTGCGCGTGCGCAGTCTCGACGGCGAACCGATGTCCTACCTGGTGACCTATGTGCCGGCCGATATCGGGCGGCAATACGATCGTGAAGACCTCGACACCAAGCCGCTTTTGCTGCTGCTGGAACTGGCTGGGGTGAAGGTTGCCTCGGCACGGCAGACGATTTCCGCGACGCTGGCCGATTCCGAGGTTGCGGGCGCACTGTCCGTGCATGCCGGTTCGCCGCTGATCGAGGTCCGGCGTGTCGTGCGCGACAGCTCCGGACGAGCTGTCGAATACATCCGGGTTCTCTACCGTCCCGACATCTATCGCTTCGAAATGTCCATGAATCGCGTTCGCGAGAGAGAAGGCATGCGATGGGCGACACAAACCTCGTCACCGGTCCCGGCCGGCGGCGCTGAATCAAACATAACCGGGGAACACTGAATCGACCGCCGGTCGACCAAACAGGAGGTGAATTATGGCTGATACGAAGTCAACGAAAACCAATTCCCCAGGGGTTCGCCGCCGCGAATTCCTCGCAACCGGTGCCGCGGCTCTCGGCGTCGGCATCACAGGATTTCCCGCGGTTCTTCGCGCGCAGGCCGCGCCGGTCAAGATCGGCCTGATCCATCCGGTTTCGGGCTTCATCGCCTTTTCCGGTTCGCAGTGCCGTGCGGGCGCCGAAATGGCGATTGCCGACATCAACGCAGCCGGCGGTATCAAGTCGATGGGCGGCGCCATGATCGAGGCGATGCTGGCCGACAGTCAGGGCAAGCCCGACATCGGCGCTGCCGAAGTCACTAAGATGACCGAAGCCGGCGTGCACGGCATCGTTGCGGGTTACTCCTCGGCGATTTCGCTCGCCACCTCGCAGGAAGCCGCCAAGACCAACACGCCGCATGTGGTTGATGTCGGCGTGTCCGATTCGATCGTTACCCGCGGTCTCGCCAACACATTCCGCTTCAGCCCGGGTTACGGCAAGGTCGCGGAGATGGCTGTCAGCAATCTCGACACCATCAACAAGACCGCCGGCTCTCCGGCCAAGACCGCGATGATCGTGCATGAGGAATCGCTGTTCGGAACTGGCACTGCCGAACTCCTGTCAAAGCAGCTGCCGGGCATCGGTATCGAGGTTGTTGATGTCATCAAGCACGCCAACCCGACGCGTGACTTCACCAACATCGCGCTTCAGATCAAGTCGAAGCAGCCGGACCTGATCATCCCGGCAAACTACTACAATGAGTATGTGCTTCTGGCCCGGACCCTGCGCCAGCAGAAGATCGAGGCGATGGGCATCTACTCGGTGCTCGGCGGGGCTGCGTCCAACCTGCAGTTCGTCAACGAGTTCCCGGAAGCGGCCGAACTGATCATGGACTGCAATCACTGGTACGATCCGAAGTCGGATCTGGCCCTTGCCCGCCGCAAGGCAGCGGAAGCCAAGGGACTGATCTACACCTACGAGATCTTCTTGGCCTACAACGCAGTCGCATTCCTCGCCGATGCGATCGAGCGTGCCGGTTCGACCGAACCGGATGCCATCAACGCTGCGATGGCTTCTTCCACGTGGGACCAGCATGGCATGCCTTACGGTCCGACCAAAATCGTCAATGGCCAGAACGAAAGCGCTCAGCCTGTGAATACGCAGGTCCAGAAGGGCGCCATCGAGGTGATCTACCCCGCCGAGTTCGCTTCGGCTGAAACTGTCTTCCCGATGAAGATGTAGGTCGTCCGACCGACACCGACGGGCCGGGCGTTCGCGTCCGGTCCGGAATTTCCCATCCGGATTTCAGGCGGCCATGCCAGACAGCGCAATCATCATTCCATCGGTCCTCAACGGGCTGACCACCGGCGGGCTCTATGCACTCGTGGCGCTCGGTCTGACCCTGATCTACGGCGTCCTGCACATCATCAATTTCGCGCACGGGGCGCTGTTGATGCTGGGACTTTACGCGGTCTATTTCCTCAATGTTCAGTTCGGCATCGATCCCTATGTGGCGCTGCTGATTGTGCCTCCGGCGATGTTCGCGCTGGGTTATGCTCTGCAGCGGGGGATTATCGGGCGCGCCAGTCACGGCCGCGACGAGAATATCCTGCTGGTCACGCTCGGGCTTTCGATCATCATCGAAAACCTGTCGCTGTTCTTCTTCCGGTCCGACACGAGGACCGTTGACACTCCCTATTCCTTTGACGTCATCGAGATCTTCGGCGCCTTTCTGCCGTATCCCAAGGTCGTGGCCTTCATCGGCGCCCTGGTGACAGCTGCGCTGCTGTGGCTGCTGATGAGTCGCACCGATCTCGGCCGTGCCATCCGGGCGCTGGCAAAGGAGCGCAAAGGCGCTCAACTGGTGGGAATCAATGCCGATCACGTGTTCGCCATGAGCTTCGGCCTGGGCATTGCCTGTCTCGGCGTAGCGGCCTGCCTGTTGCTGCCGAGCTACTATGTCAATCCGCAGGTCGGCGGCGGCTTCGTGCTCATTGCCTTTACCATCGTCGTGCTCGGCGGCATGGGGTCGTTCGTCGGTGCGCTGATCGGCGGGCTGATCATCGGTGTCGTCGAAGCCCTGGGAGGGCTGTTTCTGGGTGAAAGCCTCGGGCAGATCGGGATCTTCCTGATCTTCATCCTTGTGCTGATTTTCCGGCCGACCGGCCTGTTTGGAGCCAAGGCATGAAGACCGACACGAAATTGCTGATGCTGATCGTGGTCTTCGGCCTGATCGCGCTCGCGCCGCTGCTGATCACGCAGGAATCGCTGCTCAACATCGTCATCATGACCCTCTATGCAGCCTTGCTGGGCCAGGCTTGGAATATCCTCGGCGGTTATGGCGGCCAGGTCTCGTTCGGCCATGCCGCCTATTTCGGCACCGGGGCCTACACGGTGGCGGTGCTGCAGGTGCAGTTCGGCATCAATCCCTGGATCGGCCTGGCCGCTGGCGGTCTCGCTGCCGCGGCGGTCGGTGCATTCATCGGGCTGTGCACATTTCGCTACGGTTTGCGCGGGTCCTATTTCGCGCTGGTGACGCTAGCCTTCGCCGAGGTGTTGCGCATTCTTTCGAACTCGGTGGACTTCACCGGTGCCGGCGTGGGCCTGCTGATTCCGCTTGAGCGGAGTGCCGCCAACTTCCAGTTTCTCACCAAGGCCGGCTTCTTCTGGGTGATCTGGGCCATGACGCTGGCCGCTTTCCTGACGGTGTGGAAAATCGGCAATTCGCGATTCGGAGCCCAGTTGATGGCGGTGCGGGACAATGAAGACGCGGCGCGGGCGCTCGGCGTCAACGCCTTCCGGGTGAAGATGGGGGCAATCATGCTGTCCGGTTTCTTCTCCGGCCTCGCGGGCGTGTTCTACGCCCAGTACTTCCTCTATCTCGATCCTTACATTGCCTATGGCGCGGCGATTTCGGTCGAAAGCCTGCTGGTGCCGATCATCGGCGGCATGGGGACGCTGTTCGGACCGCTGCTTGGAGCCGCTTTCCTGCACGGCCTCTCCGAGCTTTCGCGGGCGGTGATCGGTGATGCCCCGGGCATCAGCCTGGTGCTTTACGGCGTGCTGCTGGTGATCATGGTGCTGTTCGTGCCGCGCGGGCTTGCCGGACTCGCCTCACATCTGCGCAGCGGAAAGCGTGCGGTTTCCCAGGCAGAAGGGGGCAATGACCGTGCTTGAGATCAATGGACTGTGCAAGAGCTTCGGCGGGTTGCAGGCTTCGCAATCGGTGACGCTGACCGTGCCGCAAGGCGGCATCACCTCGCTGATCGGGCCCAATGGTGCCGGCAAGACCACGCTGTTTGCCCTGATTACCGGGTTTCACACGCCCGACTCCGGCTCAGTCCGGTTCCTGGGCGAGGACATTACCGGTCTGCCGCCGGAAGCGATCGCCAAGCGGGGGATGATCCGAACCTTCCAGACCGTTCAGCCCTTTGCCGGACAGACAGTGCGGGAGAACATTGCCGTTGGCGCGCATCTGAAGATCCGCGGGCGTGCCGAAGCGCTTGCCAAGGCCGAGGCCGTGGCGCGGCAGGTTGGTCTCGGTGACCGGCTCGACATGGATGCCGCCTCGCTGACGGTGGCCGGGCGCAAGCGTCTGGAAGTGGCGCGGGCGCTGGCGACGGACCCGAAGCTGATTCTGTTTGACGAGGTGCTGGCCGGTCTCAATCCATCGGAGATCCGCGATGTCATTCCGGTTATCCATGCGATCCGGGATGAGGGCGTGACGATCCTGCTGATCGAACACGTGATGCAGGCGGTCATGAGCCTGTCGGATTACACCTGGGTTCTGAACCAGGGCGCGATCATCGCCGAAGGACCACCCAAGGATGTGGTTTCGGACCCCCATGTCATCGAAGCCTATCTCGGCAAGGGCATGGCGGAACGGATCGCCAAGCGGGAGGCAGCCAGTGCTTGAGGTCAGCAATCTGCGCGCCGGATATGGCGCGGTCGAGGTCCTGCGCGGCATCGACCTGTCGATCGACAAGGGCGAAATCGTCACGCTGCTCGGCTCGAACGGGGTCGGCAAGACGACGTTCTCGGCGGTTGTCTCCGGGTTGATGCAGCCTTGGAGCGGATCGATCACGTTCGAGGGCAAGTCGATTGCAGGGCTTACCCCGCAGGCGATCGTGGACGAGGGGCTGATCCAGGTCCCTGAAGGCCGTCACGTGTTTCCCAACATGACCGTGCGGGAGAACCTTGAACTTGGCAGCTATCGGCGCGGCCGGGCCAACCGGTCGAGAAACATCGAGCATGTGGCCGAAATCTTCCCCCGCCTGCGCGAACGGTTCTCGCAAAATGCCGGCACTCTGTCCGGCGGCGAGCAGCAGATGCTGGCCATCGGCCGCGGCATGATGGCCGAGCCGCATCTGCTGATCCTCGACGAGCCGTCGATCGGTCTGTCTCCCTTGCTGGTCGAAGAAATGTTTTCGCTGATCAAGCAGCTCAATACAGACGGGCTGACCATCCTGCTGGTCGAGCAGAACGTGCTGCAGTCGATGGAAATTGCCGACCGTGCCTTCGTCATGGAAAACGGCGAGATCAAGCTCTCAGGCATCCCGGCCGACCTGATGGATGATCCGGAGTTGCAGCGCTCCTACCTGGGGCTGGCGTGATGGCATCGACGCTTGCACAAAAGATCATTGCCCGTGCGGCGGGACGCGACAGCGTCCGCCCCGGGGAAGTGGTCACGGCGCGTGTCGATCTGGCCATGATCCACGATTCGGGTGGGCCACGCCGGGTCGAGCCGATCCTCAAGGAACTCGGCGTCGGGCTGTTCGATGCCTCCAAGGTGGTGCTGATTTCGGATCATTTCGTTCCCGGTGACACCGATGAGGGTGCGCGCATCCTCGAATTGACCCGCCAATGGGCCAAGGAACGGAAAGTCGCCTTTCATGACGGGGAAGGCATCTGCCACGTGGTGCTGCCCGAGCGCGGACACCTGAAGCCCGGCATGCTCGTCGTCGGAGGAGACAGTCATTCGCCAACCGGTGGTGCTTTCGGGGCCTATATGTTCGGCATCGGCGCCACTGAAATGGCGGGCGTTCTGGCCACCGGCGAGATCTGGCTCAAGGTGCCCGGAACGATCCTGATCGAGTGGCAGGGGCGGCTGTCGCCGGGCGTGCTCGCCAAGGACATCATGCTGGCGCTTTGCGGCCGGCTGGGGATGGATGGCGGGCAGTACCAGGCGGTGGAATATACCGGAGAGGCGATCGCGGCGTTATCGATGCAGGAGCGGATGACGCTGTCCAACATGGCGGCGGAACTTGGCGGCCAGGCCGGGCTGATCGCGCCGGATGAAACGACTGCGGCCTATCTCGAAGGCGTTGGCGGGTCGGCCGGCGACTGGCGTGGGTTTGTCACCGATCCGGGAGCCGAGCTTGCTGCCCACCACGTGCTCGACGCGTCGGCACTGGAGCCGCAGGTGGCTGCGCCGCATTCGCCTGCCAATGCGATGCCGGTGACACAAGCCCCGGAAACCCGTTTCGAGGTGGCCTATATTGGTGCCTGCACCGGCGCCAAGTACGAGGATCTCAAGGGCGCCGCCGCGATCCTGCGTGGACGCAAGCTGGCGCCGGGCGTTGCACTCAAGGTTGCGCCTGCCTCGATGCGCGACCAGCAGCGCGCCGCGGAAGAGGGCATCATGGCGGTCTTCGAAGAAGCCGGCGCACAGATCCTTCCCAATGCCTGCGGGATCTGTGCCGGATACGGCATGGATCGTCTGGGCGAGGACGTGACCTGCATTTCCTCGACCGCACGCAATTTCCAGGGCCGCATGGGCGCGGCATCTTCAAAGGTCTGGCTGGCTTCCCCCCTGACAGTCGCCGCATCCGCCATTACCGGTCGCATCGCCGATCCGCGTGAATTCCTGAGTGAGGGGGTCGTGGCATGAGCGGCCGTGTTTTCCTTCTCGGTGACGATATCGATACCGACCAGCTGGCGCCGGGCCAATACATGAAGGGCGGCCTCGACATGCTCGCCGCACATTGTCTCGAATCGGCGCGGCCGGATTTCGCCGGATCGGTGAAGCCTGGCGACGTGATCGTGGCGGGGAAGAATTTCGGCATGGGCTCGTCCCGCGAACAGGCGGCGGAAGCCTTGAAGCATCTGGGCCTTGCCGGTGTTGTGGCGAGATCCTTCGCCGGGATCTTCTACCGCAATGCGCTCAATCTTGGCCTGCCGGTGCTGGTCGCCGATGACATCGGCGGGGTGGATGACGGCGATGCCGTGAGCCTCGATCCCGTTGCTGGCGCGCTCAAACTCACAACCAAGAATCATACTGTCCGGCTCGAGCCGTTGCCGGACAATCTCAAGCCGATGCTCGCCGATGGCGGGCTGGTGCCGCATTTGAAAAAGCGCTTTGCAAAAGAGCGCAAAAGGGAGGCAGGCGCATGAGCCTGAAACAACGGCTGGGCCAGGCAGACATCCTGCTTGCACCCGGTGTCTATGATGCTCTGACCGGCCTGATCGCCGAACAATCCGGCGCCGAGGCGGTCTATCTGTCGGGCGCATCCATCGCCTATACCCGGTTCGGACGGCCCGACATCGGGCTCGTGTCGATGAGCGAGGTCGCCGATACAGTTGCAGCACTGCGTGACCGGATTGCGCTGCCAATCGTGGTTGATGCCGACAACGGCTTCGGCAACGCCCTCAACGTGCAGCGCACGGTGCGAGTGTTCGAGCGCATGGGCGCCAATGCGCTGCAGCTCGAAGACCAGACCATGCCGAAGCGCTGCGGTCATCTCGATGGCAAGTCGCTGATCTCTAAGGGCGAGATGGCAGGCAAGATCCGCGCTGCCTGCGACGCTCGCCATTCAGAGGAAACGTTGATTATCGGCCGGACGGACGCGATTGCCGTCGAAGGTTTTGACGCCGCGATGGACCGGGCCGAGGCCTATGTCGAGGCGGGCGCCGACATGCTGTTCATCGAGGCGCCGCAATCGATGGAAGAGATCAGTCTCATCGTCAAACGTTTCGGCGGCCGGGTGCCGCTGATGGCCAACATGGTGGAGGGCGGCAAGACGCCGATCATCAACGCCAGCGGCCTGCAGGCACTCGGTTTCAGCTTCGTCATCTTCCCGGGTGGGATCGTGCGCGCCATCGCCGCCACGGCGCGGGACTATTACGCCAACCTCCTGGCATCGGGGTCAAACGAGGCCTTCCGCAACCGCATGTTCGATTTCGCCGGGCTCAACGGGGTCATCGGCACCGATGATCTGCTCGCCAGCGGCAAGCGCTATGATGGAGACACAGACGCATGACGATTGATCCGGTTACGCTGGCCATCCTCAAGGGCCGGCTGGAGCAGATCGCCGACGAGATGGATGCGACGTTGTTCCGCTCAGCGTTCAATCCGATCATTGCCGAGGCGCATGACGCCTCGCATGGGATCTATGATGCCAAGACCGGCGACACGCTGGTGCAGGGGAAATCCGGCCTGCCGATTTTCGTCGGTGTCATGGCGTTTGCGGTCAAGGCGGTGATCGAGAAGGCGGCGAAACAGGGCGGCGTGCACGAGGGCGATGTCTGGATCTTCAACGATCCCTATGATGGCGGGACGCATCTGTCCGATTTCCGGCTGGTCAAGCCGGTGTTTCGCGATGGCGAGGTGTTCTGCTATCTGGCCTCCGTCGGTCACTGGCACGATGTTGGCGGCAATGTGCCGGGCAACTACAATCCGGCGGCGACCGAGTGCTTCCAGGAGGGCATGCTGATCCCGCCGGTCAAGCTCTATGACCGCGGCGAGTTCCGACAGGATATCGTCGACATCCTGTCCTCGAACTCGCGGTTGCCGCTGTCGCTTTACGGCGACCTGAACGGCCAGATCAATGCGCTGCAGCTTGGCGAAAAGCGCATGAATGCGCTACTCGATGAATATGGCGACGCCAGGGTCGCCGACTGCATGGGCGAACTGACGGCGCGCGCGGCGCAGATGATGCGGGCGCAGATTTCCAACCTGCCCTCGGGCACGGTCTCGGCCGAGGATTTTCTCGACAATGACGGCATCAATGACGAGCCGCTGAAGATCGCGCTCGACCTGATCATTGATGGCGACAGGATGGTGATGGATTTCTCGCGCTCTTCGCCGGCCTGTGCCGGTCCGGTCAACATCTCGCGGGCGACGACGATTGCCGCCTGTTACGTGGCGCTCAAGCACATCTTCGGCGACGTGCCGGCCAATGCCGGGGTGCTCGAACCGGTCGAATTCCGCATTGATGAGGATTCGCTACTGTCCGTTCGTGCGCCAAAACCTGTCGGCGGCTACACCGAGACGATCCTGCGGTTGATCGACGTGGTGTTCCAGGCGGTGGCGCAGATTGCGCCCGAACTGGCAATGGCCTGCGCCTACGGCACCATCAACGCGCTGTCGCTGGCTGGCCACCGGGGCAATGGCCAGCGCTGGGTGATGTTCTCGTTCTTCGGCGGCGGCCACGGCGCCCATGGTGCGGGCGACGGGCTCAACCATGGCAACGCGCCGATCTCCACCGCCACGATCCCGCCGCTGGAAATTCTCGAAGCGGCCTATCCGGTGCGGTTCACGCAATGGGCACTGCGGCCCGATTCCGGGGGCGCGGGCGAATTCCGCGGCGGGCTTGGCGCAGTCTATGAGATCGAACTTCTGGAGAAACAGGCGGACGTGTTCCTGTTCGGCGAGCGGGGGCGGTTTGCGCCGCCCGGCGTGGTCGGTGGTGGGGCAGGCGCCCTCAACACATTCCACTATCAGCAGGCGGACGGCGAGCACGTGCCACCGATGGCTTCGAAAATTGTTGGGGTGCATATCGACCGCGGCCAGAAACTGCGGCTGGAAACACCCGGGGGTGGCGGCTATGGCCACGCCTTCGAGCGAAACCCTGAAAGCGTCGCCCGTGATTTGCGGCTGGGCTACATCACGGCTGAACACACTGAAGCCGACTATGGCGTCGTCATTGGACCGGACGGGTCCGTCGATGATGCCGCCACACGAGATCTGCGCGCCCGGGAGACAGCCCAATGACACGACCAGCTTACGTCATCGGCGTCGACGTCGGCGGCACCTTTACCGATGTCTTCATTCTCGATGAAACCAGCGGACAGGTCTCCACTGCCAAGGTGCCATCCACCCGCGGCGACCAGTCGAAAGGCTTTGTCGAAGGCATTGGCAGCAGGGTGGAAAACTTCGCCGATATTTCCACGGTGGTGCACGGCACGACCGTCGGCACCAATGCGCTGCTCGAGCGCAAGGGCGCGCGCACCGGTATCATCACCACGGAGGGATTCCGCGACGTGCTGGAAATGCGCCGCCGCGACCGGCCGACGACCTGGGGCCTGAAGGGATCTTTCACTCCGGTGGTGGAACGGCCCGACCGTGTCGAAGTCAGCGAACGGGTGCTGGCCGACGGCACCGTGCTCGAGCCTGTCGACGTGGCCGAGGTCAAGGCTCAGGCCAAGGCGCTCGCTGAAAGTGGCTGCGAAGCGGTCTGCGTGTTCTTCATCAATGGCTACGCCAACAACGAGAACGAGAAACACGCCGTCGAGGCGGTGCGCTCGGTCTGGCCCAACGCGTACGTCACCGCGGCAACCGAGATTCTGCCAGAGATCCGCGAGTTCGAGCGGTTGTCGACGGCGACGCTGAACGCCTATCTGCAGCCGGTTGTCTCGTCCTATCTCGACAAGCTGGAAAAAGGACTCGAGGCCAAGGGCTTTGGCGGCGACATCCTGATCGTGCAGTCGAACGGCGGCGTGATGTCTATCGACATGGCCAAGCGGTATCCGGTCAGAACCGCGCTCTCGGGGCCGGCTGCCGGCGTGATCGCTGCTACCGCAATTGCCAAGGCTGCAGGCTTTGACAACATCATCACCTGTGACATGGGCGGCACCTCGTTCGACGTGTCGCTGGTCGCCGACAATGAAGCAGCACTTGCGGCGCAGACGGCGATCGATTTCGGCATGGTGGTGCGCACGCCGATGATCGAGATCACCACGATCGGCGCCGGCGGCGGATCCATCGCCTCGCTGGACACGGGCGGGCTGCTGCAGGTCGGTCCGGAATCGGCCGGTTCAGATCCGGGGCCCGTCTGCTACGGGCTTGGCAATGACCGGCCGACGGTCACCGACGCCAATGTGGTGCTTGGCCGCATCAATCCCGACCGCCCGATCGGCGGCAAGCTCGCGCGGCTCGATGTTGAAGCGGCGCGGCGCGCCATCGATAGCCATCTTGCCACACCGCTGGGCCTTTCCATCGAGCAGGCGGCGGAAGCAATCCTGCAGCTGGCCAATGCCAAGATGGCCGGTGCGATCCGCCTGGTGTCGATCGAGAAGGGGCACGATCCGGCGAAGTTCTCGGCCATGCCGTTCGGCGGCGGCGGCGCGCTGCACACCGGCGCCCTGATCAAGGAAGTGGGCCTCGCCTCGGCACTGGTGCCTCGCTTTCCGGGGGTGACTTCGGCGCTTGGCTGCGTCGTGGCCGACATGCGCCACGACCGTGTTCAGACGGTCAACCGGCTGCTCGACCAGATCGATGCGGCGGAACTGGGCGCGGAGATGGAGCGGATCGGTGACGAGACCGAGACGCTGCTTGAGAGCGCCGGAGTTGCCTTTGCACGGATCGACCGGGTGATGGAGCTCGACATGCTCTATCTCGGCCAGACCCACACGGTGAATGTCGCCATCGACATTCCGGATACCGGGCTGACCAGGCAAGGCATCCGCGACGCCTTCGAAACCGCCTACCGGGAGGCATACGGGCGGTTGCTCGACGGCATTCCGATGCGCGTTATGAATTATCGGATTGCGGTTATCGGCCGCCGGCCGAAGCTGGACATGGCGGTGTTTGCCCCGGTCGACGGCAAGCCGGCAGGGGATTGCCGGATCGGAACGCGCAAAGTGTTTGCCGACGGCGCCTGGCATGAGGCGGGAGTCTATGAGCGGCTGCAACTGGCGGTCGGCGCGACCATATCCGGGCCGGCGCTGCTGGAGCAGGCGGACACAACGATCTTCGTGGATCCAGGTCTCGTCGCAGTGGTCGATGGCTTCGGCAATCTCGTGATCAAGCCGGGAGCGTAGATGATGACCGCTCATTCTTTCGATCCCACACGCACGGGCCTGTTGATTGTCGATCTTCAGAACGATTTCTTGCATCCCGACGGGGCTTATGCGCGCGGCAACCAGAAGAGTGCCGACATTGCCGCGCTGCCCGAACGGGTTTTGCCGGTTGCCAATGCGCTTCGGCAAAAAGGCGGCTGGATTATCTCGACCCAGTTCACGCTGGTGCCGGGCAAGGGTGGCGAGCCTTTCATCTCCCCGCACCTGAAAGAGATTCGCCCGTTCCTGACCAAGGGTGATTTCGCGCCCGGCAGCTGGGGCCAGGCGCTGGTCGACGAATTGCAGCCCGCCGATCTGTCGGTGGAGAAAGTGGCCTATTCCGCCTTCTACATGACGCGGCTCGAATGGGTGTTGCGCAAGGCCGGGATCGAGACGCTGATGGTCTGCGGCATCGTCACCAATGGCGGCGTTGCTTCAACCGTGCGCGACGCGCATGTGCGGGATTTCTCGACATTCGTGCTCAGCGACGGATGTGCTGCGTTCTCAGCCGAGACGCATGAGTGCGCCATCGGCGATCTCTCGACGGTGGCGAGGACGATGACCTGCAGCGAGGCGGCAACTCTGATTGCAGGAGCCTGAGATGAGTGGCAGTCAGATCTCGCGAAACATTCCCGATCACATTGATGCCGAGGCCGATGTCGTTGTCATCGGCGCGGGGGCTTGTGGGCTGGTGGCGGCCTTGCGGGCCAAGGCTGCCGGGGCAGAGGTGATCGTTCTTGAGCGCGATGCATCGCCTTCGGGTTCCACCTCGATGTCATCGGGCTTCGTGCCGGCACCCGCGACCCGGTTCCAACGCAGCATCGGGACCGAAGATGATACGCCGGAGCGCTTCGAAGCCGACATCATGTCCAAGTCCAAGGGCAAATCGGCTCCTTCCCTGGCCCGGCTCGCCGCGCAGACAATCGGGCCGGCGCTGGAATGGCTGGCTGATGCGCACGGCCTCGAGTGGACCGTGCTTGATGATTTCCTTTATCCCGGGCATTCGCGGCACCGGATGCACGCGGTGCCCGAGAAAACCGGTGCCGCTCTGGAAGCGCGATTGCTGGTTGCGGTCGAGGCCGCGGGCATTCCGGTTGTCAACGAAGCACGTGTCACCACTCTCCATGCAGAGGGCGATGACCGGATTGCTGCGGTCGGGATCACCCGGCCCGACGGCGCCACGGAAATTCTGGGATGCAAGGCGCTGGTGCTCGCCTGCAACGGCTTTGGCGGCAATCCCGCGCTGGTGCGCCAGCACATTCCCGAAATTGCAGACGGCCTTTATTATGGCCACCAGGGCAATACCGGCGATGCCTTGATCTGGGGAGAGGCGCTGGGCGCGCAGCTTGAGCACGTATCCGGTTATCAGGGCCATGGATCCCTGGCGCATCCGCACGGCATCCTGATTTCGTGGGCGCTGATGATGGAGGGCGGCATCCAGGTCAACAGCGAGGGCGCACGCTTTTCCAACGAGCACGGCGGCTATTCCGAGCAGGCGGTAAACGTGCTGGCGCAGCCGGGCGGCATCGCCTGGAACGTTTATGATGCCCGGGTGCATGCGTTTGCCCAGGGCTTTCCGGACTACCAGGAAGCCATGGCGGCGGGCGCCATCCGCGAGGCAGCGGGCGTGACGGAGCTTGCCAGCATCACCGGATTGCCCGGGGTGGCGCTTGAGGCGACATTGTCTCAGGTCGCGACTTATCAATCCGGTGAAGCCGCGGACCCGTTCGGCCGGGAATTTACCGGCAAGCCGGCACTGGCCGCACCCTTCTTTGCAGTCAAGGTGACCGGGGCCCTGTTTCACACACAGGGAGGGCTGATGATCGATGACCAGGCGCGTGTTGTGCGCGAAGACGGCTCGGCGTTCGCCAATCTGTTTGCCGGGGGCGGGGCGGCCTGCGGCGTCTCCGGCCCGGATGTGTCAGGGTATCTTTCCGGAAACGGGTTGCTGACGGCCATCGGTTTCGGCTTTGTCGCCGGAGATGCGGCCGGAACTCTGGCCGTGCCGGGTGCCTCAGGCTAACCAGCCGTCTGAGACTGCCGAGCTGCAGGTCTGCGTGGCCTCAGGGAAAGGACAAGCGCTCTCAACGCGCACTGCGATCCTTGAAACTGGCGCGGAAGCGCTCATTCAGCCGGGAAATCGCCGCGCCCGGGTCCAGGCGTCCGCGCAAGGCGTGCGCGACAATCTCCGAGCCTTCTTCCTGGAATTGCATGTAGCCGTCATGGCGCGGGCGCAACCAGGCGGTTTCGTGGGTCAGCCTTGTGTTGTAGTAGGCTTCGAGCACGGGCGAATTGACAGCGGCGCTGCTCCAGGCCAGGGCATTGCCCGGCTGTCCGTTGGAGCGGGCGTACAGCCCGCACTGGCATTCCGCGCCGGCGAGCCAGATCGCGAACTCGGTGCACAGTTGCGGGTGCGCTGTCTTCGCGGAGACCGCTATTCCGGTCCCGCCGAGCGCCGAACCCAAGGGTCCGTTGCGACCGAGCACCGGCATGTCGGTGAAGTGGAGCCGGTTGGCCCGGTAGCCCTCATTGGCATAGCCCTTGTAGAGATAGATCAGCGGCGCGAGATGATAGCGGCCGGAATCCGCGAGCTCATCGAGCGCTGCGATCGGATCCATGGTGTAGAAGGCCTCATCCATGTGACGCGAGACGGCGCGAAGCGCATCAAGAACCTGCAGCCCGCTATCAGTGTCGATGAGATTTCCGAAGCTGGTTGCGCAAGGGCGGCCGAGATTGCCGGCAAGCGTGTAGAAACTCATCAGAACGTGTGGCGAGCGCAGCGGCCAGATGACGAAACCATCTTCCGCCTTGCGGATGACATGGGTCCAGCGGTCGACCCGGGGCGAAAGGTCGGCTCGGTGCGCCTGGACCTGTGTTGCGGCATCGATCGGCAGCGCCCATTGTCTGCCGTGCAAGAAATAGCTCTGAAAGCTGCGGCCGACCGACTGGTTGGCGAGTTCGGCCAGTTCATCATCACTCGCATGGGTCTCGAATGGCAGAAGACAGCCCCGGTCGGCAACGGAACCGACATGTGGATGATCAATTACCATCAGATCGTAGCGTGCGGCCAGTTCGTCCACCGGCGTCGTCTCGAAACCCTGCAGTGAGCGTTTGTCCCAGATGATAGAGACACCGGGACGGGTCTTCGCAAAAGCTTCTGCTGCCGCGACGACGGGATCGCATCCTCGAGGATCGGACCAGGTCATTCCCTTCAGTTCAATTGTCTCAGACATCATCCTCTCCCTGACAGTTGAAAGAGTCTAATCGGACATATTCATTTGTGAAAGATATTTTTATATATGCCTTATGCGAGCGGACTGCTTTCAAGCCGTGATGAGCTGCTCATCTGTGCAGGGTTCGGACGGAGTGACGGCTTGACTTGATGGAGCTTCAATCCGGCCTGCACGGGGGGAGGTCCGGGAGCGAGCCGGAAGCGATGATGGGGCGCGCAGTGTCTGGGTGAAGCAATGCCTGCGCCGGGTTGCGCGCGTGTTCCGCAGAACGCGAGGGCGAGAACTCCGCAAAGCAGTGGGCCACGATTGATCACGAAGACAAACAATGCCCAGGCGGCTGTTTCGCAGCAGCGTTCACCGGATCAGGCCGAGGCGGCTTTCACAGACGGTGATCTAAGCCGCCGTCTGGTTGCGATTTGACCCTGAATGGCCGTTTTTCGGGCTTTGCAAAGGAGGCCTCTGACGCGTTTTCCGTTTGGTCAAAAAAAATGACATTTTTGCGAAAAAGGTTGTTGACTCATTTGGTGGGGTGGCCCTATAAACCGCTCACACAACGAGGGCGGCGCGCCGCTGGCGCCAAGCAGTTCGCCCTTGTGTTATCCAAAGAGAGC
>NZ_JAAAML010000007.1 GCF_024105735.1 Parahoeflea alexandrii | reverse complement strand
CTTGGATTTTGTCACTTTATGTGAGATTGACGCTCTTGGATGTTTTCATCGAGAGCCTGCCATGACAGATCTCTTCCCCGCCGAGATAGACGAGGTGATTTGGGACGAAGCGTGCAGACGAGCTGATGCGATTCGCGGCTTCCTGAAGCGTAATCCTGAGGGCGCGACGGCCGGAGATGTTGCAGAACTCGCGGCCGAGCTCGGCCTGAGCCGAGCGACCGCATATCGGCTGATCAAACTGTTCCGCTCCGGCGGAACCGTGCTGTCTCTTGTGGATCGCAAACGGGGACGCCCCGAGGGACATCGTGCCCTGGGCGAGAAGCGAGAAGAGATCATCCGCGCAACGATCAGCGCATATTACATGAAGCAGACCCGGCCGACGGTTTCGCAGCTGGTCCGTGACGTGCGGACAAACTGCATGTCGGCGGGGCTCAAGCCACCGCATCGCCGGACGGTAGTGGCCCGCCTTAGGGACATCGACCTCCAGAAGCGCGCCAAGCGCCGCGGCGAACAGAAGATTGTGAAGGCGACAACGCCTGTTCCCGGGGGGTTCGGTGCATCACGCCCCCTGGAAGTCATCCAGATGGACCATACGAAGGCCGACATCTTCGTCGTCGACGAGGAGACCCGCCAGCCGCTCGGTCGACCGTGGCTGACGCTGGCGATGGACGTCTGCAGCCGCATGGTGACCGGGTTCTATCTCACGATGGAGGCCCCGTCCCGGCTGTCCACCAGCCTGTGTCTGTTGCACTCGGTCTTCGACAAGTCGGCTTGGTTGAGAGAACGCGAGATCGCCGAGCCGTGGCCCATTGCTGGCCTACCAGACACTGTTCACGTCGACAACGGCGCCGACTTCCGCAGCCGGGCATTCAAGAGAGGATGCCAGGATGCCGGCATCGCGATCGAGTGGCGGCCGCCAGGTGAGCCGCGCTTTGGCGGTCACATCGAGCGGCTTATTGGAACACAAATGGGAAGGCTGCACCTGCTACCCGGGACAACATTCAGCAACGAACAGGAGCTGGGAGAGTACGACTCAAAGCGGCACGCGGCACTGACGCTACGTGAACTCGAGCGGTATATCGCACTCGACATCGTCGGCTCCTATCATCAGTCTATCCACGGCACCCTGGGTCGCCCGCCGATTGCGGTCTGGCGAGAGCACGAGGGGGCGATCCCACTTCGGCTACCTCAGGATCGCATGCGCTTCTGGCTAACTTTCCTGCCTGAGCAGGAGCGAACGTTGCGGCCCACCGGCATTCACTTGTTCGGCCTGC
Organism: Parahoeflea alexandrii; assembly: GCF_024105735.1. Taxonomy (GTDB): domain Bacteria; phylum Pseudomonadota; class Alphaproteobacteria; order Rhizobiales; family Rhizobiaceae; genus Hoeflea; species Hoeflea alexandrii. The sequence continues at coordinate 25,740 of NZ_JAAAML010000007.1, read as the reverse complement.
GTTATTGGTCCGCAGCACTCGGCGCCGACGTCGGGCGTTGCGATCGGCGCCTGCTTGTCAAATACGATCCGCGGGATATGGCGCGCGTCTTCGTTCAACGGCCATCGGGAAACTTCGTGGAAGCTCGCTATGCAGATCTGACACTGCCTTCGATCACCCTGCACGAGGCGGTGACCGCCCGACGCACCCTTCTGGCGAAAGGACGCCGTGAAGTCGACACCCGCACTATCGTCCGCACCGCCATCGCACAGCGAGAGTTGGTTGAGGCGGCAACGAAGAAGACGGCGGCGGCACGACGCGGAATCGCTTCGTCGAAATCAAAAGTGGATGATCGGGGATGGGGCTCGCTCCGAGGTGTCGACTCCAGCAAACCTGTACCCTTTGTCGAGGATACAGATTGAGCTGGAGTGAACATGGACGATGAAGTTTACCACCTGACCACCGGTGCCGCAGCGCTGCTTTCTGAAACGAACGAACGGCGCATTCGAACGATACGATCACGCCGCTGGGTTCTCTACCCTCGCGCCAAGCAGGCGCTCGATCGGCTGAGCGCACTCCTCGAGCATCCGCGAGGCACGCGCATGCCTTCGGTCGCGATATACGGCGACAGCGGTATGGGCAAGACTATGATCATGAAGCGCTTCCGGGATGAGCACCCGCCGAGCTTCAATCCTCTGACGGGCACGTTGAAGACGCCGGTCCTGGCCATGGAGATGACGAGCCGCCCAGGAGAGCGACGCTTCTATGCCGAGCTGCTCACCCTTCTCGGCGCGCCTCAGCGGCCTCGTGCCGACATTGCCCAGATGGAACAGGCTGCATTGCGCATCATGGAGGCCATCGGCGTGCAGGTGTTGGTCATCGACGAGGTGCACAACATCCTCGCCGGATCCTATCGCGAGCAGCGCATCGTTCTGAACACTTTGCGCTTCCTCAGCAATCGTCTGCAGATCTCGCTTGTCTGCTTCGGCGTCAACGAGGCGCGGGAGGCGATCAGCGGCGACGTTCAGCTTGCGCGCAGATTTGAGCAGTTCACCTTGAGCCGGTGGGCTGCAAACGAACAGTTCGAGACACTGGTGGCCTCGATCCTGCGCAATACGCCGCTGCGTCGGCCCTCGGTGCTTACGCCGAAATCGTTGCGACGGATTCTGCAGATCACCGAGGGTATCACGGCAAACATCTTCCACATGATCAACAGCCTGGCCGTCGAAGCCATCGAAAACGGCCGCGAGCACATCAATGACGAAGCAGTCGAGAACTGGGAACCAGAGTTCGATGCCGAGGCGGCGTTCGCATGAGTGAGAACACGCCGCCTCGACCGTTGCCGGTGGTGTTGTCGCGCCATTCAGACGAACTCCTGTCATTCTGGATCGGTCGGCATGCCGCCTTCTACGCGGTCCCGCCGCTGGTCATGCTTCGGCATTGCCTGCCGGAGGCCTCCTCATTGCGAGCGGCAGATATGCAGCTGACCGGTGATCAGTAAATCCGCCTGGCCAACATGTTTGCCACCGAGCCGGCCGTGATGCGTCGAATGACTTTCGCAAATGTCGCGCGAGCATCGCGTCGTCTCATTGCCACACGGCCAACGCAGGTCTGCACGAACTGCTCACCTGGTGGCGCTGAACCGGCGCCAATCCTGCGAAGCCAGCATCTGGGGTGGCGCATTACGTGCCCTTTGTGCGGAGACCAACTCCGGGGTCCCGGTAAGCGGGAAATCCCCTCCCCTTTCCAGCAATATCGGAGTGCCGCTCTTCGTGACGAAAAGCTGCTCGACGATGAAGCCGAACGTGGCATCGGGACCTGGACATCACCAGCCGAGATTGCCCGGCTTCTCCTGATGCGACGCATTCCAAGACCTTTCCCGCGCGAGGACGACCTTTGGCGCTTCCGGGTGCTCGGCGCAATCATCCCTGATCTTGACCATGTCGTTGCCGAGCAGGGGGAGAATCTGCCCACGCCAGCAAAGCCGATCCTGCCGCTTCACATGCGACCAGCTCTGCTGGCCGGGGTAACCATCGTTGAGCGTGCTGGACCGGAGATGCTCCAGATGCTGAGTGGTCACATGATGGGCGACAATCGCGTCCGGTTCACTAACGCCGCCGAGAGCATGATGGCTCGAAATCGAATATGGAAAGCTTCATCACAGATGCACTTAATTTGAGAATTTGACTGCCAATATTCTCAAATTTAAATGCCAAAGTTTGGCCAATTCGGCGCATTCTTACAATTTAATGCCAAGCGACACCCGCATTGCACTGTTGCGTTACACAACCGAACATGTTGTCGAAGTTGACGAAAGCGACCCGTCGGTGTGGGATTCGAAAGACGCCCTTCTTTGGATCGACATTAGCGGCCTTCGCGACCATGACCGGATATCGGCAATTTGCGACCGCCTAGGCGTCCATCCACTGGTGATTGCAGACCTGCTTGACACCGATCAACGCCCGAAAACCGAAGTTTCGGGGAAGTGTCTGCACATTGTTTTGAAAATGCCGGTCGGTGGCCCTCCGTTCGAGGCCGACCAACTGACGCTCATTCTGGGCGACGGATTTGTTATCAGTATTCGCGAACACCAGCGCGATTGTTTTGATCCGGTCCGAAAAAGGTTGAATGACGGCGGCACCCGCATCCGGGGTTCATCGGGACAGTTTGGCACGAAGTCCCTGCAGTTCAAGCGTCTCGACGAGTCGCGCTGCCGAAGCCTTCGACATGGTGTCGAATTGGGGTGAGTTTTCTTCGTCCCCAAGCGTCCATTCCAACGGGTCCTCGACAGAGACAGATGCCAGATAAGCAGTGCCTTGGCTTCCTTTCTTGGTGGGCACAGCCCAGATCCGCACGTGCGAGCGTGGCTGGTCCGACCCGTCATTCGAAACCTTGGCGAAGCCCAGGGAATTGGGTCTCGCCTGCCAAAAAGTTGAGATCACGAGCGGTTGAGGGAGCGAACCTCCTACCCAGTCGGCCCAAAGTGCTTTTGACAAAGTGAGGAGGTCCGGTCGCGGCGCCGGCACCCATCCGGCCTTTTGCATGGTGGCCGACAACGCCCCGGCGTCGGGTGCCTCGATGACCATGCTGATTGGTTGGCGAGGTACTCCCGTCAGCGACTCCGTCCGCAGCGAAACGGCACTGGAGGATAGATGCGCCAGATCCAGTGTCCGGATTCCTGAGTTCTCGGCTGATTGGTTTACTGGATCGGAAAAGAGGCTGGCCAATGTCAGCGCGACGGCGAGCCCGGCGCCCATGCTGCCATATGCGACCGTTGCGATCCGATTCGCAGGGCGAGAGTGATTGCCGGTTTCCTTGCGGGACGACCACCACTGGCAAAATGAAATCCCGATCACCAGCCAGAGGCCGCCGACGATATAGCCGTTCACTACGTCAGAGACGTAGTGTTCGATCAGGTAGACGCGGCTGAGCCCGATGGCACAGACAACAGTGGCCGCCGCAAGCATCGCAACGGTCGCCGGCAATAGGCGAATGCGCCAGGCAATGAATAACAGCATGCCCCAGATCGCGACCGAGGCCGCGGCGTGACCGCTCGGAAAGCTCCCGGAGGTTTCCGCGAAATATCCAAGTGGAGAACGCTCCCTGTCGAACAAAACCTTCAGTATCGTCACGGATGCCTGGTTGCCGAGGATCACTATCCAGAGGCCGGTCGCCAGAGCCGATTGCCTCAGGATGAGCAACCCGACCGTCGCGCCTGCGACCAACGGTAGGATGACTTCCCAGCCGCCAAAGGCGGTCACCCATCCGAAGAAGGAGATCAGCCGGGTGTCCCGCATGGCATATAACAAGTTGGCCACGCGCTGATCGGCCTGCGTGACCTCTGTCGACCCGATGAAGTCATAGACTGAGTCGACATATGCGCCCATCAGATACAGGAACAGAACGGCAAGCACGGTGGCGGAAAGTCCCCAGAACCTGCCGGTCTCAAAACGCGCCGCAAGAAATGAGGCGGCTTGCGGATGTCGCGCCCTGATCCGCTCGACAAGCCGCGTCTGTGCAAGTCCGGACACCGTCGATTGCAGGATCATCGCCAAGAGTGGCAGGGATCGCTGTAGCCTGACTATGACAAACCACAGGATGGCGAGGCCAACTAGGATGATTGAGCCGAAGGCGAGGACGCGTGGCGCTGCTGCACCCAGTGTCGAGATAGCGCTTCCGAAGAAATAGCCCGCGGCCGGTAGGCCGAAGGCATAGGGAATTGCGCTGACCAGGTTCCATGACATGAACCGGCGATGCGGCATGCCGGCCATAGCCGCCGTGAACGGCACAAAGGCAGAGAGCGGTCCGAAAAATCGGCCGACGACCAACGCGAACCCGCCATAGCGTGCCAGCAGTGCTTTGGCGCGGATGACGTGTTTCGAATCGGCGTATGCCTGTTGCCGACGAAGACCGCCTTCGGCCAAGCCACCGAGCCGAAAGCTGACCTCGCTGCCGAGAATTGTACCGACGAAGATGAACCAGCCCAGGTCGAAAAAGTCGAGGACGCCCCGTTCGACCAGCATCCCTCCCGCAATGACGGCGATCATGCCGGGTACGACAATCCCGGTGAAGACGATCGCTTCCATCAAAGCAAACAGACCCAAAATCCAGTAGGTCCAGACACCCAGCGCCTGGAGAGATGGCAAGAGTTGATCAAGTGAGAGCGGCAAGAACTGATCCTTTCAATCTGCCAGGGAAGGCTAACGCAATTTTTTGTTGGACATCGAGCGTGTTATCGGCGGGGGAGCTCCGAAGGGGCTGCGCATCACGACCGTTTGCCGAAGTCACCACACGATAGATGTACCAAATCACGAGCGTTGCGATAACGACGTTGGATGCGGGGTTCAACCAGTTCTGGACTTTGTCGTATTGACTTTCGAGAAGATAACCGGCCCCGGCGAAGAAAGCTGTCCAGAGAGCAGTTCCGACCATGGAATATAGAACGAGCTTACCGAGGGGCATGCCCGCCACCCCTGCCGGAACGGAAATAAGTGTTCGAACCGCCGGCACGAGCCTTCCAACGAACACCGCCTTGCCGCCGTGGCGGTCGAACCAAGCCGAGGCTCGATCAATTTCGCCGGGGGTAAGGGTCAGCCAACGCCCACGACGCGCGGACCATCTTTTCAGCCGCTCGGTACCTATCCATACGCCGATATAGTACCACAGAATTGCGCCCAGCAGAGATCCGATCGACCCTGCCAGGACCACCATTACGAGGCTCATCTCGCCACGCGCCGCCGAAAACCCGGCAAGCGGCATGATGAGTTCGGACGGAATAGGAGGGAAGACGTTTTCTGCAAACATGAGAAACGCGACAGCAAAATACCCGCCTTGGTCCACGAGGTTCGTTATCCAGTCAAACACCAACGGTCTCCATTTCGTCTGAGGTAACGGGGAATCCTTGCCGGTCTGTCAGTGATCAGCGTGGTGCGACCACGACATCGCAGACCGACGCCTCCAATTCCGTTACCAGCGCATCGTCCAGACCGAGCAGTTCGGCAAGCTGTGCAAGGTGCGCTCGTTCCCCCGGCTTCGTACCGTCGATGGCGAAAAGTGAGGCGGCGTAGATTTCTGCGGCCTCTTCGCGGGTCCGGGCCTCGCGTGCAATTCTGGCGAGATCGGCTGGAGCGCGCAATTCGTCCATCACGAACGCTTTCTCGCTCGCACCCAGGTCGAGTTTATCCATTTTGTTATGAATGCGATCGAATTCCTCGGAATCGATATGACCGTCAGCCTTGGCCGCAGCGACCATCGCGCGCAGGATGTTACGCGCGATGCGTTGCTGTTCGTCTGCGCGTGCCGGCAGAAATGCGGTCTTATCAGGTGCCGGCAGGGATTTCGGTGTTTCACCATGCGTCGTTGCGACCGGGCCTTCGGCCTTCGACGTCCAGTTCTGCCAGGCGCGGTAGGCCAACGCGGCAATCAGGGCAAGCCCGCCCAACTTGAGCGCAGACTTGCCCATCTTCCGACCGGTCTTGGTGCCAAGCAGCAGCGCGATGACACCGCCGGCGGCAGCCCCGCCACCAACCCCGCCCAGGTTCAGTTCGTCAAGCGGGGATCGCCGCGTCTTGGTACCAGTGACAGGGTCTTTGGGTGTGCCGGTATGGTTCAGGATGCCGTCCAGAATTTTGCGGGTGTCAACCATTTGTCATCTCCTCATGATCTTCGTGTCGGAGCATGCTCCGCATCGTCTTCATCACCGAACGCGACCGGCACCATCACCAGCAATGCTTCGCGGGCGATCTCGACCTCGATTGGTGTGCGCGCGACCACCTCACCGTCGATCGAGACGTCCTGAGGCGGATCGCAGGTGATGGTCAGCGTAGGCGCCGAGATTGTTTCGAGGTGGTCGCGCCGGATCGGTTGCCCAAATGCGATTCGCGCCCAGCGTTCCAGAAACCGGCGTTTGGATGTGCTCTTCAGCACTTGGACGAGCACAAGGCCGTCATCGACGTTCGCATCCGGGGCGATGACTGCTCCGCCCTGATACCCGCCGACCGCGATTGCGACATCCAGGGTCTGGATACTGCGCACAGAGCCGTTTGCCGTAACCGTGCATTCGAACCCTGGGTGACCGGCCAGCTTGTTGAGTGCCACCAGAGGATAAGCCAGGCGTCCGAGCCAGCGTTTCATACTGTGCGGAGTTGCCCGGGCAATCATCGTGGGAAGCCCGATCGCAGCGCCGTTCGCGAACAGGTCGCCGTTGATCGAACCGAGGTCCACGTCGGCGACCTTGCCGCGCGCGATCACCTCTACAGCCCCTTCGAGGTCCAGCGGGATACCCAACGAGCGCGCGAAGCTGTTTGCGGTTCCAAGCGGAAGCAGACCGAACACACTTTCGCGATATGCGAAATAGTCGACGACAGAGCTGATCGTGCCGTCACCACCTCCGACTATTATGATCGAGCGCTCCTTTTCGATCTCCGCCTGGACAATCTCGGGCATGCGCTCGGCACTCCGCACGGGATAGGACGCTTCGAGTTCGACACCGGCCCGTTCGAGCAGGCGCTTGGCACGGGCGTAGTCGCGCTCGCCCTTTCGGGAACGGGTATTGACAATCAGGACGGCCCGCCTTTTGCACGAAATCTTCGCTTGTGCGGCATTCTTTTGCTCCTTGCGCTGTATCGGATCGAAACTGATGTTCGTCATTTTCTAGTCTCCGAAAGTGTCCCCGCCCCGTGTGGAGCTGGATGCGCTCTCAATCGGAAAACCATCAAGAGTGGCGCGAGGATCGCGGCCCCGGCAAACAGAGCGGTCGTCCCGAGCCCTGTTGATTTGGCTCCGACGGCCTCCGCGACCGCCGGAACCGTGGCTAGAACGGCGGCAAAGGCCAGCGAGGAAGCGATCCAGAGCAGCAGCATCGGGTTGTCAATCAGCGCCCGGAGCCGCGGGCGCCCATCGTCAAAGCTCATGATGAAGCCGAGAGAGACGTGTCCGGCAAACCACGCGATCAGGGCGGCTCCGCGCGCCTCGGCGAGATTGTCAGTTTGAATCATCATCCAGTAAAACGCGGCCAGTACCACGGCGGCCAGCGTCAGCGCGCCGAGCACAATGTCGATCACGAGTTCGCGCTGAAAGAACGGGGCGTTCGGGTCCCGCGGCGGGCGCCGCATGATGTCGGAATCGGCAGGTTGATTGACGAAGGCCAGCGCCGCGCCGAGGTCCATGAAGAGTTCCAGAATCACGATCTGCACGGGCGAGAACGGCAGCGGGTGTCCCGATATCGCGGCGACCGCGCTGATCGCGATGATCGCCAACTTGACGGCGAGGTAGAAGCGGATCGCCTTGCGGAAGTTGTCATAAAGCCGCCGCCCCTGGCGAACCGCCTCGAAGATCGTGGCGAAGCTGTCGTCAGTCAGGACGACGCCTGCGGCTTCGCGCGCGGCATCACTGCCTGCGTGCCCCATGGCCACGCCGACCGAGGCCGCGCGCAGCGCCGGGGCGTCATTGACGCCATCGCCGGTCATCATCACCACACCGCCCGCCTCCATCAGCGCGTTGACGATCCGGAGCTTGTCGCCGGGTTGCGCGCGCGCCACGACTGCGCCGTGGGCCAGGCTCGCCGCGATGGAGTGCTGGTCCATTCCGGCGATTTCCGGTCCAGAGATTTCGTGCTCAACGACCAGCCCGACCTCTTCGGCGATGCGCCGCGCCGTCTCCGGCTGGTCGCCCGTAATCACCGAGACCCCGACGCCCGCCTTGTGAAGCCCGGCCAGCGCCCCGGCCACTTCGGGGCGGATTGGGTCGCCAAGAATGACGATACCCTCGAACGTCTGGTCGCGTTCCGCCTCATCTCGGTCGGCGGGTGGGCTTTCGGCCCGCCGCGACGCGATGCCCAGAATCCGCCCGCGTCGTCCAGCCTCAGCGACGGCCTCACTCAACCGCGCGCGGTCGTTGTCCGACAAGGGTACGTCCTGGCCGTCCCGCCGCCACGTCTCGCAGTTTGCCAGAACGGCTTCGACCGCACCCTTGGTGCCGATCGCGAAGCCGCCATCGTCCTGCGGCGACACACCCGTCGCCAATCGAAGCGATTGGTCGAATGGGTAGAAATCCACAGGCGGCGGCATGTTGGCTGCCGACAGGATGGCCGCATCCATCGGCTCGAACTTTGTATCGCCGCTTGCGAGTCCCGCCGCTTCCATGAGGGACCGCACGTCGCCGGTGCCTTCTCCGATCAGCGCCGATGCGGAAAACCACTCCAATACCGTCATCCGGTTCTGCGTCAGCGTCCCGGTCTTGTCGGTGCAGATCGTCGTGACAGCGCCCAAGGTCTCGGCTGCACGCAGCTGCCGCACGATGGCCCCACGTCGCGCCAGTTTCAGACTGCCCAGACCGAGGACGATCACGATCATCACCGCCAGTTCTTCAGGTATAGTTGCGAACGCGAGTGACAGGCCGGTCAAGAGCATTTCCTTGGGCGGCTGCCCGAGCGCGATACCGATCATCGGAATGATCGCGCTGACCGAAAGCGCAACCCACAGCAACACGCGGGCGAGTTCGCCCATCTGTCGCTGCATCGGTGTTTTGGGTTCTTTCGCGCCCGCCACCAGCTCCGCGATCCGGCCAAGGGTCGATGCCATTCCGGTCTGCGTCACGACGGCTTGGCCCGAGCCGCGGACGACAAGCGTTCCCCCAAGAAGGTCCGGAGTTTCCGCACCATGACCGACGGGCTCGGCCTCACCGGTAACCAAAGATTCATCGACCGCCAGCCCGTGCGCCCGCACAAGCCGCGCATCGGCACCGATCCGGACACCTGCCCGCAGGTCGAGCAGATCCCCGGGCACGAGGTCCTCTACCGCAACGTCGCCCAAGTCACCGTCGCGCCAGACCAGCGCCATCGGATCCGACATTGCGGTCAGGGCGGCGATCGCCTTGCCCGCGCGCCACTCGATCATAGTTTCGGTGAGTGCGACGGCGACGACGACGCCCAGTACGATCAGGGCGTCACGGGTTTCTCCAAAAAAGAAGTAAAGGCCACCGACTGCCAGCAAGAGCAGCACTAGCGGTTCTCGCAGTGACTCCAGAAGCTCTTCGAGAAAGGTCTCTTCGCGGCCGGAATCCGCGGCATTCCTGCCGTGGGATTGGAGGCGCAATGTTGCCTCTTCCGTCGTGAGACCCGTGGTGGTCGGCTGAGTTGAACCGCTCTCCTGCATGATTTGGGACGTTGCCACGAGGGTCACTTGGGATTCTCCTGCTCTAATTCACAGGTCCGGTCGGACGGCCAGAGCATGGACTGCCAGACCCCATCTTCGCGGATCAGCCAGTGCCAAACCGCGCCCAATACATGCAGGCCGATAAGCGCGATGAGTCCGGTCGCCAGGGCCTCGTGCACTTCCAAAAGGCTCGACTGAGGCGGCATAAGTGGAAGCCCTGCGGCGGAAAATCCGAAAGCCGCGATCGCAGCCTCCGCCGTCACGGCCAGTGCGACACCGGTCACCGTCATAAGCAAAACCGCAGCGTAGATGACGCCATGCACGAGACGCGCAAGCACGTGTTCCCACGTCGGTGCATCGGAGGGGAGTCGCGATCCGCCGCCAACTGTCGAAACCCAGAGGAGTCGAACGAGAAACAGGAGCGCGAGCACGCTCGCGAACGCAACTTCGATCCGCAACCTGCCCGGATCTGCCAACACGGCTGCGTCAGCCGGGAAAACCAGACCGTAGACCAACAGACCTCCCACCAACCAATGCAATAGCCGAGTGACGGCGCCGTGTGCTCGAGCCCGTGTCCGCTCATGCCTGTATGGCTGTACACGTGCGTGCATTGCTTCAATCATCGCCTTCCCCCTTAATTGGCGACACCGGAAGCCGTGAAGCTGCATCAGCGTCCGGACGATTTTCGTCCTGGGCCGCGAACACCTGATCGGCGAACTGGTCAAGCAACTCGGCGCACTGCGCGAGTCTTTGTGCGGCCTCGGGCGCAAGAGACGCTTCGTAGAAATCGATCGTCCTGATCTTTTCGAGCCAAGAGCGGAGTTTTTTCAAGTCTTCGTCGTTTTCTTCGAGTTCGGCATATGTGAACTTGCCGGCCGCGCTTTCACGGCGGATTTCGTCCTCAAACCCATCACAGCGTTCGATGAATTCGGCATAGGCCTCGTTCCGCTCGATGCTGAACCGGTCAATAATTCTATCGACTTGTGCTTGGTCGAAACCGTTGCAATCCAGCAGAAAGGATCCCCCTCCCATTTCCGCAATGTCGTTTTGAAGGATCTTGAGACGTCTTGCGTGATCGTCGATGGGCGGCAGCACGCATACGCCGTTCTGCAGATAAACCGCTCCCAAGGCCTTGATTTTCCGCCAGACCGACAGGCGATTTCTTCCCGGTTCGGCGGGCACTTTGTAAATCAACATTAGCCAGGATTGCTTGCTCATACAAACCATGTAATGAAGCGGCCGCTACATTCAAGATGCAACGTCGTATTGATCCTATCGAATGAAGCCGCTAACATGTTCAAGTGAACGGTCGTCCCCATGTGTTGCCTAGGCAACATCGGCCGGATCTGGGGCGTTTGATTTGCTGCCGCTAGGGAGACCCGGATGAAAACGATAAGAAGTACGGTCGGTATTGTTGAGAAGTTCGTTTTCGCCCTGTGCTGCCCGCTCGCCGCCGTGGGGCTCCTGTGTATGGTTTTCCTGCTCACCGGTTCGTCCGTCGGGCGGCTGTTGAATGTGAACCAGTTCGCCGACCTGCAGGACTATTCCTCCCTGTTCTTCTTCGGCTTCGTAATGTTGACCCTCGCCCCTACCCTGATAGTGGACCGCCATGTCAGGGTGGATGTACTGCGCGGGAGAATGCCGCCCAAGACACGGGCCATCATCGAAATTGCAGGGCTCTTGTTCGTCCTCGTTCCACTGTGCCTGGTTATGACAAGAATGGGGATTCTGGCCACCGTTCGCTCCTATGTGGCTGGCGAACCGCTGTTTGACCTCGGCAGTTCCGGATTGAAATGGCTCATGGTTTCGTTCCTACCTCTCGGCTTCGTCGGGCTTATGCTTGCGGGCTTTGCGCGAATGCTTCGACAGCTTCTGATCCTTTTTGACAGAGACGAGCCAGAGCAGGCCGTGCCTTGGGCGGATGCATGAAATGCTGAACGGTTTTCTCGGAGAAGCATTCCCCTGGCTGATGGCAGGAACGCTGGTGGTGGCGCTATTTTCCGGGCTGCCTGTCGGCATCGTGCTTGCCGGTGTCAGCATGGCTTTTGGTCTGATCGGCGCATGGACGGGACTCCTCCATGCCAGCGATCTGAATCTCGTCTTTTACAGGGTCTACGGAACCCTGTCGAACGCCGACAACATTCAGTACGCTGCTGTGCCGGCCCTGATCTTCATGGGTGCCTTGCTTGCCAATACCGGCATGGCAAACGGGATGCTGTCCGGATTGCGGGAATTGATGCCAGGATTTCGAGGGCGCCTCGCGGTCATATCGACCCTGCTCGCAGTGGCGCTCGCGCCCACTGCGGGTGTCATAGCAGCCTCAGTCAGCGCGCTTGCCGTTATCGCTTTTCCCGCAATGATGAGGGAGGGCTATGCAAAACCCTTCGCAGCAGGCACGCTAGCCGCAGCAGGCACGCTAGCCGTTGCGATTCCTCCGAACGTGTTTCTGTTCTTCATTGCAAACGGGCTCGGAATCCAAATAGCGGCCTTGTTCCTGGCGATGATCGGCCCGATAGTGTTGCTTCTCGGCGGCTACATCGCCTACCAGGCTTGGGCCGGTCGACGATTTGTTGCCGACACCAAACCGGCAAAGACGGCCCCAATCCGGCAAAGCTCGGTGCAAACCGCCGAACTCGTCTGGGAAGCTGTTCCCGGACTTTGCGTGATTCTTTCCGTCGTTGTTTCGGTAATCTACGGCATCGCGACGCTGTCGGAATCGGCGGCCGTCGGAGCCACGGCCGCGCTGATCATCGGTCTTGCGCAGCGTCGTCTTGCACTGAGTGTAGTCGCAAGGAGCATTGCACAGACCATCTGGACCACAGGAATGGTCTTCTTCATCTTCATCGGAGCGACTGCATTCTCCGTCATATTTCGCCTGTCAGGGGGAGCCGACAGCCTTTTCCGGCTCGTCGGTCAGATGGACTCCGGGCCGGTGACCGTCCTCGGCGCAATCATGCTGATCGTTTTCGTCCTGGGCTTTTTCGTCGATTGGGTAGAGATCGTTCTAATCACGTTTCCCGTGTTCCAGCCCATTTTGAGCGACCTTGATTTTACGGCACACACTGGCGCGCCCTATCTGACGTCCCTTTGGATTGCTTCACTTCTGGCTCTCAACTTGCAGATGTCCTTTCTGACGCCACCCTTTGGGTTCTCTCTATTTCTGACCAAGGCTTCAACTCCGCCAGACGTGTCGTTGACCGACATTTACAAGGGAGTCGCCCCCTATGTCGCAATTTATCTTGCGGTCATCTTTCTCGTGGCGGCGATTCCGGCGATCGTGACGGATTTGCCAGGCCATTTCTTGGACCTCACTGTTAAAAAGGGACCCTCTTTTGCCGAATAGGACGGTGGAGTGCCTGCGTTCGGGAGGAGTCAAAATCCGATATCGGCAATGACCGGGAGATGGTTTGAACCGAACTTCGGACCAATCCTGAAACCGCAGCTTCTCAATCCCGCCGAAACAACTACATGATCAATCGGTGTGCCCAGAAAAGCTATCGATCCGAGTTTTCTGAAGATCCTGGTGGAGCGTAGCCACCATCCAGCGTCCATGGATTTCAGGCCGGTCAATCGCAAGAAATACTGAAAATATGGTGACCAAGGCGGTGTGTTCCAGTCTCCCGCCACGATGATTCGGGCGCTCTGCGGCTCTGCGGCAACGCTTTCGGAGAGGAGTTGAAGGTACATATTGCGTTGCTGCCACCTTGCGGGATCACGTGGGGACTCCGGATGGATCAGATAGACGACCAGCGGCCCCGCGGGACTCGGCATCTTGATTTCGAAACGCATCGGATGGCGTTTCAAGTCTCGATATCTGGCACCGCCGCTGGAAATTTCTTCTGACACGATGGGAAAGCGACTGATCATTTTCATGTCGTTGCGCAGCCAGACCCTCTCGTCGCTATGATAGGGGTAACCATCAAGCTTGTCGATTGCGGCGTTCCAGAGTTCGGTCGTTTCCTGTGTCAGGACAATGTCCGGGTTCTCTTCGCTCACAAGCTGGAGAAACGCGTCGGTCGAGCGGTTCTCATTAAACAGATTTGCCGTCACGAGACGAATGCTCCTCCCCGCGCAGGACGATATCTGAACCGCGTCCGCTTTTGCATCTATTGTAGGGCCGTCCAATGTATGAACGGTCAGAAATGCGTTGAGGACAACAACAACACTTGCCGCGAATTTCGTCATTCGGGTGCCAGCCAGAAGCGAGACAACGAAAAACATGAATGCTGCCAATACCAGATGTGGGCGGAAGAAGTTGGCCAGATCCGCGAGCCAGAATTGGCGGCTCGCCGGAATCTGCAGCACTGTGAAGACCAATAGAAACCAGACAGACAGCGATAAAAGCGATTTCGAATAAGATCGCAGACGGTTAGTAAAATCTCGCTTCATGAAAAATCTGATGACCTCCGAATACATTGGCGGGAAATCGTACTTAACTGTTCCGAGTAAATTGTTCGTTGATGTTGCCACTGGTTGGTTCGAGTTTAGCCCAAACATTCATCTGGCTCAGCAATGCTAATATTGGGCGCCGCAACCCAGCAGACACCTTCGGGCCAGCGAAGTGACTTGCTGCTTAGAACTGACGTGGGTTCCAATTGTCGGAGCGTTCTGAGCCGAATTATTCCAATTATTATGGAGTTCCCTGTACTTGGATGTTGATTTCCACTGAGAACTGGCTCTGACTCACATTTGCTGCTGTTGGTGGGCAGAGTTTCGCTGATTCATGGGAGGATCAGCGATGCGCCATCGATTTCAGCGCGCGAGCCTTGCGCCAAAGGGTTTTTCAGTAGAGTCAGTGCAGATTTCTGGGGGAGGTGCGCAAATTCTATTGCGGCCGCGTTCACCATCAGGTCGTTGCCCAGAGTGCGGACGACAAAGCCAACGTGTTCAAAGCCGCTATGTGCGTCGGCCAGCGGACTTACCCCTTGGCGGTCGCCCCGTAAAGCTGGCCATCGTGGCACGACGGTTCTGGTGTGATGCCGTTCTGTGCGGCCGGCGCATCTTCTGCGAACAGTTTGATGACGGTGTTTTGATACGCTATGGCCGGCGAACCCAACGGCTCGAGACCATCGTCCATCATCTCGGCATAGCGCTCGGCGGCAGACCTGCTGCGGCTTTTGCTGACCGTCTTATGATGCCAGTGAGCAACGACACGTTATTGCGGGTGGTACGTCGACGTACCACTGACCAGACCGATGAGCTTTCTATCATCGGCATTGACGATTTTGCCTTCAGGCGCGGCCAGACCTATGGAACCATCGTTTGCGACCTTGAGCGCCGGAAGCCCGTTACCTTGTTGCCGGATCGTGGATTGGATACCTCACGCGCATGGCTTGCCGAACATCCGTCTATCTCGGTCGTCGCGCGTGATCGCGGCGGTGGCTATGGCGAAGCCATCGCAAGGGCATTGCCTCATGCTGAACAGGTCGCCGATCGCTGGCACCTGATGGAAAACTCCAGCCGTGCTTTTCTCGACGCTGTCGGCAAGTCGATGCGCCAAATCAGGCAGGCAGTCGGTAGCAGTGTCGTTGACCCGAAGCTTCTGACCTATGCCGAAAGGCTGCAATATGAGGGATACCTTCGCCGACAGGAGACCAATGAAGCGATCCAGGCACTGGCTAAGAAGGGGACATCAATTCGACAGATCGTCCGGCAGACCGGTCACAGCCGGAAGCTTGTGCGCGATGTCTTGCGTGGCCAACGCCTCGATGTGTTCCGAACAAAGCCGAGCTCGCTGGATAGCTGGTTGCCTTGGCTTAACAACCGATGGGATGACGGCGCACGAAACGCCTTGGCGCTTTGGCGTGAGATGAAAGCAAAAGGCTTTCCAGGGCAAAGCGGTGTCGTCTCGCAATGGGCACAACGCCGACGTTTGGCTGAGAAGGCAGGTCAGAGCGGGCTTGCCAGAACGCCATCGGCACGGGTGATTGCCCGATTAATGACAACCGCCCGCCACGACCTAACAAAATCCGAGGCGATCTTGGTGGCCGCAATCGAAGTGAATGTTCCCGAACTGGTCGCAGCCCGCAAGGCGATTGGCGACTTTCAATCCATGATCCGTTCAAAGTCAGCGGCGAAACTCGATGGTTGGCTTGGCGCTGCGAAGGACAGCTTAGTTGGGTCTTTTGCTGGCGGCGTCGAAAAGGACATTGCCGCTGTTCGGAACGCCATTGTTTCCCCATGGTCGAACGGCCAAACCGAGGGACAGATCGCCCGCCTGAAGCTCATAAAGCGCCAAATGTACGGCCGTGCAAAACTCGATCTCCTGCAAGCGCGGCTCATCGGTTCGACATAGCCCCAATTTCAGCAAAAGTGCGTCAGAGCCAGTTCTCGGTGGAAATCAACAATGGCCGATCAGATTGAGAATCTGACGGCTCGTATAGAAGCGCTCGACACGAAGATCATGACGGCACTAAAGGCTGACGAAACCGCTAGGCGGCTCACAAGCATCCCAGGCGTCGGTCCGATCATAGCAGCGACTGTCGGGGCAACAATCCAGGTTCCCGCAGCCTTCCGGACAGGCCGCGATCTGGCGGCCTGGATCGGGATTACGCCGGGGGCCCATTCTAGCGGCGGCAAGGAGCGACTTGGCAGAATATCGAAGCGAGGCAACAAGCAGTTGCGAACATTGCTGATCATCGGCGCGACATCGATTCTTAAGCTGGCTCGTCGTGGCGTGAAGCTGCCCGCCTGGGTCCTCTCCCCAATCGCGCGGCGGCCATATAAGGTCGCGGCTATAGCACTGGCCAACAAGATGGCGCGCACGATTTGGGCGCTCCCTGTCAAGGGCGGCACCTACCGAGCGCCGGCGATCATGGGGAGAGCATAGAACACAAGGAATTCTGGCGCCTCGGCTCCGGAATGAAGTGGCAAGGTGCCAAAAGCGTGATGAACCCGAGGGACGATAACTTCGATACCGATAAGACCGGCTTCCTCAATGCGCCGTCGAGCGCGTCAAAGTGATTAGGCAATCGGGATCGCGGATATCATCGTGGCCAGCGGTCATTTGACCGCGCCAACAGGCCGGACATATGACGGCACCGTCCGACGGAGATTCACGCAGAGAATACCTTGCCAACCGGGCCGTTCCACATATGAGGAAGAACCTCTTTAAAGGCCTTTCTCAACCGCACCGTTACAGTAAGTGCCCGAAGATTTCACAATCCCATGCCGGCCCCCGAAAGGGCTTGGCGGGAGGCGTTCAGATCCTCAAGCGCCGCCTTCGTCCTGTCAGGTTCGGTCGCTGAGAGCGCGAGCAGTAGGCCCTCAAGCAAAGCGAGAGTTCCTGCGTGTAGGCCGAAACCACCGGTGCGGCCGCGCGGCACGCGCACGAGAATGCCGGCGCGCGGGTCAGGAATGCGCGGCCCGTTGGAGGTGATCAAGAGGGAGCGAAGGTTCAGGCGCGAGGCCCGATCGAATAGCGCCCGCACCTCGGGATAGGGGCGATCGTAGGCCAGGGCCACGACTGTGTCGCCCGTGTCGATCCCGACAAGATCGTCGGCAAACTGCAGGCCGGTGCGCGACAGAGCCCGCGCATCGAAACCGAGGCGCCCCAGTTGCGCTGCGAAATACCCGGCGATGAAACCCGACGGTCCGATGCCGAAGACATGAATCCGGCGTGCGGTGGCAATATACTTGACGATGTTAGAAACGACCGATTCCTCCAGCGCCTCGATGGCGTCCAGTGATGTGCGCAAGGCCTGTGCCGATGTCTGCAGGCCCGGCACCGTGCCGGGCTGCGCCAGTTCGCTCGCCATACGGTCCGCTAGCGTCAGGTCGCGGCGCAGGTCCTCGGCCATGGCGTGGCGCAGATCGGCCAGCCCGGCATAACCGAGCTTGCGCGCGGTGCGGATTACGGTGGCGTCGCTGGTACCCGCGGCCGCCGCGATATCTGCGGCAGAGGCATGCAGGGCGGTCTCGCGATTGCGGGCGAACCAGTCGATGAGGCGCGACTCGGCGGGAGAAACCGCTGCGTCGAGGGTGGAGATCCGGTCGGAGAACGTGATTTTGCTCATGCTCGCTACATATATGTTGCAATTGCTACAGGCAAGATGTAGTAATTACGACAATTGAGTCGTGAACTGACCACAGTCAAAGCGCAATTTGTGGAGGATCCCATGCCGCCGGATTTCTGGACTGTCCTGTTTCCCGCCGTCACGGCGGCCTTCCTCGCCTCGATCGTCGAGGTGGTGGAGGCGTTCACCATCGTGCTGGCCGTCGGCACCACGCGGGGATGGCGACCGGCCATCGTCGGGACCGCCGCGGCGCTCGCGGTCCTTGGTCTCGTCGTCCTGATCCTCGGGCCGGCGCTGCGCTTCATCCCGATCCAGGTCCTGCAACTGGTCGTCGGCATTTTGCTTCTCCTGTTCGGAATGGGCTGGCTCAGGAAAGCCGTCCTTCGCTCGGCCGGTGTCATCGCCCTGCATGACGAGACCCTGGCCTATGACGAGGAAACCGCAGAGCTTCGGTCGCAGACCGGTTCGCCGCAGACATTGAAGTGGATCGCAGGGATCACCGCCTTCAAAGCGGTATTGCTGGAAGGGCTTGAGGTCGCCTTCATTGTCGTCGCCGTAGGCGCCGGCAAGGGGCTCTTGTGGGAGGCTTCGCTCGGCGCACTGGCGGCCTGCGCTCTCGTCCTCATCGTAGGCGCGGCCGTGCACAAACCATTGTCGCAGGTGCCCGAGAATACACTGAAGTTCGGTGTGGGCGTCATGCTATCCGCCTTCGGTGTCTTCTGGACCGGCGAAGGACTGGGCGCGGAATGGCCCGGGGCCGATCTTGCGCTCTTGCCCCTGGCGGCTCTGTTCCTGCTGTCTGGCATCGGCTTTGCGCGTCTTGCGCACACCACTTCAGCGAGGAGCCTCGCATGACCATCCTCGGCGAAGTCTTCAAGGAACTTCTCAAGATGTTCGTGGCTGACCTGCGGCTCACGCTGGCGGTCCTCGGCGGCGTGGCCTTGGTGGCCATCCTCATGGAGCGGGGCGTTCTCGGGGCCATTAGCGGAGGTCTGGCGCTCGCTGCAGGGTGCGTGCTGGTGCTCGGCGAGGCGGTCCTGCGCGAGGCTCGGAGGCGCAAGTGACCTTGGCAGCGTTTTGAAACCGGCCAGAAGCGGTTTCTTCAGTTTGCACCGAGGTGCACCGGCCTTCCGTCCTCGCGCCATTCGGGCAGGCCACCGTCGAGCCGGCGGGCGTTAAGCCCATGCCGACGCAGAGTGGCAACTGCCTGGTGGGCGTAGACGCAGTAAGGGCCACGGCAATAGGCGACGATCTCGGCGTCAGGGGCGAGCTTGAGCAGGATCCGTTCCAGGTCCGCCAGACTCACGTTTTGCGCGCCCGCGATATGACCCATGGCGTATTCGTCGGCCGGTCTCACGTCGAGCACGGTGACGGAGCCATCTGCCAGACGTTCAGCAAGTTCTTTGCGGCTCATCGGTTCGGGCGCGTCATCGCCGCCCGACAAACCACGCAGAATGCGCTCGACCTGCGCCAGATTTCGTTCGGCGACGATGCGCAGAAGGTCCATCAACGCCAGGGTCTTCGCGTCCGACAGCCGATAAATCACCGCCTTGCCATCGCGGCGACTGGTGACTAGCCCTGACCGGCGCAGTTGCTGAAGATGTTGCGAGCAGTTGGCAAACGTCAGGCCGGTCTTCTCCGCGAGCGCTTCCACGCCGCGTTCCCCCTGCGAAAGTTGCTCCAGGATCGACAAACGTGCCGGCGCGGAAAGGGCGCGTGCGACAAGCGCGTATTCCTCCAGCAGGGCGAGTTTCGGGCTGATTGACACGAGCATGCTCCAGACGATAGATCTATCAAGTGATAACTTGAATGATAGCGATTCCATCGCCCACCACAAGCCCTGCAATACGAGCCCATGTCCGAGACGATCCTCGCTGCCGAGCCCACAATCCGCCTTGCCGCCTTTCTGGGCGTCCTTTTGGCCATGGCGCTGTGGGAGGTGGCGGCACCGCGTCGACGCCGGGATATTCCTCGGGTGATCCGCTGGACGAACAATATCGCTCTTGTGGTGCTCGATACCGCGATCCTGCGGCTCAGCTTCCCCATCCTCGCGGTCGGGCTGGCCGTGATGGCCGAAGAACGCGGCTGGGGTCTCTTCAACAACATCGGCACCCCGCCATGGGTTGCCATCGTCGTCTCGATGCTGCTGCTCGATCTCGCGATCTACCTCCAGCACGTCATGTTCCACGCGGTGCCGGGGTTCTGGCGGCTGCACCGGATGCACCATGCCGATCTCGACTTCGACGCGACGACAGGGTTGCGGTTCCATCCCATCGAGATCCTGATCTCGATGGGTATCAAGCTCTTAGTGGTGGCCGCGCTCGGTCCCCCGGCGGTCGCGGTCCTACTGTTCGAGGTGATCCTGAACGCCACCGCGCTTTTCAACCACGCCAACATCGACCTACCGCGGCCTGTGGATCGCGTTCTGCGCTGGTTGGTCGTGACGCCCGACATGCACCGGGTCCACCATTCCGTCGATCCGCGCGAGACCAACTCGAATTACGGCTTCAACCTGCCGTGGTGGGACTGGCTGCTCGGCACCTATGTCGCCCAGCCCGCCAAGGGACATGAGGGGATGGACATCGGCATCGAGCAATTCCGCACGCGCCGCGATCTCTGGCTCGACCGGATGCTGGTCCAGCCGCTGCGCGGTCCGGCATCGGGACATGCGCTTGACGCGAACAACGTGAAAAGTGACCCCAGAAAATGATGCAAAGCGATCTCCGGCACGGCATTCGCGAAAACGCGACTCAGGTCACGCACCAGCTGATCCAGGTGATGCTGGTGGGGTTCGCCATCGGCATGACCCGGACGGTGGTACCGGCGCTGGCCGAGAGCGAATTCGGGCTGACGCGCGGCTCGTTCCTGCTGCTCGCCTCTTTCGTCGTGGCTTTTGGTGCGGTGAAGGCGGTTATGAACTTCATCGCCGGTCGCTGGTCCGAGCGGATCGGCCGCAAGCGCGTCCTGTTCTGGGGTTGGGTCGCGGCGCTGCCGATCCCCGTGATGATCTGGGCCGCACCCGACTGGAACTGGATCGTGGCCGCGACGGTGCTCCTCGGTGTCAACCAGGGACTTTGCTGGTCGATGACCCAGACCGCCAAACTCGACATCACGCGGGCCGAGGAACGGGGGCTCACCATGGGGCTCAATGAGTTCTCGGGCTATGTCGGCGTGGCAATTGCGGGCATCGTCACCGCATACGCGGCCGAGTGGCTTGGCGCCCGGACGGGCTTGCTGGTCTTCGGCATGGCCGTGGTCCTGCTGGCGCTGCTGCTCACCGTAGTCTGGGTGAAGGACACACTGCCCTGGGCCAGGGCGGAGACCGCAGCCCACAAGGCCGCGCCGCCGAAATCTCTGCCGCGCTACCCGCAAGGCGTCTCCGAGCACCCCACCACGGGCGAGGTTTTCGCGCTGATGACCTGGCGCGACCGGCGACTGTTCGCGATCAGCCAGGCTGGACTGGTCGAGAAATTCGTCGATGCACTGGTCTGGGCCCTGTTCCCGGTGTTCCTCGTGACCAGGGGCGCCAGCCTCACCGAGGTCGGCTGGATCGTCGGCACCTACGGTTTCGTCTGGGGCGGCTTGCAGCTCTTCACCGGGCGGCTGTCGGACCATGTCGGGCGGTTCTGGCCCAACGTGCTGGGCATGTGGATCTGCGGCGCGGGGGTGGCGATGGTGGTCATGGGCGCCGGCGCGCTCTGGTGGTCGGTTTCGGCCGGGGTGGCGGGCTTTGGCATGGCGCTTCTCTACCCTAACCTCTCTGCGGCGGTGGCTGACATCACGCCACCCGCCTGGCGCGGCTCGGCCATCGGCATCTACCGGTTCTGGCGCGACCTCGGCTATGCGATCGGGGCGCTTGGCCTCGGGCTGGCGGCCAGCCTGACCGGCGCAGCGGAAACGGCCTTCTGGTTCGTCGCGATCTCGATGTTCGTCTCGGGCGCCGTGCTCTTCTGGCTGTCCGAGGAAACTCATCCGCGGCTGAACCCCGCCAGCCCTCGGGAGCTCGCAGATGCGTGACACACTTGCCCGCCGTCTGGGCTTCCTTTCGATCTTGTTGGGCGTCGCTTCAATCGCGCTTATTGCTGTCTCTGTCTGGGGCTTCCGGGCGGGCGGCTGGCCGTGGCCGCAGGCCTATGACGTTGCCGGCTGGAGCGCGTGGGCGGGCGGTGCCGGTGTCGTCCTTGCACTGACCGGGCGGGTCGTCGGGCTTCGCCGCGAGACGGGCGGCGTCAGCATGGTCCTGCTTGGGCTGATTCTGTCGCTGCCCGTCGCGGGTCTTGGCGCCGCTTTCGAGATCGCCGCACGCACCACGCCGCCAATCAACGACATCTCGACCGACACCGAAGACCCGCCGGTATTCTGGTTCACCACCACGCCAAGCGATTACCCCGCGCAGAATTCCGAGCCGCAGCGCGCCGCCTATCCGGACGTGCTCCCGCTGGAATTGCTGGTCTCCGCGGACGAGGCCTTCGCGGCGGCGCTCGCCCTCGTGGAAGACCGCGGCTGGGACGTGCTGTCGGCCGATCCTGCGGAAAGCCAGATCGAGGCCATCGCCCGGAGCCGCCTCTTCGGCTTCGAGGACGAGGTGGCGATCCGCGTCACCGAAACCGACACCGGCGCCCGCATCGACATGCGCTCGCGTTCGCGGCTGGGCCGGATCGACCGGGGCGCCAATGCCCGGCGCATCGAAGCCTTCCTGTCAGCTCTCGAAACGCGCGCCCGGACCTGAGGACCTGCCATAAAACACCTGATCCTCCTAAACGAGCCGTCCTATGGCACAGAGCGCAGCTTCAACGGGCTGCGCATGGCCCAAGTGCTGGCCAAGAACGACCCGCAGGCCGAGATTACCGTCTGCCTGATGGCCGCCGCGGTGTTCTGCGACAAGGCGGGGCAAAAGACCCCGGAAGGTTACTACAATCTGGAACGCTTGATCCGCCGCGCCCGGCGTCCAGACGCTCAGCCCCTGCAAGAGCCAGCCCTGCATCCCGTTGCGGTAGTAGAGGATGCGATCCGGCGGGAATCCGGCCTCGGTCATCTTGCGGATTGCGGTTGGTGACTGGCCGCACCAGACCCCGTTGCAGAACATCGCCACCTTGCGCGCATTGCTGCAATCCCAACCATCGCCGGTGCGTTTGCATCCAAGCGCCTCCAGCGCCCCCTCAACGTCGGTAAATGGCAGGTTGATCGCGCCGGGAATGGTGTACTTGGCGTATTGCTCGGGCTTGCGTCCGTCTGCGACCACCACGTCGCCCGCCTGCATGGCGTCGATCAGCTCGAGCTCTCCCAGCGGCACCACGCCCGGCACCGGTATCAACGGTTGCAGCACCGCAGGCGGGGCCGGACGCGAGGTCCGCGACCATTCCGACGACAGCCGATGCTCGGGGTCGGAAATCCGGCAGATCTCCAACGGACCGGCCGGTCCCGGCACCGAACATTGCGTCATCCCCGAGGTGATGCACACCTCGGGCAGGCTTCCGTCGTCTTCAGGCATTCTTCACCACCGACGCGAGCATGTCGCGCACTTGCCCGGCGACGCGTGTCAGTTCCGCGTTGTCGATCGCCTGCATCGAGGCCACCGGGTCGATGGCCGAGACCTCGACACCGCCGTCGACTTCGCGCAGGATCACGTTGCAGGGCAGCATAGCACCGACGCGCGGTTCCATCCCCAACGCCTGGTGCGCCATCTTCGGGTTGCAGGCGCCGAGGATGCGATAGCCGGCCATGTCCTCGCCCAGCTTCTTCTTCATCGTCGCCTGAACGTCGATCTCGGTCAGCACGCCGAAACCAGCCTCTGTCAGCGCCGCGCGCACGCGCTCGTCGGCTGCGTCCATGGTCGCGCCGTCGAGTTTTCGGTCCATCGTATAGCCCATTTCCAATCTCCTTCGTTCCGCGTCACTTGCGCAGGTATTTCACCAGTGCGGCAATCGCCAACACCACGAGGACAATGATCAGCAGCATCCAGATGCCGCCGAAGCCCATGCCAAAGCCCATTTTGTTTCTCCTTTGTGATTTCACGGCAATTCGAACTGCTGTGGTTCTTTTCGTTACCTAGTCATTCCAGCTACTGGAGCCTCAAGAGGTGGAATGGATATTTTCACACTCTCGGGGCCCTCGGGATCAGGCGATCGTGAACTGGGCCATCATTCCCGCGTCTTCGTGTTCGAGAATGTGACAATGCAGCATGAACGGCGTCGCGGCGTCGGCCTTCTGGTCGACCCGCACCAGAATCTCGGCGCCACGTCCATCGACCACCACGACGTCCTTGAGTCCTTCGGTCGCCGGGTCCACGCGTTGCCCGCCGCGAGAGACGACCTGGAACGAGGTCCCGTGGACATGGAAGGGGTGGATCATCATCGGCGCCGAAATACGCCAAAGCTCGGTTTCGCCGGCGCGCAACTCGGCATCTATCCGGCCCATATCGTAGGAATTGCCGTTGATGCCCATGATCGAGCCGGAACTCCCGATCAACCTGTTGAACATGGCCCCCATCATCGAGCCTGCATGCATGTCTAGCCGGAAGTCGCGGGTGCGGACGGGTGCGCCGAAATCCATCGGCGGCGCGGGCAGGCTGGCGGGAAGGGTGGCCGGCCCTGTTGCGGGCGAGGCGCCGGGCGCGAATGTCATGATCTCGATCGCGCCGCCGGGCCTTGCATTGCCGCCCATCATGCCGCCGCCCATCATGCCACCTTGGGCGATGTCGGCACTGACCAGGCGGACGGGCGCGGTGTCCGCACTGAAATCGACGACGATCTCGGCGCGTTCGGCCGGGGCCAGCGCGATGTGGCTGCGCGCAACCGGCGCGGGCAACAGGCCGCCATCGCTGGCGACCTGGTGAAACCGGCGTCCGTCGGCAAAGGCGAAATCGTAGAACCGCGCATTCGACCCGTTGAGCAGACGCAGACGCACCAGGCCTCGTGGCACGTCGGCGACCGGCTGGACGGCACCATTCACGCAGATCGTGTCTCCCAGAACGCCACCCATCAGCGTCATGCCCGAGGTGTCGTAGACCAGCCGCCCGGCGCGGTCGAAACTGCGGTCCTGCACCACCAGAGGGAGGTCGTTGAGGCCATAGTCCGAGGGAAGGCCGTCGGGTGCCGCGGGGTCTTCGACAAGCAGGAAACCGGCCAGGCCGTGATAGACCTGCGGGCCTGTCTTGCCGTGGACATGGCTGTGGTACCACAGTGTCGCCGCCGGGTGATGCACGTCGAACCGAGCCGACCAGGATTGCCCGGGGTCAAAGGCCAGTTGCGGGCCACCGTCCATGTTGCCGGGAACATGGGCGCCGTGCCAGTGGGCAGTGATCTGGTCATCGGTGCGGTTGACCAAGTCGATCTGCGCGCTTCGCCCGCGCCGCACGCGCAGGGTGGGTCCGAGGTAATCCAGCTCGTAGCCCAGTGTCGGCGTTTGCGTTCCCGGCACGAAGGCGTGGCTTCCCGCCCGTGCTGTCAGCGTCGCCGGCTGAGACCCATCCGCATCGACCAGCGGTGGGATCGGCAGCGGGGCGCCACCTTCAACGGCGAAGGCCCGCCCAGTCAGAAGAAAGGGCGCCGCGATCAGCGCCGATCCTCCCAAGAGTACTTTGCGACGTTCTATTCCTTGGTCGGGGCAGTCGCACTTTTCGAGGACAAGGCTTTTCTCCATATTTCGCGGTATCGGGTAATCCAAAACAAATTCATATTGTAGAATGTAACTGATGTGTCGCGAGATTGTGATGACTTCAAGCGATATTTTCACTCGTGGCCTGTAGGGATAACAGAGCCGCGACCTGTGTTGAGTTGTCCGTTTCACATTGCCGGTCCACTTGCGCACCGTGGTCAGTCTCATCTCCAAAAGGATGCGCTACGAGCGTGGCCTGCTTCCTCAGATGGGATGAGCGCGAGACTCTTTCCGAAAAACGTAAGAAATAGTTGGCCGACAGCATCGTCGACCGGCTCCGATTAAGCACCTGCCTTCTTCTTCCCTATCGTGCTGCGAGGACCACCGCCGATCAACGACACCACGTCCGTCGCAACGCAGAGGACATTCGCGCGGGGGGAACGCGATGTAGACAGGTCTTGCGCGCACCACTTCAGCAAGGAGCCTCGCACGACCAT
>NZ_JAAAML010000006.1 GCF_024105735.1 Parahoeflea alexandrii | reverse complement strand
CGCGCGATCGCATCGTTGAAATCATACATGTGCGCGCCGGGAATGCCGAAGACGGTATCCACGCCATTGGCAATCAGCGACTTGGCCATTATTTCGCCGGTGGTCATGCGGGGCATGGGATCATCCTGTTCTGTAATTCCGAGGCTCACTAAGGTTGATTTTCGCTCACGCCTGCATGGTCATGTTCAAGGTCGATATCGCTCTCATGCCGATGTTCTGCCGCAGGCCTTGCAAGCTTTACTGGTTGAAGACGTCTCCCAACGGACCGGTTTGATTGCTCCGGCATCATGCTGCCTTCACATCCGGATCTGCTGAAGTTCATCCAGCAGGTCGAGCAGCAGGTCCAGCTTCTCGCGGCCGAACTCCGCCTCGACAGTGGCGAAGATCTGGGCGTTGCGTTGGCGATGTCTGGCAATCAGTGTCTTTCCCGCTGCCGTGACACTGACCAGGGTCCGGCGCCGGTCGGCTTCGTCCGTCTTCCGTCCGACCAGCCCGTCGCTCTCCATCGAACGCAGGATCCGCGTCAAGCTTGGCAGCTGAAGGCAGGCGGCCTGGGCAATGGCTGTCTGTTCCATTTCTCCGGCCTCGTCGACAACCCGGAGCACCCGCCACTGCTGCTCCGAGATACCGCTTTGCTGCAGCATCTCCCGGATCGGAACCATGATTCGCTCGCGCGTGCGCAGAAGAGCGATCGGCAACGAGCGCGATGTCGGTCCGAATTGCGAGGAGCCGTTTGCCGGCCTGGAATCTGGCTTGTCCATATTCTCTCTGACACTCCGCGGTTGGGCGTGTCTGACATTGCGATATAATCATTGACAAGGCAACTAATTTTACTTAACAAAGCAATTATTCGGGAGGATAGCAGCATGCCGCATTTCCATATCGATTATTCCGCAAACCTCGAGGAGAGGCTTGAGATCGCGGATCTTCTGGTCGCGCTTCGAGATGCGGCGATGGAGACCGGCATCTTTCCGCTTGCCGGCATCCGCATCCGCGCCACCGCCTGTGATCACTGGCTCATCGCTGACGGCAATCCCGATCATGCGTTCATGGATATCTCCATTCGCCTGCGCGCCGGCCGCGCCGCAGAAGCCAAGAAACGGGCCACCGGGCACATCTTCGCGGCCGCCGAAGCCTTCTGTGCCGAAGCGATGGCGACATCCTCTTTCATGTTGTCGCTCGAGATGCGCGACATCGATTCCGAGCTGAGCCCAAAGGCCAGTTCGATCCGCAAATATCTTCCGGGAGACGGCAAATGAGCGAACTTTCCACCCATCTGGCCAAACTCGAGGCTCACCTGGCCCGTTACCGCGACAAGGGCATCCTCAACCTGATCGGCGGGCAGGATGTCGCTGCATCCGCAACCTTCGAGACACGATCCCCGGTCGATGAAAGCCTGATTTGCACTGTTGCCAGAGGCACTGACGCGGACATCAATGCCGCCGCCAAGGCCGCCAAGGCCGCGTTTCCCGCCTGGTCTGCCATGAGCGGGGAAGCCCGCAAGAAGATCCTGCACAAGATCGCCGACCTCATCGTCGAGCGCGCCGAGGAAATCGCGCTGTGCGAATGCTGGGACACCGGTCAGGCCTACCGCTTCATGTCCAAGGCAGCCCTGCGCGGAGCGGAGAACTTCCGCTACTACGCCGATCTGGCCCCAAGCGCCCGCGACGGTCAGTCGCTGCCGACCAAGACCCATCTGAACATCACCAGCCGCAGCGCGATCGGCCCGGTCGGCGTCATCACCCCGTGGAACACGCCGTTCATGCTGTCCACCTGGAAGATTGCTCCGGCTCTCGCAGCCGGCTGCACCGTGGTGCACAAGCCCGCAGAGTTCAGCCCGCTGACCGCGCGCATCCTCGCCGAAATCGCCCATGAGGCGGGCCTCCCCGCAGGCGTATGGAACCTGGTCAATGGCTTCGGCGAAGACGCCGGCAAAGCCCTGACCGAACATTCTGACATCAAGGCCATCGCATTTGTCGGTGAAAGCCGCACCGGGTCGATGATCATGAAACAGGGCGCCGACACCTTGAAGCGCGTCCATTTCGAACTCGGCGGCAAGAACCCGGTCATCGTCTTCGATGATGCCGATCTCGACCGCGCGCTCGATGCCGCGATCTTCATGATCTACTCGCTCAATGGCGAGCGTTGCACCTCCTCGAGCCGGCTGCTGGTCCAGGAAAACATCGCCGACGAATTCGAGAGCAAGCTCGCCGAGCGCGTCAACAACATCAAGGTCGGCCACCCGCTCGACCCGACCACCGAAATCGGTCCGCTGATCCACAAGGTGCATTTCGACAAGGTCACCGAATATGTCGGCATCGGCAAGACCGACGGGGCGAAGCTCGCCGCCGGCGGTGACCGGATCGGCGATGCGGGCTGGTTCATCCAGCCGACGCTGTTCACCCATGCCAACACTTCGATGCGCATTGCTCAGGAAGAAGTCTTCGGCCCGTTCCTGACCTCTATCCGTTTCAAGGACGAAACAGAGGCGCTGGAGATCGCCAACGACGTTCAGTACGGCCTGACCGGCTACATCTGGACAAATGACGTCACCCGCGCGCTGCGCTTCTCCGATGCGCTGGAGGCCGGGATGATCTGGGTGAATTCCGAAAACGTGCGTCACCTGCCCACGCCTTTCGGCGGCGTCAAATCCAGCGGCATCGGCCGTGACGGCGGGCAATGGTCGTTCGAATTCTACATGGAGCAGAAGAACGTGGCCTTCGCCCTGGGTCAGCACAAGATCCAGCGCCTGGGCGCCTGAGGAGGAAAGATCATGGGAGAAATAGTCCTCGCAGCAAAATGCACCCACGTTCCGACGATGTTGATGTCGGAGCAGGATGGACCGGTGAAGGGCAAGCGCCAGGCGGCGATCGATGGTCATATCGAAATCGCCCGCCGCGCCAGGGAGCTCGGTGCCGATACGGTGGTGGTCTGCGACACTCACTGGGTGATCAATGCCGGCTTCCACATCAACGCCAATGAGCGGTTCAAGGGCGTTTTCACGTCCAACGAATTTCCGCAGTTCATCCAGAACCTCGAATACGACTACAAGGGCAACCCGTCGCTTGGCGATGCCATCGCCAGATGCGCCTCCGAAAGGGGTGCCTACACACTCTCGCACCATCTCGACAGCCTTGAGCTCGAATACGGCACGCTGGTGCCGATGCGGTTCATGAGCCGGGCGCACGAGATGAAAGTGGTCTCGATCGCCGCCTGGTGCACCGTGCATGGCCATGACGAAAGCCGGATCGTCGGCGAGGCGATTCGTGAGGCGGTCGAGGCCTCCGACAGCAAGGTCTTGCTGGTCGCTTCGGGCTCCCTGTCCCACAAGATCTGGCCCAACAAGGATTATGCCGCCAACAACGGCACCTTCACCATCAGTTCGGAATTCAACCGGCAGATGGACCTTCACGTGCTGGAAATGTGGAAGAACGGTGATCACGCCACCTTCCTCAAGATGCTCGGCGACTATGCCAATTTCTGCTGCGGCGAAGGCTCCATGCACGACACGGCCATGCTCTACGGCGCGCTGGGCTGGGATACATACGACGCCAAATGCGAAGTCGTCACCGAGTATTTCCCGTCTTCCGGCACCGGACAGACAAACGTCATTTTCCCGGTCATCTGAGCCGGTTGGAGGAGAGACCCATGGCCATTCCCGCAGCAAACCTGAACCCGCCCTTCAACATCGTCCGGCTCAGCCATACCGAACTGCGGGTCACCGACCTTGCCTGGTCGCGCGGCTATTATGTCGACACGCTCGGCCTGCAGGTGACCCATGAAGACGCAGAGACAATTTATCTGCGTGCCATGGAGGAACGCGGCCACCATTGCATGATCCTGAAGCAGGCGGCGCAGCCTTCGGTCGGGGTGCTCGGCTTCAAGCTCTGGAGTGAGGAGGATCTCGACAAGGCCGAAAGCTGGTTCAGGTCACGCGACCTGCCCACCTCATGGATCGAGCGCCCGTTCATGGGCCGGGTGTTGAGCACGCGAGATCCCTTCGGCGTTCCCCTGGAATTCTACGCCAGAATGGACCGGCTGGAGCCGATCCATCAGAAATACAAGCTCTACCGCGGCGTCAAACCGCTCAGGATCGACCACTTCAACCTGTTCTCTTCCAATGTCGACGAGAGCGTCAAATTCTATGGAGACATCGGTTTCCGTGTCACCGAATACACCGAGGATGCGATCACCGGCCGCAGCTGGGCTGCATGGATGCACCGTAAGGGCGGCGTCCACGACATCGCCTTCACCAATGGCACCGGCCCGCGCCTGCACCACACCGCGTTCTGGGTGCCGACACCGCTCAACATCATCGATCTTCTCGATCTGATGTCGACAACCGGTTACCTCGCCAATGTCGAACGCGGCCCCGGCCGTCACGGCATCTCGAATGCCTTCTTCCTCTACATCCGCGACAAGGATGGCCATCGCACCGAGATCTATTGCTCTGATTATCAGACCATCGACCCCGATCACGAGCCGATCAAGTGGGACCTCAAGGATCCCCAGCGCCAGACGCTTTGGGGCGCACCCGCCCCGCGCAGCTGGTTCGAACTGGGATCGGAGTTCGAAGGCGCGGAGCTGGTGGAAAGCGACCTGAAATCGCAACCCATCATCGCCCCGTGAGCGTGCCGGCAAGGCCTGAATCAGTCCGGGCGAATCCGGACCTGCATCGGAGGACGAGATGAACCTTGCAACATTTACCGCCGGCGGACAGCAATTTTGGGGTGCGGTCGCGGATGCCGGCATGATCGCGTTGTCACCGGATTTCCCGCAATGGGAAACCCTGCGCAACGTCATAGAGGCCGGTGCGGTGCAAGCCGTTCTGGATGCGGCCGCGGGCAAGCCCGTCACCCATGCCACCGGAACGTTCGGCTGGGATATCCCGGTGCCGGACCCGGAGAAGATCATCTGCGTCGGCGTCAATTTTCCGGACCGCAATGCCGAGTACAAGGACGGCCAGGAAGCACCACCGAACATGAGCCTGTTCATCCGTTTCCCGCGCTCCTTCGTCGGCCACGAGACGCCACTGACCCGGCCGCCCGAAACCCCCCAGCTCGACTATGAAGGCGAAATCGCGATCGTGATCGGCAAGGGCGGTCGCCGGATCCCGGAAGCAGAGGCCCTGTCCCACATCGCAGGCCTGACCCTTTGCAATGAAGGCACGCTTCGCGACTGGGTGCGGCACGCGAAATTCAACGTCACCCAGGGCAAGAACTGGGACGGCTCAGGCGCTATGGGCCCCTGGCTCGTGCCCTTCACCGACCCCGCCCAGATTGTCGATGTGCACTTGCAGACCCGGGTCAATGGCGAGATCCGTCAGGACGACCGCACCGGCCGCATGCTCTTCCCCGTGGCCCGGCAGATCGCCTATATCTCGACCTTCACCACGCTCGTGCCCGGTGACATCATCGTCACCGGGACCCCGACCGGCGCCGGAGCCCGTTTCGATCCGCCAGTCTGGCTGGTGCCTGGCGATTTGATCGAGGTCGAGGCCGACGGCATCGGCACCTTGCGCAACGGAGTGGTCGACGAATGACGCCGGATCAGATCGTAGAAGCCGCTGCACGTCTGTTTGAAGCCGAGAAGACCGGCACGCAATGCGGCCTCCTGAGCCTTACCTATCCGGGCATGACCCTGGACGACGCCTATGCGGTGCAATCAGCCCTGATTGCAAGCAAACGTGCCGCCGGTCTTGGCGTCATCGGCTGGAAGATAGGACTGACCAGCCGGGCCATGCAGCAGGCGCTCGACATCACCACGCCCGACAGCGGCGTGCTGCTCGAAGACATGCTGTTTGCAAACGACGCGGCAATCCCCGCTGGGCGGTTCATCCAGCCGCGCGTCGAAGCCGAGATTGCCTTCATCATGAAGACCGGTCTCGCCGGCACGAACGTGACCCGCGACGATGTGCTCGCTGCCACCGCTTATGTCGCACCCTCGCTCGAAATCCTCGACACCCGCATTCTCCGGGCAGACCCGGAAACCGGAAAAGCGCGGATCATCACCGATACCATCTCCGACAATGCCGCCAATGCGGGCATCGTTCTGGGCAGGGAACGCAATGCCATCGACGCGTTTGATCTGCGCTGGGTCGGCGCCATCGTCAAGCGAGACGGCGTGGTCGAGGAAACCGGCCTTGGCGCGGGTGTCCTCAACGACCCGGTGACGGGCATTCTCTGGCTGGTCCATCGCCTGGCCCGGTATGGCGACGGCCTGGCGGCGGGCGACATTGTTCTGTCAGGCTCCTTCATCCGCCCGATCGAAGCGCCTTCAGGCTCGGTTTTCGAAGCTGATTTCGGCGATTTCGGTTCGGTCTCCGTCTCATTCACCTAAGGATTTTTCCATGCCCGCTCCCGTAAACACGCTCAAACATCGCCTGCAGGCCGGTGAGACCTTGATCGGTTGCTGGCTCGGCATGGCCGAGCCCTATCTGGCCGAGATTTCAGCCACTGCCGGGTTCGACTGGCTGCTGATCGACGGCGAGCATGCGCCCAATGATATCCGATCGATGGCTGCGCAACTGGCAGTGCTCGACGCAGGCGGCGCATCGACGGTGATCCGCCTGCCCGACGATGATCCGGCCAGGATCAAGCAGGCGCTGGATATCGGCGCGCAAACTTTGCTCATTCCGATGGTAGAGAGCGCGGGGCAGGCCGAACGCATCTACCGCGCCACCCGCTACCCTCCGCTCGGGTTCCGTGGTGTCGGCTCCGCCCTCGCCCGGGCATCGAAATTCGCAGCTATTCCGGATTACCTGACCACGGCCGACGACCAGATCTGCGTGCTGGCCCAGGTGGAAAGCCGGGCGGGCCTTCAAGCGCTGGACGGGATACTGGCCAACGACGGCATCGACGGCGTGTTCATCGGCCCCTCTGACCTTGCCGCCGACATGGGTCATATCGGCAGGCCGGCGGAGCCAGCCGTCAAGGAGGCTGTGTTAGATGCGCTGAGGCGCATTCGCGCCGCAGGCAGGATCGCCGGCGTGCTGTCCATGGATCCCGCCTACATCACCGATTGCAGGGACGCAGGGGCAAACTTTCTGGGAGTCGGCATCGACGTCACGCTGTTTGCAGGCGCCATGCGGGCCCATGCCAGCAAATTCAAGCAAAGCACCTGAGCCCGGTCACAATCAGGAGGTACACTCGACGGTTCAGCGACTGCCTCTGGGCCAGAGGAAGCTATTACAGCCGCTCATGGCCAGGTTTGCGGTCAAAGCGAATCGCGCAGGCGCCCGACCCATCCCTTCTTGACCGACGCCTCTTCGCTCACCGGCTCTTCCGCGACCGGCTGCGGGCCGACGATTTCACTGAACCTGGTGAAGAATTCCCCGGCAAGCTTCTTTGCCGTGCCATCGATCAGACGGCTGCCGAGCTGGGCGATCTTGCCGCCGATTTCAGCCGACACGGCATAATTGAGGATGGTCGCGTCTCCATCGGGCACCAGGTCCACCTTGGCTCCACCCTTGGCGAAGCCGGCCATGCCGCCCGAGCCTTCCCCGCTGATGGTATAGCCGTTCGGCGGATCGAGATCCGACAGTGTCACCTTGCCGGTGAAGCTCGCCTTGACCGGTCCAACCCGAAGCGTGACCTTGGCGTTCATCTCGGTGTCAGACGTTTTCTCGATCGATTCGCAGCCCGGAATGCACTGGCGCAAGACATCTACGTCGTTGAGTGCGGCATAAACTTCCTCGCGAGACGCTTCGATACGTTGTGTTCCGTTCATTTCCATCTTTTTTGTCCTTGCCAGAATGTGCGTCAGAGAGTGCGTTGACCGCGGCGGCGGATTTCGATCATTTCAGCCACGATCGAAAAGGCGATTTCGTCCGGCGTGATGGCCCCGATATCGAGGCCCGCCGGCGCGCGAATGGTTTCGAGCCGCGCAGGCGGAATGCCGCTTTCGACCAGATCTGCCTTCAGGGCAGCGGCCTTCTTGCGCGAGCCGACAAAGGCAAGGTATTTGGAAGGTGCCTGTACCGCGGCCTTGAGCGCGGCACTGTCGCCGCGGCCCTGGGTGGCGATCACCAGATAGTCCCGCTCGCTTCCATCTGCCGGAACCGCGTATCCGTCGATCAGCCGGTCAGCTTCCGCGAATGCAGCGTGGTCCGCGACCGGTGCGCAGATGGTGATGAAAAACCCCATGCGCCGGGCAAGGTCGACCAGCGCGACGGCGACGGGCGAAGCGCCACATATCAACAGGTTCGGTCTGGGCAAGACGGGCTCCACAAACACATCCATGGTTCCCTGGCTCGGGCACATGTTCTTGGCGTAGACGACACCTTCACGGGTTTCGCCGGGCTTGACCTGATGCGATGACAGTTGCTCATCAGGCTGGATGCTGACAAGCCGCGACTGGCCGTCGGCCAGCGCTTCCCGTGCCGCCTTGAGCACGGCGCCGCGGGCACAGCCGCCGCCGATCCAGCCTTCGGTGATGGTACCGTCGGCAAGGATCACGGCCTTGGCCCCGGCCTTGGCCGCGGTGACCGACACCGTTCGCACCACCGTCGCCAGCGCGAAAGGCTCGCCTTTGGCCTTGTAGTCGTTCATCAGATCCAGAATATCGGCGTGTTGCGGCATGATCATATCCTCGCCAGATAGGGTTCAAGGCATTTGAGGCTTTCAAGATTGTGGGCCGGAGCGAACAGGTCGACATAGGGAAGCGCCGCCTTCATGCCGGCGGCCTCCGGCGCGTAACCCTGCCAGCCGATCATCGGGTTGAGCCAGGCAATGCGGCGGCAACGACGGCGCAGGGCCTGCATCTCGGTCCCAAGGTTCTCGGCCGGGCCGGTGTCGTAGCCATCCGAGACGATCATCACGCAGGTGCGCGAATGAATGCAGCGCTTGGCGTGCCAGCGATTGAAGGTGGCGAGGCTTTCGCCGATCCGCGTGCCGCCGCCGGTGCCCTGCGCCAGCAACGACATGCGCTCCACCGCGCGTTGCGGGTTACGCTCGCGCAATGCCGGCGAAATGTGGATCAGGCGGGTGTGAAAGACGAAGGCTTCGGCTTCGCGGAAATTGTCGAGCACGCCGTGCATGAAGCGCAGGAAGACCGCGGAATAAAGGTTCATCGACCCCGAGGCATCGAGCAGGACCACCAGCCTCAGCGGCTTATCCTTGCGCTGTCGCCGCACCAGCTCCAGCGGCGTGCCGCCATGGGCGATGCTCTTGTGAATGGTTCGGCGCAAATCCAGCCGCTGGCCCGAGCGCCGCGCGTGCATCCGGCGCGTCAGTCGCGCGCGCATGCTCTTGGCAAGCCGCTCGGCAAGCAGGTGCGCTTCCGCCAGATCCTCGGGCCGGGTGAGGTGCCGGAAGTCGGTTGTCGACAGCAGCTCGGTCCGTGACGCGCCTTCGCGCTTGGATTGGCCGGTTTCGGAAACCTCGCGTCCCTCGCCGCGTTCGACATCGTCGGCCAAGTCGCTTTCGCCAAACCCGCGCTGGCCTGCCGTCTGGGTCTGCAGCCCCGGAGGCGAGTTCTGCGGCGCGCCTGAGATCCGTGTCGCCGATTTCATCCCGCGTTGCAGCCACCAGGCATCAAACAGCTCGTCAAATTTCTCCCAGTCCGATTGCCGGCTGCAGAACAGGGATTTCAGCGCCGGCCTCAAGCGGGAAGGGCGGGCTGCATCGCCGCTGGCCAGAACCGTCAACGCGTCGCGGGTTTCAGCCAGACCGGCGATAAAGCCATTGTCGCGCAGGAGCCGGGCAAAGCCATTGAGTTTGGTTATGGCGCCCGCGGCGAGCGGATTTTCTGCTGCAAGCGCATGGCTCATCTCAGGCCACCTTGCCGAGCAGGCGGTCGGAGACTTCGCGGGTCATGCGGGACTTGTCCTCGGCGGTCTTGATCAGGCACATCAGCGTTTCATGCACCGCTTCGGGCTCATCGCGCAGGTGGCGGATATCAAGCCCGGCCAGCGTCGCGGCCCAGTCGAGCGTCTCGGCGACGCCGGGTGTCTTGCGCAGCTCTTCCTTGCGGATCAGGCTGACCATGTTGGCGATCTGCAAGGCCAGGTCGGTGTCGATGCCCGGCAGCCGCGACAGGATGATCCGGGCTTCCCGGTCGACATCGGGATAGTCGACATAATGATAGAGACATCTGCGGCGCAGCGCGTCACTGAGTTCGCGGGTACCGTTCGATGTCAGGATGACGCGGGGGATGGTGGTCGCCGTGATCGTCCCCAACTCGGGGATCGAGACCTGGAAATCCGAGAGAAGCTCGAGCAGGAACGCCTCGAACTCCTCGTCCGCCCGGTCGACTTCGTCGATGAGAAGCACCGGCGCCTTATCCTGCCGGATCGCCGCCAGGAGCGGTCGTTCCAGCAGATAGGTCTCGCTGAAGATATGCTCCTCGACCTGGGACGCATCCGTGCCTTCGCGCGCCTTGATGGCGAGCAATTGCCGCTGGTAGTTCCACTCATAGAGCGCCGCGCTCTGGTCGAGGCCTTCGTAACATTGCAGCCGGATCAGCCGCGTGTCGTGGGCCAGCGCCAGGGCGCGCGCCACTTCGGTCTTGCCCACGCCTGCCTCGCCTTCCAGCAGCAACGGTCGTTTGAGACTGTCCATCAGCCACACCGCCGTCGCTAGGTCGCGGTCGGGAATATACCCGACCGCGGCCAGTTCGGTGGCGACCTTTTCCTGAGGGATTTTCACCGGTGTTTCCCCGCGCCGCTCTTTATGTGTGCAGGCCCAGCTTCTGGCCCACGGTCCACAGACGCCATGCATCATGCGGCATCTGGATGTGCCCGGCGCCAAGGAAGGCATAGGCATCGTTGACGGCATTGGAGAAGCACGGAACCCCGCCGACATGCGGGCTTTCACCCACGCCCTTGGCGCCGATCGGATGGTGCGGCGACGGGGTCACCGTGAAATCGGTCTCCCAGTTCGGCGTTTCCACGGCGGTGGGCAGGAAGAAATCCATGAAGGACGCACCCATGACGTTGCCGTGCTCGTCGTAACGGATTTCCTGGCCCATGGCGCAGGCAAAGGCTTCGGTGAGCCCGCCATGTACTTGGCCCTCGATGATCATCGGGTTGATGCGCGTGCCGCAATCATCAAGCGCGTAGAAACGCCGTGTTTTTGCGACACCGGTGTCGACGTCGATGTCCATGACGCAGAAATAGGCGCCGAAGGGATAGGTCATGTTGGGCGGTTCGTAATAGTTCACCGCTTCGAGCCCCGGCTCCATGTTCGGCGGCGGCGCATTGTACGCAGCCCAGGCGATTTCCTTCATGGTCTTGAACTTTTCCGGCAGGCCCTTGACCCGGAACCGGTCGACATCCCATTCGAGATCGCCCTCATGCACTTCGAGCATGTGGGCGGCGATCATCTGCGCCTTGGCCTTGATCTTGCGGGCAGCGACCGCCGTCGCCGCACCCGCCACCGGCGTGGAGCGCGAGCCGTAGGTGCCGAGACCGTAAGGAGCTGTGTCGGTGTTGCCTTCCTCGATCATGATGTCGTCAGCGGGAATGCCGATTTCAGTGGCAATGATCTGGGCGTAGGTGGTCTCGTGGCCCTGCCCCTGGCTCTTGGTGCCCATGCGGGCGATCACCGAACCGGTGGGGTGGATGCGGATTTCGGCCGAATCGAACATGGCGATGCCGAGAATGTCGCAGTTCTTGGCGGGCCCGGCGCCGACGATCTCGGTGAAGAACGAGATGCCGATGCCCATGATCTCGCGGGTTTCGCCGCGCTTGAACGCCTCGCGCTTCTGCGCCTGCTCCTCGCGCAACTCCTTATAGCCGATCGTGTCCATCGCCTTCTTCATGGCGGTGTGGTAGTCGCCGCTGTCATATTCCCAGCCAAGCGCCGACTTGTACGGAAACTGCTCGGGCTTGATGAAGTTCTTGATACGCAGTTCAGCCGCATCCATGCCCAGCTTGTCGGCCAGCAGTTCGACTGCCCGCTCGATGGCGAACACAGCTTCGGTGACACGGAACGAGCAGCGATAGGCGACACCGCCCGAAGCCTTGTTGGTGTAGACCCCGTCAACCGCCAGATGCGCCGTCGGGATGTCATAGGAACCGGTGCAGATGTTCATGAAGCCGGCCGGCCATTTCGACGGATCGGCGCAGGCATCAAAAGCGCCATGGTCGGCCAGCACATGTACGCGCATGGCCTGGATCTTGCCGTCCTTGGTGGCGGCGAGTTCCGTCGTCATGTGATAGTCGCGGGCAAACGAGGTGGTGGAGAGGTTCTCCATCCGGTCTTCGACCCACTTGACCGGCACGCCCAATACTATGGAGCCGACCACCGAGCAGACATAACCGGCATAAGCGCCAACCTTGTTGCCGAAGCCGCCGCCGATATCGGGTGCGATGACATGGATCTTGTGCTCGGGAAGGCCCGAAATCAGCGACACCACGGTGCGGATGACATGCGGCGCCTGGAAGGTTCCCCAGAGTGTCAGTTCACCCTTGACCTTGTCGAAGGACGCCACCGACTGGCAGGTTTCGAGTGGTGACGGATGGGTTCGGTGATCGACCAGCATTTCCTTGATGGTCACATCGGCATTGGCGAAGACCGCATCCGTGGCCTCCTTGTCGCCGATGGTCCATTCGAAAATGTGGTTGGGGTGTTTGCGCGGGCCGTGTGCGCCTTCCATCTTGTCCTGAATGTCCTCGCGCAGGATCGGCGCGTCGGCGTCCATAGACTTGAACGGATCGACGATGCAGGGCAGCGCTTCATATTCCACGTCGACGAGTTCGGTGGCGTCCGAGGCGATGTAGCGGTCCTCGGCAATGACGAAGGCCACTTCCTGGTTCTGGAACAGCACCTTTTCCTCGGCCAGAACCGCCTGGACGTCGCCGGCCAAAGTCGGCATGTAATGCAGGCCCAGCGGCTTGAGGTCAGCGGCGGTCAGCACCGCAACGACACCCGGCAGAGCCTTGGCGCGGCTGGTGTCGATGCTCTTGATGCGTGCGTGGGCGTGCGGCGAACGGACGAAGTCGCCAAACAGCATGCCCGGCAGTTTCAGGTCGTCGACATAGCTGCCCTTGCCTTGCGTGAAACGGACGTCCTCGACCCGCTTGCGCTTGCAGCCCATGCCCTGTAGTTTTTCGGTCCGTTCGGCGCGGTCCTGATCAATCTTGGTCTGGTCGTTCATTCTGCGGCCTCCTGAAACGGGGTTCCGTTGATCTTGGCTGCGGCATACTGGATCGCCTTGACGATGTTGACGTAGCCGGTGCAGCGGCAAAGATTGCCGGCGATGCCGTTGCGGATTTCGTCTTCGGTCGGAGCCGGGTTCTCCTTGAGCAGGCGATGCGCCCGCAGGATCATGCCCGGCGTGCAATAGCCGCACTGGAGGCCGTGCATCATGCGGAAGCCTTCCTGAAGAGCGCTCAGCGTTCCGTCAGGATTGGCCATGCCTTCGATGGTGGTGATGCTGGCGCCATTGGCCTGGACCGCGAAGGTCATGCAGCTCTTGACCGACATGTCGTCCATCTCGACGGTGCAGGCGCCGCAGTGGCCGGTGTCACAGCCGATATGGGCTCCGGTGAGATTCTGCTGTTCGCGCAGGAAGTGGATCAGCAATGTGCGCGGCTCGACCAGAGCCTCGACCTTCTTGCCATTGATGGTCAGTTCGATGTGTGATTTTGCCATTGGTAATCTCCCCCTCAACCCTTGGCGCGGGACTGGGCCCGCTCAAGTGCACGCCGCATCATGACGCCCGCCATTTTCGTTCGGTACTCGGCAGGTCCGCGCATGTCGGACGCCGGCTCGGTAATCGCTTCGGCGGCGGCCACGGCTGCATCCACCGACGCCTTGTCGAGGCTCGTGCCGACCAGCATGCTTGCGGCCTCGGACGCCCACAGCGGGGTTTCCGATACGTTGGTCAGGCCGATCGATGCGCTGGTGCACTTGCCGCCTTCCATCGTGATGACGACGGCGGCGGCCGCGGTGGCATAGTCGCCAACCTTGCGCTTGAGCTTCTCGTAGGCGTAGCCGTGGTCCGGAGACGGGATCGGGATACGGACCGCGGTCAGGATCTCGCCATGCTCCAGCGACGTGAAATAGGCGCCCTGGTAGAAATCGCGGGCCGCGATTTCTCGGCTGCCATCCGGTCCGGTCACCGAGTAGCTTGCCCCCAGGCACATCATCAGCGCCGGCATGTCGTTGCCGGGATCGCCATTGGCGACATTTCCGCCGAACGTGCCCTTGTAGCGAATCTGCGGATCGGCGATCAGCCGCGACGTCTCGGCGATGATCGGCAGATGCCGCGCCAGCTCGTCAGAATTGATCAGCTCATGCTGGGTGGTCATGGCGCCGATGATCACATCGCCGCCCTCGACCGAAATCCCCTTGAGATTGCCGATACCCGACAGATCCACAAGGTGCTCCGGTGAGGCCAATCTGGTCTTCATCAGCGGTATCAGGCTGTGCCCGCCTGCAAGAATATTGGCTTCCTCGCCCAGTCGGGAAAGCAGCCCCACTGCATCCTCAACAGTCGCTGGACGATGATAATCGAATGTGCCTGGTATCATTCTAGCTCCTCCCAAAGCATGCAAATGAAAGAACGGCTTCTCGATCAATCAGGCAGACTGATGTCTTTGCCACTCTCACCAGCGCTTAGAAGAGACCTTAAAGGCGCAAAGGGGAACCGCCTCCGACACCCGGAAGCCGCGCATTTTCACGAAATACGCGCTGCCTGCACGAACTGCGTCAATATGGCTGACATAATTTCAGGTCGCGTCGGAACATTCATGCATCTGAAACTCTGCCAGTTGCTGCCGCAGCTCGCCCACCCTGGCCCGGCTGATCGGCACGGTGCGGCGCACTTGCGATTCAAGCTCCACCACGGCGGCATCGCCGGACTTCTTCATCCGTCCGGCGTGAGCGAGGTTGACGATGTGGCTTCTGTGGGTTCGGTAGAAAGGCGGCTTGGGAAGCCGCCGGGAGACTTCGGTTATCGACAGCGAACAGAAAAGGTCGTCACGCCCGTTGAAGACGTAGGTGTAATGGGCATTGGCATGCACGGAAATGACTTCTGCGGCGGCGATGTGAAACCGGTCGCCATTCTTTTCGATCGGCAGAAGGTTGGCTGAAGCCTGCATACCAGCCACGGCCGTTTCATCACCACTCTCCTCGGTCTCAAGCTCATGGAAATCGTCGGCAACCTCCTCGCCGCCCCTGCGCCGCTGCTCGCCATGCTCTCGCGAGCTCCCCTTGGGCACAAGCGTCAACATGAAAACCCCGGAGATTGCAAAGGCAACGAAACTGACAATGACGGCCAGGGTGTCGCTCGACATGAAAGAAGTTGCGGTCACCGGTTCGGCAAACGAGAAATCGAAGCTCGTGCCTTCCATGGCGGTGTAGTGCATGCCCGAGACCGCACAGCCAAGAAATATCGCACAGACAAACAAAGGTGGCCGCCGCTCGGCCATGAACGCCAGCCAGATCGCCAGGCCCGAAGCTGTGACCGCGATGACGAAACTGCCGACAACATAGACCGGGTCATAGCTCAGCCTGGCGCTGGAATGCAGGGCGATCATGCCCACATAGTGCATGGTCGTGATACCCAATCCCATCACCACCGCAGCTATGCCGAGCAGATTCAGGGAACGCAGGCTGGCCAGGTAAATGGCGATACCGGTGACCAGCACGCAAAGCAGGAACGAAACCAGCGTCGGTAGGACCAGATAGTCGACATCCGACGCCATCCCCATCGACAGCATGCCGATGAAATGCATGCTCCAGATCCCCACTGCGAGAGTGATGGCGGAACCGGCAATCAGCAGGCGCCGGTTGAGTGCGAAGGCCCCAGGGATGCGCAACGCCAGGCTGAGCCCCACATAACTGGCCTGAATCGCGACAAGGACCGAAAGCGCAATCAGGTAGTGATTGTGGCTCGATGACATCAAGGGTTGACCCCGTTGATCTGATTGCTGGACGGATACTCGATCATGGTTTCAGGCTAGCACAACTTCCTGATTGAATTCCATTGGCGCGACTACCGGCAAAACGTCCATCCGACGAAGGCTGGATCACAGTGTTTGCGCCACTTACCGTTCTTGGCGCGCGGCAATTCTTGTAAAGCCTTGTGAATTTCGTCTAACGTCCAAACCAACCGACGGCGCTGCGAATCCATACGGATGCGGTGCATACCAGGAGGATTCGCGATGAGCGATGCAAAAGTCCGCAACATGGAAGAGTTCGCCGCCTTGAGCGGGATCTCGCGGCCCACCGTGTCGAAGTATTTCAACGACCCCGACAGCGTGCGTCCCACCACGCGCGCACGGATCGAGGAGGCATTGGCGCGCTACGATTACCGGCCCAACATCTTTGCAATGAACCAGAACCGCAAGCTGACCAAGAATGTCGGCATTGTGGTTCCCTATCTCGCCGATCCGTTCTTTGCCGAGATGGCGCGCCGTCTCGAGCAGCGCTGCATTGCTGCCGGATACCGGCCAACGCTCTACAGTGCGCATGGGCAGAAGGATCTGGAGATCGATATTCTCGACAGCCTGCGTTCGCTCAAGCCGGCGGGCGTGTTGCTTGCGCCGCTTGGCCGCGCATCGGATCGGTTGGAGATAGAGAAATTCTGCAGGGACGTGCCCACGGTGCTGTTTGACAGCAACATCGAAGGCATGGGGTCTGCCTTTGTCGGATCCGACAATTTCAGCTTCGTCTCGCAGACGGTGGAGTATCTCACCCGCACCGGTGCGCCACCGGCCTTCTTCGAGATGGCGACACCGGCCAATCCAAATGCCAACAAGCGCCGGATTGCCTATGTCGAGATGATGGACAGGCTGGGCTTCGAGCCAAATGTCGTCAGCGTTGAGGGGCAGGGCTGGGCATTCGAGGAGATCGGGCGGAACGGTGCACTGGAGGTTCTGACTTCGGGCCGGCTGAACTCCAACGCAGTTTTGTGCAGCAATGACCGGCTTGCGATCGGGTTCCT
This sequence comes from Parahoeflea alexandrii, assembly GCF_024105735.1. Lineage (GTDB taxonomy): Bacteria > Pseudomonadota > Alphaproteobacteria > Rhizobiales > Rhizobiaceae > Hoeflea > Hoeflea alexandrii. Next base: position 58,749 of record NZ_JAAAML010000006.1, on the reverse strand, counting down.
TTCGGCTTGCTACGAGATGGGAATGCGCGTCGGACGGGACCAGGATTGCGCGTTGCGTGTTGCCTCGAATGACGATCATCCCTTCTCGCGGTTTACCTGCCCCGCGCTGACAACCGCCGCTCATGACTACGACAATGTCACCAGCCGCACTGTCGAAACACTCGTCCAGCTCGTCGAGAGCGGCGGGCGGTTGCCAAGCCGGACCGAGACCCTGTTTCCGGCCCGGCTCATCCTGCGCGCCTCCGCCTAAATTTTTCGCGCGTAAAATTTATATTGACCGCGCGATAAGTTTGAGGGTACCGTTGCCTCCTAACATCCAGTTTAGGGAGGATTAGGATGTCTTTGAGGAACGCATTTCTTGCGGCGACTGCACTCGCGCTTGTTTCAACAGCAGCCCAGGCAGAAACCATTACCATCGCAACCGTGAACAACGGCGACATGATCCGCATGCAGGGTCTGACGGACGATTTCACAACCAAGACCGGCCACACCGTCGAGTGGGTCACACTGGAGGAGAATGTTCTTCGCCAGCGCGTCACAACCGACATCACCACCAAGGGCGGCCAGTTCGACATCCTGACAATCGGCATGTACGAGACCCCGATCTGGGGCGCCAATGGCTGGCTGATTCCGCTCGATGATCTTTCCGAAGATTACGATGTCGACGATATCCTGCCGGCAATGGCCGGCGGCCTGAGCCATGACGGCACGCTCTATGCGGCGCCGTTTTATGGCGAAAGCTCGATGATCATGTACCGCACCGACCTGATGGAAAAGGCCGGAATGGAAATGCCGGAAGCACCCACCTGGGAGTTCATCCGCGAGGCTGCGGCCGCGATGACCGACCGTGACAACGACATCAACGGTATCTGCCTGCGCGGCAAGGCCGGCTGGGGTGAAGGCGGCGCCTTCATCACCGCGATGTCGAACTCTTTTGGCGCGCGCTGGTTCGACATGGACTGGAATGCACAGTTCGACACGCAGCCATGGGCCGACACGCTCAACTTCTACGTCGGCATGATGAACGAGTCCGGTCCGGCAGGTTTTGCTACCAACGGCTTCAATGAGAACTTGTCGCTGTTCCAGCAGGGCAAGTGCGGCATGTGGATTGACGCCACAGTGGCGGCATCTTTCGTGACCAACCCGAATGACTCCACCGTGGCCGACAGCGTTGGCTTCGCGCTTGCGCCTGACAACGGACTGGGCAAGCGTTCCAACTGGCTCTGGGCCTGGGCACTGGCGATCCCGGCAGGTACGGCCAAGGAAGCGGCCGCCAAGCAGTTCATCGAATGGGCGACCTCGAAGGATTACATCGAGCTTGTTGCCGAAAAGGAAGGCTGGGCCAATGTACCGCCCGGCGCACGGACGTCTCTGTATGAGAATCCGAACTACCAGGCTGTTCCCTTCGCCAAGATGACCCTCGAGTCCATCCTGTCGGCGGACCCGAACAACTCCACCGTCGAGCCGAGCCCCTATGTCGGGATCCAGTTCGCGGCCATTCCGGAGTTTGCCGGTATCGCGACCGAAGTCAGCCAGGAGTTCTCGGCAGTCTATGCAGGTCAGCAGACTGTCGAGGAGGCGCTTGAAAAGGCGCAAGCGATCACCAACGACGCCATGGAAGCAGCGGGCTACCGCTAAGTCTTCCTCCCGGGACCGGGAGGCGGCGCATGCCGTCGCCTCCCGGTTCTCATACACTCGTACACGGTTCCGCTAAAGTCGGTATGAAACAGGCCAATCCCCCTGGCATCAGGGGACCGGCCTCAGAGGATTTGTGTCATGGCGACCCAACATTCCCGATCCGCAGCCCGGTTCATGATGGCGCCGGCGGTCATTCTCCTTCTTGGATGGATGCTCGTCCCGCTTGTAATGACCCTCTGGTTTTCGTTCCGCCGATTCCTGCCCAACCGCCCCGATATCGTGCCCGGCTGGGTCGGTTTCGACAATTATGTGCGGTTCGTCACCTCGAGCGCTTTCTGGCCAAGTGTCCAGACCACGCTGATAATCGTTGGCGGCGCTCTGTTGATCACCATCGTGCTCGGTGTGCTTCTGGCGTTGCTTCTTGACCAGCCGATGTGGGGCCAGGGCGTTGTGCGTATCCTTGTGATCGCACCTTTCTTTGTCATGCCGACCGTTTCTGCGCTGGTCTGGAAGAACATCTTCATGGATCCTGTCAATGGCCTGTTTGCCCACCTCTGGCGAGCGTTTGGCGCGGAACCCGTGGTCTGGCTCAGCGATGCGCCCCTGTTCTCCATCATCCTGATCGTATCCTGGCAATGGCTGCCCTTTGCCACGCTGATCCTGCTGACGGCGATCCAGTCGCTCGACAGCGAGCAGTTGGAAGCATCGGAGATGGATGGCGCGCCGCCGCTGTCGCGTTTCTTCTACATCATTCTGCCGCACCTGAGCCGTGCCATAACGATCGTTATTCTGATCCAGACCATCTTCCTGCTGTCGGTCTTTGCCGAAATCTTCGTCACCACAGGCGGAGCCTTCGGGACACGCACGCTGACCTATCTGATTTTCCAACGGGTGCTGGAAAGCCAGAATGTCGGGCTCGGCAGTGCGGGCGGTGTCTACGCAATCATTCTCGCCAACATCATTGCCATCTTCCTGATGCGCATTGTCGGCAAGAACCTGGACGCGTGAGGAGATAGCGCCATGTCCCGAGCCGTTACCACCCGCCGCAAGACGATCAACACAGTGCTCGCCTGGAGCATTGGCTTCCTGATCTTCTTCCCGATCCTCTGGACGATCCTCACCAGTTTCAAGACCGAGGCGCAGGCGATCAATGATCCGCCGCTGTTTCTGTTCTTTGACTGGACGCTCGAAAATTATGCCGTCGTTCAGGAGCGCTCGGACTATATGCGTTTCCTGTGGAACTCAGTGATCATCGCAGGCGGATCAACGCTCATTGGCGTGATGATTGCGATCCCCGCGGCATGGTCGATGGCATTCGTGCCGTCGAAGCGGACCAAGGATATCCTGCTCTGGATGCTCTCGACCAAGATGCTTCCGGCAGTTGGCGTTCTCTACCCGATCTACCTGATTTTCATCGAGCTGGGGCTGCTTGATACGCGCATCGGGCTGGTGGTGGTGATCATGCTGATCAACCTTCCGATCATCGTCTGGATGCTCTACACCTACTTCAAGGAAATCCCCGGCGAAATCCTTGAAGCCGCCCGGATGGATGGCGCGTCGCTGCGCGAGGAAATCATCTATGTGCTGACCCCCATGGCGGTGCCGGGTATTGCCTCCACCATTCTGCTGAACTTCATTCTGGCCTGGAACGAGGCGTTCTGGACGCTCAATCTGACCGCCGCGCAAGCGGCGCCGCTGACCGCGTTCATTGCCAGCTACTCAAGCCCGGAAGGCCTCTTCTACGCCAAGCTCAGCGCGGCATCGACAATGGCGATCGCGCCGATTCTCATTCTGGGCTGGTTCAGCCAGAAGCAACTCGTCCGGGGCCTGACCTTCGGCGCCGTGAAATAGGGAACCAATTCAATGGGACGCATTGTACTCGACAAGGTGACCAAGCGCTTCGGCTCGGTTGAGGTCATTCCACCACTGGATCTGACCATCGAAGATGGAGAGTTCACGGTCTTTGTGGGACCCTCTGGCTGCGGAAAATCAACCCTGCTGCGGCTGATTGCCGGGTTGGAGGATCTCAGCTCCGGCAAGATCGAAATTGACGGCTCGGATGTCTCTGCTGTTCCGCCGGCGAAACGGGGCCTGGCGATGGTGTTCCAGTCCTATGCGCTCTATCCGCATATGTCGGTTCGCAAGAACATCGCCTTTCCGCTGCGCATGGCCAAGCTTGACCAGGCGGAGATTGATCGGCGCGTTTCCAACGCAGCACAGGTTCTCAATCTCACCGATTATCTGGATCGGCGGCCCGGCCAATTGTCGGGCGGCCAGCGCCAGCGGGTTGCGATCGGCCGCGCCATCGTGCGCGAACCATCAGCGTTCCTGTTTGATGAACCGCTCTCCAACCTTGACGCGGCGCTGCGTGTGGGAATGCGGCTCGAAATCTCCGAACTGCACAAGCGGCTCGAGACCACGATGATCTATGTGACCCATGATCAGGTCGAGGCAATGACAATGGCTGACAAGATCGTCGTCCTGCGGGCTGGCAACATCGAACAGGTGGGCAGCCCGCTTGACCTCTACAACCAGCCCCGCAACCGCTTCGTCGCCGGGTTCATCGGCTCACCCAGGATGAATTTTCTCGAGGGGGCCGTGGCGGCAAAACATGGGGCCCATGCGATCGGCTTCCGTCCAGAACACCTCGGACTCTCTCTCACCGAAGGCGAGTGGAAAGGCAAGGTGGGCGTGGCCGAACACCTTGGCTCCGACACATTCCTGCATGTGCATCCAGAGAATGGCGGCGAGACCATTACGGTTCGTGTCGACGGTGAATTCAGCGCCCGTCACGGTGATATTGTCTACCTGACACCGATAGCTGACAAGATCCACCGCTTTGCAGCAGACGGGTTGCGGATCCAATGATGCGGCTGGCTGATAAATCCGCCATGATCACGGGTGCCGCCCGCGGCATCGGACGGGCTTTTGCGGAAGCCTATATTCGCCAGGGTGCCCGCGTGGCGATTGCCGACATCGACCTCGCCAATGCCCGGGCGGCGGCGGCAGAACTGGGTGACGCCGCCATTGCGGTTCACATGGACGTGTCTCAACAAGAAAGCATCGACCGCGGCGTTGGCGATACAGTTGCAGCCTTCGGCGGCATCGACATACTCGTCAACAATGCGGCGATTTTCACCGCCGCGCCGATTGTCGAGATCGATCGGGCCGATTACCAGAGGACCTTCGACATCAACGTCTCCGGCACGCTGTTCACGCTTCAGGCGGTTGCGCGTCACATGGTTGAACGCGGCAACGGCGGCAAGATCATCAACATGGCCAGTCAAGCCGGTCGCCGGGGCGAACCGCTCGTCGCGGTCTATTGTGCAAGCAAGGCCGCGATCATCAGCCTGACCCAGTCAGCCGCTTTGAACCTCATCGCCCATGGCATCAACGTCAACGCGATATCGCCGGGCGTCGTTGATGGCGAGCATTGGGACGGTGTCGATGCCTTCTTTGCAAAATATGAGAACAAGGCCTCAGGCCAGAAGAAGAGGGAAGTCGGCGAGGCTGTTCCATACGGACGGATGGGCACCGCCGAGGATCTTTGCGGTATGGCCGTTTTTCTCGCGAGCGCCGATGCAGATTACATCGTCGGCCAGACCTACAATGTCGATGGCGGACAATGGCTGAGCTGATGGACACGCATGGAAGGGGGCAAAGCCCCCTGAAGCTCGCCAACGCGACACTGGCCAATCTGCCCGACCCGGTTCAACGTCCGCTTTACGATCGTTCGGCATTGTCGCCGGGCATCGTGCATGTGGGCCTGGGAAATTTCCATCGCGCCCACCAGGCATGGTACCTCCACCGTCTGATGCAGCAGGGGCATGCGCTGGACTGGGCAATCATAGGTGCAGGGGTACGCGCCTATGATGACGTCATGCGCGAGCGCCTTCTAGCCCAGGACTGCCTGACAACGCTCATCGAACTCGATCCCGGCGGCACCTCGGCGGAGGTGGTTGGTTCGATGATTGACTATCTGCCGATCGAGGACGGAAACGGACCGTTGATCGCCGCGATGGCGAAGCCGCGAATTCGCATAGTTGCCCTTACCATAACGGAAGGGGGCTATTTCATCGATCCCGGAACTGGCACCTTCGACAGCTCTCATCCCGACATTCGCCATGATGCAGACCATCCCGCGGCACCTCGCACAGCTTTCGGTGCGATCATCGCGGCGCTGAAACTGAGGCGCGACAATGGACACGGCCCATTCACGGTACAGAGCTGCGACAATCTTCAGGGCAACGGCACCATAACCAGACGAACCGTCCTGGGTCTCGCACGGCTTTCCGACCCCGGCCTTGCCGACTGGATCGACAGTCACTGCTCATTCCCGAATTCCATGGTTGATTGCATTGTACCCGCCACGGGCCCGAAAGAAATCAGCCTTGCCCGTCAACTTGGCATCGCTGACGCCGCTCCGGTAACTCATGAAAATTACCGGCAGTGGGTGATGGAAGATGAATTCTGCGCCGGCCGGCCGGATTGGGACCGTGTCGGCGCGATCTTCACCGCCGACGTGCACGATTTCGAGACAATGAAGATACGCATCCTCAATGCCGGGCATCAGGTGCTCGCCAATGCGGGCGAACTTCTCTCTGTCGAAACGATTGCGGATTGCATGGCGCATCCGGTCCTGTCGGCTTTCTTCACAAAGGTGCAGCGCCAGGAGATCGCACCCTATGTCCGGCCGGTTCCGGGCATGGATCCGGCCGGCTATGTCGAGCTGATCGAAAGACGCTTTTCCAATCCTGAAATCCATGACACCACGCGGCGCGTTGCCTTCGACGGCTCATCGCGACATAGCGGCTTTGTGCTGCCCATTCTGCGCGACGCTCTGGAGGCGGGCGGACCCATTGAAGGCCTCAGCCTCGTGGAGGCCTTGTGGGCCCGCATGTGCGCGGGAACACGGGACGACGGCTCCACCATCGAGCCGAACGATCCGCAATGGGAGAGGCTTGCAAAGGCAGCCCTGGAAGCACGCGGCAATCCGCAATCCTGGCTGGCCCAGCGGGAAATCTACGGAGATACGGCATCCGACCCGCGCTTCATGCAATCCTTTGCCGACTGGTTGAATTCGCTTTGGCGGAACGGAACCGATGCTACCCTTCAAGCCTACATCGGCTCTACCGCACCCAACCGCGACTGACGGACAAGGCCGCTCGAAGAAGGCTTGCCGGCAGCCTCACGCGCAATTCCGAAACAAATACGGGAACCGCTTGACCTTACAGTCGCTGGAAGCCCTAGAGTCCCATGAAGTCAGGAAGGATTGACATCATGGACCATCATCACAGCTGCAATCATGCGCATCCGGAAGAACACGGCGGGTCGCCGGCGGTCGACTCGGCAGCACTGTTCGAGGCTGCGACAGAGCCGGTAGACGGCAAGGTGAAGGATCCGGTTTGCGGAATGGATGTCGCGCTCGACAAGGGCAAACCGCAGCTTGAGTACAAGGGAAACACGTTTCATTTCTGCTCCACCGGCTGTCACGACAAGTTCGAGCGTGATCCCTATTTCTACCTTTCCGGCAACAAGGCCCGAAAGAAGGCTTCGGCTCCCAAGTCTGCGATGTACACCTGTCCGATGGACCCGGAGGTCGTGCAGGAAGGTCCGGGCACCTGCCCGATCTGCGGCATGGCCCTTGAACCCATGGATGGTATCGCCGAAGGCCCCAATCAGGAACTGGTCGATTTCACCCGCAGGCTTTGGGTCAGTGCGGGCGCGGCCATCCCGCTGCTGATCCTGACAATGGGGCCCATGCTGGGCCTTCCCATTCGCGAGTGGATCGGGGAAACAATCTCGCTCTATCTCGAGTTTGCCATGGCAACCCCTGTTGTCCTCTGGGCCGCGCACCCCTTCTTCCACCGCGGCTGGACGTCGATCAGGACCTGGAACCTGAACATGTGGACACTGATCATGATCGGTGTCGGTGCCGCTTACATCTACTCCACGGTCGCGACCTTCCTGCCCGGACTGTTTCCGTCAGGATTGCAGATGCCAGGCGGCCATATGCCGGTCTATTTCGAGGCAGCCGTGGTGATCATCGCGCTGGTCTTTGTCGGACAGGTGCTGGAACTCAGGGCGCGCGAACGCACCGGCGACGCCATCAGAACGCTGCTGGATCTTGCACCCAAGACAGCCCGCCGCATCACGCCGGACGGTGACGAGTATGACGCACCGCTCGAAAACATCGTCGGCGGCGACCGGCTCAGGGTACGTCCGGGCGAAGCCATACCAGTCGATGCCGTCGTCCTTGAAGGCCACACATCCGTTGATGAAAGCATGCTCACGGGCGAACCGCTTGCCGTCGAGAAAGCCGAAGGCGACCGAGTGACGGGAGGTACCCTGAACAGGAACGGATCGCTGATCATCGAAGCCGAGAAAGTTGGCGACGAAACCATGCTGGCGCGCATCGTGGCCATGGTGTCGTCCGCCCAACGCTCCCGCGCGCCCATCCAGGGACTGGCGGACCGCGTGGCTTCCTATTTCGTGCCCGCGGTGGTCATCACTGCCGTGCTCGCCTTCGCAATCTGGATGGCGGTCGGACCGCAACCCGCCTTCGTGTTCGCCATCGTGTCGGCTGTGTCGGTCTTGATCATCGCCTGCCCCTGCGCACTTGGATTGGCCACGCCGATGTCGATCATGACCGCCACCGGGCGCGGCGCGCAGGCCGGGGTCCTGATCAAGGACGCCGAGGCGCTGGAACGCATGGCTGGAGTGGACGTGCTCGTCGTCGACAAGACTGGCACCCTGACCGAAGGCAAGCCCAGCCTGACAGATGTGGTCACCATCGGAGAAACCGCCGAGACCGAAATGCTGGCACTTGTCCGCGGTCTTGAATCCGGATCGGAGCACCCCCTGGCTGAAGCCATCGTTGAAGGTATCGCCGCACGCGACATCGAGGCCGCCCCCGTTGCGGAGTTCGAAGCGGTGACAGGCAAGGGCGTGTCGGGCCGTTCCGGCGATATCAGACTCGCGCTCGGCAATGCCGCGATGATGCAATCCTCAGGTGTCGACTGCAGGGAAGCAGACGCGCGCGCCGATTCACTGCGCTCCGAGGGCAAGACAGCAATGTATGTCGCCATCGATGGAAAACTGGCTGGTCTGATAGCGGTTGCCGATCCGATCAAGCCAACAACCCGTGAAGCCATCAAGGCGCTGCATGAGGCCGGTCTCAAGATCATCATGGCAACCGGCGACAACGAGACCACGGCCCGTGCCGTGGCTGATCAACTCGGTATCGACGAGGTTCGCGCAGGCGTGCTGCCCGAGGACAAGAAGGCGCTGGTGGATGAACTGCACAAGGCCGGTCACAAGGTCGCCATGGCGGGAGACGGCATCAACGATGCGCCCGCACTCGCTGCCGCCGAAGTTGGAATCGCCATGGGAACCGGAGCTGATGTGGCCGTCGAAAGCGCCGGCATCACCCTCCTCAAAGGCGACCTCGGCGGCATCCTGCGTGCCCGCAAGCTCTCCGAAGCGACACTCCGCAACATCAAGCAGAACCTTTTCTTCGCCTTCGCCTACAACAGCCTTGGTGTGCCGGTTGCCGCCGGGCTGCTCTACCCGCTCACCGGCACCTTGTTGTCGCCGATGATTGCGGCGGCGGCCATGAGCCTTTCATCTGTCTCGGTGATTTCGAATGCGCTGCGGCTCCGATCGGTTAGTCTCGATACTTGACCTTCCAGCAGGTGGAAGCATTAGCTGTCTGTCAGGTTTGAACGAAGACGAGACAAGGGAGGTCAATGAATGAACATCGGTGAAGCGGCAGACATGACCGGCCTGCCCGCCAAGACAATCCGTTACTACGAGGATATCGGCCTCATCAGGCCTGCCCGTGCCGCCAATGGCTATCGCGATTATGACGACAAGGATGTCCACCGCCTGGCGTTCATCCAGCGCTCGCGCAGCCTTGGCTTCACCATCGATGAATGCCGTTCCCTTCTGTCGCTCTACGAAGACAAGGAGCGCGCCAGTTCGGATGTGAAGGCGTTGGCAATGGACAAGATTCGCGAGATCGACCGCAAGCTTCTGGAGCTCAAATCGCTGCGCGGCACTCTCAAGACGCTGGCAGATAACTGTCATGGCGACGACCGGCCCGATTGTCCGATCATCAACGAAATTGCAGGAGGAACACAGGCATGAAAGGGCGCTACATTCTGTTTGGCGCCGTCCTGCTGGCGGCCGCGGTGTTAGTCTACCGCAGCTTCGGCACACAGGATCAGCCTCCGACCGGTGCAGCCATGGCCAGTGTGATCGTGCCTGAATTGTCCGAACCGGCGCAGGCCGGAGAAGCCTATTTCAACCGGTCGTGCGCCACCTGTCACGGCAAGGACGCGGCCGGGCAGGACGGCATCGCCCCGCCTCTGGTCCACAAGATCTACGAACCCAACCATCACGGCGACGCATCCTTCCATCTGGCGGCGAGGAACGGCGTGCGTGCGCACCACTGGTCATTCGGTAACATGCCGGCGCTCGAAGACGTGACCGACACGGAAATCGAGAAGATCATTGTCTATGTGCGGGAACTCCAGCGCGCCAATGGGATCTTCTGACTTCACCTCGCGCCCGGAACCAGTCATTGCCTGAAAAGCCATCAGCTTTCCCGCACTGTGAGCAGTTGGATGGGCGCCGTAGATTGACGACCGCTAGAATGCAGCCCGGTAGATCGCGAGGGCATCGGCTTCGCTCACCGGGCGCGGGTTGTTCACCAGCAAACGTGTCTGGTTCATCGCGTCACTTGCAAGCTTGGGCAGCCAGTCCTCGGTGATCTTCATGTCGCGCAAGGTCTGTGGCAGACCGCAATCGGACGAGAGATCCACGAGCCTGTCACAGAAGGCCGCCACCCGCTCCTGACCCTGCAGCGAGACCAGATCTGGAAACAGGTGCGGCGCCAGGTCGACATAAGCCTGGTGGGCCGTGACCGCATTGAACCGCAACACATGCGGCAGCACCAGCGCGTTGGAGAGACCATGCGGAATGTGGAAATGCCCGCCCAGCGGATAGGCCAGCGCATGCACGGCCGCCACCGGCGAATTGGCGAAAGCCTGCCCCGCCAGCATCGAACCGAGCAGCATGTCGGCGCGCGCTTCAGCGTCGGTTCCGTTGCGCACCGCCTTGAGCAGCGACGGCCCCATCAGCGCAAGCGCCTGGGTGGCAAGCGTCCGCGACAGCGGATTGTTGTTGGCGCTGGCCGATGCATAGGCCTCGATCGCATGCACCATCGCATCGATCCCCGTTGCGGCGGTCACATGCGCGGGCAGCCCATAGGTCAACTCCGGATCAAGCAGCGCGATGTCGGGCAGCAGCACCGGCGAGACGACCCCCATTTTCTCCGAGCTTCCAGTGGTCACGATCGATATCGGGGTGACCTCGGAACCGGTTCCCGACGTCGTCGGCACAAGAATGAGCGGAAGCCGCGGCCCCTTCGCGTTGCCCACACCGTAGACCGCTTTCAGTTCCTCCTTGCCGACGGCCAGGAGCGCCACCAGCTTGGCGACATCCAGCGATGATCCGCCGCCAAGACCGATCACACCCTCGACGCCGGCGGAACGGGCTGTGTCCGCCGCAGCCAGGATCACGGCCTCCGGCGGGTCGGCCTGCACGTCTGAAAACAGCGTCACCTCCACGCCTGCGGACTTGATGTGCCCTATCGCCTGGTCGACAATACCGGTCGCCATCATCCCGGCATCGGTGACGAGAAAGATGCGTGACCCCATGCTGGCCTGCGCCAGTTCTCCGATCCGGGCCAACGCGCCGGCCCCGAACTGGATGCTCTTGGTGGTATTGAAGACAAACGGTGACATCGGCAAATTTCCTCCGGCAAACAAGGCGACTGACGAGTGGGTACGCGAGGAAGGGGACAATTGTCCACCTTCCCTCCCGGTCAGCCTATGTCGGACGCTTCGCGACCACGTGTGATCTGCGAAATCGTCACGGCGAGGATCAACGCTCCACCGTTGAAAACGTTGGTCACCCACAGCGGAATCCCGAGCATGGAAAGCCCCGTGATGCCGGTTGCGAGAAAATAGACCGCAACGATCGTTCCCCAAGGGTTGAAGCGCCCGGGCTGGATCGTGGTCGCACCGAGAAACGCCGCTGCAAAGGCAGGCAGGAGATAGTTGAGACCCGAATAGGGATCTGCCGACCCTAGCACGCCTGCATAGAGAATGCCTGCGGCGGACGCCAGGACGGCCGACATGCACAAAGCGCCGACACGAACCTTGTTGACCGAGATCCCGTTGAGTCTCGCCACCTCCCTGCCCCGCCCGACAAAAAGCAATTTTCGTCCAAGTGGCATGAAGTCGAAGATGTACCACATCACCAATGCTGCCGCCAAAGCGTAGTAGAAGGCATAGGGGATGCCGAACAGCCTGTAACCGACGGCGGCCATGATCAGGCTGTTGTCGATCCCGCCGATGGTGGAGGAATTGGTGATCAACTGGACGACACCGCTCATCAGCGATGTCGAGCCAAGCGTCACCACAAGCGACGGCACCCGGAAATAGATGATGAACAGCGAGTGGAACAACCCGATACCCAAGCCCATCAGCAGGACGATGACCAGAACCCAGCCGATCGGCATTTGCTGCCACACATTGAGCACGCCGATGGTGGAAGCCGAAAGGGTCAGGGTCGCTCCAACCGACAGATCATAGTCGCCCGCAGTCAGCGGAATGATGATCGCCAGCGCCAGCAATGCTGCGGGCGCGTATGAGGCGAACATGATCGAGAAATTGCCCCAGTTGAGAAAGTTGTTGGGGATGAGAAAGGTAAACAGCGCGATGGTCAACGCCCACACCAGAAGCAGCGCAACCCGTTCGAACTGCCGGGCATAATTGGTCGGGGTCTTGGTCATGTCGGCGGTTTTCACTATGTCGGTCATCAAGCAACTCGCGGCGTGGGATTCGATTGGGAAGCGGGACCGGCTGAGACGTAGCAGGCTTCGGATATGCCTTCCTTGGTCAGCCTTTCACCGGTGATTTCATCGCAGATCCGGCCTCTTGCGAAGACCAGAACGCGGTCGCAGATTTCAGCCAGCTGTTCCGCCTCGGAACTGGCGCAGATGATCGACATGCCTTCCGTTGCGGCTTTGCGCAGCGCTGCAAAGATCTGCTGGCGGGTTCCGACATCCACGCCTTGCGTCGGCTCATCAAGCAGAAGCAGGAGCGGTGACCGGTTCATCCAGCGTGCAATCAGCACCTTTTGCGCATTGCCGCCCGACAGCGCCGAAAGCTTCAGTGCCGGGTCGTTGGGGCGAACCTCGTAAGCCTTGCCGAGTTCCCGCGCCTCGCGCACCATGGCGCCGTTACGCATCAAGCCGCCTCTGAAGAACCGACCGATGTCGGGCAGGAACATGTTGTCGACGATGGAAAGACTGTCGACCCCGCTTTCACCATGCCGGTCTCCCGGCAACAGCGCAAAACCGCGCTCGATTGCCGCCGCCGGTGTCAGTGTCGACTGGTCAAAGGTGGGGCCGTCCTCGATAGTGATCCGTCCTGACGCGCCGCTGCGCGCGCCGAATGCAAGATAGGGCACTTCCTCGTAGCCCGACCCTATCAACCCGGTCAGTCCGAGAATTTCACCCTTTCCGACATGCAGATCTGACGGCTGCAGCATCTTGTCGGAAAGACCTTCAAATCGCGCATAGACCGGGAAGCTGTTGGTGCCGGACTTTCTGCCCTGCCCGCGCGAGATACTCTGACCGACAATCATCTCGACGATCTTCTCGTGTGTCGCGTCAGCCCGCGCCAGTTCGCCTGACTGTTCTCCGTCGCGCAGCACCGTGATCCGGTCGGTGATTTCCATGACTTCGTCGATATCGTGCGAAATGAAAATCACGCTCGACCCCAGACGCGTGATCGAACGCACCAGCTCGAACAGCTGGGCAACACCGCTCGCCGGCAGGAACGGGGTGGGCTCGTCAAGCAGGACCAGACCCGGCCTACCGGTGATTGCACGAGCCGCCTCGATCTCCTCGAATGCCCGCACGATGGCCAGCAGCGCCCGTTGCACAGGGGTCAGCCTGTCAACCCGCTCCTCCGGATCGATATTGAGTCCGAAGCGTTTCAATGCCTGTTGGGCCGCGGCTGTTTCTGCCCGCCAATTGATGAATGCCTTGCCGTTCCTGGTAAGCTCGACCAGCCTGAGGTTTTCGAGCACGGTCAGCGAAGGCACCAGCCCCAGGTTCTGGTGGACAAAGGCCATGCCGAGACGGCGGCCCTCCCCGGCCTTGAGTGGCAGGGAAACCCGCTCGCCGTTGAATGTAAGCGTTCCGCCGTCATCCGGCGCGTGGAAACCGGCAAGGATCTTCACCAGCGTCGATTTGCCAGACCCATTCTTGCCAAGCAATCCGTGAACTTCGCCGGGCATGACGTCGAAGGAGACATTGTGCAACGCTTTCGCGCCACCGAAAGACTTGGAGAGATTGGCAACAGACAGAACCGGGAGCGGGTTGCGCGCTCCCGGCCTGGTTGCCGGATCGGGTACAGTGTGATCCGGCGACAGAACCATTATTCGATGCCCCAGAGCTTGTGGAAACCTGCCTTGTAGGCATCACCATAGCCGGTATCGAACTGGGCCGGGGTACCGGCCTCTGCGACATTGGTCTTGTCAAAGATGTAGAACGGCACATTGAGCGCTTTCGGGCTCTCGAGTCCGCAAGCATCGCGCAGATGGCCATCGACGGTTGCATAGGCAATCCAGTCCAGGCTTTCACCGATATTCATGTCGGCAAGTCCCTGAGCAATGTAGTCAAGCACGAACGGAGTGCCATTGAAGGTACCCACCTTCACTTCGCCCGTCTTGCCGGCAAGCCGCAGGGCCGGAATGACGAACTGCGACATCGAATCGTAGATCGGGATCACGACGTTGATTTCCGGATTGGCCTGAACCGCGGACTGCACGGCAGTCTGGATCTTCGTGCCCCACTCGGTCACGCCGACGTTGATTTCCTGGATGATCTTGCAGTCCGGGCAATTGGCCGCGAGTTGCTTCTTGAAGTTCGCAACCAGAGGAATGGTTGGCGGAACCTCGTTGGAAACAACGATGGCGATGTTCGCCTTGCCTTCGGTCGCGACAGCGGCCCAGTCCGCCAGGATGGTGCCGACTTCACCGAAGCCGATAGTCAAAGAGCTCGAAACCACCGGATTCTGCTCGAAGCTCGGATCGTAGAAGTGCGAGGTCATCACTTTCACGCCCGCTTCCTTCGCGGCCCTGAGTTGCGGCTCGATGGTGCCGGGATCAATGCCCGAAATCAGGTCAATGATGTCGTACTTCTCCCGGGTGGCGAGCTCGACACCCTGAACCCACTGGCTCGGCTGACCCTGGTTTTCCCATTCACGCACTTCGAGGCCAACCAGCGCACCCGCGACCTTCATCCGGTCGATGATGCCCTTGAGGAACGGATTGCCGCTGCTGTTGGGGATCGACAGCATCTTCTTCCCGGCCGCACAGGCCTTGGCATCAAACGGCTCGCCCGGAGCGACGAATTCCGGCTTGGCCTTGTACTTCTCGATGTTTGCTGTTGCACGGGCCAGGCCTTCGGAAGCCTCGTCTGCGAAAGAGGCCCCTGTCATGCAGACGGTGGCGGCTATGGCTGTCAGTGATGCGAGTAGGACGCGCTTTGTCATTCTTGAACTCCCTGTCCTGTCGTGTGCAGCTCCGGCCCCTCAGCAGGAATTGCACGTGATGAATACGCATGCATTGTTCTCTCAAGTGCCCTACCGAGTCAATCGCCCGCACTGCGA
This sequence comes from Parahoeflea alexandrii, assembly GCF_024105735.1. Taxonomy (GTDB): domain Bacteria; phylum Pseudomonadota; class Alphaproteobacteria; order Rhizobiales; family Rhizobiaceae; genus Hoeflea; species Hoeflea alexandrii. The sequence continues at coordinate 43,360 of NZ_JAAAML010000006.1, read as the reverse complement.
AATCTTGAAAACGGGCAGGATCTCAAATCCGTCGAAGACAGGAGAACGAATGCACAGCGTCACCAAATTGGTTGAATCCCTCCCCGCCGGAGGCTATCGGTCTGACTGGGGCTTCAGTTGAATACGCAATCGAAGCGGGCGAAATGGAAAGAAGTCGGTCATGGCACGTCACAGCAACCGTTCCACCTCATTCGATGTTGCCGCATTGGCGGGCGTTTCACAGTCGGCTGTCTCCCGTGCTTTCACGCCCGGCTCGAGCATTGCCGAGGAAACCAGACAGAAGGTTTACGAGGCCGCCCGAAAGCTAAACTACGTCCCCAATTCGATTGCCAGCAGCCTTACGACCAAACGCACAAACATTGTTGCGCTGATCATCGGCAACATGGCCAACCCCTTCTATTCCCACGTTTTACACGCTTTCAGCCAGAAACTGCAGGAACAAGGCCGGCAGGTTCTGATCTTCACGGTAGACCCGGGTGCGGAAAGCGACGAAGCCATCCTTCACGTGCTGAAATATCAGGTTGATGGCGTGATCCTGACCGCGGCACAGCTCTCGACCCGCATGACAAGCATGTGCCATGACCGGGGCATCCCGATCGTGCTGTTCAACCGCTACATTCCGGGCAGCGACGCCTCGGGCGTGCGCTGTGACAACGCCGCCGGCGGTCGTTTGATTGCCGAGGCTTTCCTTGCTGCCGGGGCCAAAAACTTCGCCATGATCACCGGCGACCCCAAGGGAAGCACCAGCCAGGACCGTGTAAGAGGATTTGTCGAACGCTTGCAGGAAGAAGGTGTGAGGCGCAGCGACATAACCGAGGTCGGGGGACAATCGTCCTATGAAGGCGCATTCAACGCTGCGCTCGGTATCTTTCGTGACAAGGACCGTTCCCGGCCCGAGGCACTCTTCGCCATCAATGACATCATGGCCATGGGCGCCATAGACGCGCTGCGTTACCGCCTTGGTCTGCGCATTCCTGAAGACTTGATGGTGGCAGGCTTCGACGACATTCCCGAAGGACGTCGCGCTCCGTATCAGTTGACCACGGTACGCCAGCCAATCAACCAGATGATCGACGCCACCCTGTCAATTCTTAACCTTGACGACCCCTCATCCGGCATCGAACCCGGCATCGACCAGCCGATCAGCGGACGGCTGATCTGGCGCAACACCATTCCGGTTCCGGCCGGTCACCGCTGGGAGACGGGCAAGGAGGAAGCCGCCAGGGCCGACACTGGCTCCTCCAAATGAATCGACCCTGACCAATCCTGCCGGTTACATCCGGGAAGCGCTTGGGAAAAGGGGCTCGAAGGCCCCTTTTCCTGTCAGGAAGCCTGCCGGTCAGGCGGGGAGTAGCCGAAGTCGAACGCAGGTGGTTCTCCACGCTTCTCCTTCGCTTTTTTACGCAACGTCGCGGAGGCGGCTTCGTCAGGCAGGTTCTGCGCAGTCAGCACCACGCCATAGGCATTCTCCGCCTGATCCCGCGAGACCAGCCCATAGCGCACGTCGCGCGCGACGGTCGCGGCATCGCGGTCGAGCGGATCACCCCAGCCGCCCGATCCTGCTGTCTTGAAGACGACGCGGTCACCGGGTTCGACCTTGAGATTGTCGATCTTGGACGGAATCCGCTCCGGGGTCTCTTCCCCCGCCTTGATCACCCATTTGCTCGATGTACCGCCATGCAGGCCGCCATTGATGCCCCAGGGCGGAACCACTTCGCGGTCGTCATGAATCGAGACCTTGCCGGCGGCGAGCATGCGGTAGACCTTCTCGATCCCGGCGCCGCCGCGATGCAGTCCGGGTCCGCCGGAATCCTGGATCGGCATATAGCGCTCGACCAGAACCGGGTAGTAGTTTTCGATGTATTCGATCGGCGTTGCCGAAAACAGCGGCCACCAGGCATGGCCGTCGAATCCGTCGCCCTTAGGGCGTCCCGGCACGCCGCCGAACAACAGCTCCATAAGCTGGAAATACTTGTCGTCCTTGTCCGTACCCGAGAAGATGAAATGCGGGCTGGTACCGTAACCTGCTGCCATCGACAGCTGCGGCACGAACTTGCCGAGCGCGCCGGCCTGGCAATCGAAGAACCGCGTATGCGTATTGAGCCGGTTCGACAGCGCCGCAGGGAACCTCGGATTGAGCAGGCTTCCCTCCGGCAGCACGATCTCGAACAGGTCGTAGAAGCCCTCGTTGAACAGCACCGAAGGGTCGAATGACATGATCATGTAGACCCCGAAGAACAGCTTGCAGAGGCCCTCGTGGATATGGAAGTTGATCGGACCCTCCGCCTGGTCATCGGTCCCGGTCCAGTCAAAGACAGCTATGTCGCCGCGCCGCGAGATGGTCAGTGTCATCTTGAACGGGCCATTGCCCAGGCCGTCATCATCGACATAGTCAGTGAAGCTTACAGGCTCTTCCGGGATGTATTTCCGGATCACCTGGCGCATGGCTTCGCGGGTCCGGTCGAGCAGCATGTCGCACGCGGTCATGTAGGTCTCGCGGCCGAAGCGGTCGCAGAGTTCGCGCACGCGGGTCGCCGCTGTCTTGCAGCCGGCAATCAGCGCCATCAGGTCGGCCCGGTTCATGTCGGGCGTCCGCGAATTGTTGAGCATGATGTCGAGCACGCCCTGATTGAGCACACCCTTGTCGTAGATCTTGACCGGGGGAACCCGAAGCCCCTCCTCCCAGATCGTGCGGGCGTCGGCCGGCATTGAGCCCGGCACCGACCCGCCGACATCGACCATGTGGCCGAAGATCGAGGAGAAGCCGACCAGAACCTTCTCGTGGAAGATCGGCAGCATCACGCACCAGTCATTGTTGTGCGAGATCGAGCCCTTGGAAGCGTAGGGGTCATTCCAGACGAAGATATCGCCTTCATTGACGTTGCCGCCGAACTTCTCGACCACCGACGGAATGTAGGATCCGAACTGCCCGACGACCATCTGGCCGCGTTCGTTGCAGATCATCGGAAACTCGTCATGCTGTTCGCGGATCACCGGCGACAGCGAGATCCGGACGACGACGCCGTCCATCTCGAAACGGGCGTTCTTGAGTGCATTCTCGATGATATCGAGGGTGATTGGATCGACCTTGGTTGCCATCTTGATCACTTTCCCTTCGAAATTGGCCAGATGAGCACGTTGCCGTGCTCGTCGATTTCAGCGTAGTGGGCGGGCAGAAGCACAGTGGTGGTGTCGTATTGCCGAATGATGGCCGGCCCCTCGACACGGGAACCAACACCGAGCTTGTTGCGGTCATAATGGGGCGTGTCATGCCAGGCGCCGTCGAAATAGGCCGGTCGGGTTTCCATCACCGCGGCGGAAATCTCTCCGCCTTCGCCACCCGGCGCCTTTTCATTCACCGGAGGCGTTGCGCCGCGGGCCACCACCCGCAAGGCGACCAGTTCCACCGGAACCGTGAAGCGCACGCCGTAAAGGCGTTCATGCAATGCGTGGTAGTCAGCCAGGATCGGCTCCATTCCGCCTTTCTGGCGCACATGATGGGCACTCACATCCACCGAGACTTCGAAACCCTGCTGCTCGTAGCGCAGATCCAGCGTGTAGAGGATCGAGGCATCGTCCGCCGAGACCTCCTGCTCCTTGAGCCAGGTCTTGGCCTTGCCTTCAAGCTCCTCGAAGCGAGTCCATACTTCGGCCGGGTCAAGTCCAACCGTGGAGCGGATATAGGTCTGGACGAACTCGTTCTTGAAATCCGCTTCGAGAAAGCCGAGCGCCGAAAGCACGCCCGGATTGGGCGGCACCATTACCGGATAGCATCCGAGCAGCTCCGCGATGGCGTTGGCATGCAGAGGACCCGCACCTCCAAAGGCAACAATGCCGAACTCGCGCGGATCGAGCCCGCGCTGCACGGTGATCACCCGCAACGCACCGAGCATGACTTCATTGGCGATGTCGATGATGCCCTTGGCTGCATCTTCCGGCGACAGACCGAGCGTCTCACCGATGCCGGCGACTGCCTTGCGGGCACCTTCGACATCGAGCGACATGTCGCCACCCAGAAGCACCGGCGGGAGATAGCCGAGAACCACGTTGGCGTCACTGACGGCTGGTTCCGTCCCGCCGCGCCCATAAGACACCGGCCCAGGGTTGGCTCCGGCACTGCGCGGACCGACACGCAGCGAACCGGTGAGTTCCGATACGTCGGCAATGGAGCCACCGCCCGCGCCGACGCTGCGCACATCCAGTGTCGGCACCTTGGCCGGGAACATGCCGACTTCGGTGGAACGCGAGATCGTCGCTTCGCCGTCGATAATCACCGACACATCGGTTGATGTGCCGCCCATGTCGAAGGCCAGAAGCTTGGAAATGCCTGAGCGCCGCGACAGCATCACCGTGCTGGTCACGCCACCGGCCGGCCCTGAAAGCACTGTGTGCACCGGCCGTTCCGACGCCGCAGCCGCACTCATCAATCCGCCGTCCGAACGCACGATATGCAGCCGCGCGCTGACGCCTTCCTGCTTGAGCCGGTCTTCGATCCGCGACAGGTAACGCTTCATGATCGGCCGCACATAGTCGTTCATCACCGTGGTGATGGCCCGGTCATATTCGCGGAATTCGGGCAGGATGTCGGAGGAGAGCGACACCGGAATATCCGGGAAGCGTTCCGCCACGATGGCTCCCAGCGCTCTCTCATGCTCGGCATTGGCGTAGGAATGCATCAGGGAAATCGTCAGCGCCTCTATCCCGGAGCTGCAGAGATCGTCGATCAACGCGGTTGCCTTGTCGATATCGAGTTCGCGGACGACTTCGCCGCGCGCATTCATCCGTTCGGGAATGCCGCGCGTATCGGCAAGTGACGCCAGCGGATCAGGCTTCTCCATGTTGATCCAGCCGAACAGCGGACCGGGCGTCCAGGCTTTGGCCAGGTGCAGCGTGTACTCGAATCCTTCGGTCACGAGCAGGCCAACCCGCGCACCCTTGCCTTCAAGCACAGCATTGGTCGCGACTGTCGTGCCATGCAGGATCAACTCGATGTCGGACGGCGAAATCCCGGCCTTCTCACAGATCAACTTGACGCCTGCGGCGACGCCGATGGACTGGTCTTCGGGAGTTGAAGGCGTTTTGGCCTCAAAGGTCCGCTGCGTCTTTTCATCATGCAGCAGAAGATCGGTGAACGTGCCACCAACGTCGACGCCTAGTCTCATATCAATTCCTCTATGCGCTTTGTGATCCCCGTGTCGCACACACTCCAAAAGGTTATTGCATGCGTATTCATTTCAACATAGATTGCCTTTCCGTTCATTCGCAACAGGAAAATGCGGTGGACGCAGACATTTTTTCTCACCGATCCGGGTCGTCCGCATCATCGCCACAATGCCTCGGGACTTGAAAAACGCCAATGACAGTGAAAACCCTCTACGAGAAAGTCTGGCAGAGCCACGTCGTCAAGGATTACGACGACGGAACGTCGCTGCTCTACATCGATCGCCATCTGGTGCAGGAGATCTCCAGCCCTCAGGCTTTCTCCGGATTAACCGCACAAAACCGCCAATTGGTGCGTCCCGCGGCCCATATTGCGGTGGCGGACCACGCCGTTCCAACGCGGAACAGGAACATGCCGCTGGCCGAAGGCCTGGCATCCCGCCTGGTCGGAAGGCTGATCGAGAACTGCGAGCAATTCGGTATCGACTACATATCCATGACCGATGACCGGCACGGCATTGTCCATGTCATCGGCCCGGAACTCGGCTTCACGCTGCCCGGCGCCACGCTTGTCTGCGGTGACAGCCACACCTCCACTCACGGCGCTTTCGGCACCATCTCCTTCGGCATCGGCGCGAGTGAATGTGAATGCGTATTCGCGACACAGACCCTCAGACAGCGCAAGCAGAAGACCATGCGCGTCACGCTCAATGGCGCTCTGCAACCCGGCGTCTCTGTCAAGGACATCATCCTGGCGCTGATCGCCAGGATCGGCACCAACGGCGGCGTCGGCTACGCCATCGAGTATACGGGACCAGCCATGGCGACGCTGTCCATGGAAGCCCGCATGACCTTGTGCAACATGTCGATCGAGGCTGGCAGCCGCGTCGGCATGGTTGCGCCCGACGAGACGACCTTCGCCTACCTGGAGGGACGTCCGCTTTCACCTGAAGGCGAAGCCTGGGACGCGGCGGTCGCCCACTGGCGAGATCTTGGGAGCGACCCGGACGCGGTGTTCGATGCCGAGGTGGAACTCGATGTATCCGGCCTTGCGCCCCACGTATCCTGGGGGACCAATCCCGGCGAGACCAGCCCCGTCTCCGACCGGGTCCCCGATCCGGCCACCGAAACCGATTCGGCAAAGCGCGCCAAGATCGAGCGCAGCCTCGCCTATATGGATCTCAAACCGGGCATGCCGCTCGAAGATATCGCCATCGACCACGTCTTCATCGGCTCCTGCACCAATGGCCGGCTGGAGGACATGCGGTCCGCAGCGGAAGTGATAAAAGGCCGGAGGATTGCCCCGACGGTCACGGCGATTGCTGTTCCCGGATCAGCCGGCGTGCGTCTGCAGGCCGAAGCCGAAGGCCTCGATCGGGTCTTTACCGACGCCGGTTTCGAATGGCGCGGCTCAGGCTGCTCGATGTGTGTTGCGGTCAATGATGATCGCCTCAAGCCCGGGGAACGCTGCGCATCCACTTCCAACCGCAATTTCGAGGGCCGCCAGGGCCAGGGCGGACGCACCCACCTGATGAGCCCGGCAATGGCAGCCGCGGCGGCGATTGCCGGCCACCTCATTGATGTGCGCAAATTGGGATCGAGCAACTGATGCAGAAATTCACCAAGATCACCAGCGTGGCCGCTGCGCTGCGCGAGGCCCATGTCGATACCGATGTCATTTTTCCCGCCCGCTTCCTGCTGCTGCTCGACAAGGCCGGCCTCGGCAAGCATCTGTTCCACGAGCGCCGGCAGGGTCCGGATGGCATCAAGACAGATTTCGTGCTCAACAGCCCGCCTTTCGACAAAGCCGAAATCCTGGTCGCGGGCGCCAATTTCGGATCGGGATCCAGCCGTGAACAGGCGGTCTGGGCACTGACGGATTTTGGCATCCGCTGCGTTATCGCGCCGAGCTTCGGCGAGATCTTCCAGTCCAACTGCTTCAAGAACGGCGCCCTGCCGCTTGTCATTCAGGGCGAAACCCATGAACGGATCATGCGGGCGGCCGAAGGCGGAAATCCTTTGACGGTCGATCTCGAAGCCCAAACCGTTGAGTTGCCGGACGGTGAAACGATCGGTTTCGAAATTGATCCCTACCGGCGTCACACACTTATGCTCGGCCTCGATGAAATAGGCAGCATCCTTGCCGATGACGCGGACGACATTGCAACCTTCGAGGCGCGCCATCGCTCGAGCCAGCCATGGCTGTTTCTCGATGACGGGCGGCTCGAGCGCCTGTTTGCCGACACACGCTCAAGCTGAGCGACCCATTCCACTCTTCACAGTGTGAAGTCCCGGGTTCGCCTCTCACAAAACAGGACACGACAATGAACAAACCGAGCCTGAAGACTGCCCTTGAAAACGGACAGTTCGTGCTGGCGCCCGGCATTCATGACATGATCACCGCAGTCGTCAGCAACAAGATCGGTTTCGATTTCGTCTATGCTTCCGGCTACTGGATGGGAGCATCCGCGCTAGGCCTGCCGGACGCCGGGATTGCCAGCTACACCCAGATGCTGGACCGCGTGGCCACGCTTTGCCGCGTATCGAACGCCGGCGTCATTGCCGATGCCGACACCGGTTATGGCGGCTTGTTGAACGTGCATCATACCGTACGTGGCTACGAGGAAGCCGGGGTTGTGGCAGTCCAGATCGAAGATCAGGAATTTCCGAAAAAATGCGGTCACACGCCATTCAAGCGCGTCGTGCCGGCAATTGACATGATCGAGAAGATCAAGGTCGCAACCGAAGCCCGTCGCAATCCCGAAACGCTGATCATTGCACGCACTGACGCCCGGCAGATTGAAGGCTTCGAGGGAGCCCTAAAACGTGGCCTTGCCTATGGCGAGGCGGGAGCCGATGTCGTTTTTCTGGAAGCGCTGGAAAGCGAGGAGGAAATGCGAGAGGCCTGCCGTAGCGTATCCAGGCCGATGATGGCCAACATGGCCGACGGTGGCAAAACGCCGATACGCTCGCGGGCGGAGATGCAGGACATCGGCTACAGCATGGCGATTTTCCCGGCCGCCACCGGCCTTGCCGCGGCAGCTGCGGCCGAAGCCGTCCTCAATCTCTTGAAGCATGAGGGCACCTCGCTTTCACCGGATGTGCCGCTGTTTGATTTTACCGAGTTCAACTCGTTGATAGGCTTCGATGAGGTCTGGGATTTTGAACGGCGCTGGGCGCGCGAGCCAAAGGACGAGCCACGATGAAAACCGCAGCTTGCATTGGCGCCGGAACAGTCGGGCGGGCATGGGCCGTCGTCTTCGCCCGTGCAGGCCACGAGGTCAGGCTTTACGATGTACTGGAGGGCGAGGCTGCAGGTCGCGCCTTGTCCGCCGCGAGGCAAACACTGACGCTCTTTGCCGACAACGGCATGCTCGATGAAGCGGTCGAGACAGTGCTCGATCGGATCACTCCAGTCGGTTCGATTGCGGAAGCTGTCAAGGATGCGGTCTATGTGCAGGAGAGCGTGCGCGAAGATGCCGACACCAAGCGGCAGGTCTTCACCGAGGTGGCCACTCATGCCCCAGCCGACGCCATCCTCGCCTCCTCCACCTCCGCCATTCCCGGCTCCGAGTTTCTGGGCCATATCGCCAACCCGGAACGGGCGCTGGTGGTTCACCCGGTCAATCCGCCGTCGCTGATCCCGCTGGTTGAACTCTGCGGCACCGGCAGCACCAGCCGCGAGACGATCGAACGTACCCGGCTGCTGATGACCGAGGCCGGGATGCGGCCGATCGTGCTCAACAAGGAGATCGACGGCTTCATCCTCAACCGCCTGCAGTTCACTCTGGTGGCGGAAGCCCTTCACCTGGTCGGCGAGGGCTTCTGCACGCCGGAAGACATCGATGCGGTTCTCACCGATGGCCTGGCCCTGCGATGGGCCTCCCTGGGGCCCTTCGAAGTCGCTCACCTCAATGCACCGGATGGCTTGCAGGGCTTTGTCGACCGGCTCGGCCCGATGATGAAACATCTCGGCAATTCAGCCCGCACGGACTACGACTGGACGCAGCAACAGATTGCCGAAGCCCACTCACGGCTGGAGAGCCGTATCCCCGCTGAAATGATCGCCGAGCGTCAGGCCTGGCGTGACAGCCGCATTCTCGCGCTTCGACGGATGAAGCAGGATACAGCCGATCCGTTGGCCTGAACCCACCCGTTTTTGAATGGAGATTTGACGATGAGATACCTCAAGCAAGGCAAGCAGGCCGAAGCAATCGCCGATGAGGACAACAGGGTCAGGGCAACGGTGGAAAGCGCGCTTGCGGACATCGCCAGCCGCGGCCAGGCAGCCGTGCGAGAGATGTCGGTCAAGTTCGATGGCCTCGATCGCGATGACTACCGGTTGAGCGACAGCGAGATCCAGGAGTGCCTGGGCCAACTTTCGCAGCGCAACATCGATGACATCAAGTTTGCCCAGGAACAGGTGCGCAATTTTGCCGAACATCAGCGTGCCGCCCTTCGCGACATCGAGGTCGAAACCCTCCCCGGTGTTGTGCTCGGCCACAAGAACATTCCGATGAATTCGGTCGGCTGCTACGTACCGGGCGGCAAGTACCCGCTGCTGGCATCCGCCCATATGTCTGTTGTCACGGCCAAGGTCGCCGGCGTACCCCGGATCGTCACCTGCGCACCACCCTTCAACGGCAAGCCTGCACCGGCGATCGTGGCCGCCCAGCACCTTGCCGGAGCCGACGAAATCCATTGCCTCGGTGGCATTCAGGCCGTTGGCGCCATGGCGCTGGGAACCGAACAGGTTGCGCCGGTGGATATGCTGGTCGGCCCTGGCAACGCCTTCGTGGCGGAGGCCAAGCGCCAACTCTACGGACGTGTCGGCATCGATCTCTTTGCAGGACCGACGGAAACTCTGGTGATAGCCGACGAGACGGTGGACGGTGAGATCTGTGCTACCGATCTTCTTGGCCAGGCCGAGCATGGTCCGAACTCGCCGGCAATGCTTCTGACCACTTCGGAAAAGCTGGCCCGGGACACGATGGCGGAAGTCGAACGGCTGCTCGGCATTCTTCCGACGGCGGATATCGCCCGTCGGGCATGGGACGAATACGGCGCCGTCATCGTCTGCGAGGACGATGCGGAAATGGTCAGGATCGCCGACGAGATCGCCTCCGAACATGTCCAGGTGATGACCAGGGATCCGGATTACTTCCTCGACAACATGACCAATTATGGCGCGCTCTTCCTTGGCGCCAGAACCAACGTGGCTTTCGGCGACAAGGTCATCGGCACCAATCACACGCTTCCGACCAAGAAGACGGCGCGCTACACTGGCGGCCTCTGGGTCGGGAAATTCCTCAAGACGGTTACCTATCAGCGCGTTCTGACCGATGAGGCATCGGCGATGATCGGCGAATACTGCTCACGGCTTTGCATGCTCGAAGGGTTTGCCGGCCATGCAGAGCAGGCCAATATCCGCGTCCGCCGCTACGGCGGCAAGAACGTTCCCTATGCAACTGCCGCGGAGTGAACCGTGGATACTCTGGCCGGACTGTTCAGACTTGACGGAAAACGGGCGCTGGTCACAGGGGCCGGACGCGGCATAGGCCTTCTCGCCGCCCGCGCGCTGGCTGCCTATGGTGCGCATGTCACGCTTGTGGCGCGCAGCAGAGGCGAAATCGAGAACGCTGCCCAGACCATCATCGAGGACGGTGGGCAGGCCGAGCCCCTCGTTCTCGACGTCATGGACGTGGAGGCAGTACGGCGGGCAGTCGGTGACGCGCCCGCTTTTGACATTCTCGTCAACAACGCAGGCACCAACAGCCCCGGGCCCTTTGTCGAGGTGGAACCAGAGAGGTTCGACCGCGTCAACGATCTCAACGTCAAGGCCGCGTTTTTCGTCGCACAGGCCGTTGTCCGCCGTCTCATCGCCTTGGAGCGTCGAGGCTCGATCATCAACATCTCTTCCCAGATGGGGCACGTCGGCGCAGCAAACCGGACCATCTACTGCACCACCAAGTTTGCGCTTGAGGGCATGACCAGATCGATGGCCGTTGAGCTGGCTCCACTTGGCATCCGGGTCAACGCAATCGCACCGACCTTCATCGAGACACCAATGACGGCTCCTTTTCTGGAAGACGAGAATTTCAGGTCATCGGTGCTCTCCAAGATCAAGCTCAGGCGGCTGGGGAAGGTCGAAGATCTGGCCGGTGCATTGATCCTGCTTGCAAGCGATGCCTCCGGCCTCATGACCGGCTCTTCCATTCTCGTCGATGGTGGCTGGACCGCCGAATAGGTCAGACTGTGTCGGACGACTAGGCTTTCACCGGATCAGGCTTCGGGCTCAGGACCAGCGACAGCACCAGCAACACCGCCCCCAATGCGCTGACTGCATATTCCAGCGTGTGTCCGCCAAACTCGGCCAGGGGCATGATCACCAGCAGTCCCACCACGGCCCAGAGCAGCCGCACGAGAGGGTTCAGCGGACGCAGCGCATGCCCGACCAGCCCGCCGGTCACCAGCACCAGCGCCATCAGCGAACTGGCGAACACGTAGCTGATATGGAACCAGGACCCGACAAGCAGCAGTCCCGGCTTGTAGATGAACAGGAACGGCAGGAAATAGGCGATCCAGCCAAACCGGAAGGCTTCAAGCTCGGTGGCACTCTTGGTAGCCCCGGACAGGCTTGCTGCAGCAAAACTCGCCAGCGCGATCGGCGGCGTGATCATCGACAAAATGCCGTAGTAAAGCACGAACATGTGCGCGGCGATGGGCTCGATACCGAGTTCCACCAGGGACGGTGCGGCTAGGGAGGCGAGCAAAAGGTAAACCCCGGTGGTGGGTAGCCCCAGCCCGAGAACAATGCTGATCGCGGCGGTCAGCAGCAAGAGCCCAAACATGCTGCGGCCACCGAAATCAAGCAGGTAGAGCGACAGCGCAAAACCGAAGCCCGTGGTCGAAAGCAAGCCGATGATCATCCCGGCAACAGCGGTGATCAGCAGCACATCGCAGGTGTTTCGACCTGTATCGATCACCGCCGTGAGGACCTGGCGTGGCGTCATGCCCTGCGTGCTTCGACGGGTGAGACCGAGAACAAGCCCGCCAGCCACCAGGGCCGCGATCGCCCAGACTGCCGCCACTTCGGCCCGCATGTTCCAGTAGAAGATGCAGCTCAGCAGCACGGTAAAGGCGACGATGGCCAACCAGCCATCCTTGACCACCGTCGCAAAGGTGTTGCGCTGAATATCCTTGAGCGAAGCGATGTTATCCCTGCGCGAGATGAAATCGATCTGACAATACAGCGAGATGTAATAGAGTACTGCCGGCAGCAGGGCGGCCAGCGCAACGGTCTTGTAGGGGACCTGCAGGATTTCGGCCATCAGGAAGGCTGCCGCTCCCATCACCGGCGGCATCAGCTGACCTCCGGTGGACGAAACCGCCTCGATACCGCCTGCCTGGGCGCCACGGAATCCGGCACGCTTCATCAGGGGAATGGTCATGATGCCCGTCGACATGACGTTCGAGACGGCGCTGCCGGAAACCGTGCCGAACAGCGCAGATGCGGTCACCGCCACCTTGGCAGAGTTTCCCGGTCCGTTGCCTGCGACACGCATGGCAAGCTGGGTAAAGAAATCGCCGCCGCCGCTGGCCATCAGGAGACCACCGAACAGAACGAAGATCACCACGACAAAGGCTGCAATCTGCAGAGCCTGCCCCCAGACCGCGGAGGAGTCCGCACCGATGAACCGCAAAACGTCCGCTGCAGCCATCGGCCGCCCCTGCAGTGCGCCCGGCACCCAGTCGCCGAAAACGGCATAGAGGAAAAGGATCGCAAAGATGAAGACGAGCGTCCAGCCGACCACACGACGCAAGGCTTCCAGTGTCAGCAGCGTGACGCCAATACCGATCAGCAGCGTCTCGGTGGGGAAGCGATGGGTAGCCTCAGAAAGCACCGGAAAGCGGATATAGACATAAACGCTCAACATCGCGGCAATGCAGGCAAGCACGGTATTGAGAAGCCGCCAAGCCGCGGAATCCGAAGCGCTCGAGCGGCAAAACACCACGACCAGCGCCGCACCGAGCATCAGCACCACCACTTGCTCGGGATAGATCAACAGGCCAAGCCGCTGTGGCACTGCCATGACCCACAACACGGCCACCACCGGCACGAACAATGAAAAGGCCGCAGAGACAGCCCTCATCGCCTTGGTCTGCACGTCTGCCATTCCAGTCTCCAATTACCCGGCACCCCTTGCGCCTCGCCTCCGTCCTCACTGTCTTTCAGTACAGACGGCAGGCGCGGGCCTCAGCAGCAGCAGCGGGACTGGTGGACACCCCGCTGCTGCATGCCTGGTTCTAGTTGCCGTTCCAGATACCGACGCTCTTGTAGAACTCGATGGCTCCCGGGTGAAACTCGAGCGAGATGTTGTTCGCAAGCCGTGCGGGATCGAATTCGCTCCAGATCGGGCCGGACGCCATGAGACCTTCCTTGCCCTCGTAGAGTGCCTTGGCCACCTTGGCGACGGTCTCGTCGGCCACATCGACATTGGCAAAGAGCGTGTAGTCATAGGACATGATCACGGTATCGTCGGTGATACCCGCAGACTCCGGCAGGTCCGTTCCCTTCTTCAGCGAGACGCCAGGCAGGCTCTTCTCGAGAATCTTCTCATCGCCATCCTTGAAATCGAGAAACCGGGCACCGCCCGTCGAGGCATCGATATCCAGCGCTGACTGCGAACCCGCGGTCGCGATACTGACATCCGTGGTACCGTCCTTGATCCCCTGGAACATGGCCGGGAAATTGGCGATCGGTACGCTGGTGACATCGTCATAAGTCAGCCCGGCTGTTTCCAGTGCGGCCTTCATGATGATATCGCCGAGAGAACCTTCGGGGAATCGTGGAAGCCGCTTGCCCTTCATGTCCGCCATGGTTGCCATTCCGGATTCGTTGGTGACCATCAGCCCTGCATTGAAGGGAATGAGCGTCCCCACCATCCGCAGGTTGGGATGAGGCTGTCCTTCGGACATGCCGGTGCCCGAAATGGCATTGGAGGTCTGGGGAAAGTTGGCAATGCCGAACTCAACACGGCCGGTATCCACCAGAGGCAGGTATTGCGCGGTATTTGCCATGATTTGCGGCCTGACCATGAGATCGGAATTTTCCGAAATGGTTTTTGCCAGAGCATTGGCAATCTGGTTGGTAGCGCCGCCCTTCGTCGTTGCCAGGCCGACCGTCTGCGCAGCGGCCACGCCACAAAGCATCCCGGTCAAAGCGACCGCCATCATCAAACGTTTCAACATTTCAAGTTTCCCTTGTCTGGTCCAGGCAGACTGCCTCTCTTGCTGTCCGCACGAAAGGCCTGCGCACTATAAAAATGCGCAGGCTGATTGATTCACTCACACTTGTCGGCAGGTGCGGAATCGAACTTGGTCCATTCACCGTTCTTGATCTCGATGATGTAGCCCGGAAGCTCCGCGTCGTGGCCGTTGAAACAGATGTCATTGCCAAGGATTCCGGAGAACCGGACGCCTTCCATTCCGGCTACGATCGCTTCACGCTCTTCTTCGAGCTTTGCAGGATCACCTGTCGTGCCAACTTTTTCCATGACCTGCTTGAGCAGGAAGAGCGTATCATAGGCTTGGGCGTCGGAATGGTGTGCGCCTGCCTTCTTGATACCGCGCTTTGCGGTTTCGGCGACGAACTTCTCGTTGAAGGCCTCCGAAGCCGGGCTGAAGCCTCTCCAGAACCCGGCGACAACCATGGTTCCTTCTCCCTCGGGGCCGAACAGTTCGACCACGTTGGGGTCGGCAAAGATCTGCGAACCGATGATGCGGCCCTCATAGCCTTGCCGGCGCAATTCACCGATGACCTTGGAGGCCGATTCCGGCAGAGCGGCAATGGCGACCAGATCCGGATTGGAAGCCAGGATCTGCGCCGCCTGGGCCGACATGTCGAAGCTCTTGTACTGAACCGGGATCGGATCACCGTGCGTGATGCCGTTTTCCTTCAGCAGCGCCGGATACAGCTTGGTTCCGGCAGCGTTGGAAACGACTTCTTCCGAGATGTAGACGATCTCCGCAGTATCCGACTTGATGCCGTTGGCCTTAAGCGATTTGAGAAGTCGTCCGAACTGCTTGAACTCGTCCTCGGTCAGGCGCCAGCCATACTTTCGGCCATCGGTGAGGCCGGGGGCAGACGCGGAGGTCGGCATCATCAGCACTTTCAAGCGCTCGGCGTCATTCAGAGCCACCGCGGATTCGCCTGACGAGAACGGCCCGACGATCGCCAGCACCTCGTCGTCTTGTGCCAGCTTGCGCGCACCGACGGAGGCCTGTTTCGGATCAGAGCCGGTATCGAAACGGATAAGCTCGATCGGCTTGCCATTGATACCGCCGGCAGCATTGATTTCGTCCACGGCGATGTCGACCGCCGTAAGCGTCGGCTCGCCGACGCTCTTGAGAAAGCCGGCCGTGACAACGATGTTGCCGATCTTGATGGTATCGGCCGCCCAGGCAGTGCTCGCGAGAAGCGCCAGCGCCCCCGCTGCCAGGATTGATTTGACGTTCATGAAAAGTCTCCCTTTGTTAAAAGTTCCATTACTGTTTCAGTACCGTCCGGCGTCACGCCTGTGCTCCCGTGGTAGTGAGCGCCGAAGTCTCGTTTCCGCCGCCGAGATAGGCCTCGGTGAGAGCGGTGTTGGTCGACAGCGCCGCAGCACTGTCCTCGATGACCACCCTGCCCAGTTCGAGGACATACCCCCGGGTGGCAACGTCGAGTGCCATCGTCGTGTTCTGCTCGACCAGCAGAATGCTGATACCGCTCTTGTTGAGCTCGACGATCAGGTCGAACAGTCGTGACACGAACAGCGGCGACAACCCGAGCGATGGTTCATCGAGCATGATCAGGCGTGGCCTGCCGACCAGCGCCCGACCGATGGCAAGCATCTGCTGCTCACCGCCCGACAACACGCTGGCTTTCATGTCCCTGCGTTCCGCGAGATTGGGAAACCGGTCGTAGACAGCCTCGAGATCGCGGGCGACGTCTCCGTCCGAGCGCAGATAGACGCCCATCTGCAGGTTTTCGTGCACGGTCATGGAGACGAAGATCTGGCGGCCTTCGGGCACCAGCATCATGCCCGAAGCGACCCGCGCGGCTGGACTGGCGGCCGACAGCTCCTTTCCATCAAGACTGATGGTACCGGATGCCGGACGAACAGCGCCCTGCAATGCCCGCAACAGTGAAGTCTTGCCGGCGCCATTGGCGCCCAGAACGGTGACGATTTCGCCCTCGGCAACATTCAGATCGACACCCTTGACCGCATGTGTACGGCCGTAGCGGACATCCAGTCCCTTCACGTCAAGCAACATCGGTCGTCTCCTTGCCTGCGTGCCGGGTCCCGAGATAGGCTTCAAGCACATCCGGATCCTTCTGAACCTCGGCAGTGGGGCCGTCGTAGATCTTCTCTCCGAAATTGAGCACCACCGCATGGTCGCAGAGACTGCGGACAAGGCTCATGTCATGCTCGACAACAAGCAGCGTGACCCCGGTTGCCGCAATCTGCATGAGGAAATCCTTGAGATTGGCGGTCTCGGTGTTGTTCAGCCCGGCCGCCGGCTCATCGAGCATGAGAAGCTTCGGCTTGGCCACGAGGGCGCGCACCACCTCGATCTTCTTGCGGATGCCGTAGGGCAAAGTCGCCACCACTTCGCCGGGATAGGTGTCGAGCCCCATCTGTTCGAGCAGCTCCTCGGCTTCCCGGCGCCATCTTGATCGTCTCAGGGGCGACAGCATGTTGCCGAGGTTACCGGCGCGCGCCTGCTGGCCGAGCATCACATTTTCGAGGACCGACAGGTGCGGCATCAGCCGGATGTTCTGAAACGAGCGAGCGATCCCCAATCCGATACGCTCGCGCGAGGGTATGGCCGAGATCTCCTGGCCCTCCAGCCGTATTTCACCGGCCGATGGCTGGTAAACGCCGGATATCAGATTGAAGATTGTCGTTTTCCCGGCCCCGTTCGGACCGATCAGCGCCATCCTTGCTCCCGCCGGCACATCGAAGCTGACATCGGTGATAACAGCCAATCCACCGAAATTTTTCGACACATTGGTGAGTGACATCAAGGCGGTCATGCCGGCGCCCCCTTGCCTGCCCTGGACCGGTGGAAACCGAAACGTTCGATCATGGTGCGGGTAATCAGCCCTTCCGGACGGAAAACCATCATGGCAATCGTCAACGCTCCGAGAATGACAAACCGCCAGGAATCGTCCGGCGCCGGTACCGCGCCCTCAACCCCGGCCAGCGAATAGATCCCACTTTTAAGCGCCGGCAGGACCGTCCGGAGCGCTTCGGGCAGCATGGTGAAGAACGTGGCGCCCGCCAACGGGCCCCATGCGGTCTGGGTCCCGCCAAGCAGCACGTAAAGCAGCACATAAATCGAGACCAGCGCGTTGAAGCTCTGGATCTCGACGAAATTGAACGAATGCGCGTACAGCCCACCGGCAAGTCCGGCCAATGCGCCGCCGATGGCAAAGGCGGCAACCTGAATACTGCGGACATTCACGCCCATCAGGTCGGTGACAACCTCGTCATCATGCGCCGCGCGCATGGTCAGGCCAAAACGGGTCGACATCAGGTAGAAGACGAACAGCGTGACCACGACAGCCGCGGTCACCGGGACATGCCAGTCAATGAATGCCGGAACCGACAGTCCCATTGCCCCGCCGAATGTATCGGAATTGAGAATGAGCCCGCCGACGACCTCTGCAAAGGCAAATGTTGCCAGAACCAGGTAGACCCCGCGGGTTCTCAACAGCGGAAATGCGATCACGAAGCCTGTTATTCCGGCAATCGCCATTCCGACGCCGATTGTCACCGGCACCGGCAGCCCGAAGGAGGCCGACAGAAAGGCCGCACCATAGGCGCCGATTGCTTGAAAGCCCGCACCGCCCAGGTTGAGTTGGCCTGTCGCGACCGGAAGAAAGATGCCGTAGGCGAAGATGATGTTGATCGCCAGGATCGTAAGTATGCCTGCCCAGTAACCGCTCATCTTCAGAGCTTCCCCTTTCCGATGGAATTATGGCCAAACAGGCCTTGCGGGCGCACGAACAGCGTCAGCAGCAGCAGCCCCCAGACAGCAACCTGAACCGTGTCGGCGCCAAAGAAGTGAATTGTCAGCATCTCGATCAATCCGACGATGAGACCGCCGAGAACCGCGCCCCAGATCGAGCCGAGGCCGCCGACAACCATGCCGGCAATGGCCTTGGTGCCGATATCTTCGCCCATCTGCGGTGAAACCTCGCCGTAATTAACCGCAAAAAGCGCACCGGCGAGCCCGCACAGCAGCCCGGTGAGCATGAAGACGATGGGGACCACACGCTTGGTATCGACTCCGAGAATATTGGCCGCATCCGGGTTTTCCGCGATGGCGCGCAAGCCACGCCCGATCCGGCTGTGCTTGAGAAGCCAAGTCAACCCGATCACGATCAGGATCACGAGAAACAGGCTGACCACTTGCGGGATCCGAACGAAAATGCCGCCTATGTTCATGGTCAAGTCAGCGCCGGGCCCGGGGAAGCGTTGCGCGTCGGTGCCGTAGCCGATCCGGACGAGGTTCTCGAGCACCAGCAGGAAGCCCAGTGACGAAACCAGCGGAATGGCATGCTCGGTTGAATCACCATACCGGGTCTTCAGGTACCGGAAGGTAAACCGCTCGACGATCAGCGACGCCACGATTGACACCACGATCCCGACAGCCAGCGCCATAGGCCAGGGCAACGGACCCGACATTTCGAAGGGAAGACCCCAATAGGCAAGCGCCCATCCGATCATTCCAGCCAACATGAACAGGGTGGGGATGGTGAAATTCAGAAAATTCAGCACGCCGATGGTCAACGTGAAGGCCACGGCCACCGTGACATAGACGCTTCCGAGCATGACCCCGTTCAGCAATTGCTGCAATAACAACATGAGCTTTTCTCTCGTTTTTGTATACAAACGGGATCAAGGCACTCGGTCTCCCGAACCAAACCAACAGCCCATCGAATGACGGCCTGTCGCCTTGAGCCCACCGGATTCAGATGATGAGAAAAGCGGGATCACACCCCAATTCAAAAAGCTTAAACACGCCAGTTCCCTCTTTTTTTGCGCCTTTGGCGCTTGCTTATTATCGATTTTGCGCAATCCCTGCGCATCCGCTCGCAATCATCGAATCCCGCACTGCACCATGCGGAACAGAAATACCTCGCGGCGGATAATCATGGCATTTCGCTTTTTCTGCTTTAAATGTCGTGACATGTTGTACACAATGATTTAGCACTTGAGCCTTGTCAAGCGGAACATTGACGGAGAAAAACTGACAATGAAGGCGGAAAAAGACCGTGTATTGATCGTTGGAGCGGGCCCGGTGGGCCTTGTCTCGGCATGTTGTCTGTCTCAAGCCGGAATTCCGGTTACAGTTGTAGAGACAAGTCGGGAGCTGCCTCGCGATCTTCGCGCCTCCACCTTCCATCCGCCCACGCTCGACATGCTCGACCGCTTCGACGTCAGCCGCAAACTGGTCGAGAGGGGTCTGGTCTGCCCGACATGGCAGTTTCGGGACCGGGCTGAAGGGGTGATCGCCACATTCGACCTTGGGCTGCTCGCAGGAGAGACCAATCACCCCTATCGCCTGCAATGCGAACAGTGGAAGCTGTCAGAGGAACTGCGTGACCTGATCGAGGCTGACAGCCAGATAGAGCTGATCTACGGCGCGAGCGCGAAAGGTGTTCGGCAGGATGACGACAGTGTCACGCTGACCGTCGAGCATGCCGATGCAAGCCGGCAGGATTTGTCAGGCTCCTTTCTGATTGCCTGCGATGGGGCCCACAGCGCCATCCGCAAGACGCTGGGGATCTCCTTTGACGGTCTGACCATCCCGGAAATTTTCCTGTCAATGTCGACCACGTTCGACTTTGTTGAAGCCATCCCGGATCTGGCGCCCATCGCCTATCTGACAGACCCCAGCGAATGGGCCGTGCTGCTGCGCACGCCTTCGCTCTGGCGCGTCTTGCTGCCGACCGATCCGAACCAGACCGAAGAGCAGATCAAGGCGCCCGAAGCCATGGAACGCCGGCTGCAGGCGCTTTGCCCCAAATCCGGACCTTACGACCTCGTCCACTCCACCGCCTACCGCGTGCACCAGCGCGTTGCCTCCGACTATGTTGCAGGACGAGTCTTCCTGGCGGGTGATTCCGCACATCTGAACAACCCGCTCGGCGGCATGGGCATGAATGGCGGCATTCATGATGCCGTCAATCTCTGTGACAAGCTTGTAGATGTCTGGAATGGAAGAGAGCCGATCGAGATTACCGCCCGTTACAACCGCCAACGCCGCAAGGTGGCGATCGAGACAGTGCAGGAACAGTCGCTGCGCAACCGCAAGATGATGGCGGAAAACGATCCGGCCGCAAGGGCTGCCTACCACGACGAACTGCGCCGCATCGTCGATGACCCCGTCGCCCACAAGGATTACCTGATGCGCTCCTCGATGATCCAGTCGCTCCGCGATCTGGAGGAGGTCGCCTGAGGCGCGCCGCAAACACTCTCTTGTTTTGGAAAGGACATTCAAGAATGGTCGACAGTCTCGGTTACCGGCGCAAATTTGGCGTCATCGCACCGTCCACAAACACCTCCGTGCAGCCGGAATTCGACTCCATGCGACCGGTCGGCGTGACCAATCATTTTTCGCGCATCACCATTCCGGATGATCCGGTCAAGAGTGACGACGATTTCCTGGCGCTCATCGACAACATTCGGGCCGCGATCATGGACTCCATCGATTCGGTGATGACCTGCAGTCCCGAACATCTGGTCATGGGCATGTCGGCCGAGACCTTCTGGGACGGGCTTGACGGCTCCGCCCAGTTGCAGAAACGTGTCGAGGACCGCGCCGGCGTCAAGGTGACCATGGGTTCCGACGCCTGCCAGGCGGCGCTGGCGAAGTACGGCGACATCAAGCGCATCGGCGTGGTCACGCCCTATATGCCGGTGGGCGACAAGCAGGTGATCAAGTTCTTCACTGACTGCGGCTACGAGGTGGTGCATCTCAAGGGGCTCAAATGCCCGAGCCCGATGCAGATCGCACATGTCAGCGAGAAGGAACTGCGCGACAGCATCAACGAGGTCAACGACGACAGCGTCGAGGCAATCGTCCAGGTCGGAACCAATCTGGCCATGGCTCGGGTAGCCGGGATTGCCGAGTTTTGGCTCGACAAGCCGGTCATTGCCATCAACACAGCGACCTACTGGTACGCACTGCGCCAGAACGGCATTGACGACAAGGTCCATGGCTGGGGCTCGCTCCTGTCGCATCACTGAAACCTGCAGGGGGGATTTCATGCACTACGATTTTGTGCCGATCAGCGAACGCAAGCCTCTGAAGTGGCCGAACGGCAAACGGCTGGCCATCATTCTGACCACCAATTTCGAGTACTGGGATCCGGTGCGTGACACGCCGAAGCCCTATTACCCGGGTGGACCCAGCATCGTCGGTGGCGACCTGCCGGGCAATGTCTACGACAATGCCAACTACACCTGGCGCGAATACGGGCAGCGCGTCGGCGTCTGGCGCATGTTCGACATCTTCGACGCCGAGGGCGTGCCTTCGAGTTGCACCATCAATGCCAAGATGGCGCTCGAGCGGCCGCAGGTTGTGCAGGCGGCTCTGGACCGGAACTGGGAAATCGTCGCGCACAACTACGTCCAGAGCGAACTCCTCACCGACAACATGTTCGACGAAGACGCCGAGCGTGAAGTCATACGCGCCACGCTGAAGGTCTATGAGGAGTTCTGCGGCTACAAGGCCAAGGGATGGCTGTCCAGCTCGCTGCGCTCCACCCTCAACACCATCGACATCCTGGCGGAAGAAGGCCTTTTCTTCATCTGCGACCTGCTCAACGATGACCAGCCCTACATGGTCAAGACGCGCAGCGGCAAGCCCATGGTCTCGGTCTCCTACACCTCGGAGGTCAACGACTTCAGCTTCCTCAGGCAGGGTCTCGGGGCCGAAGGCGGGCTGCAGATGTTCAAGGAGCAGTTCGACTGGCTCTATGCGGAAAGCGAAACCACCGGCAAGTTCATGAATGTCGGCCTGCACCCCCACGTTATCGGCCAGCCTTACCGGATTCGCGCATTGCGCGATTTTATCCGCTACGCCAAGCAATTTGACGATGTATGGTTTGCCACGCGTGAGGAAATTGCCGCCTGGTACATGCAGAACCATGCGAGCCATATCGAGGTTGACTGACGATGACGGACTTTGCCGGTGAGGACATCCCGAACAGCATGGAGCAGGTCACACTGCTGACTGACGATCTGGACACCCAACGTCCCGCAGAAAAAGCCTACAAGGGTATCCGCCACGCGATACTCAGTGGCAAGCTGAAGCCGGGTGACCACCTTCCCGAGGAGATGCTGGCGTCAATGACCGGCACCAGCAGGACTCCGGTGCGCGAAGCCTTGCGCCGCCTGGTCAGTGAAGGTCTCGCGACCGTCAACAACCGCCATCGCTTTGTCACCGACTTCTCGCCCGAGGAAGTGTCGATCATCTTCGACATTCGTGCCCAGCACGAGAGCTACGCGGCCTCCATCGCGGCGCAGAAGATCACCGCCGCGGAACTCGGCCGGTTGCAACATCTCATTGACGCGATGGCGGAACTCGAGACGGATCCGGGCGGCAGCGGCGTGGTCGAGCGCTTTCTGGCGCTTAACACCGAGTTCCATTCCGTCATCGTTGATGCCGCCCGCTCGGCACAGCTCAAACGGCTGACCGCTCCGGCCGCCGCATTGCCGCTCATCCTGGTCAAGCAGTTCGTCATGGACCAGCGTGTCGATGTCGTGCGGTCCAACTGGCAGCACCGGGATATCCTTGCGGCCCTGACCGCCCGCAACAGCGAATGGGCGGCAGCAACCCTGTCCGGCCATATCCTCTCCACCAAACCCAGGCTGCGCGACGCGTCTCGCGCGCCGAAATGACCGTTTCGAGGATCACCCAATGTCGAGCCTTCGCGAAGAACTGAACCAACAACCCAAACGCTTGAGTGGTTATGTGTCGGGCGGGTTTACCAGCCCCGCCGGCGCGGAAGAGATAGCCGTCATCGATCCGACAACGGAAATCAGGGTCGCAACCCTGCTCGAATCCTCCGCAGATGAAGTCGACGCGGCTGTCGAGGCCGCAAGACACGCCTTTGACAAGGGACCATGGGGAGCAGCCACCGTCGCTGAACGTCAGGCAGCCCTTACCAGGATCCATGACGCAATCCTCGCCAATGCCGACGAACTCGCCATGCTCGAGACCATCAACACGGGCATACCGCTTTCCCAGACGCGCAACATGCATATCCCGCGCGCGGCCTATAATTTCCGCTTCTTTGGCGAGTACATCAACCAGTCCGGCGGCGAGGTGTTCACACAGGAGCCGGGACTGATGAGCCTGGTTACTTACGAGCCAATCGGGGTCTGCGCACTGATAGGTCCCTGGAACATGCCACTGGGGCTGACGGCCATGAAGATCGCCGGGGCTCTGGCCTTCGGCAACACATGCGTGGTCAAGCCCTCCGAATTGACGCCGCTGACCGTTACCCGGCTGTTCGAGATCATTGAAGGCGTGCTGCCCGAAGGGGTCATGAACCTCGTCAACGGCCGCGGTCACGTGACCGGCACCTCGCTGGTCTCCCATCCCGGAATCGACATGGTCTCCTTCACCGGCGGCACCGTCACCGGTGCCGCAATCCTCGGATCGCTGGCCAAGGGCATCAAGGGCTCCGCCATGGAACTCGGCGGCAAGTCGGCCAATATTGTTTTCGCGGATGCCGATTTTGACAAGGCGGTAGATGCCGCCCTGCTCAGCTCATTCATGAACAATGGCCAGATGTGTCTCGCCGGCAGCCGCATCTTCATTGACCGCAAGATCTCGGATCGGTTCATCGACAGCTTCACGCGCCGCATCAAGGCGCTGAAGATCGATGATCCGGCGGCCGATGGAACCGAGATCGGCCCGATGATCAACCAGGCCCAGCGCGAGCGGATGGAACGCTATGCGGGAAGCGGCCTCGGCGAAGGCGCAACTTTGCTTGCGGGCGGTCACCGCTGCGCCAGCCTCAACACCGGTTACTTTTTCGAACCGACCGCGATGCTGGCTCCCACCAACGAACTGGCCATCTGCCAGGAAGAGATCTTCGGCCCCTTCGCCGCTTTGCAGATATTTGACGAGGAAGACGAGGTGGTCGCCAGGGCCAATGACAGCGAATTCGGTCTCGTCGGCTATGTCTGGACCGAAGACCTCAACCGCTCGATGCGCGTCGCATCGGCTTTGCGGACCGGAACGGTTCTCGTCAACACGCCGATCGTGCGCGATCTGCGAACCGGTTTTGGCGGCTACAAGCAATCCGGCCTTGGACGCGAGGGCGCCAAGGGCTCACAGGCAATGTTCACCGAGATGAAAACCACCATCATCGCCCGCGAGCCGCGCAAGATGCCGCGCATGGGCATGGCAGGAGAATGAGTGCCTTGTCCGCGGCCTATCCCTCGATTACCGGACGAACTGTCATGGTCACCGGCGGCTCCCGCGGCCTGGGGCGGGAAATGGTTCTGGCTCTGGCCGGCGTGGGCGCCGCGGTCGCGGTGGTCGGTTCACGCCCCGGGGGAGCACTTGACGACACGGTGGCAGAAGCCAACCGTCTGGGCGCTGGACGGGCCGTCGCCATTGCAGCCGATGTGGCCGACTACGCCCAATGCGAGGCTGCAGCCACTGCTGCACTCGACGCCATTGGCCCCATCGATGTGCTCATCAACAATGCTGGCCTTGGAATGCGGCGTGTCAGCGAAACTTTCAACACAAAGCCCACCCGCTTCTGGGAAACCGAACCTGAGGCCTGGAAGGAGATCATCGACACCAATGTCAACGGCGTCTTCAACATGGCCCGCGTCCTGGTACCGGGCATGGTTTCACGCGGCTTCGGCAAGGTGATCAACATCTCCACCAGCGACCAGACCATGGTCCGTCAGGGCTACTCGCCCTACGGGCCGAGCAAGGCTGCGGTTGAGGCCATGTCCCGCGTCTGGGCGCAGGATCTCGCCGGCACCGGCGTCGATGTCAACGTCTACCTTCCCGGCGGGGCCGCAGACACCGATCTGCTTCCACCCAGCCCCGACAAGAAAGGTGCCGACGGCAATCTTCTGCCGGCAGACATCATGCGCCGCGCAATCCTGTGGCTGGTGGACGACCAGTCCAACGGCATGACCGGCGGACGCTACATCGCACGTCTGTGGGACGAAAGCCTGGCACCGAGCGAGGCAGCCGGTGCCAGCCGCGTGCCGTCCGTGCCCAAGCCCGCGATCATGTGAACGGCCCCTGCCATGATGAACTTCGGCACTGCCACCATCGAAACCATCTCGGACCTTGACCCGTTCGCGTTGCCGATCGACCTTCTGTTTCCTGATCGCGCGGTCGAAAGCCTTGAGCCGCACCGCCAGGCGCTTGCGCCTCATCATGTTGACTTCGATAACGGGCAGATCCTGCTCGGAGTGCACAGCCATCTGCTCCGCATCGGCGGCCGGACAATTCTGATCGACACCTGCATCGGCGAACACAAACCAAGACCGCGGCGGCCTGACTGGCATCAGCGGGCCTCGACCCGCTATCTCGAGCGTCTGGCAAGGGCCGGGCTTCGTCCCGAAGACATCGATATCGTGATGTGCACACATCTGCACACCGACCATGTCGGCTGGAACACCAAGCTGGTCGATGGCCGCTGGGTGCCGACTTTCCCCAATGCCCGCTACCTGATCGGCCGTACCGAGTTCGCCCATTGGCAAGCCGAGGAAGAGGCCTCACCCGGCGTTCACAATCACGGATGCTTCAGCGACAGCGTCATGCCGGTCATCGAGGCGGGCCTGGCTGAATTAGTCAATGACGGCTTCGAAATCGCCACCGGACTGTCCCTCATGGCGCTGCCCGGCCACACGCCCGGCCAACTTGGACTGTGCATGTGCCATGGATCGCGAAAGGCCTTCTTCTGCGCCGACGCTGTTCACAGCCCGGTCCAGGTTTTCCATCCCGATTGGGTCAGCCGCTTCTGCAGTGATCCGGCAACGGCAATCACCACCAGGCAAGATCTGTTCGACCGGGTGGCCGGAACCGGCGATCTGCTCATCCCGGCGCATCTTCGCCATTTCTCCGCCATGCGCATCGAGGCAATGAACGCTGGCTATGTTCCTGGCTTCGTTCAGTGATGGCGATGGCTCTCGGCACTTCAGTCCGCCGGTTGCTCCCGGCTGCGATGGATGCGCATGACATAGGTCATCTGGTCCGCCGGATGCCAGTTGAACGAGGCTATCAGCACACCGCCCTCGCTGACATAGCGCCGCAGCAGCTGCATCGACCAGGAACCTGGCTTCAGACCCAGCTGGCGGCTGAAATCCTGAGGCATCGGAAGCGCCCGGATTTCCTGAACAACCTCCTGGATCGAACCTTCGGCATGGCGCTCAAGAAGTTCGAAAAACGGGCCCTGATGCCCCGGAAACTGTTCGACCACATGTTCGAAGCGCTTGGGAACGTAGCTTTGCACATAGCAGATCGGCTTGCCGCCCGCCTCGGTCCAGCGCACGCCGTTGATCAGGATCCATTCCTCGCCGGCGAGCCCGCCAACCATCTCGGCAAGCTCCTGTTCGAGCACGACCGTCTCGACACCCAACACCACGTAATAGGTCTCGATCGCCACCTGGAACAGTTCGTCGAGCGAGCTGAACGACTGGAAGAATGTCGAACGGGTGGTGTCGGATATCACCCTGGTGCCCACACCCTGCCGCCGCTCGACATAGCCGCGTTCCCGCAGGTAGCGCAACGCCTCGCGGATCGTTGTGCGGCTGCTGTTGAACTCCTGGGACAGCTCCTGCTCCGACGGCATAAGGCTGCCGATCGGGTAAATCCCGTCAATCAGCCGCTGCTCAAGGCTCTTCTGGATCTGCGCATAGCGCGGCAGGCCCTCGTTCAACAGACTGTCCTCTCTTGCCGCCATAAGGGTCGTCCCGGTTTCTCTGTCATGCAAAGCAGTCGCTCGACTGACCAGTTACAACAATTAGGGCCGGCGGGACACCGCTCCAAAAGCATGAAGGTGGGGACAGAAGCGCGATTACGTCATATTGTATGGACAATTAAGCCGATTGAAGTGCTATTGGTACACACAAGAGGATCCATCCATGCTTGAACGGCACAAGTCGGCCTACAGTTCCAGGGCAAAGCTCGGCCTGATCACACCGCCGACCAACACGGTCAACGAGGCTGAGTGGTCGCAAATGATGCCGCCAGGCGTGACCTTCCACACCCATCGCATGCCGCTTCATCCCGACACCACGAGTGCGGAAGGCAAGGCAGGTCTGATGCGCGATCTCGAAAGCGTCTTCGGCATGCTCAAACCCGCCCGGGTTGATGCCGTCGCTTATGCCTGTACCGCTGGATCGATGATCAATCCGGTGGAGTCACTGCCTGAAACACTGACAGACAACATGGGCGTCACCGCAGTTACGACATCCGCGGCCATCATCCATGCCTTGAAGGTCTTGGGCGCGGTTCGGCTTTCGGTCGCCACGCCTTATCACGACAGGCTCAACGAGCATGAAACCGCGTTCCTGGAGGAAAACGGCTTTACGGTCCAAAGGCTCATCGGCCTCGGCATCGGCGCCGGCGGACCGTCAGAATATGTCCGAATTGCCGAAACCCCGCTTGAGAAGGTGGCGGACCATGTTCGCGCAGCCTTCGTGCCGGGCAGCGATGCAATCCTGATCACCTGCACCGACTTCCCCACCCTGCCGCTGATAGCGCAGCTCGAACGCGAGTTCGGGGTCCCTGTTGTCACCTCAAACCAGGCGACCTTCTGGGCCATGCTCAGGGCTGCCGGAGTTGACGATCGTTTCACGGAATTTGGCAAACTGCTTGCCGAATTCTGATCACATCAAAACAAAAGACCACTTCACAAGGAAGGAAAACTCATGGCAGACCCCCGCCTCCGTCAGGCTATCGAGGCCAAGGACTTCATCCTCGCCCCCGGCGTCTTCGATCTGATCTCTGCGCTGATTGCAGACCGCGCGGGCTTCAAGGCCCTCTATGTGACCGGCTACGGCACCGTCGCCTCATATCTGGGCCTTCCCGATGCCGGGATCGCCACCTACCGGGACATGATCGAGCGCATCGGCCAGATCGTCAAGATGACCAACACTCCCGTCATAGCCGACGCGGATACAGGCTATGGCGGCCTGCTCAATGTCCAGCATACCATTCGCGGCTATGAAGCCGCCGGCGTCACCGCGATACAGATCGAAGACCAAGAGTTTCCGAAGAAGTGCGGCCACACGCCAAATCGCCGCGTCATCCCGATCGAGGATATGGTGCGCAAGATCCGCGTCGCCAGCGACAGCCGTTCAAGCCGCGACTTCCTGATCATCGCGCGTACGGATTCGCGCACCGGACTGGGCCTTGATGAAGCCATTCGGCGCGGAGAGGCCTACCGCAAAGCCGGCGCTGACGTTGTTTTCATCGAGTCCCCCGAATCGGAAGCCGAGATGCAGACAGTGTCCGAGCGCATTGATGCGCCGCTCTTTGCGAACATGGTCAATGGCGGCCGCACGCCGCTCCTGTCCGCCGACCGGCTGAAGGAACTTGGCTACGCCATTGCCATCCACCCGGCCCTGGGCTTCCTCAGCGTCGGCGCGGCACTCGACAAGGCCTACAAGGATCTCGCCGCCAACGGCATCACCTCACCCGACATCGACCTCTATTCCTTCGCCGAATTCAACAAGCTTCTGGGCTTCGAGGACGTCTGGGACTTCGAGAAGCGCTACGCCGAAATCTGAGAGAGGCACTCATGACCGAAAATCTCGATGACAACTACAAGATCGCCTATGACAACAAGGCTGGCTTCGGGAAGTCGCCGGCACTTGTCATGGTCGATTTCGCCCAGGGCTACTTCGATCCCGACTGTGTGCTCTACGCCGGTGTCGACGACGCTCTTGCCTCGGCATTGCGGATCCGCGAGATAGCTCACCAGGTGGGGATTCCGGTGATACTCACCGAGGTTACCTATCAGAAGGGGGGGCTCAACGGCGGTCGTTTTTTCGAGAAGGCCAAACCGCTTGCCTGCTTCGTCAAGGGTGAGAGAACCGCCGA
Source organism: Parahoeflea alexandrii (assembly GCF_024105735.1). Classification (GTDB taxonomy): domain Bacteria; phylum Pseudomonadota; class Alphaproteobacteria; order Rhizobiales; family Rhizobiaceae; genus Hoeflea; species Hoeflea alexandrii. The sequence continues at coordinate 14,050 of NZ_JAAAML010000006.1, read as the reverse complement.
GTTCGCCGATGGTCTTGTGCCGCGTGAGGATGAGATCATTGTTTCCAAACAATATCCATCCGCGTTTTTTGGAACATCCCTCGCCTCGACACTGACGGCGATGGGCATCGACAATGTGGTGCTGACGGGCCTGACGACCAGCGGCTGCGTCCGCGCGTCCTGCGTCGATTCCATGTCGCATGGCTTCATCACCAGCGTTGTCGCCGATGCCTGTGGCGACCGCCACCCGGCACCGCACGAAGCCAACCTTTTCGACATGAACGCCAAATATGCCGACGTCGTCTCCGAAGCCGAAATCATCGCCTTCTTCCGCTCTCTCGATGCAGGGAAATCCGATGCCTGATCAGCAAAAACCCGGCCGCGTGGCAGTCCTCGGCGGCGCAGGCGGCATTGGCCGTGTTCTGGTGGCGTCGCTTCAGGCAAAAGGCAACGAAGTCATCGTGCTCGATCTTGCGGCCTCGCTTGATCGTCATGCCATTGCGGCCACTGGTATTGCCATCGATGTCTGCGATGAGCAATCGGTGACGGCTGCCTTCGCGGAGCTGGGGGAGCAATGGGACAGCATCGATGGTTTCGTCAACCTGGCAGGCTACAACAGCGCCCTGAAGCCCATCGGTGACACGACGGCCGGCTATTTCGACGAAATCACCGGCGGCAATCTGCGCGGCGCCTTTCTCGCGGCCAAGGCAGCACTGCCCTTGATGGCGCACGGAAGTTCGGTGGTGATGATCTCCTCCGGTCTGGCCTCAAATGTCAGGCCGGGCTACGGCGCCTACTCGGTCTCCAAGGCCGGCGTCATCGCCATGACCAAGGTTTTCGCGCTCGAGAACGCACCCCGCGTTCGCTTCAACGCGGTTGCTCCGGGGCTGGTTGACACCGCCTTCCTGCGTGGCGGCACCGGCCGCTCACAGGAAGACCACGAAGCCATTGTCAACCTCGAAGCCTACCGGGCGGCAACCCCGATGCAACGCCTGGCGCTGCCCGAGGATGTGGTTGGTCCGGTCGAGTTCCTGCTGTCCCCCGCAAGCAGCTTCATGACCGGCCAGGTTCTCTGGGTCAACGGCGGCGGCTACATGCCCTGATCCGGCAGAAGCTGACTTTCCGGCAAAGTCTTCAAGACGCTCGACTGCGCTACCGGAGAGGATAGCAACCAAACAGCGTTTGAGACGTTTTCTCCTGATTGAAGACACCCGAAAGGAGGATGCGTCCAATGACCGATCACCCCGAACAGCCAAGGGTTGGCACGCTTGGCGATCCCGTTGCCGCCCGGCAGCCTGACGGCCCGCTGCACATCTACCGTCTGGAACCGAACACAAGACCGGACGATCCACGCTGGGACAACGCACCCAACCATGGCGTGGTCCGGGTCAGAGCGCTCTCGCCCGCCGACGCCCGTATCGTTGCTGCGGAAGCTGAAGTCGACTTTCTCGATATCGGTGCAAAGCCCGGTGATGGAACCACAACCGATTTTGCCAGCGCCTTTCGCGACGACAAGCTCTATCATGTCTTCCTCGAGGACGACGACAAGGTGGCTGGTCCGCGGGGTCTTCTCAACGACACCTGACTCCAAACCGGCCCTGACTACTTTTGCCCCGCCTCGAAACACAAAAACCCGCCCGCGGCGGGTTTTTTCTGTAACTGGGCGCAATCACCACCCGGGCAGAAATACTCCTGACAATCGCGATAGCGCAGCACACGCCACCTTTGAACAAGGGCCTTGCACTGGTCATGGTAAGCCTTGCGGCGTCCATGATCGGCGACCGGCTTTCCAACCGTAACCAAGCTCGGCTATGCTCCGAACCTGTTCGGCATCACCATCACCGCCATTTGAGTGATTGCCGCCAGCAGAAGATGCCTGCAGAAACCGGAAAACCTGATCTCATGAGCTATCCACCCATTCCCGTTCTTGACCCTGTCTGCACCTTGCAGGTGGACCTCGGTCCGATCCGGGAGATGGGCCAGGGGCGCGGCGGCCTGCGGCGCCTGGTGCCCATCATCGGCGGCACTGTCGAGGGACCATTGCTGAACGGCCGGATTCTTGATCTCGGTGCAGACTGGCAAACGGTGTTTTCAGATGGACTTGCAGAACTCGATACCCGCTATGCCGTGCAGACCCATGATGGCGCCACGATCGACATCCGCAACTTCGGTTTTCGCCATGGTCCGGCGGAAGTGATGCAGGCCATGGCGCGCGGCGAGCAGGTGAGTTCCGATGCCTACTACATGAGAACCCAGGCGCGGTTGGAAACCGGCGATAGCCGTTATGACTGGGTCAACAGAACCCTGTTTGTCGGAAGCGGCAGTCGCCAGGCTGGTGCCGTGACGGTTGCGCTGTTCGCCATCCGTTAGTCTGCAAGGCTGGCTGTCTAGGAACGGAACGTCTCCTCATCCTGAAAGGCATCACACTCTCATCGTGATTAGCATCCCGGTGACTTCGGCAATCACGTTCCAAGCCTTGGTTGAGCCGTCCCACGGCATGAAACGCCAATTCGTCCGCTCGCCGGTTCAATAAACCGGGAACCAAAATCATGCCCGGCACTTGATATGCATGACCATTGCTTCACCAGGCCTAACAGAAGACAAGATTGCAATTGAACGGGAACGGGCCCGGTTGGACCATCTGGCCGGAATCCTGGACAGCAGTTTCCGTCTTCCCGGAACATCGATCCGGTTCGGGCTCGATTCAATTGTCGGACTGGTTCCGGGTATCGGGGATACACTTGTAGCTGCACCGTCCATCTGGATGATCTGGCGCGGCCATGTGATGGGCGTCGGCAAATTGCCTCTTGCCAGAATGGCTGCAAATGTGGGGGTCGACTACGTTGTCGGGGCAATCCCTCTCTTGGGCGATGTTTTCGATGTCGGTTTCAAGGCCAATCTTCGCAACATGGCAATTCTGCGCAAGGCAATGGAGGCCAATACCATAACGTCGGTTCAACCTGCAGACCCGCCCGATTAGGCGGCGCTGAACCGAAGGATCACATTGCTATTGATGTAAGAAAATAACCGGGACCCGCTGGTCCACCATTTCATTGCGTATCACACGCGGAGCGGATTTGGGTTTATGGTCCGAAGGACGCCGAGGTGTTTCGGCGGGGAAGCGGAGCTTTGCCGAATCGATAGGTTTTATTCGAATGGAAGATTTGGTTGCGGGGGCCTGATTGCACAGGGACTTGCCAAAAGCAGGGACAATGTCGAAGTGGCTGATGATATCGTAGAGAACTTTTTTCGTCTGGTGACGCCACACCTCCAGCGCAAGCGAGGGCATCATGACGTCGGCCCCCAGGAATTTCAAGGCGACAATCCGGGGTCAATGCCTAACCTCTTGGCGCTTCAAAGGCGGAGCTTCGCTGTAGCGCCCTGATCCTGCTAATCCATCGGTTTTCTGCCACGGATCAGTTGTGAGATCGAGACCGCGATCACCAGGCCTCCACCGTAGAACAGGTTCTGCACGAAACTGTCGACGCCAAGGAAATTCAATCCCATGATGCCGGTCGAGAGGAAGAAAACAGCGACGAAAGCGCCGGGTGCATTGAACCGGCCGGGATAGATGGCGGTTGACCCGAGGAACGCGGCAGCGAAGGCCGGGAGCAGGAAGGCCAGCGCCGATGACGGGTCAGACGCCCCGCGCATACCGGTATAGAGAACGCCCGCAAACGCCGCGATGACACCCGACGCCACCAGTGCTCCGGTGCGCACACGGTTGACGTTGACGCCCGACAGGCGCGCCACCTCGCGCCCCCGCCCGACGAACAGCAGACGTCGGCCAAGGCTCGTGTGCTGGAACACGTACCAGACCAGAACCGACAGTGCCAAGGCGTAGTAAAACCCGATCGGAATCCCGAACAGGCGAGTGAGGATGACTGCCTTGACCAGATCCATCGATACACCGGCGATGGTGTTGGAGTTCGACACCCACAGGATCACGCCATTGATGAAATAGCCCGTGCCCAGTGTCACGATCAACGAGTGCACTCCGAAATAGAGAATGAAGAAGGAGTTGATCAATCCGACAATCGCGCCCGCCGCGAGAACAAAGACAATGGCGCCGCCGATCGGCATGCCCATCTTGACGTTGAGCACCGCCAGCAGCATCGAGCTCAGCCCCATGACGCTGGCGACCGAAAGGTCGAAATCGCCGGTCGTCAACGGGATCATCAGCGCCAGGGTCAACACCACGACCATGGCATTGGAGCCGAACATGCTCGCATAGGAGTTCCAGGCAAACATCTGGTCCGGCTTGAAGGCACCGAGAATGAGGATCATCACACCCCATGCGATGAGCAGTCCGAACCGCTCCGCCCATGTTTTCCAGTCGAATGTCTCGGATTCACGCACAGTCCGCGAAATCACGCTCTCTTCGAGAGTGTTCAGTTTCGCTTCGAGCGCCGCTATGCGCTTCTCGTAGGCCGCAATTGGATCGGATGTCTGGCCTGTGCTCATGAAAGTTGAAATCCCTTATGCAAGCTGAGGCATCGAACGGTAGCAATGTTCGGCAATCAGGTCCTTGGTCAGGTCAGCGCCTGACAGTTCGGCCACGATCTGCCCACGCGCGAAAATAAGCACACGATGGCAGAGCTGCGCCAATTGCTCGTAGTCGGTAGACGAGACCAGGATCGCCGCCCCGCTCTGTGCAGTCCTGTCGAGGGCATCCCAGATCTGCTGCCGCGCACCGACATCGACACCCTGGGTCGGCTCATCGAGCAACAGAAGCCGTGGCCCGATCTGCAACCATTTGGCCATCAGGGCTTTCTGCGCGTTTCCGCCGGAGAGTGCGGCAAGCGACATTGAGGGAACGTTGGGCTTCACGCCCGCCCCCTGGCCGAGTTTTCGCGCATGACGGCCGATTTGCCGGTCCGTCAGTCCCAGAGCGCTGCGCAACTGGCCATAGACCGGCATGGACACATTGTCGCCAACAGAAAGCGAGCCTATTCCGGCCTCGCCCAGGCGATCGGCAGGCAGATAGGCAATTCCAGCCTCCAGCGCCTTGATGGGATTGAACGCAGCAAGGTCAAAGCTCTGGTTGTCGATTGTCATCTGGCCGGTGGTTCCCTTTCGGGCGCCGTAGAGGAGGGCCGGAACATTGTCGAAACCAGATCCGATCAAGCCGGTCAAACCCAGGATTTCGCCTTCCGCAAGATCGAATCCCAGGGGGCCGACGCCAGCGACGGAAAGGTTGCTCACGGCCACCGAAGGCGTTGAGGTCCGCGGCTGTTTGTTGCTGCCGGCATAAACGTCCATGGTCCTGCCGATGATACGCTCGACGAAGGCCTCGTGACTGGTATCTGCGGTGACCACCGTGTCGATCAGGTGACCGTCGCGCAGCACTGTTGCACGATCGGTAATCTCGCGCACCTCGTCCACGTCATGACTGACGAAAATGACGCTCGCCCCCAACTCCGTGCATTGCCGCACCAGCCCGAAAAGCTGTTCGACCCCCGCCCTTGGCAGAAACGGTGTCGGTTCGTCGAGCACGAGGACACCCGGCCGGTCGACATGGTTCTCGGTCGCTTTGCGAATATCCTCATAGGCGCGCACGATCGCAAGCAGCGCCTGCTGAACAGCAGATAGCGTGCCGACAGGCGCCTTGGGATCGAGAGCGAGGCCGAAACGGGCAAAGATGGCGGCCGCCTCGCGATGGGCGGCACCCCAATTGATCGCCCAGTCCTGGCCGGTGGAAAGCGAACCGATTTGAAGATTTTCCGTGACGCTGAGCGACGGAATGAGGCCCAGATGCTGATGCACGAAGGCCAGTCCCAGCTCCCTGACCTTTGCGCCGGGAATGGGAAGCGGCACGCTCTTTCCGTAGAGGCTGATCTTGGCCCCCGGTTCGGGCGTATGAAACCCGGCAAGGACCTTGATGAGCGTGGATTTGCCCGACCCGTTGGAGCCGAGCAGTCCATGCACCTCCCCGCGCCGGACAGTCAGCGACACGTCGTCAAGCGCAACCGCACCGCCGAAATACTTGGAAAGATGCCGGATGTCGAGCGCGTCGGTTTCCCCGACGCGCCCTGCAGTTTCTGATCTCACTCAACGCCCCAGAGCTTGGCGAACCCGGCCCTGTGGACATCGCCGTATCCATCATTGAATGTGGCAGGGTTGCCGGCTGTGGCCACATTCTCGTCCGAGAAGATATAGGCAGGCGTGTTCAGCTTGGTGACCGGATCAAGGCCGCACAGAAGACGCATATTCGCGTCTGTTCCGGCCATGCCGACCCAGCCAAGGCTCTCGCCGACATTCATCTCTACAATATCGCCGTCGCGCATCATGTCGAGCACGAAGGGTGTGCCGTTGTAGGAGACAATCTTTGCCGACGAACCCGCGATCTGGATGGCAGGGACGATGAACTGCGACATCGAATCGTAGACCGGCAGCACATAGTTGATGGTCGGATCAGCGAGCAGCGCATTCTGCACGGCCGGCTGGGTCTTGGTTGCCCAGTCGTTTACAGGAACGTTGATGTACTGCGTCTTGCAGTCAGGGCAGTTGTCTTTCAGATAACCGATGATCGCATCGCGCAACGGGGCTGTCGGCGTGATCTCGTCTGGACCGAGCACGATGGCATTCACCTTGCCGCCGGTTTTCACCATGGCCCATGCGGCAATGATTTCGCCGACTGTCACATAGTCGGTGTTGGCGGCACCATCCATGAAGTCGGGCACCGTCTGGGTCGTCGCATCCCAGTTGTGGGTCGCTGTGACTTTCACACCGGCGGTACGGGCCTCGGTGATCTGAGGAACCAGAAACTCGGGCGGCAGACCGCCCTGCAGGTCGATCAGGTCAAAGCCTTCTGCCGTTGCCGTGTTGATGCCCTGAATCCAGCCGGCCGGATCCATCTGGGTTTCCCAGTCGCGCAATTCGAAACCCACCATGGCCGCTGCATCGACAAAGCCCTGGCTGATCGCGGCGTTGAAGGGATTGGCGTTGGTCAAGGGTATGACAAACATCTTCTTGTCCTTCATGCACGCCTTGGCGTCGAAGGCAGGCCCGGGCGCTTCGAACGTGGGCAGCTGGCTGTGTTTTGCGATCAGGGCCTCGGCAGCGGCCATGTCAGCCTTCGCGGGAACCGCGAGCATGAGCAATCCGCCCAAGGTCGGAAGTATCAGGTTCTTCATTGGTCAGTTCTCCTTGTTAAAAATGACGTCTTGTATGCCTTTATGTGACTGCATCTTCGGTAGAGACTTGCCAGACGTGGTGCCCGAACCGCCCATTGTTCGGGTCTAGACCGGCCACCTGTCCTTCCTATTCCGCTGCCTGGGCAAAGCGACGAAACACCGGCGCCACAGGAGGCTCGAAACCGGTCTCCTTCTTGCACCGCCCCTTCAACTCCTCGATCGACTCGAAACCGCGATTGAACAGCGGCTTGACCTGGTCGGCTGCCATTTTCTCCCGCAGCTTTCTGGTGGCCCGCGTATCGACCTCGCCGTCTTCGATCACGACGCCGTAGCGCCTGGCGCCTTCCGGCGTCACAAGCCCGCGTTTGACGTCCATCGCCACCAGCTCGGCATCACGCGCCAGCGGGTCGCCCCAGCCGCCGCCCCCCCATGTGTTGAAGTAAAGCATGTCACCTGGTTCGACCGCGACACGATCGCATTTCGACGGAATGTTCTCCTCCTCGCCGGTCTTGCGGACCAGCCGCTTGGTCGAGCGCATTCCCGGCTCGCCACCATTTACACCCCACGGATAGGTCAGCCAGCGATCGTCGTGGATTGAAATTTCGCCCTTCTCCATCATTTCGTAGGCAATCACGATCCCGTTGCCGCCGCGATGCAAGCCGGCTCCGCCACTGTCGGGGATGGTTGCGTATTCACGGATGCGCAAAGGAAAATAGGCCTCAAGAAATTCGTTGGGAACATTGGTGAAGGCGGGCCACATGGAATGCCCGTCAGGGCCGTCGCCGGCCGGACGGCCCGGCACGCCACCGAAGCCGATCTGGAAAAGCTGGTACCATTCGCCCTGGGTGTTGAAGCCGGAATACATGAAGTGCGGGCTGTCGGAGAAGCCGGCAGCGTTGAGCGCATCTGGCGCTCCCTGCCCCAGCAATCCGCCCATCAGGTCGAAGATCCGGCCCAGCATGTGGGTCCGGCAGGAGAGCGCCGCAGGCTTCTTCGGTTTGAGAATGCAACCTTCCGGGATGTGAACCTCGATCAGGTCGTAAAAGCCGTCATTGAACAGGATCTGCGGATCGAACAGATTGATGGTGAATGCCCCGAAGAACATCTTGAACATTTCTTCGTTCAGCAGGAAATTGATCGACGAAAAACTCTGCGGATCGCTTTCGGAGAAATCGAAATAGGCGATCTCGCCCTCGCGGTGCAGCGAGCAGGCAATCTTGTAGGGACCGTTGCCCATGCCATCATCATCTATCCAGTCCTCGAAAGAGGCCTTCTTTCCATCGACGGCTTCGGGAATGATCATCTGGATAATCGCGCTCATCGCCGCCCTGTTGCGGTCGAGCATGTCCCACATGGCGGAAATGTAATAGTCGGCGCCGAAGCGGTCGATGTTCTCGCGAACCCGTCGCTCCGCCAGCCGCAACGCGGCAATGATGGCGAAAAAGTCGGACTTGTTCCATTCCGGCATGCGGGTGTTGTGCAGAAGAATGTTGAGGATCTCGTCAGCGAGCTGTCCCTTCCGGTAGATCTTGGTCGGAGGGATGATGATGCCCTCCTCGAAGATCATCTTGGCGTCGGTCGGCAGCGAACCGGGAACCTTGCCGCCGACATCCGTCATGTGACCGAACATAGCGGCCCAGCTGACCAGCTTGCCTTCATGAAAGATTGGCATCATCAACAGCCAGTCATTGAGATGACTGACGGCGCCGTTGCAGGAATAAGGGTCGTTTGTGATGAAGATGTCGCCATCCTCGATTGTGCCGTCATAGCCGTTGATGAAGCCGTAGAGGAAGGAGCCGAACTGGCCGACCACCATCTTGCCTTCCTGGTTGGCGATCATCGGAAAGGCGTCGTGCTGCTCGCGGATGCCGGGTGACATCGCGGTTCTAAACAGCACGGCGTCCATTTCGGTTCGCGCATTTCTCAAGGCGTTTTCGACGATGTCCAGGGTGATCGGATCGACCTGAACCCGGTTGAACGGCTTGGTGTTTGTCTCGACAATTGTGGCGGCCATGGTGGACTTTCCTCAGCGAGCGTTTTTGTGATTTGCGGGCCAGATCAGCACATTGCCGACCGGGTCGACGATGCCGACATGATCGTGCAGGATCAGCGACGTTGAATCCATTTCCGTCAGCACCGCAGGTCCGTCGATCCGGTTTCCGGGATTGAGCTTGCCGCGATCGTAGATATGCGCGTCGCGCCATTTGCCATCGGTGTAAAGCTTGGTGGATTGGACACGGGCGCCCGATGCATCTGTGCCTGCCTTGCCTCGGCCAGGTGCAATGAAGCTCTTTTCAGCACCCTGAACCACGGTTCGCAGGCCGACCAGTTCGTGGTCGGCGTCAAGCGCGAAGGTGAAGAGCTGTTCGTGCTCCTTGTCGAAGCGCTCTGCAACGCCGGCGAGCCCATCACGCGCGAAGTCTTCCGGCGATATGTTTATCGTCAGCTTCATGCCCTGCCCGCGATAGCGGATGTCGATCTGGTAGAAGGCGTCCTGCTCCTCGGGTGCAACGCCCTCCTCGCTCAGGGCTTCCGCCGCACTTTTCTGCAAAGCCTCGAGCATGTCGCCGATTTTCCGGTCCGAGGTGTCGGAGATCCTGGTTACAAAGGTCTGGCTTGCCTCGTTGCGCAACCGCGTGGTCGCGTCGCCATAGGCGCAGAGAACGCCGGGACCGGGCGGAATGATCGCCGGCCATGAATTGATCAGCTTGGCCAGCGCATTGACATGCAGCGGGCCGGCTCCGCCAAAGCCCATCAGCGCAAATTCGCGCGGATCATAGCCTTGTTCGACTGAGACCAGGCGGAGCGCGCCGCACATGTTCTCGTTGACGATCTTGATGATGCCTTCGGCGGCTTCCTCGACGGATATCGACAATGCATCGGCGATCCCGCTCACCGACTTGACCGCGAGGTCGCGGCTGATCTCCATGTCGCCGCCCAGCTTGGCGTCGGAGGGAAGATATCCGAGCACCACGTTGGCGTCCGTCACGGTGGGCTGTTCGCCGCCCTTGTTGTAAGCCGAGGGGCCGGGAACCGCTCCCGCCGACTGCGGCCCGACACGCAGTGCCTTTGTCAGCTCCGGGACATAGGCAATGGAGCCGCCGCCGGCGCCGACAGTTCGCACGTCGATCGACGGCGCCCGGACCGTGACATCGGCGACACGGGTCTCGCGCCTTGTCCGGGCGATCGAATTCTCGATCAGCGCCACATCGGTCGACGTCCCACCCATGTCGAATGTGAGCAGGTTCTTGACGTCTGCCTGCTTGGCAATCCAGAGCGCGCCAGAAACGCCGCCAGCGGGACCCGACATTAGAAGGTTCACCGGCTGGTCCATCGCCAGCTGTGCCGATGATAGTCCGCCATCCGAGCGCAGGATCTGCAACATGACGTCTCCCATGCGCTGCTGCAGTTCCTTTTGCAGGTTGGAGACATACTTCGACACCACCGGCCGGACATAGGAATTGACGACCGTGGTTTCGGTCCGCTCGTACTCGTACATTTCCGGCATGATCGATGCCGATGTCGAAACCGGAATATCAGGCGCGATCTCCCGCGCGATCTCTGCAATCCGCAGTTCATGGGCGTCATTGGCATAGGAGTTGAAGAGAGCAATCGTAAGCGCCTCAATGCCGCTGTTGAGCAGCGACTTCAGGCTTTTGCGGATCGCCTTCTCATCCAGCGGAACGATTGCCGTTCCGTTGGCATCCATGCGTTCTTCGGCCTCGATTGTATATTCCAGCGGCGCCAGAGGCGCGGACTTGTTCCAGATCACCCAACCACCCAGGCCGCCCGGAACGTAAGACCGCGCGATCTGAAGCACGTCCCGGTAGCCCTTGGTCGTCACCAGTCCGACCAGAGCGCCAGAACTCGTAAGCACCGTGTTCGTTGCAACGGTCGTGCCGTGCATCACTTCGGTGATCTCTCTGGGCTCGATCCCAGCCTCGCGGCAGATCTTCTCAATGCCGTTGAGAACACCGATCGAACTGTCGGACGGCGTCGAGGGCACCTTGGCGGTAAAGGTGCGGCCATTCTTTTCATCAAGCAACAGCAGGTCCGTGAAGGTGCCGCCGACATCGACACCCAGGCGCAGTCCGCCGCCTGCACGGGCTTGGGAGCGCAGTTGCGGCACAGGGCCGGTGCCTGCTTCCATGCGGCGCAAGCGCGCCTCGAATGCGGCAAGTCGGTCTTCATAACGTTTGATCAAATCGTCGGTGCTGTTCATGCTGCTCTGTACCCCGTCAATGTCGATCGCCCGTCTGGTCCGATCAATTGCCTGAATTCATCCGTCTTCCTGTAAACCAGTTCAGCCATCGCCATGGGCGCTGCTGTGCACTGCCGGCAAGACCGACCGCCCGCTCGGAAATGCCAAGCAGTTTTCCCACCGTCTCTTCCTGACGACTGATCACTTCAACCTTGTTCTGGACCTGCTGTTCCAGCTGCTGGCTTGTGGTCAGCGCGCGGTCCAGCAACTCGGTCAATCGTGTGGCTGCCTCGCTTTTGGTTTCACCTTCCTGCAACGAGCGGTCCAACAGGTTCAGCGCTCGCTCCACAGCTCCGGACAGCTCTTCGATCTTGTCACCGGAACCCGATGCGGCACGTTCCGACAGGTCGAGTGCCCGCTCTACCAGATGGCGGAACTTGTCGTTTTGAGCCATTGCGGTTTCGAGACGGTCGGCAACATCGTCGAGCAACACAAATGCGCGCTCCGAGACATCAGCCAGAGCGCTGGCGCTGCCGTCTTTTGCGATGTGGTTTGGAGACGTGGCTACCGCGCCGCGTTCGTTGAGCTCCAGCGATCGCTCGAGCGTCGCGTCCTGGCGTTCAAGAAGCGAGGTCAGCCGCTCGATATCAGCATCGCGGCCAGCCACATGAAATTGTAGCTCTTCGATTTCGTCAAAAAGGGTTTCAAGCAGCTCGCCGGGTTGAGCCTTTTCTCTTGTCAGCCGGGCGTCGAAATCTTTCGGCAAAGTGCTCAGGTCCACCCGAAGGTGGCCTTCGTTGTCTCGGCGGGCGGACAGCAATCCTTTCGTGATTGCTTCGCGTAAGCGGATCCGGCTCAACCCGAGAAGCTGTGCAGCCTCTCCGATTGGTAAGAACTGGTGACCGGATTCGGTGCGCTCGATCCCCATGCCTCCGTAGCTCGTTCCCATCAGTTTATTGACTTGGTGGAGAGAGACTGGTGCATCTTTTCTGGAAGTTCAAGGAGATAATCACAAACACTCTGAGACCGGTAATTTCATTTACCAATATTTTGGCTTTACGGCGTGTCATGAAAAACCGGCATACCAAGCCGGGCTGGCGAGACTTAGTTCCCTGCCCAGGGGAAGGGCACCTACAGCGGGCTGGACGCGGCCCCCAGGGTTAACCAGATCGCTATAGGTGTCTGCCGCGGTTCCGATCCAACTTGTTCGCTGTTTTTTTGTGACCTGAGACCCAACTTCCAACCAGTTTTCGGGAGAGTCTTCGGTTTTCAATCTGACCTTATGCGGCCTGTTTTTCCATAGCCATTCTCCCTGCGAACTCGCTGGGCGTAATATTGCCCAGCGATGAGTGCGGTCTATTTCGGTTGTAATCCTCCTTCAATGCGGTAATGGCGGCGCGGGCTTGGGCGAGCGACGAGAACAGGGCTCGTTGAGGCACTCATCGCGAAAGCTGTCGTTGAAGCTTTCGACGAAGCCGTTCTGCATCGGCTTACCGGGGGCGATGTAGTGCTATTCGACCTTGGTCTCTTGGCGCCATTTGAGGATGGCCATGCTGGTCATCTCCGCGCCATTGTGGGAGACGATCGTCTTGGGCTTACCCGCCTGGCGATCAGACTGTCCAGCTCGTGGGCAACCCAAGCGCTCGACAGGGATGTATCGGTGACAAGGCACAGGCATTCGCGGGTAAAGTCGTCGACGACGACCAGAACACGGAAGCCTCGGCCGTCCGTGAAGGCATCGCTGACGAAGTCCAGGCTCCAGCGCTCATTGCGGCGCGAGGGCAGAGCTAGGGGACACCTCGTTCCCAAGGCCCGCTTGCGGGCGCCGCGTTTGCGCAAGGTCAGCTTCTCATTCCAATAGAAATGCCTGAGCTTCTTCAGGTTCATGACGATCCCCTGCCGATCGCTCAAGACGTGGATGCGGCGATAGCCGAAGCGGCGGCGCTCAGCAGCCACCTTCTTCATCGCCTCACGAATGGATGCATCGTCAGACCGAACGCTATGATATCGCATGCTCGACCGATCAACCGACAACACCTCGCACGCCCGACGCTGGCTCACCCCATGCTGCGCACAGACATGAGCCACCGCATCCAGCTTCACATCCATTGCCGGCAGACAAGCGGAGCGCCGCTGAGAGGGGCGTCACCATTTCTTTTAGGCTCCATCCTTCAGGATCGCATTGTCCAACATGGTCACAGCGAGAAGCTTCTTGCGCTTGGCATTCCCGTCCTCATGCGCATTCAGCTTGCGGGCATCGGACACCTCCATGCCGCCATAACTTCGCCTTATTTGTAGAGGGTTGCGTCCGAGATGCCGTGCTTGCGGCAGACATCGGCTGTCTTCGCGCCCGCCTCCTGCTCCTTCAGTATCTCGATTATCTGTTCTTCCGTGAACCGTTAACGCTTCATTCGTCCGTCTCCTGATCTGTGATGGACTCTACCAAAATGAGGAGGAAGTTCAGGGGCTCGGGTTAAGGCAGATCTGATTTCGTGTTTTGGCGCTTTACGCGAGAAGTCGTTTCGGCGGTGAATCGGAGCTTTGCGCCAGTCATAGATTTCCATTGTGAAGGATTGATTTGGTTTCGGGGGCAGGATTTGAACCTGCGACCCGCTGATCTGGCAGGCGATTGCGCAGCAACCGCCGAGAGGATTTCAGGTTATGGTCCGAAGGACGACGAGCTACTTCGCCAGCAAAGACTACGTCTTTGCGCCAGCGCAGTGATCCTATATTG
>NZ_JAAAML010000005.1 GCF_024105735.1 Parahoeflea alexandrii | reverse complement strand
AGTTTGTTGGGATGACAGTCTCATCATTAAGTGCCAAGTCACAGCTGTCCCGCAGTTCTCCGGTTGCCGAAGCGATGGACTACATGCTCAAGCGCTGGTCCGGCTTCACAGCCTTCCTCGACGATGGCCGGATTTGCCTGACCAACAATGCCGCCGAACGAGCGCTGCGAGGCTTCGCGCTGGGTAGGAAATCGTGGCTGTTTGCAGGTTCCGACCGCGGTGCGGATCGGGCCGCATTCATGGCAACGCTGCTCATGAGCGCAAAGCTCAACGACACTGATCCGCAGGCTTGGCTTGCCGACGTCCTCGCCAACATCGCGGACACGCCGATCGGTAGGCTGGAACAATTGCTTCCATGGAATTGGATGACAAAGGCGCTGAACGCTCAAGCGGCCTAACCTGCGGCGTTCACCGGATGCTTACTTTCCAGCCAGTGACAAGAAGCGAGCTGTCGAAGATCTTTGGCAAGGAGGTTTCTCGCGACACGATCAGCGCTTTGCGTGGCGCCGGGTTTCTTTCCTCCGGACCGCGAAGTCCGACGCCGGGGGCGCCGTATACCTATGTGACGACTAAGCACTTTTTGTCCGCGTTTGGGTTGGAGACTCTGCGCGACCTGCCCGACATGGAGGCGCTTGAGGATGCGGGATTGCTCAGTCGGCGGGTTGAAGATGGTTCCGTGGCGGACTCTGATCCAGAACTCGATGGGATTGATTGAGTTCAGGACGACTCTTCGTCGGTTGCGTCGCTCGTCCTCTGCTATGCTTCGCCGTCGTCCTGATTTTCACCCGGCAGCCACATGCAGTTGGCCCATAGGTCCTTGTAACGATCGGAAAAATGCCTGATCGCGGGCCCATTTGCCCTGGGAGACTGGCATGCCTTGGCGCATGTGGAGGCGACGTCACGGTAAAGCACAGGATCGACCCTGCGGATTCCGTCGAAGTTCAACAAGAGGTCTCCCAGCCGGTCGGCGATCTTGTCGCCGCGTGCCACCATGAGGATGGATGGCGGCCGGCTATGGGGATTGATCAGCACATATCTCCAGCTCGGATCGGCCTGCCCTTTGGCCGGGACGAGCTCACACGGCCAGGCATCGCCGCCGCCGGTCATGTCTGTGTAGATGTCCTCAAGTGGACCGGGCTTGTTTGCCACAAGGACACACGGGCCGCTTGCGGCATAACAGCCGAGACGCTCGTCGAAATCGATACCAAGCATATCGAGAAGAGCGAAGCGCCTGGAGCGGTCAAGGCTGGCCATGTCGTCGAGAAACCATTGCAGCGCCTTGACTGTCGTCCCGAGCGACTGCGCGATCTCCTTTGGAGGATTTGGCCAGCAGGCAACGACATTGCTTGCGATTTCCGGCGCGTTATCATAACCGCCCCCGAAATTCTCCTCTTCGTCCTCCATTTCGTCGCGAGGTTCCTGCCCAGTCAGCAGCCAGGTTCTGCGTTCAATTCCGCTATGACTAAAGTAGCGCTCACGATCCGGCGGGATCGAGCTTTCCCACGAAGTCAGCCATGGCCCCGGCTTCCATACCTGCTCAGTGGCGAAGGATGGATCCGGCTCGCGGGCAGGTAATGCAAGCCAAGCCTCGATGCGTTCTTCCAACTCGCGATCGCCGAGATCGCGTCGCCGGTCCCTCGACCTCAAATTATGGTCGGTCAGTGCATCGCCCAAAAATGAGGTGATCACCTGATCAACCGGGGAGGCCTCTGATCTGCTGCTGCTAGAGATCCATCTGGCTTTATCTTGAGCCGACCGAAGAGAAGCGGGCAAAGACTTCTCACGCGGACCGGCAATATCGAGACCGACCCCAATCGTTGCGAGATCCGTTTCAAGGGTTGGGTCAGATTGTGCCAGGTGCCGGCTGACCATCAGGGCATCCGGCTGGCCGCGGAGACCTTCAGCTTGCGACCACGCTGAAAAGAGCACCCTACGAAACGGCTGCGGGTTATCGCTAGATGAGAATGTTGTCCAGCGGATGGGCGTGCCGGGTACGGTCATGCCGTATATCAGGAGCGGGCTCAGACCATACTGGCTCGCGTCGCTAATTCGGATCGGGTCGCGAACGGATACGATACCGTGTTGCGGGTGCACAAATACGAATTTCGCGGTCGCGACGTAGAAATGATGAAGGCGTTTCATAGCAATTTCCGCGTTCAGAATCAGTATTTTGGCATTCAAACACTATGTTAAATCTACACGATCGCGAGCTTCGCCACTAAAGCAATTTTGACTGTGGCAGTGCATTCGCGAAAGCCAGTCGACCGTTCGATCTATCCGTCATCCGGCGAGAGAATCCTTCGCTGTCCTGGTTCGCTCGGCGTCAAATTTCTGCAAGAGTTGCGTGGCGAGACCGGGGCCTTCAAGGTAGAGGCCGATCTCATCCAATGGGTTCTCAAGTGACGCGGACTGCGAACCCCAATTCAGGCTGCTGACAACGACATGATCGTCATCCCATGCAAGGAACTTTGCATGAAGTTGAGGTTCCGCGACGCCAATGATGTCTACGTCCCCCTTCAGCCGCTCGCGTTGTTCATTGACATGACCACGCTTTACCGGACCGCCGCGCCTGGAATAGAAGATCGACACTTCGCTAAGGCGCTGGCTCGCGACTTCGGCCGGATCGAAGAGTGCCGGAACCATGTTCGCGCCGACGCGATTGGTGCAGCAAATAAACCGGGTCTTTGCATCGTGGGCAGCGAGCCTCAGAAGACGGTTGTGATCGGCCGCATGGAGGATCCGCATTGTTGCCCTTAACGAGCTCACCACTGTAGCGGGCGCAGACACGCGGCCGCGGTCGCGCCGCAGCTCAGATGCCATGAACTGAAGCGCCTCAATCGACTGGCCTGCACTTGATATTTTGGAAACGATGGATTGCAGGACGTCCATCGCCGCGCCTGCGGCATTGGCTTCTGTCAGCTCGACCGAAATTTCGACTGCACTGAAGGGCGACGACAACAAGTTACAAGATCCCATGGAAACGACGGCTCCACCTTGTCCATCATCTGCGACCAGGAATTTTGCATGGCTTTCGACTGTGTCGCGATGGGCAAGCACATAGCCGCGCGTGCGTCGTATCGCGGATAATCTCTCGCCAAGATGATGCATGGCAATCGAGTTTTTCGGCACCTCGATCGACGTCCCGAAAAACAAGTGGCATTTCACGCCGCGGTTGCACGCATCTTCCAGCGCTTTCCACATGCGCTCACGATTCTCTTTGCATCGGTCGTCATCTTGCGATGCGACAAACGTCGAAAGAATGAAAATATGAGATCTTGCCGCTTTGACAATCTGCTCGAAGCGCTCCAGCTGTTGACGTGCCCCAACCACAATCTGGTTGGCGTTGATCTCCGTCGCGATAGCTGGCGGCTCATCGGCGACCGGCGGGGCGGTAACCGGCAACTGGCCCGTCTTGATCGTCGCTCTGAGTGCCTCGATAAGTTTTTCGCTCGCGCCGGGTGGCATCGCGCCGTCTCTCACGTCATCGAGATCAAGCACCAGAAATTTGCGCTCGAGATATGAGCTGTTCGCCTGTATCCCGCGAAGCCATTCACCTGGTCGCAGCGTCCCGGACATGAATTGAGTGACGCGCTGCATCATAGAATAGTCGGTTTCCAACGGCTCGCCGACCGGGAAGGCTACAATTTTGCCGGATCTTGGGAGCTTGGTGATCGGTACCGTATCAACATCACGATTGCGAAAGACGGATTCCCCAACCTTTTCATAGACGACACTGATCCCAATCTCCCGGTCTGCAGACCGTTCGGGTAATGCGCGGCTTCCGCGGATAAAGTCACGTCCGACAAGGTTGGTGGACAGCATCGGCCGCGGCGACATCCGAACTTCGATCAATCCGAACTGCATCAAGCGTCCAACGGTCGATGCCGCGACCTGGCGAGGAATGTGAAGTGACGACGCCAAGTCGTCGATCGTGCCGGGCGTTGCATCCAATGTCAGCAACACCATTTCCTCGATCGGGCTCCAGCCCCAGACGCGTTGGACAAGCCCTGGGGCCTTGTAGTGCCAAGCAGGAATATAGATCTTGCTCACGGTGCCAGCCTCCCGTTTTCATCGACAGGGACGATCGTGACACCCATCCCGACTTGTGGAAAATCCTTCTTCTCCAAGAGCGAAATCTCGTTGAGCATCCGTGTTAGAAACCGCAGCTCCTCGTTCACACCATCCGGATCGATCCCGCTGACGGCATTCCTGATGAACTTCCTGCTTGTTGCCAAGATAAGCTTTTGTCTCGCGCGGCTGAGCAGAACATTCATGCGCTGGGGGTTCTTGATAAACCCGAGCGCGCGGGTGCCCACGTGGATGCTGTTACGAACAAGGCTTGCCAGGACGACGTCTGCTTCGCCACCCTGGAAGCTATCGCTGGTATAGACGAACTTGCCGTTCCCTCGGGGGCTGGCAAAGCCGAGCAGCGTGTCAGTCTCAATGTCGATAAAGGGGCTGAGCTTTCGCTCCAGGTGGTCGACTTGGGCCAGATAGGGCGACAAAACAACCAGCGTTGGACGTCGGCCATCTTTGCCGGATATCGGTTTGAGATCCTTCAGGGCTGCGATGAGAGCGCTTGCCTCGACCTCATTCTTGTAAGACTTTTTCACCTTCTGCTCAAAAGCCTTTCGCCGGGCAACGCTCAACGAAGGAAGGTCGAGAAGAACGATTGGTGAGGTCGGCATTTTATTGGCAACGCCCACCTTCTGCTCGCGCTCGGCGACGCGCGGTGAAGAGACCAGTTTCTTCTGGTAAAATGTATTCGAAACCAGTTCGCATATCGCCGGATGCATCCGGCTCTGCTCAAGGAGGGTGGTCGAGATCGAGCTTGCCCGCCCTGTTGCTAACTCGCGCTCATCTTCACGTTCAGCAATCGCGCGGAACGGTTCTTCGAGACGGGCTGCGATTGCCAGGACGTCTCTAAGCAGGAACTCGTGAGACGTCAGCATCCCAAGAGCCTCGTCTAACTCTGGTGGCAAGTCCAATATTGCCGAGAGCTTTTCCTGGGCGTCGACCAGCAGCTCCGCCGCGGCCGCAGGATCGTAATATCGTTGCCGCTCGCCGGAGTCGAATGGTGACAATTGCTTATGGTCGCCAATCATCAGACGCCGGTTGCCTAAGAGCAGCGCGCCGATCAGCTCGGCGCCATTGGCGCGGGCGGCCTCTTCAATGAAGACCCAGTCGAACTGTTCGCCGTCAGCGATCATCTCCTCGATCGTGTTTGACGAGGTTGTCGCCAGGGTAACATCGGCTGACCGCAACATCAGATTATCGGTATCGCGCAATACCCTCTCAGCCAGCGACCGTTCGGCATTGTCGACCGGCCGCAGTGTCTGGGCGATCTGGCGACTTTGATTTTGTATGAGTGCGGAACCATTGCCGCCTTTTTGCGAGGCCGTTTGGAGCAGGACGATCGAATTCTGTCGCAAAGTGCTCTCTTCGATGCTGACTTGCGACTTCTCCACCCGCACAATGATCGATGCATGGCCCGCGAGGATGTCGTGCAGTTCTTTCTCCATATGAACGAGCGTCTCGTGGTTTTGCGCAGAAACCAGAATCCTTGCATCCGGCGTCTGCTCCATAATGCTCTTCACGAGGTTGGAGATCAGGTAGGTTTTACCAACACCCGGTGGGCCCACGATGACGTTGATCGATCGTCCGGCTACGATACTGTTCCAAGCCGAAAGCTTGGATGGGTCCATGCCTGCCACCGCCGAACCGGGTGCGGCGACTTCTCGCAAGGTATCATCCAGAGCAACCTGGGCCGGATCGTCCAGAGCTCTGAGTAGCTCGAGGTTCTGACGCGCCGCGACGATATTGAGTAGGCGGCGGCGAATTGCCCGTTCCGTACCCGTGTCTCGCCTTGGGCGCAGAAAAAACCGCTCGCCCTGCATCGGTAGGTGGCTGGTTGTGAATGTGAGCGTCAGCTCTCCCTCGATCAGAGAGCTTTCCTCAAAACTCAGTTCAGGGCTTCGTTCGCGACTGAAGACAAGTTCCTCGCTGGCCGAGAGCGTCCAGTTCGGCTTGCCGTCATCGTAGCGCATTTCCTTCTGCAGGGCGGTGAGCGCCTTCTTCAGGCCAAGCCGCTCCCGGCGCTCGTCGCGCTCGGGGTCCGGCTGGAGAAGAACGCTGACGAGATCCTTTTCTTCACTGTCAATCGAAGCGATAACCCGAACAGGATAGATGCGAAATTGCTCCCGCAGCAATGTGAAGGCTTCCAGCAAGACGAGGGCATACCAGGTTGGCGCGTCCTTCGGCCGGCGTGAAGCTTCGGGATCGCTAAACAGGTCTTTCCAGCGCTTTGCACCATGGCCAAGCTTGCGTACCCGCTCGTTTGCGCCGCCGCGGTGTCGTGACAATTGCAACCGATGCGGGATCTCGACCGCGCTATCTAGCCAATCGCTTGCCTGCCTCTTGTGGGCGCTTTCGATGGTCGCGGTATAGTCGCTCTGCAATTTTAGATCGTAGATCGCTACATCGGTTATCAGCCTAAGCTTGTCCTGTCCGGCTGACTTTGCCCGAATAGATGGGTTGAGTAGATCGTCCTCGACAAAGCCGAAAACCTCATCCATCTCGCTTGCCTGGATGGCGCCGGATGTGAGTGCGGGAAAGTCTCTTTGGGCGACGCCATGGGCAGGGTAAAGGACAAGCTCTCCTTCCGCGCTTGTACCCGCGCGACCTATCTCGGTTACAACCTCGTCCAGTTCTCCAATCACCACGCTTCCGTCGAAGAGCTGGAATCGAGGAGGATCCCCCATCCGGTCCAGCAGCTTGCGTTCGATTGCCAAAAGAGCCGGACCTTCGGCATCGTCAACGCCGAGGAGCGATTTGGCTGTTCGAGCGAGGTCTATCCAATCTTGCCTGAAAGAGATGGCCGTCAAAGGGTCGAAAAGGTGGTCATTGGCACCGAGCGTGCCATCAGAAATATGAATGCATGCTTCGAAGCCACCAAGCCGATAACCCTCGACGTCATCACTTGCAGCAAAAATGGTATGCTCTGAAACGGACCCATGGACGATGCCGGCCTCGTGGATGAGTCGCAAACCTTCGACGACCCTCCGGAGGTTTCGCCAGAATATGGCTCTTCCGGCGCTTGCCAGAAAGCGGCTCTTGCGCGTCCGCGCCCGATGCGATGAGCCCGCGACCGGACTGCCAGGGTCGAGCATGACGATGGCGATCTCGTCGGCATCTTCGGTGACCTCGATTACATGGACCAAGACCTCACGTGCGACCTTTGACGTCATGACGCGACGGACCCGTCTTTGGGCACGGGCAATGATGCCTATCAAGTCTTGATCGAGTGGCGTTTTCGTCTTCGAGAACAGGCGCAAGAGATAGCGTTCGCCGTCCTCCACCCCTATCGCAGAACGGAGGTGCGAATTCCATCTGTCTGATCGACCGCGAAAGGAATCCTCCGAGAACTGAAACCGGCTATCAAGAGGCAATCGATTAGCATCTTTCTTGCGGGCCATTCTTGCCATCTCTGCTGGTGTACATCACAGAATCATCGCAGAAATAGTAGGTTCTCCATGGCTAGAGTTTCAAGCGGACATATCCGAGTGAGCACGCTATTCGTGTGAAAACATTGAGCAACGTTTGATGGTTCTTCCTCATATGTGGAACGGCCCGTTGCATTGAGGAAGGATTTGTGAGCGGCAAACGTCTCCCAGCCGAAGCGAGCTTGTTCCAGGCAAACGCCAACCGAGATTACAAATCCTTTCGGGTGGGGCGTTCTAGCAGCTTCCTTATCGACTCTGCTTGTCTTAGTATTTGGCCTTGTCGTGCTGTCAATTGCGCTAATTGCTGAAGAGCCGTGGCTGCAAGAGAAATACGGCGCAGAGTATCAGAACTAAAATTGACGGTGCGTCGATACCTCTAGGCGAGCCGATGTGGAGAAGAGTAAATGGACGGCCTGCTGGAACTCGTTCGGGAATATGGTCCGTGGATCTATCTACTGCTCTTCGTCTATTGCGCATTGAAAAGTGGAGCCTTGCCCCTCTTTGCAGGCTATGCAGCGCAAGCAGGGGTTCTGGAACTCATGCCCGTAGTGGCGGCAACTTTTGCAGGTGGATATCTAGGCGACGAAGCTAGGTTCGCCATTGCACGACGATATGGCGATGCTTGGTCAAATAAATGGCCCCGCGTTCAACGAGCGATTAACGCAGCAAAAGCTCTGGTCGCGCGATATGGCTGGGCTTACATTTTTCTCTATAGATACCCGAAAGGAATGCGAACCATTGGGGCACTTCCAATCGGGCTTGGCTCAATGTCGTGGAGCAAGTTTACAGCTCTCAATGCGGCATCCGCTGTTGTGTGGACTTTCGCCCTGGTCGCTATCGGCTTCGCGTTCGGGGCGCAAGTTGAACAGGCAGTTAGCGCGGGTTGGGGTGCTGCCAGCGTATTCCTGCTGTTACTTATGGTGATCGGCATTTTTTACGCGTGGTGGCGTATCAATCGAATACATGTCGCTTAGTAACCGACATTGCCCGGGTCGAAATACAATGTTCTTTGCGACTCTTGGATAGTTGGGAGACATGATTTGATCTGTCACCCGTTTTCTCATCCGATTTTAGGTAGAGTTCGTCATCAGGTTGACGTCCTTTGCGCATATGATTCACCATGAAGATATCTGCTCTGGGCAACCGAACCCCTTCAGAGGATCATTTTAGCACCCTTCGGATTTTCGGCAGCGCGAAACGCCGTTCCTCGTGGTAATCGACGATCCCGCCAAATCTGCCGTCGTCGTGGAACAGGAGCACGCCAGCGGTGTGGTTCATCGTGTAACCATCCCCCCGTGGAATCTTTTCGAACGTGGCGCGAAACCCCTTCGCGGCGCGTTCGATCTCGCCGAGGGGGCCGGTCAGGCCGGTAATTCTGGGATCGAAATTTGACAGATAGGCCGCTAACTCCTCAGGCGTGTCACGCTCCGGATCAACGCTGATCAGGAACGTGTTGAGCCGGTCTGCGTCGTGGCCGAGTTCCTCCAGCCAGAGGGTAATGTCGCCCAGCGTTGTTGGACAAACATCCGGGCACCAGGTGAAGCCGAAAAAGATAATGGCTGGGCGGCCGATCCAGTCAGAAGGCTTCACAGTCGCTCCGCGGTGGTCCGTCAGGGTGAAAGACATCTCGCCTATCGGCAAAGGCATAAGGCTTGAGCCAGATTGAACGTCGCCACGGCTCCGCCACCAGCCGAGGCCGAGAGTCATAATTAGTGCCCCAACGCCCGAGGCTCCGGCGAGAAGTAACCTCCGGCGTCTCATTTTTTGATGTCCGGGCAGCCAGCGTCCCTCGCGCCCATACCTCGGATCAATACGGGAACCGTCACATGCCCCGCTTCGCGAAAGGTCAGCGTGACCGGAAATTCTTCGCCTTCCTTCAGCACCTTTGTGAGGCCCATCAGCATGCCGTGATAGCCGCCCGGTTCCAACGCCATGGTAGAGCCTGCCGGCACGGGGATCGCCATCGCGTGCGGCATCGAGGCCACGCCATCCTTCACCACGGTTTCGTGCAGCATCGGCTTGTCTGACACCGGAGTGGTGATGGCGGTCAGCGTATCGTCCGTCGCGCCGGTGTTGCGGATGGTGACGTAGAACGCACCGGGCCGCGCCATTCCGATCGAAGCCCGCGACCAGGCTTCCGAGATTTCAAGTGAGCCGAGCTGTACGGTTTCGCACGCCATCGCCGGGCTGATTGCAAGGCTGAGGACGAGGAAGGCCAAAAGGTGTCTCATGATGTTCGCAATCTCTGCTTGAGGTCGTTCAGGATTTCGTCTGCGGGTGTGCCGTAACTGAATTGGCGCAGCCAGTCTCCGTCAGGCCCTATCAGGTAAAGCGATGGACTGTGCGACATCGTGTAGCCATCCGACGCGTTGGCATTGACCTCGCGCTCGTAATAGATGTGGAAACTGCTGGCAGCGGCGCGGGTCTGCGCCTCATCGCCCGCGAGACCGAGGATCGACGGGTGGAAGGCTGCGGTAAAATCTGCAAGTCCCAGCCTGCGGTCTCTTATGGGGTCGATGGAGATAAAGAGCGGTTGCACAAGGGTGGCCTGATCGCCAAGACCGTCCAATACCTGAGCAACCTCGGCCAGCGTCGTGGGACAGACGTCAGGGCAATTGGTAAATCCGAAGAATACCAGCTGATGCTTTCCTGCAAATTCCACCGTGCTCCGCAGGCGTCCCTCAGCGTCGGGGAGTGCGAAGGTGGGCCGGAAGGGGGCAACAATCGAGGGCAACGGTGTGTGGTTCGCAATAAGGACGAGCGTGCCATAAGCCAGCGAAGCCAGACCGGCCATACCCCAGAGAATCTTCTGCACGCCTGTGAATCGCATCGGTTCGTTTGTCTCCGCTACACGAGCTGTTTAAGACCTCAAGCCCCTAGAGCCTCAAGTGCGACATTCCGCCATCACGCACGGTATTGTCATGCCAACAGTAAGGTCGCCAACAGGTTCATGTTCAGGGCTATGATCATGACTGCGATCAGCGCAGATTATGGTGAGCCAGCGGGGCGCGACCAGATCGCCCATATTGGCGCGGCTCGCTGTGAACATCACCAGCGGCACGATGGCGAAGGGGAGTTGGAAGTATAGCGCCACCTGGCTCAAGATCAGCAATTGCTCTCAGTACCTTCGCTGCCATAGAGCACGATCACCAGGGTTGCGGGCATGATCGCAAGGCCGCGGGTGATCAGGCGCCGCGCCGACGGGGCAGCCGAAGTCGGATGAACCCTTCCATCACGATCTGACCCGCCATGGTCGCGGTGACGGTTGAGTTTAAGCCTGCGCAAAGCAGTGCCACGTCAAACAGGATGAATAGCCCCGAGTTTTCTAGACACCCTCGGTCTTCATTTTCTGCTGCCGTTCGAACTCGACGGGTGACAGCATCCCGTTCCTGACATGCTTGCGCTTCGGGTTGTAGAACATCTCGATGTAGTCGAACACATCCTGGCGAGCTTCGGTGCGTGTCTTGTAGGTCCGACGCCGTATCCGCTCCCGCTTGAGCAGGTTGAAGAAGCTCTCGGCGACAGCGTTGTCGTGGCAGTTTCCTCGCCGGCTCATAGAGTGTTCCAGATTGTGAGCCCTGAGGAATGACGCCCAGTCCATGCTGGTGAATTGGGAACCCTGATCCGAGTGGATCACCACCCTGTTCTTCGGCTTTCTACGCCACACGGCCATGAGCAGAGCCTGCAGGACCACGTCCGTCGTCTGACGGCTCTGTATCGACCAACCGACGACACGACGAGAGTATAGGTCGATCACGACCGCCAGATAGGCGAAGCCTTCCAGCGTTCTGATGTAGGTTATGTCCGTCACCCACACCGTGTCTGGCGCTTCCACGTCGAACTGCCGATCCAGCGTGTTGTCGACGACCAATGACGGCCTGCCGCCATGGCTTCCTGGCCGACGCTTGTAGCCGATCTGGGCCTTGATGCCCGCCAGTGTGGCCAGACGTGCAACGCGATTTGGACAGCACGTCTCGCCCTGATCCAGCAGATCGTCGTGAAGCTTGCGATAGCCATAAACCTTGCCGCTGTCCTTCCATGCATTGTGTATGAGCTCGGTCTGGCGCGCGTCTTCGCGAGCCCGTTTGCTCAACGGGTTCTTCAGCCAGGCATAAAAGCCGCTCGGTTGGATGCGGAGGCAGCGGCACATCGCCCGCACCGAAAATAGCGGGCGATGTTCTGCCACGAACGCGTATCTCACTTTGCATCCTTGGCGAAATACGCGGTGGCTTTTTTTAAGATGTCGCGCTCCTCGGTGACCCTGGTCAGTTCGCGCTTCAACCGTCTGATCTCGGCATCCTTGTCGTCACCGCCAGCCGGCCGTGAGAACTTCTTCGTCCACGCGTAGAGCGAATGCGGGCTCACGCCCAGACGCTTCGAGACCTCCGCAACAGCGTAACCCCGCTCGGTTATCTGAGCGACCGCATCCCGCTTGAAATCATCACTGAAATTGACTTTGCCCATCATGGCCTCCTTGCCTCAAAATTAGGGAAGAAGGTGTCCAGAAATCTAGGGGCTATTCAGGATCGGCGCCAGCGCCGACCCCAATAATGGCTCTAAGAGCAGATACGCCTTGTCGATTTCAGCCAGGTCATTTTTGCCCACAGTGTAGAAAGCCGCTGCTGCAAGGATCAAGATCGAGGCGTTGATTGTTAGAGCGAACATTAGCGCGATGGTCGAATCCCAGTCGCATGTCGCAGTGCTTCGCGTTTGGCGGCGAAATCAAGTCCGTAGGCGCGGGTCTGCACGATGCCGGAATGCAGATAAAGATTATGTGGCATCACGGTCGCCCCGATGATCCCCAACGCGAGATAGAGCATCGTGGGATTGCTGACAATCTCGCGGCTTGGTGCAAAGCCGGCGATCACCGCGCCCCATTCAGGATCAGCCCGAGGCGACCGCCCGCCGCGCGCACAGCGACTGCAGCAGGATCGCCATGATGTTGGACAAAAGCGCCACGAACAGCAGCGTGTAGCCGAACGCTGCGCCCCCCGCGAGCGATGTTGCCCAGTTACCCGGGTCCATGTAGCCCACAGCTACTAGATAACCGGGGCCGACAAAGGCCAGAAAGCGGCGGAATCGGCTGGTGCCTCCATTGCCCACGGCGATGGTTCTAAACAGCTCCGACATGGAGGGCGCTTCGCGCTCCTGGCGCCAGGCTGATCGGGTCATGGTATTCGGATTTCTATCAAAAACCTTATGAGAGGCTACAGATGTATAATTAGCTTTCGCTAACTTTTCATGGTGCGGCCTTTCTTGACAGGCCGCGCTGACCAACATGCGCCCGAACTGCTGCCATGCGGGAAAGTTCCCACGGAGGCAATTCGGTAGCGCAAACTATTGCCGAACGATTCGGCCGGGCCGGTTGGGTCAGACCTTAATCAGCGCCGCAGTGGCATACATGAATGCGATCCCGCCAAGAAAACCTCCCAGAACAGCCGGCGAGAGCAACACGGCCTGGCGGTCAGGATTCTGGCGCATCAGGTAGGCGCCGACCTCAACCATGACCTGCATGATTGCGCCCGCGCCTACAGCCAGAACTAATGCCGACCATTGTGGCGCATAGGCGAGACTGCCCGCCCACATACCCAGTACGGCAGGACCGCCGGCCAGTAGTGTCAGCGCCACAAATGTCCAGAGTGGAGGACGGATCCGCAGCATGGGTGCGGCGATGCCGATTCCCTCGGTCACATTATGCAGCGCAAAGCCTAGAACGAGGAAGGTACCAAGCCCTGCCGATCCGGCTGCAAAGGCGCCGCCGATCGCCAGACCCTCACCGAAATTGTGCAGCCCGATGCCAAGGGCGATGAAATATGCGAGCGCCAGACCTTCGGGTTGGCCACGCCAGCGGCCGATCGCCATTAACAGCAGAAAGCTCGCCAGGCCCGCCAGCCAGACCATTGCGGACCCTTGAAACAATGCGGCTGCCTCGGAGGCCAACTCCAGTGCCTCGGCGGTCATGTCGATGAGGAGGAACGCCAGCAGGCCCACAGTCAGCGCGAGCAAAAAGTTCATCCCGGCCCGACCGACGCCACGCATGGCCGGATAGAACATCAAACCGAGCGCCACCGGGAGCAAACCGACGATTGCCCCGACCAGTGCCTGCGCCTGCAATTGGGACTTCGTTGCCTTTGGCGTTGACACGGCGACAGCGATTTCATGTTCGAACGCCGTGCCGGTGTTGGATAGGAGTTTGACCACATGTGCCTCGCCAAGCACCCAGGGATAGGGAATCTGCACCCGGACGGCCTCTCCTCGCGTGATCGGTCCGACAGGGTCCTGCGTGAAGGACCAGAATGCGTCGTCCACCGCCACTTGAGCGATGACCATGGGGTCCGACCCTCCGGCGCGCACTTGCAGTCCGATCCCTGTCTTGTCGAGAATGGTTCGTTCCACGGTTAGGGCCTCAACCGGCGGCGCGCCATTATTGAAACTGCGCAAGGGGTCGAGCGAGGCGATCCAGACGAAGGCGACAAGCATGGTGGCCAGCGGCAACAGCACGAGCACGAGCCGGGTGAGGGCGGAATTGGCCAGTTTGGGTTGGCTGTTCTCGCTCATGCGGTGGACTCCTGCACGTCAAACATGCCGATCCAGCCGAGCTCGGTGAACTCGGACTGGTGTGCGTGAAACATGTACATTCCGGGCTCGTGTTCAGCAAAACTGAACTCAAGGATTCCGCGCTGCGCCTGGCACTGCATAATCAGATCCACAGTGCGCTGTGTTGGCGTCAGTGTGGTGCCGGTATCATAATAGTTAAAAAAGTTGGCGTGTAGATGGAAGGAGTTGATTGGGTCAAACTCGGTCACGTTCAACAGGTAGATGCGGATCGGACGCGACTTGTCGATGCGGATCGGCACGTTCATATATGCTTGACCTACAGTGTTACAGGCATAGACCTCGTTCCCACCATCGAAGTTGGTGTCAAAAGCGTTCATCACCATCGCCATCTCCTGCCATTCAGCATTCTCCGGACTGCCGAGCACGCGGGAGGCAGCCGCTGCCGCATGTTCGAGTTGCAGGGCGGGGTCCGGATCAATGACGAACAGGCCATACATGCCCTTGTGCATATGCCGCTTCAGCGGTAGCGCGTGGCAATGATAGAGGTGGCAACCGAAGGGTTTGGCGTCGAATTCGTAGATGAATTCCTCGCCGGGACCAATCAATCCAGCCCCGGGAACGCCGTCCATTCGTGCCGAATGGATGCCGTGGAAGTGCATGGAATGGGGGTGCGAACCGAAGTTGCGGAAAATGATCTGCAGCCGCTCTCCTTCCTTTGCCCTCAAAGCCGGACCGGGAACGCGGCCATTAAAGGTCCATGCGGGGAAGAAGACGCCGGGTGCAATTTCGATTTCCTTGTCGATAGCATCGACTTCGAAGATGCGCAGTGTCCGACCATCCGGCAACTGTTCGGTCCGCCCCGTCTCCCAGTCCGTAAGCATGGTTGTTGGATCGAAGCCGTTCCTGGCGTGGTCAACCAAGCCAATCGTTGTCATGTTACCGTGAGCCATTCCAGGCATTGGCGCGGCATAGGGATCGTCCATCACGGTGGACATGTCGTGATCCGTCGTCGGATCAGGTTTTGTCTGCGACCTTGCGCCACTCGCCATCATGGCGGCGCCGCTCGCAGCGGCAATACCTCCGACCAGCAAGGCTCGACGCTGCGGGTCAACAGACAATGCGGTGTCGTCAGGCGCTGAGATAGGCCGTGAGACTTCCAAAGCTGACCGCGCATCGCGCTTGTGGCTGCGTAGATTGGTGGGCATGGGATAAGGTGTTCCTCAGGGGGATTGGCGAGCAAAGTCTCTACACAAAAAGTTAGTAGAGGCTAACTTTCTACGCAATGCCTTTACTTGTCAAGCCGTGCTGTGCAACATGGCCGCTATGATCAAAAGTGATTTCTCCGCTGAACTCCCCTCGGTGACAGATGAGCGCCCTGCAGATGCCAGAGCCGAGGCTTTCCAGGGAGTACGGGAGGCGCGGCGCAACGAGCTGGCTGAAGACTATGTTGAGTTGATCGCGGATCTGATTCACGAACATGGTGAGGCCCGGCCGGTCGATATTGCTGCACAGTTGGGCGTGCGGGCACCGACCGTGACGAAGGCGCTTGCCCGGCTTGCCCGGGAGGGACTGATCACTCGCGCGAAGTATCGCTCGGTTTTTCTGACGGACGAAGGTCGTGCGCTTGCCAAGGAATGCCGAAATCGGCACGAGATCGTCCTGAGGTTCCTGATTCGTCTCGGGCTTGACGCCGAGACGGCGGAACTCGACGCTGAGGGAATCGAGCACCATGTCAGCGAGCGGACACTTGCCCTGTTCAAGTCCTATGCCGACCGACCTTGAGAGGTCTTTCAGGAGTTCTCGACGGCGCTGCGCACATCAGCGATGAGACCGTCAAAGCTGATTTCTGACATTTGACGCCCGTTCAGGAAAAAGGTTGGAGTTTGGCGGATTCCAAGAGCGTTGACATCCGCCATATCCTGATTGAGGACACCCGTAATTCCTGGAAACAGCCTGTCGCTTTTGGCCTTTTCAAGGTCGAGCCCGGCGGTCTCTGAGATCTGCCAGGCTATGTCCAGCCGCGGCCCATCGTGCAACGCCCAACGAGGCTGCTGTTCAAGAATCGCATCGAGCACGGGCTCAAACTTGTCCTGCATCCTTGCTGTCTCAAGGATACGTACCGCCTCGTCCGAGCCTTCATGGAACACGGTATAGCGTATGACGATCCGCACTTGCGTAGGAAACTCGGTGCGTATTTTTTGAACCACCGGATGAAAAGCCCTGCAGGCTTCGCAGGACGGATCGAAGAATTCGACAAGCGTTACCGGAGCCTGTTCAGGGCCGAAACTCGGTGAATAGCTGCGAACCAGCAGCAACGGATCGACCGCCACAACCGCGTCAGGGTCCACCTGTTGGCTACGGCCAGTCAAGAAAAAGACGCCGCCGCCAAAAACTGCGAGGCCGAAAGTGGACGCTCCAATCATGAGAGTACGTCGGTTCATTTGCGTTTTCCTTTCAATAGAACAAGACATGCCAGGATCGCGACAAAGGCGATCAGCGATAGGTAGGGAATGGGAAGACCAAGGATGCTCTGGGATGGACCGGAGCAGGATGGACCATCCTTGGTGCATGGAGCAATCACCTGCGGAATCCAACCAGCGTAGAGCCCAGAATGCCAGCCTGCCAGTGCCAGGCCTGCCAGCGCTAGCGGTGAGCCATAAAGGCGGGCCATGCCGTCGCCGCGCCAAGTCGACAGGCCGAGAATGGGCACCAAGGGAAACATTGCAATGCGTTGATACCAGCATAGAGTGCACGGCATTTGCCCGAGGATTTCGCCAATAAAGAGAGCGCCAAGAGTTGCCGCCAGAGCGATCAGAAATGCGACCAACACCAGAAGGTCATCGCGGGACAGGTTTTGTTGGTCAGTTCTGGTCAATGTCAGAATTCTTTCGACGTGGTGACGACAGTGCCGCCACTAGAATGAATAGGGCGCCTAGAAAAATTGAGATGTCTGCAAAATTGAACGTCGGCCAATGCCAGTCTCGCCAATAGAAATCGAGAAAGTCGGTCACAGCGCCTTGCCGCACCCTGTCAAAAATATTGCCGAGCGCGCCGCCCACGATCAGTGCACACCCCGCGCGCTCCAGTGGGGCCTGCGAGCGAAACGCGATGACGGCCAAACCCAGCGTCAACAGGCCAGTTATCCCGACCATGACCAAGGGCTTTCCAGCCATGACGCCCGACCACATCCCGAAGCTTGCCCCTTCGTTAAAGCCAAGCGTGAGATTGAAGCCGGGCAGAACAGAGAGTGGCATGCCTGCCAAAAGTAAAGACAGCGCAAAGGCCTTGGTCAGTTGGTCGACAACCAAAGCGGAAACGATCACAAACAGCATCAGGGGAACTTTCATGAAGCTTTTTTTCGGGATAGTCCGATCCATCGCGGCACGGACGCCATATAGACCTCGTATTCGGTCCCGATCGCCGCGCGTAGTGCGGTTTCTTCGGATCGAACCTGTGAAGATGCCAACCGGATAAAAAGCAGCGGTGCCACAGCCGTTGGCAGTGATGGGATAGCCAAGGCAACACCGACTAGCAGCAGGAATTGTCCGACAAAGGTCGGGTTGCGGCTGAACTTGAAGATACCACCCGACACGAGGTCTCCGGTTGCACCTTCTTTGACACCCACACGCCAAGAGGCACCCATTGTCAGCTGTGCCACCATTGCAATCAGGGCGCCGGTGCCCGCGGAAATGAGCCCCAGAGTGCCGAGCAGAGGAAAACTACCTTCCGTCCATAGCGGGTCTAGCCTTTGCACCAGGGGGAGGTTCATCCAGATGAGCGGCCCGAAGAGAGCCATGGAGAAAGCGGCACGGTAACCCAGAGCGGCCAGGCGATCATGGCCACCTTCCTGTCCGATCAGCCAGACCGTCCGACCGGCGGCATTGGCGGCGCGGAAGGTGCCCCAGTAGAATAGCGCGAGATAGGCCAGTAGAAAGGCCAGTGCCGCCCAGCCATACCAGTTGATCATGTCATGCTCCATGTGTTTCTTCCGCGCGAGTCCAGCCCAGGAAGCGAGCGGTTCGGACCTTGTATGCAGCAAATTTGGTGCCAAACGAACGCGCCAATGCCCTTTCCTCCAGGAAGATCGCGCACAGATATACAGCTGCCCAGAGGGCCAGCGCTGTCAAGATTTCGGGTTTCGGGGTCAGGATTGCCCACCCCGCAAGACCTGCCCAAGTTGAGAGGTAGATCGGATTGCGGCTGAACCGGAACCAGCCGCGTTCCTTGAGGGGCCCGTCCTCACCAAAGGCCACGCTCCAGCCCAATTGAAGCGTTGCCAATAATGCGATTCCGAAGCCGAGGATCAACAAGATACCTCCGACCCAGAAGCGTGAGGAGGCTATCCCTGGAGCCACCTCGGGGATGGCCAGAAGCGACACAACAATCAGGCCTCCCACCAGTACCCGAAAGGGCCAGATGAAAGCAGCATAGGTCGCGCCATCGCGACTTTCGGGCGGCCAGTAGCAATTGGACCGATCAAGGAGGGCGCGGCATGATCGTGCGAGCAAATAGGCCCCCGCCAACACGGGGACCCAGTCCATGTAAAGCGGCAATCGCAACATGGGTTAGCCCTCTCGTTCTGGATTGAAGCGCAGCAGTCGCAGTGCGTTCAACGTGACGAGCACCGTCGCTCCCGTGTCGGCCATGATCGCGATCCAGAGGCCGGTCAGCCCCAAAACAGAAGTTACGAGGAAGACCGCTTTCAAACCGAGGGCAATGGTGACGTTCTGTCGGATATTGGCCATCGCCGCACGGGTGAGGCGGATGGTGGCCGGAATGTCGGTCACCCGGTCGCGCAGGATGGCAGTGTCGGCCGTTTCGAGCGCGACATCGGTTCCCGAACCCATGGCAACGCCAACGCTTGCCTGCTTGAGCGCCGGTGCGTCGTTGATGCCGTCGCCGATCATCATCACGCCGCCATGATCGCTCATCTCGCGAATTGCCCTTAGCTTGTCCTCGGGCATCATGTTGGCCTGGTACTCCATGCCCAGGCTTGCCGCGATCGCCGCGGCCGTGCGCGGGTTGTCCCCGGTCAGGATGAGCGGCGTAATGCCCATTGCTTTCAACTGGCGCACCGCTTCGGGCGCATCCGCGCGTGGTTCGTCACGCATGGCGATGATGCCAAGCGAGGTTTTTTCGCGGAACACCACAACGGCGGTCTTGCCCTGTTCCTCGAACACCGTCGTCTGGGCCAGGCCCGCATCGTCAATCCCGGCATTGTCCTTGGCATATCCGGGTGAAGTCACCCAGGCAGAGGCATCACCCACCGTGGCAATCACACCCTTACCCATCAGTGCCTTTGCATCGCGTGAGGGCAGGATTGTTAGGCCTTCCTCCTCGGCCTTGTTCAGAATAGCGACAGCCAACGGATGGCTTGAGCCGCTTTCGACGCCCGCTGCGACAGCCAGAAGTTCGGCCTCGGTGGTTGTGCCAAAAGTTACGATATCCGTTACCACAGGTCGCCCATGAGTAAGTGTCCCGGTTTTGTCAAAGGCAACGCGAGATACCTTCGCCGCCGCCTCGATCACAGCACCGCCTTTCATCAGAATGCCGCGCCGTGCGCCCGTCGACAGCGCCGAAGCGATTGAGGCGGGAACCGAGATCACCAGTGCACAGGGGCAGCCGATCAGCAGCAGCGCCAGCCCGCGGTAAACCCATGTGTCCCAAGGCTGGCCAAAGGCCAGGGGCGGCACCAGCACGACCAGAACCGCAACAGTGACGATAGCGGGCATATACCAGCGACTAAAGCGATCTATGAATCGTTCGGTCGGCGCGCGTGCCTCTTCAGCCTCTTCAACGAGGCGAATAATGCGCGAAATGGTGTTGTCTTCGGCGGTTTTAGTCACCGTGATCCGCAGCGCGGCTTCGGTGTTGATGGAGCCCGCAAAGACAGAATCACCAGGCCCCTTGTTCACCGGAACACTCTCGCCCGTCACCGGGCTGTCATCAACACCCGAGGTGCCTTCCCTAATCTCACCATCCGCCGGAATGCGATCACCGGGACGGACGAGCACGGTTTGCCCTACGGCAAGACTTGTCGCCGGCACTTCGCGCGTGGCGCCGTTCATCTCCAGAAGCGCTGTCTTCGGAACGAGATTGGCAAGAGCGCGAATACCGTCGCGCGCCTTGCCCGCGGCAACACCTTCCAGAACTTCACCCACAGCGAAGAGAAATACAACCAGAGCTGCTTCTTCTGCCGCATCAATGAACAATGCGCCGATGGCAGCTATCGTCATCAGGCTTTCAATGGTGAAGGGCTGTCCCATCCGCAAAGCTGCAAACGCTCTACGTGCGACGGGGGCAACTCCGATCAGGCAGGCAGCGACAAATGCCCAATTGCCGACCTCTGGTACGATCAATTCCACACCCCAGGCGACAACCAGAAGCAGGGCGGTAAAGATCACCAGTTTACCCTTGGCAGTCTGATACCAGCGTTTGCCCCGATCCGCAGGATCGTCATGAACGTGGCCGGGGCTACCGTGGCCGGAATTGTCCGTTGCTTTGCTGACTGCCTGTGAGCGACCGGTGCCGTTTTGATCTTGGTCATGCGCTTCGGCCGGTTCCTGCTCTGCTACGCGCGACGCAATGCCGTATCCAAGCGCACGAACGGTCTTCTCGATCTTGTCGCGGCCTGTCTTGCCTTCGTCCAACGTCAGGCGCAGGCGTTCGGACATGATGCCGACCTCAACCCCGGTCACCCCTGGCAGCCGCGCCACTGCATCCTTGATCTTCGTCGCACAGGATCCGCAGTCCATGCCAGACACTGTCCAGTCGCAAGTGATTTCGTTATCTGAATCCATTTTCGTCATCGTCTTTCCTTCGCCCTATGGCGAGTAAGCGCCGGGCCCTTGTCTTCATCAGATGCCCACTCTAATGTCTCTAGCTACTGTAGCTTCAAGAGAAATTTTATGTTGACCATTGGAAAACTTGGACGGGCGGCGGGGGTAAAGATTCCGACCATCCGTTACTATGAACAGATCGGTTTGTTGCCGGAGGCCGAACGCAGCGCGGGCAACCAGCGGCTCTATAGCCGCAAGGCGCTTGATCGACTGACTTTCATCCGACATGCGCGGGGACTTGGTTTCACCCTCGAGGCAATCCGCGATCTGCTCAGCCTCTCGGATACTCCGGACCAGCCGTGCGCGGCAGCGGACGCTATTGCCAAGGCTCAATTGTCGGAAATTGAAAAACGGCTCACACGCCTTGCCTCGCTAAAGGTCGAACTAAAGCGAATGGTGGCGCAATGCGCTGGTGGCAGGATAGCTGATTGCCGGGTGATTGAAGTTCTGGGTGATCACTCGCTTTGTGCGACAGACCACGATCACCCGCAAGGCGGAGATAGCCAATGACATCGTTTGGAACGCTGTCCATCTATATGGGTGCTGCGTTGGCCGAAATAGCTGGCTGCTTCGCTTTC
This sequence comes from Parahoeflea alexandrii, assembly GCF_024105735.1. GTDB lineage: Bacteria > Pseudomonadota > Alphaproteobacteria > Rhizobiales > Rhizobiaceae > Hoeflea > Hoeflea alexandrii. The sequence goes on along the minus strand of NZ_JAAAML010000005.1, from coordinate 115,638 downwards.
TGGGCTTGGATGCGGCAAGGGGCGAGCGCCCTGTGGCTTGTCCCCGGTCTTGCTAGCCTCACGGTCTTTGCCTGGCTGTTAACGCTTGCCCCGTCCGATTTGGCCGGCCGCGCTTATGCGGCTTATGGCGGCGTCTACATTGGAGCGTCGCTGCTCTGGCTCTTGACCGTGGAAGGGCAGCGGCCCGACATCTGGGACCTGACTGGCGCCGTGATCTCTATTCTCGGAGCGGGGGTCATTCTGTTCGCGCCACGAACGTTAGTGAGTTGAGAAAATCTTGCCGGTTGGCGGCAAGTTGGATCTATGCTGCAGGAGGAGCTGCTATCATTGGCATAGTTCCTTTGCCCATCATCTGGGATCTCCTATTCACCTGATACATTTCTGGTGGGGCGCTGCTAGCACTTCCCGGCGCGCCTTTATATTTCGGTGTCCTACACGGGACAACGGTAGCAAGTTGGACAGCTCGATTTACCGACCGCTATTTCATTGAAGGGTGAACAAAGCCGCCTTTTGGGTGAGCCTGGGACAGATATCCGTTATTGTTGTTGATGATTGCCGCCTTGGCGGCGTGCATTCCGGCCTTTCGGCCACGTCGGCGTTACGCTGCCTGCGGTCTTCCTGTCAGCCATGCATAGCGGAGCATGTTGTAGGCGATATTGGCCATGCCGATCTTCACCTTTGCCCTGCTGATGCCAATGGTGCGGATGAAGAGCTTCATCTTGTCCTTCTGTCGGGCGAAGACGTGTTCGACGGCGGAGCGAACCTTTGAGCGGCGACCATTGGCGCGCGACATCGCCTCGGGCATGGGCTTGCCCTTCGGCTTGCGTTGATGAATGTCAGACGTCAAACCGTTCTTTTCCAGCCATTCCTCGTTCGTCTTCGAGCGATAGGCACTGTCGGCCCAGACGGTGGATGCGGTATTGTCCTTAGCGACGACATTCCTGAGTTGGGCTCCATCATGGGCGGCCGCACTCGTCACCGTCCATCCCCGGATGAAGCCGTGGGTTCGATCGATGCCCGCGTGGTTCTTGTAGCCGAACATTGGAATTGCGATGTCGTGCTGCCTGGTCGCGGCTGATGTCGGCGTTTCCGTCGGCTGCTTCGCCTTGGAGTACTTGACCGTCCACCGCGCATCGCGATCCTTCTGCGCAAGCTTTGCGGGCTTGTCCTTCCAGCCTTCCGGGATCTCGCCAGCCTTGATCGCCGCCTTCTCGTCCTGGCTGTTGTGCTGCCTTGGCGCCTGGATGATTGTTGCGTCAACAATCTGACCACCCTTGGCCAAGTAGCCAGACTTCGACAGATGCTTGTCGAAACGGGCAAACAGGTTGTCGATGGCGCCGGCTCGAACAAGGCTCTCGCGGAAAAGCCAGATCGTCTTGGCATCAGGCACCTTCTGCGACAGCGAAAGACCCAGAAACCGCATAAATGACAGTCGGTCTTGGATAACAAATTCCGCCTGGTCGTCGGAGAGATTGTAAAGCGCCTGCAGCACCAGGATCTTGAACATCAGCACCGCAGGAAATGCAGGACGCCCGCCCTTCGATCCATCCGATCGCTTCAGTGCCTTCGCCAACGGCTTCTCGAACACAGGCCAGGGAATGATCGCATTGAGCTTCTCAAGCGGATCGCCGACCGCGCTCAACCGCTCGTAACGTTCGTCCAAATCCCAGAACCCAGGCTGCCCTCGCATCATCCGCTCCCTGCAAATCACACCAGCGGGATTGAATCACGATCCGCTGAAAAGCGGGAAGTATTTCGAGGCTTCCAGTTTTAGTGGAAATGTTTCGTCAGGTTGCATGTCTCCGCCGATCTGTTGACAGATTCATGGGCGTTGGCTGCCCGGAGCAATGCGATAGGCGACCAACCGACATTCAACTGTGACTCCTTATAGGTGTTCAGTCTTGACTCATTTTTGGTTAGCCGGGTAGGGGCCGCCTAGTCGCAAAATCACGTAGCGGTGATGGGCCAGTGTGGCAGCGGTTTAATGTTAGCGCTCGGTTCTTGAAGCGCCAACTTTCGTTTCCGGTTTCGCCGATTTCGCAGTGATGGGTGAGCCGGCTGCATCCGCGAAAGCCCGAAAGCGAAGATTGCCGTCGATAAAATCAACCCAATAAAAATCATTCAAATTTTATCAAAAATAATATATATTCTTTAGGTATGTTTGTTTTTAAAATCTTATATTTGAGATTGTATTCTTCTCTTAGTACAAAGGGAAGGCGAAGTAAATGTATAATGAAGTAACAAATAAGCAATATCTGAGAAACACTTCTTTCCTAGTCTCACTTCTATGCGCATCCGCCGCGCAGGCCAATGACTACGATGTTTGGGACACAAAACCCGAGATTATAGTCGCGGCCAATACAATATCCGCGCTCGTACAAAACCAGAGTGTCGCCCGGAATCTGGCGTGGCTGACCATGGCACAATTCACGACGACTCTTAACGTGAGCCAAGGCGGCTTCGCTCCCCTTGGCTTTGATCCTGATCCTGCCTTTGACATTGCAGCTCCGCAGGCGTTCGCGGCCCTTGCCGCCGCGCGCCCGGCAGATAACCAGGCACCCAGCGATCTGACTGCCAGTCAGGACCAGATCACCACCGCCTCCATTTCAGTGCCAACAGCATCGGCTGGCGCGTCGCTCAGCGAGGCAATTCGCGAAGATTTACCACTGTTCGGTGCCTACAGGATCCGCTTCGGCAAGATCAAGAGCGGTGCCCGCATATCCGTATTGATGCGGAAAGCAGCAGCTTCTGGCCCGTCAGCCATCTGCATCAATCAGTGTGCAGACCTCGCCGATCGCCTGGCGCTGAACGGATCAAGTATCAGCGAACAACTCCGCCACGTCTCGGTTTCCGTCAATAGCATGGTCGCCTACAAGACCGATGATCAGAACCATGACCGAACTGATTACTGGTCAACGCCAAATGAAATTCTGGGTCGTAGCAGCGGCGATTGCGAAGATTACGCTATCTTGAAAATGGCTGTGCTGGCGCGCCTCGGCGTCCCGATGGACGTCATGGAAATCGTCGTGCTCAAGGACACCAGCCGTCGCTTGTTCCACGCCGTTCTGTCCGTCAGCCTTGAAGACCGCAATCTGATCCTCGACAACGTGACCGATGCCATTGAAGCAGACACAGAAAAGCCTAGCTACGCGCCGCTGTTTTCGATATCCGGTACCGCAAATTATGTCTTCGGTTACAAGGGCGGAGGGTCCAACCACATGGCATCCTTCAAGGGCCTCGCAGCAATAGCGCCGGGCGCTGGGTTCTGAGACATGGGAATGCTCTCTGTTTCCAGAAGGTAATCCAGCAATGAATTCGGTCCCATGGTTTCCCTGGGCTTGCCCAGCGCAACGGTTATCGCGACCGGGACTGGGAAACACGGGCCGGAACAGTCGAGCTGCGCATTCTGAAGCTCCGCACCGGCAGCTATTTCCCGAGCTTCCTTGAACCGCGCCGCATGGCGGAGAAGGCTCTGACGGCGGTGATCCAGGAAGCCTACATCCAAGGCGTTTCGACCCGCTCGGTCGATGATCTGGTCAAGGCCATGGGTATGAGCGGCATTTCCAAGAGCCAGGTGTCCCGGCTCTGCCAAGAGATCGACGACAAGGTGAAGGCCTTCCTCGACAGGCCCATCGAAGGGGAATGGCCCTATCTGTGGATCGATGCCACCTACCTGAAGGTCCGGCGCGGCGGGCGCATTGTATCTGTCGCGGTCATCATCGCCGTCGGCGTCAACACCGACGGTCGACGCGAGGTGCTCGGAATGGAGATCGGCACATCCGAGGCCGAGCCGATCTGGACCGAGTTCCTGCGCAAGCTGACAAGAAGGGGCCTGTGCGGCGTCAAGCTCGTCGTTTCCGATGCCCATGAAGGCATCAAGGCTGCGGTCTCCAAGGTTCTTTCCGCGACCTGGCAGCGTTGCCGGGTCCACTTCATGCGCAATGCGCTTGCCCATGCCGGAAAGAGTGGTCGGCGCGTCGTCTCAGCCTTCATCGCCACCGCATTCGCCCAGGACTCGCCCGAGGCTGCAAGCACACAATGGCGCAATGTCGCTGACCAGATCAGGCCGAAAGTGCCCAAGCTCGCCAGTCTCATGGACAGCGCCGAGCAGGACGTGCTCGCCTACATGACCTTTCCCAGGGCGCACTGGACCAAGCTTCACAGCACCAACCCCATCGAGCGACTGAACGGCGAGATCAAGCGACGAACAGAGGTCGTGGGCATCTTTCCAAACGACGATGCCATCATCAGACTGGTCGGTGCACTCCTGCTCGAACAGAACGACGAATGGGCCGTCCAGCGATCCCGTTACATGACACTTGAGACCATCGCCACGATGAGCGATGATCCGCTCATCAGCCTGCCAGCGGCAAGCTGACCCATTCCCGGCTCTGTCCGGAGGGCACGGCGAACGCCGAAGCTACACCACGTCCTGGGACACGTTCATGTTCGGGCTAACCGGTGCGGGTGTCAGCAGCTCTTTTCTGCCCTGGATAGGCTGGATTAGCCGTCGATAGTTCATAGTTTGTCTGTCTAGTCAGCTCTTGAGGCAGGCAATCATAGTTCCCATGTTGCACCAACTTTGGCCCGCAACTAGTCGGCAACGAAGGGATCCGCGAGGGCTGCTTTCGGTCGGCTGACCGGGACCAATGTCGATGATGTTATTTCCGATAAATATTGCGGACCTTTTTTTGCCAGAAGCTTTCGGAAAACCGGGTTCATACCGCCATCCGAATAGGCAAGGCCAGGTCCCTGGACATCGTTGAGCAGGCTTCTCATTTTCTTGATGTCTCCAGTCGATTTATCGACTACTTGCTGATCTTCCGGCTTGAAGGCTGGGCAGTCTCCGAGCGGATCAACAGATGTCACGCCGTTGACCGGTTCTCCAAACCTGTAGCGGCCCTCGCAAAACTGAAACCGAGGCGGTTGGCGCAGTACTTCAAACTGATCATAGCCCGCCTTGAGATCTATCCAGAAGTCGAAATTTGGATTATCGTTGTGCGCGGCAAGGTTCTCCGGCGTCATCCGAAAGGGATAGGATTGGACCTGAAAGGCCTGTTGGCCGCCCTGCAATGCGTCTCTGACAACGGCATAGACCTCTGCGACATAATTGTCGGAAATCGCAAAGCAACCCGACGATGAACATGCCCCATGAACCATCAGGGCAGAACCTGTATAGCCCTTGGCACGCTCCAGCCTGTTCGGATAACCGAGATCGAAGGAAAGATAATACTGAGAATTTGGGTTCAACCTGCCAAAATTGACTGTGTAAAATCCCTCTGGAGCCTGGCGGTCACCCTCAAATTTTTTCGGACCCAATTGACCGGACCATCGGCACATCGGGTAAGTCTTCATCAGTGCGTATTTGCCGGTCGAATCACGCTTCCAGACTTCCAGTTCGCTCTCCTGCTTGAAGATGCGAACCAGTACGGGGTCTGTGGACCTCATCCCCATATCCCGCATTTTGGCAAGTGTCTTTTGCGGAATAGGAATGTCGCCTCGGCCGTCAAGATCCAGCGTACTCGTCACACATCCCGACAAGACAAGGCCCGCCATGAGGATGCCGATCACGTTGGTTCGGAATCCTTGGCCCATGGGGCGCTCCTTTTCAATCATCGGCAGCATCATCTTCCGTTTCCTGCGCATAGCGTCAGATTACGATCAGTCTGGCTCCGCTGGTAACGCGACCATAAAGATCGACAACATCCTGGTTGATCATGCGAACACACCCGCTTGAGACAGATTTGCCGATTGTCCAGTATTCCGGTGATCCATGGATGCGATACAGCGTATCCTTGCCATTTTGAAAGATGTAGAGTGCCCGCGCGCCAAGTGGATTGCTGAGCCCTGGCGGCATTCCACCATTGTCGGCGCTCCATTTCTCCAGCTCTGGTTGCCGTGCGATCATTTCCTCAGGCGGTGTCCATTTGGGCCAAGCCTGTTTCCACTGGATGACACCTTCACCTGACCATTCAAAGCCCTGTCTACCGAGGCCGACGCCGTATCGCATCGCTTTTCCGTTTTCTTGGACCAGATGCAGGTAGTATGTCTTTGTGTCGACGATAACGGTTCCAACTGGATATGGACTGGTGAAATTCACCTGACGCCTTCTGAATTTTGATGGCACCTTGCTTATTTCTATTGCTGGAAGAGGGAACCTCTCCTCAGGCATGGATCCGTACATTGTCATAATGTTGGACGAATTCTGAGTGGTCGGTAGTTCTTCAACCGATTGGCCGACTTTGGTGGCAGTAGAGCACCCGGACAAGGCCAGCACTGAAGTGCTGGCTGCCCCATGAATGAATTGACGACGGTTCATATCATTTCAACTTTCGTGAACTTTCTTATTGGACCCGTTAAGAAATTTTGTGATGGAGAACGAGCCTTATATTCCGGAAACGATTTTCGGCCAGCAATCGCTTGTATGCTGAAAATGGGGTGAGATTATTGAACGACTACCTGCGCACCGACTGGTACCCGTTCAAAAAGGTCTTCGACGTGCTCATTGATCATGCGGATGCAGCCGTTGGACACTGAGCGACCGATTGAAGACGGTTCCGTCGTGCCGTGAATGCGGTAAAGTGTGTCGCGTCCGTCCTTGTACAAGTACAGTGCCCTGGATCCCAATGGATTGTTGGGCCCACCCGGCACTCCCTTGGCGAATCGTGCGTATTTGCCGGGATTTCGTTTTATCATGTTGGCCGTGGGGGTCCATGATGGCCACTCTGCTTTCCGACCGACTTTAGCCTGCCCCTTGAAAGCCAGGCCGGCTCGCCCCACTCCAATCCCGTAGCGGCGAGCTTTGCCTGATGGAAGCTGCAAGTACAAGAAATGATTTTCTGGATCAATTATGATGGTACCGGGCTTGTAACCGCTATAGCGAACGGTCTGCGGTTCGAATTTCTCGTCTAGTTTGAATTTATCAGTATGGGCATATGAGGGTAACCCAAAAGATAATGCAATGCCGGCGCCGATGCCGAGCATAAGTCTTCTTTTCGAAATCATGCTTTATACTCACGTTGTTGAACGTTGCCGATGGGCGCAAGTTGCGCAATGGACATTCAACCGTGAGCGTTTGGCGGCCTTGGGACTACGTATCCCACATTAGAGAGGAACGCTGTTTTCCAAAATGCGGCATGTTCCCGGGTCTCAGAGGTGATCAGGGGGGCAACCAGTTCAGCGAAAATGGCATAGTGCATCTGACAATGCACGGATTTCTTGCTTTCTGTATCTTCGCTCAGCGGAACCGTATCAGAGCCACGCATAGCAGCTGCGACATTGGAATTGCATTCGACCAAGTCGATTGTGCTTTGGAGTTCGCTAAAAATGTAGCCCCCGCCAAAGGAGTGCGTCAACGCTGAAAGCGCGAGGAACAAAGCTAAAGTGAAGGGCACAATTCGGTTCATGGCATTCTTTTTGGCTACTAAGACCCCGATTGTCTATAGGTTTGCGATTAACTTTTCGTGAAGAGAAAGCCAGCGGGTCGTTCTGTTGACTAAGCCGTCAAGCGAACCGACATAGCCAAGACTTATTTAAAGTTCCGCTGAGACGTTGGGTGGTCGAGCGGATTATCGATTGGCTTGAGTGGTGCTGCAGACTGGCCAAGGAATTCGAGAAAGCTTCGCGCAACGCGCTGTTCTTCAACCACGCACGATGAACTCAGCTCTGATGGTCGGCTGTGTCGGATCTGTAGTGGCCATTGGCATTGCGAGCCAGGTCATGTTGAATCGTGCAAAGGTCCCGGCTGACGAACGCTACCAAATTCTGGAGGAAGCTCTGAGGTTCGGCTCAACAAGCTTGATCGGAGTTCAGAAAGAAATATTCTCGGTTACCTTGACGACCTGTGACGCGATCTCACGAAGTTATCCGTCGCGCTCTCCGTGATGATGTTCTGTCGGAATTGCGGCAGCTGGCAGAACTTTGGCAAGCACCTGAATTGCATCAGTGTTTGTGAAGTAAACAGTGACAGGAATTGTGTCGCCAGCGATCAGATTCTCCACGTAATTCATGGATAGTTGCACGCCTCCTTTTGACATAACCAGTTCGGTTTTTGGAGGAAGGGCTTTTGGAATAGGTTCTGATTTCGAAAGGTAGTTACCGTTCACACCCGTCGGCTCGTCAAGGGTGATGGTAGCAAACTGAATGCTCTCAAAACCTTCGATCCATAAATACTCGTCGGTACCGTTCCAGATCGAAAAGTAGCCAGACAATTTATCTCCACTGAGTGTCGGGATCACTATCTCCGCATGTTCGACCACAATCTGGTCTTCATACAAATTCCCTTCTTCTGCATAACCCTCTGTATACATAAATATACATGAGACACCGCTGATCCAGCGACCAAGATAGGTGGATTTGTTGATGGAAGTGCATCTTCCATTTTGGCGACTCAAGAAGGCGGGTAAGAGTATCTGTGTCGGATATCTTTCGTTTTCCATCAAAATTGGCTAGCCCTTAGGATAAGATTTGATTTCTCGTGCAGCGGGGACCCCGGTATAGCGCCGTCGGATGATAGGATATGGCTTTCGCCATATCGGATATTCTGGGAGAAATATGGCGATTTGTGCAGCTGAAGCAGCGCGTAAAGCATTTCTAACTCGTGAATGGCGAGAGGACAATATTCCGCCACATCATGACATGCAGTGGCCAGCCGTAGTGTGCCTTGATCGCCAACGCAAGATCGACCAGCCGATGATCGGAGCTGTTGGTGTTCTCTTGCTTTCTACCGCGGAACGTCGTGACCAGATCGGTTTCATTGTTGCTGAGCGACGGTTCCGTAGCAATCCCGAGAAGGGTAGAGAGCGCAATATCCTTGACTAGCTTCCAGTCATGGTCGTTTGTCCCCGGCAGATTTTGTTAGTAATTGCGCCTACTGCTTCGATCAGGTTGCCTTCATTTACGACCAGTAGACCACGGTTGGCGGTTTCCTGCCAAGTGCTGAATGGGCGTGCTGTAGATTGTAGAACATGACGCACATTCTTATTGCTGCACCTGCTTGTGAAGCAGTTTCCCAGACGTCCAGGTAGACGCATGCATATATTAGGGACCGCGAGAGCGGATCAACAAAAGTGGTTTGTCAACGGCGGAGGAAAACCCGGGTGCTGCACCAGCGCCAATCAGGCCGAACAGTATGAAACGTCGGGTGACCACCTGTTGTCTCCTAATTGTCCGCGTGGCCGTGGCCGTCATCAGTAGCCGGGGGTGACACATCAGGAACCAGTTTCTCGACAGATGCGGCCACTCTGAGTTCCGTCATAATCGACCGCGTTGCGGCTGATTCGAGTGCAGCTCTTATCTGCGTCGCTAAAGCTTCATATGGCGGTGCTGGACGGGTACGCCGTTCCTCAAGCTTCAAAAGGTGAAATCCGAACGCGCTGACCACGGGCTCACGTGTGAACTGGCCGGGCTCGAGTTCGGCAGCTGCCGTATCGATCTCCACCAAGGTCTGACCGGAAACAAGGTAGCCCAAGTCTCCGCCATTTACCTTCGAAGCCTCGTCCTTGGATCGTTCAGAGGCGACCACTGCGAAATCCTCTCCTTCCTCAAGTGCGATTATCGCATCCCGAGCTTCAGCTTCCGTTTCCAGAAGGATATGGCGCAAGCGGAATTCTTCTGTAGGCGGATTTTTCGTGACCTGGAGATTATACGCCTTGCGAACCGCTGCATCGTCAACACGCTTGGCCACCTCCCCGTCCAAAAAGACAGATCGCAGGGTCTGTGCTTCAAAGAACGCAATTTGCCGCTTGTATGAGTCCTCGTCAGGAACCCTGGCGGCTCTGGCGGCGTCAGAAACAATCTGAAGCCGAATCAACTCGTCAACAATGACAGAGAGGCGAGCATCGTCAGGCATGCTGCCCATCTGGTTGGCATACATTTCGGAGGCAAATGCGACATCGGCCGTGGTGATCTCCGTGCCGTTTACACGCGCAACGACATTCTTGTTCTGCGCGAGCGCTGGAGCCCCCGCAGCCATCGTAAGGGTAAGCATAAGCAAGGCGGCGGATGGAAATTTGCTCCAGTGTCGCAGCGTGGCGGATTGAGTGTATGATTCTATTGTCATAGCCATCCCTTACTGTGCTGCCGGGATCATTGGGTCGATGATCTCGCTGAACTGATCAATCGTGAGTGCGACCTTGTGCTCCTCGCCGTTGATGAAGAAGGTTGGAGTTGAATCCACGCCATAAGATTTGCCAGTTTCCATCACTTCAGAAACTTTATCCAAAATGGACTGGTCTGTCAGACAAGCCTCCACTTTTTCCCCGCTCATGCCAGTCAGGCCCATAATAGATTTGAAAGCAGAGGCGGGGTCCGCCACCCGCGCCCATCTGTCCTGGCTACGGTAGAGAAGATCGACGGTTGCATACCAATTACCCTCTCCTGCGCAGCGGGCGAGCATAAATCCAGCTTGTGCGCGCGGGTCGAAGGGAAATTCGCGCATAATGAACCGCACCTTGCCGGTATCGACATATATCTGTTTCACAGCGGGCCATGTGTTTACGTGGAAAGTCCTGCAGTGTGGGCATGTCAATGAGGCGTATTCAATCACAGTTACGGGCGCCTCCGGCGATCCGAAAACTTGCTCAGGAAGAGGTCCGGGCTTGAGCATGTCCTCCATTGTGGCCGCGCGCACGACCGAAGCAGACACGGGAATAGCTACTAGCGCACTAACGCCGGTGAGGAAGAAACGTCTTTTCATGTTAGCTCCTGATAGATGCGAAATCATCGTAAAAGCTATGGCAGGTAGAGGTTCAAGCAGTTTTTTGTGTTGAACATCCCATCCTTGAAGACGTAGGGCGCGTGCCGAGCGGATTGTCGATGGCAGGTGGCATGCCTCTGTTCTCTGCGCTGTATTTGGCCAGTTCCGTTTGCTTGGCGATTATCTCGGTAGGCGGTGTCCGCTTCGGCCATTCCTGTTTTCAGGCTTTCTCGGCGCGGGTCGATGGGACTTGCGGAAATAGTCGCGTGTAAGCTGCAGAGATATTTGCTGCTTTGCACAAGCCAGAAATCTAAAATGTTTCACGCGCTCTTGCGATGAGCCCATTGTTGAGGAGGCGGTACGGAAACATGTTAGATAGCAGCGACAATTGCGCGAGTCGGCAATTGTTGGCCTGCCGACATGCAAACTCCTCTGTTCCGGTAGCTTCGTTAGCCCATCCCTGCGTTCTGACGATGGGATCGAATTCAGACTTGCGATCCGATCAGAGCCGCAGAGAACAGACCTTGGCGCCGCAAACGACACTGTTGCCGCATCGACGACGGGATAAACTGCATCTGCAGACGCTTGAGTAAAACAGCAGCGCACCAAATAAAAAATTGTCCTCAGGCTCGCGTATGAAAAGGGAAGTCTTTTTGGGGCTTGAACCTCTACCAGCATGAGGTTTTAGAACCTCGGGATGGATACGACACAACCTACATCGCGTCTAACCGTGAACCGGGTGGCACATATGCGCCTCCAGTCAATTGACGTGCTGCGCGGAATTGCAATCCTCGGAGTTGTCGTGTTTCATTTCGTCTGGGACCTCGATTATGCAGGCATCTACGTTGGGCTTGCAGGCCATCCCGCTTGGCTCTTGTTCGGCCGGACGCTCGCAGGAACTTTCATGTTTCTCGTTGGAATAAGCCTCGTACTCGCCCACACGCAGCACATGCGGTGGCGCTCGTTCGTGCGAAGGCTTTCGGTCATCGTCGTTTCGGCGGCGTTAATATCGGCGCTCACCTATGCTTTCTTCCCAGGCAATTTCGTCTATTTCGGCATACTCCACGCAATCGCTGCTGCAACGTTGATCGGGGTTCTGTTTCTCCGATCTCACCCGATCATACCCACTGCAGTTGGCCTGGTTGTTATCCTTCTGCCATGGCTGGTCAACGCGGCGGCGTTCGATACGAGGTGGCTGGCATGGATAGGTTTTGCGGCTACTCCCCCTCCAAGTAACGACTATGTGCCCATTTTTCCTTGGGTCGGGCTTACGATAGTTGCAATTGGGGCAACCAAGGCCGCCCTATCGTCCGGCCTTTATGGTCGTATCATCCAATTGGAAACACATGAGAACAGAAGATTTTTGCCCTTTGTCTGGATGGGGCGCCACAGCCTGGTGATCTATTTGGTCCACCAACCCGTGCTTCTCGCGATAATACTACCATTCGCCCGATAAGCAGTCCGGAACGTACCGCCTATTGCTCTCCGGGCTGATGGGGAAACGGCCTGACGTAGCGCTCAGATTCCCTCATTTTGAGATTAGGGGCCGGCCATTGATTGAGGGTGGGAACTTGGTTCCAGGTCACACACTTTTTTAGGCAATTAACAGCAGTTCCTTGTGGTTGAATTGCCTTCCGCCAACACAAACTATCGTGTATCGATCGATGCAGAAATGCAGGATGGGGCAAAGGATGAAAATTATGACTGATGCGAATGCGCAACTTTCGATCATGGAGTCGCGTATATTGGCTCAGCGGCGCAAGCGCGGGAACATCCTTCTGATGTTGGTGCTATTTGGGTTCACTGCAACGATGTTTTTCGTGAGCTATTCTCATCTGCAGTTAGAAACCCAGACAGGTTCTCCCGTTTCACGGGCGGTCACCGACAAGTGATTGGCGTTACTCCAGCGGTACATTCATAATTTCTCGATCGAAACCATCGGGAATTCTCACGTGCTGCCACGCATCGGTCTTTTTGTTGTAGCCGTCTCTGCGGCCTATTTGGCCCTTGCAATCGTGTTCGGCGTTTATTGCCTTGTCGGTGGTCACAACATGATGGAAGCGTTGTACGGAGAGTTTGCCACATACTTTCTGGCGCTAGTCACAGGAGCCGTGTGGTTGTTGGCCAATGGCCAACAACTCAACCCGAAACGAGACTGACCCATATGTTGGGATCATGTTGTGATTGGCGCTTTAGAAAATAGAGCTCGGCGTCTTTCCAAAGCAAAACCCGCTGTTCGACATTGTCCAGAACGAAATCCCCCCGATCGGTGATAACGGTGAGGACCGCATGTCCGCCTCCATTTGCATCCCGTCCAACCGTCATTGATAGTGCACCCAGCGGTATGCCCCGTTGATTTAGGCGCTTGCGCTTTTCAAGTGCGTAATCTTCGCAATCGCCAACATTCTTGGGATACTCCCAACGCTCTTCTACCCCAAAAATTTCGTTGTCGGTTAGAGGCGCAACGGATGTATTCACATCATAATTGGTTTGAATAATGTCATTCCAAAGTTCGCGCGTCAGCTTGACGATCGGACCATTTGCCGGGCGGTCACAGCGGTCCGCATAGCGCTGACAGTAATCATAATAACCTATTGGAATCGTTGTTTTACCGAATGTCACCATATTCGCGACGCTGGAGGGCTGCGTTGGATTGAGATGGAGTGCATTGGCGCTGGCGGCATTGCAGGACAAAGCGAGCGCAACTGCCGCAATAATTGACTTTCCCATGTTGAACCTTTCCCCAAAAGTTGATGGAAAGAAACTACGAGAAACAGATAAAAACTGTGAAAAATCAGTGGCTTGTATTTATCTCAAATGCGATTCAAATACTGGAATGGTGACGCACGTATTGGAAACTATTGGATAGCCTCAATCTTCGATCAGTCGAGATGAGGGTGCCGTCCCGTTTGTGGTGGTCTTTTCATCCAATGGATGTGAACTGAGAGACCTGGACGCCGTCATGATATCTGGTGTGCCGTGTATCGTGATGGCTTTGTTTAGCGGCTCAGTGCGAAAACACGCGCCCATCGTATTTGAAATCCAGATAGGGCCGGACAGCACTTCGACAATTTGCAGTGCGCATCAAGAACACGTGAAATGATCTAGACACTCTTGTGATACTTCCAATTGACCCCGTCATTTTTTGGCAATTGACACGTTTTTGAGCCCGTACTGACGGTGCGACAAAACGTGTATCGACAGGGAACGGGGTTTCAGGGTAATCAATAGGACATGAAAAGGTATGTCCGCATTCTAACGATCCTCATGCTCGCCGTGTTCGCGGCGGGCTCGGTCGTGCATACCGCGAATTCCGCCAGCATGAACACGACGATGGCACTCACCGCCTTCGACAACGATATGGGCGACTGCCAGGATTGCCCTGACGGCAGCGACAACATGCTTTCGTGCGATTATATCTGCGTTTCTCCCTTGTCGGCCATCCTGCCATCTGGCGAACTCGGTCTGCCTGCGGCTGTGACGATTACCGAAAAATCGGTTGATCGGAGCATGACCGGACGCACCGGACTGCCGAACCCTTACCCTCCAAGATCCACAATCCTGAGCTGAAGCTGCCCGGACTCCGTTCCGGCTAGCTGCGGCTGACTTCATGCGCGATCAATTTGATCGTTCATAGTCCTACTCAGCATCGCGGGGTTCGCGCGCTGCGGGTTTGAGTTCCCCTCAGAATAGTTGGAATATCATGACATTTCTTCTACCGACGCCAACGCGTCGAGCCTTTATCACGTCCGCTGTGGCTTTCGGGGCCAGTGCAGTGCTCTCGGTTTCGCTAAACCGGACAGCTCGTGCCGCGCCCGGCGAAACACTCTCCGCAATAGCCTTCGATGGCGATGCGATCATCGTCGGAGGTGCTGGGCTTACCCGCCGCGACGATGGCGGAGTGTTGACACCGCTGCCCGGTCCGAAGGGCGGCAACATTCTTTCGCTTGCAACGCACAACAACCGTGCCGGTCGGATTGCGGCGGGGTTGTCCAATGGGGGCGTCGCGCTATCCGAAGACGGCGGGCAGAGCTGGGAGGCGAGAAGCCAGGGCTTACCCGAGGCTCCAGTAACTGCTGTCGCAGCGGCTGCTTCAAACCCCGATACCCTGTATGTCTCCGTTCATGGCGACGGTCTATGGAAAAGCGAAGATGCTGGCCGGTCTTGGGTGTTCGCGATGGACCGGCCTTGGCTGGCAGATGCCGAACGCGACTTGACCGCATTGACCTCGGTCGATCTGGCCTCGGGCATGGGTGGCATCTGGCTATACGCTGGAACTGAATTGGGTCTCACCCGCGTGCCCGACTGTTTCTGCCGTTGGCAGGACGTGCAGCCCGGCGATGCGATGGACGCATTGGTATCCGGAGCAGCGCCTGCGCCGGAGGCACCGTTGCCGGACGGAGAACCTATCCACGCTTTGGTGAGCGCAGCGTCGGTTCCGATGAGGCTCTATGCCGCCCTACCTTCCGGAGTGTGGGCTTCCTCGGACGCCGGGGTCGTATGGGAGCAACGCTCATCTTTCCGCACTGATGCGATTGCCGTCCATCCCAACAATGCCGATCAAGTCGTTGCCCTCACCAAGGAGGGCCTCACCCAAACTCGCGATGGCGGTCTGTCTTGGATCCCGCTCGCAAGCCAATAATGGAGAATATCATGAAAAAGATCATTGTCGCCGCAACCGTTGCGGCCTTGGCTGCCATTGGTAGTGTGGCATTCACCGCCATGACCTCGGCTCAAGCTCCCAAAGACGCAAGTGCTAGCGTAGCTGGTGCGAAAGCGATTACAATCTGGCGCGACCCCGGCTGTGGATGTTGCGATACCTATGCCGACTATCTGGAGATGAACGGCTTTTCCGTGACGCGCGTCGACGATCGCGCTTACGACAAGCGCTCTGTTGAGATGGGTGTTCCCGAGCGGGGAATAGGGTGCCACCTGGCCGAGATTGACGGCTATGTCGTAAGCGGGCTCGTGCCTGTCGAGATCATCGAGCGGCTGATCAGCGAGCGTCCGGATGTCACCGGCATCACGTTGCCTGGAATGCCGGGCAATGCTCCCGGCATGGCACCAGCAAAAACAGGCACGCTGAAGACCTACGCCTTCGGCAAGAACGGCGTCGCGGTTTATTCCGATGAGTGATGGCATGAACGGAATGATGGATGGCTCCATGATGGGGTTGATGATGGCCGGAGGTGGTCTTTTCTGGCTTCTGAGCCTCGCTGTTCTGGTCCTCGGTATTCTCGCGTTGGTGAAATTTCTGCGGGAGCGGCAATGAGGCGGATGATTGTCCTTCTTTCCGCTGTCGTCTTTTCGGGTCTGACAGCTATCGCCGTAAATGGGCAACCGCAAAGCAACTATACGCGAGCAGAAGGCCTGACCGTGCTGGGTCAATCCGTGACGGACGAGCAGATCACTGTTGGAAGCCAAGTCTATGCGCAAAACTGCGCCTCCTGCCATGGCGCCAATCTAGAGGGTCAGCCGGACTGGAGGCGCAGGCTGGAGAACGGCCGCATGCCGGCGCCGCCTCATGACGAGAGCGGCCACACCTGGCATCACTCGGATCAGGACCTGTTCGACATCACCAAGCTCGGCGTCGGCGGTGTTGTTGCGGGCTATGAGAGCGACATGCCCGCCTTCGAGGACATCCTGAGCGACGAGGAAATCGCCGCAGTACTCGCGTTCATCAAGAGTACCTGGCCCGAGCGCCAGCGGGAATCACAGGCTCGAGTGACGGCCAAGGCCGGAGGCGGGCCATGAGCATGGACAGGGAACAGTCCGCCGCCGAAACGGGACGAAGGGTCCTGGCCTTCCTGCCGCTCACTGTCGCTGCGGCGCTTGCCATCGTTCTGGCCTGGGGCCTGACCCAAGACCCTGGCAGTCTTCCGTCAGCGCTCATCGGCAAGGTGGTGCCCGATTTTGATCTGCCGCCGGTTCAGGGGCGATCACTTGGGCTGTCGAGTGATGATCTTAAAGGAGAGGTGTCGCTGGTCAATGTCTTTGCTTCCTGGTGCGTCGCCTGCCGGGAAGAGCATCCCTTGTTCATGAAGCTGGCGGCGCAAGGCACCGTGCCGCTGCACGGCCTGAACTATAAGGATCAGCCGGACGATGCGGCGCAATGGCTGGACAACCTCGGGGACCCCTACACGCGCACCGGCGCCGACATCAGTGGGCACGTGGCGATCGATTGGGGCGTTTATGGCGTGCCTGAGACCTTCGTGGTGGATGGGGACGGGCTCATCGCCTACAAACATATCGGGCCGGTGAACGAAGAGGTGCTCGCCGAAACCATCCTGCCGCTGGTGGAATCATTGCGCCAGCGGACTGCGGACCGGGAGATGCGGGAGGCTGGTCCATGACAGGCCTATTGCACGCAAAGCGCACAATCTTGGCCGCTCTTGCGGCATGTGTCCTCATGGTGGCTGCGCTCGCGGTCACAGCCGTGATGATTTACATCGACGGCGATAAGCCTTCTGGTGCCCACCCGATCAGCGATAAACGAGCCGCGACGATGTTGCCCCGCTCCTTCGTCATGCACGAAACGCCCCGACCGCTTCCCGAAATCACGTTCGAGGACGGGGACGGTCAGACTCTCACGCTAGCCTCCTTCAAAGGCACAACCGTTCTGCTCAACATCTGGGCAACCTGGTGTGTGCCCTGCCGCGAGGAAATGCCAACGCTCGACGCGCTTCAGGCAGAACTCGGCGGCCCCGGTTTCGAGGTTGTGCCTCTCTCTGTCGACCGGGCCGGGGCGGGAGTGGTCCGCAAGTTCTATACCGAGATTGGTATCCGGAATCTCGGTCTCTACATCGATGCGTCGATGCAGGCTTCGTTCGACCTTGCGGCCGTCGGCCTGCCAACGACGCTCCTCATCGACCCCGAAGGACAAGAACTGGGGCGGCTCGTCGGCCCAGCCGAGTGGGACGCGCCCGAGATGGTCGCGTTTCTCAAAACCCATCTGAGCTCGAACTGAAAAGGAAGCCCTCATGGCGACGACACGACAATCCAATACAGAAGACGGTTCGCTTGGCCGCGACGTTCTCTACGCCCTTCGCTACTACCTCGGCGGCCGCCGAGGATACCTCATACTTGCGGCAGTCGCGATCGCCGGCGGTCTTGCGTTCAATTGGAGTTGGCTGGCCGCCGCAGGTATAGCACCGCTGCTCCTCACAGCACTGCCGTGTGTCGCCATGTGCGCGCTCGGACTCTGTATGAACAAGGTTACCGGCGGTTCCTGCAAGTCAAACCAGGCCGGAAATATCGCTGCCGCAGACGGTGAATCTTCATTGCCTGGCGGAGCCGAGAATAGCCTCTTGCCGAACCAAACCGGGCCAGACGCACAAACCGTCAGTGTTGCGGTTTCGTCCCGGTATTCCCTATCCGAAACCAACCAGACAAGGAAAACGACAGATGATTAAACCGATCAAGTCACTCACAGCGGCCGCCGTTCTGATGTTCAGCTTCGCCGCAGTTCCGACCCTTCAAGCTGCGGAGCACAAAACTCCAAGCGCCCAAGGCTCCATGATGGAAGAGGGCAGCATGGGGAACAACAAAGGTATGATGGACCAGGACGCAATGTCCGGTATGGGCGGAATGGATGGCATGATGGGCATGATGAAAATGATGGCCCAGATGGCGCCGATGATGGAGCAGTGCACCAAGTTGATGGCCAGCATGAAAGACGACATGAAGACATCGCAAGACCAATAGGACGTCGAGAACTACCCCGCCTGGACCGAATATCCAGGCGGGGATTCACGAGAGAAACTGACATGACATCAAGCAGAACAACGCAACTGAGACGTATTCGCTATGGCCTGTGGTTGCTGGTGGCCGCTTCCGCTTTGGCACTCGGTGGCGCATATTTTGTCCGGACGATCGACTTTCGCGATCCGTCGAGCCCCCTAACGGTTGGAGAAGCGGCAGTCCACTCCGAGTTTTCATTGCTCGATCACAATGGCACCCGCGTGACGGAAGCAGATTTCCAGCGGCGCTGGCAACTCGTCTTCTTCGGGTTCACTCACTGCCCTGACATCTGTCCGACCACGCTTGCTTATATGGCCGAGGTGCTGGATCGGCTGGGGACCGAATCCCAACGTATCGCTCCGTTCTTCATAACCGTCGACCCGACGCGCGATACGCCTGCGGTCATGAAGGAATACGTTCAAGCGTTTCACCCAGACCTGATCGGTCTCACAGGGACAGAGGCTGAAACTGCTGCGGCCGCATATGCTTTCCGCGTCTACTACGAAAAAATGGAAGAGGCCTCCGCTCCGGACGGCTATCTCATGGCCCACTCCGGGCACATGTATCTGATGACGCCCGAAGGCAGGTATGAGGCTGTATTCCGCGAGGGAGAGCAGTCGGCACAGGAGTTGGCTTCCCAGATCATCACACGAATGAACAGGTGAAAAGAATGAAGAAAACGATTATCCTCCTGATGGCGATCTGGTTGATATCGCCGCCCGTGACCACTCCGGTAGCAGCCGAGGAGTCGGTGCGTGTCCTCGATGCATGGGCACGGGCGAGCATCCTCGCGTCGCGACCGGCGGCCGCCTACGCTACGATCGAGAGCGCCACGGATGATCGGCTCCTGGGCGTAACGACTCCAACCGCCGACCAAGTCATGATCCATGCAGTTGAGAAAGATGGCGACGTCAGCCGAATGAAGCTTGTCGGTGCGCTCGCTATACCGGCCGGCAAGCGGGTGACGCTCGCGCCCGGCGGTATGCACATGATGCTGATGGGGCTGCATGACAAGCTCGATGAGGGGGCGACGTTTTCCATGACGCTCAGCTTCGAGAAATCCGGGGAGGTAACCGTTGAGGTTTCCGTACTTGGCATAGCTGCCGACGGACCCGAGAATTCGGAGAAGGGAGCGGGGCAATGATCCGATTCCTGTTTCTGTCCCTCCTGTTGGCCGCGCAACCGGCATTCGCGAACCACCCGGGAGAGCGTCTTGACGAAGTGATGACCGAAAAAGAGCCGGCATTCGAGGCCGCGGATCGTCCGACTATGCCAGCCCTTGATGTCGAGCTTCAAAATGGCGATCCGCTACGGCTTGGTGACCTCCACCATCAGATTGTGATCATCAGCTTTGTTCCCGAAGGCTGTGGAGATCCATGCGTTGAACAGCAAGCCGCCCTGGCTGCCGTTCAGGCGCAAGTGAATGTTTCACCAATGAAGGAGATGGTGACCTTCGTTACCGTTCAGGACGCCGATGCGCCAATTGAGGCCCCTTGGGACGATGCAAACTGGAGGTTGGCCGTTCCATCTGCCGGTGCGACGGCCGTCGCTGCAGCTGACCGTTTCGCCGCGCTGAGTGGCCGCACCGGAACGTCTCCAATGGTGCATGTCATTGACCGTAATGGGCGCCACGCCGCGCTTTTTCATGGTGCCGAATTTCAGAAAACGAACCTGACCCTTTACGTAAACGCGCTCACCAACAACGCTCACGCGCCGAAACCGCCGGTCAAGAAGAGTTGGTGGGAACGGCTCACGGGCTGGTTTTAAGGGAGGAAAAGAAAAGTCATGCAACAGTTGAATTTCATGAGGCGCGGCCTCGGTTTTGTTCTCCTGCCCCTGCTGTTGATCGTTGCTGCGGGTGCCTGGTATTTGCTTGATCCGGGGTTCAAAGCGGACCAGCCGCCTCGGGGCTCGCCAAGTACGCTGCCACAAGATGCCTTTGAGCGGCGCGTCCGCGATTATCTTGTTGCCAACCCGGAAGTCATTGTCGAGGCCATGCGGAACCTCGATCAGCGTCAGCGGGAAGCTGAACAGACAGACGCGCAGGCGGCTCTTGCCACCCATCGCGATGAACTCCTCAACAGCCCGGAAAGTCCGGTCGGTGGCAACCCGCAAGGCGATGTGACCCTGGTGGAATTCTTCGATTACAATTGTTCCTATTGCCGCCAGGTTGCGCCAGCGATGACGGCGGCGGAAGCAGGCGATCCGCAACTTCGCATCGTCTACAAGGAGTTTCCCATCCTCGGGCCGAACTCCGTGTTCGCGGCCAGGGCAGCGCTTGCGGCCCGCAAGCAGAACCTCTACCCAGAGTTTCATAAGGCAATGATGCAGGTGTCAGGAGCTGCCGATGAGGGACGAGTCATGGCGGTTGCTGGGCAAATCGGCCTGGATGTCGAGCGGCTGCGAACCGATATGGCCGAACCTGCGGTCGACGCTGAAATCGCGCGCAATCTTGCGCTCGCCCAGGCGCTGCGGATCAACGGAACGCCGGGCTTTGTTATCGGCGAGGAAATCCTGCGCGGTGCCACCGACCTGCAAACCATGCAAACGCTTATCGAGCGTGCCCGCGAAAGCGGTGACCAGTGAGCTCGGAAGAAGGCTTGAAAGGCCGTCCGAATGCCTGAACTCTCGAATATTGGTATCCTGAGCGCCTTCTTCGCTGGCATCGTCTCGTTTTTGTCGCCTTGCGTACTGCCGCTGGTGCCGGGATATGTTTCCTATGTCGCCGGCCGGTCGACTATTACATCACCCTCAGGTGAGGTCTCTGTCGCGCGAAGCGCAGCGCTCGGATTCAGCCTTTGCTTCGTGCTCGGCTTCACAACCGTCTTCGTCATCCTTGGGGCCAGTGCTACAGCGTTGGGGCAATTGCTGCTTCGCTACCGCTTCGAGATGAACATCGTCGGGGGCGGGATTGTCACGTTGTTCGGGCTGTTCATGCTCGGAACGATCCGGCCCAGATTGATGATGCGCGAGGCGCGGTTTCATCTGGATCTGCCCGGCGGCAAGGCCGTCTCGGCCTATGTGCTCGGCCTGGCTTTCGCTTTTGGCTGGACCCCCTGCATCGGTCCGATCCTCGGTGCCATTCTGACAGTTGGCGCGGCATCCGCATCAGTCGCAGACGGTGTCGCACTATTAGCGATCTACTCGCTGGGCCTCGGTGTGCCGTTCCTGCTTGCCGCCGTTTTCACCGGCGCCCTGGCAGCCAGATTGAAGTCCTTCGGACATCTCGGCCGTATCCTGCGGACATTCGCCGGATCGGTTATGATCTTGATGGGAGTCGCAATGATGACTGGCTATCTTTCTTCCTTCGCTTTCTGGCTCCTGGAGACGTTTCCAGTGCTGTCTTCGATTGGTTGAGTCTGGGGGACGAGAGCCAAACAAAATCGTGATTTGATACTCTAGGTGCCGGAAGTTGCACACCGGGGCTCAAACAGGATTGAACAGTGATGATCTTGAGTAATCGATCGGAGGGTAAATGAATAATGCAGATCGAATGAAATGGGTTGATATTGCGAAGGGCGTGTCGATCATCTTGGTCGTGATGATGTATGCGGTATACAACGTCGGCAGGCATACCGGAAGTGTTGGGTTTCTTCACTATGTGATTGCGTTTGCAACGCCCTTCCGAATGCCAGAATTTTTTCTTATTTCCGGACTATTTCTCTCTGCGGGTATTGAGCGTCCCTGGCGCAGATACGTAGATCGCCGGTTCGTCCACTACATGTATTTCTACGTTTTGTGGGCTTTCATCATGATTGCTTTGAAGGTGGGCGTTTTCGCTCGCGATCCTGTAGCCATGGCTGCGGATCTTGCCAGCGCCATTGTCCAGCCCTACGGGGTATTGTGGTTTGTCTACATGCTCGGCGTGTTCGCCATTGCCGCGAAGCTGCTGTGGCAATTTCGGGTGCCGCACTGGCTTGTGATTGCTGTCGCGACCGGTTTGCAGATCGTTCCGATCAACGTTTCAAGTTACATTGTGACGCAGTTTTCCGCCTATTTCTTGTTCTTCTACATCGGCTATGCGTTCGCTCCGCAGATTTTCCGGATGGCGGGCTGGGTAGCCGAAAATCAGAAGAAAGCAATCGCTGCACTGGGGATCTGGTTCGTTGTCAATGGACTTTTGGTGTTTTTACCGAGTTTCGAGTTACTACCGGCCGAAACTCGCATGGGATATGCGGCGTTTCCACCGCTGCATATCATGCTCGGTGTTGCTGGGGCGATTGCCCTTTGCGCCTTTAGTGTGGTTCTGATGGGCCGGAGATATACTGGCTGGTTGCGCTGGATAGGGGAACACTCGCTTGTCATCTATCTTGCTTTCACGATTCCCATGTCCATCTTTCGAGAGATAATGATGAGTTCCGGCCTAATTGCCCAAACCGGGCCGCTCAGCCTCGCGGTTTTCTTGGTAGCCTTGATAGCCCCGATTATGCTCTATTTGGCAATTAACTGGACCGGTTACGGGCGCTTCCTATTTGTGCGAGCAGAATGGGCCCGCATCAGACCTGAGTAGGTTCGTCGCTGGGCGGACATACAGTTATACTCCAGAGGTTATGCCTGTTTCATTTGCGCTCATAGCACATGTACATGCTGAACATAGATATAGGTTAGTATTTCCGGGTAGCGACTTGAACCCACCGGGTGGAAGTCTTATCATCTAAACATGTCGTTCGATAATGGAATGTTGAATTTGTATTTTAGCAGCATTTTTCTTGCGGGCCTCTCGCTGGCGCTGGGCGTGCAGCCGGTACAGTCTCAGGGAAGGCAGGATCAAGGGAACACAGGCATTCTGATCGAGCATGCGGAAGTGGTCATCCCTCAAGGCGATACATGGGCAATGGCTGGGTATCTGGTCATTTGGAACGGAACCACACGTCAAGCAGACCTACGCGCCGTTAAGAGTAATTCGTTTGGATCCATCGCTGTTTACAAAACCATTTTCACAGACGGTGTTGCGCGTATGCGTCCGGTCGAAGGCATGCTTCCCATTCCCGCCAATTCAGAACTCGTGATGAAGCGAGGTGGCATTCATCTAATGTTGTCAGCGCCTGAGCATCAGTTGATTGCAGGGGAAACTGTAGAGATGACATTGATCTTCGAAGATGGTGTGCAGATCGTCGTGTCCGCGAAGGTCTTGCACCTGAATGAGAAGCTGACGGATCACCATCACGGCGACGTAGATGGGGTGAGCCGCGAATGAATCAGGGGCTTTTCCTCGAGCCCATCGGGTCTTTTGATCTCAGCCTGCCTTGAGATCTTGGAGGTCCTCGATGACTTCGGATATTCCGACTACCTACCATCTATCATGGGTGTGGCTGCGGGGCCGCCATTCAGGTCCGCGATCAGGGCTTCCATTTCGGCAATCTCCCGTTCTTGGGCCTCTATGATCTCATCCGCCAGATTGCGCACCCGCGGGTCGCTGATATCGGCGCGCGTGCTTGTCATGATCGCGATGGAATGATGCGGAATCATCGCCTTCATCCAGGCTACGTCGTCGACCGTATCCTGGCTCCGTACAAGGTAAAGGCCCGCGTTGAACGCGATGACCGATCCAACCACGATCGCAAGGTTGGCCTTTCGGTTCGAATACATTCCGAGCATGAAGGCCAGCATTACCACCGTCATTGCCGCACCCATATACAGGGCCATCCACATCCTGGTCTGGCTGAACCGTAGGTGGCTGATGTCCCAGGTGTTGAGATACATCAGTCCGAACATGATGATCGTGGATGTCGCAATCATCGTGAGAAATCGTGAATATGCCATTCGATCCTCCATATAACGTGGTGTGGGCTTAACGACCTTCCCGTGCTGGAAGGTTCCATCCGGCACCAAAGAAAGTTTGAAATTATCACTTGACCTTCCGGTCACTGGAAGAACTAGCTTCATTTGAAGTCAGGAAGGATTGGCATCATGGACCATCATAAAAACTGCAAGCACTCGCATCCGGAAGACCACGGCGAGGAGCCGGCGGTTGACGCCGAAGCGCTGTTTGAGGCGGCCACCGTACCATGCGATGGCAAGGTCAAGGACCCCGTCTGCGGCATGGATATCGCACTTGACAAGGGCAAGCCGACGCTCGACTACAAGGGCGACATGTTTCATTTTTGCTCGACCGGTTGCCACGACAAGTTCGAGCGCGATCCCTGGTTCTATCTCTCCGGCAACAAGGCCCGGAAGAAGAAGCCGGCAGCGAAAAACGCTCTGTACACCTGCCCGATGGATCCCGAGATCGTGCAGGAAGGCCCAGGAACCTGCCCGATCTGTGGCATGGCGCTGGAGCCTATGGATGGGCTGTCCGACGGCCCGAACCATGAGCTGGTGGATTTCACCCGCCGGCTCTGGGTCAGCGCCGGTGCTGCAATTCCACTATTGATTCTGACAATGGCGCCGATGCTTGGGCTCCCCGTTCGTCAGTGGCTTGGCGAAATCTTTACGCTCTATCTAGAGTTCGCATTGGCAACGCCTGTAATTGTCTGGGCTGCGCGGCCATTCTTTCATCGCGGCTGGACATCGATCAGGACATGGAACCTCAACATGTGGACGCTGATCATGATCGGCGTCGGCGCGGCCTACCTCTATTCGACCATCGCCACATTTCTTCCGCACCTTTTCCCGGAGGGGCTGCAAATGGCCGGTGGCCACACGCCGGTTTATTTCGAGGCGGCAGTGGTGATCGTCGCGCTGGTCTTTGTCGGCCAAGTGCTGGAACTCAGAGCCCGCGAACGTACAGGCGACGCCATTCGCGCGCTGCTTGATCTCGCGCCCAAGACGGCCCGCCGCATCCTGCCGGATGGCGAGGAGTATGACGCGCCGCTCGAAAACATTGTTGGCGGAGACCGGCTGCGCGTTCGTCCCGGCGAAGCCATCCCGGTGG
Organism: Parahoeflea alexandrii; assembly: GCF_024105735.1. Classification (GTDB taxonomy): domain Bacteria; phylum Pseudomonadota; class Alphaproteobacteria; order Rhizobiales; family Rhizobiaceae; genus Hoeflea; species Hoeflea alexandrii. The sequence continues at coordinate 90,328 of NZ_JAAAML010000005.1, read as the reverse complement.
ATTCCGTTGTCATCGATGGCCGCAGTTCCGTTGATGAAAGCATGCTCACCGGCGAGCCGCTTGCCGTGGAGAAAACTCAAGGCGACCCTGTCACCGGCGGCACTCTGAACAAGAACGGATCGCTGATCATTCAAGCCGAGAAGGTCGGTGATGAAACCATGCTGGCGCGGATCGTTGCGATGGTATCGTCCGCACAGAGGTCCCGCGCTCCCATCCAGGGGCTCGCTGACCGTGTTGCCTCCTATTTCGTGCCCGCGGTGGTGATCGTTGCTGTCCTGGCCTTCGTGATCTGGCTGCTGGTCGGTCCCGATCCGGCATTCGTGTTTGCCATTGTCTCGGCTGTTTCAGTGCTGATCATCGCTTGCCCCTGTGCGCTGGGATTGGCCACGCCGATGTCGATCATGACGGCCACCGGACGTGGCGCTCAGGCAGGGGTTCTCATCAAGGACGCTGAGTCGCTCGAACGCATGGCAAAGGTTGATGTGCTGATCGTCGACAAGACCGGGACCCTGACCGAAGGCAAGCCGGCCCTGACCGATGTCGCAACCTTCGGGGAAATTTCGGAAGCCGACATGCTGGCGCTTGTCCGGGGTCTTGAATCAGGATCGGAACACCCGCTGGCGGAGGCTATTGTCGAAGGCATTGCCGCCCGCGGGATCGAGGCTAAACCGGTATCAGACTTCGAGGCCGTCACCGGAAAAGGTGTGTCTGGACGGTCAGGTGGCAGCAAACTTGCGCTAGGAAATGCGGCAATGATGGAATTTGCCGGTGTCGACTGCGCCTCTGCCGATGAACAGGCCCATGCGCTTCGCTCGGATGGAAAGACAGCGATGTATGTCGCTGTCGATGGCAAGCTCGCGGGGCTCATCGCTGTTGCCGATCCGATCAAGGCCAGCACACGGGATGCCATCAGGGCGCTGCATAAGGCTGGTCTCAAGATTATCATGGCGACGGGCGACAACGAGACCACAGCCCGCGCGGTGGCCGATCAGCTGGGCATCGACGAAGTGCGTGCCGGAGTTCTGCCTGAAGACAAGAAGGCACTGGTGGATGAGTTGCACAAGGCTGGCCACAAGGTTGCGATGGCCGGTGACGGCGTCAATGATGCACCTGCACTGGCAGCGGCTGAAGTTGGTATTGCCATGGGCACGGGGGCCGATGTGGCTGTCGAGAGTGCCGGCGTCACCCTGCTAAAGGGTGATCTGGGCGGTATCCTGAGAGCGCGCAGGTTGTCCGAAGCCACATTGCGCAACATCAAGCAGAACCTGTTCTTCGCCTTCGCTTACAACAGCGTCGGCGTGCCAATTGCCGCAGGGCTGCTCTACCCGGTCACCGGAACCTTGCTGTCGCCGATGATTGCGGCAGCGGCCATGAGCCTGTCTTCGGTGTCTGTCATCTCCAACGCGCTGCGTCTCAGATCGGTCAAGCTTGACGCTTGACCTTCCAGCGGGTGGAAGCTTTATGATTTCAGGCAAGTCGCAGATCCGATCCCTGAATCTGGCAAGCAGGCTTAGGCGAGAGGGTCCCAAGCAAGGAGATTAACGATGAATATCGGCCAGGCATCAGATGCGACCGGCCTTCCAGCCAAGACGATCCGCTATTATGAGGATATCAGCCTCATCAAGCCGGCGCGTGCGACCAACGGGTACCGCGATTATGATGGCAAGGATGTCCGCCGGCTGGCGCTTATTCAACGCTCAAGAAGCCTTGGCTTTACCATCGAGGAATGCCGTTCGCTGCTCTCGCTCTATGAGAACAAAGACCGCGCCAGCTCGGATGTGAAGGAACTGGCGCTGGAAAGAATCTCTGAGATTGATCGCAAGCTGAAGGAGCTGAAGTCGTTGCGCAACACGCTCGAGATCCTGGCGGACCACTGTCACGGCGATGACCGGCCCGACTGCCCGATTATTGACGAGATCGCCAAGGGCGCGTTCGGATGAATCGGCGAGCTCTCTTGATAGGCATCATCCTGCTTGTCGGCGTCTTTCTGATCTACCGCAGCTTTCAGCCGCCTGAGCGTCACGCGACGGGCGCAGCGATGGCGAATGTGGTGATTCCGCAATTGTCGGCGCAGGCGCAAGAAGGCGAGACGCTGTTCAACCGGTCCTGCGCTTCCTGTCATGGCAAGAACGCCGCAGGTCAGGACGGTATTGCACCCCCATTGGTTCACAAGATCTATGAACCCGGTCATCATGGCGACGTCTCGTTTCTTCTGGCCGCGAAAAATGGCGTCCGCGCTCATCATTGGCAGTTTGGTGACATGCCGGCGGTCGACGAGATTACCGACCTCGAACTCGACACAATCATCGTCTATGTCCGCGAACTTCAACGCGCCAACGGGATAAACTGACGTGGTCCGAATGCGGCCATCCGACACGCAAGTATACTTTCACAGGCTTGTGATGACACGGGCCATTGTTCTGCGCCAATTTTGGATAAATAGTTCGAAGATGAGCAAACTGATTCGTCATAGGTTTTGTCACGGGCGCATGCTTCTGGTTTTGATGTTTGTTTTTGCAAGCATCGTGCCGAGTTCCTTGAATGCGGCGGCTATGATTAAGGCTCAGGCCGTCGGCGGGCATCACACGATGATGGGGAACATGTCCGGCGATCAGCGAATGGCTGCCGTCCATCAGTCCCAAGACGCGTCAGCCGGGTTCGCGTCAGAATCTGTTCCAGCAGGCCCAGACTCGATCCTAGACCGTTGCTGCCCCGCGACCTGTTTCGTGGCCCTTTGTGCCAATGACGTTGCGGCTGTGGATCGCTTAGCTCCCCAGAGTTTCGAAAACGAAGCCGCACCTGAATTCGTGGTCGTGCTTATGGCGTTGCCGGAACGTCCTCCGCGCGCCTGAAGTGTAGCTGCGCCTGTTATCGGGCACCGTGGCCGGTTTCAATCGGCCAACCGCACTTCTATCGCAGTAGGACAATCATGTTTCGTACTCTCTTTGCGGCTGCAATGCCGCTGGCGCTCGCCGCTTGCACGGCTGCGGGCAGGCCTGCCGATATCATGCCGGACAATTCGCCCGCCGACCCGGCGATCGGCATTCGCAGCACGCACCATCACACGGTTCTTGAGGGCTACACGCACCGTGTGGCCGTGGAGCCAAAACCCTGGCGGCAGCAGAATGACAGCCAGGCTCCCGGCGGGGGAGACGGCTCATGAGCGTGTTCCGCAGGTCTGCCTCCATCGCTGTCGTGTCTTCCGCGACCCTGTTTCTCGCGGGCTGCGTCAGCGACCAGGAACTCGCCGGATATTCCGCCAGGGAAGCCGGTTTTGGCCCTGTCGCAGCTTCTGTCTCCATCGGCACCAAGGGCAAGGAAGCAGTCTGGCTTCAAAACAAGCATCAGGCTAAGGCGGTTTCTGAACGCGTCCATGGCCTGGTGCACAAGAACACCATCAATGCCGACACCGCTGTTCAGGTTGCGCTTCTCAACAACAAGGGCCTGCAGGCAGCTTATGCCGGTATCGGCATGACCGCAGCAGAGGCCTGGCAGCAAAGTCTGCCGGAAAACCCGAGGGTTTCGATCGGCCTGCTCGGTATCGGCGCCCCGGAGCTCGGAGCCTATCGTGCCATCGAAGGCATGATCGCAGCCAACATCCTGTCGCTCGCCACGCGACGGGCACGCGTCGATATCGCAGATACGCGCTTCCGGCAGGCCCAGATGCGGGCGGTTGATGCAACCCTCAAGGTTGCAAATGACACACGCCGGGCCTGGGTCAATGCCGTTTCGGCGTTCGAAACAGTCGCGTACCTCAATCAGGCCAAGGTTGCAGCCGATGCGGCGTCCGAGCTTGCTCAGAAACTTGGCGAAAGCGGTGCGCTTCCAAAGGGCGGCCAAGCAAGAGAACATGCCTTTTATGCCGAACTGGCCGGGCAGATGGCTGAAGCACGACTGGCGTCGCGGTTGGCCAAGGAAGAGCTCACAAGGATCATGGGGCTGTGGGGCAGCGAGGTCGACTACTACGTCCCCGACAAGCTTCCGCGGCTGCCTCGCGGACTCATCAATAAAAACCGGATCGAGCAGGAAGCGCTTGAGAACCGGGTCGATCTTCGCGTCGCAAAACTGGAACTGGAAGCTGTTGCCAAGAGCTATGGCCTCACTGAAGCCACACGTTTTGTCACGGATCTGGAGATCATTTCCGGCTTTGAAGCCGAACGTGAGATCGAGACGGAATACGAGATTGCCGGCGGCAATCTGGAAGAGACCAAGACCCGGAAAACGGTTGTCACGCCGCAGCTCGAACTGGAGTTCGTGATCCCGATTTTCGACAGCGGCAAGGCGCGGCTGCGCAAGGCTGAGCTTGCTTACATGCAAGCGGCCAATCTGCTCGCGGAGAAAGCCGTCACCATCCGCTCCGAGGCGCGGTCGGCCCATACCGCGTACAGTTCGACGCACGAAATCGCGCGGCACTACCTCAATGCCGTGGTCCCGTTGCGCACCACGATCGAGGCGGAATCGCTGCTGACCTACAACGGCATGATTTCCAATACTTTCGAACTTCTCGCCGACACTCGCGCCAAGATCGGAACCCTGATGTTGGCGATCAACGCCAAGCGTGAATTCTGGCTGGCTGATGTCAATCTGTCAGCGGCGATCTATGGCGGCGGAACCGGAGCAGGCAGCTCAGCTGCAGCCCCATCCGTTGGCGATGCCGGTGGCGGCGGCCACTAACTTTCCGGAAAGGAAAAGACCATGATGAACAGACGTCAATTGCTAGGTGCAAGTGCTGCCGGAGCAGCCCTTGTCTCCTCGACCGCTTGGTCGAAAACAACCAATATGGGACTGCCTGACGCGGCGCTGATGGAAAGCCCGCTGACCCAGGCACCGCTGATGCCATCCACCGGTCCGGACTATAACCCGGTTGTCACACTCAACGGCTGGACCCTGCCATTCCGTATGAACAACGGGGTCAAGGAGTTCCACCTTGTCGCCGAACCGGTGGAGCGTGAACTGGCAGACGGCATGACCGCCTATCTGTGGGGCTACAACGGCCAATCCACCGGTCCGACCATAGAGGCGGTCGAGGGCGACCGGGTGCGGATCTACGTCACCAACAAGCTGCCTGAACATACAACCGTGCACTGGCACGGGCTGATTCTGCCGTCAGGCATGGATGGCGTCGCTGGGTTGTCTCACCCTGCGATTCCATCCGGCAAGACCTACATTTATGAGTTTGATCTCGTGAAGTCGGGCACCTTTATGTACCATCCGCACGGTGATGAGATGGTGCAGATGGCCATGGGGATGATGGGCTTCTTCATCGTCCACCCGAAGGATCCGGCCTTCATGCCGGTTGACCGGGATTTCCTGATCATGCTCAACGCTTTTGACATCGATCCCGGCTCCTACGTGCCGAAAATCATGACCATGACCGATTTCAACTTATGGACATGGAACAGCCGTATCTTCCCCGACATCGATCCGCTGGTGGTGTCGAAGAACGATCGCGTCCGGGTGCGCGTCGGCAACCTGACCATGACCAACCACCCGATCCACATGCATGGCTATGATTTCGAGGTGACTTGCACTGATGGGGGCTGGGTGCGGCCTGAAGCCCGATGGCCGGAAGTGTCGATCGATATCCCGGTGGGGGCAATGCGGGCCTATGAATTTGACGCAGTGCACCTAGGCGACTGGGCCATCCACTGCCACAAATCCCACCACACGATGAATGCCATGGGCCATGACGTGCCCACCTTCATAGGTGTCGACAAGTCCAAGGTCACCAGAAAGATCCGGGTCGTGCAGCCCGAATACATGCCGATGGGAACCGCGGGCATGGCCGACATGGCGGAAATGTCGATGGAACTGCCCAACAACACCATTCCGATGATGGCCGGTTGGGGGCCTTACGGGCCGCTGGAAATGGGCGGCATGTTCTCCGTCGTCAAGGTGCGCGAGGGCATCTCCGCCGGCGATTACAGTGATCCCGGCTGGTACGAAAACCCGCCCGGGACCCAGGCTTATGAGTGGACCGGCGAGTTGCCGGAATTTGCCAAGGCAACCGATGCCGCAACAACAATCACGCCAGCGCCGGTGAAATCCGGCAGCAATGGCTAACCCCTTCGACCCGAAGTGTTCACGAAAGGAACAACATCTATGAAAACTCTCCTGATTGCATCCGCATCATTCCTGGCGATGACAGCATTGGCGACCGCCGATGGAACCCATTCCGGCAGTTCTGGCGATAATATGATGGCTGTCGGTCAACCCGGCAAAGCATCCGAAGTTAGCCGGACAATCGAAGTCATCATGAAGGAAACCGATGACGGTGAAATGCTGTTCGAGCCCAAGGAAATCAACGTCAAGAAAGGCGAGACCATCCGCTTCACAGTGATGAACAAGGGTGAACTCGAACATGAGTTTGTGCTCGACAATCATGAAAACGTGATGACGCATAAAGCTGCGATGTCGAAGATGCCCGAGATGGAGCATGACGATCCGAATTCAGTACGCCTCGACTCAGGCATGGATGGCGAAGTGATTTGGACATTCTCGAATGCAGGTCCGTTTGAGTTCGCCTGTCTTATTCCCGGCCATTATGAATCGGGAATGAAGGGTGACATCACCGTCGCCGGTCACTGATCAAATCTATCGTTTCAGATACAAACAAAGGTAAATCGAATGCGAAAACTCACGACACTCATGATCGCTGCCATGATCGCCGTTGCCGGCAGTTCGGCAGCTTTTGCAACCGAGTACACCAAAGGTACTGTCAAGAAGGTCGACATCAAGGCTGGCAAGGTCACCATCATTCATGAGGAGCTGGCCAATCTCGACATGCCCGCCATGACCATGGTGTTCCGCACACTTGATCCGGCCATGCTGGAGAAGATGAAGGCAGGTGATGCCATCGAGTTCATCGCCGACCGGGTGAAAGGCAAACTGACCGTGACCGAACTGAAGTAACATCCGAAAAGCAGATGGCGGAAAATCAAGGTTTCCCGCCATCTGCATCTGTTGTTTGTCGCCAAGATCGCTCCCGGATTGCCGGGCTGAAAGACCTCTGATGAAACTTTCCCGTCGTCGTTTGCTTGCCGGTTTCTCTTCCGGTCTCGTGGCCTCCCAATTGCCTGCACTGTCGCTGGCAAAATCACAGGATGGGTTCTTTGATCTCATTGCCGCGCCTTCAAAGCAGCGGCTTTACCTGCCTGATGCGCCGACGTCTGATCTTTGGACCTACAACGGATCCGCACCCGGGCCGGAAATCAGGGTGAAAAAGGGTGAGCGCATCCAGGTGCGCTTTACTAATGAGCTGGAAGAGCCGACATCGGTTCATTGGCATGGCATTCGTATCGACAACGCGATGGATGGCGTTTCCGGGCTGACCCAGAAACCGGTCGAGCCGGGCGGCTCTTTCGTCTATGATTTTGTCGCTCCCGATGCAGGCACCTTCTGGTACCACGCCCACAACAAGAGCTGGAACCAGGTTGCTCGCGGCCTTTACGGTCCTCTCATCATTGATGAGACCGAGCCCGCTTTCGAGCGCTCAAACGACATTACTCTTGTTCTTGATGACTGGCGGCTGGCAGGCGAAGGCGTGCTTGATGTCGCAAGCCTTGGATCGATGATGGAATGGGCCCACGGCGGACGGCTGGGCAACTGGCTGACGGTCAATGGTCAAAGCCGCCGGGTGACCGATCTCGTCCGGGGCCAGACCTATCGCCTCCGGCTCATCAACGCGGCCAATGCACGCATCTTTGAAATAGATCCAAACCGTTTCGGCGCGACGCTCCTGGGTTATGATGGCCAATCATTCGCGGGGCCCGTGAAGTTTGACTATGCCCCGCTCATGCTGGGGCCAGCCCAGCGCGTGGATTTGATGGTGGTGGCCGAAAGCGATTTCACCATTGAAGAAGTCTCCGGTGATAGGCCTTATCCTATGGCGGGATTCTCGGTCAGTGATGCCGAGACTACAAAAGCGCCGAGATCCGCGATCAAGTTGCAACCCAATGTTCTGCCGGAACCGGACCTGGCCAACGCCAGGCGCATCCGCCTGGAAATGACCGGCGGTGCGATGGGAGGTATGATTGACATCACCTACAAGGGGAAGAAGCTCAAGGGGGATGATATCCGTACCACGAGACAGGCCTGGGCTTTCAACGGAGTGGCCAATCTCGCCGAGGAACCGTTTTTCGAGGCCCGGCAGGGCGAATCCATTCTGATTGAAACCGTAAACCGGACCGCCTGGGTTCATGCCATGCATGTCCATGGTCATCATTTCCAAATCCTGAACCGATCCGGATCTGTAGTTGATGAGGAAAAGCCATGGCGGGATACTTTCTTGATCGGGCAAGATCAGACAACCGAGATCGCGTTCGTGGCCGACAATCCTGGCAGATGGTTGTTCCATTGTCACATGCTTGAACACGCAGCAGCGGGCATGAACACCTGGTTCAAGGTGGTCTGATGCGGGTGTAATCTGATGACCTCAGAGCCAGTCTCTCGAAGGGAAAATGTCAATGATAAAACGACGGAACCTGCTTGCCGGTGGCGCGGCACTTGCAGTCAGTGGCGCTCTGTACGCTTGGGCAGATGGCCGCTTCACGTCTCAAGCAACCGATGCCGCAAACCGCCCAGTGTTGCAGTTTCCGCCGCTGATTGACACAGTCGATACAGGAAAATTCCTGGTCACCGCCCAGTCAGGCACAACATCTTTCTTTCCGGGCCATCAAGCGGAGACGATTGGCTTCAATCAAGCCTATCTCGGACCCGTGGTTCGGATAAGGAATGGAGCACTGCGGCCGCGTGTGGAAAACGGACTGTCCTGGCCGGTCAGCGCGCACTGGCATGGTCTGGTGGTGCCAGGCAATCACGACGGAGGACCACACCTTCCCGTCAAACCGGGAGAGGTATGGTCGCCGGACATGGAAATTGGACAGCGTCCCTGTACCGCCTTTTTTCATACCCACATCCATGGTCGAACCGCGCGCGATGTATACGCCGGTCTGGCTGGCGTGTTGCACGTTGCAGACGGGTTAGACCGCGAACGAGGCCTACCGGACACCTACGGTGTCGATGACCTGACGCTGCTGCTTCAGGATCGCCGGTTCTCCAGCGACGGCCAGCTTGTCTACGCCAACTCAATGATGGACATCATGCATGGCATGACCGGCGACACGATACTGGTCAATGGTCAGGTAGGTTCAGTTGCCGCTGTGCCGAAGGCAGTCGTGCGGCTACGATTGATCAACGGTTCGAATGCGCGGATCTATTCACTGTTTTCCAGCGACGACCGACCCATTCACTTGATCGCAACGGACGGTGGATATCTGCCAGCCCCGGTACAGCTTGAGACGCTCCGGCTCGGACCGGGAGAACGTGCAGAGATTCTGGTCGACTTCTCGGATGGTCATGGCATGTCGCTGATGAGTGAGGGTGACCCCAATGCGGGTATGGGCGGCATGATGGGAAGGACCCGCAGCCTGCTCGATGATATAACCGGGGCCAGGCGGTTCGAAGTGCTTCCGCTAGTGGTCGACGAGCGGCTTGCCGCCAAAGTCACACGCATCCCCGATGTACTCGGCGGAGGTCAACCTGACCTCACAGCCGCCAAGGTGTCAAAGCTGCGCAACTTCTCTCTCGATATGGGCATGGGAGGCGGAATGATGGGATCAGGCAGAATGGGTCGCGGCATGATGGGCGGAATGGCCATCAACGGGCAACCATTCGACATGAGAACCATCAACGAGCGCGTGCGCCTCGGCGACACCGAGAAATGGGTGATCAGCACCAGCATGCTCGCGCATCCATTTCATGTTCATGGTGTCTCCTTTCAGGTGATCAGTGAGAACGGAAGAGAACCGCGGCCGGAGAGCCTGGGGTGGAAGGACACGGTCGTTGTCGACAGCCAAACGGAGCTGCTTGTTCAGTTCACACAGCCGGCATCCGAGGAAACCCCGTTCATGTATCACTGCCATATCCTCGAACACGAGGATGCTGGCATGATGGGACAATTCACAGTGAGTTAGCCACGCGCGCGGTTGGTCGCATTTGATGGAATTACCGTCGTCAAAGCGCGCATCACCCGGAATGCTGCGCTGTCCGTGACTTGCCTCAACGCTATGCGCAGCCTGACGGCAGAAGCGAACGTAACCCGTTGACCGAATGCTCGCCCTGTCAAGTCATCGACCGAGCGGATTGCAACCTCACTTCATGAGGTATTTGGCCAGAGCGGCAATGGCCAGGATTACCAGAATGGCAATCAGCAGCATCCAGACACCACCAAGCCCCATAAACCCGCCGCCCATTGTCTCGGTCATCATTTTCCTGCCTCCATAGCTTTGGCCCCCACAGCCTGCCGCTGTGTAAGCCAGACCACGGCAAGCGGAATGAAAATCCACTGCAGCAGCGGGCTCAGTCCTGTTCCGAACGGCGGCACCAGTGGCATGAGATCGGAGTAGGTCCAGCGCTCCGATATGTTGGTGTAATAAAATTCAAAACCAACAGTCAGAGCGATGCCTACTCCGATGAACAACAGCGTCTGCCAGGCTTTGGGCGCTTCAAACCAAAAGCGGGATCGTGCGGCAGCACTGGTAATCCAGAACGCAGTCAAGGCGAACCCGACATCCCCGAATGTTGCCGAAGAACAGAGCTTGATGCCGTCCCAATGGTTCATCTCGATCATGCCCGCATAGGTGGGCGCCTGCCAGAACTCCCAGACGAAGTGGAGCAGGAAGGAAAATACGATAACAGAGAATTCGGGAAGTCTGGTCACGTGGCCCATCTGGTGTCCTTAACATTTGAAGGGGAGTTTGATTGCTGGATCAGCCTAAAGGTTCCAGTGGGGAAAAGGTCAAGTGCTGGGCCGGTGCATCTTTGATAGCTGATTGGGCATTGAATTCGCAAGCCACTGCTTTGCGGGGAATTATCTAACCTTTTCCGATTGCGGCCCGCAGAATGTATCAGTTTTTTGTGTCTTGTGGTCCAGCCCAAGGGGTTCACTCCAATCATACTCTTTCGTAATGCAACGCATGGTGCGGCTGTTTGAGCGCACCGCGTGAATTCGCCACCACACCTACCATGCCGTGGCTTTAACCGGAGGTGATTGGGTGTCGCCTGCGCCTTAATTCTTTTCGTTATGATTGCTATCGGCTTCACCGCCGTTCTGCTCATCAGGCTGACTGCAAATGAACGCAAACTGCGCTTCAGCAGATTTGGAAGCTTTCACGGCGCAGAGCCTTCACTTCGTCGCTGGTCGCCGAAGCGGGCAGTATCGCCTGCAAGCCTTCTTGCCCGCTTCGAGGAATTACTTCGATCAGTTATAATGCAGGCTCTCGGCGATCCCTTCACGGCGGCAAATCGCGGCAATGCTGTCCTCGCCACGCAGGCCCTCCGGCACAATACGGATTTTGTCCTCGGCTGAATGATGCTTGCGTGTAGCGCGCCGGATGTCCTTGATCGTCTTCCCGGCCGCTGATGCTTGCGGCCCGGATGTCGTACACATCGATGTCAATATCGGCCGACGGAAGGAACTGACGGGAGAGATTGATTGAGGGCGATCGGAACGATGCCGCCTGGTGCGCCAGCAAAGCTGAGCGCTTTTTGCCGAATGTCTGGCATCGCCCTTCGGGCCGAGCTCTTGGCAGAGCTGAAGCCCGCAAGCGGCCTTCCCCCATCCGTGCCGCCATCCCTGACGCGGGGGCAACCGGGAGGGTCAAGGAGAACCGGAAAGTTGCTGGGTGCCGCTTGCGCGCAGCGGCCGGCAAGGGAGGCTTCGCCGCTCCTGGCCCCGAAAACCGCGACCCGGCACAAATGCCGGCTTGCCAGAAGCGCCCTTGTCCTGCCTTGCTCTTCGCGGCCTTCGGGTTGCCGCCCCGAAAAGAATAGGGAGCGGAAACCGGAGAGAGGACCGCGTCGGACGCGGAAAAAGAGAATGGAAAAAGCAGATCTGGAAGAGCTGAGGGGAAAGGTCGCCTGCGGTGCAGTGCTCGAGACTGCCGGCTTTGCCGTCGACCCCAAGGAAAGCACCCGCCGCGCGGTCAAATACCGCCGGGGCGACGAGATCATTGTCGTCATCCATGACGGCCAGGGGTGGTTCGATCCCTTGTCCGACGCCAAGGGCGACGTCTTTCGTCTCGTAGAGCATCTTGATGGCCTGCCATTTGCGGCGGCGCTTTATGTTGTCGCCGATCTGGTCGGCTTCGTTCCGTCAGAACCGGAATGGAAGCGGCAATCGCGCGAGCGCGTACCCGACCTTACCATCCCCGAACGCTGGGACATGCGGCGCAAGCCTTGGCGCGGATCGGCCACATGGTGCTATCTGCGCGACGAGCGTGACATTCCCGAAGCGATTCTGAGATCGGCCATCACCCGGGATATCCTGCGCGAAGGCCCCCGGGGCAGCATGTGGGCGGCGCACCGCGATCGCGCGGGAGCCGTGACCGGCTGGGAAGAGCGCGGGCCGGATTGGCGTGGTTTTGCGACCGGTGGCGCGAAAGTGCTTTTCCGGTTCGGGCCTGCCGGAGGGCCGCGGCTTTGCGTCGCCGAGGCGGCAATCGACGCCATGAGCCTTGCCGCACTCGAGGACCAGCGTCCCGACACGCGCTATTTGAGCACCGGAGGCGGTTGGTCGCCGGCGAGTTCCGAGGCCCTGCTCGACCTCGCCGTTCGGGCAGACGCCCTCCTGGTCGCGGCCACCGACAATAATGCGCAAGGGGAGAGTTTTGCCGAGAGGCTCGAGGCGCTCGCCGCCGATGCCGGTTGCGGGTTCCTGCGGCTGCGGCCGGAGCTGGAGGACTGGAACGAGGATCTGAAGGCAAAAAGAAGCAATATGGATGGAAGGGAGGAAGAGAGGGACGGCTGCCGCATGCCCGCCGGCCGCCTCAAGGGTGAAGCTCCGCCCGGCTGACGCCGGCCCTTGACCCGGCCGGACGGAGAGGCGGCCGCGGGAAGGGGTCCGGAAGGGCTGAAGAAGATGGTGATGCCGACAGGGTGCGCCGCGCTCCAGCCCGTGACAGGCCCCAAAGGAGCCCGCCATGACCTCTCCCATCCGCAAGATCCATTTCGGAATCACCGGCCGCCATCAGATGTTCAGATTATTCGACCGCCATGCGCAGCGACCCGATCGCTGGCAGACCGACGACAGTGCCCTCTACGCCGGGGAATGGTTCGAAATCGCCCGTACCGAGCATGACTATATGCTCGAAATCCTGCCGCCGCTCTGGATGCGCGGCGAAATGTTCGCCATGCGCGAATTCCGGACCGGCAGCATCACCAGTGTCTTCTATACGCTCAGCATCAATGGCGTGACGCGGTATTTCCACGCCTATTGCGATCTGTCCGATCCGCGTTCGCCCTATGAGGTGCGCGATGCGATCGTCGAGCGCGAACGGCAGCCGGTCAAGGCGATGACCCGCGACGAGCGCATCGAGCACATCTGGAGCGCCACCCACGACAAGTATCGCGGCTATGCCGACGCGGACTTCCGGCCCGAGCATCGCGGCAAGCGCACTGTCATCGTCTACGCCAAGCCGGGTACACGGTTCGAACTGCTCGAGAGCCTGAGCGATCAGCAGATCTCCGAGAAGCTGCCGGTGCATCTGCGCCACCTGCCGCTGCCTGAAGCAGCGTGAGGTGGGCCATGTTCACATTTCCGATTCTTTCAGTGCGCAAGGTCATCGCGCGCGGCGAAGAGGATGCCGCCGCCAATGGCGGCTTCCGCAATCCCTATTACGGCACCCGTCCGGGAGAGGGCGAAAAGCCCGGCTTTTGGCTCGTCGGCGACGAGGGCGTCTACATCATCTCCAATGGCAAGCTTGCCGAGGGCCAGAAACCGCTCGTCGTTTATTCGACCGAATGCCACCCGAAGGGCGATACCGACTGGTGGGACTACAAGCGCCGGCATTTCGGCGGCGATGACGGCATCGAGTTCATCGATGCCGATCTGCTGGTTCCGAGCTTCAACCGCAGCTTCGGGATCACCCATCTCGGCATCCAGCTCACCGAAAACGACATCTCGTTCTCGCTGATCACCCGCTAATCGCACTTCCAATTCTGCACGTCTCCGACGCTGCCGACTCGCCCGGCGGCGCGGCTTCGTGCGCCCGCCTCACAGGAGACATCACTATGTCAGACCACGATCCATTCACCCTCGACATGTTCGGCAGTTCGCACAGCGGGCTCAGTTCCGGACTTGGCTTCGGCGTCACAGCCTTTTCCGAAAGTCCGGCGATCGAACCCGACAAGGACGTTCCGCTGCCGGCAGCACCGGCCAAGCGGTCCAAGAGCCGACAGCCCGCGAAACGACAACTGGCCGAAGCGCCCGATCGCGGCAGCAATTTCCATCTTTCCGGAAGCCGTTCGTTGGCCAAGGGCTGGAAGGCCCGCGCCCGCGACAATCTCGAAGCCATCGCCCTGGCCGCGGCGATCGCGGCCGAGGATCGGCCGGCGACAGCGGCAGAACAGAAGCGGCTCATCCGGTTCACCGGCTTCGGCGCCTCCGAATTGGCGAATGCCGTCTTCGCCCGGCCCGGAGAGGAGGGGTTCCGCAAGGGATGGGATGAGCTGGGTGAGGAGCTGCAGGCGTCCGTGAGCGAGGCCGATTACGCCTCGCTCGCCCGCTGCACGCAATATGCCCATTTTACGCCCGAGTTCATCATCCGGGCGATCTGGAAAGGGCTCGAGCGCCTCGGCTGGCGCGGCGGCCGTGTTGTCGAACCGGGGATCGGGACGGGTCTCTTTCCGGTCCTCATGCCGGAGGCACTCCGCGATGCGTCCTTGGTCACTGGCATCGAGCTCGATCCCGTGACCGCGCGGATTGCCCGGCTCCTGCAGCCGGTCGCCAGGATCCTCGATGGTGATTTCGCGCACACCGAACTTTCGGCGCATTTCGATCTCGCCATCGGCAACCCGCCGTTTTCCGACAGGACCGTAAGGTCCGATCGCGCCTATCGGTCGATGGGTCTGCTTCTGCATGATTACTTCATCGCGCGGTCGATCGATCTTCTGAAACCCGGCGCGCTGGCCGCCTTCGTCACCTCGTCTGGCACCATGGACAAGGCTAACGCCACGGCGCGCGAACACATCGCCAAGTCGGCCGATCTTATCGCCGCGATCCGCCTGCCCGAAGGCAGTTTTCGCGCCGATGCTGGCACGGACGTCGTTGTCGACATCCTGTTCTTCCGCAAGCGGAAGCCCGGCGAGCCGCAAGGCGACCCGAGCTGGCTAGACCTGGCCGAGATCATTGCCGCCAGTGAGGACAGCGAGGCCGTCCAGGTCAATCGCTGGTTCGTCAGCCACCCCGATCATGTGCTCGGCCGCCACGCCATCACATCCGGTCCATTCGGCGAAGCCTACACCTGCCTCGCCGGTGACGGCGATCTCGAGGCCGCCCTGGATGCCGCCATCCGATCGCTTCCGACCGCCCTCTATGACGGCGAGCCTGCCGAGATCGATTTCGATCTCGAGCTTGGGACGACCCTGTCGAACGTCGCCAGCCCCAAGGAATCCCATGTGCGCGAGGGCAGTTTTGTCTTCGACGCATCAAAGGGCCTCATGCAGGTGCTCGACGGCAAGCCTGCTCCGCTTCCCGTCCGCAAGGGCCGGTCCGGCGAGGGGTTTTCGGAGAAACAGATCAACATCGTCAGGAAGCTGATCCCGGTCCGCGACGCGGTGCGCGCGGTCCTCAAGGCCCAGGAGACCGATCAGCCATGGCGCGACCTTCAAGTCAAACTGCGCATTGCTTGGTCGAGCTTCGTGCGGGATTTCGGGCCGATCAATCACACCAAGGTGTCGATCACCGAGAACGAGGCAACGGGGGAGACGCGCGAGACGCATCGCCGCCCGAACCTGCAGCCCTTCCTCGACGATCCGGACTGCTGGCTGGTCGCCTCCATCGAGACCTACGATCTCGACACGGATACGGCGAAGCCCGGCCCGATCTTTTCCGAGCGGGTTATTGCCCCGCCGTCGCCACCCGTGATCACCAGTGCCACCGACGCGCTTGCCGTCGTCCTGAACGAGCGCGGCCATGTCGACATCGATCATATCGCGGAGCTGCTGCATGAGAACCGAGAGACTGTCATCGAGGAGTTGGGCAGCGCGATCTACCGCGATCCGGCGGATGGGTCATGGCAGACATCCGACGCCTATCTCTCAGGCCCCGTGCGCGACAAGCTGGCGATTGCCGAGGCTGCCGCCGAAATCGATCCTGCGTACAAGCGCAATGTCGAGGCTCTGGAGGCGGTCCAACCGGCCGATCTCAGCCCGTCCGAGATCACCGCGCGTCTTGGCGCCCCCTGGATCCCCGCTTCCGATGTCGTCGACTTCGTCAAGGAGACGATGGGGACCGACATCCGCATTCGTCACATGCCGGAACTCGCCTCTTGGACGTTCGATGCCCGCATGCTCGCCTACCGCGCCGAGGGCACGTCGGAATGGGGCACCAAGCGGCGACACGCCGGCGAACTGCTCGCCGATGCCCTCAACAGCCGTATACCGCAGATCTTCGATACGGTGAAGGACGGCGACAGTGAGCGCCGGGTTCTCAATATCGTCGACACCGAGGCGGCCAAGGAAAAGCTCACAAAGATCAAGACCGCCTTCCAGAGTTGGATCTGGTCCGATCCGGACCGGACCGACCGGCTGGCGCGGGTCTACAACGACCGCTTCAACAATATCGCGCCCCGATCCTTCAACGGGGACCATCTTCAGCTACCGGGCGCTTGCAGCGCCTTTGTTCTTTATGGGCACCAGAAGCGTGGCATCTGGCGGATCATTTCATCAGGCTCGACCTATCTTGCCCACGCCGTCGGCGCCGGCAAGACGATGACGATGGCAGCAAGCATCATGGAGCAACGCCGGCTCGGTCTGATCTCCAAAGCCATGCTCGTCGTGCCCGGCCATTGCCTCGCACAGGCGGCGCGCGAGTTCCTGGCGCTCTATCCGACAGCACGGATCCTTGTTGCCGACGAGACCAACTTCACGAAAGACAAGCGCCACCGCTTCCTGTCGCGTGCGGCGACTGCTGCCTGGGACGCGATCATCATCACCCATTCGGCCTTCAAGTTTATCGCCGTCCCCGCCGAATTCGAAAAGCAGATGATCGAGGAGGAGCTCACGCTCTATGAGGAGCTGCTCACCCGGGTCGAAAGCGACGACCGGGTGTCGCGCAAGCGGCTGGAGCGGCTGAAGGAAGGATTGCGGGACCGATTGGAGGCGCTCGGCTCGGTCAAGGACAACCTCCTGACCATCTCCGAGATAGGCGTCGATCAGATCATCGCCGACGAGGCGCAGGAGTTCAGAAAACTCTCCTTTGCCACCAACATGTCGACGCTCAAGGGCGTCGATCCGAACGGCTCGCAGCGCGCCTGGGACCTCTATGTCAAATCCCGCTTCATCGAGACGAAAAACCCCGGTCGGGCGCTCGTGCTCGCCTCCGGCACGCCGATCACCAACACGCTCGGCGAGATGTTCTCTGTCCAGCGCTTCCTCGGACTGGAGGCGCTGAAAGAACGGGGCCTGCACGAGTTCGATGCCTGGGCCTCGACCTTCGGCGACGTGGCGACCGAACTCGAATTGCAGCCCTCCGGCAAATACAAGCCCGTCTCGCGCTCTGCGACCTTCGTCAATGTGCCCGAGCTGATCGCCATGTTCCGCTCCTTCGCCGATGTCGTGCTGCCGGGCGATCTGAAGCAATATGTGAACATCCCCGCCCTCGCGACCGGCAGGCGCCAGATCGTCACCGCCAAACCAACGGATGACTTCAAGCTCTACCAGCAGGTGCTCGAGGCCCGCATCAAGGCGATCGAGAAACGCGAGGGGCCGGCCCAGCCCGGCGACGACATCCTCCTGTCCGTCATCACCGATGGCCGTCATGCGGCAATCGATCTGCGACTGGTCGATCCGGACAATGACAATGAATCGGACAACAAGCTCAACAAGCTGATCGAGAACAGCTTCCGCATCTGGCGCGAGACGGCTGCCAATACCTACCTGACCCGCGAAGGAAAACCCTTCGACCTGCCGGGCGCGGCACAGATGATCTTCTCCGATCTCGGCACGATCAGCGTCGAGAAATCACGCGGCTTTTCCGCCTATCGCTGGATTCGCGACGAGCTCGTCCGCCTCGGCGTTCCGCCTTCGGAAATCGCCTTCATGCAGGACTACAAGAAGGCGGAGGCGAAACATCGGCTCTTCGCTGACGTCAATGCCGGCAGGGTCCGCTTCCTAATCGGGTCGTCCGAGACCATGGGCACTGGTGTCAACGCGCAGCTTCGCCTCAAGGCGCTGCATCACCTCGACGTTCCCTGGCTCCCCTCGCAGATCGAACAGCGCGAGGGCCGCATCGAGCGGCAGGGCAATCAGCATGACGAGATCGACATCTTCGCCTACGCCACCGAAGGCTCGATGGACGCGCAGATGTGGCAGAACAACGAGCGCAAGGCCCGGTTCATTACCGCGGCGCTGTCCGGCGACACGTCCGTTCGCCGGCTGGAGGATCTCGGCGAAGGCCAGGCCAACCAGTTCGCCATGGCCAAAGCGATCGCTTCCGGCGATCAGCGCCTGATGCAGAAGGCGGGACTTGAAGCCGACATTGCCCGGCTCGAACGCTTACGCGCGGCGCATCGCGACGATCTCTTCGCCGTTCGTCGGCAGATCCGCAACGCCGAACGCGATATCGAGCACGACACCCGCCGGATTGCGGAGATCGGTGAAGACATCAAACGACGGGTTCCGACTACCGGCAATGCCTTCGCAATGACCGTTGCCGGACAATCCTTCACTGATCGCAAGCCCGCCGGCCGCGCGCTGATGAAGGAAGTCATGACCCTCGTGCATCTGCGGCAGGAGGACGAGACGACACTCGCGACAATCGGTGGTTTCGATCTCGTCTTCTCCGGCCAGCGCTTCGGCAACGACGAATTCCAGTATGACGTCGCGCTCGCACGGACCGGCGCGGAGACCGAAATCGATCTCGCCCTGACCGTCACGCCGCTCGGCGCGGTCTCGCGTATCGAGCATGTGCTGGCCGGTTTCGAAGACGAGCGGTCGCAGTATCGCTTCCGGCTCGACGACGCCAAGCGCCGGCTGGCCTCCTACCAGTCCCGCCAGGGTGGCGAATTCGGCTTTGAAGACGAGCTGGCCGACAAACGCCGGCAGCTCGATGGCATCGAGGCCGATCTGGCGGACGAAGTCCTGAAGGAGGGGAAGGAAGCCATGGAGGCGGCCTGAGAAATGAAAAGAGCGGGAGGGGACCGGTCGCAGACCGGTCGGGTCCGGTGACGCTCATGCTCAACCGCCGCCTGCGCCATCCCGGCCCGTCGTCCTTCGCAGGGCTTGTGAGCCCCGCTCGTCCGGCCGGGCAGGGACGCTCGGCCGCAGTTGCACCGGTCCGCCCGCTCCGCGGTCCCGGGGATGTCTTCGAGAAGAAGACGAGAAAGGGAGCCGGCGGCATGCCGGGTCCTCAACCCTAACCAGGAGCTTCCCATGCATATCATCAAGATCGACCCGCGCGCGCTCAAGGACAATCCCGACGACGCCCGCAAGTCCAAATCCACGCCGCAGGGCGATGCGCTGTTGGCCGCGACCATCAAGGCCGTCGGTATCATCCAGCCGCCCGTGGTTTCTCCCGAAGCCGATGGCGGCAACGGCTTCATCATCCAAGCCGGCCATCGCCGCACCAGGGGCGCGATCGCGGCAGAGCTCGAGGAGATCGAAGTCATCGTCACCGATCCCGCCGCCGACGGCGGCGCCATGCGTTCCATGGTCGAGAACATCGCCCGCGAACCGCTCAATCCAGTCGACCAGTGGCGCGCGATCGAGCGGCTGGTCGCGCTCGGCTGGACGGAAGAGGGGATCGCGGCGGCGCTGTCGCTTTCGGTGCGCCAGATCAAGAAGCTCCGGCTGCTGGCCAATGTGCTTCCGGCCATGCTCGACCAGATGGCGAAGGGCGACATGCCGGATGAGCGGCAGCTCCGGACCATTGCCGCCGCCTCGATTGCCGAACAGAAGGAGGTCTGGAAGGCCCACAAGTCCAAGAAGAACGAAACCACGTCGTGGTGGTCGGTCGCCAATGGCCTCTCCAAGACCCGCATGTATGCGCGTGACGCCAGCTTCGACGACGAGCTGGCGCAAGCCTACGGGATCGCCTGGGTCGAGGACCTCTTCGCGCCCGCGGACGAGGACAGCCGCTACACGACCGATGTTGAGGCTTTCCTCGGCGCCCAGCAGGAGTGGATGACCAACAACCTGCCCAAGAACGGCATGATCACCGAGTCCAACAATTGGGGTCAGCCGGAGTTGCCGAAGAAGGCCGAGCGGGTCTACGGCAAGCCGAAGAAGTCCGATTGCACGGCGATGTATCTCGACCGCGAGGGCAAGGTGCAGTCGGTCGTCTACCGGATGCCCGAGCCCCAAACAGCGAACGGAATGTCGGCGAAAGGCAAGGGTGGCGAGGGCCGCGCCCTCGCGCCGGCGCAGCGCCCCGATGTCACCCAGAAGGGGCAGGACATGATCGGGGACTTCCGCACCGATGCGCTGCATGAAGCGCTTCAACGCGCGCCGATCGAGGACGACACGCTGATGGCGCTGCTCGTCATCGCCTTCGCCGGTCAGAACGTTCGCGTCGATTCCGGCTCGGGCAATAGCGGTTCGTTCCGCAGCCAGATCGCACCCCATGCCGCGATGCTCGTGGACGAAGCCGGCAATCTCACTTTCGACAAGGACACGCTCCGCGTCGCGGTCCGCTCGGTGCTGATCGAGGTGCTGTCGTGCCGCCGCAACATGTCGAACAGCGGCATTGTCTCGCGGATCGCCGGCGCCGTCGTCGGGGCCGACAGCTTCCTGCCCAACATGGGGACCGAAGACTTCCTTCTGTGCCTCTCCCGGCAGGCCCTCGAAGGCGCATGCGCGGACACTTCGGTGCTGCCGCGCAACAAGGTCCGCGACACCCGCGCGGCGCTTGTCGAGCATTTCAGCCAAGAACGCTTCGTGCATGCGTCGGCGCTGTTCGCGCCAGATACCAACGAACTCGCCGACTGGAAGGCCCACAACGAGATCGTCGAGGATGAAGACGCCACCGACGTCGATGGCTCCGTCGAAGAGCCGGATGAGAGCGACATCGACCCGGATGCCGTCTCAGAAGGTTTCCGCGAAGCCGCCGAATAGCGGCGTCCTCCCTTCCGAACGCACATCGCGCCGCCGGCATCGTCCGGCGGCGCTTTCGTTTCCAATCCCGAAAACAGGAGGACATCACCCATGTCCGCGCAACTGATCTCCGACACCGCTCCGCTCGGTGCGATCATCCGCTATTCCGACGGCACGCCGCGCCCACCCGAGCGGCACCGCCGCAAGCTCCAAGCCTGGGAGCGCCACAACAATACGGGCCGGCTCGTCAAGAAACAGGCCGCCACCGTCGTTGGCCAGACCACCATCCCGGCCAGCTTCACGCTTCACGAGGGGGACTTCGGCAGCAAGGCGGTCATCGTACTTCGGGTCTTCAGGACCTTCTCGGTCGATAGCGGGCTCGAGTTCTCGGTCGTCGAGCGGCCGACGGCCGGCGCGATCCTCGTGCTCGATCGTCCCGGTGACGCCGGCGAGCTGGTCCATGTCGCCCAGAACCTGCAGGCGGCCGACGAGTGGCTGTCGCGTCACGGCTATCCCAATGCCGTGCTGCGGGAAGTGACAGCCGACGAAGCCGCTACCGATGGCGGCGAGGGGAGGGCGGCATGACCTCCGATCAAAAAGGGCCAGATTTGACGCCGGGGCCGAAGGTTCGTTTCGCCATCAGTGTCGAAGGGTTTCCGGTTGCACAGTTCGACGATACCGCTTTCGCCATGCTGCCCGGTCACGCCGAAACGTACTTTCTTGGGCATGCCTGGCGAATACGCCGCCCGCTCGATGAGCTGCTCCGCAAGGACTTCTACGGGCATGGCGGTGTGCTCGCCGATCAAGAGGCGTTCCGCGCCAAGGTGCTCGAACAGGCCGAGCACATCCGTGAGAGGCAGGCGCTCGGACGGCACGAAATCCGCTCCCACGCAAACACGCCGTGGGGACCATCGCAGGGCGCGACGGTGTTTGCCGAAGGTGTCGTCTGCCATTCGACTGCTGGCCATGGCGGCTTCCATCTTGCGACCGACCGCAATGCGAAGGTCGACCGGCGACTTCGCCGGCCCGGCGGCTGGTATGAGGAAGACGCTGAATGGGCGATCGTCGCGCTAAGCTTTCCGCATCTCTTCACGAGCTTCGAACGGCGTTGCGCCGAGCAGACCGTGAAAGACAGCTGGCCCGATGCCTGGGAAGCGATCTTCGCAACCGTGCTCGCGCCCGGCCAGTCTCATGAAAAGGACCGGCGTGCCTTTCATGCGCGGCACGCGGGCGACTGGATTGTGATCTCCGCCATCAGGTCCGAGCACCACGGCCGTCATGTGGAGGTCATCGCGACCCTTGGCGGCCACCGGGACCGAGAGACCGAGCAACGCCGGTTCCTCGTTCCTTCCGACGAATACGAGATCGGCCGTTTCGGTTTCGTCGTCGATCCCGACCGGCACGAAGTCTACGAAGGTCCGTCGAGCTTTGTCGGATGGGGACGGTGATGCCGGTCCACTGGAAACTCATCGCCTCAGCCTTTGGCTGGCGCGCCGGCTTCAGGCTCGAGGACGCCCATCCCCGGCTCGTCATCCATCACAGGCGCCACAGCGGTCGGCTAGTCGGCGCCGACGCGTGGAAACGCGCCGTTCTCATCTCGATCCGCGCCCCCGAATTCGTCCATCCAAAAGTGTGACCCTCTTCATGAGCACCTTTCTCGTTGCCATCCACCTTATCGTCGATACGAACGGTCCAAATCCGCGTGCAGAAATCATTGCCGCTCTCGAGGCACAACTCGACCAGCCCGCGGCACCTGTGCCGGCTACAGGCGGCATCCTCGACTGGGCCGTCGCCGGCGAAGACCTGGCTGCGTCCATGGCTCCGGTTACCATTCCGTCCGACTACAGACCCGGGACCACGCAATTCCCACGATGGCCCCGAGTCGTGCCGAAACGGGCCGCATCATGATGGCCGCCAAGCGAGCGAAACTGCTGCGTCGGATGGAATCGGCGCACCGGCAGACGAGGGCGCACCTTGATCGGATCGAACGGCAGATTTCGGCCAGGGCGGAACGCATGACCACGACAGCCAGGACGAAGGCCCGGTCGCGGACGCGCGGGGGATCCCGATGGACCCGGGGCGATGTGGCCACATTCCGAGCCTATGTCGATGAGCTCAGCTTCGAGCGGCGCGGTGAAATTGATGCGCTCAGCCGAAAGCTCTCACGGCAGGAGCGGGCGATCACAGCCGTCAGGGCAAAGACCATCAGCAACGGACCGACTGCCAAAGCGGATGTGCAAACCGCATTGTAACGGCAGGAGCATGTGCGGCGGGTCACGGTCATTTCCTTCACATTGAGTGCCGGTAGTATGCCACCCCTGCCGGCCTCCCTTCGGTTCTGGTCGCGGTCGTAAACCGGCGGCCGGAGCCTTCAAGGCCGCTGACGCGCCGCGGTGCGGCCGCACGCCCCATCCTCGCCAAACCGGCCCCGCGGGACTGCGCGAGGGCTTGATAAGCCCTGCTGGCCCGCAGGACAGGTTCGCTCGTCTTGGTCCGCGCGGACCCTGAAGCCCCCGTCTTTCCGCCGGGTTCTTTTGCCCGCGCCCGAAGGGAGGGCCGGCAGGGGCCGGCTCGAGCCTTCGGTCAAACAGTGAAGGAAAGGATCTCACATGACCAGCAACGCTCGTTCCTCCCGTCAATCCGGCAAGATCGTCCAACTCCGCAAGGGCGCTTCTCTCGAAATGGTCCGGCTCGCCTGCCCCGACAGTGCCCAGGCCTCCCTCATCTCCGAAAGTTTCGGCCTTCCCGTCATCGACAGCGACGGCATCCGCGATCTCCACCACAAGATCATCGTCGACACGGCCGAATCCCTGAACGAAGGCCTCGGTGACCGGGCCATGCAGATCCACCTGCAGCGCATCGTCGGCTCCTATGTCGGCTCCGCTCATGGTGCCGGCCAGTTCTACTCCCGCGCGGTCTCAGAAGCTCGGGACGCGACTGCGAAGTCTTCCAACGATACGCGTGACGAGGATCTCGACGGACCTGTCGGTTTCGACAGCAATGCTCAACGCAAGCGCGAATTCGCGGCCGATATGGGCATTCAGGCCCATGCGCTCCGCTGCGCAGCCGAGGGCGTCGTGACCGCATACGAAGAAGTCGTCGGCGAAGCGTGGAAACCCTTCCAAAGGCAGGTCGAGAACCCAGGTCAGACCGTCGACCGCAAGGCCGCCGAACTGCAGATGGCGGCACTTGGCTGAGCCGCTCGGGCGGAGCTTCGGCTCCGCCCTTTTCTATGACGCTACGGAGGTCAGAATTGACAATTCAACGTAAAATACCTATTTTACGTAAAATGATGGAGCCTTGCGATGAAACAGTACACTTTTTCTGACATGAACCGCTCCTCGGGCGAAATCCTCGAGGCGGCAATGATCGAACCGGTCGTCCTCACCAAGCACGGTAAGGAGAAGCTTTTTGTTCTGTCCGCCCGCGATTATCACCGCATGCGCGGCGACCCGAGCCCGACCAAGTCCTATTCTCTGCATGATGTCCCGGACGATGTCCATGCGGAGTTGATGTCCGGCATCGACGCCATCCTCGAACCTGCCAAAGAAGATGCTTGAGCAGGGCGACGTCGCCGAGTTCCACTATCTCTGGCATCGCGAAGCGGAAAAGGGTGAGGAATCCGGCCGGAAGCCCCGCCCTGTCTGCATCGTCATCAAGACGCCCGGCAATCCGGACGTTGTGTTTCTCTTTCCGTTTACCTCAAAGCAGCCGCTCGACGGCCAGCTTGCGCTGCATGTCCCTGAAATCGAGTGCCGGCGCATCGGCCTCGCCGCGCCGTGCTGGATCATTCTCGACGAGTTCAATCGCGTCGAGATGGATAAGGACTATGATTTCGTGTCCACCGAGCCGATCGGTTCTGTCAGCGCGGCGTTCCTCCGCGAGATAGCCATGACAATCAAGCAAGCGGCCCGCGCGTCCGCTATTAAGGCGGTGAAGCGGACCTGATATCCGCTCCGAACTCTCCCCGACAAGAAGTCTTCGTATCCCGCACTGTGTTAGGCCTGTCATCATGCGACCGGAGAGCGTACCTGGCCATCCAGCCTCGGCCCGGCCAAACCGACCGCACATGGCCGAAACTCTATCTCGGACGCAGCCCAATCCCGCTCTTTTGAGAGATGGCATTCCTTGTGCGGCGCGAACTTCCACGATCAACCCGTAAAGGGTCCGCTAGCAAGCTGCGGCCGCTTGGCTTTAGCCTGCGCGGTGATCGCGTCCGCTAAGCCGCACACTGACGGAGCCATCAAGAGCGGGATTGGCCCGCTCCAACGATGGAGCCGAACATGCAGCACGATCTTTTCCTCGCCCAGAAACACGCCTGGAACCTCGCCCGGACCCTCATGACCCCGATCGTCCTGTTCAAGTCCGACGGCGAATACGGTGTCCTTCCCGCCGACGAAGTCGAAGACGCCGAGATCGTTGTCCTCTTCGAATACGACCCCTACACCGGTGGTCACTCGGTCCACTGACCGATCAAACTTCTCTTCCTCAACGGCGGCGCGCAGCGCCGCCCTTTCCGCGTCGCGGATGTCGCGACCGTGGTCCGTCCCGAGCAAGGTCCAGGCGGAGCCGGCAGCAGCGTCAACGGCTTTGCCGTCCTTCTCTTCGTTGCGGCCCTTCGCCACCCCGCCGCGCTGCGCGCACCGGGGCCTCGGCTCGGGTGCCGCTCCGGCCTTGAGCCCCGCCTTTGTTGGACCTCGTGACGGACCGCGATCGGCGCGGTCCTGAAACCAGGAGGTCTGAAAATGAAAAGGAAAGAGAAAAGCCCGCGCATCGATATCTATGCGCGGATCACCGAGACGATTGTGGCCGATCTCGAAAAGGGTGTCCGGCCCTGGATGAAACCATGGAGCGCAAGCGGGCTCGAAGGCCGGATTACGCGACCGCTCCGGCATACCGGCGAGCCCTACACGGGCATTAACGTGCTCCTCCTCTGGTCGGAAAGCCTCGCCCGAGGGTTCGAAGCGCCGCTCTGGATGACCTACCGGCAGGCTGTGCAGATCGGGGCACAGGTTCGCAAGGGGGAAACCGGTGCGACCGTGGTCTATGCCAGCCGCTTCACGAAGACCGAAACCGACTCTCGCGGCGACGAAGTCGAGCGGGATATCCCGTTTCTCAAGACCTACACGGTCTTCAATTGCGATCAGATCGAAGGACTGCCGGATCACTATTATCACCGGCCGGACCGGATCATCGACCCGGTGTCACGGATCGACCATGCCGATCGTTTTTTTGGGAACACCGGAGCATCCATCAGGCATGGCGGGTCGAAGGCCTTTTACGCCAGCTCAAGCGACCACATCCAGATGCCGCCCTTCGAAAGCTTCCGGGATGCGGAATCATACGTGGCCGTTCTCAGCCATGAGGCAACCCATTGGACGGCGCCGGCACACCGCGTCGGACGCGATCTTTCGCGCTATCACACGGATCGCACTGAACGGGCCCGCGAAGAACTCATTGCCGAGCTCGGGAGCTGCTTCCTGTGCGCGGATCTCGGCATCGTGCCGGAGCTCGAGCCCCGGCCGGATCACGCGAGCTACCTCCACTCCTGGCTGAAGGTCCTCAAGGACGATAGGCGGGCGATCTTTCAGGCGGCGGCACATGCACAACGCGCCGTGACCTATCTGCACGGCCTTCAGCCGGCTCGAGCAATCAAAGAGCGGGAGGCGGCCTGATGCTTTCCCTCTCCAATGCTGGTGCGGAGGGCGGACCGCCCTCTGCCATGCGCCTGCGTGCGCGAACGCTCGGCGCCCGGCGTCCAGTCGACGACACTCGCCTTGATGGCGGTCAATGGCACGGTCGGGCCCATGACCGTCACCATTGATCGCGACGATAGCCCACGACGACGGAGCACCTGCGCCACCTGTCTGCCCACATCACGAGGTACCAGAGCAGAGCCCCGGCAACAGCCGCGCAAGCTTGGGAGCGGAACGTCACATTCGGACAGACGCCTGTTCTCTCCTTTCCGGGCGCGCGTCCGGTCACCGGAGACGCGGTGAGGCTGGCCCAGATCACATGGATGCCCGATGCAGCAATCATTCTGCCTTGAACTGTGCCCGGATCGATCTGCCGATTGTTCGACCGTTACTGGTGGCAGTCAGCATGTTCGCCGCGTCCTGGCCCATTCCTTTTGTCGTCGTATCTCACGGAGCTCGCCCAACGCGGTCTCGATTTGGCATGTCTGACCGGCAATTGGCTTCGCCTCGCTCGGCTTGTCGCAACGGCGGTACGGAACTTTCTTCCCCTGCCGGCTGCGCCGCCATTCCTCGCGAAACAAGAAAGCCCCCGTTCCGCCGCCCTCCATTTCATTGCGGTCCCTGCGAGCCCACCCCATTGCGCAATCGCAACGAGGGCCCCGGGGGGATGCGCACCGATCGTTCCCGTTCTCTTCGACAGCCATCGAGGTCGCGATGGGCGCGGCCCGAAACATCGAAAAGGAATAGGACAATGGCAAACATCGGCACTTTCACCACCACCAAGAACGGCTTCACCGGCCAGATCAAGACCCTCGCTCTCAACGTCAAGGCCCGCTTCGAGCGCGTCGAAAACCCCTCCGACAATGGCCCGCAGTTCCGTATCTTCTCCGGTGCCGTTGAACTGGGCGCCGCCTGGCAGAAGCAGGCCAAGGGAACTGAACGCGACTACCTCTCGGTCAAGCTCGACGACCCGAGCTTCCCGGCACCGATCTACGCCACCCTGGTCGAGGTAGAAGGCGACGAGGGCATGCAGCTGATCTGGTCGCGTCCGAACACCAACCGCGACTGATCTCCCACAAGGACAAGGGCCTCGCCTCAAAGGCGAGGCCCTTTCCATGTAAGCAGGCAGTGATCGCTCTTGCCGTTTCGGTTGGAACCACCTTTCCATATCGCCTTGACGGGCGTGTGAACCTGGCTCTCGATGACCGCGCGGTTTTCAAATGATGCCCAAACGTATGGCTCCCTTAATGGGTGCGCCGGGACCGGCGTCGGTGTTGCCTCAATTGCAGGTGGCGCTGGTATGAATAGCCCGGCATTTATCGTTTGGTGAGCGATTTAGCTCCGAGCTTTTTCGTACGTCGCTTACCCGTGGCTTCAATTGTCGATCACGCGGATGTATCTTCTCCCTCCCGTTGATGCCTCGGCACAGCCACAGCTCGACGCACTGCCGGGGGGAGGGACGAGCGCCGGGCGGGATAGCGTCGGAAATGTCGGTGGCGGCTGTCTCCAGGCGATCGCCAACGTCCGGGTTCGAGCCGATCAACATCTCGATGCAGTTGCCTCACGACCGCTCTATTGCCAGAATGATCTGCGATAGACCACGGGCGACATGCCGACCTCGCGACGAAATCCATTTGCAAAGTGGCTCGAACTCGAGAAGCCGCAATCGAGGGCTATGTCAGTGATAGACATGTCCGAGCTGCGCAGATGTTCTTTTGCCCGGTCGATCCGGCGCCCAATGATAAAGGCGTATGGAGGGGAGCCGGTCATCTGCTTAAAGGCCCTGCAGAAATGCGGAATACTGACGCCAGCGACGTCCGCAAGCTGTGAAAGGGACAGATCGACGGAGAGATCCTGATCGATTTTCTCCATAACCCGATTGAAGCTTCTTGGCGCCAAGCCACCGGCCTTGTTGACAACGGAATAGTTTGTCTGCTTGCGAAACAACTGAATGAAGATAGCAGACACATAGCTTTCGACAAGCAGCGTGCTCAGAGGGCTTCGATCATGAATCTCCGCCCCTATCCCCCGCACCGCGTGCATCACCGCCGGATCCTCAAAACCCAGATCCGGACGTAGTGTCGGATGCCTGCGTACGCTGTCCCGACCGAGCAGTTCCGACACTTTGGCTGGATCTATTGTGATCGACAGGTATGCGGCCGAGGCCGCACCGGCTTCCCAACCCTTCCAGTGACACCCCGCAGGAACGAACAGGATCGACCCGGGTTTTCGCCGGGCGAAGCCGGCCGGCTTGCCGTCCAGCGAATAATCACCCCGCTCGGAACTCCCCTTCAGATTGAGGAGAACGAGATGATCCCGCGAGGTGAGGGACGTCTCCTCTGTCTTGAGGCCGGTTCGTTGAACCTGCTCAGCCCGTACACGACCCCAGGATTTGCTCTCGCGCGACAGGGTCCGGCAGCTGCCGGTCTTGAACGTCGTGAAGGGAGCGACGAGTTCCCGGGTCATCTCGAACGCGCCCCATCGGCTTGTGACATGTCCTTGGCCAGCGCCGTGATCAGCGAAGATAGACGGGAGCGCACGTCCGGACTGAGCCGCATCAGGCCTTCCGTAAGCCGGCGCCCCTGGGAACTGGCGATGAAGACGATGCGCTCATCAGCGAGTATCTGCGGGGTCTCGCCCACTGCGGTCACGTTGCCGGGCAGGCCTTCGAAGAACCGGCCTGCGGGAACACCCAGCGCGGCGCCTATCTCATAGAGCATAGAGGCGCTCACGCGGTTCCTGCCGCTTTCGTATTTCTGGAGCTGCTGATAGGTGATGCCAATCTTTTCGGCGAGCCGCTGCTGCGAGAAGTCGGAATGGATGCGGATTGCCGTGATCTGTCGGCCGACATGTATGTCGGCTGGATGAGGCGCTTGTTTGACGGAACTTCCTGCAGACCTGTCGGGCGCTGTCGGAAATCTGGATGTTGACGCAATCTTCCGATGTTGCATCGGCCGCTCCCCGGAAAGGTGAGTTTCTCGCGGTGCGCCCCCGCGAACTCACTATTACCTCCGACTGATCGGGGAGTTGGAAACTGTCGGTGACAGCCCTGTGGCCTTTAGTTCCGAGGAACCTGGACATACGCCACAGGCTCCCCGACCCAAAGGTCAGAGAGTTTGGTGCTGAATCGACCAGCACCTATCGCACCGAGGGGTTTCCAAGCCCCAAGGCAGCGCGTACTGCCTCGCGGCGGAAAATAGCCGACAGGAAGCAACATCGCTAGAGCGCCAACACGGAAAAGTGTGGTTAGCAGGCGGGATCGCGGCAGGATTGTCGTATTCTGGCACTTTCATGCAAGTTGGGGTGTCAGTTTTTCGCTGAACCGACAGGGCTGGGCGCGTTCCCGGAGGGAATAGCCCACCCTCCGACATCCCGCTTCGGATCCGCCAGCGGCATTACCCGGATCTCATGGAGGCTTACAGATCCCAGATTACGCCCGGACACGAAATTTAGCACCTAGCTGGCTGCTTCCGGTGAAGCTAATGGTCTCGAACGGGCAGCCCGATCGGACAGAGCCCGGACACTCGCTGTGGGGGAAACCAATGACCAGATTGGGGCCGCAACCTGTCAGGCAGGTAATGGCAATGAGGCGAGTAAGCAGACATTCAGCTTTAGGCGTCGTGGCGTCACTATCGGCCCAAAGGGGGTGGTCGGGAGAGAACCGAAAGTGACCGCCTTACACCATACTTGGGTGTTCCTCTTGTGATCCTGATACTCCGTAGGCGGTCGTAAAACGGAGACGGTTGTGGTCACTGGAGAAATGCCCAAGGAATTTTGGAACTCATCCGAGCGTTCTGAAGGTTCGAGTCGCACATGGGTTGGCAAGTGGCATCTTCCTTTCACCTCTGCGGCTGCAGGCTTTTGGCCGAAGGTCAGTTCCGCCGTCCTCCGACGAGGCACCTCACGCGCTCCAGGACAGCACGAATTTCGCGCCGGGCTGATTGTCTTCGACCCGGATGGTCATGTCATGCAGATCGGCAATCGCCTTGACGAGGCTCAGACCGAGACCGTGACCTTGTGTGTTGCGGCTCTTGTCGAGGCGATAAAGCCGGCGGAAGATCTTTTCGCGCTCGTCCTCGGGAATCCCAGGGCCATTGTCCGAGACGATCGCGGTACAACCGCCTTTTTCCGTGTTTAGCGACAGTCTGATTTCCGTTCTCGGCGGGCAATGGTTCATCGCGTTTTCGACAAGATTGATGACCAACTGGGTCAACAGTTCCCTGTCTCCTTCAAGCGGGCAGGATGGTGTCCCGGACAAGTCGAAGGAGAGCAATTGCCCGTTGTCCTCGGCAACATCTGCATAGATCTCCGCAACGGTCGCGAAGATGTCCTTCATGTCGACTTCGGCGAAACGAAGCCGGCGCGTTCCGGCCTCGATCTGCGAGATGCGAAGCAGCGCCTGAAAAGTTGCGTTGATCTGATCGCTTTCCTGAAGGGCCTCCTGCAACTGGCCGCTGACCGGCTTGCCATGGTCATCCTGCAGAACTGCCTCCTCCAGGATCAGCTTCAGCCGGTTCAACGGGGTTTTGAGGTCATGGGCAATGTCTGCACTGACCTGACGCATTCCCTCCATAAGGTCGGATATGCGATCGAGGGCCGCATTGATCTGGCCGGAAATGACATCGATGTCGTCCCCCGAACCGCCAAGCTCGATGCGTTTCGACATGTCGCCGCCGGATACATCTTCCATGGTCTGCGCAATCGCATCGATGCGCGCCTGGGCACGTCTCGTCAGATAGGCCCCGGAGATCGCAGCAATTATCAATGTGAACACCAGCATCCAGCCGAAGTTGATGAGCAGGATCTGCGTAAGGTCTTCCGTTGCCTCCAGGCTCTGGCCCACGAGGAGATTGGTTCCGTCGACCTTACCCGAGATGACCCTGAAACTTTCCTCGCTGTCCAAACCCAGTTCGGCCGCGGATACGGTGCTTAGCCCCTCGACGGGCAGATAGGTCTTGAGGTCTCCGGCCAGACGATTGCCATCGGGCGAGCCGAGATAGAAGACCCGGCGGTCGCCATTGTCCAGCCGGCTGAAGGATTCCATCGTACCGATCAGATCTTCCACGTCTCCCGGGGAATAGCTCGATTCGATCACCGAAAAAGTTTCGGTGACCGATGTATCGAGCCAGGAGTAGATTTCCGCCCGCAACAGAAAGTAGGTGACGGCAAACACGATCAGCGTCGTGACGACAAACAGCGAGCCGAAGGCGAAAGCGAGGCGGAACGGCGTACTCCGGAACATTCTAGCGCGGTGCATGAATGCTGTACCCAGTGTTGCGCACGGTATGAAGCAGGGGCAGCTCGAACGGTTTGTCGATCTTTGCCCTCAGCCGGCTGATGTGGGTCTCGACGACACTTGTCTGCGGATCGAAATGCAGGTCCCAGACCTTCTCCAAGAGCATGGTTCTCGTGAGCACCCTGCCTTCGGCGCGCATCAACACCTCCAGAAGCAGAAACTCCCGCGGTTGAAGATCGATGATTTGGCCTCCCCGGCGCGCCTGCCGTCTGACCAGATCGAGTTCGAGATCCATGATCTTGAGAACGGTCTGCTGTTCCTGGACCGGCGGCCGGCGCGCTAGCGCATTCAATCTTGCCAGCAATTCGGAAAAGGCGAATGGCTTCACGAGATAGTCGTCTCCGCCTGCTTCCAGCCCTTCCACGCGGTCGTCCA
Organism: Parahoeflea alexandrii; assembly: GCF_024105735.1. Taxonomy (GTDB): domain Bacteria; phylum Pseudomonadota; class Alphaproteobacteria; order Rhizobiales; family Rhizobiaceae; genus Hoeflea; species Hoeflea alexandrii. The sequence continues at coordinate 57,871 of NZ_JAAAML010000005.1, read as the reverse complement.
CGCCCCCCATGGCTGTCAGGAAGATGACGGGTGTTCGGACCTTTGCAGCCCTGGCGGCCCGCACGATCGACAGGCCGTCGAGACCGGGAAGCATCCGGTCGACAATCATCACATCGTAATTGTCCTTGTCCTGGGTCGCCTGGAACAGGCCGTCATGGCCATTGTGGAAGACATCGCAGACATGGCCGGATTCGGTCAGCCCCCTTGCGATAAAGCTGGCCGTCTTTTCATCGTCCTCGATTACGATAATGCGCATGGGAGCCTGTCATCTCGTTTCTGTTTTCCCGGAAACTAACCTCACATCATTTCCAGGAGCTTCCGGAATTTATACATTTTTGTAAAGAAACACTGACGGAGAATGCGGGCACGGGTGCTCCCATGGAGGTCGTGCCCATTGCGGGGTTCCGGAGAAATGCTGACCCTTTCCAAGCTCAGGTCGTGGGCGAAGACTGTCAAGGACAACATCCTTGCGCTTTACCTGTCTGCACGCGATGAACGCATGCCGGCTCTGCCGAAGTGGCTGGCGCTCATTACCGTCGCTTACGCGATCAGCCCGATCGATCTTGTTCCGGATTTCATTCCGATCGTCGGCTATGCGGACGACCTGATCCTGCTGCCCCTCCTGATCATGCTCTGCGTCCGAATAACGCCACGCGATATCTGGTCAGAGAGCCTCGCTGCCGCCAAGCGCGGAAATGCACCCAGGCTCACGGGAGGCAAATTGGCCGCATTTGTCATTGTCATCATCTGGCTTTCGGTTCTGACGACGGCTGTTCTGGGTATCGTCTAGTTACCTCGGTTGAACCATTTCGGCTCCCACGGCACGCCGCCCGGCATTTGCCGGGCGGACTTTCAAGCACCGATACGACGATCAGCCGTTGTCGCCGTCTTCGGCTTCACCGTCTTCGTGACCGTCGCCATCCTGGCCGGCCTTGTCTTCGTTGGCGGCCAGCTTTTCGACCTTGCCGGTATTGGCATCGACCATCAGGTTGTGCTCGGTACCATCGGCGGCGATGACGGTAATCTCGTAGGCAGGCATCCCGTTTTCGAGATCGAACTGGGTCTCGGCGGTCTTGCCGGGCTGTGCGGCTTCTGCTGCCTTGATTGCATCAACCATGGACAACTTGACCGAGCCAAGTGCCTGGATTTCCATCTGATCGGCGGTACCGCCGTCGCCAGCCGCCAGGGCCGAAGTGGCTCCAGCGGCGCCCAGACCGGCAGCCAGCATGGAAGCGGCAATGATCATTTTCTTTTTCATGGTCTTTCTCCTTTGAACGGATCGGCACCATGCCAATCGCGTAAGGAGAAGATGGGTGGTGGTAATTACCGCCCTTTGGCCGGGAACTTACAAATCGGTATTCTACAAGGCGATTTGAAGGCAACCTCCAGCGCACCCGGCCCCGAAGCTTACAAATCCGTATGTTTGCCGAAAGGCACCTGTATTCCGCGCATCCTACAAGCAGCGACATCGGTCTTCCGCAGCCGGCGTTTTCCCAGCGACCGGTCGCCGGATTGACCGGATACCGATCACAATGCGCCGGCGGCCATGTTTCCGGCGCAAATCTGGAGCTGCCAAAAATGAAACAATTCCTTCTCGCAACCGTATTGATTGCGGTACCGGTCGCCGCGTTCTCATCCTATGAGATCCTTTTCGCGCCCGCCGCACCAGACACGCAAACCCAGGCCCAGACACAGAGCCAGGGCCTCGGCGATCTTTCAAGCTACAAGGTGATCACCACCGATGTTCAGAAGATCGCAGCCACCGGTGACTTCACGGCTGCGGAAAAGCGCGCAACCGACTTCGAAAAAGAATGGGACGACAACGCAACGCGCATGCGATCGATCGATACTGTGGCATGGGGCAATGTCGATGCCGCAGCTGACGCGGTGTTCAAATCGCTTCGCCAGGGAACTCCCAGCGCGGACAAGGTCAACGTGGCTCTTGCCGATCTGCAAACCAGCCTCGACAGCTCGGGAATAGGCGGCGGCGCCGCTGGAACACAATCCTTTATCAAGGGAATAGCAGTGACCGATTTGAACGGTCACCCGATCCCTTGCGAAGACCTGATCGGACAGTTGAAGACCGCTTCCGCGAAGGCCGGCATCTCTTCAGAAAGCAAGGCAAAGGCCGCGGACTTCCTCACTAAGGCCCTTGAACGCTGCAACGCCGACGATGACCAGCGAGCCGATGCATTCTCTGCACAAGGCCTCGCAGTGCTCAATCAATAACCGCGCCCTATACAAGATTACAAAGGAACACTTCGATGGAACCCACCGTTCTCGAAAACCGCGTACCGCAAGTAACAGCCGATTTCTGGATCATCAAACTGCTGGCGGTCACCATGGGTGAGACTGCCGCCGACTATCTCGCCGTCAACCTCGGCCTGGGCCTGACGGCCACTTCAGTCATCATGGCTTCCATCCTGGTCGCCGCACTTTTCACGCAGTTCGGACAACAGCGCTACGTACCCTGGGCCTACTGGCTTTCGGTCGTCCTGATCAGTGTCGTCGGAACGCTGATCACGGATAATCTCGTCGATAATTTCGGCGTGCCGCTGGAAGTCACAACCGGGATATTCACCGCCGCCCTCATTGGCACGTTTGCAATGTGGTACGCTTCCGAGAAGACGCTCTCCATTCACTCGATCTACACCAACCGGCGTGAAACATTCTACTGGCTGGCAATTCTCTTCACCTTTGCCCTGGGCACGGCGGCCGGCGACCTTGTCTCGGAACGCTTCGGCCTCGGTTATGGCAGTGCCGGAGTCCTTTTCGGCATGGTCATCGCTTCGCTCAGCCTCGGTTATTTCTTCCTGGGCCTGAATTCGATCCTCGGCTTCTGGCTCGTCTACATCCTCACGCGGCCCCTGGGTGCATCGTTCGGTGACCTGCTCTCGCAACCGAAGGAATTCGGCGGCATGGGTTTCGGTACGATCGCCACCAGCGTCGGCTTTCTCGCAGCGATCTCGCTGATCGTCATCTACATGACCGTGACCCGGAAGCCGGAAACGATCGAAGCCTATCAGCAATAGATCTGTCGGCGATCATCCCCCTCACAGCCTCCGGAGCATCAACATTGATGCTCCGGAGACCCAATTTTCCAGGACAGTGTTCCGATGCATCACTACGACATCATGCTCACGCGAGCGATCAATCATCTTGCCGGCACGTCGTCGCTGCTCGACATGTTTCTTGTCGATCTGACGAAGGCCGGGGTGCCGATCATGGTCCTGGCTGTCGCCTTGCAATGGTGGAGGAAGGATGACCGGCCGGGGGTTCGCCACACGCTCATATCCTCGGGGATGGCTTTCCTGCTCGGACTGGCCATCAATCAGGCCATCCTGATCTTCATTCACCGTATTAGGCCCTACGATGCAGGCCTCACCCACCTTCTGATCGCTCCGAACCCCGACTTCTCGTTTCCATCGGACCATGCGACAGCCTCGATGGCAATCGCCGTGACATTCCTGCTTCGGGGGTCGAGGCGCTGGGGTGGCGCATTCCTCATGGTCGCCTGCATAATATGCTTTTCAAGGGTCTATGTCGGAACACATTATCTGACGGATGTTCTCGGCGGGGCCGTCACCGCGAGTCTCGCAGCATTCCTGGTTACCGGCCTGTACAGGAAGGGGACGAGACTGGACCGCAGGCTGACCGAGATTTTCTAGCAGTTCATCGTTCCGTTTATCCCGATCGACGAAACATGACCCCGGGGCTTGCAATCCTCCTTCAGTCACCGCAGGTTCGACCAAATGCTAGCATCTCTGATTGCCCAACTCGTCGAGTTTCTTCGCCTTCATCCGCATGTTGCCTATACCGCTGTCTTCTTTCTGGCCATGTCGGAGTCGCTGCCCGTCATCGGTGCCTTGATCCCGGGGACGGCAGCTATCATCACGCTCAGCGCCTTGGTTCCGAGCGGAGTCCTGGTGATCTGGCCGCTGATGGGTGCGGCTGTACTCGGGGCGATCGCGGGCGATGGATTTGCCTTCTGGCTCGGCCATCGCTTCCATCGCCAGATCCTCTCTGTCTGGCCGTTTTCCCGCCATCCCTCGTCGATCCGCAGCAGCGAAAGATTTTTCGAGAAATATGGCCTCAGAAGCATCTTTCTCGCGCGTTTTATTCCGGGGGTCCGCGCATTCGTGCCACTGCTGGCCGGCACGATGATGATGCCGGTCATCCGCTTCTATGCGGTCAATATCGTGTCGGCACTGATCTGGGCGCCGGCTCATATCCTGCCGGGGGTCCTCTTCGGCGCCTCATTCCACGCCCTTGGTGCTGCAGCCAAACCGGCCGCTGCGCTCCTGTTCACGTTGCTGGTCCTGGGTTGGCTGCTCGTCCATGCGATACGTCTGATCGTGCGCAAGGGAATACCCATTCTGCGGCGTGCAGCCACGCATGTGCAGATCCGGCTTGCTCAGAAGGATGACCCGGTTTCTCGAATGGTCTCGCAACTTTTCGACCCAGGCAGCAATGAAATCCGGGCCATCGGGATTCTCTGTAGTGCGGTTGTGGCGTTCGCATGGGTCTTTTTCGGTATTGCCGAGGATGTCTTTTCACGCGATCCGCTCGTGAACGTGGACCTGGCAGTCTACAATTTGCTTCAGGGCTTCAGATCTGCTCCGACCGACTTCGCAATGGTCGTCGTGACGGAGCTCGGCGACACAGCCGTGGTTGTTGCTGTCTCCGTGGCCATCCTCGGCTATCTGGTCTGGAAGAGGGCAAAACATGCCTCGATTTATTTCATGGCCGCCGTTGCCGGAGCATCGCTGATCAATACGGCAATCAAGGTCGGCATGCATCGTGCACGCCCGGTCGACGGGCTCTACGATGGTTTGAGCGCTTTCTCGTTTCCCAGCGGGCACAGCACCGTGAACATGGTGCTGTATGGCGCCATCGCCATCCTGATTGCGTGGCAGGCGGGACGCCGCTTCACAATCATGGCTCCTGCCATCGCCGGCATCTTGGTCCTGACCATCGCGTTCTCGCGTCTTTATCTCGGGGCCCACTGGTTTTCCGACGTGGTCGGCGGCATGGCGTTTGGGCTCGCATGGCTTGCCCTGCTTGCCCTGGCTCTCGTCCGCCGCCCGCTTGAAAAGCTGAACCCCGTGATACTGGCGGCAATCCCCGTGCTTGTCCTCGCTTCCGCGGGTGCCTGGCACGTGAACTCCAGGCTCGGTCCCGATCTGCAACGCTATGCGGCCGCACTGCCTCACTCCAGACTGGATCTCGCAAAATGGTGGCAGAACGGAACCATCGGGCATCCCCGGATGCGTGTCGACCTTTCCGGTGAAAAGAGGGAGCCATTTTCCGTGGAATGGGCGGGGCCGCTTGAAGATCTTCAAAAGGCGTTGGAGACATCGGGTTGGCGCAAGGCAAGCCCGTGGGGCCTTCAGTCCGTATCTGCGTTTCTGAGCGGTGCGACTCCTCAGGCGGAGGTACCGCCTTTGCCTTTGATCGCATCCGGCAGCTTCCCCACACTGAGCCTGGTCTATCCGGGTGAAACAGGGGACGATCGACTGGTCCTGAGAGTTTGGAACAGCGCCACCGAGGTTGCCGGCCGGATACGGACGCTATTGTGGTTGGGAACCATAACCCTGGAAACAGTCAACAGGCCGCTTGGCCGGCTATCCTATGTGAGCCACGACGGGGACGGGACGGAACGAGGGTTGCCGAAGGTTGCGAAAGCCATGCAAACCATCGCGTCCGGGTTCGCGGTCGGCGCGAAACTGCTGCGCGCCTACACCACTCAACTGGACTAGAAGTGCCGAGATCACTCGGACACCGTATCCAGCCGCTTTAGAATCAAGTTCAGTTGAGCAGACTGCGCCTCTTGTGTCCGAAGGATTTCCGACAGCTGTTCGTTTCTGATCTGGTCCATCTTTTCATGCAGTTGCAGCACTTCGAGCTCAGCCTTCAGGTTGACCTCATAGTCGTTCGATGCGGCGAGCCTGTCCTTGTTGGATTGGCGGTTCTGCGACATCATGATTACGGGCGCCTGCATGGCGGCCAGCATCGACAGCACGAGATTGAGGAACACGAAAGGATAGGGATCGAAGACATCCCTGTTCGGCAGTGCGACGGTATTGATCGCGATCCAAAAGAACAGGATCACGCCGAACAAGATGATGAAGGTCCACGACCCTCCGAAGGCCGCGACGCCGTCGGCCAATCGCTGGCCAAAGGACAGCCTCTCATGGAACAGGTCATTGATGTCCTGGGAGATTGCAACCCGTTTGGCCATTCGTCTCAGGACGCGCTGCTCCCGCTCTGGCAAGTCGTCGTACCCGGTCTGCAAGAGGTGTTCCGCAAGCTGTTGCACATTTCTGTCCATCGTCAGTTCTGCCGTTTGATTGGTCGATGATGTTCCGCCGCCCCATCCCGTCTGCCGCGCGAGATTGCCCCGCGCAGACCGCCGCTGACGATCGCATTGATATCGTTTGCCACCAGCAACGGGTCGATACCGCCCCAGGTCATCAGGTATCTGGAGCGCCATGTCGGGTCGAACTTGTCCTTGTAGGCGCGAAGCCCTGCAAAATTGTAGAAATGCCCCCCGAAGCGATACACCGACCCCGCGGCTCTATCCCACATGCGCGGATGTCTTGTGGCATCCAGGCCGGTTAACGGAGCCATGCCCAAGGAAAACTCGCCAAAGCCTTCGGCCTTGAGCGTCAGCATCACCGAGACGAAGAGAAAATCCATCGTTCCAGACGGGGCGTTCGAGAGATGGCGCATGAGATCGATCGTTGCATGTCGCTTGGTCGCAGTTTCGAAAATATTGGCGAACGCGACCGGACGGTCGGCTGCGTAGACGACGGCAAGCCGAAAATTCTGCAGGTAGTCCTCGTCAAACCGGCCGAGTGAAAAGCCCTTTTCGCGCGTCTTCTTCTCTTCCAGCCACTCATTGGACATGTCCCGCAACGCGGCCAGCAGGACTGGCGCATGCGGAGGCGCCGAAATCTCGAGTGTCAGGCCAGCGCGCATTGAGCGGTTATAGGCCTGACGCAGACTTCGGTGTTGCGGACCGTCCAGCGTGAAAGTCTCGAGGTTGACCACAGCCTCTTCCCCGAGCTTGCTCGGCACGAAACCGGCATCGACAAAACGCGCCAGATCTTTGTCCGCGATCTGATAGAATGCGGGACGACAGTTTGCCTGGTCTGCGGCCGTGACAAACGCATCGATAAGCTCGACAGCCGATTTCCCGTCTCCCACCGGAGACCCCAGGGCGACGAAACTCCGCCCATGTTGGCCATACATGATGAACGCGTCATTCCGCTCCGAAACGAGGAACGACTTGTCACCCGTCAAGGCAAAATTCGCATCAGCATCATCCTGCTTCGACAGGATCGAATACAGGGTTTCACTATCCGGAGTTTCGCCGGACGGCTTTCCCGGCTTCGGTCTCAAGGCAAAGAACAACAGCAGTATGAGCGAGACAGAGATGCTCACGCCCGCCATGCGAAGTGCACGCGGCATGTTCGCGTCAAACGCAAACTGCCACCACCTCGAATGCGAGTATTCCGCGTCCTGATGCGCAAACAGGAAGAACAGGGCCACGCAAACCGAAAAAGCCGCCCACAGTGCAAAGGATGCGACCGGCCGTTGCGCAAGAGAAATGGGGGTTCTTCGCTCAAAATGGCCGCGCGACAGCCAGAGCAGACCGGCCAGCAAGGCAAGCGCCAATACGAGGTCATAGTCCAGTCTTTGGAGGAGAAGCGACCCGATGGCCACGCCGAGAATCCCGATGACCAGATAAAGAGCGCTTCGGGACTGCGCACGCAAACCATTGGCAATGACGATCAGCACGCCGCCAGCCATCGCCATGACGATATTGGAGACTTCGAACAGACCCGCGGGAATGGCAGGCTTCAACTCATCGAGAATCGATGCCGGGATGGGCACCAGCCCGTTGAGGACCAGTATTGCACCGGCCAGGAAAGTCAAAGCTGCCGCCAGTCCGGGAATGAACGATGTCAGCGACATGGTAGCTGAAAGTGCGGGCCGTGCTGCCCCAATGGGAAAAACGTCCACCTTTCTCCTGCTCCGGAGTTCAAGAACGACCAGGATGAGAACGCCCATGAGCAGCGGCAAGAGGTAGTAGACGAACCTGTAGCCGAGGAGTGCTGCGGCGATGCCGGCAGTCTGATCCGGAACCGAGGAGAATGCGCCCAGGATCACAGCCTCGAAAACGCCGATCCCTCCAGGCACATGGCTCAGAACGGCTGCAACGGCCGCAACGGCAAATACGGCGACAAATGTCGAATAATGGATGGTTGCGGATGCTTCAGCCGGTAGCAGCAGGTAAAGCGTGGCCGCCGCGAAAACGATGTCGAAAAGCGAGAACGCGATCTGAAGCCCGATGTCACGCGGAGGCGGAAAACTGCCAGAAAACCGGCCAATGCCGACGGCGCGCCCGGCGAAAGATCCCCACAGAACCAGAGCAATAGTCACCGTGAATATGGCAATCGACACATATCGAATCGATGTCGATGCGAGCGGTACGATGCTTTCCAAAGCCGCAGGATGCCAGGCCAGGGCTGCAAAACCGACGAGGGTTACCCCAACTCCGAACGCCATGGCGCAATAGGTCGAGACGACGGCGATATCAGCGAGGGAGAGCCCCAGGCCGCGGTAGAAGCGGTAGCGAACCGCCCCTCCGGAAAGCACGGCAAGCCCAATGGAATTGCTCAGCGCATAGGCCGTGAAAGACCCCAGGGCCACGGTTGTCACGGGCAACTGCCTGCCGATGAAACGGAGAGCGGACCAGTCATATCCGACCAAGGCGAGATAACCGCCGGCTGTTGCGGCAACCGCCAAGGCAAGCGAGGTCCGCGAGGTACGATCAAGTTGGGTTATGACGTCTGCAATCGCAATGCCGTGGAGCGTCTTGTAGACCGCAAACGCACCCAATCCGAAGAGCAGCAAGCTGGCCAGCAGCGAACCATAGTTCTTGAGCAATCGGCTGGTATTCTGCACCGAATCCGTCGACTGAGTATCTTTGCTTGTCATTGATATCTTACGTTGACCTGGCATTCGCAACCAATTGCAGCGTCCAGATCAACGTATCCAGTGAGGGCGGGAGCGTCAAATTTGCCCGAGGAGGTGCAAGGCTGCATCCGGAAGGCAAAGACGCATCACGGTTTGGGCGCTTGCGATGCGTGCGAAGCCTCGCCGCGCAACGACCACATCTCCGTCAGGCTCAGATTGTCGGTGAAGTGATGGACAACTGCCAGGGTCATGTGGCCGATAAGGTATGCCCAGACCAGGTTTGCGAGCGTCGTATGAACAAGAATCAAGACCCCGACAAGGCCACCTGCGTCGGGATCGCCGGTGTTAATGAAGTAATAGAGGGTACCGGTGGCTGCCATCACGGTCATCAGGAGAAGCCCAAGACCATGAATGGCCGATGCCAGCGGACCGTTTTCATCATAGGAAGGCAGGCGCAGGCGAACCAGCGACCGCGAATGCGACTTGACGTCTTCCCAGACCGCAATCAAGCGACGCGTGCTGAACCACGGAAACAGCTTACCCGGGGCAGTGCCAATCCGGCGGGTGGTCAGAACGATCCAGAACAGGAGCATGAACGCAAACGCGGCAAGACCGCCATATTCGTGGATCTCATAGAGGATGCTGCCGTCATTGGGTGGTGATGGCGGCACCATGACCAGGCTGGTCAAGAGCTGGGAAATGATCGCCAGCGCCAGGCCTATGTGTGCAATCCGGGTAAACTTTGAGTGTCGTTCGTGACGCTTGATCATGACATCTGTCCTGCATCTTCAGGTGTGCTCACCGCAAGATCTACTGCTTCAACCTGTTCGCCAGATGTCCTGAACTATAACTATTTGTAATGTGAATGGCTCCGGTGCTCTCGATGCTGCTGCAATTCTGCCGCTCTTGGGAAATGCACAAAAAACCTCCGCGCCTTGAAAGTGCGAATGTTTCCGTCTTCCTCCGAGGCTATCTCTTACCTGACAGCTCTGTCCGCAGGGCTTTTTCAAGAAAGCCACTGTGCGCAACGCGATCCTTTTCCAGGCGTGATGGGTTATGATCTGCATAACGCGGTCAATCCCAGCTCTGTAGCTTCATCAAATTGGCGCATGCGGCAAGCAAAGCTTTAGAACTTTGGTAAAGAGGGATATGCGCCCGAAACTACCTCTTGAGCTGCCTTACGTCGATTCTTCGATAGCAATATATTCAACCTCCTAGAAAAGCGGTATCAGCCACACTTAGGTCGCTTGGCGCTGTCTGGGATTGCGAAAGGCGGGCCAGATGCGGAACATAAGCTCGGGGCGAGCTGACCGCAATCGGTCTCATATTATTCATTTTCCCGACGCACCAGATGTCCGCTTCCCGCCCTTTGAGGACATCAACCCGGAGCGAAGCGAATGACCGCTTTCGGGATTAGGGTCCCATTGCGCGGATGACCGGTTTGGGGCGCAAAGCAGTCATTGCGACGGGCCTCGCCACCCGCGATTTAGGCCGTACCGCAGAATGTGCGGCCCCCTGTCAATCGCGCTGGTACCACAATTACAGCCGTCAACAGAGCGCTTTGCCAGTTCAACGCCCTAAGCTTCCAAGGAGTGTCAGGGTCAAAACGAGACAGCAGATTCTTTTGACTTTTATCTGCAGATAGGTGCCGTTGCGCGGACAGCACCAGATCCGGAATCATGGATCTCTTACCGCTGCAGTAAACTGCCCACGCAAACCACCATTCCCGTTGCGCCGATGGAACCGAAGTCGGGGCATTTTCGGGATGGTTTGCTTTGCGAGCGGAGTGCTGACGAGATTGGGTTCGGACTGTCGCGACGATGGCTGCTGCAAACGGAACGACCCGGGCGGGGTCAGTCGGTTCCGCCTCCCCTGCGGGCGCTATGCTGAGGCTCCCGCGGCTGACCTTGTTACCGCCCGTGTCGTGTCGAGAACTCCCGAAATCCCGCCGGAGCGGCGGCGATATGCTGATTTCTCCGGTGCTCTTCATTGTCATGCAGGGCGCGGCGGTGGCGCGTGAGGGCGTCGCTTTCACATCTTCTATCTGGATCTGCTGTGGCAGCCCGCGGCCGGGCGTTGCAGCGGATCAGTATGGCCAAGGCCGCCACACGATAGCATTCGCGTGGCGGCCTTTTCGTCAGTTGTCGCTCTGTTGCGGGACGACGTCCGTGGCGAACCATTTGAGACTTATCGTCTCCAATGTACCATCGGCGATGATATCCTTTATCGCGGTGTTGAACTTCGATGCCAGAGCCGTATCCTCTTTTCGCAGGCCGATACCCACGCCGGGACCGAACAGCCCGCCGGAAATTCGGGGGCCGTAGAGCTCGGCAGAAGCGCCGTCCTTTGACTCCAAAAAGGCCTTCCAGACCGAGAAGTCCGCAAGTCCCGCGTCAATCCTTCCGGCGACAAGGTCGAGATTGAGGTTGTCCTGCTTGTCATAGGTGCGGATCTCCACCTCATCGCTCAAGTGCGCCTGGACAAAGGCTTCGGCGTTGGTCGAGCCCTGGACGCCGATTTTGGTTCCCTTCAGGTTCTCCTGCAGGGTTTCGAGCGCCTGCCGGCCTTCCTCGGTCTCGCTTGAGAGGTCGATCCTTGTCCTGTCATCCAGGGCGGGTAGGTCAAGTGACTTGCGAACGACAAAATAGTTGGATGTAAGCGCATAGGGATCGGAGAATGCGATAACCTGCTTTCGCTTCTCCGTAATTGACATGCCGGCCATGACCGCATCGTATTTTCCCACGGTAAGCCCTGGAATGATCCCGTCCCAGGCTTGCGTCTGAAACTCGCAGTCAAGCTTGGCGCGTTCGCACAACGCAGCCCCGACATCAATGTCGAACCCGACAGGGTTGCCGGATGTATCGACCGCGTTCCAGGGCGGAAAGGCGCCTTCTGTTGCGATCCTGATCGTTCTGTTGTCCTGAGCCTGTGCCAGAGCAACGATCGCCGTGGCGATCACTGTGTACATCATCAGCTTTAGTGTTTTCATCGCACTTCCTTCCGTTGCGGTTTGTCTTCAGGTGTAGATCCGTGGCACATGGTCCCGTAGCTGGCCGTAAAGCCCGACGAGGTCGGTTCCCCATAAGGACGCCACTTCCTCATGCGTTATGTCCTCGCCGCACTGTCGTCCCAGAAGCACGACCTGGTCTCCGAAACGGGCGTCCGGAACCTCGGTCAGATCGACGCGCAGATGTTCGAGATGGGCGGGAGGCAGGAGCCTCACCCTTTTCCCTCCGATGAGAGCCTGGGCTTTGTCGGGGACCTTTCGTGGATATCCGTCCCCCCAGCCGAAATTCACGACACCCAGCCTCATGCCAGCATAAAAGCCGGGAATTTCCGGGACTGGGCCAAGCGATGCATCAACATGCTTCACAGCGACGAGGCTCGTCGAAATGGTCTTGAGCGCCGGTCGCAAGGCCAGGTGCCGGATCGGAATGGCTGCCTCTGACAGACCAACCAGCAAGGCTCCGGGATCGACCGCGTCGAGGTCCATCTCCGGGTGGGCGAGCACGCTCTCCGTGCTTGAAATCATCGCCACTTCGGGGCGGATGCCTCTCGCACCAGCCTCCTTGAGTATCGCGAGCATGCGGGTGAACTGGTCGGTCGCGTCCGACGGCTTTGATGTCGGCAGTTCACTCAGATGGGCATAGACCCCCTCCAGCCGCACGTCGCGACAGGCAGAAGCCAGGGCAAGAAGTCTGACAGCCTCACGCGGAGTTGCGCCGGCGCGAAAGAAGCCGAGATCAACCTTGATGAAGACGCGGATGTTCGACCTTCGGGCGCGCCACCGCTCGAGTTCCTCGATGCTCGAAATGCTGATGGTAAGATCGAGCGCCTCGATCATTGGCCAGGCAGTCGGTAGTGCGCCCGGGTAGAGCAGGATCGGGCCCGTGATGCCCGTGTTTCGCATGGATATGGCGTCAAGTAGCGAGGCGACCGCAAAGCCATGCGCGCCTTCTGATGCCAGCGCTGCCGCAACCGCGGCTGCACCGCAGCCATAGCCATTGCGCTTGAGGCAGGCATAGATCTTGACCTCGGGCCGAAGGCACGCCCGCAACTGCCGGTAATTGTGGCGGATGGCGCCGAGGTCGATTTCATACCAGCTTCCTCTTAGTGCCGGATCGCCGATATGGCCGGGATGACAGGTCCCGGATGAAGACGAGGGGGTCATCATCTCGCCTCCTGACGCAGCACCGGATCGCTGTCGAGCTCTTGCGTGGGGTCGTTGTGCACCGGATCCTTGCCGTTGTTCTTCTCGGTACGCTCAAGGTGATGCGCAAGACGACGCTCCAGTCGGGCGAACGCCCTGACGACGACAAATGTGATCGCAAGGTAGATGAGGGCCGCGGAAATGAAGACCTCATAGGGCGAAAAGGTCTGTGCGACGATCTTGCGTGCCGTGCCTGTCAGCTCCATGATGGTGATAGTGCTGGCAAGCGAGCTTGCCTTGAGCATCAGGACTACCTCGTTGGCATAGGCGGGCAGGGCCAGTCGAAAGGCAATCGGCAGCACGATCCGCCGCGTACGCAACGAGTACGACATGCCGAGTGCTTTTGCGGCCTCGACTTCTCCCGCAGGAACCGCACGTATCCCGCCGCGCAGGATCTCCGTGGTGTAGGCAGCATTGTTGAGCGAGAACGCGATTAGAGCGCACCAGTACGGCTCTTTGAGAATGGTCCAGGCAGGGGTGGTCCGGATCCACTCGATCTGACCCGCGCCGTAGTAAATCAGAAACAGTTGGACGAGCAGTGGCGTGCCGCGGAACACAAATGTGTAAGCGAGGACCGGGCGTGAAAGCATGCCCGAAGACGATGACCGTAACAGCGAAAGCGGCAAGGCAATCAGGAGCCCGGCGAGAACGGAGAGGGCGGCCAGCAGCAAAGTCAGGAGAGCGCCGCTCAACAGTCGCGGCATGACGTCAATGACAAGGTACCAGTTCATGGTTGCTTTCTTACTCTGAGATGCGCACGCCCCGGCCGGCGCGCTGCTCAAGCAGCGCCAGGCCAGCCAGCGAGACGGAGGTGAATGTCAGATAGAGGGCTGCGGCGGTCAGGTAGAAGGTCAGCGGATCATGCGTCGCGCCGGCCGCCACGCTGGCCTTGCGCATGAGATCCTCGAGCCCTACGACGGAAATCAGCGCGGTGTCCTTGAGGAGCGTCAGCCAGAGGTTGCCCAGGCCGGGCAATGCGTAGCGCCACATTTGCGGCAGGATGACCAGGCGAAACGTAAGAGCTTTCGACAGCGCAAGCGCATGGGCGGCCTCGATCTGACTTCGAGGCACGGCCAGAAATGCGGCTCTGAACACCTCCGTGGCATAAGCCCCGAAGACAATCGTCAGCGCGAACACGCCGGCCGCAAACGCATCGACCTCGACATACCGGCCCAAAAGCGCGGTTAGCGCAACCGTGCCTCCAAAATACAGGATCAGGATAATCAGGAGCTCGGGAATGCCGCGGACGATTGTTGTGTAGCTATCTGCAAGCCACCGCAGAGCGCCGATCCCGCTGACCTTTGCTAAGGCCCCGCCCAGCCCGACTGCGATACCGAGCACGAGGCTGGTCAGTGCGACCTGCAATGTCGTGATTGCTCCGGCGACGATCTGGTCGCCAAATCCCTGCAGCAACGTCATCGGTGATACCCGTCACGCTGGGACGAAAGGAACTGCCTCACCCGTGGAGACGATGGGTTGGTAAAGAAGGCGTCGGGCGGACCCTCCTCTTCAATCTGCCCCTCATGGAGGAAGACGATCCGGTTCGATACCTGCCGGGCAAAGTTGAGTTCGTGGGTGACGATGAGCATGGTACGACTTTCGTCAGCCAGCGCGCGGATCACTTTCAGCACCTCGCCCACCAGTTCCGGATCGAGGGCGGAGGTGGGCTCGTCGAACAACAAGATCTCCGGCTCCATGGCCAGCGCGCGCGCGATCGCTATGCGCTGTTGCTGTCCTCCGGAGAGCTGGGAGGGATAGGCGTGGCGTTTGTCCGCCAGACCGACCTTGAGCAACAGCTCCTCGGCGCGGAGATGTGCCTCCGCTTTGTTTAGACCGAGAACATGAATGGGCGCTTCCACGATGTTCTCGAGCACGGTCTTGTGAAGCCAGAGATTGAATGTCTGGAAGACCATGCCGAGATTGATGCGCAGCGCGTTGATTTCCCGCTGGCCGGTTGCGCCAGCGCGCGCTTGGATTTGCCGTCCCCCGATCCAGATTTCGCCCTCGTTCGGCGGTTCAAGGAAATTGAGACATCGCAGCAAGGTACTCTTCCCCGAGCCGCTACTGCCCAGAATGGAGATAACGTCGCCTTGATTTGCGGTAAGCGAGAGACCCTTGATCACCTCAAGCTGGCCGAAGCGTTTTCTCAGATTTACGACTTGCAGCGCTGCTGTCGTGTTGTTCCGGTCCGGCATTGATTGGAGGGCATCGGAATTGGTTTTCACCACGGGGTCTCTCGGCTGTTATTCATTCAGCCGACAATTCCACGCGTGATTGATCTGCGATTGCGGAAAATTGATGCGGATGCACGATCTGATCAGCAAATAATCAAACGCCGGATTGCATTGATGGTGCAACTGCCTGGCGCTGCACGTTCAAGATGATCGTAGTCAGGATCCCTGTCGGTGGCAGCGCCTGTCCGCTGCCCTCGATGGTCTGAAGAAGCGGAGCGGTTCGTTTATCGGGCGTCGTCTTTGGTGTCGGCTGCGCGCCAGATGCTCAGGATCAGTGTTCCACCGGCCAGGACGACCGCATATGCGAGGAAAACACTGGAAGGTCGCACCGTGTTTCCGGCAATGGCTATGAACCCGAAAAGGATGACGCCGAGCAAAACGCCCGCGCTGTGCAAAGCGCCTTTTGCCCGGCCAAGAGCTGCTATCGGAACGTGAGACTGCAGCATGACTTCGACAGCGACGCGGCCGAGATTGTAGAGAGTTCCAAGGATAGCAAAGCTCAGAAGTGACCACGGAAGGTCCAGTATCTTCAGGGTAGCGAAGGTGCACGCAGTCAGGCCGAGGATCACGAATTGAAGCACTGACACCCGCGCTGCACGAACAAGGGGGATGAGCAGAAGTGCGCCGACAATCGATCCTGCAGACCAGGCGCTTTCGAGTTGACCGAAAACAATGGCGGTGCCGCGAAGCTCGTCAATCACGAAGCTCGGCCCAATAACGCTGACAAGGACGCCGCCGGTGTAAAGAAGGGCATAGATAGCGCCGAGCTGAAGAAGTTGAGCATCGAATATCAAGCGCGGCGCCGGCCCAGTTGCTTCAGGCCGAAATACGACCTGTTCCTGCCGAACCGCCAGCATCAGGCCGACCGACAGTGCAAAGGCCAGCGACAGCACCGCGAAAGTACAGGCTGGCGTGGAAATGTGCAGCAGAAGACCAGTCAAGGCTGCCGCAAACAGACTGCCCGCCTGCGTCAGAAAAAATGCGATGGAATTGCCCGTCGACAGTCTGATGTGGGCGGTGACACTCGGGATCATCGACTGTGACGCGGTAAGCGCTATCCGGTCACAACTCGCAAAGACAACCGCGGAAACCCAGATTGCCCAGCGCATGTCAGCGACGATCAAGATAGCTCCCAACGTCAGCATCGCCGCAAAGCGAAAGGCGTCAGCGAAAACATACAAAAGGCGGCGATCCAAACGATCCGACATCCAGCCCGCCAGCGGACTAGCCATCAGCTCGGTCACGCTGATGATGGCGAAATACACTGCTACCGCCGGGCTCCCGAACCCTTCGGCCACGAGAATCCACGCGCATGCAATGTGGTAACCGTTCCGTCCCAAAGCCGAGGCGAATGTGCAGGCAAGAAACCAATTGAAGCTGTTGCGCTGCGGCGCACCCCTCGGACAATCGGGCGAGGATGTCGGCGGCATCCTCGCGGAATGATCGGCGTGGCCAGACCGGTGGTGCAACCGGCTTGAGCAGATGTGAAACTTTGCCAATACACTGCGAAGCAACCATGCGCGCGCCATCAGCTTCGCCACCTTCGGCGATATTCGGACGGGCCCGTGCCATGAACGCGCTTGAAGGCATAGGCAAAATGGCTCGAACTCGAAAACCCGCATTCCAACGCGATATCGGTTGCCGACCGATCCGTGGTGGTCAGTAGGTCCAAAGCGCGCTTCAGGCGAAGATCCGCCATGTAGCCAGAGGGGGTTTTGCCGGTCGATTGTTTGAACGCTCGAAAGAAGTGTCGCCGGCTCACTCCGAGCCCCGAAGCGAGTTCATCAGCGCTGGGCGGGTCCGCAAGGCGCTCTTCCATTAAGGCAATAACCCGTTTGAGATCGAACGGCGAGAACCCGCCCTTGACCGGCTCGTGGGCTAGATCGTTCAGTCTGACCATTTGCACGAGGATCTGGACCGCCTGGCTTTCCACCATCATGGCGCTCGTCGGGTCCGGGTTCTTCAGCTCGGTCGCAATCCTTTGAAGTGCTGCTTCAATTATACTGTCGCGAAAACCTATTGCCGGCCGCAAGACTGCCTGATGCTCGTTTCCGAGCGTTTGTTGAACGAAATCCGCATCCATGGACACGAACAGGTATGACCCGGTCGTGTCTCCTTCGTCCCAACCAGTCCATTCGCTATAGGCAGGCAGGAAGATGAGGGATCCGGCCTTGCGGGGGGAAAATCCGACGCGGCGGCCATCCACATAATCCTGACCGGACCTGGCTTCGCCCTGCAGGTTGATCAGGAAAGTATAATCGTCGACGGCGATCCGCGTTTCCTGACGTCGCAATCCGGTCCGCGTGACCATGTCCGCCCGGACCATTCCCCAGTCCAGATGCTGATGAATGATCGTGGTGCGATGCGAACGGCGGGCCTCGTCGGGCTGGAAGCCACACATCTCCGACAAGAATTTTTGCCTCCCTAAACGTTGCAAGGCGGCTATCTATAAGATGGTCATGAGTTGTTCAGCAACTGGGAAGTAACCCAAGGTTGGGCGATGATGGCACTTTGGTGACAATCGGGCATAGCCGTGAAAGCAGCATGCGAAGCGCCGCATTAGCGTTCAGGCTACGACGAAACTCCAGGCGATACTGGGATATATGTGGAACTCGTTGCGTATACTCAGGGACGCAGCCGGAAACGTCGCGTCTTGTTTTTTTGTGAGGTTCTCCATCATGCAGGATTTCAGCGATTTTCTTACCGAATGTGATCGGGCGCCGCGGCTCAACAACCTGGCCGGGTTCTTTTCAGAGACCGCGGCCGGCAGGGGTGGAGTCCCGATCCGCAAACCGGTGGTGGATATGCGACTGCTGCCCAATGACAATCTCCTGCATCGTATCGTCGAGCTACATGCACGCCGGCAGGGATTTTTTGACCAGCACTATCACGGCAGCATTCCATATCGCCTGGAAGAGGAGTGTCGAATGGCGCACGCCCTGTTGCGCTACTCCCAGCAGAGCACGCGCGACATCTCGCTCTACAGCCTCGGCACTGCCGAAGGCACCATGGCGCGGACGATTTCAGAACTCGGTCAGGGGAAAATACGGTCTTTGTCCTGCAGCCCGAATGAAGAGAATCACAAGTGCTTCATGGCTTTCGGCAATCCGCCGCATGCCCAGTTTTACCTCGGACCTTTCCATCGGCTTACAGACGCATATATGCGTTCAGAGGAAAGCTTGGAACAATTCGCCGACGGCTTCGATGTAATCCTGGAGGACACGACTTTCCAGATGTACTCACCAAACCGGCACCAGCAAATCGCCTTCGTCGCCCGACATCTCAAGGATGACGGCATTCTTCTCCTCGTGGAGAAGTTCCAGGCTGCAGATCGCCGCGACTATGAGGCTCGTGAGGCGCAAAAGGATTTCGGGTACAAACCGAGATACTTTGGGCTGGACGAGATCGAGCGGAAAACCCGACAAGTGCTCACGACCATGCATGACAGTGAAGTGACTCTGGCCGCCATGGCGAAAGCCGTCTACGCTCACTTCAGGCATTGTGTCATCACATGGAACAGCGGCAACTTCTACGGCCTTGCTGCCAGCAACAGTGCGGACAAGCTGGAACGCTACCTCTCGCTGCTGGTTCAGCCCGCGATTCCGCTCGAGTATGTTTATGGACCTGAGCCGTACACCGAGCTACCGCTTTAACATAAGTGATGATGCGAATTTTGTGAACGCGACGGGTCGTCTCCCCGGTCATTCCTTCGCCTCGGCGAATAAACGAGACGCATTTGATAGCCCTGCGCACAGCTCACGGCTGCGATAGCTGTCAATGCGGTCTCGATTGAGGAATGGCCGATTGGCGAACGCCGCGTGAAACGTGTCTGGATCTGCATATGTAATGACCGCATCCTTTCCGGTGTAGTTGAGCTTGGTGCCGGGTGGTAGAAGCAGGCTAAGCGACCGAACGCGATTGCATTTCGGTCAAACTCGACGTCTCGAGCTTCCCGGCTCCGATCCACGCAACCCTGAGCGAGGTGGACGGCCGGGAAGGATTGTAGCTGATCTGGTCCTGCCCGACTGGCAACCGCGACTGAGCGCTCTGCACGACGGCCTCGCCGCAGGGCAGAGCCCTGTCCATGTCATCAGGCATGTCGCTTTGTCATTTCAACTGCCTGTGCCGGGCTCAAGACGGTGCAGCGCGGACCCTGCACCGGCGTCCGTGTTGAATGCCCAGTCTCATCTCAATATCTCAATCGGTAAGGTGAACAGAAATCATCCCTTGTTCAAATCCTCAAGCCTGCCCAACGAGCGCCGACCCCAGACAAGTTTTCGGAGCTCGCCTAAGCTTGCGAAGTGGAAATGCCCCAACGGGTCTTCATTGATCGGCACTCGTTCCTCTGACAAAGCCCCGGCAGAGTCGTTGGAGGAAAACTGTTTTAGAGTTTACTCCGCCCTGCAGGCAAGCAATATGTCGCGCGTATCTGGCATACGATCCAGCGATCGGCCGATCCTCTCACGCCATCGGGGCCCTCGCGCCATCGCGTCCTCATAAGCGTCCCATATGTCCGACGGGCGATCCTCGGCCATAGTCGAGACAATAAACGCTGCCTGTTGACGGTCTTTTTCCGCCTTGAAGGACGTGGGGCCGTCACGTCGGCGGTCTGCTACGATCAGTTTGTGGATTGCAAACTTCTCAGGGCGCGGGATTTGAACGAGGATACCATCACGGTAAAGTGCAACCGCGTTGACCGGGTCAGAGATCAGGTAGTTCAAGTGATGCAACGCGCGTGCTTTGACACCCAGTGCAGGGAGATCGCGAATTCCCTCTTCCGCATCAAAGGAGGGTGTCAGAAACTCAATCATCATTCCTGTTTGCCCACTTTGGCGCCACCGCCAGACACTGTCTCGATCAAGACCGTCAACAGGATCGAATTTGAGCGCAGAGAAGGTCTCCGCAAGCGAAGGCTCTACCGCGTCTTCCAACGCCACGGACAG
The DNA here is from genome assembly GCF_024105735.1 of Parahoeflea alexandrii. Lineage (GTDB taxonomy): Bacteria > Pseudomonadota > Alphaproteobacteria > Rhizobiales > Rhizobiaceae > Hoeflea > Hoeflea alexandrii. Next base: position 37,499 of record NZ_JAAAML010000005.1, on the reverse strand, counting down.
GCGTTCGAATTGCGCGATGTCAATATCCCCAGTGTTGGCTACGCTCCCAAGGGGGAGGGTTGCTCCAAGCTCGCCTTCCATCAAACGGAAAGCGTTCGTACCGATGAGTGTACCGCCGAGCCGGAATGTTCCGACCTTGGCCATGGCGAGCAACAGGCCACCCGTTCCGCGGTCGACCGGCGTCATGCCTTCCGCTCGCAATAATCGGGCCAGGCGGGAACGCTCTTTCCTGCGCTCTGCTGCCTGCGCGCGCAGCTCGTTCATTCGGTCGACCCGGCTGCGTGTTTCCTGCCCGTCCGGGCCGACATACCAGAACTTTACGGCATTCCCAATTTTCTCGGCCGCGTACCAGTAGGCCTTGTCTCCCCGTTTCTTGGTGACGAGGGAACCGTGGACATTTGCGATCATGTCGTCTTTGAGGAGACGCAAGAGATCACTGTAGGCGGATCGCGCCACGGAACTCAGATTGGCCATCTCAATCTCCACTGCTTTCCTCGGTAAACTTATATTAATTGGTTTACCGGTGCAATCGGTCAACTTATTCCTTTTCGTTTACCGAATTGCAAAACGGGCGGCTTTGTGAAGTTAACCGTCAGAGATGGCGAAGATTGGTCTCGTACCATGACGCAAGATTCTCGTGATCCGCTTTCCTCTGTCCGATGCCTTTATGCATCTGCGGTATGAGTATGATATTTTCCGGTCTTCATCCCCATTCGAATGTCATCAAAGCGCCGCCCAAAGCGGTCTCGATTGAGGCATGTCTGACCGGAAAACGGCTTCGCCTCGCTCGGCATGACGCAACGGCGGTCCGAAACTTTCTTCCCCTTCGAACTCGGTTCGAATTCCTCGCGGGTCAAGAAAGTGTCTCCTCGCCGTCCTCCATTTCATTCCGCCCCCTTTGGGGTGCGCGCCGATCGCTCCCGGTCTCCTGACAGCCATCGAGGCCGCGATAGGCGCGGCCCGAAACATCGAAAGGATGAAGACAATGGCAAACATCGGCACTTTCACCACCGCGAAGAATGGCTTCACCGGTCAGATCAAGACCCTCGCCCTAAACGTCAAGGCCCGCCTCGAGCGCGTCGAAACCCCTTCCGAGAACGGCCCACAATTCCGCATCTTCTCCGGTGCAGTTGAACTGGGCGCCGGGTGGCAGAAGCAGGCGAAGGGAACCGAGCGGGATTACATCTCGGTCAAGCTGGACGATCCGAGCTTCCCTGCTCCGATCTACGCAACCCTGATCGAGGTGGACGGTCAGGAAGGGCTGCAACTGATCTGGTCCCGCCCGAACGGCAATCGCGACTAACCGCCGGAGGAGGGCCTCGTCGCAAGACGGGGCCTTCCGCGCGATGGGGTGTGTTGAACTTCGGCTGCATATGAACTAAGTTGAATGGACTAAGCAGGAGCGCCGCTATGCACACCGTCAATATCCACGAGGCCAAGACACACCTGTCGCGTCTGATAGAGAAGGCCGCGAAGGGCGAACCCTTCATCATCGCCAAAGCGGGCAAGCCGCTTGTAAAGGTCATGGCGCTGGATGCACCGATGCCCGGCGCAACAAAGCGCACCGGCTTCATGGCCGGTCAGTTCACCGTGCCTGATGACTTCGATTGCATGGGTGACGAAGACATCGAAGCAATGTTTGGAGGCGATGCGTGAGGTTCCTTCTCGATACCCATCTTCTTTTGTGGGCGGCAAGCGCTCCAGAGCAGTTGCCTGCACAAGCGCGTGCCGAAATCGAGAACTCCGACAACGATTTGATCTTTAGCGCGGCGAGTCTTTGGGAAGTCGCTATCAAGACAGGCCTGGGACGCCCGGATTTCGCGGTCGATCCACGATTACTTAGGCGTGGTTTGGTGGACAATGGCTATCATGAACTGGCGATCACCGGTGAACATGCGATTGGCCTTTTGGTGCTTCCTCCCATACACAAGGATCCTTTCGATCGTATTTTGATTTCGCAGGCCGTTGCCGAGGAAATTGTCCTGATGACCGTGGACGAGAAGATCGCGCGATATCCGGCGCCGGTCCGGTGCTTTTGATTGTTCGCAACATCGGTGGGCGTCAAAGCTATCAGCGCCGCTGTACTGCCGCATCGCGATATCCGCGGCGCCTTTTGCTACGCTCAAGACGGTGCAGCGCGGACCCTGCATCGGCGTTCGTATCGAATGTTTCCATCATCGTCTGACCGCGTCTTCCAATCCTTCCCCAGTCGCGAATGAGCGACGCGCCGCCGAACAGCGTGGGCTGAAGGCTCAGGCTGTAGAAGCGGTGCATATTCTGGGCCGGGTCGATGCGACGAAGATGAACCTGGTCGGGAGTGAATGTCTGCATGCGAAGAGTCTCTTCGACGCAGCAAACGAAGTCCAATGAGTTGTGTGAATCAAAGCCGGGCAATCGATTCACAACGTTGATACGCATTCCTCGCGATCAGCGATGGAACCGGTTCTTGCCAACGACGCTTTTCATGTCATTGCGCCGAAACCAGATGGCGCGTCCGCATCTGAGCGGCGGACTACCCGACGTGAAAACGATCTGTTCGTCGCCGCGCATGCGCAGCACCTCCTCCGGCAGGATCAGTGGCCGTGCCGCCAATTGCTTGGAGCGCGTTCGCGACGACCCCGACATCTGCGATGTACGGCTCAACTGGTCGACCTCCACCGTGGTGTTGCCGCAGCGTCGCGAGATGTAGTCGGCGGTCTCGGGATCGTTGATCGCGGCGAAGGATACCCATGAGGCGCTTTCGAACCATTTCGATGCGGCGTCCCGCCCACCATAGGTTTCGCGCATCTGGCCGATCGACTGGAAAAGCAGAAGCAGGCTGATGCCGTATTTGCGACCGGCATCGCGCGCGGTTTCCAGAATGCGCAGGTAACCGAGCCGAGCCACCTCATCGAGCAGGAACAGGGTGCGGCCTTTGATCTCTCCATTTCTGTTGTAGATGGCGTTGAGAAGCGCGCCGATGATGGTGCGGGCCAACCCCGGATGGGTCTCCAGTGTTTTGAGGTCGAGGTTGACGAAGATGTCGGTCTTGCCGCCGGCGATGTCATCGGTCGAGAAACTCGAACCTGAAACGAGCGCAGCATAGTTCGGGTAGCTCAGCCAGTGTGTTTCCTTGATCGCGTTGGCGTAAACGCCGGAGAAGGTTTCCGGTGTCATGTTGACGAAGGCGGCGACGTTCTCTCGAACGAATGCGGATTCTGAATTGTCGTGGATCCTCTGCAATCGCTCGCGCAATTTGGGCTCAGGTTCGGACAGGTTCATGCGCATCTGGCGCAGCGTCTGGTTTTCCTTTTCCGTATGCCCTGACAGGCAGACGTCGGCGATCAGCGCGGTTATTAATTGCAGGGCGGAGGCGCGGAAGAAGTCGTCGCGCATTGAAGTCTGACGTCCGGTATCGGTCACGACCCAGCTGGCGACGGCAACGACATCCTCCTCCTTGGTACCGCCGAACCTGCCGATCCAGTCGAGCACATTGAACCCGACCGAGGCGTCCCTGGGGCTGAGCACGAAAACCTCATGTCCAGCACGCCGCCGCTGATCGATCACCATGGGCGCGGCCTCGTTTGACGGATCGAGCGCAACGAGCCCTCCACCCCATTTGAGCGCAGTAGGGATCGTTACCGAAGTGGTCTTGAACCCGCCCGATCCGGCAAAGACCAGTCCGTGCGTCGATCCGAACGAGGCGTCGAAGCAGAGCAGCGATGACTTCCCGCCATTGCCCCATGTATCCTCGACGTCGGCCCGGAATGGTTGGCTCGCCACACTGTCCTGGTCGACGCGATATGCCTCGCCAAGGACAATGCCTCCACCCTCACCGAACATATTCCTGGCGGCGGCGACGGACATCCAGTCGGCCGATCCATGGATTGCGCGCTTTCCCGTCATCCTCCGCGGCTTCATTGTCGCGAACGCTGCATCACCATTGAGAGCGACGCGCAGCGCAAGCATGCCGGCGACGAAGCAAAGCATTGCGCCGATGCCGGTCGAAGGATCGGCATATTCGAGCAGGCTGTGTCCCGCCGGAACCGCGTCTGCAAAACCGCTGAGGCGTGTAGTTTCCCGCGTCGCGGCAATGGCGATCACGGCAATCGCACCGGTAAGTACACCGTATCCGGCGAACCTAATCGCCATTGCTCCGCGCGCTGCAAACAGGAAAACGATGCCGAGACCCGCCGCTAGGCCATAGGGTATGGCGATGCCGATCCGCCCAAACGTCTGTTGCGTCTCAACCGAATTTCCAAATTGCGCCAACCAGGCTTCGGAACCTTTTAACCCGATGCAGACGGCGATCATCATGCCGACGGGCGCAAGCAGAAGAATGAGCTTACTCGGTGTCATCTAAAAACGCCTCCGCTCCGATCGCCGTCAGCCGTTCCCGCTCCGCTTCGTCCGCCTTGATCCGGCTGGCGCCGTCGATCAGCAATCCGAGCACAAGCGCCCGCTTCTCATAGCGAAGCCCCGCCTTGGCGATCAGACCGCCAAGCTGGATCTTCTCCCGCGTATCCTTCTTGCGCGCGTCGGACTGGCTTGCTTGTCGCATTCGCTCAAGCCTCGCTATTTGCGCGCGAAGCCGCGCCAGACGGGTTTTGCGCGGGAGGGAGTTTCCGGGTCTCGCTGCCGCGTTCACGAAACCGTTTGGCCAGGTCCTCAAACGCCGTCAGCAGCTTGCCGTCATCGGCTTCGACTTCGCCAATCCCGGCCTTGAGCGCGATCCGGCCGATCCGTTCGGCCTCACGCGTCTCTGCGGCCTTCAGCTGCTCCTGGAGTTTGGCGATTTCATCTTTGATTCTGGATGATGGCTTCTTCATTCCGGTTGCTCCCGATTGTCACTAATGCCCCAAAGGCATGAGCAGAATCGCCCGGGTGCGCGTTCAGCGCATCCCGGCAGAAATGCCGGGTCGAGAGACCCGTCTCAATGAGAGATCATCCCAGCGTTCCGAAGGAATGCGTCCAAGGGCGCAGTAATACGTCGCTGGGGCGACGTGGCTCGCTGCGGCCCCAGTCGGGCCGGGGCGGCGGCCTGCGGAACAAGGATGAACTTGTCTCGCAGGAGCCTGATGAACCGTGGCGATCACGCATTTTACACCCCAGCTTATTTCTCGTGGCAACGGCCGCAGCGCCGTTTTGTCCGCGGCCTATCGCCACTGCGCAAAGATGAACCACGAGGCGGAAGCGCGCACCGTCGACTATTCCAACAAGAAGAACCTCGCCCACGAAGAATTCCTGCTACCCGCCGATGCTCCGAAATGGGCGCGGGACACGATCGCCGATCGTTCGGTTGCCGGGGCAGCGGAAGCCTTCTGGAACAAGGTCGAGGCGTTCGAGAAACGTAGTGACGCCCAGCTTGCCAAGGAGTTCATTGTTGCTTTGCCGGTCGAGTTCAGCCGCGACCAAAACATCGCACTGGTCCGGCAGTTCGTCTCAGAGCAGGTGCTTGCCCGCGGGCAAGTGGCCGATTGGGTCTTCCATGACGATCCGGGCAATCCGCACATCCATCTGATGACGACATTGCGCCCGCTCACCCAGGACGGGTTCGGTTCCAAGAAGGTCGCGGTGATTGGCCCGGATGGAAGTCCGGTTCGAACCAAAACCGGGAAAATCCAATACAAACTTTGGTCCGGCGAGAAGGCGGAATTCCTCGAACAGCGGCAGAGATGGCTCGATCTCCAAAACCAGCATCTGGACATGGCGGGCCTCGAAATCCGTGTCGATGGCCGGTCCTACGCCGAACGCGGCATCGACCTCGAGCCGACAACCCATATCGGCGTTGCGGCAAAGGCGCTGCAGCGCAAGGCGGGCGATGCGGGAAACAAGATCGATCTCGAACGGCTGGTATTGCATGAGGCCCAACGGAATAAGAACGCCGCCCGGATCGAGCACAGGCCTGAACTCGTTTTCGATATACTGACGTCCGAACGAAGCGTCTTCGATCAGCGCGATATAGCAAAGGTCTTGCATCGCTATGTCGACGATCCGGAGCGCTTCCAGCGGCTTCTCACTCGGATTACGGAAAGCCCGGAATGCCTGAAACTCACTGACGAGACAATCGACTTTGCGACCGGGGCGCGGGTCGCGGCACGGCTGACGACCCGGGGGATGATCAGGCTCGAGGCCGAAATGATTTCCCGCGCAAACTGGCTTTCGGGAAGGGACGGGTTCGCGGTTGAGGTGAAAGTCCTGGAAACCGTCTTTGCCCGGCATGATCGGCTGTCGGAAGAACAGCGTACTGCCATTGCACATGTGGCAGGATCGGAGCGGATCGAAGCGATAGTGGGACGGGCAGGAGCCGGCAAGACCACGATGATGAAGGCTGCCCGTGAAGCCTGGGAGTTGGCCGGCTTTAACGTCGTTGGTGGTGCGCTTGCAGGTAAGGCGGCGGAGGGTTTGGAGAAAGAGGCCGGCATTCCCTCCCGTACGCTGGCGTCGTGGGAGCTCAATTGGAAACAGGGACACCGGCGTCTCGATGGCAAGACGATATTCGTGCTCGATGAAGCGGGCATGGTGTCGTCCCGACAGATGGCGACCTTCGTCGAAGCGATCACGAAGGCCAGCGCCAAACTCGTCCTGGTCGGTGATGCCGAGCAGCTCCAGCCCATCGAGGCGGGTGCTGCCTTTCGCGCCATCGTCGAACGCACCGGCTATGCCGAGCTCGAAACCATCTATCGCCAGAAAGAAGACTGGATGCGCGCCGCCTCGCTCGATCTGGCGCGCGGGCGCGTTGCCGAAGCGCTGTCATCTTATGGCGCGAAAGGCCGGGTAATTGGGCGGCCGCTCAAGCTTGACGCCATCGAAACGCTGATTGCCGACTGGAACCGCGACTACGATCCGGACAAATCAACCTTGATACTCGCGCATCTGCGCCGCGATGTACGCCAGCTCAACATCATGGCGCGTGAAAAGCTCGTTGAGCGCGGTCTGGTCGAAGAAGGCCACGCTTTCAAGACCGAGGATGGACCCCGGCAGTTCGCCGTTGGCGACCAGATCGTGTTCCTTAAGAACGAAGGCTTGCTTGGCGTCAAAAACGGTATGATCGGCAAGATCGTCGAGGCTGCACCAGGCCGTATGGTTGCGAGTATCGGCGAGGGCCAGGACGCACACCGCGTTACCATCGATCAGCGGTTCTATCGCAATCTCGATCACGGCTACGCCACGACGATCCATAAATCGCAAGGTGCGACCGTCGACCGGGTAAAGGTGCTGGCGTCTCTCTCGCTCGACCGGCATCTGACCTATGTTGCCATGACCCGCCATCGGGAGGACATGGCGGTCTACTATGGAGAACGGTCCTTCAAAGCTGCTGGGGGGCTTGAGAAACTTCTCTCCCGAAAAAACGGCAAGGAAGTCACGCTCGATTATGCGGGCGGCTGGTTCTATGCCCAGGCGCTCCGCTTCGCCAATAATCGCGGCCTGCATCTCGTTCGCGTTGCCCGTACGCTGATGCGCGATCGGGTCCAATGGACCATTCGGCAGAAACAGAGACTCATCGATCTCGGCGTCCGGCTTCGCACCGCCGGCGCGCAGCTAGGTCTTGTCGATCATCCACTTCACCAACCCCAACAACAATCTATCAGAAAGGCGGAGCCGATGGTTAAAGGCATCTCCAGCTTCACCATCTCGGTCTTGGATGCGGTCGACGAGAAGCTGCAAGCCGATCCGGCCCTGCAAAAGCAGTGGGACAATCTCTCCGACCGAATTCGGCTCGTCTATGCGGATCCGGAATCCGCCTTCAAGGCGATGCGTATGGAGACCGTTCTGGAAGACGCGAACGTCGCGCGTGAGCGCCTTAGCGAAATCGAACGGAACGCGGCAAGCTTCGGCGCCTTGCGCGGCCGCGATGGTCTGTTGGCAAGCCGCTCGGACTTGGAAAACCGCCGAGTGGCCGAAATCAATGTTCCTGCGCTCCGTCACGATCTCGAGCGCTATTTTGACATGCGACAGAACGCGATGAACAAGTACGCTGCCGAGGAGGAAGGACACCGGAAGCGCACCTCGATCGATATTCCGTCGCTGTCGCCAGCGGCTGCGCGGGCCATGGAGAAGGTGCGGGACGCCATCGACCGCAACGACCTACCGGCAGCACTTGGATTTGCCCTGGCCGACCGCATGGTGAAGGCCGAACTTGATACCTTCAACAAGGCGGTGTCCGAACGGTTCGGAGAACGGACCTTGCTCGGCAACGGTGCTAGGGACCCCTCGGGTTCGACCTTTGAAAAAGCTGCCAAGGACATGTCGCCGGCCGAGAAGCAGAAGCTTGCTGCTGCCTGGCCGTTCATGCGCGCTGGCCAGCAGCTCATCGCCCAGCAACGGACCCAGCAGGCACTGAAGGGATCGGAAGCGTTGCGGCAAACACACAGTAAGAGCCAAGGGCTCAAGCAATGACACAGAGGTACCGCATTGCCGTCGTAACGGCACTTTTTTGTCTTCCGATAGCCCTGTTTGTCGCAGCCTATGGGATCGGGCTGCGGATCAATCTGACGCCGAGCTTTCCGCTTGGGCTTTGGCGCATCGAAGCGCTGAATCGCACCTTTCGTATCGGGGATCGTGTATTCATCTGTCCGCCGTTATCGCACGAGTTTCGATGGGCCCGTGAGCGCGGATATCTGCGCCGGGGCCTTTGCCCAGGCTGGCTTAGTCCGTTGATCAAGACCGTCGTCGCACTCCCCGGACAGTCGATTGAAATCGGCGCGTCTGTCGTGATCGACGGAGTGAATTTGCAGCGATCCGCGGTCCAGCCAAACGATGGTTCGGGCAGGCCGATAACGCCCTACGCCGGGGGGGTAGTGCCGCCAGGGTTTCTGTTTCTCCACTCACCGTTCAAAGGTTCCTATGACTCACGATATTTCGGGCCGATCCCGGCCGATGGTGTTCTCGGGCTGGCGACGCCCATCCTTACCTTCGTTCCGTGACGGCCTGGTTTGCCTGAGCTTTATCGCAGGCAGTGCCGTTGTCGGCGCGATTGCCTGGAGTGGCGAAGTGCTGGCCTTGCCCGCTGCTGTCTTGTTTCCGACGCTCTGGGCGTTTGCACCCAACCGGCTCGTTGCGGGTTTGGTGGCGCTGGCCTATTTCCTTGCAGCGTCGCGCGGGCTGCCTGTTGGCGTCTCAATTTTCTATGCGAGTGATATGTGGGTCGGGCTCGGTCTATGGCTCACGGCCTCGGTTCTTTTCGTCCTCGTGCACAGCTTGATTTGGACATCGAAGTCCGGGTGGCACAAACCGTTGCGTTACGCGCTTGCATGGATCCTGATGAGCGTTCCGCCTTTTGGCATCACCGGTTGGGCGAACCCGATCACGGCCGCTGGTGTCTTGTTCCCGGGCCTCGGCTGGTTTGGATTGATAGCCATGGCTCACACCTTATCTGCGATGACGACGCGGGTATGGCAGATCGTTGCTCTTATCGTTGGTGCCTTTGTCGCACTGTCAGCTAAGGGCTGGAGCGAACCGCATCCACCGGAAGGCTGGATCGGCATTGACACGCACTTCAACTATGCCTCTCCCGGTCAGCACGCGGATTATGCGCAGCATCTCGCCACGCTGGCATTGGTTCAGGACGCGGCGAAAGCCGGCGTGAAAAACATCGTCCTTCCCGAAAGCGCATTCGGGATATGGACACCGACCACCGACCACCTCTGGGTCCGCGCACTTCAGGACCTTGATGTGACGGTAAACGGGGGTGCGATCCTTATCAGTGCTGAGGGCTACGACAACGTCATGATCGAAGTGTCAGGGAAGGGCGCAGAAATCCTTTACCGCGAGCGCATGCCCGTGCCGGTTTCGATGTGGCAACCCTGGGCATCGGGTGGCGCAACGGCCCATGTCTATGGAAAGCCTACCGGTAGATTTGCCGGGACGCTTATAGCTCCTCTGATCTGCTACGAGCTGCTCATAGTCTGGCCGATCCTGCAGTCGATGCTCTACGAACCGAGCGTCATTGTGGCAACCGGCAATGGCTGGTGGACCGGCGACACCAACATCGTTGCAATCCAGAAGGCGGCCGCCCGGGCCTGGGCATCGCTGTTCGGCGTGCCGCTCGTGATCGCCTTTAATACCTGACAGGATTCTCCATCAAACAACGCTCGGAAGCTGACGATCTAGAACTTGTCTAGTTCGACAACTATGCATTGCATATGCGACTCATAATGGAAATATTGCGCCCGAATCTCAGGTTCCGGGAAAGGTAGGACGTTGGAGAAAATCGCAGATTCCGATTTGATGGGAGCACTCTCGAAAATTTCAGACATTGTCGACCAGAATTCAACTATCCGGTTTTTGAAAGACGTGGCCTCCCGATACGCATTGAATACCATTGCCTATTTCGCTGTTGGCGTTGTCGGTCAAAATGAAACCGATCCCTATCTTGCCGTAACCTATCCTCCCGAATGGGTCGAGCATTACAAGAAACGGCAGTATGTCGATGTCGATCCCGTTGTTCGTCTTGGATTTCGCCGTATGCTTCCCCTTGATTGGGACGAGTTCGGAAAGCCTACGGGGCGGTTGAAGACCTTTTTTGGTGAAGCCGGCGAATTCGGCATCGGTCGCCGCGGCCTGACAGTTCCAGTCCACGGCCGCTGCGGCGATCGCGCCTTGTTCTCCGTCACATCAGATCTTTCCGCCCGCGACTGGGCAAGCGCGAAATTACTCTATATGCGCGACTTTCAAGTCCTTGCGATGCACATCCACGATCGTGTGCTTTGCATCGAGGGACAAGCGAGCGAGCCTGCAAGTCTTTCTCCGCGTGAACTGGAATGCTTGCAATGGATTGCTGAGGGCAAGACGGCCTGGGAATGCGCCGTCATACTCTGCCTGTCGCAGCACACCGTGCGTTGCTACCTGGAGAGCGCCCGCCACAAGCTCCATGCCACAAGCAATACCCATGCCGTTTCAATCGCTCATAGAGCAGGGTTGCTTTTTGGTCCTTTGTAAACCCTGCTGTTGAGCCGGATTTTCGTCTCGAAACCCAGCCGATAACTGGTGTCTGCGTCATCAATCAATGAACGGAGACCACCATCATGATATTCGCAATCGAAAGTGCCGATCAGGACAAGTATCCAGAGCTGTTTGACGAAATGTTCCGCATGCGGGCCGAAGTCTTTTCTGGTCGCCTTGGCTGGGACGTCAAAGTCGAAAACGGACGGGAGATCGACCGGTTCGATGCAGAAGACCCTCTCTACCTTCTGTCGCTCGATGAAAGGTCAGGACAGCTTCGTGGCGCTGTGCGTCTGCTCCCCACGACCGGCCCCAACATGCTCAGAGACGTGTTTTCCGTGCTGATGCCTGGTGGTACGGTCGGAAGCCCATTGATCTGGGAGAGCTCACGATTTGCGGTCAATCCGCAGATCTTCGAGGCGAGGGATCGGGCAGAAGCAAACCACATGGTGAGCAAAACTACCGTCGAGCTTTTGTACGGGATGGTTGAAGTCGCTCAACGGGCCGGCATCGAACACATCGTATCGGTCTTCGACGCCAGAATGGCGCGGATTTTCAGGTCGATCGATTGCCGTTTTGAACAGCTCGGTACGCCAGTGCGGATCGGGAAGGTCATGACCTATGCCGGTCTGTTCGACATAGGCGCCGACATGCGGTCGCGGCTTGGAGCAGCCGGTGATTTACGTTCATCAGTTCTCGCTGATGGTGCAATCGCTCCAGCGTCGGTAACCGCACTTGTTGCGAATGTCGAATAATTTCAATGTAAACATCCGGGCTGGCGTCTGGCGTTCATCATCCTGATGAAATATGCTTTTCCCCGAGGCGGTACGCGCCGCCTCGGGGCGTAGAAACCCCACCACAGCGGTTTGGTGTCGGCCGACCCGACACCGAGGATCCTCTGGCCATTGGCCGGGGGCCTGCGACGTATGTCCAGGTGCCTCGGTGCTAAAGGTCGCAGGGACCGTCTGTGGCGGTTTTCTAACCCCCGGCTTGGGGTCAAGATCTTGTTCGTTCGCGGGGGCGCACCGCGGACCAAGCCGAAGGGGTGGTGCAATATTGCCGGATATCCGCAGCCTGGAACTCAAACCCGATTGCTCAAAGCGTGCCATTGAGACGATCCTCGCGGAACTTGAGCAAGACGAGCTTGAGCGACTTGCGATCGACATCATTCGCGAACAACGATGTCGGTTGGCAAAAGCGCAAGAGCTCTATGAACTGCTCGATACTCTTGAACAAGGGAGTGGTGAGGGTTCCCTGGTTGGCCAACGCCGACATGAATATCGCCTGGCGCTCGTCATGATGAAGGCCCACCATCCGATCGCTGCGACCGTCATCAACAAGCTAGGTTATATGCCGCCACTCCCGGAAGACATGATCCGCCAGTAGCTGCCCCGCTCAAGTCTGAACGTTAGTGGATTGACCCAAACGGAAGAGTCCGAATTGGGATTCCCATCTGGTTTCGTCTGTCCGGATCTCTGTCATACGCACGGGATTGCCATGATTGTTTCGGCTTCGAACCACTATAGGCTTAAAGTGCTATCTCCGATCGGGACGCTGCCCAGAGTTGTCGCCGCGATCTGTGCCGAGCGCATCACACCCTGACCTGCTGGCGCTACTGACATATGATCGGCTTAAAGGCAGATTCGCGCCTCCATCTCGGACATTCGAGGGTTTGGATTCTGGTGCCGAAAGCGGTCATTTCTGCACCGCATGCGCCCTTTCTCCCAGAACCTCGTGCGCAAAACGTCAGTCAAAAACGATCCAGTTTGCGGGGACCTGAGCATTAGCGTTGAGCCCTATCGTTACGACGCTTCGTGAGAGACAACCGATGCAAAGTTACGCGTAATTTTGCTCTGCATATTGGAAATTTCGGTTGCGAACAACTCGGAAAGCAGGCTCACGGTATAGGCAACGTCGCCTGCGAGTACAGGTTTGTTTTGGTCCTCGACGAATGGGCCGTCCGTCTCTGTTAGTATCCGGTCCATCGGTAATGATCTTATGAGCTTGCGGCCGCGTTCGTTCCGAAACATGGCGCGGTTGACGGAAAAATAGCAGCCGAGTTCCACAGCTCGCTCCGCCTCTGGAAGTGTGCCGCCGAACCAGTGAAGGACGGCACGACCGGAGCCGCCTGAAAAATGCCTCTCGAGGAGGTCCAGAACCTTGGAGGCCGTTCGCACGCTGTGGATAGACAGAATCTTGTTTCCGTGATCGTTGGAAAGCTTGAGGATGTGCGTGAACACCTCCGTCTGCTTGTCCAAGCTCTTGTAGAATTGGGGCCCTGCATCGAGCCCGATCTCCCCCACGTACCGGGTTTCGTTCAGCAACGCATCGAACAGCGGCATTTCGTTCCACCGGTCTTCGACCAGGTGAGGGTGCAGGCCAAGTGCTACCCGCACGAACTCCTTACCCTTCGCCAGCTGCATGTTGCGGCGAAAAGCTTTCGGGGTTGTCGTAACCGCGAGTGTCGCCGTCCGGGACATCTCACATCTGGATATCGCGTTCTCCAGATCGGGGTAGAGGTCGAGGTGGCAGTGAAAATCGACATAGCGTGGAGCGGAAACCATCATTCGGGTCTGGCTTTCACCGGCTCAAGGAGCGCCCCGACCTCGTCAATTCCTCTCCGAAACACGTCAACATAGGCGTCGATTTCGCCCGGCGCATCGTTCAAAGGGCCAGGGATGCGAGCGAGCGTGCTAGCTGCTTTCGGGTCTGATTTGAGCTTGGAGATCATGAGTTGGAAGGAGCGTACATGTTCGCCTTCGGCGCGGCGAGTATTAAGGACGTGGTCGGATAAATCCGGCAGCGTGTACAGTGTCGGATCGGGGCTACCGAGACCCGCGTTTAAGGATGCCCGCCTGATAAGGCAAGGCACGCACGTTCCGCAATGACGCGGGGATAGCCTTTTGTGGCGAGCTTTGGCGGGGGAAGAGCAAGACATCGAGTATTCAACTACCGTGCGCAAGAACGAAAGGTCCCGGCATTCCGCAACCATCTCGCCCTTCGTTTTGTGACGATAGGGGTTCACCAGTGTCACCGGTATGCTGAGATTTCCAAGGAGATCATTTATTCTGGCCATGTAGAATGGGTGTGTCGTTCTTGTGCTCAGAGCGCCCAACCGTAACGGGTCGAGCGGGACATTGAGGCCGATCAACCCGTTTTCAGGCACGCTTAGCTCAATTTGCCTGTTTAGCGCCGATGCCGCCAGTGTTGCGAGCCCGAAAAACAACAGGGAACGGCCCCTTTGGCTGTCCTCTTTCTCGCCGGTTTGAGCGTGGTTCTTGTCGAAGCCTAGTCGGACACGCATCGAGCGGATCTCTTTCGTCGGGAACTTCTCCCCGATGGAATGCAGCAAGGCTTTCTGTGCTTTGCTGGTCTCCGAATCCCAATAGTGGCTGACCAGGAGTGGGTTACTTCCGGCCGAAAGCATGTCGATAGCCCCAATGAGGCTATCCAAACCGCCCGAAAAAAGTGAGACGGTATCGAACGTTGTTAGATCGAGCTCCTCGGGGGTCGCGACGAGTTTTTCGAAGCCCGCTGGTCTCGCTCTGAAAAGCAGCCTCCAGTGATCACCCGTCAGGAAACGCAGTGTTCGAGCGAGTAGCCCGGATTGTGCAGTCCACAACGCGACATCGGCTACCGGTATCGTGACGTCCAGTTCGCGTGTCCATCCGTTCTGTGCGTTCCGAGCTCTCGAAACCGTGGTGTCAGCCGCGGTGACCATGGCCGCGAAGATCACGAAATCAACAGCGCTTTCGCTTGGCTTCAGACCGAGCGAGTGAAGCATCGCGAGTGCATCTCCAATACCGAAGTTGAGGCTTCCGAACGTATCGACAAACTGGATATCGCAGATCTCCGCATCCCTCTGGATGACTGGGACTGAAGTGTTGTCGCCATCTCCGAGCCGCCCGATGAAATGGAAACGCCTCATGACGCATCTCCAAATGCTTCAACCAGAGAAAAAGCCCCTTCATAGATCGTTGTTACGAACCGGTCGATTTCGGTTCGCGGAATGCTGCTCAACGTGCGACCTGTCGCGCTGAAGGCGTCATTCACCTTGCCCTGAATGAAGTCGTGAAGAGTGTTCTGGATCGTCTGAATGGCGGATACGTCAGACGGTAACGTGACTGCCCCGTTGCCGAGCTCATTGAAGAGTTTCGCCTCGATCGAGCGGGAAATCGTCCCGAGAAAAATCGCTTCCAGCGCGGCCGGCGTCAGGGCGTCGAACGCTATATCGTCTCCGGCGGCCAGCTCTGCAGCGGTCTCAAGGACCGCGTCCCGTGCAATTGCCTCGTCTATGGTGCCGCCGTCCGGACAGAGCACGTCCGTGAGGGCGATGAAGACCTCGCTCACAGGTGAACCCGCCAGATTCTCGAGATTGAAGGGGCGAAGAGCCTCGCGCGCTCCATCCTCGGCAAACACCCCGACAACCTGTCCGATACCTGCGGCGGCGCGGCGCGAGGGGCCCATCGCGCGTGACGCGGACGAAGAGCCGCCCATTGCGCGAACGTATCTTGAGGCTGCCCGTCCCAGGCCTTGTCGGGTGCCGCCTCCGCCGGACCCCGAAGCCGCCCGCGAAAACGCCGACCTGGCAGCAATCAGAGGCTCTCCTGCCGTGGCCGGTGGGAGGGGGGGCAACACCCGCGGCGGCTGGGGAGGTGTAGGGATTTGGGGAGGTTGCGTCGGATTGCTCGGTTGCCCGGGTTGCGGAGGATTCGGAGCAGGCGCCGCCGGCTGCGGGTTTGGCGGAGCGGTCGGACTCGGATCGTCGACCCACGTGGGTGTAAGCGCCCGTTTCGAACCCTTGTTTTTACCTGAAGTGCCCATGCTACCGCTTCCCTACCTTAGAGCTGGAAAGTTCAAGGGTTGCGACCTTGTTCAGCACGTCATTGGCCGACTGCTCCGACCATTTCTTGAGGAGTTCCTTGAATTTCGGTGCTTGAGATACGCCCACTGCCGCTCCCCAGCCGGTGACCACCCACGCGCCGACCGTCGCTGTGGGCAGTCGGTCTAGCAGGGTGAGAAGTGCGTCTCGCAATTCGGGCCGAGCCGAGCAGAGAGTTGCGAGGCCATCTGCGGCAGCGGGGCGCGAGTTAAGGTTCTCGGCATTCGTGATTTTTGCGGAAAGAGCATGAAATACACGCTCTGCGTCCACAGCTGTAAGAGCCAAGAGCGATGCTCTTGGCTCGGACTTGGCACCTAGACTGGTCGCGGACAGCCGTTCGACGAGTTCTTCGATAGGCCCAGCCGCGATTGCGTTTGCCATCGCCGTCCGTCTGTCCCTGCTTACGAAGAAATAAGGACGCAGGTCCACGTCAGAGAGCGAAACCTTAATGCGACCCCACCGCTTAGCCCACTCGAGGTTTGGCCAGTCCTGGACGAGTTTGCTGCCCGACGGTTCTGTTGCTTTGGTACTAGACTTGCTGCCTGTCTTGGGTTTCGAAGTTGTCGCTGCTCTGCCTTCAAGCTCGGCTATGATTTTTGACTTGCCGTCTACGTCAAGGTCGAGAGCGATGGCGTCGAAGACCTCTGGTGCGAAACGTTCGGCTAGCATGAGTTTAGCGAGCACCGGCATCCGCAGGTCGCCGCGGAACCCGCGTTCTTCGGCGATCGTGAGGCGCAGATCGAGTGTATTTACAAAACGTTTGATCTGCCTTGGGTTTCCGCGTGCACCATCGGTGAGTACCGGTGTGATCTCTGTTGCGAGTTGGAGTGCTGTCTCTACTTGGGGCGGTAGGGATCCCAAAGCCTTTTCGATCGTGCCACGGTCAAATCCCGTATCCAACCAAGGGCGTCTCAGCGCATTGCGGGCAACAGGTATCAGGCGCCGAAAATCCACATCAGACAGGCCTTCCGTCAGTGATATCAGTAGCGTGAGGTAGATGCGCGTTTCGACGGAACCCAGTGCAGGCATCCGAAACGGAACCTGGATGAGCTTTTCCAGATAGTTCCGCGCATAACTGCCGGGCGCGGACGTGACGGGCAAGTCCGGGAAATGGTGTCTGACAGAATACTCGATCATCCCCTCGTCAGCTGCGATGACAAACGCGGCTCGGGGAACAAAAAGGAAAAGACGGACCGCCTCGAGCGTAGCAATCGCAGTTCGCGGAAGGCAGCGGTCGAGGTCGTCAATTAGAACGATCAGCCGATCGATATCGGCAAGGTTCAGCAGGTCCTCGAAATCCTTGCGGAACGCGTGCATCCTCTGTGGCGCCGTGTCCGATTCCCCGGATTTTATATGCGCCGCCGCACCATCCAACACTTTGGTGAACGTTTCGCCGGTGAGAGCCTTCGTGGGATCCGAGAGCAGGCCCTTGGCAGCATCTCCGATACCCTTGACAAGGTCAGGACTGGGAATTCCTGTTGTGAACGTCAAAGCCGCGCCTCCAACCGTTCGCGCGACCTTGAACCAGTTGACGTTCTTCAGGACTTCGGCGGCTTTCTCCTTTACTTTAGTGGAAACGGACCGTTTTGCGACTAGCGCGGCGACAATCGTTTCGATGAGCACGGCTTTGGCGTCGTCGTAGCCTTCGAAAAGCCAGCCGTTGAACCTAACGCAAAGGGTCCGATCATCACTGCTAAACGCCTCCTCGATCATGAGCAGCGCGCTGGATTTGCCAGCCCCCCAGTCTCCGTGAAGCCCAATGGTCAGCGGTTCCTGCGACTTTTCCTGTATTAGCTTGACCACCGTCTTCGCGATGGGCTCGTAATACAAATAATCAACGGCAGTTTCGTTATCAGCAATTATCATTGAATAAGACTTTGAAGGTGGAAATAGGCGCCGCGGGCGGTATTGGCAGGGCCGTATTCCCTGTCGAATAGATTCCCGATGTTGAAGTCCATCAATTTGGCTATATTGAAACCAGGCGCCACCGCTGCGCCGTAGGCTTCGATGACTGTGGAAATCGTTGCAAGTATCGTTCTCAATATATGCCCCCCCTGATGTTTGAGATTCTATTGATTGTACGGAAACTTTGGCTGCAATCAAATGGAGTATAGAACAATAACGATCCCCAGGCCCGGATCGGATGGGTTTGAATGGCTCGGGCGTTGCCTACGAACCGGGCTGTTGGCAGAGCTGAAGCCCGTAAGCGGACTTCGCCCATCCGGACGGCATCCCTAACTAGGGGGTGGCCGACAGAATTGGCAAGAGCCGGAAGGTCTCGTGCCCGAAGTGGCGCAGGTTCATGTCATCGATCAGGCGTTGCTGAAGCGGGCTGATCGCGGGCGTGTTTGATTGGTTGTGCATGTCAGGCTCCTTGTTGAAGAAACCCTCCATGGTCTGCCTGCGGCAACCGCCGTCCAATCCGCCTGCGGTAGACGGTCAAAGCACCTCAGCCGCCACGCGCACCCTCTCGCGCAGCGGGTTCGTTCCCCGGCCCCAATCTTGCCGTTCGTGAAATCGACTGTGTAGACTGGTCTCCGCCCAACATTCCAATTCGAGACTCAATGAATCAGGCCCGTTTGTCCGCATTGCGGTCATCCAAACATTGCTTGCGTGGGGGGTCGAAGCGTTAGAGCCAGACCGCTAGATCAACCCCAACCGGATCGCGATCGAGGCGGCTTGCCGGCTGTTTGTCGCGCCAAGCTTTCGCGTTGCCTCATCGAGATAGGAACGCACGGATCGATATCCTATCCCGACCGTTTCTGCGATGTCCGGCATCGACATGCCGTCTGCGAACCAGCGCAGGCATTCAGCCTCGCGCGGTGAAAGGCGGATGTCTGAAGCCAGGGCAGCATCCTGGGTCGCCGAGGCGAGATGGGAATGGACAAATGCCACCGCCATCGCTGCGGTGACGGGATCGGGATCCTCGTCGATGCACACCATCGACTTACCGGAGGCCAGTGTGAATACCATCCTGTTCTTGAAGCCGACAGGAACCGAGACCGACAGACCTGAGCGGATTCCGAACCTATCCGCATCCTTGTAGAATTGCCTTACATCGAGCCTTCCAATTCGTCTGGCTTCGTCCGCCGACCACTGAAAAATCGGCGGCCCATGCTTGGCCCTGGTGACGACTGGATCAACTCGAATGTAGTTTTTCTGGACGTAGTGCTCCTGCCATTCCCTGGGATAGTTCGACACAGCAAAGCTCTCTTGCCCACGGAGATGCAGGTAAGCGAAATAGTCGAAGCCGGCGCCCTCGGCGAAATCCCGCAAGGCGCGCCGCGCCGCCCGCTCCTCAAGGGGCAATGAAAGCATATCGATCAATTGCAGGAGGAGCTCGTTCAAGATGACAAAATTCCGGCATGGTGGTGAGCTGCGGAAACAAGCTCCGCCACGTTGAGGTATGAGGGTTTCCGACCTCAGATTCATTGATAGGCTTTTGGGAAAACGATGTCCTGATCGACCAGGACGTTGAACCGATAGCCCGGCCTGATTTCGAGCATGGGCTGGACATTGAGGTTTTTCGACACGGTTTCCTGCGAGATCTGTCCGAAGGTTTCGGCAAAGGACCGCCTGGCAGCATCCGCGGCGCTGTCCGTCGTCGTCGCGGTGCTGGTGTCTTTCGGGAGCAGCATGTCCGTCCCTGCGCCAATCAGGGCGACGAGGATCGCCGAGCCAAATGTCTGGAGATAGTGGTTGTTGACCTTGTCGTTGAACCCGCCATAGCCGGCGGCATCGGTGCCAGCCATGCCGTCGATCTGCAGCGTTGATCCGTTTGGAAAGATGATATCGGTCCAGACGACGAGCACCCGGTTTTGCCCGAACGATACATCGGAATCGTAGCGCCCGAACAGCTTTGCCCCTTGCGGGATGAGCAGTCGCCGGCCGGTCGCGCTGTCGTAGACGTTTTGCGATACCTGGGCAGTGATGCGGCCGGGAAGATCGGAGTTGACACCGGTGACGAGCGTCGCCGGAATGACTGATCCCCGTTTGAGTTCAAATGGTGACATTTGCGGAACAACCGAATTCGGCAGGTAGCCGAGATCAGCGATATCCTGGTTGAAAAACTGCGCCTTCCCAACCTGCCCGTTCGGATCGGTATTCTGTCCACCAAAACCGGCCTGCAACGCAGTGCCATATAGATCCATCGCACTGCCTGAAGTTCCTGCAGGCGATGCGGACTGTTGTGATGCTGCGACCGGCGTCGCATTCTCGTTATTGAGGCCTTTGAGATTGACGGCTGTCGGCGAATTGGCCGCGGCTTCCTCGGCCTGAATGCTTGCCATCTGCTGGCGGTGATATTCGCGGAGCATCTGTTCTTCCTGCTCGCGCTCAAGCCGGGCGCGCCACACGGCCTCAGGCTCGAGGGCTGGGGTTTGCGGCGTTGGTGTCTTCTGAAAATTCTGGTCGGGTGGAGTGAACGGGTTACGCGTAGGTTCTTCTCTTTCGACCGCTGGCGTCGGTTGCATCGAAATGACCTTCGGCTCGCCGATGATCCCGTCGGGTACGCCCTGTTTGAGCCTTTCGGCATCATTGGAGGCTGGTTGCGACGACGACGTGTCGATCTGCCGGTCCCCGAAATGCAATCCCCTTGAGGATAGGCCAAAGAAAATCGCCGCCAGAAAGACCACGACGAGGATGATCGCAACGATGATCGGCACACGATTCAATCTGCGAATTCTTGGCCCACTCTCGGCACCGGCGCCACCAAGCTTCAGCGATTGTGTCATGACCTGCCCGCCGATCTCCGCTGCATGACGGACAAGGGACTTGCGGGTACCGCTCCGTTCGCACCGGTCGTACCGAGTGTGTACATCCGGGTGAGCTCGACCTTCAAGGTCGAGATACGCGCAAGCACACCGTCTGCGAACGGATCGATGCTATAGGCCAGCGGTTCGACTGCCGCTTGAGTGGTCGCCTGGTCGGTCACAACGGCATAACCTTTTTCCCGCAAGGACGTCTCGAGCGCCGGGCCGAACACGATGTCATTGCCGCGGAGTGCAATGGTTGTGCTTCCGGGTCCAATATGCTCCGCGAGCTGCTCCACCATGTCCGCGGCAATCGAGCTTGCGGCTTCGGTTGAGAGTTCGGCGGTGACTGCGCTTTGAATCAATCCCGGGCCCCCCTTTGTCTGGCAAGCTGCCAGCAGGACAAGGCAAAGGAAGGCGGCGGAAAAACGAACATAAGAGAGGAGTTTCGACATCCCCTACCCTCCCCGCCGGATTTTGATCTTCTGCCGCTGGCGCCCGACGCCCGAGACGAGGATCGCTCGATCGATATTGTAGTCGACCACCATCATTGTTCCCTTCATCCGGTAGTTGACGATCCGGTTATTGCCGCCGGAGACGACGAACAGTACCGGTGCATCCTGACCGGAAAGCGAAGACGGAAACTGGATGAAGGTCTTCATGCCGTCGCTATAGATTCGGGTCGGCCGCCAGCGCGCGGACCCGCTGACATGGAAAGAGAAGTCGAGCTGGTCGGCGGGAACGCCGGCGCCGGGAACGACGCTCGCTTCGATCCGTGCGTTGATCTCGGCGAAGCGTGCATTGATGTCCTCGGGGTAGTCGAAGCCGACACGGGCCATGTACTGGGTCGGATGAGACTTGAGCTGGATGTGATAGGTCCTCCGCGAGGTGGTCACGACCATCGACGTCATGAGCCCGGCCTCGGCAGGTTTGACGATCAGATGCACTGCCTGTCCGTTCGGCGCTCCGGATGTTGCCGGATCGACCTTCCACCGTACCGTGTCGCCGACAAGGACGTCCCGAACGATCTCGCCGGCCTGAAGTTCGATATCGCAGACCTGTAACGGCGAGCAGACGACCGAGGGTTGGACCTCGCCATAGAGGAAGATCACCTTCCCGTCCGGCCCTCGCGTTACAACGCCCCGGCTGTGCTGCCACTGTCCAGAAAGCTGTGTCCCGCGGGCTTCATTGTTGCTGAGTGGCTCAGCGGAAACCGGCAAGCTTGAGGCTGCGGCGATAACGCCAGCGCAAAGCGTGATGGCGGGGGGCATGTTTTTCTTCATGTTGCTATCCTTGCGCGCGCTCACAACTGCGCTGTCCAGTCAAAATCCTTGAGGTAGAGGCCGATGGGGTTCAGCCGTATGACCGCCTCGTCCTGTGGCGGGGTCAACGCCACCGTGGCGACGCCTCGGAACCGCCTGGTACTGATCTCCTTGCCCTTGCGGTCCCGCTCATATTCCGTCCAATCGATCTGGTAGCTCTGGTGGGAAAGCGGCACGATGTTGGTGACCTCGATGGCAACTGTCTTCGATCTTGCCCTGTCGAACGGCGAGTTGTTGCGGAACCAGGCATTCACCTTCTCGGTCGCCGGGTCCGATGATCTCAGCAGCGCATAAGTGCGGTCGATGTATTGCTTCTGCACTATCGCGTCGGGTGTGACCGAGCGAAAGTTCGATACGAAACTTCCAAGCGTCGCACGTACTACCCTGGCGTCGGCATATTCGATCTGCTGCGGAAACCCGATGGTCGCGGCGGTCCCGAGCTTGTCGACTTCCACGATGTAGGGAACAAGCTTGACCTGAGTGCTTTGATAAAGCGCGTAGGAGAACCCGATCACCGCCATGAACATGCCGGTGATACCGACGATCCGCCAGGCAGCCGCCGCCTTGACATAGGAGCCGTAACGCTCGTTCCATTCCTGACGTGCGGCGAGATAGGGGTTTTCGGGGGGATGTGTTTTGGCCATGGTCTCTGTCACGCTTTCTCGTCACGGTTCGGGCTCGGGCCAGGACGACCCTGACCTTGATCGAGCTTGGCGTTGGCAAGACCAAGCGTCGACGCGCCCCAGGTGCCGGGCACCCCGATCGCCTTGTCACGCGAAGCAGATGCAACGGCACCTCCAGCCGCGCCGACACCGCTTGCCATGCCCTTGAGTGCGGCCGCACCGAACGAGCTGCCGCCGGTGCGGGCATTGGAATAGGCCGCGGCCCCTGCCCTCGCCCCGCCCGTGGCGAGCGCAGCTCCTCCGGCGGCAAAGCTCGCGGCCTGCCCGCCATGGCGTATGGCTTCCATGCCGCCCGTTACGGAAACGCCCTGCACCATACCCTGCACAATGTTCGGCACATACATGGCGATGACGAACACCACGACAGAGATGCCGGCGATCGCCAGCGTCGAGAGGAATTCGTCGCTGTTTGATGGCGTATTGGCGAGGCCGATCAGGACTTCAGAGCCAATCCTCGCGATCATCACGAGCGCCATCAGTTTCATGCCAACGGAGAAAGCGTAGACGAGATACCGGACCGAAAAATCTTTCGTGTAGCTCGACCCGCCGAGCCCGAGCATGATCATGCCGGCGAGCAGTCCGACATACATTTCCGCCATGACGGCAACGAAGATTGCCGCAACCAGGCTGAAAGTGATGACCACGACCACCATTGCGAAGACAGCGGCGATCGCCAGAGCGTTATCCTCGAACAGGCCGAACTGGGCCTTGGCTGACATGGCACTTGCCACCTGCAGACCGGCATTGAAGACATTGGCGGGCGATGCAGAACCGCCGCCGGCGCCGATCTGGTACAGGCTGTCAACCACGGCCTTTGCAAAGTCGGGCCCTTGCTCAAGTATGAAAACGAAGAGGCCGATGAACATGATGCGGCGGACAAGCTCCGCAAACCAGGTGTCGAGCGAGGCCGCCGAGATCGCCAGCCACACCGCCGCGATCCCGACCTCGATGCCAGCGAGGATCCAGAAGAGCGACCGCGCCGCGTTCAGGATTGTGCTCTGCCATCCCTGGGCAGCACTTGCGATCTCGTTCTCTAGATCGGTCAGTAGCGCGCCTTCTTGGGCAAACGCGGGCCCTGCAAACAGGGCGAGCGCGAGCGCAGCTGCAAAGAAGGCCTTAGTTTTCCGCCTCATCGCCCTCACCTTCATCTGTCTTCCAGCACGGACGCATCTCCTGCCCGCCCGTCGTGTTGAATATCTGTGGTGCCGGCGCTGATGTGCTGACATGCGAAGTGGGATCGGAGGGCATCACGATCTGCCAAACAACAATTCCGCCGATTCCGATAACTGTGAGGACGATCGCCATGAAAATGATGGACCTGTTCACCAGCGCGGCTCCATTTTCTGTCCGCCCGAGGTGGAGGGCGCGGTTGAATTGAAGAATTCCTCGCGACGGTTCTGGGCGAGATCTTTGGCCGCTTGTTCGGACTGATACCAGGTGCCCATCATCGTCACCTGCTGGGAGACGAGTCCCCGCAGTTTCTGGGCCTGAGCGACCTGTTGGGCCGCAATCTGGTGGCCGAGCTGAAGCGCTTGCATTTGACCGACCGCGTTTTGGGACATCGACCGCAACTGGCTCATCGTCGCTTCCTCGGAGCTGAACTGGTCCGCGGTTAGACCTGCAGCCTTGAGCGTTGCGGCAATCGTGTCGCGATTGGTGTCCGACCAGGTCTGATAATTTGCGGAAAACGTCTCGCCGCTGGTGAGCCCCGACTTGAAATCGGCAAAACTTTGGAAACGCTGCCGAAGCACATCGTCAGCATTGCCCATTGAGAAAGCAATCGACTGACCCTGATTGACGAGGCCGCGTAGCCTGTTGAGATCGCTTTCCACCTGACCCCAGACCTGGTTCGGAAGCGTCAGCGTGTTCTGGAGCATGTTTTCGTAGATCTTCAGCTGGTTCTGGATCTGCTCCGCCAACTGCGTGATCTGCGTCACCTGATTGCCGATCTGCTCGGTCGACTGCCCGACGAGACTGACAAGCTCGGTATTGTTCAGGATCTGCGTCCATTCGGTCGCCCCGCCCGTCACGGTGCCGGCATCGGCATGAACGATCGGCAACCACGCGGCCACCGTCAGAGCCGCGACGGCTATTTTAGTCGATCGAGAGAATGCGTTTCGCATTGTCCACTCCCCTTGTCCGCAACCAGTGTATGGACCATTCCGGTCCATGCTGTTGGCTGAGTTCATTGATGTGCTTGAGATCTTGCCTGCCCGACGCACCGATAAAGGCGAGCGCGACGGGTCCAAGTGTCATGTCGAACAGACGCCGCCCTTCTGGAGACGCGACGTAGTATTCCCGCTTCGGAATGGCGGTTGCGACGATCTCGATCTGCCGCTCGTTAAAGCCGATCCGTTCGTAGAATTCGCGGGTTCCGGATTCACGCGCGGCGCCATTCGGCAGGCATATCTTGGTCGGACAGCTTTCCTTGAGCACGTCGATTATACCGGACTGCTCGGCATCCGAGATCGACTGTGTGGCGAGAACGACGGCGCAGTTGGCCTTTCGCAGGACCTTGAGCCATTCCCTGATCTTGTCACGGAACGTTGCGTGGCCGAGCATCAGCCAGGCCTCATCAAGGATGATCAGGCTTGGGTTCCCGGTCAGGCGCTTCTCGATCCTGCGGAAGAGATAGAGAAGGACGGGGACGAGATTGCGCTCGCCCATATTCATGAGTTCCTCGACCTCGAAGGTCTGGAACATCCCAAGCGTCAGCCCGTCTTGCTCGGCATCTAGGAGCTGTCCCATCGGACCGTCGACCGTGTAATGATGCAAAGCCGTCTTGATCTCACGCATCTGAACACCGCTCACGAAGTCCGAGAGAGATCGGCCGCGCGCCTGGGCCATCAGGGCTATCTGACGAGCGATCGCGTTGCGATGGTCGGGTGTGATTGTCACGCCCTGCATGGAAACAAGCGTTTCGACCCATTCGGCTGCCCATGCCCGGTCCCCGTCGGTCGAAAGCTCGGCCAGCGGGCAGAATGCGAGCGCACCCTCCCCTGCCCCGATCTCGTAGTGATCGCCGCCGGCGGCCTTGGTCAGCGGGTAGAGCGACTTGCCTTTATCAAAGGCGAAGATTTGGGCCCCATCATACCGCCGGAACTGTGCCGCGATCAGCGCCAGC
Organism: Parahoeflea alexandrii; assembly: GCF_024105735.1. Lineage (GTDB taxonomy): Bacteria > Pseudomonadota > Alphaproteobacteria > Rhizobiales > Rhizobiaceae > Hoeflea > Hoeflea alexandrii. Next base: position 11,814 of record NZ_JAAAML010000005.1, on the reverse strand, counting down.
AGGGTCGACTTGCCCGACCCCGTCGGCCCGAAGATCAGCGTATGGCCGACATCGTCGACATGCAGGTTCAACCGGAAGGGAGACGAGCCGCTGGCGACCTGCATCAGCGGCGGGGCATTGGGACGATAGAACGGGCATGTGGCGGTCGCACTGCCCGCCCATACGGAATTGACCGGAATGAGGTCGGCGAGATTGCTTGTGTTTATGAGAGGTTCGCGGACATTGGCATAGGTATTGCCGGGCAGGCTGCCGAGATAGGCCTCGGTGGCATTGAGCGTCTCGATACGGGCGCCGAAGCCTTCTGCCTGGATGAGCCGTCGGACAGCCTCCGCTTGACCGCGCAGACGAGCTTCGTCGGTGTCGAACATGACGATGACCGGCGTGTAATAGCCATAGGCGACAAGCTGCGACGAGGCGGCGGCGATCGCGTCCTCGGTTTCGGCCACCATCTTCATGGCGTCCTGATCGACCGAGCTGCTTTGGGTCTGGAAGAGCTGGTCGAAGAATGGCCGGACTTTCTGCTGCCACTTCTTGCGCGTGCGCTCGAGCTTCTGGCGTGCCTCCTGATCGTCGAGAAACATGAAACGGCTCGACCATCGATAGGTGAGCGGCATCAGGTCGAGTGAATTGAGGATCCCCGGCCAGCTCTCGGCCGGGAATCCATCAATAGCAACCACAGTCAGATAGGTGCCATCGACCATCGGGGAAAGCCCATGATGGAACTCGGCGGTGACCAGCCAGTCGAGATACATCGGGATCGCCGGCAGGCGGACGGGGTAGTTCTCACCGAGGATACAGAAGCGGATGAACTGGAAGAGCTCGTCATAGCGCGCCTCGCTTCCTGTCTGAGGATCGCTAACTGTGCGTGTCACCATGCGCCGGATCGAAAGCACGTTGCCGAGATACTGCTCGACCTCACGGATCGAGGTCTGGAACAAATTGAGGACGCGGTTCGCATAGGTCTCCGATCGGCTTGCCTCGTCGGAAAAGACGTACCGCGCCATGGTCGACCGGCGCGGTTCCGGCGGTCGATAGGTCAGAACAAGGGCGTGCTGGCTCTCGTAGTGGCCGCGCTCCGCCTCGAAATGTGCGCGACGCTCTTCGTCGATCGCCCGTGTGACAGGATCTGGGAAGTGGCAGGCGTTCCGTGCCGGATAGGCCGTCGTCGGAACGCGGACCGCCTCGACCTGAATCATCCAGCCGGTCCCGAGCCGCGAAAGGACCGCGTTGATCTGGCGCGACACCTCGTTGCGCTCGACATTGGTCGAGCTTTCCGAATCCGGCCCCGCAAAATACCAGCCCGCCATCAGTGAGCCGTCCTTCAGCAGGATAATCCCGTCGGCGACCAGGCCTGCATAGGGCAACAGGTCGGAAAACGACGGTTTTGAGTTTCGGAATTGCTTGAGCGCTACCATGAGAGGTCAGTACCTCCGCCATGGCGAAGATGTCGGCCGGTAGGCCGGCCGATAGCCGATGTGGCGCAGATAGACCTGCCGCATCATCGGATCGGCCTTGGCCATAATCCGGAGGATCTCGACAACGGCGATCCAGATCGCAATGCCCAGCATTACCGAGAACCAGGTCAGCACCACGAAGATGAGAATGACCGTGGCGAGCCCGGTCAGAAGCACGAGTTCGCGGTCGGCGCCCATCAGATGGTTCGGCCGCGACAATGCGCGATGGATGGGCGAGCGGGAAAGGGGTGCGCCGGCTTCAGCCATCAGTCCCCTCCCCTCGCCCGCCCGGGGTCACCTGATCTGGGAGGCCGATCGAGGCGCCCGATGCGCCGAACAGTCCGACGATCTGGGTCGCGCCAAGCAGAATACCGGCGACAAGCACGACATACATCAGCCGTCGCGCGAAGTCGTTGAGTTCGCCGCCGAAGATCAGCATGCCGCCGGCGACAGCGACAGCGGCGAGCGCGATAAAGCCGGCAACCGGGCCGGTAATAGATTCCTGGATCTGCTGGAGCGGCCCCTCCCATGGGAGGCCACCACCAGAACTTGCGAGGGCTGGAGAAGCGACTGCAATGCAAAGCACGGCAACTATGGCTCCCATCGAGGCGTTTCGGCGGAAATTATGCGGCATGGCTGTCCTCGTCGGTCTGGGAATTGTGGTCTGTTTCGTAGGTCGTCCCGTCGAAACCGTTGACGCGCATCACGTCGCGGACCCGCCGGCCGGTTGCCGTTCGTTCAATGGAGACGACGAGATCGACAGCTTCACCGATCACTTCCCGCATCGGCTGCTGGCTCACCTCGGCGGTCAGCTGCTCGAGGCGGCGCAGCGCGGAATGGGCGGTGTTGGCGTGTATGGTGGTGATCCCGCCTGGGTGGCCTGTGTTCCAAGCCTTGAGGAGCGTCAGCGCGGCGCCGTCGCGCACCTCACCCACGATGATGCGGTCTGGCCGGAGCCGCATCGTGCTTTTTAGAAGCCGCGCCATGTCGGTGCTGTCGGTCGTGTGCAGGCAAACTGCGTTCTCTGCCGCGCACTGGATCTCGGCCGTGTCTTCCAGAATGAGCAACCGATGCGATGGAGCAGACTGGACGATTTCGGCGATGACTGCGTTGGCCAATGTCGTCTTGCCTGTCCCCGTTCCACCGGAGACCACAATGTTCAGCCGTTCCTGAATGGCGCGTCGAATGAGGCTTGCTTGAAGCCCGGTCATCACGCCGCTGCTGACATAGTCCGCAAGCGGGATCAGACGGGATGCGCACCGGCGGATCGTAAAGCTGGGCGCACTCACCACCGGGGGAAGTAGTCCCTCGAACCGATGCCCGCCGATCGGCAGTTCGCCAGAAATAATAGGCCGTTCGTCATCCGCCTCTGTCTGCAGGGCGTGTGCAACGCTGCCGATGATGATCTCGGCCGCGCCCACCTGCAGCTCGCCAATCCTTGCCATCCCCTCTCCGAGCCGCTCGACAAACAGCCGTCCGTTCGGGTTGAGCATGATTTCAACGACATCGTCGTTCTCGAGTGCCGCGCAGATCACATCACCCAACGCTTCACGCAGTTTGCGGACCAGCCTGGAATGGGAGGAATTCGTGCTCATCGATCCACTCCAATTGGCGAATTTTGGTGCCGCTCGGCACGGCCAAATCCTGTTTGCATCGCATCCACCGTTGCTACTTGCGGGTGAGTTGCGGTTTTGATCGAATGAGAGGAACCGGTCACCCCGGCAGATCTGCCGGGGTGGTTAGATGAGTGTTCGCGCGGTATCCGCTGAGCGGGGCTTGAGTTCGACTCAGATCACTGAGTCGGGGTGATAATCGGCGGGATTGGGCTGGAACTTGCGCTCTACATAGTTTTCGAACGACGGCATGCGAAGTCGCCCCGGCAGATGTGCCGGGACAGCAAATATCCAAAAAGGCATTCGTGGCGTCAAATAAGTATCGGAAAACACTGGATAAATTCTGCTTTTCTAGAGAATCTGAAGGCCGATGGTTTGGCCCGTGTTAAGAGACCGTTAACCAAAAACCGCTTGCGCCAGAACCGGAATCGCCCATAGTAATAACGCTTTCCCGCATGTTGCTTGGGAAAAAGCGTTATTTCGATGGAAGTGAGATGTTGGTGTCAATAGTCGATGAGCAAAATGCGATGGATTTCGACGAGGAGATCATCCAGCAGGGTGAATTGATCTCCGATCGTCTGAATATGCTCCGTCTCGAGCAGTACCCGCCTGACGCGCAAAAGGGTCTGCGCTTGTTCTCGTTGGCCGAGGTTGCAGACTTCATTGGCGTTACCCAGAACCACGTGAAAAAATTGCACTTGGATGGGAAAGGTCCTGTTCCAACGGTCTCATCGTCGGGGAGGCGCTCCTACACCGCAGAACAAATGCTGGAGTTGCGCGAGTATCTCGATAAGCACGGACGTAGCGGCGTGAAGGACTATGTCCCACGTCGACGTGAGGGTGACCATTTGCAGGTCATCTCTGTGGTCAATTTCAAGGGTGGATCTGGTAAGACGACCACCACAGCCCATCTGGCACAGTATCTGGCTCTTACGGGGCACCGTGTTCTTGCTATTGATCTCGATCCGCAAGCATCGCTCACTGCTCTTCATGGCGTTCAACCCGAGCTCGATAAGAATCCTTCCCTTTTCGACGCTTTGCGATACGACAACGAACGCTGTTCGATTAAAGAAGTCATTCGTACTACCAATTTTCCCGGATTGGATATCGTCCCGGCGAACTTGGAGCTCCAAGAGTACGAATACGAAACGCCACTTGCCGCATCTGATCGGAGCTCACCTGAGGGTCGGCTTTTTTTCACGCGCATCTCCAATGCGCTAAAAGAGGTTGATGACCGCTATGATATCGTCGTTATCGATTGTCCGCCTCAATTGGGATATCTCACACTGACGGCGCTTACGGCTTCGACGGGCGTTCTCATCACTGTGCATCCGCAAATGCTCGACATCATGAGCATGAGCCAATTCCTGCTTATGCTCGGGGGCATTCTGCAATCGATTAAAGGAGTTGGTGCCAAGGTTCGACTTGATTGGTTTAGATACCTCGTGACTCGCTACGAGGCGACAGACGGGCCCCAAGCGCAGATGGTGGGCTTCATGCAGGCAATGTTTGGTAAGAGAATGCTGAACAACCAGATGGTCAAGTCAACCGCAATCTCCGATGCGGGCATAACCAAGCAGACGGTCTATGAGGTCGAGCGAGCGTTGTTCGTTCGCTCGACCTATGACCGGGCCATTGAGTCCCTCAATGCAGTGAACGGAGAAATAACTTCTCTCATCCACTCGGCATGGAGGCGCAAATGAAGGCCATTTTGACAGCCGTGCAGATTGCGGAAAAAAGGTTAGAGAACAATACGATATCTCCCATTTTAGGTGAATGTCATGGCTAGAAAGCACCTGCTTGCGAATATTGGAGATCGTCCGGCAAAACCCGTCGAGCAGGACGGAGTGGCGGAATCGCGTGTGGAATATGCGCGCCGCGGCGCTTCACGATCTATGATGCAGTCCCTCGACGACCTTGCTGAGAGCTCGATGCGCGTTCTGGAAGGCGACATTGTGGTATCGCTGGATCCAGATAAACTCGACCCCTCCCCTTATGCGGATAGAATTGGCGAAGACGAAGAAAAGGACGGCGAACTCCTACAGGCCATCAAAAATGCCGGACAGCATTCTCCTGTTCTGGTTCGGCCGCATCCCCAGACAAGCGGCCGCTACATTGTAGTATTCGGCCACCGGCGAGTTAGGGTGGCCCGAAAGCTTGGGCAGGAAGTTCGAGCCGTCATCAAGCCGCTTGAAGATATTGCCCACGTCATCGCTCAGGGTCAGGAGAACTCAGCCAGGGACGATCTGAGCTTCATCGAGAAGGCGCTTTATGCACGGCGCTTGCTCGAGTCCGGAATCGACAAGGCTACCATCAAGACAGCTTTGACGATTGACGACACTTTGCTTTCTCGAATGCTCTCCGTCGCTGATGTTGTGCCAGAAGCCGTCCTCGAGGCGCTCGGCGCCGCGAAGGGTGTTGGCCGGGACCGTTGGGAAGAACTGAAGAAACTCGTTCAAATGCCGACAAATGCTGAAACGGCGCTGGAGCTGGTTCAGAGTGAGGCATTCGTTGAGGCAGAGGGTAGCCAACAATTCACGGTCCTTATCGATGGCCTCAAGTCTTCTCGAACAAAGAAGGCCAAGCCGAAGCAGGCGACGGAAAAGGTGTGGAGTCTGTCCGAAGCTGCCGTCAAAGTGACGACAAAGGATAGCGGCCGGACCTTCACTCTTGCCTTGAAATCCAAGGATGCATCTCAGTTTGGCGCGTTCCTCTCGGGACAATTGAAGCGCCTTTACGAAGAATTTCAGCAAAACAAAGAGGAGGGCGGTGAGTGAATCAACGGCCGTAAACGGGCGGCCATGGCAGAAATTGGCAAAGAAAAAGGCCACCGAAATCGCTTCCGGAAGCCCTCTCTTAGTGTGGTAGCTAGAGAATCGCACTTCCCGGAATCACAGTCAAGGCTCTTTTGAGTCGTGAGCGCCGTTTCGGCGAGCAGTTTTCTATTGCCTAGTAATAGGTGAAAGAAAATGCAAACGCATATCTCCACGACGCCCTTTGGGCGGCGGCCGATGACGCTTGGCCAAATGGCAAGTCAAGTCACCGCGAAATCCATACCCGAAGGGGCAACGGTCGAGAAGTGGAAGGTCTTCCGCTCGATTCGTGAAGCTCGAGACCTTCTGGGCGCCACCGACCGATCCCTAGCCATTCTCAACGCGCTCCTGTCGTTCCATCGAGAGAGCGAGCTGTCGGGCGACGGAACGCTGGTCGTTTGGCCGTCGAATGAACAACTCATGGCACGCGCGAATGGTATGCCGCCCACGACGCTGCGCCGGCACCTGGCCGTCCTCGTCGATTGCGGACTGATCATTCGCAGAGACAGCCCGAATGGAAAGCGTTTCGCGCGCAAGGGCCGGGGAGGAGAGATCGAACAGGCCTATGGCTTCGACCTCTCGCCGATCGTGGCCCGCGCCGAGGAGTTCGAGCAACTCGCGGAAGCGGTTCAGGCCGAGAAGAAAGCCTTCAAGGTCTCCAAGGAACGCCTGACACTGCTTCGTCGGGATGTTGTGAAGATGATCGACGCCGGCATTGAGGAGGGCGTTCCAGGCAATTGGGGCCGTATTGGTCAGATCTACCAGGAGATTATTGCACGGCTTCCTCGCACGGCACCACGCCAAGTCGTCGAAAGCCTTTGTGACGAACTCCAGGAGTTGTGGACCGAGGTGCATGAGATACTGGAATTGTTTACGAAAACACAGAATATGGACGCCAATGAGTCCCAATCTGAACGCCACATACAGAATTCAAAACCAAACTCTATATTTGAATCTGAACATGGCTCTGAAAAAAAGAATGAAGCGGGCGGCAACGCCCAGGAAAACGACAACCTGCGGAGCTTGCCGAAGCGGGAGCTGCCCTTGGGGATCGTGCTTGACGCTTGCCCGGACCTGATGGATTTGGCTCAGGGTGGTCGAATACGCCACTGGAGTGATTTTTTGGCGGCCGTAGAGGTGGCCCGGCCGATGCTGGGGGTCAGTCCGAGTGCGTGGCGAGAAGCTTGCGAAGCCATGGGCGAAGTTCAGGCGGCGATCACGCTGGCGGCGATCTTGCAGCGGTCCGATCAGATCAACAGCGCTGGCGGATATCTGCGCAGCCTCACCGACAAGGCGAGAGAGGGGCATTTCTCGACCTGGCCGATGGTGATGGCCCTACTGCGGACCAAGCTGGATGCAGACAAGGCGGCAGCCACGACCGATAGGGAGCCGCCAAACGGCAACAAGGGCGGGGAAGGACAGTATAAGGTCTCGGAAGCGCTTCTGAAATCCCTAAACAAGCCCAGATCGTGATGATGAGCGCTTTGGCTATTGCTGCATTGGCTGTGGTTTCAGCATCGATCAGGCGGGAACGGCGCGCTCGGTCGATAAGGTTCTTGACAAAAGAGGGCGACTATTCCGAGCTACCCGCTGTGTCCACTCACGAAAGCACCCAAGCTGACCAGAGATTTCGCGATAGGTGAGATCCGGATTGGACGCATGAAATTCCCCGCATCCAGCGTCATCTCAGGTGCTGCCTGGCGTTCGGGCGTTTCATTGGTTGTGCCGAGCCGGGCGTTGCTCGCTCAGGAGCGCAAGTAGCGCCGGATTGATGTAGAGATTTTCCCGGCCCGCCTTCATTTCCTGCAGCAGGCCCAGTTCGGTGAGGGACTTGAGATAGACCGACGCTGCCTGTCGCTTTGCGATGCCCGCTGTCACGAGATCCCCGATCCGGCAATAAGGGTTCACGAAGATTACCTCGGCCAACTCGCGCGAGTAGATTTTGGGTAGATCGCGTCGGATATGCTCCGCGGTTTGATCCAGCAGGTCGCGGATGGCGCGAATTCGCGCTGTCGACCAATTTGCCGTTTCGCGTACGGCTTCCAGCATGTAGAGGATCCAGTCCTCCCACGCCTCCTGAGTTGTGACGGCCAGGAGTCGATCATAGTAGGCGCGTTTGTTGCCGATGATGTAACGGCTCAGATAGAGTATCGGGATGTCCAGCAGGCCTTTGTCTACGAGGAAGAGCAGATTCAGTACCCGTCCTGTCCGGCCATTGCCGTCGATGAAGGGGTGGATCGCCTCGAACTGGTAGTGCATCACAGCGAGCCGGATCAGCGGGTCGATTTCCTCGACTTCATGAATGTAGCGCTCCCAGTTTGCGAGTTTGTCGCGCAGAAGTGCCTGACCCTCGGGGGGCGTGTAAATTACTGAACCCGTTGCCTCGTTCATCAACGCTGTTCCTGGCGTTGCGCGGATATCCAGTTCGAAGCCTTTGATGGTCTGACAGACAGTGATCGCCGTTGACGCCGATACAGGCCGCTGCTTGAGCGTCTGAAAGCCCTCGCTGAGGGCTGTGCGATAGCGTAATGCTTCCTTCGTCGCAGGATCAGCGTGATTGCCGGCTTCGTTGGCGAAGCGGAATAGCCTGTCGGTCGTAGTGACGATGTTTTCTATCTCCGAGCTCGCCTGCGCCTCAAGTAGTGGGATCGAGTTGATCAGTACGGCCTGGTTGGGAATGAGCTGGCCTGATATGCGAAGCTCGGCCAGTGCTGCACGGGCCTCGATACAGGCTTTCAGGACTGCCTTTGTCTCAACATCTTGGTGCGGGGGAAGGGGAGGGAGGTCATTGTAGGGGCGATCCGGGCGAAACGACATGTCGATCAATCCTTCTTCGATCGACATGTCGGGGGGATATGTCGTCGGTGTCGACATATGGCAAATTAGTGTCGATGGAATTCTAATCTATCGACATAAGCTAAGGGCGACAAGCCGGTTGTCCAGATGCCGAGGTAATCAGCATACACTGGACGCCAGAGCGGACATCCAATCAAAAACGTCGGATTTTCCGTTCAGGATGGACAGAGCTCCGTTCTCTCGCTTCCCTCGGTGGGATTAACCCGGGAGGAGGCTTCTACAGCCCCGCAGCCTTAGTCAGGTTGATGCGGAACCGATCACGCCGTCGCTGATACTTGCGGGTCATTTCAGCTGATGCGTGGCCAAGTTGTTTTTGAACATAGCGCTCGTCGACCTCCGCCGAAGAGGCAAGCCCGGCCCGCAGCGAATGACCGGCAAACAGCTTCTCCCGATCACGTTCCGATAGATCTCCACGTACGCCCGCGGCCTGCGCCGTCCTTTTGACCAGGCGCGCCACTTCCTGGTCATTGAGCCGATCCGGCCCGACATTTTTTCCCTTACCGGTGACGCGGCGGAACAGTGGGCCCCTGGCGAGCTTTGCGAACTTGATCCAGGTCTCAACTGCAGTAACCGGGCAGGTGGCGTCTGCCGAGCCGCGCCCGACCTCAACCTCGCGCCAGCCGGTCTTGCCGCGCAGCGAGATCAACAGTCCTTTGTCGAGGATCTCGATCCAGCCGCGCCCGTCCTCGGTTTGGTCGCGCCCGAGATCGAGACCGGTGATTTCCGAGCGACGCAAGCCGCCGGCAAACCCGATCAGTAGCATCGCTCGATCCCGGAGACCGCGCAGGGTTCCCCGGTCCAGCGTCTCCAGCATGGCGATCAGGTCTTCTGGTAACAGCGCTTCCTTCTGCCGCGGCGGGGCAGCGTGCGTGTTGCGGATGCCGGCCATGACGGTGGCGATGGCGCGATCCTTGCGATCGAGCACCATGCCGCGCTGGGTACAATTCCAGCTGATGGCCGAGAGACGCCGCTCGATGGTCGAGACGCTGTTGGGTTTTACGCCGCGCTCGGCCGCCCCGGACGCACAAGCGGTGATGTAGAGACCGACAACTTCTGGATCCGGGGGGAGGGGGGAAAGATTCTGGCGGCGACACCAGGCGGTAAAATACTTCCAATCGCTGGAATAGGCGCGGCGCGTGTTGGCGGAAGACGCCGCCTCGACATAGGTGCGGGCGCGATCGGTCAGGTCGCGGAGATGCGCCGGCACGCCACCAGTCTCCGGAGGAGGGGAGGGAAGACCGGCCGGCATCTCGGTCGCAGAAACATCACCAAAAACCGCCGTGCTGTCAGACGGCGCGGAAGGCTCCTGGGGGCCATTTTCGGTGTTTTGCTCGCTGATTTGGGCCATTCCCTCTATAAAGAGCAAAATGAACGATAATGCAATCTTATCATTCATAAAAAGATCACGGCAAGCAGTGCGGAAAAAAGTGAAAACGGTAGCTTAAACCGCACGTCTGGTGTAGCGTCATCGATATGGATTCGTTGCCGCCCGTACTCTCGTCAATACCGATTCGACGGTTCAGCCTGCCGGGCTGGTCGCAAGCGCGCGGGCGCGATGTATCTGAGGCGGATGCAGCCTTTGCCGCCGGCATCGCCCTGAAATCACTTGACGATCTGGTTCGGCTGGATCCCGTCTGGGTAGGGTGCTGGCGGTCCCGGCAGGCGCTCAAATGTGCATCCGTCGCCGCCCGACTGATGGGCCGAACCGAGGGCGAACACGCGTTGCGTGACGCGGTCTTGCTGACTGCCCCGGGTGATGATCCTGGACCCGCCGGAAAGCTGTTTCTCGCCATGCAGAAGGTGTCTGGACGAACCGGTGGCGTCACCACGACCTTTGTCAAAGAGCTCGCAGACTTACTGGCACTCGGATGGGATGAGGACCTTGCGGCGATTCCCGATCTGGTCGATGCTGCGCTTCAGTCCGGACGGGCGGCGCCTTTCGCAGTGGCGGACCTGATAACGGCGATTTCTGCCGTTCGCCCGGACGCTGAAGTGCTGGCTTCTATGCTGGCCGATAATGTCCTGGCGCAAAAACTGGGCTGGCCAAAACCTGTCCCGCTTTTGCTGTCGGAACGTTATGGTTCTGCCTTCCGGACAATCGGAGGCAGGGGACGAGTCCGCCCCGCCGAACCCGCATTCGCGGGGGCGCTTTGTTTGGCTCTGGTCGAAGGCACCAATTCGACGCTGCGATCGGCCGGCGAGATCCACCGCCGTGCGGAAAAACTTCTTGCCGTAGCGCCGAAGGTGCGCACCAAAGGAGCTGAGCCGGTGATCCAGGCACTGCTCAATGAGGATGCGATTGCGGCCTCGGCGCGTGGCAGCAACCTGTCCCGTTGGGCCGCGACCCGCCTGTTCGAGCGACTTCAGAGTTTTGGCGCCGCGCGCGAGCTGTCTGGCCGATCGTCGTTCCGGATTTATGGATTGTGACGATGACCGGAGCCCCAGCAGTAAAACTATCCCAAAAAAGAGCGAACGGTGCAGCCGAACGGCTGCTTGATCGGGAGTTAGGGGATCTGCCGGCGGAATTGCGGTGGCGGGAATGGATGATGCGGGTCGAGGCAGTGATCTTTGCCTCAGCGGAGCCAGTGACGCGCGAGACTCTGGCGCGCGTCGTCGGCAAGGATTGTAGCATTGACTTACTCATTGATGATCTGCGCGAGGAACTTCGTTCCAGGCCCTATGAGCTGGTTTCGGTCGCCGGCGGCTGGCAGCACCGAACCCGTTCGGTTTATGCGCCTGCGATCCGAGCCACCTTCGTGCCGACGCGCTCGGCCGCCGCGGTGCTGTCCGAGCTTGAGTCGATGGTGCTGATGGCAATTGCCTATTTCCAGCCGGTAACGAGGAGCGAGCTCTCGAAGATTTTTGGCAAGGAGGTCAGCCGTGATCTGATCGGATCGCTGCGCGGCGCGGGGTTTGTTTCGTCCGGGCCGCGCAGTCCGACGCCTGGCGCACCCTATTCCTACGTAACAACGAAACACTTCCTCTCGGCATTTGGGTTGGAGACCCTGCGCGACTTGCCCGACATGGAGGCGCTAGAGGATGCGGGGTTGCTGAGCCGCCAGACTGTTCAGAATGAAC
>NZ_JAAAML010000004.1 GCF_024105735.1 Parahoeflea alexandrii | reverse complement strand
TCGGTTCGCGGCTCGAGCTGCAGTATTTCCGCTGGCGCTGGATGCCCAAGGGGCTGAAGGTGGTCCGCGTCGATATCGATCCGACCGAGATGGTGCGGCTGAAACCCGATGTCGGACTGGTGACGGAGTCTGCTGCCGGTGTTCGCGCGCTGATTGACGAGTTGAAGGGCCTGCCGGTGCGATCATCGCGCCAAGCCGAACTTGCAAAGCTGAAAGCCGATGCCACCGAGGCGCTGACCAGTGTTCAGCCGCAGGAGGGCTATCTGCGGGTGATCCGCGACGTGCTGCCGCGCGACGGCTTCTTTGTCGAAGAGGTCTCCCAGGTCGGCTTCACCGCGCGGATGTGCTTTCCGGTCTATGCGGCCCGGCACTATGTCACCTGCGGCTACCAGGACAATCTCGGCTTCGGCTTCAACACCGCGCTGGGTGTGAAGATTGCCAATCCCGACAAGGCGGTTGTCTCGGTGTCGGGCGACGGCGGCTTCATGTTCGGGGTTCAGGAACTTGCGACAGCCAAACAGTTCGGCATCGCTGTCGTCGCCATTGTCTTCAACAATCAGGCTTACGGCAATGTGCGCCGCGATCAGCAGACGGTCTATGGCAACCGGCTGCTCGGCGCCGACCTCGAGAACCCCGACTTCGTGGCCCTGGCCAAGTCCTTCGGCGTGATGGCGATGAGGGCCGACAGCCCGGAAGAGCTTCGCGGCAAGCTCGCCGAAGCTCTCGACGCCAATGAACCGGTGGTGATCGAGGTGAGCATACCGCGCGGTTCGGACAGTTCGCCCTGGCCCTTCATCCATCCGGCGCCGTTGAGCTAATTACCGCCTTTAAAGCCTCATAGTGACGTCCAGTCATGTTGTTGCCTCTGACTCGGCGTCAGCGAGCCTCGACAGGAAACATGGAATATTTGCTATTCAAAGTAACTTGACGACCCGTTCCGATGTGTCTCGGATGTGGTCTTCGATGAGTTGAACTGCTTTGTCGGTGTCGCGGGCCAGAGTGGCCTCCATTATCAGGCGGTGCTCTTCAAATTTCCTTTTTCCCAGTCCATCGGGATTCATCTTCGTGAGGAAACGATACCGGTCAAGCTGATCAAACATCAAGGTTCTCAACCTGAGCAGCCATGCGCCTTGGCAGGCAGCGATGAGAGACCGGTGAAAATCACGATGACGTTCCACCCAAGTCGAATGGAACCCCATCCTCTCAGCCCAGGGCAGTTTTTCAATCTTGCTGAGACGATGATGAGCAGCAACGATTTGGCTTTCCCAATCGTCATCACCGTGCGCAATGGCATCGGTAAGGGCCCGTTTCTCAAGCTCGATGAAATGCTCGGTAATCTCGATCAGTTCCTCGCGTGAAACCGGGGCGACACGGAAGCCCTTGCCGGCTTCAAGCGTGACGAACCCTTCCGAAACCAGCTGTGACAATCCCTCGCGCAGGGTGCCGATTCCGACATCGTAGCGTTTGGTCATGTCAGCAAATTTCAACCGTGTCTCAGGTTCATAGACGCTGCTGACGATGTCCGAACGCAGGCGCTCGAGAATATCGCGTCCGCCGGACGGCTCGGGCTTGGAGGGGTCGTGCCGTCCGGGCTTGGTGAGATCGATGGTCAGGGTGGGCTCCCTTCAGCCTTTGAAAAATCCGCCATTCATTGATAGCCGATTTTTGGCAATGTTCAATCGGCGGCACATATTCGAAAATATTCGACGGGTACAGGGGCTTTGACCGCGCCCATTCCCGGCGACCGGCAATCCATCCTCCGATGCCAGGAACGGTGGGTAAGCGCACAAGCGCCTTTACGAATTTGTTTTCAACGATACTATGATTTTCGAAAATAGCTGGAGAGTTGAATGAAGTTCCTGTCTTTCCGGAAGTCAGGCGCCCCATCATGGGGCCTGCTGCGTGACGATGGTATTGTGGATCTGGGAGGCGAGGCTGCGGATCTGCGTGCTTTCATCGCTGCGGGGTGTCCGGATGCGGATACATTGGCAGGGCGACCCGTCGATCATGTGCTGGCCGATGTCGTTCTGGATCCGGTCATCCCAAATCCGTCCAAGATCGTGATGGCGGCGATCAACTATTTCGAACCTGGAAGCGATCCTTTGAAGGCGCCGGAGTATCCGGTCCTGTTCCTGCGTCTGCCGGCTTCCCAGATCGGTCACGGCGCCTCATTGATGCGGCCCCGTTCGTCTGCAAAGCTCGATTTCGAGGGCGAATTGGCCGTCATCATCGGACAGGGTGGCCGTCATATTTCCCGCGACCGGGCGTTCGACCATGTTGCCGGCTACTCGATCTACAATGATGGAAGTGTTCGGGATTGGCAAAAACACAGCCATCAATTCACGCCGGGGAAGAATTTTGTCGGGACAGGGGCCTTCGGTCCCTGGATGGTGACGGCGGATGATATGCCGCAATGGCCGCTATCGCTGGTTACCCGCGTCAACGGGATTGAAAAGCAGCGCACCGACACCTCGCGGATGATTTTCGATATTCCCTATCTGATCAATTACATCTCCACCTTCACGCCGCTTGAGCCGGGAGATGTCATCGTCACCGGCACCTGCAGCGGTTTCGGCTCAATCCGCAAACCTCCGGAGTTTCTCAATTCCGGTGATGTGGTCGAGATCGAGATCGAGGGAATTGGCACCTTGTCCAATCCTGTTGCCGATGAGGAATGAGTGCCAGGAGTGTGGCGAAAGGGTTTCACGGTCAGCAACCAATGGATCCGAAAGAAACCGTATTATTCGACTATGCGAGAATATTCGAAAATAATTGAGGTGTCCGAATATGTGTGCTAGGTCGAATTTGGAGAACGACAGACTCGGCAGGAGGGGTGAATGAGCTATCTGGTCAACGCGATCGGACACGTGCAGTTGAATGTGGTCGACGTTGAAGCTCTGGTCAGGGAATCCACGGATATCCTGGGGCTGCATGTTACAAACCGGGATGCGAACACCGTCTGGTTGTCCTGCAGTGGCCGGAAGGCGGAGCTGGTTCTGCACAAGGCTGACGAGAATTCCGTTCGCTCGATCGGTTTCGACGCCTTGTCGGCCGATGCGGTGCGCGAAGCCGCTAGCCGGGTCGAAGCTGCCGGATGCAAGCTGGTGTCCGAAAAACCATCATTGGGCTGTTGCGAGGCGGGGGTCAGCTTCCTCACGCCGCAGGGCCATGTCATCGAGGTTCACACGCCGATCGAGGATGACACATACGGACGCCGGAATTTCACACTCGGTGTAGGCGCGTTGCGCCTTGACCATGTCAACCTGACGTCTCCGGAACCGACGGAAACCCGGGCCCAGTTCGAACAGATCATGGGGCTGAAACTGTCCGAGCGGATGGTCGATGACGGCCTGAGCTGGATGCGGGGCGCCAATCTGCTGCACCATTGTGTCGGCATCGTGCGCAGCCCGACGGGCTTGCATCACTACTCCTTTGAGATTGCCGAATTCGGCGACTACTGCCAGCTCGGTGATCGCCTCGACACCATCGGCAAGGAGATTGTCTGGGGTCCCGGTCGTCACCGGCCCGGCGACAATACCTACGCCTATTACATAGATGCCTGCGGCGCGATGGTGGAGCTGGCCGGCGGCATGGCGATGATCCACGATGATGCGCGCTACGAGCCAAATGTGATTACCGCGCTCAAGCGCCCGGAAAATGTCCGCGTCATGAATGTGTGGGGCACACCTGCGCCGCAGCCCTGGCTGCAGCACAAGTTCCCCTGGGGTGCGCTCCCGGCCTGAAGCCGCGATCCTGAAACAACAAGAAAACCAGTGAGTCCCACATGACCAAGATCGGAATTCTCGAAGGCTCTTTGCGCAAGGCGTCCCTGTCGCGTGCGGTCGCACGCAGTGCATCCGCCCTGGCGCCAAGTGGGATGGATGTAACCATTCTGCCGAGCACCGAGAGCCTGCCGCATTTCAATCAGGACATTCTGGACGAGGGTATTCCTGCGTCGGTGACCGAACTGGCGGCGGCAATCTCCGCTGTCGATGCGCTTTTGATCGTAACGCCGGAGTATAACTGGTCGATCCCTGGTGCGCTGAAAAATGCCATCGACTGGCTTTCGCGGCTTGATCCGCTCCCGCTGTCAGCCAAGCCGGTTGCTATCTGGACGGTTTCGCCCGGGCTTCTGGGCGGCGCCCGGGTGCACGAGAGCCTGCGTCAGACCCTGCATTCCCAGGACATGCGGATCATGGCGAAGCCGGAGATCCAGATTGGCGGTGCCAAGGGCAAGGTCGATGTCGAGGCGGGAATCGTCACCCACGAGGATATGGCAACATTCCTTGGCAAGCATCTCGTGGCGTTCGATGCCTTTTGTAAATCTTGGACAGGCCGTTCCTGATGCCGGGCATCGGTTCAGCACTATCCATGCGGAGATAAGAGACTATGGAGCATCCACTTTCATTCATGTCCGACGGCCTGAAACTGTCAGGCGTGCTGCACGTGCCCGAAAGCCGTGCGCCTGGACAGAAACTGCCGACCTTCATCGTGCTGCACGGCTTTGTTGGCACCAAGGACAAGTCTCATGTAGAGCTGCTGGCGCGTATGATCGAGGGCATGGGATACTGCGTCTTCCGCATCGATTTCCGCGGCTGCGGTGAGAGCGAAGGCGCCCGCGGCGAGGTTCGCTGCTTCGACCAGGTTGCTGATACCAAGAACGCCGTCACTTTCATCTCCGGGCGTGAGGAGGTTGATCCGGCCCGTATCGGCGTGACCGGCCACAGCTTTGGCGCGGCCGTTGCGATCTTCGCCGGCGGCATCGACGAGCGCATCGCGGCCGTGATGTCGTTCTGCGGCTGGGGCGACGGCGAACGCAAGTTCCGTGGCCAGCATCCGACGCCTGAAGCCTGGGAAAAATTCACCGGCATTCTCGAAGCCGGTCGCAAGCACAAGGCCGAAACCGGCGAAAGCATGTGGGTATCGCGCTTCGATGTCGTGCCGATCCCCGAGGAGCTTCGCTACAACCTCTCGCCCAAGGCGCAGTTCGAGGTTCCTGTCGAAACCGCTATCAGCATGTACAATTTCCGAGCTGACGACGTGGTTGCCGACATCGCGCCGCGTCCGCTGCTGCTGTTTCACACCGCCGGTGACGTCATCACCCCGATGGAGCAGTCGATCCGCCTGTTCGAGAAGGCCGGCGCCAACGCCGAGTTGATGATCCCCACCGGCATGTCGCACTTCCCGTTGTCCGACGAAGACGAGCCTCACACCAGGACCCTTGTTCAGGCATGGCTCGACAAGTTCTTTCCAACTCCGCTGCGACAGACGTCATGACGCTCTATCGCGCAGAGGATCTCCAGACTTATGCGGCAGCGCTTCTGACCGGTGGCGGCTTTGCGCCGGTGCACGCCGAGCAGACCGCCCGCGTGCTGGTCTGGGCCAATGCGCGCGGGGCAGATTCGCACGGCGTACTGCGCATTCCGCGCTATGTCGAGATGGTCGAGCAGGGCAAGATCAATCCTGTCGCGACCCCCGAAGTCAAAAGCAGCAACGGCGCCGTCTCCATTCTCGAGGCGGACGGCGCGCCGGGCGCTTCGTCCATGCTGGGGGCCATGGATGAAGCGGTGGATATCGCCGGCCGGCTAGGCATCGGTTGGTGTTCGGCACGCAACATCACCCACGCGGGTGCCATAGGCTATTACACCATGCAGGCCGCAAGGCGCGGGTATGTTGGCATCGTCATGACCGCCTCCGGCCCCTTGATGGCCTATCATGGCGCGCGCGTCTCGGGGGTTTCGACCAACCCGGTTTCCATCGCTGTGCCGGCGGCAGGCAATCCGCTGCTGCTTGACATGTCCACATCCAACGTGGCCCTCGGCAAGATCATGGCCGCCAAGGACGCGGGGACCATGGTGCCGGAAGGCTGGGGTATCGACAAGGATGGGGCTGCTTCGACCGATCCGCAGAAGATCGTCACCCTTACGCCGCTTGGCGGCCCCAAGGGCTCCGGCCTGTCTCTGATGATCGAGATCCTGGCAAGCGTGCTTGTCTCCAATCCGGTGATCTCCGAGGCTCTCTCCGGGCGCAGCGCCACCATGAACGGGCTGGCGCTGGCGCTCAACATTCAGGCATTTACCAATGCCGATGTCTTCGCCCGGCAGATTGCCGAGCTTGTGGCCTCGATCAAGGGCTTGCCCGCAGCAAGCGGCACAGAGGCGGTCCTGATGCCCGGAGAACGTGGGTTTGCCATGGCGGATCAGCGCACCCGTGACGGCATTCCTATCGCCAAGGGTACATTGAAACGATTGTCAGAACTGGCGCAAAGGCTCGGCGTTTCCGAGCCAACGCCGCTGCAGGCTGCCTACGAAACAAGACCGGCAGCACCGTAACCGGGCGCTGGCGAGGGAGGAGACTTAAGTGGTGAATACGCTGGAGGGCGAAAAACCGGGAGGCGACAGGAATGTCTGGCGACAGGCGATCAGCGGCACGGTGCTGGTTGGCTTTGGCCTCGCCATTCTGATGATTTCCTGGAACTATTCTGCCGGCAGCCTCACCCAGATGGGGCCGGGCTTCATGCCGCGAGTGATCGCCGTGGCGCTCGTGGCCATGGGGCTGGGTATTCTTGTGTCCGACCTGCGCGGCACAGCCCAGAGCTATGACGAGCCCATCCACTGGCGTGCCCTGATCTTCGTCAGCGCCGCTGTCCTTATCTTCGTCACGCTCGTCGAGCCTGCAGGCCTGGTCCCGGCAATGTTCTGTGCTGTTGCGGCCTCCAAGCTCGCCAACAGTCGCGCCGGACTGCTCAGCATCGTGATTTACTCCGCCGCTGTTACGCTGGCCGGATACTTCCTGTTCATCGTGGCCCTGGGTTTGCCACTGACCGTGTTCGGGAGATGAGGCGATGATCGATCAGTTCATCCTCGGCCTTTCAGTGGTCCTGCAGCCCGAAGTCCTGATGTACGCCTTTTTCGGGGTGTTTCTCGGCCAGGTGATCGGTGTGCTTCCCGGCGTTGGCGCCATCACGGCGATTTCGTTGCTATTGCCGGTGACTTTCTACCTGGATCCGACCAGCTCGGTCATCCTGCTGGCCGGGATCTATTATGGCTCGCAGTATGGCGGGGCAATCGCCTCGATCCTGCTCAACCTCCCCGGAACACCCTCCTCGGTGGTGACCTGTCTTGAAGGCTATCCGCTGGCCCGTGACGGACGCGCGGGTTTTGCCTTGCTGGTAACTGCGCTCTCCTCGTTCGTCGGCAGCATGATCGGGGTTGCGGTGGTGGTTATGGCAGCCATTCCGATGGCGACCTTTGCACTGAAATTCGGCGCGCCGGAATACACGATGCTGGTAGCGATCGGCCTTGTCGCGGCATCGCTGATCAGTTCCGGCTCGCACCTGCGTGCGTTCTCGATGGCGCTGGTTGGCATTGCGCTTGGTATGGTCGGCTCCGACGCCAGCACCGGTCAGTACCGCTTCGTGGCAACTGACGCGCTCGCGGACGGTATCAGCCTGGTCTCGCTGGCCATGGGACTGTTCGGTCTCAGCGAAATCATCCGCAACGCCGCCAGTCACGAGCCCCGCAAGACCCAGATCAAGCTGACCCTGAGAGATATCTTCCCCAACCGCGCCGAACTGCGCTCGATGGTCAAGCCGGTCGGGCGCGGTGCAACAATTGGTGCTTTCTTCGGCGCTTTGCCCGGAACCGGTGCGGCGATTGCGTCATTCATGGCCTATGCCTTCGAGCGCAGGATTTCCCGCACGCCCGAAAAATTCGGCAAGGGCCATCTGCCCGGGCTCTGCGCCCCTGAAGCGTCGAACAATTCGGCCGCGCAGACGAGCTTCATTCCCACGCTCACCCTCGGAGTGCCGGGTGACGCGGTGATGGCGCTGATCATCGGTGCGCTGATCCTCAACGGCATCGTTCCCGGACCACGGCTGATTATCGACGAGCCGGAACTGTTCTGGGGTGTCATCGCCAGCTTCTTTGTCGGCAACATCATCCTGCTGGTCATCAATATCCCGCTCATCGGGGTTTGGGTTCGACTGCTCAGCATTCCTTATTACCGGCTTTATCCCGCCATCGTGCTGCTGATCTGCGTCGGTGTCTATTCGCATCGCAGCAGCATCACCGACGTCGTGCTCACACTGGTCTTCGGGATCGTCGGGTATGTCATGAGGCGCTATCGCTTCGAACCCGCGCCACTCTTGCTGGGTTTCGTGCTGGGGCCGATGCTCGAGGAAAACTTCCGCCGCACCATGCTGCTCTATGGCGGTGATTTCTCGGTGTTCGTCACCCGTCCCATCAGCGCAACGCTGGTTTTCTGCGGGGCCGCATTGTTGGCTTTCACCATCGGTTCCGCAATCGTTTCACATCGCAAAGCCTTGAAGGACAAGAACACGCAAGGCGGGCCTTACTCGGTCTGAGGCCTTCAAACTCAAGCTAGACCGTCAACTATCGGGAGGTAAATTATGTTGAAGAAACTCATGCTGGCACTGCCAGTTGTAGCCATGATGTCAGGCACCGCGTTTGCCGCGGACACTTATCCTGAAAGATCCATCCGGTTTATCATCGGCTTTGGCGCCGGCGGCAACGCCGACACCGTGGCCCGGTTGCTGGCAGAACCCATGAGCAAGGACCTGGGCCAGCCCGTCGTGGTCGAATCCAAGCCGGGCGCCGGTGGCAATGTCGCCTCCGATTTCGTCTCGAAATCCGATCCCGACGGCTACACCATTCAGCTGATGGTCGGCGGTCACGCCGTCTCGGCAGCACTCTACAACTCGCAGCCGTTTGATCCCCTGGCCGATTTCACCTTTCTCTCGACCATCGGCCAGTTCCCGTTCTTTGTCGCAGCCCAGGCTGGTGCCTACGAGAACATCGAGGATCTGATCGCCAAGGCGAAAGCCGCGCCCGGAACCATCAAGATCGGCCACTCGGGCGTTGGGTCGACCCAGAACCTGACAGGCGAACTGCTGGACCTCGAAACCGGGGCTGACTTCATCCACGTTCCTTACAAGGGCGGTGCAGCCGCAGCCACGGCATTGCTTGGTGGTGAAGTTGACGTTGTCATCGACACCGGCACCATCATGACGCCGCAGCAGGACGCCGGGAAGTTCGACATCCTGGCTGTCTCCTCCAAGGAACGCTGGCCCGACAAGCCCGACGTTCCGACACTGGCTGAAACCGTTGCTCCCGGGTTCGACGTTGTTTCTTGGACCGGCGTGGGCATGCCGGCCGGTGTCGACAGCGCCATTGCCGACAAGGTGCGCGCATCTGTGCACGCTGCAATCGCCGATCCGGACGTCGCTGCACGTATTGAAAAGCTGGGCGCAAAGCCGTCACCGATGTCCGGCGAGGAAATGCGCACCATGGTCGAGCAGCAGATCGAAACCTGGAAGAAGGTTGTCGAGTCAGCCGGTATTGAAAAGCGCTGAGCACACTTGAAGAGGTTCGCCGGCTCGACCGGCGGACCTCGCCGACTGGACCACTGCCGCCGCCGCATGCACAGGGACTGACGCCCATGACCGACAAGACGCCTGATCAGCTCACCGCCAATATGCTGCGCAAGGAATTCTACGTGGTGACCACCACGCCGGCGAGATCTCCAGAGATCGCAAAGCTACTGCCCGAACATCTCGACTATCAGGTCAGGCTGGAGCGTGAAGGCAAGTTGTTCGGGGCAGGGCCCTTCTACGAGGAAGGCGATGATGTCCCTTCGGGTGGCATGATCATCCTGCGGGCCCAATCCGCCGCCGAAGCGCGCGAAATCGCCGACGCCGACCCGTTTCACAAGGCCGGCCTGCGTACCTATACCTTGCGCAAATGGATGATGAACGAGGGGGCGATAACCCTGACCATCCGCTATTCCGATCAGAGCGTTGTCATCGCGGACTGATCCGCTGGCCCCCTGGTCGGTTGGTGCATGACCACCGGCCTGCCGTTCCCCTGATAGCCGGCGACCTCAAAGCAAAAGCTGTTTCAGTCCCCCCAGTGAAGGAAATCCGATGATCTACGAGATGCGTGTCTACCGTTGTATTCCCGGCAAATTGCCGGTCCTGCTCAGGCGCTTCGAGGATACCACGCTCAACATCTGGGATCGGCTTGGCATTCGTACGGCGGGTTTCTTTACCACCGTGGTCGGGGAATCGAACCATGACCTGACCTATTTCCTGGCCTGGGAGTCACTCGAGGAACGCGAGCGCAAATGGGGTGCTTTCGCAACCGACCCTGAATGGGTTGCCGCTAGGGCAGCTCACCAGGATGCGCATGGCGAGGTTGTCGCCAATATCTCCAACAGCTTCCTGGCGCCCACGGCGTTTTCTTCGAGGGGTGTGCCGCACCCGGCCTGACCGGCTTTGGGACAAAACCCTTCTGCAGTGCTCTTGTGAACGCGGCGAACACCGCGGATTGCAGAGCTTGGGTAAGCAGGCTGCATGGTTCGAAGATCGAGCGCTCCCCCGGCTTGGACGGCTATGTGAAAGACAACCTTTCCGCTCTTGGCGGCGCTTCGATTGTCTGTCGGGCAATGGTGCCAAGACAACCTGGCTGTTCCGCAAAGAGCTTTGTTCGTGCCGGGCCATCGACAACCTGTTTGCCGGTTTCGACAAACATCTCTCACGAACAGGCCGCTTGGCAAAGGGTGGCCGGATCGTTGAAGCAACAATCATCCAGGCTCCCAGGCAGCACAGTGGCGAGGAGGAGAAGCCAGCGATCAATGCTGGCGAGATCCGGGAAGGCTGGAAGGACAATCCCGCGTGGCTTGCGCAGAAGGACCGCAACGCGCGTTGGACGGTCATGTAGTCTTTCGGCCCGCTGCCAGCGGGGAAATCACGGCCATAGGCGACTGCGATCGGATCACCTTCCTCGTCAGTGCCTGGCGTCAACCTGCCTGTGGTGAAGGCCGTGTCCAAAATTTACATGAGGCATTGTCTTGTACAAACGTCTTCACTCCGCCACCGGGTTGCCGCTATTTCTCGAGCAATGTTGACGTGATGCGGTGTTTGCCGGGAGACGAGAGAAAATCCAGCAGCGGCAACCGGCTTCACCGCAAAACCTCTACGCGATCAGCTGTCCGCCGTTGATCTCGATGACCTGGCCGGTGATATAGCCTGAGAGCTGATGGCTGGCCAGGAACAGGAAGGACGGCACGCAATCATCAGGCGTGCCAAGCCGCTGAAGCGGGATGGATTTTCGGGTGTTCTCCAGTTTCTCGGGCGAGGAGTAGCGCTCGTGGAACCCCGTTTCGATCGTGCCGGGCGACACCGCGTTGGCGCGAACTCCCTCCGGAGCGAGTTCCCGGGCGATCGCCTTGGTGTAGGTCGCCACGAAAGCCTTGGTCGCGCTGTAGATCGAGGATCCGGGACTTCCGCCGGTCCGCGCCGATATCGAAACCGTGTTCACGATCGACGGGTTCTCAGCCGTCCGCAATCGCGGCAGAAGTCCGCGGCAGATCATCACCACGCTGGTCTGGTTGAGCATCACCAGGCTGTCGTACTGTTCGTCGGTCAGCTCGCCCGCCGGGAATCTGCCGTGCATCGTCCCGGCATTGTTGATGAGAACGTCGATTGTTTCCGTCCTCGCAAGGACGGCATCGACGAAGCCATTGACGCCGTCACGATCCAGGAAATCGGCCTCGACGGGCTCTATCGGGCTTTCGGCAAATACCTTGGCGCTGCCGGACCGCCCGCTATGGGCAATCACCCGGGCGCCATGCTCGGCAAAGGCCTGCGCCACGGAAAGGCCGATGCCGCGGCCAGCGCCGGTCACAACCACCGTCTTGTCCTTGAAAAGGTCCGTTGAATACCCTGACTGCGTCATGTCGGCTCCTCGCCTGAAATCGGTAGCGGCGGCGGGCGGGCTGCCCGAATCCGAGGCACTTTCAGTGATCATTGGCACCAAGGCAAGACGTAAACGAAGATTGAACCGACCTTCGAATGCGTCACCGGCATCCGTCTTTGGACATTGGACGTCAATGCAGGGCCCAATAAGCCGGATCCAAGGAGTTCGGGCCGCGTATGGTTGCCGACGCAGCCATGCTCTCGGACCCCGCCGAACATGAGTGTCTTCGGCGAATTTCGTTTGACATTCGTATTATTTTCGTTTTTTCTGTGATGGTGTTTCGCTTTGGAGGCGGCGAGACGTGTTCCGGGAGGGTCGAATTGTCCAGGGTTTATGACATCTTCGTTGTTGGCGGAGGTATAAACGGGTGTGGCATCGCACGCGATGCTGCCGGCCGTGGCTACGCTGTCGGACTGGCGGAGATGAACGACCTCGGCTCCGGGACCTCCTCCTGGTCAACGAAGCTGATCCACGGCGGATTGCGCTATCTCGAGCACTATGAGTTCCGCCTTGTGCGGGAAGCGCTGATAGAGCGCGAAGTGCTTCTGAAGATGGCGCCGCACATCATTTGGCCGATGAGGTTTGTGCTGCCGCACCACAAGGGCATGCGGCCTGCATGGCTGTTGCGCCTTGGCCTGTTTCTCTATGACCACCTCGGCGGGCGCAAGATCCTGCCGGGCACCAGGGTTCTGGATCTGAAGACCGACCCGGCCGGACGCCCGCTCAAGAATGAGTTCGCCAAGGCCTTTGAGTATTCCGATTGCTGGGTCAATGATGCGCGTCTGGTTGTGCTCAATGCCATGGACGCGAAGGCAAGGGGCGCCGACATCTTCACCCGCACCAAGTTGGTCTCGGCGAGACGCTCGGGCGACGGCTGGGATATCGAGCTTCAGGCCGATGGAAGCAAGGCGGCACGGCAGGTGCGGGCAAAGCTCATTGTCAATGCCGGCGGCCCCTGGGTCGATGACATCCTCAGGGAATCGATCGGCCAGAACAAGGCCGGCAATGTGCGTCTCGTCCAGGGAAGCCATATCGTCGTCCGCCGGAAATTCGAGCATCCGAAGGCTTATTTCTTCCAGAACTCGGACGAGCGGATTTTCTTCGCCATCCCCTACGAGCAGGATTACACCCTGATCGGCACCACCGACCAGGATTTCGAAGGCGATCCGTCCGACGTGAACATCTCCGATGCGGAGATCGCCTATCTGTGCGACGGCGCCAGCCAGTATTTCAGCGAGCCGGTGACCAGGGACGACATCGTCTGGACCTTCTCGGGTGTGCGCCCGCTCTATGATGATGGTGCGTCCAAGGCCCAGGAAGCCACACGTGACTATGTCCTTCGCGCCGACGGCGGCGCAGAGGCCAAGGTTATCAATGTCTTTGGCGGCAAGATCACCACCTACCGGCGCCTGGCGGAATCGGTTCTCAGGAAGGTGGAAGACGCGATCGGTGCCAAGGGCAGGGCCTGGACACGGGAAAGCGTGCTGCCTGGCGGCGAATTCGGCGTCGAGGGCTTTGCTCCCCTGCTTGCCGAAATCCGCTCGCGGTATCCGTTTTTGCAGCCCGGCCAAAGTGAGCGGCTTGTCCGGGGCTACGGGCTCAAATGCCGCGAGATCCTCGGCAGCGCGCGCTCAGTCGAGGATCTCGGCGAGGACTTCGGCCACGGACTGACCGAAGCGGAAGTCCGCTACCAGATGAAATACGAGTTTGCCCGGGCCGCCGAAGATGTGGTGTGGCGCAGGAGCAAGCTCGGGATTCGCTTCTCGCGCGAGCAGCTCGATCGCCTTAAAGCCTTCATGGACGAGAACAGACAACTGCAGAACCTTGCAGCGGAATAGGGATTTCAGATGCTGGAACTGAAAAACGTCAGCAAGAAAGTCGGTCGGGATCTGCACATCGATGATGTGACGATGACGCTCGAGAAAGGCTCGGTGAACATTCTGCTCGGGCCGACCCTGTCCGGCAAGACCTCGCTGATGCGACTGATGGCCGGGCTTGACCGTCCGACCTCCGGAGAGATCGTGATGAACGGCACCAACGTCGTGGGCATGCCGGTGCAGAAGCGCAATGTCGCCATGGTCTACCAGCAGTTCATCAATTACCCGGCCATGACCGTCTACGAGAACATTGCTTCGCCGATGCGCGTTGCCGGCGTTGACGGCGCCACCATCGACCGTCGGGTGCGCGAAGCCGCGGACCTGATGAAGCTGTCGCCCTATCTCGACCGCACGCCTCTCAATCTTTCCGGCGGCCAGCAGCAGCGCACCGCCCTGGCCCGGGCGCTCGTCAAGGACGCCGAACTGGTGCTGCTCGACGAGCCGCTGGCCAACCTCGACTACAAGCTGCGCGAGGAACTGCGGGTGGAACTGCCCAAGATCTTCGCCGAGACCGGCGCTATCTTCGTCTATGCCACCACCGAACCTCAGGAGGCCCTGCTCCTGGGTGGCCGTACGGCTACGTTGAGCCAGGGGCGGGTGACGCAATTCGACCGGACCATCGACGTTTACAACAGCCCGTCGGACCTTCTCACGGCGCAGACCTTTTCCGATCCGCCGATGAACATCCTGCCGGTGACCAAAACGGGCGCGGATTTCGTCTTCGATGCCAGCCGCATCGAGGTACCGGCCGCGATCGCCGGGCTTGGCGACGGCGACTACAAGATCGGCGTCCGGCCGCACCACATGTCGCTGCATCAGCCGCAGGGCAAATCGATGAAGCTCGATTGCACCATTTCGACGACAGAAATCACCGGCTCGGAAAGCTTCATCCATCTTCAAAGCAGGGGCGTCCATATGGTTGCACTGATGCATGGCGTGCATCGCGTCGAAATCGGAGATGCGATCTCCGCCTATCTCGACCAGGAAAACCTGTTTGTCTTCGATCGCAACGAAAACCTGGTCTTCGCACCGGGTTTGAACGGTCAGGGGTGAGGATCGGTCATGGCAAGCATCACACTCGACAAGCTGGCGCATTCCTACCTGCCTAACCCGCAGACCGACGCGGATTTTGCATTGAAGGAACTCGACTACAAATGGGAGGACGGTGGCGCCTATGCGCTGCTCGGCCCGTCCGGTTGCGGCAAGACTACCCTGCTCAACATCATTTCCGGTCTGCTCGTTCCTTCCAAGGGTCATATCCGGTTCGACGGTCAGGACGTCACCCATCTCCAGCCTGAAGAGCGCAATATCGCCCAGGTCTTCCAGTTTCCGGTCATCTACGACACCATGACCGTGCGCCAGAACCTGGCTTTTCCGCTGCTCAACCGGCACGTCCCCCAGGACGAGATCACCCGGCGCGTCAACGACATGATCGAAGTGCTGGATTTGGCCGACAAGGCCGATCGCAGGGCCCGCGGACTGACCGCCGACGAGAAGCAGAAGATCTCGCTCGGCCGCGGGCTGGTGCGCTACGACGTCAACGCGATCCTGTTCGACGAACCGCTGACGGTGATCGATCCGCACATGAAATGGCAGCTGCGGACCAAGCTGAAGGACCTTCACCGCCAGCTTGGCCACACCATGATCTACGTGACCCACGACCAGACCGAGGCGCTGACTTTCGCCGACAGGGTGGTGGTGATGTATGAAGGTGAAGTGGTCCAGATCGGAACGCCCGAAGAGCTGTTCAACGAACCGGCCCATACCTTTGTCGGCTACTTCATCGGCTCGCCCGGCATGAATGTGATCCCCTGCGAGATCAGCGGCAAGACCGCAAGGGTCGGGGACATCCAGATCGGGCTTTCGGGCGGCTACGCCGTCACCGGGGCAAAGACCGAGCTCGGCATTCGCCCGGAATTCGTCTCCCTCTCCTCTGACAGCAGTGGCCATCCGGTGCAGATCGAAGCCGTTGAAAACATAGGACGCTTCAAGATCGTCCGGGCCAGTCTCCAGGGACATGCGATCAATGCGCTGCTCAAGGAGAACGAGGAAGTGCCAGCCGATCCGACGCTGAGTTTCGAAGCCGGCAGGATCAATGTGTATGAAAATTCCCACTTGGTCAGACCGGGAGCCTGAGTATGGATAAGCCCTACAACAACAAGGCCTGGTTCCTCGTCATTCCGGTGTTTTTGCTGGTTGCTCTGAGCGCCATCATTCCGATCATGACGGTGATCAACTATTCGTTCCAGGACACTTTCGGGAACAACCAGTTCTTCTGGGCCGGGACCGAGTGGTTCCAGGATGTGCTGCATTCGGATCGGTTCTGGAATGCGCTGGGCCGCAACCTGGTCTTTTCCATGATCATCCTTTCGATCGAGATCCCGCTCGGGATCGCGATTGCACTGACCATGCCCAAGAAAGGGATCTGGGTCCCGGTCTGCCTGGTCTTGATGGCGCTGCCGCTGCTCATTCCATGGAATGTGGTTGGCACCATCTGGCAGATCTTCGGCCGCGCCGACATCGGACTGCTTGGGCACACGATCGAGCAACTGGGATTTGAGTACAACTATGCCAGCAACGTGTTTGATGCCTGGGTAACCATCATCCTGATGGATGTCTGGCACTGGACCAGCCTGGTTGTGCTGTTGTGCTACGCCGGACTGGTGTCGATCCCGGAGGCCTACTACCAGGCGGCCAAGATCGACGGGGCGTCCCGCTGGTCCGTGTTCCGCTACATCCAGCTTCCGAAGATCCGCGGCGTGCTGATCATCGCCTTCCTGCTGCGTTTCATGGATTCCTTCATGATCTACACCGAGCCCTTCGTGCTGACCGGCGGCGGGCCGGGCAACTCGACAACTTTCATGTCGATCGACCTCGTCAAGCAGGCCATCGGCCAGTTCGACCTGGGGCCGGCTGCAGCCATGTCGCTTGTCTATCAGCTGATCGTGCTGACCATCTGCTACGTTTTCTTCACGGTGATGAGCAATGTCGGCGTCGATAAACCGGACGCAAGGGTGGAAGACTGATGAACCAGACATCTCACACTCAGCCAAATGCGGGTTCCATGAACAAGCCGGCCAATCTGATTGATACCAGCAATGTGCGAGCCAGCAACCGCTTCGCCAAGAAGAGCATCACGCGCTGGTTGGTGCCCGGTCTCTACATCCTGTTCCTGATGCTGCCGATCTACTGGCTCATCAATATGAGCTTCAAGACCAACCAGGAAATCCTGTCGAGCTTCACGCTCTTTCCTGCCGAGCCGACACTGCACAATTACACCGTGATCTTCACCGATCCGTCCTGGTATACGGGCTACATCAACTCGCTGATCTATGTCGGCCTCAACACGGTGATCTCGATCTGTGCCGCGTTGCCGGCGGCCTATGCCTTCTCGCGTTACCGCTTTCTCGGCGACAAGCACATGTTTTTCTGGCTGCTGTCCAACCGGATGGCACCCGCCGCGGTGTTCGTGCTGCCCTTCTTTCAGCTCTACTCCGCCTTCGGCCTGATCGACACGCACATTGCCGTCGCGCTCGCCCACTGCCTGTTCAACGTGCCGCTGGCGGTCTGGATTCTTGAGGGCTTCATGTCCGGCGTTCCCAAGGAGATCGACGAGACCGCCTATATCGACGGTTATTCGTTCCCGAAGTTCTTCGTCAAGATCTTCATGCCGCTGATCGCATCGGGCATCGGTGTCGCCGCCTTCTTCTGCTTCATGTTCTCATGGGTGGAACTGCTGATCGCACGGACGCTGACCACCACCGACGCCAAGCCGATCTCGGCGATCATGACCCGAACGGTTGGAGCGTCCGGCGTTGACTGGGGTGTGCTCGCCGCAGCCGGGGTGCTGACCATCATTCCCGGCGCGCTGGTGATCTATTTTGTTCGCAACTACATCGCCAAGGGCTTTGCCCTCGGCCGGGTATAGGGAGGAAGATCATGGACCTGTCATGGATGGCCTGGACCCTGCCCACCAGCCTTTTCTGGGTGTGTCTCGCCGGCCTGCTGATCGGAATGGGCATCTGGGAATACTTTTCGCCGGGGGGCAACCCGCGGGTCGGAATCCTCCGCTTCGAGACGACCCGGGGCGACCGTCTTTTCATATCGCTGCTTGGCAGCGCCTTCATCCATCTCGCATGGCTGGGTCTGGTCGGACCCAACCTGTGGTGGGCACTTGGACTCTCACTGATCTACGCCATCGGCGTTTTCCGAACGGTGTGAGACCAAATCAAATGGAGATTCGGGTCTTCCGCATCTCTTGAACTCGCATGATCTTTAAAGGGAGGATAATATGCGAAATCTACTACTGAACACGACGGCATGTGCCGCAATCATGTTGGCAACGGGCTCTGCCCATGCTGACATGGCTGCCGCTGAAAAGTTCCTGGCAGAAGAAATCGGTGGTCTCTCGGTGCTCTCTGAAGCTGAGCAGAAGGCCGAGATGGAGTTCTTCATCAATGCCGCCAAGCCGTTCGCCGGCATGGATATCAAGGTGGTTTCTGAAACCATCGCAACCCATGAATATGAGTCGAAGGTTCTCGCACCTGCGTTCACTGCAATCACCGGCATCAAGGTCACGCATGACCTGATCGGCGAAGGTGATGTGGTCGAAAAGCTTCAGACCCAGATGCAGTCGGGCGAGAATATCTACGACGGCTACGTCAACGACTCCGACCTGATCGGCACCCACTGGCGCTACCAGCAGGTCCGCAACCTGACCGACTGGATGGCAGGCGAAGGCGCTGACGTGACCAGCCCGACGCTCGATGTCGCCGATTTCATCGGCACCTCGTTCACCACCGGTCCGGACGGCAAGCTCTATCAGCTGCCGACCCAGCAGTTCGCGAACCTCTACTGGTTCCGCTATGACTGGTTCAACGACGAGAAGAACAAGGCCGACTTCAAGGCCGAATATGGCTACGATCTCGGCGTTCCGGTCAACTGGTCGGCTTACGAAGACATTGCTGCGTTCTTCACCGGCCGCGATCTGTCGCATCTTGGCGTCGACGGCGCTGTCTACGGCAACATGGACTACGGCAAGAAGGACCCCTCGCTCGGCTGGCGTTACACCGATGCGTGGATGTCGATGGCAGGCA
This sequence comes from Parahoeflea alexandrii, assembly GCF_024105735.1. Classification (GTDB taxonomy): domain Bacteria; phylum Pseudomonadota; class Alphaproteobacteria; order Rhizobiales; family Rhizobiaceae; genus Hoeflea; species Hoeflea alexandrii. The sequence goes on along the minus strand of NZ_JAAAML010000004.1, from coordinate 549,321 downwards.
TGGGTGACGTGGGCGAGCCCAACGGCCTTCCCGTCGATGAGTGGGGCATTCGCGTGAACGAAAACTCACAGCCTGTCGGCTCCTGCGTGACCCGTGGCGGTGCCACCAACTCTCCTGCGGCGGTTTACGCTGTTGAGAAGGCCATCGACTGGCTGAAGAACTACTCCCCGCCGGAAGCAGCAGGCATGACCTTCGGTGAAGCCGGCCCGATCCCTGCCCAGGGCAACGTTGCCCAGCAGATGTTCTGGTATACCGCCTTTACCGCGGCAACCGTCGAGCCGGGCCTTCCGGTCATGAACGAAGATGGCACGCCGAAGTGGCGCATGGCACCTTCGCCGCATGGCGTTTACTGGAAGGAAGGCCAGAAGGTCGGCTATCAGGACGCAGGTTCGTGGACGCTGATGAAGTCGACCCCGGTCGATCGTGCCAAGGCCGCCTGGCTCTACGCACAGTTCGTCACCTCCAAGACCGTCGACCTGAAGAAGTCCGATGTCGGTCTCACCTTCATCCGTGAGTCCACCATCAACTCGGATCACTTCACCGAGCGTGCCGACAAGCTTGGCGGCCTGATCGAGTTCTACCGTTCGCCTGCGCGCGTCCAGTGGTCCCCGACCGGCACCAACGTCCCTGACTATCCGAAGCTGGCTCAGCTGTGGTGGCAGAACATCGGTGATGCGATGTCCGGTGCAAAGACCGCTCAGGAAGCGCTCGACAGCCTCTGCGAAGCGCAGGAAAAGGTCATGGAACGCCTGGAACGCGCAGGCGTTCAGGGCGACATCGGTCCGAAGATGAACGAGCCGCAGGACGCGTCCTACTGGCTGGAACAGCCGGGTGCACCTTATCCGAAGCTCGAAAACGAGGATGAGACACCCCAGACCGTCTCTTACGACGAGCTGATCAAGAGCTGGCAGTAAGCTCTCCAGGCGCCTTCAGGCGCCCGGAACAGACAGGAAGGAAAGGGCCGGGGCTGTCAGCCCCGGCCCTTTCTGCAGCGGCCGCCCGCTGCCAATACTGGAACCTGCACATCGGTAGCTTAAGCGTTTGCCGTGAGTGCGCGCTCATCCCGAGCAGGATGCGGCAAAGGCGATGCGGTTGCATATTGCGCAAGTGCTTGCGCATCCATCGGCCTGGCAAGCAGGTAACCCTGTCCGAAATCGCTCCCCAATGCGGAGACGAAGTCAAGCTGGCCCTGGGTTTCGATGCCTTCGGTAATCACCTCGAGTTTCATCGAACGCCCAAGTCCGATGAGGGCCTGGACGATGGCCGTGTTGCTGCCGTTCTGTCCGAGACCTGAGACGAACGACTTGTCGATCTTGATGCAGTTGATCGGGTAATCCCGCAGATGGCTCAGTGATGCATAGCCGGTTCCGAAGTCGTCGAGTGCGATCCGCACACCCTCCGCCGAAAGCCGCTCAAGTACGGCGCGGACATCGTTGCTTTCACTGCCGAGAAATACGCTTTCGACGACCTCGATCTTCAGTTCGCTCGGGTCTAATCCATATTCATCAAGCTTGCTCAGCACCCGGTCGGCATAGCTGCTGGAGCGAATGCAGGAGGTCGAGGCATTGACACTGACAAATTCGATACCCAGTCCGCACAGCTTCCACAGTGAAAAATCCCGCAATGCAAGCTCGAGCATCACTTCATCGATTTCGCGGCTGCACTGAGGTTCCCCCAACGCTGGCCAGAAATCCGCAGGTCCCGACAAGGTGCCATCCGTGTTGCGGACCCGGACCAGGGCTTCAACACCACGCAGTTTCTGTGACTTCAGGTCGATGATCGGCTGGTAGTGAGGTTCGAGCCGCCCGTCCGAGATCGCGCTCTTGATCATCAGGACAGCGCGTTTCTTGGCTTCAAAGGCGACAGTGATGTCCGGTGTGTATGTCACAGCGGCGCCACGCCCATTCTGCTTGACGTGATAAAGCGCGAGATCTGACCTGACGAAAAGATCGTCCTCGCTGCCCGAGGTGGAGACGGCAATCCCGATCGAAGCACCGACGCGAATGTCGTGCCTGTCAAACCTGATTGGCCGGTTGATCTCTTCAAGCAGCTTGGCGCCGATTTCGTCTGCGGCACCGCGTCCGGGTGTGCTGCTGAGCACGACCGCAAACTCGTCACCCCCCAACCGCGCGCAAAAGGCATTGTGCGAGATCGTTTCGGAGATCCGCTCGGCGACTGTGCGCAGCACCACATCCCCGGCAACATGGCCCAGACTGTCATTGATGTCCTTGAAATCATCAAGATCGATCATCAGCAGAGCCAGTTCAGTGCTGTCACACTTGCGGGCTCTGATCCGCTCCTGCATTTCGGCATGGAAGGAGTGACGGTTGGCAATGCCGGTGAGGCTGTCGAGATGCGCCGCGCGCCACAGTTTCTCCTCCTGCTGCGATTGCTCGGTAATGTCCTTGACGATGCCGATCAGAAACTTGGTGCCGTCCTCGCCATGTTCGATCTCCCCGCTTGAGCGCACACGGCGCTGGTTGCCCTTCGCGGTGATGAAATCGCACTCGATTTCATAGGGAACGCCATACTCGATGCACATGTTGATCTTCTGCGTCAGTCGTCCCCGTTCGTGCTCGGGATAAAAACTGATGGCCTGCTCAAGACTGGGCGGCTCGGTTCCGTCATATTCGTGAATGACATAAACCTGCGGCGACCATTCGGTGACCAGCCTTTGCGTATCAAGTGACCAGGCGCCGATTTTTGACATACGCTCGACCTGGGAGAGCAGCTTGCGCCGCTGGCGTGCATTGCGCTCGGAGCTTTTTGCTTCGTTGGCGATCGCATGCGCTTGGATCAGGCCCGCCACGATGTTGCGCAACTCGATCAGCATTCTTTGCTGTTCATCCGAGAATGTTCTGGGTTTGGTATCGATGACGCACAGGGTTGCCACATGCGTTTCACCATCCGACGAAACCGGAATTCCGGCATAGAAGCGGATGTGCGGAGCGGCGGTCACCAGGTCATTGTTGCAGAACCTTTGGTCCTTGGTCGCATCTTCCACCACCAACACGCCCTCTTGCATGATCGTGTGGCTGCAAAACGCGTCACTGCGCTTGGTCGAGGCAAGTTCGATCCCCTGTTTTGCCTTGAACCATTGCGCATTCCGGTCGACGAAAGAGATCAATGCTATCGGAGCGTCGAACATGGCGATGGCCATGTTGACGACTGCATCGAATTCCGGAGTGCATTCCGTGTTGAGTATTTTCAACCGGTGGAGCGCTGCCAACCTCTGATGCTCGTTCGGGGGGATCGGAAATGCCATCATTGTGCCTGCTGCTAATCCGCGCGAAGGAGACGAGATCGAGCATCGGCATCGCTGACCTCTCCGGATCCGGCCTTTCCCGAAGACCGGCCGACGGCTACTGCATGAACAATCGGTAATTAAGAGATATCTTCTATTGGAATAACAAACGGCTAATTTTTCTATGAGATTTTTGGGGGAATGGCGGTAGTCGGCACACGCGCTAAGGCCCGTTCACCGGTCCCCAAGCGGCTATCGGCACGGCACGGTTGTGCAGCCTGACGACAATACACTGGCGCTTCAAGTCTGGTGAATGTAGCGTCCCGGCGCCGCGTCAAGCGGCGAATAGCCCCGCTCGGGCGTGCCAATTGATGGCGGCGCCACCTTGCCGCTGCAGTTCGCGCTCAGCCATTCGGTCCACGCGGGCCACCAGGACCCGTCGGTTGGTTCGGTTTGGGCAAACCAGCTGTCCGGATCGACATAAAGTGCGCCTTGTGCCCTGTGACCGATCCTGTAGTGACGGTTCGGGTGTCCCGGTTCCGAAAGTATACCGCCATTGTGGCCTGACTTGGTCAGCACGAAGGTCAGATCGGTGTCCGTAAACAGCCGCGTCTTGTAGACCGATTTCCATGGCGCGATGTGGTCCGTTTCGGTGCCGACCACAAACATCGGTGCGGCGATATCCTTGAGAGCGATCACCCGCCCCTCGACCGCGAACCGTCCTGCAGAGAGCCGGTTTTCCAGAAACAGGCCCCTGAGGTACTCCGAATGCATTCTTGCAGGCATCCGGGTCGTGTCGGTGTTCCAGACCCCGATATCGGTTGGCAGGTCATCCTTCCCAAGAAAGTAGCGCTGCACCGCGCGGGTGTAGATCAGGTCTTCAGCCCTGATCGAGGCAAAAGCGCGCGCCATCTGCGGCCGGTCCAGATAGCCCTGGGTCCACATCATGTCCTCGAGAAAGGCAACCTGGCTCTCGTCCAGAAACAACAGCAGTTCGCCGGCCTCGGAGAAATCCACCTGCGCCGCCATCAGGGTGACGCTCGCCAGCCGGTCATCGCCGTCCCGGGCCATGGTCGCGGCCGCGATCGCCAGCATCGTTCCGCCCAGGCAATAGCCGTTGGCGTGGATCTTCCGGCCCGGCACGATTGCCGTGATCGCGTCGAGCGCAGCCATTACCCCTCGCTTTCTGTAGTCTTCGAGCGACAGCTCGCGCTGATCGGCGGTCGGATTGCACCACGAGATGGCAAAGACGGTGAAACCCTGGCCCACCAGGTAATTGATCAGCGAATTGTGCGGAGAGAGATCGAGAATGTAGTATTTCATGATCCAGGCAGGCACGATCAGCACCGGCTCAGCCTGCACCTTGCTGGTTTGCGGGGTGTATTGCAGCAGTTCGAAAATGTCGTTCCGGTAAACCACCTGACCCGGTGTGCAGGCAATGTCCTTGCCGATCTTGTAGCCTTCGGGTGGTGGGGTATGCGCCTGGCTCAACGTATGCAGCCAGTCATCGGTGGCGTGCACCATGCCCTCAGCCAGGTTGCGGCCGCCTGTCCTGGCCGTTTCGGCCAGGATCTCTGGATTGAGCCAGGGAAAATTCGATGGCGACACCGTGTCGAGCAATTGCCGAACCAGAAACCGTGTCCGGTCCGAATCCTGCTTGCGCAGGCCGCGCATGTCGTCGGTGGCATGATCCCACCAGTCCTGCGTCGCAAGGAAGGCCTGTTGCCAGAGGCTGAAGGGCAACCCCTGCCAGCCCGGGTCCGCAAACCGGTGATCATAGACCTTGGGAGAAAAAGGCGCCTTCCGGGCCGTCTCCGGGAGCGACTTTGCGGCAAACTCTGCCAGTTTCAGTGTATTGTTCCTGGCATGCTCGGCCAGTTCCAGTTGCCGTCCCGGTGCCCGCGCCAGATGCAGGGCCCAGTCGGTCCAGGTCTCCACAAGCGCGAAGGGGGATACGCCGCCCGTCATCCGCGCAACGGCACCACGCAACGCCTGGTCGAGGCCGGCATAGGGGTGTTCGGCGTGGGCGTTTGCTGCACTGGAAAGCTTTGCCCGGGCAGCTGTTTTGAGCTCTCCGCGAGCCGGCTGCTTTGCAATGGCGTGAACGTTGTTTTTTCGCATGAGGTCAGGTCATCCTCTCGACTGCAGGCTAGGCCCTGATCGACCGGAATGCCTTGACCGATATCAAGGGTGTTGCGTGCGGGCACGTTCCTTTGCTGCTTTCCCGGTGGAGCGATTGCCGGAAGGTGAATTTGGGGCTTGGCACAAGCCGGGCTTTTCTGGTGCAATCGCGGAGGGCCGGTCAAGCGGCCATGCGCTGCTTGGCGCAGTGGCAAGCGATGACCGCTTCGGGGGAGGCAAGGTATGAATCCAGCAGAATGGCTTGTCCGCACGGCCAGAAGGCAGCCTGATGCACCGGCACTGTTTTCGGGTGAGGATCTGGTCGCAACCTATGCCGGATTTGCAGCCAGTGCCGCGCGCATCGGCGCTTTTCTGCGCGCCCGGCACCAGGTCGAGCCCGGCGACCGCGTTGCCGTCTTCATGAAGAACAGCCCGGTCTATCTCGAGGTGCTCTATGGCATCTGGTTCTGCGGTGCCGCAGCCGTGCCCATCAATGCCAAGCTGCATCCGCGCGAAGCAGCCTTCATTGCTGAGGATTCCGGAGCCAAGGTGCTGTTTGTCTCCGGCAATGATGAGCTCTCCGGCTTGCTGCCTGCCAGATGCGCGATCCACGATCTGGCGTCCGACCCGGCTTCAGACGCCGAGATTGCCGCGCTTGCCGAACCGGAGCCCCGCGCGGCAGATGACCTGGCCTGGTTGTTCTACACGTCCGGGACGACCGGAAAGCCCAAGGGCGTGATGCTGACCAACGCCAATCTGCATGCCATGACCTATGCCTATTTCGTCGATGTCGATGGCGTTTTGCCGGAAGACGCGGCGGTCTATGCCGCGCCGCTGTCGCATGGCGCGGGTCTGTACAATTTCATGCACGTGCTGCGTGGCAGCCGCCATGTCATTCCGGCGTCCGGCGGGTTTGACGCACACGAACTCTCGGCCCTTGCGCCACGTCTCGGCAACGTCACCATGTTTGCGGCCCCGACGATGATCAGCCGCTGGCTCGCGGCGGCTCGGCAATCCGGGTATGCGGGGCAGGGGGTGCGCACCATCGTCTATGGCGGCGGCCCGATGTATCTCGCCGACATCGAGGCGGCGACGGCACAGTTCGGCGCCCGTTTCGTTCAGATCTACGGTCAGGGCGAATGCCCGATGACCCTGACCTCGCTGTCACGCGACGATGTCATGGACCGCGAACATCCGCGATGGCGCGAACGTCTGGCGTCGGTCGGCACCGCGCAATCCTGCGTCTCGGTCCGGGTGGTCGGCGAGGATGGCGAGGACATGCCTGTGGGCGAGATCGGCGAGATCGTCGCCGCCGGTGCGCCGGTGATGAAGGGATACTGGAAAAACCCCGAGGCCACCGCCCAGAGCATCAGGAACGGCTGGCTGTGGACCGGCGACATGGGTTCGCTCGATAAAGATGGCTATCTCACCCTGCGTGACCGCTCCAAGGATGTCATCATTTCGGGCGGCACCAATATCTACCCGCGCGAGGTCGAGGAGGCCTTGCTGACCCACCCCGCCGTGGCGGAGGTTTCCGTGGTCGGCCGGCCCAGCTCCGAATGGGGCGAGGAGGTCGTCGCTTTCATTGTGGCATCCGGTGACGAGACGCCTGCCGCCGCCGAACTCGACGCCCATTGCCGTTCGCTCATCGCCGGTTTCAAACGTCCCAAGGCCTATGTCTTCGAAACGGCCTTGCCGAAGAACAATTATGGCAAAGTGCTCAAGACAGAGCTGCGAAGCAGGCTTGCCTGACCCGCGCCGCGACGGACTTCGGGCCGGTCAGCCTTTGGTACTTGCCCAAAAGCTCCGTGCGCTGTCGGGCTAGGCGAAGCGCTTTTGCCTTTGTGCGGGCTGACACACCCGCAACCACATGTCGTCGATCCTGGACAGCGCCGATGCGTCAAACCGTTCAGCGTGGTGCCAGTACTCCCCGTCTTCGACCATGTAGCCAAGCCGGGTTTCCTCAAGCAGCGCGGCCTCCATTGCAGCGGCATCGGTCTGTACCGGTTCTGCCGGCTTGTCCAGTTCGTCAAACCGGATCCGCGGGAACAGCAACCGGCTAACCGGCTCACTGGAGAGGTTGACGCAGGCGCATCCCTGCCGTCCGGCAAGGGCCATAAGCCGGGCTGACTTGGCTTCCAGCGATTGCAACGTGACGTCGGCGCGCAGCGGATCCGCGGTGCCTTGTCCGTAGAAATGCGTCACCTTGCCGGAATAGGTCATGTCGCAGGCGAAATAGGCAAGAATGTCTGGCCGGAGCGTGTCCAGCGCCCAGTACCCGGCGGTAAACGCCATTGTGCCGCCGCCATAGACGAAGCCGCCAAACCGGTTCTGGGCGGGAACATAGCTCTCATGGCTGTGCACCGATTGTCCGGGCATCAACCGGTCCGGCCTGCGGGCGACCGGGAAATCACCGGCATGCACCAGGCAATCCCAATCCGGTCGCGCCTGCCAGGCATTGTTGATGGCAACGATCTTCATGTTGGACGGTTTCGGCCAGTGCCGGGTCGATGGGGCGCTGGGGCCGCTGCCGATGATAAGGGCTATCGAAGGGCGTCTGGGTTCAGCCATGTCTCATGTCCTCGGCGCCCCGTCCTGCGTACAGTCGCATGCGGCGTTGAGGTGAACCTAGGCGCGGATCTGCGATCGGCAATGCGCGACCGGAATTTTACGCTGGCTGGGAAGGGCTTGGCCGGATGCGTGCGCCGTGACGGTGCTTCGATATCGGAGAGCCATGCATCTGCTAACAGTTTGGATTCATTCTAAACTATACTGTTTGACTCTACTTTCATTATACATTACCGAAACACTCATATTTAGATCCGTGAGGATGAAATGGCGTCGATGGAACACGAAGATTTGGCAGAGTGCCCAGCCGCAGCCTATCTGCGCCAGCAACCGGAAAACCTAGTGGTCAATGGCTATCGCAACTGGGTGGCCGGGCTTGCCCATTCTGATCAGCGCTACTGGGACGCCGCCTGGGCCGCTCATGCGCGTGCGCTCGGCCCAATCGATGGCCAGGTTGCGCTTGATGCAATGGCTGAACTGATCAGGCAGCTGGGCGCCTGCGCCACCTGCCCGTTGCGTTTCTACAAGCCGGGCGCCGGGCATCTGTGCCGCGACGAATGCCTTGTCCTGGGCATGGTGTCGGGCGCGCAGCATGGTGATGAGGATCTGCTGGTCCAGTCAGCCAGGCTGCTCACCTGTTCGGATACATGTATCGAGGTCATCGAACGCGCGAGTGCCTATGCGGGGATCCTGTTCGGTCACAGCCAGAGGCTTGCGCCGATCCCGTTGAGTGCGATCGCCGATATCGACATGAGATCCGTGTTTTCCGGATCTCCGGCGAGCGGATCGCTTCACTGACGAAAGCAGAGACGGACATGACCATGATACGCATAGCCCACCTCCTTGTTCTTGGCCTTGCCGCTTCGACCAGCCTCAGTCCTGTTGCGGCTGCCGATGTCAGCCCCGAGGCGGTCATCGCCCATTATGTCGATGTCGCCGAAGCCAAGTTCGATGATGCTCTGGCCGGCGCGAAGGCGCTTGATGCTGCCATCGAGGCGTTTCTGGCAAAACCGGCGGAAGATACGCTTGAGTCCGCCCGCGCCGCCTGGCGTGCGGCCCGCGTCCCCTACCAGCAGACCGAGGTTTACCGTTTCGGCAACCCGATTGTTGATGACTGGGAAGGGCGGGTCAACGCCTGGCCGCTCGATGAGGGGCTGATCGACTATGTCGATGTGAGCTACGGTTCGGAGAGCGACGAGAACTCGCTCTTCACAGCGAATGTGGTCGCCAATCCTTCCATCGAGATCAATGGCCGGACTGTCGATGCGGGCGTGATCACTCCCGCGCTTATCGCCGAGACACTGCAGGAAGCGGGCGGCATCGAGGCCAATGTCGCTTCCGGCTACCATGCGATCGAATTCATGCTCTGGGGGCAGGACCTCAATGGCAATGGTCCGGGTGCCGGCACCCGTCCTGCCAGCGACTACAGCCTCGAAAACTGCACCAATGGCAATTGCGACCGCCGCCGGGATTACCTCGGTGCTGCAAGCGATCTGCTGGTCGCCGATCTTGAAGAGATGGCAGCCAACTGGAAAGCCGGCGGCCCTGCGCGCATCGCTGTCACGGAGCGGGGCGTGGCTGGCGGCCTGTCGACAATCCTCACCGGCATGGGGTCGCTGTCCTACGGCGAGTTGGCTGGTGAACGCATGAAGCTCGGTCTCCTGCTCGGGGATCCCGAGGAGGAGCACGATTGTTTCTCCGACAACACCCACAATTCGCATCTCTATGATGCGGTCGGCATTCGCTCGGCCTACACCGGAAACTACACCAGGCCGGACGGCTCCGTCATCAGCGGCCCTTCGCTCGCCGATCTGCTGGTTGAAAAGGATCCTGCCATCGCTCGGGAACTTTCGGCCGATCTCGATGCCACCGTTGCCGCGATGCAAGCCATGGCGGCGCGTGCCGAAGCCGTCGAGGCCTATGACCAGATGATTGCCGTTGGAAATGATGAGGGCAACGCTGCAGTCCAGGCCGCTATCGACGGCCTGATCACCCAGACCCGCTCGATCGAGCGCGCTATTGCCGCGCTGGATCTCGGCGCTGTCGAACTGGAGGGGTCTGACAGCCTCGACAGTCCCGATGCCGTATTTCAGTGAGTGAGGCGCCATGATCGTTTGCAGTTGCAACATCGTTACCCGGAAGGACATCGAGCAGGTCATCATTGAGTTTCTCGACCAGGATGAGTGGCAATTGATCACCCCCGGAAAGGTGTTCCAGGCCGTCAGCGCACGTGGCAAGTGCTGTGGTTGCTTTCCCGGTGTGATTGATATTATCGTCGAGACAACCGAACGCTACCATTCGTTGATGAACAGCCCTGCGCCGAAGGTGGTGGATCTGCTCGCACGCATCGCCGACCAGCGTGTCCGCATGGAGAATGCAAAAAGAAGAGTGGCTTCCAAAAGGCCGTCGCCACAATTGACCTGATGGTGCAAAATGCGAGGCGTTTTAACCACAAGGACATGGACTGTTGATGAAAAAGAGCAAAAAAGTCGTTGAGTGCCTGAACGAGGCCCTGTTCCTCGAACTCGGTGCGGTCAACCAGTACTGGTTGCACTACCGGCTGCTGGAAGACTGGGGCTACGCCAAGCTTGCCGCCAAGGAACGTGCGGAAAGCATCGAGGAAATGCAGCATGCCGACAAGCTTGTCGAGCGGATCATCTTTCTCGATGGGTTCCCCAACCTGCAGACCGTGGCGCCGCTGAGGATCGGACAGACCATCAGGGAAGTGCTGGAATGTGATCTGGCCGGCGAGCAGGACGCCTGGAAGGCCTACACAAAGTCACGCGATATCTGCGAGCAGGAAGGCGACTATGTCAGCAAGAACCTGTTTGAAGAGCTGATCGCCGATGAAGAGGGTCACATAGATTTCCTCGAGACCCAGCTCGAGCTTCTTTCGCGTCTCGGAGAGGAAAAATACGGTCTGCTGAATGCCGCATCTGCGGATGCGGAGTAGCTATTAGCAATACACAAGGGCCCTTTTGGGGGCTCTGCGCGGGATTGATTATGATCGCCGACTTCAGAATTTATGTGCCTGCAAGACCATATCTGCGTGGCGCTGTATGACCGAGCACTTTTCATTACGTAAAATCATCAAGTCCGGGGCCCGCGCATTCTCTCTCGCAGTGCCGGGTACTGCGGTCGCGGCCATTGTACTTGCCGGTCTTTTACCGGCCTATGCCGACCGTCTCACGGATCTGCCCCACAACCGCGACGACCTCACCCAAACCGATCGCAAACGGGTCGAGCGCGTCGTCAAGCCTGCCACCAGCTTCGATGCCGCGGAAAAGTTCGAGCGTATGCAGGGCGGTGCCGGTACGTCCACCAAGCTGGTCAATCGCGATGCCCTGTCGCATTTCAACACCAACCTGAGTTTCAAGCAGGAACAAACATTCAAGCTCGGCAATGCGCTGTTCCGCAAGCTCTGGGTGTCGTCTCCTTCCTCGACCCTGGCTTCGGACGGCTTGGGGCCGCTCTTCAATGCCCGGGCCTGCCAGAGCTGCCACATCAAGGATGGCCGCGGCCATCCGCCCGAAGCGGCTGCGGACGCAACTTCCATGTTCCTGCGGCTGGCCCGGCCGGCCCGGAACGACGAGGAGCGGCAGGCTCTTGAGACATACGTGACCGCGTCGTTGCCTGATCCGGTCTATGGAGGGCAGCTTCAGGACCTTGCGGTGCCTGGCCTCAAGGCCGAGGGCCGGATGGTGATCGAGTACCGGGAGCAGCCGTTCGAACTCGGCGACGGCACCCTGATCTCGCTTCGCAAGCCAAGCTACAGCGTTGCCGATCTTGGCTTCGGACCGCTGGATCCGGAAACGACGCTTTCGCCGCGGATGACTCCGCCGATGACCGGCATGGGCCTGATCGAGGCCATTCACCCGGCTGACATTCTCGCCAACGCCGACCCGGATGACGATGATGGTGACGGCATTTCCGGCCGCGTCGCGCTGGCCCGCGACCCCGCCAGCGGAAGGCTCGCCATTGGACGCTTCGGCTGGAAGGCCCAGAATGCCACGGTGCGCCAGCAGACCGCCGGCGCGTTTTCAGGCGACATTGGCATTTCCACTCCCGATGTCCCATCGGGTCATGGCGACTGCACGGCAGGCCAGGCCGAATGCCTTGCATTGCCCATCGGTGTCCAGGCTGATCTCGGTGACACCGAAGCTCCTGATCCGGTGCTGGATCTGGTCACGTTCTATTCGCAAAATCTCGCCGTGCCGGCACGCCGCCTGGTTGACGATGCCGGTGTATTGGCGGGCAAACAGTTGTTCTACGATCTTGGCTGCACCTCCTGTCACGTCCCCAAATACGTCACCTCCCGCGCCGCTGAGACCGAGGCGCATCGGTTCCAGCTGATCTGGCCCTATTCCGATTTCCTGCTGCATGACATGGGTGAAGGCCTTGCCGACGGCCAGCAGGTTGGCGTGGCCAATGGCCGTGAATGGCGCACACCGCCACTCTGGGGTACCGGATTGACCAGGGTTGTAAACGGCCATACCTTCTTCCTGCACGATGGCCGCGCACGCAATCTGACCGAGGCCATTCTCTGGCACGGCGGTGAGGCCGAGACCGCCCGCGATGGCTTCGCCGCACTGGAACGGTCCGAACGCGACAATCTCCTCGAGTTCCTTGAAAGCCTGTGATGAACCGTATCCTGATCTGTCTGGTGGCGCTGATCGTCGCCGCTTCCGGCGCCCGGTCGGAGCAGGAAGCGGCGCTTCCGCCGATCGGGCCCGTACTGGAACGGATGCTGGTCAGCTACATCCGGCCCGGTTACGACGAAGTCAACATCGCTGCCTCTGACCTGGAGACGTCCCTCGCGGAACTGTGCGCAACCCCGTCAGGCGAGCACCTGGAGGCGGCGCGTTCGGGCTTTCGTGCCACGGTTGATCGCTGGTCCCGGATGGAATGGCTCAGAATCGGCCCGGTGATGTCCGAAAACCGGCTTGAGCGCATCCTGTTTTTCCCGGACCGCAAGGGCACCGGGCGCAAACAGGTCCAGGCAGCCATCGCGTCCCGGAACGAAAGCGTTATTAAGGTAGAGACACTCTCCTCTCAGAGCGTCGCCATGCAGGGATTGGGCGCTCTCGAATTCATTCTTTTTGGCAGCGGCAGCGACCAACTGGCCGGTGCGGAAGCATCGCACCGCTGTGCCTTTGCCCGTGCTGCCGCCGGCAATCTGGTCAATCTGTCCCGGGAGCTCATCGACGGATGGCGGGATGGAGGCGAGTTGACAGCGGCGTTTCTTGCACCTGCGGCGTCAAATCCCCTGTTCAGAACCGATGCTGAAGCTCTCAACCTGCTGCTCGGCCAGATGATTCACGGGCTTGAAGCCATCCGTGACACCCGCATCAATGCTTTCCTCGACCGCGAAGACGCCAACCGGGACAGGCCCAAATCGGCGCTTTTCTGGCGGTCCGGAATGACGATGGCGTCAATCCGCGCCAACCTCGATGGTCTCGAGGCGATGTTCAATCTAAGCGGCATTGAAATCGTCTCACAGCAGAGCGCGCCAAGGCTTGCGGACACGATACGCTTTGAGTTCGACCAGGCCGTTCGCACAGCGAGCAGCCTTGATGCTCCCGTGGCGGCACTACTTGGAGAACCGCAGACCCGCGACAAGCTGGTTTATCTCGATTACGCCATCAGGATCATCATCGATCGCCTGGATCAGGAATTCGCCCAGGCGGGTGGTCTTGCTGTCGGTTTTTCCTTCGGAGACGGCGATTGAAACCTCTTCTTCTGGAAAGGCGTGCGTTTCTCGCGGGCGCGGGGCTCGCCTGGCTGGGCGGTCTCACGCCCGCCAACGCGGAAAAACTGCGCGCAGCCGAGGTCCTGTTCGCCGCCGCCTACAAGGATCGCCAGGGCGGCTACGGAATTTCGATCCTGGACGGCGACGATGCGATTGTCTCAAGCCATCCATTGCCCGGCCGCGGGCATGGTTTTGCAGCCCGCCCGAATGCCAGGTGGCTGGTGGCTTTCGCCCGGCGTCCAGGCAATTTCGCACTTGCGCTTGACCGATGGAAGGCCGCCGAACCTCAGCTGTTTCATACGCCGCACAACCGGCACTTCTATGGCCATGGTGTTTTTTCCGCTGACGGCCGTCTGCTCTATGCGGCCGAGAACGCCTATGAAACAGGTGATGGTGTCATTGGCATCTACGATGGCACCGATGGCTTCAAGCGGCTCGGTGAATTCGCCACCGGCGGCATCGGTCCGCACGAGATCGTTCTGATGCCTGACGGGAAGACCCTGTGTGTTGCCAATGGCGGTATCCGCACCCACCCGGACCAGGGGCGTCAGAAGCTCAACCTTCCGACCATGGCGCCGTCGGTCGTGCTGATCGACATTGCAACCGGCTCGCTGCTTTCGTTCCACGTCCTGGCATCGCGGCTCCACCGCCTGTCGCTTCGGCATATGGCGGTGGACGCCCGCAGCCAGGTCTGGATCGGCGGCCAGTACGAAGGCGACCTCCTCGACGATGTTCCTGTTCTCGCCTGCCTGGATCAGGACAAGGGGCTTTCGATGGTCGAACTCGATGGTGCCGCCGCCGCAGCCCTTGGCAAGTATGCAGGCTCCGTCGCCATTGGCAATGATGGTGTGACGCTCGCTGTCACATCACCCAAGAGCGGCGTCGTGGTCACGCTCGATACCCTCACCGGCAAGGCGCTCGAGATCGACATGAAACCCGGGACATGCGGAGTTCAGGCCCGGCGCGATGGCTTTGTCAGCTCCAGTGAGGCCGGCAGCTTTGGCAATGCAACCCATGATCGGGCCTGGGACAATCACATCATCGGCCTGTAGAAGGCCGGGCACCACTTGATTCTGACGGTACCGGTGGGGCTGCCGATGTCGGAAACAGTTGCAGACACAGCAGTCAGACGGCGACAGCGGTCCGCATTGACTGCAAGATCTTGCAGTCAATGATTAAATAGTTAGCTCTTGAGCATGTTGTCAGCGGACAGGCTCACACACGCACAGTCGCGCCACCGTTTTGGTGTTTCCGGGTCAGAAAATACGTTCGACCCGACGACGTGTTTCTGTCGTGCGAAGAAGAAGTGAAAAGCTTGCGAGAGTGATCAGCGCGATTGCGGCGGCGCCTATTCCTAGAACAATCATTGCTCGTTCCCAACTGACATCATTGTCATCGACAGGACAGTAACTATCCGCTGCAACTTGCCCGAAGCTTGCAACAGGTCAACAAGTGTGGCCTCCGGCGGACCCGAGTTCGTCAAGTCCGAAACGGAATTGGAGCAAAACATGATTAACACTGGTAAACGGCGTTAACCTTCGGGCAAGGATTAATACGTAAAAAACAATCTAACCTACGGATTGTGGTTGGTGCGATGGCACCGCTTCCCACAAAGGCATGAAGCCGCTCGAAGGTTCCGGTCAGATCCGGATTTCCAGTTTCTCATGGGCCAAGCGGCGCACGGTATCCAAGACACCGGCTGTGTACTGTCACGAGTGTGACAGGGACAGCGGCGTCTGTGACACCGGAAACGCAGCAAAAAAGCCCGATTTGATGTTTTCGGCGGCATGCCGGATTTTGGGGTTAAACGCGTGGGGCAGGTTCAAGCAAGGGTGAGGGATGCAGCGGCTGCTGACGGCCTGCGCGCGCGGATTGCGCTGACCCGGCTTGATCAGCAGAGCGGTGATCGCCTGCGCGAAATCCGGCCGATGATCGAGGCAGAGGCCCGCGTCGCCCTTTCCGCATTCTTTGAACGGCTCCAGAACACACCTGAAATCGCTTCGCTTTTCTCATCCCCCCGCCAGATCGACCGGCTCGAGGAACTCGAAGTGGCCCACTGGTCGATCCTCGCCGATGGCCGTTTCGATGGTTTGTATGCGGACAGGTCAGTTATTCTGGGCGAGGTGCGCCAGCGCATCGGCCTGGATGCAGGCTGGTCGATCGGCGGCCACGCCCTGGTCCTGGAACGGGTGATCCGCCGGCTTGTCGATGAAAGCCGTACCGGCCTGTTCAAGAGCTTTTCGCGCCAGTCCGAGCGCAACCTTCTGGCCGATCGTCTCGTCGATGTCGTCAAGGCAGCCCTCATCGATATCGATGTGCAGGTAACCCACCGGCTTGGCGAGCAAACACGCTCATCTGCCCGGCAGCGCGAGACGGACATCGCAAACGAGCGTAGCCTTGTCGAATCCACGCTCGGAGCAGCACTTGCACGCCTCGCCGAAGGCGATCTTTCGGTGCGCGTCGCCCCTCTGGAGATAGAACAGCACCAGCAGGCTGCCGACAATTTCAATCGCGCCGTCAGCCGGCTTGAGGATCTTGTGACCGGATCCGCCGCGAGCCTCGCCGAAGCAGAGCAGCTTGCCGTAAGGTTGAGCGACGACATCGAGGCTGTTCGTCTCGAGATCGAACGCCAGGGTGCCTCGGTCAGCGAAGAGCACGACACCCTCTCCGAGATCGCCGGACGAATTAAACAAACCGCCGAGATCGCCCTGAAAGCCGAAATCCTGATTTCCCAGGCCCGCAAGAGTGCAGAAGCCGGCGACCGTGTGGTTGCTGATGCTATCGACGCCATGGCGGGTGTCGAGAATTCCGCCGAACAGATCGGCAAGATCATCTCGGTGATCGAGGAAATCGCTTTTCAGACCAACTTGCTGGCGCTCAATGCCGGCATCGAGGCGGCACGGGCCGGTGATGCCGGCCGAGGCTTTGCCGTGGTTGCCTCCGAAGTACGTGCACTCGCGCAGAGATCTGCCGGTGCTGCCAATGAAATCAAGGAACTGGTGTCCGACGCAAAATCCCATGTCGGCCGTGGCGTCGAACTGGTTGACCAGACCCGTTCTGCCATTTCCGGACTGGTTGAGCAGGTCGGCGGCATTTCGGAAGCTGTTGCAGGCGTTGGCACCCAGGCACAGGCGGAGGCCGGTCACATTGGCGGTTCGGCCGCTTCTCTCGGCGAGATCACCGGTCTGATCGGGTCCGGCAATGCGCGTTTTGTCGGCGCGGCCGAGAAGGGCGCCGACCTCAAACTTGTCATTTCCGAACTTGGAGAGCAGATCCGGCGGCACCGCCAGGAGCGTCATGCCGGTTTCCAGAGCATCGATCTGTCCGCCCAGCGGACAGCCGGCCCGGCCGAGAATGACCAGCCGTCACAGCGGAGGCTCGCGCGATGAGCCTGATTCATGAACAGATCGCGTCCAACAGCGCACGCCCATTCACCAGCGAGGATAGTCGACATGTCGTCTGACGGTACATCACCGAAAGTTTTGAAACTGCCTGAGGTCCTCGACCTCAACGCAGCCAGCCGGCTGCACGAACAGGTGCTCGCACACAAGGGTGAGGACATCGATATCGACGCGTCCGACGTCAACCGCGTCGGCGCCCAGTGCATCCAGGTGCTGCTTGCAGCGGCAAAGAGCTGGCGTGCCGAAGACCAGCACTTCAAGGTCGAACCGGCCTCGGAAGTCTTCGTCAAGACGCTGCAATTACTAGGAATTTCGGATGAAGCCCTGCTTCCAAAGGAGATGCTGAAATGAAAAAGAAGGTTCTCACGGTCGACGACTCGCGAACCATCCGCAACATGTTGCTGGTGACCCTGAACAATGCAGGCTTTGACATTGTGCAGGCGGAAGATGGTGTTGAAGGTCTCGAGGTACTCGAGGAATCCAACCCGGATGTCATCGTCACCGACATCAACATGCCGCGTCTTGATGGTTTCGGTTTTATCGAAGGCGTACGGCAGAACGACCGTTACCGGGCAATTCCGATCTTGGTCTTGACCACGGAAAGCGACGCGGAAAAGAAGAACCGCGCTCGTGAAGCAGGAGCAACCGGTTGGATTGTCAAGCCTTTTGACCCATCCAAGCTGATCGCAGCCATTGAGCGTGTAACCGCCTGACAGGATCTTCCCCATGGATATGAATGAAATCAAGGAGATCTTTTTCCAGGAATGCGAGGAACAGCTCGCTGAACTGGAATCCGGTCTGCTCCGACTCAATGATGGCGACACCGATCCGGAAACGGTCAACGCGGTTTTCCGCGCCGTGCATTCGATCAAGGGTGGCGCAGGAGCCTTTGGTCTCGATGACCTTGTCTCTTTCGCTCACGTGTTTGAGACAACACTTGATTGCGTTCGATCCAACAAGCTTGAAGCTTCGCAGGACCTGCTCAAGGTCATGCTTCGCTCCGCCGATGTTCTGGCTGACCTGACGGCGGCCTCACGCGATGGCGGCACTGTCGAAAGTTCCCGTACCTCGGGTCTGGTTGCCGAGCTCGAAGCCTATGCCAAGGGCCAGCCTCTGCCGAGCGCCTCCGCTGCACCGGCTCCGGCCCCCGCTGCTGCGGCCCCCGAGCCCGCGCAGGCCGAAACGCCGGCTCCGGCTGCCGAAGCGCCCGAACCCACAGATGACAGTGGCTTTCAGCCGGTGCCTTTCAGCTTTGACGCTCTCGATGGCGACGACGATTTGGCCATCGAGGACGGCCGCTCGGTGTTCACCGTCCGCTTCAAGCCGCGGTCCGATCTCTATGCGAAGGGCAATGAATCGGTTCTGATCCTGCGCGAGCTTGCCAAGCTCGGTGATCTTCAGGTTCGTTGCGAGGCAGACGACCTTCCATCGATCGATATGCTTGATCCGGAAGGTGCGTACTTCTCCTGGCTAATCCGGGTTGAAACCGATCAGGACGAGGAAGCCGTTCGCCACGTCTTCGAATTCGTCGAATGGGACTCGACCGTCGAAATCACCGCCGGCGCCGACGAGGAGGCTTTTGCCGCTCCGGATGCGCAGGGTGGAGACCAGCCGATGGCGGCCGTGCCGTTTGATCTTTCTCTGCTGGAGGATGTCCCCGCGGTTTCCGCAGAGGCTGCTGCTCCAGAAGCGCCCGCTCCCGCTGCTGCGGCTCCCGCGGCCGCTGGCGACGAATCCATGGCGCCACCGAATCTGCCCTTGGCCGCCAAGGCGATTGCGGCCGAAGCCGAGAAGAAGGAAACCGTGGTTCCCGCCGTTCCTGCCGCTCCGCAGACCATCCGCGTTGACCTTGATCGCGTTGATCGCCTCATCAACCTCGTTGGCGAGCTGGTGATCAATCAGGCCATGCTGGCGCAGAGCGTCGTCGAGAATGAAAGTGGCGGTTCGTCCGCCGTCAATCTCGGCCTTGAAGAGCTGCAGCAGCTGACCCGGGAAATCCAGGACAGCGTCATGGCCATCCGCGCTCAGCCGGTCAAGCCGGTGTTCCAGCGTATGGGACGTATCGTCCGCGAAATCGCCGACATGACCGCCAAGCAGGTCCGCCTGGTCACCGAAGGGGAAAACACAGAGGTCGACAAGACGGTTATCGACAAGATCGCCGAGCCGCTGACCCACATGATCCGGAACGCCGTCGACCACGGCCTGGAAACGCCAGAGAAGCGCACCGAGGCCGGCAAGAATGCCGAAGGCGTCCTGCGTCTCAGCGCGAAACACCGGTCCGGCCGTATCGTCATCGAAATCGCCGACGACGGTGCAGGCATCAACCGTGAACGCGTTAAGGCCAAGGCCATCGAGAACGGCTTGATCACGGCGGATGCAAACCTCAGCGATGAGGATATCGACAACCTGATCTTCCATCCCGGTTTCTCGACCGCCGACAAAATCTCCGATATCTCCGGTCGTGGCGTCGGCATGGATGTGGTCAAACGCTCGATCCAGGCACTCGGAGGCCGGATTTCGATCACCTCCAAGCCTGGCAAGGGCTCGGTCTTCACCATGAGCCTTCCGTTGACGCTCGCGGTTCTTGACGGAATGGTCGTCACAGTTGCCAACCAGACCCTGGTGGTGCCGCTCACGGC
This sequence comes from Parahoeflea alexandrii, assembly GCF_024105735.1. GTDB lineage: Bacteria > Pseudomonadota > Alphaproteobacteria > Rhizobiales > Rhizobiaceae > Hoeflea > Hoeflea alexandrii. The sequence continues at coordinate 529,599 of NZ_JAAAML010000004.1, read as the reverse complement.
GATCGTCGAGACGCTTCAGCCTGAGAAGTCGGACATCCATTCCTTTGGCCCAAGCCAGCGGCTTATCGCCATCCGCGATACCTTCTGTCCGCTGGTCGACGTCGGCAACATCCTCAACTTCCGCTCGGATCTCGCAAACCCTGTCGATGGTGTGGCCTTGCTGGTCGAATCCGAAGGCGGCGGTCAGCGAGCCCTCATGGTCGACGCCATCCAAGGACAGCGCCAGGTCGTCATCAAAAGCCTCGAGGCCAACTACACCAACGTTCCGGGCATCGCCGCGGCGACCATTCTCGGCGATGGCAGGGTGGCACTCATCCTTGATGTCGATGCAGTCGTTACGGCTTCACGCGGCCAGCCGCTGAGCCCTGACATGATGCTTGCGGCGACCGGTTAGGAGGACAGGCCATATGCGGATTTCGGATAATGACATGTTGGAGTTGATCGCTTTCACGCTTGGTGATCAGGAGTTTTGCGTCGAAGTCATATCCGTGCGGGAAATCCGCAGCTGGACACCTGCGACGATCCTGCCGCATTCGCCGGACCATGTGCGTGGCGTGATCAATCTTCGCGGCGTGGTGATGCCGATAATGGACCTGTCGCTGCGCCTGGGGATGGCTGCGTCCGAACCGACGCAGGAACATGTCATTATCGTCACCCGGATCGGTGAGCAGACAATCGGTCTGCTGGTGGATTCAGTTTCTGACATCTTCACTGTCGCCACTGACTCCATACAACCGGCGCCGGACGTCAGCCGGTCGGTGGATCGTGAGCTGATCCGCGGGATGATCCCGATGGATGACCGCATGATCTGCTTTGTCGAACTCCACGCCCTTTTTGAGACCCTTGAAAGTGAGGCCGCATGAGCGCCGCTGCAATTCTTCAATCCGGACGGCCTGACGACACCCTGGTGAAGGGAGAGTATCCGCTCACCCGCAAGGATCTCGCCGAGATTGCCGGAATGATCTATTCCGATGCAGGTATCGCTCTCAACGAAACCAAGGCGTCGCTGGTCTATTCGCGGCTGTCCAAGAGGCTGCGCCAGATCGGGCTCAACAGCTTCAGGGACTACTGTGACCTTGTGGGCTCTGCCGCCGGTGCGGACGAGCGCCGCGAGATGCTGAGCTTTCTGACCACCAACTTCACCCGGTTTTTCCGGGAAAACCATCATTTCGATCATCTCCGCACGGTCGTTCTTCCCGATCTTCTCACGCGGGCCAGGGCCGGCGGTCGGGTCCGGATCTGGTCGGCGGGCTGCTCCGATGGCCAGGAACCCTACTCGATTGCCCTGACGCTGCTCGCTATGGCGCCGAACGTTGCGACGATGGATATCAAGATCCTTGCCACGGATATTGATCCGAAGATCATCGCCCAGGCCAAGGCGGGTATCTATGATGGCCAGTCCATTGAGACCGTCGATGCGGCCATGCGCAGCAAATGGTTCACCCAGACGCCGGAAAAGCGCTGGCAGGTTGGCGATCAGGTCAAGCAGCTGATCAGCTTCAAGGAACTCAACCTGATGGCACAATGGCCGTTCCGCGGTCCGTTCGATGTCATTTTCTGCCGCAACGTGGTGATCTATTTCGATGAACCGACCCAGGCGAAGATCTGGGTTCGCTATGCCGACCTGCTGCCGGTGGGAGGGCATCTCTATATCGGCCACTCGGAGCGTCTGTCCGGCGAGGGCAAGGACCGCTTTGAAAACACGGCCATCACCACTTACCGGCACAAGGGGAGGATCTGACAACCATGACAGCACGCACCCGTGTACTTGTTGTAGACGACTCTCCGACGATGCGGAGCTTGATCAGGGCGGTTCTGCGTTCCGATCCGGGCATCGAGGTTGTGGGCGAGGCCGCCGACGCACTTGAAGCGCGATCGGCGATCAAGCAGCTCAACCCCGATGTGATCACTCTCGATGTCGAGATGCCGAACATGAACGGCATAGAGTTTCTCGACAAGATCATGAAGCTCCGGCCGATGCCGGTGATCATGGTGTCCACGCTGACGCAGCGCGGCGCCGAGGCCACCCTGGCCGCGCTCGAGATCGGCGCTTTCGACTGCATCGGCAAGCCATTGCCCGGCGACCCGCAGCCATTCGCGGGACTGGCCGAGACCGTCAAGGCGGCCGCGCGTTCGCAGCGCCACTTGCCTGAGCCGGTGGTCGGTGGGCAGCCGGTCGCTGCCGCTCCGGCCTACTCGGCGCCCAGCGACTACCAGCCGGCCCGCAAGATCATTGCCATCGGGGCATCGACCGGTGGTGTCGAGGCATTGATCGCGGTGCTGACCAAGTTTCCGGCCAATTGCCCTCCGACGGTCATTACTCAGCACATGCCCGCCACCTTTACCAAGAGCTTCGCCGAAAGGCTCAACCGGCTGTGCGCTCCCCAGGTCAAGGAGGCCGAAGATGGCGACCGTCTCGAGATCGGCCGCATCTACCTGGCGCCGGGCGGTGACCGTCACATGGAGATATCCAACCCGACAGCGCCGCGCTGCATGCTGGTCGAAGGTGGACCCGTGAACGGACACCGGCCTTCCGTCGATGTCATGTTCCAGTCGGTCGCCCGGCTCGCAGGGCGCAAGGCGGTCGGGATCATCCTGACGGGAATGGGCCGTGATGGTGCGGCCGGACTGCTCGAAATGCACAAGGCTGGCGCCACCACCATCGGCCAGAACGAAAAAACCTGTGTCGTCTACGGCATGCCGCGCGTCGCGCACGAAATCGGTGCCGTCGATTTCCAGTTGCCTCTCAATCAGATTGGGGAAGAAGTCCTCAAGTCAACAACTACAACCTCTCGCAAAGATAGGGTCGCGTGATGTCCATTGCACAGAAAATCAAGGTTCTTATTGTTGATGATCAGGTGACCAGCCGGCTCTTGCTCGGCGACGCGCTCCAGCAGCTCGGTTTCACCCAGATTACGGTGGCCGGTGATGGAGAGCAGGGTGCCAAGATCATGGCCCAGCAACCACACCATCTGGTGATTTCGGATTTCAACATGCCGAAAATGGATGGTCTCGGCTTTCTCCAGGCGGTCCGGTCCAATCCGGCAACCAAGAAAGCGGCCTTTATCATGCTGACGGCCCAGGGTGACCGGGCCTTGGTTCAGAAGGCGGCGGCACTTGGCGCCAACAACGTTCTGGCCAAGCCGTTCACCATTGAAAAGATGAAAGCGGCGATCGAGGCCGTGTTTGGATCTCTGAAATGACAGCAGACGTCCAGTTCCGAAGGATCCATGTGATCCAGGGTGAGTATAAAGTATCGGACGATCCGGACGTCGTGTTGTCGACCATTCTGGGCTCTTGCGTGGCCGCATGCATGCGTGACCCCGTCGCCGGGGTCGGTGGCATGAATCATTTTCTTCTGCCCGGCCAGGCCAATGGCTCGGGCGGGGAAGCAACCCGCTATGGCGTGCACTTGATGGAATTGCTGATCAACGGCCTGCTCAAGAAGGGTGCCCGCCGCGAACGTCTGGAAGCCAAGATTATCGGTGGCGCAAAGACAATCGCGGGCTTCTCCAATGTCGGAGAGAAGAACGCTGAGTTTGCCCAGCAGTTTCTAACAGATGAGGGCATCCGTATTATTGGCAGCAACACCGGCGGCGATGTCGGGCGCAAGCTCGAGTATTTCCCCGTAAGCGGCCGTGCGCGCCAGTATCCGCTATCGGGTGCGGAAATGCAGAAGACCGTGGCACTCGAAACAGCGCCGCCAAAAATCATTGCACCGAAGCCGGTGGACACATCGATCGAGTTTTTCTGAGGAGTTCCACCATCATGACGCAATTGCCCCATGACCACGGCGGCGACGCAAGTGAGCCGTTGCGTGAAGTGATGGCCCGTATCCGGTCGGAACTCGTTGATGTTGCACAGCTGATCGAAAGGCTCGAGCCGCTGCTGTCGAATGGCCGGTCGACCGAGTTCCTGGCCTCTCCCGACCATATGCGGGTGATGCAGGGGATCGATCTGGCGGTTCAGAAGACCCACGGCCTGGCGGATTTCCTGGACGGTATCAGTGAAAGGCTGGAGCCTGAGCACCTCATCGACATCACCACAGCCCTCAATGTGATCACGCTGGAAGACATGAAGCGGCGCCTCATGGCCTCGATCCATGCACCCTCATCAGCCGAGACCTACCAGAAGGCATCGGGAGACCTGGAGTTTTTCTGACCGCGGGGTAAAGCGGACCCGCAGACCATCTTCGCGCAAGTTTCGCCATCTAGGGTGAACATACCGGTCAATGTGGCCGGCATCTTTTATTGAGCGCGGATACAGAATGAGTCTGTTGAACCAGCTGTCACAAATTACTAAGAATCTGGCCGGCCTCGGTCAGACGAAGTTGTTTGCTCTTGTCGGGGTTGGCGCCCTGTCGATTTTTCTGATTATCGGTTCCGCGATATTTCTCAACAAGCCGACGCGTGAGACCCTTTATATCGGGCTCTCCGGCGAAGACATCAATCAGATCAGCCTGGTTCTTGCAGAAGCCAATATAGATTTCGCAACCGGTACGGACGGAAGTTCTGTCACAGTGCCTGCGGGCATGACAAGCCGTGCACGGATGCTGCTGGCCGAGCGCGGCCTGCCGTCCTCCAACACCGCGGGCTACGAACTGTTCGATCAGGTCGGCTCTCTCGGACTGACCAGCTTCATGCAGGAAGTGACGCGGGTGCGCGCACTTGAGGGCGAAATCGCCCGGACCATCCAGTCCATCAACGGCATCTCCGCCTCGCGCGTTCACATCGTCATGCCGGATCGCGGCAATTTCCGGCGTGGAGACCAGAAGCCTTCGGCATCGGTCATGGTCCGCGGCGGCAACAACATCGCCGGCCGGACCGCCGATTCGATCCGGCATCTGGTTGCGTCTTCGGTTCCCGGTCTGACCATTGATGAAGTCACTGTGCTCGACGCGACCGGCAAGCTGCTTGCCGCCGGCGACGACTTCTCGAACTCGAACCTCAACCGTTCGCTCTCGATCGTGCAGCTTGTTCAGGGCGAAGTCGAAACCAACATCGAAAAAGCCCTGTCGCCGTTTCTCGGCATCGAGAACTTCCGGGCCAGCGTCAACGCCAAGGTCAACACCGACAGTCAGCAGATTCAGGAAACCGTTTACGATCCCGAATCCCGGGTTGAACGGTCCATCCGCATAACCCGGGAAAACCAGACATCCAGCGAATCCAATGCGGCGACGCCTGCGACCGTCGAGCAGAACATTCCCGACCAGGGGCCTGACGCCACCGGCGCCGCTGGCCCGAAATCCAGCGAACTGGCCGAGCGGAAGGAAGAGCAAACCAATTTCGAGATCAACTCGAAGACGGTTTCCACTGTCCGCAACAGCTACAATATCGAGGGCCTGTCGATCGCGGTCGTGGTCAACAAGGCCCGCATCGATGCCATGCTGGGTGGAGAGCCGACACCTGAGCAGACCGCTGCCTATCTTGCCGAACTTGAGCAGGTGGTTGCCTCTGCCTCCGGCATTGATGCCGAGCGCGGCGATCGCGCCACTGTCACCGTCATGGAATTCCTTGCCAGCGAGATCCTGACCGCCGATGCAGCGCAACCGGGCTTCATGGATACGCTGAAGACACAGCTTGGCACCATCATCAATGCCCTGGCGTTCATCACGGTTGCTGTCCTTCTGATCATGTTCGGCTTCCGTCCGCTGCTTCGCGGGACTGCCGGCGCTTCCAGCCAGGATGAACTTGGCATGGATGATGAACTGGAATTGCCGGACTTCTCGCCGGCGGCCATGGGCGGTGGCTCGATGCCAATGGAAGGCTTCGGTGCAGACTTTGGCTTCGGCGAGGAAAGCGAATCCGAACTCGAGCTCGAGGACAGTGGCACCTTCAACCGTCGCGTCAAGGAAGGTCCGGAGCGGCGCCTTGCCCGCATGGTCGAGATCAACGAGGAACGCGCTGCGAAAATCCTCCGGAGCTGGGCTTCGAGCGAAGCAGCTTGAGCCCGGCATGACAAGTCGGGCCGGTTCGAACTGCACCGGCCCAGGCGGCTCGCCCCCTGACGGATCAAGTTCTGGCGGCAGGCTCGACGCCCGCGCCAATGGTCTCACCCGGCGGCACATCGTCCATGGTCATCACCAACCCGCTTGCGCGATTGAGCTTTCCTTCCCACGAACCGGAACTGGGACCATGCTTCGCGCTCCGTACAATCGGGGCCCGGTTGTGAGAACGCGACTGTCAGCGCAGTTGCGGCCGAATGGCCGGGCTCGTGACCAATTCATCATGCGCTCGCGCGAAGGTCTTGACGGCGCCCGCTCGCACATTGTGAGTGATTCGACCCGGTAGCTGGCAAATCACCGGGATCAGGCTGAAATTCGCTCAGAGATAAAGCAATATGTCCAGTCCCAGAAAATGGTCATGTTTTCTCGGGGTAATTTTCGGCACACTATGGCCGTGGCTGGATTGATTCGTTGATTCGCCTTTTGCCGGGAATCACAAGTGGCGGCTTGGCCCGGCGGGCACATCACGAACTCTCGCGCAGATCGTCTGTGCTTCTGCGGGGCCGATCCACGATCGTGGTTGTAGATGCGTCGCTTGGTGATGGCGCGTACGGGGAAAGGGCAGTCGATGATCGCGCGCGGGGCGTTTATCCATGAATTGGAAGCTCAGCGGACTCGTGGGCAACTGGCCGGCGGGATGGACCTGATTTGCACTTACGCCGGTGCGCGATCCTATCTGCTTGCCCGTACCGATCTTTATTCGGACCGGAACCACGATTTCATCGTGACGTCGGACTGGCCGTTCAACCTTGTTCGTCAGTACGGGGCGACGCTCGTTGATTCAGAGGCCCGTACAAGCGAGGTACGGCGCTGCCTGCAGGCCTTCGAGCCGATGTTTCAGGAGATTGACGCTTCGGTGGACCTGTCACCCGAATATGCGCGGCGGATGTGCCTGATACCCTACAATGCCGGTCAGGCTCGCATGTTGCTGGCTCTTCTGTTCGACAAGGACGCCTCGGTTTCCCATGACCGATTGCGCGACGTGGCACTGGCAACCGCCTATCACACGGCGCAATTTCCCGAGATCGTATCGAACAATTACGCATTGTCCGACCTCACGGTTCGGGAAGTTGAATGTCTGTCCTGGATAGGCGAGGGCAAGACCAGCGATGAAATTGCATTGATAATCGGGATCTCGCGCAACACGGTCAACAACTACATCACCAGCATAATGAACAAGACTGGTGCAAAAACCCGCTCCGAAGCAGTTGCATTTGCTGTTCGCCAGCGCATTATATAGCCAGAGGAACGCCCCTTATGGAATTCGGAGCCTATCAAGATGCGCAAGCCCCGGAGCGCTCGGAACGCTCCCCGGGTGCTGGTGTGGCGGGAAATGCAGGTTCGATTGCGGATCTGTTTCCCAAGCTCGTGTCCATGCAGCGTCTGTGTGGCAGCACGGCGTTCGCACTGCTGACTGTCCAGGCCCACACACTGCTGAAGCCGGGACAGATCGAATGCGTGGTTCAGAGTCCGGGTTCGCAGGATCAGGTGAACAGTTTCATCCGCGACAGATCCGAGTTCCTGCTCGGTCACCTGTATTCGTCCCCTTGTCCGCTGATTCTGGCGCCGCGGGACGCTGTTGTCTTCGAACACTCCCCGGCAACCATTGTCCGCACCGATGACGGGACGGCTCTGCACCTTGCATTTCCGGTGCAGCTTGGAACGATGGGCAACGGGTTTGTGGTGTTCTTCGATGCCCGTGCCATACTCAACAATGATCTGCTGATGGACATGCACCGGAAGTCCGTAACGGTGATGCGCGAAAAGTTGCGGCTCGCGTTCGGGATGTCTGTCGGTACCGAAAATCTCAACGATCGGGAAATCGAGTGCCTGCAGCTTGTTGGCAATGGCATGAAGAGCGAAGCGATCGGCGAACAGCTCAATCTGTCGGTTCACACCGTCAACGCCTATCTGGGCTCGGCAACCACAAAGCTCAACGCTGTCAATCGAATCCAGGCAATCGCCAAGGCAATCAGGCTCGGTGTCATCGCCTGACTGGCGTCGGTGCGTGCAGCCGAAAGCGGTTGCTCATCCCCAACCGATGGCCCTTAGCAGGCAACAGGCTATCGTGGTGTGTGTGGAACTTGCTCGGTCGGTGAGTGTCTCAGGCTGAGCGGCGCGAAACATGCACCGCCGAGACGAAGGGACGGAAGGCCGCGGCGCGCAGGCTTTCGGCAAGAACGACCGTGTTGTCGTCGGGATCGTCCAGCGGTTCTTCGAAATCGATATGGTTGATTTCGATTCCGCCACAATCCTGCTCAAGCACCAGCCGCGCATAGATCGTCACTTTCTTGGGACGGATCTCGAGATCCAGCACCACCCGCGGCTGACCGCCCCAGTCGAGATAATAGTCCCCGCCGATGCCGAGCTTCACCGTACCGGGCAGAAAATACATCTCTGCCGCCGATGCCACCAGATCGGCAAGGTCGCCATGCCGTTCGAAGCGAAGCATGGAGATGAGGTCAGCCACGTCGATCAGACGCAGCTCGCTCGCAACAGTACAGATCGCGTCTGCGATGATTTTTTCCTGCTCGGCGGTAAAGGGATGCTGTTTCATGAGCGCGCGCCTGGAATAGTGGAATTTGGTTTGGCCGAATAGATACGGTGCACCAACTCGGCCACAGCCTTGTAGAACACCGGCGGGATGAAGTTATCGACCGAGACTTGCGCAAAAATGGAGCGCGCAAGCGGAGGATCTTCGAATACTGGAATTCCGTGCGCTTCGGCAACTTCACGGATCTTCAGCGCGATAAGGTCCTGGCCCTTGGCTATGACAATCGGGGCGCCACCCTCTTCGCGCACATAGCGCAGGGCGACCGCGAAATGGGTCGGGTTTGCGATGACCAGGGTCGCGCGCGGCACATCTGCGATCATCCGGCGGCGTGCCCGGTCGCGGGCAAGAGAGCGCTGACGCGCCTTGATGATCGGATCGCCATCCGACTGCTTCAATTCGTCCTTGATCTCCTGCTTGCTCATCTTCAGGTCCTGGTGCCAGCTGTAGCGGGTCCAGAGAATGTCTACGATGGCCAGGGTCGCCGTGCAGATCAGCACCACCACGACAACCTTGCCGGCCATGCGGGCCATGTCGGGGGCGACCAGGATCGGGTCCATGAACATGAAATCGAGCGAGCGATAGAACTCCGTCCGCATCACCACTGCCACGACAGTCGAGACCACCACGATCTTGAAGATGTTCTTGGCGAATTCCACCAGGCCCTTGGGGCCGTAGATCCGACCCATACCCTTGATGATGGAAATCCGCTCCAGCTTCGGCTGAACCCGGTCGAGAACGGGGCTGGGCATGTTCTGCAGCACCGATGCGGCGATACCGAATCCCATCAGCAGTGCGAATGCAGGAAGCAGAATGCCGCCGGCCTCGAAGAACAGCAGCTGGAACAGCGCCATCGCGTCGCCGCCGGTGGTCAGCCGCCAGCCATCCGATTGCTCGAACAGGTCGCGCAGTGTTTCGGTGAACCTGGCCGCACTGCTGGGCAGGAAGAACACGAGAAACACCAGCATGCCGAGCGTCGAGGCAAAGACCGGGACCTCGCGACTGAAGGGCACATTGCCCTTGTCCACCGCGTCGCGGATTTTTTTCTCTGTTGGTTCTTCTGTTTTGCTGTCTTTGTCTTCGCCTTCAGCCATCTCAGCTCAGGCTCAAGCGGCTTCGGCGTCTGCGGATGGATTCTCACGCAGCGTCAGCTGGTCAAGTCCGGCAAGCCTGATCGCTTCCTGGGCGATGCTGCGCCGGGCAACCGCGATTTCCCGGGTGCTGACGCCGGCGGTTCCGGCGGCCAGATCCGATTCGATCATCCGGCGTTGGCGTGCACCGATGGCCGACAGAATCGAGTCGGTCAGGGCCTGGTCGGCGCCGCGCAAGGCGGTGGTGATGATATCGCCCGAGATGTCGTTGAACAGCGTTACGCGGCTCTTCTGCGGCATCAGGAGGATATCGTCGAACAGGAAGATACGCGGCCGCACTTTATCCACGGCGGTCTTTGAAACGGTTTCAAGCGCGCCGAGCAGTGATTCGACGTCCGGCTTGGACAGCTCGTTCATGATCTCGGCCACCTTGACCGAACCGGTGCTCGACCGTTCCGCCTCGATTGTGGCGACCAGATCCCGGACCCGGGCCTCGATGATCTCGGCAGCGCGCGGGTTGACGTTCTTCAGGTCGACCGCACGGCGCACGATGTCCACCCGCACTTTTTCCGGCAGCTTCATCAGCGTCCGGCCGGCAAAGGCTGTCGGCAGCATCGACACGATATAGGCAGCGGTCTGCGGATGTTCGCTCTGCAGAAACTTGCCGACGCGGTCCGGATCGGAATCCTGAAGCCGGTCCCAGATAGATGTCTCATAGCTCTGGAACTGGGTGCGCCGTCCGAGAAGCCCATCGACTTCGTCGGGTGTCAGGCCTTCTTCCAGGATGCCTTCCATCGCCTTGGCGTTGTCCATCAGGCCTGTGCCTTCGCTGAACAGGTCCTCGAATTCGTTGACCAGTTCGACAAGCTCTTGCGGCTTGATGGTGCGCAGGTTCTGGGCTTTCTGGATGATTTCCTGCAGTTCCTCGTGTTCGAAGAACTTGAGCAGCTTGCCGGCAACCGGCTTTCCCATGGCGAGCAGAACCGCCGCGGCTTTTTCCGATGGGGTCAGCGCTGTGCTGACTTCGGTGCTCTCGGGGCTGAACTCATCATAGCTTGTCATATCAGTTCGACTTCTTCTGCGGTTCGCCGATCACTTCGATGATCTTGACGGCGAACTTGGTGTCGTCGGTTTCGAGAACTGTAATCTCTCCGCGGCCGATAAGCTTGCCGTTCACCATGATATCCACAGGTTCTCCGATCTTCCGGTCCAGCGCGATGGTCGCGCCTTCAGACAGGTTCATCAGTGTGGAGACTGCCATCCGGCTCGAACCGAGAATGATCTGCACATCTATGGGAATGCCGAGAACCAGGTCGACGCGGTTGGTGGAACCGCTGGCGCCGATCTTGACGCCGGGATTGGAAGACTGTGCCGAACCGAAATCCTGAACCAGCGCATTGCCGGCTGCTGCGGCTGCAGGTCCGTCCAGATCCGGGACGCCGAAGTCTCCGCCGAAATCCGCCCCGCCTGCGAAATCGCCGCCATCCAGGCCAGGCGTGTCGAGGCCCGCGCCGAAATCGGAAGTGTCTGCTGCCGAATCACCGATGTTGAACGGGTCGTCGGCTGTGGCGTCATCCTCGAAGTCTGCGCCAAAATCGGAACCAAAGGCTGCTGCGCCACCCATACCATCCACGCTTTCTTCAGTGAGACCGGGCTCTGAGCCGGCATCTTTCTTCAATACGCCGCGAAGATCACCCACGGCTTCATCTATCGCGCTGTCGTCCTGCGCCATCAGATCATCAATGCCATCGAGTGCTTTTTCACCAGCCATATGTCTTTATCCCGCCTGAAGCTTGCCCGGAGCCTGCCATGGGGCTTCCTGGCCATCATCTCACTTGAAATCGGTTTTCCAGTTTTCGTCCGGCCCTGCCTGGCCTTCGACCTTAACCATATAACGTGTGCCCGCGCGCCCCAGCGCACAGGTGTAAAGGGGTTGTCCGTTTGCGCTCAGAGTGACCTCGATGTCGCCATTATGGGCAAACGCAATCAGGTCGCCGGGCTGCAAACGGCTTATCTCGCCAAGTTCCAGGGATTCCAGTGCCACTGCCGCCTGAAGGCTGATCTGCGACTTCGAAACCCGGTCGCTCAGCCGCTCGGCCCATTCGCCCTTGTTCCCGTCGGCCTTTTTGTTGAGCTTGGACGAGTTGACCTTGGTCTTGAGCAGCACGGATTGCGGCAGGATAAGTGTCAAGGGTGCTGCGACCGCGCCGAATTCGATATCCAGCGTCAAGGCGACTGCATGGAAATCCGCGATCGAATCGTCTTCCGCCTCGGGATGTTCCGGCTGAGGGTTTTTTGCTCTCGCCTTCGCGTCAGGCTTTGCCGCGACCAGGTTGCGCAGGCTGTCATTGAGCTGCTCGAAAACCACCAGGGACATGTCCAGTTCGATGCCCGACAGGGGCCGGGCAGCAATGTCGAGCTGGTCTGGGTCGGAACCACCGAGAAGGCATTCCACCATGCCGATGATCAGTTTCGTGCCGCACAGGCTGCAGATGTCGTTGGACCAGTTGGCAATGGTCGCTTCGCAGTAGACGGTGTCGCCGCTCAACTGAGAGAGCAACTCGCGGCGGCGGCCCAGATGGATATCGCCGGGACGGGCGTCGATCGTCACCCCGGTGGCCGTCAGAAAGGCAGAGGAGAGCACCGGACCAAGCGCATTGAGCAGGGTCTGGCTTCGGGACTCGATGTCCGCGCCATTGCCCTTGACGCCGATCATGCGATCCAGCAGGTCGGGGTCGAAGGCCAGCTGCTCTGCAGATTGCTCTTTTTGTGGTGCAGCGCTCATCGGGTCAAGCCGCCTTTGCGTCGCCACCGCCGCCAGGATTCATCATTTCCTGCTCGACTGCGTCAATGGATGGGCGCTCATAGGACGAGATGGTCTTGCGGCCGTGCTCAAGGGCAACCTGCGGAACCGAGCCGTTCATGTAGGCCAGCAGCGTCTGCTTGACGATGGTGTAGAGCCGGTTCTGCTTGGTCCGGACGATCTTCACGTTGGTCGCAATCGGGCTGAACACACAGTAGGAAAGGAAAATTCCAAGCATCGTACCCACCAGCGCCGCGCCGATCAGGCCGCCGAGAACTGCGGGAGATTCGTTGATCGCGCCCATGGCTTTGATCACGCCCAGAACGGCGGCGATGATGCCGATGGCCGGGCAGGCATCCGACATGGTGCTCAGCGCATGGTAGGATTTCAGCCGATCCTGCGCGATGGTCTGGATCTCTTCGTCCATCAGCGCTTCGATTTCATGCGGACGGGCATTGCCGATAATGATCAGGCGAACGTAATCGCAGATGAACGAGGTCAGTTCCTTGTTCTTCAGGATCGTCGGGGCCGACTGGAACAGCTCGGATTCTTCCGGATTGTCGATGTGCGCTTCGATCTCGTTGCGGCTCTTGGTGCGCAGGTCACGCATCAGCGAGTAGAGGATGCTCAGGGTGTCCAGATACTCGCGTTCCTTGGGAACCTTGTTCTTGAAGGCTTCACCCAGGGCCGAGATCGTGTCCTTGATGGTCTTGACCGGGTTGGTCATGATGAAGCCGCCAATCGCGGCGCCGCCGATGATGACCAGCTCGAACGGCTGGTTGAGCACCTCGATGTGTCCGCCCATCGCCATGAATCCACCAAGCACGCAGCCAATGGTGATGACAAACCCGATAATGATATTCATGACGCCTCGCCGCAATGATTTACATGCATACCAATCACTACGGCTTGAGCCTTGTGTGAAGCTGAATCTGGCTGCTTGATGAATGGCTTCCTGACAATCTTCAGCTTCGCACAAGCAAGATGGCCTAATCCGGGACATGCTTGCAGCGGTTGCGCCGGATTTGCATCCGCGCGACGCGCCCTGAGGCACAACGGGGGTGAATCCGGTGACGTCAACATACACCAGCTACAATCTGATCGCGCGGGACCTGCCGCGCTCGATCGAGCGGATCGCCAGCCAGCCCCAGGTTGCCCGGGAGAGCGAATATTATCTCAAGCGGATTTCCGAGATTAAATCCATCGACGAATTCATGGCCGATACGCGGGTCTTCAACTATGCCATGAAGGCGCACGGTCTCGAAGACATGAATTATGCCAAGGCTTTCATGCGCAAGGTGCTGACCGAAGGCGTCGACAAGGATGACGCCTTCGCCAACCAGCTTGCCGACTCCAAGTACAAGGAATTCGCCGAAACCTACAATTTTGCCCGCAACGGCGAAACCGCGACCATCTTCACCAAGGCGCAGCAGGGAACGGTCGACAAATACCACCGGCTGACCCTCGAGGAGGAAGCCGGCGTCGATAACACTGGTGTGCGGTTGGCGCTTTACTTCGAACGGACCGCGCCGGAACTGGATTCGGTTTACGGCATTCTTGCCGACACGGCGCTTTACGAAGTGGTCCGCACGGCTCTCGGCATTCCGGCTGAAATCGCGGCGTCAGATATCGACAAGCAGGCCGACATGCTCAGATCGCGCCTCGACATCGAGGATTTCAAGGATCCTGAGAAACTCAACACCTTCATGCAGCGGTTCACGGCTCTCTGGGAGCTGGACAATCCGTCCTTCGGGTCGGCTGGTTCGAGCCTGCTGCTGAGTTCGTCCACCGGTTTCGGCATTACGCCGGAGCTGATGCTCTCCATCAACAATCTCAAACTCGGGGGCCGCTGATGCAGGGTTCGCTTTACGTTTCATTGTCATCCCAGATTGCGCTTGAGCGCCGTCTGACCACTCTGGCCGACAACGTCGCCAACGCCAATACCACAGGCTTCCGGGCGACCGAGGTCAAGTTCAACGAGGTCCTGGCCAACACCGGATCGACCGATGTGTCCTTCGTCGACGAGGGTCAGGACTACCTTTCCACCGCGAATGGCGGCCTGAAGACGACCGGCAGCGCGCTCGACTTCGCCATTCGTGGCGACGCCTGGTTCATGATCGAAACGCCGACCGGCAAGATGCTGACCCGCGACGGCCGCTTCACGCTCACCAATACCGGCGCGCTGGTCAACATCGATGGCTACCCGGTGCTCGACCCGGGTGAAGCGCCGATCCAGCTCGATCCCGACGGAGAGGCGCCCAAGGCCGGCCGTGACGGCGGTTTGACCCAGGATGGCTTCCGCCGCGGTGCGATCGGCCTGTTCACGGCCGATTTCAGCGCCGGATTTACCCGCAAGGCGCCGCTGGGCATTGTCCCCACCATTCAGCCCGAACCGGTGCTCGATGAGGAAAGCGCCGGTCTGTTGCAGGGCTATATCGAGAATTCCAACGTCAATGCCATGTCCGAGATGAGCAAGCTGATCATCATCTCGCGTGCATTCGAGAACATTTCGGCGATGACCAACTCCACCGAGAATGTGTTCAAGGAAGCCATCCGAACCCTTGGCAGCGGGCAATGATCTTGATGCCTGAAACTGGGAAAGGTTGCAGCCCCTTGCCGGAGACCTGCACGCCATGAGCGGCCGGCCGGCTCTTGCCAGGCTTGCCGAGACCGTGCGCACCTTCTCCACTCCCGAAGGCGCCTACGACATATCTGGCACGGTCACGGCCGTGGCCCCCGGCCACTGCGTCGTCGCCGGCCTGTCGCGGCATGTCCGAATCGGCGATTTCCTCACCTTTCGCCATGGCGGCACCAGCAAGCTGGCCGAGGTGGTCAGTCTTGGACCGGATGAATTGATCGCCTGTCCGGTAGATGGTGCATCCCAGGCCAATATCGGCGAACGGGTCTGGCGCCGCGGGCCGTTCAGGCTGTCGCCGGATCAAAGCTGGTGCGGTCGCACCATCAACGCGCTTGGCGAGCCCGTCGACGGATTCGGCCCGCTCACGCAGGGCCCGGCTTCTCGCCCGGTCACCGGTGCCGCGCCGGCATCGATGCTGCGGCAAAGGGTCGACAAGCCGCTCAAGACCGGCATTCGCGTCGTCGATGTCTTCACGCCGATGTGCCAGGGCCAGCGGTTGGGTGTTTTTGCCGGTTCCGGTGTCGGAAAGTCGACCCTGCTGTCGATGTTTGCCAAGGCGGCCGACTTCGATCGCGCGGTGGTGGCGCTTGTTGGCGAGCGCGGCCGCGAGGTCCGGGAATTCATCGAGGACACGCTCGGCCCGAACATGGCCAAGACCGTCGCCGTGGTTGCCACCAGCGATGAAAGCCCGATGCAGCGCAAGCTGGCGCCGCTGACGGCAATGGCCATTGCCGAGCACTTCCGCGATACTGGCGAGAATGTCCTGCTGATTGTCGACAGCCTGACCCGGTTTGCCCATGCGCTGCGTGAGATCGGTATGGCTGCGGGTGAACCGCCGGTCGCTCGCGGCTATCCCGCATCTGTGTTCACCGCCCTGCCAGGCTTGCTCGAACGTGCCGGTCCGGGACCGGAAGGGGCGGGCGCGATCACCGCGATTGTCTCGATCCTGGTCGATGGCGACAACCACAACGACCCGGTGGCCGATTCCGCGCGTGGTATTCTCGACGGGCATCTGGTGCTTGATCGCGCACTCGCCGACGAAGGCCGTTATCCTCCGGTCAATCCGCTGACCTCGATCTCGCGTCTGGCGCGAAAGGCCTGGCGTGGTGACGAGGAGAAACTGGTGATGCGGCTCAAGGCCCTCATTCACCGTTTCGAGGAAACCCGCGACCTGAGGTTGATTGGCGGCTATCGCGCAGGCTCAGATGCCGAACTGGAAATGGCGATCAAGCAGACCCCGGTCATCTATGAGACCCTGCGCCAGACACCTGAACAGCCGCCAAGCGAAGATGCCTTTGCCGAACTCGCGGATGCAATGAAGGCTGCGGCGGGCTTGCCCGTGGCGCCGGCCTCCAAGGAAAGGACGAAACCGTGACCGAAGCTTCCAAGATCGCGACCGATGCGATCGAGACCCAAGATCAGGCTCCGATGCCCGCACCCAAGGCCAGGCGCTCGGGTGATCGGATCGTGGCGGTCACCGGCTTTCTGCTGGCAACCGCTGCGGCATTCTTCCCATGGTACGTCTTCTTCAACCAGGAAAGCTTCGGCATCGCACCCATGGGATACAGCGAAACCCGTGACCTTCCCGAATCCGGCGGCCGTTCCGTCGTCAATGTCTCGCCGCTGGCCATACCGGATGAAAATGACGGAAGCGCCGAGCCCTCAGCTTTCGATCCGATCACCACCGCTACGGTTTCCAATCTTGGCGAAGAGGGCAACGGCGGACCGCCGTCGGCGACCATTGTTGACCCCGACAGGACGTTTCCCGGCAAGCCCCTCTACAAATTGTTGCATGTCGCCAATGGCCGTGCGCTGATCGAGGACAAGTCGGGCATGTACATTGTGCGCATCGGTTCGGTGTTGCCGGACAATTCCCGCCTTGCCACTCTCGAGAAGCGCGATGGGCAGTGGGTGATCATCACGTCCAACGGTGAGGTCATCCAGCGTTGAGGTCAGGTGAAGCTGACCGGAGCCAAGTCGCTCCCTTCCTGACCTAACAGGCCTTAAAAGCCGCCGGATGCGCTTCCGGCGGCTTTTTCACGCCGCGTGCACACCCCGGATATGTGGGCAACTCCGGTCGCGTCGGACGCCTTCATGCACACCCGTCGCATCCGGCCGGTCGATCCCGTGCGGGGGCAGGGACCGGTGGTCCGTTCCATCGGTATGGAGCAGGGCGGCGTCGGCTTTCTTCCGTAAGGCACACGCAAGATTAACGGCCTAGTCTCCGGGCTTGTTAAGGACAGGGAAACGCCATGCAGCCGATTCAGCTTTTCGAACTGGCATCCAAGCAATCTCACTGGCTCACCGTGCGCCAGAGCGTGGTTGCCGGTAACATCGCGAATGCAAACACACCCGGTTATGCGACGCGGGAAGTGGCGGCATTCGAGGCCGTGCTCGACAAGACCCAGCCGCAGGTTCGCATGGCGGCAACCCATCCCGGACATATCCAGGAAGACCTGATGCGCGGATCGGTCCGCAGCGGAAGCTTTGGTGACGTGGATGTCCAGCCTTCCGGAAACTCGGTCAGCCTGCCGCAGGAATTGAGCAAGACCGGAGAAATCAAACGCATGTACGAAATGAACACGGGACTGGTGAAAGCCTTTCACCGCATGATGCTTCTGACCGTGAGGCGCTGATTATGCCTGTTGATCCGCTTACTCTCGCCTCCCGCATCGCCTCTTCCGGCCTGAATGTTCAGGAAACCCGGATGCGCGTGCTCTCCGAGAACCTCGCAAACGCCCAGTCGACCGGGAACACGCCGGGAGCCGACGCCTATCGCCGCAAGACGATCAGTTTCTCCTGGGAACTCGACCGCACCTTCGGCGCTTCGCGTGCCGAAGTGTCCAAGATCGATGTCGATCCGGCCGAGTTCACCATGGAATACGACCCCGGAAATCCGGCGGCTGACAGAAATGGCATGGTCAAGTTGCCCAATATCAACGTCCTGGTCGAACTGGCTGATATGCGCGAGGCCAACCGGTCTTACGAAGCCAATCTCCAGACCGTCAAACAAACCAGGGAACTGGTATCCATGACCATCGATCTGCTGAGGGCTGGCCAATGATTGACAAGATTTCAGGAATTTCCGGCATTTCCGGCCTTTCGGGCCTGGCTGGCGCGCGCGATGCCGACATGGCCGGTGCAGCCGGCATGCCGAACATGGCCGCCGCGATAGCGGGCCCGTCCCCGAGCTCTTTCGCCGATACCATGAAAAACCTCGGTCAAGGTGTGGTGAGCAACCTCAAGGTCGCGGAAGGCCAGTCCTTCGCCTCCATCCGCGGCGAGGTGCCGACCCGTGATGTCGTCGACGCCATCATGACGGCCGAACAGTCGCTGCAGACCGCAGTCGCCATCCGCGACAAGATGGTCACTGCTTATCTCGAAATCGCACGTATGCAAATCTGAGGAACACGCCATGAAGGCTTTGGCCATCGCAGCTACCGGTATGAATGCCCAGCAGCTCAATCTTGAGGTGATCGCCAACAACGTGGCGAACATCAACACGACGGGCTTCAAGCGGGCCCGCGCCGAGTTTTCCGATCTGCTCTACCAGGTCGAGCGCAACTCAGGCGTTCCCAATGCCTCCAACCAGGCGATCGTTCCCGAAGGCGCGCATATCGGTCTCGGTGTGCAGACCTCGGCCGTGCGCAACCTGCACATCCAGGGCAGCCTGGTCGGCACCTCGAACAAGCTGGATCTGGCGCTGGTCGGGCGCGGTTGGTTCCAGATCGAGACCCCGGACGGTGAAACCCAGTACACCCGCGCCGGCGCCTTCAACACCAACGCCGACGGCCAATTGGTTACCATCGACGGTTACGTGGTCGTCCCCGGCATCACTTTCCCCGATGAGACCAGCGAAGTGCAGATTTCCCGCACCGGACAGATTCTGGCCCGCATCGGCGATGATGTCGAATTGCAGGATCTCGGCCAGCTGACCCTCGCCAACTTCGTCAACGAGGCCGGCCTTGAGCCGCTCGGCGACAACCTTTTCCGTGAAACCGTAGCCTCCGGTCCGGCGATCGTCGGTGTTCCCGCGGATCCCGGGTTTGCCCACATCCAGCAGGGCTATCTCGAAGCCTCCAATGTTGATCCTGTCAAGGAAATCACCGACCTGATCTCCGCCCAGCGAGCCTACGAGATGAATTCGAAGATCATTCAGGCGGCGGATGAAATGGCGTCCGTCGTTTCCAAGAACCTTAGGTAACAACAAGGGACAAGGCAGACATGACGTTTCGCCCCACAACGCCTCTGCAAGGCCTGTTTCGCGCGGCAGTTGTCCTGGCCGGGCTGATCTGCGCCGTTCCCGCGGCGCAGGCCGGCCGCGGCACCGCGGTGGTTCCCGAACGGACCATCTATCCCGGCGAGGAACTGCTGGCCGACATGGTTCGCGAAGTCGATGTCACCAACCCGAACCTGCGCGGCGGCTATGCCGAGATCACCAGCGAGGTGCTTGGCAAGGTGACCACCCGCACATTGTTGCCAGGCCGGACCATCCCGGTCGCTGCATTGCGCGATTCCTGGGCGGTCGAGCGTGGCAAGACGGTTCAACTTGTCTTCAGCGGCAATGGCCTGACCATCACCGCAGCCGGCACGCCGCTTGAGAATGCGGCGATCGGCGATTTCATCCGTGTCCGCAACATAGAATCCGGACTGATCGTGTCCGGCACGGTTATGGACAACGGCAGCATACGGGTGGCCGCGAAATGATCCGCAGGATTGCCAAGATATTCAGCATCTGGATTGCCATGATTTGCCTCGCCGGATCCGGGCCGGGGCCTGCAATGGATGCGGCTAACGGCTCACGGTCTGTCGAGGACTTTGCCTCCGGGTCGGGGCTGAGCTTCATCCGGCCGGCGGGCGCGTCATCGCGCATCAAGGACATTGCCTCGCTGCAGGCAGGACGCGACAACCAGCTCATTGGCTACGGCCTCGTCGTCGGTTTGCAGGGAACCGGTGACGGCCTCCGCAATTCGCCGTTCACCGAACAGTCGCTCCGTGCAATGCTGCAAAATCTTGGCATTTCCACAGAAGGCGGCGCGTCGCGGGTCAACAATGTTGCGGCCGTGATCGTCACCGCCAATCTGCCGCCCTTCGCCAGCCTGGGTTCGCGGATCGATGTCACGGTCTCCTCTCTGGGGGACGCCACCTCGCTGCGTGGCGGGACACTGGTCATGACATCGCTGTCGGGGCCGGACGGCCAGATCTATGCGGTTGCACAGGGCTCCGTCATCGTGTCCGCGGTCAATGCGCAAGGCGACGCGGCCATCCTCCAGCAGGGCACCGCGACCGCGGGCCGCCTGCCCGGCGGCGCAATCATCGAACGCGAGATTCCGGCGACCTTCAAACAGACCGAGGGGCTGGTCTACCAGCTCCGCAATCCCGATTTCACAACGGCCGTGGGCATGGCCGACGTCATCAATGCATTCTCCGAAGCGCGCTACGGCACGCCGATCGCCGAAGCCCGCGATTCCACCACTGTGGCGGTTCGCAAGCCGCCCCGCGCCGACCTCGCTCGCCTGACCGCGGAACTCGAGGGTCTTGTCGTCGAGACCGATTCACCCGCGCGTGTCGTGGTCAACGAGCGCACCGGCACCATCGTCATCGGCAATGATGTCCGTATCTCCAAGGTTGCCGTCAGCCATGGAACGCTGGTTGTCCAGATCAACGAAACGCCCACCGTGGTCCAGCCATTGCCGTTCTCTGACGGCGTGACAGCCGTGGAACCGCTCACCGACATCACCGCCGGCGTCGACGGTGGCCAGGTCGCCATCATCGACGGGCCGGATCTCAGAACGCTGGTCGCCGGCCTGAACTCGATCGGCGTCAAGCCCGACGGCATCATCGCCATTCTCCAGGGCATCAAGTCAGCCGGTGCGCTGCATGCCGAACTGGTGCTGCAATGAACAGCGCGCGGCAGTCACCCTCCCGCAGATGGTTCCGTGGCGCAGCCGCGGTTGTCCTTCTGGGCCTGGTCGCTCCCGGCGCATTTGCCCAGCAGGCGCCGGCGCCAACTCTTGAAGAGGAGATCCGCGCCTTCTGCGGCAACATCGCCGATGCAGCGCGTGACCAGCGCTATCTTCTGCAGAAGAAGGAGCTCGAAGAGCTTCAGGCGGAAGTCGACGAACGGATCGGCCTGCTCGAGGAGCGGTCCGAAAAGTACCGCGAATGGTTGAAAAAGCGGGAAGACTTCATGCAGGTGGCCGACTCGCAGCTGGTTGAAATCTACAAGAACATGGCTCCCGATTCCGCTGCCGCGCAGCTGGAAATCGTCAAGCCGGGCATTGCGGCTGCCATCGTCATGAAACTCAGCCCGCGACTCGCAAGCTCGATACTCAACGAGATGGATACCAAGAAGGCGGCTGCCCTCACGACCATCATTGCCGCAGCCGCGGCACCCGAACAACCCGAGGATCCGTCATGATTAGGGCTTCAGCCATTACCGTTCTTGCTCTCATCCTGGCCGGGTGCAACTCGCAGACCTTGAGCGAGGTTGGTCAGGCGCCGTCGATGAGCCCGGTGGGGTCCGGTCTTGCCTATGGGGAAACGCCGCAAATGGCGGCATATCCCAAGCAGCCGCCACCGCGCTCAAGCAGCTTCTCGCTTTGGGACGATCGCCGTTCCAAGCTGTTTCAGGATGCCCGCGCGGTCAGCGTCGGCGATATTCTCACCGTCGATCTTGCCATCAACGACAAGGCCAGCTTTGACAATGCCACCGACCGCAGCCGCAAGAATGCGAGCGGCATGAATCTCGGCATGAACATTCCGGTCATCTCCGCCGTTGGCGCCGGTGACCTTGAATATGGCTCCAACACCTCGACCAAGGGGCAGGGCACGACTGAACGGTCCGAGAAACTGCAGTTGCGTGTGGCCGCGGTCGTCACCGGCATCCTGCAGAACGGCAATCTCGTCATCAGCGGCAGCCAGGAAGTCCGGGTCAACCAGGAACTCCGCATTCTCAACGTGGCGGGCATTGTCCGGCCGCTCGATGTCGACCACAACAACACCGTGGCCTACGACAAGATTGCGGAAGCCCGGGTTTCCTACGGTGGTCGCGGTCGGTTGACCGAAGTGCAGCAACCGCCGATCGGTCAGCAGCTTGTCGATATCCTTTCTCCGATCTGACGGCGTGACCCATGGCTGACTTTGAAAGCGCAGAAGACGATGGCGGCAAGAAGAAGTCCGGTCTGATCGTCACCATTGCGGTCGTGCTGGTGCTCAGCCTGGTCGCGGCTGGAGGCGGCTGGATGGTCGGCGGCATTATCGCGCCGCAGGTGGATCAGCCGGAAACGGCTGCATCTGCAGGTTCTGAAGGCAAGGACGAGAAAAAAGAGGAAGAGGCTGAGGACAAACCGCGGGAAAACGTTCTTGCGCTTGAGCCGATCACCACAAACCTGTCATATCCTTCCGACAACTGGATTCGAATCGAAGTGTCTCTCGTGTTCATCGATGAACCCGATCAGGCGATGGCGGATCGGATCCACCAGGACATGCTTGCCTATCTGCGCACCGTATCGCTTCAGCAGATAGAAGGGCCGCGCGGCTTTCAGTATCTGCGCGAGGATCTGCGTGAACGCGTGAAGTTGCGGTCGGAAGGCCGCGTCAACGACCTCCTTTTGAGGACATTTGTGATCGAATGATTCGATTTCTATCAGCCTTTGCAGCCATGATGGCGATTGCAACGGCGGCGCACGGCCAGGTTCTGGATCCCAATCTGCTCCAGGCCCCGGTTGACGGATCCGTTGCAAGCTGGATCATCCGTACCTTCGGACTGCTGACCGTTCTGTCAGTGGCGCCCGGCATCCTCATCATGGTGACCAGCTTTCCGCGGTTCATCATCGCCTTCGCCATTCTGCGCGCCGGCATGGGGCTGGCCACGACGCCGGCCAACATGATTCTGGTCAGCCTGTCCCTGTTCATGACCTTCTATGTCATGGCCCCGACATTTGATCGCGCCTGGGAGCGGGGCGTGAGCCCGCTTCTCGAGAACCAGGTCAGCGAAGAGGAGGCCATCCAGCTCATCGCCGACCCGTTTCGCGAGTTCATGCTGGTCAACACCCGTCCCAAGGATCTCAACCTATTCATCGACATTGCCACCGAGCGCGGCCAGACGACCGAAACGGAAGGCAAGATCGACATGCGCGTTCTGGTCCCCGCCTTCATGATCTCTGAGATCAGGCGCGGCTTCGAGATCGGATTTCTTGTCGTCCTGCCGTTTCTCGTGATCGATCTGGTGGTCGCCACCATCACCATGTCCATGGGCATGATGATGCTGCCGCCGACGGCGATCTCGCTGCCGTTCAAGATCCTTTTCTTCATCCTCATCGACGGCTGGAACCTGCTTGTCGGAAGCCTCGTTCGCTCCTTTGTGTAAACAGGTTTACGCCTGAGCAGCCGTGCGCGGACCTGATTCCGGCGCCCGCTTGATGCTGCTCTCCGGCCCGGTGTGGCGGTATCTCAAGCATTGTTATGGTTAACTTAAGTGACGGTTAACTATATTGAATTTACTCGCTTATTTGGCTTTCGATTAATCAATTCGAAAGCGCCAACTGGGATTATGGTGCCAACATGACGGGGAGGAACACTCTTGCGAAGTCAAGGGGTTCCGACAGGCATGATGCCGAACCGCATGACCGGTAAAAACATAAGCCCGGTATGTCCCTCCTCAGTATTGCGTTATTTTTTAAAGGGACAATCCCATGACTAGCATCATGACCAACTCCGCAGCTATGTCTGCGCTCGCCACCCTGCGTTCGATCAACAACGACATGGAAAGCACGCAGAACCGCGTGTCGTCCGGTTACCGGGTTGAGACAGCTGCAGACAACGCCGCTTACTGGTCGATCGCAACCACCATGCGTTCGGACAACAAGGCTCTCTCCACCGTTCAGGACGCTCTCGGCCTCGGCGCTGCGAAGGTTGACGTTGCCTACACCGGCATGAACTCGGCCATCGACGTCGTCTCCGAAATCAAGGCGAAGCTGGTTGCTGCCCGCGAGCCTGGCGTCGACAAGACCAAGATCGACAAGGAACTGACAGAACTGAAGAACCAGCTGGTTTCGATCTCCGAATCCGCTTCGTTCTCCGGTGAGAACTGGCTCAACAACACCACTTCGGCTGCTGCCGGCACCAAGAACATCGTTGCCGGTTTCAACCGTGACGCCGCTGGCCTGGTCACGCTGACCACGCTCGACGTCGACGTGACCTCGACCACCCTGATCGGTGCCGCCGGCGAAAGCCTCGGCATCCTGACCAAGGACATCGATGCCAACGCGCTGGATCCGAACGCAACCGGCACCGCAACCCGCGACTACTTCCTGATCGACACCGGTTCGACCACCGGTACGCAGGCTTCCGGTACCGCGATTGCCCTGACTGCAGCCACCACCGACGCCCAGGTTGACGACATGATCCGTGTTGTCGACTCGATGCTGACGCAGATGACCGATGCCGCTTCGAACCTCGGTGCCGTCAACAAGCGCGTCTCCATGCAGGACGACTTCGTCTCCAACCTGATGGACTCGATCACCAAGGGTGTCGGCCGTCTCGTCGACGCGGACATGAACGAGGAATCGACCCGCCTGAAGGCTCTGCAGACCCAGCAGCAGCTTGGTATTCAGGCTCTGTCGATCGCCAACTCCAGCTCGCAGAACGTCCTGTCGCTGTTCCGTTAAGGATTGCTTAAGACTAAGTTTCGAGTTTGAGCATGTAAAGAACGCCGGGGAGCAATCCCCGGCGTTTTTCCATTCCGAAACAATCCCGTCGAATAAATAATTCCCGATTAAACCTTCAGTAACCACACTCCGTCATTTTGATCGTCAAGAAATGGTGGGTCGTGGATCGGAGGAAACCGGAAGCGACGGGCATGATGCCTGGCCACTGTTGCCGGTAACCGAGTCCGGTATGTCCCGCGTATTTTTTTGTCAAAAGGGACACTTCCATGACAAGCATCATGACTAACTCCGCAGCAATGTCTGCACTCGCCACTCTCCGTTCGATCAACTCCGACATGGAAATGACGCAGAACCGCGTTTCTTCCGGTTACCGGGTTGAGACGGCTGCAGACAACGCCGCGTATTGGTCGATCGCAACAACCATGCGTTCGGACAACAAGGCCATGTCGACCGTCAAGGACGCTCTCGGCCTTGGCGCCGCGAAAGTCGACGTTGCCTACACCGGCATGAACTCGGCCATCGACGTCGTCTCCGAGATCAAGGCAAAGCTGGTTGCGGCCCGCGAGCCTGGCGTCGACAAGACCAAGATCGACAAGGAACTGACAGAGCTGAAGAACCAGCTGGTTTCGATCTCCGAATCCGCTTCGTTCTCCGGTGAGAACTGGCTCAACAACACCGGCACTGCTGCTGCCGGCACCAAGGAAATCGTCGGCGGCTTCAACCGCGACGTGAACGGCCTGGTCTCGATCACCACCCTGGCAGTCAACACCACCTCGACCACTCTCATCGGTGCTGCCAACGAAAGCCTCGGCATCCTGACCAAGGATATCGATGCCAACGCGCTGGATCCGAACGCAACCGGCACCGCAACCCGCGACTACTTCCTGATCGACACCGGTTCGACCACCGGTACGCAGGCTTCCGGTACCGCGATTGCCCTGACTGCAGCCACCACCGACGCCCAGGTTGACGACATGATCCGTGTTGTCGACTCGATGCTGACGCAGATGACCGATGCCGCTTCGAACCTCGGTGCCGTCAACAAGCGCGTCTCCATGCAGGAAGACTTCGTCGCCAACCTGATGGACTCGATCACAACCGGTATCGGCCGCCTGGTCGACGCCGACATGAACGAGGAATCGACCCGCCTGAAGGCCCTGCAGACACAGCAGCAGCTCGGCATCCAGTCGCTGTCGATCGCCAACTCCAACTCGCAGAACATCCTGTCGCTGTTCCGTTAAGGAGCGCTTCAGACCCGATCATAGGGTTGGGCCCAACAACAACGCCGGGGAGAAATCCCCGGCGTTTTTTTGTTCACGCACCGGTAAGAAAGTCACCACGGTTAAGTGTTCAGTAACCATAATCCGACATTTTGGTTGTCAAGAAATGGTGGGTCGCGGATCGGAGGAAACCGGATGCGATGGGTATGATGCCTGGCCACCGTTGCCGGTAACCGAGTCCGGTATGTCCCGCGTAAGATCGTCAATAGGGACACCTCAATGACAAGCATCATGACCAACTCCGCAGCAATGGCTGCGCTCGCCACCCTCCGTTCCATCAACTCCGACATGGAGATGACGCAGAACCGCGTCTCCTCCGGCTACCGTGTCGAAACTGCTGCGGACAATGCCGCATACTGGTCGATCGCAACCACGATGCGTTCGGACAACAAGGCGCTTTCCACCGTTCAGGATGCACTCGGACTCGGTGCCGCGAAGGTCGACGTTGCCTACACCGGCATGAACTCGGCCATCGACGTTATTTCCGAAATCAAGGCAAAGCTGGTTGCCGCCCGCGAGCCTGGCGTCGACAAGACCAAGATCGACAAGGAACTCACCGAGCTGAAGAACCAGCTGGTTTCGATCTCCGAATCCGCCTCGTTCTCCGGTGAGAACTGGCTCAACAATGTCGGCACCGTGGCTGCCGGTACCAAGGAAATCGTCGGCGGCTTCAACCGCGACGTGAACGGCCTGGTCTCGATCACCACTCTTTCGGTCAACGTGACCTCGACCACCCTGATCAGCGCAGGCAACGAAGCCCTCGGCATCCTGACCAAGGACATCAATGCCGATGCGCTGGACCCCAATGCCACCGGTACCGCCCGCAACTACTATCTGATCGATGCCGATGGTACAGCGGCAACCGCCGGCTCCGGTACGGCCATCACACTGGCTGCGACAACCACCGACGCACAGGTCGACGACATGATCCGCGCGGTTGACTCGATGCTGACGCAGATGACCGATGCGGCTTCGAACCTCGGTGCCGTCAACAAGCGCGTGTCCATGCAGGAAGACTTCGTCGCCAACCTGATGGACTCCATCGACAGCGGTATCGGCCGTCTGGTTGACGCGGACATGAACGAGGAATCGACCCGCCTGAAAGCCCTGCAGACACAGCAGCAGCTCGGCATCCAGTCATTGTCGATCGCCAACACCAATTCGGAAAACATCCTGCAGCTCTTCCGTTAAGACCGGACGTGAGTGGGCCGCTTTCGGGCGGCCACGGCAACAGGAAACAAGGGCCGCATCGGGGACGATGCGGCCCTTTCGCGTTGCTCGCTGGTCCAACCCTGATTGCGACTGGCATCGAACTTTGTGCGGCGCGGTAACGCGTTGTAAAACCTTCGTTACAGCTTCGCTAAAACAGCAAGAAGTAAACAGCAACAGGTTTTCATTAGTAGATTTAGGGGTTGAATTAACCCCTCGTTAACCATAAACGTTTACCGATTAGTTACCAACGATGAACCGGCGAGCAAGGCAAGTGCCAAACCGGTTGCATGACGCAAGATCATCGTAGCCGGAATTGAGGCCGGTATGTCCCTGGGCAATTATAGGGGGCATTTAAATATGACCAGCATCATGACCAACGCAGCCGCAATGGCTGCCCTTCAGACACTTCGCACAATCAATTCAGAAATGCAGATGACGCAGGCGCGCGTTTCTTCGGGCTACCGCGTCGAAACCGCCGGTGACAACGCGGCCTACTGGTCGATCGCAACGACCATGCGGTCCGACAACAAGGCATTGTCCACCGTCAAGGATGCATTGGGACTGGGTGCGGCAAAGGTGGACATCGCCTACACCGCGATGAACAGCTCCATCGACGTGGTTTCCGAAATCAAGGCAAAGCTGGTTGCGGCCCGCGAGCCTGGCGTCGACAAGACCAAGATCGACAAGGAACTGACAGAGCTGAAGAACCAGCTTCAGTCGATTGCCGTTTCGGCATCGTTCTCCGGCGAGAACTGGCTCAACAACACCTCGACCGCAGCCGCCGGAACCAAGTCGGTCGTCGGCGGCTTCAACCGCGACGTCAACGGCCTCGTCTCGATCACCACGCTCGACATCAACGTCACCAGCCTGACCATGATCGGCGCCGCCAACGAAAGCCTCGGCATCCTGACCAAGGATATCGACGCCAACGCCCTTGATCCCAACGCAACCGGTACCGCAACCCGCGATTACTTCCTGATTGATACGGGCTCGACCACCGGCACCCAGGCATCCGGTACGGCCATCACCCTGGCCGCGACCACCACCGATGCCCAGGTTGACGATATGATCAGGGTGGTGGATTCCATTCTCACCACGATGACCGATGCCGCATCCAATCTCGGTGCCGTCAACAAGCGCGTCTCCATGCAGGAAGACTTCGTCGCCAATTTGATGGACTCCATCGACAAGGGTATCGGCCGTCTGGTCGACGCCGACATGAACGAGGAATCGACACGCCTCAAGGCCCTGCAGACGCAGCAGCAGCTCGGCATCCAGTCACTGTCGATCGCCAACACCAACTCGGAAAACATCCTTCAGCTCTTCCGGCAGTAAGCCGGACCGGCCCTGAACGGGCGGGCTGGATGATCGAATTCTACCGTGCCGCCGGTCAACGGACATGGTGGATCAGCTGATCCGCACCAAAATTGCCCTTGGTGCGGATCAGCGCAAATCTTGGTGAGGACGGGCATTTTTCATCGGGTCGGGCAGCCCGAGGTCATTCTCACACAAGTTTAACTCCCTAGGTTTCTCACGCGCATGAAGGCGCAGCCGGATCCTGCAGTCCCCGCCTTCAATTCTCGAAGGGAAAGACAGTGAACCGGCTATCGTCAGCAATTGCCACCAAACGGAGAGGCTCATGACGGCCAGTTTCGCCAGGTATCTGCCGGATTTCGAATTCACCGATATGAGCGGTTTCCATGCTGACCGGCATGTGGAAGAAGAAGACAAGCCCGCAGCGCTGCCCAACATCAATGTCGAAAGCATCCGCGCCGAGGCCCGGGCGGAGGGCGAAGCGATTGCGCGGGCTGAATTGACCCGCAAGTTCGAAGAAGAACATCTCGCCATCGAAAATCTTCACGCCGCCGAGCTCGCGGCCCTGCGTGAAGAGCTTGAAGCCAGTGCCGCGACACAAATTCCCGACGCTATTGCCGCAAGAAGCGCAGAAATCGCTGACATGATCGCCGGTGATGTTGAGGCCGTCCTCAAGCCGCTGATCGATGAGGCGCTTCGCGTCCGCATTCTCTCCGGCCTCTCCGACGAGATCCGCAAGATCCTGGCGCTGGAAAACGCCGGTCAGATCCGCGTCTCCGGACCTGACGCTCTGGTCGAAGCGCTGCAGGCCAATATCGGTGCCGATGCCGACAGGTTCGAAGTCCACCGCAACGACCAGTTCGACATTGAGGTCGAGATCAACAAGACCAAGTTTGCCAGCCGCCTCGAGGAATGGTCCAAAGCTCTGGCTGAGGTTCTCTGATGGCCGAAGGCGACTCAACCCACCAGGGCAAGAACGAGATCATCATCGTCAAGCGGCGTGGTAACAACGCCGATGACGGTGCCCATGGCGGCGTCTGGAAGATCGCCTACGCCGACTTCATGACTGCAATGATGGCTTTCTTTCTGGTGATGTGGCTGGTCAATGCCGCCAACGAGGAAAGCAAGGCCTCTGTCGCGAGTTACTTCAACCCGATCAAGCTGATGGACGACAAGCCGACCGATCGCGGCATCAAGCAGGTTGGCAACACCCAGGACGGTGAGGCCAAGGCACCGAAATCCAAGTCGGACGGTCAGGGGACCACCGACGGCAAGGCGGCCGAGGTCGGCAACCAGGAAAACAGCACCGCCGGAGAAAAGCAGGACTATTCCGAATCCGACTATTTCGAGAATCCGTTCTCGGTACTGGCTGAAATCGCCCAGGAAACGGGAACCCAGACCAACATCTCCGAAAAAGGCGATGGCGGTGCTTCGCAATCCGGACCTGCAACCGGCGCATCCGGCGGTGATGCCTACCGCGATCCTTTCGATCCGGATTTCTGGTCGAAACAGATCGAGCAGGAGCGCAAGTCGCTTGAGGATAGCCAGGCCATGGTGGAAGCCGACGGCTACCCGCAGAACAATGCGCCCCCCGACGCGATTGACGATCTGGGATTGCTTGAGGATCCCTATGCGCAGGCCGGAAACTTTGGTGGCAATCCCGAGGATGGACCGACCGGCAACCAGTCCGCCGATGTTGCCGGCGAAGGTGGAAACGGGTCGGAAACCACCGAAGAAGAAGCCAAGATCGCCAAGGCGGAGGCCGAGGCCGAGGAGCTCCAGAAGGAGATCGCCCGGGCACTCGGCGGTACCGTCGGCAAGCTGGCCGAAGGCCTGACCGTCACCCCGACCGAGGGCGGCTTGCTCGTCTCGCTCACCGACCAGCTTGATTTCGGCATGTTCAATGTCGGATCTGCCGTGCCGGGCCGTGACCTTGTTGTTGCCATGGAGAAAATCGGCGAGCTTTTGTCAAAACGGCCCGGCGCCATCGCGATTCGCGGTCACACCGATGCAAGGCCCTATACATCCGGCAATGATGACAACTGGCGGCTCTCGACCGCCCGGGCACACTCCGCCCTTTTCATGCTCGTCCGCGGCGGCGTACCAGAGGACAGGATCATCCAGGTCTCGGGCTTTGCTGACCGCCGGCTCAAGGATCCGGAAAATCCCTATTCCGAGGTCAACCGCCGCATCGAGATCCTTGTCGAGGCCGAAGGGAGCTGATGGTGCGGCGCGCCTTCTATCCCGCGCCTGTGAGCTTCGCCGCTGCCGCGGCGATGTTTGCGTTTGGTGCGCTGGCTCAGGAGCCGGCGAAACCATTGCCGTTTGAGCTGTTTCACGGCGCCAAATCCGGGACCGGCGGGCAGGACGCTGCCTCGGCTCCGGAGCATGGCGAGACATCTGCGGAATCACACGGCGCAGCCAATCCGCACCAGCCGGCAGCCGGCATGGTGGAC
The DNA here is from genome assembly GCF_024105735.1 of Parahoeflea alexandrii. Taxonomy (GTDB): domain Bacteria; phylum Pseudomonadota; class Alphaproteobacteria; order Rhizobiales; family Rhizobiaceae; genus Hoeflea; species Hoeflea alexandrii. Next base: position 498,579 of record NZ_JAAAML010000004.1, on the reverse strand, counting down.
GGAGCTGGCGACGACGCAGCTGCTGATCCCCAGAGTGCCGAGACCGAAGGTGTCAAGGCACCGTTTTCCGAACCGGCCGAAGTGGCAGGGCTGGAAATCGGCGAGCAGATGGAAAGCCTCGAACCCTACAAGTTGGTCCGCTCTCTGCAGTTCGTTCAGGACGCGGTCGTCCAGGGCGATCATTCCGCCATGGAGATGCAGCGCTTTCTCATTGGCGTGATCGACAGCCGGCTGCGTCAGGCAGACCAGAAGGTCTTCGACGATCCCCGCAATGTCGATGCCGCCCTGATCTATGCCATGAGTGGCGGCAATCCCGCCACGCTCGACATTCTTGCGATCAAGGACAAGTTCGGCAATTTCGACAACGAGGTGACCACGGTCCTGCGGGCCTATCTGAACGGCCGCGCTGCCAAGACGCAGACGGAACTCACCGAGGTGGTCGAGATCTACCGTGATACCGAGATCGGTCCCTATATCACGCTGGTGGCGGCCAATGTCACCGCTGCGCTCAACGATTCCGGAGCGCTCGAATTGTTTGACTGGGCCCGGTTGACGGCGCCGGGGACGCTGGTCGAGGAAGCCGCGTTGCGCCGCTCGTTGTTCATCGCGGCACAGAAGAACATGGTGGAGGAGGCACTGCATTACGCGCAACTCTATGCGCGCCGTTTCATCAATTCGCCCTATGCCGGTCAGTATGCCGATCTCGTGGTCGACCTCGTGCTTCTGAATTACGAAACCATCGGTGATGAGGGCCTGAGCGAGATCCTGTCCTTCATGGACCGGCCGAGAAAACGCGAGATCTATCTGCGTATCGCCCGCAAGGCGGCCATTTCGGGTCTGCGCGATCTTGCGGTCTTTGCTTCGGACAGGGCCGAGGCGTTGCTCGGAATCAATGACACGGCACCACAGGCCATGGCCGAGCTCTACTCCGGCATGGCCAAGATCCCGACCGACGGCGTCGACGGTGTTCTTCAAAGCATCAATGCACTGTCGGGCGCCCGTTTGTCGCGCCGTGACCGTGCTTTGCGCAAGGCAGCAGAGATTGTCGCAAGTGAAGTCGTGAAGAAACCACTGCCCGACAGCTTCACGCAAGCAATGCCGGCCATGATACAGCAACCGGACATGACACAGGCCGGTGATCCCTTGAAGACTGCTGCCGATGGCGAAAAGAAAGCCGGGAGTCCCATTTTCAGACGCGCCAAGACCCCTAATGAGGAGTTGCGTGCCGCGGAAGACGAAACCTTCAAGGGTTATGTGTCGGACCGCAAACAGGCACTCGAGCGCATAGACAAGCTGCTTGAGTGAAGTGGAGAGGAAAGCCTCGTGAGCGCATTGGACATGGTGATGCAGCGGCAGGTGCCTGCTCGGCCCGCAGCCAAGGCCGGCGATGGCAACGGAGCGGCCGGGGACGGTCGCGATGACGCATTCTCCGCCGCCCTTTCACAGGAAAAACGCGGCACCACCGCTGATCGCGACCGGGTCAACAAGGCTGATGAAGCCTCGGCCGTGCGCGACGAAGCAGACGATGCGAACGAGCAGGCTGCGCAGTCAGACGAGATCCTGAACCTGCTCACGGGCCTGATGTCGAGTGCATCCTACTCGGATGATGCTGCACTGGGACAGCCTGCGCCAGGCGAAGAACTCCCGACTGAACAGGCAAACGGAATGCCGGCCGATCCCGAGGCCGGCAATGACGAGATGGCAGCCGTTATCGCCGCTGCTGCAGGGAAGACGGCAGCTGCCGATGCCAATCAAGCCCGGGTGACGGCGGTCGCAAAGCCTGCAAATGTCGCTGAACCGAAGGCCGATGGTGATGCCGCACAGGCTGAGGTTGCCGCACAATCATCCGACAAGGCCAAGGCAGCCAGCCTCCAGGCAAACACCGTTCAATCCGACCAGCGTGCCAGCGCGCCGGCCGCAGCCGCACAGGCAGCCACCGGCGGTGTAGCCGCAGTCGCGGCCCAGGCAGCTGTGCAAGCCGGGCCGAAGGCCCCCGCGGCGGACACAGGGCCGGAGCGCCAGAAAGATCAGACATCGGTCCGGGAAGTCATGCGTGCGCTTGGCATGGAAGGCTCGGCCCAGCCCACCGATGCGGAAGCTGGAAAGCGCGATCTCCGCAGTGGCAATGGCGGACGCCAGCGTGATGTCGCCGACCGTCGCCTCGACGATGCAATGGGCGCCAAGGGCGGCAAGGTCGAAGTGGTCGAATCCCGCAAGTTCATGCCTGCCCAGAACATGTCGGCCAATGGACAGTTGCTGACCCGCACACTGGCCGAAGCCGGAAGTACGGCGATCGCGGCGCAGAAGGCCGCTCCGGCGCAGCAGCTCACGCAGACGGGCCTCTCGCAGCCGGGGCAGACCCTGCATACGCTTAAGCTTCAGCTCAATCCGGTGTCGCTGGGCAGCGTCACCGCGGTGCTCAAGCTTACCGGTGATGATCTGTCGGTCGAGATAAAGGTTCAGACCGCCGAAGCCTATCGTCAGATCAAGGAAGACAACCAGTCGATGCTCAAGGCGCTGCGCGCCCAGGGCTTTGGTGTGGAACAGATTTCCGTCCAACACGTGCCCGGTCCGGACCGGGCATCCAGCCAGACTCCGCAACAGGGCTTCCAGGCCAGTCAGCAGGGGACAGGGTCCAATGATGCCCAGTCATCCGGCAGGGAGAGCGGACGCAACAATGCCGGACAGCAGGGTACAGGCAATCAGGGGGGGCAAGCGCATGAACAAGGTTCGTATACTGGCCCTGGTACTGGTCGCACTGACGGCGTCTATCTATGATGGTCTGACGCCGCGCTCGGCCGAGGCCGCGACCGGTGTGTGCGAAGCAGAGATACTCGCTGCAGCCCGCGCCTATGGAGTGCCCCCGGGCATCCTGCATTCCGTCGGCTTGACAGAGACCGGAAGGAAGGGATCGCTTCATCCCTACGCGCTCAATATCGAGGGCCGCACGGTTTTCGCCAACAGTCGCAGCGAGGCCTTGCGTGAGTTTGAACAGGCCCGGGCCGAGGGCAAGACCCTGATTGATCTTGGCTGCATGCAGATCAATCACCGCTATCATGGCGCCGAGTTCAAGTCCGTGAGCGCCATGCTCGACCCCCATGCCAATGTTGTCTATGCCGCCCGGTTCCTTGCGCGGCTGCATGCCAGGCATGAAACCTGGACAATGGCGGTGGCGCGTTATCACGCTGGCCCGAACAACGATCCGGCACAGAAGAGATATGTCTGCCGGGTGATCGCCAACCTCATCGCCACCGGCCACGGAGCGTGGACAAAACAGGCCAGATCATTTTGCAGTTGATACAACCTGTACGAGTGTTTGCCAAATTTCTGCCGGATTTGACACAATTTGTTAAGAATTAGGCATTTCTAAACGGTGCAAGAAAAAAATTAACCATTTGTTAACTTTTCCAGACAATTTTGTGTGTGTCCTTTGTGAGGCATACCATATCTAGGCAAATCAGCGGCAATCATGGTTAATCAATTATTAATTGTCACCATATCGAATTGATAGTTTACCAAGATTCAGCGGATTCGTACTTCTTTGGTAACGAGGCACCACACTGATTCGGAGGCGAACGAATGATCGTAGTGGTTGATGATCGGCAATTGGTAAAAGACGGATACACATCTCTTTTCGGGCGGGAAGGAGTACCATCGGCGAGCTTTGATTCAACAGAGTTCGGCGAGTGGGTCGGCACTGCCGCGGATTCCGATCTGGAGGCTGTCGAAGCCTTCCTGATCGGGCAGGGCAAGCTGATGATGGATCTGCCCCGGGCAATCCGCGACCGTTCGCAGGCTCCTGTTATTGCCGTAAGCGATACCCCGTCTCTGGAATCCACCCTGGCATTCTATGATAGCGGCGTTGACGATGTTGTGCGCAAGCCGGTTCATCCGCGCGAAATCCTTGCCCGTGCGGCAGCGATACGCCGCCGGCTCAAGGCCCTGTCGACGCATATCGAGATTGGACCGATCCGGGTGTTTTCCGACGGACGCGATCCCGAAATCGAAGATCGTACATTTGCGCTTCCAAGGCGCGAGCGCCGCATCCTCGAATATCTTGTCGCCAACCGCGGCCGCCGCGTCACCAAGCAGCAGATCTTCAATGCGATCTACGGCATCTTCGACGAGGACGTCGAAGAGAACGTGGTTGAAAGCCACATCTCCAAGCTGCGCAAGAAACTGCGCAAGCGCCTGGGCTTCGATCCGATCGATTCCAAGCGCTTCCTCGGCTATCTGATCGACTGGAAGTAAGTGACCCGGCCATCCGGAAAATCCGGTTGGTCGAAGCCAGGTGCATCACCGGCAATCAGGTTCACGCAAGGCCCGCAAGCTAATCTGGATTTCAGTAGTAAACGAGGGATTACGCGATGAGCCTTTACGGAATGATGCAAACCGGTGCGTCCGGGATGAACGCGCAAGCCAACCGCTTGAGCACTGTGGCCGACAACATTGCGAACTCCAGCACGCCTGGCTACAAGCGTGCCACCACCGCCTTTTCATCGCTTATCCTGCCCAGCAGCGCCGGTTCCTACAATTCCGGTGCGGTTCAGACGAGCGTCCGCTATGCCATTACCGATGCCGGTCCGCTGGAGTTCACGACGTCCAACACCGACCTCGCGATTGATGGTGACGGCTTCTTCATTGTCAACGACAGCAAGGGCAGCCCCTTCCTGACGCGGGCCGGCTCCTTCGTGAAGGACGGTGACGGCAATCTCGTCAACGCCGCCGGCTTCACCCTGATGGGATATGACTACACCGGCGGCACGCCTGCGCCGGTCGTAAACGGATTTGACGGCCTGGTTCCGGTCAATGTCGAATCCGCGGGCCTGACCGCGACGCCATCCACCACCGGCCTGTTCTACGCAAACCTTGATGACAGTGCGGCTGTTGTCGCGGCCGCAAACCTGCCGTCCGCCAATGCCGCGACTGCCGAATACTCCCACAAGAGCTCGCTCGTGGTCTATGACACGGTCGGCAAGGAAGTTCTTCTCGACTTCTATTACACCAAGACCGCCAACGACACTTGGGAAGTTGCGGTGTTTGACCGCTCGACGGCCACGCCGACCACCGGCTTCCCTTACGGTGCGGGCCCTCTCGCCACCCAGACCCTGACCTTTGACCCTGCGCTCAACGGCGCCCTGGCAGCGGCCAGTGCGACCGATATCACGCTGGCCGTTCCCGGCGGCGCGGCTCTGACGGTCGATCTCGCCAAGATGACACAGCTCAACTACCCGTTCACGGTCGATGATGCCGACGTCAATGGCAATGCGCCCTCTGCTGTGACCGATGTCGAGATTTCCGCCGACGGAACCGTTTATGCGAAATATGAAAACGGTGACCTGAAGCCGCTCTACCAGATCGCCCTTGCCAACGTCGCCAGTCCCGACAATCTCATCCCGCTGCCGGGTAATGTCTATTCTCAGGGCATCGACTCTGGCGTCATCACGACGGGTTTCGGCGGCTCCGGCGGCTTCGGAAACCTGATCTCCGGTGCCCAGGAAGGCTCGAACGTCGATCTGGCCAGCGAGCTGACCGACATGATCGCCTCCCAGCGCAGCTACACTGCCAACTCAAAGGTTTTCCAGACAGGCTCCGACCTGTTGGACGTCCTCGTGAATCTCAAGCGATAGTCTCGTTAGGGAACTAGAAAGAACCGTCAATGTCTCTGACATCAGCACTCAATACCGCGCAAACGTCTCTGTCGAACTACGCGACACAGACCAACACCATTTCGCGCAACATATCCAACGCCACTGATCCGAACTATGCGCGGCGCGATGCTGTTCTGACAAACTCCCTGATTGGTGCTCAGGCAGTGAGCATCCAGCGTGCCCAGGATATGGCGCTTTTTGTGCGGACCGTCACGGACACATCGACCTCGAGTGCACAGGATACCCTGCTCAATGGGCTGAGCAATCTGAAGAACATCCTGGGTGGCAACGACTACGAAACCTCGCCTTCGGCCTTGATCGCAACCATGCGTGACACCTTGGCCACCTATGCTGCCAAGCCGGGTGAAGCGACGCTGGCGCAGACCGCGATCGCCGACGCAGTCACCGTGGCAAACGGGTTGCAGACCGCTTCCAAGGCCGTGCAGACGGTGAGATTCGAAGCCGACAAGGAAATTGGCCGTCAGGTGGCGCAGCTCAACGAGTTGCTTGCTCGCTTTGAGGTCAACAACAACAAGGTCTTCAGCGGCACCCAGACCGGCAAGGATGTCAGTGCTGAACTCGACGAGCGCGAATCGTTGATCAAGCAGATTTCCTCGATTGTCGGGGTCACCCAGGTCACCCGGTCGGGCAACGACATGGCACTGTACACTAGTGACGGGGTGACACTGTTCGAGGCGGTCGCGCGGCCCGTCGAATTCGATACATCGTCGGGTTACTCGGCTGCACTGACCGGCAATCAGATCTATATTGATGGTGTCCCGCTGGCTGCCGGCCAGGGCGCCACCACCACCGGTCGCGGGTCGCTGCAGTCGCTGTTGCAGATCCGTGACGAATACGCCCCGTCGATGCAGGATCATCTTGACGAGATTGCGCGCGTCCTGGTGGTTTCGTTTGCCGAGACCGATCAGACCGCGTCGGCGCTTCCTGACCTGCCAGGCCTGTTCACCTGGGCGGGAGGTACCATTCCGGCAGGCGCCACCATTATACCGGGCATGTCTTCGACGATAACGGTCAATCCGGCGCTCATCCAGTCGCTCGGCGGCAATCCGCAATTGCTCCGGGACGGCGGTATCAACGGTGCTGCCTACAATTCCAACCCGTCGGGTGCATCGGGCTATTCCGCACTGCTCGATTCCTACGTTCAGAAGCTTGACGAGCCGGTCGCATTCGATGTCGCCGCAGGTCTTTCGACGACAACCAGCCTCATGGGCTTTGCCGCCGACTCGATCGGCTGGCTCGAACTCAACCGCAGCGACGCGGAGACTTCGGCCGAATCGCGTGAAGCCTCCCGGTTCCGCTCGGCAGAAGCCCTGTCAAACATCACCGGCGTTTCACTGGACGAGGAGATGTCTTTGCTGCTCGAACTCGAGCAATCCTACAAGGCATCGGCACGACTGATCACCGCGGTCGACGAAATGCTCCAGGCTCTTCTGGCAGCGGCGAGGTAGGTAGATGAAGACGAGTTTCGTTTCAAATCTGGCAATGCAGAATGCCATGCGGCTGACCATCGGCCGCGGACAGAATGAGATCCAGAAGCTGAACACCGAGGTGGTTACCGGGCGCTACGCGGACATCGGCCTTGCGCTCGGCGCCAAGGCGTCCAACAGCGTCACCCTCAACAGCGACGTATCCCGGCTCAAGGGCATCCTCGATTCCAACGCGCTCGTGACCCAGCGGCTTTCCGCTGCGCAGGCCTCGATGGACGTCATGTCGGATGCCGCCCAGCAGATGCTCGAAGCCTTCATCTCGGTCAATGGCTCGGACGATGCAAACCGGTTGCTCATCGCTCAGCGTGATGTCGAGACCGCTCTCGATGCCTTCACCACCGCAGCCAACACCTCGTCCAATGGCGAGTACCTCTTCGCAGGCATCAACACCAACACCCAGCCGCTTGAGGATTTTCTTGCACCCGGATCGCCGCCCAAGGTCGCCTTCGATGCGACCTTCCTCGGCCATTTCGGCTTTACCCAGGATGATCCCGCCGCGGCCAACATCACCGTTGCCCAGATGAACAACTTCATCACCACGGTGCTTGAGCCTGCCTTTACCGGAGCAGCCTGGACCACCGACTGGTCGAGCGCTTCAGACACCAATGTCTCAAGCCGGATCCTGAAGAACGAGATCGTCGATTCAAGCACCAACGCCAATGTTGAAGGCATGCGCAATTTCGCACTGGCGGCGGTCATCGGGGTCGAACTGATCAACTCTCCGATTTCGGCAGAGGTGCGCGCCTCGCTCAACAAAACTGCGATCGAATATGCCGGCGCTGCCGTCACGGGCATCGACAACGAGCGCAGCATGCTGGGCGTTTCGGAAAACCGCATCACCAAGGCCAACACCGCGTTGGAGTCGCAGATCCGCATCCTCACCCTGCATCTGGGGGATGTTGAAGGTGTCGACCCCTACGAGGCGTCCACCCGAATGAATTCTTTGCTTGCCCAGGTCGAGGCGTCCTACACGCTCACCGCCCGAATCCAGCAAATGAGCTTGATGAATTACTTGTAACTGCATGGCCCGGAGTTTTCGGGCGTAAATGGACAAACATGAAGGGCGTCTGAATGTACCAATTTTCCTACGCGGATGTTCAGGAGGATGGTGTCGCCGAAGCACGCGAACGCGAGCGGGAAGCGATCAATCATTCGATCTCGCTGCTGAACGCAGCCAAGGCCAACGGTCTTGAATCCCGCGACGCGATCGAAGCTGTCTATTTTGTCAGCCGCCTCTGGGTCCGGTTTGTCGAGGACCTCGCTTCGCCCGACAATCAGCTTGCGGAGGAGCTCCGGGCCAACCTGATCTCCATAGGCATCTGGATCATCAAGGAATCCGAGCGGATCCGGAAGCGCGAATCGGACAATTTCCAGGGCATCATCGATATCTCGATCATCATCAGGGACGGGTTGAAATGAAAAGCTCATTGCGCATTTCCCTCAAGGCAGGCGAACGGATCTTCATCAACGGAGCTGTGCTTCGGGTGGATCGCAAGGTTGCGCTTGAGTTTCTCAACGACGTCACGTTTCTGCTTGAGAACCATGTGTTGCAGCCCGAGCAGGCCACGACGCCGCTGCGCCAGCTCTACTTCATCGTCCAGATGATGCTGATCAACCCGGAAGGCGCCGAACAGGCGATGGGCATGTTCCGCAAATCGGTCGTCATGCTGCTGACCTGCTTCAAGAATGAAGAAGTTCTTACCGAGCTCAAGCATATTGATGGTATGGTCACGCAGGGCAGGGCGTTCGAAGCGCTCAAGGCGATTCGCGCACTCTACCCGATCGAGGAGCAGATTCTCGACACGGCCGGCATGTCGGCTGGAACCATTGAACAGATTCGCAAGGAGTTGGCGCCATGGACGTAAGTGCAGTCAGCAGCGCATCAGCCACCGCAGGTTCGGCCGCGGACAGCGCATCCAAGAAGGCAACGCTCGATTACGATACGTTCCTGACCCTGCTGGTTCAGCAGATGAAGAACCAGGATCCGACCGAGCCGATGGATGCGACCGAGCAGATCGCCCAGCTTGCGACCTTCAGCCAGGTCGAGCAGACCATCCAGACAAACAAGAACCTGGAAAGCCTGCTCCAGTCCTCCACGCTCAATCAGGCCGGATCCATCATCGGCCGCACCATCACCAGCGCCGACGCAACCGTGTCCGGCGTCATCAAGGAAGTTCAGGTCTATTCCGACGGACTGGTTGCCGTGCTTGAAAACGGCAAGAAGGTTCTGGTCGGCGCCGGCGTGACCATCAGTTGACATGAACGAAGCCGACGCCCTCGATATTGTCCAAACCGCGATCTGGACCGTGCTGGTCTGCTCGGGGCCGGCGGTTTTTGTCGCCATGTTTGTCGGTGTCGGCATCGCCTTCATCCAGGCGCTCACCCAGGTTCAGGAAATCACCCTGACCTTCGTTCCCAAGATCGTGGCCATCCTGGTCACCGTTGCCGTTTCGGCCCCTTTTGTCGGCGCCCAGATCTCCACCTTTACAGACGTCGTCTTCCAGCGCATTCAGTCCGGATTCTAATGCAAGTCGCGTTCAATTGGATTCAATTGAGCGATAACGTACATGCATTCTTTCAAAACTTTACAGCGTCCTTTGCGCGTCCGGTTGGAGGCGCGGCGCTGTAGCGACGGGTTCCGTTGCGTCATTGCTGTCATTGCCCGCGCGGCCCGTTGCCCTGAAAGCATGATCCATTCCGTCCGTCTGTCGCAGTGACGAGCGCTCCTGCCATCTTCTCGATGCCCGCCACGTTCGGACCGCCACGTTCGGCCCGCCACGTCCGGCCCGTCAGTATCCCCCGCCGTCTGCAACCTGCAACTTGCCACCTTCGCGCAAGCTTCGGCCTGTAGGGTCACGATGACCTGTTGCGTGGACATGACGTCCGCGCTGTGTTCCGGAGCTCCTCAAACATGGCCAACCCGCAAGCGCTGGCGATTCAGAAAACAGGCTTCCAGGGCAAGGACATGGGCTTTGCCTTCGGCATTGTCGTCATTCTGTCCATCCTGTTCCTGCCGATCCCCGCCTTCCTTATCGATATCGGACTGGCATTCTCCATAGCCTTTTCGGTGCTGATCCTGATGGTGGCGCTGTGGATCCGCCGGCCGCTCGATTTCTCCTCCTTCCCGACCATTCTGCTGATCGCCACGATGATGCGCCTGTCGCTCAACATAGCGACCACGCGGATCATCCTGTCGGAAGGGCATCTCGGACCGGATGCCGCCGGTCACGTTATCGGCGGCTTTTCCCAGATGGTCATGTCCGGTGATTTTGTCATCGGCCTCATCGTCTTTCTGATCCTGGTCACGGTCAATTTCATTGTCATCACCAAAGGCGCCACCCGTATCGCGGAAGTTGGCGCCCGTTTTACCCTCGATGCCATTCCCGGCAAGCAGATGGCGATTGATGCCGACCTGTCAGCCGGCATGATCGATGACAAGCAGGCCCATGAGCGCCGCCGCGAGCTTGAGCAGGAAAGCTCCTTCTTCGGCTCCATGGACGGTGCCTCGAAGTTCGTTCGCGGCGATGCTATCGCCGGCCTGCTGATCACCGGCATCAACATGTTCGGCGGCGTGATCATCGGCTACGCCCGTCACGACATGCAGATCGGCGAAGCTGCCGACGTGTTCGTGCGGCTGTCGGTCGGCGACGGTCTGGTCAGCCAGATCCCGGCGCTGATCGTGTCGCTGGCGGCCGGCCTGCTGGTCTCCCGCGGCGGTCAGCTCGGCTCCACCGACGAGGCCGTCATTGACCAGCTGGGCGGCTATCCGCGTGCACTCTTCGCAGCTTCCGGCCTGCTCTTCCTCCTGGCCCTGATGCCTGGCCTGCCGTTCCTCCCCTTCGTGATTCTCGCGTCAGGCATGGCGTTCGGAAGCTGGATAATCCCTCGCCAGCGAGACCAGAAGGCCCGCGCCGAGGCGCAGGAAGTTCATCGCACCGAGCAGGAAGCGAAGGACAAGGAGAAGGACTCGGTCAAGTCCATCCTCAAGACTGCGGAAATCGAACTCGTGCTTGGCAAGCAGGTTGCCACCAAGCTGCTCGGAAGCCACGAGGAACTGGCCTTCCGCGTCGCCAAGATGCGCAAGAAATTCGCCACCCAGTACGGTTTTGTGGTGCCCGAGATCAAGGTCACGGATGACATCTCGATCAAGGACAAGAGCTATCACATCCGTATTCACGGAACCACGGTTGCCGCCAATGACCTCCGGGTCGGCGAACTGCTCGTTGTGCTTGCCGGCACCCACCGTCCTTCAATTCCGGGGGACGAGATCCGCGAACCGGCCTTCGGCCTGCCTGCGCTTTCCGTACCCGAAAGCTTCGGTGAGGACCTCAAGCGTGAAGGCTTCCAACCGATCGACAATGTCTCGGTGGTGCTGACCCATCTCTCGGAGGTGATCCGCAACAACCTGCCGCAATTGCTTTCCTACAAGGACATGAAAATCCTCATCGACCGGCTTGATCCCGAATACCGCAAGCTGGCCGACGAGATCTGCACCTCGCACATGTCCTATTCCGGCTTCCAGGCCGTGCTCAAGCTGCTGCTGGCCGAGCGTGTCTCGATCCGCAACCTGCATCTCATCCTTGAGGCGGTCGCCGAGCTCGCACCGCATGTACGCAAGACCGAGCAGATCGTCGAGCATGTGCGCATCCGCATGGCCCAGCAGCTCTGTGGCGATATTGCCCGCAACGGGCAGCTCAACGTGCTCAGGCTTGGCAATCGCTGGGATCTCGCCTTCCACCAGGCGCTCAAGCGCGACCCGAAGGGCGAGGTCATCGAATTCGATATCGATCCGCGCATGCTTGAGGAGTTTTCCGAGGAAGCGACCAAGGTTATCCGTGAACACATGGACAAGGGCGTGCCGTTTGTGCTGGTAACTTCGCCCGACTCACGGCCATATGTGCGCATGATAGTCGAACGGATCTTTGCAACACTGCCTGTGCTTTCGCACGTCGAGATCGCGAAAGGCATTGAGATCAAGCTTCTCGGCTCGATCTCGTGATCGAGGATCCCGAGGGCACCGTGCTGGCGCTGTTCCTGGCGTTCTGCCGGATTGGCGGCTGCTTCATGGTGCTTCCGGGGTTTTCGAGCTTTCGCGTTCCGGTCCAGATCCGGCTCTTCCTTGCGGTGGCCGTCTCGATGGCGCTGCTGCCGATCCTCTGGGATACCATCTATCCCTACGTCCGGGAGAGCCAGAGGGTCTATATTCTGCTTGTTGCCGCCGAGATGCTCATCGGCGTGACCATGGGCCTCGTCGCACGCTACATAGTCGTGGCACTTCAGTTTGCCGGCACCGCCATCTCGATGGCGATCGGCTTCAACTCCGCGCCCGGAAGCGGCATTGTCGAGTTGGAACCGGAAGGCCAGTTGACCGCCTTGCTCTCTTTCACCGCCCTGTTCATCCTGTTCCTGACCGATTTCCACCACATGATCATCGCTTCGCTGGTCAGTTCATACGGTTTCATGCCGATGAACGAGGGCTTCGATGCCCGGCTGGTGCTGATGACGCTGACCGACACGCTTGCCGGTGCCTTCATGCTGGTGCTCCGGCTGGCGAGCCCGTTTCTCGCCTATGGCCTGATTTTCAACCTCGCGATCGGCATGGTCAACAAGCTGGCGCCGCAGATCCCGGTCTACTTCATCTCGATCCCCTTCATCCTGACCGGCGGTCTGATTCTGCTCTATTTCGGCTCGAACACCTTCTTCACCCTGTTCATCGACGGTTTCGAGACATTGTTCATGGGGTTGATCTGACATGGCGGAATCGCGCTCTGAAAAACTTGCCCGCCTTGTCAGGGTTCAACGCCAGATCGAGCGGATGGCCGAGTTCGAACTCTCCCATACGCTCCGTCAGCAGGCCGAGACGGAAGCCACCCAGGACGCGCTGGTCGCAGCCGTCGGATCCTTCAACCCGATTCATGCCGCCATGTCGCATCAATACGCGCAGCGGTTTCAGCGGCTTTCGGCGAGATCGCAATTGCTCCAGGGCGCCAAGGCGGTTCAGGAACGCCGCATGCTCACAGAGAAGACCAAGGCGGACCGCTTGTCCGAGCATGCGGAGAAGGCGGTCGAGGCGGAAGACCGTTTGTCTACAGACGAGACCCTGCTCGATCTCCTCGACGCTTCGCTGCAGCGCCGCGGTTCCGACTGAGGCAGTCTGCCGGCGCGGCCGCGCAAGGCCAGCGTAAGCTTCGTAGGACAAAGTGTCAGCGATCATTTCCGGTCAGTTTCTGAGAGGGAAGCTCTTTGTCGATACAAACAGCAACCGATATCATTCTCGATGTCGTGCGCGCGGCCGATCCTGCCGTCGCACAGCGGGCGGAAGCCATGCTCGAGGCGGCGTCGGCCCGCAAGTCCGAGCAGGCAGCGTCCACGCCCGCCTTCCAGCACCAACTGCTCGCCTCCGCGGACACGTCCGCCCTTTCCGTCACCTCTGCCAGGGACATAGCGCCCGACAAGTCTCTCGAGGTCTACCAGAAGTTCGAGGCGATGATCCTCCAGAGCTTCATCGGCGACATGCTGCCCACCGACAGCGAGCAGCTCTATGGCAAGGGAACTGCCGGCGAAATCTGGAAGGGCATGATGGCTGAACAGCTCGGAGCGGTTCTGGCCAAGGGCGGTGGCATCGGCATTGCCGCCCGCATGATGGGCGATCGTTTTGATGCGGCCGTTGCGCCCGAATCAGCCGATGCCATCGGTTCCAACGTCACCAATCGGGCCGCCAGCCTGATCAACGAAATTCAGAAGCAGATCCTCGCTGATGTGGCCGGATCTGATGACGCCGCAGACGCGACAGCGCGCACCAGCCAGGGACAAACAACAGCATGAGCGACCTGAACACCCAAGATCATCGTATCGTTGGCGTATTGTCTCGGCTTGAGGCAGTCGTCGACGCCGAGAACGCCGCCATCGGACAGGACCCGGACTTCGACGTCAGCCGTTCGAATTCGATCAAGAGCCGATGCCTGTATGAAATGACAATGCTCTTCAACGGCATCCGTCCGGATGATCTCGAGCCCGAGCACAAGCAGCATCTCGAAACGGTGCGCGAGAAACTGAAGATCAACAACATCAAGGTCAAGGCTCACATGGAGGCTGTCCGCGACATCGCCGAGATGATCAAGGAAACCGTTGCCGCCTGGGAAGCTGACGGAACCTATTCCGAAGACCAGTTCAGGGCTTCCCGTCTGTCATGATAAAACTGCTCGCCACCGGCGTCTGGATCTGCGCTGTGGCGCTGGCGTCGGTCTATTTCTCTGTCCAGCTCACCAACAAGGAGGAGCCTGTTCAGGAGGACCCGGCCATGTTCGGGGGCCTGGAAACGGTCCGTGGCGAGGTCACCTCGATCCCGGTGATCAGCAGCGGAGCCGTGCAGGGATACTTCCTCACGCGCCTGTCCTACACCGTCGATCCCGCCAAGATCCAGAAGCTGAGCGTCCCGGTCAACGAACTGATCACGGACGCCCTGTACACGGCGCTGGTCGGCGAGCCGCTCATTGACTTCCCCGATATGGAGCGCTTCGATCTCGAAGCCTTCAAGACCCATATCCGCGACACGCTCAACGAGCGCGTTGGTGAGGAACTGTTCCATGATGTCATCGTCGAGCAGATCGACTTCCTGTCGAAGGAAGATATCCGCTCCAACGTGCAGCAGGGCCGCTCCCTGAAGAACAACCCGACGATCGATCGTACGCCGGCTCCGGCGGCGCCGTCGAACTGAACCGGCTGAGAACCGCGGCAAGGGGCACAAGTGCCCGGCATGGAGATTGCCGCAATGGCCCGTCAGTTGTTTTCGGGATTGCGGTACTGCTCGTTGACCAGCCCGAACTCTGCCATCAGCCGTCCGACGGCGACTTGAATGTGGTAAAGGCCTATCACCGCCGAACCTGTCTGAAATCCAAGCCTCAGGCCGCGCAGCGGGGACGCTGCCAGCAGGGCGAGTGATTTGGCCAGCGTCCGCAAACGTCCGGGCACACCCGGCCACTGGCGTTTTTCCAGGATGGCTGAAATCGCGCCGTTTCTCAGTGACCGTGCATTGAGCCACGAGAATTCCGCCCGCCGCGACGGCAGGGTTTCCATCACCGCCGCTTCCGCGCTCCAGCCGAACGAGAAACCGCGTGCCTTGGCGCGGCGGTAGAAATCGCTGTCGCCGCCACCGATGAAATTGAAGGCGGGGTCGAGAAACGGCCGTGGCATCATGTCCAGCACCGGCCGTGAGATCAGCACATTGCCGGACGAATAGAGGATCGGCACCAGTCCGGTCTCATGATAGTGCGGAGTGAACACTGGATGCCGTCGCCAGCCATCCAGTGTCTTGTCGGCAAACACCGGAATCTGCGGCCCGCCCACCAGGTCCGCGCCGGTCTTCTGCGCGGTTTTCATCAGCCCCGAAAGCCACTCGGGCCCGGCAATCTCGTCATCGTCGATGACGGCGATATGGGTGAGGCGTGGAAACGCTGCCAGGGCGGTTTCCCAGCCGGCATTGTAGGCATGGCAATTGCCGCGCTGATGCGCGACGATGATGACGCCCTTCAGTCTCGAGCCCCGCAACCAATCGGCTGCGGCGTTTGCGCCCTGGAGCCCATCGGCGTCATTGTCCATGACCACCACTGCCGTCTCGTCACCGAATGCCTGTGCCTCCAGCGAATCCAGCGTCATCACCAGATGGTCCGGCCGGCGGAAGGTTGGCAATGTGACCACGACCCGAATCCGGTCCGGATTGAGGTTGGCCGAGCGGGCATGCTCTGAAACGGTACGTGGGTCTGGCGTCATGGCTCGAATCCGGTTGGCTCGATTTCATCCAACCACAGCTTTCTGAACAATGCCTGAAGCCGGCATGTGGCATTTGAAACAGGCGTTTAACCGGCCTTTCAAATCGCTGCGTTATAGTCATGGGCACTATCGGATCGGAAACCGCATGCACCTTGTCTTCATTTCCTCGCTGGTTCCGGTTGCGGCTCCCGCATCCGGCTACGACATTGCCAACCGGGTGATCGCCGATGCACTTCGCCTGCTCGGCCACAAGGTGTCCGTGCTTGGCTTCCTGCAGCCCGGGCATCGGCCCGCGCATCCGGACGAGACGCGGTTGCTCGGCACTCTCGAAGTCACCAATGCCCGTGTCGGAAAGCTGCAAAAGGCGCTCTGGCTCAAGGATGCCTTTGTCCATGGCGAACCTGTGTCGGTGGCCAAGATGCATGCCGTCACATCGTCCGGGATCCGGTCTGCGTTAGCCGAACTCGAACCCGTAGATGGTCTGATCCTCAATTCTGTTCAACTGCCCGGCGCATTCCGCGAGATCTTCGAGGCCTACCGATCGGTGTTCGTGGCCCACAATGTCGAGGCACGCAGCGCCGCCGACAATGCCGCCAATGCAGAAGGATGGGTGACCCGCTTCCTCTTCCGGCGCGATTCGCGCCTCCTCGCCGAACTGGAAACCAGCCTTTGCACCATTGCGGATCATGTCTTCACGCTTGCCGAGGCCGACCGTGCGGCCCTTGGGGTCGCCGGGGACGACCGCTCCACCGTCCTGCCGCTGGTGACCTCGGTCCTGCCGCCCGAGCCTCAGGCCGCGCGTGCGCTGGTCTATGATGCGGGCATGATTGGCTCCTGGACCTGGGCTGCCAACCGCGCCGGCCTCGACTGGTTCCTTGAACAGATCGTGCCGCGGTTGCCGGCTGATTTCCGGATTGCGATTGCCGGCGATACCGGAGGGGAACCGCCGGCAGCCCCCGACACGGTATCTTTCCTCGGCCGGGTACCTGACGCCCGCGACTTCGTGCGTTCCTGCCGGGTGGTGCCGCTGATTTCGCAGACCGGGACCGGTGTTCAGCTCAAGACCATCGAGACCTTTGAAATGGGACTGCCGTCTGTGGCGACACGCAGCGCCCTGCGCGGGATCTCTGTCCAGCCGGACAATTGCGTTCTCGCCGATGATGCTGATGACTTCGCCCGTGCGCTCGTCGATATGGTTGGCCGTTCGCGTGACGGGCAAGAGCTCGACCGCGATGGCCGCGCCTTTCACGCACTTCAGCTCGAAGGCCTGATGGATGCCCTCAAACAGGGGCTGCGGTGGTGACAAGAACAGCGTTAACAAGGCGTTAATTTCGGCCTTAACCCCATTTTGCAATTGCGACTGCCAACAAGTTAAGAAAGTGCTAACACGTTGGCTGAGGGGTCTGATCAACGGACCCAGGCCCCGACCGAGTGTGTGGCCAGACCGAGTGTGCGGAGTGACAATGCCAGCATTGGAAGAGGTTCAGCATCGCGACATAATGGGCATCCGGGTTGCTGCGCTTGGATGGGCGCAGGCGCTTGACGAGCTGAAGCGCGCGATCTACGGCAATGGCCCGCAGCGCATCTTCAATTTCCTCAACGCCAACAACGCCAATCTCGCCATGCGCAATACCCGTTACCGGCAGGGTCTGACAAAGTCCGAGGTGCTGCCCGATGGCGTTGGCGTCGACATCGCCTCCCGCGCGCTTCACGGGTCTGCGTTCCCGGCCAATCTCAACGGTACCGATTTCATTCCGGCGTTGCTGGTGCATTCGGAGAAGCCGCTCAAGGTGGCCCTGATCGGCGCCCGTTCGGACATTCTCGAGCGCGCCGTGGTCAGTTTTTCCGCGGCCACTCCATGGCACGAGTTCATCGCGGTCGCCGACGGATATTTTGACAAGACTGACAGCCCGAAGGTGCTTGCAGATCTCTCGGCTATCAATCCCGACATCACCCTGGTGGCGATGGGAAGTCCCTCCCAGGAAATCTGGATCGACAGCAATATCGGTCAGGGTCACGGCCGCGTCGTCTTCGGTGTCGGCGCGCTGTTCGATTTTGTTTCCGGCGCGGTCCCGCGTGCGCCCGAGACGATCCGCAATCTCAGGCTCGAGTGGGTCTGGCGGCTGTTTCTCGAACCCTCGCGTCTGTGGCGCCGCTACATTCTCGGCAATCCGGTTTTCCTCTTCCACCTCTTGCGCTACAAGCTGTCCGGTGCGGGCCGGCAGGCCGGGCTTTCAGCCTGACGCCGCCTGTTAAAAGGGCTTGAGCAACCGACCGGAACTGTGATGAAGACAGCCGTAATGACCGCGTCCTGGTCTGCCGACCTGGAACGCTGCACCCTGATGTGTGAAAGCCTCGACCGGTTTCTTTCGGGCGATTGGCATCATTACCTGCTGGTCGAACCCCGCGACGAGGCCGCGTTCAAGCCGCTCGAGGGGCCGCGCCGCACGGTTGTCAGCGAAGCCGACCTGTTCCCTGGCTGGCTCCGGTCCTTCCCCGATCCTGCAAGTCTTGGCCGCCGCCGCGTCTGGCTGAGCCCTTTCTCCATGCCCTTGCGCGGCTGGCATGCGCAACAGATCCGCCGCCTGGCCCTGGCTCGCCATGTCGAAGCCGACATGCTGCTCTCGGTCGATTCCGATGTCGTCATGGTCCGTCCCTATGATCCCGAAGAAATGTGGGCTGACGGCCGAATGCGGCTGTTCCGCGTCGATGCCGGGGTCAGCGAGACAATGACCGAACATCATGACTGGCTTGCCCACGCGGGCACTCTGCTCGGATTGCCTGAAACGATTGCTCCGGCGCCCGACTACATCAACACCTTCATTGGCTGGCGTGTCGATACCGCCCGGGCACTGCTCGATCACATCGAAAGGACCACCGGCCGAAACTGGGTTCGTGCGCTCATTTCCTCGCGCGCCATTTCCGAATGCACGATCTATGGCCGTTTCGCCGATGAGGTGCGTGGCGGGGAGGGACACATCCCCTCCGACAGGCCGCTGTGCCACATGCTCTGGTTCCGCGAGACCTACCCGGAAACCCTTGAAGGGCTTGAGATGTTCATGCGCGAATTGGGGGACGATCAGGTCGCTGTCGGCGTGCAGTCCTTCGTCCACCACCCGATGGCGGAAATCCGCAAACTGGCGTTTTCGGTCACGCCGTGATCACGGCCTCAGATCGGTCGCTTGCTGATCGAGCGCAATGCCCTGTAGGTCATCAGCGCCGATTGCAGGTAAAGCACAAGGAACGCCAGGTTGAGGAGTTCGACCCAGATCACAACATCGGTGGTCAGTCCCAGCACATAGGCAAGCAGCAGGGCCTTCATCGCTCCGAGCGAGGCCAGGATCAGCATGCGCACCACCGTCCGGCCGGTCGCATACAGCAGTTCCGAGTGGTACTCGATCAGGTTGCGGAACGCAGGCACCAGGACGACCAGGATCAGCAGCGGCGCCGCCACGGCGACATTGGTCCCCAGCGCATTGGGAAACAGCCACAGGAAACCGGCCATGCCGAGCAGGCCCGCGGTCGAGACCGCGGCCACCACGCCCTCCAGCAACAGCCGGTTCCTCAGGCTGTTGAGCATGGCTGAGGTCCGCATCAGCTTCTGCGTCAGCACCGTCAGGAAGGCGCGGACGGGCAGCGCGGTCAGGTCGACCAGCCGCATGATGATGGCGTAGATCCCGGCGGTTTCGGGTCCGCCAAGTGAAAGCACCAGCACCTTGTCGAGTTCCGACTGGATGTAAAACAGCATTTCCGCACCGGCCACAGATACGGCATCGACCCAGCGCCTGGTGTAAAGCGCCGGTTTCCAGCGCAGCCGCACCCGTGGATAGAAGAACAGGATCGCGATAAGCGCTGCCAAACCGTTGGCGGCGAGGTAATACCAGCCCCAGGTCGCAAGCGATCCATCTGCAAGCCATGCGAAAAGCACCGCCGCAATGGTCTTGAGCGCGGTGGCCACCACCACCAGCACCGACCCCGAGCCGAAGCGGTTGGTGCCGTAACTGACAATGACCGCGATCTCCATGATCCGCCAGCACAGCACTTCCGCCACGATGATCTTTGCAAAGGTCGCAAGCGCCATCTGGTCGGTGAAGATAAGTGCATGGGTCAGCCAGGCCGCCAGGGCGATGACCGGTGCCGACAACACCACGCCGCCCAGGAAGCCGGCCGTGTAGACCCCGAGCAGGCGGGTCTTGACGGTGGCGATCCGGTAGAGCGGTGAGACGAAACCGAAGGCCAGCAGCCTTGAAAGCATGATGCCACAAGCCGACGCGGTGGCGAACAGGCCGAATTCGCTGATCGACAACGTGTTTGCGATCGCGATGAAATAGACCAGTGAAATCACCAGACGACCGGCCGAACCGCCCACCATGGATAGGTAGGCGCGGATCAGTTCGCCATTGGCGCTGGCAAGATGTTTCAGGCGAACAATCATCATGTACCGTTTCGGGATGACGATTGCAGCTGCCGCCCCCGTCGTTTCATCCGTCAAATCATATGGGGAATATGTTAATTCGGGGTTTGGACCGGTGGAAATTGTCCGGTTTTGCAGGTGCCGGTCCAGGACCTCGCGATATATGCAATTTGTGGAACAACTGACGATTTTCCAATCGTTTCGGTGGAAATTAACCTTTTGTTACCCATGAATTTATAGCTTGTCTTAACGAAGTCGACAAACTTGCCATTTGGGGCGGCCATAGCCGGACATGAGCGATTCACCCGAAGACAGAAGACATCGCGGCCGCCGAGGATCGCTGCTCGATCACGCTCGGGACGCGCAGTCGTCCGAGCCGGCTTCTGCGCGCCAGGGTGCCAATGAGACCGCGCGTCCCGGGCAGCCTTCCGCCGCCGCGTCCCCGTCCCTGCTGACCGCGCCCAACCGCTCGGCCCGGGTGTCCACGTCCCGCTATGCGGATCATCGCTCCGAGGCACCGGCCCGGCCCGCGCAATCCCTGCTGTCCTCGGCCCCGGCCAGCAGCGCCGCACCGCCGGAACCCGTTGCGTCTGCCCCCGCCGCTTCTGTCGAAGCTCGGCAACCAGCCTCCCTCCGGAAGACCAATGCGGACCGGGAGAGATTCGGCGACCGGATCTCGAGGCTGATCGGCACCATCGCGCCCGAATCCAAACCTGCTGAACCCCGCCTGGCCGATGCCGGCGAGACAGCCGAACCGCCGGAGCCGGCCCGCCCGGAAGAACACCGGCGGCAGGAGGCCCGCTCACAGCGCCGCCCGCAGCCCGAAAACTGGCCCGAATACGAGGCCGATGCCTCGGCGCAACCCGCCTATCGCCCGCGACAGGGCCATTCCAATGGCGATGATCATTATCACTGGCACGCGGCTTCGGCTGGCGGACAGTTCGAGGACGGCAACCGGCCGCTGCTCGACGCATCGATTCTGATATCCGCAGTCTGGCGTTTCCGCCGGCTGATTGTGGCGGCAACTGTGGCCGGAGCCATGGTTGGCGTGCTGATGGCGCTGTCGACACCGCACAGATATTACGCCGAAAGCCGGTTGTTCGTTGATCCGCGCGAGATCCGGGTCACCGAAGACGATATCCGCAACCAGCAGCTCTCAACCGAAGCCATGCTGGCGATCACCGACAGCCAGCTGCAGATCCTCTCGTCGACCAGCGTTCTGGAGAAGGTGATCGAGGATCTTGGGCTCGACCGGGATCCGGAGTTCAACGGATCCATGGCGCCCGGCGGCATAAGCGGCGGCATTTCGCTGATAAGGGAACTGTTCACAGGCAAGAATCCCGCGACCGAAGGCGAGCAGAAGGCGCTCAACAATCTCCGCGACGCACTGTCGGTCGGCCGTGATGCCAGGACCTTTGTCATCATCGTTGGTGTTGACACGCGTGATCCGGAAAAATCGGCGCTGATTGCCAACCAGATTGTCGAGACCTACCTCGATTCCGAAGGCCAGGCGCAATCCAATCTGCTCGAGCGGACATCCGAATCCATCGACACCCGGATCAATTCCCTGCGTGCCGACCTCGATGCCGCCGAGCGCGAGGTCGAGCGCTTCAAGGCCGAGAACGGCCTTGTCGGCGTTGGCGGCCAGTACATTGACGACAAGGAAATCCTGGCGCTTAGCGATCAGCTCGCCAATGCCCGGGCCATGAAGGTCGGCATTCGGGTCAAGGCCGACAACCTCGCCCGGGTGAAGATCGATGACGTCCTCTCCGGCGCCTTTCCCGAAGAGCTTCTGTCGTCCAATCTGAGCGAATTGCGCAAGCAGTATGCCCAGACCAAATCAAACGCGGAATCGCTGGCCACCCGGCTCGGACCGCGTCATCCGCAATACATCTCCGCAATGCAGTCACTCGAGACCATCACCAACGAGATCAGCGCCGAACTGCGCCGCATCGTCGCCAGCTCGCAGACCGAGCTGCAGCGCGCGGTCGAGACCGAGCAGGAACTGGCAAGCCAGATGGCGGTGGCAAAGAGCCGCGCCATCGATCAGTCGGTCGAGCTCGTCACCCTGCGCGAGCTCGAGCGCAAGGCCAACGCAACCCGCGGCATCTACGAGGCCTTCCTCACCCGCTCGCGCGAGACCAGCGAGCGCTCCAACCTGTCGACCCGCAATGTCCGGGTCATTTCACCCGCCGAGGCACCGCTGCAGCCGATGGGCCCGTCGCGCAAGTTCATCGCCATTGGCGGCATGATGGCAGGCTTTCTGGCCGGCTTCGGCCTGGCGCTGCTTGCCGGCGCGGTCGAGAGCGTCCGCGCCTACAACAGCGCGCTGCATCAGGCCCGCTATCCCGGCCCCCCCGCCGGCGGGCATCCACAGCCGCCTGCGCCCGGACCACGGACGCCGCCAACAGGCCCAGGCCAGCGGTTCCGGCCACGCGCTGAAAGCGACATGGCCGGCCGTGACACCGGCCCGGCCCGAACCCCGGAACCATCCTTTTCCGGTGCACGCGCCCACCACGACGCCGAAACGCCGGTGGCCCGACAGGCCACGATGGAGGAGGCAGGGCCTGGATTCCGTGACGTGTTTCGCATCGGTCTGCTGCGCCCCAGGCCGATCCGGGGCAAGGCCCCCGTTTCCGCCAGCAGCGGCGGATATCACGAGCACGGTGAAATCGCCGTGCCGCAGCATGGGAACGGACGCAACGCCCAGGCGTTCTTCGCAAGCCATGGCCAGCCGCACGACCTGGCAAGGCCTGAAGCCTTTCAGGCTGGCGGCCACGGGGACGAACAGGGGCAGCATCACAATGCACAGGGCACTCACCCGGTCCGGGCACCCCGGCCGGCACAGCCCCAGCCCTACATGCAGCCTCAGATGCCTGCACCCTATCCGGCCCAACACTACTCTCCACCCCCGCATCAGGCCCATGCGCAGTACTCAGGCGCGCCGCAACATCAGCCGCAGATCCCGCTGCCTGCGACGCCGACGCACGCCCACCACCCTGCACCCTACCACCACCCGGCTCAGCCCTATCCGCCTGCCTATGCGGCCCCGCAGCCCGGTTACGCTGCCGCCCTGGCGGGCCATCCCTATCAGGCGCAACCGCTGCAGGGCATGCCGGCCCAGCCGCCTCAATTTTATCCGCAGCAGCAGCCTGCGGCCATGCCCTGGCCGTCACCGCAATTTCATCAGCCTCAGCCTCAGCCGCACTTCGTGCCAGTGCACGCCCCCGCCTGGGAGCAGCCCGCTGCCCCGGTTGCCAGCGCGCCGCACCAGCCGACCGAACCCGCCGCGCCTGCCCGCAACCCCGAACGGCCGGCACCCGACAATGCCTCGGTCGACCGGATTCGCCGCGAGATGGACGAACTCCGCTCCCGGATCGATGGTTACGGCTCGGACCGCCGCCGCGCCTGACGGGGTCACAGCGCTTGAATTTTGACACCGGAGGACGCAAAGAGGCTATCGGCCGCCGCCCTCGGTTTCGTAGGGTCCGCTCAGCGATGCGGGCCCCGTTGCGGGCCTGGCGCGGCATCTGAGACCGCAAGGCATGAGATCGAAAGGGACGGGATATGGCGAAGGTGATTGACGGCAAGGCGGTCGCCGCAGAGGTGATCGAACAGGTAACCGCCGCAAGCAACGCTCTCGAGGCTCAGACCGGAGCCCGCCCCGGCCTCGCCGTGGTCATCGTTGGCGATGACCCGGCTTCCCATGTCTATGTCTCATCGAAAAGCCGCATGGCCAAGCAGTGTGGCTTCAAGTCGGTGCAGCACACTCTGCCGCTCGAAACCACGCAAGCCGAACTTGAGGCGCTGGTTGCCCAGCTCAACGAAGATCCCCAAATTCACGGCATCCTGGTGCAGCTGCCCTTGCCGGATCATCTCGCTGCCGACCCGGTGATCCAGTCGATCCGGCCCGAAAAGGATGTCGACGGCCTGCACATCGTCAATGCCGGCAAGCTGATGACCGGCGATCTTGAGGGCGGGCTGATTTCCTGCACGCCCGCTGGCGCCATGCTGTTCGTGCGCCAGACCCACGGAGAGGATCTTTCCGGTCTCAACGCGGTCGTCATCGGCCGCTCCAACCTGTTCGGCAAGCCGATGTCGGCGCTGCTGCTCGCCGCCAACGCCACCGTGACGACGGCGCACTCGCGCACGAAGGATCTCCCGGGCGTCTGCCGCAACGCCGATATCCTGGTCGCCGCCGTCGGACGTCCCCGCATGGTAAAGCCCGACTGGGTCAAGCCCGGCGCCACCGTCATCGATGTCGGCATCAACCGCATCGACGCGCCCGAGCGGGGCGAAGGCAAGACCCGCCTGGTCGGCGACGTCGCCTTCGACGAATGTGCAGAGGTCGCCGCAGTGATCACCCCGGTCCCCGGCGGCGTCGGCCCGATGACCATCGCCATGCTGATGGCCAACACCGTGACAGCGGCCATGCGCGCCCACGGGATAAAGCCGCCCGCGTTTTGAGGCGGTGGCTCGGGAGCGGAATGGGCGGCAACGGCGGTGGATGATTGGCGCCTTCGCCCCCGAGCGGAGGTCGTTGACTTAGCCCATAACAAGCCAATATGAGGCCTCATGACCGATCTTTCGACCAAACCGCTGGATGAACTCAGCGTCGATGAGGCTGCGCGACCCAAGGCCCCGCCGGTGCCAGAGGCAACAGACCTACACCGTCGCCAAGGCCGGCAACTCGCTGCAATCCACAGTCATTATCTCAGAGAAATGGCTCAAATCGGCGCGGTCCTCGTCAGGATCGAAGCGCGGGACGCTCCGCCGGAACACCTGAAGCAGCTTGTGCTTTCACTCGATATGGCTGAGAATTTTCGGGCGTTCGGATCGCTCTGCGGCCGTGAATGCCAAGTGCTCAAGTTTCACCACGATATCGAAAGCGCCGACATGTTCCCCCGGATTGAGGCAGCGGGTGGCGGCAGGTTTCGCGAGGTTGTGGCGAAGCTAAAGGCGGAGCACGAGGTCGTCCATGAATTGATCATCCGCCTCAGTCGCGCGGCAGATGCATTGGCGGAGTCCCCCTCGGAGGCAAACTTCGTTCAGGCCGGCAACACATTCCGAAAGCTCGAAGAGGTCGTACGCTCTCATTTCGGCTATGAGGAAACCGAGTTGGCGGAGGCCATCGGCTATTACCTCGGATCGATCTGACGCCGCACGTCCGCGTACCGGTGTTCGGTCGGCCGGGGCAGGGCTGGTCGAGGCGCGCGCAATCGACTCTACCGGCCGGATTTCCTGCACCGGCTCCGGCCACCATGGCTAGGTTGGCCGCTGCTACTGCACAATTTTTGCGACGAACGCATTGTGAAACCAGGGCCTTGGCGGAGCGCGCCGCAAGGGGCGTCTCGGTCCCGCTCTTTATCGCCTAATCCGATCCCAGGGCAGTCACGGTCCGGTAAGTAATCTCCTTGCCCGTGTTCATGTCTATGAGGAC
The DNA here is from genome assembly GCF_024105735.1 of Parahoeflea alexandrii. GTDB lineage: Bacteria > Pseudomonadota > Alphaproteobacteria > Rhizobiales > Rhizobiaceae > Hoeflea > Hoeflea alexandrii. The sequence continues at coordinate 472,797 of NZ_JAAAML010000004.1, read as the reverse complement.
GGGCAAGATGGGCTCGCCGGTTTCGCGCGAGACCAGGGTGACGGAGGGTGCTCCCGTTGGCGGAACATGCGCGTTCGCCCACTCGATCACCGAAACCAGGACCGGGTAGAGCGCCTTGCCGCGCTCGGTGAGCCGGTATTCGTGGCGAGGCGGTCGTTCCTGGTAGCGCTCGCGGCGCAACACGCCGTTAGCCTCAAGCTTGCGCAGCCGGTCCGCCAGTACGTGGCGGGTGATGCCGAGCCGCTCCTGCATTTGTTCGAACCTGCGAACACCCAGGAAACAGTCGCGCAGCACCAGCATGGTCCAGCGGTCGCCAATCACCGAGAGGCCGCGGGCGACGGGGCAGGCTTCGGTTTGAAGGTCGTTCCATTTCATGGGCGCACCATAGCAGCAATTGACAGGTTCTGAAAAGGAACTTACTACTGTGCGTTCCAAAAAGGAATGGACTTGTTGAAAGCCATCTTGACCGGTGGCGAAACAGGTCAGGCATTGAGGTGGGCCCATGAATGCTTCGGTAGTCACAGGAATGCTGGGCCGACGCCTCAACTCCCGTCGGGAAACAAGCTGATGGCTCTTGCGAGCCCCGCTCCCGCCGCGCCCGCTGCTGCCGATGCCGCGGCACATGCGCGGGCTTCCCGCACCCGGCTTCTGATAGAGGCCCCCATCGCCCCAACCCTGGCGAAGCTGGCGGCACCCAACGTGCTCGCGATGTTCGTCCAGGCCGCGCAAGGCATCGCGGAGGCCTATTTCGCCAGCCTGCTTGGCGTCACGGCCCTCGCAGGTCTGGCATTGGTGTTTCCACTGGTGATGCTGACGCAGATGCTTTCGGCCGGTGCGATCGGCGGGGCAATCTCGGCCTCCGTCGCCCGGGCGCTCGGGGCCTCCGACGTTGCGCGAGCCGCAACCTTGACCGTGGCCGCCTGGATTATTGCGGCAGCTCTCGCCCTTGTGATGGCGGTACTGGTTGGGCTGTTGGGGGCGCTCTTTTTCGAGTGGCTCGGCGGCGGCGAGGAGACGGTCGCGGCCGCGACGAACTACGCGCTGGTGTTCTTTCCCGGATGCGTGGCAATCTGGCTCTGCAACGCCTCGCTCAGCGTGATCCGCGGCACTGGCGAAATGCAGATGCCCGCTCTCGTACTGCTCCTTGTCTCTGTGGCGTCGATCCTTCTGTCGGGCGGATTTGCCCTTGGGTGGGGGCCGTTGCCTGCGCTCGGCATGGCCGGTCTCGCGCTTGGGCCTGTCTTGGCCTTCGCCTTCGGGGGCGTTGCCGCGATAGGCTACATCGTTTTCGGCCGGGCCGGCCTCGCCTTTCGGGGTGCGATGCAACGCCTCAGTGCCGGGATGTTCCGCGATATCCTGACTGTGGGGGCGCTCGCATCGATCAACACCGTGCTTACGACCGTTACGATCATCATGATGACGGGTCTTGTCGCGGGCTTCGGTGAAGCGGCACTGGCCGGCTACGGGCTGGGCGCGCGGCTGGAGTTCCTGATGATCCCGGTGATCTTCGGCATAGGTGCCGCGATGACGGCGATGGTCGGCGCGAATATCGGCGCAGGCCGGATCGACCGCGCGCTGCGCGTGGCCTGGACCGGCTCCTGCGCGGCCGCCGCTGTCGTCGGCGGTGTCGGCATGCTGCTGGCAGTCTTTCCGGACCTCTGGCTGGGCCTGTTCCTGGAACCCTCGAACACCGCCGCGCTCGACGCGGGGCGCAGCTACTTCCGTAATGTTGCGCCCTTCTATGCCTTTTTCGGGCTGGGCCTCGCACTTTACTTCGCCTCGCAGGGGGCAGGGCGGATGCTGTGGCCGGTGATCAGCAGCCTCGGGCGCATGGCCGTTGCCCTCGTCGGCGCGCTGATCCTCACGACATACACGGACCTGGGGCTAAATGGCATCTTCGCGGCGATCGGGGCAGCCATGCTGGTTTACGGTTTTATCATAGCCCTTGCGGTTCGATTCGGCGGTTGGAGCAAGGCACGGCCATGACCGCTTTGTATCTTGAAGACTTCGCAGCGGGGCAGACCTTCGGCTCGGGCAGCCTGATGGTCAGCGATCGCGAGATCATGCGGTTTGGAGCGGAATTCGACCCGCAACCCTTCCACCTTGATCCGGAGGCTGCCAGGGACACATTCTTCGGCGGCCTCGCGGCTAGCGGCTGGCACACTGCGGCGCTGACGATGCGGCTGCTTGTTGATGGCGAGATGACCCCTGCCAACGGTATTGTCGGAGCGGGATTCGAGTCGTTGAACTGGCCCCGTCCGGTCCGTCCCGGCGACACGCTCCGCGTCGTCTCCGAGATTCTGGAAGTGCGGCCCTCCAGATCCCGCCCGACGCAGGGCATGATCAAGGTGCGAAGCAGGACTTTCAATCAGGACGGCGAAGTGGTCCAGGAATCAGTTGGCAATCTGGTTGTCATGGCCCGCCAGTCAGGCTCTGCCTGACGTCAGGAGCTCTTCCCGGGCGAGCCGAAAGCCTGCGTCCCCGGCATCCTGGCGGCAGCCACCTGGCGGATAGACCGGTCCAGGCCTATTCCGCAGGCTCGGCGGCACGCCCGTGCGCCCGTTTCCCCTCCGCCGGCGCAGGCCCGGTCGAGGCGCGGACGATCAGTTCCACCGGCCAGATCTCCTGCACCGGCTCGCTCTCCACGCCCGTGATGATGTCGACAAGGCGTTCGCAGATCCGTGCGCCCGCCGCCCGGATCGAGGAACGGGTGGTGGTCAGCGGCACAGAGAAGCTCTCGGGCTTCAGGAACGGAAACACGTCGTCATGGGTGATCACCGACACGTCGTCGGGCATCTTCAGTCCGAGATGGTTAAGCGCGCGGACGATCCCCAGCGTGGTGAACATCGAGGCGCTCAGCACGCCGGTCGGGCGGGTGGCCGGGTCGCTGTCGCGAAACATCATCATCGCCAGCCGGTAGCCGTTCTCTTCGTTCATCGCCGCCGAATGATGCCGCAGGCTTTCAGCCGCCAGGCCGTATTCGCTCATTGCCCGGGTCACGCCGTTGAGCCGGTGCACCGCGAAGGCATAATCGGTGTCGCCGTTGAGATAGGCGAGCCGCTTGTGTCCCAGTTGCAGGAGCAGCCGCGTCGCGGCATGAAACGCGCCCTCGTTGTCGATATCGACACAGGCATAGCCATCGGCTGGCGCGAGCGCCCGGCCATGCGCCAGGAACGGCAGCCCAAGCCCCCGCACCAGCGCGATGCGCTGCTCGTCATTGCGCATCGACGACAGGTAGACTCCGTCGACCGACCGGCTCGCGGCGATCCGGCGATAGGCCTCGCTTTCCTTTTCATAGGGCGCGGGCGTCAGCGACAGGTCGACCTCGCGGCTGAGCGCATGCTCGCCCATGCCGGACAGGAATTCCACGAAATGCGGATCGAGATCGACATTGCGGCCCACCGGCAGCACATAGCCGATCGATCCCGCCCGGCCGGTCGCCAGCTTGCGGGCGTTGGAGTTGGGCTTGTACCCATGCTTGCGCGCCGCCTCGACCACCTTGAACCGGGTGCGTTCGCTGACTTCCGGATATCCGTTGAGCGCGCGCGAGATCGTCGTCTGCGACAGGTCCAATAGCTCTGACAGCTGCTTAAGGTTCAAGGCGCTGTTGTCCTGTGGTCTCAAAGCGGTTTGGAAAACCCTGAAAATGGGTGGTATCGGGCGGTCCAAGTCCACCATCTAAGCCCAGCAGGGCGCGCAAAAAAAGCAAAAAAGCCGATCATGCGCTGCAAAATGATTTTGCGTTGCAGCACAAGGTGAGGCGGTGCACCGCAGTCTGCCGGAGAGGGCGTAATTGAAGCCGTGGGACAACTTTAGCCCTTGACTCAGGCAGGCACACGTAATCCTCTAAAAGCATGCCAAAGCGCTTTGGGATTGCAGGGCGCCGGCTCGGAGAAACTGCTAAGCTTCACTGAGAAGGCCAATCATCGGCCGGGAGGAAAATTTGATGAAAAAACTGTTCTTGATGAGCGCGGCGGCGGCAGCCCTGACATTGGGCTCGGCCCATGCCGCGGATCTGAAGTTCACCCCGGGAGAGGGGGATTTCAACTGGGAAAGCTACGAGGCGCTCAAGGCCACCCAGCTCGACGGCGAGGAGGTCACGGTGTTCGGTCCCTGGCTCGGGCCGGACCAGGAGAACGTCGAGGCGGTGCTCGCCTATTTCGCCGAGGCCACCGGCGCCGACGTCAAATATGTCGGCTCCGACAGCTTCGAGCAGCAGATCGTCATTGATGCCGAGGCCGGCTCGGCCCCCAACATCGCGGTTTTCCCGCAGCCAGGACTCGCCTCGGACATGGCCAGCCGCGGCTTCCTCTCGCCGTTGCCCGAAGGCACCGCCGAATGGGTCAGGGACAACTACGCCGCCGGCCAGTCCTGGGTTGATCTTGGCACCTATGCCGGCAAGGACGGCAGCGAAAACCTCTATGGCTTCTTCTACAAGGTCGATGTGAAGTCGCTGGTCTGGTACATCCCGGAGAACTTCGAGGATGCCGGCTACGAGATCCCTCAGACCATGGAAGAGCTCAAGGCCCTGACCGAGCAGATCGTTGCCGATGGCGGCACGCCCTGGTGCATCGGCCTGGGATCGGGCGGCGCCACCGGCTGGCCCGCAACCGACTGGGTCGAGGACATGATGCTGCGCACGCAGCCGCCGTCGGTCTATGACCAGTGGGTCGCAAACGAGATCGAGTTCACCGATCCCGCCGTCATCGGCGCCATCGAGGAATTCGGCTGGTTTGCCCGCAACGACCAGTTCGTCGCCGGCGGCTCCGGCGCTGTCGCCACCACCGATTTCCGCGACAGCCCAAAGGGTCTCTTCTCCTCGCCGCCGCAGTGCTACATGCACCACCAGGCCTCCTTCATCCCGGCCTTCTTCCCTGAAGGCACCGAGGTCGGTGTCGACGCGGATTTCTTCTACATGCCCGCCTATGCCGACAAGGATCTCGGCAAGCCGGTTCTCGGTGCCGGCACGCTCTGGGCGATCACCAAGGACAGCCCCGGTGCGCAGGCGCTGATCAAGTTCCTGGAATCGCCGATCGCCCATGAGGTCTGGATGGCCCAGAAGGGCTTCCTGACCCCCTACAAGGCGGTCAACACCGATGTCTTCGCCGATCCGACGCTCAAGAAGATGAACGACATTCTTCTTGGCGCCACCACCTTCCGTTTCGATGCCTCCGACCTGATGCCCGGCGGTGTCGGCGCCGGCTCCTTCTGGACCGGCATGGTCGACTACGCCGGTGGCAAGCCGGCCGAGGAAGTGGCCTCGGAAATCCAGAAGTCCTGGGATTCGCTGAAGTAATCCGGCGTCCTTTGCAAACAGGGCAATCCCGGCAGGCCGCCGGGATTGCCATCCGCACTGCCTTTTGGGGAGGGAAGGGATGCATCCGGCACTGCAGGGCTTGATCACCATCATCGTCGGCGTCGGCGGATGCGTAGGTTACTTCTATTTTTCCAACCAGTTTCTCGACCGGGTTCTGTTCCCGGCCAGGGGCGAGAATGCCGGTCGCAACATCAACCGGGCCAACCAGATAAGGCCCTGGCTGTTCATGTTTCCCGCGCTGTTCGCGCTCGGCCTTTACCTTGCCTATCCGGTGTTCGCCACGTTCTGGCTGTCCTTGACCGACCGCGATGCCGGCGGCGCGTTCGTCGGTCTCGCCAACTACATCCAGATGGCCGGCGAGCCGAAATTCTGGGAAGCCATGAGCAACAACATGCTCTGGCTGGTGATTGTGCCGGCGTTCTCCACCGCCTTCGGGCTTCTCGCCGCCCAGCTCACCGACCGCATCTCCTGGGGTGGCATCGCCAAGTCGCTGATCTTCATGCCGATGGCGATCTCCTTCGTCGGCGCCGCGGTGATCTGGAAACTGGTCTATGACACAAGGCCCGCCGGCCAGGACCAGATCGGTATCCTCAACGCCGTCTGGCTGGCTTTCGACGGCGGATCGTTCTCGGTGCTGTTTCTCAAGATCGTTCCGCTGCTGTTGATCGCGGGTTTTGCGGTGCTGATGGGGCTCGCCATCTACCAGACCCTGCGTCCGGTCCTCGGCCGGGAGAAGGGCCATGGCAAATCGCACTGGTGGGCTCATGTCCTGCGCGGCGTCATCACCATCGCTGCTCTGTGGATGATCTGGCTGTCGCTCGGTGCGATCGTCTCGCTTTTCTCAGCCACGCTGCCCTATGGCGAACCGCAGACATGGCTGACCATCCCGTTCTGGAACTCGATCTTCCTGATGGTCGTGCTGGTCTGGATCCAGACCGGTTTTGCCATGGTGATCCTCTCGGCCGCGCTGCGCGGCATTCCCGAGGAAACCATCGAGGCCGCCGTCATCGACGGCGCCAACCCGTTCCAGATCTTCTTCAAGATCAAGGTGCCCCAGATCATGAGCACCATCGTCGTGGTCTGGACCACCATCACCATCGTCGTGCTCAAGGTCTTCGACATCGTCTTTGCCATGACCAACGGCCAGTGGGAGACCCAGGTTCTCGCCAACTACATGTACGACAAGCTGTTCCGCGCCAATGACTGGGGCGTCGGCTCCGCCAGCGCCATGGTGATCATGCTGCTGGTCACGCCGATCCTGGTCTGGAATGTCTACAACGCCCGCAAAGAAACGCGCTGAGGGAGAAGGTGATGCACGCAACATCGAAAAAATCGCCTCTCGTCTGGGTCGTTCACATCTCGGTCGTGGCCCTTGTCGCGCTCTGGCTGTTCCCGACCGTCGGTCTGTTCGTGTCCTCCTTCCGCACCGCCGACCAGATCGCCAATTCGGGCTGGTGGGCGTCGCTTTTCACCCAGGAACGCCAGGCCCCGGCGATCCGGATCGAGGGCGCGGAAGAGCAGGTTGACGGCGAATTCGTCATCGCGGGCAATCTCTTCGAGGCCGGCAATGTCACCATCAGCCGCTGGGGCACCAGTTCGCGCGAACCCGAGGCCTACGAGCCGGATCAGGTGGTTGATCTGGGCGACGGCGAGCGCCTGACCGTGGCCGAGAACGGCGCCTTCCGCCTGTCCGCGCCTCAGAGTTTCGGCAACAGCCGTCTGCCGCGGGTCTTCACCACGGCCACGCGTCCGCCCGAGTTCACGCTCGAGAACTACCGCTTCGTACTGTTTGATCCCAACAACCGTGAGGGCATGGCCAAGGCCTTTTTCAACACGCTGACGGTCACCATACCGGCAACAATCATTCCCATCGTGATTGCCGCCTTCGCCGCCTATGCGCTGGCCTGGATGCGGTTTCCCGGGAGATCTCTGCTCATCGCTGCGGTCGTCGGCCTGCTTGTCGTGCCGTTGCAACTGGCGCTGATTCCGCTCCTGAAGCTGCACAACGACATCGGCATCGGCAAGGGCTATCTCGGGGTCTGGCTGGCCCATACCGGTTTCGGCCTGCCGCTGGCGATCTACCTGTTGCGCAACTACATGGTTGGCCTGCCGCGTGACATCATCGAAAACGCCCGCGTCGACGGCGCCACCGATTTCCAGATTTTCGTCAAGATCATCCTGCCGCTGTCGTTTCCGGCGCTGGCCTCCTTTGCCATCTTCCAGTTTCTCTGGACCTGGAATGATCTGCTTGTCGCACTAGTCTTTCTCATTGATTCGACCGGCGAAACCACCGTCATGACCAAGCAGATCGTCGAACTGCTCGGCACCCGCGGCGGCAACTGGGAGATCCTGGCAACCTCCGCCTTCGTCTCGATCGCGGTGCCGCTGGTGGTCTTCTTCGCCATGCAGAAATATCTCGTGCGCGGTCTTCTGGCCGGGTCCGTGAAATAAAGAGGCTTTTATGAAAACCATGACACTTGCCGGCAAGCGGCAGCAAACTGGCGCCGAGATGACAGCTGATGCCGAATGGTGGCGTGGTGGTGTCATCTATCAGGTCTACCCGCGCTCCTACCAGGACACCAGCGGTGACGGCGTTGGCGATCTGATCGGCATCGCCGAGCGGATCGAATACATCGCCTCGCTTGGCGTCGACGCAATCTGGGTTTCCCCTTTCTTCACCTCGCCGATGAAGGATTTCGGCTATGATGTGTCGGACTACACCAATGTCGAGCCGATGTTCGGCACGCTTGGCGATTTCGATCATCTGGTCAAGGTGGCGCACGACCACGGCATTCGCATCATTATCGACCTGGTGCTCTCCCACTCGTCGGACCAGCATCCCTGGTTCATCGAAAGCCGCCTGGACCGCACCAATCCCAAGGCCGACTGGTATGTCTGGGCCGAACCCAAGCCCGATGGCACGCCGCCCAACAACTGGTTGTCGATCTTCGGCGGTTCCGCCTGGCAGTGGGACGGCAAGCGCGAGCAGTATTACCTGCACAATTTCCTCACCTCGCAGCCCGACCTGAACTTCCACAACGAGGAAGTTCGCCAGGCTCTGCTTGACGTGGTGCGTTTCTGGCTCGACCGGGGCGTTGACGGCTTCCGGCTCGACACCATCAACTTCTATTTCCACGACAAGGAACTGCGCGACAATCCACCTCTCGCAAAGGAACTGCGCAACGATTCCATTGCGCCGGCGGTCAACCCCTACAACCATCAGCTCCATGTCTATGACAAGAACCGTCCGGAAAACCTCGAGTTCCTCAAGCGCTTCCGCGCCCTGCTCGACGAGTATCCCGGCACCACGGCGGTGGGTGAGGTGGGCGATGCCCAGATCGGGCTGCAGATCGTTGCCGACTACACCTCCGGCAATGACAAGATGCACATGTGCTATGCCTTCGAGTTCCTCTCCAATACGCGGCTGACCGTCGACCGTGTGCGAACCGTCATGACCGATTTCATGACGGCGGCGCCGGAAGGATGGGCCTGCTGGGCCTTCTCCAACCATGATGTCGTCCGCCATGCCACCCGTTGGGGCGACCATGTCAATGACAGGGAGCGGTACATGCGGCTGCTCGCAGGACTGATCATGTCGCTGCGGGGCTCGGTCTGTCTGTACCAGGGCGAGGAACTCGGCCTGACCGAAGCCGACTTGGCCTTCGAGGACCTGCAGGATCCCTACGGCATCCAGTTCTGGCCCGATTTCAAGGGGCGCGACGGTTGCCGGACGCCGATGGTCTGGTCCGAGCACGAGCAGTGCGCCGGCTTCACCAGCGGCGAACCCTGGCTGCCGGTTCCCCCCGAGCATCGGCAGCTGGCGGTTGACGCGCAGGATCATGTCCAGGCTTCGATGCTCAACCACTACCGGCGCCTGGTTGCGTTCCGCAAGGCGCACCCGGCGCTGGTCAAGGGCAGCCTCGAATTCGTCGAAACCGGCGATGCCGTGCTTTCGATGGTCCGGCGCGATGGCAACGAGGCAATCTTCTGCGCCTTCAACCTGAGCGAAGAGATGCAAGTGATCGAGCGTCCCGAAGGCGCGCTCGAGCCGCTCGACGGGCACGGTTTTTCGGGATTCCTGCGACCGGATACGATAGAAATATCACCTTATGATGCTTTTTTCGCCAGGCTCGGGTGAAGCCAGTTCAGGCGTGAGGGGGAGGAGATTTGCATGGCCGGCTTGAAACTTGAGGGCTTGAAGAAGTCCTACGGCGCCGTTGACGTGATCCACGGGGTCGACCTGGAAATCCGGCAGGGCGAGTTCATCGTCTTTGTCGGCCCTTCCGGCTGCGGCAAGTCAACGCTTCTGCGGATGATCGCGGGGCTGGAGGAGATCACCGCCGGCACGCTGGAAATCGACGGCATGGTGGTCAACGACGTGCCGCCGTCCAAGCGCGGCATTGCCATGGTGTTCCAGTCCTATGCCCTCTATCCGCACATGACGGTCTACGACAACATGGCCTTCGGTCTGCGCATTGCCGGCCAGAGCAATGACGAGATCGACCGCCGGGTGCGTTCCGCTGCCTCGATCCTGCAGCTTGAGGATTACCTCGACCGGCTGCCAAAGGCACTCTCTGGCGGCCAGCGCCAGCGCGTCGCCATCGGGCGCGCCATCTGCCGTGATCCCAAGGTCTTCCTGTTCGACGAGCCGCTGTCCAACCTCGACGCCGCCCTGCGCGTGGCGACGCGCATCGAGATCGCCAAGCTCAATGAATCCATGCCCGAGACCACCATGATCTACGTCACCCATGACCAGGTCGAGGCAATGACCCTGGCCGACCGCATCGTGGTTCTGTCGAAAGGTGTGATCGAGCAGGTCGGTCCGCCGATGGAGCTCTACGACCGGCCGCAGAACCTGTTCGTGGCGCAATTCATCGGGTCGCCTGCAATGAACATCATTCCAGGCACGATCGAAAGCACCGGAGACAGCGCCACCATCGCCTTTGCCAATGGCAAGTCGGTGGAAACCGGCATTGCCGTTGCCGACGCAGACAAGGGCAGGAAGGCGTCCTTCGGCGTCAGGCCGGAAGACCTTGTGGCGACCACCGGCGACGACTTCCTGTTCGAGGGCACGGTGTCGATCGTCGAGGCTCTGGGCGAGGTCACGCTGCTCTATGTCGAGGATCTGACCGAGGACGAGCCGATCATCGCCAAGATGCCCGGCCATCAGCAGGTTAGGCGCGGCGACAAACTGCGCTTCACCGCCGACAAGGCCAAGCTGCATCTGTTCGATACCGCCGGAAACACCTACCGCCGCTGAAAGAACACGACCTCAACGAAAAAGCCCCGGCCTTTCGGTCGGGGCTTTTTACAGGGCGCGGGGGCGAGCGCCCTGGCGAAGGACAATCCGGTTGGGAGGAGCCCGGCCTGTCCGTCGGTTTCGTGCTTAGCGGTTGAACTGCAGTGCGGTGTAGCCGTTCGCCGGATTGTCGGTCGAGGGAATGCGCACAGTCGAAGCGGTCGCGGTGTAGTCGACGCCACCCATGGCGCTCTTTGCGGCATGTTCGATAGCGGCCGGGCCGTAAACCGGTGCGTTGAGTTCGACATAGTCGTTGGGCGACTGGGCGAAGGCGCCGGTGGAAGCTGCGAGGGTCAGGCCGAGGGCGATGAGGATCTTGTTCATGGTCTTGTTCCTTTGTGTGTCTGGTTAAGCTGTGTGAGTGTGGTTGCGGGAAGGGAGAGGCCCGATGGTCAACGCCCGGGCCCCTTTTCCCTCAGGCCGGCTTAGCGGTTGAACTGCAGTGCGGTGTAACCGTTGGCAGGGTTGTCGGTCGAAGGGATGCGGACGGTGGAGGCGGTTGCGGTGTAGTCGACGCCGCCCATGGCGCTCTTTGCGGCATAGGCTTCTGCGGCCGGGCCGTGGACCGGAGCGTTCAGTTCGACATAATCGTTGGGTGACTGGGCGAAGGCGCCGGTGGAGGCTGCAAGCGTCAGGCCGAGGGCGATGATGATCTTGTTCATGGTCTTGTTCCTTTGTGTGTCTGGTTCAATTGTTTGGTCTGAAGGGTGCGATCCGTGTCCGGGGCGCTCCGTTTTCATGACCCGTGTTCGAAGGTCATATGAGCAGTACGGGCGGGCTTGGAAAAAAGTTTCACGTCTCTTTTGTCTGCCCCTGCGGCGGGGGATGAAGCCGGCTGGAGGTGCCCGGCTTCATTCCCTCGTGGCCGGCCTCAGCGGTCAAACTGCAGCTCGGTGTAACCCTTCTTGGTTTCCGGAGCGCGGTCGAACGAGGCGGTCGCCGTGTAGTCGATGCCGCCCTGGGCGCTCTGTGCGGCATGGGCTTCGGCAGCCGGGCCGTGGACCGGTGCGTTCAGTTCAACCCAGTCGTTGGGGGACTGTGCGAATGCGCCGGTGGAGGCTGCGAGGGTCAGGCCGAGGGCGATGATGATCTTGTTCATTGTGGTCTTCCTTGTGTTTCGGTTTGTGTGTCTGTTTCGACAGTTCATGTTCAACTTGGTCTGGAGCGGTGACCCGGGGATCGTCTGCCGATCTGCTGTCCGGGCCGCGCCGTTCCGATGACCAAGAGATAGGCTGGGCCCGGATGACTTACGAACCACATGGCCGTGATCGCCAGGGGATGAAAACGTGATCCAGCGCGACTGATCCGATCGAAGAGGCAAGTTTTAATTAATAAATACAATGAGTTAGGTTGAGATTTCGATACGTGGTGCGCGACCGGCGTCAACCGTGGCACACCCTCACCGTTCACAATCCGGCGCTTGCTGCGCTCTCGAAACCCCGGAAATCCGGGCTTCCCTGCGGGCGTCGATTTTGCAGAAATTTTCCACCTTTTCGCCCGCCTTGAGGCCCGCGCCAGGCGCTCTCACGGCCGTTCACGCAACGCGTGATCGGCCTCGACCGGAAGTGATGAAAATACGATCTATTCCTGCCTGACCGCACCCGTTTTCAGGTCGCAAGCCGCCTTCGCCGCCTCGCTAGTTCGGCCCGGATGAAGCGCCAGGCGCCAGCCGAAATGGCCGGAGCCGCACAACAATGACCGGGATGGGGCGGCGGCTGTGCGGGCCGTTGACTGTCCATTGCCGGACACAAGCTTGGGTCGGTAGAAAGGAAGAGTGGGGGACATGGCAGTTCTGAACGCCAGCCCAGGGCCGGCGCCGGTCTGTGCGATTTGGGGGCGCTCTGGGCGTCTGCGGGATCGCGGTCACGCAACGCGCCAAGTGAGCAGGCATTTGCCGCGCTTTGCTGTGCGGCCGGTCATCAGAAGCCGGCTTGGGCAGCGCCGATCATGTCAGCGGCGAAGCGGGGAGCCCGCAAACGAAAAATGCCCCGGTCGTCGACCGGGGCATCTTGCAAGGAACGTTCGGAAGGGGAGTCCGAACGGGCTGATGCCGGTGGGAGGAACCCGGCAACAGCCTTTCGTGCGTCCTTAGCGGTTGAACTGCTGCGCGGTGTAGCCGTTCTGTTCCGGATTGTCGGTCGACGGCGTACGGACGGTGGAAGCGGTTGCGGTGTAGTCGACGCCGCCCATGTCGCTCTTTGCGGCATGTTCCATGGCGGCCGGGCCGTGCACCGGTGCGTTCAGTTCGACCCAGTCGTTGGGCGACTGTGCGAAGACGCCGGTGGAAGCTGCGAGGGTCAGGCCGAGTGCGATAAGAATCTTGTTCATTGTGGTAGTCCTTTCATGCTGGGGTGAAGACCAGTGGTCTTCGGTTTGCGGTCCTCAGGCGGACGAAGCCGGTTGGGAGGAGCCCGGCTTCATCCGCGGGATGCCGCTGTTAGCGGTTGAACTGCAGCGCGGTGTAGCCGTTCTGTTCCGGGTTGTCGGTCGAAGGCGTACGGACGGTGGAAGCGGTCGCGGTGTAGTCGACGCCGCCCATGTCGCTCTTTGCGGCATGTTCCATGGCGGCCGGGCCGTGGACCGGTGCGTTCAGCTCGACCCAGTCGTTGGGCGACTGTGCGAAGGCACCGGTGGAGGCTGCGAGGGTCAGGCCGAGGGCGATAAGAATCTTGTTCATTTGGGTAGTCCTTTCGTGATTGGGTGAAGACCGGGGTCTTCGGTTTGCGGTCCGGCGGCGGATGAAGCCGGTTGGGAGGAGCCCGGCTTCATCCGCGGGATGCCGCTGTTAGCGGTTGAACTGCAGCGCGGTGTAGCCGTTCTGTTCCGGATTGTCGGTCGAAGGCGTACGGACGGTTGAAGCGGTTGCGGTATAATCGACGCCGCCCATGTCGCTCTTTGCGGCATGTTCCATGGCGGCCGGGCCGTGGACCGGTGCGTTCAGTTCAACCCAGTCGTTGGGCGACTGTGCGAAGGCGCCGGTGGAGGCTGCAAGGGTCAGGCCGAGTGCGATGATGATCTTGTTCATTGTGTTGGTCCTTTTGGTCTTAGTTCGATGTCTTGGTCGCGAGCGGGGAACCGGCGGACTGCTTGTTGAAGCTGTGTCCGGCCTGCGCCATCTCGATGATCTTTTTGAAGGCCATGGTCTGCAGAACGTTGGGGCTGGAGAAAAAGTTTCAGTGCCCTTTCGATTGCCACCGCGGCGGGGGATGAAGCCGGCTGGAGGTGCCCGCCTTCATCCCGTATGGCGATTAGCGGTTGAACTGCAGCTCGGTGTAACCCTTCTTGGTTTCCTGAGCGCGGTCGAACGAAGCGGTTGCGGTGTAGTCGATGCCGCCCTGTGCGCTCTGCGCTGCATGGGCTTCGGCTGCCGGGCCGTGCACCGGTGCGTTGAGTTCAACCCAGTCGTTGGGCGACTGTGCGAAAGCGCCGGTGGAGGCAGCGAGGGTCAGGCCGAGGGCCATAATCATCTTGTTCATCGTGTTCATCCTTGTGTGTCGGTTAGGACTGTTGGTCGTTGATCTGGTCTGAAACGGTGGCCCGTTGATCATTGTCCGATCGGCTGAGCGGGCCGCGCCGTTTCGATGAACCAGAGATGGGCCTGCGGCAGATGACTTGCGAAACACATGGATGTGATCGGCATGCGATCATGGCGTGACAAAGCCATGGGGCATTTTGTCAGGGAACTATTTTTATCGTTATATATCAGATGGATAGATTCGGGTGCCGGCTGTGATGACCGGATTTCGCGTCAACCCGGACTGTCATGCACCGTTCACAATTCCGCACTGTCAGGAAACTTGAAAGCCCGGATTTCGGCGGTTTCCCACATCGAGGAAAATGCGCCATTTTTCTCGGCTTGGGTTGGCCCGTGATCCCGGGAAAGGCCATTCTCACGGCTTCTCACGAACGCGTGATCGGTCTTTACGGCATGTGATTAAAATACGTCTTGTTTCCAGCCGGTTTTGAAGTCTCTCGCGGGGCCGGATCAGAGCCTTTGAGCGAGGTTCTCAACCGGATCGCTCGCCCTTTGCAATCCTTGCGGTCAGTTTATGCCTGCGTCTTGACCGATGCGCAGAAGCGCGAAATGCAGCAGGAATCGTTCTTTAGATCTGCCTTAAATGATTAAAATCAGATACTTAGACCGCCTCGCGATCATGATCCGTTAATCTTCCAGTGCTATCGTGGGTTCCATTGAAAACACATGGCCACCGGGGATGGGGCCAGGAACAAGGGGAACGTTACATGGCTGCGGGGACAAACTATCTGCAGAGAGAAGAATCCTTCATGTACGACCGCGAGGTCAGGTACAAGATGGAAGAAACAATGAATGAAGCCCGGATCGAATACACCGAGAAGGGCGTCATGCACATGGCGTCGCGCCGCTGCCAGCTGATCGGCATTTCGCCGGCCAGCGCCGTTCTCGGTATCCTGACCCAGTTCAAGCTGCCGCAGGAATTCAATCTCGATGTTCCCGAGGCGCGGATTTCCAGCGTCGGCTGCGTGCTGACCCGCACCTACACCAACAACACGGTCGAAGTGCGCTTCCTGCGGTTGCTCAACGACAAGGAACTGCACCGGATCTACGTCTTCAGCGCTCACCCCAACCATCGCGACCACGTCATGGACGTGCGCTCCTGGTAGGCGGATTGGCGGATCCGGCCGGCGCGGCCGTCGGGCCGCGCGGCACTCCGTCCTTTAGTAGAGAACGCTGGCGCCCTCATCGGCGGTGCCGGCGTTGTCTCTGAGCCGCGCGAACAGCTCCCGGCCCAGGCCCCATTCATTGTGGCTGAGGTCGGCGGTCGCCGGTTCCCGCGCTGTAAATTCTTCTGCCGGCACCAGAACCTCCAGCGATCCCGTCACCGCGTCGAGACGGATCATGTCGCCATCCCGTATCCGGGCGATCGGCCCGCCGTCCTTGGCCTCCGGTGTGACGTGGATCGCCGCGGGCACCTTGCCTGAGGCGCCAGACATGCGGCCGTCGGTCACCAGCGCCACGGCCTGGCCCCGGTCCTGCAAAACGCCCAGCGGCGGGGTCAGCTTGTGCAACTCCGGCATGCCGTTGGCCTTCGGGCCCTGGAACCGCACCACGGCGACGAAGTCGCCGACGAGTTCGCCGGCCTTGAAGGCGTCCTGAAGCCCGTTCTGAGTGTCAAACACCCGCGCGGGCGCTTCCACCACGTAGCGCTCCGGTTTCACCGCGGAGATCTTGATCACGCCCTTGCCGAGATTGCCGGTGAGCATCTTCAAGCCGCCATTGGGCTGGAACGGCTTGTCCGCCGTTGTCACCACCTTCGCGTCACCGCTGACTTTTGCGATCGGCTCGCGCACCACTGCGCCGTTCTCGCCGAGCCTGGCTTCCACAGCATAGGAAGAAAGCCCCTTGCCCCACACGGTGCGGACATCCTCGTGCAGCAGCCCGACCGAGAGCAGCTGGTCGATCATGAAACCGAGGCCGCCGGCCGCATTGAAATGGTTCACGTCCGCCGGCCCGTTCGGATAGACCCGGGCCAGAAGCGGCACCGCATCCGAGAGCTCTGAAATGTCTTCCCAGGTCAGCCGGATCCCCGCCGCCCGCGCCATGGCGACGAGGTGCATCGTGTGGTTGGTCGACCCGCCGGTGGCATGCAGCCCGACAACGCCGTTGACCACCGAGCGCTCGTCGATCATTTCGCCCACCGGGGTGAACTCGTTGCCGAGCGCGGTGATCGCCAGCGCCCGCTTCGTGGCTTCCGCCGTCAGCGCATCCCTGAGCGGCGTCCCCGGATTGATGAAGGACGCTCCGGGCATGTGCAACCCCATGATCTCCATCAGCATCTGGTTGGAGTTGGCGGTGCCGTAGAAGGTGCAGGTACCCGGCCCGTGGTAGGATTTGGATTCGGCCTCCAGCAGTTCGGCCCGCCCGACCTTGCCTTCGGCATAGAGCTGGCGGATCCGCACCTTCTCGTCGTTGGAAAGCCCGCTGGTCATGGGACCTGCGGGAATGAACACCGCCGGCAGATGGCCGAAGCTCAGCGCCGCGATCGTGAGCCCCGGCACGATCTTGTCGCAGACCCCGAGATAGACCGCCGCGTCGAACATGTTATGCGAAAGGCCGACGGCTGCCGCCATGGCGATCACGTCGCGGGAGAACAGCGACAGCTCCATGCCGGGTTGGCCCTGGGTGACGCCGTCGCACATCGCCGGCACGCCGCCCGCCACCTGCGCCACGCCGCCTGCCTCGCGTGCAGCCTTGCGGATCAGCTCCGGATAGGTCTCGAACGGCTGATGCGCCGACAGCATGTCATTGTAGGAAGTGATGATGCCGAGATTGGGCACCACGTCTTGGGCCAGATTGGCCTTGTCGTTCGGCCCGCAGGCGGCAAATCCGTGCGCCAGGTTGCCGCAGGAAAGCGTCGAGCGGAACGGGCCTTTCGTCGCCATCTCGCGCAGATGCGACAGATAGGTTTCGCGGCTTGGCTTCGAGCGTTCGACGATACGGGCGGTGACGGCTGCAATGCGGGGATCGACAGTCATGGCTGGTATCCTTTTGTTCGGTTTGGGTGAGGGCCCCCAAGACTCCATGGGCCCTCTCGCCGCCCGGCCGGTGCCGGGCGCAGACTCGGACGCTCAGGGCGCCCAGTAGATCTCGACCGGCGTCTTCGCGTGCCGCAGCACCGCGCGCACTGGCATCTCGGCTTCCGGCCCGGCGCCGAGCGCCTTGGCCAGCACGGCCTTCTTCTGCTCCCCTTCTATATGGAGCACCAGAAGGCCCGCTTCCACAATCCGCGGCAGCGTCAGCGTCAGTCTCGGCTCTCCCGCGCCGGGCGCCTCGATCGCCATCACGCTTTGCGCGCAGGCGGGATCGGTAACATCCTCAAGCGTGGAACCGTCTGGGAAGAACGATGCGGTGTGCCCGTCGGTTCCCATGCCCAGCACCACCACGTCGAAGGGCAGGGCCATGGCATCGATTGCGGCCGAGGCGGTCCGCGCCACGTCCGCCGCATCACCCTTGCTGGTGTAGAGTGGCACAAACCCGGCTTCCGCAGCCCGGTTCTGCAACAGATATAGGCTCGCCAGCCGGTGGTTCGAGCGCTCGTGCGAGGGCGGTACCATGCGTTCGTCGACCAGCGTCACCGTCACCTTGTCCCAGGCAATCGGCTTTCTCGACAGCGCCGCGAAGAAGGCTTTCGGCGTGGTCCCGCCCGACACCGCCAGTGTTGCCTGGCCGCGTTCGCCGATCGCCGCCGCCAGTGCGCCAGCCACCCTGTCGGCCAGCGCCTCGGCCAGGTCCGCCCCATCGGCGAAATCCGAATTCCTGGTATCGGCCTGTCCGGCGTCAGTCGCTTTCATGCCAGGTCCTGCCGTCGCGTTCGATCAGCGCAATCGCCTGGCTCGGTCCCCAGGTGCCTGCCGTGTAGGGCTGCACCGTCTGTCCGGTCTCTTCCCAGGCGGTCAGGATCGGGTCGACCCAGTTCCAGGCCGCTTCCACCTCGTCGCGGCGCATGAACAGGGTCTGGTTGCAGCGGATGACGTCGAGCAGCAGCCGCTCATAGGCGTCCGGATTGCGCTGCTCGAACCGGTCGGCGAAGCTCATGTCCAGCGAGACGTGTCTGAGCCGCATGCCGCCCGGTCCCGGATCCTTGATCATGATCCACTGCTTGACGCCCTCGTCGGGCTGCAGCCGCATCACCAGCTTGTTGGCGGTGATCCGCCCGGCGCTCGGTCCGAAGATCGAATGCGGGATCGGCTTGAACGCCACCACGATCTCCGAGATCCGCTCGCTCATGCGCTTGCCGGTCCTGAGATAGAACGGCACGCCGGCCCAGCGCCAGTTGTTGATTTCGGCCTTGATGGCGACGAAGGTCTCGGTGTTGGAGACCCCGCCCTCAAGTTCCTCGAGATAGCCCTTCACAGGCCCGCCTGCCGAGGCGCCCGCCTTGTACTGGCCACGCACGGTCAGGGTGTCGGCATTGTCCTCGGTGATCGGCTTGAGCGAGCGAAGAACCTTGAGCTTCTCGTCGCGCACCGCCTCGGCGTCCATCGAGGCCGGTGGCTCCATCGCCACCAGGCACAAGAGCTGCACCAGGTGGTTCTGCACCATGTCGCGAAGCGCGCCCGCCTTGTCGTAATAGCCGGCGCGGCCTTCAAGCCCCACCGATTCCGCCACCGTGATCTGCACATGGTCGATATGCGCCGAGTTCCACAGCGGCTCGTAGAGCGCGTTGGCGAACCTCAGCGCCATCAGGTTCTGCACCGTTTCCTTGCCGAGATAATGGTCGATGCGGTAAATCTGCTCTTCGGTGAACACCTCGCCGATGGTCCGGTTCAGCGCCCGCGCCGATTCGAGATCCCGCCCGATCGGCTTTTCCACCACGATCCGGGTCTCGCCGGTCACCAGACCGTTGGAGCGGATCTTTTCGGAAATGTCGCCGAACAGCGCCGGTCCGACGGCGAGATAGAACGCCCGGACCCGGTCCTGGCCCTCGTCGAGCAGCGCTTTCAGTTCCGGCCAGCCCTTCTCGGACCTGGCGTCGACGGCAACGTAGAACAGCCGCTTGAGGAAGGTCTCGACCTCGTCGTCGTGGTATTCGCCCTTCTTCAGGTGCTCCTTCAGCGCTGCCTGCGCGAAGCCGCGATACTCGTCATGGCTCATCTCCGAGCGCGACGCGCCGATGATCCGTGTCGGATCGGTCAGCTGGCCGGCCATCTGCCGGTGATACAGCGCCGGCAACAGCTTGCGCTCGGCAAGGTCCCCGGTGCCGCCGAAGACGACATAGTCAAACGGGTCGACCGGAATGATGATCTGGCTCATTGCATGGCATCCTGTCCGTGAACGGTGCCATACGCATAATCTAATCGATTAGATAAAGCTAGGGCTGAGAAGTCTGGAGGTTCGGTTTTTACCCTCCGAGTGACGCCTGGCTATCAGGAGCAGGCTTGGGAAAGGCTTGCGAGGTTGCGGCTATCGGGGTGCAGGTGACCACGGTAACGCACGATCAGGCCTCCGCCAAACGGTGCAGTCAGCGCGACATCAAAGTGGAATACGCCTTTCAGGGCGTACTCGCGGCTTTCGCTTCTTGGCAGCAGAAAACCCGGAAGTGGGATGCCGAGGCACCACCCCCGGCAAACCGGGAACCGCAAACTGCCATCCTCCACAGGCAGGTCCATCTCGAAGGTGAACGGCCAGAAGCGTTCCCGGAAGCGGTATTGGCTGCCGGCGGGCGTGCAGTAGGAGCGAAAAATGCGCCCCCCGAAGTTCCGTTCCCAGATTTCTCCCGATCCCCTACGCGTTTTTGTCACCGTGACCGGCGTTTCATCGGCTGCAGCCGGAAATCCGAAAACCCACGCAATGAAGCGGGCCGTCAGCGAGCTACCGCGTGTGACCCGGGCTTTTCCCGAAAAACTCTCGATGTCCTGAACACGGTGCAGCGACTGGACTTCCGGCGGCAGGTCTGCCCACCGGTCGGCAAGCACTGTCTGAAACAGGGTTGGAGACGGAGCTTCGTCCCTGACCGTCGAAACGGCCAGATCGGTCATGGCTTGCTCCATTTCTGCCCGCGTTGCCTCGGCCAGGCAGGCGCGAGCCCCCGGAGTGATCCGGTCAAGACGCCGGATGAGGGCACGAGCCGCCACTGCGGGAATGTAAGGCCCGTCTCCAGCTTCGGCGACGAGCCGCCATTCTCGCCGTATCACCTCATTGCCTCTGCGACCGACGACTACGACCCGCATGCCGCCGCGGTCGGTTCCGAAGGGGAGAAGAAGATTGGCAATTCGTCTGAAGAGCTCGGCCCGCCCCGGGGTGATATCGAATTTCCACCGCTGCCTTAGCCAACCCACTCCGCGCATGCCGACATTCATGATGCCAAGTTCCATGCCTGCGCGGAACATCACCGATCTTGCGCCGAAGAATGCGGGAAACAGCAAGATGTCCGGCACCTCGATGAAGTGCCCGGATCTTTCTAAGTCGGCAGAAAGACGTATCTTGCGGGCGTCACTCCAGCACTGCTGGTCACGCCAGATGCCGCCGCGCCAGACGCGTGAACGCGTTCCCAGTTGACCAACGATGCTGGATATGACTGACGCGCCGCGCGGTGCCCGGTTGCCGGGCAGTATGGCTGTGTCGATCAGCAGGATTTCATCAAGGCCCTTGCAAAGATCGGCGGCAATGGAAGAGGAAAGCCCAGGTACGCTAGATACTCCCGAAAGCAATCTGCGCCTGGCCCTTCGGGCAAGATCGTCAAGCACTTCCAGGCCGGCGGTAAACGCTGCATCATCGGAGAGATCCAGGTAGTCTGCGCCATGCTCGATACAGAGGCGTGGGATGACATAGGGATCGTGCCCATAGGTCTGGAAGGGGCCGGCGGCATCGACAACGACATCCGGCGACCCCGCAAACAGCGCATCCGGTTCCCTGCGGACATCCACGGCCAAGGCTTTGCAACCAAGCCTTCCGGACAGTGCTTGCGCCTTGCTCAGGCTTCGTCCGGCCACCACCACATCATGGCCATCGCGTACCAGAAGTTCGGCCAGCCGGGATCCAAAGACGCCGTAGCCACCCAGAACGACGACCTTCATTCCATGAGCCTTGCCCGCAGCGCCGGATCCGGAATTTCGCACATGTTGTTGCGTCCAAACAACCGATACCTGTTGCGTGCGAGCCGCCGGTAAAGCCAATCTTGCAGGCTGCGGGGCATCAGTCGCAGCGGTTGCAGCAGCAGACCAACTCCGCCAACCCGCCGGCCTGCCCGGATCATCGCGTCAAGCGAGGTGAAGGCCTGGCCATCGGCGATGTACAGCCAGCTCTCCGGATCATCGGCAGACAACCCGTAATGATGCAGGAGTGCCCGTCCAAGCGGTGTCTGGGATCGGCAGATGCGAAACTCCCCGGCTTTGTCGAAGCGAGCGATCAGTCGGGCGCCAACCGAGCACAGCACGCATTCGCCATCCATCACCGTCGCCGGCCCATGATCATCAAAACTCGGCACGGTGGGATCCGTCCGATAAGAGTATGGCGCCTTTGAAGTGAAACCCTGCATGATATGACCTGAGCCGAATTTGGAGCGATGGTAGCAATTCAACGCCGCATTCACCGTGCGGTATGTCGCCACGCTGGCTGGCCGGAAAACGGGACCGACCGGCCAACGGGCTATCTGCTGTTCCCCTAGAACCGGTCCCGCAGCGAATACCAGGTCAGCGCCAGGAACAGCAGCGGCTTGCGGAAGCGGTCGCCGCCGGGGAAGGGGCCGACCTTGAGGTTGCGCATCACCTCGAGATCCTCCGAACCGCCCAGCACATGGTCGGCATAGAGCTTGCCGCAATAGTTCGACAGCATCACCCCGTGGCCGGAAAACCCGCCGATCGAGGTGACGTTCTTCATCACTTCGCGCACGAACGGCCGCCGCGACAGCGTGATCCCCACCGAGCCGCCCCAGGAATGGGTGATCTCGACATCTTTCAGCGCCGGGTAGAGCTCGGCGATCTGCCGCCTTATGTGGCTCGAGATGTCGGTCGGATTGTCCGACGTGTAGGCCTCACGACCGCCAAACAGCAGCCGCCCGTCGGCACTCTTGCGGAAGTAACGCACCACGAAGCGCGAATCGTCGACCGATTCTCCGCCGGGGATCACCGGGCTGTCATCGCCCAGCGGCACCGTGGCGCCGATGAACGAGCGGATCGGCATCACATGCGCCGAGGTCACCGGCTCCAGCCCGTCGATGAAGGCGTTGCAGGCAATCAGCGCGCGTCCGGCGACGATGTCGCCGGCATCGGTCTTCACCGTCACCTTGCCGCCGGCACTGGCAATGCCTCGTGCCCGCGTATTCTCGTGCAGCCGCGCCCCGGCTTGAGAGGCAGCCCGCGCCAGCCCGACCACGTATTTCAGCGGATTGATGTGGCCCGTCCCCGCGTCATGGGTGCCGCCGTGGTAGCGCGTCGAACCGAGTGCCGCGGCAAGCTGCTCGCGGTCCAGAAACCGCAGGCCCTCGTAGCCGTACTCCTCGGTCATGATTTTCACATGGTCGCGGTAATCCTTGACGTAACCTGGCTTGTGCGCCGCCGAGATCTGGCCCGGGCGGAAATCGGCGTCGATGTTGTGGGTTGCGGAAAAGCTGAGCAGATGCATCTTCGCCCGCTCGGCCACGGCAAACTGCGCCTTGGCGTTGTCGCGGCCGAAATCCGCCTCGCTCTCCTCCACCCAGGCCCGCTGTCCGGTGCCAAGCTGCCCGCCATTGCGGCCCGAGGCGCCGTCGCCGAAGCGCGCGCCCTCGATCAGCACCACGTCCTTGCCGCTTGCGGCCAGGTGATAGGCCGCCTGCAGCCCGGTGAAACCGCCGCCGACGATGACGACGTCGGCAGTTGTGGCTCCGGGCAGGGAGGCGTAGGGGGGACGCTCGCCGAGCGTGGCCTCATAGAACGAGACGCCCGGTGCAATGGGGCTTTGGTAGGTCATGGCTTGCATTTCTCAGACGTTGAGCAGCAGGAACTCGCGTTCCCACGGGCTGATCACCTGCATGAAGGTTTCGAATTCGCCGCGCTTGACGCCGGCATAGGTGTTGATGAACTCCTGCCCGAATACTTGGGCAAAGCCGGACTCACTTTCAAGCAGCGACACCGCTTCTAGCAGTCCGCGCGGCAGGTCGACCGAGCCTTCGTTGACGGTCTGGTAGGCCGGGTCGCTCGGCACCAGCCCGTTGACCATGCCGAGATAGCCGCAGGCCAGCGACGCCGCCAGCGCCAGGTAGGAATTGGCGTCCGACGATGGCAGCCGGTTCTCTACCCGCCGCGCCACCGGTTCGGAATGCGGCACCCGGAAGGCGGTCGTCCGGTTGTCGTAGCCCCAGGCATTGTTGACCGGGCAGGCCATGTCCGGCGTCAGCCGCCGGTAGGAATTGACATAGGGCGCCATCATCACCAGCGCCTTGGGCACGTAGTGCTGCATCCCACCGATGAAGTTAAAGAAGGCTTCGCTCGGCTCGCCGTCGGCTTTCGAGAAGACGTTCTTGCCGGTCTTGGCATCCACCACCGACTGGTGGATATGCATCGCCGATCCCGCATATTGCTGCATCGGCTTGGCCATGAAGGTGGCGTACATGCCGTGCTTGATCGCCGCCTCACGGATCGTGCGCTTGAACAGGAACACCTGGTCGGCAAGCTCCACCGGGTCGCCGTGGCGCAAGTTGATCTCGAGCTGCGCCGGGCCCTCCTCGTGGATCAGCGTGTCGATCTCCAGCCCCTGCTTGTCGGAGAAATCGTAGATGTCGTCGACCAGCTCGTCGAACTCGTTGACGCCGGCGATCGAGTAGGACTGCCCGCCGGTGATCGTCCGGCCCGAGCGGCCGCGCGGCGGCTTCAGCGGGTAATCCGGGTCGTCCGACTGCGCCACCAGGTAGAATTCGATTTCCGGCGCCACCACCGGCTTCCAGCCGCGCTCGGTGTAGAGCTCGACCACCTTCTTGAGCACGTTGCGCGGCGTGTAGCTCACCGGGTCGCCCTTTGTGGTCACCATGTCGCAGATCACCTGCGCCGTCGGGTCGGTTTCCCACGGCACCACCGATAGTGTCGACAGGTCCGGCATCAGCTTCAGGTCGCCGTCGAGCGGATCATAGCGGAAATCGCCGGTCTCCTCGGGGTATTCGCCAGAGATCGTGTGCCGGAACACCGCCGAGGGCAGCGACAGCGAGGTGTTGGAGGTGAATTTCGACGACGGCATCATCTTGCCGCGCGCCACGCCGGCGAAGTCCGGCGTGATGCACTCGATGTCCTCGATACCGCGAACCCTGAGCCACTCGCTGGCCTGGGTCCAGTTTTCGACGCCGCGCTTGATGTCGAGAAATTTGGGCGCGGCGGGTTGCGCCGGTTTTGCTGAAGCGGGTTTGCCGGACTTGCGGGAGGCCATAAATCACCATGGGTTTGTCAGTAATGCCGCGATCATAGAGGTTTTTCCGGCTGGCGCCAGCGTCCCGCCCGCGACCTGTTTGCAGTGCGGCAGCCCCAGCCGGACTCACATTGCGCGACGCTGGTCCGAGAAACCTGCGATCCACCTCCGGATTTCGCAGATGTACGTTTAGGTTGCTTTAACCCTGTTCTGCCAGCATCTGACGAAAGGGCATTCCGTCCGCCGGTGCCCGTCCCGACGGCTTGCATGATGCAGCTCCTCGCCCGGACGGCGATGTCCGTGTATTTTTATCGTGCAGGTATTTTCATGATCATCGACCGTTTGCTCGCCCGCTTCTCCATCCAGACCAAGGTGGTCGTCTTCATCATTCCCCTGATCGCGGGAATGGCGGGACTTGCCGCGATCAACCTGTACACCGGCAATCTGCTCGGCGCCCGTCTCACCGGCACCAATGCCAGCATCGAGACCCTGAGCGGTTTCAAGGAAGCCTATGCCGGCATGACCAATTTCCTCCATGACCAGAGCGAGGAGAAGCGCGCAGCCGTGATGCAGAGCCTCGACGCCCAGTTGCAGCGGGTCGAAAAAGTCCTAGAGCTGGCCGAGACCGAGACCGAATCCGCGGCCCTGACCCGATCCCGCACCGTGGCTGAAGCCCTGCGCGCCGATGTCGACGCGCTCTGGGGCCTGCACACCGAAGTCACCGGCATCTACGGTGCCTTTGACGAGACGCTCAGTGAGCTCGACAACGTCCGCGGCCGCCTCAACGCCACCATTGACACCGTCGGCCAGGAACTGGCCCAGGCCGAGGACGAAACCAAGACCCTGTTGCGCGCCGCCGACCAGCTCGGCAACGGCGCCCAGGCCATCGTCGCGATCTCCAGCGCCATCTCGTCTGCCGCCACGCCGGAAGAGGCCTTTGCTGCCGCCGACGAGCTCAAGCGCGACATCCGCAAGATGAGCCGCGATCTTCCAAAGGTCATTCCCGAGACCAAGCCGGCGCTCAAGAGCCTGCTGAGCGACAATCTCGATGGCCTTCTCGCCGTTCAGAAGGCCGGTGTCGTCTCCGAGGCCGGCATGATCGAGCTGCAGAAATACGCCAACGCGCTGCGCCCCTCGGGCATCATGCTGCAGGGCCTCGCCTCCCAGGTTGCTCGCGAAGCCACCCTCAGGTTCGGCCAGCTCGATGCCGACATCCTCATGGGCCAGCAGATCGTCAGCGACAGCCGCGATTTTCTCGCCCATCTCTCCGCGCTCGAGCTGTCGATCGTCCATTTCCTCGGCCAGCCCGACGAAACCCGTGGCGAGGATGTCGCCGCCAAGCTCAGCCGTGTCGATCAGAGCATCCAGTTGATTGCCTTCTCCAATGGCGGTGAGACCGTCATGGAAGCCATCGGCGAGGTCTGGAGCGCCAAGTCGGTCACGATTCCGGCGCTGATGGCAGAACTGATCGAGAAGAAGCAGGCCGAGACCAGCCTGTTCATGGCCGCCTCCGAGCGCATCGACGAGGCCTGGAGCAGCGTTCTGGCTTTCACCTCAAGCCAGCAGCAGGGCGCCGAAGCGGTCAAGGACCGCGCCGAGGGCATCACCCTTTCGGCCGCACTCGTCGGCGGCGCCTTCGGCCTTGTTGCCGCCTTCATGCTGATCGCCGCGCTCAAGGGCCCGATCCGCCGCCTTGTCCGCGCCATGGGCGATGTCGCCTCCGGCGATCTCGATGTCGCCGTCACCGACTCGGCCCGCGCCGACGAGATCGGCGAGATGGCCCGCGCCCTCGACGTCTTCAAGATGAACGCCATCGACAAGATCCGCATCGAGGGCGAAAGCGAGAAGGAACGCGAGATGGCCGCCCGGGCGCGCCAGCAGTCCGACACCGAGAAGGCTCAGGCCGACGCCCAGGTCCGCTTCGCCGTCGAGCAGCTCGGTGCCGCGCTGCGCGATCTCTCCCAGGGCAACCTTGTCTCCACCATCGACACCCCCTTTGCCGGTGAACTCGACAGCCTGCGGCTCGATTTCAATGGCTCCATCGAGCAGATGCGCGACGCGCTCAGCCAGATCCGCGACAATGCCGCCTCGATCAGCTCCAACAGCGGCCAGATGCGCTCCGCTGCCGATGATCTCGCCCGCCGCACCGAGCAGCAGGCAGCCTCGCTTGAGGAGACCGCTGCTGCCGTCGACGAGATCTCGGCCACCGTGCGCACCGCCTCGAGCCGCGCGTCGGACACCGACAAGCTGGCCGGCGACACCGCCAATGACGCCCGCGCCTCGGGCCAGATCGTCGCCCGTGCCGTCGACGCCATGAGCCGCATCGAGGAGGCCTCGGGCAAGATCGACAGGATCATCGGCGTCATCGACGAGATCGCCTTCCAGACCAACCTGCTGGCGCTCAATGCCGGTGTCGAGGCGGCGCGTGCGGGCGAAGCCGGCAAGGGCTTCGCCGTCGTCGCCCAGGAGGTCCGCGAACTGGCCGGCCGCTCGGCCAACGCCGCCAAGGAGATCAAGGAACTGATCGCGGCGTCGGGCGAGGAGGTCCGCTCCGGCGTCTCGCTCGTCGGCGAGACCGGCGAGGCCATCACCCGCATCATCGCCCGCATCGAGGAAATCTCCGAGCATGTCGGCGCCATGGCGACCGCCAGCCGCGAACAATCGACCGGCCTTGCCGAGGTCAATGCGGCGGTGGGCCAGATGGACCAGATGACCCAGCAGAACGCCGCCATGGTCGAACAGACCAACGCCTCGAGCCACACCCTCGCCCAGGAAGCCGCCGAACTCACCGCCCTCGTAGCCAAGTTCCGCCTCGATCTCGAAGAAGGGCGCACCGCCGGACAGAACCGGGCTGCGTAACGGCGCAGGCCGCCGAGCCCACCTGATCTCCCCCTTGCGGGGGAGATGTCGGCATCGCCGACAGAGGGGGGTATCGCTCCGGATCCGATGTCTGCGGCCTCACCCCCCATCTGCCCTGTCGGGCATTCCCAGCCAAAACTGTAAACCACCTATCCGGTCTGCTGTGTAAATGACCTATCAGCTGGACGAATCTATGACTTTGCTGAAGCCAAGCTCATGATTTCGCATTCTCCCCCACCAGGGGGGAGAAGGTGTCCGCCGCGAGATTCCCACGCCAAAATCCCCCCCATTTCTTCCACACCCTTCGCCCCCATGCCACACTCATCCCGCTCCCGCCGCCGGATGGATCGCAAACGTCTCGGTCCAGGCGGGAGGAAGGCCTTCCGAAGCTGTCGTAACGTGCGGCAGGTGGAGGGAGGAGGCAGTGCACCGGCATTGCTCCGCTGGCAGATCTCTCGTCCCTCCCGGACGGGCGCCTGACCAGCCACCGGAGAAATCCTTGCCCTCTGTGCCGGTCCGCGCCGGCCGGCAGCCGGGGCGGGGGTGGAAACGGGCCTGTGGCGGGCCGTCTTGCGGATACGGGAAAGGGCATGGCGCTCACGCGCCGCGCCCTGGCGCTCCCGCATCGTCAACGCGAAGGCCAAGCCCGTGTCGGAGAATGCCACAAGCCGTTGAGGCCGCCCGTGTCCGGGCAGCCAACAAGCGGCACGCCACCGCCTGTCGGACGTGGACACCGTCCGGCGAGACTCGGGTCTGCGCGCGCGCTGCGCCACCCCGTGCATGCGCCTCGCATGCACACCCATACCAACCATCTTCAGAGGCGTCAGCCCGCGCGCGGCCCTCCGGACCCGATCTTTTTTGCCAGACCCCGGCGCTCGCGCGCGCGGGATTGCCGGCGGCTGCAATTCCGTAAGCTGTGACCTACGCAATCCTTCTTGACCGGACACCGCACCCCGTCGATTGCCCCGTCGATTGCAAGCCCGGCGCCATCGCCTGTAGACTTCATTCCGGTCTATGGCGGAAATTGCAGCGTTGAGGAGGCTTTGACATGACACACGTCACCGGCGGCTGCCTTTGCGGCAAGGTCCGCATCACCGCGTCGGGCGAACCTGACCGGGTCGGCCTCTGCCATTGCCTCGATTGCCGCAAGCACCACGGCGCCCTGTTTCACGCCTCCGCCATCTTCCGCGAAACGGCGGTCGTGGTCGAAGGCGAGACGCGCCACTACCAGGGTCGGCATTTCTGCCCCGAATGCGGCTCCTCGGTCTTCAGTCGCTCGGGCGACGAGATCGAAGTCCATCTCGGCGCGCTCGATCAGCCCGACCGGTTCATCCCCACTTACGAGCTCTGGACCCTGCGCCGCGAATCCTGGCTGCCGCCGTTCCCGCTCGCCCGGCATTACGAGCGCGACTGCGACGAGGAAAGCCGGGACGAGGCGTAGCTTTCGCGCAACACGCGGCGTCAAAACCACCGCGAGGTTGGCACGGACATGCTTTGCAGCACATCAAAACGCGGCTAGGTTTCCTCAAGCCCCAATCGCGGGAGTACGTGTTGTGACCATTTTTCCATTGATCCGGTAGCTCCGGCGGATTTTCAGGCTCTGGCCAGGCGGAGGGTGTCACCCTTCTGTCCCGGGGCATTTGCCGAATTCCGCCTTCGCTCCACCAGAAACCTGACAGCCCCCGGGCGGTCAAGCGACTGACCCGGCGATGGTGGCCGCTGTCCTGTGACCCCTGTCATGGGATGGAAGCCGCCGCGCCGGACCCCAACCGGCTGATGACGTTTTCTGTCAGCACATTTCGATATCAGGGCGACGCATCCCGATGGTTTGCGCAGGCGCCGTCCTCCGTTTTCTTGAAGAGGTTTTTCGAATGTCTCCCTTCGTTCGCTCCGCGGTCGTGCTCGGTCTGTTGTGCGCCACCGGCCCGCTCGCCATCGACATGTTCCTGCCCGCACTGCCCACCATTGCCGGCAGTCTGAACAGCACCATTGCCGCATCACAACTCACCATCACCGCCTATTTCATCGCCTATGGCCTGGCCCAGATGGTCTACGGCCCGGTGGCCGACATGGTCGGTCGCAAGCCGCCGCTGATTGCCGGCCTCGTGCTGTTTGCAGCCGGCTCCATCGGCTGCGCGCTGGCGCCGGACATGAATTCGCTGGTCGCAGCCCGCGTGGTCCAGGCGCTCGGCGGGGCCGCGGCCATGGTGATCCCGCGCGCCATCATCCGCGACATGCACACCGGACCCCAGGCCACCCGGCTGATGGCGCTGGTCATGTTGATCATCTCGGTTTCGCCGATGCTGGCGCCGCTCGCCGGCTCCGGCATCATCGCGCTGTCGGGCTGGCGGGCGATCTTCGCCACGCTCGCCGTGGCAGCCGCGCTCAGCATTGCCGTCACCCTGCTGCTGCAGCCCGAAACGCTTCAGCCGGAGCACCGCACCCCGGTTCGTCTCGCCGCCCTGTTGGGTGGCATCAAGACGCTGCTGCGTGATCCGGTTTTCATGGGGCTGACCTTCGTCGGCGGCTTCGGCATGGCCAGCTTCTTTGTCTTCCTCGCCTCGGCCTCGTTCGTCTATACCGGCCATTACGGGCTCACGCCCACAGGCTTCAGCCTGGCTTTCGCCGCAAACGCCGCCGGCTTCTTCACCGCCACCCAGCTCGCCGCCACGCTCGGTGAGAAGTTCGGAGCCGACCGGGTGGTCAACTGGGCGGTGACCGGTTTCATGGGGTTCACGCTGCTGCTGGTCGGTCTGGTCTGGTTCGGTATTGACCAGTTCGCCCTGCTGGTCGGCCTCTTGATCTGCGCCAATGCCTGCCTTGGCCTGGTGATCCCCACCGCCATGGTGATGGCGCTTGATGACCATGGCGATATCGCCGGCCTTGCCTCCTCGCTCGGCGGCATGCTGCAGATGCTGGCCGGCGGCGTGATGACCATGCTTGCCGGGCCCTATTTCAACGGCACCCCGCTGCCCATGGTGGTGGCCATCGCCATTGCCGCGGTGCTCGCCTTCGCGGCCATGCGCTTCACCGCGAGCGCCCGCACGCGCCGTCCGGTGGCGCCCGCCTGATTGCGGCAGGCATCATCATCAACCAACAAAAAACCCGCCGGGGTGAAACCGCGGCGGGAATTTGGTTGCCTGTGAAGGCAAATCCGGAAAACAGGGACTTCCGGAACCGGGAGCAGGGTCTTCAGGCTCGAATGCGCGGCCCGGAGTTCCCCGTTGAGCAATTCCAGCGAAACTGGGAACCGGTTTCGCGTCCGGAATTGCTTGAAACTTTATCTTCAACGGCCCTGGGTCACGATCACCGGGATCAGCAAATCACCCCAGTTGCCCTCGCCGCCATGGTGGCGGGCCGAGCGGACGAGTTCCACCGAAACGCCGGCATCGACGGCCTTCATGACCGAGTGGTTGAGACGGTGCAGGTCGTTGGCGAGCATGCGGATTGCTGCCTGCTGGTCGGAATCCATTGCCGAAGATTGCTCTTCTGCTCTTTCCTTGACGCGGGTCTGGGGTGCCATTTGCATTTCTCCTCTAGCGGGGTTTGTGATCGGGTCGTCTGTCGTGTCGGGGGCCTCACCCGCCCGTCAGATCCGGGCGGGTGAGGCAGTGTCTGTGTTATTCAGCGGCCGGCTTGAACTGGGCCGATTCTGTGGATTCGCCCATCGCGGTGGTCGAGGACTTGCCGCCGGTGATCGCCATCGAGACGGCGTCGAAGTAACCGGTGCCGACTTCGCGCTGGTGCTTGGTCGCGGTGTAACCGTTGACCTCGGACGCGAATTCCGCTTCCTGCAGCTCCGAATAGGCCGACATCTGCCGGTCCTTGTAGCCGCGGGCCAGTTCGAACATGCCGTAGTTGAGCTGGTGGAAACCGGCCAGCGTGATGAACTGGAACTTGTAGCCCATGGCACCCAGTTCGCGCTGGAACTTGGCGATGGTTGCATCGTCCAGGTTCTTCTTCCAGTTGAACGAAGGCGAGCAGTTGTAGGCCAGCAGTTTGCCCGGATGCTCCTTGTGCACGCCCTCGGCGAACTTGCGGGCCTGCTCGAGATCCGGCTTCGAGGTTTCGCACCAGATCAGGTCGCAATGCGGCGCATAGGCGTTGGCACGGGCGATGCAGGCATCGAGGCCGTTCTTGATGTTGTAGAAGCCTTCGACCGTGCGGCCGGCGTCGTAGTCGACGAACGGACGGTCGCGCTCGTCAATGTCCGAGGTCAGAAGCTTGGCGGCTTCCGCGTCGGTGCGGGCGATGACCAGCGTCGGAGTGCCCATGACGTCGGCAGCCAGGCGGGCGGCGTTGAGGTTGCGGATGTGGGCTGCGGTCGGGATCAGGACCTTGCCGCCCAGGTGGCCGCACTTCTTTTCCGATGCCAGCTGGTCTTCGTAGTGAACGCCCGCGGCGCCGGCTTCGATGAAGGCCTTCATGATTTCGAACGCGTTCAGCGGTCCGCCGAAACCGGCTTCCGCGTCGGCGACGATCGGTGCGAACCAGGTGTCGACCGAAAGCCCGTTGCCTTCGGCGTTCTCGATCTGGTCGGCGCGCTGCAGCGTGCGGTTGATCCGCTTGGCAAGCTCAGGTGCCGCATTGGCAGGATAGAGCGACTGGTCGGGATACATCGACGACGCGGTGTTGGAGTCAGCCGCCACCTGCCAGCCCGAGAGGTAGATCGCCTTGAGGCCGGCGCGAACCTGCTGCATGGCCTGGTTGCCGGTCATGGCGCCCAGCGCGTTGACGAAGTCTTCCTCGTGGATCAGCTTCCAGAGCCGGTTGGCGCCCATCTCGGCGAGGCTGTACTTGATGTTGACCGAGCCGCGAAGCTTCTGCACGTCTGCCGGGCTGTAGGGACGTTCGATGCCGTCATAGCGGCCTTCGGGTGCGGTTGGAACGAGATTGTAAAAATCAGTCATGACGTCTCTCCGGTCAAGGTATGTTGCTGTCCAGCGAACCAGCTTGGGAGCCCTTTGCCCGCTTTCGATGTGACTGAATTTACATTGCGCTGCACATGAAGCCGAGAAAATTCAACAATTCCAGCTGACAATTGAGGTCAACCTGTCTTGTGTTTGACAAAATCCACGTGTAAATTTGTCACAATTGTAAAAGCGAAACCTCTGCGGACTGCGACGAAAGTCTGTAAAAACCTGTAAAGATCGTGCGATGGCTGAACAGAAGATATTTGCCGGTCCGCGCATTCGCCGGATCCGCAACGCCAAGGGCCTGACCCAGACGGCGATGGCCGAGGCGCTCGGGATTTCGCCGTCCTATCTCAACCTGATCGAGCGCAACCAGCGTCCGCTGACCGTCCAGCTGATCCTCAAGCTCTCTTCGGTTTACAAGGTCGATGCCGAGGAACTGCAGGGCGAGGGCGGCGGCACCACGCTCGCAAGCCTCAAGGAGGTCTTCGCCGATCCGCTCCTGACCGGGGAGCTGCCGGGCGACCAGGAAGTCATCGAGATCGCCGAGGCCGCGCCCAATGCCAGCGCCGCCATCTTGAAGCTTCACCGCGCCTACCGCGAGCAGGCCGAGCGTCTGTCGGACCTCTCCGCCATGTTGGCGCGCGAGGGCCACAGTCCTGCCTTGTCGGGTGCACAACTGCCCATGGACGAGGTCCGCGAGGTTCTCGAGAACCGCCCCAATCATCACCCGGCGCTGGAGGAGGAGGCGGAGGCCTTTCACAGCCTGCTCAAGCCCGGCGATGACCTGATGGGCGCGCTCAAGGCCTGGCTCAGGACCGAGCACGGCGTTGTCGTCCGTTCGCTGCCGGTCGCCACCATGCCCAACTGGCGCCGCCGCTATGACCGCCATTCGCAGCGCCTGTTCCTGTCCGAACGGCTGTCGCCGTTCGACCAGCTGCGCGAGGTCGCCATGGAAGCCTCGCTGATCCGCATGAATGTCGCCATCGCGGCCGGGATCAACGATCTCAAGCTGTCGAGCGACGAGGCCCGCCGCATCGCCCGTTTTGAGCTCGCCCGTTATGCGGCCCACGCGCTGATGATGCCCTACCAGGCCTTTCATGCCGCGGCCCAGCGCGCCCGCTACGATATCGATGTGCTTAAATCCCGCTTCGGCGTGTCCTTCGAGCAGGCCGCCAACCGCGTCACCACACTGTGCCGGCCGAGCCTTTCGGGCGTTCCGTTCTTCATGCTCGAGGTCGATGTCGCCGGCCATCGCTTCCGCCGTGCCGGGGCGCAGGGCTTTCCGCAACAGCGCTTTGGCGGCAATTGTCCGAAACTGTCGATCCACGCGGCCTTCTCGCAGCCCGCGCAAGTGCTGGTCGAAGCTGTTGAAATGCCCGGCGGCGCCGAGTTCCTCACCATCTCGCGCACGCTCGAAGGTCCGCAGGGCGCCTTCTCCGAACGGCCGCGGCGTACCGCCATCCTGCTGGGCTGCGACATCGGTTTCCGCGACGAGATCGTCTATGGCGGCGCGCTGGCGATGACCGGCGGCAAGACATCGCAACCGGTCACTATTGCCGTCGGCCCGGCCTGCCGCCTGTGCGAGCGCGCCGGTTGCCTCGCCCGGGCCGAACCGCCGATCACCCGGCCGCTCGGGCTTGACGAGATGGTGACCGGGCTGTCCGCCTTTGATTTTCAGTAACATCGGCATCGCTCCGCGCTGTCCCGGCAGCCGCGGGGCGAAGCGCCCCCAAGGGAACAAGTGCGTCGCAGCAATTTGTCGCCGGCCTGCCCGGAAATGCCTTGATCACCTCTTGTGCAACCTGAGATTCCGCCTAAAGTTGGGTCATCCGCCGCACCCGGCCATCAAAGGCCGGGACGTGGAAGCCTCCGCTACGGCTTGGCCGTTTGAGGAGTGGCAAGATCACAAAACGAGAGGAACAGGAATGACCCTGAAAACCCACCTAATCTCAGCAGCCGTCATGCTCGCCGCATCGACCGTGCTCGCCACCGCCCAGGAGCGCGTGGTCAACGTCTACAACTGGTCCGACTATATTGATGAGTCCATTCTCGAGGAATTCACCAAGGAAACCGGCATCAAGGTTGTCTACGACGTGTTCGATTCCAACGAGGTGCTGGAAACCAAGCTGCTTGCCGGCTCGACCGGCTACGACATCGTGGTTCCGACCGGAACCTTCCTCGCCCGGCAGATCCAGGCCGGCGTGTTCCAGGAACTCGACAAGTCAAAGCTGCCCAACCTCGCCAACATGGATCCGGCGATCATGTCGCGGCTGGAAAAATACGATCCCGGCAACCAGCACGCCATCAACTACATGTGGGGCACCACCGGCCTCGGCATCAATGTCGACAAGGTCAAGGAACGCCTGGGCGACATGCCGCTCAATTCCTGGTCGATCGTCTTTGATCCGGAAAATATCTCCAAGCTTGCCGATTGCGGTGTCTACATGCTCGACACGGCCGATGAGATTGTTCCGGCAGCGCTGAACTATCTTGGCCTCGATCCCGATTCAAACTCCCCCGATGACATCGCCAAGGCCGAGGAGCTGCTGCTCACGGTGCGTCCGAGCGTCAAGAAGTTCCACTCGTCGGAATACATCAACGCTCTGGCCAACGGTGATATCTGTCTCGCCGTCGGCTGGTCGGGTGATATCCTTCAGGCCCGCGACCGCGCTGCGGAAGCCGATCAGGGCGTCACCATCGAGTATGTCATCCCCAAGGAAGGCGCTCTGATGTGGTTCGACAACATGGCGATCCCCGGCGATGCCAACCATGTCGAGGAAGCCCATGAATTCCTCAACTACATCATGAAGCCCGAGGTCATGGCCAAGGCGTCCAACTACGTCTACTACGCCAACGGCAATCAGGCATCCAAGGAGTTCCTCAACGAGGACGTGATTGGCGATCCGGCCATCTATCCCGACGAGGAAACCATCGGCCGCCTTTACTCGACCTCGCCCAAGGATCAGCGCACGCAGCGCGTGCTGACAAGAACCTGGACCAAGGTCGTCACCGGTCAGTGACCCGATCTGAAACCCCCGGTCCGGTGAATGGGCCGGGGGTTTTCACTTCAGCACCGCGCGCCTGACATCGAGCGCAAGGCAAGCTGGAGCGTTTGTGAGAATGCATGCGCGGTATCGCCGGAATGAACAGGGTTGAACGCGACATGCACCGGTATTGATCATGGGGACAGTTGATCATGAAATCATTGGGCAGCATCCGGCGAAGCTTCGAACCGTGGAATGATCCGAACCAGCGCCCCTACATCGCGTTCGAGAACATCACCAAGAAATTCGGCGATTTCGTCGCCGTCAAGGATCTGACCCTACACATCTTCCAGCGCGAGTTCTTCGCGCTGCTGGGCGGTTCGGGATGCGGCAAGTCAACGCTTCTGCGCATGCTGGCAGGCTTTGAAAACCCCACCGAAGGCCAGATCCTGCTCGACGGCGAGAACATGTCCGGCGTGCCGCCCTACAAGCGCCCGGTCAACATGATGTTTCAGTCCTACGCGCTGTTTCCGCACATGAGCGTCGAGAAGAACATCGCCTTCGGCCTCAAGCAGGACGGCATGGCGAAATCCGAGATCGACGACCGCGTCAACAACATGCTCAAGCTGGTCAAGCTCGACCAGTTCGGCAAGCGCAAGCCGCATCAGCTTTCGGGCGGTCAGCGTCAGCGCGTCGCCCTTGCCCGCTCGATTGCCAAGCGCCCCAAGGTGCTGCTGCTCGACGAGCCGCTCGGCGCGCTCGACAAGAAGCTGCGCGAGGAAACACAGTTCGAACTCATGGACCTGCAGCAGGATCTCGGCCTGACCTTCGTCGTCGTCACCCATGACCAGGAAGAGGCCATGACCATGGCCGACCGGATTGCGGTGATGGATGTCGGACGGATCATCCAGATCGGCACCCCGGCGGAAATCTATGAAGCGCCGAAATCCGAATTCGTCGCCAGCTTCATTGGGGACATCAACATTTTCCGCGGCGAGGTCACGGCGGTCAAGGGCGGCGTCGTCGACATCGAGACGCCCGACGGCATGGTCATCCGTTCCGAAACCCCGCATGCCCACGCAACCGGCGAGAAGGCCAGTTTCGCCATCAGGCCGGAAAAGCTGCGGGTCTCCCGGACCAGGCCCGAGGGAGGCATCAATGCCGCTTCCGGCGAAGTCTGGGATATCGGCTATCTCGGCGACATGACCGTGTTTCACATCAAGCTCAAGAGCGGAGATGTGGTCAAGGCATCGCTGCTCAACGCGGTCCGCACCGTCGAGGATCCGTTTAGCTACGACGAGGAGATCTGGGTCTCCTTCGCCCCGGACAGCGGCGTCGTGCTGAGCAATTGAGGGATGTTCATGCAGAGCACCGAGCCGTCAGACCAAGCTGCCCAGAAAAGGGCCTTCAGGACCAATCGCATCGCCGCGATCGTCATGACCCTGGCCATTGCTGCGGGCCTGCTTGTGCAGCGTCCCGAAGTCGCTTCGGTCTATCTCGGCTATGTCATTGTTTCGGTCTATTTCCTCGCTCTCGCCAAAACCTACGGGGTTCTCGTCAAGTCATCTCCGCTGAGCGAGCAGAACTTTGCGGCCTATGTCTCGGTTGCCACCCTGGGTTTTTTCGCGGTCCTGATCGGCGCGCCGCACTTGATCGATCTTTACGGCACCATGGTGCTGGCCGTTCTCTCAATGCTCATGGCGATCTTTCTCGCCCGTGCCATCATCAAGTCGCTATGAGGGTCTCCCGGTGAAACTCATCTCAGCCATCACCCGCCGCCTGGTCATCATCGTTCCCTATGCCTGGCTGCTGATCTTCTTCCTGGTGCCGTTCCTGATCGTGCTCAAGATCTCGTTTTCGGAACCGGTGATGTCGATGCCGCCCTATGCGCCAACCATCGACCTGGCTGACGGCATTTCAGGCATATTTGACGCCTTCCGGCAGTTCAGCTTCTCGAACTATCTCTGGCTGACCGAGGATTCGCTCTACATCAACGCCTATATCTCCTCGATCAAGATCGCCTTCATTTCCACCATGCTCACCCTGCTGATCGGCTTTCCGCTGGCCTACGGCATGGCCCGCGCCCCGTCATCGCTGCGGCCGACGCTTCTGATGCTGGTCATCCTGCCGTTCTGGACCTCGTTCCTGATCCGCGTCTATGCCTGGATCGGCATTCTGAAGCCCGAAGGCCTGCTCAACCAGGCGCTGATGGCCATCGGCCTGATCGACGATCCGCTGATCATCCTCAACACCGACACTGCGGTCTATATCGGCATTGTCTATTCCTACCTGCCGTTCATGGTGCTGCCGCTCTACGCGGCGCTCGAGAAGATGGACTACGCGCTGATCGAGGCGGCGCAGGATCTCGGCTGCACGCCGATCAGCGCGTTCTGGAAGATCACCTTTCCGCTCGCCATTCCCGGCATTGTCGCGGGCTGCCTGCTGGTCTTCATTCCCGCCGTCGGCGAATTCGTCATTCCCGATCTGCTCGGCGGTTCCCGCACGCTGATGATCGGCAAGACATTGTGGAGCGAGTTCTTCAACAACCGGGACTGGCCGGTCTCGTCTGCGGTCGCGGTGCTGCTCTTGCTGATCCTGGTGGTTCCGATCATGTTCTTCCAGCAGATGCAGGCCAAATCCCAGGAAAGCGGACGGTGAGATAAAGCCATGAACACTAGCTGGACCCGCTTCAACATCGCCTCGGTCGTCTTCGGCTTTGCCTTCCTGTACCTGCCGATCCTGCTCCTGGTGATCTATTCCTTCAACGAATCCCGGCTTGTCACGGTCTGGGCCGGGTTTTCCACGAAATGGTATCGCGAGCTTTTCAACAATCAGGGCCTGATGGATGCTGCCTGGGTCACCGTCCGGGTGGGGCTGGTGTCGGCCACCTTCGCCACGGTGCTGGGCACGCTCGCAGCTCTCGCGCTGACCCGCTACACGCGGTTCAACGGGCGCATCCTGTTCTCCGGCATGGTCTTCGCGCCGCTGGTGATGCCCGAGGTGATCACCGGACTGTCACTGCTCTTGCTGTTCGTGGCCGTCGATTTCGGCCGCGGCTTCTGGACCGTGACGCTGGCCCATATCACCTTCACCATGTGCTTTGTCGCCGTGGTGGTGCAATCAAGGCTGATGAGCTTTGACCGCTCGCTCGAGGAGGCGGCGATGGATCTGGGCGCGGGGCCTGTCACCACTTTTCTGCAGATCACGCTGCCGGTGATCCTGCCGGCGGTGATTGCCGGCTGGATGCTGGCCTTCACCCTGTCGCTCGATGATCTGGTGATCGCGAGCTTCACCTCCGGCCCGGGTGCGACCACGCTGCCGATGAAGATCTATTCCCAGGTGCGCCTCGGCGTAACCCCGGAGATCAATGCTGTCTGTACATTGCTGATCGGCGCCGTGGCAATCGGCGTCATCATCGCCTCGGTTCTCAACAAGAGCCGGGAAGTTCGGCGCCTGCGCGACGAACAGGCGGCCTTCGCCAATCACTGACTGTAAGAGGTCAGTTCCGTGGTGGCCGCAGCAGATAGGTGACGAACCAGATCGGCACGATTACCAGCGATCCGAGCACGATGTTGGGGATGGCCCAGGCCGCCCCTTCCTGCAGGGCCGCGAAGACGCGGTCCGGCGTCAGCCCGATCTCGGCCAGCAGTTCGGCTGCCGACAGGTTGAGCGCCGACAATATCGCGCCGGTGATCAGCGACGCCAAACCGATTTTGACAAGTGCCGAAAGCAGCCGCAGCATTATCTGAGCGTTCTCCCTCTCCGTTCGCTGAATGCCAGGTATCTCTCCGACATCACGCGAACCCGATTGTCGCCAAATATGCATGATTTCGCAAGCGTGGCTTGCCCTTGCCGGATTTCACTCGATCACCGGCGAAATCACCGGCTGCGGCCATGATCCGCCGATGAAGAACCGGAGTGCCTCGGCGCCCGGTTGCGTGGCTGCCGTCTGGCCTTCCGCGACCGGCACCGGCGACAGAACGCCTGCAATGGCAAGGCTCGAGCGCGAATAGGGAATGACGCCCGAAAGCGAGAACATCTGCTGCGGACCGATCAGCTCGGCCGTTTCCAAATTGGCCTCGCCATCGGCGATGGTGGCCTCAAAGCGGGCGGAGTTGAAGGCGAAGCCGGTGCCTTCTCCCAGTTGGCCAAGATCGAAGAACCGTTCGGTTCCGGCCAGTTCGCGGAATTTAGCGACATCAAGCCCCGGCACCATGCCCGCCTCCACCGCAAGGTCGATCTTGCCGGTCAGGTCCGACAGGGCCGTGGCCCAGGTCGGGTAGGGCGAGGTGACCTCAAGGTCGAGTGACCCGGTGCCGCGCGGCAGCGGACCGGTCAGGCCGACGGCATCGAACAGTCCGCTGAAATTTGTCTTGCGCGCCGAAAGCTGCACTTTGAACCCGCCATCGACGCCTTTCTCCGAAAGCGCAACGCGCCCGATCAGGCTGCCGCCATAGGCGGTCGCGTCGCCGACATCGAAATTGGCGCGACCCCGGTCGACGCGGGCCGCCGCGGCGAGGTTCGAGAGCGCCACCGGCCCGAAACTCGCCGATTGCGCCGACAGCCGCAGGTCGAGCCCGATCTCGCGAAGAAAGCGCGTGTCGATGGTCGAGGCGATGTCCTTGCCGGCCTTGGGCAGCGGTGTGAACGCCTGCAGGAAGGAGGCGATGTCAAGCGAGTTGAACGCCAGAGTGCCGGCAATCAGCGGCGGCGCATCTTCGCGCAATTCCATGTCGAGAACGCCGATACCCCGATTCCGGTCTATGATGATGATCAGGTCGTCGAGCTTGGCCTTGGTCCGCTCGGCCGTGACCTTTGCCGTCAGTTCGAGTGCGCCCAGCGCCTCGCCGGGCCTGATGTCGGTGCCCGACCATTCCAGCGCGCGCCGCACCGAAACGCTTGAAAGCGTGAGCGCGCCCGACAGGAAGTAATTTTGTCCGAGGCTGACCGATCCGCCAAACTCAATGTTGAGCGGCGCCGACGAGATCTTGGCCTCCACCGGCGCGGTGCGGCCGCCGAGCAGCAGCAGTGGCGCCGCGGTCGATCCGGCAAACGTCACCTGCTCGCCGCGGAAGATCGCGGTGATGTTCGCCCGCGCCACCGCCGTAGGCGCCGTCCAGGCCACGGTCCCGTTGATCGCGGTGAGCTTTTCGGCCGCCGCACCTGGATCCCGCACCCATTTGATGGTGCCGTCCACGATGGTGACGGTACCGAGTGCGGCAGACGCGGGAATGATCGCGGTGGCGGGAACCTCTTCGCCCGTTTGCGCCGCAAGGTCCCGCGCCACTGCAGCATCGATCCCGCGCGCCAGCTCGCCGGAAGCCGATGTCCAGTTCGAGGTAGCATCGGGATAGAGCTCGACATTGAAGGTCGGCCGGATCAGCCTGAACTCCGAGAAACTCGGTGCGCCGAGCACCGCCGAGAAAAGATTGAAATTGGCGACGATGCTTTCGGCGCGCATGATCGCATCGCTGGCGGCGAAGGCCGATGGCAGGATTTCGACATTGTCGAGCTGGATCGTCGGGGTTGGCCAGAAATCCAGAGAGGGCGCACCGCCGAGCGACACCGGATGGCCCGCCCAGGTGCTGATGTCACGCTCGAGGCGGTCGCGCACCACCCCGCTCGACACCGCCAGCGGCAGGCTTGCAAACACGGCCAGGACCGAGACGAGCACGAAAAGCGCACCCGAAATCGCCGCACGTCGCAAGGACCACTGTGCGATGATGAATCCCAACCCTGATACCCCTCCAGATTCCGCCCCGAATGGCGCTGACGGTTCTGGTTAAAGCTTGGTGAAGGTGAATGCAATTGGTGACTGATGCTCATGGTTATTGTGCCGGGCTTCGGCATCAAGTTCTGTTTGCATCCGGCACCGCCAATGCTACACCCTGACCCGCATTATCTGGCAGGAGCACATCATGACCGACACCCCGCTGTGGAGCCCCAATGAGCAGGATCTGAAGCAGAGCCCCTGGATGGCGTTTGCGGACTTCGCCGGCGCGCGTGCAGGGCGTTCGCTCGAAGATCCGCTCGCGCTTCACGAGTGGTCGGTCGCCGACCGCGAGGGTTTCTGGTCGGCGCTTTGGGATTTCTGCGGCGTCCGCGGCACCAAGGGCGATCGCATTATTGAGAACGGCGACGCCATGCCCGGCGCGCGGTTTTTCCCCGATGCGGAACTGAATTTCGCCGAGAACCTGCTGACCCGCACCGGGGATGAGCCGGCGATGATTTTCCGGGCCGAGGACAAGGCCGCGCGGCAGATGAGCTGGGACGAACTGCACGCGCTGGTCTCGCGCCTGCAGCAGGCCTTCCGCGCGCACGGCGTCGACAAGGGCGACCGCATCGCCGCGATGCTGCCGAACATGCCCGAAACCATTGCCTGCATGCTGGCCTGCGCCTCGATCGGCGCGATCTGGTCGTCCTGTTCGCCAGATTTCGGCGTCAAGGGCGTGCTCGACCGCTTCGGCCAGATCGAGCCGAAACTTTTCATCTCCTGCGACGGCTACTGGTACAATGGCAAGCGCCAGGAGGTGACCGCCAAGCTGGTCGAGATTGCCGCAGCGCTCAAGCCCGGTGCCACCGTGATCGTGCCGACGCTGGATGACGGTGCGGCTGTCGCCGGCGCCGTGGAAGGTGCCGCCACGCTTGCGGACTTCATCGCCGACTACCCTGCCAAGCCTGTATCATTCGAGCCGCTGCCGTTTGCGCACCCGCTCTACATCCTGTTTTCCTCGGGTACCACCGGCATCCCGAAATGCATCGTTCATTCCGCCGGCGGCACGTTGCTGCAGCATCTCAAGGAGCATCGCCTGCATTGCGGGCTCGAGCCGGGCGAGCGGCTGTTCTACTTCACCACCTGCGGCTGGATGATGTGGAACTGGCTTGCCTCAGGGCTGGCGGTCGGGGCAACCCTCTGCCTCTATGACGGTTCACCCTTCCATCCCGACGGCAACGTCATTTTCGACTATGCGGCGGACGAACGCTTCGCCGTCCTCGGCACCTCGGCCAAGTTCATCGATGCCGTCCGCAAGGCCGGGCTCGAACCCCTCAAGACCCACGATCTGTCATCGCTCAGGCTCTTGACCTCGACCGGTTCGCCGCTGTCGCCGGAAGGCTTTTCCTTTGTCTATGAGGGTATCAAGCCCGACGTGCACCTGGCCTCGATTTCCGGCGGCACCGACATTGTCTCCTGCTTCGTGCTCGGCAACCCGGCGCTGCCGGTCTGGCGCGGCGAGATCCAGGGACCGGGCCTCGGCATGGCCGTCGATGTCTGGGACGACAACGGCAAGTCGGTCACCGGCGAAAAGGGCGAACTGGTCTGCACCAAGCCGTTCCCGGCCATGCCGATCGGCTTCTGGAACGACCCGAACGACGAGAAATACCACGCCGCCTATTTCTCCCGTTTCGACAACATCTGGACCCATGGCGACTTCGCCGAATGGACCGGCCATCACGGCATCGTCATCCACGGCCGCTCGGATGCGACGCTCAATCCTGGCGGCGTGCGTATCGGCACCGCCGAGATCTACAACCAGGTCGAGCAGATGGACGAGGTTGTAGAGGCGATCTGCATCGGCCAGGACTGGGACGACGATGTCCGCGTCGTCCTCTTCGTCCGCCTTGCTGACGGCGTGAGCCTGGACGACGATCTCAAGGCGAGAATCCGCGCCAAGATCCGCTCTGGCGCCTCACCCCGCCACGTGCCGGCAAAGATCATCGCCGTCACCGACATCCCACGCACCAAGTCCGGCAAGATTGTCGAACTCGCCGTCCGCGACGTGGTCCACGGTCGCCCGGTCAAGAACCAGGAGGCGCTCGCCAATCCGGAAGCGCTGGGCCTGTTTGCCGGGCTGGAAGAGCTGAAGGGATAGGGCGCGCCGCGCACTGCTCTTCGCCTCTCGCGTCAGAGGCGCTCTCCAAGCAGCTCCGATGCGGCCCGTTCACCCGACAAGAGTGCACCTTCGATGAGGCCGGGGCTGATCTCCGAGACCTCGGAGACCGCGAAACGAAGCCGTCCGCCGAGATGTGGCTGCCTCAGGACCGCGGGAGCCAGATCCGGGTGCTGCGCGGCTTCGGAGAGGTCCATTCCGGTGGCGATACGGGAATTGGTCGCCCAGTCCTGCACCACCAGCTCAAGGGGGTGGCCGGCGGCCTTGCCGAAGCTGGCCGAAAGCTGGTCGAGGATTGCCTGCCGTAGGCCTTCCGGGTCCTTTTTGCGCTGTTCCGGTGACCAGCTCACAAAGCCGAATATTGCCGCGGTCGTGTTGTCGGCGCTGCAATGATCATGCGCCTCGAACAGTGGGCCGTTGCGGCTGACGATCCTGCCCGAAAGTCCGGCATCTCGCCAGAACGGCCGCTCGTAGAGAGCAACAGCCTTGGCCTGGCTGCTCATCCAGGTTGGCGTCCCGCTAAGGGCATCAAGCAGGCTTGCCGGAGCCCAGGGCAGGTGCATGCTTACGGCTGCCACGCGAAGCGGAACAGAAACGATCACCTTTCCCGCTGTGAGGGTCTCGCCCGAACCGAGGTGGATTTGCAGCTTGTCGGGGCCGTCTTCGGCAATCCCGGTCACGGCAGCGGATGTGCGGATCCGGGCGTCACCCACAATGCCGGCAAGGGCATCAATGAAGGCTGACGGACCGCCGGCGATGCGAACCATTCCATCCTGGCCCGGGACAGGCTGGCGGAACGGCGCAGGCCTGTATCCGGTTATGACGGCGTCCCCGTCGTTGAACTGCTCGAAGGTGGCAATGCCGAGCCTGTCGATCCACCGTGCCGCTCCGGGTTGATATTTCGGCCAGACCCAGGTCGGCCCCAGATCGGCCAGCGCGCGGTTGCTGACCGGGTCACGCACCGCACGAATACGGCCCCCGATATGGCGGTCGGCTTCGACAATCTCAACGCTGGCTCCGGCCTGGCGCAACAAGGCGGCTGCAGTGAGGCCTGCCAGGCCTGCGCCGATAACGACTACGTCCAAGATATGTTTCCTCGTCGATTGTGCGGTGCGGCGGGCCTGACCGGCTTTCTTGTCACCTCTTCAGCGACTGTGGTCAGTAGCTTTCCGAAGACCGTGCTCTGCCTTATTTCCTAACAAAACCTTACCGCGAAATTTAACCAAGCCTTTTGAAGCAGGCTATTTCAGTAAAATCTTAAATAATCCGGCAAGGACCGGGCAAGGATTTGCGCGCATTACTGTGGGCAACCTTGGGGTTTCAATTTTACCTTCCAGGTGTTGGTTAGCACTGATGCAATTACACAACGGGGACCCGATCAGGTCCCCGTCTTTTTTGTTCAACCGGCTGAAAACATTCTCACATCAATCGGCCAGCACCCGCTGCGGCGGGAACGAGATCGACACCAGCGTGCCTTCGCCCGGTGCCGAGACAATCTCGAACTGGGCGCGGTTGGCCTCGACCATCGCCTTGGTCAGCGGCAGTCCGAGACCGGTTCCGTCGCCGCGCTGCCGCGGTCCGGGGCCGACCTGGCCGAACGGCTTCATCGCCTGCTCCAGTTCCTTGCGATTCATGCCG
Organism: Parahoeflea alexandrii; assembly: GCF_024105735.1. GTDB lineage: Bacteria > Pseudomonadota > Alphaproteobacteria > Rhizobiales > Rhizobiaceae > Hoeflea > Hoeflea alexandrii. The sequence continues at coordinate 428,043 of NZ_JAAAML010000004.1, read as the reverse complement.
ATGCCGGTGTCGCGGATACGGATCATCACATTGCCGGACGGCTCATAGGAGGTCGACACCACGATCTGCCCGCCTGACGGCGTGTAGCGGATGGCGTTGGACAGCAGGTTGAGTGCGATCTGCTTGATCGAGCGCTGGTCGGCGACGACGTCCGGCACGCTGGCCGACAGGCTGGTGCGGATGATCACCCGCTGGCTGTTGGCCATCGGCTGCAACAGCGATACGCTTTCGGCCAGATGGTCGTTGAGCGAGACCGACACGAACTCCATGCTCACCTGGCCGGCTTCGATCTTGGAAATGTCGAGCAGGTCGTTGACGATGTCGAGCACATGCTTGCCCGAATTGCCAATGTCGTGGGCGTATTCGAGATAACGCGGGCTGCCGATCGGTCCGAACCGCTCCTCGACCATCATTTCGGAAAAGCCGATGATGGCGTTGAGCGGGGTGCGGATCTCGTGGCTGACCCGGGCAAGGAAATCGGACTTGTGCGAGTTGGCGGTTTCGGCCGCGCGCTTGGCATTGCGCAGCTCTTCCTCGGTGCGTTTCCACTGGGTGATGTCACGCAGCACCGCGCAATAGCCGTTCGAGCCCGACAGCCGGCCGATGGTCATGAACAGCGGCAGGAAGCCGCCCGAAGCCTCGCGTCCGATCACTTCGCGGCCGTCATTGAGCACGCTCGAGACGCCGTGATCGGTAAGCCCGCCGACATAATCCATCACCGCGCGCTGGCTCTCATGGGCAAACAGCATGGCGAAGGGCTGGTCGCGGGTCTCGGCCTCGTCGTAGTTGAACAGCGCGCAGGCCGAACCGTTCATCGAGCGGATGCTGCCGTCATTGTTGAGGATGACGACGCCGTCGGTGGCAGTCTCCAGGATCGAGCGCAGTTCCTGCGCCTCGATCGCCAGTGTGCTGGTTTCGGGAAACTCCTCCTCGTCCCGCTCCGGCTCTTCGGCAGCGTCGTCTTGCGCGCCGACCAGCTCCAGAGGAGCGGTGACTGGGGGCAAGGTTTCGCGTGGCGACAGCGCCAGCAGCAGAGCCTGGCCGTCGCCCCAATTGACCGAGCGCAGCCGGGCGGTGACTTCCCGCCTGCCGCCATCACCACGGCGCACGAACAGCCCGCCATCACTGGAAGCCTCGTTCTCGCCCGGGCGTTCGAGCAGATGATCAAGACCGCCGCGATCGGCCAGTTCCGCAAGTGACCCGTAACCGGTCAGCTCGAGGAATTCGGCATTGCCGTGGATCAGCTCGTCGCCGGAATGCACCAGCAGTGCGGCCGGGATCGCATCGATGATGCCGGCATCCATGCCCGAAGCCATGCCCTGGCGCGCCGGCAACGCGAACGCCGATGGCAGCGCTGCGGGCGAGGCGGTCCCGGTGACTGAGGACTCTTCGACGGAGGGCTTTTCGGCGGAAGGCTCGTCGGTCATTGCCGGGGCGGATGCTTCGCTCTCGCCTGCATGAGCGGTTGCGGCCACATCATCCGCGTCGCTCAAAGCCGTCGCTTCGGTTGCGTCTGCACCGGTCTCCGCCTGGTCCCCCGGGCTTTCCGCCCGGTCCGTACCAGCCTCCTTGTCTTCAATGCCGGGCTGGTCATCCATCAGCGGTGGCTCTGCCCGCTTGCCGAAGGTTTGAGGCGTGTCCGGCTGTTCCGGGGCGGGAGACTCGGACTTTGCCTCCGGAGTCTCCGCGGATGCGTCTGCCGGGGGTGTCGATGTCTCGCTCAGCCGCGCGCCGATTTCGCGGAAGGCTGCCTGCTCGCCCGGCGAGAGGCTTTCGCGGGCCAGGCGCGGCCGGTGTGCTTCCAGGCTGATAACCTTGTCGCTCTCGCGCCGCATCGGTGTTTCCACCAGGCGGATCGCCGGACGCTCGCCGCGGAACGGATCATTGTCGTCGATCTTGTCCTGGCTGTTGCCCGCATCGTCGGTCAGATCTCCAGCGTCTGCCTCCTCCTCGTCAAGGATGTCCGAACCGGCGTCCACACCGTCCATCCGGGCAAGGTCCTCGATGTCTTTCTCGAGATCGCGCAATTCGAGATCCGCATCATCATCCACGCCCGCGATCTCGGAAGTGGCGTCACCGGTCGTTTCCTCGGTGTCGAACGGCTTCTCGTCCTCGGAGACGGTTTCATCAGCGAGAGGCGACATGCGTCCTGGCACCAGGGCAAGGCCAAGCGCTTCCGGGTCTGGACGGGCTTCGCCGATCCGGACGATGCCGAAGCCGCGGAAACCGTCGAAGCGGCGGTCGCGGGTGTAGGTCGGCAGCGCCGCCAGATCGACCGGGGTGACCAGGTCGGTGCCCTGGATCGGCCAGAACACGGTTTTGCCCGACCAGGTGTCGCGGCGGTTGAGCAGGTCGGAAATGACATGATCGGGATCGAGGTTGAACACCCGCGCAAGGTCCGGGAACTTTCGGCCGATGATATCGGCCGAGTGCGGACCGACGGCGGCGGCGAATTCCGGCGAGACTTCGCTGAACTCGCCATCCCGGTTGATCTTCCAGACGAACCGCGCCGGCTTTGCGTCGGGATCGAACTGGAACTCCGGCATGGCAGCGGCAGCCGGTTCGTCCGGTGAGAGGTCCCGTTCGACCTCTGCTTCGGCTTCCGTCTCCGGCTGATCGTCTTCCACGCCAGCCTCTTCCGGGCGGACGTTCTCGCCATCCCCAACGACGTCATCACCGGAGACTTCGTCGTCCACTTCCTCGCCAGAGACGTCGTCCTCTGCGGAGGTCTCATACGCAAGCTCGGTCACATCATCTTGAGCGGATGCATCGTCTTCCGTGGCGATGGATACCGGGTCGGCCGGTTCATCGTCTTGGGCCGCCGGTTCCTCGCCGGAGGCAGCAATCTCGCCCGGTTCGCGGGAGCTCAGCTCTGTGCTGGTGTCGTCTCCGGAAACGGCGCTCCCGGTTTCGATGCTTGCCGCATCATTGTCTATATCATCCGGCTCCTGGGGCACTTCGAGGCCGCGCGCGTCCTCAAAGGCGGTTGGGATTTCGGTGTCCCGTTCCGCCGCCTTGGCCAGCCGTGCATTGAGTTCGTCGCGGATCCGCCTGGTATCGAAGAAGGTCTGGCGCCGCGGCTGCTCCTCCGCCGCGGGTTGATCCGTGCTTTCCGCATAACCGCGGGCAGGGTCCTCGACCGGCGTTTCGTCCGGCGTCTCGCTGTTTGCGCCAACATCGCCCGTGGACTCATTGTCCGCGGGGTGTTCGGCCGTTTCAACGGACGTCGTTTCTGCCTCGCCGGTGGTTTCGGTCTGCTCCTGCAGGACCGGGTCCTGCTGCGCTTGGCCCGATGCGTCATCGTCGATCCTGGCGCCGGTGTCCGCCGCGGCAACGACGGTGTCGTCGACAGGTGCCTGTTCGACGGCAAACAGCAGGTTGAGTGCCGGATCGTCAGCCAGCCTTCCGATCGCCGTCGGCATCGCCCCGTTTGGCGCGTCCGTCATCCGCTTGACCAGCCGGTCGCGCGCGTCGGCCACATCCACCACCATCCGCTCGATATCGGCCTTGGCGAGACCGATCTCGTTGAATGTGCTCGAGGCTGCCAGAACCTGGCCGCGTTCGTCGAGAACCGCGACATGGGTTCCCGTGCCCTCGAACCCGGCAATGATCTGCCGCGCCCGGGCGCCGGGCGCCAGCAGCTGCCCGGCCTGGCTGCTGGTCAGGAGCAGCGCCTGCGCGCCGTCCGGCAGCACAATTTCCTCAAGATTTGCGGGCGCCATCACCCGCGAGAAGCCGCTTGCGGAGCGGACCATGAAATTCTGCGGCCTGCCGGTGCGCGACAGCCCGCTGACCGCGCTCTCGATTTGCCGTCGCATCGACGACTGCCGGCCCAGCCCCTCGTCCAGAACATCATAGATGTTGGAGAAGCCGAAAAGCTGTGCCGCGGCGCCGTTGGCCCACAGCACCTCACCGAGATCGCGGCTCAGCACTGCCACGGCATCGCCCTTGGCAAAGTGATCGCGAACGGAAGCATGGACCGCAAGATCGATGAACGGATAATGATGTGCCGGCATGGGTGGAATTCCAGTTTGGGCCTGTGTGTCCCCTTCCTCGGGGGAATTAAGGGTTTATTAATAGCTTTGCCGCCGCCAGCGGTCCAGCAAACCGGCGCGGAACGGCGCTCATTTGTCTCGAAACGGTTAATGGATGGCGCGTTGCACAATAAATGTTGCACTGCACAATAAGCTGTGCTATACAATTCTTGAAATTGAAACGGGGCCACGAACGGTCCCACTGATGCTTCAAGGAGAAGTGACATGGCGACCAAGAAAACCACCACATCCGCAGAAATGTTCGAATTCCCGACCTTCGACGTCAGCAAGATGACCGACAGCTACCGCGAAATGGCTGACAAGTCGGTCAACCAGACCAAGGAAGCCTACGCCAAGGCCAAGACTGTTGCCGAAGACGCCACCAAGGCCATCGAGTCGACGCTCGAAACTGCCCAGGCTGGCACGGTCGATCTGAGCCTCAAGGCAATCGACGCGGCCCGCGGCAATGTCGAGCACTCGCTCTCGCACATGGAAGCCCTGCTCGGCGTCAAGTCGGTCGCCCAGATGATCGAACTGCAGACCGGATACTTCCGCAAGCAGGCTGAAATGATGGCCGATCAGGCCAAGACCATGCAGGAAGCCGCTCGCAAGCTCGCCGAAGACGTTTCCAAGCCGGCCAAGACCGTTGCCGAAAAGGCGATGAGTGAAATCAAGGCTGCCTGAAGTCTTCAGGCGCCGACCTGAATTCTTCCTGCATTGAAACGAGAAAAGGCCGGACCCTGTGTCCGGCCTTTTTCGTTTGTGCACGGTTTGCAGGACCCGCCGCCTCGACGCCTTCAGGTGGATTTTTCAGCGGGTGAATTTCAGAAAACCGGCCTGAAACCTCTTGCAAAAACCACCTGCTGCCAGTATGTGAGCGGCAACAAAGCGGCACGGACATTGTCCCTGTCAGCTGGCGTGCGGTTGTAGCTCAGTTGGTTAGAGCGCCGGATTGTGGATCCGGAGGTCGGTGGTTCGAGCCCACCCAATCGTACCACTCTTTTTTCCGGTCATGACCAGTTTTCGCGCCTTCTGGACCTCCTGGCCGAGGGACAATGTCCCCGTGCCTGCTCAGAACGCCTTGAAGGTCAGGATCGTGTGGGTCCGCTCGACGCCCGGAACGGTGTGAAGATTGTCGGCGACGAACCGGCCGATGTCGACATCGTCCTCGATGTAGAATTTCGCCATCAGGTCGAACTGTCCGCTGACCGAATAGATTTCGGACGCGATCTCGCGATTGGCGATTTCATCGGCCACCGCGTAGGCCTGGCCAAGTTTGCATTGAAACTCCACGAAAAAACACTGCATCGCCGATCTCCTTTTGCCTTGCCGAATGACAACCGTTTTCCCCTTGGAACCATGCCCGGCGCCCGGGTGCAAGGGACAATCACGCTGCACCCTTATTTATTTTAAGCTTAAAAAAAGTACTGGAATTCTTCAAATCGGCTGATAAGGTCGCAGTCAATGGCGATGATCGGAGCGTCAGACGGCGTCTTCTGGCGTTGAAAGCCGCTCCGGCATTCGAAACAAGGCATGCATGTGCTGGCTGGCGGGATTTGCCCGGCATCACATGCAATCGTCGCCTGAAGGGGATAAATGGCTTCGACCGGACCGCAACAAGGCCGGCGCTGCACAAAACACAGAGAGGAAAAATCAATGAAGAAGACAGTCATGAGTCTGGCGGCTGCCGCGTCGCTGCTCGCCGGTGTATCGATGGCCGCTGCAGAGCCGGTCAAGGTCGGCATGATCACCACACTTTCGGGTGGCGGCGCCTCGCTCGGCATCGACGTGCGCGACGGCTTCGAGCTGGCGCTGAAGCAGTCCGGCCGCACCGACATCGAACTGATCGTCGAGGACGACGCCCAGAAGCCTGACCTCGCCGTGCAGCTTGCCGACAAGCTGATCCAGTCAGACAAGGTCGACATCATGACCGGCATCATCTGGTCCAACCTGGCGATGGCCGTGGTTCCGGGCGCGGTTGCCCAGGGCAAGATATACCTCTCCCCGAATGCCGGCCCGTCGGCGCTTGCAGGCGCAGGCTGCAACGAGAACTATTTCAATGTCGCCTGGCAGAACGACAACCTGCATGAAGGCATGGGCGCCTACGCCACCACCGCAGGCTTCAAGAAGAGCTTCATCCTGGCCCCGAACTACCCGGCCGGCAAGGATGCGCTGACCGGTTTCAAGCGCTTCTTCAAGGGCGAGGTGGTCAAGGAGATCTACACCCAGCTCGGCCAGACCGACTATGCCGCCGAAATCGCCGAGATCCGCGCTTCCGGCGCTGACAGCGTCTTCTTCTTCCTGCCCGGCGGCATGGGCATTGCCTTCATGAAGCAGTATGCCGGCGCCGGCGTTGACGTGCCGTTGCTCGGCCCCGCCTTCTCCTTCGACCAGAACATTCTGCAGGCCGTCGGCGATGCAGCGCTCGGCGTCAAGAACACCTCGCAGTGGTCCAAGGACATCGACAACGAAACCAACAAGGCGTTCGTTGAATCCTATCAGGCAGCCTACGGCCGTCTGCCCTCGCTCTATTCCAGCCAGGGCTTCGACACCGCCAACCTGCTGATCTCGGCCATGGATGCGGCCCCGATCTCCGACAAGGATGCGTTCCGCGCAGCCCTGAAGGCCGCCAACTTCAAGTCGACCCGCGGTGATTTCAAGTTCGGTTCGAACAATCACCCGGTCCAGGACATCTATGTCCGCGAAGTGGTCAAGGAGGGTGATGTCTTCACCAACAAGCTGATCGGCGTTGCCCTTGAAGATCACGCTGACGCCTACGCGGCTGATTGCAAGATGTGATCGTCAATCGTCCTTGCCGGGCGGACCTCCCATGGTCCGCCCGGTTTGTCTCCGACAGCGCCGCGCATCCGGTCGGATGCGCAAAGTCCGCTGTTGCCTGTTGAACCAATGCATGTGCGCTATCGCTCGAATGGAGCCATTTGAACGCGACATGCATTCTCACTGGTGCGAGCCCGGTAGACGATGACCGTTGCCCTTTTTCTCGAGCAGATCCTCAACGGCCTGCAACTCGGCGTCATGCTGTTCCTGATGGCGGCCGGCCTGACCCTGATCTTCGGGGTCATGGGACTGATCAATCTTGCCCATGGCTCGCTGTTCATGGTCGGCGGCTTCGTCTGCGCGGCGGTCGCTGCCTGGACCGGTTCCTTCTGGATCGGTCTGGTGGCCAGCCTTGCCGCTGCCGCCGCCCTGGGGGCGCTGGTCGAAATCATTGTCATCCGCAGGCTATATGACCGCGATCACCTCGATCAGGTGCTGGCCACATTCGCACTGGTGCTGATGTTTTCGGAAGGTGTCCGCTTCGTCTTCGGATCCTTCCCGCTCTATCTCGACCCGCCCGCCTTCCTGTCCGGCCCGGTCACGCTGCCCGGCGGCATGCTTTATCCCGCCTACCGGCTGGCGATCATCATCGCAGGCCTTGCGGTCGCTGCCGGGCTTGGACTGCTGATCAGCCGCACGAGGCTCGGCATGCAGATCCGAGCCGGCGAGGCCGACCGCGAAATGATCGCGGCGCTTGGGGTCGACATCCGCTTTCTCTACACCGTCGTCTTCGCCCTCGGAGCAGCCCTTGCGGGCTTTGCCGGCGCGCTGATCGGCGCCATCCAGTCGGTGCAGATCGGCATGGGCGAACCGGTGCTCATTCTCGCCTTCGTCGTCATCGTCATCGGCGGCATCGGCTCGATCCGCGGCGCGCTTGTGGCGGCCCTGATCGTCGGTCTCGTCGATACGCTGGGGCGCTTCCTGCTGCCCACCTTGCTGGCCAATGTGATGGAAGCCTCCGCCGCCCGCGGCGTCGGCTCCGCGATCGCCTCGATGCTGATCTATCTGCTGATGGCCGTCGTTCTGGTGTTCAAGCCAAAGGGGTTGTTTCCTGCCAATGCCTGAGTTTGTCACCGAACATCGTCTCAACATCCTGCTGGCGCTGATCCTGCTCGGTGGGCCGCTTGTCGCCCATTTTGCCGATGAGCCGTTCCTCGTCACGCTCGCCACCCGTGCCACCATCCTGGCGCTCGCCGGCGTCGGTCTCAACATCGCACTGGGGCTTGGCGGTCTCGTCTCCTTCGGCCACGCGGCATTTTTTGGTGTTGGCGGTTATGCCGTGGGCATTCTCGCCAGCCACCATCAGACCTACGAGCCGCTGATGACATCGCCGTTCGTCATCAACGGCACCAACCAGATGCTGGTGCTGTGGCTGGTCGCGGTTCTGGTCAGCGGCCTGGCGGCGCTGGTGATAGGGGCGCTGAGCCTGCGCACGTCCGGCGTCTACTTCATCATGATCACGCTGGCCTTCGCGCAGATGATCTACTATTTCGCCATTTCCTGGCCGGCCTATGGCGGCGAAGATGGCCTGTCGATCTATGTCCGCAATGCCTTCCCGGGTCTCAACACGCTTCGTCCGCTCGATTTCTTCCTGCTCTGCTACGCGGTGCTGATCGTGGTGCTGCTGGCACAGTGGAAAATGACCGGTGCGCGCTTCGGCATGGCACTGCAGGCCGTCCGCCAGAACGAGGGACGCGTCGCCGCCCTCGGCCTGTCGCCCTACCGGATCAAGCTCGCGGCCTTCGTGATATCCGGTATGGTCACCGGCCTCGCCGGCGCGCTCTATGCCGATCTCAACCGTTTCGTCAGTCCGACGATGATGTCCTGGCATCTCTCCGGCGAGATCATGGTGTTCATCATTCTGGGCGGCGTTGCACGGCTGTTCGGCCCGGTGGTCGGCGCCTGCCTGTTCGTGCTGTTCGAACATGCCTTCGGCAGCGTCACCGAGCACTGGCAGTTCTTCCTGGGTGCGGCGCTGCTGGCCGTCGTTCTGTTCGCCCGGGGTGGCTTCATTGGCCTGGTCGCGGGGAGGGTGCGCCATGACTGAACCGGTACTGGAGCTCTCCGGGCTGAGCAAATCCTTCGGCGCGCTCAAGGTCACCGATGCCGTCGACCTCGATCTGCGGCCCGGCGAGATCCATGCCCTGATCGGCCCCAACGGCGCCGGCAAGTCGAGCCTGATCAAGCTGGTTGCCGGCGAACTCGCCGCCGATGCCGGCTCGATCCGCTTCGACGGCCGCGAGATCAGCGATCTCGACCAGATCGAACGCGCCCGGCTGGGGCTTACCCGCACCTTCCAAGTTTCCTCGCTGATCCCGGAATTCTCAGCGCGCGGCAATGTCATGTTCGCGGCCCAGGCCCGGCGCAAATCGATCTTCGGTTTCTTCCGCCAGGTTTCCCGCGACAGGGAACTGATCGACGAGGCGATGGAGGCGTTGGATCGGGTCGGTTTGAGCGGTCGTGCGGCTGTCCGCGTCAGCGAACTCTCGCATGGCGAGAAGCGGCTCCTGGAAATCGCCATGGCGCTGGCCATGCGCCCGCGCATCTTCCTGATGGACGAGCCGATGGCCGGTCTCGGCCAGGAGGGCTCAGCCAAGCTGATCGGCTTTCTCGACAAGCTGCGCACGCAAGCACCGATCCTGCTCATCGAGCACGACATGGATGCCGTCTTCCAGCTGGCCGACCGCATCTCGGTCCTGGTCTCGGGCAAGATCATCGCCCGTGGCACCGCCGACGAGATCCGCAATCATCCCGAAGTGCGCACTGCCTATCTCGGGGAGGATGCGGCATGAGCCTGCTTCAGGTAAAAAAACTCGAGGCATTCTATGGCGCATCGCAGGCGCTGTTCGGCGTCGAACTGGAAATCGCCGAGGGCGAGCTGGTGGCGCTGATGGGCCGCAACGGCATGGGCAAGACCACCACCGTGCGCGCCATCACGCGTATGCTGCGCACCACCCGCGGCGAGATCCGCTTTGACGGCCGCGATGTTACCGCGCTGCCCTCATTCCGGGCTGCACGGCTGGGCATCGGCCTAGCGCCCGAAGGGCGTCGCTGCTTTGCCAATCTCTCGGTTTCCGAAAACCTCATGGCCTCGGCCCGATCCGGCCCCTGGGACATCGACAAGGCCACGGAACTTTTCCCGCGTCTGGGCGAGCGGTTGACGCAGAGTGCGGCGACGCTGTCGGGCGGCGAACAGCAGATGCTGGCGATTGCCCGCGCCTTGCTGACCAATCCGCGACTGCTCATTCTCGATGAGGCGACGGAGGGGCTGGCGCCGGTGGTGCGCCACGAAATCTGGGCGGCGATCGCCAGGCTCAAGCAGGGTGGTCAGTCGATTCTGGTGATCGACAAAGGCTTCTCGGAGCTCCGCGCCGTGGCCGACCGGTGCGTCATTCTCGCCCGCGGCGAGACCGTCTGGACCGGCCCGCCGGCAAGTCTCACCCGCGAGGTGGAAACCGAATTCCTGGGAGTCTGAAATCCGGACAAGAAAAAACCGGCGCTGTTGTCAGCGCCGGTTTGTGATCATTCCGCTGCCTGCTGGCTGATCACCAGCTTCGGGGGCGAACGTTCGGACTGGCCTTCGAGCCGCGCCAGCCGCTCGCGCAGCTCGGCGATCTCTTCACTGTTCTCACCGATCGCAACGGTCATCGCTTCTGGCTCGAGAACCTCGATCTCGTCTTCCTTCGGGCCGACAAAGCGGCTGAAGATCCGGCTCAGCAGTCGCGACAGGTCGTCCATGATCAGGAAGAACGACGGCACCACCACCAGGCTGAGAACGGTGGAGACCATGATCCCGCCAATGACTGCGATCGCCATCGGCGCGCGGAACGAGCCGCCTTCACCGACGCCGAGCGCGCTTGGCAGCATGCCCGCCGACATGGCGATCGAGGTCATCACGATCGGCCTGGCCCGCTTCTGGCCGGCCTCGATCATCGCTTCGACGCGATCCCGCCCCGAGCGGATCAGTTCGACCGCGAAATCGACCAGCAGGATGGCGTTCTTGGTGACGATCCCCATCAGCATCAGGATGCCGATCAGCACCGGCATCGACAGCGCATTGTTGGTCAGGATCAGGCCCGCGGCGACACCGCCGATGGCCAGCGGCAGCGAAAACAGGATGGTGAACGGCTGGATCACGTCCTTGAACAACAGGATCAGCACGGTCAGCACCAGCAACAGCCCCATCAGCATGGCGTTGAGGAAGCTGTCCATCAGCTCGTTCTGGACTTCCGCATCGCCAGATTCGAGTACCTGAACGCCGGCCGGCAGTTCGGTCGACTGGACGATCTCGTTGAACCGGCTCTTGGCCGTATCCAGCGCCACGCCGATCGGCAGGCTGGCACCGATCGTTGCCTGCCGCTCGCGGTTGAAGCGCTTGATGGTCGAGGGGCCCTGGGTGATGACGATATCCGCCACGGTCTTGAGCGGAACCGACACGCCCCTGGAAGTCTGGATGCGCAGATTGCCGATCCGGTCGATATCGGTCCGGTAGGCCGGGTCGAGCTGCACCCGGATCGGGATCTGCCGGTTGTCGAGCGAGATCTTGGCGAGTGCCGCGTCAACGTCACCAATGGTGGCGACCCGAACGGTTTCGGCGATCTGCGCCGTGGTCACGCCCAGCCGCGCGGCTTCTTCAAGACGCGGACGGATCTGCACTTCCGGACGGGGCAGCGAGCCCTGCACGCTGACGCTCGACAGCACGCTTTCGGCTTTCAGTCTGGGTTCGAGAATGGCCACGGCACGGTCGATCGCCGCGTCGTCGTTTGAAATCACGTTGTAGCTCAGATCGCGTTCGCCACGATCGTTGAGCTTGTAGGCGCGAATATCGGGAATGACGGCCAGCTTGTCAAAGATCTCGGTTTCGATCTCGGCCTGGGAGCGGGTCCGGCCCAGAACTTCCATGCGCGGCAGGGAGTCGGACACGAAAGGAACCGCGCCGACGAGGCCGTTGACCACCTTCTTGACGATCGAATGCTCGATCTTTTCAAGCTGCACCGATACGGAAGCCCGCCGGATGTCGAGTTCGCCACGCGGCGAGGTGCCGCCGAGAATGAAGACGCTTTCGACACCTTCGACGTCCTTGATGATATCGAACATCGCGCTGGTGGTGTCGTCGGTGTCGTCGAGCGTCGCGCCGGGTGGCAGCTCGACGCTGATCGACACCCGCGACACGTCTTCCGGCGGCAGGAACGAGCCCGGCACCTGGGCCATGAAATAGACCGCGACAAACAAGGATCCGATGGCCGCAAACAGCGTGGTGTACCGCCAGCGCAGGGTCTTGGAGACAAACCAGGTATAGCCGCGCATCACCGCCCCGCCGCCCTCGGCCTCTTCGTGGGCGTCGCTGTCGCGCATCAGATAGGCGGCCATCATCGGAGTGATCAGGCGAGCCACCAGCAGCGAGAACATCACCGCCACGGCCACCGTCATGCCGAACTGTATGAAGTACTGTCCCGGGATGCCGGGCATGAACGACACCGGCACGAACACCGCGATGATGGTGAAGGTGGTGGCGATCACCGCCAGCCCGATCTCGTCGGCAGCCTCGACCGCGGCCCGGTAAGGCGTCTTGCCCATGCGGATATGCCGCGAGATGTTTTCCACCTCGACGATCGCGTCGTCGACAAGAATACCCGTCGCCAGGGTGATGGCCAGAAGGCTGACGAGGTTGAGCGAGAAGCCGAGCAGTTCCATGACATAGAAGGTCGGGATGGCCGAGAGCGGCAGCGCAACGGCTGCGATCAGCGTCGCCCGCCAGTTCCTCAGGAACAAGAGCACCACCAGAACAGCAAGCAGCGCGCCTTCGACCAGCGTGTGCAGAGCCGATTCGTAGTTGCCGTAGGTATAGAACACCGTGTCGTCGACAGGCGTCAGCTGCACATTCGGATGGTCGGCGCGGATTTCATCAAGCGTTTCCGTCACCACTTCGGACACGGAAATCTCGCTGGCGCCCTTGGAACGGAACACCGCGAAGGAGACCACCTGGTCGCCGTTGAAACGGCCGAAGGATCTGAGTTCCTCGTAAGTGTCATGGACGGTGCCGAGCTCGCTGAGCCTGACATAACGGCCGTTCGGCAGGGCAATCGTGGTGTTGGCCAGGGCCTGAGTGTCCTGGGCGTCGCCCAGTGTCCGGATCGCCTGTTCGCGGGCGCCGATTTCGCCGCGGCCGCCGCCCAGATTGGCATTGGTCGCCCTGAGCTGCCGATTCACATCGGCTGCGGTTATGCCATAGGAATCAAGCCTGGCTGGATCGAGTTCGATGCGGATTTCCCGGTCGGCACCGCCATAGCGATCCACCTTGCCGACGCCGCGCTGGCCCTGCAGCGCCCGTTTGATGGTGTCATCGACAAACCAGGACGCTTCCTCCAGCGTCATGTCGGGCGCATTGACGGCAAACGTCATGATCGCCTGGCCCTCGACATCGACGCGGGTGACGATCGGTTCTTCCACCGAGGCGGGCAGGTCGCCGCGCACCCGGTCGATGGCATCCTTGACGTCCTGAACCGCCTGGTCGGTCGGCACCTCCATGCGGAAGATCACATTGGTCGTGGAAATGCCGTCGGATACCGTCGACATGATATCGTCGACGCCGGTGATGCCGGCGACCGCGTCCTCGATTTCCTTGGTGACCTGGGCTTCGATCTCCGAAGGAGCGGCGCCGGACTGGACGACGGTGATCGCCACCAGTGGCACGTCGATGTTCGGAAACCGCGTGATCGGCAGTGTGAAGAAGGACTGGATGCCGACAATCGTCAGAAGCACGAATCCCAGGATCGGTGCGATCGGATTGCGGATGGCCCAGGCGGAAAAATTCATCTCGGCAGCCTCACTCGGTGATTGCGGCTACAGTGCCGCTGTCGGTTTCTTCCACCGGAGTGATCCGGTCGCCATCACGCACGAAGGCGCCTGCCTTGGCGACGATCAGGTCCCCTTCGGCAAGTCCCTCGACAATTTCCACCCGGCCGCCTTCGCGGATGCCGGTGGTTACCGGGGTCAGGCTCGCAACACCGTCCTCGATCCGGAGCACATCTGCGCTGCCGTTGCCCATGTTGACCGATGTCACCGGCACGGTGATCGCCTCGCGTTCGGCGACAATGATTTGCGCATCGGCAAACATGCCGGCGCGCAGGCCCTCGCCATCCGCGATGCTGATCCGCGCCATGCCCAGCCGGGTTGTCGTGTTCAGTGTCGGCTCGATCAGCCGCACTATGCCCTTGGCCGGTGTTCCTGCACCGATGAGATGCACCACCACGCTCTGGCCCTCGGCAATCCGGTGCATGTCGGCTTCGGCGATGTCGGCGCGCAGTTCCAGTTCTCCATCCCGGATGATGGTGAACAGCGGCCCGGCGCCGGCGCTGGCAATCGACCCGATCCGGGCACCGCGATCCGAAATGATGCCGGACACCGGTGCCTTGACTTCGGTTCGCGCCAGCCGCAGATCGACGTCCTTCATCTGTGCGTCGATCACCGCGATATCGGCCTGGGCCACCTTGATGGATTCCTCGACCGAGCGGACCTGGGCAAGCGAGGCGGTGGCCTGGGCTTCGGCCTGCTCCGCCTGGACCGTCGAATAGGTTCCCTGGTCGGCCAGCTGCCGTGCCCGGTTGCTCGCCTTCACCGCTTCAGCGGAATTTGACTCGACTTCCGCAAGCCGGGCTTCGAGCTGCGCGATTGCAGCAAGCGCCTTGGCGCGATTGGCCTCGAGCTGGCTGCGCTGCAGGATCAGCTGGTCCTTGGACAGCGTTGCCAGGACCGAACCCGCCTGCACACGGTCGCCAATGTCGGCTTTGAGGCTCTCGATCGCCAGGCCTTCGACCTGGGGTGCGACAAGCACTTCCTCGACCGCCGTTATCATACCGTTGGAAAGTACCCGGTCGGTGATCGGCGTTTCGTTGGCCCTGACGGCAATAATGGCCGGGGGCAGCGCGCCCGTGGCAGGCGGGGCCTCGGCGTCGACCGCGCCTGAAGGCAAGGCCAGGGCAGAGAGAAGCGGCAGGGCGAGCAGAAGGGCTAGAACAGGGCGCATGGAAGATCCGGTCATTCGGCGGGAGTGGCTGGGGGAGCGAAAATGGTGTCGTGCAGTGTCGAGAGCACAAGCTCGCCGAGTGCTGCGGATTGTTCGTCCAGGATGGCTTCGCGGGCACAGAATTTGCGTTGGGCAAAGCCATGGATAAGCAGCATCATCAGATGTGCGCGTGTCTCGAAGGTCTTGACCGCATTGGCGCTGCCGTCACCGTGGATGCGAACCAGGGCCTTGACCACGTTGTCACGCACGGTCTCGTCCATTGTGCGCATCAGTGTCGCGATCTCCGGCGACCGGAAGGAGGCCGCCTGGACCTCGCTCCACAGGGCCGCGTCCTCGACCGGCAGCGTCTCGATCCGCTCCCTCAGGATGGTCATGAACATCGCACCGGGATCGGAGGCGTTCTGAACCGCTTCGAACACCGCTTCGATCTCCTCGAGATCGCGCTTGACAAGCGCAGTGATGATGGCGTCCTTGGAGGGGAAGTACCGGTAGAAATTGCCGACGCTCATCTGCGTCGCCTGCGCCAGATCCTGCATCGAGGTACCGTCGAAGCCGTTGAGTGCAAACACCGACTTGACCTGATCCAGGATGTCCAGGGCGCGCTTGCTGGCAATGCTGTGCGTGGCGGTGTCCATGCGGCGGTCCTTGGTGGGGTATGCAAGTTGCGCTAAACTGCGTCTCTCAGTTTCTACGCAATCTGCAGGCAAACGGATTTTCTGACTTGGTCTGTACAGTAAGAATAGTGAATGAATATTCATTCATCAAGCCTTCCGGCAAAAAATGTGGCCAAAGGCTGACGCTTCCACGTCAAGACTGGTTGGATTCGTAGCTCGAAGCAGTGTCAGAGATTGTCAGGAGCGTGGCTGTAGACGGGGAGTTCTGGCCGGCCCTGTCCCGGTTCAAGTGTTTGTTTACCCTAAACCAAATATGTCAGGATCATTGACGCGTTTCGATGAAGCCAGCTGAAAATGATCCGCGACGACATCGTTGCGCGGATCCGCCTGCCCGACAGCAAAGAGGCGGCCCGAAAGCCGCCTCCTGATATCGTTCGCGCGTGTTACTCCGCAGCTTCCGCGTAGTCCGACATCGGCGGACAGGAGCAGACCAGGTGGCGGTCACCATAGACATTGTCGACCCGGTTGACCGGTGCGAAATACTTGGCATTGCGCATCGCGCCGGCGGGGAAGATCGCCGCCTCGCGGTCATAGGGCCGATCCCACGGACCGACCAGATCCTCGATCGTGTGCGGTGCGTTCTTGAGCGGGTTGTTCTCCCGGTCGAGCCGTCCGTCCTCGATTGCCCAGGCCTCGTCGCGGATCGCCAGCATCGCGGCACAGAACCGGTCGAGCTCGGCTTTGACTTCCGATTCCGTCGGCTCGATCATCAGCGTACCTGCCACCGGCCAGCTCATGGTCGGCGCGTGG
Source organism: Parahoeflea alexandrii (assembly GCF_024105735.1). Lineage (GTDB taxonomy): Bacteria > Pseudomonadota > Alphaproteobacteria > Rhizobiales > Rhizobiaceae > Hoeflea > Hoeflea alexandrii. Next base: position 411,721 of record NZ_JAAAML010000004.1, on the reverse strand, counting down.
AAGCCGCAATCGATCAGCCGCTTGGCGACGTCGTCGACAGTGACGCCAGCGCTTTGCACCAGCGGCCGCGTGTCAAGAATGCACTCATGCGCCACCCGTCCCGACGCCGAGGTGTAGAGCACGTCGTAGGCGCCCTTCAGCCGTGCGGCGATGTAGTTGGCGTTCAGGATCGCGATCTTCGTCGCCTGGGTCAGACCTTCGCCGCCCATCATCAGGCAGTAGGCCCAGGAGATCGGCAGGATTGATGCCGAGCCGAAGGGTGCGGCCGAGACCGCGCCCGGCTTGCCGTCGGTGACGCAATGGCCCGGCAAATGCGGCGTCAGATGTGATTTCACACCGATCGGCCCCATACCGGGACCGCCGCCGCCATGCGGAATGCAGAAGGTCTTGTGCAAATTGAGGTGGCTGACATCGGCGCCGATATCGCCGGGTCGCGCGAGCCCGACCAGTGCATTGAGATTGGCGCCGTCGAGATAGACCTGGCCGCCGTGTTTGTGGGTGATCGCGCAGACTTCCGCCGCCGTCTCCTCGAATACCCCGTGGGTGGAGGGGTAGGTGATCATGCAGGCGGCGAGATTGTCGGCGTGCTGCTCGGCCTTTGCGCGGAAATCATCGAGATCGATGTCGCCGTTCTCGCGGGTGCCGACCGCCACGACCGTCATGCCCGCCATCTGCGCCGAGGCCGGGTTTGTGCCATGCGCCGACGTCGGGATCAGGCAGATATGGCGATGGCCTTCGCCATTGGCACGGTGGTAGCTGCGGATCGACATCAGCCCGGCATACTCGCCCTGCGCGCCAGAATTGGGCTGCATCGAGATCGCGTCATAGCCGGTGATCTGGCACAGCTTGTCCGACAAATCGTCGATCATCTGCTTGTAGCCGAGCGCCTGGTCGGCGGGCGCGAACGGGTGGATGTCGGCAAATTCCGGCCAGGTGATCGACAGCATTTCCGCCGTCGCATTGAGCTTCATCGTGCACGAGCCGAGCGGGATCATGGTCCGGTCAAGCGCCAGGTCCTTGTCCGACAGCCGGCGGATGTAGCGCGTCATCTCGCTTTCGGCCCGGTTCATGTGGAAGATCGGGTGTTCGAGATAGCGCGACTGCCGGACCAGCGGATCGGCGATGATCGGCTCGGCCAGCATGTCCTTGAACTTGAGAGTGCCGCCGAAGGCCCGCCACACCGCTTCCACGGTCTCGGGCCGCGACACCTCATCGAGCGCGATGCCGATGCGGTCATCACCGACCTTGCGCAGATTGATGCCTTCAGCCCGCGCGGCTTCCAGGATCTCGGACTGGCGGCCTTCGGCGAACACCGTGACGGTGTCGAAGAAGATCGCCGGGTCGATGATGAAATCGAGTTGCTTGAGGCCGGCCGCCAGCGTCGCCGCCTTGATGTGGACGCGGCCGGCAATGGCCCGCAGGCCCACCGGGCCGTGGAAGACGGCATACATCGAGGCAATCACGGCGAGCAGCACCTGCGCGGTGCAGATGTTGGACGTCGCCTTCTCGCGGCGGATATGCTGCTCGCGGGTCTGCAGCGCCAGCCGGTAGGCCTGGTTGCCACGCGCATCCACGGTGACGCCGACCAGGCGTCCGGGCATCGAGCGTTTGTAGGCGTCCTTGACCGCCATGTAGGCCGCGTGCGGCCCGCCGTAGCCGACCGGAACGCCGAAGCGCTGCATCGAGCCGATGGCAATGTCGGCGCCCATTTCACCCGGTGACTTGAGCAGCGTCAGCGACAGCGGATCGGCGGCAACAACGGCAATCGCCTTGTGCGCGTGCAATGTCGCGATCACATCGGTGAAATCATGCACATGGCCGTATGTGCCGGGATACTGGAAGATGGCGCCAAAGACCGCTTCGGGGTCGAGCTCGGTGAACGGATCGCCGACGATCACCTCCCAGCCCAGTGGCTCGGCGCGGGTGCGGATCACGTCGATGGTCTGCGGATGGCAGTGGTGATCGACGAAGAAAGCGGTGTGCTTGGATTTCGAGGCCCGCTCGGCCATCGCCATGGCTTCCGCCGCCGCCGTCGCCTCGTCAAGCAGCGAGGCATTGGCGATGTCGAGCCCGGTCAGGTCGGCGACCATGGTCTGGAAATTCAGAAGCGCTTCCAGCCGGCCCTGGCTGATTTCCGGCTGGTAGGGCGTATAGGCCGTGTACCAGGCCGGGTTTTCGAGGATGCAGCGCTGGATCACCGGCGGCATGATGGTGCCGTGATAGCCCTGACCGATCAGCGACAGCATCACCTTGTTCTTCTTCGCCGTCGCGCGCAGGTGATCGAGCACCTCGCGTTCGCTCATCGGATCGCCGAACGCCAAGGGCGCCTTCTGGCGGATCGAGCCCGGCACGGTCTCGTCGATCAGCGCGTCCAGCGACGCAGCGCCGACAACCTCGAGCATATCGGAAATCTCCGCCGGCGACGGGCCGATATGGCGACGGTTGGCGAAGTCGTAAGGATTGTAGTCAGTCAGCTTGATGGTCATGGTCTGTCTCAGCCGATCATGGATTTGTAGGCGGCTTCATCCATCAGCTCGTCGGCCGAGCCGGCGTCATCGAGCTTGAGCTTGAAGAACCAGCCGGCGCCGGTCGGATCGGAATTGACCAGCGACGGATCGTCGGCAATCGCCTGGTTGACCTCTGTAATCTCGCCGGCGAGCGGGCAATAGACGTCCGATGCGGCCTTGACCGATTCCACGGTGGAGGCTTCGCCGCCCTTGTCGAGCTTCGCGCCGACCTCGGGCAGTTCGACGAACACCAAGTCGCCGAGCTGCTCGGCGGCGTGCTCGGTGATGCCGACGGTTGCGACATCGCCCTCGATCTTGAGCCATTCGTGGTCTTCGGTGAATTTGAGCATGGTGCTGTTCCTGTTGTGATTTAGCGTTTGTAGGTGGAGGGGACGAAGGGCAGGGAAGCGACGGCCAGTTCGAGCCGCTTGCCACGCACTTCCGCAAAGATCGTGGTTCCCGGAGCGGCCTGCGCGGCAGGCACATAGCCCATGGCGACCGGGCCTCCGGCGCTGGGGCCGAACCCGCCCGATGTCACGGTGCCGATGGCCTCGCCGCCGGTCTCCTGCGCAAACAGCACCGCGCCGGCGCGCACCGGCGCCTTGCCCGCAGGCTGCAGACCGACCCTGAGGCGGGAAGCGCCGTTGTCGAACTGGGAGAGGATGATGTCAGCGCCCGGGAAGCCGCCTTCGCGTGCACCGCCATTACGTCGCACCTTCTGGATCGCCCATTTCAGGTTGGCTTCCACCGGCGTGGTGGCCTCGTCGATATCGTTGCCGTAGAGGCAGAGACCGGCTTCCAGCCGGAGTGAATCGCGCGCCCCGAGCCCGATCGGCGCGACATGGTCGTCCGACAAGAGCAGCCGGGCGATGCGGTCGGTCTCTTCCGCCGGGATCGAGATCTCGTAGCCGTCCTCGCCGGTATAGCCCGAGCGCGACACCACCACCGGAACCCCGGCGATTTCAAGCTCGGTGACATCCATGAACAGCATGTCTTCGGCCTTCGGCGCATAGGAGGAGAGAACGCCTTCCGCCGCCGGTCCCTGCAGCGCGATCAGCCCGCGATCGAACTGCGCCTCGATCTCGCAGGTGTCGGACAGTGCCGCCTCGATGCGCGCGAGGTCATCATGTTTGCAGGCCGCGTTGACCACCAGGTAGAGATGGTCACCGCGGTTGGCGACCATGAAATCGTCTTCGAGCCCGCCCTTGTCATTGGTGAACAACCCGTAGCGTTGGCGGCCGGGCTTGAGATCGGCGACGTCGACCGGGGTGACCGCCTCGAGCGCAAGTGCTGCGTCGCGGACATCGCCTGATTTGGCGCGGATCAGGATCTGCCCCATGTGCGAAACGTCGAACAGGCCGGCATTGGCGCGTGTATGCAGGTGCTCCTGCATGACGCCCATCTTGTACTGGATCGGCATGTCGTAGCCGGCAAATCCGGCCATGCGCGCGCCAAGCTCGAGATGCAGGGAATGTAGGGGCGTTTTCAGAAGGTCAGCTGTGGTGTCCACGCTGCAGTCTCCATCTCGGGTGCCGGGTTCAACCGTGCACGGGCCAATCGTCAAGCGTCGAACGCTTTCAAACAGCCCCCTCTGTCCTTTTGCCTGAGATTGTTATCCCTTCGGCAGACGCGATGAGCGCCATTCTCCAGAGTCCTAGTGTTCCGTTGGTCCTTTTGCCTGAGAGTTTCCGGGGCGGTTGCTCCTTCGGCACCGGCATGAGCCGGCTTCTCCCAACGGGATGGTGGTATCTAGGCCGAATCGCGCCGGGAAGGCAAGGGGGGAGGGATGGTCTGAGGGGAGGCAGGGAATGAATGAGTGGGAAATAGACATTGGACAAAGTTACACAGTCCGAAGCTTGAAAGAGCGAGCCGGTTTGCAAATTCCGGTCCGGATAGGTCGAAAATTATTGCTTCGAACGTGGCAAAAAAGGCGAGAGTTTTTGGCCAAAGAACAGGGTAACTTACTCAAATACCGGTAGCTGATTTGATGGCAGCCGTTGCAACGTTGACGCCGATTTTTGTGGCTACATCCAAAGCCCATTTTCCTGCACTCTTAAGGTGAGAAAGCGCGCCGGGACCGTCCCCATTTTCCGCGGCTGATTGCGCAGAAGCGACTGCACCAAGCGCCACATCATGTTCCGGACTTTGAGCCTCAGCCCGCATAGCTTCCCGAAGCTGCCCCAGCTCCGCCACAAGTGTCGGAAGGTCAATACTCTCAGAATGTTGCTGCCAAATTTGATTGAATGTGTTGCCGGTTGAGAATGCTCCCGGACCGACTGCACCTGCCTGGCCAGTTGTGTATTTGTCACCCATCGTTAGCTCCCTAATTATTGTTAGCCGTGTTTCTTCCGTATACTCACCAGAATGTGAGGAGATGCTTGCCAGTTGGTTAGCATACTGGTCCGCCTCGGAATCGCTATCAAGGCTCACAAAATCCTCTTCGAATAGATTTATTTGCTGTTCTATTTTTATGAATCCTTCAGCGGTATTTTTTGAATCAAGGTATAGGCGTTGATACTCCTGAGGAACTAAATGATTTAGCGGTCTATTTTGGTGGGTTGTCAATAGAATTGTGGGGACCATGCAAGACTGGGCAAGCCCCAAATGATACATGCTGGATGGATCCCTTTCATCTAAGAAAGCAATCGCTAGATCGGCAGATCTAACTTCTGCCATCATTGTTTCATCGATAGGAGGGCTTGTGTTCTCAATTGGAATTCTAATGGCAGAATAACCTTTGGATTTAATTAGTGTCAAAATAAGATCATGGTACGGCGTAGAACTCTGTCCGAAGCCGAGAAGAAGGCAAGTTCTGTGGTCATTTGGTGAAACGAATTTTGGGATGTTCTCCCGCCCAATATAGTCTTCTAGACTTGATATTGCATGTAGGTGTTCTCGAACTTCCCGAAAGTAAGAAGTCGCGGAGAAGCGACGTTTAGGAATCTGTTTAGGAAACATGTCTGGGGAGAGTGTATCTTCAAAGAAAACAAGCAGCGGCTGTCCCATCCGTATCGACATATTTATTTCGAAACGAATATGGGGGGACACAGCGCTGTCGCGGTTCGAAACTATCGCAACCAGCCCTTTGGTGTAGCGCAAATGGCGTTCGAGTTTAGCGGCGTTAACGCTTTCTGAAGGCGGATCGAGACTGGGTAGCAATGACTGTTTTCTCAACAGCTTTCCAAAGAAAGCCGCGAATGGTGCTTCCCGCTCCCTATACCCATGAGCAAAATAAACGGGTTGCAAACCGTTCTCCGTTTTGAGGTGGGATATTGTATGTTTCGCAATTACCTTAGCTGATCGCGAAGTATTTACAAACCGGACAATTCTCCGAGCTAAAGCATGCACGCCGACAAATATCGTTGTTTGCACTTGGCATCTGGTGGAAAATCTCGCTGAGACCTAGGGTCGCACAAATCGTTGGAAAAAAGTCGCCATGAGTTTTCGAACGCCACGACAAGCGGCAACGAAAACCCTTCGGTGCCGCACGAACAGCAGTTGCCTACCCCCCGGCCACCCTTCTCATCCTCAAATCCCGCACCTGGCTCACCACCAGCGCCACCACGAACAGCCCGGTCATCATCAGCACCATGGTCGGCGCCGGTTCGCTGTCGATGTGGTAGCTGGCGAAGATGCCGATCAGTGCCGACAGCATCACCGATCCGACGGCGACCGTGAGCATGCCGGCGAAGGTGCGGGCGACCAGAAAGGCAATGGCGCCGGGCGCCACCAGCAGCGCGATCGACAGGATGATGCCGACGGCTTTCAGGCTGGCGACGATCATCAGCGCGATGGCCGTCAGCAGCCCATAATGCAGCCATCCGGTCTTGAGCCCGATGGCGCGCGCATGCAGCTCGTCGAAGGCCTGGGCGACGAGATCGCGCCACTTGATCAGCAGGAACCCGCCGCACACGGCAGCCAGGATGGCGGTCGCGCCGATGTCCGACCAGGCAACGCCGAGCATGTCGCCGAACAGGATGTGGTCGAGATGCAGGCTTGAGCGGACGCTGACATGCAGCACGATGCCTAAGCCGAACATGCCGGAAAACACGATGCCCATCACCGTGTCTTCCTTGACCCGGCTGTTGGCGTTGAGCCAGCCGGTTGCGACCGCGCAGAACAGGCCTGCGGCAAAGGCGCCGATCACCAGCGGCAGGCCGGCGATATAGGCCATGACGATGCCCGGCAGCACCGCGTGGCTCATCGCATCGCCCAAAAGCGACCAGCCCTTGAGCACCATCAGCGAGCTCATCGCCGCCATCGGCAGCGCGATCAGGAAGGTGATCAGGAACGCCTTCTGCATGTAGGCGAAGCGGAACGGATCGATGAAGAAGTCGAGGATCACGTCCATCAGGCAGCTCCCGTCTCGGGGCTTGCGCCGCGCGCCCTGGCCCGCTGCGCCAGGATCCCGTGCCGGGGCGCAAACAGGAAGGCCAGGAGGAACAGCCCGGTCTGCAGCATGATCACCACGCCGCCGGTTGCGCCGTCGAGGAAATAGCTGAGATACACCCCGACAAACGAGGTGATCGAGCCGATCGCCACGGCAATGACGATCAGCCGCGGAAACCGGTCGGTGATGAGGTAGGCGGTGGCGCCCGGCGTCACCACCAGCGCGATCACCAGGAAGGCGCCGACGGTCTGCATCGCAGCCACGGTGGAGGCCGCCAGCAAGGTGAAGAACACCCCCTTCAATAGGTCGGCGCGGATGCCGATGGTGCGGGCGTGGCTCTCGTCGAAGAACACCAGCATAAGGTCCTTCCAGATCAGCGTGAGCACCGTCAGCGTGACCGCGCCGATGATGATCAGCTGCAGCGAATCCGACGGCGTGATTGCCAGCACATTGCCAAGCACGATGGTCTGCACATTGATCGGCGTCGGCGAGATCGACACCATGAATAGCCCGAGCGCGAAGAACGAGACGAAGATCATGCCGATGATCGCATCCTCGCGCAGCCGTGTGCGCGAGCGGATGGCGAGCATGGCGGCGGCGGCCAAGCCTCCGGCGAGAAAGGCGCCCGCCGCAAACGGCAGGCCCAGCATGTAGGCGCCGGCCACGCCCGGCACGATCGAGTGCGACAGCGCGTCGCCGATCAGCGACCAGCCCTTGAGCATCAGGTAGCACGACAGAAACGCGCAGATCGCCCCGGTCAGCGCCGACACCCACATGGCGTTGACCATGTAGCCGTAGCTGAATGGCTCGAGCAGCCAGCTCATCAGGGTGTCTCCCCGCTGCCCTTGGGTTTACCCTTGCGGGCCTTGCGTTCGGCCTCGCCATAGATAACGAAGGGCCGCTCGTCGTCGGTGAGAACCGTGACCTGGCGCCGGTCGTCATCGTCGTGCAGGTCCTGTCCGCCCAGCACGAAATGCCTGAGCACGCCGCCAAAGGCCTTCTGCAGGTTCTTCTGGGTGAAGACCTCACCGGTCGGTCCCTCGGCCAGGACGGAGCGGTTGATCAGCACCGCCCGGTCGCAGAATTCGGGCACGCTGCCGAGATTGTGGGTCGAGACCAGCATCACCCGGCCTTCCGCGCGCAGATCCTTGAGCAGCTCGATGATCTGGTTCTCGGTGGTCACGTCAACGCCGGTGAAGGGCTCGTCGAGCAGGATGACCTGGCCCTCCTGGGCCAGCGCCCGGGCCAGGAAGACACGCTTCTTCTGCCCGCCGGAGAGTTCACCGATCTGGCGCTTGCGGAAGGCCTGCATGCCGACGCGCTCGAGCGCCTCGTTGACCGCTGTGCGGTCGGCGGGCCGCGTCATGCGCAGGAAATTCATGTGGCCGTAGCGGCCCATCATCACAACGTCTTCGACCAGGACGGGAAACGACCAGTCGATCTCCTCGGCCTGCGGCACGTAGGCCACGAGATTGCGGCCGAGCGCCTGCTTTACCGAAAGCCCCATAATGCTGATCTCGCCGCCGGCAATCGGCACGAAGCCCATCAGCGACTTGAACAGCGTCGACTTGCCGCTGCCATTGATGCCGACCAGCGCCGTGATCGAGCCTTTCGGAACCGAAAACGAGGCGCCGTCGAGCGCCTTGTTGCCGTTGCGGTAGATCACCGAGACATCGTGCACGTCGAGGCCGGTCATCGGGGCAGTCTGCATGCCAACGGGGGCGGGAGCATTCATGGTTTGGCCGTCAGTCCGGTGACGATTGTTTCCGATGTCACCCTGAGCAGGTCGAGATAGGTTGGAACCGGCCCGTCGGGCGTCGACAGCGAATCCACGTAGAGCACGCCGCCATAGGCCGCCCCGGTTTCCCGTGCTACCTGCTCGGCCGGTTTTGGCGAGACCGTGCTTTCTGAAAAGATCACCGGGATCTGGTTGTCGCGCATCAGGTCGATGATGCGGCGCACCTGCTGCGGCGAGCCCTGGCTGTCGGCGTTGATCGCCCAGATCGAGGCTTCCTTCAGGCCGAAATCCCGCGCCAGGTAGGAGAACGCCGCTTCTGAGGAGACCAGCCAGCGCCGCTCCTCCGGAAGGGCTTCAATGGAAGCGCGGATCGGTTCGAAGGTCGCGGTGATCTCTGCTTTGTAGGCTTCGCCGTTCGCCCTGTAGGCAGCGGCGTTGTCCGGATCGGTTTCCGACAGTGCGCGGACGATGTTGTCGACATAGATCATGGCATTGCCTGGAGACATCCAGGCATGCGGGTTGGCCCGGCCTTCATAGGGGCCGTCCCCGATGCTGATCGGTTCGATGCCATCGGACAGGACATAGGCCTTCACGTCGCCGAGATTTTCCAGATAGCGTTCGAACCAGGTTTCCAGTCCCAGCCCGTTCCACAGCACCACATCGGCGCCAAGCCCGCGCTTGATGTCGCCCGGCGTGGGGCGGAACATGTGGATCTCGGCGCCCTCGCGGGTGATCGAGACCACTTCGGCATGTTCTCCGGCGACATTGCGGGCCATGTCGGCGAAGACGGTAAACGAGGTCAGAACCTTGATTTGCGCCAGCGCCGATGTTGCCGGTCCAAGGCTGAACGCCATGAGAAGTCCCAGAATTGCGAAGATACGCATAGATCCCTTCCTGCGAATGGTTTGCAAGAGGCAATCTATGCGCATTGCTGCCATTGTCAATGCTTTTGCAAATCATTCGCAAAAAGCCATCTCCGCTCCTCGCCACGGGTTTGCTGCGCTGCGGCGGAATGTCATCTTATCTGCGTCCGGGAGCGCCCCAGATTCGTGGCAACCGAAAGGAAACCGCCATGGACACCCTTCTGCTGTCCCGTATCCAGTTTGCCGCCAACATCTCGTTTCACATCCTGTTCCCGACCATCACCATCGCGCTGGGCTGGTTGCTGCTTTGGTTCCGCCTCCGCTTCAACCGGACCGGTGACCAGGCCTACATGGACGCCTATTTTTTCTGGGTGAAGGTCTTCGCGCTGTCGTTTGCCATGGGCGTTGTCTCCGGCATCACCATGAGCTTCCAGTTCGGCACCAACTGGCCGGGCTTCATGGAAAGCGTTGGCAACATCGCCGGGCCATTGCTCGCCTACGAGGTGCTGACCGCCTTCTTTCTCGAAGCGGTCTTCCTCGGCATCATGCTGTTCGGCTTCCGCCGCGTGTCCGGTCGTGTCCACACGCTGGCAACCTTCCTGGTCGCCTTCGGCACCACAATGTCGGCCTTCTGGATCCTGGTGCTGAACTCGTGGATGCACACCCCGCAGGGCTACGAGATCCGCGACGGGGTCGCCTATGCAACGGACTGGCTGGCCATCGTGTTCAACCCGTCCATGCCCTACCGCCTCGTTCACGTGCTGCTGGCTTCGGGCCTGACGGTGGCCTTCCTGGTCGCGGGCCTCTCCGCCCTGCGCTGGCTCTTTGGCGATCGGGGCCGCGCCAACATGCTGGCGCTGCGCTCCGGCCTGACGCTCGGCGCGGTCCTCATTCCGCTGCAGATTCTTGCCGGCGACCTGCATGGTCTCAACACGCTCGAGCACCAGCCCCAGAAGGTTGCCGCCATGGAGGGCAACTGGGAAACCGGACCGCGCGTGCCGCTGATCCTGTTCGCCATCCCCGATGAAGAGGCGCGCGAGAACCGGTTCGAGATCGGCATCCCCGGCGGTGCCAGCCTGATCCTCAAGCACGACATTGACGGCGTGGTGCCGGGCCTCAATGATTTTGTCGCCGAGGACGGCACGGTGCTGCACCCTCCGGTGACACCGCTTTTCTTCGCCTTCCGCATCATGGTCGGTGTCGGCTTCGCCATGCTCTTTGTCGCCTGGATAGGCAGCTGGATGATCTGGCGCCGGGGCGACATCAACCGGCCGCTGGCCTATGTGCTGGTGCCGATGGCCCTGTCGGGCTGGGTCGCCACCCTTGCCGGCTGGTACACCACCGAGATCGGCCGCCAACCCTGGCTGGTCAGCGGCGTGCTGAAGACCGCCGACGCCGTCACTACGGTTCCCGCGACCTCCGTGGGGATAACGCTTGCGGCCTACCTGCTGGTGTATGCCGGTCTGATCGCCGCCTATCTGTCGGTCATCGTGGCGCTTGCGCTCAAGGCCGCCAAGGCGCCGCAGCAGCCGCCTAGCGTGAAGGATCCCGGCATCGATCCGGATCCGGCAATGGTGCTCGGGATGGGAAGGTAGCACCATGACCGGTATCGACTGGGCGCTTGCGCTCCCCTACATCTTTGCCGCCCTGATGGGCGTGGCGATCCTTGTCTACGTGATCCTCGATGGCTTTGACCTGGGGATCGGTATTCTCTCGCCCTTCGCCGACGACGCCCAGAAGGACAGGATGGTCGCCTCCATCGGCCCGTTCTGGGATGCCAACGAGACCTGGCTGGTGCTCGCGGTCGGGCTGCTGCTGGTAGCGTTCCCCGTCGCTCACGGCGTTATCCTGACAACGCTCTACTTTCCGGTCGCGGTGCTGCTGATCGGGCTCATCCTGCGCGGTGTTGCCTTCGAGTTCCGGGCCAAGGTCAGCCTCAGCGCCAAGCCGTCCTGGAACAGGATGTTTTTCGCCGGTTCGCTGATGTCGGCGCTGTCGCAGGGTTACATGCTGGGACTCTATGTGCTGGGGCTTGATACCGGTTGGGCCGCCGCCGGGTTCGCCTTGCTGGTTGCCGTCTGCCTGGCGGCGGCCTACGCGGCGATCGGCGCGGCCTGGCTGATCCACAAGACCGAAGGCGAACTGCAGAAACGGGCCGTGACGTGGCTGCGCGCCTCGCTCGGCTTCGTCGCACTCGGAATGGCAGCAATCTCGCTTGCCACGCCGCTTGCCAGCGAGCGGATCTGGGAACGCTGGCTCGGTTTTCCCGAAACCCTCTACCTCGCGCCGTTGCCGGTGCTCACGCTGGCTCTGTTTGTCTGGCTCTGGCGCCTGTCGGGAAGGATGCCGCTTGAGGGCGACCGGATGAACCTGGCGCCGTTCATCAGCCTGGCGGGTATCTTCTGCCTCGGCTTCGCCGGGCTGGCCTGGTCGTTCTACCCCTATGTCGTGCCGGGCCGGATCACCATTGTCGAGGCTGCGAGCGCCACGGAAAGTCTGGCCATTATTCTGGTGGGAACCTTGTTCGTGCTGCCGGTGATCACGGGCTACTCTATCTGGGCCTACAGGATCTTCGGCGGAAAGGCTGTCGACCTGCGCTACGATTGATCTTGAAGGCTGCGCTCAGGCGGAGCCGAGCCGGGCATTGCGGTCGATCAGGTACTTGTCGAACAAAGGCAGGCTGGCCGCACCCAGCGCCCGGGCGAGATGCCCCACGGTTCCGGGCAGGATGGTGGGTACATCGAGGCCGCGGACATCGTAGTTCTGCACTTCCGCGCGGGTCGCCGCCACCAGCTTCTCCCGGACATCGGCCGGAATGCCGCCATCGATGATCACATGTTCGAAGTCGATGATCGAGGCGGCCGACACGATTGCCTGTGCCAGGCCGCGGGCGACGATGCCGACCCATTCGTCGGCGAGTGCCTCGAACCCGCTCCAGTGATCGGGGCTGTTCCAGAGCGGTGACGGATCCTGGCCCGCAGCCCTGAGCATGCGTTCGAGCAGCATGATCGAGGCGCGGTCGATCAGTTGCACCGGCTTGCCGTCCGGGCCGGTAACCGGCAGCGGCCCCAGCGCGCCGGCATTGCCGGTGCGGCCGGAATAGACGCTGCCGTTGAGCACCACGCCGCCGCCGACAAAGGTGCCGATGTAGAAATAGAGATAGTCTGTCAGGCCCGAATGCTGGCCGAATACCAGTTCCGCCGCACAGGCCGCAGTGGCGTCGTTTTGCAGATAGACCGGCATGTTGCTGAAACTTGCCAGCTCCGCCCTGAGGTCGCAGTTACGCCAAAGGTCCATTTCCTCGCGCGGCGCGCCAGCCTGCTCGGTCCAGTCCCACAGCTGGAAGGGCGTGGCGATTCCCAGACCCGCCACCCGGTTGCGCAAGCCTGCCGGCAGGCCCTGAATGATCTGTTCGATGCCTTCGCGGACAAACTCGATAATCTGGGGTGGAGTGGGCCAGGGATAGCTCTTGCGCAGCGTGGTTTTCGGTTCGCCGAGAAAATTGATCAGGATAAGTTCGGCGCTGCGCCGCCCGACCTTCAGCCCGATGAAGAAGGCGCCGTCGGGATTGATCGACAGCGGCACCGAGGGCTGGCCAACCCTGCCGCGGATCGGTTCGCCCTTGACGATCAGGTCCTCGGCTTCCAGTTCCCTCATGATGACGGAGCCGGTCTGGGCCGACAGGCCGGTCATTCGGGCAATGTCGGTCTTGGCCAGATTGCCGTGCGTATAGACAAGGCTCAGCACCAGGCGCTGGTTGTAGGCCCGCAGCCCGCTCTGGTTCGACCCTCGCATCGACTGGCTCGCAGGGGTGGCGCGGTCGTCGCTGGTTTTCGCGTCTTGCTGCACCTGTCAGTGTCCTCCCGGATTCGCCGCCGCGACTCTGTTGCACAAGCAACGGTCCTCGGTCGCGGTTGTTCCTTAGCAAAACAATGCGGCAAAGACGATCCCCAGTCAATTACTAAATAAGAGTGAATTATTAATTGACAAGCGCTGCTATTCTGTGTTGTTTTAGTGGTGACGCGAAGAACGGAAGTGAGGATTTCCGGTTCGGAGCGCAAGCAGACTGACCTGCAAAGCCAATCCCGGGAGGATAACATGAAAACCACTACCGCACTGAAGACCGCGTTGTTCGCCGCTGCCGCATTCGGCGCACTCGCCGCAGCGCCTGCCCAGGCAGCCAGCCACAGCGTCGGCGCCTGCCTGATCACCAAGACTGACACAAATCCATTCTTCGTCAAGATGAAGGAAGGGGCTGAAGCCAAGGCCGCGGAACTCGGCGTGTCGCTGAAGTCCTACGCGGGCAAGATCGACGGCGACCATGAGACCCAGGTTGCCGCCATCGAGACCTGCATCGCCGATGGTGCCAAGGGCATCCTGCTGACAGCCTCCGATACCTCGTCCATCGTCTCCGCGGTCCAGCAGGCCCGTGATGCCGGTCTGCTGGTGATCGCACTCGACACGCCGCTTGACCCGATCGATGCCGCCGACGCGACCTTTGCGACCGACAACTTCCTGGCCGGCGAACTGATCGGCAAATGGGCGGCAGCCACCCTCGGCGACGAGGCAGCCAACGCAAAGATCGGCATGTTGGACCTGGCTGTCAGCCAGCCGACCGTCGGCGTGCTGCGCGACCAGGGCTTCCTCACCGGGTTCGGCATCGACGTGAAGGATCCCTCCAAATGGGGCGATGAGGAAGATCCGCGCATCGTCGGCAACGACGTCACCGCCGGCAACGAGGAAGGCGGCCGCAGGGCCATGGAAAACCTCCTTGCCAAAGACCCGATGATCAATGTTGTCTACACCATCAACGAGCCGGCCGCAGCCGGCGCCTATGAGGCGCTCAAGGCAATCGGCCGCGAGGGCGACGTGCTGATCGTCTCCGTCGATGGCGGCTGCCCGGGCGTGGCCAACGTCAAGGATGGCGTGATTGGCGCGACCTCCCAGCAGTATCCGCTGCTGATGGCCTCCAAGGGCATCGAAGCCATCGCGGCATGGGCCAAGGACGGCACCAAGCCGGCCCCGACCGAAGGCAAGAACTTCTTTGATACCGGCGTGGCACTTGTCACCGACAAGCCGGCCGAAGGCGTCGAGTCGATCTCGGTTGCCGAAGGCATGGACAAGTGCTGGGGTTGATAACAGTCTCTGACAGGTAAACACTGATGGGGCGGCCTTCGGGCCGCCTCATTGCAAAGCGCCGCCGTGCTTCGGGTGCGGAAGAACAGTCATGCCTTGTGACGTTGGGGAGGAACCATGTCCGATACGCAGGAATACGAAAAGGCCGCGGCCACGAGCCCGACCACCGTTGCCGCTTTCGCGACCCATGACAGAAGTATGGTCAAGAGCATCCAGCACGGGCTTCACCAGACCCCCTGGATGGTCCCGGCCATTGTGCTGGTCGGCTCCATTCTCGTCTTCGGACTGGTTCTGGGGCAGAAGTTCTTTTCGCCTTTTGCACTCACTCTGATCCTGCAGCAGGTCCAGATCGTCGGCATCCTGGGCGCCGCCCAGTCGCTGGTCATCCTGACCGCCGGCATCGACCTTTCGGTCGGCGCCATCATGGTGCTGTCCTCGGTCGTCATGGGCCTGTTCTCGTTTCGCTACGGCCTGCCAGTCGAGATCGCGGTGGCCGCCGGCATCGCCTGCGGCACCTTCTGCGGCTTCATCAACGGGTTTCTGGTTGCGGTGATGAAGCTGCCGCCCTTCATCGTCACCCTGGGCATGTGGCAGATCGTGCTGGCCACCAACTTCCTCTATTCCGCCAACGAGACCATTCGCGCCCAGGACATTGCCGACCAGGCCCCCCTGTTGCAGTTCTTCGGCAACAAGATTGCCTTTGGCGGCGCCGTGTTCACCTATGGCGCGATCTTCATGGTGCTGCTGGTGCTTTTTCTGGCCTACGTGCTCAAGCAGACCGCCTGGGGACGCCATGTCTATGCGGTGGGTGACGATCCTGAAGCCGCCGAACTTTCGGGCGTCCAGGTCAAGCGCACGCTGATCTCCGTCTACATGCTGTCCGGTCTGATCTGCGCTTTTGCCGGCTGGGCCCTGATCGGCCGCATCGGCTCGGTCTCGCCGACTTCCGGCCAACTGGGCAACATCGAATCCATCACCGCCGTGGTGATCGGCGGTATCTCGCTGTTTGGCGGTCGCGGCTCGATCATGGGGATGCTCTTCGGCGCACTCATTGTCGGCGTCTTTTCGCTAGGCCTGAGGCTGCTCGGCGCCGACGCGCAATGGACCTACCTGCTCATCGGCGTGCTCATCATCGCCGCCGTCACCGTGGACCAGTGGATCAGAAAGGTGTCAGTCTGATGGAACCCATTCTCAAGGGACGCAATCTCGTCAAGCGCTATGGCCGCGTGGTCGCTCTCGACAATTGCGACTTCGATTTGCACCACGGTGAAATCCTCGCGGTCATCGGCGACAACGGCGCCGGTAAGTCGACGCTGATCAAGGCCGTGTCCGGTGCCGTCACTCCGGATGAGGGCAAGATCTGGCTCGAAGGCAAGGAAGTGAAGTTCCATTCGCCTCTGGATGGCCGCCACGCCGGCATCGAAACCGTCTACCAGACGCTGGCCATGTCGCCGGCCCTGTCGATTACCGACAACATGTTCATGGGCCGCGAGTTGCGAAAGCCCGGCTTCCGCGGCTCGGTGCTGCGCCAGCTCGACCACAAGGCGATGGATGCCTTTGCCCGCGACAAGCTCAATGAACTCGGCCTGATGACCATCCAGAACATCAATCAGGCGGTCGAGACGCTCTCGGGCGGGCAGCGACAGGGCGTCGCCGTTGCGCGCGCCGCGGCCTTCGGCTCCAAGGTCATTATTCTCGACGAGCCGACCGCCGCGCTTGGCGTCAAGGAAAGCCGGCGGGTGCTGGAACTCATCCTCGACGTGCGCTCCCGCGGCATTCCGATCATCCTGATCTCGCACAACATGCCGCATGTCTTCGAAGTCGCCGACCGCATCCATGTCCACCGGCTCGGCAAGCGGCTCTGCGTCATCAATCCGAAAGACTACACCATGTCGGATGCGGTTGCCTTCATGACCGGGGCCAAGGAGCCGCCGCAAGAAGCGGCCGCGGCCTGAAGCGCCCGGGATGCAGCAGGTCGAGCGCACCGCCGCCCAACTGGCCGAAGCCGCAATCATGCGTGCGGCTGACGAGCAACGGTTCATCATCGCCCTGAGCGGCCCGCCCGGTGCCGGCAAGTCGACGTTATCGGAGATGCTCGTGGCGGAGTTCAGCCGCCGCGGGCAGACGGCCGCGATTGTCCCGATGGATGGCTTTCACCTCGACAACGCGGTGCTTGAAGCCCGCGGAACGCTTGCCCGCAAGGGCGCGCCCTTTACCTTTGATGCCGATGGTTATGCGGTGCTGCTCGAACGCCTGCGCAAGACGCCCGCCGCCGAGGTGGCGGTTCCGGTCTTCGACAGGGTTCTCGACCTGGCGCGGGCCGGCGGCCGCATCATCGCCCCCGAGCACCGGTTCCTGATCGCGGAAGGCAACTACCTGCTTCTGGATGAGGAGCCCTGGGTGCAACTGGCGGACATGTTTGATCTGACCGTGATGTTGAAGGCTGACCCCGGCGAACTGCGCCGCAGGCTGGTTGATCGCTGGCTTGCGCACGGGCTGGACCCGGACCAGGCCCTGGCCAGGGCGCTGTCCAACGACATTCCCAACGCAGAACTTGTGGTCCGGAACTCCCGCAAGGCGGATCTTGAAATCCGCGACTGAACCCGACCCGGAGCCTGCATACCGGCGGGCAAAAGAAAAACCCCGGCGCTTGCGCACCGGGGTTCTTGTCATTCGGATGGAACCGAAGACTATTCGATTTCGGCGTACTTGCCGTCCGACCAGCGGTAGAAGACGTAGCCCGGAAGCGAAACGTCACCCTTGTCATCGAACGCAAGGTCGCCGAGCACGGTCTTGAAGTCACCTGCGTTGAGGGCTTCGCGAACCGCATCATAGTCGGTCGAACCGGCGGCGGTGACAGCCTGTGCATAGGCCTGGATGGCCGCATAGGTGTACATCACGTAGCCTTCGGTGGTCTTGCCTGCGTCCTGCAGAGCCTTGACCACTTCAGCCGCAGCCGGGCTCTTGGTGGGATCGGGCGAGAAGGTCATCAGGGTGCCTTCGCCGGCATCGCCGGTGATCGCCCAGTACTCGTCGGTAACCAGCGCGTCGCCGGAAACCAGAACAGTGGACATGCCCTGTTCCTTCATCTGGCGGGCCATCAAGCCGGCTTCGGTGTGATAGCCGCCGACGTAAAGCACGTCGATGCCTTCCTGCTTCATCTTCGAAACCAGAGCCGAGTAGTCCTTTTCACCCGCGGTGTAGGCTTCGTACATAGCAGGCGTGCCGCCGCCGGCTTCGTAGGAACCCATGGTCGCATCCGCGAGACCCTTGCCGTAGGCGGTCTTGTCGTGAACGAAGGCGATCTTCTTGTCTGCAAAGTTCTTCAGCAGGTAAGCAGCAGCGGTTTCGCCCTGCTGGTCGTCACGGCCGCAAACCCGGTAGGTGCCGCCATCAGCGCCGCCGGGACGCTCGTCGGTGAACTTCGGGTTGGTCGAGGCAGGCGAAATCTGGATGATGCCTTCATCCGAGTACACTGCCGATGCCGGGATCGAGGAGCCCGAGCAGAAATGGCCTGCAACGAACACCACGCCGCTGCCGGCGAACTGGTTGGCTACAGCAACAGCCTGCTTCGGATCGCAGGCATCGTCACCGATTTCGAGCTTGAGCATTTCGCCGTTGACGCCGCCGGCGGCGTTGATGTCGGCGACAGCCTGCTCGGCGCCGGTTTTCATCTGTTCCCCGAAGGATGCGTATTGGCCTGTCATAGGACCTGCGGTCGCAATGACGATTTCAGCCGAAGCTGAAGACATCGCGAAGCCAAGGGCGGCTCCAGCCAAAAGGATCTTCTTCATGTTAACTCCCAGCAACACCTGTTCGTTTTCCTTCCACCGGGACCGCAGGCGCTGATTAGGTTCGGTCCCGGTGTGGGGGGCGTTATGCCCCGTATGCAACCATCTAAACCCATATTTTCAGAGAAATACAGTTGTTTTTAGAAGGCTGTTCAATCCGCATCCCGCTGCGCTCAGTGTTCCTTCTGACGCCAGCCGAAAGGCCCTGAACGGGCGAACGCGAAACTGTACTGTCTTGCGATCTGCCCGGCGCGGGTAAACCGCATGCCGAGAAACGCAAACACCAGAATGACCAGGAAATCGACCACGAAATAGTAGCCGGACAACAGCGTGCCGTTAAACAGCGCGAAGTGGATGAACCGAACCGCAAGGCTCAGGATCACCATGTACCAGGCAAGCTGCAGCGGGGTCCGCCAGGTCTGTGCCACCGCCCGTCCGGTCATCCAGGCCGTGCCGCCGCCAAGGATCATCGTGACGAAGATGAACTCGGCAATCGAGACTTCCCAAAAGAGGCCGTTCTCCATGTTCTGCTCCTCCTAGTGAGCTCCGCCTTCCAGATAGGCGGCGCGAACTTCGTCGCGTTTGAGCAATTCCGCTCCGGTGCCGGACATGGTGATGTTGCCATTGACCATGACATAGCCGCGGTGGGCGAGCTTGAGCGCGTGGAACGCGTTCTGTTCGACAAGGAACACCGTCAGCCCCTCGTTGGAGTTGAGTTCCTTGATGATCTCGAAGATCTGCTTGACGATCAGTGGCGCCAGGCCGAGCGACGGCTCATCGAGCAGAAGCAGCTTCGGCCGGCTCATCAGCGCCCGGGCGATCGCCAGCATCTGCTGTTCGCCGCCGGACAGCGTACCGCCGCGCTGGTTTGCCCGCTCCTTGAGGCGCGGAAACAGGTCGAAGACACGCTTCAGGTCGTCATCGAAGTGCTTGTCGTCGACCAGTTGCGCGCCCATCTGCAGATTTTCCATCACCGACATGCGCGGAAAGATGCGGCGTCCTTCCGGGGACTGGGCGATGCCCATCCGGATGATCTCGTGCGTCGGTGTGCGGGAAATGTCCTGGCCGTCAAAGACGATCTCGCCGGTGCGGGCGCGCGGACTGCCGCAGATGGTCATCATCAGCGTCGACTTACCCGCGCCGTTGGCGCCGATCAGCGTGACGATCTCGCCTTTCTTGACATCGACATCGACACCGCGCAGGGCGACGATCTTGCCGTAATAGGTCTCGACGCCGCGGATGGTCAGAAGGTTCTGCTCAGTGCTCATGACCGGCCTCCTTCACCGTTCTCCGCGGGGTCGGTCTTGCCGTGGATGACCGGCATGTCGAGGGCTTCCTCGACTTCGGCGACTTCGTCCTCGTCGACGCCGAGATAGGCTGAAATCACCTTGGGATCGTTCTTCACATGGTCCGGATCACCGTCCGAGATCTTCTCTCCGTAGTCGAGCACGACCACGTGATCCGAGATCTCCATGACGACGCCCATGTCGTGCTCGATGAGCAGGATCGAGGTGCCGTGATCCTTGCGGATATATTGCAGCAGCTGGTTGAGCTCTGTCGATTCCCGCGGATTGAGGCCCGCTGCCGGCTCATCGAGGCAAAGCAGCTGCGGCCGCGTGCACATCGCCCGGGCGATCTCGAGCCGCCGCTGGTCGCCATAGGGCAGGTCGGCGGCCGGGTCGTCGGCGCGGTGGATCAGGCCGGTCTTCTCCAGCCAGTAGGCAGCGAAGTCGATCGCTTCGGCCCGGGCCTTGCGATAGCTTGGCAGGTTCAATATCCCGCCGATGGTCATGGAAGAGGCCAGCATCAGCGGATTGTGCTGGGCCACCAGAAGGTTTTCCAGCGCGGTCATGCCACCGAACAGGCGGATGTTCTGGAACGTCCGGGCCACCTTGGCGCGCTTCGAGATCTCGAAATCCGGCATCCGCTCGAGCAGGAACACACGGTCGTCGCCATCATCGTTGAACTGCCGTCCGGTGCGGGTCAGCGCCTCTATCTTTTCCGACTGCAGCCCGGTGCCGTGGCGCATCACGATGCGGCCCTCGGTCGGCTTGTAGAACCCGGTGACGCAGTTGAACACGGTGGTCTTGCCGGCGCCGTTGGGTCCGATCAGGGCGGTGATGTCGCCGCGGCCGACATTGAAGCTCAGGTCGTTGACGGCAACCAGGCCGCCAAAGCGCATGGTCAGGTGCTCGACCGACAAGACGGCGTTGTCGTCCCAGGTGTGGGCGGGGGGCGTTTTCATTGCGGTTTCCATCAGTGGCCCTCACCTTGAGCGACCATGTCCGAGCCGATCTTCTTGCGTTCCTTGTAGACCGCGGAAGGGTTCCTGCTGGAAATGATGCCACGCGGTTTCCACACCATGATAAGCACCATGGCCAGGCCGAAGATCAGCATGCGATACTGGGTGGGTTCGAAATCGGGTCCGAAGATCTCCTTCAGGAAGCCCAGGTTGCGCAGGATCTCGATGCCGCCGATCATCACCACCGAGGCGATGACCACGCCGATCTGCGAGCCGAGGCCGCCCAGCACCACGATCGCCAGGATGATTGCCGATTCGAGAAAGGTGAAGCTCTCGGGCGAGATGAAGCCCTGCCTGGTGGCGAAGAACGAGCCCGCGAAACCGCCGAACATGGCGCCGATCGAAAACGCGGTCAGCTTGGTGTTGGTGGTGTTGATGCCGAGCGAGCGGCAGGCGATCTCGTCCTCACGCAGCGCTTCCCAGGCCCGTCCGATCGGCAGCTTGCGCAGCCTCAGCGTGACGAAGTTGGTGATCAGCGCCAGCACCAGGATGATGTAATAGAGATAGATGAAGCGGTGGATCGAATCGTAGTCGAGACCGAAGAAATCAGCAAATCCGCCGGTCCGAGAGAAGTCGAGGCCGAAGAAGCTCGGCTTCGGAATGCCGGAGATGCCGTCAGGGCCGCCGGTGAACTCGTACCAGTTGAGCAGCACCACGCGGATGATTTCACCGAAGGCCAGGGTGACGATGGCGAGGTAGTCGCCTCTCAGCCTCAGCACCGGATAGCCCAGGATGATCCCCCACATCGCCGCCAGCAGGCCTGCAAGCGGCAGCGCCATCCAGAAGCCGATGTCGAAATACTGCGCCAGCAGCGCGAACGAATAGGCGCCGACCGCATAGAATGCCACGTAACCGAGGTCGAGCAGGCCGGCCAGGCCGACCACGATGTTCAGGCCCCAGCCGAGCATGACATAGGTCATGATCAGGATCGCGAGGTCGATGAACTGTCGGTCGCGCTCCGGGTACACGGCCATCACGATGAAGGGCAGGGTAAGCGCGATCATCAGGAGAACCGGGCCGATGACACGGCCGACGGCGGTCGTCAGCGCCGGCGGAACCGAGACGCTGACACCGCTTGTGATCGGCTTCTTCGCCTTGAAGATGAACAGATTCAACAGCAACCGGACGCCGAAGACGATGGCGATTGCGATGAACCACAGACCCCACCGGTAGGTGAGGTCGAGGCCGCCGGTGCCGATATCGGTGCGCAGCGCGAAGAAGAAGAAACCCAGCACGGCGGCAAGAAGTGCGGCTACCGCCGCATCCTTGACGGATTCGGCCATCAGGCCGGAATTCGGAGCGGCGTTCATCAGACTTTCTCGACTTCGGGTTTGCCCAGCAATCCGGACGGCATGAAGATCAGCACGATGACCAGGATCGAAAACGCGGCGACATCCTTGTATTCGACCGAGAAATAGCCCGACCAGAACACTTCGATCAGGCCGATCAGCAGCCCGCCGAGCATGGCGCCCGGAAGCGAACCGATACCGCCGAGCACGGCCGCGGTGAAGGCTTTAACGCCTGCAAGAAAGCCGATGTAGAAATCGATGACGCCGTAAAGCAGCAGGAACATGAAGCCCGCAACCGCAGCCAGTGCTGCGCCCATGACGAAGGTCAGCGAGATCGTGCGGTCGACATTGACGCCGAGCAGGGCGGCCATCTTCTGGTCCTGTTCGCAGGCGCGCTGCGACCGGCCAAGCGAGGTCTTGGAGATCAGCAGCGAGAAGCCGATCATCAGCGCCAGTGTTGTCGCGATGATGATCATCTGCATGTAGGACAGCTGCACGGCGATGGTGCCGTTCTCGGTCACGCCTTCCATCAGCGTCACGCCGCCCTGAATCTGCGGCGGCAGCGGCTTGACCCGAGCGCCCTGGGTGATCTGGACAAAATTCTGCAGCACGATCGACATGCCGATCGCGGTGATCAGCGGCGCAAGCCGGAAAGATCCGCGCAGCGGCCTGTAGGCCAGCCGTTCCACTGTCCATCCCCAGGCGGAAGTGAACAGCATCGACACAAGCAGTGTGATGAAAAGGATCAGCGGCAAGGCTGAAATGCCAAGGGCGACCAGGGCCAGGAACGTCGCAAGCGCGATAAACGAGCCGACCATGAAGATGTCACCATGGGCAAAGTTGATCATGCCGATGATGCCATAGACCATGGTGTAGCCGATGGCGATGAGCCCGTAAATGGAGCCCAACGTGAGCCCATTGATAAGCTGCTGAAGAAAATACTCCATGAGGCCGTTGTCCCTCTCGTCTTTTTATGGGGGGCGCTTTCATGCGCCCTCTGTCCCCTTTTGCCTCTATAGCGTGTTTTTAAACAGCCGGAACAGGAAAAGTTGGACTGCCGGAGGTTTTCAGTTTTTCAATCGATTTAAAGATTGCTCACCTAGTGATAGTCACGGTCTGACGCGATTTCTGGTCAGAAAACCGGAATTTTCGCGCTTTTGGTCTGGTTGCCTGGGCCTGAATCAGCCGATGCGCTTGAGGAATCCGTCCGGTGCCACTGTGATCAGCAGCTTCTTGTCGATGCGGCTGTCGATCTCGAAGTCCGGATTGTTCTTGAGATAGGCATGAACCGCCGATTTCGGACTGTTTCCCGGACCCCAGGGACGCTCACCGCCAAGCCATGCCGGGGTGTCTTCGATCAATGTGTCAAAAACGATGCAGTAGCTTTCGGGCGTGACCATCGGCGCATAGGCCTCAAGCTCGGCCAGAACATGGTCATGGGTGTGATTGGAATCGAGGCATACCAGAATTCGTTTGTAGTCCGACGCCATCTCGCGAACCTTCGCGATCGTCTCTTCGGCAATGCTTGAGCCCTCGATCATCTCGATACGCGGGAAGAGCGGATGCGCCTCGATGGCATCGCGATTGTGCTGGCGGATGTCGATATCGATGCCGAGCACCTTGCGCTTCGGCTTGCGCGGGTCGAGCGTTTCGCCCTTTTCGGTGGCATCGCACAGGTCCAGCAGCGCCAGCAGCGACGCCGAGTAGATCAGCGATCCGCCATGGGCGATGCCGGTCTCGATGATCAGGTCCGGCCTGACTTTCCAGACCAGCTCCTGCAACGCCCAGGCGTCATTTGGAAGCTGGATCGCCGGCCGCCCAAACCAGGAGAAGTTATAAGACCATTTGTAGGGTGTGGCTTCCCGGATCCAGACCCGCGAGAGGGCCTGCAGATCGGTGTCTTCCATGAGACCATCGATGTTGGCCTCGACTTCAGCGCGGAATGCATCATTGGGGTTCATTCACAAACTCCTTCCAGTCCCGTGTCTGGGACGCGATTTTTGTCAGTCCGCCTCGGCCGCAATGAGCCACCAGATCCAGAGCCGACACAAAGGGAGTGAAGGCGCCATGTGATTGCGGGTAGGGCGTGCATTGGTAATCCATGTACGAGACGCTGATACCCTCGGCCTCAAACATCCGGTGATCGAGATAGTTCTTCGCCCCGTGCCCGGTGATGTAGTCCGTACCACCGACGGCCTTGACCAGTTCCAGTACCCGGACGCTTCCGGACCCGCCTATTCCGAAGTCACCGGCATCTGCAAACCGCGTAGTCTTGTCCAGATCGAAATAGCTGCAAAGAGACAGCATGCTGTCGCGCGCCAGATCGGCCAGCGTGGCGTGATTGCCGTCAATCACCCGGCTGGCAAGTTCCAGAGCATCTGCGGCATGAGGTGCTCCCGCGAAGCTTTGCTCCAGCATGGCGAGATGCCGGGCACGCCAGGGACCGGTTGGTTGCAGTTGGACCTCCTCGATCGTCTGTCCCATATGGTGATCGTGAAGCGGTACCGTCATCCAGGATGGTCCGTTTGGCAACTTGACCTGAACCCTGTTGCTGAAGCTGCCCTTTGAAAACTGGACGTCGTCGTAGTGGATCAGCGTATCGGCAAGGCGGATCTGCTCGAGCATGCCCACCCAGGGGAAATACATGGACTGGCTGATGACAACACGCCGCCCCATCATGTCGGGGGTCCGGACGGTGTTGCATCGCGCGCAAGCCGGCGCCGGAGAAACGCGTCAGGCATCGTTCAGGCGGCTTTCCAGTAGGCGCACCGGGAAAAGCATGCCGTTCAGGAGGTTGTAGAACTCCGCAGCCGTCTGCGCGTTTCCGATGCCCATGTCGAAATTGAGATGAGCTTCGGCGTGGCCCATGAATTTCGGTACATCCGGGCGGTGCTTGAAGGCCGGGTTGAACAGCTTGAGCGCCTGGGCGCCGCGCCATTGCTTGATCGCGGCCGCATAGCCCGCCTTTTTCTCCTCGAACCTTGCCCGGTCGGTCTGGCTTTCGCAGTCCCCGGCGCAGGCCTGGATGAAGCCTTCTTCCCAGCCGTTGAGTTCGATGCCGTAGCGCTGCTTGAACCATTCCACAGCATGCGCCACCGAAGACGTGATGCCGAGCTCGATCGGAAACGGAAAGTCGGCTGCTTCCAGTTGGGACTGGTTTTCCCCGCGAACGGTACGGATGCGTTCCAGCCCGACGGCGGTGTCGCGCAGGCCGGCGGTATTGGATGCCGCGCACGCGCCGAACACCGAAAGCGGCCGTTCCCAGTAGATGCACATGTCGGCCATCATCACCGTCTTGCAGATACTGTCGTAGTCGGCATTGGGATGTTCGAAATAGCGATTGGAGAAGGCGCTCCTGATCCTCTCCAGGAGGTCTTTCTTGAGCGCGCCATGATAGATCCCGAACGGGCAGGCAGGACGGTCCTTGGCATCTTCCCAGAAGAACATCTTGCGCATGAGATCCTTCTTCTCCATGTGCATCAGATGACTTCCGGTGGGGATCCGGGTGATCTCGCGATGCGATCGCGCTTCGGGCCAGACGAAATAGGACCGGCCCCAGGTAAGTGCATCGGCGTTGGGCACGCGCTGGGTGGTCAGCCGCAACACCTCGCACAGGTCCGGGTCGAGGTAGTCGTCATCGCCGATGATGCTGATCCATTCGCCGCGTGCATGCTGTGGCATCCGTTCCCAGTTGTCCTGCATCGCCAGCGGCTTTTCTTCCGGAGGCAGCAAGCGCAGCCGGCTGTCGTTCATCTCGGCGACAAAGCTTGCCAGCGGAGCGGCGTCATCGGAATTGTCTCCGATCAGGATCTCGAAGTCGTCCCGCTTCGAGGCGAGCATGTGACGCGCGGCATCCATGGCGTAGCGCTGGCGGTTGCGGGTAGGGATGCAGATGGTCAGCCGGGTCATCGTGCGAACACCCGGGCGCCGGAGGTCACGTTC
Organism: Parahoeflea alexandrii; assembly: GCF_024105735.1. Lineage (GTDB taxonomy): Bacteria > Pseudomonadota > Alphaproteobacteria > Rhizobiales > Rhizobiaceae > Hoeflea > Hoeflea alexandrii. Next base: position 385,763 of record NZ_JAAAML010000004.1, on the reverse strand, counting down.
TCGACCGGCATGATCATCGCTTCACCGAAATGATAGAAGTCGGCCGGTGTTTCCGAGGGCGGCACATCTTCGCGGATGTAGAGATAGTCCTTGAGAACCCCGCAAAGTTCGTTGTGCGAGCGGTTGCCCCAGAATGGCTGCGGCTTGAAATGCTCCCGCCATTTCCCGCCTTCCCAGGCATCAAACCCGCGTTCGAAGAACGCCTTCTTGAGATTGTAATCTTCCTCGACAACCGTCCCGCCCAGTTCATCCATCGCAGCGCGGGCGAAGTTCTCTGGAAAGCCGGTGAGGTCGATCCCATAGGTCCGGCAGAACCAGTAGGTGGTGGAGGCGACGGATGAGCAGATCGAGGCACCGGGATCGCTGATCGGGAACGGGAAAACCGGGTCGTCCATGTCGACCTTGCCCCTGGTTTCCGCCTTGAACGTGTCGACCCGCTTCATCATGGTTTCACGGGACTTCGTGCCCGCGGAGTTGGATGCATTGCAGGCCCCGAGCACGGAGAACGGTCGTTGGCAGTGCACCAGCACCTTGGCTTCCCGGATGATCTTGCAGCTGCTTTCGTAATCGACCACCGGATGCTCGAAATAGCGCCCGCCATATTTCCGCTTGATCCGTTCCATCACCGACTTGCGTACCGCGGCATGATAGATGCCGAAACCCACTGCCGGGCGTTTCGAGCCTTCGCTCCAGCGGTAAAGCCGGTCTTGGACGATCGATTTCACCGCCACATAGGTATCATGGGCGACCGGGACCACCGAAAGCGCCGGTTCCGGACGATTGTCCGGCCAGTTGAAGCTCATCCGCGCCCAGCTGACCGCCTCGACCTCCGGATAGGTGCGCTCGTAGTATTTGAGCAACTGCACAAGCCTCGGGTCGATATGGTCGTCGTCACCGATGACCGAAAGCCAGCGCCCCTTTGCCTCTCCGACCAGCCGTTCCCAGTTGTCGACCATGGCAAGAACCGTCTCTTCCGGGCCTATGAGGCGGAAACGGGAATCCCTGAGCTCGTTTGTGAAGTAATCGGACAGGATCGAGCCATCGTCGGAGTTGTCGCCGACGATGACTTCGAAATTGGTTGCATCGCTCGCGGCGAGACCGCGGATCGTTTCAATGCAGTATTTCTGCCTGTTGCGTGTGGGCAGACAGATGGAAAGTTGAATCATGTAGCTTCTTCACGTGAGGCCCTGGCTGATCCAACCCTGTCAGGTCAAGCTTGCCCGATCCTTGTCCTCGCGCCGTATGCCGGTTTGAGCGGCAAAATGGCCGGGAATGAATTCGAATGGGCTGGATTTTGCTGCCGATACCTGATCGATTGCGCCGGGTCGTTTTTGAAGTCGATTTGAGATTGCGGAGCACGTCATGAAGATCAAGGATGTCCAGACTTTTGTGGTGGCCAACCCGCCGCCGCAGACCGGCGGGCGCTACTTCCTGTTCGTCAAGCTGGTCACCGACGGCGGCGTCGTCGGATATGGTGAAGCCTATGACGCGGCCTTTGATCCGCATCTGACCGCCAGGCTGATGGAGGATGTCGCCGCACGTTATCTGGTCGGCCGCGATCCGCATGACATCGAGAATTTCTTTAGGCTCTGCTATTCCTCCGGCTTCTCGCAGCGCCCCGACATGACCATGATGGCCTGCTGCTCGGCGCTGGAAATGGCCTGCTGGGACATCATCGGCAAGGAAGCGGGCCAGCCGGTGCACAAGCTGCTTGGCGGACGGGTGCATGAGGGACTTCGCTCCTACACCTATCTCTATCCTGCCACCGGCAGCGCCGACCCGCTGTCCACCGACAGCCCGAAGAACGTCTACAATGATCCGGATCTTGCCGCCGCGGCGGCTATCGAGGCCGTGCGCCAGGGCTTCACGGCGGTGAAGTTCGATCCGGCCGGGCCCTATCGGGTCCAGGGCGGGCATCAGCCGCTTCTGACCGACATCGATCGCTCTGCCCGCATGGTCAAGGCAGTGCGCGAGGCAGTGGGCACCCGGGCCGACATCCTGTTTGGAACCCACGGCCAGTTCACCGCCGCCGGCGCCATCCGCATGGCGCGCGCCATCGAGGCCGCCGATCCGCTGTGGTTCGAAGAGCCGGTGCCCCCCGATCAGATCGCGGCCATGGCCGAAGTTGCGCGGGCAACGTCCATCCCGGTGGCGACCGGAGAGCGGCTGGTAACCAAGCACGAGTTCGCCCGCGTCATCGAAACCCGCGCAGCTGCCATCCTGCAGCCCAACCTTGGCCGCTCAGGCGGGCTTCTCGAGACCAAGAAGATCGCCGGCATGGCCGAGGCCTTCGGCATCCAGATCGCGCCGCATTGCTATTGCGGCCCGCTGGTGGCTGCCGCCAACATTCAGCTTGCCGCCACCCTGCCCAACTTCCTCGTGCTGGAGTCGATCAAGACCTGGGACGGCTTCTACGCCGAGGTGCTCAGGAAAAAGATCGAATGGCAGGACGGCTACGTGATCCCGTCGGATGAGCCCGGCCTGGGAGTGGAGCTCGATGAGGCGGTCTGCGAAGCCAATCCGTGGAGTGGCGACATGCTGCACTTGGAAATGACCCGAGAACCGATCCGGTTCTGATCCGGTTTCTACCTATCGCAGGGCAGGGCAGCGTCAGTCGATGCTGCCCCCGACATTGCCCATGTCCCACTCCGGATCGTCGAAACTCTGGATCTCCACGCGGTAGCCGTCGGGCGAATGAAACAGCGACGAGTAGACGCCGAACTCCTCGCTGTGTTCTGGCCCGCTGACGTATTTCACGCCCTTGGCTTCGAGGAAATCGCGCCAGCCGTCCACATCGGGCGACACGATGGTCAGCGTCACCCCCGCCGTACCCTGCGGACGGTCGGGCAGATTGCATATGCCGATATAGCTCAGCGGCGTCAGCCGGTAGATGTGGCAGGCGCCCTGATCGACCACGAAATCCAGTTCCATCACCTCGCGCAGAAACCGCGAGCCGCGCTCGAGATCGCTCGTGTAGGTGAAGACGATGGAATGGCTGATCGGTGGTCTGGACATCGTGGGCTCCGGTTGCTTGCCGCGGAAGCCTGCCCCGTGCCGCATGATTCGGGCAAGAGGTCGCAGGGCTTTGCACAGGCATGATCCAAAGCCGTCTTGACCTTGGCGCGTCTGATCGGGCAAACCGCATTCCAACGGGCCGGGGCCATCAGGCACGGCCGCTCCCAATCCGAGGTAAGCGCCCATGTCCACAGTGTCCAAGCCCATCCTGATTGCCCCGTCCATCCTGTCGGCGGATTTCTCCCGCCTCGGCGATGACATCGAAGGCGTCATGCGCGCCGGCGCCGACTGGATCCATCTCGACGTCATGGATGGCCACTTCGTCCCCAACATCACCTTCGGCCCCGGCATCATCAAGGCCGTGCGCCCCCGCACCACGGCGGTGTTCGACTGCCACCTGATGATCGAGCCCTGCGATCCCTATCTCGAGGCCTTCGCCGATGCGGGGTGCGACATCATCACGGTTCATGCCGAAGCGACCACCCATCTCGACCGTTCGCTGCAGGCAATCCGCGCGCTCGGCAAGAAGGCCGGCGTGTCGCTCAACCCGTCGACGCCGGAAAACGTCATCGAATATGTACTCGACCGGCTTGACCTGATCCTGCTGATGACCGTCAACCCCGGCTTCGGCGGCCAGGCCTTCATCCCGTCGGTGGTCGACAAGGTGGCGCGGGTGAAAAAGATGATCGGCGCCCGTCCGATCCATATCGAGATCGACGGCGGCGTCACCCCGGCGACCGCCCCGCTGGTCTCCGCTGCCGGTGCTGACGTGTTGGTCGCAGGTTCCGCGGTGTTCAACGGTGCGGGCGAGGAAGATTGGGCGAGCAATATTTCGGCCATTCGCCTGGCAGCGCAAAGCGCCGCCTGAGATCGTCAACCGGACCTCGCCGGCCCGGATACCGACACCAAAGAGGCCGGAGCATGGCTTGATGCTCCGGCCTCTCTTGTTTCTTACCCCCGGCCGAAACCGGGGGCTTGTTTGCGATCAGGGTTTCTGCCGGTCTCAGTCGTCGAGATCTTCGGGCAGAACCAGGTTGAGGACGATCGCGATCAGGGCTGCGGGCAGCAGGCCGCTGGTCAGCAGGATCTGGGCGGTCTTGCCCAGGTGCTGCAGAGCTTCCGGCACCAGCTGCAGGCCGAGGCTGATCGACAGAGCGGTGGCGAAGATCACCATGTTGCGGCGGTTCCACTTGACCTCCGAGAGCATGTTGACGCCCGCGGCGCAGACCATGCCGAACATCACGATGACGCCGCCGCCAAGCACGTTGATCGGCACGGTGTTGATGACAGCACCGACCTTCGGGATGAAGCCGGCGGCGATAAGGAACAGCGCCCCGATGGTCACCACGTGACGGCTCATCACGCCGGTCATGGCGACCAGGCCGACATTCTGCGAGAACGAGGTGTTGGGCAGGCCGCCGAAGACGCCGGCGACCGCGGTGCCAAGACCGTCGGCGAAGGTCGCGCCTTCGATCTCCTTGTCGGTGGCTTCACGCCCGGCCCCGCCCTTGGTGATGCCTGAGGTGTCGCCCACGGTTTCGATCGCCGAGACCACGGCCATGAAGCACATGCCCAGCACGATGGCGAAGTTGAACTCGAAGCCCCATTTGAACGGCATCGGAGGTGCGAAATAGCTGGCCCGCGCCAGGTTTCCAAAGTTCACCTGGCCCATCATCAGCGCCACGATGTAACCGGCGACGATGCCGATCAGCACGGCCGCCACGGCCGCAAAACCGCGTGTGAAGAACTTGATCGCAAGCGTGACGATGATCACCACCAGGGCAGGAATCCACATCGCCAGGCTGCCGAATTCGGGCTTGCCCATCAGCGGCACGCCGCCGGCGGCATACTGTACGCCGACCTTGACCAGCGCCAGACCGATCATCAGCACGATCAGTCCGGTCACCAGCGGCGGCAGGGCATAGCGGATGCGGCCGACAAAAAAGCCAAGGCAGAAGTGAAACACGCCGCCGATCATCACACCGGTCATAAGGCCGGCGAGACCGGCGGTGCCAAGGCCCGCGACCGCCGGGATCATCACCGGAACGAAGGCGAAGCTGGTGCCCTGCACGATTGGCAGCCGCGCCCCGACCGGGCCCATGCCGATGGTCTGCAGCAGGGTTGCGATACCGGCGAACAGCATCGACATCTGGATCATGTAGGTCATGTCGGGGAAGCCGAGCGCGCCCTGATCCGAGCCGAAACCGATGCCGGCGGCACCGGCCACGATGATGGCCGGCGTGACGTTTGAAACGAACATGGCCAGCACATGCTGGATGCCCAGCGGTACGGCCTTGATAAGCGGCGGCGTGTAGTTCGGATCCCGCAGCTGTTCTGCGGTTCCAATTGATGAGTCTGCCATTGGGTTGGTCCTTTTTCCCTCAGGGGCGCTTGTCCCACCGGTTCGCTGCCCCCCATGCTGCGAACCGGCTGAATTGCCAGTCTCTGTCGACCTTCCAAAAATGTGGGCAGAACGATCTGTGTTCCGCTTATCGATGTCCCGGTTGCTGCCTCCACAAAGAAATGTGCATGCTGTTATCCTGCCGTCATCGCGCTCAGGCGAGACGTCCTGTCAGTTTCAGGCGGCTGACCCCACCGTCCGGGAAGATGTTGAGCCGCACGTGAGTGACGGGCCCGATGTCGCGAATATCGGCGGAAAGATCATGGACATGATCCGCCGAGAGCTTCTGCTGCCCGATCAGTTCCGGCCAGAACATCGACGCGGTGATGATGGCATCGCCCGCATCGGTGCCGAATTCGCTCATGTCCGCGGCCTGGATCGAGCACATGTCGGGAAAATTGCCCTTGAAGTAGGCGGTGTCGACAATCGCGCCGGACAGAACGCCCCGCGCCCCCAGCGCGATCACGATCCATTCATTGCCCGGAACCCGCCTGCGGCTTGTCTCCCAGCCGTCGCCCATGTTCTCGCCGCGCCCCGGTGCGAGCAGCCGGTGGTAAGAACCGTAATGGGCGTCCGAGAACCCGACGATACGGCCGCCATTCAGCGCCGACGACAGTTCGATGTCTCCGTTACCGACCCGCGACCGGTCGAGGAACGGCTGGCCGAAGACCCTGAGCCGCGCCACACCGCCATCGGGATAGATGTGCAGCCTGACATGGGTGAAGATCTCCGAAGAGTTGGACCCGAGATAATGGTGGGCGCTCGGTCCCAGCGGCGAGGTCGGCAGGACTTCGGTCCACTCGGTGCTCTCATCCGGATCGTCCGCCACATTGCAGGCCTCGATGCGGGCAGCCGGCGGATAGTTGCCGGTAAAGTGCGAGGTGTCGACATCGAAGCCATCGATGCGTCCGGCGACCGCCAGCCGGATGATTGCGAAATCATGGCCCAGCACCCGCTTGCGGCGGCTTTCCCAGCCATCCATCCACTTGCCGTTGTCGTCATACTTGTCTTCGATGAACACGGCTGGCTGATCGCTGAGCATGCGCTCGAGCGGGGCGAAGAACTCGTCGGTGACAAAGATGCCCTTCGCGCCAAGGCCCGCGGATGCGAGGTTGACCGAATTTCGCGCGAAACCCGGAAGCTGCGACGGCATGTGCTCACTCATCATGTGTCTCCTGGACGAATGCATCCGGTCGACTCCAGCCGGACTTCAAAACCTATAGTATGCAAAGAAAATGCAGTTCGGTTTCAAATTTTTCCTGAAGATGTTGAAGCCGCGGCCCGGTCTATCTCGGCCCGGATTCCCTTGATGACGTGATCGATGAACAGCTTGACCTTCGGGTCCTGCAGCCGCTTGTGCGGGTACAGGCAGGAGAAGGGTTGCGGCGTCTGCGGGGTGGATTTGGCCACCTGCACCAGGCGGCCGGCGTCAAGATCGGCGGCGACGTCGTAACGGGTCTTGCTGGCGATGCCACAATCGGCCAGCGCCCAGGCCGTCAGCACGTCGCCGTCATCGCTTTCGAGCGACCCTTCGGGATGGTAGGCGCGCACTTCGCCGTCGACCAGCAGGTTCCAGTAGAACTCGGTTGCGCCGGGATAGCGCAGCAGCAGGCACTTGTGCTTGCTCGCCATTATCTCGTCGCCGCTTTCCGGCATGCCGTGCGTTTCGACATAGGCCGGCGAGGCAACCAGCAGGCGTTCGAAGTCGTGGATCGCCCGCACCCTGAGATCCGAATCGGGAAGCGGCCCGAGCACGAAGGCGGCGTCGAGGCCCTCCTGCGCAATATCCACCTTGCGGTCTGACAATCGGAGCCGGACATTGATGTCGGGGTACTCCGCCTTGAAGGCCGGAATTAGCGGCGCCACCAGTTTCTTGCCGAGCGCCAGCGGCGCCGAGATGAAAAGTGTCCCCTTTGGCTGGGCGGTAATTTCGGCAATGCCGCCTTCGACCTCGCGGATCGTGTCGAGGATCTTGATCGCGCCCTTGTAGAACAATTCGCCATGCGCGGTGGCGCGCAGGCTGCGGGTGGTGCGGTTGAACAGCCGTACGCCAAGGCTTTTCTCAAGGTCTGAAATCCGGCTCGAGGAGACCGCCGCCGAAACCCGCAGATCGCGCGCGGCAGCCGACATGCTGCCCAGTTCGTAAACGCGCACAAATGTCTTGAGCATGTCCACATAGGCCATGAAATCTATCCCCGGTAAGCCGTTCGCATCAATTGAGCCCGCACGGAGACGATTGTCCAGAAGAAATGGAAAGCCGGACCGATTGTCTTGTCTGGGGCGAAAATGGCTGGGGCGAAAATCACCAGTTCCGGACGCGCGCTCAGCCGTGCCGCTTCAACCGCACCAGGGCCAGATCGAGCGCCGAGAGAAAACGCGACCGGTCCTGCCTGGAAAACGGCGCCGGCCCGCCCACCTTTGCGCCGCCGGCTCTCAGGTCCGCCATGATCGATCGTGTCGCCACGGCCATGCCGATGGAATCATTGGTGAAGGGCTTGCCGGTGTGGCTCATCACCGCCGCCGCCTCGGCCTTCAGGCAGCGCTCCGCCAGCAGGATGTCTGCGGTCACCACCACGGCCCGCTTCGTCACATGCTCGACGATACGGTCGTCAGCAGCGTCGAAATTGCCTGGCACGATCTCGCGTTCCACCAGCGGATCGGTCTCGATCCGGAAGTAGCTGTTGGACACGAAGGTCACCTTGATATCGTGGCGCAGCGCCACCCGAACGCACTCCTCGCGCACCGGGCAGGCATCGGCATCGACAAGCAGGCGGATCGGCGGGGTTTCGGGGTCAGGACTGGTCATGCCCGTCCATACCCCTTGTCACCGCTTTCGCCAAGGCAGGTGCCGCAACCTGCTCCAGCCTTGCCTGTCAGGCTGCATCGCCGGCGCGGTGCAACATGCCGAACAGGTCGCGCGGATCGTCCGGGTCGGCGATCATGTCGAGCTGCTGGAAGTGGTCGGTCTTCAGGGCCCGCTGGTAGACATATTTCAGCGCCGAGAAATCCTCGATGGCAAAGCCGACGCCGTCAAACAGCGTGATCTGCGAAGCCGATGTGCGGCCTTGAACCTCTCCGTTGATCACCTGCCACAGCTCGGTTACCGGGTAATCCTCGGGCATTTGCTGGATCTCGCCCTCGATCCGTGTCTGGGGCGGATATTCGACAAAGATATCGGAGCGCAGCAGGATGTCCCTGTGCAACTCGGTCTTGCCCGGGCAATCGCCGCCAATCGCGTTGATATGGATGCCGTCGCCGATCATGTTGTCGGTCAGGATGGTGGCGTACTGCTTATCGGCAGTGCAGGTGGTGACGATCTGCGCGCCTTCCATCGCCTCCTGGGAGGACTGGCAGGGGGTCACCTTCAGTCCGGAGCCGGCGAGGTTGCGGGCGCATTTGGCGGTCGCCGCCGCGTCGATGTCGTAAAGCCGGACTTCCTCGATGCCGACCACCGCCTTGAAAGCCAGTGCCTGGAATTCGGACTGGGCGCCATTGCCGATCACCGCCATTACCTTCGCACCCTTCGGCGCCAGGTGCCGCGCCGCCATCGCCGAGGTCGCCGCCGTCCTGAGCGCCGTCAGAACGGTCATCTCCGAGAGCAGCACCGGATAGCCCGAGGAGACCTGCGCCAGCAGCCCGAAAGCGGTCACCGTCTGCAGCCCCTGCTTGGTGTTGGACGGGTGGCCGTTAACATATTTGAAGCCGTAGAGATCGCCGTCCGATGTCGGCATCAGCTCGATCACACCCACTTCGGAGTGACTGCCGACCCGCGGCGTCTTGTCGAACAATGGCCAGCGGGTGAAGTCGTGCTCGATGGCGTCCGCCAGTTCTCTCAGCATTGTCTCGATGCCGATCGAGTGAATGAGCCGCATCATGTTCTCGACGCTGATGAAGGGCACATAGGCCAGGTGCGAAGGAGGGGTCATTGTCGTCTCCGGTATTGGAAAGAGGGATGGGTGCCTAAATCAGAGGCTTCGGTTGACGCGGTCGAAAACCGTCCGCCCCATCAGGCTGGCGGTGAGATCGACCATCAGCCGCGCGGTGCGGCCGCGCTCGTCGAGGAACGGATTGAGCTCAACCAGGTCGAGTGAACTGACGAGGCCCGATTCGTGCAGCATCTCCATGACCAGATGTGCTTCGCGGAAGGTCGCCCCGCCGGGCACGGTGGTGCCGACGGCCGGCGCGATCGACGGATCGAGGAAATCGACATCGAGCGAGACGTGCAAAAGCCCGTCGGCAGCCCGCACCTGATCGAGAAATGCGCTGAGCGGCGCGACGAAGCCGCGCTCGTCGAGCTCGCGCATGTCGACCGGCGTGATGCCGTGACGGCGCAACGCCGTGCGCTCGTCGGGATCGACCGAGCGGATTCCGAACAGGCAGATCCGGTCGGCCGGGACCGGGTCCGGGAACGGCGGAAAATTCTCGAAGTCTGCAAGTCCGGCGAGATAGGCAACCGGCGTGCCGTGCAGGTTGCCCGAGCGGGTGGTCATCGGCGTGTGGAAATCGCTGTGGGCATCGAGCCACAACACGAACAATGGCCTTGCGTGCTTTCTGGCATGGGCCGCCACCCCGGCGACCGTACCAAGCGAAAGGCTGTGGTCGCCGCCCAGAAAGATCGGTAACCCGGCCGCCATTGAATGCTCTGCCGCATCAGCCAGCGCCTGCGTCCAGGAAACCGTTTCGCCCAGGTGATGCACCGCTGCATTGGTACAGGTCCCTGCTTCAGACACTCGTGGTGCGACATCGCCGCGGTCCTCGACGCTGCAACCGAGTTCGGAAAGCGTTCCGGCAAGGCCCGCCACGCGGTAGGACGCCGGACCCATCAGGCAGCCTGGATTGGATTGACCGCTGTCGACGGGCGCGCCGACCAAAATACAATGCTGGTTCATCGGATGTCCTCTGTTCGGATGATCCGTCGCAGAGGCGGCTGGCGTTTGAAATGGAAAGTTTGCCCGTTCCGGGCACCAAAACACTGTTTGTGTCAGTCAGGTTTGCCATTTTGGTAAGGATCGTAAGGTGAAATCGGGCGTGATACCGCCTTGGCAACGAAATGTTTCCCTCTTTGCCAAGAACGAGGCATCAGGTATTCTCAAAACGAAAACATCATTGATCAGATCGGCAGGTGAGCATGTCAACACTGGATGATATCGACATTCGCCTGATTGCGGCGCTCAGGCGCGATGGGCGGGCGTCGATTTCGGATCTCGCGGCGAAGCTGAAACTGGCCCGCGCCACGGTTCGCAGCCGCATCGAACGGCTGGTTGCCAGCGGCGAGATCGCAGGCTTCACCGTGCTCACCCGCGCCGACGTGACCGCGGCGCCGGTCAGGGGGCTGACCATGATCGGGATTGAGGGCAGGGGAACGGAACGGATCATTGCCCATTTGCAGGGCATGCCGGCGGTTCAGGCGGTGCATTCGACCAATGGCCGCTGGGACCTGATTGTCGAACTGGCGGCCGACACGCTTCAGGAGCTCGACGACACGCTGGTCCGCATCCGCAGATTCGAGGGCATCACCTCAAGCGAGACCAACCTGCTGCTGTCGACCCGCCGGGCCCTGAAACGGGCATGACCGATCTGCCCGTCAACGGACCAGGATCGTATCCACCCTGCCGTTGATCTGGGCGCCGATCGGCAAGCCGCGGGCAAGAAACGGCTCATAACCGCGTGCCTGCATGACCGAGATCGTCCGGTCGATATCGTACTCCACGCGGTGCAGGCTCAGTGTTCGCTCATGCCAGATCGCATAGGCGGCACGCGGGTCACCGTCGCGCGGCTGGCCGACGGAGCCTGGATTGCAGAACAGCTTTTCTCCGAAGCGGTGGGAAAACTGGACATGGGTATGCCCGGCAAACATCACGTTCACCCCATCGGGAAACATCGTTGCATCGATCTCCCGGATGTACTGGTCGAGCGGATCGTCCGGTCCGCCGTGGACCATCAGGATGTCTCCGTTGCGTATGTAAGACGATGAACGGGCGAGCCAGGCGATGCTTTCGGGAGAAAGCCGGCTGCGGTGATCATCGATGATCGAGGCCACCACCTGGGACCGCGTGCAGTTTTCGCCGGTGGTGATGTAGCTGTCATGATTGCCCAGAATGTTGGGAATCCCGTTTTGCATCAGCAGCTGACAGCACTCCTCGGGCTCCGCATTGTAGCCGATGACGTCGCCAAGGCAGATGAAGTCATCGCAGCCGCGCGCCCGCGCATCCTCAAGCACCGCTTCGAGGGCTGCCAGATTGGCGTGGATATCAGAGAGTATCGCCAACATGTGCGATGAAATCCTCGTTGTAGCGAAGTGCGGTTCCGCGGCGAATGTGCGGGACACCCGGACGTCTGCCTTCCAGCAGATCGTCGATGCACATTTCTGCCTCGACAAAGCCGAAGGCGGCACGGAGCGAGCAACTGCTTGAAAACCGGGGATTGATTTCGAGCAGGTACGGTATGTCGTCCTGAACCCGGAACTGCAGATTTGTCGGCCCGACGGGTTTGAAATGGCGAGCGATCCTGCCGGTCAGCTCGGCGATGGCCGGGTGATCCATGACCTCCGTTTCGCCGGTGTGCCCCGAGCGCGTCAGCCGCCGGCGCATGATGATCGGTCCGGCGTAGGTGCCATCGCCCAGCCCGTAGAGCCCCACGGTGTATTCGTCGGCATCTGTCCCGATGATTGTCTGCAGCAGCCAGTTGTCGCCGTTGCGCCGGGTCCAGTACGCGAAGTCCACTTCATCGTGAAGCTTTACAATACCGGACGATCCTTCGCCGCGACGCGGTTTGAGCAGCAGCGGAGCCGGTCCGAGTTCCGACACCGCGCTTACCCAGCTTTCCGGCCTTGCCGATGGAATGGCCGGAAAGCCGGCCGCTCGGTAGGTGGTGTAGAAATCGAACTTGTCGGCGCACAGCTCGATCAGTTCCGCCCGGTTCAGGGCAACCGGCACGCCCATCTCGTCAAAGGCTGCACGATGTGTGTTGAAGAATTCCATGTCGACGCTGAGCCCGGGCAGGATCAGGTCGACGGAGTGAGTGCGTACCAGGTTTCGCCAGAAATCGAGATAGGCTTCGGAAGCCTCGTCTGCCTCGGGCTTCTGTAAGCAGATGTCACAGAAGCTCTGCGAGAAAGGCGTGATGCGTCGGTCAATGCCGACGATCCGGGCCCGGCCTGCCGGACGCAGCGACCGGGCGATGCCCTGGCCGATCAGCGCGCCGACACCGGTCACCGCGATGGTATGGCGATCCGGCGAATGCTCAGCCACCTGTGGCCTCAAGCTCAAACAGCAACGCCACGCAGAGATCGGGAAAATCGACGCCGACCTTCAGCATCGCCTGCAGATTGGCGTCCATGTCGTCGAGCGTTTTCAGGACCCCCAATGGCAGCGGCTTGAGATAGATGCCCTCTTCAAGGGTCGTGCGATAGCCCGCTGCCTCGACATCGGTGCGCAAGCTGTCGCGGCAGTAGTTGCGCTTGTGGCCCAACTGGTGATCGGTGGCGTTGAGATCGTAGATGTTGTCGATCATGCCCATCTCCAGCCCGAGCCTGCGGTTGAGCGATTTGGCGTTGGGCACGGCGACATAGATCTTGCCACCGGGGGCGAGAAACGACCGGTAGCGTTCAAGCAGCAGTTTCGGATCATCGACATGTTCGAGCACGAAACCCATGACGATCACATCGAACAGGCGGTCGGGCGTGTAGGTCTCGAAATAGTCCTGGACGAGCCGGCCCTGGTACCAGGCATTCTTGGCGCGGAAATGATCGATGACCCTTTGTGACCCTTCGACAACCTCGTGATGGTCGGCCATCTTGACGAAATAGGGAACCGTGTAGCCATGTCCCAGGCCAAGTTCCAGAACAGAGCCGACATGGCCTGTGCGGTTGGCGATCCGTTCCGGATACCAGTTCATGATCAGATCGTTCTCGATCTCCACGGCTGGCTCGGCGAGATATTTGTCCGCGACGGCGTCCAGATTTTCCATTGGCGTCAACTCCGGAAGCAAGGCCTCAATTCAGAAAGTAACAGGGAACACTGCGCGATTGCAGGCTCTCCACGGAGGAGATGATCCGTCGCGCATTGAGCGGATTCAGGCCGACGAAAACCGCGGCGACATCGTCGGGGAGATCGGCCGGGTGAACGATCGGGACCCCGTTCAACTGCTTGCCTTGCAGAAACCGGTTCTGATCCAGAAAACAGGCAACCCGGTCCGGGTTGGCAAGACACGAAAGAATGAAATTGCCATAGATGCCGGCGCCATAGATCGCGAATCTCGCATCTGGCGCCACTCCGCCCTCCTGCTCGCTGATGCGTTGCCTTGCGGTGGACCAGAACCTCGCCAGTTCCTCGACAGCCTCGCTCGATGCCGGAGCACCCCAAATCGCCTGGGGAGCAGTCTCGGCCCTGCGGCAACTGACGACGAAGGCTGACGCATGGGAGCTGTCATCGATTTCAATATCGTCGAAACCTGCTCTCGCCAGCATCATGGCAAGGGAGCCGCGGCTGAAATGGTTGACGTGGTCGGCCACGATGAAGTCGGCCCAGTTGGCGTAGAGGTTGGGCACGATGAAATAGAACAGCCCGCCCGGACGCAGCAGCGCCCTGACGTCCCCAAGGACGCTGCCGAGATGGGGAATGTGTTCGAGCGCGTAGAACGAAAGCACCACGTCCAGCGTGCCCGACCATGCCGGATCGGGAGTGTGCGAGGCCCAACGCGCCGGCTTTGGGAAGTCGCGCCAGTAGCGCTGATACTTGTCGGTGACGTCGAACAGGTAAGGCTCGACCGACTGGTTGGCCTCGACAACCCGCCTCAGGGTTGCCCCCTTCGCGCAGCCATAATCGAGAACCTTGGGATTGTTGTGCAGGTCGATCTTGGACAGCAGAACTGCTGCCTGATGCTCGGAGCGGTAGATCTCCCTGCCGTCTCTTATCTCGTACAGCTGGTCGTCATCCACGCCATCTTCATTGATGGAATACTCCTCGGCATAATAGCGCGCGAGATCCGGCAGTTCCTCGGTCTGGACGTGATCGCAGGTCCGGCAATGGAATATTCGCGTCTGCCCCGACACCACCTTGTTCATGGTGGTGATCGAGGTGTTTGCGCCTCCGCGGTAAACCGGATCCGCCAGTTCGGTGTGACAGACGTTGCAAAGCATCATGGCTGCTCGCTGCTGACAAAATTTTCCGGGAAAAGCTTTTCCACCTCGGTGCCGGTGGTGATCGAGGCTTTCCAGCCAAGCTTCATGCCGACCGGATCCCGGTAGTTGAAGAATCGGCTCTGAATCGACCATCTGGAACGTTTCGAGCGGTTTTCGCCCGACCCGTGGATGGTCAGGAAATCCATCAGCAGCAGGTCGCCCGGTTCAGTCAGCGGCGCGATATGCTCATAGCGGGAGACCACCGCATCCTCGTCGTGAATGCCGATCTGATAGGCGCCCTGCTTGTTCGCATAGGTGGTGGCCTTGCTGTAGGTACAAAGGCCGTCCTTGTGCGACTTGGGAAGAATGATCACTGGTCCCATGTCGGCGCGTACCGGCGTGAGCGGCGTCCAGAAGACGATGCCGTCAATGCTTTGCGGCTGGAACAGGAATTCCTGATGCCAGTGCGAGCGGAACTTGTCCTCGTTCGGATTGTCGATCCGGATGCCGTAGGAAGCGGCACCAATCCCTGCATGTTCAGTCTGGCGCAGTTCGCGGAACAGGGCTTCCGAGCGTTCGTTCGAGATCAGGCGAAGGAATGACGGGATCTGCTTGGTGAGATCGTAGACCTCGCTGGCATAGCGGCGGTCTTCGGCCAGCAGGGTGTAATAGTCCTCATCGAAACTTTCGGGGGTGAACGCACGCTCCGGCAGCTTGATCCCGTGCCGTTGCGCGACAAGGCCGATGATCTCGTGAATGTCACGCTGGATGGGCATGATCTCAGAACTGTGATCATGAAACCCCTTGATCAGCAGATACCCTTCGCTTTTGAAAAAATCATGGTCATCGGGACTGAGTATCATGTCGACTCGCTGTTTGTCTGAGGGACCCAAACGGCAATGCGTCAGCTTGACTACATGTCTGGCATTGCTCTGCTGCGGAGCCATACGAGGTTCAGAGCGCAGCAGGGTTCGATCCCGAATCATAACGTCTTTTCGAAATGATTACCGCGCAAGACTTGCGCGTAGCAATCGGACGCAGTCTGCGCCGTGCCTTGGGTCAAGTGTGTAAAATCGGCCGGAACCATGCGGATGCTGCCGCGTTGGCCCGACAGGCGGAGCAATCCGTTAATCATAAGATCCACTGTCAGTGAAAGGATCAGTGCCATGCCCCATCAGGACGTCAAGGCGGATATCAGGACCATTCTCGAAGATCCGGATTTGGGAAATGCCGAAAAGATCGACCGGCTTGAGCGTATGCGCGAAGCGGCCCGGGCCGAAATGCGTGCTGCAACCGAGAGTGCGATGGTCGGTGACGATGATGTTGGAGACGATCTCAAACATCTTGATGAAGCGCTCGCACGGTTGTCTGCAGATCCGGTTTCGCCCGAGGATGGCGGCGGGGCAACTCTCTAATATGCCATGCCGTTGATCGGGATCCGGATGCAGCGGTTATTGCACGACCTGTCAGGTGATCTGCCGGTCCCTGAACGAGACCGGCATGATCTCAAAAGCCGATATCGAAACGGCGGACGACGCCAAAGGAGGCGCTGTACTGGTTTTTCGAGCCCTGAGCGGTGATCGGTGACCTTGCCGCGTCGCCGGTCAGCCGCGACCAGCCTGCACTTGCTTCCACGGCCCAGTAGTCATCAACCTGGAACCGCACACCCGCTTCCAAACCTGCGCTGTACAGGCCGCCCGATGCTGTCGTGGCCGGGTAGAGTGCCGACGCTTCCGCGGCGGTGACGCCGAAATAGGTGTTGGTGAACTTCGAGTTGCCGAAGTTCAGGCGCGGACCGCCGTGGAACGTCCACTGCTCATCGGGCTTGACGATAAGGTCGGCGCCCAGTTCGGCGCGCACACCCTTGTGTCCCCCGAGCCCCTGCCTGACGGCGCCCAGCACCCGGAAATTGCCCATCTGGTACTTGGCAGCCACTCCCAGTTCGACCGCGGTGTTGATCGTGTTGAGACCGGTCAGTTCAGGCGAATCCTTGGTCGAACGCTTGCCGATCACGTCGATTGACGGGCTCAGCGAAAAGCCTTCGTCGGAACCGCCGCCGATTGCAAACCCGTTGGGAAATTCCAGACGCTTGAGGCGGAACAGCGGAACCGGTGAAAGCACCAGCTTGCTGGCGCCAAAATAGCGCGGCGTCAGTTTGCCTGCCGCTCCCAGTTCGAAGGAGATGCCCGGTCCGCTGGCATCCTGCGCCTGTGCCTGGGGTGCAATGACTGCAAGTGCGACAAGCGGGGCAGCGGCGAAGCGAAGTTTTCTGATCATTGGTCGATTCCCGACGAGTTACTTTTTAGATTATCAGTCAGCATAGTCGGCGAGAGTTAACAACCCCGCATTCCGGCATAGATACCGTCCCGTTTCGCGATCGCCCGACGCCTGCCGCCGTATTCCATCCCAACCTACGCCAAAAGGCTCCACCCGGATCAGTCGCAGCGCTTCAATTCCAGCCCCTTGTCAGTCTAATCCATATGTGAATATATTATTCAAATAGGAATTTGGGAGGAGTCATGGGATCTTCGTTCGAGCCCACGGTGGGCATTGCCAGCACGCATCCGCGCAACATGCCCCAGGAGCATGCGGAGCTGCCGGTCTGGAACGCCGAGAACTGGTTTTATGAGGACTGGCAGCCTGGCCACCGGATCCGGTCGCTGCGCCGGACCATCGCCGAGGGCGAAAGCCACATGTTCAACTCGCTCGTGGTCGACATCCATCCTTACGTGCAGGATCAGATGTTTGCCGAGAGCGAAGGCATGTTCGGCCGCCGCCTAGTTGCCGGCGCCTTCGTCTTTTCCGCCGGGCTCGGCCTGGTCGCGACCAATTGCGTCAACGCGTTTTCCTATGGCTATGACAAGCTGCGCTTCATCAAGCCGGTGTTCATCGGCGAGACCATCTACACCGTGCGCAGCAACCTCGACAAGAAACCGCGCTACCCGGACATGGGGCTGATCCGCGCCAGCTACGAAGTGTTCAAGGGTGAGGGCGAACTGGTTCTCTACTGCGAGCATCTCCAGACCGTGAAGTACAAAAACCCGGCGGATTTCGCCGGCAGCACCGAAAAGACATCATGACAACAGATACCGACCTGCCCCTGGATGGCCTCGTCATTCTCGACATGAGCCAGTTCCTGTCCGGCCCCTATGCAACATTGCGGCTTCAGGACCTCGGCGCCCGCGTCATCAAGATCGAACGCCCGGAAGCCGGCGACCTCTCGCGTTCGCTCTATCTCAGCGACACCGAGATCGGCGGCGATTCGACGATTTTTCACGCCATCAACCGCGGCAAGGAAAGCCTGGCCATCGATCTCAAGAACGAGGCCGACCTCGAGGTGCTGCGCGCCCTGATCGGCAAGGTCGACGTGCTGGTGCAGAATTTCCGTCCCGGTGTGATCGAACGGCTCGGGCTCGACTACGAGACCGTCCGCGCCATAAACCCGAAAATCGTCTACGCGTCGATCAGCGGCTATGGCGAGGAGGGGCCCTGGGTCAAACGGCCGGGGCAGGATCTTCTCGCCCAGGCCCGCTCTGGCGTGATGTGGCTGAGCGGCAATGATGGCGACGGCCCGGTGCCGATGGGGCTTGCCGTGGGCGACATGCTCGCCGGCGCTGCCACGGCGCAAGGCATCCTCGCGGCGCTGGTCAAGCGCGGCATTTCCGGCCGCGGCAGCCATGTCGAAACCAGCCTGCTCGAAGTGCTGGTCGATTTCCAGTTCGAGGTTCTCACCACCTATCTCAACGACGGGCGGCGCATGCCCAAACGCTCCGGCTTTCGCAGCGCCCACGCCTATCTCTCCGCACCCTACGGTGTCTACGAAGCCAGTGACGGCTTTCTGGCTATCGCCATGACGCCGATCCCGCGGCTTCAGGAGTTGCTGCAACTCGATGCACTGGCGCCCTATGCCACCGATCCGAAATCCTGGTTCACCGCCCGCGACGAGATTAAGCGCCTGATTGCCGACAGGATCAGGGCGAAAACGGTCGATGAATGGCTGGCAATCCTGGAGCCGGCCGACATCTGGTGCTCCCGCGTGCTTGACTGGGACGACCTGATGCAGAGCGAGGGCTTCGAGGTGCTCGACATGCTGCAGCGGGTCGAGCGCGACGACAATGTCTCGATCCTGACCACCCGCTCGCCGATCCGCGTCAACGGGCAGCGGCCGAAATCGACCCGCGCGGCGCCCCGTGTCGGCGAACACAGCGCGGCGATCAGGGCTGAATTAGGGCTTTAGACGGACAGCTTTCAGAGACTCCAGATGCGCTGGGCGTTGCCGGAAAGCAGTTTCTGCTTCTCCTCCGCGCTGGCACCGTCGATCAGCGCATGGGTTGCCGCGACCCAGGCCAGAAGCCCGCCGCCGAGCGTGCAGACCGGCCAGTCGCTGCCCCAGACCACCCGGTCCCAACCGAAGCTCGAAATCGTGTGCTCGACCCAGGGCCGCAACGTGTCGGCGATCCAGGTGTCGGGATCGGCATAGGCGACAACGCCGGAGATCTTGGCAACCACGTTGGGGCGTCTGGCAAGCTCGGTGATGTGGTCGCGCCACGGCTGACGGGCGTCGCCCTTGATGTCGGGAACGCCGCAATGGTCGAGGATGAAGGTGACGTCGGGCGCCAGATCCGCCAGCGCCATTGCGTTGGGCAACTGGTGCGGCAGCATGCACAGATCGAAGGTCAGGCCGGAGCCGGACATGCGCTTGATGTTGTCCCTGAACAACGGCTGTTCGGACACTTCATCCGGCATCACGTGCAGCACCCGTCGGAAGCCCTTGACCAGCGGGTTGCGGCGCTGGCGGTCGAGATAGGCCGCGAACTCCGGCTCTTCCGGCCGGCAGGAGGCGATCGCGCCGGCGATCAGGCTGTCGGGACGGTGCGCAAGCGTGTCGATATAATTGGTTTCGTCCTCGATCCGCTCCGGCGCGACATCGACCTCCATGTGCAGTGTGCGCGAGATGCCGGCGCGGCGGGCCTCCAGCTCATAGGCCGCATAGGGCCAGGCCTGGTTCAGCGCCGGCACTGTCGCCAGCCAGGGATAGTCGAGCGTCCAGGGGTCGACGACGTGCAGATGGGTGTCGATGATCATCCGGTTTCCTCCTCGAATGCGTTGGCTTGCCCTGTCCGGCCAGAAAAGACATGCTCCCATAGGGAAATAGATTATTCAAATAAGAATTAGCTTGGCAGTTCGAAATCTGCTCCGGCCAGTTTTGACAGCTGCCGTGAGGTCCTCGTCAGCATTGCCTCGGTTTCGGCCATCTCGGGAGCCTGGGGCACGTTGACCAGGCTGATATAGGGGATAGTCAACGCCGCAATGGCACGCCCATCGGGGCCGAGTACCGGAGCCGACAGGTTGAACACGCCGGCGGTCTGGGCGCTCGGCATGATCTCGTAGCCGCGCTCCCGGATCTGGTCGAGACGCTCGAAGAACTCGTTTTCCAACGTCGGATGCTCGCCGCTGGCGGAGTACTCGTTGATCATCATCAGCCGCTCGTCCTGGGAACGGAAGGCGAGCAGAACATGGCCCGAGCCGGTGTCGTAAAGGCTGATGTGGGACCCGACACGGATAGAGATGCCCCAGTAGCCGGGCGCCTCCTGCTGCGCCACCACCACGACGGAGCCGCGGTCGAAGACGGCGAGCTGGTTGGCCTGCCGGGTTTCCTCGGCAAGCTCGCGCATGAACGGGGTGGCATAGGACACGAGCCGGCGCACCGGGACATGCAGCTGCGCCAGGCCGAAGAGTTTCAGCGTCAGCGAATACCGGTCGCCGTCAAGCCGCGTGACATAGCCGCGGCGCACCAGCCGGTCGAGCATGCGGTAGAACTCGTTCGGGCTTCGGCCCAGCCGCTTGGCGATCTCCGCCTGGGTGAGCCCGCCGTCGATTTCGGCCAGCAGCTCGAGAATGTCGAGCCCCTTGTCGAGCGCCGGCGCCCGGTAGCGGTCATCTTCCGTATCCATTTGTTTCTCCATGAATTGTCCAATTCATATACGCAGAATTGTTTCAGATAACAACGAAACAATGCCTTGACCGCTGGTGAAGATGATGTTTGTATATGAATGAACCTCTCATCAGTGAGGGGTCGAGGGGGAAGCCCCAAAGTTTAAACGTCTCGGGAGGAGGCTCATGAACAAGCTATTGACCGGCGTATCGGCCGGCGCTGTCCTATTGATGGTCGGCGGAACTGCACTTGCCCAGGAATTGCCCGGCAAGTTCGAAGGCGTGACCATCGATGCCAAGCTTATCGGCGGTCAGCAGTATGAGAACCTCTATTCGCGCATCAGCGAATGGGAGAACGCCACCGGCGCGACCGTCAATGTCATTTCGAAGAAGAACCACTTCGAGCTCGACAAGGAAATCAAGTCCGACATCGCTGTCGGCGCGATCAACTGGTGCGTCGGCTCGAACCACTCGTCCTTCGCGCCGCAGTATTCCGGCATCTACACCGACCTGGCAGCACTTCTGCCGGCGTCGGAAATCGACGCCTTCGTCGACGCCAATATCGGCGCATCCACACTGGATGGAAAACTGGTCATGCTGCCGCGCGCCCAGTTCGACGTCTCCGCCATGTATTACCAGAAGAGCCTGTATGCTGACGAAGACAACAAGGCGAAATTCAAGGAAAAATACGGCTACGATCTGACCCCGCCGGACACCTGGGAGCAGGTCACAGACCAGGCCGAATTCTTCGCCAATCCGCCGGATTTCTACGGCACGCAATATGCCGGCAAGGAAGAGGCGATCAACGGCCGCTTCTACGAAATGCTGCGCGCCGAGGGCGGTGAATATCTCGACGCCGACGGCAAGCCGGCGATCAATTCGGAGGCCGGCGTGCGGGCTCTGAACTGGTTCGTCGAACTCTACAAGGCCAAGGCGGTTCCGGCCGGCACCACCAACTATCTCTGGGACGACCTCGGCCAGGGTTTCGCTTCGGGCACCGTCGCACTCAACCTTGACTGGCCGGGCTGGGCCGGGTTCTTCAACGATCCGGGCGCATCCAAGGTGGCGGGCAATGTCGGCGTCGTGGCGCCGCCCAAGGGCTCGTCGGGCGCACGCACCGGCTGGTCCGGTCATCACGGTTTCTCCGTCACCGAAAGCTGCGAGAACAAGGAAGCCGCGGCATCCCTGGTCTGGTTCCTCACCAACGAGGACAGCCAGAAGCTTGAAGCCGGAGCCGGCCCGCTGCCGACCCGCGATGCGGTCTGGACCTGGGTGATCGAAGAGGCCAAGGACGATGCCTATCGCAAGGAAGTGCTCGAAGCCTTCCAGGAAGCGGCCAATGGCGCCTATCCGGTCCCCCAGTCGCCGTCCTGGATCGAGATCTCCAACGCGGTCTATCCTGAACTGCAGGCCGCCATTCTTGGCGACAAGACAAGCCAGGAAGCCCTCGATGCCGCCGCCGACAAGGCCACGGCCATTCTCGAGGATGCCGGAGAGCTGTAACAGCCTCCTCCCGGAAAGGGCGCGGCCGCTCCGCGCCCTTTTCCGCCACCAGGATCGTGTCGGCCTGCCGGACGCGTGATACCTTACACAAATCGAAGTGATGCGAGGATACGATGAGAGGCTGGAAGCCTGCGCCGCATGTTCTGCTGCTTTTGCCCGCCTTTGTCGTGCTTGCGGCTGTTGTGGTGGTGCCGCTGTTGCTGTCACTCTATTCGAGTTTCACGCCGTTCCGGCTGACCCGGCCGGATACGATTTACACCTTCATCGGGTTCCGCAACTACCAGCGGCTGTTTGCCGACATGGAGTTCTGGGCGGCATTCGGACGCACGGTGCTGCTTCTGACCATCGCGCTCAACCTGGAAATGGTGCTGGGTCTATTTCTGGCGCTGCTTGTCGAAAAGGCCACGCGCGGGCAGCGCCTGCTGCGCACCATCATGATGTTTCCGATGATGTTTTCGCCGATCCTGGTCGGCTTCCAGTTCAAATTCATGTTCAATGACAATATCGGGCTTGTGAACAACGCGCTGCAATCGCTGGGTCTTACCGATCAGGCGATCCCCTGGCTGATTGACGGCAAGCTTGCCTTCACCTCGATCCTGATCGCCGAGGTCTGGTCCTCCACATCGGTGTTCGCGATCTTCATTCTGGCTGGCCTGATGGCGATGCCGAAGGAGCCGCTGGAAGCAGCCAAGGTCGATGGCTGCACGCCGCTGCAGAGTTTCCGCTATGTCACCTGGCCTTTCATCATGCCGTTCGCCTTCATCGCCATGACCATCCGCTCGCTCGACATTGCCCGGGCCTATGACATCGTCAAGATCATGACCGACGGCGGCCCGGCCAAACGCACCGAGATCCTCTGGACGCTGATTTCGCGCACCGCCTATTCGGACGCGCGGATGGGGCTCGCCAACGCGATGGCCTATGTCGCGATTTTCCTGTCTATCTTGTTCACGGTCATGTTCTTCCGGCAGCTCGCCAAGGCCCGCCAGCAGATCGGGGCGGAGTGGTAGTCATGAACGAGAACCAGACCAACCGTCTCAAGCAGCAGGCGCTCAAGATCGGTCATCTTGTCGGCCTGTTCATCGCCATGGCGATCATCTGCCTGCCGGGCTTGTGGATCGTGCTGTCCTCGCTCCGGCCCACCGTCGAGATCATGGCCAAGCCGCCGGTCTGGATCCCGCAGAGCCTGTCGTTCGACGCCTATGTCGCGATGTTCTCCGGCGTCGGCCAGGGTGGCATCCCGGTGCTCGACTATTTCCGCAATTCGATCATCATCTCGGTGACCTCGACCGTGATCGCACTCGCCATCGGGATGGCCGGCGGATATGCGTTTGCGCGCTACCAGTTTCGCGGCAAGACCGCGATTTTCCTCGGCTTCATGCTGACCCGCACCGTACCGGGCATCGCCCTGTCGCTGCCATTGTTCTTCGTCTATGCCAAGCTCGGCATCATCGACACCCATTTCGGCCTGATCATCGCCTATGTCGCGCTCAACGTGCCGTTCACGGTCTGGTTGATCGACGGCTTCTTCCGCCAGGTGCCGCGCGATCTCGCCGAGGCCGCCCAGATCGACGGCTGCACCCGCTGGCAGGCGTTCTGGCAGGTCGAGTTTCCGCTCGCCCGGTCCGGCATCGCCTCGGCCGGCATCTTCGCCTTCCTGATCTCCTGGAACGAGTTCGCACTGGCCTCGCAGCTGACGCGGTCGACCAATTCCAAGACGCTGCCGGTCGGCCTGCTCGATTACACCGCCGAGTTCACCATCGACTGGCGCGGCATGTGCGCGCTCGCCGTGGTGATGATCATCCCGGCGCTGACCCTCACCTTCATTGTCCAGAAACACCTCGTGTCCGGCCTGACCTCCGGCGCCGTCAAGGGATAGTCATGGCCACCGTTTCGCTCAAGAACCTCGTCAAGAAGTATGGCAGCCTCGAGGTTGTCCATGCCATCAATCTCGATGTCGCCGACCGCGAGTTCGTCGCTCTTGTCGGCCCGTCGGGCTGCGGCAAGTCGACCACGCTCAGGATGATTGCCGGGCTTGAGGCCATCAGCGGCGGCCACATTCATATCGGCGACCGCGAGGTCAACAACCTGCCGCCGCGCCAGCGCAATATCTCGATGGTGTTCCAGTCCTACGCACTCTACCCACACATGACCGTGGCCGAGAACATGGGCTTCTCATTGAAGATCGCCGGCCGGTCGCAGGACGTGATCGCCAGCGCGGTTGCCGATGCCGCGAAAACCCTGGGACTTGAGGAATTGCTCGACCGCCGCCCGTCGCAGCTTTCCGGCGGCCAGCGCCAGCGCGTCGCCATGGGCCGCGCCATCGTCCGCCACCCGGATGTCTTCCTGTTCGACGAACCGCTATCCAACCTCGACGCCAAGCTCAGGATGCAGATGCGCACCGAGATCAAGAAGCTGCACGCCAAGGTCCAGTCGACTGTGATCTACGTCACCCACGACCAGGTCGAGGCGATGACACTGGCCGACCGGATCGTCATCATGCGCGACGGCCATATCGAGCAGGTCGGACCGCCGGAAGAGGTATTCCGCCGGCCCGCCACACGCTTTGTCGCCGGTTTCATCGGCTCGCCGACCATGAACCTGCATGACGCGGTTGTCGGCGATAGCAAGCTGATCTTTGGCAATGGCGACACCCTGCCTCTGCCCGCGCAGTTCCGCGACCGCGTGACCGCCGGCCAGAAGGTAATCTTCGGCCTCAGGCCCGATGACCTCTACCCGACCGGCCACGGCATTCATTCAGGCGAGGCGGCGGAAGTCCACGCCGTCGAAGTGCCGGTGTCGCTGACCGAACCGCTCGGCAACGAGACGCTGGTCTTTGCCGAGTTCGCCGGCCAGGACTGGATTTCGCGTATGCTCAATCCGAAGACGCTGAGGTCGGGCGACAAGGTGGAACTGAGCTTCGATCTCAGCCAGTCGCATTTGTTTGATGCGCAATCCGAAAAAAGTCTGAGGGGCTAGGTTGATGGCCCGTATCGAAAAAGTCGAACTGCGGATGGTCGACCTGGTGCCCAAGGTCAAGCGCACCGATGCGATCCAGAGCTTCGTCAGCCAGGAAACCCCGATCGTCACCATCACCGATTCAGACGGCGCCACCGGCACCGGTTACAGTTACACCATCGGCACCGGTGGCTCGTCGGTGATGCGCCTTATCGCCGACCATCTGGCGCCGCGGCTGATCGGCCGCGATGCCGACATGATCGAGGCGATCTGGCACGATCTCGAATTCGCCACCCACGCCACAACCATCGGCGCCATCACCGCGATTGCACTTGCCGCCATCGACACCGCGCTGTGGGATCTGCGTGCGCGCAAGCAGGGCCTGCCGCTGTGGAAGCTGGCGGGAGGCGCAAAGGAAAAATGCCCGCTCTACACCACCGAGGGCGGCTGGCTGCACATCGAAACGCAAGCCCTTGTCGAGGATGCCGTCGAGGCCAAGGCGAAAGGCTTCCTCGGCTCCAAGGTCAAGGTCGGACGACCGCACGGATCTGAAGACCATGCCCGGCTTTCCGCTGTCCGCGCCGCCGTCGGCGATGGCTACGAGATCATGACCGATTGCAACCAGGGTTTTGCCATCGATGAGGCAATCCGCCGGGCCGACCGCCTACGCGAGCTGGATCTGGCCTGGTTCGAGGAACCGCTGCCTGCCGATGACATCGATGGCCATGTCCGCCTGTCGCGTTCGACCTCAACGCCCATCGCAGTCGGGGAATCGCTCTATTCGATCCGCCATTTCCGCGAATACATGCAGAAGGGCGGCTGCTCGATCGTACAGGTCGATGTCGGCCGCATCGGCGGCATCACGCCCTGGCTGAAGGTTGCACACGCCGCCGAGGCCTTTGACATTCCGGTCTGCCCGCATTTCCTGATGGAACTGCATGTCAGCCTTACCTGCGCGGTGCCGAACGGCAAATATGTCGAATACATTCCGCAGCTTGATGAGCTGACCGGAAGTCGCATGCGCATCGAGAACGGGCATGCCTATGCGCCATCCGAACCGGGCATCGGCATCGACTGGGACTGGGACGCGGTGCGCGGCAGGAGCATCGCCGAATTTATCACCGTGATCACACAAAGCGGGGATTGAACCATGCAGCGAATGGGAATGGTCATAGCTCTGAAACCGGAGAACATCGCCGAGTACAAGCGCCTGCACGCGGCGGTCTGGCCCGAAATCCTCGACATGATTTCAAAGTGCCATATCCGCAACTATTCGATCTTCCTCAAAGAGCCGGAGAACCTGCTGTTCGGCTACTGGGAATATCACGGCACCGATTTCGAGGCCGACGCGGCCAAGATGGCGGCCGACCCGAAAACGCAGGAGTGGTGGGATGTCTGCATGCCCTGCCAGACGCCGTTGGAGACACGCAAGGACGGGGAATGGTGGGCGATGATGGAGGAGGTGTTCCATCATGACTGAGAGTTTTGTCGACGGTCCTTCCCCCTCACCAAGCGTGCCCAGGCATTCGACTGCGTCTCATGCGGGCTTGCTATCCTCTCCCACGAGGGGAGAGGCAGAGTGGCGCGATCGTCATTCGGCCGACCTCTCCCCTTGTGGGAGAGGATACGAAGGCCGGGCGAGCAAGGCGAGCCCTTGGCCGAAGTTGGTGAGGGGGCGTTGTAGGAGCAGTTCAGCCGTGGAGTTCCGTCATGTCTGACAGCTTCGACCCCGCCATCCTGCAGCAGTCCTGGCCCGCGCCATCCAACCCTCGTCCGATCGTCACTTTCGGCGCGGGCTCCATCGTCGGTGACGCGCATTTTCCGGCCTACCGCAAGGCGGGTTTTCCGGTTGCGGGCCTCTATGATCCCGATACGGAAAAGGCGCAGAAGCTCGCGGCCGAGTGGGGCATCACGGCCTATGCTTCGGCGGAAGAAGCGGCTGCGGTTCCTGGCGCGGTGTTCGATCTCGCAACGCCGCCCAACGTTCATGCCGGTGTCCTGCGCATGCTGCCCGATGGCGCCGCCGTGCTGATCCAGAAACCGATGGGCAGCGACCTCCCGGCTGCGACCGAGATCCTTCGGATCTGCCGCGAGAAGAAGCTCAGCGCCGCAGTCAATTTCCAGCTGCGCTTTGCCCCGATGATGCTGGCATTGAAAGACGCCATCGCTAAGGGCTGGCTCGGCGAGGTCGTCGATTTCGACGCCTGGCTGGCACTGGCGACGCCCTGGCAATTGTGGCCGTTCCTCAAGGGCCTGCCCCGCATCGAGATCGCCATGCACTCGATCCATTATCTCGACCTGATCCGGCAATTGCTCGGCGACCCGGATGGCGTTCACGCCAAATCCATCGGCCACCCCAGCCATGATGTCGCCCAGACCCGCACCAGCGCCATTCTCGATTACGGTGACAGGGTGCGGTGCGCGCTGTCGATCAACCACGATCATGATTTCGGCCGCAGGCACCAGGCCTGCGAATTCCGGATTTGCGGCACCAAGGGCGCGGCCTATCTGCAATTGGGCGTCAATCTCGACTACCCCCGCGGCGAACCCGACATACTCGAAGTCCGGCCCGAAGGCGCCGACGAGTGGATAGCCGTGCCGCTGAAAGGTTCGTGGTTCCCCGATGCCTTCGTCGGCCGCATGGCCAATCTGCAGCGCTTCGCCGCCGGAGAAGATGCCGAACTCATAAGCTCCGTCGAGGATGCCTGGAACACCATGGCACTGGTCGAGGCGGCCTACCAGTCATCCGCAACGCCTGCGACTCCGCTGCAAGAGAGACCCTGAGTATGGAACAGACAACCTATTTCGAGGACTACGAAATCGGCAGCCAGCGCGTGACTTACGGGCGCACAATCACCGAGACCGATTTCGTCGTCCATGCCGGGCATACCGGCGACTTTTTCCCGCATCACATGGACGCCGAGTTCATGAAGACCCAAGGCTTCGGCCAGCGCATCGCCCATGGCACCATGGTTTTTTCGATCGGCGTCGGGCTGACGGCGAGCGTCATCAACCCCGTGGCGTTTTCCTATGGTTATGACCGGCTGCGCTTTGTCAGGCCCGTCTTCATCGGCGACACCATCCACACCCGCACCACGATTGCCTCCAAGGAGGATGATCCGAAGCGCCAGGACATGGGCCGGGTATTCGAGCGCACCGAGGTCATCAATCAGAAGGATGAGGTGGTGCTGGTCGCCGACCACATCTATATCGTTGAACGCAAGAAAAAGCCCGACTGAGCGGCAACCTAGGGAGACAACATGGCAGATTGGGTCAAGGACAAGACGGTATTGGTGACAGCCGCAGGCCAGGGCATCGGCCGCGCGACCGCACTCGCGTTTGCCGCCGCCGGTGCGCGCGTCATCGCCACCGACATCAATGAAACCACGCTGGCCGAAATGGGTGGCATGACCGGGATCGAAACCCGCCGGCTCGACGTGTTGGACAATGCCGACATTGTCGCCACGGTTGCCGCCGTCGGTCCGGTCGACGTGCTGTTCAACGGCGCAGGCTTCGTTCACGCAGGCTCGATCCTGGAGATGCCGGACGCGGATTTCGACTTCGCGCTTGATCTCAATGTCCGCTCGATGATCCGCACCATCCGCGCGGTACTGCCGGCGATGATCGAGCGCGGCGGCGGCGCGATCGTCAACATGTCCTCGGTGGCAAGCTCGATCAAGGGCGTGCCCAACCGCTTTGCCTATTCAACCACCAAGGCCGCCGTGGTCGGGCTGACCAAGTCGGTGGCCGCCGATTATGTCGGGCAGGGCATCCGCTGCAACGCCATCTGCCCCGGCACGGTCGAAAGCCCGTCGCTGCAGGAGCGCATGCGCGCGCAGGGCGACTACGAGACCGCGCGCGCAGCTTTCATCGCCCGCCAGCCGATGGGCCGGCTCGGAACGCCCGAGGAAATCGCCGACCTCGCGGTCTACTTGGCAAACGCCACCTACACCTCGGGTCAGGCCTACGCCATCGATGGCGGCTGGACCATCTGAGAGCAGAACCGGGACAGATCACGTGACCACAATCACCGGCCTAGAGACCCACGATCTCAGATTCCCGACATCGCTGAGCCTCGACGGTTCCGATGCGATGAATCCGGACCCGGACTATTCGGCAGCCTATGTGGTGATCAAGACCGATACTCCGGGTCTGGAAGGTCACGGCCTGACCTTCACCATCGGCCGCGGCAACGACATCTGCTGCGCCGCGATCGGGGCCATGCGCCATCTCGTCGTCGGCCTGGATCTCGACTGGATCAGCGAAAACCCCGGCCGGTTCTGGCGGCATGTCACCTCCGACAGCCAGTTGCGCTGGATCGGTCCTGACAAGGGCGCCATCCATCTGGCGACCGGCGCCGTGGTCAACGCGGTCTGGGATCTGCTCGCCAAGCAGGCGGGCAAGCCGGTCTGGCGGCTCGTCGCCGACATGAGCCCCGAGGAGATCGTTTCCATCATTGATTTCCGCTATCTCACCGACGCGATCACCCGCGACGAGGCGCTCGACATCCTCCGCCGCGCAGAGCCCGGCAAGGCGGAGCGGATCGCGAGCCTCGAAGCGACCGGGTACCCCAGCTACACCACTTCGGCGGGATGGCTCGGCTACCCCGACGACAAGCTTCGGCGGCTGTGCCGCGAGGCGGTCGAGGCCGGCTACGATCACGTCAAGCTCAAGGTTGGCCGCGATCTTGAAGACGACATCCGCCGGCTCAGGATCGCGCGCGAGGAACTCGGTCCCGACCGTTTCCTGATGATCGATGCCAACCAGGTCTGGGAAGTCGGCCAAGCCATCGACTGGATGAAGGAACTGGCTTTTGCAAAACCGTTCTTCATCGAGGAGCCGACCAGCCCGGACGATATCGCCGGCCACAAGGCCATTCGCGAGGCGATAGCGCCGGTCAAGGTGGCGACCGGCGAGATGTGCCAGAACCGCATCATCTTCAAGCAGATGATCGTCGGCGGCGCCATCGACGTGGTGCAGATCGACGCCTGCCGTATGGGTGGGCTCAACGAGGTGCTGGCGGTGTTGCTGATGGCGGCGAAGTACGAACTTCCAGTATGGCCGCATGCCGGCGGCGTTGGCCTTTGTGAATATGTCCAGCATCTCTCGATGATTGATTTTGTCGCCATATCCGGCACAATGGAGGGGCGGGTAATCGAATATGTCGACCATCTGCACGAACATTTCCTGCACCCGTGCGTCATTCGCGATGCAGCTTACATGCCGCCTGTATCGCCCGGCTTCTCGATCGAGATGAAAGCCAGATCCATAACCCAGTACACCTTCACGCCGTCAAAGGCTGCGGTCGCCTGACCGCTTTCAACAGACACAAGGAACGAACATCATGAAACTGCTTCGCGTTGGCGCCCCCGGACAGGAAAAGCCCGCCATTCTCGATGCCGATGGCAAGGCCCGCGATCTCTCTTCTGTCGTGGGTGATATTGCCGGTGACGCGCTGCTGCCCGATAACCTGGCGAAGATCGCCGCAATCGACCCGTCGACACTTCCGGTGCTGGACGATGGCCGCATCGGTCCCTGTGTCGGTCAGGTCGGCAAGTTCATCTGCATCGGGTTGAACTATTCCGACCACGCCGCCGAAACCGGCGCCGAGGTGCCCAAGGAGCCGGTCATCTTCATGAAGGCCACCAGCGCCATCTGCGGCCCCAACGACACGGTCCTGATCCCGCGCAAATCGGTCAAGACCGACTGGGAAGTCGAACTCGGCGTCATCATTGGCAAGGGCGGCGTCTATATCGATGAGGCCGACGCGCTTGATCATGTCGCCGGCTACTGCGTCGTCAATGACGTCTCCGAGCGCGAATTCCAGATCGAGCGCAGCGGAACCTGGGACAAGGGCAAGGGCTGCGACACCTTCGGACCGATCGGCCCCTGGCTCGTCACAAGCGACGAGGTTGCCGATCCGCAGGACCTCAAAATGTGGCTCGAAGTCGACGGCCACCGCTACCAGGACGGCTCCACCAGGACCATGGTCTTCGGCGTCCAGCATCTGGTCAGCTACGTCAGCCAGTTCATGAGCCTGCAGCCCGGCGACGTTATCTCCACCGGAACGCCTCCCGGGGTCGGCATGGGCCAGAAGCCGCAGACCTATCTAAAGGGCGGCGAGATCATCGAGCTCGGTATTGAGGGACTGGGCCAGCAGCGCCAGAAGGTCGGCAAGGCCTGAGGCACAGCTAAAACGTCTGAATGTGCGGCGCCGGGATATCTCCGGCGCCATTTTCGTCGGTACAGGCTTGCGGCTCGAGCCAAACTGCCCGAAACATCACCGCTGCTTTCTGCATCTGGGGGGATTACCGAAATGACCGACTTCAACCTGCCTGACGATGGCGTTTTCATCGGCCGCATCTGGTCGCCGGAGGTCCAGGGGCCGTCGGTGGTGACGCTTCGCGACGGCAAGATCGTTGACATCACCTCGAAACAGGCCCCGAGCGTGCGCGACATCTGCGAGATGGAGGATCCCGCAGCCTACGTGCGCAGCGCTGGCGGCGTGACCATCGGCGATCTCGCTTCGTTGGCCGCCAATCCGGCCGGTGACATGGCCGGTGATCTGGCAAGGCCGCATTTCCTGGCGCCCTGCGATCTGCAGGCGGTCAAGGCCTGCGGCGTGACCTTTGCCTCGTCCATGGTCGAGCGGGTGATCGAGGAGAAGGCTGCCGGCGACCCGAAGAAGGCGCAGGATATTCGAGCCCGTGTCGGCGACATCATCGGTGGCTCGCTGCGCAACATCAAGGCCGGTTCGGACGAAGCCGCCCAGGTCAAGGCGGCGCTGATCGCCGAGGGGCTGTGGAGCCAGTATCTCGAGGTCGGCATCGGTCCGGACGCCGAAGTGTTTACCAAGGCGCAGGTGCTGTCCTCGGTTGGCCCCGGCGCGGAGGTCGGCCTCCATCCGGTTTCGAAATGGAACAATCCGGAGCCGGAGATCGTTCTGGCGGTGTCGTCGAAAGGACGCATCGTCGGCGCGTCGCTTGGCAACGATGTCAATCTGCGCGATGTTGAGGGTCGTTCGGCACTGCTTCTGGGCAAGGCCAAGGACAACAATGCGAGCTGCGCCATCGGCCCGATGATCCGTCTGTTCGATGACGCTTTCACCCTTGATGACGTCCGCGAGGCCGAACTCGACCTGACGGTGACCGGCGAGGACGGCTACGTGCTCAAGGGCCATTCCTCCATGAACCAGATCAGCCGCGACCCGGCCGATCTGGTTGCCCAGACGTTGGGTCGCCATCATCAGTACCCCGACGGGCTTGTGCTGTTCCTCGGCACGCTGTTCGCACCGACTCAGGATCGTGATACGCCGGGCGAGGGATTTACCCACAAGATCGGCGATGTCGTCACCATTTCGTCGCCTCGGCTTGGCAATCTGACCAACACGGTCCGGCTGTCGACAGAGTGCCCGGAATGGACATTCGGGGTCGCCTCTTTTATGCGGAACCTTGCCGCGCGAAATCTTATTTGACTGGAGACTGACATGCTGACTGGAAAACATCTGATTGCCGGAAACTGGGTTGCTGGTGAGACAACGTTCAAGAGTGAACCGGCGCATGGCGATGTCCATGAATTCTCGGTCGGCACGCCTGCCCACGTCGATGCGGCGGTGAAGGCTGCGGAAGAAGCTTTCTGGAGCTTCGGTTATTCCAGCCGCGCCGAGCGCGCTGCTCTTCTCAATGCCATTGCCGACGAGATCGAGGCGCGTGGCGAAGAGATCACTGCCATCGGCACATCGGAATCGGGTCTGCCCGAAGCCCGCCTGCAGGGCGAGCGCGGCCGCACCACCGGCCAGTTGCGTCTGTTTGCCAGCCACATCGAAAAGGGTGATTATCTAGACCGCCGCCACGATGAGGCTCTGCCTGACCGCGCGCCCTTGCCGCGTCCTGATCTGCGCATGATCCAGCGCCCGATCGGCCCTGTTGCCGTCTTCGGCGCGTCGAACTTCCCGCTCGCCTTCTCCACCGCCGGCGGCGACACGGCGGCAGCACTTGCCGCTGGTTGCCCGGTCGTGGTCAAGGGCCATTCCGCACACCCCGGCACCGGCGAAATCGTCGCCCAGGCGATCGACGCGGCGCTGAAGAAGCTCGGCATGCATCCCGGCATCTTCTCGCTGATCCAGGGCGGCAAGCGTGACGTCGGCCAGAGCCTGGTCCAGCACCCGCTGATCAAGGCTGTCGGCTTCACCGGCTCGCTCGCCGGCGGCCGTGCCCTGTTCGACCTCTGCGCCCAGCGCCCCGAGCCGATCCCGTTCTTTGGCGAACTGGGTTCGGTCAACCCCATGTTCCTGCTGCCCGAAGCCGTCAAGGCACGCGGTGAGGCGATCGCCAAGGGCTGGGCCGGATCGCTGACCATGGGCGCGGGCCAGTTCTGCACCAATCCCGGAATTGCCGTCATCATTGACAGCCCCGAGGCCGACACCTTTGTCGAAGCGTCGACGGCGGCACTCTCGCCGGTCGGCGCGCAGACCATGCTGACCGACGGCATCGCCCAGGCCTATCGCGCCGGTCGTGACCGGGTTGCCGGCGTCACCGGCATCCAGCAACTGCTGACCTCGACCTGCGATCTGCGCAACGCCACGCCCTATCTGTTCGCCACCACCGGCAAGGAATGGCTCGACAACGAGATCCTCGGTGAGGAAGTCTTCGGGCCGCTCGGCCTGATCGTCCGGGTCTCCGGCTTCGACGAGATGATGCAGGTCGCGAAAAGCCTCCACGGCCAGCTCACCTGCACCCTGCATCTCGATGCAGGCGACACGGAAAACGGCCGCGCGCTGATGCCGGTGCTCGAGCGCAAGGCGGGCCGGGTGCTGGCCAACGGCTTCCCGACCGGCGTCGAGGTAGCCGATTCCATGGTGCATGGCGGCCCCTATCCGGCCTCGACCAATTTCGGCGCGACCTCGGTCGGCACGCTGTCGATCCGCCGCTTCCTGCGTCCGGTCTGCTACCAGAACATGCCTGCCGAATTGCTGCCCGACGACTTCAACTGATCGTCACGTCTCAGCGTTGTTGAAAACAGGCCGGCCTCGTCCTCACGGACGGGGCCGGTTTTTCATTCTGTAGATCCCGGTTCAGATCTTGAGCCGTTCCGCCAGTTCCGCGCGAAGATTGATCGTGCCGGAATGGGTGTAGATGCATTCGCCGTGATCCATCAGGGCCGCCTGATCCGCCACCGCCTCGACCAGGCTCAAATTCTGCTCAATGATCAGGAAGCCGCGACCCGCATCTTTCGCCCGGTTGATCGCTTCGGCCATCAGCGCGATGTTTTCCGGCTGCACGCCTTCGGTCGGCTCGTCCAGGATCACCAGCTTCGTGTCCTCCGCCAGCGCCCGGCAGAAGGACAGGATCTTTTTTTCGCCGCCCGAAAGGGTTCCGGCGCGCTGGCCGAGCCGGTCCGGCAGCCGCGGGAACATGGCGAAAAGCTCCTTGTAGCGTTCCAGCGAGCGGTCGCGGTGATGCAGCGTCAGGTTCTCGGCAACGCTCAACGTATCGAACACCACGCCTTCCTGCGGCGCATAGCCCATGCCCTGCCTGGCGCGGCCATGCGCCGGTGCGAAGGTGAGATCCTCTCCCAAAAATACCACCTGGCCTGATGCCGGCATGAGCGACCCGGTGACAAGTCGCGCGAGCGTCGATTTGCCGACGCCGTTGCGTCCGGTCACGCACAGCGCCTGGCCTTGCGACAAGGCGAGCGACAGATCGGTGACGATGACGATCTCGCCATATCCGCCGGTGAGATTATCGATCGAGAGAAGAGGCGCGGCTTTCATTTGCTGCCTCCCGAATAGACGCGTGCGACATCGGCGTTGGCGCGGATCTCGGTCATGGTGCCGTTGGCAAGCAGTGCCCCCTGGTGCATCACGAGAACATGGTCGGAGAGCCGCTCCACCACCTGCATGTCGTGCTCGATGATGATGAAGGTGGCCTTTGTCTCCCCGGCGATCGCGGCGATCGCCTCGATCATCTGCCGGGTCTCGTCGGCGGACAATCCGGCGCAGGGCTCGTCGAGCAGCACCAGGTCCGGTTCGGCCAGAACTGTCATCGAGAAATCCAGCATCTGCCGCTGGCCCACCGACAGCGAGCCCGCCATTTTGTCGCTTTGCATGAGGAAGGGAAAGCGAATCTTGAGTTCGCCAAGCATCTGCGTCGTCCAGCCATAGGGCCGCATCGAGAACATTTCCGTCGTGCCGATGCGGTTCGCCCAGAGCGCGATCTCGATGTTCTGGCGGACGCTGAGTTCCGGAAAGATCGACGGAACCTGGAACTTCCGGCCGATGCCGTTGCGCGCGGCAATGAAGGGCCGGGTGTTGCCGAGCGACACGCCGCGCCAGCTGATCTCGCCGGCCCCGAGCGGAAGCCGGCCGGTGAGCACGTTGAGCGCCGAGGTCTTGCCGGCGCCGTTCGGTCCGATGATGCAGTGGATTCCGGTGCGGGATATGGAAAAGCTCAAGCCGTTGAGGATCCGCACCGGGCCCATGCTGACGCCGACAGTGTCGAACCGCAGGTCGGGCGCAGCGCGTTGGTCCTTGCTTGCAAGCAATTGCGGTGTGGGGGCTTCATGGCGGGTTGAGCTCCCGCCGCCGAACCGTGAGAGTGCCGCCGAAAACAGCCCGCTGATACCGCCCGGCATCTTCAGCACGACGAGGATGAACACCAGCGCGACGGCCACTTCCCAATAGCGGAACGAGTCCCGCAGGCCTGCTGCCATGAAACCGATCAGCACCGCGCCGGCGACCGGGCCGATGAGGCCGAAGCGGCCGCCGACGGCCGTCCAGATCAGGAGTTCCGCCGAGAGCACGAAGCCCACCGCCTGGGGCGTGACGATGCCCTGATGCGGCGCGTAAAGCGCGCCTGCGAGACCGGCGATGCCGCCGCTGATGCCAAAGGCCGCAGCCTTGAGCATCGATGTGCGGAAACCGAAGAACTGCAGCCGCTCCTCGTTCTCGCGGATGGCGATCAGCAGTTGCCCGAACGGCGCGCGCATCACATGCGCCAGCACCAGGGTGGAGACGACCAGCACTCCAACGATGACGAAATAGAGCGTCTCGTAGGTATCGATCCCGGGCAGTCCGGGAATTGCGGTCATGCCGTTGAACCCGCCGGTAATGCCGCTGAGCGAATTGGCAAGCTGGAATCCGAGCATCGACAGCGCCAGCGTGATCAGCGAGAAGTAGGGACCCGAGCCGGTCTGCCGGTTGAACACCAGCGCACCGACAAGCCCGGCCAGAAGTGCGGGCACCAGGCAGGCGACGGCGAAGGCCGGAATGAGCAGCGCCCAGCCCAGATCCGCCTTCAGCGCAGCGCCCGAGAGATAGGCGCCGATGCCGAAGAACAGCGCCTGCCCGAGCGGCAGGAAGCCGGCTCGACCCCAGCACAGCGCTATGCCCTGCGCCACCATGCCGTAGAGCAGGTAGAGCCCGAGCTGGTAGGCGGTGAAGCTGTCCGAGAGCAACGGAAACGCCAGAAGCAGGGCTGCGAGCGTGAGTTTAGCGGCGCGAGAAAATGCCATCGGGCCTCAACCATAAAAACAGGATGGAGATCGCAAGCACGCCGAGATAGCCGGCGGTCTTGTCGAAAATGGCGGAGATGACGACATCGGCGCCGCCGATGATGCTCGAGCCAATGATGAGGCCCTCAAGCGTACCGAGCCCGCCGACCACCAGGATGAAGAAGGAGGAGAGCAGGTAATCGAGGCCCATATAGGGTTCGACCCGCACCAGCGGCGCCAGCAACACGCCCGCGAGCCCCGCGATGGCGACGCCGGTGACGAAGGTCGCGCGCGAAAGCCGCGCCGTATTGATGCCGACGGCTGCGGCAAGATCGGGGTTCTGCACCATCGCCTTGATCCGGGCGCCGGTGTTGGAGCGCTGGTACCAGACAAACAGTAAGGCAAACATCGTGACGATCACCGCCATCAGCACCAGCCGGTAGGCGGGATAATCGATGCCCATCAGGCTGACCGTGCCGGGCAGCGACTGGTCGACGCTCTGGTATTCGCGACCGAAACTCACCTCGACGCCCTTGCGCATCAGGATCGCGATCCCCCAGGTGGCCAGGAACGTGTCGAACGGCCGCCGGTAGAGATGCCGGATCACCGAC
The DNA here is from genome assembly GCF_024105735.1 of Parahoeflea alexandrii. GTDB lineage: Bacteria > Pseudomonadota > Alphaproteobacteria > Rhizobiales > Rhizobiaceae > Hoeflea > Hoeflea alexandrii. Next base: position 348,730 of record NZ_JAAAML010000004.1, on the reverse strand, counting down.
CATTCCATCAGCCAGCCCAGCGCGCCGCAGACGATCACGGCGAGTGGGATGGCCAGCACGAACGGCAATCCGGCCTGCTGCACCATCAGCGCGCTGTAGGCGCCAAGCATGACGAACTCGCCATGTGCCATGTTCATGACGCCGAGCAGGCCGAACACCACCGCAAGCCCCAGGACGATCAGTCCCAGGGTTGCGGTGGAATAGGCGAAATTAAGCCCGTAGGTGACAACGAGATCCATCGCCCTTGCCGATCCTCAGCCGCAATTGTTGCCGGGATCGACATCGGCAAAGGTCTGCACCACCGTAAAGGCGGTGCCGTCGGCTTGGGCCAGGTAGATGTCCTTGGCGACATGACGGTTCGACATCGTCGCCGCACCGCGCGGCCCCTCATAGGTTGTGCCTTCTGCGATGGTGTCGATATCGCTGGCTGACAGCGACTGCGCCTTGCCGGCCAGCGCGCTCAGAAGCAGCACGCCCTCGTAGCAGGATTGACCCAGCGAATTGAGCGCTGCCGCGTCCGCTCCGAACTTGGCGGCATAGGCTTCCGCGAAGGCCTTGGCGGCTGGCGTGTCGATGGAGGCGAAGTAGCCGGCCGAGGAGTAGAGCCCCTTGGAGTTCTCCGCGCCGATGCCGGCCAGGGTGTTCTCCTCGATCAGCGTACCAAGACGGATGGCGCTGTCGGAGAGGCCGAAGCTGGCAAAGGCCCGGTTGAAGCCGACCGACGCGCCGCCGACCAGCGTGATCAGCACCGCGTTGGCGCCGGTGTCCTTGATCTTGGCGAGGTTGGAATCGAAATTATCAGCGGTGAAGGGCAGGTATTCCTCGCCGACGACTTCGCCGCCCGACGCCTCGATATAGCCCTTTGCGGCTGCATTGGTGTCGCGCGGCCAGTTGTAGTCATTGCCGATCAGGTACCATTTGCTCGCACCCTTTTCCTTGGCCAGCCACGGAATGACGGGGGCCAGCTGCTGGTCCGGGGTCTCACCGATGACATAGGTGCCGGCGGCGCACTCGCCGCCCTCGTAGACGGGGGTGTAGATATAGGGCACCTGGCCCTTGAACAGGTTGGTCAGCGCGCCGCGCACGGCACTGTCATGCATGCCGATGAAGGCTTCGGCCTTTTCGCCCTTCCACAGTTTCAGCGCCGCCTGGGTGGCGTCGGCGGGCGGCCCTCCGACATCGGCGAACACCGGTTCGATCTGGCGGCCGAGAATGCCGCCGCTGGCGTTGATCTCGTCAACGGCCATCTGGGCGCAGTTCTGCGAGGAAGGGCCGAACAGACCTGCAGGGCCCGACAGCGGGATCAGGATGCCGACCTTGATCGGGCCTGCGGCGAAGGCCGAGGTGAGGGCAGTGCCCGAGAGCGCGCCGGCAACGGCCACGGTGAGCGATGATTTGATGAAGTCGCGTCTTTTCATGTTTGTTCCCCGGTTGTTAGGTTTCAACGGACTGGTGGTTTCGCATCGAAGGCGAAGACGGTTTCGATGGCGGCGGCGATGGCGAGCAGCCGGTCGTCCGAGAGCGCGGGGCCGTCGAGCTCCATGCCCAGCGGCAGGCCGCCGGGGCTGAGACCGGACGGCAGGCTGATGCCGGGAATCGCGGCATTGCTGCCCGGATCGGTGTTGCGGATGAAGGTCGGGAAGGTCGGAACCCGTTCGCCGTTCAACTCCACGGTCTCGTCGTCGCCGATCGGCCTGGCCGGAAGGGCCGCGGTCGGGAAGATCACCGCCTCGACGTCGTGCGACCTGAAATAGTCGGCATAGGCCGCCAGCAGCTTCGGCCGATCCTCGTCGATCGCCTTGCGGTAGACGGCTTCGGGCATGGCATCCGCGCCAAGCTGTGAGGCAACCAGCCCCTTGACGTCCGGGCTGCCGATGCCGTCGAGAATATCCTGCATGGTCAGGTCCAGTCCCTGGTCGCGAAGATAGGCCGGCAGGTCCTGCATGAATTCGTAGAGCACGACCGGGAAGCTGACCGCCGCATCGAGCGCGCCAATATCCGGAATGTCCGCCTCGATCAGCACGACGCCGGCTTTCCGCAGCGCGTCGAGCGCGGCTTCCGCGTTGGCGGCCACGGCCGGGTCGAGGGTCTCGTAGAAATAGGTGCGCGGCACACCGAGCCGCAGTCCCTTCAGTGTTGCTGGAGCTGTCGCGGGCACGCCGCCCGCCATCACCCGGTCGAGCAGCTGTGCGTCGGCGACCGATCGGGTCAGCGGCCCTGCGGTGTCGCGGGTGTGGCTGATCGGAACGATGCCTTCGCCCGGATAGCGCCCGACGGTGGGACGGAAGCCGACGAGACCGCAGAGCGATGCCGGAAGCCGGACCGATGCGCCGGTATCCGTGCCGACGCCGCCGGGCATCATCCGCGCCGCGACGGCAGCTGCGACCCCGCCGCTCGATCCACCGGGGATCATGGCCGGGTTCCAGGGATTGTGGACCGCGCCGGTAACGCCGTTGTTGGAGCTGATGCCGAAGGCAAGCTCGTGCATGTTGCCGTTGGCGCCGAGCAGCGCGCCTGCATCGAACAGCGCCTTTGCCACCGGCGCGGGCGCCTTGGCGACATGGCTTGCCAGCGCCCCGGTGGCGGCGCCCGCAGGCAGGATGCCTGTGTTGATGTTGTCCTTGATGCACAGCGGGATGCCGCCGAGCTTCTGCCCGGCCTTGCCGGAAGCATCCACCTTGCCGGCGGCTTCCAACAGCTTGTCCCAGTCGTGCGACACCAGAGCGTTGAGCGATTTCTGCTCTTCCGAGCGCGCGATCAGAGCCTCGGCGTATTCGCGGGCGGAGAAGCGCCGTGCCGTAAGCCCTTCGAGAGCCTGCGTGATCGTGAGGTCGAAAAGGTCGAGATCGTGATGTGGCATTTTCCCTCCGCCTGTGGTTTCGGACCGAGGGACATGATGCGTATGGCGGAGCCGCGATTTCTATCCTCAGTAATGAGGATATTTCAGTTCAGTGCGTGATCACCCTGGAGAGAAGCTGGGTGCGCCCGCTGATCCCGAGCTTGCCATAGATGTGCTTGAGGTGGGACCGGACCGTCGTGAAGGAGATCCCGTATCTTGCGGCAATCTGCTGATCTGACAGGCCCGCCAGCACGGCTGCGCAGATTTCCTTCTCGCGTGCGGTGAGCATCGCGCCGGTGGCGGCCTGCTCGAGCGCGGAGACAAGGTCGACCTTGCCTTGCGCGCTCGTCTCCCGCGCCAGGGCACTGCGCATCGCATTGGTGAAACCCGGGCCGATGGCGTCGAGGATCTCAAGCTCGCGGTGGCTGAAATCCTCCTTGTTCTTGCCGCGCCAGATCCTGAGGTCGCCGATATTGGTTCCGCCGGAATAGGCGTAGAAGTTCACGCCGAAGTGGAGACCGTCATTGGCAAGGAAATCGTTGAAGAACTCGGTGCGCTCGAACCGGCTGCGCGGCATGATCTCGCTGACGCTAGTGGCCTTGCGCCGCCGCTGCAGCACCGGCGTGATCGGATCGCAATACTGGAAGTACTGCTCATAGGCGCCCAGATTGTCGTCGCTCATGTTGATCGACACACGATCGCAAAACGCGTTCTGGGAATTGTTCCAGACATAGGAGGCGAAATACTGCGCGCCAAGCAGGTCCAGCAGCTTGAGCCCGACCCGGCGGCGCAACTCGTTCGAGCCGTAGCCGTAGGAAAGGTCAGCCATGATGCTGAAGACGAGATCGGTTTCCTTTGTCGTCAGGTTCAAGGACGGGCCCGCCGGTTGGTGCGCAATCGAAGCTCGACGATACACACAAGGCCGGTTTCTTTCAATCCGGCTCGATGACGGATAGGAAACTGAGCCATTACGGCGCTGTGCCGACAGTTCCTGTCGCCGGCGCAATCTCCGGGATCGGGCCGCCGAGACAGAGCCGCCCGCAAGCAGCCAGCCCCTTCGGCATCCGCCAGCCGGAAACGCGGATTGAAGTTTACTGGAAGAACGGCTAGTCGAAATCCATGTTGAATTCCGTGCTTATAGTCGCGGCCGGCCGCGGCCATCGCCTCGGCGGCGAGATCCCGAAACAGTTCCTCCCCGTCGGCGGCATCTGTTCGCTCCGCCGGGCGGTCGACGCGTTCCTGGCGCTCGATGCGATCGATCTTTTGCGCGTGGTCATTCATCCCGACGACCAGGCCCTGTGCGAAGCGGCCCTGGCCGGGATCGATGACAGGCGGCTGCTTGCCCCGGTGCATGGCGGCGCGACGCGGGCGCAGTCTGTGCGCCTGGGTCTCGAATCCTTCCGCGACACAGGCACCGGCAAGATCCTCATCCATGATGCGGCGCGCCCGTTCATCCCCGCGCGCGTGATCGTGGCAGTGCTTTCCGCGCTCGATCAGGCCGAAGGCGCGTTTGCCGCGCTTCCTGTGGTTGACGCGTTGTGGAATGCCGACGGCGACCACGCCCTTGCACCTGTTTCGCGCGACGGGCTCTGGCGGGCGCAGACCCCGCAGGGTTTTGCATTCGATGCCATTTTAGCCGCCCATCGGGGGCACGATGGCGAGGCCCATGACGATGTCGCCGTTGCCCGCGCAGCCGGCATGGATGTCAGGATCGTTCAAGGCGCGGAAGAAAATTTCAAGATCACCACCGCTGCCGATCTGGAACGGGCCCAGGCCGAACTGATGCGTCTTGAGAATGACCGCCGGGCGGACTGACGAGGCCCGGCGCCGCGGCCGCTCTTACCCCATGTTGACCGCGCGCCGCCGCGCGATCTCGATATGCCTTTGCATAGCCGCGGCAGCGGCGTCGGGATCGCGCGCCTCGAGCGCCTCGATGATGCGCAAATGGTCGCCGATCACCGAGGGGATCATCGGCACGTAAAGCCGTGTCTCGGCCAGGCGGATCAGCCTGATCTTGATCCAGTTGACCCGGTAGGCGTGGGCAATGATGTCATTGCCGAGCCCGTCGATGATCGCCTCGTGCAGTTCAAGATCGACGGCTTCCGCGTCCTGCATCAGCCCGTCTTCCTCGCCCCGTTCGAACCGTTCGATGATCTGCTCATGGTGGGCGCGCAGCCTTGCGATCAGGCCGGCATCGGCATTGGTGGCAAACAGCCTGACGGCCGCCACCTCGATGAATTCGCGGAACTGGTAGGCGTTGCGCACCAGGTTGAGATCGACCTGCGGAACCTGCATGCCACGCTGCGGCACGGTGCGGATCAGGCCTTCGGCCTCGAGCCGCGGTACCAGTTCCCGGATCGCGCCGAGCGGATATCCGGTGATCTCCACCAGTTGCCGCTGGGTGATGAACTGCCCCGGCCTGATCTGCTGTGACAACAGGCTGCGTGTGTATTCCTCATAGGCCTGCTCGCGCAGCTTGAGCGGTTCACCATCCTTGTTGTGCGGCGTCTGGGGCGCGATCATCGGTTCTCCTCAGTCCATGGCCATGATGGCGTCAAAGGATTGGATCAGTTTCGACTTCCGCTCCGGGCTCAGTTCCGTGAGCGGCGCCCGTACGGCATCGAAACCGGCATCGCGCGCCAGGTGCCCGACCAGCACCTTGACCGCGGGCATCACCGGGTTGGCGACAATCAGGTCGACGATCTCGCTCACCAGCCGCCCGTCGCCGCCCGAATGGATCACCGGCGCCAGCAGTTCCGGCGTGATGTTGGCCACCCCGCAGATTGATCCCTCGGCGCCTTTGGCCATGGCGCGCGGCAGCAGCCGCTCGTCGCCGACCAGCACCGAGATGTCGCCATGGCTCGCGATATAGCGCTCGGCCGTCTCCCAGTCGCCGGAGGAATCCTTGATGCCGGTGATCACGCCGGGCCAGGCCTTGCGCAGCCGGGCGATCAGTTCCGGTGACAGCGCCACCGCGGTCTGTCCGGGAATATGATACATGATGACGCCGCGCAGTCCCCCGCCAATGCGTTCGAACACCTGGTTGAACCAGTTGAAAACCCCCTCGTCATCGACGCCCTTGAGATAGAAAGGGGGCGCCATCAGCAGCCCGCTCGCGCCGGCGTCGAGTGCGGCCCTTGACTGCGCGACCGCGTCATCGATGGCCGACGCCATGATGCCGACCTGGATGCGTGTATCCGCAGGCAGGCTCTGCGCCACCGCGTGATGCATGGCCTTGCGCTCCTCCAGCGACAGACCGTAGCCCTCGCCGGTGGTGCCGCACAGGGTGACGCTGTCGCAGCCGCGCGCCAGCATGGCGCTGGCATGTCGTGCAAGCTTGGGAAGATCGACCGCGCCTGAGGCGGTGTAAGGAGTCACCAGGGCGGCCGAAAGGCCGAAGATAGGTTTGGACATCAAGGATAAGCCAGTCTGTTGGAGCTAACATGTTAGTACGATGTCAGTACAGGATCTGCCCCGGGCGGTAAAGCCCGGATCGCGCGTGTCAGCCAGTTGCGGCGTCAATGATTGTCGCGGGGAACCGACTTCTGGGCGACGCGCTGGAATTCGTCCGCCCCGCGCAGCACCATGCCTTCCGAGAACGGCTCCGCCAGCTCGCGGAAGTATTTCTGCCAGGGGGTCTGGCTTGGCGGGATCTGGTAGCCGCCAGAGGCGGCGAGATCCCGGGCGCGCTGCTCCCATTCCTCTTGCGGCACGAGAGCGTCGACCCGGCTCTTGCCGAGGTCGATGCGGATCCTGTCGCCGTTGCGCAGCAGTGCGAGCCCACCGCCGGCTGCGGCCTCCGGCGAGGCATTGAGGATCGAGGGTGAGGCCGACGTCCCCGACTGCCGGCCGTCGCCGATGCAGGGCAGGGCGGTGATGCCTTTCTTGAGCAGGTAGCTCGGCGGCCGCATGTTGACCACTTCCGCACCACCCGGATAGCAGAGTGGGCCTGCGCCGCGCATCACCAGGATCGAGTTTTCATCGATGGCGAGATCCGGATCGTCGATCATCCGGTTGTAGTGCTCGGGTCCGTCGAACACCACCGCGACACCTTCGAACGCGTCCTTGTCGTCGGGATTGGAGAGGTACCGGTCCCGGAATTCCTGCGAGATCACCGAGGTCTTCATGATGGCGCTGTCAAACAGCGAACCCTTGAGATTGAGGAAGCCCGCGTCCTGCATCAGCGCATTGGTGATCGGACGGATCACATCCGGGTTCTCGGTCTCGCGATCGGCGCAGTTTTCTCCGATGCTGCGGCCGTTGACGGTCAGCGCGCCCGGATGCGGCAGCAGATTGGCCTTCAACAGTTCGGCCACGACGGCGGGAACGCCGCCGGCCCGGTGAAAGTCCTCGCCCAGATAGGTCCCTGCGGGCTGGAGATTGGTCAGCAGCGGCACATGGTGCCCCAGTGTCTGCCAGTCGTCGTTTGTAAGCTCGACGCCGATGTGCCTGGCAATCGCCACCACATGGATCGGCGCGTTGGTCGATCCGCCGAGAGCCGAGTTGGTGACGATGGCATTCTCGAAGGCTTGACGGGTCATGATGTCGGATGGCTTGAGGTCCTCACGGACCATGTCGACGATGCGCTTGCCGGTGGCATAGGCCATCTGCCCGCGCTCGCGGTAAGGCGCCGGGATCGCCGCCGATCCGGGCAACTGCATGCCGAGCGCTTCGGCCAGCGAATTCATCGTCGAGGCCGTACCCATGGTATTGCAGTAGCCCACCGACGGCGCCGACGACGTCACCAGTTCGGCGAACTGCTCGTCGTCGATCTTGCCTTCCGCATGCAGCTCGCGGGCTTTCCAGATGATCGTGCCGGATCCGGTGCGCTCGCCACGGAAATAGCCGTTGAGCATCGGACCGACCGAGAACGCGATCGCCGGAATGTTGACGGTGGCGGCCGCCATCAAGAGCGCCGGTGTTGTCTTGTCGCAGCCGATCGTCAGCACCACGCCGTCGAGCGGATAGCCGAACAGCGATTCCACCAGCCCCAGATAGGCGAGGTTGCGGTCGAGCATGGCCGTGGGCCGTTTCCCGGTTTCCTGGATAGGATGCACCGGCACTTCGAGCGGCACCCCGCCATTGGCGATGATGCCGTCGCGGACGCGCTTGGCGAGTTCGATGTGATGGCGGTTGCACGGAGACAGGTCCGATCCCGTCTGCGCAATCGCGATGATCGGCTTTCCGGATTGCAACTCGTCGCGCGTCAGGCCGTAATTGACGTAGCGTTCGATATAGAGCGCCGTCATTTCCCGGTTCTCGGGATTGTCAAACCAGAGCTGTGACCGCAGCGGCGTCTTTTTCGTCTCGTCTGACATCTTGGTCTCCAATCCCGTTTCGCTTGCGCGTCGCAATGAATGATGATGCGAAAGGTGGCGGTCAGTTGCCGGCCATCATCGCCATTCGATGGGCAGTTTTAGCAGCCCCTGCACCTGACATAAATCGGTTTGCACAATGTCCGCACATAAATCATCAGCTCATTCCGGGCTGAGCCTGCGGAGGCGGGTGTAGCCTGCTCGTGCATCGCAGCCTTTTGCGACCGCTGCTGATCGCCTCGCTTTCGACCGCTTGGATCGGAAGCGTCCGTTCCATGATCGCCCCGTGTTCTGATGCGAAGCAAACGACTTGAATATCGGTTGCATAAAAACCGTCCAGACGGTATGTTTTACCATGATGACGAAACCTCAACGCAAGAACAATCCGGACGCCGTGCGGGCCAGACTGCTTGAATGCGCAGCACGGCTGATCGTCGATCATGGTCTGCCGGCTCTGACCCTGGAAAATGTGGCGCGTGAGGCAGGCGTCAGCAAGGGCGGTTTGCTGCACCACTACCCCGGCAAGACAGCGCTGATCGACGGGTTGTTTGAAGAGGTTGTCGACTGGTTCGACGCCCGGGTGGAAGATGTGCTTGAAAGCGATGAAAACCGGCAGGCACGGTTCTCTAGAGCCTATCTGCGGGTCGTCGCCGCAATCGACATGTCCGTGCCCGAGGAAAAGCGTCTGGCTGTGTTGATGCTCATGCTCAGCTCCGACCCGCATTATTGCGCCCGCTGGAACCAATGGGTGGAGGCGCGCCTTCAGCGGCACGCTGAAACCGACCTGACACCGATCGCCCGTACCCTGCGTCTGGCGGCCGATGGCCTCTGGTTGTCCGACCTTGGCGGTGGACCGGATTCACATACACCGGTGCGCCGGGAGATCCTGGCCTTTCTTGAAACACTTGATGCAACCGGGGCGAGGACGTCCTCTCGTCCCCACGAAGGAGGGCAGTGACATGCCATGGCTGTTTCTCGGCATCGCGATCACCGGCGAGGTCATCGCCACCACGGCGCTCAAAGCCTCCGAAGGGTTTACCAGGTGGGGATATGGCGGCATCTCCGTGGTCGGTTACGCCATTTCGTTCTATTTCCTGGCGATCGTTCTCAAGACCATTCCGGTCGGCATTGCCTATGCCGTTTGGGCCGGCGCCGGAGTGGCGATGGTCACGCTCATCGGCATCGTGCTGTTTGGCCAGAAACTGGACCTGTTCGCCTATCTCGGCATTGCCCTGATCGTTGCCGGTGTGCTTGTGCTCAACCTGCTTTCAGCTTCGGCCCCACATTGAAACCGCCCGGAGGCTGGTGCACATCCGGGCGGGGTTTTCGTGTGAAGGGAGGACCCCGCACCGGTCAGGCGACCTTGACCAGCGTCTTGCCGAAATTCTTGCCCCCGAGCATGCGGATGAAGGCCGCTGGTGCGTTCTCCAGCCCTTCGGAGACATCTTCGCGATAGACGATCTTGCCGCTGCCAACGAGTGGTCCGACCTCGGCGAGGAAGTCGCCGAAGCGGTCGAAATGATCCGAGATGATGAAACCGCCCACGGTCAGCCGGTTGACGAGGATCGTCCGCCAGGCCTTCGGCAGCCGGTCCGGCCCCGCCGTTTCTCCGGCGCCAAGGGCGCCTGCATTGTACCAGGCGATCATGCCGCAAAGCGGGATCCGTCCGCCGACATTCATCATTGGCAGCACCGCCTCCAGTGTCATCCCGGCGACGTTCTCGAAATAGATGTCGATACCATCAGGACAGGCCTCTGAAAGCGACTTGCGCAGACCCTTGGCGTCGCTCGCCGCGCGGTGGTCGATACAGGCGTCGAATCCCAGTTCTTCCACCGCATAGGCGCATTTGTCCGCCCCGCCGGCAACGCCGATGGCGCGCAGGCCCTTCTGTTTCGCCAGTTGCCCGACCATCGAGCCGACCGGGCCGGTGGCGGCACCGACGACCAGCGTTTCGCCCGCCTTGGGTTGGCCGATCACGTTGAAACCGTACCAGCCGGTAAATCCCGGCATGCCGAGCACCCCGAGCGATGTCGAGTCAGGTGCAACATCGGGATCGATCTTGCGCAGTTCTCTGGCCTTGACGATGCCGTGTGTCCCCCAGCCGAACATGCCCATGGCGATGTCGCCTGACTTGAAGTGCGGAGAGCGGCTTTCGATGACTTCGCCAACCGCGCCGCCACCCATCTGCTCGTCGATTGCCACCGGCGTGGAGTAGGACTTCGCATCGTCCATGCGCCCGCGCATGTAGGGATCGAGCGACATGTAGAGCACCCTGAGCAGCACCTCGCCGTCACCCGGCGATGGAACAGCCACTGTTTCCAGACGGAAATTGTCCGGTCCTGGCTGGCCTTCCGGGCGCTTGGCCAGGACAATCCTCTGCATTTGGTCAGACATGGTATTTCTCCATTTTGATGGGCCTTGCTGCAGCACGCCGGGTCAATGATGACCAGCTGCGGCGATGCCGTGAATGTGTGATTGATGGTGTGGTCCGGATCGAAACAAACAGATCACCTTGGCCTCAATCAGGCGATGGTCACGCCGCCATCGGCGACGATGACCTGCCCGGTGATGAAGCTTGCCGCCGGAGAGGCGAGAAAGGCTGCCACCGGGCCGATTTCCTCGGGCAGGCCGATCCGCCTGAGCGGCGTGGTTCTGGTGCGCTTCTTGAGCATCTCTTCGTCCTCCCATAGCGCGCGGGCAAAATCGGTCTTCACCAGGCCGGGGGCGATGCAATTGACGCGAACATTGTCGCCGCCGTGCTCGACGGCAAGATTGCGCGCCAGCGCAAAGTCCGCGGCCTTGGATATTCCGTAGCCGCCGATCACCGCGTTGCCCTGCATCCCTGCGATCGACGAGATGATGACAATGGCGCCGCCGCCTTTTTCCTTCATCGCCGGGATCACGCGGTTGCAGAGCCACAGGTTGCTCTTGACGTTCGAGCCCATGATCTTGTCGAAGGCCTCGTCCGAAAGGTCCGCAAGCGGCCCGTAGGCCGGGTTCACCGCGGCGTTGCAGACCAGGATGTCCGGCGCGCCATAGAGTTTCTCCGTGCCGGCTATCAGGCCTTCGACCTCGTCCTTTCGCGAAATGTTGCAGGCGATCACCGCCGCTTCGCCGCCTTCGGCGCGGATGGCTTCGGCCACCGGTTCGCAGGCATCTGCCGTCCGGCTGGAGATCACCACCTTTGCACCGAGCCCGGCCATGGTTTCGGCCGTGGCGCGACCGATGCCGCGGCTCGATCCGGTGATGACGGCAACCTTGCCGTCAAGCGAGTAGGGCAGTGCAGGGGTCATGGCGCGGTTCTCTCCAAGGGGTCAGGCATCTTCGCGGATCAGGCCATCCATCTGGGCGAGGCGCTTGAGGTGATGGTTGGCGTCCCCGAACAGGATGTCGATCATCGTGGTCCGCTTGAAGTAGTGGCCGATCGCATATTCCATCGTCATGCCGACACCGCCATGCAGCTGGATCGCCTCGCGGCCGATGATCTTGGCGGATTCGCCGATCTGCACCTTGGCCGCCGAAACCGCCCTGGCCCGTTCCACCGCGTCGTCGCCGGTCGCCAGCATGCTGGCATACATGGTCATCGAGCGTGACTGTTCGAGTTCGACGAACATGTCGACCGCGCGGTGCTGCAACGCCTGGAAAGAGCCGATGGTGGTGCCGAACTGGCTGCGGGTCTTCAGGTACTCGAGCGTCAGCTCGTGCATCTTCTCGAAGCATCCCACGGCCTCGGCGCAGAGTGCTGCAACGGCTTCGTCGGCGACACGCGAAATTACCGGCCAGGCGCTGCCCTCGCTGCCGATCAGCGCATCCGCGCCAACCTTGACCGATTGCAGCGTGATTTCGGCGGCGCGCAGCCCGTCCTGGGTCGGATAGCCATGGCGCGAGACCCCGTCGGCACCCGCATCGACGATGAACAGCGAGATCCCGTCTTCATCGCGTGCCCCCCCCGACGTCCGCGCCGAGACGATGAGCTTGCCGACGCTGTCGCCATGCAGCACCAGCGCCTTCTTGCCGTCGATCACCCAGCCGTCGCCATTCTTCCTCGCAGATGTTTCGACGTCGAACAAATCATAGCGCCCCTGGGGCTCTGCGCAGGCCAGCGCCATCGTGAGGCTGCCGTCGGCAATGCCCGGGATGAGCGCCGATTTCTGCTCGCCATTACCGGCGTGGCGCAGCACCCCGCCGGCGAGGATCACGCTGGCAAAGAACGGCTCCAGGATCAGCGCCTTTCCGAACGCCTCCATGACGATCATGGTTTCGGTGGCGCCGCCGCCGATACCACCGTCTTCCTCCGCGAACGGCAGCGCCAGCAGCCCCAGTTCGGCATACTGGTTCCACATCTTCTCGCTGAAGCCGGTGTCACCGGCGCGATACTTGCCGCGCGCCTCGAAACCGTACTGGTCCTTGAGCAGGCGCTCCACGCTGTCCTTCAGCATGGTCTGTTCTTCGGAAAGGTCAAAATCCATCTTGGTGTTCTCCCGACAGGCCGGTCGCGCCGGCGCCGAATTGCGGGCCCGTTTCCAGGCCCTGAATGCTGTCCCGTGCTAGAGGCCGAGAATGGCCTTGGCGATGATGTTCTTCTGGATCTCGTTGGAGCCGCCGTAGATCGACACCTTGCGCGTGTTGAAATAGGCAGGCGCGATCGTCGAAGCCCAGTCAGGTCCGATCGACGGCTCGTTGCGCCCGTCGATCTCGTCTTCCGGAATGTAGGGCATGGCGTAGGGGCCAACGACGTCCATCAGCAACTCCGTCGTTGCCTGCTGGATCTCCGATCCCTTGATCTTCAGGATCGAACTGGCCGGATCCTGCGTACCTTTCTCGCGCTTTGCCTCGCCGGCAAGCACCCGAAGCTGGGTCATCTCCAGCGCCTTCAGCCGCACTTCAACCGCGGCCACCTTCTCGCGGAACTCTGCCTGGTCGATCATCCGTTCGCCGCCGACCCGCTGTTGGGCGGCGAGTTCCTTGATCCTGCGGATACGTTCCTTGGAGACACCGACGCGGGCGATGTTGACACGCTCGTTGCCAAGCAGGAACTTGGCATAGTTCCAGCCCTTGTTCTCTTCCCCGACGAGATTTTCGACCGGAACCCGGACATCGTCGAAGAACACCTCGTTGACCTCAACGCCGCCATCGATCGTCTGGATCGGACGTACTGTGATGCCCGGGCTCTTCATGTCGATCAGCAGGAACGAGATGCCGGACTGTTTGCGCGCATCCGGATCGGTCCGCACCAGGCAGAAGATCCAGTCGGCATACTGGGCGAGCGTCGTCCACGTCTTCTGGCCGTTGACGACATACTCGTCACCGTCACGCACGGCGCGTGTCTTCAGCGAGGCCAGGTCCGAGCCCGAGCCCGGCTCGGAGAAGCCCTGACACCACCAGTCCTCAAGTGATGCGATCCTAGGCAGGAAGCGGCTCTTCTGCGCCTCGTTGCCGAAGGTGTAGATCACCGGACCCACCATGTTGACGCCGAAGGCAAGCGGCGCCGGCGCCGGTGTCTGGCTCATTTCCTCAAGATAGATGTACTGCTTGATCGGGCTCCAGCCGGTGCCGCCATGCTCGACCGGCCAATGCGGCACGGCCCAGCCCTTGTCGTGCAGGATCCGGGTCCAGGTGACCAGTTCTTCCTTGCTGGTGTGATGGCCCGCGACAATGTTCTCGCGGATGCTTGGCGGCAGGGCTTCCCGGAAAAATGTCCTAACCTCGTCGCGGAAAGCCAGCTCGTCTTCTGTGAATCTCAGATCCATGGTTCAACGTCCTCAAAAGATTTCGAAAAGGCCGGCAGCACCCATGCCGCCGCCAACGCACATTGTCACAACACCGTATTTGGCACCCCGGCGCTTGCCTTCAATCAGCACGTGGCCGGAAAGCCGGGCACCGGTCATGCCGTAGGGATGACCCACCGCAATGCTGCCGCCGTTGACGTTGAGCTTGTCGGGATCGATGCCGAGCTTGTCGCGGCAGTAGATCACCTGGACGGCAAAGGCCTCGTTGAGTTCCCAGATGCCGATATCGTCGATCTTCAGGCCGTTGCGCTCGAGCAGCCGCGGAATGGCGAAGACCGGGCCGATGCCCATCTCGTCGGGCTCGGTGCCGGCGACGGCGAAACCGCGAAGTGCGCCAAGCGGTTGCAGCCCGCGTTTTTCGGCGAGCTTGGCGTTCATCACAACGCAGGCCGAAGCCCCGTCCGACAGCTGGCTGGCGTTGCCGGCGGTAATCAGCGCGCCTTCGCCGCGCACCGGCGTAAGGCCGGCCAGTCCTTCAAGTGTCGTCTGCGGCCGCGGACCTTCATCGGCGGCGATCGTCACTTCCTTGTAGGAGACTTCCTTGGTCTCCTTGTTCATCACGCCCATCGTCGTGGTGATCGGCACGATCTCCGCGTCGAATCGGCCCGCCTCCATTGCCGCAGCCGTCCGCCTCTGGCTTTCGAGCGCATAGATATCCTGTGCCTCACGGCTGATGCCGTAGCGCTTGCCGACGGTCTCGGCGGTATCGATCATCGGCATGTAGATGTCGGGCTTGTTTTGCATCAGCCAGCGGTCCTGGCGATGGAAATTGTTCATGTGCTCGTTCTGCACCAGGCTGACCGATTCAAGCCCGCCGCCAATGGCGATCGGCACACCGTCGAGCTGGATCGAGCGCGAGGCCACTGCAATGGCCTGCAGTCCCGACGAACACTGCCGGTCGATCGTCGATCCCGAGACCGTGACGGGAAGGCCGGCACGCACCAGCGCCTGGCGGGCGACATTGCCGCCGGTGGCGCCCTGCTGCAGGGCGCAGCCCATGATCACGTCTTCGACCTCGCCGGGCTCGATGCCCGCACGCTCGACGGCATGCTTGATCGCGTGTGCGCCGAGTGTGGCGCCGTCGGTGTCGTTCAGTCCGCCGCGATAGGCCTTGCCGATCGGTGTGCGGGCGGTTGATACGATGACTGCATCCTGCATTGCGGTTTCCTTCACTTTGGAGTGTCTGATGATTTGGCTGCCTGGCCGGGTGTGGCTTTTTCTCTTTCGAGGTCGCGCAGTTCCTTGCGCGACAGCTTGCCGACCGATGTCTTGGGAAGTTCGTCCCGGAATTCCAGCGCCGCGGGCAGTTCGTGACGTCCGAGGCGGTCCTGCAGAAACGTGACCAGCTCTTCGAGCGAGAACGGCTCGGCACCCGGTTTGAGCGTGACGAAAGCCTTCGCAGCCTCGCCGCGATACTCGTCCGCAATGCCCAGCACGATGCATTCGCCCACCGCCGGGTGCTCGTAGATCGCCTGTTCGATCATCTGCGGATAGACGTTGAAGCCGCCCGAGATGATCATGTCCTTCTTGCGGTCGACGATATAGAAATAGCCGTCTGGCGCCATGTAGCCAACATCGCCGGTGAGGAAGAAACCGTCGGCAAACGCGACCTTGTTTTCTTCCGGCTTGTTCCAGTAGCCCGCCGTCACGTTCTTGCCGCGCACCCGGAGTTCGCCGACTTCGCCGACGGCCAAGATCCGGTGCGGATCGTCGAGATCGACCACTTGCAATTCGACGCCGGGCAAGGGCATGCCGATTGATCCGGGCTTGGCTTCGCCGAACGGCAGCAGGTTGGTGCCTGCCGGCGAGGTTTCGGTCATGCCCCATCCGCCGGCGAGCCGCTGGCCGGTCAGGCCTTCGAACCGCTGACCGACTTCCACCGGCAGCGGCGCGCCACCGGAAGAGCAGCGCACAAGCGAGGAGAGGTCGGTCTTCATCAGGTCCGGGTGATTGGCCAGCGCGATCCACATCGTCGGCACGCCGGGGAACGTGGTGATCTTCTTGGCCTGGATGTCGTTGAGCACCTGGGTCGCATCGAACCGCATGTGCAGCACGATCTCGGCCCGTCGCCTGATCCCCAGAAGCAGGATCGTGGTCAGCGCGTAGATATGAAACAGCGGCAGAACGCAAAGAACCTTCTCACCCTCTTCCGGATCGCCGTAGAGTGCTTCGAACCAGATGTCGTAGCTCGAGACCGCCGCGGTCAGGTTGGCATGGGTCAGCATCGCCCCCTTTGCCGGTCCGGTCGTCCCGCCCGTGTACTGTAGCAAGGCGATATCGTCTTCGCGGATTGCCGGCCATGCGCCGGGCGCTGCTCCGCTCGCGCAGAATGCGTCGAACCGGATCACGTCATCGCGCGCGGGGATCTCTTCCCGCGCCGGATTGTCGCCCCCG
This sequence comes from Parahoeflea alexandrii, assembly GCF_024105735.1. GTDB lineage: Bacteria > Pseudomonadota > Alphaproteobacteria > Rhizobiales > Rhizobiaceae > Hoeflea > Hoeflea alexandrii. The sequence goes on along the minus strand of NZ_JAAAML010000004.1, from coordinate 332,393 downwards.
AATCGGCTGTCGTCTCCAACGATGACCCGGTCGGCGAGACCCGCCTCCATCAACTTGATCGCGCCTGCGAGCATGCCCCCGATATTGGTCGTCACGATGGTGCGCGCGCCTGAATCAGTGAGCTTGTGCGCCAGTTCGCGCGGCGCATCCAGCGGCGACAGATGCGCCAGCCGCGCGCAGGATTTCAACGTTCCGAAAAAGGCAACCGGATGCCAGGGCGTGTTCGGCAGGAACAGCGCCACGGTCTGGTCCTTAGCAAGGCCCGCCGCCAGCAGCGCCGCGGCGAAGGCTTCCGCTTCATCGCGCAGTTGGCTGTAGCTCATCGACCAGCCGCGAAACTCCAGCAGGCTCCGCTCGGGACATTCCGCAACGGCGGCTTCAAGCAGCGCCGGAAGGCTGCCTGTCACGATCGGGGCATTCCACCGCATGTTGTCCGGGTAGGAAGCCTCCCAGGCATGCCGCCCGGCGGTCATGCGACATCGTCCTTGCCGGCCATCGCGGATGCCAGCGAACTGCCTTCCTTCGCCGCCTTGCGCAACAGTGCCGCAGGTTCGAACACCGGATTGCCGGTCTTGCCATGCCAGAATTCAAGCCGCTCGACGATGTGCTCAAGGCCAGCCTGCTCCGCCCAGAACATCGGCCCGCCCTTGCCGATCGGGAAGGCGTAGCCGTTGATCCAGACGATGTCGATGTCGGACGGCCGGAGCGCGATACCTTCTTCGAGGATCCTGGCGCCCTCGTTGATCATCGGGTAGATCGTCCGCTCAACGATCTCGTCTGCGCTGATGTTGCGCCGGTTGACGCCGAGTTCCTTGGCCTTTTCCGCAATCAGCGCGTCGACCCAGGGATCGGGCTTCGCATCGCGCGGCCCGTCCTCGTAGCTGTAAAATCCCTTGCCGGTCTTCTGGCCGAAACGTCCCGCTTCGCAGAGCGCGTCACCGATCGCAGCGGTCTGGCCAAGCGACTTGCGGGTCCGCCAGCCGATATCGAGACCTGCGAGATCGCCCATCGCGAACGGCCCCATCGAGAAGCCGAAATCGAGGAACGCCTTGTCGACGTCGGCCGGCGAGGCGCCTTCCAGCAGCAGCGATTCGTTCTCCGCCGAGCGTGACGACAGCATGCGGTTGCCGACAAAGCCGTGGCAGACGCCGACGACCACCGGCACCTTGCCGATCTGCTTGCCCAGCGCCAGCGCGGTGGCGATCACGTCCGGCGAAGTCTCCTTGCCACGCACGATCTCGAGCAGTTTCATCACGTTGGCCGGGGAGAAGAAATGCATCCCCAGCACGTCCGCCGGACGCTTGGTCATCTGGGCAATGTCGTCGACATCGAGATAAGAGGTGTTGGACGCGAGGATGGCGCCGGGCTTCATCACCTCGTCAAGCTTGCCGAACACCACCTTCTTGACCGACATCTCCTCGAACACCGCCTCGATGACCAGATCGGCATCGGCAATGTCGTTGTAGTCCGTCGTAGTGCTCAGCCGCCCCAGCCGCCGGTCGCGCTCCTCGGCGGAGATCGAGCCGCGCTTGACCGAGGTGTCGTAATTGCGCTGGATCACCGCCATGCCGCGGTCGATCGCTTCCTGGTTCATTTCCAGGATGGTCACCGGGACGCCGCCATTGGCAAGCGCCATGGCGATGCCGCCGCCCATCGTGCCGGCGCCTATCACCGCGGCCTTGCTGACCTTGCGCGGCCGCACGTCGCGGTCGATGCCCGGGATCTTGTTGGCCTCCCGCTCTGCAAAGAACAGGTGCCGCTGCGCCTTCGACTGGTCGCCGTTCATCAGCTCGATGAAGATTTCGCGTTCCTTGGCCAGCGCCTCGTCGAACGGCGTGTCGAGCGCCATGCGCACGGCGCGGACACAGGCAAGCGGAGCTTCGAGCCCGCGGGCTTTCTTGGTCAGGGTCGCGGCGTGAGCATCAAGCGCCGAAGGGTCGCGGCGCGCGGCTTCAAGCCTGTCTTCGCGGTCGCGCAGCGCCGAGGGTTTTTCGTCCGCTGCCGCAAGTTCAAGCGCAAAGGCCTTGGCATCGGCCAGAAGGTCTTCGCCCGCGACGCGGTCGAGAATGCCGACCTCAAGCGCCTTCTTGGCGCCAACCGGGTTGCCCGGCACAATCACGTCGAGAGCTGCTTCGGGCCCGATCAGCCGCGGCAGCCGCTGGGTCCCGCCGGCGCCGGGGATCAGGCCGAGCTTGACTTCGGGAAGCGCCAGCTTGGCGTCCGCGGTGGCGATCCGGCCATGGCAGGACAAGGAGACCTCAAGCCCGCCGCCGAAGGCAAAGCCGTGGATCGCCGCGACCACCGGCTTGCTCATGGTTTCGCAGCGCGTGTTGACGTCGGGCAGCGACGGTTCGCGCGGCGTCTTGCCGAACTCGGTGATGTCGGCGCCGCCGCTGAAGGTCCGGCCGCCGCCGGTCAGCACGACGCAGGTGACGTCCGGATCGGCCTCGGCCCGGTTCATGGCCTCGATCACGCCGTGCCTGACATCAAAGCCGAAGGCATTCACCGGTGGATTGTTGATCGTGACCACCGCGACAGCCCCGTCCACCGAGTAAGTTACATCACCAGCCATGTTTTCCTCCCAGAAATGAATTCATTTGTCCGCCCGTTGTGCAAACGAGCGGAGGCAATCTGTCAATGCCGCATTGAACGCGTCTGCGGCTTCGTACTGAACCCAGTGACCGGCATCGTCAACAAGCTTGAACGATGCTTCCGGATCGCGCACCAGAAGCCATGCGCGACGTTCCTCAAAATAGGGCGCGGCGAGCTGGTCGTGGCCGCCCCAGATGGTCGCCAGCGGGACCCGGCTTGCATCGAGATTTGCGGTCAGCGGCTTGGTCCGGGCTGTCGGGCGGGTGTCGTGACGCGAACGCTCGGCATTGGATTGCTGGATCAGGATGGCCGTATCATCGATCCGCGCCGGGTCGGCGATCATGATTGCCAGCAAATTGTCCCTGTGGATGGCGCGGCGCTGCCCGGCATCCGGAATGTGACGCCAGCTCGACAGCGTCACATCATGCCGCCGCGCCTCGAAGCCGACACCGCCGACGATCACGAAGCCGCCAATCCTCGGCCCGACCAGGCGTGACACGAAGCTGCCGATGATGCCGCCATAGGAGAACCCGACCTGGTAGAACCGCTCGGCCCCGATCAGCCGGTCGATCCCGGCGACAAGAATGCGGGCCATCCGGTGCGGATCAGCGTCGCGGTTGCAATCGGCCGAATCGCCAAAACCCGGAAGGTCTGGCACAATCACCCGGTAATCCTGTGCAAGGAAGCTGATCTGACGGAAGAAATGGCTCCACGATCCGGCGCCGCCATGCAGCATCACCAGCGCCGGGCCCGAGCCCCATTCGCGCCAGACCGCAAAGCCTTCGTCGGTTGCGACCTCTGTCCGGCGTGCAGCGCGGTCCAGCTCGGCCACCGGCCTGAAGGCGGCATGGCTCGACCACTCGGGCAGGGCCGTTTCAGGGCTCCCGCCGGTCGTTTCATGTACGGATCTGGCCTCCTCCATCGTCCGCAAACAACCTCCCAGTTTCGCAGTGCGAAATTCAATTTTATTATTTGACCTCTCTGCTAGAATGTGATGGATTGTTTGTCAACAAAGGGAGGAGCGGCTGCATGACAGCCAATGCACGTGGCAACGCTGACGGCGTTGTCGCTGAAAAATCGAGCCTTGGCCACGACGGCAACCGCAAGTTCGTGACCGCGCTTGCGCGGGGGCTTGAAGTGCTGCGCTGCTTCCATCCACGCGACGGATTTCTGAGCAATCAGGAGATTGCGGAGCGCACCGGACTGCCCAAGCCGACCGTGACCCGCCTTACTTATACGCTGTGCGAACTCGGCTATCTGATGCAGATCCCGAGGCTCGGCAAATACCAGCTTGCTCCCGGCACCATCACGCTGGGTTATGCGGCGCTCGCCAATCTCGGCATTCGTCACGTCGCCCGCGACTTCATGGACCAGGCCGCGGAAGTGCTTGCGGCGCCGGTTGCGCTTGGTGTGCTCGATCGCAACAAGGCACTTTACGTCGGAATTTCTCGCGGCTCCGCGACATTTACCGTGCAGCTCGAAATCGGTTCGCGCATCCCGCTGGTCGAAACCGCCATGGGCCGCGCGCTGCTCGTCACCTTGCCCGAAGCGGAACGCGAGGAGCATGTGCTCGCCGCCGTCGAGAAGCATCCCGAAAAGGGCATGCTGATGCGCAAGACCATGGACAAGGCCATGGCTGATTACGAGCAGTTCGGCTTTGTCGTTTCCACCGGTGAGTGGCGGCCCGACATCTACGCCGCAGGCGCGCCCCTGGTCGCTGCCGACGGATCGGGAACCTACGCCTTCAATTGCGGTGCGCCACCCCATCATTTCCCGCCTGAACGCCTCTACAACGAGGTCGGTCCGGTGATGGCGTCACTCGTCCGCGTTGTCGATGATGCCCTGAACGGAAAACGGCCGCTTCGGCCGGATCACAACTGGATGCCCGCGGCACGAACTGCTGGCATGCATGAAAACAGACCGGAGCATGGAGGTCCCTGATGCAAGCTCAACCCGTCAGTTCGCCACCCCAACTTGCCGTGCGCGACGTCGTCGTGCGATTTGGCGGAATCGTGGCGCTGGACGGCATCGCCTTCGAGCTGCACAAGGGGCAGATTCTGGGTCTGATCGGCCCCAATGGAGCGGGCAAGACCACGCTGTTCAACTGCCTCAGCCGGCTTTACACCCCGGCATCGGGTGACATTCTCTATGATGGCAAATCGGTCTTGGCAAAGAAAGCGCACGAGATGCCAGCGGTCGGCATCGGCCGCTCGTTCCAGAATGTGGCGCTGTTCCAGCGCATGTCCGTGCGTGACAATATCCGCGTCGGCGCCCATGCCAACAGCCGCAGCGATTTCTTCTCCGATGCGCTGCGCCTGCCTTGGGTTCGCCGCCAGGAGGCCGAGGTCGACGCCACTGTCAGCGAACTGATCGAGTATCTCGAACTGGGCAGCGTCGCAGATCTTCCGGTGGACGGCTTGCCGTTCGGAACCCGCAAGCGGGTTGAGATTGCCCGCGCGCTTGCCGCCCGTCCCGGCGTGCTGTTGCTCGACGAACCGGCCGGCGGTCTCAATCATGACGAGGTGGGCGAGCTTGGCCGCCTCATCCAGCACATCCGCGATGATCGCGGTGTCACCGTCCTGCTGGTCGAACATCACATGGGCCTGGTGATGTCGATATCGGACAAGGTCGTTGTCCTCAGCTTCGGCCGCAAGATTGCCGAGGGCACGCCGGCCGAGGTTCAGCAAAATCCTGACGTGATTGCCGCATATCTGGGAGGCCAGTCCGAATGAGCAAGTTACTCGAAGTCACCGGCCTTCACGCCTCCTATGGCGATTTCCGGGTCTTGCACGGTCTTGATTTCTCCGTCGAGAAGGGCGGTATCTCGACGCTTCTGGGTGCCAATGGCGCCGGCAAGACCACGACGCTCCGTGCCCTGTGTGGCATGATCAAGCGATCCGGCACCATCCGCTATGACGGCAATGATATCGGCAGCAAGGCGACCGAGGAAATCGTCCGCATGGGTGTGGCGCATGTTCCCGAGGGCCGCGGCACCTTTACCGGCCTGACCACCGAAGAAAACCTCGAATGCGGGGCCATGACGCGCAGCTCCCGGGCCGAGATCGCGCGTGACATGGAGCAGGTCTATCACTGGTTTCCGCGGCTTCGCGAACGCCGCGCCCAGCAGGCAGGCACCCTGTCAGGCGGCGAGCAGCAGATGCTGGCTATCGCCCGGGCGCTGATGCTCCGGCCGCGCCTGATGCTTCTGGACGAGCCCTCCTTTGGTCTGGCCCCGATGATCGTCCAGGAAATGTTCTCGATCCTGCGCAAGGTCAACGAGGAGGAGGATGTCGCCATGCTGATCGTCGAGCAGAACGCCGGTGTGGTTCTCGAACTGGCCGACACCGCCTTCGTCCTTGAAACCGGCGGCATCGTGATGTCGGGTACCGCCGCGGAAATCCGCGACAACGAAACAATCCGCGCCGCCTATCTCGGCTATTGAGGGGGAAACGATGGAGCTTCTCGCACAGCAACTGATCACCGGCATCGCCACCGGCGGAATCTATGCCTGCATGGCACTCGCCGTGGTAATGATCTATCAGGCCATTCACCACCTCAATTTTGCCCAGGGCGAAATGGCGATGTTCTCCACCTTCATCGCCTGGCAGATGCTGGCCTGGGGCGTGCCCTACTGGCTGGTGATTCCGCTGACAGTGGTCGTTTCCTTTGCTGGCGGCGTCGCCATCGAGCGGCTCGTGATCCGGCCTCTCGGAGACGCCCCGGTGCTCAGCCACATCGTCGTCTTCATCGGCCTCTTTGCCATCATCAACAGCCTTGCCGGGTTCATCTGGGACTTCACCATCAAGCCGTTCCCGAGCCCCTTCGGGGAAGGCTCGCAGTTCGGCGGCCTGATCAGCAATCACCAGATCGGCATGATCGCGGTCACCATGACAGTGCTTGTGATGCTGTTCCTGTTTTTCCAGTACACACGGGTCGGCCTCGCCATGCGCGCCGCCGCCGAAAATCCCGCATCGGCCCGCCTGGTCGGTATCCGGGTCGGCTGGATGATCGCGCTCGGCTGGGGCATGGCGGCGGCGATTGGCGCTGTCGCCGGCATTCTGATAGCGCCCATCGTCTTTCTTGAACCCAACATGATGCTGTCGATCCTGCTCTACGGCTTTGCAGGCGCGGTGCTTGGCGGGTTGACCAGCCCGACCGGTGCTGTTTTTGGCGGCTTCATGGTCGGTATCATCGAGAACCTCGCCGGCACCTACATCCCGGAGATCGGTGGCGAACTGAAATTGCCGATCGCGCTGTTCCTGATCGTCACCGTTCTGGTGTTCAAGCCCACAGGCCTGTTTGGCCGCACCGTCGTACAGAGGGTCTGATAGATGTCCGCAAACACCACGACCACCGCCGACGGCCAGGCTCCGGCCAAGCAGGGTGTGAGCCTGCCTCAACCCGCCGCGGCCACAAGCAACGCGAAGATCATGCGGACGGCCGGCGTCATCCTGCTCGCGATCGGAATTGCCGCGCCCTTCCTGTCCGGAAACTTCCTGATCTTCCAGCTGACGATGATGATGATCTACGCGATCGCGATCCTCGGGCTCAATATCCTCACCGGCATCAACGGCCAGTTCTCGCTGGGCCATGGCGCATTCTATGCCGTCGGGGCCTATACTGCCGCCATCATGATGGACCAGTTCGGTATCGGCTACCTGTGGACCCTGCCGGTGGCCGGCATCATCTGCTTCGTTGTCGGCTTCCTGTTCGGGCTGCCTGCGTTGCGTCTGGAAGGTGTCTATCTGGCGCTGGCGACATTTGCGCTTGCCGTCGTCACCCCGCAACTCTTCAAGCTGTCGCCTTTCGAGCACTGGACAAGCGGTGTCATGGGGATCGTGATCTCCAAGCCTGACGCGCCGTTCGGGTTGCCCCTCAACCCTGATCAGTGGCTTTACTTCCTGACTTTCGCCATCGGTCTGCTGGCCTATGTCTGCGCCAGGAATCTTGTCGGCAGCCGGACCGGTCGCGCCCTGATGGCGATCCGCGACAATCCGATTGCGGCGGGATCGATGGGCGTGAACACGCCGCTTTTCAAATCCCTGGCCTTCGGTGTCAGTGCGCTTTACACCGGTGTCGCCGGTGCGCTCGGCGCCATCGTTGTCCAGTACATCTCGCCTGATTCATTTACATTCACGCTCTCCGTGGCCCTTGTCGTTGGGCTTGTGGTCGGCGGCGTCGGCTGGCTGCCCGGCGCGCTGTTCGGCGGGGCCTTCATCATGTTCGTGCCCAATATCGCCGAGGAACTGTCCAAGGGCCTGTCAGGCGCCGTCTACGGCCTCATCATGATCCTCATGATGTACGCAATACCAACCGGGCTGGGAGGCCTGTTGAAGGCGGCGCTGACAGCGTTGTCCAAGCGGAGTATGAATAGGTAGTGCAACCTTAAAGGGAGGAAACCATGCACAAACGACGTAACATGCTCAAATTTGTGGGCGCGGGGCTTGTCTTGAGCGCCGGGCTGTCACTTCCGGCACTCAGCCAGGCGGCAGACATGCCTGGCGTGACCGATACGGAAATCACGATCGGCAACATTGCGCCCTACAGCGGGCCGGCTTCGGCCTACTCGACCATCGCCAAGACGATTTCCGCCTATTTCGACAAGGTCAATGAAGAAGGCGGCATCAACGGACGCACGGTCAATTTCCTGTCCTATGATGATGGCTACTCGCCGCCCAAGGCGGTGGAGCAGGCACGCAAGCTCGTCGAGAGCGACGAGGTTCTGCTGATCTTCCAGTCGCTCGGAACGCCGTCGAACTCGGCGATCGAGAAGTACATGAACATGAAGAAGGTGCCGCAGCTTCTCGTTGCCACCGGAGCCACCAAGTTCGGCAATCCGGGAGAAGCCCCGTGGACGATGGGCTGGCAGCCCAACTACCAGAGCGAGGGCATCATCTATGGTCGCTGGATCGCTTCCGAAATGCCCGATGCGAAGATCGCCGTGATGTTCCAGAACGACGATTTCGGCAAGGACTTGCTCAATGGTCTGAAGACCGGGCTTGGTGACAAGGCCGACATGGTCGTCGCCGAAGCTTCCTACGAAGTTGCCGAGCCGGTCGTGGACTCGCAGGTTGTCAAGTTGAAGGCTTCCGGCGCCAATGTCTTTGTCAGTTTCGCGACGCCGAAATTCGCCGCTCAGGGCATCAAGAAGGCCCACGAGATTGGCTGGGATGCAACCCAGATCGTCGCCAACGTTTCCAACTCGGTGGGCGCGGTTCTCACGCCTGCCGGACTGGAAGCTTCCACCGGTCTCATCTCCACCGCCTATCTCAAGGACATGCAGGATCCCCAGTGGGCGGACGACCAGGGCGCCAAGGACTGGAACGCCTTCATGGACAAGTATTATCCGGACGGTGACAAGCTCTCGAGCTTCACCACCTACGGATATTCGGTGGCGCAGACCATGGTGCACATCCTTGATCAGGCGGGTGATGACCTGACGCGCGAGAACGTGCTCAAGCAGGCTGCCAGCATGAAGGACGTCACCCTGCCGCTGTTCCTGCCCGGCATGACGATGAACACGACCGAGACCGACTACTTCCCGATCGAGCAGATGCAGTTGATGAAGTTCAACGGCGAGCGCTGGGAAACCTTCGGTGACATCATCTCCGGCGAAGTCGGCGGCTGATACAAGGCTCTTCTGAGCAAGATCGAAACGCCGGGCACCCTGTGGTGTCCGGCGTTTCCATTTCTGGGTTTCGCCCTCGGAACCGCACCATTTATACATTTGCCATCAATGTTGACATTTGTCTATTATCGCGACATTGTCGCCATGAATGAGGGAGGCAGATGTGCGCAACAAACGTTCGACCGAAGACATAGCCATGGGAATCCGCAGACGGGTGTTCGAACATTCGATGCGTAACAATGGCGGCTATCTCAGCCAGGCCTGTTCGGCAGCCGAGCAACTGGCGTTCCTCTATAACGAGGCCCTGAATCTGGGCGAGCCGGTGTTGCCGGCAGTGCCCAGACCTTTCGCCGGCGTCCCCTCCGCCGACAATCCGGATTATGTCACCGGCGCCGGCTACAATGGCCCGTTCGAGCCACAGTATGACCGGCTGTTCATTGCGCCCGCGCATTACGCGCTGGTGGCCTATGCGACTTTGATCGAGACCGGCCGGATGGATGCCGAAGGGCTTGAGATGTTCAACAAGGACGGCTCGTCGGTCGAGATGATCGGCGCCGAGCATTCGCCCGGCATGGAGGTCCACAACGGAACCCTCGGCATCGGCCTGTCGACCGGCGCGGGCCTGGCCTTTGGCCGCAAGCGGCGCGGCGAAAGCGGTGGGGTCTGCGTCTTCATGTCCGATGGCGAGGTCCAGGAGGGCCAGACCTGGGAAGCGGTGCAGGCAGCCGCCCACCACGGCATCGACAATCTCTGGGCGCTGATGGACGTCAACGACCAGCAGTGCGACGGCGCCATGGATTCGGTGATGGAAGTCCGCGACATCGCCGCCAAGTTCCGCGCCTTTGGTGCCGTCTGTGTCGAGATCGATGCGCATGATCTCGACGCCATGCGCCAGGCCAGGAACGAGCCGCACGAAGGCCAGCCGCTGATCATCCTGGCCCGCTCCTCGCCCACACAGGGCATGAGCTTCCTGCAGAAACGCTTCCCGCGGCTGCATTATGTGCGGTTCAAGTCCGAGGAGGAGCGCGCCGAAATGAATGCTTCCATCGCCGCCGAGCTTGGTATCGACCCGATTGAACTGGAGACGCACTGATGGTTGAGATGGTCAATCGCCCCTATGCGTCGGCCTTCGAGGCCTACGCCGTCAAGCATCCCGATGTGCTGTGCCTGTCCGCCGACCTGACTTCGTCCTGCGAGATCGACGGCTTCCGCGACCGCCACCCGGGCCAGTTCCTGTCGCTGGGCATGGCCGAGCAGAACATGATGAGCTTTGCCGGAGGGCTAGGCCTTGCTGGCTACCGCCCGTTCCTGCATTCCTTTGGCGTCTTCCTCTACCGCAGGCCCTACGACCAGCTCATGGCCTCGGTCGCCTATCCGCGCCGCAAGGTGCGCCTGATGGGCTTCCTGCCCGGCATAACCACGCCCGGCGGCATGACCCACCAGGCGATCGAGGATGTTGCCGTGATGCGGTCGATCCCAAACATGTCGATCCTCGAAACCGGCGACGCCACCGAGGTCGAGAGCATCTGCGAGGCAGCCGATTCCATCGACGGTCCGGTCTATTGCCGCGTCCTGCGCGGCTCGGTTCCGCGCCTGTTCGACAGCCCGATCAAGGTCGGCGAAATGCGCGAACTTTCCTTGGGCGCCGATGTTCTGGTGGTCACCTCCGGCATTGCCACGGAAGAAGCACTCCGTGCCCGCGACGCGCTGTCCAGGGCCGGTGTCTCGATCCGGCATCTGCACATCCACACCATCAAGCCGTTCAACGAGCAGGCGCTGCTCGATCATATCGGCTCGGTCTCCAAGGGCGTCGTGGTGCTCGAAAACCACGTCATCACCGGCGGAGTCGGCTCTCTGGTTGCCGAGATCATGGCCGACAACGGCGTCGGCAAGCCGCTGGTGCGGCTTGGTCTCAACGACACCTATGCCCATGGCGGCTCGAAGCCCTACCTGATGAAGCATTACGGGCTTGATGCCGGTGCGCTGGTGCGCGGCATCGAGCGCATCATCGGCGCCTCGACCGGCATCGACGAGGAAGCGCTTGCTAGCGCCCGGGTCGACGCGGTTCATTCCGCCGTCAAGGCGGAGGCGCTGTAGGGATGGCGGACGACAGCCGTTTCCGCGTCCGCTACCGGCTTCTGGCGGACAATCCGCAGGATGCCGACCAGCGGGCGCTTGGCATCGCGCTCGAGCAGACGGTCGAGATCCCTGGCGACATCGTGCCTAAGGGCTACATAAGCGACGAGATCGTCGGCCAGATTGAAAGCGTCAGGCATCTTGGCGGCAATACCTATGAGGCGGAGATCTCCTACAGTCCCGACAGCGCCGGCGACGAGATCATCCAGCTGATCAACGTGATCTTCGGCAATTCCTCGATCCAGCAGAATATTCGCGTGACGGGCTTCGAGCCCGGCCGGGTGATCCGCGAGCGTTTTGCCGGCCCGCGCTTTGGCATCGAAGGTGTTCGCGCGCGATCGGGACGCGGAAGGGGAGGCTTGATTTCGCCGGTGATCAAGCCGCAGGGTTCGAGCGTCAGACAACTCGCCGACATCGCCTACCGTTGCACGCTCGGCGGCGCCGACATCATCAAGGACGACCATGGCCTCGCCAACCAGACAATGGCCCCGTTCGGTGAACGTGTGAAGGCGGTGAGCGCCGCGGTGGCCGAGGCCAACGCCAGGTCCGGCGGCTCGGCGCTCTATTTCGTCAACGTGACCGGCCACACCGGTTCGCCTGTGGACGAGGCGTTCCAGGCCAGGGAGGCGGGCGCCGGTGGCCTGCTGCTGATGCCCGGCCTGATGGGCTTTGGCGTGGTGCAGGCGCTGTCGCGCGATCCGTCCTTCGATCTGCCGATCATGACCCATCCGAGTTTCACCGGCCCCTTTGTGCTGACGCCTGAAACCGGTGTTTCCCACGCCATCATGTACGGCGTGTTCCAGCGTCTGGCCGGATCCGACATTTCGGTGTTCCCCAATGTCGGCGGCCGCTTCGGCTTCAGCGTCGAGGAATGCCTGTCGATTGCAGAGGCCTGCCGCGCGTCCGACGGCATCGGCCGGCCGATGATGCCGAGCCCCGGCGGCGGCATGAGCGTGGAGCGCGCAGGCGACATGGTCTCGATGTATGGCGAGGACGTGGTCTTCCTGCTCGGCGGCAGCCTGCTGCGCGCCGGCGAGGCGATCGGGGAGGCGGTGCGCGCCATGCGCGACGCCGTCGACAGCATAGCGGCCTGATTGAAACAACCGGGGTCTGTCCTGGAAACTGTGGGGCGCGGTTGAAAGACCGGCCCCATTTTTTTGCCGCAAGGAGAGCCTGCTGAAATGGCTTTGGCCTTGCCGAAAGCCGCTGACCTGTGTGGTTTGGCGAGGGCTTGAAGAAGCGATGTGAGCGCAGAAAAAAGGCCGCATCCGGAGATGCGGCCTTTCCATCCTGGGAGGGATGTTGGATCAGCGTGCCGGCAGCGGCATCCAGTCGGTCATCGCGACATCGGCATGGGCAAATTGCGGCATCTTGGCCGAGAGTTCTTCCATGTTCTTGATGTCGTTCTCGATGAGGAAGTCCTGCGTGATCAGGGTTGGCGGCACCACCACCTGGGCACCGGGTTCGCCGCCGGTCAGCATGATGGCGAGAGCCCGTACCGAGACTTCGCCGACAACTGCCGGGTTGGTCGCAACGGTTGCCGCCCAGGCGCTGTCAGGCTCGCGCATCGCCGAGATGTCGGCGGTCGAGACGTCGGCGGAATAGATCTTGATGTCCTGCGACATGCCGGCTTCGTCCACCGCGATCTTCACGCCCTTGGCGAATTCGTCATAGGGAGCGAAGAACACCGAGATGTCCGGGTTTGCCTGCAGCACCGAGCGTGCCTGGTTGGCGTTCGAGTTGGCGATCGGGTTGTCGAGCGTGCCGATCTGGGCGGCTTCCACGATACCCGGATTGGCGGCCTTGACCTCTTCCCATGCGACGTGACGGCGGTCGAGCGGAGCGATGCCGGGCACGTAGACATAGCCGGCCTTCCATTCGGTGCCGTTGTCCTTGATCGCCTGTTCCAGCGCCAGCTTGCCGAGCAGGTAATCCGACTGCTCGATCTGCGGGATCGCGTCGTTTTCGACATTGACGTCGAAGGCCACGACCTTGATGCCGGCGTCCACCGCGCGCTGGGCGGCTTCCTTCATCGATTCCGTCAGGCCGTGCTGGATGATGATCCCGTCGACGCCCAATGCAATTGCCTGGTCGACCATGTCGGCCTGAAGGGCCGCGTCCTGACGGCTGTCGAGGACCCGGAGATCGACGCCAAGTGCTTCGGCCTGCTTTTCCACGCCCGACAGATAGGCCTGAAAGAAGTCACCGGTGGAGAGATAGCGCACCAGCGCGATCTTCACATCGCCGGGGTTGTCGAGCGGCGCCGGCATGTCTGCAGCCGTTGCAAGGCTCGCGGGCAGGGTGACGGCTGCAGCGGCGAGGCCCGCAAAGAGGGCCAGGGCTTTTCTGCGTATGATTTTCATGCTGTTTTCCTCCGTTAAATGATTGGTCTTGCTTAGTGGCCGCCGGCCTTCCGGGCCGAAAGCGAGAAGGTGAAGACAAGGGCGATGACCAGCACCAGGCCCTTGATGAAATCCTGCGTGTAGTAGGGCGCGTTCATCATCGTCAGGCCCTGCAGCAGGATGCCCACAAACAGCGCGCCCATGGCGGTGCCGAAGGCATTGGGCTTGGCAGCACCCAGCACCGCAAAGCCGATCAGGGCTGCGGCAACCGCATCGAGCAGCAGATTGGTGCCCGAGGCGATGTCGCCACGCCCGAGACGGGCTGCAAGCAGCATGCCGCCGATCGATGCCAGAACGCCCGAGATCATGTAGGCAAGGATCTTGTAGTTGTTGACATTGGTGCCCGTCAGGCTCGCCGCCCGCTCGTTCGATCCGATGGCATACATCAGCCGGCCGTGCCGGGTGAGCTCGAGGAACACCCAGACCAGGATGCCGATGACCACCAGGAATATCACCGGAGCCGGCAAAAGGTTTTCCAGCATAAAATCGAACCGGTGACGTCCAAGCTGCAGGAACAGCGGCGAGAACGTGCCTTCCGCTGTCGAGCCGTCGGGCAGTGTCATACCCATGGCAATCGAGCGGCCTTCGGTCGGAATGCGCTGCAGGCCGACCAGCAGGAACATCATGCCGAGCGTCGCCAGCAGATCCGGAACCTTGGTCTTGACGATCAGCAGGCCGTTGATCAGGCCAATGAAGGCACCCATCGCCAGGCAGGCGATGATGGCGACAAAGGCTGGCTGTTCGAGCACCACCATCATGTAGGCCGCCAGCATCATTGATGAGGTGGCGACTGAGCCGATCGACAGGTCGAAGCCGCCGACCACCAGCGTGCAGGTGACGCCGAGCGCCAGGATGCCGGTGATCGCCACCGACTGGAAGATGAACACCGCGCTGCGCGGTCCGGCGAAACCGTTGGCGAAGACCGAAAAGAAGATCACCAGGCCGACCAGAAGCGCCAGGAAGCCGTAACGGATGGCGATGTCGATCAGCCCGCCGGAGCCGGGCTGCGGTTTTGGCGCGCGCGAACCCGCGCTTGAGGTCTCGGTCTGGTTCATGCTCATGCGTGTGCTGTCCTTGCGGCGCTGCCGGCATCTGACGGCATGGCCCCGGTTACTGCGGTGAGAATCTCGTTGAGATCCACGTTCTCGTTTCTGAATTCCGCCGCGACCGAATGCTCGGTCATGACGATGATGCGGTCGGCGACTTCCAGCGCCTCGTCGAGTTCCGAGACAAACACCAGTGTCGCCCGGTTCTTCGCGGTTTCGCGGATCTTGCGGCCGATATCGCGGCGGGCGCGAATGTCGACACCCTGAAAAGGCTCGTCGAGCAGCAGCAGCCGGCATTGCTCGGCAAGCCACCTGGCCAGCATCACCTTCTGCTGGTTGCCGCCCGACAGCGTGCCGATCGAATCGGTCTCGCCCTGGCAAACGATCGACAGCGCCTCGATCATCTCGTTGGCGGTGCTACGCTCGTCCGAGCGCTTGATGAAGGACAGGTTCGAGTAGCGCGCCAGGAAGGGCAGGGTGATGTTGCGGGTGATGTCGAAATCGGCAACCACGGCATTGTTGGCCCGGTCCTTGGCTGACATGAACACACCCCGCGCTATCGCAGCCTTGGGATTCGCCGGCGCATAATCCTTGCCGTCAATCCGGATCTGTCCACCGGCAGGGCGGCCAAGTCCGAACAGGCTCTGGGCGAAGGCGCTCTTGCCGCTGCCGAGCAGGCCGGTAACGGCAACCACCTCGTTTTCGCTCAGGTTGAAATCGAACGGCTTGCTGCCGGAGAGCAGCCGGAGATCGGTGATTTCCAGCACCCGTCTGCCGGGGGCGCCGATGCTGATGTCGGCATCGGTCATGCGGTGGCCGAGCATGGCGTTGACCGCGCCTTCATAGTCGAGCTCTTCGCCCTCGAAGACCCCGGAAATCTCGCCGTCGCGCATCGACACGATGCGGTTGGCGATGCGGCGGATGTCCGACATCCGGTGCGAAATGTAGAGAACGGCAACGCCCTTGGCCGAAAGACGTTCGATGAGAAGGAACAGGCGTTCGGCTTCGGAGGCTGAGAGCGATGATGTCGGCTCGTCGAGAATGAGCAGCTGCGGATCATGCGCCATGGCCCGCGCAATGGCGATCAGCTGCCGGTCGGCGACGCCGAGTTCTGCCACCGACTGGCGCACATTGAGCGCAAGCCCCATCTGGCTGGCTATGCGTTCGGCATCGGCATAATTCTGCCGGCGCTTGAGAAAGAAGCCGTAGCCCGGCTCGGCGAGCTGGTCGATCAGCAGGTTGGAGGCGACATCGAGATCAGGAATCACCCCGTCATTGATGTTCTGGTGCACGGTAACGACGCCGGCGCGGATGGCTTCTGAAGGTGTTGACGGGCGGAAATCCTTGCCCAGCAGCGTGATCGAGCCGGCATCGAGCGCGTGTACGCCGCTCAGAATCTTGACCAGGGTGGACTTGCCCGCGCCGTTCGCGCCCATCAGCACGGTGACCGATCCGGCGGGCAGCGACAGGTTAAGCTGCTTGAGGACACGGTTGTCCCCGAACGACTTGTCCACGCCCCGCAGATCGCAAAGAGTTCCGTTCATGCTGTCCTCCCGCTATGATGAAAACAGCAGCGATGACAAAAGTCAATACGTATTGACAAATGATTGAAATGGGCACTAGGCTTGCACGATACGCAGCCTTGACTGTCATTTGGGAGGATGGTTTTGAGCAACGACTACAAACCTTTATCGCCGGAAACCCTGGGCCAGCGCCTGGGTGGACTCGACGTCATGAAGCAGGCTGTCGGCGGCAATGCCGATGCCTGGACGGTGCGGGAAGTCGGCGACGGCAACCTCAATCTCGTCTTCATCGTGGAAGGTGACGCTGGCAGTGTCATCGTCAAGCAGGCGCTTCCCTATGTGCGCCTGGTGGGTGACAGCTGGCCGCTGCCGCTCAAGCGCGCGTTCTTCGAGTATCATGCATTGATCCGCCAGGAGGCGCGGGATCCAGGCAGCGTGCCCCAGGTCCTGCATTTTGATGAAAGCCAGGCGCTCATCGTCATGGAGCGCCTGCAGCCACATATTATTTTGCGCCAGCAGACCATGGAAGGGCGCAAGGTTGCGGGGTTGGGCCAGACCTTGGGATTGTTTGCTGCGCGCACCGCCTTTCGCGGGTCGGATTTGTCAATGACGGCGGGCGACAAGAAAGCCGACGCGGCTCTCTTCGCCGGAAATGTCGAGCTGTGCGATATTACCGAGTCGTTGGTCTTCACCGATCCCTATTACGATGCTGAGATGAACCGGCACACCACACCGCAGCTTGACGGCATTGTCGCCGACCTGCGCCGGGACGAGGCGCTGAAGGTCGAGGTTCAGCACATGAAGCGCGCATTCACCTCGCGCGGTGAAACCATGTGCCATGGCGATCTTCATGCCGGCTCGATCATGGTCACCGGCGAGCAGTCGCGCATCATCGATCCCGAGTTTGCCTTCTACGGGCCGTTCGGCTTCGACATCGGCATGCTGATCGGCAATTACCTGATGGCCTACCACGCCATGCCGGCCCATATCTCCGACGCCGATGCCTGCCGCGATTTCCAGGACTGGATCCTCTCGGTCATTGACGAAACCTGGTCGGTGTTCCGCGAGGAGTTCCTGCGCCTGTGGCGTACGGAACGGACCGGCATCCTCTACCCGAAGGCGCTCTACGAGGACCAGGGACATCATTTCGCCTCGGAGAGCGCTGCCGAGCAGCTGCTGGGCGAGATCTTCCGTGATTTGGTTGGCTTCGCCGGCATCGAGATGCACCGCCGTATCTTGGGCCTCGCCCATGTGGCCGAACTCGACACCATCGAGGACGAGGATCTGAAGGCCCGCTGCGAGGCCAAGTGTCTCAAGCTGGGGCAATTCCTGGTCATCAACAGAAACCGCCTGACCGGCATGGATGCCGTGCTGGCAGCGGCGCGGCGCGCTGAAACGGGAGCATAGGAATGAAGGTTGGCGATACGCATTACCGGTCGATCTGGTTCGATGGAGAAAAGTCCAGGGTCATGATCATCGATCAGCGCTGGCTGCCGCACGAATTCCGGGTGGTCGCACTCGACACGCTTGATGAATTCGCCACCGCGATCCGGGACATGTGGGTGCGCGGTGCGCCGCTGATCGGCGCCACCGCCGCCTACGGCGTCGCCATCGAGACGCAGCGCAACGCTTCAGATGAAGCACTCGACAATGCCTGGGAGCGGCTGCACGAGACCCGGCCGACGGCGGTCAACCTGCGCTGGGCGCTCGATGAAATGCGCGGTGTTCTTTCGTCTCTTCCCGAAAGCGAGCGTCCGGCCGCCGCCTTCCGCAAAGCCGAAGAGATCTGCAACGCCGATGTCGAGACCAACCGCATGATCGGGGTTCATGGTCTGGAGATCGTCCGGAAGATCGCCGCCACCAAGAAACCCGGCATGCCGGTCAATATCCTCACCCACTGCAATGCCGGATGGCTGGCGACGGTGGACTGGGGCACGGCCACCTCGCCGATGTATCACGCGGCAACCGCAGGCATTCCGATCCATGTCTGGGTCGACGAGACCCGTCCGCGCAACCAGGGCGCCCAGCTCACCAGCTGGGAAATGAACAGCCACGGCATCCCGCATCATCTCATTGTCGACAATGCCGGCGGGCACCTGATGCAGCATGGCCAGGTCGACATGGTCATCGTCGGCACAGACCGGACGACGGCCTCCGGCGATGTCTGCAACAAGATCGGCACCTATCTCAAGGCGCTCGCCGCCCATGACAACAACGTGCCGTTCTATGTCGCGCTTCCCTCGAGCACCATCGACTGGACGGTGGATGACGGCGTTCGCGAAATCCCGATCGAGGAACGCGATGACCGCGAGGTCACCCATGTCTTTGGCCGTCTGGAAGATGGCAGCGTCACCTCGGTGCAGATTTCTCCGGACGGCACGCCCGGCGGCAATCCCGCCTTCGACGTGACGCCGGCACGCTTGGTCACCGGCCTGATCACCGAGCGCGGTGTCACTGAGGCCAGCCGCGAGGGACTGCTGGGTCTGTTTCCCGAACGCCGCAGCGCCGCCTGATTGGGGATCGCCTGAGGTTTGCTGGATCTAGCGACCGCCGTCTCAGGCGAGTTCCATCATCGCAGCGGCGCAGCTCTGGTTGGTGACCACGTGGGTGGCGTATCCGCCCCTGATGGCGGCAACGGCCGCCGGCACCCGCTCTTCGCCGACCGAGACCAGGATTCCCATGTCACGGTGCCGAAGCTCCTCGAGCTCGATCCCCATCATCCGGTCATCGAGCGGGCCGGAGACCGGGTCGCCCTTGGCATCGATGAACCGGCCGCAGAGCACGCCGACCGCGCCGTTGGCGATATAGTCTTCGAGCTCTTGCTGGGTGGCGACGCCGCTCGACGCAACATGGCTGTCGGGTTTGCAGGATCCCACGGCGAACAGCGTCTTGTTGCAGTCGCTGATCGCGTCGAGCTGCTTTGAGATGAGCGATTCCGCCCGGAGGGTGGCGGCAATTTCAGCGGTGCTCAGGATTGCGGGCACATGCAGGTTGATGCATTTGGCGGAGAATTTGCGCGCCACGTTGGACGAACAGACATCGGCGGAAAAGCCATAAGGCGTGGCCATCGAGCCGACCAGCTGCAGCACCGTCAGGTCGGCGATGGTGGTTTGTTCCAAGCGCTCGGCGACATCGTAGATCGTCTTGCCCCAGGCAACGCCGAGCCGGTCGCCCGGTTCAAGCAGGCTTGGCAGCCAGTCGGCAGCGCCGCGGATGATGCGGCTCGCGTGATCGTCCTGGCCGCCGGTGCCGTCGGGCAGGATATAGGCGGCCTTGAGACCGAACCGGTCGCGCAATTCCAGCGCGGCGCGATGGGTGTTGAAAGCCTCGGGCGCGAGCTTGGTGTGGATGTAACCGCGTTCGCGGGCTTCCTGCAGATAGTTGACCACCGTGGCGCGCGAGACCAAGAGCCGGTTGGCAATTTCGCTCTGGTTGAGCCCGTCATGATAGTAAAGCCATGCGGTTTCAACGACGATATCCTCGCCGCTGATCTGTTTGGTAGAGCGCCTGGTTGAGTTCTGAGGCATTTCGATCCATCACCAATATATACATTTGACAACAGAGAATGACTTTTGTCAAATGCGACACGTTCACATGGGCAGGAGACGGTAATGCGGCAAAACAGGTGGAATGACAAGGAAGCCCAGGCGCGGGTCGATGCGGCGGGCGCCGATCCGGCTGACCGCACGCTGGCGCTCAGGGTCTATTCCTCCCGCATCATAGGCGCCGATCCCGATCTTGTCATGCATGGCGGGGGCAACACCTCGGTCAAGACCGGGCGCCGGGACCTGTTCGGCGCGATGCAGAAAGTGCTGCACGTCAAGGGCAGCGGTTGGGATCTCGACACGCTCGAGGCGGCGGGCCTGCCCGGGGTCCGGCTCGAGCCATTGCTTGAGATGCGCAAGCTCGATGCCCTGTCCGATGAGGACATGGTCAACATGCAGCGCTCCAACCTGCTTGACTCGGCTGCGCCCAACCCGTCGGTCGAGACCCTGCTGCACGCCTTCCTGCCGCACACCTTTGTCGATCATACCCATGCCACGGCCTTCCTGGCGCTGGCAAACCTGCCGGACGCCGAAGCGGCGATCCGCGAGATATTTGGCGACCGGTTGGCCGTCGTGCCCTACATCATGCCCGGCTTTGCCCTCGCCAAGAAGGCCGCCGAAGCCTTCGACGCCCATCCCGACTGCGAAGGGCTGATCCTGCTCAAGCACGGCCATTTCACCTTCGGTGCGACGGCGAAGGAGAGCTATGACAAGGTGATCGAGCACACCAACATGGTCGAGGAGTGGTTTGCTGCGAAGAACCAGGGCCGCAGGTTCGATTGCACCGTCAAGAAGATCCGCCAGGTTGCCGACCCCGTATCGGCGGCCTCCAACCTTCCGGTGCTGCGTGGTGCGATCGCAAATTTGCGTGGCCAGCACCACAATACATCACCACGACCGGTGGTGATGGACGTTCGGGGTGGCGAGGCAATAAACGCATTTCTGCACCGCACCGATCTTGGAGATCTGGCGCAGCGCGGCGTTGCCTCGCCCGATCACGTGATCCGCACCAAGGGCCGCATGCTGGTTCTTGGCAAGGATGATCTTGCCGGGGGACGTGAAGGCATCGAGGCGAAGGTGGCGGAGTTTGCCGAGGCCTACCGCGCCATGTTCGACGCGCAATTCAAACGCGTCGGCGGCGGCAAGGTCATGCTCGAGCCGCATCCCTGCGTGGCCTGGATAGAGGGCGTCGGCATTGCCGGCATCGGCAAGGATGCATCAGCCGCATCGGCCGCGGCAGATATCGCCGAACAGACCGTCGAGGTGATGAGCCAGGGCGAGGCAGCCGGCGGCTTTCGCCCGATCGGCCCGGATGATCTGTTCGACATGGAATACTGGTCGCTGGAGCAGGCCAAGCTGTCAAAGGCCGCGGCCAAGCCCTTCGCCGGACAGATCGTTGCGGTGACCGGCGGGGCAGGCGCTATAGGTCTCGCCGCCGCGAAAGCCTTCGCCCGCGAGGGGGCTGCGATTGCCCTGATCGATTTCAACCCGGAAGCCTGCAAGGCCGCCGCGGCCTCCATCGGTTCGAACTGTCTTGCTGTGGTTGCGGACCTGACACAGAAAGGCGCAGCCGAGCAGGCAATCAGCGAGATCGTGCGGCGTTTCGGCGGCCTCGACGTGCTCGTCTCCAACGCCGGCGCCGCCATTCAGGGCATGCTTCTCGACCTTGATGACGAAACACTTCGCTCGAGTTTCGAGCTCAATTTCTTCTCCCACCTGGCCATGGCAAAGGCTGCTGCGAGTGTGTTCGCCGCGCAAGGCCATGGCGGGCAGATGCTGTTCAACGTCTCCAAGCAGGCGGTCAATCCGGGCAAGGGTTTTGGCGCCTACGGGCTCCCCAAGGCCGCGACCTTTTTCCTGGTCCGGCAACTGGCGCTGGAGCTTGGTGGATCCGGTGTCAGGGTCAACGGCGTCAATGCCGACAGGATCCGCTCCGGCCTGCTGACTGATGATTTCATCAGGTCCCGCGCCGAGGCGAGGGGCGTTTCCGCTTCCGACTACATGGCGGGCAACCTGCTGAAGGCCGAGGTCGAGGCGCATCATGTCGGCGATGCATTTGTGGCGCTCGCGAAGTCCGAGCGGACAACGGCTCATGTCGTCACCGTGGACGGCGGCAACATCGAAGCGGCGCTGCGCTGAGTTCAGCCCCGGTGCGCCTGGTTGGCGTGGAGCGTTCGGCGTTGATCGGGTAACCGCCCAGGCCATTCAGCCGGGACGAACACGCTTGCAAATTGAAATATGAATCAGTATTCATGTTTTATGGCAACGAACCCCTATCCCAGAACCAAGAGAGGTGCCGAGCGGCGCGAGCAGATCCTGCGCGCTGCCGAGGTGATGATCGGCACGCAGGGCTTCTCTGCGGCCTCGATCGCCGACATCACCCGTCATGCAAAAACGGCGCTCGGCACCTTCTATATCTACTTTTCCAGCAAGGAAGACGTCTTCCGCGAACTGGTTCTGGAAATGGGGCAGCTGACGCGCGCCATGGTCACCGAGGCGGTGGCCGATGCGCCCAACAGGCTTGAAGCCGAGCGCGCCGGCCTGAAGGCGTTTTTACGCTTTGTCGCCGAACGCCCCTCGCTGTACCGGATCGTCGAGGAAGCCCGCTTCATCGATGTCGAGGCCTACAAGGCCTATTTCACCAATTTCGCCAAGGCCTATGCAGCCCAACTGCGCGAAGCCGAGGCATCGGGCGAGTTGCGACCTGGCGACGCCGAGGTCCGGGCCTGGGCGCTGATGGGAATCGCCAAGACACTCGGCGAGCGCTATGTGCTCTGGGATGAGACCGCCGACATCGATCATGTCGTTGACGAGGCTTATTCGATGATCAGGGACGGCATTGCGCCATGACGGCGAAAGTCGCCTTCGATACGGTCGACCTGCCGGGCGGCGCTGCCTGTGTGCGGCTGACACTTTCCGGTGGCCGCGCCAATGCGCTGGAGCCGGGACTGCTCGGTGATCTGATCTCGGCGCTGGACCGGGCGGAGGCGCAGGACGCCAGGATCATCCTGCTGTGCGGCGGACGGAACTTCTCAAGCGGGGGCGATGTTCGCGGCTTTCATGCCGCTACGCTTGACGGCAGGGGCCAGGACTATGCCCGCACGGTTGTCCCGCTGCTGCAGACGATCGTCGCCCGGCTGATCGCGATGCCGCGCCTGGTGGTTGTGGCAGCGCGCGGCGCCATAACCGGCGGCTCGGCCGGGCTGCTGTTTGCCGCCGATCTGGCCGTGCTTGCTCCTGACGCTTTCGTGCAGCCCTACTATCCACAAGTCGGCTTTGCCCCGGACGGCGGCTGGACGGCGCTGCTGCCCGAACGCATCGGCGCAGGCCGGGCGGCGGAATGGCTGCAATCGGACCGGCGTCTGCCAGCCCAGGCGCTGTGCGATGCGGGGCTGGCTACGGCGGTTTCCGACATTCCGGAAGAGCGAGCACTCGAGCTTGCGGCAAGCGGCGAGATCGGCACCCGTCTGGCGACCAAGGCGCTGATCTGGGACAGCGCCCGCCGCCGCCAGATCGAGACCCGGCTGGAAGCGGAAACGACAGCGTTTCTTGAGCGTATCGGTGAGCCCGACACGCTGCGCGGCATGTCGCGGTTTCTCGAGCGCATGGGAGGCACCGCTGATGTTTGACACCATTCCCGACATGGCCGCCAAGCGGGCAGAGATTTCCCCGGATGCGATTGCCTTCATCGATGCGGACAGCAGACGGCAATGGCGGTTTGCCGAAATCAATGATGCCGCGAACGCGGTTGCCGCCGGCCTTGGCCAATCCGGCTTCACCCACGGAGATCGTCTGGCGATCCTGTGCCTCAATCGTGTCGAGTTCTTCATCACGCTGTTTGCCTGCCAGAAGACCGGCGTGATCCTCTGCCCGCTCAACTGGCGCCAGCCAGCACCCGAACTTGTCGAAACGCTCGAACCGGTCGGCGCCAAGGCGATCATCCACGACCATGCGCAGGCCGGGCTGGCGGAAGCGGTGGCAACGACTTGCGGCATTCCGCAACTGGCCATCGAAACCGATCTTGCAGCCTGGATCGAGGCCGGAGGAGAGCGGCGCTCAGCGGCGGTCGACGCCAACCAGCCCTGGTACCTGTTGTTTACCTCGGGCACGACCGGCCGACCGAAGGCGGTGATCCAGACCGCGCGGATGGCCTGGGCCAATGCGGTCAACATCTCCCAGGCCTCGCGGATGACCGCGGAAGACCGCTCGGTCAATTTCCTGCCGCTGTTTCACACCGCCGGCATCAATCTCTACACCCTGCCGCTGTTTCTGATGGGCGGCTCATCGACGGTTCTGCCAAAATTCGAACCGGACCAGATATTCGATCTGCTCAAACAGAGCAGGGTTAACCAGTTCTTCGGCGTCCCGGCGATCTACCAGGCCTTCAGCCTGCTGCCAGATGTCGGCGAAATCGACTGGAACTCGGTCCGTTGCGGCTGTGGCGGTGCGCCGTTGCCCGAACCGCTGATCCGCTTCTTCGCCGGGCTGGGCGCCAAGGTGCTCAACGGGATGGGCATGACCGAAACCGGACCGACGGTGTTCCTGATGGATCCGGAAAACGCCGAGCGGAAAATCGGCTCCGTCGGTCGCGCGCAGATGCTCACCGAAATGCGGCTGGACGGCGTCGACGCCGGGCAGGCGGGGGCCGGCGAGATCCAGCTCAGGGGCCCCAACATCACGCCGGGATACTACCTCAACGAAAAGGCCACGCGCGACGCCTTCACCGAGGACGGCTGGCTCAGGACCGGCGATGTCGGGCGGCGCGACGAGGACGGCTACATCTTCATCGTCGACCGGATCAAGGACATGTATATTTCCGGCGGCGAAAACGTCTATCCGGCCGAAGTCGAGCGGGTGCTCAATGAACATGCCGATGTGCTCGAATCCGCGGTGATCAGCATGCCCGATGCCAGATGGGGCGAGGTGGGCGCCGCCTTCATCATCCCCAGGCCGGGTGCCAGTCTCGATCCTGACGAGCTCAGGAGCTGGAGCCGGCAAAGGCTGGCGGCCTACAAGGTGCCGGTCCGGATCACGCTTGTGGAGGATTTTCCGCGCACCGCGGCCGGCAAGGTTCGCAAGCCGGAGTTGAGGTCTATGCTGTTATGAAGATCGAGCTGTCTGCCACATGGACCCCGTCACAGCAGGAGTTCGACCTGTTCGCCCGGATTTCCGGCGACGACAACCCGATCCACGTCGATCCGGATTTTTCCGCCCGGACCGCCTTCGGCCGCACGGTCAGCCACGGCATGCTTATCTACACCAAGCTGTGGGGACTGTTGATCGCCTCGCACCCGGAAATCAGGCAAATGGGCCAGACGATGATGTTTCCAAATCCCTGCTACACCGGCGAGCCTGTCGAGCTGACGGTCAGCGGTGAATGTCCGGGAACGCTTTCGGTTCGCGCGGCGAGAACCGCGGATGGCGCGGAACTGCTGGTCGGCGAAACGGAGGTGGCGTGATGCAGGTTGGTCAGTCAGCAAGTGTCAGCCGCAGCTACAGCCGTACAGATCTGGAAGACTTTGCCGCTCTCGGCGGCACGGCTGCTCCCGAGAGCATCCCCGAGCCGCTCATCGCCGCGCTTTTTTCCTATCTGCTGGGCGTCAAGCTGCCGGGCCCGGGGACCAATTACCTCAAGCAGGAACTCAGGTTTCTCGCGCCGGCTTCGCCGGACACCGAACTGACGGCGAAGGTCGAAATCACGCGGCTGCGCCCCGAAAAGCACCTGGTCGACCTCTGGGCCACCTGCATCGACGATAATGGCGTGCTGGTCTGCGAAGGCCGCTCACTGGTCAAGGCCAAGGATGCAAAAGCATAAATAAATATGCTTGTCCTATGCGACGGATGGCTGGAGGCTGGTGGCGAAATCCACGAGCCTGGCGGCAAAGGCGTCGGGCTCCTCAAGGTGCGGCGAATGGCCGGAGGCCGAAAATGAGTGCATCTCGCCACGCGGGGCGGTCTCGGCCAGCCATGCGGCAGAGGATGCCGGATAGACCCGGCTGAGCGCGCCGGCGCTGGCAAGCAGCGGGCAGGGCAGGGTCTTGATCACCTGCCGCTGGTCCATCAGCGCCAGGGCCTTCCACATTGCGATCATTTTGGCGGGATCGTTGCTCAGGATCTGGGCCAGCGCGTCGCCCCGGCTGTAGCCCGGGGCTCCCTCGCGATGCCCGAACATGGTGGTCGCAATCGCCTCGGCCATGCCCGGCCAGTCGGCAATCATCCGCTTGGTGGTTGTTTCAAGATCTTCAGCGCTCTGGCCGATCAGCCCGTGCGGCCAGTCCGGCCCGCAGGCAAGCTTCGGGCTCATGTCCACGCTCATCAGGCCTGCAATCCGGTCCGCCCCGAAGTCTTCAACATATCGCCAGGCAACCGCGGCCCCCATCGACCAGCCGACCAGAACGACATCGGTCAGATCACGCTCTTCGAGCAAGGCGGACAGCGTCCGCGCCGCTGCCGAGAGTGATGGCTCGGCGGCTGCCAGTTCACCATGACCCGGAAGGTCCGGCGCATGGCAATCGAGCTCCGCAGGCAGCCTGGCAATCAGATCGTTGAATATCGCGCCACGCATCGTCCAGCCATGCAGCAGCACGACGGGCCGTGGCCGGAGTCCATCCGCCACCAGGCTCAATCCTCCGACCTTAGCCGCCCGACAATGCCGGTGGGAAAGAAATAGACGCTGAGGATGAACAGCACGCCAAGCCACAACAGCCACCGGTCGGGGTCAAGTAGCTGTGGAATGAGCGGCAGGCCTTCGGTGGCCCCTGACGCGACGCCCATCAGGTTCTGCAGGTAGTTCTGCGCCAGCACGAAGATTGTTGCGCCGATCACCGCGCCATACATCGTGCCCATGCCGCCGATCACCACCATCAGCAGAATGTCGAGCATGATCTCGAAGGACAGCGTGGTGTCGGGCCCGACGTAGCGCAGCCAGATCGCAAACAGGCTGCCGGCGATTGCCGCGACCGCCGCGGACAGGCAGGTCGCGAGCGTCCGGTAGAACACCACCCGGTAGCCGATCGCCTCTGCGCGGAAATCATTCTCGCGAATCGCCTGCAGCACCCGTCCGAAGGGTGAATTGACGATCCTGAGCAAGAGCAGAAACAGCGCCAGCGAGGCAAAGAACACCAGATAGTAGTTCAGAAGCTTGCCAGTGATGCTGACACCGAACAGGCTGCCCAGCTTGAAGGCAGGCGTGAGTTCGCGCGGAATGGAATAGTTGAGCCCGTCCTCGCCCCCGGTCAGCCCCGAGAGCTGGCTGACAAGTACCGCAACGGCAGAGGCGACCGCGAGTGTGATCATGGCAAAGAAGATCGCCCGGACCCTGAGCGAGAACAGCCCGATCAGAAGTGCCAGCAGGGCCGAGGCGACGGCGCCGGACACCG
Source organism: Parahoeflea alexandrii (assembly GCF_024105735.1). Lineage (GTDB taxonomy): Bacteria > Pseudomonadota > Alphaproteobacteria > Rhizobiales > Rhizobiaceae > Hoeflea > Hoeflea alexandrii. The sequence goes on along the minus strand of NZ_JAAAML010000004.1, from coordinate 305,142 downwards.
TGCCGACGATCAGCGCATCATAGCCGCGGCCCATGTGAACCGAAGCCAGTGCCACGCCATAGGCGCCAAGGCCGAAGAACATCGTGTGAGCGAAACTGACGATGCCGGAATAGCCCAGCAGCAGATCGTAGCTCGCCACCAGCACGATGAAGATGCAGATCCGTGCCGCGGTTTCGAGCGACCGCACGCCGGGGAAGAGGAACGGCGCCAGCGCCAGGCAGAAGAGAATGCCCAGCAGCAGGCCGGTCAGGATCAGGGATCGGGGACGGTCGTCGGAAATGAGGTTTGTCAGCATGTTACTTCGCCTTCACAACGGGCATCATGCCCTGCGGCCGCCACATCAGGATCGCCGTCATCAGGGCAATGTTGGAAATCAGCGCCAGCTTGGGCTCGAGAAAGGCGATGTAGTTCTGCAAAAGGCCGACCAGCAGTGCGCCGATGAAGGCGCCCTCGACCGACCCCAGCCCGCCGATGATGACGACGATGAAGACCAGGATCATCATCTCCTCGCCCATGCCAGCGGTGATGACTTCCTGGTAGAGCCCCCACATCACGCCGCCCAGCCCGGCAAGCGCCGAACCGGCGATGAAGACGCCGATGAAGACCAGCCGCAGGTGATAGCCCAGCGCCTCGACCATCTCGCCGTTCTGCACGCCGGCGCGGACGATCAGCCCGATCTTGGTGCGCTTGAGCACCAGCCGCATGGCCACGAACAGAGCCAGGCCGAACACCACGGCGAGCAAACGGTACTTTTCGATCGCCGCACCTGCAAAGGTCACTGCGCCCTTCAGCGTTTCCGGCCGGGTGAGATAGATCTCGTCAGGGCCCCACAGCACATGGATCATCTGCTCGATGACGATAAGGCCGCCGACGGTGACCAGGATCTGCTTGAGATGCGCACCGTAGACCGGCCGCACGATCACCCGCTCGAAGCCCCAGCCGAGCGCTCCGGTGACGCACATGGCGGCAATCACCGCGGCCAAAACCGCGGCCACGTTGAGCAGCAGCGACGGCACGCCGGTCCAGCTCTCGAGCGCCAGCAGCGCCGAGATGCCGACATAGGCGCCCACCGAAATGAAGGCGCCATGGCCGAAGTTGATCACATCCATCAGCCCGAACACCAGCGTCAGGCCCGAAGCCATGATGAAGATCATCATCCCCATGGCCAGGCCGGAAACGGTCAGCGTCAGCCAGCTCGATGTCGAGCCGATCGACAGGAAGCCGAAAACCACCAGCAAGGGCACAAGCAGCAAGGGCATCGCCTTGCCGATCCTGTCGGGCAGCGACAGTTGCGCATATTTCGGTGCATGGTCGGGTGCGGCGCTGGTCATCAGTGTGCCTCCATGGTCAGGCCCATCAGCCGTTCCTGCAACGCGGCGTCACCGGCCAGTTCGGCCATCTGGCCGGCCCAGACGATCCGCCCGTCATCCATCACCGCAGCCGTGTCGCCAAGCGCCTTGGCGACAGAGAAGTTCTGTTCGACCAGAAGGATCGATGCGCCCTTCTTCTTCAGATCGCGCAGCGCTCCCGCCATGGTCGAGATGATCGCCGGCGCCAGCCCCTTGGTCGGTTCGTCGATCAGGTAGAGTTGGCGTTCCTCGGCCATGGCACGCGCGATGGACAGCATCTGCTTTTGCCCGCCTGAGAGATTGCCGGCTTCCGAGCGCCAGAATGTTCTGAGCGGCGGAAACGCCGCGAAGATCCAGTCCAGCCGGGCCGGATCGAGCGGACCGGAAGCGGCGGCGAGGATCATGTTTTCCTCGACCGTCAGGTCGGAGAAGATGCCCATGTCCTCAGGCACGAAGCCGATGCCGGCGCGGGCGCGGGCGGGGGTGGGCAGCGAGGTGATGTCGGCGCCATCGAAACGGAGGCTGCCGGATTTCGCCTGCCAGTGACCGATGATGGTGCGCAGCGTCGTGGTCTTGCCAACGCCGTTGCGACCGAGAAGCATGGTCACGCCGCCACGCGGCACAACCAGATCGACGCCCTGCAGGATGTGATACTGGGCGATGTCGGTGTGGACACCGGAAAGTTCGAGGATCGGATCAGACATCGGCGAGGTCCCGTCCCATATAGGCTTCCTGCACCACGTCCGAGGCCATCACCGTTGCCGGATCGCCGTCTGCGGCAAGCGCGCCGTTGTGCAACACGATGATCCGGTCGGCGAGCGAGCGGATGACATCCATCTTGTGTTCGACCAGCAGGATGGTGCGGTCCTTCTCGGCCTTGAGTTCGGCGATCAGGTCGAGCACCACCGGGGCCTCGTCGACGCTCATGCCGGCGGTCGGCTCGTCGAACATGTAGACCACCGGATCGAGTGCGATCAGGATGGCGACCTCGAGCTTGCGCTGGTTGCCGTGGCTGAGCCCGCCGACCTTCTGCTCGGCGAGCGGATGCAGCCGGACCCGTTCCAGAATGGCAATCGCCGCAACCGTCAATTCTCGGTGGGATGTCGCCATGCTCAAAAGGTTGAAACCCATCCTGCGCCTTGCCTGGATCACCAGCCGGACATTTTCGAGAACGGTGAGATTGGGAAACAGGTTGGTCAGCTGGAAAGCGCGCCCCAGCCCCTTGCGGCAACGGCTAGCCACCGGATCGCGGGTCACGTCCTCGCCCATCAGCCGGACAGTGCCTTCTGAAGCCGCAATCTGTCCCGAGATGAGATTGAAATAAGTGGTCTTGCCGGCGCCATTGGGTCCGACGATGGCGGTGAGTTCACCGGCGCGGAAGCCGCAGCTGACGGCGTCGACCGCCACATGGCCGCCAAAGCGGACGGTCAGGCCTTCCGTTTCCAGAAGCATCTGTGTCATGGCGCACCCATGGAAGAAAAGAAAGGATGCCGCGGACGCCACAAGGCAAGCGTCCGCGGCTCAGAGGCTTAGTTGCGGACAGGAATGTCCATGTCGTCAATGCCGATCTCGCGGACCAGAACCGGGACGCCATAGTCCTTGCCGTCCTGGATTTCTGTGCGGAAGTGATACATCGACTGCAGCGCCTGATGGTCTTCCTTGCGGAAGCGCATAGTGCCCTTGGGCGTTTCCCACTCCATGCCTTCCATGGCGGTGATCAGCGCTTCGGTGTCGGTGGAGCCTGCCTTCTTGATGGCTTCGACCACGGCAATGCCGGCTGCCATGCCGCCCGCGGTGAAGAAGTCCGGGGGTGAGCCGAAGCGGTCCATATGCTCCTTGACCAGCCAGTCATTGACCGGATTTTGCGGGATTTCGTAGTAGTAATAGGTCGCACCTTCCATGCCCGGCAGTTCCTTGTAGGCCGTCAGTGCGGCCAGGATGTTGCCGCCGGTGGCGATCTCGATGCCGAAGCGCGAGGGATCCATGGCGTTGATCTTGCCCATCGGGTTGCCGCCGCCGGCCCAGATGATGAACAGCTTCTTCTTGCCTTCCACGCCCTCCATGGCGTTGAAGATACGTTCGGCCGCCGCGGTGAAGTCGGTGGTGTCGGTCGGCACGTATTCCTCATGCGCAATCTTGGCGCCCGAGGCATTGAGCGCCTCGCGGAAGGCCGCCACGCCATCGCGCCCGAAGGCGTAATCCTGCGCCAGCGTGGCGATCGTCACGCCTTCGCCGCCGAGCGCGACCGCGTTGGAAATGGCGTCCTGAGACGAGTTGCGGCCGGTGCGGAAGATGTAGCGGTTCCAGTTTTCGCCAGTGATCGAGTCGGCGACGGCAGGCTCGACGATCAGGATCTTCTCGTATTCCTGTGCGACCGGGAGCATCGCCAGCGCGACGCCGGAGCTGACCGGGCCGACCGCGATGTCGGCCTCGTCGTCGCCATAGGCTTCGGCCAGAAGGGCCTTGCCGATATCTGGCTTGAGCTGCGTGTCCTTCTCGATGACCACGAGCTTTTCGCCATTGACCTCCATGGTGCCGCCGGTGGCGTATTCGAGGCCAAGCATAAGGCCGTTGTGCGATTGAGCCGCATAGGCCTCAAGCGCGCCGGTCTTGCCGTAAACATGTGCAATCTTGATGTCGGCGAGTGCAGGTACGCTCAGCATTGCGGCTGCCACGCCGGTTGCCAGTATCGTCTTCATCTTCATTTTGGGTCTCCTCCCCTAAGCGAACAACGGTGAGAACATGAAACATGAATCAATATTCATGTCAATGATCCTGCCACGGGAGAAATCCCGCAATCCCGGACGGAAATGTGGACAAATCCGTCCGGGCCGAGAGCCCGGACATCGCGCTGCGGCAGAGCGGTTTTCAGGCCAGGCTTGAAAATCAGGATCGGGGAGCGTTTGGCCCGAAATTTGGCATGGGCGTTGCATGGCAACCATCTGGCCCGCTGGAATGGGCAACAAACAGGCAGAACGGATGGGGCAGTGCATGAACACCTGGATCAAGAACCCGCTGGCGATCCTGGCGGAGAATGCCGGCGGCGGCATCGTTGTCTCCGGCAGCCGTATCGTCGAACTCGTAGCCGCAGGCGCGACACCGCGTGCCGAGGTGGATGAAACCGTCGATGCATCCCGGCATGTCATCATTCCCGGACTGATCAACACCCATCATCATTTTTTCCAGACCCTGTGCCGCGCTCACCCGGCGGCGCGCGACAAGGAGTTGTTTCCCTGGCTGCAGGCGCTCTATCCGATCTGGAGCAGGCTCGACCGCGACATGTTCCGTGTCGGCGCCCGGCTGGCCTATGCCGAACTGCTGCTGTCGGGCTGCACCACGGCGATGGACCACAATTACATGTCCTATGACGGACTCGAGGATGCCACCGACATCGAGGTGCAGGAAGCGCAGGCTCTGGGCATCCGCGCCACCGTGACGCGCGGTTCGCTGTCGCTGTCGAAAAAGGATGGCGCCATCCCCGACGACCACATCGTTCAGGATGACGACACCATCCTTGCCGACAGCGAGCGCGTGCTCAAGCGCTATCACGACACCTCAGATGGCGCGATGATCCAGATCGCGCTCGCCCCATGCGCCCCTTTCAACGTGTCGAGACATGTCATGCGCGAAAGCGCTGTCCTCGCCGAGACCTATGACTGCCGGCTGCACACGCATCTGGCGGAGACCGTGGACGAAGAGGCTTTCTGCATCGAGACCTTCGGCTACCGGCCGATCGACTGGCTCGAGGATTGCAACTGGCTTCAGCCCCGGGTCTGGCTGGCCCACGGAATTCACTTCACCTGCGAGGATTGCGAAAAGCTCGGCAGGCACGGTGTCGGCGTCTGCCATTGTCCGACATCGAATGCGGTGCTGGCTTCAGGTTTCTGCAAGACGCTGGATCTCGAGGCGGCGGGCAGCCCGGTCGGCCTCGGCGTCGACGGGTCGGCCTCCAACGACAGCTCCAATCTGATGGAGGAGGTGCGCCATGCGCTGATGGTCAACCGGCTGGGCTACAAGTCGGCCGAACGGATCACCCACCGCGACGCCTTGCGCTGGGCGACCACCGGCTCGGCGCGGTGTCTCGGGCGCAGTGACATTGGCGAGATTGCGGTCGGAAAACAGGCCGATCTGGCCATGTTCACGCTCGATGAAATGCGCTTTTCCGGAAATCACGACCCGATCGCGGCCCTGGTCCATTGCGGCGCCAATCGCGCCGACCGGGTGATGGTTGCGGGCGAGTGGCGGGTCATGGACGGACACATCATCGGGCTTGATATCGCAGGACTGATCGCAGAACATTCCGCCGCCGCCCGGCGGTTCAGTTGAGGAAAACCCATGTCTGAACAGAATATTCCAGTCATCGACATCAAGAGCCTCTACGGTATGGATCGGCAAGAGATTGCAAGGACCGCATCCCTGATCGGCGACGCCTGTCGCGGCATCGGCTTTTTCTACATCAAGGGTCACGGCCTTTCGCTCGACGACATTGAAGCCCTGTTTGCTACGTCTCGCGATTTCTTCGCGCTTGCCGAAGACGTCAAGAAACAGGTCGAGATCTCTCCCTCCACCGGCAACCGCGGCTATGTGCCGATGCGCGGCGAGGCGCTGGATCCGTCCAAGCCGGCGGACCTCAAGGAGGCTTTCAACATCGGCCTTGAGCTTGCGGCAGACGATCCCGAACTTGTCACCGGAGCCCGGTTCCGGGCTCTCAATCTCTGGCCGGACCAGCCGGGGTTCCGCGAGACCATGCTCGATTACTTTGAAACCGCACTGGATATCGGCCGTCGCCTGCATATGGCCTTTGCCACCGAACTCGGGCTGGATGCGGACCATTTCGAGGACAAGCTCGACCGGCCGCTGGCCACGCTGCGGCTGTTGCATTATCCGCCGCAGCGTGGCGTCGTTGAAGACGGCCAGATGGGGGCGGGTGCGCATACGGACTATGGCTGCGTGACGCTGCTTCTGACCGATGAAGTCGGCGGTCTCGAGGTGCGCACGCGAACCGGCGACTGGATCAAGGCGCCCTACATTCCCGGCGCCTTTGTCTGCAACATCGGCGATTGCCTGATGCGATGGACCAACGACACCTATGTCTCGACGCCCCACCGGGTTGTCAGCCCGGCCGGCCGCGAGCGTTACTCGATCGCCTTCTTCCTTGACCCGAACCCCGACGCGATCGTCGAATGTCTGCCGACCTGCAGCGGGCCCGGCAACCCGGCGCGCTATGACCCCATTCGGGGTGATGACTACCTGGAGAGCAGGTTGAATCCGACCTACAAGGCGAGCGGTCTCGCCTGAGAGGGAGGCGTGGATTCCAGACGCGGACCGCCTTCAGGGCGCTAATGTATGCAATGAGAGAAATTATGCTCAAAAAATGAGCGCTATTTATATTTTGTTCATAATTTCGCCTTCCGCTGCCCTGATTTCGTCCTTCCGGATTCCGCCCTCTCGAGGTGGTTTCCCTATCTATTTGTAAAATATAACAAAAACTAATCTGTTCGAACTGGCATGCGTCTTGCAAAACCACTGGCAACCGGGTGTCTCCCAGATCCGGCCATAGCAGGGGTTCGCAAAGCCAGCAAAGGAACTGGACATGGCTACAAAACAGATTTCACGGCGTTCGATCTTGAAGACCGGCGCTGCCGGCATCGCGGCAATGGCGCTGCCGATGCCTTTCATCAAGGCTGCATCAGCCGCCGACGGCGTAGTGCTCGGGGCAGTGTATGTTGGTCCGCGCGATGATTTCGGCTGGAACCAGGCGCACGCGGTCGCGATGGAGATTCTCAAGTCGACCGACAATGTCACCGTTATCGAAGAGGAAAACGTTCCAGAGACCGATTCTGTCTCCAAGTCGATGGAATCGATGATCAACCTCGACGGAGCAAACCTGATCCTCGGAACTTCGTTCGGCTATTTCGAGCCGTTCATGATCGATCTCGCCAACAAGTATCCCGACGTCCAGTTCCGTCACGCGGCGCCGTTGTGGAGCGAGGACAAGCACCCGGCCAATCTGGGCAGCTACTTCTGCTACCTCAACCAGGCTCATTATGTGGATGGCGTGGCCGCAGGCCTGAGCACGACAACCAACAAGATCGGCTTTGTCGCGGCCAAGCCGATCCCGACAGTGCTCTCCAACATCAACTCGGTGCTGCTGGGCGCACGCTCGGTCAATCCGAATGTTGAGGTGCAGGTCATCTTCACCGGTGACTGGTCTTTGCCGGTGCGCGAGGCCGAAGCTGCCAACGCTCTCGTGGATGCGGGCTGCGACGTGCTCACCTGCCATGTCGACGGTCCCAAGGTGGTCATCGAGACCGCCGAAGGCCGCGGCGTGAAGAGCTGCGGTCACAATGCCTCGCAGGCGGCACTGGCGCCCAAGGGCTTCATCACCGGCGCGGAGTACAAGTGGGAAACCATCTACTCGATGTATGCCGATATGCTCGCCAAGGGTGAAACCCTGCCGAACGTGGTCGTCGGCGGCTACCACAATGACATGGTCAAGAACACCGCCTACGGTGCCGGCGCCACGCCGGAAGCCATCGCCGCAGCCGATGCGGCAATCGCCGGCCTCAAGGAAGGCAAGCCGATCTATGTCGGCCCGCTCAAGGACAACCAGGGCAATCTGGTCCTCGACAAGACCTTCGACAACTACGATCCGGTTCTCGATGGCATGAACTACCTGCTTGAGGGCGTTATCGGCTCGATCACCTGACCGACCTGTCGCCGGGCTGCGCGGAAAAACCTGCGCAGCCCGATTTGTTTGCCTTCGGAAATGATCGTGATCAGGCATGGCACAAGCAGAGACGTCGTTCGCCACACCTCCCGCCTATGATACTGCCCGCATCCGCGCTTCGATCGAGGCGGTAGCCATACCGCTTGGAGCCCTGGTTGCTTCGGCCATCATTTTTTCGGTGTTCCTGACGCTGTTGGGCAAGAGCCCGCTACAGTTTTTCGAGCTGGTCTGGCGCGGTGGCTTCGGCTCCTCGTTCTCGCTCCAGAACACGTTGCAGCGTGCCACGCCGCTGATCCTGACCGGACTTGCCTTTGCCATCCCGGCGCGCATCGGCCTGGTCATGATCGGTGCCGAGGGCGCGCTGGTGATCGGTGGCTTTGCCGCGGCCGCGCTCGCCATTCCGCTCGTCTCGGCCGAGGCGCCGGTCTATCTGACGATGCTGCTGATGGTGCTCATTGCCATGGCCGCCGGCGGCGCCTGGAATGCCATTGCCGGCTGGCTCAAGCACTCGCGCGGCGTCAACGAGACCATCTCGACCCTGCTGCTTACTTACATCGCCATCGCCATCATGAACTTCTTCGTCGAGGGCGCCCTGCGCGACCCGGCGTCCCAGAACAAGCCCTCCACCATGCCGATCGGCAAGGACTACATGGTCGGCAACATTCCAGGCACCGATGTGCACTGGGGCCTTGTCTTCGGCCTGGTCCTGGCCGTGGCCCTGCAGGTCCTGATGTCGCGGACCACTTTCGGATTTGCCGCCCGTGTCACCGGTGGCAATCCCCGCGCGGCACTCGCCCAGGGGCTGCCCGTCGGCACTCTTATTGTTGTCTGCTCGGCCATTGCCGGCGCCTGCGCCGGTCTCGCAGGCTATTTCGAAGTCGCCGCCATTCATGGCCAGGCCAATGCCTCGCTGGTCGCCGGCTACGGCTTCACCGGAATTCTGGTAGCGTTCCTGGCCCGGCACAATCCGCTGATGATCGTGCCTGTGGCGATCATGTTCGGCGCCATTGAGGCCTCGGGCGGTCTCATCCAGCGCCGGATGGATATGCCCGACGCAACGGCACTGGTGCTGCAGGGCATCATCTTCGTGGTGCTGCTGGCCAGCGACAGCCTCTACGGCCGCTTCGCGATCTTCCAGCCCAAAATCAGCACGGAGCGGACATGACGGCCGAAGCCCTTACCACCATTCTGATCGCCATGCTCGGCGGGGCCATACGGGTCTCGACCCCGTTCATTTTCGTGGCGCTGGGTGAAACGCTCACCGAAAAATCCGGCCGCATCAATCTCGGGCTCGAGGGCAACCTGGTGCTCGGCGCCATGGTTGCCTACGCCATCTCCTTTCACACCGGCTCACCCTGGCTCGGCGTTCTTGCAGCCGGCTTTTCCGGCGTCTTCCTCGGCCTGATGCATGGCAGCATCTGCAGCCTCAAGAAGGTCAATGACATTGCCGTCGGTATTGCCATGATGTCGTTCGGCATCGGAGTCGCCTTCTTCTTCGGCAAGCCCTACATCCAGCCCTCTGCGCCGCGGCTCGAAAGCCTGCCGCTTGGCGGCTGGGCGTCGAACCCGGCACTTCAGCAGGCGCTTGAAATCAACCCGCTCTTCATCGTCGGCATTCTCATCGCGATCGTCATGTGGTGGGCATTGGCCAACACCCGCGTCGGCCTGGTCGTCCGCATGACCGGTGATTCCGAGCCCGCCGCCCGTGCCATGGGCATCAACCCGATCAAGGTGCGGATCCTGGCGACCGCGGCTGGCGGCTTTCTCGCCGGAATCGGCGGGGCGTTTCTCTCGCTGTCCTATCCTGGGAGCTGGAACGAGGGTCTGTCCTCGGGCCAGGGCCTGATGGCGGTAGCCCTCGTGATCTTCGCGCGCTGGAACCCGCTGCGTTGTATCCTCGCAGCCCTTTTGTTCGGCGCCGCCGGCGCGCTTGGCCCGGCACTGCAGTCCGTCGGCATCAGCCAGGGCTACTACTTCTTCAATGCGGCGCCCTACATCCTGACACTTTTCATCATGGTTGCCGCAACCGGAAGCAACTCGGCCCGCGCGGCGCCGGGCGAACTATCCATCGCGAAATAGGAGACGAAAGCATGAGCGCACTTGGCGGATTGAACAAGACTCCCAACGGCGTCGTCATCGGCGTTGTCCAATTGCAGCTGCCGCTGATCAAGACCCGGCATGATCTTGCCCGGCAGACCGAGAAGATCGTTGCCATGGTCGGCAAGGCGCGGCGCAACATGGCGACGATGGATCTCGTGGTGTTTCCTGAATATGCGCTGCACGGCCTGTCGATGGACACCAATCCGGAGATCATGGTGTCGATGGACGGACCGGAGGTCGCAGCCTTCAAGCAGGCCTGCATCGACAATTCGATTTGGGGTTGTTTCTCGATCATGGAATACAATCCGGGCGGCAATCCCTACAATACCGGCATCGTCATCGACGATCAGGGCGAGGTGCAGCTCTACTACCGCAAGCTCCACCCCTGGGTTCCGGTCGAGCCCTGGGAGCCGGGCGATCTCGGCATTCCGGTGATCGACGGTCCGAAGGGTTGCAAGCTGGCGCTGATCATCTGCCATGACGGCATGTTCCCGGAGATGGCGCGGGAATGCGCCTACAAGGGCGCGGAGATCATGCTCAGGACCGCAGGTTACACCGCGCCGATCCGCGACAGCTGGCGCTTCACCAACCTTTCCAACTCGTTCAGCAATCTGATGGTCACCGCCAATGTCTGCATGTGCGGATCGGACGGTACCTTTGATTCCATGGGCGAGGGCATGATCGTCAATTTCGATGGCACCGTGCTCGCCCACGGCACATCCGGCCGTGTCGACGAGATCATTACCGCTGAGGTGCGCCCCGACCTGGTGCGCGAGGCACGCAAGCACTGGTCGGTCGAAAACAACATCTACCAGCTCGGCCATCGCGGTTACACCGCAGTTCTCGGCGGCGCGCAGGATTGTCCCTATACCTTCATGAAGGACATGGTGGCGGGCACCTACCGGCTGCCCTGGGAAGACGAGGTGGTTCACACCGACGGCACCTCCTGCGGCTTCGAGCGTCCGACCCGGCGCTATGGCGAAACCAAGCTCGGGGAGGCGGCTGAATGAATGCTGTGTCCGCAGCCGTCGTGGCCGATGGTCCGGTGCAGGCGGATCCCTATCCCTGGCCCTATGACGGCAACCTCAGCGCCGCCAACACCGCCCTCATAATCATCGACATGCAGACCGATTTCTGCGGTCCGGGCGGCTATGTCGACAAGATGGGCTATGACCTGTCTCTCACCCGCGCACCGATTGGACCGATCAGCTCGCTGCTGAATGCGGCGCGCGCCAAGGGCATGACGGTCATTCACACCCGCGAAGGCCACCGCCCCGATCTGTCGGACCTGCCGGCCAACAAGCGCTGGCGCTCGCAGCGCATTGGCGCCGGCATCGGCGATCCCGGCCCATGCGGACGTATTCTTGTGCGGGGTGAGCCGGGCTGGGAGATCATCGATGAACTGGCTCCGATTTCGGGCGAGCCTATCATCGACAAACCGGGCAAGGGCTCGTTCTGCGCCACGGACCTGGAAATGCTGCTGCACGTCAAGGGCATCCGCAACATCATCCTGACCGGCATCACCACCGATGTCTGCGTCCACACCACCATGCGCGAGGCCAACGATCGCGGCTTCGAATGCCTGATGGTTGAGGATGGCTGTGGTGCCACCAAGCGCGAAAACCATCTCGCCGCCATCGACATGATCAAGATGCAGGGCGGTGTGTTCGGCGCGGTTGCCACCAGCGCCATCGTGCTCGACGCGCTGGAGCAGATGGCATGACCGCGTTGGCTCTCCCGGAGGATCTATCGTCCCATCCGGTGGCTGGTGGACGAACCGGCGCGTTCTCGCTCGAAACCGTGTCAATGACCAAGGTCTTCGGCTCGCTGGTCGCCCTTGATGATGTCTCGATCAAGGTCGGTGCGGGGGAATTCCACGCGCTTCTGGGCGAAAACGGTGCGGGCAAGTCGACGCTGGTCAAATGCATCATGGGCTTCTACCAGCCGACCCGCGGACAATTGCTGGTCGACAATCGCGAAGTCCTCATCAAGGCGCCCGCGGATGCGCAGGCCGCCGGCATCGGCATGGTCTATCAGCATTTCACGCTTGTGCCCTGTCTGACCGCCGCGGAAAACATGGTGATATCGCGCGCCGATGCGCCCGCCGTGATCAAATGGGCGAAAGAAAAGGAAGAGCTGCAGGCCTTCATGGAACGCATGCCGTTCCGGGTTCCGCTCAATACGGTCGCGGCCGATTTGTCGGCGGGCGAGAAGCAGAAGCTCGAAATCCTCAAGCAGCTCTATCTCAACCAGCGCTTCCTGATCCTTGATGAGCCGACATCGGTGCTCACGCCGGGTGAAGCCGACGAGATCCTTGGCCTGTTGCACGACATGGCGCGCGCCGGCGATATCACTGTACTGATGATCACCCACAAGTTCCGCGAGGTGAATGCCTTTGCCGACCGGGTCACGGTTCTGCGGCGCGGCAAACTGGCAGGCAGTGGATCGGTAAACGACCTGAGCACCGACGACATGTCGAAAATGATGATCGGCGAGGCGCAGATGCGCGAAAAGGCGCCGCGACTGGCGAGGGTCGAACCCAAGAGCACGATTGAGATCGCCGGCCTCAGCGTCGATGACAATGAAGGCATGCGGGCGGTCGATGCCGTCAATCTCAAGATCCGCGGGGGCGAGATCGTCGGCATCGCCGGCGTGTCAGGCAACGGCCAGTCGGAACTGGTGGAAGCATTGGCCGGTCAGCGCAGCCTTGCCGGTGGTGCCGTGATTGTAAACGGCCGGCGCTTTGACGCGACCCGGAAGGATTTCGCCGATCTGAAAGTCTTCGGCCTGCCCGAGGAGCCGTTGAAAAACGCCGCCGTCAAACGCATGAGCGTGTCCGAAAACATCGCCTTCCGCAGTTTCGACAAGGCTCCGATGGCCAGCATCGGCTGGTGGCTGAAACCGGCTGCCATGCGGGACAATGCCGTAAGACTTATCGACAAGTACCACGTCAAGACGCCATCGGCAGAGACGCCGATCGAGAACCTTTCCGGCGGCAATGTGCAGAGAACCATCCTGGCCCGGGAACTTTCGGGCGACGTGAATGTGCTGATCGTCGCCAATCCCTGTTTCGGGCTGGATTTCGCCTCGGTCGCGGAGATCCGGGCGCAGCTCATCGATCAGCGCAACAAGGGGGCGGCGATCCTGCTGGTGTCGGAGGATCTCGATGAAATCCTCGAGCTTTCAGACCGGGTGGCGGTCATGTCGGGCGGGCAGATCACCTACCAGGCGCCAATCGACGAGACCGACCGCAACACTATCGGCAAATACATGGCGGGGCACTGACACCATGCGGAGCGTCAAGGCAGAGCCCTATGACTACCGGTTTCCGGAAGCGGGCACAGCCCTCGTCGTCATCGACATGCAGCGTGATTTCATCGAGCCGGGTGGCTTTGGTGATGCACTCGGCAATGATGTCTCGCGTCTTGTGGCGATCATCCCGACGGTGGCTGATCTGATCGCGCTGTTCCGCAATCGGGGCCTCACGGTGATCCACACGCGCGAAGCCCATCTTCCCGACATGTCGGATTGCCCGCCGAGCAAGGTGGCGCGCGGCAATGCCTCGGTGCGGATCGGCGAGGAAGGTCCGATGGGGCGGCTCTTGGTGCGTGGCGAGCCGGGCAACCAGATCGTTGATGCTCTGGCGCCGGTCGAGGGGGAATGGGTCATCGACAAGCCCGGCAAGGGCATGTTCTGGAACACCGGGCTGCACGAAAGACTTCAGGCTGAAGGCATCACCCATCTTGTCTTTGCCGGCGTGACAACGGAAGTCTGCGTGCAGACATCAATGCGCGAAGCCAATGACCGCGGTTATGAATGCCTGCTGGTCACCGATGCCACCGAAAGCTATTTTGAACACTTCAAGACGGCCACCATAGAGATGATCACCGCGCAAGGCGGGATTGTCGGCTGGGCCGCCCCGCTGGCCAATCTGGCTGTGGCGTTCGAGACAGAGGAGGTTTCCGCGTGACACAGGATGAATTTGACCCGGACGCGATTGCCCGGAGCATGCTCGCCTATCTCGGTCTGCCCGATGAGCCGGCCTATCGTCCCGGCATTGTCGCCCACCTGGTTGCCGCGCGCGGTATCGCAGCTGGGCTTTTGGCGCTGCCGCTCGATGACGAGGCAGAACCTGCACCGGTGTTCAAGCCATGACCGACTGGACTATCGCGACAGCAGCGGAAATCGCCGAGACGGTGCGCAGCGGAGAGGTTTCGGCAAGTACGGTGGTCGAGGCATGCCTGGCCAGGATTGACGCCCATGATAGCGCTATCGGCGCCTTCACCCATGTCGCCCATGAGCGGGCACGGGCGAGGGCAGCCGGCATCGATGCCATGATCAAGCGCGGTGAGGATCCCGGTCCGCTTGCCGGTGTCCCGTTCGCTGTCAAGAATCTCTTCGATATCAAAGGCATCGCCACCCTGGCGGGGTCGAAGATCAACCGGGATCTCGCGCCGGCCTCCAGGGATGCGGTCCTGATCGAGCGGCTCGAGGCTAACGGCGCCATTCTGCTCGGTGCGCTCAACATGGGCGAATATGCCTATGACTTCACCGGCGAGAACTATCATGACGGGCCGTCACGCAATCCGCACGCGCCCGAACACATGACCGGCGGCTCGTCGGGTGGATCGGGTGCGGCAGCCGCCGCCGGGTTCGTGCCGCTGACGCTTGGCTCCGACACCAACGGTTCGATCCGGGTGCCGTCGTCGCTGTGCGGTCTGTTCGGCTTGAAGCCCACTTACGGCCGGCTGTCCCGCAGCGGTTCGTTCCCGTTTGTCGCGAGCCTCGATCACCTCGGACCGCTGGCCCGCTCCGCCGTCGATCTGGCGCTGTCCTACAATGCAATGACCGGGCCCGATCCGGTTGATCCGGTGTGCACCGACCGCATTGACCCGCCTGTGACGTTGACGGCCAGCACGGCTATCGACGGCCTGCGGATCGCCAAGGCAGGAGGTTTCTTCGAGGAAGGCGGTCATCAGGAAGCCTTTGACGCCGTGGCAAAGATCTGCACGGCGCTGGGCGTGAGCCAGACTCTGCCCATCGAGAATGCAGCCCTGGCCCGGGCCAGCGCCTATCTGATCACCATGGCCGAAGGGGCATCGCTGCATCTTGATCGGCTCAGGACACGGCATGCCGATTATGACCCGGATGTGCGCGACCGGCTTCTGGCCGGAGCGATGATTCCGGGCGCCTGGGTGACCAAGGCGCAGAAGTTCCGCAGCCTGTTTCGCGCGCAGATGCAGGCGCTGTTCGAAGAGGTCGATGTGCTGATCGCACCCGCCACCCCTTGTGTCGCGCCACGTATCGGCCAGAAGACCTTCATGCTTGGCGGCAAGGAGCTGCCGGTCCGGCCCAATCTGGGTATCTTTACCCAGCCGATATCCTTCATTGGCCTGCCGGTGGTTTCGGTGCCGGTTTGGCTTGAGGGAAGCCCGCTGCCGATCGGGGTTCAGATCATAGCGGCACCGTGGCGGGAGGACATCGCGTTGCGGGTTGCGGCGTGGCTCGAGGAAAATGGCCATGTCTCCGCACCCGTAGCAACGCTGAAGGAGAAAGCAGTATGAGCAAGCAGGGCAAATGGTCCGGCCGCGACGAGAACAAGGATGCGGTGCGCGGCGAGGTCTGGGATCAGCTGGAAAACGGCGGTCACGCGATGGGGCCGACCTGGAGCCATATCCCCAACTTCATCGGCGCTGACCAGGCCGCCTGGCATCTGGCCCAGACGGAGGAATGGAAGCGTGCGAAAACGGTCAAGTGCAATCCCGATCCGCCGCAGATCCCGCTGCGGCTCAGGGCGCTCTACGAGGGCAAGATGCTCTATGCACCGGTGCCCTATCTGACCCGGGAGTTTCCCTATCTCCGCATCGACCCCAAGGTCCTGATCGAAAGGGGCGTCTCCTTCGAGCTCGCCGCCACCTCGGAAGGCTACATGATGCATGGCGAGCGGATCGGTTTTGAAGAGGTCGAGCCGCTTGATTTCTGCATTGTCGGTTCCGTCGCGGTCAGCCGTCAGGGCGGACGCACCGGCAAGGGCGCGGGCTTTGCCGATCTGGAGACCGGGATATTCCGCGAGCTTGGTATCATCGGGCCGGACACGCCGATGGCGACCACGGTCCATTCCTCGCAGCTGGTGCCCGACAGCAAGGTTTTCATGATGGCCCACGATTCCCCGCTCGATTTCGTCGCCACCGAACAGGAGTTGATCGTCACCGGCAACACCTCCCCGCGGCCAAGGGGCGTGGCCTGGGATTTCGTTCAGGACGACCAGTTCGAAACCATTCCGTTCCTTCGCGATCTGCGCGACCGGATGACAGCCGGATGATCATCAATGACCCAAAGGTGCATGCCGAGGTGATGGCTGTCTTTGCCCGCTACGAGAAGGCTTTGACCAGCAATGACGTGGTGGTGCTCGACGAGTTGTTCTGGCAAAGCGAGCACACGATCCGCTACGGCGGTGGCGAGAACCTCTACGGGGCGGCCGAGATCCTCGCCTTCAGGAATGCACGACCTTCGTCCGGACTTGAGCGGACGCTCTCCCGCACGGTGATAACCACCTACGGAAGTGATTTCGCCACCGCCTCTACGCTGTTCGAGCGCGAGACAGCTCCGGGCAAGAGCGGACGCCAGATGCAGACATGGGTGAGGATGGCCGATGGCTGGCGGGTTGTAGCAGCACATGTGAGTGTTATAGACACGCCCTGACCGAATGTCCCCACGGGAACAACCGCTCCATGCCAACCAGTTCCGAGACCATACGACATGCGCTTGCGCAGCGCATCGTGAGCGGCGATCTGGAGCCGGGAACGGCGCTTGACGAAACCCGTCTGGCGGCAGAATTCAACGTCTCGCGTACACCGGTGCGGGAGGCCCTGCGCAAGCTTGGCGTGACCGGGCTGGTGCAGCAGTCTTCGCACCGGCGGACAATTGTCGCCAAACCAAGTGACAAGGAGCTCGCCAATATCTTCTTCGTCATGGCGCAGCTGGAAACCATGTGCGCCGGACAGAGCGCGCTCAATATGACCACGCGGCAGCGCCATTTCCTCCAGGCCATGCATGAAGAAATGGCGATCCTGGTTCGCAGTGGCAGTGGCAAGGACTACACGCTTGCCAACGAAGCGTTTCATTCGGCGATCTACGAGGGCACCGGCAATTCCTACCTGATGGAGCTGACCGCCAACACCCGGCTGAGGCTGCAACCGTTCCGGCGCGCCCAGTTCGAAACGCCGGGCCGGCTAGCCGCCTCGCATGCCGAGCATTCCGCCGTGGTCGAAGCCATCCTGCGCGCCGATCGGGATACGGCCGAGCAGGCCATGCGCGCCCATATCGGTTATGTCGAGGGCGCCTGGAAGCGGTTCTCCAACCGGGTTCAGGAACGGCTGGCGATATAGCGCCGCCAGGATCCGAAGCTCGAGATGTCGGTCGCGTCTTCAATGGCGATGCCTTCGGCGATAAAACCGTTGACCTGGGTTCCGTCCTCAAGCCGGACCGTGCCGATGCCAAGCGGAGCCGGCACCCCATCAACGAAACTGCCGAAACCGGCCGCATCCAGTGCCCAGACCTCCACTTCAATCGACACGCCGTTGCCGGGCTTGACCCGCGCCAGGCCGGGCTTTGGCGGGACTGTGCCCGAAAGCGCATGGAGCGCGTAGTCGGGGGCGGTGCGGGTTGCGGCGACCAGCCGAGCCTTGCGGCTTGTCAGTTCATGGTTGAGCGGCATTCCGCTCAAATGCGCGCCGACGACGCAGATCAGGATTTCGCCTGGACGGGAAGCAATCTCGTTTGCCTCGATCACACCGCTTTCGAGCCTCTGGCCAACCCCGGCAAGAAAGGCATCCGATCCCGCTGGGCCGATCAGCGTAAGCGATGAGGGCAGGCCATCGGACCGTGTCCCGACCGGAACCGAGATCCCCGCCATGTCAAGCAGGTTGACGAAATTGGTGTAGGTGCCGAGGTTGGAATTGAGCTGTACCGGATCGGCCTCGACTTCGGCTACGGTGTAGGCCGCGGGCAACGTCGGCACGGCGAAACAGTCGAGCCGCTCGATCACCGGTGCGACCTGCCGTTTCATGTCGGCCAGCTTGTAGATCGCATCGAAGGTGTCCACGGCGGAGATTTTCGAGGCGCCGCTGATGATCTTGTGGGTGACCGGATGCAGCGCCGAGGGTTTGCTTTCGATCAAAGCGCGGACCGCGTGATAGCGTTCGGCCACCCACGGACCTTCATAAAGCAGCCGGGCCACGGCATGGAACGGTTCGAAATCGATCTCCTCGATCTCGCCTCCGAGTGCGGCTAGGGTCTCAAGATCGGCCTCATAGGCGGCCTGTGCGGCCGCATCGCCGAAGAACTGCCGCTGATCACGCCGCGGTACGCCGACGGTGAATGACTTGCCCGGCGCGGAAACGCCCGCATCGGGAAGTTGACGCGACATGAAATCGGCCGCGTCATAGGCTTGTGCCACCGAGGCGGCACGTGCTGCATCCGCGGTTCTTGCGGCGAAGATCGAGATGGTGTCGAGCGTCCGGCAGGCGGGCATCATGCCGGTTGCCGACAGCATGCCAAGGCTCGGCTTGAGCCCGACAATCCCGTTGAGCCCGGCGGGAATCCTGCCCGAGCCCGCCGTGTCGGTACCGAGCGAGAACGCGGCGATACCGGCGCCGACGGCAACGGCCGAACCGGAACTCGACCCGCCCGGGATCAGGTCTTCACGGATGCTGTTGCGCGGCACGCCGTAGGGCGAGCGCACACCGACCAGGCCGGTGGCAAACTGGTCGAGATTGGTCTTGCCGATGCAGATGGCTCCGGCCGCCTCAAGCCGTGCGACCGCAAAGGCAGACACGGTTGGCACATATCTGGCATCCGGGCAGGCTGCCGTGGTCGGAAGACCGGCCACGTCGATGTTGTCCTTGACGGCGAAGGGCAGGCCGAAGAGCGGTTTGCCCGCTGGCCCCTCGGCCTCCAGCCGCTTCGCATCCGCCAGGCAATCGGTTTCGTCTCGCAGGGTGATGAACATTGCAGGATCGTCATAGGCGGCGTGCGCACGGAAGGCATGGCTGACCGCATCGCTCGGCGACATCGCTTGCCAGAAGGCGAAATTCCTTGCGGTTTTGTGACTGTACATGCGCTGTCTGCCTTGTGTGCCGTTTCATCGTCGCATCGTGCCGGAAAATGCCCGGACGCGCCAATGCTCAGCAAAGCAAGACCTGCGCCAGATCGGCTGGTGCAGGCTGGAATGTGCCGTCGATGCCACGGCGCATGCGAAAGGCTTTGCCGGGCGATCCACCCCTCAACCATACTTGGCCACAAGTCCCGGTTTCTGGCTGGTTTCGGACGCCGGCCGCTGGAAGCGCAAGGGGAGCAACACCTGGTCAAGCCAAAGCCGGATGGACCGGAGCCGCTTTCCAACGGTTTCCCAGCAGCCACACGTATCGGCTGTCTGCCTCTTTATTGGGCGAATGCCGCGGCTTTGACCCCAACCACGCAGTCTCTGGGCCTATTCGGTGGGATGCCAACCAATCTCCATCTCCCGATTGGTGCGGGAGACCATACCATCCGGTTTCTAGATCACGTCGGTCTTCAGCAGCTGCTTGACCAGTGGATTGGGGAACCGCCGCACTTGCGTGACGGCGTAAAAGGTCTCCTGCAGTCCGGGCAGCCGGCTGGCCTCCCGCAGCAGGCCGTTCTTGAGTTCATCATTGACGACGATCGGTGGTACGACGGCAAGACCGACATCTTCGCGCGCCATCAGTCGCATCATGGCCATGTCGTCGACCTCCGCGGCGATCCGGGGCCTGACGCCAAGCCGGTCGGCCAGGGCGTCGAAGCTGGTTCTGACACCGCTTTCAAGGCTTGGCAGGATGATCGGGTTGTCTGCGAGCAGCGTCTTCAGGTCGCTGGTCTCGCCAACCCGCCCCGGTGTTCCGACAAGGCTCACCTGCTGGTCGGCCAGCTTGTGCGATATCCATGGCGTCGCGGAATCGCGCTGTGGCACCTGGTTGACCAGAACCACGTCCAGCCGCAGCGCTTCGAGTTCGCGCAGCAGGTCGGCAAGCCCGCCGGAGCGCAGCACGACCTCGACATCTGGAAGCGTCACCACCGGCCGCAGGAAACCGAGCTGGAAGTTGCGTGACAGCGTGGCGAGAGAGCCGACCCTGATCACCTGCCTGATCTGCCTGGACCGTTCCCTGAGTGTGCCCATGAGTTCGTTACCGGCGGCAAAGATGGTGTCGGCGTGGTCCAGCGCCACCCGCCCGGCTTCGGTCAGGATCAGCTGCTTTCCGCGGCGTTCAAAGAGCGCGTGCCCCACCTGCACTTCGAGCTTCTTGATCTGGATCGACAGCGCCGACTGGGACACGTTCAGCCTTTCGGCGGTCCGTGTCAGGTTGCCCTCATGCGCCACTGCCCAGAAGTAGCGCAGGTGATTGTAATTGAGCTGGCTCATTAATCGTTCTCCAATAAGAAACGATAAAGCACAAACAATGAATTTAATAAATCAAATTCCTGCTGCTATCCGGTGCGCACTTCAACACCGTTTCGGAGGCAGGCATGCAACTCGCATTCACTCTCTTGACCCTGGCCGGGCCATTGGCGCTCGTGGCGGCCTTTGCCGTGAGCAGGCGCGATCCCGGGTTGCGACCGGCAACGACCCATCTCGCCGCGGTGGTAGCCGGCACTGTGTCTCTGGTTGCCGCAATCTCCGGCCTGGCCGGGTTGCTTTTTGCCGGACCCTTCACCTGGGCGGCGGGCTCTGGCGCGCTGCAGATCTTCAGCCTTCGGCTCGATGTGCTGAGCATCACCATGTTGCTGCTGGTGTCTTTCATCGGCTCGGTGGTTCTTCACTACAGCCGTAATTACCTGGACGGAGACCCGCAGCAGGGACGTTTCACCGGGTGGCTGTGTCTCACTCTGGCTGCGGTGATGCTTCTGGTTCTCGCCGGCAATCTGGTTCTGCTGGTCGCCGCATGGATTTGCACAAGCCTGTTTCTGCACAATCTGCTGCTGCATTTTTCCCAAAGAGCCGGAGCGGTGCGCGCCGGACGCAAGAAGTTCATCGTTGCAAGGCTTGGCGATGCGGCACTGCTCTTCGCGGTGCTGCTGCTCGGCGCAGGTTACGGCACGATCGACATTGCGGAGATCCTGTCGGCTGCGCGTGACGGCCTGGTACCTGGCGGAAGTCTCTGGGCGGCCGGGTTCCTGGCGCTCGCGGCCATTCTCAAGTCGGCACAGTTTCCGACCCATGGCTGGCTCACCGAAGTGATGGAAACCCCGACACCGGTGTCCGCGCTGCTGCACGCCGGTGTCATCAATGCAGGCGGTTTCCTGCTGATCCGTTTTGCCGATGTCATGCTGCTCGCGCCGGGCGTCCTTGCTGGTCTTGTCATGGTCGGCGGCTTCACGGCACTGCTCGGCGGTCTCGCCATGCTTGCCCAGCCGGCGGTGAAGACCTCGCTCGCCTGGTCGACCATTGCGCAGATGGGTTTCATGATCATGCAATGCGGGCTGGCGCTGTTTCCGTTGGCCTTGCTGCATATTGTTGCCCACTCGCTCTACAAGGCGCACGCCTTTCTCAACTCGGGCACGGCCGTCGATGCCGTGGCCTCGCTGAAGCGTCCCGGACCGATCGCCATCCCCAGCGGCAAGGCGGTTGTGCGCTCGTTTGCGATCGCGCTGGCGATCTACGCCCTGATCGGCTTCGCCTTCAGCTACGATACCAAGTCACCGCAGGCGATTGCCCTGGGCGCGATCCTTGTTTTCGGCGTCGCCTACCTGCTGGCACAGGGACTTGCCGACGCCGCGCCGCGAGCGCTTACCAGGCGCATGGCGGTCTATGCCCTGGTCACTTCGCTGAGCTATTTCCTGCTGCACACCGTGGCCAGCTGGATGACGTCCGGCACCCTGCCGCCAGCGCCGGATCCGGGTCCGCTTGAATGGGTGCTGATCGTGCTGGCGGTCGCAAGTTTCGGATTTGTGGCCTTTGCTCAGGCGCTGTTTCCGCTCTGGTCCGATCATCCAGCCGCCGCCGGTCTGCGCGTGCACCTTTCCAACGGGCTTTACGCGAACGCCGTCTTCGACCGGCTGATCGGCAACTGGTCGACCCGGCCTCTGCTCTCCGCAAATCAAGGAAATGACCAATGACAAGCATGGACATCCAAAGACCGGACCTTGCCGCTCTGGAAACGGCCGCCGATGCTGCCGCGCGGCAGATCCCGCCGCTCTGGCCACTTGCGTCCTCCGTTGCCGTCAATCCCTATCTCGGCCAGTCCGGCAAGACACTGGCTGAAACCGGCTCTCTGCTGGGACGGGTCGGCGGCGTATCGGTCACCATGCCGCGCGCCTGGTACAAGGAACGCATGGCCTCGGGCCAGATCACCGAGGCGGATCTGTCGGCTGCACTGGCAAGCTGCAGGGACGCCTCCAAGCCGGCCGACATCGCGGCGCTCAAGGCCCTGGCCTCGGAGCCCGTGGTGCAGCCGGAACCGCTTGACACCGTTGCAGATCTCGCTGCCGAAGCCGGTGGTATCGATTGGCCGGCACTGCTCGCAGAGCGCATCGGTATCTGGGCAGCCGGCTATTTTGATGCAGGACAGGCCCTGTGGGCCGCGCCGCGCGGCAATTCGGCCTGGGCCTCTTTCCGCTCGTTCGCGACCCATGACCTGACGCCGGAAATCGCCGGGCTGAAAGGATTTGCCCGGCTCGTGGCCGAGGCGCCCGATACCCCTGAAGCCGCCATTGCGCGGGCGGTGGATAGCCTCGATCTCAACGAGGCGGAACTGC
Source organism: Parahoeflea alexandrii (assembly GCF_024105735.1). Classification (GTDB taxonomy): domain Bacteria; phylum Pseudomonadota; class Alphaproteobacteria; order Rhizobiales; family Rhizobiaceae; genus Hoeflea; species Hoeflea alexandrii. The sequence goes on along the minus strand of NZ_JAAAML010000004.1, from coordinate 282,192 downwards.
CGGGCTATTTCCACCAGTTGCTGTTTGACCTGGGAGGCTGGGCGCAATTTGCCCGCTACCAGCTGTGGCGCGCCGAACTCAAGGGAACCAGTGACCGCACCATCGTCGATCTGCTGGCCATTCGTCTCCTTTGGGAAGAAGCGCTCTACATCCAGTATCGCTCAGCTATTGCCGGCGCATGGGCCGGTGTCCGCGCCATCCACGCGAGGCCGGTTCAAGCGGAGCTGCCCGGTATCGTGGATACAATCCTGCAGGAGGCAGCGGAGCGTGCAGCGCAACGCGATCTTGCAGCGGTGCTGGCTGAAACAGCGCCGAATAAACACGTTGCGCGCCCGTCCCTGCAGGCAGCCTTCTGCATCGATGTCCGCTCGGAAGTCTTCCGGCGGGCGCTGGAATCGGTCGACCCATCGATACGCACGCTGGGCTTTGCCGGCTTCTTTGGCATGACGGTCAGCCACAAGGGCTTCGCCTCCGACGTGGAGGAGCTCCGCCTGCCGGTGCTGCTGAACCCGGGCGCACATTCCTGTTCCTCCCATGCAAGCTCCGGACCCGAGGATCTCGTCTCGCGCTACGCCGCGCGGTCCAAGCGTGCCTGGGGTCGCTTCAAGCTTGCCGCCGTTTCCTCCTTCGCCTTCGTCGAGGCGATGGGACCGGTCTATGCCGGCAGGATCATACGCGATGCCTTTGGGCTCCGGAAAGCAAGCGTGCCGAACGATCCTGCGCCGCGGTTCAATCCCGAACCGGATCTTGAAACCAGGGTTGCGATGGCGGAAACCGTGCTGCGCGCGATGTCGCTGACCGAGGGATTTGCCCGACTGATCCTACTTGCCGGCCACGGCGCCAGCGTCGTTAACAACCCCTTCGCGAGCGGACTGCACTGCGGCGCCTGCGGCGGCCACTCGGGCGAGGTCAATGCGCGGCTGCTGGCGCGGCTTCTCAACGATCCGGAAGTCCGTCACGGGCTTGCTCCGCGTGGAATCGCCGTGCCGGAAGACACGTTGTTCATTGCCGGTCTGCATGACACGACGACGGATGTGGTCACGCTTTATGACCGGGATGTGGAGGGCAAGGCCCATCAGCCAGATATCGAACAGGCCCGCAAATGGCTTGCCGCGGCCGGCAAAATGGCCAACGGAGAGCGAGCCCTGCGTCTGCCCCATGCCGCCGATGGGCCTGCGATTGCCAGGCGCTCGCGCGACTGGGCGGAAGTGCGCCCCGAATGGGCGCTGGCCGGCTGCAAGGCGTTCATTGCGGCTCCGCGCGGAGACACCTCGGGACGGGATCTCAAGGGGCGCGCCTTCCTTCATGATTACGATTGGCACCAGGACAGCAAGAACGGTTTCAGTGTTCTCGAGCTCATCCTGACCGCGCCCGTCGTCGTCGCCAGCTGGATCAGCCTGCAATATTATGGTTCGACGGTTGCGCCGGCCAGTTTCGGGGCCGGCAGCAAGCTTCTGCACAATGTCGTGGGCGGCGTCGGCGTGCTGGAAGGCAATGGCGGAACGCTGCGCGGCGGGCTCCCGGTTCAATCGGTCCATGACGGTGAGACCCATGTGCACGAGCCATTGCGCCTGTCGGTCTGCATCAGGGCCCCGCGCGAGGCGATTGCGGATGTGCTTGCAAAGCATGAGCAGGTGCGCACCCTGTTTGACAATCGCTGGCTGCATCTCTTCGCGATGAGCGAGGAAGGGCGCCTGGCCTGGCGCTACGACGGCGATCTGAAATGGGTGCCGTTCGAGGGCGTTGCGGAAGCTTAGAGCGTTTCCTGCCAATCCGGCCGCGGGCTGTCTTCAACAGAGCGCGGCCGGATTGTTTCTGGCTTGATCGTTTCTAGCCGGATCGTTCCTGGCTTGCTTGCACCGTGGCTTCCGGAGAAACCTCGAACGCCAGAAGCGCGGGAATGGCAAGTTGCTTTGCCCGCTCGACGCGTTCTTCGGTGTAGTAGCCAGCCTCGTGCAGCATGTTGACGGTGCCAATGAAATTGCCGCGGAAGATGAGCGGCAGATTGATCACCGAGCCGAGGCCAAGCGAGGCGATGAATGCGTGGTCGGGAAAGACGTCCGCGAAGCCGTCGACCGAATTTGCGACAAAGGTTTCGCGCCGGACAATCACCTGATCTGTCCAGCGGTTGGGAACAATCGTCTTCAGACTGGAGAGCGGGTAGTTCTCGGGATCGCTGGTGTAGATCCGGGACGCAAGACCGCTTTCGGGACCGTTCATCTGGAAAACTGAGCAGGAAAACAACCTGTGGCCGATGGATGCCTGGCACAGCTCGTCGAGAGCGGGGAACAGGCTGGTCCATTTGTCGGTGCGGATGACGGCGTCGAAGCGCTGCAAAGCTGTGGTTTCGTCAAGCAAGGGTCATGATCTCCCTGTTGAATTGGGTAAGGCAGTCGTGACCATTGTCGGTGACGACGACATTGTCTTCGATACGAACGCCTATGTCGTTGCGGCGGTAGAGGCCCGGCTCGATGGTAAAGACCATCCCGTTCCTTTGCGGATCGGTGTTCGAGCGCATGACCGCGGGGGCTTCATGCACCTCGCGGCCCAGCCCGTGCCCGGTCTTGTGCAGGATCAGGTCGGCAAAGGGGGAATCCAGCAGCCGGTCTGTGGCGGCCGCGTCGACGGCGCCGACGGGCGCGCCTGCACGAACCGCCTGCCGCCCGGCCTCGTTTGCCGACAGCACCGTTTCATAGATAGCTGAATGCGCGTCGCTGGCATGCTCGCAAAACACGGTGCGGGTGATATCCGCATGCATGTCGCCGTAACTGGCGCCAAAATCGATCAGCAGCACATTGCCCGCCGAGACCGTTCGTTCTGACGCGTCTCCATGCGGATCAGCCGCTGCGCCGCCGCTCAGCACGATCGGCTCGAAGGCAAACCCTGTAGCGCCATGGGCGAGCATGGCCGCCTTGAGTCGTGCTGATATCTGCTTCTCGGTCTGTCCGCCGATCCCTGCATCATAGGTTTCCCCAAGAGCGGCTTCGCTGATCTTGATCGCGCGGCGCAGTTCGTCGATTTCCCGCGGGTCCTTTATCAGCCGCAAGTCGACAAGCGCCGGATCGGCATCAACCAGACCCTCATGGCCGAAATGGTGGGCAAGCGAGCGGTATTCAGAGGCTCGCATGCGCAGGCCTTCCACCCCCAGCACGACGCCTTTGCCCAGCCGGTCGGCGAGGACCGCAAAACCGGCCGCCGGACCATTGCTGTCTTCCCAGTAAACCGTGTCGGCTTCCGGCATCGCGGAACGCCATTTCTGCTTTTCAAGTGCAGGCATCAGCGCATGTGAACTGCCATCGGCGCAAAGCACGAAAAGCGTCGGCCGTTCCATCAGGTGCAGATGGACACCCGTCAGATAAGCAAGGTTCGGTCCCGGCACGAAAGCCGCGGCGCCAAGCCCGGCTGCGCGCAGCAGATCTGCTGCCCGGGCGCGGCGTATCGAGAAATCGCTCATCTCGCTTCCTCCTGAACTATGGACATCTCGTGCCCGAAACGCGGCGCCAGCCCTCCTTGAATCACTTTCGCCTCGAACAGGATCGCATCCCTTACGGCTGCATCACCGGCGTCGGGATCACTTGCAACCATTGCATCAACGATTGCCTGAAGCCGCGCCACCGCCTCTTTCTTTTGTTCCTGTGCCAGGTGTGGAAAGAAATACAGCAGCTTCATGCGAACAGAGGCGTCCTGAGCCTCGAGGAAGTATTTCTGCAGGAACCGGTTGCCTGCCTCCTTGGCGATAGAGCGGTTCAACTCGAGCTGCGCACGGAAAGCGCCTTCCACGTCATCTGCCTCCAGCTTGTCGGCATACTCCCTGACGAGGGTCTCCATTCTGGCTTTCTGCGACGTGCCGCGCATGGTCGCGGCACGGATCAGCCCCCTCGACAGCAGGATGAAGGTATCGAGAAAGGCCGCCTGATTGTGCAGTGACAGCGGTGCCACGATGGATGTCCGGTTTTGCAGGAACTGCACGAAACCTTCGTTCTCGAGCAACAACAACGCCTCGCGGACCGGTGTGCGGGACACGTCGTAGGTCTTTGACAATGCAACCTCGTCGAGTGCCGAACCAGGGTCGATGCGCAACCACTGAATGTCCTCGCGAAGCTTTTCATAGACCATCAACGCGCCGCGTTTTTTGCGCATCGGTGTTTCGTCCTTGGGTTTTCGCTCGGCATTTTTCATCATGATTTTCTTCTTGCATTAAGTTTGCATAAAAATCTTCTTGCATTAAGTTTGCATAATGTGCAACCTCAAAGCATCAGAGGAAGCAAACTTTTCAACGGAGAAAAAGTGATGGGAACTATCAAAAGGACACTGTTGGCTTGTGTAGCCTTGGCCGGAATGACCGGGATGGCTGCGGCAGAGGGTACAATCGCCTATTTTGCCGCGACTTCGCAGAACGGCTTCAATCAGGCCACCTATGAAGGCGTTCAGGAAGTGGCTGCCGCGCGGGGGTATGAGACGGAAATCCTCGACGGTCAGTTTGACGCCGCCCTCCAGTACAGCCAGATCGAGGATGCCCTTGCTGCTGGCAAATATGTTGGCATGATCGTTGCGCCCAACGATTCAGTCGGTGTCGCAGGAGCGTTCGAACAGGTCATTGCCGAGGGCGTTCCCATCGGCACGGTCCTGTTTCCGATCGGACCGAATCTCAATTCGCTCGATCCGCAGGTTGAGGGCATCACTGTCACGGCGGCCTCCCCACCGGTTCCCGGCGCAACGGCACAAGCCGAATCCGTGGTCGACTTCTGCGCTGACAAGGACCCGTGCAATGTGGTCATCATGATCGGCGCGAAGATTTTCCCCTTCGACAATCTTCGGCTTGAAACCTTCCAGTCGGTTCTGGCCAAGCACGAGAATATCAAGGTCGTCGCCGTCGGCGAGGGCTATTACTCGCCCGATCCGAGCCTGAAGGCGATGACCGACATTCTGCAGGCCAATCCGGATGTGGATGCGGTTCTTTCCAATGCGGATCAGCACCTGGCGGGTGTGGAAATCGCGCTTGAAGCGGCAGGCATGAACCCGGCTGATCTCTACCTGTCGGGCGGCGGTGCGGCAGCCATCGCGATCTCGGCAATCCGGGAAGGCCGCTGGGATTCGACGCTGGCTTACTTCCCCAAGACCATGGGCGCCCTGGCCATGGAGCAGATCGCCAATGCGATTGAGGGCAAGCCGGTTACCCAGGCCATCAACATGGATGAGGCGGGACCGATCGAAGCCATGATCGATGCCGCTGTTCTGGAGGCCAATCCCGACTTCACCGGCGAGTGGGAACAGTAAGCAAAAGCTGAACGAGGCCGGTGGCGCGCATGTGGTGCGCGCCACCCCCAGTCAAAGGATCAGGAACAGTGAAAACCAGCTATCGCGTGTCTGCCGATATCGGCGGCACATTTACAGACATTGTCTACCAGGATGTGGCCACCGGGCGCTGCGGCGCCACCAAGGTGCTGTCCACGCCGGACAATCCGGCACTTGCCGTGCTCAAGGGTATCGATCAGGTCTTGAGCGACAACGGGGAACTTGCTTTTTTCGTGCATGGCACCACTGTCGGCCTCAACGCCCTGCTCACCCGCAAGGGCTCGAAGGTGGCCCTGGTCACCAACGAAAACTTTCGGGACATCTACACCATCCAGGGCAATGACCGCGGCGAGATCTTTTCGATCCGCTGGAACAAGCCCGAGCCGCTGGTCCCGCTGGAAAGCACTTTTACCGTAGGTGGTCGGATTGCCGCGGATGGATCCGAACTGGAGCCACTGCGCCTTTCCGATCTCGACCAACTGGTTGATGCCTGCGCGTCCGAGGCCTACGAGGCGATTGCCATTTCGCTGCTCTTCTCCTTCAACAATCCGGCCCATGAAGTGGCCGTCCGCGATTATCTGGCCGATCGTCTGCCGGATGTGCAGATCGTCATGTCGCACAAGGTCTCGCCGGAATGGCGCGAGTTCGAGCGCACCTCGACCACGGTGACCGACGCCTATCTGGCCCCCGTGGTGCGTCGCTACATCTCGACCTTGCAGGCCGAAATGGGCGATCGCCTGCCCGAGGGTGGTGCGCTGCATGTGATGGAATCGAACGGCGGCGTGATGACGGCGACAGCCGCATCCGAAAACCCGTTGCAAACCCTGCTGTCCGGTCCCGTCGGCGGCGCCATCGGCGGCAAGGCGCTGTCGGCCGCCACTGGACGCGGCAACCTGATCTGCGTTGATATGGGCGGCACCTCTTTCGATGCCTCGCTGGTCATCGACGGACTGCCGTCCACCTCCAACGAAGCCATGCTTGAAGGCCTGCCGATCCAGATGTCGGTCGTCGACATCCATGTCATCGGAGCCGGCGGCGGCTCGATCGCCTGGAAAGAGGCCGGCGCGCTGCGAGTCGGGCCGCAATCGGCCGGCTCCAAACCCGGACCGGTCTGTTACGGACTTGGCGGCACCGAGCCGGTCGTTTCCGACGCCAACCTGGTGCTCGGACGGCTCGACGGCGCCAATTTCTCGGGCGGCGAAATGACGCTCGACCGTGATGCCGCCGCGTCCGCGCTTGCTGCGCTCGGCTCGGACTTCGGCATGAACGCGGAAGAGATGGCCCAGGGCGTCATCGACATCGTCAACGCAAAGATGGCCGACGCCATCCGCACCATCACCATCCAGCGCGGCATTGACCCGCGGGAGTTTTCGCTGGTGGCCTTTGGCGGGGCCGGCCCCGCGCAGGCCGCGGCGCTGGCCGAGGAACTGGAAATCTCCGAAGTCATCATCCCCGTGCATCCCGGTGCATTCTCCGCCTGGGGAATGCTGCAGACCGATGTCCGGCACGACTTCAAGGAGACCCTCTACAGTTTCTGGGACATGATCGAGGCCCAGACAATCGAAACCGCTTTCAGCGGGCTTGAGGAAAGAGGCCGCCGCTTCCTTTCCGATGAGGGCATCACCGGTGATCGCGTGTCATTCGAGCGGGCCATCGATTTCCGTTACTACGGCCAGGAATACGTGCTGACCATACCGCTGGCGGATGGCCCGATCGATATGGACAGGATCCGCGCCGATTTCGACGCCGCCTATGAGCGCCAGTACGGTCATAACAGCCCGGAAAACCGCGTCGAGATGGCCAACATCCGCCTGGCGGCGCTGGGACGTCTCGAACGCCCCGAAAACGCGGCGCCCGAACGCGAAACGCCACGCCCCGCACGCGAACGCGAGGTCTGGTTCGCGGGACAGCCCCGCGCCACATCGATCATCGACCGCAACAGCATCGGCGACGGCGACAGCGTGAGCGGCCCTGCCATTATCGAAGAGGTTACTTCGACCACACTGCTGCCGCCCGGCTGGACGGCGCGCTTGATCGAAGGCGGCCATATGAGCCTGAGCAAGGAGGACGCGGCATGAGCATCGCAGATCCGATCACCACCGAAGTGGTTCGCAACTTCGTCATCTCCTGCGCCGAGGACATGAATGCCTCGCTCTGGCGCTCCGCCCATTCGGCGATCATCTATGAAGGCAAGGACAGCGCCGTGGCACTGATGGATGAGCATGGCAACATGCTCGGCCAGTCCACCGGCGTGCCGCTCTTCATCGGCGCCATCGATGTCTGCGTTCGCCATGTGAAGGACTATTACGAGGATGACATCCACGAAGGTGACATTTTCATCATGAACGACAGCTACATGCAGGGCACCCACCTGCATGACGTTACCGCCATCGGTCCAATCTTCCACAAGGGCGAACTGGTGGGCTTCGGTGCCGCCCGCGCCCACTGGAACGATATCGGCGCGATGGATCCGGGCAGCACCATGTCCTCGACGAACATCTACCAGGAAGGCCTGCGCCTCGGGCCGACACGGATCGTCTCGCGCGGCAAGCGTATCCGCGAATGGTACGACCATCTCAAGCTCAACACCCGGCTCGAAGGCGCCACCATCGGTGACCTTGGTGCGCAGATCGCGGCGATCCGCACCGGCGAACGGCGGCTGGGCCAGTTGCTCAGCAAGATCGGCGCCGAAACCTATCGCGCCGCCTGCCAGAACATCTTCGAGCAGGCGCGCAAGATGGATCGCGAGGCCATTGCCGCGATCAGGGACGGCACCTGGAGCCGAGAGGGCTATCTCGACAATGACGGCGTCGGCACCGAACCGGTCAAGGTCAAGCTGACCCTGACGGTCAAGGGTGAGGAGCTGATCGTTGATCTGACCGGCACCTCCGGACCTGTCGCCGGGTCGGTCAATTGCGGCGCCAGCCAGACGGAATCGCTTCTGCGGCTGGCCTACAAGACCATGATATCGCCTGACCGTGCGATCACCGGCGGCTCCTTCGAGACCATGAAGGTGATCCTGCCGGACGAGTGCATGTTCAACGCCGGTGAGCCGGCAGCTTGCGAATGGTACTTCACCGGTCTTGGTCTTCTCGCCGATCTGTTCATTTCATGTCTCTCCGAGGCGATGCCGGAACGCTCGACCGCCGCCCATTACGGCGACTCCATGGTGGTGGGATTCTTCTCGGTCGACCCCAAGCGCGGGCAATGGATCTCCATCGAGCCGACAGCAGGCGGATGGGGCGGCCGCGCCGACAGCGATGGCGAGAGTGCGTTGATCAACCTGGTCAATGGCGGCTTCCGCAATATCCCGGCCGAGGTGATGGAGACCAAGTTCCCGGTGCGCCTGGAAGAATTCTCGATCCGGCCCGACAGCGCCGGGCCGGGCAAGCACCGCGGCGGCTGCGGCGTGGTGCGGCGCTACAAGATGCTTGAGGATTGCTATGGCGCGATCTGGTTCGAGCGGTCGAAGACCCCTGCCTGGGGGCTGAACGGTGGCGGCGAGGGCAGGGGACCCGAGGTTTCGCTCAGCTTCCCCGATGGCAAGGTCGAGGATCCGCTCAAGATGCGCGCCCGGCAGTTGCCGGCCGGCACTGTCGTCGAGACCAAGACCGGTGGCGGCGGCGGCAATGGCGATCCGATGCAACGCTCCTACGCCGAGGTCGTGCGCGATGTCTCGCGCGGGTTGGTCAGCCGCGACATGGCGCTCAGCGCCTACGGCGTTGCCATCGCGGAAGACGGCAGCGTGGACCAGGCGGCCTCGGTCGCAAGATGAGCGTCGACGCGCTGCTATCGGTCCGCGGCATCGGCGTCCGGTTTGGCGATGTGGAAGTGCTCTCCGGGGTGGATCTCGATATCCGTCCCGGAGAGATCCACGGCCTGATCGGCGAGAACGGAGCCGGCAAGTCGACCCTGGGCAAGGTGCTGGGTGGGTACTACCGCGCCACATCCGGCAAGATCACGGTGGGCGGCCAGTTGCAGAGCTCGTGGGATACGCCCACGGCACTGGCCAATGGCGTCGCGATCATGCACCAGGAATTGCAGCTCGTTCCCGCTCTCACGGTGGCTCAGAACGTGTTCCTCGGGCTTGAGGAAAACGTCAACGGTATCCTGCGCGGCACCGAGGCCGCCCGGCTTGAGACACTCATGGAACAGAGCGGGCTGCGGCTAGACCCCAACGCCCGCACCTCGAGTCTGACGATCGCCGAACAACAGAAGATCGAAATCCTGCGGGCTCTGGCGCGCAAGTCCAGGGTCATCGTCATGGACGAACCGACAGCCTCGCTGTCGAAATCCGAGATCGACCAGCTGCATCGCATCATGCGCAGCCTGCGTGATGAAGGCCGCTCGGTGATCTATGTCACCCATTTTCTCAACGACATCCTCGAGGTGACTGACCGGATCACCGTCCTGCGCAACGGCGAAAAGGTTCACACCCGCGACACCGCCGGGGAAACCAGGGAGACGCTGGTTTCCGCCATGCTCGGCGGTGAAAAGATGGATACGCTTTACCCGCCCAAGTCCCGTGACCATGGCGAGGTGGTGCTTTCCGTGCGTGATCTCATCTCCCCCAACGGGACGCAGGTCGACAGGCTGGAGATCCGGGGCGGCGAGATTGTCGGCCTGGCCGGACTGGTCGGTGCCGGGCGGTCCGAAATTGCCCGTGCCATCATCGGCGCAGATCCTTCGACCGGCAGTGTCGAGGTCGCGGGAAAAGTGCTGACCCGGCGCTCCATCGCCGAGGCGACAGAGGCCGGGATCGTCATGGTTCCCGAAGACCGGCGCGGGCAGGGGCTCGTCATGTCTTTGCCGGTCAGGGCCAATATCTCCCTGCCGCATCTTCGTGCGCTGTCTTCGGGCGGGGTGATGGCAAAGGTTCGCGAACGCGCGCTGGCGCTTGGACTTATCAACCAGCTCGATGTCCGGCCTGCCATCGTCGATGGCGATGTGTCGAACTATTCCGGCGGTAATCAGCAAAAAGTCCTTATCGGCAAATGGCTTGCCGGCGATCCTCGGGTGCTCATTCTCGACGAGCCTTCGCGCGGTGTCGATGTCGGCGCGCGCGAAACAATCCATCGCGAGATCGGGCGGCTTGCAAGTCAGGGCGTGGCGATCCTCGTCATCTCGAGCGAAATCGAGGAAGTGCTGGGGCTGGCCACAAGGGTCTTCCTGGTCGACCGCGGCCGCCTCGTCGACGAGATCGATCCGGACCGGGTCAGCGAGGCCGAAGTACTTGCCGCACTCTTCAATCATCAGGGCATGGGGGACGCCGCCGAATGACCCGCGCTAAGACGCTTCATTTTCTTCAGAATTACGCGGTGCTGATCCTCATCGCCCTGTTGGTGGTCGCTCTGACGCTGCTGTCCGACAGCTTCCTGACGGGCCGCAATCTTCTCAATATCCTTAACCAGAACGCCCCCCTGGCGATCATGGCCGCGGCGATGACACTTGTCATTATCGTGGGTGGTTTCGATCTCTCGGTAGGCGCGATTTTTGCCATGGGCTCGGTGACCTCGGCCTGGCTGGCGGTCAATGTGGATCCCTATCTGGGCCTGCTGCTGGCACCGTTCGTCGGGCTTGCGCTGGGCTATGCCAACGGGCTCGCGATCACCGTGCTCAGGGTGCATTCGTTCCTTGCCACGATCGCAACCGCACTGATCTTCAAGGGCATCGCCGTCGCGGTGTCGGACGGACGGCTGATTTCGGCCAGAATCGACGACTTCACCTGGCTTGGCCGCGGCAAGTTTCTTGGCGTCTTCAACTCGGTCTGGGTGATGGTCCTGTTTGCGCTCGTGCTGACCTTTCTTCTCACCCGCACGACCTTCGGCCGCAGGGTGTTTGCAGTCGGAGGCAACGAAGAGGCGGCCATCCTCTCGGGCATCCGCACCAACCGGATCAAGATTGCGGCCTTTGCAATTGCCGGCTTTGCGGCGGGCCTCGCCTCGATCATCACCACATCGCGGGTTGCACTTGGACAGGCAACTGCGGGCGACGGGATGGAGCTTCAGGCCATCGCAGCCGTGATCCTGGGCGGCACCAGCATCTATGGCGGGCAAGGCGCGGTCTGGCGGTCGCTGGCAGGTGTTTTCCTGCTGGCGCTCGTCAACAACGGGTTCAACATCCTGGGTATTGATCCGTTCTTCCGCGATCTGACCATGGGACTGATCATCCTCGCCGCCGTCGGCATCTCCGCTCTTGGCCAACGACGATAATCGCAAGATCACAGGACCTCGAACAGCTCAAATGAAATCATGGGAGATCGGAATGCCGGAAACAAATCGCGAATGGGTCATCACGCAGTATTCCGGTATCGACGGGCTGCAACTGCGCGAATACACCCCCAAGAACGCCGGGCCGGGCGAAGTCAGGCTCAAGGTCGAGGCTTTTGCGCTGAACTGGGGTGACATGGACCTCATGCAGGGCCGCTATTCCTTCAATTTCAGCGAGCTGCCCGCGCGCGTCGGCTGCGAGGCGGTCGGTATTGTCGACCAGATCGGCGAGGGCGTGACAGGCATCGCAATCGGAGAGCGCCACTGCACGCTTCCCTATTTCTACGACATGAACGGCGCCAGCGGTGACACCGTCATCAGGGATCCGCGCTACCTCACGAAGGCGCCCGACGGAATGGACGCGGTCGAGGCCGGCTCGATCTGGATGCAGTTCATGACAGCCTATTACCCGATAGCCGAACTGGCCAAGGCTGGCCCGGGCGTCAACATCCTCGTGACCGCGGCGACCAGCACCGCTGGCCGCGCAGCGCTGGAAATAGGCAGCATGCTCGGCGCGACGATGATCGGCACATCACGATATGACCATAACCGGGACTACCTGATGGAGGGTGGTGCCAGCCATGTCTACATCGGCAATGGCGAGGGGCTGGCCGAGACCGTCAGGGAAGCGACCGGCGGGGTTGGAGTTCATGCCGTGTTTGATTCTGTCGGCGCAGGCATGATCGCGCACTACAGCCAGGCACTGGCCAAGGATGCGCAGATTTTCTTCTATGGCACGCTCGACGAGAAACTGCCTGAATTGCCGATGATGTATCTTTACCAGGCGAATGCGACCTTCAAGCCCTATTCGCTCTTCAACTACATCGAAGACGCCGCCTGGAAGAAGAAGGGTCTGGATTTCGTCTACGGCGCACTCGCGTCCGGCAAGATCCGCCCGACTGTCGATCGCGTCTTCCCGATGGAGCAGTTCCGTGAAGCGTGGGAATATCTCCGCGCTCCGCGCCACAACCACGGCAAGGTCATGATCAGGGTCTGAGCCTCGCGGTCCCGGTGCGATTTGTCGCAAATGCGTCTGATGGCTTTCGTCATCTCGGGACTAATCTGACAAGGTGGTTTTTGCCTGGTGAGAAATCTGAGCGTCGCAAAACGCCGGCCTCCACGCGCGCATCGCATTGTACCGGACGCGGTGCCCGGTTTGAGCTTGTCCTGCTCGCTTGATTGAGCCAGAACGACTGTCGGGCTGAGTTTCGGCACGCGGCAGGCGCGGAGAGCCTGCCGTTGTCGGAAGTCTGGCGGCCCGGCCGTTTGAGCCCATTTTGAAAGGGAATCGATTGGACCCGCAGGATATGATGATTGTTTCGCATCTGCCGTATGTTGATAGCAACCGCACGCGGCGGCCTCGCTTCGCAGTCTATGCAGTTCCTGCTGCCGCCGGAGACCTGTATCCAGCCTTTGCCGCCGCCAATAGGACCTTTCTGAAGCCGGGCAAAGACAGGGGACAGCGGGCGTGACTGTTCCTGCCGGATCCGAAGCCACCCTGTTTGTCCAGAATGACACCAGAGGCGATGTGCTGACCTGCCGTGAAGGACTGAGCTTCTGGGGAGGCGTGGATCCCGATACCGGTAGGATCATCGATACGCATCATCCCGACCATGGCGCAATGCTCGCCGGCAGGATCGTGTTGATGCCAACCTCCCGCGGGTCCTGCAGCGGCAGCGGCGTGCTGCTTCAACTGGCGCGCAATGGAAAGGCTCCTGCCGCGCTGGTCTTTCGTGAGGCGGAGGATATCCTCACCCTCGGCGCGATCATCTCAGCGCGCCTCTTTGATCGGCCGATCGCTGTCCTGCGTCTGCCAGCTGAAACCTACGAGGCATTGTCCCGGGCCGCCGAAGTTGAGATCAAAGGCAATACCTTGCTCTTTGCCGAACGTCAGATTGAACTGTCGCAGCCGCAAACCCGGGGACTGCGCCTCAGTGAAACGGACCGGGACCGGCTGGCGGGCAGGGACGGACCCGCGTGCCAGATTGCCATGGAAGTCCTTTGCCTGATGGCGGCAGTCCAGGGAGCACGGGACCTGATCGATGTGTCGCGGGCTCACATCGACGGCTGCATCCTGGCCCATGACGCCAATCTCGATTTCGCCGAGAAGATGGACGCGCTGGGAGCGAAGACGGTCATCCCCACCACCATCAACGCCATTTCGGTGGACCGGGAGAATTGGCAAACCCAGGGTGTGCCGGCTGATTTCGGCGCCAAGGCCAGCCGGCTTGCCGATGCCTACGTCCACATGGGCGCACGTCCGACATTTACCTGTGCGCCCTACCTGCTTGACGATGTGCCGGATGAAGATGAAGCGATCGGCTGGTCGGAATCCAACGCCGTGATCTATGCGAACTCGGTGCTCGGAGCCCGCACCCAGAAACATCCGGATTACCTCGATCTGTTCATCGCGATAACCGGGCGTGCGCCCAACACCGGGGTCTATCTTGCGGAAAACCGCAGGCCGGTCTGCGAGATCCGCGTTGCGCTGCCTGCGTCGTTCGACGATGCGCTGTGGCCGATGCTCGGATGGCTGGCCGGAGCCAAGTCCCCGGCGGGCATCCCGGTTCTGAGCGGGCTCGAGCACCTGTCTCCGACGCCCGATGACCTGAAGGCGCTGTGCGCCGCGTTCGGAACGACCTCGGCAGCGCCGATGCTGCATGTCAGGGGGCACACGCCGGAGGGCGGCCTGCCGCTGGCCGTCGATGCCCGCCTTGAGGAGATCACACCCGGCGATCTGAGGCAGCTGTGGCGAGAGTTCAATGCCGGCGGTGACAGGATTGATCTCGTCGCCATCGGCAGCCCGCATGCGTCGCTCGCCGAAACCCGGCGGTTCGCTGATCTCCTCGACGCTCAACACTGCCATGACGGTACAACGGCAATCGTCACCGTTGGCCGAAGAACACTGGCCGATATGGCGGCTGAAGGCATTCTCGACCGGCTTCAGGGAGCCGGCGTCAAGGTCATTCCGGATCTCTGCTGGTGTTCGATAACAGAACCTGTCTTTCCCGCAGAGGCATCCGTCGTCATGACCAACTCAGGCAAATATGCCCATTACGGCAAGGGCCTGACCGGACGGAACATGCGCTTTGGGAGCCTGGAAGACTGTACAAGAGCCGCCGTGACCGGGCGCGCAGGACCGGGCCTTCCTGCCTGGTTGGCATCGGATAGCTGAAGCGAAAGACACCCTGGGTTCTCCGCCGGGAGCGTTTCCGGCAAGCGGGTCAAACCTGTCGGCGCCAAGAGCTGCAAGCTTGAACAGAGTGATGCCGCCGTCAGGTCTCGACGCTCGGATAGTCCTTGTCGCGCCAGTGCTGCAGCTTGGCGGCAAATTCGCGCTGGAACGACAACGGGCCGGATTTCGCAAGGTAAGGCTCGTCGTAGATGCCGATATACATGGTCAGGTTGAGGAAGAAATGCGCACCCATTTCGAACAGCGCGACATAATCATGATCGATCAGCGCTTGTCGCTCGGCGTCGGTGAGACTGTGCACGGTGGAACGTTCGGCATCGTTGAGTTTGGGTCCGATTGACTGTTCCCATGTGGCGACGAAGGACTTCGGATCCTCGATGTAGCGCTTGAGATAATCCGGATCGCGGTCGACGGTGAACAGGAATTTGTTGACGTAGTACTTGCTCATGCTGCCTGCTCCTTCGGATACCAGGTGAAATAGGCTTCCATGGTATGGAAGAGGTCGAGATTGTCGACGTAATCGGCGCCTTCGGGCCCGGCCACACCCAGCATCAGGATGAAGTTGAGGAAGCCATGGGTGGCGTTGCCGCTCTTGGCCATGGTCTCGTGATTGACATTGGCGAGGATTGAATCGATGTCGCCCGCGCGCAGCCACTCGATGGCCTGGCGGTCGAAGTCGGGATCCGGTCCGGTTTCCATGAACTGGCGCGGCCCGCCCAGTTCGAGCGAGAGATGCCCGGTGCCGATGGCGGCAACGCGCTTGTCCGAAGGAAAGTCGTCGATTGCCTTGCGAATGGCGCGGCCAAGCTCGTAGAAGCGCTTAGGCGAATGCAGCGGCGGAGCGAAGATGTTGGTGTAGATGGGCACCACCGGCAGATCGTTTTGCGGCCGCACCGTGATGATCGGGCAGATGATCGAGTGGTCGATTTTCAATTCGTTGGAAAAGGCGAAATCGAAGTTCTGGTCCATCAGGTGCTGGTGCATGAAGCGGGACATCTCTTCGTCCCCCTCCAGCACATATTTCGGAATGCCGAATTCGCGTTCCTCGTTGTAGAAGGTGGCGTCGTAGCGTGGCGCCTTGCCGATGAGGAACTGGGGACAATTGTCGAGAAAGATCTGGTGGAAATGGTCCGAACCGATCATCACCAGAATGTCCGGCTTGGTGCGGGCCAGGGTCTCGCGATAAGCCTCGATCTTGCGTTTCCACTTGGGCGCCTGCGGCATCTGCTGTTCGGGCGGCATCGTTGTCGCCTTGAGGTAGAAGGGGTGATGGGTGGAGGCCAAAGTGGCAACGAGCTGAGCCAAGGTTCTACTCCTGTTTCAATCTTCCCGGTGGGCCCGGAGATACGGTTTTCGACTGGCGATCCCGGCGGTCGCCGGGATCGGGATTTCGACGGCCTCAGGCAAACAGGTTGCGCTCGATCTTTGCCGCCTCGAAGAGATAGTCGCGGCTTGCTTCCAGCTCTCCGCGCAGGCGGTCGATGTCGAAGCCCATCATCTGGCCTTTCCACTTCTTGACCTCGCCTGCGACCATGACCGTGTCGACATTCGTCCGCTCCATGAGCGTGACGATCGCGCCGGGCACGTTGTTGAGCGGCGCAACATTGATTGCCTCTGCATCGAGAAGGATGATGTCGGCCTCCTTGCCCGGCGTCAGCGACCCGACCTTGCGGTCGAGCTTCAGCCCCCTGGCGCCGCCCATGGTTGCCTGACGGACCGCCTCCATTGTTGTCATCAGCTCCGGGTACTCCTGTCCCGAGAGAGCCTTCTCGTTGGCAAACATCCGCTGCAAGGTCACCAGGCTGCGCATCTGGGTGAAAAAATCGGCGGTCATGGTGCATTCGACGTCGGTGGAGAGCGACATGTCCATGCCCAGATCGATGGCCTGCTGGATCGGTGGGGTGCCATGGCGCATGTGCATCTCGATGGGCACCGAGAGCGAAACATGGGCACCGGCATCCGCAGCATATTTCCAGCCGTCATCCGACATTCCGGTCATGTGAATGAAGATGTTGTCTTCGCCGAACATGCCCGCCGCACCAAGCTCGTCAAAGGTTGGCTGCATGCCGAAGGTACCAACGACATGAAGGGCAATCGGCAGGCCAAGTTCGCGTCCGATCTTCCAGGCCGCTTCATAGCCCGGAAGATAGATCTCGCCGCCCATGACCATGGTGGTCAGCTGGTCGTCGGAGGAGAAGTACTGCTGCTTGATGCGCGCGGCATCCTGCGGGTACTTGGCACGGTCGCCCCATCCTTCGAAGTAACCAAAGACGCCACGGCGTCCTGCGTCCCTGAGACCTTCGATCGCGGCGTCGGAATGTTCCGGCGAATGGTGGATCTGGCTGACGTCCATCACCGTGGTGACGCCGGCATCAAGCTGAGCGATGCCGCCGAACAGCTCGTTGATGTAGACGTCCTCGGGCCGGTAGACCATGGAGAAGCCCTGAAGAATCGTCTCGTAATAGTTGGAGGCATTCGCCGGGCGGCCATCATTGATGAGAATGCCGTTGGCGAGCTGGCTCCGCAGGGCGGTTTCAAACTGGTGGTGGTGCGTGTCGATGAAACCCGGCATCACGATCTTGCCGGCTGCATCTATCTGCACGGCATCGGGAGCATCGATGTTTGCGCCGACCTCGACAATGGTCTTGCCGTCGATCAGTACATCTCCCACGGCGAAATTGCCCACGGCATCATCGACGGACAGCACCGCGCCGCCCTTGATCAGAACCCTGCGACCCGGCGTGCCAAGGCCTTCGGGCAGCGTTGAGGCCGCAACCGTCTGGGCTTGCGCGGTTCGGGTCGACCCTAGTCCGAGCGTTGCAGCCGCGCCGCCAATGGCGCTCGCGGTGAGAAAATCCCGCCGCGTCGGACAGGGCAGTTGAGGTCTCTTCGGATCACAGAGTCTGCACATTCACTTTCCTCCCAGGTTCGTTCTTGTGTTCAGGATCCGATGATGGAAACGAGCATCGGATATCGCGTCAGGGCATTGGCAATTCTGGATGCAGTGGCGCGCAACTCGGGCAGGCGGTTGGCGACCAGGAAGTCCGCGTCAACCATGCCGGAGTAGCCGGACGTGTTGAGAGCCGCGATTGTTCGGCCATCAAGCGCCCGTATGGGGACGGCCAGAGCGGTGATGCCATAATCGAGCTGATCGACGGTGGTCGAGTAGCCATTCTTGCGCACCTGCTCGATTTCCTCTCGCAACTGCACCGGGTCGACCATCGTCTTTGATGTGAGTGGTTCGATGACCAGGCCGTCAAAGTAGCGGTCCAGTTCTGCGTCGCTCAATCCTGCAAGAAGCACTCGTCCCAATGACGTGGCGCAAGCGGGATAGCGTGCTCCCACCACGGCTGCCGCACGTCGCGCGCGCTGCACCGAGTTGTGGGCGATATAGATCACGTCGCGCTGGTCGAGTGTGCCAACCGACGACGCATCGCCGAACTTCGACACCACCTCACGCAGATGCGGTTGAAGAACCTCGTCTATCTGGGCCGAGTAGTAGAAACCGGAACTCAACGTCATGATCTTGGGGCGCAGGTGGAAGCGCTTGTTTGTCTGTCCGACATAGCCAAGCGCCATCAGCGTGATCAGGCTTCGCCGCGCAGCCGCGGGCGAATAGCCCACCTTCCTCGCGATCTCGCTCAGTGTCATTTCCGGATTGGCGGCATCGAAGCTTTCGAGAATTGCCAGTCCCTTTGCCAGGGCCTCGACGAATTCGGCGGGCTTGGCCGCCTGGCCTCCCGCAACCTTGCCTGTCGACGTCTCGGTCGTTTCTGTCGTGCGATCATCAATCATGGGTGAACGGGACCTTCCTCATTGCTGTGATGCTCCCTTCCTACGTGGTGATCGCCCGTTTTCACAGGCCTCGGCGGATGACTTGACGCAACGATAAATCAGTGCAATGTTTTCGGCAAGAGGAAATATTTTCGGCATGCGAAAAAAGGAACCGAAATGCGCATTGGAAAGCAGGATCAGGCATTCACCGCGATCGCCACATCGGATGCCGACTCGATCACGGTCCGTGGGCACGATCTGTGCGGCGATCTGATCGGAAAGATCGGTTTCACCGATTATTTCTGGCTTCTGGTGCTTGGCGAAAAACCGACAGACGCTCAACGAAAGATGCTCGATGCCTGCCTGGTCGCCATAGCCGAGCATGGCCTGGTGCCAAGTGTCCAGGCGGCGCGCATGACGCTCGCAGCCGGTCCGGAGGCCTGGCAGGGAGCGATGGCGGCTGGTCTTTTGGGAATGGGAAGTGTTGTTGCCGGCAGTTCCGAAACGGCTGGTCAGTACCTGGCCGAAGTGCTTGCCGATGCGGAAGCCAATGGCACCGATGTCGAGACAGCCGCGATCACCAGCTTGAAGTCACTCAAGCAGGCGCGCAAGAAGGTGCCGGGTCTTGGCCACCCGCAACACAATGCCGGCGACCCGCGCGCCAATCGCCTGCTCGAAATCGCGGACGAACTGGGCATCTCCGGTCGCTACATTTCCACACTGCGGACCCTTGCCGAACATGCGCCGGGCATCATCGAGCGGCCCTTGCCGATCAATGTATCCGGAGCCATTCCCGCTGCAATACTGGACGCCGGTTGGCCGCTCGAGGCTCTCAAGGCAGTTCCGTTGCTTGCCCGCACGGCCGGTCTCGCGGCTCACCTTTATGAGGAGTCCCTCCGATCGATCGGCTTCATCATGTCTCACAAGGCGGACCTGGCGATCGAGTACGACGGCACATCCGCTCCGCGTCACCCCAAGCAGGCGTAAAGGACGCAGTCATGGTCAAGATCTTGAAGAATATCCGTGTGGTTGAACTCGGCACTTACATTACCGGTCCTGCTGCCGCCATGCATCTGGGTGACCTCGGCGCCGATGTCATCAAGGTCGAGCGCCCCGGAACCGGCGATCCGTTTCGCGCTTTCAAGGGCGGCCTCTACTCTCCGCACTACCAGACCTATAACCGCAACAAGCGATCCATTGCGCTTGATACCAAGGATGCCGCAGACCTCGAGACATTCTACCAACTGATCGCCACCGCCGACGTCTTCATCCAGAATTTCCGGCCGGGCGTTGCCGAGAAGCTTGGGGTGGGCGAGGACGACCTGCGCAAGATCAATCCGCGATTGATCTATTGTGCAATCTCCGGGTTTGGCCAGTCCGGTCCGTCGAGGGATCGTCCCGCCTTCGACACCGTGGCACAGGCCGCCAGCGGATATCTCAGGCTGCTGACGCCCCCAACCAATCCGCGTGTGATCGGACCGGCGATCGCCGATGCGGTAACCGGCCAGTACGCGGCAACCGCGATACTCGCAGCGCTTCTCGAGCGGAGCAGCAGCGGCAAGGGCCGGCGCATCGACATCTCAATGCTGGAGGCGATGGCGCATTTCAACCTCGACAGTTTCACGCACTACTATTCCGAAGGCGAGATCATGGGGCCGCTTTCGCGTCCTGTCGTGTCGCAGAGCTATACCTTTGAATGCAGTGATGGAAAGTGGATTGCGATCCACATGTCGTCACCCCCCAAGTTCTGGGAGGGGTTTCTGGAGGCCACCGGAAAGCCGGAGCTGGCCGAAGATCCGCGCTTCGCCGAGCGGCTGGACAGGATCCAGCATCAGGACGACCTGATCGAGATCTTCACCCCGATCTTCAAGACTGACACTCGCGATGCCTGGTGCGCCAAGCTTCTCGCTCTCGAGGTGCCGCATGCGCCGGCCTACGATTCCAACGAGGCACTCGAGGACCCGCAGGCGCTGCATCTGCAGCTGGCGGTCGAGACCAGCCACCCTGAGATGGGGGATTCCAAGACAGTCCGGCCTCCCTACAGCTTTGATGGCGAGGCGGAGCTGCATGTGACGCCTCCGCCGACACTGGATCAGCATGGCGCTGAACTCCGTGCCGAACTGGAGGCCAGAAAGGCAGTCTGAACGCCGCAAACATAGGGGAGGAAAGCATGAGTGAAGAGGAAATGGTCACGTCTGTGCCAGCAGCCGGCGTGATGGAAGCAAGTCGGGCGATGCTGCAAAAGCAGCTCTACGCGATCTTCACCACGCCCGTGAACGGCATGGGTCCGGTCTTCGCGCATCTGGAAGAACACCTGAAGTTTCAGGTCGGCCTGGAGCGCGAAGGCGTGATGTTCGCGGCCGGTCCGATGTGGAGCGATGACGAGCAGAGCTGGGAGGGAGAGGGAATGGTCGTGGTGCGGGCAGCCTCGCGGCAGGAGGCAATCGCGATTGCCGAGCGGGACCCGATGCACACGAGCGGTGCCCGCAGTTTTCAGGTCCGTCCATGGCTCATCAATGAAGGAACACTCACGGTCCGGCTCGACTATTCCAGCCAGACTTTCACTTTGGCCTGAACCTCACTTGGGAGAGAAGCAATGAAACAGTTTATGGGAATGATGGCAGCGGGCATGATGCTGCTGCCGGGCGCCGCTTCGGCGCAGGAAGTCATCAACCTGACAGTGGCCTCCAGCCATCCGACGGTGGTTCCGTGGGTGGGCATGATCCAGACCCATTTCATGGCGCGCACGGACGAGATCCTCGCTGAAAAGGGCGATTACAAGATCGAGTGGAACGAGGCCTTTGGAGGCACGCTCTACAAGGCAAACGCGACGCTGAGTTCGGTGGAAGAAGGCATCACCGATGTCGGCTGGGTATTTTCGTTCCTCGAGGCGGCAAAGCTGCCATTGAGCCAGGTCTCCACCAACACCCCGTTCGCAACCGCCAACCCGCCGGTCCTGCTCGAGGTGATGGAGAAGCTTCTCGAAACCAACGAAGCCTTCCGTAGCGAGTGGGAAGACCACAACCTCAAGGTTCTGGGGCTGACCGCAACCGATCTCTATGACATCTACACCAAGAAGCCGCTCACCGGCATTGCCGACATCAACGGCATGAAGCTTTCCGCACCGGGCGTCCTGGGCAGCTGGCTGCGCGGAACCGGAGCCAATGCGGTCGATGGCGCGCTGACAACCTTCTACACCGACGTGCAGACCGGCGTATCCGATGGCGCGCTGACCCTCGCCCTGGGTGCAATGCCGATCAAGCTCTACGAAGTCGCTCCCTACATCAACCGCTTTGATGTCGGCGCAGCTTTCTCGGGCGCGGTGGCAATCAACAATGACACCTGGGAAACCCTTCCCGAAGAGGTGCAGGCGGCAATGATCGAGGCCGGCAAGCACTACACCAGGTCTCACGGTCAGGACATGGTCGACCGCCATGAATTGATGCTCGACCTGATGGTCAAGAACGGTGCTGAACAGTCGCCGCCGGTCACGATCGTGCCGATGCCGGCCGGTGAGCGCCAGAAATGGGTCGACATGCTTCCCGATCTTGCCGGCGAATGGGCCGCCAGCGTCGATGCGCAGGGAGGCCAGGGGACCGCGTTTCTCGCCGAATACATGAATGCCCTGCGGGACGCCGGTGAAGTGCCTGCCCGTGACTGGGACAAGTAAGCAAGGCTCAGGGCGGGATCATGCCGGCAGATCATGAAAACACGCACGATCCCGTTCGACCGCAGCGTAAAGGCGCTGCGGTCAGCCGGGCCTGGCAATGGCTGGTCGAGGGCTTCGCCGCGCTCGGGACAGTACTGATCGGAGTGCTGATGGTCATCATCTGTGCTGACATCGTCGCCCGCAACCTGTTGGGGGCATCGTTGCCCCTGGTGTCCGAGCTCGGCGCTCTGCTGCTGGTGATGATTGTCAGCCTGCAGCTCGCCACGACGATCCGTGCCGAACGTCTTGCGCGCACCGATCTGTTCTTCGTCGGTTTGAAGGCGTCGCGCCCGAGAATCGCGGCGCTGCTTTCGGCCTTCTTCAATCTGGTCGGAGCCATCATCATCGGCCTCATCGCCTACGCGTCGATCCGCATTCTTGGCAAGGACTGGGCGTCCGGTGACTACATCGGAATCATTGGCATCGCGACTTTGCCGACATGGCCGTTTCGCGCCCTGATTCTTGCCGGCATGACGATTGCCGCCCTCGAATTCATCGTTCGGATGATCTCCGACCTCCGAATAGCCGCGACACAAGAGGCAAGGTCATGAGCCCAATTGAAATCGGCGCACTGGCAACGCTTGGCCTGTTGGTTCTCATCTATCTTGGCATGCCCATCGGTATTGGCATGCTCACGGTTTCCTTTCTCGGTGTTGCCGCAATCCGCGGCGATGTCGTCTCGCTGCGGATGATGGGACAGGTCGCAAACGACTCCTTGCGCGAGTATCTCTTCGCCGTGGTTCCCCTGTTTGTCCTCATGGGATTGCTGGTGACCGTGTCGAAGGTGGGCAAGGACACGTTTGATGTCTTCCAGCAGTTACTCGGACGTGTGACCGCGGGTTTGGGGATAGCGACTGTCTTCGCCAATGCGGTGTTTGCGGCCATAACCGGCATATCGATTGCTTCCGCCACAGTCTTCAGCCGCGTTGCTGTGCCGGAGATGAAACGTCACGGCTACACCCGCAAATTTGCCACGGGTGTCGTCGCCGGGTCCTCGGTGCTGGGCATGCTGATCCCGCCCTCGCTATTGATGATCGTCTATGCGGTGCTGGCCGAGGAATCGGTCGGCCGCATGTTCCTCGCAGGGGTCGGTCCGGGCATTCTTCTGGCCGTCGCCTTTTCCATCACCATCGTCTTGCTTGCCCGGTTTCGCCGCGATTTTGTCTTCACCGGGGCCGAAACAGGCTCGTCTGATGAGGTGATGAGCGGGCTCGGCATAGCACGCAAGTCGCTGCCCATTCTGTCATTGATGCTGGTGGTGCTCGGCGGTCTGTATGGCGGCTTTCTCAACCCAACGGAAGCCGGTGCAGCCGGTGCGCTTGGCGCTCTCGTCATCGCTTTGATGCGGCGCTCTCTGGATCCTAAGTCATTCTGGCGGCTTTTGCTGGAGGCAGGGCAGATCACGGTCTCGGTCCTGTTCCTGATCATGGCGGCAACCTTTTTCAGCCGCATGCTGGCGCTCTCGGGCGTACCGAATGCGCTGGCCGAAGTTCTGCTGGAAGGCTCGATAGGGCCCTATGGCTTTCTGCTGATCTACCTGCTGCTGATCATTGCGCTTGGGTGCCTGATCGATTCCATCTCGATCATGCTGATCCTTCTGCCAATTGCGCTGCCCATCGCCGAAGCCGCGGGCTTCGATCTGGTTTGGTTCGGTGTCCTGACGGTGGTTGCGGTGGAGGTTGGATTGCTCACCCCGCCCTTCGGGCTCTCGGTCTACATCATCAAGTCGGCAATGGACGATCCCGATCTCAAGGTCGGCGAGATCTTCCGCGGGACGCTGCCCTTTGTCGGCGCCATGCTGGTATCGATCGCTCTCATCGTCGTCTTTCCGCAAATCGCCACATGGCTGGCGCGTCTTTGATCAGGTGATTTCATGACACAGCTTCTTTTCATCCCCGGCAGCCTGCGGGAGGCATCTTCCTCTCGCGCCACGGTGCGGGCGCTGGTCAAGCGTCTTGATCAGGATGTCACATGCCGTGTCGCGGATCCCGGCCGGCTTCCTCATTACAATGCGGATCTCGGCCAGGATCCCGCGGTTGAAGGCTTCGTTGCGGAGGTGGCGGCGGCCGACGGCGTCGTTTTTGTCACGCCCGAGTACAATTACAGCGTTCCCGGTGTGCTCAAGAACGCCATCGACTGGGCATCGCGGCCTGCCTACAATTCCGTTTTCAAGGACAAGCCCTTCTTCATCATCAGCGTTTCCGGCGGAGCGCTCGGCGGCGTGCGGGCTCAGGCGCATCTGAAGTACATTCTCAACGGCATGCTGGCCAGACCGTTTGCCTGCCAGGAGATCGTCATCCCGCAGGCCAATGCCAAGATTACCGACGGGCATCTCACCGACGAAGCCATCCTTGATTTTGCCGAACTGAATATGCGCGCCTTTGTCTCAAGCTTCTGAGATCAAGGCCATCGGCGAGTCCATTCGGCTGCAAATGATCCCGGCACCCGCGATGAAAACAGGGGCAGCCTATCTCGACATCCAGCCGCCATCGGCCGGCAGGATCGTGCCGTGCACAAATCTCGCCAGGTCGCTGCACAAGAAGGCAACCGGTTCGGCGATTTCTTCAGCCGTTCCCCAACGGCCAACGGGAATGCGTTCCATGAGAGAACGCGTGCGATCCGGATCAGCCTGAAGAGCTGCAGTGTTGTCGGTGGCGATGTAGCCCGGCGCTATGCCGTTCACGTTGATGCCCCTGGCCGCCCATTCGTTGGAAAAAGCGCGAACCAGTTGAGCGATGGCACCCTTGCTGGCGGCATAGCCAGGGACGTTGATGCCACCCTGAAAACTCAGAACCGAGGCAACAAACACGATTTTCCCGGTCCCCTGTTTGAGCATGGAGCGACCCAGCGCCTGTGTCAGGATGAAGGGAGCATCGGTATTGACAGCCTGCACATGATCCCAGTCTTCAAGGGAGTGCTCCGCCGCCGGCGCGCGCCTGATGGTGCCGGCATTGTTGACCAGAATGGAGATGTCGCCACGGTTTTCCATTGTTTCGGCAAAGGCGATTGTGGCGTCCCGGTCGGAGAAATCGCACTGGCAAGCCGTAAAGCTTCGACCAGCGGCATGAACCGCCTTCTCCGCATTGCTGCCCTGTGCTTCCAGGGATGCGCTGGTGCCGATGATGTCTGCGCCCGCTTCGGCCAACGTCTTGCAGATCGCCAGGCCAATGCCGCGTTTGCATCCGGTCACGAGGGCGGTCTGGCCGGAAAGATCTATTGTCATGCCCATCGGATCACACCATCATTCTGCGAGGGTCGGCCATCAGCCGCGCATAATGCGCCATGAAGCGGGCGGCATCGGCACCGTTGATCACACGGTGATCGTAAGACAGATCCAAGGGTGTCATCGGCACCGGAGTCCAGCTCTCGTTTTCCCACACTGGAACGGTTTCTGTCCGGGTGATGCCCAGGATCGCGACTTCCGGCGGATTGACGATCGGGGTGAACGCGGTGCCTCCGATGCCGCCGAGGTTGGAGATCGACATCGAGGCCCCGCCCATCTCGTCAGGCTTGATCTTGCGCTGGGCCGCCCCCCCGGCGAGATCGGAGATCTCGCTGGCGATTTGCCACAGCCCCTTGCGGTCGACATCCCGGATCACCGGCACCATCAGGCCGTGCGGCGTGTCGACTGCAATGCCGATATGGCAGAACTGCTTGAGCACAAGGGTTTCGCCGTCGGCTGTCAGTGATGCATTGAAGCGAGGGAATTCCGAAAGGCATGCGGCCAGTGCCTTCACATGAAAGGCCAGTGCGGTGAGGCGCACGCCACGGTCCGCGGCCTCCGGCTTCAGCTTGGCGCGAAAGGCTTCCACGGCGCGCATGTCGGCACGATCATGATGGGTAACTTGCGGAATGACGCGGCTCGCAGCAGACAGATTGTCAGCAGCGATCCGTGCGAAACGTGACAACGGCTCTTGTGCCACTGGTCCGTAGGCCGAGTGATCCACATCCCAGTAGCTCGTGTCCCTGGAGGCTGCCGCTAAGGCAGCGGCGTGGGTTGAGCTCTGCTTGGAATCGCCACTCACATGACGCTCGACATCCTCCCGTGCGATATTGGTGCGGTCAGCGGTCCGGGCCACTTCCGCAAGGTCGACGCCCAGTCGCCCGGCCAGGGCAACGACCGAGGGGCTGGCTATGATATCGGCCCGACCCATCTTACCATTCCGCCGAAATATACTGGGTTTCCATGAATTCCAGCATGCCCTCATGCCCGCCCTCGCGGCCGAGACCCGATTGCTTGACGCCGCCGAACGGGGCAGCGGGATCGGAAACCAGGCCGCGATTGAGGCCGACCATGCCATATTCCAGGCGTTCGCAAACCTGCATGGCGCGTTTCATGTTTTCCGAAAACACATAGGCCACCAGCCCGTACTCCGTATTGTTGGCGCGGCGGATAACGTCGTCTTCATCCGTGAAGGACTGGATGGCGGCAACCGGTCCGAAGATTTCGTCGTTCACGCAGTCGGCCGTTTCCGGCACGTTGGAGAGCACCGTCGGCGGATAGTAATATCCCTTGCCGTTGGGCAATATGCCACCGAGTTCCAGCCTGGCGCCCTTGGCCACGGCATCCGCGACGAAAGCCGCCACCTTGTCGCGGGTATCGGCATTGACCAGCGGGCCGACGTCGATCCCGTCTTCCATCCCGTTGCCCATCGTCAGGGCAGCCATGGCGGCGCAGAACTTGCTTGTGAACTCCTGGCTGACCGCTTCATGCACATAGAAACGGTTGGCGGCAGTGCAGGCCTCGCCGAGATTGCGCATCTTGGCGAGCATCGCGCCAGTCACAGCCTTGTCGATGTCGGCATCCTCGAACACGATCAGCGGCGCGTTGCCGCCCAGTTCCATCGCGGGCTTGAGCACCTGGTCGGCTGCAGAATGGAGCAGCTTGCGGCCAACTTCGGTGGAGCCGGTAAACGAAATGACCCGCACCCGCGGATCGTGCAGCATGTGGTCGACAAGCCTACCGGATTTCTTCGAGGGCAGCACGTTGACCAGCCCCTTCGGCACGCCGGCCTCTTCCAGCAATGGCATCAGCGCCAGCATCGTCAGCGGCGTTTCAGAAGCGGGCTTGATGATAACCGGGCATCCGGCTGCCAGAGCCGGCGCGATCTTGCGGGTGCCCATTGCCGCCGGATAGTTCCACGGCGTGACCAGCACGGCAATTCCGGCAGGCTTGTGCTGAACAACAATACGCGCGCCCGACGATGGCGCATGGGTGATCATGCCGTCGGCGCGAACGGCTTCCTCGGCGAACCAGCGGAAGAACTCGGCCGCATAGGCTGCCTCACCCACCGCATCGGCCCGGGCCTTTCCGTTTTCAAGCGTTATCAGCTGCGCAAATTCGTCCAGCCGCGCGGTCATCAGTTCCCACGCCTTGCGCAGGATCTCCGAGCGTTCGCGAGGCTTCTTGGCGGCCCATACTCCGAAGGCGGCTTGCGCTGCGTCGAGTGCCGCATCTGCGTCAGCGAGATCGGCGGAGGCAACCGACGCGATTGTTTCTTCGGTTGCGGGATTGATGACATCAAAGCGATCGCCGCTTGCAGCGTCGCGCCATTGGCCATCGATGTAGAGATTGGTGTGTTGCATCCGGTTTGCTCCAGTCAAAGCAGGTGTCTGAGAGGGTCGCCGAGGCGGTCCACAAAGCCGGTGACGAATTCAATCGCCTGGTCCTCGTCAAGTTGGCCGGCCAGGTAGTCGAGCGAAACGGCGTAGTCTTCACGTTCGCGGCAAACAGTCAGCACCGGTGCATCGATTGCCGAACCGGTGGCCGCGGTAATCGGCGATCCGGAAAGATCGCGCAGCACGATGGACGGAACCTGATCGCCTGCGTCGCTCAGCGGTTTGGAAACCCCTACGCGGTCGGCATCGGCGAAACGTCCATCCATCTTGCGAACCGTCCGGGATTCCACGATGAGCGGCATGTCTCCAAGACCGGCCGCTTCACGGAACGCTGCCGCGGCAAAACGCAACCAGATCAGGCGCGGTTCGAGGCGAACATCGCCGTCTTCAGCGAGCCAGGCGATGAACTCGTCGCTGCCGCTCGCTGCAATTCGCGCTCCAATGTGCATTGGCAACGATCCCGCAGACGCGGGTGAGGGGATGGCCCCCGCCGTTTTGTCAGACGGTGCTAGGGTCTCCAGAAGTTTGAGATCAGAGACATGATAGGGCTGCGGCACGCCGTTCTCGACCAGCAGGCTCAGGTTGAGCCCTTTCTCCATTGCCAGGCGGCGTGCTTTTGGGGACGCCAGCACGCGCCCGCTTGAAGCAGGCGTGTTTCGGGCTTCGGTCTTCTTCGGTGCGGCCTGTGGTTCCTTGACTACCGCCTTGCCAGGCGTCTCGTCGTCAACAGGGATGTTCTTGTGGCTGCGCGCGACCGCGTTTTCTGGTTTCTCAGCGCTGATGATTGCGATCACCGATCCGACCGGTACCGCCTGCTGGGCATCGGCCAGGATTGCGGCGACGAAGCCGTCATGTCCGGCTTCGACTTCCATCACCGATTTGTCGGTTTCCACTTCAAGCAGAATGTCGCTTGCAGCAACAGGGTCGCCCGGTTTCTTGCGCCAGGCAACGATCAGACCACTGTCCTGTGCCATGCCAAGCGCCGGCATGATGATTTCTTCTCCTGACGGCACGGCCTCGGTCCCGGACGCTGCCCGCGAGGTTGGCTCGTCATCTTGTGGGCTGGAACGCGAGGGGGAGGGGCTTGTGTTCTCTGCCGCCTCCAATGTGTCCGCAATCACGGCGACAACCTGGCCGACTGGCACGTGATCGCCGGCTTCCGCGCTGACCGCGGCAAGATATCCGTCAGCCACGGCTTCCACTTCCATCACCGCCTTGTCGGTTTCGACCTCCATCAGCCCTTCGCCGGTTTTCACCGCGTCGCCGGGTTTTTTCAGCCAGGAGACAATCAGGCCGGTGTCCTGCGCCATCCCCAGTGCCGGCATGATGACATCATGCGGCATGGATCATCTCCCCGTCGAGCATCTCTCCGGCCACAAGCTTGCGGGCATTGGCTGCCACGCCTTCCGGGGTCGGCACAGTGAGATCTTCCAGTGCCGGGCTGAACGGAACGGGCACATCCATGGCGCCCATGCGCAGTACTGGCGCGTCGAGATGGTAGAAGGCCTTCTCGTTGAGCCGCGAGGCGATCTCCGAGGTGACCCCGTAGCTCTGGTGCCCCTCATCGATGACGATGGCACGCGAGGTCTTCTTCACCGACTTTATCAGCGTGGCTTCGTCGAGGGGAACGATTGTTCGGGGATCGATGACCTCGGCGCTGATGCCTTCCGCGGCAAGAATTTCGGCCGCCTTCTCTGCAACCTGCACCATCGACGAGGTGGCGATCAGGGTGATGTCGGTGCCTTCGCGCTTCACATTGGCGACGCCGAACGGGATCAGGTACTCCTCATCCGGTACGCCGGCCTTCTCCTGGTACATAAGCTTGTCTTCAAAGATGACGACAGGATTGTTGTCGCGGATTGCCGTCTTCATGAGCCCTTTGGCCTCGTAGGCCGATGACGGCAGGGCAACCTTCAGACCCGGAATATGAGCCACCAGAGCATGCAGTGACTGCGAATGCTGCGCGGCCGACCGGCGGGTGGCGCCGAGATTTGTCCGCAGCACCAGCGGAACGCTCAGCTTGCCACCGGACATGTAATGGGTCTTGGCCGCCTGGTTGCAGAGCTGGTCCATGATCAGGAAAATGAAGTCGCCGAACATCAGATCGACCACCGGACGGGAACCGGTCATGGCAGCCCCGACGGCAATGCCCATGAAGCCAGGTTCGGCGATCGGCGTATCGACAACCCGAGCCGTTCCGAACTCCTCCACAAGGCCCGACAGGACCTTGAAGGGGGTGCCGGCCTCGGCCACGTCCTCGCCGATGATGAACACGGTCTCGTCGCGGCGCATTTCCTCGGCAAGCGCCTCGTTGACGGCCTGGGAAAGGGTGATTTCACGCATGGATTTTCTCCTCAGGCCGCATAGACGTGCATGTCGACTTCCGACGCATCAGGGTATTTTGCCTTGAGCGCGTATTCGACGGCGGCAGTGGCATCGGCCTTGATCTCGGCCTGCATGGCTTCGAGCTCTTCCTCGGTGGCGATGCCTTCACTGGTCAAATGGCGGGCGAACCGGGTGATCGGGTCCTTGTTTTCCCGCCAGTCCTTTTCCTCATCCTTGGAGCGGTAGTATTCGCGGTTGATGTCGCCGACATGGTGACCGTGATAGCGGTAGGTCATCAACTCGATGAAGAACGGGCCTTCGCCCTTGCGGCAGCGCTCAACCAGCTGCTCCGTCAGCGAATTGACCGCAAGAACATCCTGGCCATCGACGGTGTGCGCCTCGATGCCGAACGCCTCGGCCCGGCCGGTGATGGAACCGGCTGCGATCTCGGCAGTCTTGGTGTATTCGGAATAACCGTTGTTCTCGCAGGCGTAGATGATCGGGAGGTTCCACAGAGCGGCCATGTTCATCACCTCGTACATCAGGCCCTGGGCGGTGGCGCCGTCGCCAAAGAAGCAGACGGTAACGTCATCCTTGCCCAGCAGTTTGGCGGTAAAGGCAGCCCCGGTCGCAATCCCCATCGAGCCGCCGACGATGGCATTGGCCCCCAGATTGCCGTTGGACTGGTCGGCAATGTGCATCGACCCACCCTTGCCCCGGCAATAGCCTTCTTCCTTGCCCAGCAATTCGCAGAACATCTCCTTGAAATCGGCGCCCTTGGCCACGCAGTGCCCATGGCCGCGGTGCGTCGAGGTGATCTTGTCAGTCACCTTGAGGGCTTCGCAGATTCCCACGGCAACGGCTTCTTCGCCCGAATACATGTGGGTCAGCCCCGGCATCTTCGCCGACAGGTAAAGCTGGTTGGCATTGTCCTCGAATGTCCGGATTCGAACCATCTGGCGGTACATGCGCAGAAAGTCCTCGGCATTGTCCTTGGCCGAAGCCTGGGCGGCGTTTTTGGTCTTGCTGGTGCTCATGTGTCAGTTCCCAATCTCCTGCTCGGGCCCGGCCGCACCGTGTGCGAACCGGGCCTTCCAGGGAGGAGCTCAATAGCGGTTGGCAATAGGCAGTTCCTCGGCAGGGAACAGCGAGATGACCTCGCAGCCCGTGTCGGTCACCACCACTTCTTCCTCGATCCGCGCAGCCGAGTAGCCGTCGCTTGCCGGACAGTAGGTTTCGAGCGCGAACACCATACCGGTCTGGATCTCCATCGGATGATCGAGCGAGACAGCACGGCTGATGATCGGGCGTTCGTGAAGCGCCAGGCCCAGCCCGTGGCCGAACTGCAGGCCAAAGGCGGCCTCCTCGCTGGGGAAGCCGAATTCCTCGGCCTTCGGCCAGACTTCGGCCACCTTGTCGGTGCTGACGCCGGGCTTGATCATGGAAATCGATGCATCGATCCACTCACGCGCCTTGACGTAGGCATCATTCTGCGACGGCGTTGCCCGGCCGATATTGAAGGTCCGGTAGTAGCAGGTCCGGTATCCCTGGTAGGACTGCAGAATATCGAAGAACGCCTGGTCACCTGGCCGGAAGTAACGGTCGGTGAAATTGTGCGGATGCGGGTTGCAGCGCTCGCCGGAGATGGCGTTGATCGCCTCCACGTCATCTGATCCCATCTCGTAGAGCATCTTGTTTGACAGCGCGACGATGTCGTTTTCCCTAATGCCGGGTTTGAGCTGCTCGTAGATCATGTGGTAGACGCCATCGACCATCGAGGCCGCCTGGGTAAGCA
Organism: Parahoeflea alexandrii; assembly: GCF_024105735.1. Lineage (GTDB taxonomy): Bacteria > Pseudomonadota > Alphaproteobacteria > Rhizobiales > Rhizobiaceae > Hoeflea > Hoeflea alexandrii. The sequence goes on along the minus strand of NZ_JAAAML010000004.1, from coordinate 250,213 downwards.
GCTGGATTTCGTCCCAGTTCTTGATCTCGCGCGCTGCCAGCATGATCTGCTGGCCGTCGATGACGTTGAGACCTTCCTCCTGCAAAGCGTGGAACATGGCTGTTTCCGCGTAGTCGACACCGACAGGCATGTCGGCCATTCCGGCGTCCTTGATCAGCCCGGCAATTTCCTTCGCATATTTGCGCATCAGGCCGAAATCCGGCGGGATCGTGCCGCGCATGCCGACAACGCCGGCCCGGCAATGGTCCGGCTCGAGCCAGTCCGAGAACTTCTTGTGGTGCATGGCCGCCGATCCGAAGTCCCAGACGTAAGGCGAGTCGTCGCCTGTCAGCAGGCAGAAACGGCACATCTTGTCACGTTCCCACTCGCCGATCTTGGTCGCTGAAACGTAGCGGATGTTGTTGACGTCAAACAGCAGCAGCGTCCCGGCAGGGGAGTTCTGCAATGCCTGCCGGGTCCGGCTCAGGCGATAGCGCCGCAGCCGGTCATGATCGATCCTGCGTTCGAAATCGACGGATGTGTGGCCCCACGCGGGCAGCCGGTTTTCCCATTTCCACTGGGGTTCGAGATCCTGGGCTGTCAGGATGTTCGGTGTCAGTGCACGCGACATGACTTTCTCCTCCGGACCCGCCTTCACGCGCCCGTTTCATTCGTTGAAACCTGGGTTTACGCCGTTACTGGATGCACCAGCCGCCATCGATGTGGATCATCTGGCCGGTCATGTAGTCGCTGTCCCGGCTGGCGAGGAACGAGGCTGTTCCGACAATGTCGTCGGGATAGGAGACCCGCTTGATCTGCAGCTGGTCGCGAGCAATATCCTCGTAGGCCTGGCCGGCCTTCTCCTTGAAGCCGATTTCGACAAGATCCTTGTCGAGCTGCTCCCAAAGCGGCGTCACCACAACGCCCGGCGCATAGCCGTTGACGGTGATGTTATGCTCCGCGAGCGCCACGGCACCGCAATGGGTGAGCGCCAGGCAGCCATATTTCGAGGTGCAGTAGACGGTGACGTCAACCAGCGGCTTTCTCGACGCAATGGAGCCGACATTGATGATCTTGTAGGGCTCGTCCATGGGCCCCTGTTCGATCATCTGGCGGGCTGTTTCCTGCATCCCGAGCCACATCGCCTTCGTGTTGACATTCATGATCATGTCCCAGTTGTCTTCATCGATATCCATGAAGAAGCGGGGCTTGTTCAGACCGGCATTGAAGACGCCTACATTGATCGAGCCGAAGGCCTCCACCGTTGCGGCCACGGCCGCCGCGTTGTCCTCGCGCTTGGTGACATCCATCCTCACGGCAATCGCCTTGCCGTTTCCGGCAGCATTGATGCGGTCGGCGACTTTCTGGGCTTCGTCGAGATCCAGATCACCCAGGCAGACATTTGCGCCCTGCTGGGCGAAGTTCTCTGCATTCGCCGCGCCCATGCCGCGCGCCGCGCCGGTGATGAGAATATTCTTTCCTTTGAGCCGATTGGGATCCATTTCACTCCTCCATTTTTCAAGTCTTGTGTTGCTCCCGCAGGGCCTGTTCCGCCCGCTTCTGGGCGTTTTGCAATGCGGTTTTCGGCGGGATGATCCCGCGAAGCATGTCGTGCAGTTCCTCGCCGCAGATCTGGAAGATCTTGCCAATCTCGGGGATTGGCGGGCGTGGCCAGAACTGAAGCTCATCGCGCCAGGACATCTGGTCGACGGCCTCGAAGATTGGCGATGCGCGGCGCACTTCCGGGTCTGCGCCAACCGAGTAACGCGGATTGGTCCGGCTGCCGTTTTCGACGTAGAGCTTCTGGGCGCCCGCAGAGGTGAAAACGATTAGCGCTTCTGCGGCGGCTTCTATTCTCTCAGGGGCAATGTTGCGCGGAATGCCCATCACATACCCGCCCACGGGCGCGACCGGTGTGGCCTCCGGTCCGGCCGGATGCGGCAGGAAACCGGTCTGGCCGTGTGCCGGCGATGCCGGGTCGAGCTCGAAATAGGGGGCAAGCAAGGTGTAGCCATAGGCCATGGCGACTTCGCCCGCCGCATAGGGACGGATCCGCTCGTACCAGGACATTGAAAGGATGTAGGGGGGCGAATACTTCAGCAGCTCCATGAGGTATTCCGCAGCCGCCATCCCTGCTTCCGAATCGATCATCGGACGGTAGACGTCTTGCTTGAGCCCGTCGGTGTTGAAGCCTCCGGCCTCCGGCGGAATGTCGATCACCGGTTGGCCAAAGTCTGCCATGGTCATCAGGAATGTGTGGCCAAGTGCGGTGCCGCGCGCCGCGTTCCAGGCTATTCCGTAAAACCCTCTGACGGGATCATGCAGCGACTTTGCCGCCTTGATGACGTCCGCCGTGGTTGCGGGCACCTCCATGCCGGCTTCGGCGAAGATGTCCTTGCGATAGAACAGCAGTTCCGGCGTGGTCTGCGCAGGTACGCCATAGGGGCGTCCGCCCCAATGCGCTGCCTTCCAGCCGGCCGTGTGGAAATCGGCCGGATCCAGGCGTGCAATGTCCATTGCCTCGTCCAGCGGCATGAGCACGTTCTTTTCGGCAAACTCGCCGATCCAGGGCAAGTCAACGGCAATGATGTCGTAGCGGCTTGTCTTGCGTTCGGCGTTCTTCAGCGCTTCCTGGTGCAGCCGGTCGATGGAGAAGGCGCGTTGGTGAATCTCAGTGCCCACGACCTGCTCGAACCGCCGTTTGAGATTGTCCATCACCATGAAAGTGGGGTCTCCGTGCACCAGCACGCGAACGCCGCCTGCAAGCCGCAACGGTTCTGCCAGCACCTGAAGGGGCGGGATCGACTGGGCTGCCATGTAGGAGCCGCCAAAGTAGTATTCCTGGCCAGCAGAACCATCGGCTGATCGCATCAGGCGGGTTTCGGCAAGACGCTGCAAGCGCCCGGACAATTGCATCCAGGATTCAAGCAGCTTCTCGCTCGGGTGCATGGAGAATGTCTTGCCGCTGCGGGTGCGCGGCCGCTGATCGATCAGACCGTTTTCGATCATTTCGCCAATGCGCCGGGTTGCCGTTGCATAGGGAACACCGGAGGCGCCGATCAGCGATGTCGGCGTGACCGTCTTGGCTTCGAGATGGCTGCGGATGAGATGGAGCGTCATGCGAACATAAGGATCGGGCGCGAAAACGCTCAGGGCATCGGACAGCTCGTGTTCGAAATCCTCGAGGAAAGCCACCACGTCAAGCAATTCGGTCTTCTCGAATTGCGGATCAGGCGGTCTTCGCGCTTCATCTCCTCCCCTGTTGATTGAAAGCATGGTTCCGGCTCCCGCCCTGCCGATCGCGCTGTTCGATTCGGCCGGAACGCGCCTCGCTTCGAACTGCTGCTTACCCTTTGTCATGGCTGCCTCCCGAAAGATGTTCAAATTGGTGATTTGAGGATACGCGCAAGAAAACCATTTTGGATATCAAAATATCCATATTGGACATATTTCAGACTCAATCGCGGGGCGCTTGTCGGCACCTTACGGCTGTGTTTTGCATGATCGCGGATAGAGGCCGCTTCCTGTTGCAGTGCTCACTGAGCAGAGGAAAAGCGAAACCAACGATAGTGTGAGCAGGAAATTTCGGGAGGAAACCAAATGAAAATTCGTACCATGATAACCCTGTCGACCGCGATGGCGGGTCTTGCCTTCGCAAGCTCGGCAAGTGCTGCCGAATACAGGATTGGCATTACCCAGAACAACGTTGGCGTCGACAGCTACCAGACGACCTACGACCAGTCCTTCAAGGAGGCTGTCGAGGCAAACGACAGTGTCGAAGCGGTTGTGCTTGACGCTGGTGGCGATGTTGCACGCCAGATCGCCCAGATCGAGGATCTGATCCAGCAGCAGGTTCAGGCCATCATCATCTGGCCGACAAATGGCGAGGCTGTCATTCCCGCCGTTCGCAAGGCCAAGAATGCGGGAATTCCGGTCATCGTCACCAATTCCAACATCGCGGAAGCCGGCTTTGACTTCGTCAAGTCGTTCTCCGGACCGGACAACATCACGCAGGGCTCCCGTTCGGCGGAGATCATGTGCGACAAGTTCAAGGAAATGGGTATCGAAACGACAGCCCAGGTGGTGCAGATTTCGGGCCAGCCCGGCTACACCACCGCAATCGAACGTCAGAAGGGCTTCGATGACCGGCTTCCCGAAGTCTGCCCGGATGTGACTGTTCTTGAAACCCAGCCGGGCGACTGGAACCGCGAAAAATCCCAGAAGGTGATGGAAGCCTTCCTCGTCAAGTATGACAAGATCGACGGCGTCTATGCCGGAGACGACAACATGGGTGTCGGCGCCCTCAATGCCGCCAAGGCAGCCGGTCGCGAGGGCATCATCTTCGTCGGTGCGACCAACTTCGCTGTCGGATACGAGGCGATGGAAAAGGGTGAGTACTGGGGGTCGATCTACCAGTCCCCTGTCGACGATGCCAAGGCGGCGCTGAAAACCGCGATTGATGTGCTTGATGGAAAGGAAGTCCCGTTCCTCAACTACTTCGACACGCCGAAAATCACCCAGGACAACATGTCCAATTTCACCAAGCCGGTTTTCTGAGGCTCGTGAAGCTTTTTCTCCGGACGCGGCGGGTGCTGCGTCCGGATTTTCCTGTCGAGTTTGCCATGTGATCGGGGAGGTGAGCATGGGCCGGTTGTCTGGACGCTCCTGCATTGTCACCGGAGCTGCGCGCGGAATTGGCAGAGCCATTGGCGAGGCGCTCTTGTGCGAGGGAGCCGATGTCTGTTTTGCCGATATAGATGGCGACAAGGTCGCTGAAGTCGCGGCATCGAACCTTGCCTCCGCCGAGGCCGCCGGCGGCAAGGTAACGCACGCGTCGGTCGATGTGACTGATCGTATGCAGGTTCGTGCGCTGATCGCGCATGCCGTATCCGTCTTCGGAAAGATCGATGTCAAGTTCAACAATGCCGGCGTCAACCGGCCGATGAATTTTCTCGACGTGACGGAAGAGAACTGGAACTTCATCATGGGTGTGAACGGTCTTGGCTGCCTGATCGGCATGCAGGAGACCGCGCGCCAGATGATTGCCCAGGGCACCGGCGGCAAGATCATAAACACCGCGTCGATTGCTTCCCGCCAGGGGTTTGACAATGTCGCGCCGTATTGCGCCAGCAAATTCGCGGTTGTATCCCTGACCCAGTCGGGCGCGCGCGATCTGGCCAAGCACAACATTACCGTGACCGGCTTTGCGCCGGGTGTGGTCGCCACCGAAATGTGGGAGCAGGTCGACCAGGATCTGATGGAGATTGGCGCTGCCGAGCGTCCGGGGCAGGCAATGGAGGATTTTGCCGCCGGGATTCTCAAGGGCCGTGTCGCCGCGCCGCGCGATATCACCGGAACAACGACGTTCCTGGCTTCGGCTGACAGCGACTACATGACCGGCCAGGTCGTCATGATCGACGGCGGTATGGTGCTGGTCTGAGCAAGGTTTCGCAAAGGCAGCAGCGTGTTTGTCTCGCTGCGGGCACTTTCGAATGGGAGGCAGGAAACGATGGCTGGTGGTTTCAGTAGGTCGAATATTGGCGGGCTCCTCGCCAAGCAGGGCATCTTGATTGCCTTTGTCATTTTCATGATCGGCTTTACGATCGCCAATGAACGTTTTCTGGCGCCCGAAAATGTCATGGGAGTCGTTCGCTCCTCTGCAATTCTTGGTGTGATGGCGCTCGGCGTCACCTTCGTTGTGATCAGCGGCAATCTCGATCTGTCCGTCGGATCAATGATGTCGTTTTCGACGATTGTGGTGCTTGATCTTCATGACAAGATCGGGCCGGCGCTTGCCATACCCGCAATGTTTGCGATGACGCTTTGCCTGGGCGCTTTCATCGGGTTTCTTGTTGGCTATCTCAAGCTCAATTCGCTGATCGTGACGCTCGGCATGCTGTCGGCCATTCACGGGCTCACGCTGACCTATTCCGGCGGCAAGAACATGGACATAGCTGACAAGGACGGCACCTGGTTCGCGGTCTTCGGGCAAAGCAGTGCATTGGGCATCCCGGTGCCGATCCTGATTTTCGGCCTGTTGGCGGCGGTGCTCGGCATGGTGCTGGCAAAGACACCGTTCGGGCGAAAGGTCTACGCCGTCGGCGGCAACGGAGTGGCCGCGACATTCTCCGGGATTCGCAGGGCGAGGGTGGTGTTCACCTGTTACCTGCTTTCCGCCTTTTGCGTTGCCACGGCCGGACTTATCCAGGCCAGCCGGAGCCTGGGAAGCCAGAACACAGTGGGGCAGGGGCTGGAGCTCGAGGTTCTCGCAGCTGTCATCCTCGGCGGCGCATCGCTGCTCGGTGGGTCCGGCACGATCTTCAAGACAATCGTCGGCGTGTTGATCCTGGGCTTCATCCAGAACGGTCTGCTGCTCGTTGGCCTGCAGTTCTACGCGCAATATGTGGTGACCTGGGTGATCATTATTCTGGCGGTCTGGCTCGACATCGCGGCCAAGCGTGGCCGCTTGTTGTCCCCCATCGCGTGAGGGCGGTTTGATGAACAATGAAAGCCGGACGAGACTGATCAAGAAGGGTGCCATCTGGGGCTTCATCCTGTTCGAGCTTGTGTTCTTTTCGGTCGCCGGGAGTTATCTCTCGCTGTCGGAAAGCGCCTTTATGGATCTCGACAACATGTTGCTGTTGCTCAAGCAGTCGGCCCCCATCGGGATTATCGCGCTGGGCATGACGATCATCATGATCAACGGCAACATCGACTTGAGCGTCGGGGCAACCTATGCGCTGGCGGCAATCGTGATGCTCGACAGCATGACCTGGCCGGTCTTCGCCGGTTTTGGTGACTGGGTGATCCCGGTCTCGTGGATCCTGGCGCTTATGACCGGTGTGGCGCTTGGCGCGGTCAATGGCCTCATAGTCTGGAAGACCGGAGTCGATGCGTTCATTGTCACCCTGGGGGCGATGCTCGGCTACCGTGGGCTGGTGTTCATGTACAATGGTGAAGAACCGACGTCCCATCTCAACTGGACGCTTGTCGATTTCGCCGAGGCGCAGTTTTTGGGCCTGCACACGGCAACCTGGTTCCTTCTCGCAGTTGTCGGCGGCTTGTGGTTCCTGATGAACCGCACGGTTCATGGCCGCAATGCCTATGCCATTGGCGACAATCGCGAGGCAGCGGTCAATGCTGGCATTCGCGTCGGACCGCACATGATGATCAATTTCATGCTGATCGGGTTCCTGGCGGCACTCTCTGCTGTGGTGTTCTATTCCGAAAGCGGCTCGGTCAACCCCAATGATGGCGAGCTGTTCGAACTCTGGGCCATCACCGCCGTGGTGCTGGGCGGGACCAAGCTGACCGGCGGGGCCGGGTCAATCGTTTCCACTCTTGGTGGCGTCATTGCCATTCAGTTGTTGCGCAAGGGGCTGGGTTACATCGGCGCAGGCACCGAAACCGTCAATCTGGTCATCGGCCTGATCCTGATCGCGGTGCTGTTCCTCGATCGCCAGCTCAACATCAAGGCCAAGGGGGAGTTGAAGGTATGAGCGAGCAAGTTTCCGCATCGGTTCCCGCGCTTCGCCTTGAAGCCATCGTCAAGACCTTTCCCGGTGTCCGCGCACTCGACGGCGTCTCCTTCGATGTGATGCCAGGTGAGGTGCACGCCCTGATGGGAGAAAACGGTGCGGGTAAGTCAACACTGATGAAGGTCCTTGGCGGCATTCATCAGCCAGACAGCGGCCGCATCATTGTCAGTGAAACGCCCGTGAAGATGAGCTCGCCGCTCGAGGCCAAGCACAAGGGCATTGTCTTCATTCATCAGGAGCTCAGTCTGGCCAAGGAGCTCACGGTTGCGGAAAACATCTACCTGGGCGAATTGCCGCGCAAGCGCTTCGGCCTGGTGGACTGGCAAGCTCTTTTCGACAAGACCAACACGATCCTGCAGCGTCTCAAGGTGGGCTTCGACGCCCGGACCCGGGTCGGGGACCTGTCGATCGCCAACCAGCAGATGGTCGAAATTGCACGGGCGCTGACCCATGAAGCCAAGGCTGTGATCTTCGATGAGCCGACAGCCTCGCTTACCGATGCCGAGAAAACCGTCCTCTTCGAGGTGATCGACGATCTCAAATCCCATGGCGTCGGCATCATCTACATCTCGCACCGGATGGAAGAGATCTTCAAGATCACAGATCGGATTTCCGTTCTGCGTGATGGTCAGTACCGCGGCACGCTGGAAACCGCGGAGACCACCGAGGAAGACATCACCCAGTTGATGATCGGGCGCAAGCTTGATCTGACGCGGCACGCAAGCGACCATGAACTTGGCGAAGTGGCGCTCGAGGTGAAGGGTCTTTCCTGCGGTTCGCTCTACAAGGATATCAGTTTCAAGGTTCGCGCCGGGGAGGTGGTCGGCTTTTACGGTCTGGTCGGTGCCGGGCGCACCGAAATCGCCGAAACACTGTTTGGCCTCCGAACGCCGACCGGGGGCTGCATTGTCCTGGAAGGCCAGGAGGTGGAGATTTCCTCACCTGTGGACGCGATCAATCTTGGCATTTCTCTGGTGCCTGAAAACCGCAAGGAACAAGGTCTCGTGCTGGGCATGAATTGCCGGGACAACATGACACTGCCCCAAGTCAGTGACCTGACCGCCGGGCCTTTCGTTTCGGACGGCGCGGAGATTGCGATTTTCGACCACTATTATGACAAGCTGGAGATCAAGACCCCAAGCTGGAAGCAGCAGGCGGGCAATCTGTCGGGGGGCAACCAGCAGAAGATCGTCATCGGGAAATGGCTGTCCATGCACCCGAAGGTGCTAATCGTGGACGAGCCGACGCGCGGCATTGATGTCGGCTCCAAGTCCGAGATCCACAAACTGATCCGGGACCTTGCTTCACAGGGCTACGCTGTTGTTGTGATCTCGTCGGAAATGCCTGAAGTGCTGCAGGTTTCCGATCGAATCGTCGCCATGTACAGCGGCCGGATCATGCGTGAATTTACCTCCGAGGAAGTCACCGAGGACAGCCTGATCCAGGCCATCTCCGGTTTGGGGGACAATTCTGGCCAGGCCGCTTGAAATGCTTGAGAAGTGTGCTGGTTCAGACCCCATGCCGCACGGCTTTCTGCCTCTGAAATGTCGATGGGTCCGTCGAGGCCGGGAACCCTGACATAGCGCCGTAAAAGGTTGCTTGTCCCGGCAAGCCTTACAGGACAGGCTCCGAGAGCCCTGTGCAAAAGACCTGCATGAGCGGCCTGGTCTCAACCAGGTTCTCAGGCAGCAGCAACACACAAACAGTGTGATCGGAAACTCCGGGATGGCCTGCCTACATCCACTTCGGCACATCTATTCTGCGAAAATTGATCAGCCCGTCGAGCAGACTCCTGGGATCGGAAGCCAGCACGATCGAGTTCCGGTGCGCGGCCGGCAGGAAGGCCTGTGAAATCATGTGGTCGATGAAACCCATGAATGGCTCGTAGTAGCCGTCGACACTGAACAGCCCGGCGGGTTTTTCAAACTCGCCGAGCTGGTTCAGGGTCCAGACTTCCATGAACTCCTCGAGGGTTCCGATACCTCCCGGCAGGGCGATGAAGGCGTCGGCAAGCTCCATCATGCGGTGCTTGCGTTCCTTCATCGTCGGCAGGATTTCATGCCGGGACAGTTGTTCATGCAGGTGGCCCTTGTCGCGCAGCCGCTCGGTGATTACGCCGTGAACCATCCCGCCCTCCGCGATGGCCGCGTCTGCCAGGGCCCCCATCAGTCCCTTGTGGGTGCCGCCATATACGATCCCGATACCGGATTTTGCCAGATGGCGCCCGAGCGCATCTGCGGCCCGCAGGTAGACATCTCCCTGTCCGGTGTTCGAGCCGCAGTAAACCGCGATCGTCTTGATGGCGCGGCCAGTCATTGATCAGGCGATTTCAAACGAGATGTCATGCGCGCCCTTCCAGAGAACCGCATTGCCGAGCGTCATCAGGTTTTCCAGTCCCGAGGTCAGCGTGATGAAATGGTTGCCCGCCAATTGTCCCATTTTCGAGGAAAAATCCACTCCGCCATAGGCCAGAAGGATCTCGGTTTCGCTGATGCCGCCGGGATAGAGGATGATGTGTCCGGGCGCGGGGTGGCTGGTGTGGTTTTCGTAGCCGACGCCGAAATTCGTGTCGCCCAGCGGAATCCAGACCCCTTCGCCGGACCAGCGTACATGCACGATCTTGCCCTTGTAGGGTAGCAGCGCCTTGAAGGCGGCAGTCGTTGCGGGAGCGGCCTCTTCCTCGAGATGGCCGCCGAAGACGAAATCTCCGGCCCGGACAATAAGCTTGGTCATGCATCTGTTCCTTTCAGTGATGTGTAAATGATGGCCACCGGTCCGCCGCCATCGGGGCCCTGGTGTTCCGCGCCGCCGGAGACGAAAAGCTCGGTATGGCCGATGAGCCCCGCCAGCAGACCGCCGACAAAGCCGCGCGCATGGCGGGTGGAGGAGATGTCGCTGTCCTCGAGCATCGTGTGCCTCTTGCCGCGGATCTGGCCAGAGCCCGAGGCTTCCGCCTTGGCAAGAACCGCGATCAGACTGGCTTGAGCCTGCTGCAGGCCAGTGCCCGGTGCGGCCTGTGCCAGAAGCCCGGCGATGGCCGGGGCATCGATCGCATCACGCATCACGTCATGACCGATCCGCAAGGGACCGGACCATTGCCGCGACAGGCCAAGCACGATGATCTCGCAGGCCATCAGCTCGATCCCGGCCGAGCAGGAAGCGCGGCTCGACCAAAGCGACATGTCGGTCCCGATCTGCGCATCGGTGATCGTCTCGACCTCGCCAAGCGCCAAGGCCACACCAAGTGCTGAGGCGCCGCGGGACAGACCCATCGACTTGAGCATGTTGTCCGTCGCCACATCACCGACGGCGGAATTGGCCCGCCTGGATGTCAGCAGCGGACACTTGATCTGAACAAAATGCACGTCATCGGGCCCTGAAATATCAGCCGCTGTCATCGCTTCCAGCACAGCGGTGCGCACCAGTTCCGCCTGCTCGCTGCGACCGATTTCGCGCGGATCGAGCGGGCGGGTGATCACGCCGGCCATCGCCAGTGCCGGGGCCTCTGTTTCGGACTGTACTGAACCAGTTCCTTCGGTCCGGCTCAGAACGATCCAGTGCGGTGACAGTCCGCCCTCGGTGCCACCGGACATCACCAGCGGTATCCGCGCGATCTGCGCCTCGCCGAGGTACCTGGCCAGCATGGCGCGCAGGGATTGCGTGGCATAGCCGCGGGTGAAATCGTTGACACAGCCATTGCCCTCGGTCTTGCCAAGGATCGCAATGATCTGCGTCGGGTCGAGGCTGCCGTCTGTGATCAGCGACGCGATCCCGGACACGTCGTCAGGCCCGCTCATGGGCAGACGAAAGACCTGAGCTTCACCCGGCATCAGCAGCAGCCCCGGTAGAAGCTGCCGATTGCCGCCTCTATCTTGGGCCAGGCGGCAACAAGGGGCGCCTTATCCGGCAGACCGTCTCGATAGGCGGAGCGCAAACTGGTTTCGAGCGCGGGAAGGTCGACACCGAGCACGGTGCCATTGGACAGAACCTTGCGGCCTCTCGAGTAGGCCTCGACGATATGGGCCTGACCGGCACGGGCGAAGAGGTAATCCGTAGGGTTCACCGGCATCAACGCGTCCCGGTCAAGAGCCGCGAGATCAAGCAGCAGGATATCGGCCGGCAGTTCGGCGGCAAGGACACCACCGGGGCCAAGCCCCAGACCCGGACGGCCCGCAGCGCATGCCGCATGCAACGCGGTTTGACGGGTCAATCCGCCGTCGCTGAATCCCGCAGCATGATTGAGCAAATGAAACAGCCGCATCTCTCTGAGCGCATCGTCGTCCTCGTCAAGCGCGCAGCCGTCGAGGCCCATGGCCACCGAAACGCCTGCTTCCAGCATGTCGGGCACTGGGGCAATTCCCGAGTAGAGGTGCAGGTTTGACGAAGCATTGACCGCGATCCGCGCACCCGCACCAGCGATCAAAGCCAGTTCCTCCGGCCGCGCCCAGACGCAATGGGCCAGCGTCAGCCGCGGCGACAGCAGGCCGATCTGATCGAGAAAGGATACGATTCCGTCGGGGTAGGCGCCATCCGCCCAGACCCTTTGCGGCTTCGTTTCCAGAAGGTGCATATGGATCCGCCGCCCGGTCTGTTTGGAGGCCCTGGCGATCGCCTGCAGCAGTTCCGCGGAGCACCATTGCACGCCGGTCGGGCCATATTGAACATCGATATGGCCGGGCATGTCTGAAACCGCATCGGCAACGGCATCGACGAGCGCCATCTGCTCGCTGACCGGGGGTAGCGGCCGGAGCCAGGTTTGCCTGACGAGATCGCGCTCGGACGGGTCCAGCCGGTTAAGGATCTCGGCATCATCACCATAGATCAGCGGATTGCGGTCGCGCATGGCAATGGCAAAGCCGATCGAAACGCCGACATCATGCGCGGCCCGGGCGATTTCACGGGCTTCTTCGGTCAGCGGTGTCAGACCCATCGCGCGCGTCAGGTGCACCATGATCGAGGTCACGCCACCGCGCAGCGAGCGGGCAAAAGATGCGGCCGCGGCCGTGTAGGGATCGACGGATGGCATGACGGCAAGCTGGGGCAGCCATGTTTCCAGAGGTTTGTTGCCGCAGCCGAATGACGTGGTCGAGAGCGGTCGAGCGTGATTGTGGGCATCCGCAAGCGCGGGAATGGCCAGCAGGCGCGGCGCTTGCGGTGTCGCGGCGACTGGGCGGATCGCTTCGATCAGCCCGCCTGAGACGAGGATTTCGCAGGGACCGGTGAGCGAATAATCCGCGCCGGCGAGTGCAGCCTCGGCTGCGATGATGGTGGTATCCATGATGAACCCCGGGGGCACCCCGGAGCCGTGCCCCGGGGAGTTGGGTTGAGAACGGTTATTGCGTGGCCGGCAGAAAGGCATCGTCGAAAACGGCACTCGCTTCGGGCGCATTGGGCAGATCATAAAGTTTCTGGATGACGGCAATCGACCGCGTCAGTCTTTCCGGGTCGACTGTGCCGATGCCGTTGGCCTTGGTTTCATCGGAATAGATCAGATTGTTCAAGGCAAACTCCATCCGCTTCATTTCAAGTGCGCCATTGGAAAGCGGCTCGGTCTTGACGATGATGTCGATGCCTTCTGCGGGATTGGCGATCACGTCAGCCATCGCCTTGGCGATAGCCGAAACCAGGCCCTTTACCGCGTCTGGATGGTCGTTCAGGAGCTTTGGCGAGACCATCACGCCATTGGAATAGATATCCAGCCCGGCTTCGCCATAGGGGAACCATTTGAAGTCCTCGTCCGGATCCATGTTCTGGCCCAGAATGTTGAGATAGCTGGTCACGTTGAAGACGAGGCTCGCATCCACCTGGTCCTGGATCAGCATCTGTTCCTGCAGGTTGGGCGCGACATTGATGATCTCGACCTTTGCCGCATCGAAACCGGCTGCTTCCGCCAATGCGGGAAACAGCTTGGTCGAGGCGGAACCGGCGGGGCCACCGACCTTGAGACCTTCAAGACCGGAAAGGCTTTCGACTTTTCCGCCCGCCTTGGTCAGAACCGCAAACGGTGGCTGGTTGTAGATCTGGTAAACCATCACCGGGGCTTCATCCGGATTGGTCGCGGCATTCTGGATGATCGCATTCATGTCGCCGAAGCCGGCGTCATAGGCACCCGACATGATGCGCGTGACGGTCGCGGCCGAGCCTTCGCCCTGGTCGATGGTGACGTCCAGACCCTCGGCGGCAAAGTAGCCCTTCTCCTTGGCCAGGTAGAACCAGCTGTGCACACCCTGGATCTTCCAGTCGAGCGTGAACTTGATCGGGATATCGGCGGCACCGGCGGATGCCGTCATCGAAATTACGGCAAAAGCCGCAGTCAGCAATCTTTTCATTTTCAGATCTCCGGTTGGTTGGCGGTGGTTTTCTCGGTCTACTGTTTGCGAAGCGCCCATCCGACCATCCGCCGTTCGACCACCGAGAAGATCGCGTAAAGCGTGATCCCCATGACCGCGAGGATCATCAGGCCTGCGAAGACGAGCGGCACGTTGAAGGAGGAAGAGGCGATAAGCATCATGTTGCCGACGCCCTTGTTGGAGGCGACGGTCTCGGCAATGACCGAGCCTACGAAGGACAGGGTGATCGCCACTTTCAGGGAGGCAAAGAAGTAGGGCATCGACCGGGGCAGGCCGACGTTCCAGAGCATCTCCCAGCGCTTTGCCTTGAGTGAGCGCATGACGTCTTCGAGTTCCGGCTCAACCGTGGCAATGCCGGTGGAGACGTTGACGACGATCGGGAAGATGCAGATGATCATCGCCGTCAGGATTGCAGGCACCGTGCCTGCGCCAAACCACAACACCAGGATCGGGACAACCGCCACCTTGGGGATCGAGGAGATCCCCACCAGCAATGGATAGGCGGTGTCATAGGCCAGTTTCGAAGAGCCGATCAGAACGCCGAGGGAAAGCCCGATCATCACTCCGAACGAGAAGCCCACAAGCGTGGTGTAGAGGGTCTGCCAGGCGTGCGGCATGATTGCGGGCGCGTACTCGAAAAAGGCCGCGAGGATCCGTGTCGGACGAGGAAGCACAAGTTCCGAAATCCCAGCCAAGAGGCAGAAGAGTTCCCAGAAAACGAACACTCCGATGATCAGGATGGTCGGCGCAAATTTACGCATCGTCGGCTTCATGTCGCGTCTACCTTCTTGACGTTCGGGGCATGGACGATGAGGCCTCGCAAGTCCTGAACCAGCGTGACAAAATCAGGATCAAAGGTCAGGTCTATCGGGCGCGGGCGGGCGAAACTCACTTGCCGGTCATCGATGATGCGGCCCGGTCGCGGGCTCATGACGCAGATACGGTTTGCCAGGTAGGCGGCCTCGCGCAGATCGTGGGTGACTAGCATCACCGTTGATTTCCGGTCGATCCAGAGGTCCTGCAGCGTCTGCCAAAGCTCTTCGCGGGTGAACTGATCCAGCGCGCCGAATGGTTCATCGAGCAGCAGGATATCGGGATCGTGAATCAGCGCACGGCACAGGTTTGCCCTTTGCATCATGCCACCCGAAAGCTGCCACGGGCTCTTGTCGGCAAAGTCCTCGAGACCAACCTGCGCAAGCAGCGCGTCTGCCCGGTCCCGGTATTCGCCGTTCTTCTTGCTGCGAAAACCGGACTTGAACGGCGGTACGATCTTGAGCGGAAGCATCACATTGTCGCGAACCGACATCCAAGGCAGCAGCGATGCGCTCTGAAACGCCATGCCCACCCGCACCGGCTTGGCACCCAATTCGCGTCCGCCAAAAAAGATGTTGCCCGTTGTCGGCCGCAACAGCTCGCTGACAAGTTTCAGGATGGTCGATTTCCCACAGCCGGAGGGCCCGACAAAGGCCAGGAAATCGCCTCGCTCGACAGTCAGGCTGGTTGGCTGCAAGGCTTCGGTCTGCTCCGGCCCCTGGCCAAACGTCACGCCGACATTCTCGAGTTCGACAAACCGGGCCATACTCATGTCACGGCACCCGCGCTGAGCAGATGAGCGAGGCTCATCTCGATGTTTTTTGGTTTTGCTTCGGGCATGGACTGGATGTCGGTAACCTGTCTGCCGTGTCCGGCCATGTCCGGCACCAGCATCCTGTCGCGCTGGACAAAACAGCCGCGCACCAGTGTGTGCACCGGCGCCCCGATCGTCTTGCGTCCCTCGAACGGCGTGATCTTGCCGCGGCTGTGAAGCCGCGCGGCCTGCACGATTTCCTCGCGCGCCATGTCGAGAACTGCGATATCGGCATGCGCGCCGACCGCCAAGCGTCCCTTCATCGGATAAAGCCCGAATGCGCGGGCCGGATTGGCTGACGAGATCCGCACATAATGCTCGAGCGTCATCCGACCGGCGACAACTTCGGTGAGCATCAGCGGCATCTGGGTCTCCACGCCGGGAAAGCCGCAATCGGCCTGCCAGATAATGTCTTTCCGCTTTTCCTCAGGCGTATGCGGCGCGTGGTCGGTCGCGATCATGTCGACCACGCCCGACTGCAAGGCGTCCCAGATGGCTTTGGAATCTTTCTCTTCCCGCACCGGTGGGTTGATCCGGATGATGCTGCCCAGCCGGTCGTAATCGCGGCTGTCGAGGAAGAGATAACAGGGGCAGGTCTCTCCGGTCACATCGACGCCGCGCGCCTTGGCCTCGGCGAGGGGACGCAGTTCTCCGGCCGACGAGATATGCAGCACGTGGATGCGTGCCCCGGTCCACTCGGCAAGGATGGCTGCGCGGGCGACCGCCTCGATCGCCACGACTTCAGGCCGGGCAGCTATGTGGTGGAGCGGCGCGCTCAGCCCCGCGGCTTCGAGTTTGGCCTGCCGCCAGGCCATGATCGACGCGGTTTCCGCATGCAGCGAGATCCGTAGGCCGGATGCCGCAATCAGCTCGAACCCTTCGAGCATTGCACCGGTCGAGGGCGAAGGCAGGTTGCCGAACGTGTTGCCCATGAAGCATTTGAAGGCGTTGGCCCCGGCCTCGATCAAGCCGGGGATCTCGTCGATGTTGTCCTCTGCCAGAAGTCCGTAGAGGCCGAAATCCACGCAGGCCTTTTGGGCGCAGTCCTGCTTTTGCCGCAACTCGATCGCCGAGCGCGTGGGCGGGTTGGTGTTGGGCATCTCGAAGACCGTGGTCACTCCGCCCATAGCCGCAGCCTGCGTGCCTGTGCCCCAGTCTTCCTTGTGGGTGTACCCCGGCTCGCGAAAATGCACATGCATGTCGATGCCGCCCGGGATCAGATGATGGCCGCTCACATCGACCACCTCCAGGGCATCACCCAAGGTTCCGGGGGCGCCAATGGCGGAGATCAGCTCTCCGGTGATCGCGATGTCGGCTGTTTCGCGTCCGTTTTCATGAACGACGGTGCCGCCTTTGAGAATGAGATCCGTCATGGAAGTCCCTAGAGTGCTGCCCAGCCACCGTCGACCGGCAGGTCGACCCCGGTGATCTGGCGCGATTGTTCAGAGGCAAGGAACAGTGTCGCAGCCGCGATGTCCTCGTCGGTGCTGATACGCGCCAGCGCGTAATCGCTGGCGTGCAGTTCTGCGGCCTCGTCCTCGGAGATGCCGTGTTGGGCCGCGACCTGGGGGACGACCTTGGTGCGAAAGCGCGGACCCTCAACCATGCCCGGCGCAACCAGGTTGACATTGATGTTGTCGGGTCCAAGCTCCAGCGCGAAACTCTTTGTGATGCCGCGCAGCCCCCATTTCGAGCTGGAGTAAGCCATCCGCATGGCGCGCCCGCGCAGGCCGAAGGTTCCCCCCACATTGACGATCTTGCCGCTGCGCTGGCGTTGCATCGTCGGGGCCACCGCCCGGATGAGGTTGAACGGGCCGCGCATGTTGAGGTGGATGATCTCGTCGAATTCGCGGGCTGAAGTCTCCACGCCGCTCTTCCCGATCGGGCCCGTGCCTCCGGCTACATTGACCAGGATGTCGATCCGGCCATCATATCTTTCCAGGACGTTTGCAATCGCGGCTTCGACCGCATCCGGATCGGTCACGTCACAGGAGAAGATCTCTGCCTGAACCCCCATCGCCCTGGCCTCGCCGGCAACAGGCTCGATCGCACCGGTATCACGGCCGAGCAGGGCGAGGTTCGCGCCTTCACGCGCGAACCCCAGGGAGATCGCGGCACCCATGCCCTTGGCCGGGCCGGTGACCACCACGATCTTGTCTTTGAGTTGAAGGTCCATTCGCGGATCTCAGAGCAGCTTGTAGATGCGTTCGTCGGCCGACGGCAAAAACGCGTCGGTAAAGATCTCCGACGCGGCCGGGGTACGCTCCAGGCCGTCTGCCTTGACCACCAGATCGATCGATTCCTTGAAACGGTCCGGACTCACGGCGCCCAGGCCGGTTTCTGCCAGCTCCGGATGGTTCATCTCGTCCTGGAGGGTCGCGATTAGCCGTTCTTTCTCGACCGCCTTGTTGATCAGCGGTTCGCGCCTGGCGACGGATTCGACGGCCGCGTCCAGATCGGCAAGGGTGTCCTGCACACCCTTGTTGATCGCCCAAACCATGCCCTTCACCAGCTCCGGGTTTTCAGCAACCAGCTTTTTCGACAGGATGATCCCGTTCGAATAGAGGTCCATGCCGTAATCGCCGAAATTGATGAAGCGGATGTCCTCGTCGGGGTTCATGCCCGAAAGCTTGGCCGAGAACCTGATCGTGTTGACGTATCCGAAAACGCCCTCGACCTGTTCGGATTTCAGCATCTGCTCTCGAAGATTGGACTGGAAGTTGAGGATCTCGATGCCCGCGGTATCCAGTCCGGCGACATTGGCGAAGGCCGGGAAAAGCTTGAGCGCGCCGTCATTGGCGGCACCGCCGAGCTTGCGTCCCTGAAGATCGGCTGCGGTCTTGATGTCGGATTTCGAAAGCACCGCCACCGTGAACGGCGGCTTGTTGTACATCTGGTAGACGCAGATCGGCGTCTCTTCGGTGGTGTTTCCGGCCAGGCGGATCAACGCGTTGACGTCGCCGAAGCCCACGTCGTAGGCGCCGCCTGCGACCTGGCCCACGGCAGCGCCGGAGCCCTTGCCCTGGTCGATTGTCAGGTCGATCCCGACCTCGTCGAAATAGCCGTTGTCCTGGGCCAGGAAAAACCAGGATTGCGGTCCCTGGTAGGTCCAGTTGAGGATCATGTTCAGCTTGGTCTTGCTCTGGCCGAGGGCGGGCGAAGCCAGGCCCGTTGCAAGTCCCGCTGCGGCGAGTTGTGTGAAACGGCGTCGTGTAATGGTCATGCTGTCTCTCCAATGTCGGTCTTGGTTGCGATTGCGTTGAGAAGCGCTTGGGTCTTGGTGGTAAAGCCGTAGAGCAGCCGGATCAGGTAGAGGATGGCGTCGCTGACATGGCCGGGCGATACAGTCGTCGTGGCGTCTTCCACCAGCACCGCGTCGTAGCCTTGGAAACATCCGTCCATCAGGGTGGCAAAGACGCAGCGATCAAGGTTCACGCCGGTGTAGAAGACCGTCGTGATGCCGAGGCGGCGCAGGATCTGATCCAGCTCGTTGTCCTGGAAGCCTGACAGCCGATGCTTGAACACGGTGATGTCGGTATCGGCCTGATCGATTGCCGGAACGCTGGCCGACCCCCAGCTTCCTTCAACCAGCACATCGCCGGATGCGATCGTGTCCCCGTAGCCCGGGATCTGCCCGCACGACGATCCCTTGTCGACAACATTGGCTGGCAGGTTGGCCACATCGGCGCGTATGCCCCAGTTGAGATGGATCACCGGCGCGCCTGCACCGCGGAAGGCTGAAGACAGTGCGTTGATCCGCGGAATGATGCCGCCGAGCGGCGCAACCTCCGCATTGCGAACCGCTGCAAACCAGCCTTCGGCATCAAGAAAGTCGTTCTGCATGTCGACGATGATCAGGGCGGAGCGCGCCAGGTCGATCTCTATCGGTTCAGGCTCGGCGGCAAACCGGACCGGGCGTGGTTCGACAGACGGGCGCACAAGGCTGATCCCGGACGCATCCCGCGACCAACGATCTCTCCGTCCCTGTCTGTCATGAATTTCGTGCACGCTACTCTCCTGTTTGGGCAGAGTGTTGACGCGTTGCTGCGTAGCTGTCTTGTGCTAAATTTTCTCAACCGCGTTGCCCAAAACGCAACGCGTGTTACAGTCAAATGCCATGAAACACCTCGTCACCTTTCGCATGATCGATGCCATCGCACGCACGGGTTCCATCCGCTCTGCGGCCGAACAGGTGAATCAGACGCCATCCGCCGTTCAGCGCCGTTTGCAAAACTATGAAGACGAACTCGGCTACGAGATTTTCCAGCGCACCAGCAAGGGTGTCCGGCTCAATGCCGCCGGTGAAATGGCCATCCAGCACATCCGCCAGACGCTTGCCGACACAGAGCGGCTCAATTCCCTGATCGCCGATCTTGCGGGCGTGCGGCGCGGACATGTCAACATTGGCTGCAGCCAGGCTCTCATGCCGTATTTTCTGCCCGCCCAGATCGCCCGCTACCAGGCCAGATATCCAGAGGTCACCTTCAACGTTCAGGTCATGGAACACAGCCGTGCCGCCGAAGCGCTGGAGGCCTTCCAGGTGGATATCGCGCTGGTTTTCGACGAGAAGACCGTGCCCGATTACGAGGTGCATCTGGCGGTTCCACAGCGCCTTGCAGCGATCATGGCGCGGGACCACCCGCTCGCCCGCCACAAGATCCTGCGTCTCAGGCAATGTTATGAGTATCCCGTCGCGCTCGCCCTGCGCGGCTTCAGCGGCCGGTTGCTTCTCGAACGCGCGCTCCACGGCAAGACCTTCAGGAAGCCGCCCATCGTACAGAGCGATTCCTTTGAGTACCTTATGGCCCATGTGGCGACGACCGACGCGATCACCTTCCAGATCCAGATCGGTGCGCCGGACGCTTCTCAGTCAGCCCCGCAGGACAGGGGCATCATCAGCCGCGAGATCGACACGCGCGATGTGACGGGCGGAATGCTGCTGCTCGGCCTCAAACGAAACCGCGCCTTGCCGGTCGCAGCGTCCCGTTTCGTCGAACAGATCACCCTGTCGCTCTCCGATGAATACCGGCCATCATCGGATTGATGAACCGCGCAGCAGGCTTGTCCGCCACACGAAAGACAGGGATTTCCAACAACGGTATCGCCAATTGGAAAGCGGCGGCCTTCGGACACGTCTATGGTCTCGCCGGCCAGTTCATGACCCATGATCCGAGGATATGCCAGATAGGGATGGCTGCCTTCGGAGATGTCGGTGCCGTAGATTCCGATCCGTTGGATGTGCACCCGCGCCCTGGCACTTCTGTTTTGGTGCTCATGGCTACCCGGAGTGGTGGCAACAGTGCCCAAGTCCGCGCACCGTTGTTCGAGCACCGGTGAATGGACCTTTCCCAATCTCAGCTCGGAAACACTTCACTTCTTCTGTTTGCGAGAAACATGAGCCACGTGTTGACCGCCATGCTCATGCCACCCCCAAGTCATGGAACCTGGGCGCCGGTCGCGGTGACATAGATAGAATAGAGCGAGCGGGTGGCGGCAATGAACAGGCGGTTGCGCTTCGGGCCGCCGAAGGTGAGGTTGGCGACCGTCTGCGGCACCAGGATCTTGCCAAGCAGCTTGCCGGAGGAATCGAAGCAGTGAACGCCGTCCGCGGCACTTGACCAGAGATTTCCGTTCATGTCGGTGCGGATGCCGTCCGGAATGCCGTTGTCGATCACGCTGAAGACGCGGCCATTGGCAAGCCGCTTGCCATCCTTCACATCGAAGACGCGGATGTGCCGCGGCAGGCTGTCGTCATGGCTTGCCGCGGAATCGGCCACGTAGAGAACGGTTTCGTCATGCGAGAAGACGAGGCCGTTGGGCTGGACGAAGTCCGTCACCACGGCCGTGAGTTCGCCGGTCGCGGGATCAAGGCGGTAGACATTGCGCGTCGGCTGCTCGGGGTCCGCGCGGTAGCCTTCATAGTCGGACAGGATGCCGTAGGTGGGATCGGTGAACCAGACAGTGCCGTCGGATTTGACCACGACGTCATTTGGCGAATTGAACCGTGCCCCTTCGAAACTGTCGGCAAGCACCGTAATCGAACCATCTATCTCCGTGCGCGTGACCCGGCGCGTGCCATGCTCGCACGAGATCAGACGCCCCTGCCTGTCACGGGTATGGCCATTGGCGAAGTTCGACGGCTCCCGGTAGACCGAAACGCCGCCGTCGGGCGTCCATCGCAACATGCGCTGGTTTGGAATGTCGCTCCACAACAGCTGGTTGGCGTCATTGAACCAGACCGGACCTTCTGCCCAGCGGCAGCCGGAGTAGAGCTCGTCGAGTCCCGCGCTTGTCACGATCAGGTGCCTAAAGCGCGGGTCATGGATTTCGTAGATGCTGGCTTCTGCCATGTCGGTCTTTCTGTTTATCGCATGCCTGTCCGGCGACCGCCGGCGAGCATGATGACGCTGATGATGATGAGCCCGGTCATGATGAGGCGGACACCGGCGCCGATGCCGTAGGTGTTGAGCATCGAGACGACCAGGAACATAAAGAGCGATGCGCCCCAGATTCCGGGCACGTTGGAGTAGCCGCCGGCGACTGCCGTGCCGCCGATGACGACGACCGCGATCGACATCAGCAGATACTCCGCCCCCATGTTGAGCGCCGCGCCGCCGGAGAAACAGGCAAGCAGGTAGCCGGCCACCGATGCGAGCACCGCGCACAGCAGATAGGTCACAAAGCGCGCGCCGTCGACCGGGATGCCGGCCATGCGGGCGGCCGCCATGCTCTGGCCGATAGCCGAGATCCAGCGGCCATAGACCGATTTTTCCAGAAGCACCCAGGCAATGAGCGACAGGCCGAGCGCGACCAGCGCGACATTCGGGACACCCAACGTGCTGGACGTCGTGAAATCCGCCAGGACGGACGGCGGCTTGATGCGCAGACCCCGGTTTGTCCAGATCGCCGCCGACTGCACGATGAAGCTCATTGAAAGCGTCGCGATGATCGGCGGAATCCGCAGCGCCTTGATCAGCGCGTAGTTCCCGACGCCGACCGCCAAGCCGATCAGTACCGCGACAAGAAGGCCAGGCACCACCATGCCGTTTTCGACATTCATCAACTTCAGCGCTACCGTGCCCGCCAGCGTCATTGTGGCGGGCACCGAAAGGTCGATGTTGCCCGGGCCAAGCGTGATGACGAACATCTGTCCGATACCCACGATGATCGAGAAGGCGGCGAAGGTGAGTGCCGCCTGGCTCAGCCCCAGCGTGCTTGCGCCACCCGTTACCATGATCGTCGCGAACCAGACCAGGAAGGCCGCCATCCATGACCAGATCCAGGGCTTTCTTGCCAGATTGCCGAAGGAAATCATGGCTGCGCCCTCCGTTTCTCGACACGGTTGAAGACAAGGCGCAGCGCCAGCACGATGATCAGGATCGCGCCCTGAGCGCCGATCTGCCAGTCGGGAGAGATGCGCAGGAACGATAGGAACGAACCCGCCAGTGTCAGCGTCAGCGCACCGATGACCGCGCCGATTGGCGACACGCGCCCGCCGGTGAACTCGCCGCCGCCGAGGATGACGCCGGCAATCGACAGCAGCGTGTAGCGCAGCGCGATATTGGCGTCCGCCGACGTGGTCAGCCCGACCAGCGCAATGCCCGCGGCGACCGCGAACACACCGGCAAGTCCGTAGGCGGCAGCCCGCGCGGCAATTATCGACCAGCCCGCACGCTCCACGGAGCGCTGGTTGCCGCCAACGCCACGGATCAGAACGCCCAGCGACGAGCGCATGACGATGAGATGCGCGACGATGGCGATGACGATGCTGGCGACGATGGCCATCGGCATGAGCGGCGGCTTGACGGTCATCAGCCAGCGCACCCAGTCCGGCGCCTGCCCGCCCGGCGCCGGCAGCATCAACACCGCGAGCCCGGCCCAGACAAAGCTCATTCCCAGCGTCACGACGATCGAGGGCAGATTGCGCAAGTAGATCACGACACCTATCAGTGCATAAATGCCCACCGCGCCGGCAAGAATCAGTGTGCCGACAAGCGGCGCGTCACGCAGGAAGGTCGCCGTCACGCAGGCGACGAAGCTGACAAAGGCGCCGATTGAAAGATCGAGATCGTTCACTGCCATCACCAGCATCTGGGCGATCGTCGCCAGCGCGATCGGCACTGCCAGGTTCAAGAGAAGGTTGAGCCCGAAATAGCTCATGGCCCGCGGCTGCAGCCAGAAGACGGCTGCGAGCAAAACCGTCATCGAAAGCGCCGGAATCACCAGCCGCATCGCATCCGAAGTGAGACCCAGCTTCATGCCGCCACTCCCCCGAAGGAGGCGGCGATGATGTTGATCTCGTTGACCTCGTCGCCGACGAGTTCCGCCGTGATGACACGCTCTCGGAAAACATAGACGCGGTCGCACAGCCGCACCTCGTCCATCTCGGTGGAATACCAGATAAAAGTCCGTCCCTTGGCCGCCTCCTGGCGGATGATCTCGTAGACTTCCTGCTTGGTGCCGACATCGACGCCGCGCATGGGATCGTCCATCAGGATCACCGGCGCCCGGGTGGCAAGCGCGCGTGCGAAAAGCACCTTCTGCTGATTGCCGCCCGACAGCGAAAGGATACCGTTGTCCACGTCCTGTGTGCGGATCTCGATACGCCGCTTCCAGTCGGCTCCACGCTCTGCTTCCTCGGCGGTCCGGACGACGCCGCCCTGAGACAGGTCTGCCAGCGAGGCTATGGAAAAATTGCGAAGGATGCTCCAGAGTTCGAAGATTCCGTTGAGACGCCGGTCACCGGCGACGAAGGTTACGAGCGGATCGCGTCGCGGCCACCAGGCGTTTGATTGCACGGCGTGAAGGGCAAGCAGCAACTCGGTCTGCCCGTGTCCCGCAAGCCCGGCGAGCCCGATGATTTCGCCCTGACGGGCGGTGAAGGGAATGCCGTCAGCCTGATGCCTGAGCACGACCGGGGCGGCTGCAAGTTCCCGGGCGGACCGCTGAAACGCCTCCTCCTTGGCCACGCTGCCCATCGCCTCGACCAGGCGTTGGTGGTCGAACTCGGTGGCCGGCCGTTCGGCGACGACACGGCCGTCCTTCATGACGACGATGCGGTCCGAGGTTTCGAGAATTTCGTGCAGGATATGCGATATGAAGATGACCGAGCCGCCGCTCGCAACGAAACGCCTGACGTGGTCCAGCATCTGGCGTGCGAGGCTCGCGTCCAGGGATGAGGTCGGCTCGTCGAGGATGACCAGGCGCGGCGCAATGCCGGCATCGGAGAAGGCCATGGCAATTTCGACCATCTGGCGTTCTGCGATCGACAGGTCGCCTACCGGCTGGCCGCTGTCGATGTTGTGACCCGGAAACACCGCATCCAGGCTTGTCTCTATCACCTTGGCGGCCTTCGCGCGCCAGCCGAAGCCGCCAAGTTCATGGTGCATGATGCGCGTATTCTCGACGATGGAAAGATTGGGGCAGAGAGACAATTCCTGGAAGACGCAGCGCATCCCCCGTCCCCGCGCGATGGTGATGTTGTAGCGATCGAGCCGCTCGCCATCGCTGGCGACCGTCCCTTGCTGCGGGGTCAGGCCGCCATTGATCACGTTGACGAGTGTCGATTTGCCGGCGCCGTTGTGCCCGACGAGACCGATACATTCACCCGGCATGACGCTCAGCGTCACCCCGTCGAGCGCCTTCACGGCGCCGAAGCTAACCCGGGCGCCATCAACCTCGATGACCGCCTTCTTCATGTCTTTGGCCATGGTCGCCGTCGTCTCATCGAACAAAGAAAGAAAAGCGCACGGCCATTCGCGACCGCACGCCAGTCACCGGGAGGTTCAGTTCGCGGCTTCGATGACCTGAATTGCATCTTCCTGCGAGTATTCAACATTGGCAACGCCACCGGCCTGGGTATTGGCCAGGTTTTCTTCAAGGTTGTCCTGGTCGATGCGCAGGAACGGCACGACGAGATCCTTGCTGACGTCCTTGCCGTCAAGGATTTGCTGGGCGACCCAGAACGCCAGCGTCGAGACGCCGGGCGCGATCGAGACCGACATGGTTTCGTAGCTGTTTGCGTCCTTCTGCTCTTTCCACCACTTCAGTTCGTCTTCGCGATTGCCCATCACGATGATCGGCATATCCCGGTCGGTTGCGGCGATCGCCTGGGCCGCGCCATAGCCGTCGCCGCCCTGGGTGACAACGCCGACGATCGCAGGCAGGCTCGGCAGGATGCCGGCAACCGCCTTCTGTGCGACGTCCTGCGCCCAGTCGCCATGAACCGAGCCGGCGATCTTGAACTTCGGGTATTCCTCGACGCCGGCATGGATGCCGGCCGAGATCTCGTCATCGACGAAGACGCCGGCGAGGCCGCGGATCTCCAGCAGATTGCCGCCGTCTGGCAGCTTTCCGGCGAGATACTCGACCTGGCTGCGCCCCATTTCCTTGAAGTCGACGGCGATCCGCCAGGCACAGGGTTCGGTCACGATGCCATCGAAGGAAACGACAGTCACGCCAGCATCGCAGGCTTCCTTGACTGCGCCGTTCAGCGCTGTCGGCGAGGCAGCGTTGATGACGATCGCGTCATAACCCTGAAGGATCATGTTCTGGATCTGGGCGGCCTGTTCCGTGGCCTGGTTTTCAGCAGTGGTGAAGGCATCCGCGGCGGCAACGACGCCTGTCTTCACGGCCTCGCCGGTCACCTTCTCCCAGCTGGTCAGCATGGCCTGGCGCCAGGAGTTCCCGGCATAATTGTTGGAGAGCGCGATCTTCTTGTCGGCGGTGTCGGCGAATACGGAAACAGGCATGGCGGCGCACGCGACGGCGACCGATGCCAGAAGCATCTTACGAATTGTCATGTCTTTCCTCCCTGATGATCCCGCCAAATTGGCGGATCGCTTCATCCCGGCCCCCAATGAGCCTGAACAAAAAAATGTTCTTGCACTGAGCTTCCTCCTCTCAGTAAGGCCAGTATGCTGAAGCCGTTTGGGGCTGTACAGGCGCGTGGCGGCAAGATGTTTGCGGGTTCTGCGCAAAAACCTGCGGGTTTATGCAAGACGGAGCCCCCTCCGCAGGCGCTTACTGGCGAGGCGATGGCGGCGGAGGGAGCTTGCCGTTTCGGGAGGAACTGACAATGCTGCATCTCGCACCGGCAGCCCTGATCGATCATTACCTGGGCATTTGCAGGCTGCTTGCGGGACAGCTCGATTTTCGCTCAGCCATTTGTTCTGTCGCGGCCGAAGTCGCCCATATCGTGCCGCACGATCATCTCGATGTCTGCGTGCTGCTTGAGGATGGCAACTACCACACGGCCTATGAGACCGGAATCGACACTGCCTGGGGCGAGCTTGTGGGCGCGCCGGTTGTCGACAGCCCGATCCGCTCCCTGCTCTGGGGCGAAGTGGACTACTTGCTTGCTGATGACGCCATGACCGATCCGCGCTTCCACTTCGAGGGCGCCTTCAAGCGACCCATCTTCGAGCAATCGCTCAGAAGTCGCCTGCATGTGCCGATGAAAGTGCAGGGCACGATCATCGCGGCACTTTCCTGTTCGTCGCAGAAGGCCGGCATCTACACGATGGAGGATGTCGAGCGCGCCCGCATTATCGCCGACCTTCTGACACCCTATTTCTTCGCCTTGCGCGCCGCCGAACAGGCCCAGCGCTCGGCTATCGTCGAGGCCGAGGCGCGGGCGCGCGAAGAGGGGCTGAGGCTCGGCGCATTGAAACTCACCGAGGCGCTCGAGCAGGAGCGTCAGCGCATCGGCATGGATCTTCACGATCAGACACTGGCTGACCTGACACGCCTCGCCCGCCACGTCGACCGCCTGTCCCATGCAGGCGAAATGGCGCCGGAGGCGCTGGAGCCGGTTTCGCGGTCCCTGCAGCACTGTATGCAGGATCTGCGGCATATCATCGAACAGGCAAAGCCCTCCGTCCTGCAGCTGTTTGGTCTCGCCCAGGCTATCGAGCACCACCTGGATCGATCGATGAGGGACACCGGCTCCACTACCGAGTGGCGCCTCACCGATGAAACCCATGGTGTCCTGGAAAAGTTTGAACCCACTGTCAGCGTCGCGCTTTTCCGCATAGCGCAGGAGGCGATCAACAATGCGGTGCGCCACGCGGCCCCGCTTGCCATCACGGTCCGCCTCGACGCGGATGACGAGCGGCTGCTGATCGAGATTTCCGATGACGGCAGCGGACACGCAAAAACGCGAAAGCGGATCGGTGGAGGCATCGACAATATGCAGACCCGCGCCCGGCTGATCTCCGCGCGGTTCACGATCGCTTCGGGGCCCGACAATCGTGGTACCGTGGTCCGCGTGGTGCTGCCGCTTGCGACGCCAGCCGGCGTGGAAAGCCTTGGGGAGGGGCGGTATGAAGGTTCTGATCGTTGAGGACGACCCGTTGCATCGCACCTATCTCCACGAGGCGGTGGTTGCCGCCCTGCCGGAGTGCGACACGGTGATCGAGGCGGAAAACGGGTTGGCCGGGGAAAAGCTCGCCCGCGACCACAAATCCGCGCATATCGTCATGGATCTGCAGATGGCGACCCGCAATGGCATCGAGGCGGCGCGCACGATCTGGAAGGAACGGCCGGAGACGCACATCCTGTTCTGGTCGAACTACTCGGACGAGGCCTATGTCAGAGGTGTTTCGCGCATCGTTCCTGACGGCGCCGCCTATGGTTACGTCTTGAAATCAGCCTCCGATGAACGGCTGCGGCTCGCGCTTCGCTCGATCTTCATCGAGAGCCAGTGCGTCATTGACCGCGAGGTGCGGGGCCTCCAGCAAAAAAGCCTGGGCCAGACCAACGGCTTCACCGATTCCGAATACGAGATCCTCGTCGACATCGCGCTCGGACTGACCGACCGGACCATTGCCAGGCGCCGCAACCTTTCGCTGCGCAGCGTCCAGAACCGCCTGCAGAACCTTTACGACAAACTCGATGTCTATCAGACATCGAACGACGAGAACGAGGATGGCCGCTTCAATCTCCGGGCCCGGTCGGTCACGGTGGCCTTCCTGCGCAAACTCCTCAACTACAGTGCTCTCGAAAGGGCGGAGGCGGAACTCAGGGAGTGGCTTGATGCAAAATAGACCTTGGGACCTGGCGTTTTGCTGTTGAGGCTTCACGAGAAAGGAGCAGGGAGCGGGCTACGATGCCCAGTCCTGGGGACGCGGGCAGGCTCCGGGCGGTGGCCGGAGAAGCGGGCGAGTGCAGAATTGGAAAAACAAATGACCTGCAGAATGCCGATGGGTTCCGGTATTGCCGCGTCGGATAATGGCTTGGCTTTGTCTTCGCTCAACGTGGATCCGGCTTTTCGTTCATGACCGCTGTGTCCGTGGCCTCGGCCCTCCATTCCCCGAACGCACGGCTCGGTGTCGCGGTCATGCTGCTCGGGATCTTCCTGTTCGCGCTCAACGACACGCTGGGCAAGTGGCTGGTCGCGACCTACTCGGTCGGCCAGGTATTGCTTGTCCGCAGTATCGCGGCGCTGCTGGTTCTTTGGCCTTTCCTTTGGCGCATGGGCTGGAGGCCGCTGTTCAGCCTCGAGCGCCCGGGCATGCAAGTCTTGCGGGTGGGCCTGTCATCACTCGAAGTCTACGCCTTCTACTTCGCGGTCATCTACTTGCCCCTGGCCGACGTCATGACCTATTGGCTGGCGGCGCCGATCTATGTCGCGGCGATGTCGCCTTTCCTGCTGGGCGAACACGTGGGCTGGCGCCGTTGGACGGCCATCGTCATCGGCTTCGCGGGAGTCATCATCGCGCTCGAACCCTCGTCGGCGACAATGACGGCGCCGGCCTTGATCTCTGTATTGGGAACATTCTGCTTTGCTTTCATGATGCTCTCGGGCCGGGCGCTCAGAGCCACGCCCGACAAGGTGCTGGTGTTCTGGCAAAGCGTTGGAGCCGGACTTTTGGGCCTTGTGACGGCGTCGTTTGGCTGGGTACAGCCATCCGGATTCGATCTGGCCCTGCTGGGCGGGCTCGGCGTCGTTGCCATGTTGGCGCATGTCTGCGTCAACCGGGCAATGAAGCTTGCAGACGCGGCGGTTGTCGCGCCGTTCCAGTACACACTGTTGTTCTGGGCAGTCGTCTTCGGTTTCATCGTTTTCGGCGACGTGCCGCGCCCGGCAATGCTCGCAGGCGCCGCAATCATCATTGCAGCCGGGCTGTTTCTCTTCTTCCGTGAGCGCAGCAAGCATAGCACTTCGTAGCTTTCCGAAGAACAAAGGCCATGGATTGGGCCACGCCCTGAAACCTGGACACTGACATTGGTTGCGATTTGCAGTCTGCCGGTCTTGGACGAGAAGGAGATCAGAGATCTCAACACGCAATCAGCGCGCGTCCGAATTCAAGGCAAATCTCGCCCTGGAAGCCCTGGAGAGCAAAGAGACCGCCGCCGGGTTGGTGACCCGGTTCGGGGGTATCGGACGATGATCCCCCAATGGAAACGCGCTCTGCTCGAAGCTGCGTCCGGCGTGTTTGAGCGTGGCGGCCGGAACAAGCCCGAGCTCGTCGAGGGGCAGGGAACCGACGCCGCACCGCATGCGAGCCATCTCGGAGGTCCAGGGCACGGCGCAGACGGCGGATCGATCAGCGGCGGAAACCAGGCAACTTCAATCGATCGGAACGATTGCATCGTTCGCTTCGAACACGCGACGCTCCACTACCTGTTGACCAACCCGGTCTATGCCGGTCGTATCGGCACAAGGACGTCATCCAGCAAGGGCTGCATGCGCCAATCTTCGATCCGGATGTCTGGGATCGGGTCTGGATGCATATGCAGGAAAGTGCTGCCCCAAAGCGGGTCGAGGGCAAGGGTGGGGCAATCATAAGTCCTCTTGCCGGCAAGCTCGTCGACGAGACCATCGACAAGCTCACACACAGCCACGCCAACAATAGAGGCAAGCGCCACCGCTACTACGTATCGAACCGCCTGCCCAACACTGCCGGGAAAGACGGCAGCAACTCTACGGCTGTCGGCTGGTCCCGAAGGGGAGGTATATCCGGCCTCAGCCACACGAGTGCGCTTGCAAGCCATTGAAATATAGCCGCAATCCGAGCGAGAAAGTAAATCAGATCAAAAACTTGAAAAGAGTGGCTGGGGAACCTGGATTCGAACCAGGACTAACGGAGTCAGAGTCCGTGGGTCTACCGTTAACCTATTCCCCAACGCGGCCGGCACGGGCAGAACCCGGTCGGCGCGCCGGTGTATAACCAATAAACGATAGGGATGCAAACCCGGATTGCAGAGTTTTTTGATAATGCTCAGGATAAATGGCAGATCATGCCTGCGCCTGCCTCGCGTCCCGGCGGACGGAACGCGAAAAGAGTTTTTGCGTTCTGTCCGCCGCTTTGCTAATCTTTTCCCAACGACAAACCGTGAAGCGTGGTGCGGGCCCTTGCTCGCCGCGCATGACAGGACAGACCGTGAAAGACCTTCGCGACGGCGACACGCCAGACGTAGGTGCATCACTGGCAGGTGAAAGGCAGTCTGGGCGCGCCGGCAAGGCAGCGACGGACGGCGTGAAGCAGGAACACGGCAAAACCGTGGTTCCAAGCTCGTCTTCTGATGCATCGGCATCAGGGCGATCTTCGGCCAGCGAATCCACCACCAGAAAGGACGGCCCGGAGCCGTCGGGACGACGCAGGCGGCGACGCAGGAAATCTGCGCGCAAGGGCGAGACCGCGAGCGCACCCGCGGCCTCCACCGAAAACACACCGTCAGCCGAGACCGCGGCAGCGCCCGCGGGCGGCAAGAAAGGGCGCAGGCGACGCCGCAAGTCCGGCCGCGAAATTCAGGGCCGCCCGCTCACCTCGCAGAAATCACCGGGCCAGCCGCATGCCGGGCAGCAAGCCGGCGCAAGCACTCAACCTGTGGCCGGTGTGCAAACCAAGCCCGCCGCCGCTTCCGGGCAGGGCGTGCGCAGGCAGGCCGATGACCTCTATGCCGCGCTTGATCTGGGCACCAACAATTGCCGCCTGCTGGTCGCCCAGCCGACGCGGCCGGGTCAGTTCAGGGTGGTGGATGCGTTTTCGCGGATTGTCCGGTTGGGCGAAGGCCTCGATGCCACCGGCGAGTTGTCGCAGGACGCCATGGACAGGGCCGTGGAAGCGTTGAAGATCTGTGCCGGAAAGCTCAAGAACCGGCCGGTGCGACGGCATCGCCTGATTGCCACGGAAGCCTGCCGGTCGGCGCGCAATGGTGCGGCGTTTCTGGAGCGTGTGCTGGCCGAAACCGGCCTCGAGCTCGAAATCGTCACCCGCGAAACCGAAGCCAGGCTGGCCGTGGCCGGCTGCTCGTCGCTGGTAGGCCGCGAGACCGACGGCCTGGTGTTGTTCGATATTGGCGGCGGCTCTTCCGAGATTGCCATGATCGACCTGACCGAAAACCGCTCGAACCGGCTGGCCAATCACATCAAGGCCTGGACGTCGCTGCCCGTGGGCGTCGTGACATTGTCGGAACGCCATGGCGGCTGCCTGGTCACGCCCGCGGTGTTTCAGGCGATGGTCGAGGAAGTCGATGCCATGCTCGCGGCCTTTGACCCGCCGTCGCTGCCGGCGTTTTCGGCGCTCGGCGAGGGCCGCATCCACCTGCTCGGCACGTCGGGAACGGTCACCACGCTTGCCGGCCTGCATCTCGACCTGCCGCGTTATGACCGCCGCAAGGTAGACGGATTGTGGCTGTCAAACGAGGATGTCGACCGCATGCTCGACAGGCTCTTGTCCTGGGATTTCGAGGCCCGCGCCGCCAATCCCTGCATCGGCGCCGACCGGGCCGATCTGGTGCTGGCCGGTTGCGCCATCCTGCAGTCGATCCGCAAGCGCTGGCCATCGGAGCGGATGCGCGTTGCCGATCGCGGACTGCGCGAGGGTCTTCTCAACGAGATGATGGCGTCCGACGGGGCCTGGCGGCGCAGCGGCCGGAACCACCGCCATCGCAACCCGCGACCCGTGCAAGGGGACAAACCATGACCCGTCCTCCGACAGGACCCACCGGGCGCAAGCTTGGACAGAAGGTCAAGCGCAAGAGCAAGCTCAAGGCCTCGTCCCGGCGCTGGATCGAGCGCCATCTCAACGATCCCTATGTCCAGCAGGCCAAGCAGGAAGGCTACCGCTCGCGCGCTGTCTACAAGCTTCTCGAGATCGACGCCAAGCACAAGATTCTTGACAAGGCCAAACGCATCATCGACCTCGGCGCAGCACCCGGCGGCTGGTCGCAGATCTCGGCGCAGGTGACCGACTCCACCGATCAAGATCCGAAGGTCGTGGCTATCGATTTCCTCGAGATGGATGGTCTGGCCGGCGTCAAGTTCCTGCAGATGGACTTTCTCGACGACGCCGCGCCGCAAGCCCTCAAGGACGCGCTCGGCGGCGCGCCCGACGTCGTCTTGTCCGACATGGCGGCCCCCACCACCGGCCACCAGCGCACCGATCACCTCAGGACCATGCATCTGTGCGAGGTGGCGGCGCATTTTGCCATCGAGGTGCTGACCCCTGGAGGTCACTTTCTCGCCAAGACCTTTCAGGGCGGTACCGAGAA
Source organism: Parahoeflea alexandrii (assembly GCF_024105735.1). Lineage (GTDB taxonomy): Bacteria > Pseudomonadota > Alphaproteobacteria > Rhizobiales > Rhizobiaceae > Hoeflea > Hoeflea alexandrii. The sequence continues at coordinate 217,220 of NZ_JAAAML010000004.1, read as the reverse complement.
CGATCTCCTGACCCTGCTCAAGCAGAATTTCAAATCGGTCATCCACATCAAGCCGCCGTCTTCGCGCGCTGAATCGGTGGAGATGTTCGTTCTGGCCAAGGGCTTCAAGGGCCGCGGTAATTCGGAGCTAGCTGCGAACGGGTGAAGCGGCGCGGGGCCCGGCGCGCCCGAGCGCCCGGCCCGATACCGCGTCGCCGGCATCCGGGGGCAAAACCAGGAACGGCAGGATCGCCACAGAGGTCAGCGCTGCCACCGCGAAGAAGGCGGTGTGAAACGCGTTGAGACCGAGCACTCCGCCATCCAGCCTTGTCACCACTTCGACAATGCCGCCGGCAAGTGCCACGCCGATGGCGATGGAGACCTGCTGGGATGCCGAGGTGATCGAGCTCGCCTGGGCCGCCTCTTCTGGGCTGATTTCGGAAAAGGTCAGGGCATTGACCGCGGTGAAGAACATCGACCGTACAAGTCCGCTGACGAACAGGATCAGGAGGATCAGCGTGATCGGAGTCGCGGGTGTGAAGAACCCGTTGACCGCGATCGAGAGCGCAGATCCGGCGGCTGCCACCAGCAGCGTGAAGCGGAAGCCGCCGAGGCTCAGGATTCGTTTGATGGCAAATTTCATCAGGATGGCGCCTGCGGCCGAGATGAAGGTGATCATGCCGGACTGGAACGGCGACATGCCGAAGCCGAGCTGGAGCATCAGCGGCAGCAGAAAGGGAACGGCGCCCGACCCGACCCGGAACAGGCTTGATCCGAGCAGCGACAGGGAAAACGTCCGGTTCCGGAAGATCTTCGGATCGAGCAGCGGCTTGGGGTGCGCGCGGGCGTGCCTGAGATAGGCGATCAGCGACAGTATGCCGATCCCGGTTATGGCCAGACCCCACACCGGCGGCAGGACCGGAAGGCTGATCACCGACAGGCCGAAGACGATTCCCGAGGTTGCGGTTCCCGATAGCAGGAAACCGGTCCAGTCCACCTTGTCGCGGACGCGGATGCCGTCGTCAGGCAGGATCTTGATCGCGAAAACGATGCCGGCGAGCCCGATCGGAATGTTGATCAAAAAGATCCAGTGCCAGCTCAGGAACGTGGTCAGGAAACCACCGACCGGCGGGCCCACCATCGGGCCGACCAGTGCGGGTATCGTCAGCCAGGCCATGGCACTGACCAGTTGCGACTTTTCGGTCGACCTCAGCAGCACCAGCCGGCCCACCGGCGTCATCATCGCCCCGCCCATGCCTTGCAGGAAGCGCGCAGCCACGAATTCGATGAGGCTGCCCGAGACGGCGCAGGCGATCGATCCCGCGAGGAACACGCCGATGGCGATGGCAAAGATGCGCCGTGCGCCGAAACGGTCGGCCATCCAGCCGGAAATAGGAATGAAGATTGCGAGCGATACGAGATAGGCCGTCAAGGCCAGTTTGAGCGAGATCGGACTCGTGTTGACGTCGGCCGCGATCGCCGGCAGCGCGGTGGCGATGACGGTCGAATCCATCTGTTCCATGAAAAGGGCAACAGCCAGAACAAGCGGAATTGAACGATTCACAGGAAGTATCCGTTGGAGCAGAGACAGCCGCGCCGGGCACGGAAGCAAATGGAAGGCTGACGGTATCGCAGGAAAAAGCCGTCACTGAAAGGGTGACACCATGTCAATCTTGGCGAAGTCAACCTGAACGCCCCTTCGAACCGGAGCGGCTTTCCCAGGCGATTGCCCTGTGCGCGGCAAGCTTTAAAGCCATTCGAATCAGCAATGCATATATAATTATGCTAAATCTCAGAACAGTTTTGCCAGCAGTTCAATAAAGTCATAGCCGCCATTCCTGCCACCCAGATGATGGGCGAGGAAGCTTTCGGACAGGCGTGCGGTCTGCACACGGGTTTGCCAAAGGGAATAGCAGTGGTCTTCGTGATTGAAGTAGGCCGCTTCGACGGCCTTTCCTGCGCGTCGAAGCGCACGGGCAAAGGCCTCTGCGTGTTCGACGGGCGCAACCTCATCCGCTTTGCCATGGGTGATCAAAACCGCACCCCGAATGCTTTTTGCAAGTTCAAACGGGGAGGCGACGATCAAAGGCATCACATCGCCTTCGCCGGTACCTTGCACGCTTGTAACGACAGCCTTGAACGGGGTCATCACGGATTGCCTGCCGGGGAGAGGCCGCGGCATGTCGATCACGGCGGAATGAAGGATTGCGGCTTTGAACAGGTCGGGCTCGAGCACCATGGTCATCAGCGCCAGGCGCGCGCCCATCCCTGATCCAAGCACCGCCAGGGCCTGCGGGTCGGCGATACCCTGTTCGATCCGCAGCCTGACCTCGTCCCGGATCATAGCGGCCCCGCAGGAGCTCTCTCGGGTGGCATCTAAGGGTGCGCCCAAAGCCAGATTGGCGGATGAAGCCCCCCGGCAAGCAATGGAAAGCACTGCATATCCGCGATTGGTCAGGAAGAGCTCTGTGCGTTTCCTGTCTGCCGAAATGCCGCTCTCAGCCCCGCTTTCTATCACAACGACCATCGGCAACGGCCCTGGATTGGGACCTGTTAGCGGCAACGCAAGACGGATGGTGCTGCCGTTCCTGTTGCCGTATCGCTGCCGCCACCCTATCTCGGTGCCGGATGTTAAGCCGATGTTCGGTTCCTTGTCATGGCGCGGCAAAGCGCTTGATGCTGCATAGAGATCATGGATCGCGAGCAAGGGCGGCAGACCGACGGATTTCAAGCCCGCATGCTTCGCCGGCTGGTCCTTGCTGACCAGCGCGTAGAGCAGGAAAAACGACGCCAGAAAGGCAGCGATCAGGCCGAGCAGATTGTTCAAGATGAGGCTCCCTTGAGAACCCCCTATGCCGCGCATAGCGTGTAAATTTCAACCCTAAATTTATATGGTGGGGGTTGGATTACAGCATTCTCCCTGTAATTTCTCATCTTTGACGGGATTGTTCACACTGGCTTGACGCTGCGTCACCCTTTGTAAAGGTCGCCCAACGCTTGCCGTTCGGCAATGTCGCGCCATCTCGGGTCGGTGCATCTTCTTTCCCTCGGAGGCTTTTACCGTGTCAAACTCATCCAGCATGTCCCGTCGTAATCTTTTCAAGGCGACCGTCCTCGGTGCTGGAGCACTCGCTGCTCCCCAGCTGATGGTTCGCGCTGCCCAGGCAGAGGTGCCGATGGCTGCGGCTCAACCTGCTGCCTACAAGCGCTTTTCCTTGGGTGAATTCGAGATCACCGTGCTGTCCGACGGCCATCGCGTCGTACCCGGCCCGCAGAAGATCTTCGGCACCAACAAGACCGAGGAAGAAGTCGCAGAGCTTCTCAATACCAATTACCTGCCGGTCGACCAGATGCAGTTCACATTTGCACCGACCCTGGTCAACACCGGGTCCGATCTGGTTCTGTTCGACACCGGCAATGGCGAGGGCGGCCGCGAAGGCGGCGTCGGCCAGACGCTGGCAAATCTCAAGGCTTCTGGCTACACGCCCGAACAGGTCACCGTTGTGGTGCTCACCCACCTGCATGGCGACCACATCGGCGGCCTGATGGAAGCCGGCGCTCCGACGTTCCCGAACGCCCGCTACGTCACCGGTCAGGCCGAGTATGACTTCTGGTCGTCTGAAGACCGCATCGGAACCGGCGCGGAAAACGGCCATAAGGGCGTCGTCTCAAAAGTCGTGCCGCTCGCCGAAAAGATGAGCTTCATCGGCGATGGTGAAAGCGTGGTATCAGGCATCACCAGCATGGCAGCCTTCGGCCATACCCCGGGTCACATGATCTATGGTCTGGAATCAGGTGGCCGCAAGCTGATGCTGACCGCCGATACGGCAAATCACTTTGTTCTTTCGCTGCAGCGCCCGGACTGGGAAGTGCTGTTTGATGCCGACAAGGCCGCTGCCGCCCAGACCCGCAAGGCCGTGTTTGACATGATTGCTGCCGACCGGCTCCCGTTCATCGGCTACCACATGCCGTTCCCGTCCGTCGGCTTTATCGAGAAGGCGTCGGAAGGCTACCGCTTCATCCCCGAGACCTACCAGCTGGATCTCTGAGGATTCATCCTATCCCGGTGTGAGAGCCAGGGCCCGGGCAGCAATGCCCGGGTTTTTGTTTGCTCGGAATGCCGAAAGTGTGCGCCGCAGCGAAATTCGGTGATCAAAGCCATTCCCGCTCTTTCCCAACCGTCGGAAGCGTGGTACTTGCCGCTGCCAACGCGAAACACCCGAAACAGCACCGGGCAACCCGCTTCGGGCGGCCCCGAACAGACGGAACCGACAGGCGATGGCGACCATTATCCAATCCATTACCGGCGCTGAAGCGCTGACTTTCGATGACGTGCTGTTGCAGCCCGGTCATTCGGAGATCATGCCTGGTCAGGCCAACATCGCGACCCGCATTGCTCGTGATTTTGACCTCAACCTGCCGATCATTTCCTCCGCCATGGACACAGTCACCGAAGCCCGCCTGGCCATTGCCATGGCGCAGGCTGGCGGCATTGGCGTCATCCACCGCAACCTGACGCCGGAAGAGCAGGCAGAGCAGGTCCGGCAGGTCAAGAAATTCGAAAGCGGCATGGTCGTCAATCCGGTGACCATCAGCCCGAATGCGCCATTGTCTGAAGCGCTCGCATTGATGAAGGCCCATGGCATCTCCGGGATCCCCGTGGTCGAGCATCGCAGCGGTGACAGCTCCGGCCCGGGCCACCTGGTTGGCATCCTGACCAACCGTGACGTTCGTTTTGCCTCCGACCCGAATCAGAAGATCCATGAACTGATGACCCATGAGAACCTGGTCACGGTCAAGGAGAGCGTCGAACAGACCGAAGCCAAGCGGCTGCTGCACAGCCATCGGATCGAGAAGCTGGTGGTCGTCGACGGCGAAGGTCGCTGCGTCGGCCTGATCACCGTCAAGGACATAGAGAAATCGCAACTCAACCCGAACGCCTCCAAGGACGAGCAGGGGCGGCTGCGCGCAGCTGCGGCCACCTCGGTGGGCGAGGACGGGTTCGAGCGCGCCGAACGCCTGATCGCCGCCGGTGTGGACCTCCTGGTCATCGACACCGCCCATGGCCACTCGCAGCGGGTGCTTGATGCCGTCACCCGCGCCAAGAAACTGTCCAACTCGGTCCGCATCATGGCTGGCAACGTGGCAACGGCGGAGGGCGCAAGGGCGCTCATCGATGCAGGTGCGGATGCCGTCAAGGTCGGGATCGGCCCCGGCTCGATCTGCACCACGCGCATTGTCGCCGGTGTCGGTGTGCCGCAGCTTTCGGCGATCATGAGCGCCGTCGATGAAGCCCAGAAGCACAACGTTCCGGTGATCGCTGACGGCGGCATCAAGTATTCGGGCGACCTGGCCAAGGCAATCGCCGCCGGCGCCTCTGCCGTCATGGTCGGCTCGCTGCTCGCCGGCACCGATGAAAGCCCGGGCGAGGTCTATCTGCACCAGGGCCGCTCCTTCAAGGCCTATCGCGGCATGGGTTCCGTCGGCGCCATGGCGCGCGGCTCGGCCGACCGCTACTTCCAGGCCGAGGTTCGCGATACACTCAAGCTTGTGCCCGAGGGTATCGAGGGCCAGGTTCCCTACAAGGGGCCGGTATCGGGCGTTCTGCATCAGCTGGCTGGCGGCCTCAAGGCGGCTATGGGCTATGTCGGCGCATCGGATCTGAAGAACTTCCATGACCGCGCGACTTTTGTCCGGATCTCCGGGGCCGGGCTGCGCGAAAGCCACACCCATGATGTCAGCATCACCCGGGAAAGCCCCAACTATCCCGGCGCGATGTGATGCGACGGCTTTGGCCCGGCTGGCTGCTGTGCATGATCACGGCCGGGCTGTTTGCTTATGTTGCGTTCATCCAGGTCCCGCCGATCAACGCGCTTCTGGCTGATATGAGGATCCCGGATCAGCTGCCTTTCGGATATGATCTGGAGGGAGCCCGCACCGTGTTCGCGGCCTTCAGGTCCGATCACGCGATAGCGCAGGCAACCGGCCGGACAAGCGCCTCGGAAGCCTATGTTTCGCTGCATGCCAGCTATGATCTCGTATTCCCTCCGCTGCTGACCGCAAGCTTGGCGTTCTGCGGCTTTGCGGCGCTTTTTCGCCCTTCGCGGCCTGGTCAGGCGCCGCGGCTGGCGGCCGTCGGTTTCGGTCTGGTCCTGGCCCTTGCTTTCACATACCTTGCCTGCGATTTTATCGAGAACGCCGTCGCTGATGCCATGTTCGGGCCCAAGGCACTCGCGCTCGAATTCAACCAGAGCTTTGTCTTTGTGCTGCGCGTCCTTACGACGGGCAAATACGTCACCCTCAGCCTTGCCTTTGCCTTGATCATTGCGCTCTGGACCTGGCGATTGACCGCTGCCCGGCGCAGCGAAGCGCCCGGTTCCGGCGGTTGACCAGACCCGATCCCTTGCTGTTGACGTGATTGCAGTTTAGGGAAGGCGAAACCTTGGCAACCATGGGTGTATGGCGCAATGACCTCATCGACTGCAATTTTCTGGCCGGTTCTGGCCCAGGTGCTTCTGACCTACGTGGTCTATGTCGTCATGTCCTCCCGCCGTATCGGCGCGGTCAAGGCCGGCAACGCCAGACCATCGGATTTCAAGGTTCCGTCGATCGAGCCGGAACCGAGTGCGACCGCAGCCCGCAACCTGACCAACCAGTTTGAGCTGCCGGTGCTGTTTTTCGCAGCCTGCCTGTCGCTCTTCGTCACCGGCGGAGCCGGTATGGCGGCGGTGATCGTGGCCTGGGCCTTTGTGCTGGCCCGCGCGGCCCACGCCTGGATCCACCTGACAACCAACCGCATCAGGCCACGCCGGATGCTGTTCATTGTCGGCCTGGCGATCAATCTGGTTCAGTGGCTGCTTCTGGCATTTCACATCGCTTGAGCGGTGCATCCCCGTAAAAGCCTGAGACTGGCATAGCGCGTCGCGTGAATACCAGAAGGACCTACATCTTGCGCGGGTCGCGTCCGGAGGCGATGGCATCGAGATAATGACCGGAAAAATCCGTCTTGACCTCGCACCAGAGCAGATTGTGATCTGACAGCTGGTGCTTGCGGTAGTAGTTCCGGAAATAGTCCATCGCCTTGTCCCTGGTGCGGGCGCTGCCGTCCCGGCCATCGGTGATCCGTTTGATTTCCGACACGTCCGCATAATGCGCGGCATCCTCGCTGCGATAGACGCTCTTGAAGATGTCGAGCACACCGGATCGGCCGAGCTTCACCCTTCGCTCGGCGAGTTTGAAGACAATCTGGTCGTAGTGGTGCTTGCCCGACAGGCTGGTGGCCGCATCCTTGATCCCGTCGGTGGTCACGAATCCCGCATCCAGCAAGGCTTTCATGGTCCGGTGTTCCGGGCTGATGATGTTGAAGTCTCCCAGCAGGATCATGTTGGCATCAGTGCCCGAACTGCGTTTCTCTGCCTTTTGCATTTTCGCCAGAAACACCGCGATCTTTTCGATCTCGCCGCGTCGCTGCTCCATTTCCGGGGAATTGTCCGCCGATTTCCCGTAATAGATATGCACCGTGCAAAGCTTGAACCGGAACCATCCCGCCTGGAAGGTGACGGCAAAGGGCGTGCGCGCGAACTGAAGTTTGCGGGTCGCATTCACCTGGTCCGGAGCGACGATTTCCTGGCCTTCCGGCAAGACGATTTCCCCGGCTTCGCGAAGAAACCGGACCTTTGCCTTGCGGTAGACAAAGGCCAGGCGTTCGCGGTTGCCACTGGCGTCGGTGAGAATGTAGTCCCAGTCGCCGCCCAGATATCGCTGCATCAGCAGTTCGAACTTCTTCAGGTCGTGATTGACTTCCTGGATGGCGACGAGGTCGAAGTGATCGATGATCTCGGCAATGTAGAGTAGCGATTCCGTGGTCCGGTCATAGGCACCGCCATCGGAAAAATGCATGATGTTCCAGGTCGCAAGCCTGAGCGAGGTGTCGTCCGTTTGGCCGTGGATTTCCTCATCAAGCTGCTGCTTGAGCGCCTTCAGCCGCTCGGCGACGAAGGCCCGGTGCGCATCGGGCTTGATGTAGCGAATGGATGAAATGAACGACACGGCCATTCCTCTCTCTGCATTCAACTGAAAGAGCATAGCTCAAAATCACTGCAATGTAAGGCTGCGACCAGTCGGGCCGGACCTCTGGTCCCACCAACTGAACGCTGATGGCAAGACTGCAGCTTGGCTGGTCGGGCTTCTTACCAGGCGGGGACCGCGGCAAGATCCCCTCGGCCCCGGGCCTCGCGGCGTGAGGAGGACCCCGAAGCCGCCGACATCGGTTTTTCCTCTGAACCCACCGGGGTGATGTTGTCGAGGCTGGCGGCTATGTGGCCGCAGATCGCATTGACCAGCGCAGCAGGCGCGCCCGGTCGTTTCATCAGGCCGATCTGTGCTGGTTGAAGTGCTGGAAATCCATCAGCCGGAGACAGGATTCGCATCCCCGGGCGCACCGCGCATTCAGGCAACAGCGACACCGCAAGACCCGAAAGCACGGCGGACGCCACAACGGTTGCCGACCAGCTGGTAAACAGCACCTGATAGTCGCGTCCGGCCGAATCCAGCGCCGTGCAGGCAATGTTGCGCCAGTTGCAGGACCTGCGCCCCACGGCCAGCGGCACCACCGGGTCCTCATGCACCGTGTGGTTCATCGAAGTCACCCAGTAGAGCGGCTCGGTCCGCACCACTTCCGATGTCCGTTCACGCGGATTGTGGGTCACCAGCGCCACGTCGAGCTCGCCCCGCGCTAGCCTCGCGGCAAGTTCCACCGATGGCTCGCATTCGATATAGAGCTCGACATTCGGATTTGTCTTGGCAAAGCGGGCGATGATGGCGGGCATATAGCGGTCGGCATAGTCGTCAGGAGTGCCGATCCGGATCGAGCCTTCGAGCTGGTGATCATCGAATGCGGCGATGGTTTCGTTGTTGAGGCGGATGATCCGGCGTGCATAACCGAGCATGCGCTCCCCGTCCTCGCTTAGCCGGTTGAGCCTGCCGTCGCGAATGAACAGGGTCTTGCCGACCCGCTCCTCAAGCCTCCGCATTTGCATCGAAACCGCGCTCTGGGTCTTGAACACCTTGTCTGCCGCACGCGTGAAGCTCCCGGTGTCGACAATCGCCACGAAGGTCTGCAGCTGATCGATATCAAGCGGTGCGGGCATGTCAGGCTCCTATCAAAAGTTCTGATGATAAGAATTAGAAACATTCGCTGGTATGATCAATCGTTTTTTGAGAAACAGGATTTGCAAGTTCGGTTTGCGCCCCGGCCCTTTGACTGGCGCAGGTTTTATTAAGGATCATTGCCATGAACGCACGCAGTTTCACTGCCGCATTGTCGGCTGTCCGCACTCCGGGTTTCGGCTCGGTCGTCCTGGGTTTCGCGCACGCGCTGGTGCGCAACGTCCGGCAGGTTTCCAATGCTCGGCTCAATCGCCGTAAGGCTTGCAAGATTGCCGAGCTGTCCGATCGTGAACTGTCGGATATCGGCTTGACCCGCGATGATGTGCGCTATGGATTTTCCGTGCCGTTCAATGCCGATCCGACGGTTGAGCTGGCCCGCCGCGCACGCCTGAACAGCTACTACTGAATTATCACTGTCCCCCGCGGGATACTGCCCTGTGTCCCGCCCTTAGCCCGGCCGCCCGGCAACTCCTTCGAGTTTCGCGGCCGGGTCTTTTTGTTGCAGGTGCTACTGCGACCGCTTCATGCCCTGAAGATACTGGTCAAAAATCGTTTCCATGTTCTTCTGATAGCCCTGCTGCACCTCCTTGCCGGCATCGAACATCGGTCCGAACAAGTCGTCATAGGGGTTGCGCTTGCGGCCTGACGGCATGCGGTCCGGGTCAGGCTGTTGCTCGGGCTCGGGCGCCTCACGAGGCTGGCCGCCGCCCATGGCGCCACCGAGCATGTCCTGAAAGATCTGTCCGAGAGGATTGTCGCCGAAAGGGTTGCCGGTAGTTTGCGTGGCCGGGCGCTGCGCCCCGCCGCCGAACATGCCTTCAAGGATCTGCCCCAGCGGATTGTCCATTGGCGAGGCCCTGGGCGCCGGTTTCGCTTGGCCGCCCCCCAAGCCCTGGCGCATCATCTCGGAGATCAGGTCCCCGATCGGATTGGAGCCACCCATGGCATTGGCTTGACCATGGCCGGAAGCCTGTCCGGTCGCCTGCTTGAAGAGCCCGCCCATAATGGTCGTCGCCAGGATCGGCAGCATCTGCTTGTAGACCTCCTGGCCGATGCCTGTCGCCGCTTCGGCCTGTGCCGCGACCGCGCGGCTGACTTCCTTGGATCCGAACAGGTGCCCCAGAATGCCGTTGCCCTCCTGCATGGCCTGTGGGCTGAAAGCATTCTGCATGTTCTCGAAATACTGGGCATGGTTGCCGCCAGCGAGCGCTGACAGGAAATTCGACATGTCCATGGGGTTGGAAGCGTTGCGCTTCAGGCCCGTTGAAAAGGCTGGCATCAGTGCCGCCATTGCCTGTTCCACCTGGCTGGTGCTCAGGCCGAATTGCTGCGCCATGGCCCGCATCGCGTTGCCGTTGTTGGCGTTCATCATCATGTCGTAAAGCGGCATCATCGGATCAGGTCTCTCCTCAATCGCCCCAAGGGGCTTGAGCAAAGACTATACCGCCCGAAGCTTTGTGCCTAGGGCGGCAATCCCTTGTCCGGGCACGCATTGTCTGGATACCCGCGTCCGGGGCTACAGCGCCGCGCATTCGATTGGATGGGCTAAGGGCGCTGTAACGCTGAGAACAAATGCATGTATGCTGTCGCTCTATCCGATCCAAATGAGCGCGACATGGATCAATAGGCGTAATCGGTGAAGACCGGGTCGACGGATCCTTGCCAGCGGCCGTTGTAGAGCGCCAGCATTTCTTCGGCCAGGGTTGTTCCGCGAGCGATGGATTCCTCCAGCGGAGCCAGGAAATGGCTTTCGTCATTGCCTTCGGAATTCAGCCGTGCCCTGTTGATGAGGCCCCGGCGGGAAATGCCGAGCACCTCGCGGCCGATATCATGCAGCGATTTGTCATTGATTCTGGCGTTCAGCCCATCGCGTGGAGTGGTGTTGCGCAGGCTGTTCACCTCTTCCAGGCTCCAGTTGCGGGTGAGTTCGAGCGCTTCACCGATCGCGCTTTCATCATAGAGCAGACCGACCCAGAACGCCGGCAGCGCACAGATCCGACGCCACGGGCCACCGTCTGCGCCGCGCATTTCGATGAAGCGCTTGAGCCGGGCGTCGGGAAACAGCGTCCCCAGATGGTTGGTCCAGTCGCCCATCGTGGGCATGGGCTGGTCCAGTTCGCCCTTCAAGGCGCCGTTCATGAACTGACGGAAGGTGACATGGGTCGCCTCGTGGTAACGCCCGTCGCGAAGCACGAAATACATCGGTACATCCAGCGCCCATTCGACGTAATCCAGGAAGCCGAAATCATCCGAATAGACAAACGGCAATTGCCCCGAGCGCTGGTTGTCGGTGTCGCGCCAGATATCGCCGCGCCAGGAAACCAGGCCGTTGGGCTTGCCTTCGGTGAAGGGAGATGCGGCAAACAGCGCGGTCGCCAGCGGCTGCAGCTTCATGCCCAGCTGCATCTTTCGGCGCATGTCGGCTTCCGAGGAAAAGTCGAGATTAACCTGGATCGTGCAGGTCCGGTACATCATGTCGAGCCCCTGGCTTCCGACCTTCGGCATGTAGCGGGTCATGATGTCATAGCGGGATTTCGGCATCTTCGGCGTCTCGGCCAGAGACCACGCCGGGCTGCCGCCGATGCCGAGAAAACGGATGCCCAGCGGCTCGGCGATCTCCCGCAATTGCGCCAGGTGGGCATTGGATTCGCGGCAGGTCTGGTGAATGGTCTCGAGCGGCGCGCCTGACAGCTCGAACTGCCCGCCCGGCTCAAGGCTGATGGCGCCGGCGCCTGTCGGTTCGACCAGGCCTATGATCTTCCCCGCGTCGATGATCGGCTCCCAGCCAAGCATGGATGCCATGCCCTCGAGCAATGCCTTGATCGAGCGATCGCCCTCATAGGGGACGGGTTCGTGGGTATCGGTATAGAACACGAACTTCTCGTGCTCGGTGCCGATCCGCCATTTGTCCTGCGGCTTGCAGCCCGCAGCCATCCAGTCGGCCAGTTCATTGATCGAACTGATCGGGGTGTCGTCGGTGGTGTCGCGCGCCATGGCTGACCCTTTTTCATCTCACAGGCGCGATCTCAAACCACGCATCCTGACGCTGATTGGACCGGAACCGGTCCGCCATGCAAGCGAAAATCCTTGATCGAAGGATCAAAGAAGCTTGATCCGTAGCTGATCTGCAACCCTACCAGTCGCCGATGGTCATTTGAACCGCTGTCAGGGCCGCCACCGCGGCCGTGTCGGCGCGAAGGATACGCGGTCCCAGCGGTATTGATGTGACGAAGGGCAGGGCGGTCAGGACCTCCCGTTCCCGCTCGGAAAAGCCGCCTTCCGGACCGACCAACAGCGCCAGATCGCGTTCCTTGATGCTCTCAAGCGCCTTGGCCGGATTGTTGCCGGCCTGGCTCTCGTTGCAGAAAATGATGCGGCGCGCCGGGTCCCAGTCAGCAATCAGGCTGTCAAACTTGACCGCTTCCGCCAGTTCCGGGATTGCGAGATTGCCACATTGCTCGGCTGCTTCGATAATGTTGGCCTCAAGCCGCCCTGCATTGACCTTGTGCAGCTGGGTATGATCGGTGAACACCGGCGTGATCCTGCGCACACCCATTTCGGTAGCTTTTTGCACGAGATATTCCAGCCGGCCGACTTTCAGCGGCGCGAACAGGAAATCCAGCCGCGATTGCTCGGGTTGTTCCCGGGTCCGGACGCTGATTTCCAGGCTTGCAGATTTCTTGCCTTGAGGACGCAGCGTAGCGGAAAACTCGCCGTCACGTCCGTTGAAGACAAGAACCTCGGCGCCATCACCGAACCGCAGCACGGTGAGCAGGTAATGTGCCTGTTCCTTGCCCAACGGGGCAAGCGCACCTTCGGCAAGTTCGGTGTCGAGATAAAGTCTTTGCAGTTTGTAATTGGCACGCATGCGCGTCTTCTTGCCCAGGCCGACCGGAAGATCAAGCTCCCGGGGAGATCAACTGGTCGCCCGCCGTGTCAGCGCCGCGGCAACGCCTGCCATGATCAACAGCGATCCGCCGGTGCGCATCGCCAGTTTCATCACCTTTGGCCGGCGGATGGTCTGCCGGGCGCCGGCGGCGGCATAGGCGAACATGGCCGCGTTGATTACTCCGAGAAAGGTGAAGGTCAGCACATAGGTTGCGGCCTGCGGCGCATAGGGCAGGGCGGGGTCGATGAACTGCGGCACGAAGGCCACGAAGAACAGGATACCCTTGGGGTTGAGCGCCGTGATCAGAAAGGAATCGCGAAAGATCGTCGTCGGTTTGCCGGAATGGTCTGCCACTTCGGCTGCAGCCATCTCGGGCAGTGTCACAGGCGTCCGCCACATCTTGTATCCGATCCAGATCAGATAGACCGCACCGATGAACTTCAGCGCCTGAAACAGCGACGCGGACGCCGCCAGCAATGCGCCGGCGCCTGCGATTGACAGCGATGTCGCAAGCAGGTCTCCCAGCCCGACACCCATCACGCTCGCAAGCGCAGTCTTGCGGCCATGCGCCAGCGCCTGGGTGATCACCATGACGATGGTCGGCCCTGGAATGACCAGCAGGATGATGCTGGCGAGCACGAATGCGGCAAAATGCTCGGGTGAGACTGGCATGGCGTCTGGCTCCGAAGTGGAAAAACCGGAGCAAGCCGTAAATTTCCGCGAGCGTCAATATCCCCGGACCCGCACCTGATCAATTGGTGCGGGTCCGGGCAGGTATCAGCGGATACTATTCGATGGTGCCCGGCAGACTGAGATCTCCGGAAGCGATGTCAAACACATCCGTCACACAAAGCAGCGGTGCATGTACGTTTGCGTTGATCTTCAGTGCCGCTGTTACGCCGTCGAACGATGCCCCGGCAATTCCGCCGGAATCCGCCAACGTGACCGTGACGGCAATTTCCGGACCATCAAACACGGGATTGAAGCCAGGGCTGTCGATGAAAAGCGGTAACCCCGGCCACGTTGCCGGCAATTTCGGTGTCTCGTTCTCTCCGATGTCACGCACGGACAACGCTCCCGCTCCGCAAGCCTCGTTTGGGGTCAGGACCACCCAATGGCTGTGCCAGCCGGCGCCGTCATTTGCCATGTCGCCGTCGCCGTTCTCGTCATAAAGCGGTGTGTCGTCGAAATCCGGATGGCTGGTGGCGGCAAGCGCCAGAATGCCCGTCCCGCCTTCAAAGCCCACTTCGGAGGGATCGAGCGAAGTCGGCCAGACATAGGACCAGACCGGAGCGCCAGCAAGCGCACCGTTCGCGGAGGGTTTCTCCGCCCCGGCTGTCCCTTCCGTTGTCATGTGAAACGTAATCGAACTGCCGGTCCTGTGAACATGGGCCGCGAGAATGTCGAACGGTGCCGGTGTGCCGGTGTCGGCTTTCGACTGGATCGCACCTTTCTGGTTGATCGCGTGGGTTTCGTCTGCATGAGCCGGGCTGGTGAGCAGTCCGCTCAGAGCGATGATGAGAAGTGGTTTCATGGGTGTCTCCTTTCAGGTTGACCGGGTCTTAATAGTAGCGAGTCGAAACTATTGCAAGATATATTTCGAGTCGCTATTATCATCGCCATGAGTACCCATCATTCCAATCAGATCCGTGCCCTGATCGAGCGACTTGCCCGGCTTTCCGAAGCGGAAGACTGGGCTGGAGAGCTCAACCCCGCCCAGATGGCGGCGCTGAGCTACCTCTCCAATGCCAACCGTTTTTCGCGAGCTCCCTCCCATGTCGCCTCCTTTTCAGGCTCCACCCGCGGTACTGTCTCACAGACCTTGCGGGCCCTCGAACGCAAGGGTCTGGTCACCGAAACACGTTCACAAAACGACCGGCGCAGCATCTCTTATTCAGTGACAGCCAAGGGGCGCGAACTGGCACTCAGCGGAAAAGCGCTCGACAACGCGATCGCCAGTCTGCCCCCCGACAGGGTGCAGGCGCTGGAGCAGGGGCTGGGCAATGTCCTGCGGACCTTGCTGGCCGCGCAAGGCGGCAGATCCTTCGGCCTGTGCCGCCAGTGCCGCCATCATGAGCGCCGCGGATCCGCCAGTTATTGTCACCTGCTCAAGGTCGATCTCGAACCGGCGGAGACAGAACAGATCTGCCATGAACATTCGCCCGCGTGATGCCAGTGCGACCTGAACTCCGAGCCATAGTGACCGGGCTCTATGTCGGCCAGGTCCGCCAGCTCTGGCCAGGCAAGGCTGTCTCGGCAATAGGCAAGCTGCCGACAGCGGCTGCACAGGTTCTCACGGAAACCGGTTTCGCGGATGATCAGCAGGCCGATCTTGCGGTTCACGGCGGCGTCGAGAAGGCGGTTCATCACTATGCCGCGGAGCACTACGAAGCATGGCGGGCGGAACTAGGCCCCTCTGCGGACGGTTTCGGGCCCGGTCGGTTTGGCGAGAACATCTCGACAACCGGTATGACAGAGAGTGATCTCTGTATTGGCGACAGACTGCTACTCGGGTCTGCGATCGTGGAGATATCCCAGGGTCGCCAGCCTTGCTGGAAGCTCAATGCCCATGCGGGCTTGAAGACCATGGCTGCCCTGTTTCAGCAGACCGCGCGCACCGGTTGGTATTATCGCGTGATTGAACCTGGCACGGTGCGCATCGGTGACGAGATCATGCGTCTGGAATGCCCGAATCCGGACTGGACTGTTGAACGCGTCACCCGCGCCCGGCTCAATCCGCGACTTGCCCCGGATATCGCTTCAGTATTGGCCCGGTTGCCGCGGCTTGCACCCGGTTGGGCGGACGCTTTCAGCCGCAAATCCCATCGAGGTTTTAGCGAAGACGTCACCGTCCGGCTTGAAGGGTAGCGCGGCAGCCTACTCGACCACGATGACATGCAGCGCCCGCGGGCCGTGCGCGCCGAGCAGGATGGTCTGTTCGATGTCGCCCGAGCGGGATGGACCGGTAACCAGGTTGAAGGCCCTCGGCATCTCGCCCTTGCCCCGCGCCTTGCGCAACATCGCCCAGACGCTTTCCATGTCGCCCTTGATGTCGCTGGCCTTGAGCACCACGATATGGTGCTCGGGCAGGAAATTGATGGTGGTCGGGTTGTCCTGGCCGGAAGCCAGCGCCAGCGTTCCGGTCTCGGCGATCCCGGCCATAGCATGGCTGACGCCGGAGAGATCACCGCCATCGGAGGCGCCGTGGCGGATCTCGAGGTTTTTCTCGGTTTCCCAGCCGGCCTTCTTCAGCCGCTTGTCGGCGCCCATCCGGATTTCGGCCGGCAGGTTGCGCGACCGCAGATAGGTGGCGACTTCCGCCGGAACCGCCTTGTAGTCGCTGACCCTTGCCAGGGTCGCGCCGAATTGCTCGGCCATGGCGCAGAACAGGTCGACCTGCCCGGCCTTCGGCAGTTTTGCCCTGGCGGGTATGACGCCTGTAGGTGTACTTTCCAGCCGCTCGGCAACCGTCTTGCGGCGCACGTCGTCGGAGTCCGGCACCCGCATCGACGCCCGGATCTTGCTCAGCACCGTGTCGCGCGCGCTCATTGTCCAGCCTCTTGCTTGAGTGGCTCCTGCTTCAACGCCTCGCGCTGCGCCCAGGCCTGCAGGAAGGTGCGGCCTTCGGGCGCCGGCAGGTCGCGATGGCGGGTCCATCCCCCGGCAAGCGGCAGAGAATGGAAGCGTCGCGAAGTGCCGCCGAACAGCGACAGCAGCGGCATGCCGAAGGAGGCGGCGAGCCGGTAGAGCTTCGGCCGCTTGGCAAAGAAGGCCCAGGCCTTCAGGCCGTAGCGCGCGACTGCGGGCGTCAAATTGCGTTCGAACTCGCGCTCGCGCCAGTGCCGCATCATTTTCGGCAGCGGAATCCGCATCGGGCAGACACTTTCGCAGCGGCCGCAGAAGGTCGAGGCGTTGGGCAGCTGCCCGGTTTCGTCGATGCCGTTCAGCGACGGCGTGAGAACCGCGCCCATCGGGCCGGGATAGACCGAGCCGTAGGCGTGGCCGCCGACTGCGTGATAGACCGGGCAATGGTTCATGCAGGCGCCGCAGCGGATGCAGCGCAGCATGTCCTGGTACTCGGTGCCGAGCATCGCCGATCGGCCATTGTCCAGAAGCACGACGTGATACTCGTCCGGTCCGTCCGGGTCTTCCTCGCGCTTCGGGCCGGTGGAGAATGTCGTGTAGACACTCATGTCCTGCCCGGTGGCCGAGCGCGCCAGCACCCTGAGGATCTGTGACGTGTCCTCCAGCGTTGGCACGATCTTCTCGATCGAGGCGACAACAACGTGAACCTTGCCCAGTGTCTGGGTCAGGTCGCCATTGCCTTCATTGGTGACGATCACCGATGTGCCGGTTTCGGCGATGAGAAAGTTGGCGCCGGTGATGCCGACATCGGCGGCAAAATAGCGCTGGCGCAGCACTTCGCGCGCTTCGCTGAGCAGCGATACCGGCTCGGAAAGGTCGCGGTCCTTGGCCAGATGGGTGTGCACCCGCCGGAAATCACCCTCGACCTGCTCCTTGTTGAGATGCACTGCCGGTGCGATGATATGGCTCGGATGTTCGCCGCGCAGCTGGATGATGTACTCGCCGAGATCGGTTTCCACCGGCTCGATGCCGTTGGCTGCGAGGTGATCGTTGAGCGCGATCTCCTCGGTGATCATCGACTTGCCCTTGGTCACCGTCCGGGCGTTGGCTTTCTGGCAGATGTCGAGCACGATGCGCCGCGCGTCCTCGGCGGTTTCGGCCCAGTGCACGTGCCCGCCAGCGGCGGTTACCTTGCGCTCGTATTCCTCGAGATAGAGGTCGAGATGGGCGAGCACATGGTTCTTGATGTCGCGGGCATTGTCGCGAAGTTCATCGAATTCCGGCAGGGCGTCGGCAGCCTTCTGGCGCTTGCCGATGAAGCCTTTCTGGACATTGCCGAGCGCTTTCTGCAATTGCGCGTCGACCAGCGCCTTCGACGCGTTTGCCTTGAACTTGTTGGCGGTGAGTTCCATCGACTGTCTCCTCTTCCGCTTACTTGCCGCTGCCGGCAATCGGCGGCTGGCTGGTCATTCCCGCGAGCACTTCGGCGACATGGCGAACCTCGACATCCGACCCCTGCCGCTTGAGTTTACCGGCCATATTCATCAGACAGCCAAGATCGCCGGCCAGCAGCATGTCGGCGCCGGATGTGTCGATGTTTCCGACTTTCTTGGTGACGATGGCATTGGAAATGTCGGAATACTTCACGCAGAAGGTGCCGCCAAAACCGCAACAGACATCCGAATCCGTCATCTCGCGAACCTCGACGCCACTGACATTGCCAAGCAGCTTGCGCGGTTGTTCCCTGATGCCGAGCTCGCGCAATCCCGAACAGGAATCGTGATAGGTGATGCTGGCTTCAAGCGATGCTCCGGTGTCGCGCACCATCATCACGTCGGTGAGAAACGAAATCAGCTCGTGGCACTTGCCCGAAAAGGCCTGCGCCCGCTGTTCCCAGGCGGCGTCACCCGCAAACAGGCCGGGATAGTGCTTTTTCAACATCGAGGCGCAGGATCCCGACGGCGCAACGATGAAGTCGAAACCTTCAAAGGCTTCGATCACCTGTTCCGCGATTTCGCGCGTGTCCGCCCTGTCGCCGGTGTTGTAGGCCGGCTGGCCGCAGCAGGTCTGAGCCACCGGAACATGCACTTCGCAGCCGGCGTCCTGCAGCAGCTTGACGCTGGCAAAGCCGACCGATGGCCTGAAAAGATCGACCAGACAGGTCGCAAAAAGTCCTACACGCGGCTGTGGGGCAGCCTTCGCTTCGCTTGACGTCACTCTGCCGCCTCCGATTGTTTCTGTTTTGGTGGTCTGACCGAAGCCGACAGATCCGGCGCGCGCTGCTGCAGCCGCAGTTTCGAAACCCGCTCCCAGTCGCCCGAGCGTTCGGCATCGGTCATGGCCCTCGAGACAAAATCGATATGGGCCTGTGCTGCGCGCCTTGCCGCCTCCGGATTGGCCGCCATGACCGCATCATAGATGGCGACATGCTGGGCAAGCAACTGATCGCGAGCGCCCGGAAGGTTGTAGACCAGCGCCCGGTTGTAGAACACGCCCTCGGCCAGCAATCGATAGCAGGATCTCAGCGTGTGCAGCAGGATGATGTTGTGCGCGCATTCGCCGATTGCGTTGTGAAATTCGACATCGATACCGGCCTCTTCCTCGAAATCGTCCTTCTCGTGGGCGGCCTTCATCGAGGTGATGATCCGGGTCAGCAGTGATTTGTCGGCCTCGGTGGCCCGGCGGGCTGCGAACTCGGCGGCAATACCCTCGATCTCGCGCCGGTATTCGAGATAGTCCAGTGTCGCCTTCTGATGCCGCGCGATCAGCTCCATTACCGGTTTGGTGAAAACCTGGCCGATGACATCGGCGACAAAGGTGCCGCCGCCATGCTGCGTGTTGAGCAGGCCCCGGCTCTCGAGCACCTTGAGCGCTTCTCGAAGGATAGGCCGGGACACATCGAATTGCTTGGCAAGCTCCCGCTCACCGGGCAGCCGGTCGCCCACCCGCAGGATACCTTCAAGCACCAGGATTTCAATCTGATGAACAACTTCATCAGCCGTCCGGCTGTGCTCGATCCGTGCAAAAATGTCCGTGGCCATCGCCGTTTCCTGCTCCATCCTCGCCGGGACCGTATCAAGGGTCGGGAAACGTGGTCAATATTTTTATCCAGTTTGTGGCAAGTTTCACTCCCGCCGCCGCAACTGGAGGTCATCTTTGAGTTGCCTTGCGGTCAGGCTGCATGGGGTGGAAGAGCTTCTCACAGCTATTCTGTCTGGCGTACGCCGAGTGTGTTCAAGAGATGCCGCCGCTGATCCACGCGAGGCGCCCTTGTTCATGTGCGGAAGCGCTTACCGATCGGTCTCGGGTCCATCCCAATAGGGCGTCGGACCGTAAAGATCTGCAAGATAGTCTATGAACAGCCGCACCTTGGCCGGCAGAAACCTGCGGCTGGCATAGACGGCGTGAATGGCGACATTGCGCGATCCTTCATAGGCCGGAAGAACTTGAACCAGCCGTCCGTCGGCGAGCTCCGCGCCAATGTCCCATGTCGAGCGCAAGGCGATGCCGACCCCGCCAATCACGGCTTCACGGACCACTTCGCTGGAATTGGTTTGCAGCGGCCCGGCTGGCCGGTGGACCATCTGGCCCTGAGGGCCTTCGAGTTTCCAGGCTTCGTTGTTATGGGGTGCAAGACAGATGTGGCGGTCGAGATCCTCGATCCTCTGCGGCGTTCCCTGACGCTTCAGATAATCGGGTGAAGCGACCAAAATACGCCGGACAGGGGCCAGTTTTCGGGCAACCAGACTGGAATCGCTCAATTCAGCGATCCTGATCGCGAGATCATAGCCGTCTCCGACGATATCAACGAATTCATCACGCAGCATCAGGTTGACGCCGAGATCCGGATTCGCCTGCATGAAGGCATTGATGTGCGGTGCAATGTGCATGCGCCCGAAGGATGTCGGGGCCGAGACCTTGAGCACCCCGTGCGCCAGCGCAGAGCGGCGCGAAACGAATGCTTCGGCCTCTTCGATGCCTGCAAGGATCGCGACAACGCGTTCGTAGAAGCCCTGTCCAGCCTCGGTAAGGGAAATCTGGCGGGTGGTGCGCTGCATCAGGCGGGTGCCGAGCCGGTCTTCAAGACGGCGTAGCCGCTTGGAGACCACTGCGGGAGAGAGCCCGAGTTCACGCCCTGCCGCGGACATCGATCCGGCGGACACCACGCGGGCAAAAATCTCAAGATCACCCAGATTGTTCATCTCGGGTCGTCTCCCCCTTTCAATACCTTATCCTGATCAGTACGCAGATACTGGTGTCTCAGATCAGTTTTGTTCAAACTGCTTTCAAGAGGCCTTCGTTCGAGGGCGGGCATGCCTCTGGTCCGCAACCCGGACCGCATTGCCGAGCGTCAAATTAAGTGGTAAACAAAAAATACCAGTTGAGGTCCGGATGCGGGACTTCTACACTGTCTTGAGACGGTAGGGAGGAAGCCATGTCAGAGTTGATTGCCTTTTTGGAGCCTGATCGTGCGATTCTGGATCGCCGTCCGGCAATCATTGCCGATCTCGCGGGCCTGCTCCCTGACAGCTGCCTGATAACCGATGAGAGGGAGCTGGTGCCGTTTGACACCGATGCCTTCGTCTCCTACCGGCGTATGCCGCTCGCGGTTGTTCTACCCGAAACCACGGCCCAGGTCGCCGCCGTGCTGAAATATTGCAACGAAAACTCGATCCCTGTCATTCCGCGCGGGGCAGGCACATCGCTCTCCGGTGGCGCGATCCCTCAGGAAGATGCAATCGTCATCGGCGTCTCCAAGCTCAATCGCATTCTCGAGGTCGATTTCTCCAACCGTGCCGCCGTTGTTCAGGCGGGTGTTACCAACATCTCCATCAGCCAGGCGGTCGATGCAGACGGCTTCTTCTACGCGCCCGACCCCAGCTCGCAGCTGGCCTGCACCATCGGCGGCAACATCGGCATGAACTCGGGCGGAGCCCACTGTCTCAAATACGGCGTGACCACCAACAACCTCCTTGGCGTCAAGATGGTCATGTTCGACGGCTCCGTCGTCGAAATCGGCGGCAAGGCACTCGATGCGGCGGGCTACGACCTGCTCGGGCTGATCTGCGGATCCGAAGGTCAGCTGGGCATCGTCACCGAGGCAACCGTCAGGCTGATAGCCAAGCCTGAAGGCGCCCGGCCGGTGCTGTTCGGCTTTGAGAGCTCGGTTGCCGCCGGCGCTTGCGTCACCGATATCATTGGCGCGGGCATCATACCGGTTGCCATCGAATTCATGGACAAGCCGGCCATCGAGATCTGCGAGGCCTTTGCCCAGGCCGGTTATCCTATGGATGTCGAGGCGCTCTTGATCGTCGAGGTCGAGGGCTCTGACGCCGAGATGGATGCCATGCTCGAGCGCATTATCGAAATCGCCCGCAGGCACGGCGTCAAGACCATCCGGGAGAGCCAGTCCGCCACAGAAGCGGCGCTGATCTGGAAAGGTCGCAAATCAGCCTTCGGTGCCACCGGCCGCATCGCCGATTACATCTGCATGGACGGCACCGTGCCGCTCGGGCAATTGTCGCACGTGCTGGAAAAAACCAGCGAGATCATCGACCGCTACGGCCTGCGGGTCGCCAATGTGTTTCATGCCGGCGACGGCAACATGCACCCGCTCATCCTGTTTGACGCCAATGATCCGGATGAGAGCATGAAGGCAGAAATGGCCGGCAACGATATTCTCAAGCTCTGCGTCGACGCCGGCGGCTGCCTGACAGGTGAGCATGGCGTCGGCATCGAGAAGCGCGACCTCATGCGCCACCAGTATTCCGACGCCGATCTGGCCCAGCAGATGCGGGTACGCGCCGCATTCGATCCTAAATGGATCCTTAATCCTTCCAAGGTGTTTCCGCTCGACGGCAGGAACGGTTCGCAGCCGGGCAACCAGAGCGCCGACGACAGGACAGCGGCATGAGTGCGCTCGATATCCAGTATCCCGAGAGCGAGGAAGCAATTGCCCGCATCGTCGTCGAGGCGGGCAAGGCGAACCGTCCCATTGAGGTGAGGGGAGGCGGCACCCGGCTCGATCTGGGTCGTCCCGTGCAATCCGCTTCCGTTCTGTCGGTAGCCAAATTGAGCGGCATCACCAATTACGACCCTTCCGAGCTGGTGATGGCGGCGCGTGCCGGAACGCCGCTCGCGGAGATCGAGGCAGCGCTGGCGGAAAACAACCAGATGCTCACCTTCGAGCCGATGGATCACCGCCCGCTTCTGGGTGCCGTCGGCGAGCCGACCATCGGCGGCGTCTTTGCCGGTAACGTCTCAGGCCCGCGGCGGATTTCCGCCGGCGCGGCGCGCGACAATCTTCTCGGTGTCCGCTTCGTCAACGGCTCCGGCGAAATCGTCAAAAGCGGCGGCCGGGTGATGAAGAATGTCACAGGACTTGATCTGGTCAAGCTGATGGCCGGCTCCTGGGGGACGCTCGGGGTTCTGAGCGAAGTCATATTCAAGGTGCTGCCGCGACCCGAAACCGCCGTCACAATCGCGGTATCGGGCCTCAACGATGCCGAAGCCGCCGAGGCCATGGCGGCAGCACTGGCCATGTCGGTCGAAGTCTCGGGCGCGGCGCACTTGCCCGAAAGCGTCATTGCCAGGTTTGCCGGTGGCAGTCTCAAGTGCGGCCCGGCAACGGTTCTGCGGCTTGAAGGGCTGATCCCTTCGGTCGAGGTTCGCACCGGGCGGCTGGTCGCCGAAATGGGCCGTCGGGGTACGGTATCCGTGCTGGACGGCGACGTTTCTGCCGGCCTCTGGCGCGATATCCGCGATGTCACGCCCTTTGCCGACGGCAGCATGAAGCCTGTATGGCGGGTGTCGGTCGCTCCGTCTGCCGGCCATCAGCTTGTCGCGGCCTTGCGGCTCAAGACCGGCGTTGATGCCTTCTACGACTGGCAGGGCGGGCTGGTCTGGCTGCGCATGGAATCGGATCCGGAAGCCGGACTGATCCGCCAGTACATCAAGGCACTGGGGGGCGGACACGCCACCCTGGTTCGGGCCGATGCCGCGACCCGCGCGTCTGTCGCGGTGTTCGAGCCGCAACCCAAACCGCTTGAGGCCCTGGCTCGTCGCATCAAGGATCAGTTCGATCCCGCTGGCGTACTCAACCCGGGACGCATGACGGCCGGAATGTGATAGAATTGCAGCCTCTTGGAAATGCAGACCTCGACAGAACAAGGAGCGTGAAATGAGCAATCACGACCAAGCCCCTGAAACTCGTAAGACCGACCGCTGGCTTGAGCCCGGCAAGACCAACCTGCAGGTCATTTACATTCTCTATCTTGTCAGTTTCGTCATCGGGATTTCCGGCCTTGTGGGCATCGTGTTGGCCCATCTCAATCGCGGCAAGTCCGAAGCCTGGCTCGAAAGCCACTACACTTGGGCGATCCGTACCTTCTGGCTCGGCCTTCTTGGCGCCTTTGTCAGCATGCTGCTGATGATTGTCATGATCGGTATGCTGACCATGTTGCTGGTCGCGCTCTGGATCGTCATCCGCACGGTCGTCGGGCTGCAGA
This sequence comes from Parahoeflea alexandrii, assembly GCF_024105735.1. Taxonomy (GTDB): domain Bacteria; phylum Pseudomonadota; class Alphaproteobacteria; order Rhizobiales; family Rhizobiaceae; genus Hoeflea; species Hoeflea alexandrii. The sequence continues at coordinate 193,091 of NZ_JAAAML010000004.1, read as the reverse complement.
AACTCGGACGCAACGAGCCCATCGACAATCCCCAAAGCTGGCTGCTTTGACGGACACCTGTCGCAAGAGGCGGCACAATTTCTGAAAGTTCCAAGGAAACCGCGACATGCAGACCAATTTTACCGCCGAGCAGCTGACTGATCCCGGTGTCGCCGAATCCGAGAAGATTTTGAGGAAATGTGTCCATTGCGGTTTCTGCACCGCCACCTGCCCGACCTATGTCACGCTTGGCAATGAACTCGACAGCCCGCGCGGCCGGATCTACCTGATCAAGGACATGCTCGAGAACAACCGCCCCGCCGACAAGCAGGTGGTCACCCATATCGACCGCTGCCTGTCGTGCCTCGCCTGCATGACCACATGCCCCTCCGGCGTCAACTATATGCACCTGGTCGACCATGCCCGGGCCCATATCGAGAAGACCTACAAGCGGCCGTTGATGAACCGCATCACCCGCGGACTGCTGGCAATGGTGCTGCCCTATCCGGGGCGCTTCCGCGCCTCGCTCTATGCAGCCCGGATTGGCCGGCCCTTCGCGCCGCTGTTCAAGGCGTTACCGGGCCTCAAGCCAATGGCAGCGATGCTCGAACTCGCGCCGTCCTCTGTCCCGGCGCAATCCGATGTTGCCAGACCCGGCGCCCATCCGGCGCAAGGTCAGAAGCGTGGCCGTGTCGCGATCCTGACCGGCTGCGCCCAGCCGGTACTCAAGCCCGGCATCAACGAGGCAACCGTCAGGCTGCTCAACCGCATCGGTGTCGAGGTGGTGGTGCCCGAAGGCGAGGGCTGCTGCGGCGCGCTGGTCCATCACATGGGCCGCGAGCACGATGCGCTTGATGCGGCGCGCAACAATGTCGACGCCTGGACCCGCGCAATAGACAATGGCGGGCTCGACGCCATCATCATCACCGCGTCGGGCTGCGGCACGACGATCAAGGATTATGGCTACATGCTGCGCGAGGACCCGGACTATGCGGCAAAAGCGGCCCGTGTCTCCGAGCTTGCCAAGGACATCACCGAATATCTGGCAGGCATCGAGATGCCCGCACCGGTCAACGGCGCCAGCATGATCGTGGCTTATCACTCTGCCTGTTCGATGCAGCATGGCCAGAAGATCACCACCCAGCCCAAGGCGCTCTTGAAGGCGGCCGGTTTTACCGTCAAGGACCCGCCCGAGGGCCATCTCTGCTGCGGTTCAGCCGGCACCTACAACATCATGCAGCCCGAGATCGCCCGGACGCTGCGCGACCGCAAGGTCAGGAACATCGAGCGGACAAAGCCGGATCTGATCGCCACCGGCAATATCGGCTGCATGACCCAGATCGCCGGCGGGACAGATATCCCGATCATCCACACGGTGGAGTTGCTCGACTGGGTCTATGGTGGAGAAAAGCCGGCGGGCCTGCCCGATATCGATCGGGCGAAGTCGGCACCATTGGTCGCTGCCGAGTAAAGCGCTACCCTGTTGCTGTCAGGCGGAAACGTTGTCCGCCAAGAGAGAACGCGGCGCTATTGAAGCGCCGCGTTCTGTATTTCCGGCCTTGCCAAGGGCAATTCCGCGCGGTCAGCCGCCGCCGAAGAGGGTTCCCAGAAGATCCATGCCGCGATCGGTATAGAGCTTTTCGGCACCCCTGCCGTTGGGGCCGATGACGATGACCTTGGAGCCAACGCCGGCCCGCTTGTAGAGATGCTCGACATCCTTGTTCATCATCCGGATGCAGCCCGACGACATGTTCTGGCCGATGGTCCAGGGCTGGTTGGTGCCATGGATGCGGAAGATGGTGTCGCGGCCGCCCTTGTAGAGATAGAGCGCGCGGGCCCCGAGTGGATTGTTGGGCCCACCCTTCATGTAGGTCGGGATGATCCGGCCCTTCCTGCGCTCCCGCGCGATCATGGTTGCCGGCGGACGCCAGTCCGGCCATTCGGCCTTGCGTCCCACCTTCACCGTTCCAGACCAGCCGAAGCCTTCCCGGCCAACGCCAACCCCGTAGCGGGTCGCGCGGTTGTTGCCCTCGACATAGTAGAGATACTTGGTGCTGGTATCGATGATGATGGTGCCGGGCTTCTCGCTGGTGACGAGGCGCACCTTCTTGCGCATGAATTCCGGCTTGGGCTTTTTCGACGTCGAGACCTCGACCAGCGGAAAGCCGTCATCTGATCCGGCCTCCACGGACGCGGGTGCAGCCAGGCGTGGGAACGCGGCAGCTCCCTGTGCAAAAGGAGCGACCATCAGCGCGCTGGCGCCGGCGGTCAGCATGAAACGTCGTGATACCCTGGTTGTCATAGCCCTTTTCCCCTCTTGGCTGCTTCGGCCTTGTTACAAAAGGTACCATTGATTTTGTGGGGATCAACAGCCCGCGCGATCAAAGTCATAACGTGTTTGTGATCGGGGAAACAAAAAACCGGTCCGGGAGCGGGCCCGAACCGGTTCTTGTCAGTAGTCCGAAAGCAGTGCTCTGCAGTTACATCACAATCACCTTGGCGCCGATCTTTGCCCGTTCGTAAAGATCCGTGACGTCTTCATTGCGCATCCGGATGCAGCCGGAGGAAACGGCTTTTCCGATGGTCCAGGGCTGGTTGGTGCCGTGGATTCGGTAGAGCGTCGAGCCGAGATAGAGCGCCCGGGCGCCGAGCGGGTTTTCCGGCCCGCCTTTCATGTGAGCAGGCAGGATCCGGCCTTCCTTCTCGCGCACCCGCTTGATCATTTCGGCAGGCGGACGCCAGTCCGGCCATTCGGCTTTGCGGGTGATCTTCTCCGTGCCGCTCCAGGCATGGCCTTCCTTGCCGACACCGACGCCGTAGCGCCGCGCCTGGCCATCGCCCATGACGTAGTAAAGGTGCCGTTCGCTGGTGTTGATGATGATCGTGCCGGGCTTCTGGTTACCGGTGTAGGCAACTGTCTGCGGCAGGAAGCGATCCTCGATCTGGCGGGTCGGCGCGGCCTTCACCCGCGGCGCGGCAAGCGCGACATTGGTCACCTGGCGGCGTTGAGAATTCAGCGCTCGCGTTTGTGGCGCCAGCGCGCGCACGGCCCGCGGCTTGGTCCGGTAGACGACGCCGCCGCGCGGCGCTGCCTGGCCGCGCAACTGCATCACCCAAGGGGCTGTCAGGTCGGGGCTGAGAACCACCGGCGGCCGCTGGCCGTAGCGGTCACCGGCGCTGGCCGGCACTGAAAATGCGGCAAGGCCGAGCGCCGCACCGGACATGAGAAAGAGAGCAAGTTGTTTCATCGGACGCACCAAATACCTTTCGTCTGATCACGACAGCTGCCATCACGTGTGCTGTGCCGATGGCCCTGTCTTCCAGGATCCATGCTGCGGCAGGGGTGGAATCAATTGGTGAATCCGGCTCGATAAAAGGCCTGCAACACCCGAAACCTCTCCTTAGGGTTATCGCCGTCTTGCCAAACGCGGTGAACGACCGCTTAATTGCATACGATTCCCGATTAACCATGACGACGAGCGGTACCATGGCGCATGAAAACGGCCTGATCACCGGCGAGGATGGCCGTACGCGCTGCTTCTGGCCGGGCAATCTGCCCGACTACCTGGCCTATCACGATCACGAATGGGGCCGGCCGGTAACCGACGATATCCGCCTGTTCGAAAAGATCTGCCTCGAAGGTTTTCAGTCGGGCCTGTCCTGGCTGACGATCCTGCGCAAGCGTGAGAATTTCCGCGCCGCCTTTGCCGGGTTTGATTTCCACAAGGTCGCCCGCTTTGACGAGTCTGACGTCGAGCGGCTGGTGGCCGACAAGGGCATCATTCGCCATCGCGGCAAGATCGTCTCGACCATCAACAATGCCAGCCGCGCCATCGATCTGGTCGAGGAGTTCGGCTCGCTCGCCGCCTATTTCTGGGCCCATGAACCCGGTCCGGACGAGCGGCCCGGGACGGTCGACTATGCCACCCTGACGGCAAACCCGACTACGGCGGTATCAACCCGGATCTCGAAGGATCTGAAGAAGCGCGGCTGGAGCTTTGTCGGCCCGACCACCGTCTATGCCTTCATGCAGGCCATGGGTCTGGTCAATGATCACCTCGAGGGTTGCTGCTGCCGTCAGGATATCGAGGCGCTGCGCGGCGCTCTGGTGCGCCCGGCATGACGCCTGAGGATCTCAAGACGCTCATCCATCAGGTTGCCGAAGCCACGCCAGAAATCGGGCCGCTGGAGGAAAGCCTCAAATGGGGAGAGCAGAGCTTCACGCCGCTCAAACGCAACGTTGGCAGCTCGGTCCGGATCGCGCCGCGTCCGGATGGCGAACTCGCGCTGATGTTCATCTGCCATACGAATCTGGTCGATGAGTTCCGCGGGCTCTATCCCGATGCCCTGACCTATGAAGGCAACCGCGCCATCGTGCTCTCACCAGGCATCGATGCCGACCGCGAAGCACTCAAGCACTGCATCGCGCTGGCGCTGACCTACAAGCTGCGCAAGCGCATGAAACGGATCTGACTTCAAAGCCGCCTCTGCTTGGCCATGGTCGCCAGCGCCACGCCGCCCAGGATCAGCAGCGAGGAGACGGCCAGTCTCAGCGTCCAGCCCTCGTCCAGGAACACCGTGCCGCCGATTGCCGCGATCACCGGCACGGTCAGTTGCACGATCGCGCCCTGGGTTGCGCCGATCCGCTTGAGCACGCGGTACCACAGCGCGTAGCCCAGGCCCGAGGTGACCGCGCCGGAGGCAATGGCCAGCATCACCCCCTTGGCGCTGGCATGCACCGGCAATTGCGTTACCAGCACAAGGCCAAAGAGCGGGATGATGAAGGCGACCGAGCGCATGAAGTTGTCGGCCGTCGCCTTCAGCGGGTCCGGCAGCCCGCGCCCCCTGAGCGAATAGGCGCCCCAGGCAATTCCCGACGCAGCCATTGCCGCTGCCGCCAGCGGATCCGGCGCGGACAGGCCCGGCGAAACCAGCCAGATGAACGCGCCGAAGGCCACGATCAGGCCCAGCCATTCGAGCAGCGAGGGCCGGTCGCCCTCCTTCAGGCTCCAGCCGATCATCGTCGCCTGCACGCACGCAAACAGGATCAGCGCGCCAATCCCGGTATCGAGCGCCACGTAGGCGTAGGAAAACGCCACCGCATAGGCAAACAGGGCGAACGCCGAGGCCCAGGAGCCTGACTGGAGGCGCGGCCAGCGGCGTGCGCCTGTGCCGGTAACAGCGACCAGTAGCGCCAGCATGACGGCGCCGCTGCCGAGCCGCACCGCCGAATAGCTTGCCGGGTCGATCAGCGGCAGACCGCCCGATCCGAAGGGCCCTGGCGCAATCGCCATGCGTCCAAGCACCGAGTTGGCGGCAAACGCGATCATGGTCAGGCTGGTGAGCAGAATGAGGCGCAAGAACGAACCGCTTTCGTGAGAGGCCCGGGAGGGCGACGACTTACCTATCGCCCGATTGCCACCGCCTGTCGATCTTGCCGTGTGATTTCCACAGACAGGATGTACCGCGCTGCGTGGCCGCCCTTTCTGCCCGCCCTTTCTGCCCGCCCTTTCTGCCCGCCCTTTCTGCCCGCCCTTTCTGCCCGCCCTTTCTGAATGTCGGATGAACGGACGGTTCAGCGGGAGTTCAAGCCTGGCGCGCCATCCTTGTCCCCGATGTAGCCTGAACCAACAGGGGGCAGGCATCTCAAGGTCCTCAGAGACCGGGTGATTTTGAGCCGATTTGTTCAAGTCCGGCTTGCCCCGGCACCACGACACTCTGGGTCAGCGACGGTTCGCAGTCAGGCGCATCGCCATCTGCCCAAGGAACCATCACCCGGTCACCGCGTTGAAAGCGTGAAGGGCCATTTTGTAATCCTGCATGAGGAGTGTGGAATGTTTAGTAGTTTGATGAAATCCATCGTAACGGCCTCGTTTTGCCTGGCAGCACTTGCTCCAGCGGGCGCGGCGCCGATGGTCGTACAGAAACCGGCAGTCGAGATTACAGGCTCTTCTGGCCTGGTCGAGGTTCAGTACCGCGACAGGCACCGCCGCGATTTCCGTGAAAGGCACCACCACAAGAGGCGCGGTTTTTACCGCCACCACAAGCGCGGTTATTACAACGGCCATCGCGGCTATCGCCACAAGCGCCATGGCTATCGCCACTACAACGGTTACTGGTTCCCGCCGTCCGCCTTTTCCTTTGGCGAGATCATCGGCGGCAACAACCGCGGCAGTGTCGGCGTCCGCCCGGGCTATACCAACCCGCAGCATGTCCGCTGGTGCCACAACAAGTACCGCTCCTATGACCAGCGGACAAACACTTTCCAGCCTTACCACGGGCCGCGCCGCGAATGCCGCTCGCCTTATTATTGATTGGCCTTTGCGTTCCGGCCCGGGCGGGCGGGCGGTCTGACCATCGGCATGCCTGAGCTGGAGCACCCAAGCCTTGCAGCAAAAGGGCCTGTCGGTTAGGAGAAGCGCAACAAGTCGTTTCTCCTGCCGCAGGCCCTTTTTCATGTCCGACAAGAAGCAAAAGAAGCCCCAGAAACTCAAGGCACGCCTGGCGCGCGGTTTTCCGGATCGCTCGTCGGCCGATATCCGCGCCACCGACGAGATGATGGCGAAGATCAGGCTGGTCTACGAGCGCTTCGGTTTCGAGCCGGTGGAAACGCCCTTTGTCGAATACACCGACGCGCTGGGCAAGTTCCTGCCCGACCAGGACCGGCCCAACGAGGGTGTCTTTTCGTTTCAGGACGATGACGAGCAATGGCTCTCGCTGCGCTATGACCTGACCGCGCCGCTGGCGCGTCACGTCGCCGAAAACTTCAACGACATCCAGCTGCCCTACCGCACCTATCGCGCCGGATGGGTGTTCCGCAACGAAAAGCCCGGCCCGGGCCGGTTCCGCCAGTTCATGCAGTTCGATGCCGACATCGTCGGCGCGCCGGGTGTCCAGGCCGACGCCGAGATGTGCATGATGATGGCCGACACCATGGAAGCGCTGGGCATCCCGCGCGGCGACTACGTCATCCGCGTCAACAACCGCAAGGTGCTCGACGGCGTAATGGAGGCCATCGGGCTTGGTGGCGACGAGAATGCATCTCGCCGCCTCACCGTTCTCCGCGCCATCGACAAGCTCGACAAGTTCGGCATCGACGGCGTCAAGCTTTTGCTAGGCGCCGGCCGCTGGGACGGCGGCAAGGAAGGCGAGGGCGACTTCACGCCTGGAGCTGGTTTGGTAGATGACGACATAAATCTGTTAATCGGGTTCCTCCGATCCACAGTAAGCATCAAGCCTCTTTCGATAAAGTTTGATGGTGGTAACCAAGACGAAGATACCAAGCTCATGCCCCATGCAATGTTTCCTTACGATGGAAGCCGCTTGACTTCGAACGAGCGTTTCGCCCAGGGGATCGAAGAATTGTCGATTATTCGAAGCACAATTCACGCCTCCGGCTACGGTCCCGACCGCATCAAGATCGACCCCTCCGTGGTCCGCGGCCTCGAATACTACACCGGCCCGGTCTTCGAAGCGGAACTCCTGTTCGACGTCACCAACGAGAAGGGCCAGAAGGTTCAGTTCGGCTCGGTCGGTGGCGGTGGCCGTTACGACGGGCTGGTCTCGCGCTTCATGGGCCAGCCGGTCCCCGCAACCGGTTTCTCCATCGGCGTCTCGCGCCTGATGACGGCGCTCAAGAACCTGGGCAAGCTCTCGGGCGAGGCGGCCTCCGGCCCGATCCTGGTGACCATCATGGACCGCGACCGCATCGGCGACTACGCCAGGATGGCGCAGGAATTGCGCGTTGCGCTCAACCCGGTCGATGCGAACAACCAACCGCTCGGCCCGACCATCCCGGTCGAGCTGTTCCAGGGCAACCCCAAGGATTTCCCCAAGCAGCTGCGCTATGCCGACCGCCGGGGTTCGCCCATCGCCATCATCCAGGGCGGCAACGAGAAGGAAGCCGGCAAGCTCATCGTCAAGGACCTGATCGAGGGCAAGCGCATCGCCGAAACCATCACCGACAATGCCGAGTGGCGCGAGGCCAAGGCCGGTGAGCATCTGGTCGACGAGGGTGACCTTGTCATCACGGTCCAGCGCGTCCTTGCCGAACAGGCTTCCGATGGTCAGGACATTTGAGATGGAAGCCAATTATCCTTCTCAAAAGAAAAACCCCTCCCCAACCCCTCCCCACAAGGGGGAGGGGCTTAACCCGGCTCGTCCTTCCGGCGTAGTCTTCCAGCTTCGCTCGATGGCTGCTGGATTGCTTGGACTGGATTTGCGACGGATTAGCCCCTCCCCCTTGTGGGGAGGGGGTGGGGAGGAGCCTTTCCCAAAAGGTGTCGGGGACCGGCAATGATCCAGCTGGCAGCCCCCGATTTCTCCGCCGGTCTCGCAAGCGCGCTCGAAGCGCTTGAGGCGCCGCGCGTTGATATCCCGGTGATCCAACCGGCCGAGCCGTTTCTCGACATGGCCGGAGAGGACCTGCGCCGCCGCATCTTCCTCACCGAAAGCGAGACCGGAGAAAGCCTCTGTCTGAGGCCGGAATTCACCATTCCCGTGTGCAGTGCCCATATCGCTCAGAGTGTCGCCACGCCGCGCCGTTACTCCTATCTGGGCCAGGTGTTCCGCCAGCGCCGCGAAGGTGGCAACGAATTCTACCAGGCAGGTGTCGAGGATCTGGGTGAACCCGATGAAGCCCGTGCCGATGCCCGGGCGCTGTCCGAGGCCCGCGCGCTCATTGCGCAATTCGTGCCCGGTGCAGACCTTTCGATCATTCTGGGCGACCAGTCCGTGTTCGAGGCGGTGGTCGCCGGTCTTGGCCTGCCCGCCGGCTGGCAGAAGCGCCTTGTCCACGCCTTTGGCAACGCGCAGGCGCTTGAAGCCATGATGGCCCGCCTGGCCAGTCCCGACAGTGCGGCGCGGCCCGATCCCTCCGTGGCCGGTTTTCTCGCCACGGAAGATGTCGCGGGCCTCGAGGCGCATATCGAGCAGGTGATGCAGGAGACCGGCTATTCGACCCATGCCAGCCGCTCCCCGGCCGAGATTGCTGCCCGGCTGATCGGCAAGCAGTCGCTCGACAGCACCCGGCTGTCTGCCGCATCACTCGATGCGCTGAAGGCCTTCCTGGCTCTTGATGTCCCGCTTGATCGCGCCGCATCGGCGCTGGCCGGGTTTGCCCGGGATGCGGGCCTCGATATCAGTGGCGCGCAGCAGGCTTTCAAGGCGCGGCTCGATGCCCTGTCCGAGCGTGGTGAAGATCTTGGCGCCATCCACTGGCGGGCCGCCTTTGGCCGGCCGCTGGACTATTATACTGGCCTCGTCTTCGAGGTTTCGGCGGGAAGCAACAACCTCGTTCTCGCCGGCGGCGGTCGCTATGACCGGATGATGACCCTGCTCGGTGCGCGCGAGCCGATCCCCGCCGTGGGCTTCTCGCTCTGGCTCGACCGGATCGAAACCGTGAGGGCCGGCAAATGACCTTGACCGTGGCGCTGCCCTCCAAGGGCCGCATGAAGGATGATGCCATCGCCACTCTTGCCCGCGCCGGACTGACCGTGTCGGCAATCGGCAATGACCGCAGCTATCGTGGCCGGATCGACGGGATCGATGATGTCGAGGTGGCGTTCCTCTCGGCGTCCGAGATTGCCCGCGAACTCGGCGCCGGAGCCGTCGATTTCGGCGTCACCGGAGAGGACCTGGTGCGCGAAAGCCTCGCCCGTGCCGATGAGCGGGTGGAAATCACCGCCCGTCTCGGCTTCGGCAATGCCGATGTGGTCGTTGCCGTGCCGGATATCTGGAAGGATGTCGACAGCATGGCCGATCTTGGCGATGTGGCGGCTGATTTCCGCAGCCGTCATGGCCGGCGGCTGACGATCGCCACCAAGTACTGGCGGCTGACCCAGAACTTCTTCTCCACGCGCCACGGCATTCAGCTCTACCGGATCGTCGAGAGCCTCGGGGCGACCGAGGGCGCTCCCGCCTCCGGAGCCGCGGATATCATTGTCGACATCACCTCGACCGGCTCCACACTGACCGCCAATCACCTGCGCGTTCTTTCGGACGGGGTCATTCTCAGATCGGAAGCCTGCCTTGTTAGGGCGCGCAAGACCGCGCATGACAATGACAGCCGCGTTGCGGCGCTGATCGAGGCAGTGCGCTCGGCAAGCTGAGTTCGCCGTCCTGGAAGGGAAAAAAGAAAGGCCGCCTCGCGAGGAGGCGGCCGTGGCGTCAGGGGATCGGGAGCCCTTCGGCCAAGTCTGTCGCAGGGTGTCAGATCGGGGGGAACTTTCCTGCGACCCACAAGCGTTTACGCCGGCAGCGCGTAACCGGATCACGGCTTCCCCGGAATTCTGAAATTTATTTTTCGCACCCTGCCTGAGGTGGCTTGTCTTTTCGTTGGTTTGAGGCAATTTGAGGTCACCCGGGAAAGACCCGGCCTGCACGCGTCCTTCGCGCCTGGCTCCTGATGGAGACCAGCCCCGGAATGGCTCCGCCAACCACAAAGCCGCTTCTCCACCGGTTCAGCCTCGTCCCAGGCATCGGGATGATTTTGGATTGTGGGGTTTATCATGGAATTCACCATCGGTTCGATCGTGTTCCTTTCATCAATGCTCGTCCTGGCGGTGCTCGCCAGGATTTCCGCCGTCAACCCGCAGAGCAGAATTCTGCGCGGTGAGATCGTCCCGGCCATGCTGGCGGTGATCATCTCCACCGGCCTCGCCGTCGGCCCGCTGATGATGGCGCTCGGCGGCGAGCAGTATTTTGCATCGCGCAGCCTTGAAGTGGCGGTCATCCTGACCTTCATAGTCGTGTCTGGCTGGCTTATCACCAGGCTGGTGGCCCGGGCTCCGCAGTCGCTGCCGGCCTGACCAGACCCGACATCCCGGAATGAAAAAAGACCCGGCGCGTCGAGGCGCCGGGTCCATCGGTTTATTTCGTCTTGCTGCGGCCGGATTACTTGCGGCGTGCGTCAACCGAGAAGCTGCCTGCGCCTGCGGCGGCGAGGGCAAGGAAGCCGCCCGCCATGGCGAGGTTCTTCATGAAGCTGGTCATCTGCATCTGGTCTTCAGGCTGGAAGTGGCCAAGATAGCCTGAAGCCACACAGAAGGCGGCAAGCGCCCAGGCGGCGTAGCGGGTAAAGAAGCCCAGCAGGATGGCGATGCCGCCGACGATCTCGAGTGCGATGACCAGCCAGACGGTGAGGCCGGGCAGCGGAATGCCCATGCTTGCCATGTAGCCGGCGGTGCCTGCGACGCTGCCGAGCTTGCTCACGCCGGCCATGATAAAGATGATGCTCAGCAGCACACGGCCGATAAGAAGCTGTAGATTGTTTGACATGGTACTCTCCTGTTTCTCAAACTAGAGAGAGCCATATACGCGTCATCGACGAACGGAAAGATGAACAATTATGAACGTATTGTTCACAAAAATAAACGGGAAAACCCGGGCGGAAACGACCTTGAATGATTGTCACCGGCGGTTCAGTTACTGCGTGTTCAATGGTGGCTGATCGAGCAGCTTGAACTTCGGGAAAACAAAGACACCGTTGATTGCGCCATCGCCATCATCCGAGAAGTTGGACGATTCACCGATGCACATTACCGGCACCTGGCTTCCATCCGCGTGAATGATGGTGGTTGAAAAACAGAACGAAGAAGGCCGCATCGCCGCCAGTTCATAGAGTTCGAGTACATGGTTGCGATACTCTTCGTCGTAGCACTTGACCAGGTTGTAAAGCCCGAACTCGCCCTCTTCCGGAAGCTGGTGGTGATAACGCGCGGCAGGCCCGAGCTGAAACGTTCCGGTCGCCAGGTTGGCTTCGAATGGCTCGATACGGCAATAGTGGGAAATCACATCGAGATCGGGAGCGTCAATGCCGTGAGGCTGGACGCCAATTCCTGAAATACTGTCTGCCCTAGCAATTTTGAACAATGTACACCTCGGCAACGCCCAGTGAATTCAAGCCTGTCTGCCCGGACCGTCCGGGATATGGATTCAAAACCGCCCAGTCCGATGGCTGCAATCAGACCATGATCAAGGCAACTCATTTATGCGGAAATGTCCGCCGATCAGTCATCGCCACCGGTACGGGTTGGTGAAAATGCAAGATAAAGCATTTATCGAGCAAAATGCCATGTCTTCTTTGATCAATTTTTTCGTTGATTTTCAGTTAACATGCAACGCGATATTAGGCCACGCCGGGTCCATTTTGCAACAACACCGGCCATCAATTGTGGATCGGCCCGATTGGTGCCCCCTGAACAGCAAAAAGGACGGCCCGAAGACCGCCCTTTCTTTGGGTCGCGCAATGTGCGCTGACCGGCATTAACAAGGCCTTGGCCCTATTACATCATGCCGCCCATTCCGCCCATTCCGCCCATGTCGGGCATGCCGCCACCGCCAGCAGCACCTTCCTTCTTCGGAAGTTCTGCAATCATGGCTTCGGTGGTGATCAGAAGACCGGCGATCGAGGCCGCATCCTGAAGCGCCGTACGGACAACCTTGACCGGGTCAACGATACCCATGGTGATCATGTCGCCATATTCACCGGTCTGGGCGTTGTAGCCGTAGGTGTCGCTCTTCTGGTCGAGGATCTTGCCCACGACAATCGAAGCCTCATCACCGGCATTGTCCGCGATCTGGCGGCAAGGAGCCTGCAGAGCGCGGCGGATGATGTTGATGCCGGCTTCCTGGTCGGAGTTGGCGCCCTTGACGGTGATCGCAACGGATGCGCGCAGCAGCGCGGTGCCGCCGCCTGCAACGATGCCTTCCTGAACGGCAGCGCGGGTCGCGTTGAGCGCGTCGTCGACGCGGTCCTTGCGCTCCTTGACTTCCGTCTCGGTCGCACCGCCGACGCGGATGATGGCAACGCCACCAGCGAGCTTGGCCAGGCGTTCCTGCAGCTTTTCGCGATCGTAGTCGGAAGAAGTCTCTTCGATCTGAGCCTTGATCTGCGTGATCCGGCCTTCGATTTCCTTCTTCTTGCCAGCGCCATCAACGATGGTGGTGGTTTCCTTGGTGATCGACACCTTCTTGGCGCGGCCCAGCATTTCCAGGGTCACGTTTTCGAGCTTGATGCCGATGTCTTCGGAAATCACCTGGCCGCCGGTCAGGATGGCGATGTCTTCGAGCATTGCCTTGCGGCGATCGCCGAAACCCGGAGCCTTGACGGCCGCAATCTTCAGGCCGCCACGCAGCTTGTTGACCACGAGCGTTGCAAGGGCTTCGCCCTCAACGTCTTCCGAGATGATGAGGAGCGGCTTGGAAGTCTGCACCACGGCTTCGAGCACAGGCAGCATGGCCTGGAGGTTCGAAAGCTTCTTCTCGTGGAGAAGGATGTAGACGTCGTCGAGTTCGGCAACCATCTTGTCGGGGTTGGTCACGAAGTAGGGCGACAGGTAGCCGCGGTCGAACTGCATGCCTTCGACGACTTCGAGTTCGCTTTCAGCGGTCTTGGCTTCCTCGACGGTGATGACACCTTCGTTGCCGACCTTCTGCATGGCTTCGGCAATGTCCTTGCCGATCTGGCTCTCGCCGTTGGCCGAGATCGTGCCGACCTGCTCGACTTCCGACGAGGTCTTGATCTTCTTGGCCTTCTTCTGAAGGTTGGCGATGACCTCTGTGACGGCGAGGTCGATGCCGCGCTTCAGATCCATCGGGTTCATGCCGGCAGCAACGGCCTTGCCGCCTTCGCGCACGATCGACTGGGCCAGCACGGTTGCAGTGGTGGTGCCGTCGCCGGCGATGTCGTTGGTCTTCGAAGCGACTTCGCGGACCATCTGTGCGCCCATGTTTTCGAACTTGTCTTCCAGTTCGATTTCCTTGGCGACGGTGACGCCGTCCTTGGTGATGCGCGGAGCGCCGAAGGACTTGTCGATGATCACGTTACGGCCCTTCGGACCCAGCGTTACCTTCACCGCATCGGCGAGGATGTCGACGCCGCGGAGCATTTTCTCGCGGGCGGTACGACCGAATTTAACTTCTTTAGCAGCCATTTAACTTAACTCCCGGGCCTGTGGCCCATCGTCTTGAGGCAGGGTGGATGTGTTCAGGCAGAATGTCGGCTCAGCCGAGGACGCCCATGATGTCGCTTTCCTTCATGATCAGAAGGTCTTCGCCATCAAGCTTGATTTCGGTGCCGGACCATTTGCCGAACAGAACGCGGTCGCCGGCCTTGACGTCGAGCGCCACCAGCTTGCCGGCCTCGTCGCGATTGCCGGAGCCAACGGCGATGATTTCGCCTTCCTGCGGCTTTTCCTTGGCGGTATCCGGAATGATGATCCCGCCTTTTGTTTTTTCTTCGGACTCGACACGACGGACGACAACGCGGTCGTGGAGCGGACGGAACTTGGTTTTTGCCATTGTCTAAATTCCTTGATCGAATGACAGAAGCGGCTGAGGTCCCCGAATGGGCCTCATGAAGTTGCTGTTAGCACTCACCCGAGGAGAGTGCCAACGACGCCGAGATAGGGGTGCGGCGACCAAGAGTCAAGATATCGGAGAGCAATCCTGCTGGATGTTTCGTGTCCGTCCGGCAATTTTCCGGCGGGGTCTTGTAATCGGCGGCAAGCTGCGCGACATCGTTTGTCCGAAAGGAACCGTTCGCCCATGGCCCGCAGGATTACCGACCTTGATCAGCTGACCGGCAGCGCCGACGTTTTGTTGTGCGATGTATGGGGTGTCATCCATAATGGCGTCAACCCCTTTCCGTTGTCTGTTGAAGCCTTGAAGGCCGCCAGGCAGCGTGGACAGACCGTCATTCTCATCACCAATTCGCCGCGGCCGGCAGGCGGGGTGATCCGCCAGTTCGAAACCATCGGGGTTGATCCCGAGTGCTGGGATGACATTGTCACATCGGGCGATGTCACGCGCCAACTGGTCACGGAAGGCCCGCAACAGATCTATTTTCTCGGTCCCGAACGCGACATCGCTCTGGTCGACGGCCTTGATGTCGACCTGGTTGAACCAGGCGCTGCCAAGGCGGTTTTGTGTACCGGTCTCTTTGATGATGAAACAGAGCAGGCCGAGGACTACCGCAGCCTGCTTGAAGGTTTCAAGGCGCGCGAGCTGCCGCTGATCTGTGCCAATCCCGACCGCGTGGTCGAGCGTGGCGACCGGCTGGTGCCTTGCGCCGGCGCCCTGGCGGATCTCTACGCGGAGCTTGGTGGCGAGACCAGGATCGCCGGAAAGCCGCACGCGCCGATTTACAAGGAAGCCCTTTCGCGTGCGCGAACCATCCGCGGCGAGGTGGATCCGGCCCGCGTTCTTGCGATTGGCGACGGAGCCCATACCGATATCCGCGGGGCGCTCGACAACGGCATCGAAGCTGTCTTCATCGCCCGCGGTATCCACGCCCGACACTATCTTGACGGCCGGGCCACCGATGAGGCACGGCTGCAGGCCTTCCTCGAGGGAGAGGGACTGGCGCCGGCCTACTGGATGGAATGGCTTGCCTGAGAACAGCAGCACGGGAATGGAAATGGCGCGGCGATTTCATGATGTCGACACGTTCGCAGGCGAGCTCAGGGGCGGCGTGGTGGCGATCGGCAATTTTGACGGCGTGCATCGCGGTCACCAGGCTGTGCTGGCGCGCGCCACGGCGATTTCCAAGGCTGCGGGCGTTGCCTCCATCGTGCTCAGTTTCGAGCCCCATCCGCGCACCGTGTTCCGGCCCGACCAGCCTGTGTTCCGCCTGACCCCGGCTCCAATGAAGGCCGTGATCCTCGGTCATCTGGGCTTCGATGCGATTGTCGAGCAGTGTTTCGACAAGGCGTTTTCGTCCCAGAGTGCAGAAGACTTCGTCACCCGGACCCTGTGCCAGCGGCTGGGTGTTCATCATGTCGTGACCGGTTATGATTTCCATTTCGGCAAGGGCCGCGAAGGCAATCCGGACTATCTCATGAATGCCGGTGTCAGGCATGGTTTCGGCGTCACCCTGGTCGAGCAGTTCCAGGATGAAAATGCGGATGTCGTGTCTTCGAGCCGGATCCGGGAGGCGCTGGCGGCTGGCGATGTGACCGGGGCGAACGGATTGCTCGGCTATCGCTATGCGGTCTCGGCCGAGGTGCAGCACGGTCAGAAACTCGGCCGGACGTTGGGATACCCGACAGCCAACATGGCGTTGCCGCCTGAAACCGGGCTCGAGCCGGGCATCTATGCGGTGCGTTTCCGCCGCGCCGAAGGAACCATCCACGATGGTGTGGCCAGTTTCGGCCGCCGGCCGACCGTTGCCGAAGATGGCGCGGCCCTGCTGCTTGAAACATTCCTGTTCGATTTTTCCGCCGACCTCTATGGTGAAACCTGCACGGTCTCGTTCGTCACGAGGCTCCGCGGCGAGGAGAAGTTCGATGACCTTGACCAACTGGTATCGCAGATGAAGATCGATGAAGCCGAAGCCCGTGCGGTGCTTGGTTCGCTGCAACCTCTCTCGCCGCTCGATGCCGCTATCACATTCGGGCCGGCCGGATGATCGGCGCCAAACCGCGCCGCATATTGATAACCGGCGGCAACTCCGGCCTGGGACTGGCGCTTGCCCAGAAGCTGGCCCGCCGCCACTCATTGTTGCTGTCGGGCCGCAAGTCGCAGACCGAGGTCGCCGAGATACTGCCCCCCGGTGCGGGATATGTCGTTGCCGATCACGGTGATCCGGAAATGTCGGCCCGGGCGCTGGTCCGGGGTGTGCGGGATTTCGGCTGGGACGGCCTCGATAATGCCGTGCTCAATGCCGGCACCGGCTTTGTTGCGGTCGGTGGCGTGGACAGCACCGACGCTATCCGCCAGACGCTCGACGTCAACCTGCTGGCGGTGATGCTGCAGGCTCAGGCGCTCTATCCATTGCTCAGGAAGTCGAGCGGAACGCTCAGTCTGATCGGATCGGTGGCGCACAAGGGCTCGGCCAGCATCCCCGCCTATGCCGCATCCAAGGCCGGATTGCACGGATTGGCTCGGGCTCTGCGGTCCGAGTGGAGTGGCGATATCTCGGTCCAGGTGCTGCATCCCGGCCCGGCGAAAACCGATATGCACGACAAGGCCGGATATGATCCTGGCCGCATGCGCGCCCTGTTTCTTGCGCCGGACGATGTGGCGGCGATGATGGCCTCGGCCATTGCAGCACGCCGTTCGCCGGTCACCCTGTCCTGGGTCAAGTACCTCAATGGCGGCGCCTATACCGGGAGACGGCTTTGACCTCTGCATCCAAACGCGCTCTTGTCACCGGCGGCAGCGCCGGCCTCGGGGCCGCATCGGTAGGCTGGTTGCAGGCAAACGGCTACGAGATCGTGGTGCTCGACCGTGATCGGCCCTGGACCGGCAAGACACCTGTGCAATTCATCCGCTGCGATCTTGCGAGCCGGACCGAGCTTGACGACGTCCTGCCCGATCTGATCGCCGCCGGGCCTTATGATCTGGTTCTCCTGAATGCCGGCATCAATGCGACCGGCAAGTTCGAGGCCCTGGACCCGCGCGCCCATATCGACATTCTGCGCGTCAACACGGAAGCCCCGATGGTCATCGCGGCAGCTTTGCTTGAATCAAACGCATGCCGCAGCGGCGGTGCAATGGTCTTCGTTTCTTCCCTGTCGCATTTTACCGGCTATCCGGGAGCGGCCAGCTACGCCGCTTCCAAGGATGCCTTGGCGATCTACGCCAGGAGCATGCGCAAATACGCGGCATCCAGGGGCGTGACCCTGACCGTCGCTTTCCCCGGTCCGTTGAAGACCGATCATGCCGAGCGGCACTCGCCCGAAGGCGCCGATGACAGCAAACGGATGGACCCGGACCATGCCGCGCGCCTCATTTTGGCCGATGCGCTGGCGGGCAAGAAGAGCTCGATTCCCGGTGCGGGCAACCGTGTTTTCGCCGTGATCGGCAGGGTGTTTCCAAAACCGGTGACAGCAGTGATGCGCAGGCTGATATACACTCGGCTCAAGCCATAGCGGCGGAAGATTTGGCAGGCGAAACGATTGCTTTGCGCAATCTTCTTTTCACACGCACCAAAAACCATTATGAACCCGGTCCATGACCACGGCTGTCACGATCACAGGCGCTCCGCCGATACGAATTATGGTCCCGGTTTCCCGCTGAGCTGAGCTCGCAGGAGACCGGGCAATCTGGCGCGCACACAGCGCCCGCTTTCGAATTCTCCGATACACTGTCTACCACGGGCCATCGGCCCAT
Source organism: Parahoeflea alexandrii (assembly GCF_024105735.1). GTDB lineage: Bacteria > Pseudomonadota > Alphaproteobacteria > Rhizobiales > Rhizobiaceae > Hoeflea > Hoeflea alexandrii. The sequence continues at coordinate 174,998 of NZ_JAAAML010000004.1, read as the reverse complement.
AAGATTGCGACACCATGACCGACACCAACGACACGCTCGACTATTCCAAGACGCTCTATCTGCCGGAAACCGATTTTCCGATGCGCGGCGGCCTGCCGCAGAAGGAGCCCGAACTGGTTGCCCGCTGGCAGCAGATGCGGCTTTACGACAGGCTGCGCGCCACCTCTGCCGGCCGCCCGAAATACGTGCTGCATGACGGCCCGCCCTACGCCAACGGCAACATCCACATCGGCCACGCGCTCAACAAGATCCTGAAAGACGTGATCACCCGCTCTTTCCAGATGCGCGGCTTCGATTCCAATTATGTCCCGGGCTGGGACTGCCACGGCCTGCCGATCGAATGGAAGATCGAGGAGGAGAACTACCGCTCCAAGGGCAAGGAAAAGCCCAATCTCAAGGAATCGGCGGCAATGCTCGAATTCCGCAAGGAATGCCGCGCCTATGCCGAGCATTGGGTTTCGGTGCAGTCCGAGGAATTCAAGCGCCTGGGCATCGAGGGAGATTTCGACAAGCCCTACAAGACCATGGATTTCCACGCCGAAGCCCGCATCGCCGGTGAATTGCTCAAGATCGCGAGATCCGGCCAGCTCTACCGCGGCTCCAAGCCGATCATGTGGTCGGTGGTCGAACGCACCGCGCTGGCCGAAGCAGAGGTCGAATACCAGACCTACGAGAGCGACACGATCTGGGTGAAGTTCCCGGTGTCTGCGGTCACCAAACCCGCTGACGCCAATGCTGCACCGGCTCCAAGCGTTTCTTCCCAGACCTTCTATCCCGATCTGGAAGATGCTTCCGTCGTTATCTGGACGACAACACCATGGACCATCCCGGGCAACCGCGCCGTCTCCTTCTCTGATCGGATCGCCTATGGCCTTTATGAGGTCACGGCGGCCGAGAACGACTTCGGACCGCAGCCGGGCGAGAAGCTGATCTTCGCCGATGCGCTGGCCGAGGAGTGCTTCGCCAAGGCCAAGCTTGAATTCAAGCGTTTGCGCGAAGTGGCGGCGAGCGACCTTGAAGGCATGGTCTGTGCCCACCCGCTCAAGGGTCTTGGTGGCGGCTACGATTTCGCAGTGCCGCTGATCGCCGGCGATCACGTCACTGACGATGCCGGTACCGGCTTCGTGCACACCGCGCCCGGCCATGGCCGCGAGGACTTTGAAGCCTGGATGGATGCTGCCCGCGATCTCGAGGCGCGCGGCATCTCGTCCGCGATTCCCTTCACCGTCGATGACGCCGGCTATTACACCAAGGACGCGCCCGGCCTCGGGCCGGATCGCGAAGGCGGGCCTGCACGCGTGATCGACGACAAGGGCAAGAAGGGCGACGCCAACCAGTCGGTCATCACCGCGCTGATCGAGGCCGGCAATCTCTTCGCTCGCGGACGCCTCAAGCATGACTATCCGCATTCGTGGCGCTCCAAGAAGCCGATCATCTTCCGCAACACGCCGCAGTGGTTTGTCTATATGGACAAGGACTTCGGCGACGGCACCACACTGCGCTCGCGCGCACTCAAAGGCATCGAAGACACCCGCTTCGTGCCATCAGCTGGGCAGAACCGCCTGCGTGGCATGATCGAGGACCGTCCCGACTGGGTGCTCTCGCGCCAACGCGCCTGGGGCGTGCCGATCTGCGTCTTTGCCGATGTCGATGGCAATGTGCTGCTCGACGAGGCTGTCGATGCCCGCATTCTCGAGGCTTTCGAGGCCGAGGGCGCCGACGCCTGGTTTGCCGAAGGTGCCCGCGAGCGCTTCCTGGGCAATCTCGCAAGTGATCCGAAATGGATCCAGGTCACCGATATTCTCGATGTTTGGTTCGATTCGGGCTGCACCCACGTCTTCACGCTGGAGGACCGTCCGGATCTCAAATGGCCGGCCGATGTCTATCTCGAAGGCTCCGACCAGCACCGCGGCTGGTTCCATTCCTCGCTGCTGGAAAGCTGCGCCACCCGCGGCCGCGCGCCCTACGACGCCGTCATCACCCATGGCTTCACCATGGCCGAGGACGGCCGCAAGATGTCGAAGTCTTTGAACAATCAGGTCTTCCCGCAGGATGTCATGAAGGAATCCGGTGCCGATATCCTGCGCCTGTGGGTGATGAACACGGACTATTGGGAAGATCAACGTCTCGGCAAGACGGTGATCAAGACCAACATCGATGCCTACCGCAAGCTTCGCAACACCATCCGCTGGATGCTTGGCACCCTGGCGCATGACGGCGGTGACGCCATCGATCCGTCCGATATGCCCGAACTCGAGCGGCTGATGCTGCACCGGCTGAGCGAGCTCGATCAGCTGGTACGCACCGGCTACGACAATTTCGATTTCAAGCGCATCTCCCGCGCCTTGACCGATTTTGCCAATATCGAGCTGTCGGCCTTCTATTTCGATATCCGCAAGGATGCGCTCTACTGCGATGCGCCCTCGAGCCTGCGTCGCCGGGCTTCGTTGCAGGTCATCCGGAAGATCTTCGATTGCCTGGTGACTTGGCTCGCGCCGATGCTGCCCTTCACCATGGAAGAAGCCTGGCTCTCTCACAAGCCGGATGCCGAATCCGTGCATCTCGAACAGTTTCCCGAGGTTCCCGGCGCCTGGCGCGATGAGTCGCTGGCCGCCAAGTGGAAGAAGATCCGCACCGTGCGCCGCGTCGTTACCGGCGCCCTGGAAATCGAGCGCCGTGAAAAGCGCATCGGTTCGTCGCTGGAAGCAGCACCCGTGGTCCACATCACCGATCCGGCGCTGGTCGAGGCCGTCGGCGACAGCGACTTCGCCGAGATCTGCATCACCTCGGGCGTTCGCATTGAAACCGGTGAAGGCCCTGACACTGCCTTCCGCATCGATGAGGTAAAGGCTGTGTCCGTGCTTCCAGCCCTTGCGACGGGCGACAAATGTGCGCGGTCCTGGCGGATCACCGACGATGTCGGCTCCGACCCCGAGTTCCCGGACGTGTCGGCCCGTGATGCCGCCGCCTTGCACGAACTCAAGGCGCTTGGCCGGCTGTGACGGTCTGCCGGGCCCCTGACACGGGGTCCGGCGGGATTTGAACCGTGATCCTGCGGCAATTTTGCCGGGGTCAATTGCCCTGCCTGTTCCAATCCGGTAAAACCCTGCCTGAAAAAGGCCGGATTGTGCGGCAACAAGCAGTATGAAATCAAAGCGACTGTCCGAGACGGGATCCTGTGCATGACAATGAAGACCGAGTACCGCGCTGGCGTGACAATAGGCGCACTCATTGCCGCAAGCCTTGCGTTGTCTGGCTGCATGGGTCCGACCTATGGCACCGACAAGACATCCACCGCGCAGTTGATTGACGATCTCGGCAACATCGTGACGATCGGCTCCACCCGCAAGGGCGCCGATATCGAGTACAAGCCGCGTCCGGCCATCGTGAAACCGACGGAGACCGCCGGCCTTCCGGCACCGCAGGAGAACGTGACCGAGAACAACCCGGCATGGGTGGAATCACCGGAAGAAACCCGCGCGCGGCTTCTGGCCGAGGCTGACGCAAATTCAGGCAACTCCGCTTTCAGCTCTCCGCTCGCAAAGCCCGAGATCACCAAGCGCACCACTTCTCTTGGCTCACCGCGTGCCGCAGAAGCCGCACCACCTGTGACCGGTGCGGCTCAGCGCCAGGCCTTTCAGCAAGCGCGCAAGGTTCAGTCAGGCGCCTATTCCGATCGGCGCCGGTTCCTGTCTGATCCACCGCTGGCATACCGCCAGCCCGCCGCGACCGCCCCAGTGGGTGAACTCGGCGAATCGGAGCGCGAAAAAGAGAAGCGCTGGAAGGAAGAAGCTGCGAAGGAAGGCACCGGCAGGCGCAAGTGGTGGCCCTGGTAAGGGAAGACTTCTTTCCGTGTGTCAGCGCTTTTCCCTGAAGAACCCCTTGAGCAGATCCATCGCGTCGGCTGATGCAATGTCCGGGTAGATCTCCGGTGCGTGATGGCATGTCGGCTGGTTGAAGAATCGCACGCCGCTCGTCACTGCGCCGCCTTTTTCGTCTTCCGCGCCGAAATAGAGACGTCTCAGCCTGGCAAACGAGATCGCGGCGGCGCACATGGTGCAGGGTTCGAGCGTGACGTAGAGATCCGCATCGATCAACCGCTCGCTGCCGAGCTTTTCGGCGGCCTGCCGGATGGCCAAAATCTCTGCATGCGCGGTCACGTCGTTGAATTCCCGGGTTCGGTTGCCTGCGCGCGCCAGCACCAGGCCGTCGCGAACGATCACCGCGCCAACCGGCACTTCGCCGCGAGTGGCGGCAGCGCGGGCTTCCTCAAGCGCCAGGTCCATGTATCCGTTGCTGATCATCAAATGTCCCGCGGTCGAAAGACCATGCATGAAACCCCTTAACCCGGCCCGTCCAACCTGATAGACAGCGATTTAAGCGGCCATACCCCATGACAACAGAACCGATCTGTCGAACGACGTATCGCCAAACCAAACATGTTACAGTGCCCGTGCGATCCTGAAGGAACGCGGGAAGGCGCTGTAGAGGCAGGCAAACTACAAATGACAGAACAAGACAAGCCCAAACACGGCAAACAACAGCCCGCCAACAAGTCGCCGGACACGGCGGACAGCGCCACCGAAAGCGGCCGTATTGCCAAGATCCTGGCGCGCGTGGGCGTCGCGTCCCGCCGGGATGTCGAGCGGATGGTTGCCGAGGGCCGCATCAAGGTCAATGGCAAGACCCTGGAAAGCCCGGCAGTTGTTGTCTCCCTCTCGGATCGCATCGAGGTTGACGGTGAGGAAATCGCCGGCATCGAGCGGACCCGGCTGTGGGTCTATCACAAGCCCGCGGGCCTGGTGACCACCAACAAGGATCCCGAAGGCCGCGAGACAGTGTTTGACAGGTTGCCCAGGCACCTGCCGCGTGTTCTGACTGTCGGTCGGCTTGATATCAATACCGAGGGACTGTTGCTTCTGACCAATGATGGCGGCCTGGCAAGGACGCTGGAACTGCCGCAGACCGGCTGGCTCCGTCGCTATCGTGTCCGCGCCTATGGTGACATCGATCAGGCAAGGCTCGATGAACTGAAGGACGGCATCGCCGTCGAGGGCGTGCTCTATGGCGCCATCGAAGCGACGCTGGACCGCAAGCAGGGCCACAATGTGTGGATCACCATGGGTCTTCGCGAGGGCAAGAACCGCGAGATCAAGAATGTGCTCGGCGCCCTCGGTCTCGACGTCAACCGCCTGATCCGGATCTCCTTCGGTCCCTTCCAGTTGGGTGATATTCGCGAAGGCGAGGTTGTCGAGATCAAGAGCAAGACGCTACGCGAACAGCTCGGCGAACGCATGATCGAGGAATCGGGCGCCAATTTCGATGCGCCGCTGAGCGAGCATCTCGCCAAGCCGAAGCCAGAAGCCAAACCCAAGCCGGCCGCCAAGCCGGCTCAGCGCGAATGGATTTCAAGTTCGGAGAAAACCGAGCGCGCCCGCGCCCGTCTCGATACCAAACCAGGCCGTCCGGGACGCGATGGCAAGGGCTTTGGCAAGGATCGTGATCGTGCTCCCGACCGCGACCGTGACCGCACCGACCGCAAACCTTTCGGTGCCGCCGCTAAAGCCGACCGGCCCGGCGGCCGAAACGAGGAACCTGGTGGCAAGCCCGCCAAGCGCAGCTTTGTCCAGCGCAGCCGCGCCAGCAATGTCTGGATGGCGCCCGGCGCACGGCCGGTCAACGAAAACCGCAAGGACGATGCCGTGCCCGCAGCCGAACGGCCCGCGCGCAAGCCTGCCAAGGCGGATGACCGCGCCGATACGCGCCGCGGCAGTTTTCCCAAGGGGCGGGCAAAGCCTCGCCCTCCGCGTGAGGCGGATGAGGCAAGGCCGGGAGCCGAGGCCAGAAAGCCCGGCGGCAAACCGGGCGACAAGCCCGGCATGAAACCTGCCGGAAAACCGGGCCGTGGCAAATCGTTTGACGGACCTCCAAAGGACAGCGGCAGACCAACGGGCGGACGGCCTTCATCGGACAAGCGGAGCGGCAAGCCTGCTTACGGAAAGGGACGGGGCCCCGGTGCGGATCGTCGGCGGTGAGTTTCGCGGCCGCGGACTGGCCGCTCCGAAGTCAAACGTCATCCGGCCGACCACCGACCGGAGCAGGGAAAGCCTTTTTAACATTCTGAGCCACGCCTTTCCCGAGGCGCTGGCGGAAACGCGGGTGCTCGATCTTTTCGCCGGTACCGGAGCCGTCGGCATCGAAGCCCTGTCGCGAGGATGCCGGACCGCGCTGTTTGTCGAAAGCGGCGTCGAGGGGCGCGGCTTGATCCAGAAGAATATCGAGACCTTTGGGCTGCAGGGCCGTGCGCGCATTTTCCGCCGCGATGCCTGCAAGCTTGGTGCCGCCGGCACGATGGGTCCGTTTGATCTGGTCTTCGCAGACCCGCCCTATGGCAAGGGACTGGGAGACAGGGCGCTGGTGTCCGCTGCTCGCGGCGGCTGGCTCGCGGATGGCGCTCTCGTTGTCCTTGAAGAGCAAGCTTCAGCCGAGCCTGATCCGGGGCGTGGCTTCAAACTTCTCGACACCCGTGAATTTGGCGACACAATCATGCGCTTCTTCCGCTATGATGCTTCAGGCTTGCCTGAGAACGCAGTGATGGCCGAGGGAACCACTGAAACGGGGTTCAGGAATGACTGACACAATGCATGCCGAACCCGAGACCGCGTCGCGATTTTCCGAACCGACGGTCGCCGTTGCCTTTGGCGGCGGAGGAGCGCGCGGAATAGCCCATATCCATGTCATCGAGACTCTCGATTCCATGGGTATCAGGCCGGTTGCGATTGCCGGCTCCTCGATTGGAGCCATCATGGGGGCTGCGATGGCCTCGGGCATGACCGGCGAGGAGATCCGCGCCCATACGCTCGACACCATCGGCAAGCCGGCCAGCGCGCTCAGCCGGATGTGGAAGGCAGCGAGGCCCCGGGGCGTCAAGGACGCCATGGAGGGCGGGCTCAGGCTCGGCCAGTTCAATGTCGAACGGATCCTCGAAGGATTTTTGCCCGAAAAGGTCGCGCGGCGTTTCGAAGACCTGATCATTCCGACAAAAATCATGGTCACCGATTACTATGGCCATGCCGAAGTGGCCTGTTCGGAGGGGGATCTGCGCCAGGCGATTGCCGCATCGGCAGCCATACCCGCAGTGTTCCGTCCGGTGATGCTCGACGGCACCATCATGATCGATGGCGGCATCTTCAATCCTGTGCCGTTTGACCAATTGGCCGGACTGGCCGACATCGTCATCGGCGTGGATGTCGTCGGCCTGCCATCGGGCGTTCCCGGCCAGCCGCCGACGACCATCGACATGATGTTTGGCGCCAGCCAGCTGATGATGCAATCGATCATAGAAATGAAGCGGCGCGCCCATCCCCCGCAGATCCTGCTCCGTCCAGAGGTGCACCAGTACCGGGTGCTCGATTTCCTCAAGGCCAAGGAGATCCTTGTCGGCTCCGAGAGTGTCGCAGAGCAGCTCAAGCGCGACCTTGACGCCGCCTTTGCCTTTTTCAAGTAGCGCTACAGCGTTGACGCCTTGCCGCTGGTAAAGGCCGATTGCCCTGCGGGTGGCGTCCGTACAACGAGCTCGTCCGGCCCGCCGCCATCGCGGTCCTCGATTTTCACAATCACCCGGAAACAGACGACGATCGATGCCAGACCGAACACCACGGCTCCCAGGCCATAGCCAGCAAGAGCCCCTTGAGCGCCGTACCAGTGAGAGCCGAGCCAGACGAAGGGTATGACACCAAGCGTTGAGCGGCTCCAGTTGAACACCGTCGAGTAGAGCGCATAGCCCAGATTGTTGAAAGCCGCGTTGGCGACAAACAGCATGCCGTTGAACACGAAGCTGCCGGCCACGAACAGGCAGAAGAAGACGATGACGTCGCGCGCCTCTCCGGTCGCGCCGAAGAGATCGGCGATCTGGTTTCGAAACAGCGCCAGCACTGCCCATGTAACCAGTGTGTAGAGCGTGATGAACACCAGGCTGTCACGCATCGTCGATATCAGCCGGTCATACCGCCTGGCACCGTAGTTCTGGCCGAGGATCGGCCCCACCGCGCCGGACAGGGCGAAGAGCGCCCCGAACGCGACCGGAATCAGCCGTCCGACCACCGCCCAGCCGGCAACGGCGGCATCTCCATGTTCGGCCATGGTGGCGGTGACGAAAGTGTTCCCGACAGGCGTTGCGATCTGCGTCATCAGCGCCGGCAGTCCGATCGCCAGAAACGGCCGGAATTCGCGTCCGATGATGGTTCTTGAGGGCATGGCGACAAGGTTGTGGATCCGCAACAGCGAGTAGAGACCGATGCCAACCAATGCAAAGCGCGAGATCACCGTGGCGATCGCCGCGCCGTGGATGCCGAGGTCGAAGCCGAAGATGAAAATCGGATCCAGCACCGCAGTCAGCGCCCCGGCGCCTAGCGTCACATACATCGCCCGCTTGGCATCGCCCACGGCACGCAGCAGGGCTGACAGGCACATGCCTGTTCCCAGAACCGGCAGCGACGGCAGCACGATCTGCATGAACTCCGTTGCAAGGTCTGCAGTCTGCCCCCGGGCGCCCATAATCAGCACCATGTCTCCCAGGAACGGATAGGCGAACGCCACCGTGCTGGTCATGATGATGATCATGTAGAAGAGTGAAGCTCCGGCGATCTCGCGCGCCTCGCTGCGGTTTCCCCGCCCCAGTGCGCGTGCGGTCAGCGCCGTTGCGGCGATCGACAGGCCAATGGCGATCGAGGTCGAAAAGAACAGAAGCGTGCCGGCATAACCGATCGCCGCCGCGAGTTCCTGTTGCCCCAAAAGCGAGATGTAGAACAGGTTGAGGGCGTCGACTATGAACACCGCAACAAGCCCGATCGAGCCGGTTGCCGTCATCACCACAACGTGCCGCATGGTCGAACCGGTGACGAATTTCGCCGGCTCGCTTTGCCGGGCAGACGGCGGCGCGGCCGCCGGTCTCTGTTCGCTCACGAGGCGAAGACCTGGCCGAGATCGGTAAAGCCCTTGAATTCGAGCGCATTGCCGGAAGGATCGCGCAGAAACAGCGTCGCCTGTTCGCCAGGCTGACCTTCAAAGCGAAGCGTCGGCTTCATGATCCAGTCAATTCCGTCTGCAGCCTCAAGCCTGGCCGCGAGTTCCTTCCACTGCTCCATTTGCAGCACGGCACCAAAATGGGGGATCGGCACCGAGTGCCCGTCAACCGCGCCCGAAGCGGCACCGGTACCGGCATCCGGCCTGACATGCCCGGACATTTGATGGCCGAACAGGTCGAAATCGATCCAGCTATCGGTGTAACGCCCCATCGGGCAGCCGAGCAGTTCGCCGTAGAAGCGGCGTGTCTCGTCAATATCTCTGATTGGGAAGGCGAGGTGAAATGGCGTCATGATGTTTTTCCTTCAACCTGTCACGCGGGATCAGACAGGGTGATATCGTCTTTGAGCGGTTTGTCCAGACGTTCGGATTCGCGCTTGGGTTTGACCAACGGTTCCGGCGTTACAGGCCTGGTGTGCAGCTTCTCGCGTCCGGCGAGAAGCCCCTCAACCGCCTGGATTGCCAGCCGCTCCTCGTCGCGGTGGCGCACATCCTCGCTGATGGCCGCCGCCTGATCTTCCGACGTGCCCAGCGCCTCGAGCGTTTTGCGGCCGAACAGCATCCCGGATTCAAACGTTTCCCGCGCCTCGTAATCCACGCCGCGGGCGCGCAGCGACAAGGTGTGGGTCCGGTCATACGCCCTTGCGAAGATGCGTGCGGTCGGAAAATCGGCCTGGATCAGGTCGACGATCCTGTCGGTGATCTCCTGCTTGTGCGTGCAGACCGCAACGATCTTGGCCCGCTCGATGCCGGCCGCCACCAGCACTTCCTTGCGGGTCCCATCTCCGAAATAGATCTTGAAGCCGAACTTCGAGGCGGATCTGATCCTGTCGGCGGACTGGTCGATGATGGTTACGTCCGAGCCGCCTGCGAGCAGGATCTGCGAGGCGATCTGGCCAAAACGCGAAAAGCCGACCATCAGCACATCGGAACCGGCGCCGGCGAAATCCTCGTCCATCTGCTCGTCGGCCGCCTCCCGCATCAGCCGGTTGGCCACAAACGCGGCCAGCGGCGTCAGCGCCATGGAAATGGTGACGATCGCCACCAGCAGAGACGCGGTCGCCTGGGCGAATACGCCTGCAGCCGCCGCCGCACTGAAAATCACGAAGCCGAATTCGCCGCCCTGCGGCAGAAGTCCCGCGATCTGCACACTGTTGTTGTGTGTGGACCCAAAAGCCCGGCAGGCGCCGTAGATGACCAGGGCCTTGATGATCATCAGCACCGGCACGGCAATGAGAATGACGACGATGTTGTCGGCGATCACACTGAGATCGAGCGACAGGCCGACCGCCATGAAGAATAGACCCAGCAGGATGCCGCGGAATGGCTCGATGTCGGCTTCGAGTTCGTGCCTGTAGGAGGATTCGGCCAGCATCACGCCTGCGATAAAGGCACCCAGCGCCATCGACAGGCCGGCAAACTGCATCAAGGTGCCTGACGCCAGAACCACGAAAAGGGCTGCCGCGATCATTGCTTCCTTGGCACCGGTTCCGGCAATGACTTGAAACAGCGGATTGAGAAGGTAGCGGCCGGCAACCAGCAATGCCAGGATGGCTCCGACCGTAATGGCGATATCGGTGACAATCGAGCCGCCGCCGTCGCCAGCAGCGGGCGCGACAAGCGGAACGAGAGCCAGGATCGGCACGATTGCGATGTCCTGGAACAGCAGGATCGAGAAGGATTGCTGCCCGTAGCGCGTGTTCAGATCGCCGCGTTCGTTGAGGATCTGGACGCCGAACGCCGTCGACGAGAGCGCCAGTCCGAAACCGATAACGATCGCCGCTGTCCAGGGCTGACCGGCAAGCGACCAGGCGACACCGATGATTGCCAGTGCCGATACCATGACCTGCACCAGCCCGAGCCCGAAGATGTCGCGCCGCAATTGCCAAAGCCGCGATGGCTTGAGCTCAAGCCCGATAATGAACAAAAGCAGCACCACGCCCAGTTCGGCGAAATGCAGGATTTCCTCGCCGTCGGTGATGATCCGGAGCAGGGGGCCGATGACAATGCCGGCGGCAAGATAGCCAAGAACCGTTCCGAGCCCGATTTTCTTGAACAGCGGCGCCGCCACGACCGCTCCGCACAACAGCACAAGGCCTTCGGTGTAAAGGGTGCCATCGACTGCAGCCATTCATTGCGCTCCTTTGACGTTAAACCGCAGGCTTGAGCCATGACGGGCTTGATGCTTGACCGTGGCGACAATACATGAGAGCCAAGCGAAAGGCCAAAAAACATGAGTGATACACAACAATCTGAAGGCTTACTGGCGACGGCTGAGCGTCTCATCGGGCGAGCCCGGGCAGCTGGTGCCGACCAGGCAGATGCGCTGGTGGTTCGCAGCCGTTCGCGCTCGGCTTCCGTGCGCAATGGCGAGGTCGAAAACACCCAGTCCGCCGAATCAGATGATTTCAGCCTCAGGGTTTTTGTCGGCCAGAAGGTCGCGACGGTCCACGCAGGCCAGGGAGCCGATGAAACCGCACTTGCCGAGCGCGCGGTGGCAATGGCACGGGTTTCTCCCGAAGATCCGCATGCCTGCCTCGCCGACGTAGAGATGCTGGCCAAATCCTGGCCCGACCTTGAACTGTACGACTCCACTGAACCGTCCGCGGAAAGCCTGATCGAGGCTGCGACTGCCGCTGAAACGGCTGCGCTGTCGGTACCGGGTGTTTCAAGCTCGGTCGGTGCGGGCGCGGGAACAGGTCTGTTCGGCATGGTGCTTGCGACCTCGCACGGCTTCTCCGGTACCTACGAACGGTCCGGTTTCTCCCGCTCGGTCAGCGTCATTGCCGGCGAGGGTGTCAAGATGGAGCGCGATTACGACTTTGACAGCCGCGTGTTCTTCGCCGATCTCGATGAAGCCGAGGCAATCGGCCTCCGCGCCGGGGAGCGTGCCGCCGCGCGTGTGAACCCGCGCAAGGTCAAGACCGGTTCCAACGTCACTGTGGTGTTTGACCCGCGGGCCGCCCGTGGACTGATCGGGCACATGGTTTCCGCCATCAACGGCGCGTCGGTCGCCCGCAAGACCAGTTTTCTCAAGGACATGATGGGCAAGAAGGTGGCGATCGACGGTCTCACGCTGATTGACGACCCCTTTGTCCGGCGTGGCTCTGGTTCACGACCGTTTGACGGCGAGGGCGTCTCTGTCGGACCACTGACCATGGTTGAAGATGGTATCCTGCAACAATGGTACCTTACCACCGGGGTGGCACGGGAACTGGGTCTCACGTCCAACGGCCGCGCCGGTCGCGGCGGCGGCGTTTCGCCGTCTTCCACCAATGTGATCGTCGCTCCCGGTCAGCAATCGCCTGAGGATCTGATCGCCTCGGTCGGCACCGGCTTCTATGTCACCGAGCTTATCGGGCAGGGGGTCAATCCGGTGACGGGCGAATACAGCCGCGGCGCTTCAGGGTTCTGGATCGAAAACGGCAAGCTGAGCTTTGCCGTGTCCGAAGTGACCATCGCTTCCAACCTCAAGGACATGTTCAAGCGCATGACGCTTGCCAATGACATCGACGCCAAGTTCTCGATTGCGGCTCCCACGATAGCTGTCGAAGGTATGACCCTTGCAGGCGAGTAATGGGGTCTGAGGCGACACTTTTTTCCGATGATCTGGCGCTGATGCTTGAGGCGTCGCGCTTGGCGGCGGACATTGCCATGTCGCATTTCCGTCAGGACCCCGAAGTCTGGTACAAGAATGGCGGCCGCTCTCCGGTGAGCGAGGCCGATATCGCGATCGATGAACTCTTGAAGAAGCTTCTGCTTGCCGCCCGTCCCGATTACGGCTGGCTTTCGGAGGAGGCAGAGGACAGCGAACACCGTCTTGCCTACAAACGGGTGTTCATCGTTGACCCGATTGACGGCACGCGCGCCTATGTCGCCGGCCGACCCGATTGGTGCGTGAGTGTTGGCCTGGTGGAAGACGGAAGGCCGGTGGCAGGCGTTCTGGCAGCGCCGGCGCGGGGCGAAATCTGGCAGGCCCAGGCTGGGGGCGGCGCTTTCCTGAACGATGTCCGTCTTCCTGCAGGCATGTCGCTGTCTGGTGAAGCGCGATTGCGTGTGGCGATCCCCGACATGGTTGCCAAAAAGATGCTGCCCAAGGCCCAAAACGGTCTCGACAAGGTGGCCGGCGGACCTTCTCTTGCCTTGCGGGTTGCAGCCGTGGCGCGAGGCGAGCTCGACGCGGTTTTCGTCCGTCCCCACGCCAGCGAGTGGGACCTGGCCGCGGCCGATACGCTGCTTGCCGAAACCGGGCACGTTCTGGTCGATCAGGCAGGTGGCCGCATGCACTACAATCGGCCGGATCCATCGCGCGGGCTTCTGCTCGCCGCCTCCAGCGGGCATGTGCCGCAGTTGCTGGCGCTGCTGCAGACTGCCGACGGGCATTGACCTTTTAATCGAATTGCCGCAAACCGCGCTCTGATAGGTAAGTCCGTTTAATCTTGGAGTGATCCCATGGCGGAAGGCAACAACAAACAGCTTTTGCACCTTGTATTCGGCGGCGAGCTTGAGAGCTTGGAGTCAATGAATTTCCGCGACCTCGATGCGCTGGATATTGTCGGCATCTATCCCAATTACGCATCGGCCCATGAGGTTTGGAAATCCAAGGCGCAAATGACGGTGGACAACGCCCACATGCGTTACTTCATCGTGCACATGCACCGCATGCTCGATCCCAACAGCGAAAGCAAAACCGCCTCCTGAGGCGCAGGCGAAAGACGAGATGATCAAACCGGACGCCGACACCGCGCCGAAGCCGAGGCTTGGCGAGACGTTCAACAGGCGGCGTCTGGGCAAGAAGCTGTTGCGATCGGAACTGGTGCAGAGCGCAGGGTCCGCGCTGATCGGCTGGACCCTGTCCGCGATCTGGCGGTCGAACCGGGACAATGGCACATCGACCGATTGGGAAACCCTGTTGCAGGGTGAATGGCCGGCGATCTTTGCGCTCTGGCACGGCCAGCATTTGCTGGTTCCCTATGCAAGCCCTTCTGACAGAAGGTTTACTTCGCTGGTCTCGCGCAGCGCCGATGCTGAAATCAATGCTCGTGTGCTCGCCCGCGCCGGCATCGATGTGATCCGCGGATCGGGCGGACGTGAATCCTCGCGCACCGATACAGGCAAGGGCGGCGTCAAGGCGCTGCTGTCGATGCGAAAAGCGCTTCGGGATGGGGTCAACGTTGTCATGATCGCCGATATCTCCAAGGGCCAGCCGCGTCAGGCCGGCGAGGGGGTTGTCACCCTGGCGAAGATTTCAGGCCGTCCCATCGTTCCTGTCGCGCTGGCGACCAGTCGCCGCAAGGTGCTTGAGAAGACCTGGGACAAGACAACCATCAATCTTCCGTTCGGAACTCGCAGCGTCAGGCTCGCACCGCCGATCTATGTCGAGCCAGGGGCCGATGAGCAGCAATTGGCAGTTGCCCGCAAAAGGGTGACCGCGGAACTCAACAGGGTCACGGACGAGGCGATGCGGGCCGTCGGGGAGAGCACATGAGCCGTGGTTGGGCACGAGCGGCGCTCGTCGGATATCGATGGTTCGGTGCGGGAATCTACCCGCTGCTGGGACCGTATCTCGCCATTCGCGCCGCCAAGGGCAAGGAAGAGCGATCCCGTCGCAACGAGCGCTATGGCCGGTCGCGGATTCCCCGTCCGGACGGACCGCTGGTCTGGTTTCACGCCGCGAGCGTCGGTGAAACGACCGCTGTTGTGCCTTTGATCAATGAAGTGCGCCGCCGCAACATTGCGGTGGTCCTGACCACCGGCACCGTGACCTCGGCAGGCGTGGCCCGTGAACGTCTCGGCGACACGGTCATCCACCAGTACGTGCCGCTTGATCTCAAGCCCGCCGTCTCCCGGTTTCTCGATCACTGGAAGCCCGATCTGGCAATCATCGCCGAATCCGAAATCTGGCCGATGACCATTCTCGAGCTCGGCGCCCGGCGGACACCGCAGGTGCTCGTCAATGGCCGGCTTTCCGACCGCTCGTTCGCGCGTTGGAGCAAGCGCCCGAGCCTCGCCGACGCGCTGTTTGAGAACCTGTCCCATGTGGTTGCCCAGTCCGATCTCGATGCTGAACGCTTTCTCGCGCTCGGCGCCCGTCCCGTCTCGGTTTCCGGCAATCTCAAGGTCGATACCACCGCGCCGCCCTGGGATGCTGAAGAGCTTGCCAGGCTCAAGGAGCAGATCGGCAGCCGCAACACCTGGGCGGCCATCTCCACCTTTGAGGGCGAGGATGAGATAGCGGCGGCCGTGCACCGCGCGCTCTATCAGCGCCACAAGCAGCTGACCATTCTGGTTCCACGCCATCCCGACCGCGCGGATGCGATCGAAACCATGCTGGATCAGCGTGGCCTGAAGGTTGCCCGCAGGTCCCGGGGCGATCAGATTGACCCGTCGACGGATGTCTATCTTGGCGACACGATCGGCGAGATGGGGCTCTATCTCAACCTCACCGAAATCGCTTTTGTCGGCAAATCCCTGAAGGGCGGCGGCGGACAGAACCCGCTCGAACCGGCGATGCTGGGCTGCGCGGTTCTGTCCGGCAGCAACGTCGAAAATTTCCGCGAAAGCTACGCACGTCTGCTCAAGAACGGCGGCGCGCGTTATGTGCGTGATGGCGAGATGCTGGCCAAGGCCGTGCATTTCCTGTTGTCCAATCCTCAGGCACGGCAGGCCATGGCTGAAGGCGGCCAGAAGACATTGCAGGATATGCGCGGCGCATTGAAGGCCACCATTCGCGCGCTTGAGCCCTACATCAATCCCCTGACCGTCAAGGCCCGGCTTCTGCCGCGCGAGAACGAGAGTTCGGAGAGCCGCGGAGGCGGGCAATGGTAAGCGAAGCGCCACCCTTTTGGTGGCAGCCGCATGGCATCCAGTCCGCCTTGCTGTCACCTTTCGGCTGGGTCTACGGCCGGGTGGCCCGCCGCATCCTCGATCGCAGGGTGCGCAAGGCCGTCGATGTGCCTGTCATCTGCGTTGGCAATTTCACGGTCGGCGGTTCCGGCAAGACCCCCACGGCGCTGGCGCTCGCTGATGCCGCGCTCGCGCGCGGCCTCAAGCCGGGCTTTCTCTCCCGGGGATATGGGGGCAGTGTCCATCATGCGGCCCTCGTGGATCTTGCCCGGGACACCGCCCGGCTCGTCGGTGACGAACCGATGCTGCTGGCCGCAAAAGCGCCGACCGTGGTTTCGCCCAACCGGGTGGAAGGCGCCGAAATGCTGGTCAGCGAGGGCGTCGATCTGATCATCATGGATGATGGTTTCCAGAGCGCCCGGCTTGTTTTCGATCAGGCGCTTCTGGTGGTCGATGCCCGCCGCGGTGTTGGCAATGGCTGCGTTTTTCCCGCCGGACCGGTGCGGGCACCGGTGATCGATCAGGTGCGTCATGCCGACGCTCTGATCGTGGTCGGTGAGGGCGACGGCGCCGATCCGATGATCCGGCTTGCAGCCCGCGCCGCAAAGCCGATCCACCTGGCCCGGTTTCAGCCGCGCAATGCTGCGCAGTTTCTTGGAAGAAATTGCCTCGCATTCGCCGCGATCGGCGATCCGGAGAAATTCTTCAGGACGCTTGAGGAAGCCCATATCCGTCTTGCTCGCTGCCAGGGCTTTCCTGATCACCACCCGTTCACCGATGACGAGATCAAGGATCTGCTCACCGAGGCCGAACTCTACGGTCTCGACCTGATCACCACCGCAAAGGACCATGTCCGGCTGCGGGCGGGCCACGGACGGGCACAGGAGTTGCTCGAAAAGACCTCCGTTCTGGAAATCGATCTTGCCTTTGACAGTCCCGATGTGCCGGCCGTGGTCGTCGAAGCGGCGCTCAGTGCTTTCCAGAGGCGCCGGAACGGGGCCTGAGTGCTGCCGCGCTATTTCGTGGGCAGCAGACCGGCGCGCTGCTCTGCAGCGATCGAGGCATGAACATCGACATAGGCCTCCTGCCGCGCCACGCTCCAGTATTTCAGTTCTTCGACCGGGATGATATCGCCGGTCACCGCGCAGACCACATGGTTGCCCGGCATAATGATCTGAAAATCACCGTCGAGATAGCGTATTTTGGCCGGCCGTTCGCCGGGGCCTTCAAAACGATTCATGGCAAATGCTCCGGTTTCGGTGTTGCTGTTCTATGCCGTCTCGGCACCAAATAGCAAGATTTGGCGCCAGAACCGCGCATCGACGCACGATCAGCGGCGCGAGAACAGTTTCTCGATATCAGTGAGTTTCAGCTCGATATAGGTCGGTCGGCCGTGATTGCACTGCCCCGAACCTGGTGTCCGCTCCATCTCGCGCAAGAGGGAATTCATTTCTTCTGTCACCAGCCTGCGTCCGGACCTCACGGATCCATGGCAGGCCATCGTCGAAGCCACCGCTTCCAGCCGGTCCCTGAGTGCTGACGAGCTGTCCCATTCCGCTATTTCGTCGGCCAGGTCCCTGATCAGGCCGCCAATGTCGGTTTCACCGAGCATGGACGGGGTTTCTCTGACCGCGATTGCGCCCGGGCCGAACCGCTCGAGCACCAGCCCGAGTTCGGCGAGATCCTCGGCGCGCTCCGCCAGCCTGTCGCAATCATCCTCCGGCAGGTCGATGATCTCGGGCAGCAACAGGATCTGCGAGGCGACCTTGCCTGCTCTCAGTGCTGTCTTGAACCGCTCGAACACCAGCCGTTCATGGGCCGCGTGCTGATCGACGATCACCAGTCCGTCGCGGGTCTGCGCCACGATGTAGTTTTCGTGGATCTGCGTCCGTGCTGCGCCAAGCGGGCGCTCGACAATGGACGGGTCGGCTTCGGCCTGCTCCATCCGCGCCGAAGGCAGAACTGTCTCGGTAATTTCGGATTGGCCGGTTTCGGCAAAACCGTTCGCCAAACCGGCGAGCGGTCGCGAGGGAGATGCTCCCATCTGCCAGCCGCCATGAGCGACCGCGCCGGTGGGACGGAAGTGAGTGGCGCCGGCTTGGGACACTGCGCTCGCGAACTGCGGCGACCGGAACGCCTCCGCCAGCCCGGTGCTGGCCGATGGTGAGGCGCGGTCTCCTTCCGCAAGCAGCGCCTGCCGGATGGCGCCGACGATCAGCCCGCGCACAAGCCCCGGATCTCGAAACCGGACGTCTGACTTGGCCGGGTGCACATTGACATCCACCAGCGCCGGATCGAGCGTTATCCAGAGCACGGCCACGGGGTAGCGCCCGCGCGGCAAGGTGTCTGAGTAGGCGGCTCGGATTGCAGAGAGGATCTGCTTGTCCTGCACGGGCCGGCCGTTGACGAAGGCGTATTGCGAAAGCGAGTTTGCCTTGTTCCAGGTCGGCAGCCCGATATGGCCGGCAAGGCCGACATCCTCCCGGGCCGCGTCCACGGCGATGGTGTTGGCGGCGAATTCCTCTCCCAACACCTGGGCGATGCGCGCCAGCCTGTCCTCGTCGGTTGATGGCAGGTCGAGGGTCGACCGGTCCGGTCCCGACAGGGTGAAGCGGACCGAAGGAAAGGCTATGGCGATGCGGCGAACGGTTTCGGTGATCGCGGCGGTTTCCGCGCGATCGGACTTGAGGAATTTCAACCGTGCCGGGGTTGCGAAGAACAAATCCCGGACTTCCACCGTTGTTCCCTGGTTGGCCGCCGCCGGTTTGAGCGGTGCAGGAATTCCTCCGGCCAGCGTGACCTCGTTAGCGTGGGGCGCGTCCTGCGGGCGGGACCTGATGGTCAGCCGCGCCACCGAGCCGATCGAGGGCAGGGCCTCGCCGCGAAACCCAAGCGTGCTGATGTCATCAAGCCGCTGATCGATCTTTGACGTGCAGTGTCGGCGGATGGCCAGCGTCAGGTCTTCGGCGTCCATCCCCCGGCCGTCATCGATGACCCGGATCAGGGCCTTTCCGCCGGCCGCAGTCGCAATCTCGATCCTGCGCGCGCCGGCGTCGATCGCATTCTCGACCAGTTCCTTCACGACGCTCGCAGGCCGCTCGATGACTTCACCGGCGGCGATCTGGTTGATCAGGGTTTCTGGCAGTTGGTGGACGCGCATGGTGCCATGTTGAGGGATTCGGTGTTGAGCGCAATGTTTGCCGGGCAATTCAAGCAGGAAAATGTCGGCCGGTCGCTGTCATGTTGGCTCCCGAACCTGCTTGGTCTTGCCGAGACCGCCGATCGCCTCGCCAATCGTGGTTAATCGAGGCTTAACCCTCGCATGGCATATTTACGATACATGTCGCACCTGTCCCCTGTCCCCTGTCACTGGAGCAAGTGCTTGAGAAAAAAACTGCCACGAAATGTGGCCTCCAAGTGGTGCCTGTCGAGAGTGTGGGTATCGGATTGAAGTAGAATGGCGTTGAACGACACCGAAAATCCACGCCGTTGGGGCGAAATCAAGAATATCGAATGTCTGGCTTCAGCACTGGACATCGGCATCATGGTCTACGACCGTGACGATCGGTTGATCGCGGCAAGTTCTCAGTTTTTGCGTTTCTTCGATGTGCCCCGCGAGTTGCTGAAACCCGGTGCGCGATTGCGCGATCTCTTCAACGCCACCTATGATGCCGGCGCCCGCGTGCTTGGTTCCCTGGACGGCAAACCGCGCTATGTCTCGCGCGAGGACTGGGTCGCCGAGCGGATCGCCATCCACTGGCGGGAGCGTTACGAAAGTGTCGAGAGGCTGGCTGACGGCCGCTGGGTGCGATTGTGCAAGCGGCGTATGCCCGACGGAATTCTGCTTGCCACCATTCAGGACGTCACCGACCAGAAGCGCAAGGATGAGGAAATGGCCGAGGTCTTGAAGAAGGCCGAACTCGTCCAGCTCATTCTCGACAATCTGGCCACACCGGTGGTGGTCAAGGATTCCGAGCTTTGCTACATCATGGTCAACGACGCCTTCTGCCGGATTGCAGGGCTGCATCGCAAGCAGATTCTCGGAAAGAAGGCGGTCGATCTCGTCAATCCGGAACTCGCCGCGCGGTTCGAGGCGGTGGAAAAAAAGGTGCTTGAAACCGGCGTTGCCTATGAAACACCCGAGGACATTTTCAGTTGTGACGGAACCGTCATACCCGTTGTTACCCGCATTCGACGCTCTGGAGCTTCGGGAAATCGCTACGTAACAATCTCGTTCGACGACGTCAGCGCTGTGACTGTTGGGAACAAGGTCGAGGCGGACTATCGCAGCGGCCCGAAGCCAGCAGCCGTCACTGGACCCTCGACGCCGTTCGAAATGGATGCCCAGGAGCCGCCAGTACCACAGGCATGCAAGGGGCGCATTCTGGTGGTCGATGAAGACCGGCAGCGCTCGGAAGCTCAGGTGGCTGCGCTTAAACGCGGAGGCTTCGATGCGGTCGCTACAGCAGGCGTCGGGGAAACATTCGCCTTCCTGGAGGCGGCGCGGGAGATGAAGCTCGCAATCAGCGAAGTCAGGATTTCCGCCAGACTATCGCAGATGATTTCCATGGATGCCGCCCGGAGCCACCCGGTTCTTGAGCAGGCCTTGCGTGCAGCATTGCCCGCACCAACTTCGGTCAGGAACGCGCCGGAAAAAAACGCTGATGCTCCGTTGCCATCCCTGGTCGCTGCATCACGGAATTCCGAAGAAGCGGTTGTTGCATCCGCCCAGACTGCAGTCTTGCCTCCCCGGAAACCGGCGTCTCAGGAACGGGCATCGTCACCGGTCCGTGGCCGTATCCGGGTGCTGGTCGCCGAAGACAATGACGTGAACCAGATCGTCTTTGAGCAGATCCTCGAAGCCATGGATGTGGATTTCCGCATCGTCGCCAACGGGCAAGAGGCCGTTGCTGCCTGGACCGCCGCAGCACCGGACCTAATCCTTATGGATGTTTCCATGCCCGTCATGAACGGTCTGCAGGCTACCCAGGCAATACGCGACGCGGAAGCAAAGGCCGGCAACAAGCCGCACCCAGTGCCCGTGATTGCTGTCACAGCCCATGCCATGACCGGTGATCGCGAACGCTGCCTCGCTGCCGGAATGAACGATTACCTCTCCAAGCCAGTCAGTCCCGAAAAGCTGGAGGCGATCATCGCAAAATGGGTCAATGGTCCACAGCTGCTGAAGGCCGCTGGCTGAACCTCCATCCTGCTGAAAATCCGGAGTATTTTCTAGTCGGTCCCGTTATAGGACAATCTTAAGACATCTGCCGCATTTTGTTTCTGGAAGTTACATTCATTTTTGCGGACCAGTTTTTGTTAATGGCGCCTGAAGACACAAACAGCGACGCTTTGTCACCCAATCCCAACACCGTGTCGTACACCGACCCGTTGACGGGACTGGGCAATCGGCGCCGGTTGATGGACAAGATCCGCAAGCTGGCGTCCGAACGTGCGGATGATCCTGCGCCCTTCACCATCGGTATCGCCAATATCGACGGCTTCAAGCCGATCAACGATCTCTTCGGTCACGCCGCCGGCGATGAAATCCTGTGCCAGGTGGCACACCGGTTGCGCGCTTGCCTGCCTGACGGCGGCTTTGTCGCCCGGATTGAAAGCGACGAGTTTGCCTTCATCCTGCCGCTGGTCTTCGAGAAGAAGGGTGCGGAAAAGATTGGCCGGATGTTCAAGGATGTCCTGTCGGCGCCCTACGACCTTGGCGACCGCAACGTCCGCCTGTCGGCCTCCTTCGGCTTTGCCGTCTATCCATTCGCAGGCGAGCAGTTTGCCGAATTGCTCAAGAGCGCCGACACCGCACTCTACCGGTCGAAGCGACGGGGCCGCGGCCAGATAACGGTCTACTCGGAGGAAATCGCTGAGGAAATGCGCCGCGGCACACAAATCGAGCAGGCGCTGCGCAGGGCCATCATCGCTGATGAGGTGGCTGTACATTTCCAGCCGATCGTCGATCTTTCCGACGGATCCATCCAGGGGTTCGAAGCGCTTGCACGCTGGACCGACAAGGAACTCGGTTTCATCTCGCCGGGCCTCTTCATTCCGCTCGCCGAAGAACGCGGCTTTATCGATTCTCTCACTGAAACACTGCTCAAGAAGGCCGCTGAAACAGCCAGGCACTGGCCGGCAGGGGTCTTCCTGTCCTTCAACCTGTCTTCTGCCCAACTGATTGACCCGGCCACGGCCTTCAACGTGCTGGCGGTCATAAACAGGGTCGGACTCGACCCACGCCGTCTGGAACTCGAGATCACCGAGACCGCGATGATGAGCGATCCCGAGGTCGCCGCCAAGGTCGTTACCGAACTGCAAAGCGTCGGCATCCGTGTGTCTCTCGACGACTTCGGAACGGGACAGTCGAGCCTCGGCCGTCTGCGCGACTTTGCCTTCAACAAGGTCAAGATCGACCGCAGCTTCGTCAGCGAAATCACCGTGGACAAATCCGCCGAACATATCGTGCGGGCCATTCTCGCAATGTGTGAAGGCCTCAATCTCAAGGTGATCGCCGAGGGAATCGAGACCGAGGAACAGGCGCTGAAGCTTCAGGAACTCGGCTGCAAATCGGGGCAGGGCTGGTTCTATGGCAAGGCAGTCGACGCTGCGACAACCTTTGCCTTGATCGAAGCCGAGGAATTTGCCCGAGCCGGAGCTGCACGCCAGAACCTGGTCATTCGCTGACCTCGCGCCCCTCGTCTGCAAGCCAGTCCAGAACCAGTTTTGATTGTGATGAGAGCGGCCGTCCTTTTGGCCAGATCACATGGAACGCGGCCCCGGTAACCAGCCGGTGATCCGTTACCTTGCGCAGCAGGCCTGAAGCGACCAGCCGTTCGGTAAGATGCTGCCAGCCCAGCGCCACGCCCTGACCTTCCATCACCGCCTGGATCACCAGGACATAGTCGTTGATGGCCAGTCCCCGGTTTGCAGTCACTCCATTGATGCCCGCACTCGTCAACCACTGCCGCCAGTCGCAGGCGCTGCGAAACGGTTCCTCAAGATGTATCAGCCTGTGCTGGGTCAGATGGGCGACAGATTCCGGCATGCCGTGCTTGTCGAGGTAGGCGGAACTTGCCACCGCCCAGATCACTTCAGGCGCGATCAGCGCACTCTCGTAATCCGGCCAGTCTTCAGGCCGCCCGCCGCGCACGCCCAGTTCGATGTTCTCGTTGCGGATATCGATATCGCGATCGGCGGTCTGGATGCGCAGATCGATGTCGGGCAGGTCGTCCCGCAACCGGTGCAGCCGTGGCAGCATCCAGAGCGAGGCAAATGCGGTCGACGCGGCCAGCGTCACCGTGTTGGCCCGGCCGCGCGCTCGCATGTCCTCGGCCGATCTGCGAATATGGCTCAAGCCGAGACTGACGTCGGCATGAAAGCGTCGGCCCGCCTCTGTCAACGTCACGGCCCGGTGCGCCCTGTGAAACAGCGTGGTTCCGAGCTGGCTTTCGAGCGACCGGATCGCGTAGCTGACCGCAGCCTGGGTCATGCCCAGTTCCTGCGCCGCCCTGGTGAAGCTGAGCTGCCGCCCGGCCGCTTCAAAGACAATGAGATTGCCCGCCGAGGGCAATAGATGCCGAAGGTTGTCCATAAGCTCACCTTATCCAACACACATGAATTTTCCAGCATTACATTGCTTGGCAATGATCCTAGACTTGCCGTGCGGAGGGTTGAGCATGGATACTGCAGATATCGCGGAACCGAGGGGGTCAAGAGGGCAGCGGCGGGAGCGGGCCGGCGGACGCGACGGCCGCAGGGCTGGACAGGGCGCGCAGCCTCTGCACCATAAGGCACCCTATATCATCCGCAATATTCCCACCTACGACATCATGGGTGAGGAAAGCCTTCTCCGGATCGAGGATACCGCAGACCGGATCCTTGCCGAGATCGGCATCGAGTTCCGCGATGATCCTGTCGCGCTTGAGCACTGGAAATCGGCCGGTGCCGATGTCGATGGGCTGTTGGTGAGATTCGAGCCGGGCATGCTGCGCGAGATCCTCAAATCAGCACCAGCGAGCTTCACACAACATGCGCGCAATCCCGCCAACAATGTCGAGATCGGCGGCAAAAGCGTGGTCTTCGCTCCGGCCTACGGTTCGCCCTTCGTGATGGATCTGGACAAGGGCCGCCGCTACGGCACTATCGAGGATTTCCGCAACTTCATAAAGCTGGCGCAATCAAGCCCCTGGCTGCATCATTCCGGCGGCACGATCTGCGAGCCGGTGGATGTGCCGGTCAACAAGCGCCATCTCGACATGGTCTATGCCCATCTGAAGTATTCCGACCGCTGTTTCATGGGATCGGTCACCGCCGAAAACCGGGCCGAGGAATCGATCGAGATGGCGCGGATCGTGTTCGGCCGTGATTTTGTCGACCGCAACTGCGTCATCCTGGGCAACGTCAACGTCAACTCGCCGCTGGTCTGGGACGGAACCATGACCCACGCGCTCAGGGCCTATGCCCGCGCCAACCAGGCCGCCGTCATCGTGCCGTTCATTCTGGGCGGAGCTATGGGGCCGGTCACCAATGCCGGCGCGATCGCCCAGTCGCTGGCCGAAACCATGGCTGGCTGCGCGCTGACCCAGCTCGAGCGCAAGGGCGCGCCGGTGATTTTCGGCAATTTCCTCTCCTCCATGTCCCTGCGCTCGGGTTCGCCCACCTTTGGAACGCCCGAACCCGCCATTGGTTCGATGGTGATCGGACAGCTGGCGCGGCGGTTGAACCTGCCCCTGCGCTGCGCCGGCAATTTCTCCAATTCCAAGCTGCCCGATGCGCAGGCCATGAACGAGGGCACCATGTCGATGCTTTCGGCGGTGCATTGCGGGGCAAATTTCATCCTGCATTCCGCCGGTTTTCTCGACGGGCTCTTGTCGATGTCCTACGAGAAATTCGTCATGGATGCCGATTTCTGTGGTGCGCTGCATTCCTATCTGGCCGGCGTGGTGGTCGACGACAACACGTTGGCGCTCGATGCCTTCCGCGAAGTCGGGGTCGGCAAGCATTTCCTCGGTTGCGCCCACACAATGGAAAACTACCAGACCGCCTTCTGGGACTCGGCGATCGCCGACAATGAACCATTCGAGAAATGGGACATCGCCGGACGCACCGACGCTGCAAGCCGTGCCAACAAGCGCTGGAAGCAGACGCTGGCCGACTATGAGGCGCCGCCCATGGACGAAGCGACAGACCAGGCGCTTTTGGAGTATATGGAGCGCACCAAGGCCGCTCAGGCCGACGCCTGGTACTGACAAGAAAGGGGGATCCATGGCAACCCTGAACGACCCGCTGCTGCAACCCTATCAGCTCAAGCACCTGACGCTGAAGAACCGGATTATGACCACCAGTCACGAACCGGCCTATCCGGAAGACGGCATGCCGAAGGACCGCTACCGCGCCTATCATGTCGAACGCGCCAGGGCTGGTATAGCCATGACCATGACGGCAGGCTCGGCGGCGGTCTCGAAAGACAGTCCGCCGGTGTTCAACAATGTGCTCGCCTACAAGGATGAAGTCGTCGGCTGGATGAGAAAGCTCACCGACGAGTGCCACGAGCATGGCTGCGCGGTGATGATCCAGCTGACCCATCTCGGCCGCCGCACTCACTGGAACAAGGGCGACTGGCTGCCGGCACTGTCGACCAGCCACCAGCGCGAACCGGCGCATCGGGCGTTTCCCAAGAAGATGGAAGACTGGGACATCGCGCGCGTCATCACCGACTATGCCGACGCGGCCGAGCGCATGGCCGCGGCCGGGCTCGATGGCATCGAGCTCGAATGCTATGGCCACCTGATGGACCAGTTCATGTCGCCGCTTACCAATGAGCTCGACGGACCCTATGGCGGCAGCCTTGAAAACCGCGCCCGCTTCGCGCTCGATGTTGTGGCTGCGATCAGGGCAAGGGTTGGAGACAAGCTGCTCGTCGGCATCCGTTACACCGCCGACGAGACGGCCAAAGGCGGGATCGACGAGGAAGAGGGCGTCGCCATCGGCCACATGTTCAAGGCGTCAGGCCAGGTCGATTTCCTCAATGTTATCCGCGGCCAGATCCACACCGATCCGGCGATGACCGATGTGATTCCTGTGCAGGGCATGCGCTCGGCCCCGCATCTCGATTTCGCCGGCCGCATTCGCGCCGAGGTCGGGCTGCCGACCTTCCACGCAGCCCGGATTCCCGATGTGGCCACCGCGCGCCATGCGATCGCAAGCGGCAAGCTCGACATGATCGGCATGACCCGGGCGCATATGGCCGATCCGCATCTGGTCAGGAAGATCATGGAAGGCCGCGAGGACGACATAAGGCCCTGCGTCGGCGCCACCTATTGCCTCGACCGCATTTATCAGGCGGGAGATGCGCTTTGCATCCACAATCCCGCCACTGGTCGCGAGCTGACCATGCCCCACACAATCCCGCGCGCCGAGACTTCGAAGCGCGTCGTGATCGTTGGGGCAGGGCCTGCAGGCCTTGAGGCGGCCCGTGTCGCAGCCGAGCGCGGGCATAAGGTCACGGTGTTCGAGGCGCAGCCCGATGCGGGAGGGCAGATCCGGCTCACCGCCCAGAACCAGCGCCGCAAGGAGATGATCGGCATCATCGAATGGCGCATGGCGCAATGCGCCGCCCGCGATGTCGAGTTCCGTTTCAACACCTGGGCAGAAGCCGAAGACGTGATCGCCGAGAATCCGGACGTGGTGATCATCGCCACCGGCGGTCTGCCGCACACGGAAGTTCTGGAAGCGGGCAACGATCTGGTGGTCTCCAGCTGGGACCTGATCTCGGGCGATGTCAAACCGGGAAAACAGGTGCTGATCTATGACGACGCCGGTGACCATTCAGGGCTGCAGGCGGCTGAAGTGGCAGCTCAGGCCGGCGCCTCGGTCGAGATCATGACCCCCGACCGCAGCTTCGCGCCCGACGTGATGGCGATGAACCTGGTCCCCTATATGCGCTCGTTGCAGGACAAGGAGGTGACCTTCACCGTCACCTACCGTCTGACCTCCGTGGAGCGCGACGGCAACCGGCTCAAGGCCACCATCGGCAGCGATTACATGCCGCTCGCCAAGACCCGCAATTTCGATCAGATCGTCATCAATCACGGCACGCTGCCGCTCGATGAGCTCTATTTCGAGCTCAAGCCGCACTCGAGCAATCTCGGCCAGGTCGACTACGACGCCTTCATTGCAGGCAAACCGCAGACACTGAATGGTGGCCCCTCGGATGGTCCGGGCTTCCAGCTGTTCCGCATCGGCGACGCGATCGCAGCTCGCAACACCCATGCTGCCATCTATGACGCGCTGAGGCTGGTGAAGGAGATCTAGGCTAGTGTCAGGGCCTCCTGTGGATCAGTACCCGGCGTCTGATAGCTGCGTGACAGCGACGCCCGAGGGCTCGAGCCTGCGACTGCCTAGCAAAGGCTCCCGGCTCCAGCCTAAATCGGTAAGGTCGAATGGTGTCGCGCCATAGTTGAACGCGAAGACATGATGGCCGTGCCGCCGCAGCCGAACCTCGTCAGGCAGCTCCCGTACGGAGAGGCCTGCATTGGCGGACAGCCCTTGAAGGATTTCCAACAGCAAGTCAGCATCCGGCCAGCCGCCAAGATAGTGGCAATTTCCCTTGGCCACGAGTGCCGGAACCCCATCCTTGGCGGACAGGATAGTTTCGGTCTCAGCATTCACCTCGAGGTACTCACGCCAGAACTGGAAGGTTCCGCCGCCCTGTATGGGAACCGGCGTATCCGCCCGCAATGTCTCGATCCGGGCGACCCGTACCCCGAGTAGATCATCGGGCAATGCCGGTGGCAGGCCTTGGGGAATGGCAAAATCCGCCGTCTTCGAGCCGGACCGGGGACCGATCAGCACATGTCCGTCATGCGCCTTGATCGCTTCGAGCAGGGCCGGCGACCAGGTGAACAGGCCGGGGATCACGACAAGCCTGTAGCCTTCTAGACTCGGCGTATCGCCTGGCACGAAGTCGACCGAAAGACCAAGCCGCCGCAGGCTGCGGTAGAAGTCGAACACCAGCCGGAAATAGTCGAACTCACGGCCCTGCGGCTGGATCTCCCAGGCCCAGGCGGAGGGATAGTCGAAGACGATCGCCACATCGGCAAGCCCGGCCTTGTCGTCAAGCTCGCCCTCAAGTTCGCCAAGTTCCTTCGCCACCTGCGCCGCCTCGAAATAACCCTCGGCCTCGATCGAGTCCGGCCGCAGCAGGCCCGCATGCATCTGCTCCTGCGCGAAGGGCGCCTGGCGCCAGCGAAAATAGCTCATCGTTTCGGCGCCGTGGGCAAAGGCCTCCCAGCTCCACAGCCGCACCATGCCGTCGCGCGGTGCGGGATTGTGAGGCGCCCAGTTGACCGGTCCGGGCTGCTGTTCCATCACCCACCAGCGTCCCTTCGAGGTGGCGCGGTAGAGATCGTGGTGGAAGGCCTGGAAATCCGGGTCGCCGGCGCGGGCGAACTGACGCTTCCAGTCATCATTCTGGTCGGAACGGTCTTCGAGAAACCCGAGCGGATAGGAATCCCAGCTTGAAATATCGAGGTCAGCGCCAACAGCAAAATGATCGAAGGCCAGCGTCCGGCCCATGAAGTTGTGGATCACGTCCCGGCCCGGCGAATGCGCCCGGATGATATCGGCCTGCGCCTTGTTGAAGCGCACCACCATGTCCGAGGCGTAACGGCGGAAGTCCATCACATGCGCCGGATTGGCTTCGGTCACCGTCAGGTTCGGCAGTTCGACCTCGCCGAAATCGGCCACCTCCATCGACCAGAACACCGTACCCCAGGCACGGTTGAGCGCATCGGGAGACTGGTATTTTCGTTGCAGCCATGCCTGGAAACCGGCGCGCGCCGCAGCAGAATAGGACAGCGTGGTGTTGTGGCAGTCATATTCATTGTCGGTCTGCCAGGCGGCAATGCCGGGATGCTCCCCAAAGGCCCTGGCGAGTGCAAGCGTAATGCGCTTGCATTCTTCCAGATAGCCGTCATGGGAAAAATCATAGTGACGGCGCGAGCCGAACCCGCGCACCGAACCATCCGCGCCGACCGGCAGCATGTCCGGCATCTCGTCCACCAGCCATTTTGGCGGCGTGGCGGTCGGCGTCCCCAGGACCACCTTCAGGCCCGCGCCATGCAAGGTGTCGATGGCGCGGCGCAGCCAGTCGAAATCGTAAGCGCCGCGCCTGGGTTCAAGCCGCGACCAGGCGAACTCGCCGATGCGGACATGGGTAAGGCCGAGCCTGGCCATCCGCGCGGCGTCGTCCGCCCATTGGGTTTCCGGCCAGTGTTCCGGGTAATAACAGACACCGAGCGTACGGTTCATTTTGGCGGGCTCCGCGTGAGGTCAGAGAATATAGTCGGGCTCGAACGGGCCCCTGACCGGATGATCGAGCAGGAATGTCGAACCGGCCTCGGGATCAGCGGCAAGGGCTTCGTCCGACAGGCCTTCGCGCGCCGATGTCACCAGCAACCGATCAGCATCGGGACCGACAAAGGCCGGGCAGCTCGACTGGCTGGCAGGCACCTTCAGCGAGAGGATCCGCTCGCCATCCGCGGAGTATCCGTCGATGCATCCGGCGCCCCAGCGGGCGTTCCAGATCATCCCGACACGGTCGCACACCGCGCCATCGATCCCCCCGTCGCCGCCGCGGTGATCGAAGAAGATCTCGGGTGAGCCGGTGGGAAGGGCGGTTGCCGGGTCAATCGCCACGCGCATCAGCTTGCCGGCCATCGTGTCGGTGAAATAGGCGATCGCACCGTCGGGCGAGAAGCAGATCGCGTTGGGGATGGTGATGTCGGGAAACAGCGTTGTCACCTTCCCGCGCGCCACATGGTAGATCGCGCCGGCGTGTTTTTCGGCGCTCTTGCCCATGGTGCCGAACCACAGGGCGCCGCAGGGATGCACCCTTCCGTCATTCGAGCGCGTCATGCCGTTGTCCGCCTCGATCGGGGTTATCAGTTCCAGTTCGCCGGTCGATCTGTGGCGCAGGTGCAGGCCCGTCTCCGTGGCGATCACCTGCCGGTCATCGTCAACCCGCGCCAGAACGCTGCCCATCACCGACAGATCGTGGACTTGGAGGGCATCGGAGGCGAGCCTGTATTCAAACAGCTTTCGCCCGAGGATATCGAACCACCAGGCCGTGCCGGTGTGGGGGTCATAGGTGGGGCCTTCACCCAGCATGCAGGCGGGGGCATTCAGCCTTGTCCCCGAGAATGTGATCTCTTTCGCGCTCACGTTCCGCTCCCCTCAAGTGCATCATATGCGGCAATTGCCGCGCGACCGCGGCGCGCAACCTCGTTTGCCGACATACCCGCCTTGTAGAGACTGGAGCCGAGTCCGAAAGTTCGTACGCCGACCTTTGCGTAGGCAGCGAAATCCTCGTTCGACACACCGCCCACCGCCCCGACCGGAACGTCCTTGGGAAGAACCGCGCCAATGGCGCTGATGCCCGATGGACCCAGGACACTGGCCGGAAAGAACTTCAGCGCCGAGGCGCCTGCCGCGCAGGCTGCCAGGGCTTCGGTCGGCGTGAACACGCCGGGCATGGTCACCATGCCGTGCGACGCCGCCTGCGCGATCACCTCGCGGTCGACATTGGGGCTGACCATCAGCCGTCCGCCGATGCTCTCGAGGCGGTCGACATCCTCGATCGACAGCACTGTCCCGGCGCCGATCAGCACCTCTTTCGGCGCGCGCTTGACAGCGATCTCGATAGAGCGGAACGGCTCGGGCGAGTTGAGCGGGATCTCGATGGCCGTGAAACCGGCTTCGACAAGACCGTCGACGATCCCGGCGGTTTCATCTGGCTTGATGCCGCGCAGGATCGCGACCAGGCCGCGCTTCATCGAAGGAAACTTGATCCGCATCATCGGCTTTGCACATCCCCGTTGGTGGTGGAAAAACGCTGCCAGGATTCCAGCAGCCCGCGACGCACGGCCACGTCAGCGTCAATGTCGCGAACCTGCACCCCGCATTCGGCCAGCGCCGCGTGATAGAGCCGCTGCAGCGCGCCGCTCGCCACCAGGCCGATCTGTTCGTCGCCCCGGATGCCGGCCCCGGCGAACTCGGCGCCGATCAGCAGGCCAGACAGCCGGGCCCGGTTTTCGCCTGCCTGATGATCGTAAAGCAATTGTCCGGCACGGATCGAGAAGAGGTGATGCGTTGTCTTCGCCGGCTGGGTCCATCCGTCGCGGACGCCCGTCAGAAACGCCGGGTCATTGGCGTCGACGTTGCCATCGCCGCCGGTGGAATGCTTGAGGATCGTCTTGCCGCTGATGACCGAAAACAGTTCTCCGGTCATGAAGGTTTCGAACCCGGTGACGATCGAGCCGTCCATGCTGACCCACTTCGAATGCGTCCCCGGCATGCAGTAGCGCTCCCCGCCGGGCATGTCGAAATGGGCGCCGAGCAATTGCGTCTCTTCGCCGCGCATCACGTCCGGTTCGGCATCCGACCGCACCGCCAGTCCCGGAATGATGATGATCTGCCGCGCCGTGCCGGGCACGATGGTCGCCGTCTCGCCGATGGTGGTGACATCGGCCGGCGTATCGATATAGCCCGCCTCGACCCATCCCTGCCGCGATCCGGCCATGCCGCAGATGACGACCGGCAGATGCCCCGGCGCCGAGAGCGTTCCGAGATGGCTTTCCAGCACGGCTTCAAATCCGCGCCCGGCAACCTCGCTCATGCCCTCGTGGCTGCGGTGTTCGGCCAGCACCGTGCCGTCGAGTGACATCAGCCAGAGCCGGAAGCTCGACGTCCCCCAGTCGACGGCAACGAGGGCGGGTGTCGTACTCACATCATGCCTCCGTCCGCGATCAGGACCTGCGCGGTGATCATCGCCGAGGCGTTGGATGCCAGGAACAGGCAGGGCCCGACCATGTCGTCCGGCTCGATCGGGCGTTTGAGGCATTGCCGCTCGATCATTGCGGCGAGGCCCTCCTCGGTGACCCAGAGCTTTTTCTGCCGTTCCGTCATCACCCAGCCGGGCGCAATGGCGTTGACCCGGATGCCGTCGGGGCCAAGCCGCCCGGCAAGACCCTTGGTGAGCCCGACGATCCCCGCCTTGGCTGCCGTATAGGCCGGCATCGCGCCGATGTTCAGCATGTAGGATGTCGAGGTGAAATTGACGATCGCGCCGCCGCCGGCCGCGATCATGCCCGGCGCAACCGCCTGGGCGGTAAACGCCACCGGCCGCAGGTTGATCGCGTGGTTGGCGTCCCAGTAGTCGCCGGTGATCTCGAGGAGTTCATGCCGGTCGTCAAGCGCCGCATTGTTGATCAGCACCCTGGCCGGACCGTGTGCACTTTCAGCCTGCGCAACAGCCTGCTTGAGGGCCTCAAGGTCCGTGAGATCGGCTTGGATGAACAGGGGCGCGTGCCTGCTTATGCCGGCCAGACGGTCGGCTAACTCCCGACTTGGCGCCCCGGCGACATCGATGAACGCTACCTTGGAGCCCTGCGCCGCAAAGCCTTCGGTCAACGCCGCGCCGATGCCGCTGCCGCCACCGGTGATGAGAACAGCCTTGTCCTTGAGATCTGGGAATGTCGGTACATGCTCGCTCATCACTGGTCCTCCGGCTCGATTCGCTGTCCTTCGACAACAGTCATGGAGGCCGGAACTGCATTGGGCAAGCGTAGGCCGTGGCTCATTAGGAAGGCTCCGGAAAACTGCATCGTTCCCCCATTTGCAAGGGTGTTGACCATCCGGCGGTTTGCAAGCGGGCTCACATCTTCCGGGTTCACCAGCCGGATCTCGTAAACCGCATCAGGATTGAGCCCAGCTGCAACCAGGGGCCGCCGGTAGATCTGCTCCGAAGCACCGGCCTGACCGGCAAACAGGATGAACCGGTCTGCGGCAGTATCCACCGTCATCTCCGCGAACACCTCGCTGTCGTCGCTTTCCAAGCGATGCAGTGCGCCGGAAAAAAGGAAATCCCGGTTCTGCTTCCACCATGTGGTAACCCGGCGTAGCGTCTGGCTTTCCTCAGGTGTGAGTTCGCGCGGATCCATCTCGAAGCCCATGTGCCGCTGTGCCGCCACCCATGCCCGGAACGGCATCGACAGCACCCGACCCGAGGTATGGCAATGGCGCGGACCGACATGCGACCCCTGCACCTCCGGCGCGATCCAGTGGCTGGCCTCGTGCTGCATTCTCAGCCGCTCCAGCGCGTCATTGGAATCCGACAGCCAGACCCGGT
Source organism: Parahoeflea alexandrii (assembly GCF_024105735.1). Classification (GTDB taxonomy): domain Bacteria; phylum Pseudomonadota; class Alphaproteobacteria; order Rhizobiales; family Rhizobiaceae; genus Hoeflea; species Hoeflea alexandrii. The sequence continues at coordinate 141,874 of NZ_JAAAML010000004.1, read as the reverse complement.
TCGCGAGCTCCAGCACGCCGAAATCGATGCGCCCGCCGCCCGAGGAGCAGCTCTCGAAATCAACACCCGGGTGGGCCAGCACAAGGTCGGACAGCAGCATCATGAAGCCGCGCGCCTGATCCGGCCCGCCGCCGGTCAGCGGCCGGTTGTGATCCCATTTGACGTAGTCGATCTCGTGCGAGGACAGGATCGCGTCGATCTGGCCGAACAGGTGCGCGCGCACCTCGGGTCTGGCCATGTCGAGCACATGCTGGTTACGGCCGCTGGGCTGGTCGTCCGGCCCGAGCATGTAGTCGGGATGGGACCGGAACAACTCGCTGTCACGGTTGACCATTTCCGGCTCGAACCAGAGCCCGAAGCGCATGCCCTCGCCGTGGACATGATCGATCAGCGGCGCGAGCCCATCCGGGAACTTGGCTTTGTCGATCTCCCAGTCGCCCAGACTTGAAGTGTCGTCATTGCGGCCGCGGAACCAGCCGTCATCGAGCACGAAGCGCTCCGCGCCAAGCTCGGCGGCCAGCGAGGCGATGGATTTGAGCTCATGGAGGTCATGGCGGAAATAGACCGCCTCCCAGCAATTGTAATGCACCGGACGCGGTTCGCGCTTGCGCCGCGCATTGACCGGTGCCTGGACGGCGCGAAGATGCCCATGGAAAGCCCGCGACACGCCGTTGAAGCCGTCACCCGACCATGACAGCAGCATGGTGGGGGAGGCGACCTCGGCGCGCGCCAGAGCGTCGTCCAGGACACCGAACTGCACCTGCCGCCGCCCGTCGGGCAGTTCCTCGGCCAGCATCCGGTGACCGCCGCTCCAGGCAAGCGTGGCGGCGAGACAGGCGCCTGTATGTTCACCGGTGGCAGGCGTCGCCAGCGTCACGCCGGGGAAATGCGCGTGCCCGGTCCGCCCCTCCCGGCTCTCCCGGCTGTGCGCGCCGGTCCTGAATGGCGCTTCCTGCCGCCGGAACTCGCCGCACCAGCGGCCGGAATGGTCGATGATCTGGTTCATTCCGGTTGAAACCGGAACGGTAGGTGCTGCAAGCCAGCTGCAGCTCCAACCGTCGGGTATGGTCACAGTCTGCTTGAGCTGCAGGATGCCGGTATCGGGATCGAGACGGACCGAGATGACAAGCTTGACACCGTCTGGCTTGCCGCGGTCGAGCAGCATGAAATCGATCCCTTCCGCGCCATCTCGCTTGATGTCCGCAAGTTCGGGATTGGCCAGATAGTCCCGGCCATCGTCCGTCTGCAGGATCATGCCGGGATGACCCTGCCAGCCGGTGATTGCCAGCGGGCACAGTGTGAGCGGCAGGAATGGATCGATCTGCCCGGCGCCGACATTGGGTATGGTGGCGATCGCCAGCGATGCGAGGTCATCCGTCCCGGGCAGGGACCGGCCAAAATGAATCAGGCATGGCACCCCCTTGTTGAAGCTGGCGAAGGCGGCTGTACGACCGCCTCCGTCAAGCCGCATCACATCGGTGACGGCAAAGTCTGGCATGTCGGGGCGTGTCATCTTATCCCTTTGTCGCGCCGAGCGTCAGGCCGGCAATGAAGTGCCTCTGCATCAGGAAAAACATCAGCACCGGCGGCATCGCCGCGATGATGGATCCGGCCGAGACCAGTTGCCACTGGGCGATCCATTGTCCGTTGAGCGAGTAGAGCCCGGCGGTGACCGGCTGTGTTTCGGCGCTGGTGGTCAGCACTGTGGCCCAGAAGTAATCGTTCCAGATGAAGGTGAACACCAGTACCGAGAGGGCCGCGATAGCCGACCGCATCAAGGGCAGCACGATGTACCAGAAGATGCGGAACTCGGAGACGCCCTCGACGCGGGCCGACTCGATCAGTTCGAACGGCAGCCCCTTGATGAAGTTGCGCATGAACAGGGTGCAGAAGCCGGACTGGAAGGCGATGTGGAACAGCGCGAGCCCGGTGATGGTGTTGTAGAGCCCTGTCGAGACGGTGAGGTCGCGGACCGGCACCATCAGGATCTGGAACGGCACGAAATTGCCCGCCACGAACAGGAAGAAGATCAACAGGTTCATCCGGAACCGGTAGACCGCCAGCGCAAAACCCGACAGGCAGGCAATTGCCACTGCGCCGATCACGGTTGGGATCGTGACCTTGAACGAGTTGAGGATGTATTTGCCGATCGGCGAATTGTTGAACACGTCGGCATAGTTCGAAAACGCGATCTGGCTCGGCAGCCCGAAATAATTGCCCGCGGCAAGGTCGCTGGAAGGCTTGAGCGAGGTCATCGCCACCCCGAGCAGCGGCAGCAGCCACAAGATCAGGGCAATCGGTAACGCCACCTTGTAAAGCAGCTGGGTGGCAGGCGCTGTGTGTTCGATGGGACGTGGAAACATCACAGGCCCCTTTCGTCGCGGACCATCTTCCAGATGAACCCGGAGATGAAGATCATCATGATGGCAAACAGCACGACGGCGATGGCAGCGCCATAGCCCATCCGGAAGCCGTATTCCGACAGCGCCTGCTCATACATGTAGAACGACAGCACCCGGCTTGAGCCGTAAGGCCCGCCATCGGTCATGATCGAGACCAGGTCGAACGATCTCAGCGCACCGATCACCGTGACGACGACGGCGATAAAGGTCGCGGGTCGCAGTTGCGGCAGGATGATGTGCCAGAGCATCTTCCAGCCCCTGGCGCCATCAAGCCGGGCGGCTTCGATCTGGTCGGGCGCGACATTGTTGAGGCCTGTCAGGTAAAGGATCATACAGTAGGCGATCTGCGGCCACAGACCAGCGGCGATGATGCCATAGGTCACGTAGCGGTCGTCGGCCAAAACGGCGATGCCGGTGCCGGTCAGCCACTCGATCATGTTGTAGAACAGGCCGAAATTGGGTGCGTAGAACCAGGAGAAGATCAGTCCGACAACGACCTGGCTGATGACGAAGGGGAAGAAGAAAAGCGATTTGTAGATGCGGATCCCGGTGACAGTCTGGTTGAGAAACAGCGCCACGAACAGCCCGGCCGGAACCGCCAGCATGTAAAGAACCAGCCAGATGATGTTGTTGTACAGTGATGTGTAGAAGGCCTCGTCATCAAACAGCTCGACATAGTTGTCCAGTCCGAGCCAGGTCTTGGTGCCAAGTCCGTCCCAGTCGTAAAAGCTCAGCCACATCGAGGCGATGATCGGGTAGATGACATAGAGCGCGAACATCGCGATGCCCGGCGCAAGAAAGATCCAGGGCGCCCATGCGCGCTGGTTCCGTTTCCAGATCCCGGGTGTGTTTGCTTGTGTTGCGGCGATGGCTGTGGTCGCTGAACCCGTCATGGCTGCCCTCCCGAATGCGCCGGCGATGGGCGGAGAGATCGATCTGCCCGCGCCCGGTTGTCAGGTCGTCTTGAAATGACCGGGCGGCAGCTTGGCCGCCCGGTCATGAGGCTTACTTGTAGATACGCTGGCGGGCTTTTTCGAGCCGTTCAAGGATCTTGTCGAGGTTTTCAGGCCTGACCATGAACTCCTGGAAGCCTTCCATGCCGACCTTTGCCATCTCCGCCGGCGCGTCGCGGTCGAAGAACTGGGCAATCCCGCCATCGGCCGTCGAGAGCATTTCAAAACCCGCCTGCAGGAACGGATCATCACCGACCTTGGACTGGTTGTTGATCGGCAGCTGACCGAGGGCTTCGTTCAGCTTGGTCTGGACATCCGCAGTAGCGATGAAGGCAAGAAACTTCTTGGCGTCATCGACATTCTTGGCTCCGGCCGGAATATGGATCGTGTCGGTCGGAGCTTCCTCACCCCTGGGCAGGCCCGGCGTGATTTCCGGGAACTGCATGAAACCCAGCGTGTCGTTGGTCATGCCGCCATCCTTGAACACGGCCACGGCGAAGTTGCCCATGACATAGTTCGCGGCTTTGCCCTGGATCAGCAGCGATGCGGCATCCTGCCAGTCAAGCGCTGCGTGGTTGGCGGTTACGTAGCCGGGTTCGACCAGCTTGGCCCACTCGGCAAAGGTATTCTTCACCCGGTCATCGGTCCAGGCCACCTTGCCGGCGGTCAGTTCCATGTGGAAGTCATAGCCGTTGGTGCGCAGATTCATGTAGTCGAAGATGCCGGCTCCGGGCCACAGCGCCTTGGTGCCGGTGGTCACGCAGTCGATGCCGGCTTCCTTGAACTTGGCGCAATTGTCGATGAACTCGGCCCAGGTTTTCGGCACTTCGACACCGGCCTGCTTGTAGGCGTCCTTGTTGTAGTAGATGCCCCACTGGTAATAGGTGTAGGGCACGCCCCACTGCTTGCCGTCGATGGTCATCGAGCCCTTGGCCGAAGCCAGGCTTTCGCCGAGATTGTTGTCGGTCCATACGTCGGTGATGTCCATGAACTGGCCGGCATTGACGAAGGGCGCCATGCGGTTGCCGGCATACCAGTTGGCAAGGTCCGGAGAATCCGCCGACAGGAAGTTGCGGATCGCCGTCTTGTATCCTTCGTGGTCGAAATTCTGCAGCACGACGTCGATGTCAGGATTGGCGGCTTCGAATTCGGCGATCGCGGCCTCGAAGGCGGCCAGCGGCGCCGGATCGAAATCGGCGTAATATTTCAGTGTGCGTTGCTCGGCCACAGCCTGCGTTGCCATCAGGGCAAATGCAGCCGTGCCGAGGAGCGCGGATTTGCGTGAAAGCTTCATTGCGTGATCCTCCCGGTTGTTGACGAACCTGCCGTTCCCTCGGTGTATCCCGTCAAGGCGGGATCTCTACACCTGCCGGGCGGGCAATCCTCCAAGACCACCCCGGCAGCATCAATTGATGTTCCATTATTTGGAACTCAATTTGACTATTTAGAATTATCGATCTATGGTGTAGAAGTTGTCAAGCTGGAAAAGCGCGGCATTCGCTCGTTGACCGGCAAGATGAAATGCAAGTGTTTGGTTTTGGGAGAGCCAACCGTTTGAACAAACGACCGTTTTGCGGCGCACCGTGTGACCGGGCCGCAGGGTGGAGAGGGGAGGGGTTTTGGACAATCCGGGAGACGAGGCTGTTGAGGCCCCGCCGCAAGTTGATGAGACCGCGAGCGGACGCAAGCACGCCGACACGGGCACCCTCGGCAAGGCCATAGCCGTGCTCGATATTGTCGCTTCTGCTGATCAGCCAATGCGGTTTACCGATATTCTGGCGGTCTCCAACCAACCGCGCGGCACCCTGCATCGTCAACTCTCCAATCTGGTGGAGGAAGGCCTGCTTTCGCTCGGTCGCGATCATTCCTATTCCGTCGGCATCCGCCTGCTCAAGTTTGCCGCCAGGGCTTGGGCCGGCAACCAGTTCCGCGCCATTGCCGAGCCGCATCTTCGCAACCTCCACGATCTCACCGGCGAAACCGTGCATCTGGGTGTGCTTCGGGGCAACGAGGTGATCTATCTGGACAAGGTCGAAAGCCGCCAGGCGGTGCGGATGTATTCGCAGATCGGCAACGCTTCGCCGGTCTATTGCACCGGTGTCGGAAAGGCCGGTTTGTCGGCTTTGCCCGATCCGGAGCTAAAGGCAGTCGTGGCGAGCATCAAGTTCCACCGCTTCACCGACAGCACGCTCGCCACGCCCGAGGAACTGATCCGAGAAATCGGGGAAATCCGCGCCAGCGGCAACGCCTATGACCGGGAAGAGCACGAACCCGGCATCCGCTGTGTCGCCGCGCCAATCTATTCGGAAGATCGAGGTTTCGTCGGCGGGCTGTCGGTGACCGGTCCGGCCTACCGGATTTCTCCGGAGCTGCTTGAAAGCTGGGCGGTGCTGGTGCGCAACGCGGCAGGCGCGATCATGGAAGATATGGGCGCACGGCTGGGTCCGCGCACCTGAATGTGGAGGCGGTGACCGCAGGATCACCGGGAACCGGCCAAGCCGGGATTGGAAGAGGGAATGTCATGGCAGGTCTTGAACTGCATCAAGTGAAGAAGTCCTTTGGCAGCGTTGACGTCATACACGGTGTTGATCTGACCGTCGATGATGGAGAATTCACCGTGTTTGTCGGCCCCTCCGGCTGCGGCAAGTCCACCTTGCTCAGGCTGGTCGCCGGGCTGGAAGCAACCACCGGCGGCAGTCTGTCCATCGGCGGCAAGGACGTTACCAATGTCGAGCCGGCAGACCGCGGTGTCGCCATGGTTTTCCAGTCCTATGCGCTCTACCCGCACATGACGGTCGAGGAAAACATGGGCTTCGGCCTGAAGATGACAGGTCATCCGGCGAGTGAAATCAAAGAACGGGTCAGCCGCGCCGCGTCCATCCTGCATCTTGAACCGCTGCTGCAGCGCAAGCCGAAAGCCCTGTCGGGTGGCCAGCGCCAGCGCGTCGCCATCGGCCGCGCCATCGTCCGGCAACCCGAAGTCTTCCTCTTCGATGAGCCCTTGTCCAATCTCGATGCCGAACTCCGGGTGCAGATGCGGCTCGAAATTGCCAAGCTGCACAAGGAGCTCGGCGCCACCATGATCTATGTGACGCACGACCAGGTCGAGGCCATGACGCTGGCCGACAAGATTGTCGTGCTGCGTGCCGGCGTCATCGAGCAGGTCGGCTCGCCGCTCGCGCTTTACGATGATCCCGACAATGCCTTCGTTGCCGGCTTCATCGGCTCGCCGCGGATGAATTTTCTTCCCGCTTCGGTCGTTGCCTCCGATGGCGAAACGCTGACGGTACGGCTTGATGATCTTGATGGCATCGAGGTGCCGATGGCAATTCGCGGCACACATCCCAAGCCGGGAACGCAATTGCAGCTCGGCATTCGCCCGGAACATTTTGATGCCGCCGGCAGCGTTCAGGTCTCGATGCCGATTGATGTCATCGAGCACCTGGGTGGGTCGTCCTTTGCCTATTCACGGTCCGAAATGGAACTGCCGCTCACCATCGAAATTCGTGAAAACCGGAATGTCCGGGAAGGCGAAGTCCTTGAGACCGGCTTCAATCCGGAACGAGCCTTCCTGTTTGATGCCGGAACGGGCGCGCGCTTGCGCTGATTTTTCCCCCGGCGGCGAACGACAAAGGCCCGGACGCGCCAGGCGTCCGGGCCTTTTTCGTTCGCCGCGACCGGTTCAGCGCTCAGGCGGTCGGCAGGCGGTAATCCTTGAGCGTCTCGCGCAAGGCCGTTTTCTGGATCTTGCCGGTTGCCGTGTGCGGGATTTCGTCAATGAACATCACGTCGTCCGGCATCCACCATTTGGCGATCTTACCTTCCAGGAATTCGAGAATGGATTGCTTGCTTGGCGAGCGTCCTTCCTTGACAACAACAACCAGCAGCGGCCGTTCGTCCCATTTCGGGTGGGCGACACCGATCACCGCGGCCTCGGCAACATCTGCATGTCCCACCGCGAGGTTCTCGATGTCGATCGAGGATATCCATTCGCCGCCGGACTTGATGACGTCCTTGGCGCGATCTGTGATCTGCATGTAGCCGTAGGGATCGACATGGGCGACGTCGCCGGTGTCGAACCAGCCCTCCGTGTCGAACTGCTCGGCCCCGCGGCCCTTGTAATAAGAGGACGAGACCGCCGGTCCGCGAACCTTGAGCCTGCCGAAGGTCTTGCCGTCCCACGGCAGCTCGTTGTTCTCGTCATCGGTGATCTTCATTTCCACGGTGAACGGCGGGTGGCCCTGCTTGGCCTGAAGGTCGAGCTTTTCGTCACCGGCAAGATGGCTGTATTCCGGCTTGATGGAACACAGGGTCCCCAGTGGGCTCATCTCGGTCATGCCCCAGGCATGAATGACCTCGACGCCGTAATCGTCCTGGAAGGCCTTGGTGATGGCGCGCGGGCAGGCCGACCCGCCGATCACCACCCGCGATAGCTCCGGAAGGTTGCCGCCTTGTTTTTCCATGTGCTGCAGCAGCATCAGCCAGACCGTGGGCACGGCGGCCGTGATCGTCACTTTTTCCTGTGTGAGGATCTCGTAGATCGAGGCCCCGTCCATGCCCGCGCCAGGCATGATCATCGAGCAGCCGCACATGGGGCCCGAGAAGGCCGTCGACCAGCCATTGGCGTGAAACAGCGGAACAACCGGCATCAGCCGGTCGCGAGATGCGAGGTTGAGCATGTCCGGCTGGAGCGCTGCCATCGCATGCAGGACGTTGGAGCGATGCGAATACACCACGCCCTTCGGATCACCGGTGGTCCCCGACGTGTAGCACATCCCGGCCGCGGTCCGTTCGTCGAACTCCGCCCAGGTGAAATCGCCGTCGGCTTCCGCGAGGTAGCTTTCGTAAGACACCGCGTTCTTGAGCGATGTTTCGGGCATATGCGCATCGTCGGTCAGGATCACCACGCGTTCCAGGCTCGGAACCTTTGGCGCGATCATCTCGACCAGCTTGACGAATGTCAGGTCGACGAAGAGCATCTTGTCTTCGGCATCATTCATGATCCAGGCGATCTGGTCGGGAAACAGGCGCGGATTGAGCGTATGGTAGACCGCTCCGATCCCGAGGATCCCGTACCAGGTTTCCAGATGCCGCCAGGTGTTCCAGGCCATGGTCGCGATCCGGTCGCCGACACCGCAACCATCACGTTTCAGGCGCTGCGCCAGCTTCAGCGAGCGGGCGCGGATTTCGGCGTAGTTCGTGCGGTGAAATGGCCCTTCGATCGAGCGGGATACGACTTCTCTCTGGCCGTGATAAATTGCCGCATGATCGATGACCTTGTGGCACAGAAGCGGCCATTCCTGCATCATTCCAAGCATATGATCCCCTTTGGATTTTCTCCTCGTCCAGCCACAAACACTAGCGCCATCAGGGGAGTTCAGACAACCTCAAATTATTGCCAATTAGGCGTTTTGCATATGAATGAATTTAGTATAGTCTTAAATAAAGTTTGGCAGATGCGGGTCTATCAAAGCCGAATTGCTTGTCGGGTTCTTTCTCAATGAAAGGTTGTTTTAACAAGCGCATGAATTGGGGGGCTACAGTGATAATCGACGGCTTTGCAGGCGAGCATAATTCCGCGAAGAGCCATCCTCTTTCCTTGTCAAAGGTCTGTATGCTGGGACTGTGCCACGTATGACCGTTGATGGTCACAAGAAAATGGGTGATTTTAGCCTGAGTGATCAGGTGGTGAACTGCGAGACACAGTTCGACGTCCTCAGGCTTCTGCGCGAAGTCACCAAGGGGTTTGGCTACCAGTATTTTTTTGTGGCCGGCAGTCCTTCGGCAGAGGTCAAAACCTTCGCTGAAGCAATTGTCATCACCTCAGCACCGTCCGAAATGGTGCAGAAACAGGATGCCAGCCAGCCGCCGCCAAGCAATCCGCTGACTGGCGTTCTTCGCCAGTTCAGTGCACCTTTCGAGTTCAGGCTCGATCAACCGGACCAGACTGTCCCGGCTAACTTCAAGGATTTTGCCGAACGCGTGGCGGCCAGCTACGGTCTTGAGTGCTCATTTGTCGTTCCTGTCTATCATCCGGATCATGGCCCGGCCGCGCTTCTGTTCATCGGCAAGCGGGCGCCCCTGAGCTTTGTGGAAGCCGCAGAACTGTCGCACTATGGCCAGCTGCTGCACGAGAAACTGCGTCACGTTTCGGCAAGGCCGCCGAAACCCGATTCTCCACTGACCGAGCGCGAGCGGGAGTGTCTCGTCTGGACCTCGGTCGGCAAGACCTCGATCGAAATCGCGCAGATTCTCAACCTCTCGGAACACACGGTCAACCACTACCTCAACAATGCGGCCCGCAAGTTCAATGCCGTCAACAGGACCCAGGCCGTAGCTCACGGCCTGCGCTTTGGCTTCATAGACTGATTGCCTGGCGTCAGGTTTTTGCCAGACTGCGCCGGCGCTACTGTGCCACCGGGTACCAGTAGCGCGCATTGGCCTCCCCGCGGATGATCCTTACATGCTGATTGGCGAAGACCCGGTAGGGATGGCTCCACTCGCCGTCCGGCCATTGCACCCGGATGGTTGCGCGTTCGGAGACGCCCAGGCCCAGATGGACGAAACCGGTTTGCCCCGAAGCATGCCCGCCGCCGATCTGGATCCTGCGGGTCTGGGTGCGCGTCCCGGTGCGCACCGAGATCAGCGATCCGACGGCGGACGGATTGATCTTGCCGTTGTCGAGTTCGATCTTGATCCAGTTGCCGAGCGCCCGCTGCCCCCAGTCCGTTGCCACGCCCAGGTTACGGAAAAGACTTGCCGGATGCTCCCGGTTGACCACAAGCAGATCCAGCATGCCGTCCATGTTGAAATCTTCGACGATCGCACCACGGCCTCGGGTGTTCAGGGCGATACCGGCCTCCATACCTTTTTCGTGGAACGTGTCGTCAAACCCGCCCAGCAAGAGATTGTCCGGGTCGAAACTGGCGAAATCGGGCATCGCCTGCACATTGCCCTTGGCAATGAAGAGATCGGTCTTGGTGTCATTGTTGAAATCGGCAAACTCGCTGTGCCAGCCGGTTGAGGGTTTCGAATCCCCGCCGGCATAGGGCCGGTGGGCGGTGGCACCCTTTTCGAACGCGATGTCGCGATATGTCGGCCGATCCTCGCCGGCTTCCTCGTCAAGCTTCTGCAACTTTGTGTCGCCCATCGAGGTCAGCGCATATTCGGGCAGACCATCGGCATCAAAATCCGTTTCGGCGATTCCCATGCCCCATACGGTCAGCCTCTGCCAGCCCTGCGAGGCGGTGTAGAGCCGCGGTGGTCGGCCCTGGTTCATTTCCCAAAGCTGTTCCTGTCCACCGCGGTAATATTGCCGGTCATTGGTGATCCTCAGATCGGGCTCGCCCGAGCGGTTCCAGTCTGTAAACAGCAGCGATAGCGCACAGTGACCGGGCTCTAGCCTCAGGGCATCCGAGTAGTCGGGCACGTCGCCTGGGTGTGGTCGAAGCAGCTGGTTGGGTTCGCAGGTCCCGAACGGGGTTCCCGGTGCCGAGCGATCCACATAATTGCCGATCGCGATGGTCGGAAAACGGTTGCCCTTTTCCCATATTGCCGACATGCCGGTCGACCACGCCCGGCCCCCGTCGATCGAGAAGCTCCTGTTGGCTTTCTCGAAACTGCAATCGGGGCCGCCCTTGAGCACCAGGTTGCGCCCGAGCCGCAGCAGCACCAGGTCCGTATGCCGGTCATTGTCGATATCGAGCGGATAGGCTCCCAGCACACCGGTGAGATCCTCCGCCTTCAATCCTGTTTGCATCGGTTTGAACGCCAGCGCGCCGCCGGTCATACTTTCGTTGACGAAGAACTTCGCTGGTGCGGACCCGCCGGCAATCAGCAGATCGGGAAGGCGGTCCCCGTTGCAATCGAAACTCGCCGCACCCCCGCCGACAAAAAACTCCCATCCGCCGGTGTAGCTTTGATCGATGCCCGCGCTTGCCGCCTCCTCATGAAGGGTCGGCACGTCGGCGGTAAAGGCTGTCTGGGCGCTCGCGGATTGGCCAAGGGCCGCGAGCCACACCGCGCTGATGGCGAGCAGGGGAGAGATGGTCGTCATGGGACAATCACCAGGGTCTTGAGAAAGGCGATCAAGGCTGATTTCTCCGATTCCGATGCCGCGGCATAGGCATCGCGGGCCTCCCGGCCATTGCCGCCATGGGCGAGGATGATCTCGTCAAGCGTGGTGAAATCATTGCGGTGTCCGTAAGGCTGTGTGGAGCCCACGCCCCACAGCTCCGCCGTCATGAAGATGTTGCGGTCGACGAAACGCTGTGAAAGCAGTTCATTGCCTAACACATCGATCTGGTTGTCGGTCATCATGTGCCGCTTCAGATCGCCAAACAGCGGCACCAGCACCCGGTCGTCCTCATCGCGGGGAAGGCTTTTGGCCCAGTCCAGCAGCGCAATGTCGTAGATCGCACTGGCGCTGACCTGGCCGTCATTGAGCGTGCCGGCCTGATCGAAGGGCCCCGGATCGGTAAAGGAGAGTGTCTCCAGCGGCAGGGCAGGGCGGTGGCAGGATGTGCATCCGAAATCGGAAAAGCTTGTTTCTCCCTGCGCCGCGGCTTCGGCCCAGCCGCTGGCTGCGGGGATCAACTGAACCGGCGCCGGCAATGTCGCTTGCCAGGCCACGAGAGCGGAGACATCGGCGGAGGAAATCTCCGCCGATTTGCCGTCGCCATCAAAGTCATCCGACCCCGTCCAGCGAGGGCCGAAACGTTCGTCTGCCTGCATGCCGTGATGGTGGTTGAGCGCGTTGATGGTGAACTGCCTCAGCGATGTCATTACCCCCTTCTGCGTGAAAGGGCGGATGACAAGGTCGGTGTCGATGCCATCGAGTTCGTCGAGATTGACCGACCCGTCCGGATCCGCCGATACATGTCCAAAATCGACACCCTTGGCTTCCAGCGGCAACCGGACCGTCGTGCCGCTGGACCGTGCTTCCGAAAGCGCCCGGGTCCGGATCGACTGCAGCTCATCGCTCATTTCGCGGGCCAGCAGCTCCACCAGCCCCGCGCCGAAGAGATGGTTGGTGCCCCGCTCACTGGAAAACTGCGGGTCGAGCGAATCGAAATCCGCGCTTTCAAAACCTTCAGAGGCAAACACGTTGGCAACAAAGTCGCCGGAGCCGCCGATGGCAGGCTGGTTGTGGCAGGCGGCACAGGATCCCGCGTCGGGGCCTGCGGTTCTAAAAAACACCTGCTCGCGCGGATGCCTGCGTCGTGTCGGATCGATCGCCTGTGTCGCCTCAGGCCGGCCGACACCGTCAAGCGTGGTGAAATGCGCTTCGAACAGGTCCTTGCCGGTATTTGTCAGAACCTCGAGCTGGTCCTTTGAAAGCGGGCCGCTCGGCATCGTCTCCGTGGCGCCGAGAGCCCGTGTTCGCTCCGCCCATGGCTCGTCGGCGGCCACCGCCGCTGCAGCCAGTCCCACTTGCAGGACCGCGACGGCTGCGATCCGGCAGCTCCAGCGCGTTCTTTGAGCCCGGTGATTCATGCTGTTCCTCCCTGAGCAAGGATCTTGGGTGCGATCACGTCACGGTCGATCGCCGACATGGTATGATTGAGGTGGCCTTCGAAGACGAGGCGTTCTTCATCTGGCGAGGCCGACATTTCGGGCGGGCCTTCGATCTGAACACCGAGCGAGGCGGAAAGGCCTTCGTCGATTCCGGGCCGCATGAGGTCAAAGAACCGGACGCCCGGGCCGGTGAAGACGATCGGCATCTTGCCGTGAAGACTGATCAGCCGTGCCAGCCCGTTGCCGATGGCCGTGCCGGCGTCGCGAAAGGCGGTCTTGGCCATGCGGTCGCCGCCGCGCGCAAGCACCGCGATCCTCTCGATTTCGACAAAGGGTACGAAATGCGCCGGCAAGGTGTTTGGCGGAACCCTGAAGGCTGCGCGCAGGATGGCGTAGGAGCCGGCATAGGCCTCGATGCAGCCTTGCGAACCGCAGCGGCAAAGTGCGCCGCCATGGCTGTGTATCATGTGTCCGAAGCCCGGAGCCCGGGCCCGCGGAGATTCATAGCCGTCGGCATGCACCACTCCAAGACCGATCGAATGGCCGAGCGACAGGGCAGCCAGCCGTGGGATAGGCTTGCCCGCCTTGCGGCTGAGCGAGGTGTGCAGCGCGCTGGCCACCAGCAGGCTCTCGTGGCTGAGCGTGATCGTGGCTTGCCAGTCGGGCTCGAGCGTCTTGTGCATGTCGATCTGCTGGCTGCCCAGGACCGAAGACCACAGCAGCGTCCTGTTGTCGTCGGCGACGAGACCCTTCGACGAGATCGAGATGGCTTTCAATGCATGATTCGGGATCCGGGATTTCTCCGCGAGCCGTCCGAGAGCAGCCCGGATGTCGGCGGCAAATGCATCCACCTTCTGCCCGGCATTGTCGCGCTTTTCCTCGATGCGGTAGATCAGGGTGCCTGAATAGTCGACCATCGAATACTGCAGCACATCGGACGATATCCGGACAAAGGCGGCATAGGCCGCCGAGCGGCGCTGCTTGAAAAGGATTCGCGGCCGGCCGCGTCCACCGGCAGGAGCCGCCACCGTGCGCTCGATGACGTTCTCGTTCTCCAGTTCCTGCGTGATGGCGGTCACCGTTGCCGAGGCGAGCCCGGTCTCGATGGCAAGCTCGGTATGCGACTGTCCGTTCTTGCGTCGCAACGCCGCAAGGATGCGGGCGCGGTTTTGCTGGCGGATGAGCTCGGTGCTCGACTTCGTCAGCATTTTCGCTGCCGCCAATTCATTGCTGCAAATCCACTTCCGTTCCTCACTGCATGAGGGACAGGCTCTCCCGGCCGTTCCTCCCACGCCTCCCTTGTCATTCCGGCTCTTGACCCATGATACCGGCCGCCGGTTTGCCTGTCTTCAGCTTCGCCAGGGTTTTCCCCTTGCAGGCGATGCCGTTGCAGGCAGTGCGGTCTCGATCGGGCGGGTCCGGCGCTTGTCTTGCCCGTGTTGACAGCCTGAGTGAAGCCTGACATTAATTTTCTCGACTGTCGAGAAAAAGCTCGCCACCGAGCTGCGGGTCGTGCAGTTGAACAGTGACCGGACTGGAACACTCCATCCGATGTGAATTTTTTGGGAGGACTACATGAAATCGATTATCCATCTTCTGGCCGGATCGGCCCTTGCTCTGACCATGTCCACAGCCGCTTTCGCGAAGGACATGGTGATTGGCGTATCCTGGTCGAACTTCCAGGAAGAGCGCTGGAAAACTGACGAGGCAGCAATGAAGGCCGCGATCGAAGCGGCTGGCGACACCTATGTCTCCACCGACGCGCAATCGTCTGCCGCAAAGCAGCTTTCGGATATTGAAAGCCTGATGGCCCAGGGCGTCGATGCGCTCATCGTTCTGGCGCAGGACACCCAGGCGATCATTCCCGCCGTCCAGGCGGCCGCCGACGAAAATGTGCCGGTCATCGCCTACGACCGTCTCATCGAGGACAGCCGTGCCTTCTATCTGACCTTCGACAATGTCGAGGTTGGCCGCATGCAGGCCCGTGCGGTGCTCGCCGCTGCGCCGAAGGGTAACTACGTGATGATCAAGGGTTCGCCCACCGATCCGAACGCAGACTTCCTTCGTGGCGGCCAGCAGGAGGTCCTGCAGTCGGCCATCGATGCCGGCGATATCACCATCGTGGGCGAGGCCTACACCGACGGTTGGCTTCCGGCCAACGCGCAGCGCAACATGGAGCAGATCCTGACTGCCGAAGACAACAAGGTCGACGCTGTTGTGGCCTCCAACGACGGCACCGCCGGCGGTGCAGTGGCTGCGCTGACGGCGCAGGGCATGGAAGGCATTCCGGTCTCGGGCCAGGACGGTGACCATGCCGCCCTCAACCGCGTTGCCAAGGGCACGCAGACCGTCAGCGTCTGGAAGGATGCCCGTGCGCTCGGCAAGGCTGCCGGTGAAATCGCTGCCCAGTTGGCCAGCGGCACCGCCATGGCCGACATCGACGGCGCTTCCGAATGGACCTCGCCTTCCGGCACCACGATGACCGCGATGTTCCTCGCACCGGTTCCGATCACCAAGGACAACCTCGCCACGGTTGTCGACGCTGGCTGGATCAGCAAGGAAGATCTGTGCCAGGGCGTCTCCGGTGGTCCTGCTCCCTGCAACTAAGGGTTCGACCTCAGTCGCTTGAATTGTGAACAGTGTCCCCATCCTTCGGGGTGGGGGCGCATCTTTGCATCTATCCGGAAGACGGCCATGACCGATACGCCCCCTGCTGCGAGCGCGCCGCCGAAGCCGCGAAACTTCTTCTCCGCCCTGGAAATTGACACACGTCTGCTCGGCATGATCGGCGCTTTCGTGGTGATATGCCTTGTCTTCAATTTCCTCACCGAGGGGCGTTTCATGACCCCGCGGAACCTCTTCAATCTCACGATCCAGACCGCCTCTGTTGCCATCATGGCGACCGGCATGGTGTTCGTGATCGTCACACGCAACATCGATTTGTCAGTGGGGTCGCTGTTGGCGACCTGCTCGGCGATGATGGCGATGACCCAGACCTGGTTCGTTCCCGACTGGCTCGGTTTTGGTCTCAACAATCCCGCCACCATGCCAATCGCAGTTGTTGTTGGCATCCTGACAGGCCTGCTCATTGGCGCCTTCCAGGGCTGGCTGATCGGCTATCTGGCCATCCCGGCCTTTATCGTCACGCTCGGTGGTTTCCTCGTCTGGCGAAACGTTGCCTGGCACCTGACCAAAGGGCAGACCATCGGACCGCTGGATGAGAATTTTCAGTTGTTTGGCGGCATCAACGGAACGCTCGGGGAGACCTGGAGCTGGATTTTCGCCGTCGTTGCCATCATTGGCTCGCTCTACGCGCTTATCCAGTCCCGGCGTACCCGGGTGGCGCACGAGTTTCCGGTCAAGCCGGTGTGGGCGGAAGCGCTCATAGGCGCAATCATAGCGGCTACGATCATCGGCTTTGTCGCGATTCTCAATGCCTATGAAATCCCCACTGCACGCTTGCAGCGTATCTACGAGGCCCGAGGCGAGATCCTGCCCGAGGGCACGATCGCAGGGTATGGTATCCCGATATCTGTCCTGTTGTTGATCCTTATCGTCATCGTCATGACCATCGTTGCGCGGCGCACCCGGCTGGGACGCTACATCTTTGCCACCGGCGGCAATCCGGAAGCCGCGGCTCTGGCGGGTATCAACACCCGTCTGCTGACGGTCAAGGTCTTCGCCATCATGGGCATGCTGTGCGCCATCTCGGCCATTGTCGCCTCGTCGCGCCAGACCTTCCATTCCAACGACATCGGCACGCTCGACGAGTTGCGGGTGATCGCGGCAGCCGTGATCGGCGGTACCGCGCTGGCGGGCGGTATGGGCACGATATATGGCGCCGTGCTGGGTGCCCTGATCATGCAGAGCCTGCAATCGGGCATGGCAATGGTGGGTGTCGACGCGCCCTATCAGAACATGGTCGTGGGTTCCGTCCTTGTTCTCGCCGTCTTCATCGATATCCTCTACCGCCGACGCACGGGAGACAGGACATGACCGCACCACTTGTTGAAATGCGTGACATGGTGAAGTCGTTCGGCGGCATCAAGGCTGTCGATCACGTCACCATCGACCTCTACCCTGGTGAAGTGGTCGGCGTGCTCGGTCACAACGGTGCTGGCAAGTCGGTGCTGATGAAGATGCTGTCGGG
This sequence comes from Parahoeflea alexandrii, assembly GCF_024105735.1. Classification (GTDB taxonomy): domain Bacteria; phylum Pseudomonadota; class Alphaproteobacteria; order Rhizobiales; family Rhizobiaceae; genus Hoeflea; species Hoeflea alexandrii. Next base: position 124,853 of record NZ_JAAAML010000004.1, on the reverse strand, counting down.
CGCTCTGCAGCGCGACAGTGGCGAGATCTACATCAACGGCGAGAAGGCTACGATCAACAATCCGCGCGACGCGCGCAATTACCAGATCGAGACCATCTACCAGTATCTCGCGCTCGCCGACAATCTGGACGCGGCGTCAAACCTCTTCCTTGGACGTGAGCTGATGAGCCCGACCGGTTTTGTCAATGACGCCCAGATGGAAGCCGAGACCCGCAAGATCCTTGCCCGCCTCAACCCGAACTTCAGGCGCTTCCATACGCCTGTTGCCGGACTGTCCGGAGGCCAGAGGCAATCGGTGGCGATCGCCCGCGCGGTCTATTTCAATGCCAGGATCCTGATCATGGATGAGCCGACCGCGGCGTTGGGCGTTCAGGAAACCCAGATGGTGGCGGAACTGATCGAACAGCTGAAGTCGGAAGGCATCGGCATCTTTCTGATCGACCATGACATCCACCAGGTCAAGATGCTGTGTGACCGGGCCAATGTCATGAAGAACGGACAATTGGTCGGGACCGTGAAGGTCGACGAGGTCAGCGAGGATGACATGCTCGGCATGATCATCGCCGGCAAGTGTCCCGCCAACGCGATCCCCGGACCCGGGGCGCTGCAAACCGCCTGACAGACCGAACAAAACCGGGGCCCAAGGCCCCGGTTTTTTGTTGCGGCGCGATAATTTCTCCATTCGAGCTAGCCAAGTAAGGGCTGTAGCCTGAGAAAACACGATATATTACAAATAGTTCTGCAAGTTTATCGGATGATAAATTTTTTCGGATTTTCCTATTGCAATGCAGCATAAACTGTTCCATATATCAATCAACGCCACGCCGAACTCCTCCTCCTCCCAATTCGGCATGGCAGTAGTCGGGGCGACTAGGCCGGGATCCTCCTCCCAAGCACCGGTCCGAGCGTCACGACGAAGTACAAACGCCTGCCTGGCTCCGCCCGGCAGGCGTTTTGTTTTTCAGGCATCGGAGCAAGGCTGCAGGCAGATGGGCTCAGCCTCGTTCGGGGAAGAAAGATGCCCTGTGCTCCTGCGCCACCGTCGAGATAAAATCCGCCACCGTGCGCACCCGCGCCAGATCGCGGGCTGACTCATGGTAGACCATGAAGTAGGATCGCCCGATGCAATGGTCTGGCAGCACCCGGATCAGCTCGGGATCAAGCCCGGCGATATAGTCATGCAGCACGGCGATGCCCGCGCCCGAGCGCACGGCCTCGGTCTGCCCGGTAGCGCTCGATATCTCGAACTGGGCTGTCCAGTTGCGCAGGATTTCCCGAGTGAACTGTAGCGAAGGTGAAAAGATCAGATCCTCGACGTAACTTATCAGCCGGTGCTGCTTGAGATCGTCGGCAGTCTCAGGCGTGCCGTGTTCGGCCAGGTAGGACCGCGCGGCATAGAGCGACAGTGAGTAGTCGACCAGCTTGCGCGCAACCAGCCGTCCTTCCGCCGGACGTTCGACGGTGATCGCGATATCGGCTTCGCGCTGCGGCAGCGAAAAGCTGCGCGGCACCGGCACCAGTTGCAGTCTTAGGTCTGGGTGTCTTGCAATCAGTGCGCCCAACCGGGGCGCCAGGAATGAGACCCCGAAACCATCCGGCGCGCCGATCCGCACCGTGCCCGAGATGGCGCTGTCGGTGCGACCGAGATTGGCCTGCGCCGCCAGCATCTCGGCTTCCATGCGCTCGGCATGAACCAGAAACGCCTCGCCTTCGCCGGTCAGCCCGCAGCCATTGGTGCGGCGGACCACCAGCTGAGCCCCGAGGTTGGTCTCAAGCGAGGTGATCCGGCGCGCGGCGGTGGCGTGGTTAATCCCCAGCCGCCGGGCGGCGGCAAGGATCTGCCCGGAGCGGGCGACAGCAAGAAAAACCCTGATGTCGTCCCAGTTCACCGCCACTTATCCGAAGACAACGGTCTTGTGACCGTTGAGCATGACACGGGATTCAAGGTGCATCTTGACTGCCCGCGCCAGCACCCGGGCTTCGATGTCACGGCCTGCGGCGACGAAATCATCCGCGGTCATGGCATGCGTCACGCGCTCGGTTTCCTGCTCGATGATCGGACCTTCATCGAGGTCGGCGGTGACGTAGTGCGCCGTTGCACCGATCAGCTTGACGCCGCGTTCGTGCGCCTGGTGATAGGGCTTGGCCCCCTTGAAGCTCGGCAGAAAGGAGTGGTGAATGTTGATCACCTTGCCGAACAGCCGGCGCGACAGGGTGTCTGACAGCACCTGCATGTAGCGCGCCAGGATCACCAGATCGGCGCCGCTCTTGGTGGCGAGATCAAGCAGTTTTTCTTCCTGAGCGGTTTTGGTTTCCTTGGTCACCGGCCAGTAGTGGAATGGAATTCCCTCGATCTCCGCTGTTCGGCGGCTGTCCTCGTGATTGGAAACAATGCCGACCACTTCGGCATCGAGCCAGCCGACACGGATCTGATAGATGAGATGCAGCATCGCATGGTCGAATTTCGACACCATGATGATGATCTTCGGGCGCTTGGCGACCGTGTTGATATCGAGCCGCATCTCGAACCGCGCCACCGGCGCCTGCAGCGCCCGCTTGACCGCCTCGGCATCGACGCCATCCGGCGTTTCGATCGCAATCCGCATGAAAAACCGGTTGGTCTGGCGATCCCAGAACTGGCTTGATTCAGCAATGTTGGCGCCAATGGCCGCAAGTTCGGTGGTGATCGCCGCGACGATGCCTGGTTGGTCGGCACAGGCGATGGTGATGACAAAATGCGGATGCGCCATGGAAGTCTCCGGTTTCAAATGGCCCCGGTTTCCGGCCACCTTCCAGCGGCTTTGCAGCATCCTCCCGGGACGGTCAAGCCCGTCCCGGGATCGGGTGTCCGGCCGTTCAGCCGTGGGCGATCATTACATGCCGCACTGCAGTATAATCCTCAAGGGCATAAAGCGACATGTCCTTGCCATAGCCCGACTGCTTGATGCCGCCATGCGGCATCTCGTTGACCAGCATGAAATGGGTGTTGATCCAGGTGCAGCCATACTGCAGCCGCGCAGCACAGGTCATCGCCTTGGAAATATCCTTGGTCCAGACCGAGGAGGCGAGGCCATACTCGGAATCATTCGCCCAGGAGACTGCTTCCTCTGCCTCGGTAAAGCGGGTGACGGAGACCACCGGGCCGAACACTTCGCGCTGGACGATCTCGTCTGACTGAAGTGCGCCTGCAATCAGGGTCGGCTGATAATAGAAGCCGTTGCCGTCGCCGGGCTTGCCGCCCGTGGTGATTTCCATGTGCTTCATTTCCGAGGCGCGCTCGACGAAGCTCGCGACCCGGTCACGCTGGCGCTTCGAGATCAGCGGGCCGATCTCGTTTTCGGCGTCGTCGCCATGGTCATACTTGATGCTCGACACCGCGCTCGACAGGCTGGCGACGAGCTTGTCGTAGATTTTCGGACCCGCATAGATCCGGCAGGCGGCGGTGCAGTCCTGTCCGGCATTGTAGTAGCCGAACGCGCGGAGCCCATCGACAACCGCATCCAGATCGGCGTCGTCGAACACGATCACCGGCGCCTTGCCGCCCAGTTCCAGATGCGTGCGCTTGACCGACTTGGCGGCCGCCTGCAGCACCTTCTTGCCGGTGGCGACGTCACCGGTGATCGAGACCATGTTGATCTTGGGATGATTGATCAGCGCGTTGCCGACGCTCTCGCCACGGCCGAGTACGACGTTGACGACGCCTTCGGGCAGGATGTCGGCGAGGATCTTGGCAAACTTCAACGCCGTCAGCGGCGTCTGCTCGGAAGGCTTGAACACAACCGTGTTGCCGCCGCCGATCGCCGGTGCCAGCTTCCACGCCATCATCATCAGCGGATAGTTCCAGGGTGCGATCGAGGCGATGATGCCGACAGGATCGCGGCGGATCATCGAGGTATGACCTTCCATGTATTCACCCGCCGCCTGGCCCGGCATGCAGCGCACGGCGCCGGCGAAGAACCGGTAGCAATCGACGATGGCCGGGATTTCGTCGTTCTTGACGGCATTGATCGGCTTGCCGCAATTGAGCGCCTCAAGCGCTGCGAACCCGTCCGCTTCCGCTTCGATCCGGTCGGCTATCTGAAGCAGATAGGCCGAGCGTTGCGCAGGCGTGGTCCTCGACCATGTGGCAAATGCCTTCTCGGCGGCGTTGACCGCGGCCTCGATCTGGATCGAGGAGGCTTCGGGAAGGTTGAGAATGGTCTCTCCGGTGCGCGGATTGAAGATCTTCTCTTCCGCCTCCGTCCCGGCTTCGAAGCGGTTGCCGATCAGCATTTGGGTGTCCATGGTGTCTCTCCCGTGTGTTATTTGCCCTGTCCGGAAATCTGGTCTCCGTCCCGGGTCAGGTAATAGGCGGCAAGGATAGGCAGGAAGGTGACCAGAACGACCACCATCGCCACCACATTGGTAACGGGGCGTTGGCGCGGCCTGACCAGTTCCTCAAGCATCCAGATGGGCAGCGTGGCTTGCTGCCCGGCGGTAAAGGTGGTGACGATCACTTCGTCGAAGCTGAGCGCAAAGGCCAGCATGCCGCCAGCCAGCAGCGCCGTGCCGATATTGGGTAGGATGACATGGCGGAAAGTCTGGAACCCGTCGGCGCCGAGATCCATCGAGGCCTCGATCAGCGAGCCCGAAACCCGCCGGAACCGCGCCACAGCGTTGTTGTAGACCACGACCACGCAGAAAGTCGCGTGACCCAGTACGATGGTCCAGAATGAAAACGGGATCTCGGCGAGGTTGAAAGCGGACCTGAGCGAGATGCCGGTGATGATGCCGGGCAGGGCGATCGGCAGGATCACCAGCAGCGAGATCGCCTCGCGCCCGAAGAACTTTGTCTGCGAGATGGCGGCTGCACAGAGCGTTCCGAGCACCAGCGCCACCACGGTCGAAATCGAGGCGACGCGGACCGACAGGCTGAGCGCCTCCCAGACATCGGGCCGGTTCCAGGTCACCGCAAACCATTTGAGCGTAAGCCCGGGGGGCGGGAACTGGTAGCTCTTGTCCTCGGTGGTGAAGGCGTAAAGAAAGATCAGCAGGATCGGCAAATGCAGGAAGGCAAGGCCAATGCCTGCCGCGATCTTCAGTCCCATCGGGGTGCGGTTTTGCTTGTCAGAGCGCATTGAAGGCTCCCGCGCGTTTGGCGAGCCACAGATAGATCCCCATGATCACCACGGGCACCACGGTGAAGGCTGCGGCCAGCGGAATGTTGCCCGCCGTCCCCTGGTGCGCATAGACCGCCATGCCGATGAAACGGTGCGATGTGCCGATGATCTGCGGGATGATGTAATCGCCCAGCGTCAGCGAGAAGGTGAAGATCGAGCCGGCGATGATTCCCGGCAGCGCCAGCGGCAGCAGGACGTTGACGAAGGTCTGCCGCGGCGAGGCGCCAAGATCGGCGGAGGCTTCGAGCAGATTGCCGGGCACCCGCTCAAGCGCCGCCTGCACGGGCAGGATCATGAATGGCAGCCAGACATAGACGAAGACGAGGAAAGTGCCCGTCAGGCTGACCGACAGCGAGTTGCCGCCGACCACCGGCAGCGCCAGCCAGCCCTCGATCAGGAAGGTCAGGTGAAGCTTGTCGAAGATCCAGCTGAGGATGCCCTCCTTGGCCAGGATCAGCTTCCAGGCATAGACCTTGACCAGATAGCTCGACCACAGGGGCAGCATCACGCCGAGATAGAACACCGCCTTCCAGCGTCCTTTGGCATAGCGGGCGGCGAAATAGGCGATCGGAAAGGCGATGATGGCGGAGGCGATGGTCACCAGCCCTGCCATGGTGACGGTGCGGACAATGATGTCGAGATTGGAAGGGCGCAGCAGTTCGCCATAGGTCTTGAGTGTGAACTCGCGCACCACAAGACCGGAGAATTCATCGATCGAAAAGAAGCTCTGGATCAGGAGCGCGAACAGGCTGCCGAGATAGATGATGCCGAGCCACAAAAGCGGCGGCGTCAGCATGACGAACAGCAGCAGTTTCGGGTTGCGCCAGAAGGCATCCGACAGCGCCCCGCCGAGACCGCCGCGCCCGGGCAGCATGGCTGCGGACGGAGCGCTTGCAGCAGAACTCATGCCCCGGCTCCCATCAGGTGCAGGGCGTTCTTGTCCCAAGAGAAGCGGACGCTTTCACCCTGTGAAGGCACCGGCGCGCCCGAAGGCAGCAGCACGTTGATCTTCTCCCCCGAAACATCCAGCGTAACGCGGGTGGCACTGCCAAGGAAACTGGTTCCGGTAACGGTGGCGTCCTGTCCGCTTTCGTCTCCAAGCCGGATGTCTTCGGGCCTGAGGCTCGACCATTCCGCCACGCCCGCGAGCCGCTCGGTGAGCTGCGGCGAAAGCACGTTGGAGGATCCGACGAAATCGGCGACGAAACGGGTCCTGGGGCGGCGGTAGATCTCTTCGGGTGTACCGGTCTGCATGATCCGGCCTTCGTTGAACACGGCGATCCGGTCCGCCATCGACAGCGCTTCGCCCTGGTCGTGGGTGACGAAGACAAAGGTGATGCCGAGCGCCTTTTGCAGCACCTTCAATTCTTCCTGCATCTGTTCGCGCAGCTTGAGGTCAAGCGCGCCGAGCGGTTCGTCCAGCAAAAGCACTTTCGGTTTGTTGACCAGGGCCCGTGCCAACGCCACGCGCTGCCGCTGCCCGCCCGACAATTGCCCGGGCTTGCGCGCGCCGTAACCGGGCAGCTTGACCATTTCGAGGGCTGCTTCAGCCTCGCGGGTGCGTTCGGCCTTGCCGGCGCCGCGGATCATCAGCCCGTAGGCGACATTGTCGGCCACGTTGAGATGCGGAAACAGCGCATAGTCCTGGAACACGGTATTGACGTTGCGCCGGTAGGGCGGAACGCCTTCCGCGGTCTCGCCAAAGATCTCGATATGCCCGGAGGTTGGCTGCTCAAATCCGGCAATCAGCCGCAGACATGTTGTCTTGCCCGATCCCGACGGCCCGAGCATGGCGAAAAACTCGCCCGCTTCGATCTCCAGATCGACGGCGTCGACAGCGCGAACGGTTCCGAAGTGTCGGGAGACCTGTTGAAATGAGACAGCATACGGCATGGAAATTCCAAATCAGTCCTGATGTGCCCTGCAAGAGGGAACCGGTCCGGACGAGAGTACATCACGATGGTGTGGCGAGGCGCCGGTCTCCCTCTCCGGATCGGAGAGGGAGAGGTTTGCTCGGTTTACGGTCGCCGGATCAGCGGCCGCCGATAACGCCGATGTAATCGGAGACCCAGCGATAATAGGGAACGCATTCGCCCTGACTTTCGCACTTCGAAACCGGTGTGGTCCAGAAGTTGATCTTCTCGAAATCATCCAGTCCGTTGGCGGTGCAGCCTTCGGCGGTCTGCATGCCGCGACCGTCGGTGCAGGCTGCGGGAACGGCAGGGTTTGCGCCGAACCAGACCGAAAGATCGGACTGAAGATTGGAGGCCAGCGAATGCTCCATCCACATGTAGGAGCAGTTCGGGTTGGCGGAGTCCACATGCATCATCGTGGTGTCGGCCCAGCCGGTGGCGCCTTCCTGCGGGATGGTGGAGGCCACAGGCTGGTTGTCGGCTTTCAGGAGGTTGACCTGGAACGGCCAGGTGCCCGAAGCCACGACACCCTCATTCTTGAAGTCATCTATCTGGATGAAGGCGTCATGCCAGTAACGTCCGACAAGCGTGCGCTGCACCCGAAGCAGGTCGAGCGCTTCCTTGTACTGGGCATCGTTGAGCTCATAGGGGCTCTTGATGCCGAGTTCCGGCTTGTGGAACATCAGGTACTGCGCAGCGTCGGCGATGTGGATCGGGCCGTCATAGGCCTGAACCCGGCCCTTGTTGCTCTGGCCGTCCGGGAGATCCATTTCCTCAAACACGACGTTCCAGGAAGTCGGAGCTTCCTTGAAGACTTCGGTGTTGTACATCAGCACGTTCGGGCCCCACATGTAGGGTGTGCCGTAATGCACGCCGTCGACCGTGTGCCAGGGCGCGTCCTTGAGCCGGTCGTCGACCGTCGACCAGGACGGGATCAGATCGATGTTGATCGGCTGGACCCGCTTGCCTGCGATCAGGCGCAGCGAAGCGTCGCCCGATGCGGTGACGAGGTCGAAGCCGCCTTCGTTCATCAGCGCCACCATCTCGTCGGATGTGTTGGCGGTCTTGACATTGACCTTGCAGCCCGAGGCTTCCTCGAACTTGGTCACCCAGTCGAAAGCCTTGTCGGTTTCCCCGCGCTCGATGTAGCCTGCCCAGGCAACGATGTTGACCTGGCCTTCACCGGGTCCGACCTCGGTCATCATTTCAGCCGATGCCAATCCCGGCGCCATCACCGAAAGCGCCATCGCCATCGCCGTGCATGTATTCAAGATCTTTTTCATTGCTTGAGCTCCCACCGTTGGTGGCCGCCGAAATGGCAGCCAGCGTCGGGAGCCAAGATTGATGCGGCCCGTGTGACTCCGCAAATTCTTTTATCAGAATGATGATATCGGAAAAACCGATAGCCTATGCAAGTCCACGTCGGTGCGTATCGCGGCGATTGAGGCCGCTTGGCTGCAATCCGAAGGACTGATCAGGCGGCACCATCCATGTCGGACGTCCGGCCAATGGCATCAAGCCGCTTTTGCAATGCAAGCCTATCGATGCTTTGCAATGGCAGGCTGGTGAAAATCGAAATCCTTGCATTGAGCATCCGGTATGCTTCCGAGAATGCCAGATGCTTCTCGGCTTCCGTTCCTTCGGCGGCGGCTGGGTCGGGCACGCCCCAATGGGCGGTCATCGGTTGACCGGGCCAGACCGGGCAGCTTTCGTTGGCGGCGTTGTCGCAGACGGTGAACACGAAATCCAGTTCCGGCGCGCCGGGCAGGGTGAATTCGTCCCAGTCCTTCGATCGGGCGAAGCCGGTGTCGAAATTCATCTGCCGAAGCAGATCCAGCGTGTAGGGATGGACTTCCCCTTTCGGCTGGGAGCCGGCCGAATAGGCCTTGAACCGGCCCTGTCCGACCCGGTTCATGATCGCTTCCGCAAGGATCGACCGGGCCGAATTGCCGGTGCATAGAAACAGGACGTTGAAGACCTTGTCTGCCATGGTTCTCTCGCTTCTCTGATAATCGTGAACTTGAAGTGCATCCCTGTCGCGGGCACATTAAATCAATATATCAAGAATACTAGATAAAAATGATTTGGCAAGGCTGTACTTTGTATCCGCGGCATTGAAACGATGAAGTGGTGGAAAGCGTGCTTCCAGGCACTGATCGATTCAGTCGCCGATCCAGGTCGAAACCGAATCCGTGATCACGCGGCAGTCGCCGGAGATGTTCATGACCTTTTGTGCGAACTTTGGCAGTGTCATCTTGACCGAGCCGGAGGTGCGGATCTCCGTCTCAGAGACCAGTTCCATGGTCAGGCGAACATCCGTTTTCTGTGCTCCCTCCGCACCGTAATCGATGCCTTGCGTGAAGATCGAAGCGGTCCAGCGATTGTTGCCTGCGGCACTCCAGCTGTGGCCGGGATTGAAATCCCGCGGCAGCTTGTTGGGATCGAAAGGTTTGGGGAAGCTGACACGCCGCGTTGTCGTTTCCGGGCCCTTGTTCTGAGCCGCCATCGCGCTTGCCAGCATCTCCGGACATCCTTCCATGCGCGTGGCCTTGACCACCGTGCGCCAGTTCCCGTCGCGCGGCTGCAGCCCGCCGGGGAACAGTTCGACCTCCTCCTGTCCCTGTCCGCCGCACTCCCGGTCGATCTGCCTGCGGGAGGCCGTTGACCATTCCGGCTTGCGCCCGGCGCCGATGATCAGGATCCCGCCGGAGGCCGATGGAAGTTCCGTACCCGCTGCCACCGACGCCTCGTCAATGGTCAGATCGGAGAGAAAGAAGCGTGCGCCGTTTCCGGTGCATTCGGCGACCAGCGCCTTTTCTTCAGCCATGGCCTGAGAAGCCACACCGCAAGCGATGGTGGCCGTTGCCAGAAAGATCTTCCACATGGTCTCGTCCTCAATTGGCAGGTTTGCGGTTCGGAACGAGCCGGTCGAGCAATTCGGCAGCGCCTTCCTCGGTCAGGGGACCGCCGGGATCAGATCCGGGTTCGGGCGCCAGCCCGATCTCGAACACATTCGGGCCTTCCGCGGTGATCTCGACATCGCCGGCAAACTGCAAGTCGCCGGCATCGCCCGTGACCCGGTAGCGCCCAGGCAGGAAGGAGCCGCTCATGCTCGGCGCGAAGTCGCTCGGCGCCCAGGCATCGAGCGGCAGGCTGTCATCAAGCGGGATCGCCGACCATTGCACCTGAAGGCTCTCAAACGCCTCTCCGACTTTGAACGTCGCCTCGACCTCGCCCGATGGCGGGCTTGCGGATGTCGTTTGCTGCTCCGGTTGCGCCGGCAAGGCATTCAATGTCCCGACCTGAAACGGGACCCGGGCCTTTTCCACGCGGCCATCGCCCATTTCATAGACGAGGTCGTAGGTTCCCTCCGCTAGCGGTGCGATAAGCGGATTGCCCTCGGCCACGCTTACCAGCGTGGTTGCCCATCCGACGTCGGCCCCGTCTTTCTGCACCGTGACAAGATCGCTCGAGCCCTGGCCGCCAAAGCTTTCGAACGTGATGTCCGCACCGGGCGCGACCACGGAGGGGACCCTCAGGCTGACATCCGGGTCCACCTGGCTTTCGATACGTGTGGACCCGACGATCGTTCCATCGCCACGTTCCAGCGTGACAATGAATTCGCCCGGCTCCGGCGGCAGCGCCAACGCGTTTGACTTCCGTCCGGCAGCCCCGCTGACATAGGACCATGTGACGGCTGCGCCATCCGGATCCCCATTGGGTTTCGCCTTGTAAAGCGTCAGCTGGAAATCGGCCCCGCCGACGTTCAGGCCCTCTCGGTTGATGGTCAGGTCGAAAAGGGCATTGTGCCCGGCGAGATAAGGCCCTCGATCGATCAGCGTGATATCCGGCAGGTCACCCGCCAGAGCCACTTCGATGGATCTGGCTTCCGGGTCCCCGATCTCGAAACTGGTTTCTCCCGCCCCGTTGGCGGTTGAAAGCAGAGCCGTGTAGCGGCCCTGGTCCAGATCGAGGACAAAGGGCGAGTACCGCGCATCGCCGGTCAGTTCCGCAAGTTCGGTCACCGTGCCGGTATCCTCATTCCGGAGCGACCAGCTGTATCGCTCCGGCATGCTGTTGTTTCCAAGCAGGATGAACAGCTTAACCTCCGCAGAAATGGCAGGCTGCTCCACCGGAGCTTGCGCTTCCGTCTGTCTCAACGCGTCAGCCAGTTCTTCGCCGGTCGTTGGGCGCAAGAGCTTGCCGCCGGTCCTGTCCGGGATGCAGGCAAGAGTATTCGCCTCGGCTTCCGACAACCCGAAACCAACCACGTGCGCCCGTATCTTGATGCCTGACTGAGCGAGTTCATCCGCAATCGCGCAGACATCCGGAACGCAGGTTTCGATGCCGTCGGTGATCAGGACGATATCGGCCTCCTCGGCCGTACGCGGGACCTGTCGCGCGGCCTCCCGGAGTGCGCCGCTGATTGGCGTCTTGCCTTTTGGGTTGAGCGCGTTCAGGCGGGCAGAGACATCGTTCGCCGCGTAGACGCCCGACGGAAACAGGGTTTCGATATCTCCACAATCGCCCCGTCTTCGGTGCCCATAGGCGACAACACCGAGTGGTCGGCTCATGTCACGCCCGGCAAGATAATCGCCCAGAACCTCGCGGGCGACCTCGATACGGGTGCGGCCCTCGAGCTCCGCCCACATCGATCCCGATCCGTCGAAGACGAGGATGGTCGCGCTGTCCTCCTGAGCCTTGGCAGGCGGTTGCAGCAACAGCAGGAGGCCGGCGGCCAGTCCCAGGCCGTATCGCGAAGAGAGATGACGAAGCATGATCAAACCCGGTTGTGTTTCTTGCGCCGGATGGTTGCCAAGCTTGGTCCACTTGGCAATATATGGAAATCCTTAGGTGTGGCCCCGGTGTGACAGGAGCAGTCTATGCAGGCCAACGCGGTGGAAGACCTCCTGACATCGATGCAGACCGCGAAGGGCACGCCGGCGGTTTGGGAAACCGCCGCCGCCTTTTTTGATGCCTGTGGTTTCGATCGGATCATCTATCTCGACATGGGCCCGGACAGGGACAGGGTGATGGCCACCATGCCGGACGCCTGGATGGCCCATTACACCGAGCGCAATCTTGCCCGCATTGACCCGTTCATGCGCTATTGCGCGGCCTCGCTTATGCCGGTCGGCACCGGGGTCGACTATCTTGAGGAGCATTCCTACCTGGACCCACGCGAACGCGGCTTCATCCGCGAAGCCGCGGAGACCGGTTTTCGCTCGGGCATGAGCTGCATGATCCGTGTGAAGGGGCCGATGGGCGCTGCGGGCTGGAACCTGGGATCAACCATGCCGCGCCATCAACTCGAGAAGGTCTTCGCCCGGCAGGGGGACGTCATCCGCCTCGCCGCGCATTTCAGCCATGAAAAACTCACGCAGTCAGACGGGGCCCCCGAGACGGCAAGGGTCGAGCTTTCGCCCCGTGAAACCGAATGCCTGCAATGGCTGGCGGCCGGGTTGCGGACCAAGGAAATCGCGGACCGGATGGGAATTCGGCCGATTACCGTCGAGCTGCATCTTCGCAATGCGCGAACAAAGCTTGGTGCCCAGACCCGCGAGCAGGCGCTTGCGCGCGCTATCGCGGCCGGTCTCCTAGCGGTCTGATCATTGGATTGATCTGCTTAGCGTTGCCGGATGGCTCTCTGAGCCTGCGACAGGTCAATGAAGTCCCGCGCGGCCTGGGTCATCTGGCTGCCGCGCCGCCATGCAACGCCGACCTGCACCATCGGCAGGCTTCCCGATACATCGCGGCTTTCGATCCGGTCGCCTTCAAGCGACCAGGGCCGGTAGACAAGATCCGGAAGCAGGGCCACGCCGGCACCGGTAGCGACAAGGCTGCGCACCGCTTCGACCGAGCGCGTTCGGAAAGCGATTTTCGGGCGGGATCCGATGGCGTTGAGCAGCTTGGCCGTACTTTCCTCGATTTCGTCAATCGTCAGCATGATCACCGGTTCCTCGGCGACGTCCGAGACGTTGATGCTTTCAGCCGATGACAGGCGATGGCCCAGCGGCAGCCACAGCCGATAGGGCGAGACTTCGAGGATTTCGGTCTGTAACGCCATGCGGTTGCGCAGATTGGAAATCACGATCACTGCCACATCGAGTTCGCCGCCGATCAGCAGATGTTCGAGATAGTCTCCGTTGTCCTCGATCGCTGAAACCGTCACGCCCGGAAACGCCCGCCGGTAGCGCGCCAGCAGGTCGGACAGCACATAGCCAGCCACAAGCGACGTCACACCGAGATTGAGCGTGCCCGTGATGTTTTCCTTGTCATCAGAAAAGGTACGTCTCGCGTCGGAGACATCGGAGAGGATCTTGGTGGCGTGGCGCAGGAACTGGTGGCCTTTGTGGGTAATGGTCAGCCCGCGCGAATGGCGGTCGAACAACTCCACCCCGAGGTCGCCTTCCAGTTCCTTGATCGCTTCGGTCACCGCCGATTGGGAAATCGACAGGTTCTGCGCTGCCCCTGAGACTGTGCCCTGGGCGGCGACGGCGACGAAATACTGCAATTGGCGGAGCGTGAAGGCCATGCCGCATAACAATCAGCATTCTGTGCGGCTGACAACCGGGCTAACTGCCCCGATGGCGGACCAGGTCTCTCTGGGGCGAGCAGATGGCACCGTCAGCGGAGTGCCGGCTCGGCGTGCTGGTTGCGCCGGTCGCGTGAACCGGAGGATGGTTTAAAGTCCCGCTGTTTCAACGCGCTTGAGGCATTCTGACGGGTAGTACGGCCAGTACGCAGCGTCACATGAGCTCACCGAGGCGATGCCGGGGGCGACAAGGCGCACCTTGCGCGCGATGGGTTGATGCGCAAGCCGGGCGCCGCGAAGCGGTGCGGCGATCGTGCTTTCTGCCGGCGTCAAGGAGGCTTTGACAGCCATGCTCGCAGCGGCCGAAAGCTCGGGCATGCTGTCCGCGTCGGCGGCGATGGAAGCCGCGCCCAGAGCGAGGACAGATGCGGATATGATGGCGATCTTTTTCATGCCACACCAACGCCGCAGAAGCGCCTTGGTTCCCGCTGTGGCGAGGGCTGCAGCGTCTGAAACGGTTCCCGATGCATCCGCCATGTATATGGTTTCGCGTCGCAGCTCCTCTGTTTTAGGAAATATTTTCAGTGGTTTGAGACACGATTTCGGTAAGATTGCACCACTCTCAACGAAGGGTCTGACGCGGGCCCCCAGCCTCCCGTGCTCGAGGGCCGCCATCCTGTTTTGCGGGCACTGTCATCGTGCCATTGCGGTCGCTGGGCGGCTTTCCTTTTTCAGCGATCAGCCCTAGGTGTTGCTGACCGAACCGGAGCAAAGATCCAATGAACGTTGCAGCCAGGACTGACGGGAGCCGCCATGAACATCATGAGCGGCGCTGGATCGCAATGGCGATCTTGCTCATCGCCGGCTTCATGAACCTGATCGACGTCACCATCGTCAACGTGGCGTTGCCCAGTCTGCAGTCCGGCCTTGGTGCCACCAGCGCCGAGATCGAATGGGTCGTTGCAGCCTACATCATGGCCTTCGCGATCGGTCTGCTGCCGTTCGGCCGTCTCGGTGACATGCTTGGCCGTCGCAGGATTTTTCTCTTGGGTGTCGGCGCTTTCACCATCGCCTCGGCGCTTTGCGGTCTGGCTCCCGGGATAAACACGCTGATTGCTGCCCGTGTGTTGCAGGGCATCGGCGGAGCGATGATGACGCCGCAGACGCTGGCCATTGCGCAAGTGATCTTTCCACCAAAGGAGCGCGGCCTCGCCTTTGCGCTGTTCGGTGTCACCGCTGGTCTGGCCGCCGTTTCCGGCCCGTTGATCGGCGGGTTGCTGATCGATGCCGATATCTTCGGCCTGAGCTGGAGGCCGATCTTCCTGGTCAACATCCCGGTCGGCCTCTTCGCCATCCTTGCAGGGCTGAAATACATTCCGGCCATGGAAGGCAACCGGGATGTCGGCATCGACATCGGCGGGATCGCGCTTGCAGGGCTGACCTTGCTCCTGGTCGTCTTTCCGCTGATCGAGGGACGTGAACTGGGCTGGCCCGCCTGGATCTTCGCACTATCGGTTGCAGCAATTCCGTCGGGATGGCTCTTCGTCCGGTGGCAGCATCGTCAGGCCGATGCGGGCGGCCCACAGCTCCTGCCGGTGACCTTGATGTCAAATGCCAGCTTCATGGGCGGTGTGCTGACAGCGAGCCTGTTCTTCTCGGCCGTTCCCGGTTTCTTCATGGTGTTTGCTGTTTTTCTGCAGACCGGTTTCGGTCTGACGCCGCTGCAGTCCGGTCTGACCACGGTTCCCTTCTCTGCGGGCGTCTTTCTCGCCTCGATGCTGTCGGGAAGGCTTGGGCCGCGCTGGCAGCGTCAAAGGATTTTCATCGGCTCGGCCATGCTGTTCTGCGCCATGCTCTGGTTGCAGTCCCTTGTCGGAGGACTGGGGACGAGCGTGCATTCAAGCCTCTTCCTGCCGCCATTTCTCATTGCCGGCCTTGGTCTGGGAACGGCCGTGTCACCCTTGTTCCAGCTCGCGCTGTCCAGCGTGCCCGACCGTGATGCCGGATCGGCTTCGGGCGGAGTGCAATCGTTCCAGCAGGTGGGGGGAGCCTTGGGCGTCGCAGTCATGGGCCAGCTGTTCTTCGGCCGGCTGATGTCGGGAACTGTGCCGGGTGCGGATTACCCGACCTACATCGATTCACTCTACCATGCCCTGTTCTATCCGGTCTTCGCCTTCGGCTTGACCGCGCTGGCAGTGTTCTTCCTGAAGCCGCAAGCTGCCCAGCACAAACCTGGTTGACAGGAAACGGCCTCAGGCAGATTTACCTCAAAGCAACTTTCTTGCCTGGCCCCGTTTCTTCTTGCTGCAATGTGCTTTATGTAGGCCCCAAAGAAAGCCGTGGCCCGACGGTGACCCGCGCCCGGCGCCCGCTCCAGCGGGCCTAAACACGAAGTCCGAAAGACCCGACATGACAGACCTTGCGACCATCCAGCCGGCGATAGCCCGGGCTCTGGCCAAACGCGGCTATGAAACACTCACTCCGGTTCAGGAAGCCGTGCTTGCGCCGCAACTGCGCGATGCCGATCTGCTGGTCTCCGCCCAGACCGGGTCCGGCAAGACGGTGGCCTTCGGCATTTCGCTTGGACCGACACTGATGGGAGACGAGGAAGCGCTGCCACGGGCCGAGGCGCCCCTGGCGCTCGCCATCGCTCCGACCCGTGAGCTGGCGCTGCAGGTCGAGCGCGAACTGGCCTGGCTGTACGGCGAAGCGGGTGCCCGGATCGCCACCTGTGTCGGCGGCATGAACATGATGACCGAACGCCGCACGCTTGAACGCGGCGCCCACATCGTCGTGGGAACGCCCGGCCGCTTGCGCGACCACATCGAACGCGGGTCGCTCGATCTGTCGGCCATTCGCGCCGTGGTGCTCGATGAAGCCGATGAAATGCTGGATCTCGGCTTTCGTGACGATCTGCAGTTCATACTTGATGCCGCGCCGGACCAGCGCCGCACGCTGATGTTTTCGGCAACCGTGCCATCAGGCATCGCCAATCTTGCCAAGCGCTACCAGAACAAGGCGGTTCGGGTGACCACCGCGGGTGACCAGAAACAGCATCTCGACATTGAATACCGGGCGCTTTCGGTGGCCCCCAATGACCGCGAAAACGCTGTCATCAATGTCCTGCGCTATTACGATGCCAAGAATGCCATCGTCTTCTGCAGCACCCGCGCCACCGTCAATCACCTGACCGCGCGGTTCTCCAACCGTGGTTTCTCGGTTGTCGCGCTGTCGGGCGAATTGAGCCAGAACGAGCGCACCCACGCTCTTCAGGCCCTGCGCGATGGCCGGGCCAAGGTTTGCGTTGCGACTGATGTCGCCGCCCGCGGTCTCGATCTGCCCGATCTCGAACTGGTCATTCACGCAGACCTTCCGAAGACACCGGAAACTCTGCTGCACCGGTCGGGCCGCACCGGGCGTGCCGGGCGCAAGGGCGTTTCGGCGCTGATCGTTCCCTACAATGCCCGCCGCCGCACCGAACGTCTGCTCTCGGATGCCCGCATTGCCGCTGCCTGGGCGCGCCCGCCTTCGGCGGATGAGATCCTGGCCCGCGATGATGAGCGGCTGATGGCTGATCCGTCATTCGAGGCTGAGATCGGTGAAGACGAGAAGGCCATGGTGACGGCCCTTCTCGAGAAGCACGGCGCGGAGAAAGTGGCGGTTGCGCTGATGCGCATGCACCGTGCAGGCCGCTCCTCGCCTGAAGAGCTGATCGAGCAGGGACCGGTCTCCGCGCCTGGTGGAACCTACCCGGAGCGCGCGCCACGTGAACATGTTCCGCTCAAGGACGCTGTGTGGTTCTCCTTGTCGCTCGGTCGCAAGCAGTCTGCGGAGCCGCGCTGGCTGCTGCCGATGATCTGCCGTGCAGGACACATCACCAAGACCGAAATCGGTTCGATCAAGATCCACGACCTGGAAACCCATGTGGAAATCTCCGGAGCTGCCGCCGACAAGTTCGAGGCTGCCATTGGTCCGACCCGCAAGATCGAGAAGAACGTCACCGTCACCCGCCTTGATGGCGTGCCCGAGATGCCGGCCCGTTCCCCGCGTCCGCCCAGGGCCCGCGACGAGTTTGCAGCAGCGCCGGCGCGCGCGCCAAAGGAGGAATGGCCCTCCGCCGATGAACGTCCCCGGGAAAAGTCAAAACCGGACTACGCCAAGAAGCGGCCCTTTACCGGTGGCAAGAAGCGTGATGACCGTCCACCGCGCCAGAACGCCTATGCCGACCGCAAGCCCTCGGACCGCGACGACCTGCCGGCAAACGCAACGCCGGGTGTCTGGCCCTATGATGATTTGCCGCCCGCGCCGAAAGCAGGGGCCGACAAACCCAAGGCGGCTGCGAAACATGGCAAGCCCGTCAGGGAGCAGACGAGAGCGGATGCCGGCGATTCCCGGCCCGCCTTTGCCAAGGACAAGAAGCCGAAACGCGACAAGCCCGGCTTCAAGGCGGCCGCCAAACCGGCCAAGCCGCATCGCAAGGGTCCGCCGTCCGACGCCGCCAGATCGGACACCGGGTCCGAAGGTGGCAAGGGCGGCTTGAAGCGCAAGCCGAAAAGCTAGGCAATTCCGAGCCGTTTCAATCTTGGTCTTGTTCGGGCTCGAAAGTCAGCAGGTCACCGGGCTGGCAGTCGAGCTCGGCGCAGATCCGTTCCAGCGTTTCGAAACGGATGCCCTTGACCTTGCCGGATTTCAGCAGCGACAGGTTCTGTTCGGTAATGCCGATCCGAGCTGCAAGCTCCTTTGACCGCATCTTTCTCAGTGCAAGCATGACGTCGAGGCGAACGATGATGGCCATGGTCACACGATCTGCCGGTTGTCATCGCGCACTTGCGCTGCGAGTTCCTGGATGCTCGCGACCGCATAAAGCACAAGCGAGGCAAGTACGCCGCTGGCGTGGCTGGTGCTCAGGCCCAAGGCAATGAAGCGGGCGCCCTCAGGCTGGTTCAGGCTGGCAACAAGGCTCGCGGGGATCTGCGCCACCATAGCATAGAGTGTCGCGGCCAGCAGCCAGCGACTGGCCCGCCGCATATGCGCGGCGGCCTCGAGGCTGAGCGGTTCCTCGCCCGAAACGCTGCTGAACATCCGCGCCAGCCACCACAAGGCAATCGTGGTCAGGCCCAGTTGCGCCGTCGCAAGAAGCGCGAGCAGGACCACCTGCCACTCCGACACATCGGTGACTTGCGGATACACATTGCGTATCCACCCCTTCCAGAGCTCAGGCGCCAGCACCGATCCTGCCAGCAGCGCCAGACCGGCAACAAGCGCCAGAATCACCACCGCCCGCAACAACAGCGCCAGCTTCTGGCTTGTGCGGGTCACCTTGATTGACATCGAATACTCCATTGCCGTCTCTCCAAAAATAAACTATGAGGACTATAAATTATCGTAAAACAATAAAAAATCAAGGAGAAAATGAAATGGCGCGAATCCGTTCCCTTCTGCTGGTCCCCCTCGTTGTGCTGCTTTCCGGCTGTCTGTCGGTGACCCCCCGTGGTCTGGTCGCAATGGCAGGTTTCAATCCCCTGCAAATGAACCCCGCGGAGCTTGGTGCTGGCCTCGGTGTGCCTCAATCCATCCGTCTTGCGGATGGCGACGCGATGATTGCAATGACCTGGCAGGTCCGGGGTGAAGCGGCCCCCAGGGTCAATGAGAGGTTCTTGCTGCAGATATCGGATTCGTCCGAGATTGTCGGAATGCCTCCGCCCCTCCGCGGCGAGCGGATCTATGTCGGACGCCTCTCTAGGCTCGATTCCGTTCGCATGAGGGATGTGCAAGAGCGCATTCTTCGCCACAAGTCGGAGGGACTTGTAGGGCAGGGCAGTTTCTCGATCAACCTGCGCGGCGGCTGCACCACGGCCCCGCCGCTCACGGAACTTCCCTTCCGTACATTTGTGAAGACCGGTTCAGACAGTTCCTGGATCGAAACGACCCGGCGTTCGGACTTTGTCGCTACCCTTCCGGCGCATGAACGGAAAGAGTTTATGCAGTCAGTTCGGATCTGCAACGGAACGGGATAGATCCGCAGCCTCTGCCCGGAGTGAATATCGCCGTATGGTGGTTGAAAAAGTGCAATATCGGGTGGTTTACTGTGGTCACTTGTTTCCGTATTCTTAACGAAAGCATGTTTAAAGTCGAATATGGGAAGGGGTTTGGCCCCATGCATGATGCGTTTCCCGTCGCGGCCAGGCGCTGCAAACGGCACATGCCTTCTTTCGAAAGGTGCCGGGTTCCAAACAGATTAACCGGTTAGGCCGGTCCGGAAGACTGAAGGCGCGTGTGCGTCCGGTCGCGGAAAGGCCAACTTGACGCGAGGACAAGATGAACGAGACGCAAACCGGCAATAAGACTTCAGGTCTTGAAATTATTTCGTTTTTCCTCGGCGAACAGGTGTTCAGCGTGAACATCATGTCGGTCAGGGAAATCCGCGGCTGGGCACCTGCGACGCCGCTGGCACACGCACCGAGCCACGTTCTGGGTGTTATCAACCTGCGTGGAACGGTGATCCCGGTCATCGACATGGCACTGCGGCTGGGTCTTGAAGCGATTGATCCGACCGAGCGGTCGGCAATCATCGTTGCCAGCATCCGCGGGCAACTGGTTGGCCTGCTGGTCGACAATGTTTCCGACATGGTCACCGTCACCGAAGATGAAATCCAGTCGGTGCCCGAAGTTGGCGCCACCGAAGTGCAGCGGATGACCACGTCGATCATCGCCAAGGACAAGCAGATGATCTCTCATCTGGACCTGGACTCGTTGCTCGACGAAGAAGGCGAACTCGCCGCCTGAGATCTGTCCAAGGACAGTCAGAATTTTGAAAACAGGCGTTCCGGCTCGCCCCGGTGCGCCTGTTTTGTCATGGTTGCGCGCGGTCCGGCCGCTCACGGTCGGAAAGGCCGCGATTCCTTGCCGGGCTGGGGTCTGCATGCGGATGTTAATGTGTGCACCGCATCATCGACTGTGGACATGACCGCCCGCGCCATGCATGTTGACGGGTGCCGAAAGGCCGCCCGATCAACGGATATCTCTCATGGCGATTCTGGCAAGTGTCCATCATCTGACCCACTACAAATACGACCGTCCGGTTTCCCTCGGCCCGCAGGTCATCCGGCTCAGGCCGGCGCCGCACAGCCGAACACGGGTGGTGTCGCACTCGCTCAAGGTCAGCCCGAAACAGCACTTCGTCAATTACCAGCAGGACCCCTATGGCAACTGGATGGCGCGGTATGTGTTCCCCGATCCGGTGATGGAACTGAAGATCGAAGTGGATCTGGTCGCCGATATGACCGTCTACAATCCCTTCGATTTCTTCGTCGAGGAATCGGCGGAAAAATGGCCGTTCTCATATCCGGAGGACATTGCACCCGATCTGGTCATCTACCGGACTCCCGAACCCGCAGGCCCGCGGCTGCAGGCCTTTCTCGATACCGTCCCGCGCGATGAAACCGGCACGGTGGATTTCGTGGTCGGCCTCAATGCGCGGCTTGCCAACGAAATCGGCTACGTCATCCGCATGGAGCCGGGTGTGCAGACGCCGGAGGAAACATTTGAGACCGGCAAGGGATCGTGCCGCGACACCAGCTGGCTTCTCGTGCAGGCGCTCAGGCATCTCGGCTTTGCCGCCCGATTTGTGTCCGGTTATCTGATCCAGCTCAAGCCGGACCTGGTGGCGCTTGACGGCCCTCCCGGCACGGATCACGATTTTACCGACCTGCATGCCTGGGCCGAGGTCTACCTGCCGGGTGCCGGCTGGATCGGTCTTGACCCGACCTCCGGTCTGCTGACAGGGGAGAGCCACATTCCGCTGGCCGCCACGCCGCATTTCCGCAATGCCGCGCCGATTTCGGGTCTTGCCAGCTATGCCGAGGTCGACTTTGCCTTTGACATGCGGGTTGACCGCATGGCCGAGCATCCACGCATTACCAAGCCGTTCAACGAGGAATCCTGGGCAGCGCTTGACGCCCTCGGCAAGGACATCGACGCCAAGCTCAAGAAAGGTGACGTCAGGCTCACCATGGGCGGCGAGCCAACCTTCGTTTCGATCGATGATTTTGAAAGTGAGGAGTGGAACACTGCCGCTGTCGGGCCGCAGAAACGTGAAGCGGCCGACAAGCTGATCCGAAGGCTGCGCAACCGTTTCGCACCGGGAGGCTTCCTGCATTACGGCCAGGGCAAATGGTATCCTGGCGAGACATTGCCGCGCTGGACCTTCTCGCTCTATTGGCGGCGCGACGGAAAGCCGATCTGGTTCAATCCCGAACTCATTGCAGAAGAGGGCAAGGACACCGGTCAGGCAACGCCCGAGACCGCCAAGGATCTTCTCGCCGCGATTGCCGACAATCTCGGCATAGAAGACGATCACGTGGTTCCGGCTTACGAGGATCCGGCGGAATGGATCCTCAAGGAAGGCAACCTTCCCGACAATGTGACGCCGGACAATTCGAAGCTTGAAGACGCCGAGGAGCGTCACCGGATCGCCACCGTGTTTTCACGCGGGCTTGCGACCCCGTCCGGTTTCGTGCTGCCGGTCCAGCGCTGGCAATCCAAGGCCGCCGGTCACGGCTGGCGTTCGGAGAAATGGAAGACACGGCGTGGCCATGTCTTTCTTGTCCCGGGCGACAGCCCAGTCGGATACCGCCTGCCGCTCGGTTCGCTGCCGCATGTCCCGGCGTCCTCCTATCCGTTCGTCAATCCCTCCGATCCGACAGAACCCAAAGGCGATCTGCCGGATCCGGCCCGCAAGGCTCTCGATGATGCCTTGGCAGACTCGCGTGCCGCCGATGCTGCGTCGCAGGCACGCGCCCAGTTCACCGCCGCCGAGGCCACGCAGCAGCGGGTCGAGCAGACCATCGGCGATCTCGACGGAGCGGTGCGCACCGCGATTTCCGTCGAGCCGCGAGATGGCCGGCTGTGCGTCTTCATGCCGCCGGTCGAGAAGGTCGAGGACTATCTCGAACTGGTCTCGGCCGCTGAAGTTGCCGCCGACCGGCTTGGCCTGAAAGTCCATATCGAAGGCTACGGCCCGCCGCATGACCCACGCCTCAACGTTATTCGGGTTGCACCCGATCCCGGCGTGATCGAAGTCAATGTGCATCCCGCCACCAGTTGGGAGGAATGCAAGGCGATCACCGAAGGGGTCTATGATGAGGCCCGCCAGACCCGTCTCGGCGCCGACAAGTTCATGATCGACGGACGCCATACCGGCACCGGCGGTGGCAATCACGTGGTGGTCGGCGGTGCAACCCCGCTCGACAGCCCGTTTCTCAGGCGCCCGGATCTGCTCGCAAGCCTTATCCTGCACTGGCAGCGGCACCCGAGCCTGTCTTACCTGTTTTCCGGCCTGTTCATCGGCCCGACCAGCCAGGCTCCGCGCATCGACGAAGCCCGTCACGATGGCCTTTACGAGCTCGAGATGGCGCTCGAGCAGATCCCGCATCCCGATGCTGGAAATCCGCCCTTGCCCTGGCTCGTCGACCGCCTGCTGCGCAATCTGCTGACCGACGTCACCGGCAACACCCATCGCGCCGAAATCTGCATCGACAAGCTCTATTCGCCCGATGGCCCGACGGGTCGCCTCGGCCTGGTCGAATTCCGCGGTTTCGAAATGCCGCCCGAACCGCGCATGAGCCTCGCGCAGCAGGTGCTGATCCGCGCCCTGATTGCCCGGTTCTGGCAGAGCCCGGCCAAGGGGCGCTTCACCCGCTGGGGCACCAGTCTCAACGATCGTTTCATGCTGCCGCATTTCATCTGGGAGGATTTCCTCGATGTGCTGCGGGATTTGCGCGATCACGGCTTTGACCTGCGCTCGGAGTGGTACGAGGCTCAGTCCGAGTTCCGTTTCCCGTTCTGTGGCGAGGTGAGCTACGAGGGCGTCCGGCTGGAACTTCGCCAAGCACTTGAGCCCTGGCATGTGCTGGGTGAAACCGGCGCCATTGGCGGCACCGTGCGCTACACCGACAGCTCGGTCGAGCGTCTGCAGGTCAAGCTCGAAACCGCCGATCCGTCTCGCTACATGGTCGCCTGCAACGGTCGTCCGGTGCCCCTGGCGGAGGCCGGAAAAGCCGGAACCGCTGTTGGCGGCGTGCGCTACAAGGCGTGGCAACCGGCTCTGGCGCTGCATCCGGTGCTGCCGGTCGATGCGCCGCTTACCTTCGATATATTCGACACATGGTCGGGCAAGCCGCTGGGCGGTTGTGTCTACCACGTCGCCCATCCCGGTGGACGCAGCTACGATACGTTTCCCGTCAACGGCAACGAGGCGGAAGCCCGGCGGCTGGCCCGTTTCGAACATCGCGGCCATACGCCGGGCGCCACCACGCCGGTGCCGGAAACACCGCACCCCGAGTTTCCCTTCACGCTCGATCTGCGCCGCAAGCCGGGGATCTGATCCGTGCCTGGTTCAGCAACGGCCAAGCCCCCGGGCCGCTCAAGCATACTGACCGGCTATTCGGCCCTGCCAGGCGTGCCCGATGAGCTGCTGCGCGACGACGGGACGGTCAGGCCGGAATGGGTCAGTCTGATTGCCCATCTTGACGGCTTGAGCCCCGAGGAGCGGGAGCGCGCCTTCGCCCGTGGCGCACAATATCTGCGCGACGCCGGCGTGTTCGTTCGTCATTACGGCGAGGAGAAAAGCCCGCGTGACTGGCCGCTGAGCCCGGTGCCGGTGATCCAGCCCGCCAGCGAATGGCAGGCGCTGGGCGAAGGCCTGGCCGAAAGGGCTGAGCTGCTCGAATCGATCGTCGCCGATCTCTATGGTGAGAACCGGCTGGTTGAGGAGGGTCACCTTCCCGCAGGCCTGATCGCGTCCAATCCGGAATGGCTGCGTCCGCTTATCGGGGTAAAGCCTGCTTCCGGTCACTTCCTGCATTTCCTCGCCTTTGAAATCGGCCGCGGCGCCGATGGCGGCTGGTGGGTGCTGGGCGACCGGACCCAGGCGCCGTCGGGCGCCGGTTACGCGCTGGAAAACCGGGTCGCCTCGGTCCGCGCCTTTCCTGGCTATTACAGTGGCTCAAATGTCGAGCGCCTCGCGGGCTTTTTCCGCAGCTTCCGCGACGGCCTGAACGCCATGCGGCGCGAGGATGGCAGCAGGGCAGGGATCCTGACGCCTGGCCCGATGAACGACACCTATTTCGAGCACGCCTACATTGCCCGCTATCTCGGCATGATGCTGCTTGAGGGCGATGATCTGGTGGTCGATGACGGGCGGCTGATGGTGCGCACGGTTTCGGGCCCGAAGCCGATCAGCGTGCTTTGGCGCAGGCTGGATGCGGCCTGGTCCGATCCGCTCGAGCTCGAGGCGAGTTCGCGTCTGGGCACGCCGGGACTTCTGGGCGCTGTCCGCTCGCAAGGCGTCACAATGATCAATGCCCTTGGCGCTGGCGTGCTTGAAAGCCGCGCCTTTCTCGCCTTCCTGCCGCGCCTGTCGGAAGTTCTGCACGGCAAGCCGCTTGCGGTTCCGAACATCGCGACATGGTGGTGCGGCGGTGAGGCCGAGCGGGACCATGTTCGCGCCAATGCCGCTGCAATGCTGATCGGTCCGGCCAATTCGACACGCCTCCCGTTGGAGCCTGAACCCGGAGCGGTTCTCAGGGGAGACATGTCGGGCGTCGGCCTCGATCTCGGATCCTGGCTTGAGCAGGAAGGGCGCAATCTGGTTGGCCAGGAACTGGTGTCGCTGTCGACCACGCCTGCCTGGGAAGACGGCAGGCTGGAACCCAAACCGATGCGGATCCGCGTGTTCATGGCACGGACCCGCAATGGCTGGAAACTGATGCCCGGCGGCTTTGCCCGGTTGGCGGCAACAAGCCAGGATCCGTCGGCGGTGTCCTTGCGCAGCGGCGGAACCGTGGCTGATGTCTGGGTTGTTTCCGACGAGCCGGTGTCCGAAGACACAATGCTCAGCCACACCGACGAAGTCTTTGTCAGGACATCGCCAGGGCTGTTGCCCAGCCGTGCCGCCGACAACCTGTTCTGGCTCGGTCGCTACGTCGAGAGGGCGGAAGGTCAGATGCGCCTCACCCGGGCCTATATGAGCAGGCTTCCCGAAACGCCGGCCGGCGGTACACCGCTGATGAGCCGGCTTGAAACCTATCTTGATGCTGAAGGTCTTGAGATCACCGAGGGTGTTTCCGCAACCGTCGAGCGGACCATTGCCATGGCCGTCAACGCCGCCAACCAGGTGCGCGACCGGTTCTCGGTCGACGCCTGGGCGTCGCTGGCCGATCTTGAGCGCACGGTCGGCAACATGCGCAGGACGGTGGTGCCGGGCGATGATGCAGCTTCGGCCATGGGCGTGTTGTTGCGCAAGATCAGCGGTTTTTCAGGTCTGGTGCATGAAAACATGTACCGCTTCAGCGGCTGGAGGTTCCTGACCATCGGCCGGTCGCTGGAACGGGCCATCGCCATGGCCGACCTGCTCTCGGCCTTTGCGGAGTGGTCGGGCCCCCATGGCGGTTTCGAGTTGTGCGTCGAGGTTGGTGACAGCGTGATGACCCACCGCCGGCGCTATCCTGTCGCAGCCAGCCGTGAAACGGTGGTTGATCTTCTGGCGCTCGATCCGCTCAACCCGCGCTCGATCGCTTTCCACATCGACGAAATCCGCGATCAGGTGAGCCTTCTGCCGGGCGCCGATGTCAACGGACAACTCTCCGAACTCTCACGGGCGGTGCTGCGTGTGCAGGCCGAGCTGTCGGTCAACACGCCGCAAAGTCTCGATCAGTCCAAGCTGGTCGAACTGCGTGAAGCGATCGGACGGTTGACCAACGACCTCCACACCCAGTTTCTCGAGTGACGATGCTCTACGACATCAAGCTCAGCATCGAATACTCCTTTCAGGCGCCAGCGGCCGGCGCCCGCCAGATCCTGCATGCCATGCCATTGACCATTCCTGACCGCCAGCGCCTGATTGCGGGCAGCATCGAGATCGATCCGTCACCAGCAATGCGCCGGGAGCGGGAAGACTTTTTCGGCAACCGGTTGAGCGATATCGCTTTCAACGAACCGCACAGCAAGGTGGTGATCCGGCTCAAGGCCAGGGTTGAGGTCACCGGAGGTGCCGAACCCGCGGCAGCTTCGGTCGACCTGCGAGCGCTTCGCCACGCGCTTGATGCGACGACCGATCTTGGACCTCGCACGCCGCTGCATTTCCTGCCGGCCTCTCCTTATGCGAAGCCAGATCCGGCGATTGCGGATTGGGCTCGGTTACAGTCCGGGCCGGATCGGCAATGCGGTGAGATCGTGAGTGATTTGGGCCTCGCCCTGCATCGGGAAATGCGGTTTGACGCGGACGCCACGACGGTGGAAACGCCTGCCGCCGAAGCATTCGCCGCCCGTCACGGCGTCTGCCAGGATTTTACCCACATCATGATCATTGCGCTCCGAAGCCTCGGGATTCCGGCTGGCTATGTCAGCGGCTATCTGCGAACCCTGCCGCCGCCCGGACAGGAACGCCTAGAAGGCGCGGATGCCATGCATGCCTGGGTGTCGGCCTGGTGCGGTCCCGGTGTCGGCTGGGTGGAATATGATCCCACCAACGCGGTTTTTGCCGGCACCGATCACATAGTTGTCGCCTATGGCCGTGACTATGCCGATGTCGCGCCGGTGCGTGGCGCCATGCGTACGGCAGGTGGCCAGACCAGCAATCAGTCGGTCGATGTGGCGCCGGTCGGATCGTAGAGTTGTTGCCGGGGGTCAGCGTCCGCGGATGCGCGGGTCGAGCGCGTCGCGCAGGCCGTCACCGATATAGTTGACGCTCAGCACGGTCAGCGAGATCGCAAGACCCGGCCAGAACACCCGCTCCGGATACTGCTGCAGATAGTCGATCGCATCAAACAGCAGCCGGCCCCAGGTCGGGAAATCCGGCGGAAAGCCGAGACCCAGGAACGAAAGAGCCGATTCGGTGATGATGGCGGTGGCGATCCCCAGCGTGGCCGACACCATGATCGGCGACAGCACATTGGGCAGGATGTGGCGCAGGATCATGCGCCGCGACGGCGTGCCGATAGAGCGCGCGGCAAGCACGAATTCCCGCTCCTTCAGCGCCAGCACCTCGCCGCGCACGATGCGTGCGGTCTGCATCCAGCTTGTCACGCCGATGGCGGACACGATCAGGATGAAGGTGCCCATCTCCGGTCCGAAGCTGCGCGACAGGGTCTCGCGGAACAGCATCACCATGACGAGGAGCAGCGGCAGCAGCGGCAGCGCCAGGAACAGGTCCGTCAGCCCCATCAGGACGCCGTCAAGCCGTTTGAAAAAGCCGGACACAACACCGATCAGGGTACCAAGCAAGACGCTGATCAGCATTGCGGTGAGGCCAACGGCGATCGAAACCTGTCCGCCCGCCATCATCCGCGCCATGATGTCCCGGCCCAGCTGGTCGGTGCCGAACGGATGCGCCAGCGACGGCCCGGAGTTGCGGGCACGGATGTCGATGAAGGTCGGCTCGATGGTCCATAACAGCGGTCCGATGGTCACCGCCAGCACGATGAACAGGAACACCGCCGCACCGAACAAGGCGCCCTTGTGTGTCTTGAACTGGTCCCAGACATCCCACCATTGCGAGCGTCCCGAGGTGTCGGGCTTTACCGGTTCCAGCATTGGAGCGTCAGTCATAGCGGATCCTCGGATCAAGCAGGCCGTAGAGCACGTCGGCGATAAGGTTGCACAGCACGATCAGCACCGCGAAGATGAAGGCCAGCGTCTGCACCATCGGCAGGTCGTTCGCGTAGATCGCCGTGATCAGCAGTTGCCCCAGTCCGTTCACCTTGAAGATCTGCTCGGTGATGATAGCGCCACCGAAGATTGACGGGATGCCGAGCGCGATCACGGTGACCACCGGGATCATCGAGTTGCGCAGCACATGCACCAGCAGCACAACTTTCTCGGTCATGCCCTTGGCCCGCGCTGTCCGGACATAGTCATGATTGAGGTTGTCGAGCATCGAGGCGCGCATGAAGCGCGACAATTGCGCCGTCGTCTGCAGCGCCAGCACCATCACCGGCAATGTCATCTGGCGGATCTGCTGGCCGAAACTCTCGAAATCGTTGACCACCAGGGTGGTGTCGTAGATCGACGGGAACCAGGGCAGCATGATCGCGAAAAACACGATCATCAGAACGCCGGAGAAGAATGGCGGTACCGAGAAACCGATCATCGAAATGAAGGTTCCGATCTGGTCGAACCAGGAATACTGCTTGTAGGCCGAGATGATGCCGATCGGCAGCGCAATCATCACCCCGACCAGATAGGCAAGTCCGACAACCCACAGGGTCTGCGGCAGGCGCTGGATGATGATGTCGAAGACCGGTGCGCGGAATTGCCAGGAGACGATCCGCTGCATGCCTTCGGAGAAACTGGTGCCCGCCACCCAGTCGACGAAGACCAGCGGCTCGACCCAGAAGAACTGTTTTGCCCAAAGCAGGTAGCGGACATAGGCCGGGGAATCGAGACCCAGCGCGTCGCGCATCTTCTGGCGCACTTCAGGCGGGATGCTCAACGGCTGGTCGGCAAGCGGATCGCCCGGTGCAAGGTCGAGCAGCAGGAAGATGATCAGACTGATGAGCACAAGCGTCGGTATAGCCAACAACAATCGTCGGAATGTAAAAGTCAGCATGGGCGACGCCTCGGTTCAGCAGCTTGGCGAGGGAAATGTGCAGGAGAAGGGAATGGCCCCGCCGGAGCGGGACCATTCATTGTCTGCATTACTTGACGCGGTACCAGTCCGCGACGTTCCAAAGCTCGGAATCCCAGGTGTTGAGCACAACACCACCGAGGCTGGTGGCATGAGCCGAAACCCGGCCACGATCGACCAGCGGTACGATGGTCATCGTGTCCTTGGTGATCATGTCGTTGAGCTTCTTGGCGATTTCGGCGCGCTTGGAGATTTCGCCGGTCTTGCCGAGTTCGGCAACCAGTTCATCATAGGCCGGATCGCAGAACCGGTTGATGTTCTCGCCCTGCCACTGTGTCTCCGGCCGGGGAGCCTTTTCACAGGTGTACTGACCCAGATACTGCTCCGGATCGGTGCCGTCGAAGTTGTTGGCGTACATTTCAACGTCCGCGTAGAACTTCTGGAAAGTGTCCGGAGATGCCGGATCGCCGCCGAAGAACACCGATGCGTCGATGTTTTTCAGTTCGGTTTCCACACCGATGTCAGACCACCACTGCTTGATCAGCGCCTGGAAGTCCTGACGCACGGCATTGGTCGAAGTCTGGTAGAGAAGCTTGAGCTTCATCCCGTCCTTTTCACGCACGCCATCGGCGCCGACAGCCCAGCCGGCTTCTTCAAGCAGAGCCTTCGCGCCTTCCACGTCCTGCGTCAGGCAGTCGGTGTTGTCGGAAGCAAAGAGTTCAGGTGCCGGGACCAGGTTACAGGTCGGACGGCCGGCCTGGCCGTAACCGATTTCGACCAGCAGGTTGCGGTCGATCGCCATCGAAAGTGCACGGCGTACCTTTTCATCCGACAGGATCGGATGCGGATGCTTGGCCGTTGCACGCTCGCCTTCCGGCAGATCCGGCGACGGATTGGTCATGTTCATCTCGATGCGCTCAACCAGTGTGCCGAAGCCGGAAACGGGCGTGCCCTTTCCGCCTTCTGCCATCTTGGCAATCACGTCGGGTGCCAGCTGCAGGTTCCAGGCGTAGTCGTACTCGCCGGTTTCCATGACAGCGCGGCCAGCGGCCGCAGCGTCGCCGCCGCCCTTGAAGGTCAGCGTGGCGAATGCCGGCTTGGCCGGATCACGGTAGTTCTCATTGGCCTTCATGGTGATCACGTCGTTCGGCTTGAAGTCGGTGACGACGAAGGGGCCGGTGCCGACCGGGCCGAAGTTGGCCGAGGTGCATTCCTGAGCCTTGGCGCCGAGGCAGTTCTCGAACTGGGCCTTCTGGATGACCGGTGACTGCGCGCCGACAAAGGCTGCGTAGGGAACGGGCTTAGGACCTGTAAAGTTGACGACGACGGTCAGGTCGTCCGGCGTATCGATGCTTTCGACACCGTCGAACTTGGCGCTCTGCGCGCAGCCGCCGTCAGGCGCCATGCAATAGTCGGCGGTAAACTTGACGTCGGCCGAAGTCACGGGCGTGCCGTCAGACCACTTCAGGCCTTCCTTCAGCTTCCAGGTGATCGAGGTCAGGTCAGCAGCAACGCCGCCGTTTTCGACCGTCGGGATCTCGTCGACGAGGAAGGGAACCAATGCACCCTTTTCATTGAAGCGGGCCAGCGGCTCAACGATCAGCGACGAAGCCTCGATGTCCTTGGTACCGCCCGACAGATACGGGTTGAGGATCGATGGCGCCTGCCAGTAGATGATCTTGACCTCGCCGTCCGCGCCACGCTCGGCGTGTGCGACAGGTGCGATCGCCATGGCGGCGACGGCACCCATCAGAATAGTTCTCAGTTTCATGGCTGTCTCCTTGTTGATTTTTTTCAGTTTTTTGTTTCGCCGGCGGTTGGTTCCGCGGTCGTTGTCATGTTCTCGGAATAAAGGTGGCAGGCCACCTGTCTCCCACCGCCGAAATCCTGGACCGCGGGCTCTATCTGCCTGCAGATGTCCATGACCTTGGGGCATCGGGTCGAAAAATTGCAGCCCTTTGGCGGATTGGCTGGCGAGGGCACGTCGCCCTGCAGCACGATCGGCTTGCGATGCCGCTCGGATTCGGGATCGGGCTCCGGCACCGCCGAGAGCAGCGCCTGAGTGTAGGGGTGAAGCGGCTCGTCAAACAGGGTCTCCCTGCTTGCCACTTCCACGATCCGGCCCAGATACATCACCGCCACCCGGTCGGCGATGTGGCGGACCATCGACAGGTCGTGGCTGATGAACAGGTAGGTCAGGTCCAGCCGGTCCTGCAGTTCCTCAAGCAGATTGACCACCTGCGCCTGGATCGACACGTCGAGTGCGGCAATCGGCTCGTCGCAGACGATAAATTTCGGATTAAGAGCCAGCGCCCGGGCAATGCCGATGCGTTGCCGTTGGCCGCCGGAGAACTCGTGCGGGTAGCGTTTGGCAAACGCCCGGTTGAGCCCCACCCAGTCCATCAATTCGTAGATCCGCGCAAGCCGTTCACTGGGGGTGAGCTTCATGTGCTCGTCAAGCGGTTCGCCGATGATGCTGGCAACCGTCATCCGCGGATTGAGGCTTGCCTGCGGATCCTGGAAGATCATCTGCATCATCGGCCGCTTGGAGCGAAGGCTGTCGCGATCGACATGGGCAATTTCCGACCCGTTGATTTCAACGGTGCCGCCTGTGACATCGTAAAGCCGCAGGATCGAGCGGCCGACTGTGGATTTACCGCAGCCCGATTCTCCGACCAGGCCGAGCGTTTCGCCTGGCATGATGTCGAAGCTGATGCCGTCCACCGCCTTGATGTCGCCGACATGGGTCCGGAACAAGCCGGCATGAATCGGGAAATACATTTTAAGATCCCGCACCTTGACGAGCGGACTTACGGATTCGGTGTCAGCCATCGACGGCCTCCGGCTCTGGGGTCGAGGCCTTGTCCAGCAGGAAACAAGCGGCGCGGTGGCCTGGTGCCGATATCTGCGTCAGGGCCGGGTTTTCCTGCGAGCAGCGGTCGAAGGCGAACTGGCATCTGTTGCGGAATGAGCAGGCGACGGGTGCCTCATACATGATCGGCGGCTGGCCCTCGATCACCTCCAGCTTTTCGGCACGCGCACCGCGCACCGCCGGGACGGTTTTGAGAAGCGCCTGGGTGTAGGGATGTTGCGGATCGCTGAAGATTTCCTTGACCGGACCTTCCTCGACCACCTGGCCGGCATACATCACCATGACCCGGTCTGCGATGCCGGCGATGACGCCAAGATCATGCGTGATCCAGATGATCGCCATCCCCAGCTTCTGCCGCAGTTCCTTCACCAGTTCGATGATCTGCGCCTGAATTGTCACATCAAGCGCGGTCGTAGGCTCGTCCGCAATCAGCACCTTCGGGTCGCAGGCAAGTGCGATAGCGATCATCACGCGCTGCCGCATGCCGCCTGAAAACTGGTGCGGGTAATCCTTGAGCCGCCGTTCCGCATCGGGAATGCCGACAAGCTTGAGAAGCTCGATCGAACGGGTTCGCGCCTGTGACCTGGACATGCCCATATGTGCCCGCAAGGGCTCGGCCAGCTGAAAACCGACGGTGTAGACCGGATTGAGTGATGTCATCGGGTCCTGAAAGATGAACCCGATCTTTGAGCCGCGTACCTGCCGCAGCTCTTCCGGACTGATCTTGAGCAGGTCCTGACCGTCAAACATCACTTTCCCGTCCCGCATCTCCGCGGGCGGAGATGGCAGAAGACGAAGCAGCGACATCATGGTCACGGATTTTCCGGATCCGCTTTCCCCGACAACGCCGAGCAATTCGCCCGGACGCAGATGGAAATCGACGGAGTTGACCGCGTGAACTTCACCGCCGCGGGTGCGGAAAACCGTTTTAAGCCCTTTAACATCCAGAATTGGCATGGCCGTGTCTGGCATACTGTACCCCTCGGGAGATGTTTTCCCGTTATTTTTGTTGCCGGTCTGATCTCGCGACCGCCGGTGGCCATACTATTGACCAATTTCTCGCTGGTTGACCAGTGGGCTTTTTCAAATTGAGTGATAAGTGCCTGAAGCCGCTATTGCCCGAAAGAAAATTTCCCGCAAAACCGGCACTGGACAAGTGCTGTTCACGTCAACAAAAGTGTGGAAACCGGCATGAAGTTGCCGATTCCAACCGATTTGAGGTCCTTCATGGAAGACAATTCTAACGTTCGAGAGATTCTGGAAAAACTGGTTTCATTTCCCACAGTCAGCCGTGACACCAATCTGCCGCTTGTCGAATGGGTTGAATCCTATCTTTCGAGCCACGGTATCGGTTCCGAAAGGGTGACAAGTCCGTGCGGCATGAAGGCACATCTTTACGCCCAGGTCGGACCGGAAACCGATGGTGGTGTCATCCTTTCCGGGCACACCGACGTGGTGCCGGTCGACGGTCAGGCCTGGACGACCGATCCCTGGACCCTCACCGAACGTGAAGGAAAGCTTTTCGGCCGCGGCGCCTGCGACATGAAGGGGTTTGACGCGCTGGCGCTTCTGGCCATGGCACGCGCGGCAAAGCTTCCGCTCAAGCGCCCGCTGCAACTTGCCTTGTCATTCGACGAGGAGGTTGGCTGTGCAGCCGTTGTCGATCTCGTCGAGGCAATGAAGGGCGAATTGCCAAGGGCCCGCGAGGTGATTGTCGGCGAACCGACGATGATGCGGGTGGTGACCGGCCACAAGGGCGGTCTGGCGTATAATGTCCATGTTCGCGGCTTCGAGGTGCATTCGTCGCTTTTGCCTTACGGAGTCAGCGCCATAATGCAGGCGGCGAAGCTGATCGACTGGGCCAACCAGCGCAATGCTGAAAACGCTGCGCGAGAACCATCCGAACTGGCGGCTCCTTTTGATCCGCCGTTCACAACATTGCATGTGGGGAAGATAGAAGGCGGCACCGCGCACAATATCACCGCCAAGGACTGCCGGTTCTTCATCGAGTTCCGGTTCGTGCCGGGCGAGAGTCCGGAAGACTGGGGCAGGGCATTTGAAGCCAAGGCGGCCGAGCTGTCAGCGGAGATGCAGAAGATCCATCCTGACGCGGGCATTGAGCTGAAAGCGGGCTTCGCGCTTCCGGCGCTGACGCCGGAAGCCGATGGCGCCGCCGAAACGCTGGCGCGCCGCCTGACCGGCGACAATGGCCGGCATGTCGTCAGTTATGGCACCGAAGGCAGCCAGTTCCAGGTCCGCGGCTACTCCACCGTGATCTGCGGACCGGGAGATATCGCCCAGGCGCATCAGCCCGATGAATTCCTCTCGCTTGCACAACTCGCCGCCGGTGAGGCCTTCATTGACCGGCTGCTCGATTCAATGTGCTGATAGCTGCTCAGCGGTCCTCGGTATCGAGATACTCGATCAGGCAGGGCCGCGGCATCTGCTTCAGAGCCGCAATCAATTCGTCGCGGCTGCGAACCTGCCGCGCAGTCAGTCCATAAGCGGCCGCCACCATCGAAAAGTCGGGCGCCGATGGTGTCACTCCGATCGGGGTGATGCTGGAGCCGGTCATCGAGGTTTCGATTTCCCGGTAGCCGGCATTGTTCCACACCAGGAAGGCCACGTCGGCGCCGCAGTCGCGCGCGCTGCCGAGTTCTGAAAGCGTGAACTGGAAGCCGCCATCGCCGAGCAGCGCCACCACCGGGCGGCCGGGATGTCCGAGTGCCGCGCCGATCGCCGCAGGCGCCGCATAGCCGAGCGTGCCAAAACCTGTGGCGGAATTGAACCAGGCCGTTTCCCGGGGAGCATCGACAAACATGTTGCCGGCATAGACCAGCTGGGTCGAATCTCCGACCAGCGTGGCATCCGGCAAGGCGTCCCAGATATCCTGCAAAAGCTCGATATGTCCAAGATAGGCCTCGCCGATCTCGGACCTTGCGCTTTTGCGAACTGTATCTGCGCGTGTTCCCCCTTCGCCCGGGCCCTGTTGTGTCCACGTGCGGGCCTCGGCGAGCATGTCTTCGATGAAGGCGCCAAGTCCTGCCTTGATCGCCAGTTCCGGCTTCAGGCCACGTGCCAGCTGGTCGGCGTCGATGTCGACCCGGATCAGGTTGGACGGAAGCTTGAAACCGCCATCCTCATACATGTCATAATCGGTTGGCCCGAGCTCGGTCCCCAACGCCAGCACAAGGTCCGAGCCGGCCAGCATTTCGCGGACGCAAGTGAGACTGGGGCTGGCCGGCACATCGAGCGGGTGGCCAGACATGATCCCGCGGGCATTGGTGGTGCTGATCACCGGCGCGTCGAGCGCTTTGGCAAACCGTCGAACAGCATCGCCAAGCCGGACGGCACCGCCACCGATCAGGATGGCAGGCTTCCGTGCGCCGGCACACAACTCTGCGGCTGCGGCCAGTTCCGCAGATGTCGGGCGCTGCGGAATGGAGGCAGGAACCTCGAACGCCTGGTCCGCCGCCGGCAGTTTCATCACGTCGGTCGGAATCTCGATATGGACCGGGCCGGGGCGGCCGCTGGTCATGGTCGCAAAGGCTTTCTGCAAAACCGAACCTAGTTGTGAAGGGTCGGTCAGCGTGTGCGACCAAAGCGCCACGCTGCTTGCCAGTGCAGCCTGGTCGGGCAACTCATGCAGATGCCCGCGTCCCTTGCCCAATGTCGTGGTGGCGTTGACGCCGGAAATCACCAGCATGGGGATGCTGTCGGCGCGTGCCTGTGCCATGGCGGTCAGCGTGTTGGTCAGGCCCGGCCCGGTGATCACGAAACACACCCCCGGGCGTCCGGTGACGCGGGCATAGCCGTCGGCCATGAAGCCCGCACCCTGTTCGTGCCGGGGCGTGACATGGCGAATGGAACTGGCGGCAAGACCGCGATAAAGCTCGATGGTGTGGACACCGGGTATGCCGAACACGGTGTCGACGCCCGCCTGTTCCAGCATGGTCACCAGCGCTTCACCGACGGTGGGGGAATGAGTGGCCATCACAGCCCCTCCACGAAACGCGCGATACGATCGCAGGCTTCCACAACCGATTCATCCGGCACCGTAAGGCTCAGCCGCACCAGTTTGCCGGCGTTGTCGCCGAATGACGAGCCGGGCATCACCGCGACTCCGGCTTGGAGCAGGCGCCAGGCAAAGTCCTCGCCACCGAGCCCGGTTCCGGACACGTCGAGAATGATGAACATTCCCGCCTGCGGACGATAGGCTGTCATGCCCTCAAGCTTCTCGAGCCGGTCGGCAAACAGGCTGGCCCGGTGCTTGTAGGATTGCCGCATCCGCGCCGACGTCGGCAGATCCGAATTCAGCGCAAAGGCCGTCATGTCGGCGATGAACGGCTGATTGCCGAACAGCATGGTTTCGGACAGTGGCAGCAGTCTCTCGCAGAATTCATGCGGCCCGACCGCCCAGCCGCTGCGGAATCCCGGCGCTGCATGGGATTTAGAGATGGACGAGACCGCGATCACCCTGTCGGCAAGGTCCGGGCTGTCGAACGGCGAGGCGAAGTCGCCGTCAAACACCAGCTCCTCATAAACCTCGTCTGCCACGATCCAGAGGTCGTGTTTCTGGCAGACAGCGCCGATACTCGCGATTTCCTCAGCCGTGAGTACGGCTCCCGTCGGGTTATGCGGTGAATTGAGCAAGAGCACGCGGGACTGTGGAGTGATCGCGGCTTCGAGATCGCCGGCGGTGAGCCGGAATCCGTTCTCGGGTCTCAACGGCACAGATTCGCGATGGGCACCGCTGGCGCGGATAACCCCCTCATAGGTCGCATAGAACGGATCGCCTACAAGCACCCCGTCACCGGGGCCGGTCAGCCCCATCATCGTCGCAAACAGAGCGGTCTGGGTTCCTGGAAAACACATCACATTGTCGGCATCGACGTCCGGTCGCCGCCGCATGTAGCGTGCGGCAATCGCTTCGAGCAGTTCCGGTTCGCCACGTCCGCTGGAATATCCGGTGCGTCCTGCCAGCATCGACTGGTGGCAGACCTCGAACAGCTGCGGGTCCGGTGGCTGGTCCGGTTCCCCGATGGTCAGTTCGATGATGTCTGCGCCTTGCGCCTTCATCTCACGGCAGCGCTGGTGAATGGCCCATTTCGCTCCGCCCGTATCGGCCAGCCGCTCGGTAATTGCTGCATATTTCATGATGTTCATTCCCTGAATTCAGCCGGGTCGATGCCAAGCAGTGTCGCTGTTGAATCGAGTGCGATCCGGACCACGTCAACGCGCGAGAAATCGTCGCCGCCCATGGAAATCTCGATCCACAATCCGTCGAGCAGCGCGTTCAGCACAATCGCCTGCTGGCGAATGGTCTGTTGTGAAGTATCCGTGCCCCCTTCGCGCAGGCATTCGCCAACCAGCTGTTCGACCAGGTCACGGAAAGCCTGGTAGCCCTCGCGGTGAACCTCGGCCATCACCGGGTCGGAATTGACCGTTCCAATGAAAGCAGCCCAGATCGACAGGGTCCGCCCGTCTGCCACCGGAGCCGTGACGCTGGCACGGATCAGGCCGGCAAGTCGGGTATGCGCGGGACCGTCACCGCATCCGGCCGCTGCCGTTTCGATCAGGTCGGCGATGAATGTCCGGTAGGCGGCGGCGACCAGTCGTTCCTTGTTGTCGAAGTATCGTCGGATCAGGCCCGGCGTCACGCCGGCCCGGTTGGCGACTTCGCGCACGGTTGCCCCGGCAAGTCCCAGCTCCGCCACACTGTCGAGTGTCGCCGCGATCAGGTCGTTCTGCCGAACCGCCTCGGGTTCACGATGGAATGTCCGCCGCGTCATTCCCGCCACACGGGACGGGTCAGGCAGGTCGGCCCGCCTTCGCACGGGATGCACAGCGCATCGGCGTTGAAGCTGGTGACCTTGCAGCCGGCCTGTTCCATCAGCACGCGTGTTTTCGGAAACCCGTCGACCATGATGACCTCGCCGGGCGCCAGCGCCAGCACATTCAGATTGAGCCCGTTGGACGCGGCGAACTCATCGTCCGGGGCTTCGACAAGGGTGTAGCCACGATCCTTCAGCAATTGCCAGAAAGCGACGGGAAGCATCGGCGCATAGACCAGCGCCAGTTTTTCGGCGAGCGGCGAAACAACCGACATCAGATGTAGACAGGCATCGGCACCGTTTCCGAGCGGAAGGTCGAAGCCGAGTACGCTCACGCCAAGCGGAGCGAGGATTTCGCCCAGCTGCTCGATGCCAGCCTGGTTGGTCCGCACACCGCGACCGACCGCCAGCGTGGTCGCGTCGGCCCACACGCAGTCACCGCCCTCGACAGAGCCGGGCGCTTCGATCCGCCCGAGGATCGGAATGCCCGCAGCCTTGTAGGCGGCCTCATGCAGATCGGGTTCAGCCATTCGGCCCGGCTTGCCCATCCTGAGAATGACCGCGCCCTTGTCGGTGACAAGCGAAGGGTCATGGGTAAACATCGCGTCCGCCAGGCCGTCGCCCGAATCCTCGATCCAGATGATCTCGGTGCCGCTGGCCGAGACGAGGCCGGCGAAGATGCCGAACTGTTCGATAGCGCGATTGCCGTCGAAGCCGGGACCGTAGTGCCAGTCCTCGGCCTTGGCCTGCCGCAGGCTGTCGCCGGGCGCGCGCATGATGACGCGCTTGAGCGGGGGAGTCATGGATTGGGATCCGTATGTCATGGAGGGGTCCGTTCTGGGGAGAGCAATTTCTGAAATTATACACTTGATTAATTACTGCGCAAGGGTCACGATTGGCTCCTGCCGCTCCATCAGGAGCAATAGAGGAAGCGTATGAGCAGTCGAGAAACCGGCGAAACAGCAGTCCCGCCAGCCGTCGAAGTTACCGGTCTTCACAAGAGATTTGGTGACCTGGAAGTGCTCAAGGGTGTATCGCTTTCCGCCGGCAATGGTGATGTGGTTGCCATCATCGGCGGATCTGGATCCGGCAAATCGACAATGCTCCGCTGTATCAACATGCTGGAACTGCCGAGCGGCGGGTCCATCAGCATTCAGGGCGAAGAAATCGAAATGAAACCGGATGGGCGGGGCGGTCTTCAGCCCGCCAATTCTGCCCAGCTCCGCCGCATCCGCACCCGGCTCGCCATGGTGTTTCAAAGCTTCAATCTGTGGCAGCACATGACTGTGCTCGGCAATGTCATCGAGGCGCCGGTGCAGGTCATGGGCGTGCCGCGCGACGAGGCCATTGCCCGTGCCGAGAAGCTGCTCGAGCGCGTGGGACTGTCTGACAAGCGGGATGTCTACCCGGCATTTTTGTCCGGTGGTCAGCAGCAGCGCGCGGCTATTGCCCGGGCGCTCGCTGTGGAGCCGGAGGTCATGCTGTTTGACGAGCCGACCTCGGCATTGGATCCCGAACTCGTCGGCGAAGTGCTGGCGGTGATCGCCGATCTGGCGCGCGAAGGCCGCACCATGCTGCTGGTGACACACGAAATGAAATTCGCCCGCGAGGTTGCCAATCACGTGGTCTTCCTGGCCGATGGCGTGATCGAGGAGGAAGGCTCTCCGGATATCATCTACAACGCTCCCAGGTCGGAGCGTTTGAGAAAATTCCTTGCGACTGTTCAATAGTCCGAGGTCCAATGGGCAAAGCCCGAACTCTTAACAGGGGAAAAACATGAAGAACAAAATCATCACCACAATCGCCGCTCTCGGCCTGTCGCTTGCTGCCAGCGCGGCCTCGGCTGAAACCGTCCGTGTCGGCGTCGCCGCCGAGCCCTATCCGCCGTTCACCGAACCGGATGCCGCTGGCAACTGGACCGGTTGGGAAATCGAATTCATGAACGCCGTCTGCGCCGAGGCCAAGCTCGATTGCGTCGTCACCCCGGTTGCCTGGGATGGCATCATTCCGGCGCTGACCTCGAACAAGATCGACGCCATCATCGGATCGATGTCGATCACCGAAGAGCGCATGAAGACCATCGATTTCTCCGACAAGTACTACAACACACCGTCGGTGATCGCGACGTCGAAAGGCTCCGGCATCACGCCTGACGCAGCCGGGCTCAAGGACAAGATCATCGGCGTTCAGGTCTCGACCATCCACCAGGATTACGTCACCACCCATTTCGGTGACGTTGCCGCCGAGGTGAAGGAATACCAGACCCAGGACGAGGCCAACCAGGATCTGGCCGCCGGTCGCGTTGATGCCATCATGGCGGATTCGCTGGCGCTTGATGCCTTCGTCAAGTCCGACGCCTGCTGCGAGATCGTTGGTGCCGTCGAGGATGACCCGGCAATTCTCGGCGCCGGCGTTGGCGTCGGCCTGCGCAAGGGTGACGACGCGCTGCGCGAGAAGTTCAACACGGCCATCGCCGCCATCCGTGAAAACGGCACCTATGCCGAATTCTCGAAGGCCTATTTCGACTTCGACATCTACGGCAAGTAACATGCCCGCACCGGCGCACCGCGCTGTGACCGGCCCGGCGGAGAAATCCCGCCGGGCCGGCAAGGTCGTTTTCCATGCTTGAGTGGATTGCGGGCCTCGCATCCTGGGAACTGCTGGCGCTCGAGCCGCCGGGCTGGGGAGGCGTGCTGCTCGGCGGCCTCGCCATCTCGCTCCAGGTCGCTGTCGGCGGCTATCTCCTGGGCTTTCTGATCGGCGTCGGCGGCGCCACCGGAAAGCTCTATGGCGGGCCGATCCTTCGCGATCTGCTCGATGTCTACACCACGCTTGTGCGCGCCGTCCCCGAACTGGTGCTGATCCTGCTGCTCTATTACGCCGGCACCGATGCACTCAACCAGCTGATGCTGCTGATCGGCGCCGAGCGTGTGGACATCAGCGGACTGGCCGCCGGCATCTTCGTTATCGGCGTGGTCCAGGGCGCCTACCAGACGGAGGTGTTGCGCGGGGCCTTCAAGGCCGTGCCGCATGGCCAGATCGAGGCCGCGCGCGCCTATGGCATGACGTCCTTTCAGGTGCTTCGACGCATCACGCTTCCCGGCATGCTGCCCCACGCGGTTCCCGGCCTCGCCAATCTCTGGCTCATCGCCACCAAGGACACAGCGCTTCTTGCAGTCGTCGGCGTGGCCGAACTCACGCTGGTCACGCGTCAGGCGGGCGGTACCACCAAATCCTATTTCCTGTTCTTCTGCGCGGCAGGTCTTCTATATCTCATGGTGACGCTCATCTCGAATGTCGGGATCCGCCGCGTTGAACGCTATGCCCGCCGTGGCATGCCGGCGGTGCGCTGATGGGTCCGGAAACTCGAAGCTGGCGGGAGCCGCACCGGCTGGTGCTGCTGGCCATCGGTATCGGCATAATCGTCTTCGCAGCGGTCAACATGCGATGGGACTGGCTGCCGCGATACTCGGGCCGACTTGTCGAAGGCGTCGGCACCACGCTCTGGCTTTTGTTTCTCACCAGCGTTCTGGGTTTTCTGCTGGCCGTACCGCTTGGTCTTGCCCAGGCGGCAGGACCGGTCTGGCTGTCGGCGCCGGCGCGCATGTTCTGTACGGTCATACGCGGCACGCCGCTGCTGCTGCAGCTCTGGCTGCTCTACTACGGCCTGGGTTCGCTGTTCGCCTACTGGCCGGAGATCCGCCAGTCCTGGGCCTGGCCCTATCTCCGTTCGGCCTGGCCCTATGGCGTGCTGGCGTTGACGCTCTCCTTTGCGGGTTACGAGGGGGAGGTGATGCGCGGGGCTTTTGCTGGCGTGCCCAAGGGCGAGCTGGAGGCGGGCCGCGCCTATGGCATGTCGCCCTTGACCGTATTCCGCCGGATCTGGCTGCCGCGCGCCATCCATCGCGCCTTACCGACGCT
The DNA here is from genome assembly GCF_024105735.1 of Parahoeflea alexandrii. Classification (GTDB taxonomy): domain Bacteria; phylum Pseudomonadota; class Alphaproteobacteria; order Rhizobiales; family Rhizobiaceae; genus Hoeflea; species Hoeflea alexandrii. The sequence continues at coordinate 82,994 of NZ_JAAAML010000004.1, read as the reverse complement.
GGCCGGTGAAACCGTGCTGCAGCTCAAGGCCACGCCGCTGGTTGCCACCATCACCGTGGTCGATGTCTACGCCATCATCTCGCGGGTCCGACAGGACACCTACCTGACTTACGAACCGCTTCTCCTGCTTGCGCTGATCTACATGATCCTGACCGGGATACTGGTGCTGGCGTTTCGCTGGCTCGAGGCCAAGGTTCCTGTCAAGGGCGGCTGACACCGGCCACCTTCTGCGCTGTTGACGGTTGCTTCCGGCTGGCGCGGGGCGGCAGGCCAAACTGGCGGCTGAAGGCGCGCGAGAAGGATGATTCCGAGGAAAACCCGGTGCGCGACGCGATATCGGTCATGCTCAGCCGCGTGTCATTGACCAGCCGTCGCGCCGCCGCCAGCCTCAGCGACAGGAAATAGGCGCCCGGCGTCTGCCCCAGTTGACGGGAAAACAGCTGTTCCAGGCCACGCGCCGACATCGACACCCGCCGGGCGATCGCCGCGATGCTGACCGGGGTGTCGATATGGGTTTCCATGAGCCGGATCGAGCGCACCAGCCGCGGGTCGTGATTGGCGTCGCCGAGCGTTACGTTGACCTGCGGGTCGCCCGCAGCCCGCAGATCGTCGTGCACGAAGCTGCTTGCCACGTCCAGCGCCGCGGGATGGCCCAGTACCTGCCGCACCAGGTCCACCATCATGTCGAAGGTTGGTGATGCCCCCGATGTGGTGATGAACCGCCCGTCAACCACATAGCGGTCAGGCCTCAGATCGACATTCGGGAAGGCTGCGGCGAAATCCTCGAAGTCTTCCCAGTGGGTTGCCGCGCGATGTTCATCAAGCAGCCCGGCGCGGGCCAGCAGCCACGGGCCGGATTCGATGCCCATGACGATCGTGGCATTGCGCGCCGCCCGGTAAACATGGCCGACCAGCCGCCGGTCAGTCATTTGCGCCGCGCCAAACCCGGCCACGACAGCAAGCACATCGCAGCGCGAGGCGGGATCGTGCCGCCCGGACACCGGCCATGCAATCCCCGAGGATGTGACTGGCGCATCCCCGTTCACCGATACGAAGCGCCAGTCGAACACCGTGCGCCCGGATTGCCGGTTTGCGGCCCTCAACGGTTCGACGGCGCTGGAAAGCGTCAGCAGCGAGCTGCCTGCCAGCGCCAGCAGATCCACCATTATGGGTCGGCCCGCATCCAAAATCGCCGACAGAGCTTTGTTTTGTGTCATGTTTCCTTCGTAAATGGAAAGGCATGTCGCTTCAAGCCGGTCATCATTGCCTGATCAGAAAGAGGAGGACAGTCCGTATGCCCTTGACCATGAACCGCGAGGTCTTCATCACCTGCGCCGTCACCGGATCCGGCTCCACCCAGGACCGCAGCCCGCATGTGCCGCGTTCGCCCGAGCAGATCGCCAACTCGGCGATCGACGCGGCCAGGGCCGGCGCGGCAATCGTCCATTGCCATGTCCGCGATCCCGAGACGGGGACACCGCGCCGCGATGTCGCGCTTTACCGCGAAGTCACCGAGCGCATCCGCGAGGCCGAGGTAGATGTGGTCCTTAACCTGACCGCCGGAATGGGCGGCGACATCACCTTCGGATCGACCGAAAAGCCGCTTCCGCTGAATCCGGTTGGCACCGACATGGTCGGCGCGTCCGAGCGCATGAAGCACATTCTAGAATGCCTGCCGGAAATGTGCACGCTGGATTGCGGCACCATGAATTTCGCCGAGGCAGATTACGTCATGACCAACACGCCGGGCATGCTACGCGCCATGGGCGGCATGATGACCCAGCTCGGCGTCAAGCCGGAAATCGAGGCCTTCGACACCGGACACCTCTGGTTTGCCAAGGAACTGGTCAAGGAAGGCGTCCTGGCACCCGATGCGCTGGTCCAGCTCTGCATGGGCGTTCCCTGGGGCGCCCCCGACGATCTCAACACCTTCATGGCGATGGTCAACAACGTGCCCGCCGACTGGAACTGGTCGGCCTTTGCGCTGGGGCGCAACCAGATGGCCTATGTCGCGGCCGCCGTGCTGGCCGGTGGCAATGTCCGCGTCGGGCTCGAGGACAATCTCTGGCTCGGCAAGGGCGAACTCGCCACCAACGCCCAGCTGGTCGAGCGTGCCGTGACCATCGTCGAGAACATGGGCGCGCGGGTGATCGGTCCGCAGGAAGTGCGTGAACGGCTGAACCTGACCAAGCGCGCGCCTGCATCCGCCTGACAACGCTCCCGGGGAGGGGATCATGGACAAGGTCAAGTTCACCGCCATGAAGGATGGCGACCGGGAGGACTACGAGTTCCTCACCGAGCACGAAATCGAGTATGCTTCCAAGACCGCCGAGCGGCTTCTCGGCGCCATGGTGGAACTCGATGAGAGCCTGTCGGGTTACCAGGTCACAAGGCTTGGTCATTCGCTGCAATCGGCCACCCGTGCCTGGCGCGATGGCGCCGATGTCGACTGGGTGGTCTCGGCGCTGCTGCATGATATCGGCGACATTTACGCGCCCTACAATCATGATGAATATGCCGCAGCCATTCTCCGCCCCTTCGTGCGCGAGCAATGTGCATGGGTGGTCGAAAAGCACGGCGATTTCCAGAAGCTCTATTACGCCCACCATGTCGGCGGCAATCCGCATGCCCGCGAAGCCTACAAGGGCCATGCCTACTTTGATGATTGCGCGATATTCTGCGAGCGTTGGGACCAGAACAGCTTCGATCCCGACTACCCGCATGAGGGCATCGAATTTTTCCGGGGAATGGTCGAAGAGGTCTTCGCCCGAAAAGCCTATGATCCTGCCGTGATCCGGGCTGGTGAGCGGGTTTCCCTGACCGATCCAACCACTGCCGAAGGGCGAAACGCATGAGCGAAACCAAAACAGCCGCCATCATCGGTGGCGGTGTCATCGGCGGCGGCTGGGCTGCGCGCTTTCTTCTCAATGGTTGGGATGTAATCGTCTCCGATCCTGATCCCGAGGTTGAACGCAAGGTCGGCGAGGTTCTCGCCAACGCAAGGCGCTCGCTACCGGCCCTATCTGATGTCAGCGTGCCGAAGGAAGGCAGGCTCAGCTATGCCGCTTCCCTTGCCGAGGCCGTGGCAGACGCCGACTGGATCCAGGAGAGCGCGCCAGAGCGCCTCGACATCAAGCATGTCATATTCGCGGAGATCCAGAAGCACTGCCGCCATGACGCGCTGATCGGCTCTTCGACCTCCGGCTTCAAACCCTCCGAGCTGCAGCAGGGCGCGGCACGGCCCGAGCAGATTTTCGTCGCCCATCCCTTCAACCCGGTTTATCTACTGCCGGTGATCGAGCTGGTCGGCGTCGAAGCAACGCTTCTGCGAGCCAAGGATGTGCTCGCCGGGATCGGAATGAAGCCGCTGATCGTGCGCAAGGAAATCGACGCCCACATCGCCGACCGCTTCCTCGAAGCCGTCTGGCGCGAGGCGCTGTGGCTGGTCAAGGACGGCATCGCCACCACCCAGGAGATCGACGACGTCATCCGCTACGGCTTCGGCATGCGCTGGGCGCAGATGGGCCTGTTCGAGACCTACCGCATCGCTGGCGGCGAGGCCGGCATGCGCCATTTCATCGCCCAGTTCGGCCCGTGCCTCTCCTGGCCCTGGACCAAGCTCATGGACGTACCCGAACTCACCGATGAACTCACCGACATGATCGCCGATCAGTCGGATGCGCAGTCGGGCATGCATTCGATCCGCGAGCTCGAGCGCATCCGCGACGACAACCTGGTGTCGATCATGCGCGCGCTCAAGCCGCGCAACTGGGGATCGGGCGAATTGCTCAACCAGCACGATGCGCGCATGAAGCCGCCGCTGCCCACCGACATCTCCGTTCCGCTGAAGACGCTCGAACGCGTCATCCCGGTCGACTGGATGGACTACAATGGCCACATGAACGAGAGCCGCTACGGCCAGGTGTTTTCAGATGCCGGCGACGTGGTGATGGGAATGGTCGGCGCCGACCAGGAATACATCTCCGGCGGCCTGTCCTATTTCACCGTCTCCAACGAGATCGGCTATCTGAGCGAGACCCATCTGGGCGACGTCATTCATGTCCGTACCCAGGTGCTCGAAGCCCGCGGCAAGAAGCTCCGGCTGTATCACGAGATGATCCGCACCGCCGATGACGAACTGCTGGCCACCTGCAACCAGCTGCTTCTGCATGTCTCGCTCGAAACCCGCCGCACCTGCGAGCCGGAAGGCGAGGTTCTGGCAAGGATCACGGCCCTCGGGGAAGCCCAGTCGAAGCTGCCCAAGCCTTCCAGCATGCGGGACAAGGGATGAGCCAACGCGTTCTCATTACCGGCGGCGGATCGGGCATCGGCAAGGCCATGGCCGAAAGCTTTGCCGCTCAAGGCGCGCGTGTGTTCATCACCGACGTCAGCGAAACAGTACTGGCCGAGTGCCCGGAGAACTGGCTGAAAACGGCGGGTGACGCGAGCGATCCGGCTCACATACGTGACGTCTTCGCGCGCATTGCCGCCGAATGGGGCGGTATCGACGTCGTCTGCGCCAATGCCGGCATCGCCGGTCCCACGGCACTGGTCGAGGATGTCGAACCGGAGGATTTCCGCCGCTGCCTCGCCGTCAATCTCGAAGGCGCTTTCCTGGCTGCCAAATACGCGGCCCCGATGATGAAGGCACAGAGATCCGGCGTGATCCTGATCACATCCTCCAACGCAGGGATCAACGGCTTCCCCAACCGCGCGCCCTATGCGGCGGCGAAATGGGCGGAGATCGGGCTGATGAAGACGCTCGCCATGGAGCTCGGGCCGTTCGGCATCCGCGCCAACGCCATTGCGCCGGGCTGCGTCGAAGGCCCGCGCATCGACGGCGTCATCGAGCGCGAGGCGAAGGCCAAGGGAACCACGCCGGACGTGATCCGTGCGGGTTACGAGGCGGGCGTGTCGATGCGCTCCTTCGTCACCGCCCAGGATATCGCCAACATGGCGGTCTTTCTCGCCTCCGACGGCGCCCGGCTTGTTTCCGGCCAGGTGATCCCGGTCGATGGCCATACTGAAAACCCAGATCCAAAGGTGTGAAACAATGGACTTCGGACTGACCCAGGAACAGGAGATGATCGTCGAGACCACGCGGTCCTTCGTCGAGAACGAGCTCTATCCGCACGAGGCCGAGGTCGAGCGCACGGGCCATCTCGACATCGATCTGGTGCGGGAGATCCAGAAGAAGGCCATCGCCGCCGGTCTCTACGCCGCCAACATCCCGGAAGAGTTCGGCGGCGCCGGCCTCGATACGCCGACCTGGCTGCTCTACGAGAAGGAACTCGGCCGCGCCAATTACGCGCTGCACTGGACCTGCGTCGCACGCCCCTCCAACATCCTCTGCGCCGGTACGCCCGAGCAGCGCGCCCGCTACCTCGAACCTTGCGTCGCGGGCGAGAAATGGGATTGCCTGGCCATGACCGAGCCCGGCGCCGGCTCCGACCTGCGCGGCATGAAGGCGAGCGCCAAGCAGGACGGTTCCGACTGGGTTCTGAACGGCACCAAGCATTTCATTTCGCACGCCGACATTGCGGACTTCACCATCGCCTTTATGGCCACCGGCGAGGAGGAGACGCCGCGTGGGAAGAAGAAGCTGATCACCGCCTTCTTCGTCGACAAGGGCACGCCCGGCTACGCGGTGCGCGACGGCTACCGCAATGTCTCGCATCGCGGCTACACCAATGCTGTCCTCGAATTCGACAATTGCCGCGTGCCCGCAGAGAACATACTCGGCGAAGTCCACAAGGGCTTCGAGGTCGCCAACACCTGGCTTGGGGCCACCCGCCTGCAGGTCGGTGCCACCTGTCTTGGCCGCGCCGATCGTGCGTTCCGGCACTCGGTCGAATGGGCCGCGACCCGCGAGCAGTTCGGCCAGCCGATCGGCAAGTTCCAGGGCGTCTCCTTCAAACTCGCCGACATGGCGATGGAAATGAAGGCGGCCGAACTGATGATCCTCGAGGCCGGCTGGAAGTTCGACCGCGGCGAGGCGTCGGACGCCGACATGGCCATGGCCAAGCTCAAGGCCACGGAAATGCTCGCCATGGTCGCCGACGAGGCGATCCAGATCCATGGCGGCATGGGCCTGATGGACGAACTGCCGCTCGAACGCATCTGGCGCGACGCCCGGATCGAGCGCATCTGGGAAGGCACATCGGAAATCCAGCGCCACATTATTTCTCGTGCTTTGTTGAGGCCGTTCGGTGCATAGGCAGATACCCCCCTCTGCCCTGTCAGCCATCTCCCCCGCAAGGGGTGAGATCGGATGGGGCAAGATCGCGCAACCCCTATCTCCCCCCTTGCGGGGGAGATGTCGCGAAGCGACAGAGGGGGGTAAACCCGCCTCAAGGTCGTCGGCACTTTCAGAGTGGAAACTTGCAGAACCTACGCGGGACGAACATCATGCATGATCTCTCCCGCCTCCTGAGGCCTAAATCCATTGCATTGTTCGGCGGCGGCTGGGCCGTCAATGTCGTCGCACAGCTCAGGAAATCCGGCTTTGACGGCGATATCTGGCCGGTCAATCCGAAGCGGACCGACATTCTCGGCGTGCCCTGCCTCGCCTCCATTGATGATCTGCCGTCAGCCCCTGATGCGAGCTTCATCGGCGTCAACCGTGACGCGACCATCGAGGTGGTGCGACGGCTGAGTTCTATGGGCGCTGGCGGCGCCACCTGCTTTGCCTCGGGCTTTCTCGAAAGCGAGTCCGAAACCGCCGGCGGTGCGGACCTGCAGGCGCGGCTGATTGCGGCGGCAGGCGACATGCCGATCCTCGGGCCCAATTGCTACGGCCTGATCAACTATCTCGACAACGTCACGCTCTGGCCCGACCAGCATGGCGGGCTCAAGGTGGAAAGCGGCGTGGCGATCGTCGCGCAATCCTCCAACATTGCCATCAACATGACCATGCAGGCGCGCGGCCTGCCGATCGCCTATGTGGTTGCAGCCGGAAACCAGGCCCAGGTTGGCGCCAGCGACATCGCCTCCGCACTGCTCGACGACGACCGCGTCAGCGCCATCGGTCTCTATCTCGAGGGCTTCGGCGATATCCGCGCGCTGGAAGCCTTTGCCGCCAAGGCGCGGGCAAAGGGCAAGCCGGTGGTCGCCATCAAGATCGGCCGCTCCGACAAGGCCCGCGTGGCGACCATGACCCACACGGCGTCGCTCGCCGGAAGTGCGGCCGCCGGGTCGGCCCTGCTCAGGCGACTCGGGATCATCGAGGTTGAGACCATCGCGGTGTTCCTCGAAACATTGAAACTGCTGCACGGCATCGGCCCGCTGCCGGGTGCATCCATTGCCTCCGTCAGCTGTTCTGGTGGCGAGGCCAGTCTGATGGCGGATCTGAGCAACACGACGCAACTGGATTTCGCTGATTTCGCGCCCGCCCAGCGGGCGGCTCTGAAAGCCGAGCTTGGGCCTATCGTCACCATCGCCAATCCGCTCGACTATCACACCTTCATCTGGGGTGACACGGAGCGAATGACCCGGGTGTTCTCCACGGTGATGGAGCAGACATTCGATCTCACGGTCTTCATTCTCGACCTGCCGCGGGCTGATCGCTGCGATCCGTCGAGCTATCAATGCGCGGTTGATGCGATCATTGCTGCAAAGGCGCGAACCGGCGCCAGGGTCGCGGTGCTGGCAAGCCTGTCCGAAAACATGTCGGAAGGTTTTACCAGCGCTTTCATGAAAGGCGGCGTCGCGGTTCTGCATGGCATGGCGGAAGGTATCCTGGCGATCGAGGCTGCAATTGCTGCCGGGCGCCTTGTTGAGTCGGATCCGCAGCCTCTGATGCTGGCTGTCCCGAACAGCAGGACAGCAACCATTCTCAGCGAGGCCGCCTCAAAGGAGGCCCTGTCAGGATTTGGTCTTCGGATCCCGAGATCGATCCAGGCGCAATCCATCGATGAATTGATCGGGGAGAGTGCCGCCCTTTCTTTCCCGGTGGTGTTGAAAGGCACCGGCTTGGCGCACAAGAGCGAGGCCGGCCTGGTTGCTCTTGATATTGGCGATGAGCCGAGCCTCAGTGCCGCCGCCCGGAAGATGCAAACCGTTACCTCGGAGTTCCTCGTTGAGGAAATGGCGGTCGGCGGACTTGCCGAGGTTCTTGTCGGAATCACCCGGGATCCGACGGGCGCCTTTCTGCTCACTTTGGGTGCCGGCGGTGTGCTCACCGAGATACTGGGCGATACGGTCAACCTGCTGTTGCCCGCAAGCCGCTCCGGGATCATGCTGGCATTCGCCGAGTTGCGGATCGGCCGTTTGCTCGAAGGCTATCGTGGCAAGCCTGCTGCCGATATGGAAGCACTGGCCGATGCGGTGATCGCGATCTGCCGTTATGCCGAGGCCCATGCCGGCCGGTTGCTCGAACTTGAAGTCAATCCGCTGATCGCCCGCGTCGGCGATGCGGTCGCCGTCGATGCGCTGATCCGCCTCGAAGATGCCTGAAGCAGAAAAAGGAATCTGACCCATGACCGGACCCGTCAAGACCCGCATTGTCGGACACGTGCTCGAAGTCACGCTCGACCGGCCCAAGGCCAATGCCGTTGATCTCGCCACCAGCCGGATCATGGGCGAGGTGTTTCGTGATTTCCGCGATAACCCGGATCTGCGCGTGGCGATCCTGACCGGCGCGGGCGAGAAGTTCTTTTGCCCCGGCTGGGACTTGAAGGCCGCCAATGATGGCGATGCGGTGGACGGCGATTACGGCGTCGGCGGTTTCGGCGGGTTGCAGGAACTGCCCCATATGAACAAGCCGGTGATCTGCGCCGTCAACGGTATCTGTTTTGGCGGCGGGCTCGAGATTGCGCTGTCCTGCGACATCATCCTGGCGGCGGAGCATGCCAGTTTTGCGCTGCCCGAAATCCGCTCGGGCACGGTGGCCGATGCGGCCTCGATCAAGCTGCCCAAGCGCATTCCCTATCACATCGCCATGGAGATGCTGTTCACCGGGCGCTGGCTCGATGCCGAGGAAGCGCACCGCTGGGGCTTCGTCAACCATATCCACAAGGCGGACGAACTGATGGCGGAAGCCTGGAAGATGGCCGAGCTGCTCGCCTCCGGCCCGCCGCTGGTCTTCGCAGCGATCAAGGAAGTGGTGCGCGAGGCCGAGGGCGAGAAATTCCAGGACACCATGAACAAGGTCACCCGCAGGCAGTTGCGCACGGTCGATACGCTCTATGGTTCGGAAGACAATCTTGAGGGCTTTCGCGCGTTCACAGAAAAACGCGACCCGGTCTGGAAGGGCAGATAAGGGTTCGCAACACTCAGATCTGCGTGTGCATCCGGTAGCCCGGCGCGAATGTCAGGCGCACCGAGGTGATCACATGGCTCTTGTTCCATGTGCTGCGCTCGATCACGAAAAGCCCTTCGCCTTCCTTGCAGGCCAGGATCTCGGCTTCGCGTTTTCCCGCGGTCATGGCTGAGAACGAAAAGTCCCCGCCCTCAAAAGGAATGTTGGCCACCAGCCATTCATTGGCGCTTTGTGCCGACAGGTCCGCCTTCTCGATTCCCGGTACGGCGTCCGGGTTGATCCACCTGTCGCCAAACACATACGGCTTGCCGTCCGCCAGATGCAGCGTCACCAGGTGGAGTAGTTTGACTCCTGTCTGGGTTTGCATTCTCGCCCTGATGCCGGACGGGGGTACCATCCGTTCCAGCGACAGGACCGAGTGGCGATAGCTCTGCCCCTTGCCTTCGATCTCGTAGCGAATCACCGGAATGTCCAGCGTCGCCTTGCGCACCGGGTTGAGCGCCACCCTGGTGCCGGCCTTGCGCCGTCTGTCCAGCAGGCCAGATTCCGCAAGTCCGCGCAACGCCCGGTTCACTGTTGCCCGTGCGCAACCAAATTCAACCGACAGTTCGGACTCGTTTGGAATGAAGTCCCCCGGCTTCCATTCCCTGGCATTGATCCGGCGCAGGACTTCCGCCTGCACCGACTGCCAGCTTTTGAACTCTCCTCCGCTCAAATAGCCTCTCCAAGCTCCTTCATTGTCCTGGCATAGGCCGAGACAATGGCCTCCTGTTTGACATGCCGGCCTCCTGCTACCATGTGCCGGCCAGCCGACCAGACATCCTCTATCATGCGGTCGTCGCCTGCGAACATATAGCAATCGAGAATGGTGTCGCCGCTTCTTCCGATCAGATCCACAGCCCCCGCATCGAGCGCCATCATGTCGGCGAGCTTCCCCACCGCCAGGGCGCCATTGTTGCGCCCCGAGGATTTCGCTCCGCCGTCATTGACGGCGTCGAACAGCCGTCTGCCGGTGGAGTGTTCAGGTGTCGCCAGCGCTGCGCGGGAATGGTCGCGAAGGCGTTGCGAGTAATCGAGCGTCCGCAGCTCTTCCGAAAGCGAGATGCGGATGTTGGAATCGGAACCGACAGCAATGGCTCCATTGGCTGCAAACCAGCGCACGCCGTCGAAGATACCGTCGCCCAGGCTCGATTCGGTGATCGGGCAGAGCCCTGCCACAGCGCCGCTTCTTGCAAGCCCCTCGGTTTCATGCGGCAGCATCTGCGTACAGTGAATAAAGCAGCGTCGCGCGTTGAGCTCCATCCTGTCGAGCACGAACTCTACAGGACGCTTTCCATAGGCCGCTTCGACTTCCTCAACCTCGGCAATCTGTTCTGCCAGGTGCATGTGCAGCGGAGTGTCTCTCGCGAGCTCGGCGTGGTGGGCAAGGTCTTCCGGCGCCACTGCCCGCAGGCTGTGCGGGGCGACACCGATCCTGGCGTCGCCGGGAAGCAGGCCGATCGTCTCGGCCGACCGGGCATGCAGTTCCGCATAGGCATCGAGCGTATTGCCGAAGCGGATCTGCCCGGGGCCGAGCGGACGCTTGTCGCAGCCGCCATACTGGTAGTGCACCGGCAGCAATGTCAGTCCCATGCCGCTCAGCGCGCTGGCCGCAGCGATCCGTTCGGCCATCTCGGCGATGTTGGCGTAGGGGCTGCCTCCAGGCTGATGATGCAGATAGTGGAATTCGACATTCGCCGAATAACCGGCTTCCAGCATCTCCATCTGCACGAATGCGGCGATCGCCTCGACATGCTCCGGCGTCAGCCGGTCGAGAAAGCGGAACATCAGCTGCCGCCATGTCCAGAATGAGTCCGAGGCGTCAGGCCCTCGCTTTTCGGTCAGTCCAGCCATAGCGCGCTGAAACGCATGGCTATGGCAATTGGCTGGTGCCGGGAGCAGGATGCCGGTTCGGTGTCCTTCAGCCGGGGCGCCCGTTTCGATCTTGCTGATCAGGCCATCAGTCCCGGCTTCGATCCGCACGGCTTCCGCCCATCCGGTATCCAGCAATGCTTTTTCAGCCCAGACAATCGTCATCGTATCGCACCTCTTGACAGGTTTTTATGTATATACTTATAGTTCAATGACACGGACATAACAACGGCGAAATGATGCTTCTGATCAACGCGACATTGGCGACGATGGATGGTTCGCCAGCTTACGGGCTGGTGGAGCAGGGGGCTGTGGCGATCGAGAATGGCGTTATCGCTTGGGCAGGTCCGGGCCAAACTGTTCCGGCCCGGTTCGATGCCGGCGAAGTGATCGATCTCGATGGCCGGCTGGTCACGCCGGCGCTGATCGATTGCCATACCCATGTCGTTCACGGCGGCAACCGTGCCCGCGAGTTCGAGATGCGGCTTGAAGGTGCGTCCTATGAGGAAGTCGCCCGGGCAGGAGGCGGTATTGTGTCCACCGTCGCCGCCACACGTGCGGCTACGGAAGATGAACTCGTCGCTAGCGCCCTGACCCGTGTTGATGCGATGATTGCCGAGGGCGTATCGACCCTTGAGATCAAGTCCGGCTATGGCCTCGACACTGCCAACGAATTGAAGATGCTGCGCGCCGCGAAGGCGGTTGCCGCGCAAAGACAGGTCCGGGTCAGGACCAGCTATCTCGGCGCCCATGCGGTGCCGCCCGAATACAAGGGTCGCGGGGACGCCTATATCGACGAGGTCTGCATCACGGCACTCGAGGCAGCCCACGCCGAAGGACTGGTCGATGCTGTTGACGGTTTCTGCGAGGGCATCGCCTTTACGCCGGAACAGATCGTCCGCGTCTTCGAAAGGGCGAAAGAACTCGGCATTCCGGTCAAGCTTCACGCCGAGCAGCTCTCCAATCTCGGTGGCGCAAAGCTGGCAGCCGAATACGGCGCACTGTCCGCCGATCATCTCGAATATGCCACTGCGGACGATGCAGCAGCCATGGCAAAAGCCGGCAGCGTGGCGGTCATCCTGCCCGGCGCCTTCTACACGCTGCGCGAAACCGCAGCGCCGCCGATCAACGCCTTCCGCGAAGCCGGTGTCCCGATGGCGGTCGCGACTGACTGCAATCCCGGCTCGTCGCCAATGTCGTCGCTGCTTCTGAGCATGAACATGGCCTGCACCCTGTTCCGGATGACGCCGGAAGAAGCGCTCGCCGGCGTAACCCGAAACGCCGCCCGCGCACTCGCCTTGGACGATACCGGCATGATCGCACCCGGCCTGCGCGCCGACTTGGCCATCTGGAACGTCGAGCACCCTGCCGAACTGGCCTACCGCATTGGTTTCAACCCGCTCTTCAAGCGGATTTTTGGAGGCGCATCGTGACGCTGACGCTCACCCCCGGCCATGCCACACTTGACCAGCTCGAACAGATCTGGCGCACCGGTATTGCCGTGGTTCTTGATGACAGCGCCCTGCCGGGCATCGAGGCTGCGGCGGCGCTGGTTCGCAAGGCGGCGGAAGGCGACGAGGCGGTCTATGGCGTCAACACCGGTTTTGGCAAGCTGGCCAGTGTGCGGATCAAGCCTGGTGACACGGCCCAGCTTCAGCGCAACCTGATCCTGTCGCATTGCTGTGGCGTCGGCGAGTCGCTGGACGTTGCCACCACACGGTTGATGATGGCGCTCAAGCTTCTGTCCGCCGGTCGGGGTGCGTCGGGTATCACATGGAAGACGCTCTCCGTCATTCAGAACATGCTGCGCGAAGGCGTCACGCCGGTGATCCCGAGCCAGGGCTCGGTCGGCGCATCGGGCGATCTGGCGCCGCTGGCCCACATGGCCGCAGCGATGATCGGCGAGGGCGAAGCGATCTTTGGCGGCGAGCGCATGCCAGCTGCCGAGGCGCTTGCCAAGGCCGGCATCGAGCCCGCCGTGCTTGCTCCGAAGGAAGGCCTTGGCCTGATCAACGGCACGCAATTCTCAACCGCCTGTGCGCTGACCGGCTATTTCGGCGCGATCCGCAATCTCGAAGCAAGCGTGGTCTCGTCCTGCCTGTCGACCGACGCAATCATGGGATCGACCGCGCCGCTTGAGGAAGGCATCCACGCTTTCCGTGGGCACCGTGGTCAGATTGACGTTGCCCGCGCCATGCGCGCGGTGATGCAGAGCTCGGTGATCCGTGAAAGCCACCGTGACGGCGATACCCGCGTGCAGGATCCCTATTGCATCCGCTGCCAGCCGCAGGTCGCAGGTGCCGCGCTCGATCTGCTGCGCTATGCCGGCCAGACGCTCGAGATCGAGGCCAATGCGGTTTCGGACAACCCGCTGGTGCTGGTGGCTGAGGGAAAAATCGTCTCTGGCGGCAATTTTCACGCCGAGCCGGTAGCCTTTGCGGCCGACCAGATTGCCCTCGCCATTGCCGAAATCGGCGCCATCGCCCAGCGCCGCGTTGCGTTGATGGTCGATCCCACCCTTTCCTTCGATCTACCGCCATTTCTGACACCCGAGCCGGGACTCAATTCCGGCCTGATGATTGCGGAAGTCACAACGGCCGCCCTGATGAGCGAGAACAAGCACCTCGCCAATCCCTGCTCGACCGATTCCACGCCCACATCGGCCAACCAGGAAGACCATGTTTCCATGGCTGCCCATGGTGCGCGCCGGCTCAAGCGGATGAACGACAACCTCAACGTCATCATCGGTGTGGAGCTGCTTTGTGCCGCGCAGGGCGTCGAGTTTCGCGCGCCGCTTGTCACCAGCCCGGTCCTGCAGGGCGCGGTGAGCCTGGTGCGCTCCAAGGTGGCGGCGCTGACCGATGACCGCTTCATGGCTGGCGACCTCGCCGCCGCCGCCGCGATCGTGGCGGGCGGCCGCATCCAGTCGCAATGCGATGTCGCCGGCCTTTTGGCGGGAGCGGCGGCATGACCCCGGTCGACGTCAGGCGCGGCGACAGCCCGCTGGTCCTGGGGCTGCCGCACACAGGCACCTTCGTGCCCGATGACATCTTCGCGCGGCTAACACCGCTCGGCCAGACGCTGGGCGATACCGACTGGCATGTCGGCCGCCTCTATGACGGCTTGCTGGATGGCGTCACCACCGTGCGCGCCAACTTCCATCGCTACGTCATCGATGCAAATCGCGATCCGTCAGGTGCAAGCCTCTACCCGGGCCAGAACACCACCGGGCTGGTCCCGGTAACCAACTTCGATGGTGAGCCACTATGGCTTGAAGAGCCGAACGATGCCGAGGTCGAGGCGCGCAGACTTGCCTGGCACGCGCCCTATCACGCGGCACTGGAGGCCGAGCTCGAAAGGGTGCGCGCCATTCATGGTGTCGCCATCCTCTATGACTGCCATTCGATCCGATCCAACATTCCATTCCTGTTTGACGGCACACTTCCTGACTTCAACATAGGCACCAACAATGGCGAGACCTGTGCGCCAGTGATCGAGGCTGTGGTGGCCGGAATCTGTGCCGGCGCGGAAGGCTATTCCAGCGTGCTCAACGGCCGCTTCAAGGGCGGCTGGACTACCCGCCACTACGGTCGGCCCGGCGATAACATCCACGCCATCCAGATGGAGCTGGCGCAAAGTACGCATCTGGCCACCGAGGAGCTTCCGTTCGCCTATGACGAGACGAAGGCGGAGCGGCTGCGCGTTCATCTCAAGACAATTCTGAATTCAGTTGCTGACCTTGCAGCATCATTGGGAGGCCAATCATGACCAATCCGAGACATAACCAGCGCGACATCTATCCGCCGACCGGCACCGAGATCACCGCCAAGAGCTGGCTCACCGAGGCGCCGATGCGCATGCTGATGAACAATCTGCATCCCGATGTGGCCGAGAACCCGCATGAGCTGGTGGTCTACGGCGGCATCGGCCGGGCGGCACGCACCTGGAAGGACTTCGACATGATCGTCGACAGTTTGAAGAAGCTCAACGAGGACGAGACACTTGTCGTGCAGTCGGGCAAGCCGGTGGCCGTCGTCCGCACCCATGTAGACGCCCCGCGCGTGCTGATCGCCAACTCCAACCTGGTGCCGCACTGGGCCAACTGGGACCATTTCAACGAACTCGACAAGCGCGGGCTTGCCATGTACGGCCAGATGACCGCCGGCTCCTGGATCTATATCGGCACGCAGGGCATCGTTCAGGGCACCTTCGAGACCTTCGCCGAGGCGGGACGCCAGCACTATGGCGGCGATCTCAAGGGCAAGTGGATCCTCACCGGCGGTCTTGGCGGCATGGGCGGCGCCCAGCCTCTGGCCGCCGTCATGGCTGGCGCCTGCTGTTTAGCCGTCGAATGCGACGAGACCCGCATCGATTTCCGTCTTCGCACCCGTTACGTTGATGCCAAGGCCCATTCGCTCGACGAGGCGTTGGGCATGATCGATCAGTGGACCAAGGCGGGCGAGGCCAAGTCGGTCGGTCTGCTCGGCAATGCGGCCGACATCTTCGTCGAACTGGCCAAGCGCATGAAGGACGGAGGCCCGCGTCCGGACATTGTCACCGACCAGACCTCCGCGCATGATCCGTTGCACGGCTACCTGCCACAGGGCTGGAGCGTCGCCGAATGGCGCGAAAAGCAGGAAAGTGACCCCAAGGCCGTCGAGAAGGCGGCCCGCGCCTCGATGAAAGCCCATGTGGCGGCCATGGTCGATTTCTGGAACGCCGGGGTGCCGACGCTCGATTACGGCAACAACATCCGCCAGGTCGCGCAGGATGAGGGCCTGGAGAACGCCTTCGATTTTCCGGGTTTCGTCCCCGCCTATATCCGGCCGCTGTTCTGCCGCGGCATCGGTCCGTTCCGCTGGTGCGCGCTCTCGGGCGATCCGGACGACATCTACAAGACCGACGCCAAGATGAAGCAGCTGTTCCCCGAGAACACGCATCTGCACAACTGGCTCGACATGGCCCGTGAGCGCATTGCCTTCCAGGGCCTGCCGGCGCGGATCTGCTGGATCGGTCTTGGCGACCGCCACCGCGCCGGTCTCGCCTTCAACGAGATGGTGGCTTCGGGCGAACTCAAGGCACCGATCGTCATTGGCCGCGATCACCTTGATTCCGGCTCCGTTGCGTCACCCAACAGGGAGACCGAATCCATGAAGGATGGCTCCGATGCCGTCAGCGACTGGCCGCTCTTGAACGCGCTCGTCAACACCGCGTCCGGGGCAACCTGGGTCAGCCTGCATCATGGCGGCGGAGTCGGCATGGGGTTCTCCCAGCATTCCGGCATGGTCGTCGTCGCCGACGGCACCGACGCCGCAGCCCGCAGGCTCGAGCGGGTACTGTGGAACGATCCGGCTTCCGGCGTCTGGCGTCATGCCGATGCCGGTTACGACATCGCGCTCGATTGCGCACGCGAGCACGGGCTCAATCTGCCCGGCATACTGGGGTGAGAACAACAAGGTAAACTCGAAACAGAGAGGAACTGACATGCAAAGACGTAAATTCCTGAAAGCCGGCGTTGCCGGTGCAGCCGCGGCTGCGACACTCGCAACACCGGCCATCGCGCAGGACAAGCGCGAGTGGAAAATGGTCACCGCCTGGCCAAAGAACCTGCCGGGCCCCGGCGTCGCCGCCCAGCTTCTGGCTGATCGCATCACCACGCTCTCGGGCGGCCGTATCGAGGTCAAGCTCTATGCCGCCGGCGAAATTGTTCCCGGACCTGGCGTGTTCGACGCCGTCTCCGAAGGCACCGCCGAGCTCTATCATGCCGTTCCCGCCTATTGGGGTTCCAAGTCAAAGGGCATCCTGCTGTTCGGCTCCCAGCCCTTCGGCCTGCGCGCCGACGAGCAGTTCGGCTGGATGCAGCATGGTGGCGGCCAGGCGCTCTATGACGAGATGTACGGTCGTTTCGGCGTCAAGCCGTTTCTCTGCGGCAACTCAGGTCCGCAGTGGGCCGGCTGGTTCCGCAACGAGATCAACTCGGTCGAGGATCTCAAGGGCCTGAAGTTCCGCACCACCGGCCTCGCCTCGGAAATGGCCACCAAGATGGGCATGGCGGCAGAGGCCATGGGCGGACCGCCGATGTTCCAGGCGCTGCAGACCGGAGCGCTCGACGCCGGCGAATTCATCGGCCCGTGGACGGATTCGGCGCTTGGTTTCTACCAGGTCGCCAAGAACTACTACTGGCCGGGCGTCGGCGAGCCGTCCTCGGCGGAAGAATGCGGCGTCAACGCGGCTGCGTACAACGAACTTCCGGCCGACCTGCAGCAGGTTGTCTCGCTCGCCTGCGAAAGCCTCTACAATCCGGTCTGGACCGAATACACCACCAAGCATGCCCAGTCGCTCAAGACGCTTGTGTCCGAGCACGGTGTCAATGTCCGCAAGCTGCCTGACGACGTCATCGTGGCCATGGGCAAGGCGGCCGAAGAGGTTGTTGACGAGTTGCGCCAGAACGATGATGAGCTGGTCAAGCGCATCACCGAAAGCTACATTTCCTACCGCGATCTGGTGGGCGGCTACATGACTTATGCCGACAATGGGCAGATGAACGCCCGCGCCTCCGTCATGGGCTACTGAGTGCAATGAACCGTCCGGCGCGGGGGTCGTTTCCGCGCCGGACAGCTTTGGCGAGAGGGGACCGCATGCTGCGTCTGGCCGACAGTCTCGATATGATCAGCCGGTTGACGGCGAGCGTTATCCGCTGGCTGGCGCTCGTCATGGTGCTGGTGCAATTCGGCATTGTCGTGGGCCGCTATGTGTTCGGCTACAACATAATTGCCGTTCAGGAAAGCGTGCTTTACATGCATGCGACGCTGTTCATGCTTGGCGCGGGCTACACGCTCCTGGTCGACAAGCATGTCCGCGTCGACGTGTTTTATGCCAAGGCGGAACCTCGGACCCAGCGCCGCATCGATGTTTTCGGCCATGTCTTTCTGCTGATCCCGTCTATGCTGGTGATCCTCTACTGGTCATGGCCTTCGGTGCGCAATTCCTGGAAGATCCTCGAAGGCCCGATTTCCGTGGGCGGCATCGAGGCGGTGTTCCTGCTCAAATCCCTGATACCCGCATTCTGCATTCTTCTGGTGATCCAGTCCCTGTCCTTGCTGATCCGGCTGTTGTTGCCTGAAACCTCCAGGCCCGAGGCCAAGGCATGAGCGAATATCTTGATCTCATCATGTTCGTGGCGTTGGTCGGGGCCATTCTGCTTGGCTTTCCGGTATCATTCTCGATTGCCGGTGTCGCCGTCGCGTTCGCCTATCTCGGATGGGTCATGGGCGCCATGGACATCACCCTGATGGGGGCAACCGGGCAGCGTATCTTCGGCCTGATTTCCAATCAGGTGCTGATCGCCATTCCCCTGTTCGTGCTGATGGGGGCGGTGCTGGAAAAGAGCCGCATTGCCGAGGAGCTGCTCGACACGATGGGTCGGCTGTTCGGGCAATTGCGCGGTGGTCTTGGCATATCCGTCGTTCTGGTCGGCGCGCTGCTGGCAGCCTCCACGGGGATCGTCGGCGCCACTGTCGTGGCGATGGGCATGATCGCGCTGCCGACCATGTTGCGCTCGGGCTACGATCCGCGGGTCGCGTCCGGCATCGTCTGCACCGCAGGCACCCTGGGGCAAATCATTCCGCCTTCGACACTGCTGATCATTCTCGCCGACGTCATGTCCAACGCCTATCAGCAGGCGCAGTATGAACAGGGCAAGTTCTCGGTGGAAGCCCTGTCGGTCGGCCAGTTCTTCGCCGCCGCCATCATTCCCGGCCTCATGCTGGTGGTGCTTTATCTGGTCTACATCCTGGTGCGCGGTTTCCTGCGTCCGCAGGACATGCCGCCCGCGACACTCGACACACCAAGGCCCGACCGGCTTGAAATCATCTCGGCGATCTTGCCTCCGGTGCTGCTGATTTTCGCGGTTCTGGGCGCCATCCTCGGTGGCGTTGCCACACCAACGGAAGCCGCCGCCGTCGGCGCCATCGGCGCCTTGCTGATGGCGGGGATCCGGGTCGGGATGCACCCGCGCCTCATTCTGTTCGGCACCGCGGCCCTGGTATGCCTCGCAATCCTTGCCGGCCTGTTTCCGGTCCGCTTGCAGCGTAGCGATCTCGAGTTCATGTCTCTGGCCGCCGGGGGGCTGTACATCGTGCTGACCATAGTCGGTGCGGTGGCGATCATTGCGGCGCTCTACGCGACGCTTCGGACGAGGAGCCTTCACGGTGCTGTCGATTCAACGCTCACCATGACGGCGATGATCTTCGCCACCATACTGGCGGCGGGCATGTTTTCGCTGGTCTTCATCGGCTTGGGCGGGGAGGAACGGGTGGCTCACATCCTGACCAACATGCCGGGCGGACCGATGGGCGCGCTGCTGTTCTGCATGGCCTTCGTCTTTGTGCTTGGCTTCTTCCTCGATTTCGTCGAGATCTCGGTAATCGTGCTGCCGTTGATTGCCCCGACGCTGATCGTCATGGGCCACGACCCGATCTGGCTTGGCGTGCTGCTGGCGGTCAACCTGCAGACCAGCTTCCTCACCCCGCCCTTCGGCTTTTCCCTGTTCTACCTGCGCGGTGCCGCTCCGCCCGAAATCGCCACCGGGCAGATCTATGCCGGCGTTATTCCCTTCATCGGCCTGCAGATAATCGGCATCTCGCTGGTCTGGATGCTGCCGCAACTCGCTACCTGGCTGCCGGGGGTGATCTTCTAGGCCGGGCCAGGGGTGTTAAGCCGCGTGTCAGGCTGCGTCGCTGACACGGTAGTCGATCGGCTTGTAGCGGAAGTTGTTCGACTGGCCGGCGGAACAGGCGGTCATCGCCACGACCAGGTCCATTTCTGCGCGGAACACGGTCTTCTCACCCGGCTTGCTCTTCGGCGGCAGCACCTTGATCTCGCCACTGTCACTGTCCACCGCCACATGCATGAAGACATTGAACGCAATCGGGATTGCGTCCGGGCCTATGCCGTAGGGTGCCAGTGCCATCTCGAGATTGCCCTGGCAGCCATGGTGCGGATCCTCGTCTCCATAGATGATGCTGAAAGTCTCGCGCGAGCACGGCGTAAGGCTGAAATCATGGCGGCCAACTTCGTCCTCGACAATGGTCAGCATCGGCACAGACCGGTTTGAATAGAGGATGTCGTCCGTGCTCAGGAACATCCTTCCGGCGTAGTCGATCGATCTGCCGGAAGAGAGATACTCGCGCCTATCATGCGCGTTGAAGGCCACAAGGTCGGAGACCTGTTCGCCTTTCGGGTCGAAAACGGTCAGCAACTGACCTTTCTTCAGTTCAAACGCGGTGCCGCTGCGGGGTGGGATACGAATGGTCATTTCAGGCGATTTCCTTGTGTGCAAATGGACATTTCCATTCGGGTTCGACGGCGCGCCCGCTGTACTGGCGGGCTTCCGAGGCTTCGCCATGATCGCTGAGCATCGGGTTTATGCTGCCGGCGAGCGCTTCGTCGCGGTTGCGGATGATTTCCTTCATCTTGTCGAACCGCCCGTCTGAGCGGAGCTTCTCGAACTGCAGATGAGAGTTGAACACCAGTGCCGGCTTTTCGAAACGGCGCGCTGGCCGCGAAGCATTTGGATGCAATCCGATGACGAAGAACGGCTCACCGCCAACACTGAGCGAAAAATGCGGAGACTTCGGATCGTGGTCGACGGCCTGGTTCCATGGCTGGCCGCTGACGACATCAAGATTGTGCAGGCTTTGCAGCCGGTTCCACAGCGCCTTCTCGAAGGCTTCTTCATCAAGTCCGTCGGGGCCATCGAAGATGACGACGAAGGAACGGACTATCGGGCTCTGGTGATCAAGGCCGTCGCTGTATTCACGCAGTGCGCGGTGGATCTCGACATCATCTGTCGCGCCGTCGATCTGGCCGGCCGGCAATATCGACAAGGCGTCGCGTGCGAGCGCCGACTTTGCGCCGACACACGGAAAATCTGCACTGCGGATGAAGTGGTGAAAAGAATTGGAAATGTCGCTCATCGGTACTCGCTCTCCACAAGCCACAACAGGCAGGCTGCCCGGCTAAACGGGCAGCACGCGCGGAAGTTCCCAAGCCTCGTATGCGCAGTCGAGGGAACAAGCCGGAGCATGATGCGTTGATAGGCACACGCAAAAGGCACCGGAGACAAAACGATGAACGAGCCCTTGTTCGAAATCGAAAACTGGCGAGGCGGCTGGTATTACAAGCTCGGCAGTCGTTACACGGGACCGTTCAGGCGTCGCGACAATGCAGTTGCCGCGGCGCAGTCGGAAGTTGAGCCGCTGAAGGAGCCCACGAACGCCAGCCTGCGCGTCTCGCTCGCAAGCAGGCGCCCCGTCGACACAGAGCATGAGGGCGTGAGCCATGAGGGATACCGGCGCCAGATGCTGCTCGGGATGGCTTTCCGGATTCCCGGCGTGGGAGACTACGCGTGATCGCAACGCTGCTCTTTTGCTTGGCGCTGGTCTGCCTGCTGGCAAGCCTGGTGCCGCTGCTGCCGTTTGGGCACGGCATCGTGCGTTCGTTCGATTTCGGGCGCCTGCAGGCCATCGCTGTCTCGTCACTGGTGATTTTGGCAACCATCATCGCCGGCTTGAACAGCGGCATCCTGATCGCGGCTCTCTCAATGGCCGCTATCGCTCTCCTCATTCAGCTCGTCTTCGTCATCCGCTTCACTCCGCTTTGGCCGGTACAAACAAGGGGATTTGATGGTGACAGGCAGAACACGCCAACGGTGTCTGTCCTCGCCTGCAACATCAAGCAGGGTAACCATGACTATCAGAGCGTCATCGAGCTGATCAGGCAGCGCAAGCCCGATATCGCCGTGTTCATGGAGACAGATGAGAACTGGGCCAAAGCGCTCCGCCCCTGTCTTTCGGAGTTTCATGAAACGATCGAGCAACCGCAGGAAGACAGTTACGGCATGATCTTCGCAAGCCGCCTTCCGCTTCGGGAAGGCCAGGTGCGTTTTCTGCTCAACGAGGAAGTGCCGAGCGTGTCATGCATCGTGGAATTGCCCGGTGGCCGCGATATCCGGGTCATTGCGCTTCACCCCGAACCGCCATTGCCGAACCGCGACACGCTCGGACGCGACGCCGAAATCCTGGTTGCGGCCGAGATCGCCCGGGACGAGCCCCTGCCGGTCATTGTCACCGGGGACCTCAACGATGTGGCGTGGTCGCGCACCACCCGCCGGTTCCTGCGGATTTCAGGGCTGCTCGATCCGCGGCAGGGCCGCGGCATGTTCAATTCGTTCGACGCGCGCTACTGGTTCCTTCGCTGGCCGCTCGACCACATCTTCCACTCGCGGGACTTCGAATTGATATCGATCGAGCGCCAGGAATTTGTGGGCTCCGATCATTTTCCGATGTTCTACCGGCTGGCGCTGACCGACAGAGACCGCAACGATCCGCCTCCGTCACCTTCCGGCAATGACATTGCCGAAGCCGAAGAGGCAATCAAGGTCGAGAAAAACCGTGACCGGCCCCCGGCAGGAACAGACTGGGAAGAGGCTTGATCCTGCCAGACGGCTGCCCCCGGCTGACGGCTTAAAAGCCACTTCTGCAATGCCGGCTTTCACCATACGGTTCCGGAGCGCGATGTAGGTCGAACCCCGGAACCGGTTTGGTGGGCAGTCCTCAGATGCCGCCGAGGCAGAGATACTTGATCTCCAGATAGTCATCGATGCCGTACTTCGAGCCTTCGCGGCCCTGGCCCGACTGCTTCACGCCACCGAACGGCGCCACTTCCGTGGAGATCAGGCCGGTGTTGACGCCGACCATGCCGTATTCCAGCGCCTCCGCCACGCGCCAGACCTTGGTCAGGTCGTTGGCGTAGAAATACGACGCCAGGCCGAAGATCGTGTCATTGGCCTGCTCGATGACGTCTTCCACCGTGTCGAACTTGAACAGCGGAGCCACCGGGCCGAAAGTCTCGTCGCCGGCCACCTGCATGTCGCGTGTGACCCCGGTCAGGATCGTCGGCTCGAAGAAGGTACCGCCGAGCGCGTGGCGATTGCCGCCGGTCAGAACCTTGGCGCCCTTCGACTTGGCATCCTCGATGTGCTCAACAACCTTTGTCACCGCGTCTTCGCTGATCAATGGGCCGGTGGTCACGCCGTCACCGAAACCGTCGCCGATCTTCATCTTGCCAACGGCAGCGGCGAGTTTTTCGGCAAACGCGTCATAGACGCCCGCCTGCACGTAGATCCGGTTGGCGCAGACGCAGGTCTGGCCGTTGTTGCGGTATTTCGAGATCATCGCGCCTTCGACCGCGGCATCGAGATCGGCGTCGTCAAAGACGATGAACGGCGCATTGCCGCCAAGCTCCATCGAGGTCTTCTTGATCTGGTCTGCGGACTGGCGCATCAGGATCCGGCCGACTTCGGTCGAGCCGGTAAACGTGATCTTGCGGACCTTGTCGTTGGAGCAGAATTCCTGGCCGATCGCAGCACTCGATTTTGAGGTGATGACGCTGAGCAGGCCCTTGGGCAGACCGGCGTCTTCGGCAAGCTTGGCCATCGCCAGCGCCGACAGCGGGGTTTCTGCGGCAGGCTTGGCGACGAAGGCGCAGCCGACGGCCAGCGCCGGTCCGAGCTTGCGGGCGATCATCGCGTTGGGAAAGTTCCACGGTGTGATCGAGGCCACCACGCCGACCGGCTGTTTGAGCACGACGATGCGCTTGTCGGGCTGGTGGCCCGGAATGACGTCGCCATAGACCCGCTTGGCTTCTTCCGCGAACCACTCGATGAAGCTTGCGCCATAAAGGATTTCGCCCTTGGCCTCGGGCAGCGGCTTGCCCATTTCCGCTGTCAGGATCGCGCCCAGGTCGTCGGCATTGGCGACCATCAGGTCATAGAGCTTGCGCAACACCGAAGCGCGCTCCTTGCCGGTTTTTGCGGCCCAGTCCTTCTGCGCCACATAGGCTGCATCGATCGCGGCCTTGGTCTCATCGACACCGAGATCCGGCAAGGCGGTAATCAGTTCACCGGTTGACGGGTTGAGGACGTTGAAGGTCTTGCCGCTCGGGGCCGCCTTCATCCAGGAGCCGGCGACATAGGCCGAGGTGACGAGAAGGCTCGGGTCTTTCAGCATCTCTGCGAGGGGTTTGCTGCTCATTACGCGGTCGCTCCAATTTCTGCATGAACTTCACGGATGGACGCTTCGAGAAGGTCCAGCGCTTCCTGGAACACCGGGTCCTGAATGGTGACCGGCGACAGAAAGCGGATGACATTGGCATAGACGCCACAGGTGAGAAGGATCAACCCTTTTTCCAGCGCCCGGGCTTTGACCGCATTGGTGAAATCAGGGCTTGGTTTGCCGGTCTTGACGTCGTTGAATTCGATGGCGTTCATGAAGCCTGGGCCGCGGATGTCAACGATTTCCGGCACATCCTCGCGGATCGCCTGCAGCCGTTGCTTCAACCGGTTGCCGAGCTGCATGGCGCGGTCGCACAACCCTTCCTCCTCGATCACGTCCAGCACCGCGTGCGCCGCGGCGATGCCGATCGGGTTGCCGCCGTAGGTGCCGCCCAATCCGCCCGGATTTGCGGCATCCATGATATCGGCACGTCCGGTGACGGCTGCCAGCGGAAAGCCGCCGGCCAGGCCCTTGGCCATGGTGGTCAGGTCCGGCGCCACGCCATGATGCTCCATCGCGAACATCTTGCCGGTCCGCGCGAAACCGGTCTGGATCTCATCGGCGATCAGCAGGATGCCGTGCCTGTCGCAGATCTCGCGCAACTGCTTGAAGAACCCCGCCGGGACCTCATAGAAGCCGCCTTCGCCCTGCACCGGTTCAAGTATGATCGCCGCCACCCGTGCCGGATCGACATCGGCCTTGAACAGGGTCTCGAGTGCTGCCAGCGACTGCTCGACGGAGACGCCGTGCAAGGCTGCGGGGAAGGGGGCATGGAAGACATCGCCCGGCATTGCACCAAAGCCCGCCTTGTAGGGAAACACCTTGCCGGTCAGTGCCATGCCCATGAAGGTACGACCGTGAAAACCGCCGGAAAAAGCTACAACCGCCGGGCGGCCGGTGGCGGCACGGGCAATCTTGATGGCGTTCTCGACAGCTTCGGCGCCGGTTGTCACGAACACGGTCTTTTTCTCAAAATCGCCGGGCACCAGCGCGTTCAGCCGTTCGGCCAGATGCACGTAATTCTCGTAAGGCACGACCTGATGGCAGGTGTGGGTGAAGCGGTCGAGTTGAGCCTTGACTGCCTCGATTACCTTGGGGTGACGGTGGCCGGTGTTGACCACGGCAATGCCCGCGGCGAAATCGATGTATCGGTTGCCCTCGACGTCCCAGATTTCAGCGTTTTCAGCGCGGTCCGCATAGACCTGCGTCATCATGCCGACGCCACGCGCGATGGCGTCTGTCTTGCGGCCCTGAATGGCGGCGTTCTTGCCCATTTTTCGAATCTTTCTTCGCTATTTGCATGTGCGGCTCGTCAAAAGGGGCCAGGTGCGCACCCGAACTGGCCAGTTTGGGCAGATTGCCTGCCTCTAGGGATGAATTCCTGAGCTGGTATATCGATTAAACAGTGTCTGGCAAAGCCACCCCTTGGCGCCATGCTGCCCGATTTCTCCGCATGGGAAAATACCCCCAAAAGTTCGTTCCGGCCACGGCAAAAATCAGGTAGCGCCGAGGGCTGACCGTGCCGGACATGATCCTGGAAAAGCGGTCAATTCTTCAGATGCCGAATCTTGCAGTCACCGTGGATTCCGCCGCGCGCCCGGCTGCGATGGATCACTTTCGGAATACCCGGCAGCAGGGTGAAGCCATTGTCCGACCATATATCCGACCCGCCATGATCGAGTGTGACAAAAAGCGCGGGCAGATTGCTGGTCAGCGATATGCTCTCACCTTCGTCCTCTACATGGATTTCCGGGTCCGCGAACCGGTAGTCCTTCGGCCGGCGCGGCAGGTAATCGTTCTCGCCGGCATGGGCGCCATCCGGATCCTGCCAGCTGAAATTGAGAAATTCGGTGTCACCGATGCTGTCAGCCGGAAACCGTGCAACTTCGACGGGGCGATCGGTCGGGCAGGGGAGCGCCCAGCTTCCGGCTTCGCTGATCAGGCCGGACATTGACACCCTGCAGGCTGTGACATGCAGATGCACTGTCTCGGCCGTGTCGTTGACTGCCCACAGCACGATCTCACCGGTTGCTTGATCAGGCTGCGCCGTCACCAGCACCGGCGCGTAGAATTTCCGCGCAAGGTAATGGGTGAGCTTCCAGCCGCCGCCATATTCGAGCGACGACCAGCTCGCCACCGGCCAGGTGTCATTGAGCTGCCAGTACAGTGTTCCCATCGTCCGCGGCTTGGCCGAACGCCAGAATTCGATCGCGGTTTTCATCGCCAGCGCCTGGCTGACCTGGCTCAGCCATGTCATGTCCTCGAACCGGTCGGGAAAACGGAAATAGCGCGCCAGCGTCTCGACGATGCGGCTGTTGCCGCCGGGATTGCGCTGGTGAACATCCATCACCCGCGTGGAGACGTTGCGGTCCTCCTCCTCGGTGAAACTGGCAATCACCCGGTTGGACGGGAACGACTGGAAACCGAATTCGGAGCAGAACCTTGGCTGCACCGTGCGGTAGTGCTCAAAATCCTTCGACGAGTGCCACACATCCCAGAAATGCATGTCGCCCGAGGTGTCGTCGTGCCAGCCGTCGCCGAAATCCAGCCGCCCGACCGAGGGCGAGGATGGCCAGAAGGCAACATCCGGATCGGCTTCCGCAATCGCCTCTTCCAGTACCGCATTGAGCCGCGCATAGACGGCGACATAATGATCCCGGTCAGCCTTGCTTTCCTCAAACCAGTTGAGCGCGCCGATCACCTCGTTGTCGCCGCACCACAGCGCCATGCAGGGTTGCGATGACAACCGCCCGATCTGCTGCCATGCCTCCAGCCGGACGCTGTCGAGCCAGACACGGTCATGCGCCGGATACAGGTTGCAGGCAAACATGAAATCCTGCCAGACCATCAGTCCCAGCTCGGAGCACATGTCGTAGAACCAGTCCGGCTCGTACTGGCCACCACCCCAGATCCGGATCATGTTCATGTTGGCCTCGACCGCCGAGGTCAGCATTTCGCGTACGGCTTCCGGCGTGGCCCGGGCCGGCAGCGCATCGGCGGGGATCCAGTTGGCGCCGCGCATGAAGATCTCACGTCCGTTCACCCGGAACAGGAAGCGATGACCGGTCTCATCGGCGTCGGTGACAAGTTCGACCTGCCGCAGCCCGATCCGCAAGCTGCGCCGTTCCGTCCCGAACCGCAGCTTCAGCGCATAAAGATCCTGCCGTCCGTGACCGGCGGGCCACCAAAGGTCCGGATCCTTGATTGTTAATGTTAGCGTTGTCTTACCTTTTCCAGGCCAGACCTGAACCGAATGTGCCGTTGTCATGCCGTCGCAAATGAGTTCGGCTTCGACAGTGCCCGGCGTGAAAGCGCTGTAGTGCAGATCGACTTCGAGCCTTACATCGCCACCCGGCTGATGCCGCTGCCGCACCATCACGTCGTCAAGCCGTGCTGGCGTTGTGCGCTTCAAGGTTATGGGGCCGCAAAAGCCGACCGGCGACAGCGCGATGTTCCAGTCCCATCCGGCATCGCATTGCGGCTTGCGAAGGAAGTTGTAATGCGCCAGCCGGTTGTTCCAGCTGATATAGGGGACCGGGTAAGGCGAGGCGGCGGCCAGGCGCTCTGCCTCGGCGGAATTCGACCGGAACACCACCTGCAGGCGGTTTTCGCCCGCCAAAAGCGCATGGCCGGCATCAAAATCGTGGCGCAGGAACCGGTTCCGCGTCAGGCCCAGCAACACATCGTTGAGCCGGATCTCCGCCACACAGTCGATGCCGTCAAAACTCAGCGTCCAGTGTCCGTCGTCCTTGGCTTCAACGTCGAAGACTTTCGTCGCCGTCCAGTCGCTTTCATGGATCCAGTCGAGCGATGTTTCCGTGTCACGCCAGTAGGGATCAGAGATGATGCCGGCCGCGAGAAGTGCTGAATGCACATCTCCGGGAACCGGCAACGCCACGCTGTGGGCGCCATCGGAGACACGCCACCCCTCTGACAGATCACGCATGTCCGTGTTGGCTTCCGGTGCATGTGACATTGCGCGATAGCCTCCCTGATCATCGAGCATGGACTGCGTCGATGTCACGTCGGGCTGCAATCGGCAAGCCCCGCATGAGCGGGGCCGGTCGACCCGCGGTTGGAAATCAAGGCATTTGTTCTTGCTGGTGGGTTTGGCTTCGGTGTCGCAACCTTCACGCTTGCCGCGGGAGGCCGAGTTTACTCTTGGGTGCAAAGGCGGGCGGGCGTGATCGCCTCGCCAGCTCATTCTTCTTGACAGCGTGGATGGGAGTTGTTGCATTGCTGACTGCGCGGGGACGGGAGGAACCGCGTTTCAAACTGGGAGGAGAAAACATGAAAGCCGGTCTCAAAACCATGGCGCTGACACTGCTTGCCGCAGCTGGCACAGTGCTCGCTGGCCCGAATACCTTGCGTGCCGATGACTTCAGCGCAACCGTGGTTGCGGGACATCCGCCGGTTTTCCGCTGGGTCAAGATGATTCCCGAAGTCTTCGTCCCCACGGTCCAGAAGGAACTGGAAGGAAGCGGCCATTCGGTGACCTTCGATCTCCAGGCCGGCGGAGCCATAGCCAAAGTCGGCGAGGAGCTTGAGGCAGTCGGAGAAGGCCTGGCCGAAATGGGTACGGTGCAGGCCCTGTTCGATCCGGCGAAGCTGGCCGTGCAGAACGTGACGTACTACACACCCTTCGTGTCCTCCGAAGTCAATCAGATCTCCAACATGATGGACCGTCTGCACAAGGAGGATCCCCGCCTGCAGCAGGCCTACACGGACAACAACATCGTCTATCTCGGTGCGCCGATCGGCATCGACGATTATCTGCTGATGACGAATTTCCCGGTCAATTCGCTCGATGATCTCAAGGGCCGCAAGATCGCCGCACCCGGCGCGGCATTGAACTGGCTGTCGGGAACCGGCGCGGTGGGTGTTTCGGGCAACCTGACCACTTACTACAACGAATTGAAGACCGGCGTGTATGACGGCGTCATCGTCTTTGCGTCCGCGGCCGTGCCCGGCAAGCTCTACGAGGTTGCGCCCAATGTCACCCGAATGGGCCTGGGAGCCCAGTTCGCCGGTGTTCTCGGCGCCAACAAGGACTGGTACGAGAGCCTTCCCGATGAGGTTCGGGCTGCTCTCCACACGGGAGCGGATGCCGCCAAGGACTGGTACAACAACGACCTCACCAGCTTTGCGGCAAAGGCGCTGGAGATCATGGCCGCCAATGGCGCGACAGTGAAGGAAGCGCCCGAGGAAATGCGCAAGGCCTGGGCCATGGGCATGGACAATGCAGCCAAGACCTGGGCTGCTGATCTCGACGGCAAGGGTGTCAAGGGCACCGAAGTCCTTTCCCTTTACATGGAGGAAATGCGCAAGGCTGGCGCCACGCCGCTGCGCGATTGGGACAAGGAGTAGCGCTCCATGGCGAGTTACTCGCCTGGCAATGTCCCGGCCCCCGGCTGGGGCATTGCCTTTTCGCTGCTTGACCGCATCACCATGCTTTTCAATGTGACAGGCACCTTGCTGATTGTCACGCTGATGGTGCTGATCGGGGCCGATGTGTTTGGCCGCCAGGCGTTCAACGCGCCGGTCTCGGGTGTTCCTGAACTGGTTTCGCTTTCCATCGTCGCGATCGTGTTTCTGCAGGTGCCGCAGGCATTGCGGTCGGGCCGGTTCACGCGGTCGGATTCGGTGATCAACCTCGTCCTGAAACGTTGGCCAAGGGCGGGCGCAACCCTCGAGACGATTTACGATCTGGTTGCCGTCGCCATACTCTCAGCCCTGATCTACGCGTCGTGGCCGCTTTTCGTTTCCGATTGGCAGAAAGACAATTTCGTCGGCGCTGTCGGGGATTTCACCGCCCCGGTCTGGCCGGTAAAGCTGATCATCGTTGTCGGAACCGTGCTTCTCATGCTGCAATTTGTGGCGCGGATCGCCCGCCGCTTCGTACCGTTCGCGCAGCCACTTGCCGCAGGAACGGATGTCCGATGACGTCTTTCGATATCGGCCTTGTGTCACTGGCCGCCATGGTCGTTCTGGTCATCGGTGGGCTTTACGTGCCGATTGCGTTGATGGCCTGCTCGTTTGCCGGGGTCTGGGCCATCAAGGGCTCTTCGCTGCTCGCCTCCAAGATGTTGGGGCTTGCCGCCTACAACACCATCTCGTCCTACTATTTCGGCGTTGTGCCGCTGTTCGTCCTGATGGGATTTCTCGTGGCAGAATCCGGTATCGGCCGCGATGCCTATGACGTGGCCAACTCAGCTTTCAGGAGACTGAAGGGCGGACTGGCCGTCGGTACCGTTGGAGCCAATGCCATCTTCGCCGCGATCACCGGCATTTCGATTGCCTCGGCCGCGATTTTCACCAAGATCGCCGTTCCCGAAATGGTCCGCCACGGCTACACCTCGCGTTTTGCGCTGGGGCTCGTGGCCGGCTCTTCGGTTCTGGGCATGCTCATCCCGCCGTCGCTTCTGCTCATTCTCTATGGCGTACTCACCGAGCAATCGATCGGGGATCTGTTCATTGCCGGTGTCATCCCCGGACTGATACTTGCTGTCCTGTTTGCCCTTTGCGCCATTGCCATGGCCCGTTTCATGCCGGGCTTTACCGGCGAACCGCACACTGCGGACATCCCGGCGCTCGGTCTGTCGGAGATCCTTTTCAAGGCCTTGCCGATCGCTCTGCTCATCCTGCTGGTGCTCGGGGGCATCTATGGCGGCCTGTTCACGCCGGTGGAAGCCGGCGCCATCGGTGCGATCGGAGCTCTGGTGCTGGGACTGGCAAAGCGAACGCTCGACTGGGCATCGCTGTGGCGGGTTCTGGTCGAAACCGGCCTTGTGACGGCATCGGTCTGCTTTCTCATCATCGCCGCGCAGATGTATTCGCGCATGCTCGCATTTTCGGGTGTGCCCGCGGGCTTCGGCAACTACGTCGTTGATGCTGACCTGTCGATCACCATGATTCTCCTGGCGTATCTCGCGGTTATCATCGTCATGGGAATGATCCTCGATTCCTCGTCGATCCTGCTCATCCTGGTGCCGCTGATGCTGCCGGTGCTGGCGCCCTACGACGTGGATCTCATTTGGTTTGGCATCGTCACGATCATCGCCGTGGAGATTGGCCTGCTTACGCCGCCGTTCGGCATTTCGGTCTATGTCATCAAGTCGGTGATCGAGGACCCCGATGTCAAACTCGGTGACATCTTTCTGGGAGCGGCGCCTTTTGCTGCCATGATGCTGATTGCCCTCGCGCTGGTTTTCATCTTCCCCCAACTCGCAACCGCATTGATCTGAGGAACCAAGTCATGCCGAGAAGATTTGTCGACATATCGGTGGCGCTGGAAGCCGACATCGTGTCCGACCCGCCAATCATGCTGCCAAAAATCGAGTATCTGTCCCACGGACAGACCGCCGATCAGGTCGCCTCGTTCTTCCCGGGGCTGGAGCGCAACCAGTTGCCCGGGGGCGAAGGCTGGGCCATCGAGCGCCTGGAAATCGCCACCCACAACGGTACCCATCTCGACGCGCCCTATCATCATCACTCGACGATGAACCGCCGGTTTACCGAGGGTGGCGAGCGTGCGATCACCATCGACGAGGTCCCGCTGGAATGGTGCTTCAATCCCGGGGTCAAGCTCGACTTCCGCCACATGGAAGATGGCTACGTCTGCACTCCCGGCGATATCGAGGCCGAGCTCAAACGCATCGGTCACGAGATCCAGCCGTTTGACATCGTCGTTGTCAACACCTCCGCCGGCGAGCGCTACGGCCATGATGACTACATCATGAAGGGCTGCGGCATTGGTATGGATGCCACCCTCTACCTGCTTGAGCGCGGTGTGCGTGTAACCGGCACGGATGCCTGGTCGTGGGATGCGCCATTCGCCCTGACCGCCAAACGCTGGATGGAAACCGGGGACCCCTCCATCATCTGGGAAGGCCATCGCGCCTCCATGGAGATCGGCTACTGCCACATGGAGAAACTGTCCAATCTGGACGCGCTTCCTGCCACCGGGTTCGAGATCTCCTGCTTTCCCTGGAAGATCAAGGGTGCCTCGGCGGGCTTTACCCGCGCCGTCGCCATTTTCAACGATTGATGCTGCATTTGAAGGAGATCAGCCATGGCCCGCAAGAACGACAAGGTGATCATCACCTGCGCTGTCACAGGTGGCGTGCACACGCCAACGATGTCGGACGCCCTGCCGATAACGCCTGATGAGATAGCCCAGCAATCCATCGAGGCTGCCGAAGCGGGCGCTTCCATCATTCACCTGCACGCTCGAGATCCCGAGACCGGCAGGCCCACGCCGGATCCGGACGTATTCATGCAGTTTCTTCCGCGCATCAAGCAGTCCTGCGATGCGGTAATCAACATCACCACCGGCGGCGGCCTCGGTATGACGGTGGAGGAACGGCTGGCAGGTCCGCTTAAGGCCGAACCGGAGATGACCTCGCTCAACATGGGCTCCATGAATTTCGCCCTTCACCCGCTTGCCGGCAAGTACAAGGAGTGGAAGCACGATTGGGAGAAACCCTTCCTCGAAGCCAGCGACGACTTCATTTTCCGCAACACCTTTCGGGACATCGCCTACATCCTCAAGCATCTGGGCGAAGGCTGCGGGACCCGTTTCGAGCATGAATGCTACGACATAGGCCATCTCTACAACCTCGCCTATTTCGTCGATGCAGGACTGATAAAGCCGCCCTTCCTGGTTCAGTCGATCTTCGGCATTCTGGGCGGCATCGGCGCGGATGTGGAAAATGTCATGTTCATGAAACAGACCGCGGACCGGCTGTTCGGAAATGACTATGTCTGGTCGGTGCTGGCTGCCGGACGCTTCCAGATGCCGTTTATCACCCAGGCCGCGATGATGGGCGGCAATGTCCGCGTTGGCCTCGAGGACTCGCTCTATATCGGCCGCGGCGAACTGGCCCAGTCAAATGCCGAGCAGGTCCGCAAGATACGCCATATTCTTGAGGAACTCGGCATGGAAATCGCCAGCCCCACTGAAGCCCGGCAGGTGCTCCAGTTGAAGGGCGGCGACATGGTGAAGTTCTAGGCCATGGCTACGCCGAACCCGCTCGATGGCTTCGAGGTCGACCCGGCATCCATTCGCCGGACCGGTCACGATCTGCAAAGGCCGGAATGCATTCTTGCCGAACCAGACGGATCGCTCTGGGCCGCCGACGCCCGCGGCGGCGTGATGCACATCCGCCCGGACGGAACCCAGAAGCTGATCGTTCAGGAGGAGCGCAGCGATTTTGCCAGTGCAGATGGCGAGGTCAGCCGTTTTACGAAAGGCACGCTGCCAAATGGTCTGGCATTCGCACGCAATGGCGACATCCTGATCTCCAATTTCGGGACCGACAGACTGGAGATCATGACACGTGAGACCGGCGAGACCCGGGTTCTGCACGACACGCTCGCAGGCAAGCCCATCGGCAAGGTCAATTTCGTGCTGCGTGACACCAAGGACCGTATCTGGCTGACCGTCTCCACGACGATACCGAACTGGATGGAGGCCGCCGGCTCGCTGCGACATGACGGTTTCGTTGCCCTTGCGGACGAGAAGGGCCTGCGCATCGTCGCCGACGGCTTTGCCTTCACCAATGAAATCCGTCTCGATGCAAAGGAAGAGTGGCTCTATGTGGTGGAGACCACCGGCATGAAGATCACCCGGCTCAGGGTGCAGCCCGATGGTTCGCTTACGCACCGCGAAACCTTCGGTCCGGCAAGCCACGGTGCCTTCATCGACGGCATTGCCTTCGATTCCTACGGCAACCTGTGGGGAACGCATGTGATGATTGACCGGGTGTTCGCGCTCACGCCGCAAGGCGACCTGCGTATCCTGCTCGATGACGACCACGGCTCCCGGGCCGGCAGGGAATTGCTGGCGGCCTTTGCCCAGGGTCAGGCCCGACCCGAGCACATGATGGCCTGCGGCGGCACAATCGCGCCCTGGATGGCGAGCATCACCTTCGGCGGACCAGATCTCAGAAACGTCTATATCGGCAGTCTGCGCGGCACCGATATCCCCTGGTTTCGCTCGCCGGTAGCGGGTTTGCCCATGGCTCACTGGAACGAAGGCAGATCAAGATGAGTGATGATCCCAACAAGGGCATGCCGCCAAGAGCACAAGTCCGTTTCGATTGCCTCGGACAGGCAACCGGCAAGATGCGCAACGAATTGTCGGTCCATATGAAGCTGCCCTTCGAGGAAGGGCCGTTTGAGCTTGCCACTGACGAAGGTTCGTTTCATGGCGGCGATGCCAGCGCGCCGCCGCCGCTGGCGCTGTTCACCGGCGGACTTACCGGCTGCATCATGACCCAGATCAGGGCCTTCGCCAAACGTCTGGGTATCACCTTGAATGATCTGCAGGTCGAGACCCGCATCGTGTGGGACTGGGAAGCCAGGGGCCGGGTCTACGAGACCGCCCCGAACGCCTTCGAGATCGATGTGATGATCAATTCCGATGATCCGCAGGAGCGTGTGGTGGAACTGATCGAGACGGCAAAGAAGGGCTGCTTCATCGAGCAGACGCTGGGCGTCCGCAACACCATCCGCCACCGTCTGAAGACCGGCGATGGTTGGCTGGACGTGTGAAGCGCAGAACGATACCGACCGGGATTGATGGCACCTGCTCTAGCAATGGGCGCGCAGGCCCGTTGCGATTGCCGGTCAGTGCGGCAGTTTCGTGCTGAAGAAATCCCGGATCGTCAGTTCTGAAGCGAAATTGGCGGTCTCACTGAACCCGGCCCCGGCAAGGAAGGAGAAAGCTGGCAGCGCATCGGGGATTTTCTCGACACCAGGCAGCCTTTCATCCGCGGCCCCCGAGCGATCGGATGGCAGCGGTTCATGTGACCAGTCTCCAATAGCCGGTCCGCGTCAAAATGTGGCGGTCCACTCGCCCCGCCATCTGTCTGCCCTACTTGGCGGTCCAAGAGTTACGGCAGGAGTTGCGGGCAGTTGTTTGCAGATTCAGACTTCATGGCTTCACGGCAGGCGGGCTTGATGCGTCTGGCCGCGTTCACGCCAAATGCCGGACGGCATTATTCATCAGACCGAAACCATGATCGGGGACCAGGCCAGCACAATTCGGTCTCGCAACTTTCGCCCTACCTGCGCCGGCGGCTGGTCACCGAAGAGGAGGTGGTGACGGCCGTTGTCGAAAGTCACGGCCTCGAAGGTGCGGAGAAATTCGTTCAGGAAGTGTTCTGGCGCAGCTACTTCAAGGGTTGGCTCGAGAGCCGGCCGGTCATCTGGGATCTGTATCGTGACGGCTTGCAAGACGATCTGAGCCGTCTCGGGGCGGATGCCGCCTTGAGGGAAAAACACGATCGCGCACTGGCAGGCGACACGGGGATCGAATGTTTCGATTTCTGGGTCGGGGAGCTCGTGGAAACCGGATATCTGCACAATCACGCGCGAATGTGGTTTGCGTCGATCTGGATATTCACTCTCCAGTTGCCGTGGCGTCTGGGCGCAGACTTTTTCCTCCGGAACCTGATCGACGGAGACCCGGCGTCCAACACGTTGAGTTGGCGCTGGGTCGCCGGGTTGCATACCCGGGGCAAGACCTATCGGGCCGAAGCCTGGAACATCGCAAGATTCACGGATCAGCGTTTTGTCCTGCCGGAGGGCGTGCTCTCGCCGGTTGCCGACGCTTTGATCGGTGAAGAGCCGGATGGTCTGCCGCCCGTTGCTTCGGTCAGGACGCCGGTTCTGCCAGACCGTACTCTTCCCACGGCACTTCTGATCACGGAGGAGGATTGCGGTATCGAGGCTTTGCCTTTGTCGGAATTCAACATCAAGACAGTTGCAACGCTTGAAGCCAGTCACTTGCGCTCGGGCTTGCCGGTCAGCCTCATCGTACGTGAATTCGAGGTTGTGGCGTTGGCTGATACCGTTGAACGGCTGGAACGTCCGGCCCGGGAATTGACCGCGCGGGATCCCGGGATCCTCCTCGATTGGGCCGCAAAGGCAAATGTCTCGCAGATCGTGACGGGCTACATTCCCGTCGGCCCGCTGCGTGACTGGATGAAGCAGGCCCAGACCCATCTCGATGCCGCAGGTATTTCCCTGTGTGAGTGGCAACGGCAGTGGGATGTGCGGACCTGGCCGCACGCGACCGCTGGCTTCTTCAAGGTGAAGAAACAGATTCCACGCATCCTGAATGAACTTGGAATGCCAGGATGATTGTACCGTGAGATCAGCCAACCGGGCACCGATATGAGAAGAACCGGAACTCGAACAGGTGAGGACGCCTCCATGCCCAGACTTGCCAACAACCGTGCCAGCAGGTTCTCCCGATGGCGGCTGCGCCTTGTTGTCCCCTTCGTCAGCGCGATGTTGCTGGCCGGGCTGACATCCCACGCCCCCGCATCCGACGCGGAAGCTGGTGCCGAGTGGCAAACCTGGACGACTGGGGACCATGCGCCGGACCAGCTGATCGGCGCGATATGGTCATCTCGGGATCAGGCATTTGTGAGCCCTTCCGCGCTCTTGCAAGCAGTGAGCGAGGCGCGGTTCATCCTTCTTGGCGAGAACCATGACAATGCCGCACACCATCACCTGCAGGCTTGGATCATCCGCAATGCGTCCTTGTCGGGAAACCTGTCCGTGGTGATGGAGCAGATAGACGCCAGCAAGGCTGAAACGCTGGAGGCTTTTCTGGCGCAATCCGACCCCGACCCGGTCAAGCTCGGTGAGACGCTGGATTGGGCCAAAAGCGGCTGGCCGGATTGGGAGTTGTATCTCCCGGTTGCGGCTGCTGCGATTGACAGGCAGGCGGGGATTCTGCCGGGTCTTCCTGCGAGGTCGCAAACCCGCAGGATCGCCGAGGAGGGGTTTGCGAGCATGACCGCAGACCGTTTGTCAGCGCTCAAGCTGGATCAGCCGCTGCCGGAGGTGCAAAGCGAGGCCTTGCGGCAGGAGATTGCCGAGGCCCACTGCGACCTCCTTCCAACGCAGGCACTTCCGGCCATGGAGGCTGTCCAGAGGTTTCGTGACGCCTACATGGCAGAGGCCATGTTGAAAGCGGCAAGCAAGGGCCCGGCGATCCTGATCGCCGGAAACGGCCATGTTGAAAGAAACCGTGGGGTCCCGTGGTACCTTAAGCAGGCTGGCGCCGAAGGGGTTCTCGTGATCACAATGAGCGAGACCTTGCCTGATGCGCGGTCGGCTCGGGAAACGCCCGTCAACGATCAAGCCGCCGATTACACCTGGTATACGACCCATGTAGACAGGGGAGACCCGTGCGCAGCGCTTCGGGAACGCTTCAAGACAGAGTGATGGTTGGCCAGCGGTGTGCCGCCCTTAGCTCACGTCACGGCCGGGCACGGCAGACATTGCTGCAACCCGATCAATCCCTGGCGGCTCGACGAGACCGAATTCCGGGATGGTTGCCACGCGGCCAGTCTGTTTAAGGCCGCAGTCCATGAACCGCGCCATGGCGCCGCACCGAGCCGTTTTGTCCACGGCGGTGTCAAAGCATTGAAATGCCAAATCTCAAACCTAGATTGGAGCCGGTTTCATGTGCCTGTGGATCGCGCCGGTGGCGGGCTTCAGGGGCATTGTTTGCCGGTGTGGACATGTGCATATGTTCGATTATAGTCACAGTCCTCCAAAACTTCGCGATCAGGCTGGGGAGGCCAATGCGGTCTGTCCTCGGTCGGGTGAAATTTGTCAGATCTAAAACGACAAGAACAATCAAAACTGGGAGAAATTAATGTCAAAAAGGTCAAAAATTCTTGGCTTGCTTCTGACCACCGCAATGGTGGCGGGAACCAGTGTCTTCGCCTCTGCGGAAACACTTCGTTGGGCACGTGCGGGCGACAGCCTGACGCTTGACCCGCATTCACAGAATGAAGGCCCGACCCACGCGCTTTCACAGCAGATTTACGAGCCGCTGATCTCGCCGGACATGGAAGCCAAGCCGATCCCCGCGCTGGCGACCGAGTGGATGGTGAAGGAAGGCAACGCCAATGTCTGGGTTTTCAAGCTGCGTGAAGGTGTGAAGTTCCACGGCGGCGAAGATTTCACCGCTGAAGATGTGGTGTTCTCGTTCAACCGCGCCAAGATGGAAAGCTCTGACATGAAAGAGCTTCTGGTTACCATCAAGGAAGTGCGCGCCGTCGATGACTACACCGTCGAGATGGAAACGGAAGGCCCGAACCCGATCCTGCCAAACAATCTGACCAACCTGTTCATCATGGACAAGGGCTGGGCAGAAGCCAACGATGTGACCAAGCCGGCTGAATTCGACGATGGCGAGGAAACCTATGCTGTGCGCAACGCAAACGGCACCGGCGCCTTCATGCTCGAAAGCCGCGAGCCGGACACCAAGACGGTGCTCAAGGCCAACCCGGATTACTGGGGCAAGGGTCAGTTCCCGCTTGAGGTGACCGAAATCATCTACACGCCGATCCAAAACGCAGCGACCCGTGTGGCCGCATTGCTTTCCGGCGAAGTCGATCTTATCCAGGATGTCCCGGTGCAGGATCTTGACCGGGTTGCCGGTGCCGATGGTCTGAAAGTCGGCAATGCGCCGCAGAACCGCACCATCTTCTTCGGCATCAATTCAGGCGATGCGGACCTGGAAAATGACAATGTCGAGGGCAAGAACCCGTTTGCCGATGTTCGCGTCCGCAAGGCCATGAACATGGCGATCGACCGTGATGCCATCAAGCAGGTGGTGATGCGCGGCCAGTCCGCCCCGACCGGCGTGATCATGCCTCCGTTCGTCAATGGCTGGACATCCGAACTCGATGCCTATCCGAAGGCTGACATCGAAGCTGCCAAGGCGCTGATGATGGAAGCAGGATATGGCGACGGTTTCGAAGTCACCATGCATTGCCCGAACGACCGTTACATCAACGACGAGGCGATCTGCCAGGCGGCCGTTGGCATGATGGGCAAGATCGGCATTACCGCCAATCTGGTTGCCCAGACCAAAGCCAACCACTTCCCGCTGATTTCGGGCAAGAAGACCGACTTCTACCTGCTCGGCTGGGGTGTTCCGACCTTCGATTCCGAATATGTATTCAACTTCCTGGTCCACTCCACCACGGATGACCGCGGTTCCTGGAACGGCTCGCGCTTTTCCAATCCGGAAGTTGACGCCATGATCCAGTCGCTGGGTTCGGAGGTCGACCTTGAAAAGCGCAATGAGACCATCGCCAAGATCTGGCAGGTTGTTCAGGACGAGCAGATCTATCTGCCGATCCACAACCAGGTTCTCAACTGGGGCATGAAGTCCAACATCGACTTCCCGGTTCAGCCGGAAGACCAGCCGCACTTCAAGTTCATGAAGTTCAATTGATGCGCGCATGAGCGTTTGCTGGACGGGGGCCAAGGCCCCCGTTCTATTCCTTGTTTTCGAAAGCTGATTCATGCTCGCTTACGTAATCCGCCGCGTGCTCCAATCGATCTTCGTGCTGCTGATGGTCGGATTGGTGGCGTTTTCCATGTTCCGTTTTGTCGGCGATCCGGTGGAAAACCTGCTTGGCCAGGAGCGCACCCAGGCGGATATCGAACGTGTGCGTGACCAGCTCGGTCTGAACGACCCGTTTGCCGTGCAATACGTCAAGTTTCTGGGCAATGCGCTGCAGGGCAATCTCGGCGTGAGTTACCGGCAGGGGCGACCGGTTTCCGAGATCATTGCAGAGCGTGCACCGGCGACATTGGAACTGGCGGGCGTTTCAGCCCTCTTTGCCGTGCTTTTTGGCGTGGGCCTGGGCGTGTTCACGGCCATTCGCCGCGATGGTTTCATGGCGAATTTCATCATGACCACATCGCTGATCGGTGTCTCCCTGCCCACCTTCCTGATCGGCATTCTATTGATTTACATCTTTGCCGTGGAGCTGGGTTGGCTGCCCAGTTTCGGACGGGGTGAGACAGTCAAGATTGGCTGGTGGAGTACGGGCTTCCTGACCGAAAGCGGCCTGAAGGCGATCATTCTGCCCGCCATCACGCTCGGCCTCTACCAGATGACATTGATCATGCGTCTGGTGCGCTCCGAGATGCTGGAAGTGCTGCGCACCGATTACATCAAGTTCGCCCGGGCCAGGGGACTTTCCACGCGCGCCATCAATTTCGGTCATGCGCTGAAGAACACGCTGGTACCGGTGATAACCGTCACGGGCCTTCAGATCGGCTCCATTATTGCTTTTGCGATCATCACCGAAACTGTGTTCCAGTGGCCGGGGGTGGGGCTTTTGTTCATCAACGCCATCCAGTTTGTCGATATTCCTGTCATGGCAGCCTACCTGATGCTGATCTCCGTCATGTTCGTCCTGATCAACCTGATCGTCGACCTGCTTTACTTTGTCATTGACCCGCGGCTTTCTGCCGACGCGTCAACGCGTGGGCATTAGGGGGCATTGATGGAAGCGGTTTCCAATTTCCTGGCTTCAGATCTCTTCTACCGGTTCAGAAAGTCGCCAGTCGCCGTCATCGCGTTCATAGTCACCGCGCTGCTCGTGTTGTCGGCGCTGTTTGCGCCCTGGATCGCGCCGCAGAACCCGTTTGATCCCGGTTCGCTGAATCTGATGAACGGTTTTTCACAGCCGGGTGTACCCAACCAGTTCACCGGTGAAACCTTCATGCTCGGCACCGATGATCAGGGCAGGGACGTCTTCTCGACCATCCTCTACGGTCTGCGCATTTCTCTGTTCGTCGGCTTTTCCGCGGTCATGTTCGCCATGGTGCTCGGGTCTGTGCTTGGTCTGATTGCCGGCTACACGGGTGGGCGCACCGATACGATCATCATGCGCATTGCAGATATCCAGCTGACCTTTCCCGCGATCCTTGTTGCGCTGCTGATTTTCGGGATCGCCAAGGGCATAACGCCACCTTCCTATCGCAACGAGGTGGCAATCTGGGTTCTCATTCTGGCCATTGGCCTTTCCGACTGGGTGCAGTTTGCCCGGGTCGTGCGCGGTGCAACACTGGTCGAACGCAACAAGGAATATGTGCAGGCGGCAAAGCTCATCGGCCGCAAGCCGATGGCGATCATGCTCAAGCACATCCTGCCCAACACGTTGGGACCCGTTCTGGTGATCGCAACCATTTCGCTGGCATTGGCGATCATCGCGGAAGCGACGCTATCGTTTCTTGGTGTCGGTGCGCCGCCGACCCAGCCCTCGCTGGGCACGCTGATCCGAATTGGCCAGGGCTTCCTGTTCTCCGGCGAATACTGGATCCTGCTCTACCCGGCCGTGACGCTGCTGGCGCTGGCGCTTTCGGTCAACCTTCTGGGCGATTGGTTGCGCGATGCGCTCAATCCCAAACTGAAATAGGCGGAGACATGACCACCCCACTTCTCTCCGTTCGTGATCTCGTCATCGAGTTCCCCACCCGCCACGGCCCGCTGACAGCCGTCGATGGCGTCAGCTTCGACCTGGCAGCCGGCGAGGTTCTGGGCGTGGTCGGTGAATCAGGCGCAGGCAAGTCGCTGACCGGTTCGGCCATCATCGGACTGCTGGACCCGCCGGGCCATATTGCATCGGGCGAAATCTACCTGAAGGGCGAGCGCATCGACAATCTTCGCGCCGAGGACATGCGCGCCATTCGCGGCCGGCGCATCGGCATGGTGTTCCAGGATCCGCTCACCTCGCTCAATCCGCTCTACACGATTGCCGATCAGTTGATCGAGACCATACGAACCCATTTGCGCCTGTCCGAGCGCGAGGCCCGGCAACGTGCCATTGGCCTGCTGGACGATGTCGGGATACCTGCCGCCAGCCGCCGGATCGACGATTATCCGCACCAGTTTTCCGGCGGCATGCGCCAGCGCGTGGTGATTGCGCTGGCGCTTGCGGCGGAACCAGAACTCGTCATCGCCGATGAACCGACCACCGCGCTCGATGTCTCCGTTCAGGCGCAGATCATCGATGTTCTCAAAGAACAGTGCACCCAGCACGGCGCCTCGGTCATTCTCATCACCCACGACATGGGCGTGATTGCCGAAACCGCCGACCGGGTAGCCGTGATGTATTCCGGCCGCATCGCCGAAATCGGCCCGGTCCGTGAAATCATTCAGAATGCGAAACATCCCTACACAAGTGGTCTTATGGGCTCCATCCCCACACTTGCCCAGGAAGAAGACCGCCTTGTGCAGATACCCGGGTCAATGCCGCGCCTTTCCGATATTCCACCTGGCTGCCCTTTCAACCCCCGCTGTGACAAAGTCTTCGACAAGTGCAGGGTCCAGCGTCCCGCACTGATCCCGGTGGAAAACCGTCAGGTGGCCTGCTGGCTCTATGAAGAAGCCACGACGAATGAGGTCGCGACATGAGCAAGACCTCCACGCCCGCCGAGACCCCGCTCCTTCAGGTTTCAAACCTGACGCGCATTTTTGATGTGTCGAAGCCATGGCTGAACCGTGTGGTTGAGCGAGAGCCCAAGCAATTCCTGCGTGCGGTCGACAATGTCTCCTTCGAGATCCGCAAGGGCGAGACCCTTGCGCTGGTTGGCGAGTCTGGTTCCGGCAAATCAACCGTCGCCAAGATGCTCGTAGGCTTGCTCGACCCCAGCGAAGGTACCATCCTGTTTGATGGCCAGCCGATGATCATGAACAGCTCCGAGCGGATGATGGAGTTGCGCAAGCGCTTCCAGATGATCTTCCAGAGTCCGTATGCCAGCCTCAACCCGCGCTGGAAGGTGGCTGACATCATCGCCGAGCCGATGATCGTGCTGGGCGTTGAAAAGGACAGCGCAAAAATCGAAGCCCGTGTCGATGATCTGTTGGGTCTGGTCGGGTTGTCTGCCGCCGACGGGTCAAAATTCCCGCATGAGTTTTCCGGCGGGCAGCGCCAGCGCATCGCGATTGCCAGGGCGCTCTCCTCCAGTCCGGAATTCATTGTCTGCGACGAGCCGACCTCCGCTCTGGATGTGTCGGTGCAGGCGCAGATCCTCAATCTGATGCGGGACCTGCAGGACCAGTTGGGCCTTACCTATCTCTTCATCAGCCATGATCTGTCAGTCGTTCGCCACATGGCCAACCGGATTGGTGTCTTGTACCTGGGCGCGCTTGTGGAAATTGCCGACAGCAAGGAACTCTTCAAGGCACCGCAACACCCCTATACGCGCATGCTGCTGGATGCTGTTCCCGATCTTGAGATGACCGGCCGCCAGCGCAAGGAAGTGGAAGGCGAGATCCCCAATCCGATCAACCCGCCCTCGGGCTGTACATTTCATCCGCGCTGCCCCTTTGCCAATGACCGTTGCAAACGTGAAGTTCCGCTGTGGACGCAGACAAGAACCGGTGTTGCCGCCTGTCACGGCGTTGAAGAGGGGCGAATTCCATCGGCCGAAATGGCCTGACGGTTGGGGCGCGCCCGGCACGAAGTCTGAAGGGCTTCGACCCGACAG
This sequence comes from Parahoeflea alexandrii, assembly GCF_024105735.1. GTDB lineage: Bacteria > Pseudomonadota > Alphaproteobacteria > Rhizobiales > Rhizobiaceae > Hoeflea > Hoeflea alexandrii. Next base: position 39,386 of record NZ_JAAAML010000004.1, on the reverse strand, counting down.
GCGGCGTTGACCATTCAGACTAACGCCGCCACAGGCTGTTCTGCTCGTGCTTCATGATGGTTGTGCGCAGGTTCGAGAACTCTGCGTCGATGAAACGGCGAAAGCGTCTCACCGACGGGCGATCGCTCTGCGCCGGGCTCCACATCTGTCCCAGGCTCCGTTCCGGATGATTGATCCGGATCGGCAGCGCCGCGAGCGCCTGTTGCCGGCGCAGCATGAACACAACGGAATAGGGAAGCACGGTGAGCGCGTCCGAACGCGCGAGAATGTTGAGGATCGACGCCAGCGTGCCACCTGAAAAACTCACCTTGAAATCGGTCATGCCGATGCCCGCCAGAATGCTGCGCAGATCCTGGTACAACGGGCTTTCGACCGGTGGCGCAATCCACGGATAGGGAGCGATCTCGGAGAGCCGCAACGAGGGTTTGCCGGCCAGCGGATGGGTCGGGGAACACGCGATCACGTTCCGGCCATCAAGCAGGGCGGAGAACTCGAGCTTTTCCGGAAGCGCGGCCGGGTCCATCGGGCAGATGGCGACATCGAGCGCATTGCTGTCGAGCTGCCTCGAAAGATCGGCGGCATAGGCATAGGATTGTTCGATACGGATTTCGGGATAGGCGCGCTGGAATTCGGCGATCATGCCTGAAATGACGCCATCCATGAAGAACGGCGTCCCGCCGACCCGGACCACGCCGGATTTTCCATCGATGTAGCGCCTGACCAGCGCGGAGGCGGTCTGGTTGGCGGCAAGCACCTTGCGCCCCTCCACCGCCAGCGCCTGGCAAAGATCGGTGGGTTGAAGCGGCCGCCGGTTTTTCTCGAACAACCGGGCGCCGACGCGGGCCTCGAGCATTGCGACTGTGCGCGAAACGCTGGGCTGGGATTTGCCCAGCGCCTCGGCCCCTTCGGTCAGACCGCCATTGTCGACAATGGCGGCGATGATCTCCAGGTGGCGCGCATCTATTTTCATAACTCAAGGTTATATAATCTCTCAGCAATTGGATCAAGATACCCATTGCCGCGTGATAGAAAGACTTGAGCCCCGAGAGTTGAGGAGACGCTAGGGGGCTTGGGAGGATTGATGTCGCATTTTCAGACCAGCTTTGACGCAAGGAGTGCCGCGGTCCGTGTCAGGTTCGGCCCGGGCGTGCGTCATCAGCTTGCCGACGAGATCACCCATCTGGGCTGTCGTCGTGCGCTGATCCTGTCGACCCCGCCTCAGGCTGACGGCGCCATGGAGATGGCGGCCGACCTGAAGGGGATGGCTGCAGGCGTCTTCACCCGGGCAGCCATGCACACGCCGGTCGCAGTCACCGAAGAGGCGATGGAGCATGCACACTCTGTCGATGCCGATTGCCTGGTTGCACTCGGCGGCGGCTCCACCACAGGGCTGGGCAAGGCCATCGCCTACCGCACCGATCTCCCCCAGATCGTCATCCCGACCACCTATGCCGGCAGCGAAGCGACGTGGATTCTGGGGCAGACGGAGAACGGCGAAAAAACCACCTTGACCGATCCGAAGGTCCAGCCGGAAGTCATTCTCTACGATGCCGAGCTGGTGCGCACGTTGCCTGTCGGGATGACGGTGAACAGCGCGCTGAACGCCATGGCCCACGCAGCCGAGGCGCTTTATGCTGAAAACCGCAATCCGATGTCGACAATGCTGGCCGTCGAGGGGTTGAGAGCCTTTGCCGCGGCCCTGCCCAGGGTGATCGAGAATCCGGAGGATCTCGACGCCCGTGGCGAAACACTCTACGGCGCCTGGCTCTGCGGCACGGTGCTGGGTCAGGTCGGCATGGCCCTGCATCACAAGCTCTGCCACACGCTCGGCGGTTCCTTCGATCTGCCGCACGCCGAGACCCATGCCGTGGTGCTGCCGCACGCGCTTGCATACAACGCGATCGCGGTTCCGGATCTGCTGGCGCCGGTCACCGGGATATTCGGAGGATCAAATCCCGGTCGGGCGTTGTTCGATTTTGCCAGGTCCATGGGCGCACCAATGGCTCTTCGGGACCTCGGGCTCAAGCGCGATGATGTGGCCAAGGCCGCCGAGCTTGCTACGCGAAAACCCTACTGGAATCCGCAACCGGTCACCCGGCCGGCAATTGACGTGCTGTTGCTGGCCGCCTGGGCAGGAGACCCGCCGGCCGCATAGACGGACTTGTTTCATCAATCACTGGGAGGAAGCCATGATTACTCGCCGCACACTCTTGAAGACATCCGCTGCCACCGGCCTGACCATCGCCGCAGGTGGCCTTGCCGCACCGGCCATCGCACAGGGCGCGAAGATCAAGCTCGGCTATGTGAGCCCGCAATCGGGACCGCTTGCGGCCTTCGCCGAAGCTGACAGCTTCATCCTGTCAAATTTCGGCGCGACCGAAGCAGCCAGGAATTTCGAGATCATTGTCAAGGACAGCCAGTCCAACCCAAACAGGGCTGCGGAAGTGGCCAAGGAACTGATCGTCGATGATGAAGTCGACATGATCCTCGTGGCCTCGACACCCGAGACCACCAACCCGGTCGCCACCACCGCCGAAGCCGAAGGCATTCCGGTGATCTCGACTGTAGCGCCCTGGCAGCCCTGGTTTATCGGCCAGCAGGGCAATCCCGGCGCGCCGGACAGCTGGCAGCCGTTCGATTATGCCTATCACTTCTTCTGGGGTCTGGAAGACGTGATCTCGGTTTTCACCGCCATGTGGGGCCAGCTCGAAACCAACAAGCAGGTCGGCGGCCTGTTCCCCAACGACGGAGACGGCAATGCCTGGGGCGATCCGAATGTCGGCTTCCCGCCGGTGCTCGACAAGCTCGGCTACGGTCTGGTCGATCCGGGCCGCTACCAGAACCTGACCGACGATTTCTCCGCCCAGATCAATGCCTTCAAGCAGGGCAATGTCGAGATCGTCACCGGCGTTCCGATCCCGCCTGATTTCACCACCTTCTGGAACCAGGCCAAGCAGCAGGGTTTCAATCCCAAGGCCGCTTCCATCGGCAAGGCGATCCTGTTCCCGCAGGCCGTCGAGGCGCTGGGGGATGCGGGCAACAATCTCTCCTCGGAAGTCTGGTGGTCGCCGAGCCATCCCTTCAAGTCTTCGCTCAACGGGCTCAGCGCCGGTGAAGTGGCGGCTGCCTACACGCAGGCGACCGGCAAGCAGTGGACCCAGCCGATCGGCTTTGTGCACGCCCTGTTCGAACTGGCGACCGACGTTATGGGCCGGGTCAGCGATGCCGGCGATGGCGACGCGGTGGCGGAAGCCATCGCCGCCTCGAACCTTGCAACCATCGTCGGACCGATCGCCTTTGACGGCAAGGGCCTGCCGCCGTTTGCAGCCAGGAACATCTGCAAGACGCCGCTGGTAGGCGGTCAGTGGCGCTTGAAAGACGGCGGCGGCTACGACCTCGTTATCGTCGACAATTCCGACCAGCCGTCGATCCCGACGGGTGGCACCATGCAGCCGATCGGCTGATCCGGCGACAGGCACCCGGTTCACCAGCCGTCCGGGTGCCCGCCACAATCCATTAAACTGATCCGGCCTCCAACAGCGGGTTGCAATGACCATTCTTGCCCTCAAAAACGTGTCGAAAAGCTTTGGCGCCCTGAAGGTGACGGACGATGTCAGCTTCGAGGTGCCGGAAGGCATGGCGCTGGGCATCATCGGGCCCAATGGTGCGGGCAAGTCGACGCTGTTCAATCTGATCACCGGCAACATAAGTGCCGACAGCGGAACGATTGAGTTCCTTGGCCGTGATGTCACCCGGACACCTGCAAGGCAGCGTTGCGTGTCGGGCGTTGGCCGGTCGTTTCAGATCCCGCAACCCTTTTCGAAGCTCACGGTCTACGAGAACCTGCTGGTGGCGGGCACATTCGGACGCGACAAAAGCGAAGCGGAGGTCGCTCATACATGCGCCGTCATCCTGGAGCGAACCGAGCTGATTTCGAAGGCCAACGCGCCAGCGGGTGGTCTGTCGCTGCTTGAACGCAAACGGCTGGAACTGGCCCGGGCCATGGCGACCGATCCAAAGCTGTTGCTTCTGGACGAGATCGCCGGTGGGCTTACCGACGCCGAGTGCCAGTCGCTGATCGAGACCATCAAGGCAATCCACGCGGAGGGTGTCACCATCATCTGGATCGAGCATGTGCTGCACGCCCTCAATTCGGTGGTCGAGCGGCTGCTGGTTCTCGATTTCGGCAAGGTCATCGGCATTGACGATCCCGCCGCGATCATGGACTCCAGGGAGGTCCGGGAAATCTACCTGGGGATCGAGATATGACCGCACTTCTTGAAACCAGGGACCTGACAGCCCGCTACGGGGATTTCCAGGCCCTGTTCGGCGTCGACCTGACGCTCGGCGAAGGCGAGACCGTGGCGATCATCGGCGCCAATGGCGCAGGCAAGACGACCCTGATGCGCTCGCTCTCCGGAGTTTTGAGGAATGGGCCCGACAGCATCCGTTTCGACGGGCGCGGCATTGGTGACCTCCCCGCCGACGAGGTCATGGCCATGGGCATCGCCATGGTGCCGGAGGGCCGCAAGCTGTTTCCGTCGCTCAGTGTCGAAGAAAACCTTCAGATCGGGGCCTATGGCCGCAACACCGGCGGCTACTGGTCACTGGACACCGTCTACGACCTGTTCCCCGTGCTCAAGGAACGCCGCAGCAATCCCGGCACCGCGCTTTCGGGCGGGCAGCAGCAGATGGTTGCCATCGGCCGCGCGCTGATGAGCAATCCGCGGGTTCTGCTGTGTGACGAGATTTCGCTCGGGCTGGCGCCAGTGATCATCAAGGACATCTACAAGGCGGTTCCCAAGATCCGCGCATCCGGAGCGTCGATGATCGTGGTCGAGCAGGACATCGGACAGGCGATGGCGGTGGCCGACCGGGTCTATTGCATGATGGAAGGCCGGATCACGCTGTCGGGCAGCCCCGATGCATTGAGCCGGGAGGCGATCCACAATGCCTATTTCGGAGCCGCCGCATGATCTGGGTCGATACCATCATCCAGGGCATCCTGCTTGGCGGGCTTTACGCGCTGTTTGCTGCCGGTCTGTCGCTTGTCTTCGGCATCATGCGGCTGGTCAATCTCGCCCATGGCGACCTGATCGTGCTTGGCGCCTATCTGATCTTGCTGCTGGTTACGCTGACCGGTCTGTCACCCTTCGTTGCCGCGGCGGTTGCCATGCCTTTCATGTTCGCTCTCGGATTCGGCTTGCAGAAATTCATGCTCAACCGCGTGCTGGGCGACGATATTCTGCCGCCGCTGCTGGTCACCTTCGGTCTATCGGTGGTGTTGCAGAATGCGCTTCTGGAAGGCTTCTCAGCTGACAGCCAGCGCATCCAGGCGGGCCCGCTTTCCACAGCCTCGATCCAAGTTGCGGGGCTGAACCTGGGCGTCATGCCGCTCATGACCTTTGGCTCGGCGCTCGTCGTGATCATCGGGCTCAACCAGCTGTTCTACCGCACATCGCTCGGGCGCGCCTTCCGCGCGACCTCCGATGACCCGACGACGGCCAGCCTGATGGGCATCAAGCCGGCCGGCATTTTTGCCAAGGCCACGGGCATTGCCATGATCATCGTCACCATAGCGGCGCTCTATCTCGGCATGCGCTCGAACTTCGATCCGAGCATCGGCCCGGCGCGCCTGATCTACGCCTTCGAGGCCGTCATCATCGGAGGGCTCGGCTCGCTCTGGGGCACGCTTGCGGGCGGCGTGATCATCGGTGTCGCGCAGACCGTAGGTGCTGCGATCAATCCCGAATGGCAGATCCTCGCCGGGCACCTGGCCTTCCTGATCGTTCTGCTTGTGCGTCCCCGCGGCCTGTTCCCGAGAGCGGTGGATTGATCATGACAAACGCCAAGCTCGATTACTCCGTCCAGACCCGGACCCGGGCGTCATCCATTTCGGCGATCGTGGCGCTTCTCCTCGTCCTCGTGGCAGTTGCCCTGCCGGCCTTTGCCTCGCGCAGCCTGATCCAGGACATGTTCTTCATCCTCACCATGCTGGTGCTGGCACAGTTCTGGAACCTGCTTGCGGGCTATGGCGGACTGGTCTCTGTCGGCCAGCAGGCTTTCGTCGGTATCGGCGCCTATGCGATGTTCGGCGTGGTCATCCTCATGGGGTTTGACCCCGTTCCCTCGATCCTGATTGCCGGTGTTGCAGCCCTGCTGCTCGCCATACCCACCGCGTTTTTCGCCTTCCGGCTGCAGGGTGCCTATTTCGCCATCGGCACCTGGGTGATCGCCGAGGTGGTGCGGCTTCTGGTGGCACAGTGGAAAGCCGTCGGCGGCGGCACCGGAACCTCCTTGCCGCGATCGGCCACCGGCGACATGTGGTTTACCGGGGCGATCGAAACCCTGTTTGGTGTGCGCAATGCAGCCGCGCGCGACATTCTCGCCTACTGGCTCGCGGTGCTTCTGGCTGTCGCCACCATCGCCGGAATCTACTGGCTGCTCAGGACCAAGCGCGGTCTGGGACTGGCCGCCGTGCGCGACAACATCGAAGCGGCCAAATCCGTTGGTGTCGATGCAGTCCGCATGAAATGGACGGTGTTTCTGGTCTCGGCCTTCGGCACCGGCCTGGCCGGCGGGCTGATCTACATGCAGAAAGCGCGGATCTCACCGGACGCGGCATTCTCGCTGCAGGACTGGACCGCCTATGTCATCTTCATCGTCGTCATCGGCGGCATCGGCACCATCGAAGGTCCGATTCTGGGCGTGCTGGTGTTCTTCATACTGCAGTCGCTGCTGGCAGATTTCGGCAGCTGGTATCTGATGGCGCTCGGCGTCATCGGCATTACCATCATGCTGTTTGCCCCGCGCGGGCTCTGGGGCCTGTTTTCCGACCGCACCGGCATCGAACTGTTTCCCGTGCGCCGTCGTCTGACCGGCGGGCGGCTGACCGGCGGACACGTGACCGACACATTACCATCATCGAAGGAGGAATAGATCATGGCTGATATTCAAACCGACGTCCTGATCATTGGCACCGGCCCTGCGGGCTCTTCGGCTGCAGCCCTGCTGTCGACCTACGGGGTCGAGAACATGGCGATCAACCGCTACCGCTGGCTGGCCAATACGCCGCGTGCCCACATCACCAACCAGCGTACCATGGAGGTGCTGCGGGACCTGGGCCGGGAAGTCGAGGACGAAGCCTACATGTTCTGCTCGCACCAGGACCTGATGGGCGAGAACGTGTTCTGTGAAAGCCTGGCAGGTGAAGAGATCGGCCGAATGAAGAGCTGGGGCAACCATCCGCTGTCCAAGGCCGAACACCAGCTTTCCTCGCCGACGATGATGAACGACCTGCCACAGACCTTCATGGAGCCGCTCCTCTTCAAGACCGCCTGCTCGCGCGGCACGCAGGCACGGATGTCGATGGAGTATCTGCGCCATGAACAGGATGCGGAGGGCGTGACCACCACCTGCCTCGATCGCCTGACCGGCAAGGAGATCACCATACGGTCCAAATACCTGCTCGGCGCCGATGGCGGCAATTCCAGGGTGGCCGAACTGGAAAAGCTGCCGTTCGAAGGACAGATGGGCGTCGGCGGCTCGATGAACATCATCTTCAAGGCGGACCTGAGCAAATATGTCGCCCATCGCCCCTCGGTTCTCTACTGGGTTGTCCAGCCCGGAGCCGATGTCGGCGGCATCGGCATGGGGCTGGTACGGATGATCCGGCCCTGGAACGAATGGCTCATCGTCTGGGGCTACGACATCAACGGTCCGGAACCGGTGGTCGACAACGCCTTTGCCACAAAGGTGGTGCGCGACCTGGTTGGCGATCAGTCGCTGGAGCCCGAGATCACCTCCGTGTCGACCTGGACGGTCAACAACATGTACGCGACCCATATGCAGTCGGGCCGGGTCTTCATCATGGGCGACGCAGCTCACCGGCATCCGCCATCCAATGGCCTTGGCTCCAACACCTCGATCCAGGACAGCTTCAATATCGCCTGGAAGCTTGCCGCGGTTCTCAAGGGCGAGGCAGGCGAGGGCCTGCTTGAAACCTACAGCCAGGAGCGCGCGCCGGTGGCGAAACAGATCGTCACCCGCGCCAATCAGTCGATCGGCGAGTTCGGCCCGATCTTCGAGGCGCTGGGCCTGACCGAGTCGACCGATCCGGAAGTGATGCAGGCCAACATGGACAAGCGCTGCGACGCGGGCGGCGATGCCGAGCGGCAGCGTGCGGCAATCCGCGAGGCGATCGCCTTCAAGAAATACGAGTTCGATGCCCACGGTGTCGAAATGAACCAGCGCTACAAGTCCGGCGCGGTGGTGACCGACGGCCAGATGGAGCCGGCCTACGAGCTCGATGCCGAACTGCACTACCAGCCGACCACCTGGCCCGGTGCCCGGCTGCCCCATGCCTGGCTGTTTGACCGCAATGGCGCCAGGCACTCGACGCTGGATCTGGTCGGAAAGGGCCGCTTTACGTTGCTGACCGGTCTCAGTGGTGAAGCCTGGGCATCGGCTGCCCAAAAGGTGGCAAAGGCGTTGGGTATGGAGCTGGTCGCCCATGTCATCGGGCCGCGCCGCGATATCGTCGATCACCATGGCGACTGGGCCCGTGCACGAGAAGTGGGAGAGGGCGGTTGTGTCCTGGTCCGTCCGGACCAGCATGTCGCCTGGCGCGCCGAGGAACTGTCAGACAACCCCGAGGCTGACCTGACACGCGTACTTGCCGCGATCCTGCATCGGGATGCGACCGCCGCCCGGCAGGCGGCCCAGTAAGGAGGATGGACATGGAAACGCACGAACAGGGGTTCTTCACCGAAGAAAACTCGGCCGACGTGGTGATCAGCCGCAATGCCAAGGCGAAGAATGAGCGGCTGGCGGAAGTGATGGAGGTGATCACGAGGCACCTCCATGCGGCGGTCAAGGAAATCGAACCGACCCAGGAAGAGTGGTTTGAGGCGATCATGTTCCTCACCAAAACAGGTCAGATGTGCAATGACTGGCGGCAGGAATACATCCTGCTGTCCGATGTCCTGGGCGTCTCGATGCTGGTTGACGCCATCAACAACCGCAAGCCGACCGGCGCGTCGGAATCCACCGTGCTCGGCCCGTTCCATGTCGCCGATGCCCCCGAACTGCCGATGGGCGCCAATATCTGCCTCGATCAGAAAGGCGATCCGATGCTGGTCAGGGGACGCATCACCGGCACCGACGGCAAGCCGATCGATCACGCCAAGATCGATGTCTGGCAGGCCAATGACGAGGGTTTTTACGACGTTCAGCAAAAGGGCATTCAGCCCGACTTCAACCTGCGCGGGGTGTTCCGTACCGGCCCGGATGGGAGCTATCACTTCAGGGGCGTGAAGCCGAAATACTACCCGATTCCCGACGATGGACCGGTGGGGCAACTGCTGGGCAAGCTCGGCCGCCACCCCTACCGCCCGGCGCATCTGCACTACATTCTCGAAGCCGAGGGCTACGAGACGCTGGTGACGCACATTTTCGATCCAGACGATCGCTACATCAATTCAGACGCTGTCTTCGGGGTGAAGCAAAGCCTGCTCGCCAGGTTCGACTGGGTGGAAGACGCCGAAAGGATCAAGGCGGCCGGGATGGAGGGACCCTACTTCGAAGTGGTGCACGATTTCGTGCTGGTCCCAAAAACCTGACCGGACGGCAGAGAAGGTGCCCAGGTGCCCAGGTTGGGGCGGTGAAAGAACGGATGTTCCGGGTGCTGGGTTCGCGCATAACCCTTTGTATCTCTTGAGACATGGAATGGCGCATCTGTACCAGTCGGGCAATGGCCCTGCTTCACGCTTGTTTTCTGCCTGTTCAACTGAGCGAATCGATGGAGCGGTTGCCGCGCTACACGGACGACATTTCATGTTTCAAGATTGTGGTCTTGCAGGCCACCAAGCGGCAAGGGGCAATCCTGATGACCCTTTTCCGGGATTTACAGAATGTTGATTTCAACGCTGTCCGCCAATGTGTTGGCGATGAAGCAATAGCGGTGCGCCCGGTCCTGCATTTCCGCCAAGGCAACCGCATCAACCTCGAAGCCGGTGTCAAAGCGAACCACCGGGTGCAGGTCGATCCGCGTGACTGACATCTGGCCTTTGGCGTTCCTGCCAAGATGGGCCTCGGCGTAGTCATGATAGGTTGCCACCGGCCAACCCGCTTTGGCGGACAGGGCCAGGAATGTCATCATGTGGCAGCTGGACAGGGCCGACGCGAGAGCCTGCTCGGGATTGGTGTTCTCCGGCCTGCCGCCCCAATCGGGGGCGGCGTCGACGCTGACCTCGTGGGTCTCGCCATAGCGGACCACATGCTCCGCCGTATATTTGCCCGGCTCCAGAACGGCTTCTGTTCGATGCCAGTGCAGTTCAATTGCAAGGTCGGACATGGTCATCTCTTCGTCTGGTATCTGCTCAGGCTGCGGCGATTCGCTTCTGCGGGTCGTAGAAGGGGCGCTCCACGACGACGGCACGTTCCGTTCCGGCCTCGTTGACAAGCCCTGTCCTGTTAACAACGTCGAACTGGGCGCCCAGAACGGCATGTTCGGTCCCGACGATGGCAAGCGCGATGTTTTGCTGCAGGCGCGGCGAATAGATCGCGGATGTGACCTTGCCAATGGTCACGCCATTCTTCCTGATCGGCCAGTATGAGGTGTTCGGGCCATTCAGGGGGCTGCCTTCGATGACCAGGCCGATCTGTTTGCGGGTCACGCCCTCAGCCTTGATGCGGCGAAGGGCGGCCTTGCCAATGAAATCAGCCTCCATGTCCAGGTTCACCAGCCGGTCCAGTCCGAGCTCGAACGGGTTGGTCTTGTTGTCCGCGTCCGCATGGTAGGACAGCATTCCGCCCTCGATCCGCCGAATGGAGGATGTGTGCCCGGGCTTCAGGCCGAAAGGTGCTCCCGCAGCCATGATCCTTTCCCACAACGCGTCACCATAAGCACTGTCGCGCAGGTAGATCTCATAGCCCAGTTCACTGGACCAACCGGTGCGCGACACCAGCAAGGGTATCCCGTCAAGCTCGACCTCGCGCAGCCAGTAGTACTTCAGATCCATGATGCCGCCGCCGAACAGCGCCTGCATGATCAGGCCCGACTTCGGTCCCTGCAATTGCAGCGGCGACACATCAGGCTCATCGATTGTGACATCAAGGCCGGCATGGACCGCGACGCCTTGAGCCCAGAGCAGGATGTCGCTGTCCGCCAGAGAGATCCAGAAATGGTTTTCGCCCAGGCGTAGCAGGATCGGATCATTCAGCAGGCCGCCATCGGCATTCGTGATCAGGATGTATTTGCACTGCCCCACTGCCATCTTGGAAAGATCCCGCGAGGTCAGCATCTGGACGAATCTTGCCGCATCCGGTCCGGTGATTTCCACCTGGCGCTCAACTGCCACATCGCAGAGGATGGCGTCGTTCACGAGGTTCCAGAAGTTCTGTTCCGGATCGCCGAAGTCGCGCGGAATGTACATGTGGTTGTAGACCGAGAACCCCTTTGCGCCCCACCGCACGGTGGCGTCGAAATAGGGGGACTTGCGGATCTGCGTGCCGAACCCGAAATCGTCTGCTGTCATCATTGTCTTCGACCTTGCTTTTCGATGGCCGACTGGCCTGGTGGTGCTGGAATTCTGTCGGATATCTAGTCACGGTCGAGGCATGAATGTGGACTGAAAACAGGCGAGGCGAAGTCTAGACAGACTGTTCTTCTGGCAGCCAATGGGCTGATTGGTCGGATGGATCAGTAGCGCCCCTTGGCGACGAGTTTAGCAAGGTTCGGCTTGCTTGATTTGATGCGCCGAGTCGCGATGTAGGTCATGTAGCGGTCAATCCCCAGGTCGGCTGTCAGCAGGCCCTCCATCAAGGCCTGAAATGAGATCAGATCAGGGGTGATGACTTCCATCACATAGTCCATGCCGCCGCCTGTCGCGACGCAATCAGTGATCTCGTCAAGCGTCCTGATAAAGGCTTCGAAGCGGTCGAAATCCACTTTTCGGTGATGGGCCAGTGAGACGGTGACGACAACCTGGGTAAAACTGGCGATCTGCTCCAGTGCGATATCCGCATGAAATCCGCGGATGAACCCGGCAGCCTTCAGCCGATCCAGGCGGGCCCAGCAGGGTGTCGCCGAGATGTTGGCAATCTCGGCAAGTTTGGTCTTGCTTAACTGTCCATGCTGCTGGATGGCACTGAGGATGCGGATATCGGTGCTATCAAGACCAAATTTTTTCATGAGCTCAAACTTTCGCCGCACATTCTCGTGCCATGGAAACAGCAAGCTTCAGTCTTCCGTGTAGAAGTCTTTTTAGGTCATGCGCGCTGAGCTTGCCCCCGGTTTTGCGACACCGTCTGGAACAACCGCGTCGGCCACCGCCTGCCGGGCGTGTTTCGGGTTCACTGGAAATGATGGTTCTGCGTGTTCATGCATCCACGCAGCCACGTCGCAGGTATCTCCTGAAAGTCCGGTGTCACTCCATCGGTTGGCTGCTTTGGGGAGCCGAGACCAAGATCGTGAGCCAATGCCTTGGTCCAGGCGCCGCAACGGGTTCCATCTCCTCCTTCGCTTGTTCAGCACAAAAAACCGGGGTTCTGACGCTTCCTTCGATGTTGAGTTGCGAAGCGGCGCGTCAGGTCGGAAACGTAAAGCACAGTCAAATACGCAAATTTGGTAACTTGACTAATCAAATTTTCATGTCGATAGTTGGGGCATGGCAACCAAAGAGCAACCTGTTTCCAATCCCCGTTACCGGATCCTCGCCGAGGCCCTTCGAGAGGCCATCGTCGCCGGAGAATACCCGCCGGGCGGGCAATTGCCGACCGAAGCGGAGCTGGCCAAGCGGTTCGGAATGAGCCGGGGCACTGTGGTCAAGGCAATTGATACTCTTGTTGCCGAAGGCATCGTGATCAAGCGCCAGGGGGCCGGCAGTTTCGTGGCGGTTCCGGCGCTGCACCGGCGATCTTCGCGCCTGATGTCGTTTACCGAGACGGTTTCAGAACAGGGCCGGACGAGTTCACAGAAGGTGCTGTCCTACGGGCGCGCCAACAAGGAAGAGGCTCGGGCTTACGGGTCGCACGAGCCATCCATGCTGCTGACCCGTCTGCGTTTCGTGGACAGGGTGGCGGCATCAATCCATCGCTCTTTCATTCCTGAGCGGGTCCTTGAACAGCTCTCGGCCGAAAGACTCGGTCAACTGCTCAAGGGCGACGCGTCGCTGTATGCCGCTTTTGAGGATGCCGGGATCGCGATCGGTCGCGGTTCGGAACATGTCTCTGCGCGGCTTGCCACGGCAGATGAAGCCGAGATGCTCAACATCCCGTGCCCTTCGGCGCTGATGGTGGTGATCCGGCAGAGTTACGACCACCAGGGACAGCTGATCGAAGCTGCCGAGGCCGTCTATCAGGCTGATTACTACACCTACGATCTGGAACTGGTGCGGGGTACGGCTCATGAGGTGCCGCACCGGCTTCGTGTTGTGACCGACAACTCAAACAACAAAGACCAAAAGGAGAACTGAAATGATATTCAAGAAGCTTCTGGCAGGGGTTGCGCTTTCCCTTCTTGCTGTTCCGGGTATTGCCGCCGATGCGCCGGTTGCAATGATTGTTGCGCAGGGCGGGCTGGGCGACGGCTCATGGAATGACACCGCCAATGCCGGCTTTGAAGCCGGTATTGCCGAAACCGGGCTCGAAGGCCGGGCGATCGAATCCAATGACGTGGTGGCGCAGGGCGAGGAAATCATGCGCCGCGCAGCAGATTCGAACTTCGGCCTCGTTTTGAGCCTCGAATATGCGCACGGCGAGCCGATGGAAGGGCTGGCCCCCGATTATCCCGATACGTCCTGGGCCATCTTCAACCAGGTCCGTGCCGGCGACAACATCGCATCGGTTCTGTTTGGCGAGCATCAGGGCTCCTATCTTGCCGGCGTTCTGGCGGCAAAGATGACCACGACAGAAGGCGTTGAGGGGATCAATCCCGAACCGATCCTGGGCGTGATCCCGGCCGTCAAGAGCCCCGGTATCGACAAGTTCGTGGTCGGCTTCATTCAGGGTGCGAAATCCGTCAATCCCGATATCGAGGTCAAGGTTGGCTATGCCGAAAGCTTTGGTGATCCGACGAAGGGTGAGCAGATGGCCAATGCCATGTTCGAAGGCGGTGCCGATATCGTCTATCATGTCGCAGGCGGTACCGGGCTGGGCGTCATCGCCGCAGCTGAAGCCTCCGGTCACTACGCCATCGGCGTCGACACCAATCAGGACGGTCTGGCGCCAGGGCACGTTCTCACATCGATGGTCAAGCGTGTGGATGTCGCCACCGAGGAGCTGATCAAGGCCTATGCGGCCGACAAGTTCCCGGGCGGCGAGACCCTGAAGTTTGGTCTGCCGGAAAATGGCGTTGGCCTGACGGAGATGGAGTTCACCAAGGATATCATCCCGGCCGAATACCTTGAAGCTGTTGAAGCTGCCAAGGCGGGCATCATTGCAGGTGACATAGAAGTCTGGGACGTGTCCTCACAAGGTTACCCGGACTTCTACAACTAAAATCTGGCTTCCCCGGTTTGATCATCTGCAAAACGCGGCGGGCCGTTTCCGGCCCGCCGCACAAGAATTGGATTGTTGTGAGTATGTCATGACCAGGATTGCGCTCGGCGCCACCGAAATCCGCAAGAGCTACGGATCGGTACTGGCAAACCAGGGTATTTCATTGTCGGTGGGGCCGGGCGAGATCCATGCCGTCGTTGGGGAAAACGGTGCTGGAAAGTCGACGCTGATGCGCGTGCTTCAGGGTATTGAGCGCCCCGACAGCGGCCATGTGACAGTGATGGACCGCGACGTGAGCTTTGCCGGTCCGGCAGATGCACTGGCTGAAGGCATCGGCATGGTTCACCAGGAGTTCATGCTCGCCCCCGATTTGAGCCTGCTGGAGAACCTGGTTCTCGGCGACGAGCCGTTGCGATGGGGGCGCGGCGCCTTTGCACTGATTGACTGGCAATCGGCCGAGGCGCAGGGCAGGGGACTGGCCGAACGCATCGGCATTGAGGTCGACTGGCATCGGCGCGCGGGCGCAGCCCCGGTTCACATTCAACAGTTCGTCGAAATCATCCGGCTGCTGCGTCGCGGATCCAGGATTCTGATCCTTGATGAGCCTACCGCTGTGCTTGCACCGCAGCAGGTCAACGAGCTCTTTGACCTGGTCCGGCGAATTCGTGAGGACGGAACGGCAATCCTGTTCATCAGTCACAAGATTGGCGAGGTCATGGCGCTCGCCGATCGGGTGACGGTCATCCGGCAAGGCAAGATTGCGTTCAGCGCAGCGGTTGCGGAGACAAGCGGAGAAGAGATTGCCTCCCATATCGTTGATGGTTCCAATCCGGTCGGCGGCGAGATCAGGCGCGGAACGCCCGGCCCGGTGGTTCTCGACGTTGCAGGGCTGTCGGCCGAGGCTGTCGAGAAATCCCACCCGCTCCACGACATCTCGTTTGCCGTGCATTCGGGCGAGATTGTCGGACTTGCCGGTGTTGCCGGAAATGGCCAGGTCGAATTGATGGAAGCGCTGTCCGGTCTGAGGCAGGCCAAAGGCCGTGTCGAGCTGGCAGGCATTGACCTTGGCGGTCTGGACGCGGAGCGTCGCCGCGCGGCAGGCATGGGGTACATCAGCCCCGACCGCCGGCATGAGGGGCTCGCAATCGATGCTTCGATCGAAGAAAACGCCATTGCCGGGTCACACCGGGCAAGCCCCATCTCGAACGGGTTGTGGGTTGACCGGGGAGCGATGAAACGCGTTGCGCTGGAACGGTTGAATAGGCTTTCCGTGAAATATGGCGCGCTGCGTGACCCGGTTGCCAGCCTGTCGGGGGGCAACCAGCAACGCGTCGTCTTTGCCCGCGAGACCGCTGGATCACCGCAATTGCTTCTCGTCTCCCAACCCACCCGGGGCGTGGACCTCAACGGCATCGCAGCGATCCACAGCATCTTGCGCGATTTCCGCGATGCCGACGGCGCGGTGCTGCTTGTGTCAGAGGAACTGGATGAACTGCAGATGCTGTCCGACCGCATCATGGTGATGGCGCAAGGCCGGATTGTCGGGGCGTTGGACGCGGATGCCGACAGGCGTGAGATCGGACGCCTCATGGTCATGGAAGGGGTGGGTGCGTGAGCAACTGGCTTGACCGCGGACTGGGCTTTGCCGTTCCCTTGCTGATTGCGCTGTTGGTCAGCGCCCTTGTGTTGCTGGCCATCGGGGAAAACCCGCTGGACACGTTCTCCTTGATGCTGACCGAGGGCTTTGGATCGCCGCGGCGTCTGGCCTCGACCCTATCGGCCGCAACGCCGCTTTTGTTCACCGCCGTCGGCACCGCGATCTGCTTCCGAGCCGGGGTGTTCAATGTCGGTGTCGACGGAGCATTTCTCATTGGAGGTCTCGCAGCCGTTGTTGCGGGTTTCAGCCTCCCCGCAGAGCTTGGATGGTCATTGGTTCCGATCTGCCTGGCGGTCGGTGCGCTGTTTGGCGCCGCATGGCTGTTCATTCCAGGGTGGCTGCTGGCAAGGCTGGAAGTCGATGAGGTTGTATCCACCCTCATGCTCAATTTCATTGCCGTTGCGATCACGGGGTACCTTGTCAACGGTCCCTTCCTTTCACGGCAATCCGGCAACAACGTCACTCCTCCGGTTCACGAGGCGGCCGAATTGTCACGCTTGATGCCTCCGGGCACGCTTCACAGCGGCTTCCTGCTGGCGCTCGCCGTTCTTGTTGCCTATGCCTTCTGGACCCGCCGCACTCCTGCCGGGCTTGAAGGAGCCTGGGTCGGATTGAACCGCCGGTTCTCGCGGGTTGTCGGTGTCTCGGTCCAGCGCACGATCATCCTTGCAATGGTACTGTCCGGCATTGTTGGCGGACTGGGCGGCGCCGCGCACGGGCTTGGTCAGTTGCACCGGTTCACCGACGGTTTCTCCGCCGGCTACGGGTTCACCGGCATGGCAGTCGCACTGCTGGCCCACAACTCGCCGCTGGGCATGCTGATCGGCGCTATTCTCTTCGGGGCACTCGCCTCGGCGGGAACCACGATCCAGCTCTTTTCCGATATCCCGCTCGATCTCGTGAACATCATCCAGGGCATTGTCATGATCTTCGCTGTGATTGAGCTGGGCCGCATCGGTATCCGTCGGAGGGTGAAAGCATGATCGAACAGATCCTTGCCTCCGGCGTGGTCCTTACAACCCCAATTCTTCTCGCCGCCATCGGCGGCCTGGTGAACCGGCAGGCCGGCATCGTCAACATTGCACTCGAAGGCAAGATGCTGGTCGGAGCCTTTGTTGCGATCGTTATCTCGGCTGCCACCGGCAGCTGGCTTGTCGCCACCCTGGCTGCAGCACTGGTGAGCATGGTGATCGGCTATGGCTTCTCGCTGACCATCACCCGGCTGGGCGCCAACATGATCACGGCAGGGCTCGGGCTCAATGTGCTTGCAGCCGGCGCCATCGGGTTTCTGATGAGCTATGCCTACGGATCGTCGGGCACCTTGCGCCTGCCGGACGTGGCACTGTTGCCGCACGTGTTTCCGCAGTCCGTCGAGAGCGTCCCGGTGGTCGGCCAGTTGTTGGCACATCTCGATCCGCTCACCATCCTCGCCGTTCTGGCGATTGCGGTGCTTCCGTTCCTGCTCGGTGCGACACGTTTCGGCCTGTGGATCCGCGCAACCGGAAACGCCGCACCTGTCATGCTGGCGGTCGGCCTCAAGCCTAAACTGCTGCAGGAAGCCTCGACGGCTTTCGCAGGCTTCTTTGCCGGCCTCGCCGGCGCGCAGCTCGCACTTGCATCCATCGGCATCTTCAACGAGGGCCTGACTGCAGGACGCGGCTTTATTGCCCTCGCAGCCTTCTACTTCGGACGTGACCGCCCCTGGCAGACTGCAGCCGCCTGTCTGCTGTTCGGATTGCTCGATGCCGCGCAGATCCGCATGCAGACCGTGGGGCTTCCGCCCCGGCTGATCGGCGCGCTCCCCTATCTTATGGTGCTTGTCGCTCTGGTCGTTTCCCAGATGCGCAGCCTGAGGAGAACACAATGACAAAGACTGCACTGATCGCGGTGGATATGCAGAATTCGTTTCTGCATCCCGATGGCGAAAACTTTTATCCGGTCGCGCCGGAGGTGATCGAGCCGGTCCGCGCGCTGATCCGCGCAGCGGAAGAAGGCAGCGCAATCATCGTCCACGTGTGCGACCGGCACCGCGAAGGCTTTGCCGATTTCGAGCAGCCGCGCCTCCCGGTGCACTGCATAAGCGGAGGGTTCAATGCCGAGTTCTTCGAGGGCTTCGGACCGCAGGGCCGCGCCAGGGAAATCCTGATCACGAAACGGCGCTATTCGGCGTTCTTCGCGACCGAGCTGGCCCTGTTTCTCAATGAACAGGGCGTCAAGCGTGTGGTGATCTGCGGGGTCAAGACCAACGTCTGCGTCCGGGCAACGGCGACGGATGCCTTCGCCAACGGTTTCGCGGTCAATGTTGTCGGTCCGGCGGTCAACACCAACCGGCCCAAACTCGGCGAAGCGTCACTCGAGGATATCGATCGCTACATCGGCAAGGTGGTGGACCTTGAGACCGCAAAGGATCTGCTCGCATGAGCAGATTGGTCGTTACCGGTTATGCCAGTCTCGATTTCGCGGTCGGGCTCGACGGTCAGGCGGTGGGGGATAAAACCACGCTGATCGCCGCGCGTGACCCGGAGGCTTGGCCGCGCGCCGGCGGCTGCCCGACTTACATATCGGGTGCAGCGGTTCGTGCCGGTCAGCAGGCCACCCCGGTCATGTGGGTCGGCAAGGGGGCTGAGGGCGAAGGCTTTGTCGCCAGGCTTGACGCACAGGGGATCGGCACGGAAGGGATCGGTGTGGTTGACAGCCTGCGCTCACCCACCGCGCTCCTGGTCTACCAGTCGGACGGATCCTGCATGTGCCTTTACGATCCGGCGCTGGGCCGGGCCGAAACCCTGAACCAGGCGCAGATGGACCTCATCGCATCGGCAACCCATCTCTGCGTGGCCGTCGGCCCGCACCATCTGATGGACGAGATCGTCGCACACTGTCCGGCAGATGCCCGCCTCTACTGGGCAGTGAAGAACGACCCGGATGCCTTCCCGCCGGAGCTTCGCGCAAAACTGGCCGCACGGGCGGACGTGATTTTCCATTCGGCCTCGGAACGCTCGCTTATCGGAAAGACAGCCGCCGTGCTGGTCGAAACACGCGGCAGCGATCGCGTTGTCGTCACTGCTGCGGGGCAAGCGAAGGAGCTGCTCGTGCTGCCGATTGATATCGCTGACACCACCGGTGCGGGCGACAGCTTTGCCGGCGGATACATCGCTGCGGAAATGTCCGGGGCTGACCCGGTGGAGGCCGCCGGCGCAGGAATAAAAGCAGCGGCCGCACTTCTTGCGGACCGCAAAGGGAGACGCTTATCATGAAACGAGCCTGGTACTCGGGACACAGCGCCGAAGAGTTGGGAGACAGCGCAATCCTGGTCGGCGATCCCGACCGTGTCGAGCGGATTGGCGCGCTTCTGGCCGAGCCGGTGTTCCTGCCGGTCAAACGAGGGCTGAAGACCGTCACAGGCATGTGGAACGGCAAGAAAGTCAGCATTGTCGCCTTCGGCATGGGGGCGCCGATTGCGACCATCGTGCTGCACGAATTTGCCGATCTCGGCATCAGGCGCTTCGTCCGCATCGGCACGGCTATGTACTTTCCGCCTGCAACCGGGGGCGAGTTTCTGATCTCCGACTCCGCCATAGGCTTTGACGGAACATCACCTGCCTATGGCGTGCCGACAGGCGAGCAGGTGTCAGCTGACGCAGCCCTCGTGACGGCCCTCGTGGAAGCCTCCTCCGCTGCAGGCGAGACCTCGCACCGCGGCCTCTACGCCACCTATGACGCATTCTATCGCGACATGTTCGGGATCGACGCGAAGGGCTCATCCCGCGCGGATGCCATGCGCAAGGACATGAACGCGCGTGGTGTGATGGCGCTCGATATGGAGACTTCTGCGCTGCTTGCCGCCGGCCAGGACCTCGGCCTCGCCGTCGCCACCATGTGTTACGGCACCGTCGATGCATTGAGCCAGGAGAAGCTTGGCGCCGAGGCGCTTGAAGGCGGCGAAAACCAACTTTTCCATATCGCGCTGGACGCGATCACGAGCTGAACAGACAAAAGGACAAGAACAATGAGCGATATGCCCAAGCGCTATCTCCAGACGGTCGTTGATCGTTTGAGCCAGGTGATCAACACCCAGACCGATGCAATCGAAGAAGCCGCACGCGTCTGCGCCCGATCAATCCTCGACGACAAGCTGGTATTCACCTTCGGGACCGGCCATGGATCTTTTGCCGCCATGGAAATGTACCCGCGCACCGGCACGGTCACCGGGTTTCGCCCCATCGTCGAAAGCTCGATGATCTCCTTCCACCGGGTGCTGGGTGACGCAGGCGCCCGCCAGTACCGCTTCATCCATGCACAGGAAGGCTACGGCAAGGCGATTTTTGACAGCCATCAGACCGATCCCGACGACACCATGTTGATGTTCTCCCATTCCGGCATCAATGCAGTGACGCTCGACATCGCAGTGGCTGCGAAAGAGAAGGGCATGAAGGTGATCGGGGTGACCTCGATGCCGCATTCCTCCAGCGTTCCGTCGCGTCATTCGAGTGGCAAGCGGCTTTATGAAATCGCTGACGTGGTGATCGACACCGGCGTGCCGCTGGGCGATGCAGGGATCGGGATCGAAGGAGTGAAGGGCAAGACCGGCGCAACCTCGACTTCCATCGCCATTGCCATCGGCCATGCAATCAACTCGACCACGGCCGAACTGGTCGCCGAAGCCGGCCGCGACCCCTATCTCATGGTCAGCCCCAACACCACCGAGAAGGCCGCAGCCAACGCCCAGAACGACCTGAACTATGCCGAGCTGTGGCGCCGGCTGAAGGCACGCTGAGATGGACCGCGGATTTTTCATCAACGGCCGTTGGGAATACCCCACCGGTCTCGACCGCTTCGAGATCGTCAACCCCGCCAATGGCGAACCAGTCGGTACCACGTTGCTGGCGGATGCGGCTGTGGTCGACCGCTGTGTCGATGCCGCCGAGGCAGTGGCGGCATCCTTTGCGCTGATGCCGGCGCGGACCCGCGCGGACATGTTGCGCAAGGCCGCCACATTGATCGAGGAGCGCGTCGACGATATGGCCCGCCTGCTCACCCGAGAGCAGGGCAAGCCGGTTTCCGACAACATCAAGGAGATCCTCTTCGGCTGTGAAGTCATGCGCTACTATGCCGAAGAGGCGGTGCGTGTGGGCGGTTCGATCCGTCCGGCTTCGGCGCCCAATATCCGCAACCTCGTAACCTATCACCCGATCGGGGTGGTAGCGGCAATCGTGCCATGGAACTATCCCATCGATCTCTACTGCTGGAAGATCGGTCCGGCGCTGGCCGCCGGTTGCCCGATCATTGTCAAGTCCCCGCATGAGACACCGCTGGCCATTGCCATGGTGGTCGATTGTCTGCAGGAAGCGGGCTTTCCGGCAGGCACCATCGCCGACATTCCGGGCCTCGGGCCGGTGGCCGGCGAAGCCCTGTCGTCGCATCCGCGCATCAGGGCACTGTCCGCCACCGCGTCGATCCCCGCGGGGCAGGCCATCATGCGCGCCGCTGCGGGCAACATGAAACGGCTCTGCCTCGAGCTTGGCGGCCATGCTCCCTTTGTCGTGATGGAGGACGCCGATCTCGAAGAAGCCGCACGAGCAGCCCACAGGCGCGGCTTCTCCAACATGGGTCAGATCTGCATCACCGTGAACCGCATTCTGGTGGCGGCACCTGTTGCCAGGGAGTTTGCCGATATCCTTGCATCGCTGACCGAGGAGACGGTCATCGGTGATGGGCTCGATCCCGCGATCGGCTATGGTCCTGTCCAGAACGCCGGTGTGATCGCGCGGATGGACCGGCATGTTGCCGATGCCGTGACGAAGGGCGGCCGTGTCATTGCCGGCGGTGCCCGAGCCACCGGCAGCGGATTTGACGATGGGCTGTTCTACCGCCCGACTGTCATCGCCGATGCGCCGCTCGACAGCCTGCCGATGAGCGAGGAGACCTTCGGGCCGGTGATGGGCATAGCGACGTTTGCGAGCGACGCCGAGATGCTGTCCATCGCCAACAGCCTGGAATATGGCCTTGCCGCCTACATCTTCGGCGGTGATCTCGATCGGGTCTGGTCACTGGCGGAGCGGATGGAGTTCGGCGCCGTCGGCGTGAACGTCAACGACACCAGTGATCTGCAGGCGCCGTTCGGCGGTTGGAAGATGTCGGGCTTCGGGCGTGAACTGGGGCCCGAAGGTCTCGACACCTACCTGCAGCCCAAACATCTGAAAATGCGCCTTCGTCACAGCATGTAGGTGTCCACTTCGGCCTTGGCGGGCCGGGTGGAAAGCCTGCTGCCGGAGCCGGCATAGTCTTTGGGCTTTGGCGGTTTGCTCCCACCGGCACGAAAACAGGGAGGCCGGAGAGGCCCGGAGTTCCCTTCAGGGACCAACTTTTGACCCTGCTACCGCGGCAGATCCCAGAAGTCGACGAGCATCAACGACAGTGCCGGAAATGCAATCAGGATGGCCAGCCGGATCACATCCGCCAGGATGAACGGACCCACGCCGGCATAGATCGTGCCGAGTTTCGTATCGGGCAGCATGGCCTTCATGACGAAGACATTCATGCCGATGGGCGGTGTGATCATCCCGATCTCGATCACCATGACCGTAAGGATACCCCACCAGACCGGATCGTATCCGTAGCTCAGGATCAGGGGGAAGACGAAGGGAATGGTGATCACCATGGATGAGATGGTGTCGAAGATCGCGCCCAGGATCAGGTACATGACCATCAGCAGGATCACCACCCAGATGCCCGGCAAGCCCGTGTCGCGGATACCGTTGACGATGATTTCCGGCAATCCGGAAAGCGTCACGGCATAGGTGAAGATAGAGGCGCCGATGATCATCAGGTAGATCATCGAGGTGGTTGCCGCTGTATCGCGCAGGGCCGCCCAGAAGCCGCGCCAGGAAAGACGGCGACGCGCCACGGCGATCACGAAGGCAAGAAATGCGCCCACGGCGGCGGATTCGTTGACCGAAAAGATGCCGGCATAGATACCGCCGGTGACCACGATCATGAGAATGACCGCAGCCCACCCGTTCTTGAGCGCTTTCCAACCTTCCGACCAGGGCAGAACGTCCCCCTCGGGAGCCAGTGCGGGGTTGCGGCGGACCAGGATCATGATCGTGACAATGTGCAGGCCGACCGCGAGCACTGCCGGGATCAGCGCCGCCACGAACAGTGTCTTGACGAACTGCTCCGTCAACACACCGTAGAGCACCAGGATGATCGAAGGCGGGATCAGCATGCCCAATGTGCCGCCCGCCGCGATGGAACCCGTTGCGAGGCGCTCCGAGTATTTCCTGTTCATCATCTCGGGGAGGGCAACACGGGTCATCGTGGTTGCCGTGGCGATCGACGATCCGCAGATTGCACCAAAACCGGCACAGCCGCCGATGGTCGCAATGGCCAGCCCGCCGCGCACATGGCCGATGAAGGCGTAGGCGATCCGGTAAAGATCGGCTGAAAGGCCGCCAAACGTGGCGAAGGCCCCCATGAGAAGGAACAGCGGGACGACCGAGAGCTCGAGACTGGCCACCTTGCTGACCGTCTCGGTCCCGAACAGCGACAGCGCCGGTCCAAAACTGCCGCGGATCAGTCCGAATGTCAGGACGCCGGAAACACCCATGGCCACACCGATGGGCACGTGGATGAAGATGAGAAGAAGCATCAGGGCCATGCCGAGCAGGCCAATGGTTGCGGGATCCATGACTCAGTCCTGATGTTGGGAAGCGGGATGGCCGAGAATTTCGGCGATTATGACGAAAAGCTGTGCGGGAATGCAGGCCCAGAAACAGATGCTGGCAGTCCACCACCACGGACCGATCGGCATGTTGAGGACCATGGTGGCCTGATGGCTGTCGCTCACACGCATCGCATGAAGTGTCACGAAATAGGCAATGAACAGGAACATCGCGCCGGTCAGGACCGCGCCGAGCACTTCCATTGCCCGGTTGATGCTCTCAGGCAGAAAGCTGCCAAGGACTGTGACCTTGATCTGACGACGCTCGAGAAGTCCCGCGGGGAAGGATGAAGCGATGATGATGATTGTGAGCAGGCTGGCCAGATCGTGAGCGCCGCGGATTGGACGGCCGGTGATTTCCCTTATCACGATATCGGCGACGGACATTGCCGCGACCAGCAGCAGAAACAGCACACCAAGCGTGGCCGCCGCGCGCGACATCAGCATGAAGGTCCGTTCCAGTTTCTTCATCATCTCGCCCCTTGTGGTTGACCGCAAGGGCCGAAGGCAAAGCGGCCTTCGGCCCTTCTGAACGCCTTAGCGTGTGCGGATTTCCTCGAGCTTGCTTTTGAACGCCTCCAGCAGGCCCGGTGTGGCCGCAGCGGCCACACGATCGATGACCGGTGCAACAGCCTCATCGATGCGCGCGCTATCCTCTTCGGAAGGTTGCACGACGGTGTGCTCGTCGCTGGATTCCCACTGCTCCAGGTTGCGGGCAACGGCGGGACCATAGGAAGCGATCTGGTTGTCGGCGACGATCTGGCCGCTTTGCGCCAGCAGATCCTGGACCTCGGCCGGCAGATCCTCGTAAACGCCGCGATTCATGACGATGGTAAAGACCAGCACGCCAAGCTTTGCGGCGTAATGGTTCGTCGCGACATCCGAAACCCGAAAGGTGCGGGCAACCGAAGCGTCGGTCAGCGCACCGTCAAGCAGACCGCGGTCGATCGCTTCCGCCATCTCCCCGGCGGAGGCATTTTGCGGAACGCCGCCAAGAGCTTCGACCACAGCCGTCTGGATCTGTCCGGCGACACGAAAACGCTTGCCGGCAATGTCGTCGAAAGATTTGATCTCGGGCTTCGAATGCAGCATGTAGGTGTCCGAGGTGTAGATCGCGACGACATAATAGTCCTCGTAGCCGCTGAGCTTGCCTTCCTGGTGAAGTTCCAGCGCTGCAAGCGAACCTTCCTTGACGTTGCCGATAAAGCCCGGCAGCTCGAACATGTCGAAGTCCGGATAGACCCCCGGCGTGTAGGAGGGAACGGTCAACGCCATGTCGGCCACACCGTCGGCAACCATCTGAGCCTGGGCCAGCGGGCTTCTGCCCAGCGTACCGCCGGCATAGAGTTTGATCGAGACGTCATGCGGCGCAGCCTTTTCGTTGAACCAGTCGATCCATGGCTGGTAGACTGCGGAGACGGTGGGCGATGCGGCGGGTACGAATACCGAAAACGCAAGATCCTTTGCCTGTGCAGCGGTCACGCCAAGAGCCACGACGGCTCCTGCCAGCAGGTGTGTGATAGTTCTGTTCAACATGGTTTCCTCCCTGGTTGTTAAGTCTCGTTGCAGCCGCGAATGCCTTTCCTCCGGTGGCATTCGCCTGGCTGCACCGCGGTTCCGTCAGTCATGCGTCATCAGCCCGGGTTCTTCGGGCGACCTTGCAGACAGGCAAGCGGACGCCCGGGCCTGTCTTTATCTTCCGGTCACGGCTTCCGCTGCGCCGGTTCATTCGCCGCGTCCGACGACAAAGGAAGCGATGGTGGTGGTCGAGCCGCCAATGTTGAGCAGGCCGACCCGTTTTGCGTTCTCCACCTGGCACTCATCCGCGCTGCCCGTCACCTGACGATATCCGTCGAGCATCATGCGCACACCGGTTGCACCGACCGGATGGCCGAGACCGATCAGCCCCCCCGAGGGGTTGATCGGCAGCCTGCCATCAGCGGCAATCACGCCCTCTTCCACCGCTTTCCAGGCCTCGCCTGGCTCCGTGATTCCGAAACAGTCGATGGCCGCATACTCGGTCATCGCAAAACAATCGTGGGTCTCGATCGCGTCGAGCTGGAAAGCATCAGCGATACCGGCCCGGTCGAAACACTCGCGAATCGCCTGGTGCACCTGCGGAAGCACAAAGCGGCTGTTGCGGCTTTCCTGCAATTTCTCGCTCAGAAGCATCGGTGCCGTGCGATGCCCCCACCCGTCGATCCTGGCCAGATCCGACAGTTTCAGGCCGCGGGCCTTTGCGTATTCGCGCGCACGTGCCTCGGAGGCCAGGAAGACCACGGCGGCACCATCGGTTACCTGTCCGCAATCGTTGCGGCGCACACGGCCCTCGATCACCGGATTGGCTTCATCATCCTCCTTGAAGCTCTGCTCAGAGAATTGCCAATTGCGGGTCTGCGCATTCGGGTTGCGTTTGCCGTTTGCGTAGTTGATCCGGGCGATCTCACCGAGATGGTCGTAGTTCACATAGCCGAATTTCTCGGAATAGGCCGTGATCAGGTCGGCGAATGCCGCTGGCCAGACATACTTTGCGTCGGTCCATTCCCGGCCGGCCCATGCCGCAGCACCCAGATACTCTGCGGCCTGCCGACCGGGCACATTGCGCATGTACTCGACGCCCAGAACGCAGACCAGATCGTAGCGCCCCGCCTCGATTTCTGCGCCGGCGGCCAGAATGCCCATTGACCCCGAGGCGCAGGCGGCCTCGTGACGGCTCGTTGGCACCCCGGAGAGATCCGGGTGCATGGAAGCCACCATGCCGCCCAGCTGCCCCTGGTTGCAGAACAGTTCGGCAGTGAAATTGGTGACGTGGACACTCTGGATGTCGCGGGCCTCGAGGCTGGTGGCTTCGAGACCTTCCATCAAGGTCTCAGCCATCATGGCGTCGATGCCGAGCCCTTCACGGTGCCAGTTGCGGGCAAAGTCGGTCTGTGCGCCACCGAGGATGTAAACAGGATCAGGCATGGACTGCGTTTCCTTCTTCGGCCAGTCGTCTGGTGAGTGTCTTGCGGTCGAGCTTGGCCAAGGGCGTGCGTGGCAAGGCTTCGACGAGGATCAGCCGTTCCGGCCATTTGAACTTTGCCATTTGCTTGTCGTTGCAGAAGCGTTGCACCGCCTCGAGATCAAGTGAGCAGCCATTCTCCAAGGCCGCGAACAGGCAGACCTTCTCGCCCATCCTGGCATCCGGGTAGGCTGCAACGGCGACTTCACGCACACCTGGCAAAGCCGAGAGCAGACCGTCGAGCTCGACCGGTGAAATCTTCATGCCGCCGCGAACGATCAATTCCCGCGACCTCCCGTGGAACCGGATAAGGGTGCCGCATTCGGAAATCTCGAAGAGGTCTCCGGTCGCGAAGAACCCCTCGGCGTCAATCCTGTCGTGGCGAACCCCGTCGCGGCCAAAGTAGCCCGGCATCAGCGCGGGACCGCGAATATGCATTTCACCGGTGCTGCCGGGCATTGTCAGGGTTGCTCCGGTGTCGGGGTCGACAATCTTGAACGTGCCGCCATTGGCAGTCAGGCCATCTGGCCGGTCGGACCAGCCTTCATCCCCGTCGCGGGGAAAGAAACTTGCCCGCTTGCGCGGGTCAACGACCTGTGCCGGAGATGAGCACAATTGAGCGCCTTCGTTGGAACCGAAGAAATTGAGCACCGGGATGTCGAACTTGGCGTCGAAGAAGGCAAAGACCTCCGGATCAGGTGGCGCGGAGCCCGTTCCGATGGCCTGAAGCCGGTGCAGTGCCGGATGCAGGTCCGGATCGGCTGCCTTGTCGCGCAGGTAGACGAGCACCGTCGGCGCCACCATCGTGTAGGCGATTTCCTCGGTCTTGAGCTGATCGATGAAGGTCGTCACGTCGAAGGGGTGGTGCAATATCATCGCCCCAGCTGTCCGCATCCAGCACATCATCAATCCGCCCATCGCAGCGGCGTTCACGAAGGGGAAGGGCGCAAGGATATTGGCGCCATCGGGCAGACCGAGGATGCGCCATGCGCCGAGCGAGCTCGCCATCATGTTGTTGTGGGTCTTGGGCACCGCCTTGGGAAGGCCTTCGGTGCCGGAGGTCCAGAACACCGCGAAGAGGTTGTCTGCGTCGAGTTCGACCGGCTCGGGTTTTCCCGGCGCTGCAGAAGTGTCGATGCGGGCAACTTCGGGCGGCAGGTCCTCTCCGATCCCGAGACGGATGGCCGTCGCCGGGAGTGCGTCAAGGCGCTCGGCGTAGTAGGGCTTTCCGCGCATCCGGCCAACCGAGATATAGGCGTCAAAATCCGCGATCTCGGTCATCGCACGCAATTCCGCGCCACGATAGGCGACCGAGATCGGACTCAGCACCGCTCCGATCTGCGAGATAGCGAGATAGATGAGGATCAGTTCGGAAATGTTGGGGAGCTGGGTGGCCACCAGTGAGCCGGGGCCAAGTCCGTGGCTTTGCAGGAGGGCCGCGTAGCGGTCGACTTCCCTGCGCATTTCGCCGTAGGTCAGTCGCCGGGGCGCGCCCTCGAACACCCGTGCGCGATCTGGCGGATCGACCAGCCCAAGACGCCCGGATGCGCGCTCGCAGGTGTCGCGGAACATGTCGGGGATGGTGGTGTCTCCCCAATGGCCGGATGCCCGGAAACGTTCGCTGTTGTCGGGAACGAACAGGCTCATTTGCAAAGCGCCGCCACGCGTGTCCTGGCCGCCTCGTACTCCGAGGTGAACCGGTCGATGATAGCGGCGGCAGGCTCTATGCGATCTATGCGTCCAACGCCTTGCCCAGCGCCCCAGATGCCCGACCACGGCTTGACCTTTTCGTCCTTTCGTCCCGTGAAATTCATCTTGGCGACCTTGAATTCGAGCTCTGCCGGATCAAGCCCCTGCTTGACCATCGAGGGTTTCAGCATGCTTGCGCGCGCGCCGGTGAAGGCTTTGGTGACCATCAGGTCGGTCGGGCCGCATTCGGTCAGCATCTGCCGGTATTCGTCCGACGCCAGGCTTTCTGTTGCCGGAATGAAAGCGGTGCCGACATAACCGAAATCGGCTCCCAGCACCTGTGCAGCCAGTACCGCCTCGCCTGTATTGATCGCGCCTGCCAGGGCGATGTAGCCATTGAAGAACTGCCGGACGCGTTCGGCAAAGACCAGTGGGCTCAGCTCGCCGGTGTGCCCGCCGGCGCCTGAACACACCAGAACCAGGCCATCGACCCCTGCATCCGCGGCCTTGCGCGCCAGTTCGACCGACGTGACATCGGCAAATACCAGCCCGCCATAGGTATGGACGACCGGGATGACCGGTTTCGGGCTGCCAAGCGCTGTGATGACGATGGGCGGCTGGTGTTTGGCCACCTGTTCCAGATCGGACGCAAGCCGTGGAGAGGTCGAGTGGGTGACAAGGTTGACCGCCCAGGGCGCGACCGGCCAGGCGCTTTCGGCTGGCTGCGCAACGCCGTCCCTGATGGTCTGCATCCAGTCTCCCAGTTCGGCGCTGGTGCGCAGGTTCGGGGCCGGAAAGCTGCCGACAACCCCCGCCTTGCAGCAGGCGACGACGAGCTCCGGCGATGAAACAAGAAACATCGGGGCCGCAAAGATCGGCATGCGCAAATTGGAAAGCTGATCACGAATTGTCATTCTGCCAGGGTCTCTTTCTTCATGTCGTGGCCGATGAATAAGTTCAACTGTGCTGCCACGACGTCCGGCCGTTCAAGCACGACCAGATGTCCGGCATTCTCGATTTCCACGAACCTGCCATTGGCCAGCCCTTCGGCGAGGTCGCGCCCCGCATGCGGCGGCGTCACCGTATCGTCCGCTCCGGTGATGACCAGTGCAGGACAGGTGATCTCCGAAAGAGCGGCAGTATTGTCGGGGCGTCCGGCGAGGGCGGCCTGATGGCGCTGAAAGATCTCCAGTCCCTGCGCATGCGCCATCCGCGCAATCTTCTGGCGCAGCGGAGCCTTGGCCCTGTTTTGCGGAGACAGCATTCCTGCGCAGATCGTGTCGGAAAGAGCATCAAGCCCTTCGCGCCGCGCCCATTTGACCACCTTGCCGCGCTTGGCCGCTGATTGTTCGCTGTCGGCTTCTGCGGTGCAGCCAATCAGCACCATGCCCGCAACCCGGTCAGGCTCCCGTCTGGCGATTTCGAGACAAAGATAGCTGCCCATCGACATGCCAACAAGGATCGCGCGATCCGGCAGCGCGGCTGCAATGTCTGAAGCAATCCCTTGGAAGTTGTCAGAGTCGGGCAGCTCCATCACATCCGCCGGTACGTCAATGCCCCGCAATACGTCGGCATACGCCTCCGCTGTGCAAAGCAGTCCTGGCAGACACACTAGGCGCGACATCATCAACTCCTCCCGTTAGGTAAAATTGCTAGACCAAACAGATCGGGCGGTCAATGGGATTTCACAAATTCAGTACGATGTTTCATCTGACGGAACAGGTAGCGCTATTGAAGATGCGGGTCGGTGTCCGTGTTGGGTTTGCATAGCGCCAGGCATCGAGCAGATTGCCTTGGAAATGGAGGGATCTCGACAGCAGCGCCGTCGGCGCAGCTTGACAAATGGCAGGATTTGGCAGAATTTGGTCTAGTAATATACAAAAGGAGCGCCGCGATGTCGCATGACACGCCACTGATGGTAACCGCCGCCAATGTAAGGATGGTCGCGCCCGACGGTACACCGCCGCCTGATGCTCCGGACTGGATCAAGCGGTATGACCATCCGTATCTGCATGGCGCTTTCGCACCAACCGACGTTGAGTATGATGCCGAGGATCTTGAGGTCGAGGGCGAGATCCCGTCGGATCTGTGCGGCGCCTACGTGATGAACGGCCCGTCGCAGCGTTTCGAGCCGGTCAACAGCAAGTATCATTACTATGACGGGGACGCGCAGCTCCGGGCGATCTACTTCCGTGACGGCAAGGCGACATTCCGGCAGAGATATCTGCGCAATGGCGCCTTCATCGTGGAGGACAAGGCCGGAAAGGCGATTTGGCCCGGTATTGCCGGCCCCTATGACTTCCGTCTGCCCGGTTCGCCCATTAAGGATGTCTCCAACACCGATGTTATCTTCTACAACGGCAATCTGCTGTCGTTGTGGCACATGGCAGGTGATCCCTATCAGGTCGATCCACTGACGCTGGAGACCAAGGGCCGCGAAACCCTGGGCGGCGGTCTCAGCCACAGCCTGTCTGCGCATTCCAAGACCGATCCGAACACCGGTGAACTCTTCTTCTTCAATTACCAGGACGAGCCGCCCTACATGAGCTACGGCATGGCCGATGCGCAAGGCCGGTTGAAATTCGATATCGACATCGACCTCAAGGGCCCCCGATCCCCTCATGACATGGGCCTGACCGAAAATTATGCCATCCTGCACGATCTGCCATTTTACCACGATGTCGACATTCTCAAGAACCACAACCGGCGTGTCATGGGCTTCCACCGGGACCAGCCGGCGCGGTTCGGCCTGATCGACCGTTTCGGGCGCAGTGACAAGGTGCAATGGTTCGAGGCCGAGGCCTGCTACATCCTGCACATCTCGAATTCCTGGGAAGAAGGCGACTGGGTTCATATGCTCGGTTGCCGCCAGGAAGACCCGATGCCGCAAAAGGACGCCCGCGACCATCATCTCGCATCGATGATGGCCTATCGCCGCCGCAGCCACGTGATGTATCGCTGGTCGTTCAATGTGAAGACCGGAGAGACACGAGAAGGCATGATCGACGAAACCAACACCGAGTTTCCGACGATCAATTCCCACATGACCGGACGAAAAACCCGCTACAGCTTCAACCAGGTCATTCCGGTTCCGCACGAAGGCAGTCTCGAGGGACGGTGCCAGACATTCAACGGCCTGCTGCGCTATGATCTGGAGACGGGCGCGACGCAGCGCTACGATTATGGTGACGGTGTCTATGGTTCGGAAGCACCGGTGGCGGCGGCCCTTGGTCAGGGCCATTCAGGGGATGAGACCAGAGCCTATCCCGTCATGTTCACGACCGACAGCAATGACTGGACGTCCTACTGCCTGATTTTCGATGCCGCCGACATTACCGCTCCCATTGCCCGGGTGAAAATCCCGAGGCGGATCAGCATTGGATTCCACACGACATGGGTGGACGGATCCGAGATTTGGGACGTATGACAGGTCCTGGATGACAATTCCGGACAATATCGGGATTGCACGTCCGGTCGCGGATGCACACTGCGTGCGACCGGTCGCGTGGCGGAAGGTGGGGGCGTGAATCAGATCAACCGGGATACCGTCGCAGGACCTCCGACAACATCGTTGCGCCGGGCCCTGCGCATTCTGGGCGACCCGTGGACCATGCTCATCCTCAAGGAAGCCTATAATGGCGACCGCCGTTTCGGTGGATTTCAGAAGAAGCTCAACATACCCAAGCAGACGCTGTCCTTGCGACTGGCGCATCTGTGCCATGAGCAGATGATGTATCGCCGGCAGGTCAGCCCGACCCACACGACGCTCGAATATGCTCTGACGGCCAAGGCTTTTGATCTGCAGGATGCGATGTACTCGATCTGGCTCTGGCATGAAGCCAATCCGAGCGATGTCAGCGTTCTGCCGTTCGAGATCGTCCACCGCAGCTGTGGACAGCGTATCAGCGCGCGCTATCGCTGCACCCATTGCCGGAACGAGGTGCTGAGTGAGAGCGTGACGGTCGAGCACACCCAGCCGTTGCAGTTTGATCCGCGCGACAGGCTTTCGCGCCGCAACGATAAAGCCGTCACCGCGGCCGGGGATCTGGGAGCCGAAAAGATGGTGGCGGCGTCCCTCGTCGGTGACATTGCCTGCAATGAAATCCTCTACACGCTGTTTCGATCCCCGTCCCACCTCAAGGCGATTGCCGACGGCCTTGATCTGGGGATGTCGGTCGCTCGCGGCCGGTTGGAGAAGCTGCGCCTTCTCGGGTTGGTCGAAGAGCGCCAGGACGGTCGCAAGCTGACCTATTCGGTTCTGCCCAAGGCAGAAAGATTCTACCCTCTGCTGCTGAGCATCGCCGACTGGGGAGACCGCTGGTGCAATGATGGCCAGCCACCGCCGGAGTTGCGTGTTCATTCATGCGGTGAACTGGTCCACGGCCGTTTCTGCTGCGATCATTGCGGCGGCTGGATCGGTCGCGAGAACGTCTATGTACGGCCGCGGCAAGACAACAGCGACGGGGAGGGGAGTTGATGACCGACGAGCCCGATGAACCTGACACCGACGCCGCCGATCCGAAATTCGTCACGGCCCTTGCCCGCGGACTGGGGCTGCTGAGCTGCTTCCGCAAGAACGAGGTGGAGCTGTCGAACCACGCCTTCGTCGAACGCACCGGGCTGCCCAAGGCCACCGTGACGCGGATGACCTATACGCTGTGCAAGCTCGGCTATCTGGTCCAGTCCGAGCCGGGGGGGCTCTACAGGCTCGGCCCCGGTGTTCTGCGCCTGGGTTTCGGGGCGCTGGCGTCGACTGACCTGAAGGACCGTGCCGAGGTGGAACTGAGGGATCTGTGCGCTGGCGACAATCCCAATGTCGCCGCGGCCATTGCCGAACGCCACGACCTTTCGGCTGTCTATCTGGTCACCCATCGCGCGCCCTCTGCCATTCTGACGGCGTTTTACCTTGGGGCGCAGGTGCCTCTTTTCTCCACCTCCATCGGACGGGCGCTTTTGATGGGGCTCTCCGAAAACAAGCGCGAGGAACTGCTGGTCCGGGCTTTTGACCGCGCCGCTTCTGACGAGGAGCGCGCCCGGTTGACCCATGGTCTTGCCCGTGCACGGGCGGACTACGAGGCTTACGGCTTCTGCACCTCGTTCAGCGAATGGCGCAAGGAAATCAACGGAATTGCAGCCCCCATCGTGCCGGTCGAGGGTGACCGTGTCTTTGCCCTCAATGTCGGCGGAGTGGCCTTCCTGAACAGCGCCGAGGAATTGATGGAAACCCGGGCACAGCGTCTGCTGCGCGCAGCCCACAACCTGAGCCTGAGGCCGATGGACAATGACTGAACATCCGGAAACCGTCGAACCCTTCGCCAGCGCCTACGGCTTTCAGGATCTCATCGGATTTCGCAAGACCGAGTTCCGGGAGGGCTATGCGCGTTTTGAACTCGATCTCGGCCCCCAGCACATGAACCGGGCTATGGTGCCGCACGGGGGTGTTCATTGCAGTCTGCTCGATACAGCTCTGGGTGCTGCGGGGGTCTACAAGGGCTTGCCGAACGATTTTCGCCGGGCGGTGACGCTCAACCTCAACGTGAGCTATCTCGCAGCGCCGAAGGGCCGCATGCTGATTGCCGAAGGGCGGCGCGTGGGCGGCGGCAAGACCATCTACTTTTCGGAAGGTCATGTCGAAGACGACACTGGCCTGATCCTGGCCCGCGCGTCAGGCACCTTCCGCCTTCTTGATCGGTCGCATTGAGCCGGTTGCGGAAAACTCGTCCGGTAAGCGCCACCCCGATCCCTCAAGCCGCGACTTGAAGCCCGGGTTCGGTGCCGTCTTGGGGCGCAGCCCGCTCTGCCAAGCCTGTTCTGACCGGATATCAGGGTGTTGAACAGGAATCCCGCACGATGAGATCCCCATGCAGCAGCGTTTCTTTGGCTGTAACAGTTCGCGTCGAAAGCGCATCGAGAAGATGTGACATTGCCAGTTCGCCGATCTGCCCGCGCGGCTGACGGACCGTCGTCAGCGACGGTGAGATATTCCTGGAGAACGGAATGTCATCGAACCCGACAACCGAAAAATCCTGTGGTACCTGGTATCCACGCGCCTGCAGCGAGCCGATCACACCGATGGCACTGCTGTCGTTGAAGCAGAAGAATGCTGTCGGCAGGCTGTCGCGAATGAAAAGGCGTTCGACCGCGGCACGGCCGCCTTCACTGGTGCCGTCGCCCTGGACGTGCCACGCCGAACCGGCATCATGAGCCTCGCCGAAGGCCAGGCAGTATCCGCGATACCGCAATTCGGACACGGCATCGCCATGCGGCCCCGAAACATAGACGATGCGTTTGTGACCAAGCGACATCAGATACTCGGTCGCCACTTTCGAGCCATTGACGTCGTCAACGCCCACATAGGCGATGCTTTCGTGCATCACCGGTCGTGACACCGCAACCATCGGTGGAAGGGCGGCCTTGGGATTTTTTGGCCAGCCGGCGACGGGAACATGCCCTGACATGAGAACAAGACCATCGGCCATGCCTGTGGACAGGAAGCGAAGATACTTCTCC
This sequence comes from Parahoeflea alexandrii, assembly GCF_024105735.1. Classification (GTDB taxonomy): domain Bacteria; phylum Pseudomonadota; class Alphaproteobacteria; order Rhizobiales; family Rhizobiaceae; genus Hoeflea; species Hoeflea alexandrii. The sequence continues at coordinate 4,310 of NZ_JAAAML010000004.1, read as the reverse complement.
TCCATGGCGACATCACCCTCGGTGTTGCCGATCAACAGGCCATAGCCCCGGGCATTCGCCACCTTTTCGAGTCCGGTGAGGATGCCGGGAAAATTGGGGTCGGAGATGGACTGGGCGAGCACCATCACCATCTGCGATCTCTGCATGCGCAGGTTCTGCGCCATGGCATTGGCGGTGTATCCCGTGTGCGCGATAGCGGCCGTTACCCTTTTTCGGGTGCTTTCAGCGACTTTCTCCGGGTTCCTTATCGCGCGGCTCACCGTGGCAATCGAAACGCCGGCAAGCTTTGCAACATCCTCGATTGTCGCTGGCTTGATCGGTTGTTCTTCCAATTTTTCCTACGCTTTCCACTAGCCGGCGCCCAAGAAGAAGCATCGAGAATCGCGATTGCGGCTCCGCAACATAGCCAAGGTTTGCATTTATGAAAAGGTTTTCAGAATTCTATGAAAAGGTTTACATATTGAATGAAAAGGTTTACATAACGATGGTCGATTGAGGAGTCGGCCAATATCGTGGGGGGAGGCGGAGCATGCAAGAGGCGGCCAGCATCGAGGCATCGGTGCTTTCAGCGGAGAGCGTTAGCAAGTCGTTCGGCACTGTTCCCGTGCTGTTCAGCGTGAGCTTTGACATCCGGGCCGGCGAAGTTCATGCGCTGATCGGCGAAAACGGCGCCGGCAAATCCACCTTGATGAAGATCCTTTCGGGATTCCACGACACCACCTCCGGTGCGATCCGGCTTGACGGTGAGGAAATCCAGCTCCCCGGCAATGGCCAGGCCGAAGCCCTGGGCATCGTTCTCATCCATCAGGAGCTGAATCTCGCCGAGCAGATGACGGTGACTGAAAACATCTTTCTCGGTCGCGAATTGTCGCGCAACGGCCTGCTCAATCGCGCCGAAATGGCGCGTCGGGTCGGCGTGATGCTGGCTGAAGTGGGACTGGATGTCTCGCCGAAGGCCCGGATTTCCGATTTGTCCATCGCCCAGAAGCAGATGGTGGAGATCGTCAAGGCAATGAGCCGCAATGCCCGTGTGCTGATCATGGACGAGCCCACCGCCGTCCTGACGGATGCCGAGACCGAGCTGTTCTTCAAGCAGGTGCGCAAGCTGAAGGCGAGCGGAACTGCGATTGTGTTCGTTTCCCACAAGCTGCACGAGGTCATGGAGATCGCCGACCGGATAACCATCCTGCGCGACGGGCAGTGGATCACCACCAAGCAGACGGCCGAGTTCACGCTCGACAGCATGGCGCAGATGATGGTCGGGCGCGAATTGTCGGATTTCTATCCGCCGATGAATGAAGCCGATGTCGATGCGGAAGTGGTTCTGAGTGTTCGCGGCATGACGACGAAAAACCTTCGCAATGTGTCCTTCGATCTGCGCAAGGGCGAGGTCTTGGGTTTCTTCGGTCTCATCGGCTCCGGGCGAACGGAACTCTTCGAAACCATTTGCTGCCTGGGAGAGAAGGCCGCGGGAACCGTCTCTTTATCCGGGGTGGAATCGTCGCATGCTTCCGTTGCGGAAATGCGCGATGCCGGGATTGTCTATCTCACCAAGGACCGGAAGGAGAAGGGCCTGCTGATGGAGCAGGGCATGGGCCCGAATATCACGCTCCTTGCCCTGCCCAGGTTCATCCGCCATTTCATGCTCGACCGGACCGCCGAACAGAAGGCCCTGGAACGCGGCATTCGCCGCTTCGACATCCGCGCTCGAGACCCGAAAGCGCGCGCTCGCGAACTCTCGGGCGGCAACCAGCAGAAGCTGCTGCTTGCCAAGATCATGGAAGCCGAGCCGCGTATTGTTGTCATTGATGAGCCCACCCGCGGCATCGACGTGGGCACCAAACAGCAAATCTACCATTTCATCGCAGCACTCGCCGCAGAGGGGATTTCCGTTGTGGTGATCTCCTCCGAGATGCCGGAGATCATCGGGATCTGTCACCGTGTTCTGGTCATGCGCTCTGGCCGGATCACCGGTGAACTGACCGGCGAGGCAATCAACGAAAATGAAATCGTGCGCTATGCCGCAGGCTTGAAAGAGGAGACCTTCCGTGGCTGATACAATTGCGCCCCAACCCGCGGCACGCAGGGCGACATCGCTGGATATCAAGACGCTGGGTCCGGCAATCGCCCTGATCCTGTTATGTGTGATCGGCTTTCTCCTGAACCCCGCCTTCCTGAGCGAAGGCAACATCACCAACCTTCTCACGCGATCCGCATTCATCGGCATCATCGCCGTCGGGGCAACATTCGTGATTACAGCCGGCGGCATCGACCTGTCGGTCGGGTCGATGGCGGCGGTAATCGCCGGGGTGATGATCATCGTGATGAACAACACGATCGACACTTTTGGCACCGGGATCGCCACAGTGCTGATCGGTTGCTTCTGCAGCATCATCCTTGGGCTCGGGGCGGGGTGGGCCAACGGAATGCTGACCACCAAGGGGAAGATTGAAGCCTTTATCGTCACCCTCGGGACGATGGGGATCTTCCGGTCGCTGGTTACCTATTTCGCGGACGGCGGCACCCTGTCACTTGATTATGGTATCCGCGACACATACCGGCCGGTCTACTATGACAGTTTCATGGGATTGCCGATCCCGGTCTGGGTTTTCATCATGGTCGCCATTGCCGGCTGGGTCCTGCTCAACTGGACCGCGTTCGGCCGCTACTGCACCGCGATCGGATCGAACGAAGCGGTCGCGAGATACTCCGCCATCAAGGTCGACCGGATCAAGACGTGGACCTATGTGTTGCAGGGCCTTTGCGTGTCGCTGGCAACGATCATCTATGTGCCACGCCTTGGATCGGCCTCCTCGTCAACGGGCGTTTTGTGGGAACTGGAAGCGATTGCGGCGGTGATCATCGGAGGAACCGTGCTCAAGGGCGGTTACGGCCGCATCGGCGGCACCATTTTGGGCGCTCTCATCCTGACGACGATCGGAAACATCCTCAATTTCACGGATGTGATCTCAAACTACCTCAATGGCACCATGCAGGGTCTGATCATCATTGTCGCCGTCTGGCTTCAGCGTGGCGACTGGGGCCGGAAGGGCCGGACAAAACTCTGATTTGAGAATTCGCACGTCACAGGCCAGCAGGCCGGCGTTGTGGAGAACCGGGTTTCCCGGAACGGGAAATCTCGCCCTAAAATTAAACAATGGAGGAAGAAATGAGAGGAAGAATAGCATTGATGGCCCTGGCACTTGGCGGTGCCCTGGGCCTGGCCGGCGCGGCCGTCGCCCAGGAAAAGATAAAGATCGGCGTGTCCTATCCGACACCAACCCACGCATGGGCAGCGGGCATGAACTGGCACGCCGAAAATGCCGAGAAGAGACTCGAAGCGCTCTATCCCGACATCGATCTCATTCTCGTCAATTCGCCGGACCCGGGTGCCCAGGCAAGTGCGCTGGAGGATCTTGTTTCGGTTCACCAGATCGATGCACTCGTCGTGCTTCCCTTTGAATCCGAGCCGCTGACCGATCCGGTTCTCAACGTCAAGAAATCCGGAGCGCTCATTACCGTTGTTGACCGCGGATTGAGCCAGCCCGGCATCGAAGACATCTACGTGGCAGGCAACAACCCGGAACTGGGTCGCGTGTCGGCGGTTTACATGAAGTCCCGGTTGAAGGAGGGCGACAACATTGTCGTGCTTCGCGGTATCCCGACACTGATCGACAATGAACGTTTTGATGCGTTCATGGCCGAGATCGAAGGTTCCGGCATCAACGTGCTGGATCACAAGCACGCCAACTGGAACCGTGACGACGGCTTCGATGTCATGCAGGACTTCCTGAGCCGGTTCCCGGACATCGACGCCGTCTGGGCGCAGGACGACGACATCGCCATTGGCGTGGTTGCCGCCCTCAAGCAGGCCGGCCGTGATGGCGACGGCATGTTTGTCGTCGGCGGCGCCGGAATGAAGGAGACGATCAAGGGCATCATGGATGGCAACGAACTGGTGCCGGTCGATGTTCTCTATCCGCCGGCAATGATCGCCACCGCGATGGATGTGACGGTTGCCGCCTTCAAGTCCAACGGTCCGGTCGCCGGCCGCTACATCCTGGGTGCGACCCTGATCACCCCGGAGAATGCCGAGCAGTTCTATTTCCCGGACTCGCCGTTCTGATCAGCCACCAAGCAATACGGGCGGGGGAAGTCCTTCACTTCTCCCGCCTCATATCCCGAGGAGGAAACCAATGAGAACGATCAAGGGGCCGGCGTTGTTCCTGGCGCAGTTTGCCGGCGATGAAGCGCCGTTCAATTCGTGGGAGTCGATCACCAAGTGGGCGGCGGATTGCGGCTACAAGGGG
>NZ_JAAAML010000003.1 GCF_024105735.1 Parahoeflea alexandrii | reverse complement strand
CCATCTACAACGAGGCGGCCGAAGCCATCATCGCGCATCGCGACGGCAAGCCTGCCCCCGAAGGCGTCATCTATCCCGGCATCGAAGAGGGCCTGGCAGGCGTCGCCTTCGTCACCGCCTGCGTCGAGTCTTCCAAACGCGGCGGCGCATGGGTCAAGTTCGGCAGCTACAACAAGCGCTGAACACCGGACCGGCGGCCGGGTATTACGGCCAGGCCGCATAGGTGAGGTCCCCCTGCTCCTTCCTGCTGCGCAGGACATGGCGGTACTTGCCCGGCGTCTGCCCCGACTGGCGGGTGAAGAAGCGGTTGAAATAGGCCGGGTCGGCAAAGCCGAGACGGAAAGCGATCTGGCTGACCGGCAAGCCGGTGCTGGCCAGCAGCTCGCAGGCGTCGCGCATGATCTCGCGGTGCAGATAGGCCTGCGGCGAAAGGCCGGTGGCGCGCCTGACCGAGACATTGAGCCGGTCGCGCTTGACCTCGAGCGCCTCGGCGTAGCGTTCAACTGTCCAGTGCTGGTGCCTGTGCTGCCCGGTCAGCATGACAAACCTCTCGGCCAGACCCCGCGGCGAACGCTGCCGGGAGATGATATCCGTGCCCAGCATGCGCCAGAGGTGCAGCAGGATCAGTCCGAGATAATGCTCCAAGGCCTGGCTGCTGCCTGGCAAGTTGGCCTGTTTTTCGGTGGCAACGCCGTCGAGCAGGCGCACGATGGCATCGTTCTGCCCCAGCGGCTGCGATATGCCTTCTCTGAGCAGGATTCCCATCTGATCGGCGAGCAGGCTTGCCGGCAGGGAACGCACCAGGGTCTGGCGCGGAGCGAGCATGACCATCCCGCGGGTTCCGCCCGGCGCACCGAGATCGCGGGCCTTGCCGGCCGGAATCCAGATCAGTCGCGGAGCCTCGAATTCCCTTACGGTACCGGTCGCTGCGCCGGGTTCTGAGACCGTCAGCTTGCCGGCAAACAGCAAGACGAGGCAGGCCGAGTCCGCCGGGACCCGATAGGCCACGCGGGTGAGCGGACTGCGGATGTGAAGCAGAGACAGGATCGGGCGATCGTCACTGGCGGTCAGATTTGCTGGTCTCATGGCGGCAAGATCGCGGATCAGGTCAGAAATGCAAGCAAAAGTGCAATTCTTTGCGACAAAAGTGCATATTCTTATGCCGGACCCTGATTGATACTCAATCACAGCCGTTACTGGGAGTTCGGCTGAAACACTGCGGATATCGGGCGAAGGTGATTGAAAACCCTCGCTTCCGGCCGCAATTGGGAGGAAAACCTATGAAAATCACCCGACGCAACACTATGCGTGCGCTCGCATCCGGCGTGGCCATGACCATGCTGATCGGCGCCAACCTCGCCCACGCAGCCGATGACACGATCACGATCGGCTATGCCGTCGCAAAGACAGGACCCAACGCCACCGGCGCAGGCATCACCACGATCCCGAACTATGAATTGTGGGTCAAGGACGTCAATGCTGCCGGCGGCCTGACCATGCCGGACGGCTCGAAGCGGATGATCGAGGTCATCGAATATGACGACCGGTCCTCGAACGAAGACCTGGTCCGCGCCATCGAGCGGCTGGCCACCAAGGACAATGTTGATCTGATCCTGCCGCCATGGGGCACAGGTTCCAACCTGGCCATCGCACCGCTAATGGACCGGTTCGGCTATCCGCAGCTCGGCGTGACCGCCGTGACCGACAAGGCGCCGGAATTCGCCGCCCGCTGGAAGCGCAGCTACTGGATGCTCGGCGGCGGCCATGACTATGCCAACGGGCTGGCTGGCGTCCTGAAGGCCGCAGTGGCAGCCGGTACGCTCAACAACAAGATCGCCATGGTTTCCGTCGCCGACGGTTTCGGCATCGACCTGGTCAACGGCGCCCGCCCGGCTTTTGAGGAAGCCGGCCTCGAGGTCGTCTACGACAAGACCTATCCGCTCGGCACATCCGATTTCGCCGCGCTGATGGCGGAAGCCCAGGCGAGCGGCGCTGACAGCTTTGTCGCCTTCTCCTATCCGCCCGACAGTTTCGGCATGACCAAGACCGCCCAGTCGATGGGCTACAATCCGAAGGTCTTCTATGTCGGAGTGGGCGGCGCATTTCCGATCTACGGCAAGATCGCCGACGGCAAGCAGGAAGGCGTGATGTCTATCGGCGGCGTCAATGCCGCCTCCCCGGCGATCCAGGATTACTTCGCCCGGCACACCGACAGCGCCGGCGCACCACCTGACAGCTGGGCTTCGGCGATCACCTATGCGTCGCTGGAAATGCTGGCGCAATCGGTCGAGCGGGTCGGCCTGGACCACGAGAAACTGGCCCAGGAACTCTCGACCGGCACGTTCAGCACCATCATCGGCGACGTCAAGCTCGAGGACAACCAGCTGCGTGACCTGTGGTGGGTCGGCCAGTGGCAGAACGGCACCTTTGTCGCCGTCAATCCGGCTGACAAGGACGGCGCCGTCGCTCCGATCGTCCCGAAGCCGAACTGGTAATCCGGTTCAAGCGCCCGAGGGCAGCCGCAAATGGCTGCCCTTCCCTCTCCATTGTTGACAGAAGCGGACCACTGCTATGACGACGCTTGTGCTCGGCCTGGTGCTGGGCGGCACCTATGCGCTGCTGGCGCTCGGACTGACGCTGCAATACGGCATCGCCCGGATCATGAATCTGGCCTATGGCGAGGTCACGTTGCTGGCGGCCTTCGGACTGGTTTTCCTGTTCCAGACCGCCGGCCTGCCGCCGCTCTTGGCGATCGTGATGATCGCTCCCGCCGGCTACCTGACCGGCTGGATACTCTACACCATGATGATGCGTCCGCTGGTCCGCCGTGCCGCCGGCAAGCCCGGAAAGCTGGAAGTCGATTCCATTCTGGCGACATTCGGTCTTCTGTTCGTGCTGCAGGGCATCATGCTGGTGCTTTTCGGGGCCAATTTCACCTCGATTTCCTATCTTGACCAGGGCGTGAACGTGCTCGGCGTCTCGGTGGCGCTGAACCGGCTGATTGCCTTCGGCATCTGCCTTTTCGCGGGACTCGGCCTGATCGTCCTGCTCAACTGGAGCCGCTGGGGACTGATCCTGCGCGCCGTGGCGCTGACCCCGGGCTCGGCACCACTGGTGGGCATCGATGTCAACAAGGTCAGCCGTCAGGGCTTTGCGCTGGGAACCGCGCTGGCTTCGGTCGGCGGCGCCAGCATTGCCATGTACCAGACCTTCTCCGCCAATGACGGGGTGGTGTTCACGATGAAGGCGCTGATCATCGTCATCATGGGTGGCGTCGGCAATGTCGCCGGGGCGCTCGCGGCAGGCTTTGCGCTGGGACTGGTCGAGACCTTCGTTGCGACCACCTTCGATCCCGGCCTGACGCTGGCAGCAACCTTCACCATCTTCCTCGTCGTTCTCATCTGGCGTCCGCAGGGCCTGTTCGGGAGGCGTTCATGATCCGTCTGGCAATCGCACTCCTGGCTCTTGCCGCCCTCGCCGTCCTTCCCCGGTTCGTGTCCGAATATGAACTCGGGCTGTTGATCGGCATGGCAAGCTACGTGGCGCTGGCCTCGGCCTGGGCGCTGTTTTCCGGCCATACGCATTATATCTCGCTGGCGACCGTGGCGTTCTACGGCACCGGGGCCTACACGGTCGCCGTGCTCAACGAGAGTCTGCCCTACCCGGCAGTACTCTTGTGCGCGGCCCTGATTGGTGCTGCCATGGCGCTGCTGGTGGGACTGTCGACGCTCAGGCTCTCGGGCATCTATTTCGTCATCTTCACCTTCGGGCTTGCAGAACTGGTCCGGCAGTTGATCACCTGGTACGAGGTCTCGATCACCGGCACGCTGGGGCGCTACATCTTCCTCGATCTGACCGCGCGGGACATCTACTGGCAGATGCTGGCGCTGGCGGCGATCGCGATCGGGCTGACCGCCTGGATCAACCGCACCAGGCTGGGACTGGCGCTCAGGGCGATCGGCGACGACGAGGTGGTGGCGGCGCATTCGGGCATCCACCTGGCGCGGACCAAGCTGGTCGCCTTTACCATCTCGGCCACGCTGATCACGCTTGTCGGCGCGGTCGGCTCGCCCCGCTGGGTCTATGTCGAGCCGCTGATCGTGTTCAATCCGACGGTGAGCTTCCTGACCGTCATCATGGCGCTTTTGGGCGGAGCCAACCGGTTGTGGGGACCGCTGGTGGGCGCCATTCCGCTGTTCCTTCTGTTCGAATGGCTGTCTGTGAATTTCCCCGACACCTATCCGATCTTCCTGGGGCTGATGTTCATCGCGGTGGTGTTCGTGCTTCCGAACGGTGTGCTCGCCGGCCTTGACGATCTGCGCGCGTGGCTTGGGAGGCGCGGCAAATGACCCTTCTTCACGTCGACACCGTTTCGCGGTTCTTTGGCGGCCTGAAAGCCGTCGACCAGGTCTCCTTCGAAATGGAGAGCGGCACGATCATGGGGCTACTCGGTCCGAACGGATCGGGCAAGACCACGCTGCTCAACCTGATCTCGGGCTTCCTTGCGCCCTCCTCGGGCAAGATCATCTTCAACGGCAGGAACCTTGCCGGTGCCCGGGTCGACAAAATCGCCCGCGCCGGCATCGCCAGGACATTCCAGCTCGTGCGGATCCTGCCGTCTCTGACGCTGCTTGAAAACGTCATGCTCCCCGCCGTCTTCGGCCACCGCGCCCACTGGGGCAAGGAAGCCGAGCGGGTGGCGCATGCGGCGCTTCAAAAGACCGGGCTCGGCGACCGGGCCAACGCCAGCGCGGGCGATCTCAACTATATCGACCAGAAGCGGCTCGAACTGGCCCGCGCACTGGCCGCCGAACCGGAACTGCTGCTGCTCGACGAATGGCTCGCCGGCCTCAATCCGACCGAGTTGCAGGAAGGCATAAGGCTGATTGAAAGCCTTTCGGGCTCGGGCATCACCATCATCATGGTCGAGCACATCATGGAGGCGGTCCGGGCGCTGTGTCCGCGCTGCGCCGTCATGAACGCGGGCCGGCTTATCGCCGATGGGGAGACTTCGACAGTCCTGTCCGACAAGGCCGTGATCGCTGCCTACCTGGGAGATGCCGAATATGCTTGAAGTCCGCGACATCAGTATTGCCTACGGAAAACACGTGGCAATCGACCGGGTTTCGATCGAGGTCGGCAAGGGCGAGATGGTGGCAATTCTCGGCGCAAACGGGGCCGGCAAGTCCTCGCTGCTCGGCGCCATTGGCGGCCGCACAAGGCCTGCCGGCGGCAGCGTGAGTTATGACGGACAGGACATCCTGGCCTTGCCGCCGCACGAGGTGGTCGAGCACGGCATCGTAATCGTTCCCGAAGGCCGTGGCATCTTTCCGCAGATGACGGTCGCCGAAAACCTCAGGCTCGGCGCCCTGCCCCGGCGCGCCGAGGCCAATGCCGGCAAGAACCTGGAACTCGTGCATGCGCTGTTTCCGAAACTTGCCGAACGCGGCAACCAGCTGGCGGGGACGATGTCTGGCGGCGAACAGCAGATGGTGGCGATCGGACGGGCGCTGATGTCCTCGCCAAAGCTGCTGCTGCTCGACGAACCCTCGCTCGGGCTGGCCCCGATCGTCGCCCAGGAAGTGTTCGCGGCACTTGCAAAGATCCGGGAGACCGGCCTGACCATCGTCATCGTCGAGCAGAACGCCCGGGCGACCTTGGCGCTTGCCGACCGCGCCTACCTTATCGAGACCGGTGCGATCACCGGCTCCGGAACCGCATCCGAATTGCGAAACGATCCCGCAGTGATCCGCGCCTTCCTTGGCGGGGAGAAGATACAGAAGAGGCCCAACAACATGACCAATCTTGATCTCTATATCGGCGGCAAGCACGTCGCTGCCTCCAACAACGCGACCTTCGAGCGGAAGAACCCGGTCACCGGCGAGACGGTCACGGTCGCTGCCGCCGCCTCGGTCGAGGACGCGACACGGGCCGTCGATGCGGCCGCCGCAGCCTTCCCGGCCTGGTCCGAAACCGGACCGGCCGCACGGCGCAAGATGCTAATGGATGCCGCGACGTCGCTCAACAACCGGGCCGACGACATCGTCCAGGCGATGAAGGACGAGATCGGCGCGACGGAAGCCTGGGCAAGGTTCAACGTGATGCTCGCTTCCAACATGCTGATCGAGGCGGCGTCGCTCACCACGCAGATCAAGGGCGAGATCATTCCATCGAACCGCCCCGGCTCGATGGCGATGGCCATTCGCCAGCCGGCGGGCGTCGTGCTCGCCATGGCGCCGTGGAACGCACCGGTCATCCTCGGCATCCGCTCGATTGCCACTCCGCTTGCCTGCGGCAACACCGTGGTGATGAAGACATCCGAACTCTGCCCGCGCACCCACGCGCTGATCATCGAGGCGGTGGCGCAGGGCGGTCTGCCCGACGGCGTGCTCAATGCCATATCCAACGCGCCCGAAGACGCGCCGGCCCTGGTCGAAGCGATGATCGCAAATCCGGCCGTCCGCCGGGTCAATTTCACCGGCTCGACGCGCGTCGGCAAGGTGATCGGCGAATTGGCCGGCCGTTATCTCAAGCCTGCGCTCCTGGAACTTGGCGGCAAGGCGCCGATGATCCTGCTCGAGGACGCCGACATCGATGCAGCGGTCGCTGCAGCTGGGTTTGGCGCCTACATGAACCAGGGCCAGATCTGCATGTCGACCGAACGGATCATTGCCGTCGGCTCGATTGGCGACAAGTTCGTCGAGGCGTTTGCGAAGAAGGTGGAACAATTGACCGCAGGTGATCCGCGCGAGGGATCATCGCCGCTCGGATCGCTGGTCGACGCGACGGCGGCGGAACGGATCAAGGAACTGATCGAGGACGGTGTCGGAAAGGGTGCCAAGCTGATTGCCGGCGGCGGCGAAGGTACCATCCTGAATGCGGCAGCCCTCGACCACGTCACCCCCGACATGCGGCTCTACACCGAGGAAAGCTTTGGCCCGGTGGTCAGCATCATCCGTGCCGGATCGGTCGACGAGGCCGTGCGGATAGCCAATGACAGCGATTTCGGCCTGTCGTCGGCCGTCTTCAGCCGCGATGTGATGCAGGCCATGAACGTTGCCAAGCGGATTGAAAGCGGCATCTGCCATATCAACGGCCCGACGGTGCACGACGAGGCGCAGATGCCGTTCGGTGGCGTCAAGTCCTCAGGCTACGGGCGTTTTGGCGGCAACTGGGGCATTGCCGAGTTTACCGAACTGCGCTGGATCACCATCCAGGATGGCACGCCGCATTATCCGATCTGACTGTTCAATCGCCGGCGGGCCTCTATCGACGCCCGCCGGTCGCCTCCTTCTTCAGGGATCCGTGCAGTCGATTTCTGCCGGTTCCGTCCACCTGCTCTCTCTTGAAGCATCCGGCCCATCAACTTTCCGACCCCGCGTGGAACATTCGCGTTGCTGCGGCGTTGTCTGGCAGGGCGTGCGCTCTTGCGCGGCCTGCAATCGGCATCAAGGAGTATTATTATGGGTATCGAAGTTGGCGGCCTGCTCGGCCTCATTCTTCTCATCGCCATGGTTTGGGCGATTTTCAGCATTTTCCAGTCTTCGGCCTCGACCGGCGCGAAAGCCCTGTGGACCGTGCTGATCATTGTTCTGCCGGTGCTCGGCCTTATCATCTGGTTCCTCGCCGGCCCCAAGGGCAAGACCCGAACCGCTTGAATGTGAGGAAGGCCGGAAATGTCATCGAACACTGATCCCTCACTCGCCGCGCAACTGCTCGGGCTGGAAGTCATGTCTGACGACAGGCATGTCCCCGACGACCCGGCCAGCCGGGAAGCCCAGCTCGAAAAACTGGAAATGCAGGCGGCGATGCTGCTCAGGGCAGCGACCCGGCAGGGGAATGCGGGTTCCGAACAGCAGAACGGTGAAATCGAACCTACAGCAAAGGAATAGTGCAGCCACCCATATCATTCAGACGTGCTGAACTTTTCCCGTCCGTAAAAGGCGCGCCCCGGGGTCCCGCACCCACTGGTCCCGCCTTTTTTATTCACGCCTCTCCATCCATTCAGTGATACATCCAATCCCGGGAGAGTGGAAGTTTGCACCCTCAGGCGGCTCCCTTGGACGGTCCCATCCCACTCTTCTGTCCGGCTCGTTTGTCGAAGTGCCGTCAAGCATCAAAAGGACGGCCCGCTTGCGCAGGCCGTCCTTCGAATACTCGTTCGCAAAGCCCTTTTGTCCATGGTTTTTGCAAAAGCTGTGTGTGGACCGTCAGCGTCCGGGAAACGCCTTGTTGACGAGCGGCCTCGATGTCTCGTCTGGGCCGTAATCGCTCTCGCCATCGATGGTCAGCAGTTCCTGCAGCTTCACCCGGGCCCGGTTGACACGGCTCTTGATCGTGCCGACAGCAACGCCAGCAATTTCGGCGGCTTCCTCGTAAGAGAAGCCTGAGGCGCCGATGAGCACGATGGCTTCACGCTGGTCATCAGGAAGGCTGTCGAGCGCGGTCTTGAAATCGGCCAGGTCGAGCTTGCCATACTGCTCGGGGTGGGTTGCCAGATTGCCGGCAAACACGCCGTCGGGATCGGGGAGTTCACGCCCCTTCCGGCGCATCTGGCTGTAAAACTCGTTGCGAAGAATTGTGAAGAGCCATGCCCGCATGCTGGTCCCGGGCTGAAAACTCTCCTGTTTTCCCCACGCCTTCATCACTGTTTCCTGCACCAGGTCGTCAGCCTTGTCGTGGCGACGCGCCAGGGAAACGGCGAAAGCCCTCAGACTTGGCAGGACTGCCAGCATCTCGCGCTTGAAGGAAAACAAGCTCGCTGTTTCGGCAGGAATGGGCTCAGGAGTACCCATGTCAATTAGCTCCATTGGAGCCACCGGAACGTTCCGCAGCATCAAGTTTCTCAAGTAAATTGAGCAGGTTATCCGGAATCGGTTCCTGCTCAACCGACGTGTAGTACTGCTTGAGTTGTGAAGCTATCGCGTCGGTCGACCCAAGGTCGGACCGCGCCCCCCGATTTTGTGAGCCGCCGTTGTCGTCTCGATCAATCATGCCCTTGCAAGCCCTTTCCGAATGAACACATAGTGAGAGAATGCGCCACGCAAAAAAAAGTTCCAAGTGTTCGGAACTTTTTTTTGCGTGGTGCGTTTCGAGTAAGTTGCCACGTCAAAGTGGACTACAAAGGGGTACCTAATGACGACACTGTCCATGCGCATTGCGCCGCACCTTCCTTATCTCCGCCGCTTTTCTCGGGCGGTGACCGGATCACAGACCTCCGGCGACGCATATGTTGCCGCGACGCTCGAAGCGCTCATCGCCGACTTGAGCATTTTTCCAAAGACTGGCGATGACCGGGTGTCTCTTTACCGGCTGTTCTCACAACTCTTTGATACGCTTTCGGTTCCAATTCCGGAAAATCCGACGCCATTCGGCTGGGAAAAAAGAGCTGCCACAAATCTTGAAGCGGTAACACCGCAGGCGCGCAAGGCTTTCCTGCTGATTGCGGTCGAGGGCTTCAAGCCGGCCCAGGCAGCGGAGATTCTCGATGTCGATGAAGACAGCTTCAACAAGCTGCTCCAATCCGCGTCGATGGAGATTTCCCGCCAGGTGGCGACAGACATCATGATCATCGAGGATGAACCGCTCATAGCGATGGACATCGAGGACATGGTTGAGGCCCTTGGCCACCGGGTCACCGGCGTCGCCCGCACGCATGCCGAGGCAGTCGATCTCTACAAGCGCACCAAGCCGAAAATGGTCCTCGCGGACATTCAGCTGGCGGATGGCAGCTCTGGCATTGACGCGGTCAACGACATCCTCAAGGACGAGACGCTGCCGGTGATCTTCATCACCGCGTTCCCGGAGCGGCTGCTCACCGGTGAGAAACCGGAACCGGCCTTCCTGGTGACCAAGCCTTTCAACCCCGACATGGTCAAGGCGCTGATCAGCCAGGCGCTGTTTTTCAACGCCGCAGAGGAAAACCTTGAGATGACAGGAACCAATTAAATACACGGGCGTTGTGGTGACATCGAACAACAAAGGAGAAATTCGATGCTCTATTACGCTCTTGTGTTTCTGGTCGTGGCCATCATCGCCGGTGTGCTTGGATTTGGTGGTATCGCCGGTGCTTCGGCCGGCATTGCACAGGTCCTCTTCTTCCTCTTCCTGGCGTTCCTGGTCATTTCTCTGGTCCTGAACTTTGTTCGAAAAGTCTGACCCGTTCCAAGACCGGTACGACGACACCGTTTGAGGCGCCGGGCTAGTTCCGGCGCCTTGTCACATTAAGCCAAACTGAGCATGCGGGTGGCAGTCCAATCATGAACAGCACATCGGTAAACGAGTCTGACCGTCTGAGATTCGTGCTCGCTGGACTGCGCAGCGCCGGCGTGTCGATGATGTATCAGGATACCGATCTGGTCATACGTTTTTCGGCCAATCTGCCGGAAACATGGTCGCTTGGCGGCGACCTCGATGGGCGTACGGACGAAACCGTCTTTTCACCGCAGCACGTGGAGAAGGTTCTTAGCGCCAAACGCGGCGTAATCGCCAACGCACAGCCAACCAAAATCGAGATTCTGCGTGATGTCGACCATGAGCGGCACTGGTACATGCTCAACATCGAGCCGGACATGGATCCGCAGGACAACGTGATCGGCGTCTTCACGACGATTACCGACATAGATGATCTCAAGTATCGCGAGACCGTGCTCAAGACGCTTTTGCGCGAACTGAGCCACCGCTCCAAGAATCTCCTCGCTATTATCCAGTCCGTGGCCTCACAGACCGCGCGCCACTCGCAGGGACTGGAAGACTTTCTTCTCGCCTTTCGAAACCGCGTCCAGTCAATGGCCCAGTCGCAGGATCTGGTAACCGCCTCGGACTGGCGCGGAGCCGAACTTTTTGCGTTGACCCAGTCGCAGCTGCAGCCGTTGATGGGAGACCTGCCCTCGGGCTTCACAATGGTCGGCGAAGACGCCTACCTGTTTCCGAACGCGGCTTTGCATCTGGGTCTGGCCCTGCATGAATTGACGATCGATTCTCTGGCGAGAGGCGCCCTTGGGCCGGCAGGCGGAACTGTGGAGCTGTCGGCCAAAGAGCAATCGAACCCGGATGGTTCGCCCGAATTGCTGTTGACGTGGACCGAAACTTACGCTGTTCGCCAGGCAGAAAAAGAAGGAACGAACAAGACACGCAACGGCTTTTCCGGCACCGTGCTTGGACGTATCGTTCCACAGGCACTTTCGGCTTCTGTTCACCACGAAACGAACGCCGACAGCATGGTCTACCAGTTGATCATTCCTGGCAGCCAGTACGAACTTGAAGGCTGACGGAACGAGGTGCAGTGCGGGCGCTGATGACCTTTTACGCTCGCGCAGGTGCGCAGTCATCTTTCCCAACTTGTTTACCTGAATTTAACCCCTCTCCTTGGCGAAAGGGAACTTCCCTGATGCGTTGGCGTTGTCGTGCCAAAGGAGACGTGTCATGGAACACATTGCCGCATTTATGATCCTGATCGCTTGCAGCGACGATCTGCAGGCATGCAATGAAATCCCCGCACCAGCCATTGCCTACGAGACCGTGCAGGAATGCGAGGCCGAACTGACAACGGCCATGCGGACCATTTCAGCGTCGCAGGACAATTCCTACGGCAAATGTGTCGAGATCGATCCTGCCCTGTTTTATGAAGACGTGGAAATCGTCTGGGATGTTACCCGAAACGAGGGCTTGGAAGTCACCCTTGAAGTGATCAATCCGCAGGTCGCCATCCAGTCGATGGCCCGCGCCGATCAGGTGGAAACCGGCAACAACCTGAACTGAGGCTTTCGGCCTCACCCATCAACCTTGAAATCGAGACGTTTGCGAAGGAACTCGAGATCGGATTCGATCGGATCGCCGGCGCGTGCAGTATCCAGCAACGCCCTGCCGTGCTCGGCGATCAGCTTCTTCGCATCCGGTCCGGCAATCGCGTGAAGCGAGTTCAACACGACACCGAGGTGATCGAGCATCAGAATATTACCCCTGGATGCCTGCCGCAACGGATGCAACGTCATGTTGAAGAGATCCTCAAGGGAAAGCCCGGGCACTTTCAAACGTGACGTGCCGTCCTCATCCGCACGCACATCGCCGCGCAATCCCTCCGACACAGGCTTGGCCAGCGCCGCAGCGACGCGATCGACACAGGTGACCGCCGTGAAACTGTCATTGACCCCCGGTGACAATGCCCGCAGCGCTATCTCGAGCAGGATGCGGACCGAAAACCTTATGTCGTCTATCGCGCCCCGGTAAGGCTGCAGGGTAATCGCCGAGGTGAGCGCCTTGGATGCTTCCTCATTGTCCTGGTGGAACCCGGCGACCGCAAGACACTGCCCGGCAAGAACGAAATCGCCCGGCGCTACGCGTACGGCTATCGCCGTGTCGTGTTTACATGCAAGTTTGATCAGCGCAGTTTCGTCGAGCATGGTCACATAGCCGGATTGCCTTGCTTGAACGACACTCTCCAACCCTTCCTCATCGAGATCCTGGTTTCCATTGTCGGTCTCGGCGAGAAGGGAATTGACCTGCCTTTCGAGTTGCTCGGATATCTTCGCCACTTCGGCATCAATGGTGACGCTGCGCGAGACCGAGTGAACGAAATGAATGACCTGGAGGACCGACAAGGCGGCCAGCAGGAATGCTATCGCTATTGACAATTCCGGCCGCAGGTCGGGCCCCGAGGCACGCAGAACGGTCAAGGCGTACAGGAAGGTTCCACCCAGCAGACCAGCGGTGATCTGGTTGACCCGGTCGCGCGAAAACCGCTGCAGCAGGCGGGGGGCGATGTTCCCGGCGGCAAGGGTAAAAACAACCAGCATTATCGAATAGACCATACCGAGCGTCGTGATCGCCGCGGATGCAATCGTGGTCAGCAACGCCCTCGCGGTTTCAGCGGAGATCGCCAGCCAGAACGGCAGCGGATCGCCGATGACGGTGAACTGGGTATCGACCCAAATCATCGGGAATGCCAGCAACCAGAGCCCCACCGCAATGGCGCCCGGAACGCCGAGCAGGCCGTTAAGCGTCACGAATGACCGGAAATTCATTGAGCAGATCCCTGGGAACGAACCGAAAGGTGAACCGGCGCGACCAGCCAACCGGAGATAACGTCTTACAACTTAGAGGTATGGGGGAAATAGGCAATCCGCCGCGCTTCGCTCATGCACGCCACGCCATGCCATGAAGACAAGTTTCTGCAGCAAACGTCAGACGTGGCGGACTAGGAGATGGCAGGCGAAAGACCCATTCCGGCCGATGGCTTCCCGGCGAAATCCGACCTCAAAGTGCAGGAAGCAGACGGAACCTGGGGGCGGTTCGTGCGTTGGTTCGGCTCAACAAGGAAAGGGTTCCATATGGCAGATCTTCACAAAACACGACATGAACCGATCAAGCAATTGTTCGAGATCCTTGACGACACCCACGCGGTGATGGCCGGCCTGGAAAAGCCCGGGCACGGGATGCAGCCGATGGCGCCGCAGGTTGACGAGGACCGGCGCGGCATCTGGTTCTACGCCAAGCGGGATTCGGAAATGGGTTCGGCCATCGCCAGCCAGCAACCGACACGCGGGCGAATCTGCGCGATCAGCCCTGACCACGATTACCATGCGTGCATTTCGGGCACGATGAGCGAGGAAACCGACCGGTCGATGATCGATGCGTTCTGGTCCCCCGCCGTCGCCGCCTGGTTTGAAGACGGCAAGGAAGACACCAATCTGATCATGCTGCGGTTTGACGCATCGGAAGCAGATGTCTGGGCATCCTCGGGCAGTGGCATCCGATTTGCCTGGGAGATCGCCAAGGCGAATGTCACCGACGAGGAACCCGATGTCGGCGAGAAAACGCATCTGGTCTTCCCTCCGGTGGCGCCCGCCAGCCAGGCGGCACAATGAGTTTTCGACGGACAATAGGAGGGAACCAAACACTGCCCTCCGCGTTGTCAGCACAGGCCGGCAAGAACCTTCCAGCAAACGGCCGAAAGATTTGATCAAAAAGGAGAATTCGAATGAACTGGGATATCGTTGAAGGCAAATGGAACGAATACAAGGGCAAGGCTCAGGCACAGTGGGGCAAGCTCACCAATGACGACCTCGACGTCGTCGAAGGCCGCCGGGATGAACTGGCCGGCAAGATCCAGGCCCGCTACGGCAAGACCCGCGACGAGGCGGAACGTGAAATCGACGACTGGCTCGGCAGCAAGTAATCTATTATCCTGCCAAGGCCCGGCAACGTGATTGCCGGGCCTTTTTCTTTCTGAAAGCGCGTCGATGCCAGCTGACAACCAGAGTGCCATTCCCGAAAATGCCAGCCCGCTCGTGCGCCGGCTGGGGCGGTCTGTTCTCCTGACTTCGGAAGAAGTCGATTATCTCGAAACCATGCAGGTCAACCAGGCCTCGATTGGCAAGGGCGACGAGTTCATCCATGATGGCGAACCGCTCCGCGTGACGTTTCTGGTCCGGCGTGGCTGGGTGATCCGTTACCGCATTACGCCTGCAGGCCGCCGGATCATTATCGGCGTCTCCCTGCCCGGAGATTTCATCGGGCTGCATGTGAACTTCACCCACTCGGCAATTTTTTCTGCCGCCGGACTGACCGACACGTCCCTCGCTTTGATCGAACCGGTCCGCATCCTCGAAATCCACAGGCGGTTTCCGGTGCTTGCATCCGGACTCGACTGGATGTCGGTGCGCCACTCCAACATTCTTTCAGAGCACAAGGTTTCGCTCGGCGCTCGAACGGCTGCCCAGCGTATCCTGCATTTCCTGCTTGAACTCTGGGTCCGGCTCGAACAGGTCGGGCTGGCGAATGGCAAGGGCTTTGAACTTGAACTCACACAAGAGCAGATCGGCGATTGCATGGGGCTGTCCACGGTCCACGTTAATCGGTCGCTCAGCCGGCTTAGCAAGGAAAACCTGATCAGGATGGACAAGGGTACGGTGATGTTCCCGCAGGTGTCGAGATCTGTCAGTTTCGCCGATTTCGACGACCGTTTCCTGATGGAGTTCGAGACCAAGGACGAAGGGCTGGCAGTCAGCAAACACATCCGCAACGCCTGAGCAGCAACTTAACCTGTGTAATGGACCCCGATCTGGTAAACAGCTACGGCTGAGCGCAACGCGTTTGACCGGCTGAGCTTTGTGCGGCTTTTGGTATCATTCCTTGCCCGACGCTGCGTCTGCACAGCCGTTCAACTTGCAGGATTCGCACAAAACGCTTAGCGGGTTTCACGAAGATTTTTTCGAAAGAGTGCAATTTGTTTTACAGGCTACAGCCAGTACTGGTTTTCGTCGTTGTCGCGTTTGTCGGCATGCTGACGGCGGTCGCCTCTTGGTACACTATCGATCAGACAAACCGGTTGGCTTTCATCAACGTAGCCGAGGACGCCGTCCAACGGGTTGGGGATCGCATCGAGAACCACATGCTTCTCATCAAGTCGGTGGAGGCGCATTTCCAGGCCGTAGGCGAAGTTCCCTCGGTCGGTGAGTTTCAGGTGTTCGTCAGCCACCTGCAGAAAACCGAGCAGTTCAGCGGTGTCCAGGGGCTGGGCTTTGCCCGCTATGTGGAAACCGGGCCGGCATCCGATCAGGCGATTTCGGCGGAACTTGCCCGCAACTACGGGCTAGATCGCACATCCTGGCCGGAAACGGCCGAGGGGTACCGGACACCCATCGTCATGCTCGAACCCTCGAACGAAGCCAATATGCGGGCTCTGGGCTTTGACATGTATTCCGAACCGACACGCCGTGCGGCCATTCTGGCGGCGCTTGCCGAAGCGCGGCTGCGCGCCTCGGGTACTGTCGAACTGGTCCAGGAGGATTCGCAGAACCCACAAGCCGGGTTTCTGATGTACACACCTTTCTTTGCCGCGAACTCGGGACGACTGCTCGGCCTGATCTACGCGCCGTTCCGCATTCCCAACCTGTTTGAATCCGCGCTCAGGCGGCCACCGGTGCTCCCGGTTCACATCACCGCCTGGGACGGGGAACCGGCAGCTGCGAACCTGATCTACACCACGGAGAGCCAGGCCAGCACGCGGATGGATGCCTCACCCGCTACAGTGATGTCGGTGGAGGTTGCCGGACGGCTCTGGACCATCGAGATCCGGCCTTCGCAGGACTACCACCCACCGGTGGACCAGACCCGGACAATCATGCTGGCAATTGCCGGCTTCCTGCTGGCGGCCGCACTTGCCGCCTCCTCCCGTGCCCAGCAACGCACGATCGAGGTCGGCGAGGCCTTGCGGCAGCACTCCGAGCGGGCCCTGACAGACAGGGAGTTCCTGCTTCAGGAAATGAAGCATCGGATCAAGAACATGATTGCCAGAGTGCTGGCAATGTCGCGCCAGACCGCACGATCCGCTGATTCACTGAGCGACTTCACCGAATCCTTCAGCGCCCGCCTCCAGGCAATGGCCGCCTCGCAGGACCTTCTCGCCCGCACCTCGTGGCAAAGCGCCGACCTGCAGACATTGCTGGTTCAGGAACTCAGGCAATTGTTCGGTCCGGATTTCAACGAAGGCCAGCTTCAAGGCCCCGACATCAAGCTCAACGAAGTTGCCGCGCAGGCCTTCGGCCTTGCCTTCCACGAACTCGCCACCAACGCGCTCAAATATGGCTCAGCGCGATCAGACGAAGGCGAGCTGAACATCTGGTGGCGCATAGAGCGTGAGCCCGGCAGGGCGGAACACCTCGTCTTCTCCTGGCGGGAACGCAGCAAGACGGCGCTTGACGAGCAGGACCTGAGCGCCATCACGAGAAAAGGCGGGTTCGGAACCAAACTGCTCGATGCCACGATGCGCGTCGAGCTGGGCGGAAGCATCACCACTTCCCCGGACGAATTCGGTATCGATGTGACGATCAAGGTTCCCTACGATCGGGTCAAGGTCGCGCAGCAGGCCTGAAGCCCTGCCAGTCCAGGCGGGCATCCCAGCCGCACACACCACCCTGCCCTTTAGCCACATAGGCTGCCTGCCAGGCACCATCCTTGCCAGCGAACACTCCCAGGTGCTCGCGGAACCAGATCCCTGACAGGGAACCAATGTCATCAGCCGGCATTGTTCGTGTTTAAAGGGATATCTGCATGAAGCGTCTTTACCGCATGGAACCCCCGGTTGTGCGCATTGCTGCCAAGTCAGGCATGGACGCCGGACTGCAGTCGACTGCCCGGATCGCGCTGATCATAACCGGCATCGTGGCGGCACTCGCCGCGCTTGATTTCGGACAGGCATTCCTGGCCCCCGTCTGCCTGGCGGTGGTGACCGGGCTGATGGCTTCGCCGGTCGCCTCGGCGCTGGAGCGGCTGATCCCGGCTTCACTCGCAGCTGCAATCGTCGTTGTCCTGTTTGTGGCCCTTATCGGCTCCGCGGTGGCGCTGTTTTCCATGCCGCTGTCAATATGGACCGAAAGACTGCCCGAAATCTGGCACGAGATGCAGCGGCACCTGCTCAATTGGCGCACCGTGTTCGACACGCTTGGCGGGGTCCAGGAACAGATCCGCACCATTGCCGGCGGCAAGGCCGAGATGACCGTCGATATCGCCGACACTTCGACGGTTCAGGAGATCGCGACCCTGGCTCCGGCACTGGTGGCGCAGATCATACTGTTCCTCGCCAGTCTCTACTTCTTTCTCGCGACCCGGCATTCGATCAGGGCAAGCGTGCTGTCGCTGTGCTTCAGCCGCCACTCGCGGTTGAGGACAGCCCGGATGTTCCGGGATGCGGAATGGTTCGTCTCACGCTACCTGCTCTCGATCACCGTGATCAATGCGTGCCTCGGGGCTGCCACGACACTGGTCATGTGGATGCTTGACGTGCCGCAACCCTATCTGTGGGGCATGCTGGCGTTCTGCCTCAATTACATCGTCTATATCGGGCCGGCGGCAATGGCCTTGATCCTGCTCGGGGTCGGACTGGCGACGTGGGATTCGCCGCCGGCGATCTTCCTGCCGATGGCAGCCTATCTGACGCTCAACATGATCGAGGCGCAATTCGTGACCCCTCAGGTGATCGGGCGATCGGTCACTCTCAACCCGTTTTTCGTCTTCCTGTCGCTGTCTTTCTGGATCTGGATCTGGGGTCCGGCGGGAGGCTTGCTTGCGGTGCCTTTCCTTCTCATCGGCAATGCCGTGATCAGAAACTCCCTGCCTGTGCGGGGCGCGCCAAGCGCCCGGATCGCTCACAAATCAGACAAAAAAAGTTGATGCCGGCGGGAACATTGGACATGGGCCGGCGTTGTTGAGCTGTAAACGCCGCCGAGCCGACCCAGCGCTCTCACACACGGTTCAGCCCGGCGGGCACCTTTCGATGCAAAGAGGAATTTATCATGTTCAAGATGCTTTTGGCCAGTACCGCACTCGCAACAATGGTTACCACGTCTGCGATGGCGGCCAGCGAAACCACCACCAACACCGCAACCACCACTTCCGGCTCCGAGACCGTTGTCATGACGGACAAGGACGCTGCGATGCACATGAACAACAATCTCGCCAGCAACCTGATCGGCTCGTCCGTCTATGGCTCATCCTCCCAGGATGCAGAAATGATCGGCGACATCAACGACATCGTCATCTCGCCTGAAGGCCAGGTGGCCTCTGTAATCGTCGGCGTCGGCGGTTTCCTGGGCATTGGCGAAAAGGACGTTGCGGTCGAGTACAAGACCATCGAATGGGTCGAGCGCGATGGCGAGCGTTGGCTGGTTGCCAACATGACGCGCGAGCAGCTTGAAGCGGCTCCCGCGTTTGATCGCAACACGCTTTACTCTGACGACCGCTCGGCCGACGCGATGACCAATGGCATGGCCGCTGAAGACCGGACCGCCGAGAACGTCGAAAACGGCGAAAGCGCAGTTGAGACGGCCGAGAACCGGACCGAGCAGACGATGGGCTTCGACCGCTCGGCCATGACCCCGGTCTCAACCGACCAGCTGAGCGCCGACAACCTGATCGGCCGCACGGTCTACAGCGCCCAGGACGAGAACATCGGTGAAGTCGGCGACGTGCTGCTGACAAGCGACAACAAGGTCGAAGGCTTCATCCTCGATGTCGGCGGCTTCCTCGGCATGGGCGAGAAGCAGGTCGCGATCTCGCCTGAGAACCTGGACATTCGCGCCGATGCCGATGGCGAGCTGACCATCTTCACGCCGTTTACCGAAGAGCAGCTGGAAGCTCAGAAAGAGTATTCTGAGGAGAACTGGGAAGCTGAACGCGACAGTGTGATCCTGGTTGTTCCGGCCGGCTAACACGCCAGCCTGACCCCTCCGCTGAGACCGCCGGGACATCGTTCCGGCGGTCTTTTTTTGTCTTTGCCGGGAACCTTCACTGACGCGGCGCGTTGGTCGGGTGAAATCAAACAAGGAGACATCAAGATGGCTGCGACCAGCAAATCCACACGTTCCAATGGCAACTCCAACCCCGCTGTTGAAGACATCGCGGCGCATGCCGCACGCATACGAGAGGATCTGGCAGCCCTCGGCGAAGCGCTCGCAGGAGCCGGCGCGGTCCAATCAGGTGTCGCCCGGGACGCGGCCGAGACCAAGATCGACGAGCTGCTCAAGAATGGCGAGAAGGTCGTTGCCGATCTCTCCAACCACTATTCGCGGGCCGAGCAGCAGGTCAGCACCAAGGTGCGGGACAATCCGCTGCAGGCGCTCGGCGTTGCCGTTGCTGCCGGTTTCTTCGCAGCACTGCTGATGCGTCGCTAAGACCATGTCACCGGCCTTCCCCCTGACATCTCTTGCCTCGGCCTATGCCGGGGCAAAAGCCCGCCAGATACGTCGTGACGCCATCCTCTACGGCTTCATCGGTCTGATGGCGCTGGTGGTGTGCCTGGCGTTGTTCGGCGCGTTCGCGGTGTTCGTGGCCCAGAGCCATGACATCTTGACCGGGCTGCTTGCCTCCGCCGGGCTGGCGGTGGTGCTCGCACTTTTTGCGCTCGGCATTCGATCGCTGCTGCGCCGCCGGTCCCGCAGACGAATGGCGACGACCATGGCAACCAGCGCGACAGCCCTGTCGCTGACAACCGCTTCAGGGCTCATCAGCCGCAACAAGACAGCAGCGATCCTGACCGGAATCGTGCTCGGCGCTGTCGCAGGTTCGATGGTGCGCTCCGAACGGAGTTGACCCACGAGACCGACACGACGGGTCGCCAACACACAAGTACCAGGAGCAGAAAATGAATGAACCGACAGATCCAATCAATGTTCGTCAGGCCCGCCAAGGCAAGCCGGTTCTCGTCATCCTGGCGGTAAGCCTGTTCCTCGCGGTTATCGCCGGGTGGGTTCTCTGGGGCGCCGTTGCAGAAGACGTTGATCAGCCGATGGAAGCATCTTCGATCAGCCAGCAACTGAGCCTCGGCTATCCCGCTTTTGCCTGATCATCTCAATCAAGATTGTTTTTTGGAAAGGAAATCATCATGGCCAAATCAGCTATCGCCAGCCTTCAGCCCGAAGCCTCCAACGACCGGATCAACACCGGCCTCAAGGCAGACTACCGCAGGTCGATGTCCAAGGATCTCTCCGAGATATTGGCCGCAACCTATCGTCTGACGATCAAGAGCCACATCTATCACTGGAACGTGGTCGGTCCGATCTTCAAACCGATCCATGAACTGACCGAAGAGCACTACAACGAACTCTTTGGTGCGACCGACATCATCGCCGAACGGATCCGTGCGCTGGGTCACCTGGCCCCGGTCAGCCTCGGCATGGCATCGGATTTCGCGCCGACCAAATCGGATGTCGATCAGGCTTCGGCGCATGACATGGTCGCCGACCTCATCAAGGATCACGAGCAGGCTGTCCGGGACATGCGCAAGGCGGCCACCACCGCCGGCGACAACAACGATTCCGTCACCGAGGACATGCTGACGGCTCGACTGACCTTCCACGAGAAAGCGTTGTGGATGTTCCGCGCCGTGATCGCCGACTGATCTCCGACAGACGTCGCGATTACCAGATTCAAGGGGACAGACGGCCAAACCGGCCTCTGTCCCTTTTGCTGTGGACGTTTTCAATGACTTATAGACACAAAAAAACCCGCCGGAGCGGGTGTTTTATGGTGCGGTCGAGAAGACTCGAACTTCCACGGGTTGCCCCACAGCGACCTCAACGCTGCGCGTCTACCAATTCCGCCACGACCGCACGTGGTAGAGCCGAAACCTGTCCGGCGCGCTGCATGTAGCAAATGGACCTGCCCTGCACAAGCGCATTCGTCACAAAAATCACACGAAGCCGACAGGCGCGAGAAAACGGCGTTTGCATCGCAAAAATGGCTCAGTACCAGCGTCCCGAAACGCTTCCAAATGAAGTTTTCCGGCAGCTTCGGTATAACCGGCAAAGCCTTGTCTTCGAAAGACCCAGCCGCGCAAACACCAAACTGTCGATTCCCGGGGAGCGCGCAGCGTGGGGCCCGCAGGCGGACAAGCCGGGGAACACGCTTTGCGGCAGGAAGCAGCGTTAAAACCCTGTTTTGCCCCTGCCGGCACGTTCGAACCATGGCCAACCTGCAAGAGAGAAAGGAGCGCATCATCTGCCTGTTTCCTTTGGGCGCGAACGGTTCTAGAGAAGGGCATGAACTCGCGCGACACACTTGAGACCCGGTTTTTTGCCCAGGGCGCCCATCCGTCGGTCAGATGGCGGATTTCGGAAGGGCTGACACCTTATGCCGATGCCGTGGCCTTCATGGAAACAGAAGCCGGGCGGATTGCCAGCGGTGAAGCCGATGAGCTCGTCTGGCTGGTCGAGCATCCGCCGCTCTACACGGCCGGAACCAGCGCCAAGGCCGACGATCTCGTTGCGCCAGACCGGTTCGAGGTGCACCAGACCGGACGCGGTGGCGAATACACCTATCACGGACCTGGCCAACGGGTTGCCTATGTGATGCTCGATCTGAAGCGGCGGCGGCCCGATGTACGCGCCTTCGTCTCGGCGCTCGAAACGGTCATCATCGCCACGCTCGACAGCATGAACGTCAAAGGCGAACGCCGCGAGGACAGGGTTGGTGTCTGGGTACGCCGGCCCGACAAGCCACGGCTTGCCGACGGATCGATGGCGGAAGACAAGATCGCCGCGATCGGAATCCGCTTGCGCAAGTGGGTGAGTTTCCACGGGTTGGCACTCAACGTCGACCCGGACCTTGAACATTTCTCAGGCATCGTTCCCTGCGGGGTCCGGGCGCACGGTGTCACCAGCCTTGTCGATCTCGGGCTGCCGATTCCCATGCACGAAGCCGACATCCGGCTGCGTGATGCGTTTGAAACAGTGTTCGGACCGACCCGGGATGATCGCCCTCCTCTCGAGAGTTCTCAACCGGTAGATCCGTGAGCTGGGGCGCGTGGCCCGATTGACAATATCATCGCCTGGGCAGATGATTCCGGCAGGCTTCGAAACGGTCCCTTGAAGCTTTGGGGAGGTTTTCCATGCATCGGTTTGGATTGACCGGCCTGGCGCTTCTGCTTGGCTTGGCAACGTCTGTCGGGGCGCAGGAAATTGGCGGCATGTACCAGGTTGAAGGCACCAATCTGGACGGCAGCCGGTATTCGGGTACGGCGCGGATCGATATCACCAGTTCAACCACCTGCCGGATTCACTGGGATACAGGCACGTCATCAAGCGGCATCTGCATGATCAATCAGAACGCCTTTGCAGCGGCCTACGCCTTCGAAAACGGCACTATCGGGCTTGTCGTCTACGAATTAATGCGTGACGGCACACTGGACGGCGTGTGGACAATCGCCGATACTGCAGGGGCCGGAACGGAAACCCTCACCCCGCTTCAATAGATCCGGCGTTCACTTGACAGTGAAACTTGATCCCGGGGCGCCGCGCATGGATTGCCGGTGACGGATCATCACATCGCCATGCATCTCTTGCGGCCCAAGGTTCACAGAACCAACATGGTCCTTGCATAGGCTTCACTTTCTGGACGGGACAGCCGCCCGCGCACCAGCTCGCGCATTTTGTCTGCCCTGTCCGAAAAACAAAGGGACTTTAATAAATGCATGACATGACAGCGGACACCTACGACGATGGCGATACGCTGGGTGGAAGAATCACGCGTGCACGCGATCTCGCCAGCCTGACTCTCGAGGAGGCGGCCTCGCGCATCGGCGTAACCGACGAAACCCTGTCGGAATGGGAATCGGATCGCTCCGAACCCAGGGCCAACAAGATCATGACGCTGGCCGGCGTTCTGGGTGTCTCTCCGGCATGGCTGATCAGCGGCGCCGGCGAAGCTCCGCAGTCGCCGGGAATATCAGTTGCTGTTGACGAGATGTCCGGCGAAATCAACCGCTTGCGCGAACTCGCAGCTCAAATTTCTACTTGTATCGAAACGCTGGAAAGCCGGCTTGTGACGTTGACACGCGCGGCAAACGACTAGAAGGCTGTAAAACAGGGTTGAGCCGACCCTGCCGCTCTGGCAGGGTCGGCTCAATTGTCAGATCTTATCCGGGAGCACGGGAATGGACGTACGCGCAGCAGTCGCTTTTGAAGCCGGTAAACCGCTGGAAGTCACAACAGTTCAGCTGGAAGGCCCGCGCGCGGGCGAGGTGCTGGTGGAGATCAAGGCCACGGGCGTATGCCACACCGATGAGTTCACCCGCTCCGGGGCCGACCCCGAGGGCATTTTCCCGGCCATTCTCGGCCATGAGGGTGCGGGCGTCGTCGTCGACGTCGGACCGGGGGTGACGTCACTGAAGAAAGGCGACCATGTCATTCCGCTCTACACGCCGGAATGCCGTGAGTGCGAGTACTGCCTCAACCCGAAAACCAATCTGTGCCAGTCGATTCGCACCACCCAGGGCGCCGGGCTGATGCCGGATGGCACATCGCGGTTCTCGCTCGATGGCAAGCCGCTGTTTCACTACATGGGCTGCTCGACATTCGCGAACTTCACCGTTCTGCCCGAGATTGCGCTGGCCAAGATCAATCCGGATGCCCCCTTCGACAAGGTCTGCTACATTGGCTGCGGCGTGACCACCGGCATCGGCGCGGTGATCAACACCGCCAAGGCCGAAACCGGATGCCGGGCGGTCGTCTTCGGTCTGGGCGGTATCGGGCTGAACGTGATCCAGGGCCTGCGGCTGATCGGGGCGGAGATGATCGTCGGCGTCGACCTTAACAATTCCAAGAAGGAATGGGGCGAGCGCTTCGGCATGACCCATTTCGTCAACCCGAGCGAAGTCGAAGGCGACCTGGTGCCGTACCTGGTGGACCTTACCAAGGGCGGTGCCGATTACACGTTCGACGCGACCGGCAACACCAAGGTGATGCGCCAGGCCCTCGAATGCGCGCACAAGGGCTGGGGCGAATCAATCATCATCGGCGTTGCCGGCGCCGGCCAGGAAATCTCGACGCGTCCATTCCAGCTGGTCACCGGCCGGTCCTGGCGCGGAACGGCCTTCGGCGGCGCCCGCGGCCGCACCGACGTGCCGAAGATCGTCGACTGGTACATGCAGGGCCGGATCGAGATCGACCCGATGATCACCCACACCATGGGACTTGAGGGTATCAACGAGGCCTTCGATCTGATGCACAGGGGCGAGAGTATCCGCAGCGTCGTGGTCTACTGACCGCAGCCTTGGCGCCTGCCACCCACTTCAACCGGAAGAGATCGCGATGAAAATCATCTCGGAAGCGAAGGCCCATGGCGGACGCCAGGGCGTCTACACGATGGAGTCGGACGCCTGCGGCTGCGACATGACATTTTCGGTGTTCCGGCCGATCTTGGCCAAGGAACAGCTGTGTCCGGTGGTCTGGTTCCTGTCCGGCCTGACCTGCACCCATGCCAACGTGATGGACAAGGGCGAGTACCGCAGGCTGGCGTCGGAACTGGGATTGATCATCGTCTGCCCCGACACCAGCCCGCGTGGCGACCATGTGCCAGACGAGCCCGACAACTGGCAGTTCGGCAAGGGCGCGGGCTTCTATCTCGATGCGACACAATCACCCTGGTCGAAGCATTTCCGCATGGAAACCCATATCCTTGAGGAATTGCCGGAGCTGATTGCCGGCCATTTCGCCGCCGATATGAGCCGCCAGGGCATCATGGGGCATTCGATGGGCGGCCATGGCGCGCTGACATTCGCGCTCAAGCATCCGGACCGGTTCAAGAGCTGCTCGGCGTTTGCACCCATCGTGCAGCCGTCGAGCGCCGACTGGTCACGCCCGGCGCTGGAGAAGTATCTCGGCTCCGACGAAGCGGCATGGCGGCGCTATGACGCCACGCAGCTGATTGAGGACGGCGCCAGATTTCCCGAGTTCCTGGTAGATCAGGGGACGGCCGACGGGTTTCTCGACAACGGCTTGCGCCCGTGGCTGCTGGAAGAGGCCTGCCGCGACACCGGTATCGAGCTGTCCCTGCGGATGCAGGAGGGCTACGACCACTCCTACAACTTCATCTCCACCTTCATGGACGACCACCTCGCGTGGCACGCCGCGCGGCTGGGCTGATCTCTTTTGCCCAGCTCAACGGAAAGGCCCGGAGCATTTTCCCAGCCCTAATCCGTCACGCTACGGATGCGCCCTAACGGCTGTCGGGATCGCTGCAGTCATTCTCCAGCGTGATGATGCAGGGCTCGTCGATGGTACCTGCGTCGTCGGCTGACATCTCGACAGACGGCGCCAGCGGTTTGCTACCGGGATCGAGTGTCACCTTCACGGGTTCCGGAGACGCCAAGGGGCGGTCAGCAGCCGGGACCGGCTTCGGGGCCTGTCCCGCGTCAAGCAGTGGCTTGGAAAAATCCATTGCCGGGACGGGGTCCTCTTCCACGTCCAGCGTGACCGTCGTCGGCGTCACGGTGCCGTTAAGCAGTGGGTCGACCGCTCGCAACGCCTCATCGTCAAAGCGTTCCGGATTGTCGCGCGGCCATGCCACCTCGCGCTTGGCGCCGGCAACCGGATAAGGCGTGTAGCCCGAGAGACCCAAGAGAGCTCTTACTTCACCGGTCAGCCGGGCGATCATGACGGCTTCGGCGCCGGCCCCGTTGAAATCCTGGTAGGAGGAGCGCAGCGTGCGACCCGTGAGCACCCTGCCCGACTCGACATCGGTCAGCGTCAGATCAAGCTCAACGGACTGGGACGTGCCACCAAAGAAGCTCACCGGAGAAGGATCTTGCCGGCGATCCTGAACCACGATCCGCAACGCCGATGTCTGACCGACATCGGCAGTGGCGCGGCCCGCGGTTGCCTCGAGCCTCTGTTGCAAACGGCCGGCAAAGCCCAAGTCTTCAATGCTGTCGGCCATGACACGGACTTCAGTCACATTGTATGGTGTCGCAGGTTCGAGCGGCTTCGGTCTCCCTGCACAGGCCGAAACTGTGGCGGCAATGGCAAACAGAACCATTGCGCGCGCCAGGCACAAGGTAAATCGGTCGGTTTGCAACATGCCAATGCTCCGGAAGACTGTTCCTACCCTCCGAGAAATCGCATTTTATGGTTAGCACATGGTTAAGAACGCAGATATGGATATGACCGCCGTGTACTGAAATCGCAGTTCACCAAGCTGCACAGTGGCAGACCAGGCATATCGTTCAGCGCTGATCACCCTCGCTCATCGCCCCGAAGCGCGTCCCAGGTATGCCGGGCTCCATGCGGATCAGGCGGGAATCGGCAACAGCGGCCTGACGGTGACGCACAGCCTTGCGGTACTCCGGATCGCGCAGCATGGCGACAAATGCGTCCTTGCTCGGATATTCGGCGATAAACGCGATGTCCCAGGCTTCGCTCTGAGGTCCGATCAGCATGAGTTCCGGCTTTCCGATCCAGACCTGGCGTCCGCCAAGACGCTTGAACACAGGCCCGCTCTCGCTGGCATAGCTTGAATAGGCTTCAGCACCGGTGGCAACCGTACCGTCGTCATAGGCGGCTTGCTCACGAAATCTGACGAGATTGAGCATATGCACCGGTCCCGGCCGGTCCATCTCGCGAAAACGCGCGAACGCCTCCCTGGTCGGATCAATGTAGCCGGTTGAAGCGTCGTTTGTCATTTGAACCCTTCCTCTGCTGTGATGCCGCTTGGGGAACATCCAGAACAGTCACTCGTCGCCGGCAATTGGGAACAGAACCCGTTGATGAAAGGCCGCTCCACCAGCAAGCACGTGATTTGCAATCTCCGACAGGCTCAGGCGCGGTGGGCGAGCAGAATCAGGTGAGCCGCCTCGAAATCGAGCTGCCGCTTGGCGCGGCTTTCCGCTGCTTCATGGTCCTCGCCCCATTGTGCGATGTTGTAGTCCTCGTCGACATGGGCCGCGGCCCAGATCTCGGATGGTTCTCCCTGCCCTTCGGCCAGCGCCAGAGCAAGCACCAACGAACCGGTCAATGAAGTGATCGTGTGCAGGGCAGTGAGCTGCAGAGGTGTGGCATAGCGGCGAAGAAGGGTTGCAATGGCGCGTATGGCTTCCGGTGGCTGTTCGACATGAACAATGCCCTCTGAAAGAACCAGGCGCGCACCCATGCTCGACGCCCAGTCGAGATAGGGATCCCAAAGTTCGCTCTCGCGCGCCACCAGACCTTCGGGCGCGTCGGCGCGGTAGCACAGAAGATCCGATCCGCCGTAGCGCAAGATCTCCTCGAATACCTCTTCCTGCGCGGCCGTCACGCCGTCAATAGCGGTATTGACCATGCGGGTAAGCGGCATGGT
Organism: Parahoeflea alexandrii; assembly: GCF_024105735.1. GTDB lineage: Bacteria > Pseudomonadota > Alphaproteobacteria > Rhizobiales > Rhizobiaceae > Hoeflea > Hoeflea alexandrii. The sequence goes on along the minus strand of NZ_JAAAML010000003.1, from coordinate 853,087 downwards.
CGCCGGATTGATCTTGTCGCCCTGGGCCTGCCATTCGGCGGCAATGGCCTCGGCCAGTCCCCGGTGAGGCACCCCGAGCGGTTGGCGGGAGGGCGTGCGCACCGGCTTGCCGTCGAGAGCCACGACAAAGCCGCCCTCTTCACCCTCGACAACCGCAGCTTCCTTGTAGAAGCGATTTGGCAACGGCTTGTTGAGACCGGTCTGGGCTTCCCGGACCGGATCGGTCAGCTTGTCGTCACCAAGATCGAGATCACTGAGAATATCGCGCATGAAAACGTCTCCTGTCGTCAAATGAGCGTGGCAATTTCGTCGGCATGAGAAACCACGTGATGCGCGCCGGCGGCCTTGAGCGCATCCACCGGACCATAGCCCCAGGACACGCCGACCGCCCTGGCTCCAGCGCTAACCGCCATTTGCATGTCATAGACGGCATCGCCGATCACCGTGGTCTGATTCGGATCAATGCCTGCTTCCGTGCAGCATTCCAGAACCATCGCAGGATGCGGTTTGGAGGGGCAATCGTCCGCGGTTCGGGTGGTGAAAAAGGCCTTGGTCAGGCCATGGTGGGCGAGGATGGCGTCCAGCCCGCGGCGTGACTTGCCGGTGACCACGCCGAGGACCACATCGTCACGCGCCGCAAGTGCAGCAATCAGCGGCAGCAGGCCGTCATAGGCAGGTTCCAACACACCGCCGTTCTGGCGATGGAGCATGAAGTGCTCCTTGTAGCGGGCTGTCATCGCCGCAATCTCCGCATCAACCGGACGGACGAGCATCTGTGCGATCGCGATATCGAGCGTCAGCCCGATGATCGACTTGGTGTGCGCCATTTCAGGCTTGGCAACTCCGAAATCCTCGAAGGTGCGTTCCATGCAGGTGTGGATTACTGCGGCGCTGTCGACAATGGTGCCATCGCAATCGAACAGGGCAAGCTTCATTCCTCGTGCTCCCCGCCTGCAGCCTCGTCGAAGCCGAGCAGGTTCCAGCTCTGCACCATGTGCGGCGGCAGCGGTGCCGTGACCGAAAGCCTGCCACCATCAGGGTGCGGAATGGAGATGTGGCGCGCCAACAGGTGCAGCCGGTTCTGCATGCCAGAAGGAAATTCCCAGTTCTTGTCGAACTCGAAATATTTCGGGTCACCAATGATCGGATGCCCCAGGTGCAACGCATGTACGCGCAACTGGTGGGTCCGGCCTGTATAGGGTTCGAACTCCAGCCAGGCGAGATTCTGTGCCGCCTTGTCGATGACGCGGTAGTAAGACACCGCGTGGTCTGCGCCCTGCTCGCCATGTTTGGCAATGCGCATGCGGTCGCCATCCTCGGTGGCTTCCTTGATCAGCCAGGTGGAGATCTTGCCTTCCTTGGTGCGCGGCACGCCCTTGACCAGCGCCCAGTAGGTTTTCTTTGTGGTGCGTTCGCGGAAGGCGGCGGTCAGCGCCTGCGCCGCACCGCGGGTGCGCGCCACCACCAGAACGCCCGCGGTATCGCGGTCCAACCGGTGCACAAGCCTGGGCTTCTCACCCTTCTTGTTGCGCCACGCCTCAAGCATCTCATCGACATTGCGGGTGACGCCGGAGCCGCCCTGGACGGCAAGGCCGGCGGGCTTGTTGAAGACCAGGACCTTGGGGTCCTCGTGCAGAAGCATCTGACTGAGCACATCGCCATCGTCGCGGTTGCGGATGGTCTTGGCTGTCAGCGGGCCGGTCGATTTCTCATCGACACCAAGCGGCGGCACCCTGACCGTCTGACCGGGCTGAACGCGCGCATCGGTCTTGACCCGGCCGCCATCGACACGGATCTGGCCGGAGCGGAGCAGCTTCTGAAGCTGGCCGAATCCCAGACCCGGAAAATGGATCTTGAACCAGCGATCGAGCCGCATGCCCGCTTCATCGGGATCAACCTGTATGAGCTGTACGCCCGCCATATCGATTATCTCTTTGATCTGGGCATCAGAACTGGCGCGCCAGCCATAGCCCGCCAAACAATGCCAGAATGGAAACTGTGACGCTGGCAATCACATAGGCAGCCGCCGCCGTCAACGCGCCACGCTCGTAAAGCGTCACGGCATCGAGAGAAAAGGCGGAAAATGTGGTGAAACCGCCAAGAAAACCGGTCGCCAGCAGCAACCGGAGTTCACTGTCGCCGGATGAACGGCGGGCAAGCCAGGCAATCAGAAGCCCCATCGCCAGCGAGCCGGCGATGTTGACCGCCATCGTGCCCCAGGGAAAACCGGGCCCGGCAGCGCGCATGACCGCCATTCCCGAAAGATGGCGTGCCACGGCACCAAAACCGCCACCGACAAAAACAAGCAAGAGAACGTTCATGCCCGCTGCTTAGCGGAAAACCGGCGATCAAGAAAGCCGTTCGGCGCAGCCCTCGGGCAGTCTTGCGGCAGGCTGCCCGTTCCGGCTAGGCACTGGCAGCCAGCGCCACATCGTCGGCAAACTCCTGCACGAAGGCATCAAGCGCCTCCCAGTCAGTGAATTCGTGGTCCCGGCTGGTGTCCACCGATGCGCCTTCCTTCCTGGCAATCTGACGCATCAACGCCCGCTTGAAGAAATCGTATTCGAGGTATTTGAGCGCCCCGGCGGCATGATGCACCTTGGCAATGTGAAATCCGGTCTTCTTTTCCAGCTTGGCCGGATAGGTTTCCGCCTCGGCACGCTCGTCGGCGCTGTCGCTGTGAATGGCCAGAGAAACCGAGATGAATGCCGTGGGAACGGCAGCAAGCGCGGCTTTCCAGTCGATGAGAAACTGGGCGACAGATGTCGGATAGCGCCCGATGTGAATGGGCGCGCAGATCAACACGCCGTCAAAGCGGCCCGGAACGGCGAAGCCGGGTTCGCGCACGTCGCCGAGCACCACATGCTGACCTGCTTCCTCAAGCCTGGAAGCGGCGCGTTCGGCAATCTTGCGGGAATGCCCCTCAATCGTGGCGTAAAGAACCAGAACCGTCATGGGTGTGTCCTCCTTGTTCGGTGGAGGTCAGAATGCAGCGCTTGCGCAGGACAGGCATTGACGCAAGTCAATGGCTTGGAAACGAGCACGGGGCCTACCGTTCGGCCGTAACCTTGCGAGCCAGCTCCACAAGCTTGTCACCCGGCATTTGCGGCGAGACCTTGGCGGCAAAGGCCTCGGCGACCAGACTGCAGATCAGTTCGTTGACCGGTGCAGTGCGGCCATGCGTTTCGGCGAGCGATACGACGGCGCCATTGAGAAACCGGGTTTCCGGTTCACGGCCTGCCTTCAGATCATCCCATGAGGAGGACCGGGCGGTCTCATCCATCCTGAGCTGCTGGCGTGCGACAACGCGAAAGAGCCAGGTCGGCAGGCGCAGGACCCTTGGGATCAGGCGCGGATTGGTGCGGGTGGCACCAATGACCGGAATGCCGGCGGCGTCAAGCGCCGCGAGCAGTTCCTCCATCGCCATGGCCAGCACCTTTCGGTAACCGGGATCCCGAAACTGATTCAACAGCGGCAGACCGCTGATGACGTTGAGCCCATTGTTGAGGTTGAGCAGCAGCTTGCCCCATTGCATGGCGTCGAGATTGTCATGGACCTGCAGTTTCAAGGGCGACCCTTCAGTCAGCTTGGCCAGAGGGCCGGAGGCGTCAGACGGGCCGATCAGAACCGGGCCTTCCATCGAGCAGTGTACGGCATTCGGGGACAGGCGGACCACGTTGAAGGGGACGGTGCCCGCGACGACCTGATGGGGCGACACCAATCGCTTGAGCAGTTCGACATTGCCGACGCCGTTCTGCAGGCTGATGACCGTTGCATCTGGCTTGAGAACCCTGGCGAGATCAATTGCCGCGGCTTCGGTATCGCCGGACTTGGTGCAAAACAGCACGACATCACACTTTGCGAGACCCTCCACACCGCCGACAGCATAGTGCTCGGGCTTCAAGGCTGACTTGAAACCGTCGTAACGTGAGAGTGACAGGCCGCGCGACAGCGATTCCAGTGTGCGCCCGCGAGCGGCGAAAACCACATGTCCGCCGGCGACGGCGAGCATGCCACCGACATAGAGCCCGATAGCGCCGGCACCCATGATGCCGACCAATGGCGCGGGTTCACGGGTGGTGCTGTTCATGTCCTATCCCTTTGTCGAGCGTTCTTTTCTGAGCCGGGACCAGAAATCGAGGCGTTTGCGGAGATCGCGCTCAAAGCCCCTCTCCGGCGGATCGTAGAAGGTCTTTCGGCCCATGGCCTCCGGGAAATAGTCCTGACCGGAGAACGCGTCGGGTTGGTCGTGATCATAGAGATAGCCCTCGCTGTAGCCTTCGGCCTTCATCAGCTTGGTGGGCGCGTTGAGGATGTGCCGCGGCGGCAACAGCGAACCGCCTTCCTTGGCAGCGCGCATGGCGGATTTGTAGGCGGTGTAGACCGCATTGGATTTGGGCGCCGTGGCGAGATAGACGCAAGCCTGGGCCAGAGCCAGTTCACCTTCCGGCGAACCCAGAAAATCATAGGCATCCTTGGCCGCGTTGGCGACAACCAGTGCCTGGGGGTCGGCCAGTCCAATATCCTCGGATGCCATCCGCACCAGACGCCGGCCGAGAAACAGCGGATCCTCGCCAGCATCGAACATGCGGGCGAGATAGTAGAGCGCCGCGTCGGGATCGGAACCGCGCACCGCCTTGTGCAGCGCCGAGATCAGGTTGTAGTGGCCATCCTGGCCCTTGTCGTAGACAGGCGCGCGGCGCTGGACGACTTTCACAAGTGCTTCGACGTCAAACAGTTCACCCTCGCGGGCGGCGCGCCAGACCTCCTCGGCCAGTGTCAGAACCGCGCGTCCGTCACCGTCGGCCATGCCCAGCAAGCTCAGCCGCGCCTCGGGTTCCAGCGGCAGCGGCTTTCCGGTCTCGGCCTCGGCGCGCACGAGCAGGCTCTCGAGGCTCTCCTGGTCGTGGGGCTTGAAGGTCAGCACCCTTGCGCGAGAGAGAAGAGCTGCATTGAGTTCGAACGAGGGGTTTTCTGTGGTCGCGCCCACCAGCACGATGGTGCCATCCTCCATCACCGGCAGAAAACTGTCCTGCTGGGCCCGGTTGAAACGGTGGATCTCGTCGACGAAGAGCAGCGTCTGGCGGCCACTCATGCGGCGGGCCCTGGCTGATTCAAAAACCTTCTTGAGATCGGCAACGCCTGAGAAAATCGCAGAGATCTGATCAAACGCCAGCTCGGTCTCTCCGGCCAGGAGCCGCGCCACGGTGGTCTTGCCGGTGCCTGGGGGACCCCAGAAGATCATCGAGCCGAGACTTCCCGAGGCGATCATCCTGGTGATCGCCCCATCCGGGCCGGTCAGATGCGGCTGCCCCGTGACTTCGGCAAGGCTTGCCGGCCGCAGCCGGTCGGCAAGCGGGCGGTGCCCGCTCCGGGCGGCCTCGGGACTGGCGAACAGATCACTCATCGCATCACCTTATGATCTGGCGAATGCGCTGACCACCACGCACAATCTCGAAGCGCCAGAAGCTGGCGCCCTCGGTGAGCACCTGTTCGAGGATATCGACATTGGCGATTTCAACGCCATTGATGACGGCGATCAGATCTCCGGCCCGAAATCCGTATCGCCCGGCAATCGAGCGTCCGGGGACTTCCGTGACCACGACACCGCGCAGCGAGGACGGCAGCCGCAGCTGGGTGGCGATACGCGGGGTGATGTTGGACACAACCGCACCGGCAAACGGGTTCTGGCCCTCAAGGTTGCGGCGGTCACGCGGATTGTCCTCAGGCAGGGGCTGAAGCTTGATTTCAAGGCTGCGGCGGCCGTTGCGGCTGAGCACGTCAAGCTGCGCGCTGGTACCGACCCCGGTGGTCGCCAGCCGGTAGCCAAGTGCGTCGGGATGCTCGATCGGGCGGCCGTTGAACCCGAGCACGATATCGCCCACACGCAGTCCTGCATTCGCCGCGGGGCCTGAGTCCGTGACATCGGCAACCAGTGCCCCAATGGCCCGGTCGAGACCCAGCGCCTCGGCAATGTCGGGTGTTACCGGATCAAACGAAGCGCCGATAAAGGGCGGCTCGAACACAGTGCCGCCGGCCTCGGCGGTTTCGGCAACCGCCCGCACCAGATTGGCGGGAATGGCAAAACCGATGCCGTTGGAACCGCCGGAGCGGCTGAAAATCGCGGAGTTGATGCCGATCAGACGACCATTCATGTCTACCAGAGCGCCGCCGGAATTGCCGGGATTGATCGCGGCATCGGTCTGGATGAAGGAGCCGAAATCCGACACGCCGACGCTGTTGCGGGCAAGTGCGGAGACAATGCCGCTGGTCACGGTCTGACCGACGCCGAAGGGGTTGCCGATGGCCAGAACGATGTCGCCCACTTCAATCAGGTCGGTGTCGCCAAAATCGATGATCGGAAATGGCCCATTGCCTTCGATCTGCAGGATCGCGAGGTCGAAGCGCTCATCCTTGAGCAGGATACGGCTTTGAAACTCGCGCCCGTCGGCAAGCGCCACACGAACATCATCGGCGCCTTCGATGACGTGGTTGTTGGTCACGACGATGCCGTTTTGCTGAATGATGACGCCGGAGCCGAGGGAGGATTGCTTTTCGGTACGGTTGGGCATGCGCTGGCCGAAAAACTGTTCGAAGAACGGATCACCACCAAACGGCGACATGCTGCGCTGAACCAGCCGGTCGGCATAGACATTGACGACGGCCGGTGCGGTCGCCTTCACAAGCGGCGAGAAGGACTGCATCATGTCCGCCCGCGAGCGGGGCGGTTCGCGTCGAACCTCGTTGACAGGCGCGGCCTCGCTTCGGGGGGCCGCTTGTTCCCCGGTCTCTCCAATGACGCCGCGAAAGATCTTGCCTATGCTATCGGTCAGTGAATCTTCCACACTGGTCTGGGCCGTTGCCGGAACCAGCACCGGCACAACCAGCAGACACACGGCCAAAAGGGCAAACGGAACGACGCGCAGGCGCGAGCGATTTGGAATCATGTCGGCAATCCTCAGTGATTTGGGCCACTATGGCCCGACGCGGATACCAAAGTCATCATCAGTTTGACGGCTTGATGGCATCATGACCAATCAATAAAGAACACATCCTCGCGCGCCGGCCTGCATGATCTACCGAGTACACCTGACATCCCGCGATGGGTGTAGGCATCACGGCGGCTACACGAAATTGTGGTCGCGCCCCGGCTTTTCAGCGCCAGCCGGTGCTGTATCTTGCGAAGGTGTAATGCCGGCCAATCGCTTGCCTGCAGATCCGAGGAGTATCCGCCATGCGCCGTTACCGTCCCACAGCCATCCCGGGGTCCGAAATCACCCCGGAAGCCAGCTATCTGCAGCGCCGCGATATCCTGCGCCTTGGTGCCGCCGGCGGTCTCGCACTGGCAGCTCCACTGGCTTCACCCTCCCTCTCCATTGCTGCAGAACCTGAGCCGCTTGCAGCCGCACCCGGCGGATACGACCCCGGTGAAGAGCTGACGCCGGAGGCCGATGCCACCAGCTACAACAATTTCTATGAATTCGGCACCGGCAAGGGCGATCCGAAGGCCCGGTCGGGTGATTTCAATCCGCGGCCCTGGAGCATCAAGGTTGACGGCATGGTCGGCAAGCCCGCCGAATTCGATCTCGATGCACTCATGGCGCTGGGGCTTGAAGAACGGACCTACCGGATGCGGTGCGTGGAAGCCTGGTCGATGGTCATTCCATGGATCGGCTTTCCGCTGGCGGCGCTGCTCGACAAGGTCGAGCCGCAGGGCAGCGCCAAGTATGTGGCGTTCGAAACCATTGTCCGGGCGCAGGAAATGCCCGGCCAGCGCGGCGCATTCCAACCGCTCGACTGGCCCTATGTCGAGGGACTGAGGCTCGACGAGGCGCGACATCCGCTGACGATCATGGCGATGGGGCTCTACGGCAAGACGCTGCCCAACCAGAACGGTGCGCCGGTGCGGCTTGTGGTGCCGTGGAAATACGGCTTCAAGGGCATCAAGTCGATCGTCCGGATGACGCTAACCGAGGAACAGCCGGCCTCGACCTGGAACCGGCTGGCGCCGAACGAGTACGGCTTTTATGCCAACGTCAATCCGGCCGTCGATCATCCGCGCTGGAGCCAGGCAAAGGAAAACCGCATCGGTGGCGGCGGCTTCTTCGGCTCAAACGAGCGCCCGACACTGCCGTTCAACGGTTATGGCGATGAAGTCGCGAGCCTCTATGACGGCATGGACCTGACGGTAAATTTCTGATTATGCCTCTGCCCGCCCTGCCGAAACGGTATCATCCCGCCTCGATCTGGGCGCTCTACGCGGTCGGCCTGCTCCCGGCTGTATGGACGTTCTATCTCGGCGCGACCGGGCAGCTTATCGGCAATCCGGTGAAGATCTTTGAACACCTGCTTGGCGAATGGGCACTAAGGTTCATGATCCTGACACTGCTGATCTCGCCGATAAGGGATGTCCTCGGCATCAACTGGGTGCGCTACCGGCGGGCGCTGGGGCTTCTGGCCTTCTGGTATGTGGCGATGCATTTTCTCGCCTATATGGTGCTCGACAAGCGGCTGGCAATTGACGTGATCGTCGAGGACGTCTTCAAGCGCTGGTTCATCACAATCGGCATGGCTGGTTTCGTTCTGTTGATCCCGCTTGCGCTGACATCCAACCGCTGGTCGATCCGTAGGCTCGGGCCAGGCTGGAACAAACTGCACCGGCTGATCTATCCGATCGCCGCGGCAGGCGCCCTGCACTACTGCCTGTCGGTCAAGGTGATCGGGCCGGAACAGCTGATCTATGCAGGGCTGATAACAATTCTTATCGCCTGGCGGCTGGTTCGCCGACACTATATGGATTGGAAACGTGGCAAACGGCAAAGCAGTTCCGAACTTGCAAGCGCAATCCCGCGGGCGGACTAGAGCCGACCTTCAACTGCGAATCCGCGCGGAGAGCGAAGTTGCAAAGGCAACTTGTTCCGTTGCCCTCAACGAGCGGATATGGTCGTCTCATAGACGAGGATGCGAACGCCATGAAACTTGCTCACATCAACCTGGTGGCTCGCGATGCGGACTCGCTCGCAGCCTTCTACATAACTGTGCTGAAATGCGAACTGCTGCGCGCGCCCAGGACGTTGTATGGGGAAACTGTTTCACGAGGCAATGGCCTAGCGGGCTCTGAGATATACACGATCTGGCTCAAATTTCCCGAACTTGAACGTCCGTTTCTGGAAATACACCAGCATAGGGTCTCCCATCATCGCGATCAGCCAAGAGTTAACGAACCCGGCTTCGGTCACCTTGCGTTCCAGATGGAAGATATTGCAGATGCACTTTCCATGATCATCCAAGCTGGCGGGACCCAGATCGGCCAGACCATTGATCTCGGGACATCCGAGAAGCCGTGCTGGATCGCATATGCACGCGATCCGGAAGGAAACATACTTGAGCTTGAGCAAAAGGAAGCGCTGCTACGCGCGCCCAGCTGAGAACCACGTCATGTCGCCAGCCCATTCGGGAGGTATCTAACCAAGGGCGGCGCGAACTCCACAGAATGCAAAAGGCCGAGCGCGCGAAGCACCCGGCCTTTGTCAGTCTCTGCCAGAAGCAGTCCGCTTATGCGGCTTCTTCTTCGCTGGCTGCTTCCAGAGCCACGCGCGCGCGGTCCTTGGCGCCACGGGCGTCAACATCGCGATCAACGAACTCGACAACGGCCATCGGCGCGTTGTCGCCGGTGCGGAAACCGGCCTTCATGATGCGGATGTAGCCGCCGTTGCGGGTAGCGTAACGCGTGGCGATGGTGTCGAACAGCTTGCGCACTGCCTCGTTGTCGCGGATCTGCGAGATCGCCTGGCGGCGGGCATGCAGATCGCCGCGCTTGCCGAGCGTGACGAGCTTTTCGACGATCGGACGGATTTCCTTGGCCTTGGGCAAGGTGGTCACGATCTGCTCATGTTCGATGAGCGAAGCCGCCATGTTGGCGAACATCGCCTTGCGGTGGCTTGAGGTACGGTTCAGCTTGCGACCTGAATTTGCGTGGCGCATGGCTTGTCTCCTTCACATGCAGGCGCACGCCTGCCGTTTGACGGTTTAATACTGGTCTTCGTAACGCTTGGCGAGATCTTCGATGTTTTCCGGCGGCCAGGACGGAACTTCCATACCCAGATGCAGGCCCATGGAAGCCAAGACTTCCTTGATCTCGTTGAGTGACTTGCGGCCAAAGTTCGGAGTCCGGAGCATTTCGGCTTCGGTCTTCTGGATCAGGTCGCCGATATAGACGATGTTGTCGTTCTTCAGGCAGTTTGCCGAACGCACCGACAGCTCCAGCTCGTCGACCTTCTTGAGAAGCGACGGGTTGAAAGCCAGTTCGGCAACGGTTTCCTCGTGAACTTCCTTCTGCGGCTCGTCGAAGTTGACGAAAACGCCGAGCTGGTCCTGAAGAATACGGGCTGCGTAGGCCACGGCATCTTCGCCGCTGACCGAACCATCGGTTTCGATGTTCAGCGTCAGCTTGTCATAATCAAGAACCTGGCCTTCACGGGTGTTCTCCACCTTGTAGGAGCACTTCTTGACCGGCGAGTAGAGGCTGTCGACCGGGATCAGGCCGATCGGTGCATCTTCTGCGCGGTTGCGGTCGGCAGGCACGTAGCCCTTGCCGTTGTTGACGGTGAACTCCATGCGGATTTCAGCGCCCTCGTCGAGCGTGCACAGAACATGCTCGGGGTTGAGGATCTCGATATCGCCGACGGTCTGGATGTCGCCAGCCTTGACCACACCGGGGCCCTGCTTGCGAACAACCATGCGCTTGGCTTCGTCGCCTTCCATGCGGATGGCGATTTCCTTGATGTTCAGGATGATGTCGGTCACATCTTCGCGAACACCCGGGATCGAGGAGAATTCATGCAGCACGCCGTCGATCTGCACGGCCGTGACGGCAGCGCCACGCAGCGAGGACAGAAGCACGCGACGCAGGGCATTGCCCAAGGTCAGACCGAAGCCACGCTCGAGCGGTTCGGCTACCACGGTCGCCTTGGTGCGGCCCGAGGTGTTGAACTCGACCTTGCTGGGCTTGATCAATTCCTGCCAGTTTTTCTGAATCATATCTGTTGCCTTCCTGTTGCCGCACCATCCAATCGTGCGGCCAAGTGAGAAGAGGATCAAACGGGCGCAGGCAAGGCCCGGCCCGTTGAGAAAACCGCCAGTCTGTTAAACGCGGCGCTTCTTGCGCGGGCGGCAGCCATTGTGCGGGATCGGTGTCACATCACGGATCGAAGTGATGGTCAGGCCGGCAGCCTGGAGCGCGCGGAGTGCCGACTCACGGCCCGAACCGGGGCCGCAGACTTCAACTTCCAGCGACTTCATGCCGTGTTCCTGAGCCTTCTTGGCAGCATCTTCAGCGGCCATCTGGGCGGCGAACGGCGTCGACTTGCGCGACCCCTTGAAACCCTTGGAGCCAGCAGATGACCACGAGATGGCATTGCCCTGCGCATCGGTGATTGTGATCATCGTGTTGTTGAAGGACGAGTTGACGTGGGCTACGCCCGACGAGATGTTCTTGCGTTCGCGCCGTTTGACGCGTGCGGCTTCCTTGGCCATGATTTTTCCTTTCGAGATATCAGCACCGCCGTAGCACCAGCGGCTCCACCGGGATGCGCCTCAACGCCAGCCCCAACCTGAAAGCGGTGGTCGTTAGAACCACCGCTCCGGTTTCGGGACCGCCGCCCAGGCGAAGCCCAATTACTTTTTCTTGCCAGCAATCGCCTTTGCCGGACCCTTGCGGGTACGGGCATTGGTGTGGGTCCGCTGACCGCGGACCGGCAGGCCACGACGATGGCGCAGGCCGCGGTAGCAGCCCAGATCCATCAGACGCTTGATGTTCATCGAATTCTCGCGGCGCAGATCGCCCTCGACCTGGTAGTCGCGGTCGATGGTTTCGCGGATCTGCAGCACTTCGGCGTCAGAAAGCTGATTGACGCGGCGCTCCAGCGGAATGCCGACCTTTTCGACGATTTCCTGGGCAAACTTGTTGCCAATGCCGTGGATGTAAGTCAGCGCGATGACGACGCGCTTGTTCGTCGGAATGTTTACGCCAGCTATGCGGGCCATGTGCTTCTCCATGTGGGCCGGGACAGATCTGATCTGGCCGGCGGGTTATCGTTGACCCGCGTCCGGTGGAGGCCGGCCCTTGCGGGGTAGTCTGTACCGAAACCGACCTGCCCGGCTGGGCACTGCGGCTCCGGATGCTTCGCAACCCGACACACTAAAAGCGACCAGAGCCGTATCCTCAAGCCTTCGAGGAGACGCGCCGGTCGCTGGAATGTCGCGAGTTGAGCGGGTCTTAGCGGAACAGCAAGGCTTTCGTCAACCTCTGCGCTGTCCTATTTTACGCAAACTTGACGCCCGGTGGGCGGCCAGACCTGTTCGAGCCGCCCGCCGGACTGTCAAATCATCTTACAGAGAAGCCAGAACGGCCTCGATTTCCTCTGTCACCGCGTCGATGGCGAGCATGCCGTCCACCGTGCGCAGCGCCCCCTTGGCATAATAATAGCCCGTCAGTGGCGCGGTCTTCTTGTAATACTCGCGCAGACGCTCCTCGAACACTTCCGGGTTATCGTCCTTGCGCACCGGCTGACCCGCGGCTGCAGCTTCCTCGGCCCGCTTGACGATACGGCCGACAAGCGCCTTGTCGTCGACCAGGAGTTCAATGACCGAATCAAGCTTCATGCCCTTGGCATTAAGCATGGCTTCCACCGCGTCGGCCTGAACCAGTGTGCGCGGATAACCGTCGAGAATGAAACCACGGGCGCAATCGGGTTGATCAATGCGTTCGGAGACAATCGCATTGACGATATCATCGGAGACCAGCTCGCCGGCATCCATGACTGCCTTGGCACGCTTGCCGACTTCCGTACCGGCCGTCACCGCAGCGCGCAGCATATCGCCCGTCGACAGTTGCGGAATGCCGTGTTTTTCGACCAGACGCTGCGCCTGGGTCCCCTTGCCCGCACCCGGCGGTCCCAAAAGTATTAGCTTCATCGTCCCTTCTTGCCTCCCCGAAGTTTGGACTTCTTGATCAACCCTTCATACTGCTGGGCAATCAGATGTCCCTGAATCTGCGCAACCGTGTCGAGCGTCACCGAGACGACGATCAGAAGCGACGTACCACCCAAATAGAACGGAACGCCAGTCTGCGCGATTAGAAATTCGGGTAAGAGACAGACAAAAATCAGATACATGGCGCCAACCACAGTGATTCGCGTCAGCACGAAGTCGATGTACTCAGCGGTCCGCTCGCCGGGGCGGATGCCCGGGATAAAGCCGCCGTGGCGCTTGAGATTGTCGGCGGTGTCCTTCGGATTGAACACGATCGCGGTGTAGAAGAAGGCAAAGAAGCCGATCATCAGCGCATAAAGAGCCATGTAGGCCGGCTGGCCGTGGCCGAGCGACGCCAGCAGGGTCGAGGCCCAGCCCGGAAGATCGCCGGTATTGGCGAAGCCCGCGATGGTTGCCGGCAGAAGCAGCAGCGACGAGGCAAAGATCGGCGGGATCACGCCGGCAGTGTTGAGCTTGAGCGGCAGGTGCGACGTGTCGCCCTGGAACATCCGCGAACCGACCTGGCGCTTGGGGTACTGGATCAGCAACTGCCGCTGGGCCCGTTCGATGAACACGATGAAAGCGATGACGGCAATTGCGACGATGATAACAGCAATGATCAGGCCGGTGGAAAGCGCGCCGGTGCGGCCGAGTTCCAGAGTGCCGGCAACGGCGCTCGGCAGGGCTGCAACGATGCCCGCGAAGATGATCAGCGAAATACCGTTGCCGATACCACGTGCAGTAATCTGCTCGCCGAGCCACATCAGGAACATGGTACCGCCGACAAGCGTGATGACGGTGGCGATGCGGAAGAACCAACCCGGATCGGTGACGATGTTGGTGCCGGACTCCAGACCGACGGCGATACCGTAGGCCTGTACAGTACCAAGCAGCACGGTGCCGTAGCGGGTGTACTGGTTGATGATCTTGCGTCCCTGCTCGCCCTCTTTCTTGAGCTGCTCGAGCGTGGGAATGACCGACGTCATCAACTGGATGATGATCGAGGCCGAAATGTAGGGCATGATGCCGAGCGCGAAGATCGCCATGCGCTCGACGGCGCCGCCGGCAAACATGTTGAAAAGGCCGAGAATGCCGCCGGCCTGGCCCTGGAAGGCCTGCGCGAAGGCTTCCGGATTGATGCCGGGAAGCGGGATGTAGGTTCCGAGGCGATACACCAGAAGTGCGCCAAGCGTGAACCAGATACGCTTTTTGAGATCTTCCGCCTTGGCGAAAGCTCCGAAGTTCAAATTGGAAGCGAGTTGTTCGGCTGCAGATGCCATTGCGTTCTCCGCGCGGCCCATCCGGCGCCTGATGAACCCGATCATCTCCGGAGGGTCTGAGTTGGTTTCACCGGACGTTGCGGCCTGACCGGTTCAACCGTGCCTGGCGCCTGCCCCAGCCGACGCGGCCTGGCGCGACGACTGATCCCATATGGGATGAAAACCGCCCGATGTGAAGCACCGGGCGGTCAAAAACTTGTTATTCTTCGGTCGCTGCCGGAGCCGAAGCGAGCAGCTTGATCGAGCCGCCGGCCTTTTCGACCTTTTCGATGGCTGTGCGCGAGGCACCTGCGACTTCAAGCGCCAGCTTGGCCTTGAGCTCGCCGTCGGCGAGGAGCCGGACACCGTCCTTGGTACGGCGGATGACGCCGGCAGCCTTGAGTGCTGCAACATCAACGGTCGCCTTGCCATCAAGCTTGCCCGCATCGATCGCAGTCTGAATACGGCCAACCGACACGACGTTGAAGTCGGACGAGAAGATGTTGTTGAAGCCGCGCTTAGGCAGACGACGGTAAATCGGCATCTGGCCGCCTTCAAAACCGTTGATGGCAACGCCGGAACGGGACTTCTGCCCCTTGACGCCACGGCCACCGGTCTTGCCGGAACCCGAACCGATACCGCGACCTACGCGCTTACGGTTCTTTGTTGCACCTTCGTTGTCGGTGATCTCATTGAGTTTCATGACAGTTCACTCCCACTCACTTCTCGTCGACAACGCGAACGAGGTGGCTCACCGAGCGGATCATGCCACGAACGGACGGAGTGTCCTCGAGGGTCCGGCGGCGGTGCATCTTGTTGAGGCCCAGGCCGATCAGCGTCTGACGCTGAACGTTGGGACGGCGAATCGGGCTGCCGATCTGTTCGACGGTGACCGTCTTGCCCTTTTTATTGTCAGCCATGGTCTTGGCTCCCTAATACGATAAAGGCGGACGCCCGATTACTCTTCGGCGCCGGCGGTTACACCGCGGCGTTCCTGGAGCGTGGAGTACTTCATGCCGCGCTGCGAAGCGATGTCCTTGGGGTGCATCTGGTTCTTCAGCGCGTCAAAGGTGGCACGGACCATGTTGTACGGGTTGGAAGATCCCGTCGACTTGGCCACAACATCCTGCATGCCGAGCGTTTCGAAAACAGCACGCATCGGACCACCGGCGATGATACCGGTACCGGGCTTGGCAGCACGCAGGAGCACCTTGCCGGCGCCGTGACGGCCGTGCACATCATGGTGCAGGGTGCGGCCCGAGCGAAGCGGGACGAAAATCAGATCGCGCTTGGCCGACTCAGTCGCCTTGCGGATCGCTTCCGGCACTTCGCGTGCCTTGCCGTGACCGAAGCCAACGCGGCCCTTCTGGTCTCCGACAACCACCAGGGCTGCAAACCCGAAACGGCGGCCGCCCTTGACGACCTTGGCAACGCGGTTGATGTGTACGAGCTTGTCGACGAATTCGCTGTCGCGCTCTTCGTCTCTACCGCGGTTGTCGCGGCGACCTTCCTTGGCCATTGTCCTGTTCCTTATTCTTTTCCGGAATCAATCGGCTGGTTCTGATTAGAAGCTCAGACCGCCTTCGCGGGCTGCTTCGGCGAGGGCCTTGATGCGGCCGTGATAAATGAATGCACCACGGTCGAAAACGACTTCGGTAACGCCGGCCTTGACCGCGCGCTCCGCAACCAGTTTTCCAACTGCTGCAGCAGCAGCCACATCGGCACCCGTCTTGAGGTCGGCGCGCAGGCCGGCATCAAGCGTTGATGCGGCGGCAAGCGTGCGGCCTGCCGCATCGTCGATAACCTGAACATAGATGTTCTTCGACGAGCGATGTACCGACAGGCGTGGACGGCCATTGGCCACCGCTTTGATCTGGCGACGTACCCGGTCGGAACGACGCGTAAGGGATTGTTTCCTGCTAGCCATTTCGCGTCTTCCTTACTTCTTCTTGCCTTCTTTGCGGACAATCCGCTCTTCAGCATACTTCACGCCCTTGCCCTTGTAGGGCTCGGGGCTCCGGTAGGCGCGGATTTCCGCAGCAACCTGGCCCAGCACCTGCTTGTCGATGCCGGTGATGACGATTTCCGTCGGCTTCGGGCAAGCGATGTTGACGCCCTTTGGAGGCTGGTAGACGACATCATGGCTGAAGCCGAGAGCCAGCTGCAGGTTCTGGCCCTGCATGGCGGCACGATAACCGACGCCGTTGATTTCGAGCTTGCGCTCGTAGCCGTCCTTCACCCCTGTCAGGATGTTGGAAACCATGGTGCGCGACATGCCCCACTTGGAGCGGGCGTCCTTGGAGTTATCCACGGGCGTGACAACAATCGCGTTGTCTTCAAGCTTCAGCGACACTTCGTCGTTAGCAACAAAGGACAGCTCACCCTTGGGACCCTTGGCGACCACTGTCTGGCCGTCGATCGTCGCGGTGACGCCGGCGGGGACTGGGACGGGCTTTTTACCGATACGAGACATTGTTCAACCTGTCTGTTCGAGTTGGAGATCCTGCGCGATCAGAAGATCGAGCAGAGAACCTCACCACCAACATTGTGCTCGCGCGCAACATGATCGGCCAAAACGCCCTTCGGAGTCGAAAGGATCGTGATGCCGAGACCGTTGGCGACCTGCGGAATGGACTTAACGGAGACGTACACGCGACGGCCCGGCTTGGAGACGCGGGCGATCTCGCGGATCACCGGTGCGCCTTCGTGATACTTGAGCTCGATGCTCAGCTCGGACTTGCCGTTGTCGTATGCAACTTCGGTGTATCCGCGGATATAGCCTTCGGCCTGCAGCACATCGAGCACGCGGGCGCGCAGCTTGGAAGCGGGCGTCGACACCGAGGACTTACGGCGAGCAACGCCGTTGCGGATGCGGGTGAGCATATCACCCAGTGGATCAGTCATTGCCATGTTGCGTGCTCCTTACCAGCTCGACTTGACCAGGCCGGGCACCTTGGCCAGCGACCCGAGTTCACGCAATGCGATACGCGACATGCCCAGCTTGCGGTAGAACGCACGCGGACGGCCGGTAACTTCGCAACGATTGCGAACGCGGATCTTGGATCCGTTGCGCGGCATTTCGGCCAGTTTCAGGGTTGCACGGAAGCGTTCCTCGATCGGAAGCTCCTGATTTTGTGTGATCGCCTTGAGTGCGGCGCGCTTTGACGCGTCACGTGCGACCAGCTTGCGGCGGCGCTTGTTCTTTTCGATTGCGCTGACTTTCGCCATGATCAGATATCCTTTTTACGAATGCCGTTACGATTACTGACGGAAGGGGAAGTTGAACTCTTTCAAAAGAGCCCGCGCTTCGTCGTCCGTCGGTGCCGTCGTACAAACGATGATGTCCATGCCCCAGATCTGATCAACCTTGTCGTAGTTGACCTCCGGAAACACGATGTGCTCCTTGATGCCCATGGCGAAGTTGCCACGGCCGTCAAAGCTCTTCGGGTTCAGGCCGCGAAAGTCACGAACGCGCGGCAGCGCGATGGTGATCAGCCGGTCCATGAATTCAAACATGCGATTGCCACGCAGGGTGACCTTGGCGCCGATCGGCATCTGCTCACGCAGCTTGAAGCCAGCAATCGAATTGCGGGCCCGGGTGATCACAGGCTTCTGGCCGGCGATTGCTGCAAGATCTTCAGCCGCGATAGCTGGCTTCTTGGAGTCCGCAGTCGCTTCACCAACACCCATGTTGATGACGATCTTGTCGAGGCGCGGGATCTGCATCTCGTTTGCGTAGGCAAACTGATCCTGCATCGCCTTGCGAATACGCTCGACATAATCCTTCTTGAGCCGTGGCTCGTACTTATCAGCCATCGATGACCACTCCCGAACGCTTAGCTACGCGCACCTTCTTCTCGCCCTCGATGCGGAAACCGACGCGGGTCGGCTTGCCATCCTTGGGGTCGGCAATCGCAAGATTGGAGAGGTGAAGCGAAGCTTCCTTGTTGATAATGCCGGCTTCCTGGGTCTGGGTCTGGCGCTGGTGGCGCTTGACCATGTTCAGACCACGGACAACCGCACGGTCTTCCTTCGGCATGACAGCAAGAACTTCGCCACTGCGGCCCTTGTCCTTGCCGGCCAGAACGACGACCTTGTCGCCTTTGCGGATCTTTTGCATCGGTTCGTTCCTTACAGCACTTCGGGAGCCAGGGAGATGATCTTCATGTGGCTCTTGGCGCGCAATTCGCGCGGAACCGGTCCGAAGATACGAGTGCCGATCGGCTCTTTCTTGTTGTCGATCAGCACAGCTGCGTTCCGGTCGAACCGGATGACGCTGCCGTCGGCGCGACGAATGTCCTTGGCTGTCCGAACGACAACCGCCTTCATCACATCACCCTTCTTGACGCGGCCGCGCGGAATGGCCTCCTTGATCGAGACGACAATGATGTCGCCGATGGAAGCATATTTCCGCTTGGAACCGCCCAAAACCTTGATGCACATGACACGACGAGCGCCGGAATTATCCGCGACGTCGAGGTTTGTCTGCATCTGAATCATATCAGGCCGCCTTCTTGTTGTTACCGGCACGGTTGGGCGGAAAGGCCCCCTATGCCAGCTTAGGAATCAATTCTTTTTGTGCGCGGGAAGGATGTTGCCAAGGTGGTTTCCCCGAAAGGACCTTCCATGCGCTGAAAGCAGAAGAACGCCCGTTTCCGGGGCGTTCTGCGCCAATGGCCTGCTTCATACAGGATTCTCGGCGGGGCGCAAGTGCCCTCGCCTCAAAACCTATTCATTCAAGCCTGGACGGTCTCGATGACTGTCCAGCGTTTGTCCTTGGAAATGGGCGCGCATTCCTGGATGGAAACCTCATCGCCCACTTTGTACTGGTTGTTTTCGTCGTGTGCCTTGTAGTTCTTGGTGCGACGAACGATCTTGCGCATGACCGGATGCGCGAAACGGCGTTCCACCCGGACCACTACGGTCTTCTCGTTCTTGTCACTGACAACAGTGCCCTGCAGAATGCGTTTTGGCATTTTCTTCGGTCCTTAGGCCTTGGATTCGGCCGCCTTCTGGCGGGCAATAGTCTTGATCCGAGCGATATCGCGGCGAACTTGCTGAACGCGCGATGTCTTTTCGAGCTGGCCGGTAGCGCCCTGGAAACGCAGGTTGAACTGCTCTTTCTTCAGCTTGGCGAGCTCATCATTGAGTTGGTCGACGCTCAAGGCGCGAACATCAGCGGCTTTCATGATCCGTCTCCTTACTCTGCGATGCGCTGTACGAAGCGGGTCTTGACCGAAAGCTTGGCTGCGCCGAGACGCAGGGCTTCACGGGCGAGTTCCTCGCTGACACCGTCGATTTCGAACATGATACGGCCGGGCTTGACCTTTGCAGCCCAGTAATCGACCGAACCCTTGCCCTTACCCATGCGGACTTCCGTCGGCTTGGACGTGACCGGCACGTCCGGGAAGATGCGGATCCATACACGGCCGGCACGCTTCATGTGACGGGTGATGGCCCGGCGGGCGGCTTCGATCTGGCGCGCATTGACGCGGTCAGGCTCTTGTGCCTTCAAGCCGTAGGAACCGAAATTCAAGTCCGAGCCGCCCTTGGCGACGCCCTTGATGCGGCCCTTGAACTGCTTGCGGTACTTGGTACGCTTTGGCTGCAACATTGTCTAATTCTCCGAATTATCTGCCTGGCGCAAAATCAGGCGTTTTCGCGCCGGCGATTGCCGCCAGAAGCGTCGCCTTCAGTGGCGCGACGTTCAGACGCCATTGGATCATGCTCGAGGATTTCGCCCTTGAAGATCCAGACCTTCACACCACAAATCCCGTAAGCGGTCTTTGCTTCCGCGGTGCCGTAATCGATGTCGGCGCGCAGCGTATGAAGCGGCACCCGGCCCTCGCGGTACCATTCGGTACGGGCGATCTCCGCGCCGCCGAGACGGCCGCCGCAGGTGATCTTGATGCCTTCTGCGCCAAGACGCATGGCCGACTGGACCGAACGCTTCATGGCGCGGCGGAACGCGATGCGGCGCTCCAGCTGCTGGGCGATCGACTGGGCAACCAGGGTTGCGTCAACTTCGGGCTTGCGCACTTCAACGATGTTGAGGTGTGTTTCCGAGTTGGTCATTTCCGACAGCTTGCGGCGCAGCTTCTCGATGTCCGCACCCTTCTTGCCGATGATCAGGCCAGGACGGGCAGCGTGAATCGTGACGCGGCACTTCTTGTGCGGGCGCTCGATAACGACCTTGGAAATGCCGGCCTGCTTGAGTTCGGCCAGAAGATACTTGCGGATCTTCAGGTCTTCGTGAAGCAGCTTGCCGTATTCGGCATTGTCGGCGAACCAACGGCTGTCCCAGGTACGGTTAATGCCGAGGCGGAAACCGATTGGATTGATTTTCTGACCCATTAGGCGGCCTCCCCTTTGGCTTCCACTTCACGCACCACGATGGTGAGGTGAGCGAACGGCTTCTCGATGCGCGAAGAGCGACCGCGGCCGCGGGCATGGAAACGCTTCATGACGATCGACTTACCCACGTAAGCCTCGGCAACAACCAGCGAGTCGACATCGAGATCGTGGTTGTTTTCGGCGTTTGCGATTGCGGATTCAAGCGTCTTCTTGACGGTCGAAGCGATGCGCTTGCGCGAAAACTCAAGCTCGGCCAGCGCCTTGTCAACCTTCTTGCCGCGAATGAGGGCAGCGACCAGGTTGAGCTTCTGCGGGCTGATGCGAAGCGTGCGGGCTATTGCCTGCGCTTCGTTGGTCTTGAGCCGGCGTTCGGTTTTTGCCTTGCCCATGGTTACTTCCTCTTCGCTTTCTTGTCGGCGCCGTGGCCATAATAGGTCCGCGTCGGGGAATATTCGCCAAACTTCTGGCCGACCATGTCCTCGGACACGTTGACCGGAATGTGCTTGCTTCCGTTGTAGACGCCGAACGTCAGGCCGACGAACTGCGGCATGATGGTGGAGCGGCGGCTCCAGGTTTTGATCACTTCATTGCGGCCGCCTTCGCGAACCTTCTCAGCCTTCTTGAGAAGATAGCCGTCAACAAACGGACCTTTCCAAACTGAACGAGCCATTGGAGACTTCCTCTCTTACTTCTTGCGCTGGTGGCGCGAGCGCATGATGAACTTGTCGGTCGACTTGTTCGAGCGCGTGCGCTTGCCCTTGGTCGGCTTGCCCCATGGGCTGACCGGATGACGACCGCCGGATGTACGGCCTTCGCCGCCGCCGTGCGGGTGGTCGACGGGGTTCATCGCAAC
Organism: Parahoeflea alexandrii; assembly: GCF_024105735.1. Taxonomy (GTDB): domain Bacteria; phylum Pseudomonadota; class Alphaproteobacteria; order Rhizobiales; family Rhizobiaceae; genus Hoeflea; species Hoeflea alexandrii. The sequence continues at coordinate 831,589 of NZ_JAAAML010000003.1, read as the reverse complement.
ACCGCGGACATGCGGGCGCTTGCCCTTCCAGCGGGAGCGGCCTGCCTTGCCGTCGTTGATGTTGAGGTGGTCGGGGTTGGATACCGCGCCAACGGTGGCAAGGCATGCACCCTGAACCAGACGCTGCTCACCCGAGTTGAGACGCAGGATCGCCATGCCCTGGTCGCGGCCGACCAGCTGGGCGTATCCGCCTGCCGAGCGGGCGATCTGACCACCCTTGGCCGGCTTCATCTCGATGTTGTGGACGATCGTACCGACCGGCATGAACTGAAGCGGCATGCAATTGCCCGGCTTCACGTCAACCGCCTTGTCCGACGAGATAACCTTATCGCCTGCAGTCAGACGCTGCGGCGCGAGAATGTAGGACTTCTCGCCATCGGCATAGGTGATCAGCGCAATGAATGCGGTCCGGTTCGGATCGTATTCCATCCGCTCCACGGTGGCTTCAACGCCGAACTTGCGACGCTTGAAATCAACCATGCGGTAGGTGCGCTTGTGACCGCCACCGATCGACTGTGCGGTAACACGGCCGGCGTTGTTGCGACCGCCCTTGCTGTGAAGGCCCTGGGTCAGCGACTTGACCGGCTTTCCGCGATGAAGACCCGAACGATCAACGATGACCAGCTGGCGCTGGCTCGGGGTCGTCGGATTGTAACTTTTCAGTGCCATTTTCCTGTTCCCTTTTGGGGGCTTGCTTCCGCGCGGCCCTTACAGACCGGTGGAGACGTCGATCGACTGACCTTCGGCAAGCGTCACATACGCTTTCTTGACGTCGGTCTGGCGACCGGCGATGCCACGGAAACGCTTGGTCTTACCCTTGCGTACCAGCGTGTTGACAGCCGTTACCTTGACACCGAACAGCGCTTCGACAGCAGCCTTGATCTCAGGCTTGGAAGCACGTCGGGCAACATTGAAGACAACCTGGTTCTGATCGGACACCAGCGTCGACTTTTCGGTGATCGCCGGCGAGACGATCACATCATAGTGGCGAAGATCCGTCATTTGAAGCGCTCCTCCAGAGCAGCGACAGCGTCCTTGGACAAGACAAGCTTGCCGCGGCGCAGGATGTCGTAAACATTGATGCCGTGGACCGGCAGCACATCCACGTTCGGAATGTTCTTGGCCGCAAGGCGGAAATTCTGGTCAAGCTCGGCGCCGCCGATAAACAGCGCGTTGGTCAGACCCAGCTTCGACAGCGAACCTGTCAGCGCCTTGGTCTTGGCCTCGGCTGCGGACAGATTGTCGACAACGATGATGTCGGACGACATTGCCTTGGCCGACAGCGCATGACGCAGGGCAAGCGCACGAACCTTCTTGGGAAGGTCATGAGCGTGGCTGCGAATGACCGGACCGTGGGCCCGGCCACCACCACGGAACTGCGGGGCGCTTGCAGCGTGGTGACGGGCGCGGCCCGTTCCCTTCTGCTTGAACATCTTGGCGCCGGTGCGGGCCACTTCGGAACGGCCGAGGGTCTTGTGACCGCCCTGCTGCTTCTTGGCGAGCTGCCAACGCACGATGCGCTGGATTAGGTCCTGGCGCGGCTCGAGACCGAAGATCGCATCGGAAAGCGAAATCTTTCCTGCGTCCTTGCCCTCGAGAGTGGTGACGGTGAGATCCATTATTCGGCTCCCTCATTCGATACGGTGGCTGCAGCGCGGATGGCTGCAGGAAGAGGCGCATCAGCCGGGATGCCGGACTTGACGGCGTCACGAACGACGATCCAGGTGCCCTTGGAACCCGGTACCGCGCCCTTGATCAGGATCAGGCCACGGTCGGCATCGGTCGAGACAATCTCGAGGTTCTGCGTGGTCACGCGGGTCTGCCCCATGTGACCTGCCATCTTCTTGCCCTTCCAGACCTTGCCCGGATCCTGGTTGGAACCGGTCGAGCCGTGCGAACGGTGCGAAACCGACACACCGTGGGTGGCGCGAAGACCGCCAAAGCCGTGGCGCTTCATGGCGCCTGCAAAGCCTTTACCCTGGGTGATACCGGAGACATCGACCAGCTGGCCGGCAACGAAGTGCTCGGCAGTGATCTCGGCACCGACATCGATCATGTTGTCAGAGCTCACGCGGAACTCGACCAGCTTGGCCTTGGGTTCGACATTGGCGATGGCGAAGTTGCCGCGCATGGCCTTGGACGTATTCTTAACCTTGGCAACGCCGGCGCCGAGCTGAACGGCGGTGTAGCCGTTCTTTTCTTCGGTCCGCTGGGCCACCACCTGGCAGTTTTCCAACCGCAGGACGGTTACGGGGACATGCTCGCCGGCGTCGTTGTAGACCCGCGTCATTCCCAACTTTTGTGCAATCACACCTGAACGCATCGGTTCAATCCTCTTGAGATGAGCCTGTCGGGGCCTAGCCCCTTCATGCCTCGTTCCCTGTCTTTAAGGCTCAGGGCCTTAAAGCTTGATTTCCACATCTACACCTGCAGCGAGATCCAGCTTCATGAGCGCATCTACGGTCTGCGGGGTAGGATCAACAATATCGAGAAGGCGCTTATGAGTGCGCATCTCGAACTGCTCGCGGCTCTTCTTGTCGATGTGCGGCGACCTGTTGACAGTGAATTTTTCGATCCGTGTCGGCAGCGGCACCGGGCCACGTACGCTTGCGCCGGTCCGCTTTGCCGTCGACACGATTTCACGCGTGGAGGCGTCAAGGATCCGGTGGTCAAACGCCTTGAGGCGGATGCGGATGTTCTGGCCGTTCATTCGACTTGTCCTTGCTTGTGTGAGAACCGCATGGTCCGGGAGACCCGGACCATGCGCCCTGACCCAGTTTTGTTACTCGATGATCGTAGCGACGATGCCGGCGCCGACGGTGCGGCCGCCTTCGCGGATGGCGAAGCGCAGCTTCTCTTCCATCGCGATCGGCACGATCAGCGAAACTTCAGCCGAGATGTTGTCGCCCGGCATCACCATTTCAGTGCCTTCCGGCAGCGTCACGATGCCCGTCACGTCGGTCGTGCGGAAGTAGAACTGCGGACGGTAGTTGGTGAAGAACGGCGTGTGACGGCCACCCTCTTCCTTGGTCAGGATGTAGGCTTCCGCGGTGAACTTGGTGTGCGGCTTGACCGAACCGGGCTTGCACAGAACCTGACCACGCTCGACGTCCTCACGGCCAACGCCGCGAAGCAGTGCGCCGATGTTGTCGCCGGCCTGGCCCTGGTCGAGCAGCTTGCGGAACATTTCAACGCCGGTGCAGGTCGTCTTCTGGGTGTCGCGGATACCGACGATCTCGATTTCCTCGCCAACCTTGACAACGCCACGCTCGACACGGCCGGTCACAACGGTACCACGACCCGAGATCGAGAACACGTCTTCGATCGGCATCAGGAACGGCTGGTCGATCGGACGCTCAGGGGTCGGGATGTAGTCGTCAACGGTCTTCATCAGAGCGCGGATCGCGTCTTCGCCCTGGGCCTTGTCGCCATCGTTGAGCGCCACAAGCGCCGAGCCCTTGGTGATCGGAATATCGTCGCCCGGGAAGTCGTAGGACGAAAGCAGCTCGCGCACTTCCATCTCGACCAGCTCAAGCAGCTCCTCGTCGTCGACCTGGTCGACCTTGTTGAGGAACACGACCAGCGAAGGAACGCCAACCTGACGGGCAAGCAGGATGTGCTCGCGGGTCTGCGGCATCGGGCCATCGGCAGCCGAAACCACCAGGATCGCGCCGTCCATCTGCGCCGCGCCGGTGATCATGTTCTTCACATAGTCGGCGTGGCCGGGGCAGTCGACGTGGGCGTAGTGACGCGCTTCGGTCTCATACTCGACGTGAGCCGTCGAGATGGTGATGCCGCGGGCCTTTTCTTCCGGCGCTGCGTCGATCTGGTCGTAGGCCTTGAAGTCACCGAAATACTTGGTGATCGCAGCCGTCAGCGATGTCTTGCCGTGGTCAACGTGACCAATCGTGCCGATGTTTACGTGCGGCTTGTTGCGCTCGAACTTACCCTTTGCCATCTTCGGCTCTCCATTCTCTTCAGCCCGTTGCGGGCAATTTACAGTTTCGGTCTCCGGTCCGGGCCGCGTCTTCAGACACCGGCCCGGCAGTCCGGCAAATTATGCGTATTTCGCCTGGATCTCCTGGGAGACATTCGACGGCACGGCCGCGTAGTGATCAAAGACCATCGAGTACTGCGCACGGCCCTGGGACATGGAACGCAGCGTATCGACGTACTTGAACATGTTGGCCAGCGGAACGTGGGCATCGATGACCACGGCAATTCCGCGCATTTCCTGGCCCTGGATCTGGCCACGGCGTGAGTTCAGGTCGCCGATCACGTCACCGACGTAATCTTCTGGTGTCACAACCTCGACCTTCATGATCGGCTCGAGCAGCTGCGGACCCATGAACTTCGAGTTTTCGCGGAAGCAGGCACGACCGGCGATTTCGAAGGCGAGGACGCTCGAGTCCACATCGTGGTAGGCGCCGTCGATCAGGGTTGCCTTGATGCCGAGCATCGGGAAGCCAGCAAGCGGCCCGGAGTTCATCACGCTGTCGATGCCCTTCTGGACACCCGGGATGTATTCCTTCGGCACCGAACCACCAACAATCTTCGATTCGAAGATGAACTCTTCGGTCTCGTCGTTCGGCTCGAAGCGGATCTTGACGCGGGCGAACTGACCCGAACCACCCGACTGCTTCTTGTGGGTGTAATCGGCTTCGTAAGCCTTGGTGATCGATTCACGGTAGGCGACCTGCGGAGCACCGACATTGGCCTCGACCTTGAACTCGCGACGCATACGGTCAACGAGGATGTCGAGGTGCAACTCACCCATGCCCGCGATGATCGTCTGGCCGGACTCCTCGTCGGTCTTGACGCGGAACGAAGGATCCTCGGCAGCCAGGCGGTTGAGCGCGAGGCCCATCTTTTCCTGGTCGCCCTTGGTCTTCGGCTCGATGGCGATCTGGATCACCGGCTCGGGGAATTCCATGCGCTCGAGGATAACCGGCTTGAGCGGATCGCAAAGCGTATCACCCGTGGTGGTTTCCTTGAGACCTGCAAGCGCCACGATGTCGCCTGCAAATGCTTCCTCGATGTCCTCACGGGAGTTCGAGTGCATCTGCAGCATGCGGCCGACGCGCTCACGCTTTTCCTTGACCGTGTTCTGAACCGACGAGCCCTTCTCGAGCTTACCGGAATAGATGCGGGCGAAGGTGAGCGAACCAACGAACGGGTCGTTCATGACCTTGAAGGCCAGCATCGACAGCGGCGCATCATCGGACGCTGTACGCGTGGTCTCTTCTTCAGTCTTGACGTCGATGCCTTCGATGGCAGGAACGTCAATCGGGCTCGGCAGGTATTCGACAACGGCGTCGAGCAGCGGCTGAACACCCTTGTTCTTGAAGGCGGAGCCGCAGAACATCGGGAAGAACTGCACGGCAATGGTGCCCTTGCGGACCAGCGCGCGGATCTCGTCATTGTCAGGCATTTCGCCTTCCAGATAACGCTCCATCGCAGCTTCGTCGGCCTCGACCACGGTCTCAATGAGCAGTTCGCGGTATTCCTCTGCCTTCTCCTTGAGATCGGCAGGGATTTCAACCACGTCCCACTGCGCGCCGAGCGACTCGTCACGCCAGACAATCGCATTCATCTCGATGAGGTCAACAACGCCCTTGAATTCCGTTTCAGCGCCGATCGGCAGCTGCATGACGACAGGGGTTGCGCCAAGCCGGGACTTGATCATCGACACGGAGCGATAGAAATCGGCGCCGGTCTTGTCCATCTTGTTGCAGAAGATCATGCGCGGGACGTTGTACTTGTCGGCCTGGCGCCAGACAGTCTCGGTCTGCGGCTCAACACCGGCATTGGCGTCGAGCAGCGCAATCGCGCCATCAAGCACGCGCAGCGAACGCTCGACTTCAATGGTGAAGTCAACGTGGCCGGGAGTGTCAATGATGTTGAAACGGCACATCTTGCCGGTACGGCCCTTCCAGAAAGTGGTGGTCGCAGCAGAGGTGATCGTGATGCCACGCTCCTGCTCCTGCTCCATCCAGTCCATGGTGGCTGCACCATCATGCACTTCGCCGATCTTGTGCGACTTGCCGGTGTAGTAAAGAACACGCTCGGTGGTCGTGGTCTTGCCGGCGTCGATATGCGCCATGATGCCGAAGTTACGGTAGTCTTCGATTGCGTATTCGCGGGCCATCTTGAATGCCTTTCGAGAACGGTTCTTTGATTACCAGCGGTAATGCGAGAATGCGCGGTTGGCGTCGGCCATCTTGTGGGTGTCTTCCCGCTTCTTGACCGCGCTGCCGCGATTGTTGGCCGCATCCATGAGCTCGCCCGAAAGGCGCTCGATCATGGTGGTCTCGTTGCGCTTGCGCGCAGCGGCGATCAGCCAGCGAATGGCAAGAGCCTGGCGGCGCTCGGGACGCACATCGACCGGCACCTGATAGGTTGCACCACCGACGCGACGCGAGCGGACTTCCACGTGCGGCGCGACATTGTCGAGAGCCTGATGAAACTGGGCGACCGGCTCCGACTTGGAACGCGTTTCAACCTGATCAAGGGCACCATAGACGATCTGCTCGGCAACTGATTTCTTGCCGTGCATCATGATGGCGTTCATGAACTTGGTGATGACCAGATCGCCGAACTTCGGGTCCGGGTTGATCTCACGCTTCTCTGCACTGTGACGTCGTGACATGCTTTTCGTCTTTCAACTGATGGGTCGAAACGGATTGCCGCGCACCCTGCGCGGCAGCCCGACACAATTACTTCGGACGCTTGGCGCCGTATTTCGAACGACGCTGCTTGCGGTTCTTGACGCCCTGGGTGTCGAGAACGCCGCGGATGACGTGGTAACGCACACCCGGAAGGTCCTTCACGCGGCCGCCGCGGATCATGACCACGGAGTGTTCCTGAAGGTTATGCCCCTCACCCGGGATATAGCCGATCACTTCATAGCCGTTGGTCAAACGGATCTTTGCAACCTTACGAAGCGCCGAGTTCGGCTTCTTCGGGGTCGTGGTGTAAACGCGGGTGCAAACGCCGCGCTTCTGCGGATTCTGCTCCAGCGCGGGAACTTTGTTGCGCTTTACCGGCGCCTGGCGCGGCTTGCGGATCAGCTGGTTTACAGTTGGCATGTAACCATCCCTTTAGAATTCATGTTTCGCCCTCTCAGGCACCATGCCCGCAAACCGTATGCGCAAAACGAGGGCCGGATCCGGTTTTGCCGGAGGGCCCAAAAAAGCAGAGGACACAATAGGCCGTGTCATGCGTGCAGCATTGTCAGTTCACAGTGCAGTAAGAAACCGTGTTTGAGACAAGTTCCAGGACGTGTCGTCCCGAAGAAAAGCGCCTCACATCGGTCTCGGTGGCCGGTAACTACTGATTTCCCCGCATGGCGTCAAGGCCATGGGCGAAATAATCGTCACCATCGGCTGACAGGGGCTCCGCGGCGCAAAGGCGCGAAAGAAAATTGCGGCGCATCGGGGCATCCGCGGAGATTCATTGCCCGCCTGGCTCATCGCGGTCTCTGCACTACCAGTTTTTCGGCCGGCGGCAACCGATGGATCGGCGAGTCGGGCGAATCTCCCCAGAAGAATCAGGAATCAACGCTTTCGAACCAGTCCGATGAGAAACAGCAGAATCACGGCACCGATGGTGGCGTGGATGATGGAACCAACGATTCCGCCGCCAATCGACACGCCGACCATAGGCAGGACCAGACCGGCGACGAAGGCTCCTACAATGCCGACCACCATGTTGCCGATCAGGCCAAAGCCAAAGCCTTTCATGATGATACCGGCAAGCCAGCCGGCGACGGCGCCAATGAGAAGAAAAACAATCAGACCCTGAATACCCATGATGTACCTCTCCGTACTGAAAGCCCGTACTGCTCGCGGGAAGACAATCACTGTGCAGCCCCATACGAGACTGAGCGCATGTCTCTGCGAGGCCTGTGCTTCACCGCACTTCATGGAAACATGAATAACATCGGCCATCAACCCGGCTTCAGCTCTCCCCAATCATCTCGGCCCACATATGGTGCGTGAAAGACTGGTCGGGGCTGCCTGCCTCGCCAGATATCGGCACGCGTGTTCATTCAGACTGTCGTTCCAGCGGCAAACCGGGAACAGGGCAGTAAATCCCCTGCCCGGCGTTGTGTTTGCGCGGAACGCATGGGAATAAGTCGTTCAAACACCGACCCTGAAAGGATGGCCAGATGAATTCAGACAATGACAATGCCCGGGATGGCGGCGACGCGGCGACGATCTTCATCATCATCGGCCAGGTCAGCCAGGAAAAGGGCGGCGACATGGCGCCGGTCCATGTCATGCTGGGGGCCCCCGACGAGGACACCGCCGTCCGGCTTTGCCTTGACGCGCTTTCCGCCAAGGGATTTGCCGAAGCGGACCTCGACCAGATCGGGTTGATGCAGGGCATGCCGGATGAAGAGCCGCATGCCTCGGCCTATCAGGGTGCGCTTGAGGGCGAAGTCGCAGTCATTGCCTTTGACCAGTCCGGCAACGGACGCTGAACCAGGCTGAAACGTCGGCGCCTGGCGCCTGTTTCCATTCCCGCAACGCAAAAGGCCGCCCCGAAAGGCGGCCTTTTTTTCATGTCTGAGATCTTCCTGACTATTCGGCAGGTGACGGTTCTTCCTTGGCCATGTCGGTCAGCATCGGAGCCGCTGTTTCCGCACCCGAGGTCTTGCGACGCTCGTCCAGGATCAGATCGTCGCGCGAGGTTGCGATGCGACGGATCTGGGTCATGGTTCCGCCGGTACCGGCCGGCACCAGACGACCGACGATGACGTTTTCCTTGAGACCCTGCAGGGTGTCGACCTTGCCCGCAACCGCGGCTTCGGTGAGCACCTTGGTGGTCTCCTGGAACGATGCCGCCGAGATGAAGGACGGGGTCTGCAGCGACGCCTTGGTGATGCCGAGCAGCACCGGCACGCCGTAAGCAGGCTTGCGGCCTTCCTCGACGAGACGGTCATTGGCATTGTCCAGCTCGATCTGATCGACATTGTCGCCGACGATATAGACGGAATCGCCGGATTCGGTGATCTCGACCTTCTGCAGCATCTGCCGGACAATCACTTCGATGTGCTTGTCGTTGATCAACACGCCCTGCAGTCGGTAGACTTCCTGGATCTCGTTGACGAGGTAGGACGCAAGTGCCTCCACGCCCTTGATCGCCAGGATGTCGTGCGGCGCAGGGTTGCCATCCAGGATGTAGTCGCCCTTCTCGATGTAGTCGCCATCCTGAAGATGGAACGGCTTGCCCTTCGGGATGAGATACTCGACGGGCTCGACGCCATCTTCCGCAGGCTCGATCTGGATCCGGCGCTTGTTCTTGTAGTCGCGACCAAAGCGGATGGTACCATCAATCTCGGCGATGATGGCGTGATCCTTCGGACGACGGGCCTCGAACAGTTCCGCAACCCGCGGCAGACCACCGGTGATATCCTTGGTCTTGGCGCTTTCGAGCGGCACACGGGCGAGAACATCGCCCTGGCTGACCTTGGCGCCGGGTTCGACCGACAGGATCGCATCGACGGAGAGCTGGAAGCGGGCTTCACCGCCACGGCCCAGCTTGGCGATCTCGCCATCCTTGCCCTTGATCACGATCGCAGGCTTGAGATCGGTGCCACGCGGCGTCGAACGCCAGTCGATGACCTGACGCTTGGTGATGCCGGTGGCCTCGTCGGTGGCCTCGAGAACCGAGATGCCGTCGACGACATCTTCGAATTCGACGGTGCCTTCGACTTCGGTCATCATCGGGCGGGTATACGGGTCCCACTCGGCCAGACGCTGGCCGCGTTTGACCGCATCGCCGTCATCGACATAGATCTTAGAACCGTAGGCGACGCGCTGCGAGGAACGCTCGGTGCCGGCTTCATCCAGGATCTGGATCGCCATCGAACGGCCCATGGCAATGAGATTGCCATCGGAGTTGCGCAGCATGTTGCGGTTCTTGATGCGGACCGTACCCTCATAGGAGGCTTCCAGGAACGACTGGTCAACCACGGTGGCGGTGCCGCCAAGGTGGAAGGTACGCATGGTCAGCTGGGTACCCGGCTCACCGATCGACTGCGCGGCGATGACGCCGACAGCTTCGCCAATGTTGACGGGCGTACCGCGAGCAAGGTCGCGGCCGTAGCAGGTTCCGCAGATTCCGGTCTGGATTTCGCAGGTCAGCGGCGAGCGGATGCGTACCGACTGGATGCCTGCGGCCTCGATATCAACCACCTGGGCTTCATCGATCATCGAGCCGGCCTTGACGATGAGATCGCCGGTGACCGGATGATTAATGTCGTCAAGCGTGGTGCGGCCAAGGATACGCTGACCAATGGATGCCACCACCTGACCGGCGTCGACGATTGCCGTCATGGTCAGGCCTTCGGTGGTGCCGCAATCGACATGGGTGACGATGCAATCCTGCGCAACGTCGACCAGACGACGGGTCAGGTAACCCGAGTTCGCCGTCTTCAGCGCGGTGTCGGCGAGGCCCTTACGTGCGCCGTGGGTCGAGTTGAAGTACTCGTTCACGGTCAGGCCTTCCTTGAAGTTCGAGATGATCGGGGTCTCGATGATCTCGCCCGACGGCTTGGCCATCAGGCCGCGCATGCCGCCCAGCTGACGCATCTGGCTCGGCGAACCACGCGCACCGGAGTGGCTCATCATGTAGATCGAGTTCATCTGCTTCTGGCGGCCGTTGTCGTGGAACTCCACGGACTTGATGCGCGCCATCATCTCATCGGCAACCTTCTCGGTGGCCTTGCCCCAGGCGTCGACAACCTTGTTGTACTTTTCGCCCTGGGTGATGAGCCCCTCGTTGTACTGCTGCTCGTATTCCTTGACCAGGGCATCGGTGTCGCCAACGATCTTCGCCTTGGTGTCCGGGATCACCATGTCGTCCTTGCCGAACGAGATGCCGGCGCGGCAGGCATGGCCGAAACCGAGCTGCATGATGCGGTCACAGAAAATGACCGTGTCCTTCTGACCGCAGTGGCGGTAGACGGTGTCGATCATCCGGGAAATGTTCTTCTTGGTCATTTCCTGGTTGCAGATGTCGAAGGAGACATTGACGTTACGCGGCAGCAGTTCGCCGATGATCATGCGACCAGGCGTGGTCTCGTAGATCTTCGATGTCGGATTGCCGTCCGCGTCAACGCTCTTGAAGCGTCCCTTGATCTTGGTGTGCAGGGTGACGACCTTGCTTTCGAGAGCGTGGTGCAGTTCACCCATGTCGGAGAACACCATGCCCTGCCCCGGCTCGTTCTCAGCCTGGATCGAAAGATAGTACAGACCCAGCACCATGTCCTGCGACGGCACGATGATCGGTGCGCCGTTGGCGGGGTGCAGGATGTTGTTGGTCGACATCATCAGCACGCGTGCTTCAAGCTGGGCTTCGAGCGACAGCGGCACGTGAACGGCCATCTGGTCGCCGTCGAAGTCGGCATTGAACGCAGTACAGACGAGCGGATGAAGCTGGATAGCCTTGCCTTCCACCAGGGTAGGCTCGAACGCCTGGATGCCCAGACGGTGGAGCGTCGGCGCGCGGTTCAAGAGAACCGGATGCTCGCGGATGACCTCGTCGAGGATATCCCAGACTTCCGGCTTTTCCTTTTCAACCAGCTTCTTGGCCTGCTTGACGGTCGAGGAATACCCCTTGGCGTCAAGACGGGCATAGATGAACGGCTTGAACAGCTCGAGCGCCATTTTCTTCGGCAGGCCGCACTGGTGCAGCTTGAGTTCCGGTCCGGTCACGATGACCGAACGGCCGGAATAGTCGACGCGCTTGCCGAGCAGGTTCTGGCGGAAACGGCCCTGCTTGCCCTTGAGCATGTCGGAGAGCGACTTCAGCGGACGCTTGTTGGCGCCGGTGATGGTGCGTCCGCGGCGGCCGTTGTCGAACAGCGCGTCAACGGCTTCCTGCAGCATCCGTTTCTCGTTGCGGATGATGATGCCGGGCGCACGCAGTTCGATCAGCCGCTTGAGACGGTTGTTGCGGTTGATCACGCGACGGTAGAGGTCGTTGAGGTCGGATGTGGCGAAACGGCCGCCATCGAGCGGGACCAGCGGACGCAGGTCCGGCGGGATCACCGGCACGACCTTCATGATCATCCATTCCGGGCGGTTGCCGGAATCGAGGAAGCTTTCGACGATCTTGAGGCGCTTCATCAGCTTCTTGGACTTCAGTTCGGAAGTCGTGGAAGCCAGTTCGGTGCGCAGTTCACCGGCGATGCGCTCGAGGTCCATCGAGGCCAGCATCTCGTAAATGGCTTCCGCGCCGATCATGGCGGTGAAGCTGTCTTCGCCGAACTCGTCGACAGCAACCATGTAGTCTTCCTCGGAGAGAAGCTGATTCTCCTTGAGCGACGTCAGGCCCGGCTCGGTGACGATGTAGTTCTCGAAATACAGAACCCGCTCGATATCCTTGAGCGTCATGTCCATCAGTGTGCCGATGCGCGAAGGCAGCGACTTGAGGAACCAGATGTGGGCAACCGGAGCTGCGAGCTCGATATGGCCCATGCGCTCGCGGCGCACGCGCGAAAGCGTGACTTCAACGCCGCACTTCTCGCAGATGACGCCCTTGTACTTCATGCGCTTGTACTTGCCGCACAGGCATTCGTAGTCCTTGATCGGGCCAAAGATGCGGGCGCAGAACAGACCGTCGCGCTCAGGCTTGAATGTCCGATAGTTGATTGTCTCCGGCTTTTTGATTTCGCCGAAAGACCAGGAAAGAATCTTCTCGGGGCTGGCGATCGATATCCGGATGGAATCGAACGTCTGCGCCGGAACATTGTTGTTGAAAAGATTCATGACCTCATGGTTCATGCCTGTCTCCTTTTAGGGCTGTTCGCCCTTGACTTGCGACGGCGCCGGTCAACACCGGCAACAGGCCATCGCCTGAAATTCATGTTCACCGCGTCACACGCGGGTGTCATCTCCTGCCCGCATTGAAGCGGAAAGGAAGCTGGCGCGAGGAACGTCAGTCCCCCGCGCCTTCCAGGCTTTATTCAGCCGCGTCGGGCAATTCATCCGGTTCCGCGATACCGTCGATCTTGTTCGATTCCAGCTCGACATTGAGACCAAGCGACCGCATTTCCTTGACGAGAACGTTGAAGCTCTCGGGAATGCCGGCTTCGAAGGTGTCGTCGCCACGCACGATGGCTTCGTAGACCTTTGTACGGCCCGCCACGTCGTCCGACTTCACCGTCAGCATTTCCTGCAGGGTGTAGGCGGCACCATAGGCTTCGAGAGCCCAGACCTCCATTTCCCCGAAGCGCTGACCGCCAAACTGCGCCTTGCCGCCCAGCGGCTGCTGGGTCACGAGCGAGTAAGGTCCGATCGAACGGGCGTGGATTTTGTCGTCAACCAGGTGGTTGAGCTTGAGCATGTAGATGTAGCCCACGGTCACCGGTCGGTCGAAGGTTTCGCCGGTACGCCCGTCATAAAGCGTCGACTGACCCGAAACGTTGAGGCCCGCCTGCTCAAGCATGACGTTGATGTCGGCCTCGACCGCACCGTCAAACACCGGCGTGGCGATCGACACGCCGCGGCGTGTCTGCTCGGCCAGACGGACGATCGACGGATCATCATACTGCTTGATCGGCTCGCCCTTAGGACCGGTGCCGATGACGCTGTCGATGGTGTCACGCAGAGGCTGGATATCTCCACCCTCATTGTAGGCATCGAGCATGGCGCCGATCTGCTTGCCCATTCCGGCGCAGGCCCAACCCAGATGGGTTTCGAGGATCTGTCCAACATTCATGCGGGACGGCACGCCGAGCGGGTTGAGCACGATGTCGACATGGGTTCCGTCTTCGAGGAACGGCATGTCTTCACACGGCAGGATGCGGGAAACCACACCCTTGTTGCCGTGACGGCCGGCCATCTTGTCGCCCGGCTGGATCTTGCGCTTCACTGCGACAAAGACCTTGACCATCTTCATCACGCCAGGCGGCAGTTCGTCTCCGCGCTGGACCTTCTCGACCTTGTCCATGAAGCGGCTTTCCAGCAGCTTCTTGGAATCGTCGTACTGGGCACGCAGCGCTTCGATCTCGCCCTGCAGCTTTTCGTCCTCGACGGCGAATGTCCACCACTGCGACCGCGGATATTCGGCGATCGAATCGGCATTGACTTCAGCGCCCTTCTTGAAGCCCTTCGGTCCGGCGATGGCGGTCTTGCCGGCCAGCATGTCGGACAGACGGCCATAGACGTTGCGGTCAAGAATGGCCTGCTCGTCGTCACGGTCCTTGGCCAGGCGCTCGATCTCCTCGCGCTCGATGGCCATCGCACGCTCGTCCTTTTCAACGCCGTGGCGGTTGAAAACGCGAACTTCAACGATGGTGCCGTAGGTTCCTGGCGGCATCCGCATCGAGGTGTCGCGGACGTCGGAGGCCTTCTCACCGAAGATGGCGCGCAGAAGCTTCTCTTCCGGCGTCATCGGGCTTTCGCCCTTGGGCGTGATCTTGCCAACGAGAATGTCGCCCGGTGCGACTTCCGCACCGATATAGACGATACCGGCCTCATCGAGGTTGCGCAGTGCTTCTTCCGAGACGTTCGGAATATCGCGGGTGATCTCTTCCGGCCCAAGCTTGGTGTCACGCGCCATCACCTCGAACTCGTCGATGTGGATGGAGGTGAACACGTCGTCGGAGACGATGCGCTCGGAGAGAAGGATCGAGTCCTCGTAGTTGTAGCCGTTCCATGGCATGAACGCGACAAGCACGTTGCGGCCAAGCGCCAGATCGCCCAGGTCCGTGGACGGACCGTCGGCGATGATGTCGCCCTTGTTGAGCACATCACCGACAGTCACCAGCGGACGCTGGTTGATGCAGGTGTTCTGGTTGGAGCGCTGGAACTTCTGCAGACGGTAGATGTCGACACCCGACCGCGAGGCTTCGAGGTCCTCGGTGGCGCGGATAACGATACGGGTCGCATCGACCTGGTCGACAACGCCGCCGCGGCGGGCCGCGATGGCTGCGCCAGAGTCACGCGCCACAACCGGCTCCATGCCGGTACCGACAAACGGAGCCTCGGCGCGAACCAGCGGAACCGCCTGACGCTGCATGTTCGATCCCATCAACGCACGGTTGGCGTCGTCGTTCTCGAGGAACGGGATCAGGGCTGCAGCGACCGACACCAGCTGGCGCGGCGAAACGTCCATCAGGTCGATGTTATCACGCGGGGTAATCATCACATCGCCGGAATGGCGGCAGACGACAAACTCGTCGACCAGCTCACCGTTTTCGCTCAGCTCGGCATTGGCCTGTGCAACGAAGTACTTGGCCTCTTCCATCGCCGAGAGATAGATCACTTCCTTGGTGACCTTGCCGTCGGCAATCTTGCGGTAGGGGCTTTCGATGAAGCCGTATTTGTTGACGCGGGCGAAGGTTGCCAGCGAGTTGATCAGACCGATGTTCGGGCCTTCCGGCGTCTCGATCGGGCAGATACGGCCATAGTGGGTCGGGTGCACGTCGCGGACTTCGAAGCCTGCGCGTTCACGGGTCAAACCGCCCGGTCCAAGCGCCGAGAGACGGCGCTTGTGGGTGATTTCCGACAGCGGGTTGACCTGGTCCATGAACTGCGACAGCTGCGAGGAACCAAAGAACTCACGCACCGCGGCGGCAGCCGGCTTGGCGTTGATCAGGTCCTGCGGCATGACCGTGTCGATCTCGATCGAGGACATGCGCTCCTTGATGGCGCGCTCCATACGCAGCAGGCCAAGACGGTACTGGTTTTCCATCAGTTCGCCGACCGACCGCACACGACGGTTGCCGAGGTTGTCGATGTCGTCGATTTCGCCCTTGCCGTCACGCAGCGATACGAGCGTGCGGACAACGGCGATGATGTCTTCCTTGCGCAGAACCCGAACAGTGTCCTCGGCGTCGAGGTCGAGACGCATGTTCATCTTGACGCGGCCAACGGCCGAAAGGTCGTAGCGCTCGGAATCGAAGAACAGCGAATTGAACATCGCTTCGGCCGAATCCATGGTCGGCGGCTCACCGGGACGCATGACGCGGTAGATGTCGAACAGCGCTTCCTGGCGGGAGGTATTCTTGTCGGCTGTGAGCGTATTGCGGATATAGGCGCCGACATTGATGTGATCGATGTCGAGAACCTTGATCTCGTCGTAACCGGCCTCGATCAGATCGACCAGGTTGCCCTTGCGCTCACCGCTCTTGGCGTCGACCGCAAATTCCAGCTCATCACCGGCTTCAAGATAGACTTCTCCGGTTTCCGGGTTGACGATGTCCTCGGCCAGGTAGGACCCGACCAGATCGTCGTCGGTCGCCTTGATGAACTTGACGCCCTTCTCGGTGAGCTGCTTGAGCAACCGCGGAGTAAGCTTCTTGCCTGCCTCGACGACAACCTCGCCGCTGTCGGCATCGATCATGTCGGTGGTGGCCTTCTGGCCCTTGAGGGTCTCGGGCTGGAACGGAATCCGCCAGCCATCACCGTCACGCGCATAGATCGAATGCGTGTAGAAGGTCGACAGGATTTCCTCGGCATCCATGCCGAGCGCCATAAGAAGCGACGAAGCCGGAATCTTGCGGCGGCGGTCGATACGGGCGTGAACGATGTCCTTGGCGTCAAACTCGATGTCGAGCCAGGAGCCACGGTAGGGAATGACGCGTGCGGCGAACAACAGCTTGCCAGAGGAATGGCTTTTGCCCTTGTCATGGTCGAAGAAGACGCCCGGCGAGCGGTGCATCTGTGAAACGATCACTCGTTCGGTGCCGTTGACGATGAAGGTGCCGTTGTCAGTCATGAGCGGCATGTCGCCCATGTAGACATTCTGTTCCTTGATGTCCTTGATCGACTTGGCGCCGGTGTCCTCGTCGATATCGAACACGATCAGGCGCAGCGTCACCTTCAGCGGTGCGGCGTAGGTCAGATCGCGCTGACGGCATTCCTCAACGTCGAACTTCGGCAGTTCGAATTCGTAGGACACGAATTCCAGCATCGCACTGCCGGAAAAATCGGAAATCGGGAAAACCGATTTGAAAACTGCCTGCAATCCTTCGTCAGAACGGCCGCCGAGCGGCTCGTCCACCATCAGAAACTGGTCGTAAGACGCCTTCTGAACCTCGATGAGGTTCGGCATATCCGCCACTTCC
Organism: Parahoeflea alexandrii; assembly: GCF_024105735.1. Classification (GTDB taxonomy): domain Bacteria; phylum Pseudomonadota; class Alphaproteobacteria; order Rhizobiales; family Rhizobiaceae; genus Hoeflea; species Hoeflea alexandrii. Next base: position 814,506 of record NZ_JAAAML010000003.1, on the reverse strand, counting down.
GGGATTTTTCCGAAGATCTTGCGTACGCGCCTGCGACCGTTGAAGGAAAGGGTCTGAGCCATCGTCGCTCCTTGTCAATTTGCATCCGGGCCTGCAACAGACGAACGCCGCTGGCCAAGCGACTCCGTCATATAAATGAATTCGTTCAATCTCGTTTCATTTCCCAGAACGGCGCGGCCGGAGTGCCTTGCAGCCTGGTTAGAAACCATCCTTTTGAAGAACCCATTACCCAAAAGCCGTTTTCAGGCTTTTGGGTAATCCGTTCGTCAACAAATGCGTCCGGGAACGGGCAAATACCGCTCCCGGACACAGTATCGGTCTTACTTGACGTCGACCTTTGCGCCGGCGTCTTCAAGCTTCTTCTTGATGTCGTCAGCTTCGCCCTTGGAGATGCCTTCCTTGACAGCCTTCGGAGCAGCTTCGACCAGATCCTTGGCTTCCTTGAGGCCGAGACCGGTGATAGCGCGGACTTCCTTGATGACGTTGATCTTGTTGGCGCCGGCTTCGGCGAGGATCACGTCGAATTCAGTCTTCTCTTCAGCAGCTTCAGCAGGAGCAGCAGCGCCACCAGCAGCAGCAACGGCCACCGGTGCAGCGGCGGAAACGCCCCACTTTTCTTCAAGCATCTTGGACAGCTCAGCAGCTTCCAGGACGGTCAGGTTGGAAAGGTCTTCCACGATTTTGGCGAGATCAGCCATTTTCTTACTTCCTTGTATTCGGTTCGAACCGGTTTTGAACTATTAACAGCGAAGTTCCGCCTTATGCGGCTTCGTCCTTCCGGGCATACGCGCCGATGACGCGCGCCACCGCACCAGCGGGTGCGTTGACGATCTGGGCGATGCGCGTTGCTGGCGTCTGAATCATGCCAACAATCTTTGCGCGGAGCTCGTCGATCGACGGCATCGTGGCAAGCGCCTTGACCCCATCTGCGTCGAGTACTGTCGCCCCCATCGCGCCACCAAGGATGACCAGCTTGTCGCTGACCTTGGTGAACTCGACGGCGATCTTTGGAGCGGTCACCGGATCATCGCAATATGCGATGAGCGTCTGACCTTCGAAGAGATCTGCGACCCCTTCTGACTCCGTGCCCTGAAGAGCGATCTTGGCAAGGCGGTTCTTCGCGACCTTGACGGTGCCTCCGGCTGTGCGCATGCGCGACCGAAGGTCGTTCATTTGCGCAACCGTAAGACCGGCGTAGTGGGCCACGACAACCGAACCGGCGTTGGTGAAAACACCGTTCAGTTCCGCGACGAATTCGCGTTTTTCCGCTCTATCCACTGCGTTTCTCCAGTTGGCAGATGATGCACGCACCACCTGCCGGGTTTGCCTTTGCCGCCAGGGATTCCAGAAGAACCCGCAAGCGACGCTTGAGGATCCTGTCCCCTTACGCCGGCACCGATAGACGGCAGCGGCCCAAGGCAAGCGAGGTTCGAACCGTAGGAGCATTCACTCCTGAAAACGGATCTTACCCGTCTCATGCAGGTTGGAAAATTAAGGCATGCCGAAAGTGACACACCACCTGCAATCTCGGACAGGGAGCCCGGAATTGCTTCCGGACCTTTCCGGCCCGAAGGCCGAAAACTGAAGAAAACCGGATATGTATCCGGTTTTCCTAATATTTCAGATCAGGCGACGCTGAGCGACGACGGATCAATCTTGACGCCAGGGCCCATGGTCGACGAAATCGCCACGCGCTTGACGTAGTTGCCCTTGGCGCCGGTAGGCTTGGCCTTGACGACGGCATCGGCGAAAGCGCGGATGTTCTCTTCGATCTGCGCGGAGCCGAAGGAAGCCTTGCCGATGCCGGCATGGACGATACCAGCCTTTTCGACGCGGAACTCGACAGCGCCACCCTTGGAGGCGTTGACTGCGCCGGTGACATCCATGGTCACGGTGCCGACCTTCGGGTTCGGCATCATGCCGCGCGGGCCGAGAACCTTGCCGAGACGACCGACGAGCGGCATCATGTCCGGCGTGGCGATGCAACGATCGAAATCGATGTTGCCGGCCTGTACGGTTTCGACCAGATCTTCCGCACCGACCACGTCTGCACCGGCAGCACGGGCTTCGTCAGCCTTGTCGCCACGGGCGAAGACGGCAACGCGGACGGTCCGTCCGGTGCCGTTCGGCAGATTGACCACACCGCGAACCATCTGGTCGGCGTGACGCGGGTCGACGCCCAGGTTCATCGAGACTTCGATGGTCTCGTCGAACTTGGCAATTGCGCGTTCCTTGATCAGGGACACGGCATCACCCAGCGGGTAGAGCTTGTTGCGGTCAACGCCCTCGTTGACCTTCTGCATGCGCTTTGCAATCTTGGCCATGGTCTTATCCCGTCACTTCCAGGCCCATGGAGCGGGCGGAGCCCTCGACCATTGCCATCGCGCCTTCGATGTCGGCGGCGTTAAGATCCTTCATCTTTGCTTCGGCGATCGTGCGGACCTGGTCGCGCGTGATCGAGCCTGCAATCTCCTTGCCCGGGGTCTTGGAGCCGGACTTGAGCTTGGCTTCCTTCTTGAGGAAGTAGCTCACGGGGGGCTTCTTCATCACGAAATTGAAGGACTTGTCCTGGTAGTAGGTGATGACGACCGGAATCGGCATACCCTTTTCCATTTCCTGGGTGGCGGCATTGAATCCCTTGCAGAATTCCATGATGTTGATGCCGCGCTGACCAAGTGCCGGACCAATCGGGGGCGACGGAGTCGCCGAACCGGCCGGAACCTGCAGCTTGAGTTGGCCTGCAACTTTCTTAGCCATTTTCTCTCTGCCTCTCGTTATGGCGATGCATGACACATCGCCTTGTGCCGGAACACCGGCGGCTGCGGTTGCGTGGTTCGGTCCGGATGCCGGCTAAAGCAACCTCACCTCCCACGCGGATGCGTCACCGGGAACTCCGGCAACGCAAAAGCCCGTGCGCGTTCTCTACACGAAAACGCGTGCGGGCAAGCTGGCGTCAGACCTTCTCGACCTGACCGTATTCGAGCTCGACCGGGGTGGCCCGACCGAAAATGGACACTTCAACCTTGAGACGCGAGCGCTCCTCGTCGACTTCCTGAACGGTTCCGTTGAACGATGCAAACGGACCGTCGGAAACACGCACCTGCTCGCCGATCTCGAAAGCGATGGAGGGCTTTGGCCGCTCAACGCCTTCCTGAACCTGGGTCAGGATACGCTCGGCCTCGGAATCCGGAATCGGAACAGGCTTGGAATCGCTGCCAAGAAACCCGGTAACCTTCGGCGTGTTCTTGATCAGGTGAAAGGCCTCGTCGGTGAGGTCGGCGCGCACCATGACATAGCCGGGAAAGAACTTGCGCTCAGCGTCGACCTTGCGACCGCGACGCACTTCCACGACCTTCTCGACCGGCACGAGAATCTTTTCAAACAGATGGCTCAAGCCTTTCTGGCGAGCCTGCTCTTCGATCGAATCCGCAACCTTCTTCTCGAAGTTCGAGTAGGCGTGGACAATATACCAGCGTGCAGTCATGTTTTCCCCTGCCTCAAGCGCCAACGTTCAGAATGAGCCCGATCGCCCACCCCAAAGCCTGGTCGGCCGCAAAAAAGAAAATGGACGCAAGCAGCACCATGACGAGAACCATGATCGTCGAGATCGAGGTTTCGCGGCGCGAAGGCCATTTCACTTTCGCAGTTTCGGCACGAACCTGCTGGAGGAATGTAAACGGATTTGTTTTGGATGCCATTGTCTGTCCACGCTTTTACGGCGCGTAAAGCCGGTCTCCCAGCTCCACGCACCGCGTGTCTGTTAATGTCTACATAAAGCCCGATTCTTCAAATCACAAGAGGGGATCGGGCTTTTTTCGTCCGGAGCCGGCAAACTGGCCCGAAGATTGCTCTTCAAATCCGGCTTGCCGGGCTGGCAGGGGCAGCAGGACTCGAACCTGCGACCTACGGTTTTGGAGACCGTCGCTCTACCAACTGAGCTATACCCCTAGGCCGGTGGCGGACCTGATAGCGTCAAAAGCACAGGGAATGCAAGAAAGAAGTGACGGCAATCAGCGCGGCGTGTCACTTTTCTCCACAGTTGCCGATCTGGCATGGCAAACAGGCCCTCGGGCAACCGGAGAGCGGGTCGTTGCCCCCATGCCGCCCGCCCCTCCCTGCCCTGTCAGATGCCGCGTCCGGCACCACTTGCACCGACCCGATCTATCGGGCCTGCTCTCAGGCCTGCCACTCGGGTCTTCTACGCCGGTCGGTCATGCCGGTCCGTCACCCGGCACCGCGCTCGAGCGCCGCAATGTCTCCCCCGGTGATCGCATCGACATTGTGTCCGATCCATTCGAGATCCCAGTCCCACCAGGCGATGTCCAGGAGCCGTTCAACAACATCCTCCGGGTAGCGGTGTCTGATCACGCGCCCGGGGTTGCCCCCGACAATCGCGTAATCGGGGACATCGACCGTAACCACCGCGCGGGCGGCGATGATCGCGCCATGGCCGATACGCACACCGGGCATGACCAATGATTCGAAGCCGAACCAGACATCGTTGCCGACAACGGTATCGCGCCGGTTGCCGATCTGGGCGGCATAGCCGCCGATCAGATCCGGATTGAACACCGCGAAGGGATAGGTGGAGAAACCGTCCATGGCGTGATTGGCGGAACTGGTGATGAAGCGCACCCCGTGGGCGATCTGACAGAACCTGCCGATGGCAAGCTGTTCGGGTGCGCCGGGATACAGATAGGGCGCAAGCGCGGCAGCGTAATCGCCGGGCGCATCGAAACCGGAGTAATAGCTGTGGTCACCAATGGTCATATTGGGATGATCGATCACCTGATTGAGGTGAACTGTGCCGGTGTGGGGACTGCCATCGGGCAAAATGATGGGATGACGCGCGCTCGCGTCGAGAAAGGGACGGGGCATGGATCTGCTCTTTCGATCTGAACTGGGATATTCCGGATTTTCAGAACAGGGTCTTGTTCACCGCCGCCTCCATGGCTTTTTGATGCCGCGCCCATTCACGGCTCAGATCGCCTGTTTAGCGGCGGCAGCGCTGCACTTCAACCCGGCACTTCGGACTTGTTACCAAGGGCACAGTCCCGGTTGAGGCCGGTTCCGGGCGCATTTTCAAAAGTGCACCTGAGCGTCGGCGGGTTGCCGCACTGGCGCTCGAGCGCCTTGAAGCCCGCACACTTTCCAGTCGCATTGATCCTGTAGCCGGGTCCCCCCTTGCAACCGCAGCCCTTGCAGGGCAGACGCTCCGGGCAGCGGGCATGGCTCTGCTCGACAGGTACAGCCATAAAAGCCAGCGCCAGAATGACTACGCCGCATTTGCCCCAATACATGCCGAACGCCCCTGCCCCTTGACCAGCCCCTCGATCAACCGTGAGTATGCAGAACAATCAAACTCGCGCCAACCCAGTCGGCTTGCCCTCTCGGTTTAACCGTCACAGCTATCTGCCAGCGAGAACGCGGGCCTGAGAGCCCGCGCTGGTGTTTTCATCCAAGCGCCGGCGGCTTCTGCCCTGGCGGCATCAGATCGATCCAGCTGCAGAGCAAAACAAAACGCGCCTTGCGGCGCGTTTTGCATTCTCATTCAATGTCGTCGGCAAGCTTGCGCCACCGACGAGACGATCATCGATTACTCGATGATCGTAGCGACGATGCCGGCGCCGACGGTGCGGCCGCCTTCGCGGATGGCGAAGCGCAGCTTCTCTTCCATCGCGATCGGCACGATCAGCGAAACTTCAGCCGAGATGTTGTCGCCCGGCATCACCATTTCAGTGCCTTCCGGCAGCGTCACGATGCCCGTCACGTCGGTCGTGCGGAAGTAGAACTGCGGACGGTAGTTGGTGAAGAAGGGCGTGTGACGGCCACCCTCTTCCTTGGTCAGGATGTAGGCTTCCGCGGTGAACTTGGTGTGCGGCTTGACCGAACCGGGCTTGCACAGAACCTGACCACGCTCGACGTCCTCACGGCCAACGCCGCGAAGCAGTGCGCCGATGTTGTCGCCGGCCTGGCCCTGGTCGAGCAGCTTGCGGAACATTTCAACGCCGGTGCAGGTCGTCTTCTGGGTGTCGCGGATACCGACAATCTCGATTTCCTCGCCAACCTTGACAACGCCACGCTCGACACGGCCGGTCACAACGGTACCGCGGCCCGAGATCGAGAACACATCTTCGATCGGCATCAGGAACGGCTGGTCGATCGGACGCTCAGGGGTCGGGATGTAGTCGTCGACCGTCTTCATCAGAGCGCGGATCGCGTCTTCGCCCTGGGCCTTATCGCCATCGTTGAGCGCCACAAGCGCCGAGCCCTTGGTGATCGGAATATCGTCGCCCGGGAAGTCGTAGGACGAAAGCAGCTCGCGCACTTCCATCTCGACGAGCTCGAGCAGCTCCTCGTCGTCGACCTGGTCGACCTTGTTGAGGAACACGACCAGCGAAGGAACGCCAACCTGACGGGCAAGCAGGATGTGCTCGCGGGTCTGCGGCATCGGGCCATCGGCAGCCGAAACCACCAGGATCGCGCCGTCCATCTGCGCCGCACCGGTGATCATGTTCTTCACATAGTCGGCGTGGCCGGGGCAGTCGACGTGGGCGTAGTGACGCGCTTCGGTCTCATACTCGACGTGAGCCGTCGAGATGGTGATGCCGCGGGCCTTTTCTTCCGGCGCTGCGTCGATCTGGTCGTAGGCCTTGAAGTCACCGAAATACTTGGTGATCGCAGCCGTCAGCGATGTCTTGCCGTGGTCAACGTGACCAATCGTGCCGATGTTTACGTGCGGCTTGTTGCGCTCGAACTTACCCTTTGCCATAGTCCTGTATCCTGTAATTCTGTTGGCAGACTGTGGATCCGGAGGCGTTAGACCCTGATCCCGCGAGAAGTCAACGCGACATAAGGCTTTCGCTCTTGTTTCGCAAGTAAAAATCTCGGCTCCCGGAAAGCCGCCGATCCGTGGCATTCTGCCCCATCGGCATTCCGCCGAGGCCGTTGCGAGGGCTCGATTGCGGCCACCGGAACTCTTGATTTCGACTACGGAAACCCTGGAGCCGATAGCGGGAAGCGAACCCGCGTACTCGGCTTGGCAAAGGAAGGTGATTCTACACCCCGAACAGGCAAAGGCTGCCGATCTGGGAGCCAGGAGCCAGGGTACAGGAGACAATAGCCAGGACGTCGTAGCGGTTGATGATCTCAATCAGGGAAAGACCATTGGCACCTCTACACTGATCTCGCACACGCCGAAGCATCATCGCCTCTATAGCTGAGACCGTACGTCTCTCCCGGGTGCTGGTCCGGGTGGTTCGGAACGGACCTGTGACGGTTGCTTCGGATTGCTCCTTCCATTTTCGGGATCGTCAGAAAACCCGGACGGCAACCGCCGCCTGAGGCGGTTTGACTTGACCTCGCGACGCCATCGACCTATTTTCTGAGTGTTCACTCAAATTAATCAGGTGCCATATGAACCGCCCCGTTTCCAGCCGAGATATCCCCATCCCCGAGACTTGGGATCGTTGCGGCCTTCCAGGCTGGACCTACCACAGCAAGGCGTTCCTTGAGCTCGAGAAGCAGGAATTGTTTCGCAGGCACTGGCAGATTGCCTGCCATGTGTCAGATCTCCCGGACCCTGGAAACTACATCGCCTTTGACATGTGCGGCGAACGAGCGCTCGTGCTGCGCGGGGCTGATGGCGAGGTACGTGCCTTTCACAACATGTGCCGGCACCGCGGCGCCCGGGTGGTGGCCGATGAGAAAGGTGCCTGCAAAGGCGCGCTGGTCTGCCCTTTCCATGGCTGGGTCTACAATCTTGATGGCTCCCTGAGAGGAGCTGCGCGGCCGAAATCCTTCCCGGAACTGGACAAGGTTGAATTCGGGCTGCAGCCGCTTGAAGCCGAAATATGGAACGGGTTTGTCTTTGTCCGCTTTGAGCCGGGTTCGCAGGCCTCGGTGGCCGAGCTGTTCGCACCGTTCGCCGATGAGACTGTCCACTTCGATATGAGCAGCCTGGTTCCCGCAGGAGAGATCTGGACGATGGTGTCCAAGGTCAACTGGAAATCGGTACGCGACGTCGACAATGAAGGCTATCACGTGGCGCTGGCCCATCCCGCGCTTCAGGATCTGTACGGCCGGTCCTATTTCGATGAGCCCTTTGTCGGGGGCATGTCGAGATCCTATGCCGAGTGCAACGAAAACGGCCGGCGCTGGAGCGTTCGCAATTACCTCAAGCTCATGCAGCCGCGCCCGAACATGCCCGAGCACCTCAAGCGCGCCTGGGTCTATTACGGCTTGTTCCCAAATGCGGTGATTGCGGTGACACCCGAACTCGTCCAGTTTTATCAGGAGTTTCCTTTGTCGACGGGAGAGACGCTTCTGCGTGGCTCGATCTACCGCTACCGGGATGAGACCCGGCAGCAGACGCTCGCGCGAAAGCTCGCCATCCGTATCGACAATGAAACAATGGGCGAGGATGTACGGCTGACCGAATGGTCAAACGAGGCCATGAACTCGAGCGCCTTCAAGGGCTTCTATCTCTCCGATCTGGAGTACGGCGTACGCAGCCATCACGATCATCTGCGTGCGGTGCTGCCGGTCAGCAAACTTGACGAACGGCCATCTGAAGACGATGTCGCCCGACTGAATGAAGAGATGGCCACGGGCACCTGATCCAGCTCACACCTTCTGTTTCCAGTCAGTGCAAGGTCGCGACCGGCCGCAACCATCAATGCGACCGGCGCGCGCAAGCAATCCATGCAAGCGCGCTGACAGACGCCGGCTCAGGAGCGCGCCCGACGTCTCAGCCATTCCAGATGCCTTCGTGGCGCAAGTCGCGCATGGTCCGTGAAATCCCTTCATGGAGAATATCGGCCATGCTGTCGATCTGATCGCGGGTGATCACCAGCGGCGGGGACATCACGCACATGTGCACCAGCGGCCGCACCAGCAGGCCCAGTTCCTGGCAATGGCGGTCGATCCGGACACCGACTTCCGTGTCCAGCCGGATAGGATTATGGCTTTCCCGGTCCGCGACGCATTCGACGCAGGCCATCAGTCCCATTCCGCGAACTTCGCCGACCAGTTCGAGCTCTTCCAGCGCCTTCATCCTCTCATGAAAATAGGGCGTGATCCCGCGTGTGTACTCAAGCAACTCGTCTTCGAGAATGTCGAGGTTCTTCAGGGCCACAGCGCATCCGATCGGATGACTGGAATAGGTGAGACCATGAGCATACATCGCTTCGGGATGATTGGAGGCGCGGAGTCCTTCAAGCAGGCGGTCCGAAACCACCATCCCACCGAGAGGAAAGTATCCCGACGTCACACCCTTGGCAAAGGTGATGATATCGGGAACCACGTCGAAGCAGGCTTCGGAGGCGAACACGTGGCCAAGCCGTCCGAAGGCTGTCACAACCTCATCGGCGATGAACAGAATGTCGTGCTTCGTGCAGATCTCGCGAATTGCCTTGAAATATCCATCCGGCGGAACGATCACGCCGCCCGAGGCCATGATCGGCTCACCGACAAAGGCTGCGATGTTTTCGGCGCCGTGTTCGTCCACCGCAGCAGCAAATTCCCTGACCAGTTGATCCCTGAAATCCTCGATGCTCATTCCATCGGGACGACGGAACGGATCGGGGCAAGACAGGCGAATGGTGAGTTCATCGGCAAAGTCCATCCAGTTCCTCGACCGTTGGCTGCCGTTCAGGGTCGCAGACAGGTAGGTGCTGCCGTGGTATCCGCCATCACGGCAGATGATCTTCTTCTTGCCTTCCAGACCGCGGACATTGTTGTAGAATTGCGCAAACCGCAGAGCGCTCTCCACCGCCGTCGATCCGCCTGTCGTGAAAAACACATGGTTGAGGTCGCCGGGCGCATGACCGGCAATGCGCCGGGCCAGTTCCGCCGACGGCTCGTTGGAGGTGTACCAGGGTGAGTTGTAGGACAACTCCATCGCCTGTTCCTTGAGCACGTCAGCCAGCGCCTCGTTGCGATGCCCGACATTGGTGCACCACATCCCCGCCGGACCATCGATCAGCTTGCGCCCCCTGTCGTCATGGACATAAACCCCCTCGCCCGAGCCAAGCATGCCGCGAGCTTCTGCGCCAACAGAGCCCGCCGAGGGCCATGGCTGGATCAGGTGATCGGCGGCATCCTGGGTGGCCTTTTCAAACATCCTGTTGTGCGTTTCGGGCATGATGCGGACTTTCCGGAGGATTTGTCGGGCGCCAGACTTTTCAACAGCCCGCTGCGCCAGATGGAGCTGTTATTGAATGGCTGTTCAATCAATTTGGCAGAAAAACGGCTTGCATTCAACTGCCTTTTGACTTCCTATTGAAGGGTGCCGATGCGGTCGTTCCGATCGCAACAGGACCCCGAATGCGGGATCGTTACGACCGGAATTCCCGGCCAAATCGAGGAACTGAATTTGGATCCGTCTGCCCCCATCCTGCCAGTCCAGCGCACCGGTCGAGAATCGATCTCCCGGTTCCTCCGCTCGGAAACAGGCAAGGGCTGGCTGACGATCTCCCCGCCTTTGCTTTACGCCATGCTGCTGCTGATCGGGCCGATCATCGTCATTGTCGCAAACAGCTTCTGGTCGCAGGATTACCTGACCATCGACCGTACGTTCACGCTCGAAAACTACAGGGCGGCGCTGACCGAACCGATCTATCGCGACCTTCTGATGCGCTCCTTGTTCATCTCGGTGACAGTTGCCTTCGTCACCGTCGTGCTGGCCTATCCGATCGCCTGGTTCGTTTCCTTTTATGGCGGTCGCTACAAGGGGCTCTGGCTGTTCATCATCACCGTACCGTTCTGGTCCGGTTATCTGTTGCGGATCCTGTCCTGGAAGGTGATCCTCGGCTACAAGGGCGTGCTCAACACCGGCCTTATGCATCTCGGCGTGATCACCGAGCCGTTGAGTTCGCTGATCTACAATGTCAACGCGGTGATCATCACGCTTGCGCACAGCTGGGCCGCGTTTGCGATCCTGCCGCTGTTCGTCTCGCTCGAGAAGCTCGACCGGTCTCTGCTGGAGGCCGCAGCCGATCTGGGCGATGGACCCGTGCGAAGATTTCTTCGCATAACGCTGCCGTTGACCATACCAGGCATCATCGCAGCCCTGATGATCGTGATGATCCCGACGGTTGGCGACTATGTCACGCCGAAACTTGTCGGCGGCAAGGACGGCGTCATGATCGCCAACGCCATTCAGGTCCAGTTCGGCAGGGCCTCGAACTGGCCGCTCGGCGCGGCGCTGGCCGTGAGCACCATGATCATCGTTTCGCTGGTTGCAGGCACAATCGTCCTGGCACTTGCCGGCCTCAAGAGGCTGCTCAAATGAGGTTCCTTCCCTCGCCCAGGCGGCTGCTCGCGGTCTATGTGATACTCTACGTAGCGATCCTGTATTTTCCGGTGCTGCTGCTTCCGGTCTTCTCTTTCAATGATTCCGCGACGCCGAAGCTTCCCCTGGTCGGGTTCACCTTCAGATGGTACGAATCCCTGGCTGGAAATGCTGCCATGCAGGGTGCAGCCTGGAACTCGTTGATTGTCGGGGTGAGCGCGGCGGTCTTGAGCACGGTTCTGGGAATCTGCGCCGCGCGCGCCATTACCCGCCATCGATTCCGCGGCAAGGGCCCGGCCAGCGCCCTTATCATGGCGCCCCTGATCCTGCCCGAGATCATCATCGCCATATCGCTCTTGGTGGTCCTGCTCGGCCTCGGGCTGCAACTGTCGCTCGTCACTGTGATCCTGGGGCATCTGCTCATCTGCCTTCCCTATTCGGTCACGGTCTTGGTTTCGGGATTTGAGGGATTTGATCCCAGCATGGAGGAGGCCTCGCGCGATCTGGGAGAAACATCCTTTGGCACGCTCAGGCGGGTAACACTGCCGATGCTTGCGCCGTCGATCGTCTCCAGTCTGTTGGTCACCTTCACCATATCGCTCGACGAGTTCATCCTCGCATTTTTCCTGAGCGGCACCGAGCCGACCCTGCCTGTCTACATCTGGGGTCAGTTGAGGTTTGCCGCCAAGCTTCCGAACGTGCTGTCGCTCGGCTCCATTCTCATTGCTGCGTCGCTTGTGCTGCTCACGGCGGCAGAAATCTTCCGGCGCCGGGCGGAACGCAAAATGGAGCTCCGCCCATGACGGACCATGCGACACTACCCCAGACACAAACCAGCCAGGCCCCAACGCCATGACCACCTCCCCGATGATCGAGATCCGAAATGTCGACAAGAACTTCGGCACCTTCCGAGCGCTCGACACGCTGAATGCAACAATTGGTGAAGGCGAGTTTTTCTCGCTTCTCGGGCCCTCCGGTTGTGGCAAGACCACATTGCTGCGGATGATCGGTGGATTCGACGACCCATCCTCGGGAGAAATCCTGATCGGCGGCAGATCCATGGCGGGGATTCCGCCGAACCTCAGACCCACCAACATGGTGTTTCAGAGTTACGCAATTTTTCCCCATCTCAATGTTGCAGAGAACATCGCCTATGGCCTCAAGCGGCTCAGGCTGGGGCGCGCGGAAGAAGAGAAGCGCGTCAAGGAAGCCCTCGACCAGGTCGAACTGTCGGAGCTTGGTCCGAGAATGGGCAATCAGCTCTCCGGTGGACAGCGGCAGCGGGTGGCCCTTGCCCGGGCGCTTGTGATGCGCCCGAAGGTCCTGCTTCTGGATGAACCGCTTTCGGCACTCGACAAGAACCTGCGCGAACAGATGCAGGTGGAACTCAGGCATCTGCAACGCCAGATCGGCATCACATTCGTGCTGGTCACGCATGACCAGTATGAAGCACTGAGCATGTCGGACAGGATCGCGGTGATGTTCGGAGGTCAGATTGCCCAGATCGCCGAACCCAAGGAGATCTACCAGAACCCCGCCACAAGGCAGGTCGCCGACTTCCTCGGCGGCATGAATTTCCTGACCTCGTCCCACCTTTCGGTCAACGGCAAGAACTTTGCCGCGACGCTGCCCGGCATCGGTGACATTACCGGACATCTCGCAGGCAAGACAATCTCCGACCCCGCGAAGGCGATCATCGGGATCCGTCCGGAGCGCCTGCGGATCGTCTGGGAAGGCGAAACCGCCGATCCCATCGTCACCGGCAAGGTCGCCGACCGCAATTACTTTGGAGAGGTAACTTCGCTCGCGGTGAACATAGAGGGACAGAACCAGCACCTGTCGATCGTCGAGACCAACGACTTCGGGGCTGACGATATCCCGGTCGGTTCGGACATCCGGATCACTTACGACCGGGATGCGTTCATCGTCATGCAGGGCTGACCGGAACCTTCGCCCGAGCTGCTCAGGGGACAAAAAAGGCGCCCATTTGCCGGCGCCTTTTTCGAGTTCTGATTGTGAATATCGTGATCAGTATCCGGCTTTGATCTTCTCGAATTCAGCGATCATTTTCTGCTTCAGTTCCACCGGGACCGGAGACTGGAAAAGCGTCTTGTCGACGAACGAGTCCACGTCATCGTACCCAGCGCCCTTGAGTGTTTCGGCGTCAATGGCGGCCATGCCTTTGGCGTTGCCGTGGCCGTAGCCCCATTCGGTGACGATGTAGGAGGAAACCTCCGGAGCAAGGGTGGCATTGAGGTAGTCATAGGCCTTGTCCTCGCTGCCTTCGCCGCCTTCCAGCAGCACGTAGCCACAAACCCATGTCGACAGCCCCTCGTTGGTGTCCTTCTTGATTGCCACCGGCACTTCATCGGCCTGCAGGGTGGTCGCGGTTTCGTTCCACGCCCAAGCCAGATCCACCTCCTCGCCGGCCATCGCCTGGCTCAGCTCGGTGTTGTCGGTCCAGTAGATACGGACATTCTGGTGCACCTCTCGCAGGAACGCCGAGGCCTTCTCGAATTGCTCATCGGTCATGCCCGACCAGTCGGTCACGCCGATTGCGAGAGACGCCAGCGCATAGGCATCATCAACATTGTCGGGGATCGAGACGCGATCCTTGAACTTGGGGTCCGCAAAGGCCTTGAGCGACTGGATCTCGGATTCGTTCACCTTGTCGGTCCGGTAAGTGACCGCGGTGTTGCCCCATTCGAATGGCACAAGCCAGGCCCTGCCGTCCTCAGTCGTCATAAGATCCTGCATGGTCTTGAAGCCGGGCAGGATGTTGTCCCACTCGGGAATGCGCGAGGTATCGAGAGGCTTGAGCATGCCGGCGTCCCGCCATTTCGTGACGTTCTGCGAGCAGGGATGAGCCACATCGGCCTTGAAACCGGTGCGAAGTTTCTGAAATGCTTCATCCTCGTCGCCGAAGAACGCGAAGGTCGGCGACGTTCCGTGCTTTTCCGCATAGGCGGGATGGAACGCGGGATCCTCATAGCCGGCCCAGTCGAAGACCGTGAGCTCACCATCTGCCGCGGATGCGACCATGGGAGCGGCGCCGAGCGAAAGCGCGGCAGCGAAACTGAAAACCAACCCTCTGGATGTTGTTCTAGTTGTCATTCCTATCTCCTTCATTCGTCTTCTGCGTGGACAATTAACGGTGTTCCGTCATCTGCGAAGTGCCTGGGAAATATCGTGCAAAGCATATCAAGAACGACCTTCAGCGCGGTCTCGCGCTTGTAGTCCTTGCCAAAGAGCATCATTCGCAACCACAGGCCCTCCTGCATTGCGTAAATCGCATCCCCGGTGCTCTGTGAATCGTAGAGGTAGCCCGCCTCCTGTTTTGCCCTGCGGCAGATCGTTGTCAGCGTGGTGCGGTACTTGTCATCCCGCTCCCAGGCGAGCTTCTGATAGTTCGGCCGGGACTTGGCCTCGGTGATCAGTGCGAACCAAGCCGCAAGTTTGCGATGCGTGCAGATCTTGCGGTCAAGATCGGCCGTCACCAGTGCAAGCAGCTGCGAGGCGGTGTCACTCTTGGCCTTGCTCACCATGGCCATCCAGTTGGCCGTGTACTCGTCCTGCAAGTGCCTAATGGTTTCGCTCAGCAGATTGTCCTTGCTGGTGAAATGGAAATTCACGATGCCGCGTGACAAGCCGGCCCCGTCGGCCACATCCGCCAGTGTCGTGGCCGCATAGCCCCGCTTTGCCAGCGAATCTATCGTGGCATTGATGAGTTGCTCGCGACGCAAAGCCTTGGGCTCACGCCGCCTTGATGCTTCCGCAGCCTGTGTATGCGGAGCCGGGTTTTCTCTCTTGTCTGACTGGCTCAATTTGATTCTCCCTGATCGCAAGAGCGTCAGTCTAAGGTTTCATACCGAAAACATGAGTGGGACAATGCTCGCCGCTATCGAGCACGACCTGCATCGCGCTCCATGTCGTGATGTTCTTGTCGACATAGTCCGAGCCGACTGCTTCTGCGACCGGCTGGTACAGGGGTCCCTTGAGCCGCTCGAGCTCGAGCTGCGCGACGCCGCGGTACCAGGCATTGCGGTTGACTGTCCGCACATTGACGAAACCCGCCTGCTTCATCGCGCCCTCATAGCGAGACGCCGACGCCATGCCGAAGCTCAGCCCCTCGGCTTCCAGATAGACTCGCATCGCCTCGGATGGTTCTCCGTCATGTGACGTGAGCCAGTCGCTCGCGGCAAACAGCCCGGCAGGCCTGAGCACACGATGAATGTCCGCAAACAGCGCTTCCTTGTCGGCCACGTGTACGAGCGCATCCTTGGAGAACACGATGTCGAAGCTCTCGGCAGGAAACGGCAAGGGTCCGGGGGCGCCGCGTACGAAGCGCGCCCGATCTGCAAGTCCCTGCTGCGCGGCACGTTCCGTCGCCAGGTCGACGACCGGCTGCTCGACGTCAAAGCCGACTATCTCGGCAAGCTCGTATTCGCGGGCCAGGAACAGAGTGATCCCCCCCGACCCGCAGCCGAGATCGAGCACCCGCTTGCCGCTGAAGTCCAGATCCGCCACCACTCGGCGAACCTCGTCGGGCCCGCCTGGCGACAGAAAACCCTCGCCCCACAGCGCCTCAAGAAAGCGTATCGCGGTGTCGTCATACTCCGGCGCGACCTCATCCTGAGGATGTGCGGAATGCGCCGTTGCTGTCGAATCGGGATTGCCATCCGTCATTATGGATCGTGTTCCTCACTCGTTCGCGATTGCCGAATTATTGGCGGAATGATCCGACAATGCAACAAATTTGTTGAACGTTCATTCAATAACGGGGAACAGCGTCATCATCTACGATCGGTTTTCGCAAACGTCGGAGGAGGCTTGCGGCGACAGACGGCGGGCTCGACATCCCCTCTCACCAAGATATTGATCACCCTCCGCGCGCATGCAGGAACGCGGAGAATCCGACATGGCCCTGGAAGCGATGACCGACCGGTTCAGAACCGATGCGCGTGTTGCGGAACAAGTAGACGCAGGTGTGACTTTGCTGATTCCAGCGCCTCTATCCTGGTGATCGGCTGGCTCTGCATGTGCATCTGAAGCCAGAGTCCGTCGGTGAAGGCATCGATTGAATTGGTCAGCAACACCGGGTCTGGGCCGCCACCGGTCTCAACAAGCTCCCGGCAGCTTTCCAGCATTGCCTGATGGCGCTCTTTCTCGGCCTCGACGCAGATCTTGTTGTAGAGCGGCTTGGCGCCGGCCTCGCCCCAGAACGAAAACCAAAGGGCCAGCATTTTCTGGCTGCAGATCTCCGGGCTCAGGTCAACCCGGATGAGGCCGAGGATCCGTTCAAGCGGATCGTCGGCTGACATCGCATCGTGCCAGGCATGACCATACTCCTGCAGAAGCCTCGACAGCGTCTCGGCCAGCAGACCGTCCTTGTTTTTGAAATGGAAGACCAACACACCCTGCGAGACGTCCGCTGCGGCCGAAACATTGGCAAAGGTCGTTCCGCTGATCCCATGGCGGGCGATTACTTCGACCACGGCTTCGATAACCCGAGCCTGCGTGCGACTGCTGGTCGGTGAGACTTTCCGGACATCTTTCTGAGGCGTCATACGCGTTGTCTATCCCACCATCCGAAAAGATGACAGAACATTTTTTTGACTGAACGCTCAGTTTATTCTAGCTTCGGTTTTTTTGTAACTGGAGCAGGCCATGAAATATGACGCGATTATCGCAGGCGCCGGGCACAACGGTCTCACCGCCGCCTGTTTCATGGCGCGGGCCGGTTTGAAGACCCTGATCGTCGAGAAGGAAAACCACGTTGGCGGCGCGGCGGTCAGCCTGTCGCTGACGCCAGGCTGGACCTATTCGAACTGCTCCTATGTCTGCTCGCTGCTCAGGCCCGAGATCATCCGGGCGCTGGAGCTGCCCAAGCACGGCCTTCAGGTCATCCCCTACGAGGGCGGCGGCGTGTTCAACTCGAAAGGCGACTACTTCGCCTACATGTCCGACCATGATGCGCTGCGCAGAGAGTTGATCCGCCACTCTCCCCGCGACGCCGACGGCTATGAGCGCTATTCCCGCGCGGTGATGCGCCAGTGCAAGTTCATCAAGCCGCTGCTCCTGCGCACCGCACCGGACCCGGCTTCGGTCAAGCCCCGCGACATCTCGGAGTTGCTCTACATCCTCAAGAGGTTTCACAATCTGGGGCCGCGCGAGATGGCTGAAACCGTCCGCTTCTGGACAATGTCGATCGCCGAATATCTCGACCAGTACTTCGAGACCCCGATGATCAAGGCCTATATCGCCGGCTCCGGCATCATCGGCACCGGACTCGGCCCCTACTCGCCCGGCACGGCCTATGTGCTCTTGCACCACTACATGGGCGAGGTTGACGGTGCCATCGGCGCCTGGGGCTTTGCCCGCGGCGGCATGGGCTCGATCACCCAGGCCATGGCCCGGTCGTTCGAAGCTTCGGGCGGCGAGATCCGCACCGGTTCCGGCCTTGACCGCTTCATCATCAAGGATGGCAAAGTCCGTGGCGTGGCACTCGAAAACGGCGACGAACTCTACGCCGAAACGGTTGTCTCAGGCATGGACGTGCGCCGCACCTTTGTCGATCACACCGACGAGAAGGAACTGCCACAGGAGTTCGTCAAGGGTGTGAAACGCTACCGCTTCCGCGGTTCGTCGGGAAAGCTCAACGTGGCGCTCGATGGCATGCCGAGCTTCACCGGCGCGCCCAAGGACGCTTCGTTCCTGCGCGGAGACCTGCATTTCCTTGATGACATGGAAGAGATCGAACGCGCCTATGACGACTGGAAGGACGGCAAATGGTCGGCCAGCCCCTATGTCGATTTCCTGATCCCGACCCAGATCGACCCGACCATGGCCCCACCCGGCAAGCACTACGCCACAATCTTCGTGCAATACGCGCCCTATGAGCTGGCGAACGGCGAATGGGACGACACAAATCGCGAGGCCTTCGCCGAAACCGTGATCTCCAAGATCGAGCGCCACAGCCCGGACTTCCGCAAGCTGATCGTCCACAAGGAGATCCGCACGCCGAAGGACATCGAGGATCAGGTTGGCCTGACCGAGGGCAACATCTTCCAGGGGGAGCTCACTTTCGACCAGTTGCTGTTCAACCGTCCGGTGCCCGGCTATGCCCAGTACCGCTCGCCAATCAAGGGGCTCTACATGTGCGGTTCCTCCACCCATCCTGGCGGCGGCGTCATGGGCGCGCCCGGCGCCAATGCCGCGCGTGAGGTGCTGAGCGATCTCGGCCACAAGATCGACATGGGGATGTCGGCATGAGCGCGCGCTACGACGCCATCGTCATCGGCGCCGGCCATAATGGTCTCGTTGCCGCCGCCGTGCTTGCGCGCAAGGGCAAGAAGGTGCTGGTGCTGGAAGCCCGTGACCATTTGGGCGGCATGCTCGGCGACCCGGACTTTCGGGTCGCCCCCCAGCCCTACGCGCTTCGGCCGGAAATCGCCAGGGTGCTGCAATTGGACCAGAAACGGCTCCACGGCGCAAAGCCGGTCGAGACGCTCGCAATTTCCTCCGAAGGAGCACCGTTGAGTATCATTGGCGGACAGGTAAGCGGCACCGATGCCATCACGGAACACGACTACGCCACCTTTCATGCCCGCCTTGGCCGACAGGCACAGGCGCTCGGCGTGATGATGCTGCAATCCCCGCCGGGCCTCGGCAAGGCAAGTTTTGGTGAAATGGCCGGACTGGCCAGGATGGCGTTGAAGATGCGCCTGCTCGGCAAGACCGAAATGCGCGACCTCTTGCGCATCATCCTGTCCAACGCCTGGGATCTGCTGAACGACGAAATCGGCGACGGGCCACTGGCGGGTGTCCTCGCCATGGACGCCACGCTTGGCGGCGCAATGGGGCCGCGCTCGCCCGGCACAGTGCTCTCACTGCTTTATCGCATGGCTTCACAATCCTCTCACGGCCATGGCCTGAGGGTGATGCCCGAAGGCGGTCCGGACGCTCTGGTCAAGGCCCTGAGCCATTGCGTGACCAGCGCCGACGGCGAAATCCGCACCGGTGCACCCGTGGCAAGAATTCTGGTCGATCAGGACAAGGCGGCAGGCGTACGGCTTCACTCCGGTGAGGAGATCGCGGCTCCCCTGGTGCTCTCCAACGCCTCGCCCAAGTTCACGCTGATGACGCTGCTGGGTGTCGAGCATCTCGATGGCGAGTTCGTCCGGCGCTGCCGTAACATGGCATCCAAAGGCATGGTCAGCCGTCTCGATTTCGATATTGGAGAAATGCCGCCGCTTCACCATGGCGGCAAGATCGAGCATGGTCAGAGACTGGTGTTCGCGCCCACCATGGAGGTGATCGAGACAGCCTTCAATGCGGCCAAATATGGCGAAATGCCGGAACGTCCAGTGTTCGAAGCAACCTATGATGCCGCAGCCAAACGGCTCTGCGTCACCGCACAGTTCACGCCTCATGATCTCAAAGGTGGCTGGACCGATGACTCCAAGTCAAAACTCGCACGCTCGGTTATGGCGGCTCTGGAAGATGCCCTTCCCGGCCTGTCCTCCGGTATCACCGGAAGCCGCGTGATGTCGCCCGTCGACATCGAAACCGGTTACGGCGCGTCGGGCGGGCACTGGCACCACGGCGAGTTGCGGGTCGACCAGCTCCTGATGCTGCGGCCGTTCGATGGAGCGGCCCAATACCGCATGCCGGTCAAGGGCGTCTATCTTTGCGGCGCAGGCGCCCATCCCGGAGGCGACATTTCCGGCGCTCCCGGCTTCAATGCAGCGCGCACAGCACTTCGCGACGGGGGACACTGAGATGGCTACCAAGGCAAAACCAATCGCGCAGGTCGCCCTCGGGCTTGAACCCGGCCCCTTTCATGAACGCCTCGTCGCCCATAACCGCCAGCAGTCCTGGGTCAACTGGATGGGCTACGCCTCCCCTTCGGTGCTCGACAATGTCGAATTCGAATATTTCGCCATCCGCAATCAGTCGACGCTGTTCGACATTTCTCCGATGTGCAAATACGCGATCACCGGCCCCGATGCGGAGACCGTGGTCAACCGGCTGGTGACACGCGACATTCGCAAGCTCAAGCCGGGCCGGGTCGCCTACTGCATCTGGTGCGACGAGGACGGCAACGTCGTTGATGACGGAACGGTCTTCCGCCTGTCAGAGACCGAATTCCGGCTCTGCTGCCAGGAGCCTCAGCTGTCCTGGCTCGAAGATATTGCCTGGGGCTTTGATGTTTCCATCAGCGATGTCACCCGCGATATCGCAGGTCTGGCGTTGCAGGGTCCGACAAGCTGCGCCCTGCTCAAGGATCTGGGGCTTGCGGGCATCGAGACACTCAAGACTTTCGGGATCGCCGGATTTGAAATAGCCGGCTCCGTTGTCACCATCTCGCGCACCGGCTTCACCGGCGATCTCGGCTACGAGCTCTGGATCAGGCCTGCTGATGCGTTGAAGGTCTGGGACGCGCTGATGGGTGCCGGAAAGCTTCGCGGCCTGCGTGTCATCGGTTACGAAGCGCTCGAGATGGCCCGCATCGAGGCCGGGTTCCTGCTGCCCAAGGTGGATTTCCTCTCGGCTCAGACCGTGCTCAGAGCGGACCGGGCCAACACCCCCTACGAGCTCGGCCTTGAGTGGCTGGTGGCGCTCGACAAGCCGCATTTCAACGGCCGCCGCGCCCTTGTCGACCTGTCAAAACAGACGCCGCGACGCAAGCTTGTCGCGATCGAGATCGAGCGCGACAAGCCCGCCCATAATGCGCTGGTCTATCACCGGAAGAACCGCGAAGTAGGCATGGTCACCTCAGCACTGTGGTCGCCGACCTGCAAGCGCAATATCGCCTATGCCTGGCTCGACGCGCCCTATGGACAGTCGGTCACCGACGATCTCTGGGTCGAGATCTATCTGCAGAAGGAAATCCGCTGGCAACGCCGCATGGTGCGCTGCAAGCTGGTCGACAAACCGTTCTTTGCACACCCGCGCCGCACCGCCACGCCGCCTGCAGACCACTGATGCGTGGCACGTTCAGCTCGTTGCAAGTGAGCGACAGCGTACATGCTTCACATCAAAGGGTAAGAGCGCTCTTTTGCAGCCAAGCTGGGATGGGCGGCGTGCGAATGCATTGGATCAGACACGAGGCCAGGAACGCAGAGCAACACGATGAACAATGATATGAATTCGGCGATCGAGGCCGAAAACGAACAGGATCGGAAGCAGCTTGGCCTGTTGTGGCTGCCGCTGGGCGAACCGGGGTCGGGAATGCACCGGTACGGCGCTGCGATGTATTTCCACAAGCGCGGCAAACTGGATGCGGAGCTGCTCGAAGCCTACCGCATCTGCTGCAACCTGGACTTCGAGGATCCCGAACGTGTTGTCCGGTCTCGCGAACATCCGGACGAATAGAAAGCAAAAGGGCCGGAGCGAACGAACGCCCCAGCCCTATTGTTGCAACTTCGGATCATGACTTGAGCTTCGTCCAAACCTTCTCGCGCAGATCTTTTGAGGCCGGCGAGCAATTCTCGAAAGCGCGCAGCCGGTCATTGTATTCGGCCGGGGTATTGACCGCCGGATCCGCCTTCAGATCATCCTTGAGGAATTCTCCGGAACCCGCCACGGCATTCGAATAGCCGGTGTAGTTGGAGGCAGCCGCAGCGACCTCGGGCGACATCATCCAGTTGACAAAGGCCTTTGCCTCTTCGAGGTTCGGCGCATCCTTCGGCACCGCGATGACATCGGTCCAGAAGGTGGTGCCTTCCGCGGGATAGACATAGACGGCATTCGGCTTCTCCGCCTTGACCCGGTGCGCCGCGCCGTTCCACTGCATGTGAACGGCAACTTCGCCGGCGATCATGCGGTCGATGGTCCCATCATTGGAATAAAGCTTCACATGAGGCTTCTGGGCCATCAAAACGTCGAGGATCTTCTGGGCCTCGGCCGGATCTTCGGTGCACTTGCTGACCCCGGTGTAATAGGCAGCCGCATTCCAGACATCCGACATCTCGTTGAGCATGGCGATGTTGCCCTTGAGCTCGTCAGCCGGCTCGAAAATCGCCTTCCAACTGTCCTCGAGCTTGCCGCCCGGAACCATTGCGGGATCGTAGGTAAAGCCGGTCGTGCCCCACATGTAGGGCGCCGAATATGTGCGGTCTTCATCGCCGGCGATGGTGGTGAATGCCGGCAGGAGATTCTTGAAGTTCTCCATCTGGTTGACGTCGATCTTGGCCAGCATGCCCTTCTCAACCATCACGCCGAGCGTTGTGGTTCCGGGGAAAATCACGTCATAGCCGCCGCCGCCAGCCTGCAGCTTTGCCAGCAGGTCCTCTTCGGAGGCGTAATTGTCGACGGTGACCCTGGTCCCGGTCTCCTTTTCGTAGCGCTCCAGCAATTCTGGCGAAAAATAGTTCGACCAGTTGTAGAGATTGAGTTCGCCGTCAGCCAGCGCGCCGCCGGTCATGGCGCCAAGCGAAATAGCCGATGCCATCAGCATTCCGGCTGTATGTGGTCCTACCCTGTTGGTCTTGGTCATGATCTGCTCCAGTTGTTTGCGGGCTTGACGTCTCATCCGGGCCCGTTTTTCCGGTTCTGATCCCGTCCCAGGAAAAGGGACAGGGAGACAAGTGAGAGGGACAGGAGCAGCATCAGCGAGGAGATCGCATTGACCTCCGGGGTGACGCCGGTCCTTACCAACCCAAAAATATAGATGGGCAAGGTCGTTGACCCCGCCCCGCCAAGGAAGAAGGTCGTCACGAAATCATCCAGCGAGATGATGAAAGCCAGCACAAGCCCCGAAAGAATGCCGGGAATGAGCTGCGGCAAGGTCACTCGCCAGAATGCCTGGACCGGGTTGGCGTAGAGGTCAGCCGCTGCCTCTCCGATATTGGGATCCATCCCCTCGAGCCGCGCCCGGATGGGCAGATAGGCGAACGGGATGCAAAACACGATATGCCCTATGATCACGGTGCCGAGCCCGAAGGTAAAACCAAGGCTGGCAAAAAACATCAGGGTCGCGACAGCAGGCACAATTTCCGGAACCGTGATCGGCAATGCAAACACTGCATTTATGCCCGTCTTGCCCAGAAACCGGTCATTGCTCGCCATCCGGAGTGCTGCCAGCGTCGCCAGCGTCGTCGAACTCACCGAGGCAACAGAAGCGATGATCAGGGAGTTGGTTGCCGCGCCGACGATATCGCGGTTGGCAAAGGCCATCCGGTACCAGTCGAGCGAAAAGGCGGTCCAGACGGTCACGGTCCGGTTCTCGTTGAAAGACAGCGCAATCAGGATCAGGATCGGCAGGTAGACATAGGCAAAGAACACCGCGGTGGCAGTAAACAGACCCGGCCAATGGCGGGCATCGCCGGGAAACGCGCGTCTGCGGAATGGATTGAGTCTCATCTGCCCCCCTCCAGCTCACCGCGATAGCGTCGCGCATAAAGCCACAGCGAGGTGAGAACCAGCGCAAGCAGAAACAGACCCAGCGCCGCACCGAAGGGCCAGTTGCGCGCAGCGCCAAACTGAAATCCGATCAGGTTGCCGATCATCAGCGTCTTGCCGCCGCCAAGCAATTCCGGCGTAATGTAGGAGCCGAGCGCGGGAACGAAAACGAGGACGCAGCCTGCCACGATTCCCGGATAGGCAAGCGGCAGTATGACCCGCCGCATCGTCTGCCAACGATTGGCATAAAGATCGAACGAGGCTTCGACGAGCCGAAGATCGATCTTCTCGAGGCTCGCATAGATCGGCAACACCATGAACGGCAGGAACGAGTAGGTCAGCCCCACGGCAACGGCAAAGGAATTGTGCAACAGCGGCAAGGGTTCGGAGATGATCCCAAGCCATATCAGGGTCGAATTGATCGTCCCGTGATCGCGCAACAACAGGATCCACGCGTAGTTCCGGACAAGAAGATTGGTCCAGAACGGCAGTGTCACCATGAACACGAGCACGGCTTTCCACTTCGCGTCCCGGGTAGCCATGAACATCGCTACCGGCAGCCCGACGGCAAGCGAGATCACCATTGTCACAAATGACAGCCAGACCGACCTGAGAATGATGAACATGTAGTTGAGATTGAGCGCCAGAGAACCGTCGAGTTCGCGTTCAAAGAACAGCCTGACATAGGCTTCAGCGCTGAACTGATCCCACAGAACGCCGCCGGAATAATCCCTGCCCCGAAATGAGATGTAGGCCATCAGCAAAAGCGGTACGATCATGAAAACGGTGATCGCCAGCAGTGCAGGTCCAATCAGCAGGATGCGAAACAGGGTATGTTTGCCGGCACGGGTCATGATGGATCATCAGCCAGAACCGAAACCGAGGCGGGATCGACCGACCAGCCGATCTGATCTCCGGTGGCAAATGTCTGAACCCGTGCAGCGTTGTTCTGGGATCTCGCGCGCAATTCCTGGCCATCAGCCAGCTTGAAATGAAAGATCGTGTCGGTGCCGTGATACACGACGTTGGTGATGACGCCGGTCAGACTTCCGTCCGACGGCTCCGAAAGTGCGATACATTCAGGCCGGACCGCTAGCACGGCTTGCCCGCCAACCGGGACATGCGCCGCCTCGCTGGATCGCAGACAACCGCCTCCGGCGATAGAAAACTCGTTCACGCCCGTCGTTTCTGCCGGCAGCAGATTTATCTCGCCGACGAAGCCGGCGACAAACCGGTGCTGGGGCTTGTTGTATATCTCGCGGGGCGTCCCGACCTGCAGGATTTCCCCCCGGTTCATCACCGCGATCCGGTCCGACATCGTCAGCGCCTCGTCCTGATCATGCGTGACGAAGACGAAGGTGATTCCGGTATCGGTCTGCAGCCGCTTGAGTTCCAGTTGCATTTCCTTGCGCAGCTGCAAATCGAGTGCGGACAAAGGCTCGTCGAGCAACAGCACCTTGGGCTGCGGCGCCAATGCTCGCGCCAGCGCAACACGTTGTTGCTGACCGCCCGATATCTGGGTAATGCGCCTGTCGGCCATCGCTTCGAGCTGAACCAGCCGCAGCATTTCTTCCGTAACGGCCTTGATGCGGTCCTTGGGGCGGCCCAGCATTTCAAGCCCGAACGAAATGTTCTGGGCAACTGTCATGTGCGGGAACAGGGCATAGTTCTGGAAGACCGTGTTGACCGGTCGCTGGTATGGCGGCTTGCCGGAGAAGTCCCGCCCGTCGAGCAACACCTCGCCTGAGGTGGGCTGCTCGAAGCCGGCAATCAGACGCAGCAATGTGGTCTTGCCGCAGCCCGAAGGTCCCAGCAAGGTAAAGAACTCGTTCTGGCGGATATCCACTGAGACATCATCGAGCGCTCGAAAGGCCTGGGCGCCTGCACCGAAAACCTTGCTCACGGACTTCACTGCGACAGCAGACCGATCCTGCCGTGATGAGGAGTCTCGAGTGGATGATGATCCTGAAGTCTTCAAGGGCGCTCCTTCAAGGGACTGCACATTATGTGGCCAGGTGCTCCACGAATGAATCGGCGGTTTCCGGCGCTTGAAGACAAGCACCAGGCAGCATTGTTTGGCCAAGCAATTATTGAATGATCGTTCAGCAATTAGCCGACGATGTCAAGTTGACTGTCCATTTTGGTGGCGGCGCCGACCGTCTTGCAGTGTCCCACCAAGGTGCCCGGAACCCGCCAAGCAGCCCGAACCAGCGGACAAGATCGTCTGACCAGTTGACACTCTCAAACGCCAGCGGCGCCACGCATGATGACGGATGCGAGTTGCAATAAGTATCTCGGTATTTCCGCGACTGTTCTTCGGGAGCTGCGCGCAGGATGTGCTGGCGAAAACGGCGTTCCCAGAGTTCGGACCACTGATCGTCTGTGAGAGGACCGTCCTGCCCTGCTGGACTCGCGACCATGCGAATCTGTGGAGAACCACCGCGCGGTCGGTCTGTGCGCTCGATGACCTGTGATTGAAGGAGCCGTGACCGAAGTTGAGGAACCATTGGGGATCTTGATTGCCGGGAAGTTTGCCGGCCACTCGAACCCTCGAACGAGGCTTGGCGATGGCCTGAATGTGTGGTGCACAATCGCCGACGACGGGCGCGAGATGCGCCAATCGCAAATCACCTGGAAACCCGGAACTGGCTGGATTGTTGAACCGCAGAAAAGATGAATGCAATCAATTGGTTGATTTGGCTATGGCTTGATTTGGAGCGGGTAGCGGGAATCGAACCCGCGTATTCAGCTTGGAAGGCTGCTGCTCTACCATTGAGCTATACCCGCATTCACGACCCCGCGACGGTGGTGGAGGGAGTTGGATTTGAACCAACGTAGGCGAAGCCAACGGATTTACAGTCCGTCCCCTTTAACCACTCGGGCATCCCTCCAGTTCAACCGTCAGGGTCATGCATCCAAGATGGACAGCCCGAACATATCAGGCTTTGCGGGCCGGGCAATTGGTTTGAAAAGCCCCTTCCGCGGTCGGCGTTATGACGGCGCGCGGTTCCCGTGTCAACAAGGATTGGAACAAAAACCGACACTTCTTCCGGACCAGCTCGCGGCCCGCCAAAATCATCCTCCCCGCGTTCCGGCAAAACCAGTGGCGACAGTGCCGATTGCACCGCTGCGCAATTGGCGTATAAGCGCGCCATGAGCAAAGATGACGACGCCGGCGCGCCCGGTTCCAACCGCGATACCCATTACGCCAAGCTGCGCCGCGCCCACCGCGACGCCAAGCGGGAGCAGCAGGGCCTGCCACCGGCGCAACCGAAGAGCAAACGCGACCTGCCGGCGCGCAAGGGCGCGCTTTACACGGACCGCGTCGCCCCGGACACCATCCATCTGTACGGACTGCATACCGTGCGTGCCGCGATCGACAATCCGGCGCGCCGCATCACCGGCCTGAAGGCCACGCGCAATGCGCTGTTGCGGCTTGAAATCGCCGAGGATGCGGACCTGCCCTACCCGCTCGAACTGGTCAGCCCGCAGGAAATCGACCGGCTGCTCGGTGACGACGCCGTGCACCAGGGGGTGCTGCTGGAAGCGGCACCCCTGACGCCGCGGCCGCTGTCTGCACTCGGCGACACGCGGCTTCTGGTCATTCTCGACCAGGTTACCGACCCGCACAATGTCGGCGCGATCATGCGCTCCGCGGTGGCCTTCGGCGCCGGCGCGCTGATCACAACCCAGCGCCACAGTCCGCAGGAATCAGGTGTGCTGGCCAAGTCCGCTTCCGGCGCGCTCGAACTCATCGACCACATCGAGGTCCGCAACCTTGCCGCCGCGATCGACGAGATCAAGGCGCAGGGCTTCACCACCATCGGTCTTGATTCGGAAGGACCGGAGCCGATCGAGGCCGGGCTTTCGGGTGACAGGATCGCGCTCGTGCTCGGCGCCGAAGGCAAGGGGCTCAGGCAGAAGACCCGCGAGACGGTCGACATTCTGACCCGTCTCGACATGCCCGGTGCGATCAAGTCGCTCAATGTCTCCAACGCCGCGGCGATCGCGCTCTATGCGGCGGGCCGTCACCTGGGCAGGAACTGAGACCGGCCATGCGCATCCTTCGTCTGCTTCACCTGCTTGGACCTCACGGAAAGATCAAGGTACGCTTCGGCCAGTGGGGCGAAGATGTGATCGTCCACCGCAATTTCGACAAGCAGAAGCACGGTTTCTACGTCGATATCGGCGCCCACCATCCCTTTGCCCATTCCAACACCGCCCGGCTCTGGCTTCGGGGATGGACCGGCGTCAATGTCGACGCCAACCGCAAGAGCGTCGATGTTCTCCGCCGGGTGCGAAAGCAGGATCACACGATCTGGGCCGCGGTCGTCTCCGACAAGATCGCCGCGGAACGCGACACGATAGAGTTTTTCTCTGAAGACCATACGGACCTGACCGGCACCGTCGTGCAGGATATGGCTTCCGAACGGGGCAAGCAGAAATCCGTGACGGTTCCCTGCCGTTCGGTGGCATCGATCATCGCCGAAAGCGCGGAACTGGCGCCGGACGGGATCGATTTCATGAACATCGATATCGAGGGCATGGATGAAGAGGCGATCGCCTCGCTTGCTGACTGGCCGCACAAGCCGCGCATGATCGCGATCGAAACCTATGCCCAAACCATTCCGGCCGTCATGGAGACCGGCACCTTCCGGATCATGTCCGACAACGGATATGATTTCCGCTACCAGGTGGGGCTGACGTCTATCTACATGCGCAAGGATTTTCACGAAGGGCGTTGACGGTGCTTGCCACCGAACCCGGTCCGGCAATCGCGCATTTCCCTCTTGCTTGCGAATCCGGTTGCTGCTATCCGCATCCCCGCTGCCCTTGTAGCTCAGTTGGTAGAGCACCTGATTTGTAATCAGGGGGTCGCGGGTTCGAATCCTGCCGGGGGCACCATTCCTTTCAGTTGAACGCCGCATTCCCGAAACGGGAGAGTGCGGCTTTTCTGGTTCAGGGCGAGCCTGGATCTTTTCCTGCCTTGCCACGGGTTCATCTGGGCAACCTGCGGAGGTGGATGCCGGCAAGCGCGACGGAAAGATGCGGTAGCATCAGCAACGTTACCACGGCGAATCCATGCTTCGATTTCCGGGTCAGTGAGCAGCCTGCGTTCTGTGCCGTCGGATGGGGTGGTCTGATTTGCCCCTATGTCCGTCGCAGCATCCAGACAAAGAAAGCGCCGCCGACCAGTCCGGTCACAATGCCGATCGGCATGTCCTCGGGGGCCATCACGGTGCGCGCGGCGATATCGGCCCAGAGCAGAAAGACCGCGCCGAGCACCATCGACGCCGGCAGGACCCTCCGGTAATCACCACCGCTGAACATGCGGACAATATGGGGAACCATCAGCCCGACAAAGCCGATGATGCCCGAAAAGGCGACCATCACCCCGGTGATCAGCGCACCGACGACGAAGACCTGAAGCCGGAACCGCCGCACATCGATGCCCAGAGTGGCGGCGGTTTCGTCGCCCACGGTCATGGCGTTGAGATCGCCCGCCCGCCAGCGCAGCCACGCCGCGCAAACCAGGAGAACCAAGAGCGGCCATACGAGCTGCGACCATTGCGCAAGGCCCAGCCCGCCCAGCATCCAGAACACCACCGTGTGGGTCGCCTTCGGATCGCCCAGAAAGATCAGCATGTTTGCGAGCGCCATGATGATGAAAGACACCGCCACCCCCGCCAGCACCAGCCGGTCGGCGCTGGTGGAATGGGTCATGCGCGCCACCCCGAGAACAACCAGGGTGGCGACAAGCGCGCCTGCAAAGGCGAACAACGGAACGGTCAGCAGACCCAGGAAAAGTCCGGTGTGAAGCAGGGCGAGGATGGCGCCGAAAGCCCCGCCCGAGGAAATCCCGAGCAGATGCGGGTCGGCGAGCGGATTGCGGGTGACCGACTGCAGGCTCGCGCCCACCAGCGCCAGCCCGGCGCCCACCATCACCGCGAGCAGCGCCCGGGGAAAGCGAAGCTCCCAGACGATCGCCTCGCGGCCGGGCGACCATGTCACCTCCACCGATCCCGGCGATATCCTGTTGACGAGCACGCCCCATACCGTCGACCACTCCACCGCGATGGCTCCGACAGAAACCGCGGCGGTCAGAGACACCAACAGGGCGATGCAGCTGGCAAGCAGGAACAACGCCCGCCCGGCACCCGATGGCGCCAGACGGGCTGTGGCGCCAGTTTCGTTGATATCGTTTTTCAACTCAGTTCGGCCAGAAACCGGCGGCCAGTTTCTTGATCGCCTTGATGTTGCGCGGCCCGGGCGTCGCCTCCACATATTCGAGCACCACGAAGCGATCATTCCTGACCGCGTCAATGTCGGCGAAGGCCGGATTGCTCTTCAGGAAATCGATCTTCTGCTCGGCGGTGACGTCGCCATAATTGACAATGACGATCAATTCGGGGTCGCGTTCGACCACGGCTTCCCAGTTGACCGTCGCCCAGCTCTTCTCGAAATCGTCCATGATGTTGACACCGCCGGCGGCCTCGATCATGGCCGTCGGCATGGCGTAACGGCCCGCGGTGAACGGCGCATCCTCGCCGGAATCATAGACGAACACCCTGAGCGGCGTCTCACCCTTGCTGACGGTTGCCTCAAACGTCGCAAGCTCGGCCTTGTAGCTCTCCACCAGGGCCTGAGCCTTGTCCTCGACGTCAAAGATGCGCCCGAGATTGAGCAGGTCGTTGTACATGTCCTGCATCGAGACCTTGTTCTTCGGCCCGATATGAATGCAGCTTTCGGTCAGTTCATAGACCTTGACGCCGAACGGCTCGAGCGTCTCGGGCGTCACCTCGCCACCGACTTTCATGCCATAGTTCCAGCCAGCGAAGAAGAAGTCCGCATCAGCCCCGATGATGACCTCCTTCGTGGGGTACTTTTCGGAGAGCTCCGGCAGTTCACTCACGCCCGCGCGCATTTCCTCATCCAGCGTCTTCCATCCGGATATTCCGGTATACCCCACCATGCGGTCGGCGAGACCCAGAACCAGCATCATTTCGGTCAGGTTGACGTCGTTGGAAATTGCGGCCTTTGGCGGGGCGTCGAAAGTGACGCTGCGATTGCAGCTTTCAACGGTTGTGCCGGCGAAAGAAGGAGCGGCAACGAATGCCAGCCCGAGCAGGGCGAGAGAAGGCGCTTTCATGGAAAAAACCCTTATATGTTAAGCTGGTAGGTAAAATGGCTGTTCTCGCTCGGTGTGAGGCGCTCGCGCCGGGCGAGCACCCCGAAGGCACGCGAAACGGTGTCGTCGGCAAGAACTTCATCGGGTGTGCCGAAACCCATGGCCTGGCCCTGCTGCAGAAGCAGGATGTCATCACAAACGGCGGCGGCCAGGTTGAGGTCATGCAGGCTGGTGATGATCGTCATGTCGAGGTTTCTGATCAGGCGGATCACCTCGAGCTGGTGGCGGATGTCGAGATGGTTTGTCGGTTCATCGAGCACCAGCAGGGAAGGCTCCTGCGCCAGCGCCCGCGTCACCATCACCCGCTGTCTTTCGCCACCTGAAAGCGAGCCGAAACGCCGTCCGGCAAATCCATGAAGATCGAGCCTGTCCAGAACGGCAGAGACAACCGCGGCATCGCGGGCGTCGCTGCGCACCAGACCGCCCCGATGCGGAAGCCGGCCGAGGTCGACGATCTCGCGCACGGTCAGCGCGAAGTCGGTCGGCTGTTCCTGCAGCACCGCGGCGACCTTGAGCGCCACATCGCGGGCGCGCATGGTCCAGATGTCCTCACCATCGATCAGTACCGCGCCGTTCGCCGGCTTCAAATAGCGGTAGACGAGGCGCAGGAAAGTGGACTTGCCTGCGCCGTTCGGCCCCACCACGCCGAGCACCCGGCCCGCGGGAAGGTTGAGCGTCACGGGCTGGAGGATCACCGGGCCGCGGGGCGCACGCCAGGATGCTCCGGCAAGAGTCAGGCTGGCCGCGCTCACTGGAGCGATCCCTCGACCGGTTCGACCACAAAAATCGCGGCCGGAACGCGCACAAGCGTGGTGTGGCGAAGCTTGCCCGGGCGTTGGGTGGACGAGCACCAACCGTCATCAAGGCTGGCATAGTGCTCGGCAAAGCGGACCAGGTCGCCAATATCGTCAGCCGGATCGATATCGCCAAACAGGTAGGTGGCCTTGTCGGTCGCCTGATAGGCAACCGTGCAGGGCCGGTCGCAACCCGCCATGCAGGCCACACCCGAAATCTCGAACAGCGCGCCTGTCGCCTGGCCGGCCCTGTTCATCGCATCGCGCAAACGTGCAAGCAGTTCGTACCCGGGACGGCAATCGCTGCCGGTGTGGCGGCACGCGGTGCAGACGGTTATGCGATGGGAGGCTGGCTTTGTGGTTGTCTGTCTGGTCGGCATTGCGCGCTCCGCACGAGAGTGCGGGGGCCAAAGCGATGATTGACTTTGCGATGCCCGGAATTCCGGTTGCTCATGACAATTCTCCCTTTCCGGACACCCCGCCCGGGTTGAGTTACGACGGTCATGGCAGGTCTCCTGACTTGCGGGTCACAGCTCACTCAAACCTTCCCGGCACGATCTTTGCGCCAGTGGTCAATCTTGAGGAAGCTCGCCGCTCACAGTTGCGGGGGCAGTCACGGATTCAGCGCCTATTGGCTACACCTCACCGTGTTCCCTTTTAATCCGCCTTCCCTTTGAGTCGGGCGGAACCATGCCATGAACCTAGATTGATGTTTTCACCTCGTCAATTGCCGTGTCGAGCCATTGCCGGGCGATCATCAAGCTTCACCACATGGCCGCAGAAACGCTTGAGCAGCTCGCCATTATGGCTGACGACGAGGATCGCCAGACTTCCCTCCCGCACCACTTCGCCCGGCATCTCGATCACCTCCTGCCGGGTGATCAGGCCGAGCCTTGAGGTCGGCTCGTCAGCGAAGAGGAAGACCGGATCGACCGTCAGCGCCCGCATCAAGGCGCTGCGTTGCACGTCGCCACCCGAAACATGGCCGGGCAGCCGGTCAAGCAGATCGGCAGAAAGGCGCAATCGCTGCCGCAGCCGGTCCATGCGCTGCCAGTCGCCCCCTTGCAGTCTGGCGAGTGCCTGAAGCTCATTGCCTGCGGTCATCTTCCTGGCAAATGCGCTCGATGGGACCTGCCAGAGCTTCCGGAAGCGTAACGGCAGGATCGCCGAAGCGCGGCAGACAGTGCCGCCTGCCGATGGAATGAGGCCCAGAAGCGCTTTGCCGATACTTGTCTTGCCGCAGAAGCTGCGCCCCAGAATGCCGGTTATGGTTCCCGGCCTCAGATCAAGATCGATGTCATCGAACAGACGCCCCCTTCCGCGCGCCATCGACAGGCCGCGCGCCGACACCACGGCAACGTCGCCATTTCTCCTCGCCTTGCACTGCTGCCAATTCGACGGCTGGGCGGCGACAAGTCGCCGGGAATAGTCACGCGAAGATGCTGCAAGCAGCGTCGCCTTGCCAGCGCCGAGGAACCCGGAAAGAACCGTGACAGGGAGGCGTATAGTGTACATATGTTATATCATGACATGTGAAGGATTAAGAAACGGGCGGTCCAGGCCGCCCGTATTGAATATGGCCGATTCGTCAGCTGGCTTCGGTCAGGCAGGTCTTGATCGAGGTCGACATGTTGCGGATCAGCTGGAAATAGAGATCAGCTCCGTCTTCGAGCTCGGCGCCAAGCGGATCAAGCGTTCCGGACTTGGCGTTGGTGCCCTCGGTCACGGTTGAAACAAGCTTCGGCTCGAACTGGGGTTCGGCGAACACGCAGGCAGCACCCAGTTCCTGCACCCGTGCACGGATTTCAGTGATCCGCTCAGCACCCGGCATGACCTCCGGAGAGACCGTGATCGAACCCGAGGCGGTGACGCCGAAGCGGTTTTCGAAATACTGATAGCCATCATGGAAGACGATGAAGCCCTTGCCCTTGACCGGCTCGAGTTCGGAGGAAACATCAGCGATCAGCGTGTCGAGTTTGGCGGTCACCGCTTCCGCATTGGCTTCATATTTTGCGGCGTTGGCGGGATCCGCCTCGACCAGCGCCTCCTCGATTTCATGCACCATGGCCTTGGCGTTGACCGGATCCAGCCAGACATGGGCGTCGAACGCGCCATGATCGTGCCCCTCATGACCGGCTTCCGCTGTCTTTTCATGGTCATGGTCATGGTCATGGTCATGCGCGGCCTCCGCCGTATTGTCATGATCATGGTCATGCGCGGCTTCGGCCGTCTTGTCATGGTCATGGTCATGCGCGGCATCGGCTGTCTTTTCGTGATCGTGGTCATGGGTCGCCTCAGCCTCATGCGCATGATCGTCATGACCCGCTTCATCGGCATGATCGTGCTTCTCGAAAGCGCCGCCTTCGCGGAAGCCGAGTTTCAGAAGATCGTGGGCATCGATCAGCTCGATCGATTTCGCGTCTGCGCCGACCGTTTCCAGCGGCTTCTCCAGGAAAGCTTCCAGTTCATGGCCGATCCAGAAGACAACATTGGCCTGCTCCAGCATCTGAGCCTGCGAAGGCTTGAGCGCGTAGGTGTGGGGCGAGCCCGCACCTTCGATGATCAGCCCCGGCTCACCGACGCCTTCCATTACCGCCGCCACCAGTGAATGGATCGGCTTGATGGAGGCCACCACTTTGACCTCGGCGCTGGCGGAAACAGAAGAGGACGCGATGAGCGTGGAAGCGAGGAGCAGGCCCTTGAGGCGGTTCATGACAGTCTCCGTGAATGATTTGGGTGGCTGTGACGTTATCTTATTACAACATTGCGTAACGGTATAACGTGTGCAATAAGGATGCGCAACCCCCTTGTCATGATCACCACGAAGCCGTTCATATCATTCATGCTGCAGAAACCTGATTCTCTCGCCACGCTGGACAATGCCGGCATTCATCGCGCCGGCCGCTGGCTTGTGCGCGGTGTGAACCTTGCCATTGAGCCGGGAGAAATCGTGACCTTGATCGGCCCAAACGGATCGGGAAAATCGACGACTGCGAAGATGGCGCTGGGTATCCTCAAGCCGGATGAGGGCGTTGTTCAGCGCCGCGCCGATCTGAAGGTTTCCTATGTCCCGCAAAAACTGGCCGTCGACTGGACGCTTCCGCTCACGGTGCGCCGTTTCATGCGGCTGACCGGCCATGTCAGCGTTCATGCGGCAGAAAGCGCCATGGCATCCACCGGCGTCAGTCATCTGGCGGACGCGGAGGTGCGCACCCTGTCCGGCGGCGAGTTCCAGCGGGTGATGCTGGCGCGCGCCGTTGCCCGAAAACCCGATCTTCTGGTGCTCGACGAACCGGTTCAGGGCGTCGATTTTTCGGGCGAGATCGCGCTTTACGATCTGATCAAGCGAATCCGCGACGAGATGCATTGTGGCATCCTACTGATTTCCCATGATCTGCATGTGGTCATGGCGGCCACCGACCGGGTGATCTGCCTCAACGGCCATGTCTGCTGTTCGGGCACGCCGACGGTGGTAGCCTCGAGCGCCGAGTACAAGGCTCTCTTCGGCGCCCGCGCTGCGTCGACGCTCGCGGTCTACGAGCACCATCATGATCACACGCATCTGCCCGACGGACGCGTGCAGCATGGGGATGGCAGCATCACCGAGCATTGCCACCCAGAGGACGGGCATCACCATCACCCCGGCAGCGAGGGCAAATCCGATGCTTGACGACTTCTTCACCCGCGCCATCCTTGCCGGCATCGGAGTGGCGCTTGTGGCCGGTCCGCTCGGCTGCTTCATCGTCTGGCGCAGGCTCGCCTATTTCGGCGATACGCTGTCGCACGCGGCTCTGCTTGGCGTGGCGCTTGCCTTTCTCTTCGAGATCAATATCACGCTGGCCGTCTTCGGCGTCTCCGCCTGTGTGTCCATTGCCCTGCTGCTGTTGCAGAAGCAGGGAACGCTGTCATCGGACGCGTTGCTCGGCTTGCTGGCCCACTCAGCTCTTGCCCTGGGCCTCGTTGCCCTTGCGTTCATGACATGGATCCGCATGGATCTGATGGGCTTCCTGTTCGGTGACATTCTCGCGGTCTCGAAAATGGATATCGCCATTATCTGGCTCGGTGGCGGGGTGGTGCTCGCCATCCTTGCCGTGATCTGGCGGCCGCTGTTTGCCGCCACCATCAACCGCGAACTGGCGGAAGCCGAAGGCATGAACCCGGAACGGGTCAACATCATCTTCATGTTGCTGATGGCCGCGGTGATCGCCATTTCGATGAAGATTGTCGGGGTGCTGCTGATCACGGCGATGCTGATCATTCCGTCAGCCACCGCGCGCCGGTTTTCATCAGGCCCCGAACAGATGGCGCTGCTGGCAGCGGTCATCGGGTCGGCGGCGGTGGTTGGAGGCCTCTTCGGATCGCTGGAATGGGACACGCCTGCCGGCCCGAGCATCGTGGTCGCAGCCCTGCTTCTGTTCATCCTGTCACTCTTTCCAGTCTTCTCGCGCAGGAAAACGCAGACCATGGAGCCGGTAAAGAGTGCGAACGAACCCCAGAAAGGAGCCCGGTCATGAATGAACATGTTCACGAGGCAATGGACCTGACAAAGAACCAGTCCCTGGTGATGGGCGCCCTGACCCGGTCGAAAGGTCCGCTGAGCGCCTACACCATTCTCGACCAGCTTCGAGACAACGGCTTTCGCGCGCCTCTCCAGGTCTACCGCGCGCTGGACAAGCTGGTGGAGTTCGGCATGGTGCACAGGCTCGAAAGCCTCAACGCCTTCGTCGCCTGCAGTCATCCGGGCTGCGACGGGGACAACACTATCGCCTTCATGATTTGCGAGAAGTGCGGACAGGTCAACGAGATCACCGACAACGCCCTTGCCAAGCGGGTGAAACAACTGGCGGGCGACGCCAGTTTCGCTTTGAAGAAGACGACCATCGAACTGCGCGGCATCTGCCGTACGTGCCAGGTGGCGTGAAGCCATGGCCCTGCCCGAGCGGATACCGGTGTTTTTCCTGAGCGGATTTCTCGGCTCGGGCAAGTCGACGCTGCTCAACCAGGTGCTGGCTGATCCGTCTTTTGAAGATACCGCGGTCATCATCAACGAGTTCGGCGATGTCGCCATCGATCACCTGCTGGTGCGCCAGGGCGAAACCACCATCAGCCAGACCTCTACCGGCTGCCTGTGCTGCTCAGGCACCACCGATATCAGGGCGACACTGTTCGACCTGCATTGCGCAGCGTCCGCTGGACTTGCGCCGGCCTTTTCCCGGGTGATTGTCGAGATGAGCGGACTGGGCGACCCCGCTCCCCTGGTCAATGCGCTCATGGCCAAGGATAACGATACCCAAACAATGCGTGACCGGACGGTCGACAGCGAGTTTTATTTGGCGGGCTTCGTTACGTTATATGATATCATACTGGGTGAGCTCAGCATCGAGCGGCACTTCGAGGCGATGAAGCAGATCGCCTTTGCCGACCGTATTGTCCTGACCAAGACTGATCTGGCAAAGGATCCCGCGACCCTCTCGGACATCGCTGCCCTGCCGCAGGACCTTCGCG
The DNA here is from genome assembly GCF_024105735.1 of Parahoeflea alexandrii. GTDB lineage: Bacteria > Pseudomonadota > Alphaproteobacteria > Rhizobiales > Rhizobiaceae > Hoeflea > Hoeflea alexandrii. The sequence continues at coordinate 777,320 of NZ_JAAAML010000003.1, read as the reverse complement.
TGTTCAACGCGACCGCCGCGATTGTCGACCGCGCGGAAGCCGACCCTGCCAGCCTGTTTGCGCCCCGCCCCTACTCGGTCATCGAGCGCGGAGAGGAGGTTTCCGGCTGGCTAGCGCTGGAAGCAGTTCTGGCGGCGGAGACGCGCCATGTGCATGCTTCAAACGAGCGCCAGCGACCAGCACGGCATGGCTCAGGCATCCGAAGCTTCAGCATCATTCACGATACGCCCATGGATGAAGCCCGGCTCTCCCGGTTCCTGTCGTTGCTGCAGCAGTCCGCCGGACAGCATCTGCTGCGGGTCAAGGGCATCGTCGGCCTTGAGGACGAGCCCGAATGCCCCCGGATCATCCACGGCGTACAGCATTGCATGTCCGACCCTGTGCGGCTGGAAGCATGGCCGGATGGCGACCGCCGAACCCGCATGGTGTTCATCACGTCAGGCATCGACCCCGAGCCGGTTCGCGACCTGTTTTCGGCCGTGATCGCCGGGACGCCATCCCCATTCGGCCGGCTCCTGAGCCCCATCAGCGCCACCCTCGCGGCGCTGTCTTCCCGGCTTTCTTCCTATCTCACCACTCTTTCGCGGAGATCCTCATGAACGCCATCAATACAATTCCTGTCACGGTCCTCACCGGCTATCTCGGCTCAGGAAAGACAACGCTCCTCAATCGCATTCTGACCGAAGATCACGGCAAGCGCTATGCGGTGATCGTCAACGAATTCGGGGACGTCGGAATCGACAATGATCTTGTCGTCGACGCAGACGAGGAAGTCTTCGAAATGAACAATGGTTGCATTTGCTGCACCGTGCGCGGCGACCTGATCCGCATCATCGACAGCCTTCTGAAACGCCGGAACCGTTTCGACGCGATCCTTGTCGAGACGACCGGACTCGCCGATCCCGCCCCGGTGGCGCAAACGTTCTTTGTCGATGAAGACGTGCGATCAAAGACGACGCTCGATGCCATCGTAACCGTCGTGGACGCCAGGCATCTCCTGGGCGAAATCGAGAAGGCGCACGAGGCTCAGGAACAGTTGGCGTTCGCCGACATCATCCTGATCAACAAGATCGACCTTGTCAGCGAACAGGAACTGGCCAAGGTCGAGGCGCGAATCCGCAGGATCAATCCGACCGCCGTCCTCAGCCGCAGCGAACGCTGCCAGGTACCGCTCGATCAGGTGATCGGCCGCAACGCCTTCGACCTCGACAGGGTGCTGGAACTTGAACCCGATTTCCTCGAGCATTTCCACGATCATGAGCATGATGATCACGTCACAAGTTTCTCGCTCACAAGCAACGAGCCGCTCTTGCCGGAGCGGTTCTTTCCCTGGATTCAGTCCGTGGCCCAGCACTTTGGCATCGACATGCTGCGCATGAAGGGGATCATCGCCTTCGAAGCAGATGACGACCGTTATGTCATGCAGGGTGTTCACATGCTGCTGGAAGGCAATCACCAGCGACCATGGAAGCCCGAAGAGGCACGTCTGACCCGGATAGTGTTCATAGGCCGGGACCTGCCGCGCGACATCATCGAGAACGGTTTCAGAAAGTGCATTGCGGGCGAGGAAGGACGCCTTGGATGAAGAGCTTCGTCAACCCGCTTGCTCCCAGGACCAACCGGCTTCAGGTGAAATCGACCGAGATAAGGGCCTGGGTCCGCCACTTGGTGGATCTGCCAGAAGACACGCCGGTCAGCGTCGTTGAACTTGCCTGCCGGGACGAAGGCTGTCCGGACATCGAAACCGTGATCGGCATCATGGAGGCCAACAAGCCAATCCGGACAATTCGGGTTCATATGGCCTTGGCAGAGGTGACGCGCAACGCAATTGCCGAAGCCGTCCATGGAGACTCTCGGCCCCGCCTCGATAGCGCGCGATGATCCAGATCAGCGGAAGCCTCTTCAATGGAGGCTTCCACTTCAACGCAATCAAATGACTGTCTGCAACTGTCTCAGAAACTGCCGCCCAGAAGTCGGTCTATAGGGGCGAAATCGTCGGTCAGGATTGCCGGAGAGCTTTGGGCGATAAGTTGGTCGGTGAAACTGTCGGCCATGGCGGCAAAGCGTGTCGGTTCGGGTGCCTCTGCAACGACGGAGGAGAACGCCGTGGGCCTGTCTGCCGCAACCAGAACGAAGACCCTCTGCTCGCCCGGGGCTGGCCGGGTTTGCTCGGTCCAGATCTCGACGCTCGGAAACACCGAGCGCAAGGTCGCGGCAATGGCGCTCAGCGCCTGAAGGCGTTCGGGAAAATCAACCACATTCATCAGGAAGACGCCGTCGTCGGCCAGGCGCGAGCGGACCAGCTGAAAGAACTCCTGGGTGATCAGGTGCGATGGCACGGCAATGTCGCCGAATGCGTCACCGACGATGACATCGTAACGCGCGCCGGCCCTCTTCTGCAGGGCGACACGGGCATCCTCGTCGACAATCATCATGTGTTCCGGCTCCAGCCAGAAATTCTCGATGGCAGAGCGTGTGACTTGCGGATCGATCTCGGCCACGGTGATCGGGCCTGTCTTGCGGTCAGCCCACGCACGCGGCACCGAATAGGTGCCTCCACCTATGAAAAAGGCAGAGAACGGCCCCGGCTCCAGCCGACCCCGGGCAATCGCATCAAACATGGCCGTAAACTCGGAAAACATCGTGCGTGGGAGGTCGCGCGCGCTGGTGCCGTGGGAAAGGTGATCGAGCACCAGTCGCCGCACCGGGGACTCCTGGTCGGCGGAGACGTCGAGCACCCGGATGCAGAAATACTGGCTTTCCGTGGTGCAGCTCGACACACGCGTGAGCGATAGCCCGGCGAGCACGATTGCCAGCGCCGCAACGGCCAGCGCTGCGGCCCCCTGCCGGACCGGACGGGCGAGCGCGAACAGGATGGCGGACGCGCCGAGATAGATGACGGTGACGATGGCAAGCGTCAGCGCTGTGCCGAGCCACGGAATGAAGACGAACCCGGCAAGCAGGGTTCCGGCAATCGCACCCACCGCGCCGGACGCGAACATGGCGCCCAGCGATCGGCCGGATTGGGACTGTTCTTTCATGACGGCAATCTGCGCCAGAACGGGCGCCGGAACGCCGGCAAACAGCGATGGCAGAAAGAACACGCCGCAGGTGAGCGTGACAATGGCCCAGACCGGGTGCTCGACCGCGGCCAGCACCGGCCCGCCGATCACCCGAAGCAGCAACAGCGCGCCCGCGGTTGACACTGCTGCCGCCAGCATCACCCATCCGGTCAGAGAGAGGGCCTGCCGGGCCGGACGTTCGGCAATATGGCCGCCCCACCAGTGACCGATGGAAAATCCGGCGAGCACCACCGCGATAATCGAGGTCCAGGTGTAAAGCGACATGCCGACATAGGGCGCCAGCATCCTGCCGGCGACGATTTCAACGACCAGACTGACGCCGGAAACCGCAGCCTGCAGCGCAACAAGCAGCCAAAGTGGCACTTGCGTATGTGACATCGACATCCATCCCGCTCCCGAACCCATCAATGATGGCATCATTAGCCTGCCGACATGACATGACAAGCCATGGAAGACTTGCTCACATTGATCTCGAGCAATGCCGTATGACATTGGCTGGTCTAATACTTGGTTTAGGCGACCATCAGGCCACACAGGGACAGCGCAGCTCAGATGAAAGAATTTCTTCACGACCGTTTCAAGGTCGCGCTTCTGGTGATCGCGCTTGCCGGCCTGGTTGGCGGAATTGCGTTGAGCCTGTCCGGCCTGACACAGGCGGCCGATCTGGTCTGGACGGCCGGTGTCCTGCCGGTGCTGGCAGGATTGATCATCGAAATCGTAAGAAGCCTGAGAAAGGGCGAGGTCGGCCTCGACATCGTTGCAGCGCTGTCGATGTCTGCGGCCCTGGTTTTCAACGAAACCCTGGCCGCGGCGGTGGTTGCACTGATGTATTCGGGCGGCACGTTCCTCGAGAGTTTCGCCGAAGGGCGCGCGCGGCGGGAGATGCATAACCTGTTGTCGCGGGTTCCACGCACCGCATCTCGGCGACGCGACGGCACGCTTGAAGAGGTGCCGCTCGACGATATCCGGCCGGGCGACCTGTTGCTGATCCGACAAGGGGACGTGGCTCCGGTGGACGGAACCGTGGCAAGTGACCGGGCAATGCTGGACCAGTCCGCGCTTACCGGGGAATCACTGCCGGTCCGGCTCGACCGCGGCGCAGAGGTGATGAGCGGAGCGACCAATGCCGGCGAGGCGTTCGACCTGAAGGCAACGCGCCCGGCCCGCGACAGCACCTATGCCGGCATCGTCCGGCTGGTCGAAGCGGCGCAGAAGTCGAAAGCACCGATGGCGCGGATGGCCGACCGCTATTCCCTGGTGTTTCTCGCCGTCACCGTGGCGATTGCCGCCGCTGCCTGGTGGGCAACCGGCGATCCGATCCGGGCGGTTGCGGTCCTGGTGGTGGCCACGCCCTGCCCGCTGATCCTGGCGGTGCCGGTGGCGCTGGTGGCGGGACTGTCCCGGGCCGCCCATTTCGGCGTTCTGATCAAGGGCGCGAAACCGCTCGAAGCACTGGCGCGCATCAAGACGCTGGTGCTCGACAAGACCGGCACCTTGACGGATGGCCGCCCGGTGATCGTGTCCATCGAAAGTTATGGCGAACTATGTCAGGCCGAAATACTCCAATTGGCCGCGGCGCTGGACCAGGCGTCCAAACATCCCATCGCCCAGGCGCTCGTGGCCGAAGCACGGGCGCGTGGAGAAAAACTGCCATTCCCCGAAAATCTGGTGGAAACACCGGGCGAAGGCATTACCGGCACAATCGACGGGCGAAGAGTCGCGGTCGGGGGGGCCGGATTCATTGGCGCACGGCTCGGGCTGCCGCTCAACAGGAAAACCGTCGCCGACACCGGTGAAGTCATGGTGGTTCTTGCCGTGGACGGCGAGGCAGCAGGGCACGTGGTCATGGCCGATACCCTGCGCACAGGCACGACCGACATGCTGGCGGGCCTGCGCAGCCGGGGGATCGAGCGCATTCTGCTTGCCACCGGCGATCGCCGTGCGGTCGCCGAGGCCATAACCGAAGGTCTCGGGCTCGATGCGGTCCGGGCGGACCTGACGCCTGACCAGAAAGTCCTGCTGGTCTTGAGCGAACGCAAGAACGGCCCGGTGATGATGGTCGGCGACGGGGTCAACGATGCGCCGGCGCTGGCGGCGGCCGATATCGGGGTGGCCATGGGTGCCAGGGGCGCGGCCGCTTCCGCGGAAGCTGCCGACGTGGTGCTGCTGGTCGATCACCTCGACCGGCTGCTGTCGGGCCTGGAAGTGGCCCAGAGGGCACAGCGGATCGCGTTTGAAAGCGTCGCCGTGGGTATCAGCCTGTCAGTGGCGGGCATGATCGCCGCCGCCTTCGGTTATCTGACTCCGGTCGAAGGGGCCTTGCTGCAGGAAGTGATCGATGTCGCTGTCATTTTGAATGCGCTTCGGGCCCTGCGCATCCAGCCTGCGTGGACCGGCAGGACCGTTTCGCAGCAAACGCCGTCAGTTGCCGTTTAGCACTGCGAACAAGCCGGCTTTCTGACAATCGGAAAACAGCCAGAAGGCCGGGGCAACCTTTTCTGCCACGGCAGATTCGAACCTGCACAGCATTTCATACCCCTCATGCCGCCTGCCCTTGCATCCTGACGGTCCAATCGCCATTGTCTGCCGAGGCGTTGGAGTAAGCTCATCACATGACTTGGAAATTCAGTTTCATTGCCTCATCGGCGCCGGACGCCCAGGCAGCCGCGGTCCATCTCGCGGCGCTCTACGGCAACACGCGTCCTCAGGAGGCAGACATCATCGTGGCGCTGGGCGGCGACGGCTTCATGCTGCAGACGCTGCACGAACAGATGAACAGCGGCCGGGCGGTTTATGGCATGAACCGGGGGTCGGTCGGATTCCTGATGAACGATTACTCGGACGAGGACCTGCCGGGGCGGATCGCGGCCGCGGTGGAGAACATCATCCGCCCGCTCGAAATGACCGCCAGGGATGCACACGGAGCGACCCACACGGCGCTCGCCATCAACGAGGTCTCGCTGCTCAGGCAGAGCTATCAGGCAGCCAAGCTGAAACTGTCGATCGACGGTCAGATGCGGATGGAGGAACTCATCTGCGACGGGCTGATGGTGGCGACGCCAGCGGGCTCGACGGCCTACAATCTGTCCGCCCACGGTCCGATCCTGCCGCTCGACGCCCAATTGCTTGCGCTGACACCGGTAAGCCCGTTCCGTCCGCGGCGCTGGCGTGGCGCGCTGCTGCCCAACAAGGTCAAGGTGACCATCGACGTGCTCGAACCGGAAAAACGACCGGTGAACGCGGTGGCAGATCACATCGAGGTCAAATCCGTAACCCAGGTGCAGGTGGCGGAATCGAAGGAATCGACGACCCGCATCCTCACCGATTCAAGCCATTCCTGGAACGACCGCATATTGGCCGAACAATTCCTTTACTGACCCCGTAAAACAGGAGGTTGTGCTGATGATCCGAACCCTGTCGAAAGTTCTGCTGTTGCTGGTCTGGCTCGTGCCCGCCACTTCGCTGACCGCATCCGCCCAGGAGCCAAACGGGTTGGCGGCCACACTGTCTCCCCGCATCCTGTTCGTCACCAGCGGCGGCTACTGGGAAAAGACCGGCGAAGAGGCCGGGTCGCAGCAGCGCGGCTATTACCGGCTGATCGCCGTTCGTGGTGAAGACAACCGTTCGCTGGTGGAGCTTCAGCACATCGCGCTGACGCCGGACGGGCCGCAGCTTCTGGAAAGCTCCGCCATTGAAGAGATCAACAGCCTTGGCGCCTATGTGACCGATATCAGGCCGGAGGATTCGACCGGGGCCGCCGCGCAGCAGGGCTTCGGCGCCTATATCTATCTCAAGACCGCACCCAATGTGGTCGAACCGGAGACCTGGGCCCTGTATGTCGACCAGTTTGGCGACGTTCAGGTGGAACAGTCGAGCAACTGATGCCGTGATACATTGCCGGCACGCCGGCGAGTCTTTGCCGATGTCGGGACAGAGCCTTCGGCCTTCTCACTGCCGCACCACATGAGGACAAGATGGAGAACATCGAGAGTTATCTGACCATTGCTGCGGCGTTCTTCATTGTCACCGTATCCCCCGGCCCAGCAAATCTGGCACTGGCAACGGTGGCAATACATTCAGGCCGCAGGGCCGGTTTGTTCTTCGGGCTCGGTCTGTCGACCGGGCTGGCCTTCTGGGGCTTCGTGGCGGCAACCGGACTCGGGGTCGTCGTGCTGGGCACCACCGTGCTGCTGACGCTTCTGAAATTGTGTGGCGGCGCCTATCTTGTCTGGCTGGCAATCCAGTCGGGTCGGTCCGCGGCACGGAGAACCGAAGACACCATCGTCAGCGTGCAGATGGGCGGATGGTTCTGGCGCGGCCTCGTGCTCAACCTGTCGAACCCGAAAGCCGTGGTTGCCTGGATGGCTGCGCTGTCGATGGGACTTGGGCAGGAGACAGATGCCCAGGCGGTGGCCACCGCCACGCTGATCTGTGCAGTGCTCGGGTTTGTAAACTACGCAGGATATGCCCTGACCTTCTCGCTGCCCGGCTTCATGGCCGGGTACCGAAAGTCGAGACGGTGGATCGATGGTATCGCCGCAGGCCTGTTCGCGCTGGCGGGCTTCAGCCTGATCCGCTCGGCGTTGACGCGGTGAAGCCGCATCCTGCGGTTCTCACTGGTGCGGGAAGAACCGCTCCACCGTGATCAGTCGATGTCAGCGACGTCTTCACCGCCACCGTAGACACGCTGGGCGAGCGCGGCTTCCATGAATTCGTCGAGATCACCGTCGAGCACGCCCTGCGGATTGGTGCTTTCGGTTCCGGTGCGCAGGTCCTTGACCAGCTGATAGGGCTGAAGAACGTAGGAACGGATCTGGTGGCCCCAGCCGATCTCGGTCTTCGATGCGGCCTCTGCATTGGCCGCTTCCTCGCGCTTTTTCAGCTCGGCTTCGTAGATCCTGGCACGCAGCATGTCCCATGCCTTGGCGCGGTTCTTGTGCTGCGAGCGTTCCTGCTGGCACTGGACCACGATGCCGGTCGGATTGTGGGTGATGCGGACCGCGGAATCAGTGGTGTTGACGTGCTGTCCACCGGCGCCTGAGGCGCGGTAGGTGTCAATGCGGCAGTCGCTCTCATTGATGTCGACATCGATCGAATCGTCGATCACCGGGTAGGTCCAAATGCTCGAGAACGAGGTATGCCGGCGGGCCTGGCTGTCATAGGGCGAAATCCGCACCAGGCGGTGAACGCCCGATTCGGTCTTCAGCCAGCCATAGGCGTTGTGGCCCTTGACCAGCAGCGTTGCGGACTTGATGCCGGCTTCCTCGCCATCATGGATTTCCATCAGCTCGACCTTCATGCCGTGCTGCTCGGCCCAGCGGGTGTACATGCGCAGAAGCATGTTGGCCCAGTCCTGGCTTTCGGTGCCGCCCGCGCCGGAGTGGACTTCCAGATAAGTGTCGTTGCTGTCGGCTTCGCCCGACAGCAACGATTCGATCTGCTGGCGTGTGACTTCGGTTCTGAGCTCCTTGAGCGCCGCCTCGGCCTCGGAGACGATGTCCGCATCGCCCTCCTCCTCGCCCATCTCGATGAGTTCGAGATTGTCGGAGAGCTGGGATTCGAGCCGCTTCAGTCCATTTATCGAATCATCGAGATGCTGCCGCTCGCGCATCAGCTTCTGTGCTTCCTGAGCATCATCCCAGATTGACGGATCTTCAGCCTTGGCGTTCAGCCATTCGAGACGTTTTTGAGCAGGTTCCCAGTCAAAGATGCCTCCTCAGCAGGCTTATGGCCTGCTTGATTTCGTCGACAACGACCTGGGTTTCTGCACGCATTGTTCTCTTGTTCCATGCTGGTATGTGGCAAGCATTCTTACCGAAGCGGGCGGACCATAAGGTCCGCTCCGCGCGATGTAAAGGCGTCAAAGGTGACGATTGTCCGGAGCGTCAGTAGAGCCCGCCAACGCCGTTGACCACGGCCTGGTTGGCCTGCGGCGATATGGTTGTAATGGCGTCGCCGGTGGCAAACTCCTCAAGACCGATGACCGAGTAGACATCGGAAGGACCGGTGCCGGGCTTGAATGCTTCCATGATCACATCGCCCTCGCCTTCAAAGGCCTGCATGCCGGTCTTGCGGTTGATGGCGATCAGCTTCATGCCCTGGGGAACACGGAAATCCGCGGGCCTGGTGCCTTCAAGCGCGCCCTGCATGAACTCGTTGAAGACCGGGGCCGCGAGCGCGCCGCCGGTGGAACCGCGGCCCATCGGCGTCGGATTGTCAAAGCCGATGAAGACGCCCGCCACCAGGTCGGCGGTATAGCCCATGAACCAGGCGTCCTTTTCCTCGTTGGTGGTGCCGGTCTTGCCGGCCGTCGGACGATCGAGATTGATCTTGCTAGCAGCAGTTCCGCGGGTGACGACGCCTTCCATCATCGAGGTGATCTGGTAGGCGGTCATCGGGTCGAGTACCTGCTCGCGGGTGTCGACAACCTCCGGCTCCTCCTGGGCAAGCCAGGCAGTTGCAATGCAGGCATCGCAACTGCGTTCCTCATGCTTGAAGATGGTCTTGCCGTAACGGTCCTGGATACGGTCGATCAGCGACGGCTTGATCTGCTTGCCGCCATTGGCGAGCACCGAATAGGCCGAGGCCATGCGCATCACAGTGGTTTCGCCGGAGCCGAGCGACATCGCAAGAACCGGAAGCATGTCGTCATAGACACCGAACCTCTCGGCATATTCGGCCACCAGGTTCATGCCCATGTCCTGGGCAAGCCGCACGGTCATGAGGTTACGCGACCGCTCGATGCCGAGCCTGAGCGTTGACGGGCCGGCGGAGCCGCCGCCATAGTTCTTGGGCTTCCAAAGCTCGCCACCGGAAACGATTTCGATCGGCGCATCGAGAACCACGGAGGCAGGCGTGTAGCCATTGTCGAGAGCGGCAGCATAGACAAACGGCTTGAAGGCCGAACCGGGCTGGCGCTGAGCCTGGGTGGCGCGGTTGAACTCCGACTGGGCGAAGGAGAACCCGCCGACCATGGCCAGAACACGGCCCGTATGCGGATCCATGGCGACCAGCGCCCCCTGAACCTGCGGCGGCTGCCTCAGGCGCAGAACCTGCGCACCATCCTGCTCGAGCTGCTGGACGTAGACCACGTCGCCGGGATTGAGGACATCGGCAGCAGACTTGACGTTGCTGGCCTTCTCACCCGGCAGATTGAGACGGAACGCCCATTTCATGTTGTCCGCAAGGATCGTACCGGTGACCCGCTCATCCTCGACCTTGCCGGACACCTCGCGCCCGGGCCGCAGCCCAACCTCCACGGCATCGGCCGACGCGGACAGGACGACCGCGAGCTGCCATTCGGGCACATCGCGCAACGGATCCACTTCGGCAAGAGGAACGCCCCAGTCTCCGGAGATGTCGATGCGTTCGACCGGGCCGCGGAAACCACGGCGCTCGTCATAGCTGATGAGACCCTTCTGCAGCGCCTTGCGGGCGATCGCCTGCAGCCTCGGATCAAGCGTCGTCCTGACCGAGAGCCCGCCTTCGTAAAGCGCGTCGTTGCCATAGCGGCCGATCAGTTCACGCCGGACTTCCTCGGCAAAGTACTCCGAGGCGAACAGGTAGGACCCGGTCTTGCGCGGTGTCACGCCCAGCGGCTGCGCCTTCGCGTCGGCACCATCGTCAGCCCGGACATAACCATTTTCGATCATGCGGTCGATGACCCAGTTGCGCCGTTCGACAGCACGCTCGGTATGGCGGAAGGGGTGATAGTTGTTGGGTGCTTTCGGCAGGGCTGCAAGATAGGCCGTTTCGGCGATGGTCAGTTCGTTGACCGACTTGTTGAAATAGGTCAGCGCAGCCCCGGCGATACCGTAGGAGTTAAGGCCAAAGAAGATCTCGTTGAGGTAAAGCTCGAGAATCCGGTCCTTCGAATAGGCCTGTTCGATGCGGAAGGAGAGAATGGCTTCCTTGATCTTGCGCTCGTAGGTCTGGTCGGATGACAACAGGAAGTTCTTGGCTACCTGCTGTGTGATGGTGGACGCTCCCTGGCGACCGCCGGTCCGGATGTTGTTGACGACGGCGCGGGCGAGACCGGCCGGATCAACCCCGGGGTGATGATAGAAATTCTTGTCTTCGGCCGACAGGAATGCAGCCTTGACCCGGTCCGGGATGGCCTGGATCGGAAGGAACAGGCGCCGCTCGCGGGCATATTCGGCCATCAGCTCGCCCGAGGAGGCATGCACGCGCGTCGTCACCGGCGGTTCGTAGCTGTTGAGAACCTCATAGTCAGGAAGATCCTTGGACACATCTCCGATGTACCAGGCAATCCCGGCTGCAACGATCAGAAACAGCACGGTCCCAATCCCGAAGAAATATCCAATCAGTCGTATCATCAGCCAGCTACCGTTTGCTTCTCGTGTTGACCCACCCGGCTGACGCCGAGGCCGGGACCCAACAAATCATCTGCCCGGTTAGCCCGGACAATGTGAATAAAATAGGGCGCCTCGGCATTTCCCCTATCCTGCCTGCCTCGGGCCGGACGTCGCAACGCGCCGTGTCTGACCCCGCGCACCGCCTCAGGGCGTCTCGAAACGCGGAGCCCACGTGCCGCGCATCGAACCGCGCCACCAAGAGACGCTGACCCCATGCGGCAGCAACCATCCTGCCTGCCGGAATCACTCTCTGCTTTATCGGCCATCATTGCCTGCCCGCCAAGATCATTTCGCGGTAATTCTGCACCGATTGAGCAAGCAGTTGCGCGGTGCTTTCCCGCCATTTTTCGTCATTGAGCAGCTTTTCGTCCTCAGGGTTGGACAAATAGCCCATCTCTACGAGCACGGACGGCACATCCGGCGCCTGGAGCACACGGAACCCGGCGTGGCGTAACGGGTTCTTGATGAGCTTGACCTGACCTTCGAAGGAATCGATCACCTGGCGCGCCAGTCCGGTGGAAAACACGCGGGTTTCGGTACGTGCGAGATCAACGAGAATTGCCGCGATGTCATCAGACGCATTCTCAAGGCTTGCGCCGACGATCGCATCCTCCCGGTTTTCCTGATCGGCAAGCGACTGGGCCAGCGCATCGGATGCCTTGTCCGACAGTGTATAGACCGTGGCCCCGCGCAGCGACCTGACCGAAATCGAATCGGCATGAAGCGACATGAGAAGATCGGCGGACTCATCGCGAGCCCGCCGCACCCGAGCCGAAAGCGACAGGAAGCTGTCATCGGTCCGGGTCATGGCGACGCGAATGCCGTCCTGCGCCTCCAGCGCCGATTTCAGAGATTCGGCGAAAGCCAGCGTGATGTTCTTTTCCATCGAACCGGCCGGCCCTTCCGCACCCCCGTCGATGCCGCCATGGCCTGCATCGATCACGATGGTCAGTGTGTCGCCGGGTATTTCCGCCGCCTGTCCCTGTCCACCATCCTCGCCGGCTTCATTCCACTTCGATGCCGAGACCTCCTGCGAGAAGGCTTCCGCCTCAAGCGTGGTGATGTCGAATACCATGCGGTGAATGGCGCCGGAGATTTCCTCGGAGGTCTCGACCAATTGCATGCTGACCGGCCCGGCAAATTCGAACACCATCCGTGCACTGCCCTTGCCCGCGTTTCCATAGCGAACCGAGGACACGAGCCCGCGTGGCTGAAGCGATTCTTCGTCGAAAGCGAAGACAGTCTCCGGCAGATCGATGACCGCCCGGTAGGGATTTTCCAGATAATGCAGGCTGAACTCGGGCTCACGTTCGAAATCGAGCACCAGGCGAACACGGCTGTCATCGCCTGCCAGCCGCGCGGCGACAGCGACGAATCTCGTTTCCGACGCAGTGTCGGGCATGGCTCGTGATGGGGAAACAAACGGGAGAGCAGCCACCGCCAGCACGAGCGCCAGCACCAGCGGCAATGCATGCCGCGCAGACGGAAGGCTTTCGCCGCCGCCTCGCAGAAACCGCCCCGTTCTGGCAAATCTTTGCATTCGTCTGCTTCCAGCTTCCCTTGGACGCCGTTCAAGGTCGCCCGCAGCCCCGTTCCTAGACACAAACAGCGTCAAGACAATGGCACGTTTGGCCTTGCATATCCGGATCCAGCATGACGCATCGAGGTTAACCATTCGTTCACCATGATTGCGCAGCCCGCACCTTACGTTGAGTGGCGCTACGTCAATTTGCAGAATTGCTCAACCAGGTTCGCATATGTTTTTCAGTTGCCAGATCGCAACTCAGCCCATAAAAGCTTTCTTAGGGTAAGTATATTGACGGGATAGAACTGTCACCCTTCCGGCCGCCGCCTGCAACAGGCCTAGGGCGCCAGGAGTGCGGATCGTCCGTCGTCCAATAACAAACCTTCCCCGGAGCGGCCAGCTCACAGTTTCCACGTCGGGAACCAAATCTGACTGCTCCTGCCAGGCAATATGGCCGTAATGCGCAGAGGCTAGTCAGTCTCCCTCAGCACCAAGGCCACGACAGTGATCAAACCCGGCAGGCGAGGACTCCTGCCACAACCTTAGCGGCCCCGTTGCCGCGTGCCCTTCTGGGCTTTCATCGGTCCGCAAGGACTACACGCAAATGAATTTTCGGCCGGCTTTTATGGTGCAAATGCGGATTTCCCCAAGTGTTGACAGGCCCCGGGCAAAGAATGCTCCGGTTACAGCCATGTTGACCAATGCCCCATGCCGAGTACCGGAATATCTTTCATCCGGCGTACTATCGACAGGCCATCCCCTGCCCCGGTTTTCGGGAGAGCGGAGTCTCATGTCGAGCGCGCGCCGAGGAGCTACTACTCAATGGCAGAAAAAATGCTTATCGACGCCTCCCATCCCGAGGAGACCCGCGTCGTTGTCGTTCGTGGAAACCGCATAGAGGAATTCGATTTCGAATCGGAGCACAAGAAACAGCTCCGCGGAAACATCTACCTGGCAAAGGTCACACGCGTGGAGCCGTCGCTCCAGGCCGCTTTTGTCGACTATGGTGGGAATCGCCACGGCTTCCTCGCGTTTTCGGAAATCCACCCCGACTACTACCAGATCCCGCTGGCCGATCGTCAGGCGCTGCTTCAGGCGGAAGCCGAAGACGCCGAAAACGATCCGGACTTCGAAAGTGCCGACGAAGCCGACACAGGCCCAGCCAAATCCAGATCGAAATCAAAGTCCAAATCCGAAGCTAAAACCGCCGAGGACGAGGAAGGCAGCGACGACGGCAAGAGCACGAAATCCAGGCCACGCCGCAGCCGCCGCGGCAAGAAGACTGCAGATCCGGCCAAGGCCTCGGACGATGCTGCCGCAGATGATGCAGAGGCGACGTCAAACGAAGGCAGCGTCGACGGAGCCGGCGCGATTTCCGCCGATGAGCTTGCAGCCGCCGCAGAGGCCAACGAGGCCGAAGCAACGGCTGAGACCAACCCCGGCAAGGATGACGACGACAAGCCGACCGAGATGGCAGCGGACGTCGAAGCCGACGAGATCTCCGAGCCGGTTTCGCGCCGCAAGCGCAAGGGCAATGATGACGACGACGCTTCCAGCGACGACGAATCGGTCGAATCGGTCGGCTCCGAAGATGCCATGGAAGAGGTTCCGACACGCTCGCAGCGCAAGCCGCGCAAACAGTACCGCATCCAGGAAGTGATCAAGCGCCGCCAGATCCTGCTGGTGCAGGTGGTCAAGGAAGAACGCGGCAACAAGGGCGCTGCCCTGACGACTTACCTGTCGCTGGCCGGTCGCTATTCCGTGCTGATGCCGAACACCGCCCGCGGTGGTGGCATTTCGCGCAAGATCACCAATCTGCCCGACCGCAAGCGGCTCAAGGAAATCGCACGTGAGCTCGAAGTGCCGAAGGGCATGGGCGTCATCCTGCGTACCGCCGGTGCCAACCGCACCAAGGTCGAAGTCAAGCGTGACTTCGAATATCTGATGCGGCTGTGGGAGAACGTTCGCAACCTGACGCTCAAATCAACGGCGCCGAGCCTCGTCTACGAGGAAGGCAGCCTTATCAAGCGTTCGATCCGTGACCTTTACAACAAGGACATCTCCGAAATCGTGGTTTCGGGCGAGGAAGGCTATCGCGAAGCGAAAGACTTCATGAAGATGCTGATGCCGAGTCACGCGAAAGTGGTTCAGCCCTATCGCGACCTGCATCCGATTTTTGCGCGTTCGGGCATCGAAGCCCAGCTCGACCGGATGCTGCAGCCGCAGGTGACGCTGAAATCCGGCGGCTACATCATCATCAACCAGACCGAAGCGCTGGTCGCCATCGACGTCAACTCGGGCCGTTCGACCCGCGAACACTCGATCGAGGACACGGCGCTGCAGACCAACCTGGAAGCCGCAGAGGAAGTTGCCCGCCAGCTCCGCCTGCGCGACCTGGCAGGCCTGATCGTCATCGACTTCATCGACATGGAAGAAAACCGCAACAACCGCGCGGTTGAAAAGCGGATGAAGGATTGCCTGAAGAACGACCGTGCCCGCATTCAGGTGGGCCGGATCTCGCATTTCGGCCTTCTGGAGATGTCGCGGCAGCGGATCAGGGCCTCGGTTCTGGAAAGCACCATGCAGATCTGCCCGACCTGCGGCGGCAACGGCCATATCCGGTCGCAATCGTCGGTCGCACTGCACGTGCTGCGCGGTGTCGAGGAGCATCTGCTCAAGAACACCACCCACGACATCATCGTGCGCACCACGGCCGACACCGCACTCTACATGCTCAACCACAAGCGTGACACGGTTGTCGATCTGGAGAAACGCTTCGGCGTCTCGATCAGCTTCTCGGCCGACGAAACGGTGGGGGCAAACCACTTTACCATCGAACGTGGTGCAGCGGTGGAATCACCGGTCAATATCGACCACATCACCATCAATTCGCCGGCCTATCCGGAAGATGATGACGACCTGGACATTGTCGAGGAAGTCGAAGACGAAGCCAGCGAAACCGAAGACACATCGGAAGCCCGCAGCGACGACCGGGGCGAACGCGAGGACGGCCAGGGCAAGAAGCGGCGCCGGCGCCGCCGTCGCGGTGGCCGCAAGTCGGACGGAGAGAATGGCCAGGGCGACGGTCAGTCAGCCTCCGCGGACGATGGCTCCGACCAGGACGAGGCCAGCGACGAGAGCTCTTCGGACGGCGACACCGCGGAAGCCACTTCGGACGGCGATGGCGACGACCAGCGCCGCGGCAAGCGCCGCCGCAGGGGCAAACGCGGTGGCCGCCGCAACCGCGAGGAAGACGGTAACGGTTCGGCGGAAGCAGCTGACGAGACCTCGTCTGAGGACGGCGTGACCGCATCATCCGACACCATGTCCGATGAGAACGAAGTCCGTACCGACACCGCCGAGACCGAAGCCGTCAGTGAAGACGCGCCGGTGGCAGAAGCGGCACCGGCCGAAGCTGCTGATGCATCTGCGGACGAAAAGCCCGCGAAGCCGGCTCGCAAGAAGCGCCGGACCAAGGCACAGATCGCCGCTGACAAGGCTGCGGAGGAAGAGGCCGCGGCAGCTGCTGCGACTTCAGAGCCTGCCACCCATACAGATGCCGAAACCGGCGGAGACGAACCGGCGGCTGCGGCCGAAACGGCTGTCGCGGCATCGGAGACGGACGCCGGGGAGAGCGAAGAGACGCGTGAGGAAACACCGGCCGAACGCCGCGCCCGCACAGATCTCGCAGCGATCGCAACCGCACCGGTTGTCACCTCCTCCTCCCCTGATGCGGAGGAGAAGAAGCCGAAGAAGGCTGGCTGGTGGCAGAAGCGCGGCTTCTTCTGAGCCAGGGATCCAGAGAACCAGAAAGCCGGCGTTCAGCGCCGGCTTTCTGGTTGAGGGAACAAGCTGGCGTGCTCTGAGAGCCAATGAATATCTTAATTCAATTTATTAGAATATAATAACAATATATTGTAATCACTTGTTTATTCGACCTAGATTGGTTGGCGATGCTTGTAGCGTTTGGCCAGCCGGGGTTCCTTGCTACACAGCGCCAGCCACGCCTACTTGGCTGCCGGCAAGCCGGCAGAGCCCACGCGGAGGCACAAGCCTCTCCACGCAGACATAACGGAAAATCCGGAATGTCTGAATGATGTCAGAAACACTGGCTCTTTGGAGGTGGAGCTCAAGCACCATCTAAGGTCGAAGCGGCAAGCCAAGAGGCCATCTGATCACTGTTGGGCTGAAGGTTAGCTGTTTCTGAGCGGCTCAGGTCGCCGGCTTGAGCCGCTCCATGATCAAGACAGGGCTGCCGCCGAGTTCACCGGAACAGCGCTCGACAAAGCCATTCTTGGCCGCAACGCGGATCGATGCGCGGTGGCGGGGATCCATCAGGCAGACGGTCCGGTCTGAAGCCAGCGTCCGGTCGCTCCAGTCGAGTGCTGCAGCGACAGCCTCAGTCGCCAGACCGCGCCCCTGAGCATGAGGGGCCAAAACCCAGCCCATTTCAGGCCATCGCTCAATTGATGGTGTCATGTCGCGTTTGTAATCCGCCAGACCGACCTCCCCGAGATACTGCCCGGTCATGCGGTCCTCGACCACCCAGTAGCCGAAAGACAGCGCCTCCCAATGGCCGATGTAGCGCAGCAGGCGCGACCAGGATTCGGCGCGTGTGGAGGGTTTGCCCGAGATGTACCGGGCAACATCGGGATCGCTCCAGAGTGCTGCGGACTTGTCGAAATCGTCAATCGTGTGGCGCCGCATGCGGGTTCGTTTGGTCAGGATTCCGGATCCGGCCGCATCGGCGGAGCAGTCGGAAACCGCTGTTTTCCCGCCGTCGCTCATCAAGGAGCAATCCACGCTTCGATCCGATCAAGCGCAATCTTCATATCGTCATGACTGCCTGCATAGGAGAAGCGCATGAAGCGAGCACCGTCGACAGGATCGAAATCCCTGCCGGGAGTGGCTGCCACATGGATGTTGGAGAGCATCTGCCGGGCAAACGCCATCGAATCATTGGTGTGACGGGACACATCGACCCAGGCGTAGAATGCCCCGTCCATAGGCGCGGCAAACGGCAAACCCAGCGCCGGGAGGCGCTCGGCCAACAGTGACCGGTTTTGCCGGTATCCCTCCCTCACCCGCTCCATTTCGGCGGTGCCTTCAAGGGCTGCCTCCGCAGCAATCTGGGAGAGTTCGGGCGCACTGATGTAAAGGCTCTGGGCCAGGCACTCGACGGGCCGCACCAGATCGTCTGGCAGCACCATCCAACCGATGCGCCAGCCGGTCATGCAGAAATACTTGGAGAACGAGTTGATCACCACCGCATTGTCGGAGACGGAAAGTGCGGTGGCTTCCTCGCCGGTCCAGGTCAGGCCATGATAGATCTCGTCTGAAATGAAGGCGACGCCGCGGGCTGCACACCAGGCATCGAGCTCGGCTATGGCCTGCCGGGAATGAACGGCGCCGGTGGGATTGGCCGGGCTTGCAATCAAGACACCGGAGATGCGGGCTCCGGCTTCCCGTTCGGCCGCCTCGATCGCCGCCGGTGTTAGTGTGTGGCCGGTCTCCTCACCGACAGCAATCTCGATCACCTGTAGCCCGAGTGCCGAGAGGATATTTCGGTACGCCGGATAGCCGGGCCGGGTGATGACGACCAGATCTCCCGGATTGAACAATTGCAGAAATGCCAGATTGAAGCCCGCCGACGACCCGGTGGTCACCGCGACCCGGCGCGGATCGAGATCCACACCGTATTCACTGCTGTAGCGTTCAGCGATTGCCTGGCGCAGGCTCTTGGTTCCCAGCGCATCCGTATAGCCCAGCTTGCCGGTCTCGAGCGCACGGCTGGCGGCGGAACGGGCTGCTGTAGGCGCCGGGTGGGCCGGCTGGCCAACCGCCATCGAAATGACCGGCTTGCCCTCCGCCTTGAGCCGCGTCGCTTCCGCAAGGACGTCCATGGCATGAAACGGCTCGACCGACGGCTTGCGCTTAATTGTCAAATCCTGAACTCCTGTCGCCACCCAACCGGGCTGCAAATGCAATGTCGTGTCTGTACGAAGCTCCGTGACCGCATTAGTGCGGCATAATTCACGCAGCGCCCGAAGGACCTTTGATGGCCGCACAAATGCCCGATTGTCGTGTCCATCACAAGAGCGAGAGATGGGCAAGTTGTGCCGGCCGGGCGATTGCTTTTCCGGGCCGAGCCATTACTTTCCGGTTCCATGAGAAGGACATCACGCATCATGGCGACACAATTCCTTTCAGGCGGCAAAGCCAAACGCGGGCCGGGATGGCTGCGGCGTTCGGTGGCAACAGCAACGGCTGTGGCGCTCTCGCTGGCACTGGCGTTGCCTGCCCACGCGCAAGGCAGGGTCGCAGTGGTCCGGGACGCGGAAATCGAGACGCTGCTGAAAGACTACGCCAACCCGATCTTCAAGGCCGCCGGCCTGAAGACGAGCCGGGTGCAGATCGTGCTTGTCAACGATCCGAGTTTCAACGCCTTCGTCGACGGGCAACGGATGTTCATCAACACCGGGGCCCTGGCAGATTCGACGGTTCCGAACGAGATCATCGGTGTGATCGCCCATGAGGCCGGACACCTTGCCGGGGGCCACCAGCAGAGATTGCGCGAACAGATCGCCACTGCCCAGACGCTCTCCATCGTCGGCAGCCTGCTGGGCATCGGGGCGCTGGCGGCTGGCAGCATTTCCGGCAGCGACACCGGCGCCCAGGCAGGCGGCGCGCTGATCACGGCAACGCCGACGCTGGCACAACGCAATCTGCTCAGCTACCGGCGGTCGGAGGAAATGAACGCCGATCAGGCTGCCGCACGCTATCTCAACGCCACCGGACAATCGATGCAGGGCATGCTGACCACGTTTCAGCGTTTTTCCCGCAGCCTGTCGCTGTCCGGGGTTCAGGTCGACCCCTATCAGATAAGCCATCCGCTGCCGCGGGAACGCATTGCGCTGCTTGAAGAACTGGCGCGCAAGAGCAAGCATTTCGACGCAAGGGATCCAGCCGCCCTGAACGAGCGGCATCAACTGATGCGAGCCAAGATCGCCGCCTATACGGGTGGTGCACAGGCGGTGGTCAGGATGTTCTCGGCCGACCGTGGTTCGCTTGCGGCACGCTACGGCGAGGCCATTGCCACCGACCTGTCGGGCAACTCGGCCGCTTCCCTGCAAAAACTCGATGCCCTGATCCGTGAACAGCCCAACAATGCCTATTTCCACGAATTCCGCGGGGAAGTGCTGCTCAAGCTGCGCAGAAGCGACGAGGCGATCAAGGCATTTGGACAGGCGCTCAAGCTCGACCGCAGCAAGTCGCCGCTGATCCGCGCGAGGCTTGGCTTTGCACTGGTGGCGTCAGGGCAGCCTGGAAACATGAACCGCGCCATCGAAGAATTGCGGGTGGCCTTGCAGGCCGAACCGGACAATTTCAACGCCTACCGCCATCTTTCGCAAGCCTACGGCCAGGCCGGCGATATCGCCAATGCCGAACTGGCCATGGCCGAGGGCAACTTCAGGGCCGGAAACCGGCGCGAAGCCAGGGCATTTGCGGCGCGCGCGCTGCAGAAGCTGCCAAAGGGGTCGCCCGGATCGATCCGGGCAAATGACATTTTAACCATCGGAAACTAGAACGCATCTGCGGCGCACGGGATGCGTCCGCGTGGACAGGCAGAAGGAACAATCGACATGGGATTTCGCAACCGCAAGGGCCTGGTGGCCGCTCTTCTTCTTGGCATGTCGACCGCACTGCCCCTGCCGGCCGCAGCACTTGACGACGCGCAGAAACAGGAATTCGGCGCGTTAATTCGCGAATATCTGCTGGCCAATCCGGAGCTCATCGAAGAGATGAGCCAGGCTCTGGAGATCAAGAAGGAAGCCGAGAGCCGAGTGATGGCACAGGCGGCGATTTCCGAGAACCGCGAGGCGATCTTCAATGCGCCCGAAGACATCGTGCTCGGCAATCCGGAGGGTGACGTGACCGTGGTCGAGTTCTACGACTACAATTGCGGGTTCTGCAAACGCGCCATGAACGACATGGTCGCCATGCTGGACAAGGATCCCAACATCCGCTTCGTTCTCAAGGAATTCCCGATCCTTGGCCCCGATTCGCTCGCGGCACACCGGGTGGCGATGTCATTCCGCACGCTCGCGCCGGAAAAATACGGCGATTTTCACATCGAACTTCTCAGCTCGGACGTTCGCGCAACCGAGGCACACGCCATCGAGGTTGCCAAGTCCTTCGGCGTTGACGAGGAAGCCCTCAAGCAAGGCATGAGTGATCCGGCGATCGACCAGTCGATCCGCCAGACCTACGAGCTTGCCAACGCGCTCGGCATTTCCGGAACGCCTTCTTTCGTGATTGGCGACGAGGCCGTATTCGGCGCCGTGGGCGAGGACGCCCTGCTTGCAAAGATCGCCAACATGCGTCAGTGCGAGAGCACCGTCTGCTGAGCCCCCCACATCCCCAAGAAGCCGCTGACAGGCCCGGAACTGAAGCTTCATTGCTGATCACCCGGGCCAATCGCTTGTGGACAATCCTGCGCGCCCACGAATGGATTCCCATGACTTCCGCCAGACAGTGTATGGATGTCGGCTGGAGGGCCTGCCCCTGATACCGGGTTTCGGTCCTATTCGCGGTTCCCAGCGCCACCCGGGCTTGTCACCGGGCCGCCAGGGGCTGTAAAGGACAGTCAACCAGCGGAATGGCTCAAGCTGCCGTCCGCAACAACAAAAACAAAGGCAATAGTCCGATGGCAACACGAAAACCGTCGATCGACCAGGAACTGATCCGGGATCTGGCCAATATCCTCAACGAAACCGATCTGACCGAGATCGAGATCGAACAGGATGATTTGCGCGTGCGGGTCAGCCGCGCGGGAACGCCGCAGATGATCCATGCACCGGTCGCCCAACCGCAGGCTCCGGCGCCGCAGGCTGCCACAACGCCCCAGGCCGAAGCCGCCCCTGCAGCAGCCCCGTCTTCGGCAAATGCAGTCACTGCGCCGATGGTCGGCACCGTCTATCTTTCGCCCGCGCCTGGCGCCAAGCCGTTTGTCGAGATCGGTCAGTCGGTCAAGGAAGGCCAGACCATTCTGATCATCGAGGCGATGAAGACCATGAACCAGATCCCCGCACCGCGCGCCGGCAAGGTGGTGAGCGTTCTGGTTACCGACGGCGATCCGGTGGAATTCGCTGAACCGATGATCGTGATAGAATAAGTGAGCGAGCCTATGTTCTCCAAGGTTCTCATTGCAAACCGTGGTGAGATCGCGCTCCGGGTGCTGCGCGCCTGCAAGGAGCTCGGCATCAAGACGGTTGCGGTGCACTCCACCGCCGACCAGGATGCCATGCATGTGCGCCTAGCCGACGAGAGCGTTTGCATCGGCCCACCGCCCTCGCGCGACAGCTATCTCAATATCCACCAGATCGTGGCCGCCTGCGAAATCACCGGCGCGGACGCGGTGCATCCGGGGTACGGCTTCCTGTCCGAGAACGCCAAGTTCGCCGATATCCTTGATGCCCACGGCATCACCTTCATCGGACCGACCGCCGATCACATCCGCATCATGGGTGACAAGATCACCGCCAAGAAGACCGCTGAAGCCTTGGGCATTCCGGTGGTTCCGGGATCCGAAGGTGAAATCACCACGGACGAGGACGCCGCCAAGATCGCCAAGGAAATCGGATTTCCTGTGATCATCAAGGCGACAGCCGGCGGCGGCGGCCGCGGCATGAAGGTGGCCAACAACGAGGAAGAACTTTCGCTGGCGCTGTCGACCGCGCGCTCGGAAGCCGGTGCGGCCTTCGGTAATGCGGCCGTGTACATCGAGAAATATCTCGGCCGTCCCCGCCATATCGAAATCCAGGTTCTGGGCGACGGTGAAGGCAACGCGGTCCACCTCGGCGAACGTGACTGCTCGCTGCAGCGCCGGCACCAGAAGGTGTGGGAAGAAGCCAACTCTCCCTCGCTGAACGAAGACCAGCGCATGGAAATCGGCGAGATTTGCGCGGCGGCGATGCGCAAGCTGAAGTACCGCGGCGCCGGCACCGTTGAATTCCTCTACGAGGACGGCAAGTTCTATTTCATCGAAATGAACACCCGTCTTCAGGTCGAGCATCCGGTAACGGAAGCCATTACCGGCATCGACCTGGTCAATGAGCAGATCCGGGTTGCCTCAGGCGCCGGTCTGTCGGTGACCCAGGAAGACATCCGCTTCCATGGTCACGCCATCGAATGCCGGATCAATGCCGAGGATCCGAACACTTTCGTGCCCTCGCCCGGCACCATCACCCATTACCATCCGCCCGGCGGACTGGGGGTGCGGGTCGATTCCGGCGTGTATCAGGGCTACAAGATCCCGCCCTACTACGACAGCCTGATCGGCAAGCTGATCGTCCATGGCCGCACGCGTGTCGAATGCATGATGCGGCTGAGGCGGGCACTTGATGAATTCGTGGTTGACGGGATCAACACGACGATTCCGCTCTTCCGCGACCTTCTTGCCAATCCGGACATCGCAAATGGCGACTATGACATCCACTGGCTTGAAAAATTCCTTGCGGCCAAGGCAGGGAAAAAGTCCTGATCTGAAACCGGCCCGGGGAGGCTGAGGTGCGGCACGGCGCCGATCACAGGATCACGCCAGATCTTCTGCTGCGCGCCTATGCCTCGGGCCTGTTTCCGATGGCGGATTCGGCTGACGATCCGGATCTTTTCTGGGTCGAACCGGAGTTGCGGGGCGTGCTGCCGCTCGATGCGTTCCACATCCCCAGGCGGCTCGCCCGCACGGTGCGGCAGGCCCCCTTCGAGATCAGGTTCAACACGGCATTCGACCAGGTGGTGGCGGCCTGCGCGGAGAGCGTCGAGAATCGTCCTTCGACCTGGATCAATTCAACCATTACCGAGCTTTACGGCAAGCTGCACAGGCTCAACCACGCCCATTCGGTTGAAGCCTGGCTGGACGGCGAGTTGGTGGGCGGGCTTTATGGCGTGTCCTTGCGCCGTGCGTTCTTCGGCGAAAGCATGTTCAGCCGCGCCACGGACGCTTCGAAAATCTGCCTCGTCCATCTTGTCGAGAAACTGCGTAAGCGCGGGTTCGTGCTGCTCGACACCCAGTTTACCACCGAGCACCTGAAGCGCTTTGGCGCCATCGATATCCCACGGGACGATTACTCCGGGATGCTGGCCGAGGCGCTCGAAGGGCGAGACCTGCCGTTTCCCTGAGCGCAGGTCTACCCGCGTTTACCAAAACCATGGCGACGCGCTGGCAAATGCCTCTCCGGCGGTAAGGTCCACTCACATGACCAGCACGACCAGGGCATCTGGATCAGGCTCCGGGCGCGCGTGATCCGTTCAGAAAGCTGCTGTTCGATACCATTTGACTTCAGGGCGAATGGAACCGCCGGGTGCACAGAGGCGTTGAGGGCAGGAAGGAACGATCACCCACAGGAGATGCCCTCGTGACATCAACACGGATTCTACTTGCCTCCACCGCCATCAGCCTTTGCAGCATAGGCTTTTCCCACGCGCTGCCGATGAACCAGAACAGATCTCTGAACATCAACGTGCCCGTGGTGACACGGAACCTGATCAATGCTCAATCGAGTGTTGCCGATGCCGAAGCCGCGCTCAAGGGCGCTGTCGAGCGTCAGGCAACCGCCGAATCTACCGGTGGCGATGTCGCGCAAGCCCAGGCCGACGTCGCAGCCGCCCAGGCTGAACTCGAGGCTGCCCAGGCCGCAGCCCAGGCCACGACTGAAGCGGAACCTGAAGCGCCCGCCCCCGCAGCGGAAACCGCCCCTGCTCCAGAGGCTTCATCTCCCGCTCCAAAGCCGGCGGACGCAAGTACCGAGGGCGATGCCGCAGCCGGACAGCCGGCAGCGCCGGTTGGCGATGCAGCCGGAACCGTTGCCGACGAGCCTGTTGCCGAGAGCCCGGCGGCGACTGGGGAGACTTCGACCGAGACTGCCCCGGCGGCGACAGCGCCCGAGGTCGAGGACCCCGATTTACCGGCCCCGGAAAACACCCAAACGCCCCCTGCTGCCGAGCAGCAGGCCGAAGAGCCCGCAGAAGCGGTGGAACCAGACCCCGCGCCGGCCACCGAGCCGGCGGTGAAGGAGGTGGCGCCAGTCGAAGACGCACCCGCAGAGCAGACCGCCCCGGAAGCGGAGGACGAAACCGCTACGCAACCGCAAGCCGCTGCGCCTGTGGTTGAATCTGTCCCAGACACAGCACCGGAAGACAGCCAACCGACGGAAGCCGCGCCTGCAGATGCGACCCCGGCCGGCTCCGAACCCGAAGAGACCCCGGCACAGCAAGGTTCGGCCGATGACAACCCGGCACCTGCCGCAGACCCCGTCGCTGAAGCAGACGCAGGCTCTGATACCGGGTCCAACACGGAAGCTGAAGCAGACACCGCCTCGCCAGACACCCCGCAAGAACCGGAAAAGGCAGAGGCAGCAGGCGATGAAGACGTTCTCACCCTTCCGGTCGAGGACGGCGCACCGGTGCTTGACAGCGCCAAGGAAGACACCGGACCCGAAGCTGGAAGTGTTGCGGCACCCGCCCCGGCATCAAGCGGCCCGGCAGCTCCTGCGCCGACATCAGATGCAGACGCCCAGGCCAAGACAACCGCGAGTGAACCCGCACCCCAGTCACTTGCCGAAATCGGCGAAAGGATGGAGGAACGTCCCGAACGGGAGGCGCAAACCAATGTCAGCGTCGTCAACCAGATCGACAACCGGACCATCATTCAGATCGATAACCGCACCATCATCGAGCATGATGACGGCAACCGACTGAGGGCCGGCAGCAACGAGGTCTATTATGAGCAGCTGCGCGGCGGCCGGGTGCGTGAAGTCATCCAAAGGTCGAACGGCGTCAAGCTGGTCACCATCACCAACCGCTGGGGCGATGTCATCCAGCGCAGCAAGGTGATGCCGGACGGGCGCGAATATGTCCTGTTCTACGCTGAAGCGAAGAGCGACGGTTCGCGCGAGGCCTTTGTCGACCCCGGCCGCGAGCTTCCGCCGCTGCGGCTGTCGATTCCGATCGGCGACTATATCCTTGATGCCACGTCCGCCGAGCCGTCTGCGTTCCTGAACTTCCTGCTCGAGCCGCCGGTGGAGCAGGTCGAACGCCTCTACTCGGTCGAAGAAGTCCGGCGCTCGGCCCGTGTCCGTGACAAGGTACGTCGTGTCGACCTCGACAGCCTGACGTTTGAATTCGGCAAGGCAACGATTGCCGAAGACCAGATCCAGAGGCTGGCGGACGTTGCCGATGCAATCAGCAGGATACTTGAACGCAATCCGGCCGAGACCTTCCTGATCGAAGGCCACACCGACGCGGTTGGCCGCGACGAGGCCAACCTACTGCTTTCGGACCGGCGGGCGGAAACGATTGCCGTGGCTCTGAGTGATGTGTTCGGCATTCCTCCGGAGAACCTGGTCACACAGGGATATGGCGAACGCTACCTGAAGGTACGCACGGAGGCGCCGGAACGACTCAACAGGCGGGTCACGATCCGACGCATCACCCCGCTGGTAACGCCGGTTGCATCACGCTGAGCGGCTGAACCGGAACAGCCAGAGAAAACGCCGCGCATCCAATCTGATGCGCGGCGTTTTGACATGGGACGGCAGCGATCATAATCGAGCCGGACCGCCCGGATAACCGATGTCCAGGCTTCACAAAGATCCGAAGAAATCAGTTGCCCGGCGATGGCGCAGGAACATCCGATTCCTGCTTGCAGTCCTTGAGCCAGACGTCATAGACGGCATGGTCGACGGCGTTGAGCCCTGGAGAGTCGGCGAACATCCAGCCCGTGAACAGACGCCGGATCTTGCGGTCGAGAGTGATCTCATCAACCTCGACAAAGGTGGTTGTCTTCGGCGCCTCGGTCTCGTCGCGGCTGTAGCAGACCCGCGGGGTGACCTGCAGCGCGCCGAATTGGACGGTCTCTCCGACATAGACGTCGAAGGTGGTGATTCGCCCGGTGATCTTGTCGATGCCTGAAAACACCGCAACCGGGTTCTCGATACGGGCAGCCTCGACCGGTGTTGCCGGACCGGCCAGCGCAACTGCGGCAAAACCAAGCGCTCCCGCGCTTCTTGCAAGGATATTCTTGGGAAAAATCATTCGCTTCACTCGTCACAAGGCCGCAAGGGGCCGTTCCCGGCACGTCCAGCCGAAAGCCTAGCTTACCGCCGTCAATGAAGCGTTAACCATGAATTGTGGCATGGCTGCGCCAAGGCTCAGGCAGCAGATCAGGATTTCGGGGTCCAGGCGTCATAATCGCCGGTGACATGCGGGCGTGCACCCTGATTGAGGATCGAGCCCTTCGGACGGTAGGCCCGAGCGGTGCCGGTCATGTTGGCCTCATGCGCCTGTTCCCAGGCCTTGGCCACATAGGTTTCGGCCGCGGGCGAAACATCCGTACGGTGATGCATCCAGCCATGCCAGCCGGAAGGAATCGCCGAAGGCTCGGATGGGCCGTTGAAAATCACCCAGCGCCGTGTGCGGCCTTCGGAGTCCGAACCGCCTTCATAATAGACATTGCCGGCCGCATCTTCACCGACGCGCTTGCCGTGGCGCCAGGTGTGAAACCGGGTGCCGAGGGTCTGTCCGTTCCACCAGGTGAAAATCTGAAGAAGTAGCGCCTTCATGAAAGCCTCTCGTGCGTGGACCTGGCGGCCAAATCGCAGCCGCGTCACAACCCGCCTTATGGCCCGCTGAAGCGGTATTGTCCAGTCTCGCAGCCCGCAGCTCAGCGCAATTTCAACTTGAAACCGAAATGGCTCTGAGTGAACCCGAGACGGGTGTAAAACCGGTGCGCGTCCTGGCGGCTGGCGTTTGACATCAACTGGATCAGACGGACACCCTGCGCCCTGCCCTGTTCGATGGCGTGACTGATCATCGCCTCGCCGATCCGGTGCCCGCGCATGTCGGAACGGGTATGGACTGCTTCCACGGTCAGATTGGATGCACCCCTGCCGGTCAGCGATGTGATCAGCGTGGTCTGGAATGTGCCGACCACCTCGCCGTCGCAGACCGCAACATACAGGCTGTCGTTGGGACTTGCAGCGATACGGTCGAATGCGGCGAGATAGTCCGGCAGATCTGCCGGATCGTCACTGTCGCCGTGCCCGCCAAGCGCATCCTCGGCGAACATCGCCGCAATGGTTGCCACATCGGTGCGTTCGGCGTGGCGGATCTCCACCTTGGCTGCCATCAGTTCAGTTTCCCGCCGGCAGGAGGGTAGCGACCGAAAACAGCACGCTGAACTGCTCGCACCAGATCACCACGGATCCCCAGTCGGCCATGTCAGTGCCTTCGGGAACCACATAGGTCTGGTCACCCTTGTTGCCCCTGAGCGGGCCGAGCGACACCCATTGACTGGCGCTCACATCGGCGGATCTTTTCGGATCCGGGTTCCGGACCAGCCACACTTCCAGATCCGGACCGTTGGTCACTTCGAAATCGGTGAACCGCAGCAGCGCACCGCCGGCCTCATTGGAGAGCACCCTCACCATCCCCGAACCGCGGTGCGCTCCATCGACATCGCGGAACTGGCCGTTGCGCGTTTCCGTGAGTTCGAGGCCTGCAGGCAGCTCCTCGCTGACCACACGATCTATGAAGGACGGTGAAAACAGGTACCAGAAACCCGCTCCGGCAAGAAATCCGAGGACGAAGACCGGTATGGCGATTTTGTAACCCTGTGTCATGCCTTGCGCCCCCTGGCCGTTCCGCGCCTGCGGATGCCGACAATCAAGCTTACGTAGATCGTCGTCCGGTAACCTTGTCGGCATGCTTCTGCCCGGGTCAATCGGACTCTGGACTGTTCACACAGGAAAAATGCCCGCATGATCCGGGGACAGGACACGCAGTGGGGGACAACCGATGATTCTGAAACATATTTATACAATCCTGATCGCGCTGGCGGTGGCATCGCCGGCAATCGCCCAGGACGGCCCGATCGGCATCGCCTTCGCCGAGGCGCCGGAACAATCCTCGGGCGTATGCACCGGACAAAGCACCGACAAGACGCTCGCCTGCGCGCGGCAGAAATGCGTTGAAGGCGGTGCGATGGCGCAAGACTGCCTCAGGGTGAAATGGTGCTATCCGGCAGGCTGGTCGGCGGATCTCTTCATCCAGCACAAGGAAGGCATCCACTGGCATGAGTATCTGTGCGGCTGGGATTCGAAGGAAGCGCTGATGGCAGCCGTCGAGGTCGCCTGCGATCTCTCCCGCAGGGATTTCATCCGGGAGTGCTCCGCCGTGCGGTTCTGGGATGACAGGGGCCAGGAGTTGCAGGCAAACTGATAAGGCGCCGCGCCCTATCCGGCGAGCGGTTTTGTCATGATGAGCGCGGGAATACCCGATTGGCCCTTGCCGCAATTGTCGGTGCGACCGGTCTCACTCATTCCATGCGCCTGGTAAAAGGCAATCGCCGGCTCGTTGCCGGGGTCGACTTCCAGCGTGAGGCTCTGTGCTCCGGGAAAGCAGGTCTCGATCTCGGCAAAGAGATCACGACCGATGCCAAGCCCCTGGCATTCGGGCCTGACATAGAGCTGATGCAGGGAGACGACATGGGTTCCCGAAGCGTGACTGGCGAAGGCCATGCCTCCGATCCGGTTACCGTCATCGGCCACCAGGAATTCGCCGTCCGGCCGCTCCAGCGAGGCCTTGACCGCAGCTTCCGAATGCCAGTCGGCGATGATCTCCTCGACCTTCGCCGCCCCGTAGAACGGCGCGTAGGTGGCGCGCCAGGTCTCGGCCAGCACCTCCCGGATCGCCGGGATGTCGCGTGAAGATGCGGAGCGGACGAAGAACATCAATTTTTCCCTGGTGTTTGCGAATGCGCCCATTGCGATTGACTCTCGCTCACCGGAAGCATGAGCAGTTTCATCCCCAACGGGTTCAGCGGTCAAGAAGCGAACGAACCGTTGGCGGTAAATGGTCCGTGAAGCCGGCCGCAACCAACTGATCAAAAGCCATTTGCACATCCGGCCCCAGTGGTTGCCGGGCCTGAAACCCTTTGTCAGCGTATGCAGCCATGCGCCATGTATCACCAACCATCTCGGAGACCAACGCCTCAAACGAATGATGCGCAACGGGTTGCGCCGCCAACCCGTGCTGCGGAGCAGTGATTATCGAGATCACCCCGGGCCAACTGACCGGAAGCGTCGCGCTCACCCGCCTCTGTGTTTGCGGCTTGGTGACCCAGATCACTTTGCCGGCTCCAGGTGCGTGCGCGCGAACAAACCTGATGTTTTCGCTGATATTGGTTGCCGTCTCTTCAAGCCGGACTGCGTGTTGCGGTACGCCCAAGGCAATAGCGCGGTCTGAAAACGCCTGGGCCTCGGACCCTGCAAGCTTTCCGCTGGTCCAGTTGCCCGAGGCGCCGGTGAAGATCACCAGCGGCGCCCATCCTTCGGCATAGAGCTCTGCGCAGCGATCCGCCACACGCAGGTCATAACTCCCCAGACCGACAATAACGTCGGCTTGCTCAAGCGATGTCCCGGTGTTGTGGTAATCCCAGAGAGCCTGAGCGTAGTCCATCACCGAAAGACCGCCAGCTGCCACGGCAGCCTATTCCTCGATGCCGAGCTTGGCCTTGACCAGGTCCTGCACCGCCTTCGGGTTTGCCTTGCCGCCGGTTGCCTTCATCACCTGGCCGACGAACCAGCCGGCGAGCGCGGGCTTGGCCTGGGCCTTGGCCACCTGATCCGGGTTGGCGGCAATCACCTCGTCGACGGCCTTCTCGATGGCGCCGGTATCGGTGACCTGCTTCATGCCGCGTTTTTCGACCACTTCTGCCGGATCGCCGCCTTCTTCCCAGATGATTTCGAACAGGTCTTTGGCGATCTTGCCGGAAATGGTGCCGTCCTTGATCATGTCGATGATGGCGCCGAGCTGAGCGGGGGAAACCGGAGTCTCTTCAATGCCTTTGCCGGATTTGTTCAAGGCGCCCAGCAGGTCGTTGATCACCCAGTTGGCCGCCATCTTGCCGTCGCGACCAGCCGCCACCTCTTCGAAATAGTCGGCGATCGCCTTTTCCGAGACCAGGATCGAGGCGTCGTAGACGCTCAGGCCCATATCGGCGACGAAGCGGGCCTTCTTGTCATCCGGCAGCTCGGGCAAATCGGCCTTCAGCGCGGCGACATAGGCATTATCGAATTCCAGCGGCAGCAGATCCGGATCGGGGAAGTAACGATAGTCATGCGCGTCTTCCTTGGAACGCATCGAGCGGGTCTCGCCCTTCTGCGGATCGAACAGGCGGGTTTCCTGGTCAATCGTGCCGCCGTCCTCGATGATGGCGATCTGGCGACGGGCTTCGGATTCAATGGCCTGGCCGACGAAGCGGATCGAGTTGACGTTCTTGATCTCGCAGCGGGTGCCGAATTCGCCGCCGGGCTTGCGCACGGACACGTTGACGTCGGCACGCATCGAGCCCTCGTCCATGTTGCCGTCACAGGTGCCGAGATAGCGCAGGATGGAGCGGAGCTTTGTGACATAGGCCTTGGCCTCGTCGGCCGAGCGCATGTCCGGTTTGGAGACGATTTCCATCAGCGCGACGCCGGAACGGTTGAGATCGACATAGGACATAGACGGGTGCTGGTCGTGCATCGACTTGCCGGCGTCCTGCTCGAGGTGGAGCCGCTCGATGCCGATCTCGATGTCCTCGAACTGGCCCTGGCGGTCGGGACCGACCGAGATGATGATCGTGCCCTCGCCGACGATCGGATCCTTGTACTGGGAGATCTGATAGCCCTGCGGCAGGTCAGGGTAGAAATAGTTCTTGCGATCGAACACCGAGCGGTTGTTGATCTGCGCCTTGAGGCCAAGACCGGTGCGCACGGCCTGGGCCACGCATTCCTCGTTGATCACCGGCAGCATGCCGGGCATGGCCGCATCCACCAGGCTGACATTGGAATTGGCGGCCTTGCCGAATTCGGTCGAGGAACCGGAAAACAGCTTCGAATGGCTCGTGACCTGGGCGTGGACTTCCAGTCCGATGATGATTTCCCAGTCACCGGTGGCACCGGAAATCAGGCGTTTGGGATCGGGAGTACGGGTATCGACGAGGCTCATGGCAGGCTCATTTTCTTACAAGGATCAGCTCCCTGTCGGGTAGAACAAAGCCGGCCCGACTGCAAGGCTTTCCGGGCTGCTGGTGGCCCGAGACCCCGATACAACCTGCAAAATGTTTGACCGAGATCAATGCGGCCGCACGGGTCTCATGGAATTCTGTGGTCAACATCGAAGAGGAGATGATCATGAGCGTACTCGATATTTTCAGCCGCTTGACGAAACAGGCAGACCTGATGGACGCCATGATGAAGAAGCTTGGCGTTGCCGAGGAGATCTGGAAGCTGCCGGATCATGCCGGCGTGCTGCGCCGCGCGGCCAACCGCTGCATGACCTGTGATCGTCCGGATGCGTGCCAGCACTGGCTGTCGCACGAGGCAAATCCGGATGAAGCGCCTTCGTTCTGCCGCAACCACGACCTTTTCGAGCGTGTGCTCACCAACGCCGAAGCGAACACGCAACCGGCGGCCTGATTTTCCTTTCAGGCATTTTCTGCTCCCTCTAGGCAAAGTCTTCTTTGCCCGACTTAGGAACCCGGATCGGAATCACCGCATCCGGGTCTTTTTTTGCCCGGCAGAGAAGCAACGCTCCAGCGTGTCCCCTCACCCGGGATCACATGCCGTAAAGACCATAGTCACCGGTCCCGGGATCGGCAGGTTCGGTGCCGGGCTCGAATTCCTTGATCATCTCCACCTTGTCGATGTCTTCATCAAGCGGTTCGGAGTAGCTGACGAAATAGGTCTTCACCCGATAGCCCAGACGCTTGTAGAGCCGGATTGCGCCGATGTTGCGCGCATGGGTGTCGAGCCGCGCGGCGGTAAAACCGCGCTGCCGGATGCCCGATTCAATCTTGTCGAGCAGCGCGGTGCCGATTCCCCTGCCCTGGAACTCCGGCAAAACCCAGAGATCGGTGATGAAATCGTCGGCTTTTTCGCAGGATCCCCAGCCGGCAAGTTCGCCATCCCATTCGGCGACCAGGATATCGGGCCAGCAGCGGGTGCAGAAATCGTAGTAGGCTTCCCTGGCATTCTCACGCAGGCGATCGGCATCCTCGCCCCAGACGCGTATCGCCTTTTCCCAGGCAGCCAGACCGATCTTGGCGAGATCCTGAGCTTCCGCGGAACTGGCAGGCCGGATAGCTATCATCAAGACCGCTCCGTGATTCCTCCGCTGCGCCCCAAGCGAACGGGTCTGAACATAATTGCCGGTATTTTGTGCGCCATCAAGTCCGGCGGGGACTTAAGCTCCGACGGCATGCCTGTCAGAAGCTTTCGGAAAGGTCCGTTTGCTTGAAGACCGAAAACTGCTCACCGGATTCGGCCACCAGATTGCTGACGCGCTTGCACAGAGAGATTTCAAGATCGGCGCCGGTCTTGTAGTAGGCAGATGTGCATGGAGAACAACGGTCGGAAAACGCGCACCGATTGCAGGGATCAAACAACGCGTTCTTCGAATGCGTCTTGCGGGCGGTCTCAAAAGCCTGGAACAGGCTGCTCTCCTCGATCTCGGAGATCTTGTGATCAACGATGCTAAGCCGCGATTGTCTGCGGTTCATCAGACTGTTCCGGCCCTCCTCATAGGAGAGACCCGGACATGGCAGCAGGTTTCCCATAAGATCGACATAGGTGTAGACGGAGGTGCCGCCGCACATCCGTTCATTGGTAAAGACCTCCATCGGCACTGCGTATTTCTGGTTGATAAAGGCGGCGACTGCCGGAGGAATTGGAACGCTGAGCTTGAAAGCGGGCTTGCTAGCCAGAAAATAGATGAAAATCTGTACCAGAGCTTCAATGTAGCCCGCATCATCCCCCATCACCCTTTGCCTGAACTTGCCGGCGCGACCTATCGGCTGGACAATGTTGACATTGAGGCAGTCGATCCCGATGTCCTCTGCAAGCCTGAACATCTTGAGATTGTCCCGGCGATTGAGGTCGGACAGGGCAAACGTCACATCGATCGTGATATCCGGCCGGAGTGCGTTTCTGGTTTTGACAAGTTTGCGCAGATTGCCGACCGTGCGCTCGAAGCTGCCTTTGCCCCGCATGGCATCATGGCTCTCGGCGCTCGCGCCGTCGACGCTGACGACAACATTCTGCAAACTGGTGTAGCCGAACAGCTCTTCCAGACGTTCGTAGAAGAACAGGTTGGTGTTCACCGATACATTGATGCCCAATGCTTCGGCATGGCCGAAAATCCTGGGCAGGTCATGCGGCGAATAGAAGGGTTCACCACCAAGGAAGGTAATGAACTCAACTTCACGCTCGCGCGCCCGGTCCAGCACCCTTATGATATCATCATCCGATAGGGCCTGGCGGGGCCTGTATTGGTCAAAACCGACGCTGCAATGCTTGCAACGAAGATTGCAGGCGCCGGTCAGATATATTGCAAGGGTCTTCATTTCAGAGCCGCCGCAACGGCTACTCCATGAAGCGGGTATTGACGTCGTTGCAGCATCCCATGCCAATGCCCCATTCGGACTTTGCCATTTCCACACCGACCAACTTGGCGTTGGTGCGAATGTTTTCCTGGGTCTGCTGAACCATCGCCTCAAGGGCATGGACTTGCTTTTCCGGAAGGGTCTCCGGATCGATGCCATACTCCTTCAGCGCGGACGATGGTCCGGTGAGAAATTTCGCAACGAATTCGGGATCACGTTCCAGCAGCTTTCGGACTGTTTTCGATGACATGACACTCTCCTCAAAGACGTGGGGCAAAAAGCCTCCAACACCAAAGGATTGTATCCGATTTCCATTGCCCGCCATTGACAACCGTCAATGACCACACGCCGCATAAGAGTGGTGCATGATGAGCAAGGCCCTATCAGGTCTGCTGACAGCTCGAAATCAAGCCGCGTGTTACCACCACTTCCTGGCTTCGAACCGGCCGGCGGCCTGCTCGATCACGTGGGCGGTCTTGAACAGGGTTTCTTCCTCGAAGGGACGGCCGATCAGCTGCAGGCCGAGCGGCAGACCCTTCGGGTCAAGGCCCGCAGGAACTGAAATGCCCGGCAGACCTGCCATGTTGACGGTGACGGTGAAGACGTCCTGCATGTACATCTTGACCGGGTCGCTGGCGAGGCTCTCGTCCCCGATGGCAAAGGCCGAGGACGGGGTCGCGGGCGTAAGGATGGCGTCGACACCAGCCGCGAAGGCCATTTCGAAATCACGCTTGATCAGGCTGCGAACCTTCTGGGCGCGCAGGTAATAGGCGTCATAGTAACCTGCGGAGAGGACATAGGTGCCAATCATGATGCGGCGCTTGACCTCCTGGCCGAAACCTGCGGCGCGGGTCTGCTCATACATGTCGGCAATGTCCTTGCCGGGCACGCGCAGGCCGTAGCGGACACCGTCATAGCGGGCGAGGTTGGACGAAGCCTCGGCGGGGGCGACGATGTAATAGGCCGGCAACGCATATTTGGTGTGCGGCAGTTCGATGTCGACGATCTCGGCGCCGGCATCCTTGAGCCAGGCAATGCCCTGCTGCCACAGTGCTTCGATCTCTTCAGGCATGCCGTCAATGCGATACTCGCGCGGAATGCCGATCTTCAGGCCCTTGACCGAACCGCCCAGCGCCGCCTCGTAATCGGGTACCGGCAGGTCGACCGAGGTGGTGTCCTTGTCGTCGACCGAGGCCATCGACGTGAGCAGGATCGCGGCATCACGCACGTCGCGGGCGATGGGGCCGGCCTGGTCGAGCGAGGAGGCGAAGGCTGCGATGCCCCAGCGCGAGCAGCGGCCATAGGTGGGCTTGATGCCGACGGTGCCGGTAAAGGCCGCGGGCTGGCGGATCGAACCGCCGGTATCGGTGGCGGTGGCGCCTGCGCACATCAGCGCCGCAACGGCAGCGGCAGAGCCACCCGAGGAGCCGCCGGGCACAAGGTTGGCGTTGGAGCCTTCGGCGCGCCAGGGGTTGATCACAGGACCGTAGTAGGAGGTCTCGTTGGACGAGCCCATGGCGAATTCGTCCATGTTGAGCTTGCCGAGCATGACTGCGCCATCGGACCAGAGATTGGCGGTGACGGTGGATTCGTAACGCGGCTCGAAGCCGTCAAGCACGTGGGAGCAGGCCTGGGTATGAACGCCCTCGGTGGCGTAGAGGTCCTTGACGCCGAGCGGGATGCCTTCCAGTGCGCCGGCCGTACCGCCGGCGCGGCGGGCGTCGGAGGCTTTCGCCATCTCGCGGGCCTTGTCGGCGGTAATCTTAACATAGGCATTGATCACCGGGTTGGCCGACTCGATGGCCGCCAGATAGGCGTCGGTCAGCTCGACGCTGGAAAAGGCGCCCTTCTTCATTTCGTCTCGGGCTTCGGCGATGGTCAGACGGATCAGGTCACTCATGCGGACAACTTCTTTTCAAAGAACCGGGAATAGCCGGAATCAGGGTAATCGAGGACGGCACCACACTCGGTGAAGCCATGATTTTCATAAAGCCGGACGGCGGCCGCAAGCCCCTCGCCCACGCCGGTTTCAAGAACCAGCCGTTCAATGCCCAGATCGCGCGCGCGCGCGCAAATCGCATCGAGCAGCGCCGAGCCTATGCGCTGGCCGCGCACCGCGGGCGCGGTGAACATGCGCTTGACCTCGCCGGTGCGCAGGCCGGTGTCGAGGCCGACATCCTTGAGTGCGCCGAGACCGACCGCCTCTCCCGCATCCGAGCGCGCCACGAACACTGTGGTGTCGTCGCCCGCCATTTCCTCGATGTTCAGGCCGAAATGAAATTCGACCGGCGCCAAAGGCACCAGATAGGCATCCAGCGCCTCGACAAGCCCTGTGACCTCATCCTGAAGCGGGGATTCAATGGCGACCGAAACAGCCATTGCGCTACTCGACCACCTTCGGGACGACAAAGAAATTGTCGGTGGAGTCGGGCGCGTTGGCGACGATGTCCTCGGCCTTGGAGCCGTCGGTGACGACATCGACACGTTTCTTCATCGCCATCGGGGTAACAGAAGTCATCGGCTCGACGCCATCGACATCGACTTCGGAGAGTTGCTCGACAAAGCCCAGAATGGTGTTGAGTTCGCCTTCCATGCGGGCGGCTTCCTCGTCGGTGACCGCAATGCGGGCCAGGTGCGCAACGCGTTTGACGGTGGCAAGATCTACGGACATCGGGTCCTCATCGGGTGATATGAACAGGTGGCCCCGCTATAGCCGCGAGCGCGCAGCCGCGCAACTGCGGGGCACCGATTTGTCTGGTTGTCGCCCGGACGGGCTTGTCTCATACAGTCACGCTCTCGCCGGATTTCGGCACGGCAACGGTCTCGGCGTCATCTTCCATCGCCTCGACGAAGGCATCGGCGGTCTGGTCGAGGATCGGGAACGTGCCGTAATGGCAGGGCAGCACCTTGGCGAAGGAGAAGAACCTGCGGCAGGCGAGTGCCGCCACCGCGCCGCCCATGGTGAAGCGGTCACCTATCGGCACGATGCCGATTTCCGGGCGGTGCAGCTCGTTGATCAGCGCCATGTCGGAGAAGATGTCGGTGTCGCCCATGTGAAGAAGCCCGGGCTCATCCTCGAAATGCACCATCAGGCCGTTGGCGCTGCCGAGCGAATGCGAGATACCGTCCTGGGTGATCTGCGCGGAGGAATGGAAGGCGTTGACGAATGTCGCCGAGAAGCCGTCAAGCGAGATGGTGCCGCCGGTGTTGCCCATCTCGAGCTTATCGACACCCTGATGATGGCCGAGCCAAATGCCGAGATCATAGTTGCAGACGACGGTCGCGCCGGTTTCCTTGGCGATCGCCGCGGTATCACCGATATGGTCGGCGTGACCATGGGTGAGCAGGATATGGGTCACGTCCTTGACAGCATCCTTGCGGTCATTGCCTTCAAAGGAGGGGTTTCCGGTGAAGAACGGATCGATGAGGATCGTCGATTTGGCAGTTTCCAGACGGAACGCGGCGTGACCGAGCCAGGTGATTTTCATGCGTTGCTCTCCCTCGCAATTGACCAGCCCTCGCATTTCCAGGGCTTGTTCGCTAAACCCACCATCTAGCGCGGCTGACGCCGTGGCGCAAAGGCAGAGAGTAAAAAATGGCGGCCATTACCATTGAAGAGCTGTTCGAGCACACCAAGCCCGGGCAAACCATCGCCGGCATCGATCTGGGAACGGAAACCATTGGTCTGGCCGTCTCGGACCTGTCGTGGAGGCTTGCCTCGCCGCGGCCGATGATCCGGCGCAAGAAGTTCACGATCGACGCGATGGCGCTGCTGGCAGCGCTCGAACAGGACAAGGTGGGTGGGGCGGTGATCGGCCTGCCGGTCAACATGGATGGCAGCGAAGGGCCCCGCGCCCAGGCAACACGGGCCTTCGTGCGCAACATGGCGCAGAAGACCGACCTCCCGTTCGTGTTCTGGGACGAGCGGCTGTCGACCGTGGCAGCCGAACGGGCGCTGATCGAGATGGATGTTTCGCGCAAGAAGCGCAAGGAGCGCATCGATTCGGCAGCCGCCAGCTTCATCCTGCAAGGTGCGCTCGACCGGCTCGCCGGATTGCGCGCGCAGAAAGCTGCATCAGGAAATCCGTGAATACTCGGCTTCGGCAGAGTTGGGGACCTGCATCGCGTCTTCGCGGCTTTCGGTCCAGCCCAGCATCCTGCGCATGCCAGCCCAGATCTGCTTGCGGCGGCGCTTGATCACGATAAAGCCGATGACCAGAAACGTGTCGAGAATGATCGCCTTGAGCACCAGTGGCGGAATCGTTTCGGGGGGTATACCGAGCAGGTTGCCATAGATGGTGAAGACCAGGTCGTGCAGGTCGCGGCTGAGAATGCGAAAGCCGAAATTCATGTCGTAGTAGGACAGGCCGTACCAGCTGCCGAGCAGGACAATGGGCGTGACCCAGAGGATGAGGAAGACCTTCATGACTGGGCTCCCTGCCTCGACAAGGACGCAAGCTGAGCGCTGAAAGCCGCGTGATTGGCGGCATGCTCGGCGATGACCGCGTCAAGCTCGATTGAATCACTCTCCGTGACCGCGTCGGGTTCGATGTGCGACTGGCCAAGTGACATGACCGTCAGGAACAGGCCACCAAGCGCGCCGAACTCAAGCGCGAGCAGTGCGCCCGCCTCGCCGCCGGCGAAGAAGATCATGGTGGCAAGCATCGCGGCGAGCGCCGTGCAGGCCACCGCCCCCTGCGCCAGCGGACGAGCCTCGCGCTGTTCGCGCTCCTCGCCAAAGACATAAAACATCATCGCAAACATCAACAGACCGGCGGAAGCCGCGCTGAAACCGCCGAGAAGACCGAAGACAACGCTTTGTCCGAATGCCGACAGACCGATCGCCTGCATCGCTTCGAGCGCCGTCGCGATCAGACCGGTGTCGGCAAACAATGTAAACCCGGCCAAGGCGACGCCGCCCTGCGGTGCATAAATCACGACCAACGCCAGCAGCGACAGATAGCAGACCCAGAACAGCATCATCGAGGCATAGTAGAGACGGCTGGATATCATCACGGGTCCGTTGCGGGTTCGTGGGGCAGGAATGATTTCGTCCCTCCACCATGACGGTGCCGACCTGCCCACGCAATGTTAACCTTGTGTTAAGGTTAACGGCTGCCATTGCCCATCGCGCCAGCGCCGCTTATGAGAGGGCATTCTTCATCCGGCGGCCCTCATGATCCCCATATTTGAAAGCATTTTGCCGATTTTCCTGATCGTGCTCCTCGGCGTGGTCCTGCGGCGTACCCCGTTTATCGACCAGAGCGTCTGGCCCGGCCTGGAAACGCTCGGCTATTACCTGTTTTTCCCGTTTCTGCTGTTTCTCACCCTGGCGAAGGCCGACTATTCCGGCATCGAGCTGGGGACCGTCGCGGCTGTTTCCCTGCTTGCGGTTGCGGTCATGACGGTGCTGCTGATCGCGCTTCACCCCTTGGCCAGGGCGTCGGGCATGTCGGATGCGAGCTACACGACGCTGTTTCAGACATCTTCGCGGTGGAACGGGTTCGTGGCTCTGGCGATCGCGGAAAAGCTCACCGGGGACAGCGGCATGGTACTCGTGGCGCTGGTGCTGGCGCTGATTGTCATTCCGCTCAATTTCATCAATGTGATCATGCTGGTCTGGTACGGCACCGGCGGGCGCAGCATGGCGACCCTGGTCAAGCGGATCGCGGGCAACCCGCTCATTCTCGGCTGTGTCGCGGGTATCGCGGTCAATGCGCTGTCCATCGACATCTATCCGCCGCTCGAATACTCGGTCGACCTGATCGCGCGTGCATCGCTGGGTCTCGGGATGCTGTTGGTCGGAGCCGGACTGAAACTCACCGATGCGTTGCGGCCCGGGCCGGCGGTGCTAACCCCTGTCGCTCTCAAGCTGATCGTGTTTCCCATTATCATGGTGGGGCTGGCGGCCGGGTTCGGGCTTGGCGGCGAAACGGTTCTGATCCTGGGCCTGTGCGCAGCCGTGCCGACGGCGATGAACGGTTATCTTCTCGCCCGCCAGATGGGCGGCGACGCTCCACTCTACGCAGCCGTAACCACGGTGCAGACCGCGGCTTCCTTCCTGACCATTCCCGCCGTGATGTGGGGCGCGGGGCTGGTGGCCGCGGCTCAGGCTGCCGGCGGATAAAGCACTTCGACGATCTGGCGGGCATCAAACCGGGCATCGAGCATGCCGTAGGTCGACCGCCAGGCACCGCCGAGCCGGGTTTCGACAAAGGCTTCGGCGACATGACCAGCTCCCAGGCGGGTCAGTTCCGCAGCGGCAGCAGCCAGCGCCAGTTGCTCGGTCAGAAGACGTGCGGCTCCCTGATCGCTTTCGGCCACGGCCATGCAGGCGCGCAGGACGTCAACCGTGCGCGGACCGGCAGCACCGAGATCTCGATTGATGCTGTCGAGCGCCACTTCGCAAAGATCACGGCCACGGGTCAGCACCCTGAGCACATCAAGCGCCATGACATTGCCCGAGCCTTCCCAGATCGCATTGACCGGGGCCTCGCGGTAATGGCGGGCCACCGCGCGTTCCTCGACATAGCCATTGCCGCCCATGCACTCCATCACCTCGTAGATGACCGACGGGGCGATCTTGCAGACCCAGTACTTGACCACCGGGGTCATCAGCCGGGCGATTGCCGCCTCGGCAGGATTGTCGCGGGCATTGTCA
Organism: Parahoeflea alexandrii; assembly: GCF_024105735.1. Classification (GTDB taxonomy): domain Bacteria; phylum Pseudomonadota; class Alphaproteobacteria; order Rhizobiales; family Rhizobiaceae; genus Hoeflea; species Hoeflea alexandrii. Next base: position 736,192 of record NZ_JAAAML010000003.1, on the reverse strand, counting down.
AAAGCGCGCGCCAGGCGCAGTGACAGCGCGGTTGCCGCAGCGGTCTCTAGTGCCAGGTCGGCCAGCACGCGCGCCATCAACGGCTGATCGATCAGCAACTCGCCGAACACCCGCCGGTGGCGGCAGTGATGCACGGCTTCAGCAAGGCTCGCGCGCATCATGCCGGCGGAGGCAAGCGCGCAATCTAGCCGGGTCAGGGTGACCATGTCCAGAATGGTGCGCACGCCCTCCCCTTCACCGCCCAGCAGGAACCCGAAGGTGTCGCTGAACTCGACTTCGGAAGATGCGTTGGAGCGGTTGCCGACCTTGTCCTTCAGCCGCTGCAGGCGCAGGCCGTTGAGGCTGCCGTCCTCGAGAATGCGCGGCACCAGAAAGCAGCTGAGCTCGCCAAACGTGTCGCTTCCGGTCTGCGCCAGCATGACAAAGGCATCCGACATAGGTGCAGAGAGAAACCACTTGTGGCCCGACAGCCGGTAGACGCCTTCGCCGGCGCGGGTCGCCACGCTCTGGTTGGCGCGAACATCGGTGCCGCCCTGTTTCTCGGTCATGCCCATGCCGATGGTCACGCCGGATTTCTGCATTGCCGGACGGTGGCTGGAATCGTAACGCCGCGACACCACCTGCGGCGCCCAGGCCTTCTCGATGCGCGGCGAGGCCATGATGGCTGCGATCGAGGCATTGGTCATGGTCAGCGGGCACAGATGGCCGCTTTCCAGCCCGGCAGTGAGGAAGAAGCGGATGGCGCGGGCCTGGTGGGCATAGCCCGCCTCCTCGCGCCGGCCTTCCCAGACTGAGCCCTGCAGGCCGGACGCCACGCCCCGGCGCATCAGCGCATGCCAGCTGGGATGGAAATCGACCTGGTCGATGCGGTTGCCGAAACCGTCATGGGTTCTCAACTCGGGCACGGCACGATTGGCGATGCGGGCGAGGTCCTGAGCCTCGGCGGAGGCCACGAACTTTCCGACCGTTTCGAAATCGGTGCGAAGCGCGCGCGGCATATCGGCCGCGATGTCCTTCAGCAACGGATCGGAACGGTAGGCATTGTGCCCGGAAAAGGCCGGGCTCTGATTGTCGGCCTGGGGGCCAAAGGCTTGGATCGGGCTCATTGGACCTCGCTTACAGGGATTCGCAGGGTTTTGCATGGGGACATCGCGCATTTCCGGCTCTGGCAAGCTTGCCCCTGCCCCGGAACCTTTCTATAGACCGCACTACAGCGCCGCGCATCCAAATCGGATCCGCACAGGATGTTGTAGCACATGCATCAGACCTCAACCCGACGGGACAAATGATGTCATTTCCGCACCGCCACCTGCTCGGAATCAAGGGGCTTTCGGAGCCGGACATCCACTATCTGCTCGATCAGGCGGACGAAGCGGTCAAGATCTCCCGCCAGCGCGAGAAGAAGACCACCACCCTTCGCGGTCTCACGCAAATCAATCTGTTTTTCGAATCCTCGACACGGACCCAGGCCTCGTTCGAACTGGCCGGCAAGCGGCTTGGCGCGGACGTGATGAACATGTCGGTGGCCAATTCCAGCGTGAAGAAGGGCGAGACTCTTGTCGACACGGCGATGACGCTCAACGCCATGCGGCCCGACGTGCTGGTGGTGCGGCACTCGTCGGCGGGCGCGGTGGCGCTTCTGTCGCAGAAGGTCGGCTGCCCGGTGATCAATGCCGGCGACGGCGCGCATGAACATCCGACCCAGGCGCTGCTTGACGCGCTGACCATCCGTCGCGCCAAGGGCAAGGTCGGCCGCCTTACGGTCGCCATCTGCGGCGACGTACTGCATTCGCGCGTGGCACGCTCGAACATTCTGCTTCTCAACGCGCTAGGCGCGCGGGTCCGGGTGGTGGCGCCCTCGACGCTGCTTCCCTCCGGCATCGCCGACATGGGCGTTGAGGTGTTCCAGCGCATGGAAGACGGGCTCAAGGACGCGGACGTGGTGATGATGCTGAGGCTGCAGCGCGAGCGCATGGCCGGCTCCTTCGTGCCCTCGGTGCGCGAGTATTTCCGCTACTTTGGCCTTGACGCAGAAAAGCTCAAATCGGCAAAGGAAGATGCACTGGTGATGCATCCGGGACCGATGAACCGCGGCGTGGAAATTGCTTCCGACATTGCCGACGGGCCGCAGAGCGTGATCGAGCAGCAGGTCGAAATGGGGGTCGCGGTGCGGATGGCGGTGATGGAGACGCTGATGCTGCACGGGGAGCTGGCCCGATGAGCGCGCGGGTCCTCAAGAATGTCCGGATCGTCGATCCGTCGACGCAAATGGACGAGACCGGCGACATCGTCATCATCGACGGCCGGATCGCGGCTTGCGGCGCGAGTGCGGCCGGCTTTTCCGTTCCCGCCGATGCCGAAGTTGAGGATTGCGCCGGCCTGATCGCGATTCCAGGGCTGGTCGACGCCTGCGTGCATATCGGCGAGCCGGGCGCGGAGCACCGCGAAACCATCGCCTCGGCGAGCCGTGCGGCCGCCCGGGGTGGCGTGACCTCGATCATCATGATGCCCGACACCGATCCGGTGATCGATGACGTTGCGCTGGTGGATTTTGTCCAGCGTCTGGCGCGCGACGAGGCCGTGGTCAATGTGCACCCGGCTGCGGCGCTGACCAAGGGGCTCGACGGCGAGGAAATGACCGAGTTCGGGCTGCTGCTCGACGCCGGTGCGGTGATGCTTTGCAACGGCCGCCATACGGTCGACAATCCGGCGGTGATGCGCCGGGCGATGACCTATGCTCGGGATTTCGGCGCCGTGGTGGCGATGGCCACGCAGGACCGCTATCTGGGCGGTGCCGGGGTGATGAACGAGGGGCTTTTTGCAAGCTGGCTGGGCTTGCCCGGCATTCCCCGCGAAGCCGAGATCATCCCGCTGGAGCGCGACCTGCGACTGGCGGCGCTGACCCGCTCCCGCTACCACGCGATGAGCATTTCGGTGCCCGAATCCGCCGAGATCATCCGCGCCGCCAAGGCGCGCGGGCTCAATGTGACCGCCGGGATTTCGATCAATCACCTCACACTCAACGAGACCGACATCGGCGAATACCGGACCTTCTTCCGGCTGTCGCCGCCGCTCAGGACCGAAGATGACCGCCGGGCCATGGTTGCGGCACTGGCTGACGGCGCCATCGATATCATCGTCTCGGCGCATGATCCGCAGGATGTCGACACCAAGCGGCTGCCCTTCGCGGACGCCGAGAACGGGGCCATCGGGCTTGAAACCCTGCTGGCGGCAGCCCTCAGGCTTCATCATTCAGGCGATGTTCCGCTGATGCGGCTGGTGGACGCCATGTCGACCCGCCCGGCGCAGATCCTCGGCCTTGATGCGGGAACGCTTTCAGTCGGCGCGCGGGCTGATATCGCCCTGTTCGACCCGGAGTACCCGTGGGTGCTGTCCAAGGACGACATCGTGTCCAAATCGAAGAACTCAGCATTCGAGGATGCCAGGTTCAGCGGCAAAGTATTGCAAACACTGGTTGCAGGTGTCACAGTTCATCGCGCCTGAGTGCGGGCCTGAGAGCCACGCAACCGGGTTCCACGGGAGGAAGGACGCGCCGTGCCTGATATGATCCAATGGACGCTGTCCGCTCCGATGATGCTCGGCTCGCTGCTGTTCGGCTATCTCTGCGGCTCGATCCCGTTCGGGCTGATCCTGACCCGCATGGCCGGGCTCGGAGATGTCCGCAAGATCGGATCGGGCAATATCGGCGCCACCAACGTGCTGCGAACCGGCAACAAGAAACTTGCCGCGGCCACACTTCTGGCCGATGCGTTGAAGGGCACGGTTGCCGTTCTCGTTGCCCGGCAGGTGCTCGGCATGGAAGCTGCGCTGATCGCCGGTCTCGGCGCCTTCCTCGGACATCTCTATCCGGTCTGGCTGAAGTTCAAGGGCGGCAAGGGTGTTGCGACCTATTTGGGCGTGCTGCTCGGCCTCGCTCCGTTGATCGTCCTGGTGTTTGCCGCAGTCTGGCTCGGCATGGCCAAGCTGTTCCGCTACTCCTCGCTGGCCGCACTCGCTGCCGCGGTGGCGGTCCCGGTCGCACTTTATCTCTACGGCCGCCCGGAGGTTGGATCACTGTTCGTGGTGATGTCGCTGATCACCATTCTCAAACATCATGAGAACATCCGCCGCCTGATATCGGGAACCGAGAGCCGGATCGGGGACAAGGGCTGATGTCTGCCGGCGAGGAAGGGAGACGCGGCGTCCCCCTCTCCGATCGCCAGAGACTGAACTGGCTGCGGCTGATCCGCTCCGACAATGTCGGCCCTGCCACCTTCCGAGACCTGATCAACCATTTCGGCTCCGCTGAAACAGCCATCGCGCAACTGCCGGAACTGTCGCGGCGCGGCGGGTCCGCAAGGGCAATCCGGGTGGCGAGCGTCGATGACGCGGAACGGGAGATGGAGGCCGCCCGGAAATTCGGCGCGGTGTTCATCGGAATTGGCGAACCGGACTACCCGCCGGCGCTCAGGCGCATTGACGGCGCGCCGCCGCTGATTGCGGCCATCGGCGACCTGGCGCTTGCGACGCGAACCGCGGTGGGCATTGTCGGCGCGCGCAATGCATCGGTGTCAGGCGCCAAGATGGCAGCCCGGATGGCACGGGAACTGGGAGCTGCCGGGTACGTGGTCGTTTCCGGCTTTGCCCGCGGTATCGATGCGGCTGCACACCGCGCGAGCCTTGAAGCGGGCACGATCGCCGCACTGGCGGGCGGCCTGGACCAGCCCTACCCGCCGGAAAACAATGAACTCTACGCGCAGATCCGCGCCGGCAATGGCCTGGCGATCAGTGAAATGCCGATGGGGTGGGAGCCACGGGCACGCGATTTTCCGCGTCGCAACCGGCTGATTGCAGGTATCGGCCTCGGGCTTGTGGTGATCGAGGCGGCGCAACGCTCGGGTTCGCTGATCACCGCGCGGCGTGCCGCCGACTTCGGCAGGCTGGTTTTCGCAGTTCCCGGTTCGCCGCTTGATCCGCGTGCGGCGGGAACCAACGGGCTGCTCAAGGATGGCGCGATCGTCACCACCGACAGCGGCGACGTGATCGAGGCGCTGGCTCCCTCCAGTCGCCTGTTTTCAGATGACGAGCCGTTTTTCGAGGAACCCGAAGGTGACGATGGGGCGCGCTTCACCGAACCGCATGATGACGACCGGACACGGGTGATCGAGGCGCTGGGCCCCTCGCCCGCCGAGATCGATGACATCATCCGGCACACCGGAGTGTCGGCTCAAACGGTCTATCTGGTGTTGATCGAACTCGATCTCGCCGGGCGGTTGCACAGACATCCGGGCGGCATGGTTTCGCTGGCCTTTGATGCGGACTAGCGAGGTTTCTCGATCGTGCTTACCGGCCTCGAGCCGGCCAGAACGTCGCCCGCCTCGAGATAGGCCATCTCGATCAGGTAACACAGCATGTCGGCGTTTTCGTTGCGGGCAACGGTGCCCAGTTCCCCCAACATCTGCCTGATATAGGCAATGTTCTGCTCTGTGCGGGCATTCTCCAGCTTGCCTTGGGAAGGGTGGGGTTGCATCAACGCTCCGTTGCTTTTGCCTGCCGCAAGGCTCTTTCCGAGAGGCGGGCAGATCGAAAATCACGATACCGTAATTATCTTAAATTGCAATACGGTTGCAATCGCGCATTGGTTGTATTCGGGTTGCGAAATGGAGGTAAATCGGCCGTTGGGCTTGACCGCATCGATTTCGATGTACATTTCGTGGGCCAAATCGGTACGGCGCGAATTCGCGCGGCCTGCCGATAACCCGGGCCGAATGCGAGCAATCTTATGAATGTAGTGGTAGTGGAATCGCCTGCGAAGGCAAAAACGATCAACAAGTATCTCGGCAACGGGTACAAGGTTCTGGCGTCTTTCGGCCACGTCCGTGACCTGCCTGCCAAGGATGGATCGGTTCTCCCCGACGAGGATTTCGCCATGTCGTGGGAAGTCGACACGGCATCGAACAAACGGCTCAAGGACATAACCGAGGCACTCAAGGGTGCCGATTCGCTCATTCTGGCGACCGACCCGGATCGCGAGGGCGAAGCCATTTCCTGGCATGTGCTGGAAGTGCTGAACAAGAAGAAGGCGCTCAAGGACAAGCACGTTTCCCGTGTCGTCTTCAACGCCATTACCAAGAAATCCGTTCTCGACGCGATGGCCAATCCGCGCGAGATCGACACGCCGCTGGTCGATGCCTACCTGGCGCGCCGGGCGCTCGATTACCTTGTTGGCTTCAATCTCTCGCCGGTGCTGTGGCGGAAGCTCCCCGGCGCCCGATCGGCTGGCCGCGTTCAATCGGTGGCTCTGCGACTGGTCTGCGACCGCGAAAGCGAGATCGAACGCTTCATCTCGGAGGAATACTGGCAGATCTCGGCAGACCTGAAGACCCCGCGCGGCGAGGGTTTCACCGCCCGGCTCACTTCGCATGACGGTGAGAAGATCACCAAGATGTCGGTAGCCAATGGCGATCTCGCCAACAAGATCAAGGACATGCTCGATGGCGCGTCCTTTGTCGCCGACAGCGTCGAGGCCAAGCCGACCCGTCGCAACCCGTCGCCGCCCTTCACCACCTCGACGCTGCAGCAGGCCGCCTCCTCGAAGCTTGGTTTCAACGCCTCGCGCACCATGCAGGTGGCGCAGAAGCTCTATGAGGGCATCGACATTGGCGGCGAGACCGTTGGCCTGATCACCTACATGCGTACAGACGGGGTGCAGATGGCGCCCGAAGCAATCGAGGAAGCAAGAACGGCGATCGATGCGCGCTTCGGTGCACGGTATGTGCCTGAAAAGGCACGACTCTACTCGTCCAAGGCCAAGAATGCCCAAGAAGCCCACGAGGCCATCCGCCCGACCGGTTTCGAGCGCGCTCCGGATGAACTGAAGAAGTATCTCGATCCCGACCAGCTCAAGCTCTACGACCTGATCTGGAAGCGCGCCACCGCCAGCCAGATGGCCTCTGCCGAGATCGAACGGACCACGGTCGAGATCACCGCCTCGAAGGATGGCAAGACCGCAGGCCTGCGCGCCACGGGTTCGGTGATCCGCTTCGATGGCTTCATTGCCGCCTACACCGACGCCAAGGAAGACGGCGAACAGTCGGACGGAGACGGCGATGATGATGCACGGCTTCCCGAGATCAATGCCAGGGAAGCCCTCGCCAGGGAGAAGATCAACTCCACCCAGCACTTCACCGAGCCGCCGCCGCGTTATTCGGAAGCTTCGCTGATCAAGAAGATGGAAGAACTCGGCATCGGCCGGCCGTCGACCTATGCATCGACGCTGGCGACGCTGAGGGACCGCGACTACGTGGTGATCGACAAGCGCAAGCTGATCCCCGAGGCCAAGGGCCGTCTGGTCATCGCATTTCTGGAGAACTTCTTCGAACGCTATGTCGAATTCGGCTTCACGGCGGATCTCGAGGAAAAGCTCGACCGGATTTCGGCCGGTGAACTTGCCTGGAAGGACGTGTTGCGCGAATTCTGGACCCAGTTCCACGCCCACATTGATGACACCAAGGAACTTCGGGTTTCCCAGGTTCTTGACGCACTCAACGAGGCGCTGGCGCCGCTGGTCTTCCCGGTGCGCGAAGACGGCTCCAACCCGCGGATCTGCCCGACCTGCGGCACCGGCAACCTTTCGCTCAAGCTCGGAAAATACGGCGCCTTTGTCGGCTGCTCGAACTATCCCGACTGCAACTTCACCCGCCAGCTTTCCGCCGACCAGAACGCTGACGGCGAGGCATCGCTGTCGAATGAACCGAAGGATCTGGGCAAGGACCCGCACACCGAAGAGCCGATCACGCTACGCACCGGGCGGTTCGGCCCCTATGTCCAGCGCGGCGACGGCAAGGAAGCCAAGCGCGCCAGCCTGCCGAAGGGGTGGGCGGTCGATTCCATCGATCACGAGAAGGCAATGGCGCTGCTGAGCCTGCCGAGGGACATTGGCCAGCACCCGGAATCCGGCAAGATGATTTCCGCCGGAATCGGCCGCTATGGCCCGTTCGTTCTGCACGACGGCACCTATGCCAACCTGGAAACGGTGGAAGACGTGTTCTCCATCGGGCTCAACCGCGCGGTCACGGTGATAGCCGAAAAGCAGGCCAAGGGCCCTGGCCGCGGACGCGGCACGCCCACGGCGCTGAAGGCGCTTGGCGACCATCCCGACGGCGGGCCGATCACGGTGCGTGACGGCAAATACGGCCCTTATGTCAACTGGGGCAAGATCAACGCAACGCTGCCCAAAGACAAGGTTCCCGCCGAGGTCACGGTCGAGGAGGCGCTCGAAATGATCGCCGCCAAGGCTGCGGCTTCCGGCAAGAAGACCAAGGCGCCAGCCAAAAAGGCGGCTGCCAAGGCAAAACCGAAGGCGAAGGCAGCTGCCAAGAAACCGGCCGCGGCCAAGAAGCCCGCTGCCGCCAAGGCCAAGAAGGACTGAATTTGGGACACCCTCCCCGTAAATCAGGCTCCGACAAATCCAAAGCCGGCAAGCCGACCCCTCGAACGGGCGATGGTGAGAACGCGGACACGCGCCCGGCCTTCCGTCGTGGCGACATGCCGGACCGGGAAGCGATCCTGCGTTTTCTCAGCGAGAACCCGGACCGCGCGTCCAAGCGCGACATTGCCAAGGCGTTCGGATTGAAGGGCGACACTCGGGCCGAGTTGAAAGACCTTCTTCGGGAGCTTGAGGATGACGGCCTGATCGAGCGGGACCGGAAGATGCTGCGGCGGCCCGGCACCCTGCCCGCAGTCGCCGTGCTCGAAATCACCATGCGCGACAGCGACGGCGACCTGATTGCCCGTCCGGCGGAGTGGCTCGAGGATCACGGTGCCGCCCCCAAGGTGACTGTGCGCCAGTCCAATGCCGGACGCGAGCGCGGCAAGTCCCGCTCACCGTCTATTGCCGCGAGCATCGGCGACAAGGTGCTGGCGCGGATCTTTGCCGCTCCGCACGGCAAGGGCATGAGCTACACCGCGCGGATCATGAAGATCCTCGACCGGCGCGACGGGCTGATCCTGGGCGTCTACCGCTCGGCACCGGGCGGCGGCGGGCGGCTGATGCCGATCGAGCGGCGCGGCGAGGAGTATGCCATCGATCCGGACTTCACCGGAGACGCGAAGGATGGCGACCTGGTCGAGGTGGAAACCGCGAAACTCGGGCGCATGGGTCTTCCCCGCGCCAAGGTGCACGCGGTGCTGGGTTCGGTGGAAGGCGAAAAGGCGATCTCGATGATCGCCATCCATTCGCACGGCATTCCGCACGTCTTCCCGGCCGAGGTGACTGCCGCAGCAGAAAACACGAAACCAGCGCCCCTTTCCGGCGGTCGCGAGGACTGGCGGCATATCCCGCTGGTGACCATCGATCCGCATGACGCCAAGGACCATGACGACGCGGTTTATGCCGAGGAAGACCCCTCGCCCGACAATCCGGGCGGCGTGATCGTCACCGTGGCGATTGCCGATGTCTCCTGGTATGTGCGGCCCGGTTCGGCACTCGACCGAGAAGCGCTCAAGCGCGGCAACTCGGCCTATTTCCCCGATCGCGTGGTGCCGATGCTGCCCGAGCGGATTTCCAACGATCTGTGTTCGCTGCGTGAGGGCGAGGACCGGCCGGCGCTGGCACTGCGCATGGTGTTTTCCGCCGAAGGCCGAAAAGTCGGGCACCGCTTCCACCGCGTGATGATCAAGAGCGCGGCCAAGCTGTCCTACCAGCAGGCGCAGGCAGCGATGGACGGCAATCCGGACGACAAGTCCGGCCCGCTCCTGGAACCTGTCCTGAAGCCGCTCTGGAACGCCTACCGGGTGCTCAAGCGTGAACGGGACCGGCGCCAGCCGCTTGACCTCGACATGCCGGAACGCAAGATCCTTCTCACCCCGGAAGGCAAGGTGGACAAGGTGATCGTGCCCGAGCGGCTCGATGCGCACCGGCTCATCGAAGAGTTCATGATCCAGTCGAACGTCGCGGCCGCGGAAACGCTGGAGAAACGCCGGCAACCGCTGATCTACCGGGTGCATGACCAGCCGTCGCTGGCCAAACAGGAAGTGCTGCGCGAATTCCTGGGTACGCTCAATCTGTCACTGGCGCGCGGCGCGGCCATCCGGGCCAACGCCTTCAACGGCATCCTCGCCAAGGCGCGCGGCGAACCCTACCAGGACATGGTCAACGAGATGGTCCTGCGCAGCCAGAGCCAGGCGATTTACTCGCCTGAAAACATGGGGCATTTCGGCCTCAACCTGATGAAGTACGCGCACTTCACCTCGCCGATCCGGCGGTATGCGGATCTGATCGTGCACCGCGCGCTGGTCGGGTCGCTGGGGCTGGGCGAAGGCGGCATCACGCCGGCCGAAGAGGCCGCGCTCGAAAACATCGCCGCGGAGATATCGACAACCGAACGGCGGGCAATGGCCGCCGAACGCGATACCGTCGACCGGCTCGTCGCGCACCATCTGGCGGGCCGCCTCGGCGAGGCCTTTGACGGCCGTGTTTCGGGCGTGACCAAGTCCGGGCTCTTCGTCAGCCTGCCGCAATTTGGCGCAGACGGATTTATTCCGGTTTCAACTTTGGGATTGGACTATTATCACTATGACGAGGCACACCAGGCTCTGACGGGGGAAAAGACCGGCCTGGGGTACCGACTGGGCGATGGAGTGGAGATCAAGCTGGTCGAAGTGATCCCGCTGGCAGGCTCAATGCGTTTTGAGATGCTGAGCGAAGGGCAGAAGATGCCCAAGGGCACACGATCGTTTCACAAATCAGGCCGCGCCCGCCGGGGGACCCCGAAGAAACCCGGGACACGGCCACCTCGCGGACGGCGCTGACACGGCGCGAGCGAACAAGACAGGCGTCTGCGACGCGCTGTCGGAAGCAGGAGAGACAAGATGCTGGAATTTGGCGGCAAGACAGCCCACGACACCCATCAGGAAGCCCCCCGCAACACCGGGCGCGCGATCAAGCGCGGCCTGCTGGGGCGTTGCCCGAACTGCGGTGAAGGCAAGCTCTTCAAGTCCTACCTCAAGCCGGTCGACGCCTGCCCCGACTGCGCCGAGGAAATGGCTCATCACCGGGCCGATGATTTCCCCGCCTATCTGGCGATCTTCATCGTCGGGCACATCGTTGTTGCCGGCTTCATGGCAACCGACACCTGGCTGGTGCTTGAAAGCTGGCAGCATCTGATGATCTGGATCCCGATCACGGTGATCCTGACACTGGCCATGCTGCCATCCATCAAGGGCGCGGTTATCGGACTGCAATGGGCGCTGCGTATGCATGGGTTTGGCGGCGAGTCGGAAGAGCCGATGCTCGCCGCACCCGCCCATGAGGATGCGCGATGAGCGACAGTGCTGCCGCTACCACTGCACTCCTGACCGAGGACCATCTGTCACGGACCAGCGAAAAGCGGCATCCGACGCGAAGCCCGCGCGACGCTGCTTCGCTGATCCTGATGGACCGCAGCGGCAAGGTTCCGCGCGCGCTACTTGGAAAGCGGGGCAAGGCGCACGCCTTCATGCCCGATCTCTACGTGTTTCCGGGCGGGCGGCGTGATCCGGGCGACAACCGGGTGCGGCTGGCGCGCCCCTTGCGCGATGAAGTGTTCGACAAGTTGCTGGTGCGCACCCAGTCGCGGTTTGGCGATCCCGCCGCGCGCGGCCTCGCCGTCGCAGCCGCGCGGGAGATGATGGAGGAAGCGCATTTGTCGCTGACGCCCGTGGAGCACGCCGGATCGCTGTGCCCGGATGTCTCGCAGTTCCGCTTTCTCGCCCGGGCGATCACGCCTCCGGGCCAGGCCCGCAGGTTCGACACCCGCTTCTTCGCCTGTTTCTGTGACGAGGTCGGGGTTGATCCGGCCGATATCCGCGACAGCAACGAGCTGCACGACCTGACATGGCTGCCGATCGATGATCACGAAAGCCATCCGCTTCCGCGCATTACCAGGGTGATTCTCTCTGATCTCGAGCAGGCGCTCGCGCAAGACCCCTCTTTACCATTTGGCAAAGCGGTTCCGTTCTACTACTCCCGCAACGGACGATTCGTTCGCGAATTGATTTAGGCGACCCCAAATGGACAATTCATCTCTCCGCATTCCAGTGATCCGCGAGGAGATCCATTGGCCGGCCCTGATTGCTGCGGTTTCGGCGATCACGGCGGTGGGAATCGCCATCGGCCTCGGGTTGCCGCTGCTCTCGATCATCCTTGAAAAGCGCGGTGTATCCTCTTCCATGATCGGCTTGAACTCGGCCATGGCCGGGGTTGCGGCCATGGTTGCCGCCCCGCTTTCGACGATGATCGCGCAGCGGCTTTCCGTTGTCACCACGATGGTGCTTTCCATTATCGCGGCGTCGGTGAGCGCGCTGGGCTTTTATTATGCCGAAGCGCTGTGGATGTGGTTTCCACTGCGCATCGTGTTCCACGGCGCGATCACGATCCTGTTCGTGCTTTCTGAGTTCTGGATCAACACCGCCGCTCCGCCGAAGCGGCGCGGGCTGGTACTCGGCATCTACGCCACGGTTCTGTCGCTGGGATTTGCCGCCGGGCCGCTGATCTTCTCGGTGATCGGTTCGGATGGAATCCTGCCTTTCCTCATCGGCGCGGGCATCATTCTTCTGGCGGCCGTCCCGATCATCATGGCGCGCAAGGAAAACCCGGCGATAGACACGCCGCCCGACCTTCCGTTCCTGCGTTATGTGTTCCTTGTGCCCACCGCCACTGCCGCTGTCTTCATCTTCGGGGCAGTGGAATCGGGCGGGCTCTCGCTGTTCCCGGTCTATGCCAACCGGACGGGTTTCACCGAATCACAGGGTGCCCTGCTTTTGATGATGATGGGGCTGGGGAATGTTCTGTTCCAGATCCCGATAGGCCTGATTGCCGATCGAATGAAGGACCGGCGCCCGCTCTTGTCTCTTTTTGCCTTCATCGGACTGGCGGGATCGCTGGCCCTGCCCTTCCTGATCCACGACTGGCTGCTAACTGCGGTCATCCTGCTGTTCTGGGGTGGAAGTGTTGCAGGGCTTTACACCGTCGGGCTGGCGCATCTGGGCGACAAGCTGCATGGTTCGGATCTCGCGGCAGCCAATGCAGCATTCGTTTTCTGCTACGCTCTGGGGATGCTGGTGGGCCCGCAAACCATCGGGGTCTCGATGGATGTGGCCGGCAATCACGGTTTCGCCTGGGCACTTGCGTTCTTTTTCGCGCTTTATGTGGCGCTGACGCTGTTTCGTATCGTGCTGCGTCCAAAACGGACTTGACTTTCCCTGCGGCTTTTGTAGTTTCCGCGCAAGTTTCGCCGTGGAGCCTTGAGCGCTGTCCGCGGCTTCATTTTTGAAGAAGGCAAAACACCATGGCCAAGGCGACCACAATCAAGATCAAGCTCCTGTCGACCGCAGACACCGGCTTTTTCTACGTGACCAAGAAGAACAGCCGTACCTTCACCGACAAGATGGTGAAGACCAAGTATGACCCGATTGCCAAGAAGCACGTCGAGTTCAAGGAAGCTAAGATCAAGTAATCAGGCTTTCCGGCCAGATTGGCCGGGGACGACGACGGCAGACAAAAAAACCCGCTTCCTTTCGGAAGCGGGTTTTTTCGTGTCGAGGGCCGACCGGAAAAAAGGCGTGGAACGAGGATGCCACTGTGCACTTGATCCCGATCGGCCACCCCACGACCCAGGAGATGCGGCGGACCTGAACATCATGGGGTATTCAAAACCTATGCTGTCGCAGAATGCCAACCCGGCAGTCCCAAAACGCATCATGTGCCGTAATATTTGTATCAATCCGGTAAAAAATCAATAGTTTGTTAAGAATGCCTCGAGCATCTTTTCTATATTGGTTAATAATAGAAACAATTTTAACGAAATTTCCGCCCAGGCATGAACAATCAAAAACTATGCTGACGAACTGGGATGGTTCGCAACAACTTCCAGATGAACACTTGTAAATTGTCAGGCAGCCTGTCCAACAACCTGATTGCGGCCATTGTTTTTTGCCTGGTAGAGCGCCTTGTCGGCGCGCCGCAACAGTGAGTCGGCGCCCTCGCCATCAACTTCCAGCGTGGCAATACCCACGGAAGTCGTGACAGCAGCCGCCGCGCCCGAGGCAGAGATCCTGAACGGAGCGCCCGCCACCGCGTCACGCAGCCGCTCGGCCACCTGGGCGGCGATCTCGGAAGTGGTATCAGGCATCACTACCACAAACTCTTCCCCACCGTAGCGGCAGGCAAGATCAGCGCCGCGCACGGCACCGCGGATGCGCTTGGAAAATTCGCGCAGCACATCATCACCGCCTTCGTGACCGTGGGTGTCGTTGATCGACTTGAAGTGGTCGATATCGGTGATCAGCACCGACAGCGGCCGTCCGCGACGGTTGGAACGATCCACCAGCGTCGCCAGATGGGTGTCGAGGTAGCGGCGGTTGTTGAGCCCGGTCAGAGCGTCGGTGACGGCAAACTCAACAGATTCCGATAGGCTGGCCCGGAGCCGGTCTGAATAGCGCTTGCGGCGGATCTGGGTGACGCTGCGGGCCACCAGTTCATTCGGATCGAGCGGACGCAGAAGGTAATCATTAACGCCAAGCTCGAGCGCCCGGATCACCAGATCCTCCTCGCCCTGTTCGGCCACCACCAGCATCGGGATGAAGCGGGTCCGTTCAAGGGAGCGCAGCTGCGAGCAAAGACGCAGCGGGTCATAATCTTCCAGCGACGACGAGACGATCACCAGCTCATAGGGCTTGTCGGCAGCCTCGAAGAGAGCCGCCTGCGGATCTCCGATGGCGGTGATGTCCGCGATGCCCGCCAGCGCCCTCGACATGCGGTCCTGGGTATTGGCGCGGCTCTCGACCAACAGCACCATGCCGGGTTCCTCGAGCTGGCCCTGATGGGGTGCCAGCAGGGTTTCCAGGCCTATGCCGCGCGCGGTCTCTGCACGCAACCGCAACTCGTCGCTCAGTGCCTTGAAACGGATCAGGCTCTTGACCCTTGTCATCAACTGCAGATCATTGACCGGCTTTGTCAGGAAATCATCGGCCCCGGCCTTGAGGCCGCGGACGCGATCCGCCGGCTGATCCAGCGCGGTGACCATGACGACGGGAATGTGTGCGGTCCTGGGGTTGGTCTTGAGCCGTTCACAGACCTCGAAGCCGTCGATGCCGGGCATCATGATATCGAGCAGGATGAGATCGACGGGGGTCTGATCGCAGATCGACAGCGCGGTCATACCATCTGCGGCGGTCAACACCTCGAAATACTCGGCCAGAAGCCTTGCTTCGAGGAGCTTCACATTGGCCGGTATGTCGTCAACCACCAGGATGCGCGCGGTCATGTCAGCTCTCCACCCTCACGCGTCACCGAGATAGGTCTTGATCGTCTCGATGAATTTCGGCACGGAGATCGGCTTGGAGATGTAGGCTTCGCATCCACCCTGGCGGATGCGCTCCTCATCGCCCTTCATCGCAAAGGCTGTGACAGCAATGATCGGGATCACATGCAGATCATCATCCTGCTTGAGCCATTTGGTGACTTCGAGACCGGAAACCTCGGGTAGCTGGATGTCCATCAGGATCAGGTCGGGACGGTGCTTGCGGGCAAGGTCCATGGCTTCCAGACCATTGCGGGTCTGGATCGTCTTGTAACCTGACGCTTCGATCAGATCCCGGAAGAGTTTCATGTTGAGTTCATTGTCCTCAACAATCATAACCTGCTTTGTCATATCCGATCCCATTCCCGATCCAGGCTGGCCACCGGCCTGCCGGATCCCGTCGTTGCCGGCCGCCAGCGGCGGATTTCACCGGCTTTGAGCTGGCCTTGTCCCCGGAAAACGTGCTTTGCGGACCCGGTCAACAACGCCACCTTAGTTCCATTAGGTTGAAAAAGTGGTAATCGGTCATTTCGAATACCGTGCATGAGACTCCGGAAGGACAAGGCAGCGATGGCGGATGCAGAAGAAACGGCAATTGCGGTGCTTGTCTGGCTTGCGGGCGAGCCTGAGCTGATGGGCCGTTTCCTGGCCCTGACCGGGCTTGAGGCCTCCAGCCTTCGCGAGGCAGCCAAAGAACCGGGGTTTCTTGCCGGTGTTCTCGGTTTCCTGATGAGCCATGAACCGACGCTGCTGGATTTCTGCGCGTCAACGGGCACCAAGCCCGAAACCATCTCGTGGGCATTCCATGCGCTGGGCGGCGCGAGCGAGGCATGACCATGTTGATCCCTGACGCCGAACATGACGATCTGCACCTGGGCGAGCGGCCTTTGATCGTCTGCGACATCGATGAAGTCGTGCTGGAATTTGTCAGTCCGTTTATGGCCTATCTCGACCACAATGGCCACGAGCTGCGCGCCACGTCTTTCCGCCTGCACGGAAATGTCTTCAACCGCGCCGACGGCAGCGAGACGCCGGGCGAGACCGTGAGCGAGATGCTGGAGGCTTTCTTCGAAGCCCAGGACAATTGGCAAACGCCGGTCAAAGAAGCAGCCGACAGCCTGGCGCGGCTTTCCGTGCGGGCCGATGTCGTGTTCCTCACCGCCATGCCGCCACGCCACCGCGAGGTTCGCAGAAGACTGCTCTCGCGGCATGGCTTTGATTACCCGATGATCGCGACGGAACAGCCTAAGGGGCCCGCGGTCCTGGCGCTGCACGGGGAACGGCAGCACCCGGTGGTGTTCATCGACGACATCTTCGTCAATCTGCAGTCGGTGCGCAAACATGTACCCGATACACTGCTGGTCAACCTGATGGCCAATGACACGTTCCGCGCGCTGGCGCCGCACCCGGGCGACGGTGTGGACATCGCGTGCGACTGGCCGCATGCCGAAGACATCATCAAGACCCATTTCGACGGCCGCTGAGCGGCGGCGTCGCGGCTGGCCCGCAGCAGGAAGAGACCGGGCGATCACGCAAGAACTTTGCGCATCAGCGGCCGTCCCGGCTTCCGTTCGGCAACCGGCTCGAAACCGGCCTGCGCGAACACGGAGACCGAACCGACGAACAGGCCGACCGACCTGGAATGCTTGGCCTTTTCGATGGGGCAGGCCTCAACGATGCGGGCGCCATTGTGCCGGGCGTGGGTGACCGCCGCATCCAGCAAGGCACGGCTGATCCCCTCTCCGCGCCGCTTTGACTGGATGAAAAAGCACGAGATCGCCCAAAGACCCGAGTCGGATGGATCGTCCCCGTCCAGCGGCCGGGAGACCGTGCGCACAGTGTTCCAGCGCGGCACGTGAGCGCGCGGCGTCACCTGCACCCAGCCCACGGGTACACCTGCATCCAACGCGATCAGCCCGGGCGGCAAAGCTTCCTGCGTGGCCTGCTCGAGCAACTGTTTCTTCTCATCCCTGCTCAAGGCATCCCGCAGTCTCGGCTCCAGCCGGAAATAGCTGCACCAGCAGCCATAGCAGGCACCTTGCGGCCCGAACAGGGTTTCGAGCAATGGCCAAAGATCGGCTGTAACAGGACGGATTTCGAGGGTCACGCTGTTTGATCTCCGGCGGATTGGTCAGACTTGTGAGTCTGAAGGTTATTGCGTAATCTGCAGATGTTCAACCTTTGTTCCCATTTGCAAATCCATGATTCAAACACCGCAGCTTTCAGATCCGGTTCCGGGCTTCTGCCGCGATTGCCTCACGCCAGCGCGCAACGAGGCAAAGCGCTGCCACGCCTGTGGAAGCCCGCGGATTATCCGGCATCCGGAAATCAATGAACTGACGCTGGCGCACATGGACTGCGATGCGTTCTACGCAACGGTGGAAAAGCGCGACAATCCGGACCTCGCCGACAAGCCGGTGATCATCGGCGGCGGCAAGCGGGGTGTGGTCTCGACCTGCTGCTATATTGCGCGCATTCACGGCGTGCGCTCGGCGATGCCGATGTTCAAGGCGCTTGACGCCTGCCCCGACGCGATCGTCATCAAGCCCGACATGGAAAAATATGTCCGGGTCGGGCGAGAGGTCCGGCGGATGATGGAGGAGCTGACGCCGCTGGTGCAGCCGATCTCGATCGACGAGGCGTTCCTGGACCTGGCGGGTACAGAGAGACTGCACAAGGACACCCCTGCCCGCACTCTGGCGCGCTTTGCGGCCCGGGTCGAGGCCGAGATCGGAATCACCCTTTCGGTCGGTCTGTCCTACTGCAAGTTCCTCGCCAAGGTCGCTTCGGATCTCGACAAGCCGCGCGGCTTCTCGGTGATCGGCAAGCAGGAGGCGCTGTCGTTCCTGGCGCCCAGACCCGTGTCGCTGATCTGGGGCGTCGGCAAGGCCTTCGCGGCCACGCTGGAGCGCGACGGCATCCGCACCATCGGGCAGTTGCAGACAATGGAGGAAACCGCCCTAATGCGCCGCTACGGCGTAATGGGCAAGCGGCTCTATCACCTTGCGCGCGGCGAGGACGACCGGACTGTCCACGCCAACGAGGGGGCGAAAAGCGTGTCTGCGGAAACCACCTTCAATTCAGACCTGTCGCAAGCCAAGGATCTCGTCCCGGTGCTCCGGCGACTTTCGGAAAAGGTATCCGCGCGCCTCAAGGCATCGGGCGTGGCCGGACAAACCGTGGTGCTCAAGCTCAAGACCTCGGACTTCAAGAGCCGGACGCGGAATTTCAAACTCGAAGACCCGACCGTGCTCGCCGACCGGATCTTCCGCACCGGGCTGCATCTGCTGGAACGCGAGCTGGGCGAGGATCGGTTCCGGCTGATCGGCATCGGGGTGTCGGACCTTACGGGAGCCGAACGGGCCGACCCGCCCGACCTGGTCGATCCGGCGGCAGCACGGCGCGCGGTGGCGGAAAGCGCCATCGACAAGGTGCGTCAGAAGTTCGGGCGCAACATCGTCGAGACCGGCTACACCTTCGGCACGTCGCGCAAGACGCGGCAGGCGGACGAAGACTAGACCAGTTCCACATCCAGAACGCCCGGCGCCGCCTTGAGCGCAGAGGCCAGTTGCGGCGAGATCTTGTAGCGGTCCGGCAGAGTGACCTCGATCTCCCGGCGGCCGTCATCCTTGATCATGACGAAGGACACCTGGCCCTCGCCGCGCGACTTGAGATGGGTCGAGACCGAATTGAGCGGCCGGGCATCACGCATGTAGACCCGGAGCGCCGACTGTCCGCGCGCGGCACGATCTTCGAGCGAGTCGGCGGTCTGGATGCGCAGCCCGATACCCTCGGGCCGTTCCTCCGCGTTTACGGTAATGACGATCGACTTGCCGGGCTCGAGCAGTTCACGGTAGAGGGCAAGGCCCTCGGAAAACAGCACCGCCTCATACTGGCCGGAACTGTCGGAAAAGGCGACGATACCCATCTTGTTGCCGGTGCGGGTCTTGCGTTCCTGCTTGCTGGTCACGGTGCCGGCCAGACGCCCGGCGGTGGCTCCGGCCTTCACAGCCAGCGAGAAGTCAGCCCAGGTCTGGACCCGCATCTTGGCGAGAAGATCATTATAGGAATCAAGCGGATGGGCTGAAAGATAAAAGCCCAGCGCCTGGTATTCGCGGTGCAGCTTCTCGGCCGCCAGCCAGGGGGTGGCGGCGGGCAACTGGATTGTCTCGGCTTCGGCCGCGCCGCCACCGATGCCGAACATGTCGCTCTGGCCGCTGATGCGGTTTTCCTGGGCGCGCTGGGCAAAGCCCAGAATGCGATCGAGCCCGCCGCTCAGAATGGCGCGGTCATGACCGAAACAGTCGAATGCGCCGGCGGCAATCAGGCTTTCAAGCACCCGGCGGTTGACCTGGCGCGGATCGATGCGGGTGCAGAAATCCTCGAGCGAGGCAAAAGGGGTGTCGCCGCGGACCTCGACAATGTGCTCGACCGCGGCGTCGCCGACGCCCTTGATGGCGGCCAGGGCGTAGTAGATCCTGTTCTCGCCGGTCTCGAAGTGACGGAAGCTGGTCTGCACCGAAGGCGGCACCACCTCGATGCCAAGCCGGCGGGCGTCCTGGCGGAAATCGACGAGCTTGTCGGTGTTGGACATGTCGAGCGTCATCGAGGCGGCGAGGAATTCGACCGGATAATGCGCCTTGAGATAGGCGGTCTGGTAGGAGACGATGCCGTAGGCTGCGGCGTGGGATTTGTTGAAGCCGTAGTTCGCGAACTTGGCCAGAAGATCGAAGATCATGTCGGCCTGCGGCTTGGAGACATCGCGCTCGACCGCGCCTTCGACGAAACGGACGCGCTGCTTGTCCATTTCCTCCTTGATCTTCTTGCCCATGGCGCGGCGCAACAGGTCAGCTTCGCCAAGCGAGTAGCCGGCCAGCACCTGGGCGATCTGCATCACCTGCTCCTGGTAGACGATCACCCCTTGGGTTTCCGCCAGAAGTCCGTCGATCTTGGGATGGATCGAGGCAAGCTCCTCCTCGCCATGCTTGCGGGCGTTGTATACCGGGATGTTCTCCATCGGGCCCGGGCGGTAGAGCGCCACCAGCGCGATGATGTCCTCGATGCGGTCGGGCCGCATGCCGATCAGCGCCTTGCGCATGCCCGCCGATTCCACCTGGAACACACCGACCGTCTCGCCGCGCGAGAGCATCTCGTAGGTCGGCTTGTCATCCAGAGGCAGGGCTTCAAGATCGATAGCAATGTTGCGCTTGGCGATGAAGCCAACAGCCGTCTTCAGCACGGTGAGCGTCTTGAGACCGAGAAAGTCGAACTTGACCAGGCCGGCCTGCTCGACCCACTTCATGTTGAACTGGGTGACCGGCATGTCCGAGCGCGGATCGCGGTACATCGGCACCAGCTCGGACAGTGGCCGGTCGCCGATCACGATACCTGCCGCATGAGTGGAGGCGTGACGGTAGAGCCCCTCGAGCTTCTGGGCAATATCGAGCAGGCGTTCGACCGCGGGCTCCTTCTCCATTTCCTCGGCAAAGCGCGGTTCTTCCTCGATCGCCTTGTTGAGCGGCGTCGGGTTGGCGGGGTTGTTGGGTACCAGTTTGCAGATGCGGTCGACCAGCCCGTAGGGCATTTCCAGGACGCGGCCGACGTCGCGCAGCGCCGCACGTGCCTGCAGGCTACCGAAGGTGATGATCTGGCCAACCTGTTCGCGGCCATATTTGCGCTGGACGTAGCGGATCACCTCTTCGCGGCGGTCCTGGCAGAAATCGATGTCGAAGTCGGGCATCGACACGCGGGCGGGGTTGAGGAACCGCTCGAACAGCAGCGAAAACCGCAAGGGATCGACATCGGTGATGGTGAGCGCATAGGCGACCAGCGAGCCGGCGCCCGAACCACGGCCAGGCCCGACCGGGATGTCCTGCTCCTTGGCCCATTTGATGAAGTCGGCAACGATGAGGAAGTAGCCCGGAAACTTCATGTTCTCGATGATGTCGAGTTCGGTCTTGAGCCGCTCGCGATAATCTGCCTCGGTGTAGCCCTCGGCCAGCCCGATGCGTTCGAGCCGCCGGTCCAGCCCCTCGATCGACTGGCGGCGCAATTCCGCCGCTTCGGCTGCCAGCGCTGCCTCCGGATCTTCTTCGCCGCCACCGGTGAAGCGCGGCAGGATCGGGGCGCGGCGCTCGACAATGGCGCTGCAGCGCCGCGCGATTTCGATGGTGTTTTCAAGCGCCTCGGGGATGTCGGCAAACAACGCGGTCATCTCGGCGCGGGACTTGAGACAATTGTCAACGCTCAGACGCGGACGGCGGTCATCCGACATGACAGCGTTGTTTGCCACCGCCATCAACGCGTCATGTGCCTCGAAATCACCGGGCGCGGGAAAGAACGCTTCATTTGTGGCAACCAGAGGCACCTCGGCCTCGTAGGCCAGCGCGATCATCTTTGCCTCATGAGCCCGGTCATATCCGGACTGGCGCTGGAGTTCGAGATAGAGGCCGTCGCCAAAAACCCGCCTGAGCGTATCGAGACGCGCCCTCGCCTGCTCGGTATGGCCGTCGCGCATGGGCTTGTCGACAGGCCCCCCGGCAGCGCCGGTCAGGGCGATCAGACCCTCTGCGCCTTCCTCGAGCCAAGACAGCATGATGTGCGGACGCTCGCTGCTGTCTCCGCCGAGATAGGCGCGGCTGACCAGGGCCACCAGCCGGTCATAGCCGACCGGTGTTGCAGCATAAAGAACGATGGATGGCGGCTTTTGAAGATGGTCGCGATGGGACCGGCGATCCCCTGTCTGGACATCCTCCATGTCGATGTCGAGCTGGCAGCCGATGAGCGGCTGGATGCCCGCTTCCATCGCCTTGACCGAGAATTCGAGCGCGCCAAAAAGATTGTTCGTATCGGTGATGGCCAAGGCCGGCTGATCGTCAGCCACCGCCCGCTTGATCAGCGTCTTGATCGGCAGGGCACCCTCGAGCAGCGAATAGGCCGAGTGGACCCTGAGATGCACGAAGCCAGGCCAGCTGCCAGCGTCGCGGTCATCTTTCTGATCGCTGCGCTGCCGTGCCTGATCTGTTCCCGATGCCAGATTGGCGAGAAGTTTCGCCGACTTGTTTTCCCGCGCCATGGCTGCCCTCTGCCGTCCGTCCGACACGACCGGCACCATGCCGACGAGAACAAGACTCAGGAGCCAATTGTGAGGACCCGGACCACAAAGTCCAGAGCGGGAACAGCTTATTCACATTGGCTGCCGGGCACCCCGACACATCTGCGCTGCAGCAGGCAAAGAAGATTGCAGGCTGAGAAAAATCTATCGCTTCAAAACGCCATCGCGAGAACGGCAAAACTGGCGACAAACAGGGACATGGAAACGAAAGCGGCAATATCACGGGCGAATGCGGTCATGATCAACTCCTTTGAATTCGCTCTATGTTTTATTTATGTTCTATTTTTGTTCTTATGTCAATCGCAGCGATCTGATTTTTCCCCACCGTCGATTCTGCCATTCAACCGGCTGAACAGGCTTAGATCATACACCGGCATTCCCCGTGGAACCGTGCCGGGCTGCAGGTTCGTGCACAGGTAGCCAGACAGCAAAAAGCCCGGGCGTCGCCGCCCGGGCTCCTGTTACTCGAACCATGAAATGGCTTAGTTGCAGGCGTCCTTAAGACCCTTGCCGGCCGAGAACTTCGGCACGTTGCGGGCAGGAATGTCGACTTCCTTGCCGGTCTGCGGGTTACGGCCCTTGGACGCTTCGCGGCGCGAAACCGTAAAGTTGCCGAAGCCGATCAGACGGACGTCGCCGCCATTCTTCAGCTCACCGGTGATGGTTTCGAAAACCGCTTCAACCGCAGAAGTTGCGTCACCCTTGCTCAGGCCCGACTTCTCGGCAACAGCTGCCACGAGTTCATTCTTGTTCATTTCCGTCCCTTTCTGGCGTTGTGTCGACTCATTTCGTTCGATGCGGTGATCCTACGCATCTCGCGGTTCCGTGCAACCAAACTCCCCGGAAACCCGCGCTTTATAAAGGCTTTTCACAGGGAAAACGTTACTTTGCCGTGTGTCCGGCAGCGGAAACTGGCTGGAATGCCGACGCGGGTGCTCACGGCGTCCCCTTTCGGCACAGCCAGATGCAACCCGGTCCACGTGCAAATGAAAACGGACGGGAGACATTCTCCCGCCCGTGAGTTCCTGCTTTCCGCTTGCCGGAGATCAGTGCGCGATGGTTGCGCCGCCCTCTTCACCGGCTTCCGCCGCAATCGGCGTTTCCGGCTTTGCATCCGGATCCCAGGTGATGGCCTCGGGCATCCGCACCAGTGCATGGCGCAGGACATCGCCCATCTTGGCAACCGGAATGATCTCGAGACCGTTTTTGACATTGTCGGGGATCTCGGGGAGATCCTTGGCATTGTCCTCGGGAATCATCACGGTCTTGATACCGCCGCGCAGTGCCGCGAGCAGCTTTTCCTTGAGGCCGCCGATCGGTAGGACCCTGCCGCGCAGCGTGATCTCACCGGTCATGGCAACATCGCGGCGCACCGGAATGCCGGTCATGATCGAGACGATCGCGGTGGCCATGCCGACGCCGGCGGACGGTCCATCCTTGGGCGTTGCGCCCTCGGGCACATGCACGTGGATGTCGCGCTTGTCGAACATCGGCGGCTCGATGCCAAAATCGACAGCACGCGAGCGGACATAGGAGGCCGCCGCCGAAATCGATTCCTTCATCACATCGCGCAGGTTGCCGGTTACGGTCATCTTGCCCTTGCCGGGCATCATCACGCCTTCGATTGTCAGCAGCTCTCCGCCAACTTCAGTCCACGCAAGCCCGGTGACCACACCGACCTGATCGTCGAACTCGGCCTCGCCGTAACGGAAACGCGGCACGCCGAGATAGTCGGAGAGGTTGTCCGCATCGACCGATACCTTGGTTTGGCCGGTCTTTAGGATCTCCGTGACCGCCTTGCGCGACAGCTTCATGAGTTCGCGCTCGAAATTGCGCACGCCGGCTTCGCGGGTATAGGTCCGGACGACCTGAAGCAGCGCCTCATCGGTGACCTCGAACTCCTCGGGCTTGAGCGCATGATCACGCACAGCCTTGGGCAGCAGGTGCCGGCGGGCGATCTCGAGCTTTTCATCCTCGGTGTAGCCCGCAATACGGATCACTTCCATGCGGTCCATCAGCGGTGCCGGAATGTTGAGCGTGTTGGCCGTGGTGATGAACATCACGTTGGACAGGTCGTACTCAACCTCGAGATAGTGGTCCATGAAGGTCGAGTTCTGTTCCGGATCAAGCACTTCGAGCAAAGCCGAGGACGGATCGCCACGGAAATCCTGACCCATCTTGTCGATCTCGTCGAGAAGGAACAGCGGGTTGGTCTTCTTGGCCTTTTTCATCGACTGGACGACCTTGCCGGGCATCGAGCCGATATAGGTGCGGCGGTGACCGCGGATTTCCGCCTCGTCACGAACGCCACCAAGCGCCATGCGCACATATTCGCGGCCCGTGGCCTTGGCGATCGACTTGGCGAGCGAGGTCTTCCCGACGCCGGGAGGTCCGACAAGGCAAAGGATCGGGCCCTTGATCTTGGACGAGCGGGCCTGGACGGCGAGATACTCGATGATCCGCTCCTTGACCTTTTCCAGACCGTAGTGATCGGTCTCGAGCACCTTCTCGGCAGCATTGAGATCGATCTTGACGCGGGATTTCTTGCCCCAGGGCAGTCCCAGAAGCCAGTCGAGATAGTTGCGCACGACGGTGGCTTCCGCCGACATCGGGCTCATCTGCTTGAGCTTCTTGAACTCGGCGTCCGCCTTTTCGCGGGCCTCCTTGGACAGCTTGGTCTTGGAGATGCGGCTTTCCAGTTCGGCCATCTCGTCGCGGCCGTCCTCGCCGTCGCCGAGTTCCTTCTGGATCGCCTTCATCTGCTCGTTGAGATAGTACTCGCGCTGAGTCTTCTCCATCTGCCGCTTGACGCGGGAGCGGATGCGCTTTTCCACCTGCAGAACCGAAATCTCGCCTTCCATGAAGCCGAGCGACTTCTCGAGGCGTCCCTTGACCGAAACGGTCGAAAGCATGTCCTGCTTTTCGGGGATCTTGATCGACAGATGCGAGGCTACAGTGTCGGCGAGCTTCGAATAATCATCGATCTGGCTGGCGGCGCCGACAACTTCAGGCGAGATCTTCTTGTTGAGCTTGACGTAGTTTTCAAACTCGGAAACCACCGAGCGCGACAGCGCCTCGATCTCGACGGGGTCTTCCTCGGGCTCGGCGAGCTCGACGGCTCGGGCCTCGTAATACTCTTCACGATCGGTGTATTCGACAATCTCTGCGCGCGCGCGGCCTTCAACGAGCACCTTGACGGTGCCATCGGGAAGCTTGAGCAGCTGCAACACATTGGCGATTGTGCCGATATCATAGATGCCCGACGGCTCCGGGTCGTCATCGCTGGCATTGATCTGGGTGGCAAGCATGATCTGCTTGTCCGAACCCATTACTTCCTCAAGCGCGCGGATCGACTTTTCGCGGCCGACAAACAGCGGCACGATCATGTGTGGAAACACGACGATGTCGCGCAGGGGAAGGACGGGATAGATACCTGCCTCTTCAGGGCTGTGTGATGAACTCACATTTTTGTCCGGCATGTCATTTCCTTTCGTGGTCCGTTCAGACCGAGTGGCAACACGGCACGCGGCCCCGGTTCATCCAGCAACCGCCATTCGCGTCCTTTGGAAGGGAAAACCCTTTCCAGTCTAATTGGAGAACCGGCGCCCCGGTTTCAAGTCAGATCAGCTCTGGCGATGTGTTTCATCACCGATTCGTGACGATATTAGAGAATGAAAGTGGCGGGAAGCTGGAGCCACCGGATTCATTGCGATTCAATGCGGCCAGGCTCAGCCTTCCGCGCCGCCTGAACAGGCGATCGGCAACGGAAACGGGCCCCGAAGGGCCCGCATCGAAACAATCCGGCTTAAGCGCGGTGCAGAGATCAGGCGGAAGCCGAATCCTTGGCATCGCCATCACGCTCCGCGTAAATGTAGAGCGGGCGGGCATTGCCGGTGACGACATCGTCGGAAATGACGACTTCGCGCACACCTTCAAGTTCCGGCAGTTCGAACATGGTGTCGAGCAGGATCTTTTCCATGATCGAGCGCAGGCCACGGGCGCCGGTCTTGCGGATGATGCCGCGCTTGGCGATCTCCTGCAAAGCGCTTTCGTGGAAGGTCAGCTCCACCTCTTCCATCTCGAAGAGACGCTGGTACTGCTTGACCAGCGCGTTCTTCGGTTCGGTCAGGATCTGGATCAGCGCCGCCTCATCAAGATCCTCGAGCGTGGCAAGCACCGGCAGACGGCCGATGAACTCCGGGATCAGGCCGAACTTCACCAGATCCTCGGGTTCGAGCTCGCGCAGCACTTCGCCGACACGGCGTTCGTCCTGGGCGCGGACATTGGCGCCGAAGCCGATCGAGGTCTTCTCGCCACGTGCCGAGATGATCTTGTCGAGACCGGCGAATGCGCCACCGCAGACGAACAGGATGTTGGTGGTGTCGACCTGCAGGAATTCCTGCTGCGGGTGCTTGCGGCCGCCCTGGGGCGGAACCGAGGCAACCGTGCCTTCCATGATCTTCAGAAGCGCCTGCTGCACACCCTCGCCCGACACGTCCCGGGTGATGGAGGGGTTGTCCGACTTGCGGGAGATCTTGTCGACCTCGTCGATGTAGACGATGCCGCGCTGGGCGCGTTCGACGTTGTAATCAGCCGACTGCAACAGCTTGAGAATGATGTTCTCGACATCTTCACCGACATAACCGGCCTCGGTCAAAGTGGTGGCGTCGGCCATTGTGAAGGGCACATCGATGATGCGGGCCAGCGTCTGGGCAAGATAGGTCTTGCCGCAACCGGTGGGCCCGACCAGCAGGATGTTGGACTTCGCCAGTTCCACCTCACCCGATTTGGAGGAGTGGTTGAGACGCTTGTAATGGTTGTGAACCGCGACCGAGAGGATTTTCTTGGCCTGGTGCTGGCCAATCACATACTCGTCGAGCGTGGCGATGATTTCCTGCGGGGACGGCACACCATCGCTGGATTTGACCATCGAGGATTTGTTTTCCTCGCGGATGATATCCATGCACAATTCCACGCATTCATCGCAGATGAACACAGTGGGACCGGCAATGAGTTTGCGCACTTCATGCTGGCTCTTGCCGCAGAAAGAGCAATAGAGGGTGTTCTTTGAATCGCCGCCGTTGCTGCCGCTGACCTTGCTCATTTCACTTTCCTTCCCGCAATCCCGGCATAGAAGCCCGGATGTATGGCGCCTGACCACACGAGCGTCCTGACGCTGCGCTTACAGGCAATCTTGGGGTACAAATCCGACCGAACAGGTAAACAGTACTGAGGCCGGTGGCAACGAATCCCCGTCAATCTGGCAATGCTACGCCAGAGAAATTGAACATAGACTTAACGTTCATACTAGCGCGCTCTGACGCCTGCGCCACCCCGGAGACACGAAAACGTGTTGCAGGGGAAGCGCATCGCACCGGAAATCGACGCTTGAGTGGAACAAAAAGCCCTTATCCCGTCCTTAGGAGTCAGTTTCGATGTATTCGCGCTTGTCGATAACCCGGTCGATAAGACCGAAGCCGAGCGCTTCATCCGCCGTCATGAAGTGATCACGATCGAGAGTCTTCTCGACCGTTTCGTAGTCCTGACCGGTGTGGGTGACATAAATGTCATTGAGACGGCGCTTCATCTTGATGATGTCCTGCGCATGGCGTTCAATGTCGGAGGCCTGCCCCTGGAACCCACCGGACGGCTGATGCACCATGATGCGGGCGTTGGGCGTGGCAAAGCGCATGCCCTTCTCACCGGCAGCCAACAGCAGCGATCCCATGGATGCCGCCTGTCCGACGCACAGGGTCGACACCGCGGGCCGGATGAACTGCATGGTATCGTAGATCGCCATGCCGGCGGTGACGACGCCACCGGGCGAATTGATGTAGATGGCGATTTCCTTCTTCGGGTTCTCGGCTTCGAGAAACAGAAGCTGGGCGCAGACGAGCGTCGCCATGTGATCTTCAACCGGGCCGGTGATGAAGATGATGCGCTCCTTGAGCAGCCGCGAATAGATGTCGTATGACCGTTCGCCGCGGTTTGTCTGCTCAACGACCATGGGCACCAGGGCCATGGCGTTATCAACTGTGTTTTTCATTGCGCTTCCCTTGTCAAACGGCCCGGCAGACGGCGCGGCCTGCCCAGAATCAGTCTCATTGAACCCACTACATAGAGTGTGCCCCCCCGCCGCTTCAAGACGCAAGGCTGCGAAACGGCTCAGGGATGTTGTTCACCAACGGTGTTAAGGTCAGGTTACGGTTTTGCAATTGTCTCGATCGCGGTGCAAATTCCGTCCCTCTGCCGGATGTTTTCGGACCGTTGCCTGCCCCTTCTCCAAACAGTCGTTCGAAATGCGAACCATAGTCCAGAGGTCGTGCGCCATGGCTGCTTGAACCTCAGATCGCCATGTGAGTTTTCCTCGTCCGGGATGACTTCGGGTTAACACTCGTTAATGTTTTGCTTTCCTTGCGTGCAAGAGTGAGTCAAAGTCCTCTCTCAAGTCGCGGAGAAGGCACACAGAATGCCGCTGCCGCAACAAGGGAGCGTGTATCATGTCTGAGTTCTTGCATGTCCGTCGCGGCGTTGCCGCAGTCGTCCTGGCAATGTCGATCGCCTCGCCGGCAGCCGCCGGTGGCAAGGCGCTTGCCTGCTACCAGCAGGTTCACCAGCCCGCAGTCTACAAGACCATCCATCAACAGGTGGTGGTCAGGCCCGGCGGCGT
Organism: Parahoeflea alexandrii; assembly: GCF_024105735.1. Classification (GTDB taxonomy): domain Bacteria; phylum Pseudomonadota; class Alphaproteobacteria; order Rhizobiales; family Rhizobiaceae; genus Hoeflea; species Hoeflea alexandrii. The sequence continues at coordinate 707,067 of NZ_JAAAML010000003.1, read as the reverse complement.
TGTCCACGAAACGATCCCGGCCCGCTACGGCCAGGTGACCGAGAAGGTGCTGATCGAGCCTGAACGGGTGGTGGCGCGTCATATTCCCGCCGTGACTAAGACCGTGCACCAGACCGTGATGGTTCGCGCCAAGTCCGTCGGTTGGGAGTGGCGCCACGTGCATGGCAAGAAGACGCTGTGCAAGGTGGTGCATCCGGCACAATATGCCACGCGGGCCCACACGGTGGTGGTCCAGCCGGCACAGACCGTGCATCAGCGGATCCCGGCACGTTACGCGCACCGCACCCGTACGGTAGTCATCGAACCGGCGCGCACTGTTGCCCGGCACGTGCCACCGGTGGTCAAGACTGTTGCCCGCACGGTCGAAGTCCGGCCCGCATCCGCCGGATGGGTTCAGGTCTCGGGCAAACGCCGCTGCAACTGATCCGCCTGCCGCCGCAACGTGACAGCGAAGGCCGCAGCAAGGTCACGGCAGTTGAGAGCCATAGTCGAGAAAAACTGTTGCCCGGCAAGATTCCGGATTTTGCCGGCTTCCGATCCACGCTAATGCGTGCATCATGACCATAGCTGAACTTTCCGTCTCACAAGACCCCAAGAACCCCGACTTCGTTCAGAACCCCTACCAGTTCTACGCCGCGATGCACCGCGCGGGGCCCGTCTTCTTCTGGGAGGAGTACGGCATGTGGTGCGTGGCCGCCTATGATCAGGTCAATGCGCTGCTGCGCGACCGGCGGCTCGGCCGCGAAAACCGCTGGGGCGCGCCGCTCAACCCGGTCGAGGGCCGCGAACATCTCACCGATTTTGACCGGATCGAAAGCGGCTCTCTGCTCGAGCGCGAGCCTCCTGCCCATACGCGGCTGAGGACGCTGGTCAACCGCGCTTTCGTCTCGCGTTCGGTGGAGCGGCTGAGGCCGAGGATCAGCCTGCTTGCCAACGCGCTGGTCGATGCCCTTCCAGCGGGCCAGGCAGTCGACCTGCTGCCCGCCTTTGCGACGCCGATCCCCTTGACGGTGATCTGCGAGTTGCTTGGCGTGCCGGTCGAACGCGGCCAGGATCTCCTGAGCTGGTCGCACGCCATGTGCGAGATGTATGTGCCGCAGCGCTCGCGCGAGACCGAGGAGCGGGCAAATCGCGCCTCATCGGAATTCGGTGCGTTCCTGACAGCCCATATCGAAGACCACCGGCACAATGGCGCCGACGACCTGCTTTCGGCGCTGATCGCGGTGCGTGACACCGGCGAGAAACTTTCGGACGCGGAGCTGATTTCCACCTGCGTGCTGCTGCTCAATGCCGGTCACGAGGCCACCGTGCATCAGACCGGCAATGCGGTGAAGACGATCCTGGACCAGGGTGGCGACCCGCGCCGGTTCTTCGCAACGCCCGAGCTGGCCGCGGCGACCATCGAGGAAGCGCTGCGCTTCGATGCGCCGCTGCACATGTTCACCCGCTACGCCTATGAGGAGGTCGATCTCGGCCCGGTGACGCTCAAGCCGGGAGAGCAGGTTGCCCTGCTGCTCGGCGCTGCCAACCGGGATCTGTCCGCCTTCGACGCGCCGCATGATTTCAGGCCTGGCCGGCCGGACCAGAAAAATGTGAGTTTTGGCGCGGGCCTGCATTTCTGCATCGGCGCGCCGCTTGCCCGGCTCGAATTGCAGGAATCGCTGTCGGTGCTGTTTGAGCGGATGCCTGAGATGAAGATCGAGACCCCGCCTCGGTACCGCGACAGCTATCATTTCCACGGGCTCGAAAGCCTGGTCGTCCGCTAGCTGCTGCCGGCTCAGAACACGGCGTGTTCGCCACGCTCGACGCGGGCCTTTCCCCGGATCACCTGTTCATAGAATTCGAACAGCGTGTCTGAACCATGGGAAGGGGTGAGGTTTTCGTCGTAGCGGCCGGTTTCGGGATCGAGCACGAGCATGGATTCGGTTGCGTAATAGCGGCCGATCCGCGCCAGTTCAGCCTTGTCCCGCAGGCGCGGCAAGAGCCTGCCAGCGGCATCGAGCGCGGCGATGATCACATCCATCATGGCGACCGGGACTCGCCTGTATTTCGGCGTCCTGTCCAGCAGGGCAAACAGCTTTTCCCCCTGCTCGCGCGGGGTGATGGCCGGGCCGGGGCCGCCAACCGGCAAGATCCTGTTCCAACGGCTCTCATCGGTGACACAGCTTGCGATGAAAGCGCCCAGATCACGATCGCTGATCGGCTTGCAGGCGGTCAGTTCGCCGTTTCCGAACAACAAAAACGGCTGGCCCTTGCGGACCCGGTCAATCTGCCCCGAAAGCGATTTGAAGAAGGCGGTCGGCCGGACGATTGAATGGGTCAGGCCTGATGCCATCAGTTCCTGCTCAAAGGCGAGCTTGGCTTTCTGGAATTCCAGAAGCGGCTTCTGGACGCAGATCGCCGAGAGCAGCACCATCTGCCCAATCCCTGCCTCACCGACGACCTTGAGCGCATCGGAATGTGCCTGGTAATCGACAGCCCAGGCGTCGCGGGGTGCCCCGGTGCGTGATGCCATGCAGGAGACAAGCGCATCAAATCTCTCGCCGCGAATGCCGTCCCTCAAAAGGCTCTCGGGATTTGAAACGCTGCCATGGCGGACCGCTACGCCCCCGGGAAACCCATCACCGGGCGGCAGCGTTGTCGCGGTCCCTCCTGCAGGCTGCTGTCGGACAAAACAGACCACTTCGTGGCCCTCCTCGACAAGCGCACGCACCGTTGCACGACCGATCGTTCCGGTGGCTCCAAGGAGGAGTATCCTCTTGCCCGGTGATGGATCTGAAGGATCTGCGCTCACGCTGACGGCCTACACCCTGATCACATAGTCTTTGCGAGTCGTTTCAACGACTTCCCAGCTTCCCCTGAAGCCGGGCCTGAGGATAAAACTGTTGCCCGCTTTGACCGTGACAGCCGCACCGCCATCCTCGGATATGACCGAAACACCCTCAAGGATCCGGCAATACTCCCACTCGTCGTAGGAGATCCGCCATTTTCCCGGGGTTGATTGCCAGATGCCGGAATAGAGCCCGTCGCGCTCTTCGAGGTTCCAGGTGGTGTGCACCGGATCACCGGAGAGGACTTTCTCGGCATCGGGCCGTGAGACCTCGGGTTCGACGGTTTCGGTGACGGCAAGAAAGGCGGTACTCGACATGGTCATTTGATCTCGCAAAGAGGGCGTTTGCCTTCTATATTGAGCCCATGAGGATCGACAAGGCAATCGAAAGCACGATGGCGATGGACGATGCCACCTGGGCACGCCATGCCAATCCCCTGAGTTTCTGGACCCGGGTTCCGATCCTTTTGCTGCTGACGCTCGCCATCTGGTCGCGCGTCTGGATCGGCTGGTGGTGTCTTGTGCCTGTCGCCGGGCTGATAGCGTGGACCTTTTTCAATCCGCGCGCCTTTCCGCCGCCGCCTCATCTCAACGACTGGGCATCGAAAGCCGTGCTCGGTGAACGCTTCTGGCTGGCGCGCAAGACCACGCCCATTCCCACGCACCACGCCCGCTCGGCGCTGGTTCTGTCGGTGCTTTCCGGCCTGTCGCTGCTGCCGCTCGCCTACGGCCTGTGGGTTCTCGATCCATGGGCGGCATTCCTGGGCGCTATGCTCGCCTCGATGTTCAAGCTGTGGTTCTGCGACCGGATGGCCTGGCTAACGGAAGACATGACCCGGTCTCTCGGCAGAGATGCTGCTCAGCAGACCTGAACGCCGCATTCACTGATGGTAAAATCCTCGGCCGGCTCGGTCAGCGAACCGTCGAACTGACGGCCATCGGCGCATTGAGCGCGGGCCTCGAACGTCAGCCGGCCGGCAAGCTCGCCTTCCTTCATGTTGAGAAAATACTCGACGGCGCAATCCTTTTCGACCGCCAGCTGTTCGGAGAGCTGATCAAGCCAGGCGGGATTGGCGGACTGGGCGCATGCCGCAGACGCCATGACCATAGTTATCGCGGCAGTAAAAAGAATGTGCAGATGGTTGCGTAACACGGGGGGCCTCCACTGAGTGATTTTCACCAAAGACTAGCGTGTCAGGTCCTTGCGCGACTTGTCTGAGATCAATTGCGGTTTGAATTGATGTCCCGGGGATTGGCAAGGCGCAGACCCGAAAACGTCATCCATCCGGCCTCAATGTCGATCACTCATATCCGAGCCGGGCGTGCTTATTCTCTCGCCTGCCCTAGATTGGATGTTTGGGAGGAAATGGCTGGAGCACTGCGCTGTCAGCGAATTCGATCTGAGAAGCCATTGAAAATGTGAGGCAACAGGAGAGTTCCATGATCAAGGAGAATGAAAATCGGTTGCCGAAAACAGGTGCCTCCTCAAGCACCAGCGACGCGGACAAGCAATCCCACGACCAGCTGGAAGAGCGGGAGACGCGAGAGCAGACACCGACGGAATCAGAAAGGTCACTCACCCGTGACGAACGTGAATCGGTGGCTGAACATGGCCGGCTGTCCGCCCTTACGGTTTACTCCATCATACTGCGCGAAGGTGAAGAGGAGCTTCACCGTCCGAAGACATCGCTGTGGTGGTCAGGTGTCGCGGCAGGCATCGGGATTTCGACTTCAGTTCTGGCAGAAGCCACGCTCAGGGCCAATCTGGCACCTGACCTTCCCTACCTGACGATAATCGAGAGCTTCGGCTATTCGATCGGCTTTGTCCTGGTGATCATGTGCAGGCTTCAGCTGTTTACTGAAAACACACTCACCGTCGTGCTGCCTGTGCTGACCAGTCCCACCCGTTCCAAGTTCTACTACACCTCGCGTTTGTGGGGGATCGTGTTTGCGGCCAACATGGTTGGGACGTTCTTCACTGCATTTCTGGCCGTTCACAGCGGGATTCTGGATGACAAGATCCTGTCATCGGTTCTGGAGATCTCGCGTCATGTGGCCGAGATACCGCCGGCGGACGCGCTGCTGCGCGGGATTCCTGCAGGCTTCTTCATCGCCGCGCTGGTCTGGATGCTGCCATCGGCAAAAGGTTCCGAAGTGATTGTGATCATCCTCTTTACCTGGCTCATTGCAGCAGGAGAATTCACCCATGTCATCGCCGGGTCCAACGAAATCTTCAGCCTCGTGGCGATTGGCGAGATTGGTATCCTGACGGCTTTCACCCACCATATTCTGCCTGTCCTTGTAGGAAACGTCATCGGCGGAACAGGGCTTTTCGCGGTATTGTCCTATGGTCAGGTGAGCCAGGAAATGTAGAACCATCAGGCGCGGTGGCCCCGGTGCGTTCCGTCCGGGTGTGAAACCTAGTCCAGCCGCTGTCACCCATCGGCGCGACAACGGAATTAACAGAAACGGCCCGGAACATGGTTCCGGGCCGTTCAGATTCAGACTTCACATCGGTGATCAGGCCTTGGCGAGCGCCTGCTCCAGATCGGCGATGATGTCCTTGACGTCCTCGATGCCGACCGAGAGGCGGACCACGTCGGGCCCGGCGCCGGCGGCAACCTGCTGCTCGGGCGTGAGCTGGCGGTGGGTGGTCGAGGCCGGATGGATGACCAGCGAGCGGGTGTCGCCGATATTGGCTAGATGCGAGAACATCTCGAGGCCTTCCACGAACTTGACGCCGGAATCATAGCCGCCCTTCAACCCGAAGGTGAAGACCGCGCCGCCGCCCTTGGGCGAGTAGCGCTGCTGCAGGGCATGGTTCTCATGCTCGGACCGACCGGCATAGGAGACCCAGGCGACCTTGTCGTGCTTGGCCAGCCAGTTGGCGACCTCAAGCGCGTTGTCCGAGTGACGTTGCATGCGAAGCGCAAGCGTCTCGATGCCAGTCAGGATCATGAAGGCGTTGAACGGCGAGATGGCCGGACCGAAGTCGCGAAGGCCCAGCACCCGGCAGGCAATCGCGAAGGCGAAATTGCCGAAGGTTTCATGCAGGACCATGCCGCCATATTCCGGACGCGGTTCGGAGAGCATCGGATACTTGCCAGACTTCGACCAGTCGAAGGAACCGCCATCGACGATGACGCCGCCCATCGAGTTGCCGTGGCCGCCGATGAACTTGGTCAGCGAGTGAACGACAATGTCGGCACCATGTTCGATCGGCTGAATCAGGTAGGGAGAGGCCATGGTATTGTCGACGATCAGCGGCAGGCCGTGCTTGCGGGCGACTTCGGCAATGGCATTGATATCGACGAAGGTGCCGCCCGGGTTGGCAAGGCTCTCGATGAAGATCGCCTTGGTGCGATCGTCGATCTGCGCCTCGATGCTGGCCATGTCGGCGGGATCGGCCCAGCGGACATGCCAGTCGAAGGACTTGAAGGACTGGCCGAACTGGTTGATCGAGCCGCCGTAAAGCCGGTTTGCGGCGATGAAATTGTCGCCCGGGCTCATGATGGTGTGGAACACCAGAAGCTGCGCGGCATGGCCCGAAGCCACGGCAAGCGCGGCAGTGCCGCCCTCAAGCGCCGCGATGCGCTCTTCGAGCACGGCCTGGGTCGGGTTCATGATGCGGGTGTAGATGTTGCCGAAGGCCTTGAGGCCAAACAGCGAGGCTGCATGATCGGCATCATCGAAGACGAAACTGGTGGTCTGGTAGATCGGCGTGGCGCGCGCGCCGGTTGCCGGATCGGGTTGCGCTCCGGCATGAATGGCTAGCGTGTTGAAACCTGGCTGATTGTTCGACATGGACCTCTCCCCTTGTGCCCTGTAGGGCCAGTTGCGGCCCGTGTTGGGTGTCGCGGCGTTTATCCCGCATGTCCGCGCGCTGGTCAAAGAAGAATTTTGCGCGCAACCAGCCAGAGACACGCCTGTCGCGTTATTTCAGCATCATTTCGGGAAAAACATGCTGCAAGAGCTACTGTCCGCGAAAGGATGAGTGAGCGGAGCACCCGGCCCGGGGCTACCTCTCATCTCTCCACGTCAGGTGTGGCACATTCGGGCAGGCGCGAGAGCAGCCAGTCGCGCGAGGGGCGCACCTGTTCGGGAAGATCCTGCAGCACATCATCGACAACCTCCGCCGACACCGCGCTCACCTCGCAGCCATAGGTCTCAAGATCACCATCGGGATTGTCCTGTTTCCATTCGAGATAGTCCTCGCGCTCAAACGCAATGGCCGCGGCGATGCCCGCCACCGGCACCACCACCAAGGCCCGCCGGAGCCGCGCCTTGGCCTTGGTTCTGAGCACGGCCGCGGCGATGGCCTTGCGGTTGGCGATGGCGGCCACGGCAGCGCTCGCGGTCATCGTCGTCACCTGCGCCGTCAGCGACACGGCCCAGACGCCGAGACTGACCGCCGTGGTGGCGAGCGAAACGCAGAGCACGGCGAGAAAGGCGGTGGTGCGCACCAGCTTGAAGAGACGGACCATGATGACCTTCCGGGCAAATCTTGAACAGGCAGACACTCATATGGAGTCTGCCCAGGCATTCCTTGCGCTCGAACTGTGGCATCAGATCGGCAAACAGGCCTAGTGCCGGACTTTGCAGGGTCGGATCAGTTGCTCCCATCGCCCGGTTTGCCCCTGAGGCCGTAGCTCTGGTAGCCAGACCGCATCACCGGCTTGCGCGAGGAAATCATGCCCGAGTTGACGCCATTCCAGCCGATCTCGCCGGACAGCCGCGCATATTCGATCTTGGGGCAGCGATTCATCACCACCTTGAGGCCTGCTGCTTCAGCACGGGCGGCGGCTTCGTCATGGCGCACGGTCAGCTGCATCCAGATGACCTTCGGGAGGGGACCAAGGCTGAGGGTTTCATCCACAATCCCGGGCACGGAATCGGAAGCGCGGAAGACATCGACCATGTCAATTGGCTCGGGAATATCGCTGAGCCGTGCATAGGTCATCTGGCCGAGGATCGGTTTGCCCGCCTGCCCCGGATTGACCGGAACAACGCTATAGCCCTTGTCGAGCATGTATTTCATCACGAAGAAGCTCGGGCGGACATCGTTGGCTGAAGCGCCGACCACCGCGATGGTCTTCACCGATTGCAGGATGCCGGAGATGTAGGCGTTCTCGTAGCTGTCGTGATTCATCATCTCTGTTCCGGGTTCCTGGAGCAGCGGTTGTCGCAACAGGCATCAATTGCGTCAAGCATAGGCGGCGTCACCTTTTGTCCCGATACGCGCCACAATTGGCTGTATGGTGATGCTACACGCCCGCTTTGGAGAGCCCCATGAGACAGACAATCATATCCGCCCGGACGATCCTGCCGATTGCTGCGGTACTTGCGGCGACCCTCGCGGTCGGGACTGCACCGGCGCAGGCCATCAGCCGAGTCGAAACCACGAAGACCGACTGCAACGCCATCCGCGCGACGCTTATCCGGGAGGGTGCCGCGATCCTGCGCTACACGTCGAAGCGCGGCCTGCCGATCTATGACCGTTATGTCAGTTCGTCGTTGATGTGCGAGAGCCCGTCGGTTGGTGTCTGGGCCAGGGTACCGGCGCGGGACACCAATTCGTGCCGGGTGATCCGCTGTGATCCGCATGCAGCGGACGATGATGACGGGCTGCTCAATTTCCGCCCGCTGCTGCGGCTGTCGCAGTAGCGCCTTCGGGCAGCCAGACCGGCGTGAAGAATGACGATAGTGCTGGTGATGGGTCCATGTCCCTGCCCTATTCGGGCAGCGTCATGTGGCCATTCTCATCGAGTTGCATGAAGGGGTTGTGCGCGAGTTCCCAAAGATGGCCGTCGGGATCGGCAAAATAGCCGGAGTAACCACCCCAGAACACCTCGTGCGGCTTTTTCACCGGCCGCGCGCCGCATTCAACCGCAAAGTCCCAGGCTGCGTCCACCTCGTTGCGAGAACCGAGATTATGGGCAAGCGCCACGCCCTCGAAACCCTGCGGCACAGTCGGTTCGACCGCCGCATCGGCGGCAAGCGCATCGCGGCCGAACAGGCCCAGCACCGTGCCTCTCATGTGAAAGAAGGTCACGTTGTCATTTGAGGCCGATGACCGCCTGAAGCCCAGCCGCTGGTAAAACGCGGTCGCTGCCGCCACGTCGGCGACGCCAAGCGTGATCATGGAGATACGCGGTTCAAAGGTCTTCATATCACACTCCCGCGGCCACCGACGCTATCCGGCGGGCGCTTCCAGCAAAAAGGAACATACAGAGAACAAATCAGCTTGCCGGGCTTCCGTCAAGTCCATTGGTCCGGATCATTGCAGCAGGACTACTCCCCGGTCCATTCGGGCTTGCGCTTGGCGATGAAGGCACCGATGCCTTCCTCGGCATCGCGGGCCATCATGTTCTCGACCATGACGCCGGCAGTGTATTCATAGGCGTCGCTCAGGGTCATCTCGGCCTGGCGGTAGAAGGCTTCCTTGCCGATCTTCACCGTCAGTGGCGACTTGGAGGCAATGACCTCGGCGTATTTCATCACCACCTGGTTGAGGTACTGGCGCGGCATGATGCGGTTGATCAGCCCAAACTCGCGGGCGGTGGAGGCGTCGATGGTTTCGCCGGTGAGCAGCATTTCCATGGCCTGCTTGCGGTGCACGTTGCGGGAGAGCGCCACCATCGGCGTCGAGCAAAACAGCCCGATATTGACGCCCGGCGTGCAGAAGGTCGAGGTGTCGGTGCACATGGCCAGGTCACACGAAGCCACAAGCTGGCATCCGGCGGCCGTGGCCAGACCATCGACCTCGGCAATCACCGGCACCGGCAGATGCACGATGGTCTGCATCACCTCGGCGCAAAGCTTCATGGTGCGGGCGAAAAACGCCCTGCCCCGGTCCTCGTCGGCGCGGTGAACGGTCAGCTCCTTGAGATCGTGACCGGCGCAAAACAGTTTTCCGGGCGTCGCCGAGGCGAGAATGACCACACGAACCGACTTGTCCTCGCGTGCGGCGTCGAATTCATCCTTGAGGGCTTCCATCATGGCGATCGACAGGGCGTTGGCCGGCGGATTGTTCATCTCCAGCCGCAGCACGCTGCCGTGTCTTGACACCTTGACCAGGCCGGCTGGTGCTTCCTGTTTCAGTTCAACGACGTTCATGCGAGAGACCCTTTTCTGTTCAGGCTTAAGTCTAGCGCGGCAGCATCGCGGCGTGAACCCCACGGCACCGCGTTGACCGGACGCTTCGTTTCCGCAACGGTGGGAGAAGTAAATCGAATCTGGCGTGAGGGTTGAGGCCGAAGGCGAAGGTTCATCATGAATGCGACCGCCACATGCCCAGTGCCTTGCGACAGTCTACCTATACACTGATAAAACAGGAAAATGCCCCATGCCAACACCGGCCACGCCCGTGATGTCCGCTCCCGAGGTTTCGGCCTATCTCGATGAAGTGTTTCCGCAAATCAAGGCGAACGGGGACGATATCTCGGTTAGGGCAGTCTCGCCCGGAACGGCGCTGGTGCGGCTTCATGCCGACGACAAGCATCTGCGCCCCGGCGGAACCGTGAGCGGCCCGACCATGTTCATGCTCTCCGACCTCGCGGCCTATGCTGTGATCCTGGCGCATATCGGCCGCGTGGCGCTGGCAGTCACCACCAATCTCAACATCAACTTCCTGATGAAGCCCCAGCCCGGGCCGCTCGACGCCACCGCGATGATCCTGAAACTGGGCAAACGGCTGGTCGTCACCGACATCTCCATCCGCGATTCCAGCGGTGAACTGGTGGCGCACGCGACAGCGACATACTCCATTCCGCCGCGAAACTGAGCCGGAACAAGCGGAATTTGTACGGTATTTAAATACCTCATTCATAACCACTTGTTTTTGAAAGGTATTTTTTGGCTCACGCCAAGAACGCCCGCTTGACGCTGATTTACCCCTCGCCTATAAGCACGCAGCGTTGGCACCTTTGGAAGGGGCTGGCGCAATCGTTGGTGCGATGCTGGGCTTCGGGCTCGACCGCAGCAACACAAGCAACAAGAAACGTCCGCGCCGGCCTGACCGGTTCCGGATCCTGAATTGAAGAGAGAACTCCATGAAAACCTTCTCGCAGAAGCCTGCAGAGGTGGAAAAGAAGTGGGTCATCATCGACGCGACAGATCTCGTCGTTGGCCGCCTCGCCTCTGTTGTTGCAAACCGCCTGCGCGGCAAGCACAAAGCCACCTTCACCCCTCATGTTGACGATGGCGACAATGTCGTGATCATCAATGCCGAAAAGGCGGTCCTGACCGGCAAGAAGTACACCGACAAGAAGTACTACTGGCACACCGGCTATCCCGGCGGCATCAAGGAGCGCACCGCGCGCCAGATTTTCGAAGGCCGTTTTCCCGAGCGCGTCATCGAGAAGGCTGTCGAGCGCATGGTTCCGCGCGGTCCGCTTGGCCGTCGCCAGATGAAGAACCTGCGCGTCTATGCCGGTTCGGAACATCCGCATGAAGCCCAGCAGCCGACCGTCCTGGACGTCGCCTCGCTGAACACCAAGAACAAAAGGAGCGCCTGATCATGGCTGAACTCAATTCGCTTGAGGAGCTCGGCGCATCGGTCAACGCTGCCGAAGCTGCACCGGAAGCCCCGGTCCATGTGCGCAAGGTCGATGACCTGGGCCGCTCTTATGCGACCGGCAAGCGCAAGAACGCGATCGCCCGCGTCTGGGTCAAGCCCGGCACCGGCAAGATCACCGTCAACGGCCGCGACTTCGTCAAGTATTTCGCACGTCCGGTGCTGCAGATGGTTGTCCAGCAGCCTGTCGTCGCCGCTGCCCGCCAGGGCCAGTTCGACGTTGTCTGCACCGTCACCGGCGGCGGCCTCTCCGGCCAGGCCGGTGCTGTCCGTCACGGCATCTCCAAGGCGCTGACCTACTACGAACCCGGCCTGCGCGGCGTTCTCAAGAAGGGTGGCTTCCTGACCCGCGACAGCCGCGTCGTCGAGCGCAAGAAGTACGGCAAGGCCAAGGCACGCCGCTCGTTCCAGTTCTCCAAGCGTTAAGCTGGAACTGCAAATATCCCAACATTTTCAAGGAGGCCCCTCACCGGGCCTCCTTTTTTGATGCTTGCTGAATAGCCCCGAGTTTCGTGGACATCCTCGGGTTGCATTTCCTGCTGCCGTTCGAACTCCACGGGTGACCGCATCCCGTCCCTAAGGTGCTCGCGCTTGAGGAGAGCGAAGAAGCTCTCCGCCACGGCATTGCCATGGCAGTTGCCGCGACGGCTCATCGAGCGCGCAGGATTATGGTGCTTCAGGAAAACCGCCCAGTCCATGCTGGTGAACTGCGAGCCCTGGTCGGAACGGACCAGAACCATGTTCTTCGGCCTTCGACGCCATACCGCCATAAGCAACGCCTGCAACGCGATGCCAGCGGCCTGCCTGCCATGCAGCGGCCAGCCGGTGACGCGGTGCGAAAACAGGTCGATCGTCACGGCCAGGAAGGCAAAGCTCTCCTGGTCCGGATGCAGGCGATGTCAGTCACCCACGCCCTGTCCGGCGCGCCAGCGCTCAGCACTTGCCTCGGGTTGGAGCAAGTCACAGATAGCCGGCTTCCATCAGCAGCATCCGGATCGTTATTGCGGCGACGGCTCAATAAACAAATGACGCCGCCCGAACCGACCTACATCAACGAAGCCAGCCTCCAATTGGTCCCTTAGATTGGGTATGTCTTGGCTACTGACCGCCAGGGCATCCCTGACGTTGTTGGTGTTTAATGCGCGGAGACCATCCGGATCCATCAGGTAGCCAACGCGGCCTTGTGCGTAAAATTCGGCGGAATAACTGCGGTCGGCCCAGTAGGTGATTGCGATATCGGGCGACGCCTCGAGTGCTCTAAGGACCAACTCTCGTTCCGACTTCACATTGAGCGTGTTGGGCAAGAAGAACGCAACCGTAGCCAGACCCAGTACTATTACCGCGACACTGATCATGGAAAGTGATCCCCATAGCCGCGTCATCCGACCTGGTGGCCCGAATACGTTTGACCAGACGGTAACCAACAGAATGGCGGCGGCAGGAATTCCCGGCAAAACATAAGCGGGAAGAATGTTGGCAGCTGGCGTGAACAGGATCAACGGCGACAATGACCAGAAAAAAAGATAACTATACCATCCGGCTTGATCTTTTCGTAAGACATCCAGAACCTGTTTGCTTCTGAGCATCAAAGCTAGCACGAAAAATGACCAAGGCAGGAATGTAAAGGTCCCATATGCCCAAATCATTCCCTTCGGGCGAGCATGAGCCGAACCGTACAAATCGCCCTGCCAGGCAGTCTCCAGGAATCGCTTGTAGTGTTCTCCGACAATGAAATAGTTCAAGAATCCTGGCGTTTTCGCTTCGGCCACAAGATACCATGGCAAAGCGATCAGAGCAGTGACAAGCAGACCCGTGATCCATGGAAGACGAAACAACTGTCGCCAGCGATTGCCTACGACGATCCAAAGGAAAATCGGAATTCCTGTTAAAACGACCGCAACCGGCCCCTTTGCCAAGAGGCCAACAGCAAGGCCGACAAAGAACAGGTACCCCCATAAACGGTGAGCCGATCTGTCAGTGAGGCAGACGTAGAACCCGGTCATGCTCATGGTCGTTCCCAGCACCATTGCCATATCGGTCACGACGAAAGCCGACGCTCCGTAAAACAGCCCTGCAGTTGCAATGACAGCCATTGCCACCAAGGCCTGGTCTGCGCCTCGCACTCTGCGGACCCAGACGTAGCAGAGCCACAGCAGGCCAAGAGATGCGATCAGAAAGAAAAAACGCGCGCCAAAATGACCAACCCCGAATATTTTCATGCCCAGAGCGGACATCCATGTGTGCAATGGTGGCTTACCCCAAAACGGGACGCCGTAATCGAACTGAGGGGTTATCCAGTCGCCTGTCTCGACCATCTTTCGCGCAATTTCTGCATATCGTGCCTCTGTCGAGTCTACGAAAGGGTACCAGAACATGGCCAGGATGCGCACGACCAGCAAGACGCAGAGAATCGCGATCAAGACTTGCCGTTCGGAATGCGTTAGCGAGAATGTCGATGTCTTTTGCACGGCATTGTTGAGCCCCACGCCAGTTGCTTCAGGCTTTACAGCCACCATTTAAGTCCCTTTCTGCTTCTCACGCGCCTGCGATTCGGATCGTAGAACATCTCGATGCAATCTAACACATCGTTCCTGGCTTGTTTTCACGGGTTCTACAGCATCGTGATTGAGAAATCACCTCAAAATAATCGTTTTATTTCAACAGGTTAATCATATTTCTGACTTGCAGTAATTCAACGCAGAGCACAATGATCGGGACCGAAACCGCCCGCCGGCAATATGCCGGGCGAACGGCACGCTACGCAAGCGAGATGACGGACCGGGACTGGGCATGGACCGAGCCTTTTCGACCAATGCCGCGCCGTCCCGGATGCCCAAAAAAGTTTTACCTGCCACAAGACATGTAAACTTCCGATTTTTTACTGGTTTATCTATTCGTTTATTCAGCTCTCCAGATGTTAAGCTTCATCTCTGGAATTGCAGGTTTGAGCGGGGCTTCAGCCCCACCTTTTTTTGTCTGCAGACAAGGCCTGATGTCGGTGGCCTTGCCGCGCAGGGTCGGAGCTATTCGGCGGGACCAGTCGTCGGCCGGACGGTCTGCTTCAGGGCCGGTTGCGGCCGGCGCAGTGAGCGCAAGGTCCAACGCGAGAGCGGGGCTTCGACCACCATGTGGTAGGCCGCAGCGCCGGCGACCGTGAAAATGGTCATGATCAGGTAATGCACCTGCCACGGCAGTTCGATCGTCGTCACCGCGGAGATGATGTGCTTGATGTAGAGGGTGATGACGAAGACGTGGGTGAGATAGAGGGCATAGGACCACTCGCCCAGGCGCGCCAGCAGCGGACTGCGGAAGGTCAGCGTGCCCAGCGCACCATACAGCACCGCAGCCGCGGGTACGCCCCAGAACAGCATCCGCAGATCGCCAACCGGACGTTCCCACTGAAGAACAAGCAGCACCGTGCCGCTCAAGAACATGGCCAGCGCAAGTCCGTGATGCAGTTGCCGTGTCCGGCTCCATGTGCGGTAGATGAGGATGCCGAAGACGAACTCAAGCAGGATCGGATCCGTATAGAACGCCAGGCTCGGATCTTCCGGGCGCACCCACAGCCCCAGGGCCACCAGAGAGATGATGAGCAGCGAGGCGCCATGCAGCCTGCGGTCGCCGAACAGACCAGCGGTCAATGCCACGATCGCATAGAAGAAGATCTCGTAGTTCAGTGTCCAGCCGACCACCAGCAGCGGCGTCGTGTTGCCGTCACCATGGTCGAGAGCCAGAAATGACAAGGATGTCATCAGGGTGGAGAGATCGGCCGTGGTCGAGTTGAAGAGATGCGGCATGAACCATGCCAGCGCGAAGACGGCAAAGGTGATCACCCAATAGGCTGGAACAACCCTGGCAATGCGGCGGATCCAGAATTCGCGGCCGTCAAAGGCGCCAGGCCGCCCCACGATCATCGCCATGACAAAACCGGAGATGACAAAAAACAGATCAACACCAGCGGCACCAACATGGTCGATGCGCTCGGGATCGAGCCCCCAGGTCTCTTGCGACAGTGCCGATACATGGTAGTAAACAACCGCGAGCGCTGCCGCCGCGCGCAGATACTGAACGGAATACAAGGTCTCCGTGGAAGCGTATGAAGACTTAGCTTCACCCATGGCCAATTCCGTCTTGTGGATCTATGGACACTGTCCTGCTTGCCCATGCTCTACCAGACAAAACTTCCCAAACCCTAAAACACCAAAAACCTAGGGGTTTTCTGCCCCGCTGCCGGAAACGGCCGACTTTGACATGCGGGTCTATTGGGTTAGACAAGGCGGACACATCCGCAGCGTCCGGGACCAGACCATGGCCAATAAATCCATCGACCACGCATTCACCACCCGTTCGCTGACCTCGGCGGCGTCTGATCCGACCTATGCCGGAGCGCTTTCGTTCATGCGGCGCAAATACACCAAGTCGCTCAAGGGCGCCGATGCGGTGGTGTGGGGCATTCCGTTCGACGCGGCCGTGTCGAACCGGCCCGGCGCGCGCTTCGGACCGCAGGCAATCCGCCGTGCAGCGGCGATCTTCGACAATGATCCGCAATATCCGTTCGATCGGGATCTGTTCGAGGCGATGGCGGTGATCGACTACGGTGACTGCCTGCTCGACTATGGCAACCATCAGAAGACACCGGCGACCATCGAGCGCGAAGCGAGCAAGATCCTGGCCTCCGGGGCCTTTCTGATGAGCATGGGCGGCGACCATTTCGTCACCTGGCCGCTGCTCAAGGCGCACGCTGCCAAACATGGGCAACTGGCACTGGTCCAGTTCGATGCCCATCAGGACACCTGGTTCGACGACGGCAAGCGGATCGATCACGGTTCATTCGTCGGCCGCGCGGTTCGTGACGGGGTGATCGACCCGACCCGCTCGATCCAGGTCGGAATCAGGACCCATGCGCCGGAGGATTGCGGCATCCGCATCCTCTACGGCTACGACGTCGAGGACATGTCGGCGACGCAGATTGCCGCGACCATCGCCGATCATGTCGGCGATGCGCCCTGCTATGTCACCTTCGACATCGATTGCCTCGACCCGGCTTTCGCCCCCGGAACCGGTACACCGGTGGCCGGCGGACCTTCGAGCGCCAAGATGCTCTCGGTGCTTCAGAAACTCGGGGGGCTTGATATCAAGGGCGCCGATATTGTAGAAGTCGCGCCAGCCTATGATCACGCGGACATCACCGCGATAGCCGGAGCCTCTGTTGCCATGCATTATCTGGGACTGCTTGCAGAACGCCGATCACGACGATAACGCTCGCGAAGCCAACCAAGAGCTTCGCGAACTGAATCCGAAGCGCTGCACAAGTCCCTGATACTATTTGCATGAACGGAGAAGCCCGATGGCTCCCAAGATTTTCATTGACGGTGAACACGGAACAACTGGCCTGCAGATCGTATCGCGGCTGCAGCAGCGGAGCGACATCGAGCTGATGTCGATGCCCGTCGAGCAGCGGCGGGATCCGGCTGTCCGGACCCAGTTTCTGCGCGAGGCCGATATCGCCATTCTGTGCCTGCCCGACGACGCGGCGCGGGAAGCGGTGGCACTCGCGTCCGACGCCGGAACCCGGTTCATCGATGCTTCTACCGCGCACCGCAGCAACCCGGACTGGGCGTTCGGCTTTGCCGAGCTTTCTCAAGCCCAGAGAAAGCGCATCGCCGGTGCGCAGTTCGTCTCGAACCCGGGCTGCTATTCAACCGGCGCGATCGCGCTGATCTCGCCTCTGGTGGGAGCCGGCTTGCTGCCTGCGGACTATCCGGTCACCATCAATGCCGTGTCCGGCTACACCGGCGGCGGCAAGCAATTGATCGCGCAGATGGAAGATGCGGGCCGCGACGATGCGATCACGGCTACCTATTTCGCCTATGCGCTGGCCTTGGCGCACAAGCATGTGCCTGAGATCATGACCCATACCGGGATCTCGCGGCGGCCGATCTTCACGCCCGCCGTCGGGCGCTTCGCACAGGGCATGCTGGTCAATGTGCCGCTGCATCTCGACCTGATGACCGGCGAGCCGTCGATGGCGAACGTACACGCGGCGCTTGCCGACCACTACGGAAGCGGATCGGTCGTCGAAGTCGTTTCGCTTGCGGTCTCGTCAGGCCTGCCGCGGCTGGATCCCGAAGAAATGGCGGGCACCGACCGGATGAAACTCTATGTCTGCGGCACCGAGGGGGCGGGACAGGTCAACCTGGTCGCTTCGCTCGACAATCTCGGCAAGGGCGCGTCCGGGGCGGCAGTGCAGAACATGGACCTGATGATCGGCGGCTGAGGCGAAATTTGGGGTGAATGGCGCGGCAGGCCTTGCCGTGTCTTTCGCCGCAGACAGCCGGCCCTGTCCCTGGACAGACGCTCTATGAGCCGTCTTCGTATCGCTTGGCCAGATCCTCGTAATCATCCTCCTCGACATAGCGAAGTTCGCGGATGATGCGCAATGTCGGCTTGAGTGCGAAGCAGATCGAACCGATCAGGAAACACCAGGTCCCGGCGGTCTGCCAATTCTCCGAGAAGAACATAACCGACCCCACCACGAACAGCAGTGCCGCGCAGACGTCGACCGTCGTGTAGGCGAGTTCGAACCAAGCGTAGTATTGTGTGTCAGAGACATATCTTCGACGACGCGACGGCTTGAAAAGTGTCATTGCACTCTCCCTTGGAAAGACGGACCCTTGCCGCCGACGTCGCGGCAGGCCTTGCCGGTCAACTCCTCAGGCTGATGTTTGTTTCCATCGGATAGGCGCCATGGAACCCGCGCCAGTGGGCGACGGCAAATCCGAGCACAACCACTGCCCAGCCCTGGTGCAGCAAGGCCCAGCTCACCGGAACCTGGGTGACAATCACCACGATCCCGATCAGGGCCTGGATGGTGACCAGTCCAAACAGCACCACGGCGCGGCGGCAATGGGTGCTGCCTCGTCCGCGCTGGATCGATGCCACCATGTGCCAAAAGGCGAGCGCAAAGATGAGGTAACCGCCAAGACGGTGCACGAACTGAACCGTCAACTCGTTTTCAAAGAAATTGCGCCAGGCGGGAGCGATCACAAGCAGGCCCTCCGGCACGAAGGCTCCATTCATCAACGGCCATGTGTTGGATGCCAGCCCTGCGTCAAGCCCCGCGACCAGGCCGCCGAGATAGATCTGCACCAGGATGAGGCCCGCAAGAGCCCCTGCCCCGCGCTTCAGGCCGACACTCGGGACCGGGTCCGAGGAGTGCGGCGCCAGGCCCCGCATCACCCAGACAATCGCCGCGAAGATGAGGCAGGCAAGGGTCAGGTGGGTGGCCAGGCGGTACTGGCTGACATCAACGCGATCGACGAGGCCGGATGCCACCATCCACCAGCCGACAGCGCCTTGCAGACCGCCGAGCACCAGCAGCCCGAACAAGGGCCAGCGCAGGCGTTTCTCGACACGGCCTGTGGCCAGGAAAAACAGCAACGGCACACCAAACAGCACGCCGACACCGCGGGCAAGAAACCGGTGCGCCCATTCCCACCAGTAGATCACCTTGAATTCATCCAGGCTCATGCCCTTGTTGATCAGCTGGTATTCGGGGATCTGGCGGTAGAGTTCGAGTTCTTCCTGCCATTCCGCCTCGCTCAGCGGCGGAATCACGCCATGGATCGGCTTCCACTCGGTGATCGAAAGGCCGGAATCGGTCAGACGAGTGGCGCCGCCGACAAGCACAAGGGCGAAAATGGCGACCAGCACGATGGCAAGCCAGACCCGCTGAACCGCACGGTTGTCGCGGATCCGCTGCTGCTCGGCCAGCAATTTCCCGGCATCCGGCATCTCGGTGGCGGCCTGCGCCCGGGGATCCTGAAGTTCAGCGCGCGGAGCAGCGGTGGTGGCAGTCATGTCCGGTTTCTTTCCTTGAGCAACACGGCGGACATGTGCACCACACGCCGTGCCAAGGCAAGGGTCAGGGCTTTGCGGCATGCCGTCGCGGCGCGTGTCCCCCGCAGGCTTGCCCTTGCGTTCAGCCCGAAAGCCGCTATGTCGGGTACCAGATCAACCAGACCGCCCGAAACAACAAGGCTCCGCCATGCCTGTCCGCCTGAAGAAACTCATCGGAACCGTGATCATTGTTGCACTCGTGATCGTCTACGCACTGGTGGCCACGACGATCGCCACCTACCGGCTGGCGGAATCGGAATGGTATGTGCACCTGCTCTATTTCCTGTTCACTGGCGTTCTCTGGGTGGTGCCGGCAATGTTCGTTATCCGCTGGATGGAACGCCCGCCGAAGAACAAGCAGGCCTGACGACAACCGGCGCCTCAAACGGCGGCGTCTTGTGGCGTTAACACTGCATTAGCCTTCAAACAGGCTTTTGCGCAGCTTTGACACGATGTTTACGTGAATTTTTGGTCTCGTGCTTCATGTTTGCTCCAGCAGGCATGAAACCCCGAGAGCTCTGACACCATGGCGAATGCACAGGACATCACTGCCCCCCTGGCCTCGGCAGCACAGCATGCGGCGGCGGACGTGGACCGGCTGTCGGCGCGGATCGCACCGGCGCCCGAGGCAATCCCAGAGCTGTGGTCAGCGCTCGAAGCCGATCCGAAAACAAGCTTTCACCAGAGCCGCGCCTGGGTGGAAGCCTGGACCAAGACAACCGGCGCAAGCCTCAACGTCGTTTCTCTCGAGCACGATGGTGTACCGTTCGCCATACTGCCGCTCGAGATCGAACAAAGGGGTGGGCTCAGCATCGCGCGCTTCGCCGGAACAGCCCATTCGAACGAAAACACCGGCCTGATCGACACCAAGCAACTGACCAAGATCGGCCAGGTTTCGGCCAAACAGCTTGCAACAGCCCTGACCAAGGCGGGGCTTTCGGCAGACCTCGTTCTGTTCGACAAGATGACGCCGGAGACGGCCGGGCAACCGCCGTTTTCCGGCTTGCCCCGGGTGTTCCACCAGAATCCGAGTTTCCAGCTGCCGCTCTTTACCGACTTCTCCGAGGTACTGGCGCAGATCAACGGCAAGCGCCGCCGGAAGAAGTTCCGCGTCTCGGAGCGACGGCTGGAGGCGATGGGCGGCTACCGGCACATCACCGGCGACAGCGATGCCGAGGCCCTGCGGCTGCTGGATGCATTTCTCGAACAGAAACCGGCGCGGCTTACCGCGCAGGGCCTTCCGAACGTTTTTGCAGATCCCGGAATTCGCGCCTTCCTGCGCTCCCTTGCGACCACACGCAACGTGGACGGACAGCCCGCACTCGAACTTCACGGCATCGAACTTGCCGGCGGCGATCACGCGGGCCGGATCATTTCGGTGGCCGGGCTGACCGTCAAGGACCGGCATGTCACCTGCCAGTTCGGTTCGATCGACGAGACGGTGGCCGCCGACGTAAGCGCCGGGGAGCTTCTGTTCTACCTGATGATCGAACGTGCTTCGGCGAGCGGACACAAGGTGTTCGACTTCGGTGTCGGCGATCAGCTCTACAAGCGGTCCTGGTGTCCGCAACGGACAGAACTCGTTGACTGCTATGTGCCGCTCAATCTCAAGGGGCGGCTGGCCGCACCCCTGATCACCGGCATGATCCGTCTGAAGCGGACCATCAAGACCTCACCGGCGTTGCACCGGATTGCCGCGCGCTTGCGGGGCTTGACGGTAGAGAAAGCCAGGCCGGCTGCGGAGACCGATTGATCGCGGGATACGGCGATCAATCGGAACAAGCCTGGGAACTCAGGCGGCTGAACTGCGGTTTCCCAGCGGGCTGACCGGTTCGCCGGGTGTCATCAGCAGGATATCGTCGAAACCCTGTGCATTGAACTCAGCCAGCAGGGTGGCGATTTCGGCCTCACCGGAGCGCAGGATCGAGAGCACGATCTCGCTGCGCTCAGCACGGGCAATCCGCGCAACCGAAGCGGCGTCGGCGGCGCCACATTCGACCACCACGAGATCATAGGCTTCGGTCAGGGCGTCGATGATCATCGGCAACCGGTCGATCGCGCGCATGGCGCGTCTTGCATTGGCGTTGCCGCGCGGGATGACATGCGCCGAAGACAGGCGATCGGGATGGATCGAGTCCGCGATGCTGGTTTCACCGCACATCAGGTCGGTCAATCCCGGAAGACGGGTCGATTCTGCCATGAGTTCGGTCGGGCAGGCCGACCCGGTCAGATCGATCAGCACGGTCTTGAGACCATCGCCGGCAACGGTGCGCGTGAGCATCACCGCGGCAGCCGAGCCCTCATCTCCCTCCGGTGAAACGCATACCGCGACCGGCGTCTGATCGGTAATCAGTTGCTCGGCAACCGCCTCGACGCTGAAATCATCCGCATCATTGGAAATCTGGGGCAATGCTGCGGAGTGGCTTTCAGACTGGTCGCCGGACGGCGCAAAAGCCGCGGCAACGGGCACTGCGGCAGCCTGATTTGCCATTACCGGGGCGGCAGTCGGATCACCGACAAGCGCCGAGGAAGGCCGCAGGGCCCTGCCGGAGAACAATTCGCCCAGCATCACGCCGATCGACGAGAGCAGAAAGGCCGAGAGCGCTGCCACAATAATGATGGGGCCGGTTTTCGGAAAATAGGCTTCCGATGCCGGGACTGCGCGGGAAATTACCCGGGCATCTGCAGGCAGGGCCTTGGGCTCGGTGCGCGAGGCCGCTTCACGATAGCGGCTCAGATAGGTTTCGAGCAGTTCACGCTGGGCCGCCGCCTCGCGCTCGAGCGAGCGCAGCTCGACGGCCTCCTCGCCCTCGCGGGCCGACCCGGCCTTGAGTTCGTTGAGCTGGGCTACCAGTTCCTCTTCACGCAGCCGCGCAACCCGCGCATTGCTTTCGAGGCTCGAGAGCACCTTGCGGATCTCGCTGACAATCTGCTGCTCGACATCAGCCAATTGCGCGCGCAGCCCCTTCATGCGGGGATGGGCATCGAGAAGCGTGGTCGAGACATCTGCAAGCTGGGCACGGATGTTGCCCTCGCTTTCGCGCAGCCGCTGGATGACCGGGCTATCGAGCACGTCGGATACGGCATCGACCGCCTGGCCATTCTGCAGTGCTGTGCGTACCTGTTGAGCACGGGCTTCCGAATCCGCCCGCTCGCCCCTCACCCTGCTCAATTCGGTCGAAATATCAGAGAGTTGCTTGGCAGCAATGGTGTCCTGCTGGTTGACCAGCAGGAGCCCGGTCTGGGCACGGTATTCGGCGACCTTGCTTTCGGATTCACGGACCTTCTCGCGCAGTCTGGCGATTTCGGGTTCCAGCCAGGCACTTGCGTCAGTGTTGGTTTCAAGCTTTGCGCCGGACTGGAAGGCCAGATAGGCATCGACCAGGGCGTTGGGCACCTGGGCGGCAAGCGCCTCGTCCTGGGAGGAGAACTCGATGCCGATCACACGCGATTCAGGCACGGCATAGACATCAAGCTTCTTGTAGAATTCCTTGAGAATGCGCTCCTCAGCGGGGACGTCGAGCGGGTTCTTCTTGAGGCCGAGCATGACCAGGATGTCGCTTATCGCCGAGGGATTGGCCGCGGGATCGAATTCCTCGCGGGAGGACAGATCGAGCGTGCGCGCCACCTGCTTCACAAGATCGGTCGAGCGAAGAATCTCGACCTGGCTGGTCACCGCCCGGTCATCAAATGTCGTGTCGGAGTTGGTCTGGTTCTGGTCGCTGGAATAGACCGGCTCACGGGTTTCGATCAGAAGCCGGGTTTCCGACTTGTAGAGCGGATTGAGCAAACCGGTGACGATGAAGGCCAGTCCTGCGGCGGCAGCGGTGAGACCCGCCACAAGCACTCTCTTCTCCCAGACCGCCTTTACCAGGCGGCCAAGATCAATATCCACATCAGCTTGTGTCATCGGCGAGACAGACATGCGCAGCTACTCCGTACTTGTACTGACCCGCAAGAGTAAAGGAACATGGTAACGCAAGGGTTAAGGCTGCAGTCAGAGTTCCTTTACCTTTGGGCCCTCCTCCCCGGTCCCGCCGGACAGCAGCTTTGATTGAAGCCGCCCTGCAGGTCGCACAGAGCAAAAAAGATCGGAGTTTTACCAGCCGTTAACCCTAATGGATCGATAACGGGTTTCGAATTTTGCACGTTTCGCGTGGAGCACGGAAAAGAATGAAACCCGCCAAGTCCAAAGCGACACATCTTCTGGCGGCCGCCATGACCGCGGTCATGCTGGCAGGATGTTCAGGCTATCAGCCGGCGCCGCGGGCTTTCCACGAGGCGGTGATGCAGCCCTACCGGCTGGACGCCGGAGACCGGTTGCGGGTCACCGTCTTTGAACAGGACGGATTGACCGGAACCTACACCATCGACCAGTCCGGCTATATCGCCTTCCCGCTGATCGGCGCGGTTCCCGCGCGCGGCCGCACATTGCAGGAACTGGAAGGCAATATCGCAGTCAGCCTGAGACAGGGCTATCTGCGCGATCCAGACGTATCGATCGAAGTCGACCGCTACCGGTCGTTCTACATCATGGGCGAAGTCGGACAGGCGGGGCAATACTCCTATGTGGCCGGCATGACCGTGCAGAACGCCATTGCCATTGCCGGGGGCTATTCCTCGCGGGCAAACCAGCGCAATGTCGATATCACCCGGAACATCAACGGGAAAATCATGACCGGCAGGGTTCGGATCACGGATCCGATCCTCGCTGGCGACACCATCTATGTGCGTGAGCGGCTGTTCTAACCTGATGACAGCACACAAACCTCTACGGATCCTTCATTGCTTCCGGTCGCCGGTGGGCGGCATTTTCCGGCATGTACGGGATCTGGCGGAAGAGCATGCAAAGGCCGGTCACCAGGTCGGGATCCTGTGCGATTCCACCACCGGCGGCGCCTATGAGGACAAGCTTTTCGAAAGCATCATGCCGCATCTGACGCTTGGGCTGACACGGCTGCCCATTCGCCGCTCACTTGGGCTGTCAGACATCAGCACGGCAGTCAAAACCTTTCGTGAAGTCAAGAATTTGCAGCCGGACGTGTTGCACGGACACGGCGCCAAGGGTGGCGCTTTCGTGCGACTGGTCGGCTCACGGTTACGGGTATCAAGGTCTTGCGTTGCCCGTTTTTATTCCCCGCACGGCGGGAGCCTGCACTACAACGAGAAGACCCTGCGGGGTCAGGCCTACTTTGCCATCGAACGGCTGCTAGAGCGCTGGACCGACAGCCTGGTGTTCGTCTCGGATTACGAGCGCAAAACCTATGAGAAAAAGATCGGCACACCCCGCGCATCCTGGCGTCTCATTCACAACGGCTTGCGTGAAAACGAGTTCGAGCCGGTCGTTGACGATGCCGATGCGGTCGATTTCCTCTACATCGGCATGATGCGCGACCTGAAAGGGCCGGACGTGTTCATCGAAGCGCTGCGGCGTGCCGAGCAACTGGCCGGACGGCCCCTGCGCGGCGTCATGGTTGGCGACGGAGATGACAAGCCGCGCTACCAGGCACGGCTCGATCTGCTCGGCCTGGGCGAGCGGGTAAGGATGCGCGACGCCATGCCCGCCCGAGAGGCCTTTGCGATGGCGCGAACGGTGGTCATCCCCTCGCGGGCTGAATCGATGCCCTACATCGTTCTCGAAGCGGTCGCGGCCGGCAAGCCGGTGATCTCGACCGAAGTCGGCGGCATCCCGGAAATTCTCGGCAACGGATTTGCCGGATTTGTGCCACCGGGGGACATCGAGGCGCTGGCAGCGGCCATGGCTCACGCCGTCTCCGATCCGAACTGGCTGCCCGCCTCAATGCCGCAGATGGCGGAGTTCCAAGCAAATTTCTCTGCGCAAACAATGGCAGACCGGATGATATCGCTCTACCGGGACTGCCTGGACGGACGATAACGGCACAGCGGGAAGCGCGGCGTGTCAAGTCTTTCTTAGGGAGCGCATGCTATCCCCAAGGGGTAAGTTTCCGGGGAGAGTTCGACCGTGAACAAGTTCGACCGCAACGACGCGTTCAATTCCGAAGGCATCCGCAAGGCCTTGGCCGACATCAAGGTCAAGCCGAGCCTGGAGGGCGCGGATGGCAAGCCGGCGGTCGAAATGAGCCGCCTGGCACGCCAGACCGCCAACCGCCTGTCGCAGGAGAACTACTCCCCGACGATGATCATCGGTTCGCTGCGGCTTGCGGAATTCGCCTTGCTGGCGCTGACCGGTTTCATCGTCCATGCCCTCTATGTCGGCCTGTCGAGCGATGCGACCGTCTATCTCTATCTTCCGGCCATCCTGATCGGCTCGACCCTGGCGGTGCTGCTGATCCAGATTGCCGACGGCTACCAGGTTCCCGCACTCAGAAGCGCGCTACGAACCTTGCCCAAGGTGCTGAGCGCCTGGACCATTGCCTTCGCCATCATCTCCGTGCTGGCGTTCTTCATGCAGTATGGCCTGGCGTTCTCGCGGTTCTGGTTTGCGGCGTGGTACGTCTCCGGCGCGGTCGGGCTGATCATCGTGCGCAATGTCGTCGCCTTCGGCATCAGGCGCTGGGCCCGGAACGGGATCATGGAACGGCGGGCGGTCATCGTCGGCGGCGGCGAGATCGCCAAGGGCCTGATCCGCTCGATCGAGCAGGACGCCGACAATGATATCCGCATCTGCGGCTTTTTCGATGACCGGGACGAGCGGCGGTCGCCGCCGATGATCGCCGGGTACCCGAAACTGGGAAACATCGACGCGCTGGTGGAGTTTGCACGCATGGCGCGGATCGACATGCTGATCATCGCGATGCCGCTGAATGCGGAATCGCGGGTTCTCGAACTGTTGAAGAAGCTCTGGATCCTGCCGCTCGACATTCGCCTCGCCGCGCATGCCAACAAGCTCAGGTTCCGTCCCCGCGCCTATTCCTATGTCGGCGCCGTGCCGATGCTCGACATCTTCGACCGGCCGATCACCGACTGGGATTCGGTGGCCAAGCGGATCTTTGACATCTTCTTCTCGCTGCTGGCCATTGCCGTCCTCTGGCCGGTCATGATCGGCACGGCGATCGCCATCAAGCTCGATTCCAGGGGACCGGTGCTGTTCCGCCAGAAACGCCATGGCTTCAACAATGAAGTCATTTCCGTGCTCAAGTTCCGTTCGATGTACACCGAGCAATGCGACCCCACGGCGCGCGCGGCGGTGACAAAGGGCGATCCGCGCGTCACCAAGGTCGGCCGTTTCATCCGTAAAACCTCGATTGATGAATTGCCGCAGTTCTTCAACGTCTTGAGGGGTGACCTTTCGCTGGTCGGGCCGCGGCCGCATGCAGTGGTGGCCGCGGCTCATGACCGGCTGTTTGCCGAGGTGGTGGACGGTTATTTCGCCCGCCACAGGGTCAAGCCCGGGGTCACCGGCTGGGCCCAGATCAATGGCTGGCGCGGTGAGATCGACAATGACGAGAAGATCAAGAAACGCACGGCCTGCGATCTCTACTACATCGAGAACTGGTCGCTGCTGTTTGATCTCAAGATCCTGTTCCTGACGCCGATCAGGCTGTTCAACACGGAAAACGCCTATTGACCAGCGCCGTCCTTCCAGCACCTGCCCTGTTTCAGCCGCAACGCGCAGCGATCTCGATGCTGGCCTCGCTGCTGGTGGCCTTCGGCGTCTTTCTTTCGGGCTTCGTGATCAACGAACCGGCACCCTATGAGCTGTTCCTGGTGGTGCTGATCGCGATCTGGGCAGTGTTCGGGCTCCGATTGTCGAAACACATCGCACCGCTGATCGTGCTCTTCGTGGTCTTCAACATCGGCGGCATGTTCTCGATCCTGACGATGGACAACGTCAAGGACACGCCGATGTACATCGCCGTGTCGCTGTTCCTTGCCTTCACGTCGATGTTCTTCGCCGCCATCATCGAAGCCGACCAGCGGCGTCTTGTGCTGATCTTCCGGGCTTATGTGGCGGCCGCAATCATCACCGCGCTTCTCGGCATCCTGGGCTATCTCGGTGTGCTGCCCGGCGGCGAGGTGTTCACCCGCTATGGCCGGGCGATGGGCGCCTTTCAGGACCCGAACGTGTTCGGCCCCTACCTGGTGCTGCCGGCGCTCTACCTGATGCACGGGCTGCTGACCGGCACCCTGAAGGCTGCTCCGTTGCGCGTGATCGGCCTGGTGATCCTGGCACTCGGCGTGTTCTTCTCGTTCTCACGCGCAGCCTGGGGCCTGCTCGCCATCACCATGGTGCTGCTGGTGTTCCCATGCTGATCAAGGAACGCACCGGCGCCTTCCGGCTGAAGATCCTGGTGATGACGCTGATCGGCACGCTGCTGCTGATTGGAGCAATCATCGTGGCGCTGCAGTTCGACCAGATCGCCGATCTTTTCTCCGACCGCGCCAAGCTGGTGCAATCCTATGACGGCGCGCGGCACGGCCGCTTCGAGCGGCATGCCATCGGCTTCCTGATGGCAATGGAGCATCCGCTGGGCATCGGGCCTCTCGAGTTCGGCCTGATGTGGGGCGAGGATACGCACAATATCTGGCTCAAGGCACTGATGGACTATGGCTGGTTGGGCTTTGTCAGCTACGTGACACTGATTGCGTGGACGCTCGTTCTCGGCTTCCGTTACCTGCTGCGCGACCGGCCGTGGCAACCTTACCTGATGATCGGCTACATCGTCCTGATCGGACACATGATCATCGGCAACGTGATCGACACCGACCACTGGCGGCATTTCTACCTGCTGATGGGCATCGTCTGGGGGTGCTACGCGCTGGAAATGCGCTGGCAGTCAAGGCTGCGGTCCGGGGCTGAACTGCATCAACGCCCCCTGCCCGCCTGAGGTCTGCCGAGACGCGCAATCGCCGCCGTTATTGAGTGCGGCAGTTTCAAGCATTGCTGATTTTTGAAAATGGTCGGAGCGGCGGGATTCGAACCCACGACCCCTTGTCCCCCAGACAAGTGCGCTACCGGGCTGCGCTACGCTCCGACTGGAAAAAGGCCTTAGAACATCAGGGTTTTGCGGGCAAGGGCAAAAACACATGTTTGCCGGGAAAACCGGATAAAGGGGGTATTGTGTGGATTCCGGCGCAAAAAGCCCCACCAGTTTCCCCACCAAATGTTCCTAGATCGTTCTCTCCCACTCGATCGCCGGTGACTTCATTTCGCTGGTGGCACGAAAGTCCAAGGGGCACCAATTGTCCGGTTGTCGGAGCGAAGGCTGGGGAACGATCTTCTCCCGATCAGCCATTTAATTGACTCGCAGTGGAGGTTGTGCAGATTCTCATTAGCTCTGGAGGGTTGAATGCTTCTGAAAAACCGACGACATATTCTCTTCTTCGACTTGGTAATGAAGCCGCACCCCAGCGAGGCCCCGGCAATACCGCTTGATCAGCTGACTCCCCATCTTCAAAAGCGCGTCGATGACGGATTGGCATTTAAGGTCATCGACAATGAGCAGCGCGTAATCCGATTGTCCTCGATGAAGCAGGTTGAGCTCCCCAATGGTGAGCCAGCCGTAGCTCTTCTTTTTTGTCTTGGAGACAAGGAAAAAGCAGATGCTGGCGTCACAAACATCAAAACCGGCGATGTTCGGCTTTTCGAGAAAGAGGAAGATGAAGTCGGCGGCCTGTCGGTTCACGCTGTAATTCAACTACGCCCTACGACGCCAAACGGGTTCGTCTATAGAACGGTCATGGAAGATGTTACCGGCTTCGGTAGAACCCCCATCCAGACCTTTCTACGGTCGCAGTTTCGCGATATCTGTGACGATCAGGATGTGACCTTTCCTCGCGAAGACAAGAAACCCTTGAAAACATGGCCTCTTGTGGAACTAGCAGGTCACGCTTCAGAGAAGCTGAAAACATCAATATCTGAAGGTAGGCTGCTGCATCTCGAACTCATAACCTATGCCGAAATCGACATCGGGATGGACGAAGGGAAATTCCTGAAGGCCGCGAGGCAAAATTTAAGCCTTTCCGTCTCGAAAAAGCTCCCACAGGGCGATTATCTGGACTTCCTTGACAAGGTCAAGGTTTGGGCCAAATCGAAGGGATATGATACAATGCGGGTCCGGTGGAAGGATGACGACACCAGCAAACCCCATAGCGCCAAGGTCGATACTGCGAAGGCTGATGCTGGCGAAGCGTTCTTTTTGAGAACAGCCGAGGTCACGGTCACAACACCTTTGGCCGAGGTTTGTGCGAAAATGAGCGACGAATTGATTGAAGCAATGAAGAAGGAGATGGCCTGAATTATGTGGCGGCTCTTCGTCCCACTTAGGTACCTGAGAATCAGTCACCCGGAGAAAATCAAATTCGATTTGATTTTTCCGGTATGCTTCGCGTTGTTGATTTCCTTGCCGCTACTCTCGGATAGATTTCTTACTGATGCGAAAGCATTAGACGTGTTAGGACGCTCAAGCGATCTGCTCAGCGTTCTCACCGGATTTTTTGTGGCGGCGCTGGCTGCAGTGGCCACTTTCGGAAATCCCGAAATGGACTCTCCCATGACGGGGTCGGCTCCCGTCAGCCTCAACGACCGCACAGGCGAGCCGGTACCTTTGTCGCGCAGGCGATTTCTGTCTTATTTGTTCGGCTACCTGGCCCTCCTGTCGATTGCGACATACATCTTGGGCTTTGGCTTTTTTGCGCTCCAATCCTATGTAGTCGACGTGACCTATCCGGACTATTCCACAGCGAGTTTCGTTGTGTTCTGGCTGGTCTATGCCTTGTTGCTTGGCAACCTTCTTTCAAACGCCCTGCTCGGATTGTTTTATCTGACAGACCGAATCCACCGCCCGAACCGTGTGGTAAGATTTCAGGATAGAAGTCGCGGCACCACTGATCAGGGTGATGAGGCGGCCTAGACCTAGTCGCAAAATTTGAACGGAATTGGTTATCTGGAGCGGGATGTCGGGACCCAATAGATAGGTGAGAATCAGCAAAATGCGATGCCCAAAGAAATGCAGCGGTGCTGGCTCCAATCGTCAGCACGAACTGTCAGCCGGCCAGAAATCGAAACTGCCCGATGCTATCGCTGCGAAAGCTAGGTACCGGTGTGCATACTGCAGCTGTGTTTACGATCAGGATGGTACCGCCTTCGGATTTCTCGACGATGAGATCCTGGGGGAAGGCTGGCATCAATCGCCAGGCTAACAAGCCGAAGGGCTTGCACTCCGCACTCCAATTACAATCTCCGCCACCTCTCCAGCGCCGGCAGATGTCCGTCATTACCAGTCTTGATCTGACTGAGGCTGATCTCCACCTTGCCCGCGCAGCCACGGCATTTGAACCTCGCTCCGACATAGTCCCTATCAGCCGGACACATCGCCAGATCGATCTCGCGATGCACGCCGCAGCCCCGGCAATGGCCGTTCAGCTTGTAGCCGTGCCGGAGAAGGTCGCCAAAGGTTTGAAGTGATATTGGGCGCTCTGGATAGGGCATGAAAAGGAATCAAAAAGACCGCGGCTTCCAGTCAAATTCAGCACTTGCCTCCAATAGGACCGCCGCAAAAATGGCGCGATGGACTCCCCACCAATAGCTGTCAGTTTTTTCCTCACTATCGGCACAAACCCGACCAACTCGCTCATTAGTTCTTGTGATGATGTAATTCGACAATTGCCGATCCTCGAGCATCAGCTCCACAACCCGCAGGGCCGCTTCCCTATGAAGAGGTACATGCATCTAACACCAGTATCTGGAACGGGATAGCGGACGACCCAACGCCAACTTACTGAGCCGATGCGCAATCCCAATTGGCACATTGGATTATTCAGTTTTCTTTAGATATCACGATTACCATAAAATCAAAGGGGTTTTGATGTTTTTCCCACTTTTCTCTGAACTTCATCGCTCGGGCATGCTTCGCACTATATGAACTGAAAGCCGAGTTCGCCCCAGTTTGCCGGGTCAGCACAAATGAAACGAGGCCCGGCAAAGTTGCACCTGCTGCCGGGCCTCTATTGCAATCCCAAGGCATTTCCCAGTTAGGGTTGCCTTCTCGGACCGCAATTGGTTTATGCGTCAAGGCGAGCCAGTTTTGCTTCAGTCCGCTTTTGGATTGAGGTCAGGATCAGTGGGTGAGTCGTGAAGCGACCTGAGAGGTCTTCTCCCCAATACTCTTGAAAGCGGCTATCAGGTCCGCGCTGCTCTGGGCATCAAAGAAGTGAGCAGAGCTGCTCGCACAATAGGACAACAGCTTTTTGCCACCGCTCGGGGCGGCAAATGCGACCGAATAGATCTCAACACCGTCGTTCTTCGCTTCGTCGCATAGGATCCTCGTGGAGGAGTCGGCAGAATTATAGTTGTTGTCGCCGTCAGTCATGAAAACGATGAAGCGTTGCGGCTCCTGTTGGTTCTTTCTCTCATGTTGCCTGGCTTCCTTCGCTGCAGTTACGCTCGTGTAGGCCCATCCAAACGCCTCGGTCGAATCCGTTCCCCCAGATGCCGGTAGTGCGTTAACGAAATCGCGCGTTTTGCTTGGTCGCCAATGGAGTTTCTGTGAACCCGTCATATAGGTGCTGTAGCTCGCAGCACCTATGCGAACGTAGTTGTGTGATGGATCGGCCGCTTCGATCTGGTCGAGGAGTCCGCCCACCGCCGCCTTCAACACGTCAATTTTGCGCTGCCCATCGAGATCCCAGCCCATCGACCCCGACCGGTCCAGCACAAGAGCCATGGAAAATGCTCCCTGGGTCTTGCCGGATGCACTTTCGGATTGGCCGAAGACATCGACGCTGACGCTCTCCCGTCCCATCAGGCGGGCCATGGGCGTCAATGTCTGCGTTCCGACCGATGAGATCGCGACACGCCAAAC
Source organism: Parahoeflea alexandrii (assembly GCF_024105735.1). Taxonomy (GTDB): domain Bacteria; phylum Pseudomonadota; class Alphaproteobacteria; order Rhizobiales; family Rhizobiaceae; genus Hoeflea; species Hoeflea alexandrii. Next base: position 674,978 of record NZ_JAAAML010000003.1, on the reverse strand, counting down.
CTTGATGCCATTGTCTTCCAAGGCCGTGATGTTGATCGTAGGCTTGATGCTCAGATCGGTGAACGCAGACATATCCTCATCGATCTGCCCTTGGAGGAAGGTAACTGCAAAGGCTTTCGCGTCATCCAGGCCGAGGCCCTCTTCCTGCGCCAATCGCGTCGAGGTCGCCAACGCAGCACTATCCACAGCGTTCTGCAATCGGGTCTTCATCGACATTGCGTTTGTGGTGTCGACAGCGAGACTAGCAGCAATGAAGACGAGCGGGACAGACAACGCGGCCATGATCGCAAAGTTGCCACTGTTGTTTTCGAACAGCTCGAGAAACCGCTTCTTTGTTGAGCCTGCCATCGCTAAGCCTGCCTTCATCTGGAACTCTGGAGTGTCACAAATACAACGGCAGCTCTCAGCGTTGGCTTAATTTGGCGTGTAAAACTTTAATAATTGTCGAATTGGAACAGTTTTGGCTACGGTTTCGCGCCTATCCATGCGGGACCTCGAGATCAATCTCAACTGCTTGACGGTGACGATAATGGTCTGATTCTTAAGCCGGTCCTTCTTCGCCGCCTTTTTTCTCATGCGCCTGAGGAACCCTCACACTATCTGGCGCCATTCGCTTGATTTCAAAGATTTCTTGAACACGGATGGGATCAAGTTACGACATCCGGCGCCGATCGTACACGCTGCGACCTCGCAATCACTTCAAGCAACGGAAGAACCAAGGGAGACGAAAGCTTGAAGCTGAGCTTCCCTGGCCGCCGGCTTCGCGCCACGAGGCTTGCATCGCGAAGTTTGCCCAAATGCTGGGATAAAGCGGATTGTCCCAAACCTGTGTGGATCATGAGTTCCGAAGCACTGAGGCCCTCCGGATACCTGACGAGGAGCTGAAGGATCACAAGCCTCTGGCCATTGGCCATAGCTTTGAGCAAGCGCACCTCCGGACTTACAATGTAATCACTATCCTGCTTGTCTCGCATCTTCACACCAATTTTCCATCCGCACCTACTCGCATGACGGGACTTCATGCGTCGCAGAGCTTTCGGACGCAATCCCTTAGGTTGGTCGTGTGGACTTCTTCCTGGAACAATACTTCTTCCAGCAGCGAAAACATCCCTATCCAGAAAGTATCCGACCGTGCGGCGACCGCGGCCAGAACGCTAGCCTGGATTTCACCCGTTATCGAAACCTCACCTTTTCTGGTGCTTGCAGGCCCTACTGTCATTTCATGATCCCTGGCACCGAACCAGAGCATTGCTGCATAGTTTCCTTGCCGCATGTCTCTCAGGATCACGGGCGGGAACCTCGCAGTATCGGTTCTAAGATAGACCTTGCGCTGGTCAATGCGGTCAGCTCGCTCGATGACAAGGCTGAACCCGACACCATCGTAACGGATACTCCGGCGCTCACTTCCGGTCGTTGGGTCAACCTCGCCACCGAGTTCCCACATCAGTTCTTTCGGATCGCCAGTCCCGAGTAGCATCGCGGCAGCTTTCCTCGTTTGAGCACCAGCCGGGCGGTCGGGACGTGGGCAGCGCCCCGATCAACGAAACCCGATTAGATCACATCTCGCCAGATGCCTCAAAAGAAAACACCTCACCCGGCTTGCTCTCCCAAGCCCGGGGACGGTGACTGATTCTCAAAAAAAGCGAAACGCAAAACTCGACACGAACTCGGTTGACCAAACTGTACGCCCTGATCCACCCATGGCATTAGACCGCTCTTGTTTTGGTCGCCCAAAGGCTGCGCCGCTCGCCCACAGTGACATCAGGAAACTCGTCGGCTGTCACTGGCTCAAGCAACGTGACCCAATCTGCAGCTCATTTGGTGCGTAAAGTGAAGATATGGTTATACTTTTCGGAATTGGCGGGTTTGAATCGCCGCTGATCACTAGGTTCGAGCCTTGAGATCAGTTTCACAGATCTCGGGTCCAGCATCTCGTCAAACTGGACACCGATAATGTAGGATCTGACGCGCCGGACCTTGCCAGTTCGATGGGCATTGGCCCACGGCATGTAAACGTGGCACTGCTCATCTATCAAACGGAAAAGGGTTTCCTCGGTCTGATCTATCGGCATCGTGTTCCAAGGTGTCCTGTCATTTGCAAAAAGGCACCCACTTCTCGAGACATTAACTATGACGCCGGTCAGCGCGATGTAATAGAATCGATCCATGAAGGTCAGCTCGACTACACCAGGACAGTTCGCGTCATACCTTACGCTCGATCCTCTATTGTAGCTGCGGGTCGGGTTATCGATCTGCTCTTGCATGAACGTGTCCGTTATGATCGCCGCCGGTTTACCCCGGGCGGCCTGAGAGGTAGCTGCCCCAGGTAAGGAAATTGTAAAAACTCATGGAGCAACAATGAGCTTCATCCGGTTTAGTGAATTATAAATTAATCTGACATATCGTGATAACGTGAAACATTGAACGCTTGAGACAAAGCATGACAGCCGACCGCGACAAGGCAGTTGCAACCGATGTTGCGGAGGGAGTTCTCAAGGTGATGCGCACACGGGGCATCTCCTCGTTGCCGCGAAACTACGAGTTGGTTTACGAGTTCCTGAACGCAACGAATGCAGCGCTTGTGCGGCGGTTCAACGCGTTGGACAAGCTCCCAACACAAGCACAACTCGATGAGGTCGGCAGAGACTTCCTGCCTCACCATCATGGCATGTCTGCCGTCGCTACGGCAAATCGAGGGGCTTCAGCAGCACTCAAGGACCTGATCGGCTTGTTTGAGCAAGAGCAGTCCGGGATGCGTAGCTACGCAAACCTGTTAGATCAAAGCCGCGAAAAGCTCAGCGAAAGTGGAAAGGCCAGCATTGAAGCGATTGCCCATTTGGCGAACTTGCTGTCATCAGCTACTGGGGACACCAAGAAGAATGGTGAGACTGCGATCCGGCACATCGTAGAGAGCGCAGAAGAAATAGCCCATATCAAGACAGAGTTGAGCGAGTACAAGCGTCTCGCTGCAATTGACCCATTGACCAAGCTAGCCAACCGACGCTCATTCGATGAGCGACTGGCCAATATATTTGATAGTAACGGCAACAGTAAATCTCATGCCCTGATCGTTGTGGACATCGACAGATTCAAGAAATTCAACGACACCTATGGTCATCCAGTCGGTGACAGTGTGTTGTGTGTCGTTTCTCGGGTGATGAAGAAATGCCTGCCGAATGAGGCATTTGTCGCCCGGACCGGTGGGGAAGAATTCGGAATAATCCTGGAGGGAGTTGATCAGACTACCGCTCTTGAGCTTGCTGAAAAGATCCGGTTGCAAACTGAATTGACACCGTTGAGAGACCAAAGGACCGGCGCTGATTATGGAGCGATCACCGTGTCAATTGGACTTTGCATGGCTGATGACGCCAACAACGCGGAAGACCTATATATAAACGCTGACAAAGCATTGTATCTCAGCAAAGGCTCCGGCCGCAATCAGACCCAGACTCACAGCCCGAGATCAGAAGGTCGCCAACGCCATAAACGGCTTACCGGAAGAAGTTAACTAACTGTGTTCAGGCATGGCGACCCTAGCGGCGGTTGCGCCTGTTCACCCCCTCGGCAAATTTACTGCCGCGGGCTCCTTGTTGTCAAGAATGATCACCTCTCCCACCTTGCTCCCCTCGCCACCGTGCAGCGTGTAGGTCAACCCTACGTCGGCAAAGCGAAACGCAGCGAATATCTCGCGCACCTCCGGCCGGTCATTCAGCGACAGGATGAACCTTCCCCTGATGCCGGCCAGCACCTGCGCCATGCGCGCAAAATCCGATCGGCTGAAGACGCCGGCGCCATAATCGCCCTCGTTGCCGAAGTACGGCGGATCCAGATAGAACAGCGTCTCTGGCCGATCGTAACGCTCGATGAACACCTGCCAGTCGAGGTTCTCGATCGTCACGCCGGCGAGGCGCTCGTGGATCTCGGCAAGCAATGGCCCGAGCAGATTGACATTGAAGCGCGCGCCGCCGGTGTAATCGACGCCGAAGCTGCGGCCGCTCACCTTGCCACCGAAGGCAAGCCGCTGGAGATAGAGGAAGCGCGCAGCCCGTTCAAGGTCGGTCAGCGTCGACGGATCCGCCTTGCTCAAACGCTCGAAGTCCGCGCGGCTGGTGATCTGGAATTTCAGCGCGTCCATGAACTGCGGATAGTGCCGCTGCAGGATCCGGAACAGGGTGGTCACGTCGCCGGAGCGGTCGTTAATCACCTCGGAGCGTGGGACCTGGCGCCGGCGCAGGAATACCCCACCCATGCCTACGAAAGGCTCAGCATAGATGCCGTGCGGGATCTGCTCGATGATGGAGGCGACACGCTGCGCAAGCTGCTTCTTGTCGCCGATATAGGCGGCCGGCGGTGCAACAGGACGGACTTCTGTGAAGGGAAAGAGATCGGTCATTGTGGTGAGACCCGTTTTCTGACACACCGCTGATGCCCGCGAGGGCCCGGGTGCGACGGTATCTCTGGTGCTGTCGGGCGGGATCACCTACGCCAATAGGCCCGCTGTCTGAAGCCCCTGCAAGGGCTTTTGGCCACCCGGGAACGACGGCAGCATCGCGCTGCCGCCGGCCCCGATCAGCCTACACTGGAGTGAAATCCACGAAATACTGCCCACCCAGCTCAAATGCATCGAGCGCGTCAGGGTTGGTGATCGTCATCTTGATCTCGCCCTGCGGCGTCCACTTCGACCAATCCTTGTTGGCGTCGTCGTAGACCGGACCAAGCACTACCTCGCCCGCCTGATCGGCCTTCGGGTCACCGTTGTGGTGGTTGATGATCTGCTTGACGAAGAACTTCGCGCGTACCTTTGACATGGTCTTCTTCCTTCTTGGTTGAGCCGGGATGACCGCCCCGGTAGCGGATTAGCCTTAAATGCTGCTGGCACACTCACGGCGGTGGCCGGCCGGTGAGATAGGTGTAAAGACTGGCCAGCGTCGCAACCGCGCCGAGCAGCCACCCGCCGAACTTGAGCAGCCACTGCCCAAGCGTTCCGGCGCCCCGCGCCTGCTCACGCATCGCCTTGACGTCATCGGTAACCGAGCGCATATCGCCCATTTCCCCGGTCAGCGCCGCGATCCCGCTCTCGAGATGGCTGGTCCGGGTGCTCAGATCCGCCGCCGTGGCGGTGATCTCATCAAGGCGCTTGTGGACGTTGGCCCGGCTCTCGTTGGCCGCCTTGATCGCATCCACATTGCGCTTCTCGTTTTCTTCGATCGTTTTTCCCAGCGACTTCACCGCCCCGGTTAGCTCGCCGATGGACTTGTAGATTTCGTTAAGGCTTGTCGTCGTCAATCTTCGGCCCCTTCAATTCCGGCTTTCATCTCGTCATACCATCCGGCGCACTCGCGGATTTGCCCGTTCGCCCGGGACAAGGACCGGTCGGTCTTGACGAGCGCGGCGTCGAGCCGGTCGCCTTCCTTGACACCTGATCGATGAGTTAGTCGGCAGGCATCGGGATACTCCGGGATGGACCGCCCGATCCGCCGGGCCTCGCCCGCGACAGAAAGCGCGCTTTCAACCTGCTCGGCACTTGCCCTCTCCTGCTCGGCCGCGACGAACCTACCGTCCGCGCAGCCGGCCAATAAGATCAGGATCAACAGCACAATCCCCAGCAACAGGGCGCGAGAGAAGATCTGCCAGGTCGTCATTGAGGATCTCGTTTTCTGTCTGGATGGCGGCCAGCCGCCGTGAGAGATTTACCCGGGCGTCGATCTCGACCACCAGGCGACGATTGGCTTCAGCGGCCACCTGCCCGCGCGCTGCGCTGATCTTCTCTTCGGCCTCAAGCCTAGCCTTGAGTGCCGCAATTTCAGCTCCGGCCACCATTTCGGTCACCCGCTCGTGAACAGCCCGAAGAACCGCGCTCTCCTGGTTGAGCCAAAGCCACGCGCCGGCAGCGGCAATGACAAAGAGCGGGATCGGAAGAGCAAACATCAGCACGCGGCGTGCCGACGGAAACCAGGCTGAAGCGGCTATGGGCGCCACAAGAATGAGCGCAGGAAGGCCCCATTTCAGGAGGGTGAGAAGGATCAGCATTGCGGCTCCCCGTCCTGGCGCTCAGGCGGCGCGAGATCCTCGGGCCAGCCATCCGGCACCACTGCCGCCCGATCGGTTTTCACCTTGTCGAATTCGAGCTTGTAGGCCGCGCCCAGAAGGCCTAGTGCCGCGGGCCAGATGACCATCAGCACGGCGGTCATCGCGCTCACCATCTCGACCCCCACCCACATGGCGGCCAACGTCAGAGCCACGGCACAACCGAACACCAGCCATGCCGCTTCGCGCTTGCCACTCTTGCCGGCGATGCGAGGTGCAACGCCGAGGAACCTGAGAACATGGACCAGCATGATCAGAGCCTTGCTGCCTGGACATGCATCCAGTCGAAGTTCCGTTCGCGGCCGAGTGACACCCAGCCTTCCCGTTCCCATGCCTGCCAGAAGGGGACGGCATCGGCATGCGATAGCCGGGCTTTAGGAGCCTTGACGTGCAATCCGTTTCGTTGATTGTCGAAATCGATCGCGATACCCCAGGCGTGCATCGAGTAGCGCGAACCGCCGCGCATGCGCCTCACGTTGAGCGAACCACTGAAGACGTCGATGCCAAGATCCCTTCGTTCCTTGTCGCTATAGGTGTCCGCAATCTCGGCAAACGCGCGGCCGGCACTTTCGACGACCTTCGTGTGCAACGTAATGCGGGTGACAATCCGGCGCTTATCCCAGGCGAGCTTCATAGGGAAAGGAAGATCGAGCCGCCCCTGCGACGTGCCGACAGGCCCATAAAATCGCTCGACCTCCCTTTGGTGCGGCCACGGTCCTGCTACGCTTGGCTTTCCGGCAGCCGAGCTCGCAGGGCGCTCCGGATGGCCTGGGCCGTTGCTCGCGCTACGCCGCAAGGCTTCGATCGTCAATTGGTCAGCCATTCCAGAGACCGGGACGCCCTGCCCGCGCTGGAACGCCGTGAGCGCCGCAATGGTCTTGTCCCCGATATCGCCGTCAATCGGGCCACACGGATAGCCGTGTGCCGTCAGCCGGCTTTGCAGCCACTGTTCGAATGTCATGACAATGTCCTTTAGTTTAGCCGCCGCGGCTTGTCCGGATGTCTTCTGCCGCATCGAAGACAGTGGCGAGCTCGATGGAAAGCGCTGTTGCGACGGCGATCACGTCCGCCGCACTCTCATCGAACAAGGTAGCGGTGTTGAAAAGCTCGAGGTCAATCGGGTCGGAGAGGGCTGCCCGAACGCGAGCGATTTCGCCCATGTTGGTCAGCGCCGCTCGGAAGTAGGCACCGGCGATTGTGCGAGGTGGTGCCGACGGCGCGACGGGTTCAGTTTGCGTGGCACCTTCTGGAATCTCCAACGTTGAGACAACAAACGGATTACCGTATCCCATGAACCAAGTCTCACCGCGATGATCGTCAACCAGCGTCCATTGGTTTTCCGACCACACTGCAGCTTTTCCAACTTGAGTCGGTGGTGCGAGTGCTACCGCGTTCGCCGGAACGAGCCAGTTATTGGCTTTGAGTGGATCGCGGTCGGCAAGGCCCTTACCTAGAAACTCGCCAGTTGAAGGGTGATGATGGAAGATTTCCATGACAAGCTCCTAGTACTTGATGCAAGCCAAAAGGGCCACGTTGCGAGACCTCGCCTCCCCGGTTGGATTGGAGAGACTTGGCGTTGAATCTAGTGTGATGGAACTCCCTCCTGACGTGGTGCTTGGGAAGGCGGAGCCACTCAAATTGAGGGCTGGAACACCATGAGAGTGCGCTCCGACGGCCCAATTTTGCCAGGAGCCAAATCCGCGACCACTGTCCACACCACGACTATCGTCCCAAGCTCTTTCAAACTCTCCTCGATTATCCGGAAGCTTGAACGTCCCGTCTCCGTTGTCACCGAAGATAAATGCGCCTGCGGCCCAAGTTCCCACCCGGCCGTGATGAAGAGCCCAATTCCACAGCGGAGCATAGGCCGTCTTTGAGAGCGATGCGCCATTCCGCTTGATGTAACCTGGTCGGGGTGACGAGTGACCGTCGAAGACAGGCATTCCCACATCGACGGAGGCGTAACCGGTGTAAGACGCACTATTTGCGTCAAAGGTTTGCCAGGTCATGAGCGCTGCATAGTCTTCGTGCCAGATTGGCCCAATGTCCGATCCTGGTAGAGCAACACCGCTAGTGAAATGTTGTACTCTAGCAGCGAGCGCCGCCGTGGTCGTAGCTGCGTCAGCCTTGGATGCCACGGAGGCGACCAGCGTCGCCAACGCGTCTTCATTGTCCTCGATTTGCGCCACGAGTTCGAGCCAGGTGTCGAGCAGCTCCGGAGCCGAGGCGGTCAGCCTGGCAATGACCAGGTCGGAAACCTGCTCGAGCGTCACCCCTGATGTCACGCCCGCGGCGGTCTGTGCGGCGATGATGTGGGTGGCCAGCGCCGCCAGTGCGGACGGGAGGTCCTTTATCTGCAGTTCATCGGTCATGGATCATCCCGCCAGATCGAAGGACATGTAACCGACCAGCGCTGTGTTGGCGTTTCCGCTGGCCCAGTCGGTGACAACAGTGCCGGCCGCCGCGTAGCGCGTGACACTGAAACTTGAGAGATAGGCTGCGTAGCCATCCATGCTGCCAGCCGGGCTGGGGCTGTTTGAAGCCACATTGCCGCTGATCGCCCGCATCTTCGGCGTGCGAGCCCAGTCGATCGTTTTCGAAACCGACAGCGAGAAGGAACCGCTGGGCCCCGAGGCTGGGGTGCCCGAGGTCACCTCGGTGAAGAAAAGGCGATCCCTGTTGACCAGGTTCGTGATGGTTGCCACGTTCGATGCATCGGTGACGACCCGGGCAACCAGCATGTCGTCATAGGCGCTGTCGAAGGCGACATTGCTCTCCGCAAGCACTGACGGGTTGTAGCCGGAGTCGGCCAGATCCTCGAGGCTGAAACCATCAGTCGGGGTCCAGCGCAGGTGATAGGTCTTGTTGGCGAGCGTCGTAAAAGTCCGGTCATCCTCGATGTAATCACTGGTCGAGACGGGATAGATGCCGCGATGCTGAAAGCTGACCGCGCTCGGCACCTGCACCGTGCCGGCCGAGGGGCTCGTCACATTCATCTTGCCGTCGGCGCTCTGGATCTCCGGGAAGATCGGCAGGCGCGCACGGGCCTGTGTGATCAGCACATACTGCGAGGTGTCGCCCCCGCCCGTGGCGGCCAGTATCGCCGCCTCGATAGCCTTGCGCAGCTGCGCCAGGTCGGAGGATGACGGGGTCAAACCGAAAAAGGTGATGACCTCCTGGATTTCCCGCTGCGGATGCTCGATAGCGGCGGCGGGCACAACGGAGCCTTTGGTGCCCGCGCTTCGATTGCCATCCACATAGGAGGCGTCCGCGGCTTCGCCTGCCGGCTGGATATACTTCATCGGATGTTCTCCGTCATGTTGAAAGGGATGAGGCCAGAACCGGCATGACCAGTTTCTTGCCTGTTTCGGTGACAATTCGGGCCCCCGTCTCCGTGACGAGATACGGCCCGATCAGCTGTTCGGCATAGTTGAAGACGACGACCGTCCAGCCCGGTGCGATGCGGCGGATCTCGCATTCGAGAACGTCGTGGTCGAAATCCAGAAGACGGGTGACGCCGGTTTCGCCGATACCCGTGTCGAACTGGCTTGATGGCGCATCGCGCACCAGGACAACCCATTGCTGCTCAAGGGCCGAGTCCGATAGTTCACCGAGCCCCAGACACGCCCCCTCGCCCGCCAGGAACGCATCCGGCTCTTCGATGGCAACGACATAGCCCAGCCGCGCCGCAAGCCGGATCACGTCGGCCGGCGTAATGGTGGCAAGCCGTGCAACGCGTGCCCGCAGCGTTGCGATCCGCGCGGATTCCGTCTGGGTGAATCCGCCGCATGGGCTTGGCAGGCCGAAATCCGCCTCCCACTCATCGAGGCTGTCGACAAGCGAAACCGAACGGGACTCCTCGATGAGCCGCCACGCCTTGACATAAAGATCGACGAACGGCGACAGCAGCGCGCGCGTCAGGCCGGCTATCCGGCTTGCGGTCGAGGGCGCCTCGCCGTCGGGCGTGCCCCATGCCGATCCGCGCGGCCACAGCGACAGGCCGGAAAACAGCAGGCCTTCGACGGTTGGCGCACTCAATGCGTCACGCGGATCAATCTCCGGATCAGCAAAGCCGTCATCTGGATCCACCCAGACCACCAGCCCACCATCGGCGGCAAAGAAATCGGCCCATTCGGTGCTTGCATGCCATGTCGACATCTCCTCACGCCCCCGCCATCATCATGACCAGGTGATCGTGCCGAGCACCGGCAGCTCACCGGGCTGGAAGACCGGAGCGGCTGCAGGCTCGATCAGGACATGGCTGTTCTCGCCTGGCACGGTCGAGATCACTTCCGAAAGCCAGGCGCGCGGCAGCGTGAACGGATCGTCCGGCAGACCGGGGCGCAACCGCGTGCCTTCGCGTGTCGCATCGAAGAAACCGATCAGCGCGTCAGTGACAGCGCTGCGCATGGCGGCCGTATCCGGCGACAGGCTGATCGTCAGGTCCACCGGTTTTGCCACCGGCGCCATGGTGAAGTAGCGCGCCCGGACCAGCCGGAGGCTTTCGATGTAGGCGTCGACCGCGGCGAGATCACTTGGCTCGGGTATGCCGTTGACGCGCCCCCTGAACAGCACCCAGACACCGATCGTGCCAAAGCCGCCGGCGAAGTTCTTGGCCCAGGCATTCACAACGCCGGGCACTTCCAGCGCCCAGTTTTCATAATCAGGCAACGCGCCGCCCTGCGGTGGTGAGGCCTTCCGTTTGAGGCCTCGCGCCCGAAGATCCTCGACACTCTCGATGTCGGCCCCACCGCCAAGACCATCTGCACCGACGGAGACCGTCTCGGGCAGGCTCGGGTAGAGCGCGGGGTCGGCGAGCAGCAACTCGGCCGAGGCGTCCCGGTTGGTCGCGGCGCCGGCGCTTTCGGCCTGCACGCTGGCAGTGAACCCACCAACCGCGTTTGCGGTGAAAGCGGCCGTCGTAACATAGGTCACGCCCCCGGACACAAACCGAACGCCTGCCGGATAGGTGGCATTCGCCTGACCGGCGCCGGTCACCTCCCCCGCCGCAGCCGATGCTGGCTTCTGCAGAATGCGGTACTCGGCGCAATGCAGCCGGATGATCGCCTCGCTGGTCGCCGTCGACAGGAACAGCTGCCGGAATATCCATTTCAGCCGCAGCTCGTATTCATGCGCCAGCAGCGCCTGCACCTTGCCGATGACCCGCAGCACGTTCTGCTTGAGGCTGGCATCGGTGCCGGGCAGATACTGCCGCATGGCCCCGCGAACCGAGGCCGAAATCTCGTCAAGCGAGCGGATCGGAAACGCCATTCAACTGCTCCCACAAAACTGCATATTTCTGGTCATGAACCTGGCTGCCGTCGCGGCCATAGCCAACGATGGTCAAGACAAGCGTTGATCGCGCGCGATCCGCGGCAGCGCGCACATCGAAACGGGCGACGGCGCCCTGCGCTATCAGTGGCTGCAGGGCTGCGCGCGTGTAATCCTCGGCGAGGATCTCGACTTCAGCCGTGAGCGCCCGGCGCCGCAACAGCCAGAGCCTGGAGCCGAGCGGCGGCTCATCGGCATCGCGGTCGAAACTGTCACCAGGCCAGCCGCGGTTGATATCGCCGGAGCGCAGCTCGGTCACATCGGCACGGGCATCGGTCATCAGACAAATCAGGATCGCCGTTGCCAGCGCCTGGGTCGCGCGCAACCCGCCGGGATTGACGGGGTCGTCGATCGCCGTTGTGGCGAGGTCGCCAAACTGCCCGTTCCAGACCAGGTCCGGATCGAGCAGCGGCTCGGCCGCAGGCGCAAGCGGGATGATTTTCATGTCGCAAACACCCCGGCGGCGAAGTTGCTGGCGTCGGTATGCCCGGCGCTGTCGACTGTTCCTTCCGCCGACACCGGTCGGGACGCGCCTGGACCGCCAAGATAGACCGCACCCTCGAGGATGATCTCCGGCGCGACGATGTGCACCCTGGCCGAATGCACGATCCGCATATCCTTCTGCACCACGGAAACGATGTTGCCAGTGTGGTCATAGATTGCCGCCCCGCCCATGGCGATATCGGGCCGCATTGACGGGTTTTCCCCGCCGAATACATAGGCCGAGTCCCGGTTGCCTCGCGCCGACATGGCCACGCCGATGCCGCCCTTGACCGGGCTGCTGGCGAAACCATGCGGCTCGATGCGATGCACGCGCTCGAAGCTGTCGCCGGCGAACCCCTTGCCGCCCACGAATTGCTGGCCCTCGCGGTGCTCGACCGTCCCGTCCAACTGAAACCGGGTCAGGTTGCCGTCAAACATGTCTCAGCCTTCCCGGTAGTCTGCATCTGTTGACCCGGGCGCGGCCCAGGCCGAATTCGATTTGCCGCGCGGATTGTCGCCGCCGAGCGCGCGCGGATCCTTGAGAGACAGCTTCGCCGTTGTCCCGCCGGATCCGTCTTGCGACAGAGTGAGCGAGGCAATCACCATGTCCTGGCTGATGCCGAGCCAGTCGTCATCCACCTCGACCAGCCAGTTGGCTTTCCACAGTTGACCGCCCTGGTCGCGAAAACCCGCGACGGTGATCTGGCAGGTTACCCCCTCGCCGCTTGCCCGCTTGGCTTCCCACGTCGCCCGCTTCTTCAAACGCTCCGACGTGGCCTCGCCTTCAAACGGCACGATCAGCGGCCGCCGCCGGCGGGCTGTGCCCCTGGCCTCCGCCTCCGCCCGCAATGCCGAGGCACTGACCCCGATCGACGCCTGCCCGCGAACCTTGACGCTCGAAAAACTTGTCGCGCCAGAAAGGCTGCCCGACGCCCTCTTGATGTTGACGCCACGCAAAAGCGCGCCGGCATGGCGACCCTCGGGCTTGTCGGCAAGAACAAGCTTGCCCTCCGGGCTGTCATGGATCAGCACGCCCTGCGCCCGCGCATCGGTCTCAAGCGTCTCGAAGAGCGTCTCTCCGGGCCGCACCTTGTGCACCGCCTTTTTGATCGTCTTCGCCTTGACCTCGACACCGACGCCGAGCACATCGAATTCCCTGGCGATGTCGCCGAGATCGGCGTCCCGCTTGAGCCCGGTCGGATGATCGATCGAGCACTCCGTAGCGTCGCAGCTGCGCGACACGAAGCTCACCGAATAGGTCCGGCTGTTCTCGTCATGACCGGGGCGAACATCTCGCACATAGCCAGTACCCCACAACGCACCAGACACGGTGATCGTCGCTTCGTCATCTGGCGCGCAGGGTATGCCCGCTCCGGTCCAGGCAATGTCGAACTGCGCGGTGCGCGTTGTTTCCTCGGCAGACTGATCCAGGGCCGCGGATGTGTGCGGCAACGGCGCGCCGTTGACCGAAAAGACAATCCTTTCCAGCGTCACGGCGCAACGGCCTCGAAGCTGACCGGCATGACCAGCGATGTGGCCACCCGGTTCCGATCGACAAGCGCCTCGGCCCGGCCCGCATCGCCATAAAGATCATAGGCGAGCAGCGTCGAGGGCAGCGACACGCCGGTTTCCACCCGCACCGCCGGCGCCCGTTCCGCCGCAGTCCGCGACAGGGTGAGCGTGGCGACGCCTGTCATCGACACCAGCCAGGCAATCGTCTCGGGCCCGTAGATGCCGGCCTCGCCATAGACCATGTCCGCCCGGGCGCTGACCGCGGTCCTTGCGGCCTGCGCATCTTGCCGCGACGGGTAATCCGCACGCACGACGGCAAAGCAGACCACCACCAGCGCAACGATCCGCCACAGCGGCGTGTCGTCCTGCACCCGGTCAACCGCATCGGGCACGGCATTGGCATCGGCCGCCGCCTCGCCTGTCAGCCGCGCCAGCTGGATCAGCGCCGTCACGCCGCTGTCTCCACCGGCCTGCACCCCCACGGCCAGGACATCGACGCGCGCCAAGTCGTCGGCGTCTGTTATGAGTTCCCGCGCCAGACCGGAAAGAATGGTCAGAACCTGCTCCATAGTCATCCCACTCACAATTGCGCCGCGATCAGCACCGATGCCGCGGCGAGACCCGCATTGAACGCCGAACGCAACTGCCCGAGCCCGCTTGCCGCGAACGCCACACCACCGCCCGCCCGCATGAATTCCAGCCGGTAGGCGATGAAGCCGTTCCTGTCCTTGCGCCGGTTGCGCGAGCAGGACAGGCAGTGCGCCGCCTCGCCCGCATCCATCGGCAGGATCAACAACGATGCACCAGGCGCGCCGCAAGCCTGCTCCAGCGCTTGGCCCGCCACGTCTGCCAGGTCGCCCGCCACATAGGCCTCGACAAAGATCGTCTTCGTCCGGGCGCCCATGTCTTCGGTCAGCGATGCGTCGCCGCCGGAGATCTCATGCGCCACCACCCGGCGGCCCACCTCAGGCTCTTCCGCATCGACCCAGAACGGTACGCCGCGGAACGACGCCCGCCGCAAAGTCTTTGACCAGTCACGCATCGCCATCTCTACTGCGCCCTTCCAGCTTGCCCGGCCTGCGGCATGGTGCGGCCGCGATTGCCGGAAACGGGCGCAGATGAACCCGAGCCAAAGGCACCACTGATGGCTGCACGGATTTGGGCCGCGATTGATGCGCCAGCATCACGAATGGCCGCTGCAGCATCCTGCCCGCCTCGCGCGATATCGTCACCAGACGCTTTCACCGCTTCAGCCGCATCCCTGCCGCCCTGGGCCAGGTCCGCTCCTGATTGCGACCCAGCCTGATCTATTTTCTCGAGCAAGCCCTCTAGTTCATCCACGCGCTGATTGGGACGCAGTGAAATATTGCCGTCTGCATCAGCCGGTACAGCTAAGGGGGTACGCGACGCGACATAGGCCTCTGTTCGTACATCACTACGGGCGCGCGCAGCCTCCTGCCTCGCCAACTCCATCTCGAACTCGGATGGCCTGACCGCAGGAACCGGAGCAGATGCGGCAGCGGTTTCTGAAACAGAGATCAGCTTTCCATCCCGCGTCCGGATCACTGGGCCAGCCTCAGGCAAACCCCTTTCCTGATAGGAAACACCATCCGGCAGGTTCGGGGTATCTGCTCCGATGCGCGCATCGGCACCCTGCCGGTATCCGGCGATTCTCTTCTTGTCCCATTCGGTTCTTCCGCCGCCCAGCCAGAAAACACTTTTCAGCGCCTCCGGATTGCCTGCATTCATCATTGACCAGAAGCGGCTCTCAAAGAACCCCATTCCCATCTTCGCAAAGCCGCGATCCATCGCGGCCTGGTTTTCGATCGTGTTGGACACAGCATCCATTCCGGCGCTTGCCGTTGGCGCGATCGTGCCGCCGATGCTCGTCTTCAAACGGTCCCAGGAGTTCGCCATCTTGTCGATGCTCGCCTGGGTATTGGTCGCCAACCGATCGATGTCACCTTGCACCGTACCCGCCGCATTGCCGAGCGCGCCCAATTGACCGGTGAATTCGCCGGTGCGATTGATCAGCGCCCGCATGGCGATCTGCATCTGCTTGTCAGTAAACAACAGCGGAATCTTCGACAGATCCCCGTCGATGGCCTCTTTCGACAAACGGATAAAAGCCAGAAGCGTGTCT
The DNA here is from genome assembly GCF_024105735.1 of Parahoeflea alexandrii. Classification (GTDB taxonomy): domain Bacteria; phylum Pseudomonadota; class Alphaproteobacteria; order Rhizobiales; family Rhizobiaceae; genus Hoeflea; species Hoeflea alexandrii. The sequence continues at coordinate 659,422 of NZ_JAAAML010000003.1, read as the reverse complement.
TCACCGGCCTTCTTGGCCTTCTCCATTTCCCTGCGGATATCCATGCCAAACTGCTTCTTGAAATTGTTCGACACCGTCACCGAGTTCATCTTGGTCAGTACATCCATGAACGATGTTGCTGCCTCGCCAGACGTGCCGGTCTCCATCCTCACCACCTGCAAGGCGGCCGCAAGCTTCTTCAATCCCTCCTCGCCCCTGTAGCCCAGCGCCGCGAATGCCGGCGCCAGCGACGGCAGTTCCGCCGCCATATCCTTCATCTCGAACTTGCCGGCCTTGCCCGCCTTGGCAATGATGTCGAATGCCCCACCCATCTGGTTAGCCGCAATACCGAATGAGCTTGTGATGGCGTCTGCAGTCGTCGCCATCGCTGCAAATTCGGAATCCGATGCCTGCGCCGCAGCCGCCACCAGCGGCAAGAGAACCAATGCCTCGTTCAGCGACTTACCGGAGGCAATCAGCGATTCCAGCCCGGAGACAACATTCTCAACCGGCGCTTTCACATCATCGGCGATTGTTCGCATCTGTTGGAATGCCGACTGCATCTCAGCCGAACTGGCATCTGCGTTGATACCAATGCGCTCCAAACGTCTCTCGATCGACGCGAAGGCCCGGCCAGCCGACACCGCACCATAGGTGATCGCCGCAGGCGCGGCATAGCGCATCAACGCCGCCGTTGCCGCTGTCGAGCTTTTGGCGATCATCGTTTGGGTTCTGTTGACCGCCGCGGCCTTCCGGTTCACGTCCGCGAGCTTGGTCCCCAACTGGCCGAAGGCGGCCATAGGCCCAAGCTTCGCCGACAGCCGGACAATGGCTTCAATCGTGCGGTTGCTCATGAATTGCTTCCGGCTTCAAGACCGCGAACGGCCCAGGAGAGACACTGCGACGGCGTCATCGCCATCACACTTTCAAAGGAAAAACCGAACCTGAAGATCAGGAGGTCGGTAGCGTGGCGGACGGCTTTGCCCTCGCCTGGGTAAAAAAACCGCTGATCGCCTCTTTCACGGCAATCGCGTCCGCCAGATCGAGGTCGCCAAGATCCGCAGCCGACGGCAAATCATCTCCGCGTTTGAGCAACCGGTCGCGGTATCTCCACACCCGATCGTCATGATTTATGATCAGCATTCCGCCTTCAGGGGCCGGCTGATACTCGGCAATCTCGCCGATCGCCTCAAAATCCGCCATTTTCGGCTCGCGGAAGGTGAGGCTGTCGAAGGCCCGGCCATGCGCCTCATAACGCCGCGACAGCCGGACAGTCTTTTCACCGGACATCGATCAGCCCTTTCGGACGTAGGTTTCAGCCGCGCCAGCCATGCCGGTCACTTCGCCGTTTATGCGGTTGATCGACGGCTCCCCGGTGAAGAATGCGCGCGTGTAATAGTGCGACACGCCGGTGTCATCCTCGATAAAGGTCGCGTCGAAGCGGTCCGCCGTCATCAGCGCCTGCATATTCTGCCCCTTGTCGGCAAAGGACATTTCGAAGGCATAGGGCGTCAGCGTCGAAACCCGGTCGGTCGACCGGTCCTGGTTCACGACAGCCTCGACGGAACGGCCGGCCGTCATCAGCGTCATGGTGCCACGCAGCGAAAAGGTTTCGCCGTTCGAAAGCCGAAGGCGGATCTGACCGCCATAATCTTTACCAGCCATTTTCAGGATCCTTTGTTTGGAATCGGGTCAACCGGGCGCTATCTCGCCCGGCTCAAGTTCGGTCAGCGAAACTGGGAGTAGACGCGCGCCAGCCCCGAGAAGATGTCGAGCGGATTGGTGAAGTCCATCGGCACCACCGCATCAACCCGGTTCGGATTGTCACCGTTGCGGGTGACCGTGAGATCCTTGAGTGCTGTGGCCGAGTTCTCCAGAACCCCGCGCAGCTCAAGATCCACATAGGCATGGTAGCAGGTGGCCTCGATGTCTTTCGGCGTCGAAACCGAGCCGACATTGCCGGGGTTGTCGTCGGCAATCACCTTGTTGGAATGCTCGAACGCCAGCTGCGCCAGCATGTAGCGCAGCGAATACATCAGCGCATGTGGCTTCTGGATATCGCGGAACGTGGTGTCGGGTACGCCCGCAGTGGTGCGGTAATGCGTAATGATCTTGTCGACCGCCACCCGGCCATTGCCGTTGACGCTCCAGGAAGAAAGCCCTGCAGCGAGAAACGCGTTCCGGGTCGCGAGATCCGGCCAGTAGGCCCCATCCGACGGCGCGCTGATTCCCTCGACCACGAGGCCGGTCTGGTTGCGGTTCACATCGCCCGTCGCGCCACCGGCGAGCCACGGCGCCACGCGCCCGATCATCGCTGCCACCCACAGATACCCCGGCTCGGAATGACCGCCCGAGGCAAAGGTCGGCACCGCGCAAAGCTTCCAGGTGTCCTTGCCCTCGCCGTAGGAAATCAGGTTCGACTGGCTGTCGCGCTTCGGATAATAGGCGATGCCGAATTTCTGGTTGGCATAGCTCCACCGGCCCGAGACTTCGGAAAGCAGCGTGTCGTACTTGCCGACGTTGGTGGCGTCGCCAAAAGCAGAGACCAGGAACGACCAGTCGTCTTCCTCGATCGCCGCGTTCGCCGTCGCGGTGTCGGGCGTGCCGGCCCCCGCCGTTCCTTCATCGATCGTCAGCACGCCGGTCAGTGCGTTGGTGCCATCGAGCACCGGCACGCTCACGCCGATTTCCGCCGCATAGGCGCCCAGGTGACGCGCGGTGATCGTCACCACGTTGGTGGCTACCGTCGAGGTGTAGGGCAGCGCGTGGCCCGATTGCGGGTTGTCATAGGCGTTGATGGCCGCGTTGATGGCCGCGGCCACCGTGTTGGCGCTGTCACCGGCCGCGATCGAGATCGAGACCAGCTCGCCCATGATGTTGATCACGCCGGTGCCGCCGCCTGCCGGCACGGTGCCGACCGTGATGGTGCGGGTTTCCGCCGTTCCGCTCGGCGCGACCGATACGATGTAGAGCGGATGCGTCGGCGCGTTCTTGCGGAACACGGTCACCATCTGCTCGAGCATCGACCCCTTGCCGGCCAGCGCGCGGGCCTGGGAGCGCGATGCGCAGGACACCTTGACATTGTCCGACATCGAACCGGCCGATGTCTTGTGGCCATACAGGATGACCGGCGCCAGGTCTTCGAACTGCCCGCCGCTCTCAACCGAGAACGCGAACAGGGGGGCCACGAGGTTTGCAGGTACGGTCATTTCCGCGTCTCCTTGTTGGATGCGGCCGCCGCCGCCGGTTTGCTGGTTCGGGATTTGTTTTCCGGCGCATCGTCCGCCACGGGCTCAAGCGCGCGTTCCTTGATCAGCCGCGCGTAGTAGCGGTTCGCCGGGTCGATCATCTTGCCTGCTTCAGGGAAGGCTTCGCCCTCCGTGGTGCGCAGCAATGGCGCGCCCTTGGCTGGTTTGTAACGTTGCATCGATGTCACTCCAGTGTTGTGCCAGCCACCGGCCCCGCACCGGGGTCAACGGTGATTTCAGTCAGGTCGGTGCGGGTCTCGCCAGCCAGATGAGTCGCAAGCGCTGACAGTTTCGCCTTGGCGTAGGACCCCGCTGGCAGGGCGTCGAACAGTGTCTTGATCCGTCCGGTAAGACCGCCCTCGTCGCTCAATTCATCGTCGGCGATGGTCAGTGTCAGGCGCATGAACTCACGCTGGAACCGCAAGCCCAGCTCCGGCACGGTATGGCTCTGCTGTTCGATCTTGTCGCAATGCGTCGCGATCCGGCGAAACAGATAGCCGCGCTCGGAATAGAGCAACTCCTTACACACCTGAGCCATCATCGCCGACAGCACCAGTCGCGCCTCCGGATCGGTGCCCGCTACCGCATCGACATACTCAGCGTCGAGATCTTCGTCACGGGCAATCACAGCCAGTTCGCCGACAATCTCCAGCGTCATCTGGCAGTAATTGTCGTTCACGTCTGCAGCAGCGCCGCGCGTTTCGACTGTCGAATCCTCGGTATAGAGCGCCAGCACCGGAATGTACGGCAGATCACCCGATGCGAAATTGTCGAGATCCGCGACACTGGCCTGTTTGCTGTCAAACACCATGGCGCCGGCAAGCGTCGGGAATGCGTCTGTCGCACCCGTCGGCCGCAGCACTTCCATGGCCGCCAGTCGCACGGCTTCAGCGGTCAGTGTCATGGCTTTGCCTTGTTGACGTAAAAGACGCGCCGAGAGGAGCCGTCGCGGTGAATATCGGCGATCTCATAGATCACTGCGTCTGCCACCAGGTGGTCATTCCTCTTCGGCAGCCACGGCCATGATCCGTCATCATGCACGGTGATAACCGCATCGAACGCGACATTGGATTGTCCGCTCCTGCCCGCCTGCATGAACTGCTCGTTGCGCAGCGGTGGCGGGTTGAATTCGAGAGAACCGGGAAAGGTGAAACTCGCCCGGGCCGGATCGGCTTCCCGGCGGTGATTGACCGTAGCGCCGCCCTTTCGCGCAAATGCCTGCACCTCCACGGTGTCGAAAAGCGCCGCCGCGTCTGTCTCGAGGCGGCGCTCCATGTCGGTCCAGTTGCTCATCGGCCTGAGGTCAGTTCGAGGTCTTGACCTGGACAACGCACTCCGGCTGCTTGTTCACCGCCAGTCGGTTGGTCTGGGATTCCAGTTCCACACCCTTGCCGTGCTTCAGCATCTCGACCGAAATGTAGATCGTGTCGGCGTCAGGGGCCTGGTTGACGAGATCCATGTGATGCACCGGTGCCTCGAAAGTCCGCATCATCGACTGTGTACCGGTCGGATACGCGGTACCGGAGTTGTCGGCGATGTTCTTCTCGGTGGAGATAGCGCCGTTTGCAGCACGGACAGGAAGCCCGCCCTTGTACTCTCGCCAGATGATATCCCCGAACTCGAAGGCACGGCCCCAGTTGCCGGCGCGACTTTCGCGATTGAGCATCTTGTGCTCGCTCGAGTTCTGCGCGTTGAGCCAGAACTTTTCGACGTTCGGATGGGTGATGAGTTTGCCGAAGAACTTCGAATCCACCACGGCCTCCACGCCCGAGCTGGTCTCGCCCTTCAGGTTGGTCATCGTGTGGTCAATGACCTCCTCACATTTCTCCCGGATATCGGTACCGGCAGTCCCGAGGACGAAATCCACCTCCTTCTTGGTGATCCCGAAGACGGTGTAGAGATCATACAGCGTCTTGCCGCGGCCATCCTTGATCAAACCCTTGAGCGCCCCGAGACGGATGAACTCAAGGGTGATCGAATGGTTACGGCGGATCAGATCCAGCTTGCGGGCGGTCTCGCGGTCCACCGATCGGGGCTCGACCTGGCCGTTGAAGACCTGCAGGAGCCCGTCCACGTCATCGACCGAAATGCGCTCAAGGTGAGGAAAGTGAGGGATCTGAAGGATCACACCGCCCTCGTCTTCATTGGTGCCGCCGACATCCCCCGGAGCACCGGGAGCCTTGGCGCCGAGAACGTAGATCTGGCCGTTGCGATAGTCGACCCTTACGAAGCGCGAGCCGAGCGTTTCGATCGGGAATAGGTCGAGCGCGTTCAGAAGCCCGTACTCGTTGGGAAGACGGTTGACCTCCTGGGTCAGGTCCGTGCTGGTGTAGAGATAATCGAACATGTGTGTCTCCTGCGGCGCGGCGGCACGCCACGCTCGTCAATGGGTGGATGGCAGGGGCGCGGGAGCAGACCCGCGCCCGGAGTGTTCAGCGCTGGATGATGTTGATCTGCTTGAGCGTTTCGATGCCGGCGGCCTTATCCGTGGCGGTGATGCCGTCGGGCCAGACGATCTTGTCGGCGGAGAGAATTGCCGGTCCGCGATCGAGCGACAGTCCCTCGACTGCAACACCATCGGGCGCCGTGGTGTTGCGAAGAGACAGGCCGATAATTGCGCCGTCGCCCGGCACCCAGGCCACACGGGTGTTGGTCGGGTCTTCCTGGTCGATGGCGACATCGATCACAAAGCTGTCGCCGGCGACGAAGTCGGTACCGCCGCCGCTGATCGTGAACTTGACCTGCTTGGCGAAGGCCGCGCCGCCCGTTGCCTCACCGACCGTCTTGCCGTCCGGTCCCTCAACCTGGAACTTTGAGGTGGCATCGGCTCCGCCGGTTGTGCAGCGCACCGTATAGCGGCCTTCCTGAACCGCCTTGACGGTCGTGTAGAACGGATCCGCAAGAGCAATCGTGCCATTGCCGGTGTTGCCGGCGACGGCAGCGGCCGCGGCCGCGAGATTGGCGGTGGCGACATCGAGCATCAGCGGCGTGCCGAGATAGACCTTGCGCTCAGAGCCAGACCCGGCCTTGAGCGTATAGTTTTCGCGGCAGAACTGCGGATCGTATTCCTGCTTGAGCAGGTCACTTTCGCGGGCGGGCGCAGTGTGGGAATAGTAGGGAAGCATGGCTGTGTCTCCTGATGGCTCGCGCTACGCCTGTTTTCCGGTGATGCGAGCGTGGGATCTTGTAGGGAAACCGGATCAGGCGCGCTTGCGCTCGATCCTGGCGGTGATGAGCTCGGAAAGGCCGCTCTTCGGCTTGCCTTCGCCGCTGCCCGGGGCAGCCAGCCCCGCTCCGGCTGCGGCGCGTGACTTGTCATATGCAGCCGCCGACGGCTTTTCTTCCGTGGATGTGGCTGGCGCTGCGGCGAGAGCCGCTTTGACCTCGTCGACGGACATCTCGGTCGTTGCGTGAAGATGTGCGGCGAGCTGCTCGCGACCCTTTGCCTCTTCAAGCGCCATAATGGCGGCATGACGCTCGCGATCCGCCTTCACAGCCTCGCGAGCCGCCGTTGCGGTTGCTTCTTCGATGTTGGCGGGCTGGGTATCCGCCTTGGTCTTGTCGATCATGATGGGTTTCTCCTTCTGGTGACCGGTTGGCGCCGGGGCGGATGCCGTCGGCAGTTTGCGTGTGGCCTGTTTCAGGCTCCATCCATTGGCGCTTGCCACCGCTCGGAGTTGATCCGGCGCATGGGCATAGGCGCGGTAATCGAATGCAGCGACGGCGGACGCCTCGTTGTCATTGGCGGCATCGGCAAAGCCTTCGGCGATCGCCTGTTCCGGCGTCATCCAGCTTTCCGCCTTCATGATCTCCCGGCACTCGTCGGCGGTCTTGCCGGACTTGGCGGCGTAGACCCGTGCGTAGGCGGTCGCCAGCGCCTCTAACGCCTCGACGGCCTTCTGGTGATCCGCCGATGTCCCGAATGAAATGCCCGCCGGATCATGGATCATCATGATCGAGCCCGCCGACATGGTCACGGTTTCACCGGCCATCGCGATCAGCGACGCGGCGGAGGCCGCCACGCCGTCGACAATCACATTCGTCGTGCCCGAGCGACGTGCCAACAATGCATGAATCGCAGCACCCTCGGTGGCGTAGCCGCCTCCGGAGTTGATGAAGACATCAAGCTCGGAATCGTCTTCCACCGAAGCGAGTGCGACCATCACCTCGTCATAGGTGAAACCCTCGTCCCACCAGTTGTCACCCACGAAGCCCGATAGCGTCAGGATCTGCCCGTCTAGTGTTGCTGGCATGTCTTGCTCCTCAAAAGTGAAAGCTGGCCGCGCCGCGGCGGCGCTTGCCCGATTTTGCGTCGCAGGCCGCAGCGAGGCGGCCAAGTTCCGCATCAAGATCCGCGAGCGAGACCGTCGCGTAGCGCATACGCCGCCGGGTCACTGGAGAAGCAATCTCGCCTTCTTCAATGGCATCGCCGGCAATGCGTTTGAGCTTGACCGCGTAAAGCGCCTGGTAAAGCGCGCACGGATCAGCGATATCGACAGACGCGCCATCGATCTTCACGGTCGCCATTTGCAGACCCTCAATTCGTGTTCTGGACTTCGACCGGCTGCGCCGGGGCCGGTGCGTCACGGTCGTAAGGAGACCGCATGCCGGCATCGACGTAGCGCTTGTGATCGGCACTGCGCTCGTCGAACAGCTCGTCCGCGTCGACGCCCTTCAGTTCCGCCTCGCGAGGGATGCTCGATGTGCCGTTGGCAATCCGCTCACTGGCTGCCTTCTCCGACTTCAGATCATCCGCCGTCGGCTTCTCCGGGCCCTGCCATTGTGCCCAGCTCGCGGCGTCCCTGTTGGCCCGGTAATTCGAGAGCCCACCCGGAAAGGGGATCGCGCCAGTCTCGATCTTTTCGTCGAGCCATTGCTCGTAAATCATCTGGTACATCGGTGCCGCGATGTGCTCTCGCCTGCGCATGACCACAGGCCAGATCGACGCGTTCTCCATCCGCACCGATGAATAGGTCGCGTTGGAATGATCCATCGTGTAGGCGCCATAGGTGACACCGATCGCCCGCGCCATGTCGCGGTCGAGCGACTGGGTCAGTGGCAGGTAATTGTCGCCTGGCGCCTGTGCCTGGCGGAATTGCAAATCCTCGTCGGGCCCCAGCACCGGAATGCGTGACCCGCCCGTCAGGCTGACACCGCCCTCGGCCGCCCTATCGAGCGTGCTGCCCAGATAGCCCAGGACATTGTCGTAAATCGCCTTGCCGACCTTACTGCTGTCAGTGTCACCCTTGGCCAGTTCCTGCAGCGATTCGATCGCCTCGGCTGCCGGCAGCTTTGAAGTCAGGACAGCGGCGAAGAAGGTCTGCACAATCAGGGTCTGCAACGTCGCCTCGCGCGCCACTTCGGTCTGAGCATGCTGCTTTAGGATCGGCGTCAGTTGCGAGATGCCGCGTACATCGTCGGCGTCAAGCGGGTCGAAGATGTGCATGACCACCGGTCGCCCGCTGGCGTCATGGGCCGGGTATCGCACCTTCTTCGGAAAGCCGTTCTGACGTTCCTCGAACAGGTAACCTTCTGCCCTGCCGTTTTCGTCGTGATAGACGCCTTGAAACAACCGCAGCGCCTCATTGGTGTCCTGCACCAGACGAGGCGGCGGCACCAGCAAGGTCTTCGACCCTGTCCTGATCCCATACCGCGCCCGCTGTCCGGCATCGAAATGCGTCAGGATCCCCGTTGTCTCGCCGAAAGCGATGTGCCAGCGCAGCGAGATCGCGACCAGTTGCGGAACCGTGAACTTGCCGCGGTGGTCGCATTCGCGCGGGTTCCAGGAATCCTTTTTCCACTCCGACTTGACCAGTTTGCACCATGCAACCGATCGCTCCTGCGACCACCCGAGCCGCGCATAGTCCGGCGCAGGTTTCAGGATCAGTTCCGAGCCCACCGTGTCCGCGATGACCTGATCGACGGCCCCTTTGAGTCGTCCTGAGTTATGGATGAAGTCAAGCGCCAGCGCCGCCGCACGCCGCCACGAACGGCGGATCTCGTCGCGACTCTCCGAAACCGGGGTCAGGCGTGCTGCGAGAACACCGGACGGGCTGTCGCGCAGCATGCGCATCACCGGCCGCGCCACGGGACCGCCAGCGGCCCCGCGCGGCTTCATGGAGCCGTCTCGCGCAACACTCGGTACCCGCATCACTTTCGCCTTTTCCATTTTGCCAGCACATCTTCGGCCGGCGCTTTGTTTGAAGCCGTCTGTGGCGGCATGTCGATCGATGCTTCCAGCCCGCCCTGGGCGGCAATCTGTTGCGACACCGGCGAGAACAGCGTCTGCGCAGACGCGGGCGTCAACTGTACCGTGAGTGCCGCCCATCCCGCAGGTGTCAGCCGTGACAGGCCGAGATGCTCGGCCATCGCCATCGCGTAGATCCGGCAATCGAGAAAGTGATTGTCCCTACGGATTTTCTTCCATTCCTCGACGAGCCGTCCGCGCACCATCTTCTGGTCGAAATACTCCGCCGTAATCTGGCGAAAGAACTCTTCGTTGCGAGCATTATTGAAGTGGCAATATCCCGGCGGGTCTACCACCTCGCCGGAGCGCAGCCCCAGCCGATGCAGGTTTCCGTAGAATTCACCCTTCAGTGACCAGGTACCAACCGGCCACAGCATCGTCGAACCGATGCGCTTGCGCTTGCCGCCCTTGCGAACTGACGTCTTCTTCGGAAGCCCGATCGCGCCGACACCGCGCCCATGCTTGCCGGCTATCGCATAGGTGTCAGGCCGTTCCCGGCACCATTCCAGCACCTGCGTGGTGCGGTTTCCGTCGCCAGCATCCACTGCCATCGCCCCGGCCCGCCGCGCCGATCCATAGGAATCGGGCCACTCGGTCCGGTAAAGCTTGTCGAGTTTGACCCATGCACCGGAATTCTTGTCGTCTGTCTCCCCTTCGAGAAACTCTGCGTGAACTGACCAGGACTGTCTCTCCGCGCCGAATGCGACGAACTCGACATAGAGGCCGCTGTGCTGCACGTCGACGCCTGCAACAAATATCAGCCCCTCCGGCGGGATGACGCCATCCGGATACTCCTCGCGGCGCTCCAGTAACCGCTGCCAGTCCGGCGCGTTGCCGCGCATTTGGTAGGGCAGCGCCCGCACCAGGTTATGATAATCCTTGGCGCCAGCCTCGCCGCGCTTCTCAGCCTTCAGCTTGTCTTCGGCGATGTCGCCAAGGCTCATCAGTAGGCTCATGAACGCATCGACATGGAAGCCCGGATGCCTGTCCGGGCCGCTCTGTGTCGGACGGTATTCACCGGCGCGAACCATCAATACCCGCTCGGCCTCGTCTATCCAGTGGCCGCATTGAGGATTCGGACAGACCAGCACACTCTTGTGCGGATGATCCCGATCGACCTGCAGCAGGTCGTCGTTCATCACAAACCACTCATGGCACTCCTGGCACTCGACATTCCAGAACCGCTGGTCGGACCGCTTGAACGACCGGTCGATCCGGCAGTGCCCCGGATCGTCACCGAGCGCGTCTCCGGAGTCGAGTTCAGGTGTCGACAATTCGAATATCTTGTAGCTCCGCTGCCGGCGGAACGCCGTGAATCGACCGAAGAACAGTGTTTCCGGATCCGCGCCATTGGGCAGTTCACCCCACTTCGAAACCTCGTCCTTGATCCCGAACCGGCAGGTCTTCATGGACAGGTCCATGACCGTGTTGGCGTTGGCGAGAGAGATGTAACCTCCTGGAAACCGCTTCTCATAGGTCGTCGAATTGCGCCCGGACCGGCTCGTCACCGGCAGGATGATTTTCTTTTCCGTCTCCGCTTGCCATGCGTCGATCAGCGGCTGCAGTTTCTGCCCGTTGATGTCCTGTAGCGCGTCTATGCCGGGCACCCCGTAGAGGATGTTGTCCGGGCAGACCTCCGCGATGTAGAGGCACCACGACAACGCCAGGATCGACACGCCAGTCTGCTGCGCCTTGCGCACCGTGACCAGGTTCGCCGGATGTTCCTGGCTCAGACACTGAGCAATCTCGACCAGATAAGGCGCGTCGCGAGGCGACCACAATTCACCCTTGCGCGGACCGTCGACGAGAACGACGTTCTCCGACAACCACTCCACAAACGGCTTCGGCGGTTGCGGACGTATTGCCTCGGCAAGCCGTGAGGCCACCAGCTGCAATGCGCCTGGGTGAATGGTCACGCTCGGATCTCTTCATCCTCGATGACATCCCGTTCCGGTGCGGATGCCGCAATTTCTTCGAACCTCTTGGCGATCGAAAGGTTGATCTGGTGAGCAACCTCCCTCAATGCCGTCCGTAACCCGTGCACACCTTCCTTGGCGAAGGGCCCTGAGAGGTCGTCGGCATGGTTCGGCAGTCTGGCAATAATCGCCTGTGCTTCCCGTCCCAGGCTGTCGAGCGCCGCAGCCACCGTGTCGGCGCTGATCAGCCGTCCGCAGGCCTCGTCGTGCTGAAGCTTCAGACGGCTGTAGCGCAGCCACTCATTGAGTCGGCGCGCTTCCTCGAAGGAATCGCCCTCTTGCTCGCTCGGTGACGCGCCATCGCGCTTCGGTTTGTCCGCCGACGGTGACGGCCGCGATGCCAGCACCTTGGCCGGGTTCTGGAAATTGTCGCGGTAATGGTCGATATGACCCACCGACACCCGGACGATTCGCTCCCGCCCGTCCCGCTCGACCGGGATATCGTCGTGCTTCTCGACCAGCTCGCGCACGGTCTTGGATATTGCCTGCCGCGAAATCCCGTCACGCGCGGCGATCTCGGACAGCGTCATCATCACTGTCTCGACCATGACTGCCTCAAAATCCTCTATGACAACCTGACAACGCCCAGTTCACACCACTGACAACCTGACAACCCAACCAAAACCTCTGCAAAACTGGCAGTTTTTCGGGGTCGTCCCGCCCCGCTTGGGATGAGGGCGGGATACGGTCCCTTTTTTCCGGAAAGCCCGACCACGGTTTTATTCTTGTGTCACACACTCATCGGAGCGGATTAGCCGGACGCCAGCCTTGAGAGACGGCGGTCGACTTCGTGGAGAAGCCGGGCGGCGAAGTCGCGGTCCATGATCTCCTCGGCCATCCGCTGGAACTCGCCGTGCCGGTCGGCGCCCATGGCGTGGGCAGGGTTGGCGGCGTAAAGCTCGCGAACCGGTGTTCGGCGCTTGCCCTTGCGGACCAGGACGGCGTTGGCACCGGAAATCTTCGAGTGTGCGATGAACGCTCCCGCATAAGAGCCGCGCCCGCGAACGCTCACACCCTTGCGTGTCTGTCGCGGTCCAAGTTGGGCCAGCGAGATCCACTTCGACCGCAGCTTGATCTCCACATCGTCGCTGGTCAGCCGCATCTGCGCTGCATTGCGGGTGAAACGGTACGGCAATCCCGAGTACTTTGCGGCAAGCCGAGCGATCTGGGTCCGCGCTTTCTTGCCGGTATGGTTCACGGCCGAGCGAAAGGCCTTGGCCTTCAGGTCAGCCGGCAACCGGTGCATCGCCGCACCGAGCGCGCGGAAGTCGCTGGCATCGATATGAAGTCCCGCGCCTGCCAAGTCGCATTCTCCCACGAAAAAACCCGCCGGGGTCGCCAGCGGGTTCGAGTTGTCCTTTTCAGGGTGAGATGACCATTGTCAACTTTCGGTCGCATGTCAAAGAAAAAGCGACACAGCGTGAGAGGGGTCCTGTCGGCTCACCAACCCTGCGACAGCTGCCCAAGGCGCCAGCGTAGGCACTTCGGCGGTCAGTTCATGGCTTGAAAGCCGAGCGGCGACCTCTTGCGCCACATGGCGCACAGCCAGAGCCCACACGGTCCGGCGAAACCGGTCGATCGCAAGGCCGGATACATCGGTCGAAAGCCGGAACTTGCGATAGGCGCCAGGGCGCGGCCGCCGACTGCGAGGGTTGAAGCCATCTACCTCGCGTTCGGTCCTGTTTCCATAGGCATCCTTGCCGATTTCCTTCATGAACCAGCCAGGCGTTCCGCCACGCATCATCATCGCCCGGCCCGGCTCCTCACCACGCCAGTCAGGTTTTTGGCCCAGCACGGCGCGGGCGATCAGCATGGCCTGGATTTCCTTGCCGGACAGCGAGGCCAGCCGCGGGCGGATGCGGTTGACAGTTTCGGCCACCAGACCATCGGCATCGGCCCACTCTGGAAACGGCGACCATTCATTGCCGATCGAGATCCGGGCAGTTGCAAGACGCCCTACCGCTTCAGCGACTTTCAAGGCATCAGGATGCGGGTCGCCCTCATCCATGCCGATGGCAACGACGCCATAGCCGTTGATTGGCGCATCGATCACCGTGCCGAGGATGCCGAGATTGTAGACCATGCCCCAGGACGATGGCGCCGACGCGCCCATACCGCCGCCGACGCGCTCGGCCTTGGGCAGCTCGTGCCGATAGGCCCATTCCAGCAATTGAACGATCGGGATCTGTTTCATGGCTTGATTTCCTGTTTCGAGTGCTTGCTTCCCATTTTTTGCCCCTTGCCTCCCGTTTTTGGCTGCTTGCTTCCCTGATCCCCTTTGCTGGCCTTCGGCCATCCTGTTGATATTGTTGATGTTGAAGAAGAAGACAGGGACGTAAGGGAGGCTAGGGAGGATAAAGAGGACGTACGCATACAAGGCTTCACCGTGTTTTCTGTCATGGGCTACACCCCTTGAAAGAACGTGCGCACACGCGCGCGCCGCAAATATCCTCCCTAGCCTCCCTAGCCGCATAAATCATTGATTTCCCAAACCCTTTAGACGGGAGGCAAGCTCCCAGAATCTTCGCCAGCCTCCCCCGCTGCCCTCTATCGTCCCGGGCGGCGAGGGAATGGGCCCGGATGAAAGCAGCACGCGCGCGTGGAGGGTGCGGGTAAACCGGGCTCACTGGTCGCCATAGCCCCCGCCGCCGTCCGGTCCGCCTTCGCCACGCACCCGCAGATATTCGTCGCGCACCTTGATGCCGGTGTAGCGGGTGGTCGAGGACTTGTGCTTGCGGAAGCCATGCATCATGCCGTCCGGCCCCTCCCATTGCTTGCGGGCATAGTCCGGGAAACGGCGCATCAGGGTCGATTTCCGGAATTCCGGCTGGCCTTCGCGCGCCGCCCAGTTGGCGTAGCCGACACAGATGTCGTCGGGCGTCGAATAATCGTGTTCATGACCGGTGACGATGCAGCCAGCCCGTATGAAGGCCCCGATCGGGTCGCTGTCCTCGCGGTACTCGCTGGTGGCGGCCGTCACCTTGTCGGGCACGCCAAGGCCGAGCGTCAGATAGTCGAGCGCGCCGCGCACCAGCCAGGCGAACACGCCGTCGGCCTCCGCGCGCAGCTTTTCCGGCAATCGGCGGTCAACCTGGTCGGATGCGATCTGGATCTCCCACGGCACCAGCAGCACGCGCCGCCAGATGCCGTCTGAGGTGTCGCGGATCACCGGCTTGTGGTTGCCGACCATGACGATCTTGAACTGCGGGATCACTTCTATGAACTCCTGCTGCAGGCGGCGCACGGGAATGCGCTCGCCGCCGGTCAGCGTCTTGATCAGCGATTCCTTCAGGTGCACGCCGCTTTCGGGCTCGCTTGCCGCCACCAGCCGAGCACCGGGCAGGCGGGCAAGGTCAGGCGTCGCCTCAGCCCCCGAGCGCCGGCCCTCGCCCGCAAAACTGTCGACCGACAGCGTGACGGCGTAATTGCCTAGGATCTCGGTCATCAGGTCGATGAAGGTCGACTTGCCGTTGCGCCCCGCGCCATAGAAGAACAGCAGGCACTGTTCCTTGGTTAGGCCAAGCAGGCTGTAGCCGAAGAAGCGCTGCAGGAAGAGCCGCACCGCGGGATCCGGCTGCACGGTCTGGAAGAATTTGTGGAACTCCGGCGCTTTCGCGTCCGGGCGATACTCCACCTGCCCGAGCTTGGAAATATAGTCGCCCGCCCGGTGCTGATCGAGCCGTGCCTCCCAGCGCCAGCGCGGGTCGTCCGGGTCGCTTTCCTCATCCTCGACGCGCACGAAGCGGAGCGTGCCGTTTGTGCAGTTGAAGGCGAAGAGATCGGTGTTCATGTCGTTGACCATGCGGGCCACGTGCGGCGCTGCCTCGGTCAGCAGGTTGTTGATCTTCGACGTGCCGGCGGAGGATTTGGCGAAACGGTGACGCGCCGAGCGCCGGCCCTTGACGGTTTTCAACGCGGATTCGCCCGCCTCCTCGGTTTCCTCGAGTTCGAGCCAGCGCTGCGACTTGTCGGCCGGCCAGTCCTTGGCGGGCCGGCCCATCTTGATCCGCTCCTTGCGCGCGGTCTGGCCGGCCTCGATGAGGATGGCCTCCTCCTCTGTGGCAGACATCGCCATGGCCTCGTCATCGATGAACTCGGCCGTCTTCTGCGCCAGGGGACGCACCACCGAGCCGTCCTCGTCCTCTTTCCAGTGCTTTCCGTCGAAGCCGTGCCAGCCGACGCGGGCAACGTGCAGGATGCGGCTGCCGTAGCGGATCAGGAGCCGACGGCCGTTGCCGATGTCGGTTTCGGGCTCGCCCGCGCATTCGGCCAGCATTTCCTCGGCGGTCAGTTCCGGCGCATCCGGCTCGGGCAGCTGGGGTGCTCCGGCAGCGGTTGCGGGCTCCGGCTTCGATGAAGGGTCCGGGTTTTCGGCTCGCGGTTCATGCCCCATGGCATCGAGCATGGCCTGCACGGCAGCGGGGATCTTGACGTGTTTGTTCATGCCGCCTCGCCACGCAGTGCCATTGCAATCACCTCGGCCCAGTCATGACCGTGGGGCGGCCAGGCTGTTGTTACCTCGATGCCGGACGCGATCGCGCGGGCGCGCTCCTCGGCGCGGGCCATGTGGGCTGCGGTCCAGACCGGCTCGGAATCGCCGTCACCAAGGAACATGAGTTCGCGCACATAAGCCCCAAGCGGAAAGCCCTCCGAAAGCCGCTCGAGGTCGGGCTCCGGGCTCGGCACCATCACCGGCCTTGCGGTCCCCTTCGCGTTGATTTTCGTCTCTGTCGGGTGGGCGAAGCGGCCGGTGCGCGCGGACGGGCCCGCCAGGTTGCCGATATCGCCGGCTGCGGCATAGAAGGTGGAGAGGGCCAGATCCTGGTCTTCATTCAATTCCGCGCCGAACCAGGCGATCACGTTCTCCACCCCCTCACCCACCACCCAGCGCGTGGCACTCATGTCGCCCGCCAGCGGCAACAGCCCGCCCTTTTTCGAGCCGCGCATCTTCTTGGTGGCGAGCGGTTCATAGAACCCGGCTTTCAGATCGGCGGGTGACGGCCAGTGCGCGGTCGGCGGCCCTGCCCGGTCTTCGCGCCCGGCATCCGCGCCGGTCTTGCTCAAGCCGTAGAGCGCTGGCCTGTATTTCGGACCGTTGTCGAGATCGATCCATGTCTGGTGGATGCCGATCAGCTCGCCGCCGCCATCAACGAAGGGCAGCACCAAAGCCGGACCGCACCAGATATCACGGGCGTAGCCGCGCTCGTCCTTGCCGTGCCAGTAGGAGAGTTTCGGCTCAAGCCGGATGGCGCGGCAGGCGTGAGCGCCCGCCTCTATCGGCAGGCCTGAGCGGGCATGCAGATAGCGCATGCCCAAGAGCCGGCTCCCCAGATCTGCAGCTTCATATATTCCGCGACACCTGGCCAACTCCCTGTCCCGGAAGTCATTAGCCTCGCTTTGGCGCGCTGCCGCATCCCGCGCCGCCTGTCCCGCCCGCACCTCTGCCTCGGCGCGGATCTCCGCGCGCCGTTCCTCGCTCACCGGTTCGGCCTCATCGGGCACCGCTTCGCCCAGCACCGCGCCGCAAGCCTCGAGGAACTCGGGACGCCGGCCGACATCGAGGCCGAGAATGTGCGCGGCCATGCCGATCGCGTCATTGCCGCCGGTCGAGCCGCCACGGCAGTTCCACTTGTTCTTTGCGGTGTTGAGCGCGAACCGGTCCTTGCCGCCGCACTGCGGGCACGGCATCGCCTGCTCGGCGCCGGAACCCTTGAGAGCGAGCCCTAGCCGCGGCGCCGCCTCGGCGATCGAGACATCGCGGGCGCGGGTGACGAACAGATCGATGATCTCGCTCATGCGGCAGCCCTCGACACCTGGCGCAAGGCCTCGCGGCCCCATTGGTCTGCCATCGCATCGGCCATGGGCGGGAAAAACCGGCTGCGCTCCTTGCCCCGGTTCTTGCCGCCATCCTTGCCCGGCGACATGCGCCAGACTCGGTTCCAGGCCTTCCACTCTTCGCTGCCTTTCTCCGGCTCGGGAAGCCGTCGGGTTTCGGTCAGGGCAGACAGCCCGCGCAGATACCAGCCGGTTGCCTTGTATTCCGGGTGACCGAACCAGAACGGATGAACGATGGCCGGTCTTGGCACATCTCCCGGCAGCCGCACGCGGGCCAGATCGTGCATCTCCGGATTCTCGATCGCCACGCGGTCGACTGGCGCGCGCCAGCAGGCAATGAACAGATCGAGCCCAGCCTCGAACTCGTCTTTCATGCTTTGCCATGTCCGCCCCTTCGGCAGCTTCTTCGGCGGCGTCATATTACCCGGCCCGGACAGCCAGCGCCGGCCCGACCGACACAGCCGCGTGCACGGCGGGTGCGCCACGACCAAAAGATCCCAGCCATCCGCCAGAATATCGCGCACATCGCCCTGGATATGCCGGTTTGAGCGCTGTTCGTCCGGCAGCAGGTCGCACGACCATGCGTCATGGCCCCGCGCCAGAAACGCATCGCGGACCGTACCGGTGAACTCACATCCGACGAGAACACGCAAGGAAGCCATCAAGCTCTTGCCTCCTGCTTCTCCCCGCGCGCGGCGGCGATGTCGTCGTCTCCGGCCACGCGCAGGCGGCCGGTGCGGGTGAGCAGGTCGATGGTCTGGTCGAGATCATAGACACCGGGCATGGCGCGCACCCAAGCATCGCGTTGATGCGTGATGAAGGGCGTGCCGGGCCGGGTGCCACGCAACTGGTAGGCCGAGGTGATGCAACGAACCGCCCCGAGAGATTCCGGGTCCAGCCCGTGGGCCAGCGCGGTTCTGCGGCACTGCCACAGATCCGGCGCGATGATGTAGAGCGGCCGGGGCTCGTGGTGGACCCGAGCCATCACGGCTTTGCCCTCCCCTTATTGCCTGCCAACGCATCGAGCCTGCAGCGCCCCGCGAGCGTGATCGTCACCCGCGCCGGCAGGCCTGGACGCAGTTTGCGGCGCACCCATTTGCGGCTTTCAAGCTCCTTGAACCGCCGCCGCGCTGTCTCCAGCCCAAAGCCGCACGCCTGGCAGACCTCCTCGAGCGTCAGGTCAAACGCGGCTTGGCGTCCGCCGCCTGCTCTCGCGCGCAGCGCATCGATCGCCAACAGCGTTTCATCGAGCGCACGGTCGACTGCGGCACATGAAAACGCACGGCGTTTCGGCCCCGACCCGGGCATGCGCTTGACGTCATCGCTCTCGCCGCGGGGGTTGATGGGCCGGCAGCGCCGGACACTGATGGCCTCGACTGCCGCCCGCGACAGGCCGAGCCAGTCCGCTATCTCTCCGATATCGTCGCCGCGCTCCAGCATCAGGTTGACGGCCGAGGCCTGTTCCGCAGGCTCCAGCGCGTCGAAATGCGGTGCGATGGCCGAAGGACTGCCGAACGGCCCTCCGGGAATCCGCCGAGCGATGTGCGGAAACGGTCCAATGAACCAGGAACTGCCAAGGCCAGCCGTCATCGGATTGCCTCCGGATGTGCCGGGCGCAGTGCGCCGGTCTTCTCCCGTACCAGGTCGAGCACTTTCGCGACCCGCGAGGGATGCAGCGACACTTGCGCACCGATCTCGTCGTGATCGAACCCCGCCTGCCACAGCGCCACGATACCCAACTGCTTGATCGCCGAAGGGAACCCCCTGGTCGGACTGCCGACGTGAAGATGGATGCTCATGAGATCCTCCGTTCGCTGATCACCATGCCGCCGACCGCGGCTGCGAGGCTGGAATCAAGCCCGGACTGCGCGTGGTGCCGCGCGGCCCATTCGGCGAGTTTTTCCAGATCCTCAGCCGACAGGCCGACGAGATCGCCAAGCCCCCGCCGCTCGATGAAGGCCCACTCGAGCGCCGAGCGGAACTTGCGCGGCTCGAACCAGCACCCGATGACCTTGGCGCCGGAGGGCAGACATCTCACCTCGTCGATGCGGGTCACCATCCGGCACCATGAGGGCGCCGCCTCGACGCCAAGCACGGCCAAAACCGCTCGCGCCGGGTGGTTGGTGATGATGGCGAGGCGGGTGGTGGCTTGCCACTCATTCATGACAACCTCCCGCAGAACTGGTACAAGTTGGCGTCAGCACGCGCACGACCGCATGCTGACGCCTTCATCGCCATATGCACAAACCACATGGAGACGATTGGAATGAAAACGACGAGATCATTTGGGGGGTCCACACGCCCCGAGAATGTCGAAATCCGTAGCCTGGGACCGCGACAACCGTCAGGCTGGGGAGGCAAACCGGATTCCGGTCCTGGCCCAAGACAGCCGTCAGCCCCCGCGCCAAAGCCTCCAGCTCCAGCGCCCGCCAAGAAATAGGTGACACAATGGACTATGATCGAGAAAATCTGAGGTTCAACACGGTCCGCAACGCGCTCTATCACACGGCGCGCCGTCGAGCCTTTGAGTTCTGGGCCAGGTGCTTCAGCTTTCTCGTCATCGTCTTGGGCACTACGGCTGCAAGCGATGTTCTTCAGCGCTTCGGCATTGAAATGATCTACCCATCGATAGCTGTCGCAGTGGTTGGCGCCATCCAGCTCGTTTTCGACCCTGGCGGCAAAGCCAGAACCCACCAAATGCTGCAACGTGATTACTACCGCCTTCTCGCGGAGATCGAAGAGAAACACGTATGCGATGAACACGATCTCGCTAGCTGGCGGGGCGAACTTGCTAGAATTGCCGCTGATGAACCCCCGGTGCTGCGCGCCATCGATGCCAAGGCATACAATGATGCACTTGACGCGCTTGAAACCTTCGACAGAAATACCGATCGGCTCGTAATTCCTTGGTTTCAGCGGCTGGCTGGCGGGCTTTTCTATTTCGAGGGGCATGCCTACAAGAAGGTTGGAGAGATTGGCTAAGTGATCTCTATGCATCACGGCGCGGGACATGCTCTGGCGCATCAAGCTACCTCCCCGAACCTGTTGACCTGGTTTCCCCAAACGCTCCAGCCGGGACGCTTGGTCCGTGCGAACATTTCCAGCTTGGGGACATCGCCAGTCAGCCGCGTGATAGCATCGGCAAAATGATCGGGTTTGCGGGAATGCTCGCGAATACCTTCGAGGTGGGCCTGTGCCTCGCCCCGGGTCAACCGCTCGTAGCCCTTGCCACGCGTGGCGAGCCAGCATTGCTCCATCCCGGACCGGGTGTGGTAGCCGAGTCCCTTGCGCACCGAGCCGGAGTCCGCAAACAGAAACCGCTGCGCAGGGTCTCCCTTGATCTTGAACCAGGCGAAGGCCACGGTCTTGTAGGTGAAGCCCCAAGCCTCGATCAGCTTCAGAGCCTCGGGGAGCATCGGCTGCACCACCCACATGAACAACGCAGCATTCTCGGCGGCGATGTCAGCTACCGGCAGCGCCGCAATGGTGTCGAGATCCATGCAGTCATAGTGCTGCACCGCGCCGCGATCCTCACCACGATGTGACCACGGCTCGAACCGCCAGGGCGGGTCGGCGTAGATGACATTGAAAGGACCGGGCGGCAGCGGGATCATTGAGCCTCCTCCCCGGCCCGCGTGAAAGCCGACCGGTCCGGAAACACCTGGTCAAGCCGGTCCTGAAAGTCTCCCATCAACAGGCGGTAGACCGCAGCCGATGGCTTGCCGTCGCGCTTGGCCTGCCGGTAGCGGTCCTCGGCCCGGGCCAGCAGCCGCACGAGCCCTTCCCGGTCAAGAAACCGGGCGAGCGCCCCCGCGGCGCCGGGCGCATCGAGATAATCGTCAAGGCCTTCAACCGCGCCATACCAGGCGCGCAGCATCACATGAGTCCAGAGCCCGGCGTCAGCCCCGCCCTCTACGCTCTGCTTGAGGCTCGCCAGTGCAATCTCAAGCCGCCATAGCGCCCATGTATCGGCAGCGTTGTCACGCTCGGCAAGACCACGCACCCATTGCACGGCATAGACTTCGCCGGGCTTGCGCTCATGGGTGGCGCGATTGGAGGTCATCAGCCGGCATCCGGCGCGGGTGATCGTCCGGTCGGCCTCGATCGCCCAGGCCTCGCCCGCGGTCAGGCTGGCGCGCAGCACGTGAAAGGTCGAGATGGCCGTCACATTGCCATTGATGCCCATGAAGGCGCGGGCCTGGCCCTCGAGCGGCTGCGCGACGATGCGCACAGGAACCTTGTCGATGCCCACCATCGCCGCCGCGTGCACCCGGTGCTGCCCGTCGATCACCGAGAACAGCTGATCACCGATCGGTGCGACGTCGACGACCGTGAACAGGCTCCAGTCGAAGGATTTGGCAATGCGACCGATGGCCTCCCAGTTGTGCCGCTGCAGCGGTCGCTGGTAGCGGTCGTCGATCCGGAGTTTCGAGATTTCCACCCAGCCCAGATGCGGGCGATCGCCGCGCAGCACCGGCTTTTCCATGGCAGCGGGAACTGTGACCGGACGCAGGGCGCTGGGCTGGCTTTGATTGACGGGCACGATCATTTGCCGAACCTCGCCTCAGATGCGCGGGCAAAACCTGACCGGCCCTCCACCGCATCCATGGCGGCGACATCGTCAAGCGCCAAATGGCGACCGACGGTGCGGAACGATGGGATCGCGTGACCGGCAAACACGTGTGCCGACCCTGGACGGCGACGGAGAAGTCCTACGCCGCCCCCTCCGTCGCCTTTTGTCGCGGACAGATGGTCTCCGTCCCGTCCGCAACAACCTCTGGAAACAAGCCGCGCCATCACTTGCCCTCCCCGCCGACGATCTTCAGATCGCCGGCCCGGACATGGGCGAGCGTCTGGCGCAAATCCGAAAGCCCGCGCTCGAGCACCGAGACTGCCCGATCGACGGTGAGCGCCTCGGCGGGCGTCACCTTGCCGTCGGCCAGCGCAATGGCGCCGGCGCTCATGACCTCGCCGGCATGGCGCACCGCTTCGGCATAAGCGGAGAGAACATCGGCGTTCTGCCGGGTGGCCTCGGTCTCGTCGGCAAGACGGCGCCCGTTGAGCTCCGCCATCACGCTGGTGACCACGGCGACGCCGCAATGCTCTTCCAGCATCAGCACAGCGTTGAGCGGCATCAGGTCGGTGTCCTGGGCATTGTTCCAGCGCCCGACATGGCTTTTGGAGATCGAGGTGATCTCGGCTGCGCGTTCGATGCCGCCCGACAGCGCGATCAGATCGCGCTGCGCCGCCTTGATCCGGTAAAACCATGCATTCTTGAGCATTGGACACACCTTTCCCGTTCCGGGAATACCCGGTTCTCTTTCCCGTGGTGGGAAGCGTTCAAAACTGGTCAGATCAAAGAATCAGTAACGAGGGCCAATCCGATGACCACAATCATGGCGACAGCATTCCGCAACCCCGCGCGCCAGGCCAAAACGGCAGCGCGCCTTGTTCCATGGCGTAGCGTTGATATCCTCGCATCACATCAACCGGAGAGACATCATGACCAACCCCAACGACGAGACCCTGAGCTTCCTCATCGCCCAGATGGCGGTACTCGAACAACTCACCATCAATCTGACACATCTGGTCAGCTCCGAGTACGAAGATGCGCTTGCCGTTCGGGCCGGCTTGCTTGCGGACATTCGGGAAAGGCTGTCGGCACCGACGGGGGACGATGCGAGAAAACAGGTTTTCTCTACCCTGGCGCTCAAACAGCTCAATCGTCTGGAGCCACGTATTCTTGGCGAAACGGACAAGACGGGAAAGCACTGATCGGGTCATTGACGATCCTTTATGGGATGTGGTTGCAGGGGCCGGATTCGAACCGGCGACATCCTGGGTATGGTGAGCCGCAGGCGAACGGCGCAGTGACCGCTTTCCCACCCTGCGTTGAAACTGATGGGGGCCGCTCATTCGGCGGCCTCCGGAATTGCAGGCGCAGCCTCGGCGGCTCGATCCTCGGCGGTTTTCGGCCGGTCGACCCCCTCGGGCCATTCTGCGCCGTCGGGCCAGTTGTCGGACAGCCAGCGCATCACGCGCTCGAAAGTGCCAGTGGCAATATCGGAGCCCGCGCGGATGCGCTTCATCCGCCCGCCGCCATTGAGCAACCGGTCGGACAGCGTTCCTTCCCCCACGCCGGTGGCGTCAACGAAGGCGTCAAATGTTCGAATAAACTGTTCTCGAAGCGTGTTCATGCGCGTAAAATGCGGATCATTTTCCGCATTGTCAACGGAAATGTTTCAGAATGATTACGACCCTCAACGCGGCTAATATTCCGCACATGACCAAAACCCTTCAGGACCGCGCACGCGAGCGCCTTGCAGCCCTCGGCCTATCGCCGAGCGGTGCCAGCGAAAAGGCGGGCCTCAGTCGCGAGACGCTGCCAAAGCTTCTAAAAAACCCGGCCGCCATGCCAGGAGCGCGAACACTGTCCAAGCTTGCCACGGTGCTGGGCGTGACCGAGCAATGGCTGCTGACCGGCAATGACAACCCGGAGGCGCAACCACTACAGGCCCTGCGGCCCGCCTCCGCGCCAGAACCGCCGTCACGAGATAGCATGCCGGCCGATGTGCCGGTGATGGGAACCGCGGCGGGAAGCCTGTTGTCCGGCGCATTCCAGTTGCAGGGCGGCGTGATCGACCGCGTGCGGCGCCCGCCGGCCCTCGCGGGAGCCCGCGACATCTACGCGCTCTACATCGAAGGAACTTCGATGGAACCGCGGTATTTTCCGGGAGACCTGGTTTATGTGAACCCGCACAAGCCTCCGCGCCCGGGCGATGTGGTCATCGTGCAGGAAACCAATGGCGACATGACGACTATCACCGCATCCATCGGCGTGCTTCGCCGGCGCGGCGGCGGCGTCATCCTACTCTCCAAGCACAATCCTCCCGATTCGGAGATATCGATCCGGCAGGACCGCGTCGCCGCCATCCACAAGGTCCTCACGGTCAACGAGCTGTTCGGCGTCTGAATCGCAGTTGCGATTACCGGAGCGTCATGCCACATCCGCAAACCTTTTGCCCGGCCGGGTAGTTGCGCCCACAGTTCACACAGGTCACGCGTCCGGCCGCTGCTTTTGGCGCAGCAACGTCGGCCACTTGCTGGGCCGCTCCGCAGAAACGGCACACCTCCGCCCCCTTGACTATCAATTCCCGACACGATGGGCACGGTACACGTTCGCGTGTATCGACATCGGCGCGGGCAGGCTCGGGCTTTTTCAAGGACGGCATCAACCCCACGATCAGCAGCCCCAGAATGCCGAACAGCAGCAGGCTGAGGAAAAACCAGCCAAGCCCGCTTCGCCCCTTGGACGCGGCAACGACACCGGCCGCTACCGCACACACAAACCAGAAAAGAACAATTTCCATCGGACTCCCTTTGCCGTCTCACGCGCAACCCAACCATTTATGACATCGACAATTCAACCTTAAACGCAGCACTTTGGCAAAGCGGAAGCATTTCCGTATTTTCTGTTGACACGGAACATTTTCCGCATATCCTTCTCCGCAAGACGCTACAGCTGGCGTCCTTTCCTCGGCGCGCCCTTCTGGGTCAGCCGACATTCGGAGACCCCCATGATCCGCTACCAGGCTTCCCCGGCAGACACTGCCACTCCCTCCCCATCCTGCCGCACGGCTCTAATCGATCGCATGGCCGACCAGATGCGCGAGATGGCCTTTGCCGGCCAGACGGTCAGCACCGAAACGCTGACCGAACGCGGATGGTCGGAGGCCGCAATCAGGCGGCTTGCGCCTGATGCCGTAGCAAAGGCTCGTCGCACATCGATCCGGAGGCTGTCATGACCCTCGACCTGAAGCAGCACCTCTTGCGGCAGATGGCCTTCAGCCATGCCACGTTCGGGCACGGCACACGCACCGAAGGTGTGGTTGACCACATCCGCAAGGAACTCGAGGAGGTCGCCGCAAGCGGCGGCTCGGCGCGCGAATGGGTGGATGTCGTCATCCTCGGCTTGGACGGGCTGACACGCGAACTGGCTTTTGGTGCGACCAGCCACGGCGGGATAGCAGCCGCCGGACGCCGGGATCCGGAAGCGGTAGCGAGAATGGCGTGCCATCTCGTTCTCGAGAAGCAGGCGCGCAACGAGGGCCGGACCTGGCCCGACTGGCGCACGGTCGACGCAGGCAAGGCGATCGAGCACGACAGGACGGGAGAAGGCCAATGACGCCCGCCTCCCTGACAATCATCGACGGTGCCCGCCTGACCGAGGAACGCGCCCGCGCCGCCCGCGGCATCGACGCCCCGGTGTTGGCGAGCCTTGTGGCCGTCATTGCCTTCGCCATCGGCTGCGGCCTGATCGCCATCGCGGCGGGAGCGTGACCATGACCGATCTCACTCGCACCTTCATTCCCGTCGCCAGCGACGAGGTCAACGCCCGGTCCTTTGCCGAAACGCTTGCGGGCGGTTCGGATGACGCGAAGCGGCTGGCGCGCGAGGACACCTGCCAGCTGGCCCGGATGCTCGATCGCTTCGCGCAGATCGCGCCCCGGCTCTGGGCGGCGATGCTTGCCGACATG
Source organism: Parahoeflea alexandrii (assembly GCF_024105735.1). Classification (GTDB taxonomy): domain Bacteria; phylum Pseudomonadota; class Alphaproteobacteria; order Rhizobiales; family Rhizobiaceae; genus Hoeflea; species Hoeflea alexandrii. Next base: position 633,600 of record NZ_JAAAML010000003.1, on the reverse strand, counting down.
CGCACGCTGATCGACGAGGCGCGGGCCGCCCGCGGCTATGCCGACATGGCCGACCTCACCCGCGCCGGATATTCCGACGAGGTGGTGACTGGCTACCTGCGCAGCCAGAACCCCGAGCAGCGGCAGGGGGACGCAGCATGAACGCCCTCGTCCGCCTCGCCCCTGCTCCCGTCTGGTCGTTCCGTCCCGATGGCACAGTGCGGGATCTGGCCGCTCCCGATCCGGCCGAGATTGATTTCTTCGCGATGGCCAATGCACTTTCGAAGATCGCCCGCTTCAACGGCTCCAACCCCGGCATAGCCTACTCGGTCGCACAGCACTCGGTGATGGGCGCAGATGCGATCTTCAACGAGACCGGCGACACATGGCTTGCCGCCTGGTTCCTGCTGCATGACGGCGAGGAATACTTACTCGGCGACAAGGTGACCCCGGCGCAGCGGCTTCTTGAGGAGCACGCCGAACAGTCTGGCGGGCACGGCAGCGGGAGCGGAGTTCGCTGGCACTGGAGATGGATCAAGACCAAATGGCGCGAGGCCGGCTGGCAAGCAGCGGCGCTCGGAATTCCCAGCGCCCACCAACAGGGCGCCATCGACGATTACGACCGCCGCATGTGCAACGCCGAAATGCTGGCGCTGTTCGGTCCATCTGCCCGCGCGCAGCAGCTGCTCGTCGCCAACCGCGAGCCGCTCAAGCTCAAGGGCGCCATCCGCCCCTGGGCGGCGATGAAGGCCGAGGAGCGCTTCATCGACGCGGCATTCCGCTTTATCGGCGAAGACCGGCTGCATGAGCAGCGCGCCATCCATGCCGCCCATGTGGCGCTCAACTCGTGAGGATCCCATGAAGCTCGACGACATCGAAACCATCCGCGAACTTGCCGCGACCCGCGAGAAAAACCTGGCCGTACTGGCGCGGCTCAAGGAAACGAGCCCGCGCCTGGTGCTCGGCATCGGGACGGACGCGATCGAGATCCGCATGCCGCCCACGCTGCAGCAGCTGGTCAACGAGAGCGTGACCGACTCGCTGACTGACCAAATCGCCCAGGCGGACGAAAACCTCCGCACCCTCGGCGTCGACATCTAACCCCCGAAAGGAACCCAGCCATGCACATCCGTGATGCCTCCATCCTGCTCGGCGCGCTGGAGGGCGGTGAACTCAACCGCTCCGTCAGCCACGAACTCTCCACCGTGCTGCGCGAGCTGCACACGATGTCGACCGAGGACGTGAAGAAGACGTTCAAGGGCGAGGTCGATCTCAAGATCATCCTGTCGGCCGAAAATGGCGCGGTGACGATTTCCTCCGAGATAAAGTCGAAGACGCCGAAGCGCCCGCGCGCCCGGACCTTCTACTGGATCACCGAGGAAGGCACGCTTTCGACCGAGCATCCCAACCAGCACGACATGTTCAAGGGTCCGCGCGACACCGCCGCGCGCACCGCCGAACCTGCCGTCTAACCCTCCCACCCTTCAAAGGAAAACGAAAATGGTCAAAACCGATTCAATCGCCGGTGAACCGGCAAGCCAGCCGGATCAAGTTGCGGCAATCGCCAAACTGGCGCGCGAAGCCGCAGGCGTCGACATCATTGAACTCAAGATTGCCGCCAGGGGTCTGCCCGAAAGCGTGCCGATCGCCAGGCTGTACGGCGAGAGCCCTGAGTTCGACAGCCTGAAGCGGCTGGCCGAAGAATGGCGGTTGCACCCCGAGCGCAAGACTGGCACGGCGCAGGTCGACACGCTCACCTCCTTCATCGACCTCACCAACCGGCACAAGACCGCCGACAGCGCGATCTTCGCCAACACCGACTGGAAGGCGCCGGCGCTAACCGCCGTCATCGATTATCACGCCGTCGAGGGCACCGACGCGCAGTGGCTCAAGCACCGCGTGCACTACGCCTTCCCGCTCTCCGAGCAGTGGAAGACCTGGGTGTCGACCAACGGCAAGCCGATGGCCCAGGCCGACTTTGCCCAGTTCATCGAGGACAACATTGCCGACCTGTCCTCGCCCGAAGCGCTCGAGGTGACCGATTACGAGGCGAAGTTTGCGACCAAGATCGCCACGCCCTCGGAACTGGTGGCGCTGTCGCGCGGCCTAGCGGTGCGGGTGGAATCAAAAGTGGCGTCCAACGTGGTGCTGCAATCGGGCGAAGGCCAGATTGTCTGGGACGAGGCGCACCAGGGCGCCGACGGCAAGAGCCTCAAGGTGCCGGGGCTGTTCATGCTTTCCATCCCGCTGTTCCACATGGGCGAGACCCAGCGCGTGCCGGTGCGGCTGCGCTACCGCATCCGCGAAGGCTCGACCATCTGGTTCTATCAGATCTACCGGCCCGACGTGGCGGTGACCGAACGGGTGACCGAGGACTACGAGGACGCCATGAGCCAGACCGGCCTGCCCGGCTTCATCGGCAAGCCCGAGCCCGCTTGATCTCGCTCACCCTGCCCGGCGCGCGATCTCCCAAGCCGCGCGCCGGGTGACCACAAGAAAGGCACGATCCGCCATGAACGACAGCACAGGCTTTGCGATCTTCATCCTCGCTTTGATCGCGCTCTACGATCCCGAGTGGGTTGGCAGCGCGGCCGTAAAGATCGTCACTGCGTTCAATGCCGAAATGGTCGCCGGCTGTCCATCAACTGGAGATATCCCCCGATGACCACCCAATTCTCCCTCACCGCGCCGCGCGAGGCTTTGCTGTCAACGGTCGAGACCGCGCTGGCGCCGGTGGAGCGCAAGAACACGATTCCGGTGCTCGCGAACCTGCTGTTTGACGCGGGCCCCGACGGCGGCTTGCGCGTCTCCGGCACCGACCTTGACGTGATGACATCGGTGACAGCGGTGATCGATCACTCGGGCATGCCCGAACAGGGCATCACCCTCCCGGCAGCCCTGCTGCACGACATCCTGCGCAAGCTGCCGGCCAAGGCCGAGGTGACGCTAAAGGCCGGGAGCAACGGCCAGATGGCGCTGACCTGCGGCCGCTCGCGCTTCATGCTGCAGACCCTGCCCGGCGAGGACTGGCCGCGGCTTGAGGAGAAGACCGAGCCAGCCGCCCGGTTCGAGATCCCCGCGGCGAAGTTCGCCGCCCAGCTGGCGGCCGTCGGCTTCGCAATCTCGACCGAGGAAACCCGCTACTATCTCAATGGCGTCTACCTGCATTGCCTGGACGATCGGCTGGTCGCGGTGGCGACCGACGGCCACCGGCTGGCCCGCGCCACCTGGTCCGGCCCGGCGGGCGCTGCCGGCATGCCCGGTGTCATCATCCCCCGCAAGACGGTCGGCCTGCTGGCCAAGGCGCTGGCGGCTGCTGACAAACAGGCCACGCTCGCCGTCAGCGTCAGCGAGAACCGGATCTGTTTCGAGCTTGGCGCGGTGCGCATCGCCTCCAAGCTGATCGACGGCACCTTCCCCGACTATGTGCGGGTGATTCCTACCGAAGAGCGCACCCCGAACAGCTGGCGCTTCAACGTGGCGGCGATGCTGGCCGCCACCGAGCGCGTCTCGATCATCTCGAGCGAGCGCGGACGGGCGGTGAAGATGGTCTGGGGCCAGGCCAGCGTCGATCTCACCGTTTCCAATCCGGACGCCGGCGAAGGCCAGGACACGGTGGACGTGACCGCTGACGACGGCGAGGACGTGACCATCGGCTTCAACGCCAAATACCTGGCCGACATGCTGGCGCACATCGCGGGCGCGGCCACCGTGCACCTCGGCTCCGGCGGCGACCCCGCCCGCTTCGAACCGGTGCACGCCGAGGACGACGAGATCGCCCTGACATTCGTTCTGATGCCGATGAGGGTTTGAAGATGGCTTCCAAGATCCAGTGGACCGAAGACACATGGAACCCGATCACCGGCTGTACCATCGTCAGCCCCGGCTGCACCAATTGCTACGCCATGCGCCGGGCAGCGCCCAGGCTGTCGCAGAACCCGGCCACGCCGCAGTACCACGGCACGGTGCAACCCTCGAAAGGTGGCTATGTCTGGACCGGAAAGATCGGCATCGCCGCCGACACCGCATTCCTCAAGCCGCTGCGCACGAAGAAGCCGACCATGTTCTTCGTCAACTCAATGTCCGACCTGTTTCACGAGAACGTGCCCGACGAGGTGATCGACCGGATATTCGCCATCATGGCGCTCTGCCCGCAGCACACATTCCAGGTGCTGACCAAGCGGTCCGCGCGGATGCGGGAGTATCTGGGCGACGAGGCAACTCAGCTGCGGGTTTTGCAGGAGGGAGTGGATCGCGAACTGGCTGCAGCCGGGATCAGGTGGAACGGCGATTGGAATGACAGGCATTCGCAGGCGATCGCGGGCGCAACGCGATGGCCCCTGCCCAACGTCTGGCTCGGCGTCTCCGTCGAGGACCAGGCCCGCTCCGACGAGCGCATCCCAGATCTTCTGGCAACGCCGGCGACTGTCCGGTTTATCTCGGCAGAACCGCTGCTGGGGCCGGTGGATATGACAAATCTCGATCATCTCGGGACGCTTCGGGCAAACAGTATTTACGGCATCAGCGCGATCTGGAAGAACAACCACATTGGTCGCAATTGTCTCGACTGGGTCATCGTCGGCGGCGAATCCGGCAAGGGCGCGAGGCCGATGCATCCGGACTGGGCCCGCGCCATCCGTGATCAGTGCGCCGCCGCCGACGTGCCGTTCTTCTTCAAGCAGTGGGGAGACTGGGAGATTGCGCTTGATCGCGATCATGACGACCCCGACTGGCGCCTCGACTATACAAACGACTACGTCGACCGCGGAAAGTCCAAGTGGCTTAACCTGGAAGGAGGATGCGGATTCCACGGCGAGCGCTTTCACGTCATGCGCAAAGTCGGCACGAAGCGTGCCGGCCGCCTCCTCGACGGTGTCGAGCACAACGCCATGCCGGAGGTGGCGCCATGACCAAGCCTGCCCCGCAACGCTACATCTACCGCTGGAACCGGCAGGGCCGCAAAGGCCAGGTCTGCACTGTCACCGCGCGCGGCAAGATGAACTCGATCTGCGTGCGCTTCGAGGACGGCTACACCATGGTCACCAGCGGCAATGCCATCAGGAGGGTGAAGCCCTGATGACCCCGCTCTTGACACCTCGCGCCGCGGCCGCCTTTCTTGCCGTATCGATCGACACGCTCAACGCGATTGTTGCTCGCGGAGATCTGCCGTTCGTCGAGGTGGGCGCCGGCGACAAGCGGCCGAGGCGCAGATTCGATCTGGCCGACATCGAGGCCTATGTGGGAGAGCGCAAATGTCGATCTGGAAACGGCCGGGACAAGACACATGGTCCTACGACTTCACGGTCAGGGGTCACCGATATTCAGGAAATACTGGCGCAACGTCGAAGCGCGAAGCGGAACGGACAGAAGCCAGGCTCAAGGAAGACGCCCGCGCGCAGGCCAGAAAACAGGCAGGCCAATCGGCCCTCGGATTGACGATCGGCGCTGCCGTGTCGCGCTACTGGCTTGAAACCGGCCAGCACCACGCCAATGCCGACAGCACCCTCACCGACCTCGCCTGGCTCGAACGTCACTTCGGCAAGACCCGTCTGCTGGCATCGATCACCAATCAGGATGTGGCTGCCATGGTGGCGAGCCGCCGGGCCGACAAGGTGGCGCCGGCCACCGTGAACCGCACCGCGACGGCAAGGCTGCGAGCGGTCATGACCCGCGCCCGCGATCTCTGGGATGAGCCGGTCCCGCGCATCACCTGGAAAAACCACATGCTCAGGGAGCCGCAGGAAGTGATCCGCGAACTCACCGCCGACGAGGAGACGACGCTGTTCGATGCGCTCGCACCGGGCTACCGTGAGCTCGCGCGCTTTTCGCTGCTGTCGGGCTGCCGCATGGCCGAGTGCCTGGATCTCGAATGGCGCCACATAGACTGGCACGGCGAGTACATCGTCATCACCGGCAAGGGCGACAAGACCCGGCATGTGCCGCTCTCGGCCGCGCTGCGCGCCCTGCTCTGGCCGCTGCCCCGAGCCCACGCGCGGGTGTTCACCCACGTCATCCGCAGGAGCTCCGCCAACCACAGGCGCGGAGACGTCGCGCCCGTCGAGGAGGAAGCGCTCAACAGCCACTTCGCCAGGGTCTGCAAGAAGGCCAAGGTGATAGGTTTTCGCTTCCACGATCTGCGCCACACCTTCGCCACCCGCTTCCTGCGTGCCACCGGCGACATGCGCGCGCTGCAACTGATCCTCGGCCATTCGAGCATCGAAACCACCATGCGCTATGCCCATGTGACGGCGGCTGACGCCAAGCGCCGGATGGATGCCATGAGCGCTGCGGCGATCACCACTGAAACTTCCACTGGAAGTTCAACAGGTGGCTCTAAGCATATGAAATAGGATGAATTATCGGATCAGGAAATCCGCACCCCCAGACAAGTGCGCTACCGGGCTGCGCTACGCTCCGACTGGGGACAGGGCTTAGATCATCAGTGTTTTGCGGGCAAGAGCAAAATGTCGGCTCTCTCGGAAAAACCGGGAAAAGGCATGGCAGCGCTTAGTCGCCGAAGCCCAGGAACCGGGTGACGTTCTCCACCGGACGGCGGCGGGAGACGACGGAATTGGCAATGAACTCGTCGTCGGGCCAGCCGAGCGCCACGCAGGTGAGGATCACCTGGTCCTCCGGAATGTTGGCGACTTCACGCACCACCGGGCTTTGCATGATGCCCTGGCCGTTGATCACCGCGCCGAGCCCCCTGCTCCAGGCCGCCAGCACAAGACCATAAGTCATGGCGCCGGTGTCGAAATGGGCGATGGTGTTACCCAGCAGATCGCGGTCGAAGCAGACCACCACCGAAACCGGCGCATCGAACTGGCGAAAACCCCGCATCACCCAGTCCTGCCGGCGCTCGGCGTCGTGGCGTTCGATGCCCATGGCTTCGAACAGCTGCACGGCGATCTCGATCTGGCGCTTGCGGTGCTCGCCCTCATAGGCGGCGTAATCCTCGATCTCGCGGCTCGGCGTGACGCCGGCGAGCATGCGTTCGGTATTGCCCTTGCGAACCCGTTCCAGCGGCTCACCGGTCAGCACGTGCAGGTGCCAGGGCTGGGTGTTCATTGACGAGGGCGCGCGGTTGGCGAGCGCAATCACCTCCTCAAGCAGATCACGCGGAACCGGCTTGTCGAGGAATCCCCGGATGGAACGACGGTCCTGCATCGCCTGATCAAGATTCATAAGTTCGCCCCCGGTTGGAAAAAAGGTCGGGCCGGACGGCCCTGCCGAACGCATGGCTACCCGATGTTGGTGCGGTTTTCAAACACTAGACAGCGAGGACGCCGCGAACCGTAGCTCAGGAGGCCTGAAACACCGCCGGACGCTGTTGGGGGCCATTCTTGAAACGCTTTTGTGTCGGAATGTCTTCAAATATGATCCCTTCGGCTTGCCGGCAGGGCAGCCGGTTAACCTATGTTAATTGACAAGTTTCCGGATGGCTTTAACTGTCTCCTGCGTGTGATTACAGGCGGAAATCGCGTTGCGACGATACTCAATTTCGACATGGCTGACTTTTTCGCTGTTCGCGATCGTTGCTCCGTTCAGCCTGTTTCTGTGGTTTCTGGCCGCGCAGCTTCAATCGAGCGAAGCCGACTCTGTCGACCGGCGAACGTTGCGCTCCGCGCAGAGCATCGCGCGCGCTGTCGAGCCGGTGATCAACAGCATGACGACGACCGTCAACCTGCTGGCCTCGACTGAGGAACTCGCCAATGGCGACCTCAAAACGTTCCATCGGCGGAGCGAGTTTGCCTTGCGTGAGACAGGCCAGTTCGTCATCGTCGTCGACGAGGCCGGCAGGCAGTTGCTCAACACCCGGGTCGACTATGGCGCGCCGCTGGGGACCATATCGGATAGCGACGGCTTCAGGAGGGCGATGGAAACCGGCAGGCCGGTCGTTTCCAACTTCTTCATGGGAAGAACCTCGAGGAAATGGGTGTTCAACGTGCTCAAGCCGGTGGACGTCTCTGTGGTATCCGATGCCCGCATGCTGGTGACCACCATGAACGCGGACGACCTGGCTGGTGCGATGGCAGAATTGCCGCTTCCCGATGGCTGGACAGCCGCAATCATTGATGGCGACGGCAATACGCTCGTGCCTGAAAGTCCGATATCGGTCCAAATGACCACCCCCGACATATTGCCGGTCGACATTCGCGCCGAAGATGTCTCCAGCCTGCCGTTCATCTCGCACTTCGACGGCCCGGAGGAGCTGGTCCTCGCTTATGCACCGATCCGCGGGACCCCGTGGAACGCGGTGATATCGGGCCCCCTTGCCTCCGCACAGGCGCCGATCCTCAAGACCTGGAAAATGCTCATCCTGGGCACGCTTGTGCTGCTGGGGGTGTGCGTTGTCGTCATCTACGCCGGCACGAAGCTGATCCGGAACGAGGTACGCGGCATCTCCCGCATGGCGGAAGGTGTCGGTCACGGTCGCGTTGTTTCGCCAATCCACACCCGGATCAGCGAACTCGACCTGATTGCGCGGGCGCTGTCGAACGCGTCCTATGACCGGAGCCAGAAGGAAGAACAGCTGACCATCGTCACGCAGGAACTTGCACACCGGACCAAGAACCTGATCTCGATCGTGCTCGCCATGGTCCGCCAGAGCTCGAAGAAGGCCAAGACCCCGCAGGACCTGGTGGCATCGACGGCAGACCGGATTGCCGGTCTCGGGCAGTCGATCGACCTGCTGACCGCCAGCGAATGGAAGGCAATCACGCTGAGGGACCTGATCGAAAACCATGTGCGCACATTCGGCTCGATCGGCGGCAATATCGTGCTCGAAGGGGGAGAATTTTCGCTCGGCTCGGACGCCGTTCAAAATCTCGGAATGGCGATCCACGAGCTTGCCACCAATGCCTCGAAATATGGTGCGCTCAGCGTCGAAACCGGCAAGGTCGAAATCAGCTGGACGGTACAGCAGAGCGAGGCCGGCGAGCGGCTCGAACTGCGCTGGCAGGAAAGCGGCGGGCCGGCGGTGACAGAGCCCGAGCAGACAAGTTTCGGCACACAGATCCTCGATCGTCACCTGAGTGCGGCGCTGAACGGCCAGACGGAGATCAACTATTGCCCGACGGGGCTGGTGTGGGTTCTTAATGCTCCGGTGGCGACCCTGAACCGGACACTTCTGGGCTGACCCTGTTGAAGTCGATGCCGCTTTCACCAGCAAAGCGGCAGAGGCCTTGAGTAGCTTTTGCCATCCCCGGGTGTCAGTCCGGCATACCAATTCCGCCCGAGGCAGCGGCAGGTAAATGAGAAAACCGGGCGGGCGCGCCGCATGCGGTGGCGTCAACCCTTGCACCCGCCCGGCAAACCGCAGGTCGTTAGGCTTCCCCGGCGGTTTTCGAGTTCAGAACGAAGACATTGTCGCTTCGTTCCGAAAACGCGAGTTTCATCTTGAGCCGCAACAGGGCTTCAAGATTCGTGTTCGACACTCTGGAAGGCTCTTCTCCCTCCCAGTCCAGCGCGGTCTGCAACACGGCCATGTTGATGAGACGGCTGAGATCGTTCAACTGCATCCGGTCGGCTTCCTCCCTGCAGGTTACAAGCGTACGAATGATCCAGGCATAGGAACCGGCGTCTGTTGTCATCGATGCTTCCTTTCAGGCCCGGGCTGCTTGCAGGTCGGGATGGCGCGCGGCCGAGGCTTCAAGCGGGCCGGGAACATGCCAGGCCCCTTCGGGCCGGATCAGGCGATAGGGGTCATCCTTCAGCGACAGCGCGGTGGGCGAAGGTTCGATATCGTCCGCCATCTCGACGAAAACATGATCGGAGAACGCGAACGGCGCGCCATTTTCCTTGAGACTGAAACCGAAATGCTGCCAGAAGTTCAGGTAATCTTCGCGCGCGTGACCGTAGATGCGCCGGAACCCCTTTTCCCTGCACAGCGCGACACTGGCCCGCACGAGCTGGAAAGCGGTCCGCGAGGTGCGGAACTCGCGTCGCACGGCAAGCCGCTCGAGCTTGGCGAAATCACCGAAGAAACGCAGCCGCATGCACCCCGCCGGCTCATTGTCGACCAGCGCCAGCAAATGGGTCGCGGCGAGATCGTTGCCGTCGAATTCCTCGTTGTAGGGGCAGGACTGCTCTCCGATGTAGACAGCGGAGCGGACGGCGGCGACCCGCATCATGTCGTCAAAACCGTTGACCACACGGATACCGGTCGGACGCAGCACCGGGTCATGGGTGGCATAGCTTGGCATGCGTGCGGAAAGCGTCTTCGGCCGGCGCGGGATCATGTAGAAATCCTCGATCAGGCGTCCGCCGTGCCAGACCCCCTGTTCGAAACCGCGCCGCACCATGGCGCGGTGGCCGCGCAGGGTGAAGGATGTCGAGATGATGTCGGCCTCGGCGTAATGGGGCGAATCAAACCGGTCCATCACGCGGTTGATGCCGGCTGCCAGCACACCGGGCGTAAAGCTGGCCCAGACATAGATCGCCGCAGGACGTTCGTGCTGGCTGACCAGATACTCGTCCTGCGGATCAAGCAGGTTGAGCGTTCCCTCGAAAAGCGCCGAACGACCTGCCTCGTTGAGCAAAAGCGCCGACATGAACCCCTCGGGCCGGCTGCGGCCTCGCCGGGTGAACAGCCAGACCGAATCGGCGTTGCGTTCAGCCACCCTGATCACCGTCGCAGGCTCGGCCAGCCGGCCGATGGCCTTTCCCGCCGCTTCAAGCAGACGCGGGACATCGGCCGGTTCGAGCCGGTTGGTCACGCTCACCATGGCCGCAGCGCGCTGCATGCGTTGGGCTTCCAAAGCCGCCTCCGCAGCCAATGCACTTGCTTTTGATGATGAAAAACTATTTTGTGGTGTGGCTGACATGGCCTGATACCCCTTCCAGTTGGGGTAGAGTAACCGTGCAGAACCGCGTTGACTTTGGCAAAGATTGTAACAGAGAGTTCCACCCATGGAACACCAGTGGCGCAATGCCGATTGGAACAGTATCCGGATCTTTCTGGCTGTCGCGCGGCTCAACAGCTTCCGCAAGGCTTCGGAAGAACTGGGCATGTCGGTCAACACCGCACGGCGCACGATCTCGCGGCTTGAAGACCAGCTCGGCTATCTGCTGCTGTTCCGTGAGGCCGAGGGCGTAAGGCTGACCGACGAAGGCCGCCGGGTCGTGCTTGCTGCACGCGATGTCGAAAGCTCGGTCTCGGACATGTGGCGTGTTGCAGCGATGGCGGAGCGCGAGGCGAACGGCCCGATCCGCCTCGCCATCACCGAGGGTCTGGGCAGCTTCTGGCTGACCCCGCGCATTGTCGACTACATGAACGAAACCGGGGCGCAGAACCGTATCGAGCTGCAATGCGCCATGCGCTCGGTCGACGTGTTGCGCATGGAAGCCGATATCTCGGTGCAGCTGGAAATGCCCAACCGGCCCGAACTCAAGGTCAAGCGGCTGGGCTATCTGCATCTGCTGCCTTTTGCCAGTTCGAGCTACCTCGAACAGTTCGGACGGCCAAAGAGCGTGGCCGACATGGTCAATCACCGTGTGGTCGAGCAGCAGACCGACCAGTTGCGCGGCTACGAGCTGGACAAGGTGTTCGGCCCGAAGATTGCCGAGCGCATAGTGCGGATGAAGACCAATTTCTCCTCGGCGCATTACTGGGCCGTTGCGAAGGGTGCAGGCATCGGCCTGATGCCGAATTATGCCCGGGCAATCGGCGGCGATGTGGAACATGTCGATCTCGGGTTCGACTTCCGTGTCGAGATCTGGCTCGCAACCCATCCCGAGATCGCCAAGAGCGCACGGCACAGGAACTTCATCGATTTCCTTACGGACAGCTTTGACGAACGAAAGTTTCCCTGGTTCGGAGCCGACACCATGACGCCGCAGGAAATCGAGAAGCAGTTTTCGCGCGAGGATCTCAGATCCTATTTCGAAGGGTTTACAGCCCGCTCATGAGCTTGCCCCGTCTTCCCCGCCCTGCTCCGGAAATCGTCACCCTTGCGACACAGGATGAACATGACCGCATCGTCATGGTCCTCATGCAGCTGGAGATGGCCCTGGCCCTGGCCAAGGCAAAGAAACTCGGGCATCTGGAGGCCCATCTTGAAGCCGCGATCGCCGAGGCGCGCAGCCTGCAATGCAAGCTGCTCAACTAACGGATTTCATGTTCAGGCTGTAGAATTTCATGCTGCTGAATACCGCCCTGGATCGTTTCCGATGGAGGGCAGAATTCACGCGGTAGAAGCTCAGCGCACCTGGTCAAGCAGCCGCTTGCATTCGAGCAGGTCGTAAAGAGCCTCCTGAAGCAGCGCGCGATCATCCCGTTTGAGACCGCCTGCTCCCGGCTCCGGCGCCTCGGCCTCGGACTTGCCGGCATCGCCGCCGAGACCGAAAAACCGGCGCGTCGACGGCAGCCGCGGCTTGCCGACCAGTTGATCTTCCTCCGCCGGCGCGGCTGCCCGCGGAGCGGGCTTTTCTTCCGCGATTGTGGCCGATAGAGCCTCCACCGCGGCCATGTCCCCGCTGCCAATCGCAATGACGAACTTGTTGCCGTTCTGCTTGAGCAGTTTCTGCACGCCCTTGATCGTGTATCCCTGATCATAGAGCAGGATGCGGATGCCCTTGAGCAGTTCGATGTCATCGGGCCTGTAATAACGACGGCCGCCGCCGCGTTTCATCGGCTTGATCTGGGTGAACCTGGTTTCCCAGAACCTCAAAACGTGCTGCGGAAGATCCAGGTCTTCGGCCACTTCCGATATTGTCCGGAACGCGTCAGGGCTCTTGTCCATTGGACCACTCCGATCTCAGGCAGCCCCGCCGGATGAACCGGACGGAAAACCTGCCAAATTCCAATCTGATGCGCACCACAGTGGGCACCAACGGCATGTCGAGCGCCGCCAGCAATCTGTGCAAAGGCGCCCCGAATCGCGGCAACAGCGCATCAGGGAACCGTCATTTCAAAGGTTTGCGTGAAAAATATCAAGTGCGATCTGAAGCAGGACCTGCACCGCCCTGTCTCGGCATTGCCCGGGACCGCTTGGTCTCGTGCCAGGGCCGCTCAGGACTTGGCTTTGCCTTTTCGGGCCAGATGCCCCTTCAGAACACGGTTCTTGAGCACGTTGGAGGCCTTGAAGGTCATGACCCGGCGCGGGCTGATCGGCACTTCCTCGCCGGTCTTGGGATTGCGGCCGATGCGTTCCTTCTTGTCGCGCACCTGGAAGGTCGCAAAGGACGAGAGCTTGACGCTGTCGCCACGCACGATGGCGCTGCAGACTTCGTCTATGACCATCTCGACGAGCTCTGCTGACTCGGTTCGAGAGAGCCCGACCTTGCGGAAAACCGCCTCCGCAAGATCAGCCCTGGTAATTGTTTTACCACTCATTTTTTCCAACCAAACTGGTGAGCTTCCCCGCCGCCCGTAGATGCAGTCCGATAACTTTATGGATCATGTTCCTCAAGGTCAAGCAACTCCCATAAATGCGCCCGCATTACTGCGCTGCACCTAAACAGCGACCCCGGAAGGGTTAATTTTCCGTTGAGAAAAACCTGACGGTTACCAGCGCAACAGCACCGATCCCCAGGTGAAACCGCCGCCCATCGCTTCCAGCAGAACAAGATCACCTTGCTTTATCCTGCCATCCGAAGCCGCCTCGTTTAGCGCCAGCGGAATGGACGCGGCGGAGGTATTGCCGTGGTGGTCAACGGTTATGACCACCTTGCCATCGTCGATCCCAAGCTTGCGCGCCGAAGCGTCGATGATCCGGCGATTTGCCTGGTGGGGCACGAACCAGTCGATGTCGCTGGAACCGAGGCCGGTCGCTTCATAGGCAGCTTCGATGACATCGGTGATCATGCCGACGGCGTGCTTGAACACTTCCCGCCCCTGCATGCGCAAGTGACCGACAGTGCCGGTCGTCGACGGGCCGCCATCGACATAGAGCTTCTCGCGATGCGCCCCGTCGGAACGCAGATGCGCGGTGAGAACACCCCGGTCGGCATTGGTGCCCTCTCCTTCGACGGCTTCGAGCACGATGGCGCCGGCGCCATCGCCGAACAGAACGCAGGTTGTGCGGTCGTTCCAGTCAAGAATGCGCGAGAACGTCTCCGCTCCGATAACAAGGACGCGCTTGGCCAGTCCGGACTTGATGTAGCTGTCGGCCGTGGTGACGGCGAAAACAAAGCCCGAGCAGACGGCCTGAAGGTCAAAGGCTGCGCCGTGATGCATGCCAAGCCGGTTCTGGATATTGACCGCGGTGGCAGGAAACGTGTTGTCCGGCGTGGACGTGGCGCAGACGATAAGATCGATATCGTCCGGGGTCATGTTGGCCCGCTCGAGCGCCTGACGTGCTGCCATCTCGCCCAGCGACGCCGTTGTCTCGCCTTCGCCGGCAATGTGGCGCTGGCGGATACCGGTGCGCTGCACGATCCATTCGTCGCTGGTCTCGACAACGCCTTCCATATCACTGTTTTTCATGATGCGCTCAGGGAGGTGAGCCCCGAAACCACGAACGACGGAACGGATCATGCTGGCATCCTAGCTGGAAGAAGTGTCACCGACCGAAACAGCAAGTGCCGAGCGGCGCGTGTGAAAAAGTTTGAGATCATGTTCGATTTTGGCCTTCAGACCGTTGCGGGCCATGTCATAGCCGACATCGACGGCTGCCGCAAAACCTTCAATGTCGGCCCCGCCATGGCTCTTGATGACGATGCCGTTCAGGCCGAGAAAGACCCCGCCATTGACCTTGCCGGGATCCATCTTCTCACGCAGCAGGTCGAACGCGCCCTTGGCGAAAACGTAGCCGATGCGCGCCATCAGGGTGCGCGACATCGCCGCGCGAAGATAACTTGCGATCTGGCGGGCGGTGCCTTCGGCGGTCTTGAGCGCGATGTTGCCGGAAAACCCCTCGGTCACCACCACGTCGACGGTTCCCTTGCCGATGTCGTCTCCCTCGACGAAGCCATAATAGTCAAAGCTCGGCATCGCGGCCTCGCGGATCAACCGACCGGCTTCCTTGACTTCCTCCTGCCCCTTGATCTCCTCGACGCCGATGTTGAGCAGACCGACGGTCGGCTTTTCGATCTCGAACAGGGCGCGCGCCATCGCCGCACCCATCATGGTGAAGTCGATGAGCTGCTGGGCATCGGCGCCAACGGTGGCGCCCACATCAAGAACGATGCTCTCACCCTTCATCGTGGGCCAGATGGCGGCGATGGCCGGCCGGTCGATGTTGGCCATTGTGCGCAGGCAGAAGCGCGACATCGCCATCAGCGCGCCGGTGTTGCCCGCGGAGACACAGACATCGGCATCGCCGGTCTTCACCGCCTCGATGGCGCGCCACATCGACGAGCGATACCTGCCGTGGCGCAGAGCCTGGCTGGGCTTGTCGTCCATGCTGACGGCGACCTCGCAAGGCACGAATGTCGAGGCTTCGCGGAGCGCAGGGTACTTGTCGAGCACAGGGCTGCAATCACTCTCGAGGCCGAACAGGGAAAAGCGGATGTCGGGATGACGCTCCAGCGCTTTGGCGACGCCGGGCACGACAACCTTGGGGCCGTGGTCGCCCCCCATCAAATCAACCGCAATCCTGATCACGCCCCGTCCTTTGTCCCCGGCTCTTCAGGCCGGATTTGTCGGCAGAAAATACCCGTTTTCGCTCTGCGTACAACCGCTTTGTCGTCGCACATGGCGTCAAGAAGCGGAATCGTCGCGCTTGAGACCTTGCAAAACCGCAAAAGGTGACGGTTTTTTGTCCACCGACGGATCACTCTCGATCCGGTCCGCATAGTCCAGGCCCGGCTTTCGCGGATACTCGTCAATCGAGAGCGCCGCGAACTCGGCAGCGACCGCACCGACATCGATCGAATCGCCGCTGAACAGTTCGGGCAGGTCCGGCCCGTCCGGATCAAGAAACATCTCGCCATTGCCGTCGACGGCCCGTTGTGCCAGGCGCGAATTCTCGGGAAGGAAGACAGCTTCGACATCCTCCTCGATCTGCTGCTGCACCGGATCGAGGGTGACGACACAGTCCTGAACGATTTCGGAGCTGACATGGCCCTTCACCCGCACACCGTCGCGCTTCCAGCGGCCAAGGGAGAGTTCGGCCTCGAACTTCAATACCTCAGGCACGCCCCACTGCCTGGCCAATCGCTGCAGATCAGCAGTGTCCGCGGCAATGCTGACCGTGATCGGATTGGCCGACACATGGCTGACCTTGACCTCGTAGGCGAACAGGTCCTTTTCTGCCTCGGTCATCATGCAACCTCCCGGTCGGAAGCATTGAACGTCAACCGGCCGGCCGCAAGGGTTTCATCCGGCACCTCTTCCACGGTGCTGGCGGTTGCGATCATCCAGTCGGCGAGCGCCTGCATCGGCGGTGCGGCATCACCGCTTTCGGGGTGAAGATTGCGCTTGAGCGCATCAATCAGGGCCTGCCGGTCGCCGGCGTCCACCGCCTGGCCGTAGGATTGGACCCGGCCATAGAACATGCGGGCGAGCTTTTTCATGCGCTTGGGCACACCCATATCGCCGATGCCAAGTTCGCGGATCGAGTGATCGACGTCCTCGAAGAAGGCGTCGACGATGTCCTGGGCCAGCGCCCTCGAGGGCTCTCCGGCTTTGCCGGTTCGGCGCAGATACAGGATGAGATGGATGGAAATCATCTCGAAACGACCCAGAACAGTGTCGGGAACGCCCATCGATTCGTAGAAGGCCGGCACCCGCGCCGCCCTGGTGATTTCGGCATATTGCCTTTCAACCAGAGCCTGATTGGATTTTTTTCGCTTGAACAGGTTCCAGATCATGAAAATGCCTTCAATGGCCGATGGATATCATCGCAACTGCAAGAGACTGGCGTGTTGCATCCGTGCGGAAGCTGGTTTACCGAATGGGACGCAAAACGCAATGGCTGCGGCTTTCAAGCCTGCGTGCCAAAGGGAGATGTCGTTGACGATAAGAGTTTTCAAGGCAACCGGACGGAATTTGCGTCTCGGCGCAGCAATCGCGCTGGTCTCGACGATCGCGCTGAGCGGCTGCACAACCGGGGAAGTCTTCCATCAGGGTTACGTCGTCGATCAGACCGCACTTGAACTGACACCTGTCGGGTCAAGCCGGGAACAGGTGCTGTTATCGCTCGGTACGCCTTCGACCACGGCGACCTTCGACAATGAAGTCTTCTACTACGTCTCGCAGAAACGTACACGCGCAGCGATGTTCATGAAGCCGAAGCTGGTCGACCAGTCGGTGCTGGCGGTCTATTTCGATGACGAAGGCACAGTCAAGCAGATCGCCAACTACACACTTCAGGACGGCCGGGTGTTCGACATGATCTCCCGTACGACGCCGACCGGCGGCGTCGACAAGTCGTTCCTTGCCCAGGTCCTGGCCGGCGCATCAAGCGCTGAATCGGCGGCGAACTCGGCCCGCAACATCCTTGGCGGCGGCAACTGATCCCAACCAGCCAGGCGCAGCCTTTCGGGCTGCGCCGCGGCCTCATCTCCATATTTCATGAGCGTGCAATCTGCTCGATAAGCCGCAGATAGGGGCCGGTTCCGATCGCTCCGGGCGGGTCGAACGGATTCGAGAAGGCGGAGATAAAGAACAGGACCAGGCCCGTGAAGGCGCCGAACATGACAATCAGCATGACATTGTGCCGCTGCACCGGATAGGGGTAGTAGGCCAGCGCGATGAGGACGACGCCGGCCATTGCCGCGAACCAGAACATGGCGCTGATCGAGCCGGCCGCATGGTTTTCACGCTTGACCCGCGTCTCCGAGATGACATGGATACGGTCAAGCATATGGCTGCGCAGGCTCTCCTGGCGCTGGTCGGCCGGCTCAAGATCAAGCACCGCCTCATACGCCGCGTCCCATTGCCCCCAGGCAGGGCCAAACAGGCCCTTGCCTTCGGCCAGATGATCCCATTCCCGTGAAACGACGAGTTCGAGATAGGCCTCTATCGGCTCCTGCACAGTCGGCGCCAGATCCGGATCATAACGCCGGGCATCGAAATAGACGTCGGCGATCGCATTGGCCTCGACGGTGCTTTCGAATTTCAGTTGCTGGTAATCCACCATTTCCTGGGCAAACACCAGCGCCAGGATAAGCCCGTGCAAGGCGGAGACCCGGAAGATCACCGAACCGGCGAGATCCTTTGTGTGCTGCTCCGGATCACCGCCGGTCAGATAGCGCATGAGCAGATAGCAAAGCAGTGTCAGTGCTGCGGTTCCCAGAATGAAACCGCTTCCTTCCAAGACAGCGACGGTCATTGCCCCTCCCGTTCTGCGCGGCTATGCGCTGCTGCGAACATAGCATCAAAAAACCCCGCGAACATGGCTGTCCGCGGGGTCCTTACTGTGACAATCCTGTCTCTTGATCAGTGCGCAAGCACTGCCAGCAACAGAAGTGCAACGATGTTGGTGATCTTGATGGCCGGGTTGACGGCCGGGCCGGCGGTGTCCTTGTAGGGATCGCCGACGGTGTCACCGGTCACGGAAGCCTTGTGGGCATCCGATCCCTTTTCGTGCTTGACGCCATCCTTGTCGACAAAGCCGTCTTCGAAGGACTTCTTGGCATTGTCCCATGCACCACCGCCCGAGGTCATCGAGATGGCGACGAAGAGGCCGTTGACAATCACGCCGAGCAGGGATGCACCAAGGGCCGCAAAGGCTGATGCCTTCGAACCGGAGATCAACAGCACGCCGAAATAGACAAACAGCGGCGCCAGAACCGGCAGCAGCGACGGCACGATCATTTCACGGATTGCAGCCTTGGTCAGGATGTCCACCGCACGGCCGTAGTCAGGCTTTTCGGTGCCTGCCATGATGCCGGGCTTTGCCTTGAACTGGCTGCGAACCTCTTCCACGATCGAGCCGGCCGCACGTCCCACGGCCGTCATGGCGATGCCGCCGAACAGGTAGGGGATCAGACCACCGAAGATCAGGCCGGCAACCACGTAGGGGTTGGACAGATCGAACGAGATCTCGCCCATATCCTTGAAGTAGGGATACAGCGTCGAGCCTTCCGCGTTCGCCTTGGCGGCAAAGAACTGAAGGTCGTTCGAGTAAGCCGCGAACAGCACCAGTGCACCGAGACCGGCCGAACCGATGGCGTAACCCTTGGTCACGGCCTTGGTGGTGTTGCCGACGGCGTCGAGGGCATCGGTGGCCTGGCGGACTTCCGGCGGAAGACCCGACATTTCGGCGATGCCTCCGGCATTGTCGGTAACCGGGCCGAAAGCGTCCAGTGCCACGATCATGCCGGCGATGCCGAGCATGGCGGTCACGGCAATACCGGTGCCGAACAGGCCGGCAAGCTGATAGGTCGAGATGATGCCGCCAACGATGACGATCGCCGGCAGAGCCGTCGATTCCAGCGAAATGGCGAGACCCTGAATGACGTTGGTCCCGTGACCGGTGACCGATGCCTGGCTGATCGAGTTGACCGGACGCTTGTTGGTGCCGGTGTAGTACTCGGTGATGACCACGATCAGCGCGGTGACGATCAGACCGACGACGCCGCAGGCAAACAGTGCCGTGCCGGTTATCGACTTGCCGTCGATAACGGCGATCTCACCCCAGCCGATGGTCAGCGAGGTGGCGCCGCCCAGGCCGATGATGGAGAGCACGCCCGTTACGATCAGGCCCTTGTAGAGCGCGCCCATGATCGAGCCGTTGGTACCGAGCTTGACGAAGAAAGTGCCCACTATCGAGGTGATGATCGATGCACCGCAGATCGCCAGCGGATAGAGCATGGCCGAGCCAAGCACATCCATGCCGCCAAAGAAGATGGCGCCCAGAACCATGGTGGCGACAACGGTCACCGCATAGGTTTCGAACAGGTCGGCAGCCATGCCTGCGCAGTCGCCGACGTTGTCGCCCACATTGTCGGCGATGGTTGCGGGGTTGCGCGGATCGTCTTCGGGAATGCCGGCTTCAACCTTGCCAACAAGGTCGCCGCCAACGTCGGCACCCTTGGTAAAGATGCCGCCGCCGAGACGGGCGAAGATGGAAATCAGCGAGGCGCCAAACCCCAATGCCACCAGCGCGTCAATCACCTGACGGCTATCAGAGGCAAGCGCCATCGGGCCGGTGAGGATGTAGTAGTAGACCGCAACGCCCAAAAGCGCGAGGCCCGCCACCAGCATGCCGGTGATGGCGCCCGCCTTGAAGGCGATGTCGAGGCCGCCGGCAAGATTGACCGCCGAAGCCTGCGCGGTGCGCACGTTGGCGCGCACGGACACATGCATGCCGACATAGCCCGCGGCACCCGACAGCACCGCGCCGATCAGGAAGCCGATGGCGGCGGTCGCGCCGAGCAACAACCAGGTAATGACGAAAACCACCGCACCGACGATGGCAATGGTGGTGTACTGGCGGTTCAGGTAGGCCTGAGCGCCTTCACGAATGTAGCCTGCGATTTCCTGCATGCGTGCGTTGCCCTGGTCGGCGGCCATCACCGACTTGGTCGCCCAGATGGCGTAGACAACGGAAAGCAATCCGCAGGCGATCACAGCAAAAAGAATTGTCATGCTGATATCCCTCCAATTTGGCCGGAATCCTCCCCCCGGCCAGGTATTGCGCGGCGAAAGCTGCACGGACCACACGTCCGGGCACCCTGCCGCATCGCGGCGGATGATTGCGACACAGGTGGGGTGCCGTCAAGGGCGCATATGGTGTTATTGCCAGGGCACAGCCAATAAGCATTGGGAAACGCTGCCGGAATGGCCGCTGATGGTCCGCGTCCGCAAAAACACCGCGGCCCAGCAGCATCACACCGGCGAGACCGTTCAGATCGAGCGGCGGCGCTCCAGCAGGACCTGCGTGCCCAGCGCCAGCAGACAGAACAGCGCAACCGGCCAGAACAGGCTGTTGAGGGCGTCCCAGCCCCACGCATTGAGCACCTTGCCCGACATCAGCGAGGAAAAGGCAACAATGCCGAACAGGGTGACATCGTGAAAGCCCTGCACCTTGTTCTTCTCTGACGGCCTGTAGGTCATGGTGACCATGGTGGTGGCACCGATGAAGCCGAAGTTCCAGCCGACGCCGAGAAGCACCAGGGCCAGCCAGAAGTTCCACAACTCGATGCCCATATGGGCGACGATCGCGCAGCCAAGCAAAATCACAAGGCCGGCGGCGGTGATGGTGTCGCGGCCGAAGCGGGCGATCAGTTTGCCGGTGAAGAAGCTCGGCGCGAACATGGCCATGACATGCCACTGGATGCCGAGCGTCGCCAGTTCCGGCGAGAAGCCGCAGCCGACCATGGCGAGCGGCGCACCGGTCATCATGAAGGTCATCAGGGCATAGGAGCCGACACCGCAGATCATCGCGGTGATGAAGCGGGACTGGCTGATGATCTCGAGAAGCGGCCTGGCCGGTGTTTCATCGTGGCCGGCGTCACCGGGCTTGGTGTCGTTGGGGATGCGCAGAAACCACAGGATCGACATGGTGATCAGGGCCAGCGGCACGAGGGCCACGAACGAGCCCGCAAACATCACCGGATCGAACAGTTCACGTGTGAAAATCACGGTCTGCGGCCCGATGATGGCGGCGAAGACACCGCCAGCAAGCACCCATGAGATGGCCTGAGCCTTGAAATTGGTGGGGGAGCCGTCGGCGGCCGCAAACCGGTACTGCTGGACGAAAGAGCCGCCCAGGCCGATAAAGATCATGCCGATGGCGAACAGCCAGAAGTCATGCCGGAACAGCGCTATAGCCGAAATGATCCCGCCAAGCGCGGTCATCACCATGCCCGAGAGGAAGCCGTAACGGCGTCCGATCTGACGCATCAGCCAGGCGGCGGGCAGCGCGCCGATCGCAACGCCGAGATTGAAACCGGTGACCGGCGCCGTTGCCAGGGACTTGTCGGCGCCGAGCAGGTAGAAGCCAGCCAGTCCACCCATGGAAATGGCGATGGGAGCGGCTGCTCCACCGAAGGCCTGCGCGCCCGAGAGCAACAGCGCGTTGCGGCGAGCAAGATTTTCGGCGTCGGTTGTCCCGGCGAGCCCCACCCTGTCGAGAAACGCCATGCTGGTCAGTCCTTGCCGGGGTTCTGGTCGCCGCGATATTTGCGTGCCAGGCGATCAAGCACCGCATTGACGATCTTGGGCTCCTCGCCGTCGAAGAAGGCGCGCGCCACATCGACATATTCATTGACGACGACAGCCACCGGCACGTCCTTCTTGGCGGAGAGTTCCCAGGCCCCTGCCCTGAGGATCGCGCGCAGCGTGGCATCAAGCCGTGACAATGGCCAGTCCTCGGTCAGACCGGAGCGAATCACCGGGTCAAGTGCACGCTGGTTGTCGACCACGCCAGATACGACGGCGCGAAACCAGGCCGGATCGGCCGGACGGTACTGCTCGCCGTCGATTTCGCTGCCGAGACGATGCGCTTCATATTCGGCGACGATCTCGAGCACGCCCGCACCGCCAATATCCATTTGATAGAGAGCCTGGACCGCGGCCAGCCGTGCTGCGCCGCGCTGGTTGGCGGATTTGATTTCCGGCTCAGGCGCCGATGGTGAGGAAGTGTCTTCTGTCGCCACGTTCAGCCCGCCAGATTGTCTTTCAGCGCGATCATCGTCAGCGCCGCGCGCGCTGCAAAGCCGCCCTTGTCGAGCCGGTCCTTGCGGACCCGCTCCCATGCCTGCTCGGCGTTCTCTGTGGTCATGATGCCGTTGCCGAGCGCGAGCGATTCGGAAATCGACAATGTCATCAGGCCGCGCGCCGATTCATTGGCGACAATATCGAAATGGTGGGTTTCGCCGCGAATGACCACGCCAAGCGCCACGAACCCGTCATACTCCGCGCCGCCCTCGTCCATTGCGTCGAGCGCCATGGCAATGGCTGGCGGAATTTCCAGGGCACCCGGAACGGTGACGACGTCATAGGTGGCGCCGCCGGCATCGAGAGCGGATTTAGCGCCATCCAGCAGGGCATCGGACATGTCATCGTAAAAACGCGCTTCAACGATGAGAAGATGCGGAATCTTGGGCTTGGCCATGACGGCTTTCCTTTTTGCGGACAGAATTGCCACGCGTCTGGGTTCCTCACTGGAACCTGAGAATTGGGTCGGATCAGAGCGCGGTCAAATCACTTTGTCCGCAGCTTGGCAAGCGGAAATGGCTGTTTGGCTGGTTCCAGCGGCCTTTTGTCCGCTTCCGCGGCCCGTGCGTACGGCAGTTGCTGCCGAATGCCTTTCCATGTTCGTCCCGCACGCTGGATCGCGTCGGCACCTTTGCGGAACGAAACGACTCCGCTATGCAGGCAATCATGAGCGCAGCCAAACCCCGAGAAACCGACCTTTATCCGCCGGTCAAGGCCCTGCTCGAAAGCCAGGGCTATGCGGTCAAGGGCGAGATCGGGGCGGCGGATATCGTCGCCGTCCGCGCCGATGAGGATCCGCTTGTCGTGGAACTGAAAACCGGGTTCTCGCTGTCGTTGTTTCACCAGGGCATCGAAAGGCAAGCGATCACCGATGTGGTCTATATCGCTGTGCCGCGCGGGACAGGGCGGGCGTTCCAGAAGGCGATCGCCGCCAATACATCGCTCTGCCGCCGGCTTGGGCTCGGGCTGATGACGGTGCGGCTGAAAGATGGGCTGGTGGAGGTGCATGCCGATCCGGCGCCCTACAAGCCAAGGAAATCCAACATCAAGAAGGCACGGCTGCTGAAGGAGTTCGCCAAGCGCACAGGCGATCCCAATTCCGGCGGCGCGACACGCCAGGGCCTGATGACCGCCTACCGGCAGGATGCGCTGCGCTGCGCACGGGTGCTCTCCGAGCTCGGCCCGACCAAGGCCGCGCTTGTTGCCAAGGCCTCCGGTGTGGACCGGGCGAGAACGCTGATGGCCGACAATCACTACGGCTGGTTCGAGCGGTTGGCGACCGGGATTTACGGCCTCTGCCCGAAGGGATCGGAGGCGCTGGCGCTGCTTGGCGATCCGGACAGCGGCGCCAAGACGGAGGTTGGGGCAGACGCAAAGAACTGAGGAGACCGGGGGTGCATTCGCCTCTCCTCAAGACCTGCCACCTCATGCGCCTTCGAGGAGAAATTTACCGTCGGTTAACCATAAATGCGGATGCTCGGAGCCTGACACCTCTCGCCCGGGCAACGGCATGCGCCACGCACCTTCCTTCACTTCCGGCCCATTGCGGCGTGCGGCCCTTTCTCCGCTGCAGCACGGTCTCGATTTTTCCCGGCCCGGTATCATCACGCCCGGGCTTCTGCGGCTGTCGGCAATCGTGCTGTCGGCGGCCGGCATGGCGCTGATGCTGATCTCGCTTCGACCCTTTGTCAGTTCCAGCCTGGTCAGCGAAACCGGCGGGGACGGCGGCAGCATCGTCAACCAGATCGGCTTTCTGGCAGCGGGCCTGGTGTTTGCCGTGGCAATGATGTGCCTGGCAAGCCGAAAAGTGCTCGCAAGCCTGCTCACGCCAAGCTACCTGATGCTGGCCGTCATCCTTGCCTATTCGGTGGCAAAGGCACCGGATCCGGACTCGATGATCCGTGCCGTGGTGCTCACCGTTATCGGCATGTTCATCGCGTTCTCTACGATTGCGCTGCCGCGCAGCGAGCGGGATTTCCAGATCGCCCTGCTTGCCGGAGCGGCGGCTGCGCTCGCCATGTCCTATGGCGGACTGGTGGTGGTGCCGGATCTGGCCACCCACGGTTACGACGCCTATGAGCCCCAGCATGCCGGGTTGTGGCGCGGTCATTTCAGCCACAAGAACGTTGCCGGCCCGGTGATGTGCGTGATTGCCATTTTCGGCATTTATCTGATGCGAACGGGTCATCGCCTCGGTGGCCTGATCATCTTCCTCGCCGGCGCGCTGTTCGTGCTCAAGACCGGATCGAAAACCACCAGCGGCTTTTTTCCGCTGTCGATCATGATCGTGATGATGGCCGGCCTGTTCGGGCGCAGCGGGGCGGCCATCCTGGCCTTTCTGGTCACTCTCGCCGGTGTGGCGGCGGCGACGTTGGGCTCGCTCTACAGCGGGCGCATTTCCTATCTGATCGAGGATCTGCTCGGTGACCGCACCTATACCGGGCGCACGACCCTTTGGGAGTTCAGCCTGTCAAAGATACCCGAACAGCCTTGGACGGGTTTCGGCCTTTACAATTTCTGGAGCACCGACAACGTCTTCCTGCTCGACAAGCCCTTTGAATCGGCCTGGGACTACCGTTTCATCGTTCACGGTCACAACAACTATCTCGATATCGTGCTCAATCTCGGGATCATCGGCGGCGCGGTGCTGCTCTGGGTGCTGTTCATCGGGCCAATGTTCAACTACGCCAAAGCACGAAAAATACCGGGTAACAGGAAGATCGCCGACATGTTCTTCATGATCATCGTCTTCGCGGCGCTGCTGTCTTTCCTGGAGACATTTTTCCTGGCGCGCAACGATTCATTGTGGCTGATGCATGTCTTTGCGGTGTTCGGCCTACATCTGGCCGCCCGGTTCCGCCTCGGCGAAGACCCGTTCCCGCGCTGACCCGGTCAGTGGTGAAAACCGAAATCAGACGGGCTTGGCGGTTTCGGCGAGACGCGCGGCATAGCGCGCCATCTGGTCCACCTCGAGATTGACGCGATCGCCAACTTCGCGTTCACCCCAGGTGGTGACCATCAGCGAATGCCGGATCAGGAGAACGTCGAAATCGGTCTGATCGACGGCATTGACCGTCAGCGACGTTCCGTCAAGCGCCACAGACCCCTTGGGCGCGATGAACCGGGACAATTCACCCGGCGCACGCAGGGTGAAACGGCGGGCTTCGCCCTCGTCCCTGATGGCAATGATTTCGGCCTGACCGTCGATATGGCCGGAGACCATGTGGCCGCCGAGTTCGTCGCCGATTTTCAGCGAGCGCTCGAGATTGATCCTGGTGCCGGCTGCCCATGTCCCGATGGAGGTCAGCCGCAGCGCCTCCTCCCAGGCCTCGACCTCGAACCAGCGGGAATTCTCACCGTCGGCCGGCAGTGCGGTCACCGTGAGGCAAACCCCCGAACAGGCAATCGAGGCGCCGATATCGATGCCGGCCGGATCCCAGGCGGTTTCGATGCGCAGGCTCACGCCCTGATCGCGCTCGGTCACTGCGGCCACACGGCCGATATCGGTGATGATGCCGGTAAACATGGTGTCAGGCCCTTTCGTATTCATCCATCTGGTCGGTCCCGTATGTCATGGAAGCGACCAGCCGGAAAGCCTCGGGGATGGTGGTCCTGGTGACCGGTGCGTTCACCGCATCGCCGTCAACACTCCCCTCACCCGTCAACAGGATCAGGCGGTCGACAAGATCCTCGGCCAGAAAGGTGCGGGCGACATCGGCGCCGCCTTCGACGAATACCGTCGAGAGGCCGCGGGCCGCGATATCCTCGAGCAGTTCCGGCAGCGCGATGCGCCCGTCATGGGCGTCGCAGGCGAGGAATTCCACGCCCAGTTCAGCGAGCTCGGCCCGGCGCGGATCATCCGGAGCGGCGGCAGTGGCAATCCACAGGGGAACATCCCGCGCCGTTGCCACAAGCCGGGACCCGGCCGGCAGTCTGAGTTGGGTATCAAGGACAAGGCGGACCGGAGACCGGTCTTCCAGCCCCGGAAGCCGGCAGGTCAGCTCGGGATCATCATTGATGGCGGTGCCGACCCCGATCAGGATCACATCCGAGCGGGCGCGTAGCGCATGGACCTGGTGACGGGCGATCTCGCCGGTAATGGCCACCTGCCGGCCGTCGCGCCGTCCGATCATGCCATTGGCAGAGACTGCGAGCTTGAGGGTCACATGCGCGCGGTTGCTGGTGCGCCGCTTGAGGTAGCCCGCCAGATCGCGTTCCGCCTCGCGCGCCAGCACGCCCTCCTCGACCTCGATGCCCGCGGCGCGCAATATGGCGTAACCGCGGCCGGAGACGCGTTCGTCGGGATCGGTCGCAGCCGCCACCACACGGGTGACACCAGAGGCGACCAGGGCCTCCGCGCAAGGCGGCGTGCGGCCATGATGGGCGCAAGGTTCAAGCGTGACATAGGCGGTTGCGCCGCGCGCCAGCTCTCCGGCTTCGGCAAGGGCTTGGGGCTCAGCGTGCGGACGGCCGCCAATGGCGGTGACGCCGCGTCCGACGATCACCGGCGCGCCGTCGATCTCGCGCACGATCAGTGTTGCAACAGACGGATTGGAACCTGTGCGGCCCTCGTGCCAGCGCGCCAGCCGGATTGCCGCCGCCATGAAACGGCGGTCGCGCGCGCTCACGGCCATCGTGTCAGATATCCCCGACGGAACTGTCATTGGCGATCCGGGCAGTCAGCTCGGCGATGGTGCGCTCGAAATCCTCCGGCCCGGAGAAATCCCGGTAGACCGAAGCATACCGAACAAACCCCACATCATCCAAAGCCTTGAGCGCCTCGAGCACCAGCAGGCCGATCTCGTCGGTGGCAATCTCGGTTTCTCCCGAGCTTTCCAGCCGGCGCACGATGCCCGAAACCGCGCGATCGATGCGCTCGGGATCAACCGGGCGCTTGCGCAGCGCGATCTGGAAGGATTTCGCCAGCTTGTCGCGATCGAAGGGAACCCTGCGGCCGGTTTTCTTCAGAACCTGCAAGTCGCGCAACTGAACGCGCTCGAAGGTGGTGAAACGTCCGCCACAATCGGGACAGACCCGCCGGCGACGGATCGCGGCGCCATCTTCGGCTGGCCGCGAATCCTTCACCTGGCTGTCTTCGGAACCGCAATAGGGACAGCGCATACCGGCTTACCCGAGATGCGGATAAAGCGGGAAACGGTTCGTCAGCGCCACCACTTTTTCCTTCACCGCGGCTTCCACCTGGGCGTTACCCTCCTCCGAGTTGGCGGCCTTGAGGCCGTCGAGAACCTCGAGGATCAATGCGCCGATTTCGCGGAATTCGGCCTCGCCAAAGCCACGGGTGGTGCCGGCCGGCGTGCCGAGACGCACACCCGAGGTAATCGTCGGCTTTTCCGGGTCGTTGGGGACACCGTTCTTGTTGCAGGTGATGAAGGCGCGACCGAGCGCGGATTCCGACGCCTTGCCGGTCAGGTTCTTCGGCCTGAGGTCAACCAGCATCAGGTGGGTGTCGGTGCCACCGGAGACGATCTCGAGGCCACCGGCCACGAGAGTTTCGGCCAACACCTCGGCGTTGCGGACAACGTTGCCGATGTAGTGCTTGAAGTCCGGGGTCAGTGCCTCACCGAAGGCCACAGCCTTGGCTGCGATGACATGCATCAGCGGACCACCCTGCAGGCCGGGGAAGACTGCCGAATTGATCTTCTTGGCGATATCCTCGTCATTGGTCAGAACGATGCCGCCGCGCGGCCCGCGCAAGGTCTTGTGGGTGGTCGAAGTCGCCACGTGGGCATGCGGGAACGGACTTGGATGGGCGCCGCCGGCGACGAGACCGGCAAAATGCGCCATGTCGACCCACAGGATGGCATCAACCGCGTCGGCAATGGCGCGGAACCGGGCGAAATCGATGCGGCGCGAATAGGCCGAGCCGCCAGCGATGATGATGCGCGGCTTGTGCTCGTGAGCGAGCGCCTCGACCTGGTCATAGTCGATGGTGCCGGTGGCGAGGTCGAGGCCATACTGGACCGCGTTGAACCATTTTCCCGACAGGTTGGGCCGGGCGCCATGGGTCAGGTGACCGCCGGCATCGAGGCTCATGCCCAGAAGCGTGTCGCCGGGCTTGGCGAGAGCCAGAAGCACGGCCTGGTTGGCCTGCGAACCTGAATTGGGCTGGACGTTGGCGAAGCCGCAGTCAAACAGCTGCTTGACCCGGTCAATGGCCAGTTCCTCGGCGATATCGACAAAGTGGCAACCGCCATAATAGCGACGGCCCGGATAGCCCTCGGCATACTTGTTGGTCATCACCGAGCCCTGCGCTTCCAGAACCGCGCGAGAGACGATGTTCTCTGAAGCGATCAACTCGATCTCGTGGCGCTGGCGGCCGAGCTCGCTCTGAATGGAACCGAACAGTGCGGGATCGGCATCAGCCAGGGTGCGGTTGAACGATGCATCTGAAAAACGGGCGGCGGCGGTCGCGTTGGACATGTTCCGGGTTCCTTGTGTGACTCGGGGTATGGCTCGGGTCTGACGTAACGTCCGCCTGTGGTCTGGCGACGTCCAAAGATTAGCTCGAATCCGGAGCAATGTGTTCCGGTCCGGATGCGGCTGTTTACCCCCGTCGCATGACGAGGGCAATATCCGCCGTCCTGATTGCGTCATTGTGCAGCGCAGAACAAAAAACCGCCCGGCAAGGGGCGGTTTTCAGGATCATCTCTCAGCAATCATCTCTCAGCAATGGTGCCGGTTCAGCGCAGCGCCAGTTCGTCGACGCCGTCGCGCTGGTAGACATCGTCACGGAACTGGACAATTCCGTCCCCAGAGGCCCAGGCGGTGAAGTAAGTGAAATAGACCGGCACCGGAGTCGACAGCGCAATCTCGGTGTTTTCCCCCGAAGCGATCGTCGCCTCGATAGCCTGGCGGTTCCAGCCGGGCGTGTCGCGCAGCAGCCAGGTGTTGAGATCGCGCACGTTCTGCACACGCACGCAGCCCGAGGATTCAAACCGCATGAGCTGGTTGAAGACGCCCTGCTGCGGGGTGTCGTGCATGTAGACCGCGTGCGGATTGTGAAAATTGATCTTGGTCGAGGACATGGCGTTGCCCTTGCCCGGATCCTGACGGAACATCAGTTCCGGCGCCTTTTCAGCATGCCAGTCGACCATTTCCGGCGCGACTTCCTCGCCCTTGCCGTCGAACAGGCGGATGTTGTTGCGCGCCAGATAGGTTGGATCCTTGCGCATCAGGGGAACGATGTCCTTCTCGATGATCGAGCGCGGCGAGGTCCAATAGGGGTTGAGAATGATCTCGTGGATCTTCGAATTGAGGATCGGCGTCTGACGGTCAATCTTGCCGACAATGGCTGTATGGCGCAGCGCCACCGAGCCGTTCTCCACGGCCTCGATCTGGGCAGCCGGAATGTTGACCATGACATAACGGTCGCCAAGGAAGCCCGACATCGAGCGCAGCCGCACGAGGTTCGTCTCCAACTGACCGAGGCGGACATCGGCGGAGACATTGAGCGCCTGGTAGGAGTAGCTGCCGAGCACACCGTCCGGCGGAAGGCCATGGCGGGCCTGGAACTTCTTGACCGCGCCGTCGACATAGGAATCGAATGCATTGGAGAGACCGGCGTTGCGGTCAAGATCGCCCGATGCCATCAGCCGCTGACGCAGGAGGCGGACTTCGGGTTCGGAGACACCCATGCGCAGCTTCTTGGTGGCGGGCACGATCGGCCAGCCGCCGCGGGCGACAAGGTTCTGGTAGTCGAAGATTGCGCGCTCGACGAAGGCGATGGTGTCGGCGCTCGCAATCGGGTGACGTGTGGCGGTCGCTGCCACAGAGCGCGAACTCTTGGCGTCGAACTGGTCGTCCCAGGTGCCGCGGCGCGGCGAATTGATGATATCTTCAATCGCGGACTGAGCCAGAGCAGGACCTGCCACGACGGTCGTAGCGGCCAGCGCTGCGGCGCGACCGATAAAACGGCGACGGGAGAGTGTATCAGGTCGGGTTGGCTTGTTCATGCGTCATCCACCATGCAATCGGTTCTAGCGTCAGGTCCGGTTTTTCGTACCATTGTTAACGTTAAGAAATGGGGACCAAAACTGCTCCTTCAAGCAAGCCGCAACACTTTTGCGTGAGCCCGCGACCGGAGAAAACCGCATTTCCACAGCCCCATTCTTAGCACATCCGGTCTCACGGCAATATGGCTAATTGATGTTCCGGATTCGGCAATGCCGCAAGGTGACGGCAAGAGACCTGCCCAGCGCGCACCCTGCCCGGCTGTTTGCAGCGAACTTGCTTCATGCCATCGTGCCAAACCAGGGGGCGCTGACGCCGCCGCATGAGAAAAGCCGGCGCCCGTTGCGCCGGCTGATTGCCAAAGGCCTACGGGATCCTACTTCGCGGTAATGTAGGGATCCCAGGTGATGTCGCGGACGATCGGGTGCAGACCCGAACTCGTGATCTCGACGAAGATCTGGTAGACCTGCTGGCCGGCGTTGACCGCCTGGGCCAGCCAGTAGGCACCGGGCGACGTGCCCGGCAGATGATAGGGGATGGGTGCGCCTTCGCTGCCGCCGAAGACATTGCCCTGGGAGACGTTGAAGCCGGTGATCTTCACCGTGTCGGCGGAACCACCCATGAGTTCATTGATGGCAATGACCTCGAAACTCATGATGTCTCCGGCATTGCACACGGTCGACAGTTCCAGTCCCCCCTCGTTGCTGCTGCCGTTGTTGACGCGGTTGTCGAACATGTAGATGCCGCGCGAATTGGTTCCCGGCGGCTGCGAGATGAGGTACTTGGTGTCGAGCGCGATCGTGACGGCGGTCTGGACGATGGGAGCTCTCAGGTTCGGCTTTCTGTTCTGACTGATCAATACCATGGCGTTGGACATTTCTATTCCTTCCTCGGTTTGGCTGATGATTGTCCGGTGTCTGGAAAATCAGCTGACGGTCAGCGTCGGCGTGGTCACGCTGACCTGGAACGGGGTGGCATTTCCGACCCGCAGAACGAAGCTGTAGGGCTGATTGCCGCCCTGGTTGGCCGCCTGCGCGGTCCAGACCTTGGCATTGTTGTCCCACATGGCGGGTATCTGGGTTCCCCAGGCATTGGAGTTGCCGAAGGATGTAAACTCCACCGTCACATCGGATGTCGCATCGATGTTGATGACCTGAAAACAGACGTTCGAGGCCTTCGATACATTGGTGTCCAGATCGAGCGACCCCTCGCCTGTGCTGCCGCTGTTGACACGATTGTCGACCATGTAGACGCCGGCGGTGGAATTCTGCTTGGCCGCGTTGGTGTCGACATAGACCTGGATCTGGACGGGGCAATTGCCCGGACTTGGCTGGCTCATGAGATGTCTCCTCGTATTTGGGTTGAAGTGCCGGATCGGCATTCCCGAGCCGGAATGCCGCTTATCAGGCTAGGCTTATATTCTATAGGTTGCAATCAATAATCATAAATATTTTAAGTTGTATTTAGAGACACGACTGTTCCACACCGGCGGAGGCGTCTGCCGCCCGGACCGGGAGCGCAAACGAAAAGCGGCGGGTTTGGAGCCCGCCGCGTTTTACTGGATTGGTATGGACCGCCGGTTCAGAGGCGATAGAGGATCTGGTCGTTCCAGAACCGGTCGAGGCGCTGCATCAGCTTGTTGAGCTCCTCGAACTCGCTGGCGCCGATACCGCCGACCTTGGCGATCGAATTGATGTGACGGTCATAAAGCGCGCCTACCGTCTCGGCGATTTCGGCACCGTGCTCGGTCAGGCTGATGCGCACTGCGCGGCGATCGACCCGCGAACGCTGGTGATTGATGTAGCCGAGATCAACGAGCTTCTTGAGATTGTAGGAGACGTTGGAGCCGAGATAGTAGCCGCGGCTGCGCAACTCGCCCGCCGTCAGTTCGGAATTGCCGATGTTGAACAGCAGCAAGGCCTGGATGGCATTGATGTCGGTGCGATTGGCGCGGTCGAACTCGTCCTTGATGACATCGAGAAGACGGCGGTGGAGCCGCTCGACCAGCTGCAGTGATTCCAGATAGAGATCACGCAGGGCCTCGGATTCGTCGTTTGCAACTGCGGATTTGGGTCCCGCCGCAAGAGCTGAATTGGTATATGACATGATGACTGCCTCACTGTTTGTTGTGGCGGCTTTTGTTCCCGCCTTGAGACAGACCCTATCGAATACGCCTAAAATTCTACTTAAACTGCAAGCTTAACAGCGGGTTACCCGTCACCGACCGTCAATCAAAGTGAATCAGTTGTTACCTGCCTGGCGTCAAAGCGTCGCTTGACGAAGAGTGCCATGCGAAACCCGACATAGACGCAGATGACCACCGCGTGGGCTGCAATCAGCAGCGGACGCTCTCCGAACCATTGTGGCAAGCCCTGGTGCATGATGATTTCAGAACCGGCCGCCACCACCCAGAGCACTGGTCCCCAGGAGACCTGCATCCACAGGCCGACCGCCGCCACCGGCAGCAAAACCGCAAGCGAGGCCGATGCCAGTTGCCAGTAGGACGGGATAAGATCGAACCGGTAGACGCCGCCATCGGAGTAACCGATCAGACGCCCCCAATAGTGCAGCCCTGCAAGCAGCGAACTCAACGCCACCAGCCGGACGAACAGCCGGAAGCTGGCTTCGATCGCGCCGGTGCCGACTTCCGGGGCGGTGCCGATCTGCAGTATCGCCATTCAGGAAACTCCTTGTCCGGGGGGCGCGGGTGACAACAGCCCCCGACGGGCTCCTGTCATAGCCAATCCGCCGCGTGCGGTGCAAGCCCGTGGGCAAACACGGATGAGACCGGATGATTTGTCCGGCTTGACCGTTTGCCCCCCGGTGCGGTCTAAAGCGACTGATACGAACGCACCGGGCCTGGCGAGGACGCCGGGGCAGCGGAAGCCAAGGGATGGAAAGACATGGGCGAGGACAAGAAGAACACGGCTGCCGGACTGAAGGCTGCGGCGGCGAGCGATGTGGATCAGATCACCGGCCACCGCCGGATGCGCCGGACCCGGATCGCCGAGTGGTCGCGGCGACTGACCCGCGAGACCCGGCTGACCGTCGATGACCTGATCTGGCCGATCTTCATCATTCCCGGAACAAATGTGCTTGAGCCGATCGACGCCATGCCCGGCGTCAGCCGCATGTCGGTCGACAAGGCGGTGGAAGCGGCCAAAATGGCGGCCGATCTTGG
Source organism: Parahoeflea alexandrii (assembly GCF_024105735.1). GTDB lineage: Bacteria > Pseudomonadota > Alphaproteobacteria > Rhizobiales > Rhizobiaceae > Hoeflea > Hoeflea alexandrii. The sequence goes on along the minus strand of NZ_JAAAML010000003.1, from coordinate 599,917 downwards.
AATTCCTGCGCTCGCCACCTTCCCCAATGTCGAAATGGAACACCGCGACCAAACCGGATCCTATGCGCTTGAAGCCGACAACCTGATCAACCGGGCCACACGCGCCATCAAGAAGGAAGTGCCCCAAATCGGGATCATCACCGATGTGGCCCTCGACCCCTTCACCGATCACGGCCATGACGGGGTGTTGCGCAACGGCGAGATCGTCAATGACGAGACCGTGCGCATCATCGCCGCGGCCGCCGTTCACCAGGCCGATGCGGGCGCCGACATCATCGCACCGTCGGACATGATGGACGGGCGCATCGGCGCGATCCGCCAGGCACTCGATGCCGCCGGCCACCAGTCGGTCGGCATCATGTCCTATGCCACCAAGTTCGCCTCGGCGCTTTACGGCCCCTACCGCGAGGCGATCGGCACCTCGGGACTGCTCAAGGGCGACAAGCGCACCTACTACCTCGATCCCGCCAACGCCACCGAGGCGATCCGGGACGCGGGCCTCGATGTCGAGGAAGGTGCGGACATGCTGATGGTCAAGCCGGGGCTCACCTATCTCGACATCTGCCGCGCGCTGAAGGACACCTACGGCCTGCCGGTCTTCGCCTACCAGGTGTCGGGCGAGTATTCGATGGTCAAGGCCGGAGCCGCCGCCGGCTATATCGACGGCGAACGGGTGATGATGGAAAAACTGCTGGCCTTCAAGCGCGCAGGCTGCGACGGCGTGCTGACCTATTTCGCCCCGGAAGCGGCCCGGCAGCTTGCCAAGGGCGGCTGGTGATCCGCTGCGGCTCGTCCGAAACCCTTTAAGTCCGGGGCTCGAGTTCCTACATCAGATTGAGCGTGGGCGACCTGTCCGCGCCGATGACAGGAGAAACCGATGAGCCAGCCGATCCGCGAAAGTGCAGACAATCCCGCCATGGGCGCTTACGATGATATCGCGCTTTATGACGGTGTGCGCACCAAGCGTGTGCTGGCGTTTTTCATCGACTACGCCATCGTTCTGGCGCTGTGTGTACCGGTGGCGGTGCTGATCTTCTTCATCGGCATCTTTACGCTTGGCTTGGGCTTCTTCCTCTACCCGCTGCTGTTCCTGCTGGTCGCCATTCCCTATATCGGCATGTCGATGGGCGGGCCGAACCAGGCCACGCCCGGCATGCGGGTGATGGGCATCCGACTTGCGCGCCTCGACGGCCGCCCGGTCGATTTCATGCTGGCCGTCGTCCACGGCGTGCTGTTCTGGGCGCTCAACGCTGTGCTGACCCCGTTCATCCTGCTCGCCACGCTGGTGCTCGACCGCAAGCAGACCGTGCACGACTGGCTGCTCGGCACCGTGGTGGTGCGGGGGTAAGTCACACCTCTACCCGCGTCTCGTGCTTTAGCTGCCTCAGGATCAAATTGGTCTTCACCGTCGAGACGCCTTCGAGCGCGAACATGAAGTCCTCCAGGAACGCGTTGTAGGCCGCAAGATCGCGGCAGCGGATGCGCAGGTGGTAGTCGGCGTCGCCGGTGGTGGCGAAGCAGTCGAGCACTTCCGGGCGTCCCATCACCGCCTGAATGAAATTCTCGACATGACCGGCCTGGTGACGCGAGAGCACCACGTGCATCATTGCATGGAAGTCCAGGCCGACCGCTTCGGGATTGACGAGCGCGGTGTAGCGCTCGATGACGCCGTCCTCCTCCAGCGCCTTGACCCGCCGCCAGCAGGCGGATGCCGACATGCCCGCGCGCTCGGCCAGGTCCTGGTTGGAGATACGGCCATCCTGCTGCAGCGCCTTGAGGATCTGCCGGTCTGCGGGCGGCATTTCAGATTCTCTGGTCATTCCGGATAATTTTTTCTCTGCAAGATATAAGGTTGGAGACTCCTGCCATATTTATGGCCGCAATCGGCCAATCTGGCAAGATCTGCCAGCGTGGGAGTGGTATGGTGACGGACAGAGGAGCTGCCCATGACATTCCACACACCCGCCCCATCCAATTACACGCTCAACGACCGCTACGCGCTCGCATCCGGCCGGGTGTTCATGACCGGCACGCAGGCGCTGGTCCGGGCGCTGTTCGATCAGGCCCGGCGCGACCGCGAGGCGGGGCTCAAGACCGGCGGGTTTGTCTCGGGCTATCGCGGCTCGCCGCTCGGCGGCCTCGACATGGAACTGTGGCGGCAGAAGGCGCGTCTCAAGGAAGGCGCGATCGAGTTCCTGCCCGCGGTCAACGAAGATCTGGCGGCGACCGCGGTGCTCGGCTCGCAACAGGTTGAGACCAATCCGAACCGGCAGGTCGAAGGCGTGTTCGGGCTCTGGTACGGCAAGGGTCCGGGCGTCGACCGGGCGGGCGACGCACTCAAGCACGGCAACGCCTATGGCTCCTCGCCGCATGGCGGGGTGCTGGTGGTGGCCGGCGACGACCATGGCTGCGTTTCCTCGTCGATGCCGCACCAGTCGGACGTGGCGTTCATGGCCTGGTTCATGCCGACGCTGAATCCGGCCAGTGTGGCCGAATATCTCGAGTTCGCCGAATATGGCTACGCGCTGTCACGCTATTCGGGCATGTGGGTCGGCTTCAAGGCTATTTCGGAAACGGTCGAGGGCGCCAGTTCCTTCCTGCTCAAGCCTGACCGCGTGTTTGCCGAGCCGGACTTCCAGATCCCGGCGACCGGCCTGCACTACCGCTGGCCGGATCTGCCCGGCCCGCAGATCGAGGAGCGGATGGAGGCCAAGAAACACGCGGTCTTCGCCTTCGCCGATGCCAACCCGATCGACCGGGCGATCTATGGGGTGACTGACGCGCGGTTCGGCTTCGTGACCACCGGCAAGGCGCATCTCGACCTGATGGAGGCGCTCAGGCTGCTCGGGCTCGACGAGGCGCGCTGCCGGGCGCTCGGCATCGACATCTACAAGGTCGGCATGGTCTGGCCGCTGGCGCGGCGCGCGGCGCTCGATTTCGTCCGGGAGAAACGCGAAGTGGTGGTGATCGAGGAGAAGCGCGGCATCATCGAAAGCCAGTTCAAGGAGTATTTCTACGACTGGCCCGGCGACAAGCCGCAGCGCATGGTCGGCAAGCATGACGAAACCGGGCGGCGGCTGATCCCCTGGACCGGCGAATTGTCGCCGAGACAACTGGTCCCGCTGATCGCCAAGCGGCTCGACGGCGTGTTCCGGGGCGAGGATTTTGCCGCGCGGTCTGCGGAAATCACCGGCCTACCGCTGGTCTCGCTGTCCGACCCCGGCGCAACGCGCACGCCCTATTTCTGCTCCGGCTGTCCGCACAACACCTCGACCAAGGTGCCCGAGGGCTCGAAGGCGCTGGCCGGCATCGGCTGTCATTTCATGGCCAGCTGGATGGACCGCGAGACCTCGTCGCTGATCCAGATGGGCGGCGAAGGCGTCAACTGGGCGGCCTCCTCGCGCTTTACCGGCAAGAACCACATCTTCCAGAATCTCGGTGAAGGCACCTGGTATCATTCGGGCTCGATGGCGATCCGCCAGGCGATCGCGGCCAAGGCCAACATCACCTACAAGATCCTCTACAATGATGCCGTGGCCATGACCGGCGGGCAGCCGGTGGACGGACCGGTCAGCGTTCAGGCGATCGCCCATATCTGCCGCGCCGAGGGTGTCGAGCGGATCGCGCTGGTGTCAGATGATCCGGACAAGTTCTCGGCTGCGGATTTCCCGGGCGGGATCAGCATCCATGCCCGGGCCGAAATGGACGCCGTCCAGCGCGAATTGCGCGAGGTTCCGGGCGTCTCGGTGCTGATCTACGAGCAGACCTGCGCCACCGAGAAGCGCCGCCGACGCAAGCGCGGCGAGTTGCCGGATCCGAAGACATTCGCGGTTATCAACGAGCTGGTCTGCGAGGGCTGCGGCGATTGCTCGACCGAATCCAATTGTCTCAGCATCGAGCCGAAGGAAACCGAATTCGGCCGCAAACGGCAGATCAACCAGTCCAACTGCAACAAGGACATGTCCTGCCTCAATGGCTTCTGCCCGAGCTTCGTCACCATCGAAGGCGCAGAGCGGCGCAAGCCGAAACCGGCGGATCTCGACATCGAGCAGCTGATGCAGGGCGTCCCCCTGCCCGCGCTTCCAGGCCTTGACGCGCCGTTCAACCTGCTGGTTACCGGCGTTGGCGGCACCGGCGTGGTCACCGTCGGGCAATTGATCTCGATGGCGGCGCATCTGGAGGGCAAGGGTGCGAGCATTCTCGATTTTACCGGTTTTGCGCAGAAATTCGGCGCGGTGTTGAGCTTCGTGCGGATCGGCCGCGACCCGGATGCCATCAACCAGGTCCGCATCGACACCGGCATGGCGGACGCTGTGATAGGCTGCGATGTGGTCGTCTCCTCGTCACCCAAGGCATCGGGAACCTACCGCGCCGGAACATCGGTCGCGCTCAATCTCGCGTCGATGCCGACCGGCGATCTGGTGCTCAGGCGCGATGCCGATCTCAACATCGACAGCCGCGCCTCCGCCATCGCCGCAGTCGTCGGCGCTGACAATCTGGCTGCGTTTGACGCCAATTTGGCCTCCGAGGCGCTGTTCGGCGATGCCGTCTATGCCAATGTGATGATGCTCGGCTTTGCCTGGCAGCGCGGGCTGGTTCCGGTGACGCTCGATGCACTGATGCGGGCGATCGAACTCAACAATGTCGCAATCGACGCCAACAAGCGGGCGCTTGCCTGCGGCCGGCTGATGGCTTCCGACCCCTCGGCATTGGCTGCTCATCTCAACCCGAAACCAGACTTCGCAACCTCGCCCGAGAACATCATCGCGCGGCGGGCCGTGTTTCTGGAAGGCTACCAGAACCGGGCCTGGGCGGATCGTTATCGCAGCCGGATGACCGGGTTCGAGGCGAGGATGCCTGCCGAACTCGGGGCCGGATTGACCAGCGCGGCGGCAAAATCGCTGTTCAAGCTGATGTCCTACAAGGACGAATACGAAGTCGCACGGCTCCACCAGGATTCAGCGTTCCGCAGGAGCCTTGAGGACCGCTTCGAGGGCGAATTCAGGGTCGTTCATCATTTCGCGCCGCCGCTGCTCGCCGGCGGCAAGGATGCGCGCGGACGGCCGCTGAAGCGCGCCTTCGGGCCCGCCATCCGGCCAGCGCTCTCAATGCTCGCTCGGCTCAAGGGCCTGCGCGGTACGGCGCTCGATCCCTTCGGTTATACCGCCGAGCGCAAGATGGAGCGCGGGCTGATCGCGTGGTTCGAAACGCTGATGGCGCGCTGCGAGCGGGAAATCACGCCGGAGACAGCCGAAATCTGGCGCCAGGTGCTGTCCGCGCCAATGGACATACGCGGCTACGGCCCGGTCAAGCACGCGGCGGTCGACACGGTGAAAGCAAGGGTTGAAGCGCTGCTGCCGCGCTGACGGCTTGCAGAGGACGCCGCTGAGCCAAGAGCACCGGCGGCATGGACAGGCCGGAAGATTCGTTTCATGTTCGGTCAACCATCGCCTCAGCCGTTGCGCCGGAATTGAGCGGCCTGAAATATTCGCCCTAGGCGCGTGAGCCGGTGGCGCGGTAAAGTGGCAGCAGACAGCGCCACCGGAGTCGCCCCGTTTCCATGCCAGACTTTCATCTCATCGCCACGTTCGTGATCATCGCGGCCACCATCATTGCCTATGCCTCCGAGCGCTGGCCGATGGAGACGGTTTCGCTGGTCTCGCTTGCGGCCGTGCTGCTGCTGTTCGGGCTGTTTCCCTATTCCGGCCTCGACGGCGCGACCCTGGGTGCGGAAGAGTTACTGGCCGGCTTTGCAAACCCGGCACTAGCGACCGTCATCGCGCTGCTGATCGTCGGCCAGGGGCTGTTTGCGACGGACGCCATGGAAGCGCCTGCCCGCAAGCTCGGCCGGATGGGCGGAGCAGCGACATTCCGGCCAATCCTGTTCATCCTGGTCGGTGCCGCGATCTTCTCGGCCTTTCTCAACAACACACCTGTGGTGGTGATCTTCATCCCGATCCTGGTGGTGATCTCCGCGCAACGGTCGATTTCGCCGAGCCGGGTGTTCATACCGCTGTCCTTCATCACCATCCTGGGCGGGATGACCACGCTGATCGGCTCCTCGACCAACCTTCTGGTGGCGGGCGTGGTGCGCGACTACGGCTACGAGATCGGCTTCTTCGACGTCACCGGGATGGGCGTCATCCTGGCGCTGGTCGGTGGCGCCTATGTGCTTGGCGTGTTGCCGCGACTGTTGCCAGAACGGGTCGCCGAGCTGTCCGCCGGAGCAAAGTCCGGGGCGCAGTTCATCGGCGAGATCACGCTGACGCGGGATCATCCCTTTGTCGGCATATCCGCCAAGGCGGGGATGTTCCCGGGGCTCGGCGAACTGACGCTCAGGCTGCTGCAGCGCCGGGATGTGCCGGTTCTGCCGCCATTTGAGGATCTCACCCTGTCGGTCGGCGACACGCTTGTGGTAACCGGAACCCGGCGCGCCTTCTCCAAGGCACTGTCGCGCGGGGGCACGGGGCTGGAAAGCGAGGACGGCCCGCAGGAGGATACCGGCAAGGAGCTTCCGCCGGGCCCCGATTACCATCTTGCCGAAGCGGTGATCTCTCCGGGTTCGCGCTATGCCGGGCGAACCATCCAGCTGTCCGGCCTCAGACCGCAATTCGGCATTTCGGTGCTTGGCGTGCAGCGCAAGAGCCGCATGGCGCGCTCGGCCATGTCCGACATCAGGCTGGAACCGGGCGACACGCTGCTGATCGGCGGCCCGATGGAGGCGATCAAGCTCTTGCGGGGAAATCACGACTTGCTTCTGCTCGAGCATTCCGCCGAGGCCGTGCCGCAATCCCGCAAGGCACGGATCGCGGTGGCGATCTTTGCCGCCATCGTGCTGCTTTCGGCGTTCTCCGTCGTGCCCATCGTGGTGGCAGCGATTTGCGGCGCGGTGCTGATGCTCTTGACCGGATGTCTTTCGATCCTGCAGGCGGGCCGAGCCTTCGACCGGCAGATCTTTCTGCTGGTGGGCTCGTCGGTGGCGCTCGCCACCGCTCTTGAAATCACCGGCGGGGCCGCGCTGATCGCCTCTGCGTCGCTCAGCCTTATGGATGGCGCGTCGCCCGGCGTCGTCCTTTCAGGGCTCTTCCTGGTGATGGCTGTGCTAACCAACATCCTGTCGAACAATGCCACCGCGGTGCTGTTCACACCGATCGCGCTGGGGATCGCCAAGGGCATGGGCGCTCCGCCCGAGCCGTTCATCGCGGCGGTGATCTTTGCGTCAAACGCCTCGTTCGCCACGCCGATCGGCTATCAGACAAACCTGCTGGTGATGGGGCCCGGGCATTACCGGTTCAGCGATTTTCTTCGCGCCGGCACACCGCTTGTGATCATCATATGGTTGACGTTTTCGATACTTGCGCCATGGTATTATGGACTTTGAACAGTTCCGAATCCCAAACATGATGAACCAACCCATCAATTCCCCGCAGTTCTTTCTGACCGCTCCGTCGGACTGCCCCTATCTCGAGGGCCAGAGCGAACGGAAGGTTTTTACCCATCTGGTGGGCGAAAAGGCCTCGGAATTGAATGATCTTCTGACCCAGGGCGGCTTCCGCCGGTCGCAGAACATTGCCTACAGGCCGGCCTGCGAGACCTGCAGGGCCTGCGTCTCGGTGCGCATTCTCGCCAGCGAGTTCAAGCCGACCCGCTCGATGCGCCGCAACATCTCCGTCAATGCGGATCTGATTGCCGCCGAGTATCACGCGGAACCCTCGAGCGAGCAGTTCAAGCTGTTTCGCCGTTATCTCGACAGCCGTCACCAGAGCGGCGGCATGGCCGACATGAGCATCGGCGACTACGCGATGATGGTCGAGGATTCTCACGTCGACAGCCGCATCATCGAATACCGGGTGCGCACCGAGGGCGACGGACTGCAGGAGCATCCGGCGGGCGAATTGCTGGCAGTGGCGCTGACGGACCGGATGAGCGACGGTCTGTCGATGGTCTATTCGTTCTACAATCCGGACGTGACGGCACGCTCGCTCGGCACCTACATGATCCTCGATCACATCGAGCGCGCCCGGATGCTCGGCCTTCCGCATGTCTACATGGGCTACTGGGTCAAGGGTTCGCGCAAAATGGAATACAAGACCCGTTTTCAGCCGCAGGAACACCTGATGGCTCAGGGTTGGCAGCGCTATGCACCCTGACCTCTTCGTCCTCCTGTTTCCCGCCTGAACCAGTCCCACACAAACCCGATCCGAACCGAAGCCAGAACCAGACTGCCGTCCGGTTCCTCCAGCAAGGCCGCCAACCATGTCCGACCACATCCAGCAGGCGGCCGAGCATCGCAAGGGATTGCTGATCACGGCATTCGGGGGGCTGGCGCTGACCATCGACATCCCGCTGATCAAGCTGTCGGAGGGCGAAGCCTGGTCGGTTGTGGCCACACGCGGCGGGATGACCTTTTTCGCGGCGCTGGTGATGTGGGCCGGATTGCGGCTGTTTACCTCCAACCGTGACCCGATCATTCCGGGGCGTACCGGGCTTCTCGTGACCGGGCTTTATGGCATTGCAGCCATCAGCTTCATGCTGGCCGTGTTTCACACGACAACGGCCAACCTGGTGTTCATCCTTGCCTTCAACCCGATGTTTGCCGCCCTCATGGGCTGGCTGCTGATCGGCGAAAGGCCCAAGCCACAGACCTTCGTGGCAATGGCCGCGATGATCGTCGGCGTCGCCCTGATCGTCTCCGACGGGTTGCAGGCCGGCAACATGATCGGCAACGGGCTGGCGCTGTTCACCTCGCTGTTGTTGTCGCTGATCATCACGATCAGCCGGAAGGCCCGCACCGGCATGGGCTTTGCCCCGCTGATCGCGGCGATCGTGCCCTGCCTGGTCGGTCTTGTGATCATTGGCGGCCCCGGCGGCATTGTCCTGCCGCATCCGGGATGGCTGGCGCTCAACGGGCTTATCGTCATCCCGATCGCCTTCTGGTGCCTGGCGACGGGACCGAAATACATCTCCGGGCCGGAAGTGGCGATGTTCTACCTGCTCGAAACCATCCTGGCGCCGGTCTGGATGTGGCTGATCTTTTCGGAGGCCCCTACCCGGCTCGGCCTGATCGGCGGGGCTATCATCGTCACGGCGCTTGTTGCGCATTCCCTGTGGCAACTTTCCGCGCACCGTCGCGCGGTTCGCAGCCTGGCGCCGCGGCATCCGCTCTGAAGCGGATGCCAACACCACGCGGGCCTCTGACCCTGTCAAAGTTTTGAAAGCGCCCTAATCTGGTCTTAAGGCAGTGATCAACTGCGCGCATTCAAACCGTCTGGATCGGCCCGTGTCGAAGATCAAGAAAATCATCCTTGTTGTCGTGCTGTGCTTCGTCGCCCCGGCGCTGGCCTCGCTCGGCGTTCGTGCCGCGGGCTCGCAACCGGGCTCCTGGCGAACCGCGGACTGGTCGTCTTCCGGGCTGCTGCCCGAGGCCTCCACGGACCGGGAAGCGGCGGTCTATGTGATGGCGGCGCGGACCGGCGGATTAAAAGGCGCGCTCGCCGTTCACAGCTGGATCGTGACCAAGGACAGGGATGCGGTGCGCTACACCCGCTATGACAAGGTCGGCTGGGGCAGCCCGATCCGCACCAATTCCTATCCCGCCGACGGCCGCTGGTACTCCAACACTCCGGACGTGCTGCTGGCGCTTCACGGCGGGCAAGCCGCCCGGCTGATCCCGCAGATCGAGGCTGCGGTCGAGGCCTATCCGTTTGCCGGTTTTGGCGATTACCGGATCTGGCCGGGGCCGAATTCCAATTCCTTTGTCGCCCATGTGCTCAGGCAGGTTCCCGAGCTTGAGCTTGCACTGCCGCCGGAAGCGGTCGGCCGCGACTTCCGCCCTTTCGGTGATTTCGTCACGCTGACGCCGGACTGGCGCAATCTCGAAGTCTCTCTCGGTGGATATGCCGGGTTTGCCATAGGCACGCTCTACGGCCTCGAACTGAGACTTGCCGGACTGGTCTTCGGCCTGGACGTGATGCGCCCGGCGCTCAAGTTGCCGGGCTTTGGACGGATCGGGATGGAACGGGATACCGGGCTGGTCAGCTGAACTTGCCGGACCGCGGGAAGCCCTTGGGCACCAGGCGGCCTGCCTGTGCGCGGTCGGCAATCCACTCGGTGAGTTCTTCCTTCTTGCGGTTGTGCATCCGTCCGGCGCTGTCTTCCCAGGTGAGCCCGTCCTCCATGACGAAGCAGCGGATATCGGACACGCCGCCATCCTTGTAGCGCTGCAGTCGAACGCCCTTGCCACGGCTCATTTCGGGCAATTGCTCGAGCGGGAAGATCAGCATCTTGCGGTTCTCGCCGATGATGGCGACGTGATCGCCGGTAACAGGCACGCACAGCCGGGTTTCCACCGGCAGGCTGACATTCATGATCTGCTTGCCCTTGCGGGTGTTGGCGACCATGTCGCTTTCAGCCACGATGAAGCCGTTGCCGACGGTCGAGGCAATAAGCAGCTTGCGCGCCGGATCATGCACAAAGGCGGTCAGCACCGCCTGGTCATTGTCCATGTCGACGATGATCCTGAGCGGCTCGCCATGCCCGCGTCCACCCGGCAGCTTGTCGGCGCCGAGCGTGTAGGCCTTGCCGCCGGTGGTGACTATGACCAGCTTGTCGGTGGTGTTGGCGTGGAAGGCGAGTTTCAGTTGATCGCCGTCCTTGAACTGCAAGCCGGCATAATCGGCCATGTGGCCCTTCATCGCCCGGATCCAGCCCTTCTCGGAGATCACAACGGTGATCGGTTCTTTCTCGATCATCGCCTGCTCGATGGCCGCGAGATCGGCCACCGGCGCCTCGGCGAATTTGGTGCGGCGCGCACCGAGTTCGGTTTCCTTGGAGAAGGTCTTGCGGACATTGCCGATTTCCCACGCCACCGTCTGCCACTGCTTGGCGTCGGAGGCGAGCAAGGCCTCGATCTCGGCCTTCTCGTTGGTCAGGCCATCAAATTCCTTGCGGATTTCAAGCTCTTCGAGCTTGCGCAACGACCGCAGCCGCATGTTGAGGATGGCTTCGGCCTGAACATCGGTCAGCTCGAAGGTCTTCATCAGTTCGAGCTTGGGCTCATCCTCTTCACGGATGATGCGGATCACCTCATCGAGATTGAGATAGGCGATCAGGAAGCCCGACAGGAGCTCCAGACGCCGTTCGATGGCCGCCAGGCGATGGCGGGAGCGGCGCTGCAGCACCTCACGGCGGTGCGCCAGCCATTCGGACAGCACCTCGGCCAGGTTCATCACCTTGGGCACCTTGCCCATCGACAGGACATTGAGGTTGAGCGGGATGCGGTTTTCGAGATCCGAGAGGCGGAACAGCGATTCCATCAGCAGGTTGGGATCGACCGCACGGCTCTTTGGGACCAGCACCAGGCGCACGTCTTCGGCGGATTCATCGCGGACGTCATCGAGCAGCGGCAGGCGGCGGGCGATCAGCAGTTCGGCGATCTTCTCGATCAGCCGCGACTTCTGCACCTGGTAGGGCATCTCGGTGACAACGATCTGGTAGCCGCCCCGACCGGTCTCCTCGACTTCCCACTTGGCGCGAACCCGGAAGCCGCCTCGGCCAGTGCGGTAGGATTCGAGGATGGATTCGCGGCTGTCGATAACGACGCCGCCGGTGGGGAAGTCCGGACCTTCGACATATTGCAGCAGGTCCTCGACCGTGGCCTCGGGCTTGCGGATCAGGGCGAGTGCCGCATCGCAGAGTTCGGCGGCATTGTGCGGCGGAATCGAGGTCGCCATGCCGACGGCGATACCGGTGGCGCCATTGGCGAGCAGGTTGGGGAACGCGCCGGGGAGAACAACCGGCTCGCTGTTTTCCTCGTCATAGGTGGTGCGGAAATCCACCGCGTCCTCGCCGATGCCCTCGATCAGCAGTTCAGCGACCGCGGTCATCTTCGATTCGGTGTAGCGCATCGCGGCGGCACTATCGCCGTCGATGTTGCCGAAATTGCCCTGGCCGTTGGCGAGCGGGTAGCGAACGGCAAAATCCTGGGCCAGCCGCACCAGCGCGTCATAGATCGACTGGTCGCCATGGGGATGGAAGTTACCCATCACCTCACCGACGATCTTGGCGCATTTCTTGAACGACCCGGCCGAGCGCAGGCCCATCTCGCTCATCGCGTAGACGATGCGCCGGTGCACCGGCTTCATGCCATCGCGCACATCGGGCAGCGCACGGTGCATGATCGTCGACAGCGCATAGGCCAGATAGCGCTCCTCGAGCGCCTTTTTCAGGTCGATGCCCTGAATGTCATCGCCGCCGCCGGGCGGTATCAAGCTTTTTCCCATGGGGCTGGATTAGAGGAAGCCCTGATTCGGGGCAAGAGGCGCCGGCATCGGCGGCATCAAGAGGAAACTTCCGCCAGTCTGTCGATTTCGAGAAAGCCCGTTCGTCGACATGACAGTGCGATCGATCGAAAGCACATCACTATCGACCCGAGACAAAGGAAAACACCGATGATGCACCTGACCGGACTGTACTCCGTGCCGCTGGCGCTGATGATGATGGGACTTTCCGCCCATGTCAGCGTTCTGCGGGGAAAGACCGCCATCTCCATTCTCGATGGGGGCAACATGGCCCTTGCCGAGCGGATACGGCGGCATGGCAATTTTGCCGAGAACGTTCCAATCGCACTTCTGTTGATGGCTCTTGCCGAAGCCTCGGCATCGGCGCCCTTGTGGACCCATGCGGCTGGCCTTGCGCTTCTTGCCGGCCGGATCCTTCACCCGCTTGGCCTGTTCGACGACAGGCCGGTGACCGCCGCCCGCATCGCCGGTGGTTCCCTGACATGGCTCTCCATGCTGATTTCGATGGTGAACATCGTCCTCGCCCAGTGGGACACATAATTTTTTCACGCCCGATGTCGAAACGGGCTCCGCCCGTTCGTCCCCTTGACGTAAACTCCGGCCCCGGCGGATACCGCTGTGGCCTCAACCACCGAGGAAAAGGAAGCAGACCATGAAATATCTTGCACTGATCTACGCGGCACCCGGAGCCGGACCGGATTACGGCACACCGGAATTCGGCCCCTACATGGACGGATACCGCGCGGCTACCGAAACCTACCAGCGTGACGGCGTCATGCTGGCGGGCGAAGCCCTGCAGGACACGTCGACTGCAACGACTGTGCGGATTCGCAACGGCAAGACGGATACAATGGACGGACCATTTGCCGAAACCAAGGAACAGCTTGGCGGGTTCTACCTGCTGGACTGCGCCAATCTTGACGAGGCGATCCGCTATGCCGCGATGATCCCGACAGCCGAGCACGGATCGGTGGAAGTCCGGCCGATCATGGAAATCGAATAGCCCGGATGGCATCCGACGTCCCCGAGCTGGAGGACCGCGCGCGCAAGGCCATAGAGGCACTTGCGCGCGCAGAGACAGGCCGTCTGCTGGGCGCACTGTTGCGCGATGTCCGCGATTTCCAGATGGCGGAAGACTGTCTGCAGGAGGCGCTGGAATCGGCGTTGTTGCACTGGTCCCGCAACGGGCTGCCGGACTCTCGCGCAGGGTGGGTGCTGCAAGCGGCGCGCCGAAAAGCCATCGACCGGTTCCGGCGGGCACGCAATTTCGACCGCAAGGCGGAGGAGTACGGTCTGCTGATCGAGCTTGACCAGCAAGCCTTGAGCCGCGAGGAACCGCCGGAGATACCCGATGAACGCCTGCGCCTGATCTTCACCTGCTGCCATCCGGCGCTGGACAGCAAGACCCGTGTCGCCTTGACCCTGAGAACGCTGTGCGGGCTGACAACCCGGGAGATCGCCCGGGCCTTTCTGTATGCGACGGAGGCGATGGCGCAGCGGCTGGTGCGGGCGCGTCACAAGATCACCAAGGCCGGCATTCCCTTTGCAATTCCCGAGCCGGATCACTGGGCGGAACGGCTCAACTCGGTGCTCTCGGTGATCTACCTGATCTTCAACGAAGGCTATTCGGCGACCGCAGGCCCGGACCTGCTGCGTCATGACCTGTGCCTCGAGGCGATCCGGCTGGGACGGCTGATGCTGGAACTGGCCCCCGGCGACGCGGAATGCGAGGGATTGCTGGCGCTGATGCTGCTCAACCACTCACGTGCCCAGGCTCGGATTGACGATCACGGCAGGATGATCCCGCTCGATCAACAGGATCGGAGCCTTTGGAGCAGTAGCGAAATCGACGAGGGCAGCCGGACACTTGAGCGGGCGCTCGCCCGCCGACGCGCAGGCCTGTTTCAGCTGCAAGCGGCCATCAGTGCCCTGCATGCCGAGGCAACGAGCCACGCGGACACGGACTGGCACCAGATCGTGCTTCTGTACGAGGCCATGCACGCACGTTCGGACAATCCGGTCTACCTGCTCAACCGCGCCGCGGCACTGTCCTATGCGCATGGCGCGGACCAGGCGCTGGAGGCTCTTGGCGCCGTCGAAGCCGCGCTCGGCGGTTATCAGCCGTTTCATGCCGCCAGGGCGGATCTGCTGCGCCGGACGGGTCAGTTCGAGGCCGCCCGGCAAAGCTACCGGCGCGCCATCGAGCTCAGCGGCAACGAAAGCGAACGCCAGTTCCTGGCAAGCCGGATGGCGGCGATGGAGCAGAGCACATAGGACCGCCTTGCGGCCTCATCCGCACCACAAAGCTGTGGACGATGCAGCGACAGGTACCTAGTTTATTAAAACACGGCACCACTGACCCAACGGCCGGCCAGGCCGCATCGAAAGCAGAAGGAAACTCCGATGACTGTCCAATACTCACCCAAGCGTCTGTTTTCCGCCTCCCTGCTCGCGGCCGGCCTGTCGTTGCCTGCCCTGCCCGCACTGGCCCTGGATGCCGATGACTTCGCCACCAAGCTTGCAGCCCTCTCCAGCCAGAGCGGCAACCGGTTGAGCTTTTCCGCGGTCGAGCCCGACGGCAGCACGGTTGTGCTTAGATCAGTTCGCATTGAGGTGCCCGGACAAGCCCCCATCGCAGCCGGCGACATTACCTTCAAGGGTGTCGAGGAAGAGGACGACGGCGGCTATTTCGTCAGCGAAGCCCTGTTCGAAGATGTCGAGGTCAACGAGGGACCGACCACGGTCACGGTGGAAGGTATCGAGATGACCGGGCTGAGCGTGCCGGGCAACGGCGAGACGGGTTCGCTTGCAGGAATGCTTTTTTATGAAGGGTTTTCAACCGGCGAGATCAGCGTCGAGACAGACGATGTCCGTGTGTTTTCGATGGCCGGAGTCGACATGCAGGTCGAGCGTCAGGATGATGGCTCGAAGGTCGACATGCGGATGAACGGATCCGATCTGAAGATCGACCTCAGTTCCATCGATGATCCCAAGGCCAGGGATGCCATTCAACAGCTGGGCTACGAGACCCTGACCGGTGATATCAATCTCTCCGCCGCGTGGGATGCGACCGCCGGCACGGTCAACATGCAGGAATACTCCCTGAACCTCGACGATGTGGGACGCCTGAGCATGTCGATGGAGATCTCAGGCTACACTGTCGAGTTCATCAACGCGATGCAGCAGGCGCAGGCGGCCGCAGCGGCCAATCCGGATCCGCAGGCAGCCCAGCAGGCGCTGGGGTTTGCCATGCTCGGCATGCTGCAGCAGTTGAACTTCAATTCCGCCTCGGTGCGCTTCGAGGATGCCTCGGTGACCGAACGGGCGCTGGCCTTTGCAGGCAAGCAGCAAGGTGTTTCCGGCGACCAGATGCGGATGGCGCTCAAGGGTATGCTGCCGCTTATGCTCGGCCGTATCGGTATTCCCGAACTGCAGAAACAGATTGCCGCCGCCGCGAGCGTCTATCTCGACAACCCGCAGGACATCACCATCACGGCGATGCCGGCATCGCCGGTGGCGGTCCCGGTGATCATGGGTGCGGGCATGGGCGATCCGAAGTCGCTGGTTGATCTGCTCAATGTGCAGATCATCGCCAACAAGCCGGTGGAAGTCTGCTGTAAGCAGTAGCATCGGCGGATTATCAGGTTGCTTGTTAGCTTCGGCGGGCGCAGTGTCGCGCCGGACCGGGAGCGATTTGGCTCCGGGCCTTGCGTGCGGATTCGCCCGCCTCACACCAGCACTGGACCAACAGATGATCCGTTTCAGGGCAGAGCCGCCGGCTGAAAAGCCAGCGGAAAACGCCACAGCCAAACCGCAAAAACCTGCAACAAAGACCAAGACTGCGAAATCCGCAGCCAAGGAAGACCTGCTCGATCTGGCCGCGGAATCCCAAGACGACAAGGACTGATCACCACATGCCGGCAAGACATTGCCGCAAAGAAAAAGCCCGGGAAACAGATGTTTGCCCGGGCTTCTTTATGATTTGAGTCTGCTTGCGGCCTAGTCGGCCTTCGGCGGCAGCGCGCGCAGCGACAGTTCGCGCATCTGGGCTGGCGAAGCCGGGCTCGGTGCGCCCATCAACAGATCCTGGGCCTGCTGGTTCATCGGGAACAGGGCCACTTCGCGCAGGTTCTTGGCGCCGACGATCAGCATGATCACCCGGTCGACACCGGCTGCCATGCCGCCATGCGGCGGTGCGCCGTACTGGAAGGCGCGGTAGAGACCGCCGAAGCGCTCCTCGACGTCGGCCTTGGTGAGCCCCACCTTCTCGAAGGCCTTGACCATGAGTTCGGGCGACTGGTTCCGGATCGAGCCCGACGCGATCTCGAAGCCGTTGCAGACCAGATCGTACTGGTAGGCCTTCAGCGTCAGCGGATCCTGGGTCTCGAGCGCTTCCATGCCGCCCTGCGGCATCGAGAACGGGTTGTGGGCGAACTCGACCTTCTTGTTGTCCTCGTCCCATTCGTAGAACGGGAAATCGACGATCCAGCAGAGATCGAAGCGGTCCTGGTCGACAAGGTTCAGTTCCTCGCCGGCGCGTGTGCGGGCGTCGCCGGCAAACTTGGCGAACTTGGCGGGGTCACCGGCAGCGAAAAAGCAGGCATCGCCATCCTCGAGCCCCATCTGCACACGGATCGCCTCGGTGCGCTCCGGTCCGATGTTCTTGGCGATCGGACCCGCGCCTTCAAGGTTGTCGCCTTCCTTGCGCCAGAAGATGTATCCGAGACCCGGTTGCCCCTGGCCCTGCGCCCAGGAGTTCATCCGGTCGCAGAAGGCGCGGGAGCCACCGGTCTTGGCCGGAATTGCCCAGACCTCGACCTTCGGGTTGTTGGCGATCATGCCGGCAAAGACCTTGAAGCCGGAGCCTGCGAAATGCTCGGTGACGGCCTGCATCTCGATCGGGTTTCTCAGGTCGGGCTTGTCGGTGCCGTAGGTGCGCATCGCCTCGTCATAGGGAATGCGGCGGAACTCCTGGGTGACGGGCTTGCCTTCGGCGAATTCCTCGAACACGCCGCGCATCACCGGCTCCATCGTGTCCCAGACATCCTCCTGGGTGACGAAGCTCATTTCAAGGTCGAGCTGGTAGAATTCGCCCGGCAGACGGTCGGCGCGCGGGTCTTCATCGCGGAAGCAGGGCGCGATCTGGAAATAGCGGTCGAAGCCCGCGACCATCAGCAGCTGCTTGTACTGCTGCGGCGCCTGCGGCAGGGCGTAGAACTGGCCGGGATGGATGCGGCTCGGCACCAGGAAGTCACGCGCGCCTTCAGGCGACGAGGCGGTCAGGATCGGGGTCGCGTATTCTGCGAAGCCGATCTCGGTCATGCGCTTGCGCATGTCGGCGATCACCTTGGTGCGGGTGACGATGTTCTTGTGCAGCGTCTCGCGGCGCAGATCGAGGAAGCGGTACTTGAGGCGGACGTCTTCCGGATAGTCCGGCTCGCCGAAGACCGGCAGCGGCAGTTCCTTGGCCGAGGACAGGACCTCGATCTCCTGGGCGAAGACCTCGATCTCGCCGGTGCCGAGATTGGGGTTGATGGTGTCGGCCATGCGTTCCTTGACAACACCGTCAACGCGGATCACCCATTCGCCGCGAACAGTCTCGGCGATCTTGAAAGCGGGCGAATCCGGGTCGGCAACGACCTGGGTCAGGCCATAATGGTCGCGCAGGTCGATGAACAGTACGCCGCCATGGTCGCGCACGCGGTGCACCCAGCCCGAAAGCCGGACATTGGCCCCGGTGTCGCTCTTGCGAAGCGCGGCGCAGGTGTGGGAACGGTAGCGATGCATTGTGATATCCTCAAGGCTGGGGCGTCGCGCTGACAACGGCGGATCGGCGGGAGTGAAGACGCGATCCATCCCCGTTTCGGCGCGCGGTCGAAATCGCGCGGAAAAGCGCATGGCGCATCCGGTTTGTCAAGCCGAAAGGGCGTGAACGGCGCTGTGAGTGGCGGGATTTCAGGGCGACGGCCCGGACAATTCCATGTAAGGATTCGCGAAGGCCAATCTCTCGTCCGGACCGCAATGCATTCGCTTCGCCCGCTTTTCCCGCTTCTTTTTACAGCCGGTGTGCTGCTGGCAGGCAATGGTCTGCAGGGCACGCTGGTCACCCTGCGCGGTTCGGCGGAAGGATTTTCCGCCACGGTCATCGGGCTATCCGGCGCAGGATACTATTTCGGCTTCATCGTCGGCTGCTGGGTGACACCGTGGCTGCTCAGAAGCACCGGGCACATCCGGGCCTTTGCAGCCATGTCCGCGGTCGCTGCCTGTGCCTCGCTCGCCATGGTCATGGTCATCGATCCCTTCTTCTGGTTCCTGATGCGGCTTGTCACCGGGATCTGCTTTGCCTCGCTGTTTGCCAATGTCGAAAGTTGGATCAACGCGCAGGTGACCAACAACAACCGGGCGAGGACACTTGCAATCTACCGTTTTGTCGATCTCGGCGCGGTGACACTGTCGCAGTACATGTTGCCGGTTTTCGGCATTGGCGGTTTTGAGATCTTCGCGGTGATGACCATGCTGATCATCCTGTCGATCGTGCCGGTCTCGCTCGCCGACCGATCCAACCCTGCCCCGCCGGCGCCGTTCTCGTTCAACCCGAAGCGTCTGTTCGCGGTCTCGCCGCTGGCTTGCGCCGGCGCCATCACCGTGGGCCTGACGACCGCCTCGTTCCGCTCCGTCGGCCCGCTCTACGCCGAAGGCCTAGGGTTTGGTGTCTCCGACATCGCCTCGTTCATGAGTGCGGGCATCATCGGCGGTGTCGTGCTGCAATATCCGCTGGGCTATCTCTCCGACAATATCAGCCGGCGGTCGGTGCTGCTGATGGCCACGGCCGGCTCCACCCTTACCGGACTGGCGATGGTCTGGTTCGCAGGCAGCAACCTGGCGCTCAATCTCGTCGGCATCTTCCTGTGGGGTGCCTTCACGCTGCCGCTTTACTCATTGTCGGCGGCGCATGCCAACGACAAGGCCGAGGCCGGCGAGTATGTGCAGATTGCCTCGGGCCTGATGTTCTTCTGGGCGATTGGCGCCTCCATCGGTCCGCTGCTTTCGGCGGTTCTGGTCGACTGGTTCGGCGCGGTCGCCTTCTTCACCTATGTCTGTGCCATGCATGGCGCATTCGTGGCCTACACAATCGTCCGGATCGTCCGTGGTGAGCCCGACGAGCCGGACCGCGGACGCTTCGCCTCGCTGTTGCGCACCTCACCGGTGTTCGCGCGGATGGCGACCCAGTCGGCCAACAGC
Organism: Parahoeflea alexandrii; assembly: GCF_024105735.1. Classification (GTDB taxonomy): domain Bacteria; phylum Pseudomonadota; class Alphaproteobacteria; order Rhizobiales; family Rhizobiaceae; genus Hoeflea; species Hoeflea alexandrii. Next base: position 580,376 of record NZ_JAAAML010000003.1, on the reverse strand, counting down.
GAGCCAGGTGACAAGGATGCCATCCAAAATGGCGATCCGGCACAAGACAAACCGGAAAATTCCCGCTAAATGCCAGACATGGACATGATTACAACGACCGAGGCGCTTGCCGCCTTTTGCACCCGCCTCGCCAAACACGACTTTGTCACCGTCGACACCGAGTTCCTGCGAGAGACCACTTACTGGCCCGAACTGTGCCTGATCCAGATGGCCGGTCCCGAGGATGAAGGGATTGTCGACCCGCTGGCCAAAGGCATTGATCTCAAACCGTTTTTTGAGCTGATGGCGGACGCCTCGGTGATCAAGGTGTTCCACGCCGCCCGCCAGGACATCGAAATCGTGGTCAAGCTCGGTGATCTGGTTCCACACCCTCTCTTCGACACGCAGGTGGCGGCGATGGTGTGCGGATTTGGCGAATCGATCTCCTATGACCAGCTTGTCTCGCGGATCACCGGCGCGCCTATCGACAAGTCCTCGCGGTTCACCGACTGGAGCCGCCGGCCGCTGAGCGACAAGCAGCTCGATTATGCGCTGGCCGATGTCACACATCTGCGCGACGTCTATCTCGAACTGGTCTCGCGCCTCGAAGCAGCAGACCGCGGTGACTGGGTTGCCGACGAAATGGCCGTGCTCGAATCGCGCTCGACCTACGAGATTGAACCCGAAGACGCCTGGAAGCGCCTGAAGATGCGGGTCAAGAAACCGGTCGAACTCTGCGTGCTGCAGCATGTGGCGGCCTGGCGCGAACGCGAGGCGAAATCCCGCAACGTGCCGCGCGGCCGGGTGATCAAGGACGATGCGCTGTACGAGATCGCCCAGCAGCAGCCGAAGGATGCGGAAGCGCTGTCGCGGCTCAGGACCATCCCGCGCGGCTGGGAACGCTCGCAACAGGGCGCCACGCTGGTCGAGATCGTCAACGAGGCGCTCGAGACGCCGAAGGACGCGATGCCGCGCCTGCCCCGCCAGAAACAGGCGCCAGAAGGCGCGCAGGCCTCGATCGAGCTGTTACGGGTCTTGTTGAAGCTGACCGTGGAAAAGGAAAACGTCGCCGCCAAGATCATCGCCAATTCGGATGATCTGGAAGCCATCGCCGTCGATGGCGATGCCGCCGACGTTCCCGCGCTCCAGGGCTGGCGCCGCGAACTGTTCGGCGAGCGGGCGCTCAAGCTGATCCGCGGCGAGCTGGCCTTGCGGTTTGCCAACAAGAAGGTCGAGGCTGTCGAGCTCTAGCTGCTCGTCCTGCTGCGTAATTCCCTAAATCGGAAACTATCCAAGGTGGAAGATCATGCAGCAGCTTTAAGTGCTAAAGCGTGCTTCGTGCGTTTGATCAAGACCACGGCGCGTCAGTCGGTTTGGCGATAGAGGTCTGCCCGGGTTGGCGGCAGGCCGGCGGATCCCCGCGCGGACCTGGTGGTCACGGTCTGGTAGATCCTGACGGTGTTGCGCTCGAATGCGATCGAACAGCCGCCGAGATAAACAAGCCACAGCCTGGTCTTGACTTCGCCCACTTCGGCGACGGCTGCCTGGTAGTTGGCCAGCAACCGGTCATGCCACAGCCGGCAGGTGCGCTGATAGTGCTCCCGCCAGTTCTCGACATCATGAACCTCGAGGCCATGCTGCTCGAGCATGGTGACGGTGTTGCCGATATGGTCGAGTTCACCACCGGGGAAGATGTACTTGGTGAGAAGCTTGAATTCCTTGTTCTTCTTCCGGAAGGTTCTGGCGTCCTTCTTGGCGGGCCGGGTGATGGCGTGGTGCAGGTAGATGCCGCCGGGTTTGAGCACCCGGTGTATGGTTGAGTAATAGGTCGGGTAATTGTCGATGCCGATGGCTTCATGCATGCCGATCGAGGATATCTTGTCGAATTCTCCTTCGACCTTGGCATAATCAAGCAGAATGAAGTTCACACGGTCGGACAGTCCGAGCTTTTCAGCCTTTTGAGTGGCATACTCCAACTGGCGTTCGGACAGGGTCACACCGGTCACATGCACACCGTAATTCTTCGCCGCATAAAGCGCCAGCGAGCCCCAGCCGAAGCCGATGTCGAGCATTTTCTCACCGGCCTTGAGGCGCAGCTTGCGGCAGATCATCTCCAGCTTGTCTGTCTGCATCTGGTGGATGTCATTGTTCCAATCGGTGAAATAGCCGCAGGTGTAAACCATCTGGTCATCGAGGAAGAGTTCATAGAACGCGTTGGAGACATCGTAGTGATAGGCGATGTTCTTCTGGTTCTCTTCGGCATTGCCATCTGATGGCTTTTCGTCGGGTTGATCGCTGAGCGGCCATGGTCCGCCCCTGTCGACGAACAGGAATTTGCGCGCCGTGTTGAACACCTGGAACTTGCTGAGCTGCTTGCGGATCTCGCGGGTGCGAACCTTCGGCCGTCGCGCCACCAGGTCGAACATGTCGCCGTTCTCCAGGTCGACCCGGCTGGATACCCAGAGATTGAGCAGGGTTTCGGGATTGGGTGAACGCAGCAGCGACGCCATCACGCCCTCGTCGGCAAAACGGATGGCGAAGGCGGCCGGATCGAGGTCATCGGGCACCGTGGAGCCATCCCAGAGCCTGAACCCGATATCCAGTTGGAGAATCTCTCGGGCATGGGCAAGAAGTTTTCGAAGGCTCTTCAATCGACTGTTTGCGCTCAAACTCACGTCTCCCGTCTGATCAACCGCATCGGTTCCAACTCAACTGGTGGTCAGCAAAGGCGTCGCACGGCCGCCCGACCTACGCAACACCACAGCGCGGCATGATGCCCAGGTCAACCCGGCTGTGCGACACCTGGCAGTTACAAGATTACAGCCCCCTTAGAAAACACAACCATTACGTTTTGCAACTTGGTAAATCAATTATTAGTTGCATTACCTTCAAACTGCTGCCATGAATTGCACTCGTTAGGCAAAATACCGGCCTGCCCAGCATCTGCGAGGGACGGCCGGGTTCTTCAATCACACCATCCAGGGAGAAGAAAATGGCCAAGTATCACGAATTCAGCGAAGACAGGGTTGCCGCCGCGATCGAGGCTGCGCGCAGCTACTATGCGGAGATCGGCACCTACCAGGAAGGCGGCAGGATCGATCCGAACGATGACGGTCACATGAACATTGCCGCGGAATGCATCCAGGTGACTGTCGACAACGGCAAGGTCTGCCTGAAGCTGCCGGTGCTCGGCAACACGGTCTGCCTGCCGATCCCGTCTTTCATCCCGAATGGCACGGCCGCCGAAGCCTGCCTGAGCATCTGCTTCACCGGCCCGTTTCCGACCGGCGTCACGGTCACCATCAGCGTGCTTGGCAAGGTGATCATCACCAAGTCGTTCGGCAAGTGCTGACCCCGTGAATCGCCCGCCGGAGCCAGCCCCGCTCCGGCAAAAGCCGGCCCGTCGCCACGCGGGCCGGCGCCTCGGAGGACCCGACAATGGCACGAAAATACACACTGTTTGTCTACAACACGTCCGGGAAGCAGCAGGACTGGACCATCTTCAGCGAGGATGTGATCAACGAGGAATTCAAGATCGGTGACGTCCGCAAGACCTTCACGCTGATGCTCAGCGGAGACGTCATGATCCAGTTCGGCGTTGATTACACGGTGTATCTGAAAGCAACCTATTCCTACAAGACCGATAGCTGGACCTCGAAAACCGATACGCCGATGGACATATCCTTTACCACCGGTCCAAGTGCGATCACGGTGAGTTCGGACTTCAAGCCCGACGATTGACCGGAATGGCAAAGTTATTCCGGTTCAGGCGGGAAAATCACTGTGCCCTCTTGCAATCGATCTGATCCACCCCATATATTGATCAACAAGGAAATTTGCCTCCAGCCTGACCACGGATGTACTGGCAGGTTTGTTGAGGCAAGTCAGGAAGGTCGGTGCGAATTTCGCCCGGCCTTTTTCTTTGTCTGCTGTTCTGGGGTTTACCTTGCAAGACCTTGTGGGCCCGTCAGCCGATCCGGAAACCGAGACGCTTGCCGGTGAGCTTGGCAAGCTGCTGCAAACGGCCATCCAGGCGTTCACCAACGAGAGCCTCGCTTTCACGCGGAACCTTCAGCACGATATCGACGTCACCATCAGATGGCGCGGCGGCAACGAATTCCAGGCGCGGCACCATGCCCGGCATGGAAGCCGAAAAAAGATAGACTACCCGAAGCATGCCACCCAGCAGCTTGGCGTATTCGAGGTATTTCGGCCCGGCGATCGCCGCAAGCTCCGAGGACATGCCGTCGTCATTGAGACCTTCGAAACGGAAGTAGTTGGCCAGCGCGATATAGGCCCGGCCGGCATGGCTGATGCCGGTGAAGGTCCCGTGGGCGATGATGTTGAGCGCCTGCGGGCCGCGGTAATCGGGATGCGCGCGCCAGGAAATGTCGGCGAGCAGGCAGGCCGACTGGCGGTAGCGAGCATCCTCCTCGCTCTCCTCGACACCGAAGACAGGGAACATGCGGCCGGTCCAGACAGCAAGCTCGCGGGCGTGCTCGGGTGAACGGGCGCGCAGAATTGCCAGTTCGCCTGCTGCCGTCAGCAGCGGATCTCGTGCCGCCTCCGCAGCGCCGAGAAGGGAGTAGAGATAACCCTCGCGCACACCGAGTGCGGAGAAACTGACCCGTGACGCCTTCATGGCGATCAGCGTCTCCTGCAGCGCCACGGCGCCATAGGGCAAAAGGCCTCGGCGATTTCTCGAAATCGCCTTGATGGCGCTGATCCGCGACTGCTTCATCGCCGCCACCTCGCCGAGAAACTCGATCGCAGGCTTGGCCTCGATCTCATAGGCCTGCATCATGTGCAGCGGGTAACCCGTGATTTCCATGTGCAGCTTGGCGATGTTTCGCCAGGTTCCACCCACGGCATAGAAGGTCCGCCCCGCCCCGCCCGGCAGCACAGTCGATTGCTTCAGCGACCGCTTGGCGATGGCCCGCGCCTTTGAAATCGAGTTGCCGGACATTTCGGCGAGCCGGAGGCCACCCAGTGGCAGGGTCTGCCCGCCAGAGTGAACATTGCCTTTAACATCAACGAGTTCGAGCGAGCCGCCGCCCAGGTCGCCGGCGATGCCATCGGGCTTGTAGTAGCCGGCGATCACGCCAAGAGCCGAGAAACGGGCTTCCTCCTCACCGGTCAGGACGCGGATCCGGCATCCAAGAATGGATTCCGCCGAATCGATGAAGGCAGCACCGTTTTCCGCTTCCCGTGCCGCCGCGGTGGCGAGCACGTGCATTTCCGACGCGCGGGCCTGGTCGGAGAGCGCGCGGAATCGTCTGAGCGCGGCCAAAGCCCGCTCGATGCCGCTTTCGTCCATCCTGCCGGTGGCGACGAGCCCCTTGCCTAGCCCGCACAGAACCTTCTCGTTGAACAGCACGGATGGCGCCCGGTTGAGACCTTCGTAGATCACCAAGCGGACCGAATTCGATCCTATATCAATGACAGAAACTGGATGTATGCCCGGCAGCCGGCCTTGCGCTTCCGATTCCACCATGTCCAAGGGCTCTTCGGTTAGGGCGACGCGCTCCGGCTGAGTGGAGCGAGACCAAGGTCAACAATTCAGCGCCCTTATATATGGCATTAGCCGGAACTGAAACCCGGCAGCACCACTTCTCACAGGCTTGTCCAGCAACAATTCATACGACTTTTGACGCGCCAGGAGACGGCGGAACGCGTGGCCGAAGCCGACCTCGCGAGAGCCGGGACGCACAGAAGACGGTGCGCGCGGCCAGGCATGGTCAAATCGATGGACGGTCAGCGCTTGCTGCGGGAAGCCCGGGCCAAACGGTCGGCGATCAGTTTCGGCGCGTTGGATTTCAGCGCCTCGCCCCTGCCCGACAGGCTGGGATTGGTCATGAAATAGACCTGTGCGTTGAACGGCTCCTCATCCACGCCTGGCTCGATCCGGCGGGAGGTGCCATCAGGCAAGATCTCGTAACTCTGCTGATTGTCGATCATGTTGCCCAGCATGATCTGCGAAAGCACCTGTTCATGCACGGTCTTGTTGGCCAGCGGCACAAGCGTCTCAACGCGGCGGTCGAGATTGCGCGGCATCAGGTCGGCCGAGCCGATATAGACCAGCGCTTCGGCGGAGGGCAGACCGTGGCCGTTGCCGAAACAATAGATACGGCTGTGTTCGAGAAAGCGGCCGACGATTGACTTGACGTGGATATGCTCGGATAGGCCGGGAACCTGCGGCCTGAGGCAACAGATACCGCGCACCACCAGGTCGATCTCGACGCCGGCGGCACTGGCGCCGTAGAGCGCATCGATGATTTCCGGGTCGACCAGCGAGTTCATCTTCATCCAGACCGCCGCCGGCCGGCCGGCGCGGGCATGGTTGACCTCGGCCTCGATGTTCTCGAGGATCCGGGTGCGCAGGTTGAGCGGCGACACTGCAAGCCGGCTGAGCCCTTCCGGTTCGCCGTAGCCGGTGATGAAGTTGAACACGTGCGCGGTGTCGCGCGCGATCACCGGATCGCAGGTGAAATAGGACAGGTCGGTGTAAATCTTGGCGGTGATCGGATGATAGTTGCCGGTGCCGAGATGGCAGTAGGACACCAGCTTTCCCTCTTCGCGGCGGACGATCAGCGACATCTTGGCGTGGGTCTTCAGTTCGATGAAACCGAAGACCACCTGAACACCGGCGCGTTCAAGGTCGCGGGCCCAGCGGATATTGGCTTCCTCGTCGAAGCGGGCCTTGAGCTCGACGAGCGCCGTGACAGACTTTCCGGCCTCTGCGGCATCCACAAGCGCCCGGACGATCGGGCTGTCGTTGGACGTCCGGTACAGCGTCTGCTTGATGGCCAGAACGTCCGGGTCGCGCGCGGCCTGGAACAGGAACTGGACCACCGCGTCAAAGGATTCATAAGGGTGGTGAACCACCAGATCCTTTTCCCGGATAGCGGCGAAGGTATCGCCGGCATGTTCGCGAATGCGCTCGGGAAAGCGGGCATTGTAAGGCTCGAACTTGAGATCGTCGCGCGGTGCCTTGGTGACTTCAGACAGGGTGTTGAGCGCCAGCAGGCCCGGCAGCACCGCGACGCGGTTGTCGGGCACATTGGTTTCGTGAACCACGAATTCGCGCAGGCTCTGCGGCAGTTCCGAATCGAACTCGATACGGATCACCGAACCGCGGCGGCGGCGCTTGAGCGCGCTCTCGAACAGGCGAACCAGATCCTCGGCCTCTTCCTCGACCTCGATGTCGGAATCGCGGATGATCCGGAAGGTGCCCGAACCGCGGACCTCGTAGCCCGGATAGAGCGAGCCGATGAAGAGAGAGACAACGTCCTCGAGCGTGATGTAGCGGATGGCGCCGTCAAGATCGGGCAGACGCAGGAAGCGGTCAAGCGCCATCGGCAGACGGATCAACGCCGTCATTGGCTCGTTTGCCGCCTTTGAGGCGAGTTGCAGGCAGATCGAGAATCCAAGATTGGGAATAAACGGAAACGGATGGGCCGGATCGATCGACAGCGGGGTCAGCACCGGGAAGATCGACTGCAAGAACTCGTCCTCAAGCCAGGCCAAGTCGCCTTCGACCAGCACGGAGGGACGGACGATGTAGATGTTCTCGGCCGCCAGGTTCTGCTGCAGAATGGCGAGAGACGCCTGCTGTTCGAGCTGCAGGCCGTCGATTTCCTCGAGGATCTGGTCAAGTTGCTCGTTCGGCGAAAGCCCGTCAGGAGAGCGGTTGGTAATGCCTTCGCGCACCTGGCCTTCAAGGCCGGCGACGCGCACCATGAAGAACTCGTCGAGGTTGGCCGCCGAAATCGACAGGAACCGGACCCGTTCAAGCAGCGGATGGGCGGCGTTGAGCGTCTCCTCAAGCACCCGGCGGTTGAACTGCAACCAGGAAAATTCGCGGTTGATGAAGCGCTTCGGGCTGGTCTTCAGATCTTCCGGAGAAATATCTGCCGTGATCGGATCGATCCGCAGTTCACTCCCGACTGTCCCCTCGAAATCGTCCATCATTCACTCCAACGCCCCGGTTATGGAAGTCACCGTCTATAGCACAAGAACGAAGGAACTATGACACTTCCGTGTCGTCCGTTCCGGCCTCCATTTGCGCCAAAACCTCCGCGGCCATCGCGCGGGTGATCTTCGACCCCCTGGCCAGCGCCAGTTGATCAAGACGGGCGACGATGGTGCGGGCCGCGGCGAGCGAGCGCTCCATGCGGGCCACCAGCCAGTGGATGATGCGGTCATCGACGACGACCTGCCGGTCGGCGAACAGCTTGACCATGACCTGGGCCAGCAGCTCTTCATCGGGCTCGGCAATTTCGACCACCGTCGCCGCTTTCAGGCGGGAGGCGAGGTCAGGCAATGACACCGGCCAGGCCGCGGGCCAGACACGACTGGTGATCAGCAGCGCGCTGCCATTTTCGCGGACAGCATTGATCAGATGGAACAGCGCGGTTTCGTCAAACCGGGTGTGATCAATGTCCTCAATGAGCACCGGCGCGCGCGTGGCGATCTCCAGAACCATCGGATCGGGCTTGTCGATGCTGACCCGGCTTGCGCCGGCAAGGCCCGCCCAAATGCCCGCGAGATGAGATTTTCCCGACCCGGTAGGGCCAGCCAGGATGACGACCGGCGCCGGCCAGTCGGGCCAGCGGTCGACAATCGCAACCGCCGCGTTCAAACGGTCGGAGACGATCAGGTCGTCACGCCCGGAAGCGGAGCCATGGTCGAAAGCGAGCGGCAGCTGACGGGTTGCGGGTGGTTTGCCCATCAGTCACCCGTGGTGTCGTCGGCGGATCCGGCCGTCAGCGGCGCCGGTCGCCTGGTTCCGTGGTAGAGATCGCTGTCGAGGTAACGGGAAATGGCGAAGCGCACCAGAACGCCGACAGAGGCTGCCGCGGGCACCGCGATCAACATGCCGACGAAACCGAACAGGGCGCCAAAGGCAAACAGCGCAAACATCAGCCAGACCGGATGCAGGCCCACCGATTTGCCGACCAGCCGCGGCTGCAGGATGTTGCCCTCGAAAAACTGGCCAAGCGCAAAAACCGCGATCACCGCACCGATCATGATGAAATCGGGCCAGAACTGGACAATGGCCACGACGACTGCCAGCACCAGGCCGACCATCGAGCCGACATAGGGGATAAAGCTGATCAGACCTGCAAAGAGCCCGATCAGAAGCCCGAAATTCAGCCCGACCAGCGACAGGCCGACCGCATATATGAGACCAAGGATGATACAGACGCTGCCCTGCCCGCGGACAAAGCCGGCAATGGTCGCATCAACCTGCTTTGCTAGTTCGCGAACGGTGTCGACATGATCGCGCGGGATCCAGCCATCAACCTTCTCCACCATGTTGTCCCAGTCGAGCAGCAGGTAGAAAGCGACCACCGGGGTGACCACGAACAGCGCTGCGATGTCGAGCAGCGCCATGCCGGAGTTCCAGATCTGCTGGAAGATTGTGCCGACCAGGCCGGCACCTTCCTTCAGCAGCGCGGCAAAACTGTCCTTGATCTGATCGAGCTGACTGCTGATCCAGCCCGGCAGCAGGGTGGTTTCCGACGTCAACAGGGATTGCAACTGGGTGATGTAGCCCGGAATCTTGCCGCCGAGATCGGCCGCCTGGGTTACCAGGATCGGAATCAGCACGATCAGCGCGATGGCAAACAGGGCTATGAAGGCGATCAGGATGGCGAAGGTCGCCATCAGCCTGGAAAACCCGCGGCGTTCGAACCAGTCGGCCACCGGATCGAGAAAATAGGCCAGCGCCATACCGGCGATAAAGGGCAGCAGGATGGAACGAAACACCATCAGGAAGGCGACGACGACCGCAAAGGCCAGCAACCAGAAGAAGAACTGCCGGCGAAGCGCCGCACGGTCTATGTGAGTGGTCATGATCACCTCGCTTGCAGGCCGTTCGCGGCCGCCAAAATCCGCCAAAGGTCAGTCCGGCTGATTCACACCGGCCATGTGCCGGAGCCATGTAACGAGATAGGCGCTGGCTGAAGCGATGGTCAAGCCCGCGACCGCATAGATCATCCATCTGACGATGCCGTCGAGCTCAGCAAGGCCGGCGAGATCGGCCAGCACCAGGATGAGTAGAACGATCTGAACCATGGTGTTGGCTTTGGATACCAGCAGCGGCCGCATTTCGACCGGATTGTCGAGAAGGCTCGAGAGCACCACCGCGCCGACAATAAGAGCGTCACGCGAGACGGCAAAGATCACCAGCCAGCTTGGAAGCTCGCCGAGCCAGCCGAGCATGATAAAAACGCTGACCAGCAGGAACTTGTCGGCTACCGGATCGAGCCAGGATCCCAGTTCGGAGCGCTGGTTGAAATGCCGGGCAATCAAACCGTCGAGACCGTCGGAAATGCCTGCAAGCATGAACAGCAGGAATGCCGCAAGCATCTCGCCATTGATCATGGCAAGGATGATCAGCGGAACCATTATGAACCGGGCAATCGTTATGAAATTGGGCAGCGTCATGGGCAGCGAACGATCCTGAACGATGGCGATATGGAGACTGGCCGGCGGTTTTTAAATGGTTCACGACCGCAATAGCACGCGGGCAAAGCTTTTTCCCGACGTTTGTTCGCTTTGCAACCAAGCTCCGGCTTGCAGAATGGCCCGCAAAATGCCATCCCCCCCCGGCATATGATGCTCCTTTGAAACCCAGGGAGGGGAAGCCAAGATGGCGGATCCTAAGAACGGCCTCACCTACGCCCAGGCGGGCGTTGATATCGATGCCGGCAACGAGATGGTCAACCGCATCAAGCCGCTGGTGCGTGCAACACGGCGGCCGGGTGCGGATGGCGAGATCGGCGGCTTTGGCGGCCTGTTCGACCTGAAGGCCGCAGGCTTTACCGATCCCGTGCTGGTGGCCGCCAATGATGGCGTAGGGACCAAGCTGAAGGTTGCGATCGAAGCCGGCATCCACGATACCGTCGGCATCGATCTCGTCGCCATGTGCGTCAACGACCTCGTCGTCCAGGGCGCGGAACCGCTGTTCTTTCTCGACTACTTCGCCACCGGCAAGCTCGATCCGGAACAGGGCGCGGCAATCGTCGCGGGCATCGCACAGGGCTGCCTGCAGGCCGGATGCGCGCTGATCGGCGGCGAAACGGCGGAAATGCCCGGCATGTACCGCGATGGCGACTATGACCTCGCCGGGTTTGCCGTGGGAGCGGCCGAACGCGGCCAGCTGCTGCCCTCGGGCACGCTGTCGGAAGGAGATGTGGTGCTGGGCCTTGCATCCTCCGGGGTGCATTCCAACGGTTACTCGCTGGTGCGCCGGATCGTCGAGCTCAGCGGGCTCGATTACAACGCCCCTGCCCCGTTCGATGCCTCGCGCAGCCTTGGTGCGGCGCTGCTCGAACCGACCCGGATCTATGTCAAACCACTGCTTGCGGCGATCCGGCAGACCGGCGCCATCCAGGCGCTGGCGCACATTACCGGCGGCGGATTCCCGGAAAACCTGCCGCGCGTGCTGCCCGAAGGGATTGCGGCGGAAATCGACCTCGACGCCATCAAGTCTCCAGCCGTGTTTTCATGGCTTGCCAAGACCGGCGGCGTGGCGCCCGAGGAGATGCTGCGCACCTTCAATTGCGGCGTCGGCATGATCGCGGTCACGCCCGAAGCGGATGCGGACCGCGTTATTGCCGCGCTGGAAGCCGAGGGCGAGACGGTCATCCGGCTCGGACGGCTGACGCGGCGGGCCGACAACGGCCCCGGCGTTGTCTACAAGGGAACGCTGTCGCTGTGACCGATCAGCCGAAAGTGTCGGTCGCGGTGATGATCTCCGGCCGGGGCTCGAACATGGGAGCCCTGATCGCCGCCGCGCTGGATGCTGGGTTTCCGGCCAAGATCGTCTCGGTGATCTCGGACAAGCCCGAAGCCAAGGGGCTGGAACACGCCCGCGAGTTCGGCATCGAGGCGCTGGCTATCCCGCGCAGCGATTATCCCAGCAAGGCGGATCACGAGGCCGCGGTCATTGCCGCACTGGATGCGTCAGGCGCGCGGATCATCGCGCTCGCGGGCTACATGCGGCTGTTGTCCGGGGATTTTGTCAAACGCTACGCTGGACGGATGATCAACATTCACCCGTCGCTGCTGCCGGCCTTTCCCGGCCTTGCCACCCATGAGCGGGCTCTGGCCGCCGGCTGCAGGGTGCATGGCTGCACGGTCCATTTCGTCACCGAAGGCATGGACGAAGGCCCGATCATCGAGCAGGAAGCGGTGCGGGTGGAGCGCGGCGACACGCCCGATACACTTGCAGCCCGCGTGCTTGAGGCCGAGCACCGGATCTACCCGATGGCGCTGGCGATGCTGGCGCGCGGCGAAGTCCGCATGAGCGGAGACAACAGGGCCCAGTTCGCCGGCTGACTCCGGCTCGGCTGGTCGGTCAGTGCCCCTCAATCCGATCAGCTGCGGAGCCCGGCTGTACCCGGGACCTTTACCTGAAAGGCCGGACCTGCTTCCCTAGCCGCATGCGGTCCGAGAGATGTGTGTTCATGTGGAAACCTGGCCTGCCAGAACGGAGAAGCCATGCTTTCGCTGTACGGATTTATCGACAAGGCCATCGGGAAAGGTCGCCTGACGGTGGAGGACGCCAAGGGCGTCACCCGGGAATTCGGAGGCAAGGAACCCGGCCCCGAAGCCGCGATCCGCTTCACGTCGTCCACGGCTCCGTTGAAGATCCTGATCAATCCGGAGCTCAATGCGGCCACGGCTCCGATCACCCGAAACTACATTGAAGCCGAGGAAGCGCGCATCGCGGAACGCGAAAAAGAGTTTCTCGAGCGCGTGGTGGCAAGCGCCTAAAAGGCGCTTAACGCCTGACCACCGGACCGCAAGGCCCGGTGGTTCGCTGGAAGGTCAAGGCCTGGAGGTCTCAGGCAAGTTCCGGTGTGATGCTGAGCGTACCGGAGGTGGCGTGCGAATAGGGGCAGACCTTGTGGCCGCCGGCGATCAGATCCTCGGCCACGTCCTTGTCGATGCCCGGGAGATCGACCTTGATCTTGACGTCGAGACCGAAGCCGGGATCTTCGCGCGGGCCGATGCCAACCGTTACCGTCACGGTGGCCTCATCAGGCACCTTCACCTTTTGCTGGCCGGCGTAGAACTTCAGCGCGCCCAGGAAACAGGCGGCGTAGCCGGTGGCAAAAAGCTGTTCCGGGTTCACACCGCCGCCAGGGCCGCCCATTTCAGTGGGAACGGCGAGATTGACATCCACTGCCCCGTCGTGGGTTTTCGAGCGTCCGTCGCGGCCGCCGGTTGCGGTGGCCGATGTGCTGTAGACAACTTTCGTAACCATGGTCAATTTCCTTTGTTTACGATTTAATCGTACACGATATATATGATTGAATCGGGCTTGATGCAAGTCATTGCGCCGTCTGACTGCGAGAAATAGGTTTGCCGGACAGGGGAGAAACCGAATGGTCGATGTGAAACTGCCGGACGGATTCAGGCTGAGACCGGAATCCATGTTGTGTTTCGATATCTACGCGACCCACCATGCGGTCGGACAGGTCTACCAGCCGCTTCTGTCGAAGCTGGGGCTGACCTATCCGCAATACCTGGTGATGATCGTGCTGTGGGAGCAGGACAGACAGACCGTCGGACAGCTTGGCGAACGGCTGGACCTCGCCTCCTCCACCCTCACCCCGCTGATCAAGCGGCTGGAAAGCCAGGGGCTGGTATCGCGCAAACGCGATGCGGCCGACGAACGCAAGGTGCGTGTGCTTCTTACTCCGGCCGGCATCGCGCTGGAACAGGAGGCAAGCCACGTACCCGGCTGCGTGGCCGAAGCCTTCGGGTTGTCAGTGGAGCAATTCGCCCAGATGCATTCGCTGCTCGGTCAGCTGCGACGGGCGCTCAAGGCGCAGGGCGACAGCGAAGCCGCCTAAGTCTGCGGCAAATCCCCAACCCCGTCCTTCCCCGTCATCATGGCGCGGTAAGATCTTTCCTCTGCCTGTGCGGCATCCAGACCAAGCCCGTCCGCGAACTCCCCGATACGGGTTGCCCAGTAAGACAGGCTGTCGGCAGCATCGGTCATCACGGCAATCTCGACAAAGCAGCCGAGCCCTTCGAGCCGGTCAAGCGTAATGTGAAAGTCTCCGGCAAAATAGATATCGCGCTGCTTGACCAGCCTCCCGGTCTCGACAAAGCCAAGCGCCGAGAGCATCTCCAGCGCTTTCTCCGAGCCATCGAGATCCATCGCCACGCAACGATCGGATCCAGGCCCCTTGCAGATCCACAGGACCCGGCCCGAGGGCTGCATCAGGCGCACCACCTGCTGCTGATCGTTCGACGCAAGCCGGCCATCGGGCTGATCGAGAAAGATGTCGGTTTCGACGTTGCCGAGAGTGAAAGGAACCGCTCCCATGGACAGGATTTTAGATCGAAACGGCTCAAGCGAATGGACGCGGTGCTTGCGCTCAACCTCGTAGCGGCCGTCAAAGTGAGAGCCGGGATCGCAGAGCATGCCCTTGGCCTGCAATGCGGTGGTCGTTGATATCGCGGCAGCCATGCCCAAGACCTTTCCTGTCCGATGTTCACGCAGCGAGAGTGCAGGTCGGCCACGGAAGGCACCGGAGCCAATTCAGCCCGGAAACCCAACCGCTGCGACATCTGCGAATCTCAAGGCCGCATTCTGCACCGGACGCCCGGTTTTTCCAGAGCGCTCAGCCGCTGATGAAGCGGATCCTGGTGCCCCAGGGGTCGAGCGCTTCGAGCGTGCTTCCGGTTTCCTTGATGTCGGTGCCGTGGGCTCTCAGCCGCCGGCGCAAGCCGTCCATCAGCGCAGGCTCGATGGAAAAGGCGGCGTCTTCGAGACCCGACATGTTCTGCGGGCGCTGGCCGGCATTGCGGCTGTGCCAGATATTGGCGCCAACGTGGTGATGATAGCGGCCGTTGGAGAAGAAGGCGGCGCTTTCGTTGGGTATCAGCGCGGTCAGATCAAGGCCGGTGGCCTTGACATAGAAGTCCTGCGCCAGCCGCGTGTCGCCAACCCGCATATGGATATGTCCGATGCGAAAGCCGCTGGGCGCGCTGTAAGGCAAGTCCGAATCATCGGGCAGGCCAGCGACCAGATTGTCGAGATCGAGTTGCTGGTTCCCCATGACAACCCGGTTGTCGACCCATTGCCAGCCCTGATGCGGGCGGTCGGCATAGACCTCGATGCCGTTGCCTTCCGGATCGTTGAGATAGAGCGCTTCGGAGACGCGATGGTCGGAAAAACCTGTAAACGGGATGCCGTTCATGTAGGCCATGATCAGCCAGCGCCCCAGATCCTCGCGCGTCGGCATCAGGAATGCCGTATGGTAGAGGCCGGCGGTCGATACATCGTCGACATCGTCATCCACATGGCGGATGAGGGTGACAAGCGTTCTTCCATCCTTGCCCAGCGCGGTCCGGTCCGGCTCGGCACCGAGGACATCGAGGCCGATGATCGCATTGTAGAAATAGGTCATCTTTTCCAGGTCGCGCACCCGCAGCGACACGGAGTGGATGTGGATCGGTGTGGTGACCGCAAAGGAAGGCGCCACCGGTGCAGCGCTTGCCGTTGACGCGTTGGCCAGAACCGGCGCGGCGGCAAGAAAATTCAGGGCTGCACGGCGGGTCATGTCGAATGAGGAAGGCATGGTCGGAACTCGACTTTGTTTCGTTGATCTTGTTCCAATATCGCAACGGAGCACCGGACATTAAAGCCCACGCTTCAGCGCAACTTCGTTCACAAATGCCGAACAATGAATGCGCAGCGGAACCGTCAGGCCTTATTGACCCACACCCGCGTGTCGTGGAACGCGGCGCCGCCATAGGGGGCGCAGGAATCAGCGCCGGTAAGGGTGTTGATGCCCTCGCCGTTCTCGAAAGCCGAATTCGGCCAGAGCCCTTCATGGATGACCACGCCGCGGCGCTGGCCGGAGTCGAGCCTTGCGGGCATAGTGAGGTCACCGCGGACATTGCCGAGACGCACCCTGTCGCCATCGGCAATCCCGAGACTTGCGGCATCTTCCGGGTGGATCAGCAGTTCCGGGCGCTTTTCCTTCGATTTTGACGATGACGTTTCGGCAAAGGTGGAATTGAGGAACGAGCGCGAGGGCGAGGTCGCCAGCCGGAAGGGATGATCGGCATCGGCGCTTTCGATCAGCTCGACATGGTCCGGGAACTCCGGCAGCCGCTCGACCGGGCCTTGCGGACCCATGCGTTTGGGCGGCTTGTTGGCGGCCGGCGTTCCGGTCCAGTCGGGCCGGAAGCGGTACTTGCCGTCCTTATGGGCAAAGCCGTTCAGAAAATGCGCAGTCTCGAAATCCGACTGCACATCGGCCCATTTGCCGGACCTGAAGCTGTCGAAATCACCCAGGCCCCGCTTTTCGAGCATGATGTCGATGTGCTCGCGCTCGCTGAGACCAAAGCCTTCGCGGTCTGCAACGCCGAGACGCCTGCCCAGTTCCTCGATCACATGGTGATTGGGTTTCGGGCCTTCGGGCGGGTCGATCAGTTTCGGGCCCAGCATGATGTGCTGGTGGCCGCCGCCGCGGTAAATGTCGTCATGTTCGAGGAACATGGTGGCGGGCAGGATCACGTCGGCAAGCTTTGCCGTGTCGGTCATGAACTGCTCGTGGACCGCGAGGAACAGATCCTCGCGCCTGAGCCCCTCAATAACCTTGCGCTGCTCGGGCGCGACATTGGCCGGGTTGGTGTTCTGCACCAGCATGGCGGTGACCGGCGGGCCGCCATCCAGCGCTTCCGCATCGCCGGTCAGCACCCGGCCGATCTTGGACTGGTCGAGCCAGCGCAAGCCGGGATCAAAATGCTTGCGGCCTTCGAGCAGCGACTTGTCGAGGCGGAAGATGTCCGAATTGGAATGAAACGCGCCGCCGCCCTCATACTGGTAGCTGCCGGTGCAGACCGCGAGCGACAGCGCCGCGTGCATGTTGACCGCACCGTTGCGCTGGCGGGTGAAGCCGTAGCCAAGCCGGAAGAAGGTTCGTTTCGTCGTGCCGACCATCCGCGCAAAGGCCTCGATCTCGGCCACCGGCACGCCGCAGATCGCTTCCGCCCATTCGGGCGTCCGGTCGTGCAAATGTGATTCAAGACCTGCCGGGTCATCACTGAATTTGTTGAGATAATCCCGGTCAGCGAGCCCCTCGCGGAACAGCACGTGCATCACCGCGCAGGCAAAGGCGCCATCCGTACCGGGCTTGAGCAGCACCTTGATGTCGGCCTGTTTCATCGTCGGGGTGTCGTAGATGTCGATGACCACGATCTTGGCGCCGCGCTCCTTGCGGGCGCGGATGGCGTGGGTCATGACATTGACCTGGGTCGAAACCGCATTGGTGCCCCAGATCACGACGCAGTCGGACTTGGCCATCTCGCGCGGATCGGAGCCGCGCATGGCCCCTGCCCCCATGGCAAAGCCGGTCCAGGCCATGTTGGTGCAGAAACTGTCGAACTGGTTGGAATAGCGCTTGGCGTGGCGGAGACGATGGATCCCGTCGCGCTGCACCAGCCCCATGGTGCCGGCATAGTAGTTGAGCCAGACGGTCTCGGAGCCGAACTTCGCTTCCGCCTGTTCGAATTTTTCGGCGATCAGATCGAGCGCGGCCTCGAAGCTTGCCTGTTTCCACTGGCCCTCGCCTTTCGCGCCGGAGCGGATCAGCGGCTTCAGCAGCCGCTCGGGGTGGTGGATGCGCTCGGCATAGCGGGCCACCTTGGCGCAGATCACACCGGCGGTGTAGCTGTTGGCAGCATCGCCACGCACCCGGCCGATGCGGTTGTGCGCCAAGAGATCGACCTCCAGCGCACAGGTCGACGGGCAATCATGCGGACAGGCCGAATGGCCGATGGCGGTGACCGCAGTGGAATCGCGGGCGGCGGAATCAATGGGGGTCGCGTCGTTCATGCTTTCTCTATAAGAGAATTCGCACCGCCGCGCCACGCCGCGCGGGCGTTGATCAGATCAAATCAGGGACGCATCACGCCAGTCGATGAATTACCGTCACAGCTATCATGCGGGCAATTTCGCCGATGTGCTCAAGCACGCGGTGCTGGCCCAGATCATCACCTATCTCAAGCGCAAGGACCAGGCGTTCCGCGTCATCGACACCCATGCGGGCATCGGGCTTTACGACCTGTCCTCGGTCGAGGCGCAGAAGACCGGGGAGTGGCGCGACGGGATCGGACGATTGATCGAGGCCGAACAGTCGTCCGAGCTCAAGGCCTTCCTGGCGCCATGGCTCGAGGCGGTCGCTACGCTCAACCCTCAGGGCGGTGTCCTGCACTATCCTGGATCGCCGAAACTCACCCGCTCGCTTCTGCGCAAGCAGGACCGGCTGACGGCGATCGAACTGCATCCGGAAGACGCCAGACAGCTCAAGCAGGTCTTTGATGGCGACTACCAGGTACGAGTCATCGAGCTCGACGGCTGGCTGTCGCTCGGCGCCCACCTGCCGCCCAAGGAAAAGCGTGGCCTGGTGCTGATCGATCCGCCGTTCGAGGAAGCCGGCGAGTATGACCGGATGATTGACGGGCTGGCGCGGGCGACGCGGCGGTTTCCGGGCGGGACCTACATGCTGTGGCACCCGATCAAGGCCGACAGCGCGCTTGGCGCCTTCGACAATAAGCTCATTGCGCTGGCAAGGCCGCGAACGTTGACCGTGCGTCTGCTCACGCGCGCCAACCAGACCGCGCCGGGGCTCAACGGGACCGGGCTGGTGATCATCAATCCGCCGTTCACGCTGGAAGCCGAACTGCGGCAGGTGCTGCCTGAACTGGCAGGCCTGCTGTCGCAAGGCCCGGGTGCCGGTTCAGAGGTGCGGCTCCTGGTCGGCGAGAGCTGAGCCTTTCAGCCTGTAGCTGCCGCGACCGGTCTTGACCAGCCTGCCGGCGCGCACCAGTGATGACAACGCCCGGTACATGGCCTCATGGGTCAGCCCGATCTGTGCGGCAGCCGGCTTGATGCTTCCGGTCAGCATGCCGTCGGCCACCGCGGCGAAGACACGGGCTTTGGCATCCCGGATGGCGATGATTTCCAGCCGGCGGCGGTAATTCTGGATCTGTCCGGCGAACCGGGCGGAAATCGCCATTGCGAAGTCGGGATCCTGTTTCATCCGCTCAAGCACGGCGGTCTTGTCGATACGAAGCAACTCGCTGTCAGCGGCGGCCACGGCGTCGCAATGGTAGCCGGCTGAAAACAGCGCCGCCTCGGCAAAGCTTTCATCACCATGGGCACGGTGAATGATCACCTCGTCGCCCTGCCTGGTGTGCCTGAGCAGATGCACCTGCCCGGAGATGACTTGATACATCGCGGTCGCGGGATCGTCGCGGTGAAACAGGGCAATGCCTTTCTTCACCGATCGCGGGGTCGAGGCGGAAGGTGGCAGAAGATCAAACGGGTATGGCAACATGGCCGAGAGAATATGATTGAAATCATATTTCGGCAACCGGCGGTCATCGTAGTCTCCGCGCAACACAGGAGATGACTTGATGAAACGCCTTCCCCTTCTCATTGCGGTTCTCGCCATCCTGGCCGGGGCAATTCCGCTCTACCACTGGATTGCCGCGTCAGATGCCACGACCATGGCCGGAGGAAGCCACGAGGCGCATGCACTCCACGGCGACGCGCCCCGGCCCGAGGAAGGCGGGCAGTCCACTTTTGCCGCGATTGCCGAAATCGTCGCCCTGCTTGAAGAGGATCCGGACACGGACTGGTCGACAGTCGACATCACCGCGCTGCGCGAGCACCTGGTCGACATGAACAGCCTGATGCTCAATGCCAAGGCAACCACAACGGTTGAGGGAAACACCATCCGGTTCAGGGTCGAGGGCGAAGGCGCAGTGCTGCGGGCCATCCAGGCGATGGTTCCCGCCCATGCTGCTGAGCTCGACAAGTCCGGTCCGTGGAGCACGTCGGCGGAGTTAACGCCCGAAGGCGCAATCCTTCTGGTGAAAAGCGCAACCGAAGACGATCTGGAGAAAGCCAGAGCGCTCGGCTTCTTCGGGCTGATGGCGAAAGGCAGCCATCACCAGCCGCACCATCTGGCCATGGCCAGGGGGATGATGGGTCATTGACCCGCCGGCCGTCTTTGCCGGACAGAGCAGCAAACCGGACCAAATGGTTGGACTGGTTTGCGCTCTGCACTTGCTCATCGGCGGCCGTGCATCTTATATCGTGACTCGCATCCTGTTTGGAGGACCGGTCATGAGCATGAAAAGCCTGATAATCGCATTTGCCGCAACAGTCGGTTTCCTGCTTTCAAGTTTCGCCAGCCCTGCCATGGCTTTCAGTGGCGGCAACTTCCCGGCCTGCGATGCGCCTCAGGTTCTTTCCTATATCCAGAACAGGTTCGTCTGGACCGACCGCCATGTGCTCCAGCGCGGTCTTGCCATTGAAAGTATCGAACGGGTGCATCGCAATCGCAGCAGCAACGGGCACGAATACTGGTCGATCCCCCGGCTCTACTGCCACGGCACCGCCCATATGAACGATGGCCACAAACGCCAGATCTGGTGGCTGATCGAAGGTGGCCAGGGTTTTGCCGGTTTGCGAGACAATCTCGAGTTCTGCATATCCGGGCTCGATCCGCTCAAGGTTCACGGAGCCTGGTGCAGGTCGGTTCGCTGACCGGGCCATGACGGGAGCCACCCTGATCCGGATCCTGCTTGCCTTGCCGGTGCTGATGCTGGCCGTGGCCTGCACGGATGATGGCGCACCGCCGGCGCGGGCGGAAACAACCGGCGCGAACCGGACCGCGCCTGCCGGATCGGGATTTGATTTCTACGTGCTCGCGCTGTCCTGGTCGCCAGCCTATTGCCTGGTCGAAGGTGACCGCGCCAACCGCCAGCAATGCGCCGAAGACCGCGACCTGGGCTTTGTGGTGCACGGTCTCTGGCCGCAATATGAAACGGGCTACCCGGAGTTCTGCCCGAGCCGCGAACCTGACCGGGTGCCTTCAAGCCTGGGCCGGGACTATCTCGACATCGTGCCGACGATGGGGTTGATCGGCCACCAGTGGCGCAAGCACGGGTCCTGTTCGGGGCTTTCCCAGGCCGACTATCTCAAAACGCTGCGTGCAGCGCGTGAGCGGGTGAGCATACCGGCGGCGTTCGCGCTCGAGACGCTTCCCGCCGAGATCGACGCACTCGAAGCCGAAGACGCCTTCATCGCCGCCAACCCCGGCATGAAGCGCGACACCATTGCCGTACGTTGCGAGCGCGGCTATCTGCGAGAGATCCGCATCTGCATGACCCCGTCACTTGACTATCGTGCATGCCCCGAGGTTGACCGGGCCGGCTGCAAAATCAAAAATCTCACCGTCCCCGAACCGGACTGACCGAAGCGGGTCGTGTCACAAGAAGAAGAGAAGAAAACCATGAAAATCCTCTACTCGCCTGCATCCCCTTATTCGGCCAAGGTGCGGATGGCCGCGAAACATGCCGGCATCAACGCCGAAGCTGTGCTGACCGACACCAATGCCGCGCCGGCCGAACTGGTTGGCAACAATCCGCTCGGCAAGATCCCGACGCTGCTCACCGACGAGGGACAGGCCGTTTTTGACAGCCGGGCCATCATGCAGTTCATCGATCGTGCAGGCGGCAAGCGGATCTACCCGCGCAACGCGGCCAAGCGGACGGATGCCGAGGTGATGGAAGCCCTGTGTGACGGGATCTGCGACTGCTTGCTGGCGATCATGTACGAGCGACGCTTCCGGCCCGAGGAAATCGTCCACCAGGAATGGATCGACAAGCAATGGACCAAGGCCACACGGGCGCTTGACCATCTCGAGGCCAACCTGCCTCGGATCACCAAGGCGCCCAATGGCGGGCATTTCGCTGCCGCCGCGATGATCGGCTATCTGACGCTGCGGTTTTCCGGACAATGGGAACGTGGCCGGCCGAAGCTCAAGCGCTGGCATGCCAAGTTCGCATCGAGCTTTCCCGAACTCGCAGACATGTTGCCAAAAGCGTGACACCACGGCCGGACAAGGAAACCGGGATTGCCCATGTATTCGCTGCCGCGCGCTACTCGCTGGGTGGCGTCAGGCGGCTCTGGGGCGAAACCGCATTCCGGCACGAGGTGCTCGCCATCGTGCTGATCACCGGCGTGTTCCTGTACGCCGGAGCACCGCTTTGGGGCTATGTCGGCGCCAGCCTGCTGTTTCTGCTGACGGTCTCGATCGAGGCGCTGAACACGGCGGTCGAGGAAATCACCGATCATGCGTCTCCCAATTATTCCGAGATGGCCAAGCACGCCAAGGATCTTGGTTCCTTCGCGGTGTTTTGCCTGCTGCTCGCCAACGGAATCTGGGCGGCCTATGTGCTGGCAACGCTCTGGCTGCCTCTTGCCCCCTGAGGCTGAGAACAGCGGCCTGCCCGCTTCCGGGGTGACCGGGCGGGATACCGCGACCTCAAAGTCGGGTCGCAATCCTCTCGCTGCCCTCTCCCTGCGCGGTGGCAATTCCACTTTCATGTCTTATCTGTGAGAAAACTCACCGAACAAACACTGGAATTCTGATGACTGACCAAACCGCGCCGCTTCGCATCGACATCGTGTCGGATGTTGTCTGTCCCTGGTGCATCGTCGGCTACCGGCAACTGGCCGAGGCGCTCGAGGCCACGGGCACGGAACACGAGATTCACTGGCACCCTTTCGAGCTCAATCCGGATATGCCCACCGAAGGACAGAACCTTGGCGAACATATCGCGGAGAAATACGGTGCCACGCGCGAGCAGTCACAGGAAAACCGCGCGCGGCTGAGCGATCTGGGAACCAGTCTGGGATTCGCGTTCAACTTCGACGACGACATGCGGATGTACAATACCTTCAATGCCCACCAGCTGATTCACTGGGCGGATACCCAGGACCGTGGGCACGCACTGAAGCAGGCGCTGTTTGCGGCCTATTTCACCGAACGCTGCGATCTGTCCGATCCCGAGGTGCTGGTTGAAATCGCCAGCAAGACGGGCCTTGATGCGGCGGAAGCCAGGGCCGTGCTGGACGACCAGCGCTATGCCCAGGACGTGCGGCAGGCGGAGAGCTTCTGGGTGCAGCAGGGAATCCGCGGCGTGCCGGCCATGGTGTTTGATCGCAAGCACCTGGTAACCGGCGCACAGGGAACCGACAATTACACCGGCATTCTGGCTCAACTGGCTCAATTGCGCGGTTGAAGCAGGCGGACCGGCTGCGAGCTCGAAATCACCTTCGGAAATCAAAAAAGCCCGGACGTTTTCGCGTCCGGGCTTTCCTGTTGGGATGTACTGAAGATCAGAACTTCATGCCGATACCGAGACGGACCGAATGGTCGTCGAAGCCGGACGACACGTTGGTGCCGCCAAGATTGTAGTTCTTCGACTGGTAATCGGTGTAGCGGTATTCGATGCGGGTGGTGATGTTCTCAGTCAGGAACGCTTCGGCGCCCGTACCGACGGTCCAGCCGACATGGGTGTTGCTGTCAGAGCCAGCAGCATTGGTCAGCTTTGCATTGGTGGCTGCGACACCGCCGGTTGCGTAGATCATGAACGGGTTGATATCGAGACCCATCCGTGCCCGCAGCGAGCCGTTGAAGCCCTGCTTGCCGGTCAGGCCACCAGAGGTGAAGTCGGCGCCCGAATAGCCAAGATCAGCTTCCGCACCATAGACGATGTTGTCGGACTGCCAGTTGTAACCACCATAGACGCCACCGCCGAAGCCATTGGCATTCTGGGCGGGGACAGCGCTGAACTCGCCCCATTTGTACTCACCGTAGCCGCCGAGGTAACCGCCGGACCAGAGGTAGGCCTGAGGTGCCACTTCCGCTACAGGCGGCTGAGGTGGCTGTTCGACGATAGCGTCCGCGGCCAGCACGGGGCCAGCGAGCGGCACGGAAAGGGCTGCGGCCAGCAGTGCCAGTTTACGAATACGCATGTCATTCTCCTTGTTTAATTCCGGCCCGACACGAAACAGCGGACCTTGAGCACCGGCGGCACTGGGATGCATGCCGTCGACGAGGTTGAAGATGGAGATCGAATGCGGCGGACGAGAAGCAGGAATGTGGAAACACAGCGGCGGAAAAAGGGCAGCGCTCACTGTTGCATTGCGGCAACATTTTCGGTTGACGGCGGACACCCGCGCCATTGCGCATGCGGGCGCGCCGCCTATATGGGGTGTGGGCCCATTCAAACCGCGAGCGTTGATTCCTTAATATGTTAAGCATTTTGACCCTGATCGCGGGACTGATCGTCCTCGTGTTTGCCGGTGACTATCTCGTACGTGGCGCAGTCGGCCTCGCCGAGAAGCTTTCAATCGACCCCCTGATCATCGGATTGACGATCGTGGCCTTCGGAACCTCCGCGCCAGAGCTGTTTGTCTCGCTGCAGGCGGCATTCGACGGCGTCTCGGGAATCGCCATCGGCAACGTGGTCGGATCGAACATTGCCAACGTGCTGCTCGTGCTTGGCGCGCCAGCCCTGCTGATGACCATCAATTGCCGCGAAAACGGGCTGGGGACATCGCTGGCGGTGATGATCGTCATGTCTGTCGCGCTGATGGCGATGATGTGGTTCGGGCCGCTGAGCCGGCTCGATGGCGCGATCCTGCTGGCGCTGATCGCGGCCTATCTCGGCTGGCAGATCCGGGAGGCCCGGAAGAACGGCGCCAGCGTTCCCGATTATCACGACGAGGTCGCAGGCCTTCCGCAGGAAACCTGGCGCACCAATGTTTTCATCGTTGGCGGCCTGATAGGGTTGCCGATCGGAGCCTGGCTCACGGTGCACGGCGCGTCCGATATCGCGCGCATGTTCGGAGCAACGGAGACGGCCATCGGGCTTACCATCGTTGCCATCGGCACCTCGCTGCCCGAACTGGTGACCTCGGTCATGGCGGCATGGCGCAGGTCCGGCGCGGTGGCCATCGGCAACGTGGTTGGCTCGAACATCTTCAACATCGGCCTGATCCTCGGCGGCACCGCCGTCATCCTGCCGCTTGATGTCGATCCGCGCATTGTCTCGATCGACATGTGGGTGATGCTGGCAGTCAGCCTCCTGGTGGTGGGGCTGGCGCACTGGAACATACCGATCAAAAAGCTCGGCGGCGCGGCTATGCTTGTCGTTTTCGCGGCCTATATCATCTCGGTATTCTGAACCTGAAAGCCTGGCTTTCAGCCACGCCAGCATGAACCGGGACACATCATGACATCTTCGAACGGCACAGTTCTTGTGACCGGCGCAGCGCGCCGCATCGGTAAGGCAATCGCGCTGGATCTCGCTACACACGGCTACGGCATCGCGGTTCACGCCAACAGCAGCGGCGAGGAAGCCGAGGCTGTCGCGAGCACGATCCGCGATGCGGGCGGTTCGGCGGAGGTGTTCCTTGCTGATCTCACCGACATGAAGGCCGTGCGCGCGCTGCACGGCCAGGTGAGCGAACGCATGGGTGTACCGGACGTCATCGTCAACAATGCCTCGGTGTTCGAGGCAGACGATGTACGCGCTTTTGATGAGGGTCTGTTCGACAGGCATTTCGCCGTCCACGTCAAGGCGCCGGCGGTGCTTGCCCATACCATGGCGGAGAACCTGCCGAGGGACGGCGAAGGGCTAATCGTCAACATCATAGACCAGCGTGTCTGGAAGCTGACGCCGCGCTTCTTTTCCTACACCCTGTCGAAATCAGCGCTGTGGACGGCAACTCAGACCATGGCGCAGGCACTGGCGCCACGCATCCGGGTCAACGCCATCGGTCCCGGACCGACGCTCGCCAACGAGCGGCAGAAAGACAGCGATTTCGCAAGACAGGAGGCCGCCGTGCCGCTTCAGCGCGGGCCGGAACTGGCGGAATTTGGCGCGACCATCCGCTACCTGCACGCAGCCCGGTCAGTCACCGGCCAGATGATCGCGCTTGATGGCGGCCAGCATCTGGCGTGGGAGACCCCGGATGTGACAGGCGTAGGGGAATAGCGCGCTTGATAACCTGCGCTGCTGACGCCAGATGTCATGATCTGACAGCCGCACTCCCTTGCCCCACAAGCGCAGGAAGTTGATAAGATCGCCTGATGACTCGCACGCCGAATCCGACCTCTCCCAAGCCATCCAAAGCCACGGCACCAGCCGATGGCGGCATGATCTATGAGGAAACCGATGCAGACGAGGACGAACAGGATGCTGTCGATGCTTCCCTGCCCGCGGATGCGGCTTCCGTCGCCGGCATCGAGTGGAACGAAAGCCCGGTCGCCACGCCGGGCTTGAAAGGCGCGGAAGTCATCCAGGCCTTCGTCAGGCACCTGCCCAACCAGCCCGGCGTCTACCGGATGATGAACGAGGCCGGCGACGTGCTCTATGTCGGCAAGGCACGCAGCCTGAAGAAGCGGGTGACCAACTACGCGCAGGGCCGCGGCCATTCGAACCGCATCACAAGGATGATCGCGCAGACGGCCAACATGGAGTTCGTCACCACCCGCACCGAGACGGAAGCGCTGCTGCTCGAGGCCAACCTGATCAAGCGGCTGAAGCCACGCTTCAACGTTCTGATGCGCGACGACAAGTCGTTTCCCTATATCCTGGTGACCGGCGACCACGAGGCGCCGGCGATCTTCAAGCATCGCGGTGCGCGGTCGCGAAAGGGATCCTATTTCGGCCCCTTCGCCTCGGCCGGCGCGGTCGGGCGGACGATCAACGCGCTGCAGCGCGCCTTTCTTTTGAGAACCTGCACCGACAGCGTCTATGAAAGCCGCACCCGGCCGTGTCTGCTCTACCAGATCAAGCGCTGCTCCGGGCCCTGCACCGGCGAGATCGATGCCGAAGGCTATGCCCGGCTGGTGGATGAGGCCAAGGATTTCCTTTCA
The DNA here is from genome assembly GCF_024105735.1 of Parahoeflea alexandrii. GTDB lineage: Bacteria > Pseudomonadota > Alphaproteobacteria > Rhizobiales > Rhizobiaceae > Hoeflea > Hoeflea alexandrii. The sequence continues at coordinate 553,614 of NZ_JAAAML010000003.1, read as the reverse complement.
GGCCGCAGCCAGGCGGTGAAAGCGCAACTGGCCACGGCGATGCAGTCGGCATCGGAAGATCTCGATTTCGAACGGGCGGCCGTCTATCGCGACCGCCTGTCGGCGCTCAGCCACGTGCAGAGCCACCAGGGCATCAACCCGCAGACTGTGGAAGAAGCCGACGTCTTCGCCATCCATCACGATGCCGGCATGGCCTGCATCCAGGTGTTCTTCTTCCGCACCGGGCAGAACTGGGGCAACCGCGCCTATTTCCCCAAGGCCGACCCGTCGCTGGCGCCGGGCGAGATCCTCGGCGCCTTCATCGGCCAGTTCTACGACGACAAGCCGACGCCGCGGATGATCCTGATCTCCGACGAGTTCGAGGACCGGAGGCTGCTCGAGGAGGCACTGAGCGTGCGGATGGACCGCAAAACCTCGATCAGCGTGCCGCAGCGCGGCGAAAAGCGCGAACTGGTCGAGCAGGTGCTGAACAATGCGCGCGAAGCGCACGGCCGCAACCTGGCCGAAACGGCTTCGCAGGCGCGGCTTCTGCAGGGGCTTGCGGAGACCTTCAACCTGGCCCATCCGCCGCGTCGCATCGAGGTCTACGACAACTCGCACATCATGGGCACCAATGCGGTGGGCGGCATGATCGTTGCCGGGCCGGAAGGCTTCGTCAAAAACCAGTACCGAAAGTTCAACATCAAATCGACCGACATCACCCCCGGTGACGATTTCGGCATGATGCGCGAAGTCATGCAGCGCCGGTTCTCGCGGCTGCTCAAGGAGCATGGCGATGCAGGCCCAAGCCTGCCCGACAGCGCGGAAGATCCGGACGCGGTGAGCCAACCGGGCATGCCGGCCTGGCCCGACCTGGTGCTGATCGATGGCGGCAAGGGACAGATGAGCGCGGTGCGGACGATCCTCGAGGAACTTGGCATCGCAGACAAGATCACCGCCATCGGCGTCGCCAAGGGCATGGACCGGGAAGCCGGCCGCGAACGGTTCTTTGTCGAAGGCAAGCCGGACTTCACGCTGCCGCCGCGCGACCCGGTGCTCTATTTCATCCAGCGCCTCAGGGACGAGGCCCACCGGTTCGCCATCGGTTCGCACCGGGCGCGACGGAAGAAGGACATGGTGACCAATCCGCTTGACGAGATTGCCGGTATCGGGCCGACGCGCAAGCGGGCGCTGCTGCACCATTTCGGCACCGCCAAGGCGGTCTCGCGCGCGGGAATCGACGACCTCGTCGCTGTCGAGGGGATTTCACGCGCGGTGGCCGAGCTGGTCTACAATCATTTCCACGAGGAAAACCGCTGAATTGGTGTGCGATGAGACATCAAACTGCGGCATTCAGGCGCTAATCGTGGCCAAGGCGGTTGACCTTTCCGCCCCGCCACGCGCATCTTGCGCAAAATCCTGATACGGACGGGGTGCTCCATGGCGTCGCGCGCGCTTAACATACCGAATATACTCACCTATGGACGGATTCTCGCCGTCCCGCTGATCGTGCTGTGCTTCTTCATCGAGGGCCGGCTGCACGGATCCGATTTTGCCCGCTGGAGCGCGCTGGCGATTTTCACCATCGCGTCGATTACCGACTTCTTCGACGGCTATCTCGCCCGGATCTGGGACCAGACCTCGAACATCGGGCGCATGCTCGATCCGATCGCCGACAAGCTGCTGGTCTCCGCGATCCTGCTTCTGGTCGCCGCCGACGGCACCATCGCCGGCTGGTCGATCTGGGCGGCGATCATTATCCTGTGCCGCGAGATCCTGGTTTCGGGACTGCGCGAATATCTCGCAGCACTCAAGGTCTCGGTGCCGGTCACCTGGATTGCCAAATGGAAAACCACCCTGCAGATGGTGGCGCTCGGCTTCCTGCTGGCAGGTCCGGCCGGCGACAAGGTGCTGCCCTACACCACCGAAACCGGCATCGTGCTGCTGTGGGTTGCGGCGATCATCACGATTTACACCGGCTATGACTATTTCCGCGCCGGGCTGAGACATGTGGTGGACGAATGAGCGTGCGGATTGTCTATTTCGCCTGGGTGCGCGAACGCATCGGCAAGGGTTCGGAAGAGATCGACCTGCCGGCGGACGTCAAGACCGTGGGCGACCTGATCGCGCACCTGGCGACGCTGGGCGAGGAATATGCGGCAGCCTTCGAGGTGCCCCGGGTCATCCGCGCCGCCATCAACGAGGAACATGCCGAGCATGACGAGGTGATCGGCGACGCGAAGGAAATCGCGCTGTTTCCGCCGATGACCGGAGGCTGAAATGGCGGCGGGCGGCAAGATCTCCGGAGATCCGGTGGCGCCGGTATCCGTGCGTATCCAGACCGGGGATTTCGACATTTCCGAGGAGATCGAGGCGCTCACCGGCGACCGTGCCGACATCGGCGCGGTCGTAAGCTTCACCGGGCTGTGCCGCGACGAAGGCGGACGGCTGTCCGCGCTGGAGCTTGAGCACTATCCGGGCATGGCCGAGCGCGCCATACGGGCGATCGCCGACGAGGCTGTGGCCCGCTTCAACCTCAGCGGAATCACCGCCATTCACCGCTACGGGGCGATCCCGCCCGGCGGCAACATCGTGCTGGTGGTGGCAAGTGCGCCGCACCGGCAGGCGGCCTTTGATGGCGCCTCGTTTCTGATGGACTTCCTCAAGACCGACGCGCCGTTCTGGAAGAAGGAACATCTCAAAGACGGCGGTTCAGGCGAATGGGTCTCGGCCAAGGACGCCGACGACAAGGCCAAGTTGCGCTGGCAGAAGAGCTGATGCCTGCGAATTTCACGCTTACGGGCGGTTGGGACACGGCTCTGGCGGCGGAGCTTTCTGATCCGTACATGGACGAACTTGCAGCTTTCCTCGACACTGAGCTCGATGCCGGCAAGCAGATTTTTCCGCAGACGTCGGAGTATTTCGCGGCCCTCGACCTCACTCCGCTCGACCGGGTCGAGGTGGTCATTCTCGGACAGGATCCCTATCACGGCGAGGGCCAGGCGCACGGGCTGTGTTTCTCGGTGCAGCCGGACGTGCGGGTGCCGCCCTCGCTCAAGAACATCTACAAGGAACTCGAGAGCGATCTCGGCATCCCGAAAGCGAGCCACGGACATCTCGAAAGCTGGGCTCGGCAGGGCGTGCTTCTGCTCAACAGCGTGCTCACGGTCGAGCGCGGTCTTGCCGCTTCACACCGCGGCCGCGGCTGGGAGCGATTTACCGATGCAGTGATCGCAAAGGTCAACGCGCTTCCGCATCCGGTGGTGTTTCTGCTCTGGGGCGCCTATGCGCAGAGAAAGGCCGAGTTTGTCGACACGGGCCGGCACCTGGTGCTCAAGGCTGCCCACCCCTCGCCGCTGTCGGCGCATAACGGGTTTCTCGGCTGCCGGCACTTTTCAAAGGCAAACGCTTTCCTTGAGAAGAACGGCATGACGCCGATCGACTGGCAACTGCCGGCAGATCCCTGATCCGCAGCCAGCGGCCGGGAGCTGGCCACAACAAAAAACCGGGCTCTCGCGAACCCGGTTTTTCGATTCAGTTCAATGGTTTCGGCCTGCCGGCCGATAAACTGATTCAGCCGACGATTTCGGTGCCGGAGAACCAGTAGGCGATTTCCTCGGCTGCGGTTTCCGGCGCATCCGAGCCGTGCACCGAGTTTTCGCCGATCGACAGCGCGAAGGTCTTGCGGATGGTGCCCTCGTCGGCGTTTGCCGGGTTGGTGGCGCCCATGATCTCGCGGTTCTTGAGGATGGCGTTCTCGCCTTCGAGAACCTGGACGACGGTCGGGCCGGAGGTCATGCCTTCAACCAGTTCGCCGAAAAAGGGGCGTTCCTTGTGCACGGCGTAGAAGCCTTCGGCTTCGCGCTTGCTCATCCAGACGCGCTTGGAAGCGACGACGCGCAGGCCGTTGTCTTCGAAAACCTTGGTGATCGCGCCGGTCAGGTTGCGCTTGGTGGCATCGGGCTTGATCATCGAGAAAGTGCGTTCAATCGCCATTGGTGTCTGTCCTGTCATCTGGTTGTGGTTGCGAGAGCTGGGCCATAGAGGCCCACGCAAGAATTTCGGGTGCAAAAGTCCGGGCTGGACGAGGTCCCGCCCGGAGTTGGCGCCTAGATAGCCGCATGCCCGGCTCTTCGCAAGGGGCACCGGCGTTCTCACGGTCCGTTGCGCGCGCATGCTGCCTGTGATCCGGTCATCGTGCCCTCCCCGGCTCCCCGTAGCCGTGGTGACTTGGAACAATCACGATTGCGTTGTAGATTTGTGACATGTCTGACGCGGTGATAGCCTGCGGAGTTGTCGCGGTCGCGGTTTTGGGGTTTGCGCCCCAGAACAACGCGATGCTGACGGCTGGCGCCGAGCGAACCTTCAAACCGGTGATCGACGGCATGATTTCCAGCATCTGCGGCTGGCTGTCGCTGTTCGCGCTGGCGCTTGGTGTCCTGCACCTCATGCCGCAATGGATGAGCGGCACGGCGATGGTGCTGGCGTCGCTCCTGCTGGCGCTGTCAGGCTTGACCCGCTACATGGCCGATCCGGGCACTCCGTTAGAGCAGGAGGCCGCCCCTGTGCGCCCTACACTGCCCGTGCAAAATCTGCAGAGCCCCGAGAGCTGGGCCGTCGCCTTTTTCCTCGCGGGGTCGGCGCTCAGCGGCTCGGTGACGCTGGCCTCAGCCTTTGCCGGGCTGACGCTGCTGACCGCTTCCGGCCTTGGCCTCTGGGCCGTCGCCGGATGGTCCGGCTGCCTGTATCTGAGCTCGGGCTGGCACCGGCGTCATCTCGACTGGGGCTTCGGCATCCTGATGTTTGTCGCAGCCATCGCCGCGCTGATGCCGGGCGGCTGAACCGGTTCAGCCCGCCGCGGCTACCGCACGCCCCAGACCGTCATGGAGATCAATACAGCGCTCGAACCAGTCGGTCACAGCGTCGCCCGCCTCGAGCAACGGGGCGCTGGAAACCACTCGCGCCCATTGCAGCGCGCCAAAGACGATGTAGTCGGCAAACAGCGGCGACGATCCGCCGATCCAGGGCTGCGATTTCAGCATCACCCGCAAAGGCGTCAACTTGGCTCCGAAACCCTCGATCTCGGCCTGGCGACGCTCGGCAATCTGCTCGAACGTCTTGCCCAGGCGGGCTTCGCGGCTCGGCCTGAAATAGGCCTGATCCTCCGGAGCCAGCCTGTCGGCGATCTCATGCAGTGCGATCACGTTGAGGGCCGCATGCAGGGTCGATTGCGACCAGGCTTCCACGAAGCGGGCCATGGCCTGGCCGCCGTCGCCGCCAAACAGCGATGGCCGGTCGGGATAGGTCTCCTCCAGATAGGCGGCGATCATGAAACTGTCGGCCACCACCTGGCTGCCATCGCGAATGACGGGCACGGTTTTCGATACACCGCCCTCGACCCCGGGCACCTGGGTGAAACAGACCGGCTTGCGCTCGAAAGGCAGCCCCTTGTGGGCCAGCGCCATCACCACCTTCCAGCAGTGCGGGCTGAACGGACGGGCTTCATCGGCGCCGACAAGTTCGTGCAAAACAATCGTCATTCTTTTTCTCCTGCCACATGTCATCCGACTTGTGACGCACCGCGGACCAATTGTCACCGGTCAGGGACCATGGAAAACACCGTTTGCCCTTGCCATTTGACGTGAACCCGGCCAGAAGCGCGGTCATGCTTACGATTACAGACCTTTCCGCACGCATCGCCGGGCGGCTATTGATCGACAATGCCTCGCTGGCGCTGCCCGCGGGCATCAAGGCCGGGCTTGTGGGGCCGAACGGCGCCGGCAAGTCGACGCTGTTCAGGATCATCACCGGCGAGATGGCGAGCGAGACCGGCCACGTCTCGATCCCGAAGAACACCCGCATCGGCCAGGTCGCTCAGGAAGCGCCTTCCGAAGAGACGGCCCTGGTCGAGATCGTGCTGCGCGCAGACCTCGAGCGGACCCGGCTGATGAAGGAAGCCGAGACCGCGACCGATCCCAACCGCATCGCCGAGATCCAGACCCGGCTGGTCGACATCGACGCCCATTCGGCCGAGGCCCGCGCCTCCTCGATCCTGGCCGGTCTCGGCTTTGACCAGGACGCCCAGCAGCGGCCCGCCTCGAGTTTCTCGGGTGGCTGGCGGATGCGCGTGGCGCTGGCTTCGGTGCTGTTTTCGGAACCCGACCTACTTCTCCTCGACGAGCCGACCAACTATCTCGACCTGGAAGGCACCTTGTGGCTGGAAGAGTATATCCGCCGCTATCCGCACACCGTGCTGATCATCAGCCATGACCGCGACCTCTTGAACACCGCGGCCAACGCGATCGTCCATCTCGACCAGAAGAAGCTGACCTTCTACCGCGGCGGCTTCGACCAGTTCGAGCGGCAGAAGGCCGAGCGCGACGAACACCAGATGAAGGCGCGCGAGAAGAGCCTGGCGGCACGCAAGCACATGGAAGCGTTCGTCGAGCGGTTCCGGGCCAAGGCCTCGAAGGCGCGCCAGGCGCAATCGCGGCTCAAGGCGCTTGAAAAGATGGGCACCGTCGATGCGGTGATCGAGAACAATGTCCGCGGCTTCACCTTTCCGCGGCCCGATCGCGGCGTTGCCTCGCCGATCATCGCCATCGAGGGCGGCTCCGTCGGCTATACCCCCGGCTCGCCGATCCTGGCACGGCTTGATCTGAGGATCGACGCCGACGACCGGATCGCGCTGCTCGGCTCGAACGGCAATGGCAAGTCGACCTTCGCCAAGTTCATTGCCGGACGGCTTGAGGCCGAGGACGGGCTGATCCGCACCGCGCCGCAACTCAAGACCGGCTTTTTTGCCCAGCACCAGCTGGACGATCTGAGACCGAATGAATCGGCCGTGGCGCATGTGAGAGCATTGATGCCGGACGCGCAGGAAGCCCGCGTGCGGGCCCGGGTGGCGCAGATGGGACTGACAGCGGAGAAGATGAACACGCCGGCCAAGGATCTCTCCGGCGGTGAAAAGGCGCGGCTGCTGATGGGCCTTTCGGCGTTTCACGCGCCGAACCTGATGATTCTCGACGAGCCGACCAACCACCTTGACATCGACAGCCGCGCGGCGCTGATCCGGGCGCTCAACGACTTCCCCGGCGCGGTCATTCTGATCAGCCACGACCGGCACCTGATCGAGGCCACGGTCGACCGGCTCTGGATCGTCAAGGACGGCACGGTGAGTTCCTTTGACGGCGATCTGGAGGATTACCGGCAGGAAGTCGTCGGCGCCTCGAGCCGTGGCAAGAAGGGGAATGACAGCGATGGGGGCTCCAAAGCGGAGAAGCGCAAGCAGGCCGCCCAACAGCGCGCCAGCGTGGCTCCGCTGAAGAAAAAGATCAATGATCTCGAATCCTTGGTGGCAAGACTTACCAAACAGATTCAGTCGCTTGATGCGGAACTTTCGGATCCGGGCCAGTTTGCCGACGCGCCCTACAAGATCACCCAGAAATCCAAGCAGCGGGCCGACCGGGCGGCGGAACTGGCCAAGGCCGAGGAGGAATGGCTGGCTCTGACCAGCCAGGTCGAGGAAGCTGACGCGGCCGAGTAGATACGCGCATTGCCGAGGCCCCGGCTGACCGGCAACCTCGCCAGACGTAATCAGGAATAGACGCCCGATTTCAGGCTGACGACGGACCACGCCGGCGCTAGGCTGCGAACCATGTTGTTTGACCTGCCAGAGCCCGCCATTCTTTACGAAGCGCTGTTGAAACGCGATCCGGATTATGACGGGCGCGCCTATGTGGGCGTGTCCTCGACCGGCATCTTCTGCAGGCTGACCTGCCCGGCTCGCAAACCACGTCCGGAAAACTGCAGCTTCTATGCCAGCGTGGGCGACTGCATCCAGGCCGGTTTCCGGGCCTGCAAGCGATGCCACCCGATGGCGCCCGCCGCGGAAGCCGATCCGGCCGTGAAGGTGCTTCTTGAAGCTCTCTCCGAACGCAAGGGCCACCGCTGGAGCGAACCCGACATCATCCGGATGGGTTTCGATCCCTCGACCGTGCGGCGGTCCTTCAACCGGCATTTCGGAATGACCTTCCTGGAAATGGCGCGGCTCGAGCGGCTGCGCCATGCGCACCTGGCGCTGGCGGGCGGCTCCAAGGTGATCGAGGCGCAGCTCGATGCCGGGTTTGAATCGGCTGGCGCCTTCCGGGCGGCCTTTGCCAGGCTGATGGGCACACCGCCGGGGAGTTTTACCGCTGACGCGATGATCCGGGCTGACTACATCGATACCCCGCTCGGTCCGATGATCGCATTGTGTGACCGAACCCATCTGCATCTTCTGGAATTCGCCGACCGCAAGGCCCTGCCCGCCGAATTGCGCCGCATGCACCAGGCGTTCAAGGGCCGGATCGGCTTCGGCCGTCATGCTCCCCTCGATCTTCTCGAAACCCAGCTTGATGCTTATTTCTCAGGCCGCAACCCGTGCTTCAGCGTGCCGCTGGCGTTTCATGGCAGCGAGTTCACCAAAACCGTCTGGCATGCGCTGGTGGAGATCCCTGCGGGTGAAACCCGCAGCTACAGCCAGATCGCCGGGACAATCGGGCGCCCTTCCGCGGTCCGCGCGGTGGCGCGCGCCAATGGCGCCAACCAGATTGCGCTTCTCGTGCCATGTCACCGCGTCGTTGGCGCCGACGGGTCGCTGACCGGCTATGGCGGCGGCTTGTGGCGAAAACAGAAACTGATCGAGATCGAGCGCCAATACGTTTGAGCGGTCATGTCCGGCAGCTACCGGCGACAGCAATGTTGCGCTCTTTCTCCCGGCAGACGAGTTGTTGAGTGCGCCAACGAAACGGGCTCTGGGCTGGCAGGGCACGGTTGGCCACAGTTGTTTCGGTGGATCTCCTTCCATGCGGCAGCGGTCCGCGGTTGTGCTGCCTCCCACTCCTCAACTGTTAAAATGCACCTCAATATTTAGCATTCCTAATATGATATTTCATTAACTTTTTAGAAATGGATACATGAGAGATTTGCGATGTACTTGATGCATGAAGCATCTGGTTCATGCATCCCCTCGCTACAATTTACCTGCTTCTACACGGCTGACACCCGTGCAGATCACAAGGTCGCTTGTCACCATTTAGGACCAGTCTCATGAGCTTCACCAGCATCGTCGGCTCAGACGAAAAGAACATCGTCCAGGCACTGAAAAAATCCCTCGCCATGATCGAATTCGATCTGAGCGGCAAGATTCTCGACGCAAATGAAAATTTCTGCCAGGCACTCGGCTACGAACTGTCCGAGATCAAGGGCAAGCACCACCGCATTTTCGTCGAACCGAAGGAAGCTGCCGCGCCAGCCTATGCCGAATTCTGGAAGAAACTCGGCCGCGGCGAATACGACAAGGCGCAGTACAAGCGCGTCACCAAGAGCGGCGATGAAATCTGGATCGAAGCCAGCTACAACCCCGTTTTCCGCGGCGGCAAGCTCTACAAGGTGGTCAAGTTCGCCTCCGACATCACGGCGACCAAGGTCAAGTCGATGGAGGACGCCGGAAAGCTCGACGCCATCTCGCGTTCACAGGCAATGATCGAGTTCAAGCCAGATGGAACAATCGTGTTCGCAAACGAAAACTTTCTCGGCGCGGTCGGTTACACGCTTGCCGAAATCGTAGGCAAGCATCACCGGATGTTCTGCGACCCCGACTATGTCAGGGGGGAAGAATATGCGCAGTTCTGGACAAAACTTGCCGCCGGCGAATTCAACTCCGATGAGTTCAAGCGGATCGGCAAGGGCGGCAAGGTCATCCACATCCAGGCTTCCTACAATCCGATTTTCGATGCGGACGGCAAGGTCTTCAAGGTTGTCAAGTTCGCCTCAGACGTGACCGAACGGGTCAGCAATGTCGAATCCCTGTCGACCGGCCTGCAGAGCATGGCCGACGGCGATCTGACCATCCAGATTACAAAGCCCTTCCAGCCTGCTCTCGAGCCGCTCCGGATCAATTTCAACAAGGCCAACGAAGGGCTTTGCGATGCGATGAGTTCGGTCAACGAGAACGCCCGGATGATTGCCAGCGGTTCGGATGAGATCCGCTCTGCAGCAGACGACCTCGCCAAGCGGACCGAGAACCAGGCAGCCTCCGTCGAGGAAACCGCAGCTGCGCTCGAGGAAATCACCAAGACCGTCGCCGCTTCCAGCCAGCGTGCCGAGGAAGCCGGCGAACTGGTGGCCAAGACCAAGCGCGATGCGGAGACATCCGGCCAGGTAGTCGACAAGGCTGTCATCGCAATGGCCGAGATCGAAAGTTCCTCCAAGGCGATCACCAACATCATCGATGTGATTGACGATATCGCGTTCCAGACCAACCTGCTTGCACTGAACGCCGGCGTCGAAGCCGCCAGGGCCGGTGAAGCCGGTCGCGGCTTTGCGGTTGTCGCCCAGGAAGTCCGCGAGCTCGCGCAACGGACGGCAACGGCGGCCAAGGAGATCAAGGGGCTGATCACGGCTTCGGGCGAGCAGGTCAACACCGGGGTGTCGCTGGTTGGCGAAACCGGCAAGGCACTGGTCAGCATCGTCGAGCAGGTCAAGCAGATCAACGCCAATGTCGAGGCGATCGTCACCGGCTCGCGCGAACAGTCGACCGGCCTCAACGAGATCAACACGGCGGTCAACGCCATGGATCAGGGCACCCAGCAGAATGCGGCAATGGTCGAGCAATCGACCGCCGCCAGCCACAGCCTGGCGCAGGAGGCAGCCTCATTGTTCCAGCTGCTGTCGCGGTTCAAGGTGGATGCCGCTGCAAGCCACTCGCCACGGGTGGTCCGGAGCAACGGTGGCACCCCCGCCCCGGCCTACACCGCGCCAGCCCGCCAGCGGCCTGCCTTCCACGGCAATGCCGCGGTGGAGATGTCGGACTGGGAAGAGTTTTAATTTCGGCTCGGATGTCCCCCGCTAGGCCGAAAGGAGGGACCCCCGGATCTCTGATCCGGGGGTTTTCGCGTTCAGAACGGGCTGGACCGCCGCAGCCATGGATAACCGTATCAAGGCAGGATAACACCAGTAGCAGATTGCAGCGGTTCCCCGCGGGCAAGTTCTTGACCCATGTCAACGGGCGCGCTGCCGCTGCGTGATAGGACATCCCCAACCACGGGATATCCAGATGACGCCTTCCAAATCCGACATCGAAACAATCGTCAAATCTGCCGAAAAAGGCCCGTCCACCCTGCGCCGGGTGCTATGGGCGATGGCGCTGATCATGGGAGCTTCCGCGCTCTGGCTGTGGTGGAGTTCCGGTTCGGGGCAGAACCTGCCTGTCTACACGACACAGGCCATCGTGCGGAGCGATGTGATCGTTCAGGTGACGGCCACCGGCACGGTGGAGCCGACGGACAAGGTTGAAATCTCAAGCGAACTGTCCGGAACGGTCCGCTCGGTGGAAGCCAATTTCAACGACCTGGTCACGACCGGCCAGATACTCGCGCGGCTGGACACCGACAAGCTGGAGGCCAATGTCGAACTTGCCCGTGCTTCGCTGACGGCCTCCCAGGCAAGAATGGCCGAGGCGACGGCGACACTGAACGAGACCAGGGACAATTACGAGCGGGCGGTGATGCTCGAGAAAAAGCAGGTGACCACTCTTGAGGGACTGCTCAGGGCAAAGGCCGCCTATGACCGGGCCCAGGCTGCCCTCAAGAGCGCTGAAGCCGATATCCGGGTTTCAGAAGCAAACCTGAAGATCAATGAAGCAAACCTGGCCAAGGCCTGCATCTGCTCGTCGATCGACGGGGTGGTGCTCGAGCGCAATGTCGAAGTGGGCCAGATCGTCGCGTCGTCCCTGCAGGCTCCGGTGCTGTTCACCCTTGCCGCTGACCTCAAGAACATGGAGCTGCGCGTCGATATCGACGAGGCCGACATCGGCAAGGTGCAGGTTGGCAACCGGGCGGTGTTCACGGTCGAGGCCTACCAGGGACGCACTTTCCCGGCGGTGATCTCGGAACTCAGATTTGCGCCCAAGACCGTCGACGGCGTGGTGACCTACGAAGCGATCCTGTCGATCGACAATGCCGAGCTTCTGTTGCGGCCCGGCATGACGGCCACCGCCGACATCAGGGTGGCGGAGATCAAGGACACGCTGGCGGTTCCCAATGCGGCGCTGAGGTTCGCACCACCTGTGGAGACCGAGGACAGCAACCGTACCGGCCTGCTCGGCATGTTGTTCAAGAACGCACCGAGCCGACCGCCGTCGACAGCGGCCCAGGTAAGTGAAGACGGCAGGCGCAATATCTGGGTGCTGCGCGATGGACAGGCCGTGGCGGTGGATATCCTGCCCGGCGAGACAGACGGCGCGATGACCGAGATCAGGGATGGAGACGTGGCCGAGGGCGATCAGGTGATTACCGATCTGTTGCAGGAATGAGCAAGGGTCAAGATCCGGACTCCAGGCCACTGATCGGGCTTGAAGGCATCACCAAGATCTACGGTACTGGTGATGCCGAAGTCAGGGCCCTGCGCGGCATCGACATGGAAATCTCAGGCGGCGAGTTCGTCGCCGTCATGGGTCCCAGCGGCTCGGGCAAGTCCACCGCCATGAACATTCTCGGGTTTCTCGACAAGCCGACCGGCGGACGATACTTCTTCGGCGGAGCAGAGGTCGGTCACCTCAACCGTGACCAGCTGGCGCTGCTGCGGCGGAACTTTCTCGGCTTCGTCTTCCAGGGATACAATCTGCTGGCCCGGACATCGGCGCTCGACAATGTCGAATTGCCGCTGATTTACCAGGGCATGGCTGGCTCAAAGCGACGGATACTGGCGCGCGAGGCGCTGGCCAAGGTCGGGCTTGAAGGCCGGGAAGACCACCATCCCGCGCAACTGTCGGGCGGTCAGCAGCAGCGGGTGGCCATCGCGCGGGCGATCGTGACCAATCCGGACGTGATCCTGGCCGATGAACCGACTGGAAACCTGGACACCGCGCGCAGCCACGAGATCATGGATCTGCTCACAGGGCTCAACCGCGTGGATGGCATCACCATCCTGATGGTCACTCATGAGCCGGACATGGCGGACTACGCCGACCGGATCATACATTTCCTGGACGGCAGGATCGAAACGGACAACCGGAACAGGAAGGCGGCTGCAGATGCTGTATGAAGCGGTGCGGCTGGCGCTGCAGGCGATCCTGCGCAACGCCTTCCGGTCATTTCTGACGGTTCTGGGCATCGTCATCGGCGTCGCGGCTGTCATCGCAATGGTCACGGTGGGCCAGGGCTCGACCGACCAGGTGGAAGCCGATGTGTCGACGCTCGGCACCAACTTGCTGATGATCCGGCCGGGCCAGCCCTCGCAGGGGCCGGGTTCGGGCGGTGGTGGCGGCACGGCCGCAAGCCTGACGCTCAAGGATGTCGATGCGATCGAACAGCAGATCTCCAGTGTCGCGGTCGCCACCCCTTCCAATTCGCGCGGCATGACCGCGATCTACGGCAACGCGAACTATTCCACCACCGTGACCGGCACCGACAACCGCTACCTGACCGCCCGAAGCTGGGCGATCGTTGGTGGCCGCGCGTTCTACGAAAGCGAGCTGAGAACCGGCACCGCCGCCTGCATTCTCGGCGAAACCGTGCGCCAGATACTGTTCGGCAATGGCGATCCGATCGGCGCCAGCATCCGGCTCAAGCAGATCGCCTGCCGGGTGATCGGCATTCTCGAGGTCAAGGGAGCCTCGAGCTTCGGCACCGATCAGGATGACATCATCCTGATCCCGATCCGGACCTTCCAGCGGCGGATATCGGGCAACCAGGATGTGGCGATGATCTATGCCTCGATCCGCAACAGCGTTTCCACGGAGAAGGCCAAGGCCGACATTGAAAGCCTGATGCGGGAGCGGCGGCGGATCGGTCCCTTCGAGGAGGACGATTTCAACGTCTTCGACATGAAGCAGATCACCTCGATGCTGACCGGGATCACCAGCGTGCTGACCGGCCTGCTCTCGGCTGTCGCCGCCGTCAGCCTGCTGGTCGGCGGCATCGGCATCATGAACATCATGCTGGTGTCAGTGACAGAGCGTACCCGCGAGATCGGCATCCGGCTGGCCGTGGGCGCCACGGAACGCCAGGTGCTGATGCAGTTCCTCGTCGAGGCGATCGTGCTGTCATTGATCGGCGGGCTGATCGGCATCCTGCTCGGCCTGGCGCTCGGGCTTCTTGGCTCGCGGCTGCTGTCGATTCCCTTCGCACCGGACGCGACCATCGTGCTCGCGGCCTTCCTGTTCTCGGCTCTGGTCGGCATCGTGTTCGGCTATTTTCCGGCGCGGAGAGCCGCGCGTATGGACCCGATCGAGGCGCTCCGGCACCAATAGGCGTCCCGAGGCCTGCCGTGTCAGGTATCTAGGCCTTCTTTTCCCAGCGGCGGTCCGGGGTCTGCTGCCAATAGGTTAGCGTGTGACCGCCGGCCTTCAGGGTCTTCCACTGGGCGCGGGCCGCATCGAGCTGGTTCTGATCATGGCCGTCAAACATCATCACCAGGCGCTCCACTCCCTCAAGGGCAGGAACATCGGCGCCATCGGCGACAAAGCGCACGGTGGCGCCATTGGCTGCTTCGGGTTCCAGCGTGAGCAGCACCGGCTGCCTCTCGGCATGCGGCGACTGAGCGCTGCCGTGCGGCAGGAAACTTTCCTCGCGCCAGGTCCACAGATGCGCATCAAGCGCGGCGCAGCGTTCCTCGCTGCCGACGTGCACGGACACCCGCCAGCCGCGCTCGAGGCTTTTCTCCAGCAGCGGCGGCAAGGCGTCTTCGAGCCTGGACTCGGTCAGATGATAGAACAGCACCTCGGCCATGAGCCTTCCTAGCCCTCGTAGTTGGCGCGCACCAGTTCATCGAGCAGCCGGACGCCAAAGCCCGAGGCCCAGGACTGGTTGATGTCGGTCGAGGGCGACCCCATGGCTGTGCCGGCGATATCGAGATGCGCCCACGGCGTTTCACCGACGAAGCGCTTGAGGAACTGCGCCGCGGTGATCGATCCGGCATAACGGCCGCCGGTGTTCTTCATGTCGGCGAACTTGGAATCGATCATCTTGTCGTAGGCCGGATCGAGCGGCAGGCGCCAGACCCGCTCCTGGGTGACCGCGCCGGCCTTGCTGAGCGCCTCCGACAGCTTGTCGTCGTTGGAGAACAGGCCGGCATGGTGCTGGCCGAGCGCCACCATCACCGCACCGGTGAGCGTTGCCAGGTTGATCATGATCTCGGGCTTGAAGCGATCCTGGCAATAGGTCAGCGCATCGCAGAGCACCAGGCGCCCTTCAGCATCCGTGTTGATGATCTCGATGGTCTGGCCCGACATCGAGCGGACGATGTCGCCCGGACGCTGGGCTGCGCCGTCAGGCATGTTCTCGACAAGTCCGATGATGCCGATGGCGTTGACCCTGGCCTTGCGGGCGGCCAGCGTATGCATCAGGCCGGTGACGGCCGCAGCGCCGCCCATGTCGCCCTTCATGTCTTCCATGCCGGCCGCGGGCTTGATGGAGATGCCGCCGGTGTCGAAGACGACGCCCTTGCCAATGAAGGCCAGCGGCTTGTCCTTGGCCTTGCCGCCCTGCCATTTCATGATCGCCAGGCGCGGCGGGCGCACGGAACCGAGCGAGACACCGAGCAGCGCCTCCATCTTGAGCTTCTTCATTTCCTTTTCGGTGAGAATCTCGACTTCCATGCCAAGCGCTTCAAGCTCCTTGGCGCGGGCTGCGAACTCGACCGGGCCGAGCACGTTGGCCGGCTCGTTGACCAGGTCGCGGGCCAGCTTCACCCCGTCGGCGACCGCCTGGCGGCTGGCGAAGGCCTTCTTGCAGGCCGCGGCGTCCTCATGCTGGAAGACCACGGTGCACTTGCGGGCGCCATTGTCGTCATCGTCCTTCTTCTTGGTCTTGTAGAGGTCGAACGAGTAGGCGCGCATCAACAGCCCGAGCGCCATGTCGGCGGCAGCCTCCGCTGAAACTTCGTCCGCGTCCCCCAACAGAACGGTGACCTTCTCGGCCTTGCGGATTTGGGTAAAGGCCTTGCCGCCGATCCGCATCCATTCGTGCGCGGAGAGCTTGCCCTGCTCCCCTGCCCCGACGAGCGCGATACGGTCCGCAGCCGCATCGACGGGCGCAATCACATCGGCGGTCGAACAGAGCTTGCCGGAGAAGCCCGCAACCTTGACCGCCTTGTCGAGCTGGCCGCCGGGGTCCACGCTGCGAACAATCGATGGCACGGGTTGGCTCGACGAGCCGAGAGCGACGACCAGTCCTCCAGTGACCTTTGCTGATTTGGAAAAACTGATTTCAATGCTCATCGACATGACGGCTCCAATGGATTCTCTTGATTTGCGTGGGTCGCGATCTTGGCGCTTTCGCGGCAGAAGGCAAGAGCGGATGGGCGCAACACGCCGCAAATTCCCGCGCTCTCATGACGAACCGGCTTTGCGTCGAAAATTGGGCCTGATCCGGATTGTCCTTGAGCTGACAGCGGCGCTGCCGAAGCTTCGTATCAAGCCATATTGCATTTGCGTTACACCGCCGCAACAATATGTTAACCGCATTTGTTTGCCACACATTATCCAATTTGAGATTTGATAAGGCCGGTGCATGGTTGGGCTGGTCGAACCGGGGCACTGAGGTGCCAAACGAATCATGGTTCCGCTCGGGCTGCTCCGGAAAGGCGAAATGAAGCAGATTGAACGTTACATATTTCGCCGTATGAGTTCGCTGACCTTCTGGTCGCTTTCCGCGGTGACCCTGCTTGTGCTGACCACGCAGGTGCTCATACGTGTCAATGTGCTGACGACCACCGGACAGGCGTTCGGAGCCTTCGCCATGCTTGCGGCCACGCTTATTCCCTCGGTGGTGCCCATCGTCGCCGCTTTTGCGCTGCTGATCGGGGTCAGCCAGGTGCTGTCGAGCATGAATTCGGACAGCGAACTGGTTGTCGTGGAAGCCGCCGGCGTGCCACCGACCACGGTTCTCAAACCGGTTCTGGCGCTGTCAGCGGCGATTTCGCTGATGGTGCTCGTGGTGAGCAATTTCATCGAGCCATGGGCAAACGGCAAGCTCTATGACGTGATCGCCGAGGCGCAGTCAGACCTGTTTTCGGTCGCCGTACGCTCCGGCGCCTTCATGAAGCTCGAGGATGGCCTGTACGTCCAGGTCAACGAGAAGCTGCCCGGCGGCGAACTCGGCGGGATCTTTCTCTCCGACACCCGTACCGAGGGCAACGAAACCATTTACTACGCGCGCAGCGGCGTCATCCGGAAATCTGAAGAGACCGATACAAACATCCTCTACCTGGTCGATGGCGAATTGCAGCAGCAGGATCTCTCCAACAACCGGATCTCGATCGTCACCTTTTCATCCTACGCCCTGGACATGGCCGCGTTCGTTCCCGCAGGCGGCTCCGCGGCAAAGCGCCCGAACGAGCGATCCACCCTCTATCTCCTGGATCCGGACCCCGACGACTACTACTACACAGGTCCGAAAAACATGATCCAGCAGGAGCTGGTGAAGCGGTTTTCGACGTGGACCTATCCGCTTGCCTTCGGGCTTGTGGCGTTTTCCTTCCTCGGAAAGGCGCGCTCGAACCGGCATGAACAGTTTCAGAACGGGGCACTGGTCGCAGCCATCGCGCTGAGTGCCCGCGGGCTCGGGTTCTACAGCACCGAAGCGGCAGGCATCAGCCCGGTGATGGAGGCGATATCCTATCTCGTGCCGGTAAGCCTGATCGTGGTCTTCGGCTTTCTGACCATCAGCGGCCGGGCACTGACGATCCCGAAGGCCTGGGCCCAGCTCAACAACCGGCTTTTCGACAACCTTTCCGGCTTGCTCGAACGGTTTCAGGGCAACCGCGAGAAGCCGGGTGAAGGACGCTCGGCATGACAATCCTGGCCTCCACTCTTTCGCGCTATTTCTTCAGTCGCTACATGACGACGTTCCTTGTCTACTGCTTTGGACTGCTGCTGGTGATCCTCTTGGTGGATTTCAACGAGACCAGCCGGCGCCTGTCGCGCGCGCCCGACTACACGGTCGCGCTCGGGCTGTTGGTCTCGGCGCTGCGCGTCCCCAGCGTGCTGCAGCTGATCATTCCGTTTGTCGTGTTGATCGCCTCGATTGCCACGCTCATGCAGCTCAATCGGAAATACGAGCTGGTGGTAACGCGCGCTGCGGGAATCTCCGCCTGGCAGTTCCTGGCCCCCCTGATCATTGCCAACCTGCTGATCGGAGTTCTGTCGATCACCGTTCTCAACACTCTCGCGGCAAGCGCTATGCAAAAAGCCGAGGACATTGTCGTTGAAAGCAATCTCGGCAGCCGGCAACAGACCAATGCCGCGCCCTGGCTGCGACAGCGAACTGCAGAAGGCGATACCGTTCTTGGCGCCCGGGCCAGCTCCGACGGTGGTACCAAACTCTCCGGCGCAACCTTTTTCCTGTTCGATCAGGACCAGCGGATCAGGGAACGGCTGGAGGCCGAGAGCGCACGGTTGGGGGATGGCGTGTGGGAATTGACCAAGGTCAAGCGCATCCGCGGCTCGCAACCGGTTGAAGAGCTTGAGAGCACAACCGTTCCGACCAGTCTCAAGGCGGAATTTGTTGGCGAATCATTGACTTCACCGGAAACCGTGCCGTTTTTCGAGTTGCGGGAGAAAATTGCCGCGGCCAAATCCTTCGGCCTTCCGGCAACCAGCTACGAGACTCAATTCCACCGTTTGCTGGCTCTTCCGGCGCTTTTGGCGGCCATGACACTTATCGCGGCGATGGTGTCGCTCAAATTTGTTCGATTTGGTCAGTCTTTAACGGTCATCCTGGGTGGAATCCTGGCGGGCTTCGTGCTTTATGTCGTCTCCGAGTTGATCCAGGCGTTCGCGAATGCCGGGACCATCCCGCCGGTCGTGGCGGCATGGCTTCCGGTTTTGGTCGCCTCGGCATTGGGGACAACAGTGCTTCTCCACAAGGAGGACGGATAGTGGCGGGTGTGCGCCGGTCGAGAGTTCATGCGTTTGCTGGCGTCTTGTGCGCCGGCGTGGCCTTTTGCACCATTTTTTACTTTGCCGCGCCGCAGGCTGCCGCCCAGATCGTGGCGCCGGACGGCATCAGTGTTGCCGAAGACGCAAAGATGCTGCTGGCAGCCGACGAACTGATCTACAACAACGACACCGGCGTGGTCGTCGCCAGTGGCGGCGTGCAGATCGATTATGACAACTACAAGCTCGTCGCCGACCGCGTCGAATATGACCAGAACAGCGGCCGGATGCAGGCCTTCGGTTCGGTCGAGATGATAGAGCCGACCGGTAACCGGATTTATGCCGACAATCTCGACATCACCGACGACTTCGCCGATGGATTTGTCAACGCGCTCAGAATCGAGACACCGGACAACACCCGTATAGCGGCTGAAAGTGCTGAACGCGGTGACGGCCAGACCACCTTTAACAACGGTGTCTACACCGCGTGCGAAGCATGCGAGGACGACCCGGAGCGCGCGCCGCTGTGGCAAGTCAAGGCCAAACGCGTCATCCAGAACGGCGAAACCAAGACGATCCGGCTTGAGCAGGCGACCTTCGAACTTTTCGGCATGCCGATTGCCTACCTGCCCTTTCTCGAGATCCCGGATCACGACAGGAAGCGCAAGAGCGGTTTCCTGACGCCCAGTTACCTGACTGCCGACAACCTCGGCACCGGTGTGTCGATCCCCTACTACTGGGCGATCTCGCCCTATATGGATGCGACCTTCACCGGCAGCGGCTACACCAACCAGGGCTTTCTTGGTGAGGTCGAATTCCGGCAGAACTTCGCCAATGGCGAACACACACTGCGCATGGCAGGCATCTCCCAGACCAATCCCGGCGACTTCGATGCCGGCACCTCCGACAGCCTGGTGACCGAGCGCGGCATGATTGCCTCGCGAGGCCAGTTCCGGATCAATCCACGCTGGACCTTCGGCTGGGACGGGATGCTGCAGTCCGACAACAATTTCTCGCGCACCTACGGGATTTCCGGCTATTCGGAGAACACGGTCAAATCGGAAGTGTACCTGACCGGCCTGTCAAACCGCAGCCATTTCGATCTGCGCAGCTACCGGTTCGACATTCAGGACGCAACCACGACAAACCTGACCGAGAGGCAACAGGCGACGATCCACCCCTCGCTCGACTACACCCGCACCTTCTCCGATCCGGTCGCCGGGGGCGAGCTTTCGCTGAACGTCAATGGTTATTCGGTTTCCCGCAATGCTGACGACATCACCACGCGCACCGGGCTTGCCGCGACCGATCCCCTGTTTGCCGACCGCTACAAGGGCTTCGCCGGCGCCAATTCGCGTCTGAGCAGCGAGCTCGAGTGGAGGCGGACCCTGACCACGGCCAACGGCCTGCGCCTGACCCCCATCCTGGCGGCGCGCGGCGACCTGAATTCGGTCAATATCGACACAGCGCCCACAGATTACAACGGCACGTTCGCGGGCAATGGCTCGCATGCCCGCGGCATGGTGACCGCCGGCCTGGAAGCGAGCTATCCGGTGCTTGTGACTACTGCTGGCTCGAGCCATGTGTTCGAACCGATCGGCCAGATTTTCGTGCGTCCCAACGAGCGGCTGGCCGGCGGCCTGCCCAACGAAGACGCGCAGAGCTTTGTGTTCGACACAACTTCGCTGTTCGAGCGTGACAAATTTTCCGGTTTCGACAGGACCGAGGGCGGCACCCGCGCCAATGTCGGCCTGCGCTACACCGGCAGCTTCGACAACGGGCTGAAAACCCACGCGGCGTTCGGCCAGTCCTATCACATTGCCGGCCTCAATTCCTTCGCATCCCCGGATCTCTCGCAGGCGACCCGAAACGCCGGGCTGGAGAACGATGTCTCTGATTTCGTCGGCATGGGCGGCCTGTCCTTCAACGGCCTCTCGCTGGCCGCATCGGCGCGGTTTGACAAGGACGATTTCCGCATGGAACGCACCGATGTGCGCGCAGGCTTCAGCCGTGGCCGGCTCAGCACCTCGATGACCTATACGGAAATCAAGGCACCGCGTCCGTTCGTTGTCGGCGACGAGGACCGCCGCGAAGTCACCGGCTATGCCTCGCTCAAGGTGCATGACTTCTGGCGCGTCGCCGCATCGACCAGCTATGATCTGGTCGACAAGAAATTCAACCGGCAGGCGTTCGGGATTCTCTACGAGGACGAATGCTACGCGTTTTCTTTCGCCTATGAGAGCATCCGCGACGACGGCAACACCAACGCCCGCGACTGGAAGATCGGCGCCCGGCTGAGCTTCAGGACGCTTGGCGGCATCGGGACAGGTGATGTTGAAAGCCCGCTGCTCAAGCCCAGTTTCTGATTCAAGCAGTCCGATGCAAGGGAAAGCGTGCCCTACCCGCCTCGTTTTTGCCGCAAGCAACAGGCATTTACGGGCGGCGCCGGATTTGCAAGACTGGCAATGATCCGTTTGACCGGACAAGAGGACACGAAAGCATGACATCTTCCGCGATCTTTCGCCTTACCGGACTGCTGCTGGCACTGACACTGGCGCTGCCTATGTCGTTTGCGCCCATGCGCGCTGCAAATGCCGCCAGCGAGATCAAGATCATCGTCAACAACCAGGCGATCACCAGCGTCGATATCGCCCGCAGGGCGGCATTCCTCAGACTGCAACGCACGGGCGGAAACCTGAACCAGAAAGCGCGGGAACAACTGATCGAGGAAGCGCTCAAGCTGCAGGAAGCCGCGCGGATCCGCGTGCTGGCCTCCGATTCCCAGGTAGATGCGTCGTATGAGCGGTTCGCCGCCTCCAACAACCTGTCGGCCAAGCAGATGAACCAGGTGCTCAACCAGGCCGGTGTGACGCCAAAGCATTTCAAGTCCTTCATCCGGGTGCAGATGAGCTGGCCAAGGGTGGTTGGCGCAGTCACCGGCGGTGGCGGCATTTCCACCCAGGATCTCGTGACGAAGATGCTCGAGCGTGGCGACGACAAGCCGTCGACCACGGAGTATTTTCTGCAGCAGGTGGTTCTGGTGGTGCCGGCGAACAAGCGCTCGAACGCGGTGCTGAACGCGCGCAAGCGCGAGGCAGACCAGCTGCGCCCGCGCATTCAGGGCTGTGACAACACCGCATCGACCATTACCGGTCTGCGCGACGTGTCGTTGCGCCAGCTTGGGCGCGTCATGAAGCCGGAATTGCCGCCGGAGTGGAAGCCGCTCATTGAACGCACGGATGCCGGCGGAACCACCTCGGCGCGGATCACGGAACGCGGCGTTGAATTCATCATCGTGTGCTCGGCCAAGACCGTGTCGGACGACAAGGCCGCGGAAATGGTGTTTCGCGCAGAGAACGCCGATGCCGGCGATTCCGCGGAGGCAAAGAAGTACCTCGCCGAACTGCGCAAGCGTGCGGTCATTGCCAACAAGTAGGAATTCCCCCACATGAACGGGCACCGCCGCGCGCTGGCCTTGACCATGGGCGACCCGGCCGGAATTGGCCCGGATCTGGCGCTTGCAGCCTGGACACATCGTGGGCAGCTTGAGCTGCCGGCCTTCCTGATGATTGCCGATCCGGCGATGCTCGCCGAGCGGGCGCAG
Source organism: Parahoeflea alexandrii (assembly GCF_024105735.1). Taxonomy (GTDB): domain Bacteria; phylum Pseudomonadota; class Alphaproteobacteria; order Rhizobiales; family Rhizobiaceae; genus Hoeflea; species Hoeflea alexandrii. Next base: position 531,112 of record NZ_JAAAML010000003.1, on the reverse strand, counting down.
CTGCTCGGCCTGGATGTTCCGCTGGTGGAGGCCACCGCGGAAAGTGCCGTGGCGAAGTTCGACAGCGCTCTGCCCGTGCTGCCGGTCGAACTCGCCAGGCCCGCCGTGCCGCGCCATCCGGATTCGGGCAATGCGGAGGCGATCATCGAGGCCATCCGTGTCGCGGTGGAACTGACCACGGCTGCCAGAACCCGGGCGGTTGTGACCAATCCAATCGCAAAATCGGTGCTCTATGCATCCGGTTTCGGCTTTCCCGGCCACACCGAGTATCTTGCCCATCTGGCGAGCGAGAACACCGGCCATGCCGTCACTCCGGTAATGCTGCTTTCAGGCCCTTCCCTGCGCGTTGCTCCGGTCACCATCCACATCCCGCTCAGGCAGGTTCCCGATGCGCTGACGACCGGCGCGATCGTGGAGACCACACGCATTGTGGCTCATGATCTCGGCCGCCGTTTCGGCCTGACACGGCCGCGCATCGCGGTTTCGGGCCTCAATCCGCACGCCGGCGAGGATGGCGCTCTGGGACGCGAGGACGGCGAGGTCATCCTGCCCGCGATTGCCCTGTTGAAGGCCGAGGGGCTTGATGTCACAGGTCCGCTGCCGGCTGACACGATGTTTCATGCGGAGGCCAGGGCGGGGTATGACGCGGCGATCTGCATGTATCACGATCAGGCGCTGATCCCGGCGAAGACGCTGGGCTTTCACGATTCGGTCAATGTGACGCTCGGCCTTCCCTTCATCCGCACATCGCCCGATCACGGCACCGCCTTCTCGCTGGCCGGCAAGGGCGAGGCCCGCGCCGACAGCCTTGTGGCGGCACTGAAGCTTGCCGCCAGGATGGCCAATACCGAGATTGAAACCGCAACCCTTCAAGCATTGAGCAGGGTCTGATGGCCACCACCCCCGACGGCCTTCCACCGCTGCGCGATGTCGTTGCCACGCACGGGCTGGCGCCGAAAAAAGCGCTTGGGCAGAATTTCCTGTTCGACCTGAACCTGACTGCCAAGATCGCCCGGTCGGCCGGCCCTCTCGAGGGCTTCACCGTGTTCGAAATCGGCCCCGGCCCGGGTGGGCTCACCCGGGCGCTGCTGGCCCAGGGCGCTTCCCGCGTCGTCGCGGTCGAGCGCGACCCGCGCTGCCTGCCGATCCTGGCCGAGATCGCTGCACATTATCCCGGTCGGCTCGAGGTGGTGGAGGGAGATGCGCTCGAGACCGACCTTGCGGCCCTGGCCAATGGCGCTCCGGCCAAGATCGTCGCCAACCTGCCCTACAATGTCGGCACGCAATTGCTGATCAACTGGCTCACTGCCGATGTCGACCATCCGTTCTGGACGTCAATGACGCTGATGTTCCAGAAGGAGGTCGGCCAGCGGATCGTGGCCGTGCCGGGATCGAACCACTACGGCCGCCTGGGCGTGCTGGCAGGATGGATCGCGCGCAGCGAGATCCTTTTCGACGTGCCGCCACAGGCCTTCACGCCGCCGCCGAAGGTCACGTCGAGCGTGGTGCAGCTCGAACCGCTGGCCGACCGCCTGCCCTGCGACCTCGCACGGCTCGAACGCGTCACCCACGCCGCCTTCGGCCAGCGCCGCAAGATGCTGAGGCAGAGCCTGAAACCCTTGGGCGGAGAAGCCTTGCTGGAACGGCTCGGGATCGAGCCCACGCGCCGCGCCGAGACGCTGAGTGTCGCCGAATTCTGCGCGCTGGCTCAGGCTCTGTAGACTGGCGACAAACCCTCAATCCCGGCTGCCTTCATTGCCTATGACGGCAGCGCCGGAAACACGCCGGTTTTCTTGACGGTTCCGTAGACGATGCTCGTGTCGATCGACGCAATGCCGCCGATGGCGTGGATGCGGTTGCGGATAAAGTCCTCGTAATGGTCAAGACCGGCGACCACGACTCTCAGCAGATAATCCGCCGGTCCGGTCATCAGATGGCATTCGAGCACTTCATCGATCGCCCTGATGCGGGCCTCGAACTCCTGGATATGGCTGCCCGTGTGCCGCTCGAGCCGGATGCGGATGAAGACCGTCATCGGCAGTCCGTAGGCCCTGGCGTCGACATCGACGCTGTAGCCGCGGATCACGCCGCTGTCCTCGAGGTTGCGAAGCCGGCGCAGGCATGGCGAGGGTGACAGGTTCACCGCTGCAGCGAGATCCTGGTTGGTCATGCGGGCATTGGCCTGCAGCGCCCGGATGATCTGGCGATCCTTGCTGTCCATCTTCCCGCTCCCTGGCAGATAATGCCAAAACTGATGTCTGTTGAAGCACAAATAGCAATCAAATGCCCTTCAAGATAGGGCAATCTTGCTGCACCACCGGAAAGGATCCCGTCATGAAAACCAGCAGCAAGAACTTCTCCACCCGCGCCATCCACCACGGCTACTATCCGATGGATCATCAGGGGGCGCTGACGCCGCCGCTGCATCTGACGTCGACCTTTGCCTTTGACAGCGCCGAAGCCGGCGGCGAGATGTTTGCGGGCGAGCGACCGGGCTACATCTATTCGCGCATTTCGAACCCGACGCTCGACCTGCTGGAGCAGCGCATCGCGGTGCTTGAAGGTGCAGAGGCCGGGCTGGCTCTGGCATCCGGCATGGGCGCCATCACCGCGGCCCTGTGGACGCTCTTGTCCCCGGGTGACGAAGTCATCGTCGACAAGACGCTCTATGGCTGCACCTTCGCCTTCATGCGCCACGGGCTATCCAAGTTCGGCATCACCATCACCCATGTCGACATGACCGATCCGGCCAACCTGACACCGGTGATCTCCGAGAAGACACGCGTCGTCTATTTCGAGACACCGGCCAATCCGAACATGCGGCTCGTCGATATCGAGGCCATCTCGAAGATCTCCCATGCGAGCGGTGCGACGGTGGTTGTCGACAACACCTACGCCACCCCCTACCTCACCCGTCCGATCGAGCTCGGCGCCGACATCGTCGTGCATTCGGCGACCAAATATCTCGGCGGCCACGGCGATGTCGTCGCCGGTCTGCTTGTCGGCAGCGCGGAACAGGTTTCCGAAATCAGGATGTTCGGCATGAAGGACATGACCGGCGCGGTGATGGCCCCGTTCAACGCCATGCTGATCCTGCGCGGGCTGAAGACGCTCGCGCTCAGAATGGAGCGGCATTGCGAAAATGCGCAGAAGGTCGCCGCCATGTTGGAGGCGAGCGAAGGCGTGGCGAAGGTCCATTACCCGGGTCTTGCAAGCTTCGAGCAGCACGAGCTTGCGCTGAGGCAGATGCCCGGCTTCGGCGCGATGATCGCTTTCGAACTCGACGGCGGCATCGAGGCCGGACGGCGGCTGATGAACCGGCTTACCATGATCGGGCGTGCGGTCTCGCTGGGCGACGCGGAATCGCTGATCCAGCACCCGGCGAGCATGACACACTCGACCTACACCGCCGAAGAGCGGGCCGAGCACGGCATTTCCGACGGGCTGATCCGTCTGTCCGTCGGACTTGAAGATGTCGACGACATCATCGGCGATCTGGCCCAGGCGCTGAGCGATGATGCAGTCCGCGCAGCGGCGTGAGGATGCACGACTCGAATGCGCGGGACAAGGACGGTCAGGCTTGCGGGGTCACGGGGTTCTTGCCGGCATAGCCTTGACCCGGCGCAGGGGGATGGAGGATTCGATCGCCGCCACGCCTTTCACCCGCGTCAGCTGCTGGGTCAGGAAACGCTCGAAATCCGCCAGATCCCGGGTGGCGACGCGCATCAGGTAGTCGCGATTTCCGGTCATCAACCAGCAGTCAACGACTTCCGGAAAACGGTTGATCGCGGCCTCGAAAACCGCCAGCGCCTCGTCCACCTGCTTGTCGAGGCGCACGGACACGAAAACGGAAACCGGAAAGCCCAGCGCGGTCTCTTCGAGCTTGGCGTGATAGCCGGTAATGATACCTTCGGCTTCGAGTTGCCGGATGCGTCGCGAGACAGGGGTCGGGCTCAACCCGACCTCCTCGCTGAGCTCATTGAGTGAAATACGGCCATGGACCGCCAAGCGACGGACAATCGCCATATCGATATCATCCACGCGGATTACCCCCATTATCGCCTCAATATACGCGATATATCACCAATAAATGCGGCACAGGAAGCAGAAAATGGCATCAATTTGCTCAAGCAGGATGTTACTGTGAAGGGACACGGGAGAGGATACATGAAGACGATCGGTCTGCTGGGCGGGATGAGCTGGGAAAGCACCGTCACTTATTACCAGTTGCTCAACGGGATGGTGCGGGAACGGCTGGGTGGTCTGCACTCCGCCGAAATCCTGATGCGCTCGTTCGATTTCGCGCCGATCGCGGAGCTGCAGGCCGAGGCCAGATGGAGCGAAGCGGCGAAATTGCTGGTCAAAGCGGCGATCCGGCTGGAGGCGGCAGGAGCCGACTGCCTGCTGATCGGCACAAACACGATGCACATCTGTGCCGACGAAGTTCAGGCGGCGCTTTCCATCCCGTTGTTTCACATCGCTGACGTGACTGCCGAAGCGATCAAGGCCAGCGGCTGCCGCAAGCCGCTGCTGCTTGCCACCCGTTTCACCATGGAACAGGACTTCTACAAGGCGAGGCTCAGGGAGCGGCACGGGATCGAAGTCTGCGTACCCGAACAGCAGGAGCGCGACGACGTGCACCGCATCATTTACGAAGAGCTTTGCCAGGGTGTGATCAGCCCAGTCTCGAAGAACCGTTACCTGAGAATCATCGAAACTGCCCGGGCGCGTGGAGCCGACGGGATCATCTTCGGATGCACCGAGGTCGGGCTGCTGATCTCGCAGGATGATTTCGACATTCCCGCCTTCAACACCACCCAGCTTCACGCACAGGCTGCGGTTGATTTCGCACTTTCAGGGGACACTGCACGATGAGCCGTACCGACCATCTCAAGACAATCGAACAGCGGCTGCTGTGGCTGTCGCACTGGATGATCCACAATGCCAACCATATCCGCCCCAAGGCGGACGGGATCAAGGTCGGCGGGCACCAGGCGTCATCGGCCTCGATGGTGTCGATCATGACGGCGCTGTATTTCTCCGCGCTCAGACCCGAGGACCGGGTGGCGGTCAAGCCGCACGCCTCGCCGATTTTCCACGCGATCCAGTATCTGGTGGGCAACCAGACCCGCGAGAAGATGGAGAATTTCCGTGGGTTCGGCGGGGTGCAGTCCTACCCTTCGCGGACCAAGGATATCGACGACGTCGATTTCTCCACGGGCTCGGTGGGCCTCGGGGTGGCGATCACCTCGTTCGCCTCAATCGTGCAGGATTACATTGCCGCCAAGGAGTGGGGCCAGGATCTGCCGCTCGGGCGCATGGTGGCTCTGGTCGGCGACGCAGAGCTTGACGAGGGCAACATCTACGAGACGCTGCAGGAGGGCTGGAAGAACGACCTGCGCAACACATGGTGGATCATCGACTACAATCGCCAGTCGCTCGACGGCATCGTCCATGAGGGCCTGTTCCGGCGGGTCGAGAAGATCTTTGAGGCCTTCGGCTGGGACGTGGTGCGGGTCAAGTACGGCCACCTGCAGCGCGCGGCGTTCTCCGAAAAGGGCGGAGACAAGCTCAAGGGCTGGATCGACAATTGCCCCAACCAGCTCTATGCCGCGCTCACCTTCATGGGAGGTGCCGTGTGGCGCAAGCACCTGATGGACGACCTTGGCGACCAGGGTGACGTGACCGCGCTGATCGAGGGGCGTTCCGACGCTGAACTGGCCGTACTGATGGAAAACCTCGGCGGCAACTGTGTCTCGACCATGGCCGATGCCTTCGCCTCGATCGACCATGACCGGCCGGTGTGTTTCCTGGCCTACACGATCAAGGGCTGGGGCACGCCGATTGCAGGCCACAAGGACAATCATGGCGGGTTGATGAACAAGGCCCAGATGGCCGAGTGGCAGCGCCACATGGGCGTTCCCGAGGGAGAAGAGTGGGAGAAATTCGCAACCGTGAAGGATCCCGACACACTCCAGGCGTTCCTCGAGCGGACGCCGTTCTTTGCCAAGGGCCGGCGGCGCTTTTCCGACCATGTCATCGCCACGCCTCAGATCGAGCTCGCGTCCGAACGCGAGATCTCGACCCAGATGGCATTCGGCAAGATCCTTGATGAGCTGTCGAAGACGGACAGCGAGCTGGCGGCCCGGATCGTGACCACGTCGCCGGACGTGACCGGAACCACCAATCTCGGCCCCTGGGTCAACCGGCGCAAGCTGTTTGCCCGGGGAGCGCGCGCCGACACCTTCAAGACCCACAACATCCCCTCGACCGCCAAATGGGAGTTCACGCCCGACGGCCAGCATATCGAGCTCGGCATTGCCGAGATGAACCTGTTCCTGCTCTTGGGTGCCGCCGGCCTGTCGCATTCGCTATTCGGCAAAAGGCTGATCCCGATCGGCACGGTTTACGATCCCTTTGTCGCCCGCGGATTGGATGCGCTCAACTATGCCTGCTACCAGGATGCGCGCTTCATGATCGTCGGCACGCCCTCGGGCGTCACGCTGGCGCCCGAGGGCGGCGCTCACCAGTCGATCGGCTCGCCGCTGATCGGCTTGAGCCAGGACGGGCTGGCGGCGTTCGAGCCGGCCTTTGCCGACGAACTGGCGGTGATCATGAAATGGGCGTTTGACTACATGCAGAAAGATGGCGAGGGCGATCCGGACGAACGCACCTGGTTGCGCGATGAGACCGGGGGCTCGGTCTATCTGAGACTCACCACCAACCCGATCGAACAGCCGGGCACCCGTGCCGACGAGGATTTTCGCCAGGGAGCCATCGACGGGGCCTACTGGCTGCGCAAGCCTGGGCCAAACTGCGAGGTGGTGATCGCCTACCAGGGCGCCGTGGCGCCGGAAGCGATCCGGGCGGCGGGCCGCATTGCCGAGACAAGGCGCGATGTCGGGGTGCTTGCTGTCACCTCGTCCGACCGGCTCAACGCCGGCTGGACGGCGGCGCAACGGGCGCGGTCACGTGGCAATTCCAAAGCCCGAAGCCACATCGAGACGCTGACCGCCGCCCTGCCCCGGCACTGCAAGATCGTCACGGTCATCGACGGCCACCCGGCCACGTTGGGCTGGATCGGCTCGGTGCAGGGCCATCAGACCATCCCTCTGGGCGTAGAGCATTTCGGCCAGACCGGCACGATCGGCGATCTTTACCGGCATTTCGGGATTGACGCTGAGGCCATCGTACAGGCCGCCATCGGCCTGTCGGAAGGACGCCAGACCTTGCCGCCGTTGATGCGAACCGACAGTTGAGACGGCCCAGGGAAAAGCCGGAGGCTCAGCCTTCAAGCAGCCCCTGGACGAACTCGAACAGGCCGGGACGGCGGTCGCGGCGCAGGCGTTCGGCCTGGACGATGGCGCGCACCGCCGAATAGGCCCGGTCGAGATCGTCGTTGACGACGACGTAGTCATATTCGCGCCAGTGCTCGATCTCCGAACGGGCATTGGCGAGCCGTTGCTCGATCACATCGTCTGCATCTTCGGCACGACGGTGCAGACGGGCCCTGAGTTCATCCATTGAAGGCGGCAGGATGAAGATCGAGACCACATCGGCGCTCATCTTTTCCTGAAGCTGCTGTGCGCCCTGCCAGTCAATGTCGAACAGCATGTCCCGACCTTCGGCCATGGCCACTTCGGCGGCCTCGCGCGGCGTGCCGTAGTAATTGCCATGTACCTCCGCCCATTCCAGCAGCGCTTCGGAATCGCGCATCCGCTCAAACTCACGATGCGATTTGAACTGGTAGTGCACACCCTCGATCTCGCTGCCGCGACGCTGCCGCGTGGTCACGCTGACCGACAGACTGAGGCCGGTGTCATGTTCAAGAAGATTGCGGGCAATGGTGGATTTTCCGGCTCCGGAGGGCGAGGAAATCACCAGCATGAGGCCGCGCCGCTTGATGCGGGCCGAGGGAAGATGGGCGGGCGGCTGGCTCATCGCTACTCCAGATTTTGAACTTGTTCGCGAAACTGGTCTATCAGGACCTTCAAATCAAGCCCGATCGCAGTGACCGGCGCCGCATTGGATTTTGAACAGATGGTGTTGGTTTCCCGGTTGAACTCCTGGGCCAGGAAATCCAGCCGCCGGCCGACGGCGGCCTCTCCACCGATCAAGGCCTGCGCCGCCTCGACATGGGCCTTGAGGCGGTCGATTTCCTCACGCAGATCCGCCTTGGTGGCCAGAAGAGCAGCTTCCATGTGCAACCGGTCGCGATCCAGCCCGGCGCCGGTGTCCATCAGGCTTGCCACCTGCTCGGCCAGGCGGGCGCGAATGGCCTCGGCAGACCGCGACGGATCGGCCTCGACCGCGCGGGTCAGTTCTCCGATACGGTCGACCTGTTCGCCCAGAACCCGCGTCAGGGCCTTGCCTTCGGAAAGGCGCATGGCCTTGAGATCCCCCAGCGCCTTCATGAAGCCTGAAAGAACCGCCTCGTTGCGGGCCTGACGGGCCTCCTCGGTCAGTTCGGGATCGCGAAGTTCGAGAACACCCTTGATATTGAGAATGCCGTCAAGTGCTGGCTTGCGCGCATCGATCCGGTCCTCCAGGCGGTTGACGAGATCTATCACCGCATCGAGCGCGGCTTCGTTGACAACGGCCTCCACGGCCGTCGCGGAAGCACTAGTGGACAGCGACACCTGCAGATTGCCGCGGGTCATGGCCGCCGCCACGGCCTTGCGGACCGGTTGTTCGAGCACTTCGAAGCCCTGCGGCAACCTCAGACGGACATCCAGATTCTTGCCATTGACCGAGCGCAGTTCCCACACGAAGCGGAAGCCATCGACTTCGCCTTCATGACGGGCAAATCCCGTCATCGACTGGATCGCCATTGTTTCAGCCCCCTGTTCCCCCGGACCGGATCCGCCCGCCAGGACGGCGTCCGGTCAGTTGTTTTCGCCGCCCGCCCCGCTATCGGCCGGCTGATTTGCGGCAGCCGCCTCGGCGGCGGCCTTTTCCGCAGCCAGCGCCTTTTCGCGCTCGGCTTCAATCCGGCGCCAGCGCGCGACATTGGAATTGTGCTCGTCCAGCGTCTGGGCGAAGGCATGGCCGCCGGTGCCGTCGGCGACGAAGTAGAAATCGTCTGTCCGTGACGGGTTGGCAACCGCTTCCATCGCCTCGCGGCCCGGATTGGCGATCGGCGTGGGCGGCAGCCCGTTGATCACGTAGGTGTTGTAGGCTGTCGGCTTCTCGATGTCCGACTTGTAGATCGGACGGTCGGAGGGTTTTCCGGCACCACCGAACAGACCGTAGATGATGGTCGGGTCGGACTGCAGGCGCATGCCCTTGTTGAGCCGGTTGATGAAGACGCTGGCTACCCGCGGGCGCTCATCTGCCCGGGCGGTTTCCTTCTCGACGATCGAGGCAAGAATCACCAGCTCTTCGGGGGTTTCGAGCGGAAGATCGGGCGCGCGGCGGGCCCATACCTGTTCGAGCGCGCGTGTCTGCGCCTTGATCATCTGGTCAAGAATGTCGGCACGCGTGGTGCCGCGCGAGAATTTGTAGGTCTCGGGCAGCAAGGCACCTTCCGCCGGCATGTCCTCGGGGAGATCCCCGACAAGCATCTCGTCACTTCTCAGCCGGTCGAACACCTGCTGAACGGTCTGCCCTTCCGGCACGGTGAAGGAATGCAGGATGGACTTGCCAGATTGCATCAGCTCGACGATTTCAAGCATCGAGGCGCCGGCCTTGATCTCGTATTCGCCGGCCTTCAGCGTATCGTCGCCCAGCACGCCCTTTGCCCCGATCGAGAAGATCCGCTGGTTTGTCACGATGCCCTGGCGCTCGAGCCCGGCGGCAATCTGGTTCAGGCCCGCGCCTTCGCGCACCATGTAATTGGTGGTCCGGTCAAGCGGTCCGCGACCTTCGAATTCAGTCTTGCCGTACCAGAACACACCCACGGCGATGACGGCCACGAAGATGACAAGCGAAAGAATGAAATTGAGGAAGACGACCACCTGGTTACGGGCGCGGCGCGACCGCTTCGGTGGAGGCGGCGCCTTTTCAGGCTTCAGCGCCTGCGACGGCGAGACCGGAATGATCGGGCCGGACGGCGCATTGTTCTGGTCACCGGCGCGGCCAAAAATGCCATTGCCTTGATTGTTGCGGTCGTTCACGAGATCAATCTCCGCAGGAATTGAAACAGGGACGGCGTCCGTTGCAGTGTTCTGGCCGCTCAATGTGGCGAAATGCCGGTCCGGCAACGTGTCTTCCCGGACCGGGCACAGGTCTTACTGGTGTTGAAAACGCTTCAGCACGAGCGATGCATTGGTTCCGCCGAACCCGAAGGAATTGGACAAAGCAACATCGATCTTGCGCTTTCGCGCAACCTTGGGAACAAGGTCGATTGTTGTCTCGACTTCCGGATTGTCGAGGTTGAGCGTCGGCGGGGCGACATTGTCGCGGATGGCAAGCGCAGAGAAGACCGCCTCCATCGCGCCCGCGGCACCCAGAAGATGGCCGATCGACGATTTGGTCGACGACATCGAGATGCCATCAGCCGCCTCTCCGACCAGCCGCTCGACGGCGCCCAGCTCGATGGTGTCGGCCATGGTCGATGTGCCATGAGCGTTGATGTAGTCGATCTCTGCCGGCGTGATACCGGCGCGCTTGAGCGCCATCTGCATGCAACGGTAGGCCCCATCGCCATCTTCGGACGGCGCAGTAATGTGATAGGCGTCACCCGACAGCCCGTAGCCCGAGACTTCAGCGATGATATTGGCGCCGCGCGCCAGCGCATGCTCGAGCTCTTCAAGCACCACGATGGCAGCCCCCTCGCCCATGACAAAACCGTCGCGGTCGCGATCATAGGGGCGCGACGCCCTTTCCGGCGTGTCGTTGTAGGCGGTAGACAGCGCCTTGCAGGCGGCAAATCCCGCAAGCCCGATCCGGCAGATGGCGGCTTCCGCACCGCCGGCAACCATCACCTCGGCATCGCCGAGCGCGATCAGCCGGGCCGCGTCACCAATGGCGTGGGCGCCGGTCGAACAGGCTGTGACCACGGCGTGGTTGGGTCCACGCAAGCCGTGGCGTATCGACACCTGACCGGAGATCAGGTTGATGAGACGTCCGGGAATGAAGAACGGGGAGACGCGGCGGGGGCCCTTGTCGCGCAGGGTGTAGCCGGCCTCGACGATACCTTCGAGACCACCGACGCCCGAGCCGATCATCACGCCGGTGGCGATCTGGTCTTCACGCGATTGCGGGTTCCAGCCGGCATCCTTGAGCGCCATGTCGGCGGCGGCCACGCCGAACAGGATGAACTTGTCGACCTTGCGCTGTTCCTTGGGCTCCATCCAGTCGTCAGGATTGAAGGCTCCCTCGACCGACGGGTCGGTGGGAACCGAACAGGCTATCTGTGCGGGGATGTCGCTGACATCGAATGCCGTGACGCGTGACGCACCGTTTTGGCCGCCGATCAGGCGGGACCATGTTATTTCGGTGCCGCATCCCAGCGGAGAAACAACACCGGTGCCGGTAATGACAACTCTGCGCATCGTCTCAAGTCCCAGTCATGTCAAAATGCAAATAACCGGCGCAGGGTCTGCGCCGGTCCTGACAACGGACATCAGGTCCGCCGGTCAATTGAAGTCCAATCAGGACTGAGCAGACGAGATGTACTTGATCGCGTCGCCAACAGTCAGAATGGTGTCGGCGGCATCATCGGGGATTTCAACGCCGAATTCTTCTTCAAACGCCATCACCAGTTCGACGGTATCGAGCGAGTCCGCACCCAGATCGTCGATGAAGCTTGCGCTTTCGGTCACTTTTTCAGCGTCAACGCCCAGATGTTCGATGACAATTTTCTTTACGCGGTCTGCGATGTCGCTCATGTCGGATTCCTCGACCTGTTTCAAATTGTTGTTGCGCCTCGTTACCTGCGCAAGCATGGGTAATCAAGCTTGTTGCACGTTTTTATGCGCTCTGCCCCATCCCGTCAAAGCCGAAGCTGTGGATTTCAGCTTATTCGCCCCCTGGAAAAGGCATGCGCCGCGCGCAGCGGGGGCGAAGTATCACGGTTTGCCAACCGGGCAAAGCCGGAAAATGCGGGTCAACCGTGATTCCCGCCAGCGCTCCTGATGCGCCGGCATGGCCCGGACCTTCCCTCCGGCAGATCAGACCATCAGCATCCCGCCATTGACGTGGATGGTCTGGCCGGTCACGTAGGAGGCCTCGTCGGATGCCAGCCAGGTCACCGCGGAAGCGATCTCGGTACCAGTGCCCATGCGGCGCATCGGAATTGCGCCCATGATCGCATCCTTCTGCTTGTCATTGAGCTTTTCGGTCATGGCGCTCTCGATGAAGCCGGGCGCAACGCAGTTGACGGTGACGTTTCGCGGCGCGATTTCCTGGGCCAGGCTCTTGGAGAAGCCGATCATACCGGCCTTGGCGGCGCAGTAGTTCGCCTGCCCGGGGTTGCCGGAAACACCCACCACCGAGGTGATGTTGATGATGCGACCATTGCGGCGCTTCATCATCGGGTGGGCAAGTTCGCGTGTCAGGCGGAAGACCGCAGTCAGGTTGACTTCCAGCACCTGGTCCCAGGCATCGTCGCTCATGCGCACGAACAGTCCGTCCTTGGTGATCCCGGCATTGTTGACCAGGATATCGACGCCCTCGAGCCGCTCCTCGGCGGACTTGCCGAGCGCAGAGACCGCGTCGCGATCGGAGAGGTCTGCGGGAAACATGTGAACCCGGTCGCCGAGATCGGCGGCCAACGCCTCGAGCCGCTCAACGCGGGTGCCATGCAGGCCGATGGTCGCGCCACGGCTGTGCAGCTGACGGGCGATGGCTTCGCCGATTCCACCGGATGCACCGGTGACGAGGGCCTTGCGGCCGGTCAGATCGAACATGGAAAGTCCTTTCGGGATTGGTCTCGCGCCGGCGCCGGGGCGCGGGCAGTCCTGTTTGCAGGCCAGTCCGGCCTATGCGTTCATTGCGGCCAGAAACGGGTCGATGTCGTCGGGCCCGGCAACATTCAAACCGGTCACGGAGCGGTCGATGCGGCGGGCTAGACCGGTGAGGACCTTGCCGGCGCCAATTTCGGCCAGCGTGTCGACACCGTTTGCGGCAAACCAGGCCACAGTCTCGCGCCAGCGCACCTGGCCGGTGACCTGCTCGACCAGCAGCCCTGCGATTTCATCGGGATCGGAGACCGGGGCGGCGCGGACATTGGCAATGACGGGGACAACCGGCGCGGATTTTGCCACGCCCGCCAGCGCCTCTCGCATGGCATCGGCGGCTGGCTGCATCAGGCTCGAATGGAAGGGTGCGGAGACCGGCAGCATCAGGGCACGCTTGGCGCCCTTTGCCGTGGCCGCGGCAGCTGCGGCTTCCACCGCCGGCTTGAGGCCGGAAATGACCAGCTGGCCACCGCCATTGTCATTGGCGATCTGGACGGCGCCGTGCGCGCGGCCCTCTGTGCAGGCGGCTTCAACATCAGTGTTCTCCAGCCCGATGATGGCAGCCATTGCGCCCTCGCCCGCCGGAACCGCGGCCTGCATGGCGTTGCCGCGAATGCGCAGCAGCCGCGCCGTGTCGGGAATCGAGAACATGCCGGCCGCACACAGCGCGGAATATTCACCGAGTGAATGGCCGGCGACATAGCTTGCGGTCTTGGCCAGGTCGAGACCGCGGGCTTCGAGCACGCGGATCAGCGCCATGGAGACCGCCATCAAGGCAGGCTGGGCATTGGCGGTCAGGGTCAATGTGTCCTCGGGGCCTTCGAAGATCACCGACGAAAGCTTTTCGCCGAGCGCCGCATCGACTTCGTCAAAGACGGCCCGGGCTTCGGGAAAAGCGGCGGCCAGGTCCTTGCCCATGCCGACCGTCTGGCTGCCCTGCCCCGGAAAAGTGAATGCTATGGCCATGTTTCGGCTCCGATGATTGATGTCGCGTTGCCGCTTCAATTCACATTCGCACCGCCGGTGTCAAGGTTGAGACCGGTTTCAGGCCGCGGCGCCAGAGAGTCGGGTCAGCCTAAACGCCCATGCGGCGGCGTTTCAGCACGCCGGTCAGTCCAGTCGAGGAGAGCCGAAAGATTTATTTGCATATGGACCGGCTGCTATCTTGAATTCGTCACCAAGTGCATTCACATATTCGCTGTTGCGCTCAGAACCAGCAGCGCCTTTCCGGACAGACCACGATGTCGTATCCCGCTTCCAATACCTCCAGCCAAGATTCCGCCCGCCAGGCCCCGACAACAAAGTTCATTGCCTTCATGACCGCCATCGGCGCGATTGTGCTGATCGGCTCGGAAATCTGGCTTACCGCGCTGGCTGCAATCTGGGCTGCCGACGGCTTTTTCGGCTTGGGCCTGGGCGGTGATCTGGTAATGTTTGCCCTCGTCATTCCGCTGGCGATCTGGGCGACCTGGATGACGGTCAAGCTCGCGATCGCCGCCGAAATGGATCCCGAGAACGCGGACTGATTGCCGGGCTTTCGGCCGACACCAGAAAATCCCATATCTGCCGCTCGGCGCCGCGGGGCGCGAGATGCGGCGTGCGCTGGACATCGTGCGGACGTCTGTGCGAGCCTGACAGCCTGAACCGCACCTGAAATCACGATCACAGGAAACACATCATGTTATCCAACCTGCTGCTGCTGGCCGCCGGACTCGTTCTGCTGACACTTGGTGCAGACTATCTGGTGCGCGGCGCAATCTCGTTTGCCAACAGGCTCGGCATGCCGCCGCTTCTCATCGGCCTGACCGTCGTCGGTTTTGGCACGTCGATGCCCGAACTTCTGGTCTCGATGCAGGCGGCGCTTGATGGCGCGCCGGCGATCGCGGTCGGCAATGTGGTCGGTTCTAACATCGCCAACATCCTGCTCATTCTTGGCCTCGCCGCAGCGATTTCGCCAATTCCCGCCATGATCCCCAGCCTCAAGCGAGACATGGTGATGATGCTGTTTGCTGCCGTGGTCATGCTCGGCCTGGGCTATCTGGGGCTCATCGGTTTCTTAACCGGCCTGGCCATGTTCGCCCTGCTTTCGGCCTATCTTGCATGGGTAACCTACACCGACCGGCGCCGCATGAGCGCCGAGGAGGCCGAGCTGGTGGTCAAGCTCGCCGGGTGGAAAGAAGCCCTGTTCATAGCGGGCGGACTGGCCGGCCTGTTCATCGGCGCCAATCTGCTGATCGATGCGGCAACCTCGATTGCGCTCCAATTCGGCATCTCCGAAGCGGTCATCGGCCTGACAATCGTCGCCGTGGGCACGAGCCTGCCGGAACTTGCCACTTCAGTGGTTGCCGCGTTCCGGCGGCAGGCCGAAATCGCGCTTGGCAATGTCGTTGGCTCCAACATCTTCAACATCCTGGGCATTCTCGGCCTGACAGCCATGGTCGTGCCGGTGCCGGTCGACGCCTCGATGGCATCGTTCGACATCCCGTTCATGCTTGGCGTATCGCTGGCGCTGGTTGCCCTGATCCTGCTGGCCGGCCGCATCGGCCGCCCAGCTGGCGTGGCAATGCTGGCAATCTACACGGGCTATGTGGCCTGGCTGTTTTGAGACGCAGGCAGTTCGATGTGACCGGCAATCCCCGATGACCGGCAATCCCCGGTGAATTGAGTGATTCACAATGGACCGGCTTGCGCACCGGTTTGCTCACGCTATTGTGCGCGCAACTCAGCAGCCAAGGATGTACCGCATGAAAATGAACCGGCTCGGACGCACGGAGATGATGGTGAGCGAGATCTGTCTCGGCACCATGACCTGGGGTGAACAGAACACCGAGGCAGACGCCCATGAGCAGATGGACTACGCCCTGGCCCAGGGGGTCAACTTCTTCGATACAGCCGAGATGTACCCGACCCAGCCGACGCGGGCGGAAACCCAAGGCCTCACAGAGGAGTATATCGGCAGCTGGTTCCGGGCCTCGGGCAAACGCAACGAGGTAATCCTTGCCACCAAGATGGGCGGCGCCGGTGTCAACTGGATCCGCAACAGCGAAGGCTTCACAAGGGCTTCGGTGATGCAGGCGGTCGACGGCAATCTGAAGCGGCTGGGTGTGGACCATATCGACCTCTACCAGCTGCACTGGCCCAACCGCGGCTCCTACCATTTCCGCAAGCACTGGGCGTTTGACGCCAGCCAACAGGACAAGGCGGGCGCGGTCGACGACATCCGCGAAACGCTTGAAGGCCTCGGTGACGCGGTGAAGGCCGGCAAGATCCGCGCCGTCGGGCTGTCCAACGAAAGCGCCTGGGGCACGATGCAGTTCGTACGGCTGGCCGAAGAGCACGGGCTGCCCCGGGTCGCCTCGATCCAGAACGAGTACAGCCTGATCTGCCGCATGTTCGACACCGATCTGGCGGAAGTGGCGCATCACGAGGATGTCGGCTTGCTGGCGTTCTCGCCGCTGGCCACCGGCATTCTCACCGGCAAGTACCAGGGCGGGGTCATTCCCGAAGGCTCCCGCCGCACCAAGGTCGAAAATCTCGGCGGACGCTGGGGGCCCGAAGCGGAAGCGGCGGCGCAGGCCTATCTGGATGTCGCCGGAAAGCACGGGCTCGATCCGTCACAGATGGCGATCGCCTTCTGCATCTCGCGCCCGTTCATGACGTCGACGATCATCGGCGCCACGAGGATGGACCAGCTGAAGACCGCCATCGGGGCCGCCGAAGTGAGCCTGTCGGACGCAGTGTTTGAGGACATCGCACAGGCCCGGCGGGCGCATCCGCTGCCGATCTGATCGGAAATGAATGACGGGACTGCCGAGGCTGCAGTCCCGTCATGCTCAGCCCCGCAGCAGCTCAGCCCCGGTTGCGCGCCCTGGCGACATCACATCCCATCAAGCACTTCTTTCTGGACGTCAGGCTTGGGTTTGGCATTGGCTTTGGCAGGCGACCCGACCAGTTTCTGGATTACATTTCTGCATCTCGACGCATTGGGGCCGCAATACACGGTCTTGCCCGGACCAGTGACAACATACACCGCGAATGTGGCGTTCGGGTCATCCTGTGCACGAATCTCGGGGTCCGAGCTGCGCGAGAGTTCGTAGACTTTGTACGTCTTTCCGTTCACGGTGATCGGCGGAAGATTTCTTTTCTCTGCGCCCCGGAATTCGTCCCACTGAGCGGTGCCCGCGCACCCGTGTGCCATTGCTGCAATCAAGCAAAGCAAACCGACTTTTCTGATCATCACAATACTGCCTCTTCTCGTTGGGACAGCCGATACTCGTCCACCGGCACCGGTGGGTAATCATCATATGTGATGATCCGTACGACCTGTTCAGTCCCGACGAACGTGTGTGGTCCGGATCGCGATATCAGGCGGTAGCATGAACCTTGCGGATAAGATCGAGTTGACCGCCGCTACCGGTTTTCTCCAACAGGCGCCGCATATGAGTGCGTGCGGTGTTGACCGATATCCCGGCCCTTTCGGCATGAGCGACCACGGTGAGCCCTTCGACCAGGCTTTCAAGAAGCTTGCGCTCAGCAGGCGAAATGCCAAAGACCTCAGAAAAGGCAACGAAATCCGGCTCTTTTTCGGCAATCACCGACCTCAAACGCGCGGAAAGGTCAAAAACCGTCTGGTCCGGGAGATGTTCGAATATCTGGTTCATCCGCGCAAGCTCGGACGGGTCATAGTCAAGGTCGAACAAGCCGCTGTCGCGAACGAGGCCGGGCAAGGCTTTCCGCGCATCACCAAGCTGATCGCTGGCCGCCTTCCTAGCGCCGGTTGCGCCGTCTTTCGCGTCTGACCGCTTGTCCGCCATTTATGCCCGCTCCGCCCTTACGTATTTTACAAATACACCCGCACTAACTAGGGTACTCGAAACAGTTCGCAGGCGCATTGATCCACCGGACATGATACGGTCGACAGAATGTCACAAACACAGATGACAGCCAATGCCGATATACTGAACAGCCTTACCGGTCCAAGACTGGCAATGCTGGAAGCATCCGACCTTGCCCGCCGTTTCAGCATCGAGACCGGCCCGCTGCGGCGTGGCCTGGAACAGGTCATGGCCCGTGTCGAAAACCGGGTGATCGAAAGAGTTCTGATATCGAGACTGAAATTCGCGCTCAGGCAGGCTGGCAGCCTTGAGGCAGCGGAACTGCATATCGCCGAGATGCGTGGCGGCTATGAAAGTGGCGCGCTCGAGACCCTGCCAAGCTTCATGCCGCGCGGAATGACAGCGCGCGGCGGCAATCAGGCTGACCAGCCGAAGGATCATGCCGCTCATCTGAGGCAATCATCGAGCAATCGGCCCGTCATTCTCTACGTCGCGGGGGGCGGCTTCATCATGCCGCCATCACGAAAGCAGAAGACTATGGTCCAGCGGCTCTCCGAAGCCGTCAATTGCGAGATCCTGATGGTGTCGCACAGGCTTGCGCCGGAGCATCCGTTTCCGGCAGCGCCACTGGATTTCGCCGCCCGCTATCTGGACCTTCTCGAAAACGGTCACCGGGCGGAGAACGTGTTTCTCGCGGCTGACACGGCAGGCGCCTCGATCATCCTGGGTGCCCTGCAAATGCTTGCCGAAGACGGCATTGATCTGCCGGCCGGCATTGTGCTGTTTTCGCCCTGGTGCGATCTCAGCCTGAGCGGCTGGTCCTATATCACCCGCTCGATGTCCTCGCAGTCTCCATTCAGGATGGAGACCGCGGCGTTCTGCGCACGGCTTTACCTGCAGGATGAGCCGGTCACATCGCCGCTTGCCTCGCCGGTATTTGCCGATCAGTCCGGATGGCCGCCGATCCTGATCCACACCAGCGAGAATGACCTGCATTTCGACGACGCAATCCGGATGGCGGAAAACGGCCAGAAGCACGGATGCGAAGTCCGGATCAACTACTGGGATTCACCGCGCCATCATTTGGAGCGGCTGTCTTCGGAGGCAGCGGCGCAGTCCTTTGGCGAGGTCAATGATTTCATCCATCGCCACTGGCAGCCGGGCTCCGTTTGAGGATGCCAGACGGTGACATCCAGACCGGCCCGGGTCAGGCATCGGGACCTGTTACCGGTCTGTCGAGGTGCCCGGTCTTGATGTAGAGGGTGGCTGTGCCGGGCGCCGACAGCGTGACCGCCATCCCTGCCGGAAGCCGGGCCCAGCCGCCTTTCGACAGACTTTGCCCTTCGACCTGCAGCCGGCCGTCAAGCAGGTAGAGTTCGACGCCGCCGCTTTCCTCCGGAAGGCGCAGGCTGCCGCCATCGGAAAAGCGCAGCATCGCCACCTTTTCAGACTTGTAACGGTGCAGGTGCAGCCGCTCGATGCCCTGTCCGACCGCCTGCCATTCCGCCGATGCGGTGTCGATCACCACCGGAGCGGTATCGCCTTCCTCGAATTGCCAGAGCTTGACCAGAATGGTGCAGCCATCGCGGCTGCCCGGCGCATGACTGGTGCCGACCGGGTTGCGGACATAGGTGCCGGGACCGTAATCGCCATGCTGGTCCGAGAAAATGCCTTCAACAACGAGGAATTCCTCACCGCCATTGTGGGTGTGGCTGGGGAAATCCGAGCCCGGCGCATAGCGCACCAGACTTGTCGCCCGCGCCACTTCGCCGCCGATGCGATCGAGCGGCTTGCGGTCAACCCCGCCCGAGGGTGAGGCGATCCAGTCCATGGCCGCGGTGTCGACGATTTCGGTGCGGGTGAAATCGGTTCTGATGGCAGTTGGGGTGGTCATGTCCGTCTCCGGTCGTTGTGAGCCGAACAAGTGGGGTACGCCTTGCCTGACGTCAACAGACACGTGCCGGAATCATGGCCCGACCGACCGCTCCTGCGCGCCGTTGTCTTGCGTCCGGTTCAAGCCACCGCGGAGTCGGCGGCGTCTTCCATTACCTTGAGCTTCGCGCTCGCGGCGACGGCCTGCAGCATGGCGGCTGGAAAATCCGAGAACGGCACAGGCCTGCCGAAATGGTAGCCCTGGATGGTGTCGCAACCGGCCTTCCGCAACATCGTGACCTGGCCGCAGGTTTCCGCGCCTTCCGCAGTCACCTTGATGCCCAGCTGATGCGCCATGGAAACGATCGATCCAACGATCGATCCGGCCCGGCTGTCTTCCTCGATTTCCATGACGAAGGAGCGGTCGATCTTCAACTCGTCCCACTCGAACTGCCGCAGATAGCTCAGCGCGGAATAACCGGTACCGAAATCATCAAGCGCGATGGCGATGCCCATCTTCCGGAACTGCGACAGGATCTCGACTGCGCGGCCCTCCTCCGTGATCATCAGCGATTCGGTGACTTCAAGGGTCAGCCGATCGGCCGGGAAGCCTGTGTCCGCCAGCACGTCCCGAACGGTCTGAACCAGGTCGCCGCGAACGAACTGAACCACAGAGAGATTGACAGCAATGCCCATGCCGGCGGGAAAATGAAGCGCATCGCGGCAAGCCTTCTCAAGAATCTTGCGTCCGAGCGGCACGATCAGGCCGGACTGTTCGGCGATCTTGGTGAATTCGCCCGGCGATATCGGGCCGAGGGTCGGATGGGTCCAGCGCGCCAGCACTTCGGCACCGGTCACGCGCCCTGTGCGGACGTCGACCTTGATCTGGTAATGGGGCGTGATCTGGTCGTTGTCGATGGCGCAGGCAAGCTCTGCCTGGATCAGCGCCCGCCTGAGGAACAGGTCATGCATGGCAGGATCGAACAACAGCGCCCGGTCCTTGCCGGAGCTCTTTGCCTGGGACAGGGCAATGTCGGCATCGATGAGGAGGCTGGCGGGATCGCGATCCGGCTTGCTGATGGCCACACCGACCGATGCACCGACAATCACTGCAGCGCCATCAATCATGTAGTGGGCAGACAAGACCGCACGCAGTTGCTCGGCCTGCCGGAGAACCGCTTCCTCGCCCAGGGCAGTATCCAGCATCGCGACAAACTCGTCACCGCCGATGCGGGCTGACAGGATCGCGTTGGGAAAACCGGAACAGGTGTGGGACATGCGGTCGGCAACCTGCCGGAGCAGCGCGTCGCCGGTAGCGTGGCCAAGCCGGTCGTTGACGGCCTTGAAGCCATCGAGATCGAAGGCCAGAACTGCCAGGCCGTCACTGACACCATCCTTGAATCGGGCGACGGATGCTGAAAACGCCTTGTTGAAGG
This sequence comes from Parahoeflea alexandrii, assembly GCF_024105735.1. GTDB lineage: Bacteria > Pseudomonadota > Alphaproteobacteria > Rhizobiales > Rhizobiaceae > Hoeflea > Hoeflea alexandrii. The sequence continues at coordinate 510,067 of NZ_JAAAML010000003.1, read as the reverse complement.
CCATCCGGTTGGGCAGACCGGTCAGGTTGTCGTGATGGGCAAGATAGGAAAACTCGTCCGCGTTCCGCACCGCCTTGCGGTTGGCCACACGCAGGTAGCGGTTCTGGACGGCGGCGATGACAAGCAGCAGGGCGATGGAGCCGAACAGGCCGGTTGCGATCCATTTTTGCAGATACTGCTTCTTTTTCAGTTCCTTGCGGATTTCGGCCACTTCATTGACCGAGTCCATCTGTGCCTCCGCTCCGATCCGGTCGACCGCCGCATTGACCTTCTCAAGTTCCAGCTTGAGGTTTTCGCGTGCTGCGGTCGGCAGCGTCTCGATCGATTTCAGGTCGGTCACAATGGCGGCGAAGCGGCCCCGTGCCTTTTCGAGAAGCGGCCGCCGCCGCTCCTTGCGGTCAAGAAATGACTGGAAAGCAGGGGCCTCGAAGACCTTGAAGCGGCTGGTCAATATGTCGGCGAACAGGACGACTTGCGAGGCGTCCGCGCTGTCTGACGATATTATGAAGTTGGAAAGCGCATTCTGCAGATGGAGCGATTCAAGGCGACCGGCGGCCCCGACCCAGGCCACGTCATAGCGCGAGGACCGGTCGAGAGCGTTGTCGGTGTCGCTGACCACATTGGAGTGGACGACATAGATCGCAAGGAAGGCGATGGCGAGCGCGACTGCCAGCAGGTTGAAGATGTTTTTGGACAGTCGCGCCATGCTACTTGTCTCCCGACGGATCTATCAGTCTTCGACCGTGATGGACCGCACCTGCCAGGCAGAACGGGCGTAGTAGACCTCGTCTTTGAGAGCGGGATCAGCGTCAAACGGGTAGACGATGAACAGCGGTCCCTTGTCGCTCACCGGCATGTAGGCCCCATCCTGCTTGTAGGCGAGAATGACGCCGTGCTCGGAGATGTCGGAAACCGGCATTTCCGAGCGGTAATTGTTGAGCGCGAGAACCGAGAGAATGGTTCCTGTTGCCCCGGCCTTCTCAAGCAGCGCCGATAGGGGTACCCCTTCGAAAGTGACCGCGTTCTCATGCCACGGTGTTTTCGTGACGATGGTCGCCGCTCCCAGCGCCTCGATGTCCTCGAGGGTCATGTCGACGGGCGCGCCGCCGGCGATGTCGCCCTCGATGGTGAGGATAACGTTTCCAGCTGCGGCCGGCAGGGCGCCGGCGGCAAGCAGGGCGGCGCATGCAAAAAGGATTGAGCGGATTGTCTTGATCATTGCATAACCTTTCCTTAGGCCGGCCATAGCGGCTGCAAGTTTTGATGTGCAAGATCTAGCAGCCGCGATCTAAGCCCGGGTTAAATAGATAGTTACAATTTTTCTAATTTATAACTTTCCATGATTTATTGATCGCCGGCGGACCCGCTGCCCCTCGAGCAGGCCCGAAACGGTCAATGAGGAGCTGTCACGAGGCGGGCGGGGAATCCCTCTGAAAGGTGGGCTGCGCGGGACCGGATTGGCCTGCGGGTGTCCGGCGAAACTCCTCGCCGCCCGCAACCCTTCAACAGCATGTGGTTTTGACCTTGCAATGCGTTGAAAACCGCGTATAAGCGCGGCTGTTCGACACCCGGTCATCTGGCTGGTGGCTGAACGGAGGGTGCGATCCGAAAGGATCCTAGGGGCAACAGCGCTCCGGCCTCCCGTGTCTCCGCTCACGACCGTCTCGACCTACGTCTTTCTTGCCCGGCTTAACGCCGCCAGGACAAGTCGCTGGGGCTTAGCGCCGGATCCGGGTGATGTTAAAGCAAGAAAGGCAAGTCAATCATGGCTCTTTATGAACATGTATTCCTTGCCCGGCAGGATGTCTCCAGCCAGCAGGTCGAAGCCCTCGTAGAACAGTACAAGGGCGTGATCGAAGCTAATGGCGGCAAAGTCGGGCGCATTGAGCACTGGGGCCTGAAGTCCCTCACCTACCGCATCAACAAGAACCGCAAGGCGCATTACGCGCTGATGGACATTGATGCTCCGGCACCTGCCGTGAAGGAAATGGAGCGCCAGATGCGCTTCAACGAAGACATTCTTCGCTTCATGACCGTCTCGGTTGAAGCCCATGAAGAAGGCCCGTCGGCCATGCTTCAGAAGCGCGACCGTGATGACCGTCCGCGTGGTGGCGATCGTGACCGTGGCGACCGCGGTGATCGTGGCGACCGCGGCGACCGTGGCCCGCGCCGTCCGCGCGAAGACCGCGAATAGGAGTTTAGAACATGGTTGATATCAATCAGATCCCGACGCGCCGTCCGTTCCATCGCCGCCGCAAGACCTGCCCGTTCTCGGGTGCGAATGCGCCGAAGATCGATTACAAGGACGTTCGCCTGCTGCAGCGCTACATTTCCGAGCGCGGCAAGATCGTTCCTTCGCGCATCACGGCTGTGAGCCAGAAGAAGCAGCGCGAACTCGCCAAGGCGATCAAGCGCGCGCGTTTCCTCGGCCTTCTGCCTTACGTGCTGAAGTAGTATGACAGCGGATCCGGCGTTTTCGCGCCGGATCCATTTCCCATCCCGCGACGGGCGCGGGGTCTGGGCCGCCAAATCCCGGGTTGGGGCAGCATGCCTCTAACTGCTTGAAGCAGGACAGCGAAAGATGACACAGCAAAGCACATCGCTCCTCGTGGGCCTGCTCGCCGGCGTTTCCGCCGCGTTTCTGCTTGTCAGCGCCGGCTCGCCTTCCAGCCTCTCCTTCATTCTGTTTGCCGCGGCAGCGCTGCCGGTGCTGATCGCCGGTCTCGGCTGGTCCAATCTCGCCTCGATCGTCGCGGTTTTGAGCGCTATGGCCGTGATCGGCATTGCCACCACGCCGCAAGCCGCGCTCGTCTCCGCCGTTACCACGCTGGCGCCCGCTGCATGGATTGCGCATCTTTCGAACCTGGCGCGTCCAGCCGAGGAAATCGGCGGGCCTGAAGGCGCCGTCATCTGGTATCCGCTGCCCGAAATCTTCGTGCGCATTGCCCTTTGCGTGTGCATCGGCCTCATCGCCGTCGGCGTTGCCATGGGCTACGGCACCGAATTCGTCGGCCAGTTGGTCGAGATCTTTGTTGCCACCATCCAGGAAAGCAACGCTGCCTATTCGCCAAGCCCCGAGGGCATTGCCGAAATGAAGCAGTTCTTCCTCTATGCGCTGCCAGCGATCCAGGCTGCGATGTGGGTCACGATCCTGCTTGCAGGCTGGTATGTCGCCTCGGCCATCGTACGCATGTCGGGCCGGTCGAAACGCCCCAAGGATGACATCCCTTCACAGCTGAGAATGCCGCGCACCAGTGCGATTGCCCTTGCAGCGGGCGGCGCGATGAGCTTCGTCGATGGCGGCATCGGCCTGATCGGCTGGACCATCTGCGGCGCTTTCGGAGCTGGCTTCATCATCGCCGGCTTTGCCATCGCCCATCACCGCACCCGCGGCAAGCCGGCGCGCGGGCTGCTGCTGTGGGCGGCCTATCTCGCGACGATCATCTTTACGGTGCCGCTCGCATTTTTCCTGTTCCTCGGGCTGTTCGACACGGCCCGCACTCTCACGGCGACCGGCCCCGGTCCCAACTCAAAACCCTGACAACTCCCCGAAAGGACACTACAATGGACGTCATCCTTCTTGAACGCATCACCAAGCTCGGCCAGATGGGCGAAACCGTAAAGGTTCGCGACGGCTACGCCCGCAACTTCCTGCTGCCCCAGGGCAAGGCGCTGCGCGCCAATGCCGCCAACAAGGCCCGTTTCGAAGCCGAGCGTTCGGTGCTTGAAGCCCGCAACCTCGAGCGCAAGTCGGAAGCCGAGCAGATCGCCGAGAAGCTCGACGGCAAGACCTTCGTGGTGGTTCGTTCCGCCGGCGAAACCGGTCAGCTCTACGGTTCGGTTGCTGCCCGCGACGTGATCCAGGTTCTGGCCGACAACGGCTTCTCCATCGGCCGCAGCCAGGTCGACATGAACAACCCGGTCAAGACCATCGGTCTGCACACCGTGCCGCTTGCCCTGCATGCAGAAGTCAACGTGACAGTCACCTTCAACGTCGCCCGTTCGGCTGACGAAGCCGAGCGCCAGCTCAAGGGCGAAGACCTGTCGTCGGCCGACGCGATCTACGGCGTTGACGAGGAAGCTGCCGCGGAAGCTGCAGAAGCTGCCGCCAACGATCCGGACTACCTTGACGATGAAGACGGCGCAGGCGAAGAAAACGCCTGATTTCGCTGTCATCCGACCGCATTACAAAATCGCCCGGGACACGCTGTCCCGGGCGATTTCATTTGGGGGCCTGCGCTCATGCCGCTTTCACCGCCCCCCGGTTTGCGGTAAAACCCGGGCATGAACGCTTCCGCCACAGATCTGGACCCGCATGCGCTTGCGGCGCTTTTGCATTTCTACGCCGAAAGCGGTGTGAGTGAACTCAGCGAAGACATGGTCATCGACAGGTTCGAGCAGTCGGAGCAGATCCTTAAGGCGCGCAACCGCCCGCAGCCGCAAGCCGGCGCAGGCCCGGGTATTTCAAACGCCCAAAAACCTGGCCCCGGCACTCAGGCGGCGACCGGTCCTGGCGACAGCCGCCGAACTCGGCCGCCGGCGGTCGCACCGGCGCGGCAGGCGTCGCAGCTGACGATCCCCGGCGAAGCCGCGTTCGAGGACGCCCGGGCGCTGGCTGCCGGTGCCGGCACGATTGCCGAACTGCGCGCGGCGCTGGACGGCTTTACCGGATGCAATCTGCGCCACAGCGCCAAGACGCTGGTGTTCGCAGATGGCAATCCGGAAGCGGACGTGATGTTTATCGGCGAAGCGCCGGGCCGCGAGGAAGATCTTCAGGGAACGCCGTTTGTCGGCCGCGCGGGGCAATTGCTCGACCGCATGCTGGCGGCGATCGGATTGAGCCGCGACACCGCCTATATCACCAACATGATCCCCTGGCGGCCGCCCGGCAACCGCACCCCCGCCGCCCACGAGATCGAGCTCTGCCGGCCGTTCATCGAACGCCATATCGCTCTGGCGCAGCCGAAGGTGCTGGTGATGCTCGGCAACATCGCCAACAAGTCCCTGCTCGACACCGACAAGGGCATCCTCTCGGTCCGCGGCAACTGGATGGATTGCAAGACCGGCGACCGACTGACCCCTGCCCTGCCGACCCTGCATCCGGCCTACCTGCTGCGCAACCCGTCGCAAAAGCGGCTCGCCTGGGCGGATTTCCTGTCGCTGCAGGCACGGCTGGAAGAACTCGGAAAGGGTTGAGATCCTGCCCAAACGGCATGGCGTGGCGGAAATATTTCAATAACGTCGCAATCGGGCCTTGGCGTCGCAAGCGCACATGTCACTCTGGTTTTCAGAATCGCAATTGCAATCAGGTCTGCATGATCCGTTGAACCGGACCCTGGGCAGGCCGCGCTCCGTTGGCAGGGAGAGCCGCCATGATCCAGTCCGTCCGGTCAGTGGCGTCATTGCTGCTTTCGACGTTTTTCCTTCTCACCGCCATGGGCCTGTCGGGCTACCTGATTCCGGTCAGGGCGGTTGCCGAAGGCTGGTCGACCTTCACCATTTCGCTGATTGCAACCGGCTATGCCATCGCCTTCACGGTGAGCTGCATCATCACCCCCAGACTGGTTCTCAGGGTCGGTCACGTGCGGGTGTTCGGCGCCCTGACGACGATCATGGCGATGTCCTATCTGTTGCATTCGCTGCTGGTGCATCCGGCCATCTGGGTGCTGACCCGGGCCATGGCCGGTTTCTCCATCGCCGGCGCCTACATGATCATCGAAAGCTGGCTCAACGAAAAGGTCAGCAACGAAAACCGCGGTGCGTTGTTTTCGGTCTACATGGTTGTAAGCATGTCTGCGGTGATGATCGGGCAGTACATCGTGCCCTTCGGTGATCCGCTCGGCGCAGGCCTGTTCATGGTCTGCACGCTGATCTGCTCGATGGCGGTGATGCCGACCGCGCTGTCGAGCGCGCAATCGCCCGCGCCACTCACACAGGTCAAATTCGACGTTCCCGCGCTCTACCGGCGCTCGCCGGCCGCGGTGATCGGCACCCTGCTTGCCGGCCTGATCGCCAGTGCCTGGGGCGGCCTCGGGCCTGTCTATGCGACGCAGCTCGGTCTTTCGACCATCGAGGGCGCATCCATGCTCGCCATCGCCATGATCGGCGGAGCGATCTTCCAGTATCCGCTGGGCCGCGCTTCGGACCGCATGGACCGCCGCCGGGTGATGATCGTCGCCGGCCTCATCGGCATTGCCGCCTGCGCACTGACAATCGGCTTCGGCGTCGACAACAGGATCATCTTCTTTGCGAGCATGCTGTTCCTGGGCACCGTTCTGTTTCCGATCTATTCGCTCAATGTCGCCCATGCAAATGACCATGCCCAGCCCGACGAATTCGTTGAGGTGTCGAGCGGTCTGATGATCACCTATGGCGTGGCGACCATGGTGGGGCCGGTGGTCACGGGTGTGGCGATGGACGCGTTCGGGCCGCACGCCCTTTTCGCGGTAATCGCTATCTGCTTTGCAGCCTATTCGGGACATGCCGCCTGGCGCATCAGCCGCCGCGAGCAGCCGACAGAGGAGATGCGCTCGGACTTCCTGCCAATGGCGGCCATGCCCGACCTTACGCCGCAATCGGCCGAGCTTGACCCGCGGTCGGACCCGACCTGGGGCGAGCAGAGCGCCGAGGAAGACGCCGAAACCACGGTTTCCTGAAAGATATGAGACAAACAGCCGGGGCAGACTTTAACTGCCGGGGATATCAGCCCTGCGGGGTGACCAGCTTGCGCTGGGCCTTGCGCTCGAGGCCGAGCGCATGCTCGCGCAGGATGACGAAGATCCCTGCACCAACGACGATGGCGGTTCCGGTAAGCATGGTCCAGGTCGGAACATCGCCGAAGATGAAATAGCCGATGAGGATGCCGAGCACGATCGAGGTGTATTCGAACGGTGCGATCGTCGACACATCGGCATGGCGATAGCTCTGGGTCAGCAGGATCTGGCCGAGACCACCACAAAAACCAGCCATCGCCATCAGGCCGAGCGTCTGCCAATCCGGCACAATCCAGCCGAACGGCAGCGTGGCGAGCGAGAGAACCGTGGCGGTGAGCGAGAAATAGAGAACGATTGTCGGGGTCTTTTCGGTCAGGATCAGTTTCCGGACCAGGATCATCGCGGTGGCGCCGAGGGTGGCCGAGGCAAGCACCGCCATGACACCGAGCGCCTCGCTGGAGCCGAAACCGTCGCCGAACAGGCTGAGCCTCGGCCAGCTGATGATCAGAACCCCTCCCAGACCCACGGCCACCGCCGACCAGCGGAAAATGCGGACGGTCTCGCCCAGAAAGACGGCAGCAAAGACCACGGTCAGCAACGGCATGGCATAGCCGATGGCAATCGCGTCGGGCAGCGGCAGCCGCATGATGCCATAAAACCCCAGCCCCATGGCGGTGACGCCAACCAGGCCACGGCGGAAATGCGACAAGGGACTGGCCGTTCGCCAGGCCGTGTCGAGTTGACCGCGCACTGCCAGAAACACAAGAATCGGAACAATGGCGAAAGCCGAGCGGAAGAACACGATCTGGCCGGCGGGCATGCCCTCCCCCGAGGCCTTGATCAGGGTCGACATGGTGACAAACACCGAAACCGAGGCAACCTTGAGCAGAATTCCGATCATCGGCGATCCCGACTGTCCGGCGGGCGGCTGCGCCGGGGCCGCTTGCGGGGTCGTGGGTGTCGGCTGTTCGGTCACCTGGTGTATATTCCCTGGCGCTAAGGTGGATAAGGTTGATTCCGCCCGCCAGAACGACGTGCGGAGACGAACATAACCCGGGCGGCGGTCAGCGTCCGATCAAAAAAGCTGATGGGCCGCTGCGTGGCGCGAATGCATGACAGTGGCCCTTGCGGACCGCCGCCTCAGCCGTTCAAGGCTTCCCAGACCCTTTGCGGCGTGGCCGGCATCTCGATGTGGCGGACGCCGCGGGCCCGGTCAAGCGCATCGACAAGGGCATTCATGGCCGCCGGACAGGCGCCGATCGTACCCGCCTCTCCGGCCCCCTTGATGCCCATGGCATTGGTGGTGGAGGGAACGTTGCGTGTCTCGAAGTCGAAGAAGGGCATGTTGTCGGCGCGCGGCACCGCGTAATCCATCAGGCTGGCTGTCAACAGCTGGCCATCCTCGGAATAGACAACCCCCTCGCTCAGACACTGCGCGACGCCCTGGACCACGCCGCCGTGAATCTGGCCGAGCAGAAGCACCGGGTTCACGGTCATGCCGAAATCGTCAACGATGGTGTAGCGGACGATTTCGACCTTGCCGGTTTCCGGATCGATCTCGATTTCACAGACATGGGTGCCGTTGGGATAGGTGGCCTCATCCTGAACGACATCGGCGATCCCAGTGCGGTCATCATCGGTCTTGGCGGCCTTTGCCATGTCGGCGTAGCTGATCACCCGATCGGTGCCGACGATGCGAGCGGCACCATCGACCAGTTCGATATCGGCTGCGGCGGCCTCGAGTTCATCGGCGGCCAGCTTCTTCATCTTTTCGGCCAGAACCTTCGAGGCGGCGGAAACCGAGACGCCGCCGAGCGGGATCGAGCGCGAGCCGCCGGTGCCGCCACCCTTGGCCAATTCGGCGGTATCGCCCTGGCGAACCGTGATCCTGTCGAAATCGATGCCGATCTGATCGGCGACAAACTGGCTGTAGGCGGTCGCATGCCCCTGGCCGTTGGTCTGGGTGCCGATATAGAGCGTGATGCCGCCGTCGGCGTCGAGCGTCAGCCTCGCCGGTTCAGAGCCTGCAAAGGCGCAGGCCTCGATGTAGACAGCGGTGCCCAGGCCGCGCAGTCTGCCCCGGGACTTGGCCTCCTCGACGCGTCGAGGGAATTCTGCCGCGCCGGCCTTTTCGAGAGCGCGGGTCATGTGACCGTCAAACTCGCCCACATCATAGGTCCGGCCACCCGGGGTCCGGTAGGGAAACTGCTCGGGACGGATGAAGTTCCGGCGGCGCAGCTCTGCGACCGGCATGCCGATTTCGCGCGCCGCCGCATCCATCAGCCGCTCGATCAGGAAGGCTGCCTCCGGCCGGCCCGCGCCACGATAGGCGTCCACCGGCGTGGTGTGGGTGTAGACGCCGCGCAGCTTGAAATCGAGATTCTGGATGTCATAGACGCCGGTTGCCATCGAGGCGCCGAACACCGGAATGAACGGTCCAAACTGGCTCAGATAGGCGCCCATATTGGCAAGCACGTCAATCCTCAGTCCAAGCACCCGGCCCTGCTTGTCGAGCGCCAGAGAGGCGGTGACCTTGTTGTCGCGGCCATGGGCGTCGGTGAGGAAATGCTCGGTGCGGTCGGAGACCCATTTGACCGGACGGTTGAGCTGACGCGCGGCTTCCAGCGCCAGCGGATACTCGCGGTAGGTGAACACCTTGGTGCCGAAGCCACCGCCCACATCACGGGTGATGACGCGAAAATCCTCGAGTTCCATGCCAAAGATATCCTTGGCAATGGTCTTGCGGATGCCATGAACCCCCTGCGAGCCGAGCGTCAGGGTGAACTTCCTGGCGGCATCGTCCCATTCGGCAAGGCACGCCCGGGTTTCCATGTAGTTCGACACAAGCCGGTTGTTGAGAAAATCGATGGTGGTGACATGATCGGCGTCGACAAAGGCCTGGTCGGTGCCGGCAGCATCACCGATACGGTAGAGATAGGCCTGATTGGTGCCAAGATCCGGCCAGACCAGCGGCGCGCCATCGTCAAGCGCCGTGGCGAGGCCGGCCTGGGCCTCGCCCAGCTCCCAGTTGATATCGATGAGTTCGGAGGCTTCCTGTGCTTGGGCGAGACTGTCGGCGACGATGAAGGCCACCGCGTCACCGACATGGCGGACTTCCCCGTCGCACAGCAGCGGTATGTGTTTCTGGGCGTGACGCGTCCCGTCGGGCTGCGCCACCGTCGCCTGGTTTGGAACCGGCCCGAGATGGCCGACATCGCCGGCCGTGAGCACCAGATGGACCCCGTCCGCCGCGCGCGCCGCGTCAAGATCGTTAATCCGGAACCGGGCGGACGCATAGGCCGACCGCAGCACATAGGCGCGCAACTCGCCCTCGGCCCGGACGTCATCGGTAAAGGCTCCCTCGCCGGTGATCAGCTTTCGGTCTTCCTTGCGCAAGGCCGATGCGCCCACGCCGAATTTAGGTGTCGCGATGTTCATGGCTGTTCCCGGTGCTGGATTGGTTTTCAAGATCGCGGTCGCGAGTCTCGACTATAATTAGCTCCACGGGCCGGAATGTCGAGAGCGCCACCACAAACCCGATAAGATCGCCGCTCGGCGCTCGGCAGACCGGCCGCACAGCTCCATATCCGGCGCAGGGGCCGCAAATGAGCAAATCAAGCCTCCCGCCGGCCTGTCAAAGGGCCGCGGCAATGTATCGGCAAAACCATGCTTTCACCTTGAAGATCAGATGAAACGATTGCTGACGGCCAGGCTCGGATTTTCTGTCGAACCGGGACCCGGCAAACGCAAATTATTTATTTTTTCATTACGATTCACTGCCAGATCTCCAGTGGATTGATGCGGGATTATCTTAACCCGATGTCAGGATCCGCTGTGATAGCGTCCCGTCCCATAATGGGAAACTGCGGGGCATAAAGCATATGCGGACTGAAACGGGACAAGTCTACAAGCTCAAGGACTACAAGCCGACCGACTTCGTGGTTGAACGAATCGATCTGACCTTCGAGCTTGATCCGAAGGAGACGACAGTCGTCTCCCGGGTGATCCTGCATCGCCGCGAAGGCGTCGCAGCGGACGCGCCTCTGGTGTTTGACGGAGACGAACTGACGCTCGACAGCCTTCAGATCGACGGCAACGATCACGACCCGTCGCTCTATGATGCCACACCCGACAGCCTGACCATTCGTGGCCTGCCCGAGAGCGGCCCGTTCGAGGTGACCGTCAACACCACTTTGTCACCCGCCACCAACACCAAGCTGATGGGACTTTACCGGACCAACGGCGTCTACTGCACCCAGTGCGAGGCGGAGGGCTTCCGTCGCATCACCTATTTCTATGACCGCCCGGATGTGCTTGCGGTCTACACGGTGACCATCATCGCCGGCAAGGAAGATGCCAAGCATCTCCTGTCGAACGGCAATTTCCTCGGCGGCGGCAATTACGACGAAGGCCGGCATTTCGCCGCCTGGTTCGATCCACACCCCAAACCTTCCTATCTTTTCGCATTGGTAGGCGGCGATCTCGGCCTGGTCGAAGACAGCTTCACCACCATGAGCGGGAAAGAGGTGGCATTGAAGATCTATGTCGAGCACGGCAAGGAAGGCCGCGCCGGCTACGCGATGGATGCGCTCAAGCGTTCGATGAAGTGGGACGAGGAGATGTTCGGACGCGAATATGATCTCGACATCTTCCAGATCGTCGCGGTTTCCGATTTCAACATGGGCGCCATGGAGAACAAGGGGCTCAATGTCTTCAACGACAAGTATGTCCTGGCCGACCCGGAAACAGCCACCGACGCCGATTACGCCAATATCGAAGCCATCATCGCGCATGAATACTTCCACAACTGGACCGGCAACCGCATCACCTGCCGCGACTGGTTCCAGCTGTGCCTGAAGGAAGGCCTGACGGTTTATCGCGACCATGCGTTTTCCGCCGACCAGCGCTCGGCATCGGTCAAGCGCATTGCCGAGATCCGGCTGCTGAAAGCGCACCAGTTCCCCGAGGACGCCGGCCCGCTCGCGCATCCGGTTCGTCCTGAATCCTACAAGGAAATCAACAATTTCTACACGGCGACCGTGTATGAAAAAGGCTCAGAGGTGGTGCGCATGATCCGCACCATCCTGGGCGCCGAGGATTTCCGCAAGGGCATGGACCTGTATTTCGAACGGCATGATGGCGATGCCGCGACGATCGAGGACTTCCTGGCCTGCTTTGCCGAGGCAAGCGGCCGCGATCTCAAGCAGTTCGCGCTCTGGTACAGCCAGGCCGGCACGCCTTCGGTCTCGGTATCGACCGATTGGAACGAAGCCTCAAAGACCTTCAAGGTGACGCTCGAGCAGACGCTGGCACCCACGCCGGGGCAGTCGCGGAAGGCTCTGATGCACATTCCGCTGGCCTATGGCCTGATCCTGCCCGACGGCACCGAATTCGACGGCCGGCTCGACACGGACGACGCCGAAAACGGCGTGATGCACCTGACCAAGCGCAAGCAGACATTCAGCTTCAGCAATGTTCCCGGACGTCCGGTGCTGTCGATCAACCGCGGCTTCTCGGCGCCGGTCAACATTGCCATGGAACAAAGCAGCGCCGATCTGGCCCATATCGCCCGGCATGACGGTGACGGGGTTTCGCGCTGGCAGGCGCTCAACGAGCAGGCCATGCGGCATCTCGTGGCCGTTTCCAAGCTTGCACGGGACGGGCGCACCCTGCCCCCAGCCAGGGAACTTGCCGACATTCTCGTTGCCACCGGCGCAGACGACAGTCTGGAGCCCGCCTTCCGCGCCCAGGCCCTCGCCTTGCCGGCGGAAAGCGATATTGCCCGGGAGATCGGCTCCAACATCGATCCGGAGGCGATCCACACGGCGCGCGAAGCCGTTCTTTCGGAAGTTGCCAATGCCGGGCTGGACGTGTTTGCGCGGCTTGCCGACAGCGCACCGAAAGGTGCCTACAGCCCCGATGCGGCGGACGCCGGACAGCGCGCCCTTGCGGGCGTCGCGCTGGCCTATGCATCGCTTGCCGAAGGGCAGCCGGCGCGCGCCAAGACAGCCTATGACTCCAGCGACAACATGACGGTGATGTCGCAGGCGCTCCAGGTTCTGGTGCACCAGTTCCCCGGTTCCAGTGAAGCCGAGGAAGCGCTGGCGGGCTTCAAGACACGCTTTGCCGATGACCCGCTGGTTCTCGACAAGTGGTATTCGATCCAGGCCATGACCCCCGGCGCACCGACCCGCGAACGGGTCGAGGAACTGCTCGAGAGCGATGATTTCGACCGCAGCAACCCGAACCGCATGCGGGCCCTGATCGGCGCGTTCTCCGCCGGCAATCCGACCGGATTCAATGCGGCCGACGGCGCCGGCTACCGCTTGCTTGCAGCCGAGGTGGTCGACATCGACAAACGCAATCCGCAACTTGCGGCACGGCTGTTGACGGCCATGCGGTCCTGGCGCTCGCTCGAAGCGGGCCGGCAGGAACTGGCACGCCAGGCCCTGGTCTCGATCCGCGAGGCTGGCGAATTGTCACCGGATGTCGGTGACATCGTCGATCGCATGCTGGCGGCCTGACCTCTCGAGGCGCCCGTCATCACAGCCATACGCTCCATCGCCGCCAAGCCGCGATGGAGCGTGTGCTAAATCAACTCATGATCACAAGTGATTTGCCCGAACGCCGGCAGAGCCCCCTGCCCGGCACCAATCTGCGCCGACTCGAATCTTACAAAAACTCAACAAATTCAATTTGTTAATAAAAGATTACTTTTAGCACTGGACAAGCCGAATCACCTTTGATTCATATAGGCCAGATTCGGAGATGCGGAAGTCCGGATCCTAACGGGGATTTACAATACTTATGACGGATGCGCAGCACGTACCTGCGGCCGAAGGGGCGGACTATGCCCGCCAGGCCGGCGCAAAGCCCGCGGCGGGAGCGGGAATGTCGGGGCACGCCAAGCTTTTTGCGCAGCCTGCCTATGAGCGGCTGATCGGTGCCGAGCCTTTTCTCAAGCACCTGATCCCGATCTTGATCGTGGCTTTTCTCGTGGTCGTCGCGGCGGCCCGTTACATCAACATAAGCGACAATCACGACCGTCTGCGCAATGCCGCCGAGCAGGTGACGGCGCTGTCGCTTGTGGCCGCGCACGCGACGCTGTCGGCCGATCTGGAACCTGTGCGGGAGAGCCTTCGCTGGGAAACCGAAGCGCGCCTCAACCGGGTCATCAGCGCAATGCCCGATACGGCCGGCCGCTATCTGCTGGTTCTCGATGGCAACGAGCGCGTGTTTGCGGTCACAGCCGGCGGGTATCACCTGCTGGGCAAGCAGGTCGAGGCATTGCTGCCCGACTCCTCGCCGCTGAGGCTTTTCGGCGAGCGCGCAGGCGTGCAGGAAACCGCACTGAACGGGGAACAGGTGCTGGCGGCAATGTCGCGTCTGCCCGACGGCGCGGGCGCGATCCTTTCGGTCACGCCGATCTCCGACATGAACGGCGCATGGCGGCAGTCGGTTTCGGTCAACGTCACACTGTTCATCGCAACTTCCTCGATCCTGCTGGTCATTCTCTACGCCTATTTCAGCCAGGCCGGCCGGGCGCAGGAGGCCGACGACATCTATCTGGAAAGCCACCGGCGGGTCGACATGGCCCTGTCACGCGGACGCTGCGGCTTGTGGGACTGGGACATGGCCAGGGGCCGGGTCTACTGGTCGCGATCGATGTATGAGATCCTCGGCCTGCCTCCCCGCGACAGCGTCATTTCCTTCCGGGAGGCCTCGCATCTGATCCATCCGGACGACGGTGACCTCTACGAGATTGCGCAGATGGTGGCGAGCGGCGACATCCGGCAGGTCGACCACCTGTTCCGCATGCGCCATGCAGACGGTCACTATCTGTGGATGCGGGCCCGAGCCCAGGTGGTCGATCCGACCTCGACGCAGACCCACCTTATCGGCATCGCCATGGATGTCACCGAACAACACCGGCTGCAACAACGCACGGTGGAGGCCGACCAACGGCTGTTCGACGCGATCGAGAGCACATCGGAAGCCTTCGTGCTGTGGGACCGCGACGACCGGCTGGTGCTGTGGAACAAGCACTATCAGGAGATCCACGGACTGCCGGCGGACAGTCTTTCACCCGGAACGCCGCGCTCCGTTGTCGAGGCAGCAGCCACCCGCCCGGTCGTGGAGCGGCGCCTGGCTGTCCCCTGCTCCAAGGGGCTGGCGCAGACCTACGAGGTTCAACTTGCAGATGGCCGCTGGCTGCAGATCAACGAACGGCAAACACGCGACGGCGGCCAGGTTTCGGTCGGCACAGACATCACGCCGCTCAAGCGCAACCAGGAGCGGCTGCGCGACAGCGAAAAGCGGCTGATGGCGACCATCGGCGACCTCACCTCCTCCCAGGCCGAGCTCAAGCGCAAGGCGGAAGAACTCTCGGAACTCAACCGCGACTACCAGATCGAAACCGAGCGCGCGGAAGCAGCCAGCAAGGCCAAGTCCGAATTCCTCGCCAATATGAGCCATGAGCTGAGAACACCGCTCAATGCCATCATCGGGTTCTCCGAAGTGCTGCAGGCGCGCATGTTCGGACCGCTGGGCTCTGACAAATATGCGGAATATGCCGACGACATCCACAATTCCGGCATCCATCTGCTGACGGTGATCAACGACATTCTCGACATGGCCAAGATCGAAGCCGGTCAGATGCATCTCGATTGCGAGGATGTGGATCTTGCGCCGCTGCTTGATGAAGCGCTGCGGCTGGTCGCCATCCAGGCAGAAAACAAGGGAATCGAGGTCGAGCAAAAGATCTCCAAGCACCTGTCGCTGATGGCCGACCGGCGGGCCATGAAGCAGATCCTGCTCAACCTGCTGTCCAACGCCGTCAAGTTCACCGAACCCGGCGGGCGGATCATGGTCAGGGCGCGCAAGACCTCCTGTGCGGTCACCGTGACCATCGAGGATACCGGCATCGGCATCCCGAAGGCGCTGCTCAGCCGCATCGGCCAGCCTTTCGAGCAGGTGCAGAACCAGTTCTCCAAATCCAACGGCGGCTCGGGTCTGGGGCTGGCGATCTCGCGGAGTCTCGCCGAAATGCATGGCGGCGCAATGAAGATCCGGTCGGTCGAGGGCGTGGGCACCATTGTCAGCGTGCGGATGCCGATCGAGTGCCCCAAAAGCGAGACCATCGCGGCAGAATAGGCATTGCCGCCTGTTTCCTGCCCAGCTCTTTGGCAGCAACGACTTGGTACCCGTTACAGACTGGATACCTGCTACACAGGGGCCCGCGCCTGCCGGAAGGACGTCAGCCGCGGTCGTGGATCAGGTCGTGAATGAACTCGAGCTTGGCGAAAATAGTGTCCGAGAGCACGAAGGGATAGAAATCCCCCAGGCCGATCGAGCGGTTCATCGCGTTCATCGCCACCGTCAGCGGCACCCATGCGTCCATCAGGGGCCGGAACTCCTGGGCGCCGTAGGGGCCGGCATCCGACCAGCCGCCCGGCGTCCGGTTGAGCCCGGCATCCGGTGTGTGCCCGTCAAGCCCGTACCAGCCCGCGGTTTCCAGCCCGTCGACGATGTGAAAGTAATGCGCCCAGGTCT
The DNA here is from genome assembly GCF_024105735.1 of Parahoeflea alexandrii. Taxonomy (GTDB): domain Bacteria; phylum Pseudomonadota; class Alphaproteobacteria; order Rhizobiales; family Rhizobiaceae; genus Hoeflea; species Hoeflea alexandrii. The sequence goes on along the minus strand of NZ_JAAAML010000003.1, from coordinate 493,802 downwards.
CGGCAAAATCCTCCCATGAGTGGGCGCACGCATAGGAGCTGACATGGGTCGCGTCCCAGCCGGCCGGCGCGCCCTGATCGTAGTGCCGCTTCAGCGCCTCGCCGTAATCCTGGCGCTCGTCACCAAAAATGGCGCGATAGGCTTCGAGCCTGGGTGAATTGAACACGAGGTCATCCCAGTAATAGTGCCCGACCTCGTGGCGAAAATGACCGATCAGGGTGCGGTAGGGCTCGCCCATGGCCTTGCGGTACTTTTCCCGGGTTGGATCATCGGCTTCTGCGACATTGATGGTAATCAGACCGTGCTCGTGGCCGGTCAGCACCCGTCTGGTCTTGCCGTCGGCGGTGAGCGTGTCGGCCTTGAACTCGAAGCGCAGGGCGGTCTCAGGCTGATTGACGAGGTTGCCGACACCAAGCTGGAACTTCTCGATCGAGTAGAACAATCGGCGCTTGGCTTCCTCAAGTGCGGCCCAATGATCGCGGTTGCCGGGTGCGGACAGATCCGGAATGACCAGCGTGTGCCTGCAGCTCAGGCAATGGTCTTCGGTCTGCGTTTCTTCAATCAGCCAGTTGCAGGCAATTTCGGGCCGGTTGGCACAGGCCTTGTAGGCGGTCGCGCCGTCGTGCCACCGGGCATCATCGGACATGGCGTAGAACATCCGGTCCCACTCGGGGACATAGCCAAGACGTGAATGGCAATTGACACATTCGGTGTTGCGGAAGTGCACCTCGTTGGAACAGTTGGGACAGGCATAACGGCGCATTGGGCAAATTCCCTGGGCTGGATGGGCTCGGCAGTGATGTCATGCCGGATGGTCTATCATTCAGCAGGCCGGTCAAGCCGTTCCGGTGAGAACGCGTTGCTGAAGAAAGCGTTCCCGCCCTCGATCAATCTTGCGACCGGGCATTGGCGTCAACACGGCTGAGCAGATCAAACAGCAGATCCGCATCGCGATCATCAATGCCCTTGAGCAGCCGGGCATTCACCCGCTCGTGGAAATCGCTGAGATGTGACAGGCCGTCGCCGCGCTCGGTGACGTGGACCCGCACCACGCGCTTGTCATCCGGCGACGGCACCCGCTTCACCAGGCCGCCCTCCTCCATCCTGTCGATGATGCGTGATGCCGCCGGCGCGTTGTTGCCGCTATAGTCGGCAATCTCGCTGATCAGCATGCCATCCTGGCGCCAGAGGGCGGAGAGGATCACCCATTGCGCCAGCGTCAGGTCGTGCTCGGCCAGCATGTCCTGGCACATCGACACCGTTGCCCCGGTGGCGAAACTCAAGACCTGGCCAAGCGAGCGAGGACGATCCAGCGGTTTTTTAGTTGCCATGTAAATATTTCCATGTAAATTACTATCATGGCGTGGCGAAGCCGACAAGGCGGAACCAGCCTTTGCAAACCCTGGAGGTCGACCGCCCAATCCGGAGACGCAGCATCCACCAACCCATTGGCAAGGGCATGTCCCGCAATGCCAATGACAGTCTCCCGCCAAAGAAACAAGCGCCTGTCCTCCGCATCGTCAGACAAGTCAATCAGCAATACCACCTCGCAGCCGACTGAAGGAACACTCCGATGACCACGAAAAGCACTCCCAACACCTATGGCTCCGTCGCGGTCAGCATCCACTGGATCACCGCGCTGCTGATCATTGGGCTGCTGGTTTCAGGCACGCTGGCCGAGGAAAGCACCGATCCGGCCACCAAGGCACGCATCCTCAGCGCCCATGCGCCGATGGGTATTGCCGTTCTGCTGCTCACGCTCGGACGACTGGTCTGGTGGTGGCGCTTCGACAGCCGCCCCGCACCGCTCGGAGGCGACCCGGCATGGCAGGAGAAGACCGCGAAGCTGGTCCATGGCCTGCTCTATGCTGTCATTCTGGCCATGGCTGCAAGCGGTTTCGGCCTGTTCGTCCTGTCGGGCGCAGGCGACATCATCTTTGGCGGGGCGCCAGGCGCGCTCCCCGACTTCAACACATTCGCCCCCCGTCTGCCGCACGGCATCGGTGCCAAGATACTGCTCGGGCTGTTCGTTCTGCATGCCGGTGCAGCCTTGTTTCATCACTTCATCAAGCGTGACGCCACGCTCCGGCGCATGTGGTTCGGACGGGGCTAGAAACAAAAAACCGGCGCCTGCAATCAACTGCAGGCGCCGGTCTTGCTGGTGTCAAACCGGTGAACCGGTGATCCGTATCAGGCAGCGCGTGCCCGGCGTTGCTGCCCACCGCCCGACTGCGGCAGACGGAAATTGCGCAACATCGAGTTGAGCTGGGCGCTCTCCTGGGTCAGCGTCATGCTGGCGGCACTTGTCTCTTCGACCATTGCCGCGTTCTGCTGGGTCATCTGGTCCATCTGGTTGACCGCGGTATTGACCTCGGCAAGCGCGTTGGCCTGTTCGCGGGCGGCGGTGGCGATCGAGTTGACCTGCTCGTTGACCTGGGTGACGAACTTCTCGATCTCCGAGAGTGCCTCGCCGGTTGACTGAACAAGCGACACGCCGTTCTGGACCTCGTTGGCCGAGCTCGAGATCAGCTGCTTGATCTCCTGGGCTGCCGTTGCCGACCGCTGCGCCAGTTCGCGGACTTCCTGGGCGACAACCGCAAAACCGCGGCCTGCCTCGCCTGCACGGGCAGCTTCGACGCCGGCGTTAAGCGCCAGCAGGTTGGTCTGGAAGGCGATCTCGTCGATCACGCCGATGATCTTGCCGATGCGGTCGGATTCATCCTTGATCCGGGTCATGGCGGTGATCGCCTCGGTAACGATCTTGCCGGACTTGTCGGTGCTCTGGCGGGTCTCGCCGACCATGCGGTTGGCTTCCGCCGCACGTTCGGACGAGCCGCGCACGGTGGAGGTGATTTCGTCGAGAGCGGCAGCAGTTTCCTCGAGCGAGGCGGCCTGCTGTTCGGTGCGCTGCGACAGGTTGTTGGCGGCTTCCGAAATGCCGTCGGCGCTGGCGTTGACCACATCGGTCGACTGGGCGATGGCGGTGATGACGTCGCCGAGCGCGTTTACTGCGCGGTTGAAGTCGTCCCGAAGCTTTGCGTATTCCGGCGCAATGTTGTCGATCTGGACCGTCAGGTCGCCGGCGGCCAGTTTTTCGAGCGCACCGCCGAGCTTGGTCATGACATCGGACTGCGACTGGCTGATGTTTTCCTGACGGCGGATACCATCCTCGCGTTCGGCGTCGAGCTGCTGCTGCTGCTCGGCTTCACGAACCCGCATCTGGGCGCGTTCACGCACAGAGTCACGCAGAACCAGAACCGAGGACGCCATCTCGCCGACCTCGTCCTTGCGGTCGGCCTCGGGCACTTCGCTGCTGACATCCTCGCGGGCAATCGCCTGCATGGTGGCATTCAGGCTGCGGATCGGATTGACCACGCTGCGGACCGTCGCATAGGCGAACAGCAGAATTGCCAGGGCGCCGAGTCCGAGTGTGACTGCGGTTGTCGTGGCATTCTGGCGGAACAGGGCCGCCAGGTCGTCGCCATAGACGCCGGTGCCGACAACCCAGTTCCACGGCGCATAGCCCTGCACGTGCGAGTACTTGAGGGTTGGCTCCTCCTCGCCCGGCTTGTTCCAGTAGTAGTCGACAAATCCCTGGCCGCTCTTTTCCACCGTGTCGATGAACTCCTGGAAGAACAGCTTGCCGTTGGCGTCTTCGATACCCTTGAGATCCTGTTTTTCAAGCGTTGCGCTGAAAGGATGCATGAGCATGATGTTGTCCATGTCATTGACCCAGAAGTAGCCATTGCCCTCGTAGCGCATGGGCCTGACTGCGGCGAGTGCCTGGTTCTGGGCTTCTTCGGTGCTCAGTTGCCCGGAGTCCTCCAAACCCTTGTAGTACTCAAACATGGTGACCACAGTTTCGTTCATCGCCTTGAGCTTGGCCTTGCGCTCCGTGACCATCGAATTGTGGGATTCATAGAGCTTGTAGACTGCTGCGGCGGTGAACACCGCGAGGGCAAGACCGACGAGAAAAAACAGCCTCGTCGAGATTTTAAAGTTCTTCATCATTGCTAATATCCAACCTTTGGAGGAAGTGCTGAGACTGACAACCAATTGCCCTTGGCAACGTTAACAATGGTTGAAAAAGAGATTCTCAAAAGTCGTAGATAAAGTGGACAATTCTCATAATCGGGCATCGCAAAGACATTTTTCTGGCCAAAAGCGCGCCCCTGCCGACGGGTGCCGGAGCTGCAGGCGGCGCTGCATGGCCCATAGTGATGCAGCAGATGGCGGACAGCCTCAGCCGGTCACCTGCCGGAGAACCGCGCGAACACGCTTCGAGGTGGACTTGAAGTCAGTCTCCAGGCTGGCGAGGTCGGGCGCCTGGCCGGCGCGGATGACAAGATCTATCAATCCCGCGGGTGCTTCCTTCGGCGCGAAATCACCCTCGGTGCAGAGCCGCACGATCTGGGCATGACCGCTCCACAGCGCCAGCGCAGCCCGCAGGGTTTCCGTTACTTCTTCGCCCAACACATCAGGTCCGAGGGTCTTGAGCGTCGCGTCGGTACTGGTGCATTCATTGTGATCGAGAGCGGCAAAACTCTGATCCACATCGGCTCCAACCAGAAGACCGGTGACCTCGTCATCTTCCGGTGCCGGCAGCCAGCCCCCGGCGCGGGCGCTGAGCGAGAGATACTGGGCGATGAACTCGATGTCGATCAGCCCGCCTGGGATCAGCTTGACGTCCCAGATGTCGCGTGGCGGCTTTTCCTGCTCGATCAGGTCGCGCATCTCCGTGAGGTCGGCCAGCAGTTTTGTCCGATCACGCGGTTTGGCCAGCACTTCATCGATCAGGGCACGGGCTTCGCCGCAAAGGCTCGCATCGCCCGCCACCGCGCGGGCCCGGGTGAGCGCCATGTGCTCCCAGGTCCAGGCTTCTTCCGCCTGATACTTGGCGAAGGCCCGGATCGAGGTTGCCACAGGGCCCTTGTTGCCGGACGGACGAAGCCTGAGATCAACTTCGTAGAGGATGCCCTCTGCCGTCGGCGCCGACAGCGCAGTCACCAGCCGCTGTGTCATACGGGTATAGTAACGCACCGGATCGAGCGGCTTGACGCCGTCGGATTCGTCGGCGCCGGCATCGTGGTCATAAAGCAGGATGATGTCGACATCGGAGCCCGCAGTCAGCTCATAGCTTCCGAGCTTGCCCATGCCGAGCACAGCCACCCGCCCGCCGGGCACCCGACCGTGAGCCTCTTCCATGCCCTCGGCCACCGCCTCCAGCGCCGCACCGATAATCAAGTCGGCGAGATGGGAAAAGCTGCGGGCGGCGCGTTCGGGGGAAATGGCACCGGTGAGAAGCCGGACACCGATGAGGAATTTCTGCTCAAGAGCGACGATGCGCAAGCGATCGAGGATCTCCTCATAGGCACGCGCGCCCTCGAGAAAGGTCTTGAGACGTTCGGCGAGGTAATCGCGGGTCGGCAGTTCCGCCATCAATCCCGGATCGAGCATGCCATCGAAGACATGCGGTTTGCGGGAGATGATATCTGCGAGACGCGGCGCGGAGGCCATGATCGTGACCATCAGCGACATCAGCCCGGGATTGTTGCCGATGAGCGAGAACAGCTGGATGCCGGCCGGCAATCCCGACAGGAACGCGTCAAACCGGATCAGCGCCTCGTCGGCGCGCTTGGTGGCGCCAAAGACCTTGAGCAGTTCCGGCGTCAGTTCGGTGAGGCGTTCGCGCGCTTCGACGGACTGTGTGGCGCGGTAGCGGCCGTAATGCCAGGTGCGGATGATGCGGGCGATGTCGGATGGCCGATCGAAGCCAAGCTCGGCCAGTGTCTTGAGCGTGCCCGGGTCGTCGTCGTCGCCGGTGAAGACGAGATTGCCGACGCCACCGGAAAGCCCCTGCTCCTTCTCGAACAGTTCGGCATAGCACTCCTCGACACGGGCGAGCACCGCGACATAGGTCTGGCCGAAACTGGCGGTGTCGGCATCACCCATCATCAGCGCGATGCGGGCAAGCTCGGCCTCGCTTTCAGGAAGTGTGTGGCTCTGCTCGTCGCGCACCATCTGGATACGGTGTTCGACATCACGCAGATACCAGTAGCTTTCCACCAGCAGCCGGGCGGTCGTGGTGTCGATCCAGCGCGCACGCGCCAGCGCCACCAGCATTTCGTCGGTGCGGCGCAGCCTGAGCTTCGGCATCCGGCCGCCGGCGATCAGTTGCTGGGTCTGGACGAAGAACTCGATCTCGCGGATGCCGCCGCGCCCGAGCTTGACATTGTGGCCCTTGACCGCGATGTCGCCGAAACCGCGATGAGCATGGATCTGCCGCTTGATCGAGTGAATATCGGAAATGGCGGCGAAATCGAGATACTTGCGGAAGACGAACGGTACCAGTTCCTTCAGGAACCTCTCGCCGGCACCGGTGTCGCCGGCCACCGGCCGGGCCTTGATGTAAGCGGCGCGCTCCCAGTTCTGGCCACGGCTTTCATAGTAGTTCATCGCCGCATCCACCGGGAAGGCCAGCGGCGTCGAGCCCGGGTCGGGCCTCAGCCGCAGGTCGGTGCGGAAGACATAGCCGTCGCCGGTGCGCTCCTGCATGATGCGCACCAGCCGCCGCACCATGCGGGCGAAGACCTCACCAACCTCATCCCGGTCGCGCGCTATGCCGGCATCGGGATCGAAGAAGACGACGATGTCGATGTCGGAGGAATAGTTCAGCTCACGCGCGCCATGCTTGCCCATTCCGAGCACGATCAGGCCGGAATTCTCGCACGGGTTTTCCGGATCCGGCAGGGTCAGCTTGCCCGCTTCGTGGCCGCCGCGCAGCAGGTGATCGAAAGCGGAAGCCAGCGCCGCATCGGCAAGATCGCTGAGCGCCGCCGTGGTGTGGCGCGCATCGATCAGCCGCGCAAGATCATGCAGCGCCAGTGTGAGCGATACCCGCCGCTTGGCCCGGCGCAGCTCTCCCATCAGCTCGCTCTCGCCAACCGGCAGGCCCTCCCCGTTCTTCCAGCAGAGGCGGGCTTCCTCGATGGTTCTGGCAACCAGGTAAGGTGCGGGCAAGGACAGCGCCAGCGCAAGCGACCTGGGATCGATCAGCGCGGTTTCGCGCAGATAGGGCGACAGCGCCAGCGCTGCCAGAAGAAAATCGCGTGGCGCGCCCGCCGACGCCAGGATCGCCGCGATCTCGGGATGGTCGGCGGCAAGCGGCTTGAGATCGGCGGCCACGGACTTGGCGGCGGCCTGCGACGGTGCCCGGATCGGGCTCCTGGTGAGATCAGCAATCAATCCCGTGTCTGGCGTGTCTTTCATGTCCACCCCGGCAGCGCCATGACCGCGGCAAGGCCGGGATTTTCTTCGGCTCCAGGCTTGGCGTCATCAAGCAGCAATTGCCCACCATGCAGCGCCGCAACGGCGTGAACAAGGCTCAATCCAAGTCCGGTACCTGGTTTTGAACGGCTTTCATCGAGCCGCACGAAGCGCTTGACTACATCCTCGCGACGGTTGGCGGGAACGCCCGGCCCGTTGTCGATGACCGCAAGGCGCACTTGGCCACCGGAGGCGCGGGCAAGGCTGACCGTGATCTCCGATGCGGGCGCATCGGCCGCATATTTCACCGCGTTGTCGATGAGGTTGGACAGGGCCTGGGCCAGGAGCTCGCGATTGCCACGAATGGTGATACCCGGTGCAATCTGCGCAACCAGGCTGATCCCGGCCTCTTCAGCAACCGGCTCATAGAGCTCGCTGGCATCCCGCGCCAAGCCGGAGAGATCGACGTCGCTCATCTGCGCCGTTGACGATCCCGCCTCGACACGGCTGATCATCAGAAGGGCATTGAAGGTGCGGATCAGCTGATCGCTGTCGGCGATCATCTGCTCAAGCGCCTCCTGCTTGGCAGCGGCACCGCCATCGGCGGAGAGTGCCGCCTCGGCCCGGTTTCTCAGCCGGGTAAGCGGGGTTTTCAGATCGTGCGCGATGTTGTCGGAGACCTGGCGCAGCCCCTCGTTGAGCCGCTCGATGCGGCCCAGCATGGCATTGAGCGACAGGCTCAACCGGTCGAATTCATCGCCGGACCCGCTGACAGGCAAGCGCTGCGACAGATCACCAGCCATGATCTTCTTGCTGGCTTCCGACATATGATCGATCCGCCGGAGCGCCCGCCGGCCAACAAAGAACCAGATCGCCAGGGCGCCGACGAACATGATCGCAAGTGCCCTGACAAGCGCTTGGCGCACCAGACCGCGCACCTGTTCCCGCTCGCCGATATCGCGCCCGACCATCAGCCGCATGCCATTGGGCAAGCCCACCACCTGGGCCAGGGCCAGATGCTCCTCGTCCTCGGCATCGCCAAGACGGGTGTAGCGGAACGGGGTGGAAGTCCAGCCTTCAAGATCGAGCACGCCCGGTGCAATCGAAGCCGTGTTGCCGGCGATCAGTTCGCCGCTCGGCGTGGCGATGGCGTAAAGATTGGCGCCGGGCTGGCGCGAGCGCCGCTCAATGGTGCGCACGAGACCGGTGATGCCGCCCCTGCGGTAGGATGTTGCCACCACCCTCAACTCGCTCAGGATGATCTCCTGGGTGCGGTCGTGCTGCATTCCGACGGAAATCGACGTGATGTAGAACACCAGAGCCACCGCGCAGAGCGCGAACAGTCCGAGATAGAGAGCCGACAGGCGGACCGCCGTTGTCGACAGCATGGCGCGTAGCCTGGACACAGGCGATCAGCCCCCGGCTTTCATCATATAGCCCGCACCGCGCACGGTGCGCAGCAGCGGCTCGCCGAAATCCTTCTCGATCTTCGACCTGAGCCGCGAGATGTGAACATCGATGACATTGGTCTGCGGATCGAAATGATAGTCCCAGACGTGCTCGAGCAACATGGTGCGGGTGACCACCTGACCGGCGTTCTTCATCAGATACTCGAGCAGCCGGTACTCCCGCGGCTGCAGCGGGATCTGCTGGCCGGCGCGGCGGACTTCATGGCTGAGCCGGTCCAGTTCGAGATCGCCGACGCGGTAGGTGGTCTCCTGCTCGGAGCGGCTGCCCTTGCGGCGGCCGAGAATCTCGATGCGTGCCAGCAATTCCGAGAAGGCGTAGGGCTTGGTCAGGTAATCATCGCCACCGGCGCGCAGACCGGTGACGCGGTCGTCAACCTGACCGAGGGCTGAAAGGATCAGCACCGGCGTGTCGTCGCCCCTGGCTCGCAATTCGCTGATGATCGACAGGCCGTCGCGCTTGGGCAGCATGCGGTCGACCACCAGCGCGTCATAGCTGTTTTCCGAGGCGAGGAAAAAACCCGAATCTCCATCGCTGGCCTGATCCACGGTGATCCCCGCCTCGCGAAACGCCTTCGACAGATAGGCCGCGGTTTCCAGATCGTCTTCGATGATGAGAATCTTCATGTCGCAATCCTAGCGGTTCACCCCTATCCCGCAAGCCTCGCCGAGCGGTGCCGGCTGGCGGATACACAAACAAAAACGCGGCGGCTATAGGGGCGGCCGCCGCGTCGTTGCACCCGGCCTCTTGCGAGACCGGATGCGACAAGATCAGGTATGAACTCAGCCCTGATCTATCGGCAGGGCGACGAAGCGCGAACGGTTTTCGTTCTCGACCTGGAACAGGGCTGCCTTGCGGCCATCCTTGGCGGCGGCGTCAATGATGCCGACCACATCGGAGGCCTTGGCGACATCCTGGTTGTTGACCGCGATGATCACGTCGCCGGCACGCAGGCCGCGCTCCTCGGCGGCACTGTCGGGCGCCACGGAGGTGATGACCAGACCGCTTCCGGTCTCAGCGGGAACCACCGTCAGACCAAAGCTGTCGAGGGTTGCATCGGCCTGGGGCGCGGTGGGCGCTTCGTCCTGATCAGGAGAGACAGCCGCAACTTCCGTCGGCAGCGACCCGAGCTCAACCTTCACGGTCTCGCTCTTGCCATTGCGCCAGACCGTGACATCGATGGTCTTGCCGGGATCCATGGCCGCGATCTTCTTGGCCAGGTCACGCGGATCCTTGACCATCTCGCCATCGACGGCGGTGACCACGTCACCGGCCTCGATGCCGGCCTTGGCAGCAGGCGCATCGTCCTGCGGTGCAGTCACCAGCGCGCCTTCGGCTTCTGCAAGCCCCAGAGATTCGGCGATATCGGAGGTCACCGGCTGGATCTGCACACCGAGCCAGCCGCGCTCGACCGAGCCGCTCTGGACCAGGTCGTTGATCACGGCCCGGGCGGTCGAGGCCGGAATGGCAAAGGCAATGCCGACATTGCCGCCCGAGGGCGAGAAGATGGCGGTGTTGATGCCGATCACTTCGCCGTTGAGGTTGAAGGTCGGGCCGCCCGAGTTGCCCCGGTTGACGGCGGCATCGACCTGGATGAAGTCGTCATAGGGGCCGGCGCCGATGTCACGGCCGCGGGCCGAGACGATACCGGCGGTGACGCTTCCGCCAAGGCCGAAGGGGTTGCCGACGGCGACGACCCAGTCGCCGACGCGGACCTTGGTGTCATCGGCAAAGTCGACATAGGTGAAGGTGCGGCTTTCCTCGACCTTGAGGACTGCCAGATCGGTGCGTCTGTCGCGTCCGACCAGCTTGGCGTCCAGCTCGGTGCCGTCATCCATGATGACGGTGAAGGCCGAGCCATCCTCGACGACGTGGTTGTTGGTCACCAGGAGGCCGTCTTCGGAGATGAAGAAGCCCGAACCCTGGCTGACCGGACGCACACGACCGGGACGCCGCTCGGAATCGGGCCCGCGGCGGTCCCGCTCGGCGCGGCGGTCGTCCTGACCACCGAAGCCACGGCTGAACTGGTCGAAGAACCGTTTCATCGGATGGTCATCCGGCAGGTCCTCGAAGCCGCGGCCGTTGAAATCGAAACTGAAACCGCCGTCGTTGGCGACAGGCTTGACCTCCGCCTGGACGCGAACGGATACAACGGCCGGCGATACGGCCTGGACCACGTCGGCGAAGCTCGGTGCCTGAGGAGCTTCAACGCGGACGGCTTCTGCGAAGGCACCGGAGACCGGCGCGGGCACGCCCGTGGCAAGAAGCGCCGCCGCGACACCGGCAATGGCGGTCGTGCTCAGGAATCCCTTGGAAAATCTGCGTGGCTTGTTCGACATGTCTCAACCTCTTCTTGATTGCAAAGCCGTTTATCCGACCTTTGCAAGAGACATAGTGCGGTCGCCGTTACGACAAGCTTTCCGGATCATTAAACCTTTGTAATGTTTGTTGCCTTGTGCTCGCCACATTGCGTGCCGCGCCCTCGCAAGTGAGGTCCTGCCAGGCAGATTCACGGGCCGCTTCCTGCAGGAAGGGGCATTTCCCGAAGCTCGACTGCGACCTTGCTCTCCTTGTTTTGTTCATGTATTGTTCCAATAGCATGCCATTTTTTGAAACAGGAATCTTTTGATGATTAACGGTAGTTGCTGCTGCGGAGCGGTGAAATTCGAACTCCTCAATCAGCCTTCGATGATGGGCACATGCCATTGTTCCAGGTGCAGGAAAGTGGGGGCGAGCACTATCGTTTTCGTCAGGAAGGATGATCTCAAGTGGATTGAGGGCCGGGAGCATGTTCAGCTGTTCGAGCCGGTTTCTCCGTATATATATGGAAGATGTTTCTGCAGGATATGCGGCACCTCCCTGGGCGAGATCCTGTCCGATGCAGACAGCTTTCCGATAGCAGCAAACGCACTCGACACCGAACTGACTGTCAGGAACAGCCTCCACGAGTTTGTCGACGAAAAACCCTCGTGGTACGAGATCTGCGACGAAGCAAAGCAGTCAGTAGGCCATCCCGCGCCCTCATAGCCGGTTTTCATAACGACAACGCATTCCACCCGCTGCTGCGGATCCGGTTTGCGCTGCGATTTGATCGGTTTGGCAAGCCACTTCCAAGGCAGGCGCCGGGAGCCATGTTGGATGCCGGCGTGCCTTGCAAACGCGAGCATTCACTTCGCTTTCACCTCAGTGTCGTTACCACCTTGGCGCCGTGTTCGAGCGTGCGATGGACCGGGCACTTGCCAGCGATCTCGGCAATCTTGTCGGCGAGGCCGTCCGGTGTGCCGCCGTCGATCGCGATGATCCGCTCGAACCGGTCGATCTTGCCGCCATTGGCCCGTTCTTCATCGGTGCATTCCAGGCAATCAGCCGCATGCACCTTGTTGTGGCGCACCGTGACCGTCACCAGGCCGAGGTCGATCTTCTTCAGGCGCACATACATGCGCAGGGTCATGGCGGTGCAGGCGCCAAGTGCTGCCGAAATCAGGTCATAGGGGGACGGTCCGGTGTCGGCGCCGCCAACATCGGCGGGCTCGTCGGCAAGAAAGCGGTGCGGGCCGGCCTGAACCGAGACCTGAAACCGGCCCTGCCCGGTTTCGCCGACGACAACGTCCTCCACCGGATCATTCTCGCGTCGCGGTTCTTCCGCAGGCAGGTAGCGCGCCACCCAGGAGGCAATGACGCCCGCGACATAATTCGCATCCGCCGGGTCGGTGAGCAGGTGATCGGCACCATCAAGCGAGACGAAACTCTTTGGATGTTTCGCAGCCCCAAAGATTGCGGCGGCATTGTCAATGCCGACCACCTCATCGCGCGGCGCGTGCAGGATCAGCAGCGCCTTTTTCATGTGGCCGATGCGGTCGGCCAGGCTGGTGGCGCTGAGGTCCTCGACAAACTGCTGTTTGATGGTGAATGTGCGTCCACCAAGATTGACCTCAGCCTCTCCCTCGGCCCGGATTTCATCTACATGGTCGCCGAAGTTCTGGATCACGTGACTGGCTTCGGCCGGAGCACCGAGCGTGGCGACAGCCTTGACCGAATCGAGTTCGCCCGCAATCGCCAGCACGGCGGCGCCGCCAAGCGAATGGCCAACGAGAATTTCGGGCGCATCGTAATGGTCTGCCAGCCAGTCGGCAGCGGCGCGCAGATCGGCGACATTGGAGGAAAAATTGGTGGAGGCAAATTCGCCGTCGCTGGAACCAAGCCCGGTGAAATCGAACCGCATGACGGCTATGCCTGCGCGGGCCAGTTCCCCGGAAATGCGCTTGGCCGCTAGCGTATCCTTGGAACAGGTGAAGCAGTGAGCAAACAGCGCCCAGGCGCGTATCGCGCCGGCGGGAAGGTCAAGCCGTGCGGCCAGCCTGGCCCCGGAATGGCCTTCAAACTCTGCCCTGATCGTGTGTGCCGTCATGTCGCGCCCCTTTTTCAATGTTCGGGACCGTCCTATCAGGCTTCGCGATCACGGTCCTCCAACACTTTTGCGAGCTCTGCCTGTTCGGCTTGCGAAAGTCCGCTACCGCCGGCAGCCGCGACCATCTTGTCACGCCCGCGGGCATTGATCACCATGACCCCCGCGCCAATCAGCAGGATCACCAACGGCGCGCCCCACAGGAGCACGGTCTTGACCGAAAACCGCGGCGTCAGAAGGACGAATTCGCCATAGCGGGAAACGACGTAATCGATCACGTCCTCGTCGCTGTCGCCCGCCACAAGCCGCTCGCGCACCAGCAGCCTCAGGTCCCGGGCGAGTTCGGCGTTGGAATCGTCGATCGACTGGTTCTGGCAGACCAGGCACCTCAGATCGAGCGAGAGCTCGCGCGCCCGTGCTTCGAGAGCCGGATCATCAAGAACCTCATCGGGATTGACCGCTGCAGCCGGGCCGGCAAAGGCCAGCATCATCAACAGGGCGGCCAGCGTATGACGAAACAGGCTCAAGCCGAAGCCTCCGCGGTCTTCTTTCGGGCTTTCGCGCGGTTGGGCGCACCTATACGCAACCGCCGGTCCGACAGAGACAGCATCCCGCCGATCATCATGACGACGGTGCCGTACCAGATGAAGGTTACCCAGGACTTCCACCAGATCCTGACGACAAGCCCGCCATTGGCCTCCGGATCGCCGAGCGCGATGTAGAGCTGGCTGGCGCCAAAGGTGAGGATACCGGCTTCCGTGGTCGGCATCCCGCGGGCCTGGTAGAAGCGCTTGGCGGAAGCGGTCCTGGCCACTTCCACGCCGTCGCGCATCACCGTGAACTCGCCTGACTGCGACGTATAGTTGGGGCCGTTGTAATCGCGGATCCCGTCGAAACGCAGCTCATAGCCGCCGGCTGTCGCCGTGTCGCCCGGCTTCATGGCGATCACGGTTTCCGTGGAGAACACGCTTGCCGCAACCACACCGATCACCGTGACGCCGAGTCCCATATGGCCGAGCGCCGATCCGAAGGCAGAGCGCGGCAGACCGATCAGCCGGCTCCAGGCCACACCGGCGCCGACGCGGCCGATGCCGGCGCGAAGCGCCAGATCGGTCAGGGCGCCCAGGATCAGGAACACGCCGAGAGCAATTCCGAGCCCGGCAAGAACCGGTGCGCCGGTCTGAATGAAGACCACTCCCAGGCCCACCAGCAGCGATCCGCCGGCGGCAAAATACAGCCGCTGCGCCGCACCGGCGAGATCGCCCCGTTTCCAGGCCAGCAAGGGCCCGAAAGGAACCGCCAGCAGCAACGGAACCATCAGCGGGCCGAAGGTCAGGTTGAAGAAGGGCGGGCCAACAGAGATCTTGGTGCCGGTCACCGATTCGAGCAGCAGCGGATAGAGCGTGCCGACCAGAACCGTTGCGGCGGCCGTGGTCAGGAACAGGTTGTTCAGGACCAGCGAGCCTTCGCGCGATATCGGCGCGAACATCCCGCCTGCCTTGAGCGTTCCCGCCCTGAGGCCGAAAAGGGCAAGCGCTCCTCCGATAAAGACCACCAGGATGCCGAGGATGAACACGCCGCGCGCCGGATCGGTGGCAAAGGCATGCACCGAGGTCAGAACGCCGGAGCGGACCAGAAACGTACCCAGCAGCGAGAACGAGAATGTCAGGATGGCAAGCAGCACCGTCCAGATCTTCAACGCCTCGCGCTTTTCCATCACCAGCGCTGAATGAAGCAGCGCGGTACCGACCAGCCAGGGCATGAACGAGGCGTTCTCGACCGGGTCCCAGAACCACCAGCCGCCCCACCCGAGCTCGTAATAGGCCCAGTAGCTGCCCATCGAGATGCCGGCGGTGAGAAAGATCCAGGCTGTCAGTGTCCACGGCCGCACCCAGCGGGCCCAGGCGGCGTCGATGCGGCCCTCGATCAGGGCGGCGATGGCAAAGGCAAAGGAAATCGAGAAGCCGACATAACCGAGATAGAGCAGCGGCGGATGGATCGCCAGGCCGATGTCCTGCAGGATCGGGTTGAGGTCATTGCCTTCCAGGGGCGCCGGGTCAAGCCTGTTGAACGGATTGGAGGTGAGCACGACAAAGAGCAGAAATGCCACGGTGACCCATGCCTGAACCGCAAGCACATTTGCCTTCAGCGTGTCAGGCAGATTGCGACCGAACAGCGCCACCAACGCAGAGAAAAGCACCAGGATGAGCACCCAAAGCAGCATCGAGCCTTCGTGATTGCCCCAGACGCCGGTCACCTTGTAGAGCATCGGCTTGAGCGAGTGGGAGTTCTCCACAACGTTCTGGACCGAGAAGTCGGACACCACATAGGCGTGGGTGAGCGCGAAGAAAGAGATCGCCACCAGCATCAGCGAAGTCACCGCCGCCTGCGGACCGACCGCCATCATTCCCGCGTCGCGGCGCCGCGCTCCGATCAGCGGTACCACCGACTGAACGATCGCGGTCGCCAGCGCGAGGATCAGGGCAAAATGGCCGATTTCAATAATCATGGCGTCCTCTCCTCCGGTGCCTCGGCGGCGCTTTGCCGCCGGGCCTATTGCGTTTGGGTTCCGACTCCAGGCGTCGGATCGCCCTCCTGCCAGACGCCCTGCGCCTTGAGCGCATCGGCGACTTCCTTGGGCATGTAATTCTCGTCATGCTTGGCCAGAACCGTATCGGCCATGAAGGTGCCTTCCTCGGGCGAAAACACGCCCTCGGTGACCACGCCCTGCCCCTCACGGAACAGATCGGGCAGGATACCGACATAGCGCACCTTTACCGAAGCATTGGTGTCGGTCACCTGGAAGGTCACCGCCGAATTCTCGCCGCGCAGGACGGTGCCCTCCTCAACCAGTCCGCCAAGCCGGACCCGGGTGCCGGGTGCCAGCGGCTGAGCCAGCACATCGGTTGGCGAATTGAAGAACACGATCTGCTCGCGCAGCGCGGACGTCACCAGAGCCGCGGCTCCTGCGAGGAAAACCGCACCGGCGGCAATGATGGACAATCGTTTCTGCTTGCGGTTCATTGGCTCTCCACAACAGGTTCCAGCCCTAGCTGGGCTGCGAGTTCGGCCAAGGCGCGGCCGCCGTCGCTCTCCACAGCGAACGTCGTACCGGCACGCTCAAGCGCCGTTTGCGCTGCAGACCGGTCTCCGAGGACGGCATAGGAGCGCACAAGGCGCAGCCAGCCTTCGAGATTGTCAGGGTTTTCGACCATCCGCGCATCGAGCGATTCCACCATGGAGCGGATCATCGACGCCCGGTCCTCGACGGACATGTCGGCGGCCGCGGCGATGTCGGCCTGCGACGGCCCCGCAGGCGCAGCGTCATCAGTCTGACGTTCTTGCGAAGCCAGTGTCTCGCTGCCTGCGGGCGGCAGAATGAACGGCGTCTTGGCCGCGGCGGACGGCTCAACGGCAGGCTGCTCCTGCCCGGGAACGGTGGGCGCCATCGGAACGCCGCCAAGCGTGGGCGTTGCATTCAGGCCGAGTTCGCCAGCCAGCGCGGTCAGCTGTGAGTTCTCAGGTCCGGAGGGGGCGAACACGGCAAAGGCCCGGTCCAGTGCCGTCTGCGCCTTGTCACGGTTTCCGGTGACAACGTGAGACCGCACCAGCCGCAGCCATCCGGCGACATTGTCGGGATTGTCCGTAAGCCTGGCTTCCAGCCCTTCAATCATCGAGGCAATCATCGCCTGACGGTCTTCCGCGCTCATGTTTTGCGCAGCGGCGATATCGGCGGCGGAGGGATTTCCAGGTGCGGCACCCGCCGGCGACAACGGCGAGGTCTGAGGTTGCTGCTGAAGTGCCGCCAACTGGCTTTCGACAGCTGGAATCCAGGGCGCATCCGGCGGCGCCGTCTCAAGCATGCCGGAGAAGGCCGCGCGGGCTTCGCTGGTCTTGCCCGACTGGGCCAAGGCCACCGCCAGGAAGAATTGCGGCCGGGGATCGGTCGAATCAAGTTCACGGGCGGTCTGGAAAGCCAGGCTCGCTTCTTCAGTCACGACCCCACCGGCAGCAGAAAACAGGGCTTCACCAAGGCTTGCCAGCCTCGTCGGTGACGGCCCGAGAATGGAAATCGCCTTCTTGAACGCGGCAGCCGAATCCTCAAAACGCCCGGTCCTGAGATAGATCGGTCCGAGAACGTCCCAGCCCCTGCCATCATCCGGATTTTCGGCCAGGTGCTGCTCGGCCCGGGCGATCAGCATGGCGATGTCGTTGGTCTGCGGATCGGCCTGAAGCCGTGCTGCGAGCGGCAGTTGTGGCAGACCGGGGCGGCCGAACTCAAGATAGGCGGTCAGGGCTGCAAGAGGCATGAAAAGGGCAACTGCGATCGCTGCGACGCGGCGCAGCTGTCGGTTGCGATCGGACGCGTCATCGGTGCCCGCGGCTTCGCTCTTGCGTGCTGCCGCCAGAAGCCTGCGGGAGATTTCGGTCCTCGCGACCTCCGCCTGAACCGGATCGACGAGGCCATCGGCCAGATCGCGATCGACCTCGGCCAACTGGTCGCGATAGACCTCGATGTCATGCAATTCAGGCGCGTCGGACGCCTGCGCACGTGAACGCATCACCGGTCCCAGAAGGGCCACGGTGACAATGGCAGTCATGACGGCGGCGATTACCCAAAACAACATGATGCTTCAATATCCGAGCATTGATTGTTTTCCAACATCAATCGGCCTTGATTCCCCAATTGGGGCGTTTGGTCGCGTATTTGAGTGTTGCGAGCCCGCATGCACACCAGAATACGCCGCGAGGCGCCGGTCCGGACCGGCATTCGAGACCGCTTGGCGCTTGCGCCGGGGCTTCTCATTCATCGGCCCCATGCAGGGATCAGCAGACGGTCAAAATGCGCGTGCGACATGACCTTTCCGCGCCGAAACCAGCAATCAACCCAGCGGCGTCCAGCTGCCATCCTCGTTGCGGCAGGCTGCTCCCTGCCCCTTCACCGGCACACCCCTGATGGTGGCGGTATGGGTGTACTGGCGGCAGTTCTGCTGGCCGACCTGATAGGGTGTTCCGGCAGAAACCTCGCCGGCGGTTCCCCGGGCCTGGCTCTTCCAGGCGACGACCTGGCCAAGCGAGGCTTTTTCCAGCGCCTGGTATTCGGCTTCCAGAGCGCGCAACCGGTCGGGCCCGGCCAGACCGCCAGCGGCGTCCGGCGGCAGGATTCCGCCATTGAGCGCGGCCAGAATGGCGTCGCTGTCGGCCACTTTGGGAGTGGAGACGGGTGCGAACGCCAAAGGCTGCACACCCCCGGTGGCGGCACATCCGGCAACTGCTCCCGCCAGCAAGGCAATGATACCGAACCGCGTCACTCTTGAGACCAAAATTGCCATGCTGCCGTCATCCTCGCTTGAATTGCGGACAAGCCCCGCAAAACCGGGACCTCCGCCTCTTCAGGTTCATGCCTTGTTCCTGTGGCGGCATTGTGGCGCACCACCGCACCTCCCATCGAGACTACCCGAGCGGGCGCCTGGTAACCAACCACGTCGGTTCAAGCCTCCGTGATCAGCGCCGGCAGGGTCAATCGTGCCGACAGGCCGCCGCTTTCGCCGCGCGCCAGCGTGAAACTGCCTTTGTACTCCGACGCGATCTCGCCAACGATCGACAGACCGAGACCGGTTCCGGGCTTGGATTCGTCGAGACGGCGGCCGCGTTTCATTGCCTCGCGCATGCCTTCATCATCGAGGCCTGGGCCATCATCGTCGATGTCGATGCGGACCATCGGCCTCTCGCCCTCGACGGCGGGCGCCGGGCGCAATCTGACCACGACCTTGTTGCGCGCGAACTTGGCGGCATTCTCCACCAGGTTGCCGAGCGCCTCCTCAAGATCCTGGCTTTCCATGGCCAGCACCGCGTCGCGCGGTTCGATATCGGCGGCAAAGTCCAGGTCCCGGTTGAGCTTTGCCATCACCCGCACCAGCCGTTCGATGACGGGCGCCGCTTCCGTGCGCGCCAGAACGCTGCCGCGCTGGGCAGCTATGCGCGCGCGGTCGAGATAGGTCTGCACCTGCGCCTGCATGGTTTCGGCCTGGGTGCGCACCAGGCTCGCATGCGCCGGCGTCATGTCGCGGGATTCATTGATGAGAACGGCAATCGGCGTCTTGAGCGAATGGGCCAGGTTGCCGACCTGCATGCGAGCCCGCTCGATGACCCGATGATTGGCCTCGATCAGCGCGTTGATCTCGCCGGCCAGTGGCGCGATCTCGCGCGGAAAACTGCCGTCGAGCTGCTGCGCCTCGCCGGCGCGGATGCGGCCGAGCGCCTGCCGGGCATGATCGAGCGGCCGGAGACCATAAAGAATGGCGATGGCGTTGACGATCAGGCTGCCAATCCCGAACAGCGCCAGCGCCAGGTAGAGATTGGCCGAGAAATCGGCGATTTCGGCTTCCAGCACCGCGCGGTTGCCGCCGACGCGGAACCGTGCGGCATGGCCCTGGTTGTCGAGTTCGACTTCAGTCTCGATGACTTCCAGGTGGTTGCCAAAGCCATCATCGGCCGCGTAGCTGCGCTGATAACGATCACCGAAGGGCAAGATCTCAAGTGATGGGGACGGTATCGCCTCTTCGCCGATGGAAATCGAAGCCAACCGCGGGCCATCCAGGCCACCAAGCGGCTCAACCAGCCAGATCCAGCCGCTGCCGGGCTGGTCGAACACAAGGTCGCCCAGTTGCGGATTGCCAGCCAGGCGCCCCTGCTCGTTGATTGTCACTGCATTGATGACGCTGTTGAGATGGGCACGGAGCAGGTCGGCAAAGGCGCGTTCGCTGCCGGTCCGATAGAGTTGGGAAATGACAATGGCGATCGCCACCAGGGCGATCACGGCCCATACGGATGCAAACAGCAGGACGCGGGCGGTAAGCGAACCGCGCTTCATCCGGACTTGCCGCTGCTGTCGCCTTCGGGCGCAACCATCCGGTAGCCGAGACCGCGCACGGTCTCGATCAGCTCGACGCCGATCTTCTTGCGCAGCCGGCCGACGAAAACCTCGATGGTGTTGGAATCGCGGTCGAAATCCTGATCATACATGTGTTCGACCAGTTCGGTGCGCGACACCACCTCTCCCATGTGGTGCATCAGATAGGAGAGAAGCCGGTACTCGTGGCTGGTCAGTTTCAGCGTTGTACCATCCACGCTGGCCTTGGACGCCTTGGTGTCGAGCCGGACCGGACCGCAGGTAATCTCGGAAGAGGCATGGCCGGAGGCGCGGCGGATCAAGGCGCGGATGCGTGCGAGCACCTCCTCGACGTGAAACGGCTTGGTGACATAGTCATCTGCGCCGGCGTCGATACCGGCGACCTTGTCGCTCCAGCGATCGCGCGCGGTCAGGATCAGCACCGGCATGGCGCGGCCGTCAGCGCGCCATTTCTCAAGCACGGTGACGCCGTCCATTTCTGGCAAGCCGATATCGAGGATCACCGCGTCATAGGGCTCCGTGTCACCGAGGAAATGGCCTTCCTCGCCATCATGGGCCCGGTCGACCACGTAGCCCTGCTCCAGCAGCGCCTCGGCCAGCTGGCGATTGAGATCCTTGTCATCCTCGACGATCAAGATGCGCACTTGAACTGCTCCCGCTTTGTGTCTTCGCGCGGTCGGCTCAATACCGCCTGTACGCGCCCTCTTACCATGCACCGACTCGCGCGATCCGCACAGGCCGGCGTGACAAGGCCAGGCATTTCAGGACCTGCCGAGCCCCGCCCCGATTGCACTGCCGTTTTCCTACTGCGGAACCGTGACGGTGACTTTCTTCGGGCGGTCATTACCGCTGCCGGGTACCAGTACCGTGATCACGCAGACCGCCTGACCGCCTTCCGTCTGGGCGGAAGCAGAGAGCAATTGTCCGCCGGTCTGGCCGACAACCTGATTGGCTGCGCCCGAGCAGTCGGCGGCGGTGCGGACGATGGCGGTGCCATCAGGCGCCCGCAGATCCTGCGACACGGTGGCGACCGGCGCCATGGTTGCGGCCTGGGCGGCGACTAAGCCGATACTGAGGAAATTCATGATCATGATCAGCCCTGGAGCGGTTCGTATTTCATCTTGGAGCCAGTGATACAAGATCCTGCCTGAACCGCAAATGAATGGAAACCGGCACCGGTCGCCAAGCGGGGTTCACCCGATCCGGTTTTTGGCCTTGATCCGCCCAAAGATGGCGATCATGCCGCCAATCGCGGCACCGAGCGAAGCCAGAAGCCCGGTCAGCGCCTCGCGATCCGTCTCGCCGAGATCAAGTCCCGTCAGGCCAAGCACGGCCGAACCTATCGTGACGATGGCGCCCCACAGGGTTTTCGATTGCCACCAGGGTTTGACGTCGGTCATCGCAGATGTCCTTTCAAGGTTTTCGGGCTGGATCTTCAGTCCGGTTTGGAGACGCCGTGTGAGGAGATCAGAGACTGCATGCTGCCGTTCGGCTGATCCCCCAGGGGACGCGCTTTCCGGCCTGTGCGACGCGAAAGGTCAGCTGCACCTGCGGAGCGCCGAAATCGGCGAGTTCATCGGCTGCCGGATAAAGCCAGTCCGACGTTCCGGTTTCGGCCGTCCGGATAATTGTGGCCCCGTCGAGGATCTCGATGCGGTAGCGCTCGAAGCCCTCGTCATTGGCAATCTCGGCGGGGGTCCAGCTGTCAGCCGAAAGCCTGCCGCGGCGGATCCAGGACAGCCCGATGCCTTCCGCCCGCCTCTCGGCGCGAAGGTGCACCGGCGACAGCGGCGTGAGCGCCCGTTCCCCTCCGGCGAATATCGTCGGCGATGGCACGCCGGCCAGTCCGCCGCTTGCTTCCGCGATCCAGTTGTAGGCGCGACCGGCCTCATCCAGGGTCAGTCCGAGAGATCTGACCGCGCCGTCGAGAACGATGAAGGCCGAACCGGAGGCTGCGCCGGCGCGCATGGCGTCGTCGGTTCCGGCCTGTCCGCGCAACAGGCTTTCAAGCCGCCAGCGTCCCGGTGCGATCTCCTCGGCGATCTCGAACTGGATGATCTCCCAGCTCCCGGCTTCCGAGCGGACCGCCACCGCGTTGGCGCCGTTGAGCACCGCCAGACGGCTGGCGCTCGAAAGGCCGCCAAAACCCAGATCGGCCAGGATCGCGTTGCCACAGTCAAACCGTCCTTCGATTGACCCCGGCGGCAAGGCCTCGGCCAGCGCGCCGATGCGGGCCGGCGCATCCAGCGTCACCCGCGCCGCATAGCCTTCGGTTTCAACGGAACTCGACAGAACCATCTGCCGCCAGGGGATCGCCAGTGCCCCTGCCCTTGCCCATCCGGTTTCGTCGTTCCCCGACAGCACCGGCAAGTCGAGCAGAACGACTTCCGGTGCGAATGGCGCATTGGCATCGTTGCCCGTTTCGCCGCCGTAGTCCTCGTTCGACCGCGGCGCAGCGGCCCCAACATGAGCCACGGCCTCGATGCGGCGGATCTCGCCATCCTCGATGCGGGTGATGCGGAAGCGGCTCGGCGGGGCGTTCTCCATCGCGAACCGGACGGTGTCGCCAGACTCAATTCCGGCGGCCTGTGGCGGCAGCGCAAAGCGCAGCTGGCGGCGCTGCAAGCGGTGATCCTGCAGCCAGCGATCGGCGGTGACGCGGGCCAGTCCCGCCTCCATCGCAACGCTCAGGGGCAGATCATGCTGGCGCGCGGCCTCGCCCTCGAGCCGGCGCGATCGGGCCGAGGCCGGGGCGTAATCGCTCATCGGATCGGCCGACAGCAGAACGGCCTCGTTGGCGAACTCGCTGCGTTCGCCACGGATTTCCTCGAACAGCGGCCCCTCGGCGGGCTCCGCCACCGCATCGATTTCCAGCGGCGCCGCGCCACGGGTGAGCCGCGAGGTGAACTCCAGCCCACCGGCCCCTTCCCGGACATCGATGGCGAAGGCCTCGACCAGCGGCGCCAGCACCGCGCGCACCGAGGCCGGGCTCGAGATCACATGCCCGGTCACCATGCCGTCGACACGGTCCACGTTGAAACCGGTCATTCCGGCTTCCGTCAGGATGGCCGCGATCAGGTCCTTCAGCGCAACGGTCCCCAGCCTGCCATTGAGCCAGTGGCCGGTACGCCAGTTCGGGCCGTCGGACCAGACCCGCGCGGACAGCGGAAACGCCGGAAACGGCCGCGCGTCCCAGGTCCACAGATGAATACGGTCGGTGGCGACCATGCCATCTGCATTCGCCGCCCCCGACCAGTGGGCAAGATGCGCCTCGAGAAACGCCCGCTGCGCCAGGTCATCGCGCCCGCCCGACGAGTACCAGGGGATCGCGCCTTCCGACGATTTCGGGTCGGGAAACAGGTTGGGCTGGTTCGCGCCCTTGTCGACCGCCGGACAGCCAAGCTCGGCAAACCAGAACGGTTTCGAGCCGGGCACCCAGGGGCTGGGGCTTAACGCCTCGGCTCCCCCGACCCGATCGAAATGCTGGTTCTGCCACCAGCCGCGCAGATCCTTGACCCGGTAGACCCAGTGTTTGCCCGCAAGACCGTCGGTGATCGCCAGCCGCTCCCGCGCATCCCGGCCCGCCTTGCTCGCATAGTACCAGTCATAGCCTTCACCGCCGACGATGCCGGCTCGCATGGCTGCCTGATCATTGGCAAAATTCGCATCATCGGGATTGCCGGCCGACAGATCCGCGTCGCGCCAGTCGCTCAGCGGCATGTAGTTGTCGATGCCGATGGCGCCGATGGCCGGATGGGCCCAGAGCGGATCGAGATTGAAATGAACGTCGCCGGAACCGTCATCGGGCCGGTAGCCGGCATATTCGGTCCAGTCGGCGGCATAGGTCACCGTCGTCGCCCCGCCCAGCATCGCCTTGGTGTCGGCGGCCAACTGGATCAGCTGATCGACAAAGGGAAACGCCCCGGCATCATCCCTGAGCCGGGTCAGGCCGATCATCTCCGAGCCGATGACAAAGCCGTCGACACCGCCGGCGGCGATGGCCAGTGCGGCGTGATGCAAGATGAAGCGCCGGTAGCCTTCGTCGCCGCCGAACCAGGCAACGATGTCGCCCGAGACGACGACATCGGACACAAGCGTTCCGCCACACAGCGCATCGATTTCGGCTCGCATAGTGGCCGTGCCGTCCGGCGTTCCCGGCAATCCCGGCGCGATACTCGCGCTCATCCGCCCGCGCCAGGGGTAGACCGGCTGCCCGGTTCCGCCGCCAGGATCTGGTAGGCCATTGCCGGCCGGTATGTCCATCAGCACGAAGGGATAGAGCACCACCTTGAGCCCGCGCGCTTTGAGATCGCGGATCGCCTCAACGAGCGCGGCATCGTCAGGCGTGCCGCCATAGGCCGGGCCGCCATTGCTGGTGGAAACCAGATGCGCGGTTGTCCGGTCGAGCCCGCCCAC
This sequence comes from Parahoeflea alexandrii, assembly GCF_024105735.1. Lineage (GTDB taxonomy): Bacteria > Pseudomonadota > Alphaproteobacteria > Rhizobiales > Rhizobiaceae > Hoeflea > Hoeflea alexandrii. The sequence continues at coordinate 469,335 of NZ_JAAAML010000003.1, read as the reverse complement.
CTTCCAGGGCCGCGTCTCGACGTTGCGCGAGACCACCTCGACACCGGGACGGAAGCGGCAATGGCTGGCGCGCAGATCGTCGCCGAACCAGGCCGACACCAGCGCGACCGACTTGAGATTGGGGCACAGCGCCTGCAATTCGTCGATCGACTGGGTCCAGTCGGTGGACGCCTGGCGCATGTTGCGGTTGAGCGTTCGCGCGGCGCCGACCCCGGTGGTCTCACGCACCGGCGTCGTCGCATAGCCATGCTCGGTCGAACCAGGGATCAGCGCCACCGCCTCGATTGCCGGTTCCAGCCCGCCCACCGGCCGGATCACCTCGAACTGCAGCGCCGGAATCCGGTTGCCGAAATCGTCAAGCGGCAAGCGCTCGAACACAACATAGGCAAGCCCGCGCCAGGCCGGCGCCCGTCCGGCACCCTGCTTGGCTTCGATCAACGGATCGGGCAATTGGCTCGCGGTTCCACGATAGATCCGCATGTCGAGGCTTTCGAGATCGAGCTCGCGCCCGTCGGCCCAGACCCGCCGGATGAAGGCGATCGGGCCCTCGCACAGCCCAAGCGCGAAATTGGCGTGATAGTGATAGCGCTCGACCTTCGGTCCGCCGCCCTTGCCGCCCTGGCGTTCCTGCGTCACGGTTTCCTCGAACCGGGTCGCCCAGATCAATGCGCCGGCGATGCGCATCGAGCCATGCACGCGCAGGATCGGCGAGCCTTCATCGGCCGATGGTATCCGCGCGCCACTCAGGCCCCGTCCGGCAATGGTCCGGGTGGAGTTGATCAGCGCGGTGTCGAGCATGCCGCCGACGGTGGCGCCGATGGCGGAGCCGATCGCCGTGCCGACCGGTCCGAAGACACCGCCGAGCGAAGCGCCGGCCACCTGCAAAAGGATTGTCGCCATGTCGTGTCTCGCTTTTCAGCTGGTCTGGGGAATGCGGTGAACGGCGGCGATCCGCCGCCACCAGGAAGGAACCAGCGCGCTTTCGATCACGCCAACCGGTTCATAGGCGTGGATGAAATGATCCGGGCCGGACAAAATGCCCGCATGCTTGGCGGAGACGCCGTCGCGCCAGCGGAACAGCACGATGTCACCGGCCATCACCTCCGATAGCCCAACAGGATCGCCGCAATGCAGCCGTGCCGCCAACAGAAGCCGCTCGGCTCCGGCCCGCTCGGCCCAGTCGGGCGCATAGGCGCCTGGATCTTGCGTCACGCTGCCTGTGATCTCGGTCCAGACGCCGCGCACCAGCCCGAGGCAATCGCAGCCGACGCCCTTGCGCGATCCCTGATGCCGGTAGGGCGTGCCGATCCAGCCGCGCGCCGCGGCGACGATGCGCTGGCCGTGAGGTTCCGCGCTCATGGCACGATCGGCCTTCCGTCGTGGACGGTATCGGCATCGGCATAGCCATAGGCAAAGTCGCTGCCGGGCAGATAGGGAAAGCCCTGGAAATTGAATCCGTTGCCGAACCTGGCTGAACAGGTCTCAAAAGACTTGTCGCAGCCCGCGGTGACCGACACCTGATCCCCAGGCGCGGGCAGCCGCGCCAACGGCGACCACAGCCCCAACCGCGCTCCGCCGGGCTCAATCGCATGGCTGGAAATGTCGGCGGACAGGCCGGCAAGCAGGCCGGTCACGAAACGTATACGGCCCTGGTCGAACCAGCCCGCGGGCCGACCGTCGAGACCGCTCACGATCAACGTCATCTCGTCGCTGACCGCGACGACAGTCCCGCTCAGGGTGAACGGAGCCGCGGAGATGTCCTTGCCGCAGCTTGCGTCGCCCAGGTCGGCGTCACAGCGGCGTCCGTAGAGCCGCCCATGCGGCTGGTCGAGCGAAGCTGCCAGGCTGCGCAATTCGACCGTGAAGGCCTGTCCGGCGGTGCGGACCTCGCCCAGCTCCCGCGTCGACAGAAGCACGTGGTCGCCCGGACTCTGCCAGTTGACCAGAAAGGTCTCTACGCGGGCGCCGTCATAACGCCCGAGCGCCAGATCGTCGGCGCTGATCGACGCATCGGAAAAGGCGCCGGCCACAGTGGCGGCGTCGGCTTCCAGTCCCAGCCCGCTTTCCACCTCGCTGGCGCGAAATCCGGTGGCAGCGGAAAACACCGTACCGGCGAATTCGAGATCATGATCGTGCTCAGTGAAGCCCAGCACCAGGCCATCGGTCCGTGTCAGCCGCCAGGCATGGCAGGTGGTGGTCGAGGTCTGTTCAAGATGCGTTGCAAGCGCTTCGGGAATATTCCTCATGGCCTGATCTCCACCAGCGGCACGCTCGGCACCGAGCCCGCCTTGAAGGCCGCGAGGCTGATCTCGATGCGGTCGGTGTCAAAGCGCACCGGAATGTCGAAGTCGTAGCCCGCGGTCACGATCGCGCCGAGCGCAGGAACCGATCCGGGCGCAATCGTGACAAGGCCGGTGATGTGATCGACCGCGTATTCGCCCGGTTCCAGCGCCAGGCCACCGACAGCCAGCACGACGCTGCCCTCGGCGGGCTTTTCAATCCTTCGCGTGGTGGCGCCGCCGGCATCGGCATAGGTCTTCGTCAGTTCGAACAGGACCTTCACCCCGTCTCCCACCCCGATCTGCTGGTCGATGGCGGTGACCGCCTGCCCCGGCGGCGCCGAGGCATGGTCGACCGGATCGCGGAAGCGAAAGCCGTAAAGCTGGCCGCGCCGAGCTTCGAAGAACGCGGTGAGTTGATAGAGGTCATCGAGCCCGCGCAGGCCGGTTCCGGCGTCATAGCGCCGCCGTGCATCGGCCCAGCGGGCGTTGCGGGTTTCGCCGCCGTTGGACAGCGCGACAATGTCGGTGCGCCGTCCCGGCCCTCCGCTGGCGCCGAGCGAAAGCCGGAGCGGAAACCGCACCTCGTGAAAACCATTGCTCATGTCTGCCTCCTACAGGCCGCGCCGGCCACGGCCGACGGCACGGGCCAGCATGGCGGTGACCTGGGCCTCGGACTTGGAAAAACTCTGCGCATCCGGCGTGGTTACATTGAAGGTCACCTGCACCGGTTGGGTTCCTCCACCAGCCGCCACGCCCAGACGTCCATCCGGCCCGCGGGCGAGCGGCAGAATCGCTTCCGCGCCCGCCTCGCCCATCAGCCCGACATCGCCACCCGGCATCGGAAAATAGGACGGTCCGCCGACCACGCCGCCATCGGCAAAGGCGTGCATCCGGCCCGGCACGCCGCCCCGGGCAAATGGCAACAGCCGGCCAAGGCTGCCGGTCAGCCCGGCGATCGAATTGCTCATCAGCTGGTTGAGCGGGCGCGTTCCGGCATCCACCGCAATGCCGACCATGCGGGTTCCGAGCGTTCTGAGCACATCGTCAAGGCCGCGGCCGTCGACGGTCGCGGATTTGAGCGCGCCCGACAACGCCCCGCCAAAGGCGTCGGCCTTGCGCGTCAGCTCATCGAGCGCCCTGTCGGCGCCATTGAGATCGAGTTCGACTGAGACGTTGAGGTTTGGCTCATCGGTCATCGGCAAGGTCCTTTCGATTGTGCTGGGCGGGCGCCCCGCGCCTGTCCGGGTAGAGCGCCATCAGCGCCTGCAACGAGCTCCGGGTGGTCGTTTCAGGCCGGTCGCCTGCGCCGGCGAGCGCGTTGAGTTCAGTAAGGCTCAGTCGCCAGAAGGCATCGGGTGGCAGCCGCAGGTGGCCGAGGCCGAAGCGGAGCACGGACGCCCAGGGGAAAAACGTCCGGTCCGGCATCGTCACCTCGGTGCCACCTGCGGCCCGGGAGGGTTTTCGGGCCTGTCCGGAGCCCGGCCCTCCCGATTGGGTGTTGCTTGTGAAAGCCGGTCGGTCTCGGCGCCGCCGAAGCTCAGCCAGAGCAGTTCGGTTGCAATCCGGGCAAAGCCCGCAGCCCCGCCCTCGGTCGACATCTCGGCCACGTCCTCGTCGCTCAGCCGGTTTCCCGCACCGCGCAGGCCCGCGCCGACGATGCGGATGATGTCGCCGGCCGAGAGCTTTCCGGCCTCGAAGCGCTCGGCCAACCCGACGAGATCGTCGACGCCGAAGGCGCTTTCGAGTTCGGCCAGCGCGCCCAGCGTCAGGCACAGCAGCCGGATCTCGCCATCGAATTGCGCCGCGATCTCGCCGCGGCGGCGGTTGGGATGAACGCTCATCGCCACCTCACACAGCAGCGAAGACAAGCGCGCCGGCGGATTCGAGCGCGATCTCGAAGGTCATCTCGCCATCGTGCCGGCCGGCATATTCGAGCGCCGTGATCTGGAACGGCCCGGTCACGGTGCCGAAATCCGGGATCACCACCTGCCAGTCACGGATCTCGCTTGCGAAGAAGACGCTTCTCGTCAGCCCGTCGCTGGCCTGGTCCTTGAACAGCCCGCCGCCCGACAGCGAGGCCCGCTGCATCCCGGCGCCGCCCAAAAGCTCGCGCCAGCGCCCCGCTGATTCCGCGTCGGTGATGTCGACGGCCTCGGCATTGAAGGCCAGCCTCCTTGCGCGCAGGCCGGCGATGGTGACGTAACTCCCGCCATCATCGATCTTGATGAGCAGGTCCTTGCCTTTCTGGGCGGTCATGGATGTGTCCTTTCTGCTTGTCCGATTGAATTGCCGGCGCGTACCGGGATCACGGCTCGGTCACCGCGCGGAACCTCAGCCGCGCCACATGCAGCCCGGTCTTGGGCGCGCGGCGGCTCGTGGTGCGTACGTGGCGGAGATTGACCAGCACCGCGCCCGCGAGTGTCAGATCCGCGTCATGCAGGGCGGCGCGGACAGCATCGGCGAGTTCGACCGCCTCCCTGCGGCCGTTGTCCTTGCTCCAGGCCTCAATCTCGAAGCGGTGTTCGCTGGCATCGGAATCGCCGGTCGAAAAGTCGGTGCTGATGATCTCGCCCAGCACCAGGTAAGGCGGCTCGGCGCGGGTGATCAGCCGGTCGAAGATCCGGCCTGCACCGGTGATGGCGAGCACATCCGGGTCATTGGCCAGACGCTCGACGACCGCCTGTTGCAGTTGATTGGCGCTCATGGCCTTGTCTCCTCGCAATCGCAGACCAGGTAGCGGCGGCTCTCGTCGGGATCGCGCACGGCGCGGATCAATAGCTCGCGGCCGCGGTGGACGAAGCGCATGGTGTGGCGGACATCGTCGCGATAGCGGAAGGTGACCCGGTGGGTGATGGGCGCGGTGCCCGCGCTCGCCTCTTCTCGGGGCGCAGCGCGCAGCGGCTCGATCCGAGCCCACACGCTCGCCACCGGCGTCCAGCCCCCGGTCACGCCGCCCTGCCCGTCAGACAGATCGGCCGGCGTTTCCAGATCCAGCCGGGCGCTCAAGCGGCCCGGATCGATGAACAGCCCGCCCATCAGAGAGCCCGCCACAGCCAAGGCGCAATCAACCGGTCATAGCCCGCGGGGATCGCCGCAGGCTGCATGTCCGGGGTTACCGCGCCGCGGAATTCATAGAGATAAGCGGCATGAATCAGAACCGCGCGCTTGAGTTCTGGCGGCAGCTCCGCGCCCGAACCGAAGCCCGCGGTGAACTCGATCTCGATGCCGTTGATCGGCTGGCCGGCAGGCGGTCGTTGCCGCACCATGAGCCGCGCCGGGTGCGCGGTGCCGTCAAGCACGAGCCCCGACAGATCGAGGGTCTGTTCCACGCCGTCGGCGTCGTAAACCAGAATCGCATCAATGGTTTGAACCGGCGTCTTGAGCAAATGAATCACCTCGCCGCGCGGCCAGTCATCGAGAGCCAAGCGAAAGCCCTGGGTGATCAGCGCCACGCCCGTGACCGCTTCGAGATGGGCGCGGGCGACCCGGATCAGGCCTTCGAGCAGCGTGTCTTCGTCGCCCGCATCGATGCGCAGATGCGCCTTCAACTCGGCAAGCGTCACCGGTTCCGCCAGCGGCGGATCGGTTGAAATCAGGGTCATGGCAGTCTCCGGGGTGTGCGTGGGTTGGGGGTCCGAGTCCCTCCCCCGGAAGCCGGGAGAGGGGTTGCTCGCAAGGAGCGAAGGCTCCGTCAGGCGGCGAATTTCAGAAGCTTGATCGCCTCGAAATTCTGCACCCCGCCGCCGACGCGCTTGGTGGTGTAGAACAGCACGTAGGGTTTGGCCGAATAGGGATCGCGCAGGATGCGCACGCCCGTCCGGTCGACCACCAGGTAGCCGCGGCGGAAATCGCCAAAGGCAAGCGCCAGCGCGTTGGCCGCGACATCCGGCATGTCCTCGGCCTCGACCACGGGAAAGCCCATCAGCGAGGCGGCCTGGCCGGCGCCCGCTGGCGGCATCCAGAGATAGTTGCCGTCGGCATCCTTGAACTTGCGGATCTGGGCCTGCGTCTTGCGGTTCATGACGAAGCGCCCGTTCTGCCGGTGTCCGGCCTTGAGCGCATAGATCAGCTCAACCAGCCGGTCGGACGGGTCCGCGCCGAAGGCGCCCGCAGCGCCGGTGGCGACGAAGCCGAGATTGCCCCAGCTCCAGCTGTCGTCGGCGACGCTCGGATAATCGAGGAAACCGCGCGGCTTGTTGACGCCGTCACCTGTGACAAATGCCGCGCCCTCCTGCTCGGCAAACGCCGCCTCGACTTCGCTCGCGATCCAGCCCTCGATGTCGACCGCGCTGTCCTCGATCAGCGAGGCGGTGGCGGCCGGCATGGCGTAGAGCTCCATGGTCGGGAACTGCAGCTCGGCGAGCTGCGGCGTGTTCGTCTGCGGCCGCGCGTCGGTCTCGCCGACCCAGCCGGTGGCCATACCGTTCAGGGCAAACGGCTTCTTCAGCACAGCGCCGGAGACCTGCCGCACCGTGGCGATCGAGCGGATCGGCGAGAGTTCGGAGAGACGCCGGCCGATCTCGGTGTCGAGTTCGTCGGGCACCAGGTAGCCGCCATCGGCATCGCTGCCCGCCGACATCGCCTTGAGTTCGGTCTGGCGCAGCGCCGCCTCGTCGCCACGGCGGACATAGGCGTCGAAGGCCTGGCGCACGGCGCTGGGCTGCGCCGCGCCGCGTCCGAGATCGGGCCGCGCGCGCTTGACCGCGAGCGCATCGAGCGCGCGTTTCTGCTCGTCGAGCGCCGTGTCGATGCGGGCCATCTTTTCCTCGGTGATCACATCGGCGCCGCCGCGGCGCTCGATCTCGCTCAGCCGCTCGTCGTTGGATTGCCTGTAATGCTCGAAGGCGGACATGAAGTCCTCGAAGGCGGCGGAGACGTCGGCGTCGATGCTCTTGGTTTCGGGCGCGCGGGGCGCCCTGGTCTGGAAGGTCATTGGTCGTCCTTTCAACAGGGTGTTGTCGGTGGAAGGGGTGGAACGGCCGAGCGTCGCGGTTAGCCTGCGCAACTGCCGTTCCAGGCGTTTGAGATCCTCCGGGCCAGCGTCCTGCCTGTCCGAAAGCGCGCCGAAGCCGCGGGCGATCAGCCCGCGCGCCTGGCGCCGTGTCAGCCCCGCATCCCGCGTGAGCCGGCGTTCGAGTTCGCGCACTGTCGGCGGCGCGGTCAGCCCGGATGCGGCCTTGACCGCGGTCACCCGCGCGCCCGGCTGCATCGGAAACGTCACCACCGAGATCTCCCAGAGATCGGCGCTCAATATCCTTCGCACCCCGGCCTTGGCCTCGTTGCGGGCGCGAAGGGTCTGGAAGCCGATCGACAGCCCGTCGAGCGCGCCGGATTTCATCAGCTCGTGCACCTCGCGGGCGCGGGCCACGCCAAGCGACAGCTTGCCCTCGACATGCAGGCCGCGCGCATCCTCGCGGATCGACAGCCAGCGGCCGATCGGCTGGTCCGGGTCGTGCTGGTAGAGCATGCGCACGTCGCCCGCTCCCCGGCGCTTCAGCGAGGCGGCGAAGGCGCCGGGCTCGATCACGTCGCGGCCGAGATCGACCGCACCGAACAGGCTTGCATAGCCCGAGAAACTGCCATCGCCGCTCACGTCCTCCAATGCCAGATCGACGCGCTTGTGCTGCCGTCCGGATGCGCTCCAGTCAGGTGTCATGATGATGTCCTTGTTGGTGTCGAAATGGGGTCGATGCGGGCCCGGCTCAGGCTCGGGGTCCGCGCCCGGTCCGGTCGGCGATGCGGGCGAGCGCGCCCAGCGCCCACCAGGCGGTCATGCTCGCCGCCGCCGATCCGGTAAGCAGTGTCTCGGCGGGCGAGAGCATGTCGGACACGCCCATCCACTGCGTCAGCGCAACACCCGCCGGGCCGCCGAAGACCAGGCCGGAGACGATGCCCGCGACCGCACGGGCCATCGCTTCGCGTGCGCCACGCGGCATCATGTAGGCGAGCGAGACCAGAGCTCCGGCAACCGCGCCGGCGATCCGTGCCGCCAGCATCGCGGGGTCCGGATCAATATTAGGCATCGCTTCACCTCCGCCCCTGACGGTCAATTCTTGTTCACAAACTGATTCATCTGGCTGCCGGATTGAGTCCGGTTCAGCCCGCAACATTTTGATATCCCACGGCTTCCCGCTTTTCCTCGTCGGTGAGGAAATCTGCGGCGCCGAGCCGGGCCCAGAGCCCGTCGCGCTCGGCGGCAAGCCCCGGCAGGCGGTCGGCGTCGTAATCGATCTTCAGCCCCGCGCCATGAACCGGCTGCAGCCAGGCGGTCAGCGCCTGCGCGGTGCGGCCGACCAGCGGCAAAACGGTGAGGCGGCAGAAGGCGCGGTTGGCCTCCTGGTAGTTGGCGTAGGTCAGGTCGCCGGGGATGCCCAGAAGCATCGGCGGCACGCCGAGCGCAAGCGCGATGTCGCGCGCCGCCCCGTTCCTTGCCTCGACGAAATCCATGTCGCGCGGGGTCAGCCCCATCGCCTTCCAGTCGAGCCCGCCCTCGAGCAGCATCGGCCGCCCGGCCCGTCGCGCGCCCTGGTAGCCGTCCTCGAGTTCGGCCTTCAGCCGCTCATATTGCTCCGGCGTCAGGTTGCCGCCGTCCTTGGGCTGGTAGACCAGCGCGCCCGAGGGCCGGGCGGAATTGTCGAGCAGCGCCTTGTTCCAGCTCATCGCCGCATTGTGCAGATCAAGCGCCATCAGCGCTGCTTCCAGCGGCGCGAAGCCGAGGTGATCGTCGAGCGGATGAAACAGCTTGAGGTGCAAGAGCCCCGGCCCCTCCTCGGGGTTGACGGCAAAGCGCTGCCGCCGCCCGCCGGACTGGTGCTCATAGGCCACCGGCCAGCCGTCGGCGCCCTCGATCACCCGCATCCGGTCGGGCCTGAGCAGTTGCAGCCCGGCGATCCTTCCGCCGGCGCCGACCGGGTTGATCCAGGCATTGCCCGCGAGCACCAGGTGGCCGTAAAGTGTCTCGAAGAAACCGTCGCCCGCGCCGTTCGGATCGGGCCTCATGAGCAGGTCCCTGACCGGGTGGCGCTCCTGCTCGCGGCCGCCGTCAAACACCAGCCAGGGCACCGAGGCCGCGGCTTCGGCAATCATCCGCGTCGCACGGTGCGCCACCGGGTTGCGCATGAAGCCTTCGCGCGCCAGGCCTGCATAGGAGCGCCCGCTCCAGCGTGCGCCCGCGTCGCCCGACAGCGCCGCGATCGCGCCCGGCAACCAGTTCCTGGCGGCAGGCGGTCGTGACGCGGCGGCGCGGGTCCAGGGAAGCCGAAATCCGAATGCCATGTTGTTGCCCTTTCAAAATCCAGTGGTTAGAACCTGACGTCTGTTTGCCGCCGCGCACCGCCTGAAGATGCGGATCCCTGCCCACAAGGAGTGGCCGTTTGCTGTTTCAATGGTTGGTCGTCGCCAGCATTGCCGGGCTGGTTGTGACGTCCGTGCTTCATTCAATCGGCGGCGAAATCTATCTGTTGCGGCCGCTGTTCAAACATCGCGGCAACCGGGTGCTCGACCACCATCTGGCCCGCATGGTCTTGCGGTTCGCCTGGCACGTCACATCAGTTACCTGGATCGTTCTGGCCGTCATTCTTTACGTGCTGGCCTTTGACGAGCCGCATCTGCAAACGATGATCCTGGGCAGTGTCGGCCTGAGTTTTACCGCGGTCGGCATTTTCGATCTCGTGGTCAGCCGCGGTCGCCACATCGGCTGGCCGCCCTTGCTGTTGACCGGCCTGTTCGCCCTCGCCGCTTTGTTTTACGGCTGAACACCGCTCACAGATGCCGCACCTGCGGCTCGCCTCTCCGGCCCAGCATCAGTTCGGTCAGCGCCCACACCAGCGCATCGAGCCGGTCGGGAGAGCGGCCGGAGGAGAGCCCGTCGGGGCCGAAATCGCACATCTGGTCTTCCAGTGCCGCGAAGTGGCCGGCGTGAGCCACCCGGCCCTGCTCGTAGAGAGCGGCGACCGGTTCGGCGCGCAGCCACTTGCCGCGCGTCGCCCGCACTTGCCTCACCGGCAGCGTCGGATCGACGGTTCTCAGAACGCTCGTCACCATGTCGCCGCCCTGGTTGATTTCGGCCACCACGCAATCGGCGTCGAAGCGGCGGTAGAGCCGGCTCACCGCGCCCGCCCAGTGCGATGGGCTTGCGCCCTCGACCGAGCCGTCGGCCAGCACCACCGCGCGACCCTCGGCATCAAGGCCAACGGCGACGATGCCGCAGCAGGAGTGTTTCGCCTCGCCCGAGGCCGGCGGATCGACCGCCACGACGATGCGATGGAGCGGCCCGTGCGTGCGCACCACCAGCGCCTCGATCTGCTCGCGCCGCCACAGCCCGTCCTCGCGGTCGGCAATCAATTCGCCGTCGAGTTCCTGCCGCCCCAGCCGCGTGCCGCCGTAGCGCGCCCGGATGGTCTCGAGAAAACCCGCCGCGAGGTTGGCCGCATTGTCCTCGGTGCGAATCCGTGTCACCCGCGTCGCCTTGTCCTTGACCAGCGCCAGCATCAAGGGCGTCGCCCGCGGCGTGGTGGTGACCAGCTGGCGCGGCGACGTGCCGAGCCGGAGACCGAATTGCAGCATGTCCCAGGTCTCGCGGGCATGGCGCCACTTGCCGAGTTCGTCGCACCAGGCAAGATCGAATTGCGGCCCGCGCAGGCTTTCGGGATCTTCGGACGAAAACATCTGCGCCACCGCGCCCGAAGGCCAGACCAGCCTGCGCCGCGTCGCTTCGAAGCTCGGCCGCTCCGCTCGCGCCACGCCGAGAATGCCGGAGATGCCGTCGATCATCACCTCGCGGGCATCGCCAAATGTTTCGGCCACCAGCGCGATGCGGCCATCGCGCCCCAGCCCCGGCATATCGCCGGTGGCAAGCGCGTGCACCCATTCGGCCCCGGCGCGGGTCTTGCCCGAGCCGCGCCCGCCCATCATCAGCCAGGTGCGCCACGCGCCGCGAGGCGGCAATTGTTCGGGCCGCGCCGTCAGGGACCAGTCATGGGCGTGCGCCATCAGCGTTCGGTCGTCGAACCGGGCGATGTGGGCTGTGACCAGGTCCTCGGCGAAAAGATCCCCGGCGAAAATGTCCCCCGTGCTGGGCGTTGCCGCCTCCGGGTCCCCGGCATCCCGGATATCGCCGGGAAGGTCCGGCTCCGTGAGGGCCGGCGGCCTGCGCCACACCGGCGGCAATTGCCGGCCCAGCGCCACGAGGTTGCGGAGCGGCACCGGCGCGCCGGGCACCGGATTGTCCCAGACGCTCGCCGCCAGCCTTGCCGCAAACCAAGCGGACACTGCGCTGGCCAAAAGCGGTGCCAGGGGCGTAACCAAGGGCATGGTCAAGGGGGCGGTCATCCGGGCGGTCCGCACGGCGATGCTGATGACCGCGCCTGCCCTGCCTGATTGGCCTCATGGGCCTCATGGGCCTCATCCGGCCCGCCTGCCCGCTCGACCGCCAGACGCTCGGCGGCGGCGATAATGAGCTGCCGCACCGTCTGCCGCAGCTGCTCGCGTTCCTGTGGCCCAAGCCGCTGCCCAGCGGTGCGGGCCTGGTCCTCGGCGATCAGCCGTTCCATCTGGTCGATCTTCTCGAGCGTGCGGGCAATCAGCGCCACCTGGTCGACCGCCGCCTTGCCCTCGAGCCCGTCCTCGCCCAGCCGTGCCGCCTCGCGGTCGAGCACTGCGCGCATCCGGGCAAGCATGGCCCTGGTGCTCTCGGCGGAAGGCTTCGCCGCATGGCCCTCCGGCACAGGCCCGGCATCCGCCGCCTCTGCCGCAGCGAGCTGCGCTCCGGTCTCAGAGGTCGCGGCCATCACCGAACCTGCAGTCGCGACCGCTGCCGCATCACCGGCGGCGTCGCAAATCCCGTCACCGATCCCTTGCCCTTTCTCTTGCCCTTTCCCCGGCACTCGCCCCTCTCCTGGCCCCGAATCGCCGGACACCGCCGACTGCTTGATCTCGAACGGTTCGAGCGCCGTGAGCAGATCGATCAGCCGGTCGACCAGCGCCAGCTCGCCCGCGACAGAAACATCCGTCGCGGACAGCCCAAGCCGCCCGGCGGCCGCATAAGCCTCGGTCATCACATGCCTCGCAAAGATCCAAAAAATCCGGCCACCCCTCCGGGCAGCGGCCACCAAAAAAGCGCCCCTGAAAATCCAGAGGCGCCTCGCGCATTCATCAAACTCTCAAACCGGTGCACCCGCAGGCACCACCGCCCTCGCCGCCGCACCGCTATCGGCGCAGTTCTGTGACGATGACATAACCCTACCAGAGGACCGTGACGGGGTCAAGGATTATTTTCCTATCACGAGCCTTTTGCGTACCATGGTGAATATCGATGATTGGCGCCAGGCCGGTATAGAGCAGGGCAATGAAATTGAACTCAACAATGCAACGGCAGCGATGAGGCTAAAGGGACCAAAGGCATTTTTTCTTTGGAAGGAAGCTAACCCTCATTTTTCGAACGTGGGTGATTTGGCTGTTTTAATGTTTGTCGCAATGCATCACGCCCGTTGACCTCGTTCTTGTCTGGAGACAATTCGGCAAGCATCTGAAGGATATCCATCATCAGATTGTCGATCCTCTCGGCTGTTTCCTTGATCTTGTCGAATTTGGGAGACCATTTGAAAGGATGCTTAGGTGCCCCGCCTTGAATCGTGGTGGCTACGGGATCGTTAGACGACCAAATGCCGTGAATGATCCTATCGCGCATCTGCTTTGTGTCGACAGCTCTTTGGTGAAGCCGTAGCATCCTACTACAGTAGGGTTCCTGCATCTTTTCCTTGGTGAGTTCTTTCCAGGTTTCCAACCTACCCTCTAGGGAATGGGTAGTATTGAAACGAGCTAGGGCGTCTTCGTCATGTTGGGCTAAACCTTGAACCAAAGTCGACACCCACGCTTCCAGAAGCGACCACTGCATTGCCACCATGCCTATAGCCCACAATTCGCGGTCCGATGGTGTAACTTGAAACTTGAATTTCTTTCTGGATGGAAACATGCCCGAACCCAAAAAACAGACTAACGACAAGAAAGGCGACAAGATTTTGCGCCGCCTGTTGAAAACCCTCCCGATCCTAAGACCGGTAAGGATGTTAGCAAGGAAAAGCGTGATGAAAAGCCTAGGGCTTAAGTTCGTCTTCGCTGTAACTCAGTAGCTACGTATGCCAACAGGAAATCCGCGCGCTCGAACTCAACCGGCTGAAGCGCGCCTATGACGAAGGCAAGGCCAGCGGCAAAGGCCGCGCGGTGAATGCCGGACCGTTGCTCGCCGAATTGAAAGCCGAGCGTCCTGGCTGACGCCCGGCTCAATCCCCCTAATGCCGCAAATCCCCCGCAATCCGCATCGCCTCGTCGATCTCATCGCGCAGCAGGGCCAAGTCCCCCTTGGCGAGGCCGAGCGTCAGCTGGCCGCCGCCTTCGAGTTCCAGCGCCAGCGCCAGTTCACCCTCGGCGTTCATGGCGAGGCCCATCGCGGTGGTCTTGAGCACCTGGAAATTCGGCCACTCCTCCTCCGGCAGGCTCGACATCACCTGGCCCAGCAGGCTGGTCAGCGCGGTGATCGTCGCCGGCACGACCCGGGCATCGAGCTCGATGCCGATGTTTTCGCCGCCCGCCGCGGCATAGTTCAACGCAAGCGACTGGTTCTGCGGGCGCGCCTCTCCGGAGAGAAGGGTCTCGAGTTTCGGCGGCGTGTCGGGTGTGTCTGCCACGGTGCATGTCTCCTGCGTTCGGGTCCTGCAGCGCCGCGCATCCATTTGGATGCGCAAAGGATGCTGTAGCACTTTGAAATAATACATGTTCGTTATCGCTCAATTGAATCCGATTGAGCGCGACATGCATTGGCCTGGCACCCTAAAGTGGGGATGACCGGCGTCTTCGCAAGCGCCTGGGATCTACACCCTCGGGCACACGCCCGGCGCACCCCCCGGCACACCCCGGGCCAGCGTATGAAAAAACCGCCGGAGAAATCTCTCCGGCGGCTCAAGGCGTGCTTCAGCTTGGGGGATGAAGGACGTTTCGCGCTAGGCGATGGCGACAATGCCGAGAACGGCAAGCAGGAAAAGAATCAGCACGACGGCAATCAGAAGCTTGGCGCCGGTCAGCGCTGCGCCCGACAGGCGGCCAAAACCAAGCAGGCCGGCGACGGCTGCGACAATAAGCAAAATAAGGATCCACTGGATCATCGGATAGTCCCTCCGTTTGGAATACGGGGACTAAACGCCGCTTGTGCAGTCTTGGTTCCACCTTCGTGGCGAAAAAACGGCGCGCCCGCCGCTCAGGGCTCCTCGCCCGGCCAGTCGACCAGGTGGTCCTCGAAATCCTCGACCTCGATGCCGGCCTCGCTCACCGTGCGGCCGCGCACCGAGACCCCGGCCTCGTGCACGGTCTCGGGATCACCGGAGACCAGCGGATGCCACCAGTAGAGATCGGCGCCCTGGGCCACCAGCCGGTAGCCGCAGGTCGGCGGCAGCCAGGTGATGGTCTCGACCTGCTGAGGCGTCAGCCCGATGCAGTCGGGCACCGTCGCCTGGCGGTTGTCATAGTCCTTGCAGCGGCAGGACTGGCCGTCGAGAAGCCGGCAGGCGATGTTGGTCCAGGCGATTTCGCCGGTGTCCCAGTCCTCGAGCTTGTTGAGGCAGCAGCGGCCGCACCCGTCGCACAGGCTTTCCCATTCGGCCCTGGTCATCTGGGAAAGCGTCTTGGCTTTCCAGAAGGGCTTGGCGTTCATGAGCGGCTTCCTTTTTATCATCTGCTTGGCGCGCACGCATGCGCCGACGGCTTGTCCTTTGACTGAAAATGCGCCAAAAGCATAGCTCACAGGGGGCAAAAACTGTGGTGACATCCTGCACCGCGGCAAAAGCAACGCGCGACGATGCTGGTCGCCAAGCCCGCAATGGACCCAAGACCCGTGCAAGACCCGTTCAATCAGGAAAACCGGCCCCGCAAGCGCTCCAACATCCTTCTGCGCATCGACTCCTGGATCGATTCCACCATCTGGAATGCCGGTTTCAGGGTCGGCGAGATCTGGGAGGAGATCACCATCTTCTTCCGCCGGTTCCGCACCCGCGGGGTCTGGAAGGCGGTGTTCGAGGTCGCCGGCGAGGGCATGAATGCCGGTACCGCGGGCTTCGTGCTGCTGCTGGCGCTGGCGCTGCCGGCGTTTGAGGAAACCGCCGGCAACTGGCAGGCGCGGGACGATTTCGCCGTCACCTTCCTTGACCGCTACGGCAACGAGATCGGCCATCGCGGCATCATCCACGAGGATTCGGCGCCTGTCGACCAGCTGCCCGATCACTTCATCAAGGCGGTGCTGGCCACTGAGGACCGGCGTTTCTTCGATCATTTCGGCATCGATTTCCTGGGCCTCGCCCGCGCCATGACCGAAAACGTCAAGGCCAACTCGGTGGTCCAGGGCGGCTCCACCATCACCCAGCAGCTGGCCAAGAACCTGTTCCTGACCAACGAGCGGACCATCGAGCGCAAGGTCAAGGAAGCGTTCCTGGCCTTCTGGCTCGAGGCCAACCTGTCGAAGAAGGAAATCCTCAGGCTCTATCTCGACCGCGCCTATATGGGCGGCGGCACCTTTGGAGCAGCGGCGGCGGCGCAGTTCTACTTCGGCAAGGACATCACCGAGGTCTCGATCGCGGAAGCGGCGATGCTGGCCGGCCTGTTCAAGGCCCCTGCCCGCTACGCGCCGCACATCAACCTGCCGGCGGCGCGGGCCCGCGCCAACGAGGTGCTGTCCAATCTGGTACAGGGTGACCTGATGACCGAGGGCCAGGTGATCGGCGCGCGACGCAACCCGGCCAGCGTCATCGACCGCGGCGACCGGGATGCACCCGATTATTTCCTCGACTGGGCCTTCGACGAGGTCAAGCGCATCGCCGGTGGATTTGCCCAGCATTCGCTGATCGTGCGTACCACGCTCGACCCGGGCATGCAGGAAGCCGCCGATGCCGCCGTCGAGACGACGCTGCGCCAGTATGGCGATCGCTACCGGGCAAGCCAGGCGGCGCTGGTGCTAATCGAGAACGGCGGTGCCGTGCGCGCCATGGTCGGCGGAAGAGACTATGGCGAGAGCCAGTTCAACCGCGCCTCGCGCGCGCTCAGGCAACCGGGCTCCTCGTTCAAGATCTACACCTATTCGCTGGCCATGGAAAAAGGCATGACGCCGGACAGCCCGATCGTCGACGCGCCGATCCGCTGGGGCAACTGGGCGCCGGGCAACTATTCCGGCGGCTATTCCGGCCGCGTCGACATCAAGACCGCGCTGGCCCGCTCGATCAACACCATTCCGGTGCGGCTCGCCAAGGAGCGGCTCGGCGAGGATGCGATCGGCCAGATCATGGAAATGACAAAGAAGTTCGGCGTCGAAACACCTATCCGGCGCGATGTCACCATTCCTATCGGCACCTCTGAAGTCACCGTGCTCGACCAGGCCACGGCCTATGCCGTGTTTCCCGCCGGCGGCTACCAGTCGCGCCGCCATGGCATCGCGCAGATCATGAACTACAATGGCGATGTGCTTTATGATTTCAGCCGCGACGAACCGGCGCCCGAGCGTGTGCTGACCGAAACCGCCGCCGCTTACATGAACCAGATGCTGACACGGGTGCCCTATGTCGGCACGGCACGGCGCGCCGCCGTCGACGGCGTGCTGACCGCGGGCAAGACCGGCACCACGCAGGCCTACCGCGACGCATGGTTCTGCGGTTACACCGGAAACTTCGCGGCCGCGGTCTGGTTCGGCAATGACGACTACACGTCCTCCAACCGGATGACCGGCGGATCGCTGCCGGCGATGACCTTCAAGCGGGTGATGGATTACGCCCACCAGGGTATCGAACTCCGGGCCATACCCGGCGTCGACAATCCCCTGCCGGAGCCGCGGGCGACCCCGCTGGTGGCCAGCGCCTCAACCGACGCGGACGGCAATGCGCTGCCGCAAAGGCAGCGGACCCGGTCGCTGAACCGGGAGACCACGGATGTGCTGCGCGGACTGATGGACAAGCTCAACAGTGCCAAGCCGCTGGGCGAGGCCGAAAGGCTTGCCGCGGTCGAAGCCAGCCTTCAGCCCGGCGTGGCCACCGCCGAGCAATGAAGACCCCAGTGATGACCGGCAATGGTGCATATCCCTATCTTTTCAAAGGGGATGGCTGGTACTTGGCGCGGGATTGTGCTTTTTCGACACGCGCGGCGCTGTTTGCGCGCCTGATCTGACGCCCGGTTTGACGAAGGAAACCCCGCCACGTGTTTCGCCTGCCTGCCCTGGTTGCTCTGACACTGGCGATCGCGTTTGCCGGTGGCGCATGGTCGGCGTCGTGGATGCTGACCGCGACATCCGGCTTCGGTGCGATCCGGCTCGGTTCATGGAGCGCCTATCCCGACCTGCAGACCGCAAGCGCCGATCCCTTCGCAAAGGCGCACCGCGCCGGGGACGGCCGCATTCTGCTCGGCCGTGCCGAAGGGCTGGTGTTCACCGCACGAAGCGACGAGACCGGAGCGGCGCTTTCGGGGCAGTGCAGCTACGAGATCTCCGGGTCGACGCCGCCGTCAAGATTCTGGACGCTGCGGGTGGCCGAGGCGGGCGGCGAGCCGCTTGACGCGCCGGAGCGGGTTCCGGTCAGCCTCAATTCCTGGACAACGTTGCGCAACATCGACGGCACCTTCCGCATCCGGCTCAGTGCCGCGCCACAGGCCGGAAACTGGATCTGGTTGGATGCCCCCGACACTGTCAGCTTCGTGCTGACGCTGATCGACACGCCGACCGCCGCTTCGGTCAGCATGGTCGAACTCGATATGCCGAAAATCGAAAAGATTGGGTGCCGCGATGCGTAGTGCCCTGCTGGCCATCGCGATCGGTCTGGTCGGCGCGGCGTTCATTCACATCGTCATCATCCTGGCGCTGCCGATGTGGACCGGCAAGGACGCCTGGACCCGGGTCGAGGCGCTGGGGGCGGAAAACCGGTTCTACTCGCTCGCCAACGAGCCCAACATCACAAGGCTCTACAACGAGGATCCCCATATCCGCAGCGCCGTGTGCCATTTCGACATCTCCAACGGCCCGGTGCGGATCCTGGCTTCGGGCGATGTGCCGATCTGGACGGTTGCGGCCTATGACACGGCTTCGGATGAAACCTATTCGATGAATGACCGTTCGGCGATCGGTACCGGGGTCAACATCGCTTTCGTCACGCCGGCGCAGATGCTGCAATTGCGGCGGTTCATGCCGCGCGCGCTCGAGCGCGCGGTGCTGGTGGAATTGAGCCAGCCGCAGGGCTATGTGGTGTTGCGCGCGATCGCCCCGACGCCGAGCCAGAGGCCGGCGGCACGGGCATTCCTGGCGGAAGCGAGCTGCACCGGCATTACCATCGACCCGGCCTGAGAGGACCTCTGCCGCCCGCGGCACGGCCTTGCGCCGAAGGGGGCTCAAAGCTCCCATGCCAATGCGGAAATGACCGCCCCACAGCTTTTGCCTAAGCGACAAGCCGGAGGAAGCGCTCGTAGGCCTGGGCGGCGCGGGAATTGATCGCATCTTCGTCGAGCGGAGGCTCGCGGCCGATGACGCGGCGGATCTGCAGATCGCCCACCAGCAGGTTGAGATAGAGGCCGACGGCCGCGCCGGTGTCGTCGAACCTGAGCGCGCCGTCCTTTCGGGCACGTTCCATCACCGCGCCGATCAGCGGGCCGACGGTTTCCCTGCCCCGCTCGGAGATGACTGCACCGAGTTCACCGGTCGGATCAGCGGCGGCGGCGCGGTTGAGCTGGATGGCGCGGGGGCTGACGAGCAGGGCCAGCAGCCGCGGGCCCAGCGCCTGCAGGATCTCCAACGGGCTGGCGTCACTGTCCAGCCCCTCCTGCAACAATGTCCTGACCTCTTCGGCATTGCGCACGACCAGCGCCTTGAACAGGCCGGTCTTGTCGCCATACCAGTTGTACAAGGTCTCATTGGAGGCGCGCGCCGCCCGGGCGATCGCCAGCATCGATGTTCCGGCATAGCCCTTGGCTTCAAGCACCGCATAGGCCGCCTCCTCGATCTTCTCCTGGCGGGCGGCCTTGTTTTCATCACGCATCAGCAGTCTCCACTGGTTGACACAAAACGTAATTCAAATTACGGATATCTGCAACCGTACACTTAATTACGCTTATGGAGACACCCCATGCCCCATCCCAATCAGACCTCCAGCGCCGCGCTTGCGGTCCTGATCATCCTTCA
Organism: Parahoeflea alexandrii; assembly: GCF_024105735.1. Classification (GTDB taxonomy): domain Bacteria; phylum Pseudomonadota; class Alphaproteobacteria; order Rhizobiales; family Rhizobiaceae; genus Hoeflea; species Hoeflea alexandrii. The sequence continues at coordinate 449,862 of NZ_JAAAML010000003.1, read as the reverse complement.
GGCCGTCATGCTTGGCGCACTCTATGCCGGCATTCCGCCGCATCCGCCGGCCGCAACACCGTTGTTCGGCATCGCGCCACTGCTCGGCGCGTCCATGGCCGCGGCCATGGCTGCCATCCTGCTGGGAAGCGGAGTGACAAGGCCCGGCCGGATCCTGGGACTGCTCGCCGCGCTGCTGGCGCTGATCTCCTTCGGCCCGCAGAAATACTTCGATGCCCAGTTCGGGCTGATCTGGCCTGCGGTGATCTCCGGTCAGCTGGCCTGTCTAACGCTGCTGTGGACCGCGTTCCTGGGCACCCGCACGGCAACCGTGGCTCAGGAGGAACAGGCATGATTTCGACGCGGCTCGCCCCCCTCCTCTCGCTCCTGCTCAGTGCCGCGATCTTCGGCTTCTTCTATGCCTGGGTCTGCTCCACCATGTGGGGGCTTGATGCCGCCGATCCGGCGGTCGCCATCCAGGCCATGCAGGCAATGAACGCCTCGGTACGCAACGCGGTGTTCTTTCCCGCCTTCTTTCTCACCCCGGTGGTGCTGGCGCTGACCTCGGGCCTGCTGTTTCGAGACCATCAGCGCGGTGCTGCCACCTGCTTCGGCCTTGCGGCGGGCGTGTATCTGCTGGGTGGCTTCGGCGTGACCGTCCTGTTCAATGTGCCGATGAACGAGGCGCTTGCAGCCGTCATCGTGCCGGAAGCAACAGAAACCGCCAACAGGATCTGGCAGGATTACTCCGGACGCTGGCAGTTCTGGAACCAGATCAGAACCGTGGCGAGCGGCCTTGCGGTGCTGCTTGCCGGAGCCGGGCTGCTTCGCATCCGCTGACCCTTGCGCGCCATTGACAACAATCAATGCGGTTTGCCGCACGACCACGTATATAAGAGAAAATTTATATACGTGGTCGATCCGGGCCAAGGGAGACCAAGCACATGACAAAAGCTGATATTGTTGTCCTCGGCGCCGGTCTTGGCGGCATCTCCATGGTCTTCGACTTGAAGGCCGAGCTTGGAAAGAACCACCGGATCATTCTCGTCAACAAGACCGAGAGTTTCCAGTTCACCCCCTCCAACCCGTGGGTCGGAGTCGGCTGGCGGGAAAAGGGCGACATCACGATCGAGCTGGCGCCGCTGATGAAAAAGCACGGCATCGACTTCGTGCAGGCCTCGGCGAAGAAGCTGCACCCCGAGGACAACCGGATCGAGATGGAGGACGGCAGCTCGGTCGGTTACGACTACCTGGTGATCGCCACCGGTCCGGAACTGGCCTTCGACGAGGTCGAGGGACTCGGTCCCGACGGCCACACCCAGTCGGTCTGCACCGTCGATCACGCCACCCGCGCCAATGTCGCCTTCGAAGCCTTCTGTGCCGATCCCGGCCCGATCATCGTCGGCGCGGCCCAGGGCGCGTCGTGTTACGGCCCGGCCTATGAATACGCCATGATCCTCGACAAGGAACTGCGCAACCGCAAGATCCGCGACCGGGTGCCAATGATTTTCGTCACCGCCGAACCCTATGTCGGCCATCTCGGCCTTGGCGGTGTCGGCGACACCAAGGGCATGCTCGAGCACGAGATGCGCCAGCGCAGCGTGCGCTGGATCACCAATGCCAAGGTGGAAAAGGTCGAGGCCGGCACCATGACGGTATCCGAACTCAATGACGACGGGACCGAGAAGACCAAGCACGCGCTCGATTTCAAGTATTCGATGATGCTGCCGGCCTTCCGCGGCATCGGCGCGGTGCGTGACATCGAGGGGCTGGTCAATCCGCGTGGCTTCATCATTGTCGACAAGCACCAGCGCAACCCGAAATATCCCAACATTTTCGGCATCGGCGTGGCAATCGCCATTGCGCCCTTGGAAAAGACCCCGGTGCCCACCGGCGTGCCGAAGACCGGCTACATGATCGAGAGCATGGTTCTGGCAACGGCCAGGAACATCAAGGCGCTGCTCGAGGGACGCGAGGCACGCGACGAGGCCACATGGAACGCCTTCTGCCTGGCCGATTTCGGCGACCGTGGCGTGGCCTTCCTGGCACAGCCGCAGAACCCGCCGCGCAACGTCAACTGGGCGTCCGAAGGCATGTGGGTGCATCTCGCCAAGGTGGCGTTTGAGAAATATTTCCTGCGCAAGGTCCGCAAGGGCATCACCGAGACCTATTACGAAAGCGCGATCATGAAGATGCTGGCGATGCACAAGCTGAAGTAGCTGCGCCCAACCGGCAGCTGATGGCCATCCACACTGCGGTTGAGCGAGTTCCGTGGACTGGCATCGAGCCATGCGGCAAGCAAGGGCAGGCATTCCAGGCTTGATGTCGCCGAGTGAATGGCAATAATCATCCCCGGAAAAGAGGGCTTTATGGAACTGCCGGCCTTGTTCATCTTCGCAGGCGCGCTTCTGGTCGCGGCCGGTTCACCGGGGCCGAGCATTGCCGCGCTCGTGGCCCGGGTAATTTCACGCGGGGCCGGAGATGTGCTGCCCTTTCTGGCCGCGATGTGGATCGGTGAAGCGGTCTGGCTGACGCTTGCCGTGTTCGGCCTCGCCTCATTGGCACAGAGTTTTCACCTCCTGTTCGTCGCCATCAAATGGCTGGGGGTAGCTTATCTGCTCTATCTGGCCTGGAAAATGTGGATCGCGCCAGTGGCCGTGGGAGAGGAAGCCATGCCGGAACGCGGTTCGGCCCTGCGATTGTTTGCGACCGGTCTGGCGGTGACGCTGGGCAATCCGAAGATCATGATGTTCTACATGGCGCTGCTGCCCTCGATCATCGACCTGACGCGGCTTACGCTGACTGGGTGGGGCGAACTGGTGGCAACCATGCTGGCGGTGCTGGTGGCAATCGATCTTGCCTGGGTGGCGCTTGCCGCACGCGCCCGGACGCTTCTCAGGAGCCCGAGGGCGATGCGTCTGACCAACCGCCTCAGCGCTGGATTGATGACCGGTGCAGCAGCCGGAATCGCGTCAAGATGAGAGGCGTTGCGATTGACCGCGTTGCTGGCTGCAAACTGTAGCCGCTCCCCCCTAAGGGCCGCTCCTCAAGGGAGTGAGGCCGTCTCCTTGGGCGTCTCCCGCCCTGGACCAGAAACAGCCGCTTCTCAACCCGTCTTGCCGCGCCGCCTTTTCTTGCCTGTCGGCTTGTCGGGCGCAGTGTCGTCAAACATCGGTTCGTGACCCGCGGGTGCGGGCAGCGCCGCCATCGCAGACAGCGGTTCGCGGCGCACGCCGGTGAACAACAGAACCTGAGCTGTATCCGCGCCCGCTTTACTTGTGGACCGGGCGGGATTTGCCTTGCGGCATCGCGACTGATCGAAGGTCAATATTGTCGTCATTTCTGGACTCCAACTCGGTGGAACAGGAAATACGCTCGACATTCTTCTCCTTGCTAAATTGCATCAAGCCATTACTTGGTTAACAGCTCGCTAACGGTTTAGGTATAAATTGCGGCAAGTGTGTTGTTGCGTTTGAGTAAGGTGTGCCCGTGTCAGACAATTTCCGCGATCTCGAACGACCCGATGGTGTCCGCCGCAAGGATGCGGTGCTGATGGCCGCCATCAGCGGTCTTGAGTGCCTCGACCATCCCTCGCGCCAGGATCTGGCCCGGTTTTCCCGCCTCTTCATGCCGCTCTACCGGGAAGCAGGCCTGGACACCCGCCGCACTGCGTCGGCAACGCTGTCGCGCCTGTCGCGGGTTCCCGAGGACGTGGCGGAGATGCTGATCAACGAGCCGATCGCGATTGCAGCACCCTTCATCGTGCATTACCCACTCCTCAACGAAAACGCCCTGACCCGGGCGGTGATGCGCCATGGCGCGCCGCATGCGCGGGCCGCCGCGCGGCGCTCGGATCTTTCACCCAAAGCCATTGCCAAGTTGCAGGAACTGAAGGATCCGTCGGTGGACGGGCTCCTGGTGCTGCGCGGCCTGATCCCGGATCCGGCTTCTTTAGCAGTGCGCGAGCCGGAGAGCGGTTCGGCTCCCAACACCAGGCCGACGGTCGATGCGCCGCCGCTCGACCCCAGCGAGAAACTCCGGGCGCAGCTCAAGGCCATGGTGGCAGCAGCAAGCCCAACCCCGAAATCGCCGCTGAACCGGCCGACAAGCCCGCGCAAGCCGCTCGCAAGCGATGCGCTGGCGCCCGGCAGAACCAAGCAGGATGCCGCCGTCACATCGGCTGCGGCACGGCGCCGGGTCGGCGATGTGCGGCTGGCGCAGCTCGCCCGTCATGCTGTCACCGATCAGGAGAGCTGGTTCGCCACTTCACTGGCGGACGCCATGGGCGCGAGCTATGCACTTGCCGAGCGCATCATGATGGACCTGTCGGGCCGGCAGCTGGCAACCGCCCTGATCGGTCTGGGTGCGCCCGAGAGCACCATCAAATCGGCACTCGAGAGTTTCTTTCCGCACCTGGCCAAGCCGTCCGTCAAGCATACGCTGGCGACCGACCTGATCGAGGAACTCGACAGCGACAGCTGCGCCGCGCGGCTTCAGGCCTGGCAGCGTGCCGACAGCTACACCAATGGCGCCGCCGCGCATGTGCCGGCGCTCGCCGACGGCAAGCCGGTGCGGCAGGACAGCGACCGGCGGATTTCGCCACGCGACGTGCGTCACCGGGTTTCCACCTCGCGCAAGGCCGGCTGAGACTGGGCGTGCTGAACGTCATGTTGAAAGATTGATTCAGGCAGCTTTCAAAGCGATTCACCAGAATGGATCAACCCATTGATCCTGAATGGTTTCTTACCATGAAAGCCGTTGACGCCGGAGACTAAGCGTCAATCAGAACGACCTCGTCCCCGACCGAGATCACGCCGTCGTTGAGCACCTCGGCATAGATCCCCATGTCGAAATGGCCATAGGCCTTCTTCAACAGGTTGGGCAGCTTCATGTCGCGTTCCGCGGTGTCGGGATTGACCTCGGTGGCAAGGCAGCGCTGGGTCCGGTGCAGGATGTTGAAGCTCACCTCCCCCACCCGGAAATGGCGCCCGACGAGATCGAGCTCGCTGAAGGCCGGCCAACCGTCAAAGACGATGTTGCCGCGGAACCGCCTTGCATCGACCTCGCGCCCGATCTCACTCTCGAAGGCGCGCACGGAATCGAGATTGATGAAGGAGATGGCGTTCATCAAGGTGGTGGAAGCGACCGAGGCATCGGTAAAACGGTGCGGAAACGCAGACGCAAAGAACGGGACTTCCTGCTCTTTCAGGCCGAGCAGCCTGGTGAGAAATTCGCTCGCGCCGTCGGCGCCCTCCTGCGTGTTCATGTCGAACCGCATGTCCGCCGCGTCCTTCGTCCGGATGGTCAGGACGCGGCTCTCGGGATCGAAGCCGGTTTCAAGGCCGGCAAGCCTTGCATGCTGCAACAGCACGATGAAATTGTGCTTGGGCAGAGGTTTCGGGTCGGCCGGATCGAAGCCGCTGCTGGCTTTGGCAAATCCGAACAGGCGGTCGCCGGGAAAGCCGTCGCCGGTCTTCAGCGGCGCGCTCTGGTGTGCCTGCGGGCTCAATCCCTTGATCGGGAAGCTCGAAAGCGAAACTATCTTACCATTCATCTGTGTCTGTCCTTCAGTTCAATAGGGTTTGTGGGCGCTGCCGGGCACAGGGCCGGCGCCGTCACCGCTCATGCCGCCGACATAGGGGTCAGTGCTTACGATCATCGTCATCCCGTCCTGTATGGCATGATCTTCCGTGTTGCTATCCTCCAGCTTCACACCCATGGCCTTGGCGAACCTGACATTCAATCGGGCAACGATGGTGAAGGCTGTCTCTGTTTCGAGCCAGGCAAAGGCTTCGATCACCGCCTGGGTGCCAGGAAATTGAGGATTCACGTCAACAGTGCTCCCGGTCGCGGCCGTGGCAGCGGGCACGGCAGATTGTTACCGCCGGACACACGCTGCAGCAGGGATGTTTCATCATGGCTGAAAGCTTTCAAGGTGTTCCTTCAGGAACGCATGCAGCGTGCGCGGCTCCCTGCCGGTCACATCCGCCACGTCAGTCGTAACCTGCTGCTGCGCGCCGTGTCTGATCGCCACCATCAGGTCGACGAGCAGACTGGTTTTCCAGCGCGGCATGCCGGTCAGAAACGGCATGACCAGCCTGGCAATCGGCACGGGTGGACTCATGTAGCCGATCTTCAATCCGAGCAGCGCGGTGAGCTTTTCGGTGACGTCGGCAAAGCCGTGGGCTTGCGGTCCGGTGAGCGTATAGGTCCTGCCGGCATGTCCCGGCCCGGTCAAGCACTGCGCTGCCACCGCAGCGATGTCGCGGACATCGACCATCGCAGCCCTGCCCTTGCCCATCGGTGCGGTGATCGCCTTCTTTTTTGCGACATCGCCGCTCATCAGCAGCAGTGACTGCTGGAAAAAGGTGGGCCTCAGGATGGTGAAAGCGAGTCCACTCTGTTCAAGCGCCAGTTCAACAGTGCGATGCTGGATGCCGAAGCTCACCGGCGGGTTGAGGCCCGCTGATTGCGCGGAAAGCTTGACCACATGCGGCGTGCGGTGATCGCGCAGGCATTTGATCAGCGCGGCCTCGGTCCGGTCCTGATCCTGGGCGTCCGAGGAGGCTAGGAACACGGCGTCGAATCCGGCGAGGCGGGGACCGAGTTCATCGAGGTTGCGGATATCGCCGGCAACAGGCGTGATCCCGCGCTGGATCAGCCGGCCGGCGGCGGCATCACTGCGGGTGACGCCCGAGACCTCGTGGCCGCGCGCCAGGAGCTCGCCACACAAGGCCGACCCAACCTGACCGGTTGCGGTGAAGACCAGTATCTTCGACATCGAGGTCAAGCCCCGTATTTCGACAGGAGCTTTTTGGCCTCGGTTGCCATGCGCGCAACAACATCTGCAGCTGGCGGCAGATCATGGATCAGGCCAAGGCCCTCACCCGCCAGCATCGGCAACTCGTCGAATGAACCGGTCGCGCCCTGCATCGGCACCATGTTGGTGAAACGATGCAGCGGCACCTGCTGACCCAGAAGGTCCATTTCGCCGATCTGCGGGTGGTGCTCGGCGCCAACCGCGATCTGATCGACCCTGTCGTTCCATTCACTGACAAGCGGGGTGCTGAGAACACGGATCGGATTGAAATCAGGGTGCTCCCTGCCGAAGACATGGGTGAGCTGCGTGCCTGTCGTGTCGCAATCAACAATTCGCTGCTTGTACTCCTGGGCAACGGCAGCTTCCCTCGTGGCTACGAAGCGGGTGCCAATCCAGGCGCCGTCCGCCCCAAGCATCAGGGCCGCGGCAAGACCGCGGCCATCGGCAATGCCGCCGGAGGCAAGCACGAGCGCCTTGTCACCCACCGCATCCACCACCGCGGGTGTGAGCGCGATGGTGCCGGCGGTACCGTAATTGTGGCCACCGGCTTCCGAACCTTGTGCGATCACGAGGTCGATGCCGTCGGCGACCGCGGCGATGGCTGCCTCGACGGACCCGACCTGTTCCCAGACATCGATGCCTGCTTCATGCATCTGGTCGATCCACGATTTCTGCGGATGACCCCAGTGAAACGAGACTGCCCTGGGCTTCATCTCGCACATCAGGTCGATATGTGCCTGTGAGGTGAAAATGGTGATGAAGTTGACATGGTAGGGCCGCGATGTGCCTGCGTTCATGCCGCTGACAAGCATCTGCACGCCCTCGGGCGGAATGATGCCGACGCCGGCGATGGAGCCCATTCCGCCCGCCTCGCTCACCGCGATTCCGAGCGGCGGCGTCATGCCGGCAAAGGCCATTCCGGCCTGAACGATGGGAAAGGAAATGCCGTATTTTTTTGTAAGCCGGGTGCTGATCGATGTCATTGCTGGTCCCTCGAATATTGTTTTTTTCGGTGCAGCCAGCGAACGGCATCGGCCCGATGCTGGCAAGAGAGCCACTTGATCGAGAGTGCACTTTGACCTTTACTGCGTGCAGTCCGGAGACGATTTGAATGCATCTGGAGCATCCGCATCCCACACACATGCCGCCGAAGGTCTGGTCCACGACAGGCCTCGCGCGGCCGTTCAGCTACTGGCAGGAAACTGTCAGCCAGGCCTACACAGCGCTGTCGCCGGAGCCCGTCGACAGCAACCCTTTCCACGGGCAGATCAAGCTGTTCGAGCTTCCCGACAATGCCAGCATCTCCTCGATCAAGGCTGGCGCGCAGGTGGTCCGGCGGACACGGCAGGACATCAAGCTCAGGGGCTGTGAAGCGGTTTTCGTGAATTTCCAGCTGGCCGGGCAAAGCGCGATTTCGCAGCGTGGCATAGAGGCGAAACTCGATGCGGGATCACTGGTACTGCTCGATGCGACCGAGCCGTTCGCGATGAAGTTCAACCGGGACTTCGAGCAGGTCTGCCTGCATCTGCCGAAATCCGTGCTTGAGGAGAACGGCATACGGGTGTCGAATTTCATCGGACGCGCCATCACCCGGCAATCGGGCTTTTCCGCGCCGCTGTTTTCCGCCATCGACAGCCTGACCGGCGGCATGCCGGCGCAGCACGTGCTGCCGGGACTGATGCAGATGCTGTGCTTCGGATTGTCCGATGCCCGAAGGAATACCGTTGCAGATCAACATCTTGTAACGGTCCAAAGCCATATCCGGCAAAGGCTCTCGGAGGCCGGACTGTCGCCTGGTGTGACCGCAAGCCATTTCAGGATCTCGACGCGGCACCTGCACAAACTGTTTGCCCGGGACGGAATGACATTTGGTAAATTCGTGCTCGATGCGCGGCTTGAGGCCTGCCGCAAACGGATCCTCGCCTCGCCCGACGAACCGATCAGCGATATTGCCTTTGCCCACGGCTTCCAGAGCCAGAGCCATTTCTCCCGCGCCTTCCGGCAGAAATTCGGATGTTCGCCGAACCAGCTGCGCAAAGCAGGCCGCGGCTGAGTGTCCCGCTTGCAGTGAAGCGGACGGGAAGGTCAACGATCTGGCGGGATCTGGATAACGCAATGCGCGTAAACGAGGTCCTATTCCTCGATGAAGCTGAGATAGGTTTCGGGGCTGTCGGTCTCGATTTCGACCACCCAGAAATCGGGATCGAACCTTGCCTCGCGGGCGAGCATTTCGTTGACTTCGGCTTCTTGAACGCGGGTCTTGCGGAGTTCGAACAGCCGGGTCTCCGGATGATCCTCGTCGAAGGCCGTCTGCGGCGCAGGTGCAGCCAGGCTTTCGGTTCCGTCACGATGCCGGATGCGGACAAAGATGGCCCCCGCCTCATCCGAGCCGTGCCGCTCCACCGCCGCCATGCCGCCATCCGAGAAGACACGGCGCGTCAGGGCCGCGACGAAGATGCCGGCCTTCAGTCTCACAGCGCGCCGATCTCGAGCAGCTTGTTGAGCACGGTCTCGTTGGGTTCACCGGTGACAGGCAAGCGGTAATGCTTCTCAAAGGCGCTGATCGCGGCGCGGGTCTGGGACCCGGCAACTCCGTCGACGGTGATGTCGGCATAGGCGATGTTGGACAGGCCGGACTGAATCTGCCGCACCAGTTCACTCGGCCCCTCGGCGGTCACCGCAGGCAAGGTGACAGGTTCGCCGGCCCGGGTGTCGGACGCAACCGCGGGCGCAGGCCGCGGTATCGGGGCCGGTCTTGCCACCGGCTGGGCACTGGTCACCTCGACGGGAGCCGGCTGTGCGCCGGCCTGGTCCATGATCGCAAGCAGCGCCGTGGTCGCCTCACCGGTCTCGGTGTAGCCATTGGCCTTTTCCCAGGCGCGGATGGCGGCAGCGGACTTCGGGCCCATCAGGCCGTCGATCGCACCCTGGTAAAGCCCCTTGCCGGCAAGGATGGTCTGGATCTGCGTCAGCACCGGATCGGCGGCCGGAACTACCACCGTTTCCGCGGCGAGCGGTGCAGCCGGAGCAATTGCCGGCGCCGGGGCGGCATTGGGAACCGGGATCGAGGCGGTCGGCGTGTCGTCGCTGCGCTCGATCCGGTAAGTGGTCACGGTCCGGGTCGGAACGCTCTTGATAAGCGGGGTCAGCGCGTCGCGCTTTGCCGCGGCGAGCGGAACGGAGGACGTGCCGACATCCCTGGTCTTGAGAATCGGCGCGGGATGCTGACCGGGCTGATGCCACAGCGCATTTGTGGCGACGAAGCCGAAGATGACCGCAAACGCGACGCTGCCCCCGGCGAGCGAGGGATGCGCGGAAACCAGCGCGCCAAGCATTCCGAGAATGCCTGGCCCCTTGCCGTTTTCATCATCATACAAGTCAGGCGATACGCGCTGTCTCGGCATAGTCTTCATTCCTGGTTTCTTCATCAATTCGTACCAGCCGTCCGGCGGGCATCGGAGTGGCCTTCGGCAGGTACGGCGGAAACACCGTTGCCGGATCCTCCGCGGAGTTGGCCGACTGCCTGTTGGCGCCGGAACCGTCGGCGGGGAGTTCGATGGTCACGACGGTGCCCTCGCCTTCGGTGCTTTCGATCGAGAACGCACCGCCATGCAGATCGACTAGCCCCTTGACCAGCGAGAGACCGAGGCCGGTGCCTTCATAGTGGCGACCAAGCTCGTTCTGGGCCTGGACGAAGGGTTCGCCGATGCAGGCGAGCTTGTCGGCAGCAATGCCGATGCCGGTGTCGCTGACAATCAGTTGCAACCGGCCGTCGCGAATGGCCGCATCGACATTGACCACGCCGCCGGGCTCGGTGAACTTGATGGCGTTGCCGACCAGATTGATCAGCATCTGGTGGACGGCGCCGCGGTCGGCCACCACTTCGCCGACGCCGCGCGCCAGCCTGCGGGTCAGCGTCACGCCGCGGTTGGATGCCTCCAGCCGCAACATCGCGTCGCAACTGTCGATGACCTCGCCGATCGGGAACGCCTCGACGAAGACCTCGTAACGGCCAGCCTCGATCTTCGACATATCGAGCATGGTGTTAACCAGCGACAGCAGATGCTGCCCCGACTGGTGGATCAGGCCGACATATTCGCGCTGGCGCTCATCGCCCAGCTTGCCGAACAGCTCACGCGCGAGAATGTCGGAAAACCCGATGATGGCATTGAGCGGTGTGCGCAGCTCATGACTGACGGCCGCGAGGAAGCGGGTCTTGGAAGCATTGGCGCTCTCGGCCTGCTCGACCACCGCGCTGGCGTGGAAATGATCCGCGACCTCGGCGGTTATATCGCGGGTCTGTGCCAGAATGCCGGTGAAGCCGCCGTCCTCGTTGCGTTCGGCCGCCAAAGCCACGGCGACATGGACGAATTGCGAGGTCTCGCCCGGGCAATCGAACCGCAGTTCGACATGGCTGCGGCTTTCGCCACGGCGAAGGCTGTCGACGGCATCAAGAAAGGCGATGCGGTCGGCGACATGGATGCGATTGATGAAGCCCGTGCCGCTGACATCACCAAGCTTGGAGGCGAACTCCGCCTGGTCGGCGCCCGCGACCCGGACAACGTTGCCGCGGGCATCATGCAGCGTCAGCAGGCCGGGCAGACGGTCGAGAACATTGTCCCCGTCAGACCCGGACCTCTCCGGTGCAACCTTGACCGCCGGGACCGCCGGAACCGCAACGGGGGCCGGACCCTGCAAAGTGAAGGCGAGGCCTCGCGCGAGCGCGTAGAAGACAGATGCCATCGTTGCGGCGGCCTGAGCGCCAGCCGGAACGGCAGAGGCGTTTCCGCCGAGATCGAGTGCCATGATTGCCAGGCCGGCCAAGGCTGCCGCGACGAGGCCCGCGACCAGGCCTGAAAGCTGTGTTGACCGGATTGACGCCTCAAGCGGCAGCAGGGCAAGCAAGAGCATAAACGGAGAAGCCATGCCGCCGCTCAGCGTTGCCAGCAACACCAGCGCGACCGCAACTCCACCAAGTGCTGCGCGGCCGGCGAGGCGCTCAGAGCCGGTAGCGGCCAGCAATCCGGCGGCGGCAACCGGCAGCGCGGCAGCGGCCAGCGCACCCGACACCGCGTAGGGCCAGGCGAAAGTCGTCAGCAGAACCGGAGCAGCCAAAAGCGGCGCGACAATGATGCTCGACAGGCAGCCGGTCATCGCGCGGACCCTGCTCTCCTGGGCATCAGCATCGGCACCGGGCGCAACCGAACCCAGCCAGGACTCGGCGGTGTGCCGTCCAGCCAGCTTGATTCTGTCGATGAGATCGTCAAATTTTGTCACTGCCGAATCCGTACACGCCGCAGTTGTTTGTTGTTTGGTCAACATTGTCATTGCCGGCTTAAGGAAAGGATAAGCCGGACCGTCCGAAACCGCCTGAACGGACAGAATCCGGTGGTGCAAACCCATGCTGGACCGTCTTTGGCGAACATGGTTAATCGTTGCTTTCGGGCGGCAAGCGGTGCGGGCCATCCCGCATCGGGTCAGCAGAATCCAGCCAATCGCGGGTTTTGGCAGGTTCCTGCCGAACAATGCCCCTGCCTGGCAGGGCACGGTCCTGGCGCGATATGGCGCGGATTTCGCAGCTCGCCGCGCCTGCCAGGCATTTAGCTAAAACTTTCGACAAATTTGGCTCAAAACCTATCACCCGCTTCAAACCGGCCTTGAAGATTTTGCATCATGATGCCGGTCAAGTTCGGGACAACCCGGGCATTTCCGCCCAAAGACGGCGGGCAAAAGGAAGGGCTCAACAATGTGGTTTCTGATAAAGGGAAGTTTCTGGTTTTCGCTCGTGCTGATCACCTTGCCGGTGCTCGATTCCGGTTCGCGGGAAGCACTTGAAGGCGCACCTCAGCTTGAGGTCGGCCAGAGCATGGCGGCGGCCGTCGAGGCGCTGGCCGACATCAAGCAGATCTGCGAGCGCAAACCCGACATCTGCGAGACCGGCAGCGAAACTTTCGCTGCGCTCGGGGTGCGCGCCCGCGAAGGCGCCCGCATCGCCTACCAGTTTCTCGACTCCAAATTCGCCGACGGCGAACCCGATCTGGTGACAGGCTCGCTGCCGGTCACCAACTAATCTTCCCGGTCCCCGCTCCGTTGCGGAGCCAGGTCCGGGTTGTCCGCCTGTAAGTTAGATGATGCTAGACACTGCCAACTCAAGTCGCGTCTGACGCGCCGCCGCCGGGAACAGCCCTTCCTCCCGGCGGCGTTTCTTTTTTCCGGTACCTTAGCGGAACGCGCAACAGCTTCAGACTTCGATCTCGCCTGAGAGAACCGGCACACAGGCACCGCAAATGCTCACACGGGCATTGGCCACATCAACCTCGACGGCAATCAGGCTCGGGCGTCCCATGTCAACGCCCTGCGCCACCCTGAAACGAACCGGCGTGACGGCGCTCCCGCCGATCCCGGCGATCAGCGCACAGGCGGCACCGGTGGCGCTTCCCGTTGCCGGATCTTCGGGAACGCCATCCCAGGGCGCAAACATGCGCGCCGTCAGATCGACTTCGCCATCAGCGGCTTCAATCTCACGGCAATAAAGATAGATCGCGTCGGCGCCCTCGGCCGGCAGGATCTGCGATATTGCGGCGATATCCGGTCTTGCAGCCCGCAGCGCCGCGCGGCTGGCAATCTCGACCACGAGAAAAGGAAGACCGATGGACGCGATCAGCGGCTGGTGATGCCCGGTCGCGATATCGGCAACGTCCAGTGACAGGCAGGCGGCAAGCTGAAGGCCAGTGAAGCGCGATCCCGTCGAAAGCGACTGCGGCGCGGTCAGGCGGACCTCTTCGACCTCCCCACCGCTCCAGCGCAGCGAAACCGGAACCAACCCGGCCTCCTCCTCGAAGACGAAGCTTTCGGACCGCGCACCGTCGCGCTGCAGGCTTGCCAGCACATGGCCGGTCCCGACATTCGGGTGCCCGGCAAAGGGAACCTCCGTCGCCGGGGTGAATATCCGCACCCGCGCGGTGTTTCCGGGATCGTGCGGGCGCAGGACGAACGCGGTCTCGGAATAGTTGAATTCCCGCGCGATCGCCTGCATCTGCGCGGTCTCAAGTCCGTCGGCATCGAGAATAACGGCAAGCTGGTTTCCGCCGAAGCGGCGGGTGGTGAAGACATCGACTGTCCGGAACGCGTATCTCAAGGTTCATCCGCCTCATCTGCTCAGGCAGAAGCTCTAGCCCGTCGGCCCGATCCCGCGCAACCGGGGCGCGGTTGGAAACGGCCGGGTATCCGCCGGCGCCCGTTTCCAGGAGTGTCAGTTCCCGAGGATTTCACGGCGGGATGGGGTGCATAAACGCTCAAATCCGCCTATATGACTGGCAAGTCACAGGAAAAACCCAATGTCCAAGCTTCAGACCATCATCGACGATTTCGAGTATCTTGACGACTGGGAAGACCGCTACCGCTATGTCATCGAGATCGGCAAGGCGCTTCCGGAGATGCCTGTGTCGGACCAGACAGACGAGAACAAGGTCAAGGGCTGCGCCAGCCAGGTCTGGCTGGTTGCCGAGACCGAACCGGGTGAGCCCGGCGATCCGGTGATGGTCTACCGGGGCGATTCGGACGCCCATATCGTGCGCGGGCTCGTCGCCATCGTTCTGGCCGCAACCTCGGGCAAGAAGGCGTCTGAAGTCGAAGAGCTCGATGAAGGGGCGCTGATGACACAGCTGGGCCTCGGGGAACATCTCTCGACACAACGCGCCAACGGGCTGCGCTCGATGGTGCTGCGGATCAAGGCGCATGCGGCGGCGGCACGGGCGGCCGGCTGAACCTGCGCCGTGGGCCGGCATAATGACGGGCCAGCGCCGCAAGGGCGGTGCGCAGCATCAGCTTGGCTGATCGTGCCGGCCATTGCCGTTCCCGCTCGACCACGGCCAGGCCCTTGAGAAAACAGCAGACATCAAGCAGCACGCCGGAGAGTTCCGGCCCGACCGCGTCCATGGCCGCTTCCACCCGCAACCGCGCAGACAGCGCCGCCTCGCCGAGCTCGGCAGCTCCATCGGTTGCCCCCGATCGCCGCCCGTAGCGCACCGGTTCCCAACTCTGGCCAAGCGACGGCTGCATCTGTCCGCGGGTGAAATCGGCCCTGAGCCGCTCACCTGCCTCGACCTGCGATGGTTCGAGAAACAATCCGCCGTCCCTGCCCTTGATCCGTGCCAGTGCCGCAAGCGGGGATTCATTGCCATTGATGGTGATCGACCCATGCTCCGGGTCGGAGGCCGTCGCGAGCCGTCGGTGCTGATCCTGAAATGCCGTCTGCGGATCGGCAAGCCAGCGCCTGAGTGCAGCAAGGCCTTCGGGGGTTGCCGCGTAGGCCTGCTCTTCCCCGGGCAAGGAAGTCCGGGACGAAGCGGCCGCGATCAACCCGTGTCCGAGTGCCGCCCTGAGCAGGCGCGGATCGACCTTGCGCCTGGCGCCGTCATCCCGGATCAGCTCCAGCTTGACGGACGAGGCGCTCGCTGCCCGCTGCGGGTTCTCCGCTTGATCCACGAGCGCCGGGCCACGGGCAAGATAACCGATCAAGCCTGCGAGTGAGTTGCGCAGCCGCATAAGATCAGAGCTCTGCATCATCATGCTCCAGCGGGGCGAAGACGGCCTTGATGCAGCGCTCGCATTGCTCGACGAACCGGTCGTAGCCAGCGTCATCGCGACGGTCCTCGACCACGGCGCAGGCGTGCATGACGGTGGTCCGGTCGCGACCGAAGGCGGTGGCAATCGTCTGGTAAGGCACGGAGAGCACGACGTGGCTCAGATACATGGCAATCTGGCGCATGTGGCACCTCGGCCTGCGGCGGGCGGCGCCTTCGGGCAGGTCACGCTCGCAGGCCTGGGCGAAGAGTTGCGCAACCAGCCGCCAGGTGACGCGGCAGCGCTGTATGTCGAGGATCGCGGAGCGGCACGCAGCCCTGCCCTGCCGGCCCCGGGGGTCGACACCCGGATGCGGTGCATCCGCCGATTCCGCTGCCGCGTCGGCTCGATCGGCAATTCGGGCACCGCCGGCGACGGCCGCAAGCGCAAGCACGGTCCCGTCGTCGGGCAACGGATCGCTCAACGCCTGCGCCAATGGCAAGCCTGCTTCCGGCACGGTCCCGGTGATATGAGTTGCTGATCTGCGGGGTGCCTTGTCCTGGCGCTTCAATGTCATGACGAAAATCTCCATTATAGGAATATTTTCTTACATGATATGCAGATCATGGGGACGTGCAGCCACCCATCGACCACACCCTAGCGTTGATTCTACGTTGTTTTTGTTGCTTTAGACCCGGATTTGGAGGAATTTTTTCCTCACACCTTTTCTACCTTCCGGCAGCCCGCCCCTTGCGGGGTTCGATGCCGCCGGCATTTGGCCGATGCCAGCGAGAACGAAAAAACCGCAGCCCCTGGGGCTGCGGTCTTTTCATGGTCGCCCGACGGACAAGCCGTCCTGGCGACATCTGTTCCGGCTTCCTGCCTTGACGGTCCCGGGTTGACGGGCAGGACCGGCGCGACAGACAGACGGATCTTACTTGCCGCGCTTGCGCTTCTGGCCCAGGCCCATTTCCTTTGCCAGACGTGACCGCGCCTCGGCATAGGACGGCGCGACCATCGGATAGTCCGCAGGCAGATCCCATTTTTCCCGGTACTGTTCCGGAGTGAGGCCGTAATGGGTCATCAGGTGGCGCTTGAGCGACTTGAACTTCTGCCCGTCTTCCAGGCAAATCAGATAGTCGTTCTGAATCGAGCGGCGAACCGAGACTGCCGGCTTCGGCTTCTCGGCGATCTCCTCAGTCGGCATGGTGGCGCCGCCAAGTGCCGCATGCACCTGGGAAATGACATTGGGAAGATCATTTGCAGCTACCGAGTTGTTGCTCACGTAAGCTGCGACAATTTCTGCGGTCAACTCAATGAGCAGATCCGAGCCACTGTCCTTGTTTGTTTCTGTCATAGACTGGTCCTAACTTTCTCTAACATGCAGGCTGTCTGGCTATCGGATTAAAATTGGTTACAAACAACGCAAACTCCGCAGAACATGCCGCTGCGTTGGATTTACATTGTTTTATACCTTAAACAAGTACTATTTCTTGTATATCGCTAACCGCATTAATACAATTTTACACAAATTGATAAAATTCTGTAATTAATGCGCGAGCTTGCCGATAAATTAAAGTCATGGGTTGCAATCAATATTAAACCACATTGATTTATCATTTAGCCTGATCTTTCGGCGCCATATCATCCATGACGGAAGAAGAATGGAGACGGTAGCCGACAGCATAGGAGGCCTTGGCAAGAAGATGCGACGAAACCGGCGCGGTGAGCAGGAAGAACACCACGCCGGCGAGCGCCCGCGACATGGTTCCGAAATCGGCGGCGTGGATCGCAAGCGCGATCAGCATCAGGCACGCTCCCATGGTGCCGGCCTTGGAGGCGGCATGCATGCGTGTGTAGAGATCCGGCAGGCGCACAAGGCCGACCGAAGCAACCAGGGCAAACAGCGAGCCGATGACCAGCAGCGCTGCCGATATAAGGGTGACGATCTCGTTCATTGTCCAGACCTTGTGCTGTGTTGCCGCTCACGGTTCTCGGCCCTGGACGCAGCCTTCGCCTCACGGCGGGCTGCGGCTGCCGCCTCGCGTGCTTCGGACAAAAGGTCGTCCTCGGTCTTGCCGCGCGAGAGCACGAAGCGGGCGAATGCCACGGTGGCGAGAAAACCGACCAGGCCGAGCGCAATGGCAACATCGACATAAAGCGTAAAGCCGGTCTTGATGCCGATCACCGCGATGAAGCCGATGGCGATCGCCACCAGCATGTCAAGACCGAGGATCCGGTCCGGCAGGGTCGGTCCCTTGATGATCCGGTAGATGGTGACGAAAAACGCCAGACAGAGCGTGGCGAGCGCCAGTGTCACGGCGTAATCGAGAATGATGTCCGCACTCATCAGCGAAACGCCTCCATGATCTTGCGCTCGAAGCCTTCGGCGATATCGCGCTTTGTGGCCTCGGGGTCGGATGCGTCCATGGCGTGGACATAGAGGATACGACGGTCGTCAGACACATCAATCGAGAGCGTGCCCGGTGTCAGCGTGATCAGGTTGGCAAGAATGGTGATCTCGAAGTCGCGGTCCACCTTGAGCGGATAGGCGATGATGCCGGGCTTGATATCCATGCGCGGCGACAGAACCGTCGTCGCCACCCGCCATGCCGACAGCACGAGCTCGTAGATGAACAGCAAGAACAGCGACAGCACCCGCCGGGCGCGGGAAAAATATCCCACCGAGCCGACCTGCTCGCGGATCAGCGAAAGCGCAAAGATCGCCAGCACGAATCCGAAGGCGAAATTGAGGAACGAGAACGATCCGCTGACCGCCGTCCACACCAGCGCCAGCAGCACATTGACCAGAAGCAAGCTCATTGCGGCACCTCCCCGGGGAACACCGACAGCACGTAGGCCGATGGATCAATCAGTCCGAGCGCCGCATCCTGGGCCAGCACCAGCACCGGCTCGGGCCAGAGGCCCGCACCGACGGACAGTACCACCAGACCGGCAAGAGCCGCCATTGCCCCGGCCGGCAGGGATTGCGCGGCAGCGTGTTGTTCCAGCGCACCCGCGTTGGCGGGCCGCCAGTAGGCCAGCGCCCAGATCCGCCCGACCGCAATGGTCGTCAGCAGCCCGGTCACAAGAATCGCTGCCGCCAGCCACCAGGCGCCGACGTCCAGCGAAGCCTTGACCAGCACCACCTTGGGCCAGAAACCGGAGAACGGGGGCAGACCTGAAACCGAAAGGAACAGCATCAGGGTCAGAAATGCGAGGACGGCACTGCGGGCATAAAGCCCCCCGGCGGAGGAGAGCATGAAGCTGCCACCCAGCTGTGCCGCAATGCCGATAGCGAAGTAAAGCGCCGTCATGACCACCATGGAGTGGGCAGCGTAGAAGATCGCGCCCGACAGGCCTGCCGGGCTGCCAAGCGCAAGACCAGCCATCATCACGCCGATGCCGGAGATGACCAGGAAGCCCATCGCGCGGCGAATGTCGTTTTGCGCCAGCGCGCCCATGACGCCAAGCACCATGGTCAGCGCCGCGACGATGGCGATGATGAAGGACAGTTCCTCACGCTCCACCGGAAACAGCATGCCCAGGATTCTGAGCAGCGCATAGATGCCGACCTTGGTCAGCAATCCGGCAAAAAGGGCGGAAACCACCAGCTTGGGCGTGTGGTAGGAGGCGGGGAGCCAGAAGTTGACCGGAAACGCCGCAGCCTTCATGGCAAAGGCAAGCAGGAACAGCGTCACCAGCGTCATCAGCGGCGCCGTGCCACGCAGTTCGGTCGCCTTGATCGCGATATCGGCCATGTTGAGGGTGCCGAACAGGCCATAGAGATAGCCGGTCGCAATCAGGAACAGCGTCGTGGCGATGAGATTGAGAAAGGCGTACTTGACGCCGCCATCGAGCTGCGCCCGCTCGTTGCCCAGCACCAGCAGCCCGAAGGAGGAGATCAGCAGTACCTCGAACCAGACATAGAGATTGAAGATATCGCCGGTCATGAAGGCGCCAAGCACCCCGGCCATGATCAGCAGCAGGAAGGGGTAAAAACCGTAGCGCCGGCCCGAATGGTCGACATCGCCGCGACCATAGATCCCCGCCGCAAGCGCTACCAGCGATGATGTCGCGGCGAAGAACGCCCCCATCGCATCCACCGTAAAGGAGATGCCGAAGGGCGGCAGCCAGCGTCCCATGGTCATCGATACGGTGCCATTGACGACCACATGGGCCAACAAGCCAAGTGTCATCGCACACAACACCACCAGTGCCGGAATCGCGATCAGCGGCTGCAGGTCCGTGCGCTTGCGCAGCATCAGCAGCACCGATCCGACCAGAAGGCAGAACACGACCGGTCCCGGGATCAGCCAGTCGGCTGCGGCCAGAGGCTCCATCACAAAGGCGACCGAAAGGTCTTCAAGGCCCACAGATTTTCCCGCCATTACAGCTGTCTCCTCAATAGCCCAACGGCGGGGCTGATTCATTGACGGGCTCGGCCACACGCATCTCGTCGCTGTTGTCGGTGTCCAGTTTCTGAAACGCGCGGTAACCCAGCACCAGCAGAAACGCGAAGAAGGAGAACGCGATGACGATGGCCGTGAGAACAAGAGCCTGCGGCAACGGATTGGCGGCCGAGGCCTGCAACACGTCGGAATCCGCACCGATGATCGGCGGGACCTCGCGCGTGATCCTGCCGGCGGTGAAGATCAGCAGATTGACGCCATTGCTCAGGATCGCAGCGCCCATCAGCACACGGATGATGTGCTTGGACATGAACAGGTAGATCGCCACGGTGAACAGCGCGCCGACCAGAAGTGCAAAGAGAGGTTCCATCAGTCCCGGTCCCTTTCCTCAA
Source organism: Parahoeflea alexandrii (assembly GCF_024105735.1). GTDB lineage: Bacteria > Pseudomonadota > Alphaproteobacteria > Rhizobiales > Rhizobiaceae > Hoeflea > Hoeflea alexandrii. Next base: position 429,694 of record NZ_JAAAML010000003.1, on the reverse strand, counting down.
GCGCCAGCGCAATCGACCCGATGGCTCCGACGACGACCAGATAGACACCGATGTCGAACACCAGCACGCTGGAGAGTGCAATTTCCACGCCGAACAATGTCGGGTAGACCCAAAGCCCGGTCATGAACGGCACACCCGCGAACACCGAAAGCACACCCGCAAGCGTTCCGACAAACAGACCGAATGCGGAAATGCCCATGGGATGGAAGTAGATCGCGCGGCGAACCGGTTCCACGCCGCAGGCAATGCCGTAAATGGCCAGAGCCGAGGCCGCGATCAGCCCGCCGATAAAGCCGCCGCCCGGCTCATTGTGGCCGCGCAGCAGCACGAAGATGGAAAACAGCACCATCAGGCTTGTCAGATAAGGCGCGATGGCGCGGAAAATCACCGTACGCATTATCGGGTCTCCTCTCGCCGGTCGGGATCATTGTCACCGATCTTGATGCCGGCATATCCGACGCTGACCCGGATCAGCGACAGCACTGCGAGACCAGTGACCATCACCACGGCAATCTCACCCAGCGTATCCGTGCCGCGGAAGTCCACCAGGATGACGTTGACCACATTGGTGCCGTGGGCAACGATCTTGGAGTAGGCGGCGAAGAAATCGCTGATATAGGGATTGAAAGGCTGCTGGGTGACCGCAAGCAGATAGAGTGCGAATCCGGTGCCGCAAACCAGGGACACGCTCATGTCGATCAACTTGTCGCGGGTGGCACGATGATCGGACGCAGACAGCTTGAGCCGCGTCATCACCAGCGCCAGGATCACCACGGCGAGCGTTTCCACCATGAACTGGGTGAAGGAAAGATCAGGTGCGCCAAACAGCATGAACAAGAGCGCCACGGCAAAGCCCTGCACGCCCAGCGAGACAATCGCCGTCAACCGGTCCCGCGCATAAATGACCGCCCCAAGACCCAGGAAGGCGATGGCAAACACCGCAAGCTCGTGGAACTGGACATCCGCGGGCCAGACCGGCATCGACGGCCATTCGCCATACCAGGCCATCGGTGCAAACAGCGCGATCGCGATCATCACGAAAGTGGCGGTCATGTAGAAATCAAGCCGGCCGGGCTGGACGATGCGGGTGACGGCGCCTGAGAGGCGAACGATGCCGGAGACAAACTGGTCAAAGCCGCGGTCAGGCCCCCATCCGATGGTCTGAAGCAGCGACGCCATGCCGGCACGCAACCGGTCGAGCATGCGGTAGGCGACGATGCCGAAGGCGATGGTGACCAGCGACAGGATCAGAGCCGGGCCCATGTGCGGGATCACCGAGATGGTCACGGTTTCGGCCTCGCCCGAAATCGCGCTTGCCATCGGCGAAGAAATGAAGCGGTGAGTAAGCGGCGAGATCAGCGCCGCCACGAGCGCGGCAACGCCCAGTGTCAGCGGTCCGAGCCAGAGCAGCACCGGACCTTCATGGGCATGTTTCGGGGTCTTGACCTCGGGGCCGAGGAATGGCTTGAGCGCGACGGCAAAGCCGATAACGAACATCAGGCCGTTGCCGACAACAGCGACGGCGACGAAAGCCAGCGACCACGGATCGGTGGCCCAGAGCGCGTAGTAGATCTCCTCCTTGGCGAGGAAACCGAGGAACGGCGGCAGGCCGGCCATCGAGATCGCGCCGGCAAGGGCCGCAATGAAGGTCACCGGCATGGCCTTGCGCAGGCCGCCAAGCCTTGTGACGTCGCGGGTTCCGGCCTCATGGTCGATGAGGCCGGCGACCATGAACAACCCGCCCTTGAACAGCGAATGCGCCACCAGATAGAGCACCGCGGCGGAAATCGCGTATTCGGAGCCGAAGCCGGTCAGCATGACCAGCAGTCCGAGCGAGGACACCGTGGTGTAGGCCAGCATCAGCTTCAGGTCTGTCTGGCGAATGGCCAGCAGCGTGCCGACGATCAGCGTGGCGCCGCCGAACACCGGCAGGATGGTCTCCCACCAGACGGTCTCGCCGAGTACCGGATTGAGCCGCATCAACAGGTAAACGCCGGCCTTGACCATGGTGGCGGAGTGCAGATAGGCCGACACCGGCGTCGGCGCTTCCATGGCGTTGGGCAGCCAGAAATGCAGCGGGAACTGCGCCGATTTGGAAAAGGCCCCGCCCAATACCAGAAACAGTGCCAGCAGGTAGAACGGGCTTGCCCGGACTTCATCGCCGTAGTTCAGGAGCAGCGAGACCTGGCTGACGCCGGTGATGTTCCAGATCACCAGGAGACCCGCGAGCAGCGCCAGACCGCCGCCGCCGGTGACCACCAGCGCCTGGATGGCGGCGCGGCGCGATGCCTCGCGGGTGTGGTCGAAACCGATCAGCAGGAACGAGGTGATCGAGGTCAGTTCCCAATAGACAAACAGCATCAGGAAGCTGTCGGAAATCACCACGCCGAGCATGGCGCCCATGAACAGCAGCATGAACGAGAAGAACCGGCCGAGCTGCTTGTGGCCCTTCAGGTAACCGCCGGAATAGAGAATGATCAGCGCGCCGATGCCAGAGATCAGAAGCGCGAAGGTGAGCGACAGACCGTCGATCAGCCAGGAAAAGCTGACATTGTAGGAGGGAACCCACTGGAACCCGCCCGTGACAATTCCGCCGTCGGCAACTTCCGCAGAAAAGCCAAGAAAATGAATGAAGATCGCCGCCGGCGCCAAGGCCAGAAGCCAGGCTGCATTGTGGCCGAGACGTCGTGTCAGCCACGGGGTTATCAAAGCCGCCAGAAACGGCAGCATCAAGACAATAAATGTCGCTCCAGGCGCGCTGGCACTCATCAATATTCCCCGGGGACGGCCCTCTGGTTTCCGCTTGGCGCGGTATTGTGCCCGTCACTTAGTCATCAGCTTCGACAAGGACAAGGCAATCCTTTGCATTATTGGTGGAAAAGCAATGGCCGCATGCCGGGATTTTGTTCCCGGCGGCAATCTAACCGATTTACCGGCAGCAAGACGGCGCGTTCCACCCACCCTCCGGGAGACCAAATCAAATTAGGTCAGTATTGTTGACATATTTTGCGATTCGTGATCATTGTTGCTTGCAGCCCGTGCCGAACGCAGTTTTGTTGCGCCCGGACCGGCCCATCGGACTGAAATGAACAAACATTGCGGCAAACGGGCTGGCGCGCAGCAGACAGCGCCGGCCGCACTCGGGAGGAACCGACATGAGCACCCAGATGCAGGCTGACGCGGGCGGCGGCACAATCGCCGGGCACGGGCTCGACTGGCCGGGACTTTTCGCCACACGTGCGGAACGGATGAAGGCGTCCGAAATCCGCGAACTCTTGAAGCTGCTCGACCAGCCTGACGTGATCTCGTTTGCCGGCGGCATTCCCGATCCGGCGCTGTTTCCGGCCGAAGCCTTTGGTGCTGCGCTGACCTCGGCTCTGACCGGGGACAGCAAGGGTGCCGCGCTGCAATACTCGGTCAGCGAGGGCTACAAGCCGCTTCGCGACTGGCTGGTCAGCCGCATGGCCTCGCTCGGGGTCGAGTGTAGCGCCGACAACATCATGATCACCTCCGGCTCGCAGCAGGCGCTCGATTATCTCGGCAAGCTGTTTCTGTCGAAAGGCGACACCGCGCTGGTCGGCTGGCCGACCTATCTCGGCGCGCTGCAGGCCTTCAACGCCTATGAACCGAAATACGACCGCCTGACGCCGCTGGGCAACCGCTCGGCTGCCGATTACCGCGAGACCGCGCAAGCCAAGGGCGGTGCGGTCAAGTTCGCCTATGCCTCGGCCGATTTCGCCAACCCCACCGGCGAGACGCTGCCCGAAAGTGCGCGCGCCGCCATTCTCGACCTGGCCGAAGCGCTCGACATCGCCGTCATCGAGGACGCCGCCTATCAGTCGCTGCGTTATGACGGTGACGAGATCCCTCCGCTGCTGGCACTCGACATTACCCGCACTGGCGGAATCGAGACCAGCCGCACGATCTATTGCGGCTCGTTCTCCAAGACGCTGGCGCCGGGCCTTCGGGTTGGCTGGGTCTGCGCCGCCTCCCCGGTGATCTCGAAGCTTGTCCTGATGAAACAGGCGGCCGATTTGCATTCGGCGACGCTGAACCAGATGGCGATCCACCGGGTCGCGTCCGACGGCTTCGAGGCCCAGGTCAAAAAGATCAAGGCCACCTACCAGGCACGCCGCGACGCCATGCTCGCGGCCCTCGCGCGCCACATGCCCGAAGGCGTGACATGGACAAAACCCGATGGCGGCATGTTCGTCTGGGTCACCCTGCCCGAAGGCTTCGATGGCGCTTCATTGCTGGCCGAAAGCATCAAGACCGAACGCGTCGCCTTCGTCCCCGGCAAGGCCTTCTTCGCCGACGGCTCCGGCGCCAACACGATCCGGCTGTCGTTCTCCTGCGCCTCCGAGGCGATGATCGAGGAAGGCATCAAGCGGCTCGGGCGGGTGGTGCGGGGCGGCTAAGGCGAGCCCCCAATGGTGTTGTCACAGGAGGCATTGCGATGGCGCTGGAATTGAGACCGAACTGCGAATGCTGCGACAAGGATCTGCCGCCTCACGCGACGGATGCGCGAATATGTACCTATGAATGCACCTTCTGCGCCGATTGCGTGGATAACGTGCTTTTGAATGTCTGCCCCAATTGCGGCGGCGGGTTTGCGCCGCGGCCGATCCGTCCGGCAACCGAGTGGCGACCGGGACTGTCGGTCGCCAAGCGGCCTGCTTCGACCAGCCGCAGGCAGATGTCCCGTTCGATGGAGGATGCCGCGGCCTTATCGCAGCGTCTCAAGGACATACCGCCGGAAGAGCGCTAGTCGTTCCCCCTCACCCGCGCAGCGGATAGGATCTTTCCGTCGGGATGGCGCGCAGCTGGGCAGCGTTGGCGTACGCGGGCGCCGAGGCCTGCGCCTTTTTCCGCCTCGCCCCGTTGAACATCAGCATCGCAATCGCACTGCGGCTGACGGCGAGGTGGATGGCGTAGGAGATCAGGCCGGCCGAGATGGCGATAATCGCAAATTCGAGGACCGGCGGCAGGTCTACAAGCAGGAACAGCGTTGCCAGCACGTAGATCACCGGGTGGTGGAACAGGTAGATGGTGAAGGAGGCATCGACCAGTTTTCGCACCCGCGCATCGGGGCGGTTGAAATGCCGGTGCGCCAGGTTCGAGATGTAGCCGACGATCAGAAGGGCTCCAAGGATTGCCGCCATCACCTTCAGGGTGTGTTCGATCAGGTCGGCGTGCGGCACTTGCGCGAAGATCACCAGCGCCACGCCGGTCAGCGCGGCAACCGAGCCGGGCCTGAGCAGCAGGTCGTTGAGCTTGCGGCTGGAATAGACCAGTGCGCCGAAGCCGAAATAGACGACATAGAGATTGTAGTTGATCAGCGCGTTTCCGTAGTAGGGGCTTGCTGCGACCACGATTTCCTGGGCACGGGCGACGAGTTCGCAGATCGCGGCAAAGGCCGCGAGCGAGAGGATGCGGTTGTCGCCGACCCAGGCGACGAAGCCCTCCAGCCGGGCGCGTAATGTCCCGCGGCTCAGAACCTGCAGCATGGCGAGGCCGACGCAATAGGCAATCAGCACCCAGAGGAACCACAGATGCGCGATCCACGGTTCGCCGAAATGGCTGAGCTGAGCCGCGATCATGCCGGGCAGATCGGCGGCCGGCACCGTGCCCTTGATGACAAGTGCCACCTGCTGGACGCTGATCTGGAACGGCACGATCAGCAACGTTGCGAACAAAAGCGGCAGGCCGAGCCGCGTCAGCCGGCTTTTGAGCCAGGGCCAGGCGCCCTGCCGGTCGAGCAGCATCATCGAGAACAGGCCGGCGAGCAGGAAGAAGCCGGGCATGCGGAAACTGTGAAGGAAATCGGCAAGCCAGGTGAGCAACTGGCTCTTTTCGGGCGAAGCCACCGACCATTCATGGCTCAGCGAATAGATCACCGCGGCATGAAACGGAATCCCGAGCACAAGATAGAGCGCCCGGGAAAAATCCCAGTGGTGCAGGCGTTGCCTGTTCCCGGTTTCCATCGCTCTCTCCGCGTCTCCTTCTTGTTCAAATCGGCCTGATCTGTTCACAGGTTACAAACCGACTGTCCGAATCCGGTTCGGATCACCGAACGGATTTGCCTCGAAACAAGCCTATCGCCAGACGGCTCCTGCGACAGTCCACCTTCAGGCGGCTTCAGCGAGGGAGACCTGGTTGCGGCCGTTGTTCTTTGACCGGTAAAGACTGTGGTCGACAGCCTGCATCAGGCTACGACGACTCATCTTTTTTCCGGTACCATGGTAGAGACCCGCCGACACGGTCAGCCGGTAGCCGTCGCCGGCGAATTCCAACGGCATGGTCTCGACCAGATGGCGGATGCGCTCGGCAATCTTGAGGGCGCCGTCGCGGCCGACATCGGGCAGCAGCACACCGAATTCCTCTCCGCCGAGGCGTGCCAGACAATCGCCGTCCCTGATGTTTCGGCGGATCAGACCGGCGAGCGCAACAAGCGCGTCATCACCGGCGGCGTGGCCAAACTGGTCATTTATCTTCTTGAAGTAATCCAGGTCGAACTGCAGAACCCCGAAAGTGCCGCCCGGCTTCGCCGAGAGCAATTCGTCAAGCCGGCGATCGAACTCTCGGCGATTGTAGATGCCGGTGAGCGGATCGCGGCTGGCAATCTCCCTGAGCTGCCCGGCGGTGCGCTCGAAGGAAATTCCAAGCGCAAAAATGCCGGCCAGGGTGACGAAGACCAGCGAGACGACAAGATGGGTTGCAAGCACGGCATCGTCGGTTAGCCCTGCTCCCATCGCCCCGCCGAGGGAGAGACCGTGCACTGCACGGGTCGCACCTTCCGCCGCCATCAGCACGAATGCCAGCACAAGCCCATGGCGCGACATCAATCCGCCGAGGTCCTTGCCGGCATAGGTGGAGGCCGTCATCGCCGCCAGGACCATTACCATCAGGTTGGTGGCGACATAGACCAGGCTGTAACTGCCGGTGATCAAAGCCGGCACGTTGATCGCCGCGAGCGCGACGGCGGGAACCCAAAGGCGATGGAGAGGCGTTGCGTGGCCGGCAAACTGGCTGGCAGCATTCCAATGCAGTGCGAAACCAAGGACCAGCAGCAGATTGGGCAGCAGAAAGACCGAAACCAGCGGCAGGTGGGATTCCAAGGCGAAAACGCCGAGCGCCATGGCGAGCAGGAGATTTGCCGCCGACAAGGCTCGCCAATAGGCCTGGTCGTCAAACTTCCGGGCAAGACCAAGAAATGAGGCCGACAACACCACCAGAATGGTCATGTTGGCGAAGAAAAGCGTGAATGTCTCCATACTCCGACATACCCCAATGGGTTGAAACGGTCCTGCAACACGTCACAGCCTATCCCGATACGATGAGCTTCCGGTTAGCGGATTCATTCAAATGCCATCCAGAATGCAAAAAGCCCGCCGGATCGGCGGGCTTTCGTGTCGAAATGATATGATATCGGATCAGTTCTTCGACTTGTCGACGAGCGCGTTGCCCTTGATCCAGGGCATCATGCCGCGCAGCTTTTCGCCGACTTCCTCGATCTGGTGACGGTCGTTCATGCGGCGGATGCCCTTGAAGCGCGAGGCGCCAGCCTTGTATTCCTGCATCCAGTCGGAGGTGAACTTGCCGGTCTGGATGTCGTTGAGGACGCGCTTCATCTCGGCCTTGGTCTCGGCGGTGATGATGCGCGGGCCGGAAACGTACTCGCCCCACTCTGCAGTGTTGGAGATCGAGTAGTTCATGTTGGCGATGCCGCCTTCATAGATCAGGTCGACGATCAGCTTGACCTCGTGAAGACACTCGAAATAGGCCATTTCCGGCGCGTAACCGGCTTCGACCAGGGTTTCGAAACCGGCGCGGATCAGTTCGACCAGACCTCCACAGAGAACAACCTGCTCGCCGAACAGGTCGGTTTCGCACTCTTCGCGGAAGTTGGTTTCGATGATGCCGGAGCGGCCGCCGCCGACGCCGCAGGCGTAGGAAAGTGCCAGATCATGGGCGTTACCCGAAGCGTCCTGGTGGATGGCGATCAGGCACGGCACGCCGCCGCCCTTCTGGTATTCGCCGCGCACGGTGTGGCCGGGGCCCTTGGGTGCGATCATGACGACGTCGACGGAGGCCTTGGGCTCGATCAGGCCGAAATGGACATTGAGGCCGTGGGCGAATGCGATGGCTGCGCCGTCGCGGATGTTGGCTTCGATGTGATCGCGGTAGATGTCGGCCTGGAGTTCGTCCGGGGTCGCCATCATCATCAGGTCGGCCCAGCCGGCGGCTTCGGCCACGCTCATCACCTTGAAGCCATCGGCTTCGGCCTTCTTGGCGGTTGCCGAGCCTTCGCGCAGCGCCACGGCGACGTTACCGGCGCCCGAATCCTTGAGGTTGAGCGCATGCGCCCGGCCCTGCGAACCGTAGCCGATGATGGCCACCTTCTTCGACTTGATCAGATTGAGATCGGCGTCGCGATCATAATATACGCGCATGAGACACTCCCGTTGGTTCGCGTTGTCGTGTGTGGTCCGGCTGCGGGATCTGCGATCTGCCCCGCTGCCGGAAGTTCGTGTTCACCCCCGGCCATACAGCCTGAGGAATTTCGTCACCGCCTGAGCGGAGATCATGTTGATTTCGACCTGGTCCGGGTGGCTGTCCTCGCCCAGCAGCAACCGGATCTGGGTGTCGGCGACAACCAGTCCGAAGAAGCTGCGGAAGGCGTCGGTCACGTCCTCGAAGTCAAGCAGCCCGGCCGCCCTGCCCGTCTCGAGCAGCGGTTCGATGCGCCGCTTCATCGCGAAAGGCCCGTTGGTCAGAACGATTTCGCCAAGCCGGCTCTTGCCCGAACCGGCATGGCTGACGGCGGCGCGGTTGAGCGCGATCGACAGATCGCCGGTGATCACCGTGAGCCAGCTTGCGGCAAAGCCGGTCAGCGCCGCCTCGAGGCTTTGGCGCGTCAGCCGGTCCTGAGGCAGCTTCGGCATCCGCACTTTTGAGGCCTGCCAGCGCACGGTGGCGGTGAGGAGCCCGTCGCGGTCGCCGAACCATTTGTAGAGCGTCTCCTTGGAGCAGCTGGCCGCGCGCGCCACGGCGGCGACCGAAAACCCGTCGCCCTCTGCCACCATCAGCTTGAGCACCGCATCAAGCACTTCCTGCTGACGCTCCGAAGGCCCCTCGCCTTGCGACGCAACCATGGCGGCATCAGCAGCCGCTGCGGCTTTCCGTGGAGTCGTATCTGGGGCGAAGGTCAATGTCATGGCGGCGATGTACCGTACCGTACGGTACTGTGTCAACATCCGCTCCAGATAAAAGAAGACTTCCGATCCGCAGTCGGCAAGCGAGCCCCCTGTGCGAGGTTTGCACAGTCCGAAAAATCATTCGCCTTGCCGCCGCAATAAAACCAGAAACCGGTCCATAGCTCCGCTTTCGACATTCAGGTTTTGGGGACACCGGGCATGGACTATCAACTCTTCGCCATCATTCTTCTGACCTTCGTCATCCACCTGATCGGCACGCTGGCGTTCGCGTTCCGGATTGCCGGGATCAGGACCGGGCAGATCGCCATCGCGTTCTCGTTGTTCAATGCCATGGTGCTGATTTCCCGGACCTCGAACTCGTTCCAGGCGCCATTGCTGGCGAAACGCGTGGAGAGCTCGATCCTTGATGCGGCTTCCAGCCATCTGCAATCGGATTTCGCCCTGATCCTGGCTTCTGCCTCGGTGGCGACGATCCTTGGGGGCCTCCTGATCCCGACGGTCCAGCGCGTGGCCACCGGCGCCGTCGCGAGCTTCAAGCAACGGCGCAATCTTGTCCGGCTGATGCTCAACACCCTGACGCCGCGCGGAGCTGCCGTGGTGATGCAGTCGGTGGCGCTGCCGCGTTACCAGAACCTCACATCGCTGAAGGTTTCAAGCGGGTTTCCGGCAGCCTATGTGCTGATGAATTTCGCAGCCACGGCGCTTTGGACCGTGGGCGTGCTCTCGGCGATCTATGCCGGTTCGATTGATCCGGAATTCAGGGTCACCGCCAGTTCGCTATCAGCGGTCATCAATGGCGTCGCCACCATCATGATGTTCGTACTGATCGATCCTTATCTCGCAGGTCTCACCGACGACGTGGTCGAAGGCGAGGTCAGCCATTCACATTACCGGCGCGTGCTGGTGTGGATGGTGCTGAGCCGGCTTGCCGGAACCGTTTTCGCGCAGATCCTGCTGGTTCCAGGCGCGCATCTGATCGTAGCTGTCGCAAGATGGATCTAGAAACCTGGCTGTCATCTGCTGGCACCGGCTCGGAGCCTGGAGGCGATCAGTTCAGGATTTGGAAACATCACGCAGAAGCAGAATGAACCCGGCGGCGAGCAAGGCCATTGCGCCAATGAACAGGGCGGCGATGAGATTGGAGAGGTCGGGAACGAGGTAATCGCTGATAAAGATGGACACCACAACGGCGCAGATCAGAATGGCGGCCGTCACGTTGCACCTTATGGCCCACCGGATGCGGCGGATCCGGGCTGCCAGCGCGGCTGAGGCGGACTTTTCCGGACGGGGCGCAGGTCCCTCACCTTCCGGAAGCTCGCCAAGTGCGCGGATCTGATCATGGGTTTGGGACATGCGATTGAACAGGAGGGTCAACAGCGCTGCAATGGCGGTGAGCATGAAAACCGGGGCTACCGAGAGCTGGATTTCCTGGGCGATCGACAGCGTATCCGGCAAGGCTTGCATGCGGTGTTTCCTCTCAAATCAGGTTCGTTCAAATCAATTCAGATCGTTCAGGCGGGAATGATGTCGAAGATCGCGTTGATCACGGCATCCACCGCAACGGCGGCCAGTATCATCCCCATGACCCGGCTGACAATTGCCGCGCCACCCTTGCCGATGATCTTGAGAATCGGACCGGCGAGCAACATCAGAACCAGGGCGCAGGCGAGCACAGCCATCAGGATGCCAGCGGTGACAACCTGTTCCGAAATGCTGAAGCGGTTGTTGTCGGTCAACAGAACGACTGCCAGCATGGCGCCGGGCGAAGCGATCGACGGCACCGCAAGCGGGAAGATGGCGGGTGACGGGGCGTCGTCGGCTGCGGCCTCGGCGGTTTCACGCTCCGGCTTGGACTCACCGAAGATCATGGTCAGCGCAAACAGGAACAGGATGAGCCCGCCTGCGATCTGAAACGCCGGCAGGCTGATGCCGAGCGCATCGATCAGGAATTGTCCGGCCACCAGGAAAAACAGAAGCACACAAGCGGCGATGAGTGCGGCCTGGACCGCGATCCGGCGATGCGCGGCGGGATCCAGTGCTGCCGTGACAGCGACGAAAACCGGGATCGTGCCGATCGGATCGATAACCACCCAGAGTGTTACAAACTGTTCAAAAATACTGGCTGTCATTCTGCTACCCACGTTTGAGGGATTGCGGCACCGGTTCGATACGTTTCACGCCGGAAGGCTACAGTGTCCCGGCGGGCTTGCACAGCCGGTCAGGTCGGCTGCCGAGGTGACAATCATGCGAGCCGGCAACCGTCATGCAAGCCTTGGAGCCGAGCCACGGACGAGCGGAGGGGAAACTTTGTCGTTTCTGCCGTCTCACTTCGGCAAATGACAGCGGGTCATCGCCTGGCTTGCGCCGTCAACACTCAGGCGCATGGTGTTGCGGGTCGCCATGTCTACCGTGATCATGCGCTTGATCGTCTTGCGGCCAACTTCGCAGCTTGCCTCGAACTGCGAATAGGCCTGTCCCGGCGGGCCCGCGTCGAAGCTGCAGGTTTCATCCGGATGCCTGAGAGACCCGGGCGTGATCACCGCGTAACCTTCAAAAGCGGTCTGGTCCATCATCGCACAGGCATCGCCTGACACGGCCCAGACCCCGACATAGGCAAGCCGGCTCGAACTGCGGTCATGGGTGCCCGCCTCGATCGTATCCTCACGCAGGAGGCTCTGCGGCGGCGTGAGCGATTCGAAATTGGGCGGCGTTACCGACCGCGGCTTCTTGGGGCCCGATTGCGCGGAACAGCCGGCCAGCACCGCACTTAACAGTGCTGCAGATGCTGCCGCGTTGATCGTGGTGGTGAGCCGACTCATGGTTTTCCCGCAAAATTCCCCGGGGTTTTCATACCGGGCCGTGGCACAATTTCAAGCGCCGTCGTGAACACGCGGTCGAGCAAAGGGCCGGACGGGCCAGCAGCAGCGGAACGGAAGGCGCCGGCCCTTTGCCGGAGACGTTGCAGGGAGCTTCCAAAGGCCATCTTGAACTGACGGGCAAATATGCAATTATTCTAATTGAATTGCCGTGCCCAGCATTGAACGGCCACCCTGGAGATCGAAGCGGATGACACAGACAAACATGACCCGCAGGGCCGTTCTGGCGGCCGGTGGCGCCACGGCGCTGGTTGCAGCCGGACGCGGCAGTTTCGCGCAGACCGAAAAACCGGTCACCGATCTCAAGCCCGGGGAGTGGTCCTGGTATCCGGAACGGGCACTGGATGGTCCCGTGGCCGTGCTGGTGTCACTGTCTGACCAGCTCGCATTTGTCTACCGGAACGGCATCCGCATCGGGGTGTCGACGGTGTCCACCGGACGCAAGGGCTACGAGACGCCCACCGGCGTGTTCACGGTGCTGATCAAGGAAAAAATGCATCACTCCCGGGCCTACAACAACGCCGCCATGCCCGACAGCCAGTTCTTCTTCGGCGGCTGCGCGCTGCATGCGGGCGGGCTGCCCGGCTATCCAAGTTCACATGGCTGCGTGCATCTGCCGCGTGCCTTTGCCGATCTGGTCTTTGGCGTCACCCACAACGGAACCCCGGTGATCGTCACCAATGACCGCTCGGGAATCGGCAGCCTGAGCCATTCCGGGCTGGTTCTATCAAATGCGGACCTGAAGACGGTGGAAGCAATGACCACCCATGTCGCCGGAAAGAAGCTGCCGCGCGACAAGGAAGGCGAAAGGGATGACGCTATTGCGATCATCGTCAGCGGTGCCGACCGCCGCCTGATCGCGCTTCGGAACGGCTCGGAGTTCATCAATGCCGGGATCGGTATCGAGCATCCGCGGTTGCCGCTCGGCACCCATGTCTACCTGCTCAAGGGCGTCAATCCCGCAACCCATGTCTATGACTGGATGGCGATCGGTCTTGGAACCGGCGACGAGGCGGCGGTGGATGTGCAACGTGAAATCGCCGTGACGGCGCGACTGGTGATCCCGCCGGACGTCTATGCCCAGATCGCCCGCAATCTGCACCCGGGTGCGACCATGATGCTGACCGACCTGCCTGCGCATCCGGAGACCCGTTCGGCCACCGATTTCGTCATCATGCGCGACCGGACCAGCGTCTGAGCGTTGCCTAGGTTCCCGCCTCAGCGTCAAACCGCCGCCGCGCCGCATCGACGGCGGTGAAATTGTCCCCGGCCCAGACCACCAGATCGTTGAGCGGGGTGAGCATCGAGGTTCCCAGGCCGGTCAGGCCGTATTCGACGCTGGGCGGCTTGGTGGCGAAGACCTTGCGGTAGACATAGCCGTCACGCTCGAGATCGCGAAGCGTCTGGGTCAGCATGCGCTGCGAGATATCAGGCACCAGGCGGCGCAACTCGCCAAAACGGTAGGGCCGTTCGCTGAGCGCCAGCAGCAGCAACGTGCTCCACTTGCCGAATATCCCCTGCATGACCTGGCGCACAGGACAATTCTCGAGCTTGTGGTCGCCCTGCATCATCCTGATCCGGTCGGAGAACGGGATATGCGCATCCATGGTGGTTCCTTTCTGGTGCCTATCGGCAGCAAAACTGCCTTCTTTCGCGTTCCCTCCACATACCATATGTGCAGTAACTCTCAATAAGAGAGTTACTTTATTTTCGAGACATGCTGCTCGAGCTGTCTCCCACGAAAGGAAAAAACATGACTGGCAAACTTCTCGTCACCGGCGCTTCGGGACAGCTTGGCGCGGCCGTGCTGCATCACCTCATCGACAGCTACAAGGTGCCCGCCTCCACGATCGTCGCCGGCTCGCGCGACGTTGCAAAGCTCTCGGACCTGGCCTCCCGCGGCGTCGAGACCCGCGAGGTCGATTTCAACGATGCCGGCACGCTGGCAAGCGCGTTTGCCGGTGTGGACCGCGTGATCATCATCTCCACCGACGCGCTTGACGGCGAAGGCACCCGCCTGCGCCAGCACCTTGCCGCGGTGGCGGCGGCGAAATCCGCCGGCGTCGGCCGCATCTTCTACACCTCGATGCCAAATCCGGCCGAGAGCAAGGTCACCTTTGCGCCCGATCACCTGAAGACCGAGGAAGCGATCAAGACCTCCGGCCTCGCCTACACGATCTTCCGAAATGGCTGGTACATGGAGAACCTGTTCATGGCGCTGCCGGCGGCGCTTGCCAGCGGCCAGTGGTACAGCTCGGCAGGCACCGGCAAGATTGCGCATATCGCCCGCGATGACATCGCGAGGGCAATCGCGGCGGGCGTTGCAGCACCCGCTTCCGACAGCGTGACCTATACGCTGACCGGCCCGGTGGCCTACACCACCGACGAGATCGCCGCGATGGCTGCAAAGGCAACCGGCAAGCCGCTCACCGTCGTCCACCTCAATGATGAGCAACTGGCCCAGGGCATGGCCGGCGCCGGCGTTCCGGCCCCCTTTATCCCGACCTTCGTCTCCTTCGACGCCAACACGCGCGAAGGCAAGATTTCCATGGTGACCACCGACGCCGCCACGCTTTCGGGCGCTCAACCGATGCCGCTCGAAGCCTTCCTGGATGCAAGCAAGGCGGCGCTTCTCGGCTGAACCGGCGCACCGTTCCAGCCACCGTCATGGTTCTGATCTCCGGCCATGACACCGGTTTCCCTGCATCTGACAGTGATGCAGGGGGCCGGACTGTGACCGATGGGGACATCAAGAAAGAACGGAACACACTGGACGAGGCCGGAGGTTTTCGGATTCTTTGGGAACAACAAGTTAAACCTTGTTGAACACCTCATTGCACCGGCTCATTTGCCAGTCACCAATTGAATCATTTTGAACAACAATTTGATCTATTGTGCCATTGGCTCCGGATACAATCCGGACTTGACATTGAACTTCGAAAGTAGCGCCCGGGGTTGTGTTCACGTAAGCGACATTTCCGATCATGTTGACAGTAGATGAGCTCGGCGTCGAATAGGTACGAGCTCGCTCAGCCCACACATACATCGTACGGCCGTCATCAAGTTCATGCCGCGAACTCGGGGGACCATATTGAAGGAAGAAGGTGTCCGTCTTTTGCCCCACAAACTTTGAAGTGAGGGCGGTGTTCGCCTGGTCAGTGGTCGTGCACCCCGCCAAGAGAACCGCCAATATCGAAAAAAGGAAGAATCTCATGCAGGTCAATCAAACAGAATGCAGGTCATTTTACAACCAAAAGCAGCCTAACGTTTGGCGAACATTTCAACGACCATCTTCAGTTGGCGTAACGCACTGCTCATCGGCATCTAGGTGGTTCAGCCGCAGGCCCTGACAAACCGCCGGACGGTTTCGGCCATGCCGTGTTCGAGCGCATCGGCGGTCAGGCCGTGGCCGATCGAGACTTCAAGCAGGTTGGGAAGCGCGCGGGCAAGGGCCGGCATATTGTCGACCGTCAGGTCGTGGCCGGCATTGATGCCGAGCCCCAGTTCGGCGGCGATCCTGCCCGAGGCTTCGAGTTTGCCGAGCTCCACCGCCGCGCGGGCGGGATCGTCCCAGGTTCCGCCATAGGGCCCTGTGTAGAATTCCACCCGGTCAGCGCCGGTGGCGCTCGCGGCTTCCAGTGCCGCGCGGCTGGCGTCGGGATCGCAGAACAGCGAGACGCGGGCGCCGCCCTTTTTCAGCCGCTGCACCACCGAGCGCAGAAAATTGCCCTTGCCTTCGAAATCCCAGCCGTGATCCGAGGTTGCCTGCGACGGGTCGTCGGGCACAAGCGTAACCTGTTCCGGCTGATTGGCCTCAACGAGGTCGAGAAACTCCTCCGTCGGGTAGCCTTCGATGTTGAACTCGGCCTGCGGGAATTCATCGTCGATGAGCGCTCGCAACTCGGGAAGATCGGAGAAACGGATATGGCGCTGGTCGGGCCTCGGATGCACGGTCAGCCCATGGGCACCATTGGCGAGCGCGATACGCCCAAGCCCGGTGACGCTGGGCCACGGCAGATCGCGACGGTTGCGCAGCATGGCTACGGCGTTGAGATTGACGGAAAGCTGAGCGGGCATAACGGCCTCACGGACTCGGACGATTGGATGGCCGAAGGGACAGAGCCACGGCTACCGGCGTTATCTAAAGCATTGGCGGCCGAAGTGAAATGAATTTCGGGAAAGCCAGCATTCCTCGGGTGAATGAATGGCATCCAGACATGCTGCGGGATACCCGATCCGGTCCGCAGGCTGTCCATTCGGCTCGGGCGCGGCGCACCCGGCCTGTCAGTTCTTGCCGCGCCGAAGGCGCCCGGAATACTCCTGCAACTGCTCGTCATAGGATTGGATCAAACGGCGCTGGCGCTTGCGGCCGATCCTGAGCGCAGCCCAGAAGAAGACAAGCAGGAACAGCCCGATCAGGGCAAAGATCGGCCCCCCGAGATCCTTCGGATCGGACGATCCGAATGCCTGGGTGAGCAGGCGATCGAAATCAAGGGCCTGAACCGGTGTAGCCACCATGACGGCAGTCGTCATCATCGCAAGAAAAGACAGGGTGCGCATGCGGATCTTCCTTGTGCAAATCATCACGAAGCACGTTAGCCACACAGTCTTAAAAAATAGGTCACAGCGGCGAGCACCGGTTTTCCCGGACGGTCTGCGAACCGGTCGGACAGAAGCCAAGACCGCTCTTTAGGTAGTGCTTTATTAGGGGTTTTCGGCGATGATCTGATGGTTTCGGTGGCGGCGCAGCCAGGAAATGACGGTGACCTTTTCACTGATCCAGCCAACGGCGCATACTCATGAACCAAACGGGATCAGACAGGAACCTTGATGCCATTCTACCCCCTGCCCGCACAAGAAATGGAGCGTCTGGAGAAGCTGCGCAGTTATGAGATTCTGGACAGTCTTCCGGAAGAGGCGCATGTCAGGATCACCCGGCTGGCAGCAAAGACATTCAACGTCCCGATCGCGGCCATTTCGCTGATTGAAGGCGACAAGCTGTGGTTCAAGGCGCATATCGGCAATGCCTACAACGAAATCTCCAGAAAGCTCACGTTCTGCGCGCATGCGATTTGCCAGGATGAAGTGTTCGTTGTCGAAGACGCGACGAAGGATCCACGGTTTTCCGACAACCCCTATGTGACCGGCGCGCCTCATCTGCGGTTTTATGCAGGGGCACCCTTGCGGGCCAGCGGCGGGCTCAACCTGGGCACGGTGAACATCCTCGATACCAAGCCGCGCACCATTACCGACGACGAAAGGGAATCGCTCGCCGATCTCGCCGCAATGGTCATCGACAGTTTTGAAATGCGGCAATTGCTCAACCGCGCGAACGCGGCAGAACGCCGCTTCATCGACGCGATGGAATCCCTGCCCAACGGTTTCGTGCTGTATGACAAGGACGACCGGCTGGTGATCTGCAACGAGCGCTACCGCGAAATCTACGCCGAAAGCGCCAAATACATCGTCCCCGGCGCCAGCTTTGAAGAGATCATCCGCAACGGTGTCGAGAACGGGCAATACCCCGACGCGATCGGCAACGAGGAGGCATGGATCGCAGAACGCCTCGAGATGCACCAGAATCCGGGCGAGCCGATCGAGCAGCATCTGCCGGGCGACACATGGCTGAGGGTTCAGGAACGCCGCACCAGCGAAGGCGGTCTGGTCGGCTTCCGCTTCGACATCACCGAGCTCAAACGCCAGGAGCGGGAACTCATACGCCTCGCCTGGACAGACAGCCTGACCGACGCGATGAACCGGCACCGTTTCATGGATCTTGCCGGCAAGGAAATCGAGCGGACCAAACGGCGGAACGGCGAGTTGTCGCTGCTTCTTCTCGATGCGGACCACTTCAAGCAGATCAACGACAAGTACGGCCACGCGGCTGGTGACGCCATTCTGAAAGGGCTGGTGGAGCGCTGGACCCGGAGCCTCAGATCTCATGACCTGATCGGACGTATCGGTGGCGAGGAATTCTCCATTCTGCTGCCGGAAGCCAATGCCGCCAATGCGATATGCACTGCCAACCGTCTGCGCAAGGAAATCGCCGAGGTGCCATTCGCCTTTGAAGGCCAGTTGCTGCGGGTGACGGTGAGCATCGGTGTGGCCACGCTTGCTGCGGGCGAAGATCTGCCGTCTCTGATGCAGCGTGCCGACAGGGCACTCTATCGCGCCAAGGAAGCCGGACGGGACGAAGTGATCGCAAGCGCCGCGTAGCCGCCCCCTGCCCAGCCGCCAAGACACTTGGGCCGCCGCCCCGTCATACATACCCGCCTTGCCCCCGGCGCCGGACCGGCCTACCATCGGGAACGGACATCAGGCGTTCGCACACCGCTCCAGGGAGCCGGGCAATGATCTTCATCGGCACGACGAAGACCGGGGACCGCATAGAGTATCGCGACAGAAAACGCGGACTCTGGGTGCTGTCGGTGCTCTCCCCTGCGCTGCCGGGACTGGCGGCGCTTGTCATGATGACGACCGGAAACGCCTGGTGGGCGCTGGTTCCGGTGGTCTTCTATTATGGCATCTTCATTGTCGGAGACCATCTGGTCGGCGTCGATCCCAACAATCCGCCCGAAGAAGTGGTCGAGGCGATGGCCTCGGACCCGTATTACCGGGTGCTGCTGTTTCTCTCGGTGCCGGTGTTCTGGTTCTCCTTCCTGGCCACAGCGGTTGCCGCGGGGCAGCCGGACACCCCTTGGTGGGCCTGGATCGGGCTGGTCGTGGCGGCGGGGGTCAGTTCAGGCACCGGCATCACCGTCGGACACGAACTTGGCCACAAGCCGAACCGGCTCGACCAATGGGGTGCGAAACTGGCGAACGCTGTGTCCGGCTACGGCCATTTCTGCATCGAGCACAACCGCGGCCACCATGTTCATGTCGCCACACCGGAGGATCCGGCCTCGGCGCGGCTGGGTGAAGGCCTGTGGCGCTTCGCATTGCGCGAGATTCCAGGCACGGCCGTTCGCGGATGGCGGATGGAACGCGCCCGGTTGGCGCGCAAGGGCCTTCCCTTCTGGCACTGGCGCAACGACATTCTGCAGGGCTACGCGATCACGCTTGCGGCGGACGTCACGCTGATCACACTCTTCGGCTGGCCCATGCTGGCGTTCATTCTGGTTCACAACCTGATCGGCTGGTTTCACCTGACCACTGCAAACTACATCGAGCATTACGGGCTCAAGCGGGACCAGAAGCCCGACGGGCGTTACGCTCCGTGTGAACCGCGGCATTCATGGAACACCAATCACATCATTTCCAACCTGATGCTGTTTCACCTGCAGCGGCACTCGGACCATCACGCCAATCCGCTCAGGCCCTACCAAGCGCTACGCTCGTTTGACAACCTGCCGACCTTGCCGTCGGGCTATCCCGGGTGCTTCGTCCTCGCCGCCTTTCCAGCTTTGTGGTTCCGGGTGATGGACCCGAAGGTCAAGGCCTGGGCCGAAAGCGACCTCGGCAAGACCAATCTCGATCCGGCCCGGGCGGCGGACTATGAAACACGCTGGACCACGCCATGCCCACTTGCACAGACCGCTGCGGAGAAACCATGACGCTCGACCCAGGTCGGATTTCCGCAATCCTCACCTTTCTTGACGCCGCCAACCAGCTCAAAGACACGCTGCGCAGCGGCCGTACACCGAAAGGGCGGCAGGAGAGCACCGCCGAGCACAGCTGGCGGCTGTGCCTGCTGGTCATCCTTCTTGGCGATACGTTCGAAGGGATCGACCTCCTCAGGCTGATCAAGATCTGCATCGTGCATGATCTCGGTGAGGCGATCTCCGGCGATGTGCCGGCAACCGACCAACGCGCCGGCGACGACCGCGCTCAAAGGGAACGGGCGGACCTTGTGGAGCTGTGCGCTCCCCTGCCTGAAGATCTGAAGACCGAGATGATCGCGCTGTGGGACGAGTATGCCGGGGCGCAGACGCCTGAAGCCGTTTTCGCCAAGGGCCTCGACAAGATCGAGACCATGTTGACCCATTCGACCGGCCGCAATCCCAGCGGTTTCGACTACGGTTTCAATCTAAGCTATGGTGCCGACGCCACCAGTCGGCACCCGTTGCTCGAAAGCATCAGGGCCCAGGTCGATGCCCGGACACGCAGCCGCATGTCGGCGACTGACTGAAGGACGGCCCGGCCCGGCTGCGGGAAAGCGAAAGCGGCAGGCCCGAATGGCATCAGGCAACCCTTGCGTAACCCGTCTGTTTGAGCACCTGGGTGCTCTGGCCGGAGACGGTGAACCGCGAGGCCAGTTCGGCAAGCGTCTGGTTGATCCCGAGCAGGTTCTGCGTGGCGGCGTTGGTCTCTTCGACCATGGCCGCGTTCTGCTGGGTGATCTGGTCCATGGCGCCGACCGAGCTGTTGATTTCGGAGATACCGGTGGACTGTTCCTGCGCCGCCTGGGAGATGGTGGCGAAGTGATCGCTGATGATCTGCACCTGGCTGCCAATGCTGCCGAGCGCCTCTCCGGTCTTGTTGACCAGTTCGACACCGGTCAGCACATCGCTGAAGGAGGCCTCGATGAGTTCCTTGATCTCCTTGGCCGCCGATGCCGAACGCTGCGCCAGTTCACGAACCTCCTGGGCGACGACGGCAAAGCCCCTGCCCGCCTCGCCGGCGCGCGCGGCCTCGACGCCGGCATTGAGCGCCAGGAGGTTGGTCTGGAAGGAAATCTCGTCGATCACCGAGATGATCTGGGTGATCTTCTTGGACGATTCCTCGATCTTGCCCATGGCGGCAATGGCCTCGGTCACCGTCTGGCCCGATCGCGCGGCCTGCTCGGAAGTCTGGCCGACGACTTCGCGGGCTTCCTTGGTCCGTTCGGAGGATTGTTTGGAAATCGTGCTGATCTCTTCGATCGCCGCGGCGGTCTGTTCGAGCGCCGCCGCCTGCTGCTCGGTGCGCCGCGCCATGTCGTCTGTCGCGCCGGAAAGTTCGCGGGTGTCGGAGGCCGACTGGCTGATCGCGGTCGCGATGTCGAGGAAGGCTTCATCGAGCTTTGACACAGCGGTGTTGAACTTGTTCTTCAGATCGTCGAAGTCCGGGCAAAGGTTTTCGGTGATCGAGGAGCGCAGATCCCCCTGCGCCAGGGTGGTGAGAGCCCGATCCAGTGCAGCAAGCGCCGTGTCCTGCTCGGCCTTCAGGCGTTCGCGCTCACGCTCGGCCCTTGCCCGTTCCTCGCTGAGTTCATCGAGATAGACCGATATGGCGTAATCCATGTCGATAAGGGCTGCCTTGACGACGGCGGAAACACCCTTGGCTGCCTTTTCCGCCTTCTTGCCCGTGCCGAAGCCCTTGAGTTCCTTGGCGATGATCCGGGTGACAAGTTCCTCGAGGATCAACGAATAGCCGCCTATGTACCATTTCGGTTCAAGGCCGAGCTTGGCGTGGACCTTGCCGATACGGGTCACCCCGTCGATATAGGCGTGATCGAATTTTCCGGTCGCAATGATGCCCCAGTGGTCGACCTGCTTCTGCTTGGCGTGTTCGATATGGGCGTTGTCCCGGAAATGGCGGGCGGTTTCCGGATTGGACTTGGCATGCGCATAGAACCGGTCGAGCGCCGGGCCGACCGCCTCCGCAATCAAAGGCCTGAGCGAGTTCAATGCCGCCATCTGCGACTGGTCCATGCCGACAAATGCCAGCTTTCCGGAGATTTCTTCGTGTCCCGACACATTGCTCATTGCAGTTTTTTCCCGATCCGATGCCTTGAGTAGAAGCGGGAAATCCACCGTTGTCAGGCGTGCAACAAGATCATCATGGTCTCAAAAGCAGGCTATTTTTTTATTACTAATAACTAATAAACCACGTTTGCAACATTTTATACTTCCGAGTATTTCATCAGATTTTCAATACTTTACACAAGACATCGGGATAGACCGCCCAAGCAAGAACCTCGTTCAAACCAATTCGAAGGCCACACTGAGGCCCCGGGGCGCGGTCTGACGTGTTTGCCGGAGAGACTCAACCCGGCCTTGTGGCGAGCCAGATCATGTGCCGGGCACCGCGCTTTTTCGTGCTCGCCCGGGTGGGAACTTCGGCAACCTGAAAGCCGGCCTGCCTGAGCCGGCGGGTGAAGGCGGGATCGGGCGCGGATGACCAGACCGAATAGACGCCGCCGGGCTTTAGCGCGCGATGGGCACGGGCAAGCCCCTGAGCGGAATAGAGCGCATCATTGCCCTGGCGCGTCAGGCCGTCGGGACCATTGTCGACGTCGAGAAGGATCGCATCCCAGGCCTGCTCACTGTCCGCGATCAGCGCACCGACATCGCCCTGGTGCAGGATGACACGCGGATCCTCCAGGCATCCGCTGAAGACTTCCGTCATTGGCCCCCTCGCCCAGTCGATCACTTCGGGCACAAGTTCGGCAACGGTCAGGCTTGCATGGTCGTCAAGCGCTCTGAGCCCAGCGCGCAAGGTAAACCCCATGCCGAGCCCGCCGATCAACAGGCGCGGCGCCTGCCTGCCCTGAAGCCTCTCGGCGGCAAGACTGGCCAGAGCTTCCTCGGAGCCGCTCAGCCGGCTGTTCATCAGCTCGTTGGCTCCAAGCATGATCGAGTATTCGCGGCCACGCCGCATCAGCTTGAGCTCGATGCCATCTTCGAGCGTGACGGCATCAAGCCGTTCCCAGGGAATCATCGCAGTCACCTTGGCTTGAGAGCGAAACAGGCCGGTGCAATACACCGGATGGGCGCCGGCGCAAAACCCGGACCATGCCAGTCCGCGGGGTGCGCACCGGGCCGGATCACAATGCCCCCTTCCTGCTCGTTCGGGAAAGGTCATCTCCTGCCAAGGACGGAGGTTTCAAGTTCCGGCACGCGCATGATCCGGATCGCAGAAAATGCGTGTTTTCAGCATTTTCCCGTGGATTTGTGCTGCGCCGCGACAATTCTGGCGGCCAGATCCGATTTCAAACCATCCACGGCGACAAAAACTCTGATATTGTCGCAAAATCAGCATTTTATTGAGAAGAATTCGGTGTGTTGCGGATTTATGACAGCCGGCCGCATTTGATGGGCGGCGACGTCCAGACGCAAAATCCCGCTTGTCAATTTCGCGGTTTTGGCGATCTGATTGTTGCGTTGCACAACCGCTTCTCTGGAGCCTCCCATGAAACCTCTCAAAATTGGTCTCGCCGCCGGCCTGCTCGTCGCAGCCGGTGCGATGTCTTCGCATGCCGGTGACAATGAATTCGACGTCGGCTTCGGCGTTGGCGTCGCCAACAACTATATCTCCCGGGGCTCGACCCAGTCCGCCGACAAGCCGATCATCGACGGCTACATGGAAGCCACCTACGGCATCGTCTATGCCGGCGTGTGGGCGTCCCGGGTCGACATTGCGCCCGACGATGTTGAAATCGACCTGTATGGCGGTATCCGCCCCGAGTTCGGCAAACTGTCGCTGGATCTCGGCTACGCCCGCTACATCTATGACAATTCCGGCAGTGTCAGCGGCGAACTTTATGCCAAGGGCTCCTTCGCGGTCACCGACAGCTTTTCGGTCGGCAGCGACATCTACTGGGATCCCGATGCCGGCAGCAACTGGATCACCGCCAACACCGAGTTTTCCGGCCTGCCCTACGAGATCGCGTTCTCCGGGTCAGTGGGCTCGGATTTCGGCACGCTGAACCTCGGCTCGGACAAGATCGCCTGGGACGCCGGTTTCTCGCGCAGCTTTGCCGACGATACCGTCACGCTGGACTTGCGCTACTACGATTCAAACAGGGACCCGGCACGCTTCGTCGCCCGCCTGGCATTCGACACCTCGTTCTCCGCCCTGAAGAAGTAAGCCCTGCCGGAGGCATTCGCTCCTGCCAGGGCTGATGCCTCCGGACCGGTCGCACCCGGGACGGGCGGCCGGGATCGATCACCGGACGCGCTCGTCGAAAGCCGCGCGGGCCGCCTCCACCGCAGGCATCTGCTGGATCGTCCAGGCATAGAGCGCCCTGAAGGGCGGCTGAAGCGTGCGTCCAAGCGGGGTGATCTCGTATTCAACGCCGACGGGTGAGGCCGGGATCACCCGCCGCTCGACCAGACCGTTGCGCTCCAGCCGCCTGAGGCAGTCGGTCAGTGCCTTCTGGGTGACACCCTGCAAATGGCGCTTGATGGCGTTGAACCGCATCGGCCCGCCATCAAGGACCGTCAGCACCATCATCGACCATTTGCCGGCAATCTGATCGAACAGTTGCCGGCTCGGGCAATCCGCCGAGAAGCTCTGGCAGGTGGCTTTGTCCATGGTGGTTTCCTTTGCTATACCTAGGCAATTCAGAGTGCGCTCTTGATCGCAGGTATCAAATGTATACTTGATAGGTCCGTTTTGAAAGGACCATACAGATCATGCCATCCACACCAAGCACCGACAGCCTGTTCCGCCCCTTCCAGTTCAAGTCGCTGACGTTGAAGAACCGCATCGTCATGGCGCCGATGACCCGGAATTTCTCACCTGGAGGGGTTCCCGGCGCGAATGTGGCCGACTACTACCGCCGCCGCGCGGAAAGCGATGTCGGCCTGATCCTGTCGGAGGGAACGGTGATCGACCGCCCGGCCTCGCGCAACGAAGCAGGTATTCCGTTCTTTTTCGGCGAGGATTCGCTTGGCGGCTGGAAGCGGGTCATCGACGATGTTCACACCGCCGGCGGCAAGATGGGACCGCAGATCTGGCACACGGGCGCCACGCGCGGCATGAGCGGGTGGAAGCCTGAAGCGCCGGTCGAGAGCCCCTCCGGCCTCAACGGCCCGGGCGACCCGAATGGGGTGGCGATGAGCGAAGAAGACATCGCCGACACGATTGCGGCCTTCGCCAGCGCGGCCGCCGACGCCAAGCGGCTGGGCTTCGACGTGGTCGAACTGCACGGCGCCCATGGCTATCTGATCGACCAGTTCTTCTGGTCGGCCAGCAACCAGCGCAGCGACCGCTATGGTGGGGCGAGCCTGAAGGAACGCGCCCGGTTTGCCGCTGAAGTGGTGGCCGCGACACGCGCGGCGCTGGGTCCCGACTACCCGCTGATCCTGCGCCTGAGCCAATGGAAGCAGCAGGACTACAAGACCAGGCTTGCCACCACGCCGGACGAGATGAGCGACTGGCTGCTGCCGCTCAAGGAAGCCGGCGTCGATATCTTCCACTGCTCGCAGCGACGGTTCTGGCAAGCCGAGTTTCCCGAGATCGACGGCGAGGAAGGGCTCAATTTTGCCGGCTGGGCCAAGAAGCTGACCGGGGCTGTAACGATCTCGGTCGGGTCGGTCGGCCTTTCGGGCGAGTTTCTGGCAGCGTTTGGCGGCCAGTCATCTTCGCCGGTCGGTCTCGAAGGTCTGGTCAAGCGGATGGAAGCCGAGGAATTCGACCTGATCGCGGTTGGCCGCGCCATCCTGTCGGACCCGCACTGGGTAACCAAGATCAAGACCGGCAACACCGACGATCTGCAACCGTTCGACCCGGCCTCGATGGCCGAACTGGTCTGACATCGCCAATCGCCGCCGGGAGATGTTTCCGGCGGCGATCTTCAATTGATGACGTGGTCGGCTTGCGATGCCAGCAGATCTCACTTTCAGGTGATACGACACGCTTTGCGATGGCACTTTGCCTGTGGAAACGGTTTAATCCTCACGGAACCGGAGGAGCCGTGCGCACGATCATCTTCACTTCGCTCTTGCTGATCTTCATGAACAGTCAGGCACGAGCCGGGGACTGCCCCGGTTTTTATCGTTTCGTGGATTTCGGCCTGGAAGCAGCGGACGGGACCATCCACCGGGGAGGCCCGACCTACCGGGCCGAGGGGTTTGACGGACAGGCGCTGCTGATCCGAGATCTCACATTATGCCGTGAGGTGCGCGACCTGTCCGTCGACGGACGCGGCAATCCGGTCCCTGTCGTCGAAAGCGTCAATTATGATCCGGAAAAGACCGGCATTGATCTCAAGGAGCTGCGCCTGGAGACCGTCAGCGACATTGTGGCGGAAACCGAGCGCGCCGCGGCCGAGCATCGTTCACGGCTTGAACAGGACGGCAGCGTTGTCACCACCGGAGCGACCTATCTGTGCGCCGGCCTGATCGGAGCGGGCGATCTGAGTTGCCAGTTGGTCTCTCCGTTCGGTGGCAATCTTGCGCTGGTGGTCTACTGCACCCGAGTCGAATGCAGGGTGCCGGCGCTGGCGGTGAAAGCGAACATCATCGCACAGGCCGCCTGGGTTCCATCGGAGGCCGCGGTCAAGAACCCTGCGGCACTGGCATCGGAGATTGCCGAACGCCTCGGCCAGATTCACGGCTTTCTGGATCCGCTTTCCGCATAGCAGGGATCGATTTATCCGGACCGAGGTGCGATCGGTCGGGCGGTCGTTGGCTTGCGATGGCGCTGGCTATCTGACAATCACCAGCCGTTCGGCGGCGCGGGTGATCGCGGTGTAGAGCCAGCGTTCACGACTGTCGCGGAAAGCGAAGCTTTCGTCGAAGAGGACGACCGAGTTCCATTGCGACCCTTGCGCCTTGTGAACGGTCAGCGCGTAGCCGTAGTCGAAATCGTCGTAGCGTTTCTTGGTCTGCCAGGGCACTTCGAGATCCGGATCATCGAAGGCACTTTTCAGAAGCTTGATCTTGGCCGAGCCGCGGTCCATGTCGTCGTCCTCGGGCCGGACCAACAGGTTGATGCCGGGTTTGACGGTTTCCTTGGAAGAGGTCATCACCTGCCAGAGCGAGCCGTTGAGCAGGCCCTTGGCGGGGTCGTTCCTGAGGCAGACCAGCTTGTCGCCGGCCTGCGGATAGGTCTGGTCAAAGCCCTTCAATTCGCGCAGGCGCTGGTTGTAGCGGCGGCGGGTGCGGTTGATGCCGACCAGCACCTGGTCGGCATCAAGCACCATGTCGCGGTCGACCTCGTTCTTGCCGATCACCTGGGCGGTGCCGTAGTCGCCATGCATGATCTCGCGGCCCTCGCGCACCTGCATGGCGAGATCGATGATCGGGTTGTCGCGGGCCTGGCGATGGATCTCTGTGAGCAGGATATCGGGCTCGTGCTCGGTGAAGAAACCGCCGCCGGAGATCGGCGGCAATTGCCCCGGATCGCCGAGCACCAGGATCGGCGTGCCGAAGCTCATCAGATCCTTGCCCAGCGCCTCGTCGACCATCGAACATTCGTCGATGATGATCAGGGCTGCCTGGGCCAGCGGGCTCTGCCGGTTGATCGAGAACAGGGGCGAGACCGTCGTCTTGCCGGTCTCCTCGTCGGAGACCTCCTCTTCGCCCTTGGGGCGGTAGATCAGCGAATGGATGGTCCGTGCGTTCTTCGCGCCACGGGCGCGCAGCACCTGCGCCGCCTTGCCGGTAAACGCCGCGAACAGCACCTCACCATCGACGTGTTCGGCGAAATACTTGGCCAGCGTGGTCTTGCCGGTGCCGGCATAGCCGAACAGGCGGAAGATTGGCGTGCGACCGTCCTTGAGCCAGCGCGAGACGGCTTTCAGCGCCTCATCCTGTTGGGGTGAAAATTTCATAGCTTCTCATGGCAGATTCGGAACGGCTAAGCGACCCGGCAAATGCGCCGCGAAGACTGTCAGGCTTTTGCGCGATAGACCAGAAAACCGGTGTTTGTCGCGAGCTTGTCATAGAGCAGCCGGGCGGCCGTATTCGACGCATGCGTGTGCCAGTAGACACTGGACACACCTCTGCTCTGGCAGATCTCATAGACGGCCCCGACCAATTGCCGGGCGACGCCGCGCCCGCGACATTCCGTTTCCGTGAACAGGTCCTGGAGATAACAGGTGTCTTCGATGTGGATGGTGTTGGGGTGAAAGATGATATGGGCAAATCCGACGAGGCGGCGTTCGGATTCTGCAACAAGACCATGGACCGGCCCAGCTTCCGACATCAGCCGGTTCCAGGTGGCCTGGATCACGTCTTCAGGCAAAGCGCTGGCGCCCTCGCGCCCGTAGAATGCATTGTAGTCCTTCCACAGAGCCTTCCACTCCTCGTGGTCCTGGTGCCGGATTGGCCGAATGGTGATCTTCAGTGGCATGCGCGGATCCTGTTTCAACAAGTCTTGCATCGGCGGACCGGCGCGCCGAAGAAGCGGAGATTGGCCGGGTGGCGGGCGTTGCACAAGGGCAACGCTAAAGGATCGAGTCCAGATCGTGCTTTCCGAGCGTCTGCAGGAAGGCAAGCTTGGCCTGGCCGAGCACGCCCTTGAGGCCGCAGCGCGGCAGGAACGAGCACTGCTCGTCGCCAAAGCAACCGGCGATGTTGAAATCAGGCTCCATGTGCAATGCCACAGCCCTGAGGTTGATCTCACGCGCGGGCACGGCCAGGCGCAATCCGCCCTTGCGGCCCCGAACGGTGGTGACAAAACCACCGGCGGTCAGGTTCTGGGCGACCTTCATCAGATGGTGCCTGGAAACATCAAATTCCTGGGCCAGATCATCGACCGACTTCACCTTGTCGGGCGCCCGCGCCAGCGCCATCAGAACCCGAAATGCGTAATCAGTGTGCAGGGTGAGCCGCATGGGAATCCTCAATAGTGGTATTTCATATATTGCATTTCTCGCCACGATGGAATAGTGGTAATTCAAATACCAGAAAAGAGATCGACATGAAAACACTGCTTTGGCTGTTCCTGCTCCCGGGCGACCTGGTCCGCCGCAAGATCGGAATCACCGTGGAAGAGGATGGCGGATTGATCCGCTCCTTCGTCAACATGTGCTTCTGGGGAGCGGTTACGCTGCTGATCGCACTCAAATTTTATGGCTGACCGGCCTGCACCTGTCGTCATCACCGCCCGTCCGGCTCGGCCGCGCACACCGGTGGTCGAGATTTCGCCGCGCGAGATCGGCCTGCTGGTCGACCGGTTTTACGGCGATATCCAGGCCCATCCGCGCCTGGGGCCGCTGTTCGAGGAGCGGCTGGCGGGCAAATGGGACGTGCATCTGGACCGGATGAACAGGTTCTGGCGCTCGGTGTTGCTGCATTCGGGCGAGTATTCCGGGCAGCCGGTGGTCAAGCACAACGGATTGCCGGACCTCGAAGAGGATGATTTCCGGCTTTGGCTGGAGCTGTTTGAGAGCACGACTTCGACGCTGTTCGCGCCGCCGACCGCCGGACCGATCACGGTCGTGGCCCGGCGCATCGCCCGCAGCCTGTGGCTGGCGCGGTTTGGCACGCCCTTCAACCAGACACCCGCATGGCTCGATTGAGCCCGGAGACACGTGACAGTGTGAATGTCCGAGACGACCGAGGGTGCCGTTCGCCAAAGCCAGACAAGCAGGCTGCGCCCACCCTCGTTTCAGGCTTAACGCCGCTCCGGATCGTTCTCGAGCAGGATCGGTTGCCCGTGCGGCGTGGCATGCGCGGCGCGCTGCCAGGAGGCGGAGACGGCGTCGATCCTGTCCGGACCGGCCACGCCCTTTTCCGACAAAAGGACTTCCAGCGCTGAAAGCCAGTGCTGGTAATAATCACTGCCGTCCTGGGCCGCTCCGGGCCGGGCTATCTGCTTCGACAATTCAGCCGCCCATTCGCTCCAGCTGAACAGGCCGCGCTGATGCAGCGCGACCACAAGCGCAAAGGCCTGCGCTTGCCAGGGTTCAGCGAAGACCGGCTCGTCGGGCCCGGTGCCGGGAGGAAGTTCAAACCGCGGTCGGGAAGAAGCTGCGGGATCAGACGGGCTCAAGATAGCTCTCCCAGGCATCGATCGACACGGTGAGCGCCGGATCGGCGCCCTGCCCCCAGAGTTCGCGCCCGTCGAAGCTGACGGTGTAGACATGCTGCGGCGCCTCGCCCTTGGCGTGGGCATTGGTGTCGGGGAAGACAAACCCCTCGCGCACCGCCTCGATCAAGCCGAGCTTGCCGCGGGCGTAGCGCGGAAGCCGGGTGTGGCCCTCAGGGTGTTCGTTGATGGTGCGGACCCGGCCCCCTGCGGCAAATTTTGGTGCTGCCTCGACCGCGCGGTTGCAGGGACCTCCCCGGGCGAGCACGCCCGCGACGTCGGCCGGATGCAGCACGCGCTTGGGCGTCACGCCGGGCCAGATCCTGTGGCCGGCCGCAAGCTCGTCGGCGGAGACAAAGCCGTGCCGCTCGAGCAGGGCTTCCAGCGCCCGGATCCAGATCTCGTAATAGCTCGCCGAATAATAGGTCGCCGGATGCAGGCTTTCGCGGGCATGGCGGCTTTCATCGATGGTCCAGGCGCCGAGCGTGCCCGATGCCAGCGTGACGCCGAGCGCGCGGCGCTCCCAGTCGGCATGAAACACCGGCTCGTCGGTTTCCGGCGCGACCGGGCCGAAACCCATCTGTCCGCCGAGATCGTGCGGGCCGTTCATATCCCGGCTCCGGGATCGGCCTCGGGCGGCCACAGCGCGCCGGGACCGAGCGATCCGGGCCTGAGTGGAAGGCCAGTGCCGATCATCGAGTCGCGGGTGACCAGACGGGCAAGTTCATCCTCACTCAGCCCCTCTGTTTCCACCGGGCGCATCGGCACCACCATGTAGCGCAGCTCGGCGGTGGAATCCCACACCCGGATGCGCGTGTCCTCTGGTAGCTTGAGGCCGAATTCGGCCAGCACGCCGCGCGGATTGATCACCGCCTGGCTGCGGTAGGGCGGCGCCTTGTACCAGACCGGCGGCACGCCGAGCACGGTCCAGGGATAACAGGAGCACAGCGTGCAGACGACGAGATTGTGGGTGTCGGGGGTGTTGAACACCGCCTGCATGTGCTCGCCCTGGCGCCCAGTGTAGCCGAGCGAAGCGATGGCCGCGGTGGCGTCGCGGGCGAGCCATTCGGCGAAGTCCGGTTCCGCCCAGGCTTTCGCCACAACACGCGCGCCGTTGCGCGGGCCGACCTTGTGCTCGTAGGTCTCGACAATGGCGTCGATGGCAGCCGGGTCGATCAGACCCTTCTCGGTCAGGATCGTCTCGAGCGCCTTGACGCGGGCCGCGAACGGATCGAGCTCGTTGTCGTGGTGGTGATCATGGTCATGGTAGTGATGATTGTCTGTCATGATGGCAGGTTAATCCTCCGCAAGCGCTACCGCAACATCGGCCAGAGGCTCAGAACCAGAAGCACGGCCATGGTGATATTGAACCATTTGAGCCGCACCGGATCGGACAGCCAGGATCTCAGCGCCGAGCCGAAACCGGCCCAGATCGACACGCTGGGGAAATTGGTGAGCGTAAAGGCAAGACCGACGAGCAGCACGGTGAAGGTGTGGTTGTCCGGGTTGGTGTAGACCGCCATGGCCGTGACCGCCATCACCCAGGCCTTGGGGTTGACCCATTGGAAGCCTGCTGCCTGCATCAGCGTCATCGGAGAGGCGCCCACCCTGCCGTCGGGAAGCGCCCGCGAACTGCCGATCTTCCATGCGATGAAGAGAAGATAGGTGGCGCCGGCGAATTTGAGCGCTGTGTAAAGGACGGGTGAGGTTTCCAGCAGCGCGCCCAGGCCGAAGCCGACACCCAGCAGCAGCGAAAAGAACCCGACTCCGATGCCGACCATGTGCGGAACCGTGCGGCGGATGCCGAAATTCACGCCAGAGGCAAACAGCATCATGTTGTTCGGCCCCGGCGTCACCGAGGTGACGAAGGCGAATACGATCAGCGACAGAAAGGTTTCCAGTGCCATGGCTGTTCCCGCCGGCTGAATGCCGGCTCCTGCTTGATAGATGAGCTCCCGGAGGAGACAAGCAAATTGTCGTCATGTCCGCATTCGAAGATGTGATGGAAACCGGACACAAGTGCGAGCGCCGTGACGACGCCGAGCGAGAGAGCCGTGCAATCCCTTTCGAGCCCTAGCGCAGCATCGGCCAGAGGCTCGCCACCAGCAACAAAGCCATCGTGATGTTGAACCATTTCAGCCGCACCGGATCAGCCAGCCAGGCCCTGAGCACCGAGCCGAAACCGGCCCAGGCCATCACGCAAGGCACGGTGGCAATGGCGAAGGCAAGGAAGATCAGCATCACGGTATCGGCATAGTGGTCCGGATCGGTGTAGATTCCCATGGCAGTGACCAGCATCACCCACGCCTTGGGATTGACCCACTGGAACGCAGCCGCCTCGAGAAAAGTCATCGGCCGCGCGCCGGCCTTGGCCTCCGGCAGCGTGTCAGTTCTGGCGATCCGCCAGGCTATGTAGACAAGATAGCTGCCGCCCAGAATCTTGAGAACCAGATAGAGCGCGGGAAAGGTGGTCAGCAGTGCACCAAGCCCGAAGCCAACACCCAGAACGAGAAGCAGGAAGCCGATACCGATACCGAACATGTGCGGCACGGTGTTGCGGAAGCCGAAATTCACGCCCGAGCTGAACAGCATCATGGTGTTGGGCCCCGGCGTGCCCCCGGCGACGAACGCAAAGGCGATCAGCGTCAGGAAGGTTTCGACTGCCATGTTCTTTCCCTCCGGATACTGACCAGCCTATGCTTGATAGCCGAGCGGGGAAACGAGACAATCAAAAAATGCTGATCCGACCGTTTGAAAATATTGATAGAACAGGCCGAAGGAGAGCTTCATGACCCAGCCGATACCTCAGGCGCGCTTTGCGGACGGGACCGAGGTTCCTGCCCTCGGGCTCGGGACCTGGCACATGGGTGAAAGCCGCAAGGACTCCGCCGCGGAAGTCCGCGCCCTGCAGGCGGGTATCGAGTGCGGAATGACGCTGATCGATACGGCTGAGATGTATGCCGATGGCGGCGCGGAAAGTGTGACCGGCGAGGCCATACGGGGCCGGCGCGACGAGGTTTTCCTCGTCTCCAAGGTGCTGCCGTCCAATGCCAGCCACAAGGGCACGGTTGCCGCCTGCGAGGCCAGCCTCAGGCGGTTGGGGACCGACCGGATCGATCTCTACCTGCTGCACTGGCCCGGTCGGCACCCGCTGCGTGAAACGGTAGCAGCTTTCGAGGAATTGCGCGGCGCCGGCAAGATCGTCCGCTGGGGCGTGTCCAATTTCGACACTCTGGCCATGCGGCAGCTGTCCGCCGTCCCGGGCGGCGGCAACTGCGCCGCCAATCAGGTGCTCTACAACCTGTCGACGCGGGGCATCGAGTTCGATCTCATGCCCTGGATGCAGGAACTGACAATGCCGCTGATGGCCTATTCGCCGCTCGATGAAGGCCGCTTGATGCGCCATCCGGGCCTGGGAAAGATGGCCGGACAGCTCGGCGTCACACCGGCGCAGCTGGCGCTGGCCTTCCTGCTTGGCCGCGACAACGCCATCGCCATTCCGAAGTCATCAAGCCCGGACCGGGTGGCCGAGAACCGCGCCAGTGCCGATATCGATCTCAGCGGGGAGCAACTGGCCGAGCTCGACCGGATGTTCCCGCCGCCGCGCTCGCGCGAACCGCTTCAGATGATCTGAAAGACCGCTGACTACATCCCCTGCGGGCCGCGGTTCATGGCGGCGATGCCGGTGCGGCAGATCTCGACCAGGCCAAGCGGGCGCATGATCGCGATGAACTGTTCGATCTTGGAGACGCGGCCGGTGATCTCGAAGATGAAATGCTCGGTGTTGGCGTCGATCACCTGGGCGCGGAAAGCGTCGGCCAGGCGCAAGGCCTCGACCCGGTTGTCGCCGGTGCCTGAGACCTTGATCAGCGCCAGTTCGCGTTCGAGCGGCTTGTCATGGCCGAGTTCGGCGGAACGGACGGTAAGATCGACCACCCGGTGGACCGGCACGATGCGCTCGAGCTGCGACTTGATCTGCTCGAGCACGTTCGGGGTGGCGGTGGTGACGATGGTGATGCGCGACAGGTGCGCCTCGTGTTCGGTCTCGGAGACCGTCAGGCTCTCGATGTTGTAGCCGCGGCCTGAAAACAGGCCGATGACACGGGCGAGGACGCCGGGCTCGTTGTCGACGAGGACCGATAGCGTGTGGCTTTCCGGGCGGGCGGTTTCGGCGGCGATGAAGTAGGCCGAACCGGTGGGCTGGTGCTGAGCGTTCATGGGATCAGTTCCTGTAACGGGCGCGGCTCATACGAGCGCGCGGCCCTTGGCATCAATGGCGTTGGCGACGGCTTCGTCGGTGGCCTCGTCGGGCAGCAGCATCTCGTTGTGCGCCTTGCCCGAGGGGATCATCGGGAAGCAGTTGGCGAGCGCTGCAACACGGCAATCGAAGATCACCGGACGCGGCGTGTCGATCATCTGCTGGATCGCGCCGTCGAGGTCGTCGGGCTTGTCGCAGCGGATGCCGACGCCGCCATAGGCTTCCGCCAGCATGACGAAATCCGGCATGGATTCGGTGTAGGAATGCGACAGGCGGTTTCCGTGCAGCAGCTGCTGCCACTGCCGGACCATGCCCATGTACTGGTTGTTGAGGATGAAGATCTTGACCGGCAGCTCATACTGGACCGCGCAGGACATCTCCTGGATGCACATCTGGATCGAGGCATCGCCGGCAATGTCGATGACCAGGCTGTCGCGATGGGCGACCTGAACGCCGACGGCAGCCGGGAAACCATAGCCCATGGTGCCCAGGCCGCCCGATGTCATCCAGCGGTTGGGCTCCTCGAAACCATAGAACTGCGCCGCCCACATCTGGTGCTGACCGACCTCGGTGGTGATGTAGGTGTCACGGTTCTTGGTCAGTTCATAAAGCCGCTGGATCGCGTATTGCGGCATGATCACGTCCTTGTTGGACGGATAGGCCAGCGAGTTGCGGCCCTTCCACTTGGCAATCTGGGTCCACCAGTCGGCGAGCTGACTGCGGTCGGTCTTCTTGGAAGCCCGCCAAAGGCGCACCATGTCCTCAAGAACGTGGCCGATGTCGCCGAGAATGCCGATATCGGTGTGGACATTCTTGTTGATCGAGGACGGATCGATGTCGATGTGGATCTTTTTCGAGTTGGGCGAGAACGCATCGAGCCGGCCGGTGATGCGGTCATCGAAGCGGGCGCCGATGCAGATCATGACATCGCAATCATGCATCGCCATGTTGGCTTCATAGGTGCCGTGCATGCCCAGCATGCCCATCCAGTTCTTGCCCGAGGCGGGATAGGCGCCCAGGCCCATCAGGGTCGAGGTGATCGGGAAACCGGTGAGTTCGACCAGTTCGCGCAGCAACTGGCTGGCTTCGCGGCCGGAATTGATGACGCCGCCGCCCGAATAGATGATCGGACGCTTGGCGCCGGCCATCAGATCGATGGCGGCGCGGATCTTCTCGAGATCGCCGGAGAGCTTGGGCTGATAGCTTTTCTGTTCGATCACCGGCGACGGCGGGGTGTAGATGCCGGTGGCGAACTGAACATCCTTGGGGATGTCGACCACAACCGGTCCGGGGCGGCCGGTGGTGGCGATGCGGAAGGCCTCGTGGATGACGCGGGAGAGCTGGTTGACGTCCTTGACCAGCCAGTTGTGCTTGGTGCATGGCCGGGTGATGCCGACGGTGTCGCATTCCTGGAAGGCGTCCGAGCCGATCAGCGAGGTGGGAACCTGGCCGGTGAGGCAGACCAGCGGGATCGAATCCATCAGCGCGTCCTGCAGCGCGGTGACCACATTGGTGGCGCCGGGACCGGAGGTGACGAGAACGACGCCAGGCTTGCCGGTGGAGCGGGCATAGCCTTCCGCCATGTGGCCGGCGCCCTGCTCGTGGCGCACGAGGATGTGCTCGATGTCATCCTGCTGGTGCAGTTCATCGTAGATCGGCAGAACCGCTCCGCCGGGATATCCGAAGATATGCTCGACGCCGTTGTCCTTGAGCGCCTGCAGAACCATTTCCGCGCCTGTCATTTCCATCTGCTTGCCGGCCATTTCGCCTGACCCCTTTTCCCGTCTGTGTGCCGGGCTCAATAACCCGGTTCAAGCCATAAAAAAAGGCCCCCGGAGGAGCCTGTGTTTCGCGCATGGGAGCTTTCGCCGGGTGGCTACGCCACCCTGCCCATGCGCGGTCCTACCACGAGAATGTTCGCGATCTTGTTCATGATCAAACTCGTATCGCCTCGCACACCCCGCGTCAACGGATTAATTGCGAGAAAATCCGGCTCAAACCCTCCAATTGCAAGAAGCCGCAACTCCCCATTAACCCGGGGATGCGATGGTGGCCGGGATGGATAATGGACAGACCACAGACAACGACATGACATCACCGGCTCCTGACGAGGAGGACGGCCGCGCGCGCCGTGGCACCTACCCGCCCGGAAGCCGGCTCATGGGCCGCGTGGTCGGCTGCTCCGGTTCCAAGGCGACGGTCAGCGCGATCGCAGGCAAGGACGGCAACGGCCTGGCCGAACTCTGGTCGGTGGGGCGGCTGATCTCGATCAGCGTCGGCACCAACCGTGTGGTGGCGCTTGTCTGCTCGATGGAGACCGCATCGACCGCATGGTCGGAATCCGATGAAAACGTCATGCACATCGAAGTCGAGCTGGTTGGCGAGATCCATACCGGCATTACCGGCAAACCGGAATTCAGCGCCGGCATCACGCATTATCCCTATCTCGGGGCGGTGGCGCACCGGATGCGCTCCGCGGATCTTGCAGTCATCTACGATCCGGGTGTCAGCGACACTGCAGTCATCGGCAAGCTGACGCAGGACACCTCTCTGGGCGCACTCATTCATATTCCGTCGCTGTTGTCGCGGCACTTCGCCGTTGTCGGCACCACTGGCGTCGGCAAGACCACGGCGGTGACGTTGCTGCTCAACAAGGCGCTGATCGCCGATCCTTCGCTCAGGGTTCTCATTCTCGATCCGCACAACGAGTTCGCGGCGGCGTTTCCGAGCAAGTCCGTGGTGATCGACACCGATACGCTTGACCTGCCGTTCTGGCTGTTCAAACTCGAGGAATTCACCGAGGTCCTGTTCCGCGGCCGTCCGGCCATCGCCGAGGAAATCGACGTCCTGCGCGATCTGATCCCGGAAGCCAAACGGATGTTCAAGGGGACCACCGACACGACGCTGATCCGCCGAGGGCCGGAAAAATCATCGCTGACAGCCGACACGCCGGTTCCCTACCGGGTCGCAGACCTGCTGGCGCTGATCGACGAGCGCATCGGCAAGCTCGAAGGCCGGGCCGAAAAGCCGCATCTGCGTTCGCTCAAGGTGCGGATCCAGGCCGCGATCAACGATCCGCGCTACGAGTTCATGTTCTCCTCGAACACGATCCACGACACCATCCTGACCACCATCAGCCACATCTTCCGCATTCCCGGGGAAGGCAAGCCGGTGACCACCTTCCAGCTGGCGGGCATCCCGTCCGAAGTGGTCAATTCGGTGGCCTCGATCCTGTGCCGGATGGCCTTCGAGATCGCGCTGTGGAGTGCGGGCGGCGTGCGCATTCTCGTGGTCTGCGAAGAGGCGCACCGCTACGTTCCCGCCGATCCGAAACTCGGTTTCTTTCCGACGCGCCAGGCCATCTCCCGGATCGCCAAGGAAGGCCGCAAATACGGCGTCAGCCTCGGCGTGATCACCCAGCGTCCGGGCGAACTCGATCCGACCATCCTGTCGCAGTGTTCCACCGTGTTTGCCATGCGGCTCTCCAACGACCGTGACCAGGACATCATCCGTTCGGCCATTCCGGACTCGTCCGCCTCTACCATGAGCTTCCTGTCATCGATCGGCAACGGCGAAGCGATTGCCTTCGGCGAGGCTGTTGCCGTTCCAATGCGAATGGTGTTCGAGCGGGTGCCCGAAGAAGTGCTGCCGCGGGCGAATTCCGGGTTGCAGCCGGTGCATCGCGGCGATCCGAACACGGTCGACCTGGGCAAGATCGTCATGCGCATGCGTCATATCGATGAATCCGCGAAGACCTATGCGCCCGCACCCGATCCGCACAGGCCGCAGCCCTCATCGATCAAGCCGCAGATGCCTTCGATCGATCCTGCAGATGAATTCGGCGACGCGCCGGCGATGCGCCGGAGCACCGATCTGGGGCATGCCGATCATTCGCAGGCAGGAGTACCAGCCGCCGCACCACCGCCGCAGAGATTTGGTGGCGAAACCGGCACGGCTTCAGGCGACTACAGGCCCGCGCCGCCGGCAACGCCGCGCCACGAACTCAACTCGATTCGCTCGACTTTGCTGAAAAAGCCGCTGTCCTCGCTGCTCAAGGACTGACACCGAACGACCGGCCCTCATGGTCAAAATGGCCCGCGCTTGCCTTAATTTATGAAAATGCCGGACTCTCCGTCGTCTGGCCGATGGACTAGGGCGTTGTTTCTGCTCGTGGCGGCTTTCAGGCGGCGCAGACGCGGTTGCGGCCCTTGCGCTTGGCCTCGTAGAGCTGCTTGTCGGCGCGGCGATAGAGTTCCTCACCGCTTTCCACGCCATCCCAGATCGCAAGCCCGGCGCTGACGGTGACCCTCAGCGTGACATTGCCATCGATGATCCTGAGATCTGAAACCGCCTGGCGAATCCGGTCGGACAGGTTGAACAATTGCCGTTCGTTGATGTTAGGGGACAGGATGGCAAATTCCTCTCCACCGAGCCGGGCGAGAACATCGTGATACCGGGTGAAGACCTGCAGGCAATCCGCCACCTGACGCAAGACCTCGTCGCCGACATCGTGGCCATGGGTGTCATTGACCTTCTTGAAGTGATCGAGATCGAGAATGACCATGCCGATCGGCTTGTCGATCTGCCCGAAAGCCTGAAGATATTCGGCAAGCGCCTCGTCAAAATAGCGGCGGTTGTACATTCCGGTCAGGCCGTCGGTGACGGCGGCATGCTCCAGGGACTGCGAGCGGACCGAGAGAGATTCGGTCATGCGCTGCAAGGTGCCGCGCTCGCGCAGGCTTCGGGTCATGATCGGGAAAACCAGCAGAGAGCCGCAGACCACAGCCAACGCGCTGAGCACCGCGCCCATGAAGGCGAAGTTCGCTGCCGTTTCGACGCCGCCAACCACAATCCCGCCGGTCGCAGCGGAAAAGGCCGCCCACGAGAAAAAACCGCCGATCCCGATCAGCAGCATCAGCAAAAACAGAAACAGCTCAGCCTTGTGAAAACGCATTGTCCCAACTGAAATCAAACATCGTGGATGGAAGACTAATGCCAACCCCTTATGTTTGACTTAACAATTCAGTTCAGATCGCAAGATGACAAGCATAGTCGGCAGGTCACTATCCTGTTCTTTGCCATTCATCGCCCATTTGGTTTCGAAACCAGGTCATCTGCCGCTTTGCGTATTGCCGGGTGGCGGCGGTTGAAAGTTCAACCGCACGTTCAAGCGATGTGTGACCGGCAAGGTAATCTGCGAGCTGACGCACACCTATGGCCTTCATCGCCGGATGCAGCGGCGGGACCTCGAGCGCAAGCAGTGCCCTGACCTCGTCGAGCGCCCCCTCCTCGACCATGCGTGCGAAACGGGCATTGATGCGCGCGTGCAGCACAGGTCTTTCGGGGTCGAGCACGATGCATCGGGCGCTTCGTGGATCGACTATGCTTGCGCCGCCGCGCCCCTGGAACTCGGTGATCGAGCGGCCGCTGGCGCGAACCACTTCCAGCGCGCGCAGAATGCGCTGGCGGTCTGCCGGACGCAGCCGTTCGGCCATCCGTGGATCGAGCCGGGCAAGTTCGCGATGCAGCGCCTCGACGCCTTCCGTCTCCAGCCGGGCGCGCAATTCTTGGCGGATTGGCTCGGGAATGGCCGGCATGTCGGACAGACCGCCGGTGAGCGCGCGGAAGTAAAGTCCGGTACCGCCAACGACCACCGGCACCGCGCCGCGCGCCCTGATGCCGGCGATGGCCTCGGTTGCCTGATCGAGCCAGATGCCCGTGGAGTAAAGCGATCCCGGCGGCACGTGGCCGTAAAGATGGTGCGGAACCGTGTTGAGATCATCCACCGCAGGCCGCGCGGTCAGGCGATCGAGCACGCCATAGACCTGCATGGAATCGGCGTTGACGATCTCGCCCCCCAGCTCGCGCGCGATCGCGAGCGCCAGGGCGGACTTGCCGCTGGCGGTCGGCCCGGCTATCAGAACCGCCGAGACATTCCCGTTCTTCTGCTCCTGGAGTATTTCCATCATGGCTCTCGTTGCCACGCTTGTCGCCAATCCGTCAAACCCTGTTCTCACGCAAGCGCTCGGGGAAGCCGCCGTCACTTCGGTGGACGGCGCCGGTCTCTACTGGCTTGCCGATGGCGTGGCCTGCGACATCGCGCTCAAGAACGATGTTTCCGCGGAGACTGCGCTGGCCAGGATCAGGGACGTGATCGGTGACCAGCCGGTGGACGTGGCCGTGCAGTTTGCCGAGACCAGACGCAAGAAGCTGCTGATCGCGGACATGGATTCGACCATGATCGGCCAGGAATGCATCGATGAACTGGCAGCCGAGGTCGGCTTGAAGGACAAGGTCTCGAAAATCACCGCGCGGGCGATGAACGGAGAAATCGCCTTCGAGCCGGCGCTGAGGGAGCGGGTGGCGCTGCTCAAGGGCCTGCCGGTCGACGTGATTGCCAGGGTGATCGACAGCCGCATCACGCTGACGCCCGGGGGACGCGAGCTGGTCAGCACGATGCGGGCAAACCGCGCCTATACCGCGCTTGTGTCCGGCGGCTTCACCGCGTTCACATCGGTCGTCGGCGGGATGATCGGCTTTGATGAAAACCGCGCAAATGTGCTTGAAAGCGACAACGGCGTCCTCAGCGGAACGGTACGCGAACCGA
The DNA here is from genome assembly GCF_024105735.1 of Parahoeflea alexandrii. GTDB lineage: Bacteria > Pseudomonadota > Alphaproteobacteria > Rhizobiales > Rhizobiaceae > Hoeflea > Hoeflea alexandrii. The sequence goes on along the minus strand of NZ_JAAAML010000003.1, from coordinate 389,053 downwards.
TCCTCGGCAAGCAGGCCAAGGTCGATGCGCTCGAGGAGATCGCCGGCCGGCTCAATCTCGATCCGTCCGACGCGATTGCCGTGGGCGACGGCGCAAATGATCTGGGCATGCTCGAGCGGGCGGGATCGGGCGTCGCGCTGCATGCCAAGCCTTCGGTGGCGGCGCAGGCCGATATCCGCATCGATCACGGCGACCTGACCGCGCTGCTCTACCTGCAGGGCTACCGGCGGGCCGATTTCGTCACCTCATGATGCCGCTCAGGACCGAGCGGCTGATCCTGCGGAACTGGCGGGAGAGCGACCGCGAGCTGTTTCACCTGATCAATTCCGACGACCGGGTGATGGAGTTCTTCCCGATGCGCCGCGGCCGTGCGGACTCGGACCAGATGATGGATCAGCTTGCGGACGGGATCACGAGGAACGGCTTCGGCCTGGCGGCGATCGAGATTGCCTCGACGGGAGAGACCGCCGGCTTCGCGGGGCTGAACGCGACACGAAACGTGCCGGGCGTAGCGGACGGAACCGTGGAAATCGGCTGGCGGATGGCGCCGCAGTTCTGGGGCAAGGGCATTGCCAGCGAAGCCGCGCGGGCCTGGCGCGATTTCGGCTTCGACAAGCTCGGCCTTGAACGGATCATCAGTTTCGCGGTGGCCGGCAATCATCGCTCGACAGCGGTGATGCGGCGCATCGGCATGACGGCGAGGCCGGAGCTCGATTTCGACCATCCCAACGTCCCGCAAAGTCATCCGCAGCTGATCCGGCATGTCTATTACAAGATGCTGCCGGACGATCCCCGCAGCTAGAGCCAATCATCTTTAGCTGGCGGCGGTTTGGTGGACAGGGTTTTTCGTGCCTACCAGGAAAAACCGCAAGCGCGATGAAGTGCGCCGGGCGAGGATTTTGACGAAGCTGGCGCCGCGTCGCCTGCCGCTCCCGGCCAGATCACGAAATCCCTGGGTCAAAACGATTCCATCTAAAGATGACCGGCTCCAAGCCCCCTGCCCTTGCAGCCCTAGAGCTACAGCAAGCGGACAGGCCCGCTGGCCAAGATCACGGGAGCATGCAGTCTCGGCTGTCGGTCTCAACCGGCCTTGGAGACCGTTGTGAGCCGGGCAACGTTCTTGAGATGGGCCACGGCGGTTGCCCCACCGGTGGTCTTGGTGAGGAGGTCCAGCGTTTCGTCATCATGATCGTCGACGGGTGTCAGGGCCTGGTCCATGTAGCGCTTCGCGTCATCCCGCCGTGAAATCCGGTGGGCAACGACCGAAAGGTGGACAATCCTGCCGATGATGAGGGCGTTCTTGCGCAGGCTCTGCCAGATGAACCGCGGCCAGAAGACAAACGGGTTTTCCCGCGGCAGACCCGGGCGGCGTTCTGAGGGATGCATCAGCCGCAGGATCCCGGTCTGCAGCGGATGGATATTTTCAAGCGGCACGGCGGTCGCGAATGTGACCAGGAGCTTGACCAGGCTGTGCAACGGAACCCCGGTCGCCACAGCCCGGCGCAGAAGTGTGCGCATGTGCTCAGGCGTGTAGTAGAGTGACCAGGCCTCGCGATAGATGCCTTCCCATTCCGCCTTGCTCATGTTCGGGTGCGCCATGCAGATGTGTTCCACGTCATAAATGTTCAGGTCGGGATCCATCTCGGCGCCCGCCTTCCACAAGACCTGGTGATCTTCCGACCCGGGCAAGGGCGTCAGGCAGAAGAACTCGACGATGTCGAGCGGCAACTCGTTCTGGATGATGGCGATGTCGCGCCGGATCGTCTCAGGGGTGTCGGCGGGAAAACCCAGGATGTATCCGGCAATCGTGATGATGCCCTGCGCCTTCCAGGCGAGTAGCATGTGGCGGTATTCGGTGATCTTGTTCTGGCGCTTCTTGGCGGCTGCCAGATTGTCCGGATTGACATTTTCGAGCCCGATGAAGACCCGCGTCACCCCGGCCCGCTTTGCCTTCTCGATGAAGTTATCGATCTTGTGGCACAGCGTGTCGACCTGGATCATCAGGCCAAGCGGGATGCCGTCATTCTCCCTGAGCTCGATGAGGCGATCGAAAATCGCCTCCCAGTCGCGGTTGCGGGCGAAGTTGTCGTCGGTGATGAAGAACTTGTGGATGCCCTGCGCCCAGTTCATGCGCACCAGTTTCTCGACGTCATCGGCCGAGCGGAAGCGTGACTTGCGACCCTGGACATTGATGATCGTGCAGAAGGAGCACTGGTAGGGGCAGCCTCTTCCGGCATCGAAGCTGGTGCTCAGACCCAGAGTATGCTGGACATTGTCCTTGGGCAGGAAGGGCACAGGGGTGCCGCCGATATTGGGAAGATCATTGAGGAAATTGTAGACCGGCTCGAGTGTGCCGGCGGCCGCATCGCGCAGCACAACGTCGAGGCGACCTTCAGCCTCGCCGGCGAACATGGAGACGCCCATTTCCCGGCACTGGTCCAGTCCCACGGCCTTGCCGTCGAGCATGGACAGACAGCCCGAGACATGAAACCCGCCCATGGACACAGGCAGTCCGGCTTCGCGGAACGGCCGTGCCAGATCAAGGGCGCGAGGATACTGATTGGACTGGACGCCGACAAGGGCGACGAGCCCGAAATTGCCGTTGCGCTCGAACCGCTTCAGGAGTCCGGCTATGTCGATACGAGTGTTGACCTCATCAATCGCCACGATGTCGATGCCAACCCCGGGGCCAAGCACTTCCCGCTCGGCGCAATCGACAGCGATGCCGTAGACGGCGGCCAGGGAGTTCGACGGGATCATCGACCTCCACCAGCGGATAACATATCCGTCATCGTCGTAGTGGGACGGCTTGATGAGAACGAGTTGAAACCGTCTGCCTTCAGCGTCGCCCGATTCTGCCATTACAGTCTCCGCTCCAAACGCATTGTCCAGGTCCCGGTCCGGCACAACAGGCCACAGGGACCAAACTTGAACCTGCCGCATGCAATCATCAATCCGGACCGGACACAAATCAATTCGGTGAACCGCTTGATCCGCCGGCCGGGATCAGGAGAGCGGGATTGACCCTCCGGGACAGTGGATCTGGCATGGAAAGTCGCTTGGACCGGATTGGCCGCCTGAAGGCATCAGCCGGCCACACGAACAACTCGAAACAGGTTTCGCACGAAGGACCGGTCACAAAAAAGGCGGCTCACCGGCCGCCTTTTCTTCCATGCCCAAATCCGGCTGGATCAATCCATGCGAACGGTCACGAAACGCAGTTCGCCGGTCCGTCCTGCGAGCATCAGCAGCGCGTTGCGGCGGCCGTCCTGCCTCAGTGCGGCAATCCGCTCTTCCACGTCCTGCGGCGTCGCCACCACCTCCTGGGCGATCTCGACAATCACGTCACCGGGTTCAATCCGCTTCTCCGCAGCCGCCGAATCCGGATCCACGGCGGTGATGACCACGCCTTCGACATCGTCGGCGATGGCAAACTCCTGACGGCCTTCGTCATCGAGTTCAGCCAGCGTCATGCCCAGCACATCGACGGTGGTGACCGCATCGGGCAGGCCGGACCCGTCCTCGCCGCCATCATCGAGACCTGCCTGCTGTTCGCTGTCCTCGAGCCGGCCGAGCGTGACCTTGACGGTTTGCTCCTCGCCCTTGCGAATGACAACGACATCGACGGCCTTGCCGACCGGACTTTCTGCGACGACCCGGGGCAAATCCCGCATGTTGTCGACATCCTTGCCGTCAAACCGGATGATTACATCGCCCGGCTCGATGGACCCGTCGTCGACCGGGCCACCACGGATGACGCCGGCGACCAGCGCGCCCTTGGTTTCAGCCATGCCGAGGCTTTCGGCGATCTCGTCGGTAACCGGCTGAATGCGCACGCCGAGCCAGCCGCGGCGGGTTTCGCCGAACTCGCGCAACTGGTCGATGACGTTGACCGCGAGTTCCGTCGGCACGGCAAAACCGATGCCGATCGAGCCGCCCGAGGGAGAGATGATCGCCGTGTTGATGCCGATCACCTCGCCATACATGTTGAACAGCGGACCACCGGAATTGCCGCGGTTGATGGCGGCGTCGGTCTGGATGAAATTGTCGTAAGGGCCGGAATTGATGTCGCGTCCGCGCGCCGAAATGATGCCCACGGTCACGGTGCCGCCGAGCCCGAAGGGATTGCCGATGGCCATCACCCAGTCGCCGATGCGCATCTGTTCGGATTTTCCGAGCGGCACCTCGGTCAGCGGCTTGACCGGCTCGACCTTGAGCACCGCCAGATCGGTCTTGGAATCGGCACCGACCAGTTCGGCCTTGAGCTTCGATCCATCAGCGAAGTTGACCTCGATGTCGTCGGCGCCTTCGATGACGTGATTGTTGGTGACGATGATGCCTTGCTCGGCATCAATGACAAAACCCGAGCCGAGGGATGAAACCTTGCGGTTGCGTGGTCCCTGCCCCTGCCGGTCGTTGAAGAATTCATCAAAGAAATCCTGGAAGGGCGAGCCTTCCGGTGCCCGCATCCGCGGCTGCGTGCGCCCGCCGCCAACATTCTGCGAGGTGGAAATGTTGACCACGGCGTCGAGCAGTCCCTCGGCCAGGTCGGCAACCGACACAGGCCCGGGCGCCGATTGCGAATAGGCCGGCGCCACCATCGGGGATGCCACCAGCATAGCCGCTGCCAATGCCATTCGCACAGAGCGAAAACGAATTCTTCTCATTGAGACGGTCTCCTTGAACGACACTGTTTCTTCGCCACCGGATAAGCAGATATGGCACTGACGCGGCACATCCAGCCCTGTGTTCGTTTTAGCACGATCCGGCGTATCAAAGGTGCCTCGCCAGATAGACCAGACCGACGCCGATCGCCAGCGCCGCCACGCCAAAAATGCGCAGGTGCTCATCGGCGAGACGGGGAAGCTGCTCGGCCATGCGCCGGATAAAAGAAGGGGCCAGCGCATAGGCCAGCCCCTCCACTACAAGCACAAGTCCGACCGCCAGGAAGAACGTGCTCACCGGCGATCTCCGTCCATCAGTTGCCCGTATCAGCCGCAGGTGCTGCCGGTGCCTGTGCCGCAGCCGGGGTCGCCGGCACTGCAGCGCCGGAACCCGCGGCACTGTTGTTGAAGTACCTGAAGAACTCCGACGAGGGCGACAACACCATGGTGGTGCCGGTATCGGCCAAGGCCTGGCTGTAGGCGTTCATCGAACGGTAGAACTCGAAGAATTCCGGATCGCGTGCGAATGCCTCGGCAAAGATGCGGTTGCGTTCGCCGTCGCCCTCACCCCGGATGATTTCCGAGTCACGGGCTGCCTCGGAGACGATCTCGACGACCTGACGGTCGGCAATAGCGCGAATGCGCTGCGCTGCCTCGTTGCCTCGTGCACGGATCAGTTCAGCCTCGGCCAGACGCTCGGCCTTCATCCGTTCGTAGGTCTGCTGCGAGACTTCCTGAGTGAGGTCGGTCCGACGGATGCGCACATCATCAATGCGCAGTCCGAGCGATTCGGCTTCCGGACGCAACTGATCACGCACTTCACGCATCATCGATGTGCGTTCTTCCGACAAGGCCGATTCAAAGCCGCGCAGACCGTAAACCGTACGAAGGGCGGAGTTCAGGCGGGTACGAAGCCGGGATTCGGCTGCCACCTGATCGCCGGAGACGGTCTGGCGAAACCTTCTCGCATCGGCGATCTTGTAAAGCACGAATGCGTCGACTTCGTAGAACTTGCCGCCGGAAACCTGTACCCGGATATCATCCAGGTCAAAGCGAAGCACGCGGTCCTCGACATACTGCACGGTATCGGCATCGATGAACGCGAAAGGCAGCTTGAAATAGAGGCCAGGCTCTGTCTTGACGCTCTGGATTTCACCGAAGCGGACGACGATTGCCTGCTCGCGTTCGTTGACCACAAAGATCGACGACCAGACGATGAAGATGATGACGGCCAGCAGGCCGCCGATAAGGGGAAGACGGTTAGCCATTAGTTTGTGCCTCCTGCATTCTTGCGGACTTCCGGCAAGGGCAGATAGGGCACGACGCCTGCGCCGCCTCCGCTCTGTTCGATGATGACCTTGTCAGATCCGCCGAGAACCCGCTCGAGTGTTTCGAGGTAAAGGCGCGACCGGGTAACTTCCGGCGCCTTGGCATATTCCTCGTAGACCGAAATGAAACGGCCCGCCTCACCGGTCGCCTCATTGACGACACGGTCCTTGTAGGCGGAGGCTTCTTCGCGAAGCTGGGCGCCCTCACCGCGGGCCTGACCGAGCTTCTGGTTGGCATACTGGTTGGCTTCTTCGACGAAGCGATCCTCGTCCTGTTCGGCGCGCTGCACCTCGTCAAAGGCGTCGGCCACTTCCCGCGGCGGCGCTGCGTCCTCGATGGCAACCTGGTTGATGGCAATGCCGGACGGGAAAGCGTCCATCCCGCTCTGGATGATGGTTCGCACTTCCGTGGCGATGGCCTCACGGTTGTCGCGGAAAATATCCTGGGCCGGTCTGCGGCCAACCACTTCGCGCATGGCGCTTTCGGCTATCTGGCGCAAAGTATCTTCCGGTCGGGCGATATTGAACAGAAACGCCGCCGGATCCTGGACCGAATAGAGCAGCTTGAACTCGACATCGACGATGTTCTGGTCACCGGACAGCATCAGGCCGTCGCTCGAACCGGTGCGGGACGATCCGCCGGTGCTCATTTCACGTTCGACGATGGTTGCCAGTTCGACGGTTTCGAACGGCCAGAAGATCATGTGCAGGCCAGGCAGGGAGATCTCTTCCTTGGGCTTGCCGAAGCGCAGCTCGACGCCGCGCTCATCGGGCTGGACCGTGTAGACGGACTGCATCAGCCAGAGGCCGACCAGACCAAGTGCAACAAGGCCAACAATCAGTTTCGAGCTTCCGGAACCGGATCCGCCACCGCCCGGGAAGGCCTGGCGCAACTTGTCCTGTCCGCGGCGGATCAACTCCTCAAGATCGGGCGGATTGCCACCGCCACGTGGCGGCTGGGGGCCCTTGCCCCACGGTCCCTGATTGTTGCCACCACCATTACCGCCGCCGCCCCATGGGCCGCCGCCTCCTCCGTTTTGATTGCTCCAGGGCATCAAGACCTCTTTCCAAACCGTGTTATGGCACGCGCCGGAAACTTTCCGGTGCTTGCACGTTGTCCACGTTATAGGTATCGCGCCCGCGGCTTTCAACGCGGCATCGTGTGATCAGATGCCGATTGCCACATAATCCGGTCGAATTATCGGTTTTGTCGCAGCCAGACGGCAAAACGGACAGTATGGCTGTCTTTTTCGGTCTTTACCGGATCGGACAGACTGACCTTTTGCCACAGGCTCGAATCAATGGCGGGGAAGATCGTGTCCCCCTCGATCTCGGCGTCGACCTCGGTGAGCAGGAGTTCGTCGGCAAGAGAGATGGCGAGGGCATAGATCTGGCCGCCGCCGATGACGGATACCCGGTCGGCGCCGGTCTCGCCTGCGCGGTCCCTTGCCAGTTCAAGCGCGTCGTCGAGGCTTGTGACCGTTTCCACCCCTTCGGCAGAAAACCCAGACCGCGAAACCACGATGTTGGCGCGGCCCGGCAGCGGCCGGCCGATGGAAAGATAGGTCTTGCGGCCCATGATCACCGGCGTACCAAGCGTTGCCGCCTTGAAATGCTTGAGATCGGATGGCAGCCGCCAGGGCATGTCGCCGTCGCGGCCGATCACGCCGTTGCGGGCATGGGCTGCGACGAGGACGATTTTAGGGCTATTCATCGGCATTTCCGGCATCTTTATTCTCGGTATCATTGTCTCCGGGCAGATATTTGAACCACTTCCGCTCGGCGGCCTTCTCCACGTCGACATCGAAACGTTCGGCGATCAGGAGAATTTGGGCCAGGCAGTCTGCGAGTTCATCCTCAAGCTGTTGCCGGATCTGGGCGTCGGTGTCACCCTTCTGGCGACCGCGTCCGGTCAAGCGGAGCCACGCCTGCAGCAGTTCGCCGGTCTCTTCCTGCATCTTGAGAAAATACCAGTCGTCGTCGCGGCGGACATCGCAGTTCTTTGCGTAGATCCGTGAAACCGCTTCCACCTTCTGCTGAATTTCGTGCAATTCCACGGTCACACCGCGATCGGCGCTGAAATCGCCGGGTGCGGGTCGTAGCCCTCGAGGCTGAAATCCTCGTAGGTGAAGGCGAACAGGTCGGTGACATCCGGGTTGATCCGCATCACCGGCAAAGCCTTCGGCTCGCGCGAAAGCTGCAGATGCGCCTGATCGAAGTGGTTCTTGTAAATGTGGGCATCGCCGAGCGTGTGGACAAAATCGCCCGGCTTGAGGCCGGTCACCTGCGCCACCATCATGGTCAGAAGCGCATAGGAGGCGATGTTGAAGGGCACGCCGAGGAAGATGTCGGCGGAGCGCTGGTAGAGCTGGCAGGAGAGCTTGCCATCGGCGACATAGAACTGGAACAGGCAATGGCACGGTGGCAGCGCCATGTTGTCGACCTCAGCCGGGTTCCATGCCGACACGATGTGACGTCGCGAGGACGGATTGGTCTCGATCTGGCGGACGACACCCGCGATCTGATCGATGGTTGTGCCGTCGGGCGCGGGCCAGGAGCGCCATTGCGCGCCGTAGACCGGACCGAGGTCGCCGTTCTCATCGGCCCACTCGTCCCAGATCGAAACGCCGTTGGCCTTGAGATAGGCGATATTGGTGTCGCCCTTGAGGAACCACAGCAACTCGTGGATGATCGACTTGAGATGCAGCTTCTTGGTGGTCAGCGCCGGGAAGCCCGCCGCCAGATCGAAGCGCATCTGGTGGCCAAAGATGCTGCGCGTGCCGGTCCCGGTGCGGTCGTCGCGGTCAAAACCCTGGTCGAGAACCAGACGGAGAAGGTCGTGATATTGCTGCATGGCCGCCGCTTGATGATTCGAGGAAGTGCGATCCTAGCTGGTTTGGGCGCGGGCTTAAACGCTGCGGGCGGGTTATCCCCGTAACCGGGTTGCTCAGCTTGTCAGATTGAATCCGGCAACTCGCACAAAAGCTTGTTTTAGGATTTCCATTACCCTGCGCTAATACGGTTTCCGGTTTTCAAGGTCAGGCCCGGTCCAGCACCTCGACGGCCAGGATCGTCGGCAGGTGCCGGGCGATCTCGTCCCAGCTGTCGCCCTCGTCGAGGCTGGCGAAGACCGAGCCCGAGTTGGTGCCGAAATAGATCCCGGCCGGGTCCCGCGCATCGCCTGCCATGGCCTGGCGCAACACGGTAAAAAAGCAGCTTTGCTGCGGCAGGCCCTGACGCAGATCCTGCCAGCTTGCCCCGCCATCGCGCGAACGCCAGACCGCCGCCGCCGCATCGGGCGGATAGCGGCCCTGGCTGTCGCCGTTGAGCGGCAGGGTCCAGATGGTGTCGGGGTCGCGCGGATGCACCCGGATGGGAAACCCGAATGTCGAAGGCAGCCCTTCGGTGATGTCATCCCAGTTGCGCCCCCCGTCGACCGAGCGCCACACACCGTGATGGTTCTGCTGGTACAGCAGGTCGCCGGCTCCCGGCGCACGCATCATGTTGTGCACGCAATGGCCGATCTCGCCGTCACGCGGCGCGGCTGGATGATCGTGATGGCCGCAATTGTCTGAATTGGAAAGGCGGTTGCGCCGCTCCCAGGTGACGCCGCCATCCTCGGTGGCGAACACGCCGGCGGCGGAGATGCCGATCCAGAGCTTTTTCGGATCCGCCGGATCGGCGACGATGGTGTGCAGCACCAGGCCTGCGGCGCCGGGGTTCCAGCTGCCGGCGGAGGGATGATTGCTCAGACCCTCGACCTTTTCCCACGATATCCCGCCATCGGTGCTCGCCAGCAGGCTGGCGGGCTTGGTTCCGGCATAGAGCGTGCCGTGGGCATGGCCCAGCGACCAGATCTGCGAGAACGTGTCGGTGAACGGCAAGACCTCGCCGTTCCAGCCGATCATGGCCGCGAAGTCCGGGTCGTTCTCGGCCCAGTCATCCATCGTGCCGCGCGTCAACCGCGCAAGCTCCCAGGTGCCGCCGCCATCGAGAGAGCGCCAGACGCCGGCCCCGTGCCAGTCGCCGCCGCCCGCGGCCCAGAGCGCTCCCGTCGCCGGATCACCAACGATGTGGTTGATCGGCCAGCCTTCGCAGAACGGTCCGCTGACGGTCCAGCCTGCACGGCTGTCTCCGCCTGAAATCAGGAAGGCACCCTTTGTGGTGCCGACCAGAATGGTGATGCCGCCGGTAGCCATCACGATCACCCTCCTCCAACCCGGAGAGGACAATACCACCGGCCCTGCCCGGTGCCTAGCAAGGGACAGAGCGATATCCGCTGCCGCTCATGTATGGCTTGGAGGACAGTGGTTCAGGCCATGCACGATGGGTGCCTGCTCATCCGCTGTCGGGATATACAAATCCCGCCATGGCCGGACTGACCATGGCGGGATTTTGCAGATCTGGCGGCTCGGGATCAGAGATCGCCGAGTTTGCCGAGTTCCTTGGCGACCAGATAGTAGAAGGTCACGCGCGCCTTGGAGTTGTCGCCCTTCATCATTTCGCAGACCTTGGCGACTGCATCATCTGCGGCAGCCCCGCTGACGCCGAGCTTCTTGCCACACCATTTTTCAGAAACGCGCGCAAGCTCCGACGGATCCGAACAAGCAACCATCGAAGAATCGCGGCTTCTCAGTGCAATTCCGAGATGCTTGACAATCTTGCCGATGATTTCATCGGATGCACCGGCGTCATATTTCTTCACATCGGCTGCGTAGTCAGTCATGGATATTCCCCTTGGACTGGAAGCCGCCCCTCCCGGAACCGCCCTCCGTTAGCAATTCAACATCTGCATGTTTGGCGCGGAAGCAGAAGCTGTCAATAGTCCGTTGCGGTGATTAACCCCTTTTCATCGGGGGGGAGGCCCCCTATATTGGGAGTGCTGCGCAAGCAGCTATGACAATAAACGAGCGTTGCAATAAACCATTCGGACCCGGGGGCGGTACCCGGCGCCTCCACCATGATCCGGCGACACGCCGCAAAGGCCTTACGGCCGGATGATGATGGGGGCGAAACAGGATCGACGAGGGTGTAAAGAGCGACTTTTTGTTCGGCATTGTACCACCGTTATCGGGCTAAACTTGTAGTTGCAAACGACAACTATGCGGAAGCTCGTCTCGCTGCCTAATGGCGGTGTGACACTTCAAATTAAGTCCTAGGGGGTCGCACTTCTAGGCGGGGTTCGGAGGTACCTGGCAACAGAAACCTCCACTTTCCCTCCTGCGCAGACCGGGCGCATCCAACAGCCCCTTCCGCATGCAGCCGGGAACGCCGCAGGTTCCGGACCGCCGGATGCGCTGTGTAGTGAATGTTTGCGGATACAATCCGGCTTTCTCCCGCAACACAGCTTTCAAGCAAACCGGCTTTCCGCTAAGAAAGATAAATGAATCAGCGGCAGCAAACCGCCCTGATCAATGCGAATTGGCTCCCCAACCGAGCCCAGACAGGAAAGAACGCGCTGATGCCGCAAGACCACATTCGATACGACATTCTTGCCCAGGACGCGCTGCGTGGCGTGATCCGCAAGGTGCTGTCCGAAGTGGCAGTGACCGGCTACCTGCCGGGCGACCATCATTTTTTCATCACTTTCCTCACCGAAGCCCCGGGCGTGCGGATTTCGACCGCGCTCAAGGAGCGCTACCCGGAGCAGATGACCATCGTGGTGCAGCACCAGTTCTGGGACCTGAAAGTGACGGAATCGCTGTTCGAGATCGGCCTGTCCTTTTCCGACAAACCCGAGAAGTTGGTGGTGCCGTTTGCCGCCATCCGCGGGTTTTACGATCCGTCGGTCAATTTCGAACTGGAGTTCGACACCGTTCTCGATGTGGCAGCCAATGATGGCGGCGACGACGAGGATGACGACCGCGCGGAACTGGCAGGCACCATCGAACGGCTTGTCGAGCCCTCGGCCAAGGACGATGCAGCCGCCGCGGACAATGGCGATGATGACGACACCGATCCCGACGGGTCGAAGAAGCCTGGCGCGGATGTGGTCTCGCTCGATTCCTTCCGCAAGAAGAACTGACGAGAGCAGTGCTGTGAGCGGCGACGTCGTCAATCTGCGCATGGCCCGCAAGCGGCGCGACCGCACCGCCAGGGAGGCCGAGGCCGAACGCAACCGGTTTGAGCACGGTCGTTCCAAGGCTGAACGCACGCTGGCGCGGGCCCGCAACGAAAAGGCTGACCGCGAACTCGATGCCTCACGCCGCGAACCGGACACATCGGCACCCGAGCCCGACAAGGGAACCTCCTAGGGCATGGCCGAAGGCCGTATGCGCAAACATTCGGTGAGCATTCGCGGCCACCGCACCAGCATCACACTCGAAGACGCGTTCATGGATGCGCTCAGGCAGATGGCCGATGAGCGCAACATCGCGGTCGCAGCCCTGATTGCCGAGATCGACAGCGCGCAAGTCACACCGGTCAACCTGTCATCGGCCATCCGGCTCGCCGTGCTCGACTGGGCGCTCAAGCGCCGGGATGAGACCATTTCGCACGACTGAGGCCGCTGCAACTCGCGCGCCCAGATACGAGGGGCCCGGGCGACCCGCGGTCGCGTCGTTGGAGAGATACCGCAACCAGCAGAAACAACCCGGACGCCGGCAAGCAAAGTCCGGCGGAGCCGGTTAATTTCCGTCGATCAGGCTGCGGATGGGGTCCTCGACACCGGGCAGATCGTCAAATCGCAACCGTGGCAGATCCCGGGCTTGCGGATCGTCGGCGATGGCCGAGGGCGGATCGGCCGGTGAATTGGGCGGGCTCTCGAGCGGGCTCGGCAACGGCCGGCGCTCAATCGCGCCTTGCTCATCCGCAAGGCCTTCCTGCCGCGCGGCCTCCTCTGCAGCCCGCTGGGCCGCTTGCCGTTCCTGCTGAAGACGCCGCGCCTTTTCCTCGGCCTGCCGTTCTTGTTCTTCCGCCGCAAGCCGCGCGGCTTCCTCCGCGGCGCGTTGGGCCGCGGCCTGCTGCTCCCGGTCGCGCTGAGCCTGTTCTTCGGCCTCACGGGCGGCCTGTTCAGCGGCCCGTTGCGCCTCCTGCTCCGCGGCGATCCGGGCAGCCTCCTCTGCGGCCAACCGTGCGGCTTCGGCGGCCTCGCGCTGAGCCGCGCGTTCGTTCAGAAGCGCGATCTCGCGGCGCAGCCGCTGCTTCTCGACAACCCCAGCCTGCAGCAGTTCGACCTTGCGGCGCTCGCGCTCGAAGGCCCGCATCGAAAGATAGTTTGTCAGCTGGCCGGCATCGATCGATACGGCCGGATCAACCAGCAGGCCACCAAGCGTGAACACCACCGAAGGGTCGCCACCGGCAATAGCCTCGACACCCGGCTCGAATGTCAGCCGCCAGTCCGACTGGAGCCGCAGGCCGACGAGGTCCACCCGGGCGTCGCCGGCCAGTTCCGCCCCTTCATCGCTGAACCCGGTATTGCTGAAGCGCATGACACCGCCGGTCAGGGTGAACGGCAGGCTCAGGTTTTCCGCTGTCATTTCGCCGCCGCTCATCAGCTCGTCTACCAGCTCAGCCACCGCGCCCGTCTCGATCTCGAAGCCCTCGCGATCTGCCCTGCCGAGGATGCGGTCAAAAGCGGTCGGGTCGAGGCCGGCAACGGCCAGGTCCCCGACCGAAAGCTCGCCGCCGCCGGCAAGCGAAGACACGAGTTCGCGCAGGGATTTGCCGGTGCCTTCGAGGCTGACGCTGGCGCTGGACGTGCCCGAAAACACGGAAGCGCCGCGCACCGCGCGCTCAAGAGCGGCAAGGTCGGCCCCCCCGGCGTCGATCCGGCCCGACAGGAACACCGAGCCATCTGCATTGCTCAGCGAGACACGGCCACCCAGACGGCCGCCAAACCAGTCGGCCTCCACGTTTTCAAGCGCCATCAGGCCGAGGCCGGTGGAAAGGTCGGCCTTGACGTTACGGGCCACGCCACCGCGGGAGAGATCGATCTGCCCGGCCTCGAGCGCGATCCGCAACTGCGGCTGGCCGGGGGCCGGCGGAAGGAATGGCTGATCGCTCCAGGTCGCACCGTCATTGCCGAAGAGTTGCGGCCCGAGCGCCAGTTCGGCCAGCCATTCGAGATTTGCGAAATCAACACGCAACCGGCCTTCGCCGGAGATATCGGCCGCTGACCGGTCGAACTCAAGCCGGCCTGCAAAGGCATTTTCTTCGGCCCTTCCCGCGATCTCCGAGAGCAGCAGCATGTCATCGTTCATGGCCAGGCTTGCCGTCATCGACACGGGCAGTCCGGCTCCGGCCTGGGGCAGCGAGTGGCCGAACATCATCACGAACGGCTCGACATCGTCCGCGGTCACGGCCAGTTTGAAAAGACCTGACGAGGGTTCCACCGCCGGGATGCGTGCATTGCCGTCGAGCGTCACTTGCGCGCCGGCTGCGGTCAGTTGGGCGTCTATCACCAGGTCGCCGTCATCGGCGCCGCCGGAGGCGTTGAGCTGCAGTGCCGCTGGCCCCACGCCCTCGAGCGGCAGGACCGCATAACCGAGCTGCTCGATAATCCGGTAGGCTTCGGAGTTCTCCGCTGTGATGGTAATGGTTTTGGGGCCGTCTCCGCCCGGCGCAAGGCCAGTGCCCGACGCGGTGACCCGGTAGCTGCTGCCACCGGTGACACCGCTGAGATTAAGCGCAGGGCCGGCATCGGGATCAAGCGTCAGCCTCACATCCGCGCTCAACTGATCGAAGGCGGTGCCGTTTGCTCCAAGACGGCGGATTAGCTGATGGCCGCCGCTGATGCGCTCGGCAAGAACGAACAGCCCGGCAGCGTTCGCGGCTTCAAGCCGCCCGGTGATCTCGCCGGCCGGCGCTGCAAAAGACCCGGTCACGGTGCCGCTGAATTCTCCCGAAGCGCCGCCGAAATCATCGAACTGCAGCCGCTCGACGGTCAGTTCGCCATTGCGCCAGACCATGGAGCTGTCCAGGCCTGCGAGGCGATAATCGCCGATAGCGAAGGTGTCGGCCTGAATACGGCCCGCCAAATTGTACTCATCAAGCGGGCGGACCGCGTTGCTCTCGGCGCCGGCGAGCAGCACAAGCGCCCGCACCGCATCGGCGTCGAACGTGTCGCCCGCCAGTTCGACGGAGAGCGAAGGTGCACCGGTCTGAGGCGTCTGGCGTTCGAGCCTTCCCTTGAGAATGGCCGGACCGACCGCAACCTCCAGGGCCTCGAAGCGCTGCAGCAACGGAGACAGGCTGACATTGGCGGAGAACCCCGCAGCGCCGAGGCGACGGATCACCGGATCGACATCGCCGACCAGCCAGTTGGCAAGGCCCGAGGGCTGGGTCGAGGCGACCGTCAGGGTCCCGTCGAAACCGGCACCGGTTCCGGAGACCAGGCGGCCGCGCGCTTCCACCGTTGTGCGGCCGGGAAGATTGGCGGAAAAGCTGTCGACCAGCCAGGCATTGCCATCGGGCCGGGCATCGAGCGTGATTTGCCGCAAGGTGGTATCCCCGGCAACGATCGCAGGCAGATTGAGCGAGATGCGTCCGGGCAGCGGTGGCGGCGGCAGCCGGTCGATCATCGCGTTGACGAGGGCAAGCCGCTGGCCCAGCGGCACTGCTGCGACCGTCTCATCGGCGGGGGCTTCATCGCCCGACAAGCGGTCCATGTCGATCTGCTGCCCGTCGGCAATCAGCAGGAATTCGGGATTTGGCCCGGTGTCGATGGTGGCCTGTCCGGTGACGATATAGGGATCTGCCGAAAATCCGATCTCGGCCCGCCATTCCTCGATGGCGAGGCGCTCGTTGGTCGCGGCGAAATCGCCCTTGGCGACCAGCAGCGGTTTCGCCGAGACAACACCACCCTCGCCCGGATCCGACAGGGCGGTGAACGTGAACAGGCCGTCATAGACCGGCTTGTTGTCCTCGATCCGCGCCTCGCCCTCGGTTTCAAGCAGCACCGGCCAGTCGTCGGGCACCGCCCTCACCCGCATCCGGATCGAGCCGTCGGACTGGGCAATCCCGGTGGTGATCGACACCCCGCCGCGATGGCCGGCGATCTCGCCCTCGGCTTCAACTGTCCAGGGGCCTGAGAGTGACTTCGCCGAGACCAGCGCGTCGATGTCGCGCAGACGGTGGGTGCGGCCGTTCTGGTCGTCGGCAATGGTGATGTCGGCGTCGCTGATGGTGACCCGTTCGAGCACCACCAGATCACCCGGCGGCGTCGGCTTGCGCTTGAGCGCCCAGTCGAGCCTGCCATCCTCAAGAACCCGGACAAGTGCCTTCGGAGCCTCCACCCGCATGTCGAAGATCAGCACCTCGCCGCTCAGGAACGGCGCCAGTTCCGCATCCATGGAGAACCGGCTGATGGTCATGGCCGGCTCGGCCTCTTCGCCAACAACCACATCCGAGAACGTGACCGAAGGAAACGGCAGCAGCCGCGCATCCGCGTCGCCGCGCACCTTGACCGGCTGGCCGATGATCCGGCTTGCCTCGGCCTCGAACGCTGTCCGGTAGCTGCTCCAGTCGATGAAATAGGGCGCAATCAGTGCCGTAAACAGCGCCAGAACAAGCAATCCGCCAATGGCAACAAAGATCCGTACCAGCTTTCAATCCTCCCTTGCGGTCAGCACGACCGCGCCTGTTGGTTTCAGCTCTCGAACGAAAAAATCTTGCCCGGGTTCATGATGTTCATGGGGTCGAGCGCCTGCTTGATCTGCCGCATCACCGATACCCCCTCCCCCATTTCCAGGGAGAGATAGGGCTGCTTGCCCTGACCTATACCATGTTCACCGGTGCAGGTTCCATCCATCGCCAGGGCACGCGCATTGAGCCGCCCGACGAAGTCCTCAGCGGCCTTGATCTCGGCGGGAACATCGGTGTCGAGCAGGATGAGAACATGAAAGTTTCCATCTCCGGCGTGACCGACAATCGGCGCGATCAATCCGGCGGCGGCGATGTCTTCCTGGGTTGCGGCGACACATTCGGCGAGCCTGGAGATCGGTACGCAGACATCGGTCGAGATGCCCTTGGCACCGGGCCTGAGCTGCAACGAGGCCCAGTAGGCATTGTGGCGCGCCTTCCACAGTTCGGTGCGCTGCTCGGGATTGGTGGTCCAGAGGAATTCGCCGCCACCGCATTCCGCGGCGATCTCGCCGAACAGCTCCGCCTGTTCGGCAACGCCGGCCTCGGTGCCGTGGAACTCGAGGAACAACGACGGGCTCTCGGGATTGTCGAGCTTCGAGTAGGCGTTGCAGGCCTTCATCTGCAGCGCATCGAGGAGTTCGATGCGGGCCACCGGAATGCCCATCTGGATGGTCATGATGACCGCGTTGCAGGCGGCCTCGACGGTCGGGAACGGACAAACCCCGCCGGAGATCGCCTGCGGGATGCCCTGCAGACGCAGCGTGACCGAGGTGATCACGCCAAGCGTGCCTTCGGAACCGACGAACAGGCGGGTCAGATCATAGCCGGCGGAGGACTTGCGGGCGCGGCGGGCAGTCCGGATCTCCTCGCCAGACGCGGTCACGGCGGTCACGGCGATGACATTGTCGCGCATGGTTCCATAGCGCACCGCATTGGTGCCCGATGCACGCGTCGAGGTCATACCGCCTATCGAGGCATTGGCGCCCGGATCGATGGGGAAAAACAGACCGGTGTCACGCAAATACGTATTGAGCTGCTCGCGGGTCACACCCGGCTCGACCGTGCAGTCGAGATCCTCGGCATTGACCTCAAGCACCCTGTTCATGCGCGACATGTCGATGGAAATGCCGCCGTTGGGCGCGTTGACCTGACCTTCCAGCGAAGTGCCGGTGCCAAAGGGAATCACCGGCACGCGATGATCGGCGCAGGCCCGGACGATAAGCTTGACCTCCTCGGCGTTGCCGGGGAACACCACCGCATCGGGCAATTGGCCGGGAATATAGGTGGTGGTGTGGGCGTGCTGGGCGCGCAACGCCTCACCGGTCTGCAATTGCTCGCCGAAACGCTGACGCAGCACGCCGATGACCGCCTGGATGCCTTCCTCGTTGCGAAGGCCGGGTTGGAGGTCGCTCAGACCCATGTGGTTTTCTCCGGTCAATGGTGTTTACGCTTTATCTGCCAAATGCTTGCTGCTTCGGCGTGATGAGGTAATGTGCAAACTGAGGCGCTCTTGTCCAGTGTGGGCGGCGCTGAGGGTGAAGATTAGTGGCCGCTGGCAGACATTGGTAAGGGAGAAGCCATGATTTTTGATGCTCCGGTGATCGCGCCAGTGCGCGGACTGGATCCGGCCTGGCTCGATTACAACGGTCACCTGAACATGGCTTACTACAATGTGCTGTTCGACAAGGGCGTCGATCATGTCTTTGAGCTGCTTGGTTGTGGACCTGGCTACCTCGCCGAGCGGAACCTCAGCTTTTTTACAGCCGAAGCCCATGTCTGCTACGTCCGCGAACTCAAGCCCGACGCCAGGGTCAGCGTGAATACACGGCTCATGGATTTTGACGCCAAGCGGATCCACCTGTTCCAGGAACTGATGCATGTGGACGGCTGGCTGTCTGCAACCTGCGAGGCGATGCTGCTGCATATCGACATGAGCGGCCCCAGGACAACGCCGATGCCCGATGACGTCGTCGCCAATGTCGGCCGCATGGCTGAAGCGCACAGGCGCCTGCCCCGGCCCGAACGCGCCGGACGGTCCGTCGGGATCGCGCGCAAACCGGCCCACCAGACAGGATGAGAGATGCTGCCTGAGATCGTCCGCACAGTGCCTGGACGCATCCGGCAATGGGTGCTGCCCAACATCAGGGCCTTTGTCGAACATCGTCAGCCGGTGATCTGGCTGTTGTCGCTCGTCATCGGCCTGTCGGTGGCCTGGGCGGCGATCGGCTTCCGGCAGTTGATCGGCATCGTCCAGCTCTACTGGCTCGGCGACACCAGCGAACAGGTGCTCTCGGTCGCCCGCCAAACACCCTGGTACATGATCGTCGCCGGGCCTACGCTGGGCGGCGTGGTTGTCGGCATCATCGTCAGCCGTTTTCTTCCCTCCCGGCGCACCGGCGGCGTGGCCGACGTGATCGAGGCGCGGGCCCTGACCGGGCGGCGGCTGAGCCTGCGCGAAGGCTTGCTGAGCGCGTTCACCACGGCGTTTTCCCTTGGTGCCGGCGGAAGCGCGGGCCGCGAGGGTCCGGTGATCCATCTCGGCGCGACGCTGGCCAATGCCGTGGGCGAACGGCTGCACCTGCCCGATTATGCACGGAGGACGCTGATGGCCGCAGGCGTCGCCTCGGCGATATCGGCAAGCTTCAACGCGCCGATCGCAGGCGTGCTGTTTGCCCATGAAGTGATCCTCGGCCACTACGCCTCGCGCGCCTTCGTGCCGGTGGTGATCGCGTCTTCGGCGGGCGCGATTGTCTCGCGGCTCTGGTTCGGCGATGCCGCGGCCTTCATCGTGCCCTCCTACCAGATCACCTCTTACTGGGAGTTTCCGGCGTTCGCGCTGCTGGGCGTGGTCTGCGCGATGGTGGCCGCAGCCTTTCAGTTCGCGCTGTTTTCGGCCGAATATGTGGCGCGGCGCTCACCAGTGCCGATCTGGGCGCTGCCGATTTGCGGCGGGCTGGCCGTCGGCCTGATGGGGGTTGCCTTTCCCCATGTGCTCGGCGTCGGCTACGAGGCCACGGACCTGGCTTTGTGGGGGCAGTTGCCGCTGGCGCTGATGCTCACACTGATCCTGATGAAGACGCTGGCCACGGCGGTCACGCTGGCCGCGCGGTTCGGCGGCGGGGTGTTCTCCCCCTCGCTCTATCTCGGCGCCATGACCGGCGGCGCCTTCGGCATCATCGCGGCAAGCGCCTTTCCCGAACTTGCCTCGAGCCAGGCGCTCTACTCGATCCTCGGCATGGGCGCGGTGGCGGGTGCGGTGCTCGGCGCGCCGATCTCGACCACGGTGATCGTGTTCGAGCTGACCGGCGGCTATGCGCTGTCGATCGCATTGCTGCTCACCGTCGCGATCGCGCACGGGGCGAACCTGGCGCTGCACGGGCATTCCTATTTCCAGTGGCAACTTGAAATGCGCGGGCTGTTCGTCAAGGACGGGCCGCACCGGACCGAGCTGCGCAACGCCCGGGTGATGGATTTCATGACGCTGCCGGCCGACGATGCCGAAGCCGAGTACCTTGACCCCGAGCGAGAGACACCGTCGCTCAAACCAACCGACACGCTGGAGACGGCGTTGCGCGTGTTCGATTCGAGCGGGCATACGCGCCTGCCGGTGGTGGCCGACGAGGAGACGGGGCGGATCGTGGCCTGGGCCGAGCAGGTCAAGGCGGTCAGTCACTTCAACCGCCGCCTGATCGCCGCCAGCGAGGAAGAGCATCGCTAGCGGCCAAAAACCGGCTCGTGGTTTGCCCGGGTCCCCCGCACTTTCCAATTCCAGCTATCCAAGAGAGACCAATGAAGCCGATCACGTTCAGCCGCGAGGAAACCAAGGCCATGGTGGGTGAAATCCAGGAGTATTTCCGCGACGAGCTCGACCAGGATATCGGTTCGCTGCCGGCGGAAATGCTGATGCGGTTCTTCAGCGAGAAGATGGGCGCGTATTTCTACAATCGCGGGCTCTACGATGCGCAGGACCTGATAGGAAAGCGGATGGACAGTCTGCGGGACGATGTGTTTCAACTGGAGCAGCCGACCAGGCATTTGCGCTAGCCCGCGAACATCGCGCGACAAACCAGGCGCAGGACACCAAACCTGTTTACTTCATGCACAAAACCCGGCATCGCATAGGCCCGGGACCGCATGGTCCAACCTACCCATCTGACGGAGATCCACAATGCAAGACCTGACATCAGTCCTTTCGGCAGTCGGCATTTACGCCGCGCTCAACATGGCGATCCTGCTGTGGATCGCGACCGAAACCGGGCGGTTGCGAGGCAGGTACAAGGTCTCGATCGGCGACGGCGGGATCAAGCACCTGATCCGGATCATCCGTGGCCATGCCAATGCGGTCGAGAACATGCCGATGTTCTTCGTCATGCTGCTCATCGGTGCCCTGATCGGCATGCCGGTTTCAGCGGCGCACGGGCTCGGGCTGGTCTTTACCATCGGCCGGGCACTGCATGCCTGGCACTTCATCCAGGAGGACGCGCCGGGCTGGCAGCGCGGCGGCGGCTTCGGCCTGTCGTTCCTGGCCCAGGTGGTTCTGCTGATCGGCCTGCTCGGCCACGGGCTGTGGACGCTGGCGGGTTAAGCGCCTGTTGTTGCGGTCGCCGCCGCGCGCCGGTTTTCCGGCAGTGTCGGCGACAACTGCCTCCGGCTCTTGCACGGACACGGCGCCTTCGGCTTCGGCAACGCAGACACGATCACGGCCAGTGCGCTTGGCCTGGTAGAGCGCGGCATCGGCGCGCTTCATGATGCGTTCGAGTGTCTGTCCGGGAATATGTACGGCGCAGCCAATGCTGACCGTCAGGCCGATTTCATGGCCGGCGATGGTGCCGGCCTCCGACCGCATCAGGCTGCAGACCGCTTCAGCGGCCATGGCGGCTCTGGCATGGTTGGCACCGGGCAGCAGAACGCCGAATTCCTCTCCGCCCAGCCGGCCGATCAGCGCCTCGGTTGTCAGCGCCTTGCGCAGCACCTCGGCCAGCTTCTTGAGCGCCTCGTCGCCCACATCATGACCATGGGTGTCGTTGATCGCCTTGAAATGATCCGCATCGATCATCAGGAATGCGCCGCCACCGGCTGCAAGCTGTTCCCGGCTCTTGCCGAGCAGGTAGGTGCGGGTCAGGACCCCGGTGAGCGCGTCGTACCTTATGTATTCGTCGACCTTGTCGATGGTCAGGGTCTGCCTGCGGAACATCTGGAGAATGATGATGGCGATCGGCGGTGCCAGAAACAGCGGGATCAGGGCCGCTGGGAAGACTGCAATGGCGAAGAAGCCGAGATAGGCCTTGCCGAAAAAGGCAAATGGCAGCGCGAATGTCAAAACCGGGATCAGCACCGCGAACAGGGTGATGATCGCCGTCATCCTGTAGACCTGCCGCCTGGTGCGGATCTCGAACATCGTTTCGGCCTTTCTCCAGCATCGCTTTCCGCGCATGATTTTGGGAATGCAACTGCTTCGATATCGCAATTGTTCTAAGAAACGCTGAAATGACCGGTCGGGCCTCTGCGGGCGGATCAGGCCGGTGCACGAAACGGTGCGAGAGCCAGGCCGCGCCCCTTCGGACGCGGCCTTCCCGTTGTCAGTGCATCAGGAGAGCGCGCGTTTGAGCGCCGGGATGCGGGAGAGGACAAGCATGTCCACGACCATCACCACGAGCAGGGTGAGACCCGCCATCGGGAACGCCATCGAGACTGCGAGCGCAACAAATGTGGCGCCCTGCCAGAGCGGCATGTCGCGCGGCAGGGGCGGCGCGGAGAGGCGCAAGCCCCCTGCCCGGCGCTTCCACCACATCACCACGCTGCTTGCGCACAGGAACAGCACCGACAGGCAGACAGCCGTGTTGGCGAGCACGCTCCACAGCCCCATGGTGCCCATGTGCAGCGCAATACCCACCGCCATGGCCTTCCCCGCCCAGGAATAGTCCTCATAGCGGACGTCGGCCAGGATGTTGCCGGTGTAGCGGTCGACATGCACGGTGCGGTCCGACATCGGGTCGGTACTGTCGGTGCTCATCGAATCCCGGCTGAAAGTGTAGACGCCGGTTTCGCCGGTGGGGACGTTCATCTGGTAGCGGCCGTCGAAGCCGATTGCGCGGGCCAACCGGTCCATGTTGTCGATGGTGACCTCGGACCCTGCGGCCAGTCCTGCCTCACCGGCCTGGCTGCCGGACGCGGGCATCGGGGTCTGTTCCAGCGCCCAGGGAACTTCCTTCGGGCCATGGTTCATGGAAGCGTGGGTCTCGTCGGAGAGCGGAACATTGTCCCATTTCTCAGCCGGAAACTGGCTCCAGGCCTGCACCATCATCCCGCCCCAGACGCCAGCCCAAGACAGGCCGGAGACGAGGAAGAACACCAGGAACAGCGAGATCCAGAAGCCGACCACCCCGTGCAGCGAACGCCACATCGCCCTGCCGCCGCGGCCAAGAGACGGGACCAGCGTTCCGCGCCAGCCCGCATTGCGTGGCCACCACATGTAAAGCCCGGTGGCGATCAGCACCATGCCGAGGGAGGCTGCGATCTCTATCATCCGGTCGCCGGTGACACCGAGCAGGAGGTCGCTGTGAACGTTGTCGAAGAAGTCATACCAGCCGCTGCGGCGCGGATACTCCGCAAGCACGGTCGCGGTGTAGGGGTCGACCGCGACCATGGTCGCCTTGCCGTCGAGATCGACGCGGAAGATGGCGGCGAGATCTGCGGCGCGGGGGGCGACATATTGCCTGAGCGTGCCGCCGGGAATGGCGGCCAGCGCTGCATCGGCCTGCACCGAGACGGATTGGGCCACCGCTTGCTGTTGAACGGCGATGCGTTCGCCGTCACGGCCATCGATATAGGCGATCCAGGCCATGGCCATGCCGGTAATGGCCAGCATGGCGAAGAACGGGATGACATAGAGCCCGGCATAGAAATGCCAGCGCCATGCCGCGAGATAGAGTTTGCTGGTGCCGGCAGGCGCTGTGGCCTGCGCCGGCGCACCGGACGAATCGATCGAGACCATCAGTCTCTCCTCTGACAAAAGAATTGCTTTGAATTACGGGTGTCAGAGAAGGACGGGCGGCGCCCGGGCATGGCGGCCGGACTTGAACACGCCGGCACGCAGGATGGTTTTTTCGAAAGCGAGAGCTTCGGCATCGCCAAGCGCTACCGGCTCAAGCGCCGCGCCCGCCTGCGGCAGGGCCGCCGCATGCACCTGCATCGACCAGTCGCAAAGCGATTTCGCGGGATCTCCGGCCGGATCGCCTTCATCGCCCTGGGAGACCGTCTCGAAGCCGGTACCTGTACAGATGACGATCTCCATGCCCTGACCGGAGAACCGCGGCATGGTGTGGACCGAGAAGAACGAGGCAAGCAGCAACGGAACGAACAGGGTCGCAAAGACCAGTCGTCTCGTTTCCAGCTCTCTCAATCCCTGCATCATGCCATACCCCTAGCCAAATACCGCCACGCGATACAGCGGATTTTTCAACTCGGCAGGGTTTTTGCGCAGAGAGGGGGCATTGCTGCCGAGTGTCTGCCGGCGCCGCGGCGTGGCTCGGGGGGATCAGGGAGGTGATTGCAAGGCGTGGCCTGCGGTCATGGCATGCCCATGTGACTGGGTGTGCCCATAAGATTGCGGCTGACCATGCGCCCGGGCCTGTCCCTGTGAGGAAGTCTGCAGCGACACAAGGCTTGTGCCGCCGGCGGCCGCACCGGGCCGGCTGGAGGACATCGCAAGCGTGTTTGAGACAAGCCCGAACTGGGTCTGGATGGCCGTACCGACGGTTCCGGCCCCGGTGAGAAGGGCCACGGAGAGGACCGCCGCCGTGAGCGCATATTCCATCGCGGTTGCACCGGACTCGCAGTCGGCGGCGCGGGTGCAGAGTACCTTCATCATGGAGGTCCCTTTCAGATCAGTGTGCACGCCCGGTCAATCATCGACCGGGTCCGGCCAATCATTGGCCAGACACGGCAAGGTTGCACGCAATCTGTTTCAAAACCGTTGACGGCACTGGTTAAGAATGTGCCAGAACGGCACAGCAGTTCCATTATGGGAGATCCGCACCACCGGCAAGACGTGGCCTGGTGCAGGTTGACGCCGCCTGGAGGATGCCTCCCGGCGGCGTAAAGTGCTGAAGCTGCGCCGTTTTTTGGCGGCAATCGGCGGCCGTTACATCCGCCGGATCTTCATCAGCTCCGCACCGTTGGCTGCCTTGAAGGTCACAGTGCGGCCTTCGCGGACAATGAGCCTGCTGGTTGTGAGCGCCCGGCGAAGCCCATCCTCCGCCGCGGTTTCGCCCTGGCCGGCGCACCGCATCTTGGTTTGCATCACCTGCCCGTCGGGCTGGACACGGCCATTGCGGACCGAAATGCGGGTGGAATGACTGTTGCAGCCGATCGTGGCGCTGACCCGGCCGCGATCATCGAGCCCCAGGCGTGCGCGCGCCGCCATCTGCTGGCCGAGCTGCACCAGGAAACCGTTGTCGGCGGCGATATGGGTGATGCGGTAGTTGCCAACAATGTCGCCCAGATCGACGCCGCCCGCCTGGGCTTCGTTCTGCTGCGCCGCACGGACTTCGACGAAGCGGAAGGTTTCCCATCCGGAAGCGCGCTCGGATACGGCTGCCAGATGCGAGCGTTTGCCAACGCCGGCGCGGACGAACTTGCCGTTCTGCACCGACCGCAGCGCGACGTCGCGTCCGTTGACACCCATCACCTCGAAGGTCTCCCAGCCCCTGATATGCGGGCTGCCCGCGGCCAGAAAGGTTCCCTGGCCAACGCCGGCGCGGACAAAGCTGCCGGTGGCAGAATCGCGAAACGCGATCCTGTTGCCTTCCAGCCGGACCGTGTCGAGGCGGCTGGCGCTCCGGGCGTCCGTGGCGGCGGCGGCAAGCGTGCCACCCACGATCGTGACATATTTGCCGGACTGGACCGACTGGAGATAGATTTCCTCAGCCTTCGCCATTGCCTGGGCGGCAAGCAGGAAACCGAG
Organism: Parahoeflea alexandrii; assembly: GCF_024105735.1. Lineage (GTDB taxonomy): Bacteria > Pseudomonadota > Alphaproteobacteria > Rhizobiales > Rhizobiaceae > Hoeflea > Hoeflea alexandrii. The sequence continues at coordinate 363,512 of NZ_JAAAML010000003.1, read as the reverse complement.
AGCGAGACAGCTGCGAACGAGATTTTTCATGGCCGGAACCCCTTGTTGACCATTGAGCGATGCCCTGTTGTGCCGCCACTCGATTGAACCGGCCTTGAACGGCAAATTCATCCGGCATTCATCGGAGCCAACCGACTCTTATGATGCACGTATCGAAAAGGGAACGCTCAACAGCACAGGGGAGCCGGCGGCCCACGCCACCGGCTCTCGATGCCTTGCAATGATCATGAGTGAGGCCCTGCCCTCTGTGGCGGTCTGAGCGCTGGTCTCAGCGGTGGTCTCAGCGGCCTGGCGCGGTATCGGCCTTGCCTGTCGACGCACCTTTCGAGCATGACGCAACCGGGCTGCGATCACCGCTAAATGACCAGCGGTTGCGCGGCTGCGTTGTTTCAGGAGCGGACATCCGCGTGGCTTCGAACATGGCGTTGGCGATCAGGTTGAACATGGCTTTTCTCCTGTTCCGGCTGTGACGATGGGACAACCATAGATCCGGCGACCTGATGCGCAAAACGAATTAAATTGCTTCTTATGATGAGGATTGTTAATCAAGGCCATGCAACGTGATCTCGAAATCGACCTGCTCCGCTCCTTCGTGGCGATTGCCGCGCACCGCAACTTCACCCGCGCCGCGGAAGCCATCGGGCGGACGCAATCCGCGGTCAGCCTGCAGCTCAAGCGGCTGGAGGAGATCGCCGGCGAACGGCTCTTCGAGCGCAACCGCAGTTCCGTCGAGATCACCAATTCGGGCGAGGCGCTCTTGGTCTATGCCAACCGCATCCTGTCCGCCAACGAGGCGGCGCTGGCGCACATGCGGCGGCCCGAAGCCGAAGGCCTGATCCGCTTCGGCGCGCCGGACGACTATGCGAGCTACCTGCTGGCGCCGCTGCTGGCGGCCTTCTCGTCGAACTATCCGCTGATCGAGTTCGAACTGACCTGCGAGAGCTCGATCGACCTGCTGCCGATGCTCGAGCGCGGCGAGATCGACATCCTGCTCGCCACCCACAGCTCGGACCAGGTCAAGGGCCGGATCGCGCGTTACGAATCGCTGCACTGGGTCGCCGCCCCCGATTATGTCGATGATCCCGACCAGCGGCTCTCGCTGGCGCTGTTTCCGAACGGCTGCTCGGTGCGGGAAGCCGGATTGCGGGCGCTTGAGCAGATCGAGCGTCCGTGGCGCATCGCCTGCTCGACCCGCAGCGTCAACCTGATCGAGCAGACCGTGCTCAACGGCGCCGCCGTCTCGGTGATGGAAGCCTCGATCCTGCCGGAGACCTTGCGGATCCTCGACGGCCAGCCCGGCTTCCCGCCCCTGCCCGAGATCGCCATGAGCGTGCACTACAACAAGGCCGCCTGCGCCCCGCATGTGGCGATATTCGCGGATTACCTGGTGGGGGAATTGGGGAGGGTAAGGGGGTAGCTCGGATTGCGCTCTGGCATCCAGGCGCGACAGGCGGGCATTAAAGCCCCCTACCCCACCGGCTCCACAAACCCATCCAGCACCCGCTTCTGCCCCGCCTTGTCGAAATCGATCGTCAGCTTGTTGCCATCGATCCCGGCAATATTGCCGTTGCCGAATTTGAGGTGGAAGACGCGGTCGCCGACCGAGTAGGCGGAGGTGGTGCCAGTGGACTTGGCGACGAGTTCGCCTTCGATGGTGGAGCCGCGCGGGCCGGATTCGCCGTAGGCGATGCGTTCGACGGCGTGGCCGGAGCGGGTGCCCCAGTTGTCGCGGGCGGCGTCGGTCTTGTTGGCCTGGGCGCGTTTCCAGCCCGGCGTGTTGTAGTTGCCGGCGAACGGTTCGGCCTTGTCGAAGCGCGAGGCGCCGTAGGGGCCGCCGGAGTGGCGGCCGCCTGACGCCCCGAAGCGCCCACCCCGGCCATAGCCGCCGTAGCCGGTGTCCATTTCGGCAACTTCGACATGGGCCTCGGGCAGTTCATCGAGGAAGCGCGAGGGCAGTGTCGATTGCCACAACCCGTGAATGCGCCGGTTGGAGACGAACCAGATGTGGCAATAGAGTTTTGCGCGGGTGAGGCCGACATAGGCGAGCCGGCGCTCTTCCTCGAGGCCCGAGCGCCCGCCCTCGTCGAGCGCGCGCTGGTGCGGGAACAGGCCTTCCTCCCAGCCGGGCAGGAACACGGTCTCGAATTCCAGCCCCTTGGCCGAGTGCAGCGTCATGATCGAGACGGCGTCGAGATCGGGGTTGTTGTCGGTGTCCATGACCAGCGCCACATGCTCCAGAAAGGCGCGCAGCGATTCGAAGCCGGAAATGGTCTCGACCAGCTCTTTCAGGTTTTCGAGCCGCGTCGGCGCGTCGGCGGACCGGTCGTTCTGCCACATCTCGGTGTAGCCGGATTCCTCCAAAATGGTCTCGGCCAGTTCGTGGCCGGGTGTCGTCTCCATCATCCCCTGCCAGCGGGAGAACATCTCGACCACGTCGGTCAGCGACTTGCGCGGCTTGGGTTTCAGTTCATCGGTCAGGATCAGTTCGCGCGCGGCGGCCAACATCGGGATGCCGCGGGCGCGGGCGACGTCATGGACCTGGCGCACCGCCGCTTCGCCCAGGCCGCGCTTGGGGACATTGACGATACGCTCGAAGGCGAGATCGTCGGCGGGCTGGCTGACGACGCGGAAGAACGCCATCGCGTCGCGGATTTCCTGGCGCTCATAGAAGCGCGGGCCGCCGATGACGCGATAGTTCAGCCCCAGCGTGACGAAGCGTTCCTCGAACTCGCGCATCTGGAACGAGGCGCGGACCAGGATCGCCATGTTGTTGAGTGCCCGGCCCTTGATCTGCGCCTGCTCGATCTCCTCGCCGATGGCGCGGGCCTCTTCCTCGGAATCCCAGGCGGCATGGACCATCACGCGCTCGTGCTCGGGGTCGGACTGCTCGGTGAACAACGTCTTGCCGAGTCGGCCTTCATTGTGGGAAATCAGATGCCCGGCAGCGCCGAGGATATGCTCGGTCGAGCGGTAGTTGCGCTCAAGCCGGATGACTTTGGCGCCGGGGAAATCCTTCTCGAAGCGGAGGATGTTTTCGACTTCCGCGCCGCGCCAGCCATAGATCGACTGGTCGTCATCGCCGACGCAGCAGATGTTGGGGCGCTCGCCGGCGGGCCGCTGGGCCAGCAACCTCAGCCACATGTATTGGGCGGTGTTGGTGTCCTGGTACTCGTCGACCAGGATGAAGCGGAACTTCTGCTGGTAGTCCTTCAGCACATCCGGGTTGGCGCGAAACATGCGGATCGGCAGGCAGAGCAGATCGCCGAAATCGACGGCGTTCAGCGTCTGCAGCCGCTCCTGGTAGGCCTGGTAGAGCGCCCTGCCCTTGCCATTGGCAAAGCCGCGGCTGTCGCCCTCGGGGATGTCGGCGGGGCCGTAACCCTTGTTCTTCCAGCCGTCGATCAAATTGGCGAACTGCCGCGCGGGCCAGCGCTTGTCGTCGATGCCTTCGGCCTGGATCAGCTGCTTGCACAGCCGGATGACGTCGTCGGTGTCGAGAATTGTGAAATCGGAACGAAGGCTTGCCAGTTCCGCATGGCGGCGGAGCAGCTTGACGCCGATCGAGTGGAAGGTGCCGAGCCAGGGCATGCCCTCGACCGCGCCGCCGACCAAAACGCCGACGCGCTCCTTCATCTCGCGCGCCGCCTTGTTGGTGAAGGTGACCGAAAGGATCTGCGACGGGAATGCCAGGCCGAGATTGAGGATATGGGCGATGCGGGTGGTCAGCACGCGGGTCTTGCCGGTGCCCGCCCCAGCCAGCACCAGCACCGGGCCTTCGATGGATTCGACTGCATCGGCCTGCTCTGGATTGAGGCCCGCGAGGTAGTTCGGCGCGGGCCGCGATGCGTTGCGCGCAGCCATGGCACGCGCGGCAATTCCGCCACCCGAGGCGCTGGCTGCGGGAGCGCGGGGCGCGGGATCTTCGTCGCCGAAAAACGGGATATCGTCATCTGGTCTGTTCATACCCCGTGAATGTAGTGATTCGGGGCGGAAAGACCAGCGTTCGCGGTTTGGTCCGTCATGTCGGGGATCTCGGAGACAGTTTACTTTTGGCGCCTTGGGATATGACGCCACTGCGAAACCGGACCGCCAAAAGTAACCTGTCCCCCACCTTTCACAACTCGGGCTTGCCATTTCGGACGGATTTGGCAAGGATTGCGAAACGGCCCGATGCTGCCGGCAATCCGCACCCGATAAGGGCAAGGCGAAAGCACCACGGATCACGACAGGTTTCATCCTTCACGGCGAAACCGTCAGCAACGCGGATACTGACCAGGATTTTCGCCATTGATAAGGATCGAGACCATCATGCGTACATATCTGGATTCCAAGGCCATGGCGAAAGCCATGCGCGAGCGGCTGGCTGACAAGGGCATCGACATGCCCCACAGCGAGGCGCTGGAGATCGTCGCCCGCCAGTTCGGGCTGGATAGCTGGAACATTCTCTCCGCCCGGATCGACGCGGCAACGGGCAGAGCAAGAGAGACAAAGGCAGATGCCGAGCTGCAATCCGAAGGCGCCACGCCGATCTTCCGCATCTTCGACGTGGACAAGGCGCGGGAATACTATCTCGGGTTTCTGGGCATGAGCGTCGACTGGGAGCATCGCTTCGAACCCGACACCCCGATCTACATGCAGGTCTCGCGCGGCGACCTCAAGCTGCACCTGAGCGAGCATTCGGGCGATGCGACGCCCGGCGCCAATGCCGTGGTTTTCTGCACCGGCGTCGCGGCGCTTCATGCGGAAGTGTCCGGCAAGAATTATCGCTACAACCGGCCGGGCCTGCAGAGCCAGGACTGGGGGATGGAGATGCAGGTGATCGATCCGTTCGGCAACCGGCTGCGCTTCATCGAACGCAAGGACGGGTAGAGCCGTCTGAAGATAACGGCGCATCGCCACCCGCCCTCGCAGCGCTATCGCGAGGGCGGGGATTTGGCTAGATTTACGTTGAACCGGAGACGCCAGCCGCATGGATCACAAGAGTTTCCTCGCCAGCCTGACGCCCGCGCAGTGCCGCGAGCTGACCGAGACATCGGACAGGGCCGGCCTCTTGCACCTCGTACTGCACCTGGGCGCGATCGCGCTGCTCGCCGCGTTTGTCCTGGCCCGGGTGCCGTTCTGGCCGGTGCTGATGCTGCCGCAGGGGATCCTTCTCGTCTTCCTGTTTACGCTCTTGCACGAGGCCAGCCATTCCACCCCGTTCCGCACGCGCTGGCTCAACGTGGCGGCGGCACATCTGAGCGGCTACGTGATCCTGCTTCCGCCGCGCTGGTTCCGCTATTTCCACTTCGCCCATCACCGCTTCACGCAAGTCCCGGGCAAGGATCCGGAACTGGCGTCGCCGAAGCCCGATACCTGGGCGCAGTATCTTCTCTATGTCTCCGGCCTTCCGGTGTGGATCGATCATCTCGGCACCATCCTGCGCCATGCCGCCGGGCGCTGCGGGGACGAGTTCGTGCCTGAGGCCAAGCGCTCGATGGTGCGCAACGAGGCGTGGGCTATGATCGGCGTCTATCTTGTCTTGCTGACGGGCAGCATTGCGCTCGGCAGCACGGCGCTTGTCTTCATCTGGCTGATCCCGATGGCGCTCGGCCAGCCGTTCCTAAGGCTTTATCTGCTGGCCGAGCACGGGCGCTGCGCCCATGTCGCCAACATGCTGGAGAACTCCCGCACCACGCTGACCAATGCCGCTGTGCGGCAGCTGGCCTGGAACATGCCCTACCATGCCGAACATCATTCCTATCCGTCGGTGCCGTTCCACAAGCTTCCCGTCCTGCACAGGCTGGCGGCTGAACATCTCAAGGTGACGGAAAAGGGGTACTCAAGCTTTCATGCAAGGTACGCACCCGCCATCAACGGCGGCGTGGCGGCGGCTAAGTGAGAGGACAGTTTAGTTTTCTCTTCGGGCTTCAAGGCAAACTGACATTTCAAGGACAAGAAAAGTAAACTGTCCCCGTCATTGGTCCCGTCATTGGTCATTGGAGCTGCGGACCTACATCCGGCGCGGTTTGCTGCTTGCGTTTTCGGCATCCACCAACAATTGCGGCATGCGCGAGCGGCGGTACTGCAGGGCCACGACCTTGTAGCCGCCGGCCTTCAACTGCGCCAGCAGCGTGGGCAGCATCGCAGCGGTGCGGCCATGAATGTCGTGCATCAGGATGATGCCCCTTCGCTTGGCGCGGACCCGGGCCATGGTGTTTGCGGCAAGGGTCTCCGGGCTCAGCTTGAAATAGTCCTTGGAATCAATGTCGACATCCAGAATGACCAGGCCGCGATCGGCGGCAGCCTGGCGCAATGCACCGGTATCGGCCAGATAGGGAAAGCGGAAAAAGCCGACCGGGGTGCCGGTGACCCTGCTGACAGCGGCATTTCCGTTGGCGATGTCGGTGAGCGCGCGCGTATAGCCCGCATTCGCCAGGTTGGCATGGTTGTAGGTGTGACCGCCGATGGAATGGCCCTGGGCAACAACCCGTCGGGCGATCGCCGGATAATTGCTCGCCATCTGGCCGACCATCAGGAACGTTGCCTTGACGCCGTATTGCCTAAGCGTTGCCAGCACCTGGTCGGTCTTGCCGGGGATCGGACCGTCGTCAAAGGTCAGGATGACTTCCTTGTCGGCCAGCCGGATCTCGGAGATCGAGGAGACCGTCAGCGTCCGTCCGGCGAGCGAGCCGAAGCTCTTGCGTCCCGGCGCATTGCGGAAGGCGGCAAAAGCCGGATTGCCATCGGGGTTACCGGCCTTGTCGCGGCCGAGCAGCGACTGCTGTCCGGCAACCGGTACATAGGCGGTTCGGGCGGCGTCGGAACCGGACGGAGGTTTTGAGGCACAGCCAGCCATGGCGAGGCTCGACAGGACGCAAAAAAGGGCAAGACGCGAAACCATGGCACTGAACTCACAAAAGTGTCGATGCCAGATTTTCGCGGATTATGGTTAACCGAGCGTTGATGACGCCCCAACCCGCACCTTTGAAGCGAGGCCGGACGTCAACATCCTGAGAAAGTACGGTGAAATTCGAGATTGGCACAGGCCGCTTCCGAGCCCGGAACCTGCGGTTTCAGCTACAGCACTTCTTGTATTTTTTACCCGATCCGCAGGGACACGGGTCATTGCGGCCGACGTTGGCTTGGCGCGGGGCCGCGGCCTCGTTGAGCCGGTCCCAGTAGAGCCAGCGGCCGTCGATGCGGCGGAATTGCGAAGTCTCCTCAAGTGCGCCCGCAGTGCCATTGTGGCTGTAGCGGGCGATGAAGCTGACCGTTCCGTCTTCATCGGCTTCCCTGCCCTTGCGGCTCCGCACGATCTCGAGCCCAAGCCAGTTTGTACCCAGTTGCGACTGCTCCGCTTCCTTCACATCGAAGCCGGCGGCGGCGGGGCCGGCACAGGTGGCCGTGATGTAATCGAGCCGCCCGAGGGCATAGGCGGCATAACGCGAGCGCATCAGCGCCTCGGCCGTCGGCGCGGGCTCGCCCGCGTGAAAGCGACCACAGCAGGCGGAAAGGTCGAGCATGGATCCGCAGGGGCATGAGGGCATGGTGGTTTCCTTGGCGTCGGTCCGGCAGGGGTTTCGGCATGCGGCTGGAATGCAAAGACGGGAGCAGCGTCCTGCAGCTACGCCCTCAAAACCAGCCCTTGCGCTTGAACCAGAGATAGGGGCCGAGCGCCGAGACGGCCATCATCGTCAGTGCGACCGGGTAGGCCCAGGGCTGGCTCAGTTCGGGCATGTCCTGGAAGTTCATGCCATAGACCGTGCCGATGAAGGTCGGCGGCAGGAAGATCATCGCCGCCACCGAAAGCACCTTCATAACCTGGTTCTGCTGCACAGAGATCAGGCCGAGCGAGGCATCGAGCAGGAAGATGATGTTTTCGGAGATGAAATCGGCATGCTCGGACAGCGACTGGACGTCGACCGCCATCGAACGGCAGCGCTGCTTGAGTACCTTGTCGCCCATGATCTGAGGCAGCGTCTGCAGGAAGCTCGTGACCCGGGCGAGCGACATCAGGCTTTCGCGCACCTTGGCGACGGTGCGCTGATGGCCGGCGATGATTCCGAGCGTGGCCTCAAGGTCACGGGTGACGGCTTCGGGATTGCTTGCCGCACCGCGCGAGAACACCTCGGTGGAAAGCGCGTCGATGCGGCGCGAGCGGTGTTCGAGCACTTCGGCGCTGCGGTCGATCATCGCCTCAAGCAGACGGGTCATAACATCATGACCGCCGGCGCCGGCGATCTCGCGGTGAGCGAGTTCGCGGTGGGCGCTGGCGGCAAACATGGTGAAGGCCTTGGGCTCCGCATAGCGGATGGTGACCAGCCGGTCGCCGGACAGCACGAAGCCGATGTCGGCGATCTCGGCGAAATCGGTGTCGGCCTTCCAGACCACGCTGGCGGTGAGATAGACCGCGCTGTTCTCGATGTAGAGCCGGCTTGAGGGCTCGATGTCGCGCAGTTCGTCCCGGCTCGGCACCTCCACGCCGATCAGCGCCTCGACCTGCGCCTCTTCCTTCGGCACCGGGTGCAGCATGTCGATCCAGCATACCGTTTCGGGCAGCGCGGCATCATCCGTGTCGGGCGTGTCGAGGCAAATGCCCTGACCATCGTAAAGCCTTATCATCCCTGGATCATCCGGCCCTGCCGGCATCGAACACGTTATCGACCGGGACCTGCAGCGCGGTGGCCAGTTGGTTAGTCTTGCCGGCCAGGCCGATGATGGCGAGCAGTTCGCCATATTGTTCCTCGGTCATGCCCTTGGCGCGGGCCGCGGCCGTGTGGGAGTGGATGCAATAGCTGCAGTTGTTGGCGACAGAGACGGCGATGTAGATCATCTCCTTGGTCAGTGGATCGATCGAGGACGGCTTGCCGACCACCTCCTTGACCTCGGTCCAGGTCCTTTCAAGCAACGCCGGGTCGACCGCGAGCCAGCGCCACATGTTGTTGATGAAATCGGTACCGCGGGTCTTGCGAATGTCATCGAACACCGCCTTGACGCGGGCATCGGCCTCGGGGTTGTCGGCGGGGCTGTAGGTTGTCATGGCGTTTGGCTTCCTTTCGTACCGGGCCGCGGGCCGGTTGATGCTAGAGCTTGTATCTGCGTTCCCAGAGCACCCGGGTGTCGCCCTGGTCGCCGTCGACATATTCACCGGTTGCGGCTTCGCGCTGGATCACATTTGCTGCCCCTTGCGCGAATTCGAAGGCAAGCTGGTTGAGCCGTGCCGCGCTGCTGTAAGGCGGTGCCTTGGGCCCGCCTCCGGCGATGGTGATCGCGCCGTCATCGGTGCGGGTGATCGGCCCCGCCATGCCGACGGGAATCCCGGTGGCAATGTCATAGACCACGATGCTTGCAACGAACTGGGCGTTGTCCGGTCGCTTCTCACCATTGATGAAGACATTGGCGCCGGTCAGCTGCTGAAGACTGGCCCGGCTGCGGATGAAGACCGAGCGAATCGTCACCACGGCCCGCGCCGGACGCTGGCCACGCATCAGCGGCGTGAACGCATCGCGCACATGCGCCTTGACGTTCTCGGATATCGCCTGCTCGAGTGCGAGTTGCCTGTCACGCTGATTGACCACGCCGAGGCGGGTTCCGATCGCTCCGAGATTGGACCCGGAGACCGACTGACTGATCTCGCCATCCAGTTCAGCCACCAGCAACGGCCGCTCGGCGCGGGAGAAGTCGACATCGATCTGGGTGATCTGGAACTGGTCGAGATGGGTCGGCCCCTGCTCCACCGGTACACTCTCGCAGCCTGCGAGGAGCACAGCCACCAGCAGGACAAGCCCCGCCCTGCCCCACTGTCTTGCAGCTCCCGCCGCCCACACCCGTTTTGCCATCCCCATCGCACCCTCTCCCTGGCCATAAATCCGTCCAGTTTCCATAGCCGAAATGGGCCGCAGCGAAAAGCATGGGATGACCATGAAGCGACCGCCGGGTGTTGCAGATGCAGTCCGCGCTGACGGGCAGGCAATGGCGGAGCTAAACATATCATTCACACACGGACCTTAGACTGTGAAAGACAGGCACACGGCGTCGGATGTGACAGGCCTTGCTGTTAACAGCACGGTCCTGGGGAACGGGGGAAAACCCTTTATTTTTATGGTAGAACATCATTTCGTTGTCTTTCGCGGATACTAATTTAATAAATCTGCGTATCTGTATGGATTGAAATCGGGAGAACGAGCATGGCAGACAAACCAACCGTTACTCAGGCCATGATCCAGGCTTATGACGACTACACCCACCTGACGCTGGACCGGCGCGGGTTCATGGAAAAGCTGACCAAGCTTGCCGGCTCCGGAACCGCGGCTGCCGCGATTGCGCCGCTTCTGGCCGCCAACGGTGCGCAGGCTGCCATCATTGCGCCGGACGACCGCCGGGTGGCCTCATCAGAAGTCAGATTCAGAGGCGCTACGGGGGTTATGGCAGGCTACCTGGCCATACCCGCTTTCGCCACGGAAGCGGTTCCAGGCATCATCGTCGTTCATGAGAACCGGGGGCTCAACGACCATATCCGGGATATTGCCCGGCGGCTGGCACTTGAGGGCTATGCCGCGCTTGCCGTCGACTTTCTTTCGCCGCTGGGTGGCACGCCCGAGGACGAGGACACGGCGCGGGAGATGGTCAGCGAGCTGAAGCCGGAGGACAACATCGCCAATGCGGTGGCGGCGCGTGGCTGGCTTTCGGGTCACCCCAGAACCACCGAACGGGTGGCCGCCATCGGGTTCTGCTGGGGCGGCGCTCTGGTCAATCAACTGGCAGTGGCAGATCCTGAACTGCGAGCCGGCATTGTCTATTACGGACGCCAGCCGGACACGGCCGATGTCCCCAGGATCAAGGCCGCGATGCTGTTGCACTATGCCGGTCTCGACGAGCGAATCAATGCCGGACTGCAGGAATACCGCTCCGCGCTTCTGAGCAACGACAAGGTGTTTGCGATCCATGTCTACCCGCGGGTGAACCACGCCTTCAACAATGACACTTCGGCGGCGCGCTACAACAAGCAGGCGGCGGATCTGGCATGGACACGGACGCTTGCCTTCCTCAAGGGCACCATGTTCTGATCGGCAACGCGTTGCCGGTCGGCCGCAGGTCGGGCCTGGGCAAAATTTCGGCCTGGTTTTGCGCCGAAATCCGCCGGGGCAGCTTGCATTGGCGAAATCTCGCGTTTACGCTTACGTTAACGTCACACAGCCGGAGGATATCCCCTTGAACGATCTCGTTTCCCGTATCGCCACCAATGTCGGCATCGACCCCGACACCGCAGCCAAGGCGGTCGGCGCCATTCTCGAATTCCTTCAGTCGGAAGGTCCGGCCGACAAGGTCAAGGAAATGCTGGCTTCGGTGCCGGGCGCTGAAGACCTGATCGCGCAGGCGCCGAGCGGCGGCATGCTGTCGATGGGCGGTGTGATGGGGCTTGGCCAGAAGCTGATGGGCATGGGCCTGGGCATGGGGGAAATCTCCAGCGTCGCCAAGGAAACCATGGGCTATGCGCGCGAGAACGGCGCCGGCGATTCCATCGACGAGATCGTCGCCTCGATCCCGGGCCTGTCGCAGTTCGTCTGATCACCGACAGCGGTTGAGAACATGTTTGGAAACCCGGCGGTGAAAATCGCCGGGTTTTCTTATGTGACCTGTACAGCTGGGTCCTCCGGTGGCCTTGTATGCTTGACGCATATCAAGGCCGGGAAGACATCTGGCCGGTAGAACGTATAAACCGGCAGGTCATTGCAACGGGATAAAAAGGCGCAACGGGACAACACGGTGCAAAGGGATGACCCGGAGTATGGTCAAAGCATTGAACGCAGCTGCGGCCTATTTCTGTGCCACCTTTGCGGCGGGGTTCGTGCTCGGGACAATCCGGACCCTGCTGGTGGAGCCCACGACCGGCGCGCTCGGCGCGGTGGCACTTGAACTGCCGCTGATGCTCGCGGTTTCATGGATTGCCTGCGGCTGGGCACTGCGCCGTTTCGACGTCGAGAGCCGGTTCAGCCCGCGGCTTGTCATGGGCGTGGTTGCGCTGGCGCTGCTCATGGGAGCGGAACTGTTTGTTTCGGTGCTGCTTGCCGGACGCAGTCCTGGCGAACACTTGGCGCTTTACCAAACCGCACCGGCGCTGCTCGGGTTGGCCGCACAACTGGCCTATGCCTTTTTTCCGCTGGTGCGGTTGCGATAGCTGGAGCTGGCAAACGCCACCGGATGAAGCAGCGGGGCGGCCACTCCCGAGCCAGCCCCGCGCTCCTCCCGTCCGTGGCCGTGCGCACGCTTTGCCGGTTTTCCGGACGTCCCCCCCGGGATCCGGAAACCGGAAACGCGGCGCATCAGGCCGGACGGATGGCCTTGTTCAGTCTGCCGGCGACGATCCAGGCGACCGGCAGAGCAGCCACCGCACCCAGAACTGCCGCGACCGAGATCGATAGTGCGTCCATGCGGCCCATCGTCAATGCCGCGACGACGAAGCTGCCCGCCAGCATACTTCCCACGATGATATAGATCATTGCTGCAAGCTTGAGCATGAGTGTCTCCTGTCTTTCGGTCCGGGAGCCGTACTGCTTCCGGCGTCCCCTGGAGCGCAGACTAGACCGGAGCCGGGTGCGACATTTTGATCTGGCTCAACGAAATTGCCGTTTTCGGGCAGCCTGGCCAATCCCGTTGTGTTCCCGCCAGCGATTGGCCGGCAAGACTGTGCCATTCCGGCACAGGTGCAACTGGCACGGTTCCTGCTCCATCAGCCGCATGAGCAACACCCGTCACATATTGAGCCGCCGCGCCCTTCTTTCCGGCCTTGCCGCCGCAAGCGCCGCGAGCCTTGCCTTGCCACTGGCGTCGCCGGAAGCCAGGGCCGGCGACCTGTTCAGCCGGATCGACCTGCGCGGCGGACATGACGCCGATCTTGCCGGGCTTCTGCCCGGCGTGGCCGACGACCAGAGCCGGCTGTTCCAGCGCGCCATCGACGAGGCTGCGGCGGCGGGCCGGATCCTAAGGCTGCCGCCGGGCAGCTACGTCGTTTCCAACATCGACCTGCCCGACGGTGCCCGGATCACCGGCGTGCCGGGCGCAACGCGGCTGATCTATGGCGGGCGCGGGCACTTCATGCTGGCCGAAGGCGCGCGGCGGATCGAACTCTCGGGCCTCACGCTCGACGGCGCCAACCAGCGGCTGGGCGGCCATGTCTCGGGGCTCCTGCACCTGCGCGGCGTCAGCGAGGCGATCCTCGAGGACATGGCGATCGCCGGCGCCGACGGGCACGGGGTGACGCTGGAAGCCTGCGGTGGGCGGATCCATCACAGCGAGATTTTTGGCGCACGGCTGGCGGGGATCTACGCCGTCGAGAGCCGCGGCCTTGCGATCACCCGCAACGTGGTGCGCGACTGCGCCAATGGCGGCATCCTGGTGCACCGCTGGTCGGTGGGCGAGGACGCGACACTGATCGACGGCAACCGGGTGATGCGGATTTCCGCGCGCGCCGGCGGCACCGGGCAGAACGGCAACGGCATCAACATCTTCCGCGCCGGCAACGTGATGGTGACCAACAACCACGTCTCCGATTGCGCGTTCTCGGCGATCCGCGCCAACCAGGCGAGCAACATCCAGATTACCTCCAACCAGGCGATCCGCTCGGGCGAGACGGCGATCTATGCCGAGTTCTCCTTCGAGGGCGCGGTGATCGCCTCCAACCTCATCGACGGCGGCACGGTGGGGATCTCGGTCGCCAATTTCAACGAGGGCGGACGGCTCGCCTCGCTCACCGGCAACATCATCCGCAACCTCACAACCCAGGGCCCCTACCCGGCCGAATATGCCGGCTTCGGCATCGGCATCGCCATCGAGGCGGATGCGGCGGTCAGCGGCAACGTCATCGAGGGCGCGCCGAAATGGGGCGTGCTGATGGGCTGGGGCCCGTTCCTGCGCTCGGTCAATTTCACCGGCAACACGATCCGCAACTCAGGCGCCGGCGTCGCCGTCTCCGTGGTCGAGGGCGCGGGCTCGGCGCTGATTTCGGGCAACATGTTCGACACCACCCCGGGCGGTGCCATCATCGGCTGCCGCTGGAACGAGGTGGTGACCAAGGACCTGGCCAAGGTTGGCGCGGGGCGGTATGGGCACCTGACGCTGGAGCGGAATGTGGTGGCTTGAGGGGTTTGGGGCGGCATGAGGTGGGAAGGGGCATAGCACGGGGGCAGCGTCGGCGAATGAAGTAAGGGAAACGGGTGTCCGGCTTCACGAGGGAGGCGTTGCTTTCCTCTTTTGTCCACATCTTGGTGGGAAGCGGACAATCCCTCCTATCGTCAGCCCTACTCTTATGGTGGGTCCGCCGCGCAGAACTAAACCTCAACTTTCATTGGGTGTCGATTTGCGAACGACTGGGGCACCCCAGAACTAAAAGCAGTCTGAGGTGCCACAGCCAATCAATCGGGTTAAGCGCCTTGCTTGCGCCACTCGTCAGCAAGAACCCATGTGCCAGTCAAATCCTGAAAGTGCCAGTCCAGCCAGCCGTTGCGGCTAGTTTGCGTGATCGCATGGGAGGCGGCTGAAAAGGACTTGAAGCCGTCGCCAAACCCTTCGACAATCAGGAGCCCATTGGCAATCTTTCCATTATAGTCCTTGCCTCCATAGGTGAAGCGACAGCTCGTGCCATCGGCTGGAAACCTATGAGGCTTGCTTTCGGCTTCAATGCCTTCGCCGGTCAAGTGACGATTGGGCAGATCCATTTTCCAGCGGATCATATCTCCAAGGATTGGATAGATGTCGTTGTGCTTCGCGCCGAAGCGCATAATCCCGCCCTGAAAGGCGCCAAGGTCACGGTTGGACTCCGGCGTAATCAAGCCTCCGTCGGGAAGGAAATCGGCCAATCCTTCAATCTCCGGATCCGAGCGCTCTTCCTCGGACATTTCGTAGTATCGCCACATCGGGTTGGCGTGCTCAAACTTGATGTCAGCAAGGTTGGCAACTAGCCGGTCGAAAAGCTCACGACCGTTCTCGGGGCGCCGGTTCGAGTACAGCAGGTCAAAGGTGACCTTGGCCAGCGCCTTAAGCACCACAGGCTGGGCAGCCACAGTCTTGAGCTTGGCGCCGTCTTCGCCGAACCCAGGCAGGGCGCAAATCGCTTCCCAGAGCCGAGCGACGTCCTCCTGCCTTTCTGCAACGACGATAGGGGTCGCGGTCCGCGCGTTCGTCTTGTTGAGGAAGGCGATCGAATTAACGGCAGCGAGATCCTTTCGCAACATAGCTCCATCGTCTTTTGCCCAGTCCTTCGTGTCGCGTTCAGTAATGGCAATACCGATGCCCTCCTCGAGAACGACGCGCACGAAGTTGTTGATCGGGTTACCCTGATCGAACTCGGTTGCCTGGGAGACGTTTATCTTCTTCCCCAGATTGTTGAGATCATGGAAGAGCTGGCGCTCCTGAGGGATGCCTAGCCCAAGGTGGAACTCGATTTTGACGGTTGCAAAGGTGCGAGCGCACTCAAGGGCCTCAACCCAGACGAGCATTTCGTCTTCGCTGATCTCGCCTTTGAGGTCGATGATTCCGCCGCGCCCAGGATAGCGGCCTGTCCGCGTCACTTCCTTGAGCCAGTCCATCAGCATTTCGCCACCGAAACGGCGGTGCTGGCCGTCGACGACCCACCAACGGTAGGTCCGCGGCATGAAGACCTTGAAGCCAACTGTCTCACCAGTCTTGGTCATGCCGCGTTCGGCACGGATCGAGGGGTTGTTTGGGTCAATTGCTCGAATGTTGGCCACAACAGGCTGTAACGCACAATAGGGCTTGGTTCCCAGCCGATCCTGGATTTCGGAATAGATTTTGGGGATTGGCTTGCCCTGCAGCGTACGCCGAACCTTGGCCGCGTTGATCAACCCTTTCAACATGAAGCCGGCAAGGCTCTTCGCATGATTGGGGTCGAGGCGCCGCTGGGCGATGTCGCCCTTGTCAGGATCATTCGCGATCTCCGACCACTCAACGAACGTCGCGAGTTTCACGTCAGCGGACCAGGTTGGGTTACCCAAGTTGTATCCCATCAACACATTTACGGGCTCGTCGTCAGTCCCGAGGTCGAGCATCGAGCTGAGGTTGGTCAGCTTCCCTTCGGCTTCTTCCGAAATCATCGTCTTCGGCATCCCTTCGGTATTTCCATACATTGTGTCTCTCCTGTCTCTAGGTCAATGGCAGAGAAGTACAACAATGACGCCCTGGAGTCAATTTATAATTTCCCAGGGATATTTTAATAATGTCTTTTAAGCAGCTATTGTCCGACCTTAAATATCCCTTAGGCTGCGCTTGCAGGGTCAGGCAAATTGCGAACATTCGATTCGGTCGCTTAGAAATGCAAGGTGAGCCAGCTTTCCGCTCGGTTCCGGCGCGTTGCCTGTCCGCAATTGGGTCGTTAGCGGACGCCAAACTGCACGAACGCGAAAGTCAGCGTTCGGCCCCATTTTAGTCGCTTTGTCCCGACGCAGCCAATGGCGGCTTACCGCCCATTACGGACCTGTGGTCGGCCGAAGCAACCGACGGCACATCGGGACTCGCATCGCCCTCCCAACCACCCTACCACCAACACAAAACGAGCGGGCATTTCTGCCCGCTCGGTGCCGCATCTCCCGGATGCCATCCGGGGCGCTCCCCTCGCCGAGCGCCCTGGGTTTTTCTCAAGCCTTACATCGACTTTTCGGCGATGAGCTTCTTGGCCTGGTCGATCAGGGCCTTGCCGTCGATGCCCTGCTTGTCCATTTCGGCGACCCAGCGGTTGATGACCGGCTGGGCGGCTTGCTTCCAGCGGGCGACTTCGGCCTCGTCGAGCTGGATGATGTTGTTGCCGGC
Organism: Parahoeflea alexandrii; assembly: GCF_024105735.1. Lineage (GTDB taxonomy): Bacteria > Pseudomonadota > Alphaproteobacteria > Rhizobiales > Rhizobiaceae > Hoeflea > Hoeflea alexandrii. Next base: position 346,709 of record NZ_JAAAML010000003.1, on the reverse strand, counting down.
GGCAACCCCGATGTCGCGGCCGGGCTTGTCGTAGGCTTCCATCACCTCGGCTGCGAAGGCCGAGAGCTTGTCGCCGGATTCGGCGTCGAGGATGGCGCGCAGATCCTCCGGCAGCGCGTCGTACTTGGCCTTGTTCATCACCAGCACGATGGTGGCGGTGTAGAGCGCCTCGGGGCCGCCGAACTCGGTGTGGTTCTTGACCAGTTCGGTGAGCCGGATCGAGGGCGTGACCTCCCAGGGGATGACGGTGCCGTTGATGACGCCCTTGGACAGGGCCTCGGGAATGGCCGGCAGCGGCATGCCGACCGGCTCGGCGCCGAGCTCGGAGAGCATGTCGTTGATCACCCGGGTCGGGCCGCGCAGGGTCTTGCCCTTCATGTCCTCGAGCTTGGTGACCGGATCCTTGGTGTGGATCACGCCGGGGCCGTGCACCCAGGCGCCCAGCACCTTGAGATCCTTGTATTCATTGTTCTGGAAATCGGTGTCGACCATTTCCCAGTAGGCGAGCGAGGTGGCGATCGGGTTGGTCATCATGAACGGCAGTTCGAAGACTTCCGTGCGCGGAAAGCGGCCGGGGGTGTAGCCGACCACGGTCATGGTCATGTCGGCAACGCCGTCGCGGGCCTGGTCCATCAGGTCCGACGGACGACCGCCGAGCGACATGCCGTCAAAATGCTCGATCTTGATGCGGCCGCCGGAGAGTTCGGCCAGCCGGTCGCCCCAGGGCTTGAGAATGTGCTTCGGCACGGTGGCCACCGGCGGCAGGAACTGATGCAGCCGGAGCGTGACCTCCTGAGCGAAGCTTGTTGCGGGCAGTGCGGTCAGCGCCAGCGCGCCGGCCACCACGGAGTAGATGAAATTGCGTCTGATCATTTGGTTTCCTCCCTTGATCGTTGTCTGCATTCGGTCAATCGCCTGAGCCGTGCTGTTCAGGCGATTGCATTTCCCCTTTTGGTATTCTCTTTCCGGGGCCTCCCTCCCCGTGCCGGTTCACACCGCGCGCGCATAGTCCACCAGATTGTAGTTGTGGGCTGCGAGTTCGGCCTGCGCGACGGGTCGTCCCGAAGCCAGAAGCCGGCGCGCGCTCATATGCGCCGCAGCGGAATTGACAGTCTCGACACTGATGAGCCGCCCGGCGGCGAAATTGATCACAACCAGACCGCCGGCTTCCGGCTCCAGGGCGACCTGCTCGTCGGCGCCCGAGCCGAGGCCAGCGATCTGCAGCTTGAAATGGCTCTGGTCGCTCCAGAACCAGGGAACGGCGGTGTAGGGCGCGGGCTTTCCGGTGAGCCTCTTGGCGATGGTGCGGGCGTGGTCGGTGGCCGCCTGGACCGATTCCAGCCGCACCCGGTTGCCCGAGACCGGGTCGGGGAAATTGCAGCAGTCACCGAGCGCGGAGATCGAGAGATCGGAGGTGCGCAGAAGCGTGTCGACATCGATACCGTTGGAGACCGAAAGCCCGGCCTCGGCGGCAAGCTCGCTGTTGGGCGCCACACCGGCTGCGATCAACACCAGGTCGCCGGCGATCTCTGTTCCGTCGGAGAGCCGGACGCCCGCGACACGGCCCGTACCGTCATCGAGTAGCTCCGAGACGAAGCGGCCGAGCCGGACCCTGGTGCCACGGCCTTCGTGGAGTGCCAGGAAATGCTTTGAAACCGCGCCCGAAACGGTGCGCGCCATCAGCCGGTCCGCCCCCTCGATGACTGTAACCTCGACACCGAAATCAGATGCAACGGCGGCGAATTCCATGCCGATGAAGCCGCCGCCGATCACCAGCACATGCCGGGCGGCGGAAAGACGGGCGCGCAGGTCCGCCGCATCGGCGAGATTGCGCAGCGAGAGCACGTTTTCGAGATGAAGATTGGCCACGGGCGGCCGGACGTTGCGGCTGCCGGTCGCCAGCACCAGGTGATCATAGCCGATCTCGGTGCCTGTGGCGGTGGTGACGTGCCTGGCTTCCCGATTGATGCGGCTTACCCGCGTTCCGGGCATCAGCTCGATATTGTTGGTGTCGAAGAACGCCTGCGGCCGGAAATGCAGCCGTGCGGCGTCGCCATCCTTGAGAAAGGCCTTTGACAGCGGCGGCCGCTGGTAGGGCAGGCCCGGCTCCTCGCCGATGAGCGTAATGGCGCCGGCAAATCCCTCGCTGCGCAGATTGGCGGCCATCTGGAAGCCGCCGTGACCGCCACCGACAATGACGACGCGTTCCGAGCTCATATCTGGGCTTCCGGAAGATGGACCGTCAGGCCGTCGAGTTCCTCGGTGATCGCGATCTGGCAGGACAGGCGGCTTGAGGGCCTGACCTCGCTGGCGGCGAAATCGAGCATCGCGCGTTCCTCGTCGGAGGCGGCGCCGGTCCGCGACAGCCAGTCCTCGTCGACATAGCAATGGCAGGTGGCGCACATCATCGCGCCGCCGCATTCGGCGACAATTCCCTCGATGCCATTGGCGAGCGCCGCCTGCATGACGCTGTCGCCACCGGCGGCCTCGACCGTGGTGCGGCCGTCATCGGGGGAGACGAATGTGATTTTCGGCATTACCGGTGTCCTCGGATCTGGCCGGTTGAACCGGGCATATCAGTTGAGCCTGACATCTCAGTTGAGCCTGACCGGAAGGCTGAGCGGGCCGCGGAAGCCGAAGCCCCACCAGACCACTTTCTCCGGCTCGACCAGCTGCATGTCGGGGAAGCGCTCGAAGATCATCGGCAATATGATCTTGCCGATAGTGGCGCGCGCCAGGTGCGTGCCCATGCAATGATGCGGGCCGCTGCCGAAACTCTGGTGCGAAGTCTTCGGACGCAGCGCGTTGTAGAGGTGGCCGTCCTCGAACAGCTCCTCGTCGTGGTTGGCGGAGGCCTGGACGGTCATGATGATCTCGCCCTTGCGGATATCGACGCCGCGGATTTCAGTATCCTCATTGGCACAGCGCGAACTGGCCTGGATCGGCGCGACCCAGCGCAGGCCCTCCTCGAAGGCGCCGCTCCAGTTGCCGGTGCGCTTGATCTCGTCCAGTTGGTCGGGATTGGTCAAAAGCCCATAGAGCACGGTGAGCAGTGAATCGCGCGGCTCGTTGATGCCGCCGCCAATGGCGATCTTCAGATTGGCGAGAACCTGGCTGAAGGGGATCGGGTCCGCGGCGTTGATCATGACCGAGAGCGCCGACTGGTCCGGCTCGGCTTTCAGCAGCGGGACGCGGGCTTCCACCATGGCGTTCATGGCGGCGTGGCAGGCGTCGACGCGGGCGAAGGGTTCATCGGCGTAGCCGAAATTGCCGGCACCGTCGATCAGCGCCTGGCTCCAGTACTGCATCTCCTCGTCGGTGGCGCCGGGGATGCCGAGAATGATGGCGAGGATGCGAGCCGCCAGCGGTCCGGCGAGCGCGGGGAACAGGTCGACGGTCTCGTTTCGCGGCAGCCTGTCGAGATATTCGCCGGCAAGCTTCTCGTAAGCCGGGATCCAGAGGGTCTTCAGATTGGCCGGTGAGAAGGTCGGGGTCATCGCCATGCGTTCGCGCATGTGGTCTTCACCGTCCTTGCGCATCAGGGTGTGGGCCTGGAAGGCGCGCTGCATCGGCGTGTTGGGATCGTTGGAGCTAAACAGAGCCGGGTTGTCCTTGACAGCGCGGGTGTCGGCCGCCTTGGTCAGCAGGGTCCTGCCGATCGACCTGACGGTGACAACCGGGGCTTCCGCCCGCAGCCTGCGATAGACCGCATAGGGATCGCGCGTCAGCTGATCTATGGTGATCGTTTCATCCGTCGGCGCAAAAGCCATTGTCGCGTAGCCCTCCCAAGCTGTGCCGCCATCTCCCGTGTCGAGGCCGGAACCTTAGGGACTGGCGCTCAATCTAACAATTAGATGAATTTGATTTGGCAAATCAGATTTTCTGATATCGTAGACGAACCTGCTTCTGTGACCGGGGATTTCCGCAATGAAACAGCCGACCCTGCTGGCAATGGATTTCGCGGCGCTGCGCACCTTGCGCCTGCTTTACGAAAACCGCTCGTTCACGGAAACGGCGGAGGTTCTGGGGGTCAACCAGTCGGCGGTCAGCTACACCATCGAGAAGCTGCGCCGCGCCTTCAGCGATCCGCTGTTCTTCCGGCAAGGCGGACGGGTGGTGCCGACCGAACGCTGCGGCATCATCGTCACTTCCGCGATGCGGATGCTTGACGAGATCGAGACGCTTGCCACCCCTGTCTCCTTCGACCCGGGCGCTGCAGAGCAGACGGTAACAATCGCCTGCAACTATTACGAGCGGCAAATTATCCTGCCCGGCGTCGTCAAGGCGCTGAGGGAGCGGGCGCCGGGAATCAGGATCACCGCGCTGAACTCTACCACGCAAGGCATCCAGCTCCTGAAGATGTCGGATGCCGACCTTTTGATGGGGCCGCTGCAGGCGGACGGGCACGAATTCTATTCTCGTACGCTGCTGAGCGAACGCTATGTCTGCGTCATGGACCGGGACAACCCGCTGGCCGACCAGCCGCTGGCGCTCGAGCAGTATGTTTCCGCCCCGCACGCGACGGTGACCTATGGCGGCACCTGGCGCTCACGCTACCTGCTACAGCTGGACACGCTGGGGCAAAAACTCAACACGGTGCTGGAGGTGCCGAGCCCGGCGGGGCTCGAGAAGGTGATTGCCGGGACCGACCTGATCGCCACCGTTCCGGGCCGCGTCGCAGAGACCTACAGCGATGCGGTGCGGATCGTCCAATCCCCCTGCCCGGCGCCATTCGAGGTCTTCCTGGTCTGGACCACCCGCACCCACAAATCGGCGATGCACGACTGGCTCAGAAAGCTGATCCTCGAATGCGTGGCGGGCCAGCCAGAACCGGAACCGGCACACACTGTCAGCGCGGACGGCTGACTGCGGGTGCCAGAGCCAGCCCGGGCAAAACGGCGGACGGACGGTTGGCGATCTGGCCGAGCCAGACGGAGCTGAGCACAATCAAGGCGCCAACAATCTGCAGCGGCGTCAGTGCCTGGCCGAGCCAGAGCCAGCCGAGAATGACGGCGGTCACGGGGCTCATCATGCCGAGCATCGAGGCTGCCCCCGGCTCGAGCCGCGACAGGCCGCGGAACCAGAGCCAATAGGTGAATGCCGCACCGACCAGGCCGAGCCAGACGAGACCGGCGAGATTGACCGGTGTCAGTGCAGGCAGCGCCGGTTCGACGACAAGCGCCACGGGCACCAGCAACAGGCCACCCGCCGTCAGCTGCCACGCGGTGAAGCTGAGAGCGGAGACCGGGGGCTGCCACTTGCGGCTCAAGACCGTGCCGGCGGCCATCGAGGCAGCACCGCCGAGGCCTGCGGCAATGCCGACCGGATCGAGCCCCGCATCCGGGCCAAGCAGCAGCAGCGCCACGCCAAACACACCGGCGATCGCAGCGGCGACGGCGCCCTTGCGGATGCGGGTGCCGAGCCAGCCGCGCGCCATGACGATCACCATCAGCGCCTGCAGCGAGCCCAGCGTGGCGGCGACCCCGCCGGGCAGCCGGTAGGAGGCAACGAAAAGCAGCGACCAGAACACGGCGAAATTCAGCGCGCCGAGCAGGAAGGTGCGGCCGAGCCAGGCCCTCGGAGGCAGGCAGCGGGTGAGTGCCAGCAGCAGCAGCCCGGCCGGCAGGGCGCGGAGCACGGCCAGTGTCACCGGGTAACCTTCAGGCAGCATCTGGGTGGTGACGAGATAGGTGCTGCCCCAGATTGCCGGGGCCAGCGCGGTCAGAAAAATGTCGGACGACTGTCTCATCGTGATGTCCTTTCAGGCTCAAGCAACCAAGTGAGCGGCGGCGCGGAGTTGCGCGCGCAGATGCTCGACTGGGCCATTGACCAGCCGCGCACCGGTGTCGCGAATGATCAGGGCTGGGATGCTGCGTACCTGCAGAAGGCGGGCGGCCTGGCGGTCGGCTTCCACCGCTTGGGCGGTCGCCGGATCGGCAATGGCGCGGACGAAGGCGGCCGCATCAAGCCCGATGTCGCGGGCGGCCTCGGCAAGCACCTGCCTGTCGGCGATATCGCGCGCTTCAGCCAGATGAGCGAGCTGGATGCGGTCGAACAGGTCCCAGTGTGCCGCCTGCCCGCCGATTGCCTCGGCGGCCTTGCAGGCAAGCGCCGCCTCGAAGCCGTGCGGATAGTCGAAGCGGGCCAAGCGCATGGCCTCCACGTCGATCAGGTCGGGCCGGTCACTGACATCGCGGCAGACCGACCAGTGACCGAGGATGGTCTCGCGGGCCTCAGCGGGTGTGCCCCAGCGCGCGGCCATCTCCTTGCGGCTTGCCTGCAGCACGAAGCTGCGGTGACGGATGTCGAGATCGAACTCGCGGGCCAGGCTGCGCATGCGCGAGGAGATGTTGAAGCACCAGCAGCAGACGACGTCGTGGAAGAAGTCGATGGTGAGCGTGGCCATCATGCTGCCTCCCGAGCGAGATCGGCGCCGGCGAGCCGTGCGGCGATGCGGGCGACATGGGCACCCTGGAAGCGGGCGCCGGCGAGATCAGTTTCAGTCGGCGCACGCGATCCGTCGGCACCGGCGATGGTGCCGGCGCCATAGGGCGCGCCGCCGATGATGCCCTCGCCCGAGGTCTGGCCGGCGAAGGTGTAGGGCAGACCGGCGATCAGCATGCCGAAATGCATCAGCGGGATGTGGGTCGACAGCAGCGTCGCCTCGTGGCCGCCATGCTGCGAGCCGGTGGAGGCGAAGACCGCGGCGACCTTGCCGACGAGCGCGTTCTTCGCCCACAGCCCGCCGGCCTGGTCGAGAAACTGCTTCATCTGCCCGGCCATCATGCCGAAGCGCGTCGGCGTGCCGAAGATGATGCCGTCATAGGCGGCGAGATCGGCGGGGGCTGCCACCGGGGTGTCATCGTCGACGTAGCCCGCGGCGCGGCGCACCGGCTCGGGCACGGTCTCTGGGATGCGGCGGATGTCGACCAAGGTGCCTGCGACGCTGAGCGCGCCTTCGGCCTCAGCTTCGGCGAGCGCGCGGACATGGCCATAGCTGGAATAGTAGAGAACGAGAATGCGGGTCATGAAATCTTCTCCGGCGTGGTGTTTCGATGCCGGGAAGATCGGCCAGACAGGGCGCGGGAATAAGCCGCTGGCTCGCAAAGGATTGTTTACGTGGCGTTAGGAATGGCGATCGAGCGCGGCGCGGAGATGCTCGATGAAAGCGGTAACCCGCGCATCCATGCCAAGCCGTGAAGCGGTAACGGCGAAGATCTCCGGCGCGGGCAGTTCCCACTCCGGCAGCACCCGAACGAGTTCGCCGCGCGCCTCGGCTTCATCGGAGACGAAATCCGGCAGGGTGCCGATACCGTGGCCGGCAATCAGCATGTCACGCAACACAAGACTGTTGCCGACCTTGACGGCGGGATCCAGCGTGATGGAACGCTCGCCGCCCGGACCTGAAAGGTTCCAGCCGGTCAGATGGTCGGCGAGCAGGAAGCCGATGACCCGGTGGCTGCCGATATCGTCCGGGGTGGCGGGCGCTCCGGCGCGTTTCAGGTAGGCGGGCGCGGCGAAGATCCGCTGCCGGGCGGTGCCGATGCGCCGCGCAACAAGCGCCGAATCCGGCATTGCCGCTCGGATGCGGATCGAGACATCGAAGCCGCCCTCGACCATGTCGACCACACGGTCATCGAGCGACAGTGTAAACTTGAGATCGGGGTAGTGTTCGAGGAACTTCGGCAGGAACGGCGCGATCACCATCTGGCCGAAGGAGCTGGAGGCGTTGACCTTGAGATGGCCGCGGACCGTGCCGGCGCCCTCGCGGATGCGGTCCTCGGAGCGGCTGACCGCATCGAGAATGGCCTGGGACTGCTCGTAATAGAGACGCCCGGCATCGGTCAGCGACATCGCCCGCGTGGTCCGGGTCAAGAGCACGCAGCCAAGGCTCTCTTCGAGCAGCTTCAATTCGCGGCTGAGCAGGGCTGCCGAGACGCCGAGATCGTCGGCCGCGCGGGCAAGGCTGCCGCGTTCGACGATGCGGCAATAGGCATTCATGACCGAGAGCTTGTCCATTCCCGCTTTCCCCGCTGCCGCACCGGCCGGATTGCTGCAGTCCGTCCGGTCTGTCCCGTGCCCGACCGGATTAGCACGATTGTGGCAAAGGCCAAATCGTGAGCAGCCACCGGCCAGCGCAGAAAACCGCCTGCCCTTGACCGCGGAAAAAGCTGATCCATTTGCCAGGGCCAGTGGGCAGAGCGGCTTGAAAGCCTTCTTGCACAGCTAAGAATTGGAGCAAAAATGCGTCTTACATCCCTTCTGACACTCTCTCTGATGGCTGCTGCCCCGGCTTTTGCCGCGGATGTTTCCTACACGGTCGGCGGAGAAACCTTCTCCGGATACTGGGCCGAGGCCAGCAATCCCAAGGGTGTCGTGCTGATCGTTCACGACTGGGACGGCATGACCGATTACGAACGCCAGAGAGCCGACATGCTGGCCGAAATGGGCTACAACGCCTTTGCTCTGGACATGTTCGGCAACGACACTCCGACCGAAACAATGGATCACCGCGTGGCGGCGACCGGCGCGCTCTACAAGGACCGGGAGCGGATGAGAACACTGGTCGAGGCGGGCATCGAACAGGCCCTGGAACGCTCCGGTACCGACGAGATGCTGGTGACAGGATACTGCTTCGGCGGCGCGGTGGCGCTCGAGATGGCGCGAAGCGACATGGCGGACAAGGCAAAGGGGTTTGCCACCTTTCACGGCGGGCTGAGCACGCCGGAAGGCCAGTCATGGAGCGGAGACGAACCGCCGATCCTGGTGATGCATGGCGGCGCGGATACGTCGATCACCCTGCAGGATGTGGCGACGCTGGCGGGCGAACTCGAGCAGGCCGGGAATACCTACACGATCGAGATCTATTCGAAGGCCCCGCATGCCTTCACCGTGTTCGGCTCCTCCCGCTATCAGGAACGCGCCGATACCGAGAGCTGGGAAGCGTTCTCGAACTTCCTGAACGAACATCTCCCCGGCTGACCAGGCTGTGCGGGCGGTCTCCATATCGGTTTACGGGGAGCGCCCACAAAGTCACGACGTACTGCCGTTGATGAGTTTGGATGTTCCGGCACTGACCGGGCACACAAAGCGAGACCCGAGCCTATGAGATTTCCTGCATTTGTCGTTTTTCTTCTCCTCCTGCCGGGCCTCGCCTGGGCCAATGACTGGGAGGCCCTGGACCGACCCGGCTCCATCGCCATCATGCGCCACGCGCTCGCGCCTGGCACCGGCGACCCTTCCCGCTTCACGCTGGGCGACTGCTCAACCCAGAGAAACCTCGACGAACGCGGACGCGATCAGGCCCGCCGCATCGGCGAAGCCTTTCGCGCGCGCGGCATCGAGTTTGCGCAGGTCCTGTCGAGCCAGTGGTGCCGGACCCGCGAAACCGCCGAACTGCTGGAGCTGGGACCGGTCAGCGATGCCCCGTCGCTCAACTCGTTTTTCCAGGATTTCTCGACACGGGACAGCCAGACCCAGGAGACTCTGGACCTGATCCGATCGACGGAAAGACGGCTGATGCTCGTCACCCACCAGGTCAACATCTCCGCACTCGCCGGGCGCGGCACACGGTCGGGCGAAGTCCTGGTTATCCGCCAGACAGACGGCGATATCGAGGTTCTTGGCAGCATCCTGATCGACCCCTGAGGCCGCGATGATGGGGTCACCCGGCGTCGATCCAGACACTGTAAGCGCGGCCCGGAGCAATTGACTTTGCCCGTCCGCTGCGATCACTGTTTCTTCCGACACGCCGCCGGAGAACAGTCATGAGCCTCGAATTCCTCATCACCACGCTGATCGTGGTGCTGCTTCCCGGGACCGGGGTGATCTACACCCTGGCTGCGGGACTGACCCGCGGGGCGCGGGCCTCGGTCCTGGCGGCGTTCGGGTGCACGCTGGGAATCGTTCCGCATGTGGCGGCCTCGATTGCCGGGCTGGCGGCGCTGCTGCATGCCAGTGCGCTGGCCTTCCAGACGCTCAAATATCTCGGCGTACTCTATCTTTTCTACATGGCGTGGCAGATGTGGCGCGATACGGGCGCGCTGAAGATCGACGCCTCGAGTGGCGAAAGCCTGCCGGTGCAGTCGGGGCGGCGGATTGTTGGCGCGGGCATCCTGATCAATCTGCTCAATCCGAAGCTAACGGTGTTCTTTCTCGCCTTCATGCCGCAATTCGTCGATGTCGGCGCGGCCGATGCAAGCTTCCAGATGCTCCTGCTTGCCGGCGTCTTCATGGCCGTCACCTTCATCGTGTTCGTGCTTTATGGGCTCATGGCGGCGCAGGCGCGTGACCACGTCATTTCGCGGCCGAGGATCATGCGCCTGGTCAAGCGGTCGTTTGCCTCGATGTTCGCACTGATGGGTCTGCGGCTGGCGCTGGCGGAACGCTGAAGACAATCTGAACTCGAGCCGCAAAAGCAAGACGGCGGAGCCCTCTCGGGCACCGCCGCATCTGGTTACCGGCGGTCACGCCGGGGCTGTGGATCAGGTTGCCGGATCAACCGGCCGGTTCAGCCTCGACGGTCGGCACCGTGACGGTTTCCTTTTCCATCACGACCTTGGGGACGAGAACTTCCTTCTCGGTGGTGCCGACTTCGACATCACCGGTCTTGACGTCAAACTCCGGAGCCTGGCCGCCCTCGACGCTGACGTCGACATCGGGCAGACGTGCTTCCCTGGTCTGATCGACTTCAACGAAATAGAACGCGCCGGCGGCGATGACCACGGCTGCGACGGAGAGTGCGACGATAGAGCTGGTTTTCATTTTCCTGTCCTTGCATTGCATTGGGCGTTTTGATGTGAACTTCACGACATCGGTGTCGCAGCACAAACACCTCAAGGGCGGTTTGGTTCCAATCCGGGTTCCGGACGCCTGCAGCCGTAGCGGCAAGCAGCGACTGCCAAAGGGCCCCAGTCGCCGCACAAATGGTCGAGCATCCAGCAGCGCGCCGGGCATCCCGGCTATCCCGCTTCCGAACTCAAGAGTTCTGAGAACCACGCTCAGACGGAGCACATTAGAGCTTGCTTTAACATTAGACTAACCCGGGCATGCGACAAGAATGAAGGGTCTGTCGCGCAGACGTCCATGCCGCCAACGAGGAAAGAGACCGTGTCCAGCCACGAGCCGGTTGACCATCCAGACGATCCGAACGCCGCCGACCAGGCGCGGCCGCCAAGGACGCGCGTGCTCAAAGGCGCTTACGCAGCCTTCAACCAGGAATTCAGCGCCATCCCCTGCACGTTGCGCGACATCAGCGCCACCGGCGCGCATGTCGTGTTTGAAGGCGGCTGGTTTGTGCCCGACCGGTTCATGCTGCATGTCGATATCGACGGCTACAAGATCGAGTGCGAACGGGTGTGGCAAAGAGGCAGCGAGTGCGGTGTCCGCTTCATCGGCGAGAAACTGGTAACGGGCAAGGCGCGCCAGCAGGTGCTGACGCCTGAACCTTACGCCGACGAGAGCATCGCTGTAAGCAATGCGCGATCCAGACCAATATTCGGAGATCCCGCAGCTCCTCGCCCCGTGCAAAGGCACCGCCCGGGCGGCTTCGGACGCAGGACCCGCTGAGAACTGAAGGCCACGCGGAAGGGTTTGTCTGCCCAGCCTTTTTCGCGGCCGGAGGGAACCTTTTTGCCACTGCCCCGTTGCTAGGAGGAGATGGCGCGCCTATGTTCTGGCGACGCCGCGGACGATGGTCCGCTGCCAATCCAATTTCCTAGAGGAGAGACCCCCATGGCCCTCGAACTGCCAAACCTGCCGTATGACTATGATGCCCTTGCGCCCTACATGTCGCGCGAGACGCTGGAATTCCACCACGACAAGCATCACCAGGCCTATGTCACCAAGGGCAACGAGTTGCTTGAAGGCAGCGCGCACGCCGGCAAGTCTCTCGAAGAGATCTGCAAGGCAGCCTTTGACGAGAAGAACGCCGGACTGATCAACAATGTCGGCCAGCACTACAACCATCTGCACTTCTGGCAGTGGATGAAAAAGGGCGGCGGCGGCTCGAAGATGCCCGGCGCGCTCGAAAAAGCGATCAATTCCGATCTCGGCGGGTTCGACAAGTTCAAGGCCGATTTCGTTGCAGCCGGTGTCGGACAGTTCGGCTCCGGCTGGGCCTGGCTCGCCGTCAAGAACGGCAAGCTGGAAATCATGAAGACGCCGAACGGCGAAAATCCGCTGATGCACGGCGCCTCGCCGGTGCTGGGTTGCGACGTGTGGGAGCACAGCTACTACATCGATTACCGCAATGCCCGTCCGAAGTACCTCGAAGCATTCGTCGACAACCTGATCAACTGGGATCACGTCGCCGAAATGTACGAGAAGGCCGTCTGAGAACAGGCAAGCGCCTGCACCTTAAATAGTGGAAAACCCGGCGGCATGACCGCCGGGTTTTTTTATGGCGGGAACCGCAGTTGCGAAGCCTCAATCGGTAACACAGTGTTCACAATCTTTTGACTTCCCTGTCATCGACAGAATGTAATCATGTTGTGAAACATGAAAGCCAACCCATTAACCACCTGCAGGAGAGACTTCATGAAATTCCGGACTTTGTTTGCCGCAGCCCTGATCGGCGCTGCCGGGTTTGCCCCCGCGATTGCCGCCGACGAACCGCAGGTGGTTCGCCAGGAAATGATGAAGAAGGTTGGCGGTGCCACCGGCGCCATGGCCAAGATGGTCAAGGGTGAAAGCGAGTTCGATGCGGCTGCAACACTTGCCGCGCTGACAACCATCAGCGAAGTGGCGGCCACATTCGGCAACTACTTCCCGGAAGGTTCGGAAACCGGAATGGAGACCGAAGCGGCTGCGGCGATCTGGTCGGACCGCGCGGGTTTCGAAGCAGCCATTGCCAAATTCAAGGCTGACGCAGACGCTGGTATTGCGGCTGCCCCTGCCGACCTCGACGGCCTGAAGGCCGCGTTCGGTCCACTGACCAAGAATTGCGGCACCTGTCACGAGACCTATCGCCAGAAGAAGAGCTGATGCCGGTCAGCCTGGCTCTGAACATCCTCGGGCGCCTGCCGTGAAACGGCTGGCGCTCGGACTTGGTGTGGCCGTGGTTGCCGGCGCAGGCATTGCCTTCGCCGTTACCTCACCGCGGCCGGTTGCCGCCGAGCGGCTTGACGCCATCGCTGCAATCGATGGCGATGCGGCGGCGGGCGAAACACTGTTCTGGGCGGGCGGCTGTGCCTCCTGCCATGCCGCGCCCGGTGCGGAGGGCGATGCGAAACTCATGCTTTCGGGCGGGGTCCGGCTGGCAAGCGATTTCGGCACCTTCGTCGCGCCCAACATATCGAGCGATCCTGAAGCCGGCATCGGCGGCTGGTCGATTGCCGACTTTGCCAATGCGATGCTGGCCGGCGTCTCACCCCGGGGCGAGCACTATTATCCGGCTTTTCCCTACACGTCTTACACGCGCATGAACGACCGGGACATCGCCGACCTGTTCGCGTTTTTCAAGACCCTGCCTTCGAGCGATGTAGCGTCCCTGCCCCATCAGATCGGGTTTCCGTTCAACATACGACGCTCGCTCGGCGGGTGGAAATTTCTGTTCTTCTCGGATCAGCCTCACGTCACGCTGGGCGGGCCGGACACCGAAATCGCCCGGGGGCAATATCTGGTTGAAGGGCCAGGCCATTGCGGCGAATGCCACACACCGCGAAACCTGATCGGCGGATTTGTGTCCGACGCCTGGCTGTCCGGCGCCCAGAACCCGGACGGTGAAGGGGTGATCCCGAACATCACACCCGGAAGCAAGTCGATCGGCGGCTGGAGCAAGTCCGATATCGCCTATTATCTCGAAAGCGGTTTCACTCCCGACTTCGACAGTGCCGGCGGCTCGATGGTGGATGTTCAGAAGAACATGGCCAAACTGACAAGCGGCGACCGGGATGCGATCGCCGCCTATCTGAAGGCCCTGCCAAAAAGGGACAATGGCTGGGAGTAAGGCCGCGTGAAGTGACGGGCAAGACTGCGCGGCACTTGCGACCAGCCTCCTGACTTACTCCGTAAGCCTGGAAACCACCTTCGATGTCTGCTCGCCGATGTTCTTGAAGGCGTCGATCAGCTCCTGGCTGTTGCGCGCATCATAGTAGTTTTCGGGCTTGTCGGCGCAGTATGAGAGCAGCTGCTGACCGCGCGTGGGAGCGGCGAATGCGATCGTGTAGATCGTCAGGCCATCCGCCTTGGCTTCGTCGCAGAGTTTCTTCGTCGAGGTGTCGGCGGAGGTGTAATTGTTATCTCCGTCGGTCATGAAAACGATGATCCGTTCCGGTTCCTGCCCGGTCCTGGCCTTGTGTTCGTCGGTCTCTTTCGTGGACGAGACTTTCTCATATCCCCATTTAAAGGCATCGGTGGAGTCCGTGCCGCCGGTGGCCTGGAGCTGCCCGACAAAGTTGTGAACCCGGTTCACGTTCCACGTCATGTTGTTCTTGCCGGTGACATTCGAGTTGTAGCTGACCGAGCCGAGACGGATGTAGTCACCGTTCTTGTCGACGGCCTTGAACTGGTCAATCAGACCAAACACGGCCTGCTTGAGCACATTGATCTTCTTCTCGCCATCGAGTTTCCAGTCCATCGATCCCGACTGGTCAAGCACCAGTGCCATGGAGATAGATCCCTGCGAGGATTCGGAACCGCTCTGCGACTTGCCGGTCACATTGACGCTGAGCGTGTCGCGGCCGATCAGCTTGGCCATCGGCGTGGCTTTCTGGGTTCCGGTTACTGCCACCGACACCTTCCAGGTGGTGCCGCCATTGGTGTTCACCGGGGTAATGGTGACGGTCGGGGAAATCGAAAACCCGTCGAAGGCAGTTGAATCTTCCTCGACCTGGCCTTTCAGGAAACTTGCAGCGAAGATCTTCGCATCAGCGACGCTGAGGTTTTCTTCCTGATAGAGCCGCGTCGCGGTCGCCAGCGCGGCACTGTCGACGGCATTCTGCAGCCGGGTCTTCATCGAAAGCGCGTTGGTGGTATCCAGTGCAAGACTGCCGGCGATCATTGCCACCGGCAGGAGAACGGCCGCCAACATGGCGAAGTTGCCGTCCCGGCTGCGGATCATCTGTGAAAACTTTGTGTTCTTGGCTGACTTGGTCATGATCGACCTCGCTTGTGTTGGTGCAACTGTACCTTCTTGTACAACACCACCCGTAAGTATCCCTCTAACGCATTCGGTAAATCTTTAGATAACAGGCGTTTTGTACATGTACCGAAACGGGATACTTCAGGTTGTAAGCTCCAACATAAAGCAATTGGCCCGCATCGGTTGCTGCCGTGTAACGTGCGCAACCATGCGAGCCATTGTTTTGGTGGGGTCTGCCGAGAGAACTAGTGCGTGAGGCGTGAAGCGACCTGTGAGGTCTGCTCACCGATGCTCTTGAAAGCGGCGATCAGATCGGCGCTGCTCTGGGCATCGAAGAAATGAGCCGAACTGCTGGCGCAATAGGACAGAAGCTGCTTGCCGCGCGTCGGTGCGGCAAAAGCCACGGTGTAAACCTGAACACCTGCTTCCTTTGCTTCCTTGCAGAGGATCTTGGTGGAGGAATCGGCGGAACTGTAATTGTTGTCGCCATCGGTCATGAAGACGATGAAGCGCTGCGGCTCCTGTTCGTTCCGGGCCTGATGTTGTTTTGCTTCCTTGGCAGCCGTCACGCTTTCATAGGCCCAACCAAAAGCTTCTGTGGAATCGGTACCGCCATCGGCTGGCAGCTCATTGACAAAATCCCTGGTCTTTTTCGGCTTCCAGTGAAGCTTTTGCGAACCGGTCATGCGGGTGTTGTAGCTGGAAGCACCGATACGAACATAGTTTTGCGCGGGGTCTGCGGTCTCGATCTGGTCGAGAAGCCCGCCGACAGCAGCCTTGAGCACGTCGATCTTGCGCTGTCCATCCAGGTTCCAGTCCATCGAGCCGGAGCGGTCAAGCACCAGTGCCATGGAAAAGGCGCCCTGGGTCTTGCCCGAGGCACTCTCGGACTGGCCAAAAACGTCGACACTTATGTTCTCCCGTCCCATCAGGCGCGCCATGGGCGTCAGTGTCTGGGTCCCCACGGTCGAGATTGCAACGCGCCAGACGGTGGCGCCGTCCTCTTCCTCGGTGGTAATGTTGACCGTCGGCTTGACGTTCAAGTCCGTGAAGGCCGGCATGTCTTCCTCGATCTGTCCGTTAAGGAACGACACGGCAAAGGCTTTCGCATCATCAAGGCTGAGCCCCTCCTCCTGCGCAAGCCGTGTCGATGTCGCCAGTGCGGCACTGTCGACGGCGTTTTGCAGGCGGTTCTTCATCGACATCGCGTTGGTTGTGTCGACTGCAAGACTTGCCGCAATGAAGACGACCGGAATGCTCAACGCCGCCATGATCGCGAAGTTGCCTTTGTTGTTCTCCAACAGCTGGGTAAACTTCTTCTTTGCCAAGTCTGACATTGCTCGATTCCGTTTTCATCTGGAACTGCCGATGCTCGGAAAATACAGCAGAGGCCATAAGCGTTGGCTTAAAACATATGTTCAAATTTTATCGGTTGCCGGATTGGGACAGATCCGCGGCTATTTCCGGCAATAAACCGAGAGGCTCTCAACCCTTTCCCGTTATGGTACCCGATGGCCCCCAGACGGATGGCAACCGCCGGTCAAAATGGGGCATCCCGGCTCCCCGTCACCGCACTTGAGATGAAGCACGGGCTATCCAATCCGATCATTTCCGTAACGCGGGTGAGCCGTTCAGGACATTGGCTCTTCGGTCCGTTCGAGCAGGGTGTTTCCCGCACGGGCATCTGGCGTGCCCGCGCGGCACGGCGTTCAGCGGGTGAGCCGGGTGACCAGCTTGACCGCCTCTTCACCGATATCCTTGAACGCCTTGGTCAGCTCATCGGCGCTTTCTGCATCGTAGTAGTAGTTCTCACCCGAGGCGCAGGAGCTGAGCAGCTCCTTGCCTCGCGTGGGGGCCTGGAAAGCAACCGAGAATATGATGGTGCCGTCCTCCTTGGCCTTGTCGCAGTAGCGGAGCGTCTGCTTGTCGGCGTAATCATCCTGGGAACTGGAGCCGACGTTGTTTTCCCCATCGGTCATGAAGACGATGAACTTGGACGGCTTGCTGGAGCCGTTCTTGGAGACATGGGCATTGATCTCGCCAGACCCGGTGACCTGCTCATAGCCCCATTTCATGGCGTATTCCGAATTGGTGCCACCGGTGGCATTCAGCCCGTTGGCGAAATCGGTCACGTCCGACTTGTCCCAGCTGATGGATTGCTTGTCGCTGTTGCCGGTCGAGGAATTGTAGGCAACTGCACCCATCCGCGCATATTCATTGGTCGGATCGGACTCGGCGATATGGTCGGCCAGATTGGCGACCGCTTCCTTGAGCACCTCGATTTTCGGAACGTCGACCTCCTGCGTGGTGGTGCCGCATCGATAGCGATACCAGCCCCAGCCGCAATAGCGCGGAACAGTCTGGGTTGTGGTTCGGCCGGATGCCCAGTCCATTGACCCCGAACGGTCGAGCACAAGCATCATGGACAGCGGATTGGAGCCATCCCGTGCGGACTCGGAGGTACCGTTGACCGTGACGTCCAGTGTTTCCTTGCCGACAAACCTGGCAAATCCGGTAAGCTCTTGCGTTCCCGTTGCCGCCACCTTGACCGTGAAAACGGTCTTCTTGCCCGTTCCGGTTTTGGAGAGCGTGACAGTCGGGGTGGCCGAAAATGCGGTGAAGGCATTGGCGTCGTCGGCAACCTGGCCATTGAAAAAATTCTCGGCATAGGCGACGGCCTGGCTTTCCGTGATCTTTTCCTGGGCAAGCTGGCTGGTGGTGGCCAACGCAGCGCTGTCGGCCGCATTCTGCAGCCGTGTCTTCATCGAGAACGCATTGGTGGCGTCGACTGCGAGCGTTCCTGCAGCAAACAGTATGGGCAGCATCAGCGCCGCCATCATTGTGAAATTGCCATCATCGTTGGACAACAATTTCGAGATCTTCATGATCGCGCAATTGGTCATTCGCGGACTCCACATCATTGGAATACGATGGGACCCGTTCTAAACGCCGGTTATGAGCATACGCTTAAGGCGAATGGTAAAAACACTGATAACCCATATTATACAATCATAATCATATGTTTTGATATTTTACTCAAATGCGGCAATACATTCTTTGCTGCGCCTTTTGCTTCGATTCTCCGTCTCAAACCTTTCCAACAACCTTGAGCGCGAAGGCATATTCATAGGCAATCTCTTCAAGCCGCTGGAAGCGCCCAGAGGCACCGGCGTGACCGGCGGCCATGTTGATCTTGAAGAGAACCGGATTTCCGCTGGTCGACATCTGGCGCAGGCGGGCGACCCATTTGGCGGGTTCCCAGTAGGTCACGCGGGGATCGGTCAGGCCGGCTACCGCCAGCACCGGCGGATAGGCTTGTGCGCTCACATTATCGTAGGGCGAGTAGGCCGCAATCGTCCGGTAATCCTCGACGGAGGCAACCGGGTTGCCCCATTCCGGCCATTCCGGCGGCGTCAGCGGCAGCGTGTCGTCGAGCATGGTGTTGAGCACATCAACGAACGGCACGGCAGCGATGATCGCGCCGAAAGCTTCAGGCTCCATGTTGGCAACCGCGCCCATGAGCATGCCGCCGGCGGAACCGCCTTGGGCGACAATTCGGTCATGTGAGGTGAAGTTCTCCCTGTCGAGATAGCGAGCCGCGGCAATGAAATCGGTGAAGGTGTTGATCTTCTTGCCGCGCTTGCCTTCCTCATACCAGGAAAAGCCCTTCTCCTTGCCACCGCGAATGTGGGCGATGGCGTAGACAAAGCCGCGGTCAACCAGGGAGAGACAGTTGGTGTTGAAGCTGGCGGGGATCGAAATCCCGTAGGATCCGTAGCCGTAGAGCAGGCACGGCGCGGTGCCGTCGAGCTTTGTGTCCTGGCGGTAGAGAAGCGTGACCGGCACAAGTTCGCCGTCATCGGCCGGGGCCATGACGCGACGGGTGACGTAATCGCCCGGATTGTGGCCCGAAGGCACCTCGTCACGCTTGAGAAGCGTGCGCTCGCGGGTGGTCATGTTGTAATCGTAGAGTTCGGACGGGGTCGTCATCGAGGCATAGCTGAACCGGACGGTGTCGGTGTCGTATTCCATCGAGCCTTGGAAGCCGAGCGAATAGGCTTCCTCGTCGAAGGCAATGGCGTGTTCCTCGCCACTCAAGCGGTCGCGGATGACGATGCGCGGCAGGCCGTTCTCCCGCTCCATCCAGACAAGGTGATTGCGGTAGGCACTGACGGAGAGGATCAGCCGGCCGGGCTTGTGGGGGACGACTTCGCTCCAGTTTTCAGGCCCGGGAGATCCGACCGGGGTCTGCATGATCTTGAAGTCCTTGGCGCCGCCGGCATTGGTGAGGATGAAGAAGACATCGCCGCCTTCGCTGAGCGAGTATTCGATGCCGGTCTTGCGGGCCGCCACCAGTTGCGGTTTGGCCTGCGGATCATCGGCCGGCATGACCCAGCATTCCGAGGTCTCATGATCATTGATGCCGATCATGATGAAATCATCGAGCCGGGAGCCGGAGACCCCCATGAAGAAGCCGGTGTCGGCCTCCTCGTGAACCAGGACATCCTCGCTCTGGGGTGTCGCGAGGCGATGGTAGAAGATCTTGCTGGGCCGGTGGTTGTCGTCCACTGCGGTGTAGAAGAACCCCTTGCAATCGGCCGCCCAGGCGGCACCGCCACCGGTGTTCTCGATCAGGTCGGACGAATCCGCGCCGGTTGCGAGATCTCGGACCTTGAGGGTGAAGAATTCAGAACCCTTGTCGTCATACCCCCAGATCATCGCCTGGTGATCGGGCGAATGACCGGTACCGGCCAGACGAAAATAGGGTTTGCCATGGGCTTCCCGGTCACCATCAAGCGTGATCTGCTCATCGCCGCCGCCGCGCGGAATGCGGAAATACTTCGGCTGCTCGCCACCGGTGACATAGCGCACCCCGTAGAGCCAGGCGCCATCGGGCGACGGCACCGAACTGTCATCTTCCTTGATGCGGCCGCGCATTTCGGCAAACAGTGTCTTCTGCAGCGCCTCGGTGTCCGCCATCGCCGCCTGCTGGTAGAAGTTCTCCGCCTCCAGATGGGTGCGGATCGCCGGATCGAGGATGGAAGGATCCTTGAACATCGCCTGCCAGTTGTCATCGCGCATCCAGGCGTAATCATCAGAGCGCGCAATACCGTGACGAGTGTCGGTTACGGGTCGCTTGGCAGCGATCGGGGCAACAGGCAGGTTTTTGAAGGCAGACAATTTAGAGGCGGACAAGGAGAACTCCATGTGCGGGAAGGATCAGCCCGGAAGGGGCCGGTAACCCGACATAGAGCCCGCGCCGGGGCCGATCAAGGCAAGGCGGCGCGAAAACCGCCTGAGCCATGATGTTTACCGGACGATGAGCGCGGCCAGGGTCAACCCCGACGCCAGGAAACAGGCCAGCGTCCTCAAGCTGTTGAGAGCGACCCAGCGGGTCATGTAAGCCTCTTTCCAGAAAACCAGGGCCTGCGATGTGGCCGGCGCAAGGGCCGCAAGCTGGTTGTTGAGCGGCACATTGCCGGCAGCGGTCACGGCAAAGACGCCGATGACGTAAGAGATACCTGCAAGCAGCAGCAGGCTGCGAACGGTGCCGTCGAGATTGAGCGCTGCATAGATCATGATGACGAGCGAGAGGATGACCAGGCCCATGAAAAGAACCATGAAGATCGATCGCATGATCTCGACATTGAGTACCTGCATGGTCTCGATGCCGGCCTGGTTTCTGACCAGGTCGAAGGAGCGCATGATGAAATCGGAGAACGCGAGGAAGATGCCGCCGATGCCTGCATAGGCCATCAGCGTGAGTGCACAAAGAAGAAGGAACCAGAGGGACATCGGCTTTTCTTTCGGTTGCCAGGCGCCGTGCCTGGAGGGTTTGGGAATTGGAGGCGGCCGCCGTCTGGCAGCCGCCCGACAGATCCTGGGATCAGGCCGTTCTGCGTGCCGCGATCAGCGCCGCCACGCTTGCGAACCCGATCACAAGCTCGGCGATCATCGCCGTGACAAGACCGGCATCGGGCTGGCCGTCGAGACCAAGGCTCAGGAACCGGGTTGCGCCATAGGCGACAAACATGGCCCCGGCCAGCACGGTCGACGCCAATGCGAAGCGCGAGATCACCAGTCCCGAGAGGATCAGCAGGCCGAGCATCAATACGCCGCCGCCCATCGCCCTGAGCTCGTTTGCGAGACTGACATCGCCGTGCAGGGAAATGCCGTAGGCCGCGTAGAACGCATCCGGGGAAATGATGACCGATCCGCCGATGTAGACCGCCGTGATGCCAGCCACGAGCAGCACGGCCTTTTGAAGCAGAGAGGTGTTCATGGGATCACTCCTGTTTGAGACGGAAAGCCAGGTCAGGCGGCCTTCTTCCAGGCACCGCTTGCCGCGGCATTGCTGCAGAAGTCGGCGAAGTCGCGCGGGGCGCGGCCCAGAGCCCGCTGGACGCCGTCGGTGAGATAGGCGTTGTGACCGTCGAGGGTCTCGCGGCAGATCTCGGTGAAGACATCGGCGATCAGCGGACCGCCGATGTCGAGCATGCCGGCGTGGAACTGTTCCAGCGTGATCGGCACGTACTGGACGGGAATTGCGGCGGCGGAAGAAATTTCTGCGGCAGCCTCGGCGAATGTCAGCAGACGCGGGCCGGTAATCTCGTAGAGTTCGCCATTGTGGCGGTCATCGGTCAGCGCCGCGACGGCAACATCGGCGATATCGTCGACATCGGCGATCGGCTCCTTGATGTCACCGGCCGGAAGCGCCACCACACCATCGAGAACAGGCGCCTGAAGATAGCCTTCGGAAAAATTCTGGGCGAACCAGGCGGCGCGGACCAGCGTGAAATCAAGCCCGCAATTGCGTACGATCTCCTCGCAATGGCGGGCGTGCGCCTCTCCCCTGCCCGACAGCAGGACCAGCTTGCGGACACCGGCTGCCTTGGCAGCTTTGGTCAAAGCCTCGATCTTTGCGGCAGCGCCAGGGAAGGCGAGATCCGGGAAATAGGAGACATAGGCCGCCTTGACGCCGGCGAGTGCCGCTGCCCAGGTTTCAGGCTTCTCCCAGTCGAACGGGATGGCCGAGTTGCGCGATCCTTCGCGGACGGGAAAACCCTTTTCGGTCAGCGACCTGACGATGCGGCTGCCGGTCTTGCCGGTGGATCCGATGACGAGAATGGGTGCGGTGTTCATGTGAAGCTCCTTGCGTTCGATTGATGATGCGCTAGACCTACGCCTCGAATTCTGGATGAACAATGATTGAAAAGCTCTATTGGTATGCAAATCGTCCAAACTCATGGACAATCCGCAAAAACACCGCTATCCCATTCTGATGTCAAAACCTGATCCGAGCATTCCCCTCACATCCGACCCTCTTGCCGAAACGCTGCACATGCTGCGGCTGACTGGCACGCTCTATTGCCGCGGCGAGCTGACCACGCCCTGGGCGATCGCCATCCCGCGGCTGGAGGGCGTGATGATCTTCATGGTGGTGACATCCGGCGCCTGCTGGCTGCAACTGGAAGGCGCCGAGCCGCGCCCCCTGCAGCAGGGCAGCCTGGCGTTGATCCCGCACGGCACGCCCCACGTGATCTCCAGCGCACCGGACATGGCCGGCGAGCCGCTGTTCGAACTGCCGGTGGAAAAGGTGAGCGAGCGTTACGAGATCATGCGCCACGGCGGCGGTGGCGCGATGACCCGGACCATGTATGGCGTGGTGCGGTTTGATGATGTCGCCGCCGAGCACCTGCTCGGACTGTTGCCGCAGATCATCAATATCGACGCCTGGGACGACCAGACCGGCGGATGGCTGCAAAGCACGCTGCGCTTTATCGCAAGCGAGGCGGCATCGCTGAAACCGGGCGGCGAAACGGTGATCACCCGGCTGTCGGACGTGGTGGTGATCCAGGCAATCCGGTCCTGGCTCGAAACCGCGCCCACCACAGAGACCGGCTGGCTGGCGGCGCTGCGCGATCCGCAGATCGGAAAGGCCCTGGCGCTGATGCACCGCCGCCCGGGCGAGGACTGGAGCGTGGACACGCTGGCGGATGAGGTCGGGATGTCGCGCTCGGCATTTGCGGCGCGCTTTGCCAATCTGGTCGGCCAGACGCCGCTTCGCTACCTGACCGAATGGAGGATGCGGGTGGCCCGCGCCCGGCTGATCGACACCGGCGACGGTCTGGCGGCAATCTCGATGGATCTTGGATACCAGTCGGAAGCCGCGTTCTGCCGGGCGTTCAAACGGGTCTTCGGCAAACCGCCGGGCAGCATCCGCCGCGCCGAGCCCGACCGTGCCAAGCCGATCTACCAGCCGGCGCAGTCCGCGGGCTGAAGCTCAGGCCAGTTCGCCTAAGGGGCGGATGCGGCCGACTTCGATGCCGTTCCAGTTCTTCAGCGTCTTGCGCGACCAGTCGCCAAGCCGGGAAGAGACTTCCTCGTCATCTGCAAAGAGCTTTGCCAGGACCGCGCCGATCATTGCCTCGGCGCCGCGGGTGGAGCCGTCCTCGCATTTGAGCGCGATGCCGTAGCCCTTCTCTGGAACAGTCGCGCAGAAGACGCCCTCGGCACCGGTCTTGGCGAAGATCCGGCCCGGGGCGATTTGCATCAGGGCGGTGCAGGCGCGACCCGTGCCCGCCACGTGCCACGGCTCGGCCATGCAGGCTGACATCAGCCGCTCGGCTGCTTTCGCGCGCTCGGGCCCGAGGCCCGCGCCAGATGCCATGCGGGCAAAACCGTGGGCGATGTTCCTGAGCGGCGCCGCGTAGGTGGGGATCGAGCAGCCGTCGGTGCCGCAATTGTCATGGCCGAGCGCGGTGCCGGTCAGATCGGACATGACATCGCGGACCGAGGCCTGGACGAAGTGGTCATAGCCGACATAGCCGTGGTGATCGACGCCGGCATGGCAGGCGAGGCAGAGGAAGCCGGCGTGCTTGCCGGAGCAATTGTTGCCGAGCTGGTTGGGCTTGTCGCCGGCGCGGGCCTGGGCGATCAACACTTTCTGTTCCGAGCTCCAATGGCAACCGCACTCGAAATCGGCTTCGCTCAGGCCGGCGCGGCCAGCCATTTCACCGGCCAGCTGCATGTGACCGGGCTCGCCCGAATGCGAGGCGCAGGCCAGCGCCAGTTCCTTGTTGCCAAAGCCATAGCGGTCCGCAGCGCCGGTCTCAATGAGCGGCAGCGCCTGCATCGACTTGACCGCCGAGCGCGGGAACACCGGGGTTTCGACGTCGCCGAGCCTCATCACCTCCGCGCCGTCGCCATCCACCACCACCGCCATGCCGCGATGACGGCTTTCGACGATCTCTCCGCGGGTGACTTCGACAAGGACGGGGTTCTGCATGGCTTGATTTCCTGGCGGTGGTTGCGTGGTGGCGCCCGTATGAGCGGGTGCTGTGATGCGCGTGTGATCGCAGAAGCCGCAGCTTCGGGCAAGAGGCGGGGATAAAAGCGCGGACAGCTTTGCCCCGTTCACCATGCCCGGAGACGGCCCGCCGCCACCTGGCACAGAGTCCGACTCTCCCTCTTGCATCTCCCCAAGGATCTGAACCGGCTCCGGTTTTGCCGACCGCCTGCCACGCGGCTCCTTGAACCCCGCACCTTGCCGCGCCAAAGCGCGCCAACCGGGCAGCCGGCAAGTTCATCCACACTCGCAGGCGCTGGCCCAGACTTGTCCGCATCGTTCACCTGACATCGCAGACGGGAAACCCGCATGCCCAACATCCCATTCCTCGATAGCCTGTTCTCCTGGCTCAGGCTGCGGCTGGCGTCCGACCAACCGCCCTCGCCCGGCCTCAAACCGCAACCGGAATCCGGATCGCGCCCGCGCGCACCCGGCGATCAGGATGCAGCCGTCGCCTGGGGCGCGCATGTTTCGTCCGCCTTCAGGCGCAAGGTGATCGCCGTCGCCGGCAGGCTCGCGATGGACCCGAACCACCTGATGGCAATCATGGCGTTCGAGACGGGCCGCACATTTGACCCTTCCGAGACCAACCGGGCAGGCTCGGGCGCCACCGGACTGATCCAGTTCATGCCGGCAACGGCCAGGTCGCTTGGAACCAGCACGGCGGCCCTGTCCCGGATGAGCGCCATCGACCAGCTCGATTCCGTGGAAGCCTATCTCGCCCCCTATGCGGGCCGGATGAAGGATCTGCCGAGCGCCTACATGGCGGTGCTCTATCCGCGCGCCGTCGACAAGGAACCCGGCTACGTGCTCTTTCGAAAAGGATCGAAAGCCTACAAGCTCAACCGTGGACTCGACCTGAATGGTGACGGCCAGGTCACAAAGGCCGAGGCGTCGGCGAAAGTTGCGGCGCTGCTCACCGAGGGCCTGCAGCCGGGATCGAAGGAGTGAGAGCGGTTGTCTCCGACCTAATTATCCAGATAAATGGAAACGGCTCAAGCCCGGCAAGACCTCCCATCATTTTCCTTGCAATTGCCAACTCCAGGAACAGGGTTGGCTGTGTTTGAAAGGCCGTGGCTTGCGACGCTCAGTTCGGAACATTGTTTCCGCAGGCATCGAAGGTTACCAGTCGGGAAAACTCCATAGTCCGATAATCGGCTCCTTGCTTGGATTTGATATCCAGTATTACCAAGACAGCCTTTGCATATTGGTTGGTCACAGTCTGCCACCAGGATGGTGATTGCATATAATCTGCCGGAGGGCCTTTATAGATCCCACAACAGTCTGGATACTGGGCAAGAAGGTCTTCATAGGTATTGGCATAACCTGTCCGTGGCGGCAGCTTCACCCAATAGCTCGCCACCAACTCGAAACCGTTTTTGACAAAGACTTCATCGGCGATCACGGTGCCGGTATCGGAACATTCATGCTCCAGGAGCCAGGAATAGGGCCTCTGAGCATAGTAGGCGAATACCGCCAGAATGGCGCATACCGCGATTGCATCTATCCAGTATCTTCGAAATCCATGCATGAGATGAGACCATACCGACCTGGCAAATGGGCCCCCCTGGTCGAGCCTTGCCTATCTGCACAAAATACAAGCAAGCAACTGCATTGGCTTCGCCAGGTGCACTTGCGAACTGGTGCGGCAGCGCTCTTATCGCTGCTTCAGTGCGACAACCAATTCGTAGCTGAAGGGACTCTATCTGTTAAGCGCCCGTGAAGGATTGTACCCGGAAAAATTGCAAATGGCTTGACCCAGCCACACATGATGGAATGAGTCTGGCTTTTGCAACTGTCCGAGTGATCTATGCTGTTCTTCATTGTTGTGCCCCCATACGTGATCGGCTTCGTGCTGTTTGGGTTCCTGTGGCATTGGAGACTGCTGTTCTGGGCAACCGTAGTCGCAGTTTTGGTTGCCGTGCTGCAATATCAAAGCAATTCCAGAGCCGATGGGGCTGGCGCATTTATCGACGTGGCCATAACTCTTTTTCTGGGCCTGGGTGCGGCGGCCGGAGTAACCACCAGCGTTCTGGTCTTGCTGGGACGGCAGTCTTCCGGGAGATGGCTGAGCTCCCCAAATGTCTTGCCGGTCTGTTTTGTGGTCGGCTTGCTCAGCTGCATCCTGTGGGCGGGAATCTAAAACAATTCCGTGTCAGCCTGCATGGCCCCCGATCCCACCGCAAGACACGGATGGCCTCCCAATTGGGGACACCAACAACTTGAACACGGACAATGCCGCCTCTTTGTCGGACGTCGCGCGAGGTTAGCGTTGCCTGGGTCACGTTGCTCCGTCGTTCAAATGTTTCCAATCGGACTTGATCGGCGCTAAGCTTGCTGTACCCCACCCAACCGCTCCGAGTCCCCATGCTGCGCACCATCCTGATTACCCTTCTCGGGCCGATGCTCTGGGGCTCAACCTATGTGGTGTTTACCGAAACGTTGCCGGTCAGCCATCCGCTGCTCGTTGGCGCGATGCGGGCGCTTCCGGCGGGGCTGATCCTGCTGATGCTCAATCCGCGCATCCCGCCGATGGCCGCGCTCAAGCGCCACGCGGCGATCGGGTTCACCAATATCGGGTTGTTCTTCGCGCTGCTTTTCGTCGCCGCGTCGCGGATGCCGGGCGGGCTGGCGGCGACGCTGGGCGCAATCCAGCCGCTGGTGGTGGTGCTGATCTCCGCATTTCTGATCCGCCGCGCGCCGAACCGGGTCCAGCTGCTGGCCGGTGTCGCCGGCGTGATCGGGGTCGGCCTTCTGGTGCTGTCGCCGGAGGCCCGCCCCGACCCGATCGGTGTCGCGGCGGCGATCGGCGGGGCGCTGTCGATGGCGATCGGCACCGTGCTGATCGACCGCTGGGGGCGGATGGGGACGCCGCTCGAGACCACCACCTGGCAACTGATCTTCGGCGGCGCTATGCTCTTGCCGGTTGCGCTGGTGATCGAGGGCCTGCCGCCAGCGCCGGGGCTGAGCGAAATGCTCGGCTATGGCTGGCTGATGCTGCTCGGCACCGCGTTTGCCTATTTCGTCTGGACCCGCGGCATCGGCCGGATCGGCTCAAGCGCCACCTATCTTTCGCTTGCCAGCCCGGTGGTGGCCACTGCCATCGGCGCGGTGGCACTCGGCGAATGGTTCAGCCCGGCGCAATGGGCCGGCATGGCGCTGGTGATCGGGGCGACGGCGGCCGGGGTTTCGATCGGGCGGCGGGGGTAAGATCTTCCGCCGAAATAAGATGGTCTCAATGTGTTGAATGTGCGTTCATTTCAACTGCATATTGGCTCACGCAGTAAATAATTTCAAGAAATACATTGCAACACATAAATAATAAAATTCACTCCTTCATTAAGTTATTAATATATTCCATTGTTACATCCCCCTGAAACAACCTCCTGCTCCATTTATTTCCATTAAAAATAAATGGGACGCTACGTTTTTTATCCAACATCTCTGGAATAAGCTTGGGATTGCCTGTCCATTCAAATTTGTCTCCCAAAATATTTACGGCAGTATCTATTACTTCGATTGAAAAATCATCTTCATCATTAGAATTTACGCGCAACTCCATTACATGCAACAGTTCGAGTCGCTCCGAAGCGAAGCTCGCATGCATGGCGGTGTTATGGATGTTCTCTCGATTCAAGACAGAAGGGTATTTTAATGCAACATACCCGTCTTCATGAACATCATGCTCTTCGTTTTCCGGGAACTTTGTTGTTAGCTGTTGAGCTATTGCTGCTGTAAATTTGTAATCGTCTCCAAACGTGGAGTGTATGCGCTTGGTAAACATAGTATCCAGATGAGCTAGAATGATATCTTGGTTTGGCCCATGAATTGTGGACATTTCGACGAATGGAACTATTTGATTTTCTTCATTCTCGAATATCCTATTTACCGGTATCCGGTTGCGCCCTATCCATTCGCTTAAATAGACGATCTCTCCGGGTTCAACGCGTGCCTCGACAAGCGCCCCTATGCGCCTTGACGCGGCATAAAACATCGGAGTTCCGGGTGGGTTGCATCTTTGATAACCAGTCACAAATTTCTCAGGAGGTGCCTGTAGCTCAGACACCAGCGTTGGCTTTGAGCCTTTAGTTCGACGCACTCGATAAAAAAGCTCTCCCCCACCTGCCATCCCCACGACAGTGACGAGTCCGTGCATGATTTTTATATAAGTTGAATTTATTGCCGAATATAAGGCGCGCTCCGGGTCCAATCGGTTAAGCTTTTTCAGTTCTTGTCGAATTTCAAATCGTGAGGGTGGCGACATATTTTTTCCAAATGTTTCGTAAAAACATCATGCAATTTGCCTGACTTATCAGCCATAACTAATTCACTCTCGAGCCGCTTTTTATTTATACTTGGATTCTCTCCTAACGTCTTGACTTACATGCCTCACCGCCCCGCCAGGATCCCCGTAGAGCTGAACCCGCCGTCGATTGTCAGAACATGGCCGTTGATGTAGCTGGCTTGCGGCGACAGCAGGAACAGGATGGCGTCGGCGATTTCGTCCGGGCGGCCGTAGCGGTGCAGCGGGATCTGGGCGGTCCAGCGCTTGCGGTCGTCGATGGTGTGGAGGTTCGAGATCAGCGGCGTGTCGACCGGTCCGGGCGCGACCACGTTTACGCGGACGCCCGAGGCGCCCCACTCGCTGGCGAGCACCTGGCTCATCAGGATGACGCCGGCCTTGGAGGCGCCGTAGGCCACCCTGCCCGCATTGGCGCGGATGCCCGACGCCGAGGACAGATTGACGATCGACAGCGTGTCGCCCATCTGGTCGAGGCAGGCGCGGCAGGTGATGAAGCTGCCGGTGAGATTGACGTCGAGGATCTGGCGGAAGATCTCGGCGCTGGTCTTCTCGGCCGGGATGTCGCGGGCGATGCCGGCGCAATTGACGAGACCAGTGACCGGCCCGAAGGCGTCGACGGCCTGCGAAAGGCAGTCGGCCACCTCCTCCTCGTCGGTGACATCGCAGGTGAGTGCCTGCACATCCTCGCCCGCCAGCCGGTCTTCCAGGCGGGCCACAGCCTCGTCGTTCGCATCGAGGATGGTGACGGCAACGCCTTCATCGATCAGTGCCAGCACTGTGACCTCGCCGATGCCGGACGCGCCACCGGTGACGACGACGTGACCGGTGGCGCTAGACGTCACCGGATGCGCTCGAGGATGGAGACGTAGTTGGCCACCGCTGCACCGCCCATGTTGAAGATGCCGCCGAGTTCGGCATTCTTGACCTGGATGCCGCCGGCCTCGCCGGTCAGCTGCATCGCCGAAAGCACATGCATGGAGACGCCGGTGGCGCCGATGGGGTGGCCCTTGGCCTTGAGGCCGCCGGAGGGATTAACCGGCAGCCGGCCGTCCTTCTGCGTGGCGCCGCTCATCGCGACGTCGCCGCCCTGCCCCGGCTTGGCGAGCCCCATGGCTTCATATTCGATCAGTTCGGCGATGGTGAAGCAGTCGTGGGTCTCGACAAAGGAAAGATCGTCGAGCGCGGTCTTGGAATTGGCGAAGGCCCGCTTCCAGCCGAGCGCGCAGCCCTCGAAGGCCAGAATGTCGCGCTTGGACATCGGCAGGAAATCCTGCACATGCTCGGCGGCGCGGAACAGCACGGCGCGCGGCGCCTGCATGGCGGTGGTGACATCGGCGAGCACGATGGCCGCGGCGCCGTCGGAGACAAGCGAGCAGTCGGTGCGCTTCAAGGGGCCCGCGACGTAAGGGTTCTTGTCGCTTTCGGCGCGGCAGAACTCGTAGCCCAGATCCTTGCGCATCTGCGCCCAAGGGTTGTCGACGCCGTTCTTGTGGTTCTTGGCGGCGATTGCCGCAAGCCCGTCGGACTGGTCGCCATATTTCTGGAAATAGCCGTCGGCGATCTTGCCGAAGACGCCGGCGAAACCCGCCGGCGTGTCGCCATCCTCCGGCAGATAGGAGGCGCGCAACAGGTTGGCGCCGACCTGCGGCCCGGGCGTCGTGGTCATCTGCTCGACGCCGACGACCAGTACCCGCTTCGCAGCGCCGGCGCGGATCGCCTTGATGCCCTGGTGGACGGCGGCCGAACCGGTGGCGCAGGCATTCTCGACCCGGGTGGCAGGCTTGAAGCGGAAATCATCGTCGGCCTGAAGCACCAGGCTTGCAGTGAAATCCTGCGCGGAAAAGCCTGCGTTGAAATGACCGAGATAAATTTCGTCGATGTCTCCGGCTTCGAGCCCGGCATGCTCGACCGCTTCTCGCGCCACCCTTGTGACCAGGCTTTCGACAGTCTCGTCGCTGTGTTTGCCAAAGGGCGTATGGGCCCAGCCGATGATACAGGCGCTCATGATCTACTCTCCCGGGAATCTTGTCTGTGCTGGCGCGCATTTTGATCCCGCGGGCGGCTTTGTAAAGGGGAGAACGGATTTCACCCCGCGACCGGGCTGTTCGCGCTGGTCGCGGGGATGAGATGCCGTCAGCGCACTATCCGGTTATCCGGGCATGTGCGCCCTGTCGAACTCCATGGTCTGCCTGGCCGAGAGACGGCTCTCGCAGCGCTCTATCCAGTCCCGGACAACCTGCACATCCGGCGTGGCTTGCGGCATCCATGTGTAGGGCGAGGCGACAAGCAGGTCGGCTGCGGAAAATTCCGAGCCCATCAGATAGGGCGTCTTTTCGAGCTGGGCGGTGAGCCGCGCCGCCACCTCCGGCGCTCCACGGAATGTGGCATCGAGATAGGGATGGTTAAGCCCGGCGGCGGTGAAGACCAACACCGGCTCGACGATATTTCCATACCAGGCAAGCCAGCTCAGATAGGTGCCGCGGTCCTTGTCACCAATGCGCCGGCCAAGCCCCTTTTCGGCAAAAAGGTCGGTCAGGTAGACAATGATGGCGTTTGATTCCCATAGCTCGACTCCGTCGTGCACCAGCAGCGGCACCTTGCCTTCCGGATGCGGATTGGACGGATCGGCGCCGCCCGATCCGTCTTGGCGCGTGACTGTGACGATGCGGACATCGACCTGATCAAGCACGCCAAGCTCGATGAGCAGGCGGATGATGCGGGATGAGCGGGTTTGGGGCGAGTGGTAGAGCGTCAGCATTTCGGATCTCCTGTCCGGTTGATGGTTCCGAGGCCCGACTAGCACTGTCATGATGACAGTTTATGTCAGCATTAATAGAGCGACCCTGCGCGTGGCCGGGAGTGCCGGAAATCGTCGCCGTCGCCTCGCCGTCCGGCGTGTCGGGCCGGCTTTGTGCATGCGCTGGAAATGGCCCGGGTGGCGGCCCCGGCGCGTCCGGCATTTTTCGGCCTCGATGTCGCGGAATGGCGCGCGCGACATCGAAAAATCGGCCATGGTTTTCAGGCTGCCCAGTCGAGTTCACGCCGCGCGGTCCGCTGGTTCGCAGCCTGCAGCCGACGAGATGAAACCGGGGGATTTCACAATGACCGCAGTGGCCTCCCTTGCGCCCGCACAATCGTCGCGCCCGATCGAGGGCATTGCCTGCGTGCTTGGCGGCGCCTGGTGCTTTGTCGGCCAGGACCTGCTGATCAAGGACCTGCTCGGGGCGCAACCCCTTTGGATGCTGATCTTTGCTCGCGCCTGCATCGCCGTGCTGGTGCTGGCGCCGCTGATCACGTGGCTTGGCGGCAAGCACAGTCTCTATACGCCGCTGTGGCCTATACACCTGCTGCGGGCGTTTCTGCTGACCGGCGGGTTCGCCATGTTCTACGCGGCCTTTCCGTTCATGCCGCTGGCAGAAGTCTCCACGATCTTCTTCTCCGCACCCTTGTTCATCGGCATCCTGGCGGCGCTGTTCCTGGGCGAGCGCATGGGAGTGCATCGGATCGCAGCCCTTGTGGTGGGCTTCAGCGGGGTGCTGATCGCCATGGCGCCCGGCCAGGACAGCTTCCAGTGGGTGGCGCTGCTGCCGCTCATCTGCGCCATGTCCTACGCGGCATCGATGATCCTGACCCGGCGCGTCGGCGACGGCGAAAGCAGCCTGACGATGGGGTTGTGGACCATCGGCGGATCCGGGCTGATGATCTGGCCGCTGGGATGGCTGGTCACCACGCTGGTGCCGATGGGACCGGAGTTCCATCACCTGCGGCTTGAATTCATTGTGCCGGACGCAGCACAGATGGCCGACCTGGCGCTCCTGGGCATAGTGGGGATGACCGGATACATTCTTCTGAGCCGCGCCTACCAGGTGGCCAATGCGAGCCTGATCGCGCCGTTCGACTATGCCTACCTGCCGTTTGCCGCGACCGCAGCCTGGTTCTTCTGGGGCGAGGTTCCCGCGCTCAACACGCTTGCCGGGATGGCACTGATCATCGGCGCCGGGCTCTATATCGGTTATCGCGAACTGCGCGCGCCCGAGCGGGCCGAGACACCCGCGCCGGTCGGCGAGACCCTGATCGCCACCGGGGTTCCGGCCGTGACAGAGGACACCGACATACCTGCTTCCGACCCGGCATAGCGCTTCCCTGAACAAGTCGAGGCAAAAGCTATGGCAAATTTTGGTTGATTGATCAGTCAATCAAAACTAGACTTGGCCTGCCGTCGAGGGTCCGGCCTCGACCATCCATTTCTCGGAAGGTATGCAAATGCCCAAGATCGGCATGGAACCAATTCGCCGCAAGGCGCTGACGGATGCGGCCATCGAAGCCATCGGCGCGCGCGGCTCGATGGATGTGACGATGTCGGACATCGCCGGTCGCGCCGGCGTGTCGCCTGCGCTCGCACACCATTATTTCGGCTCCAAGGAGCAACTGATCACGGCGTCGGTGCGGGCTCTGCTCCGCGATCTGAGACGCGACACGGTGGAAGCCCTGAAGACCGCGCGGAGCCATAGGGCGCGGGTCTCGGCGGTCATCGCGGTCAGCTTCTCCGACAAGCAGTTCTCCGAGGACGTGGTCGCGGCCTGGCTGGCGTTCTACGTCGACGCCCAGCGCGCGCCGGAGATCCGGCGGCTGCTTTCAGTCTATGCAAGGCGGCTGCATTCCAACCTGATGAGCGGGCTCGCGCCACTCTGCGGCCAGTACGAAGCCGAGCGCATTGCCGAGGGTGCGGCTGCAATGATCGACGGGCTCTACATCCGCAAGGCGCTCGGCACAGGTCCGGCCCGGCATGATGCGGTGGCGCTGGTCGAGGATCACATCGAAACGCAATTGCTGGAAATTCGCGGGAGGACGGTATGACGAACGCCGGCGCCAAGAGGCCCAACATTCTCATCCTGATGGTCGATCAGCTCAACGGCACGCTGTTTCCCGACGGGCCGGCGGATTTCCTGCACGCGCCGAACCTGAAGAAACTCGCCGCGCGCTCGGTGCGGTTTGCCAACAACTATACCGCCTCGCCGCTGTGCGCGCCGGGCCGCGCCTCGTTCATGTCAGGGCAGTTGCCGCGACGGACGCGGGTCTATGACAATGCGGCCGAGTTCGCCTCCGACATTCCGACCTATGCGCATCATCTCAGACGCGCCGGCTACTACACCTGCCTGTCGGGCAAGATGCATTTCGTCGGCCCCGACCAGATGCACGGCTTCGAGGAACGGCTGACCACCGACATCTATCCGGCCGATTTCGGCTGGACGCCGGATTACCGCAAGCCCGGCGAACGGATCGACTGGTGGTACCACAATCTTGGGTCCGTCACCGGCGCAGGTGTGGCCGAGACCTCGAACCAGATGGAATATGACGACGAGGTGGCGTTCTTCGCCACCCAGAAGCTGCACCAGCTCTCGCGGACCAGCGACAATCAGGAAGCCCGCCCCTGGGCGCTGACGGTGTCGTTCACCCATCCGCACGATCCTTACGTCGCCCGCAAGCAGTACTGGGACCTCTACGAGGGCTGCGCGGAACTCGAACCGCGCGTGCCGCCGATCCCCTATGAGCAGATGGACCAGCATTCGCAGCGGCTCTACAAGGCAAACGATTCCGAGAATTTCGATATCACCGACGAGAATGTGCGGCGCTCGCGGCAGGCCTATTTCGCCAACATTTCCTATCTCGACGACAAGATCGGCGGGATTCTGGCGACACTGGAAGCCACGCGGATGGCCGACAACACCATCGTCGTGTTCTGCTCCGACCATGGCGACATGCTGGGCGAACGCGGCATGTGGTTCAAGATGAGCTTCTTCGACGGCTCTTCCCGGGTGCCGCTGATGATTTCGGTGCCGGGCACCGACGGTCGCCGGGTTGCCGAGCCGACCTCCAATCTCGACATCACGCCGACGCTGGCAGCCCTTGCGGGCGTGTCGCTTGACGAGGTCGCGCCCTGGACCGACGGCGAAAGCCTGGTCCCGTCGATGGGCGGCGAGAAGCGCACCACGCCGGTGCTTATGGAGTATGCGGCAGAAGGCTCGCAGGCGCCGCTGGTGGCGATCCGGGACGGCAAGTACAAGTTCAGCCATTGCGAACTCGACCAACCTTTGCTGTTCGATCTCGAAGCCGATCCGGATGAGCTCACCAATCTCGCGACCGAGCCCGCCCATGCCGATCTTGTGGCCGGTTACATGGCCCAGGTCCGGGCCCGCTGGGACATGGCGGCCTATGACGCCGAGGTGCGGCAGAGCCAGGCGCGGCGCTGGGTGGTCTACGAGGCGCTGAGGAACGGCAACTACTACCCGTGGGATTTCCAGCCGCTGCAGAAGGCCTCGGAGCGCTACATGCGCAACCACATGGACCTCAACATCCTCGAAGAATCACAACGGTTTCCGCGCGGGGAATGATGAACAGGCAGGAACTCGAACGGGCCCAGAGCCACTCCGTCCACAATCGCACGGAGCTCGAAAAGAGCCGGCGCTGCGGCTGCTTCCACTGCGAGAGCGTGTTCACGGCGAGCGCCGTGCTGCACTGGACGGACAAAAGCCGCGCGCAAGGCGAATGGACGGCATTGTGCCCGAGCTGCGGCATCGACGCGGTGATCGGGGACGCGGCCGGGTTCGGCATGAGTCCGGTCTTCCTGCGGGAGATGAAGGACAGGTGGTTCGGTTCCGGCCGGGCCTGATGGCGAGAACCGCCGAGAGATGAACACGAAAAAGCGAAAGGCCGGACAATGACCGCCGCACAGCCGAAAGCATCCCACCACATCAACGGACAGTACCGCGAGGACGCCTCCGGTCGGTCCTTCGAGAGCATCTACCCGGCCACCGGCGAGGTAAACGCCCGGCTGCACTCGGCAACGCCGGCGGTGATCGAGCAGGCTGTCGCGGCGGCAAAGGCCGCGCAGCCAGCCTGGGCCAGGCTGAAGGGCGTCGAGCGCGGCCGGATCCTGTTGCGCACGGCGCAGATCCTGCGCGAACGCAACGAAGAGATAAGCCGGATCGAGACGCTCGACACCGGCAAGGCGATCCAGGAAACGCTGGTGGCCGACGCGGCCTCGGCAGCGGATGCGCTTGAGTATTTTGGCGGGCTCGCGGGTGCGATCACCGGCGAGCATGTCGATCTGGGCGGCGACTTCGTCTACACGCGCCGCGAACCGCTCGGGATCTGCGCCGGCATCGGCGCCTGGAACTATCCCGTTCAGATCGCAGCGTGGAAATCGGCCCCGGCGCTTGCCTGCGGCAATGCCTTTATCTTCAAGCCGTCGGAAGTGACCCCGCTGACGGCGCTGATGCTGGCGGAAGCCTTTAAGGATGCAGGCCTGCCGGACGGCCTCTTCAACGTGGTGCAGGGTTTTGGCGATGTCGGGGCGGTGCTCGCCTCGCATCCCGATATCGCCAAGGTGTCACTGACCGGCTCGGTGCCGACCGGCGCCAAGGTGCTGGCGGCGGCAGCACAGACGATCAAGGCGGTGACGATGGAGCTTGGCGGCAAGTCGCCGATCCTGGTGTTCGACGATGCCGACATCGAGAGCGCCATCGGCGGGGCAATGCTCGGCAATTTCTACTCGACCGGGCAGATCTGCTCGAACGGCACACGGGTGTTCGTGCAGCGCGGCGTGCATGACCGCTTCCTCGAACGGCTCAAGACCCGCACCGAGGCGATCCGGCTCGGCGATCCGCTCGACCCCGACACGCATCTGGGACCGATGGTCTCGAAAGCACAGCGCGACAAGGTGCTGGGTTACATCGAGACCGGCAAGTCTGAGGGCGCGCGGCTGGTCACGGGGGGCGGCGTGCCGGAGATGCAGGGCTTCGAGAAAGGCGCCTGGATCCAGCCGACCGTGTTTGCAGGCGTCACCGACGAGATGACGATTGCGCGGGAAGAAATCTTCGGCCCGGTGATGAGCGTGCTCAGCTTTGACGACGAGGACGAGGTGATCGGGCGGGCCAACGACACCCAGTTCGGTCTGGCGGCCGGCGTGTTCACCGCCGACCTCACCCGCGCGCACCGGGTGATCGCCAAGCTCGATGCCGGCACGACGTGGATCAACACCTACAATCTCACCCCGGTCGAGGCCCCCTTCGGCGGCGTCAAGCAGTCAGGCATCGGGCGCGAAAACTCCCGCGCGGCGATCGAACACTACACGCGGCTCAAGAGCGTCTATGTCGCCACCGGCCCCGTAGACAGCCCGTATTGAGGTGCAGGTGATGGGCTTATCACACCACGAGATCGTCGAGATCGACACGAAGGGCGGTTGCGATGCGCTTGAGCACATCGACCGAGCCAGCCTTCTTGCCGTTTTCGATATCGGAAAGGTGGGGCTGGGAAATGCCCGCAGCTGCGGCAAGTTCGCTTCCGGTCATGCCGCGATACTTGCGATAGGTGCGGATGCGGCTGTCGGTTTCCATGAGTTCATGCACGAGTTCGGAAGGCCAGGTCTCTTCGCCCGCCCTGACGCGCTCAAGGATCGCGTGTGCCTCGAGGCTGTCCATCATGTCTTCATAGTCCTCTTCACCGACGAGAACGTAGGTCTTGCCGTCAATGGTCAGTTTCTGAAGTTCGCCCATCGAGAGTCACTCCTTGTAGATGCCGCCGCGCGGGCCTGCGCTGATCGCCAAGACGACAACGCCCTGGTCGTCGATGATGACGCGGTCCTGGCCTACCCGGATGCGGTACAGGTCGGACCCGGACAGCTTTTTGATATCGACCAGTTCGCCGCGCGCGAATGCATCCACCTTGGCGAAAATGGCCGCGCGCCGCTTCGGTTGCATCCGGGCGAGGCTTTTTACCGCTGCCTTGGAATAGACGACCCGCTTCATCGGCAGAATATAGCTCTTAGCTATATTCCCGTCAATCATGACACTGCAGGGCAAACCCTCCATTAGAGACGAGCATCACCATGACCATGCAAGCAGATTTCGTCATCGTCGGCGCAGGTTCCGCCGGATCGGCCATGGCAGCAAGACTGAGCGAGGACGGGAAATATTCGGTCATCGTCATCGAACATGGCGGATCGGATTTCGGGCCGTTCATCCAGATGCCGGCGGCGCTGTCCTACCCGATGAACATGGGGCTTTACGACTGGGGCTACACCACCGAACCGGAAGCCAATCTGGGCAACCGGCGGCTTGCCGCGCCGCGCGGCAAGGTGATCGGCGGGTCTTCATCGATCAACGGCATGGTGTTCGTGCGCGGCCACGCCGAGGACTTCAACCACTGGGCCGAGCAAGGCGCCAATGGCTGGTCGTTCGCCGACGTGCTGCCTTATTTCAAGCGCATGGAAACCTCGCACCAGGATGGCGGCATCGGCGGCGAGGACGGCTGGCGCGGCACCGACGGACCGTTGCATGTGCAGCGTGGGCCGGCGGTCAATCCGCTGTTCTCGGCCTTCATCGAAGCCGGCCGGCAAGCAGGCTACGGGGTGACGCAGGACTACAATGGATCGCGCCAGGAGGGCTTCGGCCTGATGGAGCAGACCATCCACAAGGGTCAGCGATGGTCGGCAGCGCAAGCCTATCTCAAGCCGGCGCTGAAGCGCAAGAATGTGAGTCTCGTCAAGGGCCTGGCGCGTCGTGTTGTCATCGAGAATCACCGCGCCACCGGGGTCGAGCTCGACGTTCGCGGCTCGATTCAGGTTGTTAAGGCACGGCGTGAAGTTGTCATCGCGGCCTCGGCTTTCAACTCGCCGAAGCTGCTGATGCTGTCGGGCATCGGACCGGGTGCACATCTTGGCGAACACGGCATCGAGGTGGTCGCCGACCGTCCGGGCGTGGGCGCCAATCTGCAGGATCATCTCGAGGTCTATATCCAGCAGGAATGCATCCAGCCGATCACGCTGTACTCGAAGCTCAACCTGTTCTCAAAAGCCGTTATCGGAGCGCAATGGCTGTTCCTCAGGCAGGGACTCGGCACCTCGAACCAGTTCGAGGCCGCAGCATTCATCCGCTCGGAAGCGGGTGTCCCTTACCCCGATATCCAGTTCCACTTCCTGCCCGGCGCGATCCGCTATGACGGCAAGGCTGCCGCCCCCATGCACGGCTTCCAGGCCCATGTCGGGCCGATGCGCTCACCCTCGCGCGGCGCTGTCACCCTGCGTTCGGGCGAGGCGAAGGACGCGCCGGTGATCCGTTTCAACTACATGAGCCACGAGGAAGACTGGCGCGATTTCCGCCGCGCCGTGCGGATCACCCGCGAAGTGTTCGGGCAAAAAGCCTTCGACCCGTTCCGGGGCAAGGAAATCCAGCCAGGAAGCCATATCCAGAGCGATGCAGAGATCGACGGCTTCATCCGCGAACACGCCGAGAGCGCCTACCATCCCTGCGGCACCTGCCGTATGGGCCGCGCCGACGATCCCCATGCCGTGGTCGACCCGGAAACCCGGGTGATCGGCGTCGAGGGCCTCAGGGTCGCCGACTCGTCGATCTTTCCGCGGGTGACCAACGGCAATCTCAATGGCCCGTCGATCATGACCGGCGAGAAGGCCGCCGATCACATTCTCGGCCGCACCCCGCTGGCGCCGAGCAATCTCGAACCCTGGATGAACCCCGACTGGCGCGAGACCGACAGGCTGAAACAGGCCTGAGCCATACCCGCAGCGATCATTTCCGGGATGTGATGAGATCAAGCCTCAAGGCGTGATCACCTGGCGGCGGCCGCATCGGGATGCTGGCCCCAGCAGACGAAACGGCCACACCCG
This sequence comes from Parahoeflea alexandrii, assembly GCF_024105735.1. GTDB lineage: Bacteria > Pseudomonadota > Alphaproteobacteria > Rhizobiales > Rhizobiaceae > Hoeflea > Hoeflea alexandrii. Next base: position 307,291 of record NZ_JAAAML010000003.1, on the reverse strand, counting down.
AAGTCGGAATTGTCGACACCGTATTCGAGCGGATTGCCGTCGAGGCCGAGGGTCACGCCGCCAGCCGCGCGGAGCACGGCATCACCGGCGGCGATGTCCCATTGGTGCAGGCACACGAGCCGGGGATAGACATCGGCCTTGCCCTCAGCCACGAGGCAGAATTTCAGCGACGAGCCGATATGGGCGGTTTCGTGGGCGGGGAGCTTGTCGAGCCAGGCCTGCGTCTCGGGCTCGCGATGGCTGAGACTGACGAGGGCGACCGGCGTTTTCGGCAGGGCGCGGGTGCGGATTTCCCGCCGGTTGCGGATTTCGCCCTCGGCGGTCACTTCGCCAACATGGGCCTTCAGTCCGGCGCCGCTCCAGATGCGCCCCAGCGCCGGGGCGTAGACGACACCGGCCACGGGCTTCAGATCCCGGATGAGCGCCACGTTGACGGTGAACTCGTTGCGGCCGGCGATGAAATCGCCAGTGCCGTCAAGCGCATCAACGAGGAAATAGGAGGCCTGGGTGGAGTTCGGGCATTTGCCGTCCTCGGCCATTTCCTCGGCAACCACCGGCACGTCGGGAAACTGTTCCGTCAGCCTGGCAAGGATGATGGCTTCGGCGGCGCGGTCGGCCTGGGTCACGGGCGTGGAGTCCGACTTGATGGAAACCCTGGCACCGGCGGCGCGGGCAGCCAGTATTTCCCTGCCCGCCGCAATCGCCGCTTTCTCAAAGGTGTCGATCAGGTCCGGCAAGGGCTGATGGTCGGAATCGGATCGGTCTGCGGCGCCCATCTGCACTTGTCCAGGGTCGGATTGTCGTTGCGTTCTGGCGTCGCATGATTGCAGCGCCCGGTCAATCATGAGTGCAATGCAACAATGGCGGTAATTGGACAGGTTTTTCCGTTGCACCCCGCCTGAGCAGAACAACAGACCTCTTCGGCCCGGCCAAAAAGACTGTGATGCCTCGTCTTTGCTGACACGGTGGTTGAAAATTGAGACTTCAACCGGAGCCGCTCTCATGACCAAGCCCCAAACTTCCAAAGTAGCCGCAGATCCCGATTTCGGGCCCCAGCTTGCCGCCCAGCTGAATGCGGAACTTGCCTCGATGCCGCTGCCGGGCAGGATCCTGCGCATCGCGTCGCTGGGCCGGGCGGTGTTCACCACCTCGTTGGGGCTCGAGGACCAGGTGCTGACCTCGATCATCGCGGCAACACGCGCCGAGCTGCGCATCGTCACGCTCGATACCGGGCGGCTGTTTGCCGAGACACTGGAACTGCTCGACAAGACCGAGGCGCAGTACGGCCTGTCAATCGAGGTGTTCCGGCCATGGAAGGACGAGGTCGACGGCTTCGTCGCGCTCTACGGCATGAACGGGTTCTACGACAGCGTCGAGGCGCGGCACGCCTGCTGCCATGCCCGCAAGCTGCAGCCTCTGGGGCGCGCGCTGGCGGATGCCGAGATCTGGGTGACCGGCCTCAGGCGCGGCCAGTCGGGAAACCGGGCCAATGCGCCGCTCGCCGAATGGGACGCCGACCGCAGCCTGCTCAAGATCAATCCGCTGGCCGATCAGTCGCTCGAAACCCTGCAGGCGCGCGCGCGCGCCGACGATGTGCCGGTCAACCCGCTGCACGCGAAGGGTTTTCCCTCGATCGGCTGCGAGCCCTGCACCCGCGCCATCAAGCCGGGCGAGCCGGAGCGCGCCGGGCGCTGGTGGTGGGAGCAGGACGAGCGCCGCGAATGCGGGCTGCACCTGTCGGCCTCGGTTTCCGGCTCGCGTGCGCAAGGCCAACCCAAAGTAACGATTTCGGCATCCCAAAGGCCGGCTTCCTGAGACCCCGCGAAGGACATCGACATGAACGTGATTGAACACGGGCGCGGCAAGCCGCCGCTCGACCCGCATCTGAAAGCGCTCGAGAACGAGGCGATCCACATCTTCCGCGAGGTGGCGGCCGAATTCGAGCGTCCGGTGATGCTCTATTCGATCGGCAAGGATTCCTCTGTGCTGCTGCACCTTGCGCTGAAGGCGTTTCACCCGGGCAAGCTGCCGTTTCCGCTGGTGCACATCAACACCGGCTGGAAGTTTCCGGAAATGATCGCCTTCCGTGATGCGGTGGTCGCCAAACATGGACTGGATCTTATCTCGCACACCAACCCGGAAGGCTTGCGCGACAACGTCACCCCGTTCAGCCACGGTTCGGCGCGCTACACCGACATCATGAAGACGCAGGCGCTGAAGCAGGCGCTCGACATGGGCCGCTACGACGCGGCTTTCGGCGGCGCGCGGCGCGACGAGGAAGCCTCCCGCGCCAAGGAACGGATCTACTCGTTCCGGACACCCGACCACGCCTGGGACCCGCGCAACCAGCGCCCGGAACTGTGGTCGATCTACAACGGCATGATCCATCCCGGCGAAAGCGTACGCGCCTTCCCGCTGTCGAACTGGACCGAGGTCGACATCTGGCGCTACATCCAGGCCGAACAGATCGAGCTGGTGCCGCTCTATTTCGCCGCGCGCCGCAAGATCGTCGAGCGCGACGGCATGCTGATCTGGGCGGCGGACAAACGGCTCGAACTGCTGCCGGGAGAACAGGTGCGCGAAGAGATGGTGCGGTTTCGCACGCTGGGCTGCTACCCGCTGACCGGCGCTGTCCGATCGGAAGCAACCACACTCGATGAAGTGATCACCGAGCTCGAGATCGCAACCGTGTCCGAACGGCAGGGCCGCGCGATCGACCGCGACCAGTCCGGCTCCATGGAAAAGAAGAAACGCGAAGGCTATTTCTGATGAATTCTCAAACACTTTCGCAGACCGCCGCAGACATTGATTCCGCCGACACCGCAACCGGCGCCGGCTCCCATGTCGAGGCCCATCCGGAGACGGTTGCGCGACAGGCGCGGCCGCTCAGGTTCATCACCTGCGGCTCCGTCGACGACGGCAAATCAACACTGATCGGCCGGCTGTTGTGGGACACCAAGGCGGTCAAGGAAGATCAGGCGGCGACGCTGAGGCGCGATTCCACCGGCAAGCAGAACGAGCTCGGCCTGCCCGATTTCGCGCTGCTCTTGGACGGTCTGCAGGCCGAGCGCGAACAGGGCATCACCATCGATGTCGCCTACCGCTATTTTGCCACCGACCGGCGTTCCTTCATCGTCGCCGACACGCCCGGTCATGTGCAATACACCCGCAACATGGCGACCGGCGCGTCGACCGCAGATCTGGCGGTGCTCTTGGTCGATGCGCGCGCGGGCATTCTCGAACAGACACGGCGGCATGCGACGATCGCGGCGCTGATGGGCATCCGGCAGTTCGTGCTGGCGGTCAACAAGATCGACCTGGCGCAGTATGACGAGGCCAGGTTCCGGGCGATTTCGCGCGACTTCAAGGAGATCGCCCTGTCGCTCGGCGTGCGCCAGGTCACCGCCATTCCGGTGTCGGCGCTGAAGGGGGAGAATATCGTGCTCCGCGGTGACGACGTGATGCCATGGTACTCGGGCCCGACACTGGTGGAGACGCTGGAGAAAGCCACCCAGCGCACAGGCCAGACCACCGGGTTCCGGCTGCCGGTGCAGCGCGTCTCGCGCCCCGGCGAAGGCTTTCGCGGCTACCAGGGCACGGTCGCCGGCGGATCGATCAAGCCCGGCGACAGCGTTGTGGTGCTGCCCTCGGGCGTGGAAGCCAACGTCAAGGCCATCGTCACCTACGACCTGGTACGCAACGCGGCGGTTTCCGGCGATGCCATCACGCTGGTGCTCGACCGGCCGGTGGACGTGGCGCGCGGCGACATGATCGCGGCCATCGACCAGCGGCCGCAGACCGGCCGCGCCTTCAGCGCCCGGCTGGTGGCGCTGTCACCCGACGGCGTCGTGCCGGGCAAGCGCTACTGGCTCAAGGCCGGCGCGCGCCGCCAGCGGGTAATGGTGCGCCCGACCTCGGCGCTGGACCTTGCGACCGGAAACTGGGACGACGCCACCTTCCTGCCGGTCAACGGCATCGGTGTGGTCGATCTCGATTTCGAGGACACGGCGATCTTCGACCCGTATGAGACCAACCGCGAAACCGGCGCCTTCATCCTGATCGATCCGGAAAGCCTCAACACGGTTGCCGGCGGCATGATCGACGGCAAGTGTTCCAAATCCGGCCGCTTCGACGCCCTGCCCGACGCCGACCGCGCCACGGTCACGCTGCCGGCGCGGTTGCTGGAGGCCTTCCTGAAAACGGAGTTTGCGCGCTCGCATGCCGGAGAGATCCGGGTGACGGGGCCTGAGGAGGTGGATGCGGAGTAGATGGGCGGCCGGTGGGCGAATCAGGCCGAATGCTGAAATTGCGCGCGCGACGGGAGCTTTGGGCAGGACGCTGGCACATGCATGGATCGCATCAGATGCGGTGTTTGTTGGAAGGCGGTCGGTCGCCGGGCCTGATCGGCCGTTCATCTGTTGTTCTGGTGCTCCAGTTCACTGCGTACAGCTCGTTGACCGATAAGGCTATCTGACGTCAAGAAGGATCATGCAGCAGACTCCAGCTCCTCAATGCTCTGCATCTGATTTTATGTCGGTATCAATCCTGGCGCGCTTTTAGCACTTCCTGCATGCTGGCTTTCAATTGCGCTTCCCAGGCTTCCTGATTTTCGCGGATCAAGCGGGAGTATTCGCTGTCGTCGGAATGCGGATCCTCGCTCTGTATGAAGGCTTGCGCCGTTTCAATCATCGTCTTGCGGTCGAACGTTTCGAACGCGCCAACAAGCCGTTCCGCCTTTTCGCGGGGATGGCCGAGCGCTTCGAAGGCAGACCGCGCCGCACGGATCGAGCTGTCATAGGTTTCGCGGATAATGTCGCGGCAACCGGCGGACCAGAGGTCGTAGACGTGCCAACGGTCGATGGCGCGGGCAATGACATGAACCCGGGGATGATGTTCGTGCATGTGGCGCGCGAGTTCGGTTGCCGCTTCCTTGTTGTCGATGGCGATCACAAGGACCTTGGCACTTTCAATACCGGCAGCATGGAGAAGATCGGGACGTGTCGCGTCGCCGTAATAGGCGCTGAGGCCGAACCGGCGCAGCATCTTGAGCTGATCATTGCTGTAATCTATCACCGTCGTTTCGTAGTCGGCCGCCCGCAATGCCCGATTGACGATGCCGCCAAACCTGCCGTGGCCCGCGATGATGATCCCTGAACCATGGGCAATTTCGTCAGCCTCGCGTTCCTGCTGGCGCGAGTAACGCGGCGCAATCAGCCAGTCATAGAGGATGAACAGGGCCGGGGTGAGAAGCATCGAAATCGCAATGACCAGCAGCAGCAGGTCGGCGATCGGCGATGGAACAACGGCATTGGCAACCGTGAAGGAAACCAGCACGAAGCCGAATTCGCCGGCCTGCGCAAGGCCCAGCGCAAACAGCCATTTGTCGCCTCCGGCCAGCTTGAAGACACGGCCAAGCACCAGCATGACGACACATTTAAGCAGGATCAGGCCAAGCGTCAGACCGATGATCAGCGCAACGTTCTCGCTCAACAGCGCAAAATCAATACTCGCCCCGACAGTGATGAAGAAGACGCCGAGGAAGATACCCTTGAAGGGGGCGATGTCGCTTTCCAGTTCGTGCCGGTATTCGCTGTTGGCCATGACGACACCCGCCAGGAAGGTTCCAAGCGCAGGCGACAAGCCGACCATTGTCATGAGAAGCGCGATGCCGACGACCATCATCAATGCAGTGCTGACGAAAAGCTCACGCAGCCGGGCGCGTGCAATGTACCGGAAGATCGGACCTGTCAGATAGCGGCCTGCCAGAACCACCAGAACGATGGCAGCCACTGTAATCAGTGCGGTCTGCCAGCCGGGCAAGCCTTCAACCAGGTTAAGGTTCAACGCTGAATCGCCGTGCCCTCCGCCATGGTTATCACCCTGATGCAAAGCGTCGCTGAGTTCCTTCAGCGCAAGCAGCGGAATCAGCGCGAGCATTGGAATGACCGCGATGTCCTGGAACAACAGCACCGCGAAACCCGCCTGCCCGCCATCGCTGCGCATCAATCCCTTCTCATTTAGCGTCTGCGTGACGATCGCCGTCGAAGACAAGGCGAAGATCAGCCCTATGGCGAGCGCAATGGTCCATGCCTGTCCGAACAGCATGGCTATTGCCATAACCGCCACGGTGGTCAGACCAACCTGCAGACCGCCCATCACGAAGATCTTCGCCCGCATGGCCCAAAGCACTTTGGGTTGCATTTCCAAACCGATCAGGAACAGCATCATCACCACGCCGAACTCGGTGAAATGCTGAAGGGCGGCAACGTCAACACCGGCCCAGTGTAAGACAGGGCCGATGGCAATTCCCGCGATCAAATACCCCAGAACCGAGCCTAGCCCGAAGCGTGAGGCAAGCGGAACAGCGATCATGCCGGCCAGAAACAGCGTAAAGGTAATGAACATGAACTCGGCGGTCATAGCGTCTCTCCGGGGTTGTAATCGAATGCGGCTCCCTGCCCGAACCGACCCCTTGTCAGGCCGAACAGGGACTGCTTCGCCTCTTGTTTAAACGGCGGTGCTTGGATCGCCCGTCGCCCAGGCCACGCCCTGGCCACGATCCATTGTCCTTACGGCCGCCATGTCGGTCTTGTCGATTTCAAAACCTTCGAGATCGATGTTCTGCTTCATACGTTCTGGATTCAGGCTCTTTGGCAATACCGCATATCCGTTCTGCACGCCCCAACGAAGCAGGAACTGGGCTTCGGTTACGCCGTATTTTGCGGCCATGTCCGTAAACACGCCACTGTCGGCTTTCATCTGGTCCGTCTTGGCACTGGCCTGCCCCTCCACGGTGCGCCAAGTGGAAAGCGGCACAAGGCTGCTGTAGGCGATCGGCGCAATTCCGTTCTCGGCCATGTAGGCAAGAAGTTCCGGCTTTTGTGACCAGGGATGCAGTTCGATCTGGTTGGCGTCAGGTGTCTGCAGCCCCGCGGCCCGGATTTCTTCCAGATGGGCTAGGTTGAAATTGCTGACGCCGATGGAACGTGCCTTTCCCGCAGCCTGTAGTTCGATGAGCGCGCGCCACTGGGAGAGGCGCTCCGGTCCGCCAGAGGGTGCATGGATCAGGTAAAGATCCACATAGTCCAGGCCAAGCCGTTCCAGACTTGCATCGCACTCAGCAAGGGTTTGCTCATGTGTCTTTGGCGCGTCTCCCCATGCGGGATTGCCGGGCCAGAGCTTGGTGGTCACGAAAATGTCCTCTCGGGTGAGGCCTGTCGATGCCAGGCCCATTTTGATCCCCTCACCAACCGCCGCCTCGTTCCGGTAGCCGGATGCCGTGTCTATGTGGCGGTAGCCGCATTCGATCGAGGCCTGGACGGCCTTGGGCGCATCCTCGTTTGAGATAAGATAGGTGCCAAATCCCACAGCGGGAATATCAACGTTTTCGTTGAGCGGAAAAGTGCGCGTCATCATGGCCATGGTCGTCTCCGATTGCGATTAAGCGATCGGGCCAGACTATCGGACACGAATTGGCCCCGCCTGCCACATCCTTCGAAAGATCTGCCAATTCCTCCAATTGAAAGGAGAAATGGATGCAGAATGCCTCAAGAAATGGTACAAAACATCCAAATAGGATGAAAACATGCAGTATTCAGACCTGATTGCCCCGGCACTCGCCTATTCGAACCGCCACAGGCAGGACAATCGCGCCGCATTGCCGAATTTGACCGTCCTGCAAACCATGGAGGTCAGCGAATTTGATGCAGTCGTCTACAAGCCGGTGGCGTGCCTGGTCCTGCAGGGGGCAAAGGAGACGTCGGTCGGCGATCAGTTCGTCACCCTGCACGCCGGCAGCGCGCTTATTGTCAGCCACGATCTTCCCGTCCAATCGCGCATTGTTTCCGCTTCCGTGGACAAGCCCTACCTGGCGCTGATTGTATCCCTCGAGCACGGCATGCTGAGAAGCCTTTATGACCAGATCAGTTCCGTTTCCAAGGAGATGATGCCTCACCGCTCGCTTGCAGCAGGTCCCGCCGACACAAAGGTGATCGAGACGATCGGCAGGTATCTTGCATTGATGAACAGCTCCGTTGAAGCCGAGGTTCTGGGCCCGTCTATTCTGCGGGAGATCCACTTTCGCCTGCTCATCTCACCGATTGGAGGAATGTTGCGCAACCTGTTGTCGATCGACAGTCATGCAAGCCGTGTGGCGAAGGCAATCGTGCATATCAAGAGGGATTTCCGGCAGAACCTGTCGATACCGGAACTCGCCCAGTTGGCAGGCATGAGCCAATCCTCGTTTCATGGTCATTTCAAACAGGTCACCGGGACAACGCCCCTGCAATACCAGAAGGATTTGCGCATGATTGCCGCGCGCGACCTGTTGAGAGCAGGCCATCACAGCGTGGCGTCGGCAAGTTTCGAGGTGGGCTACGAAAGCCCCACCCATTTCAGCCGCGACTACCAGCGCAAGTTCGGTACGGCTCCGAGCAGGGAAGGTACCGTGGCCCTCGAACCAGCATAATCGTGGAGACAATCCGCGCCGCATCAAAAGATTGAAAGCCTGCGTGCCGTGGCATTCGGTTCGATTCACTCACCGCAGCGAACATCCCCTTTCCTCCCGTGGCAGCCGCTCACCGCACCGCAATCTTCGACAACCATCTGCGATCAATGCAGGCCTGCCCCACCTTTCCCGCAGCGCAGCAACGATTCCTTAGAAGCTTCGTGGTCTGATTGATTAAAGTTTTAATCAATCCCGGACCCTGGGCTTCTATTCATGGAACATTACGACTTCATCGTTATCGGCAGCGGCCCGGCGGGGCGGCGGGCGGCCATCCAGGCTGCGAAATTCGGCAAGAAGGTTCTGGTCGTGGAACGCGGCCACCGGGTCGGCGGGGTCTCGGTCCACACCGGCACCATTCCATCGAAGACACTCAGGGAAACCGCGCTGAACCTTTCCGGATGGCGCGAGCGCGGGTTCTACGGCCGGTCCTACCGGGTCAAGCAGGACCTGACGGCGGGCGATCTCAGGGCCCGGCTCGACATTACGCTCAACCACGAGATCGAGGTGCTCGAACACCAATTTGCCCGCAACCAGGTCACCACGCTCAGGGGCGATGCCCGGTTCAAGGACAAGAATACCATCGCGGTCGATGGCGAACAGGGCGAGAGCTTCGAGTTCTCCGCCGATTCCATCCTGCTGGCGGTCGGTACGGTGCCGTTCCGCCCCGACTACGTACCGTTTGACGACAGGCAGATCTTCGACAGCGACGGGATCCTGTCGCTCGACCACCTGCCCCGCTCGATCGCTGTGATCGGCGCCGGGGTCATCGGAATCGAGTATGCGACGATCTTCAGTTCGCTCGACGTGCATGTGACGCTGATCGAGCCGCGCGAGACCATGCTCGACTTCATCGACCGGGAGCTGATCGGCGATTTCACCCACCAACTCAAGGACCGCGGCATGGTGCTGCGCTTCGGCCGGAAAGCCGAGAAGATCAGCAAGCTCGACGACGGCATGTGCGAGATCCAGATGGAGGGCGGGCGCAACATCCGCGCCGAGATGGTGCTGTTTGCAGCCGGCCGCATGGGCGCCACCGCCAGCCTCAACCTTGCGGCCTGCGGGCTCGAGAGCGACAGCCGCGGGCGGATCAAGGTCGACCCGGTGACGTTCGCCACCGAAGTGCCGTCGATCTATGCCGCTGGCGACGTGATCGGGTTTCCGAGCCTGGCCTCGACATCGATGGAACAGGGCCGTATCGCCGCCTGCCACGCGCTTGGCCGGCATGCCCATGAGCCGCCGAAATTCTTTCCCTACGGGATCTACTCGGTGCCGGAAATCTCCACCGTCGGCATGACCGAGGAGGAAGTGATCGAGCGCGGCATTGCCTATGAATGCGGCGTGGCGCGGTTCCGCGAGACCTCGCGCGGGCACATCATGGGGCTGGGGAACGGCATGCTGAAGATGATCTTCTCGCTGAAGACGCGGCGGCTCCTGGGCTGCCACATTGTCGGCGAGGGAGCGACCGAGCTCATCCATATCGGCCAGGCGGTGCTCAATCTCAAAGGCACGCTCGAATACTTCGTCGAGAACGCGTTCAACTATCCGACGCTGGCCGAAGCCTACAAGATCGCAGCCCTCGACGCCTGGAACCGGATGCCAACGAACTGATCACCGGGACGGTTCACTGGCTGACCCGCAGACTTGGTTCACCGTCATGGCGCGAACCGCGATCACTCGACGGCTGAGTGTTCGCGCAGGATGATGAAAACACCACTCACAACGATCACCGCCGCGCCGACAAAGGTCATCGCGTCGGGGATCTCGTTCCAGAACAGCCAGCCGAGGATGGTGGCCCACAACAGGGCGGTGTAATCGAGCGGTGCCACGACGACCGCCGGCGCCAGCCGGAACGCCTGGGTAATCAGCGTCATGCCCGCGGTTCCGAAGACGGCTATGCCGACAAACAGCCACACATCCTCAAGCCGCACCGGGACCCAGACCAGCGGCACGATGAAGGCGCTCAGCAAGGCGCCGGTCGCTGTCAGGTAAAGCAGCAGGGTCCAGACGCTCTCGCGCGAATCCACCCAGCGAGCGCTGAGCATCAGCAACGCGTAGACAAAGGCGGTCGCCACCGGCAGCAGCGAAATCAGCTGAAATGTCGACCCGCCGGGCCGGACCACGATCAGAACGCCGGCAAAACCCGCAAGCACGGCCAGCCAGCGGCGCCAGCCGACATGCTCGCCCAGGAACATGGCGGAGATCGCGGTGATGAACAGCGGCGCGACAAAGATCAGCGCGGTCGCCTCGGCCAGGCCCAGATACATGATACTGGTGAAGAACATGAAAGTGGCGCTGATCCACAGCGTGCCGCGCAGTAGATGCGCCAGCGGACGATGAGAACGCAGAGCCGGTGTTCCGCCCATCTTGAATGCAATCAGCAACGCGAAAGGCAGCGCGATCAGGTTGCGCATGAACTGGATCTGCAGCGGCGAATAGCCTTCGGTGAGGGTCTTGGCCAGCGCATCATTGACGCAGAGGCTGGCCACGCCCACACACATCATGACGATTCCGGTCATGGTGCTGGCCCGCAATTCAAACCCCTGTTGCTGCACGTCTTCCCCCTCAAAGGCTGCCTCTACCCGCCGTGCATGATCCCGATCCGCGTCACGAATGCAACCCGCAACAGAGAAACAGGCTTGCCACCGGCAGGCGGCACAAGGGCCGCACACCGCGCAATCTACAGTGTAGGGTGCTGGGCCCGTTCTCGCCGGCGAGCAGGATGCAGACGCTTCATGCGCGCGTGTCCTGAGCGGGCGGAGCGGCGTCCCCGGGATATTTGCCCCACGAAGCTTGCGGAACCTTTCCGGATTTCGCAAGTTGCCAATGCGATGCCGGCCGGAGTTGCCGCCACCGACCGCATCAGATAGGCCGATCGACACCGGCCACGGAGCAGGCAAGAATAGGAACTGACAAAATGAGCGGATTGCTTGCCCTTCTGGATGACGTTGCAGCCCTGACCAAGCTGGCTGCAGCGCAACTCGACGACGTTACAGCGCAGGCTGCCAAGGTCGGGGTCAAGACAGCCGGCATCCTGATCGACGACACGGCGGTCACGCCGAAATATGTCCACGGCCTTCCGGCAGCGCGGGAGCTGCCCATCGTCTGGCAGATTGCGCGCGGATCGATTTTCAACAAGCTGGTCATCCTGCTGCCGATCGCCATGCTGCTGAACGCGTTCGCGCCATGGATGCTGCCACCGCTGTTGATGGTCGGAGGCGCCTATCTGTGTTTCGAGGGGGCGGAGAAGATATGGCACCTGTTTCATCCCGAACCGCTGCCTGTCGATGACGGCAATCCGATCGACCACGCCCATCTCGAGAAGCAGCGGGTTGCGGGTGCGATCAAGACCGACTTCATCCTGTCTGCCGAAATCATGACCATTGCGCTGTCCTCGATCGAGGCCAGTTCGCTGTGGATGGAAGGCCTTGTGCTTGCGGTGGTGGCCATCGGCATCACCGTTCTGGTCTATGGCAGCGTGGCGATCCTTGTGAAGGCGGACGATGTCGGGCTGAAGATGGCCCAGGGCGCCTATTTCGACGCGACCCGCAGCCTTGGCCGTGCGATCGTCCGCGGCATGCCCGCCTTCATGGAAACGGTTGCGAGCGTCGGCACGGCCGCCATGCTCTGGGTTGGCGGGTCGATCATCATCCATGGCCTGGCAACCTTCGGCCTCGACACGCTCGAGCATTTCGTCAAGGACATGTCAGCGATGGTGCGGGATTCCGTCACTTTCGCACCGGGCCTTCTCGGCTGGGCCATGGAAGCCCTGATCAGCGGCATCTTCGGCCTGGCGGTCGGACTGGTTCTGCTGGCCGGTTACAGTGTTGGAAAGCGCGTTCTCAAGCGCGGCTAAGCCGTCAGTCCACCCCCGCTACCCGCGCCCTACGAGAGCGCGGCCAGGCACGAAAATGCCCCGCCAATTGTCGCCATCGGGCCGCGGGTCTTTTTCTGCCGGTTTATTCGCCGGGCGAAAGCTCCGGCTGCGCGTTGCGCCTGTTTGCCAACTCGCCTGCTTCGCGCAACTCCACATCGAGCCGGCGCTCTTCCTCGGCGGACGGCGTGGCGAAACGGGCCAGCAGCAGATAGGCGACAGGCGTGAGGAACAGAGTGGCGATCATCGCCAGGCCGAGACCGCCGACGATGACCCAGCCGAGTGCAACGCGGGCTTCCGCGCCGGCACCGAAGGCCAGCAGCAACGGAACAGAACCAAGCACCGTCGAGATCATCGTCATCATCACCGGCCTGAGGCGGATGTTGGAGGCTTCCTCGATGGCGGAGCGGATATCCATGCCGGTATTGCGCAACTGGTTGGCAAACTCGACGATCAGAATCCCGTTCTTGGCCATCACCCCCACAAGCAACACCAGCCCGATCTGGCTGTAGACATTGAGCGAGCCGCCGGTCATCGCCATGGCGAAGATGGCACAGGCCAGCCCCAGCGGCACGGTAGAGATGATGATGAAGGCGCTGACGAAGCTTTCAAACTGCGCCGACAGGACCAGAAGCACGACGATGATGGCAATTCCGAATGTGATCAGCATGTCGTTGGAGGATTGATCCAGTGTTGCCGCTTCTGCGAGCGGAATGATCCGCACGCCGCCGGGCATCAGCGGCTCGGCCATGACGACCGCTTCCGCCCAGGCGTCACCCAACGCGAAGGCGGGCGTCAGGCCCGCGGTGATGGAAACCGAGCGCATCTGGCTTTCACGGCGCAGGTCAGGCGCAACGGCCTTCTCGGTCAGCGTGGCGATGGTGGACATCGGCACGATGCGTCCATCGCCCGCCTTGAGATAGATCGATTCAAGGTCGGTCGGATCGTTGATCGGGTTGTTGGTCGACAGCAGCTTGACCGGGAACGAGCGGTCCTCGATGAACACCTGCGCCACCTCCCTGCCGTCGAGCAGCGCCTGCAGAGCTTCGGCCAGCCCGTCGATATTGACGCCAAGATCCGACGCCCGGGCGCGGTCGATCTGGACGGAGATCTGCGGCTGGGTGGTTTCATAGGAGAGCCGGATCTGGTTGAAGCGCGGATCCTGCTCAAGCTTTTCAACCATCTGCTGACCGACCTCGGCCAACTCATCGTAACTGTTGCCGACAAAGGCGAACTGCAGTCCGTTTCCGGCGCCGCGAATGCCCAGGCTGTTGGGCTGGATGGCGAAGGCACGCAAGCCCGGCACGGTGGCGATGGCTCGGTTGAGTTCGCCCACGATGTCGGCCTGGGACCGCTCGCGTTCGCCCCACGGCGCAAGGGTCAGCACCATGAAGCCGTTGTTGGAGGATCCGCCGGTGCCGGCGATGGCGAAGATGTTCTGCACTTCCCCGCTGTCGCGCAGCGGAGAGACCAGACGCTCGATCTCGGTCATGCGCGAGCGGGTGTAATCGAGGCTGACCCCCTGCGGTGCGGAAATGCGGACCAGTGCAACCGCCCGGTCCTCGGGTGGCGTCAGTTCCTGGGGAATGGTGGGAAGCAGGGCAAAGGCGGCGCCCGCCGCCATCAGCGCAATGACAATGACAACGAGAGGCGCATCGAGCGCGCGGCGCAGCAGCCGGGAGTAGACACCCGACATGTAACCGCCGAACGCCACGAAGCGGCTGGGCTTGGTTTTGGCGGCGGACATGTCGCGCCGCTTGATCAACCGCGACGCCAGCATCGGGCAGAGCGTCAGAGCGACCACACTGGAGATCATCACGGTGAAAGCCAGGACGAAGCCGAACTCGGTGAACAGCCCGCCCGCCTGCCCCGGCAGGAACGAGATCGGAATGAACACCGCGGCCAGCGTCGCAGTCGTGGTGATGACGGCAAAGAAAACCTCGCGGGTGCCGATCACCGCCGCAGCCCGCACCCCCATGCCCTCGTTGCGCTTGCGGACGATGTTCTCGAGCACCACGATGGCATCGTCGACGACCATGCCGGTGGCCAGCACCAGCGCCAGAAGCGTCAGGATGTTGACCGAGAAGCCGGCGAGCCAGATCGCCGCGAAGGCACCGATCAGCGACACCGGCAGGGTGACGGCCGGAATGATGGTGGCGCGCCAGTCGCGCAGGAACAGGAAGATGATGGCAATGACGATGAGCACGGCGAGAATAAGTGTCGTGCGCACTTCATCGATGGCGCCGCTGATGAAGGTGGCATCATCGCTGGTCACACGGATGTCGACGCCTTCGGGCAGGATTGCCTGAATGGCCTGCGTCGCCGCGCGCACTCCTTGCGAAATCTCGAGCGTGTTGGAGGCGGACTGGCGAATGATGCCCATGCCCAGACCGGTGCGGCCATTGGCGCGCAGCACGGAATCGCCAGGGTCGGCGCCCAGTGTCACATTGGCGACGTCGCGAAAGCGGATCCGGTCATTGATGTAAAGATCCTCGAAGCCTTCCGGCGTGGTGACATCAGCGGTCGCACGGACGACAATGTCGGAGGTCTGGGCGGTCAGGGAGCCGGCGGGCACATCAAGGGCAACATTGCTCAAGGCGCTGCGCAGATCGGCCAGCGTCAGCCCGAAGGCTGCGAGACGAGACTGGTCGACATCGACACGGAAGATCTTTTCGCGGTCACCATAGACATTGACATCAGCGACCCCGGGGACAGCCGCAAGACGGTCGACCACGAGGTCCTCGACAAGAATGGTCATGTCCTGAACGTTGTAGCGGTCGGATGTGACCGCCAGACGCATCACCGGATCGGAGTTGGCATCGGCCTTGACGATGCGCGGATCGTCGGCGCCATCAGGCATGTTGTTGGTCACGCGACCGAGCGCGTCGCGAACATCGGACGCGGCGACATTGAGATCGGTGCTGTCGGAGAACTCGACGGTCACCCGGCTGCGGCCAAGCGTCGAGGTCGACGACATCGAGGCAACGCCTGAAACGCGGGCAATCGCGCCCTCTACGATCGCCGTCAGCTCGCGGTCAACGGTTTCCGGCGAGGCACCGGCGAAGTTGGTGGTGACGGTGATCACCGGCCGGTCGACATCGGGCAGTTCGCGGATTTCCGCGCCGTAGAGGCCGGCCAGCCCGGCAACCACGATGAGCAGGCTGATCACCAGGGCCAGCACCGGACGGCGGATCATCAGAGCTGTGCCGCCACCTGTTTCCGCGTCGACTGTCGTCTGTTCCCGGTCCGTCAGGTCATCATTGTAGCCGCTCATGCGCCGCTCCCGCTGCCGGTCTTGCCTGTGGTTGAACGCTGCGCTGTCGGTTCCTCGCCCGCGCCCTCGGACGCACCGCTGTTCTCCGGCTGCTGGCTGCCGCCCACGATCCGCACGGTGGAACCGGGCCTGACACTCTGCACACCCTCGGTGACGACTTCATCGCCCGCGCTCAGGTCAGCCTTGACCAGCACGGAATCGGAATTGCGCTGGATGATGGCGACGTCGACGCGCGCGGCCTTGCTGTCGGTGACCTTCCAGACATAGGCACCGGCCGAATCCCACTGGACCGCCAGCGGGTCGACGGCGGGCCATCGGTCCCCCTCGAAGCGGATACTGACCTCAAATGACATTCCGGCGCGCAACGTGTCGTCGGGATTGGCGATCTGGGCACGCACACGCAAGGTGCGGCTCGCCTCGTCGACACGGTTGTCGACTGCTGAAATGGCGCCGGTGAAGCGCTCGCCCGGGCGGGAACTGGCAGTCGCGATCACCTCCTTGCCAATTTCCATGCCCGAGGCAAAGCGTTCGGGCACGAAGAATTCGACCAGGATCTGGCTGCGGTCATCGATGCTGGCGATCTCGCTCTGGCTGGTGACGTAGTCACCGGCGTTGACGGCGAGGATGCCGAGCGAGCCGCTGATCGGTGCGGTCACTGTGCGCCGGGCGAGGTTGAGTTCGGCCTCGCGCAGGGCGACTTCTGCGGCATCCAGCGCATTCTGCGCCTGATCGGCCTCGACGCTCGAAGCCGCACTGCTGGCAACGAGGCTCTGCAGCCGGTCGACCTTGGCACGGGCGTCATTGACAGTGAGCTTGGCACGCTCGACGGCGAGTTCCTCCTGTGCCGCATCCAGGCGGATCAGCACGTCACCACGGTCGACCTTGCCGCCCGGCCGCACCGGAATGTCGGCAATCTGGCCGGAGACCAGGGTGCGCACCGAAACCGAGCGAACCGCCTGACCGGTGCCGATTGCGGTGAGCTGGTCGTTGACGAGACCCTCACTGACCGGCGCGACGATAACGATTGCCTCCCGACCGCCGCGTGGGCGGCCTGAAGCGCCGGCGCCCGGCGCACCGGCAGATGCCTTGTCTTGACCATCCGCGTCGGGGGCAAACAACGAGATCTTTTCAAGCCCGCTGCGGACCAGGACATCATGCGCTCCGGGATAGGCCCAGGACCATGTCACAAAGGCGGCAGCGACAAGGACAAGCGAGAAGACGAGTTGTTTCCAAAGCTTCAAAGTCGTGACTTCCGTTAATGGCCGCGATCTGGTTTCGCGTGCGACATCCCAATTTTCCCTGGCCAATGTCCCCGTAATCGGGGGCGGTGTCGGGTCGGTCGATTGACAACATAGCGCGTGATGCGAGAACGGCATCTGCAATTTTTGAGAATAGACCGTCAAATGGGTCTTTTTTTGCAGTGCAGCGGAAAACAGTGTCCGAAAATGTGCTGCATGCCTTGAATCCATGAGCTTGCCGGACAAGCCATGTGATCGAGATCGGCATCCAAGAGTTAGCGGTCGGGGCGTGCGCGCGGGACCGCCGGGTCAGACGTTCCAGCGAACCATGAAGCGATCGCATGACTGGCCATCGAACAGGGTCGAATGATCAACATGGACGGGCTTTCCAAGAATCCCGGAAAACAGCATTTCGAACACGCCCCGGTGCCAGGGGCAGCCGGGGACGGCGATCGGATTTGAGCGGATCTCGATGATTGCCGGGTGACCCGGCGCAATCGAGACCCGGGCATTTCCCGCGAAGGTCCAGGCATGGGCGCGGATCGCCTTGAGCAGAGCCCTCGCCGCAAGCCACACCGGCAGTTTCTGCAGCAGTCTGCGAACCGGACGGGGGATTCGATTTTCCAGGATGTAGCGCCCGGTACGGACGCCTGCATCGGCCATGAGCATTTCAAAAACCGGGCTTTCAAGCTGCCAGAACAGGGTCATGTTGAGCCGGTTTACGGGCTCGGCGGACACCATGCTGTCGGGCGGGAGGTCGAACCAGTCGATCAATCCGGCCTCCGAGAACAGGGCGCGGGCATGCCCGGCGCCGCAGATGTCGATCAGGGCAAGCCGGGTCTGGATCACGGCGTTCGGCCCCACCTTGTGGACGGCATGCGGTGACGGGGCGTCCGTGTTGAGGCCAAGCGCCTCTTCACCCATGCCCGGGCCCACTGCGGCCGGACCCGGCCTGTCTGCGGCTCGGAAAAGAACCGGGCTCACCGCATCGCTCATTCCGCGGGCTCCCGGCTTTCCTCCATCTGCTCGGTGCCGCCGCCGCAGGCCATCACGGTGCCTGTATCGTCGTCCCTGAGTTTGGCGCGAGCCTTCTCCAGCGCCACCTTGCGGTCGTGGATGGCAGCCCAGTCCTCCATCTGTGCCGGCGCGATCTTGCGGGTGCGGTCGAAGTTGAAGTTGACGCCCTTCTTGGATTGCGGACCCCAGTAATTGGCCTTGCCGAGATCATAGAACTTGCGCTCGAAGCCTGCCTTGAGGAAGGCCTTGAGGCATCCGAGCAGGTATCTTCGCCGGAAGCCGGTGCCGCGCCAGGGATAGTGAAACAATGCCTTCTGCATGTAGAAGCGGCGGTAATTGTTCATCACCCGGTCAAGCAGTTCGGCCCGGTCCATGGCTTCCGGCTTCATAATCGGGGTGACGAAATTGTATTTCTCGAAATCGAAGATCTCGACCTTGTCGCCCAGTTCCTGAAACAGCGGGGTGAACGGCCAAGGGGTGTACATGGCCCAGTTGGCGAGATCGGGCTGCCAGTCCCAGGCCATACGGTAGGTTTCCTCGAGCGTCTCGGCGGTCTCGTTTTCGAGGCCGACGATGAACTGTGCCTCGACGAAGATGTCGGCCTCGCGCAGGAGCCGGATGGCTTCCTTGTTCTCGGAGACCTTGGTCTCCTTGTTGAAGCGGTCGAGCTTCAATTGGGCTGCGGCCTCGGTGCCGAGCGAGATGTGGACCAGGCCGGCCTTGCGGTAGAACTTCAAGAGCTCCTTGTCGCGCATGATGTCGGTGACGCGGGTGTTGATGCCCCACTTGACCTTGTCGGGCAGGCCGCGGGCGATCAGCTCCTCGCAGAACTGGATGAACTTCTTGCGGTTGATCGTGGGTTCCTCGTCGGCGAGGATGAAGAAGCCGACCTGATGGTGGTTGACCAGGTTCTCGATCTCGTCGACCACCTTCTTTGGGTCGCGCACCCGGTAGTCGCGCCAGAATTTCCACTGGCTGCAGAAGGAACAGGTGAAGGGGCAGCCGCGGGCCATGTTGGGGATGGCGACGCGCACGCCGAGCGGGACATAGATGTACTTGCTCCATTCCAAGAGCGTCCAGTCCGGGTTGATGGCATCGAGATCCTTGACCGTGGGCGCAGCCTGGGTGGCGACGATCTTGCCGTCATCGGCGATGTAGGCGAGGCCCTTGATGGCCGCCCTTCCCTCGGGCCAGCGCTCCTCGGCGACGGTGCGGATCAGTTCACGGAAGATTTCCTCGCCCTCGCCTCGGACAATGACGTCGATCCAGGGTGCCTCGGAGAGCACCTGCTTGTACATGAATGTGGCGTGGATGCCGCCAAGCACCCTGAGTGCACCGGGCACCACCTCTCTGGCAATCTCAAGCACCCTCTCCGCCTTGTAGATCGACGGCGTGATGGCGGTTACACCGACCACATCAGGCTTGAGTTCGGTGAGCCGGGATGCGAGATCCTCGTCAGAGAGATCATTGGTCATCGCATCGATGAAGTGGATGTCGGTGAAACCCGCGTCCTTGAGATGGCCCGCCAGATAGGCGACCCAGGCCGGCGGCCAGTTGCCGGCGATCTCCGCGCCGCCCGAGTGATAGTTCGGATGTACGAGTACAATGCGCATGCTGGCCTCCCATCAAATCATGTCTAATTAGATTGACATGATTTGTGTCATCTATTTTTGACATAGATCAACATATTGGCAGCATGCGGATCGGGTGGCAGGAGAGATAAGGCGCCAAGCACCGCTGAACAGCTCGCAGAGCCTGAAACAGAGGCCGCACCAGCAATTGAAACGCGGACATTCCGTATTTGTCAGGTATTGCGGAAGAGACGCGTCCCCATGTCGGACGCATGAGCGAGGAGCGCCAGCACCAGCCAGACGGCAATCATGCCCGCTGACGCGCCCGACAGCGCGGCATAGAGAGCGCCGAGCAGGCCCGCACCCGAGGCCATGGTCAGTATCAGCGAGCCGACACGCGCGCGAGAGCGCATGAAGACCACAATCACCAAGGCTTCCAGGCCAATGACGGCCAGCGCCAGAAGCGCAATTCGCCCGTCACCGACGAAAGCGATCACCCAGTCCGGCCACATCAGTGCGCTGCCGGTCTGAGCAGTTGGCGCATGTCCTTGAGGAACACGCGGACATGGGCCATCGGATCTTTTCGGACCAGCTTCTTGTTGAGATAGCTTTCCCAGGTCAGCCGCTGGACGTCCTTGTCGGCGCACATCTTGACGAATTTCTCACGTCGCTTGTCGCTCGAATACCAGAACCACTGCATGAATCCGAGCACAAGGAAGACCTTGCCATGGGCTTTCTGGAAGCGCTTGCGGGCGCTGGCGAGATGCTTGGCATTGCCGGTCTCGAGAACCTTGATCGCGGCTTCGGCGCCAAGATCGCCGGTGTGCATGGCATACCAGATCCCCTCACCCGAGGAGGGTGCGACCACGCCTGCCGCGTCACCGATCAGCAGCACGTTCCTGCCATCATCCCAGCGCTTCATCGGCTTGAGCGGCAGCGGTGCGCCTTCTTCGCGGACCGTCTCGGCGTCAGCCAGGCCAAAGCGCTCGCGCAGTTCACGGGTGGCGGCCTTGAGATCGAAGCCCTTCACCGCCGAACCGCAGCCGACGCTGGTATAGGGCCCGTGCGGAAACACCCAGCCATAGAAATCGGGCGAGATCTCGCCGTCATAGATCACCTCGCATTGGGTAGGATCGAATTCCTTGTTGGCACCCGGCGCCGGCGAGCGGACGATTTCGTGATAGGCGAACACATAGGGCGGGCGCAACTTCGGCCCGAAGATCGCGCGACGCACGGCCGAATTGGCGCCATCAGCGCCGATCACCACCGAGGCCGTCAGCGTCTCCGCGTCGCGATCCTTGCTCTTGGCAAGCTTGATGTCCACCAGCCCGTCGGCCCGGTGTTCGAGCGAGGCGAAATTCGCGGCGCGATAATCTGCCCCGACAAGCCGGGCACGTTCGCGAAGATAAGGGTCAAACTGGTCACGGTCGACCATGCCGACATGGCCGACATCGCCGATCTCCATGCCGACCTGAACTCCGCTCGGGCCGGTCATCCGGGCACCGCGAACGCGCGCCTTGATCTGCTCGGGCGCGATTGCATATTGCGCCATGGCATTGGATGGAATGGCCCCGCCACAGGGTTTGGTGCGGCCCTCCTTGTCGACCAGCAAGGTGCTTCGTCCGGCTGCGGCCAGCCGTTCGGCCGCACGCGCGCCGGCGGGGCCGCCACCGATGACGATCACGTCATAATGGGTCGGGGCGACATGGTCGCGTGGTGCATCATGGGTGTTCAAATGCATGATCTTCACTCCGCTGGAATTGCGTAGGAGGGGGCAGGTTCAGGCACCCGCTCCCGGGCTGGAAGGCCGGGCTGCCGGTGCGCCGGTGTCCTGATCAGAAGCGCGATTGCCGCGGCGACGACGAACAGACCGGCCTCAAGTCCGAAGACAACGGCAAAGGACAAGGGCGTGTCGCCGGTCAGGGTTCTTGTAACGTCGATTGCGACGGTGCCGAGAAAGCCGCCGAGGCCGAAGGAGACTGCCTGGGCGGCGCCCCAGACACCCATGCGGATGCCCTCGGAGGCACCGTCGCCGCCCGAGGCCAGCATCATCATCGCGCCGATGGCGGCGACGGCGAAAGCGCCATTGGCGACGCCGAGCACGAAGATGTTGGCCTTGAGCGGCCAGGCCGGCGCAACCAATGCAGACAGAGAAAGACCGGCCAGCGCCACCGCCGAGCCGACACAGCCAAAGAAGATGAAGGCCTTGAGGATGAGCGGCTTCTTCCGGGCAAACAGCGAGCCGAGCACGCCGACCATTGCCATGCCAAGCAGGATGCCGCTGTGCTGCAGACCTGAAATCTGCGTGGTTTCGCCCGGCGTAAGGCCAAACAGCAATCCGCCGAAGGGCTCGAGAATGAGATCCTGGGTGGCGTAGGCGAGCATCGAGACAAAAACGAAAACGGTAAACAGCCGCGCGTCACGATCGCCCCAGGTCGCAGCCAGGCTCCGGCGGAAATCAAGCCGCTGCGCCGCCGGCGGGCCGTCGACCGGCATGGTGTTGCGTTCGACATTGAAGATCGCGAGACAGGTCAGCGTGAAGGCGATGGCTCCGGCAATCGCCGTCACAGTGATCAGCCGGACAAAGGAAAACGGATCAAGCCAGGCGCCGGAGATGATCGCGGTGACGACAATGCCGGCGATCATCATCATCCAGACGATGGTTGCGGCAGCGGGCTTGCGATGCAGCGCGGTGCGGCTTGCCAGCAAGGCCAGCAGCGAGGTTCCCGCAGCGCCGATGCCAAGTCCGATCAGGGCGAAGCAAAAGATCGCCAGCGCCATAGCCAGCCAGAAATGCGCGCCGAACAGCAGCGTGGTGGCTGAAGCGCCGGTTCCCGCAAGCGCCAGCAACAGGATGCCGCCAAGGATCCAGGGCGTGCGCCGGCCGCCACGGTCGGAGCCGTGGCCCCAGAGCGGCCTCGAGATCTGAACGCCGTAGTGCAGGCCGACAAGGAGCCCGGGGATGACGGCGGCAAGCATCAGCTCGACCACCATGACGCGGTTGAGAACCGATGTGGTGAGTACCACGATCGATCCCAGCGACGCCTGTACCAGTCCAAGCCGCACGATCGAGAGCCAGCCCAGGCCCGCAGTGGCTCCGCTCTGTCCCGTTGCCGCGTATCCAGCCATTGCCTCTCTCCCTCCCAGGTCCGGCTCAGGGCCGGATCGCAAATGCGGTTATCATCATGCCGGTGACGTAGAGCCCGACGCCGAGCGCCGAGTACCAGATCGCCTTGCCCTTCGGATCGGCAACCAGGCGGGGCAATGCCACGGCCTGCGCGAAGGCCAGCGCGCCGACTGCCGCAGCAGACCAGGCGTGGCTCCAGGCCAACAGCAGACCAACCACCACCAGCTGCGGCACGATCATCGACAGGCCGGCGAACATGGCCGCGGCCCTGGCGCCCATCTGCACCGGCAGCGAGGCGATACCCATTTTGGTGTCGCCTTCCATCGATTTGAAATCATTGAGCGTCATGATGCCCAGTGCACCAAGGCCGTACAAGAACGCGATGATGAAGATCTCACCGCTCGGAACGGTTCCCAAGGCCGCAGCGGCGGCGGTGATCCAGGGCAAGGTCTCGTAGGAAAATCCGCAAGCCGAATTGCCCCACCAGCCGTTGCGCTTGAGCCGGAACGGCGGTGCCGAATAGGCCCAGGCGAGCGCCAGCCCGATGGCTGCGGCAATGAAGACCGTCAAGCCCAGGAAAGCGGCGACGACCATCGAGAGGACGGAATTGAAGATCGCCACACCCAGCCCCCAGCGGCCGGGCATGCGGCCCGAAGGGATCACACGGTCAGGCTCGTTGATGGCGTCGACATGGCGATCGAACCAGTCATTGACCGCCTGGCTGGTGCCGCAGAGCAACGGCCCGGCGAGCAGAACGCCGAGCCCCACCGCGACCCATCGGTCGGAGGTGATCTGCCCGGCGGAAATCGCGCCGCAGGCAAAGGCCCACATCGGCGGAAACCAGGTGACGGGCTTGAGCAAGGCCAGCACCGCACCCGGTGTGGGCACCCTGGGAGAAGCGGGAGTTGTTTGCGCCATGGTCATGACAAAAGTCTATGACCGGGAAGCGATAACGTCAATTCAAATTGACAGTGTAAATGTTATTTTACAGTTGGCGACGGACCAAGCAGACAGGCTCAGGCCCGGCCGGTGTAGTCCTCGAGACCGTAGCGCTTGAGCTTGAGGTACAGGCTCTGGCGGGAGAGGCCGAGAAGATCCGCAGCGGCGGCCCGATTGTTTTCGGTCTGGGTCAGCGCCGCCTCGATGCAGAGTTTCTCGATGACGTCGGCCGATTCGCGGATCAGTTCCTTGAGCGGCACCCGCCCGATCAACTCCGAGAAATCCGACGTGGCCCCATGCACGCCATTGGCTTTCGCGGCGGCAGGCATTTCCCGCGTGCCCTGCTCCGTAACGATGACCGAGTAGAGCGGATCACCGCCGGTGTCGATGCGTGTCGCGGACAGCCTGACCGGCCTGCTGGCACCCATATCGTCACGCACCACGGTCAGGAACTGGCGTACTTCGCCCTCGTCGCGCAGCCGGTTGGACAGGACCTGCATGTCGACACTCGAGGCACCAAGCCAGTTGTTGACATTGCGCCCGACGGCAAGACTGCGGCTGAGCAGATGGATCATGTCGAGAAAGCGGCCATTGACCGAGTGGATGGCGCCCTTCGCATCGATCACGATCTGGGCCTCGGGCACGGCTTCGGTCCAACCCCACTTGTCAGCCGTAAGACTGCGGGTGGGATAATCTTCCTCGACCTGGCTGGAAATGGAGACCAGATAATTGATCTTGCCGTTTTCGCGGTACGGGCTGATCCTGAGTTCGATCGCGGAACCGTCGGATGACGCGGAGACTGCAAGCGTTCGGCTCTGCCCAAGCGACCGCGATTCGGCCAGGGCCTCCATCAAGCGCTCGCGACCATCGCGCTGGACCAGGGAGACCAGAGTGTCTCCGACCATCTTGTCCAGGGTTACACCGCAGATGCTGCCGGCGGCGGCATTGCCGTCTATGATCCGCCTGGTCTCGCCATCAACGACCAGAAGTGCGGCATCCATGCGTTGATAGATGACGCGATAGCGGGCCTCGGATTCGCGCACGCGGCGATATTCCCGCTCCAGCTCGAACTGGGCCTGAATCAATTGCTGCTGGACTTCGGCAAACTTGCGAAGGTCGGTTCCCGACGCCACGAGATAGGGAAAACCGTCGATGCGGCGCAGCACGTATTCAATCGGCAGATCCGAGCCCCGGGCGCCGGGGTGATTGACCTGATGGGTACGGCTGGCGCCGGTCTTGGCACATTCATCGATGAGATTGCGGATCTTGTCGACGCTTTCGCCGGTAACCGTATCGGTCCAGGCCCGTCCGGGCCAGTCCTCGACACCAAATCGCTGGATTGCCGCGTCGAGGTAGGCAACATCGATAATGGATCCGGAAGCGTCGACCAGGAGAGTCACGTCACCACCGAGCGACGCCATGGTGAGCGACACAGAAGGCGGGAGGTCCGCGAACGCTTGAAGGGTTTTTTCAAAGGTTCGGTGGAGTGTCCTGGAGGTTTGTTGTTCCATTTTCCGATCAGGCACTTCGCAACGGTTCCAACAGGGAGCCGTTTATTCCCGTCGCAATTTGCGCCGAAATGCGAGTTGCGCCATGCCTCTCCGCTGTCTCTAACGCGATTTGGGCATTGCTGCAAACCTTTTCAACGCCCCGTTCTTCCAGCCACTGGGAGTGTTCCGCAGCAGCCGGCCCGCCAGCGATTACACAGGTCCGTTCCCGATTTACGGACGTGTGAATTGCTTGCAGAACGGATTCAACCCGATTCTTAAGCCTATTGTCGAGCCATGCAATGCATACCAGCTGAAAATCACCGGACCTCATCACCTCTGACAAATCCAGAATACGGTCGGTAAAGATCATGCTGGTTTCCCAGCCCCGAAGGCGGAAACGCTCCTCGATCAGGCTGACGGCAAACAGGTGTGTTTCGCCGCGCGGCACCAGCAACAGCATCGAACGATCACCAGCAGACCGTTCGAAACAACGGTTATCCTGGCTCAACCGCGCCAATATGCGCTGCAGCCGCGAAGTGGCGACCGTGACCACGGCAAAGCCGAGGCTGTCGCACTCCCACTCCTCGCCCAAACGAACCGCGCAGGCTTCCAGGAGGTCGAGCATCTCGGAAGGTCCGAGGGAGCGCGCCCGCATGAAGCCGATGTAATCGAACTCGCCGTCCGAGAGCACCTTGGCATAGATCTTGTCGAGGACCGATATGAACCGTTTGACACCCTCCATTGCGGAGGAACCCGGCATGGCGCCGGAGAGCTGGTCTTCGGACTGGGATAATGTCATGGCGACACTCGCGTCCGGAC
Source organism: Parahoeflea alexandrii (assembly GCF_024105735.1). Taxonomy (GTDB): domain Bacteria; phylum Pseudomonadota; class Alphaproteobacteria; order Rhizobiales; family Rhizobiaceae; genus Hoeflea; species Hoeflea alexandrii. The sequence goes on along the minus strand of NZ_JAAAML010000003.1, from coordinate 281,439 downwards.
ATGGATGACCGGTCCTGTTGATGGTGGGGGCGACGGATGGACCGGACTGGCCTGCGGCACCGGCATCTCTTGATCCCGACCCCGGAAGACCACCCTTGAAACAGGTCTTCACCACGACGCGCTCGATGATGTTGTACAGGTCGTTACCGGCCCGCTCTTGCTTCAACGCACCGGAAACTCCGCCGACACTGGCGGTACCTGGGACTTGCGGATCTGTTTTCATGACCCCGAAACCTTTCCGGCCGCTCCGATCCGCGGCACCCACGCAGTCCGTCAAGAGGGTTGGGTCTGGCAGCAGGGGCGTTGAAAATGCACCTGCCCTTGAACCCAGACCAACCGGATCTCCGTCATGGAGTCTCTCCCGCTGTGGCATGAAGAGAATGATACGAATTGTTCTCTTTGTAAACCTGATATGACGTCAATTAAAATTGACACTTTCAAATTCTGTGACTAACCTCTTCACATCGGGGTCTCGAGTGGAGAGGGATAGAGCCAGATGAATGCGCATGTTTCGCTCAGCGAAAATCCAGTCGGTCTCTACTCGGTTGAAGAGCGCATCCGTCGCGACCAATCGGTCTGGACTCTGGTTCAAGGCATTCTCGCGCCAATCCAGTTCCTGGTCTTTGCAATTTCCGTCGGCCTTATCGCGCACTGGTGGCTGACCGGTTCCTGGCTGATGGCCGCCCATGCCTCGATCGTCATCAAGACAATGACGCTCTACGCCATCATGATCACTGGCTCGATCTGGGAGAAGGAGGTGTTCGGCGCCTATCTCTTCGCCCGCCCGTTCTTCTGGGAAGACATGGTCTCGATGCTGGTGCTCGCCCTGCACACCGCCTATCTGGCGGCGCTGTTCGGCGGCTTGCTTTCTGACGGGCAGCTGATGGCTCTGGCCGTCGCCGCCTATGTTTCCTACGTCGTCAATGCCGGACAGTTCCTCTGGAAATTCCGTCTGGCACGCCTGGACGCCTCCTCCCATTCAAACATCGAGGCTTCGGCATGACCACAATATTTGACGCCAGCACCGCCTGTTCCGACACCGCCGCCAAACCGGCCCGCGACGTGCTCAAGCAACGCGGTCAGCATGAAGTGTTCTGCGGCCTGACCTCGATCATGTGGCTGCACCGCAAGATGCAGGACGCCTTCTTCCTGATCGTCGGCTCGCGTACCTGCGCTCACCTCATGCAATCGGCAGCCGGCGTGATGATCTTCGCCGAGCCGCGATTCGCCACCGCCATCATCGACGAGCGCGACCTTGCCGGCATGGCCGACATGAATGACGAGCTCGACAAGGTGGTGACGCGGCTTCTGGCCCGCCGTCCCGAGATCAAGCTTCTGGTTCTGGTCGGATCCTGCCCGTCGGAAGTGATCAAGCTCGACCTGCCGCGCGCGGCCAGCCGTCTCAATGGCGAGCATTCGCCCGCCTGCCGTGTGATGGCCTATTCGGGATCGGGCATCGAGACGACCTTTACCCAGGGAGAGGACAATTTCCTCGCAGCCCTGGTTCCGGACATGCCTGCGGAAGCAGCCGATGCGCCGGCCTCTCTCGTTGTTGTCGGCGCGCTTGGCGATGTGGTCGAAGACCAGATGATGCGGGTGTTCGACGGCCTCGGCATCGGCCCGGTCCGGTTCCTGCCCTCGCGCTCCTCGACCACTTTGCCGCCAGTCGGCCCCAACACACGGTTCATCCTGGCCCAGCCCTGGGTCGGCGCCTGCGCCCAGGCGCTTGAACGCCGCGGCGCACAAAGGATCTCGGCCCCCTTCCCGCTTGGCGAAGAAGGTGCAACCGCCTGGTACCGCGCCATTGCCGATAGCTTCGGTGTGCCCGAAGCCAAATTCGACGCGATCACCGCGCCGGGTCGCGAACGCGCCCGTCGCGCCGTTGCGCGCTACCGCCCGGTGCTCGAAGGCAAATCGGTGTTCCTGTTTCCCGATTCGCAGCTCGAGCCATCGCTGGCACGCTTCCTGTCACGGGAAATGGGCACATCGATCGTCGAGGTGGGTACGCCTTATCTCAATCGTGACGTGGTTGGCGCCGAGCTGGCTCTGCTGCCCGACACGGTGCGTGTCAGCGAGGGCCAGGATGTGGAGCGGCAGATCGACCGGGTGCACAGCGACAATCCGGACCTGATCATCTGCGGCATGGGCCTTGGCAATCCATTCGAGGCCGAGGGCCGGTCGACCAAGTGGTCGATCGAGTTCGTCTTCACGCCGCTGCAGGGCTACGAGCAGGCCGGCGACCTGGCCGAACTGATTGCCCGGCCGCTGATGCGGCGCGAGCTTCTGAAAGTGGGGAGCTGAGCCATGGAACTGACCGTCTGGACATATGAAGGCCCTCCCCATGTCGGCGCCATCCGCGTCGCCAATTCGATGCGCGATGTCCATTTCGTGCTGCACGCGCCGCAGGGCGACACCTATGCGGACCTCTTGTTCACGATGATCGAGCGCAACAAGAAGCGCCCGCCGGTGACCTACACAACATTCCAGGCACGCGATCTTTCCGGCGACACCGCCGAAATCTTCAAAACCGCCGCGCGCGACGCGGTGGCCCGGTTCAAGCCTCAAGCGCTCCTGGTCGGAGCTTCCTGCACAGCGGAGCTGATCCAGGACGATCCTGGCGGACTGGCCAAGACGCTTGGCCTCAACGTTCCGGTGGTGCCCCTGGAAATGCCGTCCTACCAGAAGAAAGAGAACTGGGGGGCTGCCGAGACTTTCTACCGGCTGGTCCGGGCATTTGCCGGCGGCGCCGGCAAGCCGGAAACTGCCCCCGAGCAGGCAAGCTGCAACATTCTGGGCCCATCCTCGCTCGGCTTCCGCAACCGCGACGACATCGTCGAGGTGGTCCGGCTGGTCGAATCGCTGGGGATCCGCATCAATACGGTGGCGCCGCTCGGCGCGTCGCCGGCCGATCTCGCCCAGATCCCGCAGGCCCATTTCAACATCGTGCTCTATCCCGAAATCGCCGACACGGCGGCCCGCTGGCTCAAGCGCCAGTTCGGCCAGGAGATGGTGACAACGGTTCCGATCGGCGTCGGTGCCACGCGCGACTTCGTCGCCGAGGTAGCCAAGGTCGCGGGCGTTTCGGTACCGTCCGAACTGTTTGAAACCGGTGCCGAACGGCTGTCCTGGTACTCGGCCTCGATCGATTCCAATTATCTCACCGGCAAGCGGGTGTTCGTCTTCGGCGACGCCACCCATGCCATCGCCGCAGCCCGGATCGCTTCCGAAGAACTCGGCTTCAAGGTCTGTGGGCTTGGCACCTATTCGCGCGAGTTTGCCCGCGATGTCCGCGAGGCGGCTGCGAAATACGGCGTCGAGCCACTAATTTCGGACAATCATCTCGATGTCGAGGACGCCATCATTGCCGCCCAGCCGGAACTGGTTCTGGGAACGCAGATGGAGCGTCACGCCGCCAAGCGGCTCAGGCTGCCCTGCGCCGTGATCTCGAGCCCGGTGCATGTGCAGGATTTCCCCGCACGCTACTCGCCGCAGATGGGCTTTGAAGGCGCCAACGTGATCTTCGACAGCTGGGTGCATCCGCTGATGATGGGGCTTGAAGAGCACCTGCTGCAGATGTTCCGCGGCGATTTCGAGTTCCATGACGATGCCGGATCCTCGCATCTGAGCCATGGCGGGCCTGCAGGCGCCCACCAGCCCGACCCGCAGGCTGAACAGCCTGCTGCCCCGGCCCCGGACACCGCGGCCTCAACTGCCGCCAATGATGACCAGCCGGCCTGGACCAGCGACGCCGAGCGCGAACTGCGCAAGATCCCCTTCTTCGTCCGCGGAAAGGCGCGGCGCAACACCGAATCCTACGCGGCCCAAAACGGGCTCAATCCGATCACCATAGAGACATTGTACGATGCCAAAGCACACTTCGGGCGTTAACACCGCTCCAGTCAATGTGGTTCTGATCACGCTCGACAATCACATGTCGGCAGCGGTGGATGATGCGCGGCGGATGCTGGCGGACGAACTGCCCAATCTGCACCTGAGCGTGCACGCGGCGACCGACTGGAATGACAATCCGGACAAATTGCAGGCCTGCAAGGACGACATCGCCAAGGGCAACATCATTGTCGCCTCGATGCTGTTCATCGAGGAGCACGTTAAGGCCATCGGGCCGTCGCTTGCCGCCCGGCGCGATCACTGCGACGCGATGATGTGCTGCATGTCGACCGGCGAAATCATGAAGAACACCTCGATGGGCCGGTTCAAGATGGACGGCGAGCAGAAGGGTCCGCTTGCCCTTTTGAAGAAACTGCGCGGCGATCGGTCCAAGAACAAGAAGGACACCGGCCGGACCGCAGGCGAGCGCCAGATGGCAATGCTCAAGCGGCTGCCGAAACTGCTCCGGTTCATCCCGGGCACCGCGCAGGACGTGCGCAACTATTTCATCGCCATGCAGTACCGGATTGCCGCATCAGACGCCAATATCGCCAACCTGGTGCGGCTCTTGGTCGACAAGTATGCCGATGGCGAGCGCCGCGCGCTGCGCGGCAAGGTCACAGCCCAGGCGCCGGTCGAGTATCCCGAACAGGGCGTTTATCACCCCGACATCAAGGGCCGGGTCAGCGCCGGGATCAAGGCGCTGCCACTCAAGCCCGGCGCCAGGGGCACAATCGGCCTGCTCTTGCTGCGCTCCTACATCCTGTCGGGCGACACCGGCCACTACAACGGCGTGATCCGGTCGCTTGAACGCCGTGGCTTCAACGTCGTGCCGGTGTTTTCCTCGGGCCTCGACATGCGCGGCCCGATCGAGGCCTTCCTGTCGGGCGGGCAGACCGGAACCCGGATCGACGCGATGCTGTCGCTGACCGGATTCTCGCTGGTCGGAGGCCCGGCCTATTCCGATGCCGCAGCCGCCGCCGAGACGCTCGCAACACTCGACGTACCCTACGTGGCGGCGCATGTGACCGAGTTCCAGTCAATCGAGCGCTGGGAGGAATCCGACCGCGGCCTGATGCCGATCGAGACCACCATCATGGTGGCGATCCCGGAACTCGACGGCGCCACCGGCACCATGGTGTTCGGCGGCCGCACCGAGAATGCGTCAGGAACCCAGCCTTGCGTCTGTGCCCGCAATCTCGGCACCTGCCCCAAGGGCCGCTCCTGCATGAGCGCGCATCCAGAAAGGGTGGAAGTGCTGGCCGGACGGATCGAAAAGCTGGTGACGTTGCGCCAGAGCGAACGTGCCAGCCGCAAGGTCGCGCTGACGATTTTCAACTTCCCGCCAAACGCCGGCAATATGGGCACAGCAGCCTTCCTGTCGGTGTTTGAATCGCTGCATGCGACGATGCTCAGGATGCGGGACGAAGGCTACACGATCGAGGTTCCCACAAGCGTTGAAGACCTCCGCGACATGGTGCTCAACGGCAATGCCGCGCAGTATGGCGCGCTGGCCAATGTGCATGCGCTGGTGAGCGCCGACGATCATGTCCGCAACGAGAAGCACCTCGACGAGATCGAGGCGCAATGGGGGCCTGCACCAGGCCGTATCTTCACCAACGGAAAGTCGATCTTCGTGCTCGGCCGGCAGTTCGGCAATGTGCTTGTCGCAGTCCAGCCGGGCTTCGGCTATGAGGGCGACCCGATGCGGCTCCTGTTCGAGAAGGGCTTTGCTCCGACCCATGCGTTCGCCGCGTTCTACACCTATCTCAAGCGCAATTTCCGCGCCGATGCGGTTCTTCATTTCGGCACCCATGGCGCGCTCGAATTCATGCCTGGCAAGCAGTCGGGCATGTCGGGCAAGTGCTGGCCGGACAGGCTGGTCGGGGATCTGCCGAATTTCTATCTCTATGCCGCCAACAACCCGTCCGAAGGCACGATTGCCAAGCGCCGGTCGGCGGCAACGCTTGTGTCCTACCTGACCCCGCCGGTGACCAATGCCGGGCTCTACAAGGGCCTGAGCGAACTCAAATCCTCGCTCGACCGGCTGCGCAATCTGGATGCAAGCCAGACCGAGGAACGCACCGAGGCGTTCGAGCTGATCATGATCCAGGCCGGGCAGCTGGAGCTCAACCGTGCGGTGCCGGCTGACGATCCCGAACGCTATGTGGCGCAACTGACGGCTGCCATGCTTGAGCTCGAATATACGCTGATCCCGCACGGGCTGCACGTGGCCGGCCGCGCCATGAACCTTGATGAGCGTCGCGAGATGCTGGCCCAGATCGCCGAGGCCGACGAGGCCAAATCGCCCGCAGCGGAAGTGATCGACGCCATCGCCGATTTCGACACTGCGGCCATCGATGCCGCACGCGGCGGCGGCAACGAGGCCGACGCGCTGATCGAACGGCTTGTTCGGGCCAATGCCAATCTTGCCAACAACCGTGAACTCGACGGGCTGATCACCGCGCTCGACGGCCGCTTCGTGGCACCCTCGCCCAGCGGCGACCTTCTCAGGACACCGGACATGCTGCCCACCGGGCGCAACATTCATGGCTTCGATCCGTTCGGCATTCCAAGCGCCTACGCCGTCAAGGACGGTGCACGGCAGGCGGCCAAGGTGCTGGAGCGCTATTTCGAAACCGACGGCATGCTGCCCGAAACCATCGCCATCGTGCTGTGGGGCACCGACAATCTGAAGACCGAGGGCAGCCCGATGGCCCAGGCCATGGCGCTGATGGGCGCACGGCCGCGGCTAGACGCCTACAACCGGGTCTGTGGCGCCGAACTGATCCCGCTCGACGAGCTCAAGCGACCGCGGATCGATGCGGTGATGACGCTTTCGGGGATCTTCCGGGATCTGTTGCCGCTGCAGGCTTCGATGCTGGCCGAGGCTTCCTACCTGGCGGCAGTGGCCGATGAGCCGGAAGACATGAATTTCATCCGCAAGCATGCGCTCGCCTATGCCGCCGAGCATGGCTGCGACCTCGAGCAGGCTGCCTACCGGGTGTTTTCCAATGCGGATGGTGCCTATGGCGCCAACGTGAATTTCCTGATCGGCTCCAGTGCCTGGACCGACGACCAGGAAATCGCCGACACCTACACAAGCCGCAAGGGCTTTGCGATCGACCGCAAGGGCAAGTCGTCGGCGCAGGTCGAGCTGCTCAACGATGTCTTTGCCAAGGTCGACATGGCCTACCAGAACCTCGATTCGGTCGAACTCGGCGTGACCACGATCGATCATTACTTCGACACGCTGGGTGGTATTTCCAAAGCAGTTTCACTGGCCCAGAACGGCAAGCAGTTGCCGGTGTTCATCTCCGACCAAACCCAGGGCGAAGGCAAGGTCCGGACACTTGGTGAACAGGTGGCGCTTGAAACCCACACGCGTTCGCTCAACCCGAAATGGTTCGAGGGCATGCTTGCCCACGGCTACGAGGGTGTGCGCCAGATCGAGGCGCAGATTTCCAACACCGTCGGATGGTCGGCGACCACCGGCGACGTTCAGCCCTGGGTGTACCAGAAGCTGAGCGAAACCTTCATTCTCGATGAGGCAATGCGCCGGCGGCTTTCGGAGATGAACCCCGCTTCATCGCTGCGCATGGTCAACCGCCTGATCGAGGCAAAAGACAGAAATTACTGGACACCGGACGACGATACCTGGGCCGCGCTCTGCGCTGCGGGCGAGGAAATGGAAGATCGTGCCGAAGGCTTGTCCGTGGAGGCTGCAGAATGAATCTCTTTACCCACCCGCGCACGATCATGGACGAGGCACGTACCGCCAAGCTCAAGCAGGCCGCAGGCCTGGATGGCAATGGTGACGGCGACGGCAGCGTCCAGGTGCATCTGGAAACCGAAATGGACGCGGGCAAGGCCAAGGTCTTCGCCATCTACGGCAAGGGCGGCATCGGCAAGTCGACGACATCATCAAACCTGTCGGTGGCGTTTTCGATGCTGGGCAAGCGGGTCTTGCAAATCGGCTGCGACCCCAAGCACGATTCCACCTTCACCCTGACCAAGAGCCTGATCCCGACGGTGATCGATGTGCTCGAAGGTGTCGATTTTCATCCCGAGGAACTCAGGACCGAAGACTTCGTGTTCGAGGGCTTCAACGGCGTGCAGTGCGTCGAGGCCGGCGGCCCGCCCGCAGGCACCGGCTGCGGCGGCTACGTTGTAGGTCAGACGGTCAAACTGCTCAAGGAGCATCACCTGCTCGAGGACACCGATGTGGTGATTTTCGACGTGCTCGGCGACGTTGTCTGCGGCGGCTTCGCCTCTCCGCTGCAGCATGCAGAGCGCGCCGTGGTTGTGGCCGCCAACGATTTCGATTCGATCTTCGCGATGAACCGCATCGTCGCCGCCATCAAGGCCAAGTCGAAAAACTACGACGTGCGGCTTGGCGGCGTCATCGCCAACCGCTCACGCGAAACCGACCAGATCGACCGCTACAACGAGGCGATCGGCCTCAAGCGGCTGGCCCATATCGTCGACTCCGACGCCGTGCGCAGGAGCCGGCTGAAAAAATGCACGCTGTTCGAAATGGGCGACGATCCGGAGATCGTGTCGATCCAGCAGGAATACATGAAGCTGGCCGAGCAATTGTGGGCCGGAACGGAAGAGCTCTCGGCCAACCCGATGAAGGACCGGGAGATCTTCGATTTCCTCGGTTTCGAGTGAGACAGGACCATGCAGGACGCCGCCTACATCAAGCGCCGGGATGAGATCCAGACCTATTTCGACCGCACCGCGCTCGACGCCTGGAAACGGTTGATCTCGACCGAAAAGGTGTCCGGTGTGCGCGCCACGGTGCGTGCGGGACGGGATGCCATGCGCCAGGCAATCCTCGACCGGTTTGGCGAAGACCTGAGCGGCTGGCGCATCCTCGATGCCGGCTGCGGCGCCGGGCCGTTGGCAATCGAGCTGGCCCACCGCGGCGCGGATGTGCTGGGCGTCGACCTCTCGCCGCAGATGATCGAGCACGCAAACGAAGCCCTGCCTGCGATCCGCAATGACGGATCGGTGCGCCTGACCGCCGGTGACATGCTGTCGCCGGAACATGGCGACTTTGATGCCGTGGTGTCGATGGATGCACTCATTCACTACAGCGGCGATGAAGCCACTGCTGCGATCGCCGGACTGGCGCATCGCACCAGCCGGAAGATGGTGTTCACGCTTGCCCCGCGTACCGGGTTTCTTGCCGCGATGCACAAGCTGGGAGGCCTGTTTCCGCGCAGCGACCGCTCGCCTTTGATCCATCCGGTGGTGATCGACCAGATGATGAACCGGATGCTTGCACGCGGCGACATGCAGGACTGGAGCCGGGGTGAGACCGCGCGGATTTCGAGCGGATTCTACATCTCCGAGGCGCAGGAGCTCGTCCGCTCATGAAGATCGTCGCCACAGCCAACCGCAAGATGCTCGACACATGGAAGTCGCTCGGTCCGCGCTATCTGCCGTTTGCAGATGCGGCGACCGAGGACCTTCCGCTTGGCCGGCTGATGCGGCTGTCGATGTTCCAGTGGTCCATCGGCATGGCTGCGGTGCTTCTGACCGGCACGCTCAACCGGGTGATGATCGTCGAGCTCGGCGTGCCCACCTCGCTGGTGGCGCTGATGGTGGCGATCCCGGTGCTGGCCGCCCCGTTCCGGGCGTTGATCGGCCACCGGTCCGACACCTACAAATCCGCGCTCGGGGTACGTCGCGTGCCCTATATCTGGCTAGGCACCATCCTGCAGTTCGGCGGGCTGGCGATCATGCCATTCGCGCTTCTGCTGCTGCAATCGCAGACCACCGGCCCGGAATGGGCGGGACCTGCGGGTGCGCTGCTGGCCTTCCTGCTCACGGGGCTTGGCATGCACATGGCGCAGACTGCCGGGCTGGCGCTCGCCACGGATCTGTCGGCGGAGGAAAACCGGCCGCGGGTGGTGGCGCTGATGTATGTCATGCTGCTGGTCGGCATGCTGATCGCCTCGATCGTCTTCGCCATCCTTTTGCGCAACTACTCGCCTCTGATCCTGATCAAGGTGGTCCAGGGCGCCGCCGTCGTCACCGTTGTGCTCAACGTCATCTGCCTGTGGAAACAGGAGCCGCGCAACCCGGTGGCGACCCGGCACAACCGCGAGACACCGCGTTTTTCCGAGGCCTTTGCCGCCTACCGCAAGGAAAAGGGAACCATCCGCCTGCTGGTCGCGGTGGCGCTCGGCGCCGGCGCGTTCTCGATGCAGGACGTGCTGCTCGAGCCCTATGGCGGCGAGGTTCTCAAGCTTACGGTGAGCCAGACGACGCTGCTGACGGCGATCTGGGCCGCGGGCACCCTGCTCGGCTTCGCCCATGCCGGCCGCGCCCTGCAGAAGGGTGCCAACATGTACCGGCTGGCAGCCCTCGGGCTGGTGGCGGGCATTACCGGTTTTTCGGCGATCATCTTTTCCGAGCCGCTTCATGCAGCCAACCTGTTCCGCACCGGCGCGGGTATCATCGGCTTTGGCGGAGGTCTGTTTGCCGTCTGCACAATGCTGGCAGCGATGGATATCGCGGAAAAGTCCGACAATGGCCTCGCCATCGGCGCCTGGGGCGCGGTTCAGGCAACGGCCATCGGGCTCGGGCTTGCCGCCGGCGGGCTGATCCGCGACGGCGTCAACAGCCTTGTGGCCGGGGCTGAGCCCGGTGCCGCGCTCAGCGCACCGGCTGCCGGGTACAGCGTTGTCTATCACCTCGAAATCGGGCTGCTGTTTGCGGCGCTCGCGGCTCTCGGGCCGCTCGCTGCCCGCCGCTCAATCCCCAATCAAACCCGGAGCCCACGCTTCGGACTGGCAGAAATGCCCGGCTGAAGCGCCGCGCAGCAAGGAGAGAAGTCATGGAAACCGGAGCCATTACAGGATACATCGATGTCGCCCAGGTGACGCTATACGCGTTCTGGGTGTTTTTCGCGCTGCTGCTTTTCTACATTCGGCAGGAAGACCGCCGCGAAGGCTACCCGCTGGAAGCCGATCAGTCGGGCGCGTTCAACCGCGACGACTGGCTGTTCCTGCCGCCGGCCAAGACCTTCCTGCTGCCGCACGGCCACGGTGAGGTGTCGGTCCCCAACGACAAGCGCGACAATGCCGACCGGCCCGTACCGGGCGCCAAGATCGCGAATTTCTCGGGCGCGCCCTACCTGCCCACCGGCGAAAACCCGATGCTCGATTCGATCGGTCCCGGCTCCTGGGCGGAACGGTCCGACACACCGGACCTCAGCCATGACGGCAAGGCCAAGATCGTGCCGCTGCGGGTGGCGAGCGACTTCGCCGTTGCCGAGGGCGAGATCAATCCCGTCGGCGTGCGGGTGGTTGGCTACGACCTGGTTGTTGCCGGCACCGTTTCCGATGTCTGGGTTGACCGCTCGGAACAGATGTTGCGCTACCTCGAAGCCACCACCGAAGTGGGCGATGCGCCGCGACAGATCCTGGTGCCAATCAATTTCGGTGTCTTCCGCAAGACCGGGGACGGCGAACGCATCTTCTATGTGCACGCCCTGCGCGGCGAGCAGTTCGCATCGGTGCCCAGCACCAAGCAGTCGGACAGCGTGAGCTTCCTCGAGGAAGACCAGATCACCGCCTATTTCGGTTCCGGCCTGCTCTATGCCGACCCGAGCCGCCAGGAGCCGCTGGCATGAGCGAGACCGGCGGACCAGAACACGATTATGAACCGGTGCCCGGCCTACCCGGCCGGCTGCCCGAAGGCGAGCATATTCTCTGGCAGGGTGCGCCGTCATCGGCACAGGTCTCTCGCCAGATCATGAAGACACGCTGGATCGCGGGCTATTTCGGGGTGCTGGTGCTGTGGAACATAACCGCCGGCATCTATGATGGCCGGCTGCCAAGCGAAATCCTGTTCTCTTCGGGCGCGCTCGCCATCCTGTCGACCATCGCGATCGGCCTTTTGGAGGCCTTCGCCTGGGGGGTACAGAAGACCACGCTCTATACGATCACCAACAAGCGCATCGTCATGCGCATCGGTGTGGCGCTTTCGGCGACGTTCAACCTGCCCTTCACCCGGATCCTCTCGGCGGATATGCGCGAGGACACGAACGGCAATGGCGACATCGCGCTGACGCTCAAGCCCGGCGACCGGCTGTCCTGGCTGGTGTTCTGGCCGCATGTGCGCGGGTTCAAGAAAGGTGCGTTGATGCCGCAGATGATCTGCCTGAAGGACGTGGCCATCGCGGCCAACGTGCTGTCCTCCGCGCTGGCAGTCAGCAGAACGCCAAGGATCGTTGAAAGACTGGCATCCGCCTCCCCCAAACAGACCGGACCGGTGTCATCCGCCCCGGCAATCGAAGCCGCGGAGTAAGATCATGAACGCGTTGAGCCCCCACTATCCCGAGGCAGACCGCGGACCGCAATCGCCGAGCCGCAAGGCGCGGCGGTTTCCGCGGTTTCCGCTGGTGCTTGGCCTGGGACTGCTCGGGTTCTCAATCGCCGCGACGCTCTTCGGGATGAAGACCGGTATTGGCACGGTGCTCAACGTCTATGGCCAGCCGCAGGCAGTCCGCGACATCGTGATCGCCGGGGCGCATGACACGGAAATCACGATTTCAGATGCCCGGACGGGCGAACCAATCATCACCCTTGCGCCGGAAGAGGGTGGTTTCGTGCGGGGCTCGCTCAGGGCCCTGTCACGGATGCGGCTGATGGCTGAAACGCCTGAAGGGCTGCCTTACCGGCTGATCAGATGGGAGAACGGCTCCGTGTCGCTCTCCGATACCGCCACCGGCGAACGGATTTATCTCAATGCCTTCGGGCCTGATAACGCCGCCGCTTATGCTGAACTGCTAGCTTCGAGAGGGAATGAGAAGCCATGAGCAAGACACCGCTGATAGGACGGCGCAGGGAAGAGGTTCCGTGCACTGTCGAAATCAACAATACATTCGAGGAACTGGGCGCTCACCTGCGCTTCGACAACGGCGTGGTGGTCCATCCCGGTGACGAGGTGATGGTGCACGGCGCGCCAGTGGAAGTGCCCTACGGCCATTGCGAGAGCTTCCGCCGGACGGCGACGATCACGCGCGCCAGCGCGCTTGAACGGACATGGACACGCGCCACCGGCGATTTCGAGTTCATGGAACTGTGTGAATTCAGCTTTTCAGAGAGGGCACGGGCATGAACAAGCACGTTGAACCCGATCTTGCCAGATCGAAAGCCGCTGCGGGCGCCCAGCCCGACATCAATGACACGACCAAGACCGCGGTCGAATCGACCATGCTCAACCCGCGGTTCTACACCACCGACTTCGACGAGATGGATCGTCTTGACGTGTCGGGCGTACGGGAGGAATGGGACGAACTGATCGCGGAAATGCGTTCGGATCCGAACAAGGGCCATTTCAAGCGCAACGCCGACTGGGACCAGATCGACATCGACGCCCTGCCCGACGAGCTGCGCCGGGAGTTCATCGACTTCCTGGTCTCCTCGCTGACAGCCGAGTTTTCCGGTTGCGTGCTCTACAAGGAAATGAAGCGCCGCGGCACCAACAAGGAAATCTGCGAACTGTTCGGACTGATGAGCCGGGATGAAAGCCGCCATGCCGGTTTCATCAACGACGCGTTGAAAGAGTTCAACATCGGCGTGAACATGGGCTTTCTGGCCAAGGCCAAGAAATACACCTATTTCCGGCCGAAATTCATCTACTACGCGACCTACCTGTCGGAAAAGATCGGCTATGCACGCTACATCACCATCTACCGGCACCTGCAGAAAAACCCGGACAAGCGCTTCCATCCGATCTTCAAGTGGTTCGAGGAGTGGTGCAATGACGAGTTCCGTCACGGCGAAGCCTTCTCGCTGATCATGCGGTCGGATCCGAAGCTGCTCTCGGGAGCCAACGTCTACTGGATCAAGTTCTTCCTGCTGGCCGTGTTCTCCACCATGTATGTGCGCGATCATGCCCGTCCGGCATTCCACAAGGCGCTGGATATCGGCATCGAGGACTACGACATGAAGGTCTTCCGCCTGACCAGCGAAATCACGAAGCAGGTGTTCCCGATCACGCTCGACCTTGATCATCCGGGCTTCATTGCCTGCGTGCGCAAGCTCAACCGGATCAATGATCAGGTCAATGCCGCCGAAGAGCGCGGCGGGATCTCTGGCAAGATCGCCAAGGCCTTTCACATGGGCCGTGCCGGTCTGACCTTCGCCCGGCTCTACATGATCCCGACCAAGAGCAACGCAATCCCGGTCAAGAGCCGGCTGCAGCCGGTCTGGTAAGGAGCCGAACGGATGACCTTCCTGTCCGCAGTCCTGATCGCAAGCCTCGCCTGGTGGATCGCCACCGGGCTGGTGCTTGGGCTGGCGCGGGCAGGAAGCCGCCGTTTCAAGACAGTGATGGCGCTGGCATCCGGAGTTGCCCTCCTGGGTCTCTCTGGAATGATCGCCACCGCAGATATCTCAACCGCGGCCTCGGCCTATCTCGCCTTCTTCTCGGCGCTGGCGCTGTGGGCCTGGCATGAAACAACCTTCCTGATCGGGCTGGTCACCGGTCCCCGGCGCGTTGCCGCCGGAGAAGCGCCGCGCGAGAAGACCCGCTTCAGGGCGGCATTCCTGACCGTGCGTGACCACGAGATCGCCCTTTTCGCAACCGTGCTCGGCCTGCTGTGGCTGATGAGCGATGCGGTCAACACCACTGGGCTTCTGACATTCTGCCTGCTCTGGGTGATGCGCATCTCGACCAAGCTCAACATCTATCTCGGCGCGCGTCACGCCATCAGCGACATGCTGCCCGACCGCCTGTCCTATCTGAAAAGCTATTTCCGCACCGACCGGACCAGCGGCTGGTTCTACCTGTCGCTTTGCGGCAGCGCCGTGCTGCTGGCCTGGCTGGTGGCGGCAGCGGCGACCGCGGCGACCGACCATGCGGCCGTCAAATGGACGCTGCTCGCCTCGTTTGCCGCCCTGGCGCTGATCGAACATCTGTTTCTTGTGCTGCCGGTCCGTGACTCAGCCCTGTGGGGCTGGGCGATGGAGAAGGCAAACAAGGTCTCCTCGGAGAAGAACCGGGACCACCCGGCCGTCATTCACACCACACCGGAAACCAAAACTTCCCGAGCGACCGCACGGGCCTGAGAGATTAGGGGGATCACCCAAATGGACTTCAACCGCTACTTCACTTCACAGCTAGAGACCCTGCACAAGGCAGGCAATTACCGCGTCTTTGCGGAACTCGAGCGGCATGCAGGCGGTTTCCCCCGTGCCACGCGCCACCGCCAGGACGGCAGCACCCACGATGTCACGGTCTGGTGTTCCAATGACTATCTGGGCATGGGCCAGAACCCCAAGGTGATCGCGGCGATGCACGCGGCTGTCGACCAGTGCGGCGCCGGCGCGGGCGGCACCCGCAACATTTCGGGCACCAACCATGCCCACGTTCTGCTTGAACGGGAGCTCGCCGACCTGCACGGCAAGGAATCGGCGCTGATCTTTTCCTCGGGCTACGTTTCCAACTGGGCAGCGCTGGGCACGCTTGGGGCCAAGATCCCGGGGCTGATCATCTATTCGGACGCACTCAACCATGCCTCGATGATCGAGGGGATCCGCCACAGCCGCGCCGAGAAGCGCCTCTGGCGGCACAATGATCCCAAGCACCTGGCCGAGCTGATGGCGGCGGACGATCCCGCGGCGCCGAAGCTGGTGGCGTTCGAAAGCGTCTATTCGATGGACGGCGACATGGCCCCGATCGAAGAGATTCTTGACGTTGCAGAGCAGTTCGGCGCCATGACCTATCTCGACGAGGTGCATGCGGTCGGCATGTATGGCCCGCGCGGCGGCGGTGTTGCGGAACGTGACGGGCTGATGGACCGGGTCACGATCATCGAGGGCACGCTGGGCAAGGCCTTCGGAGTGATGGGCGGCTACATCACCGGCTCTACGGCCGTCTGTGACTTCATCCGCAGCTTCTCGTCCGGCTTTATCTTTACCACCGCCATTCCGCCCGCGCTGGCAGCCGGCGCAACCGCGTCGATCCAGCATCTCAAGGTCAGCGAGTTCGAGCGTGCCGGGCACCGCAATAATGTCGCCAAATTCCGCGCAATGCTCGATGCCAAGGGAATTCCGCACATGCAGAATCCGAGCCACATCGTGCCGGTGATGGTCGGCGACGCCAAGAAATGCAAATGGATTTCCGACATCCTGCTCGACACTTACGGGGTTTACGTCCAGCCGATCAAC
Source organism: Parahoeflea alexandrii (assembly GCF_024105735.1). Lineage (GTDB taxonomy): Bacteria > Pseudomonadota > Alphaproteobacteria > Rhizobiales > Rhizobiaceae > Hoeflea > Hoeflea alexandrii. Next base: position 265,357 of record NZ_JAAAML010000003.1, on the reverse strand, counting down.
TACCCGACCGTACCGGTGGGCACCGAGCGGCTGCGCTTTACCCCGACCCCGATGCACAGCGACGGGGATCTGAGACATCTTGTGGATTCGCTGTGCGATCTGTGGTCGCAATGCGCGCTGTCGCGGGCGGTGGCCTGACCCCGGTCAAGTCAACCGGGGCAGCAACGCTCCGGACCATGCGCCGGCGGCGATAGGGAACGGAGAGTGGCCGGTGACGGTTGTGACATTTTCGCTGTTCGGCTTTGCCACGCTGAGAAAGCGCCTTTGGGCATTTTCGCAGATGGGGCTGGCGAAGCCTGCGCTGCGCAAGATCCCTGACCTGCGGTTTTTCAAGCTTATGGGAACCGGTTCCGGCGCCGGTTTTTCGACGCGTCCGAATTTCAGCGTCTACACGCTGCTGGCCGAATGGCCGTCGATGGAGGTCGCGCGCGAACGCATCGCGTCGGCGGTTGGGCTCGAGGGTCACCGCCAGGTGGCTGACCGGATGGCGACACTCTATCTCGAGCCTGTCGCCAGCCGCGGCCGGTGGGATGGTCACCGGTTCGAGGTTGCGGCTGATGCCCGTGACCAGCAGCTTCCGCTGGTGGCGCTGACACGGGCCTCGATCCGGCCATCCAAGCTGTTTCGCTTCTGGTCCCGCGTGCCGGCAATCTCCGAGACCGTGGAACGGGAAGACATGCGGCGTTTCATGATCGGCACTGGCGAAATTCCCTGGCTGCACCAGGTAACCGTGTCGATGTGGCAATCGGCCGAGGCGATGGAACGGTTCTCAAGGGAAAGCGCCACCCATGGCGAGGCTGTCCGCCTCGCCTACCAGGAAAACTGGTTTTCGGAGTATTGCTTTACGCGATTCAACCTGCTGGCCACGCAAGGCGATTGGCAGGGCCTGACGGACATGTCAGGACTGGATCGTGATCTTTCGGGAAAGGCAGAAGACCGCACACGGTCCGGGGCCGGTGCCATGGCAGCACGATCGGCCGCAGCAGGATGAGACAGGAAAACAGAATGAACACGCATCCCATCATCATTCCCGCCATCGCCGGAGACGGTTCGCTCTATCCGGTGGAAAAGCTCAAGGCCCATGTCGACGGGCTGTTTCACCTGGCGATCTCGATCTTCGTGTTTGACGGCGAGCACCTGCTCATCCAGAAACGGGCTTCCTCGAAATATCATTGCGGCGGCCTGTGGGCGAACACCTGCTGTTCTCACCCTTACTGGGACGAGCCGATCGACCGCTGCGCGCGCCGGCGGTTGCGCGAAGAGCTGGGCTTCAATGTGCCGCTGTCGCGCAGGCGTGTGGTCGAGTATTCGGCCGATGTCGGCAATGGCCTGCACGAGCACGAGAAGGTCACCATGTATATCGGCAGCGCGGACCGCACATCGGTCGAGCTCCTGCCCGATCCGCTCGAGGTCGAAGAGACGCGCTGGATCAGCAAGGACGAGCTGCATGCGGAGATTGCCCGGCAGCCCGAGAACTTCACCCCCTGGTTCCGGATCTATGCCGAGCGCTATCCCGATCTTGTCTTCTGAGCTGTCGGCAGCCTTGACGGCCAACGCCATGACGGCAAGTCGTCACTCGCCTCGCTGAACCGGAGCAAAGGGCGCTGCCAACGCCTGTTTCTTTTCTCGGCCAGGCGCGCTCTGTCTCGACAGCCAAGCACTTGATTTCCCGATTCCAGAGCAACTCCGGCGACATCCGAACCGAAAGGGTATGCCCTGTCGTAGCGTTTTCGCCTGTTTGAGGATTCGAAGCCGGATCCCGCTTTCTCCTGATTCTTTTTCTCGGCTGAAAACAGAAGAACCGGAGATCTCGCGATCTCCGGTTCTCCTTTGCGCAAGCGCACGCTGAGGGAAAGCGCTGCCTGCTGCTGCAAGGCTCAATCGGCGGATGCCAGAGCCGTATCCTCCCCGATCGCACCGTTGAGCGGTTCGATCGACGTGGTGTTCGCCGGCGACATGGTGGTCGTCTCCCCCGGCTTGTAGGTGGTGTAGTCCGGCACATCGGTGTTGGTCTTCGTGCCCAGTGAATCGACGAACTCCCTGAGCATCGAGACACCGTAGAGGGGCTTTTGAACTCCGTTGTGGCAGGTGGCGCATGACACCTTGAGAACGTCACCCTCGGGCCCCTTGCGATTGTCCGGGAAGACAGGGGCCAGTCCGGTCATGTAGGTCTGGTTGATCTCACGCGCCATGCGGATGCCGTGCCAGGCCGTCACGCGCTGCGGCGGGCTCTGGTCCCAGTCGTTGAAGGCGCGGGAATTGTGGCAGGTCATGCAGTTGGCGCCGAGACTCTCGGACATGTGCATCATCAGGCCCCAGGTTTCCTCGGTCTCCTTGGTGGTGGCGGTATTCTCGCCATTGGGCAGAGCGGTGAGCGAGTGAACGCGGATCGGCTTGTCTTCGAGCAGATAGCTTTCGAGGGCATTGATCGGCAAGGACGTGTTGCCGGCCGTCTCGTTGACAATGTTCTGACCGCCGCTCCAGCCGAGGGCCGTTCCCTTTTCACCCGGCACGAGATTGCGTGACCAGACATTTGCCGGCACCGGCTGACCCTGGTGACAGGTGTAACAGGTGACGCCGGTCTCGGCGACATGAGCCTGCCAGTCCACGTTGACGGTCTGCGTCATCTGGATCATGCGGCGGGCGACGACCTTGGTGTAAACCTCGTCGGAGGCAAGGTTCTCCTCATTGTGACAATAGGCACAGCCCTGGACGGGCGACACCCACTCGGTGATCGAGGCCATGAACAGGTTGAACTCGTCGGTGGACAGATCCCCGAGCACCTGAACGTTTTCATAGAACTCGCCGGCACGGTCGCCTTCCGGGTCCGCCTCGTAGAGCGGTTCGGGCGCGACATTGGCGAGCCTGAGGGCTGCCTGATCCTCGCGGTCGAGCGTGTGGTACATGCCGGTTCCGCGATAGCCGATCTGATCGGTATCGACGGGCGGCAGGTCCCAGTCGGCGCCGAAGATGATGGCGGCCCCGACAAACACGCCGGCAGCGGCGGCAAACGGTATCCAGAGTTTCATGGTCTTAACCCCCTATGGCCGGATCGACGACGGTCGGCCACATGTCGGGCAATGGCGCGACGATGCCGTGCTTCATGCCCCATAGATACCAATTGTCGACAACGGTGCCTGTCAGCAGAATTCCTATTCCGCCAGTGATCGGCGTGAGCACGGCAAACCACCAGGCCCAGCGGTGAACCGATTCCATGGTGGCGTTGAAGCCCATGGTCCATCTCCAGAACAGCGCCGCGCGTTCGGATGCGGTGCCGCGATCGGTGATCTGCTCGAGTTCGCGCTCACCGCCGTAGCGGGTGACAGCCAGGATGGTCGCACCATGCATGGCAAACAACAGCACGGAGCCGTAGAGAAAGACGATCGAAAGGCAATGGAACGGGTTGTAGTAGAGATTGCCGTAGCGGATCGAGAAAGCCGCGGTCCAGTCAAGATGGGGGAAGATGCCGTAAGGCACGGCCTCGGCCCAGTTGCCCATCAGCAACGGCCGGAACAGCCCGAGCACCAGGAACAGCCAAATCGCCGCGCCGAAGGCCCAGAAGACGTGGGTGCCAAGACCGAGTGCCCGTGCCCGGACATAGATCCTCGCCCACCACAGCAAAACCGAGGCCAGCAGGAAGACGCTGGAAATGATGTACCAGCCCCCCTCGTTGAGCGGCGGCACGATCGACAGGCCATATTTCGCCGGCGGCGGCTCGAGCGCCAGCCAGAACAGCTGACGGATGAACTGGATCGGATCCCAGCCGACGGATGCCAGCATGTTGAACCCGACGATGACGAACCAGATGGTTCCGGCAATCAGCGACGCAGTGCCGAGAAACCCGAGATAGATCGGTCCGATCTGGGCATTGCCGAACCAGCCGGCAAGCCAATTGTAAAATGGTGTTCCGACGCGTTCGTCGTCACCCCGGGGCAGCGGAATACCGGCTTCGACGGGACCACGGACCTGGACTTGGGTAAAGATGTTTTGATATTGCATGATCAGATCCCTTTCAGCTCCAGATCGGCAGATCGAGCCACCAGTTCCACCATTGCGGCCAGCCCTTGTTCCAGAGCGGCCCGCTGATGACGATGCAGACCGCGCTCCAGAAGCCGGCGTTCAGCGCCAGCACCAGACCCAGGCGGTGGATGCCCAGGGTGCCGACGGAGTAGCCGATGATGTCGCGGAAGAAGGTGTCTTCGTATTCCGGTGTCTTGACCACGTCCTGCTTGTTGCGCAGCGTGCCGTCACCGCCCGGATTGGCGGCAGAGAGGATCAGACCCCCATGCAGCGACAGGGCCAGCGTGGTGGTGAAGAACAGCGACACCGCCAGCATGTGCGCCGGATTGTAGTGGAAGTGCAGATACTGGTATCCGACGTTGGACACCCAGTCGAGATGGCTGAAGATGCCGTAGGGGAAACCGTGCCCCCAGGCGCCGAGCAGCATCGGACGGATCACGACCAGCGTGACATAGGCGAAGATCGCCACACCGAAAGCGAAAGGCACGTGGTAGCCGATACCGAGCTTGCGGCAGATTTCCACTTCGCGCAAAGCCCAGGATACAAACGCCCCGATCGCGCAGATGGTGATGACTTGCCACAAGCCGCCCTCGGCCAGAGGTGCGAGCCCGAGCCCGTAGCTCAGATCCGGCGGTGCAATCGAAATCCGCCAGATGTTCCAGGTTGGTCCGAGCGCAGCCCCGTAGAGGATCAACGCGGTTCCAACGACGGCAAAAAACGCAGTCGTAAGGCCAAAGAAGCCCACATAAAATGGTCCGACCCAAAAATCGAACAGGTCACCGCCTATCAGGGTGCCACCGCGAACGCGGTATTTTCTTTCAAAACTCAGCAGCGCCATGGCTTGTCTCCAACCTTAGAGAGTGCGGGGTATTCGCGCAGTCCCGTTCCAGGTTTTACCCATTCCGGATTTCGACCGCGGGCGGGTGAGCTGGCTCATTGCCCCGCCCGCAGTCATGTTTGTCAGCGTTCAGCCGATCATCGTGGGGAGAAGCCCCAGGATGCCCGTCGACGGGTCGAGTGCGCCGGTTACCACCGGAGCGCCTTCGAGCCAGTTGAAGCGAGTCGTGCTGAGCAGGACGAGATGAATCATCACCGCCAGCGCGAAAAGGAAAACACCTTGGACGACCAGCGTTTTGCGCGGGTCGAAAAGCATCCAAATTCTCCACATTTCGCTTCTCCTTTACGCGAGCATTGGCAGGAGTGCGGTTACCGACTGACCGACGCCTTCAAGCGAGGCGTAGCCTTCCGGACCGGGGATCCACGGGCGCCAAAACCAGACGAGAAGATGTGCAACGACGGCTATTGCCACGAATGCAATCATCCCCTGGAGGTAGTACGAGTGGAACTCCTGTGCTTCGCCTTCGGTCATTCCCGAAAGCGAAACGGTGTTTGGACTGGACATTGAAGTACCTCCTAGTCACAAGCGCTGCGGTTCCCCGCAGCCGGGTCTGCCTCAGACCGCCCCAAGAGGCGTCTTCGGCGGGGTATTGCCGGATTTGGACACCGGCAAAGACGTTCGGGTCAGGCGAGAAACGCGTAACCCGCGGTGGCGTGGGCCGAGGCCCTCGCTTCCGCAAAAACAGAGCGGCCATGGCTGTCGAGCGGCTTGCCGCGCATCGCCGCGACGAGGCGGGACGCACCCGCCATGACGAAACAGATGACAAAGGCTATGGCGACCAGAAGCCGGTATTCGATCCGGTCAGCCCGTGACTGACCGCGGGCGGCCTGCCGTTCCCTGTGGTGCATTGTCATGCTCATCGCACTCTCCTTGTCTGCCGGAACCTTCCCGGCGTTCTATGCGGCCCGCCCGCGCCTGAGCGCCTGGCTTGCCAAATCCACGTCTTCCTGGTTGACGACTTCGCTGCCGCGGGAGCGGGCTTCCGCTTCCGAGGCATCGCGCAGCCGCTTGGCCGCGGAAATCCGGACCAGCACCGGTTCAAGACCGATGGCGTGATCGAGTTTTGCTTTTGCTTCCGGCGCCCAGGGAATTTCACCGCGCAGTTTTGCCGGTGTCGCCTCGACCTGGTCCATGTCGGTGGCCAGCGGCAGGATTGAAAACAGCGCGTCGAACAGCGCGTTGCACACTTCCTGGATCAGCCAGGACGCGCCCGAATAGCCCATCACCGGCGTGCCGGTGTGGCGTCGGATGATCGCGCCGGGGAACGAGACCGGAACGTAGATTGCACGCCCCCCCGCTTCGGCCAGATACATGCGCTCGTTGTAGGAGCCGAACATGACCAGCGGCGGCTTGTCCTTGATCATCTGGCGGATAGCCTGATTGTCTGTCTTCTTGCCGGCCACACGCTGCACCGAGAAGGTGCAGGGCATGCCCATTTCCTCCGTGAGAAAATTGCGGATGCCGCGCTCGTAAGTCTCGCCGGCGACAATGGCGTAGCTCGCGGTGGCGAAGAAATCCTGGGTGACCGAGCGCCACAGATCCCACATCGGCTTGAGCGTCGTGTGCTTTTCGCGCTCGATGAAAGGCTCGGGATCAAGGCCGAGCATCTCGCCAAGCGAGCGAAGGAAGGCAGTGGTCGAATGGATGCCGATCGGGGCCTGCAGATAGGGCCGGTCGAGCGCTTCGCAGAGCAGTCGGCCGAATTCGCGGTGCAGGCAGACATTGGCTTCAGCGTCGGCAAGCTTGCCGACATCGGCAAGATGGCTGCCAAGCGGGAAGGTCATGTTGACTTCAGCGCCGATGCCTTCGACCAGGCGGCGGATCTCGGCCAGATCGGAAGGCTGGTTGAAGGTGCCGTAGATCGCGCCGATGATGTTGACCTTGGGCTTCTCGCCTTCCTTGCGCGGCTTCACGTCACGCACCTTGCCCTTTTTCGGGCCGTATTCGGTCCACAGCCACTTGAGCGCGCGGTCGGCGGACTGCCACTGGTCCTCGTCGATGGTGCGCGGAAGGAACCGCTGGATGTTCATGCCCTCGGGCGTTACGCCGCCGCCGATCATCTCGGCAATCGAACCGGTGACGACAACGGCTGGAAGATCCGGATCGAGCACTGCGCGGGCGCGTTTCATCGCGGCTTCAGTGCCGTGCTGGCCGAGTTCTTCCTCGCCAAGCCCGGTGACCACGATGGGCAGTTCGTGCGGCGGCAGCGCGTCGGTGTAATGCAGCACCGAGGTGACCGGTAGATTTTCGCAGCCCACCGGACCGTCGATGATCACCTGCATGCCCTTGATCGCGGTGAAGACATAGACCGAGCCCCAATAGCCCCCTGCCCTGTCATGATCGATGATCAGCGTCATGTGCCCACTGCCTCCCCGGAATCGACCGCATTTTTCGATGCGGCGGCCTTGGCGGCGAATTTCTTGCGGAAGGCGGGACGGTCGACCGGGGTGTCTTCCCAGACGCCGGCATTGTCGCCCTGGCCGACGCCCTCGAAGAAGGCCTTCATGCGGTCGAAGCGCGGCTTGTTGGCAATCGCTGCATTGACCACGGCGGCAAGCGAACCGGCTCCTGCGGGGCCCATCAGCGGCCGAGCCGAGATCAGGTTGGTAAAGTAAAGAGCGGGCGTCGCCTGTTCCTTGGCCTTCTGCACGACAGGCGTCGTGCCAATGGCCAGATCCGGCTTGAACTCAGCCATGGCGGCGAGATCCTGCTCGAGCGAAGCGCGGTATTCGACATGAACGCCATGAGCTTCGAGCCAATCGGCGTCCAGCCTGGAAAATTCAGTCTTGGGACAGGCGGTGCCGACATATTTGAGATCCGCGCCGCTTTCGACCAGCAGCCTACCGACGATCAGCTCCGAGCCTTCATAGCCCGAGAGCGTGATCCGGCCCTTGATGCGGTTTTCCGAGAGAGCGCCGCGGATCGCGCCGCCAAAGGCGTTGCGGGCGGCGTCGATCCGGGCCTGGGAGACATTGCAGCTGTCGCCGATCGCCTGCAGCCAGGCGTCGGTGCCTTCAAAGCCAACCGGCGCGGAGCCGATGACCTTGCGCCCGGCGGCGCGGAAGGCGCGCACGGAGGCGGTGTAGAAGGGATGGATGGCAGCGACCGCGGCGCAATCAAGTGCTGCATAGAGCTCGCGCCACTCACGCACCGGAACAACCGGACCGGCGGCAAGGCCCATCGGCTCGAGCATGGCGGCAATCATCATCGGATCGGCGGGGAACATCTCGCCCAGAAGCGTGATCGAGGGACGTTCCTCGACACCCGCGCGCGGCGCCTGAACCGGACCGCTCTCGGCTTCCTCATGGGCGTAGGTCAGCATCGCCGAGGACAAGACATCCTTGGCTTCCGCATGGGTCGGCACACCGAAGCCCGGGACATCGATGCCGACAATGCGCACGCCGTTGATCTGTTTGGGCAGCATCTGCAGCGGGACACCCGAGGCGGTGGGCACACACAGACTTGTCACCACGATGGCATCATAGGCGTCCGGATCAGCCATCTCGTGGACGGCATCGCGGATGTCCTCGTAGAGCTTGCCGGTGACCAGCGATTCCGAGTTGAACGGCACATAGCCGACCGAGCGCTTGGCGCCATAGAAATGCGAGGTGAAGGTCAGCCCGTAAACGCAGCAGGCCGAGCCCGACAGAATGGTACCGACGCGGCGCATGCGCAGCCCGACACGGAGCGAGCCGAAGGCCGGGCACATGGATTGCGGCTGGTCATGCGGGCCCTTGGGATAGTCCGCCTCAAGCCGGTCCATCAGTTCGGACTTGCCCGAGGCCACGGCCTGGGCCTTCATCTTTTGAGCGCCCGATGCACACGACATGCCTTCCACCGGCATTTCCTCGGCCGTTGCGGGAGCGATATCGTCGCGAGCTGGGGAGAGATCTTCCATCATCATACCGTGTCGTAGACGACTTCGAGGGACGGACGCGCCAGGGCGGAGGCCGGGCACATGTCTTCCGGCAGCGCCGGGACAAGCACGTAGTCCCCGCCGGTGTCGGAGGCATCGAACAGGTTGATCAGGCCATCCTGGTCAAGCGGCTCGGGCAGTACCGGGGGAGCCAGGCCAAGATTGGTGGCCAGCGTCCGGAACAGCGGGCCCCAGCGATTGTCCGGGTGGCCGATGATCTGGTAGTTGGCGCTCTTCTTGCGGATGTCGTCGTCTTGCGGGATCGCGGCCAGAACCGGGATGCCGACCGCTTCGGCGAAAGCTGCCGCCTCGCCCGAGCCGTCATCCTTGTTGATGACCATGCCGGCGACGCCGACATTGCCGCCGAGCTTGCGGAAGTACTGAACCGCCGAGCAGACATTGTTGGCGACATAGAGCGACTGCAGATCGTTGGAGCCGACAACAACCACCTTCTGGCACATGTCGCGGGCGATCGGCAGGCCGAAGCCGCCGCAGACCACGTCGCCGAGGAAGTCGAGCAGCACATAGTCGAAGTCCCAGTCGTGGAAGCCGAGCTTTTCGAGTGTTTCAAAGCCGTGAATAATGCCGCGCCCACCGCAGCCGCGACCGACTTCCGGACCGCCGAGTTCCATGGCGAAGACGCCATCGCGCTTGAAGCAGACGTCCGAAATGGTGATCTCGGCACCAGCGGCCTTCATCTTCGAGGATGTCTCGATGATGGTCGGGCAGGCACGACCGCCGAACAGCAAGGACGTGGTGTCACTCTTCGGGTCGCAGCCGATCAGCAGCACCTTCTTGCCGAGCTGGGCCAGCATGCAGGACAGGTTTGCAAGCGTGAAGGATTTGCCGATGCCGCCCTTGCCATAGATTGCGATGATCTGCGTGTCTTTCTTGACCGGGCCGGTGTGCGGCTGATCAGGCTCGATCTCCGCCTCTTCGCGCAGGAGGTCATGAATCCGGTCCGTGGCGTTTCCGCCGAAGCCTTCGGTCATTGCAGTTCCCTCCAGTCGAGTATCATTTTCAAACAGTCCGGATCGCCAAAAGCGGTCCGGTAGGCAGCCTCGGCTTTGCCGGGGCTGGCGGTATGGGTGATCAGGTCGTCGAGCGAGAGCCGGCCGCTTGCCAGCAGAGAGAGCACGCCATGCACATCGGCGGGCCTGAACTCGGCTGCGATGCGGAACCGCGCTTCGCGCATGAAGGCCGGGGTGAAGCGGAAACTCATGGTCTCGGCGTAGAAGCCGGCCAAGGTGATTTCGCCACCGCGCTCAAGCACGGCAATGGCCTTGTCGAGAATGTCGGGATCGCCGCTTGCATCGAGCACGGAGGACCATTTGCGGCCTTCGCAGGCTTCCGCCGTGGTGACTTCGTATCCTCTCGCGCCCTGGCGGCGCGCGGGGCTGGTTTCCCAGACAACCGGTGCCGGATTGCCCATGGCGACAATCAGCCGGGCGGTCAGACGGCCAACAATGCCGTGACCGATGACCAGGTCCGGCGGCGCCATCCCCGGCAAGGTAAGGGCGTGGTACGCAGTAGCTGCGAGTGACAAAAGCGTTCCATCGCGGTCCAGGCCATCATCGATCGGGATCACGCGGTCAGCGGCGGCTACGAGCCGGGAGGCGGATGCGCCGAACAGGGCCGCGGCATCCTGATATCCGCGAGCACCAGGCACAAACACAAGTTGCCCCTCGAGTTCGGAAGAACAGTCGCGACCGGCGGAAATCACCCGTCCCACGGTTTCGTAGCCGGGGACAAGCGGATAGCCCATGCCGGGAAATTGAGGCATGCGGCCTTCGAATAGAAGCTTCTCGGTGCCGGCGCTGATGCCGCTCCAGATTGCCTCGACAATCACGTCGCCGGCACCAGGGTCAGCCACGTTCAGCGACTGAAGTCCGATGTGTTCCGGTTGTTCGAAGACGACTGCTGTTGTTTGCATCTTGATTGGTCGAGCCTGACTCAGGCAGGACACTCCTCCTGCATGTAATATTTATTTTACTCTTCAGTATGTCAACTTTTATTTACACTCAATGTGACAATTCTCATGGACGCGCGATCACCAGGGTCGCCATCAGGGCGGACCGGCACGGGCGGATATCGAAACCGGAGAAGCCTGCCGCGCGGGCGAGCCCGATGATCTCTTCGGGCGTGCGGCACCTGCCCGACCCCATGGCCAGGACGTAGACGCCAAAGTAGGAGGTCGAGAGCCGTTGCGCTTGCGATCCCTCGCCCGCCATCGGCTCGGCAATTACCAGGGTTTGTCCGGGCTCCATCGATGCGCGGATGTTGCGCAACAGCCTGAGAACAATCGTATCCTCGTGATCAAACAGCACCCGCACCAGGGTGACGCAGTCATGACCACGCGGCAGCGGATCATCGAGAAAACTGCCGCCATGGCAGTGCGGACACTGGCTCAGCGGCTGGGAAGCAAACCTGATGCGTGCCCGGTCGGCCACCGGGGGCAATTCGAACAGTGAAAGCTTGAGCCCGGGATGCCGCTCGGCCAGCGCCGCGACGAAGACGCCCTCGCCTCCGCCCACGTCAATCAGGCGCTTGTGGCGGCCGAAATCATAGGCCTCGAGAATTTCGCCCGCGAGCATCGACTGGCTGGCCGCCATCAGCTCCGAATAGGCAGCTGCATCACCAGGCTTGACCGATGATTCGCGGCCCGCACCGGCGTAAGACCACAAACGTCGCAGCTCCGTATCGGTGCGTGTGCCGTCAAACAGGCCGACCGGATCGGCCAGGTCGCGGTAGAGAAGCGCATGGTGACGGATCATGGCGCGAATGCCCGCATCGCTCTGGACGACGGCACCGTGATCGGCGAGCGTGACGTAACCATCGGCACCGAGCCGGACCAGCCGGATCGACTGCGCTGCCTGCAACAGGCGCTGGAGCCGGTCCTCGCCGAGGCCGGTTGTCTTGGCGAGATGCCTGATGGTGACCGGCCCGCCGGCGACGGCGTCGATAAGGCCGCTCTGCAACGCGGCAAACAGGATCTGGCTTCGCACGAAGCCGGTGACGATCGAGAACAGCTCTTCTTCACGGCCCCGGGAAAAGCCGCTCGACAGCGGCATGCGCTGAACAAACCTGCGGAACGCGGGCCGTGCCACCTGGCGCGCGCGCCATGCCTGCAGCCGCGAACGCCAGTCCGGCCGCGGGCCGAAATCGTCGCACGAACCGGAGACCGACACCTCGACCGGCACGGCCTCAGGCCGCCGCGGTTGCCAGGCTCTTGGGCACCAGGCGTTTTGATTCATCAAGGATCAATTGCTTGAGCATGCCCGATCCGGGGCAGTCGGGAATGGAGGCCGCGGCCTCCCCGACCAGATCCTGCAGACGATGTATCGCCCCTTCGAGCCCGAGCTCCCGGACCGCATTGGGGCGATCGTGGGCGGCATCCTGGCCACAGGGTTTTCCGATCTCATCGGCGTTGGCGGCGCAATCGCGCAGGTCGTCGGCGACCTGGAAGGCATCGCCGAGCGCTTCGCCCAGCCGGTACCAGTTCTGCGGATCGACACCGGCGGCGATGGCGCCGGCTGTCGTCGAGCCAATGAACAGGGAAGATGTCTTGGCACGGTGGTAGACCTTGAGGTCGATGCGGTCCTCGCTCTCCCAGGCCTGTCCGGCAATGATGCCGTGCGGCATGCCGACAGCACGGGAAACGACGCTGATCAGTGGCGCGATCCGGTCGGGTGTGGCCAGGCATTCGCGCGCCAGCGTCTCGAACGCAAGCACGATCAGCGCATCGCCTGCAAGCACCGCGGTGGTTTCACCGAAAGCCGAATGCAGGCTTGGCTTGCCGCGACGGATATCGGCATCGTCGAAACACGGCAGGTCGTCATGCACCAGAGATGCACAGTGCAGAAGTTCGATCGCGGTCGCCGCCGCGCTTGACGCCTGGGGGGCGCTATCGCCCGCGGCCAGCGCCACGGCGAGACACAGTCTCGGGCGGATCCGCGCGCCGCCGGGAAAGACGGCATATCTCAGCGCATCGCACATCAGCGAGGGATTGCCTCCCGCGGTGGCGTAGGTGACGGCCCGCTCGAGGTTGCGTTCTATGCGGCCTTGCAGATCCATCTGGCGTCTCCCTCCATCACCATCACGATTGTCACTTTTAAATGACGCTCATGTATGTCAATTTATCCTGACACAGTTGATTGAATTGTCAACGCACCGGTTGCCGATTTGGATAGGGACAACAAACGATGCGGCAAACGCACACTGTGATTGTGGTGGGCGCGGGCGCCGGCGGGCTTGCAAGCGCAATCTCGGCGGCGGCGGCGGGCTTCGACGTCACCGTGATTGAGAGAACCAGCGCGCCGGGCGGCAAGATGCGGCAACTGAGTGCCGGCGGACGGCCGGTCGATGCCGGGCCGACTGTGCTGACCATGCGCTGGGTCTTCGAACAGCTCTTCGCACTGGCCGGTGCGGATCTGGGTGCCCGGATCGGGCTCAAACGGGCCGAGCTGCTCGCCCGGCATGGCTGGCGCGACGGCGCCCGGCTCGACCTTTTTGCCAGCATCGAGGACAGCGCCCGCGCCATCGCGGATTTCTCGGATCGGGAAAATGCCGAAGGTTATCGCCGGTTTGCGGCCGACAGCGCCGCAATGTTTTCCACCTTGAAGCCGAGCTATATCGACGCGCAGAGACCCGGACCCTTGGCGTTGATGCAGCGGATTGGCCTCTTCAACCTGCGCGACCAGCTTGCTCTCAAGCCGCTGTCCTCAATGTGGTCGGCGCTCGGCTCCTATTTTCCAGATCCGCGATTGCAGCAACTTTTCGGGCGCTACGCCACCTATTGCGGCTCGTCGCCCTTCATGGCTCCGGCAACACTGATGCTGGTCGCCCATGTCGAACAGGATGGCATCTGGCTGGCCGATGGCGGCATGCACGCGGTGGCACGCGCGATGGAGCGCCTGGCCGCTGATATGGGCGTGCGCTTTCGTTACAACACCGAAGTGCAAGCCATCGATACCCGGGACGGCTGCGTGAAGGGTGTCACGCTCAAAGATGGTGAAACGCTTCCGACTGACAGCATCATCTTCAATGGCGACATTTCGGCACTCGCCGCATTGACCGGAGAAGCCGGAGGTACCGGTGTCGCGCGAACCCCGCCCGAGGCGCGGTCGCTTTCCGCCGTAACCTTTGCAATGACCGCCAGGACATCCGGCTTCCCCCTCGCCCACCACAATGTGTTCTTTTCCGATGATTACGCCGCGGAGTTCGAGGCGCTGATCGGCAAGCACACCATGCCCTTGATCCCGACCACTTACATCTGCGCGCAGGATCGCAGCCATGAGGGTGGGCTCGCGGCGGGTCACGATGGCGAGCGGATGCTGTTCATCCTCAACGCGCCGGCGGATGGCGACACGAAAACCTTCACCACCAAGGAGACCGGGGAATGCCTCGACCAAGCACTGGACCATCTGTCGGCCTGCGGACTGAGCGTGGATCGAACCTTAATGGAGGTCGTTCCAACCACACCGGACCAGTTTCACCGGCTGTTTCCCGCGACCGGGGGAGCCCTGTACGGGAGAGCCTCGCACGGCTGGATGGCCTCGTTCCAGAGGCCGGGAGCGCGGACGCGGATTCAGGGTCTGTATCTGGCAGGAGGCAGCGCCCATCCGGGTCCGGGCGTGCCGATGGCGACGCTTTCCGGCATGCTGGCGGCGGAGAGCCTGGCCGTGGACCGCGCTTCGATGCTGCCGTCCCGGCGGGCGGTTATCTCTGGTGGTATGTCGACGGCCTGAGCGATTGCGGCCGGTACGGGCTGTCGGTGATCGCCTTTGTCGGCTCGGTGTTCTCACCCTATTACCACTGGGCCGGGCGGCGAGATCCGGATGATCACGTCTGCATCAACGTCGCGCTCTACCGGCCAGACGGCAACCGCTGGAGCATGACCGAGCGCGGCCGCCGCCAGACGGAGCGTAATGCCACCTCCTTTCAGGTCGGACCGAGCGCTATCCGCCGGGAAGGAGCGGACATCATCATCGATTTCGACGAGGTTTCCGTACCGCGTCCGCCGGCTCAGTTCCTTCCCAGACGCATCAAGGGATCAATCCGGTTCTCGCCCGATGCCGTGACGTCGCAGGTTTTCAACATCGACCAGAACGGATCGCACAAATGGTGGCCGGTCTCGCCTACCGGGCGGATCACACTTGATATGGACGGGGGCACTGAGCAGTGGTCCGGCCATGGCTACATGGACAGCAACTGGGGCACCGAACCGCTCGAAGAGGGTTTCAGGATATGGGACTGGGCGCGCGGGCTGCTGCCCGGTGGCGATGCGGTGATCCTCTACGATTCGATCCGCAAGGATGGCGGCCGTGGCCTGATCGCGCTCCGGATCGGCCGCGACGGGACCATAAGCCCGTTCGAGATGCCGGACAAAACGCAGCTTTCAAAAGGCTTCTGGGGCGTGCCGCGTTCGGGTCATCACGATCCGGGCGCACAGGCGAAGGCGCGGATCGTGCGAACGCTGGAGGACGGGCCGTTCTACACCCGTTCGGTGATGGCCACCCGGCTCTTGGGCGCAGACATAGAGCTGATGCATGAAAGCCTGTCGGGCGACCGTTTCGCTTCGCCCATCGTCAAGGCGATGCTGCCGTTCCGGATGCCGCGCCGGGCCGGTTGATCAAATCATTCTGATCAGCTCGTCTTCGGCGCCTCGTCTACCGCCTGTTCAGAATCCGCCGCACGCTCGCGAGCCTCACGTTCTTCGCGCGCCCGGATATCGCGCTTGAGCGTGCGCATCTGCCAGATGATGAACAGGATGAAGCCGCCGAAGGTCAGCGCGATCTCGATCAGGCCGGCGTAGTGGCTCATATCACGCCTCCGCTTCCACGGCGCGCCGACGGGTTTCCGACAGGGTCATCAGTTCGATCATGCGTCCGGCCTTCGCATCGAGCCCGGATGGCGCGTTGATGCGACCGGCAGCGGCGGCCTCGACCAGGAAACGGACCTCCTGATGGGCAGGTTCGGTGGAAACCGGCTGGAACAGAAACGGCGTCGCCGCCGCGCGGGCTATGAGCTCGAGCTTGCGCCGGGTCGAGGTGTGTGCCCTTGCGGTGATGCTGTCGTGACCGGCGATCTCGATCTCACGGCCGATCTCGCGGTAGATCAAGGCCGCACTGCGGATTGCCGTGCGGCAACTCAGCGGCAGGCCGGCAATTCCGGTCATGGCGCGGGCATAGAGGATGTGGGCCGCATCGAGCAGGCGCTCGACGGTGGCGCGCATCGCCGGACAGGCTTTCGGGTCCGACACGAAGGCCTGGGGATCGACGCCAGCCTCGTCAAGCCAGTTGAGCGGCAGGTAGATGCGGCCCCGGCGGGCGTCTTCGCCGACATCGCGGGCGATGTTGGTCAGTTGCATCGCAAGTCCGAGATCGGCGGCGCGGGCCAGCACCGCACGGTCACAGACGCCCATGATCAGCGTCATCATCACACCGACGCTTGAGGCGACGCGGGCGGCATAGCTGCAAAGCTCGTCGCAACTGCGGTAGGTGCGGTTTTCGACATCCCATTCGAAGCCCTCGATCAGGGCCGCGGGCAGCGCGCGGGGCATGGCGTAGTGCTCGACAACGGCGACAAAGGCGCGGTCGGCGGGATGGCTGCCCGGCGTGCCGCGATAGATGGCGTCGAGCCGGGCGCGGATCTCGAAAAGCCCTTCCGCCGGATCGGCGCTCTCATCGATCAGATCATCGGCGGCGCGGCAAAAGGCATAGAGTGCGCGGGCAGCCGACCGGGTCGAGCCGGGCAGCAGCATGGAGGCCGCCAGAAACGATTTCGAGCCGGCACGGATTGCTTCCTCGCACTCGCGGCGAAGACCGGGATCGAGCATGAAAGTCTCAGACGACGGTGCTGGCATGGGGCACTACCTTGTCGAGTATCTTGGCCGAGGAGACGACGCCGGGAAGCCCGGCACCGGGATGGGTTCCGGCCCCGACGAGAAACAGGTTTTCGACTTCCTCGCTCTTGTTGTGGGGACGGAACCAGGCGAGCTGGGTGATCACCGGTTCCATGCCGAAGGCCGCCCCCTTGACCGAGAGCAGGCGGTCGCGAAAATCCACCGGCGTCATCAGGCGCTGCGTCACGACATGCCGGCCAAGGCCGGGCAGCAGCGTCGCCTCGAGATGGGCCTCGATCTTGCGGCGATAGGGTTCGGCGGCGGCGGTCCAGTCAATTCCCGCATCCAGGTTCGGAACCGGCGACAGCACGTAGAAGCTATCACAGCCCTCGGGCGCGACGGATGGATCGGTGGCGGTCGGACGGTACAGATAGAGGCTGAAATCATCGGCGAGCACCTTGGCATCGAAGATATCATGCAGCAGCCCGCCGTAGCGCGGCCCCATCATCACCGTGTGATGGCCGACATCTTCGTAACGGCGGTCGGTGCCGAAATACCAGACAAGCAGGCTCATGGAGTATTTGGCACGATCGACCTTGGCGTCGGTCCAGCGCTTGCGCGGGTGGTTTGCCAACAGTTTGGTGTAGGTCCAGCCCGCATCGGCGTTCGAGACAACAATCGATGCAGGGAGATGCTCTCCGTCAGCGAGCCGGACGCCCGTGGCGCGGCCGGATTCGACCGTGATTTCGGCAACCTCCACCCCGGTGCGGATCACGCCGCCCTGCCCCTTGATCAGCCCTGACAGTCCCTTGACCAGCGCGTGTGTGCCGCCGATGGCGTAGTGCACGCCGTATTCCCGTTCGAGATAGGAAATCAGGCTCAATACGCCCGAAGACCGCATCGGGTTGCCGCCGATGAACAGCGGATGGAAGCTCAGCCCCTGCCGCAGTTTCTCGTTCTTGATGTACTTGGAAACGAGCTTGTAGACCGAGCGCTCGGCCCGGCGCAAAATCAGGTCGGGCAAGGCGCCGGCCATGGCGCCGAGGGTCGCATAGGTCTTGTCGATCATGCCGGTGAAGCCAGCCTGGAAGCAGCGCTCGCTCTCGGCGAGATAGCGCCGGTAGCCGGCGACATCGCCGGGTGAAAATTTCGCGATCTCGGCTTCCATCGCCTTGTCGTCACCATTGACGTGGAACTCCTGACCGTCATCGAAGCGGACCGTGTAGAACGGATCGAGCGGCCTGAGGTCGACATCGTCGGAGAGCCTGCGGCCGCACAGGGCCCAGAGTTCCTCGAACACGAACGGAGCGGTGATGATCGTCGGACCGGCATCGAAGGTGAAGCCATCCTGGCGGAACTGCGATGCCCGCCCTCCCGGCTCGTCGAGCTTCTCGACGACGGTGACCCGATAGCCGCGCGCGCCCAGCCTGACGGCTGCAGCCAAGCCGCCGAACCCTGCCCCGATGACAATGGCGTGGGGTCTGGCGTCGTGGCTTTGGCCACCGGCAAGCGATGGATCGTGGACGGTCATCATGGCGTCGCTCCCCGGGGGCTCTTGCTTCGATTTCGCGTCGGTCGATCCTGCATCTCAAGCCACCGACCGGGCGGAGGCCGGGGCGCATGATGCCTCGATCAGCTCGCAGACGCGTTGCGGATCAGCCTCGTGCAACAGATGTCCGCCACAGGGGACCGCGATGAAATTCCCCTCCGGTATCAGACGTGCGGCGCGGTCGGAGACACTTGAGGGAACCATCGGATCATCGGCCGCGGCAATGAGCGTGACCGGGGTCTTCAACCCTCCCAACCGCGCCAGCATCGGCTCCAGCCGCCAGTTCGCCATCATTCCGAGCGCGCCGCTGACATGGGAGGGCTGGCGCAGCAGCATGTGGTAGCAATCGCGGCCGGTCTTATCGACCGCGGAGCCGGTCGCCTTGATGAGATTGTCGGCCATGTTGCCGATCCGGGCCTGGAACGAGACAAGCCGCGAGGTTAGCGGATTGGCGAACAGCAGCTTGGCCAGAGGCGAGAGCAGCGCGTTGCCGCGGATCGGCTCGAGCGCGGCGTTGAGACCGATGATGCGGCAGGGGCGGATAGCGCCATCGAGCGCCATCTGGATGAGAACGGCAACGCCCGCGGAGTGGCCGATGGCGAGTGCGGGTTCGACCTGAAGCGCCCGGAGCAGGCCGGCAAGAGCGCGCGCCATGCCCGGCAGGGTCAGATCCTCAGCGCGGGCGCCCGAGGTGAAACCGTGTCCGGGCAGATCCATGGCAATCACCCGGTAACGCCTGGAAAGAAGCGGGATCAGGCCGCGAAAGGAATGGGTGGCAGCACCTGTTCCATGCACCAGCAGCGCCACTGGCGCCTCGGGATCGCCGAGGCTCTGGACGTGCCAGTCCAGCCGGCCAACACGCAGCATGCGGCTTGCATCACGAAACGGCCAGTTCCGGCCCGCATCCGCCAGAGTGGGACAGGAGCCGGAGAGCGTCATTACCCGGCGCCTTTCGACAGCTCGGCGCTGACAATGGCATTGACGGCGCTGGCCGAGACGATGGGAAGCGGACAGTATTGAGCCTGCATGGAGCGGGCCAGTTCGCGTGTTGATTCGCGCGGCCGGCGCGAAATGTCGATCAGGATCGAGCGGTAGCCCAGTGCCGCCCCGTGCCGCGCCAGCATCTGCGCGTCCTCGCCGGCGCGGACCCGATCGGCCTTGCCATCGAGCGCGATGTTGCCGCTGCCGTCCGTCAGGTAGACGATCAACGGCGACTGGCCGCGGCGCTGGACCATTCCGGCGATTTCGAGCGACCGCCGGATCGCGCCTGCCAGCGGTGTCGGGCCGCCGCCGGGAAGACCGGTCAGCGAGCGTTTGGCGCGGACCAGCGACCGGGTCGGCTCGAGCAGGGTCTCTGCCGAAACTCCACGAAAGCTGATCAGCGCGACCTGATCGCGCCGGACATAGCAATCGCCAAGCAGCAGTTCGATCGCCCCCTTGGCTTCAGCCAGCCGTTCCATGGCGGTGGAGCCGGACGCATCAACGGCGAAGATGGCGGTGGATTCGGTGCGGTGACGGAACCGGATATAGCGGAAGTCGCTTGGGAGGATACGCAGCGGCGGCGCCGAGCCATCTGCGCGAAGCGCGAAATCCGGATTGCGCAACCGCTGCCAGGGGATGGCCGCGCGCAAGGTGGAGACGACATCGGGCCGGGCCTCCGCGTAGGGAGGACGCGAGACGATGCCGGCGGGCCGGCCCCTGCGGCTGCCGGTCTTGATGCCGCCGGACTTTCCTGTACGAGCCAGCTTGGCGGCCATCGACCGGTCGGGCCGGTCAAGTTCGGCAAGGACAGCGCGCGAGGCCTGGGCGGCAGCGACCAGCATGTCTTCTTCCGACGGGTCGGGCTGCGAGACCTCGGTATCCGGCTGATCCTCGCCTGCCGGCGGTTCCGAGGGTGGTGGTGACTGATCGTCCCCCTCGGCACTTTCGGGTGTCTCGGCGGGTTGCGGCTGTTCGGACTGCGGGGCCATGTTCATGCCCAGGCACAGCCTGACCGCGGTCGCCAGATGGTCCGGCTTCACATCCGTGCCGTGCTCGAGCACAGCCAGAATGCGAGCGACGCGGATGAGATCAAGCGCCCGGCGGACAGGACTTCCGGGCAACGCCATGCTGACGGCGGCGGCGGCCTCGCGAACCTCATCAGGAACGGTAACCGCACGCATGGCCGAAGCACAATCGCCGGCTGATGGCAGCGGCTGCGCCAGCCTGCGGGCGAGGTCGGAATCGGTGAGCGCGTCATGGATCGACAGGCCGTCAAGGCACAGATCCAGCGTCAGCCGGTCGGCGAGCGCCGAAGGCAGATCCTCTTCATCATCGACGGATTCATCAAGCGCAATCAGCGAGAAACGGGCCGGCTGCACACGACCGGAGGATCCGGTCGCCACGCCATCATCAAGCGCGCGCCCGATGATCGCGGCACTGGCATCGGCCAGACGTTCGGCCATGCCCAGAATGATGAAACCACCGTCGGCGCGGGCCAGAATGCCGTTTTCATGCACCGGGCGTCCGGCGGCCAGAGTGGCGGCAATGTCAATTCCACCGGTCAGCCGTCCGGTGGCCGAAGAGGCCGGGATCCGGATCCATGGCAGGCCGCGGCCGTACTGGGCATCAAACAGCGCATGGACAGCTTCAAGCCAGCGGTCGCGCACCGGACCGGTGCCCGCACGCAGCCTGATGCCGCCGATCAGCCCGGCGCCAGCGACCAGGATCTGGGCCGACAGAAGCGCATCCGCCCAGCGCGGGTTGATCTGTGTGCCGTCGTTCTTTTCAGGCATGCCCAACCGGCTCTCCCGCAACTTCGCTGATCGCCCGGTCGACCCGGGTCTTCGAGCCGGCTTCGTCGAGCGGATCGCGGCGGAGCCGGTGCCTCAAGGCCATCGGCGCAACCGCCAGCACATCCTCGAGCGTGGCTTCCTTCCGCCGTGAAAGCGCCGCCTTGGCGCGGGCCGCGCGCATCAGTGTCAGTTCGCCACGCAGGCCATCGACCCCCAACTGCATGCACAGATGCGCCATCATGGTCATCAAGCGGTCGGACAGCGCGACTGAACCGACAGCCTTGCGTCCAGCGACAATTCGCGCGGCAAGGCGCTGCTCATCCTTGGCCCATTTTGCGTGGAAAGCCTCGGCGTCCTGCTCATAGGCATCGCGGCGCTTGAGCACCTCGATGCGCGAGGCGATGTCACGCGGGGAAGAGACGTCGACCGACAGGCCGAAACGATCAAGCAATTGCGGGCGCAATTCGCCCTCTTCGGGATTGCCGCTGCCAACCAGAACGAAACGGGCGGGATGGCGCACGCTCAGGCCCTCGCGCTCGACAACATTGACGCCGGAAGCGGCAACATCGAGCAGCAGGTCCACAAGGTGATCCTCGAGAAGATTGACCTCGTCGACATAGAGAAAGCCGCGATGGGCCTTGGCAAGCAGGCCCGGCTCGAATGCGCGTTCGCCAGAAACCAGCGCCTTCTCGATATCGAGCGCGCCGCAAACGCGGTCTTCCGTGGCACCGAGCGGAAGATCGACCATCGGCGCCCTGCTCTTGATTCGCGCCGATTTCGGCGCCGTAGCGCAAACCGGGCACGGGTCAGCCGGGTGAGCCGGATCGCAATTGTAGCGGCAGCCTCTGGTCCCGGCCAGTTCGGGCACCAGTTCCGCCAGAGCCCGCACCGCCGTGGATTTCCCGGTTCCGCGATCACCGAACACCAGAACACCGCCCAGAGATGGCTCGACCGCAGCCATGAGCAGCGCATCCTTCATCTCTTCCTGTCCGACAATTGCGCTGAAGGGATAAGGCTTTGCCATGGGTGGTGACCTCTCATTCCATTCTATCCGCTCCCGGCCACGCGCTCAGGCTATGGATGAGGACCGGACTTCAAACCGATAATGTCCATTCAATTGGACACTTCAACGTAAACCAGAATATACACTCCCGCACCATTTGCAATCTGGATAATGTCTCCCGCCTTGGTGTGACGCTGGGGTGCGCCAGCAGCCGCTTGAGAGCGAAGTGTTGAATTCATTCACAAATTTTCTTCGAGCCTGCACCGTCTGTATATTTTACATTACATTTGCGGTGTAAATTATAGTTTACATTTGCCGGTATTGAGCAGAGTATGCGCAGGACCGGCCTGAAAGAAGGGCGGTGTCTGGCGGGCATGAGACCCGGCGAAGATGGAGGCAGGCAATGGGGATCGTTTCGAAACCGGAGAACGCGACACCGATACTGGACGGCATCAACGGCCCCGAGGAAATTCGCCGGCTTGAGGATGCAGATCTGGTTCGCCTGGCCGACGAACTCCGGCGCGACACCATCGCGAAAGTGGCCGCAACCGGTGGCCATCTCGGTTCCACTCTCGGCGTTATCGAACTGACGGTCGCGATCCACGCCGTGTTCGACACCCCCCGCGACAAGCTGATCTGGGACGTCGGCCACCAGGCCTATGCCCACAAGATCCTGACCGGCCGGCGCCAGGCCATGGCCGGCCTGCGACAGGATGGCGGACTATCCGGCTTCACCAAGCGGTCGGAAAGCGAATACGACCCGTTCGGCGCGGCGCATTCCTCGACATCGATCTCGGCCGGCCTCGGCTTCACCGCCGCCCGATCGCTCGGTTTTGGCACGGGCGACGTCGTGGCGGTCATCGGTGACGGCGCGATGTCGGCGGGCATGGCCTATGAGGCGATGAACAATGCCGGCGCGCTGGGCAAGCGGATGTTTGTCATTCTCAACGACAATGAAATGTCGATCTCGCCCTCGGTCGGTGCCTTTTCCACACACCTGTCAGCGCTTTGCGCCCAGGCTCCGGCCATCGGCATGGACGCCGTGATGAAGAAGGCGGCTTCGATGCTGCCCGAACCGTTCAGGACCGGGGCCGCACGGGCGCGCCAGGCCATGGGTGCGCTGACCGGCACTTCAAGCCTGTTCGAACACATGGGCTTTACCTATGTCGGCCCGGTCGACGGACATGACCTGCCGCAGCTGCTGTCAGTTCTTCGTACCCTCAAGGGCATCGCCGATGGCCCGGTTCTCATTCACGCAATCACCCGCAAGGGCGCGGGATATGCGCCGGCGGAAAACAGCGCCGACAAGTATCATGGCGTCGGAAGCTTTGACGCCGAAACAGGCACGCTTGCCAAATCCAAACCGGGTGCTCCGAGCTACACCAAGGTGTTTGCCAACGCGCTGACCGATGAAGCCAGCCGCGACAGGGGCATTGTTGCAATCACCGCGGCGATGGCATCGGGAACGGGCCTCGATGTGTTTGCAAAGGCCCATCCCGAGCGGATGTTCGATGTGGGCATTGCCGAACAGCACGGCGTGACCTTCGCTGCGGGGCTGGCGGCGGCGGGAATGAAACCGTTCTGCGCGATCTATTCGACCTTTCTGCAGCGCGCCTATGACCAGATCGTCCACGATGTCGCCCTGCAGGGGCTGCCGGTCCGCTTTGCCATTGACCGCGCCGGCCTGGTTGGCGCCGACGGGCCGACCCATGCCGGGGCCTTCGATATCGCCTATCTGTCCAACCTCCCCGGCTTCACGGTGATGGCGGCCGCCGACGAGGCCGAACTTGTCCACATGGTGGCCACCGCCGCCGCGCATGATAGCGGGCCGATTGCGTTCAGATATCCGCGCGGAGAGGGAACCGGTGTGGCGCTGCCCGAACGGGGCGAACCGCTCGAGATCGGCAAGGGCCGCATTGTCCGGCAGGGCGATGACATAGCATTCCTGTCCTTCGGCGCCCGGCTCGGCGAATGCCTTGAGGCTGCCGACATGCTTGAAGCGCATGGGCTGACTGCCACCGTGGCCGATGCCCGCTTCGCCAAGCCCCTCGATACCGCGATGATCGCGCAACTGGCCAAGCGTCACGACCTGCTGATCACGGTGGAAGAAGGCGCCAGCGGCGGTTTCGGAGCCTGTGTGCTGCAGCACCTGACGGAAACCGGTCAGCTTGACGGCTCCTTCGCCATTCGCAGCCTGTGCCTGCCCGACCGGTTCGAGCAGCACGCGGCTCCTCAGACGATGTATGACCGGTCGGGTCTGACAGCCCCTCACCTCATGGCCACGGCCTTGGAAAGCCTGGTCAGGAAACAACAGAAGCAGCCGAACAAGAAGGCGCAACTGGCCGCCATATGATAGACGGGTGAGTTGCGCCCTGAAATTCCACTGGAATTCTTGCACGAGGGATGGGCTTTTTATCCGTTTCGGCAATAACCGCATTGCAGTATCACCTATCTGGCACTCGTTTCTTTGCCAAATCCGTCATACCTTTTCCTCATGCGGGATCAATTCCGTGTGATGGGGAGGATCAATGTCCGGCAATGAAGAGGGAGGTGGACACCAGCCGTTCATCCCGGACAGAATACACATGACCGAGGGAACGAGGGGATCGTCTGCGCGTGCGCTAAGGGGCATTCGAGGCAGTGGGTCGCAATCCCAGATGGGAACTGCCGACCGCAGCAGGCTCGAGGGCGCGATCCGGCAACACTTCCACCACCATGAAACCGCCGCCGACACCGGGGCGGCTGAACGCCAACTCATGGATGGGACGGTTCACTTCCGCCAGTTTCTCAGCACGCTGCTGGAAAAGGATCCCAAGCACTTTCGCGCAGCACTCGACCGGCTTCGCAGCGAACGCGCACCGCTTCTGGTCATCTGCGAAACGCTGATCGTTCCGGTGGCCGAGGAACTTGGCCGAATGTGGTGCGAGGACCAGCAGAGTTTCGCAAGCATCACCGCCGCAACCGCGCGACTGCAGCTGCTGCTGAACAGCCTTGCCGATGTCGAAGGCCCTTCGTTTCACGACGAGGAGCGCCCACGAATCCTGCTGATGCGAATGCCCAGCAACGACCACACGCTCGGACTGAGCGTGATTTCCTCGGTCTTTCATGAGGAAGGCTGGTCGGTGGAGGGCGGGCCAAGTCTGCAGGCCGGCAACCGCGCCTACGGGATGGCCCGTGAGGGCGGCTACCGGATGATCGGGGTCTCCGTCGCGGTCGGTTCCTCCGTCGACGAAATCAGCGCCATCATCAACAAAATCCGCAAAGCCTGCCCGGATCCATCCATGTCGATCCTGCTCGGCGGCGCCTCCCTCAGTGACCGGGCGCCAGAGCTCAAGGCCGCGGGCGCCGACATCGTGGCGCTGGATGTGCGTCAGGCCATCGAGCAGGCAAACACGCTCCTGAAGAGTAGAGGCTGACGCGCCCAAGCTGCTGGGCAATGGCCTGACAAGGCGACCAGGAAGCGCCATGCGCGACCATCTCAATCAGACGGATCGGGCCCGCGCATTTTCAGCGACACCTGAACCATCGCCATGGCAACCGCCGAAAGCGCGACGCAAATCCAGAAGGCGTTGACGCCGATCAGGCCGAAAGCGACACCGAAACTGGCGACGACCAGAATCGAAAACCCCTGCATCATGACGCCGAAGAGACTTTGAGCCTCGGCCGAGATGTCTTCGCCGGTGCGCTTGGCGATGAAGTAGAGGCATCCGAGATAGGAGAATGTGAAGGTAATCGCCTGGCCGAGCTGCATCAGCACGATCAGCCACAGCGGCGGGGACATGCTCATGCCGGTCCACCTGAGGACCGAGACCGCGCCGGCGATCAAGATGAGGATGCGGGCCGGAAAGCGAAAATTGATCCGCTTCCAGGCAAACATGGTGGCGGCTTCCGCTGCCGCTCCGAGCGCAATGAGAAGTCCAATGGTGGATTCATTCAGGCCCTGCTGTTTCCAGACCAGCGACGAAAAGGCATTCATGACCATGTGGTTGGCAAACAGGATGGCGCCGGCGATCACCGGCAGCAGCACCCAGGGCCGGAATGCGGCAATGACATCGCGCGACAGGAAGGCACCCTCGGACCGGGTGCGCGGCTGTTCGGCATCGCGCAGGCGCGGCAAGCCGATCGCGGCGAGGAAACGCGCAAAGCAGGCGAATGCCAAAAGCCAGACAAAGGTCTCGGGCCCGAACCAGAGCACGAGGAAACCGGTGGCGTAGCACATCGCAAGAAAGCCGACCGTGCCCCAGGCCCTGGTCACGCCAAAGGAGAAGCCAAGACGCAGTGACAGCCGCATGGTCGCGGCATCGGCCACCGGACTGACCAGGCCAGCGGGAAGCGTGGCAAGTGTCCAGATGAGCAGGATCATCCAGAAGCCTTCGGCAAAGCCGAGCAGCAGAGAGCAGGCCGCGGCCAGGCCGGTGCCGATCGTGATGGCCTGCTTCCAATCGGCGGCCCGGTCGGCAAGGCGTCCGACGAAGACGCTGAACAGCAGCATTCCAAGCATCGGAAGGGTGTTGATCAGCCCGATCTGTGCATCGGTAATGCCGCGTTCGTTAAGCCAGATCGGCAAATAGGTGACGGTGACCGCCGGCGCCCAGAATGCCACGGCATAGTAGCGGGTCGCCGCAAATTCCGGCTTTGACATCGGGGACAGGCCTTCAGCGATAGAAGTGGGCGTGACCCGTGCAGCAGCCAGGACAAGAAAAACGGGACCAATCACAAATCACCGACCGAGCTTTAATCCATGCCGATGAATTGCGCCATGGGCTGGAGCATTTCCGATGAAAACCAAGTCACCGGAAATGCTCTACTTATGTTTTTATGTCATTCCGATCGCGAAGCCGGTTTCCACTTTCGCTGGAATTGCTCCCATGCCGGTCTTCACCCGCCAATCCGTGAGGGTGGGCCTCCTTGCTATCGGCCGGGGCCTGATCCCGGTCATGCAGTCCGTAATCGCGCAGCACCTCAGCAACCCGAAGCCGGTAACCGGCAAACACGCCCGCCCTGCCCCGCGCCTGGGCATTGCGGTGGGCGCTCAGGGTCCGCCAACGCTTGACGGCATCCTCGTCCCGAAAGAATGAGAGCGACAGCAGCTTGCCCGGCGTGGTGAGGCTTTCGAAGCGTTCGACCGAGATGAAGCCATCGACCTCGTCGAGCAACGGACGCATCGAGGCAGCAATATCGAGATACTGCTGGCGACGGCCATCGGCAGGTTCGACCTCGAAGATGACAGCAATCATGGCCGGACCACCCCGGCGTGCGGGCCGGAGACCAGCCTGAGAAAAGTGCGATCCTCGCGCAGCAGAAACTTTTCGCGCTGGGCGAACTCATAGTTCTCGCGGCCCAGCGGGTCCTCGCTCAGGCGTTGCCGATAGGCCTCATAGGCAGCCAGGCTGTCGAGGGAGTAGACGCCATATGCGAGCGTCGATGAGCCTTCGTGCGGACTGAAGTAGCCGATCAGATTGGCGCCGCAACGCGGTATCGCCTTGCCCCAGTTACGTGCGTAGTGCTCGAACTCGGCTTTCTTCGTCGGATCGATGTGATAGCGAATGAAACAGGTGATCATGTATGCCTCCGGTTTGGGAAGCTTTCTATGCCACGTTGACGATCGCTTATGCTTCGACTAGCATCGAAGTATGAAAGAAGGTCCAGACATAGCCCAGCTGGGCGCGTTGATCGGCGATCCGGCGCGCGCCAACATGCTGACCGCGCTGATGGCCGGCGGGGCGCTGACCGCGAGCAAACTGGCCGCGGAGGCTGGCGTGACCGTGCAAACGGCGAGTTCCCATCTCAAGAAGCTCGAAAGCGCCGACCTCCTGATCCAACGCAAACAGGGAAGGCATCGCTATTTTGCCCTTGCCGATGATGATGTCGGCGCGCTTCTGGAAACCATGATGGGGCTCGCGGCCCGGCGCGGACTGACGCGCACCCGCACCGGGCCGAAGGATCCGGCGCTCAGAAAGGCGCGGGTCTGCTACAACCATCTGGCGGGCGAGCTCGGGGTTGCTCTTTATGACGGACTTCTGGCGTCGGCGATGCTGGACGAGGTGGACGGCGAACCGGTTTTGACTGAGGCCGGTCGTGAACGGATGATGCAGTTCGGCATCGATCTGGCAGCACTTGAAACCCAGCGGCGGCCCTTGTGCCGGTCCTGTCTTGACTGGAGTGCGCGGCGCACGCACCTGGCCGGATCACTCGGCCAGACCCTGCTCTCCCGGTTTGAAAGCCTGGGTTGGGCTCGCCGTGAAGCAGCTTCTCGCGTTGTGCATTTCACCGAGCGGGGCGAGACCGAATTGCTGGCCACCTTTTGCCGGCAAGACCAAAACTCACACGGGAACCGGAGCCAGCGCATAATGCGCGATACCTGAACCAAAGCTCCAGTCGAGCGAAGTGTTTTCAAAGAGTACGACCATGACATCCTCAGGCCGTATCGCGGCCCTGGCCTGCGCCAGGCGGGCAATGTCGCGGTAGAGCGCCTGTTTCTGGGTTTCCGTCCGCCCCATCCGGAAGGTGATCTCGACGATAACCGCCTCCGGACTGCGCTCAAGACCGGGGAAGCTCGGGTTCAGAACCAGACTCGACGGATCCAGTCGGTGGACGACGTGAAACAGATCATCTCCCGGTACATTGGCCGTCGCCACCAGCGCTTCGTGAACGGCGTCGCGCAAACCGGCAACCCGGTCATCGGCAAGCGATTGCGGCACATTGAACTTGACCAGGGGCATGGTCGTCTCCCTTTTTGACAACAAGGCCGGACCGGCGCAGCAGGTGCGAACGGATCCGTTCAAAGGCAGTGGAGCCGGTCAGGCCACCCAGAATGCGGCATCCTTCTGCCGGCGTGTCCGCCGACCCGTCATCCGGCTCCAGATCAGCGACATGGCATGGTTGATGGCTCTCGTGCGCTCCTGGTGGGCCCGTTCGCGGTACCGGTCAAAATCCGGCAGATGATCGATTGCATGCAGATCATGATGTGGTGGCCGGTTGCTCTGTATCGACATGTCAGTCTCCTTCGGTGATGTCGTGGCGTTGACAGAGTTGTATTATTGTTTTCAGGATTTATAATCTGCCATTATTGAGGATCACTCCGGACTTTCAGTCATGAATAGAACCGCAGCATCCGACGAGATCGGGATATTTGTCCGGGTGGTGGAACGCGGCGGTTTTGCCGCGGCCGCCGAGGAGACAGGACTGACGCCTTCGGGCGTTTCCAAGGCAGTCACGCGGCTCGAGGACCGGCTGGGTGTGAAGCTTCTGCAGCGCACGACCCGGCGGCTGATGATGACGGCAGAGGGAGAAACCCTGCTCAATCGCGGCCGCGAGATCCTCGCTGCGATCGAAGCGACCGAAGCGGAGGTGATGTCCGCCCGCGGCAGGCCGCAAGGCACCATCCGGGTCAATATGGGCACGGCCTTCGCCAAGCACCGGCTGGCGCCCGTGCTGCCGGATTTCAGGGCCCGTTATCCGGACATCGACCTCGTGGTCTCGGTGGCCGACCGCCGCGTCGATGTGATCGGCGAACAGCTCGACATGGCGATCAGGACCGGAGCGCTGACGGATTCAAGCCTGATTGCGCGGCAGCTTGGCCAATCAAGACGGATTATTGCGGCCAGTCCGGCCTATCTCGAGCGCCACGGCGAACCACAATCGGCCGCCGATCTCAAGGACCACGCCTGCCTGGCGATCACCGGATTCGCGCGTCTCGCGGAATGGCCGATCAAGGTCGACGGCAAGGTTGTCCCGGTGGCTGTCAAACCGGCGGTCACCTGCGACAATGCCGACATCCTGGCGGAAATGGCTTTGGCGGGGCTTGGAATCGTGCGGCTGGCGAGTTTCGTCATCGAGGACGCCATCGCCGATGGTCGGCTGAAGCCCTTGCTGGTCGATTGCCATGTCTCCGAACCGGTGCCAATTACCGCGCTGATGCCCCCGGGGCGGCAGCACCTGCCACGGGTGCGGGCATTCATCGACTTTCTGGTCGAGCACGCGGCGTAAAAGCCTGTCCAGCCGCAGATGACCGGCGAGCGGAGATGGCTAGACCGCGAGGTCGAGGTCCGACCGCTGCGCTTCAGAAACGGGCAATGCGGAGCGAGCTGGCCAGTGTGGCTCCGGCAGGGAAGCTATGGCGGGCTTGGCAAAGAAGTAGCCCTGCATGAGGTCGACGCCGAGATCATGCAGCACGTCAAACTCGGCTTGCGTTTCAACGCCTTCACACACGACTTCGATACCGAGATCATGTAACATGTGCACATTGTGGCGAAGCATGGTGGCCTTGACCGGAGATCCGTCGATATCCCGGATCAGACCCATGTCGAGCTTGACCACGTCGGGTTGAAACTTGGAGAGAAGATCGAGGCCCGCATAGCCGGCACCGAAATCATCGATGGCCGTCTTGAAGCCCAGATTGCGGTAGGCGTGAAGAATGTTGAGCAGATGCGCCGTGTCGACGCGCTCGGATTCGGTAAATTCGAACATGATCCGTTCGACCGGAAATCCGGTCCGCATCGCGGTTTCCAGGGTCAACTTGATACAGGCCTTGGGTTCATAGACCGCGTTGGGCAGAAAATTGATGGAGAGGTAGGCATCATGTTCAGCGAGATCGAGCGCGGTCGCAAGCTCGATCGCCGTCACCCGGCATTTCTGGTCGAAAGCGTAGCGGTTCGCATCGGTGACCTGGGACAGGAGGACGCCTGCGCCCTCACCTTCCGCGCCACGCAAGAGTGCCTCGTAGGCAAACATGCGCTTATTCCGGACATCCAAGATCGGCTGGAAAGCCATGGTGATGTCAGCCGCGAATTTTGCACCGTTTCGGCACCCTTCGCACGTCTTCCGGTCAGTCATTTTGGTCTCTCGCTCGCTATGTTCGGAGACCATAGGCAAAAGCCGTTAAGAGAAGGTGTCGGGCACCACTTTGGCCGTGACAAGCCCATACCAATGAAGTGGCGACAAACCATAGGACCAGCAAAATCGGGAAAAATCTGGTCGGAGTGAGAGGATTCGAACCTCCGACCCCGTCGTCCCGAACGACGTGCGCTACCAGGCTGCGCTACACTCCGTGACCAGCGGGCTGGCTTATAGACCGAGGCAGGCGTGGCCACAAGCCCCTTCTTGATGAAATCAGCGACCCGTCGGGATCAGTATCGCGGTTGCCGCCGGACAGAAGGGTATCAGAAGCTTGCGGAGGTCTAGCCGTCCTTGCCGGAGCCCGGAGGCGGCGGCGTGCCGCGCTGATCCTCAGCAGCTTGATCGGGCTGGCCGGAAAGAAAAAACCCCCAGCCGACATAAGCGGAGAGCACCAGGAAGAACAGCAGCCAACCGGTGGAGCCTGAGAAGAACTCGACCACGGTCCATGCCAGGACCAAAGCAAAAATGATGATGCGGCGCGTGAGCGGCCGGTAAAACGGATGCCCGAAATCCACCAGTGCCCATCTCATGGTTCAATCCTTCCGGCAAATCTTCTGCCCTGACCGTTGCCGCCATGTGTCATGCTCGTCTGCACCTCTGCCCAAAGCCTCTACCGCACACAAGAGCCGATCGCTCGGGCCGGGTCAACACGCGGCGCGCAAAAGCGGAATCGCATCTTCCCGTCAAAACAAAGCGAAGTCATACTCATCGCATGGAAGATCCCGATGCGCGCGCCTTGCGGACACGGAAAGGTTACACCGTGAACACCGAACCCCATCTCGCCGGACTGACGGTTGGCTATGATATCCCTGCCCTGCCCGGCATGGACGAGGCCGATGTGCAGACGCCGTGCCTGGTGCTCGATCTCGATGCACTGGAGCGCAACCTGATCAGGATGGCCGGGCGCACGCGGGAGATGGGTATGCGCCTGCGCGCTCACGGGAAGATGCACAAGTCCGTCGACGTGGCGAAGCTGCAGCAGTCAATCGGAGGCTCGACCGGGATCTGCTGTCAGAAGGTCTCTGAGGCGGAGGCGTTCGTGCGTGGCGGCATCTGCGATGTGCTCGTCTCCAACCAGGTGCGCGGCAAGCTGAAAATCGACCGGCTGGCGCAACTGCCAAAGCTGGGGGCTCGCGTAAGTTGCTGCATCGATGATCCGGTGAATGTTGCAGAGCTTTCAGAGGCAGTCACTCGGCATGGCACCACGCTTGAGTGTCTCGTCGAGATCGATTGCGGTGCGGGTCGCTGCGGGGTGACGGACCCGGCAGAGGTGGTGGCGCTGGCCAAAGCAGTCAACGCCGCCCCGGGCCTGATATTTGCGGGCATCCAGGCCTATCAGGGCGCCATGCAGCACCTGCAAGATCACCGGGACCGAAGGGCCAAGGCCGATGCGGCGATTGCTCTCGTCAAAGACGTCTTGGCGGCGCTGCAAGCTGCCGGCGTGAAGTGCGACAGCGTCACGGGTGGCGGCACGGGCAGTTTTGCGTTCGAAGGCAATTCGGGCGTCTACACCGAACTGCAGTGCGGGTCCTATGCCTTCATGGACGCGGACTACGGCCGCATTCTCGATCTGGACGGCAAGCGCCTGGACCACGGCGAATTCGAGAACGCGCTGTTTGTTCTCACATCGGTGATGAGCCATGTCAAAACCGACTTGGCGGTGTGTGACGCAGGGCTGAAGGTGCTCTCCGTCGATAGCGGCCTGCCGGTGGTGTTCGGGCGCGGCGACGTGGGCTATGTCCAGTGTTCGGACGAGCACGGCCAGATCACCGATCCTGCCGGCGCACTCAAGGTCGGCGACAGGCTTTGGCTGGTGCCGGGCCATTGCGACCCGACCTGCAATCTTCATGACTGGTATGTCGGGCTGCGCAACGGCAAGGTTGAATGCCTCTGGCCGGTCTCGGCACGGGGCAAGGCATTCTGATGCCGTCGCCGGAGATCGGTTCGGGCAAGCATAACGCAAGTTTCATCGGCTAGTGGTTCAGGGGAACCGACCGTCGACGAAGGCTCTTCATGGTACAATTGTCAATCTGCCTGCCGACGCGAAACCGCCAGAGCTATTGCATCGAGACCATCAAGGCGCTCGCGGCGAGTGAAAGCCGCGGTTTCGAGGTGATCGTTGCCGACAACTCCGATGATCCGGGCCCGCTGGACGCGTTCCTCAACAAGCAACTCAAGGACGGACGATTCCGGCTGATCCCCCCTGCCCCGGCTGTGCTGCCGATGGTGAACAACTGGGAACGGGCGGTGGAGCAGACAGAGGGCCGCTGGATCACGGTGATCGGCGATGATGATTTTGTCGATCCGCGGCTTTCCGAGCTGACCCGCCTTTTCGAGGTGAAGTACCGCGATGCAGATGCCATCAGCTGGGAGTGCATGACCTTCCAGTGGCCTGACAACCGTCCGGCGCCCACACTGGCCCGCATTCCGTTGGCAAGCGGTGCGAGCATCCTGTCAAAACAGGCCTTGGCTGATCAGCTGTACCGCTGGAGCGAGCGCAAGCGGCATCCGGGTGTCGGGGTCGGCATCTATCACGGAGCGATCAAGCGCTCATTGATGGAGCGAGTCAAACAAAGCTATGGCGGCCGCTATTTCGAACACCCCAATGTCGACTGGGAAAGCAGCTGCAAGGTCGTTTCCACTGCCAGGGCCATCGTCCATTCGCAGCGACCCTTGTCGGTACTGGGGGCCTGCGCCGCATCCAATTCAGCGGCAACAGTGTCGCGCGAGACGATGGGGACGAGGCTCGCCACTTTCGAGACGGAAACGACCGGCGGCATCAGCCTGAACCAGCCCTTCTTCCCGTTCCGGCTGGCCGGTTCAGGCGCATCGTTGTGCCTGAGCATCGCCACCACCACCACCTGGTTCTGCCACACCTACGGGATTGATCTCGCGGGCTTTGGCGCCAACTTCGCCCATGCCGCGATGGATGAATGCCGCTATTCGCATACCCGCGAGGAATATGACGCCAAGGTTGATTGCTTTGCCCGCGGCTTTGCGGCGTGGGAGGGCGGCAGGTGGGCCGCGATGTTCAAGCCGCCGGCTTTTGCACCGCCCAAGACCATCAATCAGCTTTCCGGGGTCAGCGACGAGACGCTGCATGTGCGCGAGGCAGAGCTCGGACCCACCACGCCGGAAGAGTTCTACCGCTTTGCCGAACATGTCATCATGCCGATGGACAACCTGCTGGCAGGCACAAAGGTGTTCGCCCTGTGACCCTGCTTTCGATCTGCATTCCCGTGTTTGGACACAGTCCCGGATCGCAGGCCGCAGTCATTGATTCCGTGCGGCAGATGCTGGGCAATGCGCGTGATGATTTCCAGATCCTGATCGGCGACTTTTCCAGCGACACCGAACCGCTGTCCCGCTTTGCATCCCAACAGTCTGATCCCCGCCTGACCGTCATGTCGCCCGGGCCCGCGAGTGGCGAACTTGCAGCAGCTGCCAGCAAGGCTGCCTGCTGGAACTGGATGGTCCCGCATACGCGCGGCGAATGGATCTGCCTGATCGAGGCGTCGGACTACGCCGACCCTGACATCTGCGCGGTGCTGGAAGCCACGCTCAAGCGCGTGCCGCAGGCCGATGCGCTGTCATGGAGCCGGGCCGGCTATGTCTGGCCGGCAGCGCGCGCGGGACGCGAGATCGCCCGGATCGGCACCGGCAGCAGTCTCAACCTGCCCCAGCAGAAGGACATGATGCAGAAGCTGTTCTACTGGGCAGATGCAGGCGCACGGCCGGACTGCTTCTTCGGTGCCTGGCACGGCGCCGTCAGGCGAGAGTTGCTGGAGCGAATACGGGCAGCGTTCTCGGATGTCTATTTCGAGCAGGAGGCGCCCGAAACCGACAGCCTGTGCAAGACCGTGCTGATGGCGCAATGCATGGTGTACTGGGAACGGCCCCTTTCAGTGCAGGGCCTTGCGGGAACACCGGAACACGCATTGCCCGAGGCAGAGGCTCGGCTTGAGGGCTTTCCCTTCACCACCGGGATGGGCAACGCCGCAGCCATTGCCTTGAGCATGGAACGGTTCAAGCAGCGTTGCGGCATTGAGCTCGAAGGATGGGAAGCAGGCTTTATCAAGGCCTGCGCCCATGACTGTGAGACCGCGACGTCGGGCGAGGAATTCCACACCAGAAAGGCCGCCTATGCCCAGGCGATCACGCAATGGCGCGGCAAGAAAGGGCTGGCCGGCTTCAAGCCGGAATTCAGGCGCAATCCCAAACTGCCCCGCTTCCAGGGACTGAAGGACCAGCATCTCCATTTCGACATGGAGATGGACCGGACCGCCTCGGCCGCGGAGTTCTACCGGCTGATCAACGCCATGCTGTTTCCGGTGCACCTGCTTGATGACAAGCTTGCCTAGCAATCCACCGCCGCTCCGGACGTGATCCGGGCGTCGCTCGAAGAGCCTCCAATCCCGAGCCCACGCCCCGCTCTCTGCCCCCAAGGGCCCTCTCCCTTCTGCTCGATCTATTTTATATTTGCGATCTTATATATAAGCGCCTATATAGGTCACCAACAGGATAGCGGCGATTGATCTCGCGCAATGACAGCCCGTCATTCCATGATCATGCTCGCCGCTATCCATCCGGACCGATCGAAATGAGGCAACCCATGAAAATGCTCAGCTTTGCGCTTCTTGTCTCCGTCTCCGCCAGTGTCGCGCAGGCCGAGACGCTGACGCTGTCGCCCACCGAAATCACCGAATGGAAAGCCGTACAGGCGCGCGTCGAATCGCGCGACATCGTGCCAGCGCGTGCCCGGATCGGTGGCGTGATCCAGGAACTGACCATTAGTGAGGGCGATCTGGTGACCGCAGGACAGCAACTCGGCCTGGTCAAGGACGACAAGATCGCCTTCCAGATCGCTGCACTCGATGCGCAGCTTGCTGCCTTCGCAGCACAGCTCAAGACGGCGGAAGCGGAGTTTGCGCGCGGCGAGACCCTGGTCAGCCAGGGCGTGGTGACACGGCAGCGGCTGGCGCAGCTGTCGACCGATGTCGAGGTCACGCGCAACCAGATCGCCGCAACTGAAGCCCAACGGGCGGTGCTGACCCAGCAGGAAACCGAGGGCGCGGTTGTTGCGCCCGCGGACGGCCGGGTGCTGACCGTGCCCGCCAGCCGCGGCTCCGTGATCATGCCGGGCGAACCGGTGGCAACCATCGGCTCCGGCGGCTTTTTCCTCCGCCTTGCGGTGCCAGAGCGATTTGCCGGCGAACTCGAAGCCGGCGCAGAAATCCGGCTTGCCACAGGCGGGGAGGAAGCCGCCGGGCGGCTCGCCAAGGTCTATCCGCAGATCGACAATGGAAGGGTGATCGCCGATGTCGAGGTCGACAAGCTCGACACGGCCTTCGTCAATGCCCGTATTCTGGTCGAGGTGCCGATCGGCAGCCGCATGGCGCTGCTGGCGCCTCTGGAGGCTGTGGTCAACCGCCACGGCGTCGATTTCATGTCTGTCGAGGACCACAACGGAGACGTGGTCGAGCGCACGGTCATTCTCGGCGCGGTCCAGGACGGTAAGAATGCCGGTCTGGTTGAAGTCATCAGTGGCGTCGTGGCCGGCGACAAGGTGGTGCGGCCATGAAGACCTCCGGATTGGGGATTGCCGGCCAGCTGACGCGTGGCTTCATCGTCTCCCCCCTCACTCCCCTGTTTCTGCTCGCGGCCTTTGCCTTCGGGATCGTGGCGCTTCTGACACTGCCGCGCGAGGAAGAGCCGCAGATCTCGGTTCCGATGGTCGACATCATGCTCGGCGCCCCCGGCCTCAAGGCCGACGACGCCGTAAAGCTCGTCACCGAGCCGCTCGAAACCATCGTCAAGAGCATCGACGGGGTCGAGCATGTCTACTCGCAGACATCAGACAACAAGGTGCTGGTCACGGCCCGCTTCATCGTCGGCACGCAGACGGATTCGGCCATCCTGCGGGTGCATGACAAGGTGCGCGCCAATCTTGACCGGATTCCGGTCGGCATTCCCGAACCGATGATCGTCGGACGCGGCATCGACGATGTCGCCATTGTTTCACTGACCCTGACACCCTCGGAAGAAGCCGGGAACGCGGTTTCGGCCAACGACCTGACGCGGGTGGCCCGCGAACTCAGGACCGAGCTTTCGAAGATCGACAATGTCGGGCTGACCTACCTGGTCGGCGACACCGACGAGATCATCCGCATTGCGCCCGATCCGAAGCGGCTGGCGCTCAACGGCGTGACGTTGCAGCAGCTTGCCGGCAAGGTCAGCGGCGCCAACCGGGCCTTCCCGGCGGGCCAGGTGACGATCGATGGAAAATCGGCCGAACTGATGGTGGGCGAGACGCTCTATGCTCCTGCCGAGATCGGCAATTTGCTGATCACCACGCGTGACGGGCGGCCGGTCTATGTGCGCGATCTCGCCGACATCTCGTTCGCCACCGAGAGCACCGCGCGCATCGTCGCCACGGTGACGCGTTCCGAGAACGGGACTGAAGACGGGGTCGAAGGCGGAATTGACCGCAAGCCTGCCGTCACGCTGGCGATTGCCAAGCGCGCCGGCGCCAATGCGGTGCTGGTGGCCGAGCAGATCCTCGAACGCACCGAGGCGCTGGAAGGCTCGCTGATCCCGCATTCGATGGCGGTCGAAGTGACCCGCGACTATGGCGAAACCGCCAACGAGAAGGCCAACGAGCTGCTCTACCATCTGGGTCTGGCCACGGTGTCGATCATCGTGCTGGTCTGGCTGGCAATCGGCTGGCGCGAGGCGCTTGTTGTGGCGATCGTCATTCCGGTCACCATCCTCTTGACGCTGTTTGCCTCGCGGGTGATGGGCTACACGCTCAACCGCGTATCGCTGTTCGCGCTGATCTTCTCGATCGGCATTCTCGTCGACGACGCCATCGTGGTGATCGAGAACATCGCCCGGCACTGGGGCATGGGCGATGGCCGCGACCGCAAGCAGGCGGCCATCGAAGCTGTCGCCGAAGTCGGCAACCCGACCATCGTTGCCACGCTGACCGTGGTCGCAGCCCTGCTGCCGATGCTGTTCGTCTCAGGCATGATGGGCCCCTACATGAGCCCGATCCCGTCCAACGCCTCGGCGGCGATGGTGTTCTCGTTCTTCGTGGCGGTCATGGTGACGCCCTGGCTGATGCTGAAGATCGCCGGACGGGCGCCTATGCATCACGGTCATGGCGAAGGCGCCGAGAGTGGCGGCCTGCTGGGCAGGATGTACCGCGCCGCGGCGCGCCCGGTGCTTGCAAGCAAGACCAGTTCCTGGATCTTCCTGCTGATCGTCGGCGTCATGACGCTCGGGTCGCTGTCGCTGTTCTACACCAAGGATGTGACGGTGAAGCTGCTGCCGTTCGACAACAAGTCGGAACTGTCAGTGGTCATCGACATGCCGGAAGGCACCTCGGTGGAAGCCACCGACGCCGTTGCCCAGGCCGTGGCCCGGGAAGTGCTCAAGCTCGAGGAAGTCAAATCGGCCCAGACCCATGCCGGAACCGCCGCTCCGTTCAACTTCAACGGGCTGGTGCGGCACTCCTTCCTGCGCTCGGAACCACAGATGGGCGATGTGGCGCTCAACCTGACCGCCAAGAGCGAGCGGGACCGCTCAAGCCACGAGATTGCACTGGATATCCGTTCGCGCATCGCCGGCATTCCGCTGCCCGAGGGCGCCAGCCTGAAGGTGGTCGAGCCGCCACCGGGCCCACCGGTGATGGCGACGCTGCTGGCCGAAATCTACGGTCCGGACGCCGAAACCCGCCGCGCCGTGGCGGCCCGGGTGGAAGAGGCCTTCCGCTCCGCCGACTTCATCGTCGACATCGACAATTCCTGGGGGCAGCCGGCAGAACGGGCGCGGGTGAAGATCTCCACCGATGACCTCGAGTTCTTCAAGGTCCAGGAACAGGACGTGTTCGACACCATCGGCATCCTCAACACCGGCCAGACGGTGGGCTATTCGCATCGGGGCGGCGGACGCACGCCGATCGCCATAAGGCTTGAACGCCCTCGGTCCGAGCGCATGGTCGACGAGGCTTTTCTCACCACGCCGATCCCGGCCAACGTTCTACCGGGCGACCGGTCGATCGTGGAACTGGGAGATGTGGTGGACGTGTCTACCGAGCGGTCGTCGTTTCCGGTGTTCCGACACAATGGCCGGGCGGCCGAAATGGTGATGGCCGAAATGGCCGGCGCCTACGAAGCCCCGCTTTACGGCATGATCGCCGTTCAGGAAGCGCTCGACGCGATGGACTGGACAGATCTTGAGAAGCCGGTGATCGCACTCAACGGCCAGCCTACCGATGAACAGGTTTCGACGCTGCTCTGGGACGGCGAATGGGAAGTCACCTGGGTGACGTTCCGCGACATGGGCGCCGCCTTCGGCGTGGCCCTGCTCGGGATCTACATCCTGGTGGTCGCCCAGTTCGGCTCGTTCAAGGCGCCTCTGGTCATCCTCACCCCCGTGCCGCTGACCTTCATCGGCATCCTGATCGGCCACTGGCTTTTCGGAGCACCGTTCTCGGCGACATCGATGATCGGCTTCATCGCGCTTGCCGGCATCATCGTGCGCAACTCGATCCTGCTGGTGGATTTCATCCGCCATGCCCATGTTCCGGGCACGCCGCTGACACCGGTGCTGATCGAGGCCGGCGCGATCCGGTTCAAGCCGATCATCCTGACCGCGCTTGCGGCGATGATCGGGGCTGCGGTGATCCTGACCGACCCGATCTTCCAGGGTCTGGCGATCTCGCTCCTGTTCGGGCTGGCTTCGTCGACGGCACTGACCGTTCTGGTGATCCCGGCGATCTACCGGGTGCTCCGGACCTGATCCGAGGCTTCCGGGTCATTGTCAAAACCGCTTCCGCCCGTCACTTCGACGGGCGGAATGCTTTCAGGATCTCGTCACGGGTCTCGATGCGCCCTGCCCCGATCAGATCGAGACAGAACGGAATGGCCGGGAAGACGGCCGTCAGGCAGGTGTCGATCGAGCCGGGCTTGCCGGGCAGATTGACGATGAGCGTCTTGCCGCGCGTACCCGCGGTCTGGCGCGACAGGATGGCGGTGGGCACCTGCTCCAGGCTCACCTTGCGCATCAGCTCGCCAAAGCCGGGCAGTTCCTTCTCCATCACCTGCTTCATGGCTTCGGGCGTCAGGTCACGCGGGCTCGGACCGGTGCCGCCGGTGGTCAACACCATGTCGACACGCTCCTCGTCGCACAGGCGGATCAGCGTGTCGCGGACACTTTCCAGGCCGTCGGGTATGACATGAACAATGATCTCTGCAGGCGATGACATCACCCGCTCGAGCCATGCCTTGACCGCCGGGCCGCCCAGATCCTCATACTCACCGCGACTGGCGCGGTCGGACACGGTGAGAACGGCAATGCGAACGGTCATATGAATGGCTCCCGGCTGGCGTCAAAAAGGCTGTGCTTCGCGCAACAATCATCACATGGGTCAAAATGGCAACCACCAATCCCAATCACGACCGACCTTGTGAGGTTGCATCAGAACGCGCCTACCAACGATGCGCGAATTAGACAGACCTAAAGATCTCGCCTTAAACCCTTATTCGTTCGTTAAAAATTTGGTGAAAAAGATATTCTCCAAGAAAAGTCTCGCGGTGGACGGCAGTCATACTTGTTGCAAGCCCTCTCCATCAAGAAGCACTAAAGTCCAATGCAATTTATACTTTCCCCTAATATTTAGGGGCTCTTGATTTGTGACGAAAGGGAAGACAATGGGTTCGTATTTCGGCCTGAACAATGACTGCACCAGCATCATGGAAGCCCTGTCAAAAGCACAAGCCATCATCCAGTTTGACCTGACAGGCAAGATCCTGACGGCGAACAAGAATTTCTGCCAGGCCCTGGGTTACGAATTGAAGGAAATCGTCGGCAAGCATCACAGTATGTTCGTTGATCCGGAAGAAGCCACGAGCGCTGATTACCAGGAATTCTGGCGGCAACTCGCCTCGGGCAAATTCGAACGGCGCCAATACAAGCGCTTCGCCAAGAACGGTCGTGCGATCTGGATCGAGGCCTCCTACAATCCGGTTCTCAAGGGCGGCAAACCGGTCAAAGTCGTCAAGTTCGCCACGGATATCACCCATACCAAGCTCAAGGCGATCGAGGATGCCGCAAAACTCTCGGCGATCTCGCGCTCGCAGGCCGTTATCGAGTTTCAACCGGACGGAACGATCATCACGGCAAACGAAAACTTCTGTTCTGCGCTTGGTTATGAGCTCTCCGAGATCATCGGCCAGCATCACCGGATTTTCTGCGACCCCGCCTACACGACCAGTGAAGACTACCAAACCTTCTGGAGTGACCTTGCCGCGGGCCGTTTCTCATCCAACGAATTCATGCGGGTCAGCAAGTCCGGCAAGCAGATCTGGATCCAGGCCGCCTACAACCCCATCGTCGATGACAGGGGTGACGTGGTCAAGGTGGTCAAATTCGCCACCGACGTGACCGCCCGCATGACCGCGATATCGCATCTTGCCGGCTCGCTCAGGGCTCTGGCAAGCGGCGACCTCACGCAGACGCTTGACACGCCTTTCGTGCCGACCATGGAAAAGATCCGCGCGGACTTCAACGACGTGCTCGCCGAGCTTCGGTCGACGATGAGCGCGGTGGAAGCCAATGCACGCAGCATTTCATCGGGCTCGGCGGAAATCCGTTCGGCCACCGACGACATGGCACAACGGACCGAGCGGCAGGCTGCCTCGGTCGAGGAAACAGCGGCGGCACTCGAGGAAATCACCACGAATGTGGGCGAGGCAACGCAGAACGCAGCCGAATCCGCAGCCCTTGTGGCCGAGACCCGTACGGACGTCGAGCGTTCGGGCGAGATCGTGACCGAAGCCGTGACGGCGATGGGCGCGATCGAATCCTCCTCGCAGGAAATGTCCAAGATCATCGGCGTCATCGATGAAATCGCCTTTCAGACCAATCTCCTGGCGCTCAACGCGGGCATAGAGGCCGCGCGCGCCGGCGAGGCCGGCAAGGGCTTTGCGGTTGTGGCCCAGGAAGTGCGTGAGCTGGCACAGCGCTCGGCCAGTGCGGCAAAGGACATCAAGGGCCTGATCACATCGTCGAGCGAGCAGGTCAAGTTCGGTGTCTCGCTGGTCGACAAGGCCGGCCACTCGCTGGGTGAGATTGTCGGCAAGATCCAGAGCATCGACCTCAACATCAAAGCGATCGCCGGAAGCGTGAAGGAACAGTCGGTGGGCCTGAGGGAGATCAACGAGGCGGTGACCGTGATCGACCAGGGTACCCAGCAAAACGCGGCTATGGTGGAACAGACCACGGCGTCCAGTCACGCGCTGGCCAAGGAAGCCGATGCTCTGTTCGAGCTGGTCAGCCGTTTCAAGCTTGGCTCAACAACAGCAGCGCGCGCCACCGCACCGGTGGCGGCCGCAACCTCCCGCGCCAAACCCACCCTGGCGCAGTCCCAGCTTGCAGTAAGGGTGAGCGCCGGTTTCGGTTCCGCCGCCACGACCGTGAAGGCGGAGAACTGGAGCGAATTCTGACTCTTGGCGCGCAGCGGATGTAGAGGGCTGTAGCGGTCTGGTTTGGTCGAGAGCTGCACGGTCTCGAGGACGGGTCAGGCGCGCGCCTCTGCCCGGATCATGTCCGCAGCCTTCTCGGCAATCATGATTGTCGGCGCATTTGTGTTGCCGCCGATCAACGAGGGCATCACCGAGGCATCGACGACACGCAGCCCTTTCAATCCGTGAACCTTGAGCTGAGGGTCTGTCACCGCCATATCGTCGCGACCCATCCTGCAGGTGCCGACCGGGTGATAGATCGTATCGGCGCGCGCCCGGATATGCTGCATCAGCTCCGCATCATCCATGCCTTCGCGGGTATAGACTTCCCTGAGCCGGTATTTGCGCAGCGACGGCGCGTCCATGATCTTGCGGGTGATCTTTGCCCCCTTGAGCATCAGTTCCGCGTCGCGCTCGTCGGAAAGATATTTCGGATCGATGCGCGGGGCGCTGAGCGGATCAGGATTGCTCAGCCCGACTTCACCGCGGGAGTGAGGCCTGAGCACACAGACATGACACGAATAGCCATAGCCCCAATGCAGCTTGCGCGAAT
The DNA here is from genome assembly GCF_024105735.1 of Parahoeflea alexandrii. Classification (GTDB taxonomy): domain Bacteria; phylum Pseudomonadota; class Alphaproteobacteria; order Rhizobiales; family Rhizobiaceae; genus Hoeflea; species Hoeflea alexandrii. The sequence goes on along the minus strand of NZ_JAAAML010000003.1, from coordinate 222,378 downwards.
GATCATCAACCAGCGCGCCGACGAAATGCAGCTGCAGGTCGGGCCTTGCCAGTTCCGGATCCGATTTGATGAAGGCACCGGCTTCAGCTCCCGGCGTGGCGACAATGCCCGAGCCATCGCGCCGCCAGCGCAGGATGTCGCGGATCAGCTTGTATGTTCCAACCGCGCCCAGGCCCAGAACGTCGGTGTCACGGGTCTTGGCGGTGTAAATGAAATCGAGATGATCCTGCAGGTTCCGGCCGACGCCCGGCATGTGCCGAAACACTTCGATGCCGCGCGAGCGCAGATGCTCTCCGGGTCCGATGCCCGACAGCATCAGGAGTTGCGGCGAGTTGAAGGCCCCGCCGCTGAGGATGACCTCGGCGCGCGCCCTGACCTGCTGCTCGGCCCCGGCCTTGCGGTAGGCCACGCCGGTGGCACGAGAACCTTCGATCAACACCCTGGTGGCGTGGGCGCCGGTGATCACCGTCAGATTGGGCCTGTTCATCACCGGGTGCAGATAGGCCGCGGCGGCGGAGCAGCGCTCGCCCTGCTTGCCATCCTGCCAGAACTGGGTGACCTGAAACAGGCCCGCGCCCTCCTGCTCCGGACCGTTGAAATCATCATTGCGACGGATCTGCACTTCTGCGGCCGCGTCGACAAAAGCGTGGCTGATTGAACGCGGAGTCCGCTGCTCGGCCACCTGCAGGGGGCCCTCATCCCCGTGCAGGCCGTCGCTTCCCCGGACATTGCGCTCGGAGCGGCGGAACACCGGCAGCACATCCGACCAGCTCCAGCCATCACATCCGGCCTTTGCCCAGTCATCGTAGTCGCTGGGGTGGCCGCGCACATAGAGCATGGCGTTGATGGCGCTGGATCCGCCCAGCGCCCGACCCCGAGGCTGGTAACCTCGCCGGCCACCAAGCCCCGGCTGCGGCACCGTTTCGAATGCCCAGTTGTTGATTTTCGGCCTGCCGGGAAGCATCGCCACGACGCCGATCGGCGCCCTCACCAGAATGCCCTTGCCGTCGCCACCGGCTTCCAGCAGGCAGACCGAGACCTTCGGATCCTCGCTCAACCGGGCAGCAAGCACCGAGCCGGCGGACCCGCCGCCGACAATGACATAGTCAAACTCCATGCAAGCCTCCTCCCAAAGACCGTCAGGAGGCCGAGCGTAGACCAGAAAAGGGAGGTTTCAAGCAGGAATTGACGCGGAACGGCAGAAGGTAACCCGGCGCGGTGCTTTCGGCCGGAAAATCGTGGTTGCTAGAAGCCGGCACGGTCGGACAGCCGTGTCAGGTCCGGAATGGTGACATGGCGATTGTTGACGATGCGGATCACATCGTCCTTGCGCAGCTTGGTCAGCTGGCGGCTGACGGTTTCCATGGTCAGGCCAAGGAAATCGGCAATGTCGGTGCGGCTCATCGGCAGATCGAACGTCACCGTGTCGCTCTCATTGTCCGGGAAGGCATGAGTGGCAATCAGCAACAGGAAGCTCGCGACCTTTTCGCCCGCGGTCTTGCGGCCGAGGGTCAGCATCCAGTCACGCGCCTCGTCGAGTTCTGTCAGCGTCTGTTCCAGCAGCTTGTGCTCGAGTTCCGGCATTTCGCGAATCATCCGCTCGATTGCCGCCTTCGGGAAGGAACAGACCTTGACCTCGGTGGCGGCCTGCGCGCTGACGCCATTTTCCTGCCGGAAGGGACGACCGAGAAAATCGGGAGCAAACTGCAGACCGACGATCTGCTGGCGCCCATCGGCCATCATCTTGGACAGTTTGACCACGCCGGAAATGATGTTGGAGTAGCTCTTTGTCTGCAGACTTTCGCCAACCAGTTCGGTTTCGGGCTCGACCGTGCGCCGGCTCGAATGCTTGCTGAGCTGGAGAAGCTGCTCGCTGGTCAAGGCTCCGCAGACACCGCGGTGACGGCTTTCACAAGCCTGGCACAGCAATGGCGTGTCCGAATTGTGTACGTCCTTGCGTTGAATATCCATGGCGTCCCCCGATCAGGTTCATACTACTCCACCGCGCATCGCTTCTAAAGATGCAAGATGTCGCATTTTATCGCGAATTGCACGACGGCCTGAGCGGATACCACTGATTTGTGACGGCTTTCGGTCATTCCCCGGGCGAGCAAGCCAATTGACAGGAATCAAGGACTGTCCCGGCGGGTGGGCTAGTATCCCGCGCATGATGCAGGAACCAGATCCAGTCCCGGCCCCGGTGTTCGAGATTTCGGGGCTGACAAAAGTCTACACCACGGGCGAGGTCGAGGTGCGGGCACTCAACGGTGTCGACCTGACCTTGGAAACGGGGGAAATGGCCGTACTGCTCGGGCCATCGGGCAGTGGAAAATCAACCCTGCTCAACATCGTCGGGGGGCTCGACCGGCCAACCTCGGGATCTGTCCGGTTCAAGGGCGAGGAGCTGGCAGGCGCCAGCGACCGGCAACTGACGGCCTACAGGCGTGACCATGTCGGTTTCGTGTTTCAGTTCTACAACCTGATCCCGAGCCTGACCGCCTGGGAGAATGTCGCGCTGATCACCGAAGTGGCATCCAACCCGATGTCGCCATCGGAAGCGCTGGAACTGGTTGGCCTGGAGAACCGGATGAGCCATTTTCCAGCCCAGCTTTCCGGCGGCGAGCAGCAGCGCGTGGCCATCGCCCGGGCAATCGCCAAACGTCCCGAAGTGCTGCTGTGCGACGAGCCGACGGGAGCACTTGATTCGGCCACCGGCATCATCGTGCTCGAGGCTCTGGCGCGGGTGAACGAGGAAACCGGTGCCACCACCGCGATCATCACCCACAATGCCGGCATCCGGAAGATCGCTCACCGTGTCTACTCGTTCCTGGACGGCCGGATCGCCTCGTGCGAACTCAATACCGAGCGCATCAAGCCATCGGAGGTGAGCTGGTGAACCGGTTGAGCATGCTCGATCGCAAGCTGTTGCGTGATCTCGGCCGGCTGTGGGCGCAATCGCTTGCCGTCGCGCTGGTCATGGCCTGCGGTGTCATGACCCTGATCCTGGCACTCGGCGCCACCCGGGCGCTGGAGGATACCCGTGCCGCCTTCTACGACCGCACCCGCTTCGGAGACATCTTTGCGGCTGCCACGCGAGCGCCGGAAAGCCTGAAAGCCGAGATCGCAGCGATCGACGGCGTTTCGGCGGTGTCGACGCGCATCGTCAATCCGGTGATCATCGACATCACCGGCATTGCCGAGCCGGCGACGGGCATGGTGATCTCGATGCCCGACCACGGCGAACCGGCGGTCAACCGGCTCTATCTGCGTTCCGGCCGGCTTCCCGAACCGGGGCGCGACAATGAAGCTACAATCATCGAAGCGTTTGCCGAGGCGCACGGGTTTCGCCCGGGCGACACATTCGATGTCCTGATCAACGGGCGCAAACGCCCGCTTTCGATCACCGGGATCACCCTGTCTCCGGAGTATGTCTATGCCATCGGGCCCGGCGACATGGTGCCCGACCAGAAGCGCTTCGGCGTCATTCACATGCACCGATCGGTGCTTGAAGCGGCCTATGACATGAAGGGAGCGTTCAACGACGTCTCGCTCACGCTGTCGCGCAACGCCGATGCGAAAAATGTCATCGCCCGGCTCGACACCATTCTCAAACCGCATGGCGGGACCGGCGCCTATGACCGCAAGGATCACATGTCCGATGCGTTTCTCGATTCCGAACTGACCCAGCTCAGGGCCATGGCGCAGGTGATCCCGCCGATCTTCCTGTTCATCGCGGCTTTCCTGGTCAACATGATCCTCTCCAGGCTGATTGCGCTCGAAAGGGAACAGATCGGCCTGCTCAAGGCGGTTGGTTATGCCAACACCGCAATTGCCTGGCACTATGCCAAGCTGACACTTGTGATTTCTCTGGTCGGGGTGACCATCGGAGGCATTGCCGGGACACGGCTGGGGCACGGCATGGCCTCGCTTTACGGCGAGTTCTACTCGTTTCCATTTCTGGTGTTCTCGCAGGAGCCGGATCTTTACGTGATCTCGACACTGGTCACCTTCGCAGCCGCGCTTGTGGGAGCGACCAACGCCATATCAGGCGCGGTGCGCCTGGCACCGGCGGTGGCCATGCGTCCTCCGGCGCCGACCCGCTACCGCAGCCTGTTCAGCGGTTCCTCCGGCGGTTTCCGGCTGCCGTTCTCGCAACTCACCGTGATGGCGCTGCGACACCTGGTACGCTGGCCGTTGCGCACGGCGTTGACGACACTCGGGACTGCCCTTCCCGTGGCGTTGCTGATCACCTCGCTGTTCGCCTTCGATTCGGTCGAACACATGATCGACACCATCTGGTTCAGGGCAGACCGCCAGGACGCGACGCTGACCTTTGCAATGGACCGCCCGGAGGATGCAATCCGGGACGTCGCCCGGTTGCCCGGCGTGATGGCGGCGGAACCGTTCCGCGCGGAAGCCGCGACGCTCAGAAACGGCCACCGGTCGCGCAATGTCCAGATCATCGCGTCCAACCCCGACACCGATATCAGCCGGGTGCTGGACCGGGATTTCGCGCCGATCAGGTTGCCGCCGGCGGGTATCCTGCTGTCGGAACGCCTGGCCGGTCATCTTGGTCTCGTGGCCGGAGACAAGGTCGAGGTCGAGCTCAATGACGGACAGGGCCGCAAGGTGCTTGTACCCCTGGTCGGGGTGACCAACAGCTATGTCGGACTGACGGCAAACATGAGCCGAGAGACGCTCGACCGGCTGTCAGGTCAGGGCAGCCGGATATCGGGCGCGCGGGTGATCGTGGACGAGTCGCGGCTCCAGGATCTCTATGACGAGGTCAAGCAAACCCCGGCAATCGCCTCTGTGGCCCTGCAGGGGATTTCGCTGAAGCGTTTCCGCGCGGTGATCGAGGAGAACATCGGCATAAGCATAACTATTTATGTGACGCTGGCGATCATCATTACCTTCGGCGTGATCTACAATTCCGCCCGGATCCAGCTGTCCGAGCGCGCCCGGGAACTGGCCAGCCTCAGGGTCTTCGGCTTCACCAACCGGGAAGTGTCGAGTGTGCTTCTGACAGAGCTGGGCGTGATGGTGATTCTGGCGCAACCGCTGGGCTGGCTGATCGGCCGCAGTTTCTCGGTGCTGGTTGCCAAGGGTTTTGAAAGCGACCTGTTCCGGATACCACTCATCATCAATCCGCCCACCTACGCCATATCGAGCCTTATCGTGCTTGGCGGCGCGCTGCTGTCTGCCCTGATCGTGCGCCGCCGCATCGACCGGCTTGATCTCATTCGTGTTTTGAAAACAAGGGACTGAAACAATGACCTCTGTTGTTGCCCGAAGCCTCGCGGGACTGGTTGTCGCAGCCGCCATCGGCGGCGGGCTCTACATCGGCTTCAGCGAAAAGCCGATCCTCGTCGACCTTGCGAGTGTGGAAACCGGACCGATGCAGGTGAGCGTGGCGGAAGACGGGATCACGCGGATCCGCAATGTCTACGCGGTCTCCTCGCCGATTGCAGGACATCTCGACCGCGTTAAGTACTCGGTCGGCGACCCGGTATCCGCGGGAGAGAGCATCACCTCGATCCATCCGCTCGACCCGCCGTTCCTCGACACCAGGACGCGGACCGAGCTGATGGCGGCGATCGATGCGGCGCGGTCGAGCATTGCGGTGGCCGAAGTGGAGCTCACCCGCGCCCGCACATCGCGCGCGCTCGCCCACGCCAGCCAGGAACGGGCACGGAAGCTGGCGGAAACGAACATCGTTTCGGAAAGCGAACTGGAGCGGCTGGTCGGAGAAGTCGAGCTTGCCGACGCGCAGGTGCGCTCCGCCGAAGCGATGATCGCGCTCAGGCGGGCTGAGCTGGCGAGCGCCCAGGCCCGGCTGGCCCAGCCCGGACAAACGCCCATCGCGGCCGGCAACGACCAGTGCTGCGTCAACATCGTCTCGCCGATCGACGGGATCATTCTCTCGCTCAACGCCAAGAGCGAGCAGGCAGCCTCGGTCGGCCAGCTGATCGCCGAGATCGGCGATCCGTCCGATCTGGAGATCACGGTCGATGTGCTTTCGGCGGACGCGGTGAAGATCCGTCCCGGTAGCCAGGCGCTGATCACGGACTGGGGCGGCCCCAGCACACTCGAGGCGGAAGTCGAACGCGTCGAACCCTCCGGCTTCACCAAGGTGTCAGCACTCGGTATTGCCGAGCAACGGGTCAATGCCATCATCGCCCTGAAGCAGCAGCCGCCGGCCGATCTCGGTCATGGCTTCCGGGTGATTGCCAACCTGATCATCTGGTCCTCCGACGCGGTCATGCAGGTTCCAGTGAGTTCACTCTACCGGGAGGGCGGCGACTGGGCCGTGTTCAGAATGGAAGACGGGCGTGCGCGGGTGACGCCGGTTGAAATCGGACACATGACCGACCGGCGCGCAGAAATCCTTTCGGGCCTGAGCGACGGCGACCAGGTGCTGCTCTATCCCGGTGATGCCCTGGAAGACGGAAGCCTGATCTCCGACAGGTCGGCTGCAAACTGATCCGGCCCAGGGCATTTTCGGTGGTGCCGTTTTCACCGGAAATGCTCTGGTTTTTCACGCAGCTTCAGCGGAACCGGTTCCCGGTTTCTGTGGAATTGCTCTAGCCCGCCGCCAGCCGTCGGAGCTTGGCAATGGCCGTCTCCGGATCCTCGCCATAGGCGATGGTGCCCTTGAAGACGCCGTTCCGGTCAACGAGAAACACCGACGCCGTGTGATCCATGGTGTAGTCGCCATCATCGGTCGGAATCTTCGCCGCATAGACATGCCAGGCGGCGACCACCTTGTCGATTTCGGCGGGATCGCCGGTAATGCCCATGACACGATCGGTGAAGGCTTCCGAATAGCCCTTCATGATCTCGGGTGTGTCGCGCCCGGGATCAACTGAGATGAAAAAGGCCTGGATGTCCCTGCCCTCCTCGCCAAGCACGTCGAGCCAGCCCGCCATCTCGTAAAGCGTGGTCGGGCAGACTTCGGGGCAGCGGGTAAAGCCAAAGTAAAGCAGTGTCGGCCTGTCGGCGAACGCGGCCTCAGTGATTGATGCACCATTGTGATCGACAAGCTCGAATTCGGTTCCGAGCCTCATGCCCGAGGTCAGGGACTGGTCGGTTCCCCGGACGGCATACTGCCAGCCGAGGAATGCCAGGGACAGCAGGAACAGGGCGGCCGAAGCCGCCCAGAGCCCGATCTTCAGGCGCGGACTGCGGTCGCCAGCGCCTGATTGCGTGGCGGAGCCATCCTTCATCGCCTAGCCGCCCTGCTTCATCTTGCCGTGGTCCATGTTGCCATGGCCGTCTTTCTTCATATGACCCTGCATCGCCTTGATGTCCTTGACCTCGAACTCGAGATCGATGCTGCCGGCCTTTTCGAAGGTGAGCTTGACGTTGCGGGTCTCGCCGTCCTTGAACTGGCTGTCGATGCCGATGAACATGACGTGGTATCCGCCGGGCTTGAGCACGACTTCGCCACCGGCCGGGATTTCCAGACCGTCGGCGAGCTGACGCATCTTCATGACATCACCTTCCATGGCCATTTCATGGATCTCGACGCGGTCAGCGAAAGCCGCCTCGCCCGAGATCAGCCGGTCGGCTTCGGCACCGGAGTTGCGGATAGTCATGTAACCACCGGAGACCGGGGCGTTGGGCGGTGTGGCACGGGCAAAGGGCTGCTCGATTTCGAGCGAGCCGAGCGTGTAGTCACCGGCAGCAACAAAGCTGGAGGACAGGCCAAGCACAGCGGCGGAGAGAAGAAGGGCAATGCGATTCATGATTTTTGCTTTCTGATTGTGCCCGGAGCGGGCGGGGTTTGGTCAAACGGATTGAAGTTTGAAAGAGCCTGGCCCTGCTTGCGACCGGTCATAGCGACGCCGGTTCAACGGCCAAGCGTGCAGGACTGCGCACAGAGACTGCAAAAGGTGCAGGTTCAGGCGAGCCTTGCGGGATTCAGGAGGAGAATTGAGGCGGGCCGCGCGGGGAAGCGCTGGCGCGCAGGACAGGCTGTGTGAAGCGGACGTCCTGGGGGACCGTCCGCTCGGCAGCCGATCTCAGCCGGTTGACCACATAGCCGTCAAGGGGAAACGGCAAATCAACCGAAGAGACAATGCGGCAGGCTTCGCATTTGTTGGATGCGGAATGATGGGTGTCATCCGCCGCACCGGTCAGGCACAGATCGGGCAGCGTGCCGTCCGGCAGGACATAGTCGGAGATCTCGACGCCGTCATAGGCAGCGGCAGGTATCACGAGCGGCTTGTGAGCGAAGGCGACAAGCAGCAGCGACAGCGCGCAGAGTATGCGCACCAGTCCCGATCTGCGTGTCAACCCGCGTTTCCCGATCATGTCCTCACCCGATGATTGGCTTCCCGGAGGAATATACCCCCGATCTGGCACTCGCAAGTGTTTCAAAGCTTCTGCGTCAACATGCGCCGAGACCGCCGGTCCATCAGACGGAGCGGCGGCCTCATTGCTGCAGGTTCACTCGGCCGGCAAAGGGGATGCCGGATGAGCCGGGTGATTGCCGAGCATCTTGCCGTTGAGGCGGAAATAGACGGCGATGGTCTTCACCTGAAGGTAAAGCAGCGGTGCGTAGAGCACGAACCAGGCGATCGAAAAGGTTTCGAGGATCCCGATCTGCACCAGGCCCGCATTGATGACGAAATTGCCGAACACGAACAGGGCAACGCCGGGGCAGATCAGCGCATAGGCACCGGGTGAACGGCCTTCACCGGAGACGAAATGCTCGAAATAGCCGAACCGCCGCATCACCATGTAGCCAAGCAAGCCAAAGACCAGCTGTATCGAGAACAGGACGGTCAGCAGCGAGAACGCCGATCCGGCCGAAAACTCGACGCCGAAATTGTGATCAAGCCCCTTGTTGAGACGATAGAACGCGATGCCGATGACGGTGATGAAAGGAATGATGATCCACAGCGTCGGTGTGGTCTCACGCTCGGCAGAGTGCTCCATCATGGCGCGGAAGCCCATCACCAGGAAGATCGCGCCAAGCAGAATGGCCGCAACAAGGAAGAAGACCGAACCCATGAAGGCGATCGCCGACGTGAGCTTGACGTGGCTCATGGCCGCCGCCGAGGAGAAGCCGACGCCAACCATTGCCAGCGAGAAGGCGGACAGCAGCTGGCCGAAGGAATTGTTGCGCGCGCAGTCGAAGCCGCCCTCGGTGAGAACCCGGGTAAAGAAGCCACCGAAGAACTTGAGCGCGAAGTATCCGGTCACGGCAAAAGCCGCCAGAGCTGCAGGAAACAGGTATTCGGCAATCTCCCAGAGACCGGGCACGAACACGGCACCGATGATGAAGCCGACATTGATCGACATGGCGAACGCCAGCGGAATGGCGGTGAGCTGGCTCTGGTTGTTGGATTTCAGGAAGGCCTCATATCCCGCAGTCTGCTTCCAGGCGAAGTACTCCCGCACGTTCCAAAGCAGTGTACGCACGTGCAGATAGGCAAAAACGATGATCCCGAGCGCCGCGGCAATGATCAGTGCCTGAGTAGCCAGATCGCCGCCGGCAAGAGCGGCCTGCAAGGTGGTGAATGAGGGAATCGGCTGACCTTTGTGCGGAGTCATCCACATCAGATACATGAAGAACGAGATCGCGAGGCCGCCAGCCCCAAGACTCGAGAGAAAATAGATCGGGGTGTAGGGCGCCCCTTCGGCGCGGGCATAACGCATGGCGAAACCTTTCCTTCCAACATCAGTATCCTTTTATATTTAATATAAACTATATTCGATGTAAAGACGGAAATGCCAATCGCCGGCGCCGGACTGCAGGAAAAGCCCTGCGCACCAGCGTCATTCATCTGAGCCATGAGCGACGTTATTTACACCTGGCAGCGAGATAGTCCGCGGCCTTGGCCGGCGTCTCGATCTGGAGGTAGTCATCCTCAGGAATATCGATCCCCAGCCTGTCGTGAAGTGCCGCCACGAGGTTGAGCACGTCCATGGAATCGAGCTCGAGATCGTCCTGCAACTGGTCATCCCTGTTGATCGTGCCGGCATCGAGGTCGGGGGCCACGTTGACCAGTTCTTCAATGAAAACGGCGTAGAGCGTGTCGCGGTTCATAGGGCCTCCGGGGATTGCAGAAGTTTGTCTATCTCTGTGAGGAAACGGGCGCCGCGCCGGCCATCGCTGGCCCGGTGGTCCGCGGCAAGCGTGACAGCGACCGCCTGCCGGATCTGGATGCTGTCACCCAGCACCCGGGCCATCGCGCGCGGCGTTCCGAAGGTGACAAGGGCTACCTGCGGCGGATAGATGACGCCGGTCATCTGGTCGACGCCGCGATCGCCAAGGCTGGAGATGGTGATGGTGCCGCTGGTCATCTCCGACGAGCGCAGACGGCCCGCGCGCGCCCGCGCCACCACGTCGCGCATCGCGGCCATCAGTTCGGCGAGGCTCAAGCGATCGGCAGCCGGGATCGCCGGGGCCACCAGCCCGCCACCGCGCAGGGCAACAGCAACGCCGGCATTGACGGTTTCGGACCGGGTGAAACCGTCCTTGTCGAAATGACCGTTGAGGCCATCGACCTGTTTTGCCGCCAGGGCCGTGGCTTTGACGAAAAGCGCGCCCATCAGCAGCCGGTCGGCCGGGGCGACATTGGCGTTCATGCGGGCCAGCCAGTCGGTTGCCTGCTGCAGATCCACCTCATGGGTCATGTAGTAGTGCGGGATTTCGCGCTTGGACCGGGTCATTGCCGCTGCGATGCCCTGCCGCATGGCCTCGACATCAAAGCCTCTGGCGGGCTTGGCCGGCGGCGTGCGCGGTGCGGGTGCTTCAGCCGTGCCGGCGGCAGCGCGCTCGACATCGGCGAGGACAATCGCCCCGCCCGGCCAGGAGCCGGTGACGCCGGCCAGATCGATCCCCTTCTCCGCCGCCAGGGCTCTGGCAGCCGGAGATGCAGCTACGCCGCTGCCGGTCCCGGTCGCGAGGGGTATAGGAGCGGAAGACGGAGGAACTTCGATCTCGTGGCGTGCGGCCAGCGTTTCCGCTAGCTTCGGTCGAAGGGTCTCGGGCTCCGGCGTGGCCGGCAGCGGGGCTTTCGCTTCGACCGTGACCGGCTGCGGCTCGGGTACAGAGACCTTGACGGGTGCCGGTTGGGGGTCGGGTTCAGGCTTGGCTTCGGCGGATTGCGGCTCAGCCGGCGCGGCCTGCCGGGCGGCGACCGGCGGTGGCGCGGGCTTCGGCTCCGGTTTTAGCTCCGGCGCGGCTGCAGCGGTTGCGTCACCGATCAAGGCGAGCGTCGCGCCGACGGGGAGCGTGGCGCCGAGTTCGGCCTCGAGCGACTGGACGATCCCGTCCTCGAAGATCTCGATCTCGATGGCACCTTTCTGGGTTTCGACCACGGCGACCACGTCGCCGCGATGGACCGCGTCGCCGGGCTTGACCAGCCATTCGACCAGCTTGCCGTCCTCCATGTCGGCGCCGAGGGAGGGCATGACGAAGACGCTCATCAGCTCTTGCCCCTGCCCATCGCGGCACGGGCCGCGGCGACAATGTCGGCAACCTGCGGGATCGATGCAGCTTCGAGGTGGCTCGGATAGGGGATCGGCACTTCCTTGGCGCAGACCCGTCCCAGCGGCGCGTCGAGATGCCAGAAGGCCTGTTCGTTGATCCGGGCGATGATCTCGGCGGAGATCGAGCCGCTGCGCCATCCCTCGTCGATGATGACCGCCCGGCGGGTGCGGCCAATCGAGGCCATGATGGTGGCGTCGTCCAGCGGCCTCAGACTGCGCAGGTCGATCACTTCGGCTTCGATGCCCTCTTTGCTGAGCGCCTCGGCTGCTTCCAGCGTCTTCCACAGCGAGCCGCCATAGGTGATCAGGCTCACATCCCTGCCCTCGCGCCGGACCGCGGCGCGGTCGATGTCCACCGCACCCGCCGCGTCATCCAGCGTGCCGGTCATGTTGTAGAGCATGACGTTTTCGAAAATCAGCACCGGGTCCGGGTCCTGCAGCGCCGTCCACAACATGCCGCGCGCATCCTCGACCGTGGCCGGTGCCAGCACCCGAAGGCCGGGAATGTGGGCGTACCAGCCCTCGAGGCTGTGCGAGTGCTGGGCCGCGAGCTGCTTGCCCGCACCGGTCGCCATGCGGATCACCAGGGGCACGCCGAACTGCCCGCCGGACATGTGGCGGATGGTGGCGGCGGTGTTCATGATCTGGTCAAGCGCCAGCAGGGAGAAATTGACCGTCATCAGTTCGACGATGGGTAGCAAGCCCGCTGCCGCGGCGCCGATGCCGAAGCCGGTGAACCCGGATTCGGACAAGGGCGTGTCGCGGATGCGGGTCTCGCCGAACTCGGTCATCAGCCCCTTGGTTACCGCGTAGCAGCCGCCATAGGCACCGACATCCTCGCCCATCAGGAAAACCCGCTCGTCGCGGATGATGGCGTCGCGGATCGCCTGCTTGACCGCCTCGCGGTAGGTGATCTCCTGGGATTTTCCCGATGGCGCAGCCGGAACCGGCGGCGGCGGCGCATCGTCGGCGATGACATGGCGGGTCAGCGTTTCCACCGGCTCCCAGGTTCCGGCTTCGGCGAAGGCCACGGCCTCCGTGATTTCAGCGTCAACTTCGGCCTCGATGCGAGCGATGTCGCTGTCCTGAAGCAGGTGGTTTTCCAGCAGCCAACTCTGGAACCGGACGATCGGCCCTTTGGCGCGGAAGCTGGCGATCTCGTCCTTGTCGCGGTAGAGCTGGGCGTCGAACATCGAATGGGCGCGGAAGCGATAGGTGCGGCACTCAAGGAAATAGGGTCTACCGGTCTCGCGAATGCTGGCGATGGCACGGCGGGCGGCGGCTTCGACCGCGACCACGTCCTGGCCGTCGACCGCTTCCGAGGCAATGCCGTAGGCGGCTGCCTTGGCGTGGATATCGGTCTCGGATTCCGTGCGCGCCAGCGCGCTTCCCATGGCGTAGCCATTGTTCTCGCAGACAAACAGCGCCGGAACATCCCAGAGTTCGGCGAGGTTCATGGTTTCGTGGAACTCACCTTCGGCGACCGCACCTTCGCCGAAGAAACAGACGGTCACACCATCGGCGCCCGCAAGCTTGTCGCCGAGCGCCAGCCCGCCCGCCAGGGGCAAGCCGCCACCCACAATGGCGTTGCCGCCGAAGAAGTTGCTAGGCGCATGAAACAGATGCATGGAGCCACCGCGACCGCCGGAGCAGCCCTCGGCCTTGCCGTACATCTCGGCCATCACTTGCGGCATCGGCACGCCGCGGGCCAGGGCATGGCCATGTTCGCGGTAGGTGGCGACGATGCGGTCGTTTTCGCCGAGAACGGAGATCAACCCCATGGCGATCGCCTCCTCGCCATCATAGAGATGCAGGAAGCCGCGGATTTTCTGCTGCGTGTAAAGCTCTGCGCATTTGTCCTCGAAACGGCGAATGCGGATCATGCCCTTGAGCAGCTCGGTGACATGGGCATGCGTCAGGTGGGTCTTTTCGGCCTTGGTCATGACTCGTCCGTCTCCAGCGTGGAAATGTCGCCTTCGGGCAGGCCCAGTTCGCGCGCCTTGAGCAGGCGGCGCATGATCTTGCCCGATCGTGTCTTCGGCAGGGTCTTGCGGAACTCGATGGTGCGCGGGGCGACCGCAGGGCCAAGCGTCTTGCGGGCATGGCCGCGGATCGATTTCTCGAGCTCCTCAGACGGTTCAAAGCCCGGATTGAGCGAGACATAGGCCTTGACCACCTCGCCGGCGGTTTCGTCCGGCAGGCCGATGACGCCGGCCTCGGCCACCGCCTCGTGCTCGATCAGGGCGCTTTCGACCTCGAACGGCCCGATCAGGTGCCCCGACGACTTGATCAGGTCGTCGGCCCGGCCGACGAACCAGAAATAGCCGTCCTGGTCCTGCATCGCGAGGTCGCCGGAGATGTACCAGTCGCCGGCAAAGGTCTTTTTATAGCGCGCCTCCTCATGCAGGTAGGCCCGCATCATCGACGGCCAGCCAGCCTTCAATGCGAGGTCGCCGATTTGGCCGGGTTTGCAGGGCTTCACATTGCCGCCTTCGACGGTGACCACCGCCGCCTCGATCCCCGGCAGGGGCATTCCCATCGAGCCGGGCCTGATATCCATTTCCATGGTGTTGGCGATCATGATGCCGCCGGTCTCGGTCTGCCACCAGTTGTCGTGAAACGGCAGGCCAAAGACCTCGTTGCCCCAGACCACGGCCTCGGGATTGAGCGGCTCGCCGACGCTAGCAAGAAACCTCAGAGCCGAGAAGTCGTGGCCCTTGGCGGCGTCCCTGCCTGCCCGCATCATCATGCGGATGGCAGTGGGTGCGGTGTACCAGACCTCGACCTTCTCGCGCTCAAGCGTGGCGTACCAGCGCTCGAGGTCGAACTCGGCCTCGTCGATGACCAGGGTGGCGCGGTTCACAAGCGGCGCGATGATGCCGTAGGACGTGCCGGTGACCCAGCCCGGATCGGCGGTGCACCAGTAGACCGTGCCGGGCTTCAGCTCCAGCGCGTAGCGGCCGGTGGAAGCGTGGTTGACCACCGCCTTGTGGACGTGGACGGCGCCCTTGGGGCGGCCGGTGGTGCCCGAGGTGAAGTGAATCAGCGCCTCGTCTTCGGGCTGCGTGTGCACCGTGTCGAACTCTGGGGATGCCTGTTCCATGGCTGGACCAAGCGCGACGCAGCCTTCCGGCGCGTCATCGCCGACAATCAGCACCAGCCGCATCGAGGGGATGTCCTTGATCCAGGGCTCGATCTTGCGCCGGTAGATGGCTTCGGTGGTCACCAGCGCGTTAGCCTCGCCGATCTCCATGCGGGTCTGGATCGGTTCGGGCCCGAAGGCGGAAAACAGGGGCGTGAAGGTCATGCCGGCCTTGAGTGTGCCGAGTGCGGCGTAGAAAACCTCGGGCTGGCGCCCCAGCAGCGAGAACACCCGGGCCCCGCGGCCGAGACCGTGCCCGGCAAGCACTGATGCAAAGCGGGACGACGCAGCGCCCAGATCGGCATAGTTGAGATCCCGGCGATCACCGGACTTGCCCAGCCACCGGAGCGCCGTGTCAGCGCCGAAGCCGTTGGCGACATGCCTGTCGACTGCTTCATAAGCTATGTTGAGGCCACCGTCCGGGAGGCCGTCGAGCAGTTCATCCTCGATCTTCGCCCAGGAAAGCCCGGCGCGAACACCGGACGTCAATTGCGCCTGGGCACGAAGCGCCTCGGGTTTCTTGATGGTATCCCACATCAGCAATCCTCCCTGCCCGCCAGTATTGCGGCGGCAGGAAGGAGGAGCATTGATGTGCGTCAACGAAACGGAACAGAGGCAGGGCTGCGATCAGGGCTTGCGGGTCAGCACGTAGGTCTTTCGGACCTGCTCGTGGATGGTCCATTCGCCTTCCCAGCCAAGCGGCAGAACGAGGATGTCTCCCGGACCGATCCTGCGTTCGTCGCCGCCCTCTTTGCCCACAACCGTGGCGGAACCCGAGAGAATGTGACAGATTTCGGAGGACTTGGTCCGGTCGGCGGAAAAACGCCCCGGCGTGCATTCCCAGACGCCGACCTGGCTCACGCCGTCGTCAGAAGCCCAGAGCTGTTTTGCCGCCTCGACCTGGCCATCGGTGAAGCTTGTCGGTTTGGGCGCGAATGCGCCGAGGTCGAGGGTCGAAAGGTCGCCGAAGCTCTTGAGATCAATCATCGTCATTCCTTGAAAGTGCCGGACCGCGGGAAGCGTGGACCGGCCTGCCCGCGGCAGCTGCATTTGAAAACCCGAGCAAGGCCATGCGGATGGCGCTCCGCAAGTGCCTTCCCAAGGCCTTGTTTAGACTTAAACTTCACTTGCAATCGGGGTAGGACACCCCGGCAGGGCAGTCAAGAATGAAGTCGCGGTCACGGACCCGTCCGGATTGGTGTTTAAGCGAAATCGCTGTAGCATCGCGGAAGGCAAGCCAGGGGGAAGAAGCTTGAGCAGCACGATTGCCGGACTGATCCTGGCGGGCGGCCTGTCGCGGCGGATGGGCGGCGAGAAGCCGCTTAAGCTGCTTGCCGGCCAGCCGATGATCAAGCGGGTGATCGGCCGGATTGCGCCGCAGGTGGAACGGCTGGCGATCAACGCCAACTCCGATCCGGCGCCCTATCTTGAGTACGGACTGCCGGTGCTGCCCGACACGATCGGCGGCCATCTCGGCCCGCTGGCCGGCGTGCTGACCGGGATGGAATGGGCGGCGGAACTGCCCGGCGTGACCCATTTGGTCAGCGCCGCCACCGATACGCCGTTCCTGCCGCTCGATCTGGTCGCCCGGTTCAGCGCCATTTCGGGCCCCGGGCGCATCGTTCTGGCGCGTTCGAACGGCAACCGGCATCCGGTGGTCGGGCTGTGGCCGGTGGCGTTGCGCGAGGACCTCGCACGGTGGCTCGCAAGCGGCGAGACGATGAAGGTGCAGGTCTGGGCCGCCCGGCACGACCCGGTCTTCTGTGATTTCGAGCCGGAGCACGACGGCGCGCCCGATCCGTTCTTCAACGCCAACACGCCCGGGGAACTGGCGGAGGCGGAGGTCTTTCTCGGCAGGTTCGGTTCGTAGCGGGAAACGCCGCTTGGTGCGGGGCGCGGAAACCGGATCGGCGGCTGAAATCAGAGGTGGCTGGGGTACCTGGATTCGAACCAGGGATGGCGATACCAAAAACCGCTGCCTTACCGCTTGGCTATACCCCAACGCTTCCCCGGGCAGGCGGATCGTCCGCCCGGCGCAAACCGGTAACGCCCGGAAGCATCGGGGGGATAGCAAATGACGCGTCCGATCACAAGCGCGGAAACCGCACGGGATCGAGGATTATCCACGATGAAAAGAAACCCGCGCGGCCGGTCGCCGCACGGGTTTCAGATTTTCGGTCCGCAGCCCTTTGGGGGGCTTGCGGTCTGTTTCGGCGGTTAGCGGCGGAACAGGTTGGCGATCTGCCAGCCGGCGGGAACCACGGCCGCGGCAAGGGCTGCCTTGATCACGTCGGTTGCGATGAACGGGCCGACGCCCCAGGCAAGCGCCTTTTCCGGGCCGAAGGCGATGGCGATCCAGCCGGCGCCGAGCAGCAGGATGATGGCGGTGCCGGCCAGGTTGACGGCAAACAGCTTGAAGGCGTTGCGGTCAAGGCCGCGGTCGGCGGCCCAGCCGGTCAGGCCGGCGGCGACGACGAAGCCCGCGAGGTAACCGGTGGTGGGGCCGGCGAAATAGGCCAGGCCGCCGCCATTGGTGAACACCGGCAGGCCGGCAGCACCCTCGACGAGGTAGGCGGCCAGTGTCGCCAGCGCCAGCTTGCGGCCGAAGGCAGCGGCAATGACGAAAATCGCCAGCGTCTGCAGCGTTGCCGGAACCGGCCAGAAGGGAACGGTGACCTTGCCGGCAAGCGCAATCAGCAGGCTGCCGAAGAGGACGAGCGCGCCGTAGGTGGCGTAACGTGCGGCAACGCCTTCGGGGGCAAGCGATTGTGCGAACGAACGGGCGGGAACAGTGGCCATGGATCTATCTCCGGAAATTTCGAAAGAGCGCGCCAATGCGACCGCTCATTGAAAGCGGTATATTGACTTAGCCGTCCGACAGCAAGACAGTCCGGCCCAAATCCAGGGCCGTCCACAAAGGACCGCCGACCCCGGCACGACAGGCCGGATCGAGCTACAGACCGGAGAGATGCGTGACCGAACCGCAGTTTGACAAGACTTTCGAGCCCGCCCATGGCGAGGCCGTGCCCGTTGCCACGGACATCTTGCGGGTCACCGCGCCCAATGCCGGGCCGCTGACGTTTCACGGCACCAACAGCTACATTGTCGGCGGCGATACACTTGCGGTGATTGATCCGGGCCCGGAGGACGAGAGCCATTGGCGCACGCTCGAAGCGGCGATCGCGGGCCGGCCGGTCAGCCACATATTCGTCACCCACACCCACCGGGATCATTCACCGCTGACCGCGCGCCTGAAAGAAAAGACCGGCGCCACGGTGGTGGCAGAGGGACCGCACCGGGCGGCGCGGCCGCTTTACACGGGCGAGGTCAATCCACTGAAGGAAAGCGCGGACATGGATTTCGTGCCGGATATCGCCGCCGGCCACGGCCACGTGATCTCTGGAGACGGATGGGCGATGGAAACACTGCACACGCCGGGACACACCGCCAACCATGCGGCCTTCGCACTGACCGGCGGCGACACCGACATGGTTTTTTCAGGCGATCACGTGATGGCCTGGGCGACATCGATCATTGCACCACCGGACGGGGCGATGAGCGATTTCATGGCCTCGCTCGACATGCTGCTCGAGCGTGACGACCGGTTCTATCTGCCCGGGCATGGCGGACCGGTGAAGGAGCCGCGGCAGTTCGTCCGGGCGCTCAAGACGCACCGGCGCATGCGTGAACGTGCCGTGTTCGGCCGCGTAGAGAAAGGCGACCGGCTGATTGCCGACATGGTCAAGGCGATCTACCGCGACACCGATCCGCGGCTGCATGGCGCAGCGGCGCTGTCGGTGCTGGCGCATCTGGAAGACCTGGTCGGGCGCGGGGAAGTGGTGACCGAGGGTCCTCCGGCCATTCACAGCGAGTACCGGCCCGCCTGACCTGACCGTTAGCCGCCGGCAATCCCCAGCAGTCGCACGTCAAGATCCTGCAGGAATGCGCGGATCAGTTCGGCGTTCAGTCCAAGGTCGTGATCCCCGTCCCGCGTCGCCGCGCGCATGTCGACGAAGGTGGTCTCTTCCTCTTCCGACAGGCGGACCAGGACATCCTGCGGGATGCCGAGTACCAACGTGCGGGCGCGGTACTGGATGACCGCGAAGGTTGGAAGCGGCGCCAGGGGCTCGTTCTCAATGTCCGGGCGTGGCGCAGGCAATGGCGCCCGCGCCGGGTCCGCCTCACCGTTCGAGGTCCCTGCCTCGTCGGGCTGTTCGTTGCCCGCAGGGTTCGGCTCGAGACCATCGACCAGCGCCTCAACCCCGACATTGGCCACCGGCGTCCACTTTTTCTCCTGGGCCACAGCCTGAACGGCAAGCAGCACACGGTCGATCGCTCCCTCGTAACGCCGACCGGTGACCTGTGCGTAGGCTCCCGCCTGCAGGCGGCGCTTGGCAGGGTCTTCAGCATCGGAGCGCGGCATCCAAGAGCTGGAAACCGCGGGGGGCTCAAGCCATTGCGGCGGATCTGAAATGTCGGTGGTTACGTCATGAATCCGCGGCAAAAGCACGAAACGGCTGGCCGCAAGCCCGACCGGAATCAGGATGATCAATGCCATGACCATGCCGCTGAACGAGGCGTGGCCACCTTTCGCGCCGATATGCCAGAGCATGAAGAAGCCGATCATCGAAAGCCCCAGCACGAACACCGCGATCACTGCCGAAAGCAGGATGGCGGCAACCGCATTGGGCATTTCCAGCGTTCCGACACGGTGCAGCACCAGCGCCATCAACGCCAGAAGCACGGCGAAGCGGCCGAGTTTGCGCGACCAGGCGGCGGCAATGGAGTGCGGGCGGACGGGACGGAAGGGCATGGCGCGGCCAGGGTCTCCGGCAGATGGAGCGCGGGATGCGCGACTGGTTGTGATTGAATTCATTAGCCGTTCATGGCTGCCGCGGCAAGCGCCTCACTTCAGCCATGCTTGCTGCGGACTATTCATCCGGGGGGCAGATCAGACCGGACAGGTTTTGAGGTTCCGAAGGAGATCCACCATGGCGGCAGACGCCCGGACAATGCCCGTTTACGGCCCGACACGGCCGGCATCCATGCTTTCCGCAGGCGAAATGCCTGCCCCCGTTCCAGACTCACACGAACTGGCGCGAAAGCCTGGCAGCCCTGCCCCATTGGCGCTGGATCTGGTCGAACTCGATCTTGCGCTCGATCTCAGCGACATCGCCGATCGCGGATTTGCCGATGCTGTCGGCGATGCCGCCAAGGTGATCGGCGGCGAGTTTCTTTTTGATCTTCCCGCTTCCGGGCTTGTAGAGGATGCTCAGCGGATCGCCGTTGTCTGCCTCTCACGGCAGAATGGCGGGCGGTTCGGACTGGTGCTGCTCAGCGCCGGCGGCGACCGCGTCGAGACTGCTGAGGCCGACGCAGCGACAGCCGGCCTGGTTCAATTCGCAAGAGCCTTCGTGGCGGTGCTCGAAAAGCTCTGATTGTCGGGATGACGGGTTCTGACGGCGAGCCTGCAGAGGTTCCGCCCTGCCGCGGCATTTGCATTGAGCCCGGGGCAGAGACGGTTTTGACTACTCTGCCGGAGCGACTGCGGCAGAGGCAGGCTGTTCGCGGGAAAGCGAGCGCAGCAGCAATTGTGTGAGCGCGGCACCGGCCATCATCGATGCCAGGCCGAGAAGCGAGGAGACCGCCAGCACCGAACCGCCGGTGAGACCGGCGCCGATGGTGCAGCCGACAGCGAGAATGCCGCCGAAGCCCATCAGCACCGAACCGGCGGCATAGCGCCAGACCGGCGGCGTGCCAGGCTCGGAGAAGGTCGAGATGCGGAACTCGCCCGAGAGCAAAGCCGCGACGAAGGCGCCGAGGATCGCGCCGATGAGGACACCCTGATCAAGCCCGGCAAAGCCGCTCGCAAGCGCCAGTTCGCCGGTGGTGGCGAGCGGGCGGATGAAGGACAGGCTTTCAGCCTGGATCGGCTCGAAGACCTGGGTGGAAAGCTGCCAGGTGAAGTACCAGCCGGCAGCGACCGTGAGGCCGATCATGATGCCGCCGGAGAGCCGCCAGACCGACAGGCGCGCCTTGACCGCAAAGCCGAGTGCGACCAGCGCCAGAACCGCGCCAAGCGCAATACCCGCCCAGCGTTCGAGGCCAGCGTGGACAAGCAGGTCATTGCCGCCGATGGCAGCGGTGTTCCAAATCCCGCCGATGCCATCGCGCAGCGGCACCAGCACGCCGCTGTAGGTCGCAAGGGCGGTCACGGCGATGACGGCGATGGAAAAGACGCCGCGCAGGTTGCCCGACGCGCCGAGCACCAAGAGGCGTGACACGCAGCCGCGCGCCAGCACCATGCCTGTGCCAAACAGCAGGCCGCCAATGATCGCTCCGGACAGGCTCTGGGCGGTGGAGAAGAACCGGGTTTCCGACACGTCGATCATGTCGGCGCCAAGCAAAGCCTGCACCGCGAGGATTGCGGCGGCAAAACCGGCCACCCAGGTGGCGAACGGCTTGAGATCGCTGTCGCCCATTGCGGAGAGAACAGCCGAGCGGGTGCAATAGCGGCTGCGCTGGGCGAAGACGCCGAAAGCCAGCCCGAGCACGAGGCCGCCCACGAGCGCGGTCTGCGGCTCGCCGATAAGGTCGATCAGAGGGACGAGGTCCATTGCTTCAGTCTCCATGAAATGTATCTGCAAAATACAATCCATCGAGACCGTTGAGAGGGTCCGGACTTACAGCCCGGATGCCATGATTGGTTTTCTGTTCTCTGAAATCCCTGATTCTTGGAACCGGAATCTCCGACAGAGATTTACCCTCGCCTTTCCCCTCTCCAGAGGTTCAGGCATCGGGTGTCAGGCCGTGCGGGTTTTCTCGATAGCCGCCTGGGCCGCCGCAAGCCGTGCAATCGGCACGCGGAACGGCGAACAGCTGACATAGTCGAGGCCAATCTGTTCGCAAAACCTGACCGAGGCCGGGTCGCCGCCGTGTTCGCCGCAGATGCCGAGCTTGATGTCGGGCCGGGTCGCCCTGCCCTTGTCGGACGCGATGCGGACCAGTTCGCCGACGCCGTCGATGTCGAGCGTGACGAAGGGATCCTGCTCGATGATTCCCTTCTGCTGATAGGTCATCAGGAAGGAGGAGGCATCGTCGCGCGAAATGCCGAAAGTGGTCTGGGTCAGGTCGTTGGTGCCGAAGGAGAAGAACTCGGCCACTTCCGCAATCGCATGGGCGCGAATGGCGGCGCGCGGCAGCTCGATCATGGTCCCGACGAGATAGGCGATATCGACACCCGCCTCGCCGATGACTTCGCGGGCGACAGCATCGATCCGCGCCTTGACGAAATCGAGTTCCTCGCGAAGGCCGACGAGCGGCACCATGATTTCCGGCACGACCGGCGCGCCGGTCGATTTCGCCGCCTCGACGGCTGCCTCGAAGATCGCGCGGGCCTGCATCTCGGCAATCTCGGGGTAGGAGACCGCCAGCCGGCAGCCGCGATGGCCGAGCATCGGGTTGAATTCGTGCAGCTCGTCAACGCGCTGGCTGAGCTTTTCCACCGAGACCCCGATCACGCCGGCGACTTCGGCGATTTCTTCCTCGGTCTTGGGCAGGAACTCGTGCAGCGGCGGATCGAGCAGGCGGATTGTGACCGGCAGGCCCTTCATGATCTCGAACAGTTCGATGAAGTCCGAGCGCTGCATCGGCAGCAGCTTGGCCAGCGCCGTGCGGCGGCCACCCTCGGAGCCGGCAAGGATCATCTCGCGCATGGCGGTGATGCGGTCGCCGTCAAAGAACATGTGCTCGGTGCGGCACAGGCCGATGCCTTCGGCGCCAAAGGAGCGCGCGGCGCGGGCATCGGCAGGGGTTTCGGCGTTGGTGCGCACCTTCATGCGCCTCGTGGCGTCGGCCCATTCCATGATCAGGCCGAAATCGCCGGAAAGTTCCGGCTGCAGCATGGCGACTGCGCCCTTGAGCACCTGGCCGGTGGAGCCGTCAAGCGTGATGACATCGCCGGCCTTGAGCGTTGCACCGAGTGAGACCAGCGTGCCGTTGCGCGCATCGATGCGCAGGCCCCCGGCGCCGGAGACGCAAGGCGTGCCCATGCCGCGGGCGACAACGGCTGCGTGGCTGGTCATGCCGCCGCGCGAGGTGAGAATCCCCTCGGCGGCATGCATGCCGTGAATGTCCTCGGGGCTGGTTTCCACCCGCACCAGGATGACCTTGCGGCCAGCCTTGGCGGCTTCGACGGCTTCCTCGGAGGTAAACACGATCTCCCCTGTGGCGGCACCGGGCGAGGCCGGAAGTCCGGAGCCAATGATGTCGCGCGCCGCATGCGGATCGATGGTCGGATGCAGCAGCTGGTCAAGCGAAGCCGGGTCAATGCGCATGACCGCTTCCTCGCGGGAAATCAGACCTTCGCCAGCCATGTCGACGGCAATTTTGAGTGCCGCCTTGGCCGTGCGCTTGCCGGAGCGCGTCTGCAGCATCCACAGCTTGCCGGCCTGGATGGTGAATTCCAGATCCTGCATGTCGCGGTAATGGTTTTCAAGCCGGTCGCAGATGGCGAGGAACTCGGCAAAGGCTCCGGGCATCAGCTTTTCGAGCGAAGGCCGGTCGGAGCCCGCCTCGATCCGCGCGGCCTCGGTGATCGATTGCGGGGTGCGGATGCCTGCAACCACGTCCTCGCCCTGGGCGTTGACGAGAAACTCGCCGTAGAGCTCCTTCGCGCCAGTCGAGGGATTGCGGGTAAACGCCACGCCGGTGGCGGACTGGTCGCCAAGATTGCCGAACACCATGGCCTGGACATTGACGGCGGTGCCCCATGAAGCCGGGATGTCGTGCAGTTGCCGGTAGGTGATGGCGCGGGCGTTCATCCAGCTGGCAAAGACGGCGCCGATCGCGCCCCAGAGCTGCTGGTGCGGGTCTTGCGGAAAGGGAATGCCGAGTTCTTCCTCGATGGTCGCCATGTAGCGGGCGATGATCACGCGCCATTCGTCGGCACTGACATCGGTGTCGAGTTCATGGCCGAGGCGGGCCTTCTCGTCCTCGAGAATTTCCTCGAAGACTTCGTGGTCGAGCCCCATGACCACGTCGGCATACATCTGGATGAAGCGGCGGTAGCTGTCGAAGGCGAAACGCTCGTCGCCGGAATCGCGCGCCACGGCAAGAACCGTTTCATCGTTGAGGCCAAGGTTGAGCACAGTGTCCATCATGCCCGGCATCGAGGCACGGGCGCCGGAGCGGACCGAGAGCAGCAACGGCTTTTCAGGATCGCCAAAGGCGCGGCCGGCTATCTTGCCGACATTGACCAGCGCATCCGTGACGGCAGCTTCAAGTCCGTCGGGCATCTTGCGGCCATTGTCATAGTACCAGACGCAAGCATCGGTGGTAATCGTCAGGCCCGGAGGAACCGGCAGCCCGAGATTGCACATTTCGGCAAGGTTGGCGCCCTTGCCGCCCAGAAGATTGCGATCAGCCGCCGATCCTTCGGCCTGCCCGTCGCCAAAAGTGTAGACCCATTTGGTCATGTGCTTATTCTCCACGTCGCCCGTCAGCAAGACTGCCCGTGACCGGCCTCGGCGCAAGGCTTATGCGGTGCGCGGTTGCCAGGTCAACCCCGCCCTTGGCAGCAAGTTCCCTCTATATCGATTGAAACAGGTTACATGTTGAAACCAATGCGAAAAAACGCGCATGTGCTGACTTTTCAGGCGGTTGGGCCCGGCAGCCCCTGTTTCGGAGAATCAAGACAGCCAGGTGCCGCGGCCACAAACGCGCCCTCCGGCATCCACCGATTTACCCGGCCAGCCAGCGATCAGGGCCCGTTACACGTGCCCGGACATAAAGGCCGGTGTCACGGCCCGTCACCAAAGGCAACGCAAAGTGATGGGGACAGCGCGGTCCAGAATGCCGCAGAGGCCTCTTTGTTATGGACCCTGCCGTCGTGGAGAAGTAACAGGAACTGAAAGCCCGCCCGGCACTTCCGCCAGTGCCCGGAACCAACCCAGCCTGTTTCGCCAAGGACTCACCGCCTCATGACATCCAGCAGCCCGGAACCCGTTCGTTTTGTCGACCTTGCCGCCCAGCAGGCCCGTATCCGTGACCGAGTGGACGCGGCCGTCGCGCGGGTTTTCGACCATGGACAATACATCATGGGACCGGAAGTCGCCGAGTTCGAGGCAAAGCTGTCGGCCCACTGCGGCGCGGCGCATTCCGTTGCCTGCTCCTCGGGCACCGATGCGCTGGCAATGGTGCTGATGGCCAAGAACGTGCGGCCCGGCCAGGCGATCTTCTGCCCGGCCTTCACCTTTGTCGCCACCGCTGAAGTGGTGGCTTGGCTCGGCGCCCATATCTGGTTCGTCGATGTCGACGCGGAAACCTTCAACATGGACCCCGCTTCGCTCGAAACCGCGATTGCAAGCGCCAGGGCTGCGGGCCATGCGCCGGTGGGCGTGATCCCGGTCGACCTGTTCGGTGTTCCCGCCGATTATGACGCGGTGTCGAAGATCGCAGCGCGCGAGGGGCTCTGGGTGCTTGGCGACGGCGCACAATCCTATGGCGCGCGCTATCACAACCGCCGTGTCGGCACGCTGGCGATGGCGACCGCCACCAGTTTCTTCCCGGCCAAGCCGCTGGGCGCCTATGGCGATGGCGGCGCGGTCTTCACCGATGACGCCGAACTTGCCGAGACGCTGCGTTCGATCCTGTTTCACGGCAAGGGCGCCAACCAGTACGACAATGTGCGCATCGGCATGACCGGCAGGATCGACACCGTGCAGGCGGCGATCCTGATCGAGAAGCTCGCTATTTTCGACGATGAAATCGAAGCCCGGAACCGCATCGCGGCACGCTATACATCGCTGCTTTCAGGCCATGTCGCAACGCCTGTGGTTCCGGAAGGGCTGCAGTCTGTCTGGGCACAATACACCGTCAAGCTGCCCGAGGCAGCCGACCGCGCCGCAATCCAGGCACGGATGAAGGACAAGGGTGTGCCGAGCGCGGTCTACTACGCCAAGCCGCTGCACCGCCAGGATGCCTACAGCCACCACGGAGTAGCCGGCGGCGAACTGCCCGTCACCGACATGCTGTCGGGTTGCGTCCTCAGCCTGCCGATGCACCCCTATCTCGAGGATGATACCCAAGACCGGGTCGTCGAGGCCCTGATTTCATCGTTGTAACGCGTCTGGTCCGGCGGCATGCCGGCGCCAAACTAACGAGCCAGGGCGGCCATGCGCCTGATGAAATCGGCGCAGGCCTCGGGTGCGGTGACGAGGATCATGTGGCCGAGCCCCGGCAACTCCTCGAACTGCAGCCCATGGGCCTGCATTGGCCGTCCATGCTGCTCCGACGAGAGCAAGGCGTCCTCCGATCCGAACAGAATGCCGCCGGGGACCTTCAGTTCGGCCGCATACCGCCCGACCTGGGCGGGCATCGACAGGGTTACACCCTGCAGATCGGTCGAGGCGCCGATGAAGGCTGAAGGCCGCATGCCGAGAATGCCGCCTCCCCTGACGAGAAAATCCGCAGGTGCCTTTTCCGGCGCAAAGACCTGAGACACGACCCTTTCGCTTGTCAGTCTGGTGATGGGAGCAGCGAGCGTGTTTCCGATCAGCCTGCGTAAGGCCACCGACCGGATCGCCAGAGACTTGAACACCGCCGGAGGTCCGGGCATGACCGCGGTGAGCGGGCTCAGCAAGGCCAGCGCGCCGATCCTGTCGCCGCGGTCGAGCGCCATTGCCAGCGACAGCGCACCGCCGAGCGAGTGGCCGACCAGGACCGGCTTGTCGACGCCGAGCTTGTCGAGGAATTCGCCGATCATTGCTGCCTGGGCCGGCAGTTCCGCCAGTTCGTCGCGATCGCGGGTCGAGTATCCCGAGCCGGGGCGGTCGATGGTGATCACCCTGAAACCGCCAGCAAGCCGATCAGCCAGAGCATAGCTGAAATTGTGCATGTTGCCGGCAAGGCCGTGGATCAGCACCACTGGCTGGCCATCTCGTGGGCCCTGGTCGGTGTAGTGGATCATGCCGCCCGCTACCGGCATGCGCTGCCCCGCCGGAGGAACAGCCCTTTCGGCGTCAGCCGCCAGCTTTTGTGTCCAGAGCCAGCCGAGCGCAAGCAGCGCAAGCAGACCAATCAGCAACCAGAAAATGACAGACATCAAACTCCCCCGACACGGCTCTTCAGGGCAGAAATGCCCGTGGGCCGGCAACGCGAAGTATCGACATTGAGGAGAAGGCGGTCAATCTGCTTACGCTTGGCGATTTGATCTGTGGCGATCGAGAACAATGCTCCGCAAAGCTGCGCTGACAAGGTTTCCCTGATCAACCTGCGTCGCGCAGCTGCTCCGCGGTCTGCAAATCAACCGAGACCAGCTGGCTCACCCCCTGCTCGGCCATGGTGACGCCGAACAGGCGGTTCATGCGGGCCATGGTGATCGGGTTGTGGGTGATGATGACGAAGCGGGTCTCGGTGGAGGCCGCCATTTCGTCCATGAGGTTGCAGTAGCGCTCGACATTGTGGTCGTCGAGCGGTGCGTCGACCTCATCGAGCACGCAGATTGGCGCCGGATTGGTCAGGAACACCGCAAAGATCAGCGCCATCGCCGTGAGTGCCTGTTCACCGCCCGAGAGCAGCGTCATGGTTTGCGGCTTCTTGCCGGGCGGCCGGGCGAGGATTTCGAGCCCGGCCTCGAGCGGATCATCGGATTCGATCAATTGCAGCTCCGCCGTACCGCCGCCAAAGAGGTGGGTGAACAGCCGCTGGAACTGGGCGTTGACGATGTCGAAGGCCACCAGCAGACGGTCGCGGCCTTCCTTGTTGAGGCTCTGGATTCCGGCGCGCAGCTTCTTGATCGCGTCGATGATGTCCTCACGCTCGGTGATGATCAGATCGAGGCGCTCGGAGAGTTCTGTCTGCTCTTCCTCGGCGCGCAGGTTGACCGCCCCAAGCCGTTCACGCTCGATCTTGAGGCGCTCGAGATTGCGCTCGACCTGAGCCGGATCGGGCATCGGTGCGTCGGCAGCAAGCCCGGTCTGGCGCAGAGCGAGGTGAGGTTCGCAATTGAGCGCCTCGCGAATGCGGGCCTCACCCTCCTCGCGCCGTTCCCTGGCGGCCATCAGCCGTTCCTCGGCGCGACCGCGTCCCTCGCGACCCTGCGACAGCGCGCCGATCGCCTCGGTGGCGAGTTTGTCGGCCTCGCGTGACTTGGTTTCGGCGAGCGCCAGCGTATCGGCGGCGTCCTGACGGCGCTTGTCGGCTTCGGTGAGCTGATGCATCAGCTGACGCCTGCGGGCAGCGATTTCCTCGGGTGCGTCGGCAATACCGGCGACTTCGGCTGCAGCTTCCATCGAGCGGGCGGCCAGTGCCGCGAGATGGTTTTCCGCGTTCGCGGCGCGCTCAAGCCAGTTGGCCCGTTCGGAAGCGATCGCCTCGAGCCTGCGGGCGCGGGCGGCATTTTCCCGTTCCAGCCCTTCATGGGCGGCACGGGCCTCGGCAAGACCGCCGCGATCGGTGGCGACCTGGGCGTTGATCTGGGTCAGCGCGGCATCAAGTCCGGCAAGGTCGGGACAGGCTTTGAGCGAAAGCTGGGCCTGCTCCAGCGCCTCCACCGTCTCGGACAGTTGCGCGCCGACCTGGGCACGGGACTCGCTCAGCACCGCGCGGCGGTTGGAGAGTTCGCCCGATGCCCGTTCGGCACTCGCAAGCTCATCGCGGGCGCGGCTGACATTCTTGCTGGCGTCACGGATCAGATCGCGCGCGGCACGGCTTTCGTTGACCCGGGCGACGACCGCGGCCTCACTTTGCGTGAGCACTTCTTCGACCTGGCGCAAAGTTTTGGTCGCCTCGACAGCTTCCTCGTTGAGCTCGGCCAGACGGTTCTTCTGCTCGAGCCTGAGTGCTGCCGGCGTCGGCGCATCGGCGGAGGCGACATAGCCGTCCCAGCGGAAGACAGCGCCATCGCGGGTGACCAGCCGCTGGCCGGGCTTGAGTGATGCGTGCAGGGCCTTGCCGTGGTCGGCATCGGCAACCAGCCCGATATGGGCGAGGCGGCGGGCGAGTTCTTCGGGCGCCCGTACATGGGTCGACAGCGGCGTGACGCCATCAGGCAGCGGCGCATCTGAAGCGGCCGGCTGCATCCTGGCCCAATGGGCCGGAGCCGCGGGATCGAGCGGCAGGTCGAGATCGTCGCCAAGAGCCGCGCCAAGTGCGGTCTCGTAGCCGCGGTCGACCTTGATCTGCTCGACCACTGGCGGAAACAGGTCCGCCCCCTGGCCGACATTGAGCATGCGGGCAATGGTCTTGGCCTCGGTCTCGATGGCATTGAGCCGGGCCTTGGCCTCGGTGACAGGCTGGCGCGCGGCGGCCTCAGTTTCGCGCGCGGCCTCGAGTGCCGTTTCGATCCCGGCCAGCGCCTTTTCGGCGTCGACGAGAGCCTTCTCGGCACTCTCGCTGTCGCGGCGCTTGGCGGCGGGATCGGGAAGGCCGGCGATACGTTCGGCGATCCCGGCAAGATCGGCATCCTGGCTGGCGATCTGCCGGTCAAGCCGGGCCTTGCGTTCGCCCGCTTCGCGGATCAGCCGCTCGAGCTGGGTGCGTTCGGCGGCGGCTTCAGCGCGTTCGGCGGTGACCACACCAAGCGAGGTTTCGCTCTCAGTGAGCTTTGCCTGGGCTGCGTCGAAGGCTGCCTTCAGGGCCGCAGATCGCTCACCACTGCCTTCCAGCGCCGTCTTGAGTTCGGCTTCTTCCTCGGAGAGCCGCTGCATGACCCCGGCATTGTCGGCGATCAGGCGTTCTTCGCGTTCGATGTCAGCCTTGAGCTGCGTCATACGGCGGTCGAGTTCCTCGCGGCGGCGGGTGATGCGCTCGGCTTCCTCATCGATCTGGGTGCGGGCAATCTGCAGGCGTTGCAGGGCGGCAGCGGCTGCCGCCTCGGCATCACGCAAATCTGGCAATTTGTGTGCGGCGATGGCCTGGTTCTTGGCAGCCTCCATCTGCGCCTGGGCCAGTTCCGCGACTTGCGACGTGGCCTGGGCGAGCGCGCTTTCGGCCTCCCCCTCCTGGCCCTTGGCCAGCGACCACCTCAGGTGCAGCAGCGTCGCTTCGGCCTGCCGCACTTCGGCCGAGAGGATCTTGAAGCGGTTGGCCTGACGGGCCTGGCGCTTGAGGCTTTCAACCTGGGATTCAAGCTCGGAGGTGACGTCATCGAGACGCTCGAGATTGGTCTCGGCGGCGCGCAGCCTCAGTTCGGCCTCATGGCGGCGCGAATGCAGGCCGGAAATGCCGGCAGCTTCTTCAAGCAGTTGCCTGCGTGCCTGCGGCTTGGCCTGGATCAGTTCGCCGATACGGCCCTGACCGACCATCGAGGGCGAACGGGCGCCGGTGGAGGCATCGGCAAACAGAAGCTGCACGTCCTTGGCACGGGCTTCCTTGCCGTTGATGCGGTAGACCGAACCGGATTCGCGCTCGATGCGCCGCGTAACCTGGATTTCGTCGGAATTGTTGAAGGCGGCGGGCGCGGTACGGTCGGAGTTGTCGAGATAGAGACCAACTTCCGCGGTGTTGCGGGCCGGACGATTGCCGGACCCCGAAAAGATCACGTCGTCCATGCCCGAGGCGCGCATGTTCTTGTAGGAGTTCTCGCCCATCACCCAGCGCATCGCCTCGACAAGATTGGACTTGCCGCAGCCATTGGGCCCGACCACTCCGGTCAGGCCGCGCTCGATGACGAACTCGGTCGGTTCGACGAAGGACTTGAAGCCCAGGACACGCAGCTTGGTGAACTTCATGACCGGATCTCCCGGTCAGGGCGGATCAACGACGCGACAAAGCTTCCCTTGCGGTCCATTCGCAAGGGATTGCTGCATAGTGCCCGCTCAGAGCAGCGGGTCGATGATCGCCGACATGATGTCAACCGACATATTCCCCGGGTACCGCTTGCCATTGATGAAGAACGTTGGCGTGGACTGCACCCCGAATTCGTTTCCAGCCTTGGTTCTTACAGCATTCACATCGTCCAGAAGTTTCTGGTTCGTCAAGCAAGCTTCAAAGGACTCCTGTGTAAAACCCGCCAAACGGGCGATTTGCAGCAGTGCTTCGCGGCCATCAGACGCGGTTGCCCAGTTGCGTTGCTGCTTGAACAGCACGTCGACCATGGGGAAAAACTGGTTTTCAGGGGCACAACGGGCCAGCATGATGGCTGCCGCAGCGCGCGGATCGAACGGGAACTCGCGCAGGACGAAGCGGACCTTGCCGGTGTCGACGTATTTCTCGACCAGGGGCTTGAAGTTTTCAGTATGGAAATCGGCACAATGCGGGCAGGTCATCGACATGTATTCGACGATGGTGACGGGAGCGTTTTCATCGCCCAATGTCATTTCCTTGAGCGGGCCGGGTTCCATCAGCTTGGCGATATCAACCTCGCCGTCAGCCGGGGGCGCTTCGGCCGCCTGGGCGATCGAGGCCGTGGTTTGCGGCGAAACGCCTGCCGCGGCGGTTTCGGTCGAAACAGCGGCGGCCGGCGTGTCGGTGGAGGCCTGCGGTGTCTGATCCGAGGAATCCGAGCAGGCCGTAAGGGTCAGGGCAAGCAGCGAAACGCCGGCGGCAGCGGTCAGTCGGGAGGTCAGTCGGAACATGCAGGTCACCCATTCTCTGGAAATTATGGCTATAAACGCCCACAAGACGGTCATCAGGTCCTGCAAACGTCCGGCGCCAAGCCCATCCAGACAAGGCGCCACTGTTGTCTCAAGTCCTATAACGTGAAATGTGGCCAAACAAGTGCAACATGTTCACGCACGCGTGATCCGTGACCCGCGCTCAAGCGCGGGTCTCACCGCCGTTGCTTTGGCGCGCGTCCGATGACACCGGTCCCAAGCCGCTCAAGCGCCTGGCGCAGCTTCGGATCCTCGATCTCGCCAAGCATTGAGGCAAGCCGCGACTTTTCCGCCTGATCCAGCGGCCGCGCCTTTGGCTTGCGGGTCGGTACATGGATTGCCTTCTGGATGATCCGGACCTGCGAGATCGCCTGAAACCCGAAGAAGCTGTTGACCCGCGAGATCAGCTCGGCCTCCTGGTGCATGAGAAACAGGGCGCGCGCGCCCTCGCATGCAACGGTCAGCACACCCGGGGCGAAACCACCACCGGTCTCGTCCGGTCCGTCCTGGCGCGGCCAGCGGATGCGCTCAGGTCTCGAACAGCCGGCGAACTGCTCTCCGGCAATCTCGTCCCATGACCCCAGCAGCAGCGTGTTGATGCCGGCGCGCCTGGCCAGGATCGGATCGATCAGGCCGTTGGCGATCTCGGCGATCTGAATGCTGCCCTTGCGGGTGAACGGCTTTGCCAACAGTCGGTTCTCCCTGGTTCTGGCTATCGGCGGATGCGGCACCGGACCGATGACGGGAAAACCCGTGATGGCCGATTGCGCCGCGCGGCCCGAGGCGGCATGATCCGGTATTGTGTTCGCCCGGAAGCGCACTATCTCCGGGTGCACCTCCTATTCCTACCGCCGCACGAGTTCAATGTCATCCGCAAAGCCCTCCAAGACCGTGCCCGGCACCGCATCGCCGCTGCTTGCCTGGTATGACCGGCACGCCCGGGTGCTGCCCTGGCGGATCAGCCCGGATGAGCGCGCGCATGGCGTGGTGGCCGATCCTTACCGGGTGTGGCTCTCGGAAATCATGCTGCAGCAAACCACGGTTCAGGCGGTCAAACCCTATTTTGCCGCTTTCGTCACTCGATGGCCGACCGTGGAAGATCTGGCAGCGGCGGAAACGGAAGACGTGATGAAGGCCTGGGCCGGTCTCGGCTACTATTCCCGCGCCCGCAACCTGAAACGCTGTGCAGATGTGGTGGCCGAAGATCATGGCGGCCGGTTTCCGGATACCGAGGAAGGATTGCTGACGCTGCCCGGCGTCGGCCCCTATACGGCGGCAGCGATCGCCGCGATCGCGTTCGACCGGCCGGCTGCCGTGGTCGACGGCAATATCGAGCGGGTGTTCACCCGGCTGTTCGAGTTCGAAACGCCGCTGCCCTCGGCCAAGAGTGAAATCCGCACATTTGTTGCCGCGGCGACACCGGCCGACCGGCCCGGCGACTTCGCACAGGCTCTGATGGATCTCGGCGCCACGATCTGCACGCCCCGGCGCCCGGCCTGCGCGCTGTGCCCGCTGACCGGGGACTGCCAGGCGCGGAAGTCCGGACGGCAGGAGCAATTTCCGGTCAAGCTTCCGAAGAAGGCCAAACCGGTCCGGCTTGGCGCCGCCTTCGTGGCCGAACGCGGCGATGGCGCGGTGCTCTTGGTCAAGCGCCCGGACAAGGGCCTGCTCGGCGGGATGACCGGGCTGCCGACCACCAACTGGACCGTGCGCGCCGACGGGGAGACCGGGGCGAAGTCGGCACCTTTTCAGGCCGAATGGCGCAGCAAGGGCGTCATTTCACATGTGTTTACACATTTTGAATTGCGGCTTGAGGTTTTTCATGCGGTTGTCACCGCCATCCCCGACCATGAAGGCTGGTGGAGTGACAGCGATTCGCTGCCCGGCGAAGCGCTGCCCACGGTGATGAAAAAGGCGCTTGGCGCCGCCTACCCCGCATTGTTCAGAAAAGGCAAGTCATGAGCGAGACAAACCAATCGGTGGAGCGGCCAGTCAGCCACATCGTGTTCGATATCGGCAAGGTGCTGATCCATTACGATCCGAACATTCCCTACAGCCGGCTGATCCCCGACGCGGCGGAGCGCAGCGCGTTCTTCGAGACCGTCTGCACCCATGAATGGAACCTCGAACAGGACCGCGGCCGCAGCTGGACCGAGGCCGAGGCGCTGCTCATTGACCGTTTCCCCGAGATGGCAGAGCTTATCCGCGCATTCCGTGTTCACTGGCACGAGATGGTCAGCCACGCCTATGACGACAGTGTCGACATCATGCTCGACCTGGTTCAGCAGGGGCACGATGTGACGATGCTGACCAATTTCGCCGCCGATACGTTCAAGGAAGCCCAGGACCGGTTTCCGTTCCTGAAGGTGCCACGCGGCGTCACCGTGTCCGGCGAGATCGGCGTGATCAAGCCCGACCGCGAGATCTACGACACCCACGTGGCGAGCTTCGACCTCGACCCGGCCGGCTGCCTGTTCATTGACGACAGCGAGAAGAATGTCGAGGGCGCGATCGCGGCAGGCTGGCAGGCCGTGCATTTCACCGGCGCGGAGAAACTGCGCGAAGACCTCAGGGCGCTGAACGTGATCTGAAGCCGTTGCCAGTCATCGCCCGGGGCTTTGTGAAATGCGACGCTAATGAAAAACGAGCGCCCGGGATGTGCGACACATCCCGGGCGCTGCATGCCCCGGCGGTGACTGAAGGTACTTGGCACCCGCCGGATTCCGTTGCCGGAGGTTACCCGGCCCGCGCCATCTCCTTGCGGATCGCGGCGCGGAAATCGTCAATCAGCTTGAGACCGTCCGGCGTTTCCACATGCCAGAAGGTCCAGCCGTTGCAGGCGTCGAAGCCCTGCACCAGCGCCCCGACCTTGTGGATCGAGCCGGCCTGACCGCCCGCTGCCAGCGTGCCGTCGGCGCGGACAATGGCCTGGTGCTTGCGCTTGGCGTCGTGAAGCACGTCGCCGGGCTTGATGTGGCCGGCCTCGATCAGCACGTTGAAGGCGACACGCGGCTCGGCGCGTTTTCCAGTCATCACCGTGAGTTCGTTCTTGCCGAGCGGCTCGACCGCGTCGATGCGGGCGCGGGCGGCGTCGATGTAATCCTGCTCGCGCTCGATGCCGACGAAATGGCGGCCAAGGCGGCGGGCAACGGCGCCGGTGGTACCGGAGCCGAAGAACGGATCAAGCACGACATCGCCGGGCTTGGACGAGGCCATGAGCACGCGGGCGAGAAGCGCTTCGGGCTTCTGGGTCGGGTGCACCTTCTTGCCGTCCTCACCCTTGAGGCGTTCGGCGCCAGTGCAGATAGGGAACAGCCAGTCCGAGCGCATCTGCACGTCGTCATTGGCAGCCTTCATGGCTTCGTAGTTGAAGGTGTAGCTCTTGGCGTTCTGGTCGCGCGAGGCCCAGATCATGGTCTCGTGCGCGTTCTGGAAGCGGCGGCCGCGGAAATTGGGCATCGGGTTGGTCTTGCGCCAGACTACGTCGTTCAAAAGCCAGAAGCCGAGGTCCTGAAGCTGCGTGCCGACGCGGAAGATGTTGTGGTACGAGCCGATCACCCAAATTGTGCCGTTGGGCTTCAATACCCGGCGGCAGGCAAGCAGCCAGGCGCGGGTGAAGGCATCATAGGCGGCAAAACTCTCGAACTGGTCCCAGTGATCATTGACCGCATCGACCATCGACTGGTCCGGGCGGGCAAGGTCACCACCGAGCTGCAGATTGTAGGGTGGGTCGGCAAAAATGACATCGACCGAGTTTTCAGGAAGCGCTTCGAGCGCTGCAACACAATCACCCTTGATGATGGTGTCGAGCCAGGACTGGCGCGTGGCATTGACGGCGGAAATTCCGGAAAGCGAGACAGGTCGGGCCATTTGAAACTCACAGTACACTTACGCAACAACTGAGCCTTATGGTTACCGAACAGGGTAAACATCTGGTGAATGACCGGAGCACCGTTCCAGCTTGGTGCGATGCCTCCAGCAAAAACAGCGCTTTCGATACTCCGTCTGAGCCAGACCGAGCTTGTTTTCGCGCCAATCCGCACGCTGGCCGGTCGCTGCCCGCCCTCTTCAGGAAACCCAGCTGGGCAAAGCCTCCTGTCCAACTCCGAACCGCTCAAAGTCATCCTTCACTTGCCTGTGATCCTGGCATGCTGTAGGTGCGGTGGCGCTTCCCCCCTCCCCGATTTTCCCAAGGACAGGAACACTTCCATGGCCGGTTTCGACCTCATCATCTTTGATTGCGACGGCGTGCTGGTCGACAGCGAAATCATCGCGGCGCAGGTGGAATCGAAACTGCTGACCGACGCGGGATACCCGATCAGCGCCGAGGAACTGGCCGAGCGCTTTGCCGGCCTGACCTGGAAGGACATCCTGTTCGAGGTCGAACGGGAAGCCAGCATTCCGTTCTCGGCAACGCTTCTCGACGCCTCGGAAACGCTGCTCGACAAGAAACTCGGTGCGGAAGTGCGGGCCATTGACGGTGCTGCACAGGCGATCGCACGGATTGGCGGCCAGCGCTGCATCTGCTCGAACTCATCCTCGCACCGGCTGAAGGCGATGCTGGCGCGAACCGGACTCGACCGGCTGTTCGGCGACCATGTCTATTCGGCCAAGGATGTGGGCGAAGGCCGCACCAAGCCTGCGCCGGACGTGTTTCTTCATGGCGCCAGGCAGTTTGATGCGAAACCGGGCAATGTGCTGGTGATCGAGGATTCGGTGCACGGCATACATGCGGCAACCGCCGCCGGCATGCGCGTCGTCGGTTTTACCGGCGGCTCGCACAGTTATCCCGGTCACGCCGACAAGCTGACCGAAGCGGGCGCGGAAACCGTCGTCAGCCGGATGGCCGACCTTCCGGCCACTGTAGAGGCGTTGGCGGGCTGGTCGGAACTGCTCTGAGCAGGCCGGGGAACTGAACCCGGGATCCGGGTTCACAAAAGCATCAAGGCGTGTCGTAAGGCCCCGGGTCAAATCCGGCATAGAGCTTGGCAGTGCGCGATGCGCCGGCCGGGAACGTGACGCTGGCATTGGTGTAGATGAACTGCTGCGCCGGGCCGCCGACGCTCATCATCACCGGCTGCTTCTGCAGCTCGGAATAGAGAACTGTCTCACCATCAAGTGCGACCACACGCAGTGGCAAATTGACCTCACCACTCTTGGCCTGAGGCCCGCCCACAACGCGTCCGGTGACAACAACCGTGATCACCAGCTGATCGCCGCTGATGCGGCACTGACGGGTGGTGTCGGAGATCGATGCCTGATGAATGACCTTGGCCGGATCGCCGTCACCGCCCTTGGCGTAGGTTGTGTAGTAGGCGGTGCCCTCGCGCAGCAGCACTTCCGGACAGGCGCCCTGGACGACGGCAACATCAGTCGCCTGCTGGCCGGTGGCGCCGGGACTGAGCACGGCGCGTGGGTCGGCGGAAGTGCAGCCGGCAATCAGCGCAGCGCTGATCAGAACCGGGGCGAAACGCAACAAACTTTGTGACACGACAATCCTACCTTCATTCACCCGATGCAAAAGACCATTCCTGCGACAGGTGTGTGGCCTTTGCATGACGACCGCCCATGGTCTATATCAGCCGCGCGGCGGAAAATCGACCGGCGTTATCTCATCTTGCGCGATCCGCGTCCACCACCGGAGAACATGTCTGTGGACTATATTTCGACACGGGGCGAAGCACCCGCACTCAGGTTCAGCGATGCGCTTCTGGCAGGCCTTGCCCGTGACGGCGGGCTTTACGTGCCGCGCGAGTGGCCGGCCTTCTCGCGCAAGGATATCCGGGCGATGCGCGGCCAGAGCTACCAGGAAATCGCCTTCAGGGTGATCGAACCGTTCACCGCCGGCGAAATCGAACCCGAAGCGCTGCGCTCGATGATCGACGAAGCCTATGCCGGTTTCCGCCATCCGGCGGTGGCGCCACTTGTGCAGAGCGGCGCAAATTCCTTCGTGCTGGAGCTGTTTCACGGACCTACGCTGGCCTTCAAGGATGTGGCGATGCAGCTGATTGCGCGGCTCATGGACCATGTGCTGGCCAAACGCGGCGAACGGGCAACGATCGTCGGCGCCACATCGGGCGACACCGGAGGTGCAGCGATCGAAGCCTTTGCCGGACGCGACCGGACCGATATCTTCATCCTGTTTCCAGAAGGCAGGGTCTCCCCGGTTCAGCAGCGCCAGATGACCACCTCCAAGGCATCAAACGTGCACGCGCTGGCGCTGAAGGGCAATTTCGACGATTGCCAGGACATGGTCAAAGCCATGTTTAATCATGCAGCTTTCCGCGACCAGGTGCGGCTGTCCGGCGTTAATTCGATCAACTGGGCCCGGATCATGGCCCAAATCGTCTATTACTTCACCTCAGCCGTGTCACTGGGCGCCCCTGACCGGAAGGTGTCGTTTACGGTTCCGACCGGCAATTTCGGCGATATTTTCGCGGGTTACTGCGCCAAGCGAATGGGGCTGCCGGTGGCGAAACTGGTGGTCGCAACCAACGAAAACGATATCCTGGCGCGGACGCTGCGCACCGGGCGCTATGAGATGCGCGGGGTGACGCCCACCACGTCTCCGTCGATGGACATCCAGATTTCGTCAAATTTCGAGCGTTTGCTGTTTGATGCGAACGAACGGGATCCCGAAGCCGTGCGCCGGGCGATGTCCGGCCTCAAGCAATCGGGCGCCTTCGACATCGCCGAACCCGCTCTCAAGGCCATCCGCAAGGAATTCCGTGCCGGCCGGGCCAGCGAGAGGCAGGTCAAGGCGATGATCCGCGATGTCCAGAGCCAAACCGGCTACGTGCTCGATCCGCACACGGCCGTCGGCGTGCATGTGGCGGGGCGGATGGAGAAGCCATCGTCGCCGATGATCACGCTCGCAACCGCGCATCCGGCCAAGTTCCCGGATGCCGTAAAACAAGCCTGTGGTATTGACCCCGCGCTCCCGTCGTGGCTCTCTGACCTGATGCAACGGGAGGAACGGTTCAGCGTAGTGCCCAATGACCAGGATGGCGTGGAAAGCCATATCCAGTCACTTACACGGGCCACGCGATGAGCCGGGGAAAGTGACAGTATGAAAGTCAAGACAACACGCCTGAGCAACGGCGTCACGGTTGTTACCGAGACAATGCCCCATCTCGAGAGCGTGGCTCTCGGCGTCTGGGTGAAGTCCGGATCCCGCGACGAAACCGCGCAGGAACACGGTATCGCCCACCTGCTCGAGCACATGGCGTTCAAGGGAACGCACAAGCGCAGCGCGCGTCAGATCGCCGAGGAAATCGAGAATGTCGGTGGCGAAGTCAACGCGGCGACCTCGACCGAAACAACCGCCTATTACGCCCGGGTGCTCAAGGACAATGTGCCGCTGGCGGTCGATATCCTGCATGACATCCTGACCAACTCGGTCTTCGACGAAGGCGAGCTGACGCGCGAGAAGCACGTCATTCTGCAGGAAATCGGGGCCGCCAACGACACGCCCGATGACGTTGTCTATGACAAGTTCACCGAAGCGGCCTATCGCGACCAGACCATAGGCCGGCCGATCCTCGGCACCCCCGAAACCGTCAAGGCATTCACGCCGGAACAGGTCCGTGCCTATCTGGCACGCCACTACACCGGTGACCGTATCGTGGTTGTGGCGGCAGGCGCTGTGGATCACGACATCTTCGTCAAGCTGATAGACGACAGCTTCGGTAAGACCATCAAGCCGACCGGCACGCTGCTGCGCACCATTCCGACGGCGAGCTACACGGGCGGCGATTACCGCGAGAGCCGCGACCTGATGGATGCGCAGGTGCTGATCGGGTTCGAAGGCCGCGCCTACCAGGTTCGGGACTTCTACTGCTCGCAGTTGCTGGCCAACATCCTGGGCGGCGGAATGTCCTCGCGGCTGTTCCAGGAAGTCCGCGAGAAAAGAGGCCTTTGCTATTCGGTCTACGCGTTCCACTGGGGCTTTTCGGATTCCGGTCTGTTCGGCGTTCATGCCGCGACCGGTGCGGAAGATCTTGCCGAACTCATCCCGGTGGTGCTTTCCGAACTTGCCAAAACCGCCGACGGCGTGGAG
This sequence comes from Parahoeflea alexandrii, assembly GCF_024105735.1. Lineage (GTDB taxonomy): Bacteria > Pseudomonadota > Alphaproteobacteria > Rhizobiales > Rhizobiaceae > Hoeflea > Hoeflea alexandrii. The sequence goes on along the minus strand of NZ_JAAAML010000003.1, from coordinate 183,077 downwards.
GAACAGGAGATCAACCGGTCAAGGGCCCAGGTCCGTTCGGGCCTGTTGATGGCCCAGGAAAGCCCCGCCGCCCGGGCAAGCCAGATCGCACGGCAGATGCTGCTGTTCGGCCGGCCGGTGAGCAACGAGGAGCTGATGGAACGGCTTGCCAACCTGACGCCGCAACGACTTTCCGATCTTGCCGGAAAACTGTTCTTCGACACGCCGATCACGGTGTCGGCGATCGGACCGGTGGAAGCGCTGCATTCGGTTTCCGACATGGCCGGCATTCTTGGTCAGCACGGCGGGCGAACAGCCGCTGCCGAGTAAGCGCTGAGGATTATCCCCGCCATGGCCCCTCCGGTGTTTCGATTCCGCAGCCGGACCCAGGAAGAGTTCCGGATCGAAGGGCAACGAACCTTTCTGCGCAATCCCGTCATCGCAGACTTCCCCGAATGGAGCCGTCTGCGCGCGGCCAGTCGGAGCTTTCTGGAACCCTGGGAGCCGAAATGGGCGGAAGACGACCTGACCCGCAGCGCCTTCCGTTACCGGATTCGCCGCTATGACATCGACCGGGAAGCCGGTACGGCGCTGCCGCTTTTTGTCTGCCTGAAACACAATGGACGCATTGCAGGTGGAATAACGCTGGGTTCGATCAGGCGGGGTGTGGCGGAAAGCTGCACCCTGGGCTACTGGATGGGCGAACAACATGCAGGCCAGGGGCTGATGGCAGATGCGCTCAGAGCCCTCCTTCCCCACGTGTTTGACAGGATGCGGTTGCACCGGATAGAGGCGGCCTGTATTCCGGACAATGCAAGGAGCCAGCGCCTCCTTGAAAAGGTCGGGTTTCGGCGTGAGGGATACTTGAACGGCTACCTGAAGATAAACGGTGCCTGGCGTGATCACCTGCTTTACGCGCTGATTGCCGAGGACTGGCAGTCGATACGCGCGAAAGGATCCGGTTCCGGATAATGAAATACAAAGGCTGTTCAAATCCGCTCAGGCGCGCAGGCACCATGGCAGGCAACTTCACGCTTGTGGCATTTGCCACGCTCGTCCTGTTGATGGTGGCAGGATTTGCGCCTGTGGCGGAGGCGATCGAACCGGTCAAGATCAGCCGTGATGACACCGCGCTCGACCTGACGGCTACGACCGAAATCTACAAGCAGCGCGGCGAAGCCTTCCAGGTGTCGACCGCGGCCGGAGCGGACGGCATTGTCCGCCGGATCGAGGTCCGTTCAAGCTCCACGGAACATTCCGGTGACTGGGCGGTTTTCGCCCTCGCCAATGTGACCGACGAGCAGATCGACCGGCTGATCGTCGCGCCGCATTTCCGGCTGGTGGGATCGGGGCTTCTGTGGCCGGACCTCGGGTCGACGCGGATTCTCAGCATCACCCCGAGCGAGGGTTTCGCGCTCGACCAGGTGGAAAGCAGCGAGGACGATGTCTTCCGGATCACGCTCAACCCGGGCACCGTCATCACCTTCGTGGCGGAACTCGCCGCGCCCGACCTGCCGCAAATCTACCTGTGGGAACCCGAGGCCTACAAGGATACGGTCAACGCCTACACGCTGTACCGGGGTATCGTTCTGGGGATTGCAGGTCTGCTGGCGGTGTTCCTGACCATCCTGTTCGTGGTCAAGGGCACCTCGATGCTTCCAGCAACGGCTGCGCTGGCCTGGGCGGTGCTGGCTTATGTTTCGGTGGATTTCGGCTTTCTCTCCAAGCTCATCAGCGTCACGCCCGGCGATGAGCGGATCTGGCGGTCAGGCACGGAAGTGCTGCTGGCCACCGGGCTGGTGGTGTTCCTGTTCACCTATCTCAACCTCAACCGGTGGCACACCAATCTCTCCTATGTGACGGTTGCCTGGATCCTCGGGCTCGGCGCACTGTTCGCGGTGGCGATCTATGACCCGCCGGTGGCGTCGGGGATCGCCCGCATCTCGTTCGCCGCAACCGCCGTTGCCGGCGTGGCCCTGATCGCCTATCTCGGTTTCAACCGCTATGACAGGGCGGTGATGCTGATCCCCACCTGGGCACTGATATTGTGCTGGCTTTTCGGCGCCTGGATGACGGTGACGGGCCAGCTCGCCAACGACATCGTGCAGCCTGCGCTCGGCGGCGGCCTGGTGCTGATCGTGCTGCTGATGGGCTTCACGGTTATGCAGCACGCCTTTGCGGGCGGCGCCTATCACCAGGGGCTGTTCTCGGACATGGAACGCCAGGCGATGGCGCTGGCGGGATCGGGCGACACGGTCTGGGACTGGGACGTGGTGCGCGACCGGGTGGTCACTTCACCGGATCTTTCGCCGCAACTGGGGCTTTCCCCGGGAGCGCTCGCAGGGCCTGCGCGCAACTGGTTGCCGCGCATCCACGCGGATGACCGCGACCGGTTCCGCACCACGCTCGACGTGCTGCTCGAACACCGCAAGGGCCGGCTCAATCACCAATTCCGGATGCGGGCCGAGGACGGCCATTACCACTGGATGGCGCTGAGGGCCCGGCCGGTGCTCGGCTCCAACAGCGAGGTGATCCGCTGCGTCGGAACCATCATCGACGTCACCGAACAGAAAACCTCGGAAGACCGGCTGCTGCACAATGCCGTGCACGACAACCTGACCGGCCTGCCCAACCGGCAGCTGTTCCTTGACCGGCTGCAGAGCATGATCAGCCTGGCCGAATCGACCCCGAATGTGCGGCCGAGCGTGTTCATGATCGATCTCGACCGCTTCAAGCAGGTCAATGATCGGCTTGGCATGTCGGTCGGCGACACCATCCTGCTGGCGCTGACCCGGCGGCTGAAACGGCTGCTCAAGCCACAGGACACACTGGCGCGGATTTCCGGCGACCAGTTCGGGCTGGTGCTGGTCTCCGAGCAGGAAGCGGTCAAGGTCGCGGCCCTCGCCGAGGCGATCTCCAAGGCCATTTCCGCGCCGATTGATTTCGCCGGACAGGATATCAGGCTGACCGCTTCGATCGGTCTGGTGACATGGGTGGAAAACAATGCCGTTCCCGACGACCTGATGAAGGACGCGGAACTGGCCATGTACCAGGCCAAGCGTTTCGGCGGCAATCGGATCGAACCGTTCCGGCCGGCATTCCGAACTGTCGGATCCGACCGGCAGCGGCTGGAAAGCGACCTGCGGCGGGCGCTGGAACGCAATGAACTGACCCTGGTCTACCAGCCGATCGTCGAACTCAAGGATGCGGAAATCGCCGGCTTCGAAGCACTGCTGCGCTGGGAAGACCCGAAACGCGGCACGGTGCCGCCGTCGGAGTTCATTCCGGTGGCCGAGGCATCCGACCTGATCCTCGAACTCGGCATGTATTCGCTCAAGAAGGCGGCCGAAGATCTTGCCCAATGGCAGATGGCCATCGGCGACATTCCCGTCTTCATGTCGGTCAACCTGTCGAGCGCGCAGTTGCTCAAGAGCGATCTGTGCAATGACGTGATCAAGATCATCTCGGCGACACAGAACGACCCGAAGCACTTCCGGCTCGAACTGACCGAGACGCTGGTGATGCACAACCCGCAGCAGGCGCTGATGACGCTGTCGCGGCTCGCCGATGCCGGCATCGGCCTGACGCTTGACGATTTCGGCACCGGGCACTCGTCGCTGTCCTACCTGACGCGGTTTCCGTTCAAGACCATCAAGATCGACAAGTCGCTGGTTGTCGACCCCTCGGAAAAGGGCGGCGTGCTGATCCGCTCCATCGTCAACCTCGCCAAGCAACTCGAGATGCAGGTGGTTGCCGAGGGCGTGGCTTCCGAGACTGACGCGATGAAGCTCTCGGAGATCGGGTGTGATTACGGGCAGAGTTTCCTGTTCGGTCCGCCGATCGGTTCGGACTCCGTTCAGAAACTCCTCAGGGAACGCTTCCCGGTAAGCCGGCCCAACTGAGACGGGCCGCTTACAGGTGCTCTGCAACCCAGCAAAGCCTGAGGCGTAACGAGCGTCAGGCGTGACCGGCCTGATTGGACAACATGGCCGGCTGGATGCCCATAGAAGCCAGCACCCGGTCATATTTTCCCGAATGGTCCTTGTCGAAGACGATATCATCACGCCCAGGGCAGCTCAGCCAGGTGTTGGCGGCAATTTCCTCTTCGAGTTGCCCCGGCGCCCAGCCGGCATAACCCAAAAGCATGATGCCGCGTTTCGGGCCGCGTCCCTGCTTGATGGCGCGAAGAATATCCACGGTCGCGGTGAGGCACAGATCATCATTCACCGGCATGGTGGATTCGCCCATGTAGTCGTCAGTGTGCAGCACGAAACCCCGCCCTGCTTCGACCGGCCCTCCGATCTGAATGGGAAAATCCATTGCACTATCGCTGACCTCCCCGGAAGCCACCGGCTCCTCGCCCCGCGGTTCGGGGCTGGCAAGATCAAGATTGGCGAGCAGTTCATGGAACTGCAGCGGCTGCGGCCGGTTGAGAATGAAGCCCATGGCGCCATCGGCGGAGTGGGCGCAAACAAAGATCACCGTGCGCTCGAAACGCTCGTCATTCATCCCCGGCATGGCGATCAGGAAATGCCCGTCGAGGCATCCGCGGCTGCCACGGGACAGCTGTTTTTCGATCCCTATCATGGCTCAAGCCTAGCAAGTTTCAGCATTTTGGAAAGACCTACCTTGTCATGATGTCCATTCCGTCAGGCTTGCTACCGCGGTCACGGAAAAATGAGCCGGGACCGCTGCATATTGATTGGATTCCGCCTCCCCGGCTCCGCTATGGTGCAGCCATGTCGATATTCCGCTTGAGATCACCTGTCCGCTCCATGCTGCATGCCCTCCTGGGTCTGGCGGTCGGCCTTGGCGTGGGCATTGCCCCGGTCTGGTCGCTTGACAGTGGATGGGCCGAGACCGAGGGCGGGCGCATGCGTCTGGTGATCGATCCGGCACCGCGGGACGATGGCTCGATTGGCGGTTTCCTGGACGTGGATCTGCAACCCGGCTGGAAGACATACTGGCGCGACCCGGGCGGAGCCGGCATTCCCCCGATGATCGACTTTTCGCAAAGCCGGGGGGTTGCGTTTGAGGCCATGCACTATCCGCCACCCCAGCGCATCGATGACGGCTACGCGATCTGGGCGGGATACACCGCACCTGTGCGGTTTCCCCTGACCTTCAGCCGGACCGCATCAGGTGGCGCTCAAATCCACGCATCCGCCTTTATCGGCATTTGCGAAAAGATCTGCGTTCCGTTCCAGGCCGAACTGGTCGTTGATATGCCCGGGGAAACCGTGGGCCATGATGCCGCAGCGCAAGCTGTGGATGCAGCGTTCGCGCGCCTTCCGGAAGCCGCCGGCCCGGATTTCAGCGTCGAAACGGCACAGCTGGGGACCAATGCGACACAGCTTACGATTTCGGCGAAATTGCCCGCCTTCCGTCCGTCCGGGGTCATCCCGGAACTGTTTGTCACGGGGCCGGAGGGCTTTGCCTTCGCTCCGCCAGAACTTATCCGCGATGAGGGCAGCAGGATAGAGTGGTCGGTTCGGGTCGAACCGCCATCCAAGGGCACATTGGACACGGCCACCCTGCCCCTCGACGTCGTCGTCACGCTGGGTCAACGTGCACTTGGCCAATCCATTTCCGCGGTTCCGGCTCCCGGGAATTGAGGACCATCCACATTTTCTCGATGCTTGAGACTCGAAATCCGGGCGGTATTGCCTAAATTGCAAACGACATCAACGGCACACAAGGGAGCGCCGACGTGACGATAGCTATTGGGGACAAACTGCCTGAAGCCACCTTCAAGGAAAAGACCGCAGACGGCATGGCGGAAACCAAGGTCAGCGACCTTTTTGCCGGAAAAAAGGTGGTTCTGTTCGCGGTGCCAGGCGCGTTTACACCGACCTGCCACCTCAACCACCTGCCCGGCTACATCGAAAACCGCGACGCCATTCTGGCCAAGGGCGTCGACGAAATCGCCGTCGTCTCCGTCAATGACGCCTTTGTCATGGGTGCCTGGGAGAAGGCCACCAACGGCACCGGCAAGCTGCGCTACCTGTCTGACTGGGACGCGGGCTTCACCAAGTCGATCGGCATGGAAGCCGACCTGTCGGCCGGCACGCTCGGCATCCGCTCGAAGCGCTATTCGATGATTGTCGAGGACGGCACCGTCACCGCGCTCAATATCGAGGATGCGCCTGGACAAGCCGTGGCCTCGGGCGCCGCAGCGCTACTCGACCAGCTCTGATCTGAACGAAAATTCGGACTTGCAGACGGCGTCCTAACGGGACGCCGTTTTGCTTTTGAAGGGTGTCATGCCTTCGCGCGCCAGTTCATCGGCGCGTTCATTCTCGGGATGCCCGGCATGGCCCTTGACCCAGTGCCACTTGACCTTGTGGCGCTGATTGGCCTGATCCAGCGCCTGCCACAGCTCGGCGTTCTTCACCGGCTTCTTGTCGGCGGTCTTCCAGCCATTCTTCTTCCAGCCGAAAATCCACTTCGAGATGCCATCCATGACATACTTGCTGTCGGTGTGGAGATCGACCTCGCAGGCGGCCTTCAATGCATTGAGCGCGGTGATCGCAGCCAGCAGCTCCATTCGGTTGTTGGTGGTTTCGGCTTCGCCGCCCGACATTTCCTTGACCGTGGTGCCGTGGCGCAGGATGGCGCCCCAGCCGCCCGGACCGGGATTGCCCGAGCAGGCGCCGTCGGTGAAAATTTCCACGTGCTTCAACTTATGAGATCCCTGGTGCGAAGGCCGTATTCCGAGCTTGAGCCGATCTGGCGATGGAAGCGCAGCTTGCGCAGATATTCGAGCGGATCCTTCTTGACCACCAGTGCGCCTTCGGGCGTGGTCAGCCAGTCGTGCAGGCGGGTGAGGAAGAACCGCAGGGCCGCACCGCGGGCCAGTAGCGGCAAGGCCTCTGCCTCGTTGCCCTCCAGCGGCCGCACGGAGACATAGCCGTCGATCAGCGCCATGCCCTTGGTGTGGTTAAAGGCCCCGTCTGCTTCAAAGCACCAGGCGTTGAGGCAGATGGCAACGTCGTAGGCGAGATAATCGTTGCAGGCGAAATAGAAGTCGATCAGGCCCGACAGCCGGTCTTCGATGAAGAACACATTGTCGGGGAACAGGTCGGCATGGATCACGCCCTCGGGCAGATCTGCGGGCCAACTCTTTTCCAGCTCCGCCAGTTCGAGATCGATCTCCTCGCGCAAGCCGGGCTGGACCTCGTCGGCGCGTTCGCGCGAGCCGTCCCACAGGGGCCGCCAGTTGGCCACTGTCAGCCCGTTGGCGCGGCGGATCGGAAAATCACTACCGGCGACGTGCATGGCCGCCAGCGCCCTGCCGACCTCGCGGCAATGAGCGGCCTGCGGCTTGCGCAGCCAGGCGCCGTCAAGAAACGAGACCATCGCCGCCGGGCGACCGGCGAGTTCTCCCAGATGGCCACCATCGCGGCGCTCGATCGGCAGCGGGCAGCTCAGGCCCTTGAGTGCCAGGTGATCCATCAGCCCCAGAAAGAACGGCAGGTCATCGCGGTTGACCCGTTTCTCATAGAGCGTGAGGATGAAGGTGCCGCCGCTGGTGCGCAGCAGGAAATTGGAGTTCTCCACCCCTTCGGCAATGCCCTTGTAGGACAACAGCGTGCCGACATCATACTCCGCGAGAAAAGCCCTGAGCTGATCCTCGTTTACATCGGTATAGACAGCCATCCTCAGCGCGCTCCGTTGACAAACGCCATGTCGGCGGCGGTGAGTTCGACATCGCGAAGTTCACGGTTGACCAGGAAGTTTTCCGTTTCCTGGACCGTCTCGGCAAGCTCGATTGTGGCGTCAAAGCGGGCCTTGAAGGCGTCGATGATTTCGGCGACCACCACCTCGGGCGCAGAGGCTCCGGCGGAAAGCCCGAGCAGCCGGATGTCTCCGATGGCATCCCAGTCGATCTCGTGAGCACGCTGCAAGAGGATGGATTTCTTCGCGCCGGCCTTCAGTGCGACTTCGACCAGCCGTTTTGAATTGGACGAATTGGGCGCGCCGACGACCACGAACAGGTCACAGCCGGGGGCTGCCTGCTTGACCGCATCCTGGCGGTTGGTGGTGGCATAGCAGATCGATTCCGCAGCCGGCGCAGTGATCTCGGGAAAGCGCTGATTGAGCCGCTCGATCACGTCAGCCGTGTCATCCACCGACAGGGTCGTCTGCGTGACGAAGCCAAGTGCGGCGGGATCGGCGGGATCGAAGGCGTCGACATCCGCCACGGTCTCGACCAGTGTCACTGCCCCGGGCGGCAGTTGCCCCATGGTGCCGATGACCTCGGGATGGCCCTTGTGGCCGATGAGCACAACATGCCGGCCGAGCCGCTCATGGCGCATGGCCTGCTTGTGCACCTTGGAGACCAGCGGACAGGTGGCATCGAGATAGAACAGGTTGCGGGCTTCCGCGTCGGCGGGCACCGACTTGGCAACGCCGTGGGCCGAAAAGATCACCGGCTGGGCATGATGCTCCTGCGGGATCTCGTCGAGTTCCTCGACGAAGACCGCGCCAAGCGCCTCGAGCCCCTCGACCACGAACCGGTTGTGGACGATCTCATGGCGGACATAGACCGGCGCGCCGTATTTCTTCAGCGCCAGAACCACGATCTGGATGGCGCGGTCAACACCGGCGCAAAATCCGCGGGGTCCGCACAGCCTTATTGTCAGGGGAGATCGGTTCATTGGCTCATCAACAGTTACGGTCATCACGCTACCAGCCGGCAATCACAACAACAATCAGGGCGATCGCGGCCGGAAGGGCCTGGATCACGAAAATCTTGCGCGATGCGGTTGCTCCACCATACAGACCGGCGACCAGAACGCAGCCAAGGAAAAACAGCTTGAGCTGGAAGGCAAAGCCGGCGTCGGGATGGAGCAGCGACCAGATCAGACCGGCTGCGAGGAACCCGTTGTAGAGCCCCTGATTGGCAGCCATCACCCTGGTCTGGGCGGCCTGCTCGGGTCGGGTGCCAAACGCCTTCATGCCGCGCGGCGAGGTCCAGAGAAACATCTCGAGGACGAGTATGTAGATATGCTCGAGCGCGATCAGCGCCACCAGGATGATTGCAAGGATTGCCACCGGAGATTCCTACCCCTGTTGATCTGCGATACCGGGCTAGCATGCCTGTAGGGTGCCACGCCAGCCGCGATCAGGATTTTCGTTTCAGCCAGCCAAACAAGGCGACGCCCAGCAGGGCAAGCGCCAGCCCATACCAGGTGATGGCATATTGCAGGTGGCTGTTGGGCAGATTGATGACCGTCACGCCACCTCTGGGCAACCCGCCTTCGACCGGGGTGGCGTCCGCGTCGAGGAAGAACGGCAGCACCTTCTCGGTTTGCAGGCCAGCAGAAGCGGCCATCCTGTCGAGGTCTTTCCAGTAGAAGATGTTGCCCGGCTCATCGTTGTCGGGAACCATGAAGGAGGGCTTTTCATCGAGCCTTGCGCGAGCGAGCCCGGTGATCGTCTGCTCCCCCTCGATCAGGCTCTGCGGCCGTGTCGAAGGCTCCTTGCGGTCATAAGGCACAAAACCGCGATTGACGAAGAGCAGGCGGCCGTCCGCCAGTTCAAGCGGCGTGTAGACATAGTAACCGGACTGCCCTTCGAATGTTGCAAAGAAGTGGCGTTCCTTGTCATTGAGGAATCGACCGGACGCGCGAGCTGCCTGATAATCGATCGGCTCGCCGGCGGCGAGCGATGCCTCGATCACTTGGAGGCCGACAGGTTCGGCGGTGCTGCGCTGTTCGATTGCCGCCAGCAGGTCCTCTTTCCAGTAGAGGCGCTGGACCTGCCAGGTGCCGAGGGCGATCAGGACAGCCAGGGCACCCGGCAGCAGCACCAGCCCGGTCCAGAATTTCCAGGTGCGGCCAGAGGCGCCATAATCTTGCGTTTCAGCCACGGTCAATCTGCCCCTCGGCTGCCTTGTTGCGGTACTGGAGTGCGATCATCAGTCCCTTGAGAACGCGAAGCAGCACCAGCGAGAGGATGGTCGACAGCGGGATCCACATGATCAGATGCACCCACAGCGCCGGGCTGTAATTGACCTCGAGCCAGAGGGCGAGACCAACCACGATGAAACCGATGATGAGAATGACGAAAACGGCGGGTCCGTCGCCGGCATCGGCAAAGGAATTGTCCAGCCCGCAGACGCCGCATTCCGGCTTGACGCTGAGCAGGCCGTTGAACAAAGCCCCCTCCCCGCAACGTGGACACCGGCCGCGCAAGCCTACAGACACCACGTCGACTGGAGGATAGTGCGCCTGGTCATCGGACATGGTCTGTTTTCCTTTCTCATCGGGGCTTTGCCCCGGGCTCAAACGCAAGAGGCGGCAGGTCTCCCCGCCGCCCCTTTCTACAAGAAGTCGAGTGCGTTCTAGTGGTGGTAAATCGGCGCACCCCAGGATGCCCAGACGTAGATCGCAAAGAACAGGAACAGCCAGACGACGTCAACGAAGTGCCAGTACCAGGCGGCTGCTTCAAAGCCGAAATGCTGCTTCGGTGTGAAATGCCCCCGCATCGCACGGATCAGGCAAACCACCAGGAAGATGGTTCCGACCAGCACATGGAAGCCGTGGAACCCGGTGGCCATGTAGAAGGTGGCGCCGTAGATCGAATCCTTGAAGTCGAACGGAGCAACGGAATACTCATAGGCCTGCACGCCCGAAAAGATCATGCCGAGCACGATGGTCAGGGCCAGACCGTTGATCAGTCCCTTGCGGTCGCCATGCAGCAATGCGTGGTGCGCCCAGGTGACGGTGGTTCCGGACAGAAGCAGGATGATGGTGTTGTAGAGCGGCAGGTGCAGCGGATCGAGAACCTCGATACCGGCGGGCGGCCACTGGCCACCGGTGAAGGCGGCGCGGGCAACCTGTGCGGCTTCATCGGGGAACAGGCTTGCATCGAAGAAGGCCCAGAACCAGGCGACGAAGAACATCACTTCAGACGCGATGAACATGATCATGCCATAGCGAAGATGCAGGCCGACCACGCGGGTGTGATGCCCCTCGTGTGCTTCCTTGATGGTCGCACCCCACCAGCCGATCATGGTGTAGAGAACGATGGCAAAGCCAACAAGGAAGAGGACCGGGTTGGTGATCGGAAGGCCGAGCAATGATTCGGCGCCGCGCATTCCCTGCATCCAGCCGATGCCGCCGAGCGCCATGACGAGCGCGCCGATCGACCCGACCAGAGGCCACGGGCTCGGGTCGATGATGTGATAGTCGTGATGTTTTTGATGTGCGTCGGCCATGTCAGCTTTTCCCCGATGGTCATCATTCCTGTGCCGGACCACCCGTCCGGCGCAGTGTTGGTCTTACAAGGTGTTCCTGTCTTGCACCGGCTCCGCCACCGCTGCAACGGGTTTTTCCGATGCATGAGCGAAGAAAGTGTAAGAGAGCGTGATTGTGGAAATGTCCTTGGCGTCAAGGTCGTCGACAATCGCCGGATCGACGAAGAAGACGACAGGCATGTCTATTGTCTCGCCAGGCTTCAATTCGCTTTCGGTAAAGCAGAAACACTGGATCTTGTTGAAGTAGGCACCAGCCGCCATTGGCGTGACGTTGAAGGTCGCCTGGCCGGTGGTGGCCACGTCGGACGTGTTCATGGCCGTATAGGACACCTGAACGGTTTCGCCGATCCTGAGCTCAACTTCCCGCTGCACCGGCTTGAAGTCCCAGGGCAGACCGCCCGCGACATTCGCATCGAAGCGCACCTTGATGGTACGATCGAGAACCGTGTCGGACATCTGCTCGACCCGCTGCGTGGTGCCACCATAACCGGTCACCTGGCAAAACAGCTGATAGAGCGGCACGGCAGCGTAGCTGACGCCGATCATCGAGGCTACAAACGCCGAACAGGCCACGACAACGCGCTTGTTGGCTCGCGTCTTGGTTACTTCATTCGGGTCGCTGCTCATCGTTTCCTCCTCACATCGCCCGGTCGAAGATGCCTGGGCCGATCTTGATGATGGTCACCACGTAAAACAGGACAGCCAGGACAGCCAGCGCAATGCCAAGCGCGACGGACCTTGAGCGCCGTGCCTTCTTCTGCTGTTCGGTCAGTTCGACTTTTTCCATGATCACGCCACCAGACCGAAATACTTGGTCACCAGCGCATCAACCAGGAGCGCGGTGAAGATCGCGAACAGGTACAGCAGCGAATAGCCGAAGAGCTTCTTGGCAGGGATCATTTTCTTGTCGCCGTCGGGCATGCGCCAGACCTGGATCGAATACCAGATGAAGCCAGCGCCCAGCACTGCGGCGATGGCACCGTAAACCAGCCCGGCAAACCCCATGATTGACGGGACTATGCCGCTGAGAGCGGTCAGCACCGCATAGAGGACAATCTGGTTCTTGGTGGTGCGTTCACCGGCGACGTTTGGGAGCATGGGAACTCCTGCCCGGCCATAATCTTCGGACTTGAACAGCGCCAGGGCCCAGAAATGGGCAGGCGTCCACAAAAAGATGATCGCGAACAGCGCGATGCTTTCAAGCGAGATCGAATTGGTCACGCAGGCCCAGCCGATGATCGGCGGGAAGGCACCGGCGGCGCCGCCGATAACGATGTTCTGCGGCGTCAGCCGCTTGAGCCACATCGTGTAGACGACAGCGTAAAAGAAAATCGTGAACGCCAGCAGTCCGGCCGACAACCAGTTGACCATCAGGCCCAGTGTGGCGACCGAAAACACCGACAGGAACAGGCCGAAAGCCAATGTGGTCTCGGCAGAAATACGGCCGGCAGGGATCGGACGCTTCGCCGTGCGGCCCATCATCTGGTCGATATCGGCATCGTACCACATGTTGAGTGCGCCTGATGCGCCACCGCCGACGGCAATCGCAAGGATTGCGAGGAAGCCGATCACAGGATGGATCTGGCCGGGCGCCATCAGCAGGCCGACCAGTGCCGTGAAGACAACCAGCGACATGACACGCGGCTTGAGCAGCGCGAAGAAGTCGCGCGCATCGCCATCGTGAATGGCCACCGATGCGGGATCGGTCAGAGCTTCATGTTCGTTGGTCATTGCCATGGGCAATTTGCCTTTCCCTATTTCCCCGAGGTCCGGGGACCGGACATGTCTTCCGTCCGGTTGCAAACTCAGACCGCCGGCTGGCCCGGCGGTCTGTTTCTCATACCGGCTGCGCAGGCGCTTACTTGATGCGCGGCAGCTGTTCCCACTGGTGGTATGGCGGCGGCGAAGTCAGCTGCCATTCGAGAGTGGTCGCACCCTCGCCCCAGGGATTGTCACCGGCGATGCGCTTCTTGGCGAAGGCTTCCCAGACGCCCCAGAGGAAGATCAGCACGCCCACGCCCGAAATGTAGGAACCGTAGGACGAGATGGCGTTCCAGCCGGCGAAGGCATCCGGATAGTCGATGTAACGACGCGGCATGCCGGCAAGACCGAGGAAGTGCTGCGGGAAGAACACCAGGTTGACGCCCACAAAGGTGACCCAGAAATGGATGCGGGCAACCGTCGGGTTGTACATGTAGCCGGTCATCTTCGGGAACCAGTAGTACCAACCGGCGAAGATGGCGAACACGGCACCCAGCGACAGGACGTAGTGGAAGTGGGCAACCACGTAGTAGGTGTCGTGCATGGCGCGGTCGAGACCGGCATTGGCGAGCTGCACGCCTGTCACACCGCCAACGGTGAACAGGAAGATGAAGCCGATCGCCCAGAGCATCGGGGTGCGGAAAGTGATCGAACCACCCCACATCGTCGCGATCCAGGAGAAGATCTTCACGCCTGTCGGAACCGCGATCACCATGGTGGCGAAGACGAAGTAACGCTGCGTGTTGAGCGACAGGCCAACCGTGTACATGTGGTGAGCCCAGACGATGAAGCCGACGGCACCGATCGCGACCATGGCATAGGCCATCCCGAGATAACCGAACACCGGCTTGCGCGAGAAGGTCGAGATGATGTGGCTGATGATGCCGAAGGCCGGCAGGATCAGGATGTAGACTTCCGGGTGACCGAAGAACCAGAACAGGTGCTGGAACAGGATCGGGTCGCCGCCGCCTTCGGGCGCAAAGAACGCGGTGCCGAAGTTACGGTCGGTGAGAAGCATGGTGATGCCACCAGCCAGAACCGGAAGCGACAGGAGCAGCAGGAATGCGGTGATCAGCACCGACCAGGCAAACAGCGGCATCTTGTGCAGGGTCATGCCCGGCGCGCGCATGTTGAAGATGGTGGTGATGAAGTTGATCGCACCCAGGATCGACGAGGCGCCAGCCACGTGCAGCGACAAGATGGCGAAGTCCATGGCTGGACCAGGCTGTCCGCTGGTGGAAAGCGGCGGGTAAATTGTCCAGCCACCACCGGTGCCGTAGGCGCCCGCGGGACCTTCGACGAACATCGAAAGGAGCAGCAGGATAAAGGCCGGCGGAAGAAGCCAGAACGAGATGTTGTTCATCCGCGGGAACGCCATGTCCGGCGCGCCGATCATGATCGGAACCATCCAGTTGGCAAAACCGCCGATCAGGGCCGGCATGACCATGAAGAAGATCATGATCAGGCCATGGGCGGTGGTGAACACGTTGTACATGTGCTTGCCACCGTCAATGGCGGAGTCACCCTCGAAGCCATAGACCATGGCGGCCAGGCCGTGGAAGATCTGAATACCGGGCTCTTGCAGTTCCATGCGCATGGCAATGGAAAGCGCGCCACCGATGATGCCCGCGATGATCGCGAAGATCAGGTAGAGCGTCCCGATATCCTTGTGGTTGGTGGAGTACATCCAGCGACGCACAAAACCTTGCGGCTTGTGATCGTGATCGTCGTGAGCGACAGTTGAACCGGCCATTGGTCTCAGTCCCCTCTCTTAATTCTGATCATTGGCGGCAACATCGACCGACTTCGCGTCGGCTTCGATGGCTGCAACAAGGTTGCGATTGGCGGCTTCGACATCGTCGGCGGCAGCGGTCAGCCATGCATCGAACTGATCCTGGGAAACGACGCGGATCGCGATCGGCATGTAGGCGTGGTCCTTGCCGCAAAGCTCGGAACACTGGCCGTAATAGAGACCTTCTGCCTCGGCCTTGAACCAGGTCTCGTTCAGACGGCCCGGAACGGCATCCATCTTGACGCCAAATGCCGGCATGGCGAAGGCGTGAAGAACGTCCGCGGCGGTCACCAAGAGACGGACCGTCTTGCCGACGGGAACCACGAACTCGTTGTCCACAGCCAGGAGACGGGGATAGGCAGCAACGTCTTCCTTGCCATAATCGGCGCGGTCGCTTTCCTGCAGCATCAGCGAGTCGAAGGAAACTTCGCCTTCGGTCTGATACTCGTAACCCCAGTACCACTGATATCCGGTGGCCTTGACCGTGTAATCGGCTTCCGGCGGAGAATACTGCGCGGTCAGCAGGTTGAAGGAGGGAATGGCGATCGCCAGAAGGATGACCACCGGACCCAGCGTCCAGATCACCTCGATCAGCGAATTGTGGCTGGTCTTGGAAGGAGTCGGGTTGGCTCCGGCGCGGAACTTCACCATTGCATAGACCAGAAGGGCCAGCACAAAGAGTGTGATCGGCACGATGAACCAGAGTGTGTAGGTCTCGAAGCCGCGGATCTGGGCCATGATTTCAGTGGCGGCGGGCTGGAAGCCCAACTGCCAGTCAACTGGCTGCGCTGCCAAAGCGGGGCTCGCGCCCAATGAAACCAGCGCGGCAAGCCCTGCAGAAAGCTTGTTGGTCACGTTATGTCTCCCTCGAGTATCGTGCCGCCTGCGTGACCAGACGGAATCCCTCAATTAGATTGGCGCTTCAAACCACAGAATGACATCGCCCGCAACTGTCGTCACCTGCTGATCATGCGGCATTTTTGCGCGGCGCCGCGCGAAACCATCGGAATGGGCCCACAAATACTATTCAGGCCACATTTTTTGCAACAATTGGTGCTGCAGCGGCATGGCATCGGGAAACACCAGACCGGCCAGTGTCTGATTTTGACGCACCCAAGTTGCCGCAAAGCCGCATTTTTGCCGTACAAAACGACTGAGAGTGACGACGAAGGGTTTCAATTTGGCCTCGCCCATTTACAAAATGAGCGATGATTCGGCCGTTCCATGGAGTTGAAATGGCATTTGCACCAAAATCGAACCGTGTTTTCAGGGCTGCATTCACCGGCCTGATACTTGCCGGAGGCCTGGGTCTTGCCACACAGGCGCACGCCCAGCAGGCCGGCAAGGTCAAATCCTCCCACGGGGCATGGTCGGTTGTCTGCGACACTCCTGCCGGCGCGCCTGGCGAGCAATGCGCTCTGATGCAGAACGTCATCGCCGACGACAGGCCGGAGGTCGGCCTGTCTGTGGTGGTGCTGAAGACCGCCGACCAGCAGGCCCGCATCCTGCGCGTTCTGGCGCCGCTTGGCGTGCTGCTTCCTTCCGGCCTCGGCCTCAATGTTGATGGCAAGGATATCGGCAGGGCCTATTTCGTCCGCTGCTTTTCCGATGGCTGCTACGCCGAGGTCATTCTCGACGAAACGCTGCTGACCACCTTGCGCGGCGGCACCACGGCCACCTTCATCGTCTTCCAGACGCCGGAAGAGGGCATCGGCATTCCGGTCGACCTGGCAGGTTTCACCGACGGATACGCGGCGCTGCCGTAAGACAGCCCCCCCGGGGGAAAGCGTTGTATTAAACGGGATAGCGTTCGGCCATGACCGCGAGCGACCGGGCCAGGATACGCTCGAGCACGGCCATGTCGATGGCGTCGATCTTCTTGAGATAAAGACAGGACTTGCCGGTCCTGTGCGGGCCGAGGCGGTCGAGTTCCTGCTCAAGGCCACCGAAGCCGGACATCACATAGACCACCAGATCCCGGCTTCTCGACGCAAATCCGCAGCGAAAAAATTCGCCCTGACGGCCTGACGCATAGCTGTACTGATACGTGCCATAGCCGAACATGGCCGGTCCCCACATGACCGGGGGCGAACCGGAAATGCGGCGCAACAGGACGTTCAGTGTTTCCACCTCACGCCGACGGTTGCCATCCTTGATCTCCGCTATCACAGAGTTGGGGTCAAGCGACGTCGGCTGGGTCTTGTTCTCAGCCATTGTCGTGGTCCTGCGTCAGATAAAACCGCAGCGGCTTGTCCTTCGTGCGCGCAAGACTGCCCTTTGCCTCAAGATCGAGCTGCACACATTTGATCCACCAGCCGGAGGTGGCTCCGCCGGGGAAAAGCGTCTGCGGCAGGAGCGGTTTCACGCCTTGCTTGATAGTCGTGTAATCTACGGCCTCGGCCTGGCGGCTCAAAACCGCCACCATGGCATCGCGCATGGCAACATATTTCTCTCTGTTCACCCGCTCGGATTTGCCCGGGTGATTGACATTCTCGACTGTGATTTTGTCCACTGCCCTGCCTCCGTGTTTCAATCCAGGCCAGACTACCTATATACACCGGAAACGCTGCTTTTCAGAATGGACAAGACCATGCAGGACCCGCTCGCTAGCCAATTCGACATCTCGGAAGCCAAGGTCGAGAGGATCGTCGCCGATGCGCTCAAGGATGCCGACGACGGCGAACTCTATCTCGAGTACGAGGAAACGGAATCCCTGGTCTTTGACAACGGCAAACTGAAATCCGGCGCCTATGCGACGGATCGCGGATTCGGGCTGCGCTCGGTGCTGGGCGAGACTTCCGGCTATGCCCATGCGGGTGAATTGTCCGAAGCCGCGCTGATGAGGGCCGCAGACGCTGTTTCAGCGGTCACGCGCGGCGCCAGCGGCAGCTATTCGGCGGCACCGCAACGCACCAACAAGCTGCTCTACACTGCCGAAAATCCGCTTGCGGCGCCGGGCTTCGAAGACAAGGTCAAGCTGCTGCAAAGCATCGACCACTACCTGCGCAACAAGGATGAACGGGTCCGCCAGGTTTCGGTTTCAATCGCCGCAAACTGGCAGGTCGTGGAAATCATGCGTGCCGACGGTCACCGGGTGCGCGACGTGCGTCCCCTCGCCCGGCTCAATATTTCTGTGGTCGCAGGTGTCGGCGACCGGCAGGAAACCGGATCCTACGGCATGGGCGGACGCAAGCTGTTCGGCGACTTCCTGACCGATGAAAGCTGGCGGCACGGTGCCGACGAGGCTCTGCGGCAGGCGCTTGTCAACCTTGATGCCGTACCCGCGCCTGCAGGCACGATGGACGTGGTACTCGGCGCCGGCTGGCCCGGGGTCATGCTGCACGAAGCTGTCGGACATGGGCTTGAAGGCGATTTCAACCGCAAGAAGACCTCCGCCTTTGCCGGGCTGCTGGGCGAGCGTGTGGCGTCCAAGGGCGTCACGGTGGTCGATGACGGCACCATCGAGGGACGGCGTGGCTCGTTGTCGGTGGACGATGAGGGCACGCCGTCGGGCTACAACGTGCTGATCGAGGACGGCATCCTGGTGGGCTACATGCAGGACAGGCAGAATGCCCGGCTGATGGGCATGAAGGCCACAGGCAACGGACGCCGGCAGTCCTATGCCCACCAGCCGATGCCGCGGATGACCAACACCTATATGCTGTCGGGTGACCGGAGCCCGGAGGAGATGATCTCATCGGTCAAGAAAGGGCTTTACGCGGTTTCCTTCGGCGGCGGCCAGGTCGATATCACCTCGGGCAAGTTCGTCTTCGGCTGCACCGAGGCCTACATGATCGAGGACGGCAAGATCGGCGCGCCGGTCACCGGCGCAATGCTGATCGGCAACGGCCCGGAAGCCATGCAGCGGATCTCGATGGTCGGAAACGATTCGGCGCTCGATACCGGCATCGGCATGTGCGGCAAGGCCGGGCAGAGCGTTCCGGTCGGCGTCGGCCAGCCGCACCTGCTGATGAACGCGATGACAGTTGGCGGCACCCAGACCTGAGCCTGACGCCGCGGCCGCAGACCAGACGAGAGCGACCAATCCAGGCAACCAGAATGACGGCGGCCTGAACCGCTCGCCGGCTTGGAAACCACCGGCTGGTTGCCAAACCGGCCGGGCCGGTGTCTAAGCGGCTGAAGGTGCAACCGATCTTCAGCCATGTTAGACATTCTTTCCATCACAGTCCCGATTTTCATCATGATCGCAATCGGATATGCGGCGGTCCACTGGCGTGTGTTCGCGCCCGAAGCGATGCGAATTCTCGGAAACTATGTCGTGGTGCTTGCCCTGCCCGCACTGCTGTTCAAGGCGATTTCCGAGAGGCCGATTTCCGAAGTGGTCAACTGGAGCTACATAGCGGCCTATCTCTGCGGGTCGCTGGTGGTTCTGACCGCCGGTTACTTCTACGCGCGGCGCATCCAGAAGGCCGAGACGACGGCGGCGGCCTTCAGCGCCATGGGCATGGTCTGCTCGAACACCGGGTTCATCGGCTACCCGATCCTGCTCCTGACGCTGCCGTCCATTGCCGGCGTGGGCCTGGCGCTCAACATGATGGTGGAAAACATCGTGCTCATTCCGCTGCTGCTGGCTATCGCAGAGGCCGGTCACGGAGGCCCCTCACCCATGGGCAAGATGCTGGCGAGGACGTTCAGGGGACTTGCCCGCAATCCTATCATCATCGGTCTGGTGGCCGGACTTGCCGCCTCTTTTTCCGGGGTGAACATCCCGGCGCCGTTGATGAAGCCGATCGACATGCTGGCCGCCTCAAGTGCGGCGGTATCGCTGCTGGTCATCGGCGGCACATTGGCAAGTGTGTCGGTTCGAGGCCTCAGCGGCGAGATCGCTCCGACCGTCGCCGGCAAGCTGGTCTTCCATCCGCTGGCCGTGTTTGCAGCAACAGCGGCATTGCCGCTTGCCGGACTGGCGCCGCTTTCGGCGGAAATGCAGGCAGCGGCCGTGATCCTGGCAGCGGTCCCGATGATGGGAATCTACCCGATCCTTGCCCAGCGGTTCGGGCGCGAGCGGTCGAGTGTCGTCGCCATGCTGATGGCGACCGTGCTTTCCTTCTTCACGCTCAGCGCCGTGCTTTGGGTGGTCAACGCACATATCCTGTGAACCGGCCAGGCGTTGTGTTCCGGCCCGCTTTCGCATTGACCGCAGAACCGGTTTCAGCCTGCGACTATTGGATGCATTGCCAACGGGATTCATCCAAACGATGCTGGTGGCTTGAAACGAAAAGCAATTTCAAACCTTGTTAAGCTTATGAATAAATTGACTTATGCGCGGCTCCAGGACCCGTTCAAGATCGGTTAAGCCGGACCTGCTATGACAGGTCTTCACCCTGGCGCCGCAAGCGTCTTTCGGATCGGGAACATGTTCGGACCAAACACAGTCGCCGCCCGTCGAACACTCAAGCGCGCTGCCATCCAGAGCGGGCTCGAGGCGGTGTCGTTGTTTTCAAAAACAGGGCTGATGGCGAGCGCCCGCGGCCTGGGTGCGATCTTCACGCTGCATCATGTGCGGCCGGCAATGAACAAGAGCTTCGATCCGGCAGCTCATCTCTCGGTCACTCCGGAATTTCTCGACGCAAGCATTGCCCGTCTGAAGGCCGACGGGCATGTTGCCGTAGCCCTCGAAGAGCTGCCGGAGTTTCTTGCCAATCCAGACCGGCCGGGACCTGCCATGGTGTTCACGCTCGACGACGGATACCGGGACAATGACCAGTTTGCGCGTCCGGTTTTTGAGAAGCACGGTGTTCCCTACACCATCTTCATCACAGGGGGCTTCGTTGATCGAACCCAGTCGATCTGGTGGGAGACCGGAGAGCAGTTGCTCAGTCAGGCTGACGAATTCGTCTTCGACTTCGGCAATGGCGAGGAAAAACTTCCGACCCGCAGCACCATCGAAAAATACGCGGCATTCGACCGGCTGCACAAAGCCCTTGCCTGCAACGAGCAACAACCGATCGTCGAGCGGCTTGATGCACAGGCGCGATCGGCCGCCATTTGTCCGACCGGAATCGTCGACCGGGAGGTGATGGACGAGACCGAACTCCGCCGGCTCGCCGAAACCCCGCTGGCAAGCCTTGGCGCTCACACCCTCTCGCACCCGAACCTGGCGCATCTGGACGAAGCACGGATGCGCACCGAGATCAGCGGCTCTGCCGAACGGTTAGCCGCTATCACCGGACAGGCGCCGGGCACCTTCGCCTATCCCTATGGGGACCTGTGCGCATCCGGTCCACGCGAATACCGGGCCGCCCAGGAGACCGGTTTCCGGCTCGCGGTCACCACCAATCCGGGTACCCTGCGGACCGGCAGCCTCGACAACCTGTTTTCGCTGCGCCGGATCTCGCTCAACGGCTACTACCAGAAATGCCGCTATGTCGGCGCGCTGGCCTCAGGCATTCCCTTCATGGTTTCGCGTTCCGCTCAGGGATAAAGCCGGGTCTTGTCCCACGCATCCTGCGACCGCGTGAAGACAACACGGTCATGCAGCCGGAACGGCCGGTCATGCCAGAACTCGATGGATTGCGGCATGATCCTAAAACCGGACCAGTGCGGCGGACGCGGGATCTCCCCGATGGCGTGCTTGGCGGTGTATTCGGCGACGGCCTTTTCCAGCGCGAAACGGCTTTCGAGCGGACGAGACTGCTTCGAGGCCCAGGCCCCGATGCGACTGCCGCGCGGCCGGGAAGCATAATACTCATCGGCTTCCGCATCGCTGACCTGTTCCACAGGGCCGCGGATCCGGACCTGGCGGCGCAGGGATTTCCAGTGAAAGCACATTGCGGCTTTCATCGACGAGAGGATTTCCCGGCCCTTGGCACTTTCGAAATTGGTGTAGAAGACGAAGCCGCGCTCATCAAAACCCTTGAGCAGGACCATCCGGACATCGGGCAATCCGTCACTGTCAACCGTCGCAAGCGCCAGGGCGTTGGGATCGTTGGGTTCGGAGGCAGTCGCATCTTCAAGCCATTTGGCAAAAAGACGGTACGGTTCGGCTTCCTCGGTAAAGTCACCAGTCGTTAACCCTGTTTCTGTCATAGTCTTCCCTCATGCCTCCAAGCTGGAGTGGCAGTACGTTGGAACCCGACCTAACAGAAGCAATCAACAGGGAAAAGAGCGTGACGGTTTACCGCGCGGTTTTGGCGCTGGTACTGCCGGCATGCCTGACCCTGTCGGCCTGCATGGGAGGCGGCTCCTCCGCCGTCTCCGTACTCTCGGTCGATCCCGTAACGACCGCAGCCATCGCTCCGCTGTCCGCCGAAAGCGAAATCATGTCCGACGAGATCGTCATCCGCGATCTGGTGGGCGGCCTGAGCCAGACCGATTTCGCAACCACGCAACCCTGGTCGAATTCGCTCACGGGGTCGGCCGGCGTTGTTTCCAACCTTGCAACGCTGAATGACGGCGCAAGGCCATGCCGGATGTTCAAGACCACCCGCCACAGTTTCGACGGCGTGTCGCTTCTTGAAGGACGGGTCTGCCAGCGGCCCGACGGCGGATGGGATCTCGTCAGCCTGGACCGTCCGGAAGGCTGAGAAAAAAATTCCAATTTTGGCGACGCAATCGTCTTTTTCATACACCGATGGTTAGCAAATCTTCGTTAGGATTCCTCTATTAGCCCATACGGGGATGTAACATGCGTAGTCCGTACACGGTGCTCGGCGTCAATACGACGGCGAAAGCCGCCGATATTAAGAGTGCCTACCGGCAGCTCGCAAAGATTTGGCATCCGGACCAAAATCCGGATGATCCGCAGGCCGGAAGCCGGTTTGCGGAGATAGCCCATGCCTACAAGATGCTGATCGATCCCGAATTGCGTCTGAAGTTCGACAATGGGCATATCGACGCCCGCGGACGCCGGCAGGCACGACCCTCGCGGGGTTTCACGGCCAATCCTTTCAAGAATTTCAAGGATTCACCGCCCAAGCCGCGGCCACAGCCAACGGCTGCCAATCAATCCTCGGATGCGCTGGACGAAGCGAAGTTCGAGGACATGGTGGTACATATCTTCGGCGACGCCGCCGCCAAGAAAACCAAGGAACAGGCTCAGGACAAGACAGGGCAACGGACCAAGACCGATGCACCGGGAATGGATGAGGATCCGCTCACCACGCTCGATAACCTGTTCAAGAAATGGAAATCTCGTCACAAGCCCAAGACCGTCCTGCCATCGACCTACCACCAGATCGACATCACTCTGGAAACGGCCTTTTCCGGCTGTGAAGAGGAACTGATGTTCGGCGATGTGGAGACGGTTACCTACGAGGTGCCGGCCGGGACCGTCGATGGTGGCGAAATCGTTGTTTCCTCGCCAAACCCACAGCTTTACGGTGATGCCGTGGTGACGGTGCGCCATCAGCCCCACGACCGGTTCCGTTCTTCGGGCAGCGATCTTCACGGAGATCACCCGATCGAACTGGCGGAGGCGGTGCTTGGCGGTTCATTCGTCTACGAGGGGCTGGACGGGCCACTTCGTATCGACGTGCCCGAATGGTCGGGCTCTGACACGGTGCTGGAGATCAAGGAGAAGGGGCTCCCCAAGCCCAAGGGCAAACGGGGATCCCTGCACGTGCATCTGCGTGTGATGCTGCCTGAAAAACCAGATCCCAACCTCAAGGACCTGATGCGATCGAGCAAGAAAGCCTGGTATCTGTAGGCGGCGCGGGCTGCTGAAGCTGAGCGCCCGGCGGTTAACCCAATCGATTGGCCTGACTTGCGGCGGCACGCCCCGTGTGCCATAGCCATCGCGACAAATTCGAGGGAGAATGCAATGGCTGACACTTCCGGCCTGATGAAGGGCAAGCGCGGCCTGATCATGGGCGTGGCGAACAATCGGTCGATCGCCTGGGGCATTGCCAAGGCTTGCGCGGATGCTGGCGCCGAACTCGCGCTGACCTACCAGGGCGAGGCGCTCAAGAAGCGCGTCGAGCCGCTGGCCACGGAACTGGGGGCCATCGTGGCCGGTCATTGCGATGTCACCGACCTGGACACGATCGACGCGGTCTTCGCGGACCTCGAAGCGCGCTGGGGCAAGCTGGATTTCGTGGTTCACGCGATCGCATTCTCCGACAAGGATGAGCTGACCGGCCGCTACGTCGAGACGACCCGCGAGAATTTCAGCCGTACCATGGACATCTCGGTCTATTCGCTGACGGCTGTGGCCAAGCGGGCCGAGCCACTGATGACCGATGGCGGCTCGATCATTACCCTGACCTATTACGGCGCCGAAAAGGTGATGCCGCACTACAACGTGATGGGCGTCGCCAAGGCAGCGCTGGAGGCCAGCGTACGCTATCTCGCGGTTGACCTGGGTGCCTCCAACATCCGCGTCAACGCAATCTCGGCAGGCCCGATCAAGACGCTGGCCGCCTCGGGGATCGGCGATTTCCGCTATATCCTGAAGTGGAACGAGTACAACTCGCCGCTCAAGCGCACGGTCACCATCGATGAGGTCGGCGATTCCGCGCTTTACCTGGTGTCCGATCTGTCGCGCGGCGTGACCGGCGAGATCCTGCATGTGGATTCGGGCTATCACACGGTCGGCATGAAGGCCGTAGACGCGCCCGACATCAGCGTCGTCTGACGCCTTTGGCCTTTGCCGTCCAGGTCACTTCACTTGGACCGGCTTTGCATCTATTCACAGTGATGAGCGACTCGCGCGCGTCCGAATGGGCGCCGCGGTTGGAATCCACTCTCTCCGATGAGGAATGATGCATGCTTCTCTACGTAATCCGCCACGGGCAGACGGACTACAACAGGGAGGAGCGGCTGCAGGGAGCGCGGGACATCCCGCTCAACGACACCGGACGTGGCCAGGCGACAGGCAACGGCCTCGCCCTTGCAAAGCTGACGTCGCTCGAGCTTCCACTTGATGAGTTTGACTGGGTGGCAAGCCCGTTGGGGCGGACGCGCGAGACCATGGAACTGGTCCGCACCGCCGCAGGCCTCGACCCCCTCGCCTATCGCACCGATCCGCTTCTGGTGGAGCTGTCCTTCGGCGACTGGGAAGGCCAGACGCTGGTCGAAGTCGAAGCGCATTCGCCGCAGCTGATCGAGCAGCGCAACAAGGGAAAATGGCAATTCCGACCGCCGGGTGACCGGGCGGAAAGCTACGCCATGCTGGCGGAGCGCACGGACAGGTTTCTGTCCAAACTTGACCGGCCGACCATCTGTGTTGCCCATGGCGGCGTAATCCGCACTCTGTTCAACCGCATCGGCAAGATCGCGGGCGATGATGCCGCCGTGATCGACATTCCCCAGGACCGGGTCCTCAGGACAGACGGCGAATCAATCGGCTGGGTATAGAGAAATCGCGGTGACTACTGCACCACTTCGAGATCGTTGATCATCCGCTTGCCATCGACGACCGTGTAGAAAATGACAACTTCAACGTTCTTTTCCAGACCTTCGAAATTGAACTCCGCGGGGGTGACATAAACCTTGCCATCATTGAGCTTGATGGTCTGATCTGCCGTGGAAACATCGGCGATCTTGCCGGTGGCGTCGGCGCTTTGCGCCATTGCAACGATCGGTGCTAGCAGGGCGGAAACAGCCAAAAGGGCGGAGATTGCAATACGCATCGGGCAGTCCTTGAGAATGGTTTTGAGTTGCCTCTATGAAGAGGCAGAATGTGGCAAAATTGACGCCGCCAATTGAGCCGCAAACAATTGCCTTGTCAATGAAATGGATGCCAACAAAAACGCGGGCAACAAAAAGGCTTCCCCCCGGGGGCCTCGATCATCTAGAAGTCACCCTGAACCCTCAAATGCGGACCCGGTCCGCGCTGTTTTATGGTTGCAACGCATGTCGCACAACACTTTCGGCCACCTGTTCCGCGTGACCACCTGGGGCGAGAGCCACGGGCCGGCGCTGGGCTGCATCGTTGACGGCTGCCCTCCCGGCATCCGGTTCACCGAGGCCGGGCTGCAGCACTGGATGGACAAGCGCAAGCCGGGCCAGTCGCGCTTTGTCACACAGCGGCGCGAGGACGACCTGGTCAAGATTCTCTCCGGCGTGATGCGAGAGGATGATGGCGGGCTGGTTACAACCGGCACTCCGGTCTCGATGCTGATCGAGAACACCGACCAGCGCTCGAAGGACTATTCAGAGATCGCCAAGCGCTACCGGCCAGGCCATGCCGACTACACGTATGACCTCAAATATGGCGTGCGCGACTATCGCGGCGGCGGCCGCTCGTCGGCTCGGGAAACAGCCGCGCGCGTTGCCGCCGGGGGGCTGGCGCGGCTGGTGGTTCCTGACGTGACGGTGCGCGCGGCACTGGTGCAGATCGGCGAACACCGAATCAACCGCGACAACTGGGACTGGGCCGAAGTCGACAGCAATCCGTTCTTCTGCCCCGATCCCGAAACGGTTCCGGTCTGGGAAGAATATCTCGACGCGATCCGCAAGGCGGGCTCTTCGGTTGGCGCCGTCATAGAGGTGGTGGCCGAGAATGTGCCCGCCGGGTTGGGTGCACCGATCTATGCCAAGCTGGACCAGGACATCTGCTCCAACCTGATGTCGATCAACGCGGTCAAGGGTGTCGAGATTGGCAACGGTTTCGAAGCGGCGCGTATCAGCGGAGAACAGAACGCCGACGAAATGCGCATCGGCGCCGACGGCAAGCCAGTATTCCTGTCCAACAATGCCGGCGGCATCCTGGGCGGGATTTCGACCGGGCAGCCGGTGGTGGCACGGTTTGCGGTGAAACCAACCTCGTCGATCCTGAACGACCGGCGTTCGATTGACTCCGACGGCAATGAAGTGGATGTGAGGACCAAGGGCCGGCACGACCCCTGCGTCGGCATTCGTGCCGTTCCCATCGGTGAAGCCATGGTTGCCTGCGCACTGGCCGACCATTACCTGAGAGACCGCGGCCAGACCGGCCGCCTCGATTGAGAGACTGCCCTATGAGCTATGATCAAGCCCGCGTCGTTGAAGCAATCCGCGCCTTTGAGGCCGGTGAAATCGTTGTTGTTACCGATGACGGCGGACGCGAGAACGAAGGCGACCTGATCGTCGCCGCGGTCCACTGCACGCCAGAGAAGATGGCCTTCATCGTGCGCCACACATCGGGCATCGTCTGCACGCCGATGCCACGCGAGGAAGCCAAGCGGCTGAACCTCAATGCCATGGTCGCGGAGAACGATTCCGCCCATACCACGGCATTCACCGTGTCGGTCGACTACAAGCATGGCACCACCACCGGCATTTCCGCCGATGACCGGACGCTGACGGCACGCAATCTGGCCAATCCGAATGCCGGCGCCAGCGACTTCACCCGGCCGGGCCACATCTTTCCGCTGATCGCGCGCGAAGGCGGCGTGCTGATGCGGTCGGGCCATACCGAAGCCGCAGTCGATTTGTGCAGGCTCGCCAGCCTGCCGCCGATCGCGGTGATCTGCGAACTGGTCAATGATGACGGCACGGTGACCCGCGGCGAGCAGGTCGACGCGTTCTCGGTCAAGCACGGTCTCAAGCAGGTTTCGGTGGCCGACCTGATCGCCTACCGGCAGCGCAAGGAAACGCTGATCGAGCACATCGACAGCTTCGACGTCGACACCGTCGCCGGCAAGGCCAAGGCCTCCACCTACAAGCTGCCCTGGGATCCGATGCATCACCTGGCAGTGGTGTTCGGCGACATCCGCGACGGCGTCAATGTGCCGGTACGGCTGCACCAGGAATCGGTGGTCAACGACGTGTTCTCCAAAAAGGCGCCGATGAACGCGATCATGGAGAAGATGGCCGCGGAAGGCCGTGGCGTGGTGATCTATCTGCGCGAAGGTTCAGTTGGTGTCGGGCCGCAGGCCTCGCGCCGCACGGCGCTGATCGAGGGCGAAGGCCATGCCGAAGCGCAGGCGCGCGAGGACGAGTGGCTGGAAATCGGACTGGGCGCGCAGATTCTCAAGGATCTCGGTATCAGCTCGATCAAGCTCTTCGCGTCGCGCGAACGCCACTATGTCGGGCTCGAGGGCTTCGGCATCCAGATTTCGTCCACCGAAATCATCTAGCGCCTCTGTTTGTAGGCCCGGACCGCATCGCCGAAGGCTTCGAAAAGTGACCTGTTGACCGGATTGGTTTGCGGGTCGTATTCGGCGTGCCATTGAACGCCGAGCGCGAAGCCGGCCGCGTCCCTGACGCGGATGGCTTCGATGGTTCCGTCTTCGGCAACACCCTCGGCGACAATCCGTTCGCCGACGTCGAGAATCCCCTGCCCGTGCAGCGAGTTCACCCGGATCAGGTCGCGCCCAAGGATGCGGGCAAAGACGCCATCGGGGGTCAGCCGCACATCGTGCCGGTCGGCGAAGACGACTTCCGGATCGGGATGGATCTCGCCGGTCTCGAGGCGAGGCATGCGGTGATTCATCCGGCCCGGCAATTCCCGGATTTCCGGATGCAGCGACCCGCCGCCGGCCACGTTCATCTCCTGAAAACCGCGGCAGATACCAAACAGCGGCACCGACTTTTCGAGGCAGGCCTCGATCAGCGCCAGCGCCACCGAGTCCCGGTCCTCGTCATAGGGTTCATGCTTCGGGTCGGGAGCGGCGCCAAACCGGACCGGGTGGACGTTGGCCCTGGCTCCGGTCAAGAGCACGCCATCCACGACGGCCAGCAGATCTGCAATGTCGGTGATGGCCGGATTGCCGGCGAAAATCAGCGGCAGGGCATCGGCCACGTCGGCAACGGCCTGAAGGTTGTTTTGCCCGGCCAGCTGAACCGAAAACCGGTTTTCCAGATTGTGGTAATTGCCGATAACGCCAATGACAGGCCTGGCCATGAACTGGTCCCGAACTCGATTTCCATATCCGCGACCCCGGGGGCCGCATGTGGTGTATTTTTCACACCCTGCGGCAATCAACAACTGCGGGGACGGAAAATACCCGGAAAATGGCAAGGACACAGTGTCGCCGGGAAACCGCACCGGCCGCTCTCAAAGCCCCCGGTTCCAACCTTCGGCATAGACGATCTCGCCGACGCCGGCGAAGCGGGCAATGCGTGCCAGCTCGGAGTCGAGTCTCGCCATGCGGCCCGCGGACGCGCGGACCTTCGGCTCAAGCCAAAGCCGGGTGACATTCAGCACACCTGACTTGCGGTCGGCCTTCATGTCGATGCGGCCGATCAGCCGGTCGGCTTCGAGCAGCGGGAAGACGTAGTAGCCGTATTCGCGTTGCGGTTCGGGCACGAAGACCTCGATGCGGTAGCGGAAGCCGAACAGCCGTTCGGCACGGTTGCGGTCCCGCAGCAGCGGATCAAAGGGACTGAGGACACGGATCCGGCCCGGCGGTTCGGGCCATGCCTCCGGGTCCGCGGAGAAGCCTTGCAGCGCAAAGGACGCACGCGGCTTGCCGCCGCCTTCACACTCGATCTCGACTTCCTGCAGCCGGTCACGATTGGCGGCGACCCAGTCTTTTGCCTCCTCCGGCGAGACCAGATCCCAGAACGCAGAAATCTCGCCATGGGTGGCAAAGCCGAGCCGTTCGAGCGCGCTCAAGCAGGCCCAGTCGATGAACTCCGCGTGGGAAACCTCCTGCTCCAGATGATGGCCGGGGATGACACGCTCGGTAAGATCATAGACCTTCTGGAAGTTCTGCCGCGCGCTGATCGCCAGCTTGCCGGTGTGCCAGAAAAACTCCAGCGCCTTCTTGGAGGGATGCCACTGCCACCAGCCACCCGACTTATGGTCGGCCTGCTTGACTTCGCGGGCGAGCACCGCGCCGCCTTCGGCAATCCGCTCGTAGGTCTCGCCAAAGGCGTGATCGAAATCCTCGCCGTGCCACTTGGCCCAGCGTTTGCGCATCGGCGCCTCGCAGCGGCGGAACTTGTGCTTCCAGTAGGGATAGAATTCGCACGGCACGATCGCCGCATCGTGGGTCCAATGCTCGAACAGCGCCCTGTCCTCTTCCAGCAACTGCCGCAGCTGATCGGGCCTGAAGGTCTGGTTGCGGGAAAACAGGATCTGGTTGTGGGCGCGCTCGACGGTGGAAATGCTGTCGAGCTGGACAAAGCCGAGATCGTGGATCAGCTGCAACAGTCCGGCGTTGGACAAGGCGCGGGACGGCGATGCCGAAAGCCCCTGTCTGGCCAGGAAGATACGGCGCGCAGCCTTGTTCGAGACGGGAATCACCATGGGTCGAGCCTACATGCGTTCGTGTTTTGTTCAAAGCGCCAAGCACAGTGACACGACCACAGTCGCAGATCGCGGCTGCAAGGTTCACGCGACCGTGATGGACTCGTAGGGCTTTTGTGTCTGGACAATTGTCTCGCCTGCTTCGATTGCTCCTGAAAGGCTTTTGAACCAGCGGCGGCCTGCCGGCCACCCGAAATGACAGCAATAAGGTGAGTGACATCATGCGGCTTCGCGGTATCCTTCCAGTTCTGCCTGTTCTTGTTTGCGGTCTTGCGACAGGTGCGTTTGGCCAGTCCGTCAATACAGTTGAAACCGGCGCGCCAGTCGAACGGATCATAGCGACAGCGGATGGCGCCCTTGTCGAGGCCGGCGGGGACCTGTTTGCACTGGCGGCATGCGATACAGGCTCGAGATTGTGCCTGACACCCTCTGCCAGACCTGCCGAAGCGCAAGCCGCACCTGAGGGCGCACTTCCCGACGGGCGCATTGCGCCGGCCACGACGGGCGACATACGGCAGGCCTGGTATGGCCGGCCAACCACCCGCTACGGGCATGGCGTGCTCGGCGACGCCATTGAAGCAGGCTCGCTGGTTGCCGTCACCGCATCGGGCGAACAACTTGAAATCGTGCTGCCGGCGGAGCAGGTGTTCGAGGACATCACTCCCCGCATTGCAGATCTGGACGGGGACGGAACAAACGAGGTCATTACCATCCGCGCTTCGAAAACCGGCGGCGCGGCGGTTGCGATTTTCGGACTGGCAGACGGCAAACTTGCCTTGCGCGGTGCAGGATCCGAGAACGGCCAGACCAACCGCTGGCTCAACATCGCGGGTTTCCTTCCACGGGACGATGGCGGTCTGACGCTCTACGGCGTTCGCACGCCGCATATCGGCGGGCGGTTGTTCTCGCTGGACCTGCGGGATGGCGCGCTCTCCGAACGCAATGACATCGCCATCGACGTGTCCAACCACATCATCGGATCGCGCGAACTTGGGATGTCGGCCGTGGGCGAGTTCGATGGCAGGATCGAGCTTGTGCTGCCCTCACAGGATCGCAGGCGCTTGAGATTTCCGCTGACCGGCCGCGCCGATATCGTCCTGCCCGGTTCCATCGACAAGGCGATCATCGCGGTCGATGGACGGCTGGTCACGGCGACGGCGGATGGGACGCTGATTGTCGTGTCACCGTGAATTCCTGTGCCGCTGCCCTCTGGCATCGGGCGCGGTTCATCGCTAGATGTAGCGGATGACCACGTTTTACTATTCCAATCCCATCTGTCTCGAACATCTGGTGCCGGCCGGCCATCCCGAGCGGCCCGACCGGATGAAAGCACTCGAGGCTGTCTTTGAACACGAGCATTTCAACACGCTGGTGCGCCACCTTGCGCCCGAGGCTGCGGCCGAGTCGGTGCTTCTGGCACATCCGGAAAGCTACCTCGCCAAGATCCGCGCGGCTATTCCCGAGACCGGGTTCTCGCGGATCGATTCTGACACCACGGCAAGCCCGCGCTCGATGGAAGCGGCGCTGATTTCGGTGGGCGGCGCGATGGCCGCGGTGGATGCGGTGTTCCGGAAGGAAGCCGACAACGCTTTCGTTGCAACCCGGCCACCCGGTCACCATGCCGAGAAAACCACCTCCATGGGGTTCTGCCTGTTCAACCAGGCGGCGATTGCGGCGCGCCACGCGCAGAAAGCCTATGGCGCGGAACGGGTGGCGATCATCGACTGGGACGTGCACCACGGCAACGGCACGCAGGACATCTTCTACGACGATCCGAGCGTGATCTACTGTTCGACGCACCAGATGCCGCTCTATCCGGGAACCGGCGCGCTGCGCGAAACCGGCAAGGGCAACATCTTCAATGCGCCGCTGTCGGCCAATGACGGCAGCGACCATTTCCGCGAAGCCTTCAAGACACGGATCCTGCCGGCGCTGGAGGAAACGCGTCCGGACCTGATCATCATCTCCGCAGGATTTGACGCCCACCACCGCGATCCGCTGGCCGAGATCAACCTGGTGGCCGACGATTTCGACTGGGCGACGGGCAAGCTGATGGACATTGCCGGACGCTATTCGGACAACCGGGTCGTCAGCCTGCTGGAAGGCGGCTATGATCTGGTGGGTCTGGCCGAATCGGCCGCAGCCCACGTGATCCGGCTGCAGGAGGGGTGAGCCATGAGCGAAGCCAATGACATTTCCGCAATGAGCTTCGAAGCTGCCGTGGCGCAACTCGAAAACATCGTCGAACAGCTCGAACGCGGTGACGTGGCGCTGGACAAGTCGATCGAGATCTACGAGCGCGGCGAAGCCTTGAAAGCCCATTGCGAAAAGCTACTTTCAGCGGCTGAAAAGCGGATCGAGAAGATCCGGCTTGACCGGCAGGGCCAGCCGGCAGGGACCGAACCGCTCGACGCCGAGTAGATCGGAAACATCGCAGGAGCACGGCATGAGCTATTTCGGCGGACTGGATGACCCGAACCCCGGCGATGCCCCGGCCTGCGATGCAATCGAACAGATGATCATTCCGTCCTCGCGCGACATCGGCGGGTTTTCGGTCAAACGGGCCTTGCCGACCGCGCGACGGCGCATGGTCGGCCCGTTCATCTTCTTCGACCGGATGGGGCCCGCGATCCTCAAGGGCGGCGAGGCCATGGACGTGCGCCCTCACCCGCATATCGGTCTTTCGACAGTGACCTACCTTTTTGACGGCGCCATCCGCCACCGCGACAGCCTGGGCACCGAAATGGTAATCAAGCCCGGTGACGTGAACCTGATGACCGCCGGTCGCGGCATCGTGCATTCCGAGCGTTCGCCCGAAGAAATGCGCGGCGGCGAGATGCCGATGTCCGGGCTGCAGACCTGGCTTGCCCTGCCCGACCATCTCGAAGAGATCGATCCGGCCTTTTCCCATATCGCCACCAGCGAATTGCCGGAGATCCGTGATGCAGGTATCCGCGCGCGGGTGGTGATGGGCGGTTTTGGCGGGCTCACGTCGCCGGTGCCGCAGCACACCGGTACGCTCTATGTCGACCTGGCGCTATCGCCGTCGACCTCGGCGCCGTTTGACGCCGAGTGGGAAGAGCGGGCGCTCTACCTGCTTGAGGGCGAGATCGAGATCGCTGGTGACCGCTTCGGCCCGAACCAGCTTCTGGTGTTCCGCCCCGGCGATGCGATCACCCTGACCGCCGGAGCGGCGGGTGCGCGGATGATGCTGTTTGGCGGCGACAGCATTCCAACCAAGCGGCACATCTGGTGGAACTTCGTCTCTTCGTCGAAGGAACGGATCGAACAGGCCAAGGCGGAATGGCGCTCAGGACGGTTCGACATCGTACCAGGCGACGCTGAGGAGTTCATCCCGCTACCGGAACAATGAGCCCAAGCCGGCCGGAATTCGCTGCAGAACAAACTGTGGCAAGTCCGCCCAGACCTTATTTCAGACGTTAATCCGGGTTTACACATCAGCGTTTCCGGGCTAGGCCCTGAGAGACTGTGAGGCATGACGTGACAAACCCGCCCGTAACACCGCTCCTGGACACCGTCCGGTTCCCATCCGACCTTAAAGCCATCGACGACAAGCTGTTGCCGCAGCTGGCCGAGGAACTGCGTGCCGAGATGATCGACGCGGTGTCGCGCACCGGCGGACACCTGGGCGCCGGTCTCGGCGTGGTCGAACTGACGATCGCCATTCACAAGGTGTTCGAAACCCCGCATGACCGGGTAATCTTCGACGTTGGCCACCAGTGCTATCCGCACAAGATCCTGACCGGCCGCCGCGACCGCATCCGGACGCTGAGGCAGGAAGGCGGGCTTTCCGGCTTCACCAAGCGCACTGAGAGCGAGTATGACGATTTCGGCGCGGGCCACTCCTCGACCTCGATTTCCGCCGGCCTCGGCATGGCGGTTGCGAGCGAACTGCAGGGCATGAAGCGCAATGTGATCTCGGTGATCGGCGATGGCGCGATGTCTGCGGGCATGGCGTTCGAGGCACTCAACAATGCCGGAGCGCTGGATGCGCGGCTGATCGTCATTCTCAACGACAACGACATGTCGATCGCGCCGCCGACCGGCGCGATGAGCGCCTACCTGGCGCGGATGGCCTCGGGCCGCACCTATATGGGCATCCGCGAAGCCGGCAAGAAACTGACCGCCTATCTGGGCAAGAACATCGACCGGGCGATCACCCGCGCGGTTGAGCACGCCCGCGGCTACGTCACCGGCGGCACCATGTTCGAGGAACTGGGCTTCTACCACATCGGGCCGATCGACGGTCACAATCTCGACCATTTGCTGCCTGTCCTGCGCAATGTGCGCGACAATGGCGACGGTCCGGTGCTGATCCACGTGGTCACGCAAAAGGGCAAGGGCTACGCGCCCGCGGAAGCCGCGTCGGACAAGTATCACGGCGTTTCCAAGTTCGACGTGGTCACCGGCACCCAGGCCAAGGCCAAGCCGAATGCGCCGAGCTACACCACGGTGTTCGGCGAAGCGCTGGCGCAGGAAGCGACGCATGACGACAGGATCGTGGCGATCACCGCGGCGATGCCCGGCGGCACCGGCGTTGACAAGTTCGCCAAGGTGCACCCGACCCGCACCTTCGATGTCGGCATTGCCGAACAGCATGCGGTGACCTTTGCCGCCGGGATGGCGACAGAGGGCATGAAGCCGTTCTGCGCGATCTATTCCACCTTCCTGCAGCGCGGCTACGACCAGGTCGTCCACGACGTGGCGATCCAGAAGCTGCCCGTCAGGTTCCCGATCGACCGGGCGGGTTTCGTCGGCGCCGACGGCGCCACCCATGCCGGGACGTTTGATACGACCTACCTGGCTTGCCTGCCCGGCTTCGTGGTGATGGCGGCTTCCGACGAGGCCGAGCTCAAGCACATGGTGCGCACTGCGGCCGCATACGACGAAGGCCCGATCTCATTCCGCTACCCGCGCGGCGAAGGCGTCGGCGTCGAGATGCCAGAACGCGGCCAGATCCTCGAAATCGGCAAGGGCCGTGTCGTACGCGAAGGCTCCAAGGTGGCGCTGTTGTCGTTCGGTACACGGCTGGCTGAATGCCTGGTCGCGGCGGAAGATCTCAATGCCGCCGGGCTGTCGACCACCGTTGCCGACGCCCGTTTCGCCAAGCCGCTCGACCATGACCTGATCCGCCAGCTGGCGCGGCACCATGAGGTGCTGGTCACGATCGAGGAAGGCTCCGTCGGCGGTTTCGGCAGCCACGTGCTGCAGTTCCTGTCCACCGAGGGCCTGCTCGACGGCGGTCTCAGGGTGCGCTCGCTGGTGATGCCCGACATGTTCATGGACCATGCCTCGCCGGACGCGATGTATGCGCGCGCCGGGCTCGACCGGAAGGGCATCGTCGACACGGTGTTTCGCGCGCTCAACGCCGAATACCGCGGTGGCGCCCAGGTTACCGTTCTGAAACCATAGATGTTTGCCCGATCCTAACCACGTGTCTTGGGCGTTCTGAAACATCCCGCTGCTAGTCTGTTCACAACAGCACGGGACTTCGGGACGTTTTGCAAATGACGATGAAACAGGCGGGAAAATGCCATGCGCGCGCGCTCGCGGCGGCCTTGTTTTGCGTAACGGTTTTGCCTGCGCACGCCGAGACCAAACCCACCTACGACAAGCGCATCGAGGAAGCAGCGATCCGGATGCTTGTCCCGAAGCTCGGCGACATGCGTGGATCGTTGGGCGTCGGGGGCGACGATTACCTGGCGTCCATGATCAATGAGCAGGTGATCGCCAGGCAGCAGGCGCCCGTCCGGCCGGAAGCCATGCAGCCACTGGCAAAACAGCTGCAGATCTTCGAAGACACGCCGCTCCGGGTTGCCAATGACATGCCGAAGCCCGAAGCGCGGCCCGAGCAGCGCCCGGTAGCCGGAAACCGGGCAGAGACGCCGGCGGCCACGGCAACCGAGCGGCAAAGCAAGGGCAGCTTCCTGTTCTTCTGAACGGCGGCACAAGGAAGCTGCACCGCACAAAGCGCTTGCCCTCGCCGCCCTTCCGGGCCAAGACGGCTCTCATGGCAGACCCATCGCATCACAGCGTTTCCGACAGGGACCGGCTCGACCAGATCCTGGTCCGGCGCGGATTTTACGACAGCCGGTCGCGGGCGCGTGACGCGATTGCGCGCGGCGCGGTGCAGGTCGAGGGCAAACCCGTCACCAAGCCTGGCGCTCTGGTGAGCGAGACTGCGGAGATCACGCTTTCGGACGCGGCGCGGGCCTATGTCTCGCGGGCGGCGCTGAAACTGATCGCCGGGCTCGACCGTTTCGGCTTCGATCCGTCAGGCCGGGTGGCGCTCGATGTCGGTGCCTCGACCGGCGGCTTCACGCAGGTGCTCCTCGAGCGCGGTGCTGAGCATGTGCTGGCGGTCGATGTCGGCCATGACCAGTTGCATGCGAGCCTTGCGGACGAACAGCGCGTGAGCAATCTCGAGGGCCTCAATGCGCGGGATCTTGCCCGCGAGCATCTGGGCGGCCACAAGGTCGGCGCGGTGGTGTCGGATGTGAGTTTCATCTCGCTGAAGCTGGCGCTGCCGCCCGCACTCGCGCTTGCCGCGCCCGGGACCTTTGCGGTGCTGCTGGTCAAGCCGCAGTTCGAGGCGGGACGCGCGGGCATCGGCAAGGGCGGTTTGCTCAGGGACCCTTCACAGGGGCCGGTCATCGCCGAGGATCTCGCCCGATGGCTGGGCGGGCAGCCCGGCTGGAGCGCCGTCGGCCCCATCGCCTCGCCGATCGAGGGCCAAGACGGCAACCACGAATTTCTCATCGGAGGCGTCAAGACATGAGCGCTCGCAAACTGGACATCACAAGGCTTGGCGGACAGGGCGACGGCATTGCCGAAACGCCCGAGGGCCAGATCTTCGTCCCCTTCACGGTGCCGGGCGACGTGATCAATGCAGGGGTCGAGAAGAGCCGCGCCTCGCTGATCGCGGTGCTCACCCCCTCGCCCGACCGGGTGACGCCGCCGTGCCCACATTTCGGCCCCGACGAGGAGAACGCCGGCTGTGGCGGCTGCGCGCTGCAGCATGTGGCTGATACCGTTTATCAGGACTGGAAGCGCGGGCTGGTGGTGGCGGCGCTGGAAAGCCGCAACATTGCGGCCGAGGTTGCGACGCTGGTGTCCTGTGAACCACACACGCGGCGGCGGGTGGTGTTTGCCGCACGTCGCACCGACAAGGGCGCGATCCTCGGCTTCAACCGGGCGCAGAGCCATCACATCGTTCACGTCGAGACCTGCGTGGTCGCCTCTGAGCGGATCAACCAGGCGCTGCCGGCGCTGAGGCGGCTGGCCACGGCGGTGGCGGTCGGCAAGGAGGCGTTCCGGCTCTCGGTGCTCGACGCAGCCCCCGGCCTCGATCTTGCCGCTGAGGCGCCGTTCAAGCTCGCAGAGCCCGACCGGCTCAGGATCATCCAGGCGGTGCGGGCGGAACCAACCGTCGCGCGGCTGACCTTCAACGGCGAAATCCTGATCGAGAAGCAGCCGCCGGAGCTCGAATTCGGCCGGGTGATCGTCAATCCGCCGCCGGGCGGCTTCGTGCAGGCAAGCAAGGACGCGGAGCAAGTGATGGGCGATCTCGTCACCGGCCACCTGAAGAAGTCCAAGCGCGTGGCGGACCTGTTCTCCGGCTCCGGCACCTTCGCGCTGAGGCTGGCCGAGACCAGCCATGTGCATGCTTTGGAAGCCGACGGGCCGTCGCTCGCAGCACTCGACAAGGCCGCACGGCGGACGCAGGGGCTGAAGCCTGTCACGGTGGAAAAGCGCGACCTGTTCCGCCGGCCGCTGATGGTATCGGAGCTGAAGAGCTACCAGGGGCTGGTGTTCGACCCGCCGCGCGCAGGCGCGGAAGTGCAGGTGGCCGACATCGCCCGCTCGGCCATCCCTCGCATCGCCGCCATCTCCTGCAATCCGGTGACACTGGCGCGCGACCTCGAGATCCTGATCAAGGGCGGCTACCGGGTGGTTTCGGTGACGCCGATCGACCAGTTTTTGTGGTCGAGCCATGTGGAAGTGGTGGCGCTCTTGGAGCGGCCGAAGCGGTAGGGGGAGGATGATCATGACCGCTCGTCCCCCTCACCAACAAAATCTGCGACTTAGCAGCGCTAAGATCGCGATTTTGTATCCTCTCCCACAAGGGGAGAGGTCAAATTGTGGAACTCGCGTCACCCTCTCCTCGCCCCTGGTGGGAGAGGAAGCAATTTCAGCATCTTAGCGTTAGCTAAGTGCTAGAAATTGCAGGTGAGGGGGAACGCCCACGCCAAGACCCCGCGCGCGAAAAACTCGCCGGCGGCATGGGGGCAGTCTCCTTGTCCGGACCCGATCCGGACTCGTGGGGCGCGGGCGACAGGCCCGTGGTGGTTGAAAGAATTTGGCTTGGCGCGTGTCACCCGCGCCCCACCGGTGAGGAATTCCCACGCCTTCCGGGCGCGGGCCGGCTCTTCTTCCCGCGAAACTCGACGCAAGCCCCGGGCGGTTTCGTCACGTTCGATCCTTCGGGAACCGAACACCTCCCTCTCCCACCCGGCCCGGACAGGAAGACCCGTCAGGCGCGGCAGGGACTTGTCAGGCCGGCGTTTGCGGTGACGCCGCGTTCCGCAGCCGGGCAGCCCGCCCGGACAGGGATGCGGATCAAACGCCGCCGGTTGAAGATCATGCCGCCTGCCTGCCTCTCGTGAGAAAGGCGCGGGCGCTGCACTTGCCTCAACCGGTTCCGGTCCTTCGCGCGGATAAAACCCTCGGCCTGATCCACCTCAATCCGGCAGGTCCCCGCGCTGGCCGGGGTGTCGCTTCGCAAGCTTCCGGCCCGCAGGTACGGTGCCCGCGCGCCAGAACTCACCGCCTTCCGCCGGCCCGGGCTCCGTCAGCCCCGGCCATCCGTTCGGGACGGAAGGTGGGGGTAGTGTCGCATGGGGGGAAAGGGTGTGGAAAATGTTGGGGGGATATTTGTGTGGGGATGAGGAGGAATTCGATGGTGGAGAAAGGCGTTTGACTCCCACAACCACCAGGGCGCAAAACAATCCTATGGTCAATAAGCACACAATCAGTCCGGAGCAGTTACTGGCATTGCTGGAAGCGGCAATTGGTGAAGCGCCCGCTTTCACATATGAAGAGGAGCTGACGGAAAAGGAGATAAGGTGGCTGGGTAGGGTTGATGCGCTCCTTGACGCTAGTGGGCTCATGTCTGCCGTAGTCAATTTCCGTACAGCGCGTAGTTCTCTGGGAACGTTCGCGCATAGTCGTGAAAAAATCCTCATTCCGCTGTATGACGCATTGAGCCACGCCGAACTCCAAGTTCCGTTATCTATGCAAGGCGCTTTCATTCCGCCGGGTGATACGTGGAACGGTTACGCTGCTCTCGTAAAAATTATGCAGACGCCCTGTGATCATATGATGATTGTGGATCCGTACCTAAATTCCGATATCTATACTTATTTTGCTCCTCATTGCGCTGCTGGCAACGGTATGCGTTGCTTGACAGTCAAGAGATCTGAAAATCATTCGGGCCTCCTTGCTTCTGGACTAAAGTGGGCGGCAGATAAAATCTCAGAAGCAAATTCTGTTGAAGTTCGATATGCATCAGCAAAGGCGCTGCATGACCGGCTGATCATCATAGACAGCAGAGAGTCGTGGCTCGTTTCGCAATCCATAAAAGACATTGCTCAGCGGTC
Organism: Parahoeflea alexandrii; assembly: GCF_024105735.1. Classification (GTDB taxonomy): domain Bacteria; phylum Pseudomonadota; class Alphaproteobacteria; order Rhizobiales; family Rhizobiaceae; genus Hoeflea; species Hoeflea alexandrii. The sequence continues at coordinate 143,463 of NZ_JAAAML010000003.1, read as the reverse complement.
ACCGGCGTCAGTCATGCGCGCAGAGGCAGAACTCGGTCGAATGAAAGCGGAGCACTACGAAGAACTCTGGAAAAAGAGTACTCATGTGACCGCTTAAACCTGTTGAAATGTTGGCTTCATTCGCCTGTAGATCAGCGGACTCCAATCTCCCCCCTTGCGGGGGAGATGTCGGCGTAGCCGACAGAGGGGGATGAGCTTGCCATGTTCCGCAAGACCAGATGTTGTCGCTACATTACCCCCCTCTGTCACTTCGTGACATCTCCCCCTCAAGGGGGGAGATTGACAGAGGGCAGCCGCGTTGCCGGTTCGAGATTGTCTATCTGCTGAAACGTCCGGAGGATCCGGCTTGCTCCGTCACCTGAAACGAAAAAGGCGGCGCACCGGGTGCGCCGCCTTTCAATTGTCGTCAGGCGTAAACCTTATTCGCCGGCTTTCAGCACTTCGTAGCGCAGGCCCTTGGCGGTGCGGTTCTGGAAACCGTGCCAGTGGGTGTGTTCGGGCTTGTTGGTGCCGTCGTCTTCCTTGGCCCAGACGCCGTCATTGGAGTTGGGGACCAGGTCGAGATAGGCGGCCTTGGCCTCGTCGCCCTTGAGGTGCTGGTCGAGCCAGGCGGTGCTGAAATGCTGCGCGATGTTGTTCATCCGCACCGTGTTCCAGACAGCGTCGTTGTAGTGCTCGGCGATGTTGAAGCCGAGGTCCTCGTCAACCTTGTCGGCCTCGGCAGGTGCGGGCATCGGCGCTGCGGCATTGTGGTTGGCGTTGTCGAAGGTCAGCAGCGCGCGGTCAACGCCGGTGGCTGCCTGCCAGATGGCGCGGACGCCCTTCTCGTAGCCCGAGACATCATCGACGGAGCCGGCGATGAACAGCGACGGCTTGGAAATGCCCTTGAGGGTTTCCTCGTCCCAGAAGTTCAGCACCTTGCCCCAGGGGCCGATGGCGATGATGGTCTTGACGCGCTCATCGGGCAGTGCGTTGTGGGTTTCGCTGCCGCTCAGGTGAACGCCGAGCGTGCCGTGCGGACCGCCCCAGCCATAGTCAACGGCGGTCTGGGTGACGCCGCCGCCGGCGCTGATGATCGCACCGTAGCCGCCCATCGAATAGCCGATGATGGCGGCGTTGTCGGTGTTGGCGAGACCATTGAGGAAATTGCCATCCTCGCCCGAAAGACGGGCCAGTTCGTCGAGCACGAATTTCTGGTCGATCGAGCGATTGACCAGGGTCGAGCCGAAGGCGGCGCGGGTCCGATAGGTCGAATCGGTGTGGTCGATCGAGGCCACAACATAGCCCTTGGAGGCGAGGTTTTCGGCCAGGTGCGACAGCAGGAAGCGGTTGCCCGGATAACCGTGCGAGATGATGACCAGCGGGAAGGCTTCGGCGCCCGCCACGGGGGCCGCGTCGCGCATGGCCTGGCCGACGAGCGTGACTTCGGTCTTGCCGTCGCGCAGATAGGCCTTGAGCTCGTTCGAGCCCTCGGCACCATTGTCCGCCGGATACCAGACCTCAACGGTCAGCGGCCGGTCGTAGCGGGGCCATTCGGCCGGCTTTTCCGCGGCCGGGTCGATGGCCAGAATATCGATCTGGCCGGGATTGACCATTTCCAGCGTGCGCACGCCGATCTTGTAATCGCCATAGGCCGACAGTTCCGGCGCATCGTGGCGCTGGGTGTCGATGCGGTTGGTGGCCGGCGCGGGAGCGCCCTCATGGCTGGCCGCGAGTGCGGAGCCTGTAAAGGCTGCAATGGTCATGGCCGAAGCCGCAATAAGTGGTGAAAATCGGAGCATGGTATACCTTTCATGTTTACGTTCCCGAACCTGCTGCAATTGCTTCACTAGCAGGCCCTCCTAACGATTGTGCGACGCTAACGCAGGGCGTCGAACGGCACCAGATCGAAATCCGGCGAAAGTGGGTTACTTTTTCCGTGCCATGAAGGCCTGGAAGGCGGCCAGCGCTTCGGCACTCTTGAGCTGACTCGAGAAATGCTCGGCTTCCTCGCGCATCCGGGCGATCACAGGAGCGGAGTCCTGCCTGACCAGGCGGCGGGAAATGGCCAGCGCCTGCGGCGGTTTCTGCGCCAGATGGTTGGCTGCGGCAAACACCGCCGGTTCGAGCTCTTCAGCACTCACGGTCTTGTAGATGAGGCCCGCGCGCTCGGCCTCCTCGCCGGAAAACGGGATCCCGGCAGCCAGCAGCGCAAAGGCCTTCTGGTGTCCCATTGCAGCAGGCGCAAGCAGGCTCGAAGCCGCTTCGGGAACCAGCGCCAGATCGGTGAACGGCGTGTGAAAGCGGGACTCCGGCGTGGCGAAGGTCATGTCGCAGTGCATGTGGACCGTGGTGCCGATGCCGATCGCCAGCCCGTCGACGCCAGAGATCACCGGCTTGGCGGTGTTGGCCAGGCTGCCGAGGAAATCGAACACTTCGGTACCGCCGGCGCCGCCCATGGCAACCGCCATGAAATCCTGCATGTCATTGCCGGAAGTAAAGACGCCGGGCGTGCCGAGCATCACGTGCACGCGCACGACATCATCGCGCTCGCCTTCGATCAGGGCTCTTGCCATGGCCGAATACATGGCGCGGGTAATGGCGTTCTTCTTCTCAGGCCGGTTGAAGCGGATGAGATTGATGGCGCCAGTCTCGCCGGCGCGCTCGGTGAGGATGTGATCAGTCATGAATGTCCCTCTGGAAATGGCGCCGGACCTGCCCGCGCGGTCAGGTCAGGCAAGTGCTGCGGCAGCGTCCTCAAGGGCCGTGGCCCCCGCCGTGGCGCTGACTGCAAGGCCGTTGGTCTCGGGCGCCAGGCTGGCGGCGGCAAACCGGGCGAGCGCCGCCCGGCCCTGCGCTTCCGGAGCGTCGGTATCAGCAAGCGCGCCACGCACCAGCATGGCGGTCGTCGCGGTCAGACCGAAGAGCCTGAGATAGGGCGTTGCCCCGGTCAGCGCGTCGGTCTGCCGGCCTTCCGAAAGAGCCGACTGCATGTAGGCGGTGACCGATTCGAGATTGGCGATGGCCTGGTCGAGCTTTTCTGCCACACCTTCAAGCGCCGGTGCGTTGGAAGCGCGCGCGGCCTCCGCATCAGCCTTGAAATCGGCGATGAACGCGGCAACGGTCGCACCGCCGGACAAGGGCAGCTTGCGCATGACCAGATCGATTGCCTGGATGCCGTTGGTGCCTTCGTAGATCGGGGCAATCCGTGCATCGCGCAGCAGCCGGGCGGCACCCGTCTCCTCGATGAAGCCCATGCCGCCATGGACCTGGACGCCAAGCGAGGCGACCTCAAGGCCGATGTCGGTCGAGAAGGCCTTGGCGATGGGGGTGATCAGGCTGGCGCGTTCGGACCAGGCCTTTGCCTCCTCACCTTCACTGACGCGGGCCATATCCAGCGCCTCGGCGCAGGAATAGCAGATGGCGCGCGCACCTTGCGTCAACGCCTTCATGGTCATCAGCATGCGGGCGACATCGGGGTGTTCGATGATCGGGCTCATGCCCTCGCCCTTGTGACCCGGTGCGCGACCCTGGGTGCGCTCCCGGGCATAGGCGAGCGCCTTCTGATAGGCGGTCTCGGCAATCGCCACGCCCTGCATGCCGACGGCCAGGCGGGCATTGTTCATCATGGTGAACATGCAGGCCAGGCCCTTGTTCTCCTCGCCGATCAGCCAGCCGATGGCGCCCGGGCTGTCGCCGAACTTGCCGTCGCCGTAGATCATGGTGCAGGTGGGAGAGGCGTGAATGCCGAGCTTGTGCTCCAGGCCCGAGCAGAACACGTCATTGCGCTCGCCGAGCGATCCGTCATCGCCGACAAAGAATTTTGGCACCAGGAACAGCGAGATTCCGCGGGTTCCAGCCGGCGCATCCGGCAGGCGCGCCAGCACCAAGTGGACGATGTTGTCGGTGAAATCGTGCTCGCCATAGGTGATGTAGATTTTCTGTCCGTAGATCCGGTAGGTTCCGTCGCCATTGGGCTCGGCGCGGGCTTTCAGCGCGTTGAGGTCGGAGCCCGCCTGCGGTTCGGTCAGGTTCATCGTCCCCATCCACTCGCCGGTGACGAGCTTTTCGAGATACCTGGCCTTGAGTTCATCGGAGGCATGCTTTTCCAGCGCCTCGACCGCACCCATGGTCAGTGTCGGGCCTATGCCGAAGGCAAGCGAGCCGGAATTCCACATCTCCAGCGCCGCCACCGACAGGAGCATAGGAAGCCCCTGCCCGCCGAATTCCTCAGGCCCGGTCAGACCGTTCCAGCCGCCGTCGATCCAGTTCTTGTAGAGATCCTTCCAGCCGGGAGGCGTGGTGACCGCGCCGTCCTTGAGCACGGCGCCATGCTTGTCGCCGATCTCGTTGAGAGGGGCGATCTCGTCGGAGGAGAAACGCCCGGCCTCGGCAAGAATCGCATCCACCAGGTCTTCGCCCAGATCTCCGAACCGCTCCGTTTCCAAAGCCTTGCGCAACCCCGCGACCGATTTGAGGGTGTGAGCGATTTCGTCTACCGGCGCACGATACATGTGATCTCCTCGTTACTCCCCGCCAGACCGTCAGGGCGGGATCCTGCCCACGCTCATGGCTAAGTTGTTTTTACGTAAACGTCAATTTGAGACGTGGAACTTAGCGTGGATTCGAGGAGTTTCAAACACGTGAAATGACACAGGTGCGGACGCAGCATTGCCGCCGGTCGTGATCTCCCGATCAGGCCTGGCGGCATTGAGAGGCGGCAAAGCGGCTTTTATCAGGGCCTGTAGATCATCCAGCCGGATGTCGTGGCCGCATGCTCGGTGTCCGAGTAAAACGTGACCCGGTCGCCGCCCTCCCTGGAGGACGCGGCCATCGCCTTTTCAGCATCCGCCATGAGTTCACCGGCGCCCTCTGCAAGTATCGACATGACGATGCCGATCGACAAAGTGGGGTTTCCGATGGCGCGGCCGGTCTTGGGGTGCACCAGCGGCTTGGACGTGGCCGCCCCGCGAAGCCGCTCGACCGCCCGCATGATTTCCTGCTCGTCGGAGGAATTGATGAGAAAGGCAAAGCGGTTACCGTCAAGGCGGGCGACCAGGTCACCCGACTGCATGGCCTTCTGGAAAAGCTGTCCCACCTGCCGGACGGCGAAATCTCCGGTGCCCTTGCTGTCCGCTTCGCAGATCCGCTTGAAATCGTCGATTTCGACATAGGCGAGACCGCACATCATGGGCAGTTCCGGGTTTGCAAAGATCCGCGCCGCCGCCTTGTTGAAGGAGCGGCGATTGGCAAGGCCAGTCAAGGAATCGATGAACTTCATACGCTCGAAATTCTCGATATCAGCCTTTACACCGTCGAGCTGGGCAGCCTGCTCCGAAGCCTCCGCCACCATCGCCTCACTCCTGGAGGCCTGGCGTTCGGTCGCCTCGCTGAGCTGCTGGATCGACCGATTGAGGGTTTCCTTGTCGAGATCTCCCTCTTTCGCGAAGGTCCGCGAGGCTTCACTGATGATCTTGCCATAATCGCTGAGCGAGGATTTCTCTTCTTCCAGGAGCGACCTGAACGTGGTCATCTGCGAGCGCATCCGGTCATTAGTCTTGGCGACCTGGGTTTCTTCATGGTGATGCGGCAGATACTTACGGCCCAGTTCATCGAGCGCGCGCTGGGTCTTGTTCTTGCCAATGCCGACGAATTCCTTCGTCAGTTCCGGGTTCGCGCCGGAATAGGCTTCATAGACAAGCTCATAATTGCGCGGCAATCCATCGATACCCATCTGGTACATCGCGGTGGCAACGCGAAGTCCAATGGAAGATGCGGCTGAAATCTGTTTGTCCATAACGCTCACTCATCGCAAAAAATGCATATGATCCCTTGTGCAGTAAAAAGCTTATCTCCGGACTAAACAGATCCCTGCAATTTGATCTTTCCTGCAGTTTATTAGAAAACCGATATGTAAAGCCGCTTGATTGCGCACCAACGGACTGCCTGATAGAGGGGCGCTGGTTAATTGGATTGGTCATGGTGCGCGTTCTCCCGATTTCAGATCCCGGCACGCTTGATGCGGCCATTGAGGTGTTGCGGCGCGGCGAACCCGTGGCGATCCCTACCGAAACCGTCTACGGCTTGGCCGCTGACGCAACCAACCCTGAAGCAATCACAGCGATCTACGAGGCCAAGGGGCGCCCGCGCTTCAACCCGCTGATCTCCCATGTGGCAGATCTCGAGATGGCCAGGGCGCATGTCGTCTTCTCACCGGTCGCCGAGCGGCTTGCTGCGGCCTTCTGGCCAGGGCCGCTGACGCTCGTGCTGCCGCTGAGTGCTGAAAGCCGCATCCACCCGCTCGCCACTGCCGGTCTGGCCACAGCAGCCGTGCGCATGCCCCAGGGGCCGGCCCGCGAGCTGATTGCACGGTTCGGCCGTCCTCTCGCGGCACCAAGCGCCAACCGCTCAGGACGGATCAGTCCAACAACGGCACAGCACGTGGCTGAAGATCTGGGCGACAGGATCGACCTGATCCTTGACGGCGGTCGTTGCCCGGTAGGTCTGGAATCGACAATCCTGTCGATCGACGGAACGAGGCTCCGGCTGCTCCGGCCCGGCGGCATTCCGGTGGACCTGATTGAAGAGGCTGCGGGCTCAGTGGTCGAACGGCCCGGACTCCAGCCGGAAGACGGTCCTGTCGTGGCACCGGGCATGCTGGCCTCGCATTATGCCCCCGATACACAGCTGAGGCTCAATGCCACCGAGGTCTGGCCCGGCGAGGCGATCATCCGGTTTGGCGGGGTTGCCCTGAACGGCGAGGTCGAGGCAAAGGTGGTGCTGGACCTTTCGCCATCCGGAGATCTGCGGGAGGCTGCGGCGAACCTGTTCGACCTGCTCAAGAAGGCCGATGCCGCAGGTGCACGCGGCATCGCCGTGGCGCCGGTCCCCGGACATGGACTTGGCGAGGCCATCAATGATCGACTGCGCCGGGCTGCGGCTCCCAGGGACTAGTCCTGGTCCACCAAGCCGCGATCCCGATCAGCCGGTCAGCAAGGGCGTGTTGACGATCTTCTTGAACAGGGTTGTCATCGCGTCACTGATGCCTTCCGACGGGCTCACCTCGAAGAACAGGCCTGGAGAGGCACAGTCTTTCATTTTCTGCGGAATCTGGCTCTGGAACGGCTTGATCCAGCTGTTGTACCAGCCATTGGTCGGCAGCGGCAGATAGGTCGTGTACAGGACGGCAATCTTGTAGCCCTTGTCCTTCAAACCCTTGCAATACTTGACATCAATCGGCTCCTGACAACGGCCTCCCGTCAGCTTCTTCGTGCAGTCGGTGGGCTTGTAGCTGTCGCCCACGCCATCGGAGACAAAGAACAGGATCTTCTCGGGAGAATTGGCCGTCAGACCGGACCCCGCCGTTCCCATCTTGTCGGCAATCTGCGTGAAGGCACGGTCGAAATCCGTCTGCTGATCGTTGTCATAGCCCTGGTAGGGGATGGACATGAGTTCGATCTTGCCAGCCTCTTTCTTGGCGTTTTTCAGATCGGTGGTCGACTGGACCACTTCCAGAAGCTTGGTGTCTTCGGCCTTCTCGCCAAATGTGTAGACCGCCATGCGGTACTGATTGGCACTCTTGCGCGACTCGGTGGCCGTATCCATCAGCGCAGCCGTTGCCTGCGCCACCACATTGATGCGGGTTGTGACACCCAACGTCTTTGCGAGATTGTAATAGCTTTTCTTGTCTTCCTTGCCATTCTTGACGATGTGGCAGGCAAATGCGCACTTGTCCGAGGTGTTTGCCACCATCGTATCGACATCGGAAGGCGTTGCACCCACGCCCATGGACGGGGTATTGTCGAGCAGCAGGAAAAAGTCGCGATAAATCTCGGTCTGGTATTCGACAACGGCCTGGCCTGCGACCTGGATCAGGTTCTGGCCCATCACCTTCGACAAGGTTGTCGGCACGGTGACCTTGTAGTCAACGATCGAGTAGAGCCGGCCGTTCTTCTTGATGATCTTCGCGGATACCTCATCGAGCTTGAAATCGGTGTCGCCCTCGTTCTGCGCCTTGAAGAATTTGATCGCTTCATCAGCGGCGAAGGGGACTTCGCCGTCACCGGACATGGCCATGGCCTGCTTGACACCAATCGAGCTTTCCGCGACCGCCGCCAAGGCAGCGGCATCTGCCGCACCCTGGATCCGGGTCTTGACGGTCAGAGCGTTGGAATAGTCCAGCGCCAGCCCCGCCGCACCGATAACCGGCACCATCATGAGGGCTGCGAGTATTCCGAAGTTGCCGGAAGTGTTCTTGAAAAAGGAGCGCATACTGAAAATCCGTTGTTTCGCGCGACTATGATGCAAAGACGCTAAGGATGGTTGAATCAGATATTTTGCTTTTGAACGATCTCACACAAGAAGGCTTGGGCGGGGCCTTTATGCACGAAGGTTCCCGCGCGGCAGAACGGGGTTCTGAAACCGGGCAAAACGACACAGCGGCTCTCGACTTGCCGGACGTGCAAAGATAAATGCTTGGTCATGCCTGTACCTTTGACCGATCCCGCACTTATTGATCGTTTTGCCGCCATTACCGGCGTTCAGAACGCCCTCACCGCACAATCCGACATTGCTCCGCATCTGATCGAGCAGCGCGGCCTCTACAAGGGCGAAAGCCCGCTGGTGCTGCGCCCGGCGAACACCGAAGAAGTCGCGGCGATCCTGCGGCTTGCCAACGAGACAAACACGGCCGTGGTGCCACAGGGCGGCAACACCGGGCTGGTGGGCGGGCAATCGCCATTGCCGGGCAAGGGCGAGATCGTCCTGTCGCTCACGCGCCTCAACAAGATCCGTTCAATTGATACCGTCGGCCAAACCATGATCGCCGAGGCCGGGGTGGTGCTCGAACGTGCGCAGCAGGCGGCCAGCGAGGCAGGGCTCTTGTTTCCGCTCTCGCTTGGATCGGAGGGTTCCTGCCAGATCGGCGGCAATCTTTCCTCCAACGCCGGAGGCACGGCAGTGCTGGCCTATGGCAACATGCGCCAGCTTTGTCTCGGCATCGAAGCCGTGCTGCCGGACGGCGCGATCTGGCATGGCTTGCGCGCACTCAAGAAGGACAACACCGGTTACGATCTGCGCGATCTCTTCATCGGAGCGGAGGGCACGCTCGGGATCATTACCGCAGCTGTCCTGAAACTGTTTCCGGCGCCGGCCGGACACGAGACGATCTATGCCGGCGTCGACAGCCCGGAGACGGCCCTGAAGCTTTTCCGGATGGCACAGGATTATTGCGGCCCGTCGCTGACCGGCTTCGAATTGATGCCGCGCATCGGCGTCGAATTCACTACGCGGCATATAGAAGGTGTGCGTGATCCGTTGGCCGAGCCGCATCCGTGGTACGTGCTAATCGACATCAGTTCGGGCCAGTCCCAGGAGGCTGCCCGCGAGATGCTCGAGGGGCTGTTCATTGCCGCTGACGAAAAAGGATACATCCGTGATGCCGCGGCGGCGGAGACCGAAGGTCAGCGCAAGGACTTCTGGAAGCTCAGGGAATCCATGTCCTGGGCGCAGAAGCCCGAAGGCGGATCCATCAAGCATGACGTGTCGGTACCGGTGGCGCAGGTGCCGGAGTTCCTCGCCCTGGCGGATGCAGCGGTGATGAAGGCCATGCCCGACGCGCGGATCGTTGCGTTCGGCCATATGGGCGACGGCAACATCCACTACAACATATCGCAGCCGCTGGGTGCGGATACCCACACCTTTCTTGCCCGCTGGAAAGAAATGAACGAGATCGTTCATGCGATTGTTCTAAAATTGAACGGGTCGATCTCCGCCGAACATGGAATCGGCCAGCTCAAACGGGATGAACTGGCGGCGATCCGTTCGCCGGTGGAAATGGCGCTGATGCACCGCATCAAGCACGCTTTCGATCCGAACGGGATCATGAATCCGGGCAAGGTGCTTGCCTCCCGGTAACCTTTCCAAATCGGAAATGGGACGGTGGTCTTTCGCTAACCATTTCCAGAACATAGGTTTTCTTAACCCAAAACCTTAAGCCGACTGGAACGGCCTGTGGGTCATTTTGCTTCGTGTGAGAGGGCGAAAAGCCCCGGATGAGAAGACCGGATAACCGGCTCTCAAGAGTTACAGAGGCGACTGACATGACCAATACCGTATTGAAGCCCGTATGGGCCGGGTTCGAATTGCGGCTCAATCCAGGCGACTTCCCACAGCGGGTTTCCTATGCCGCACGCGACGAGCGGGACGAAGTCACCGTGACGCTTGACAGCCGTGGCGCTGTCGTCAGGAAACGGCTGTCGAAATCAGGCCTGCCCTTGTCCATCGCCCTGCCGGCGCGCGCCTTCAAGGGTGTGGCGGCACGCGCGATCGACCATGGCGACGGCACCGTGACGGTTACGCTGGAGCTGCACCATACCGACACGGCCCTGTGCGTGCCGCTGCTGGTGGCTCACAATCTCGATGACATCGCCGCCGACTGGCGCGCCTGGTCGGAGCTTTACGGCCTGCCGATGCTGATGGTGGAAGCCGACGGCGTCGCCCGTGCGCTGGATGACGGCTCGGCACAGCCGGCCGCAGGCACACCGACGCGCCGCCGCCGCCACAGCCAGATTGCCGAGCGCCGTCCGCGGTTCCTGGTCCGCCGGTCGACCGGCAAGCTGGGGATCCGGATGAGGATCGAAGGCCGCGAGATCATCGCGCGCCGTTAACACTACCCATCAGCCCCCCACAGAGCTGATACCAGCCCGGTCGCCTGCCCCACACGGGCGGCCGGGCTTTCTCTCATGCGAACAAGGCTGCGATCAGTCCGGCAAAAACAATCAGGCCGACACGGCTGTTGGCCTTGAACAGCGCGAGGCACTGATCGGCGTCGTCGATATCGATCACCCTGATCTGCCAGCCAAGCAGCACAACGGCAATGGCGAGCCCGGCATAGGCAGGCCACGCCACGCCGGTGAGCCAGAAAGCCGCCAGCGCCATGCCGGCAAACAGGCCGTAGAACAGCACAAGCCAGATCTTGGTGTTTTCCGCGAACAATCGCGCGGTGGAGCGCACGCCGACAAGGGCGTCATCCTCCTTGTCCTGGTGGGCGTAGATGGTGTCGTAGCCGATGGTCCAGGCAATCGCTCCGATGTAGAGCAGCAGCGGCGGCAGCGCCAGTTCGGCAAACACCGCGGCCCATCCCATCAGCGCGCCCCAGGAAAAGGCAAGACCGAGAAAGAACTGCGGCCAATCGGTGAACCGCTTGGCAAAGGGATAGATGGCGACCACGCCAAGCGAGGCAATGCCCAGCAGGATCGAGAACCCGTTGAACTGGACCAGCACCAGAAGCCCGACAAGCGCCTGGACGACGAGAAACACCGTGGCTGCGAACCGCGTGATCCGGCCCGACGGAAGCGGCCTCGACCGGGTGCGTGCCACCTTTGCGTCGATCTTGTAATCGACGAGATCATTCCAGGTGCAGCCGGCGCCGCGCATGGCAATCGCCCCGGCCATGAACAGGAAAAGGTGCCAGAGCAGAAGTTGCGGCGACCAGACCGTATCGATGTTGGTCGCGGAACTCGCAACATTGGCGGCAAGGGCTGCGGACCAGAAACAGGGCCACATCAGCAATTGCCAGCCGATCGGCCTGTCCCAGCGGGCAAGCTGGGCATGCGGCCACAAGGCGCGCGGCAGGACCCGGTACACCCAGTTGCCCGACGGCGCGTCGGCAACGCGGGAATTCATGTCTGAGGGCGTGTGTGGTCGGTTGGACATGCCTCGACTGTTGCCACCGCTCAGATGGCAGGTCAAGACAACACGATGGCCGGAAAGTCGGGAGGTGTCAGTTCAGTCCGGTTTTCAGCGATTGATCGAGTTCACTCACGAAATCCCGGCTGAAGGCAAGTACGGTTTCGAGGAACAGCCCGCCATCGTCGTTGCCGATCCGGTCCTTGAGTGCTGCCCTGGATATCTGGAAGATCTTGCGGTCGGCGGCCATCTCTTCATCAAGCCGCTTGAAGCCCATGCTCCACTGGGTGAACAATCTCTTCCCGGCGGCCTGCTCAAGCACAACCATGACATTCTTATGCCGGTCATCCGCCTCAATCCGCTGGAAGACAGAGCGAACTGTCTTGGCCTCGCCTTCCAGGATCTGGATGAAAACGCCATCGGCCCACAGCAGCATTCCCGTAACGCCGTCGCGCAAATTGTTGCGCCGCGAGACCGCAAGAATCTTCTCGATCTCGTCTGTGGACAATGGTCGTGACGCACCGCTGACATACAGCATCTGCAACATGGAATTCGCTCCGTCATTTGATCCCGACTGACGAAAGCCAACGGGCCCGATACATGAAGCAGCATAGATCGCCAACCATTGCGGAAACCTGAATCCGGCACCCCCAGATATACCAGCAAATGACAAGGGAGAGCTCCAAGAGAGCATGTTCGCTTGACCAGATGCCGTCGATTTCCTAACCCAAGGCGAATTCAAACATGGCGGTCTGGACAGAGCCGGCCGATGGAGTTTCAGATGATGAATGTGCTGCTGATCGGTTCGGGTGGTCGCGAACATGCGCTGGCCTGGAAGATCGCCCAGTCTCCGATGCTTTCGACGCTTTACGTAGCGCCCGGCAATCCGGGCATTGCCGAGCACGCAACGCTCAGCGATCTCGATGTTACCGATCACGACGCCGTCGTCAGCTTTTGCAGGGAGGAGGCCATCGACCTGGTGGTTGTCGGCCCGGAGGCGCCGCTGGTGGCGGGACTGGCGGATGCGCTGAACGCGGCGGACATCTCGGTGTTCGGACCGTCGGCGGAGGCCGCACAGCTGGAAGGCTCGAAAGGCTTTACCAAGGATCTGTGCGCGCGGGAAAACATCCCGACCGGAGCCTACCAGCGCTTCAACAACGCGCCCAAGGCCAAGGCCTATGCGCGGGCAAAAGGAGCCCCGATCGTCATCAAGGCCGACGGGTTGGCCGCAGGCAAGGGCGTGACCGTGGCCATGACGCTGGACGAGGCCCTGGCGGCGATCGACGATTGCTTCGAGGGCGCCTTCGGCGAGGCCGGCGCCGAGGTGGTGGTCGAGGAATTCCTTCTTGGCGAGGAGGCGAGCTTCTTCTGCCTGTGCGACGGCAAGACCGCCCTGCCCTTCGGCACGGCGCAGGATCACAAGCGGGTGGGCGACGGCGACACCGGCCCCAACACCGGCGGCATGGGCGCCTATTCGCCGGCGCCGGTGATGACGCCCGCGCTGGTCGGACAGACCATGCGCGAGATCATCGAGCCGACCATGCGCGGCATGGCGGCGATCGGCGCGCCGTTTACCGGGGTGCTCTACGCCGGGCTGATGATCGACGAGAGCGGACCGAAACTGATCGAGTACAATGTGCGCTTCGGCGATCCCGAGTGCCAGGTGCTGATGATGCGGCTCAAGGACGATATCCTGGTGCTGCTCAAGGCCGCGGCGGAAGGCGAGCTGGCCCATGTCTCGGCGCGCTGGAAGGATGATGCGGCGCTGACGGTGGTGATGGCGGCTGAAGGCTATCCCGGCACACCCAAGAAAGGCACGGCCATTTCCGGGCTGACGGCCGCTGAAGCAAATGGCGCGAAAGTGTTTCATGCCGGCACGAAGCTTGAGGGCGAGCAGCTGGTGGCCAATGGCGGCCGGGTGCTCAATGTCACCGCGCAGGGCGCGGATGTCACGGCGGCGCAGGCAAAGGCCTATGAAGCAGTAGACGCGATCGACTGGCCGGGCGGTTTTTGCCGCCGAGATATCGGCTGGCGGGCGGTCGAGCGCGAGGCAAAAAATTAACGTTCCGTTTACCGCTTCCAAAAACCGGATCGTAACGGCCCCTTGCTAGAGTGCACTCACCAGAACCGGATGATCCGGGCATTCTAGATGTTGGAGCGACCTTCGCGCATTCAAGATGAATGTGCGGCGCTCCAGGACGGGAGTAGACACGATGCAGAGACTTATCATTGCCGCAGCGGTGTGCATTGGCGCAGGCACGGCCAACGCTTCCTCGATCGAGCCCTACACCCCGACCGCCAGCACCAAGAGCAGCATTGTCGAGGTCGGATGCCCGTCCTGCGCCCGTGAAGCGGCCGCGAAAGCCGAACAGGAGGCCCAGATCAAGCTGGCGCCGGGCGAGCAGATCGTCGAAGTGCACGAAGTCGACGGCGAGATGATGATCTACCGGACGGAGAACCTGCTCGGCGGGTCGCCGGTGACGATGGTGCGCAAGGCGAGCCAGGCCGACCTGATCGCGCTGGGCGTTGTCGAGCCCGAAAGCAACCAGACGGCTGCTGTGGAAGACGATGCGGCTGACACCGGGGAGGCCCCGCTGACCGCGGATGCCGCAGGCGCGCCGAAGCTGTTCGAACCGGTGATTGCCAACACAGCTCCCGGCGTTGACGAAGAGACGATGACATCGGCTCTGACAGATAACGCTCAAGCCAGCTTCGATCCGTCGAAATACGAGCTGCGTCTCAACTGAGACCGACCTTAAAGGACGGGCTCACAAACCCCGTCCCTGCCCCGCAAGCCTTACCAAGGCCCTCGCGACGGGCACCCAGCCGGCGCCCGCCTCCAGGGGTTGCCGGCTTTGGGTATTGTACGCCGAGGCACCAGATATCAGCCAGCGATCTTGGAGAAATCGGCGACCGCGCCGGTGGCGTGACGGATCATGGCGAGTAGCGCAAGGCGATTGGCCCGGACATTTTCAACTTCCGCGTTTACCAACACTGCTTCAAAAAATGAATCAACAGGTTCACGCAACGTGGCAAGTGCGCTCATGGCTGCGGAATAGTCTTCATTCCCAATGGCTTGGGTCGCCAGACTGACAGATTGAGTCACCGCCGTGAAGAGGTTTTTCTCCTCATCGAGCTCGAACAGCGAAGGCTCGACACTCTCGGAGATTGCGGTCCCCTTCTTCTCTTCGGCTGCCAGAATGTTGGCGGCGCGCTTGGTTCCGGAAAGCAGGTTCTTGCCGTCCTCGGTGTCGAGGAAGGCGCCAAGGGCGGCGACCCGGCGGGTGATGTCCAAGAGGTCGTCGGAGGCCGGCGTGATCACCGCGTCGATCAGATCGTGGCGCGCGCCCTGGTCGCGGAGATAGACCTTGAGGCGGTCGTGGAAGAAGGAGAGGAGGTCTTCATTCAGATCCTTTACGGAGAGATCTGTCTTGTTCTGTGAAGCCAGTGCCTGAACGCCTGCCGTGTACTGATCGAGCAGTCCGACCCGCACCGTATTCTCGACCAGAATCCGGATCACACCCAGCGCAGCCCTACGCAGCGCATAGGGGTCTTTCGAGCCAGTCGGCTTCTCGTCGATCGCCCAGAAACCAACCAGCGTGTCGAGCTTGTCGGCGAGCGCGACGGCAATCGAGACCGGGTCGGTTGGCACCTGGTCGGACGGGCCTTGCGGCTTGTAGTGGTCTTCGGCGGCCAGTGCGACGCTCGGATCCTCGCCCTGCAGGCCGGCATAGATGCGGCCCATGACGCCCTGCAACTCGGGGAATTCGCCGACGACTTCGGTGGTGAGATCAGCCTTGGCGAGCAGCGCCGCGCGGGTGGCGAGCGCTGGATCGGCGCCGACCACAGGGGCGAGTTCGGCGGCCAGTTTGGCAATGCGCGCCACGCGCTCGCCCTGCGTGCCGAGCTTGGCGTGGAAGGTGACGTTGAGCTGGTCCAGGCGCGCCATGCGCTGGTCGAGGGGCTTGGCGAGATCGAGCCCGAATTTTTCGGCCGACGCAGTAAGCTTGTCGCGGTCAGGGAGAGCCGCCTGGTCGGTGGTCCAGAAATAGAGCGCGTCGGAAAGACGGGCGCGCACCACCTTGGCATTGCCGAGCGCGATTTCCTTGCCGCCGTCGCTGGCCTCGATGTTGGAGACCAGAATGAACCTGTTCGACAGCCCGTTGCCGGGTTTGCGCAGCACGAAGCATTTCTGGTTGGTCTTGATGGTCAGCCGGATGATGTCGTCGGGGATCTGGAGGAAATCCTCCTCGAACTCGCCCATCAGCACGACCGGCCATTCGACCAGGCCGGAAACTTCATCGAGCAGCCCCTCGTCCTCGACCAGTTCGAGGCCGGAGGCGAAGGCGAGATTGCGGGCGTCGGAGGCAATAATCTCCTTGCGGCGCTCGGCATCGAGCACGACCCTGGCACGCTCGAGCTTTTCGGAATAGTCATCGAAGCGGCGCACGGTGAAGCTGTCGGGCGCATGGAAGCGGTGACCCGAGGTGGTGTTGCCGGCGACCAGGTCATCAATCTTGAAACCGATGACGGTGGGCTCTTCCGTCTCCGGACCAAAGGTGCAGATGATCGACTGCAGCGGTCGCACCCATCTGAGCGAGCCAGGCTTTGCCGAGGCGGGGCCCCAGCGCATCGATTTCGGCCAGGAGAAACCGCGGATGATGTCGGGCATCACATCGGCAATGATCTCCTCGGCATCACGTCCCGGCTTTGAAATATGGGCGACGTAGAAATCGCCCTTCTTCGGATCCGTGTGCACATGGGCTTCGGAAATGTCGGAAAGACCCGCCTTGCGCATGAAGCCGGCGAGTGCCTGCTCCGGCGCCTTGGTCGAGGGTCCCTTGATCTCCTCGTGCACGTCCTTCGAGCGTGGCGTCAGGCCGCGAATGTCGAGTGTCAGCCGCCGTGGCGTCCAGTATTCGCGCGCCGCCTCATAGGTCAGGCCCGCATCGACCAGCGCGTCAGTCACGGATTTGCGCAGATCGCCCGCAGCCTTGCGCTGCATGCGAGCGGGAATTTCCTCGGAGCGGAGTTCAATAAGCAGATCGGGCATGGGATGTCCTGAAAACAGATTTCGGGCGGGACTTAGCAAGCCCCGCCCGAAATGTCATCCATCGATTGCTATTTGCGTGGCCTGCGGCCGCGGATCAGCTCGACGGCAGCATCACCGTGTCGATGACGTGGATGACGCCATTGTCGGCCTTGATGTCGGCCTGAACGACGGTCGCGTTGTCCACGGTCACGGTGGCGCCGGACTTGGCAACCGCCAGAGTGCGATCTCCGCCCGACTTTATGGTGCGGACGTGGATCGGGCCAGCGGGAAGCTGGTTGGAAACAAGTTCGCGCGGCAGCACGTGGTAGCTCAACACGGCGACGAGCTGATCCTTGTTTTCAGGCTTGAGCAGGTTTTCGACCGTGCCGGCCGGAAGCTTGGCAAAAGCCTCGTCGGTGGGGGCGAAGACGGTCAGGTTGTCACCGGTGGCAAGGGCGTCGGCAAGGCCTGCGGCCTGTGCGGCGGCCAGAAGCGTGCCAAATACGCCGGCGCCCTGTGCGGTTTCAACGATGTTGGCGGCGTTGGCTGCAGGTGCGGAAAGGGTAAGCGCCATGGCGGCGGCAAGAATGGTCTTCTTCATAACGGATCTCCGGGTTTGGATGTGGTCTCTGTTCGTGGCGCCTCATCTGACGACAAGACGGTTTACGCAGCTCCACCCATACGGATCGGAGAGATGTCTTCACATAATTGTCAGGCCCGGGAAGTGATCCAATTCCAATGGCGCGCCAGCCACGCGGCAGATCGCAGCCACGAGCGAGAACGGCTGCACCGGAAGACAACCCTCACTCAACAGTTCTTCGGTGCCTGAGTACGGCACGCTGCTGCTGGCCGGCTTACCAGCCGCCGCCGCCGCCACCACCGCCGCCGCCGCCCGACGAGCCGCCGCCGGAGGACCCCGATGAGCTCTTGGGTTGCGGCATGGAGGCGGCCATGGCCGCGGAAACGGCGGCCACGGAGGATGCAGCGGCGGCACCGATGTTGCCGGGCGACCAGGAACTGCCGTGGTACCAGCCCGGCCGGTACTCACGCTCGCGCTCCGGCGCGATGCGGGCCAGATGCGCGGCCCAGGCTTCCGACCAGGGCTTTTCCACACCAAGTCCCGCCGCATAGGGCAGGAAGCGCTCGAACAGCTCTTCCGACATGACCGGCGCGTCGCGCATGTTGAGCCGGTTGGTTTCGGCGGTCTCGAGATAGAGCTTGAAGCCCTTGATGTCGGTCAGCACCTTGGCGCCAACCGCGGTCGGTGCTCCAAGCAACCAGACCATCAAGATCATCGTCACGCTGCCGACGATCAGAAGAACTCCGGCCAGCTGGTAGACGGGCATGTCACCGGGCACCAGGACAACAAGCACGCCGATCATGAAAACAGCCGCGCCCACGAGAAAGAGGGTGGCGCCGAAGATCCGGTTGCCGGCGCCGCCTTGAGCGAACAGGCTTCGACCGGCAATCCAAAGGGCGCCGCCAAACAGCGAGGTCATCAGCACGGGGATCAGGTAGAGAATGCCTTCTTCCGGCGGATCCTGGAGAATCAGGCCAATGATGAACGAAGTAACGGCAAGAAGGACGCCGGGGATGAACCAGCCGATATTGGCGTTGTAATAGCGTCCCGCATATTCGCGGGAAATCGCCATCCGGAGCTTCGTTAAGGCACTCTTCAGGACCGGACCGTTGTGCTTGTCGAGGATGATCTCCTCGCGATTGGCGAGCAGTGTCGAGTAGAGTGCCTCTTCTCCTCTCGGCAGCACCGGCGAACCAGGCGAACCAGCCGCATCGCCACGCTGCAGCGTCACTGTTCCCCGCGAATCCTCATCGATCTCAAGGAAGCGCTTTACCCCGAGCGACAGCAGCGCTGCGATGAAAGGCAGATCGATGCCTTTCTTGCCGGAACGGAAGCCGTTGAAATGGGCATAGGACAGCGCTGCCGGCGAAAGTTTTTCAGGCGGATGGAACAGCGGAATGACAGGCGGTGACGGCGGATCGCGGCCGACCCTGTTCCAGGCGTAGAGGAAATAGGCGGGGACACCGAGCCAGCCGAGGATCAAGAGGAAGATCCCGACGTTGTCGGCAAGGCCAGAAAAGCCTCCGCCCGAATCCGGCGTGACAATTCCCTCGGTGAAGCCGACGGCGATGGTCATGCCTTCCTCGGGGCCAAGCGGCCGCGTCACGGCGAAGCGGACTTCGGAGCCGTCACCAAGAACCGAGCCGGTATAGTTGCCAGCGGTCGCGCCAAACGGGCCGGTGTAGGCGGTCACCTGATCCGGGATCGCGCGGGCGCCATCGGGCAGGGAAACGCGGGCTTCCGCCTTGAGGATCGGGAAGCTCCAGAAATTGCCGGTGACGTTCCAGTAGAGTTCGTCATATCCGTCGAAGAAGCGCAACTGCCGGGTGGTGACATAGCGGATCGTGTAAGTGTGCTCTCCGCGCGGGATGAACACATCGGCATCGCCGATCAGGATGCGGAAGAAACGGCCCTGCCACTCGGTATGGTAGGGTGACGGGCGGCCATTGTGCAGTACCTCGACGAGGTCGAAGCCATTGCTCGACCACAGGCCCCAGTCATCGAGCGCGCGCAGCGGGATGTCGCGGTAGATGCCGCGGCGGATGTCGTTGCCTTCAGCATTGACGGTGATGGTCTCGGTGACCTCGATCGACGCGTCGGTGCGCACATCGATGTCGACCTGGTAGTTGCGGATCTCTTCCCTCGCCCATACCCCGCCAGTCAGCATCAGCGAGAACAGCACCGCGGAGACGAAGGAAAGGAGCCATTTCATTTTGGGATCTCCTGCTTATAGGTCACACCCAGCGACGTCAGCGCGTCCCAGTAGCCGGGATAGGTCTTGCCGACGCATTTGGGATCGAGAATGGTGATACCCGAGGTCTTCAGGCCGGCCAGCGCGAAACTCATGGCGATGCGGTGATCGGCGAAAGTGTCGATCTCAGCCGGCAGGGTCTGGCCGGCGAGCATGGGGTCGGAGTTGACGATCAGGTCATCGCCCTCCTCCCGCGCAAGGCCTTCGCGGATAGCGTTGAGGCCGAGCGATAGCGCGCGCACCCGGTCGCACTCCTTGACGCGCAGGTTTGAAATGCCGGTAAAGCGCACCGGCGTGGTGTTGTAGGCGGCCAGCACGGCGATGGTGGGTATGGCGTCCTGCATCTGCGAGCCGTCGATGACGGCGGGCATGTGTGGAAAGGCCGAGATCACCTCGAAGGCCCTGGCGTCGGGCTGGGTGAAATCGGACGCGGCCGTGCCGATGTCGATGCTGCCGCCGGTGAGCGCTTGTGCGCCCCAGAGATAGGTTGCGGCGGACGCATCGGGCTCGACGTGGAAATCGGCGGCGCGATATCCGGTCGGCTCAACGCGCCAGACCGATGGCGTAACCTGCTCGACTTCGGCTCCAAAGGCGCGCATCGCCGCCAGCGTCAGGTCGATGTAGCCGCGCGCGCCGATGTCATCGCCGGCGAGCTCGACAGTGAACTGTTTGCCCGAGCAGGGCGCGGCCATCAGCAGCGCGGAGACATACTGGCTCGACAGGCCGGCATCGATGATCACGTGGTGGGAGGCAAATCCACCCGTCCCCTTCACAGTGACCGGGGGACATCCGGTGGGGGCCGACACATCGACACCCAATGCCCTGAGCGCGTCGACCAGCGGTGTGATCGGCCGCTTGCGCATGTGTTCATCGCCGTCGACGACAAAGCAGCCATTGCCGAGAGCCACCGCGGCGGTCAGAAACCGCGTTGCGGTGCCTGCATTGCCCAGAAACAGCGGCCCGGCGGGTGGTTCGAGCGTGCCGGTGCCGGTGACCACGAAGCTGGTGGCATCGGGCTCTTCAATGTCCACGCCCATGGCGCGCAGGGCATCGGCCATGTAGCGGGTGTCATCGCTCTTGAGCGCGCCGGTCAGCCGGCTGGTGCCCCTTGCGAGGCCAGCAAGCAGAAGCGCCCGGTTGGTGATCGACTTGGATCCCGGAGGTGCGACGACGCCCGAGAGGGCATGCCCCGGAGGCACGATTGTAAGCTTTTCAAGTGTCATGCTTCATTCTCGACAGACCAGCCCTGCGGCGGTCAGAATTTGACTTTCGGAACGGCGCGGTCGGCCTCGTCCTCGATCTCGAAGTATTCCGCCTTGACGAAACCGAACTGCCTGGCGACCAGCATCGAGGGGAAGCTCTCAACCGAGACGTTGAGATTGCGGACCGCACCGTTGTAGTAGCGGCGCGACATCGAGATCTCGTTTTCGGTTTCCTCCAGCGCGTCCTGGAATTCCTTGAAGTTCTCGTTGGCCTTGAGATCGGGGTAGTTTTCCGCCACCGCCATAAGCCGTCCGAGCGCGCCGCTGAGCGCACCTTCGAGCGAGGCCCGCTGCTCGGGCGAACCGCTCGCGCCGGCCACGGCCTGGCTGCGCAGACGGGTGACCTCTTCGAGGAGCTCGCGTTCGTGGGTCATGTAACCCTTGACCGATTCGAGCAGGTTGGGAATCAGGTCGGCGCGGCGCTTGAGCTGAACGTCAATTCCGCTCCAGCCCTCTCCGGCCATCTGGCGGTTCTTGACCAGCGTGTTGTAAAGCGAAATCGCGTAAATCACGATGCCAGCCAGCACCGCCAGAATAATCCAAGTCCCCATAGGTTCACTCCCGACCAAAAACCGTTGTCCATTGCCGCGCACAGGCCCGACCGGGCGGCTGAGCGACCTTACGCATACTCACCGCAAAAATCCATGGAGCAGACCATGCCGGCCCGTTGCCGGCCGTTGTGGCATCTGAACGAGAGCGTGTTGCGTCGAGGCATCGGCGAAGCCGCGAAATCATGCTTCATCCGGCAGTTGTCAAGCAATGGTTTACCATTCCCGTCCCATACTTCTCCGAGCCGCCTTCCCCCGATGTTTTCGTTTTGAGTACCAGGCGGGCTTTGCCGATACAGGAACCGTTGCGACATGAAGACCTTTGACGCCGCCATTTTCGATCTCGCGCCGGTTGCCATGTGGATCGAGGATTTTTCCGGGGTGAAACGGCAGTTCGACCAGTGGCGTGCGGAAGGTGTGGAGGATATCCGCGCCTTCCTGAGAGAAGATGTGAGGCGTGTCGCAGACTGCTCGCGCAAGATCCGGGTGCTGGACGTCAACCGCAAGACGCTCGAACTGTTCGAAGCCACGGATCTTGAGCATCTGGTCAGCAATCTCTCGGTCGTGTTTCGCGACGACATGCTCGAAAGCCATGTCAACGAGCTGGCCGAATTGTGGGAGGGCAAGACCGAGTTCTCGAGCAATGCGGTCAATTACTCGCTTTCGGGGAGGCGGATGGACATCCAGCTCAAGGGATCGGTGCTGCCAGGCCACGAGGAAACGCTCGGACAGATCCTGCTGACGACGGAAGACGTGACCGAGCGGGAAGACGCACGGCGCAACGAGGCGCAAAGCCGCCGGCATGCCGAGGGGCTGTTCGAGTATTCGCCGGTGTCTCTCTGGGTCGAGGATTTCAGCGAAATCAGGAACCTGATCGAAACCGTGCGTGAGCGCGGCATTGTCGACTTCCGAGTGTTCATGGACGTGCATCCCGAATTCGTGCGCCAGTGCATGAGCGAGATCCGGGTCATCGACGTCAACCAGGCAACGCTCGACCTGTTCTGCGCGTCCGATGTGCAGACATTGCTGCAGCGTCAGGTCGAGATTTTCCGCGACGAGATGGAAAAGCCGTTCCGGGAACAGCTGATGGATCTGTGGGAAGGCAAGCTGTTTCATCAGCGCGAGGTGGTGAACTACGCGCTCGACGGGTCGATCCGGCACATCCTCCTGCATTTCGCCGTGCTGCCGGGCCACGAAGAGGACTGGTCACAGGTGCAGGTGGCGCTGACCGACATCACCGCGCGCAAGAAGGCCGAAGCCTATCTCGAATATCTCGGCAAGCACGATGTGCTGACCAAGCTGCACAACCGCGCCTTCTACATGGACGAGCTCAACCGGCTCGAGCGCAAGCCGCTGAGGCCGGTTTCGGCGATCATCATGGACCTCAACGGGCTCAAGGAGGCCAATGACCAGCTTGGGCATGATGCCGGCGACGCCCTTTTGCGCCGTTTCGGCGAGGTTCTGAACAGCGTGGTCTCGCGCCCGAACCATGCAGCGCGCATCGGCGGCGACGAATTCGCCATCCTGATGCCGGGCGCCGACAGGAAGGCGGTCAATGCCATGGTCGAGACGATCACCGAGCTATTGCACATCAACAACCAGTTCTATTCGAATGCGCCGATCAGCGTTTCGATCGGTTGCGCCTCCAGCCAGGATGGCGAAACCATGGAAGACATGGTCAAGCGGGCAGACCGGGCGATGTATGACGACAAGCGGGCCTATTATTCAGGCCATTCGTTCACCAACGCTCCCGGCAACAAAAAACCCGCTGCGGTAACGGTCGCTTCAACCGGCTGAACCAGGCTTGGCGCGGCCTATTCGGAATGGTCTCGGCCCGTGCCGGGACGAATTGCCACCCGGTCGTGCCGTTGCTTGATGTCACCGATCTGGTCAAGCATCGCGCGCAGCGCGCGGATGGCTTTTTCTTCCTTTGGGTCAAGCGGCCGTTCAGGATGGAAGTGGGTGATCAAGACTGCCAAAGCATCGCCGATGCGACCCAACTGCCGGCCGTAGCTGCCGACATCTTCGAGGATTTCCTGCTCCACCTCGGGAGCGCTCGACTGGCCGAGATTGATGTTGATCAGGCCCAGCTGGCTGTTGCCGAACCATCCGGCCCAGGGGCTGATCAGTTGCGATACATTGCCGGAAAGAGGCAGTCTGAATGCGGTCATCTCGCTTCTCCTGTGTGATCCTCCCGCACGGAAGGATAACAGACAGCAGGGCTCTCCGCACGTGCATCACGCTGGAAATTCAACCAGACAACGGCTCACCCGAGCCGCCGTGGTCAGACGAGGCAATGGCGCTGGCCCTTTTGAAGGTTGCCTGAGCGGCGTGCCCCTTATTCCGCCGCTTCCGCAGCCGGCCGGTAATTCGAGCCGCCCGCATCGGTGAGCAGGAAAGCCTCGCCGCACTGGCGCGAGAGATTGCGCACCCTGAGGATGTAACCCTGGCGCTCGGTGACCGAGATCACGCCGCGCGCATCAAGCAGGTTGAAGACGTGGCTTGCCTTGATGCACTGATCATAAGCC
Source organism: Parahoeflea alexandrii (assembly GCF_024105735.1). GTDB lineage: Bacteria > Pseudomonadota > Alphaproteobacteria > Rhizobiales > Rhizobiaceae > Hoeflea > Hoeflea alexandrii. The sequence goes on along the minus strand of NZ_JAAAML010000003.1, from coordinate 119,595 downwards.
GGCAGGACGCATCTGTGCAGTGAACCGGGTTCCTGCGGGGCGCCAGCCTTGAGGATGGCTTCGCATTCCTTCTCGGCATCCTCGAAATGCTTGAGCAGCATCGCGGTGTCGGCGATCTCGAAATTGTAACGGGAGTATTCCTGCTCGGACTGCAGGAAGACATCGCCATAGGTCACCTTCTCGGCGCCTTCGCGGCCATTGAAGTTGAGATCATAGATACTGTCGACGCCCTGGACATACATGGCCAGACGCTCGACCCCGTAAGTCAATTCACCGGCCACCGGGGCACATTCGATGCCGCAGACCTGCTGGAAATAGGTGAACTGGCTGACTTCCATACCGTCGCACCAGCATTCCCAGCCGAGCCCCCAGGCGCCCAGCGTCGGGCTTTCCCAGTCGTCCTCGACAAAGCGGATGTCATGCAGCAGCGGATCGACGCCGATGGCGGCGAGCGAGCCGAGATAGAGCTCCTGCAGGTTGGACGGGTTGGGCTTGAGGATCACCTGGTACTGGTAATAGTGCTGCAGCCGGTTGGGGTTTTCGCCATAGCGGCCATCCTTGGGGCGGCGCGATGGCTGTACATAGGCCGCGTTCCACGGCTTCGGCCCGAGCGCGCGCAGCGTGGTGGCCGGGTGGAAGGTGCCGGCGCCGACTTCCATGTCGTAGGGCTGCAGCACGACGCAGCCGTAATCGGCCCAGTAGCGATGCAGGGCGAGGATGAGCCCCTGAAACGAGCGGGTGGGCTGCATGTGATCGGGAAGAACTTCGGTCATGGCTTGGGATCCGGATGGCGCATCATTGGTTCGCGGGCCGTTTCCACAACGGTCCTGAATGTGCGGCGACAGGTGCCACTTCTCATGTTTACGGTCAAGTGCGGGACTGCAGCGCGCGGGGCTTCGGCCCGCCACCCCCTTCTACTCGTCAGGCTTGCGCAGACGGTATTCGCCGGTTTCGGGATCCTCGATCAGGGTCCCCTGCGCACCTGTGCGCGATTCTTTTTCGGCGTCCCTCACCTTGGCGCTGACGCGTTCGGCCTCGGCCAGAAAGCGCTTGTAGCCGAGCCAGGCTACGGCGCCGACGGCGACGAGCAGAAGAAGTTGCGGCATTCTAGCGGTCCTTTCCTCAGCCCGGAACCGGGCGTCCCATCTCAAGAGCGCCGCGCGTCCATTTGGACGCGCAAAGGACGCTCTAACATCCTAAATCTGGAGCATCTTGTCTGCGTCAGGCGATTCCGCCTGAACGCAGGATGCTCCAGGCGGGAGCACTCCCGCCACTCACCTGCGCTCGCTTGTTGCGCGGGCCGTCACGGCGAAAGCCAGTTGATCCTCCCACGCCGGATCAGAGGCCATAGCGCGCCCACAGCGCCCGTTCATCAAGCGCATTCAACCCTGCTTCGCCAATTCCGGCAAGCGCCTCCATGGCCAGCGACGTGCTCACGCCCGGCACCCGGCGTCCAAACAGACCGCGTTGCGCGGTGATCAGGCGCATCTTCACCTTGTCGCCGAAACGGGCGCGCAAGGCCGAACGGAGATCGCCAAGTTCATCGACCAGACCGAGGTCCTTGCCGCGAATGCCGGTCCAGAAGCGACCGGTAAACAGGTCCGGATCGTCTTTCAGCCGCGCGCCGCGGCTGTCCTTGACGAGATCGATGAAGACCTTGTGGATATCGAGCTGCAGGTCCTTCAGACGGGCGATGTCTTCCGGGTTTTCCGGCTGGAACGGATCAAGCACCGACTTGTTTTCACCGGCGGTGTAGACCCGGCGTTCGACGCCCATCTTGTCGATCAGGCCGGTAAAGCCGAAGCCCGCGGAAATGACGCCGATAGAGCCAACGACCGACGAAGGATCGGCAATGATCTCGTCGCCCGCGCAGGCAATCATGTAGCCGCCGGATGCGGCCACGTCCTCGACGAAGATCAGCACCTTCTTGTTCTTCTCGGCAGCCAGATCACGGATGCGCTTGTAGATCAGCCGAGACTGCACCGGAGAGCCCCCCGGCGAATTGACCATGATCGCCACCGCCGGTGCCTTCTTGTCGGCAAACGCCCTGGCGAGAAGCGGTGCTGCGGTTGCAATGTTGAGGTTCTGGCGAAACTGGTTTCCACCGGCCTGGATCGTGCCGTGCAGCCTGACAACGGGAATGACTGTCAGATCCTTGCGGAACCGGGCGGGGTAGAAAGAGCTCAAAGAAACCATGGCGGATCATTCCTGTTGTCGGCCCGGTTGCCGGCCGGGCTGGCGGCGGCATGACAAACCAAGGCATCTGATGCTCCAAGCCATGTATGTCTTTTCTGTTTCAGTACAATGGCGCGCACCGCCGGTTACTCTAATTTGCAGGCTGTATTGCCGTTCGCCTCGGCCAGCCCGCCCGGCCATTTGCCAGATCATCCATCTGTTCTGAAAAGGCCCGTTCTGCCCCCTGGTGAATGAGAATGCGGTCGCGCATGCTCAGGCGCGCGCGGCTGCCCTTGATCGCGGTGAGAAGAATGCGGATCGCGTCATCGCCCGGACGCGGGATCACCGGGGTGATTTCGGCGCCACCAAAGCGCTTGCCCAATGCCGCAAGGATTTCGCCGGTCGAGTGCGGCCGGGCAATGATCGACACCTGACCACCGGGCTTGAGGATCGCTGCGGCCGTACGCAGCCAGCGCTCGAACAAATCATCGCTGTCCATGGCATGCGCCTGCGCCCTGAGTGCGTCGGGTGCCTGGCGGTCGGCCGCGGCATTGAAGGGCGGATTGAGGATGACGTAATCGAAGGCGTGGTCGGCAAGACCCGCGGCACGGCGCTGGCTGCCCTGAAGGGTGACGTCCGCCTCGATCACCCGGACGCGGGGGGCAAGCCGGGCGTTTTCGTCAAGCGCCAGCGAGCGGCGGGCGCAATCCGCCATGATGGGCGAGCGTTCGATGAGAACCACATTGAGCTGCGGCAGCCGGCTGATGGCCGCAAGACCGGCGCCCCCTGCACCGGCGCCAAGGTCGGCGAGCACGCCGGAAGCACTGCCGGGCACGGTGGCAGCCAGCAGCATCGCATCCATGCCGACCCGGTGGCCTGTTCCCACGGGCTGGACCAGATGGAAGGCGCCATTGTGAAACGCATCAACAGTGTATCCCGATGGAGCGCCTGGTTGCGAAGCCGCCGGAGGTTCAGCCGCAGATCGACCGCGCCCGGGGTCCGGTCTGCTGTTTTCAGGCGCTCGTGTCACGGTCATTCCAGGGCCTGAGTTCCTCTTCCAGTCCGGCATCGATCAGGATACGGCGTGCCTGGGCGGCCATTGCCGGATCGACAAGGATCCTGCGCGGGATCACTCCCACCGACCCTTCCAGAATGCTCATGCCGCTGTCAGCCACCATGCAGCCGATTCCGGCGTCACGCATGAGGCTTTCCACGAAGGATATGAGGACCGGGTCATTGGTGCGGATAAGATCGTGCATGAGTTCTCCTTGAAGCCCTTAGTTTGATGCGAATGTATCAGTTATCAAGCCTTACCCGCGTCAAATCGCAGCTTGCCGTGGCAGGGCGTGCTGAATAATGTGCCAGCAAAGATCAAACAGGAGTCCGTACACGTGGGCGTAGTCATTTCACTGGACGATGGAAAACACAAAGACGCGTCGGTCAAGCCGCTGGTGGAAAACACCAAGGCAGACATGGAGCGCGTCAACCAGTTGATCCTGTCCAAGGCGGGCTCCGACGTGGCGATGATTCCCGAAGTGGCGAACCATCTCATTTCGTCGGGCGGCAAACGGCTCAGGCCGATGCTGACGCTGGCGTCTGCCACAATGTTCGGCTACGCGGGCGAATCCCACATCAGGCTGGCCACAGCGGTGGAATTCATGCACACGGCGACACTGCTGCATGACGATGTGGTGGACGAGAGTGATCTTAGACGCGGGCGCTCCACCGCACGGATGATCTGGGGCAACCAGGCCAGCGTCCTGGTCGGTGACTTCCTGCTCGGGCAGGCCTTCAAGATGATGGTCGAGGTTGGGTCCCTGGATGCGCTGGACGTGCTGTCCACCGCGGCTTCGGTGATCGCGGAAGGTGAAGTGCTGCAGTTGTCGGTGGCCAAGAACATGGAGACCACGGAAGACGACTATCTTTCGGTGATCCGGGCCAAGACAGCGGCACTGTTTTCCGCGGCTTGCGAAGTCGGTCCGATCGTGGCCGGCGTCAGCAAGGCAGAGCGCAATGCGCTGAGGTCCTACGGGATGAATCTCGGCCTGGCGTTCCAGCTGATTGACGATGTGCTCGACTATGGTGGATCGGCGCGTGATCTCGGCAAGAATGTCGGCGACGATTTCCGGGAAGGCAAGATCACCCTGCCGGTGGTGCTCGCCTACCGGCGCGGGTCCGAATCGGAACGGGCTTTCTGGCGCGAGGCCATCGAGGGCGGCAAGAGCGACGATCAGGCGCTCGAGAAGGCGATGGGATTGATCACCAAGTATGGCAGCCTGAAGGACACCACCGCGCGGGCCGAGCACTATGCCTCGATTGCCCGTGACGCGCTGGCGCCGCTGCCCGATTCGCCCGAGAAGGCCGCCCTTCTGGAAGTGATCGCATTTTGCGTCAACCGGGCAAGCTGATCACCGGCGCAACCCGCCCGATCGCTGCGGCATGCTGAAGCCTTGCCGCCCTGCGCCAAAAAAGCCATTGTGTGGGTTAAATATGCTTCGGCAGGTGGCCGGCGCATGGCCAGTTCGAACATGAGGCAAGACTTGATGCGGCGAAATATGAAAGCCCGGTTTGCGGCCAGCGTAACGCTGGGTGTGTTCCTTTCGTTGGGCACCGCCCTGATCAGCCCCGCAAGCGGCAATGCTCAGGCAACAACCACTCAGGAGCAGGCAGCCCAGCCGAATTTCATGGGCTTCGCGGGCGCCTATCTCGCCGGACGCACCGCCGATATCGACAACGACACCCAACGGGCAATTGAATTCTACAGCAAGGCGCTGGAGTTCGATCCGGGCAACACCGAAGTCAAACAGCGCCTGATGGTGGCCCTGTTCAGTGGCGGCCGGTTTTCGGAAGGCGTGGTGCTGGCACGCGAATTGAAGGAAGATCCCGCCGTCGCGCAGATCTCACGACTGGCGCTGATGGTGGAGGCGACCAGCAAGCGTGAGTACCGCAAGGCCGCCAAGCTGCTTTCCGTCGAGGAAAGCAATCCGATCGACCGCCTGCTCAACACGCTCATGAATGCCTGGGCGGAATTCGGCGATGGCAAGGGCGAAACGGCGCTGAACAACATCCTGGCGCTCGAAGGGCCGCCCTGGTACCCGGTTTTCACCCGCTATCATGCCGGTGCGATGGCGCAGGCCATGGGCAAGAAAGCCGAAGCCCGCAAGCATTTCACCGACCTGATTGCCGATCCCCAGTCGGGGTCCGCGGCGCCGGACACCTATATCCGCGCCGTGATGGCGCTGGCGGGGCTGGAAGCGCGCGAGGGAAACCGGCGCGCCGCACTGGATGCCTTGTCGGCTGGCGAGGACTTTTCTCCGAGCTACGCACCCCTGGCCGCGCTCAGGCAGGTCATCGAAGAAGACGGCAAGCCCAATCCCGGTGTGATGACCGCGCAACAGGGATCGGCAGCGGTGCTGTTCACGCTGGGCAGCGCGCTCAACCGCGAGGGCGCGGAAGAAACGGTGGCGGTTTACCTCCAGTTTGCACGCACGCTGGATCCCAACGACGCCGCAACACTGGTGATCCTCGGCAGCCTGACGGAACGACTTGGCAACGCCGAGGAAGCCATCGAGATCTACGAGGCCGTGCCCGAGAATTCGCCGATGCGCCGGGTGTCGGAATTGCAGCTCGGGCTTGCTCTGGCCGATCTTGGCCGCAATGGCGAGGCCAAGGATCATCTCAAGGCGCTGATCGCGTCGGATCCGAGGGACATCCGCAGTTACCTCGCCTATGGCAGCGTGCTGTCGCAGGACAAGGACTATGTCGAAATGGCGCTCACCTACGAGACCGCCATCTCGGTTATCGGACCAGCGCCGACACGAAACGACTGGAACCTGTTCTTCCAGGCAGGCATTGCCAACGAGCGGCTGAAGCAATGGCCGAAGGCGGAGGCGTTTTTCAAGCGCGCGCTCGAGCTGTTCCCCGACCAGCCGCAGGTGATGAACTATCTGGGATACTCCTGGATCGACATGAACATCAATCTCGAAGAGGGCATGGATCTGATTCGTGCCGCGGTCGATCTCAGGCCCAATGACGGCTACATCGTCGATTCGCTGGGGTGGGCGCATTACCGGCTGGGCGAATATGAGGATGCGGTCCGCGAACTCGAGCGGGCAGTTGAACTCAGGCCCGCCGATCCGACCATCAATGATCATCTCGGCGACGCCTACTGGCAGGTGGGCCGTGAACTGGAAGCCACCTTCCAGTGGAAGCGGGCGCTCAGTAATGATCCGCCGGAAGACCTCAAGCCGGAAATCGAACGGAAGCTGAGCGAAGGCTTGCCCGAGGCGGAAAGCGTTGTGCCGGCAACAGCCAATGGTGCGGACAAGGGCAAGGCACCGGCAGCAACGGAAAGCGGCGCCGGTGACGACAAGAAGAGCGGTCTTCGTCTCGTCACACCAGGCTCCGAGCATGCCCTGCTCGACAGGTCATTCCATCAATCCGCCAGCGCAGACGGTTTGGTCCAGAGGATCAATGACCGGCATTGACGCGCCGGCGAAGATCAACCTGGCGCTTCATGTCACGGGACGGCGCGCCGACGGCTTCCATCTGATCGAAAGCCTTGTGGTGTTTACCGAACTGGGCGACCGGGTTTCGGTCGAAACCTCCGGCGACGACGTTTTCAGGCTCGAAGGCCAGGAGTCACAGGTGCTTGCAGGCGAGGATGCCGGCAACAACCTGGTTGTACGGGCCCGCGACATGTTGCGGGCTGACGCGATGCGATCGGCGCGGGACCTCTCTCCTGTCCAAATCTGTCTCGACAAGCGGCTTCCGGTCGCCTCCGGAATTGGAGGCGGCTCGGCCGATGCGGCCGCGGCCCTGAAGCTTCTCTGCCAGCACTGGGACTATCATCCCGGCGCTGAGACCCTTTCGCGGATCGCGCTCGATCTGGGTGCGGATGTCCCCATGTGCCTTGACGGACGTCCGCTGATTGCCCGCGGCATCGGTGAAGCACTGACGCCGGTTGAGCTTGGCTTCCCGCTCGACATGGTGATCGTCAATCCGCGTGTCGGTGTGTCGACACCCAAGGTGTTCCACGCGCTTGAATGCCGGGAGAACCCGCCGCTGCCGAAGCCGCAAGGGCTTGGCGACAGGGAACATTTCATCGCCTGGTTGCGGCAGGCGAGAAACGACCTCCAGCCGGCAGCGCAACGGATGGTGCCGGAAATTTCCCAATGCCTTTCGGCGCTCGAGACCGCAGGTGCGCGGATGGCGCGCATGTCAGGCTCGGGAGCGAGCTGTTTCGGGCTCTTTGCCGATGCCGCGGAAGCACTGGCGGCTGCGCAGAAACTGAAGCAAGACCAGCCGGACTGGTTCATCGCCGCCACAAAGACGCTCACGGCGACCTGATAAGTCCATATCGCCGGTCAGCGCAGGGCGAGGACAGAGGCTGGAACGATCTCGCATTTCAGACGGGTCATCGCCAGCCCGCGCCCAAGGCTTTCCAGCGAATGGCCTGATTTCGCATTGGCGATCGCCTGCCGCTTCGGGATCAGCACGCCGTGCTCGAGCGCCGAAACGCGGCGGCGGAACCGCTGAAAGAACGGCAGCCGGTATTCCCGCGACGGCCGCATCCGGGCGGACATGGTGCCCGCAACCATGTGCTGGCCAAGATGATCGACCCAACCAAGAAGCGGCCTGGCGCCGGGCTCGATCAGCAACAGCCAGTCCCCGCGCGCGGATCGCACGACATCACGCAGATCCGGATCTTCCAGAAACCGGCAGCCTGCGGCATCGGCCAGCAAGGCTGTGCCGTCCCGGGAGCCGCGATCAAGAATCACGACCTCGGCGACAATGCCCTCAACCGCGCCTTGAACCAGAGACGCAAGAGTCACGGCAAGTGCTTGTTCCTGGTCTTTGCATTCAATCAAAACACTGATCATGACGCCTTTTACTGCATGCGCGGTGGATATGCCAGATGAGGCTCTCCCGGGTTTTCCCGGACATTCGTAGGTGTTTCTCCTTTTTGTTCTTGCTTCGTTCTCTTCCATGCGTTAGGAATATAATCATGAACAGCGGCCGATGACCAACTCGAACCCGGCGCTGATGGAGGTTTCATGCCGAACCTTGCAACACTGAAACAGACTGCCCTTGCACCCGGCCTGGGATCGGCCGAGGCCGATGCGCTGATGGCTGCGAGTGGCATTCGGGTCGCCGACGACCGCGTGCGTGGCCGCGGCGCCGGGCTGAACATGTCAGGCCGCTTCGAGATCAATACACGGGAAGTCTTTGACGACGGCTGGAGCAGCATCGAGGAGTTGGCCCCGTTCAAGACCGAGGTACAGATCGAGAAACCGCGCACTATCATTACCCGCAACCAGTCACCCGACCTGTCATTCGACCGCTCGATCAATCCCTATCGCGGCTGCGAACACGGCTGTGTCTACTGCTTCGCCCGACCGACCCATGCCTATATGGGGCTGTCGGCGGGTGTGGATTTCGAGGCCCGGCTGTTTGCCAAGCCTGATGCGCCGCGGCTGCTTGAACGCGAGTTGTCCCGCCCGGGCTACAAGGTCCAGCCGATCGCCATCGGCACCAATACCGACCCCTACCAGCCTGTCGAAAAGAAATGGCGCATCATGCGGCAATTGCTCGAGGTGCTGGAGGCAGCCGGGCACCCGGTCGGCATCGTCACCAAGTCGGCGCTGGTGATGCGCGATATTGACGTGTTGTCACGCATGGCCTCGAAGGGACTGGCCCGGGTGGCGCTCTCGGTCACCACGCTCGATCGCAAGCTGGCGCGCACCATGGAACCCCGGGCAGCCACACCGGAACGGCGACTTGAAGCCATCAGGGCCCTTTCGGATGCCGGCATCCCGGTTTCGGTGATGGTGGCGCCGGTCATTCCCGGTCTCAATGATCACGAGATCGAGCGGATACTCGATTCGGTGAAGGCTGCAGGCGCGGATGCTGCGGGTTACGTCATGCTGCGTCTGCCGATCGAGGTGAGTCCCTTGTTCAGGGACTGGCTGCTCAGGCACTACCCCGATCGCTACCGGCATGTGATGTCGCTGGTTCGCTCGATGCGCGGCGGCAAGGATTATGACGCCGAGTTCGGCAAGCGGATGCGCGGGACCGGACCCTATGCCTGGCAGATCGCCCGCCGCTTCGACCTGACCGCCAAACGGCTTGGGCTCAATGCGAGAAAAACGCCGTTGCGGACCGATCACTTCGTGCCGCCTCATGGAGAGGGCGTGCAGCTGAGCCTGCTGTAGGGCGGAAGCAACCACGGCTTCAAGCACCTCAAGTAGTGGGTGTCTTGGCAAGTATCGCTGCGCCACCGGCAGATCATGCCTTTGGCGCAGCCGGAAATCCGGACCGTGACCCGCCCCATATCGCGGTCCGGCGCTCGTGCGGCATCCCGTCCCCAGCCGCCGGGCCTTGCAGAGGATCGGGCGGGTGTGCGAGCTTCGCCGCAATATGGCTCGCACCCCGCCCGATTCGCTGTTTCCAGACTATCCCGCGATACCCGATTATCGCTTCGAGCAGCATGCCATGCAGAACGGTTTACCCGTTGTCGCCGGTGTCGATGAAGCCGGACGCGGCCCGCTCGCGGGGCCGGTGGTGGCCGCGGCAGTCATTCTCGATCCTGATTGCATCCCCGAAGGCCTCGACGATTCCAAGGCGCTGAGCAAGGCACGACGTGATTTCCTGTTCGACACCATTCTGGCTACATCGCTGGTGGCTGTCGCAAGTGCCTCGGCGCGCGAAATAGAAGCCACGGACATCAGGGTTGCGAGCCTGACAGCGATGCGGCGGGCGCTGTGTGCGCTGCCGGTCAAACCGCACTATGCGCTTATTGACGGCCGGGACATTCCACCCGGGCTCGGCTGCGCGGCGAGAGCGCTGGTCAAGGGCGATGCACGCTCGCTTTCCATTGCCGCGGCCTCGATCATCGCCAAGGTGACACGCGATCGCATGATGACCCGCGCCGTGGTGGTCTATCCCCAGTATGGATTTGAAACGCATATGGGCTACGGGGCAAAGCGCCATCTCCAGGCGATCGCCGAGCACGGCCCCTGCCCGCTGCACCGGATGACATTCCGCCCGATGCGCAAGGCCTGACGCTCGGGGCCACAATTTTCTGCGGATTCAAGAAACCGGACTCAGGCGGCAGTTCAAGCCCGCAGGTTTACTTTATTGCCGCCAACGAAAAAGGCCGGGAGATGCTCCCGGCCCTTGATTTCATACTCTGAAGCAGGGTCTCAGTTGAGACGTGCCTTGAGTTCTCCGAGCGAAGCCTTGAACAGCTCACCCGAGGCCTTGCTGTCAACCTTGGAGGCGATCAGCTTTTCGGCTGCAACAATCGCCAGGTCGACCGCGGAGGCGCGAACCTCGTTGATCGCATCGGCTTCGGCCTGCCGGATCTTCTGCTCGGCCATCGCGGTGCGGCGGCTGACATATTCCTCGGTCTTGGCCTTGGCGTCCTCACGCAAAGCGGAGGCTTCCCGCTCGGCGGCGCTGAGAATGCTCTCGGCTTCGGATTCGGCTTCCTTGCGCTTGCGCTGATACTCGGCGAGCAGCTGCTGAGCTTCTTCGCGCAGTTTCTTGGCTTCCTCGAGTTCATTTCGGATCTGGTCGGCGCGCTTGTCCAGCGCGCCGCTGATCATCCCCGGTACCTTTGCATAGGCAATGATACCGATAAAAATGAGGAGACCGACTAATGCCCAGAATGTAGCGTCCATGATCGTCTTCCCTGCTTACTTGCCCGACGCCGACCGGATTGCCGCAGCAACTTCGGTCTTGGTCACGGCGCCGCCAAGAAGATGCTTGACCAGATCGGTCGCCGCGTCTTCGGCAATGGTGTCAACGTCAGCCAAAGCCTTGGTCTTGATGGCTGCGATGCTTTTTTCGGCATCGGCCATCTTGGTGTTGAGTTCAGCCTCTGTCGAAACCCGTTCGGCTTCCGCCGCGGCCTTGGCCTTTTCACGCGCGGTCTCGGCGATTGCCGAAGCCTTTTTGCGTGCATCCGCCAATTCCTGCTCGTAGGCAGCAATGGCGTTGTCGGCCTCTTCCTTGAGGCGATTGGCTTCATCGAGATCCTGGGCAATCCGGTCACGCCGGTGCTCCAAGATACCGCCGATGCGCGGGACGATGACCTTGGACATGAGCAGATAGAACAAGCCGAAGGTGATCGCCAGCCACAACAGCTGCGATGCGAAGGTCGATGAGTCAAAGGGCGGGAAGACACCGCCACCTGCGGCATCGCCACCGTGTGCGCCGGTTTCCGAATGGGTCCCTTCGGTGGGGTTGGACTCGGCATAGGCCGGGGTCACAACAAACATGGTCACCTCCAGATGAAATGCCACGCCGGACATCCGGCGTGGCAAGCCTGACTCTCTTGACGTCGATTAGACGGCGAAGAGGAGAAGGAGAGCGACGAGCAGCGAGAAGATGCCCAGAGCTTCGGTCACGGCAAAGCCGAAGATCAGACGGCCGAACTGGCCGTCAGCTGCCGACGGGTTGCGCAGAGCGCCCGAAAGGTAGCTGCCGAAGATGTTGCCCAGGCCAATGCCTGCGCCGCCCATGCCGAGGCAAGCGATGCCGGCACCGATGTACTTTGCTGCTTCTGCTTCCATGATAAAACTCCTTTGGAATGGGATGGATGCGAACTTGCTGGCGGCGGACCGCCGGTGAGTGGATCCTAGTGGCCGGGATGCAGGGCGTCGTTGAGGTACATGCATGTCAGCACCGCAAAGACGTAGGCCTGAAGGAAGGCAACGAGGAATTCGAGACCGGTCAGCGCCACGGTCATGATAAGCGGCAGAATTGCCGTACCGATGCCAAGCGCGCCCAGGCTGCCGAGCGACACGACGAAGCCGGCGAACACTTTCAGCGTGATGTGACCCGCCAGCATGTTGGCGAAAAGACGTACGGACAGGCTGATCGGACGCGACAGGAACGAGATCACCTCGATCATGACCACAAGCGGCATCAGCACGCCGGGAACGCCCGAGGGCACGAAGAGCTGGAGGAAATGCAGACCGTGCTTCCAGAAACCGTACACAACCACGGTGCCGATGACGAGCATGGCCAGCGCAAAGGTGACGATCAGATGACTGGTGACGGTGAAGAAGTAGGGGAACATGCCCAGAAGGTTCGCCACGAGAACGAACATGAACAGCGAAAACACCATCGGGAAGAAGCGCATGCCCTGCGACCCGGCGCCATCCCGCAGCATAGACGCCACGAATTCATAGGACATTTCCGATATCGACTGCAAACGCGAGGGCACCAGCCCACGATTGGCGGTGGTCAGAAACAGGAAGCCCGCGGCAACGGCAACCGTTGCCACCATGAACAGGGAAGAGTTGGTGAACGACAGGTCCAGCCCGCCGATCTCGATCGGCACGATATTCTTGATCTGAAACTGACTAATCGGATCGTTTGCCACCTAGAACCTCTTTTTCGCTACCCGGCCATGCCGGACATTATTTTCCGTCGTCTTCGCCGCGCGGGCCCGTCTGGCTGCCCGTTGCCGGTTTCGGCTGGGCGACCGCCCCGGTGGAGCGCAGCACGTTTAGCACGCCGGCACAAAAGCCAAGCAGCAGAAACACGATCAATCCCCAGGGCGATGTGCCCAGAAACCGATCAAACAGGTAACCCAGCAGCACTCCCACGATCACGCCGGCGATGAACTCGCTCGACAGCTTGACCGCAAGCGCGTAGCCCTTCGAAGCTTCCCTGCTGGACCCACCTTCAGGCGCCACCTTGCGGCGGGCAGAAAGTTCGGTGTCCAGGCGCTTTCGACGGGCGTCCAGGCTTTCCGAACCGGCTCCGTCCGCATCTCCGCTGTTCCCGGGTGAACCCGGGGCGCCAGATCCGCGCTTTTCATCCATGGATGCGCTCCCCTGACCCGCCAGCGACGACCGGAAAAAGTCCGTATCGAAGTCGGGCGCAACATAGTTTTAGGGCTGACCATAGTCAAGGCGCGGAAAGCCCATCGTAGGGCGCCGATTATTTCAAATAATTCAATTACTTGGATCGACGTCGCCGGGACCCGCTACAGAAGTATCAGAAAAACTTGGCCATCTGCGTCAGACTCACGCAGACGGCGGCGCACCGGGCGGCTGAAATTGCCGACGGCGAGCCGGTCTGGCATCACCTGTCGATCGCCAAGAGATCAGGACCAGCCGCCGCCGTAGGTGACATAGAAGATATGCAGGCCAATCTTGCCGACCTTGCGCATTCTCTTTGCCCAGGGCGGGCGCACATAGGTGGCGTGATAATGGGTGGAGGACCCGACTTCCTTAAGCCAGATCTTGCCGGCGGTCGTCGCCAGCGCGATTTCCTCGGCCACGTCCCAGTGCTTGGGCGAACGCACCCGGTCCTTGATACCATCGCAGGCGAAGGAGAACTGGCACCGGTTGCGCCAATTGTCATTCTGGTAGACGACGCCACAGACGGTGTTCGGATAGGTGGGATTGCGCACGCGGTTGAGAATCACCTGGGCGACAGCAGCCTGCCCCTTGACGCTCTCACCGCGCGCTTCGAAGTAGATGCCCGCCGCCAGGCAGCGCTGTTCGGCCTCAGAGAAGGTCTTTGCCGGAAGGGCGGTCGCGGCCCAGTCGTGATCATCCTTGGTGACCGGCGGGATGAAGCGGCCACGCTGCGGCACTTCGCGCAGCACAGAGCTGAACGGCGACTGCTTCGCATAATCGGGCGCCGGGGGCGCATAGGCGGTGGCCAGAATGTCGGGGTTGTCGTTGGTCACCAGGCTTGCCAGAATCGCAGGGACCTGGGGTTCGCTCTCGCGCTTGCCGGAGGCGTAAAAGGCCTTGGCGATCTCGATTTCCTTGCCCTTGATCGAAGGCTTCAGGAACGCCATGGCGCTTTCGAGATCGGCAGCCGGACGCAACAGGCTCGACTGGCGTTCCAGCACGGTGCCGGCGGAGAAATCCTTGGGTGGCTGGACGGGTGCAACAGCGATGACACGCCCCTGCTTGAGATGGCGGGTGACCCGCTCGGCATCCGGGCGCGGATCGGGTGCACCGATCTTGCCCTGGAAGGCAATCTTGTCACCATTGGGTAGGGTCACGCCGGCGCCCGAAGCGATCGAGGAGGTCAGGATGGGATCGGCAAACTCCAGCTCAGCGGCCTGGATCGACCCGGCCGGCGAAGCAGTCAGGAATGTCTTCCAGCGGGCATCCCCGCCATCACTGCCGGCGAGCATGGTCGCCATGTCGGCATGAGAGGTGACCGTCGGTGTTGACAGGAATGCCGCAAGGCCAAAAACCATGGGCGCGGACAGGCTGGCAAACCACGAATGGCCGGTGCCGGACGAACGACGCTTCTGACGCAAAACCACAACTCCGGAACACAGGATACACTTACACGAAACTGTTCCCGAGAATGGAGCATTAACCTTGATGGAGCGTTAATGAGCGACCCTGAAAAAGAGCGAGACCTACAGCGGTCCTGAAAACCGGTCAGTGCAGGCTTGTTCAGGCACCGGTCTACGCCGACGCAAACAGCTATCCACTGCGCTTCTTGGGCGCCAGTTTGCCCGATACGGTGCGCCTTGTAGATTTCTTCGGCATCACCGAAGCCCGCTTGGGCTTGCCGTCCTTGGGCGCGTAGGGATTGTCGCCGCTGCGATAGACCACCCTCAGCGGAATTCCCGGCATGTCGAAATCGGCGCGGAGCGAGTTGACCAGATACCGGGTGTAGGATTCGGGCACGGCCTCGGGCCTGGTGCAGGAAATCATGAAGCCCGGCGGGCGCGATTTTATCTGGGTCATGTATTTGAGCTTGAGCCGCCGTCCCGACACAGCCGGCGGCGGATGGTGCCCCTGGGTGTGATCGAGCCAGCGGTTGAGCTTGGCGGTCGAGATGCGCTTGTTCCAGACCTTGTGGACGAAGGCGATGTTTTCCATCAGCCGGTCAAGACCGTCGCCGGTCTGCCCGGCCACGGTGACGGCACGAATGCCGCGGATCTGCGGCAGCAGCCGGTCGGTCATCTCCCGCAATTCGGCGAGCTTTTCCTGGCGGTTGTCGATCAGGTCCCACTTGTTGAAGGCGATCACGGGCGCCCTGCCCTCGCGGACCACCAGATCGGCGATCTGCAGATCCTGCTTTTCGAAGGGAATGGTGGAATCGAACACGATCACCACCACTTCGGCAAAACGGATGGCGCGCAGCGCGTCGGCGACGGAGAGTTTCTCGAGCTTTTCCTGAACGCGGGCCTTGCGGCGCAGACCGGCGGTATCGAACAGCTTGATCTTGCGGCCCTGCCACTCGAAATCAACGGCGATGGAATCGCGGGTAATGCCGGCCTCGGGGCCGGTCAAAAGCCGTTCCTCGCCCAAAAACCGGTTGATCAGGGTCGACTTGCCGGCATTGGGACGTCCGACAATGGCAACCCGGAGCGGTTTGGTCTCGTCATACTCCGGACCTTCGTCCTCATCGTCGGCGCCCAGGGGCATGGGGATGTCGACATCGGTGACGGCTTCAGCCAGCGGATCGTGCTTGGGGGGGAAACAGCGTTCCTCGCCAAAGGCCTCGACAATCGCATCGCGCAGGTCAAGCATACCGCCGCCATGCTCGGCCGAAATAGGACAGGGTTCGCCCAGGCCCAGCCGGAAGGCATCATACATGCCCGATTCAGAGCCCTTGGATTCGGCCTTGTTGGCAACCAGAACAACCGGTTTGCCGCGCTTTCTCAAGATATCGGCCAGCAATTCGTCGGCCGGGGTAAGCCCGGCCTTGGCGTCGATCAGGAACAGTGCGCCGTCGGCCTCGTCCATGGCCGCCTCGCTCTGGGCGCGCATGCGGCCTTCCAGCGTATCGGGCCCCGCGACTTCGAGACCGGCGGTGTCGATCATGCGGAACCTGAGATCGACCAGACGGGCATCGCCTGGACGGCGGTCGCGGGTCACACCGGGCGTGTCGTCGACAAGCGCCAGCTTGCGGCCGGCAAGCCGGTTGAACAATGTCGACTTGCCGACATTGGGACGTCCGACAATGGCAAGGGTAATGGTCATGATGGATCCTTGCCCGAAGGCATCGTCTCGGTCCGGGGTGGTCGCGCGGTCAGGACGTGCCGCCCCGGGCGGCGATCATGTCCAGCATGAGGGCCGCACGGCTACTCACACCCCTGGGTGTCTCACTGTCTGCGGCAATGTCGCCAAACCACTGCGCGGCCTGGCTCATGTCACCGGCCTTGTAGGCGGAGATGCCGAGCGCTTCACGGGCAGAGTGCCGGGCCGGGTTTCCGGGAACCGCAAGCACCTCAACCTCGGCCGAAACGTCCGAATAGCTGCCGTTGTCGATCAGAAGGTAGGCTGCGCGCAAACGCGCCGCATCTCTGATGGCTACCGGCTGCGAGACGTTCTTGCCGATGGCTGAAAATGCCGCAATCGCCGCAGCGGTGTCGCCATTGTCTGCGAGCACCGTTGCCGCGCGCATCTGCGCCAGCACCGGATAGGAACCATAGCCGGTCTGCTCGAGCGCCTGGAACTCTGCAAGAGCCGCGGCGGTGTCGCCGCTGCGGGCCTTCTCAAGCGCCGCCAGGAAAACATCGCCGGACCTGGCCGCCGTGGTCTCTTTCCAGTACTGCCAGCCACGCAGGCCTGCCGTCACGGCGACGATGCCGATCGCAACGGCAAGCACGACGAAACGGAACCGCTTCCACAGCGCTTTCATGTAATCCGAACGCAGATCCTCATTGACCTCGCGGATGAATGTTGAATTGTCGTCGGTCATCGCGTCACCGGTGGGAACCGGTCCTCTCAAAATCTTGCCGCGTGCGGCGTTATGTGGGGCCTTCTAGCCGATTTTATGGCCTGTGTAAGGGGGTAGGCCACCGAAAGCTTCACGCCACCCGTCCTGTCAGGTCACATTCCGATGATCGGCGGCACCCCGATCAGCAGTTTGTGCAGCACCGCGACGAAAAGCACATAGGCCACAAGGCCGCCGACCACGGAGATGATATCCCATTTCACCGGTCCGGCCACGGGATTGCTGGTCAGGCCCGCACGCAGCCGTTTCTTCTCCGAAATCCGGTCGACGACGGCCCATGCGAGAAATCCTCCAAACAACAGCACCGACGCCAGATCGCCATTGACCAGAAGATGCGCCACCGCCCAGATCTTGACGGCGAGCAGCATCGGATGCTTGACGGCGGCCTTGATCCGTCCGTCCGGGACTTGCGACGCGACAAGGAAAATCATGACCGGCAGCATCAGAAGCGCGACGACGTGGCTCATCCAGGCCGGCGCGACCCAGAACACCACCGGATCCTGCCTTGCGATGCCATAGCCCCATACAAGGATGATGAAACCCAGGATCGAGACAACCGCGTAGATGGCTTTCCAGGCATTCAGACCCCGCCGATCGATTTGCGACTGGCGGAACTCCGGTGCAACGATGCGGACCGAATGAACACCCAAAAACACGACCAGTCCGACAATGAGCCAGATCATTCTTCTTCTCCAATTTCACATTGCGGCTCTCATCAGCCCTGCGGCCGCGACCATAGCCCGGACGGCATTTCATGAGAAGCAGCGAACAAGCGAATTTGTGTCGCGGGTATTTGTCTTGCGGCACAGGCTGGTCCAAGGTGGCGAGATGGAACCGGATCTTGATGCCGCGCGAAGGCGGCTTGATGAAAAAAGGCGCGATCTCGAGCGCATGTCGGCGATGAGCCAGGCGGCGCGTGCCCCGGTCACGCTGGATCAACAGTCGGTCGGCAGGCTTTCGCGCATGGACGCCATGCAGCAGCAAGCCATGGCCGAGGCGCAGGAGCGGGCGCGCAAACTCGATCTGGTGCGCATCGAGATGGCGGAACGGCGGTTGGCAGAAGGTGACTATGGCTGGTGCAGCAATTGCGGCGAAGCCATTCCCGACAAGCGGCTGGAGATCGATCCGATGGCGGAGAAATACGTTCGCTGCGCCTCCGGTTAGGTCTCATTCATACCAGTGCCTCATTTGAGCGACACAGATCGCGAAGCCGCCTGTCACGCGTAACACCGGATCGCAAGCATCATGAAATCAGCCGTTTTCCGCCCTGCCCTTTCAAAAGCAACAAGAGCCGTGTCGGTGACTATTGCCGTGACAGCCGCTCTGGCTGCGGGGTTGAGCGTCCTGGCGGGTACAGGAGCCCAGGCTTCCGAGCGGCCAGAACAGCTGGTGCTGATTTCGTTTGACGGCGCACACGACAACCGGCTGTGGCGGCGAAGCCTGGAGATGGCCGACCGCAGCGGCGCACGCTTTACCTATTTCCTGTCCTGCACCTTCCTGATGAGCAAGGACGAACGGAAGGCCTACAAGGCGCCCGGTCATTCGGCAGGACGTTCGAATGTCGGTTTTGCCCAAGACACCGCAGATGTGCTCACCCGGCTTGGCCATATCTGGTCCGCCTACCAGTCAGGCCATGAGATCGGCAATCATGGATGCGGGCATTTTGATGGGAAATCCTGGAGCAAAGCGGACTGGATGAGTGAGTTCAACCAGTTCGACGCCGCGCTGGAGAACGCCTGGGCCGGCAACGGCGCTGAACCACCCGCCGGCTGGACCCGGTTTGCCCGGACCGGCATCAAGGGGTTTCGCGCACCCTATCTTTCGACTGGCGAAGGGCTTTACGCGGCGATGCGTGCTCACGGCTTGAGCTATGATGCCAGCGCGGTCTCGAACGGGCCGGTACCGCCCGAGCTCGAGGGGCCGGTGGCGCGCTTCGCGCTGCCCCTGATCCCGGAAGGGCCGCGGCAACGGCCGATCATCGGAATGGATTACAACCTTTTCGTCCGGCATTCCGCCGGTATTGAAACCCCGTCGAAGTCCGAAGAGTTCGAGGCGCGGGCGCTCGATGCGTTCCGCTCGGCCTTCGATGCCGAGTACACCGGAGAACGCCGGCCGCTGCAGCTGGGCTTTCACTTCGTCGAGATGAATGGCGGGGCCTACTGGAACGCTCTCGAGCGGTTCGCCAATGAGGTCTGCGGACAGCCGGAGGTCGCCTGTGTGACCTATCAGGAAGCCATGAGGCGGCTGAAGCCTGCGGATGGCTCGGCAAGCTGAGCTGCTAGAGCCGATCATCTTCAGATTTGGTGGATTGGTTCTGGTCGAACTGCTCGTCTTCGCCAGGCCTGGATGCCTTTTTCGCACCGGCGTCGTCAAAATCCTCGCACGATGCGCTGCATCGCGCTTGCGATCTTTCCTCACTGATAGGAAAAATGCCGTCCATCAGTCCGCTTCCAGCTGAAGGCGGTCGGCTCTAGGGCCGCTTGGGATCTTCCAGCGTCTGCACCGCATCAGGGCCGCCTTCTCCGGGGGACGGATTGGGTATCGGCTGGGCAAACCCACCGCCCTGCCGGGCGAGATAGTTGCGTTCGATCTCATCGAGTTCCTGACCGCGGAAAACGGCTTCGAAAGCGTGCAGGCGCTTGTAGATCGAAATCAGCTCGACGATCGTCGTCCAGGAATTGATCAGGAACTGGAACGAGTTCGAGACCTGGCCGAAAGCGGTCAGAATCTGCTGCCAGATGCCGAGCGTGATCTTGCCCGTCACGATGGTCGGCACCAGGAGGATGTGCACGTAAATGTTGTCGGCCTGGAGATAGAAGCCGCGGGCGATGTTGAAGTACATGTAGTGGAAATAGAGCCGGAAATAGTTTTTCCGGACATTCTCGAAAAGCTCGCGCGTTGTCGGCGGCTGCGCGCGCGACGCATCATCCTCGCCATAGACCAGTTCCTTGCGGTAGGCGGCCTCGACGCGCTGGTTGCGGAATTCAAGCCCAGGCAGCTTGATGCCGACCAGCGCCAAAAGGCCGGTGCCGAAGGCCGCCCAGAACAGCAGAGCGATGAACAGCGCATGCGGGATCTCCCCGACCACGGGCAGTTCGGTCACGTATTGGGACAGCGCCCAGAGGATCGGCAGGAACGCCACCAGGGTCATGACCGCATCGACGAAGGCAACGCCGAGCCCCTCCATGATCGAGGCGAAGCGCATGGTGTCTTCCTGCACACGCTGCGAGGCGCCCTCGATGTTGCGGACCCGGGGCCAGCGCTCCATGTAGAAATTGTTCATCGCCGTGCGCCAGCGAAAGACGTAGTGGCTGACGAAAAAACGGGTGACGACAAAGACAGCGGTCGAAATAAAGGCGATCTGGACGAAAATCAGGATCAGGCCGTAGAGATCTGCCTGCGACACCGATCCGTCCCCGGTCAGCGCCTGCTGGAACTGGTCGAAGAAGGGGCGGCGCCAGTTGTTGAGAGCGACCGAGACCTGCACGCCGAAATAGGTTGTGAACAGGATGAAGACCGAGCCGAGGATCGACCAGAGCTGCCATTTGTGGGGCGAATAGAAAAACCAGAAGGCCGCAAAGGCCAGTGACCAGACCGTGTAGTAGACATAAAACCAGAGAAAGGACTGGGTGTAGAAATAGCTCAGACCGACGATTGGCTCGCCTTCGGGTTCGGGCAGGGCAAAGCCCACGGCCGCACCGAGCGTATCACCTGCCCCGTACCAGACAAGAATTCCCAGACCGGCCCAGAGCAGGACCGAGGGGAAGAAGACTTTCGGTTTCGGGAAAAAGGATTCAAACACGGGCGGGATCCTGAACTGTGTCCTGCGGTGCGGGACGTGATTCGTCTTGGGTCGTTGCGATACCTAGGACACCGGGAGAAATACGGCAATCCGGACCCATTAGCGATCACGCCATTGTGCTGAAACCATGGCTTTTGCTTTCACCGGCCGAACGGGGCCCGTGACCGGCTTCAAGCCGTCCGCGGCCGGCAGAAGACGAGCACGATGGCACCCGAGGCGAGCAATCCGGCGGCTGCGGCCAGGCTCGCCCAGGTGTAGCTGCCCGACCAGTCTGCCAGGTAACCGGCAACAACCGGGCCGAGGATCTGACCGGTTCCAAAGGCCGCGGTCATCAGCGCCAGCGCCCGGCGCGGGCTTTGCGCGGCCAGTTGCCGGCCGGCCTGCAGGCCGAAGGCTGTGACCATGATGAAGGTGGCGCCAAGCAGTACGCCGCCGATCACCGGACCGGCAGGCAGCGGCAGAAGAACACTTGCCGCAACGCCGAGCGCCTCGACGAGGCAGCCAAGCGCGAAGACATTGACAAGGCCGACGCGCCTGACGGCAGGCATCCAGTAGGCCACCGAAGGTGCGGCCGCCAGACCGGTGACCAGCCAGACACCGGCCTCAAACAGCGATGAGCCGCCGCCGTCGCGGACAATGGCAACGAGGAAGGTTGCCGTGACGATGTAGCCGAACCCGAAAATTCCGTAGGCCAGGGTCAAAGCAAGCAGTTCCCGGGTCCAGACCAGGGGCGGCTCCTTCTTCGCCGCACCGATGCGCACGACGTCCCGCGGCAGGAAGCGGCTCACCACTGCCAGACCCGCGAAAGCCAGCAGTGCCGCCATGATCCAGGCCATGCGCCAGCCGCTGTCGGCAAGAATGATCAGGCCGAACATGACGGCGGAGACGGAGATGCCGAAACCGACGCCGCCAAAATGGGTCGACTGGACCCAGGCCCGGCCAGACGCAAGTCCGTGGGACAGGACAATCGCGGAGGTGAAAACCATGACGAAGGCGCTGGCGAGCCCGGCGAGAAAGCGGATAACGGCGAGAACGATGAAATCGCTCGACATGCCCATCGCCAGCAGGAGCAGAGCCGTGGACACCAGCCCGGTCAGGGCCACCTTGCGCTCGATGCCTTCGGCCCAGCCATAGGCGGCCAGAACGGCGCCGAGAAGATAGCCGGCATAATTGGCCGAGGCGATCCACCCGGCCTCGGTCGGTCCGAGCCCCAGCCCCGCCATCATGGCCGGCAGCACCGGAGTGTAGAAGAACCGCCCCAGTCCCATCGCCACGGACATGGCAACCGCACCGGCCAGGGCCGTGGTCAGGATCTGGCGATCCGGACCCGATCCGGTGGCGGAAGACTGAGCTGAGTGAGACATGGGCCAGCGACTGCAAGTGAGGTTTGAAGCGTTACGGCTTCTCCATGAACCCGAACGGCGCGAGAGACAACCCGCAGGCCATGCCATCAACGGATTATCCGCTCCGGTAAGCGAAACTTGATTGGAACTTCCGGCTTTCATGCTTATTTGTGCATTGCAACAATCTGAAAGGACGGATCCATGAAAACCGTGATCATCAGCGGCTCCACCAGCGGCATCGGCCTGGGAATCGCCGAAAGCTTTGCGCTGGCGGGACACAATGTGGTTCTCAACGGGCTTGGCAAGTCCGAGGAAATCGAGGCAACCCGGGCGCGGTTAGCTGCCCTTGGCGCAGGCGAGGTCATTTTCCACGGCGCCAACATGCTCGAACCCGAGGAAATCGCCGACCTGGTGGCCTCGACGGAGAAGGCGTTCGGGTCTGTCGACGTGATCGTGCCGAACGCGGGCATCCAGCATGTCGAGAAGATAGAGGACTTTCCGGTCGCCAAATGGGACGCGATCATCGGCATCAATCTGAGCTCCGCCTTCCACCTGATCCGTGCGGCGATGCCGGGCATGAAGAAGAACGGCTTTGGCCGGATCATCGCCATCGCATCCGCGCACGGGCTGGTCGCCTCCCCCTACAAGAGCGCCTATGTGGCGGCCAAGCACGGCGTTCTCGGGCTGATCAAGACCGTGGCACTCGAGGGCGCCGAGTTCGGCATCACCGCCAACGCCATCTGCCCGGGCTATGTCGAGACACCGCTTGTTTCGGGCCAGATCGCCGACACCGCCAAGGCGCGCAACATGAGCGAAGAGGAGGTCATCAACGAGGTGATCCTGAAGGCGCAACCAACCAAGCAATTCGTGCAGGTGGGCCAGATTGCGGCGCTCGCAAATTACCTCGTTTCGGACCAGGCCGCCCAGATCACCGGCGCCGCACTGCCGATGGACGGCGGATGGACAGCGCAATGAGCGTCCGGAAACCGGCCGTGAGGGCGAAATCCGCTCACGTAGCTGGAGCCAAGACAAATGGCATTCGCCGGATCAATCTGGCGCTGCAGGGCGGGGGCGCGCATGGCGCCTTCACCTGGGGCGTGATCGACCGGCTGCTGGATGAGCCCGACATCGAGTTCGAAGGGCTGTCGGGCACCAGTGCCGGTGCGGTGAACGCGGTTGTGCTGGCGCACGGGCTGATGGAAGGCGGCCGCATCGGCGGCCAGGCGGCGCTTGAGGATTTCTGGCGCCGGTCCAGCCGCGGAGGCTCGGTCTGGTCGCCGGTCAACGCCCTGCCGCAAGGGGTGATTCCCGGCATGGAGTTTCTCTCGGCCGCGACCTACGCTGCGTTCGACACCATGACACGCACCTTCTCGCCCTATGAATTCAACCCTTTCGACGTCAACCCGCTGCATGACCTTCTGTCGGAGAGCGTCGATTTCGATGCAATGCACCAACACTGTGATACCAAGCTGTTCATCAGCGCCACCAATGTGCGCAGCGGTAGGGTGCGGGTCTTCGAAACCCCGGAGGTCAGCGCGGACGTTGTGATGGCGTCAGCCTGCCTGCCATTCCTGTTCAAGGCAGTCGAGATCGACGGCGATCATTACTGGGATGGCGGTTACGTCGGCAATCCGGCGCTGTTTCCGTTCTTCTACAATTGCGAAAGCCGGGATGTGATGATTGTTCACATCAATCCGATGGAGCGCGACGAGGTGCCGAAGACGGCACCGGACATTCTCAACAGGATCAACGAGATCTCGTTCAATTCGTCGCTGCTTGACGAGATGCGCGCGATCAACTTCGTCACCCGCCTGATCGAACAGGACTGGCTCAAGGACGAGTACAAGAACCGCCTGCGCCACATCCTGGTGCATTCGGTGCGAGCCGACGAGGCCCTGCTCGATCTTCCGGTGTCCTCGAAGTTCGACGTCCGCTGGTCGTTCCTCACCGATCTGCGCGATCGCGGGCGGCTCGAGGCGGACAGATGGCTCGAAGCCAACCGGGACGCGCTTGGCAAGAATTCGACCGTCGACCTCGAAAGCCAGTATCTGGGGCTGCCCGGCCCGCGCAGGAAGGATGGCAGCCAGACGCGGGATGCCCCCGCCTTGGCTGAAAGTGGCAGCGATTGACCGGCTTTGCCTGAAACTGTTGCATGCGCTTATCGCTCTTTCGCAGAGCACCGGACTGGGTTAGTTTTTGTCCAATTGGTTCAAAATCACAGAGGTGACATGGCTCACACCGACCGCACATCGATCCGCTTCCGGCTCAATGACCAGACGGTCGAGCTTGCCGGATTTGCGCCCGACCTGACGCTGCTCGACTGGCTCAGGCTCGACCGGCGGCTGACCGGCACCAAGGAAGGCTGCGCCGAGGGCGATTGCGGCGCCTGCACCGTGCTCGTCGGCCGGATCGACAACGGGCTGCTGAGCTACGAGACGGTGAATGCCTGCATCCGGCTGGTCGGTTCGCTCGACGCCACGCACGTGGTCACGGTGGAGTATCTCAACCGCCCCGATGGCGAGTTGAGCGCAGTGCAGCAGGCGATGGTGGACAATCACGGTTCGCAATGCGGCTTCTGCACGCCGGGCATCGTTGCGTCGCTGCATGCGCTGTGGCTTGCCGAGCCCAATCCGTCGGAGGCCGACATCGAGCGTCAACTGCAGGGAAACCTGTGCCGATGCACCGGCTACGAGCCGATCGTCAAGGCGGCGATTGCTGCTGCCGCAACCATTCCGGACGCCGACAATGACCGGCTTGTGGCGGCCTATGACGCGACCACCGAAGCGCTTGCAGGCTTTGCCGACGGTGCGCTGGTGACCATCGAACACGAGCGGGGCACCAGCTTCGTGCCTGGCGATCTCGACGATCTGGCCGCCCTTTACGAAGCGCATCCAAAGGCGACGATCGTGGCGGGTTCGACCGATGTCGGGCTGTGGGTGACCAAGCACATGCGTGACATTTCTCCGGTGATCCACATCGGTCACCTGGAGGAACTGAAGCAGATCTCGATCGATGATGCCGGCATTACGCTGGGTGCGGGCGTCTCCTATACTTCAGCGCGCGGCGCCCTTGTGTCGCTGTTCCCGCAGATGGCCGAATTGTGGGACCGGATCGGCGGCGAGCAGGTGCGCAACATGGGCACCGTCGGCGGCAACATCGCCAACGGCTCGCCGATCGGCGACACGCCGCCGCCCTTGATCGCGCTTGGTGCTTCGGTGACGCTGCGCAAGGGCTCAAGCCGCCGCACGCTTCCGCTTGCCGATTTCTTCATCGAATATGGCAAGCAGGACCGCCAGCCGGGCGAGTTTGTCGAGAGCATCTTCGTGCCGGCGCTTGCGGAAGACGCCTTTTTCGCGGTCTACAAGATTTCCAAGCGCCGCGACGAGGACATTTCGGCGCTGTGCGGCGCTTTCCACGTCATCACCGACGCCGAAGGCTTGGTGACCTCGGCAAGGATTGCCTTTGGCGGCATGGCGGGTACGCCCAAGCGGGCAACAGCGACAGAGGCGGCGCTCACCGGCCAGCCGTGGAGCTGGGACACCATCCAGGCGGCGCGGCTGACGCTTGCCGAGGATTACCAGCCGCTGTCGGACTGGCGGGCAAGTGCGGACTACCGGATGCTGGCGGCGCAGAACCTGATGATCCGGTTCTTCCTGGAAAGCTGCGGTGCGCCGGCGCGCATCGAACGCCATCCGGCACTGGCGGAGGCATGAAAATGGACACTTCCCCTTCCCGCAGCCGGACCGAGATTTCAGGCGGCGCGCACACGCCGCGCAAACATGATTCTGCCCACAAGCACGTCACCGGTAGCGCCGACTACATCGACGACATGGCCGAACCCACGGGCACGCTGCACGGTTATCTCGGCCTGACCGACCGGGCGCACGCGACCATCACCTCGCTCGATCTCGACGCGGTGCGTGCATCGGAAGGCGTGGTGGCCGTTCTGACCGGCGCCGATGTGCCGGGCGTCAACGACATTTCGCCGAGCGGCCGCAACGACGAGCCGGTGCTTGCCGAAGGAAAGGTGCTGTTTCACGGCCAGCCGGTGTTTGCCGTCATCGCCGAAAGCCGGGAACTGGCGCGCCGTGCTGCCAAGAAGGCAGTGATCGGTTACGGGGACCTGCCGCATGTCACCGACGTGCGCGCGGCCATGGAAGCAGACTACCCGCTGGTCACCGACCCGCTGAAGCTCGAGCGCGGCGATATCGAGGCGGGGCTTGCCGCAGCACCCAAGCGGCTCAAGGGCGAGATGCGGATCGGTGGGCAGGACCATTTCTATCTCGAAGGCCACATAGCCTTCGCCATTCCCGGCGAGGATGATGAGGTCACCGTCTGGTCTTCGACGCAGCATCCGAGCGAGGTGCAGCACATGGTGGCACATGCGCTCGGCACGGTGTCGAACGCGGTCACCGTGCAGGTGCGGCGCATGGGCGGCGGCTTCGGCGGCAAGGAAACCCAGTCCAATCAGTTCGCAGCCATCGCCGCGATCGCGGCCAAGAAACTGAACCGTGCGGTGAAGATCCGGCCGGACCGCGACGACGACATGATCATCACCGGCAAGCGGCACGATTTCGTCGTCGACTACGATGTCGGCTATGACGAGAGCGGCGTCATCCATGCCGTTGACGCGACATTTGCGGCGCGCTGCGGATTTTCCTCCGATCTTTCCGGACCGGTTACCGACCGGGCGCTGTTTCATGCCGACAACTGCTATTTTTACCAGGATGTACGGCTGGTCTCAAAACCGATGATGACCAATACGGTCTCCAACACCGCCTTCCGCGGCTTCGGCGGGCCGCAGGGCATGCTCGGCGGCGAGCGGATGATCGAGGATGTCGCCTATGCGCTGGGGCGCGATCCGCTGGAAATCCGCAAGGCGAATTTCTATGGCGGACCGGGCCGGGACGTGACGCCCTACCACCAGACGGTTGAAGACAACATCATCGGCCGGATTGTCGAGGAGCTGGAAGCCTCCTCGGACTATCAGGCGCGCCGGGCCGAGATCATCGATTTCAACGAAAACAGCCCGGTGGTCCGGCGGGGCATCGCGCTGACCCCGGTCAAGTTCGGCATCTCGTTCACCGCCACATGGTACAACCAGGCGGGCGCGCTGGTGCATGTCTACCAGGACGGATCGATCCATCTCAACCATGGCGGCACCGAGATGGGCCAGGGGCTGAACACCAAGGTGGCGCAGGTGCTGGCCGAAGAGTTCCAGGTCGATCTCGACACGATCCGGATCACCGCCACCACCACCGGCAAGGTGCCCAACACCTCTGCCACCGCGGCCTCCTCCGGCACCGATCTCAACGGCATGGCGGCGGCCAATGCGGCGCAGCAGATCAAGACCAGGCTGATCGCCTTCGCCTCGGAGAAATTCAGCGTTCCGGCCGAACAGGTGGAGTTCATCCCCAACCATGTGCGCATCGGCAACGAGCTGATGGCGTTCGGCGACTTCATCAAGCTTGCCTACCAGGCGCGGATCCAGCTTTCTGCGGCGGGCTTCTACAAGACGCCGGAAATCCACTGGGACCGCGCCAGCGGCAAGGGGCGGCCGTTCTATTATTTCGCCTATGGCGCGGCGGTGTCGGAGGTCTCGGTCGACACGCTGACCGGCGAATACCAGGTCGACCGGGTCGACGTGCTGCACGACACGGGACGCTCGCTCAACCCGGCGCTGGATATCGGCCAGATCGAAGGCGCCTTCGTCCAGGGCATGGGCTGGCTGACGACGGAAGAATTGTGGTGGGACGACAAGGGTCGTTTGAGGACGCACGCTCCGTCAACCTACAAGATTCCGCTGGCTTCCGACCGGCCGAAGATCTTCAATGTGAAGCTGGCCGACTGGGCCGAGAACCGCGAGCCGACGATAAGGCGCTCGAAGGCTGTCGGCGAGCCGCCGTTCATGCTGCCGATCTCGGTGCTGGAAGCGCTCGGCATGGCGGTTGCCTCCATTGCCGACTACCAGGTCTCGCCAAAACTCGACGCACCGGCAACGCCGGAGCGGGTGCTGATGGCCGTGGAGCGGCTGAAGGCGCTTGTGGCGGATGCCGGGATGCCGGGAGAGGACGGGGCGGACGCCTGATGGCGCGGCTTGAGGCCTATCGGGATTTTGCCGCAACACTGGCGCAGGCCGGGTTCGTGCTGGTCCGGGTGGTTGAAGCCAAAGGGTCGACGCCGCGCAACACCGATGCCTGGATGCTGGTTTCGCAAGCCGCGGCCTTTGAAACGATTGGCGGCGGACGGCTGGAGCTCGAGGCCATCGACCGCGCCCGCGATGTGCTGGCCGGCGCCGCGGCCGAGCCGCTGGCGCTGCCGCTCGGACCCGCTATTGGGCAATGTTGCGGCGGGCATGTGACGCTGTCGTTCGAAGTGATTCCCCCTGCCCGGTTCGGCGAGATCGAGGCCATGGTCGAGGCCGAGGACGCAAGCGATCCCGAGGTCTGGCTGTTCGGCGGCGGCCATGTCGGCCGGGCGCTGGCCAACGCGCTGCTGCTGTTGCCGGTCAAGGTGCATGTGGCGGAGACACGGACGGAGGAGCTGGATCTCACGCCAGAGGGCGCGGAACGGCATCTCACCGCCCTGCCCGAGAGCCTGGTTGCCGGTATTGCGCCGGGAAGCGCGGTGATCGTGCTGACCCATGACCACGCGCTCGATTTCCTGATCGTCTCGGCGGCGCTCAAGCGGAATGACCTGGCCCAGGTCGGCATGATCGGCTCGGACACCAAGCGGGCGACATTCGAGCATCAGTATGTCCGCGAGGGCGGCGACACCGCGCAGCTTTCGAAGCTGGTCTGCCCGATCGGCTACAAGATCGCCGACAAGCGGCCCGAGGTGATCGCCGCCACGGTTGCGGCGGAGATCATTATGGCGCTC
Source organism: Parahoeflea alexandrii (assembly GCF_024105735.1). Classification (GTDB taxonomy): domain Bacteria; phylum Pseudomonadota; class Alphaproteobacteria; order Rhizobiales; family Rhizobiaceae; genus Hoeflea; species Hoeflea alexandrii. The sequence continues at coordinate 90,657 of NZ_JAAAML010000003.1, read as the reverse complement.
GCGGACTGGCGCGCGAACACGTCTCAGGCATTGTCCTGAAGCACAATCTCCGACGCCCGCCATCCCGTGGCGATGGCGGCGGCATTTGTGTTGCCGGTGACGATGTTGGGAAAGATCGAGCAATCGACCACGCGCAGGCCCTCAAGCCCGTGGACGCGCAGTCTCGCGTCGACAACCGATGTCGTCGGGTCCGGGCCCATGCGGCAGGTGGCGACCGGATGATAGACCGTGCCGGAGCGGTGGCGGATATCGTCAATGAGCGCTTCGTCGGAGGCGATGTCCGGCCCCGGCAGCAATTCCGCCTCTATGCAATCGGCGAGTGGTCTGGCGGCGGCCATGGCGCGCACGATCTTGCCTGTCGCCAGCATCTCGGCGACATCCTCTTCGTGAGAAAGCGCGTTGGGGGTGATGCGCGGCGCTTGTGACGGATCGGCAGAGCGGATCATGATTTCACCCCTGCTCTTCGGACGGCAGTTTGACCAGCCGATGGAAAAACCGGGCCACGGGTCGGGGCTGAGGATCGGGCGCTCGCCCGGTCGCGGAATGACCGTCGAGAAGGCCTGGAAATAGAGTTGCATGTTGGGCCGCACGCGATCAGGCGATGTGCGGATGAAGCCGCCGGCCTGGTTGAGGCTGACTGACAGCGGGCCGTCGCGGAGCAACAAATAGTGCAGGCCTGCCGAGAGCTTGCCCCACCAGGGACCGAGCTGCTGGTTGATGGTCGGACAGTTGGCGCGATAGGTGTAGTTGATACCGATATGGTCCTCGAGATTGCGCCCCACATTCGGGTTGTCGATGCGGACATTGATGCCGAGATCCTTCAAGTGCCGGGCGGGCCCGATGCCTGCGAGCTGCAGGAGCTGCGGCGAGTTGACCGATCCGCCGCTGAGGATCACCTCGCGACCGGCGCTGACCGTCTGCTTCCTGCCCTTGCGAGTGTAGGTGACACCGGTCACGCGGCCACCGTCAAACGTCAGGCCCGTCACCTGCGCGCCGGTGATCACCCTGAGATTGGGCCGCTTCATCGCCGGTCGCAGGAAGGCCCGTGCTGCCGACAGGCGGCGGCCGCCATGAATGGTGAATTCGAACAGGCCCACACCCTCCTGGCTTTCGCCGTTGAAATCGGGATTGAGCGGCAGGCCGAGGGCCTGCGCCGATTCAAACCACTTGCGGGTCAGGTGATGGGTCGTCTTGCCGGGAACGAAGAGATTGAGCGGGCCCTTGCGACCGCGCAGGCTGTCATCGCCGACGATCGCGCATTCGACATCGCGGAAGGCCGAACACATCTCGTCAGCACCCCAGCCGGGATTGCCGGCGTCGCGCCAGTCGTCGAAATCGGCACGGTGCCCGCGCACCCAGACCATGGCGTTGATGGAGGAGGAGCCGCCCAGCACCCGGCCGCGCGGCCAGTGATCAACATTGCCGGCGAGCCCCTCATCGGGTTCGGCGCGGTACATCCAGTTGACCTTAGGATCGAAGAAGGTCTTGCCATAGCCAAGCGGCATCTGCACGAAAAAGCGGCGGTCGTCTCCACCGGCTTCAAGCACCAGGACCTTGTGGCGGCCGGACGCCGAGAGCCGCTCGGCCATGACACAACCGGATGAACCGGCGCCGATGATGATGAAATCCGGGTTGTCCATGGATTGCTCTCGGGATGCTCTTGGATTGCTTCGGGGGTGGCCGTTTGATGCGCAAGCGTTGTCACATTTGCCTGCGACGTTCAATGGATTTGCAACGCCACCGGCTGGCTGAGGTGCGACATTCGATCAAGCCATGGACGCAGTGTTCACACAGTTGCCGCGACGACGCGCTTGTTTAATAAGCATGCTTATAATATATTGAGCTTATGAAAAAAACGGCAATCGATCAATTGGGATTCCTGATCCACGACGTGGGTCGGCTCTTGCGCAGAAATTTCGAGAAGCGCGGCCAGGAACATGGCCTATCCTCGGCGCAGTGGCGGCTGCTGGTGCGGGTGGTACGCGAACAGAACCCCACCCAGGCCCGGCTGGCGGAGCTGATGGAAATCGAGCCGATCAGCGTTTCGCGGCTGGTCGACCGGATGGAACAGGGCGGATGGGTGAAGCGCTGCGCGCATGAAACCGACCGACGGGTCAACCGGGTGGTTCCCACCGACAAGAGCCTTGCCGCCTATTCGACCATCAAGGCGGTTGCGGCGGATGTGTTTGAAGAAGCCCTGACCGGCGTGGGCGAGGACCAGCGCCAGGCGCTGATGTCGGCACTGGTCGTGATGGTCAACAATCTTTCCTCGGACGAGACAGCAACGACTTCTTCCAACGTCGAGAAGCAGGCGGCATCATGAGCACTCAGCCAAACCCCACCGAAACACCTGCGCAACTGGCAAAGGCAAACAAACCTTCCAGGCTTCGCCGCAACGTGCTGATGCTGCTGGTGCCCTGCCTGCTCATCGCCGGCGGCCTGTATGCCTGGATCACCGGCGGACGCTATGAGGAAACCGAAAACGCCAACATGCGGCTGGCACGGATCACGATTGCCAGCGAGATCGCGGGGCGCGTGGTCAGTGTCAACGTCGCGGAAAATGTCTTTGTCAAAAAGGGAGACGTGCTTTTCCAGGTCGATCCCCAACCATTGAAGATCGCACTCGACCAGGCCGATGCCGCGGTTGAAAGCGCCCGGCTGCAAGTCATCGAACTCAAGGCCGGCTACAGCCAGGCGCTGACCCAGGAACAGATCGCCGCCGACGATGCCGCCTTCTATCAGGATACATTCGACCGGCAAAAGGCGCTGACCGCCAAGGGCGTGGCGACGAACTCTTCGCTGGACGACGCCCGCCACACCGCCCAGAAAGCCGCACAGGGCCTCGTTGCCGCAAAGCAGGCGGTTGCGACCGCACAAGCCGCACTGGCCGACAGCCTGGATGGCGCAATCGATGATCACCCGTTGGTGGTGGCCGCAAAGGCCGCGCGCAACAAGGCCGCCTACAATCTTTCGGTTGCCACGGTGCGGGCGCCGGCGGACGGGCTGGTTTACCAGGCCTCGTCCTTCAGGGCCGGCGAGTATGTCACCCCCGGCGCATCGCTGTTTACCATTGTCGAGACGACAGATCCCTGGATCGATGCAAACTTCAAGGAACCGCAGCTGGCGCACATGAAGCCCGATCAGCCGGCGAAAGTGGTGTTCGACCTTTACCCGAACAGGACATTCAAGGCCAAGGTGGATTCGATCGGCGCGGGCACCGGAGCGGAATTCTCGCTGTTGCCGGCACAGAACGCCACGGGCAACTGGGTCAAGGTCACGCAACGCATTCCTGTCAGGATCAAGCTCGACAATTCCGAAGCGAGGATCCTTGCGCGTTCCGGTTTGAGCGCCACCGTGACCGTGGACACAGGGGCAAGCCGCAGTTTCGGTGACCTGTTCAGCAGCGCAAGGGCTTCCGAGTAGGCCGGCACCGGGAAACCGAGACAATGAGCATGACCGACGAACCCGGGCACAGAGTGCCGCATCGGGGCCTGATCACGGTTTCGATCATGCTCGCGACAATCATGCAGGTGCTCGACACGACGATTGCCAATGTGGCGTTGCCGGCGATGACCGGCGATCTCGACGCGTCGCAGGACACCATCACCTGGGTGCTGACCTCCTACATTGTGGCCGCGGCGATCATGACGCCGGTGACGGGATGGCTGGCGGACCGGTTTGGCCGGCGGCAATTGTTCCTGACCACGATTGTCGGCTTCACCGCCACCTCGATGGCCTGCGGGCTGGCGCCGAGCCTCGAAACGATGGTGTTGTTCCGCATTCTCCAGGGGCTATTCGGCGCGGCCATCGTACCGCTGTCTCAGACATTCCTGCTCGACATCAATCCGAAGGAGCGCCACGGCCAGGCCATGGCGATCTGGGGTGCGGGCATCATGGTCGGCCCGATCATCGGCCCGACGCTTGGCGGCTGGCTGACCGAAGCGTTGAACTGGCGCTGGGTGTTCTTCATCAACCTGCCGGTCGGCATCATCGCCTTCATGGGCTGCGCCGCCTATCTGCCGGAAGTCGCCCGGCGGCTGCGCCGGTTCGATTTCTTCGGCTTCGCCATGCTGTCGCTCGGCGTCGGTGCGTTGCAGCTGATGCTCGACCGAGGCGGTGAAGTGGACTGGTTCTCGGCCTGGGAAATCTGGATCGAGCTGGGGTTGGCGATCACCGGCATCTGGATCTTCACGGTGCACCTGGCCACGGCCCACGATCCCTTCGTTGATCCGAAGATCTTCGCCGACCGCAACTTCGTGACCGGGCTGGTGCTGATCTTCATCGTCGGCATCGTGCTGCTGGCGAGCCTGGCGCTGCTGCCACCGATGCTGTCGCACGTCTTCGGCTACTCGACGATCACCACCGGACTGGTGATGGCGCCGCGTGGGGTGGGAACCATGATCTCGATGATCCTTGTGGGGCGCCTGCTGCGTGTCGTCGATGCGCGCTACCTTGTGATTGCCGGGCTGCTGCTGACCTCGAGCTCACTCTACCTGATGACCGGCTTTTCGCCGCAAATGGACAGCTGGCCGGTGATCTCCACCGGGGTCATTCAGGGGCTGGGGCTGGGCCTGGTGTTCGTGCCGCTGTCGACCGTGGCCTTCGCTACGCTTGAGGTTCAGTACCGCACCGATGCTGCCAGCCTGTTCAGCCTGGTGCGCAATCTGGGATCCTCGATCGGCATCTCGGTGGTGACGCTGTACCTGACGCGCAATGTCCAGATCAATCACCAGGAACTCGGCGCCTTCATCAATCCGTTCAACCCGGTTCTGCAGGACCTGCTCCCGGGCGCGGTGACCGATCCGGCGATGCTGCAAACGCTTGATGGGCTGGTCAACCAGCAGGCGCTGATGATTTCCTACAATAATGATTTCAAGCTGATGATGATGGTGACACTGTTTGCCATTCCGCTGGCACTGATGTTGCGCAAACCCAGAGCCGTCCAAGCAGGAACAGCGCCGACCGCCGCCCATATGGATTGAGGATTGTCGCCGCGGCGACCCATCAGGGGATGGCAAAATGGCCGACGATCAGTTCGTGATCCGACAGCGGTTCGCCATTGGGATCAAGCGCCGGCACAATCCGGGCGCCATCCATCGACAAACCGCGTGACGCGAACCAGTCAAGCTTCATCGACCGCGTCGGATGAGGCGTCAGATAACTGCGCCGGGTGGTCATGCCCTCGGCATTGTTGTCCCAGGAAAATCCATGCACACGGGCAACATCGAACAGGCTTTCATCCTGCCAGTGAGGGCTGTCCTTGCTGTTGCCGGTGTTGAGGTCGCCTCCAATGATCACAGGGTGGTCGGGCGCAAACTTTTCAACGGCATCGATCAACCGTTCCATCTGCGCGCCGCGGTGGGCGGAATCCGCATTGCTTTCCAGATGAACGGAGACGACGCAAAGATTGCCGGTGCCGGCCGGGAGAATGGTGGCGATGGCCATTCTTCCGCCGATGCGTGGCTGGTTCCGGTCCCAGGCAAAGGGGCCGTCGATGTACCAATGTCCGTGGTCATCCAGACGGATCAGGACCGAGGAGACCGGCGCCGCCCGGCTCAGGACAGCGTTGCCGTGCCAGCCGATCCGGTTGCCTGAATCTACGCAGTAAGGGCGTTCGGTTTCACCGCCGAGGCCGATTTCGAAGAACTCCACACCATAGGAGTAATGCATGCCCAGGGCAGCGGCCAGTTCGGCGGTGGGATGGCGCTGCCCGGTGCGCGCCATGCCGCAATCCATTTCCGTAAGCAGCACGACATCCGGAGTCTGACCGGCCAGCAGCGCGGCGCTCTTTTCTGGGAACAGGCACCGCTCCAGGTTCCAGGCGGCAACGGTGAAGACCTGCGGGACGGTGGCGTCAGTCGCGGCGCCGCCGGTTTCGACCATGCTCATCGCCGGAATGTCGGCCATGAAGGCGCGATGCATCTCGGTGGTGCGCGGCGCGGTCAGGATCGCCTCGCGCTGCTCGGGCGTGACACGGGGCAACACATCGACCGTGCGGGTGTGAAAGCCCGCCCGATCACCGAGCGCGTTCACAACCGGGCTCCGGTTGCCGGATCAAACATCAAAAGCGCCGACTTCGGCAGATCGACATAGACCTCATCGGAAGGGATCGGGTCGGTATGGGGGATATGGACGATCAGTCCGCTTTCCCCGACCTTGCCGTGAAGCAGCCGCCCGGCGCCAAGTTCCTCGACGAATTCGAGATCGAACCGCAGGGCGTCGGGGTGGGAGGCGCCGACGATGCCGACATTCTCGGGCCTTACGCCAAGCCTGATGTCACCCGAATAGTTAGCCTGGCCTGGGGCCTCGATGTGCACGGTTTCGGAAAGATGCACCCGGCCATTGCCGTTGTAGCGGGCCGGCAACAGGTTCATCGGCGGTGCGCCCATGAAGCTGGCGACGAAGGTGCTGGCGGGCTGGTGATAGACTTCCGCCGGGGTGCCGATCTGCTCGATCCGACCACCATTGAGAACGATGATGCGATCGGCCATTGTCATGGCCTCGACCTGGTCATGGGTCACGTAGACCGAAGTGACCCCGAGCCGGCGCTGCAGAGCCTTGATCTCGATGCGCATCTGTCCGCGAAGCTTGGCATCAAGGTTCGATAGCGGTTCATCGAACAGGAACAGCGAAGGGCTACGCACGATGGCACGGCCCATGGCAACGCGCTGGCGTTGCCCGCCTGAGAGCTGGCTGGGACGCCGCTCGAGATATTCGGTGAGATTGAGCATGGTTGCCGCCTCCTTCACCGCCTTGTCGATCTCGGTCTTGCCCATGCCGCGATTGCGCAGGCCGTAGGCCATGTTGTTGTAGACGGTCATGTGCGGGTAGAGCGCATAGTTCTGGAACACCATGGCGATGTCGCGTTCGGCGGGATCGATGTCATTGACCACCCGCCCGGCGATCGAGAGGTCGCCCTCGGTGATCTCCTCCAGCCCTGCCATCATGCGCAGCAATGTGGACTTGCCACAGCCCGAGGGACCGACGAGAACAATGAACTCGCCCTTTTCAATGTTGAAGCTTGTCGGCTGAACCGCACGGACGCCGTTCGGATAGACTTTCGAAATGCTCTCGAGCGAAACGTGGACCATGGGAAACCTCTATTTGTCTGATTCAACCAGTCCCTTGACAAACCAGGACTGGAAAATGACGACCACCAGGACCGGTGGCAGGATGGCGATGATGGCCAGAGCCAGGGCGCGCCCATATTCAGGAACGTTGGCGCCATCCAGATTCTGGATGATCTGCTTGATCCCGCGGACGAGGGTGAAAAGCGATTCATCGGTGGTGATCAGGGTGGGCCAGAGATACTGGTTCCAGCCATAGACGAACATGATGATGAAGATCGCCGCAACCATTGTCCGCGACAGCGGAACCAGGATGTCGATGAAGAACTTCACCGGTCCTGCACCATCTATCCGAGCGGCTTCGACGAGCTCTTCGGGAACCGACAGAAAAAACTGCCGGAAGAAGAAGGTCGCCGTGGCTGAGGCGACCAGAGGCAGGATCAGGCCCGTGTAGGTGTTGGCGAGCCCCAGACCCTGGACCACTTCGTAAGTGGGAAGGATCCGCACCTCGAGCGGCAGCAGCAGCGTGGTGAAAATAATCCAGAAGGCGAAGGTGGCAAACCGCAGCCGGAAATAGACGATCGCATAGGCCGCCGTCATTCCGATCAGGATCTTGCCCAAAGCGAACCCGATGCCGAGGATGAACGAATTGATCAGCATGCTCGAACCGGTGATTTCTCCGGTGAACCCGCCCTTGAGGAAAAGGGCCTTGTCAAAATTTTCGGCCATATGCGGGCCAAGCGAAAGGTTAAGTCCCTCCCGGTAGATCTCCACGTCACTGATGCTTGTCGAGATGAAAACAGCAAAGACAGGAAGTATCATCATCAGCGATCCGGCAATCAGGATCGCATGATCGATCACCACAGACCACCGCACCGGTCGTCCGGTGCGAGCGACGGTTCTGTCCGTATCAGTCATGACAGCCATTGTTGATATCCTACGTGTAGTGAATCCGGCGATCGATAAGCCGGAACTGGAATACGGTCAGCAAAAGCACGAGGACCATCAGGATAACCGATTGAGCCGAGGAGCCACCGAGATCATTGCCTCGGAATCCATCGACATAAACCTTGTAGACCAGCGTCATCGGATTGTTGCCGGGCTCGCCTTTGACCAGGGTGTCGACGGTGCCGAATGTGTCGAACAACGAATAGGTGATGTTGATGACCAGAAGGAAGAATGCCGTTGGCGCCAACAGCGGAAAGGTCACGTCCCAGAACCGGCGAACGCCAGACCTGTTGTCGATCATCGCCGCCTCCTTGACCGACTGGGGAATGGATTGAAGCCCCGAGAGGAAGAAGATGAAATTGACCGGGATCTGGTTCCACGCCGCGACCACGACCATGGCCAGGGCAGTGTCGTTGAAATTCACGCCAAGCTTGAACTCCCAGCCAAACAGGGCAAGAAACTCCGTGATCGGCCCGGTGCCCTGGTTGAACATCATCACGCCCATGAATCCCGCCACCGGCGGCGCAACCGCGTAGACCCACATCAACAGCGTGCGATAGGTACGGGCGCCGCGGATCACCTTGTCTGCCTTGACGGCAAGCAGCAGCGCGATCGACAGTGAAAGGAACGTTACGAGCAGCGAGAAAACCACAGTGAAAACGGCAACCTTCCGGTATTCGGCGGATGACAGAAGCCCGGTGTAGTTTTCGAGGGCAACAAAGGTTGAGCCAAAGCCGAACGGATCCTGCAGATAAAAAGACGAGTAAATTGCAAAAACGGCAGGCCAGTAGAAAAAGACGGCAATGATGATGAGCTGTGGAAGCAGCAGCATTACTGGCAACCCAAGCTGATTGAAACCGGCGCGCTTCATGGCGGCATCCCCTAAAGATCGAACCAGCGGCCGCCAGAAATGACGGCCACTGAATTGCCCGTGTTCAACAAGAAGAGCTAGGCTTAGCCTTGGGTCTTGTTGAAGCGCTCGAGAAGCTCGTTGGCTTCCTTCTCGATGGTTGCGAAGGCTTCGTCGACGGTGGTTTCACCGGTCAGGATGCGGCCATATTCGCGGTTCATCACATCGCGGATCTGGACGTAGAAGCCCATGCGGTAACCCTTGGTGTTGTCACCGGCAGGCAGCAGCAGCTGGAGCACGCCGACTTCAGCGGCAGGCTTTTCCTGGTAGTAGCCCTGAGCCGTTGCAAGCTCGTAGGCAGCATTGGTGATCGGAACATACCCGGTGTCCTTGTGCCACTTGACCTGCACCTCAGGGGAAGCGAGGAAGCGGAAGAACTCGGCGGTGGCCTTGTTTTCCTCATCCGACTTGCCGGACATTGCAAACAGGGCGGCGCCGCCGATGAAGGTCTGTGTCGGCTCGGTGGTCACAGCTTCCCAATAGGGCAGCAGGGTCGCCGAGAATGGCATGGCCGCGGTCTGCTGCAGGCCGCCGAACGAGCCCGACGAACCGAACCACATGCCGATCTTGCCTTCTTCGAAAGGCTTCTGGTTGTCATTCCAGCCGGTTCCGTACCACTCAAAGAAACCCTGGTCTTTCCAGTCCTTGAGCGCGGTGAACATGGCCTTGATTTCAGGCGTGTTGACCAGGATCTTGGTTTCGCCGTCGCCGTAGCCATTGTCATTGGTGGCGAAAGGCAGGTTGTGGCGCGAGAAGAAGTTTTCGGTGAAGATCCACGGCAGGTGCGACTGCGCCATCGGGATGTAACCGGCTTCCTTGAGGGCAGGCGCTGTTACACTTGCAAACTCTTCCCAGGTCTTCGGCGGAGTTACGCCAGCCTTCTCAAAAGCCTCAACATTGTAATACATGATCGGGGTCGAGGAATTGAAGGGCATTCCGATCATCTTGCCGTCTGCGTCGGCATAGAAGTAACGCACGCCTGGAATGTAATCTTCGATGTTGAAATCGATGCCGTTGGAGGCCAGCAGGTCCTGCACCGGAACGGTGGCGCCCTTGGCGCCGATCACGGTTGCGGCGCCGGCGTCGAACACCTGCATGACATTGGGCTGCTCGCCGGCGCGGAATGCGGCGATGCCGGCGGTCAGGGTTTCTTCGTAGGTGCCCTTGAACACAGGCGTGATCTTGAATTCGTTTTGGCTTGCATTGAAGTCCGTGGCGATCTCGTTGACCGCTTCACCCAGAGCGCCGCCCATTGCGTGCCACCAGGTGATCTGGGTTTCCGCGAAAGCCGCGGAGCTGAGGGTCATGCCCAGCGCCATCGATGCGGCTGCAAGTAGATTCTTTTTAAGCATTGGTTTGCTCCATTGTTCGTTCCGGGATTTCATGTGTCCCTAGAGAGGCGGGGATAGAGCGAGCATGATTCAGTCCCGTGACGATTTTGATTCAGTTTGATGACAATCCACAGCGCCATGGCGGACCCACGGGACCACGGCAATTGCCGCCGGGACATTGGCCGGATGTCATTATGTGGAGCTTTCTGGAAACAGACCTTCATTATCAGGAAAAACCAGCAGCTGATTCGTATCGCGGCAAATGAAAGCGGGCTTTCCAATCCGTGTTGCATTGCGCATCATGTGCACTGCAAAAACAAACCGAAGTGCGAGGGGCACGGATGACCGATTTTCTCTACGAGTACCCAGTCCTGTGGGAGTGGCTCAGCTTTGCCGTGCGCTGGCTGCATGTGATCACGGCCATCGCCTGGATCGGTTCGTCGTTCTACTTCATCGCGCTCGATCTGGGCCTGGTGCAGCGGCCGGGTTTGCCCGAGGGCGCCTATGGCGAAGAATGGCAGGTTCACGGCGGCGGTTTCTATCATGTCCAGAAATACCTGGTGGCGCCCGAACGGCTGCCCGAGCATCTGACCTGGTTCAAGTGGGAGAGCTATGTCACCTGGCTGTCAGGCTTCGCCATGCTGTGCGTGGTCTACTATGCCGGCGCGGAACTTTACCTGATCGACACCACGGTGCTCGATGTCTCGGCTGCCATCGCGATCTCGATTTCGCTGGCTTCGATCGTGTTCGGCTGGATCATCTATGACCTGTTGTGCAAGTCGCCGATCGGGCAGAACACGACGGGACTGATGCTGGTGCTGTTCGCGGTGCTGGTGGCCATGGCCTGGGGCTACACACAGGTGTTTTCCGGCCGGGCGGCGCTTTTGCACCTGGGCGCATTCACCGCGACAATCATGAGCGCCAATGTGGCGATGATCATCATTCCGAACCAGAAGATCGTCGTTGCCGACCTGAAGGCCGGGCGGACGCCGGATCCAAAATATGGCCGCATCGCCAAGCAGCGTTCGCTGCACAACAACTATCTCACCCTGCCGGTGATCTTCCTGATGCTGTCGAACCACTACCCGCTGGCGTTCGCCACGCAGTGGAACTGGCTGATTGCAGCCTTGGTGTTCCTGATGGGCGTGACGATCCGGCACTGGTTCAACACGGTACACGCCCGCAAGGGCAAGCCGCACTGGACCTGGGCTGCGACTGTGGCCCTGTTCCTGGCCATCGTGTGGCTGTCGAGCATTCCGCGCGCCGACGAGGTGATCGAAGAGGCGTCGCTGGCACCCGTGTACGAGCGTTTTGTCACCAACGCCCATTTCGAGGCGGTCAGCGAGACCGTGATGGTGCGCTGCTCGATGTGTCACGCCGCTGAGCCATTGTGGGAAGGCATGGCACACGCCCCCAAGAACGTGAAGCTCGAGACCACCGAAGAAATCGCCCGTCATGCGCGCGAAATCTATATCCAGGCCGGCCGCAGCCATGCCATGCCGCCGGGCAACATCACCTATGTGGAGCCGGAAGAGCGGGCGCTGATCGTTGCCTGGTATGAATCGGCTGTCGCCGGCACGCCCACAGCGGGCGAGACAGGGCAATGACAGCCAGGCTGCTGCGGGGAAGGACGCTGAGCTTCAAGTCGCGGCCGCAGGCGCGCGACGATGAGGCAAGCTACATCTATGAGACTGACGGCGCGTTGCTTGTCGAAAACGGGATGATCACGGCGGCCGGCTCCTATGCGGAGGTGGCATCGAAGGCGCCCGCAGGTATTGAGGTCATCGATCATCGGCCACTTCTCTTGATGGCCGGCTTGATCGATCCGCATATTCACTTCCCGCAGATGCAGGTGACTGCCAGCTACGCCGCCAATCTTCTCGAATGGCTCAACACCTACACCTTCGTCGAGGAACAACGCTTCGCCGACGCGGCGCATTCCGCCCGTTTCGCAACACTGTTCTTCGATGAATTGCTGCGCCACGGCACCACCACCGCTGCAGCCTATTGCTCGGTGCACAAGGGCTCGGCCGACGCCTATTTCACTGAAGCGCAGCGCCGTAACCTGCTGATGGTCGGCGGCAAGGTGATGATGGACCGCAACGCGCCCGAAGCACTGACCGACACCGCGCAATCGAGCTATGACGATACCAAGGCCGTGATTGCCGACTGGCATGGCAAGGGGCGCAATCACGTGGCGATCACGCCGCGCTTTGCCATCACCTCGACCCCGGCCCAGCTGGAAGCAGCCGGTACGCTCGCGCGCGAGCATCCCGGCCTTCTGATCCAGACGCATTTGTCCGAGAACGATGCCGAAATTGCCTATACGCTCGAGCTCTATCCCGAGGCCAAGGACTACACCGACGTTTATGCGCGGTACGGGCTGCTGACCGACAAGATGCTGCTCGGCCATGCCATTCATCTGTCGGACCGGGAAATGCACGCCATCTCGGAAGCCGGATCCGTGGCGGTGCATTGCCCGACCTCGAACCTGTTTCTGGGATCAGGACTGTTTGATCTGAAGCGCCTGAAGCAGCACGGCGTCCGGACCGCGATTGCCACCGATATCGGCGGCGGGTCGAGTTACTCACTGCTCAGAACACTCGACGAGGCCTACAAGATCCAGCAATTGCGTGGCCACCGCCTGCCCCCGATCGAGAGCTACTGGCAGGCCACCCGCGGCAATGCAGAGGCGTTGGGTCTGGTGGACCGGATCGGCACGCTAGAGCCAGGGAGCGATGCCGACATCATCGTGCTGGACGCCTGCGCGACCCCGGCGATGGCCATCCGGATGGAAACGGTCACCACCCTGGAAGAAGAACTGTTCCTGATGCAAACAATGGGCGATGATCGGTCAGTCCGCCATGTCTATGTTGCTGGCGAGGCGGTTCATCTGTAGTTGCACGTGCCATGGCGCCACTTTTTCCACCGATGTCATATTTCCGTCTTAACTCTTCATTAATGACCTTAATGCAAGCTGTGGATCAGCAGTGGTCCTTTAGAGGATCGCTTTAAAAAGTCGCGTGAGCACGGATGTACTGCCACGCGGCTTTTGCTTTTTCCGGACAACTCCCCGCTCCTGTCCCGGTTTTCGGGTCCATCCCCATGCCGCGCGCGTTGCCGGTACGCGGCCAACACGCGCGCGCAAGAACGCAATGCTGAAACGCGGCTGGAATCAGCTGCCGCGGTAGGTTGAATAGCCATAGGCCGAGATCAGCAGCGGCACGTGATAATGCGCGGACGTGTCGGCGATCCCGAAGCGGATCGGGATCACGTCGAGGAATGCCGGATCTGGCAGATCGTCTCCGGTCGAGCGGAGGTAATCCCCGGCATGGAACCGAAGCTCGTAGACCCCCCGGGTGAGGTCGGCACCCGACAGCAGCGGGGCATCGACCCGGCCATCACTGTTGGTGCTGACGGTCTTGATGAGGTGATGGTCGATCCCCTCGATCCGGACAAGCTCGATGACCAGTCCGGCAGCTGGCTTGCCGCGCGCGGTGTCGAGCACGTGCGTGGTCAAGCGACCGGTTCCGGTGGGCAGTGGTTGGGCGGACATTGGCGTCTCCTTGGATCAGTTGGCCGGTCGGGCGATCAGATAGGGCTCATCATAGCTGGCTTCCTCGAGATTGACGCCATCGCCCTCGCGATCCATCACCAGAAAATCGCTGACACGGCCCACGGCAATCAACGGGTGATGCCAGACATTGCGGTCGTACTGGAGACCGATATGGCCGGGAACAAGGAACGCCCTTGGCTGGCCCGGGCGACCATCAACGTCGGGGGCGACAACTGCAATCCAGTCGGCTTCGGTGACCGGGAAGAATGCCTGGCTGCCGAGCGGATGCCGCTCCATCATGTCGACAGCGTAAGGAAACACACGCGGCTGACCGCGAAACAGCGAGAGGATCGTGCGGCCGCCGCCGGTCTCGGTGTCGGCCATGGCGAGCCCATGAAAGCGCTCGGTGGTGCCGCCATTGATCAGGCGCAATTCGGATGCCGAGATATCCATCATCGTGCCGAAGGGCGCAAAGGCGTCGGCCGTCAGAGTTTCGAGTTTGAGTTCGCGCGTCATCTGCTCAGGTTTCCGGAAGGATCGCGGCAATCCGGAAGCCGGCGATCCTTTCCACCTGGGCGCAGGCGGTCTCAAACTCGGTCTCGGGGTCATTTGCGACACGGGACTGGAATGCAGAAAGAATGCTGTCCTTGTCGTGACCCTTGACCGCAATGATGAACGGAAAGCCGAAATCGCTCATGTAGCGGCTGTTGAGTGCGGTGAAACGCGCGTGTTCTTCCGCGCTCAACCGGTCGAGACCGGCACCGGCCTGCTCTGATTTCGATTCCTCGGTCAGCTCTCCGGCGATCGCCAGTTTGCCTGCCAGATCCGGGTGGGCGCGCAGCACGCCCATGCGCTCGGCATGGCTGGCTGCGCGGAACTCTGCGCACAAGGCCTTGTGGACAGAACCGGAATGCAAAGGGGTAGCAATACGGCCGTGGTCCCAGGCGCGCTCGGCGATCCACGGCGAATGCTCGAACACACCGCCGAACCGGCCGACAAACTCGTCGCGGTCACTCATGTCGTCTTCTCCGGATGGTGGTGCTGATGCCAGTGGTTGGCAATGTCGATGCGGCGGGTCACCCAAGCCTTGTCATGGGACGCGACGTAATCGAGGAACCTTGCAAGCGCCGCAGCCCGGCCGGGGCGGCCGACCAGGCGGCAATGCAGGCCGATAGACATCATCTTGGGGCTGCCGGCAGCCCCCTCTGCCATCAGCACATCGAACGTGTCCCTGAGGTAGCTGAAGAACTGATCGCCCGAATTGAAACCCTGCGGCGTGGCGAAGCGCATGTCGTTGGCATCGAGCGTGTAGGGCACGATCAGGTGCGGGCCGTTCGGACCATCCACCCAGAAGGGAAGCTCATCGGCATAGGAATCGGCCGAGTAGACAAAACCGCCCTCCTCCATCACCAGGCGCAAGGTGTTGACCGACGGCTTGCCCTGGTAGATGCCGAGCGGCCGCGAGCCGGTCACCTCGGTATGGATGCGCACGCATTCGGCGATGTGGTGTCGCTCCTCCTCCTCGGAGAAGTCCTTGTATTCAAGCCAGCGCAGACCGTGACTGGCAATCTCCCAGTCCGCTTCCTTCATCGCCGCCACCGCTTCGGGGTTGCGCTGCATAGCAAGGGCCACTCCATAGACCGTTGCCGGCATGTTGCGCTCGGTGAACATCCGCCACAGCCGCCAGAACCCGGCGCGAGAGCCGTATTCGTAAAGCGATTCCATGTTCATGTTACGCTGGCCGGGCCAGGGTTGCGCACCGACTATTTCCGACAGCAGGCTTTCGGACGCCGGATCACCATCGAGGATCGAACTTTCACCCCCCTCCTCGTAGTTGACCACGAACTGAACGGCGCAGTGGGCGCCCCCGGGCCATTTCGGGTCAGGCGAGGTACGGCCGTAGCCCACAAGATCGCGGGGATAAGGTATTGTGTTCATTGTCCAGTCCATCCTGATAGAGGCCGAACGGTAGCAGCACGACGGCAAATGTCGATACCCGGACTTTGAAGAAAAACCGCAAACTGTTGCGGCGATTCCAACCGGTTGACGACCTTTAGCGATGTTTGGTGATCTATGACTTGGCCGGTTGTTCGGCCGCCTTGGCCAGATGGCTGGTGACCGCAAAGCTCTGCGGCGTCTCCGGCCCGGCTTCCCCGGTGATTTCAGCCACCAGGCAGTCAGCCATGCGGTGGGCAATGCCGAAGCTGATCTTGAACCCGCCCGCCATGGCCAGGACGCCCGGCGCACCAGGAACAGGTCCGAGCATGGGATCACGACCGACAGCCCGGGGCCGCACCCCGGCCCAACGGCGGATAACCGGCGCATCCTTGATCAAGGGGCAAAGCTTGCGGGCCCGCTTGATGACTTCATCGAGCCGCTCATCGGTTGCCTGTGGATCATCGAACCGGTTTTCGCTGGTCGAGCCCACGGCGACGCGGCCATTCTCATGGGCGATCACGTAGACACCGTCATCATAGACCAAAGGCAGATCCGGCGGCGCGCCGGCATCCATAAGCGCAGCCTGCCCCTTGACGCCGCCCCCGACCGAATGAGCCGGAAGCCCGGCCAGCCGGGCGATCATCGGGAATGCATCGATACCGTTTGCCAGCGCCGCATGGCCGAAGCCGACGGTCGATCCGTCCGACAGTCTTGCCAACTTGCCGGTTGCGGACAACTCGACCAGCTCGACACCGAGCCGGAAATCGAAGTTCGGCATCACGGCGAGACCGGTCAGGAGCGCCTCGAGCAACCCGGGCGGGGATATCCGCGCCGACAGTGTTTCGTGCACGACACCATGGGGAGCCCGCAGGATATTGGGCCAGTCTCCCCTGTCAGGGGTATGGTGCACTGTATAACCGAACACTTCGCCCCAATTGGCCTGGGCTTCGGGGATCCGTTCTATGGCAGTGATGCGACCGCGTTCCGAGGTCAATGGCAGGATCCGGCCGACCCTTCGGTAGCCACAAGGGACACCTGTTTCGGACTCAAGCCTTGCAATCTCGTCTTCGAGGTCAACGAGGGCGCGGAACTGGAATTCCTTCTTGCCGTTCCAGCGTTCGGGACTGTGCGGCATCAGTGCGCCGAGGAAGCCGCCGCTGGCACCACCGCCGGGGTTTCCCCGCTCGACCAGCGTGACGGAGAGGCCGGCGCGCGTCGCCTTGAGCGCAAGCCACAATCCCGAAACCCCTGCCCCGGCGATCAGCAGATCAGGCGTTGCTTGACCGGCAGGCGATGCGGCTTTATCGGCAACAGCCATGATCGATCCCCCTGAACCAGATGACGATACTCCGCGCCAGCGCGCGCCGCTGTCGTGGCATGCGGGCGATATGCCTTATTCAGAGGAGTTTGGCGACTTCTATTATTCGCGCGCGGATGGCCGGGCGGAATGCCGTCACGTATTTTTAAGCGGCAACCGGCTTCCCGAACGCTTTGCCGGAAGGCAGCACTTCGTGATCGCTGAGCTGGGCTTTGGCACGGGCCTGAACTTCATCGAGACATGGTCTGCATGGGAGCGTGCCGCCGCTCCTGGGGCGCGGCTCGAGTTTCACTCCTTCGAACTGCGCCTGCTTGATCGTCAAGACATGATCCGCGCACTGGCCGCATGGCCGGATCTCGGCCCGAGAGCGGAGCGACTCACCGCCGGATGGCCAGACCAGCCCGAAGGAGACATCAGGCTCGATATCGAAAGCTGTAAAAACTCCATCAGTCTTCATATCCATGCGGGGCTCGCCCTGACGGAGGTGCGGGAGGCAAAGTTTGATGCGGACGCATGGTATCTCGACGGGTTCTCACCGGCCCGCAATCCGGAGATGTGGTCCGAGGAACTCATGCAGGCTGTCGCCAGCCGTACATGCGAAGGCGGGACGTTTGCCACCTATTCGGCCGCCGGATGGGTCCGGCGGAACCTCCAGGCCGCAGGATTTACCGTGGAGAAACGCCCGGGCCATGCCGGCAAGCGCGACATGAGCATCGGCATTCTGGAAACCGGCCAACCCCGCAGCCCAGAAGGACCGCTTGCGGACTGAGGCTTTCCAAAGTCCGGACGATGGGAGACCGGTCACCCGTGCTTGATGCGAGCCGCAATCTCCTCGGGCAACCATTCCCTGATCTTGGCTTCCAGCTTTTCCGGGCTGATAGGCTTGGAAAGATAGTCATCCATGCCCGCATCGAGACAGCGTTCCATGTCACCGGTCAAGGCATGCGCGGTTACGCCGACAATCGGGGTATGGCCAAGGTCCGCATCTTCCGCCTCCGCCTTGCGGATGGCCTGGGTCGCCTGATGGCCGTTCATGACCGGCATGGAGACATCCATCAGGATCATCGCCGGGCGATGGCTCTTCCAAGTGTCGTAAGCGCTGCCACCATTGTCGACGATCCGGTAGTTCAGTCCCATCTCGTCAAGGATCTGGGTGAAGACGATCTGGTTGACTTCGTTGTCCTCAGCGACAAGCAGTTCGAGACGCTGGCCGCCCCGTGCTTTTTCCGCCGAGGGCGTTTGAGCGGAGCGATGCGGCGGCGGCGCGGACATCACGGGCGTGCGCGGCGAAGCGAGCGGAACCTGCCCCGCCGGCTCGGTATCAGCCCCAGCCGAGGCTTCCACATGGCTGGCCCTTTGGTTATGTGCTGCGGCCTGCAACACGTCGACGATGGTCTCAAGCAGCAGCGAAGAGCGCGCCGGCTTCATCAAGGCAGCCTGCACCGCACCCTTGCGGATATCGGCATCGGATGCGCTGAGGTCCATCGAAGTCAGCATGATGATTGCAGGCTTGTCCGGACCGAAACTGTTGCGGATCTTCCGCGCCGTCATCACGCCATCCATCTCGGGCATGTGATAATCGAGGATGACGACATCGACCGGGACCGCGAACTTGTTTGCTGCCGCAAGCACCTCGAGCCCCTCCTGACCGGAGACAGCGGCACAGGAATCAAACCCCCAGGCGGTCAACTGCTCAATCAGGATGGACCGGTTGACGGGGTTGTCGTCGATCGCCAGGACCCTCGCTCCGGAGACATCGATCGGCGCAATGCGGACGCGCTCGACCGTGCTGTGATCGACCGGCAGGCTCACTTCGATCGTGAACACCGAGCCCTTGCCGACCTCGCTTTCAGCGTGGATCCGGCCTTCCATCAGATCGACCAGCCGGGAAGTGATGGCCAGCCCGAGGCCGGTCCCCTCGTGCCGGCGGGTCGAGGATGTATCGACCTGCGAGAATTTCTCGAAGACCGCTTCCAGCTTGTCTGCCGGAATGCCCATTCCGGTGTCGTGCACATGAATTGCGAGATCGAGCATGTCCGAGCTGCTGACCGCACCAGTGACTTCGATAAGAACATGCCCGGATTCGGTAAACTTGATGGCGTTGCCGGCCAGATTGGTGATGATCTGCCGGAGGCGGCCCACATCGCCCACCACCCGCGACGGCAGGGAAGGATCGATGCGGACGATCAGTTCGATGTCCTTGTCGACCGCACGGCTTGAAATCAGCGACGCCACGTCCTCGACGGTCTCAGAGAGATCGAACGGGGCCTGATCAAGAACGAGCTGGCCAGCATCGATCTTTGAAAAATCGAGAATGTCGTTGATGATGGTCAGCAGCGCATTGCCGGATTTGACGATGATGTCGGTAAAGGTGCGCTGGCGGGTGTCCAGTTCGGTCCGGGCGAGCAATTCGGCCATGCCCAGAACACCGTTCATCGGGGTGCGGATCTCGTGGCTCATATTGGCCAGAAACTCCGATTTCGCACGATCGGCCATTTCTGCCTTGACCACCAGATGCTGCAGCTCTTCCTCGCGATGTTTCGCGTCGGTGACATCGGTGTAGGTGATGATCATCGATGCACTGTCAGTCGGCTTGCCGTCTATCCGGAGCCAGCGACCGGATCTGGTCTGCCGCTCGATTGTGTGCGGCACCATTTTCCTGTGGTAATCATTGACACTTGTCCGGGTGGCCTCGGCCTTTTCATCGCTGCCGTAATCACCGCGCTGCTGACAGAAATCGAAGAAGTTATTGAGGTCCTTGCCGACCGCGGCAACCTCACGCGGCACCTCGAGCATTTCGTAGAAGGCATCGTTTGCGAACTGGATGACCGCATTCTGGGTCACCATCAAGCCCTGTGCCATGGCTCCGGCCGCTCCGCGCAGAAGCTCGCTGGCGCGCTCGATCTCGGCTCTGGCGAGATCGAGTTCCTGTTCACGCTGCTTGAGTTCGGAGACATCGAAATAGGATATCATCCGCTTGCCTTCGGAGAGCGAGCGGACAGAGTAGATCATGGTGCGCCCATCGGCGCGGGAGAATTCCCGCGGCTCGACGTAGCCCGCCCGGATTTCCTGCAGACGCGCCTCGACGTAATCTTCGAAGTCTTCCTCCGCGACCTGATAGATGCCGTTCTCGCGATTGACATCGATGAGCGCACGGAAGGGGGCGCCGATGTAGTCGTCACGGGACGCGATTTTCCAGATGCGGAAGAACGCTCCGTTGATCAGTTCGACATTGGTGTCGCGGTCAACGACGACCATGCCCATGTACATGGCCTCGATCACGCTTTCGAGGTCGGCCTTGTGGAGTTCGGCACGGCGCTGGGCCTCATACACCTCGCGCTCGCGGCGTTTCATGTCGCTAACGTTGATGGTCGTGCCGAGCAGGTAGCGCCGTCCGGCCGGGCCGGTAAAGCCAACCTTCCGATCGATCAGCTTGAGGGTTTCGCCTCTTGCGCTGTCCAGCTCGATTTCCCGTTCCATCAGGCCGAGACCGTTCATCGCTTCCGTATCTGCTTCCCGCAGCGGGCCGCCCTGTTCGCCAAAGACCTGGAAGTCATCCTTGCCGAGCATATCCTTTCCGGACAGGCCGGTCAGTTCGCCGTGGGCGCGATTGACATAGATGTAACGGTAATCCTCGTCCTTGACGAAGCTCGAAATCGGCATCTCGTCGAGGATTGCGCGGAACAACTGGTTTTCCGCCACCTTGGTTTCCAGCGCGGCCTCGCGTTCCTTCAATGCGGTCACATCGACGCGCAAACCCAAGGTGTAGCCATCCTTGAGGCCACGGTTGATGATCCTGATCCAGCGGCCATTCTTGAGCCGCTCGACCGTTGCCTTTCCATAGTCGCGATGCACCGCAATGCGGTTTTCGATCCAGTCCTTGCGGGCTTCGGGCTCTTCGGCCTCGCTGAAACTGCAGGTGACTTCGAGGACCTCGCGAAGCGATTTTCCGACATCGAGCGTGTAGTCCGGCGATGTCATGGCATCCATTGCCGGATTGACGTAGATCAGCACGTCATTGGGATCGTAAAGCACGATACCAACATCCATGCAGTCGAATATCTCGTTGAAGCGGTCGAGAAGCGATTGGTCGGCGTTCTCGTCGCTGACAGAGATCCGCAGATCCGGTACCGTCATGTCCTTGGGGGACGCAGCCTCCGCACCATTGCCGTATACTGGCTGCCCCGGAGCCGACCCATGCAAAGCTGAGGGCGTGGTTCTTTCCGCCTCAACGGTTTCAAAGCGCACGCCCGCGATCGGCTCGAAATGCCCGACGATAAACGTCTTGCCCGAGGCGCGCCGCTCGCGCTGGATTCGGATCCGGTAGCGCCCACCCTTGAGAGGATGGGTGAACAGGGCCACCTGATCCTTGCCGAACACGAGGGTACGGCGCTCCTTCTCGTCGCGGTCGTTCTGTTCGGCGGATTCAAAATGCTGATGGCTTTGCTGGCCAATCAGGGCCGCGGGCTGGCAGTCCCACAATTCGGCATAGGCTGTGTTGACCGCAAGATAGCGGAGCTCCGAATCCTTGACGAAAGCCGGATTGGAATCGCGGGAGACCTGTGCACAGGCTTTGGCGAGCGAGTCGTCGCCCTCGTTACTTTCCACTTCATCCACCCGGCAGTCCCCATAGATGCAAGCAATCGCCCGATTCTGCATGCCCAGTCTGCACACTGGCTTTGAATAAAGCGTTAACCATCAATTACGCTTTAGACCCGGCGGCTTTCGCGAAGCTGTATTTCGCGCCGGGGTTGCTGCCAGGACGCAGCCACTTAACGACCTCAAAGCCGCTTGCCGAAAGGCAAAGTCCGGCATAGCGTCTTTGCCGACCAGCCTGCGGCCGATCCATCGCTGCCAGGCAGAGCGTCGGATGAAACCGCACAAGGCGCACTCCCATGAGCAAGCTTGAGGACATTGTCGCTACGGCGATCGAAAACACCGCCGGAGCACCGGAAAGGCGCAGGCGCGCAGGCGGGGGACGCGGCGGAGACCGGGGCAAGGGCAGGAAAGGCCCGGCCACTCTGCGCTATCGCTCGATACTCAATACACAGGAGCCATCGCTTCTTCTGTCCGAGGAGGGACTGGAAGCCATCCACGAGGCATCGCTTGCCGTGCTTGAGCAAATCGGGATGGATTTCATGCTCAAGGAGGCGCGGGACCGGCTTGCCGCAGCGGGCGCTGATGTCGTTGCAGGCACCGAGCGGGTGCGGCTCGATCGCGGGCTGGTGCTGGACCTGGTGAGGCAGGCCCCCGGCCCGTTCACCCTGCATGCGCGCAATCCCGAGCGGAATGTCAACATCGGCGGACGCAATCTCGCCTTCGCTCAGGTTGCATCGGCTCCCTATTGCTCCGACAAGGACAATGGCCGCAGGACCGGAACACAGGAAGATTACCGCAACCTGATAAGACTGGCGCAATCCTTCGACGTCATCCACATGACCGGCGGCTACCCGGTGGAACCGACCGACCTGCACGCCTCGGTGCGGCACCTCGATTGCCTGTCGGATCTGGTCAAGCTCACGGACAAGCCATTCCATGCCTATTCCCTAGGCAAAGAGCGCAATCTTGATGCACTGGAGATCGTACGCATCGGCCGCGGTGTGTCAGCCGAACAGCTCGAAGCGGAACCTTCCCTGTTCACGATCATCAATGCCTCCTCGCCGCTGCGGTACGACGCCCCGATGCTGCAGGGCATCATAGAGATGTCATCGCGCAATCAGGTCGTGGTGATCACGCCGTTCACGCTGGCGGGCGCGATGGCGCCGGTCACCATAGCCGGAGCGCTGGTGCAGCAGAACGCCGAAGCTCTCGCCGGGATCGCTTTTACCCAGCTGGTCCGGCCGGGCGCGCCGGTGATCTATGGAGGCTTTACCTCGAATGTCGATATGAAATCGGGGGCACCGGCCTTCGGAACCCCGGAATACATGAAAGCGGTCATGGCGGGGGGACAGCTGGCCCGCCGCTATGGACTGCCATACCGGACGTCCAACACCTGCGCGGCCAACACGCTCGACGCCCAGTCAGCTTACGAATCGATGATGTCGCTTTGGGCACTGGTTCAGGGCGGCGGCAACTTCATCATGCATGCCGCAGGCTGGATGGAGGGCGGTCTGACGGCCTCTTTCGAGAAATTCGTGATGGATGTCGACATGCTGCAAATGGTCGCCGAATTCCTGGCACCGCTCGACACCAGCCCGGAAGCGCTGGCCATGGATGCGATTGCGGATGTCGGCCCGGGCGGTCACTATTTTGGCACCGCGCACACCTTGTCGCGCTACGAGTCCGCGTTTTACTCGCCGATGCTTTCGGACTGGCGCAATTTCGAAAGCTGGAGCCTTGCCGGCCAGCCCACCACCTACGACCATGCCAATCGGGTGTGGAAGGAAACACTCGCGGGTTTCGAGGCTCCGGCACTCGATGAAGCCATCGTGGAAGAGCTTGATGCCTTTGTCGCCAGGCGCAAGCTGGAAGGCGGCGTGCCGACCGATTTCTGATCACGCGGGATCGGCAATCATCCGGACCGACTGGAGGGCAATGCCGTCGGGAAAATCGATCGTCAACGGCTCGATCTCGCGGAAGCCCAGACCGGCATAGAACGGTACAGCCTGCAGGGACGACCAGGCTTCCATGCGAACCAGGCCGAGGTTCCTGGCCTGCGCCAGGCAGACGCTGTAAAGCGCTCTGGCGACACCCTTGCGCAGATGATCCGGATGGACCGCGAAATGGCGGACATGTCCGGTGCCGGGAATTATTTCATCCGTCCTGCCGGGAACGGCCAGACTCCAGCCACCGCAACCGGCGCATTGTCTGTTGCTGATGGCGACAAAAAACCGGCCAGACTCCAGCAGCTGCGGCTGGGCCCGGGTTATCAACGGCAACAGCACATCAAGATCTGAGCGGGAGTAATGGTCTTGCCAGAGACTGGCATAGCTCTCAGCAAGAACTCCCGAAACCATGGCTTCGTCGGCGATGGTCGCTGGCCGGATCGTCAGATTTTCGAGCACCATGACACTCTCCTATTTGCTTGCGAGTCCGCCTAGACGATGACCCGTGTCTTGCGATTGGTCAGCCAGACGCCAATGACGACGATCAGTGTCCCGATGATCATCGGGACAGTCAGCACCTCACCGAAGAGGATCCAGCTTTCGATCGCGACGGCAGGCGGCACCAGGTAGGTCAGCGACGCCGCACGCGAAACCTGGCCACGCCGGATGAGATAGAGCAGCAACATGATCGAGACCAGCGAAAGCCCAAGGACGGACCAGCCCATGGCGAGCGCGAATTCCAGATTCCAGTCGATCCGCAGAGGCTCGATCAGCAATGCCATCGGCATGACCACCAGAAACCCGCCAACATACTGCAGCGACGCGATGGAGCGCAGGTCGCCCTCCTGCAGATAGCGCTTCTGGTAGAGCGTGCCCGCCGTCACCGATGCCATGGCAAAAACATTGACCAGCAAGGGCAACAGGGCGATCTGCAGCATGGAGGATTCGAGCGCCATCAGGCGTGGCAGGATGGCGACCGTCAGCCCGGCAAATCCAAGCACAACACCGAGCTTTTGCGCGCCGCTGAGCCGTTCGCCGACGATCACCGGAGCGGCAAGTGCCGTCAACAGCGGCTGCAGGGCCGCAATCAGGCCCGACACCGAGGAAGGCACGCCCTGGGAAATCGCCCACCAGACTCCACCCAGATAGATGCCATGCAGAAACACCCCGGAAACAACGGCGTGGCGGTAGCCGGATCGGGACGATGGCCAGGCGGCACGGCTTACGAAGGCGATGACGGCGAACAGCACGGCGGCAAGCGTGAAACGCAGGCTCAGGAAGGTAAGCGGATCGGCGTGCGGACTCGCGTATTTGGCCACGATCCAACCGGTTGACCAGAGCAGGACGAACAGGGCCGGAGCGATGCGATCGAGGGTCATGAAGCGGATCCAAACCTGTTGAGCACCGATAATGAGAATACCGGCACTGACGAGACAGGGGAGCGTTAAACCCGGCCTTTGCGAGAAGCAAGATCAACGGTCCTCACACCGCGGTAGGCCCAACCGGATTGAGACAGGATTGCAACACAAGGCAAAAAAAACGCAGTCCTTACGGAACAATAGAAATTCTGCACGGTTCTTGCTTTCTAAGCCGTGATGCGATCTTATGATCTCAAAAGGGGAGCACCAAACACGTGCCTTTCGATGAAATGCTGACTGCGGACAGCCTTCCGCGAACACCCTACAAGGGATACTTCAACTGGCATTCGGAACAGAAGACTTCCGATCTCATCAAGAAGTCCCGCGATGCCGAAACCATCTTTCGAAAGACCGGCATTACCTTTGCCGTATACGGCAAGGAAGACTCTTCGGAACGGCTGATCCCCTTCGACATTGTGCCGCGGATCATCTCCGGATCGGAATGGCGCAAGCTGGCGCAAGGCATCGAACAGCGGGTGATGGCGCTCAACGCCTTTCTTGACGACATCTACCACAAGCAGGAAATCATCAAGGCGGGCCGCGTGCCGCGGGCGCTGATCGAGAAGAACGACGCATTCCTGCCTGAAATGATCGGCATGCGTCCGCCGGGCGGGGTCTATACGCACATTATCGGCACAGACATCGTCCGCACCGGCGAAGGGCAGTTCTACGTTCTGGAGGACAATGCGCGGACGCCATCGGGCGTGTCCTACATGCTGGAAAACCGCGAAACCATGATGCAGATGTTTCCCGAACTGTTTCATCTCAACAAGGTTCGCCCGGTCGAAAACTACCCGAAACTGCTGCGCCAGAGCCTTGCGGCGGTGGCGCCTCCCGGATGCAAGGGCAAGCCGCGGATTGCGGTGCTCACCCCCGGCATTTTCAATTCGGCATTCTATGAGCACGCCTATCTCGCCGACCAGATGGGCGTGGAACTGGTCGAAGGCTCCGACCTGCGGGTGATCGACGGCAAGGTGGCCATGCGCACCACCCGGGGTTACCAGGCGATAGACGTGCTTTACCGCCGTGTCGACGACGACTATCTCGATCCGCTGTCTTTCCGCCCGGATTCAACCCTCGGGGTGCCCGGCATCATGGATGTCTACCGCGCGGGCAACATCACGATTGCCAATGCACCCGGCACCGGCATCGCGGACGACAAGGCGATCTATTCCTACATGCCCGAGATCGTCGAGTTCTACACCGGCCAGAAGCCGATCCTCGAGAACGTTCCGACCTATCGCTGCTCGGAAGCCGACACGCTTCAATACGTGCTCGACAATCTCGCCGAGCTGGTGGTCAAGGAAGTCCATGGCTCGGGTGGCTACGGCATGCTGGTGGGACCGGCCGCAAGCAAGCGCGAGCGGACGGAGTTCGCTGCCAAACTGAAGGCCAAGCCGGGCAATTACATCGCCCAGCCGACGCTTTCGCTGTCCACCGTGCCGATCCTGGTCAAGAAGGGACTTGCGCCGCGGCATGTCGACCTGCGGCCTTTCGTGCTGGTTTCCAACAAGATCCAGATCATTCCCGGCGGACTGACGCGGGTGGCGCTGAAGGAAGGTTCGCTGGTGGTCAATTCCAGTCAGGGAGGCGGCACCAAGGACACCTGGGTGCTGGAGGACTGAACATGCTGGGAAGAACCGCAAACGGCCTGTTCTGGATGTTCCGCTATATCGAGCGCGCGGAG
This sequence comes from Parahoeflea alexandrii, assembly GCF_024105735.1. GTDB lineage: Bacteria > Pseudomonadota > Alphaproteobacteria > Rhizobiales > Rhizobiaceae > Hoeflea > Hoeflea alexandrii. The sequence continues at coordinate 63,939 of NZ_JAAAML010000003.1, read as the reverse complement.
AACACGGCACGACTGATCGATGCCGGCCTGCGCATGTCGCTCACCCGCATGCATGGGCACGAGGAGGAGTGGGAATCGGTGCTGCGCAGTTCGGGGGTCTACAGCGCCTATTGCGAGACCAATCCCGAAGTCACCAGCGCCGATGCCGTGAACTATCTGCTGCGCGACAAGTCCAACCCGTCGAGCATTCTTTGCGCCATCGAAGCTGCAAGGAACAACGGGCGGATGGTGAGAACGGCGCTCACCCGCGAGGCCTGGGAGGCAACCAACGAATGCTATCTCGACATCAAGGCACAGCTGGCGCGCAAGCCTTCAAGTGCGGACATGCCGGGGATCATCGACAACATCAAGCAGCGCACGGGACTGATACGCGGCGCCTTTCACGGCACCATGCTGCGCAACGAGCTCTACAATTTCTCGCGCATCGGCACCTTCATCGAGCGCGCCGACAACACCTCGCGCATTCTGGATGTGAAGTACTATGTGCTGTTGCCTGCGGTTTCCTATGTCGGCTCATCGCTCGACAATGTGCAGTGGGAATCGATCCTGAGGTCGGTGTCGGCACACCGCTCGTACGGATGGGTCTATGACGACGACTACAAGCCGTCCAACATCGCGGATTTTCTGATCCTGAATGGCCGCATGCCGCGATCGCTTGCCTATTGCTACGACAAGATCAACGCCAACCTCTCCTACCTCGAGCGGGAATATGGCGCACGGGAAAGCTGCCATGAGACCGCGGCAGCCACATTGGGGATGCTGCGGGAGCGGGAAATCCAGTCGATCATGGATACCGGTCTTCACGAATTTCTTCAGGGTTTCATCAGCCAGAACAGCCGGGTTGCTGCCGAAATCTCCGAAGCCTACCGGTTCTACCAGGACTGACCTGATGCAGCTCAAGATTTCCCATGTGACAGAATATGCCTATGCGCAGCCGGTCCGGTATGCGCTGCAGCGCCTCAGACTGACCCCGCAGAACAGCCCACTGCAGACAGTGCATTCCTGGAACACAGAGGTTGAAGGCGGCACGGTGGAAGCACGCTATGTCGACCATTTCGGAAACATGGTGGAACTGGTGAGTGCGAGCCGTGACACCGAAGCCATCAAGGTCGTGGCTTCCGGCATTGTCGAGACCTACGACAAGATCGGCGTATCGGGCCCGCACAAGGCCTACATGCCGTTGTGGCTCTACCAACGGGATTCAGCGCTGACGAAACCGGGCAAACTGATCCGCGAGCTGGCACGCGGCATCGAGAAGGGCAAGCCGCTCGACCAGTTGCACAGCCTCAAGACCGAGCTGCATCAGGCCATGGCCTATGTCCCGGGGGCGACGCAGACCCAGACGCTGGCGGAAGATGCGCTGGCCTCCGGAAAAGGGGTCTGCCAGGATCACGCCCAGGCCTTTGTCGCAGCCGCCCGCGTGATGGGGTTCCCGGCACGATACGTGTCGGGCTACCTGATGATGGAGGATACGCCCAACCAGGCCGCAAGCCACGCATGGGCGGAAGCCCATGTCGACGGCCTCGGCTGGGTCGGCTTCGATCCGGCAAACGATATCTCGCCCGATGACCGCTATGTCCACATCGCCTATGGCCTCGACTACAAGGATGCCGCGCCGATATCAGGTGTGCGCACCGGCACCGGCGAAGAACAGCTTGCAGTCCGGATCACAGTGGAGCAATAAGAATCCTGCTTAATTTTCGGGGCTGATTCGCGAATCATGACTTATTGTGTCGGGCTACGCCTCAACAGGGGCCTCGTGTTCATGTCCGACACCCGGACGAATGCAGGCGTCGACAACATTTCCACCTTCCGCAAGATGTACACCTGGTCCAAGCCCGGGGAACGCCTGATCACGCTTTTGTCGGCGGGCAATCTGGCGACCACGCAGACGGTTGTCAGCATGCTGGAAGAACATACCAAGGCCGCCGAAGACCGGCACCCGGACATCATGGAAGTGCCCTCGATGTTCGGCGTTGCGCGCCTGGTCGGCGAGACCGTGCGCGACGTGATCAAGACTGCGTCGGACGGCGGCTACCAGAGCGAATCCACCTTCAGCGCCACCTTCATTCTCGGCGGCCAGGTCGCCGGCGGCGCGATGCGGATGTTCCTGATCTACCCGGAAGGCAATTTCATCGAGGCGACGGACGACAATCCGTTTTTCCAGATCGGCGAGCACAAGTACGGAAAGCCGATCCTGGTGCGGGCGTATGATCCGGAAATGAGCTTCGAAATGGCGACCAAACTGCTCTACGTCTCGTTCGATTCGACGCTGAAATCGAACCTGTCGGTGGGTCTGCCGCTCGATCTTCAATACTACGAGCGCGACAGCCTGACCAAAGGCTACGAGAAGCGAATCCAGTCCACCGATCCCTACTACCGGAAAATCTCCGACGGGTGGTCCGATGCGTTGCGCTCGGCCTTCAACAGCCTGCCGGATTTCGAGCGGGACTGAACCGGGGCGCTTACCGGCCGGTTATTGCGCCGCCGTGGCGGCGCGCAGCCCGCCGGTCTCCTCGATGAAGGCCACCACATCCTCGATCCCTGCGCCGCGGCGCATATCGGTAAACAAATGCGGACGCCCCTTGCGGCCAGCCGATGCATCGCGTTCCATGACCGAAAGATCGGCACCGACATGGGGAGCGAGATCCATCTTGTTGATCACCAGCAGGTCCGACCTGGTGATCGCCGGACCTCCCTTGCGGGGGATCTCCTCGCCCTGGCACACAGAGATGACATAGATCGTCAGGTCGGCGAGATCCGGCGAGAAGGTGGCGGCGAGATTGTCGCCGCCGGACTCGATGAAGATGATGTCGAGACCGGGATGGCGCTCGTTCAGCGCATCGATGGCACGCAGGTTGAGCGAGGCATCCTCGCGGATTGCCGTGTGCGGACAGCCGCCGGTCTCGACGCCAACCACCCGGTCGGACGGCAGTGCCTGCATCCGCACCAACGCCTCGGCGTCCTCGCGGGTGTAGATGTCATTGGTGATCACCGCGACCGAGTAGGTGTCGCGCATCGCCTTGCAGAGCTTGTCGGTCAGGGCAGTCTTGCCGGAGCCAACCGGGCCGCCGATGCCGATGCGCAGGGGGCCGTTCGATGATGTCATGGGGTTACCCTCGGATCTGTCAGAAGGAGTACTGTCAAAATCAAGCCAAGCAGCACGATCAATGGCGAAAAATAGCGCGCGTTCAGCGTCGCGAAGGGCTCTTCACTGTTCCTTTTCTTTACGGCAGGAACAAATCCGGCGATGCCGCGGGCAATGAACACGATAGACAGAACTGCCATGCCGGCCGTCAACAGCCAATCCGGTGCCGGTGTGACGATCCAGCCGAGCCACAGCATCGGCCAGACCGCGGCAAGCGCTATGCAACTTGCCACCGCAATGGTCAGCCGCCGGTCGGGCATTCCGGCGATGCCGTTGCCACCGATGACGGTTCGAGCGAGGCTCTGCTCGTCTCTGGCCGGCCACATGCCGCCCGCGGCCCAGTAAAAATGCAGGGCTGAGGTCAGTCCTAGCACAAGCGCTATGAACAGGGCCGATACAATGATCATGACAGGAACAGTCTCGGTTCGAGGGTCTCGTGGTTCATCGAGGCAATATCGGCAACAAAGGCAGCGCCGCCAAGATCTTCCAGTGTCGAATTCGCGGCGCGCCCGGCTGTTTCGCCGATGATCGTCTCGAGGCCGGCCAGCGCTCCGGCGGCACCATCCTGGCCCAGGACGGAGAGCCTGATGGCGCATTGCAGCTGGTTGGACGCGAAGGCGTGCAGATAGGCGCCGACAGCCAGGCGGGGATCTATGCCGTCGACACCTGCCGCAATTCCGACAGCCACCGGCAAGGGCGTCTCCCGTCCGGGGAAGTGATCGCGACTGACCCAATGGGACACGGCCTGAAGAAACGACGTCCCCTGCCCCACCGTTTCGTTGAGACGCTCCTGGCCGACACAGAGCGCCCGGCAAAGATCGGACAGTTCAGCAAGTCCATCCCTGTCACCGGCGCCGCGATGGGCTTCCACCAGCATGACGGCGTCATTCCATTGCGCGCCCTGGGTGAGTTGAACCTCGACCCAGGCGGCGAGCGACTCGCGGTCGCCGACATGGCCCGCGTGCACCGCCTGCTCCAGCCCGGCGGAATAGGCAAATCCACCAATGGGAAACACCGGCGAGAGCCAGCTCATCAGCCGCAAAAGCGCCGTTGCATCGTTCATTTCGCGGCCTCGCGGCGCAGCCATTCGGCAACGGCGTCTGACATCCTGTCTCCCCGGTGAGTTCTCATCCACTCCATGAAGGGGCGATCGAACTTGAACCTTTCACCAATCTCGGACAGGAAGAAGCGGCGTACATTCTGGGTATTCCGGTAGGCTGCATCAATGACCGTATCCCTGGTGATCTGATCGCCATGCCAATCGTGGTTTCTAGTCATGGGTGTGCCCGTGTTCATGACCATGCGCATGTTCATGGCCGTGGTCGTGGTCGCGGTCGTGGTCGTGGTCGTGGTCGTGATGATTACTGGCATGCGCCCCGCCATAGGCGCCGCCCTCGGGATCGAACGGCGCTTCGATGTCCTCAACCGAAGCTCCAAGCCCGATCAGCATGTCGCGGATCACGTGATCGGTTCTCAGCCGGATTGCCGTTTCGGAGATTTCAGCAGCCAGGTGCCTGTTGCCGATCTGCCAGGCCAGCGACAGCAGATGCCGGGCATCCCTGCCCCTCACCTCCATCAGCCTTTCGGGTTCCGCGCGAATCTCGATGACGCGGCCATCATCGAGCACCAGACCGTCACCATGGCGCAACAGCTGCGCCTGCGGCAGGTCAAGCAGGAAGGCGATGGTGGCGCCGTTCTCCATGCGGTCGGAGACCATCCGCATGCGGCGTCGATGCCGTGCGGTTTCATCCAGGGTAATGGTTGCGACGGGATTCTCAAACGTCCTTGTGACTGATGTGACCGTCAGCAGATTCATGCGTATCCCTATCCGAAAAGCAGCTTTTCAATTTCAGGCACCGGGTGCTTGGTGAGATCCTTTGCCACTTCCGCAACAATCCGGTCTGAAACACGGCCAGACAACGACTTGCGCAATTCACCCATGATCACCGACGGCGCCACGATGACGAGTTGGTCGAAGCGGTCCGCCTGAGCTTCCTGCTCGAGCAGCGATGCGATCTTATGGGCGAATTCGTGTTTGGCCAAGCGGTGCCAATCGGTTTCCTGCACCGCACTTCGGTGCGCGCTGCCCATCCCGTCGGACAGGCGTCCGGGACGATCCTCACCCTGTGCCGATGTTCTGGGGTTGGATTGCCCGAACGCGGTGACCACATGCAGTTCCGGGTGATCCGGAGTGCCGGTGTTTTCCAGAAACAATGCCTTCTCGCCGTCTACAATCAAAACCCACCCCTTGTGCTTCAACCTGATACCGGACATTGGCTTCTCCCTTCTGACGTTCAGAAGTCAAGTATAAGCCAAAAATGATGCTGCATGGCTTGACGAGCATCAACGGGACTGAAGAGACCGCAGGTATTTGTCCGCAGCCATGCGGCATATCTAAAACATGAAATAGCGCTGCGCCATCGGCACGACTGTCGCCGGTTCGCAGGTCAGCAGCTGACCATCGGCGCGGACTTCGTAGGTTTCCGGGTCGACCTCGATGTGAGGCAGCGCGTCGTTGAGCAGCATGGATGACTTGGAAATCCCGCCGCGGGTGTTTTCAACCGCGCAGAGCTGCTTGGCGGTACCGAGCTTGTGGGCAAGCCCGTCCTCGATCGCCGCCTGGCTGACGAAGGTCACTGAGGATTCCGTCCGCGCCTTGCCAAAGGCACCGAACATGGGGCGGTAATGCACCGGCTGCGGGGTCGGAATCGAGGCGTTGGGATCGCCCATCGGGGCGGCGGCAATCATGCCACCGAGCAAGACCATGTCGGGCTTGACGCCGAAGAAGGCCGGATTCCACAGCACAAGATCGGCACGTTTGCCGACCTCGATCGAGCCGATATGTTTCGACACCCCCTGGGCGATCGCCGGGTTGATGGTGTATTTGGCGATGTAGCGGCGGACGCGGAAATTGTCATTGTCGCCGGTTTCCTCGGGCAAGGCGCCGCGCTGGCGCTTCATCTTGTCGGCGGTCTGCCAGGTGCGGATGATCACCTCGCCGACGCGGCCCATCGCCTGGCTGTCCGACGCAATGATCGAGAAGGCGCCGATGTCATGAAGGATGTCTTCGGCGGCAATGGTCTCCTTGCGGATGCGGCTTTCGGCGAAGGCAATGTCCTCGGGAATAGAGCTGTCCAGATGATGGCAGACCATCAGCATGTCGAGATGCTCGGCGATGGTGTTGACCGTGTAGGGCCTGGTCGGGTTGGTCGAGGACGGCAGGACATTCGGCAGCCCGCAGACCTTGATGATATCGGGTGCATGGCCGCCACCGGCGCCTTCGGTGTGAAAGGCGTGAATGGTGCGGCCCTTGATGGCATCGACAGTGGTCTCTACAAAGCCGCTTTCATTGAGCGTGTCGGTGTGGATCATCACCTGGACGTCATACTGGTCGGCCACGGCGAGGCAATTGTCGATGGCCGCCGGCGTGGTGCCCCAGTCCTCGTGCAGCTTGAGCGCGCAGGCGCCGCCGAGGATCATTTCCTCGAGCGCTCTCGGTTTCGAGGCGTTGCCCTTGCCCGACAGGCCGATGTTCATCGGGAACGCGTCCATGGCCTGGATCATGCGGCCGATGTGCCAGGGGCCGGGCGTGCAGGTGGTGGCCAGCGTGCCGTGCGCGGGGCCGGTGCCGCCGCCGAGCATGGTTGTCAGCCCGCTCATCAGGGCTTCCTCGATCTGCTGCGGGCAGATGAAGTGGATATGGCTGTCGAAACCGCCAGCGGTGAGGATCTTGCCTTCACCTGCAATCACCTCGGTGCCGGGGCCGACAATAATGTCGACGCCGGGCTGAGTGTCGGGATTGCCAGCCTTGCCGATGGACGCGATGCGGCCATCCTTCAAGCCGATATCGGCCTTGAAGATGCCGGTGTGATCGACGACCAGCGCATTGGTGATAACCGTATCGACGGCACCATCGGCGCGGGTGACCTGGGATTGGCCCATGCCGTCGCGGATCACCTTGCCGCCGCCGAACTTGACCTCTTCGCCATAGGTGGTGAAGTCCTTTTCGACCTCGATGAAGAGCTCGGTGTCGGCAAGCCGGACCTTGTCACCGACGGTCGGACCATACATCGCGGCGTAGGATGAGCGGGAGATCTTGGCGGGCATCGGTGATCCTCGGTTGGTTTAGCACTCAGTCAGTCGAGCATGCAAAAAGCGGGCCATCAGCGGCTCTCAAGTGCCTGGGACAGCAACGTGATGCGTTCTCGGGTCAGCCGCGCCAGACAGAGGCTTCCGACCATCGGCTGCATGGTGCCGCCGAAGACTTCATAGGCTTCGAATTCGCATTGAGCGTCGCGGAACCTGATCCAGGCGCGCTGGGCATCGCGCAGGGCTTCCACCGTTGTCGGCACGCCGCGTTCACGCGCCATGTCGGCCACATATTCGTCGTTGAGTTTTGCAGCGGCGATTACATCGGGCCAGAGCGCATTGAGATCGGCGTCGGCATCCTCATAGTCGACACTGGCGCAATAGGTCATTTCCATCTGGGTCTGCGGATCGATGCAATCGGGCTTGTCATCGGCCAGCGTGGAGGTCGCCAGCAGGCCGGCCAGACCAAATCCCAACCCTTTTCGAACGATCTTCTTCAATCGGCTCATGCTTTCGTCCCGCGAAACCCCGCCTTGGCGGCGAGACGCTTGCGGTTTGCCCGTGCGGTTTGCGCCAGCGGCTTGACGGCAGCCGAGAGGACCTGATCCGGCCTTGCGCCTGACGCCGCCTTTCTGGCCGCCGCGGTGGCCGCCTTGGAAAACGCCGGCGGCTTTTCCGACAGCATTTTCCGGTTCTCGTTCTTGCCGACCGGCCAGGCGCCACTCATCCCAAGCAGCCGCATGCCCACCACGGCCTGCGCCTCCAGGGCGAGCATGCCGAGACCGGCATAGGCTCGCCATATCTCGATGGGATTTGCGGGTTTGCGGGCCATCAGACCATGGCCATGATGCGGGCGGGACCGCCGGTGCCGTTGCGGTGCTTTGGAGCACCGACAAACAGGGTGGCCCCGCTCGCGGGCAGAGCATCGAGATTGGCGATGTTCTCGATGCCAAAACGTCCACCCGGGAGCCATGAGTAATGGACGGCGAAATCCGCCGAATTGCCCGGATCGAGCGAAAGCGTGTCAACCGCGATCGAGGCCGCGCCCATCTCGGCCAGCATGTCAGTCGCAGCCTTGGAAAAGCCCGGAAAGGCGAAATTGCCTTCCGCGTTGTTGCGGTAACTGGCATCGCCGACCTTGTCCTGCCAGCCTGAGTTCATGGCCACGCAGGCGCCTTCGGGGATGTCGCCGTGAGCGCTGAGATAGGCCTCGATGTCTTCGGGCTCGACCATCGAATTCGGCTCGTCGGCAGCCTTGGCCTTGATATCGATGATGCAGAGCGGACAGATCAGGTTTTGCGGATCGAGTTCGGCCACCGATGTGCCGTCCTTGGAGAAGTGCAGCGGCGCATCGATATGGGTGCCGGAGTGCTCGAAAATGGTCAGTTCCCAGAGCTGGTAGCCGGAAGCATCGAAATTGACGTTCTCGGTGTAAAGGATTCCAGGCTTGCCATCGAATGTCGGGAAATCGCCGTCAAGCGTGTGGGTGAGATCGACCACCTTGCCGGTTGCCTGGGCCAGGGCCGGGCGGGCGGAAACAGCGCCCGCCGCCGTGGCAGCGAGCCCGGCGGCCGCGGATTTGCGGAAGAAATCACGGCGCGACAGCATTGAGGACTTGACGTTGTTGATCACGCATACATGGCACATACGGGTTCTCCTTCCCCCTGTTCAGGCGCAGCGAAACCTTCAGAGTTTCCCCATCACCTTCTGCTGAAATCCATAGACCTCACGGCCGCCCGAAAGCGGCACGAGGGTCACGTCGCGTTCCTGGCCCGGTTCAAACCGGACAGCGGTGCCAGCGGCTATATCGAGCCTCTGGCCACGCGCCCTTTCACGGTCGAAGCTCAGGGCCTCGTTGGTTTCGAAGAAATGATAATGGCTGCCCACCTGCACCGGCCGGTCACCGGTGTTGGCGACCTTGAGCGTGACCGTGGCCGCGCCCGCGTTGAGTTCGATATCGCCTTCTTTCGTAATGATTTCACCTGGGACCATTGTCATTTCTCCGTAGCCTGTTCCGATCAGCCGGCGAATGCCAGCGCCAACCCGGCAGCGGCAGTTGCAAGACCTGCCGAGCGGGTCAAATAGGCCTTCCCGGCAGATGCCTGAAGCCGGGAGAAACCCAGGCCGAGCGCAATGCCGGTGGCATGCAGCGCCGCGGTTGCAAGCATGAAGCCGATGGCAAAGCTTGCCGCCCCGGCCTGGCCGAGTTCACCGCCGTGCGCATGGCCATGAAATACCGCAAAGAAGCCGACCGACACCGCCATTCCGGCAACCGAGAAAGGCAGCGCCAAGGCCACCATGATGCCGATGAAAATGATCGAGGCCAAGATCACCGGTTCGACGAAGGGAAGCGGCACGCCAGCGATCGCGGCGGCAAACCCGAGCCCCATCGCGCCAACGAAGCTTGCGGGGACGACCAGCATGGCGCGTCCACCGAGCGAAGCCGCCCAGAGGCCAACAGCCAGCATCACCAAGACATGGTCGAGACCGAAGAGCGGATGCGAAATACCCGCCGCGAACGAGCCATGCTCGGCAGGATCGAGGTGCGCAAAGGCCGGAGCCGTAGCGGCAACAAGGGCCGCGGTCGTCATGAAAAAGCGTTTGATCATCGTGAAGTTCCTCTTGTGGTCAACGCGGCGCCCTCAATTGGTCACGCCGTCAGGATGAAGCACTTTCGTGCATTGCAAATACTGCTCTGACAAAAGGGCGGCGTCGAGGGGAGATTTCGGATTCACCGGACTTTTCCTAGCGGATCGGTTCGTGCACGGTCACCAGTTTGGTGCCGTCGGGGAACGTTGCCTCGACCTGGATGTCGTGGATCATTTCGGCGATGCCATCCATCACCTGGTCGCGGGTGACCACATGGGCGCCGGCCTCCATCAGATCGGCCACCGGGCGGCCGTCGCGCGCGCCTTCGACGACAAAATCGGTGATTAGCGCGATGGCTTCGGGATGGTTGAGCTTGACGCCCCGCTCCAGCCGTTTGCGCGCCACGATGGCGGCCATGGCGATGAGCAGTTTGTCTTTTTCCCTCGGTGTCAGGTTCATGGCGCCTCTCTCAAATCGACCAGACTTTCGGCATGCCGCCCGCAGGATTGAGCAGGCGGATCAATGGTACCAGCACTTTGCGCAGTTCATAGCTGTCGCCTGCAACAATGCGAGCAAGAAGCTTGCCAGTTCCGGCGCCTTGGCCGGCACCCGGAGGAATCATCATGTGGCTGGCGCCGCCGCAGCCGCCGACCAGCCGGCGTGCGTCGGCCAGCCTGGCCTCCGCATCCGGCGCGATCATCAGCACGGTCGCCATCGCCAGCCCGCCATTTGCCACTGCCGGACGGCTCAAGGCTTTGGCAATCATCGGCCCAAGCCTCATGTCCTCGGCGTGAACCAGGTGCCCTGCCTCGCGGATGCGCCAGCGGTCATGGAACTGGCCCTCGGTAACGGCCTCCCGCATGGCGAGGCGGCCGTAGACCACCGGCTCCACCATCAGCAGTCGGGCTCCGGGAGCCATATCCACCTCTATGCTTCGCGCCAGCCGCGCCCGGTCAAACAGGATGGTTTCCTGCGGCAACCAGGCCAAGGAACTTCCGGCATTCAGCTTCAATTGCACAGAGACCCGGGCTTCACTGTCGCCCTGCGCCTTGTAGGTTTTCTCGCAGGCCTGAGTGGCAAGCAGCAGCGCCGCGCCCTCGCCTGCCTCGAATTGCCATTCCATGCGATCGCCACCGGTCAGGCCGCCCGCGGTGTTGATCAGTACGGCCTCAAGCGGGGCCCCTCGGGCCACGCGCGGGAGACGGATACGGGCGGAACCTTCCTGAAAAAGCCGGTCGATGCGGCTTTGACCGGCGGACAGCTTGACCGACAGGCGCCCTGCGCCGCGGGTCCGCTGCATGGCCATGCCGCCTTCGGCCTTGGGAAGAGGATACAGGGAAGTCATCGGCGCCCTTTGATCGTGTCGAGCCCGATCATCTGAAAAGACCACAGGTAACGCAAGGCCGCATCGGCAAAATTCGGTCTGTTAAACAATCAGATATCGCGATTTCATGATCAATATTTTGGCATACTGCTTATTTTTTTGCCATTCGATTTTTCCGCTTGATTTTTCATCATTTGCTTTTCAGGATGCAGCCCAACAAGAACCGAAAAACCTCCACAGGGGAAAATCATGCGTCATATTCTCGGTGTTTGCGCTGCACTCGCAATCTCGGCCAGCGCGGCCCAGGCAGAAACAGCCGTCAAATTCACACTCGACTGGAAATTCGAGGCGCCCTCCGCGCCATTCTTCATCGCGCTCGACAAGGGCTACTTCAAGGATGAAGGCCTGGACGTCACCATCGACAGCGGCGCCGGCAGCCGCGAATCGATCCCGCGGGTGGCGACCGGCGCCTATGACATGGGCTTTGGCGACGTTAATGCTCTGATCAAGTTCCTCGAGGAAAACCCGGACGGCAAGGTGAAGGCGGTAATGATGGCCTATGAGCGCCCGCCGTTTGCCGTCATCGGACGCAAGAGCCTCGGTGTGAGCGAGGATCCGAAATCGCTCGAAGGCAAGAAGCTCGGCGCGCCTCCACCGGACGCGGCGTTCGGCCAGTGGCCGGCCTTTGCTTCCGTCGCAGGCATCGACACGGGCACGATCACCATCGAAAACGTTGGCTTCCCAGTCCGCGAGCCGATGCTGGCGCAGGGCCAGGTCGACGCGATCTTCGGCTTCTCCTTTTCCTCGGTGATCAACCTGAAGGCCCAGGGGGTCGATCCGGACGACATCGCGCTGATCATGATGGCCGAGAACGGGCTTGATCTCTACGGCAACGTGGTGATGGTCAATTCCGATTTCGCCGAAGCCAATCCCGATGCGGTCAAGGGCTTCATCAAGGCGCTGACCAAGGGCTTCCAGGACACGGTCGCAGACCCGGAAGCAGCCGTCGGGTTCGTGATCCCGCGCAATGAAGTGCTCAACAAGGACGTCGAGCTTGACCGCCTCAACATGGCGATCGCCCAGTCGATCAAGACGCCCGCGGTGGTTGCCAACGGCTTTGGCGGCATCGATCCTGCCAAGCTGACGCAGTCGATGGAGTTCCTCAAGACATCAATGGGCGTTGCCAACCCGCCGGCTGCGGACAAGGTGTTCGACAGCTCCTACCTTGCGCCGAAAGAAGAGCGTATGCTTCCCTGACACGGGGCTTTCAACCGCGGGTCCCGTGACCGGGACCCGCTGCACAGGACAATGGCGCGTTGACAGCAGCGGGCCAGGCGGGACCAGACCATGACCAATCCTTCTGCCGTGCCGATGGTCGGCATTGAAAATGTCGACATGCGTTACGGCGGCGCTGAAGGAACGCTGGCGGTTTCAGGCCTGACAATGGCCGTGAAAAAGGGTGAATTCGCAGCCGTCGTCGGACCGTCAGGGTGCGGCAAGTCTACTCTCATGAAACTGGTCACCGGTCTCTACATTCCCCAGACAGGCACCGTCAGCGTGGCTGGAGAGCGGGTCACCGAGCCGGTCTCGATCGTCGGCATGGCGTTTCAGAACCCGACAATGCTGCCGTGGCGGACGACACTCGACAACATCCTGCTGCCGCTCGAGATCGTGGAAAAGCATCGCGGCCGGATCCGCACCCACCGCAAGGAATATGCCGAAAAGGCCGAGCACCTGCTTGAGACCGTGGGGCTGAAGGGCTTCGGCTCGAAGTATCCCTGGCAGCTTTCGGGCGGCATGCAGCAGCGCGCCAGCCTATGCCGGGCGCTGATCCACGAGCCGGACCTCTTGATGCTGGACGAGCCGTTCGGGGCGCTCGACGCCTTTACCCGCGAAGAACTCTGGTGCGTGATCCGGGACCTGCATTTTTCAACCGATGTCACCGTGGTGCTTGTCACCCACGATCTGCGCGAAGCGGTGTTCCTGGCGGACCGGATCTTCGTAATGAGCGCCCGTCCGGGCAAGATCATCACTGAACGCGAGGTGCATTTCCCGCGCCCCCGGGATCTGGAAATCATGTTCGAAGCCGAGTTTACCGATGTCGTCCACGATCTGCGCGGCCATATCGCCACGGCACGGGCGCAACAGGCGGAGGCAGTCTGATGGCCGAGGCCCGACCCAAACGTGATTTCACCGACCTTGCGCCGTGGATCTATACCATCACGCTGTTTGCACTCTGGGAAGCTGCATCGCGCGGCCTCAGCCTGCCGGTCTACATCCTCCCGGCGCCGTCGGTTGTCGCCCAGTCGATCGTCGACTACTGGCCGGCAATCTGGAAGAATTCGCTGCAAACGCTCTACACCACCCTTGTGGGGTTTGCCCTGGCGGTCGCCGGCGGACTGGCGCTCGGACTGCTCGTCGGCTGGTCGCGCTTTATCTACAAGGGCCTCTATCCGCTGATGATCGGCTTCAACGCCGTTCCCAAGGTCGCGGTCGTGCCGATCCTGGTGATCTGGTTCGGCATCGGCACGGTGCCGGCCATCCTGACCGCGTTTCTGATCGCCTTCTTCCCGATCGTGGTCAATGTCGCAACCGGCCTTGCCACCATCGAGCCTGAGATGGAAGACGTGCTGCGGGCGCTTGGCGCCAAGAAGCTCGACATCATGCTCAAGGTCGGCATCCCGCGGTCGATGCCCTATTTCTTCGGCTCGCTGAAGATCGCCATCACACTTGCCTTCGTCGGCTCGGTGATTTCCGAGACCGTGGCGGCAAATTCCGGCCTGGGGCACATGATGCTGGCAGCCCAGAGCCAATTCAACGTGCCGCTGGTGTTTGCCGGACTGGTGATGCTCGCCATCGAAGGCATCGTCATGTACGCGCTTATGGCATGGCTCGAGATGCGCATGACCGGATGGGCACATCGCTCGGGCATGAACCGCCAGTAGGCCCGCCTCGATACACCAAGGCAATCATCCGTTTCAGGCTGCATCCCGAAGGACCACGCGTGGTGGGCTCTCAAAATCATGGATGGGCGTGTTGCCGGGATCTGTTCCACCAGACCCCTGCCCTCGCGGATTCCGCCAGAAAGGACCCGGCGCAAAATATCTTGAGGAGCAATGCAACCAAATCCGGTTCATCAGCGTTTACTAGACGAAACGAATGAAAGATGACCCGAAAGGACTGACCATGTTGATTTCAACGCTTGCACTTGCGATGAGCATCGCCATGATGGTGTCAGCCATCGTTATCCTGTACAATGAGACCGTGGCCCGGAAGCATCAATCCTCGTTCGAGTGAGTTTGCGTCCGTTTGTAGTTCATGCATCAAGATGGAGCCTTTGATGACCAGACTCGTTCTTTCCACCCTCGCCGCGGTATCCCTTCTGGCCGCCGCCGGCTGCACCACCACCGAAAAGCGTGCCGCAGGCGGCGCGGCTGTCGGAGCCGGCACCGGCGCCCTGATCGCCGCAGCGACGGGCAACAATGTCGCAGGCGGCGCCCTGATTGGCGGTGCCGCCGGGGCTCTCATCGGTGCAGCAACCACTCCCGGCATGTGCCGCTATCGCGACGCCTATGGCCGCGTCTACGAAGCGCCCTGCTGATCAGGCCAAGGCTTGTAACACCTCGCGCAGCCTCCTTTCTGATGAGGGAGGCTGCGTATTCTCTCCGGTGCCATGATCGAATCACCGGAAACTGGTTCGGCCCGTTATTCCCGACCGCAGATGAACAGATGCCCGATCAACTTCATCCCGATCATTTTCACGCAGACAGAAAAGCCGGATCATAGGCTAGGGTGCCGACCCGACCATCCTGTGACCTCAAAATCAATCGGTCTGTCTCCGCCGTTACATCGCGAATCGAATCGCCATCCTTCCCGGACGCGCAGGCTCCGATGATCTGGCGAACTGTTGTCGCCATTCCCTCTTCAAGTTGAAATGCCGTTGCAATGCCTCTCTGGTTCAAGCTGTTCTCCCGGCACGAATCGGCGTGACCAAGTGGTGACGCCCGTGCGTCCTCGATGCCCAGGACACCGGTATGACGGCTGGACCACGGCGCATAGTGGCGTCCGCCATTGCTCATCCAGAGCATGGTGAGCGGCAGCGTGTCGGGACGCTTGAGCACAATGACCCGGTCGCACTCAAGCTTGCGGCTTACAACGCTCCAGCCCAGCGAATGACCTGGTCGTTCAACCAGCGCGGCAAAATCCTCATGCGCATCGCCCAACGGGTACGCGGTCAGGTCCGCCCCCCCCCCATCGGCGAGCGGAAAACATGCGAGGTCGGCCGTCTCGGTCCCGGCTGCCAGGAGAGAGCGGCCGCGTGCGGGATCTGTCTCCAGAGGTTCCGGCAGCGTTTGCGCCAGCCGTTTCGGCGAGATCGCCAGATCTCCTCCACCTGCCATGTGAACCATCACATGATGGGCAACCGAGACTGCCCCTTCTCCGCCCGTGAGGCTGTGCTCCTGATAGATGAACGGATGCCCGGCGATCAGCGAAATCCGCTTTTCAACGATCGCTCCCATAACCTTCCGCTGCAGCCGGAAGACAGCCGTCAACCGGTTCTCCTGCCGGGTGGTTTCGATGTGATCCCAGGCGCTGTTAGCGCTCCAGCCGTGCGGAGGTCCTTCCTCTATATCGTTGCGGCCAAAGGGGGCACAGAAGAAATCGCCCGACAACCTTCGGACGTTGGCCGGCGTGTCGGGCGGAAAGTCCGCTTCCGGGTCATCGACCCACGGGGCCCGGTGAAGCGGGGACAATATGCGGTTTCCATCGCGGATCTTCAGTTCGGCGATATGGCCGACGCTCAGGTCGATGCTCACGGAAACGGGATCGAGGTCGAAGGAGTAAGTGGCCATGGTCAATCCCGCTGAAGTCCTGAATCTACCTACAGGCAGCGATGCGCTGCTGGCAACTGCCGAGACTGGGGCGGAATTCTCGGATCTGCGGGGTTTGTCGCGGCCGAACGGTCTGGTATTGGGATCGATCTCATGCCCAGGCTGCCGGTCTTGCCGGGCAGCCACAATCCGGAGCCTCAATGTCAGCCATCACCAAAACGGATGTCGTCGTTCTGGGCGCGGGTGCCGCGGGCATGATGTGCGCCATCGAAGCCGGGCAGCGCGGCCGCTCGGTCGTGGTGATCGACCATGCCAAGGCGCCGGGCGAGAAGATCCGCATATCCGGCGGCGGACGCTGCAACTTCACCAATCTGCACTGCACGCCGAAAAATTTCATTTCCAACAACCCGCATTTCGCCATCTCTGCGCTCAAATCCTTCACCCAGCATGATTTCATCGACCGCGTGAAAACCCGCGGCATCGCGTTTCACGAAAAGACACTGGGGCAATTGTTCTGCGACGGGTCGGCGCGCGAGATCATCGCCATGCTGACCAGTGACATGCGCGAGGCCGGGGCCCGGCTGGAACTGGCGACGGACATCACCAAGGTCACGCAGGTGGACGGCGGCTTTGAGACACGCACCAGCGCCGGCACATGGCAGTCACGTTCACTGGTCGTGGCTACTGGCGGCAAGTCCATCCCCAAGATGGGCGCCACAGGGCTTGGCTACGAACTCGCCCGGCAATTCGGTCATGATGTGACCGAGACCAGGGCCGGGCTGGTGCCGTTCACCTGGGCCTCCAACATGCATGAGAGCTGGGGCAGCCTTTCGGGCGTCGCGCTTGATGTCCATGCATCGTGCAATGGCACCGCGTTTGACGAAGCCATGCTGTTCACCCATCGGGGGCTCTCGGGCCCTGCGATGCTGCAGGTATCCTCCTACTGGCGCGAGGGTGACACGGTCACGATCGATCTTGCGCCCGGTCTGGACCTGGCGTCCCATATCAAGGCCGGACGGACGACGCGACCCAAGGCATCGGTCTGGACGGTTCTCGGCGACGTTCTGACCAAGCGGCTGGCGCAGCAACTGGGCAGCGAGGCCGACACAACACCGCCGCGGCTGGCGGACCTGAGCAACAGCGCGATAGAAGAGATCGTCGCCGGCATCCGGAATTTCGGCATCGTGCCCGGCGGCACCGAGGGCTACAGGACAGCCGAGGTCACCCTTGGCGGGGTCGATACAAACCAGCTAAACCAGAAGACCATGGAAAGCCGGCTGGTTCCCGGTCTGCACTTCATCGGCGAAGTGATGGACGTGACCGGCCACCTCGGCGGGCACAATTTTCAATGGGCGTGGTCCTCCGGGGCCGCCGCCGGACGCAGCGTCTGACGCGCTGCATCAAGAGCATGAAAGATGGAGGAGACAACGATGCGCATATTGTTCACCGGAGGCTCCGGCAAGGCCGGAAAACATGTGGTTCCCTATCTTCTCGACCAGGGGCACCGGGTGGTCAATGTCGACCTGACGCCTCTCAACCATCCCGGCGTCGACAATCTCACCGCCGACATCACCGATTCCGGGCAGATGTTCAACGTCCTGACCAGCTACGCCAATTTCGATGAGCTGGAGCCCGGAACAGGCGTTCCGAAGTTCGACGCCGTCGTCCACTTCGCCGCCGTGCCGCGAATTCTCATCCGTCCAGACAATGAGACCTTCCGCGTCAACACGGTCGGCACCTACAACGTCATCGAGGCTGCGGTGAAGCTCGGCATCCGCAAGATCATCATCGCCTCCTCTGAAACCACTTACGGCGTCTGCTTCGCCGATGGCGAAGTCAGCCCGGCGTCGTTGCCGGTCGAAGAGGACATGGACGTCAACCCGATGGACTCGTATGGACTGTCCAAGGTCGTCAATGAACAAACGGCACGCAGCTTCCAGCGCCGCTCAGGCTTCGATATCTATGCGTTAAGGATCGGCAATGTGATGGAGCCGCATGAGTATGACCGGTTCCCCGGTTTCTTCGCCGATCCGGGCGTCCGCCGCCGCAACATCTTCTGCTATATCGACGCGCGTGATCTCGGCCAGATCGTCGACCGCTGCCTGAAGACCGACGGCCTCGGCTACCAGGTGTTCAACGCCGGCAACGACACCAATTCGGTCGACATGCCGACCGCCGAGATCGCCGAGCGGTTCTTCCCTGGCGTGCCGCTGACCCGCGAGATGGGCGAGCATGAAGCGCTTTATTCAAACCGCAAGATCCGCGAGATGCTGGGCTTCAAGGAAGAGCACGACTGGCGCAAACATGTGACGTGAGGCCGAGAAGCCACGCGCGCCGGATCACGGCAGCGGCACGCCCAGTGCAAAGCGGAAGAGGGCATAGAAACCAGCCATGATCGCGATGCCCGACGCCGCGAAAACCACCGCGCTCCGGGTATCCCAACCCTCGTGGCGCGCGGCGAACAGCCCACCGGCGAAAGCGATTGCCGTTGCCGGCAGAAAACCGCTGACCGGCATGATGAGGCAGGCAACCAGCATGGTTGCCACCAGCAGCAGCCTGCGCCACCAGTCGCCGCTTCCGAACCCGTTGCTTTGGCTCGGCCTGAGCCAGGACGCGATAATCACCAGCACCGAACAGAAGATCAGGGCATAGGCGACAAAGGTCGGGAAAACCACGGAATCGGTGTCCGAATAGGTCGTCACGTCGTAGAGCGTTATCAGACCCAGGCAGATGAACACACTCGCGACGATCAGTGTCCCGATGTCTTTCCTGCCGGTTCTGGATGATAACTCAATCGTCTGTCTTGGCATTAGAACCCGCCTGCATATCGAGAAGTTTCCTGGCCCGCCTGCCCTGAATGACCGGGTAGAGCAGCGACAGGATGGTGAAGGCGATGATCGCCAGCGAGATCGGCCGGCCAAAGAACATGCCCGCGAGATTGCCGGTGGCTTCGCCGATGATCCAGGCCTGGACGAAGCCCTGCTCTGCGATCGGACCAAGGATCAGCCCCAGCACGATCGGGGACGCGGCAAAGCCGAAGCGCGACAGAACCCAGCCGACCGTCCCCAGCACGATCATGATGATAACATCGGAAATCGAATTGCGGATGGCGAAGGTGCCGATGATGGTCATGAAGCCAACCGACGGAACCAGGATGGTCTTGGGGATGGTCACGATCGTCTTGTAGGCATAGCGGCCGATCAAGAGGCCCGTGGGCAGCATCAGGATGGTGGCTATGAACAGGCCGAAAATGAAGGTGTAGACGATCGATCCGCCGCCCTCGAACAGTGTCGGCCCGGTCCGAACCCCCTGCACCAGCAGCGCGCCCAGGATGACCGCATCCGGCGGCGTGCCTGGAATGCCGAGCACCAGCGTGGGGATGAAACCGCCGCCGACGGTGGCGTTGTTGGCGGCTTCCGTCGCCATGATGCCATCGGGTTCGCCCTCGCCGAATTTCTGGTCGGGTCTGGCGGTACGCTTGGCTTCGGAATAGGCAACGAGGCCTGCGACGGAACCGCCCGCTCCCGGAAGAATCCCGATCAGCGTTCCGATGATCGAGGACCGCAACAGGTTGAACCTCGAGCGCCAGGCTATGATCGCGCCTTCGCGGAACCGGACCGCCCGGCCGCCCTTGTCGACCTTGAGATGGCGCTCCGGCGTTGCGACAAGATCAATCAGCACCGGTATGCAGTAAAGTCCGATCAGCGCGCCGACAACTTCGATGCCGCCGATCATGGTGGGACTGCCGAAGGTCAGCCGGATGTCGGCGGAAATCTCGGCAACCCCGACGCAGGACAGCAGCAGGCCGAAAGCGCCGCCCGCCAGCCCCTTGAGCACATTGCCGGTCGACAGCGAAGCGATCAGCGACAGGCCGAAGATCGAGAGCCAGAGATACTCGACCGGCCCGAACGCAAGCGCGACCGAGGACAGCGGCGGCGCCAGCAGCAGCAGCGCCAGTGCCCCGATCATGCCGCCGAAAACACTGGCATAGCAGGCGATGGCGACGGCCAGGTCACCATCACCGCGCTTGGCCATGGGATAGCCGTCAAAGGTGGTGCCGATGGCCGATGGCGTGCCGGGCGTATTGAGCAGGATGGCGGAATAGGCGCCGCCATAGATTGCGCCGGTGTAGATCGCGCCGAGAAGGATCAGCGCCGAAGCCGGTGTCATGGCAAAGGTGATCGGCACCAGCACCGCGACCGCCATGGTGGCAGAAAGGCCCGGGATCGATCCGATGACCGTGCCTGCGACAACGCCGAACAGCGCAAGCGCCAGATTGGTCAATGTCAGCGCATTGGCCAGATGTTCAAAATCCATGTCGGATTGTCCATTCAGCTCGAGTGCGAGCGCCCAAGGATACTGCCCTATGGCGAGCGGTCGCCTCTTTGGCTCGTGTCACACTGCCCGCAAGAAACACCCGGGCCATCCCGGCCCGGGCGCAAGGCGATGGATCAGTTGAGCAGGCCCGCTTCCGTTGCCGCCTCGACATATTCGTCCTTGCGGGCCTTCATGAACTCCGCCATGCCGTCGGCACCGACATCGAGCAGGGCAAACCCGCCGTCGAGCATCTGCTTGCGGAATGCCTCGTCGGCGTTGATTTCGCCGAACATGTCGGACAATGCCTTGACAGTATCAGCCGGCGTGTCCTTGGGGACGGCCATGCCGCGATAGGCACCGCCAACCATCTCGAAGCCAAGTTCCTTGAAGGTCGGCACATCGGGGAACAGCGGATGGCGTTCTTCCATGGCCACCGCCAACATCCGGACCGCGTCGCCCTGGGCCGCACCAACGGTGGTGTAACCCCACTGCGCCTTGACCTGCTTGCCGAGGTTGGCGGTGGTCGACGCGCCGGTGCCCTTGAAAGGCACATAGGTGGTCTTGATGCCGGCCATCTTGTCAAAGCGGATTTGCGCCAGGTGATTGGCGGTGGCCTTGCCCGAGCCGGACATGGTCAGCGCGCCAGGATTGGCCTTGGCGTCGGCGATCAGGTCCTCAAGCGCCTGGTAAGGACTGTCAGCAGTCACGACGATCGCATCGGGTGTGTAGTGAAACATGTAGAAGGCGTTGATGTCTTCCGTCGTGTAGCCGACATCCTTCTGGGCGGGCTGGATGACAATATGCGGCAGGTTGATGCCCATGATGGTATAGCCATCGCCGGCCATCGAGTTGAGCTGTGCCCAGCCGACGGCACCGCCGCCGCCCGGCTTGTAGGAAACCACCAGATCCTGGCCGAACTTGTCCTTGAAGAAGGGCTGCTGAAAGCGGGCGGAAATATCGGATTCACCGCCCGGGCCGAACGGGATGATGTATTCGATCGCCTTGTCCGGAAACGCCAGAGCGCCAGTCGCCGCGGCAAGCGAGACCGCGGAAGCAATCACCAACGTCTTTACGGATTTCAATCTAAGCATTCTTTCCTCCCGAAAATTCCAAAATGGAAGCGCTTTCATCGGCGCGCCCCGTGGTGCCGGCGACCTCCACTTCCGATCCTTCTCCCTGATCGGTTGCACGCCGGCGAACTCATTAAATCATCTGGGAAATGGTTTGTCATGCGCGTTCGGGAAAAACCGACGCAGTCAGCTCAAGCAGCGGTGTTACCCATTAACAAGCTCTGCAAGCTTGTCGCAGGACATGACCTTCTACGGCCCTGTTTGCCCGACATCGCAGTCGACAAGAACCAGTGTTGCTCCCACGAAAGCTTAACAAGAACAAAACTTCAAACCGATATCGGAAGCAATACGGCCTTAGGCATTTATTACACACTTCTGAATTAGCATTCTTTTTGAAGCACGGCGGCGGCCTCATGCCGTCGCAGAACTTACAGACCTCGAGAACAGCGACAAGTAGACAGCAATGCCAGGCAATTCAAACCCCAAACCCAGGCGCCCGCACCTGCTGTCACGGCCAACTGTTCTTGCTGCCGGGATTGCGCTTGCGGTCACGGTGGCAACCGGCGTGTTCGCCGAGTACCAGAACCGCATCGTCCATCATCAGGGTGCCAGGGTAAAGGTCAGCGAGCAACTCGGCCTTGTGCGGGCGAAACTGGAAGGCAACATCACCAGCAATATCCAGCTGGTCCGGGGGCTTGTCTCGGTTATCGCCACGCAACCGGCTATGGACCAGGTCCAGTTCAGCAAGATCGCAGCCGGGCTTGTGGGCGAACATTCGCAACTGCGCAACATCGCCGGTGCTCCGGGAATGGTCATCAGCCTGATGTACCCGGTCGAAGGCAACGAGAAGGCCATCGGCCTCGACTATCGCAGGAACGAAATGCAACGGGAAGCAGCGCTGCGCGCGGTCGCATCCAAGCAGATGGTGCTGGCCGGACCGGTCAACCTGCTGCAGGGCGGCCAAGGATTTGTCGGGCGTTTTCCGGTGTTTGTCGAGAACCAGTCCGGTGACCGGCATCTCTGGGGCCTGGTTGCAGCGGTGGTTGACACTGAACGGCTCTATGCGGCCAGTGGCCTGTCGGACCTCAACCTGCCTCTGAAGATAGCCATTCGCGGTCAAGACGCCACGGGCGAGACCGGAGCCGTGTTCTTCGGCGACCCAGGCATTTTCGGCGACGAGCCGGTCACTTCGCAGGTCTCCCTGCCGAGCGGCAGCTGGCAGATCGCGGCCGTCCCCGCTGGCGGATGGTCGACAACCCCTGACAATGCCTGGCAGATCCGGTCGGTGATCCTGCTTGCCGGCTTGCTGGTCATACTGCCCATCCTGATCGCGGGCTATCTCAACGATATTCGCCAGACGCACATTCAGGAGATCAACCGCCGGCAAGGTCAGCTCCAGCGATTGTCGCAGAGGCACAAGCTTGCGCTGGAAACATCGAAAATAGGCGTTCTGGAAGTCAACCTCGACACCTGGGAAATCAACTGGGACACACGGATCCGGGAGCTTTTCGGTCTCACCGATGACATCAAGCGGATTACAAAGGAAACCTGGGCCAATGCGGTCCATCCCGATGACCTTGCAAAGGCCACTGAAGAGTTTGAAGACGCGGTATCAACGGGCGGCGACTACAACTCGAATTTCCGGATCCGCTCGCTTGACGGCACAACCCGATGGGTACGCTCCATCGGAGCGGTCCACGCTGATGGAAACGGATCACGATTCCTGATCGGTGTGGTCTGGGACGTGTCCGCGGATGTCGAACTCAACGCCAGCCTGCTGGCGGCCAAGCAAAGCGCCGAGGCGCGCAACCAGGAACTGGAAGAGGCACGCGCCCAGATGGAGCGCAACTCCCTTCACGACAGCCTGACCGGTCTGCCCAACCGGCGCTTTCTCGATGAAATGCTGAACGATGGCGCAGCCGGAAACAGGGTCACCGCGTTGCTGCATATCGATCTCGACCGGTTCAAGCAGATCAACGACACGCTGGGACATGCAGCCGGTGACGCGATGCTGGTCCATGCCGCATCGGTGCTGTCGGCGAGCACACGCGCCAACGATTTCGTTGCCCGCATCGGCGGCGACGAATTCATCATCGCCACGACTTCCGAGGCCGGCGAGGCGGAACTCGAATCGCTCGCCAACCGGATCATCACCAAGATGCGCGAACCGGTTCCCTATGAGGGCCATGAATGCCGCTTCGGGGTCAGCATTGGCGTTGCCATGGCGGAACCAGGCAACAAGCATTGCGGCAAGAGATTGCTGATTGACGCGGACATCGCTCTCTACCGTGCCAAGAGCAACGGCCGGAACAGGTGCGAGTTCTTCAACAGTTCGCTCAAGGCCGAGATCATCCGCAACAAGCGGGTCGCCGACGACATTCTCAACGGCCTGGACCGCAGCGAGTTCGTGCCCTTTTTCCAGCCGCAATTCGACGCCAGGACACTCGATATCATTGGCGTGGAAGCGCTCGCCCGCTGGATCCATCCGAGCGAAGGCGTGCTTTCGCCGGATGCATTCCTGAAGACCGCGGGGGAACTCAACGTGGTTCCGCTGATCGACCGCGCCATCCTGGAACAAACCTTGTGGCAGTCAACGCGCTGGAAGGCCGCCGGGATCTCGATTCCCAAGATGTCAGTCAATGTTTCCGCCGGCCGGCTTTATGACGACGATCTCATCGAAAGCCTCAACGGGCTCAGCTTCGAGCGCGGCACGCTGTCGTTCGAGCTGCTCGAATCGATCTTTCTCGATGACAAGAACGAAACCATCGTCGCCAACATCGCCCACCTCAAATCCCTGGGCATCGATATCGAGATCGATGATTTCGGCACCGGCTTTGCTTCGATCGTCAGCCTCGTGCAGGTCAAGCCGACACGGCTGAAGATTGACCGGCAGCTGATCTCGCCGCTGGTTTCATCTCCCAGCCAGCGCAACCTGGTGGCGTCGATCATCGATATCGGCCAGTCGCTCGGCATCAAGGTGGTGGCCGAAGGTGTGGAGACCATGGAGCATGCCGGCATCCTGCGCGATATCGGCTGCGACACGTTGCAGGGCTATGCGCTGGCGCGTCCCATGACCTCGGAACAGCTGATGGCATTCGTCCGCGAGGAACCCTGGCGCAAGGTCGCCTGATGCCCCACGGCGCGGGATTGCGCAAAGGATTTCAGCCCCAGTGAGCGGCGCAAAGCCGCGGCACAGACCATATCGTGCCGAGCGGCTTGCCAGACCCCTTCCCGCCACCGTCGTTTCCCTCACGGGAACGCATTTTCGACGTTGATGCGCCGAGCGTGATCGGCTAGAAGACCGGATATCAGCTGCCTCGCGACGCAATGTTCGGGCCCCTCGGGGCTGAACCGGCCCGCCAGGCGCCACGGATGCACCCGTAGCTCAGCTGGATAGAGTGCTGCCCTCCGAAGGCAGAGGTCACAGGTTCGAATCCTGTCGGGTGCGCCAATAATTTCAAATAATTAGATTCTTCATAAGCCACCACGAAAACGCTAGGCTAACACCGGGCTAACACCGCTCACGAATATGCTCTATTTGTCGAGATTTCCATCAAGCCTTAAGATTACCCCATCAATGCAGCTCCGGAGCTTCCGCCTTGGTCAGTTCAGGCCATTTTTCATCTGTCATCGAAGCGGTTGGCTGTGCCATAGGGGGTAGGTCTGGTGGATACAGTGCCTGTCTGGTCGGTGGGCTTGGCCCTGAGGCTGGCCAGATGCTCTTCGACGCCAGCGGTCATTTCATCGTCCGATGTCGAATGTGACCTATCGTCTTGCTCGAAACCAAGGGCACGCGCCAAGTCGTCGCTCGACCACTGGTCTCCATCGCCCTCCCAGCCTTTAGCCGCCCCGTCAGCTGCCTGCGCTGCCTCACCCTTGGCATTGTCGCCCGTGGTGTCGTCAACCTGGTCAGACACCAGCGTCACGGCAGGAGCACGGGAGCTACCGGAAACAGTGACCGCATCGGCAAAACCATCAGGGTCTGACAGGGACCGACCGCCCAAAACTGCAAGGTCGATTATCACTTCGCACCCGTGAGATTGAAGCCGGATCAACTCGTCCATCATCCGCTTTTGCCGCGTAAACTGATCAGCCCGAACCTCATCACTTTCAACCAACGGCGTAGCCGCCTCAACATCGGATACATCGTCATGTCCCGGCTCAAGAGCAGCCAATCTGGCCGCTGGTGTCATATCCTCATGGCTGCCAACCTGTCGACCACCGTTGTTGATTTCAAGCGTTGTGAGCGGGCCTCTCAGCGGGACCAGATTCGGGCCTCTGGCACAGAATTGAAAGCTGCCCACCACCGGACAAGCAGGGTCGTCAATCATGGCTTGATCATCGATCACGCTGGAACGACACCAGAATGGGAGTATGGACTTGCCCGGATCAATATAGCGGTTCGAAGGTATGGACTGCATGACAACGTGATGGGCGTGGGCTGTCCCTTCTGGCGGTAAAACACACCTGGCCGTTGGGTGAATTTCCTCATCGTTTAGCTGCCAGATTTCATAATCAACGACACCCGACCCAGCGGCCTTCTTCGCCCGTTCAGCTTTACGAGATTCCAACGCCGATATACGCTTGAGCATGGTGGCATTCGACATGAGCGTTCTCCGTTGAGTAGTTGGCACCCGGCAGGGGATGCCGGGGCAGTATCTCAGACACGATGCTCGATCGTGCGGGCTCTGTCGGCGGCATTCATTTCGCTTTCGGATAGCTCCAACTGAGCCAATCTGTCAGCCAATTCTGCTTTGATCACGCCCGACTCTGCCGCAAGGCCCTTGAACAACACAGAATGCTCATCAGCTGAGATCAGGCCACGCGAATAAAGGTCAGTCACATAAGACATGCGTTGCGCCGTCGTTTCGCAATGCGAGAAATCGACCATGTGCGATATGGTTGCGGCAAATTCTTCGCCAACGGCGATGCTCAAGATCAGGCGGTTTGCCGCCAACTGTGATGCCGACGCCATCGGGTTGATCGAGATGGCTGCGATGGTGGCAAGAGCATTATCCACGAGACCGTGCATGACGACATTGGCTTTGTTCTTCGCTTCGCTGCGCCGTTCGCGTTCCTGGTCACCGGCCCGTGTTTGCAGGTCAAGACAGGTCAGGCGGTAGTTCTCAGCTTCGAGTTTTATCCGTTGAGCTTCGAGTGCTTGCAAGCGACCTGCCTTCGCAGCGCCAAGTGCCGTTGGATCGCCGTTCGGCCCGGTCACCGCCGCGATTTGATCGGCGGTCCATTGGGACTGTTCAGCGAGGCGGCGACGGTCAGCCAGAATCTTAAGTTGGATGGTGCGGTCGGACGGCTTGACTGTGAACATGCCGCCACCTGCAAGGCCGGAAACCAAGTGGTCAGGGATACCGCTCATGCCAGCAGGGGCAGACGGTTCGGCGTTGTCAGTTGGATCGGATGGTAGTTCCATGGCTATTTCTCGGCGTTTGATGGTTGTGACTCTGCGCCGTGACTCGATCTGAATTTTCAAGCGCGACACCAGTGCCCTGAGCGCTGCACCATTTTGGGTCGCTTGTCTCCGGTGTCTTTTGAGGAAGGTGCTAGAAATTTGAAACATTTTGGTAGATTGCGAAAGATCGCGAAAATGGGTTCAGTTTTGTTCCATTTTCTGCTCAAGACGTCAGGTATACATGGAATTTTCGCAAATTTTCTGTCTCAAGTCGTGTGCGGCATAATACTACCGCACCACCTGTCATGCGCAGCCGTACAGCGCGTTGTGGCTCATATCGCCTTTAAGTGAATACTCAAATTCCCTCGCATGATGCGGGCGAGCAGATCGAACCACTTCTGGCTGGTCGAAAATACCTGACACCGAATAGTCACCGCCGCCGATCGCCAAACACCGTTGACCCTTCTACTCGTCTTGAGGCAAACAACACGCCAAGGTCAGCGCGATCAGCGGTACCGCATCAAAGCCTGCCTCCATAATCGGTCACATGAAACGAACTCCGCTTCGGGCGGAGTGGAAGTTCGCTGCGTCGGACATAAATGACCGAAATGGGCGAAAGCACCTGGTTCTAGATCAGCCGTCTGACCACCTTCACAAAGCGATCTGCTAGGGTAGTCTGATCAGCCGCTCGAAACTTGTGAAAGGTATAGATAGCAACATGGCCGCTAGCTCGTCTTCGGACTCCCCACTTGAGCTGGACACTAAAAAAATGTCCGCATTATTCGGCAAAAGCACGGAAATATACGGTCGCATTGTCAACGACATCGCGCATGATCTGATCAAAGAGCGATATACGTTCGAAGACATCTCGGAGTTCGAACGGAAGTCTCGTGATGAGCATACAGGCCGGGAATACACCGGGCGGGTGTACTGGACCGAGATGCTATGCCGGGCCCATATGTCATCTGTTGCATCCATATTCCGAACGACGAGATGGATCCAGGTTGCAATCCGCGAGCATGACGCGGGGAGCCTCTATGGTTGCGCCTCAGCCTGCAGAAGCCTTATCGAATCTGCAGGCGACATCGGTCACAGCCTAAATCCCGTCGCGCTTACACTTGCTGGAATAAAAGATGCCGTCAAGGCGGAGATTTCAGGCAAGGCAGGAGAGACAATGATCCTCTCCGAGGACCTTGAGAACTCGTTCATTCATTTTACGCACGCTAGGAAGGTCGGCAAGACCGAGACGGCCCCAGACAGCCATAAGGCGATGCAGGCCTTCCAATACATTAACATGGTCGAGCGGATGAAGATCGTAGGCGTAAAAGCGTTTTACGCAGATCTCTGTGAGATCGTTCATCCCGCAGCAGAATCTGTGAGGGTGACCTTCGTTCCTGACAACGATGCTTGGATTGTGGACCCTCTTCAAGAGAGAGCAGTTCTGGACGCTATGATAGCGGAGCGGAAGCAAGCCCTTCAAGGCATCGTAATGGCATCGTACAACGCGCCCCTGATGATCTTGAGGGTGCTACACGCTTTCGACATTTTCACTAAACTGCCGGGACTACGAAAATACCAGTTCGACAAGATTCCTGAATGGAAGAAGATCGAAGCCGTACTCCGATCCTAACCCATTGCTGAATCTTCACGCCCGAACTCCTTAAAGCGGGTATCTAATGAAACTTCGACGTTTGGGTGAAAACAAGGCTTGACTGGGTGTCCCAACTGAAGGCGCAAGGCGGTCATTGATCGAGTAGACACTACCCGGCTCTGTCTCATGCTACCAGAGGCAAGTGTATTGGGTTAACATAACCCTGAATTGAACAATTGGGGGGCGAGATGAAACTGATACGCGATGCTCGAACGCTTAAGACAAAAGCCATCGAGTCCCTTCGGACGGCCATGGCGGCCTTCAACAGCTACGACGACGCCGGTCGCGTCACGATGGTTTTGATGCATTCCCAGCACGCCTGTGAGATGCTGCTTAAGGCTGTGCTCGTGCAGGGCAGAGCAAAGGTCTTCGACAAGGGGACCGGTAGGGCGATCGGCTTCGAGCGCTGCCTCGGCTTGTGTTTCGCGCATCATCAGCTAACCGCTGAGGAGGCTGGCATCATGCGTGCGATCGACGCCCAGCGCGACGCCGCCCAACATTGGTTTGTCTACGTTTCCGAGGATCTGCTCTACATGCAGATGCGGGCTCTCATCACCGCTTTTGACGCCTACTTAAACCGCAAGCTGGGCGTTACGCTGCATGAATACATCCCGCCACGCGTACTGCCGATCTCAACCAAGCCGCCGGGCGACTTCGAGTTCCTCGTGAACGAGGAGTTCACCTACATCAATGAGTTACTCCAGCCAGGACGTCGCGCTCGCGACGAGGCACGCGCGAGGATTCGTACAATGCTTGCGATGGAAGCGATTGTAACCGATGAGGTTGAGATATCAGAGCGCGACATAGACCGTATTGAGAGAGCAATGCGGGGCGGCACCGAGTTCACCGCAGTTTTCCCGCGCCTCGCTATGGTAGGAACGACTACGGAGGGTGAAGGCGTCAACTTGGTTGTTCACTTCACGAAAAAGCAAGGCGCTCCGGTCCACTACGTCGGTGGCGATGATCCCACAGCTTCAGCGGCTGTCCGAGAGGTCGACCTGCGGAAGAAGTTCCATATGCAGCGGACGGAACTTGCTGAGAAGATTGGCCTCAGCGCACCAAAGGCGAAGGTGCTACGCGCTCATCTCGGCATTGACGATGATGCTGACTGCTGCCACATTTTCGAATTCGGTGCGCAGAAAATTCCGTGTTTCTCAGACAATGCTCTGCGCCGAATGCAGGACGCGCTTCCGGGTATAGACATGGCCGAACTATGGACCAAACGGAACAACTAAGTGGTGGCCAGCGCGCCGTCCATGTATTAGCAGGCCGAACGGGTCGTCGCTATTATTTCACCATTTATGCGCGCATTAAGTTCATCGCCGATCAATAAGCTTCGCCGCTGATCACCTCAGCATCGATGTTGTGCGGCTTCATCTCGGTTGCTGAGCGCGCTCGTCATTGAAATGGCAAAAAAATAAAAGCCTCGACGAAAAGGCCAATTGTCACTCCCTAGCCGTGCCCACGATATATAGCCCCTTTATCGTGATCACGGCTAAGGAGTTGAGGCAACAACAGCCCACCACCTCCTGCAGTGGAGGACAATACGCACGAACATAAATATGATAATATTATCAATTATTTATCCTGAAGAAAGAAGGTTCCGCGCCCGACTTGCAATTACGACCGCTCTGTCGATCAGTGCTTCATCGCGCACATTGATCAGCACGCCGCCCTGATATGAGGCATTGACAATGAAAGTGTAGTCAGATGTGTCTTGTGCGGCCCCCTCTAATTCCCCGACCTCGTTGTAATCGATGGCTATGAGGAGGCCGAGGCCGCGTTTGCGTGGGATCACCTCGAGAAAGAACTCTGGGTCGTGATAGCTGATCGATCGAGTTTCGGCCATCTCGATGGCGTCAGGAAAGGCAGCTCGAAGCCGGGACTGTAGGACCTTAAACATTTCCATCGCCTCTTCAGTCATCGGCACCTCATCGACGCTCCGTCGAGCAGCTCGAGCTTGGAGTTCTGCCGTCTCCATGGCCCTAATCATGGTAGGGTCTGCATTTAAACGTGGCCATATTTCCAAAGCTCGTTTGGCGAGCCGCTGACCACGTTCCCGGATCTCATGTGAAGTCCAGCAGGACGCATCTCGAACATCTTGATTGAGGCGGACTGAACTCTCTTTGAATCCCTTGGGGATAGTCTGCTTCGTGTGGAGGGCTTTATCACTGTAGGTACTGTTGTACCCGGTGAGGGTTAGGTTTCCGAGTCGATGCAACCAGGTCTTTTGGACCTGCCGCCAGTCATCACCGAGCATCGTCCGCCATGCCTCATTTAGATTTTCATTTTGGGGCAGAATATGCTCGATGCTATAGTCACTCGTGTCACTTTGCTCCCTGCTGCCACGGTTTTCGAGCGCCTCAAGGAGATGGGAGCAGACTCTCTTATGATAAATATCTCCTTCAAGAAGCGCATGTTCGAAAGCCAAATTTTCTGGGAAGGCATATGACGTAGGCAGCCGCGTTAACGCAGCCTTCAGCGAAGGAAGCGGATGGTTTTCGTCGATCCGATAGGCCAGTTTGGCAAATTCGAGCCCATAGCCCCGTGTCTGTGCCCCGATGACGGCACGGCGCAAAAGATAGCTTTCCAAAAGTCGGGTCGCCTCCAAAAGCTCTGCTGCGCTCAAGGTTCTCGAAGTTTCGTGCACCTCGAGAAGACGCATTATCAGAATGGCCGGTACGTCACCAAGGCGTCGAAGGTCAGCAAAAGCCCTTGCCAATTCATCGGTTCCGCCGCCGATAGCGAAAGCAGCGTATTGGCGCGCGCGCCTAAGGAGTTCCTTTAGCAAATCCTCCAGTTTTTCGGTGTTGTCCCCGATATTACTGAATACACGGCGGAAGGCCGCATAGACTCTGTCGGACCGTTCAAGTTTGGTTGATCGGGAGCGTAGAGCAAGGAAATCACGGATAAAGTTGTCGAAAACGCGCTCACTGCCGCGGAATAGGACCTCTATTTGGTCCCAATAAGTATTGTAAAGGCGGGTCTGATCCTTCTCTGGCAAACTCATAAGGATGAAATTTCGAATCAGATCAGAAGGGCTAAGATCAACTCCAGTCGAATTGAGGCTTTCAAAAATCAATTGGGGATCATCGATACCGCGCTCGAGAGTCACATCAACAAGGAGAAGGCGGTTGATGCCTCGATAGATCAACTCGGGGTCAGAATCTTGTAGAAGGTCCCGGAACAGCTCGTAATTGTCGCGAATCCGCGGCGAAGGATTTGCCGGATGGCTATCCCCGGCGATCAACGCCTGAAGGGTGGCGTCGTCATGACGGCGAAGCTTAAGCTTGATTTCGCGCTCACCCTCCTCCTGCAAATTACGCAGAAAATACGCCTCGATCCGCTTTGCGGTCGGTCCATCCTCGCTCCCCGTCCACCCAGTCTCGCGAATTTGGTCGCGCAGCGCGGTAAGCAGCAAGGTAAGCGTCGTGACTCGCTGCTGGCCGTCAATTAACAACCACCGGGTAAAGCCCGCTGAGCTATCCCCTGTCTGGATATAAACGACCGATCCGATGAAATGGCCGCGTTCCACGGGGGCTTCAGCGACCGTGACGATGTCCTTCCAAAGCTGCCGGCAGTTCTCTTCGGACCAGCTATAGTCACGTTGGAAAACAGGAATTACAAACTGGGATGCTCCATTGATGATTTTGGGAAAAAGGCGTTGGTTGGCAATCATGAAGTCTCCTGAAGAGTTATGGCTATTAGAGGTAGTGATGTGACGAATGCAACAAGGCAGGGTACTTTGTCTATCTCCCAGAGGGCGCTGTGCTTCATTCATTGCACAGTCCCCACAAAGGTCGACTATGGACCAAAAACACCATGACAAGCCATATACCGAAGGAGGCTAATAGGCTCAAAGCCATGTCAATGCTTGTCCGAATGAGCTTCTGCCACCATTGCCCACCTCATTTTGACCAGATCATAGCGACCAGCCGCCTTGCCCAGCTGTTCAATTTCCTGCCGATTGACACGCGCCGCCCTTGCCCGGTGACCTATGCGCCGCCCAGCCCTCCCGTAGCGCCTGATGACCAGGAATTTGGGCTGCATACCCCTTGCATGGTTCAACCACCGCTTCACTGTGCCGACCTATACGCATAGGCTTTACCCTTCAGAATACCGGATGCCTGTCGCCACCCAAAGCAGGCCAATCAACACCAACCGACCAGTTGCTTTGAGGCAGGAAACGCCAAGGATTTGTTGGTTCGGGATCACCGCCGAAGCACTCTCGACACACCCCATATCGCCGCATTCGCTTAACACCACCTACACAACTCGGTCCAAATCCTCTATGCAACTCTAGGGTATTGATTTCACGCCCGGTTTGAGCAGAGGACGAGCTTTGTCGGCCCACAAAGAAGCGACCGCACGGATCAAGATCAACAAGTTGCTCGAGGAAGCAGGCTGGCGGTTTTTCGAAAGCGAGCGCGGTCCGGCGAATATCGTTCTTGAACCGAACGTGAAGCTAAAAAACACCGACATTGAAGCGCTCGGGACAAATTTCGAGAAAGCCAAAAATGGCTTTATCGATTTCCTGTTGCTGGACGCGGACGGCAAACCGCTCATCGTTCTGGAAGCAAAATCTGAGGAAAAGCATCCGCTCTCTGCCAAAGAGCAGGCCCGCAAATATGCGCGTTCGCAGAACGCCCGTTTCGTGATCCTCAGCAATGGCATCATGCATTTTCTTTGGGATCTTGAGCAGGGCAATCCCAGCGTCATTTCGAAATTCCCGGGTCCCGATGACATCAAGAACCACTACGCCTTCGAGCCCAATGCAGGCAGATTGTCGGCTGAGCCGGTAGGGCTGGACTTTATCGCCCTTACGCAGATGCCCGGTTATGCCAATGAGGCGGCCTGGAAGAACGAAGCCGAGCGACCGGCATTCATCGAAAAGCAGAAGCTGCGGTTTCTCCGCAAGTACCAGCAGCGCGCAATTGAACGTATCCAAGAGGAAGCGAAAAAAGGCGCCACCCGTTTCCTTTTCGAGATGGCGACCGGAACCGGAAAAACGCTCACGTCAGCCGCTGTGGTCAAGCTCTTTCTAAAAACGCGCAATGCCAAGCGAGTTCTGTTTCTTGTCGACCGGCTGGAGCTAGAAACCCAGGCGGACAAGGCATTCAAGGCGCTTCTCAAGAATGATTTCACCTCGATCATCTACAAGGAACAAAGAGACGACTGGCGCAAGGCGGACATTGTTGTCACCACGGTCCAGTCCCTTCTCTTCAACGACAAGTACCGCCGTTTGTTTTCACCGACAGATTTCGATCTGGTAATCTCGGATGAAGCCCACAGGTCGATTGGCGGCAACGCGCGCGCGGTCTTTGAATATTTCATCGGCTACAAGCTGGGGCTCACCGCAACGCCCAAGGATTATCTCAAGCAATCCGTGAAAGGAAAAACCTCCGAAAGAGATCCGCGCGAGTCCGAACGGCGGATGATGCTGGATACCTACAAGACCTTCGGCTGCGAGTCTGGCGATCCAACCTATCGCTATTCGCTGCTGGATGGCGTGCGTGATGGCTTCCTGATCAATCCTTATGTCGTCGATGCGCGAACAGGCGTCACCACCCAACTGCTGTCAGAAGAGGGGTTCACGGTCGAAACGACCGCCGAGGACGGAACCGAGCTGAAGGAAGCCTTCGCTGGCCGCGATTTCGAGAAGCGCTTCTTTGCGGAGGCGACCAATCAAGTCTTCTGCCGGGCGTTGCTTGAACATGGCATGCGGGATCCGATCTCGGGCGAGTTCGGCAAGACCATTGCCTTTGCCGTCAGCCAAAATCATGCTGCAAAGATCACACAGATCCTGAACACATTGGCCGATCAGCTCTGGCCGGGCCGCTACCAATCCGATTTCGCCATGCAGGTGACCAGCGACGTCACCCATGCACAGAAGATGACAATCAACTTTGCCAACAACAATCTGGCTGGCCACAGTGACGGATTGGAGAATTACCGCACCAGCAAGGCGCGGGTGTGCGTGACGGTTGGCATGATGACCACAGGCTACGATTGCCCCGATCTGTTGAACCTTGCGCTGATGCGGCCGATTTTCTCACCGTCTGATTTTGTCCAGATGAAGGGCCGTGGCACCCGCAAGCACAATTTCTCCGAGGAAATGTTCGATCCGGCGCAGAAGACAGCGCTTGGCGATGTTCAGAAAACGGCCTACCGCCTGTTCGATTTCTTCGCCAACTGCGAATTTTTCGAAGAGGAATTTCAGTACGATCAAGAGCTCAAGCTTCCCAAGCCCGCCGCAATGCCGCTGACTTCCGGAGGCGACACAACAACGACAACGACCACCGCCGCGGCTTTTTACGAGTTCCTCGAGCCCGATCAGGTTGTCTACCAGTTCGAGCAGCAGATCGGGCCGGAGGGAATGCGCGTCGACCGGGAGCTTTTCAAGAAATTCGAGGACATGGCGCGGTCCGACAAGCGGCTTGCCGAACTGGTTGAACAGCAGAATTGGGAGACGGCGACCCGGCATGTCATTGAGGAACTGTTCGACAAGCCCGATGAATATTTCAACCTGGAACGCCTGCGCCGCGCGGCTGGTGTTGATCGTCGCATCACGATCCGCGAATTGATCGAAAAGGCGTTCGGCTTCATTCCCAAATTCAAGAGCAAGGCCGAACTGATCGACGATGAATTCCAGAAGTTTCTGCTTGACCAAAAGCCCGAGGAAGCCGACCGCGTTGCCCAGATGCGCTATTTCTTCGAAGCCTATATCCGTGACGCCAAGGTCCGCGCCTTGGTTGACGCGGGACATTTCGGAGACCTCAATGTAAACCCGACCTTCACGACTCGCGACCTCAAGGAGGTGCCAGCCGCATGGCGCAGGCGCATCCCCGAATATATCAAGGACTATGTGTCCCTGAACCCGTTCCTTTGATGAAAGACCCGCATGCTCGACACTGACACCAAGCGCCGTATCGACACCTGCCGCGATATCCTCGTGGGCAAGGTTCCCGACCCGAAAAGCCAGGTCGAACAGATCACGGTCGCATTGATCTACAAATTCATGGACGACATGGACCTCGAGTCCGAGGAGCTGGGCGGCGAACGGAAATTCTTCACCAAAGACTATGAACGCTACCGCTGGGCAAGGCTGGTCGCGCCGGGCGTGTCGGGTCAGGAAATGCTCAACTCCTACTCCGAAGCACTGACCAAGATGGTAGAGAACGACCAGTTGCCAGAGCTGTTCCGGTCGATCTTTCGCAACGCCTATCTGCCTTATCGCGACCCCGAGACGTTGCGAAGCTTCCTACGCGAGATCAACCACTTCACCTATGACCACAGCGAAAAGCTCGGTGATGCGTTTGAATACCTGCTGTCGGTTCTCGGCAGCCAAGGCGACGCAGGCCAATTCCGCACGCCGCGCCACATCATCGATTTCATGGTCGAGATCATCGACCCGAAGAAGTCCGAAATCATCATGGACCCGGCTTGTGGCACGGCGGGTTTTCTGATTTCGGCCTACAAGCATATCCTCAAGGCCAACTCGTCTCATGTGGCAAACGGCAACGGCAAGGGGCAGGAAACGGATGCCGCCGAGCAGGCGCTGGAAAGCCCGCTGCGCTATCCCGGTGATCTGCTGACGCCCGAAGAGCGCAAACAACTGGCGCGCAACATCAAGGGCTACGATATTTCGCCCGACATGGTGCGCCTCAGCCTTGTGAACCTCTATCTGCACGGTTTCGCTGATCCGAAGGTCGAGGAATACGACACGTTGACCAGCGAGGAGAAATGGACGGAGATGGCCGATGTCATCCTTGCTAATCCGCCTTTCATGTCGCCAAAGGGCGGGATCAAGCCGCACACCCGGTTTCAGGTGCAGTCGAAGCGCAGCGAAGTGTTGTTTGTCGACTACATGGCCGAGCACCTGACGCCACAGGGTCGCGCCGCCATCATTGTGCCCGAGGGCATCATCTTCCAAAGCCAGAGCGCCTATGTGGCGCTGCGCAAGATGCTCGTGGATGGCTACCTTGCTGCCGTCATCTCGCTGCCCGCAGGCGTGTTCAATCCCTATTCGGGCGTCAAGACGTCTATCCTGATCCTCGACCGGGCGGTGGCCAAGGCCAGTCAGCACGTCGCCTTCTTCAAGATCGAGAATGACGGCTTCGCCCTTGGCGCACAGCGCAAGGCGGTGAAGGGATCGCAACTGGCGCAGGTAAAAGCCGCGCTCGGGGCGTGGTTGTTGGCGGCACGGGCTGGCGTCGGTGAGGAGCTGGAAAGTGAACTTGGGTTTGCCGTTTCTCGGGAAGAGCTTGCAGAAGGTGGCGACTACAACCTGAGTGGCGAACGTTATAAACTTGCGACGGCAGAAGAGCACGAAATCCCACGTGTCCGTATCGCCGAGGTGTGCACGTTAAACCCTCCCAAGAAGGAACTCTCGGACCTCCTGCCTGAAACCGAAGTTTCTTTTGTACCTATGGCTGACTTGAACGAGTGGCGTATCGGCTTTGAAGCCAAAGAGGTCAAGACGCTGGCTGAGGTCGGCGCGAGCTATACCTATTTCGCTAACGGTGATGTTCTTTTGGCGAAGGTCACTCCATGCTTTGAGAATGGGAAGGCGGGCATCGCGCGCAATTTGCGCAACGGCGTCGGCTTCGGGTCCAGCGAATTTTACGTACTGCGGCCCTGTGAAAACGTGCTTGCCGAATGGGTTTATCGCTGCGTGACGCACGAAGTCTTCCGCGCCAAAGCTATTCCACAAATGACGGGAACCGGGGGACTGCAACGGGTTCCCCGTTCATTCGTCGAAGGCTTTGAAATTCCCCTCCCACCGATTGAGGTGCAGCGCGAGATAGTGGCCGAGATCGAGGGCTATCAGCGTGTCATCGACGGTGCCCGAGCCGTCATCGACAACTACCGCCCACACATCCCTGTTGACCCTGACTGGCCTGTGGCTGCGATGGGCGACATCTGCACATCCATCACAGACGGCGACCACCAGCCTCCGCCTAAAGCAGACGAGGGCATACCATTCGTGACGATTTCCAATCTGCACGAAACCGATGGCGTTAAATTCGAAAAGACATTCTTCGTCCCTCGTGAATATTTCAACGCGCTGAAGGAGACGCGGCGGCCGATTGCTGGCGACTTGCTATATTCCGTTACTGGTTCATACGGTGTCGTCGTTCCAGTGATTGGCAGCCGCGAGTTCTGCTTCCAACGCCACATCGCACTCTTGCGTCCTTCGAACCAAGTTATGAGCGGCTATCTGTTGCATTACCTACGCTCACCGGCGGGGAAGAAACAGGGAGATGAAGCCGCAACTGGCGTGGCGCAGAAGACAGTTTCCCTTAAAGCCCTGAGAGAGTTTCGAGTCCCTCTGCCATCCATTGACATGCAAAGTGCCATCGTTGCCGAAA
The DNA here is from genome assembly GCF_024105735.1 of Parahoeflea alexandrii. Taxonomy (GTDB): domain Bacteria; phylum Pseudomonadota; class Alphaproteobacteria; order Rhizobiales; family Rhizobiaceae; genus Hoeflea; species Hoeflea alexandrii. The sequence goes on along the minus strand of NZ_JAAAML010000003.1, from coordinate 26,141 downwards.
TCGAAGCCGAGCAAGCCCTTGTCAATGGCAATCGTGACCTGATCGCTCGCTTCGAGAAAAAGATCGATGCCGCTATCGCCCGGGTCTGGGGCGTGGCCAAGGGTGAGAGGGCCACATGATTGAAGAGGCCGCCCAGCTGGAAACCTATCTGCCGCTGTCCTATCGCACGACCAAGGAGCGCGATTATGTCCGCTTCCTCTGGGAGGCCTTCGACACCAATGTCGAGCATGGCAAATACCAGTTCGCCTTCCTCGCTTACCACATGCTGGTGATGAGCTTTGTCTATTTCAACATCTGGCAGATCAGGCTGATCCGCCCTGGCCCCTTCGAGACAGCAATGGTTGGGTTCAGCAAGGATGTTGAGAAAAACCTGATGGATGCGACCTCGCCCTTCGTGTTCAGCGCGGTGAATGAGCGGTCGGTGTTACGGTTCCTCAAGCTGATCCAGTGCGACAACGCCAAGATCGGCACCTATGCCAAGCTGGTGGACGAACGCAACGACACCGCCCACGCCAACGGCAACATCTTTTTCAACTCCGAAGACGAACTGGCCCGGAAGGTGCGCGACGTCTTTCGCACGGTAGAGGAAATCCAGCGCCACAGCGCCCCGACCATCGGCGAGGGCTACAAGGCTTTCCTGATCGCCTCGCAAGATGCCGAGGAACGCGAATACACCGACGATGCCCAGCAGATCGAAGAGGTGCTGGTGAAAGAGTTCTATATGTCGGCCAGCGACATCGCCTTTTGCCGCGACTACGACATTCGGGATGTCTGTGACGAGATCGGCTTCGGTGCGGTCCAATCACTCCACCAGAGACTCGCAGACCTATACCCGCCAGACGAGGCAGAGGAGGCCGCATGAGCGCGCGCTACTCCATGGTTGAACATCATGTGCAAGCTGCGCGAACAGGCGAAGGTAGATTTCTTTATTGAGCAATTTGAAATGGCCGAGTGAATGGCCTCCAAACCACTTCAACGCTCGCCCATTCCATGAGCCCACCGGATCTTACCCTGCACCGCGCCAACGTGTGCACTCATTGTGGTTCGATCCCGTCACGAACAACACAACTTCGGTGTTGTTCGGCCCTGTCTCCTTTAACTGGCGCTCTCGTCATTGCAGCGGACAAAAAACTCTAACGAAAAGGGCAAATGTCACTCCCTAGCCGTGCCCACGATATATAGCCCCTTTATCATGATCACGGCTAGGGAGTTGAGACACGCAGCCCCGAATATTATTCAAAGGGCACATTGAGCTTCGCGCCGCGCTTGGTTCGGCTTGTGAATATCACATATAATTCTGCTACTTCCGCCCGAATTGCAGCTTCGTGGTCGTCGATTGACGGGTCAACGTAAACCTCAAATGGCTCGCTGCTCCCATCAAAACAGATGTTGTGCCTTACCCAGCCGTCTGGAGCAGACGGCACAGCGTGCCACCGCGTGTCTAACTTCGCATCGACGCTCTTTTTGTCCTTGAACTGATCAGGTCTTGTTGCAACCAGCCAGCGCCAATATATGCAGAATACCCCCGTGCGGGTTAGGTCATCCTGCGTCTTCAAATCATCAAGCTTGTGAAGTTCTGTTGCTTGCGGGAGATACATGTCCGTGAAGGCGTAAACCGTACATTCGTGACCATCTTTTCGATTGCCGAGGCGGGCACGATAAATCGCATCTTGATGGGTTGCGTCCTCAAAAAAGTGAATAGATATAGCAGCTATTTCGGGATCATGGTGTTCTCGCACATATGGGGAAACGATACCGCCCCGTGTTTCATGCTTAACTTGGAACCGCTGAAAAAACATACGACCAGACCGGGTGGCCCCAAGGGCAGTAAGTTCAGCAATCACATCCACATTGTTCAGGTCTACGTATTCGTCACGCACAACATATGGCTCAGGACGCCCAATCGTGTTGCCGTTTTCATCAACGGCGGGAAGCATCGACAACTCTAGCGCAGTCAGTGGCTCCTCGACGCGCTTACCGAATATCAGCTCTGACAGGCGTATAATGTCATCGTCGCGCGGCCCGTGGCGTCCATATATGACCAGCACCGGCACGTCCTCAAGCTTGTTGCTCCCGATAGCGCCGCCGTAGGTGACATAGTTCTCGCTGCCTTCCACCAGGTAATGGTCTCTGATCTTGGGGAGCGCATCTAGTGTCGTCACCAAGCCAGCTTTGGCCGGGTCGTAAGTTTTCCCGTGAGCCTTCAAATCGCGCTCCATAAACTTGCGAAACCACTCATGTTTTGCGTTTCGAGGAAATTCGAAATTGTCGGAAATCTCTTCGCGGATTTTGGTTCGATTGTCGCCAACACCAGACACACAAACAACACGCGTTCCCTGCTTGAATGGGATATCCGGCAAGTCAATTATCGTCTCTATATCGGCTATTCCAGTGGCGGCACTCAGATGTCGTTCTTCTCCGGGTGTCGCGGAGAGCATCAAAATCGGAAACCAGTGCGTGATTGTGTCTTCGCCCTTTGTGGTGGTGCGAGCAGACCAGCTTGGATGCAGTCTCATGAGACTTCGAAATTCTAAGGCGACGCCAGTTTCTCCGGATTTTCGCGCAATGGTCAAACCCGCTGACAACTGTTGTTTCCCTCCGGCGAACCGTAATAACTCGACAAGAACACGGGCGAGCCTCTGGAGCATTCCACTTTCGAAAGACGCCAAATCGGATGCGTCTTGGATCTCATTACTCCAGTTGGGTGCCTTGATGAATGAAGGCCGCGACTTCAGAATCTCATTGCACCGTTTCAACCCGTCTTGGATTTCTGATATGACACGGCTTCTCGATATTTTCTCTGGCGGCCCGCCTGCGACGTGCATATCCTGACAATCATAGGATGCGTGCAAAAGATCACGATGAAAAGGCACGTTAATATTTCCAAAATTATCCCCTAGCTCGCCACCGCACGCACGCAGATAGAGGTGAATTGCCCCTGCCAAGTGAGGCGCGACGAGCGAAAGCTGCCCCATATCAACGGTTGTCGGATCGCCGCTGACGCTGACATCTAAAAGGCTCTCATCTACGATATTCATGCCGCGCTTTCGCGCCTCAATCAGATGCCCTCCGGGCTTCGTGGTCATGTTGTGGGTGGCCAGCAAAATGTCCGGGTCGCGCTTGTTGATTAGGATTTCGCCAAGTTCCAGACCTGGCTTCCCATCACGCCCGATTGCCAATTGCGAGCCATAGGCGCAAGTCTTCGCGTATGGGCAGTTGCAAATGGTCCCAGTCGGTGGCTTCTTTCCAGCGAAGACATCCACAGGAGGCGGCACGGCCTTTTGCCCTTTGATCCGATCCTCAAGCGACGGATGAAATTCCTGGCTGTGTGCGCCATGGATGGCCATTTGCCGTTTCACAATCCTCTGATTCTTCAGCGTCTGGCGAACGCGTCTATCCAGCCGGTCTTTGGTATTCTTGCTTCGCTCAAACGGGCCCGTGCACCTCCGGACCTCTGCTTTCGCGTCTTTGATTGCATCAACATCGCCGTCGCGCTGAGCCTTCTCAAGTTGAACATTGGCCCCACGCAATTCCGAGACCTTCTCCGCATGATCTCGGGTTTTATCGGCTGCGATTCTCACCAGTTTCATATAAAGAGCTTTTTGCCGATCCGCTTCCTTGTTGGCGACAAACCAAGCATACTGCTCCTTGCTTAAAAACTGCTTCGACATGCAGGCTTGCAGTGGCGAATCCCCACGCTCCTTGACCTTTATGACCACCTCAGGAATCCTGCATGGGTGGTAGGTCACACCGTCACGGTTCACCGGGTCTTTGTGGACTTGCGAAACCCAGCGCAGCACAGACGCATCGACACCGGCTTCCTTGAGGGATTTCAGCAGACCGTCTTCCGTCTGCATTAAGAGCTTGTGCGGCGGCGCTGTGAACAGGAACCGCATGGGTTGCATGTCCCGATCTGGTTCAGCTTCTTCAAACCGGACGTCTGGGTTCCCTGCTCTGAAAATCTCCCTACGGAGCCGCCAACTTTCCCAGCGTTTAAGGCTCCCTGCAACCAACGCCCTGTCAGCCACAATGGCCTTAGGTAGAATTTCGATTGTTGCGTGCGTTTTCCCAATCCCAGCTTGCGCGCGGGCAATACGAAGCCTGCGTTCTGCCAACCCGTAGGTGAGATACATGTTGGCCAAGGTCGGAATGATAAATCCGCTGATGCCGTCATGGAGCACACTTCTCAATTCTGCGAGAGAGCGTGTTTCAGCAGGAGGCAGTGGAACATAATCGAATGCGCTCGACTGCCCCTCGGATCCTTTCTGCTTTGCGTGTTCAGCCAACTTTGCCGCCTGTGCATTTTGGCTCTGCTGATAGATCCTGGCCCCATCGGCGCTGGATGCCTTCCTTGCCTTCCAGTCGCGCACGGTTCTGGGGATAGCCTTCACGACGGCCTTTCGAACACGTTCCAGCGTTATGGTCTTGCCGCCCGCGTCCGCCATCTCGCAGTTTGTCGAAATCTTCGCAAAGGCCTCGTTCGCTGCCCTGTCAATGAGGGGCGTATCCGCAGCGCTTGGCGGGTTGCTCTGCTGTATGCTCAACACGAAAAGACTTTGACCCGCGATTCTATGGATATAGAGATCGCGCCGCCCTGTAATCAGTCCGCTATTAGCACTGATTATTGGATCGTATGAGCCGCCCGTCTCTATAGCGTCACCTGTTTGGGTGTTGGCGGTTCCGGGGGGCGGCGACCTTGTAATTCCAAACGGCTTGAGCCGATCCGCTAGCGCATCTACAAACGCGGTAGCCTGCTGTTGCGTAATACAACAAACGTCGGTCAGCTTGACCGTTGCCGGTGATCTATCGCCGATCCATGCGTAGCAGTGTTGGGTTCCATCGGGATATACAAATGGGTGGACACCCTGACAGGCGATCTGCTGTCCATCGGCACACCGGAAATCGATGTGATCATGGTGGCCTTCGCTGTCCAACCCAAAGTGAAGAGCATTTCCAAAATCGACTAGGCCACGACTGATAGCAACAATAGTAACGCGGCCAAAGCGGCCCTCCCGGATCATCACGTCCTCACCCAGAAATTGCCGAGCGAGAAATACCACATTGTTTACAATCGCGTATTTCTTTTCGGCCTCGTCAAGCCGTGCACCTCTCAAGGAACCAAGCATTCCGTCCACATCTACGTCGATGGTGTGAACCCAAACGTTGCTCCCATCGTCGCAAACTTGCAGCCCGGTTCTTACCCCCGTCCCAAGCCCAGCCGAATATTCATCCGACAGCCATTCATTGACGTCATCTTCGGTGACACGCCTGACAGCTTGCCAGCCTACAATCGATGGAAGCTTACTTCCGTGCGCCCAAGTGCCTTCGTTGTCCAAGGGGCTTGACGCCCGCAGCGGGACCGGACTCCAGCCATTTTGAACGCATGCAAGCCGGAAAGCATCGCGAACGCCACGCTGAATCTGCGAAAGCATTCCCGGTTCATGAATTGGCCTAGCCCTATGGAGGTGAGAGGTGCCACCGTGCCCTCTATCGCCAGCCCCGCTCGTTTCACCCCCAGCGCTCACGACAATACCTCGTAAGCGTTGTGTAAGTTTGCAACTGAATTGTCGTACTGCAACCGTTTCATTCGGTTTCCCGCCTGTCGCTTGCACCAAATTCCGATGTGCTGGAAACAGAGCGCGACATGCGTGACTTCGCCCACTCGTCAAGGTCTTCGGACAAGTAAACGGGAAACGGCCCAAGCTTGCGAAATCTCGGCCCGCCTCCAACACAGGCAAGCTTTGCAAGTGTGTTGGTAGTGTATGCGCCGAAGCGCTCTTGAAGGTACGCAGCCGCTTTGTCGCGGCGAAGGAATGTCGATTGGGTCATTGATGCCATCCTAAATCAACCATGTCAAACGCACGGAATGGCAATCAATATTCACATTTACGATTTTAATACAAAATCTTAACGGTCCACCTAATGGGCCGAATTAGCCGGACTACAGGTCTTCCTCGCGAAGGCTGCGCTCATATTTTCTCACTTCTTTTAGTATTTTGCATGCGTCTGTCACTTGGGATCTCTGCAAGCCGTATTTTTGCATTGCACCTTGAACTGCAGCCTCAAAAGTACCCCGATCCTCGGAATTCTTTTCGACAAAGATCGCCGCGTCCATGTGCCAGGTCTTCCAATCCGGATGACGTCCTTTGTTTCGGCGACCAAAAGGCTTGAACCAAAATGCTGTTTGGGCGTTCGGGTCCAGAAAGTCCGCGATAATCGCTCGCAGTTCTTTTGTTAGCGGAATATCGCTGCGCAGCAGTTCCACAACCAAATGTGGCTGTGGTTTTGCGCCCTTGGAAATTGGTTTGTTTACCCCAAGGAGACCGTTATCAGCGGAGATTTCTGCTGTGAAAAGTCCTGGACGCCCCTCAACCGTATCTCTAAATGTTTGTTCCCACGACATCTTGCCCACAATGGTCAATCTCCGAGTTTCTTTATTGGTGTAGCCGCGCCCTGATCGCTTCCACTCATTGCCGTTGCAATCATGCCTGATATGCTCTCCGATGCACGGCGCAAAGGATCGTCAGCCAAGTGGGCGTAACGAGCCGTTGTAGAGGGCGATTCGTGACCAAGCAACTTGCCTACGATCGCAAGCCCCATTCCCGCGCCTGCACCAACCGACGCGAACGAATGCCTAAGGTCATGTAATCGCAAGCTTTCAAGCCCGGCGTGTCGCTTAATACGTTCCCACGGGCGCTTGAGGTCCGAACGCGGTTTATTGGGCAAGGCACCGGCAATCACGTACTCCCCTGTTCGCGGGAGTTCCGCCAGCACTTCAAGCGCAGACGCTCCAAGCAGAACTTTCTTTGCACCTGTCTTGGAATCCGCCAGGTTAAAAACGCCGCGTTCGAAATCGACATCTGACCAGCGCAATCCCAAGATTTCACCCACGCGGCACCCTGTGAGCATTAGAAGGCGGATCCCGGCGACGGCATACGGTGAAACGATTTCACGCCGGTCTTCATCTTTTGTGGGCAAATGCTTGGCATCTTTTTCTTCATTAAGATTCCAAGGTAGACCGACAAATTCAGCTTCACGAAGCGTTTCGCCCAAACGCTGCATTTCTTCCTTGGTTAAAAAGCGCTCGCCCTTGCCGTCAGCATAAACCTTCACGCCGAAACGCGGGTTAGTTTCGATGTATCCACGCGCCACCGCATAGCTGAAGATGCCACCAAGCAAACGCACTGTCCGAGCGGCGGTTCCCTTGCCGCCAGTTACGACGGCGCGTCCGTTCTCCACCACCGCAGTCTTCCCAGTGGCAACGTCGCGCATGAAGCGTTCGATATCACCGCGCCTAACTTGGCCTATGCGCATTTTGCCCATAAGAGGCTTTATGTGACGCGCAATACGGCCACGATCGGTTGCAACCGTGGACGCCTTCTTCGCGTCGCAGCCTTCAGCAAGGTATTCATCGCAAAGTTGGGTTACAGTTAGTTCCGCCCTTTTTCGTGCCTTTTCGACCGCTTCGTCTTCGCCAAGTGCTGCTCTCGCAAGTGTTTCCTTGGCCCTCTTCCTAGCTTGATCTGGTGTCAGTTCACCAACCTTGCAAATGGTTACCATCCTCGGCTTGCCGCTGCGACCTGCACCTTTAACACGGTACATGGCGACGAAGCTTTTAGCACCTGTCCTGCGTACACGGCACCCAAAGCCACGCAGTTCGCCGCACCATGCGATGTAGTCCTTCGCAGGCTCGGTCTGAGGCTTCAACGCATCAACTAAGGATTTCGTGAGTTTGAAGTTTTCCATGCAATTCCCCTCAGGCTAACACCGGGCTAACACCATATTGGTAATCTGAGGCAAACCGAAGCAGCCACAGTAAAATACATTTATGTAATAATGCTTTATTTTCAATAGCTAGGAAAGACGCAGAAACCCAGAAGAACGGCAAACAACACCATTCCTGCGCCCTCCGAAGGCAGAGGTCACAGGTTCGAATCCTGTCGGGTGCGCCATTTCACAACCTAACGAACACAATGGGTTGTGCACGGACGAGCAAGCCCTGGAACAGTCCTGTTTTGTCACCGGTCACAATCTGATCACACTGACAGGAATTGCCGACGTGGCATTCCTACGAAAACGCAATGACAAGTGGCAGGCACATGTTCGACGCACTGGCCATGATCCCCGCTGCAAACACTTTCAAACACGCACCGATGCGCTCCGCTGGATGCGGCAGACCGAACAAGAGCCAGACCGCGTCGGACTACCTATGCGTGGGTACAATCAGGGAAGAGATCACGGCACATCAAGTGCATATGCTTAAAACGCGCAGTCCCTCGGCCAAACGCTCCTTTTCAGAAAGATAACCCGCATCCGTTGTGCCCACCTTTTTGCGGTGCAGATGCCTGTTGGGCCAAAGCGACGAAATGTGAGCTTGATGTCTTACGGCTTGAAAGTCGCAACGCCTCCACGCAGCCACCCACTTGCAGAGATCTCCTCCTTGTATTCCAGATCTATGGATCCTCAGCATGCGCACCGGATAGCAAACAAAGCATTTTCGCGTCGGCTGGTTCTTGAGACAAGCCGCGTTGGCTTCCCGTCTTCACGCGGGTGTTCTCATCATCCAGACCAAGACAGCGCAAAGTGCTTTGGGTTTTGTGTGACCGAGGACGAGCCGTACAGCATGGAGGGTGCCGGATTCGAGTGTTCCTGGCCCAAGGCCGGTCATGAAAAGTGTGGCACGCGGGTTCGTGGCAAGGAAACACAGACGTCATTGGTGCGTGCGCCGTGCTGGTGTCTAAATACCCGGCACAGCGGATCTTGTTTAAGTCTTCGACAACCGTTCAACAAACGGGTTGGCGAAGACATGCCTCAAACCATGCTCAACCGAGGTGCTTCTGCAGGAAGGCCTGGGTTCGAGCGTGGGCTTTCGCCGCCACGTCGGGAACGTAGGATGGGCGCGCATCATTGGCGAAGGCATGCCCTGCCGTGTAGGTATGGACCTCCATCTGGGGCAGATAGGCTTGGGCCTCTGCCAGCATCTCGGCGGGGACATGATCGTCCTGAGTACCCCAATGGCCCTGCATCGGCGCCTTGAGCGGACGATCCAGGTATTGCGGCAGCCGGGTGCCGTAGAAGGCGACCGCAGCGGCGATATCCAGCGTCTGGGCCGCCCGGATGGCCAGGCCGCCGCCCCAGCAAAAGCCGATCACGCCGACCTTGCCGCCATTTTTCGCGAGCGCGGCGACGGCTGCGGCGACGTCCACCATGGTCTCGTCGAGCTTGGCGGCCAGCATCAGATCGCGTCCCTTCGGCCCCTTGTCAAAAGGCACGACAACACCGCGTTCCTGGCGGTCGAACAATGCCGGGATCGCCACTTCATAGCCGAGCGCGGCATAAATGGCGGCCACACCCTTGAGCTGGTCGGTCACGCCGAAGATCTCCTGGAGGATGACGATTCCTCCCTTGCGTTCGCTTTTTGCGGGTTCGATCCAGCAATCGAAAAGATGGCCGTCTGCAGCCTTTGTTTGCGTCATCATCAGTCGGTCCTTCTCAAGAATTTGCGCCCCCTCGCAAGAGAGGGCGCACACCACGGTGTCATTTGCCGACAGAAATCCCGGCTTCCGCAAAATAGCGCAGGGCGCCTGCGTGATAGGGCACGGAAGACGCCGGCGCCATCGTCTTGGGGTCAAAGCCCCCGAAGGCGCCGAACGATGCCTTCAAGGCTTCCTTGTTCTCGGCGATCGCCTTGGTCAGACGGTAGACGAGATCCTCGTCCACCTTGTTGTTTGTCATCAGCACCCAGGGAATGCTCATCAGGTTGGCCGGGTGGTTCTGCAAACCGTTGACCTTTTCGTTCTGCTCGCGGGACACGAGCTTGCCGGCAGGGAGGTATTCCTTGAATGCGGCCGTACCTGCTTCGGATGAATCCTGGGAGATGTAGCACAGCCCGCCCCGGTCCTGCAGCTTGACCGAAGCCTGTTGCCCCGCGCCCGCATTGAGCGACACAAGGGCGATGTCGACGAGCCCGTCGCCCAGCGCGTCGATGCCGGCGACGAAACTCGCCACCGGTACCTGCTGGAAGTCGTCATAGCTCATCCCGCCATTCGCCAGCCCGCCGGCGATGTAGAACTTGATGATCGTCGAGGACGTGTATTCCGACGCAATCCGCAGATCGGCGGCCCGTGCCTTGACATCGGCGATGGTGGCGAGCCCAAGATCACAAGGCGCCATCATGCCGGTGACCAGGTTGAACATGGTGCCGACAAGCTGAATGTCGGGGCTGGCCCGGTCGTAATTCCCGGTCCCGGTGACCGCGTATTCGGTTTCGATGAGGTTTGAGAAGCCGAAGTCGACCTCGCCATTGCTGATCAGCGGCAGATAGCCGACAAGCGGCTGGGTGCGACCGGTAATTCCAGCATCGTTGGCGACCTTGGCGACCGCCTGCCCGGTGTTGTAGGCCAGTGTGCCCTGTGCGCCCGAGGCGATGGTCACCACCTGTGCGCTGGCAGCACTGGCGAGGCCGATGCTGATGGCGCCTGCGGCAATCAGGCTAACGAACTTGGTCATGATTGAATTCCTCCCTTGGTGTTTTCATGATGGAACCTGCCCCGTAAGGCGAGCAGCAGGGCAAGGACGAGACAGAGCCCGGCTGCTATTTCGTGAAAGATGTCGCCGGCCGGCAGGAAGCCGAGTGGCAGGGTGCAGAGACCGAGCACCACAACAAGCCCGCGCAACGGCAGGTTCAATGGCCCGCTCCAGTAGCCGACGATCCCGCTCGTGACGGCGATGATGCCGATGACGGAGAGCGCCATCATCAGCCCCATCCGTGCCGTCTCCCCCTCCATCAGCAGTTCCGGCGTGGCCACGAATAGGAAAGGGATGATGAAAGCTGCCCAGCCGATGCGCATCGAGGCAACGCCGGTCAGAAGCGGGTCGTCCCTGGTAATCGTCGCCGCCGCGAAAGCAGCCAGCGCAACCGGCGGCGTGATCATCGACAGCATCCCGAAATACAGAATGAACAGATGCGCGGCCATCGGCGTGATTCCGGCCTGGACCAGCGAAGGTGCGACCAGCGCGGCCAGAAGCACGTAGACCCCCGAGGTCGGCATGCCCATGCCGAGTATGATGCAGATCGCTGCCGATGCGATGAGCAGCAGGCTCAGATTGGACCCCACCGTGTCGACAAGAACCAGGGTCAGCGCAAAGCCGAGGCCGGTGATGTTGAGAACCCCGATGACGAAGCCCGCGGCGGCAACGACGAGGATCAGGTTGATCATGGCGATACCGGTGTCGACGAAGACCCGACCCAGCGTGCGCAGTGTGAGCCGCTCGCCGCGATAACCCCGCAGGAAACCGACGCCGACAATCGCGACGGAGGAGAGCAGAGCGGACTCCTCGGGATCCATTCGCCAGACGAACAATGCCAGCAGCAATACGGCGAAGGGCAGGATGAAATGCCAGCCCTCGCGCAGCACCTGCCGGGGTGTGAGCCCATCAGTATCCGCGGAGGCAATCTTGTCACGCGCGGCTATCAGATCCACCTGGGTGAAAACAGCGAGATAGTAGAGTGCGGCCGGCAGCAGGGCTGCGCCGGCCACGGCCAGGTATGGGATATCGAGAAACTCGGCCATCAGGAACGCGGCGGCTCCCATGATCGGCGGCGTCAGCTGGCCGCCAGTCGAGGCGACGGCCTCGATCGCGCCGGCATCGCGCTTGGAATAGCCGCCCCGGTTCATCAGCGGGATGGTGACGACGCCGGTGGTGACGACATTTGCGACCGCCGAGCCTGAGATCGAGCCGAACAGCGCTGACCCGACGACCGAGATCTTGGCGCTTCCGCCGCGCGTCCGCCCGGTAGCAGCCATCGCCAGGTCGGTAAAAAAATTTCCGCCGCCCGCCGCTAAGAGCAACTGGCCGAAGAAGACAAAGAGCATCACCACGATCGTGCCGACCGCCAGCGGTGTGGAGAAAACCGCGTTGGGATCGAAGCCCGCATACTGGACCAGCCGCTCCGGGCTCAGTTCCTTGCCGATCAGCCGTCCCGGCACCTTGTCGGCAACGAGCGCATAGACAAGAAAAAGGCTGACAATCGAAAACAGCATAAGTCCCGCACGGCGGCGCACGCCTTCCAGAACGGCAAGGGTAACGACGGTGCCGATCACAGTGATCTGCCAGGGCCGGTAGGCCTGTTCCTGCAGCAGCCAGGCAAAGTCCCAGGCGGCATACATCAGCGTGACAAAGGCGATCGCGGCAATGGTGCCGTCGACCCAGCCAACCCGCGTCTTGTCCTGTCCATTGAACCCGAAACGCAGATAGGCGACCGCCAGCGCAATGCCGAGCTGGAAGGCCATGTACTGCTGCGGGAGGATCGCCAGACCCAGACGTGTCGGGGCCTTGATGTTCCAAAGGATGCAGGCGACGATCATTGTGCTCGCCAGGCCAGCGACGAGAATCCGGTTCAACGAAGAGGCCTGTGCACCGGGGGTCAAGGCTGCATCTCCTCGGGCCAGTAGAGCCGCATCGGGTTGGTGACAAGCAGGGCCTGTTGCAGGGACTCCGTGGGAGCGATGCGCGGAATGAGATCGGTCAGGACCCCGTCGTCCGGCATGTGCGTTTCCATGTTCGGATGAGGCCAGTCGGTGCCCCAGAGGACGCGGTCGGGGAACGTTGTCACCAGGCGATGGGCGAAGGGCACGACATCGTCATAGGGTGGACCGGATACGGTAAGCCGTTCCGGACAGGAAACCTTGACCCAGATCTGCTGATTGCGCTCCATGAGTTCAATGAAACGGGCAAACTCGGGACCGTCGGCGCCCTTTGTGACATCGGGGCGTCCCATGTGGTCGACGACAATCCTGCCCGGCAACCGGCCCAGAAGCGGTGCGACGGTTGCGAGGTCTTGCGCCTCAAAATAGACCACGACATGCCAGCCGAGCGGCTGAACTCTTTGCGCGATCCGTTCAAACACCGCGTGCGGCGTATCATCGACCAGCCGCTTGAGGAAGTTGAACCGCACGCCGCGTACGCCGGCCCGGTCAAGGGCATCGAGTTCCGGATCGGTGACGTCGGCGCCGACAACGGCGACACCGCGGGCCCGTCCATCGGAGGTGGCAAGCGCGTCGACGAGAGCGTCATTGTTGCGGCCATGGCATGTGGCCTGAACAATCACGTTGCGTGAAAAACCGAGATAATCGCGCAGCCGGAACAGTTGCTCCTTGGGAGCGTCGACCGGTGTATACTTCCGCTCGGGCGCGAAGGGAAAGCGCGTTGCCGGTCCGAATACGTGGCAATGCGCATCGACCGCGCCCTCGGGCACCCGGAAATCGGGACGCTTTGGAGTGGCGCAATAGGACAGATAACCTGCAGCCCCCAAATCAGAAACACTCATGCAAACCGGCCGTGCAGGTAATGCATCATCTATACTCCTCCTCAATGTCACCCGTGGGCGACGCCTTGCCTCCTCAGCAAGGATCATGGAACCGTAGGTTTCAAGTGTACATTTGGCAAATTTTTGTTGTATGTTATTATCATCATTTCAAATGATAGTGGACGTGGCATGCCATGCTGAGAACCTTCGACATGAACCTGCTGCTGGTCTTCAACACGCTGATGGAAGAGCGCAGTGTGACAAGGACCGGAGAGCGGCTTGGCCGCACACAGTCGGCGATCTCGAATTCCCTCAAGCGTCTGCGGGATGCGCTGGACGATCCGCTGTTTGTGCGTGAAGGCGCCGGTCTTGTACCGACCCCGCGGGCGGAAGCCATGGCACCCGAAGTCGAGCAGATCGTCAGGCGGGTCGAGCTTTGCCTCCGGCAGGAAACAGAAATCGATCTGGCAACCGACAGTTCGCATTTCGTGATCGGCGCTCCTGATCGGCTGAGCCTGCCAATCTTCCTGCCGGTCATGCGCACGATGCACGCAATCGCCCCGAACATGCGGCTTGATCTGCGAACGTCCGACCGGGATGTTTCGATCCGCCTGCTGGCCAGTGGAGAAATCGATCTTGCCCTGGGCTGGTTCGATGATCTGCCGACGAGCATGTTGCGCTCGGTTGCGTTTTCCGAGGACCTGGTCTGCCTGTGCCGAAAGGGACACCCGATCCTGCGCGCAGAAGGGGCCGCCGATTTCCAGTCGCTTCTGTCCTATCCGCATCTGGTGGTCCGCTCGGGCGGCGGACGTCACGCGGCCTTTGATGCGATTCTGTCCCGCTTCGGCCATGCGCGGCACGTGCAGACGGCCTTGACCAACTTCACCCTGGTACCGCATCTTCTGCGCGACAGCAATCAAGTGGGTGTCTTCACCAAGCGAACCGCGGATTACTTTGCCGAGAACTACGAGCTGGCAGTGATCCCCATACCGCTGGAAATCGCGCCGATCTCGCATGAGATCGTCTGGCATCGACGCTTCACCCATGATCCGGCTCATCGCTGGTTGCGCGACTACATCCAGAAGGCCTGTTCGGCGCAAGGATGACAGTGCCTGGCAGACAGCCGCCCCCGGCCCCTGCCCCAGACATTCCCGGTTGACGCGTAGCCTTGCGTCCGCATCCGCGCAATGCATCAGTCGCCTCCGCCAGAATGAGCACAAGCTGTTAATTGCTCATACCTGGTAGACCCGACCATCCATGAGCTTGCGCGCCGTCCGCAATATGCCTGCACCGGATACGCCGCCCGTTGCGTCCTGCTCTATCAGGACTTCTGTCACACCTGTCGGATGTTCGATTGCGTATCGCCCGTCGGACGGAATGGACGCGCACGCGTGAGCCGGAGATCCGTGGAGCAGGCACGCGGTTGCGACGCTGACGGCGGCGAAGACGCCGATCGTGGCATGGCACCTATGCGGAATGAAACTACGGGTGCTGATCGCGCCGCCGGAGCGGGCTTCAGAGACCAGGGTCATCTTCGGCACGGACTTGTCCTTGACGTCCCCCAGGTTCATCAGCGGGCCGGCGACAAGCCGGATCGCCTCAAGTCGGGCCTTCAGAGTTGCATTGCCGTCGAGTTCCTCTCTCGTCTCGCCGCCCGTGACACCCAGATCGGAGGCCCGCATGATTACGCAGGGCATTCCGTTGTCGATCAGCGTGCACTCGATGCCGTCGATGACATCGACATTGTTGCCGGTCGGCAGCAGGGTCCCGCACATCGATCCGGCAATGTTGTTAAACATCAGCGGAACCGGCGCATGGGTGCCGGGAACCCCGTCGATGGCGGCACTCCCCTCGTAGCTCACCTTGCCGCCGGGTGTCGAAATCTGGGCGGTGGCGACCTCACCCGTGTTGAGCATGTGGATGCGCACCGGCGTGGTCTCGCCGGAAACCGCGACGAGGCCTCGCTCTATCGCTGCCGGGCCGACCGCCGCCAGGATATTGCCGCAGCCCTGCGCATCGGACACCAGCGCCTGATCGACAAAGACCTGGAGAAACAGGTAGTCGACATCAGCATCCGCGCGCGTGGAGGGCGACAGAATGGCGACCTTCGAGGTCAGCGGATCAGCCCCGCCAATGCCGTCGATCTGGCGCGGATCCGGTGAACCCATGATCCTGAGCAGCAGCGCATCCCGCTCGGCCGGAGTGTCGGGAAGGTCGCGCTTGAGAAAATAGGCACCTTTCGAGGTGCCGCCGCGCATCCACAGGCAGGCAATGCCGTCAGACATATTTCAGGCCCTTTTCGGCAAGCCGCGGACGCATGTCGTAGATGTCGAGGCCGAGTTCGCCCGCGGCAAGCCGCGCGCGTTTTGCCTCCTCGGCATCGAGCCGCTTCGCGGTGGCGGCCATGACGGTTTCGGCATTGGCACGGGGAACAACGCAGGCCCCGTCATCGTCTGCGATGATGATATCGCCCGGATTGACCAGGGCGCCGGCGCACACGAGTGGCACATTCACGCTGCCCAATGTCTCCTTGACCGTGCCCTGCGCCGAAACCGCCGTCGACCAGACGCCAAACCCCATCCTGCGAAGATCCCGCGTGTCGCGTACGCCGGCATCAATGATGAGGGCTCTGCAGCCGCGGGCCATGGCGGAGGTTGCCAGCAGGTCGCCGAAATAGCCCATGTCGCAGGGGGCGGTCGGCGCCAGCACCATGATGTCGCCCTCCTGCAATTGCTCGATGGCCACATGGATCATCCAGTTGTCGCCGGGTGCGGCGGAGATTGTCACCGCCGATCCGGCGATGGCGAGATCCTGCTGGATCGGGCGCATGTTCGGCTTCATCAGCCCGGTGCGGCCCTGCGCCTCGTGCACGGTGGCGACGCCGGCTTCGCCCAGCCGCCTGATGAGCTCGGCGTCGGCGCGATCGATAGTCTGTCTGACAACTGGCACTTCAATGATCCTTCTTGACCGGAGGGGTTCCGTGGGTGTGGAAACTCTCGATTGTCTTCAGGCCCCAGGCCTGGCCCTTCCTGCGGTCGGCCTCGGTCCAGACCACCGGTTCCCAATCGGGCTGCAGGATCAGCCGGGCGCCGGAGTTCGCCAGTTCGACGCGGTTGCCCGCGGGCTCCCAGACATAGAGAAAGAACGTGCCCTGGACGGCGTGCTTGTGCGGTCCCGTTTCGATGTGAACGCCGTTCTCGAGAAAGATGTCGGCGGCGCGCAATATGTCCTCGCGGGAATCGGTGGCGTAGGTGACGTGGTGAAGGCGCCCGCTGCCGCCGCCATGCTCTTCGGTGCAGGCCAGGTCATAGGTCTTGTTGTTGATGGTGAACCAGCAGCCGCCAAGGCGGCCATTGTCGAGCTGGATGATCTCGGTCACACGCGAGCCCAGGCATGTTTCCATGAACTCCCGGAACTCGGACACATCGGTCGCCAGCAGGTTGAGATGGTCGATGCGGCGCGGACAGGCGCCGGTGGCGTGAAACCGGCTTGCCATATTCTTGAGCGCCGGCTTATGCGCTGCATCCGGCCGGTACCTGACGGTGTCCCAGTAGATCTCGAACACATGGCCGAACGGATCCTCGAAGCGGTAGGCCCGGCCGTGACCGAGATCGCCATCCACCCATCCGAGGCTCTTGAAGCGGCTTGCCTCGATGGCGACGACCCGCCGCTTGAGGGCTTCGGGCGAAGAGGCGCGATAGGCGATATGCCCGACACCAGTGGTGTGATGCCGTGTCAGTTTCAGGCTGTGAAACTCGTAATCATCCCAGGCCCTCAGATAGGCCGAGGTCTCGTCCTGGCCCGAAACGGTCAGGCCGTAGACCCGTGTGAAGAAGTCGAGGCTTTCCTCGAACCTGTCCGTGTACATCTCGACATGGGCCAGGTGTGCGATGTCGAAGCAGGGTTCAGACATGGGATACTCCAGTGATTTCAGGTCCGCCGCGAAATCCTGACATCAAAGCTCGTCCACCGTGCGCGGGAAGATCGATTCAAACCCTTCGGCATATTTGCAGTCGCGGCCACCGGACTGACCGCCGGAATTGCGCTTGAAATGATTGGCGCGTTGTTGCGCCACGCGGGTGTAATACTCCCAGAGATGCTCCTGGCCCTGCATGCACTCGATCGCCGCGCGCTTTTTCTCCCACACCGGGGTGATGTCCAGAAACGTGTCCGGCTTCCATCCCATCTGCTCGGTCTGGTGCGGCTCGAACAGGTAGAGCTGCGGCGCGCCAAGCACCTTCTCGCCCGGATTGTGTCCCCAGGCCTGGGCGATCATCCGGCACTCGAGCGCCACCTGTGTCGTGTAGCTGTGATCGGTGTTGTACGGGTCGTATTTCGAGTGCGACAGCATGAAGGCCGGCTGGACCTTGCGGATGACGTCGACCACCTGGTTCTTGTCGTCGCGGGAAAGCTCCAGCGGATAATCGCCGAGATCGAGGCACACCAGCTCATGCACGCCCAGCGCCTTCGCCGCCTCTTCGGCTTCCTTGCGGCGGGCGTCTTTCACCGCCTGCAGGGTCATGCCCGGCTGTTTCCAGAGTTTGGCGCTCTCGCCGCGTTCGCCAAACGACAGGCAGAGCACGGTGACGTCGTATCCAAGCTCGGCATGCGCGGCGATGGCGCCGCCGCAGCGCCAGACGAAATCGGCCGCGTGAGCGCTGATGACCAGCGCGGTCTTCTTCATTGACATCGGGTTTTCTCCAATCCGGTTGCGCGAATTTTGCGCATTCACGCTGTCTTGGGCAATTTCAATGCGGCGCGCATCACATAAGAAATTGCTATAGTGGGTGGATTGGCCGCAGGCGTTCTGCCAGACTTCCGGCCACTGAAAGGCAAGAGAGCGGAACCATGGCAAATCTCGGCAGCGGAGTGGCGATCATCGGATTCGGGGAGGCTGCGGAAGCCTTTGTGTCCGGCTGGCGCGAGAGAAACGATGGCGCGATCTCCTGCTACGATCTGAAAATCGGCAAGCCGGGAGAGCGGGACACACTAAAGCTCAGGGCAGACAGGCTGGGCGTCAGGATCTGCGGCTCGCAAGCCGAAGCGCTCGCGGGCGCCCAGGCGGTTTTCAGCCTGGTTACAGCCGACCAGGCCCTGGTGGCGGCGCAAGACTGTGCGCCGCACATCCCCGCCGGCACGGTTTGGTTTGATTGCAATTCCTGTTCGCCGGGAACGAAGCGGCAGGCAGCAGAGGTGATTGAGGCAGCGGGAGGCATCTATGTCGATGTCGCCGTGATGGCGCCGGTTCATCCCAAACGGCACCGGACGCCGCTGCTGGTCTCCGGCCCCGGGGCGGTCGATGCCATGCTGTTGCTCGAGGCGCTGGACATGCAGCCGCGACATGCCGGCGACGCGGTGGGGCAGGCCTCGGCGATCAAGATGTTTCGTTCGGTCATGATCAAGGGGTTTGAGGCCCTGACAGCAGAATGCCTGCTTGCGGCGCGGCGGGCCGGTGTCGAAGCCGAAGTGCTACACTCCCTGCAGGCGTCCGATCCGGGCATCGACTGGGCAAAACGGTCGGCCTACAATCTCGAGCGCATGATGGTTCATGGCGAACGCCGGGCCGCGGAAATGCGGGAAGTGGCCCGCACCGTCACCGAGCAGGGTTTGCCGTCGCGCATGTCGGACGCGATCACCGATTGGCAGGCCGAGATCGCCGGTCTCGGGCTGGCCGGTGGCAGCGCCGATGTCGGTGAGCGTGCCGACCGCATCCTGAATGCCATTCTTTCGGACAAGCCTGTGCCATGAAGCACAATATTCGCCACTTGCGGATCTTCCTGGCGGTCTCGAACCTGGCGTCGATCAGCAAGGCCGCCCGCGATTGCGGCCTGTCCCAGCCGGCGGTCACCCAGGCGATCAACAAGATCGAGGCGGAACTCGATGCGGCGCTGTTCGACCGCACGCCACAGGGCGTCTTCGCCACCGCGTTGGGCAGGCTCCACGCGGAGCGCATCGGCCGGGCCTTGTCCCTCATCGACGAGGCGTTCGCATCGGTTGCGCCGCGATTGCGGGTTACGGCGACGGCGTCGCAGCTCGAAGCCCTGATTGCGGTTCGCGAAACCGGCAACTTCACTCTTGCTGCCAGGCGGCTTGGGATCGCCCAGCCAACCGTTCACCGGGCCGTCAGCCAGCTCGAAAAAGAAGCGGTGCGGCCGCTTTTCGAGCGAACGTCCACAGGCATTGTCGCTACGCGGGCCGGGCAGTTGCTTGCCAGTGCAGCGCGGTTGATGGATGCGGAACTGATGCAGGCGGACATGGAAATCGCCGAAGCGCTCGGCCGTGAAACCGGCCGCATCGTGGTCGGCGCCATGCCTCTGTCCAGGGCCTATCTCCTGCCAAAGGTCATCGCCCGGTTCAGGCAGGCATGGCCGAGACTGCCGCTGCGCATACTTGACGGGCCCTACGACGAAATGATTTCCGGCTTGCGCAACGGCGAAGTCGATTTCCTGATCGGCGCCTTGCGCGATCCGGCCCCGATTGGCGACATCGAGCAGACGCCGCTGTTTGACGACACGCTCGCAATCGTTGCCGGTCCCGCCCATCCGCTTGTGGGGCGATCATCCATCGGTGTCGGCGACCTGCTCGACTATCCATGGGCTGTGGCCGCCGCGGGCACACCGACGCGCAAGCATTTTGAGGACATGTTCACCGGTACCGGCCACACGGTGCCCGATCGGATTGTCGAAACCGCGTCGCACATTCTCATTCGCGAATTGCTGTTAAACAGCGACCACCTCGGCTGCGTTTCCGCCCTCCAGGCAGAGGCCGAGATAGAAGCCGGCAGAATTGCACGGATCGATTTTGAATTGCCGGACACCGCGCGGGCGATCGGAATAACCACCCGCCGCGGCTGGAAACCAACGGCTTCGCAAGCCACGCTGATCGATCTGGTCAGTAACTACAGACCTTCGCTATAGCCATTAATTATGGCCTCCGCACGTCTTTGAAATGGTTTCACTCCCGGCGGACTTGTAGAAATCGGAGACATTTCGAGCAGCCGGGTCAATGGCTGGATGTCTCTCAGGGAGGAATGCAATGTCTGTTTCCAGAACCATCACCGGTGCCGTCGCTGTACTGGGCATCATCACCGGAGCCGTCTCGGCGGCCGAGTTGAAACTGGCTGATTTTCAGCCGCCCACCCACTTCGTCGTCGACAAGGTCTACAAGCCGTTTGCGGAAAAGATCGCAAAGGAAACCAATGGCGAAGTGACGGTCAGCGTCTTCATGGGCGGCGAACTCGGCCCGGGCCCGAGAGAGCAGTACAATCGTGCCGTCGACGGCGTCACCGACATCGCCTTCGGCCTGCCCGGCTACACCGCATCGAACTTCCCCCAGACGCTGCTGACGGAGCTTCCCGGCGTGATTTCCGCAGACACGGGCACGGCGCAGATCCTCAAGAACATCGACATGC
The DNA here is from genome assembly GCF_024105735.1 of Parahoeflea alexandrii. Lineage (GTDB taxonomy): Bacteria > Pseudomonadota > Alphaproteobacteria > Rhizobiales > Rhizobiaceae > Hoeflea > Hoeflea alexandrii. The sequence goes on along the minus strand of NZ_JAAAML010000003.1, from coordinate 5,421 downwards.
TGTCGGATGAGTACAAGCGCGTGGCGCTGGTGGGCATCTGGAACAATGCGCCGAATGTCATCTTCACGGCATCAAAGCCGGTCCGCACGCTTGAAGACCTCAAGGGTCTCAAGATCAGGGTCCCGTCGCGCAATGCCGGCCTCGTGGTTGAAGGCTGGGGCGCAACCCCGGTATCGATGCCGGCTCCCGACATCTACAACGCGATGCAGACCGGCGTCATCGACGGCGCCATGACCGACGCCACCACGCTCGGCGCGTTCAAGCTCGCCGAAGTGACGCAGTTCATCACCACCGGCATGGAAACCACGATCTCGAGCTTCTTCCTGATCATGAACCGCGACAGCTTCGGCGATCTGAGCGAAGACCAGCAGAAAGTCGTGCTGGAAGCCGGCCGTGAAGCCTCCGTAAACGGCAACCAGGCCTGGCTCGGCATCGCCGACAAGGCGCTTGCCGGCTTCGCGTCTGCAGACGGCAAGGAAGTGATCACGCTTTCCGCCGACGAGGCGGCGAAGTTCAACGCCGCATCGGCGCCGGTTGTCGACACGGTGATCGGCGAGGCCGAGGCCGCGGGCATCAAGGCCAAGGCATTTGTCGACGCCCTGAAGAGCATGTGAGCAAGTCGTGAAAAACGCGCGAACCGACCTGGTCCATTCGACATCCGTCGAATGGACTGTCCGCGTGCTCACCCTTGCATCGTCGCTGGCGCTGGCCGTGCTTCTGGTGGTGACGTTTGCCGGTGTCGTCATGCGCTATGCCTTCAATGCTCCCATCCTCGGCAACAACGAAATCATCGAGATGGCTTCGGTCGTGCTGGTGATGCTGGCGATGCCGAGCGCGGCACAGAAGGAATTGCATATCCGCGTCGATGTGTTTGACGGCATGATCGGCGCCTTCGGCCGGTTTGCCGGCGACATCCTGGCGCGCGGCATCTCGATCTACCTGCTGGCGCTGCTGGGCTGGCGCTCCTGGGGAAAGCTTGCCGACGCCGCCGAATATGGCGACGCCACCAACATGCTCAGCATCCCGCTTTGGCCCTTCTACGGACTGCTGGTCCTCGGAGCGGCCCTCTACGCCCTCGTGCTGGCAATCCAGCTCGTGGACATCATCCGGTCAGGAGTGGCCCGCAGTGAGTGATTTGGTGATCGGGCTCGGTGGCCTTGCGATGATGTTCGCCCTCATGGTGTTCCGCATGCCGGTGGGAATGGCCATGCTGGCCGCCGGCTATTTCGGAACCGTCCTGATCAGCGGCGCCCGGTCGGCCAACGCGCTGCTCGTTACGGAAACCTTCTCGGCCGCTTCAAACTACAGTCTGACTGTGATTCCGCTGTTCATCCTGATGGGAAACATCGCCTCCGTCGCCGGATTCAGCAGCCGTCTGTATGAGGCAGCCTTTGCCTGGGTCGGTTTTCTGCGCGGCGGACTGGCCTCGGCATCGATCATCGGATGTGCCGCTTTCGCGGCGGTCAGCGGCTCGTCCGTGGCGACAGCCGTGACCATCGGCAAGGTTGCGTTGCCCGAAATGAAGCGCTTCAGATACTCCGACGCGCTGGCGACGGGCGCCATTGCCGCGGGCGGCACTCTCGGCTTTCTCATCCCGCCATCCACCGGTTTCGTGCTCTACGCGATCCTGACCGAGGAAAGCATCGGCCAGCTCTTCATGGCAGGCATATTGCCCGGGCTCTTGCTCACCGCGCTGTTCATGGCAGCCGTGGCGCTGGTCACGCTGAAAGACCCTGAAGCCGGTCCACGCGGGGAATGGGTGTCGATATCGATGCGGATGCGTGCCCTGATGCGCGCCCTGCCGCTGGTCACGGTGATCATCGTTTCCATCGGCGGCATCTATCTCGGTGTCTTCACACCCGTCGAAGCTGCCGGTATCGGTGCCGGGCTGGTCATCCTGATGGCAATCGGCATGCGCAAGCTCGATTGGCGCATGCTCCAGCAGGCCGTCAGTGACACCGTTGGCACCACGGCCATGCTCTATCTCATCGTCATCGGCGCGAGCGTGCTCAACCCGTTCCTGGCGCTGACCCACGTACCGGCCATGCTGGGCGAAGCCATGACATCGGCGGGTCTCGGCCCTTACGGCGTCCTGTTGCTGATCATCATCGCCTATCTGGTGCTCGGCATGTTCATGGACGGCCTGGCCATGCTGGTCGTCACGATCCCGATCTTCTTTCCGATCATCACCGGCCTTGGGTTCGATCCGATCTGGTTCGGCGTGGTTGCGGTCATCGTCATCGAGATGGGCATGATCACGCCCCCGGTCGGGCTGAATGTCTTCGTGGTCAAGAGCGTCGCCCAGGACGTGCCGATGGCCACGATCTTCCGCGGCGTGATACCGTTCTGGGTCGCAATGGCCGTCTGCCTGCTGGCGGTCATCGTCTTTCCGCAGATCGCGCTGACGATCCCCTCGGCGATGTTCCGGTAGGCTGGCGAAACACCCTACCCGACACTGCCGGCGGTTCTGGCCGCCTTGGCGGCAAGCTCGACGAACAGCTGGTATTCGGTCTCGTCGAGGCCGGGGAGAATGTCGGTCTGGAGCTCCTCCACCAGCGGCTTGAGCGCCGCGACCAGGGCTTCTCCCTCGTCCGTCAGTGCCAGGATGCGCGCGCGCTTGTCCTGCGCATTCACCTTCCGGCTGACCAGACCTTTCTGCTCCAGACGGTCGGCCACGGCGCCGATTGTTGCCCGGTCCTTGGCCACCGCATCGGCCAGTCCGGCCTGGTCGATCCCGGGGCTCTCGCGGATCGCATCGAGAGCGGCAAACTGCACCGGCGTAAGGTCGAACCCCGCCTCCCTGGTGCGGGTCATGAAGACATGGGTCGAGATCTGATGCAGCCGCCGGATCAGGTGTCCGGGCATTCTCGATACATGTGTCATCGTCTCTCCGTTTCTTCGCATAACATCGGAACGCGGCATCGGCACCGGCGCGCCCGGCGCCAGCTTACCCCAAATTGATAATTACACATACTATTTGCCTTGCGGGCATTTTCGGGATAATAGTAAGTCTACATATTAATTTGGAGGAGCGTTCATGCAGTACCATCTCGACGGATTTCGCCCCGGGGACCCCGAAGTGTCCGATGCCGCTGCGGGCCGGCCGGTTTCCGATCCGGATTTTGACGCGCCTGTCGATGTCCTGATCGTCGGCTCCGGACCTGCGGGGCTGACGCTTGCCGCCCAGCTCGCCGCCTTCCCGGAAATCACGACACGGATTGTCGAGCGCAGGTCCGGTCCAATGGACAAGGGACAGGCTGACGGGATTTCCTGCCGCTCGATGGAAATGTTCAATGCCTTCGGCTTTGCCGAAAAGATCCTCAAACAGGGCTACTGGGTCAACGAGACGACGTTCTGGAAACCCGATCCCCGGGCGCCAGAACAGATCGTCCGCAATGGCCGCATCCAGGACGTCGAGGACGGCCTCTCGGAAATGCCGCACATGATTCTCAACCAGGCCCGCGTGCACGACATGTATCTTGAGGTCATGCGCAATTCGCCCTCCCGGCTCGAGCCCGATTATTCCCTCCAGCTTGCCGGACTGACCGTCGATCCGGCGGCTGGCGACTTCCCGGTGACGGCCACGCTCGAAAGGCTCGATCCCGGCCGTGAAGGCGAGACGGTCGAGCTCAAGGCGCGCTACGTCGTGGGCTGCGACGGCGCGCGCAGCGCCGTGCGCAAGGCGATCGGCCGCAAGCTTGAAGGCGATTCGGCCAACCAGGCCTGGGGTGTCATGGATGTGCTGGCGGTCACGGACTTCCCCGATATCCGCTGCAAGACGCTGATCCAGTCAGCCAGCGAGGGCAACATCATCATCATCCCCCGCGAGGGTGGATATCTGATCCGGCTCTACATCGAGCTCGACAAGCTTAAATCCGATGAACGCGTGGCAAGCCGCAACATCACCGTCGACCATCTGGTCGCCGCTGCGCAACGCATCTTCCGGCCCTATTCGATCGACGTGAAGCAAGTGGTCTGGTGGTCGGTCTACGAGATCGGCCAGCGCCTGACCGACAAGTTTGACGATGTTCCCGAAAGCGAAGCTGGCTCCCGCCTGCCGCGTGTCTTCATCTGCGGTGACGCCTGCCACACCCATAGCCCGAAGGCGGGTCAGGGCATGAATGTGTCGATGGGCGACGGGTTCAATCTCGGTTGGAAACTGGCCTCGGTGTTGCGGGGTCTCTGTCCCGCGGACATCCTGCACAGCTATTCCGCCGAGCGGCAGGCAGTGGCGCAGGACCTGATCGACTTCGACCGGGAGTGGTCGCGCATCATGAGCGAGCCACCAGAAGCCGGCGACGGCGACAACGGCGAGGCGCCGCGGTTCCAGCGCTACTTTATCCAGCATGGCCGTTACACCGCCGGCATGTCGGTCAGGTACGGGGAATCGCGGCTGACCGGCGGCGACCGGTGGCAATCGCTTGCCACCGGCTTCGAGATCGGCACGCGGTTCCATTCCGCCCCCGTCGTCCGCCTCGCCGACGCCAAGCCGGTTCAACTCGGCCATGTCGTCCACGCGGACGCGCGCTGGCGGCTCTTTGCCTTTTGTCCCAATGAGGATCCGTCATCGGCCGGTTCGGCGATTGCCCGGCTGTGCCGCTTCCTGTCTGAAGATCCCGCATCGCCAGTGCGCCGCTTCACCCGCCCGGACCAGGATATCGATGCGGTGTTCGATGTCCGCGCGATCTTCCAGCAGGGCACGCACGAGCTTGCGCTTGAAGCGCTGCCGGCCTTTCTCAAGCCGCAAAAGGGCAGCCTCGGCCTTGTCGATTACGAGAAGATGTTCTGCCCCGATCTCAAGCAGGGCCCGAACATCTTCGATATGCGCGGCATCGACAGAAGCGAGGGATGCCTGGTGATCGTGCGCCCCGACCAGTATGTCGCCCATGTCCTGCCGCTCGATGCCCATGACCAACTGGCAGCCTTCTTCGACGGTTTCATGAAGGAACAGGCACCTTGAACCCACGGGGATAAGGCCAGAGAACAAGACTGGCGGTGGGAGCCCTTCGAATTGCCTCGACATAGGAGTTCAATCGGAACATCCGCTCCTACGCACCCGGGCCATGCAAGCCGTCAGACTGAATCCCGCCCCGAGCGAGCGGGGCGGCAATGGGCTTGAAACCCGTCTTGCAAAGCCCTTGCCGTGGCATCCGTTATAGAGCTGCCGCGGTACATCCCGACAAAGACCGGTCCCGGGAAGAATGGAATCGCCGCCCGCTTCGCTGTTGCGTACGTGCTGCTACCGCTTCATATAATTTCCGAACTTGACCCATGCGCCGCCGCGTTTGGAAGATTCGACGCAGGCGGTGACGAAGGCGACGCCTGCCAGGCCCTCTTCGATGCCGGGATAGATGACGCCTTCGGGGGCAGGCTTGCCGTCGCGATGCGCGATGATGGCTTCGGCCGCCTCGTTGTAGATGG
>NZ_JAAAML010000002.1 GCF_024105735.1 Parahoeflea alexandrii | reverse complement strand
TGCCGAGATGGTCGGGCAGCTCGTGCAGTTGCCCCCTGCCCTGACCGATCAGATGCGACATAATGTTGCCGGTCAGGCACATCACCGGCGCATTGGCGCCATAGGCTGTGCACAGTGCTGCACCGGAATTCAGAAGACCGGGTCCCGGCACCACCGTGTAGGCCCCCACCCGTCCGGTGGATTTCGCATAGCCATAGGCCATGTAGCCCGCACCCTGCTCATGCCGGGTGTGGATAAAGCGGATGCTTTCCGCTTCGCGCGCGATCGCATCGTTGAAATCATACATGTGCGCGCCGGGAATGCCGAAGACGGTATCCACGCCATTGGCAATCAGCGACTTGGCCATTATTTCGCCGGTGGTCATGCGGGGCATGGGATCATCCTACTTTGCAATGCTGAGAATCTGGACGGTGGTGTATTCGCGCAAGCCTTCTTCGCCAAATTCGACGCCGATGCCGGATTGCTTGACCCCGCCCATCGGAACCGTCGGATTGAGCACGCCGTGCCGGTTGACCCAGCGCGTCCCGGCAACGAGCTTGCGCGCGACCTTTGCCGCCTCTTCCGGGTCATTGCCCCAGGCCGAAGCCCCAAGCCCGACTTCGAGCGCATTGGCCCTGGCGATCGCATCGTCGAGATCACCGTACCGGATCACCGGCAGAACGGGGCCAAATTGTTCCTCGTTGACTACCCGCATCTCTTCTGTGGCGTCTGCGATGATTGTCAGCGGGTAAATATAGCCCTTGCCGTTCGGTTTTTCGCCGCCGGTCAGGATGCGCGCACCCTTGGTCCGGGCGTCTTCAACCAGCTCGACAATCTTGTCGAACTGCATCTTGTTGGACAGCGGCCCGATCAGCGTATCCGGTTCGGCGCCATTGCCGACCTTGATGCCGCCAACGAAGTTCGCGAGCCCTTCACACACGGCATCATAATCATCATCATGCACATAGAGCCGCTTCAGGCACGAGCAGGTCTGGCCTGCATTGATGAAGGATCCCCAGAACAGGTCTTCCATCCGCTTGCTCATGTCGGTGCCGGGCAAAACGATGCCTGCATCGTTTCCGCCAAGCTCGAGCGTCAGGCGCTTGAGCGTCGAGCCTGCCCGCTCCATGATGCGCCGCCCCGTCGCGATCGAGCCGGTGAAGGCGATCTTGTCGATGTCGGGATGGCCTGAGATCCGGTCACCGACCTCTGCGTCGCCCGTAACGACATTGAGCACCCCCGCAGGAAGGATACCGGCCTCGGTGATCATTTGTACCAGCCTCAATGTGCTCAAGGGCGTGTAGGGTGACGGCTTCATCACCACGGTGCAACCCGCCCTGAGTGCTGGCATGACATGCCAGACCGCGATCATCAGCGGCCAGTTCCAGGGCGTTATAGAGGCCACGACACCGACCGGTTCCCGGATCAGCTCCACACGTTCCTCATCGGTATCGATGAGAACTTCCGGCTCCACCGACAGCCCCTGCGTCACCCGGGTCCAGGCGACACAGCCACCAACCTCGAAGGGCGCTCCCGGCCCGGCCTGAGGCTTTCCCTGCTCGGCAGTGATCAGCGCAGCAAGCTCTGCCTGATGCGCCTCGATAAGATCGGCGATCTTGCCAAGTGCTTCCTGACGCTCTGCATCCGGTTTCGCAGCCCAGCCCGGGAATGCCCGTTTGGCAGCAGCTACCGCATTGTCGAGATCCGCGACCGATCCCTGCGGGCAAGCTGCCAGCACCTCGCCGGTCGCAGGATTGATGACGTCGAAACTCTCCCGCGCATCAACCGCTTTTCCATCAATGATGAGTGAGTAGGTCATCGGATGTCTCCTCCCGTGCACATGGCAATCCAGAATATTTTCGGCTTTGCAATTCGATGCGTCAGTTCCAGAACGTCACCAGCCAGTAGCTCAGCGCCGGAAACGCGATCAGCAGCACAATCCGCGTCAGCTCCGACAGGATGAAGGGAATGGTTCCCCTGAAGATTTCCCGTGTCGGGATGTCCTTGGCGATGGCGGAAATGATGAACAGGTTCATGCCGACCGGCGGCGTGATCATGCCGACTTCGACAACAACCAGCGTCAGGATGCCGAACCAGATCGCCTGCTGTTCCGGCAGCAGTCCGAAATCGAGGCTCATCACCGTCGGGAAGAACACCGGAACCGTCAGCAGGATCATCGACAGGCTGTCCATGACGCAACCCATCACCAGGTAGAAGACCACGATACACAGCAGCACCACCATCGGCGCGACTTCGGCCGCCATGAACCAGTCGGCGAGCGCCGTCGGCATCCGTGACAGCGCCATGGCCACATTGAACAGGTCGGCACCAAAGATGATGACGAAGATCATGGCGCTGGCCGCGGCAGTGTCGATCAGACTGGTGATGACGGCCTCAAGCGTCAGCTCGCGGGTCAGCAATCCGGCAAGCGCCGTCAGCACCACGCCAACCGAGGCCCCCTCTGCCGGCGTGAAGAAGCCTCCATAAATGCCTCCGAGCACGATCACGAAGATGGCAACGATGTGCCAGACCTGGCCGAGACTTCTGAGCCGCGTGCTAAGGCTGGCAGGCTGCTGTGACGGGCCTTCCTCTGGATAGAGCCGGACATAGATCGCGATGGTGATCATGAAACCGACAATTGCCAGAAGTCCCGGCAAGGTCGCGGCCAGGAACAGCTTGACGATATTCTGCTCGGTGAGCAGCGCATAGATGATGAGCACGATCGAGGGAGGAATGAGGATCCCCAGCGTGCCGCCGGCAGCGAGGCACCCCGACGCCAGCGCGTCGGAATATTTGTGCTTGCGCATTTCAGGCAATGCCACCCGCGCCATGGTAGAAGCGGTCGCGATGGAAGATCCGGAGATTGCGCCGAACATGGCGCACCCGGCGACCGAAGCCATGGCAAGCCCGCCGCGGAAATGGCCGATCCAGGCATTGGATGCGGAAAACAGAGCGGCGGAAATCCCGGTTCGGGTCGCAAGGTTTCCCATCAGGATGAACAGCGGCACGATGGCCAGCTCATAGGACAGGAAACGGTCGGGCCAGGCAGAGGCGATGTAGGCCTGGAGGCCCGCCACGCTGGAAAGAGCCGCGTAACCGGCAGCACCAACCAGGCCCATGGCAAGACCGATCGGCGCCCGAAGCAGGATCGCGCCAAGCAGGACAACGACCATGATGATGGAAAGGAATGTGGGATCCATGGTCAGCGTCCAGTCGGCCCGGCGATGTCGTCACGCCAGAGAAATGTTTGCGCCAGCGCGATCAGGCTGGACAGTCCGGTTCCGATGATGGCTGGGATGAACGCCCACCACATCGGTATCTTCAAGAGCATCGAGCGGTCGTCATAGGCACGGATTTCCTCCAGGCCCCTGAACATGAGCAGGAACAGGCAGGCCCAGGCCAGCGCGAAGGCGAAGGTCCAGAACCGGTCGATGCGGGCAACGATCTTTTCAGGCAGCCAGTTTGTGAAAAGGTCGACCATGACGTGGCCCTTGTTCAGCTGGCACAGCGGCAGGAACAGGCCTGCCGCGTAGACGCAGGACATCTGCACCAGCTCGAAATCGCCGGTAACGCCGCGCAATCCGACATTGCGCATGATGACCGACACGGTGACGATCAGGGCCACCGTCAGAATGACGGCGCCACCCGCAGCGCCCGAAAGCGTCGCGAGCCGCAGCAGCCAGGTGTGCAGGGGGGAGTGTCCCCCCTGCTGCGCCGGCCAGAGACTGGACCAACCCGACATGCCTAGCTGTCCAGCAGCTCATTGGCGCGCGCGATGATCGCCGCGCCATCATGGCCTGCGTCGTTGAGGGTCTTCTCCCAGTTCGCGTAAACCGCCTTGGAGGCTTCCTGCCAGCGGGCGATTTCATCAGCCGCGATTTCCACGATCTCGTTGCCGTTCTTCTCGACAATGCCGCGGCCAACCGCTTCGAACTGGTCGAAAGTCTGGCCGATGCGCTGCGACAGGGCAATGCCGCTGTTGGCGTCGATGACACCGCGCAGATCGTCCGACAACCCTTCGTAGGAGGCCTGGTTCATCAGCAGCGTGTTGGTGTTGGCGTAAAGACCACGCGCACCCGGAGCGGCTTCGCAGGAGAACTTGGTGAGCTCCTGCAGCTTGAACGGCGGCACCACTTCATAAGGCAGGCAGCAGCCGTCGATGACGCCATTGCTCAGTCCGACAACCATTTCGGTGACCGGGAAGAACACCGGCTCCGCGCCCATCGATTCGAGCAGCTCGCCCATTGCCGAGTTGGGGCTGCGGATCTTCATGCCTTCAAGATCGGCCGCGGTGCGGATCGCCTTGTCGCGCATGTGCAGCTTGCCGCCATCATGGCTCCAGTAGGCGAGGTTCTTCATGCCGGCATATTCGTCGCCACCGAATTCATCCATCAGCGTGTGAAGCGCAACGGAGGTTTTCTCGGCATTGGTCACCATGAACGGCAGACCCATGGTCTCGGCAACGGGGTAGCGGCCGGGCGTGTAGGTGGGCAGCGCCCACGCGATGTCGACGATGCCGTTCTTGACCTGGTCAGCCAGCTGCGGCGGCTTGCCGCCGAGCTGCATGGCCGGAAAGATCTGAACCTCGATGGCGCCGTTGGATGCATCCATGATCTCCTTTGCCCATGGATCGAAGAATTTCGAGTGCATTGGCGCCACGGACGGCAGGAAATGGTGCAGGCGCAAGGTAACTTCGGCGGCCCTGGCGTCCCGGATGAAAGCCGGGGCAGCAATCGCCGCGGCCATCCCGCCCAGCACCTGGCGGCGTGAGATTCTGAATGATGTCATTTTCTTTCTCCTCCTTCGGATCCCGGGATCCGTTCAATGAGAAACGGGGTCTATTCCCCGTTTCAGGCTAGGTCTGCGCCGTCCGGAATTTTCCGCGCCAACAGCTGCCGGTCACCTGGCCTCGCAAATCAGCAAGGACCCCGCTTTGCCGGCCTGGCCTCTCACCAGGACCGGTGTGCGGCACGCCCGGCGGGGGTCTCGGCATCAAACCATCCCTCAAGGGTCGGCAATCACCGCCAGTGCGTCGGGAAACCTGTCGCTCCTTCTCCTCGCGCAATTTGTGAACAAGAATAATTGTTATGTCAATGAACAATTATTCTTGTGTCGCTTATATCGACACCGACGGGTCGCGGCGTGCCTGGTCCCGTAGCGGACATCCGTCCGATCGCACTCACGCGGCGGCTGGTCAGTCCAGAACCGGCATGCTCCCCGCTACTTTTTCTTCTCGACCTCAAGCCGCTCGACCGCTCCGGCGCGCAAGGTTTCCACCTGGCTGAGCAATGCCTGGGGATCGACAAAGACATTCGGGTCCCCGGGCTTGCGGGCCAGATGTTTCTGTCGGTTCTCGTCGAGATTGTTGGAAAACCCGTGGGTGGTCAGGTGGACTTCGACCTTCTCGTCACCGGTCTCGACCAGGGCGCGCACCCGGTCGACGCTTTCGATGTAGGCCTCAACCTGGGTTGGGCCGTCGATTGCATTGAGACCCAGCCCTCCAATGGTGATTGCACGATACGTGTCATCGCCATCCCTTGCGTCAAAGAGATAGGAAGCGGTTCCCCAGGTGTGTCCGGGCGTTTCCACCACTCTGAAGCTGTTGCCGCCGAGTTCGATCGTGTCGCCGTCCTTGACCACCATATCAGGCTCGATCATCTTCCAGGCGCGCGGTGTGGATTCCGATTTCCGAGCGGATTCGACAGCCTCGTCCCAGCCGCCCTGCGTCATCACGAACCGGGCATTGGGCAGCAATGGCTTGAGCGCTGCGGCACCACCGACATGGTCGAAATGGCCATGGGTCATCAGCACGTACCTGATGTCGGCGAAGTCAACGCCGGTCGACTTGAGGTTCTCGATAAGCTGGCCGATGAACGGGCCATACAGCGTATCGATCAGCACATATCCGTCGTCGGTCTGAACCAGCCAGGACGACACCCAGCAGACCCCGACATAGTCGACATTGTCGAAAGGCTTCCAGGGCTCGACCTTTTGCGCCTCGGCGTCGTTGAGCCACTTGCCCAGGTCCGGCGGCATCTTTCCGGTACGCCCGAACTCCACGAAACGTTCAAGGATCGCGCCTGACGGGCAGCCGTCGAAAAGCGATTGCGCCGAGGCATCGGGCGTTGCGGACATCCCCATCATGCCGGCGATCAGGGCGGCGCCGGAGGCCGCCTTTATGCCAGTCCAAACCTTGCCTGCTTTCATCTGCTCATCCTCCCTTTGCATGTATGGCGCCTCTTTACCCGCGCCCCTGATCGGCCTGATGGTCATTCCGCCAACGGAACCAGCCTGCCCGGATTCATGATCCCTTCAGGATCGAGGGCCCGCTTGATGGCGCGCATGGCGTCAAGTTGCGCCGGCTCCTTGAGCGCGCGCATCACATCCAGCTTGCTTTGTCCGATTCCGTGCTCGGCGCTGAAGGAGCCGTTCAAGCGCCTGAGCAACTCGAACGCCTTTTCCTTTGCCCGCCCGAGCGCAAGGGTCTGCCACCGCTCGCGGTCGGAACAGACCAGCGCATAATGAAGATTGCCGTCTCCGAGATGACCGATGGTAAGGGTCTCGAATCCGAGCGCGGCAGCCATCTCGTCCATCTCCTGGAGAAACCAGGAAATGTTCGCCAGCGGCAGCGAGATATCGAAGTGATAGGAGGCTCCATATTCCAGGATGGCCTCAAGCACGGATTCGCGCATGCGCCAAAGATCCGAACGTTGCTGCTCCGACGTCGCGATCGCCGCGTCGAGCAGGTCACCTGATTCCATCATTTCCTCGAGAACCAGAAGCAGCTCCGTGGCAAGGTGAGTGGAACCGGTGTCGTCGGCCTTGGCGTCTGACACCCGGCTTGACCCGACCTCCAGCAGCACGCCTGTCTCCACCGGTCCCTCGAGCGGCGACCTCAGCTCTGGAAAGGCCTTTTCCAACGCGCCGAGAACCGGTGCCGGAACATATTCGAATGCCTCGACCGACTGACCGGTGCGGTCCTGGATCCGGTTGAGCGCCTGAACTGCAGCATCGACCGAGGTCATCGACAGGAATGCCGTAACGCGCGTCAATGGCTTCGGGAAAAGCCTGAACACTGCAGCCGTAATGATGCCGAGCGTGCCTTCGGAACCGATCAGCAGATCCTTGAGATCATACCCCGTGTTGTCCTTGCGCAAACCGGTCAGCCCGTTGAAGACCGAACCATCCGGCAGGACGGCCTCGAGCCCCAGACACAACTCCCTGGTGTTTCCGTAGCGTACCACATTGGAGCCACCGGCATTGGTCGCCAGGGTTCCGCCGATGCTGCAACTGCCCTTGGCCCCGAACATCAGCGGAAAGAACAGCTCGCGTTCGTCCACATAGGCCTGGAGGGCCTCAAGAACCACGCCAGCCTCGGCAACCACCGTACGGCCCGCCTCGTCGAAGTGGCGAATGGTGTTCATGCGCGACAGCGACAGGACAATGGAGGGAGTGCCTGATGAAGGAATACCGCCTCCGGCAAGGCCGGTGTTTCCACCCTGCGGGACGATGCAAACTCCGGCCGATCCGCACAGCTTGACGATCCGCGATACCTCATCCGTCCTCGAGGGACGTACAACGGCGATCGCGTCTCCGGAAAACTGCCGCGTCCAGTCAATCAGATAGCCGGCCATATCGGCGGCATCGATCAGGACGTGCTTCTCACCGACGATAGCACAGAGCTCGTCGATCAACGCCGCAGATGCGTCCTTCAATGGTCTGACAGCTTCACTCAAGTCCCACTCCCGCCAGCCTTCGAAGGCCCGCCCCACTCCATCCAAAACTAACATGGTACATGGTAGATGCGATTGTCAACCACCATGTATCATGTTAGCAAGACCCATGAGCAACAGCCTGAAACCTATCGAGCAGCCGGTCTCCCTGATGGAGGTCACGGTTGACCGTATCCGCGACGCGATCATCTCCGGAGACTTGCCCCTGGGGTGCAAATTGTCAGAGCAGCGGCTCGCCGACATGCTCGGCATCAGCCGTTCGCCGGTACGCGATGCGCTTGCCGCTCTTCAGGTCGAAGGCCTTGTCACGATTTCCCCCAAGCGCGGCTCGTTCGTCTTCACCCCCGACCTGAAGGCCGTCGACGAGATCAGCGAGCATCGTTGTATTCTGGAAAAAGCGTCCATTCGCAAAGCCATCGCCACCAATCACCCAGCGCTGCTCAAGCGTCTCGCAGATGCATGCGGAAAAATGACAGAGGCATCTCGGCTGGAGGACGCCCTCAAATACACCAAGGGTGATATCGACTTTCACAACTCGATTATCATCAGCGGCGGGAACCATTCGATCGCATCATCGTACAAGCGGACGATCGGCCCGCTTATGGCATTGCGAACCCATCTCTTCACAATCATGAACGAGACCTTGGACAGGTCGATGGGTGAGCACCTGGCAGTACTTGAGGCTTGCCGATCCAAAGATGTGACGGGAGCGGAAAAACTCATTGATGTTCATGCGACCCATCTCGTCGATGCTTATCGAAGGGCCTTGTCCGAAACAACGCTTTTTGACGGACTCTCTACAACAGCGGCGTAAACCCGCCGGGGACCACCGCCGTCAAATCAGGACACGCTGACGCCCGCTCATCAGATGCCGCTTGTTGAAGCCAAACCCCTCTTCAATGGGTGAAGTCATGAAGGCATCTGAGCTGTCCGGCATCAAGGCAGCGGCGCCCCCGCATGATTGCGACTTCCGCGACAACGCCGATATCAAACATCCAGAATTAGCTGCAGGCGCGCCGAACGGCGTCACGCCAAACGGCGCGAATAGTCTTGGCTGAGTCCGGGACCATCCGCGGCTCATAGCGCTTGCTGCGCATGTCGGGCAGCCATTCCTGTCCGAGCGCGCGGAACGCCATCGCCGCTGCCCCCAGTGCGCTGACCTCCTCCACCACGGCGCTTTCCACAGGGCGTTGCAGCAGGTCGGACTGCAATTGCATCAGGAACGCGTTGGACGAAGCCCCGCCATCGGTCCTGAGCCCGACAAGCCGTTCGCCGACATCGGACTGCATCGCCTCGAACACGTCGCTGATCTGCAAGGCAATGGCTTCGAAAGTGGCCCGGGCGACATGCGCCGGCTTGGTGCCATGGGTCATGCCGGAAACCGTGCCCGTGGCATGATCGTTCCAGTGCGGCGCACCGAGCCCGGACAGTGCGGGCACGAAGGTGACCCCGCCTGCCGTCTCCACGGTTTGCGCCAGGTCGGACAGCTTGCCTGCATCGCCGATCCCCAGAAGCCCCGCAATGAAGGCGGCCGCCTGCGCCGAGACCAGTATGTTGCCCTCAAGCGCATAGGCCGTGCCTGACGTGTCTGTCCAGGCAATGGTGCCGGACAGTCCGTGGCTGGACGTGACGCGCTGCGAGGTCAGCGTCATCAGCGACGAACCGGTGCCGTAGGTCGCCTTGACGGTGCCGGGCTTGTGAACGCCGTGGCCATAGAGCGCCGCATGGCTGTCTCCCATCATGGCCATGATGGGAATGCCGGGGGGAAGGCTGGTTGCATCCTGAGCGGTCCCTCCGAAGTGGCTGTCCGAAGGCCGCGGGGTGGGCAGGCAGGATGTCGGCGTTCCAAAAATCTCCGCGAGTTCGCCGCTCCACTCAAGTAGTTCGGTATCGAACAATTGCGTCCGCGAGGCGTTGGAATGGTCGGTCGCAAACGTTGCTCCGGCCGTCAGGTTCCACAACAGCCAGCTGTCGACGGTGCCGGTTCGCAGACGGCCCTGGTCGAGCAGGCGCAGTGCCTCCGGCCGGTGCTTCAGCATCCACGCCAGTTTCGAGGCGGGAAACATCGGGTTGATCCCAAGCCCCGTTACCGCTTCAACGGTTTCATTGTGCCCGGCCGCAATCAGTGCTGCGCATTCGGGCGCGGTCCGGCTGCATTGCCACAGGATTGCCGGGCCGACCGGTTTGCCGGTTTCCGCGTCCCACGCCACGATTGTTTCGCGCTGGTTGGAGATGGCGATGGCGTCGATGCTGCGGCCCTTCATCTGCGCTGCAGTTGCATCGATCACCGACCGGGTGTTGTCCCATATGGCAATGGCTGACTGTTCTGCCCAGCCGGGATGCGGATAGTCCGTGGTTGACGGTGAGGAGGCATGGGCATGGATATGGCCGCTCTCGTCGACCACCAGTGCCTTGGTGTTGGTCGTTCCCTGGTCGATCGCCAGAACAAGCATCGATCAGGCTCCCTTGCGGCGGATCGCAATGCGGGCAGCACCCGCAATGCCCTCCCGGCTGAGGCCGAATTCCTCGAACAGGCTGGCAATGGAGCCGGTCGGCATGAAGCCCGGAAAGCCGACCCGTTGCACGGGCACCGGATGGGTTGCGGACGTGCATTCCGCCACCGCGCCGCCGAGGCCGCCGCGATCGAGCGCTTCCTCGACGGTGACGATTGCTCCGGTTTCCCTGGCCGCCGAGATCACTGCGTCGGTATCGAGCGGGGTGATCGTGTGCATGTTGAGAACGCGGGCCGAAATCCCTTCCGCGGCCAGGGTCTCCGCCGCTTCGATGGCCAGATGAACCGTGGTGCCGTTGGCGATGATGGTGACATCGGTTCCCGCTCTCTGCAGTTCCGCCTTGCCGGGCGTGAAGCTGCGGTCAGGCAGGTCGAGGGTCGGCACCTTCATCCGCGAGAGGCGTAGATAGACCGGGCCCTCGTGGGCCGCCGCCCATTTCACCGCTTCGGCAGTTTCCCAGGCATCGCACGGCGCGATCACGGTGATCGGGCCAAGCGCCCTGAGCCAGGCGAAATCCTCGATCGAGTGGTGCGTGGCGCCGAGTTCGCCATAGGCGATGCCGGATGACTGGCCCACCAGCTTGACGTTGAACCCTGCATAGGCGACGTCCGCCTTGATCTGCTCGAGCGCCCGCGCAGTCAGGAAACAGGAGGCCGCGGAGACGAACGGAATCCTGCCGCCATTGGCGAGGCCCGCGGCGACGCCGACCATGTTCTGCTCGGCAATGCCGACATTGACCGTGCGGCGGGGAAACTTCTCCTGGAAGCCGCCGAGATTGGACGAGCCGACCGAATCATTGACCACGACGACAATGCGCTCGTCAGCAGCGGCGAGTGATTCCAGTGTCTCGGCCCAGGCCTTTCGGCAATCAAAACCCGTGGCGGTGGTTGCTGCAGCGACAGCCATCAGACCAGTTCCTTCATTGCTTGCGCGAATTGTTCCGCGTTCGGCACACCATGGTGCCATTTCGCCTGATCTTCCATGAAAGACACGCCCTTGCCCTTGACCGTTTTTGCAATCACGCACAGCGGCTTTTCGCGCTCACCCACCGGCGCGCCAAGGGTCTCCAGCAGTTGCCCGTAGTCATGGCCGTCGATCTCGACAACGTGCCATCCGAAGGCGCGGTACTTGTCGTCAAGCGGATCCAGTCCGGCCGTGTCTTCAGTCCGCGCGCCCTGTTGCAGCCGGTTGCGGTCGATGATCAGCGTGAGGTTCTTGACCTTGCGGTGGCCCGCGGTCATGGCCGCTTCCCAGTTCGAGCCCTCCTGCTGCTCGCCGTCGCCGGTCAGCACGTAGGTCCGGTAGTCCGCTTTGCTGATCTGTCCGGCTATGGCGATGCCGAGTGCGACGGGAAAACCGTGGCCGAGTGGTCCGGTATTGGTCTCCACCCCCGGCAGGTATTGCCGGTTCGGGTGCCCGTTGAGTTTCGAGTGGTGCCCCATATAGGTGTCGAGCCAGTCCTGCGGGAAATAGCCCGCAGCACACAGCGCCGTGTAGAGCGCCCCGGTTGCGTGGCCCTTGGACATGACGAAGCGGTCGCGGTCCGCCCAGTCAGGCCGCGACGGGTCGTAGCGAAGCACGCCGAAATAGAGCGTTGCCAGCACATCGATCGCGGAGAAGTCTCCGCCCAGGTGACCCAGCTGCTTGGCATAGACCATCTTCATGGCCTGCTGCCGCATCCACAGCGCCTTGGCGCGGATGACGGCGTCGGAATTGTCGGTTTTCAAAGCGTGGGGCATACGCCTGTCTCACTTGCGGTTTGGAAAGAAAAGCTGCGGTTCCGGCGTGCCGTTGTGGTGATAGGCCGGCCAGCCGAGATAGCGGGTGATCGCCTCGTTGACGATGTCGCCGTAATGGCCGCGCACCATGGCGACGTGATGCTCGAACCCGTTCTGGGTGACGAACCGCATCAGTTCGCGCAGCCGCTCGACTTTTGTGACGGCGATGCCGCCGTCCATGCCGAAGGGATCGTCGGTGAACTCCCCCTCGCCCACATAGGCCTTGAGGACGCCGTTGCGGTCATCGGACGACAGCCGGAAATAGGTCATGTTTCCAGGCTGCACCTTGCCCTTGACCGCGCCAAAGCATTTTTCGCGGCCAATGACTTCGCCCAGCACGTCGAGTTCGCCGATCTCCGGCGTGGTGCCGAGGAAGCTCTTGGGGAAGTTTCCGCAATGGGTGCAGACGCATTTGTCGACATGGTCGGCGTAATTGTTGTTCCAGTCGAGGATCGCGGCCGGTGCACTGGAAGCAAGCGTCAGCGCATACATCGACACAGCGCCCATGACATCGACTTCGCAGGCCGACGGCGCCAGATCCTCGCCCATCATCGACATGGTGAGGCAGGTGGCGCAGCCGAAATTGTCCTGAAGCGAGCGCCAGCACTGGATCGCCGAGGCGTCGCATTCGTTTTCCGCGATCCAGCGATTGACGGCCAGCGTCCATTTCGCCTGCTTGAGCACCTGCGTCTCGCGGATATGCGCGGGGATGCGGCCGTAATTGCGGATCCGCTCCAGACCGGCAACAAGATCCTTGTCCTCGTCCTTGATGGCGTCCGCCGCGCCGATCAGTTCCGACAGGTCGGCCGTTACAACCGTGATGCCGGACTGCTGCAGAAGCTTCTCTGAAAACCGCATGGTCTGGAACGGTGAGGTCCGGGCGCCGATCGCGCCGATGCGGGCGTTCCTCAGGCCGTAGACCGTTCGGCAGACACGGGAAAATCGGTCGAGGTCGCCCAGGAACTCATCGCTGTCAATATCGCAGGTATGACTGGTGGTCTCGGTGAACGGGACGCCGTACTGCCAGAAATTGTTGGCGACCGAGAGCTTGCCGCAATAGGCATCGCGGCGCGAGTGCACATCGACCTTGTCGAGCTCGTCATTGGAGGCCTGGAGCAGGATCGGCACGTTGAGCCTGGCGCGGTTGATCAGTTCGGCGATCGCGATCTCGTCACCGAAATTGGGCAGGCAGATGACCAGGCCGTCAATCCTGTCGCGATGTGTCTTGAAGTGCTCGGCATAGAGCTTGGCGTCGGGGATCGATTGCACGGCACCATTGTCGGTCGCATCCACCGGAAGGATCACGGCATCGATGCCCAGCTTTTCGAGTTGCGCCAGAACCTGCGTGCGTGCATCAATACACGGAGCCGGACTGAAAAAGGCGCGGCTTCCGATCACGACGCCAAGCGAAATTCTGCGGTTCACAGTCCGTATCATCTGGTCCTCCCTATGCCATCGCCCCCGCCGGGCCACATCAGCGCAGATGACGAAGCCTTTCGGATACTTTCGAATGTTATCGAATAGAGCGTTTTGAAGCAAGCAGGCATCTTCCTAGATATCCGCCACAGATAACATTTTTGTTCACAAGTCGGCTTGAGTTTCGGACAATTCATTGAATCCACGCCACAATCATGCTTCTGAGTGATTTCGAATGCATGCCGAATGCTGTGGTTTTGGAGCGAAAAAACGCAGCAAACGAAATATTTATTGACAACAAACAAAAATTAATGCCGAATTCCCACCCAGAAGTTGCACCCGGAGGGGGTGCGATTTTCAAGGGAGGATCCATCATGAATATCAAGAGACGTCTGCTTATCACCGCAATGGCTTTGGGAGTTTTCGGAGCCACCACCGGCTTCGCCGCATCGGCCGCCACCATCGCCATCATCACCCCGAGCCACGACAACCCGTTCTTCAAGGCCGAGGCCGACGGTGCTGCCGCAAAGGCCAAGGAGCTGGGCTACGACACCATGGTGCTGGTGCACGATGATGACGCCAACAAGCAGTCTGAACTGTTCGACACGGTGATTGCGGCAGGTGTCGCGGCCATCATTCTCGACAATGCCGGTGCCGACGCATCCGTCGCCGCCGTGCAGAAAGCCAAGGATGCGGGCATTCCGTCATTCCTGATCGACCGTGAAATCACCGCCACCGGCGTTGCCGTTTCGCAGATCGTGTCCAACAACTACCAGGGCGCCCAGCTCGGCGCCGAAGAGTTCGTCAAGCTGATGGGCGAAGCGGGCGAGTATGCCGAGCTTGTCGGCAAGGAATCCGACACCAATGCCGGCATCCGCAGCCAGGGCTATGCCGACGTCATCTCGCAGTATCCCGATCTCAAGTCGGTGGCCCGCCAGACCGCCAACTGGTCGCAGACCGAGGCTTTCACGGTCATGGAATCGATGCTGCAGGCCAATCCCGGCATCAAGGGCGTGATCTCGGGCAACGACACCATGGCGATGGGCGCCTGGGCCGCGCTTGAGGCGGCGGGGCGCACCGATGTGATCGTCGTGGGCTTCGACGGCTCCAACGATGTGCGGGACTCGATCATGGCCGGTGGCATCAAGGCCACCGTCCTCCAGCCCGCCTACCAGCAGGCGCAGCTGGCTGTCGAACAGGCGGACAAGTACATCAAAACCGGCTCCACCGGCCTCGATGAAAAGCAGCTGATGGATTGCGTGCTGATCAACGGCGACAACGCGGCCAAGCTCGAGACTTTTGCTCTGTCCGAGTAAGTTTGAACATGTTCGGCCGGGGCGCGATGCATCCGCGCTCCGGTTTTCGTCTATGTGAACGCCGGCCGACGGGACGGGTATGAAATGGCAGGACGCGGCGAGGCCGTCTCCGTGCTGCATTTCAAATCGCTACGCCAGAGAGCATCATGATCAGCAAGACAATTCTGCCCCGCGGAACCATCCTGACCCTGTGCGCAGTGGCCGTTTTCAGCCTGTCGGGCTGCAAGCTGGTCAAGAATGTGCCCGAGGACGAAAAGGCCGTTTCAGCGGGCGCGAGCGGCGATGAGGTTCGTACCGAGCAGCGCATTGCCGATACGTTTGAAACCCGGCTCCTGCCCTATGTGCGCGACAGGGCGCTGAGCTACCAGGCCTTCCGTGCGGCCCTTGCCCAGGGGCTCGACGAGGCCGGTCAGTCCCACGGAAACCGCGGTTCCGGCCAGGGCGCTGCCTGGAACTTCGCCATCACCGACAGCGGCAGGATCGTCTCTGCCAAGCTCGATACCCGTGCCCGGGTGGCGGAGCTGGATATCGATGGCGACGGTTCCGCCGACGTGACCGTGCAGCTTGGCCCGGTCATCCGCGGCAACGCGCTGCGCGACATCGCGCCATTTTACAATTTCGATGATTTCCGGGACCAGATCGAGTTTGCCAAGCTCGGCCGGGCGCTCAACGACCAGGTCTCTGCCATGGTGCAATTGCCCGAAGGCGATCTGGTCGGCCGCAGGATGGCCTTTACCGGGGTCACGCCGCTGAAAAAAGCTGACGAGGCGGTTCTCGTCACGCCGATCAGCGTGGATGTCCTGCCATGAACCAGGCGGCCGAGATCCACGAGCCACATCCGGTCGGACTGACCATTCGCGGAGCCACCAAGGTCTATCCCGGCACCGTGGCGCTCAAGGGTGTCGATTTCGACATCCGCATGGGCGCGGTCAATGTGCTTGTCGGTGAGAACGGCGCCGGCAAATCAACCCTGATGAAGGTGATCGCCGGCGTCGAGACGCTGACCAACGGCGAGATCACCGTCGATGGTCGCCCGGTGGTGTTTCGCACCAAGGATGACGCCGTGGCCAGCGGCATCGGCATCGTCTTCCAGGAACTCAACCTGTTTCCGGACATGAGCGTTTGCGACAACGTGTTCATGGCACGGGAGCCGGTCCGCTTCGGCTTCGATATCGATCATGACTCGGTGGAGGAGCGCACCCGCGTGCTGCTGCAACGGCTCGAGCAGGACATTGATCCCAACACCACGCTCGGCCACCTGCGGATCGGCCAGCAACAGATCGTCGAAATCGCCAAAGCGCTGGCCCAGGATGCCAGGATCCTGATCCTCGACGAGCCGACCTCGGCGCTCTCGGCGGCGGAAGTGGAGGTCCTGTTCCGCATCATCAGTGAGCTCAAGGCCCAGGGCGTCGGCATCGTCTACATTTCGCACCGGCTCGAGGAACTGATCCGGGTGGGCGACTACATCACCGTTCTCAGGGACGGAGAGATCACCGGGTCAAGGCCGATGCAGGGCGTCGACATTCCCTGGATCGTCCAGGCCATGATCGGTGAAAAATCCAAGGATTTCTCCCAATCGCTCGGCCACGAGTTCGGACACGAGGTGTTCCGCGCCGAGAACATTGCGCTGCCCAAGATGGGCGGCGGCTACATGGTCGATCATGTCTCGCTGACGGTCCGCGCCGGAGAAATTCTCGGGCTCTACGGGCTGATGGGCGCCGGTCGGTCCGAATTCCTCGAATGTATCATGGCGCAGCATCCCGAGGCGCGGGGCCATTTCTTCGTTGATGGCGAGGAGATGCGCGAGCCCCATGTCGCCGGACGCATTGCGCGCGGCATCGCCCTGGTGCCCGAGGACCGCAAGCGCGACGGGCTGATCCAGATCATGTCCGTTCGCGAGAACATGACCCTCTCCTCACTCGCCCAGTTCACCGCCGGCTTTCATCTGAACCTGCGCAAGGAAGCGGAGAGGGCCGCGGAGTTCATCAAGCGGATGACGGTCAAGGTCGCCAGCCAGGAGAACCCTGTGTCGTCGCTGTCGGGCGGCAACCAGCAGAAGGTGGTGATCGGCAAGGCGCTGATGACCGGGCCCAAGGTGCTGCTGATGGACGAGCCGTCGCGCGGCATCGACATCGGCGCGAAAGCGGAAATCTACCACAAGATGCGCAATCTGGCGGCGGAAGGCATCGGGATCATTTTCGTCACCTCCGATCTCGAGGAAGTGCTGGCGCTCTCCGACCGGATCATCGTTCTCGCCGATGGCCGCATCAGCGGCGAGTTCGGCAGGGGAGCGGATGCAGCGGACGTGATCGCAGCGGCAACACCGGCAAGCGCCAGAAGCAGAAACAAGGACCTTGTATCATGACAGTGATGAGTAACGGCGCTGCGGCGAATTCCGGATCGGGGCACAACTGGCTTTTGTTGCTGCTCAAGGCGCGCACCCTTGTGGCGCTTTTGCTGGTGTTTGCGTTCTTCTCGGTGATGGCGCCGAACTTTCTCAGCGCAGCCAACGCCATTCTCATTTCCAAGCATGTGGCCATCAACGCGTTCCTCGCCATCGGCATGACATTTGTCATCATCACCGGCGGCATCGATCTTTCCGTTGGCTCCGTCGTCGGGCTGACCAGCATGATTGCCGGCTATCTGGTGCTCAACGGCATCGATCTGGGCGTCGGCTACTCTTTGCAGTTCAACACGCTGGAGATCGTCGCCATCGTCTGCCTGGCCGGTGCGCTGGTCGGCTGCATCAACGGGATATTGATAACGCGGTTGAACGTGGCACCCTTCATCGCCACCCTGGGCATGCTCTACGTGGCCCGTGGCGCGGCGCTGCTGTTCTCCGACGGGCAGACCTTCCCCAACCTCAACGGCAATCCGGAGTATGGCTCCGATAGTTTCTATCTGATCGGAACCGGGAGCTTTCTCGGCCTTCCGGTGATGGTGTGGATGCTGGTGGCGGTTTCGCTTGCGGCCGGCTACATCGCCAGCCGGACACCGCTGGGGCGGCAAATCTATGCGACCGGTGGCAATGAGCGCGGTGCGGCGCTGTCCGGTGTGCGGGTCAACCGGGTGAAGATGTTCGTCTACATGTTCTCGGGCCTGATGGCGGCGCTGGTCGGCCTGATCATCGCCTCGCAGCTCAAGGCCGCGCATCCGGCGACCGGTGAATTCTTCGAGCTCAATGCCATCGCTGCGGCAGTTCTCGGCGGCACCTCCATGTCCGGCGGGCGTGGCCGGATCGCGGGAACCATTGTTGGCGCCTTCGTCATCGGCATCCTCTCCGACGGTCTTGTGATGATGGGGGTTTCCTCGTTCTGGCAGATGGTGATCAAGGGGCTGGTGATCATCGCCGCCGTGGTCATCGACCAGGCTCAAAGCCGGCTGCAGGCGAGGGTCGCGCTAGCCCAGGAAGTGGCGCTCAACCGGTAGGCCCCGGAAAGTGTGAAGTCTGCCGGAGGTGTTGCTCTCGAAGGGGTTTGAAACTAAGTCAGGTATGCATACGGTCAGTGGCGGCAGGTGACCGAAATCAGGGAGTAACGGCTTGCAGGACCAACCGGATACCGAGCGCAACGGAAGCATGGCTGGTCTGTTGTCCGAACCCCGCCGCCGCCGTATCCTGGAATGGATCGAGGAAGAGGGCTCAGCCCGCGTCCGCGATCTGTCGTCGGCCTTCCAGGTCTCTGAAGCCACCATTCGGCAGGACCTTGAACGGCTTGAAAAGGAAGGGCACATCACCCGCGAACACGGTGGCGCCTTTCTCAATGCGATGCGCGGACAGGTGCAGGGGTTTGTCCTGCATCACCAGGTCAACATGGACCGGAAGCGCAAGATCGGGGCCTATGGGGCGAACCTCGTCTCTGACGGCGAAACCCTGATCCTGGATGCCGGGACGACAACAACCGAAATCGCCACCCGGCTGACCGGCCGCAAGAACCTCACGGTCATCACCAACGCGCTCAACATCGCCGTGGTTCTCGGCACCGTTCCGGGGTTCGCCGTGCACATGCCGGGTGGCCAGTTCAAGGCGCCGACCCTGTCGCTGTCCGGGGACAAGTCGGTCGAGTATTTCCGCAATATCTTTGCCGGAAAACTGTTCCTGGCGACTGCCGGCGTGGGGCTCGACTCGGGCCTGACCTATCCGAGTTTTGCCGATCTCCAGCTCAAGGAAGCCATGATCAAGGCGGCAAGCCATGTCTACCTCGTGGCGGATTCGACCAAGATCAACCGCACCTCCTTCACCCGCCTGGGAGCACTGGAGCTGGTGCATTCCTTCATCACCGATGACGGCATCTCCGACGCGGACGCCAAGGAATTCGAGCGCCGTGGCGTCGAAGTTTTGATCGCTGAGTAAAAACGGCGCGTCTTTGTTCTTTCATGGAGCCAAATAACGGCTCCAGGAGGCCATATGCGACTTCGGCCGCATACGTCAGCTTGAAATCAAACAAGAAAGACTAGAAGTGGTGCCCGGAGGCGGATTTGAACCACCGACACGCGGATTTTCAATCCGCTGCTCTACCAACTGAGCTATCCGGGCATCCGGTCCAAGAGCCTGAAAGGCTGGACTAGAAGCTTGCCGGCAAAGGAGATTTCCAATGCCGAAAGCGAGCGCGTTATACCATCTTGGAAGACACTGTCCAGCACCCTTTTTGCGGTTTTTTGCGCGGGCAGCAAGAATTCGCCAGCCGGCATGCCCGATGGCTATCGCAACGCCTGATTCCGCGCGCTACCATGCCAGGGATATGGTGAAGGCGCCAGCGGGCGCACAGTCTTGCGAGGCCGAGCGGGGCGGGTTGCGAAGCGGCCTGTCTCCCCTCTCCTGTCGCAGGCGGGGCCGGGAGACAGCGCGGCTTTGCGCGCCGATCGGGGCAATGTTGAAACACGCCACGCGGATCGTCAGCCGCGGTCGTCGAAATCGTCGTCCTGGTTGTCCTCGACTTCGGTCACCGGAATGGCATAGCCGCCATTCAGCCAGCGGTTGAGGTCCACGCCGCGGCAGCGCTCGGAACAGAAGGGATAGCTATCGCGGGTCGACGGGCGGCCACATTCCGGGCACGGCTGTGCCTTGCGCAACGGTGTTACCTTGCCGTCAGTCATCGCTTCAGCCCTCGAGCCACTTGTAGTGAACGTCGTAGCCTTCACCGGTCAGCAGGGCCACGGTCTCGTAAAGCGGCAGTCCGACAACATTGCTGTAGGAGCCCACCAGCTTGACCACGAAGCTTCCGGCCCGGCCCTGGATGGCGTAGCCGCCGGCCTTGCCGCGCCACTCGCCCGAGGCGAGATAGCTTTCGATCTCGACCCTTGAAAGCCGCTTGAAACGCACGCGCGTTTCGACGATCTTCTGGCGGATGGTGTGGTCGGGGGTTACCAGGCAGATGCCGGTAAAGACGCGGTGATTGCGGCCCGACAGCAGATACAGCGCGTTCGAGGCCTCGTCGATCTGTTCCGCCTTGGGCAGGATGCGGCGGCCGACGGCAACAACGGTGTCGGCGGCAAGGATATGGGCATCCTTCCAGGCCGGATCGGTCCGGGTCTGGGCAAGGGCGGCTTCGGCCTTCTCGCGCGACAGCCGGCGGGCGAGCGAGCGGGGATGTTCGGAGCGCTGCGGGGTCTCGTCGAGATCCATCGGCATGAGCCGGTCAGGGGCAATGCCTGCCTGGTCGAGCAGCTCGAGCCTGCGCGGCGAACCGGATGCGAGGATCAGTTTTTGCGATCGTGCCATGGGACGGCGTCACACCTAGCGCCTATTTGAAGCGGTAGGTGATGCGGCCTTTCGTCAGATCGTAGGGGGTCATCTCGACCAGCACCTTGTCGCCGGCAAGCACGCGGATACGGTTCTTGCGCATGCGGCCTGCGGTGTGCGCGATGATCTCATGCTCGTTTTCGAGCTTTACCCGGAAAGTTGCATTCGGCAGCAGTTCGGTGACCACGCCCGGAAATTCAAGAACTTCTTCTTTCGCCATTCAGTGTCTGTCTTTCTTTTAGAAAAGGCGGCGCAAAACGCGCGGGCCTGAAATTTGGGCGGAACCTACACAAAGACGAGCGCTTTGTGAACCAAATTGATTCACGGCTACGCAGGCCCCCGCGACCAGCCCTTGCCTGAAGCGATCCGCTGTTTGAGCATATCGCGCACCTCGCGATAGGCATCAAGAATGCGCTCGCGGGTACCGGTGGCGACCGTCGGGTCGGGTGTGGGCCAGTATATCACTTCAACGGCGTTGCCGCGGGTAAGTTCCAGTGCCCGGTGATGCCCCTCGGGGGCCAGGGTGACGATGACATCGAAATAATCGTCCTCGAGCTCATCAAGTGTTTGCGGCTGCCGGTTGCCGAGATCGAGCCCGATCTCGTCCAGAACCACATCGACGAAGGGATCGCGTTCGCCGGGCCGCACCCCGGCAGAAGCTATATAGGTGCCCGGCGGCAGGATCGAACGGGCGATCACCTCGGCCATTGGCGAGCGGATGGCGTTCATGCCGCAGACAAACAGCACCGCGCCGGGCGTGGTCTTGGCGGGAACCGGGGTGATGTCGTCCGCCATGGCGGTCTCTAACCGCGCCAGTGCAGCACACAGACCAGGGTGAACAGCCGCCGGGCAGTGTCGAAATCCATGCTGATCTTACCGTCGAGCCGGTCCATGAGGGTTTGCGAGCCTTCGTTGTGAATGCCGCGCCGGCCCATGTCGATCGCCTCGATCTGGCTCGGCGTCGAGGAGCGGATGGCCTCGTAGTAGCTCTCGCAGATCATGAAATAGTCTTTGACGATGCGGCGGAACGGGGTCAGCGACAGGATATGGGTGGCAACGGGTTCGTCGGCCACAGTGGTGATCGAGAACACCAACTTGGAATCAATCAGCGAGAGCTTGAGCTTGTAGGGGCCCTTGTCATGGCCGACAGGCTCGAAGCAGTTCTCCTCGATCAGATCGAAGATGGCGACAGCGCGCTCGTGCTCGACATCAGGCGTTGCGCGACCGATGGTTTCATCGAGCACAACATCCGAGAGCCGTTGAGTGTCCGCCGCCGTCATTCTTTCTAAAGGTCCCCGTCCAGCCCCAGGCCACGCTGATTCATCCTGATCGAGACCGAGCGCGCATGGGCATCAAGCCCCTCGGCCTGCGCCAGTGTTATGGCAGCAGGGCCGAGCGACTGCAACTGCTCAGCACCGAGCTTGAGAACAGAGGTGCGCTTGACATAGTCGAGCACGGAGAGGCCCGAGGAAAACCGCGCCGAGCGCGCCGTCGGCAGCACGTGGTTGGAGCCGCCAACATAGTCGCCGATCACTTCCGGCGTGTGGCGGCCGATGAAGATGGCGCCGGCATTGCGGATCCGCGCGGCCAGCGCCTCGGCGTCTTCGGTGGCGATTTCCAGATGCTCGGCGGCGATACGGTTGGCGAGCGGCAGCGCTGTCTCCCAGTCCGGCACGACGATGACGGCGCCAAAATCGGCCCAGCTCCTGCGCGCGGTGTCAGCACGGCCCAGCGTCGAGAGTTGCCGCTCGACGGCCTCGATCACCGCCTCGCCGAAGGCCTCGTCGCGGGTCATCAGGATAGACTGCGCGCCGGCGTCATGTTCGGCCTGGGCCAGGAGGTCGGCGGCGATCCAGTCGGGATTGTTGTCGGGGTCGGCCATCACCAGCACCTCCGACGGTCCGGCGATCATGTCGATGCCGACAGTGCCGAAGACCTGGCGCTTGGCGGCGGCCACCCAGGCATTGCCAGGACCGACGATCTTGGCGACGGGGCGGATGGTCTCGGTGCCATAGGCCAGCGCCGCGATCGCCTGGGCGCCGCCTATCCGGTAGATCTCGGTGACACCGGCAATGCGGGCCGCGGCAAGAACCACCGGGTTGAGCGCGCCGTCGCGCGCCGGCACCACCATGACGATCCGCTCGACACCGGCCACCTTGGCGGGAACCGCGTTCATCAGCACCGAACTCGGATAGCTCGCCGTGCCGCCCGGCACGTAAAGCCCGACGGCCTCGATCGCCGTCCAGCGCGAGCCGAGCTCAACCCCGAGCGCGTCAACGTAGTGATCGTCTTTGGGCATCTGCCGCTTGTGGTGGCTTTCGATGCGGTCGCGGGCGAGCTCGAGGGCCGTGATGATCTGCGGGTCGGTGGCCTTAAAAGCCGCCTCGATCTCTTCGGCAGTGACGGCAAGGCCGAGAGCGCGGGTATCGATATGGTCGAAGCGCTGGCTGAAATCATGCAGCGCCTCATCGCCGCGCTCGCGGATTTCGGCGATGATCGCGCGGACGTCGGTCTCGACATCCACCGAAACTTCTCGCTTCGTGGTCAGGAACGCGGCAAAGCGGGTTTCGAAATCCGGCTGCCGGGAATTGAGCCTCAGTACCAATGTGCTGCCCCTATTTCAAATCATCATCATCGCGCCGCGCGCAGCCGCTTCAAACCGGCCGCGCAGATCGCGCTAACCGCCCAGAGGGTGACGCGGCCTGAACTTGGTTTCCCAGCCGCCGCCGACATCGGCCAGTTGTACTTCTATGCAGGCGACGTCCAGTTGGATCACCGCGCCGCCCGACAAGACCAGCTCGATGGTGCCCGCGGGTGCTTCCTCGCCGGGCAGATACCGCAAGGCGAGCAGCGAATGCACAGTTTCGGAATCCTTGGGTTTTGCACCCAGCGACCTGACCGAATGGACTTGCTTGATCACCAGCAGTGCGCGGCGGCGCTCGAAAGTCTTCTTGTCGCGCCCCTCTTCCCAGACGAAGCGGTTGGCCTCAAGCGTGAAAACACTGTCCTTGCCGAGAAACCGGGTGTCGCCGGTCTTGAACACGGCGTCCTGCAGGCAGGCGGAAATCACGGCCAGATCCGCTTCATCAAGGGCGATCAGTTTCAGACTGTCCATAAAATCCTCGGATCTTCTTTATTCAGGGCTTGCCCGTCTCAGGGCGAGTGCTGCACTGCAAGGTAGGCACCCCGAGGGCAAAGCGCAATGCGCACAAGGTGGCGCTTGCGGATTGTGGCAGAGGCCATAGCCGGACAGCGCGGGGATGGCTAGCCGCTGATGCGCTCGACCACGGCGCCGCAATTGGTCAGCTTCTCTTCCAGCCGCTCGAAGCCGCGATCGAGATGGTAGACCCGGTTGACCACCGTCTCGCCTTCGGCGGCAAGGCCGGCGATGACCAGCGACACCGAGGCGCGCAGATCGGTCGCCATCACCGGGGCCCCGCGCAGCACCGGCACACCGGTCACCGTTGCGGTCTGGCCTGAAAGCGAGATCTTCGCACCCAGTCGCGCCAGTTCCTGAACATGCATGAAGCGGTTCTCGAAGATCGTTTCGGTGATGTGCGAGATGCCGTTGGCGCGCGTCATCAACCCCATGAACTGCGCCTGCAGATCGGTGGGGAAGCCGGGAAACGGATCGGTGGTGATGTCGACGGGCAGAATGTCGCCGCCATTGCGGCGGACACGAATGCCGCCTTGCTCCGGGATGATCTCCGCGCCGGTTCGGCTGAGCGCCAGAAGAGCACTTTCGAGAAGTGTGTCGGAGGTGTTTTCCAGCAGCACGTCGCCGCCGGTCATGGCCACCGCCATGGCATAGGTGCCGGTCTCGATGCGGTCGGGCAGCACCCGGTGACGGGCCCCCGACAGCGAGGCAACGCCATCAATGGTGATGGTCGAGGTGCCTGCACCAGAAATCTTGGCGCCCATGGCGATAAGGCAATTGGCAAGATCGACGACTTCGGGCTCGCGCGCCGCATTGTCGATCACCGTCTGCCCCTTGGCCAGCGTCGCCGCCATCAGCATGACATGGGTGGCACCGACGGAGACCTTCGGGAACACGTAGCGTCCGCCGATCAGGCCCTTGGGGGCGCGGGCATCGACATAGCCGTTCTCGATGGTGATCTCGGCACCGAGATGCTGCAACCCCTCGATGAACAGATCAACCGGCCTGGTGCCGATGGCGCAACCGCCGGGCAGTGAGACCTTGGCCTCGCCCATGCGGGCCAGAAGCGGACCGATGACCCAGAAGCTGGCACGCATCTTGGAGACCAATTCGTAGGGTGCGGTGGTATCGACAATGGTGCGGGCGGTAAAGTGCACGGTGCGGGCATAGGCGCTGTCCTGGCGCTCGCGGCGGCCAACCACGGCAATATCGACGCCGTGATTGCCGAGGATGCGCTGCAACTGCTCGACATCGGCGAGATGCGGCAGGTTTTCCAGCGTCAGCGTGTCGTCGGTCAGAAGCGAGGCGATCATCAGCGGCAGAGCCGCATTCTTCGCGCCGGAAATCGGAATGACGCCATTGAGCGGATTTCCGCCAACGATCCTGATGCGATCCATGCTGTCCTCTTGGAGTTTCGGACTGCGCCGGTCCCCCGGCGGCAAGTCCTGAAAAATATCTGGTGGGCTGTTTAGACCATCAACGGGAATGCGGCAACACGAGGACGGCGTCGCGGTTAATCCGCGCCGGATGCGTCCTCAGCGGCGGCCGGACTGCCGGAAGCGGGCAGCCCGTCGGTCTCGTCGGCATGGCCCTCGCGCCGGGCGCGGACCTGCGCCTTGCGACGCTGCAGGTTGGCGCGCAGCTGCTCGGCACTGCGCTGGGCCCGTTTCGCCGCCTGACGTTCAACCTCCGCCTTGCGCTGGCTTGCATCCGTATCTGATGGTGTCTTTTCGTTCATGACGGGCCAGCGATAGCGCAAAACCTTGCGCAGGTGAAGACACTCAAGCCAGGCCCGGACAGCCGATCCGTCACCACCCGCCGCCGCCGACCGGCGAGCCGGAAACCGCGCCCGCGGGATTCGGGCTGGAGCAGACTCCACGGCAACAACCTGCCCAACCGCCGGACAGATCTGGCAGCAGTCCCAAGCGGCCGGACCGACCATTTCCGGGGTTTTTGAAACTTGTCGCGCCAATCGCCCGTTTGCGCTTGCACTCCTGTCCAAGCTGTGGCAATAGCGGGCCGCTTCAGTCGTTTTGAGCCTTTCGATCCGAACGGAAGAGCGACATGGACAGCGGCTGACCGAGACATTCTCCCGTCCGGCCACTGATCAGAACCGAAGCAAAGGGCTGCCGTAGCTCAGGGGTAGAGCACTCCCTTGGTAAGGGAGAGGTCGAGAGTTCGAATCTCTCCGGCAGCACCAGCGTTCTTTGATCACATGACAAAAACTAATGACACTTGGTCCACGCTAGAGGTAAATGATGACCTTTGGCTTTGCGGACTTACATGTCAAACGTCCACCACTGCCCAGTTTCCATTGTTCGCTCTGCGATAGAGACGAACTTCAGCCTCTGTCAATTCCATAGATATTCATTTCGCAAGAGAGGCTGCGACGTCAGCTTCATCAAGAGGCAAAATGGAAGCAATAGCTTTTCCGACGTCAGTGAGGACGTAGCATGGAATTGCGGGGTGGTCCTCACTCCGAGTGATTGCATGAGAACTATCAAGATCTAAGGCGCGCGGCAGTTCAACGGTGGCCGGAATAGCCACAGCCATTTCATCAAACCCGCAAAACCAAAGCTCTTTGCCATTATTGTCAGTTGTTGAACCAAATTGCCGGAGCTGGCCAAAACCTGGTTCAATAATGAGCCCCGCAGTTGTGAGAGATGTTTCAACGGAAAAGCCGAGCTCTCCTACCAGAACCTTAGGCAAGGCGTCGTCCAATCTGTGAGTACAAATTTCTTCAAAAATTCTCGCTGTTTGCGCATCGAGTTCGTCAACAACGCGAAGAACTTTTGCGGAAAAATTTCCCGGCTTGCGAATCTCCGCAGCAAGTACGCGGCCCCAGCGTTCCCTAAGCTCGTCGGTAGAGGCACTTCGCGCATAAAATTCAAGACGATCCAAAAATGCCTCGCTTAACTCATCCGATCCTTCTCTCGACTCCTGTTCTGTGGGAGGATCAATTCTCAAATGCTCAAGTGCCTCCCTCGCTACTGCGTCAGTATTTTCCTGTGCACTGAATAATTTACCATAATGCTTTTCAACCGCTCGCCGGGCAAAGTTCGGGTCCAGATGGAGTTGCTCAACGCCATACTCTGCGACAGCTTCGATGATTTGCACCTCGCCAGCCGTCTTGGCTCGTCTCCGATTGGCAACGCCTTCAACAGGAGCACTAATCACGTCGATAATGCTGCCGCATAAGCGATCTAGAGAGGAGATCGTTCGGCTGCGGGCTTTTGCCTCTATCCCAGTCTCTGTAAGGGAAGCGGAAACAGATGTCTCGTTATCTAAGTGGTCTTCCGACATCCCTTCAAACTCCTGGAATTCTGTCGCCACGTTTGCATAATAAAGAAAAAAGCGAAATTACTTCTTGTATTCACACTTTTCCGATAAATGATTCCAATGTAATGATTAGGTGATGTAGATTTTTTGGTTTTTAGATTATGCTATCCGCTTAGGATGCACAACCTCCTGCTGCGCGCGAACAGCCCAGTCCAATGGGACGTGTCGAACGGCTTTACTGATCAGATTGGCTGCGCAATGCCGGCAGGCCGACGCCGGTGCTTTCGAAACCGCCGTCCGATGCAATGACCTGGCCGGTGACGTAGCTGGCCTTGTCCGAGCACAGGAAGGTGATCACCTCGGCGATCTCGCGTTCCGAGCCGTAGCGGTTGAGCGGAATCGCATCGTGGTAGGCGGCGATGATCTCGGGCGTGTGGACCGCCATGGCGAGCTTGGTGCGCACCGGGCCGGGGCAGACGCAATTGGCGCGGATGCCGTACTCGCCGAGTTCGGCGGCCTGTTGCTTGGTCAGGTGAATGACCGCGGCCTTTGAGGTGCCGTAGGCCACGCGCAGGGTCGAGGCGCGCAGCCCGGAGATCGAGGCGATGTTGACAAGCGCGCCTCGGGTTTGCCGCAGCGCCGGGACGGTTGCCTGAGAGACGAGGAAGACGCCGTCGAGATTGGTCGCCATCACCGTGCGCCAGCGCGAAAAATCGGTGTCCTCGATCTGGCCGAAATCGGCAACGCCGGCATTGTTGACCACTGCATCGATACGGCCGAAGCTGGTGATCACGGACTGCACCATGTCATCGACCTGATCGGGGATCGAAACATCATGGACGAAGGCGCTGGCCTCGTTTAGACCGGACGAAGCCTTGTGCAATTCGTCGCCATCGCGATCCACCATGGCCACGCGCCAGCCCTGCTCGATGAACAGGTTTGTGGTTGCAAGGCCGATGCCCCGGGCAGCACCCGTTACCAAAGCCACTTTTTCAGACATGCCGCCCCTCGTCCCAATGTGATGTTTTCAACCGGAGAAACTCGTCCGCCGTCTGGCCTCAGCCTTCAGCAAGCTTGTCGAGCACGGTTTCAAGCTTGGCCACCGTACCGTCGACATCGCCAAGCTTGTCGAGGCCGAACAGACCGATGCGGAAGGTGCGGAAATCAGCGGGTTCATCGCACATCAGCGGCACGCCAGCGGCGATCTGCATGCCCTTGGCCATGAATTTCTTGCCGTTCTGGAACTCCGGGTCCCTGGTGTAGCTGACGACAACGCCCGGCGCCTCGAAGCCGGGAGCGGCAACCGACTTGAAGCCGTTCGCGGCAAGCAGGGCGCGAACCTTGCGGCCGAGTTCCCATTGCCGCTCGCAAGCAAGCTTGAAGCCGAAATCGCGGGTCTCGATCATGCGGTCGCGCAGCACCACAAGCGCATCGGTCGGCATGGTGGAATGATAGGCATGGCCGCCGCTGACATAGGCCTGCATGATGTCGTGCCATTTGCGCAGATCCACCGCGAAGCTCGAACTGCTGGTCTCTCCCAGCCGCTCAAGCGCCCGGGCGCCAAGCATGACCAGCCCGGCGGCGGGCGACGCGCTCCAGCCCTTCTGCGGGGCGGAGATCAGCACATCGACGCCGGTGGCTTTCATGTCGACCCAGATGCAACCCGAGGCAATGCAATCGAGCACGAACAGGGCACCGACATCGTGGGCAGCCTGGGCAATCGCCTTGAGATAGTCATCGGGCAGAATGACGCCCGCGGAGGTTTCCACATGGGGGGCGAAAACGACGCCCGGCCGTTCTTCGCGAATGCTGGCGACAATCGCCTCGATGGCTTCAGGGGCAAAGGCGGAGGTGGTTTCATTGCCCACTTGCGAGGCCTTGATCACCGTTGTTTCGGAAGGAATGTCGCCCATCTCGAAGATCTGCGTCCAGCGGTAGGAGAACCAGCCGTTGCGGATGACCATCACCTTGTTGTCCGTGGCAAACTGGCGGGCGACCGCCTCCATGCCGAAGGTTCCGCCACCGGGAACGATGACCGCCGCATCGGCGTGATAGACTTCGCAGAGCATGGCGTAGAGATCGGTCATGACCCCCTGAAACGCCTTGGACATGTGATTGAGCGAACGATCGGTAAAGACCACCGAGAATTCCATCAGACCTTCCGGGTCCACGGGTGACGCCGTCATGTTCATGTCCTCAACTCCTCTTTCGCAACGACCGCTCAAGAGCAGGCCTCAAGACCGCTATAGGCCGGTTTCCAGAAACATTGAAGACATGAGGCCTCAATAAGTCTGCCGGGGCCAAATTGACGCAATCGCCCGCCCCGGCCCCGGAGCGCTGCAAAATCACGCATCCCGCCGGTTTCTCAATGTCCGATCGGAAGCTACAAGGAGGAAAAGGGAGACCGCCATGACCTATGCCTGCTTCACGGTCGAGATTGCCGACCATATCGCCCATATCCGTTTCAACCGGCCGGGCAAGGCCAATTCGATGACCCCGGAATTCTGGAAGGAGCTGCCCGAAGCGGTCGACAGGATTTCCAATGATGCCGAGGCCCGGGTGATCGTGATTTCATCTCAGGGCAAGCATTTTACCGCGGGCATGGACATTTCGGTGTTCATGAGCGGCAGTCTCGATGGCGACAGCGCCAATGCGCATGTCTCGGCGGAAGCCTTCCGCTACAAGATCAAGGCGCTGCAGGAGACCTTCTCGGCACTTGAGCGCGCCCGCCAGCCGGTGCTTGCGGCCATTCAGGGCGGTGCAATCGGCGCCGGTGTTGACCTCGCAACCGCGTGCGACTGCCGCTACGCCTCGGCGGATGCCTTCTTTGCCGTGCAGGAAACTGCGATCGGCATGACCGCCGATGTCGGCACCTTCCCAAGGCTGGTCAAGCTCATCCCGGAAGGCTGGGCGCGGCAGATGGCCTATACGGCAGAGCGGCTTCCGGCCGCTAAGGCCTTGCAGATCGGGCTGGTAAACGAGGTGTTCGACAGTCACGAGGACCTGCTCGACGGCGTCATGGCGATCGCACGCAAGATCGCCGCGCACTCGCCGCTGGCAGTTGCCGGCTGCAAGGCGTTGGCGAACTATTCCCGCGATCACTCGACTGCCGACACGCTCGACTACATTTCGGTGTGGAACGCGGCGATGCTGCGTCCCGATGACATCCGGGAAGCCTATGTGGCCAAGGGTGAGAAGCGGCCGCCGGTGTTTGATGGTCTTAAGCCGGTATCCAGGTAACGGCACATGACCGGCAGCCGATCTTATCGGCTGTGTCTGCGGCGTGCCAGAACGGGGGCGAAGGCCAGCGCGTTGCCGACAATCTCCTCCATGTCGTCGTGGGGCGGCGTCCAGTCCAGCACGATGCGCCTTGAAGATTGCTCCGCAGGCTCGTCAATTGTGTGGTTGCTGCGCGCAAGCGCCGCTTCCCAGGCAAGCGCACTGCCAACGATCTTGTCGAGGTCATCGTGGCGCGGCGTCCAGCCCAGCACCGTGCGGGCCCGGGTTGAATCGGCAACCGAGGTGACGATGTCGCCCTCGCGACGGGGACCGAGGCGGACCTCGAAATCGCGGCCGCTGAGCCGGCGGACCGAATCGAGCACCTCGCGCACCGTGTAGCCGCGTCCGTAGCCGCAATTGGCGACGAGGCTGTCGCCACCCGCCCTCAGATAGGTCAGCGCGTCAAGATGGGCTGCGACCAGGTCGGTCACGTGGATGAAATCACGGATGCAGGTGCCGTCGCGGGTCGGATAATCGCTGCCGAAGACCTCGATCCCGTCACGCTTGCCCATGGCGGCTTCGGTCGCCACCTTGATCAGGTTGGCGGCTCCGCGGGTGGATTGCCCGGTGCGCCCCAGGGGATCGGCGCCCGAGACGTTGAAATAGCGCAGCGCCGCATAGCGGAACTCATGCGCGGCCGCGGCATCGGCCAGCATCGTCTCGGTCATCAGCTTGGAGGCGCCATAGGGCGATTGCGGGACTGTCGGCGTGTTCTCGGCGATCGCCCCATCGCTCCGGGGCGTCCCGTAGACGGCGGCGGTGGAGGAAAACACGAACTGCTTCACTCCGGTGGCAATAGCAGTCCGGATCAGCGCCAGGGAATTGGCAGTGTTGTTCTGATAGTATCCCAGCGGATCGGCGAGGGATTCCGGCACCGAAATCGAGCCGGCGAAATGAATGATCGCCTCGATGCCATGCGCGCGGATGATTTCGGCGATGGCCGCGGTGTCGGACACGTCGGCGTGGATGAGTTCTGCCTCGGGCGCCACCGCCCATTCGAAGCCCGTGGACAGGCGGTCGACTACGACGACCCGCTCGCCCGCATCCAGCAGCGCCCAGACCATGTGGCTTCCGATATATCCTGCTCCGCCGGTCACCAGAACCGTCATGCCAATCCCTCGATGGTGCTTCCACCACCGCAGGATGAACCTCAAGTTTCAAGAAACCATGAATCCCCGGTGTGCCTGTGTGGGGCACACCGGACCGGCATCACAGTGATGAGATGTAGTCCGCCAACCGGCCGGCGGCTTCCTCGACATGGTCGAGGCGACGCAGGAAGCAGGCGCGCAGGAAGGAGGCTCCTCCCTTGTCGAAGGCGGTCCCCGGTGCCAGGCCGACGCCGGCCCGGTCGACAATGTCGATGGCCGCGGCCCTGGTGTCGCTGACGCCGTCGATCCGGAAGAACGCGTAGAAGGCGCCGTCGGGTTTCTGGGTAACAACACGGTTGGTGCTGGTCAGCGCATCGCAGAACAGATCGCGCGCGGTTGCAGCCTTGGCAATCTGGGCCTCGACATAGGCTTCACCGTGCTCAAGAGCCGCGAGTGCTCCTTTCTGCATGAACTGGGCCACCCCCGAGGTCTGGTACTGAACGCTGTTTTCCAGCACCTGGATGATCGCGGGCGGGGCCACGATCCAGCCGACACGCCAGCCGGTCATCGACCAGTTCTTGGAGAAGGTGTTGACGAAGATGATGCGGTCATCATCATCCATGATATCCATGAACGAAGGCGCGCGGCCGCCAGCATAGAAGAAGCGGGTGTAGATCTCGTCGGCGATGATCCACAGGCCATGCTTGCGCGCCAACGCAAGAATGGCCACCAGATCTTCACGCGTCGCGGTCCAGCCGGTCGGATTGGAAGGCGTATTGATGAAGAGCGCGCGGGTCCTGGGCGTGATCGCGTCCGCCATGCGCTGAGGATCGATGCTCCAGCGACCATTGGCATAATCGAGCGGCACCGGTACCGAAACACCGCCGGACATGCCAAGCGCTGCTGCGAAGTTGGGCCAGGCTGGCGAGATCTGGATGACTTCGTCGCCCGGATCAACGACCGCCTCGACCGCGATCTTGATCGCCTGCATGCCCGAACCGGTGACGCAGAAGGCATCAAGCGGCAATTGCCGGCCAAACAGGCGGGCATGGTACTCGGCCAGCGCCTGTCTGAGTTCGGGAATGCCGCGTTGCCAGGTGTAGAAGGTTTCGCCGGCAAGCATGGCGTCGGCGGCGGGTCGGGCGATGAAATCGGGAGTTTTCTCGTCCCCCTCGCCTGCCCAGAGCGGGATCAGCCCCGGCTTGAGACGACCGTGATTGACCACGGCAACAATGCCGCTTTCGGGGGCCTCTATGGCGCGGCGGCTCAGGCTTTCGAACTGGTTCATGGCAAACTCCGTTTGCCTCTCTTACCCGTTCCAGGGATCGACCGCATCTGTTCTGGCATGATCGATCCATCGATTTTTCTGATGCAAGCAGCGCAGGGGCAACGACCCCGGCACGGGTGCCGGGGTCTGACTTCGACCAGTCCGCCTGACCGCTGGCGCGGCAGCGGGAAGGCTACTTCTTCAAGAGATCACGAATCTCTGTCAGCAGCGCGATGTCGGCCGGAGGCGCGGCGGGCTTTGCCGGAGCGACCTCTTCCTCCTTGCGCAGCGAGTTGACCGCTCTGACCATCAGGAAGATGATCCAGGCCAGGATCAGGAAATTGATCACCACGGTGAGAAAATTGCCATAGGCGAGGACCGCACCCTGCTCCCTTGCGGCATCCAGCGTGGTGGCCGTCACGCCACCCGCGAGCGGGATGAAGAAATTGGAAAAATCAATTCCGCCAAAGATCGCGCCGACGACCGGCATGATGATATCATCGACCAGCGATGAAACGATAAGACCAAATGCACCGCCGATGATCACACCGACAGCAAGGTCCATTACATTGCCCCTGGCGATAAACGCCTTGAACTCGTTCAACATGTCCATTCTCTCCGTTTGTCGCGGATGTCCCTCTTCTTCAAACCGCAGGGCCCGCGCGCCCGCTAAATCGGTTTAGAGTTGTCTAACACACTTACGTGCGTCAAAAACCCGAATTCTGCGTCTCCCACCGCAAGAGGCAGCTCCGGTCTGATCGACCAAAGGCTGCCTTGTTTGGCGGGGTATAGGGTTTATGCTGCATCCCGGAGGCGAGGAGGAGTGAAGTCATGATGCCCGGCTGGCTGGTTTTCGGATCAGCCCTTTTTTATCTGCTGATGCTGTTTGCCATCGCAACCTATGGCGACCGCTCGGCGCGCCAGCGGCGCAGGCGGACAGCCGGCCGCCCGATCATCTATTCGCTCAGCCTGGCCATCTACTGCACCTCCTGGACCTATTTCGGCGGCGTTGGCCTCGCCGCCTCGCGCGGACTGGAATTCACCGCGATCTATATCGGTCCGATCCTGATGTTCACGCTGGGGATGCCGATCCTCAGGCGGATCGTGACCCTGGCCAAGGCGGAAAAGCTCACATCCATCGCCGACTTCATGGCGGCGCGCTACGGCAAGAGCCCGCTGGTGGCCGCGCTTGTGGCCCTGATCGCGGTCATCGGCACGATTCCCTATATCGCGCTGCAGCTCAAGGCGGTCTCGTCTTCGGTCGCGGTGATGGTCGATGTCGAGCAATTGAACCGGGTGACACAGACCTTCTTCCTCTCCGACATCGCCTTCTTCGTCACCCTGGTGCTTGCTGCCTTCGCGGCGATCTTCGGCACGCGCCACACCGACGCCACCGAACACCAGGACGGCCTGATCCTCGCCATCGCGATGGAATCGCTGGTCAAGCTTTTGGCATTCACGCTGATCGGGCTGACAGTGGTGTTCATGCTTTTCGACGGTCCCTGGGACCTGTTGCAGGCCGCGACCGCCAATGCCGAGGTGATGACCG
The DNA here is from genome assembly GCF_024105735.1 of Parahoeflea alexandrii. Classification (GTDB taxonomy): domain Bacteria; phylum Pseudomonadota; class Alphaproteobacteria; order Rhizobiales; family Rhizobiaceae; genus Hoeflea; species Hoeflea alexandrii. The sequence continues at coordinate 1,083,061 of NZ_JAAAML010000002.1, read as the reverse complement.
CGCTGACGCACGAGACCCCGCTGTTGCGCTGGGTCCTGCTCACCGTGCTTTCGGCATTCGCCATCATCCTGTTGCCGCGCCAGTTCCATGTCACGGTGGTGGAGAACAGGACGCCGGGCGAGTTGCGGCTGGCGGGGTGGCTGCTGCCGCTTTATCTCATTGCCATCAACATCTTCGTTCTGCCGGTGGCGATTGCCGGTGTCCTGCAGTTCGGCTCCGGCGGCGGAAGCGATCTTTTCGTGCTTGCGCTGCCGATGGCCAACGACATGCCGATGGTCACGCTGATCACCTTCATCGGCGGTTTTTCGGCAGCGACGGCCATGGTGATCGTGGCCTCGGTGGCCGTCGCCATCATGATCTCCAACGACATCATCGTGCCGGTGGTGCTCAGGCGCCGCACCCGCCGCGGCCAGAGCGGCGATTTCGCTAACCTGATCCTTACCATCAGGCGGACAGCCATCGTCGCGATCCTGCTGCTCGGATTTGCCTATTATCGCGCTGCCGACACCAATGCCGGCCTTGCCTCGATCGGGCTCTTGTCCTTCGCGGCCATCGCCCAGCTCGCCCCGGCCTTCTTCGGCGGGCTTTTCTGGCGCCAGGCAAATGCGCGCGGCGCCATTGCCGGCCTTTCCAGCGGTATTGCGATCTGGGCCTACATCCTGATGGTTCCGAGCCTGGGCGGACCCGATAACAGCCACGTCGCGGCCTCCATCCTCGATTTCATCATTCCCGGTGCGCAGTTTTCCGGACCGGGGGCAGACCCGCTGTTCAACGCGGTGGTTCTGAGCCTGCTGGTCAACTGCCTGTGCTATGTGGTCGGATCACTGTCGCGGCGGCCAAAGTCTATCGAGCGCATACAGTCGGCCGTGTTCATTCCGGAAAGCCAGCGGATGACCACTTCGGGGCGCAGCTGGAAAACCAAGGTGACGGTCGGCGACCTGAAGCAGACCATCAGCCGCTATCTCGGACAGGAGCGGACCGAGCGGTCGTTTCATTCGCACGAGCGCGCCATAGGCCGGTGGATCAACGAACATGATCCGGCCGATATGGGCATGTTGCGGTTTGCCGAGCAACTGCTCGGCAGCGCCATCGGTTCGGCCTCGGCGCGGCTGGTGCTGTCGCTGCTGTTCGAGCGCGCCGATGACATTCCCGGCGACACGGCGCGGCTGCTCGACGAGGCATCCGAAGCACTGCAATACAACCGCGATCTCTTGCAGACGGCACTCGGACAGATGGACCAGGGCATTACGGTGTTTGACAACACCAACCGGCTGACGGTCTGGAACAAGCGCTTCCGCTCGCTTCTGGAATTGCCCGAGCAGGTCGGCCAGGTCGGATTCCCGCTGGAAAACATCATCTCCATCCTCGTCGAGCGCGGCGACCTGAAGGCGGGCGAGGAGCAGGAAGCCCTGGACCGCTTTCTGATCATGGACAAGCCGTTCTCGCTGACCATCGGCCCGGAAAGGCGGATCATCGAAATCCGCTCGAACCCGATGCCTGACAGCGGCATCGTCACCACCTATGCCGACATCACCGAGCGGGTTGCGGCCGACATGGCACTCAAGCAGGCCAACGAGACGCTTGAACAGCGTGTTACCCAGCGAACCGCAGAACTGACCCGCGTCAACCGCGAGCTGGAAAAGGCGCAACTGACCGCCGAAGAAGCCAATATCGGCAAGACGCGGTTCCTTGCCGCAGCCGGCCACGACATCCTGCAGCCGCTCAACGCCGCCCGCCTCTATTCCTCGACACTGGTCGAACGGCTGGGCAATTCGCCAGACCAGAAGCTGGTGCAAAACATCGATTCCTCGCTTGAATCGGTGGAGGCCATCCTGGGCGCGGTTCTCGATATCTCGCGGCTCGACACCGGCGCGATGAAGCCGCAACTGGCGAGCTTTCCGCTCAATGACCTGTTGCAGCGGGTGGTCACCGACTTTGCGCCGGTGGCGCGCGAGAAAAACCTCAGATTCACCGTGATGCCCACAAGCGTTCACGTGCGCTCCGACCCCAACCTGTTGCGGCGGCTGATCCAGAACCTGGTGTCAAACGCCATCAAATACACGCGCGAAGGCCGGGTCCTGGTCGGCGTCCGCCGGCGCGGCGACAAGGTCATCATCCAGGTCATCGATACAGGTATCGGCATTCCGACCACCAAGTTCCGTACGGTTTTCAGGGAGTTTGCCCGGCTTGAAGAAGGCGCCCGGACGGCGTCCGGGCTGGGGCTCGGCCTGTCGATCGTCGACCGCATTGCACGCGTGCTCAAGCATTCGGTCGATATTGCGTCGCAATCCGGCAAGGGGACCGAGTTCCGGGTGGAGCTGCCGGTCGAAACCAACATCGTGCAGACCAAGGCACAGCCGCGCCGTGCCGGGAGCAGCGCCGCAAACAGCAACCTCAAGGGCCTGCGCGTCCTGTGCATCGACAATGAACCGAAGATCCTCGAAGGCATGACGCTGCTGCTGAGCGGATGGGGATGCGCCGTGCTGGCGTCGGATTCGTTGAAGGACAGCCTGAGGATCGCGGAAACCGAAGACGCGCCAGATGCGATTTTCGCGGATTTCCACCTTGATGACGGCACCGGCATCGAGACAATCATCGCACTGCGCAAGCTTTGGAGAATGGACATCCCCGCTCTGCTGGTAACAGCCGACCGGACCCCGGAAGTGCGCGGCATGGCAGAAGCCGAGCGGATCGCTGTTCAGAACAAGCCGATCAAACCCGCCGCGCTGAGGGCGTTTCTCAATCAGGTGACGGTCATGCGGCGCACCGCCGCGGAGTAGCCGGTGCGCTCAGTCGCCCTGACTGAGAACCTCGGCGCCGATCTTCGAAAGCTGGATCACAGCCTGGGTGCGGCTGTCGACGCCGAGCTTCTGCAGAACGGCGGACACATGGGCCTTGATCGTGGCTTCGGAGACGCCGAGCTCATAGGCAATCTGCTTGTTGAGCAGGCCTTCGGCGAGCATGCCAAGGACCCGTCCCTGCTGCGGTGTCAGGGTCTGGATGCGGGCGATCAGGCTGGCGATCTCCTGATCGTGCTCGGATCCCAGATCAACGTCCGGCGGCGTCCAGATCCCGCCACCGAGAACGGTGCGCGCGCCTTCCCGGATTTCATCGATGCTGGCGGATTTGGAGATGAAACCGGATGCGCCGAGTTCGAGTGCCCTGCGCATTGTGGAGACATCATCGGTGGCAGAGACGACCACCACCGGAAGGCTTGAAAACTCGGCGCGAAAGGCAATCAGGCCGGACAGGCCCGAGACGCCTGGCATGGTCAGGTCAAGAAGAATGAGATCGGCTTCCGGGTGGTCGCCGGCTTTCTTGCGTGCGCTTTCCAGATCCCCGGCCTCGAGAATTTCAATGTTTGCATCAATCCCCTCCAGGGCCTGCCGCATGGCACCCCGGAACAACGGATGATCGTCCGCAATAATGAATGTCATCTGCGCCATGCACTCTCCCCCTCCCGATCGCGCTGCCGCTGCAAACCGGCATGAAGCCGGCTTGGGCAAATCACTCTAGCGGCGCGCTAAGCCCTCGCGCAATAGCACGGGCGAGATGATGCTCCAAACGCAGGCAGACTCCAAGGTGTATCGGCGCTCAGGTCCGATCCGGGATCGGTTCCAGGGGTATCTTCGGCTTGTCCTCGAATTCCTTCTCAAGTTCTTCGACCATTTCGAAGAACCGGCGCATCATCTTTTCCATCGCATTCAAGGCACGGTCGAGTTCAGCCTCGTCGGGAATGCCAGGATCTTGCTCCGTGGGCGCCACCAGGTCGAGCCGCTTCTCAAGTGCTTCAACACGCGCAGACAGGTCCGAGAGGCTTTCCTCGAACGCCCGGCGTTCATCGGCGGCCAGCCGGCAGACAAGCTGGCCGGTCTTTTCGGTGCAGATCGACATCTCACCGGTCCGGGTGTCGAGCCGGACAAATCCGTTCTCGGTCCTTTCGAGTGTATAACGGCTTGAACCCGGTTCCTGGGCATAAGCCGCAGCTGCGATCGGCAGGGCGAGAACGGAAGCGGTGAGAATTGCAAAACGGGTCATGACGGCACACTCCTGTTTCTGTATGTGATGACACGCAATAAAGACGAAATCGAGAAGTGGACCCGGTGGGCCCGCCCAAAACGGGTTTCCAGGCGCAACAGCGGGAAAGCGAGACGCACCACAATGCATGCGACCATCTACAAGATCACGCCCGAAACGCTTTGGCGCGCTGCGGAAGCCGAAGGCCGGTTCACAGGCGCACCCGTCGATCTGGCGGACGGTTTCATTCACTTTTCCACGCGAGACCAGGCGATCGAAACCGCACAAAAACACTTCAGCGGTCAGGAAAACCTGCTGCTGGTTGCTGTCGATGCCAGCGCATTGGGCGAAAAGCTGGTGTTCGAGACATCCCGCGGCGGGGCGCTTTTCCCGCACCTGTACGCCGACATGCCGTTGTCGGCGGTCAAATGGGTCAAGCCGCTGCCGCTCGGACCTGACGGCGCCCACGAGTTTCCGGACATGGAGTCGTGATGAGCCTGATTGACGGAATTGCACGGGGTGCGCTTTTCAAGCTCGATCCGGAAACCGCGCACGGACTTTCGATCACGGCGCTCAAGAGCGGGCTGGTGCCAGGCTGCCGGGCCAACCTTGACCCGCGGCTTTCGGTCAACGTCGCAGGACTGGCCTTCCCCAACCCGCTGGGCATGGCCGCCGGATTTGACAAGAACGCGGAGGTGCCCAATGAGCTCATGCGCCTCGGGTTCGGATATGCCGAGATCGGAACGCTGACACCGAAGCCGCAACAGGGAAATCCGAGACCGCGGATCTTCCGGCTGGTCAAGGACCATGCCGTGATCAACCGGCTGGGCTTCAACAACCAGGGACACGCGACAGCACATGCGCGGATAACGGCACGCCCGCGTGACGGCATTCTCGGTATCAACATAGGCGCCAACAAGGACAGTGACGACCGCGCCGGGGATTATGTCGCCGGCATTGATCTGTTCGCAGATGTCGCCGACTATTTCACCGTCAACATCTCCTCACCAAACACACCGGGGCTGCGCAACCTGCAGACCCGAGAGGCCCTTTCCGAACTCATGGGCCGGGTGCTGGCCGAACGCGACCGGAAGGCAAGGCGGATTCCGGTGTTCCTCAAGATCGCGCCGGATCTGACCGAGCCCGATCTCGACGACATCGCGGCCGAATGCCTGACGCACCGGCTCGACGGCGTGATCATCTCGAACACGACGCTGTCGCGCAACGGCCTGTCCGCGGACCCGAAGCGTGACGAATCGGGTGGATTGTCGGGACGCCCGATGTTTGCGCGCTCGACCATCGTGCTTGCCAAGATGCGGCAGAAGCTCGGGACCGACATGCCGCTGATCGGCGTTGGCGGGATCGACAGTGCCGAGACGGCCGCGGAAAAGATACGCGCCGGCGCTGACCTGGTTCAGCTCTACACCGGCTTCATCTATGGCGGTCCTATGCTGCCGGGGCGGATCTTGCGCGGCCTCTCCCGCCTCTGCGACCATGAAAACCTCAAATGCATCTCGGACCTGCGTGACAGCAGAACCGGCCACTACGCCGGAATGGCCATTCCGGAATAGGATCAGGCGGGGCCGAAAGCCGTGTTGCTGCGTCGCGGCAGCAGCGCCATCAGGGTGAAGCCCCGCGCCATCAGGAAGATGTTGAGCGAGATCCAGAGACCCAGATTGCCCCAGACCTGGGTGAAGACGATCGACAGGCCGATAAACAGGGCAAGGGACAAAAGCATCATGTTGCGCATGTCGCGCGACCATGTGGCGCCAATGAAGACACCGTCCATCTCGAAGGCGAGCACGCCCGAAAGCGCCGTCAGCGCCGCCCAGAACAGATAGGCGCCTGCCTCCAGCCGAACCGGTTCGAGGGTCGTCATCAGGCCGATGACGGCATTTCCGAATATCAGGAAAAACACTGTCGTGAACCCGGCAAGCGCGAAGCCCCAGAACACCGTCAGGCGAACGGCCTTGTCGAAAGCCGGACGGTGGCGGGCGCCGATGGCCCGGCCGGCGAGCTGCTCGGCGGCGGTGGCAAAACCGTCGAGATAATAGCCCGCGACCATGAAGAAATTCATCAGGATGGCATTGGCGGCCAGGGTGGTTTCGCCAAAACCGGTGCCCTGCCGGGTGAACCAGGCAAAGGCCGCGATGAGCGCAAAGGAGCGGATCATGATGTCACCGTTGAGCGCCATCAGCCGCATGACCGCCGGCCGGTCGATGATCTGCTTCCAAGATGGGCTGTGGGCGCGGTCAAACCTCCGCCGAATGACCAGGAAACCCATGGCGCAACCGGTGAACTCGGCGATCACCGTGGCCAGAGCAACGCCTTCAAGGCCGTAGCCCAGCCCCAGTCCGAACCATATCGACAGGATGATGTTGGTGCCGTTGATGACCGATTGCAGCAGCAGGCCGGTTCCGCCCATGCCGCGGCCGAGCACATAGCCAAGGATGGCGTAGTTGGCCAGAGCCGCGGGAGCCGAGAGAGCGCGTATGACCAGATAGGTCGAGGCGGCCGCCGCCACCTCGCCCTGGGCGCCCATGAAAGCCAGCCCTGCAGCCAGAAGCAGCGGCGTGGCCGCAATAATCAGCAAACCGGCGACGACGGAGATCATCAGCGACCGCCAGAAAACGGCCTGTTCTTCCGTCGGATAACCCCGCCCCATGGCCTGGGCGACCAGGCCGGTGGTGGCCGAGCGCAGGAAGTTGAAGGTGGTGAACACCAGATCAAACAGGATCGCCGCGATCGCCAGGCCACCCAGCAACGCCGCATCGCCCAACCGTCCGACCACGGCGGTATCCACCAGTCCCAGAAGCGGGGTGGTCAGAAAGGCCAGCGTCATCGGCACCGCGATGGCAAACACCATGCGGTTGGTCACCTCGAAAGCACGACCTTCCGGCGGCAGGACATCGGTTTTGAGAAGCATATCTGACAAGCGGCGCAAACCCAGCGGGAATAGATGTCTCTTTCCTGTTCGAGTTCGATCCTGCTGTAAAGGGCCGCACGCATCACACGGCATCAATGCTTTTGATGAATCGGAAGGGGGCGAAATGCCGCGACGCTCCCGATGGACGATTGGCGCAGCCCCGGGCATAAGAAGCCATGCCTCTGCTGCCGATTGTCCACGCCCCAGACTATGATGCCAATTTCGACCCTGGCCATCGGTTTCCGATGGGCAAGTACACACGGCTGATGGAGCTGATCCGGGACAGCGACACGGGATCACGTTCTGTCTTTCACGCACCGGCGCCGGCGTCTGCGGCATGGCTGTCGCTTGCCCATGAACGCGGCTATGTGGATCAGGTGCTGGCCTGCAAGGTCCCGTTGCCGATCGAGCGCGAGATCGGGTTTCCGGTCAATGAACGGGTGAGCCTGCGCGCGCGGCTCGCCACCGCCGGCACGGTGATGGCGGCACGGCTGGCTCTCCATGGCGGCATTGCCTGCAATACGGCTGGCGGCAGCCATCATGCGCGGCGGGCGCAAGGGGCCGGCTTCTGCACCTTCAACGATGTGGCGGTGGCCGCGCTTCTGCTGCTCGCCGATGGCGAGGTGGGCCGTGTCCTGGTCGTCGATCTCGATGTACACCAGGGCGACGGCACAGCGGAGATCTGCGCCGGCATCGACGCCATCCGCACCGTGTCGATGCACAGCGAGAAGAACTACCCGGTGCGCAAGCAGACCTCGTCGGTCGACGTGGCGCTGCCGGACGGGGTACGCGACGAGGCCTATCTTGAAACGCTTGACTGGCTGCTGCCGCGCAGCATCGACAACTTCTCGCCCGACCTGGTGTTCTACAATGCAGGCGTCGATCCGCATGAACACGACCGGCTCGGGCGGCTGTCACTGACAGACCGGGGGCTGAAGCACCGCGACCGGCGGGTTTTCTCGTTTTTCAGGCAACGAGGCATCCCGGTGGCGTCAGTTCTTGGCGGCGGCTACAGCCGCGACGTCGACGCCGTCGCCCGGCGGCATCTCATGACCTTCGAGGCTGCGTCCGAATTCGTCTGAGAGCGGGCGCTATCTGCGCAGGCTGAGCAGCCGCATGATGATGAAGACCGGGATCACGACACCGGCGCCAAGCACGAGATAGCCGCCGAAACGGCCGAGCGCGGCAAAGCCGGTTTCCCACAGGTTCACCAGAAAATCGCGAACGATGTAGAGGATATCGACCGGATACCAGTTGAAGGCCGCCATGACGACGCCGACCACGAAAGAGGCCACCAGCAGCTTGAGTGCCGTACGACCGGGCGTATCACCCAGAAAGCGTGTCAGACCATTGCTCATGCCGGCGATTCCCGTGTTTCGTCGGCCTTCACATAAGCACGGTAGAGGCCGCGGGCAATACCGTCATTCGATGCCGTCGATCATGCGCTCGAGCGTTTCCAGCCTGTCGGCTTCGCCCGGAGGCTTGTCCCAGCGCAGGCGGTTGATGCGCGGAAACCGCATGGCGACGCCGGACTTGTGACGGGACGAGCGGGCAATCCCCTCGAACGCAACCTCGAAGACGAGCCCCTTGTCTGCCGCGGCGCGCACCGAGCGGACCGGACCGAAACGCTCGATGGTGTTGTTGCGGACATATTTGTCGATCTCGAGGAGTTCCTCGTCCGTGAAGCCGAAATAAGCCTTGCCGACGGGCACAAGCTCGCCCGGCTCGCGCCACACACCGAAGGTGTAGTCGGAGTAGAAGCCCGAACGTTTGCCGTGGCCGCGCTGGGCGTACATCAGCACCGCGTCGATCAGGAAGGGGTCGCGTTTCCACTTGAACCACTCGCCCTTCGGCCTGCCGGGCAGATAAGGCGCCGACTTGCGCTTGATCATCACCCCTTCGATTACCGGGTAAGGCGGATCGGCCCGGAGAGCGGCAAGGTCATCCCAGCTGTCGAATGCCAGCATCGCGGAGCAGTCGAAACGTTCCGGGTTCAATCCGGCAACAAAGCTTTCGAGGCGGGTGCGGCGCTCGATAAAAGGTTTCGAGCGAAGATCCTCTTCGCCATCCTGCAGCAGGTCATAGGCGCGGAAGAAGGCCGGATGATCGCGCAGCTGCCGTGCTGTTACAGTCTTGCGGTTGAGGCGCTGCTGCAGATCGGAGAAGCTGCCGGTCTCGATGTGACCGCCGGCGGAACGCGCCACCAGCAGTTCGCCATCGAGTGCGCCGTCGAAGGCGATGGCATCAACAAGATCGGGAAATGCCGCCGAGATATCGTCGCCGGTGCGGGTGTAGAGCCGGCTGATGCCGCGTTCGGAGGCCGCCTGGACGCGGATGCCATCCCATTTCCATTCCGCGGTGAAATCCGCCGGATCGAGTTTCTCGAAATCCCTGTCCTCAATGGCGTGCGAGAGCATCACCGGGCGGAACGGCGCGGCGCCGGCATTGACCGGTTTCGGACCTGATCCCTCGAGCCAGGCAAACAGATCGGCATAGGGCGCGCTCAGACCGTGCCACAATTCCTCGATCTCGTTGACCTCGACCTTGCCGAATGCGGCCAGCGCCTGCTTGATCAACCGGCTCGAAAGTCCCATGCGGAACCCGCCGGTGACCAGTTTGAGAAGCGCATAGCGGCCCGGCGGATCGAGCCGGTCGAGCCAAGCCTCGACGAGGCCGGGGCCTTCGCGGCGCGAGGAGGCCTGCAGGGTCTCGACCACCTCGGCCAGTCCCGGTGCGTCATTGCGGCCCGGACGAGAGACCGCCTTTTCAGGCCAGGCCAGGGCGATGGTTTCGGCCAGGTCGCCGACATAATCGTAGGAATAGCCGAAGAGTTCAGGATCCATGCGCGACGAGATCAGTTCACGCAGTTGCGCCGGCTTGACCGCCGGGATGTCGAGATCGCGGGCGATGGCGGCGAGCGCATAGCCGCGTTCGGGATCGGGGACTCTGCGGAAATAGTCCTGCAGTAGCGAGAGTTTGGCATTGCGCGAGGGCGTAAACGCCAGCATGTCGAGAAGATCGGCGAAGCGGTTCACGGCTCAATCCCCCTCATCTTCATAGCCGACCAGATGCAGCGGCCTGGCGGGGATACCCTGCATGGCACACCAGCGCACCAGCGCCTCCTCGCGGCCGTGGGTGACCCAGACCTCGCCCGGCGCCACGGTCTTGATAGTTTCGGCAAGCTCGTCCCAGTCGGCATGATCGGAGATCACCAACGGCAGTTCGACGCCGCGCTGGCGGGCACGCGCCCTGACCTGCATCCAGCCGGAAGCGAAGCTGACCAGGGGATCGGGGAAGCGGCGCGCCCACTTTTCGCCAAAAGCCGAGGGCGGGCCGAGAACGATGGCACCGGCGAAATCGCCCTTGGCACCGGCGGCGACGGTCGCCGGACGCAAATCGCCGAGCCCGATGCCCTGGCTTTCGTAATAGTCGCATAGTTTTTGAAGCGCGCCGTGGATATAGAGCGGCTGGTGATAGCCTGCGTCACGGATGAGGCGGATGACGCGTTGCGCCTTGCCCAGCGAATAGACGCCGACCAGATGGGCGCGCTCGGGATTGCGCGAGACCGAACGCAGCAGCCGGCCGATTTCGTCAGCCGCGATCGGGTGCCGGAATACCGGCAGCGCAAAGGTCGCTTCAGTGATGAAGACATCACAGGCGACCGGCTCGAACGTGGCGCAGGTGGGATCCGGTCTTGGCTTGTAGTCCCCCGAAGCGACAATGCGCATTCCCTCCCTCTCGACGGCGATCTGGGCCGATCCCAGGACATGGCCGGCGGGATGAAATGTCACGGTCACGTCCCCGATCCGGATCACCTCGCCCAGGCCCGCCGGCTGGGTGGCGCCAGCGTGGTCGGCACCATAGCGGATCGCCATGATGTCGAGCGTTTCCGCCGTCGCCAGCACATGGCCGTGACCGGCGCGGGCATGGTCGGCATGGCCATGAGTGATCAGCGCCCGATCGACGCCGCGCACCGGATCAATGAAGAAATCCCCCGGCGGGCAATAGAGCCCTTCGCGGCGGGGGATCAGCAGATCTTCAGGTTTCATTTTCATGCCAATCAATTAGGGCGGCTGCGTGACTTGCAAAAGGGCTTGCGTATTCTGCGCGGCCAACGCATAGGCTCCATCAACGGTTCCTGTTTGGTCCACACACATGACATCCTACCAGCTTTCCTCTGGCGATCTGACTGCCGATCGCCGCGCTCACTACGCCCGTCTGTACGCGGAATCCGGCGATCTGGCTGCTGCAGCCGATCTGCAGTCACAGGCGCTTGAACTTGCGCCGCACTGGGCCGCGGGCTGGCACCAGCTTGGCGGCTACCTCGAAAAGTCCGGCGATCACGCGGGGGCTGCCGATGCATGGCGCAAGGTGCTCACGCTTTCGCCAACGGACATTTTCGGCGCAAGCCTGAAGCTGTCGCTGACCGGCCAGGCGGAGATGCCGTCGACCCCGCCCTCAGAATATGTCGAAGCGCTGTTCGACGGCTATTCCGACCGTTTCGATACAGCCCTTCTGGAAGATCTCGGCTATTGCGTGCCGGAACGTCTGACCGCCCTGCTCGGCGAAACTGCCGGCAACGAGACCCAGTTCGCCAGGGTGATCGACCTGGGCTGCGGTACCGGCCTGTTCGGCGAACGGATCCGGCGCATGACCTCCTGGCTCGAAGGCTATGATCTGTCGCAGGGCATGCTGGCTAAGGCCGGAGAGAAGGGTCTGTACGACCGGCTCGGTCAGGCCGACATCCTGAAGGGGATCGCCGCTGCGCGACTTCCGGGCGCGGAACCGGCCGAGCTTGTCGCCGCAGCGGACGTGTTTGCCTATTTCGGCAACCTCGCGCCAGTCATCCAGGTGGCGGCGAACCTCGTCGCAGCCGGAGGACTGATGGCCTTTTCGCTGGAAGCCGGCCCGGAGGATTGCGATTGGCTGTTGCAACCTTCGCTGCGCTACTGCCACGGCGAACCCTATCTGCGTGGCCTGCTCGAGCAGCATGGCCTCGACATCCGTCGACTGTCGCGGGAGCCGATCCGGCGGGACGGCACCGAGGTGATTTCGGGTCTGCTGGTGGTCGCGCGCAAGCGCCCGGGCGTGGTGGCGACAAAGCAGCAAACGGCCGACTTGCTCTCCGACCCGCCTCGTGTCGCGCTTAACTGAAAGCTCCGGACACGGAAGTTTCTGAGGTCAGGCCAGGACGAAGCGAACGGCAATGGCCTGGCAGGTGCTATGGAACAGGCGGACCGTGCCTGGGCTTGATGCAGGCCCATGTTCCCGGGCCTATCGTCACGACCCGTCTTGGACTGGCCGCGGCGCTGCACTAGATTGCCAGCCGTGAAAGCCGAATCTGCGCCTGCCACCGACAATCCGGGATTTGCATTGCCCGAGCCGTTCCTGGGCTGGTTCGCCAGCCGCGGCTGGCAGCCGCGCGCGCATCAGCTGGAACTTCTTTCCGAAACCGCAGCCGGGCGCTCGATGCTGCTGATCGCGCCGACCGGCGCCGGCAAGACGCTGGCCGGCTTCCTGCCGAGCCTGACCGAGCTCGCCGCCCGCGGCAAACCCAAGCCCGGCTCCGCCGGTGCGCGATCGCTGCATACACTGTATATCTCGCCGCTCAAGGCGCTGGCCGTCGACATAGAGCGCAACCTGGCGCGACCGGTCGAGGAAATGGGCCTGCCGGTGCGGATCGAGACACGGACCGGCGACACGCCGCAATCCAAGCGCGCCCGGCAACGCACCGATCCGCCCGATATTCTTCTGACCACGCCGGAACAGGTGTCGCTGCTGATCGCCAACACCCACGCCGAGCGGCTGTTTTCCGGCCTGCGCTATGTGATCTTCGACGAACTGCATTCGCTGATCTCCTCCAAGCGCGGCCATCTGCTATCGCTGGCACTGGCGCGGCTGCGGAAACTGGCGCCGGGTCTGCGGACCATCGGCCTGTCGGCGACGGTGGCGGATCCGGAGGAACTGCAGCGCTGGCTGGTGCCGCAATCGCGCCTGACCGATGAGCGCGCCGGGAGGATCACGGTGGCCGGCGGAGCAAGCCCGATCATCACCATTCTTGAGAGCGAAGAGCGGATTCCGTGGTCCGGGCACTCGGCGCGCTACGCCATCCCCGACGTCTACCAGACCATCAAGGATCACCGCACCACGCTGATCTTCGTCAACACCCGCAGCCAGGCGGAACTGCTGTTTCAGGAGCTGTGGCGGATCAATGACGACAGCCTGCCGATCGCCCTGCATCACGGCTCGCTGGATGCGGCGCAGCGGCGGCGGGTGGAGGCGGCGATGGGGCGCAACGAGCTCCGCGCCGTGGTCGCCACCTCGACGCTGGACCTCGGGATCGACTGGGGCGACGTCGACCTCGTGGTGCATGTTGGCGCGCCAAAGGGTGCAAGCCGGCTGGCGCAGCGCATCGGGCGGGCAAACCACCGCATGGACGAGCCGAGCCGGGCCATCCTGACGCCGGCGAACCGCTTCGAGGTGCTGGAATGCCAGGCCGCGATCGACGCAAATTACGTGGGCGCGCAGGATACGCCATCAGGTGGCGACGGCGGGCTCGACGTGCTGGCCCAGCACGTGCTCGGCATGGCGGCGGCGGCTCCCTTCGATGCGGAGGATCTCTATGCGGAAGTGACCAGCGCCTCGCCCTATTCAGACCTCGACCGGGAGACTTTCGACAAGGTGATCGATTTCGTCGCCACCGGCGGCTATGCGCTCAAGAGCTACGAGCGTTATGCGCGGATCCGCAAGCGCGCCGACGGTCTGTGGCGGATCTCCAATCAGCAGGTGGCGCAGCAGTATCGGCTCAACATCGGCACCATCATCGAGGCGCCGATGCTCAATGTGCGGATGACCAGCCGCAAGAACGGCACATTGTCGGGCCGCGGCGGACCGCCGCTGGGCAAGGTGGAGGAGTATTTCCTCGAGACGCTGGCGCCGGGCGACACGTTTCTGTTTTCTGGCAAGATCCTCAGGTTCGAGGGCATCCGCGAGAACGAATGCCTGGTCTCCAAGGCCTGGGACCAGGATCCGAAGGTGCCGGCCTATGCCGGCGGCAAGTTTCCGCTTTCGACCTATCTCGCAGACAGCGTGCGGGCAATGATCGCCGATCCGACGAAATGGGGCGCCCTGCCCGACCAGGTGTCGGACTGGCTCAGGATGCAGCAGCAGGTCTCCCAGCTGCCCTCAAGCGACAGCCTGCTGATCGAGACGTTTCCGCGGGCCGAACGGTTCTTCATGGTGCTCTACCCCTTCGAAGGCCGGATCGCGCACCAGACTCTGGGTATGTTGCTCACCCGCAGGCTGGAGCGCATGCGGGCGCAGCCGCTCGGCTTCGTCGCCACGGACTACTCGCTGGCGGTCTGGGGGCTCGAGGACATGGGGGCGATGATTTCCGATGGCCGGCTTGATCTCGCCGAGCTGTTTGACGAGGACATGCTGGGCGATGACCTCGACGCCTGGCTCAACGAATCCTGGATGCTCAAGCGGACCTTCCGGGCCTGTGCGGTGATCTCCGGGCTGATCGAGAAACGGCACCCCGGCCAGGAGAAATCCGGGCGCCAGGTAACGGTTTCAGCCGACCTGATCTACGATGTGCTGCGCACCCACGAACCCGACCACATCCTGCTGCAGGCGACGCGCGCCGATGCCGCACAGGGGCTTTTGGACATTCAGCGGCTCGGCGCTATGCTCAAGCGAATCAAGGGGCACATCCAGCACCGAGCGCTTGAGCGCATCTCGCCGCTGGCCGTTCCGATCATGCTGGAAATCGGCCGCGAGACGGTTGCCGGCGAGGCGCATGAGAGCATATTGGCCGAGGCGGCAGAGGACCTGCTTACCGAGGCCCAGAACCAGATCTGAACGGAACACCCATGCATGGCGCGAATGCAGCGCTTGAAAGCGACACCCCGGCAACCGGCCCATTGACGGCCGAGCTTTCCGTCAACGGCACTGCGGTGGTGTGCGACCGCATGGGTGTGCTCTGGCTGCCTGGCAGCGCCACGCTTGTGGTCTCGGACCTGCATCTGGAAAAGGGTGCTGCCTTCGCCCGGCGCGGCATGATGTTGCCCCCCTATGACACTGCCGCCACGCTTTCGCGACTAGGCGCGGCGATCGCCAGCTATGCGCCGCGCCTTGTGATCAGCCTGGGCGACAGCTTCCACGACCGGATCGGTTCGGCGCACTTGCCCGAGTGTTACCGGGAACAGTTGCAAGGCCTGCAACGCGGGCGCGACTGGGTCTGGATCGAGGGTAATCACGACCCTGATCGTCCAGTGGGGCTGGAGGGCAGTTTCTGCAGCGAGCTGCATGTGGAGAGCCTGGTGTTCCGGCACGAGCCAAAAGCGGGTGCGGCGGACGGCGAAATCGCTGGTCACCTTCACCCCACAGCGCGCGTCATCAGACGCGGCAAGGGCGTGCGCCGGCCGTGTTTTGCCAGCGACGGCAAGCGGCTTCTCATGCCGGCATTCGGCGCGACCACGGGCGGGCTGGAGCTGCGCCATCCCGCAATGCGCGGTCTGTTCGACCGCACGCGGCTGGTAGCGCACCTTATTGGCCGCGAGCGGATCTATTCGGTTGCTTACAACCGTATGAACGGCTGAACCCGCAAAGACCTGCTATCGCACCGGCCGGCCCGGCATTCACGCAAGCAGGACGAGGCCGATCGAGGCGATCACGATGGCGCTGATGGTCAGGCGCAACCGCCCGAACCAGGTCGGCAGCAGGCCAGTGCCGGCGCTCTTGAAATCCCATGCCGCCTGCAGTGCAAAGCCGGCGGCCAAGAGCAGCAGCGACCAGGGGCGATCGATCAGCAGGGCCAGCCAGGCGGCCAGCGAGGGCGCGACACTCAGGATCATCTGTTCGGCGGCGCGGGCCGGTTGGTCAAGCGTCAGGGCACGCCCCCAGCGAACTCCGCCCATGAACGACAGGATAACGGCGCCGTAGCCCAGAAAGGCCGTTTCACCGCCCAGATGCGCGGCGGCGAATGCGGGCGAAATGACCGCGGCAACCGCCATAGCCAGAAACGGAATTGCTCCCAGTCCCGCCAGAAACCAGGCGGTGGCAATCATGCTGGATTGATTCCGGTGTGCGCTCATGCCGGTCCCTGCTCCGATATGCTGATGATCAGTCCTTGCGGAAGATGACGCTGCCCAGCCATCCGGTCAGCGTTGCGAGAAGCACCGCGACGATGCCGTAGGCCAGTGAATAGACATGGGCAAAATTGTAGATGAACTGCTCGAGGCCAGTCTTGACCACGCGGAGCGGGATCTCTTTTTCCATGACGAACTGGCTGTTCTTGTAGAGAACCGCACGAACCGTGTGCTGGCCGACAGGGATGTTTGCCGGAAGCCGGACGGTGGCCCGGAACAGGGCCTTGGAGATGAACTGCACGCCGGTCGGATCACGCTGGTACAGCCCCCCGACCTGCTTTATGCGGCGCAGCGCGTCGCGAAACTCGGTCAGGCGGGATCCGTCGCCGATGCTGCCGGTGGGAACGAGGCGGATGTTGTTGATGCCGATGTCGCGGGAGGCAAGCTCCATCAGGTTGGCGATATCGGCCAGCGGCCGGGTGCTCGACATCGAATAGGAGGCAGGAATCGGCCCGAACTGGATCGAGTGACGGTTGATCCAGATCCCGGCAACGCGCTCCTTGCGCCTGACGGTGGTGGGTTTGCGCGGACCTTCCAGCGCCACAACCACATCATAGGCGAATGTGGCCAGCAGCAGTTCGTCGGCGCCGTCGATGGCCCCGAACACGGTGATGTCCGCACCGGAGAAATCCGAAGTGATGGCGATCTCGTTGGTGGAGATCCCGATATCGATCCGTTCCGAGAACTTGTCGTTGATGGTGACTGTGGGATCAACAAGCTGGGCCGCGGCGGGGAGAGCCGCCAGCAGGAACACACCGAAGAGGAAGGCTGCGTACCGCATCAGAACCCGAAACTCCCGCTGACCACGGAGTAGATTTCATCGGGTGGCAACACCAGGCCGAAACCAAGCCGGATGCCAACCGCGAGGACGAGCAGTGCAAGGCCTGCGCGCAGCTGCTCGCCACGCATCTTCTGACCGACGCGGACACCATATTGCGCGCCGATAACGCCCGCGACCATCAACAGCCAGGCGAGAACGATGTCGACCGAATAGTTGGTCGTCGCCTGAACCACCGTGGTGAAGGCGGTGACGAAGATGATCTGGAACAGCGATGTTCCAATGACCACGCTGGTGGGGATGCGCAGCAGATAGATCATGGCCGGAACCATGATGAAGCCGCCGCCGACGCCCATCACCGAGGTCAGGATGCCGATGGCGAAACCGAGCAGGATGACCGGGATAACGCTGAGATAGAGCTTCGAACGCTTGAACCGCATCTTGAAGGGCAGCCGATGCACCCAATTGTGCTGGCCGGGCTTGCGCAGCGACACAGGCTTGTTGTTGGCGGCGCGGCGCAGCGAGTTGACGCTCTCCCACAGCATCAATCCGCCAACCGACCCCAGAAACACGACATACAGCAGCGAGATGATCAGATCGAGCTGACCCAGGCGGCGCAGCATGGAGAAGATCTGAATACCGACCGTGGCGCCGGCGAGACCGCCGACAAGCAGGACAAGTCCGAGCTTGATATCAAGCGTGCCGCGGCGGAAATGCGCCAGCGCGCCCGAAACCGAAGAAGCGACAACCTGGTTCGCGCCGGTGGCGACCGCAACCGCGGGCGGGATGTTGTAGAAGATCAGAAGCGGCGTGATCAGAAAGCCGCCGCCCACGCCAAACATACCGGACAGGAAACCCACTGCCGCGCCCATCCCGAGGATGACGAAGATATTGACCGACAATTCTGCGATCGGCAGGTAGATAGTCACCTTGCGCCCCCGGGCGTCAATGACGGGAAAAAAGGTTGCGACCGGGTAGCCCCGACAATACGGTTTTGCGCGTTTCGACGGTGCGAGTCAAATCGGATAAGGTCATCGCGGCAAGGTTTTACCGCAGTTACCTGTATATTTTACATCGTCTGCGGCAACCGGTCTGCGCGTCCCCAAAACAAGGTCCCAAATGTGACAACAAGCCCTTGAACAACGGCTTCTGGCAGCCAACTGTCTTGTCCGCCAATGCTGCCTCAGGGCGGCCACAGGCGTTGCTTGCGGAGCAGCGGGATCAACCGTTGCGCGCGAGCAGCTCCTGAACCAGCCGGTCGTCGATTTCGCCGGTGGCGGCCATGCCGATCGAGGCCTGGAATTCCTTGATCGCGGAAACGGTCTTCTTGCCCATCACGCCATCGGGTGGTCCGGCATCGAACCCGTTGTTGTTGAGGATCGCCTGAATGTTGCGGATCGCCTTGCTCATGTCCACCGAAGCGGTCTCGGTGGAAGCACCCTGCCACGAGGCGGGAACCTCGACTTCATTGGCATCGGCATTGATCGGCTCGGCCGTCCAGTTGGCGACTGCGGCGCGAGCCGCCTCGGCCTGTTCCGGCCGAAGTGCGTTGAACACCTCGTCACGCTTGACCGCGGCGTCCTTGTCTCCGTCATTGGCCGCGATCGCGAACCATTTGTAGGATTTCTCAAGGTCACGGGTCACACCGTCGCCACGGGCGTAGAGGATGGCGAGGTTTACCTGGCTGTCGCGCACGCCGACTTCGGCAGCGCGCTCGAACCACGCGGCGGCATTCTCGTAGTCCGGAACCTGACCGGCTGTGGCGTAGAGAACCGCGAGATTGTGCATGGCGCTGGCATTGCCCTGCTCGGCGGCCAGCTGGTACCACTTCTTGGCAGCGTCGAGGTCACGCTCCAGGCCGCTCCCTTTCTCGTAGAAATTGGCAATACGGTACTGCGACGGGGCATGACCGAGATCAGCCGCACGCTGATACCAGCTTGCCGCCGACTTCAGGTCGACAGGAACACCGCGTCCTTCGGTGAAGCGTGCGCCGATTTCATAGAAAGCCAGCGGATTGCCCGCAGCCGCAGCAGCCTTGAGCGCTCCTGTTGCCGCATCCTGGGGCAGGCCATCCAATGCCGCGGTCAGAACCTCGTCGCCCGCCGGCGCTGCCTGCTCGACCGGTGTGATTGCCGCCGTGGCCTCGGGCGATGTCGATTGCGGCGCCATCTCGGTCATCTGCGAGGGTGTATCGGTACCGGGCTCGATCACCCGGACCTCGGGCAAGCGGGTTTCGACCACTGGCTGTTCGGCCTCGGCACCCGCCACCATGTCGGAAACATCTCCACTCAAGGCAGTCTGATCGGTCGTTTCTGCGGGCTCGACAATTGCTGGCTCGACATTGGCTGTTTCCTCGTTGCCGCCCGAGAGCAGGCCCGAGACCAGCGGAACGGTCATGATGGCCAGCAGGATCGCGCCGGCCGCCATCAGGATCGGCCGGCGTTTCGACTTGAGCACCTCAAGCATTCCGCCGCCACCGCTCTTGCGGCCCTTGCCGATGGTTTCGACCTCCGCGGCAGCCGCCATGGCAGCGCGACGAGCGGATGCGAGAAATTCGGTCTTTTCCGAACCAGTGTCGGCGGGGCCACCGCCACGCTGACGTTCCGCGGCCTGGGCCTCACGTACCTTCTGCAGGATGCGGTTGATGTCGGGCGCGCCCGATCCCGGCTCAAGCGGCATGTTGGCGGTTTCCGCATCCATTTCCATCGACGGATCGAGCGGCGGAGTATCGTTTTCGGTGAACTGGGGTTCGGCCTGTGCCTTCGACGCATCCCGGCCTGGCCGGATGCGGGCCGCCAATCCTGAGAGGAACGACTTGTCACCGGTCTTGCCGGTTTCGGGCATTTCGTCGTCGCCGGCTTCAGCCTCCTGGCTCTTTGCATAGGCCGCCGCCAGGGCAGCCGCTTCGGATGGCGAGCGGGCCGCGTGCGGCTTCATCTCCGCCTCGGAGCCGTCCATCTCGGACAATGCATCCTCATGTTCGCCTGCCAGCTCCATCACATCCTCGAGGGACTGGGCAGAGGCCTGCGGCATAGCGGTACCGAACGCTGCGCGGCTGGCAGGCTCGTCATGCGAGGCGCCCTGATGGAGCCCCGGCGCTGGCGCACCGAGGCGCTCCAGACGTTCGGCGATCTTCATCATGGTTTCCTGGACCGCCTCGAACGCGCGGGTGGTCCTGTCCTCGGTCTTGCGGCTGAGCCCTTCGAGAGCCTTGAGGTCGTCGGCGAGCGCCGTAATAACCTCCATGTTGGCAATTGACTGCGGCGAAGGCGCGCTGCCCATCTGCCCTGAATAGGCAGACAGGGCAGCTTCGGCGGCCTGGCGGGCCGCTTCGACGACAAACTCGTCGCTGGTTGCCAGATGCTCCTCGATCGAGGCCAGACGCTCGTCGAAGGCCTCGGTTCCGGCTGCCGAAGGTGCGGAACTGATCAACCGCGAGAGATTGGCAATCTGGTCCTCAAGACCGCGCATGGCCTCATCGCTGGGGCCGGCCTGACCGGTGCTCGACATGTCGAGCCGATCGGCAATGTCGGCAAGCCTGGCTTCCAGGCTCTCCATCCCGGGCATCATCATCGGTGCCTGATCGACATAGGGTCTGTCGAGCCGGGCCGAAATCTCGGCCAGCTGAGCTTCGACATTTTCAAGTCCGCTTACCGGCTGCATGGCGTGACCGGCAGCCGAGACTTCGGCCTGCTGCAACCTGGCGGCAATCTCTGAAAGGCGGGCATCGAGGGTTTCAAGACCGGGCAGCGGGTCGACGCTGCGGGAAACCGTGGCCTCGGCCCGGCCGATGAGGGCTTCAAGCCGGCCGATTACGGCTTCGGGAACGGTGCCGGTCTGCGGCTGTGGTACCGACAGGCCTTCAATCTGGTGAGCCAGGTGGTCGAGCCGGGCAATCAGCGCGTCATCCACGCCGCGCGCGTCGAGGGCTTCGATCTTGCCGGTGATGTCACTGAGATAATCCTCAAGCTCGGGCATACGGTCTTGGCGGGCGCCGTTTTCGAGATAGGACTGCAGATGTTCGATCCTGGCATCGAGCCGGGCAATGGCCTCCTCGTCGGCCAGCTGGGCGATCCGGGATGAAAGATGTTCGATGCGGCTGCCGATCTGGTTTTCGACGGCGGAGGGCTCGAGTTCGTCGATCTTCTGGGCAACAGAAGCCAGCCGGGCCTCGAGGCGTTCGAAGGGAGCATTGCTGGCGGCAGCCGAACCGGGTGCGGGCAGTGCCGCAATTGCACGGGTGATCTCATCAAGACGGGCGCCGAGAAGCTCGAACTGCTCCGGGAAATCCGGTCCCGCGGTAACCGACTGGCGTGACATCGCCTCGATCGTCTGTGACAGTTCGGCGATCTTGTTCTCGATCACCTGCCCCTGACCGGATTCGGGCATGGTTGCAAGGAATTCGCGGATCTCGTCGACACGGTAGGCAAGATTGACGAGCTCTTCGCGCAGTGCGGCCACGTCGAGACCGGCGACCTGCTCTTCCATGGACTGCCAACGGTTTTCAAGTGCGCGAACACTCTCCTCCCGGGCGAGACGATCGACCATCTCGCGCATGGAATCGAGCTCGAGCCTGAGGGCATCGGCGCCGCCATCCTGCGCGCCGAGCGCATCTATCGAAGCCGAGATACCGGCCAGGTCGCGGCGCAGTTCCTTGGGCAGCGACTGCTCGCGGGCTTCCCTGCGCAGTTCGCCCATCTCGCGGCGAAGCGCTGCCATTTCAGTGATAAGCTGCTCGCCGAGGTCCGGTTGCGAAGCCTGGGGCACGGCTGAAACCGGGTCCACCATTGCGGTCTTTCTGGTGGATTGACGTCCCTGATTGTCGCGGCTGGAGTGTGCTTTGACGCCCTGCGCGGACTTTCCGTGCTGTGCCTGCTCAAGGGCGCGCTGGCGGGCGCGGATATCGTCCAGCAATCCATCACCAAGACCGGAGGGCTTGACCCTCGCCGCTGGGGCTTGTGGCTGTGTCGCGGCCGGATAGCGGCCAGGCGCGGCAGTTGCGCTGCGGCCCATCATCGATTCAATTCGCGCTTCCAGGCTCTCGATCGTACGGTTGAGCGAATCCAGCGAGGAGCCGCCCGTTCCTTGCCTGTTTGAATGAGATCGCGATCCGTTCATTTTTGCTTCCGCTTCGCGTTGTTGACCGGAGCTTGCCGCTCCACCCCCGTCCGCAGCACATCCATTTCGCTCTTCGGCCAACCCGCGAACATCGCCGACGCCGAAAAGCCAGACTTCAAACCGGCAAAAACAAGATACAATGAATCCGGGCTTACTGCTCTTCGCCCACACATTCTGCGAAACGTGGTAAACAACCCGTTAACCAAGGTTACTTTTCTTTCGCGAACGAAGCTGAAATCCGGGCGACTTGACGTGGCGTAAGGTATAATGTCACACCGCGATCGAGCTTTTCGGAAAACAGAGAAATGGCGGCCCAGGCCAACGATGAACACCATGACAGACACCAGCGCGGACCACGATGAAGCGGTCTACAGGATTGGCGATCTGGCCGAGGAATTCGGCGTCACGCTGCGTACCCTGCGATTTTACGAAGACAAGGGCCTGCTCAAGCCGACACGGGTCGGAGTCACACGGCTTTTTTCCAAACGCGACCGGGCTCGCCTGAAGCTCATTCTCCTGGGCAAGCGGGTCGGCTTCTCGCTGACCGAAGTCAAGCGTATGATCGACCTTTATGACCCGCGCGGCAAGAATGTCACCCAGCTCAAGGTTGCCCTGTCGAAGGGGGAAGCGCAAATGCGGGTGCTGGAAGAACAGCGCGCGACCATCAACACGGCCATCGAGGAACTCGAGCGCACCATTTCCGTGGTTCGGGAAATGCTGGCCGAATCAGATGGCCCCTGAACTCGCAACCATCAGCCTTTTTCATGTAACCCGCTCAAAAGGCGGGTTTTTTGTTGGGCGCCGCCCGGCATACCGGTTCGCCGCGGCGCTGCAGGCCTTGTTGCAGCCACAGATGATGACTAGATTCTGATCCGACAGCTAACTGAATTTCGACTTTTTTGTCGTCTCTCCGGTCAAAAAACACTGGTTTTTGCATAGTTTTGGGATCAAGATGAGATCGAGGACGTAATCAGCTCCATTTTTTACGTTTACGCAAACGTCAAAGTTTAGTAAGCAGCTGGACGAGGATCGCCGGGCTATCGTGCCTGCGGCGACGCAACTACAAGGGATGAGGATCCATGCCAGTCTTCAAGGCACCGGTCGACGACACGCTTTTCATTCTCAACGACGTGCTCGGATATGAGCGCTACATGAACCTGCCGGGGTTCGCCGATGCGAGCCCGGACATTGTCGAGGCCATCCTTCAGGAGGGCGCGCGCATTTCCGAAGAGGTGATGCTGCCGCTCAATCAGGTCGGCGATCAGGAAGGCTGCACCCGGCACGACGACGCCACGGTGACCACGCCAAAGGGCTTCAAGGAAGCCTACAAGCAGTATCGCGAGGGTGGCTGGCTCGGACTGGCGGCACCGGTTGAATTCGGCGGCCAGGGTCTGCCTTATGCTTTGCATGTCGCGGTCGGCGAGTACATGTCCTCGGCGAACCTGTCGTTCATGATGTATCCCGGCCTCACACAGGGCGCGGTTGCCGCGATCCACGAGCACGGCTCGGACGAGCAGAAGGCCAAGTACCTGCCGAAGATGATCGAGGGCACCTGGACCGGCACCATGAACCTGACCGAGCCGCATTGCGGCACCGATCTGGGACTGCTGCGCACCAAGGCGGTGCCGCAGGCTGACGGCAGCTACAAGATTTCCGGCCAGAAGATCTTCATCTCGGCCGGCGAACACGACATGTCCGAAAACATCATCCACCTGGTGCTTGCCCGTATCGAGGGCGCGCCGGAAGGGGTGAAGGGCATCTCGCTGTTCATCGTGCCGAAGTTCATGGTCGGTGACGACGGCGCGCTGGGCGACCGCAACCCGGTCTCGTGCGGCTCGCTGGAAGAGAAGATGGGCATTCACGGCAATGCCACCTGCGTAATGAATTACGACGAGGCAACCGGCTACCTGATCGGCACCGAGAATGCCGGCCTCAAGGCCATGTTCGTGATGATGAACGAAGCTCGCCTCGGCGTTGGCCTGCAGGGCCAGGCGATGGGCGAAATCGCCTATCAGAACGCGGTGGCCTACGCCCGCGAAAGGCTGCAGGGCCGCTCTCTGTCGGGCGCCAAGGAGCCTGAGAAGAAGGCCGATCCGATCATCGTCCATCCGGACGTGCGGCGCACGCTGATGACGATCCGCGCCTTCAACGAGGCCGGCCGCGCCTTCATGCTGTGGACCGCGCTGAAATCAGACGTCGCGCACAAATCCGAAGTCGAAGCCGACCGGCAACAGGCCGACGACCTGCTGACCCTGGTCACGCCGGTGGTCAAGGGCGTTCTCACCGACAAGGGTTTTGACCACGCTGTGATGGCGCAGCAGATGTTCGGCGGCCATGGCTACATCGAAGAATGGGGCATGAGCCAGTATGTCCGCGATGCCCGCATCGCCATGATCTATGAAGGCGCCAACGGTATTCAGGCGCTTGATCTGGTCGGCCGCAAGCTTGGCCAGAACGGTGGTCGCGCTGTGATGGCGTTCTTCAAGGAAGTCGGCGATTTCTGCGAGGAGAACCGCAACAACGAAGAACTGGCGCTCTACACCAAGGGCCTGAAGAAGGGTCTCAACGACCTGCAGGCCTCGACCATGTGGCTGATGCAGAACGCGATGGCGAAGCCTGACAATGCTGGTGCCGCCTCGACCGACTACATGCACCTCTTCGGGCTTGTGGCGCTTGGTTACATGTGGGCGCTTATGGCCAAGGCTGCCGTTGACAAACGCGCGTCCGGTGCGGACGGCAAGGACGAGTTCCTCGCCTCCAAGCTGCTCGTCGGCAAGTTCTACATGGAACGGATCATGCCCGAGACTTCGATGCGCAAGGCCCGCATCGAAACCGGAGCGGACACCATGATGGAACTGGCCGCGGACGCTTTCTGAGCACCGCGCACCGTCTGGTCGAGAAAATGGCGGGCGCCCTGCGCCCGCCGGGAATTCTGGGAGGAAGACATGGCGACATTGCCATCGGAAGTGCTTGGCGTACCCCGTCCGGACTGGATGGAAGACGACGTTGCCATGCTCGAGGACATGGCCAGCCGCTGGCTGGAAGCGGAAGTGGTTCCGCATTACGACCGTTATGAGAAACAGGAAATGGTCGATCGCAGCGCCTGGGAAGGCGCAGGCGCGGCCGGCCTGCTCTGCGCTTCCATGCCGGAAGAGTACGGCGGCTCGGGCGGCACCTACGCCCACGAGGCGGCCATTATCGAAGCGCTGGGGCGCACGGGAACCGACGGCTTCGGCATAGCGCTGCACAATGCCATCGTCGCGCCCTACATCCTGCATTTCGGCTCGGAAGAGCAAAAACAGAAATGGCTGCCGAAGATGGCGTCCGGCGAGATGATCGGCGCCATCGCCATGACCGAACCTGGTGCCGGCTCGGACCTGCAGGGCATCAAGACGACAGCCAAGAAGGATGGCAATCACTACGTCATCAACGGCTCGAAGACCTTCATCACCAATGGCCAGCATGCCAATTTGATCATCGTCGTGTCCAAGACCGATCCGACCAAGGGCGCCAAAGGCACCTCTCTGATGGTGGTCGAGACCGACGAGGTCGAGGGGTTCCGGCGCGGCCGCAATCTCGACAAGGTGGGGCTCAAGAGCAATGACACGTCGGAGCTGTTCTTCGACGATGTCCGCATTCCCACCGCCAACATGCTCGGAACCGAGGAAGGCCAGGGCTTTGCCCAGCTGATGACGGAACTGCCGCAGGAACGGCTGCTGATCGCCAACCAGGCGATCTCGATGATCGAACGGGCGCTGGCAATCACCATAGACTATGTCAAGGAACGCAAGGCCTTCGGCAAGGCGGTGATCGAGTTCCAGAACACCCAGTTCAAGCTGGCGGAGCTGAAATCCGAAGCCACGATGGCGCGGGTGTTCGTCAATCACTGCGTCGGCGAGCACCTCAAGGGGCAGCTCAGCTCGACCACCGCCTCGATGGCGAAATACCTGACCACGGACCTGCAGTGCAAGGTGGCGGACGAGTGCGTTCAGCTGCATGGCGGCTACGGCTACATGAACGAGTATCCGGTGGCCCGGATGTTCCGCGACGCGCGGGTGCAGCGGATCTATGGCGGCACCAACGAGATCATGAAACTGCTGATCGCAAGGAGCCTGTGAGCCAATGACCGAATTCACGCTTGATTGCTTCCTGGAAAGCGGCAACGCCTACAAGGTGGCGCTGATGCTCGAACTCAGCGGTGCCGACTGGGCGCCGCGGCGGGTAGCGTTTTTCTCCGGGCAGACACGGTCGCCCGAATTCCGCAGCATGAACGTCATGGGCGAGGTGCCGGTTCTCACCCATCACACCCCTCACGGCGACGTGGTGCTGAGCCAGTCCGGCGCCATCCTCGACTACCTGTCACGCGAAATCGACCGTTTCGGACCCGCGAACGAGGACGAACGCCGGGAAATCCTGCGCTGGCTGTTGTGGGACAATCACAAGCTGACCAGCTATGTGGCGACCTACCGGTTCATGAGCCTGTTTCAGAAAAAATCCGACGATCCGGTGACACAGTTCTTCCACGCCCGGGCCGTAGGTGCCTGGAAGGTGCTCGATGCGCATCTCAAAGGACGCGATTTCATCGTTTCGGGCCATCCGACGATCGCTGACCTTTCGATCTGCGGCTACCTGTTCTGGCCCGACCAGATCGGCATGGATCTGACCACCTATCCCAACATTGCCGCCTGGCTGGACCGGATCGCCGCCCTGCCCGGATACAAGAGACCCGAAGACCTGATGCCGAGCGGGAAGGATCCCGCCACGGCTACCGCCTGACCCGAACACCAAACCCTGGAGATCACCGCAATGGTTGATGTATTTGTCTATGATCACGTCCGCACCCCGCGGGGCCGCGGCAAGAAGGACGGAAGCCTGCACGAAGTGCCATCGGTGCGGCTTGCCTCGCACATGCTCGAAGCTCTGCGCGACCGCAACGGTCTCGACACCAAGAAGGTCGACGACATCGTCATGGGTTGCGTCGACGCGATCGGCGAAGCCGGCGGCGACATCGCCCGCGCTGCAACCTTCGAAGCCGGTTACGCCACAGAGGCGCCCGGGATCCAGATCAACCGTTTCTGCGCATCGGGCCTGGATGCGATCAATTTCGGCACCGCCAAGATCGCCCAGGGCGCGGACGACATCGTCATCGCCGGTGGCGTGGAATCGATGTCGCGCATCGGCATCGGCGCCCAGGGCGGCGCCTGGTTCATGGATCCTTCTGTCAATATCCCGGCCTACTTCATGCCGCAGGGGATTTCGGCCGATCTGATCGCCACCAAGTACGGCTTCACCCGCGATGACGTCGACGCCTATGCGATGGAAAGCCAGAAGCGTGCGGCGAATGCCTGGGAGAAGGGCTACTTCAAGAAGTCCGTGGTTCCGGTCAAGGACATCAACGGCCTGACCATTCTCGATCGCGACGAACACATGCGCCCGGGCACCGACATGCAGGCGCTGGCCAGCCTCAATGCCTCCTTCGGCATGATGGCGGAGATGGGCGGCTTCGGCTCTGTCGCCATTCAGGCGCATCCTGAAATCGAAAACATCAACCATGTCCACCATGCCGGCAACTCGTCGGGCATCGTCGACGGCGCCGGCCTGGTGCTGCTCGGCTCGAAGCGCGGCGGCAAGACCATGGGTCTCGAGCCGCGTGCCCGGATCAAGGCCTTCGCCAATATCGGTTCGGATCCGGCGCTGATGCTGACCGGTCCGGTCGATGTCACCGAGAAGCTGCTCAAGCGCGCCAAGATGAAGATCGAGGATATCGACCTGTTCGAGCTCAACGAGGCTTTCGCCTCTGTGGTGTTGCGCTTCCAGCAGGCCTTCGACATTCCGTCCGACAAGATCAACGTCAATGGCGGTGCCATTGCCATGGGCCATCCGCTGGGCGCCACCGGCGCGATGATCCTCGGCACCGTGCTCGACGAACTCGAGCGCCGCGATCTCAACACCGCCCTTGTCACGCTGTGCATCGGCGCGGGCATGGGCACCGCGACGATCATCGAACGCGTCTGATACCCGGAGAACAATCATGAGCAATGAAATTTACACCGTAGACGTCGACGGCGACGGCATCGCGCTCGTCACCTGGGACATGGCCGACCGTTCGATGAACGTGTTCACGCAGGCAGCCCTCGAGCAACTCGACGCGCTGGTCGACCGCTTCGTCGCCGATGACGCGGTCAAGGGCGTCGTGTTTACCTCCGGCAAGTCGACCTTTTCGGGCGGCGCCGACCTGACCATGATGAAGACCATGCTGGCCGGCATGGCGGAAGAAAAGCGCAACAACCCGGAAAAAGCCCAGCAGATGCTGTTTGATCAGGTCGGCAAGATGAGCTGGCTCTACCGCAAGATCGAAACCTGCGGCAAGCCGTGGGTCTCGGCGATCAACGGTGTGTGCATGGGCGGCGCATTCGAATTGTCGCTGGCCTGCCATGGTCGTGTGGTGGCGGATTCGCCTTCGGTGAAAATGGCCCTGCCTGAAGTCAAGGTCGGCATCTTTCCGGGCGCCGGCGGCACCCAGCGTGTTCCACGCCTGACCAATGCCCAGGACGCGCTGCAGATGATGACCACCGGACAGTCGCTGACGCCGGCGCGGGCCAAGGCGATGGGCCTGGTTCACGAGGTGGTTGAACCGAAGAAGCTGATTTCCGCCGCCAAGGCGATGATCAAGAACGGCCTGTCGCCGGTCGCCCCGTGGGACGTCAAGGGCTTCAAGCTGCCGGGCGGCCAGATCTGGTCGGCGCAAGGGGCACAGCTGTGGCCGGCGGCATCTGCCATCCTTCGCCGCGAGACCCAAGACAACTATCCTGCCGCGAAGGCCATCCTGCAGAGCGTCTTTGAAGGCCTGCAGGTCCCCATCGACACCGGCCTGAAGATCGAGCAGCGCTATTTCAGCTATATCCTGCAGACGCCGGAAGCTCAGTCGATGATCCGGTCTCTGTTCGTCTCGCTGCAGGAGATCAACAAGGGCGCGCGCCGCCCCGAGGGCATAAAGCCGACCAAGTTCCGCAAGATCGGCGTCGTCGGAGCCGGTTTCATGGGCGCGGGCATTGCCTACGTGACAGCCAAGGCCGGCATCCCTGTGGTGCTGATCGACCGCGACGACGCCGCTGCGCAGAAGGGCAAGGCCTACTCCGAGGACCTGGTCAAGAAGGGCGTCCAGAAGGGCAAGACCACAAAGGAAGAGGGCGAGAAGCTGCTGTCGCTGATCTCGACCTCGACCGATCACGCAGACCTCGCTGACGCCGATCTGGTAATCGAGGCCGTTTTCGAGGACCGCGACGTCAAGAAGGCGGTGACGGAATCGATCGAGGCGCAGATCCGTCCGACCACGGTCTATGCATCGAACACCTCGACACTGCCGATCACTGGGCTGGCAAAGAACTCGAAGCGTCCGAAGAACTTCATCGGCATCCACTTCTTCTCGCCGGTGGACAAGATGATGCTGGTCGAGATCATTCTCGGACGCAAGACTTCGGACAAGGCGCTTGCCGTGGCCCTCGACTATGTCGCCGCGATCAAGAAGACCCCGATCGTGGTCAACGACACACGCGGCTTCTTCGTCAACCGCTGCGTGCTGCGCTATATGAACGAGAGCTACAACATGCTTGCCGAAGGCGTGCCGCCGGCGATGATCGAGAACGCCGCGAAGATGGCCGGCATGCCGGTCGGGCCGCTGGCTCTCAATGACGAGGTCGCCATCGATCTTTCACTGAAGATCGTCCGCGCCACCATCGCCGATCTGGGCGAAAAGGCCGTCGACCCGCGCCATCTGGAGCTGGTCGAAACCATGGTCGAGAAGGAAGGCCGGCTGGGACGCAAGAACGGCAAGGGCTTTTACGATTACCCGGCAAAGCCCGCCAAGAAGCATCTGTGGCCGGGGCTGAAGACGCTCTACCCGCAGCAGGACCCTGCCAAGGTTGACGTCAAGGAACTGCAGAACCGCTACCTGGCGGCAATCGCGCTCGAAGCAGCACGGACCGTGGAAGAAGGTATCGTCACCGATCCGCGGGAAGCCGATCTCGGCACCATCCTCGGCTTCGGCTTCGCGCCCTACACGGGCGGTGCGCTGAGCTATATCGACACCATGGGCGCGAAAGCCTTTGTCGACATGTGCAAGGTGCTGGCGCGGAAATACGGCAAGCAGTTCAAGGCACCCAAGCTTCTGGTCGAGATGGCCGAGAAGGGCGAAACCTTCTACGGCCGGTTCAACCCCTACCGCGAGGACAAGGCAGCAGCGTAATCGCTACAATTCTGCAAGGATTACTCAAACGGGCCTTCGGGCCCGTTTTTCATTTTCAGGATTTTGCTGCCACCAGCGTGTAGCACAGCGGCAGTTGCGCCTCGTTGCCGAGATAGATGTCATAGGCAACCTCCCGATTGGAATGCGGATACTCCTTGAGCTCCACGATCTGCAGTCCCGCCTTGACGCACCCGGTGACGATGTCGCCCATGGTGTGGAAATGCCAATAGGAGGGCGGTGCCTTACCTGTTGCCGATCCGTCGTAGACGATTTCTTCCTCGGTGATGAACGGTTCGGTGCGGAAGTAGGAATAGCGCAGCGTGTGGGGATCGGCTGCATAGGGCTCGAACATGTCCAGCACGGGATGGGTTTCGTAAATGACCAAACGCCCGCCGGGAACCAGAAGCGAGGCTGCTACTTTCAGGAAGCGCGGAAGATCCGGCATCCAGTTAAGCAGGCCTATGGTGATCAGGGCCAGGTCGAACCGTCCTTCCAAGCCCTCGGGCAAGGCATAGACATCGGCACAGACAAAGCCGGCCCGGGCACCATACGGTGACACCGCCCGCAGCTCTTGGGCCTGGGAAATGAAGGCATCGGACTGGTCAATGCCGGTGGCATGGGTTGCGCCGAGAGCCAGCATCGACAGGGTTTCGCGGCCATTGTTGCAGCCGATCTGCACGACGCTGGCACCATCAACTCTGTTGGAGGCGAGCACGGCCGAAACAGTGGAATCAAGCGTGGAGAAGGATGGGTCGGCGAAGCCCGAGAGCTGCCGCTGCCATTCCTCGCTCTGCCTGTGGCGAGGCGCCGATGCATTCCAGGCCAACCTGTTGGCTTGGGTAAACTCCTCCGTGTCTCTCGTCATCCGCGAAACCTCCTGCTCTAAACTCGTGCCGATACCCGCAGCGCAGCATCAGTCCCGTCAACCGCATCCCCGATGCAACGCGCGCCTTCAAGATAGCCAGAATATTAACCGGGGCAAAAGCATGATGCGGAATGAAGTTTGCCAAGGGAGCCTTGCCGGAACACCGCGCTTTCGGCACTGTCGGCAAAAAGGGAGGTCTGTCCAATGCCGGTGATCGATTACTATTTCTACTGCGCCTCGCCGTTTACCTATCTCGGCCACAACCTGATCTGCGAGGTGGCGGAGCGGCACAAGGCCACGCTGAACTACAAGCCGGTGAACCTCGCCGCCCTGTGGGATGTATCAGGCGCAGTGCCTCCCGGCCAACGGCCGCCGGTCCGGCAACGGCTGCGGCTGATCGAGCTGCAGCGGCTTGCCGAATGGCGCGGCCTTCCGATCAAGACCACGCCGTTGCACTGGCCGGTGGACGCGGCACTTGCCGACAAGATCATCATTGCGCTGGTGGAAGCCGGCCATGACCCGCGCTATTTCATGGGCAAGGTTCTCTCCGGCTGCTGGGCCAATGACGACAATATCGCCGATGAAGCCGTGCTGACTTCCTACCTGTCGCAGGTCGGTCTGGATGCCAAGCCGGCGATCATGGATGCCAAGACCGACGAAATTGCCATTATTCGCGAGCGCAATTCGCGCGACGCAATCGCCGCCGACGCCGTCGGCGTGCCCACCTACGTCCTCAATGGCGAACCGTTCTGGGGTCAGGACCGGATTGAACTTCTCGATCAGGCGCTGACCACCGGGCGCAGCCCGATCCGGCCTCACTGAAGGTTCAGACAAGCTGTCCGGACCGCGATCAGGAGGGAGGATATTTTTCCTAACCGGGTTTACTCCTCGGCTTCCGATCATGTAGAAAGGTAATGTACGGGTCTGTTTCAGCGGGTCCGGCTCTTGTTCTGAACAGCGGGAACCTTGGACAATGCTCTCGCATGAACGCATCTGGTCGGCGCTCGATGCGCTGGCCGAACGCCACGGTCTGACGGCCTCGGGACTGGCCCGGCGCGCCGGACTGGACCCGACCGCATTCAACAAATCCAAGCGATGCGGAGCTGACGGCCGCGACCGCTGGCCCTCGACTGAATCGCTCGCCAAGGTTCTTGATGCCACCGGATCCTCGCTGGACGATTTCATGAGCCTGGTGCGGGGCGGGCAGACCACGCCCGAAAGCAGTTTTCCCGATGGTGCATTTCCGCCGCAGGCCGGTTCGATCCCGCTTCTGGGTTTCGCGCAGGCCGGCTCCGGCGGCTTTTTCGATGATGGCGGCTTCCCGGCCGGGCAGGGATGGGATGTGGTGGACTTCCCGGCGCAGCCGGCCGAAAGGCCCGGCGTCTATGCGCTGGAGGTGCAGGGTGACAGCATGTTGCCGCTTTACCGGGACGGCGACATCCTGATCGTCGAGCCGGGTGCACAGATCCGCCGCGGCGACCGGGTGGTGGTTCGCTCGCGCGAGGGCGAGGTGATGGCCAAGGTGCTCAACCGGCAGACACCAAAATCTGTTGAACTGATCTCACTCAACCCCGACCATCCCAATCGCAGCTTCGATGTCAGCGAGATCGACTGGATCGCCCGCATCATCTGGGCAAGCCAGTAAGCGCTTCATCACCCGTCGGAACCATGCAGCGTTCCGGAACAAGGCTGCCGGGACACAGATGAGCGGCAGGTGCGGCCTTTTACGGTTTTGTCGCCTTTCGGCTTGTGTGAAACGGCTGCGGCTCTTATCTATCGTGAAAATTCAGGAGACGAACTGCCAATGTCCGAACGTGTTACCACCCATGATGCGCTGATCTATCTGATGGTTACCATGTCCGCCGTCGACAAGGCCATGAACGATGCGGAACTGGCCCGGATCGGCCGACTGGTGACGTTCCTTCCGGTGTTTGACGGCTTTGATGCGGAGCGCCTCGTCGGCGTCACGCGGGCCGCAGCCGAACTGCTCAAGGGTCCTGAAGGCCTCGACATCGTGCTCGAGGTCGTCCGCGATGCGGTGCCTCCGAAACTTTACGACACCGCCTATGCGCTGGCCGTCGAGGTTGCCTCCGCCGACTACAATATCCAGCAGGAGGAAATCCGGCTGTTGCAGATGGTCCGCGACCGGCTTGGTCTCGACAAGCTGACCTGTGCCGCCATCGAACGAGGCGCGATCGCCCGCTTTCGCAGCGCCTGAGTGCGGCCCCTGCCGTGGCCCCCGCGCCGACGTGTCGCAGGCTTTCACCGGATCGTGTTTCGCCAGAAGCCGGAGGCTGTGGCATGAGGAGACCGTTACACGATACGGAGGCGCACAATGACGCTGTTCGGCCTGTCCGAGCCGGTGATCCGGATTCTGGCATTTTCCACGATTTTCATCGCGCTCGCTGCCATTGAACTGCTGGCACCGCGGCTTGAACGCAACGAGATGCGCGGGGCGCTTAAATCCCGCCGCTGGATGACCAACCTTGCCATGGTGGTGCTGTCCTCGGTGGCGCTCAGGGTCGTGTTTCCGCTCGCCGCAGTCGGCACCGCGCTTTGGGCGCAATCCAATGGTTTCGGCCTGTTTCCGCTTCTCGGTGTGCCGCTCTGGGCGGCGGGAATCATCGCCTTCGTCCTGCTCGATTTCGCGGTCTGGCTCGAGCATGTGGTCAGCCACAAATGGCCATTGCTGTGGCGCATCCACCGCATGCACCATGCCGATACCGGGTTCGACCTGACCACCGCGTTGCGATTTCATCCCCTTGAAATCGTGTTGTCGATGTTCTGGAAGGCGGCCGTCATCATAGCGCTCGGTGCGCCGCCCGTTGCGGTTCTGGTCTTCGAGATCATTCTCAATGGCGCGGCGATGTTCAATCACGCCAATATCCGGCTGCCCAAACCTGTCGACGCCGTGCTGCGGCTCCTGATCGTGACGCCGGACATGCACCGGATTCACCATTCGACCGATCCGCGCGAAACGGATTCGAACTATGGATTCAACCTGGCTATCTGGGACCGGCTGTTTTCAACCTACACGCAAACGCCACGGCGCGGCGACACCGGTATCGAGATCGGGCTGTCGGAGTGGCGCGACAGCCGCACCGCCGGTCTTGGCTGGGCGCTGGCCCTGCCGTTCCGGTTTCCACCCAGGCCAAGGCCGGATCGCCGCACCGGTCAGTAAAGCCCGTTGGGAAACCAGCGCAGGTAGAGTTCGGTGAAACGCCCGTTTCTGTTCAGGGCTGCAAGTGCGTGGTCGAAAGCCTTGGCGAGAGACGTGTTGCGCGGCCGTACCGCGATCGCCAGCCCCTCCCCCAGATGCGCCTGGGAAAAAAAGGGGCCGCCTAAGAACCGGCAACAATTCTCCGCCGAGCGGCTGGACAGCCAGAATGACAATTGCAGGCCGTCACCGAAGACGGCATCTATGTTGCCGGCCTTGAGCGCATCGAACATCCATTCCGTCCGGGTGAAGGTGACCGGCCTCGTTTCTGAGAACCAGTCGCGCAGCATCACCTCGTGTGCGGTGGATTCCAGCACCCCGACGCGCTGGCCGCCAAGCGCCACTGCGCTGTCCTCGCCAGAACTCGCCTCGCCTGCGAGCACGAACCGGGCCGGCAAGGCCAGGTAAGCGCGCGTGAAGCGGTATTTCGACCGGCTTTCCGCGGTGATCGCCAGGCCCGAAATCAGCGCTTCGGCCTGCCCCTTTTCCAATGCACCCTCAAGCTCACCCCAAGGCAAGGCCTGGATCTGGCAGCGCGGCAGCACATCCAGCTCCTCACATATTGCGCGCGCCAGATCGATGTGAAACCCGGCAAGATGGCCGGTCTGATCGAGAAAGCTGAAGGGCGGAAAATCAACCGTGGTGACGAAACGGATACGGCTGTAAGGCGCCAGATCCGGAAGCGGAACGCGCTCCCGCGGGTCCATGTAATTGGGAACGATCAGGCCGTCAGCGCTCGCGGCCGGGAAAACCGCGGCAAGAAAAACAACCAAAGCGCACATTATGCGGGAAATACCCCGCAATATTAGGGGTGCATTAATGCGCGTTTTCACTACCATAGATTTAGTATCCCACTCCAACAGCCTTGTATGTATCAGAGTCATGGCAGCAAGCAAAAGCTCAGATCATCCGGTTTCCGGCAAGGCCGGCGAGGACATGACCGCCGATGGGGTGATCGGCAACGGATACGATCCGGTACAGCCTGTCCGGTTGCATCCTACCCTGAGCGAGACGAGCCCCGAAGCCCGCTTCTTTCTGCAATGCGGCATTGGCAAACCTCACGTCAGAGCCGCCACAGAAGCCGCGCGCGCCAACGCAACCACCATAGAAAAGGAACTGATGGCGGAGGGCCTGATCGACCCCGATCTCTACTATCGCTGGCTGGCGTGTGAACTCGGTCTCCCGCATCTCGATGAGATAGATCCGGAAGAAGTTGTCCGGCTGCCGTCAATGGACGTGCTTTTGCACCGGGACGGACCGCTGAGGCTTTTGCGCGCCGGCGGACAAGTCACGGCAATCGTGCCCGAAGCACGGCAGATGGACGACTACCGGAGCCGCCTGCGCGACATGCCAGGGCTGCGCGACAGCCTTGCCATCGCCTCACCTGCCACCATCCGCAAAGCTGTCTGGCAGGCCGATGCAGCCGAACGGGTGAGGCGGATCACCTTCGAACTCGACCAGGACCGGCGTGACGCAAGTGCCCGTCGGGTCATGACCGGCTCACAGGGGTTTCTTCTGGGGCTGGCGGTCTATCTTTCCGCCACCTGTCTTGTGCTGTGGCCTTTCGCGGCCTTTACCGTGCTGCATATCGTCCTGACGCTGTTCTTCTCCGGTGGTATC
This sequence comes from Parahoeflea alexandrii, assembly GCF_024105735.1. Lineage (GTDB taxonomy): Bacteria > Pseudomonadota > Alphaproteobacteria > Rhizobiales > Rhizobiaceae > Hoeflea > Hoeflea alexandrii. The sequence goes on along the minus strand of NZ_JAAAML010000002.1, from coordinate 1,047,126 downwards.
TTGCTTAGGCTTTGCGCTCTCGTGATGTCCGCTTTCAGGCGGAACCGCACACACGCCTGCGAGCCGCCGTCCGGGACCCGGCTTCCGGTCTATACAGTGCTCATTGCCCTGCATGACGAAGCCGAGATGATCCCAGCCATCGTCTCACGGATCTCGGCGCTACGCTGGCCCAAGAGCCTGCTGGACGTGAAATATGTTTGCGAAATCGATGACACGGCAACGATATCGGCGCTGCAGGCGCAACAGCTCGGGCCGGAATGCGAAATCGTTCTCACTCCCGATTTCGGCCCGCGCACCAAGCCCAAGGCCCTGCAATATGCGTTGCAGGGAGCACGCGGGTCGCTGGTCGCGGTCTACGACGCGGAAGACAAACCAGCACCGGGACAGTTGCTTGAAGCCTGTGCGGCCTTTGCCGAGGGTGACGACCGGCTTGGGTGCGTACAGGCACCATTGGCAATTGCAAACCTTGGTACAAACTGGATTTCCGGACTGTTCGCACTCGAATACAGCGGCCTGTTTCGTGTGCTCATTCCCTTTCTGGCACGGGTGCGGATGCCGATCCCGCTTGGCGGGACATCAAATCATTTCAGGAGGGTTGCCCTCGAGGCTGCCGGCGGATGGGATCCGCACAATGTGACGGAGGACGCGGATCTCGGCCTCCGCCTCTATGCCCATGGCTACCGTACAGGGACGCTGAACAGCGCAACCGTCGAAATCGCCCCCTCCACACTCGAGGTTTGGACACGCCAGCGAACACGCTGGCTCAAGGGCTGGGCCCAGACCTGGCTGGTGGCCATGCGCCGGCCGGTGCACACTGTCAGGGCGCTTGGACCAGCCGGATTCGTGGTTTTCCAGCTTATGATCGCCGGCATGCTCGTCTCCGCGCTGGCGCACCCGCTGATGTTCGCCTTCATCGGATTGACGCTGGCCTGGCTGGCAAGCGGCATGGCTTCTCCAGTCTCGGACCTGCACCGCATCCTGATGTGGATCGACCTTATCAACATCGCCGGCAGCTACCTGGTGTTTGCCAGCATGGGATGGAGAGGTTTCACGCGGCACGAACGAACCCGGCTGAAGCGCCGATGGGTGCTGCTGACACCGCTCTACTGGCTGCTGATGTCGGTCGCCGGGTGGCGGGCATTGGGACAGCTCGTTTCCAATACGCATCTTTGGGAAAAGACCCCTCATCCCGCAGCGCCGGAATGGGCGGCCATGGCGGAAGCTGCGAACAACCTTGCGAAAAATCCGGGAATGGAGCGGGTGAAGGGAATCGAACCCTCGTCTTAAGCTTGGGAAGCTTCTGCTCTACCATTGAGCTACACCCGCCTGCGCCGGTGATCCTTGGCGGTGTTGAGCAGCCGTGTCAAGCAGGATCAATCCGCAAGGCGGCTTGACGCGCCGCGGGCGCCACCTCATATCAGTGGCGCTTCTTCAAACCCCAGAATTGCTTCATGGACCAGTTGAAAACCTTTTTGTCGTCGCGCCGCTTCGAGGCCTTCATCACCGCGCTGATCGTGATCAACGCGATCACGCTGGGCCTCGAGACCGTACCCGAAGTCATGCAACGCTTCGGTGTGGTGCTGACTGTGCTCGACCGGGTCATTCTCGGTGTTTTCGTGGTGGAGGTGTCGGCCCGACTTCTCGCCTGGCGGCTCGACTTCTTCCGCGACCCCTGGCGGATCTTCGACCTCCTGGTGGTCGGGGTGGCGCTGATCCCTGCGACCGGCAACCTTTCGGTGCTTCGCGCGCTTCGCATCCTGCGCGTACTGAGGATCATCAGCATGGTGCCGTCGCTCAAGCGGGTTGTGGGCGGACTGGTCAGCGCGTTGCCGGGCATGGGATCGATCATGCTGCTCTTGACGCTGGTGTTCTACGTGTTCTCGGTGATGGCGACGAAACTCTACGGCGACACGTTTCCGGACTGGTTCGGCTCGATTCCGGCTTCAGCCTATTCACTGTTTCAGGTGATGACGCTGGAAAGCTGGTCGATGGGGATTGTCCGTCCGGTGATGGAAGTGCATCCGATGGCCTGGACGTTCTTCATACCGTTCATCGCCTGCACCACGTTCACGGTACTCAACCTGTTCATCGGCATCATCGTGTCAGCCATGCAGGAGGAGCACGAAGCCGAGGCGACCGCAGACCGGGAAGCCATGGCATCCGACCAGAGCGCCATGCTGGAAGAACTCAAGGCAATCCGGAAAGAGCTTGCCGAGATGCGCGCCGCACAGGCTGGCGGCCAAGGGATAAGCTGACGGCTGGCCAGAAGCTGCCCTCACCGGAACTCAGCTGCGAAAATGTTTCGACAGTTTGAGGCCTTGAGCCTGGTAGTTCGATCCGGCCCCGGTGCCGTACAGAGCCGCGGGCCTCTCCAGCATCCGCTCGTAGATCAGCCGGCCGACGATCTGGCCATGCTCAAGAATGAACGGGACCTCGTGGCTGCGTACTTCGAGTACGGCACGGCTTCCTGCACCACCGGCCTCGCTGTGTCCGAACCCCGGATCGAAGAAACCGGCATAATGAACCCGGAACTCGCCGACCAGCGGATCGAACGGTGTCATCTCGGCGGCATAGAGCGGAGGAACGTGTACGGATTCACGGCTGACCAGAATGTAGAATTCATCCGGATCGAGGATAAGGTCGGCGGAACCGCGATTGTACAAGGGCTCCCAGAAATCGAAGACCTCCTGGGCGCCGCGCTTGTCGACATCGATAACCGCGGTGTGGTGCTTGCCGCGATAGCCGATCAGACCATCCTCGCCCTGCCCCATCAGATCGATCGACAGCGCGATGCCGCCTCCCGAGACATTCGGCGTTTCGGAGGCAACCAGAGTTTCGGTGCGGTGAAGAGCCGAAAGTTCATCCTCGTCCAGCACCGCGTGCCCCTGTCGAAAACGGATCTGCGACAGGCGCGAGCCGGTACGGGCGACAATCGGGAAGGTGCGCGGGCTGACCTCAAGCCACAGGGGGCCAGTGTAGCCGGGAGCGATCTTGTCGAACTCCTGGCCGTGATCGGTCATCACCCGGGTGAAAATATCGAGACGCCCGGTCGAGCTTTTCGGATTGGCGGAGGCGGATATCTCCTGCGGCAGATCCAGGCTTTCAAGCAACGGCACGATATAGACGCAGCCAGTCTCAAGCACAGCGCCTGCGGTCAGGTCGATCTCGTGCATGCTGAGACGGGCGAGCTTGTCCTCGACCCTTGCCGAGGGGCCTGGCAAAAAGCTGGCGCGAACCCGGTAGGCGCGGGCGCCGAGCCTCAGGTCAAGGCTGGCAGGCTGGATCTGGTCGGCATCGAGCGGTCGACCGGAGGCAAGCTTGCCGGCATCAAAGAGCGCCTTGATTGCGCGATCTGAGAGAATGCCCGCTGCCACGGTCCGTGCGCTCCGTTTTCCAAGATGTCTTGATGGCAAGGGGAAGCGATTGACGCAAGCGCGGGAAGCCCCTAAAAGCGAGGTTATCCCGTGGTGATTTGGCCGACCGGCTTGCAGCCACGTAAAACAAGTCGCTAAAAAGGTCGGGTTGCAAAACCGGCTCGCGACTTCGCAAGCCGGTTTTTTTGTGTGTTGGACAAAGATCATGACAAGCAACCGACAATTCCGCCCCGCCACCCAGCTCGTGCATGGCGGCACCAGCCGCTCCGGTTTTGGAGAAACATCCGAAGCAATCTTCCTGACGCAGGGCTTTGTCTATGACAGCGCCGAGGCAGCGGAAGCCCGCTTCAAGGGCGAGGATCCCGGTTTCGTCTATTCACGCTACGCAAACCCGACCAACGACATGTTCGAAAAGCGCATGTGCCTGATGGAGGGCGCAGAGGACGCACGGGCAACGGCGTCTGGAATGGCGGCAATTTCGGCGGCGCTGTTGTGCCAGCTGAGGGCCGGAGACCATGTGGTTTCCGCGCGCGCCCTGTTCGGTTCCTGCCGCTGGGTGGTGGAAACATTGCTGCCCAGATACGGCATCGAGTCCACCCTCGTCGACGGACGTGACCTTGCCAATTTCGAAACCGCGATCCGGCCCAACACCAAGGTGTTCTTTCTTGAAAGCCCGACCAATCCGACACTGGAAGTGGTCGACATTGCAGGCGTCGCCAAGCTCGCCAACCAGATCGGCGCCAAGCTGGTGGTCGACAATGTGTTTGCAACACCGCTGATGCAGAAACCGCTCGAACTGGGCGCGCATGTGGTGGCCTATTCCGCAACCAAGCATATCGACGGCCAGGGGCGCTGTCTGGGCGGCGTTGTGCTGTCGGACAAGGACTGGATTGACGAGCATCTTCACGACTATTTCCGTCACACCGGCCCGTCGCTGTCGCCGTTCAACGCCTGGACCCTGCTCAAGGGGCTTGAAACCCTGCCTCTGAGAGTGCGGCAGCAGACAGAGAACGCGGCACGGGTGGCCGATTTCCTGGCAGACCATCCGGCGATCGCGCGAGTGATCTATCCCGGTCGCGCCGACCATCCGCAGGCCGAGATCTGTGCCCGGCAGATGAAGGGCGGGTCAACACTGGTGGCGCTCGAGCTGAAGGGCGGCAAAGAGGCGGCATTCTCGATGCAGAACCGGCTCGAGGTGGTGAAGCTGTCCAACAATCTCGGCGACACCAAGAGCCTGATCACGCATCCGGCGACGACGACGCACAAGAACCTCTCGGAAGAGGCCCGCGACGAGCTGGGAATTGGCCCCGGGGTGCTGAGACTGTCGGCCGGGATCGAGGATGCCCAAGACCTGATCGAGGACTTCGATCGCGCGCTCTCAGGCCTTTGAGGCCGGGTCGGGAAACTCGGCGCGTGCCTGCATGATCCGCGACAGCGCTGTGTAGAGGCAGATTGCCGCAAAGACCCAGGCCACCGGCGCAAACCAGGCCGGCCAGAGGCAGAAGACTGCAAACACGATATAGGTCTCGCTGGCTTCGGCGAGACCGGTGGTGAAGTAGATCGATTTGACGCCCCGTGCCTCGGTGCTGAGCCCGCGTTTTTCCGCAACGATCGCATAGGCAAGAAAGCTGGCGCCGTTAACGTAAAACGAGAAGATCAGCGCCGCACCGGCCAGTGCGTTCGCGCCGGGATCGAGGACGACAAAAGCCAGGGGAACGGCTCCGTAGAAAACGAAATCCAGCGTGATGTCGAGATAGCCGCCGAAATCGGTCGTCCGGGAGGCGCGCGCCACCGATCCGTCCAGGCCGTCACACATCCGGCTGACAATGATCAGCGCCAGCGCGGCAATCATGTAATCCAGAGCGATCAATACCGCTGCGGCAAGGCCGATGACGCACGCGAAAATCGTCACGTGGTCGGCTTTCACACCACGCTGCGCCAGCCACACGCCTGCCCGGTCGAGGCCGGGCTGTATGATCTTGCGTGCGCTTCCGTCCATCATGAGCTGATCTCCCCGTTCGGCTCCGAGTGATAGCGCTGCGGCTGCGGCCCGTCACCTGCCGCGTCCGCACCGCTTCATCACAATCAAGTCAACGCAAAGCGTGAAACCAGCCGGTTTGTGGGCATCTGCATGCTTGACGCAAGCACCTCTGTGTAGAATGAGTGTCGCAAGGAGTGGCATATGTACCGTGCGCTAACACGCGAAATCGAAGTAACGGTGGAACCCTATTATCTCGAGGACCAGTCGGACCCCGAGGACGGACGCTATGTCTGGGGCTACCGTATTGTCATCATCAATCACTCCGACCAGATCGTGCAACTGCAAAGCCGCTACTGGAAGATCACCGACGAGAACGGCATTGTCGACGAGGTGCGCGGCCCCGGCGTTGTGGGCGAGCAACCGGTTCTCGGCCCCGGTGACACCTATGAGTATTCGTCGGGCTGTCCACTGGACACGCCATCGGGTGTCATGGTCGGCACCTACCAGATGCAATCGGCTGCGGGCGAGCTGTTCGACGTCGAGATCCCGGCCTTCTCGCTGGACCTGCCGGGAATGGCAAGAACGCTGAATTGACCGCTTTTTCCGAATTCCGCCCAGTCATGCTGGTGACCGGCCTGCTGGTGGCGACACTGGGCGTGGCCATGCTGCTGCCCGCTCTTGTCGACCTGGCGGCCGACAACAAGGACTGGATGATCTTTGCCAGTTCTGGCACGATGACGATGCTCGTCGGGCTCGGCCTGTTTGCCGCCAATCGCGGCATTCCGAAGGGTCTGTCGACTCGCCAGGCGATGCTGATGACCGTTGTCTCCTGGGTCGCACTGGTGGCGTTCGGCGCACTGCCATTTCACTGGTCGGGGGTCGTGCCGAGCTACACCGACGCGTTCTTCGAATCGATGTCGGGGCTGACCACCACCGGCGCCACGGTCATCACCGGCCTGGATGGCGCTCCGCCCGGCATCCTGTTCTGGCGCGGGCTGCTGCAATGGCTCGGCGGTCTGGGGATCATCGTCATGGCGATTGCCGTGCTGCCGATGCTGCAGATCGGCGGCATGCAGCTGTTCAAGGCCGAGGCCTTCGACACGGCGGAAAAGATCCTGCCCCGCGCCACCCAGATCTCGACCTCGATCACGCTTGTGTTCATCGCCATGACCGGGCTTTGCGCCGTGGCCTACATGGCCGTGGGCATGGCAGCCGATGACGCGGTGATCCATGCGATGACCACGGTGGCGACCGGGGGGTTCTCGACCAAGGATGCATCCATCGGATATTTCAACAATGCCGCCGTCGAATGGATCGCGGTGGTGTTCATGGTGCTCGGCTCGATTCCGTTCATTCTTTATGTGCAGATGCTGCAGGGACGTTTCCGTCCGTTTCTGGCCGATGACCAGGTGAAGGCCTTTGCCGGCTTTCTCGCCGTCGCGATTCTTGCAGGCTGGATGATGGCGCATTTCAGCGAGAACCATATCGGCCTCGAGGGCTTGCGGCATTCCGCCTTCAACGTGGTCTCAATCGCCACCGGCACCGGATACGCCTCCACAGACTACGGCCTCTGGGGCCCCCACGCGGTGACGTTCTTCTTCATCATCATGTTTGTCGGCGGTTGCGCCGGCTCCACCTCCTGCGGCATCAAGATCTTCCGGTTTCAGGTGCTGATCGAAGCTGTCCGGCAGCACGTCTCCCAGGTGATGTATCCGCATGGCGTGTTTCGCGCACGCTTCAACGGAAAGCCGATCCAGGACCGGGTCATCGCCTCGGTGATGAGCTTCTTCTTCCTGTTCATGACCTCGTTCGTGGTGCTGGCCATCCTGCTGCGGTTGAGCGGGCTCGACACCGTCACGGCCCTGTCGGGTGCAGGCACGGCGCTTTCGAATGTCGGGCCGGGCCTGGGCGAGATCATCGGCCCGTCCGGAAACTTCCAGTCGCTGAGCGACCTCCAGAAATGGCTGCTTGCGGCCGGGATGTTGCTTGGACGGCTTGAGCTGTTCACCGTGCTGGTGCTGTTCCTGCCGCGGTTCTGGCGGTCGTAACCCGGTTCAGGCGCGCTGTCCGACCGTTCGCCTGCCATAGATGTAGGAAAAACTCCTGGCAATATCATCACCGATGCCGACCAGTGCCGGAACCAGAAACAGAACCAGCAGCGTGGTCATCGCCAGTCCAAAGACGATGGTGATCGCCATGGGCAGCAGGAACTGGGCCTGAAGGCTTGTTTCGTAGAGCAGCGGCAGCAGCCCGCCGATGGTGGTCAGCGAGGTTAGCAACACGGCCCGCAGGCGATCCCGGCTGGCGCCGATGGCTGCCTCTGCAAGACTGTCTCCCTCGGCGCGTCGCTCTTCCAGGCGAGCCACCAGGATGATGGAATCATTGACCAGGATGCCGGCCAGGCCAAGCAGCCCGATGAAGGACAGGATTGTCAGCTGATAGCCGAGCACCCAGTGGCCGAAAATCGCCCCGATGACGCCGAACGGGATGATCAGCAGCACCGCAATGGGCCGCCAGTAACTGGCGAAGACCCAGGCAAGAATGATGTAGATCACGCTCAGCGCCACGGCGACCCCAAGCTGAAGGTCGGCAAAGGCGTTTTCCTGCTCCTCGGAGCGCCCACCGAAAGTGTAACTCACGCCATGACGGCCGGCGATCAGGTCGAGTTCACCGCTGCTGGTAAGTTGCTCTACAACCCCGCCCGTTGTTGTCACCGCGGTGTCGATGTCGCCGGTCACCGAGATGGTGCTCTGGCCGTCTCGGCGCTGGATCGCTGAAAAGCCCTGGCGCTCGGTCATGTCGACCACTTCCGACAGCGGCACAAAGGTTCCGCCTGGGCTCCGCAGCTCAAAATCCCGCAAGGCCTGGGAGCCTGGCGAAGCAGGCTTCTGGACCAGGCGAACGGTCACCTCGTCATCGCCGCGGGGAAACCGGAACGGTACGGATCCATCAAAGGCGTTGCGGATCTGGCGGCCGACCTCCTCGATGGAAAAGCCGAGTGCGGCGCCATGCGGCGTCAGTTCCATGATCAGCTCGGGCTTGCCCCAGGGAAGGTTGTCATCCAGTCCGGTGATGCCGTTGATGCCCGACAGCAGCGCGACCACATCGGCAGCAGCGGTTTTCAGCGCCGCTACCCGTTCACCCTGCAGACGGACCTCGATGTCCCTGCCCGGAGGACCGCCGCGTGACTGGGCGACAGTGAAGCGGGTCACCCCTGCGATATCCGGAACGGCCTTGCGCCAGGCATTGACGATGTCGGGAGTGCGGATGTCCCGCTCCTCGGATGTGGTCAGCTGCACCCGGATGCGGGCGGTGGCGCTGCCGCTACGGCTTGAGGCTCCAAAAGTGGTGAAAACCGCCTTGATCGAAGAGGGACCGCTGCCTGACAAGGCCCTGTCGGCTTCGCGCAGGGCTTCCTCGTGGGCGGCGATCGCTTTCAGTGCGATGTCTTCCGGCAGACCTGCGTTGAAAATGATGGTGCCGGAGATGTTCTCGGCTTCCGGCGAGGGGAAGAAGACAAACTCGACGCGTCCGGAGCGAGCCAGGCCGATGGCCAAAACCATGACCATGGCAAGCGCGATCGACAGGGTCACGTAACGCCAGTTCCAGGCCATTTGCACCAGGCGGGCGAAGGGGACATCACGAAACCAGTCGAAGCCCCGGTCGAATGCGCGCCGGAAGCGGCTCTCGCCGGCATCCTCCATACGCACGCCCGCGCGGCTGTTGCGCCGGCGCAAAACCAGCAGCCCCCATTCCATCAGTGTTGCCAAAGCCAGCGACACCGCCACCACAATTGCCATCCTGGCCAATTGCGGAAGGTCAGCAAACCCGCGCGCGGCGGCGCGCACGCCGCTGTCCTCGGCACCCAGCGCGAGGTCCACCGCAAGCCGCCCCGACAGCCCGGTGAGGAATACCATGACTATGAGAGCCACCAGGAACTGGCGCCACCAGGACCAGCCGGGCGGCTTGCGGCCGGCCAGCGAATTGGCCAGGTGTCCGGGAAGGATGAGAAAACATTCGAGCAGGCTGGAGACCAGCACCGCGATCACCACCATCGGCAGCACCGCCATCATCTGGCCGATTGTATCGCCGATCAGCAGGATGGGGGCGAAGGCCGCCAGCGTGGTCGACATCGCCGCGATCACCGGGGTGAACATCATGCCGACACCGTTTTCGGCAGCCGTTTGCGGATCATCACCCATCTGCAGCCGCGTGGCAGTGTGCTCGCCAACGACAATGGCATCGTCAACAATGATGCCGAGCATCATGATCAGCGAGAACAGCGACATCATGTTGATCGTCTGGCCGGACGCGTACATGAAGCCGATTGTGGCCAGCATCGCCACCGGGATGCCCGCGGCCACCCAAAAGGCGATGCGGGCATTGAGAAACAGGAACAGGATTGCCACGACGACGAGCAGGCCGCCCAGCCCGTTCTTGACCAGGAGCCAGATCCGCGCCGACAGCGCATCGGAGGCGACCTCGTAGGTAGCTATCTCGACACCAGGCGGAAGCCTGGGCCCGATCTCGTCGATATAGGCAGACAGGATCGCAGCCGTCTTGAGCGTATCGGCCGTCGGGGCGCGCCGGATGTCGAGTTCTATGGCAGGCGATCCGCTGGCCAGGCCCCTCGTGTCGTCGGCGTCAAACCCGTCGGTGATGGTGGCGATGTCACCCAGCAGGACCTTCTCGCCGCCAGTGAAGGACTTGACTTCAACGCCGGCCAGTTCCCTTGCGCCCTGGGCATCGGCCAGCGTCCGAAGCTGGCGGTCGACCGCGCCCTCGACCGTACCCGAAGGCAGATCGCGGCTGTTGGCGGCAATGGCGGAGGACACGTCGGATATCTTCATGTCCAGACGCCGCAGTTCGATCTCGGGGACCTCGACGCGGATCTCCGCGCCACGCAGGCCGGTAAAGTTGATCTTGTCGATACCGCGATCGATCAGTTCGTCGCGGATGCGCTTGGCCCAGGCCCGCTTGACCACTTCGTCGGCGCTGCCGAAGACCGCGAGCTTGGCAACGGTGTCAAAGAACACCGACCTGGTGATCGTTGGTTCTTCCGCATCCTCGGGCAAATTGCCGACCGCCTTGACCGCGGTCTCCACATCGGTCATCGCCTGGGTCATGTCGGTGCCGTCGGCAAACTCGAGCCGGACCGTGGCCGAGCCTTCCGCTGCCGTGGACGTCATCCGGTCGACGCCGGAGATGTAGCGCACCTCCGGTTCAACCAGAGCCAGCACATTGGTTTCGACGTCCTCGGCGCTGGCACCCGACCAGGCCACACCGATGCTGATTGTCGGGCGGTCGATGGTGGGGAAGAACTGGGTGTTGATGCGGGCAATCGAGAAAGCGCCGAACAGGATCATCAGCACCATCAGCAGATTGGCGGCGTTGGGGTGGCGGATGAAGGTGCTTACCAGACCGCGTCCGGCAAACAATCCCCGGCCCGGCAGGTCGCTGCCGCTCATTCCCCGGCGTCCACGGCTGGAGCGGAAGGCTGTTGCGGATCCGATGCAGCGCCGCCAACGGAAGGCTCACGCACGCGCACGCCTTCTGTGGCTTCTGTCAGGCGGGTGACCAATACGGTGTCGCCATCCTCAAGGCTGCCATCGACAATCGCATCCTCGCCGTCCCAGGCGATCAGCCGGACGGCGCGCCGCTCGAGCTTGCCGTCGACCACCACGAAGACATGATCGGAATTGCGCACGGCGGTCTCGGGAAGCCGGAATGTCTCAGGCCAGATACGGTCTGGCACGGTCAGCGACACGAAGGCGCCGGGGCGCAGTTGCACCGGGTTGTCGGCCTCGCCGATGCGGGCAAAGACTTCCACCCCACCGCGTTCGGCGGTCACGCGGGCGCCGATCCTGTCGATGACTGCCGGCCAAGTGTACCGTGTACCGCCAACGCTCCAGCCCAGTTCGACCTGGCGGCCGACAAGCGGGTCAGTATCGGTGGCCATGCGGCCATATTGCGCGTTGGTGAGGGTGAATTTCACATCGAGCGCCGTATCGTCATAGATCGACGCAACAACTTCATTGGCGTTCACCGACCGGCCGGTCTCAACGGTTTCATCGGAAATGATGCCGTCAAAAGGAGCAATCAGCGCGGTCTCCTCGAGCCTTCGCTGAGCTTCGCGGATTTTCCATTCAAGCCGCTCGGCATTGGCCTCCTGCTGGGTGCGCTGTGCTTCCGCAATCAGGATGTTGTTGCGCCGCTGGCTCGAGGCCTGCTCGCGCTGGGACACGATCAGGCGTCGTGCATCAACCTCCTTGTCGGTCAAAGCGCCTGAATCCGCGAGCGAAAGAGCCCTTTCCAGATCGGCGCGACCAAGTTCGAGCTGTGCTTCCGAAGCTTCAAGTTGTTCGCGCTCGGAGGCGAGACGCGCATCGATCTCTGCAATTGCGGCGCGGGTAGAGGCCAGATTGGCGCGCGCCTCGACCAGAGCCCCTTCATAGGCAAAAGGGTCGATACGCAAAAGAACAGTCCCCTCGGCGACGCGGCGCCCGGCGACCATATCGGGATGGATCTCGACGACGTCACCGCTCACGGTGGTGCGCAGGTCGACATTACGGCCAGTCTCGACCTGCCCGTACAGGCGGATGTCCGGACGGTTGTCTGCGCGCTCCGCAGCTGCTGTCTCAACGGTGTAGACCAGCGGCGTAAACGGTCTGGGCGTACGCTCACGCTTGGAGGCGGCGAGGCTTTGCATCGCCAGCCAGGCACCGGCGAGCACCAGCGCCATCAGGGCAAACTGAACCAATGGCCGCAAAAATCCGAGGCGTGCCGACGGCGATCGGGCGCGCGAGGGTTCCAAAGGCACGTCCAGAGGCTTGTCCGCCTTGTCGAGCATCACTTCACTCCGTTGCAACCCAACAGGTAACGTAATGCGGACACATGGCAAATTAAAGTTTCGTCATCTTTACGGGCGCAAGCCCTCAGCGCCGGAACTCGGCCGGATCGAACTTGTAGGCCGTCGAGCAGAACTCGCATTGCACGGTGATCACGCCGTTCTCGATACTGTGCTCAAGCTCTTCTTCCGAAAACCCATCGAGCACCTCACCCAGCCGTTCGCGCGAGCAGCTGCACTTGTCGAAGACCGGAACCGGCGGATAGACCTTGGCACCGCGCTCATGGAAGAGCCGGTAGAGGAGGCGCTCGGCGCCGACCTCCGGATCGGTCAGTTCGCCCGGATCCACGGTTGTGACCAGCGCCTTGGCTTCCGCCCAGCTGTCGTCTTCATCATGCATGATGGCTTCCATGCCTTCCGGCAGGTCACCGCCCGGAAGGTCGGGGGTGCGCATGCGATCGGGTGCCTGCGGCAGGAACTGGACGACGATGCCTCCGGCCCGCCAGCTGTGACGCGGCTTGCCGTCTTCATCGCGGTCGATGAGCTCGGCGACAGCCAGCCGGACAATGGTGGGAATCTGCTCGGACTGGCGAAAATAGGTTTCAGCCATGGCTTCCAGCGTATCGCCCTTCATCTCGACGATGCCCTGGTAGCGCTGCATGTAGGCGCCCTGATCAATGGTAAAGGCGAGAATTCCATTGCCGAGCAGTTCGGCGGGCTTCGTCGTCCCGGCAGCCTCCGCAGCAGCCAGGCGCTCTGCATCAAAGCGGGCATAGGCGCGCAGATTACCGGGCGTCGAGAAGTCCGCGACCAGCAGGTCAACAGGTCCATCACCCTTTGTCTGGACGATCAGCTTGCCTTCGAACTTGAGCGAGGTGCCGAGCAGCACTGTAAGCGCGATGGCTTCGGCGAGCAGACGCGCAACCGGCTCGGGATAAGCATGCCGGCCGAGAATCGCGTCGATCATGGGGCCAAGCTGAACCGTCCGGCCACGCACATCGAGGCCGTCCACCTCGAACGGCAGGACGCGGTCGTCTCCGGCGAAGTCCTGTTCGCCAGGGGTCTGGATTTCGGTTTCCATCATCAATTCCGATTGTCTATCGTGGCACAGGGCACACATTGACCATTCAGGGTTGGCCGGTCAGGGCTGGCCGGTTCCACTTTTCAACCGGCCATATAGGTACTGAACGCCGAAAGCGCCAGAGGCGCTACAGAACGCCCATGCACCAGCGCATGATCGCCTTTTGCGCATGCAAGCGGTTCTCCGCCTCGTCAAACACCACCGACTGCGGCCCGTCCATCACACCGTCGGTGACTTCCTCGCCGCGATGAGCCGGGAGGCAGTGCATGAAGAGAGCATCCGGATTGGCCTTCTGCATCAGAGTTTCATTGACCTGGTAAGGCACGAAGATATTGTGGCCGCGCGCCTTGTGTTCCTGGTTCATCGACACCCAGGTGTCGGTGATAACGCAATCGGCACCGTTTACCGCGCGATCAGGATCGGCACTGATGTCGATTTCCGCGCCCTGCTTGCGGGCCCACTCGACGAATTTCGCCTCGGGTTCCGACCCTTCAGGGGTTGCGATCTGCATGCGGTACCCGAACTGCGCAGCCCCTTCGATGAGCGAATGCAGCACATTGTTGCCGTCGCCCGTCCAGGCCAGCGTCTTGCCCTTGATTGGCCCGCGATGCTCCTCGAACGTCAGAATGTCGGCCATGATCTGGCAGGGATGCGTGTCGTCGGTCAGGGCATTGATGACAGGCACCGTGGCATGTTCGGCGAGTTCGAGCATACGGGAATGATCCAGCGTCCGGATCATGATGATGTCGACATAGCGCGAGAGAACCTTTGCCGTATCGGCAATGGTTTCGGCCCGACCGAGTTGCATCTCCGTTCCCGACAGAAACAGCGTTTCGCCACCGAGCTGCCGCATGCCGACATCGAAGGAGACACGAGTGCGTGTCGAGGGCTTCTCGAAGATCATGGCCAGCATCTTGCCAGCGAGTGGCTTGTCCGCTTCGGTCGCCGTCTTGGCGGATCGCGCCGCGTCGAGCATGGCACGCAACTCTCCGGCGCTGACGGCGGAGAGATCGAGAAAATGCCGGGTGCTGGCGGATGGGGTCTTGGTCATAAAATCCGGTCCGTTTAGTTGGCTGCACCGTTGCGGGACAGCATTTCGAGCGCGGCCTCTGTCTTTGCGAGCGCTTCGCGGGCTTCTTCGGCGGTCACGATCAAAGGCGGCAGCAAACGGACGACATTGTCGCCGGCCGGGACTGCCAGAAGATGCTCACTGCGCATCGCCGCAACCAGATCCGCATTGGATTTGGCACACTTGATACCGAGCATCAGGCCGGAGCCGCGGACGTCAGCAATCAAATCCGGATAGCGATCCTTGAGTGAAGCCAGTCCCTGCCTGAGCACCAGAGCAACATCATTGACGTGCGGAAGAAATCCATCGTCGAGAATGATATCCAGCACGGCATTGCCGACCGCCATGGCAAGCGGGTTGCCGCCATAGGTGGTGCCGTGGGTACCGAGCGTCATGCCGTCTGCCGCACTGGCCGTGGCCAGGCAGGCGCCAAAGGGAAAACCGCCGCCGATGCCTTTTGCCACTGCCATGATGTCCGGCTCAATGCCGGCCCATTCATGGGCGAACAACTTGCCGGTCCGGCCCACACCCGACTGAACCTCATCAAGGATCAGCAGGATGCCATGTTCATCGCACAGCTCGCGCAGGCCGCGCATGCATTCATTGGGCAGCGGACGGATACCGCCCTCGCCCTGCACCGGCTCGACCAGAATGGCGGCTGTTTCACTGGTAATCGCCGCCTTCAGCGCCTCATGATCGCCAAATGGAACCTGATCAAAGCCTTCAACCTTCGGCCCGAAGCCTTCGAGGTACTTTGGCTGGCCTCCGGCGGCAATCGTCGCCAGGGTCCGGCCGTGAAAGGCGCCCTCGATAGTGACTATGCGATAGCGCTCGGGCTGGCCATTGACGAAGAAATGACGCCGCGCGGTCTTGATGGCACACTCCAGCGCCTCGGCACCGGAATTGGTGAAGAAGACCTTGTCGGCAAAGGTCACTTCGGTCAGCCGTTGGGCGAGGCGGGACTGATCGGGGATCTCGTGCACATTGGATAGGTGCCAGAGACGATCGGCCTGGGCCTTGAGCGCCCCAACAAGATGCGGATGGGTGTGGCCAAGGGAATTGACCGCTATGCCGGCGGCAAAATCGAGATACCGCTCGCCCTCGGGTGTTTCCAGCCAGACGCCATGTCCACGCTCGAACACGATCGGAACGCGGTTGTAAGTGTCATAAAGCGGCTTGGCTTCAGCCATGGCGCTTCTCTCCCCCTTCGAGAACGGACAATACGGCACCACCCTTGCCTTGCGACCGCTACGGCGAGACAAGGCAGGGCATGCCGGAAAACCAAAATGCCGCCCTTTCCGGGGCGGCGTGGGCACTATTTACAATTAGGGCATGCCTGTCAATGAGACAGCAGGCGCGGCTCGGGCCACGGCGATCGCTCCGGTCATTCGCCCAAGCAGCCGGGGATATCACCCCCAAGTCAACGCTGAATGGTGAGAATTGATACCCACCTCCTAAGTTGGGGAAAACCGCAAAAAGGAATCAGCATGATTCGGCTGACTCTTGTCACGGAGTCCGCCGACCACTAAGTTGAAGGCATGAAATAGACGTTCGCGGCGGACACTATTCACCTCACTGTAACCGAGCGTTCGAGTTCCGGTCTTCCGGGGCGACGGTGAGGGATTCTGCCATCCCGGGATACGGGATACGGGGAGAGTATTGCATGAACTGGACTGATGAACGGGTTGAAAGACTCAAGAAACTCTGGGCGGACGGGCTCAGTGCCAGCCAAATCGCGGCTCAGCTGGGCGGCGTCAGCCGGAACGCGGTGATCGGCAAGGTGCACAGGCTCAACCTGCCCGGTCGCGCCAAGAGCGGCGGGCAGGCATCGGTGCGCACCAAGCGCACGACCGCGGCGCCGCGCGCACCGAATTATGCCGGGCGGACAGCAAGCCAGACGACAACCAGAACCGTCAGCCGATCGAGTGGCGGCGCAGCCCTGAAGCAGGATCTGGATGTCGTTGCATCGGAAGAGATCGACACCCGTCCGATGGAGGATGTGGTGGTGCCGATTTCGCGCCGGCTCTCGCTGGTGGAGCTTTCCGAGCGCACCTGCAAATGGCCGGTCGGTGATCCGCTGCAGGAAGGTTTTCACTTCTGCGGCAATGATTCCGGCGATTCCTCGCCCTATTGCGGCTATCACGCCAAGATGGCCTTCCAGCCGTCGAGCGAGCGCAAGCGCGCCCGCTGAATTGATATGCCTCTCACAGGCAAAAGGTTTGGATCACGAAAAAGCCCGGGGTGAAGCCGGGCTTTTTCGTTGGAGCTCTTGTCTGAGATGGCGGTAAATCCCGCGTCAGCCCTCGATCGAGTAGCCCGCGCCGCGAACGGTGCGGATGGTGTCGCGCATGCCGGAGAGATTGACCGCCTTGCGCAACCGCCCGACATGCACATCGACCGTGCGCTCGTCGACATAGACATCATGACCCCAGACACCATCGAGAAGCTGGGCGCGGGAGTAAACCCGGCCGGGTGAACTCATCAGGTATTCGAGAAGCCTGAACTCGGTCGGCCCCAGCTTGATGTCCCGGCCACGGCGCTTGACCCGGTGGGTTTCGCGATCGAGTTCGATATCGCCGACCTTGAGCAGGCTGGAAATGACTTCCGGACGGGCGCGGCGCAGCATGGCCCTGACACGGGCCAGCAGTTCGGGCGTCGAGAACGGCTTGACGACGAAATCGTCGGCACCCGTCGCCAGACCGCGAACCCTCTCGCTCTCCTCGCCACGTGCGGTGAGCATGATGATCGGCAGCCGCTCGGTTTCGGGCCGGGCGCGCAGACGGCGGCACAACTCGATGCCGGAGATGCCCGGCAGCATCCAATCGAGGATCAGCAGATCCGGAACCCGCTCCTGAAGTGCAATTTCAGCCTCGTCACCGCGCAGCACGGTGTCGACCTCGTAGCCTTCAGCTTCCAGATTGTAGCGAAGCAGCACCGAAAGTGCCTCTTCGTCCTCAACCACAGTAATACGTGGACTCATCGCCATGGGTCATGCACTCCGTAGCGCTCTCAGTCCGAACCCGGTGCGGGCGCGACCATGGTGGCGGTATCATCGTCCTTCGGCCGTTCGGCTGCCAGCTGCTCGCCGGTGGCCACGTAATAGACTGTCTCGGCGATATTGGTGGCGTGATCGCCGATCCGCTCAATGTTCTTGGCGCAGAAAAGCAGGTGGGTGCAGGCAGTGATGTTGCGCGGATCTTCCATCATGTAGGTCAGAAGTTCGCGGAACAGCGAAGTGTAGATCGCGTCGATCTCCTCGTCACGCTCGCGGATCGAATTTGCGAGATCGGGCGAACGGGTTGCGAAGGCGTCCAGCACTTCCTTGAGCTGAGTCAGAGCCAGTTCGGCCAGATGCTCGAGGCCGCGGACCAGCTTGCGCGGCTGGGCCATGGTGTGAACGGCGATCACCCGCTTGGCGATGTTCTTGCCCAGATCGCCGACCCGCTCAAGATCGGAGGCGATCCGGATCGAGCCGATGATCTCACGCAGATCCGAGGCCATCGGCTGGCGCTTGGCAATTACCAGAACTGCCTTGTCGTAGATTTCACGCTCGCCATTGTCGAGCAGCAGATCTTCGGAGATGACGCGCTGGGCTGAGCCGGTATCGGCATTGACCAGGGCCGCGACGGCGTCGGCAACCATGCGCTCGGCAATGCCGCCCATTTCCGACAGCCGGCGCGTCAGGAAACGAAGGTCATCATCATAAGAAGTGACTGTGTGTGCTTCGGGCATGGTTTGATCCTTCAATCCTGTAATCGTGACGCAAAAGGCAGTCGCATTAGCCGAAGCGGCCGGTGATGTAGTCCTGGGTCAGCTTGTTGTCGGGATTGGTGAACATCTTGTCGGTATCACCTTCCTCGACAAGATAGCCCAGATGGAACATCGCCGTGCGTTGCGATACACGGGCAGCCTGCTGCATCGAGTGGGTCACGATCACGATGGTGTAATTGACGCGAAGCTCGTCGATCAGTTCCTCGACCTTTGCGGTGGCGATCGGGTCGAGCGCCGAGCACGGCTCGTCCATCAGAATGACTTCAGGGCTTACGGCGATGGCGCGTGCGATGCAAAGCCGCTGCTGCTGGCCGCCCGACAGACCGGTGCCCGGCTCCTGCAGACGATCCTTGACCTCGTTGAAAAGGCCGGCCTTGATCAGGCTGCGCTCGACAACTTCGTCCATCTCCGCGCGGGTCGAAACCTGGCCGTGAATGCGCGGTCCGTAAACGATGTTTTCGTAAATGGACTTGGGAAACGGGTTGGGCTTCTGAAAGACCATGCCGACGCGTGCCCGCAATTCCACGACATCGATCATCGGGGCGTAGATGTTTTCGCCGTCCAGCGTGACTTCGCCGTTGACCCGGCAGATATCGATCGTGTCATTCATCCGGTTAAGACAGCGCAGAAAAGTCGACTTGCCGCAGCCAGAGGGTCCGATGAGCGCCGTCACGCTGTTCTTGCGGACATCGAGATTGACATCAAAAAGCGCCTGCTTTTCGCCGTAGAAAACGCTGACGTCGGTGCCGCGCATCTTGATCGCGGATTCCTCGATGGCAGCATCAACCGCTTTTTCAGTCGCCGCTTCAGACATGATGTTCATCTCCGTCTTCCCTTCAACAGTTTCAGTATACTCAGGGCTTGGTTGATTCAAAGGTGACAGCCGGGTCCTACCAGCGGCGCTCAAAGCGTCGGCGCAACAGGATGGCGATGGCGTTCATGACGAGCAGGAAGATCAGCAGGACAATGATCGCGCCCGATGCCCGCTCGATAAAGGCCGGGTCGCCCCGCTGGGTCCAATTGTAAACCTGGACCGGCAGTGCGGCAGCCGGGTCGAAAAAGCCTTCGGGCGGCGCAGCAGGATACTCACGCACGAATGCCACCATGCCGATCAACAGCAATGGTGCCGTTTCACCCAGTGCCTGGGCCAGACCGATGATTGCTCCGGTCAGGATGCCGGGAGCCGCGAGCGGCAGCACATGGTGGAAAATGGCCTGCATTTTCGAAGCGCCAATTCCGAGCGCCGCGTCACGGATCGATGGTGGGACTGCCTTGAGTGCGGCGCGCGTGGCAATGATGATGGTGGGCAGCGTCATCAACGTCAGCACCAGAGCACCGACAATCGGAGCGGACTGCGGCAGGCCGACGAAATTGATAAACAGTGCCAGACCCAGAATACCGAACACGATAGAAGGCACAGCAGCGAGGTTTGCAATGTTGACTTCAATAAGGTCAGTCCACCGATTCTGCGGCGCAAACTCTTCAAGATAGATCGAGGCTGCGACACCGATTGGCAGCGACAAGGCCAACACTATCATCATCATGTAGGCAGATCCGAGAATGGCAACGCCGAGGCCAGCTGCTTCAGGCCGGGTGTCAGAGGCGTCAGGCGCGGTGAAGAAAGCCCAGTTGAAGCGAAGGTCCAGAATTCCGGCTTCCTTCAACCTATCGGCAAGAACCAGCTGCTCGGGCGAAATGTTGCGGTCGAGTGCCGCGCTTTCCATGGTCACCCTGCCCTTGAAGTAGCCGTCGATACGACCGGACGCGAGGAGATCGAAGGAAATCGTTTCGCCTATCTGGTCGGGGTTGGCCAGAATGAAGCGGCGCAGTTCAGCCGGGGCTTCCCCCGAAATGAGCGCAGCCGCTTCATTCGGGTTGACGCCTTCGGCCGCAAATCCGCGTTTGTCTAGCATGTCCTGCACAGCAGTCTTGATCAGAGGCTGGATCGTGAAAGTCGTGATCTTCTGCAGATCCTCTGGCGCGCGGTTGCCATTCTTGTCCAGCTTTGCAGGATCAAGATAAACGTCCAGGGCGATATAGGTCTGGTTGAAGGACGACAGACCGTTCGACAGGATCGATGCCATCAGTCCTACAAGCGCGAAAATACCAATTGCAACGGCCGCAAGGCCCATCATCCGGAAGCGCTTCTCCGCCGCATTGCGTTTGCGGGTACGCTCTCCAACATTCAAAAGCGAGCGTCCGGTGGTGCCAGCCCCGGCGGAATGATCGGCGGTGATTTCGGTCATTCGTATTGCTCCCGGTATTTGCGCACAATGTAGAGCGCCAGAACATTCAGGCCGAGCGTGAAGACGAACAGGGTCAGGCCAAGCGCGAAGGCCACAAGGGTCTCGGGGCTGGCAAACTCGGTGTCTCCAGTCAACTGGCTCACGATTTTCACGGTGACGGTTGTCATTGCCTCAAAGGGATTGAGGTCAAGGCGAGCCGCAGCCCCTGCCCCCATGACGACGATCATGGTTTCGCCGATGGCGCGGCTGGCAGCCAGCAGGAAAGCCCCGACAATTCCCGGAAGAGCGGCAGGGAGGATAACCTGCTTGATGGTTTCCGACTGGGTAGCGCCGAGGCCATAGGAACCATCGCGCATCGCTTGCGGCACAGCATTGATAATATCATCGGACAATGACGAGATGAACGGGATCAGCATGATGCCCATCACAAGGCCGGCGGTCATCACCGATGCTGACGACGTTCCAAGGCCCAGCGGCTGGGCTATCCAGTCGCGAAGAAACGGGCCGACTGTTATGAGCGCAAACAAACCATAGACGATCGTTGGGATACCGGCGAGCACCTCGATGGCGGGCTTGGCGAAGCTGCGCAACGCACGTCCGGAATATTCGGCAAGATAGATCGCGATCATCAGGCCTATCGGGACGGCCACGAGGAGGGCGACGAAGGATACGTAGAGCGTACCCCAGAGCAAAGGCAGAAACCCGAAATCGGAGCCACCGCGAAACTGCGGATTCCAGACAGTCGAGAAGTAGAATTCGCTCGCCGGGTAGAGCTGGAAGAACTGCAATGATTCAAACAGCAGCGATGCCACGATCCCGACAGTGGTCAGGATAGCCACCAAAGAGGAGCCCATCAGAAGCGCCTTGATAAAGGTCTCTGTGATGTTGCGGGCGCGCATTTTGGGCGTGATACGTGACCAGGCCCAGAAAGCGAAAGCCAGAGCGACGACGATCACGGCGACGTTTCGAACCGAAGAGGCGATGCTGTCGAACTCGCGGTAGGACTTGGCCGCTTCAAAAACGGCAGGGGCCACGTCGGAGCCAAGCGCCACACCGACTTCGGCAAGCCGAGAGCGGACATTGGTCAGGTCGGCCCGCATGTCCACCAGCTCGCTTTCAGAAACATCTCCTTGAGCGAGGATCAATCCCAAACCATCGGAAATCCGACGTACATCGACCATCACCAGGCTCTTGGCACCGCCTTCCGGAACCACCGAGTCAGGGATTTTGGCGCTGATGCTGCTCTCGATGACGATGGGCTGCAGAAACAGCCATGCGGCCATCAAGAAAAGCGCGGGCACGGCAGTAAAAAGTGCGACCGATTCTCCGTAATAACCTGGAAGAGAATGGAGCTTCACCCCCTCCCGCTTTGCGGCCTGCAAAGCGCGCCGCCTACCCAGAACATACCCGATCGCGGCGAGTATGAGCACGATGATTGCGATGGTGCCTGGAGTCATTTCGAAGTCGCCCTGTTCGCGAGGAAGGGCGGCGCACCAGGCGCCGCCCTCTTGGCGTCAAACGGATCAGTTCAGCGCGCCCATCGGGGTACGGCTCTTCACCATTTCCTGCGTCTTGGCGAGCTCCGGATCGGAAACCAGACCGTAGGCAGCGAGCGGGCCGTCGGGGCCAGCGATTTCGTCAGAGACGAAGAACTCGACATATTCCTGGAGACCAGGGATCACGTCCAGATGTGCGTTCTTGACGTAGAAGTAGAGCGGACGCGAAACCGGATATTCACCCGAAGCGATCGACTCGACCGAAGGAACAACGCCACCCATGGTGCCGACGCGGATCTTGTCGGTGTTGTTCTGATAGAAGGACAGGCCGAAAACGCCGATGCCGTTCTTGTTGGCGTCAACACGAGCCAGCGTCTCGGTGTAGTCGCCGTCGATGTCGATCGAGACGCCATCGGTGCGGAGAGCCATGCAGGCGTCGTCCACGTCTTCGGCACCAGCGGCCTTGTGGGCCTCAGCAGCGCCGTTTTCTTCGCAACCAGCGATGATGACCTTCTCGTCGAAGACTTCGCGGGTGCCGTGCTTGGTGCCGGGAACGAATGCCAGGATTTCCTGAGCCGGAAGATCGGCGCGGATTTCGTTCCAGGACTTGTAAGGGTTGTCGACCAGCTGGCCGTCCTTCAGGACCTTGGCAGCAAGTGCATTGTGCCAGTCCGAAGGGGTGAACGCGTACTCAGGACCATTGATGTCCGAGGCGAACACGATGCCATCGTAACCAATGCGGACCTCCTGGATCTCGGTCACGCCGTTGGAGGCGCAAAGGTCGATGTCGGACTGCTTGATGCGCGACGAAGAGTTGGCAATGTCGATGGTGTTTTCGCCAACACCTTCGCAAAGCTTCTTGCGGCCTGCGCCCGAACCGCCGGATTCAACAACCGGGGTCGGAAACTCGAAGTTTTCACCGAAGGCTTCGGCAACAATCGAGGCGTAGGGAAGAACAGTGGAGGAACCAGCGATCTGGACCTGGTCACGGGCGACAGCAGCACCGGTGAGTGCCGAGGAAGCCAGGATGGCGGCTGCGGCGAGTTTAATTGCGTTCATGGGAATCTCCCGTCATGGGTCAGGGTGGCAAGGCCCTTTTGCAGGACCATGGTGTCAGCCATCTAAGGCTGGCCTTTTCTAGGCCTTTCGGGATTCCGTTTTATGACAATTAGATCACTGTTTTATGACATTTTAAGTCATTGATATTAATTGTATAATTGATTTTTTGTTGAGATCTTGCCGGAGACGGAGGGGCCGAATTTGACAGTGAAGGCCGATCCCTCCCCCGGCGTGGAGCGTACAACCAGCCGGGCTCGATGGCGGGCAAGGATGTGTTTGACGATCGCCAGGCCAAGACCGGTCCCCTTTTTCGCCCTGCTGGTCTCCACATCGACGCGATAGAACCGTTCGGTGAGGCGGGGAACATGCTCCTTTGCTATACCCGGGCCAAAGTCCCTTACCGTGACATGCGCGCCTTCCCCCTCGGTGTCGGCAACGGTGATCTGAACGCGCTTGCCGGTCTGGCCGTATTTGCAGGCATTCTCGATCAGGTTGGAAAAGACCTGGATGAGCTCATCGACATCGCCGGTGACGACGGCTGCCTGTTCGGGCAGTTCCAGTTCGATCTCGACGCCGAGGTCGCTTGCCATCGGCTTCAGCGTATCAACCACGTGCGCGACCGTCCGTCCTAGATCGACTTCCCCCTCAGGGGCGACATGGGCGCGCATCTCGAGCCGCGACAGCGACAGCAGATCGTCGATCAGGCGCGCCATGCGTTGCGCCTGTTCCAGCATGATGCCGAAAAACCGGCTGCGAGCGGCTTCGTCGTTGCGTGCCGGCCCCTGCATGGTCTCGATGAATCCCATCAGCGAAGCCAGCGGCGTTCTGAGTTCGTGGCTGGCATTGGCAACAAAGTCGGTCCGCATCCGGTCCATGCGCCTTGCTTCCGTGAGATCGCGGAACGTGATGACAAACAATCGCTTGCCCGGATCGGCAGCAGTGGAAACCGGTGCAACCCGGACCTCGTGCCAGCGCTCCGATGGCACCCGCTCTGTATGCTCTACGCTCTCGGGAATGCCGCGAGCGACCACCCGCGCGACAAGATCGAGTATGGCCGGCGATCTTATCCGTGCCGACAGCACCGCGCGCTCGGGATAGGCGCCGACAAGGGATCTCGCGGCAGCGTTCTGGCGCACGATCTGGGTGTCCCGGTCGAACACGATCGTAGGCATGTCGAGCGCCTCGATAATGGCAAAATCCGGCGGGTTCAGTTTCGCAGCCTTTTTCCTCGCGCGAGACCGGGCGCCGGCCTTGCCCGTGCGCCAGAACAGCAGACCTGCCGCGAAGGCGCCGTAGCCGATCAGAGCCTGCCACGGCTCCAGACCCGCAGGCACCGTGGCAATCGCGGCCACACCAGCCAGAACAAGCGGGAGCACGTGGGACCTGAGGCGTGCGGCAAGACCAGTCCGGGCCTCTTCGCCTTCCGGCAGATCCTGTGTGTTTTCGACCATTGATTTCCCCGTCCGGACTTGTCCGCTTGCGTGATGCTCTACTTGTTTAACTCCACAACTTGAAATCACAATGACGATGTGGCCTTTCAAGTGGGAAACCGGCCGGTCCGGCAAAAGAACAGGTGATCAGGATACCCGGAATGTCCAGTTACAGAACCGAAACCGACAGCTTTGGCCCGATCGAGGTGGAAGCAGACAAGTATTGGGGGGCGCAGGCACAACGCTCGCTCGGCAATTTCAAGATCGGATGGGAAACCCAGCCGCTTTCGATCGTGCGTGCACTGGGAACCGTCAAGCGGGCCGCGGCGGAAACCAACATGGAGTTGGGCCGCCTTGATTCGGAGACCGGCAAGGCCATCGTGGCCGCTGCGCAGGAGGTGATCGACGGCAAGCTCGATGGGCATTTCCCGCTTGTGGTCTGGCAGACAGGATCGGGCACCCAGTCCAACATGAACGCCAACGAGGTGATTTCCAACCGCGCCATCGAGATGATGGGGGGCGAGATGGGATCGAAGAAACCGGTCCATCCCAACGACCATGTCAACATGAGCCAGTCTTCCAACGACACCTATCCGACGGCCATGCACATTGCCTGCGCCGAGCAGCTGGTCCATCACCTGCTGCCGGCGCTGAAACAGCTGCATGGGGCCCTTGATGACAAGGCGAAATCCTTTGCCGGGATCATCAAGATCGGCCGGACCCACACGCAGGACGCAACGCCGCTGACGCTCGGGCAAGAGTTCGGCGGATACGCAGCACAGGTCGCCTCCTCGATCCGCCGGATCGAAACGACCTTGCCCGGCCTTTACGAGCTGGCCCAGGGCGGCACGGCGGTCGGCACCGGACTGAATGCGCCGGTCGGCTTCGCCGAGAAAGTGGCCGAGCGTGTCGCGGCCATAACTGGGTTGCCGTTTGTCACCGCTCCCAACAAGTTCGAGGCGCTGGCCGCCCATGACGCCATGGTGTTTTCGCACGGCGCCATCAATGCCGCGGCGGCGGCGCTGTTCAAGATCGCCAACGACATCCGCTTTCTGGGCTCAGGCCCGCGCTCGGGTCTGGGCGAACTGGCCCTGCCGGAGAACGAGCCGGGCTCGTCGATCATGCCCGGCAAGGTCAACCCGACCCAGTGCGAGGCGATGACCCAAGTCTGCGTGCAGGTGTTCGGCAACAATGCAGCCTTGAGCTTCGCCGGCAGCCAGGGGCATTTCGAGCTCAATGTCTACAATCCGGTGATGGCCTACAATTTCCTGCAGTCGGTGCAACTGCTCGCCGATGCCGCTGTCTCTTTTACCGACAATTGCGTTGTCGGCATCGAGGCCCGAAAGGACAATATAAAGGCGTCGCTGGAACGCTCGCTGATGCTTGTCACCGCGCTGGCGCCAACGATTGGCTATGATAACGCGGCGGCGATTGCCAAGAAGGCGCATGCGAACGGCACCACCTTGCGTGAGGAGGCTCTCAAGAGCGGCCTCGTGACAGCGGCCGATTACGACCGTATTGTCCGTCCCGAAGAGATGACCCGTCCCGGTTGAAGCATCGTGACGTCGGTCCGTTCTCAGGGTGAAGCGCGTAGCGAAAGGAAGAGAGAATGGGCAGCGATACAACCAGCCGGGCAGTCGAGATCGAGGTCGATGGCAAGCTGAGGAGCTTCGACATCGACGATCCGAAGTTGCCGGACTGGGTGGATGACCATGCCTTCACGTCGGACAACTATCCCTACAAGAAGAAACTTGATCGTGACGAGTACGAAGACACGCTCGAAGCGCTGCAGGTTGAACTGGTCAAGGTGCAGACCTGGCTCGGCGAGACCGGCAAGCGGGTGATTTCGGTGTTCGAAGGCCGCGATGCGGCCGGCAAGGGCGGATCGATCGGCGCGACCCGGGCCTACATGAACCCGCGGTCGGCCCGCATCGTGGCCCTGCCCAAACCCACCGAGACCGAGCGCGGGCAATGGTACTACCAGCGCTATGTCGATCATTTCCCGACATCCGGCGAATTCGTGATGTTCGACCGCTCCTGGTACAACCGCGCCGGGGTGGAGCCGGTGATGGGGTTCTGCACACCCGAGCAGCACGCGCATTTTCTCGAGGAAACCCCACACTTCGAACGCATGCCGGTGAATGCTGGCATCCACCTGTTCAAGTTCTGGCTCAACATCGGACGCGAAATGCAGCTCAAGCGCTTCCACGACCGCCGCCACAGCAAGCTCAAGTCCTGGAAACTGTCACCGATGGACATCTCCAGCCTGAACAAGTGGGATGACTACACGGAAATGCGCAACCTGATGCTCAAGCAAACCCATAGCGACCATGCGCCATGGACCGTGGTGAAGGCCAATGACAAGCGGCGTGCCCGGATCAATGTCATTCGGACGATCCTGAAGGAACTGCCCTACACCGGCAAGGACAAGGGCGCCATCGGCGAGATTGACGAGGCAATCGTCGGAATGGGCGCCGATGCGGTGGGCAGATAAACCCGAGACGGCGCATTTGACGACTTCTCAAGCCATCTGGGCGCTTTCAGCCAGAGGCTGTGACCAATAATGCACGAAATTTTGACGCTTACGTCAAGGGAAGGCATTGCAACGGGGATCGTGGCATTCTAAATCTTGAAGGAACCGGCGTGAGGGAAGAGGAGCAGCAGCCACACCAAGGCATGCGCCCGCATCCGGATATAAAGAGGGAGTGAGACATCATGAACACGACTGCTGCCAAGGATCGCATCTGGCTGGCGTCCTATCCGCCAAACACCGCTTCCGACATCGGAGCGCTGCACTACTCGTCAATCGCAGGGCTGATCGAGGATTCGTTCAAGCGGTTTGCCAGCCGGCCGGCCTATACCTGCATGGGCAAGACCATCACCTATTCGGAAATGGAAAGCATGTCCTCGGCGATCGGCGCCTGGCTGCAATCGCTTGGCCTTGAGAAGGGCGACAGGGTTGCGGTGATGATGCCGAACATCCTGCAGATGCCGGTGGCAATGGCGGCTGTACTGCGCGCCGGCTACACGGTGGTCAATGTCAACCCGCTCTACACGCCGCGTGAACTTGAACACCAGCTCAAGGATTCGGGCGCCAAGGCCATTCTCATTCTCGAGAACTTCGCAGTGACGCTGCAACAGGTGATTTCCAGAACCGACGTCAAGCATGTCTGCGTGGCGACCATGGGCGACCTGCTGGGCCTGAAGGGCCACCTGGTCAATTTCGTTGTCCGCAAGGTCAAGAAGATGGTCCCGGACTGGTCTCTGCCCGGCCATGTCAGCTTCAAGGCGGCGCTTGCCGCCGGCCAGGGAAAGACACTCAAGCCCGGAAACTCGAAGCCCGATGACGTAGCCTTCCTGCAATACACCGGCGGCACCACCGGTGTGTCCAAGGGTGCCACGCTGACCAATGCCAACGTGCTTTCGAACGTGGCGCAGAACGACCTGTGGCTTCCCGCAGCCTTCATCAAGAAGCAGAAACCCGATGTGCTGCTCTATGTCTGTGCGCTGCCGCTCTACCATATCTTCGCGTTGACGGTGAATGCGCTGATGGGCATGTCGCAGGGTGCACACAACCTGCTGATTCCAAACCCCCGCGACATCCCGGGCTTCGTCAAGGAACTGGGCAAGTACGAGTTCCACGTCTTTCCGGGACTGAACACCCTGTTCAACGCGCTGCTCAACAACGAAGACTTCCAGAAGCTGAACTTCAAGCCGCTGCTGCTGTCGCTTGGCGGCGGCATGGCGGTACAGCGACCGGTTGCGGATCGCTGGAAGCAACTGACCGGCTGCGTGATCTCGGAAGGCTACGGGTTGTCGGAAACCGCTCCGGTGGCCACGGCCAACCGGTTTGACGCCGATGATTTCTCCGGGACGATCGGCTTGCCACTGCCTTCGACCTATATCGACATCCGTGACGAGGATGGCAAGTCGATGCCGCTGGGCGAAGTCGGCGAGATCTGCATCAAGGGTCCGCAGGTGATGGCGGGTTACTGGAACCGAGCGGACGAGACCGCCAAGGTGATGACCGATGACGGCTATTTCCGCTCCGGCGACATGGGCTTCATGGACGAGAGCGGCTACACCAAGATCGTCGACCGCAAGAAGGACATGATCCTGGTCTCGGGCTTCAATGTCTATCCGAACGAGATCGAGGAAGTTGCGGTATCGCATCCGGGCGTGGCCGAAGCCGCAGCCGTTGCGGTGCCCGACGAGCATTCGGGCGAAGCGGTCAAGCTGTTTGTGGTGCGCAAGGATCCGAACCTGACCGAGGCCGATGTGAAGGAACATTGCGCCACCGGGCTGACCAACTACAAGCGCCCGAAGATCGTTGTGTTCAAGGATGAATTGCCGAAGACCAATGTCGGCAAGATCCTGCGCCGCGAATTGCGCGACGCCTGAGCGAAAACTCGATTCAAGACATACGAGGCCCGCGGGAAACTTGATTTCCCGCGGGCCTCGCCGCATAGGTGGGCATCCCAAACATGGAGTTCCCGCCTTGTCGAAGATCACCCATCAGGCTTTGTCCGCCCTCAAATCCCACCTTGCAAGCGATGCGCCCCGTGACCTCCGGGCTGCCTTTGCAGAGGATTCCGGCCGTGCTCGCCGTTACACGGTCGGGCTTGACGATCTGCGGATGGATTTCTCCAAATGCGCGGTGAATGACGAGACCCTGGCGCTGCTTTCCGGACTGGCCAAGGCAGCCGGTGTCGAGGCGCAGCGGGACCAGATGTTTGCGGGTGAGGCGATCAACACGACGGAAGGCCGCGCGGTTCTGCACACCGCCCTCAGAGCCGCAGCCGATGCCGACATCCGCGTCAATGGCGAGAACGTGGTGCCGCAGGTCCATGCGGTGCTTGACGCCATGGGACGGTTCTCGGACGGGGTGCGCAGCGGATCGATCCTCGGCGCAACCGGCAAGCGCTTCACCGATGTGGTCAATATCGGCATTGGCGGCTCGGATCTTGGCCCGGTAATGGCGACGCTGGCCCTGGCGCCCTACCATGACGGCCCGCGGCTGCATTTCGTCTCCAATGTCGATGGCGCGCATATTGCCGACACTTTGTCCGGCCTCGATCCGGAAACAACGCTGATCATCGTCGCCTCGAAGACCTTCACAACGATCGAGACCATGACCAACGCCGCAACGGCGCGGGAATTCATCGTCTCGAGCCTGGGCGAAGCCGCGGTAGCCCTGCATTTCGCAGCGCTCTCCACCGCGCTCGACAAGGTGGCCAGGTTCGGCCTCAAGGAAGACCGCGTTTTCGGTTTCTGGGACTGGGTCGGCGGTCGCTACTCGCTGTGGTCGGCAATCGGCTTGCCGCTGATGATTGCCATCGGCAAAACCGGTTTCGGAGATTTCCTGGCCGGAGCGCGGGCCATGGACGAGCATTTCAAGTCCGCTCCGATCGAGCGCAACCTGCCGATGCTGCTTGGACTTCTGGGCGTCTGGCACCGGCTTGTCTGCGGCTATCCGAGCCGGGCGATCATTCCCTATGACCAGCGCCTGTCGCGGTTCCCGGCCTATCTGCAGCAGCTCGACATGGAATCGAACGGCAAGTCTGTCGGACTGGACGGCAAGCCGGTCGAGACCGCATCGGGACCGATCGTCTGGGGCGAACCCGGAACCAACGGCCAGCACGCATTCTTCCAGCTGCTGCACCAGGGCACCGACGTGATCCCGGTGGAATTCATGATCGCCGCCAGAGGCCACGAGCCGCAGCTTGCGCATCAGCACCAGTTGCTGGTCGCTAATTGCCTGGCGCAATCGGAAGCGTTGATGCGCGGCCGCACCACGGAGGAAGCACGGGCGCAGCTGATGGCCGGTGGCACTTCGGAGAGCGAGGCCGACCGGCTTGCGCCACACAAGACGTTTCCGGGCAACCGGCCGTCGATCACTTTCGTCTACGAGATGCTGACACCTTTTGCGCTTGGGCGGCTGATCGCACTCTACGAGCACCGGGTGTTTGTCGAAGCCCAGATCTTCGGGATCAACGCGTTTGACCAGTGGGGTGTCGAACTTGGCAAGGAGCTCGCCACCGCGCTGCTGCCGGTGGTCAAGGGCGAGAACAGCGGCGAAGGTCATGACAGCTCGACCCTGATGCTGGCAGAAACCATTCGTCAGATGCGCGGCGACGCCTGAGGGCCTGATCAGAAAACGGTCAGAAGCCGATTTCCCGGGCCCAGGGCGGATTGGCGCCCGGCCGCGAGACCGTGACGGCGGCGGCCCGGGCGCCGAGGCTGAGCGCATTGCGGATGGCATCAGCGGAGAGGGTCTTCATCGCCTGCTTGGTCAGCAGATTGTCGCGTTTCAGCGAAGCGAGAATGCCGGCGTTGAATGTGTCGCCAGCGCCGACCGTATCGGCAACCGTGACAGCGACACCGTCAACCTCGACCGTGTGTTCGCGGGTAAAGCCGATGGCGCCCCTGGCACCGCGGGTGAAGACCACCAGGCTGGGCCCCTGCCCGAGCCAGAGCCTTGCCGCGGTTTCCATGTCGGGCTGGCCAAACCATTCGAGGTCCTCGTCCGACATCTTCAGGATATCGCTCATGGCGATCATGCGGTCGATGCGGGCGCGGTGCTTGTCCGTATCGGTGATGAAGCCGGGCCGGATGTTGGGATCGAGCGACATGACGCGCGATCCCTGCTCGCGCCGCATCAGGCTCTCATAGGTGGAGCCGCAGGGTTCGGAGATCAGGCTGATCGCGCCGAAGTGCAAGGCTTCGACGGTTTCACCGAGATCCGGCAGATTTGCTTCGGTGATCATCCGCCCGGCGGTGTTTTCATCAAAGAAGGCGTAGCTGGCGTGGCCATCGACCAGCCGGACGAATGCCAGCGTGGTGTTCAGATCAAGTGTCGCGCACGGACTGTGGTCGACGCCGCTGGCGGTCAGCGCTTCGCGCAGGATATCGCCGAACATGTCGCTCGAGAGACCCGTGAAGAAACTGGTGTCGACACCGAGGCGACCGAGTGCCAGAGCCGTATTGAACACCGCGCCGCCGGCATAGGGCGCAAAGGCGTCCTCGCCTTGTGTCGATGTCCGCGGCAGCATGTCGATCAGCGCTTCGCCACAACAGATGATCATCGTGTCTCCTCCACATGGTGCCCAAGCGGACAGGGTTGCCTTGCCTTATGCCGGAAGTTCGGAGACGCCGCCATGCTGCGCCGACCATTCAAGCGGCGCATCGAGGAAGGCCTCGACAGAGGCGAGCGTTGCCGGATCGAAGGCTTTCTGCCTTGTCGCTGCAGCCAGCACGTCGCGCCAGGTGGCGAGATAGTGCAGCTCGACATTGCCGTTGGCGAAACGCTTTCCGGCCTCTTCAAAGATGCCGTAGTAAAACAGCGCAATGCCGTGATCGACCGTGCAGCCCGCCGCGCGAATGGCGTCGATGAAGGTGAACATCGATCCGCCGGCGGTGGTCAGATCCTCGATCACCAGCACCCGCGACCCTTCGGGCAGTTCGCCCTCGATCTGGGCGTTGCGGCCATGGCCCTTGGGCTTCTTGCGTACATAAATCATCGGCAGGCCGAGCCGTTCGGCGAGAAAGGCGGCGAAGGGGATGCCTGCGGTCTCACCGCCGGCCACACAGTCAAACTGCTCGAAGCCGGCTTCCGACAGGATCGTGGCGGCGGCGAAGTCCATCACCGCGGAGCGGATGCGCGGATAGGAAATGAGCTTGCGGCAATCGATGTAGACCGGGCTCATCAGCCCCGAGGCAAACTTGTAGGGCTCGGTGGCGTTGAAATGCACCGCCTTGATTTCCAGAAGCTGGCTGGCAACAAGTTCGGCGATCTTCGCCTTGTCGGGAAACGTGTTGGAAAACATCGGCGTTGCCTCCAGGGTCGGGCCCGGACACCAGGTCCGGCGAGGGTTTCGGGGATCCGAATACCAGTTCGGACCACGCGGTTAAAGTGCGCTCAGGCAACTTCCCAGTGGATGGGCACAAGCGGGTCGAACACCGTCACTGGCCCGTCACCGGTCTCGATCCTGTCGGGCCAATTCACCGGCTGGTCGCGCCGGACCAGTGTCACGGTCTCGCTGTTGACCGGCAGTCCGTACCACGCCGGGCCGTTAAGGCTCGCGAATCCGGCAAGCCTGTCGAGCGCCTTGTCTTCCTCGAAAACGTGGGCGAGGCACGACAGGGTGTTGATCGAGGTGAAGATGCCGGCGCAACCGCAGGCGCATTCCTTCAAGGGATCGACATGGGGTGCGGAATCGGTGCCGAGAAAGAAACGCCTGTCACCGGAAGTCGCAGCCTTGCGAAGCGCCAGCCGGTGGCTCTCGCGCTTGGCGACAGGCAGGCAATAGTAATGCGGCTTGATACCGCCTGCGAGGATGGCGTTGCGGTTGATCATCAGGTGATGCGTGGTGATGCTGCCAGCGAGGTTGGCGTCCGAACCCATGACATAGTCGATGCCGTTGGATGTGGTGATGTGCTCAAGCGTGATCTTGAGCCCGGGCAGGTTTCGGCGCAGCGGATCGAGCACGGTTTCGATGAAGACAGCTTCCCGGTCGAAGATATCGACCGCAGGATCGGTGACCTCGCCGTGAATGCACAGCGGCATGCCGATCTCGGCCATCTTCTCGAGCACGGGCATGACCTTGGCAAGGTCGCGGACACCGGAGTGGGAATTGGTGGTGGCACCCGCGGGATAAAGCTTCACCGCCGTCACCAGCCCCGAGGCATGGGCGCTTGCGACATCCGCCGGATCGGTGCCTTCGGTCAGATAAAGCGTCATCAAGGGCGTGAAATCGAGTCCTGAGGGCAAGGCCGCCATGATGCGGTCGCGATAGGCTTCTGCATCCGCACTGGTGACCACCGGGGGCACAAGGTTGGGCATGATGATGGCGCGGGCGAAATGCCGGGCGCTGAAGGGCAGAATGCCTTCGAGCATGGCGCCGTCGCGCAAGTGCAGGTGCCAGTCATCAGGCTTCGGAATGGTAATCTCGACCACGCTGGGGTTCTCCCTGGATTAGCTTGCCCTATCTGCCCGGCTCTGCCGGGGTTGACCTTTTCGGCCTCGGGCGGCAACTGATAGGCATGCCTTTAGCAGGCAACAGGCAAACAGGGAAAGACTTCATGGATCTGGGATTGACAGGAAAACGTGCTCTTGTGCTGGCGTCATCGCGCGGACTGGGCCTTGGCATCGCGGAAGCCATTGCCGCCGAGGGCGCTGATGTGCTGATCACCGGACGCGATGGCGCGCGTCTGCAAGCGGCGGTCGAGGCGATCAATGCGCGCGGCGCGGGCACCGCACGGTTCGTGGTGAGTGACCTTACCGACAAGGCCACGCCGGCGCTGCTTGAGGAAACCGTCAAGCGCGAGTTTGGCGGCCTGGATATCCTGGTCAACAACACCGGCGGCCCGCCTCCCGGCCTGATGAGCGAGGCCGACCTGTCGGTTGTCCACCGCCAGTTCGAGATCATGGTGATGAGCGTGATGGACATTACCGCACGCTTCCTGCCCGGAATGCGGGCGCAGGTCTGGGGCCGGGTGTTGACCGTGGCCTCCTCGGGCGTCATTCAGCCGATTCCCAATCTGGGACTGTCCAACGCGCTGCGCTCGACGCTCGTCGGCTGGTCGAAATCAATGGCCAACGAAACCGCGGCTGACGGCATCACCTTCAACATGCTGCTTCCTGGCCGCATCGATACCGAACGGCTGAAGGAGCTCGATGCCGCCAACGCCAAGCGGTCGGGCAAGGATGTGGCTGAGGTTGCCAAGGCGGCCCAGGGCCAGATCCCGGTCGGCCGTTACGGCGAGGTCGAAGAATTCGCCAATACGGCCGCATTCATCGTCAGCGCGCGGGCGAGCTACGTCAACGGATCGATGATCCGCTGCGACGGCGGCGCTATCAAATCTGTCTGAGATTAAATGCGAGCCGGGTCCCTGCGGCCCGGCTCGACATTACAGAGCGCGCTTGAGGCTTTCCTCGATATAGGTCTTGCGCAGGCCGAGCGTGACCGGACCGGGCTTACCGCCCGACAGCTCTACGCCGTCGATCGAGATCACCGGTCCGACAAAGACGGAGGCAGAGGTGATGAAGGCTTCCGCGGCGTTCTTCGCTTCCTCGATGGTGAATTCGCGCTCCTCGACCTTGGTGCCATTGGCTTCCGAATAGACCATCAGGGCTGCGCGGGTAATGCCGGGCAGGATCGAGTGCGACAACGGCCTCGTAACGATGGTGCCGTCCTTGGTGACGATGAAGGCATTGTTGGAGGTGCCTTCGGTGACCACGCCATCGCGCACCATCCAGGCATCATCGGCGCCGCGCGCCTTGGCTTCCATCTTGCCAAGCGAGGGGTAGAGCAACTGCACCGTCTTGATGTCGCAACGGCCCCAGCGCAGGTCCGGTATCGAGACGACCTTCATGCCGTTCTTCGCCACCGCCGTATCGATCAGCGGACGGCTCTGGGTAAACAGCACCAGCGTTGGCGTAAGCTTTTCGGTATCGAAGAGGAAATCCCGGTCGATGGCGCCTCGGGTCATCTGCAGATAGACCACGCCTTCCTCGACCTGGTTGCGGCTGACCAGTTCGCGGTGGATTGCCAGCAACTCATCGTCATTTACGCTAAAGCGCATGCCGAGTTCGCCGGCGGAACGGTGCAGCCGCGCGATGTGGGCCGGAAAATCGATCAGCTTGCCGCCCAGCACCGAAGCGACTTCGTAGATACCATCGCCGAACAGGAAGCCCCGGTCGAAGACCGAGATCTTGGCTTCGTTTTCCGGCACATAGCTTCCATTGACATAGACGGTGCGCATGGCGGTCCCCTTGTTGCTCGCTTCCACCTCATGCCAAATTTGGCTGGCGCCGCCAACAGCTATTTTGGCGCGCGGCGCAATCTCCACGCAGGGTCGGAGCGCTAGACAGAGGCGGACCGACCGCTGGAAAAGCTTCCATGACAGCACGCATTGCCTATACCAAACCATCCATCACGGAGCTGGAAGTCAGCTACGCCACAGACGCCGCCCGAAACGGCTGGGGCGCACAGTGCTACGACTATCTCAACCGGCTGGAACGCGACTTCGCGGCCCATCTTGGCGTCAGGCACACGATCGCGACGTCAAGCTGCACCGGGGCCCTGCATCTCGGACTGGCGGCGCTGGGCATCGGGCCCGGCGACGAGGTGATCATGGCGGACACCAACTGGATCGCCTCGGTGGCGCCCGTCGTCCATCTCGGCGCCACACCTGTTTTCGTCGACATTCTGGCAGACACATGGTGCGCCGACCCGGCGCAAGTGGAGGCGGCGATCACACCCAGGACCAAGGCGATCATGGCGGTCCATCTCTACGGCTCGATGTGCGACATGAACCGGCTTCTAGATGTCGGAGAGCGCCACGGCATCGCCATTGTCGAGGACGCAGCCGAGGCGATCGGCTCCGCCTGGGGCGAAAAGCGCGCCGGGTCGATGGGCGCCTTCGGCACGTTCTCGTTTCACGGAACCAAGACGATGACCACCGGCGAAGGCGGCATGTTCGTCACCAACGACACGGCGCTTTTCGAGAAAGTGAATACGCTTTCCAACCATGGCCGCGACGCAAGTGAGCCGCGCCAGTTCTTCCCGCTGATGACCGGATACAAGTTCAAGATGTCAAACATTGCCGCGGCCATTGGTTGCGCGCAGATGGAACGTATCGACGAGTTGATCGACGGCAAGCGGCGGATCATGGCGCACTACCGCGAGCTGTTGGCAGGGGTGAACGGCATTTCTCTGAATGTGGAACCCGCCGGCGTCACCAATGGCTACTGGATGCCGACGGTGGTGTTTGATCGCGATACCGGGGTCAGCCGCGAGCAGCTGATCGAGGCCTTCAAGCAGGCCGATATCGATGCGCGGGTGTTCTTCTGGCCGCTGTCCGAACTGCCGATGTTCGAAGCCAGGCCCGGCAGCACGAATGCCCGCGACATTGCCGCCCGCGCCATCAACCTGCCGAGCTATCACGACATGGATGAAGCGGCACAGGCGCGCGTTGCCGACGTGATCAAGGGTGCGCTCAAGGCGTGATGAGATACGCCTTTGGCATCATTCCTGACCAGGTGTCTGGTCCAGTCAGCCGACGGACTTGCCTGTAAGCGCTGTCGCAACCTTGGCCTTTTTCTCGGTCAGCTCAACCTCGACCTTGGCCGCTAGCTTCTTATCGCCAGCTTCGGAATCGCGGTCACGAACTGTCCACCCCAGTCGCTGATAAAGGTAAGCTGGGTCCTGATTTCTGTCTCTATGTTCCATGGCAGAATTACCACCCTGTCTGGTTGGTCGGAGATGAGCCGATCTTCCCCGACAATCGGAATGTGCGAGCCGGGCATGAAGCGCCCCTGCTTGGCCGGATTCCGGTCGACGACGAAGGCGATGTCGCCGGCATCGACACCGGCGAAATTGAGAAGCGTGTTGCCCTTGGCGGCAGCACCGTAAGCTGCAACTTTCAAACCGGCTGCGCGGGCTTCGGCGAGAAAACCGCGGAAACCGTCCCGCGCCGCTTCCGCCGTTGCCTGGAAGCCGGAATAGAAATCGCGGCTGTCCATTCCGGCGCGGCGTTCGGTGTCGAGCATGGCTTCGACCGCCGGCGTCACCTGATGGGCGGCGTGATCGCTGCGACAGGCAAAGACCCGGAGACTGCCACCGTGGTGCGGGGTGGTTTCGACATCGAAGACCGTCAGGCCGTTGGCCTTGAAGATGCGGGAGACGGCGAGCAGCGACAGGTAGGAGTAGTGCTCGTGATAGGCCGTGTCGAACTGGTTGCCGCGGACCATTTCGTAGAGATGCGGGAACTCGAAGGTCGCGACACCCTCAGCCTTGAGAAGCGTTGCGAAGCCGCCGACGAAATCGTTGATATCGGGTACGTGGGCAAGCACGTTGTTGGCGGCGATGAGATCGGCCTGCCGCCCCTCGGCTGCAAGGCTGTCCGCCAGTTCCCGTCCGAAGAATTCCTCGACGATCTCGATGCCCCTGGCGCGCGCGGCTTCGGCGGTGCTGCGGGTCGGCTCGATGCCGTAGCAGGGAATGCCGAATTCGCGCGCATATTGCAGCAGGTAGCCATCATTGGCGGCGACCTCGGCGACGAGACTGCCGGGGCCAAGAGCGAAACGGTCGCGCATCGAGGCGACATAGGTCCTGGCGTGCTCGAGCCAGGTTTTGGAGAAAGAGGAGAAATAGGCGTAGTCCCCGGAGAAGAACTCCTCCCGGTCGGCGAAATCCTCGGTCTGGGTCAGCCAGCATTCCGTGCAGGTACGGATGACAAGCGGATACCGCTTCTCCGGCCGGGACACGCCTGCCTCATCGAGATAGGAGTTGGAGGGCGGTGCTTCGCCAAGATCGAGAAACGGAATGAAATCGGTGTCACCGCAATGCCTGCAACGCATCATGAGAATTGCCCCGCTGCGGCGATCACCGGATGGGCGGCATCACGCGCCGAAAGACCTGTAACCGGCAGCGGCCAGGCAATGCCGAGCGCAGGGTCGTCATGACGCAGGCCGGTTTCGTGTTGCTGGTTGTAGGCGACAGAATGGATATAGATCAGCTCCACATCATCGGTCAGCGCCTGGAACCCGTGGGCGAAGCCTTCCGGGATCAGGATGGCGGTGCCGGCGTCCGCTGAAAGCTCGACGCCAACATGCGCGTGACGGGAGGGGCTGTCCCGACGGATGTCGACGGCGACATCGTGGACGGCGCCGCGAATGCAGACGACCAGCTTGGCCTCGGCATGCGGCGGTCTCTGGTAGTGCATCCCGCGCAATGTTCCGGCCCTGGAGGTGCGGCTGTGGTTGATCTGCGCCACAGGGCCGGGCCAGCCGATTTCCGCAAGAGCCTCAGCGCAGAAGATGCGGGTAAAGACGCCACGCTCGTCGACAAAGGGTTTGCGCTGCACCAGCACCGGCCCGTTTTCGCAATCGGGCATCAAGGGGGTCAGCGTGAACGGGGACGCACTCACCGGATGCACGCCATCGCCGCGCGCCGGACGTCCTCGAGATAGGCGCAGCAATCGGCCTCGCACAATTCCCGCGCCGGGCGGCCGGACAGGAAATCCCGGTACCAGCCGGCGGTTCGGGTTACGGTCCTGTCGAGGTCCCAGAGACCACGAATGCCAAGGCCGGTTTCTGCCAAGGTAGGATCGAGATCAAGCTTGTGTGCTTCCGCCGGCCCTTCAGGGGTGTCTGCGAAATCGGTTCGCACCTCACCAAACTCGCGTGCCGCCAGCGACAGTACGGTGCGGACCGAAGCGCTCTCCGCGCGTGGGCCAAAATTGTAAGCCGGAGCCGACGCATCTGCCGAGGCCAGGCTTTCGGCAAGCACCAGATAGCCGCGCAGTGGTTCGAGCACATGCTGCCAGGGCCGCGTCGCCTCGGGTCGCCGGACCTTGAGCGTTTCGCCCGATGACCAGGCCCGGACGGCATCGGGGATCAGCCGATCCCCGGCCCAGTCTCCGCCGCCGATCACGTTGCCGGCCCGGGCGGTGGCGATGCTGCATCCCTCGTCGGCGAGCCGGCTGCGCCAGCCTTCGACCACCATTTCACAGGCCGCCTTGCTGGCGGAATAGGGATCATGTCCGCCAAGAGGATCGGTTTCGACGAAGGCGCGTCCGTCATTGACGTTGCGGTAGACCTTGTCGGTCGTGGTCACGACAACCGCCCGGACAGTCTTCACCTGCGCCAGGGCCTGCAGCAGATTGTTGGTCCCTTCGACATTGGTGGCGAAGGTTCCGTGCGGATCGCTGTACCCGCGCCGCACAAGGGACTGGGCGGCAAGATGGAAGACGATCTCGGGCCGCGCCCGCCTGACAAGACCCTCAAGATCATCTGCATTGCGGATATCGATGGTCTCGCTTGCCAGCCGTTCGGGCGCATGCAACTCAGCGAACAATGATCGTGGCTGCTCCGGCGCCAGCGAGCAGCCGGTTACCCGCGCACCCATGGCTTCCAGCCAGAACAGCAGCCAGGCACCCTTGAACCCGGTGTGACCGGTAAGAAGCACCTTGCGCCCGCGCCAGAAGTCACGGCTGGGAAGTCCCTCGATCACCAGCTTCTCCAAGGCGCGCTCCCTTCGGTCCAGAGCGCCTCGAGCATGGTCTTGTCGCGCAGCGTATCCATCGGCTGCCAGAAGCCGCGGTGGAAGAAGGCCCGCAATTCGTTCTCGTCCGCCAAAGCGGACAACGGCTCGCCCTCGAAGCTGGTGCGGTCACCCTCGATACGCTCAAGTACCGGGTTGGAAAGAACAAAGAAGCCGCCATTGATGAAGCCGCCTTCGCCTTCCGGCTTTTCGATGAAGCCCTGGACCTTGTCACCGTCGAGCTTGAGCGCGCCGAAGCGGGCGGGCGGGCGCACCGCTGTTACCGTGGCAAGCCGTCCATGGGATTTGTGAAACCTGATGGTGGCGGATATGTCGACATCCGAAAGCCCGTCGCCATAGGTGAAGCAGAAACTGTCCTCGCCTTCGAGATAGGGGGCCACCCGTTTCAGGCGTCCGCCAGTGAGGGTGTTTTCGCCGGTATCGACCAGTGTCACCCGCCAGTCCTCGGCGCTCTGCCGGTGAAAATGGACGGTGTTGTCGGACATGTCGAAGGACATGTCCGACATGTGCAGCGCGTAGTTGGCGAAGTATTCCTTGATCACATAGCCGCGGAAGCCACAGCAGATGATGAAATCGCGCAGACCGTGGGTGTGGTAAAGCTTCATGATGTGCCAGAGAATCGGCCTGCCACCGATCTCCACCATGGGCTTGGGCCGCAGATGGGTTTCTTCCGAGAGCCGCGAGCCCAGACCTCCGGCCAGAATGACAACCTTCATGAAACCGCTCCCGGATCGGAGCTGCAATGACGCAAGCCATCCGCTGGCCCGCCGGGCCGGCAGATGGATACAGGCCTCGTTGTCGCCCCATGGTTCATGGTGCCCGTCGTTCCCCTGACAATCAGCTACCCGAACCTAGAGAGACAAGCTTTCCCGAGGCTGGCGCGGATCCCGATCATTCGGAGGATGCCGGTTCATTCAGCCTCGCTGATCAACCGGGGCGAGAAGCATTGTTCATCAGTGCGGGCTTGCCTATAAGTGGTCGAGATGCTTGCGCGCGGCGCATGCGAAAGCCCAACCGCCGCTCGCGGCGCAGCACGAGGACGATATGCTCGAAGAAGGCAAGCTTTACGTCGGCACCAGCCGCAACCCCGACGACAGCATCAACAAGGGCGAATATCTCGATCTGAAATACGCCAACCGCCACGGCCTCGTCACCGGCGCGACCGGCACCGGCAAGACCGTGACGCTGCAGATTTTGGCCGAGAGCTTTTCCAATGCCGGCGTTCCGGTGTTCTGCGCAGACGTCAAGGGTGACCTTTCGGGCATTGCCGCAATTGGCGAGTACAAGGACTTTCTTGAAAAGCGGGCCAAGACGATCGGGCTCGATCCCTACGAGTTTCAGGAATTTCCGGTCATCTTCTGGGACCTGTTCGGCGAGAAGGGCCACCGCGTCCGCACCACGATCTCGGAAATGGGGCCGCTGCTCCTGGCGCGGCTGATGGATATGTCCGACGCCCAGGAAGGCGTGCTCAACATCGCCTTCAAGCTGGCCGACGAGAATGGGCTGCCCCTGCTCGACCTGAAGGACCTGCGCGCGCTGCTCAACTACATGGCGGGCGAGACCGAAAGCCTTTCGGCCATGTATGGCAACATCACCAAGCAGTCACTGGCCACGATCCAGCGCGGGCTGCTGGTGCTCGAGCAGCAGGGCGCCGAGCACTTCTTCGGCGAGCCGGCGCTCAAGATCTCCGACATCATGCGCACCACCAATGACGGACGCGGCGCAATCTCGGTGCTGGCAGCCGACAAGCTGATGATGAATCCACGACTCTACGGCACCTTCCTGTTGTGGCTTCTGTCGGAACTGTTCGAGGAGCTTCCAGAAGTCGGTGATCCCGACAGGCCACGGCTGGTGTTCTTCTTCGACGAGGCGCATCTGCTGTTTGACGAGGCGCCGAAGATCCTCATTGACCGGGTCGAGCAGGTGGTGCGGCTGATCCGCTCCAAGGGTGTCGGGGTCTATTTCGTCACCCAGAACCCACTTGATGTCCCCGAAACCGTACTTTCCCAGCTCGGAAACCGGGTCCAGCATGCGCTTCGCGCCTATACGCCGCGCGAGCAGAAAGCGGTGAAGGTTGCGGCCGAGACGTTCCGGCCCAATCCCGCCTTCGACTGCTTCGAGGCGATCACGCAACTGGGTGTCGGTGAAGCGCTGGTTTCGACACTGGGTGCCAAGGGCGTACCCTCAATGGTCGAACGGACACTCATCCGGCCGCCTGCGTCGCGGCTCGGTCCGATCACCGAACCGGAACGCCAGAAGGTGATGGCCGTCAGCCCGGTTGCCGGACAATATGATACCGATCTTGACCGCGACAGCGCCTTCGAGATGCTGGCGCGCCGCGCAGAGGAGGCCGCGAAGGCCGAGGAAGAGGAGCGCCGCCGCGAGGAGGAGAAGGATCAGGAACGGCCCGAAAGCCGGCGCTGGACCCTGCCCGGCTATGGCGACGAGGATGACGAGGACGATCGCGGCCGGAGCAAGTCCTCCCGGCGCAAGAGGTCGAGCCGCTCGCGTCCGGGCTACCAGCGCCAGACCGTGACCGAAACGGTGATCAAGTCGGTTGCGCGATCGGCCGCGACATCGCTTGGCCGCGCCTTGGTGCGGGGCATCCTGGGGTCCCTCAAGAAGGGCTTTTGACCAGGCTCGCCAAGCCTTTCCGGTTATCCTGGGCCGCATCCGGCGACCTGTTGGCGCCGGAACGGCAAGGGACGGGATAGGTGGTCCGGAACCCGTCCGGCTCTGTCGTCGCGGCAGGATCAAAGCAACTGACCTGCCCGACGCCACCCACCCAGATCCTTTGCGGATCTATCGCCCTGGTGACGTTCGGCCGGACTTCGCGATGCACCTCGAAGTGCAGGTGCGGAATGCCGCCAGCGAGTGCGCCGGTGTTTCCAAGGGTGGCTATCATCTCGCCCCGCTCGACCCTGTCGCCCTTTGACACTTTCCGGCTGTTGAGATGCTTGTATACCGTGATGTCTCTCAACCCGTCAGGGCCGGGTCCGTGATCTATGGTCACCCGGTTGCCATAGGCGGGCTCAAAATAGGAGCCTGTCACCTGACCACCCGCGGCAGCGAGCACCGGGGTGCCGATCCTGTCGACGATATCGATTCCCAGATGACCAGACCCATCCGGATCCCGGTAGAACTGCTGCGAAATCGACGGCGCACTCTGCGGCATGATTACCGGGATCTTTGCATTGTGGTCAGGCAGGTATGACGTCGCCCAGCCGGACTCCTGGGGCACGCACCCCGCGGACAGGAGAAGACTGGACAAGGCCGCGGTCGCGGCAAGCATGCGAGGCGTCTGAGGCATTCCCGTATCCCGGAAGTCGATGCCGGTATCACACCCGGCTGCAAGACCAATCTGGGTTCGAGATAGCACGAGCGGGCAAATCTGCTCAATAGTCAGGACGTTGCAATCCGGGAACGTCCGACACAGAGGAAGCTTGAGGCATGAAAAGAGGCGCCCGATGCGGCTTCCGGAGCCACATCGGGCGGGGAAGGCTTCAGATCACCAGGATCGGAGTCCGCGTCGGCACCCGGTCGTAGAGGTCGCAGATATCCTGATTGAGCAACCGCACGCAGCCTGACGACACGGCCTTGCCGATCGACTTGTATTCGGGACTGCCATGGAGGCGGTAGAGCGTGTCTTCGCCGTTCTGGAAGATATAGAGCGCACGGGCCCCGAGCGGGTTGTCGAGGCCGGGCGCCATGCCTCCGTTTGCAGCCGAATAGGGCTCGAGCTCGGGCTGACGCGCGATCATTTCAGCAGGCGGCGTCCATTTCGGCCATTTCTGCTTCCACTGCACGACGGCACGGCCCGACCAGGCGAAGCCGTCCCGTCCGATGCCGACGCCGTAGCGCATGGCACGGCCGTTCTCGCGCACCAGGAACAGGAAGCGCTGGGACGTGTCAACGACGATCGTCCCGGGGCGTTCACCGGTGGGGTCGGCCACTTCCTGGCGCAGAAACGCCGGGTCGATTTCCTGATAGGGAATGGCCGGCAGCGGGAAAGGCTCATCAAGCTTGGGGCCGTACATGCTGTCATAATAGGACGAGCGGCCGACCAGTCCGGATCCGCGATTGTCGGGTACACGGTAGGTGGGCGAGGTGTCAGCCACAAATTGTTGCGTGGTCTGGGGGCCAGCGCATCCGGCCAGCGTGGCGGTTGCCGCCGTTCCGAGCGCCAGAAAGCTCCGCCTGGTCAGGTGCGATGTTGCACTTGCGCTTGCTGACACACCGGTCAAGTTCTGTCGTTCGTCATTCAATCCGGTCATGCCGCGGAAATCCTCAGGTCTCAAGAAATGGAAATCGTCGCCGACGTCCGTCCGGAGATTTCCCCGGCCCGACTCAACGCGCTGGGGCACATTTGAGTTCCGATTGTGACTTTCCCACGTCTGGCTTGTGGCGAACTTGCCACAGGCTCCGGATCCCCGCTGACATTTGCGTGAAGGGCTGGTGAATGGGGCCGTGCGCCCGCGCCGGGTTCTACTCGACGCCGTTGAGATCGGGCAGGATCAGCGAGGGCGAAAGGTCGCGATACTCGTCGGGCATCCTGGCC
Organism: Parahoeflea alexandrii; assembly: GCF_024105735.1. Taxonomy (GTDB): domain Bacteria; phylum Pseudomonadota; class Alphaproteobacteria; order Rhizobiales; family Rhizobiaceae; genus Hoeflea; species Hoeflea alexandrii. Next base: position 1,003,146 of record NZ_JAAAML010000002.1, on the reverse strand, counting down.
CGGTTGATCCAGACCGTACGAAAGCCGAACTTGGTTGCACCGGCAACATCCCAGCGGTTTGACGACTGGAAAGACACCGCGCCAGGATAGAGCCTGTAGGCCGTCGTGACCATGTCATAGACCGCCGGATCAGTCTTGAAGGTTTTGAGTTCGTCGACCGAAAAGACATCATCGATAACCGTGTCGAGAGCGGCGTTGCTGACGGCCGAATCGAGCATCTTCACCGATCCGTTGGACAGGATCGCAACCCTTGCGCCGGTGGCTTTCAGTGCCTTGAGCACGGCTGGAACTTCCGGATAGCAGTCGAGCCTGAAATAGGCCTCGAGCAATTGCAGCCTGAGGCTCTTGTCTGCGCTTGGCACGCGCTCGAAGGCATGGTCGAGTGCCTCTTCCGTCAACGCCCAGAAGTCGCGCCACTGGCCCATGAGCGCCCGGGTCCAGGAGTATTCCAGCTGCTTGGCCCGCCAGATCTCCGACAGCAGCTGCCCATCCGGTCCAACGGCATCCGCGTGACGGCGCACGGCGGAATGAACATCAAACAGGGTTCCATAGGCGTCAAAGACATAAGCGGCGTAGGCCATTTTACAATTCCTCTCGTACTGGGCGCACGATGCCCGTGTTGCAGTGCAACAGTCAAGCGCCATCCACCACACACCGGCCGTGCGGGACACGTCCAATTGTTTCCCGACCGGGCGGCCGGACGCAAGGATCGTGCGATTGGCTAAGCGCCAGCGGTTTGTCGCGGCGGGATGACTTGACGGCAGGGCCAGCGGCGGTCGAATGTCGGGTGACAGAGTACTTACCGGCAGGAGGACACCATGGCCGTCAACACCCAAGCCCGCACCAAGACCTGGACCTATGTCGATGGCGAGTGGCTCGAAGGCAATCCACCGCTGATCGGACCGGTCAGCCATGCCATGTGGCTCGGCTCGACGGTGTTTGACGGGGCGCGCTGGTTTGACGGGGTGGCTCCAGATCTCGATCTGCATTGTGCGCGGGTCAATCGCTCGGCCGATGCGCTGGGAATGCGGGCCACCATGGAAGCCGGCGAGATTGAGGCGTTGGCACGCGAAGGGCTGAAGAAGTTCGACGGCAAGACCGCCGTCTACATCAAGCCTATGTACTGGGCCGAGCATGGCGGATACATGTCGGTGCCGGCAGACCCGGACTCCACGCGGTTCTGCCTGTGCCTGTTTGAAAGCCCGATGATTGCCTCCTCCGGTTTTTCGGTAACCGTCTCGCCGTTCCGCCGCCCGACCTATGAAACCGCGCCGACCAACGCCAAGGCAGGCTGCCTCTATCCCAACAACGGCCGGGCGGTGATGGAAGCCAAGTCCCGCGGCTTCGACAACGCGCTGGTGCTCGACATGCTCGGCAATGTCGCCGAAACCGGGACATCCAACATCTTCATGGTCAAGGACGGGGTGGTGTTCACGCCAGCTCCGAACGGAACTTTCCTGACCGGTATCACCCGGTCCCGTGCCATCAGTCTGCTGCGTGAGTCCGGCACCGAAGTGGTGGAGAAATCGCTCTCCGTTGCCGATTTCATGGATGCCGACGAGATCTTCTCGACCGGTAACCACTCGAAGGTGGTTCCGGTGATCAAGATTGAGGACCGGGAACTGCAGGCCGGGCCGACAGGCCGCAAGACCCGCGAACTCTACATGGACTGGGCGCACGGCTGAGACGTCGGGGCGAGAGACAGGGTCGACCGAGATGAGCGAAAGACACAGATATTCCACCGGATCTCCGTTCGAAAAGGCCGCGGCCTATTCCCGTGCCGTGCGTCAGGGGCCGTTCGTGCACGTCTCCGGCACCACCGGCTATGACTATGAAGCCATGGAGATGCCGGCCAGCGTCGCTGACCAGGCGCGCAACTGCTTGACCACGATTGCCGCCTCGCTGGCGGCTCTCGAAGCCAGCATGAGCGACGTGGTGCGGGTAAGGTATTATATCACCAAACCCGAACATTTTGATCTTGTTGCGCCGGTCCTGGCGGAACATCTGAGCGGCATCGATCCTGCAGCGACAATGATCGTCTGCCAATTGATCCGACCGGAAATGCTGATCGAGATCGAGGTGACCGCCCAGGTCGAGTAACCGCCGACCGGGTCAGACCCGGATCTCGCCCGCCATCTCGTCCTCGATGTGAATGCGGATGATCTCATCGAACGAGGATTCGGCGCTGAACCCCAGCGCCAGCGCCCTGTCGGGGGCAAAGCCGCGCGGCCAGGCCGAGACGATGCGCATGATCTCGGGCGCAGGCTCACGGCGGATGAGCGCCACTGCCTTGTCTCCCGCAATGCGCCGCAGCGCCTCGATCTGGTCTGCCACCGTGGCCGATACTCCGGGCATGTTGAGCGCCCGGCGATGTCCGACCGGGCCCGTGTCCATCGTCGCGGCATGGATCAGGAAGCCGACAGCGGCGCGCGGGCTTGCATGCCAGTGCCGGACCGTATCGGGGACCGGGAGGACGGCCGGCTTGCCCGCCAGCGGTTCGCGCAAGATGCCCGAGAAGAATCCCGATGCAGCCGCGTTGGGCAGCCCGGGGCGGATGCAGATCGTCGGCAGGCGGATAGCCATCCCGTCAAAAAAGCCGCGGCGGGTGTAATCCTGCAGCAACAATTCGCCGATCACCTTCTGCGTGCCGTAGCTGGTCAGCGGCGCGGTCAGGAAGGTATCGTCGATCTCGTCGGGCACGGGAGCGCCAAAGGCCGCGACGGAAGACGAAAACACCACGCGCGGGCAATAGCCGTCCATTTCGGAGAGATGACGGATCGCATCAAAGAGGTGGCGGGTCCCATCGAGATTGATCCGGTAGCCCTTGTCGAAATCCAGTTCCGCCTCTCCCGAGACAATGGCCGCCAGATGAATGATCACATCGGGCCGGCCGGCGACCAGCTGGCGTGCGGCTCGGGGATCGGAGATATCGAGCGCAAGGCCTGCGGCCTCGCCTGAAAACCCTGCCGGAATTTCCGGCTTGACCACGTCCGCGAGTGTCAGCCTGGACACGTCGCGATCACCCAACCTGCCGGAGGCCACAACGGCACTCAGCAACTTGCGGCCGATCATCCCGGCTGCTCCGATCACCAGTAGATGCATTGTGCCGCCCTCCCGTTCCCCAATCCAATCGGGACGGTAAGGCGAGAAACCTCAAAGCGCAATTGACAAGGGTACATCGTGATGCGGCAACTTATCAAAAGCCCGAAATGCGCCGACCGGTGCCAGGGTGATTGTCGCCGCCGTCCGGTTGGCCTAAACCGGTATGTCCACAAGTGAGTCTTCGGCACAGGGTTCTCCGGCCGGAAACACGGAGAGCCCCGCGCATGTCCCAAACCTACCGGCCGGTCCAGGCTGCCCTCTGGATGTGCGGATCGATCAGTTCCTTCTCGGCCATGGCCGTGGCGGGCCGCTATGTCTCGGCTGTCCACTCGACCTTCGAGATCATGGCGTTCCGTTCTCTGGTAGGCCTCATCATCGTTCTGGGTCTGGCCAGCGCAAGCCGCCGGCTTGGCGAGGTCAGGCGTAACCGGCTGAAACAGCATTTCTTCCGGAACCTGTTCCACTTCACCGGACAGAACCTCTGGTTTTTTGCTCTCGCGTCAATCCCGCTGGCGCAGGTGTTCGCGCTCGAGTTCACGACACCCGTCTGGGTCATCCTGTTGAGCTTCGCGTTTCTGGGTGAAAGGCTGACCGGCTCCAAGATCATTGCCGCAGGCCTGGGCTTTCTGGGCATTCTCGTTGTTGCGCGGCCGGATTTCGGCTCGCTGGAGCCCGGTTTGATCACCGCGGCCATGTCGGCGATCTTCTTCGCAGCCACCATCATCATGACCAAGGCACTGACCCGTCACGAAAGCATTGTCTCGATCCTGTTCTGGCTGACCTTGTTTCAGCTGGGCTTCGGTTTTGTGGCGCTGGTGCTGCAGCCCTCGGTCACCTGGCCGACGCTCGCAACGCTGCCATGGCTGCTGGTGATCGGCGCCGCAGGCTTGCTGGCGCATTACTGCCTGACCACCGCGCTGTCGCTGGCGCCGGCAAGTTTCGTCATGCCGATAGACTTTGCCCGGCTGCCGCTGATCGTCATCATCGGCGCCATACTGTTCGGTGAAAGGGCCGACGTCTTCATCCTGCTCGGCGGAGGCATCATCATCCTGGCCAACTGGATCAACATCCGCGGCGGGAAGAGACAGGCGCGCCAGATCGCCGGCTGATGCACACACATGCTGCGGAGAAAGACGCTTTTACAAGATCGGGAAATGGTGCCGCTTACGTGACTCGAACACGTGACCCCGTCATTACGAATGACGTGCTCTACCAACTGAGCTAAAGCGGCAGGCCAGTTCATCGGCGGGTTCGGGGTTTTGGCTCCGCGCCCGCATGATGGAGCGCAAATACCGTGATTGCGGTGCAAATTCAAGTCAGCATGTAGATAGCGTTGCAGTTTTTGGGCATGCCAGCCACCGCAGGCTTTCGCCCGGACAGGGAGCCGACTTCCGCAGCTTTTGCCCGCCTACAGTCCGGTCTGGTCGCCGGCCAGCGGATCGGGGCCGTACTCGTTGCTGCCATCAGTGCCCTTCTGGACGAACCACCACAGCAGCACGAGAAAGCCGATCAGCGGGATCAGCCCCAAGAGCAACCACCAGGCCGAGCGGCCCGTGTCATGAAGCCGGCGCCCGCCTGCGCAGATCGAGGGGACGACGGTTGCCAGGCTGAAGATGGCGGATAACACGTTGGCATCCCCGAACAGGATGGTGTCGACCAGGCTCAGCACGCCATTGCCGATCAGCAGGAAGAGCGCGAACCACCAGTATTCGGAACGCCGGGCGCGGCCGGATATGGTGGCATATTTCTGGAAACAGGTCCTGACAGCGGTTTGGAAATCCATGACAGCGCTCCTTCGACTATCCCGACGCCCGGGATTTGAGAGCAAAGTGGTGCGGCTGTCCAGTCATTCGCAGTGTAAAACAGTCAACAAAGATGACCGGATGCGATCCCATCGGGACTGCATCCGGAGTTCCGGCGGCGCCGGGAAGAGTGACCTAAAGCGCCAGGCGCGTGCGGGCGGCATTGTATTCGGTCTCCAGCCGGTCGACGAGTTCGGACACCGGGCCGATCTTCTTGACCGCTCCGATACCCTGCCCGGAGCCCCAGATTTCCTTCCAGGCCTTCGGTCCGGATGTCGACTTGTCGAAGTCCATCTTGGTCGGATCGGCCTCAGGTAGATTGTCCGGATCAAGGCCGGATGCGGTGATCGAAGGCTTGAGGTAGTTGCCCGGAATCCCGGTAAAGAAGTTTGAGTAGACGATGTCCTTGGCTTCGCTGTCGACGATCATCTGCTTGTAATCATCAGTTGCGCGGGCCTCGTCGGTGGCTATGAAGGGCGAGCCGATATAGGCCATGTCGGCCCCCATGGCCTGGGCTGCGAGAACGGCTCCGCCGTTGGCAATCGAGCCCGAAAGCAGCAGCGGTCCGTCAAACCATTCGCGGATTTCCTGGACCAGCGCAAAGGGCGAGAGCGGACCGGCGTGGCCACCGGCGCCGGCGGCGACCGCGATCAGTCCATCAGCGCCCTTGTTGATGGCCGAATGGGCATGGCGGTTGTTGATGATGTCATGCAGCACGATACCGCCATAGGAATGGATCGCGGCGTTGACTTCGGGCACAGCGCCGAGCGACGAGATCACCACCGGCACCTTGTATTTGACGCACATGGTCAGATCGTGCTCGAGCCGCTTGTTGGAGCGATGGACGATCTGGTTGACGGCAAAGGGAGCGGCCGGGCGGTCCGGGTTCTTGGCGGTGTGATCGGCGAGGCCTTCGGTGATTTCGGCGAGCCATTCGTCAAGCTGGGCTTCGGGGCGGGCGTTGAGCGCGGGAAACGACCCCATGATACCCGCCTTGCACTGGGCCATGACCAGCGGCGGATGGGAAATGATGAACAGGGGTGCGGCAACGACTGGAAGCCGGAAATTGGTCTGGAGAACGGCGGGAAGGGTCATATGGCCTCGCAAATCACAATGACGTTTACGCAAACGTCAATTTCCATAGCAGAGCCCACCGGCACTGAAAAGACTTGACTTGGCCAGCCCAACTCCACAGGCCGATTGGCCCCGTTTTTCGAGCAAGCTTGAGTTTTACCGGGTTAGCGGATACGCACAGCAGGAAGGCACGGGCGGCCAGATGGCGATTTGACCACGGCATCCTGTCTGAACCGGGCCCTGGTGACCCGGGGGTGCCAGAACTGATTTTTGCGGACCGGCTGTGGCCGGACCGCGTGGCACGGAGACAGACCATTGACCGGCATGGAAGCGGCAATTCGCGGGGCTTTGGACAAGGCGGGAATACCCGGTGCGCAGGCCCGCCGCCGTATTTACGATTCCGCCAGGGCGGCGCTCGACCGCAGCCTCGAGCGGCAGGGCATCACCGATCCGGAACGGGTGGATGATCACCGGCACAGGCTGGAACTGCTGATTGCCGAGATCGAGGCCGAATGGACCCCTCCCGCTGCCGAAGAGCCGGCACCCGCAGCAGCTGCCCCTTCCGTGGAACTTCCCGCAGACACCGGTCCGGCGAAAGCCGAGGCGCCTGCCACTTCCCGGCCGGTCTACGATGTGCAGGCGGTCCTCGGCCCCGAACATGATCAGCCGGAGGTCACCCATGTCTCCCGCGACGGCACCGATGCCGGAGTGGACGCACCGCAGCAAGCCGCACCGACCGTGGGTTCGGTATCGCGGCGGCCAAGCGCGCCGGCTGCCGGTGCCAATCTCGATTTTGCTCCCGACGCGCGCGATCATGAAGGCGCAGGCGCTCCGGTTTCCGTTGCTGCCGAGGAGCGTCCCGCGCACATCAAGGCCCCGGCTTCCGGTTCCGGAAAACCGGCCAAGAAGGTCAAGACCCCAAAACCGCGCAAGGAAAAGCGCCGGCGCCCGGTGTTTGCCTCGATCTTCTCTGCCGCGGTCATGCTGTCGTTTCTGGGAATCGGTGTCTGGTGGCTGATCGAAAGCGGCGCACTCAAGAGTGCAGCCGAACGCGACACCGGCGTACCCAATCCTCCGCCTTCGCTCAGCCGGGATGATTTTGCCGGAGGGCCGCAACAGCTCAATCCAGGCTCCGGATTTTCAGGAGAATGGGCGAATGTGTTCACGCCCGGCCGCGACGGCACGCCGGAGGTCCGCGGCAATGCCCGCGCGGAGGTGATCGAGGAAGAGGAAAGCACTGCGCTTCGAATTTCGTCGGGCAGCGGCGGCACAAGTGGAGAGGTGCTGGTGCCGCTCGGACCTGAAGTCATGCAGGCGCTTGCAGGCCGGCAGTCGGTGCTGGCGCTGACCGTCCGCTCCGCTTCGCCGGAGACAACGCAGATCTATGTCAAATGCGAGTTCTCGGTACTGGGCGATTGCGGCCGCCGCCGCTTTGACGTGACCTACGACACAACCGATGTGCTGTTCAGTCTCGACTTCGACAGGGCGCTGGCCCCGAATGAAGGCGGTTACCTGGTGATCAACAGCGACATTTCCGGCGCCGGAAAGAGCATCGACCTTCTGGCGGTACGGATCCGCCCGCTGAATTGATCTGCCTGATCTTGGGAAATGGCTGCCTCATCGCCGTTTGACTGAACAAAAACGCCCGCTTCACAGCGGGCGTTTTCTGTTGCGACAGCCTCAGCCGACTTCGGTGACGCGGAGATAAGGGCGGATCTCCTCCCAACCCTGCGGGAAGATGCCCTTGGCGTCCTCGTTGCTGACGGAAGTCGGGATGATGACCTTGCCGCCCGGACGCCAGTCAGCGGGGGTGGCGACCGTCTTTGCGTCAGCCAGCTGCAGGGCGTCGATGACCCGGATGATCTCATCGAAGTTGCGGCCGACATTCATCGGATAGGTCATCGTCAGGCGGATCTTCTTGTCCGGATCGATGATGAACACCGACCGCACGGCGGCGGTGGTGCTCGCATTGGGATGGATCATGTCATAGAGCTCGGCCACCTTGTGGTCCTTGTCGGCCACGATCGGGAAGGTCAGGGTGGTCGATTGCGTGTCGTTGACGTCCCTGATCCAGGCCATGTGCTCCTCGACGCCGTCCGTCGACAGCCCGATCGGCTTGACGTTGCGGGCTGCGAACTGGTCGGAAAGCTGCGAGGTGCGGCCCATTTCGGTGGTGCAGACCGGGGTGAAATCAGCTGGATGGCTGAAGAAAAACGCCCAGGACGAGCCGATCCACTCGTGGAAATCGATCGGGCCGTTTGTGGTGTCGGCCTTGAAATTTGGGGCAGTGTCGCCAATCCGTATGGTCATGAAAATCTCCTTAGTCTGGTTGGGAGGTTGTGATCCTGGTTTGTGAAGGTCCGGCGGCAAGCTCGAGCGCCGCCTGATGCTGGCTGAGGAAAACCTTGCCACTGAGATGCTGCAGGAAATCGCCGCGGCGCAGCCGGTCCATCACCGGGCCCTTGACCTCACTGAGATGGAATGTGACGCCGAGCGCATGCAGACGCTCGTTGATCGCCTCCAGCGATTCCAGCGCGCTCATGTCGATCTCGTTGACCGCCGGGCACATCAGCACCACGTGCTTGAGCTGCGGACGCGCCGCCACCATGTCGTAAAGGCTGTCTTCCAGATAGCGCGCATTGGCGAAATACAGGCTTTCGTCGACCCTGAGCGTCAGCACGGTCTCGTCGATCTCCACCTTGTGGCGCTTGACGTTGCGGAAATGCTCGGTGCCGGGAACCCTGCCGACCACGGCCATGTGCGGCCGCGACGACTTGTAGAGATGAATCAGGATCGAGAGCAATACGCCAGCGGTGACGCCGACCTCGACGCCGAAGAGCAGCGTCAGGGCGATGGTGGCTGTGACGGCGGCGAAATCGGCGCGCGAATAGGCCCAGGTCTTTTTCAGGATCGAGAAATCCACGAGCGAAAGGACCGCCACGATGATGGTGGCGGCAAGCGTCGCCTGCGGCAGGTTGTAGATCAGCGGCGTCAGCAGCATGGCTGCGAGCAGCAGCCCAACCGCGGTATAGGCGCCGGCGGCAGGCGTTTCCGCGCCGGCATCGAAATTGACCACCGAACGGGCGAAACCGCCGGTGACCGGGTATCCGCCGGTGAACGCCGCGCCGACATTGGCGGCGCCCAGGCCGATCAGTTCCTGATCGGGCACGATGCGCTGGCGCTTGCGGGCGGCAAGGGTCTGGGCGACCGAGACCGATTCGACAAAGCCGATGATCGAGATCAGCACCGCGGGACCGATCAGCTGGCCGAGCAGATCGGGCGAGAACGACGGCATGGTCAGCGGCGGAAGGCCCTGCGGTACATCGCCAACGACCCGGACGCCCGCGGTTTCACTGAGATTGAAGACCCAGGCGATGAAGGTGGTGACAAAGACCGCAGCCACCGGCCCGGCCTTGGCCAGCACTCCGGCCAGCTTGGGCTTCATGCCTGTCGACAGCAATAGCGGCATCAGCCCCTTGCGCACCCAGAACAGGAAGGCCGTGGCGCTCACTCCGATTGCCAACGTGATCCAGTTGATCTCACCCAGATGCTCGAACAGGGACTGCAGCAACTCCGGCAGGTTGGCGCCTCCGGCAGAAATGCCAAGGATATGGCGCAACTGGCTCATGGCGATGAGTATGCCCGAGGCGGTAATGAAGCCGGCGATGACCGGATGCGAGAGGAAGTTGGCAAGAAAGCCGAGCCGGAAGATCCCGAGCAGGATAAGGAAGGCACCCGACAGGAAGGCCAGCGTGACGGCGGCAAGCAGCAGTTCGGGCGAGCCCGGTTCGGCGATGTTACCGATCGCTGCCGCAGTCATCAGCGAGACCACCGCCACGGGTCCCACGGCCAGCGCCCGGCTGGTGCCGAAGATGGCGTAAAGCACGATGGGCGCGATCGAGGCATAGATCCCGGTCTCGGCAGGCAGGCCGGCCAGCAACGCATAGGCCAGCGACTGCGGGATCAGCATGATGGTGACGATGACCGCCGCGACAAGGTCATTGCCCAGCGCGTCGCGATCATAGCGGCGGCCCCAGTCGAAGACCGGCATGACGCGGGCAAGGCGATTGATGATTGCGTGATCTTTTTGCATGTCGATGTCCTTGCAGCGCATCCAGCGCCGGCGTTTAGCAACAGATCGGGATGCCGGCGCCCTTTCCGGAGCGTCGGGCCAGATTTGTCATTGTGGTTCCGTCAGTTCAGCCGACGACTTCCGGCCTGGCCATCCATTCCTTGCCCTTGAGCATGGCCTTCCAGTAGATCGGCGGCAGGATGCGCTCCTTGAGCAGCCAGGAGATCCGGCTCGGCCTGGTGCCGTCGACGAGAAAGCCGGGAAAACTCGGCAGCAGCTTACCGCCGTAGCCGAATTCGGCGAGAACGATCTTGCCACGCTCCACCGTCAGCGGGCAGGAACCGTAGCCGTCGTAATGGGCGATGCCCTTGACGCGTCCTATGTCGGCCAGGACGTTGTTGGCGACCACCGGGGCCTGCTTGCGGGCGGCGGCAGCCGTCTTGGCGTTGGGCGCGTTCATCACATCGCCCAGCGACCAGATGTTCTCGAAAGTCTTGTGGCGCAGGGTGGTCTGATCGACATCGACCCAGCCTGCCGCATCGGCAAGCGGGCTGACGCGGATGAAATCCGGTGCTGTCTGCGGCGGCACGACATGGATCATGTCGAAAGACTTTTCGACTATCTCCTTGTTGCCGCCGGCATCGGTGACCGAGAACCAGGCCTTCCTGGCCGGGCCATCAATCCTGACCAGATTGTGCATGAAGCTCAGTTGGGCATTGTACCTGGCGATGTACTCTTGAAGCGCGGGCACATAGTCCTTGACCCCGAAGAGCACGCCGCCGGCGTTGCAGAACTCGATCTCGATGTTTGCCAGATCGCCGGACTTGAACCAGTGATCGCCGGAAAGATAGAGCGCCTTCTGCGGTGCTCCGGCACATTTGATCGGCATCGGCGGCTGGGTGAAGATCGCCTTGCCCGATTTCATGCCCTTGACCAGCTTCCAGGTATAGGGCGCCAGATCATAACGGTAGTTCGACGTCACACCATTTCGTCCGAGGGTTTCGGGCAGCCCTTCGATGGCGTCCCAATCGAGCTTGAGGCCGGGGGCGACAATCAGGCGATTGTAGCGGACCACCCGGCAGCCATCGAGGATCACCGCGTTGTTGGCGGGCTCGAAGGCTGAAACGGCGGCCTTGATCCAGGATACACCGCGCGGGATCAGCGATCCCATGGTGCGGGCGGTGACTTCGGGTTCGAAGATGCCGCCGCCGACCATCGTCCATCCGGGCTGATAATAATGAACGTCCTGCGGGTCGATGATGGCGATGTCGAGGTCGGACACCCGGGCAAGCAGGCTGGCAGCGACGGAAACGCCCGCCGACCCCCCGCCGATGATGACGATGTCATGGGAGAAATCGGCAACATCCGTGGGTGTCTTGCCGCCATTGGCAATGCGCCTTACGACGCCCGACATGTCGTATCCGGCCGCCTTGGTGGCGGCCAGAATGGTGGGCAGAGGCGTGCCGCGCGCACCTTCGGCCAAGGCCCAGAGCGTGGTCGACCGGGTGCCGGTGCGGCAATAGGCGAGCACGGGACCGGGAAGATCAGAGATCGCGGCATCGAACCTGCCGGCGTCCTCGTCGGCCACGCGACCGGGAATGATCGGCATGTAGTGGGCCTCAAGGCCCGCGGTGCGGGCTGCCTCCTCGATTTCGGCGAAGGTCGGCTGGTCATTGCCCTCGCCGTCGGGGCGATTGCAGATGATCGAACGAAAGCCCGCCATCTTCAACTCGGCCACGTCGGCCGGGGCGATTTGCGGGCTCACCGAGAGCCCGCGGTTGATCTTCCTGATGTCCATGACTGCTTTCATCCAATCCGTGGTTACGGCCTGTCCGGTGTCGCTTTATGGTCGAAGGAGCCCGTCAAAGTCCGTTGACGGGAACCTTCAGCATTGCACGCCCGTCCTTATCGGTCGGAATGTCACCGGCGCGCATGTTGACCTGCAGCGACGGGATGATCAGCCGCGGCATGGCCAGCTGGGCATCGCGCTCGGTGCGGAACTTGATGAAATCCTCACGGCTCTTACCGCCACCGACATGGATGTTGTGAGCCTTCTCGTCGCCGACCGTGGTTTCCCACTGGATGTCGCGACCGTTCGGACCATAATCATGGCACATGAACAGGCGCATCTCGTCGGGCAGCGACAGCACTTTCTGGATCGAATCGTAGAGCGTGGCTGCATCGCCGCCAGGGAAATCGGCGCGGGCCGATCCGCCATCGGGCATGAAGAGGGTGTCGCCGACAAAGGCGGCATTGCCCATGACATGGACCATGCAGGCGGGGGTGTGGCCCGGCGTGTACATGGCGACGGCCTGCATCGTGCCGATCTGATAGGTATCGCCATCCTTGAACAGGGCGTCGAATTGCGAGCCGTCGCGCTGAAACTCCGTGCCTTCGTTGAAGATCTTGCCGAAGGTGTCCTGTACGACCATGATCTTGTCGCCAATGCCAATCTTGCCGCCCAGCTTGTCCTGGATGTAGGGCGCGGCGGAAAGATGGTCGGCGTGAACATGGGTCTCGATGATCCATTCCAGCGTGAGGCCATTCTCCTGAATGTATTCAATCATCCGGTCGGCGTGGCCGTAGGTGATCCGGCCGGCGGCATAGTCGATGTCCATGACGGAATCGACGACAGCGCAGGACTTGGAGGCAGGGTCCCTGACCACATAACTGATGGTGTTGGTGTCGGGGTCGAAGAAAGCCTTGACCTCTGGTGTGACAGACATGTCCACTGGATAGTTCGACATTGTATCATCTCCTCTTTTCGTCAGGTCGGATTTTGCGCCGCCGAAGGTTGCGGCGCCATGTTCACGATGCCGGGTCACCCGGAGGCAACCCGGCGCTTTGCTCAGAATGCCTTGGCAGGCTTGTGGCGCAGGCCGTCGAGCGACCGGGCCAGCACGATGCCGATGATCATGGCGCCAACGAAGGCGATGACATCAAGGCCGCCGAAACCGAGCGCAGGGATAGCGCCGCCGGGACAAAAGCCGGCAATGCCCCAGCCAATTCCGAAGATGGCCGAGCCCCCGATCAGCCTCGCATCAATGGTCCGGTTGATCGGAAGATGGAATTCCGCATCGAAGACCGGCTTCTTGCGGGCGCCGAACACCAGCACGTAACCGATCGCAGTCGTTATCAGTGCGCCGCCCATCACGAAGATCAGGCTGGGATCCCAGCTGCCGGCAACGTCGAAGAAATTGAGCACCTTGGCCGGGTTGGCCATGCCGGAGATGGCAATGCCAAGACCGAAGATCATTCCGGTGAGGCCGGACAGGAGAAGCTTCTGCATGGATCAGATCCCCGCAATGTGACGGACGACATAGACGGTCAGTCCGGTGAAAATCATGAAGGTGATCGTTGCCGCGATCGAACGCGGCGACAGCCGCGCCATGCCGCAGACACCGTGGCCCGAGGTGCAGCCGGCACCGTAGTAGACGCCAACGCCGACGATCAGGCCGCCCAAAGCCAGCAGCGGCAGCGAGACGGGAACGGCGTAGGGAATCGCACCACCGGCAGCCAGAAAAACCATCGGACCAATCACAGCGCCGGCAAGAAAGGCAATGCGCCAGGCCCAGTCAGTCGATATCGGCGGAATAATGCCCGTGAGAATACCGGTCATGCCGGCAATGCGGCCATTGAACGCCATCAACAAGATTGCCGAAAGGCCGATGAGAATGCCGCCGGTCAGTGACATCCATGGCGTGAATTCTGTTTCCATGCTTGTGTCTTCCCTCTTTGGATTGTGCCGTTTGAAGGCAGGGCGTCGTTGCGCCCGATCCAGATATATATAAGCGATATTCCATATTCAAGAGGTTAAATATATCTTCGTGTGAGGTAAGCTCACAAAAAAGAAGCGCCGCACCGGCGACGCTTCCAATAGCAGGCTCAACTGCTGCTTCGGCCTAGCCGGCAGCCATCTTCGGCTTGCGGATGTCCGGATGCAGGGTCTTGCCCAGGATATGGTCATCTGTCCCGATGACATGACTGCTTGAACCGACAATCAGCCGGTCCGGGTGATGGACAACCAGATGATCCTTGTTGGGATAGGGCAGGCTCGACAGGAAGTGCTTCATGCAATTGAGTCGTGCGCGTTTCTTGCAGTCGGACTTGACGATGGTCCAGGGCGCGTCGGCTGTGTCTGTGTAGAAGAACATCGCCTCCTTGGCCTCGGTGTAGTCGTCCCACTTGTCGAGCGAGGCCTTGTCGATGGGCGACAGTTTCCATTGCTTGAGCGGATCCCTCTCGCGCTGGCCAAACCGCCTGAGCTGTTCGCCCTGCGTCACCGAGAACCAGTACTTGAACAAAAGGATGCCGGAACGGGTGAGCATGCGCTCGATCTCGGGTGCCTCGCGCATGAATTCGAGATATTCAGTCGGCGAAGAAAACCCCATGACACGCTCAACACCTGCGCGATTGTACCAGGAGCGGTCGAACAACACCATTTCGCCCGATGCCGGCAGATGCTCGATGTAGCGCTGGAAGTACCATTGCGAGCGTTCCCGGTCGGTTGGCTTGTTGAGGGCCACAACACGGGCGGTCCGCGGGTTGAGATGCTCCGTAAAGCGCTTGATGGTGCCACCCTTGCCGGCCGCATCCCGGCCTTCAAACAGCATCACCACCTTCTGGCCGGTATCCTCGATCCAGCGCTGGGCCTTGAGCAACTCGACTTGCAGTCTGGCCTTTTCCTTTTCATAGGCAACGCGGCGCATTCGTGTCTTGTAGGGATAGACCCCCTGCTCGAACAATTGCGCGATCGCAGCTTCGTCCTTGCGGATGTCTGCTGTGGTCAACCGCGGTGGCTTGGCCTCAACCGTTTCCTTGTCCGATGTTTCGAGCACCGTCTCGGAGAGTGCGGCCGCCACGTCGTCGACCGTTGTTTCGAGTTCGCTTTTTGTGTCTTCCATTTCATGCCCCGCTCAAACAAAGGGGCAGTATAGCCGCAAGACGCACATCCAGCCTTGACCAGTGTCAAACCATGACAAACAAAATGGCGCCGGGCGGCGTCGCTGGCATCGGTAAATGGGACGACGCCTCAAAACCCGACGGTTTGCCTCAGCCGTTGCGATAGGTGTAGCTGTAGCCGTTAAGCGCCGGAGCTCCTCCGAGGTGGGCGTAAAGAATCTTCGAGCCTTTGGGGAAAAAGCCCTTTTGCGCAAGATCGATCATGCCCTGCATCGACTTTCCTTCGTAGACCGGATCGGTGATCATTGCTTCTGTCCGTGCGGCAAGGCGGATCGCCTCATTGGTCTCGTGGCTTGGGACGCCATAGGCCGGATAGGCATAATCGGGGTTGATGACGATCTCGTCGTCACGCACCTTGCGGCCAAGCTCAACAAGATCCGCTGTGTTGTCCACGATGCCGCGGACCTGTGCACGCAGCTGCTCGGGGGTTCCAGAGCCATCGATGCCGATGACCCGGTTCGCCCGGTCGTCGGCAGCAAAGCCCACGATCATGCCGGCCTGTGTCGAACCGGTGACGACGCAGACAATGATGTAATCGAAGGTGATCCCCATTTCGGCTTCCTGGGCGCGCACCTCCTCGGCGAAACCGACATAGCCGAGGCCGCCGTATTTGTGCACCGAGGCACCGGCCGGGATCGGATAGGGCACGCCGCCGCGGTCGCGTACCGACTGCAGCGCATCCTCCCAGCTCTGGCGGATGCCGATGTCGAAACCCTCGTCGACCAACCTGCTGTCGGCGCCCATCAGGCGAGTGAGCAGGATATTGCCAACCCGGTCGTAGACCGCGTCATCATGCGGCACCCAGCTTTCCTGGACCACCACGCATTTCATGCCGATCTTTGCTGCAGTCGCGGCGACCATGCGGGTGTGGTTGGACTGGACGCCGCCGATCGAGACCAGGGTATCAGCGCCAGCGGCGATCGCGTCGGGCACGATGTATTCGAGCTTGCGCAACTTGTTGCCGCCCAGCGCCAGGCCCGAATTGCAGTCATCCCGCTTGGCATAGATCTCCACATCGGCACCAATGGCTGCGCTCAGACGCGGAAGATGCTCGATCGGGGTCGGGCCTGCGAAGGTGAGCGGGTAACGGTCGAATTTGGCGAGGTTCATGGGTGTCTGTCCGTGGGTTGGGGCCTGGTCGGCGCGAGGTGGCTTATTCAGGAGAGAAACCTAACCCGGATCGCATGAAAGGTGCTTTCAAACTCGTCGTGTGGAATTTATCATGCAGCAAATTCGAAGCAAAATTTCGATGGATCTTTCCATAGGAATATCAATTTACGGAAGTTTCTTTCATGCCTGCTGATCTTGATAAAATTGACCGCAAGATGCTCAAGCTGCTGCAGGCGGACGGGCGGCTGAGCAATGCCGATCTCGCCCAGAAGGTCTCCGTCAGCCCTGCAACCTGCCATCGCCGCACCCAGCGGCTGGTCGACGAGGGCTTCATCAAGGGGTTCAGGGCATTGATCAATCCGCACGCAGTTTCGCGCGGCGCGCTGGTCATGGTCGGCGTGGTGCTCGATCGCTCAACGCCCGAGAGTTTCGCAGCCTTCGAGACGGCGATCCGCAAGTTGAGCTTCGTGCTCGACTGTCATCTGGTCGCCGGCGACTTCGACTATTTCCTGAAAGTGCGGGTGCAGGACATGGCCGATTTCAACAAGCTGCACGGCGAGCAGCTCATCGCCTTTCCAGGCGTGCGCCAGATCCGAAGCTTTTTCGTGATGAAAGAAGTCACCGACAACGCGCCGCTCGACTTCTGAGGTCGGTCGCCCGCCTCAGTTGGTGGCGCTCACCAGTTTGGCGACGCGGTCGATCGCCAGCAGGTAACCCTGCGTGCCGCAGCCGGCGATGACGCCGTCTGCGCGCAGCGACACATAGGAATGGCGGCGGAATTCCTCGCGCTTGTGCACGTTGGAAATGTGGACTTCCATCACCGGGCCTTCGAAAGTGTTGAGCGCATCGAGGATCGCTATCGAAGTGTGGGTGTAGGCGCCGGGGTTGATGATCACGGCTACCGCATCTTCACGGGCCTCGTGGATCCAGTCGATCAGCTGGTGCTCGGCATTGGATTGCAGGAACCGGACGGCAAGGCCATAGCTTTCGGCCTGGCTCAGGCAGGCGGCCTCGACATCGGCCATGGTTTCGTGGCCATAGATTTCCGGCTGGCGCTTGCCCAGAAGATTGAGGTTCGGTCCGTTGAGGACATAGATCGTGCCGGTCACCGGGTCTGCCTTTCGCTGATGCCCCGAAACGGGGCGATGCAAATTCCTAGCCCGAGCGCACGACATGCCGCAAGCCTTGCCGGCGATCATTCCAATCCGTAGGGCACTGTTTTGCGGGTGTTGGGATCGACCACCAGACGGCGCTTGAGTGGGGGGACTGCGCGCTGATGGCAGTTGCGGCGCTCGCAGATCCGGCAGGAGACGCCGATCGGTTCGAAGGCCTCGGCGCGGGCGATGTCGAGATCGTCGGCGTAGACCAGTTCGCCGGCGTGAGCCACCTCGCAGCCGAGCGCTAAGGCATAGGACTGCACCGGATCGCGCCAGCCGCCGGAGGGTTTGGAGACCGCAGTGGCAAGGCAGAGATAACGCACGCCGTCCGGCGTTTCGGCCAGCTGCCGGATGATCCGGTTCGGGGTCTCGAAGGCGGAATGCGCGTTCCACAAGGGACAGGCAGAGCCGAAACGGGCGAATTGCAACTTGGTGGCGGAATGACGCTTGGTGATGTTGCCGGCCTTGTCGACCCGGGCGAAGAAGAACGGCACGCCCTTCTGTCCCGGCCGCTGCAGGGTCGAAAGCCGGTGCGCCACCTGCTCGAGACTGGTTGCGAACCGGTCGGCCAAAAGCACAAGGTCGTGGCGCAACTCGCGTGCAGCGGCGCTGAAAGCGCCATAGGGCAGGATGGCGGCGCCGGCAAAGTAGTTGGCAAGACCGATGCGGCAGATACCGGCGGCATCAGCCGAGCGGAAGCGCGCCTCGGAGATGATCCGGGTCATCGCCGCGTCATGCTCGATCAGCGCAATCTGGCAGGCAATCTGGAAGGCCTGGGTCGAGGCCGGCGTGCGCGGATTGAGCCAGAGCACGCGGCTGACCGGATCGAAACGGCGCAGCCCGCCGCCATTCGCATCGCCCTGCCCCGCCCCCGGCTCGCTGCCGGCGCCGATCACCACCCGCACCCGGTGGCGCCGTTCGATATGGTCGGCCAGCGCCTTGAGGCTGACGCCGCGGCTCTTGGCCAGGTCCCGGCTCAGCGCCTCGCCGGCGAGATCCAACTCGTGGATGTAGTTGTCGACATAATGGAAGAAATCGCGGACTTCCTCGTATGGCGTCGGCTCGCTCAGTGCGCCGGACCGCTCCAGCGTCTCGTCGAGTTCGGCGAGCTGGTCGCCGGAGCGGCGCATGGCCTGGTGCAGAGACAGGAAGGCGCGGGCAAAGGACGGGGCGTTCTGCACCACCAGCTTGACATCGGTCAGCGACGGTTGTGCCCCGCCCGAGACCGGATCGGCGAGCGCCTCGGAGACATCGGCGAGCAGCCGGTCGCTATCCTGGTCGGACAGGGTGGTGATGTCGACGGAGAAGGCTTCGGCCAGGGCCAGCAGCACCGAGGCACTGACATGGCGTTGGTTGTTCTCGATCTGGTTGAGATAGCTGGTGGAGATGCCAAGCTTCTGGGCAAAGCCGGCCTGGGTCAGGCCGTGCTCGCCGCGGATGGCGCGGACCTTGCCGCCGATGAAGAGCTTGCGTGCCCGCATGAATGTTCGCAACTTTGCAAAATTGCAGATGCAAACATTACTAGTGCAACATGCTTACCTTTTCAACCCTGTTGCGGCACGTTCATTCGCGCTACCACCGGACAATCATTTCCCGGTTTCACGGAGTGCCCGCCTTGACCCTTTATGCCGCCCTGACCGCCTCCCGGCCCGAAAAACTGGCCATCGCCAGCCTCGTGGCCATTGCCGGCTCGATTCTGCTGACGCTGTCAGCCAAGCTCTCGATCCCCTTCTACCCGGTGCCGCTGACCATGACGACGTTTGTCGTCATCGGGCTAGGATTGGCGCTAGGGTCCCGGCTCGGCTCTGCTGCGGTGGCGCTGTATCTTGTCCAGGGTGCGCTCGGCCTGCCGGTGTTTGCCGGCACGCCGGAGAAGGGCATCGGCCTTGCCTACATGATGGGACCGACCGGGGGCTATCTGCTCGGCTACCTCTTGGCTGCCTTCGCTGCCGGCACGCTTGCCGAGCGCGGCATGGACCGCTCGCCGCTGAGCGCGTTCCTCGCGGCCATCATCGCCAGCGCCATCATCTATGTGCCCGGCGTTTTGTGGCTCGGCGCGCTGTTTGGCTGGGACCAGCCGATCCTCGCCTGGGGGCTGACGCCGTTCATCCTTGGGGATGCGACCAAAGCAGCCTTGGCAGCGGCAGTGTTTCCGGCAACATGGGCGATGATTGCGAGAAAGGGAGGCCTGTGATGCGGGAGATTATCGAAGAGGTTGAACACCGGCGCGAACAGGCCCGGCTCGGCGGCGGGCAGGCGCGCATCGACGCGCAGCACGCCAAGGGCAAGCTGACCGCGCGCGAACGGCTGGAAGTGCTTCTCGACGAGGGATCGTTCGAGGAATACGACATGTACAAGACCCATCGCTGCACCGATTTCGGCATGGAAACCCAGGTGTTCCCCGGCGACGGCGTGATCACCGGCTGGGGCACCATCAATGGCCGCCCGGTCTACGTGTTTTCGCAGGACTTCACCGTGTTCGGCGGCTCGCTGTCAGAGACGCATGCCGAGAAGATCTGCAAGGTGATGGATCTCGCCGTGCAGAACGGCGCACCGCTGATCGGGCTCAACGATTCCGGCGGCGCGCGCATCCAGGAGGGCGTGGCCTCGCTCGGCGGCTATGCCGAAGTGTTCTGGCGCAATGTGCAGGCCTCGGGCGTGATCCCGCAGATCTCGGTGATCATGGGTCCCTGCGCCGGCGGCGCGGTCTATTCACCTGCGATGACCGACTTCATCTTCATGGTCAAGGACACGAGCTACATGTTCGTGACCGGCCCGGACGTGGTCAAGACCGTGACCAACGAGATCGTCACGGCGGAAGAACTTGGCGGCGCCTCGACCCACACGAAGAAATCCTCGGTGGCCGATGGCGCTTACGACAATGATGTCGAGGCGCTGATCGAGATCCGCAGGATGTTCGACTTCCTGCCGCTGTCGAGCCGCGAGACACCGCCGGTGATCCAGACGGCAGACGCGCCCGACAGGATCGAGAACGCACTCGACACGCTGATCCCGGACAATCCGAACAAGCCCTACGATATGCGCGAAGTCATCGCCCGGGTCGGCGACGAGGGCGATTTCTTCGAGATCCAGGCCAACCACGCCAAGAACATTCTCTGCGGCTTCATCCGCCTCAACGGCTCGACCGTCGGCGTCGTCGCCAACCAGCCGATGGTGCTGGCCGGCTGCCTCGACATCGACTCGTCGAAGAAGGCGGCGCGCTTCGTGCGCTTCTGCGACGCGTTCAACATCCCGATCCTGACGCTGGTCGACGTGCCAGGCTTCCTGCCGGGCGTCGGTCAGGAGTATAACGGCATCATCAAGCATGGCGCGAAGCTCCTGTTCGCCTACGCAGAGGCCACCGTGCCGAAGGTCACGGTGATCACGCGCAAGGCCTATGGCGGCGCCTACGACGTGATGGCGTCCAAGCACATCCGCGCCGACGTCAACTATGCCTGGCCAACGGCGCAGATCGCGGTGATGGGGGCCAAGGGCGCGACCGAGATCCTGTATCGCTCGGAGCTTGGCGACCCGGAGAAGATCGCGCAGCGGACTGCGGATTACGAAGACCGCTTCGCCAACCCGTTCGTCGCCGCCCAACGCGGCTTCATCGACGAGGTGATCATGCCGCATTCAACCCGGCGCCGCGTGGTCCGCGCCTTCGAGATGCTGAAGACCAAGAAGGTGACGCAGCCCTTGCGTAAGCACGACAACATTCCGTTGTAAGCCGCCGCAGCCCCCCGGAGGAGCACACCATGAAGATCACCCGCGCAGGATCGACGCCCTCGGCAAAAGGGCCGGAAGAGTACTTCACCGGCACGGTGCGGCTCGACAGGCTGTTTGTGGCCGAGGCACCAGGGCGGGTCCAAGGGGCGGCGGTGACGTTCGAGCCGGGCGCGCGGACGGCATGGCACACGCACCCGCTGGGGCAGACGATCATCGTCACATCGGGGCTCGGACGGGCGCAGCGCGAGGGCGGACCGATCGAGGAAATCCGGCCGGGCGACGTGGTCTGGTTCGAACCGGGCGAGAAGCATTGGCATGGCGCGGCTCCGGAAGTGGCGATGACGCATCTCGCCATCCAGGAGGCGCTTGACGGAGTTGCTGTGACGTGGCTCGAGAAGGTGGAAGATGCGGATTATCTGGGTTGATGCAGCGCCTTGCGGGCGCTCACGGGATTTTGACAGGAACGGCGCGGTTGCTGGCGGCTGCAATTCTCCGACTTTCGGCCTATATGCTCCGGTGAGACAATTCTCACCAACAAGGATCCCATTTCATGACTGATGACACCAGCTTCCCGCCAGAAAACAATTTTCCCGCCGGCTACCAGCCTGCAAAGCTGTGGGAATGGAAACAGGGCAATGGCGGCCGCTTCGCCAATATCAACCGGCCGATTTCCGGCCCGACGCATGACAAGGACCTGCAGGTCGGCAAGCATCCGCTGCAGCTTTATTCGCTGGCGACGCCGAACGGCGTCAAGGTGACGGTGATGCTGGAAGAGCTGCTCGCCGCCGGTCACAAGGGCGCGGAATACGACGCGTGGCTCGTCAATATCGGGGAAGGCAACCAGTTCGGTTCGGGCTTTGTCGACGTCAATCCGAACTCGAAGATCCCGGCGATGGTGGACCATTCGACGCCGGAGCCGACACGGCTGTTCGAAAGCGGCTCGATCCTTCTTTACCTGGCCGAGAAGTTCGGCGCGTTCCTGCCCAAGGAGCACCATGCGCGCACAGAAGCACTCAACTGGCTGTTTTGGCAGATGGGCTCGGGTCCGTTCCTGGGTGGCGGCTTCGGGCACTTCTACGCCTATGCGCCGATGAAGATCGAGTACGCGATCGACCGCTTCGCCATGGAGGTCAAGCGCCAGCTCGACGTGCTCGACAAGAACCTCGCCAAGAACGAGTACATGGCCGGAGCTGAGTATTCGATTGCCGACATGGCGATCTGGCCCTGGTACGGCACGCTGATGCAGGGCAACGTCTACAATGATGCCGCCACCTATCTCGACACCGGCATCTACACCAACCTGAAGCGCTGGACCGACCAGATTGCCGCGCGCCCGGCGGTAAAACGGGGACGCATGGTCAACCGCGCCTTTGGCGATCCGTCCGAGCAGTTGCACGAGCGTCATGACGCCAGCGATTTCGAGCTGCGCACCCAGGACAAGCTCGACGCCCAGAAGGAAGGCAAGGCCTGATGGCAAAACTGCCTGAAATGACCAAGCACCGAGGGATCCCGTCCGGCCTGCCCGGCACGGGGTTCCAGTTCACCATCCGCAGGGCCAATCCGCGCGGGGTCTCGCCGATCATCAACCGCCGCCGGATGGCGGACCGGACATCGACGGAAAAGCTCGCCGATGCGGCCTTTCTGCATGCGCTCTGGCACCTTTACGGCGACGAGCCGTTTGAGCGCGGCAACCTCGATGCGGGGCGGATCAGTTGGCTGTTCGGGCGGGAGATCGTGCCGGCAGAAGAGCCGTTCGATCCGAAATCATATCAGGCGCTGCTCCGGATTGACGAACGCGTGGGGCGGGCGAGCTATCCCGCCGCATTCGAGGATGTGCTTGAGGTCTGAAGACCATGGCTCTCTCCTGAATGGGGAGAGCCGCGAACAGGCATCCGGATGACCGGGTGTCTGAAATACCCCGGGCACGGACCCGGGTGAAACGACTGGAAGTCATGGGCCACAGGCCCATCAGCGGGGGTAGAAGTGCATGTTTTCCAAGATCCTCATCGCCAATCGTGGTGAAATTGCCTGCCGGGTCATCAAGACCGCGCGGGCAATGGGCATCAAGACGGTTGCCGTCTATTCAGACGCCGATCGCAATGCCGTGCATGTGGAGATGGCTGATGAGGCCGTGCATATCGGTCCGCCGCCGGCCAACCAGTCCTACCTGATTGCTGACAAGATCATTGCCGCGTGCAAGGAAACCGGCGCAGAGGCCGTGCATCCGGGTTACGGCTTCCTGTCCGAGCGGGCCTCGTTCTGCGAGGCGCTGGAGAAAGAGGGCATCGCCTTCATCGGCCCGAAGGTGAAGGCCATCGAGGCGATGGGCGACAAGATCACCTCTAAGAAGATCGCCGCCGAAGCCGGTGTCTCCACCGTGCCCGGCCACATGGGGCTTATCGATGACGAGGCGCATGCGGCCAAGATCGCCGCCGAGATCGGCTATCCGGTGATGATCAAGGCATCCGCCGGCGGCGGCGGCAAGGGCATGCGGATTGCCTGGAACGACGCCGAGGCGCGCGAGGGCTTTTCCCGCTCGAAATCGGAAGCGGCAAGTTCGTTTGGCGATGACCGGATCTTCATCGAAAAATTCATCGAGGAGCCGCGCCACATCGAGATCCAGCTGATCGCCGACAGCCACGGCAACGCGGTCTATCTCGGCGAGCGCGAATGCTCGATCCAGCGCCGGAACCAGAAGGTGGTCGAAGAGGCCCCCTCGCCCTTTCTCGACGCGGAAACCCGCAAGGCCATGGGCGAGCAGTCGGTGGCGCTGGCAAACGCCGTGGACTACCAGTCTGCCGGCACGGTGGAATTCATTGTCGACAAGCACCGCAACTTCTATTTCCTCGAGATGAACACGCGGCTGCAGGTCGAGCATCCGGTGACCGAGCTGATCACCGGTGTCGATCTGGTCGAGCAGATGATCCGGGTTGCAGCGGGCGAGAAGCTCCCGTTCACGCAAGCCGATGTGAAGCTCAATGGCTGGGCGGTCGAAAGCCGGCTCTACGCCGAGGACCCCTACCGCAACTTCCTGCCCTCGATCGGCCGGCTGACGCGCTACCGGCCGCCGCAGGAAGGCACCAGCGACGGCATCACCATCCGCAACGACACCGGGGTCACCGAAGGCTCGGAGATCTCGATGTTCTACGATCCGATGGTGGCCAAGCTGTGCACCCACGCGCCGACCCGGCTCGAGGCCGTCGACGCCATGGCCGACGCGCTTGACCGGTTCGAGGTCGAGGGCATCGGCCACAATCTGCCGTTCCTGTCGGCGCTGATGCAGCACCCGCGCTGGCGCGAGGGCCGGCTGTCGACCGGCTTCATCGCCGAGGAGTATCCGGAGGGCTTTGCCCCGGTGCCGCCCAATGATGACACCATCAAGCGCTTTGCCATTGCGGCGCTGCTGCTCAGCCACATCTCGGGGGAGCGCAACGCACAGATCTCCGGCGCGCGATTCAGCCAGGCGGAAAAGCGCGCGCATGAGGACAAGGTGGTTCGGATTGCTGGCCAGGAGATCACCGGCCATATCGACGACACCGACGATGTCTACCTGGTGCGGCTGCCGGGACGCGAGCCGCTGTCGGTGACAACAGACTGGACGCCAGGCGCAAAGCTGGCAGCATTCGATATCGATGGGGTGACCAACGCCATCAAGGTCGAGCCCGCCGACGCCGGATGGCGGCTGCGGCAGCTTGGCGTCGATGTGCGGGTGCAGGTGTTCAGCCCCCGCATCGCCGAACTGGCCCGGCTGATGAAGGAGAAGGTGGCGCCCGATACATCGAGCCTGCTGCTCTGCCCGATGCCCGGCCTGATCGTCTCGATTGCCGTCAACGAGGGCGACGAGGTGCAGGAAGGCCAGACGCTGGCCGTCGTCGAGGCGATGAAGATGGAGAATGTGCTCAAGGCCGAGCGCAAGGGCGTGGTCTCACGCATCCCGGTGAAGGCCGGCGACAGCCTCGCCGTCGACGAGATCATCATGGAGTTCGCGAAATGAGCAAGACCACGCGCGACTGGCTCGAGCTTGCCACCAAGGATCTCAAGGGCAAGCCGATCGAGAGCCTGAACACCGAAACGCCGGAAGGCATTACGCTGAAGCCGCTCTACACCGCGGATGACCTGCCCGAATCCGCCGCCTCCGAACTGCCGGGCTTCGCGCCGTTCACCCGCGGGGTGCGCTCGACCATGTATGCGGGACAGCCCTGGACGATCCGGCAATATGCCGGCTTCTCGACGGCGGAGGATTCCAACGCGTTCTACCGCAAGAACCTGGCGGCGGGCCAGAAGGGCCTGTCCGTTGCCTTCGATCTCGCCACCCACCGGGGCTATGATTCCGACCACCCGCGGGTGACCGGCGATGTCGGCAAGGCCGGCGTGGCGATCGATTCGGTCGAGGACATGAAGATCCTGTTCGACGGCATTCCGCTGGGCGAGATGAGCGTGTCGATGACCATGAACGGCGCTATCATCCCGGTCTTGGCGATGTTCATCGTCGCTGGTGAGGAACAGGGCGTCGAGCGCAAGGCGCTGACTGGGACGGTGCAGAATGACATCCTCAAGGAGTTCATGGTCCGCAACACCTACATCTATCCGCCAGAGCCCTCGATGCGGATCGTTGCCGACATCATCGAGTTCACCGCGGCCGATATGCCGAAGTTCAACTCGATCTCGATCTCCGGCTATCACATGCAGGAGGCCGGGGCGACGCTGGCGCAGGAACTGGCCTACACGCTGGCCGACGGCATGGAATATGTCCGCGCAGCACAAGCCAAGGGGCTGAGCGTCGACGCGTTTGCCGGCCGGCTGTCGTTCTTCTTCTGCATCGGCATGAACGTGTTCATGGAGGCGGCGAAACTGCGCGCGGCGCGCCAGATGTGGTCGAAGATCATGACCGATTTCGGCGCGAAGTCCGAACGCTCGAAGATGCTGCGCACGCATTGCCAGACCTCGGGCGTGTCGTTGACCGAACAGGATCCCTACAACAACGTGGTCCGTACCGCGTTCGAGGCGATGGCGGCGGTGCTCGGCGGCACCCAGTCGCTGCACACCAATTCATTCGATGAGGCGATCGCGCTGCCGACGGAATTCTCGGCCCGCATCGCCCGCAACACGCAGCTGATCCTGGCGCATGAGACCGGCATCACCAATGTGGTCGATCCGCTCGGCGGCTCCTATTATGTCGAGAAGCTGACCGCCGATCTGGCCGAGAAGGCCTGGGAACTGATCGCCGAGGTCGAGGCGCTCGGCGGCATGACCAAGGCGGTCGAGCAGGGCCTGCCGAAGATGCGCATCGAGGAGGCGGCGGCCCGCCGGCAGGCGCGGATCGACCGGGGCGAGGACGTGATCGTCGGCGTCAACCGGTTCCGGCTCAACGACGAGCCGCAGGTCGATATTCTCGACATCGACACCGACAAGGTGCGCGCCGGTCAGGTGGCGCGGCTGAAGAAAATGCGCGACAGCCGCGATCCCAAGGCGCACGAAGCCGCGATCGCAGAGCTCGAACAGGTGGCGAAATCCGGCAAGGGCAATTTGCTTGCCGCCGCCGTCGAGGCAGCGCGGGCGCGGGCCTCGCTGGGCGAAATCTCCGACGCCATGGAGCGCGGCTTCGGCGGCCGCCACCATGCCATTACGAAGGTTATCGGCGGAGTCTACGAGGACGTCTATCACGATGATCCGGAATACCAGGCAATCCGGGACCGCATCGCTGACTACACCACTGACAAGGGCCGCGCGCCGCATGTGCTGGTGGCCAAGATGGGCCAGGACGGCCACGACCGCGGCGCCAAGGTGATCGCCACGGCGTTTGCCGACATGGGCTTCAAGGTGGATCTCACCGACATGTTCGAAACGCCGGCCGAAGTCACCGACAAGGCGATTGCACTCAACGTCGACGTGGTCGGAGTCTCGTCGCTCGCCGCTGGCCACAAATCGCTGGTGCCCGAACTCATCACCCGGCTGAAGGACAAGGGCCGCGCCGACATCCAGGTCGTCGTCGGCGGCGTCATCCCCGAACAGGACTACGCCTTCCTGCGCGAAAAGGGCGTGGCCGAGATTTTTGGGCCCGGCTCGAATGTGCTCGATGCGGCAAATGCCGTGCTGGCGCGGATTTCGGGGCTGAAGCGGAATATGTGAGCCCCCTCATCCGTCAGCGTTGCTGACGCCTTCTCCACCACGGGAGAGGGGAGGAATTTGCGGCGGCCGGCGGTAGACACCTCTTCCTTCTCCCCTCGTGGGAGCAGGTGGATCCGGGCGTTCCGTAAACGACCGGAGACGGATGAGGGGTATTCTCAGTGGCCTATCGCCAGTCCTGCTTAAGCGACGGGTCCCGCGCAAAGGCCAGGATCGTCGCGCAAGCGCTTTCCAGATCGCTGATCACATCGTCATTCCACAGCCGCAGAATACGGAAGCCACGCTCTTCAAGATTTGAATCGCGGGCCTTGTCCCGTGGGCTTTCTGCGTGCTGACTGCCATCCAGCTCGACAATCAGCTTCGCTTCCATGCAGACGAAATCGGCAATGAAGCCACCTATCGGCACCTGGCGACGGAACTTCAGCTTGTCGAGCCGACGGTTGCGCAGAACGCCCCATAACCGCTGTTCCGCCTCGGTCGGAGCTCGGCGCATATCACGTGCGAAACCTCGCAGCCGTTCGATATCCTTGCTCATCCAGCGCCTCATCAAAGTTGACAAGCCCCCTCATCCGTCTGCGCCGGTTCACGGAACCGTCGCATCCACCTTCTCCCACGAGGGGAGAAGGGAGTGGCGGCACGGCGGTCGGCTCAGCCTCCCCAGGTCCGCTCCAGCAGCGATACCCAGTTATTCCGCGCGATCTTTTCGATCAGCTCTTCGCCATATTGCCGCTCCCGCATCTGATCGATCAGCGCCTGAACGCCAGTCACATCTCCAATCACGTCAGGGAGTTCGGCGCCGTCGAAATCTGAGCCGAAGCCGACATGGTCTTCGCCGAGCTTTTCGACAAGATGATCAAGGTGGCGCATCACCGGATCCCAGCCGCAATCGGTCGATTTGCGGCCATCGTCGCGCAGGAACACGGTGGCGTAGTTGAGGCCGACCATGCCTCCGCTCTCGCGGATCATGGCCAATTGCCGGTCGGTCAGGTTGCGGGTCGAGGACGTGACCGCGTGGGCGTTGGAATGGGTGGCGACCAGCGGCGCGTCCGAGAGGCTGGCGACATCGTCGAAGCCCTTCTCGTTGAGGTGCGACAGGTCGATCATGATCCTGAGCTCGTTGCAGACCCTGACCAGGTTCTTGCCGGCGTCGGTGAGGCCGGAGCCGGTGTCGGGATCGCCCGGAAAGCGAAACGGGACGCCGTGGCCGAAGACGGTCGGGCGGCTCCAGACCGGGCCGAGCGAGCGCAGGCCCATGGCGTGGAAGGCGTAGAGCGCATCCAGATCAGGCCCGATGGCTTCCGCACCTTCCATGTGCATGATCGCGGCGATGGTTCCGGTTTTTATGCAGGCACGCAGGTCGGCGGTGGTGCAGCAGATCTTCAGCGCGCCTGCGGAAGCCCGCTCCATCCACATCAGCTGGCCGGCCATTGCGAGGGCCGTCGCCTGGGTCTCAGCCGCTGTCATCTGCGGAGGTAGCGGCAGATCATAGGGCGGCGCGTCCATCATCGCCTGATAGTCGGGAGCGCCATCCTCTTCGGGTGACGGGATGTAGATGGCGAAAAAACCGCCCGCAAAGCCCGCCTCTCGCATGCGCGGCAGGTCGAGATGGCCTTCCAGCCCCTGCTCTAGCCACAGCGTCTCGCGACGCTCCGGTTCGCGCAGCAGGCGCAGCAGGAAATCATTGTGGCCGTCAAAGAACGGAACAGTCGCCATGGCTGGCTCCATCAGCGCCGAAGGGCGGGATCGCGGGTGAAGCCCTCGCTCGCCGTCAGCAGGTTGCGGGTGTAGTCCTTCGCCGTAGCATGGGCCTGCAGCGCCTCGCGGGTCAACTCTTCGACCACCTCGCCGCCCTGCATCACCATCAGGCGGTCACACATGTGCGAGACGACGGCCAGGTCGTGACTGACCAGCACATAGGTCAGGCCGCGCTCGGCGCGCAGCCGGTCAAGCAGGTTGAGCACCTCGGCCTGGATCGAGGCATCGAGCGCCGATGTCGGCTCGTCGAGCAGGATCACCTTCGGCTCGAGGATCAGGGCGCGGGCAATGGCCACTCGCTGGCGCTGGCCGCCGGAAAGCTGGTGCGGATAGCGGAACCGGAAGCCAGATCCGAGGCCGACATCCTCGAGCGCCTGTTCAACCCGGTCTTCGGCGTGATCGAAGCCGTGGATGGCGAGTGGTTCGGACAAGACCCGATCGACGGTGTGGCGGGGATGCAGCGAGGCATAGGGATCCTGGAACACCATCTGGACGCGGCGGTAGAAGGCCTGGTCACGCGGCATCTGCACCGGATCACCGGCAATGCTGATCCGGCCGCCGGTTACCGGCGCCAGACCGCACAGCGCGCGCAGCACGGTGGACTTGCCGGACCCGCTCTCGCCGACGATGCCGAAACTCTCCTCCTCCTCAACGGCAAGCGACACGCCCTTGAGCGCACGCACCTGCCGACCGCTGCCTTCAAAGGTGACTTCGAGGTCCTCGATATCGATGAAAGCCATCCGGATTTCCTACTCGAGCCAGGCAGCGTCACGCGCCAGAACGGGCAGCGGGCGGCTGTCGCCGGTGATGGTCGGCAGGCAGTTGAGCAGCCCCCTGGTGTAGGGATGGGCGGCTTCGCTCATCCGCCGGGCGTCGAGCTCCTCGACCACCCGGCCGGCATACATGACCAGCACCCTGTCGCAGAAGGTGGACACCAGCCTCAGGTCATGGCTGATGAAGATCAGCCCCATGCCGCGCTCGCTGACCAGCCGGTCGAGAATGCGCAGCACCTCGATCTGCACCGTCACATCAAGCGCCGAGGTCGGCTCGTCGGCAATCAGCAGATCGGGCTCGGTGACCAGCATCATGGCAATCATGGCGCGCTGGCCCATGCCGCCGGAGAGTTCATGCGGATAGGCCGCCATCACCCGCTCGGGATCGCGGATCTGCACGGCTTCCAGCATGGCGATCGACTTGTCGTGCGCCTCGGACTTGCCGCCATGCAGCTTGACCGCCTCCATCAGCTGCCGGCCGATGGTCATCACCGGGTTCAATGAGAATTTAGGATCCTGCATGACCATCGACATGCGCGCGCCGCGCAGCTTGCGCCATTGCCTGGTGCTCGCGTGGCGCAGATCGATGCCATCAAATTCCAGCCGGTCCGCGGTTGCTGTTCCCGAAACAGGGGTCAGGCCCAAGAGGGCGCGGCCAGTTTGGGACTTGCCCGATCCACTCTCGCCGACAATACCAAGCCGCTCACGCCCCAGGCTGAAACTGACACCGCGCACCACCTCGACCGGTCCCTGTCGCGAGGGGAAGGCGATGCGCAGGTTCTCGACGGACAGCAGCGGGCTCATTTCTCGGCCTTCGGGTCAAGCACGTCGCGCAGGCCGTCGCCGAGCAGATTGAAGCCGAGCGAGACGGTGAAGATGGCGATGCCGGGCATGGTCGCGACCCACCAGTAATCGATGATGAAGCGGCGCCCGCCGGCAATCATCGCGCCCCATTCGGGTTGGGGCGGCTGCGCACCGAGACCCAGGAAGCCCAAGCCCGCGGCAGTGAGGATGATGCCGGCCATGTCGAGCGTGACGCGGATGATGACCGAGGACAGGCACAGCGGTACAACGTGGCCCCAGATGATGCGCCCGGAGGACGCGCCCTGCAGGCGGATGGCGTCGATGTGCTCGGCATTGCGAATGGTCAGCGTTTCGGCGCGCGCCAGCCGTGCATAGGGGGGCCAAGAGGTAATGGCGATGGCGATGATGGCGTTCTCGATGCCGGGGCCCAGGGCCGCGACAAAGGCCAGCGCCAGGATGAGCCGCGGGAAGGCCAGGAAGATGTCGGTTATCCGCATCAGCACGGTGTCGACCCAGCCGCCGAAATAGCCCGAGACGGTGCCGACCAGCAGGCCGATCGGCGTGGCGATGATGGCAACCAGCGCCACCACCATCAAGGTCAGCCGTGCGCCGTGGATCACACGGCTGAAGATATCTCGGGCAAGATCGTCGGTGCCCATCAGATGATCAAGCGACGGCGGCAGCAGCCGCTCTGTGCGCAGGTCGCCGCCGAGCACAGGATCATACGGCGCAATCACATTGGCAAAAATGGCGACCAGGACCAGCAGGACGACGATGGCCAGGCCGATCATGCCGAGCCGGTTGCCGGTGAACAGGAGCCAGGTGCGCCAGGCCTGGCCAAGGCGCGCCTGGCGGCGTGAGGCCGGCTGCTCGCTCTGCAGCCATTCGCTCAGGCTCCGGCGGGAGGCATCGATGCTCATGCGCGCCTCCTGACCCGGGGGTCGAGAACGGTGTAGAGGAAATCCGAGAGCAGGTTGAGGCCAACGAAGATGATGCCGATCAGCAAAGTCCCGCCAAGCACGGCGTTCATATCGGCGTTCTGCAGCGAATTGGTAAGGTACTGGCCGAGGCCGGGCCAGGCAAAGACCGTTTCAGTCAGCACGGAGCCTTCCAGAAGGCTGGCATAGGACAGGGTGACGACGGTGACCAGCGGCACGGCAGCATTCCTAAGCGCGTGCACCCAGATGATGCGCCATTCGGCGACGCCCTTGACCCGCGCGGTGACGATGTATTCCTGCGCCAGCTCGTTGAGCATGAAACTGCGGGTCATCCGGGCGATATAGGCCATCGAGAAATACCCGAGCAGCGAGGCCGGCAAGGCGATGTGCGAGACCACATTGCGAAACGCACCCCATTGGCCCTGCATCGCGGTATCGAGGAGAAACAGGCCGGTGGTCGGCGTGAAGGCATACTCGTAGGAGATGTCGATGCGGCCAGGGCCTGCGACGATGCCCCATTTGGCGTAGAAAACCAGAAGGCCAAGCAGGCCGAGCCAGAAGATCGGCGCGGAATAGCCCATCAGGCCGACGATGCGCACCACCTGGTCCACCAGTTTGCCCTGCCTGACCGCGGCCCAGACGCCGACCGGGATGCCAAACAGCGTGCCGATCAGGATCGCCACCGTCGCCAGTTCAAGCGTTGCCGGGAAAGCCCGGGCAATGTCGTTGATGATCGGCTTCTTGGTCAGCAGGCTTTCACCAAAATCGCCGGTGACAGCCTTTTCGACATAGAGGCCGAATTGCACGTAGAGCGGCCGGTCGAGGCCAAGCTCGACAAAGGCCTTGTCATAGGTCGACTGTGAAGCACGGTCGCCAACGACGGCGAGCACCGGGTCAACGGGCACCACCCGGCCGATCAGGAAGGTGACGACGAGCAGGCCGAAAATGGTGACGGCAATGGTGGCAAGCAGCCGGACGGCCTTGCCCAGGAAAGCCGGAAGGGCGCGGCTGCGCCCTTCCGCAAAAGCGGACGTCGCAGACACTTACTTGGTCACGGCCTTGAACGAGTTGTCGTTGAAGGACGGGCCGACGACAAAGCCCTCGACATTCTTGCGGCGGGCGAGAACCTCGATTTCCTGGAACATGATGACAAACGGCGAGGTCTGCTGATGCTCGGTCTGGAGATCGATATACATCTGCGCCCGTTTTTTTGCGTCTCCCTCGAGGATCGCCGCATCAGCCTTGAGCGTCATTTCAGGGATGTCCCAGGCATTGCGCCAGGCCAGCGGCTTGGAGGCGGCGTCATCGGAATTGTCGGGATTGCGGGCAAAGGTATCGGCATTGGTGTGCGGATCCTGATAATCCGGGCCCCAGCGGCCGATATAGATGTCGTGGTTGCGGGCGCGGTACTTGGTCAGCGTTTGCTGGCCATCGCCCGGGATCAGCTCCATCTTGATGCCGGCCATCGCCATGGTCTGCTGGATTGCCTGCCCCATCGCGGTGATTTCAGGCGTGTTGCGGGTGTCCATGGTGACGGTGAAGCCATCCGGCAAACCTGCTTCGGCAAGCAGTTCCTTGGCCTTTTCGACATTGAGCGAAAACGGTGTCTCCTCAAGAGCGCCCAAAAAGCCGCGCGGCAGGAAGGCCTGGTGCGGGATAACCTTGCCCTTCATGATGGTGTCGGAAATCGTGGCGTAGTCGACCAGATATTTCATCGCCTGACGAACCTGCGGCTTGGCAAGGTTCTCGTTTTTCTGGTTGAGACCGAGGTAGTAGATCGATCCCTTGACGCCGCTTTCTACGACAATATCCGGATTTTCAGAGAGGGCGGTGATTTCCTCGGCGCCGACATTGCGGGCGATATCGATATCACCCTGCTCGAGCAACAGGCGCTGGGTGGCGGTTTCGGGAATGTGGCGATAGATGGCCCGGGCCATCGGGGCAGCGTCGCCGGAATAGTTATCGTTGCGTTCAAGCACAATGGCTTCGTTGGCGCGCCAGTCGCGGATGGTGAAGGCACCGGAGCCGGCATAGTTTGTCTTGAGCCAGTCATAGCCGAAATCGCCATCGACCTCGTTGCTCTTGACCAGTTCGCTGTCAACGATGAAGCCCACGGTTGCCGTCAGGCAGTAAAGTACCAGTGTCGGCGCATAGGGCTTGTCCATCTCGAATTCGAAGGTCATGTCGCTGGTCTTGCGAATCATGGCGTCGACATTGTCGGCGGAAAAGCCGAACTGGGTCAGGATGAAGGCCGGCGACTTGTCGAGCTTGATGGCGCGCTGCAGCGAGTAGACCGCATCTTCGGCGGTGATCGGATTGCCCGACGCGAATTTCATGCCGGGGCGGATGGTGAAGGTGAAGGTCTTGCCGTCTTCGGAGACCTCCCATTTCTCGGCAACGACGCCAAAGATCTCGGAGACATCCTTGACGTTGTAGCCGATCAATCCCTGATAGGAGTTGCCGAGAACCTCGGAGGCGGTGAACTCGAAGACCTCGGCCGGATCGAGCGAAATGACGTCGTCGATCGCCCAGGCCTGGATCAGTGTATCAGGCGGTGTTTCAGCCTGCGCAGTGACTGGAGCGAAGGCAGCAGCCGTGCACATCAGCGCAACAGCCATTAATTTCTGAACGTGTTTCACGGCAAAACTCCCAGCTAAACGTGTTCCCGAACAAATCCTTGCGGGGGCCAGCATTTTGCCTTGTCACCCTGCGGATGCTCCATTGAGGTCACAGGCCGGAGAGACTGTCAAGCGCGCCGCTGGCAGCCGGAGGCCGCTGGTCACCATCAGCCCCGACGGGAACACGCGGGAAACACGAAAAATCCTGCTGGGAAATCTCGAGGGCAATACATCTTATTGTTTTAATTATATATATTTGCCCAACGCTGTTCCAAACAGCGTCAGCTGGCGGCAAGTCCGAAGGATACTGCAGTCCAGGCAAGGCCAAGCAGAAACACCGTCTCCAGCACGATGACGGCAACGTGACGCCAGCCCAGGTCCATCATGGCCTTCATGTTCGTGCGTACCCCGAGCGCCGAGATCGCGATGACCAGAAACCAAGAAGATGCATCGACAAGCAGTACCGCAACAGCAGCAGGGATCAGGCCGACACTGTTGGCGATTGTGACCACACCGAAGCCGACCACGAACAGCGGCAGCCGCACCTGGGAGAAGCCTGATTCGCGGCGGGCGGTCGCCAGTGCGACAATGATCAGAACCACCGGCAGAAGTGTGACGCGCAGCAGCTTGACGATGGTTGCGGTGTCGCCGGCCTCAGTCGAAATCGAGTAGCCAGCACCGACCACCTGAGCCACGTCATGAACTGTCGCCCCGATCAGAAACCCGCTTTGCTGATCGCTCAAGCCGGCAAGGCCGAACAGCACCGGGTAGATGATCATGGCGATGGTCGACAGCGTGGTCACGGCCACGACCGTGAACAGCACATTGCGTTCGGTCTTGTCATTGGCGGGGATCACCGCTGCCAGCGCCAGCGCCGCGGAAGCACCGCAGATGGCGACCGAGCCACCGGTCAGGATGGCAAAGCGCCAACCGCGCGAGAACAGCTTGGCGCAGATGAAACCGAAGCCGATCGTCAGCGCCATCAGGCTTGCCACGGTTACCAGCCCGGAAGTTCCGATGCCAGCGATGTCGCCAAGCGTGATGCGGGCGCCGAGCAGCACGATGCCAAGCCTGAGCAGAGTCTTGGAGGCAAAGACCACGCCTTCGGACGTGCGCTCCTGATCGGCCATGAAGTTGAAGGCCATGCCAATGAGCAACGCGAACAGCATCACCGGCGCAACGTAATGCTCGGACAGAAACTTCGCCGCCGCAGCTATCGTGAGAGCAAGAAGCAGGCCCGGAAACAGGGTTTTCGCCCGCAGGGGAAAATTCAACATGGAGGTCATCTATTCAACTTTGCAGATCAACACTTCGAAAGATCAATACCCGGCATGACATGCAGCATGGACATGACACCAGGCTGTCCGCTTCGATCCAATCCGCAGCGGTCCGTCAGCGGGCAACTCGAACCGCCCTGCAATTCCGGGGCAACTTCATGGCTCACGCAAAACCGGAGGATGGAGCCCGGCCCCATCCCGCGCTCACGGCCTCAGGACAATCTTGGGCGCGGCGGCCCGTCCGGCAAGAATGTCGGCAAAAGCCCTAGCGCCGTCCTCAAGAGGGCGCTGTTCGGCCCAATCGAGGCTGCCGAGGCGGCCATCGAAGATCGCCGCGGCGGTATCGCGGAAATCCTGGGGGCTGTAGGTGTAGGCGCCGATGAAGGTGATCTCCTGCAGGGTCAGCCGCCGGATATCGAGGCCCGAAGACGCGTCGCCCAGCCCAATGTGGACAATGACGCCGCCCGGCCGGGCGGCGCGGCTGGCCGCCGCCCTGGTTGCCGCAAACCCGACACCGTCAATCACAAGGTCATAGCCTCCCGGGTCCTCGGCCGTGATCTCATCGGGTGTGGCAACAATGAAATCTCCGGCAGACTTCAACGCCGGCAAGCGGCGCTGGTTGGCTTCACTGATGGTGATGTCTACCGCACCAATTGCCCTGAGCGCCAGAGCCGCACCGAGACCGATTGCGCCACCACCGATGACCAGGCACCGCGCAGCCTGCAGGGGAACATCACCAGCGCGCGCTCCCAGCCGCACGGCGTGCCAGCCACAGGCCAGCGGTTCGGCGAGACATGCCTTTTCGAAAGACACATGATCGGGCATGTCGACAAGATTTTCCGCCGGGATGGCGATGTACTCGGCAAAAGCGCCCTGACGCGGCGCCATGGACAGGATCTGTCGCTTTGCACAGAGGTTGTTGCGCCCGGTCTTGCAGGCCCGGCACTTGCCGCAGGTGGCAAGGGGGTTGACCGTAACCCGCCGCCCGGCACCGGGGCCATCAACGACGACGCCCGAAGCCTCGTGGCCAAGAATCAAGGGTGCAGGGCGACGCTCGTCATGGCCGAGATAGGCATGCATGTCAGAGCCGCAGATACCCACCGCCTCGACCCGGACAAGGCACTCGCCGGACGGCAAAGAGGGGGCGGGTTCATCACGCCAGACCAGGCTTTCGGGTGCTGTGTAGACAAGCGCTTTCATCTGGCGGTGTATCCCCCGTCAACGAAAAGGACCTGGCCGGTCACGTAGACAGAAGCCTCGGAGGCAAGGAACAGCAGCGGACCTTCGATGTCTGCCATCTCGCCATTTCGGCCGATGCAGGTCGATCCCGCATGCATGGCCGAGACTGACGGGTCGGCAAACACGGGCCCGGTCAGTTCGGTGGGAAAAAACCCGGGTGCAAGCGCGTTGGCATTGATGCCGTCACGGGACCAGGCCTCCGCCATGGCGCGGGTCATCTGCTCGACCCCGCCCTTGGAGGCGCCATAGGCAATGCCGTTGCTGAAGGCGCGGCGCGATTGCAGCGAGGCGAAATTGATGATCCGGCCCCAGCGTTTGCGGCGCATGCCCGGAACAAGCGCCTGGGCAAGAAAGAAGGGCACCGTGAGATTGAGCGCGATGGTCCGCTCCCAGCCTTCGGGCGTGACCTGATCAGCCGGCTGGCGCAGATTGAGCCCTGCGGCATTGACCACGATATCCGGCGGACCGAAGGGCTCGGAGACCCTGGCCGCAATCGCGGCAATGTCGGCGCCTGCAGCCAGGTCAGCGGCAAGGCTTGCGGTTTGACCATCCGTCTCCGCACGCCATTGCTCGAGAGACTCCGCACGCCGGGCGAGACCAACGACGCGGGCACCCGCCAGGGCGAGAAAAGTCGCCGCAGCCCGGCCAAGCCCCGAGCTTGCACCGGTGACGAGCGCGACCCGGCCCTTCAGGCCGAACAAAGCCTCACTGCTCATGTCAGATATCCTGGCCGGTTCCCGAGAGATCGAAGTTCTCGCCGGGGAAATACTTCCGCAGCCTGATGTCGGCGGTGCGGGCATGACCTTCCATGCCTTCCAATCGCGAGATCCGGGCCGTCGCCTCGGCTATGGACTTCGAGCCTTCACGGGTGGCACGCTGCCAGGTGACGATCTTCATGAACTTGTGAACCGACAGCCCGCCGGTATAGCGCGCAGCACCCGAGGTGGGCAGCACGTGGTTGGTGCCCGACGCCTTGTCGCCGAAGGCTACCGTGGTTTCCTCGCCCAGGAACAGCGAGCCGTAGCAGCCCAGCCGACCCAGCCACCAATCGGTATCGGCGGCCTGCACAGTGAGATGTTCCGGTGCGTAGTCGTCGGAAGTTGCAGCCATTTCCTCGCGGCTGTCGCACAGAATGACCTCGGCGAAATCGCGCCAGGCGGCCTCGGCGTTGTCGCGGTTGACCTCGGGCAAGGTGGCGATGTGCTTGGGGACGAGCGCCATAACCGCCTCGGCCAGCGCGCGATCATCCGTGACCAGCCAGACCGGAGAGTTGTAGCCATGCTCTGCCTGACCGACGAGATCGGCGGCGACGATTTCCGGATCGGCGTCCTTATCGGCCAGGATCAGGCTGTCGGTGGGACCGGCAAACATGTCAATGCCGACACGGCCAAACAGGATGCGCTTGGCTTCGGCGACGAACTGGTTGCCCGGTCCGACGAGAATACCCGATGGCGGCACGTCAAACAGCCCGAAGGCCATCGAAGCCACACCCTGGACACCGCCCATGGCGAGGATCGTGTCGGCACCGCAGATGTCGGCGGTGTAGAGGATTGCCGGATGAACCCCGACATCGGGGCGCGGCGGCGAACAGACGGTGATGTGCTTGCAGCCCGCCACCTTGGCCGTGGTCACCGTCATGATCGCGGACGCCACATGGCTGTAGCGGCCACCGGGCACGTAGCAGCCGGCGGCCTCGATCGGGATGGTCTTCTGCCCCGCCGTCAGGCCCGGCACGATTTCGACCTCGATGTCGGTGAGGGTCTTCTTCTGGGCCTGGGCGAACTTGCGCACATTGTCGTGGGCGAAGCGGATATCGTCCTTGAGCTTCTGTGGCAGGCTTGCTGCAGCCGCCTCGATCTCCTCGCGGGTGACCTTTATATTGCCGGTGTAGCGGTCGAACTTCTCGGCATAGCTGCGTGCCGCCGCCTCGCCACCAGCTTCGATCTCGTCGAGAATCGACTGGACCGTGTCGCGGACCGACCCGGAATCGGAGGTGGAGGTTTTGACGGCTTTCTTGAGATAGGTACGGGACATGTCTCCGGTCCTCCTTATTGATGATTTCGGACTACTGGTAGATTTCCGGCAGCAGGGTTGTTGAGAGTGCAGGGACATAGGCAATGATCAGCACGACGAGCAGCATGAAGAATACAAACGGGATTGCCTGCCAGGCTATTTTCAGAATCGACTCACCAGTGATGCCAGACACGACAAACAGGTTGAGACCGAGCGGTGGCGTGATGAAGCCAACGCCGAGCGATGTGATCATCATGATGCAGAACTGGATCTCGTTCATGCCGATGTTGTCGGCCAGCGGTTTTAGAATGGGCGCCAGGATCACAATGTTGGGGGTCGTTTCCATGACGCAGCCGGCAGCGATCAGGATGAAAATCATCAGCAGGATGAGAATGTAGGGATCCTCGCTGATAGAGGTCACCGCAGCGACGAAGCCTTGCGGCACGCCCATGATGGCAAGCGCCTGGGCCAGCGGCAGCGAGAAGGCAATGATCGGCAGGATCACGCCGACCACCTTGGCGGACCCGAGCAGCATGGCGGGAAAGTCCGACAGTTTCAGCGTCTTGAGGAAGAAGCCCATGATGATGGTGACGATGACGGCGGTGGCGCCAGCCTCGGTGGGTGTCAAACGCCCGGAGAAGATGCCGTAGAAGATGATTCCGGGCACCAGGAACGCGTACCAGCCAGACTTCAGTGTCGTGCGCAGATTGCTGAACCACTCGGCGAACGTCATCGGTTCGCCACCTTCGTACTTGTAGATCCGGTTGACGACGATGTTGGTGATCAGGATCGAGATCAGGATACAGATCCCGGGAATGAGCGCCGCCAGGAACAGCGTGGAAGCGGAGATGCCAAGCACCAGACCGATGATGATGTAGGCGATCGATGGCGGGATCAGGATGCCGGTACAGGCACCTGCTGCAACCAAGGCACAGGCATAGGGCCGCGGATAGCCGCTTTCCACCAGGCGGCCGATGGTCATCCGGCCCACCGCAGCCGCACCGGCGGCATCGGAGCCCGAGATGGCTGCAAACATGCCGCAGACCAGAACCGTGGCGGAGCCAAATCCGCCCTTGGTCCAGCACGTCAGCGCCTCGGCCACATCGAGAAACTTGCGGCTTAGACCGGTGCGAACAAGCACGTCGCCGGTCAGGATAAAGAGCGGGATCGCGGTGAGCGCAAAGTGATCAATCCCGTCAAACAGGGATTCGCCGACCAGAGAAAGTGGCAGCGCACCGGACATGATCAACATCATGATCGCGGCCGAGCCGATTGCCGCCCAGACAGGGATGGCAAGCGCGCACAGGACGACAAACAGGATCACCGGCGCGTAGAAATCCCAACCCAGGACAACCGTGTTTAATTGCTGATTCCACAACATGGCTGATCCTCAATCAAAGAGCTGGTTGCCTTCGAACACCGGCCGGCCGGTTCGAAGCGAATTGAAATCGTGGATGAAGGACTGGATCAGCCGTGCGATGAGAAGTGTGAAACCAATCGGCACCGCCATCAGGAACCAGACCATGGACACGCGCAGGCCGTGGCTGACGGACCCAAATTTCCAGGACACCGTGACAGTTTCAAAAGACCAGTAGAGCGCAACCAGGGCCACCGAAAACATGACCAGGTCGCCCAACATGTAGAGCAGCGCTTTCATGCGCGGGCCGAGGTAATGCATGATGACATCAATGCGGATATGCGCGCGCTCGCGCACCGCGGAGGCCGCCCCGATCCAGGCGAGATAGATGAAGGAATAGCGGACCACCTCCTCTCCCCAGATTGACGAGTAGGAAAAGGCTTCGCGCCGCAGAACTTCAACGGCCATCGTCACCACAAGCAGAACGTAGAAGACCAGCAGGGCCCACCGTTCCGCATTCCTGTCCAATGCTTTGAGAAATCCCGGCACGTCTATCCCCTCCTGCGCGACCGCAGGAAACACTCCCCGTGGTGCAAGCTGACATGAAAGACTTTTAAGTGGGGCCGGCGCCCGGTGAGGCGCCGGCCTGGATCAGGCATTACGCGTCGTGGACGTAGTAACGGCCCATCGTGCTTGCGGCTTCATCAAGCTTGTTGAAGACATCCATCGATCCGGCCAACTCCACCTTGAAGGAGTCCCAATCGGACTTCTGGTAGCCGCCAACGTCTTCCCATTCCGCGAGCTGATCATCGGTCAGCGAATGGAATTCGACACCGGACTTGCGCAACTCGGACATGGCGTAGTTGCGGGCTGCGGGAACCTTGGCGAGGTTCTGCTGTGCGGTGATCTCGCCGGCGAACTCGATGCCTTCCTGCACGTCAGCAGGCAGGCCGTTGAACCATTCCAGGTTCATCGAAAAGACCTGGCTGTCAGGGACGGCCTGGGTAAAGGTCACATGGCTCAGAATGTCCTTGAAGCCAAAGACAAAGAGCGCTCCGACGGACGGATCGAGTGCATCGGCAACACCCTGCTTGATGGCAGACGGGGTTTCGCCCCATGCCACCGGTGTCGGGTTCGCGCCGACCATACGATAGTATTGCTGCAACATCGCCGAGCCGGGAACGCGGAACTTGACGCCTGCCATATCAGCCGGCGACATGACCACGTTGCCGCCCTTGCGGACTGCGACAACACGTGGGTCGATCACGATGTAGAACAGAGGCTTGAAACCGGCTGCCTCGATCTTCGGATGGACTTCCGACTTCCAAGTGTCGGAGTTGACCAGATTGACGAATTTCTGGTTGGCGCCGCAGAAATAGGGAAGATTGATCAGGTCGGCAGCGGGCGCGAAAGGCGCGAAGTTGGACAGCGAATGCTGTGCCGCCTGAATGGTACCACCCTGAACCTTCTGTACAAGAGCACCACCGGCCCCCAGCTGGCCGCCAGGTGCGAGCCGGACGTAGACCTTGCCGTTTGTGGCGTTCTGGATGTTTTCCTTCAGGTCAAGCTGCATGATCGGATAGCTGCGTGACGCGCCGAGAATATAGGCAGTGGCAATGGTCATGACGTGCTCGGCCGCAGCCTCGCGCTCGCTCTCTTCCTTGGCTGTCTGCGCCACGGCCTGATCCGACCACAATGTGCCCGCAGCGCCGGCCACCATGGCAACGGTAAACGCGCCTGCGCCAGTCAGCTTAAGAAAATTGCGCCTCTCGATCGAAGCCACTTCATCCTGGATTTTCTTGTCAGTCATCGGGTTTCCTCCTCCCTTTGAATTGTCATGGATTTGTCGTCGCTTCGCTGTCCCTCAAGACTGAGAATACCGACGACAAAGAAACAGCAGGAGATTGCAAGCACCAGTGCTTCGGCTACATCGGACATGAAGGCCGCGCGAAAAAATGCACCGGCAAGAACATCAGCAGTGAACAGCGCCATAAACAGGGCTGCGATCCAGAATGCGGATTTTCGAGCTTGCGTCATGACCCCTCCCAAGGTTCCAACAAAATCGAGTGTAAGCGCTTACATCAAATCATGCAAGCGCTTACATCGTGCATCTTGAAATTTGCGGGTATAGTGAAACAAAGAGGGGCAATGAACGAATTCGCAAAACCAACGCTGGATGACGTGGCGCGCGCGGCAGGAGTGTCGACGGCGACGGTTTCACGTTGCCTTAACGCGCCGGACCGGGTGATCGCTACGACACGGGAGCGGGTGATGCAGGCGATCGAGACGCTCGGCTACACGCCGGATTTTGGCGGGCGGGCGCTGGCCTCCCGCCGGACCAACACGGTTGGCGCGATCATTCCGACCATGGACAACGCCATTTTTGCGCGGGGATTGCAGTCGTTCCAGGAGGCCCTGTCGCGTTTCGGCAAGACGCTGCTGGTGGCGAGCTCGGGCTATTCGCCGGCGCGCGAACGCGAACAGATGGAAGTGATGGCAAGCCGCGGCGTTGACGGCCTTTTGCTGATCGGCTCTGCGCGGCCCGAGGCGAGCGTCGAATTCCTGCGCCGCCGCGGCATTCCGTTTCTCGGCGCCTGGAACCTTGGCGGTGAGGACGGCTATTTCGTCGGCTTCGACAATCGCGCCGCCGCGGCCGGACTGACCGAGAAAGTCCTGGCAAAGGGGCATCGCCGGCTCGCCATGATTGCCGGCATCACCGAGATGAACGACCGCGCCGCCGACAGGATGGAAGGCGTGCGGGCCGCTGCGGAACGCGCCGGCATTCCTGCGGATGAGCTACCGGTGATCGAGGCGGCCTACACGTTTGACGAGGGCGCAAAGGCCTTCGGGAACCTGATGGCGCTTGCGCCACGTCCGACGGCGGTTCTGTGCGGCAATGACGTGCTTGCGGTGGGGGCCATGCAAAAGGCGCGCGAACTCGGCCTGCGGGTGCCCGAGGACGTATCGATCACCGGGTTCGACGACATCGATCTGGCCGGCGTGGTCGATCCGAAACTGACCACCGTGCGGGTGCCGCACAACCGCATGGGTGAGGCCGCAGCCGAGATGCTGATCAGGCTGATCAACAAGGAACAGGTGGAGCGGCGGATCGAGATCCCGACGGCAATTGTCGAACGCGGAACGCTGGGGCCGCCAACGCCCGATCCGGCGACATAGCCATTTCCGCTAGCGCTGCCCGCCCTGCCTGGCCTTCGCATCAGTGGAAGTTCCTGCCTTTAGGCAGAGCACGGCCTGCATTTCTGGCTGTCGCCAGTTCCTCATAGTCCCGGCGCAGTTCCGGTGCCTCGCGGATCAGCCTGATGATGCGGGCGGCGGGCTTGGTGCGCGGGCGCATGTCCTCGATCGGGCGGCGCACCTCGTCGGCATTGGCGAGCCCGCCCATCTCGGCTGCCATGTCAGAAATCTGCGCCATCATCGGGGTCAGGTCCTCGAGATACTCGGCCACGACATGGATAACCCCGTCCTCGTTCTGCAGCCTGCCGCGCACACCGACGCAGCGGCTGCCGAGCACGATGGCGCGGAACTTCTCGAACACCTTGGGCCAGACGATGATGTTGGCGACACCGGTCTCGTCCTCGATGGTCTCGAACACCACGCCCTTGGCCGAGCCGGGCCGCTGCCTGACCAGCACGAGGCCTGCAACCTTGACCTGCCTGCCTGAACGGATGTCCTGCAGATCGGAGTTGGGCCGGCAGCCCTTGCCCGCCAGCCGCTCGCGCAGGAAGGACATCGGGTGCGCCTTCAAGGAAAACGACAGCGCCTGGTAGTCATTGATCACCTGCTCGCCCAATGGCATCGGCGGCAGGT
Organism: Parahoeflea alexandrii; assembly: GCF_024105735.1. Lineage (GTDB taxonomy): Bacteria > Pseudomonadota > Alphaproteobacteria > Rhizobiales > Rhizobiaceae > Hoeflea > Hoeflea alexandrii. The sequence continues at coordinate 959,413 of NZ_JAAAML010000002.1, read as the reverse complement.
GGACATCGGGTTCCTTCTGCAGATCATGGCTGTCGGCAAGGGCGAACAGCGGCAGCCGCTCGGCACTCGAGAGCGGGTCGAGCGCCTTGACCGCCCACAGCGCATCACGGCGATCGAGCCCGATCGAGCGGAAGCAATCGGCCTCGGCCAGCTGTTCGATCGAACGGCGCGGCAGGCCGGAGCGCATCCACAGATCGCGGACACTGTCATAGCCGCGGCCGCGGTTCTGCATAAGCTGCAGGGCTTCGGCTTCGCCGAACCCCTTGACGTGTTGCAGCCCCAGCCGCACCGCATGGGCGTGCTTCATGATGCCCTTCATCTCGCGATACCGGGGTGAGAGCGGCTGTGGCGCCGGATCCGGCTCCAGTGTCGCGTTCCAGTCCGAGCAGTTGATGTCGACGGCGCGGATCTCGACGCCGTGCTCGCGGGCGTCGCGGACAAGCTGGGCGGGCGCATAAAAACCCATCGGCTGGGAGTTGAGAATGGCGGCGCAGAAGACATCCGGGTAATGGCACTTGAGCCAGCAGGAGACATAGACCAGCAGCGCGAAGCTCGCCGCATGGCTTTCGGGGAAACCATATTCGCCAAAGCCCTCGATCTGGCGGAAACAGTGCTCGGCGAAGTCGCGCTCGTAACCGTTCCTGACCATGCCTTCAACCATCTTCTGCTGGAATGAACCGATGGTGCCGACCCGGCGGAAGGTGGCCATGGCGCGGCGCAGCTTGTCGGCCTCGCCGGGTGAGAAGCCGCCGGCGACGATGGCAATGTTCATCGCCTGCTCCTGGAACAGCGGCACGCCGAGCGTCTTGCCGAGCACATTGCGCAATTCCTCCTTCGGAAAGGAAACCTGCTCCTTGCCCTGACGGCGGCGCAGGTAGGGATGGACCATGTCGCCCTGGATCGGGCCGGGCCGGACGATCGCCACCTCGATGACCAGATCATAATAGCAGCGCGGCTTGAGGCGCGGCAGCATCGACATCTGGGCACGGCTTTCGATCTGGAACACGCCGATGGTGTCGGCGCGGCAGATCATGTCATAGGTGGGTTTATCGCCATCGGGCAGCGAGGCGAGCGTTTCGGCGCGGCCGTAATGCGTTTCCAGCAACGCGAAGGCCTTGCGGATGCAGGTCAGCATGCCGAGCGCCAGCACGTCGATCTTGAGCATGCCGAGACTTTCGAGATCGTCCTTGTCCCACTCGACGATGGTTCGGTCCTCCATCGCCGCGTTCTCGATCGGGATCAGCGAGGACAGCTTGTCGCGGGTAATCACGAAACCGCCGACATGCTGCGACAGATGACGCGGAAAGCCAACGATCTGAGAGGCAAGATCGAGCATCTGCGCCAGGTGCTTGTCGGCCGGATCGAGACCTGCCCGGCGGGCGTCCTCGGCGTCGACCTCGCGCGACCAGCCGCCCCACTTGGTGCCGGATATGGCAGAAATCGCATCGTCGGAAAGCCCGAACACCTTGCCGACCTCGCGGATCGCCGAGCGGGCGCGGTAGGTGATGACGGTGGCGGCGAGCCCTGCCCTGTCGCGCCCATACTTCGCGTATATATACTGGATCACCTCCTCGCGCCGCTCGTGCTCGAAATCGACGTCGATGTCGGGCGGCTCGTTGCGCTCCTCGGAGATGAAGCGCTCGAACAGAAGGTCGACCTTGCCGGGATCGACCTCGGTGATCTCGAGGCAATAGCAGACGGCGGAATTGGCGGCCGAACCGCGGCCCTGGCAGAGGATTTCCTGCGAGCGGGCGAAGCGGACGATGTCATAGACAGTGAGGAAATAGGGGGCGTAATCGAGCTTCCTGATCAGCTGCGTCTCATGGGCAATGGCCTTGAGCACCTTTTCCGGCGCGCCGCCGGGATAGCGCTTCTTCAGGCCGATGGCGGTGAGCTGTTCCAGCGCCGCTTGCGCAGACAGAGGCTCTGGCCCGAGTTCGGCGAACATCGGCGCATCGGGATACTGATAGCGCAGTTCATCGAGCGAGAATCGTATCCGCCCGAACAGAATGGCGGCTTGCGCCACCGCCGCCTCGTAGCCCCTGAACAGATGCAGCATCTCGGCATGCGATTTGAGGTGCCGCTCGGCATTGATCTCAAGCCTTGTACCGATGCTCGCCAGCGTCCTGCCCTCGCGGATGCAGGTCAGCACATCCTGCAAAGGCCGGCGTTCGGGCGCGTGGTAGAGCACGTCGCCGATCGCCACCAGCGGCAGATCATGCTCACGCGCCAGCCGGGCAAGGCTTGCCATGTGGCGCTGGTCGGTGCCGCCATGGGCGCGGGACAGGGCAAGATACAGATGGTCGGGAAAGGCTTTGCGCAATGGCTCCAGCACTGAGGCGAGACCCGCCCCGGCGGCTGCGGCAGGTGCGACGACGGCCATCAGCAGGCCTTCGCCATGTGTGAGCAGATCGTCGAGCGTCAGGTGGCATTCGCCCTTCGGCGCGCGGCGTTTTCCCGTGGTCAGCAGTTCGCACAGATGCGCATAGGCCGCGCGGTCCTGGGGCCAGACCAGGATATCGGGAGTGGTATCCATGAACACCAGCCGGCAGCCGGTGGCAAAGGCAAGCCCAGCCTCCTTCGCCGCCATGTGGCCGCGAACGACGCCGGCCAATGAATTGCGGTCGGTTATCGCAATACCGCCGAGGCCGAGCCGGGACGCCTGCACCACCAGTTCCTCTGCATGCGATGCGCCACGCAGGAAAGAGAAATTGCTGGCAGTGGCCAGTTCGACATAGGCCGGCCCGATGCGGGGCGAGCCCACATTTGGTGGAGAGATCTCATTCATGCAAACAGCCCGTGCATGTACCAGGCGGGCTCGCTGGTTTCGCGGCCGTAAAGCCCGTGGCGGAACATCCAGAAGCGGTAGCCCTGCCGGTCCTCGACGCGGAAATAGTCGCGGGTGCGGGCACCGCGTCCGTCGCGCCACCATTCGCAGGCGATGCGCTCGGGCCCCTCGGAGCGGGCGACCTCGTAGGAGACATTGCGCCAGCGAAACCTGAGCGGCGGACCATCGGGCACCTCGGCGATGGTCTGCATCAGTTCCGGCCGGTCGAACAGGATCAGCGGCCGGGTGATGATCTCGCAGGGAGCTTGCGGATCCGGCGAGAACGCCAGCGCGGCATTGCCCGCGGCGGATCTCCGGGCTCCAGAACCGGGGGCGCCAAGATGAGCGACCGGCTGGCGGCCGAAACTGCGCTCGGGAATATGGGTATCGGCGAGCACGAAGCGCTGGACCCGATCCAGCCCCAGCCGCGCGCCCAACCGGTCGACCAGGGCATCATGGCCCTGCCCGGCAGCGTGATGCGCCATCATCTCCGTTTGCCCGCCTTCGAACGGATCGGCATGGACCACATCGAGCCGGATCAGGTCGAAACCGAAGCCGGCGTCGAGATCATCATGCAGGCCGGCGATGCGTTCGGCGAAGAGGCGGCTGATCATGCGGGCATCGCGCAACGGTCTGGCGGTCTGCACATCAAGCAGGCTCACATGGCCGTCGACCCGGAACAACTTGAGCCGGCAGTTGCGCAGGCCGAGGCCGCGACGCTCAAGCGGTTCGATGATGCCCGCGGCGAGGGCTGCGATCACATGGCTGATCTCGTCCTGGTGGGTGACCGGCTCGGCGAAGCGGCGCTCGGTGGAGAGTTCAGCCACCGGCATGATCGGCGAGATCGCCTCGGCCTCGCGCCCCAGGGCCTGGTCGAGCCGCTGCATCAGCCGGGCGCCGAAGCGGGCGGCCAGCGGCGCGCGCGGCAGGCCGGCAATGCAGCCGATGGTCTTGAGGCCGACGCGGCCAAGCGAGGCGACCATTTCAGGCGGCAGGCGCAGGCCGCTGAGCGTCAGCGGCAGCACCGCCTCGGCATGCGCGCCCCCGGCAATGATCCGCGCCTGGCCATAGCGCGCCATGGCCCAGGCGGCGCCCGGGGTGTCGGCGAGGCAGAGCCGGACGTGAAAGCCCTGCGCGCGCAGCCTTGCCTCTAGGTCGGCGATAAGCGCCGCCTCGCCGCCAAGCAAATGGGCGCAGCCGGTGATGTCCATGAACAGGCCGTGATCTCGCGCCACCTCCGGGGCGGTATCCAGCGCAACAAGCGGCGTATAGCGCTCGCACCAGCCGGCGATCTTCACGAGCAGCGCCCGGCTTGCCTCGTCGTCGGCAGGATGGCAATCGAGATCGGGCACCAAGGCGCGGGCGTCGCTGAGCGTCTGGTTCGGCCTGATGCCGCGGGCGCGGGCGCGCTGATCGAGCGCCACGATGCGGATGGCGTTCTTGACCGTATCGGTGACGACGACAGGCGGCGTTTCAGGATGCGCGTCCAAAATCCTGCCGGCGATCCAGGACTTGCCCCATCTGGCCCGGTGCACCCGGTCGGTCGGCAGATGCGGGAAGGCGATCGAGAGGATGCGCTGACGGCTTGGTGCGTGAGGCTGGATGGGGTGCGGCATGGTGGAAACTTCTGTCTCTGGGGTTCCAGGCTAAAAGCCATTGGCCGGTCCGTCCGGCGCGGTTGCGTTCCAGCGTGAGCAACAGCCGCATTGCCCCCACGCCACGTTCAAGAGTGTCGTCCGCCCCCGATGGTTTGGTGTTCACCCGCCAGCGCGTGGCCGCTGCACTGGCCTCCTCCTCGCCACTCTGGCGCAAAGTCAGCGCCAGCACACCGCTTTGCCGAGCGCGCAGCATCAACCGCCGCGTGGCGGTGATGTCGAAGCGCGCCGGATTGCCCTTGATCTGGAAGACCAGCGCCGCCAGCCCCGCGCATCCCGCCGCCTCGTCGGCCGCCCACATGGCGCCCTGCAGATCGCCCGGCTCGACCATCGTCATCGATGACGGGTCGAGCCCGTACTGGGCGAGGCCCGCCGGGAAAAGCCCGCCGCCATCAACCCGGGTGGCCGGATCGCTGACCCAGACGATGCCGCTGCGCCCCATCCTATCGGTGTGAATGGCACGGGCGGCGAGGCCGAGCGCAAATCCGGTGGCAGCACCGATGTCGCGCGCCAGCGGGCTGCGCACCTCGTGCAATCCGCCGCAGGCCAACCCGCCATCGAGACAGTGATCGACCGCGCTGGCGCCGAGCGGCAATGGTTGAGCCTCGCTTCCATCGCCAAGCGCCATCCCCCGGTGCGCCTGATACGCCTGGGCCTCATAGGCGCGGGTGCGCGCCTTCAAGATATCGGTCGCGGTCTGCAGCCTCGAGAGACTCATGCTTGATCCAACTTGTTCCTGTTATGTTCTAATAAACACCGGACTCGAGGCGAGAGTCAATCGGATGATTTGTGGACAAGAACTGAGGGGATTTTTTACCGGATGGAGCAAGCCCATCCGGCGTTTCGCATCAGATCGCGCGCGACGTGGCGAGGATCACATCACCGCGCCCATTTGCCAGGGCACGAATTCGGCGCCGCCGAAACCCAGCTGCTCGCTCCTGGTTTCCTCGCCGGAAGCCACGCGCAGGAACAGCTCGAAGATCTCGCGGCCCTTGTCCTCAAGGCTGACGGCATCGGTGATGATGTCACCGCAATTGACATCCATGTCCTCGGACATGCGGCCATACATTTCCGAATTGGTGGCGAGCTTGATGCAGGGCGTCGGCTTGTAGCCCGACACCGATCCACGGCCGGTGGTGAACGCGATCAGATTGGCGCCAGAGGCGATCTGCCCGGTCACCGAACAGGGATCGTAACCGGGGCTATCCATGAACACGAAGCCGCGCTCGGTGATCGGTTCGGCGAATTTGTAGACCTGGGTCAGCGGCGCGGTGCCGCCCTTGGCGACAGCGCCCAAGGATTTTTCGAGGATGGTGGTCAGCCCGCCCTTCTTGTTGCCGGGCGAAGGGTTGTTGTCCATCTCGCCGCCATTGCGCGCGGCGTAATCCTCCCACCAGTGAATGCGCTCGACGATCTTGGCGCCGACCTCGGGGGTGACCGCGCGGCGGGTCAACAGGTGCTCGGCGCCGTAGATTTCCGAGGTCTCCGACAGGATGGTGGTGCCGCCATGGGCGACCAGCAGATCCGACGCCGCACCGAGCGCCGGATTGGCGGTGATGCCGGAATAGCCGTCGGAGCCGCCGCACTGCATGCCGATCACCAGATGTTCGAGCCCTGCCGGCGCGCGCGCAATCTTGTTGGCCTCGGCTGCCATTTCCCTGAGCTCAGCGACACCGCGCTCGATGGTCTTGCGGGTGCCGCCGGACTGCTGGATGGTCATGTAGCGGAAATTGCCGTCCTTGCGCATCCTGCCCCGGCCAACCAGATCAGGCACCTGCATGACCTCGCAGCCGAGGCCCAGCAGCAGGATGCCGGCGAAGTTCGGATTGCGGGCATAGCCCTGCAGGGTGCGGAACAGGGTGTCGTAGCCCTCGTCATTGCCCGACATGCCGCAGCCAGTGCCATGCACGATCGGCACGACGCCATCGACATTTTCAAATTCGTCGAGCCAGCCCTGCTTCTCCACCGCCTCGGCGATGAAGCGGGCGACAGAGCCAGAGCAGTTCACCGAAGTGAGAATACCGAGATAGTTGCGGGTGCCGACAGAGCCATCCGCCCGGTGATAGCCCATGAAGTGACGCTTTTCCGAAGGCGCGGCAAGCGGCCGGACCTCGGTCGAGAATTCCTGCGCCTCGGCGTGGCCGCCCATGCCGAGATTGTGGACATGGACATGTTCGCCGGGCGCAATTGCACGGGTCGCGATGCCGATGGTCTGGCCATAGCGGAGCACCTTCTCGCCTTCGGCAATCGGTCGTACCGCAATCTTGTGTCCGCGCGCCACCGCTTCGGCGAGCGGGACATCGAGCCCGGGCACGATCGCGCCCCCGGCCAGATCCTTGAGGGCAATGATTACATTGTCGTCTGCGTTGAGACGGATTGTCTGGAGGAGATCTCTTGTCATCGGTCAGAGCGCTTCGTGGTTGCAAAGCCGGATCGGAACCGGATCTCGGACCGGATCGTGGCTTGACAGGAGGATAACTCTATCTAACATGTTAGTATGCCAGTCAGCGAGGATAGTCCACTGCGAGACGCGAAAAAATTCCTGCCCGCGCTTCAGCCCCTGAATGATTTTCCCGGCTCGCTCTCCCAGAAAGTCTACATGTCGCTCAAGCAGGCAATCCTGTCGCTGGCCTTCCGCCCGGGCGAGCTGATGCAGAAATCTCAGATCTGCAAAGAGCTCGGCGTTTCGCGCTCGCCGGTGACCGAAGCCATGGCGCGGCTCGCCAGCGAAGGCCTGGCCGATATCGTGCCGCAGGCGGGAACCTATGTGACGCGGTTTTCAATGGCGGAAATCCGCGAGGGTGCATTCCTGCGCGAGGCGCTGGAACTCGCCGCCGTCGAGCGGGTTGCCACCACGATCACCGAGGAGCAACTGGTCCTGCTCAAGCGCAATCTGCGGATTCAGGAAGTGCTGATGCAGGATGGCGACACGGCAGGCTTCCACCAAATGGACGCAGAGCTGCACGAGCTGATCCTGTCGTTCACCGGTTACCGGCGGCTGGCATCGCTCGCGGAAACCGCCTGGATCCACGTCAACCGGGCGCGTCATCTCAACCTGCCGATGCCGGGCCGGATGCAGGCCACGCTCGCCGAGCACAAGGCCATCGTCGCAGCACTCGAAGCGCGGGATCCGGAAGCCGCCCGCCAGGCAACCCGGCATCACCTGCGCCAATTGATCCTGCTGCTCGAACCGCTGGTCGCGGAACGGCCGGAGATGTTCACCAACGGATAGTCCGCCATACACAAGGTATGGCGGCAATCTTCTCAGGCATTGACCGGGGCGTCTTCGCGCATCAGCCCTTCGGTCTTCAGATCGGCCCAGAGCACGGGCGGTATTTCCGCGCCGGCGGCAACCGCATTGGCCTCCATTTCAGCCACCCCCTGCCCGCCCGGAATCACCGAGACGACGGCCGGATGGCGCAACGGAAACTGGAACGCCGCATCGACCATACGCGTGGTATGGTGTTTGCAGACGGCCTCGATGCGGGCAACACGATCCAGAATCGGCTGCGGCGCGGCATCGTAATTGTAGAAGGCCCCCGGCTTCGGGCCGGTTGCCAGAATTCCCGAATTGTAGGGGCCGCCGATGATGATGCCGATGCCCCGCTCGGAAGCCAGCGGCAGGAATGTTTCAAGCGCCTGCTGCTCCAGAAGCGTGTAACGGCCGGCAAGCAGGAACAGGTCGAAATCGCCACGCTCGGTCAGCCACTGGCAGGCCTGCCATTCGTTGACACCGGCGCCGAACGCCTTGATGACGCCCTGATCGCGCAAAGACAACAACGCCTTGTAACCGCCGGCCATCAGCTCCTCGAGCCTCGCATTGCGTGCCGCTTCGCTGCCATGGGTGAAGATGTCGAGATCATGAGCATAGAGAATATCGATGCTGTCGACGCCGAGGCGTTCGAGAGAGAATTCGAGCGAGCGCATGACGCCGTCATAGCTGTAGTCGTAGACTTCCCGACGTGTGGGCACGTCGAAGAACTTGCCCGCGCCGGTGCGCTCCTCGCCGGGCTCGCAGCGGCGCAGCAGACGTCCAATCTTGGTCGAAAGCACGTAGTCGCCGCGCGGCTTGCCGCGCAGGAAGCGGTTGAGCCGGGTTTCGGCAAGCCCCAACCCATAGAGCGGCGCAGTGTCGAAATAGCGGACTCCGAGATCCCAGGCTTTGGTCAGCACCGCATGGGCCTCATCATCGGAAATGGCGCGATAGAGATTGCCAAGCGGCGCCGTGCCGAAGCCGAGTTCGGTGAATGTGAGCCCGCCATTGCCGATCCTGTCCCAGTGCCGTGTCTTCATCTGTCTCTCCCTGTTCGCGCGGAAACCTAACCGATCCTCTCGTGAACCGCATCCCTCCTATTGCCTGTGTCGGCAATTTGCAGTGGGAGAACCCGTCCGCAGGCCGATAGGGCTTGAATAGCGGACTGTCCCGCTGCAGGATCGCCGGCAATCGCGCCCTCCGGCAACGGCGCGCAAGGACATTACCGGGAGGACTTCATGCTCAAGGGACTGGATCCGCGGCTCAATGCCGAGGTGCTCTACGCGCTTCGCGCCATGGGGCACGGCGACACGCTGATTATCGCCGACACGAATTTTCCGTCAGACACGCTTGCCCGGCAGACGGTGCTCGGCGAGCTGCTCAGGATGGACAACCTGACCTCGGCCCAGGCCGTGGAAGCGGTGCTTTCGGTGCTGCCGCTCGACACGTTCGTCGACGACTTTGCCGGCCGGATGGAAATCGTCGGAAGTCCGGATGAAATCGCCCCGGTGCAGGCGGAAGTCCAGGCTGTGATCGATGCGGCGGAGGGCAGGCACCGGCCGATGATCGGAATCGAACGGTTCGCCTTCTACGATACCGCCAAACAGGCCTATGCGGTGATCCAGACCGGCGAACGGCGGTTTTACGGCTGCATCATGCTGCGCAAGGGCGTTATCCCGCCGGACGCATAGGCCAGCCGCGCCGATTATACCGGAGTTGACGGGCGGGAAGCCTTGCAAGCCCACCCGCCACTCAAGGCACCGGAATGTAGAGCATGTATTTGCGGCTCTCCGCAACCGGCGCGCCGACATTGCCGAAACGGGCCAGGAACTCGGCCTGGCGGTATTTCGGCACCATTACCCCGTCGCCTGCGGCAAGCCAGCTTTCGAGATCCTCAAGTGAGTTGAGCCGGGTGATATCGCCATCTGTGTAGAATTCGGCAGAAAAACTCCGGTCCCAGAGAATTGCCAGCCTGCCGGATGCGTTGAAGGAACCTATCAGCGCCGCTTCGGAAGGGAGAGCTGTGCGGGCGAGGCCAAGGACAGAGACAAGGATGATGCCCCCCGCGACCACCACAACCTCCGCCACGCCGAGATGGACCCACTTCGCCTGGGCAGGGCCGGAGCGCAGCCAGAGCATGACGGCAAGCAGCGAAGCTGCCGGAACACCCGGAAGCACATGGGTCACAATCGTATTTTGCACGGGCGTGAACAGCACCAGCGGCGTGAGAACGAACAGCAGCAGGTAGAGATACAGACCGGTGTCGTCGGGCGTCTTGCGCGGCACGCCCTTGCGCAGGCGCCAGAGCAGGATCGGCAACAGCGGGCTCCAGGGAAGCGTGGCGAGAATCCAGAACAGCCAGATCATGCCCCTGGGATGCGCCGGCCCGGAACTGTATAGCCCGCCGGCCCATCCCGGCTCGAAGTAGCGCTGGACGTGCTCGCCTATGATGGAGATCCCCAGATATCCGGGTGCGATGCTTTCTGCAGCGACATACCAGGGCATGACCAGGATCGCGATCAAGGCGATTCCGCCGATCCAGGGCAATTGCTGCAGGTCCTTCCAGCTGCCGCGCCAGACCATATAGAGGCCGATCGGCAGCAGCGACAGGATCCAGGCCACGGGGCCCTTGGCCAGAAGCCCGACGGCGAGACCTGCGAAGAACAGCCAGCCCCAGCGGCGGCTTCCCGACAGACCATTGTAAAATCCGGCCATGGCGGCAGTGACACCAAGAGTGAGCGCCATGTCTGCCTGAACCAGGGCCGACGCCACGAAAAAGAGCCCAGAGCTCGCCACCAGCAGTACCGCAACGGCGGCTGTTATCCGGTCAGTGAGACTTCGCGCCCACAACCACAGGATCGCCAGTGTGGCGAGAGCCGACAGAAGGACACCCAGACGCACGGCAAAGGCCGTGACACCGAACAGCGCTATTCCGGACGCCGAGAGCCAGCTGTGCAGCGGCGGCTCGGCCAGGTACGGAATGCCAAGGTCGAACAGCGGGGTTATCCAGTTACCGGTTTCGGCCATCGTGCGGGCGATTTCGGCATAGCGCGCCTCCGTCGTATCGGTCAGCGGAACCCAGACCATCGCGGCCACGCGCACGGCCAGCAGCAGCAGCAAACCCGAGAGGATGGCCTGGCTTTTGGTCAATTCATTGTCCCTTGAAGCAGGATTTTTGTCTCGCAGTCGCGGCTTTCCGGAGCATGGCCGGCGCATTGCATTTCATCATCGGCATCACCGGGGTGCACCATCATCAGGCAGTCCGGACCCGCCGTTTCCAGCAGGCGAGGTAACCAGTGACGAACACTGGCCGGATCGTCAAGACGAAGGAAACCAGAGAAATCCCGGTTGACCTCGTGTCCCGCCCGCCTGAAGACCCGCCGCGCCCACGCGGCCAGCGCCATGATCAGCACGCCCTTTGCGCCACCGGCGCGAAGATTGCGCCACCGCCCCATCCATGTGGCAGGCAGCGGCACCCTGATCCAGGTTTTCGGTCCAAAAGGCAATTCCGCGGCCAGCGGCGCGATCCACGGAACACAGTGGCAATGCTGGTGGCCATCATAATAGTCGGGCAGATGATCGAAGAGCGCGACAAATGTCTTGGCCTGTTGCCTGAGCGAGGCTTCAACGACCTCGCGCAACCGGGCATCCGGCAACAGCCGCAGGAGCCGCGACAGCGGCCAGACATCGGCGTATCCGGGCAGCGCCTGAGTGAGATTGAGATGCAGGCCGACCTGCGCGCCCGCATCCCTCAGTGCCTTGAGCCGCGCAACGTCGCTGGCGTTGATGGCATCATTGACCATCACGGAGGTTGCATCGAGCCGCCGGGCCTCCATCAGCGAAAGGATGACCCGGTCATGCTTGCGGCCAAGCCCGAAATCATCAGCGATCCTCAACAACGTCTCCCTTGCGGCTGATGTCTTCCGCCAGGATGTAGGGGGGGCGTTTCTTGGCCTCCTGAACGGATTTGCCGATGTATTCTCCAAGCAGGCCGAGAAAGATCATCTGGACGCCGCCGAAGAACGCGATCAGTGTCAGGACCGAGGCAATGCCGTTGGCCACCCCTGTGAAGAACAGCGTCTCGATGACGACATACAGGCCGTAAACCAAGCTGAACATGGCGATAACAATGCCCGCCATGGCCATCAGCCGCAGCGGCGTTGTGGTAAAGCTGGTGATGGCGTCCATCGTTATCGACAACAGACGGAGCGCACCGAAGCTGCTCGTGCCGTGCTCCCGCACGGCGGGCGCGAGCGGCAGGCCGACCTGGCGGAAGCCGACCCAGCCATACAGCCCCTTCATGAACCGGTCACTTTCAGGAAGCGAGCAAAGGGCCTTCATGAAGCGACGATTGATCAGGCGGAAATCGCCGGCGCCCGGCGGAATCTTATAGCGGATGTTGCGGTTGATAACCCAGAAGAAAACCCTGGAGGCCGCAGCCTTCAGATAACCCTCCGAGGAATGGCGGCTGACCTTGTAGGCATAGACGCTGTCGGCGCCTTCATCGAGCCATATCCGGACGAACTTGGTGATCATCTCCGGCGGATGCTGAAGATCGGCATCCATCAGAACCGCCGCATCGGCGGACCGGGCAGCGTCTATGCCTGCCGACAGCGCGGCCTCCTTGCCGAAATTGCGGGAGAATTGCAGAAGGCGGACCGGGCGCGGACCGAAATCATGGGCATTCAGAATGGAAAAACTGTCATCGCTGCTGCCGTCGTCAATGAAGATGAAGCCGACGGCGAGCTTGAATTCGTCCGCCAGATTGCCGGAAATGGCTTCCAGCCGGTCGAGCAATTCTGGCAGCACCGCGGCCTCGTTGTAGACGGGAACGACGATTGACAGGGTTTTTCCGGTCATGACGGCTTCTTTGCGAAAATGACTGCTGACGACACAGCGAAATTGATAATCGAGGCCACACCGATCGCGACAAGCAGCGCCACGGTCAGGGGCAGACCGGCATAAAGCGAGAGTTTTAGCAGCAGGGCGCGCAGAAGGAAGACCAAACCGCTCCAGGCCATGAAAATCAGATAACGCCGCACCAGGTTGTCATTGGCTTCATGAAACGTGATGCGGCTGTGAAAAAGGAACACAACGGTAGCACTGACGATCATCGTCAAAGCCAGAGCGATGGCGGGATCAAGGCTCATCCAGCGGGCCAGCGCCAGTGTCGCCAGATAATCAATGGCTGCGCCAATGACCGATCCGCTGGCAAAAAGGGAGAATTTCCTGAGCATCGTCAATTCTTCCGGTTGAGGGCGGGCCCTGACCGGTGCGATCCGATCATGTGACGCCCGCTGCCACCGCTGACGCGGTGAGCCCCAAATTCAAACTGTTGGGGAGCCGGTATATTGGGTGCCGCCACCAACGGCAATAGTTGGATTGGGAGCCGGCGGACGGGCGCGCCGCAATCACCGGCGTCTCTTGGCCGGGCACGACCGGGTGCCGCCCAGCGCGGCGATCAGGCCCCGTTCCACTCCCGGGCGGGAGGGAATCTCAGGTCATCGCCTGTTCACTCGGCGAGCAATGCCTTGTAGGCGTCGCGCAGAACGTTCTTCTGTACCTTGCCCATGGTGTTGCGGGGCAGTTCATCAAGAACGACGACACGCTTGGGCTGCTTGAAGCGGGCGATCTTCGGCTTGATGCTTTCGAGGATGGCCTCCTCTTCAAGCTTGGCACCCGGCCTGGGCACCAGCACCGCCACCACACCCTCGCCGAAGTCGGCATGCGGCACACCAATGACGGCGGATTCCAGTACGCCGTCTTCCTCGTCAAGCAGGAGTTCGAGCTCTTTGGGATAGATGTTGTAGCCGCCGGAGATGATCAGGTCCTTGGAGCGGCCGACGATCTGGACATAGCCGTCTGCATCGATGACGCCGACATCGCCGGTGATGAAGAAGCCGTCATCGCGGAATTCTTCTTTCGTCTTTTCCGGCATCTGCCAGTAGCCGGAAAAGACGTTGGGACCCTTGACCTCGATAATGCCGATTTCACCCTGCGGCAGGACCTTGCCAGTCTCGGCGTCGACGATGCGCAAGTCGACGCCGGGCAGCGGGAAGCCAACGGTGCCCGCGCGGCGCTCGCCGTCATAGGGGTTGGAGGTGTTCATGTTGGTCTCGGTCATGCCGTAGCGCTCGAGAATCCGGTGGCCGGTGCGCTGTTCGAACAGGACATGGGTTTCGGCCAGAAGCGGCGCGCTGCCGGAAACGAACAGCCGCATGTGCCTAACCAGATCACCGGTGAAGGCGGGCTCATCAAGCAGCCGCGTGTAGAAGGTCGGAACCCCCATCAGTGCGGTTGCCTCAGGGATATTGGAGATGATCGCCTCGGCGGAGAAGCCGGACAGGAAGATCAGCGACGCGCCGGCGCTCAAGGTCACGTTGGTGGCAACGAACAGGCCGTGAGTGTGGAAGATCGGCAGCGCATGCAAGAGCACATCGTCGCTGGTGAAGCGCCAGACATTGACCAGGGTCTGGGCATTCGACAGCAGGTTGGCATGGCTGAGCATCGCGCCTTTGGAGCGGCCGGTGGTGCCCGACGTGTAGAGAATGGCGGCAAGGTCACCCGCCGACCGCGCGACGGTTTCAAAGGTGGTCGGTGCGGCCAACCCGGCGTCATTGAGCGAGCCCGCGCTGGTTTCGTGGCTCTGCCAGACGCCCATGGTTTCAAGCCCGATGCCAAGCCTGGCGGTCAGCGTCTCGTAGTCCGCGCGTGTCTTCGGATCGCAGACGAAGATACGGGGGGTGGCGTTATCGAGAAAATACTCGATCTCCGCCGGCGTGTAGCCGGTGTTCAGCGGCAGAAAGACGCCGCCGGCACGAACCACGGCAAGATAGAGCATGATGGCTTCGATGGATTTCGGCACTTGGACGGCAACGCGGTCGCCTGGTTTGACGCCCAGGCCCACCAGCACATTGGCAAAACGGCCCGACACATCCTCGACATCGCCATAGGTGTAGCGGCGGCCGTCTTTCGGCAGGGTCGCAAACAGCGCGTTTCGGCCGTCCGGTGTCGCCAGCTTGTCGGCGAGCAGTCCGTCAAAAAGATAGTTGTCAGCCATTTTCATTTCCTGCCATTGCTGTTTGCGGCCGCTGCATCGGCCAGCGTCTTCACATCCCGCGAGGCCGCCACGGTGTGGTTTTCGGCAAAGCCTTCGTGGAACTGACCGATCTTCCTGAGATCATAAAGGTAGTTCACCATCAAGCCGCAGGACTGCCGCACCCCGTTTGCCGAGAGGTCCGCGCCGGCGTGGATGTCGTGCACCATGGCGCCGTTGTTGAGGTGAAAGCGCGCCACCGGGTCTAGCGGCAGGCCGTTGCGGTCCTTCTGGTTGATCAGGTAGCTCGCCGCCTGGCGGCGCAACCACTGCGACTGGTCCCCAAGCCCGGCCAGATCACCGGTGTCCGTCGCAACCTTGACAGCCTGGGCCACCGCGTCCGCATTTGGCTGATCGGCGAGAGACTGGCTCAGCCAACGACAGAGGCCTGGAATCGGCGACAGGGTGACGAAGGTGGTGATTGACTTCACCTCGGCCTGCAGATCCTCGACCACCTGCTTGATCAGCGAATTGCCGAAGGAGACGCCGCGCAGTCCCGCCTGGCAATTGGAAATCGAGTAGAACACGGCCGTGTCGGCACTTGCGGGATCGAGGATCTCGCGGTTCTCGGCCAGAATGGCCTGCACCGAACCTGGAACACCCTTCACCAGCGCAACCTCGACAAAGATCAGCGGATCATCCGGCATGGCGGGATGAAAGAAGGCGTAGCAGCGCCGATCGGCGGGTTCGACACGGCGGCGCAGGTCATCCCAGTCATCGATGGCATGCACTGCCTCATACTTGATGATTTTTTCGAGAATATTGGCCGGGCTCTGCCAGTGGATGCGGCGCGGCACCAGGAATCCGCGGTTGAACCAGGAGCCGAACAGGTGCTGGAAATCCAGATCAGTCCGGCCGAAGCTTGGGTTGTCCCTGAGCAATCCGAGGAGGTGTGCGCGCATGCTGACCAGTTCGCCGGTGGCGCCCGGAACCCTGTTGATGCGGCGCAGCAGCTCCTGACGCCTGGGTTCGGCGGCTTCCAGGAGGCCCGCAAGGTTGTCCGGAGAACGGTCGGCCTGATAGGCCGCGGTCAGCGCCTTCAACTTTTCGGTATCGATATCGAGCTGTTCGGTAAGGTAGCGGAAGAATTCAACTTCGGCCTCTGGCGTGAGTTCACTGAACTGCGACAGGATCTGCTGCCCCATGCTGTGCGAGGCCCCCTCGCTCGAACTTGTAATCAGCGCCTCGCAGAGCTCGGTGATCGAGCGCCCGTCGCCCTTGATGCGAGCGAGGTTCGGTCGTTCGAACAGCGTCGAGAGCAGGTCGTAGAAGAAACCCGACCGGTTCAAATCGCACCCCCCATGATCAGGTTTGGCAGGAAGGTTGCGATCGACGGGAAGATGCACAGAAGCACGATGGCGAGGATCATGCACATCACGTAAGGCAGCGAACCGCGCAGGATGGTGCCGAGCGAGATGTCCGGGGCAATCGAGTTGATGACGTAGAGGTTGAGGCCGACCGGCGGCGTGATCAGGCCGATCTCCATGTTGATGGTCAGCACGACGGCGAACCAGTAGGGATCAAATCCGGCATTGATGATGATCGGCAGCAGGATCGGCGCGGTCATCAGGATCACCGCCACCGGCGGCAGGAAGAAGCCGGCGACCAGCAGGAAGACATTGATGATTGCCATCAACACCCAGCGGTTGACCTCAAGGTCGGAAATCCAGCCGGCGATGGACTGGGTGACAAAGGTCGAGGACAGGGTGAAGGCGAAGAGTTCGGAGGCCGCGATGATCATCATGATCATCACCGATTCCCTGGTCGAATCGCGGAACATCGACAGGAACGGCTTGGCCGAGAACATCTTGTAGACCACGACCACCAGCACCAGACAGAACAGCGCGCCCACGCCGGCGGCTTCCGACGGCGTGGCGACCCCGCCATAGAGTACGAACAGGATACCCGCGACGATGGCCAGGAACGGCAACACCCGCGGCAGGATCTCGAGCTTTTGCTTGAGCGAGTAATGCTGCGTCACATCTGACAGCTTCAGACCGCTGCGCCAGCAGGAAAACAGTGTCCAGGCCATGAAGATGGCGGTCAGCATCAGACCGGGAATTAAACCGGCGAGGAACAGCCGGCCAATCGAGGTTTCGGTCGAAATGCCGTAGACAATCATGGTGATCGAGGGCGGAATGAGAATTCCGAGCGTACCGCCGGCAGCGATCGAGCCAGCCGAAATTCCGTCCGGATAGCCACGCTTGCGCATTTCGGGGATGCCCATCTTGCCGATGGCAGCACAAGTGGCGGGCGACGAACCGGACAGCGCCGAGAAGATCGAGCAGGCGCCGAGATTGGACAGCACCAGGCCGCCCGGCACGCGGTTGAGCCAGCGGTCGAGTGCCTCGTAGAGATCCTTGCCGGCAGGAGAATTCGAGACCGCGGCACCCATCAGGATGAACATCGGGATCGAGACCAGCGTGAACGAGTTGAGCCCGGAGAAGAAGGTCTCGCCAAGAATGTCGAGCGAACGGAAGCCGTCGATCAGCAGCAGGGTTCCGATGGAGACCGCGCCAAGTGCAAAGGCGATGGGCATGCCGATGGCAAACAGCGCGATCAGCACGAGGAGAATGAGGAGGCCGATTTCAAGCGGGCTCATGCTGCGGCCTCCGAGGTTCCGGTCCAGTTCTTGTAGATTTCCGCGACGTATTGCAGGCACAGGATGATGATCCCGAGCGGCAGGGGCAGAAGCGGGATCCACAAGGGCAGAGCCCAGACGGTGTCTGTGGTCCAGCCCTTCGACAGCGCTTCGTAGAAGTAATGCCAGCCGGACCAGGCGAGCAGGCCGCAGAACGCCAGGCTCAACAGCGCAGCAAGGACATCAAGCAGCCGCTTGGCCGTGCCTCCGAGCAGATTGGGCAGAAGGTCAACCGAGACATGGCCCTTGAGCATCAGCACGTAAGGTGCACCGATGAACGTGGACGCGATCATGGCGTAAACCACGAATTCGGTCTGCCAGATGGTGGAGGCGCCCAGGAAATAGCGCATGAATACCATATGCGAAACCACAAGCGTGGAAGCGGCGATCAACAGCATGGACGCCATGCCGCACAGTCGCGACGCCGCCTCAATGGCCGAAACAAAACGTTTCATCTGTGGGAAATCCTCGGATCGAAGAAGGGGCGGAGCAGACGGAAGAAGGGGGAGGCGAACCTCCCCCCGGTCCGCCGCTTTATTCTACTGCGAGCGCCGCATCGATCAGTTGCTGGCCGCCATCCACCTTTTCGGCGAACTGCTTGTAGGCAGTCTCCTTGGCTATCGCCAACCAGGCGTCGTAGTCTTCCTTGGACATCGACACCACTTCGACGCCGGCCTTCTTGAAGGTTTCGACCATCTTGTCATCGAGGCCTGCGGCCTCCTTGTCGAAATACTCCTCGGCCTTCTTGCCGGCGGCCATGACGGCAGCCTGCTGCTCCGGCGTCAGACGGTCATAGGTTTCCTTGGAAATGAGCATCGGCTCGTACATGAACCAGAGCGAGTTCTCGCCCGGTTCGGTCAGGCAGGTGACCTGCTCGTAGATGCGATAGGACACGAACGAGCCCGAAGAGGTGTTGGTGGCATCGAGAACGCCGGTCTGCATGCCGGTGTAGATTTCCGACGACGCCATCGAGGAAATCGATGCGCCTGCGCCAACCAGCATCTGCTCGAAGGCAGGGCCCGCGGCGCGGGTGACCTGACCCTTGATGGTGTCGGGCGAGGTGATGCAGTTCTTTTTCGAGGCGAATGCGCCGCCGAGCCAGGCGTCGGCAATGACAATGGCGCCATTGTCCTCGATCAGCTTCTTGATCTCGGTCATGAAGGGCGAGGCGTTGAGCCGCTTGGCTCGGTCATGATTGCGCACCAGGCCCGGCATCAGAGTTGCCGAAAACTGCGGCACGCGGCCCGATGCGTAGTCGAGCGGGAACGAGGTGATGTCGAGCTGGCCCTTGGTCAGCGCGCCCCACTGTTCCTTGGCCTTGTAGAGCGACTGACCGGGATAGACCTGAACATCAAGCCCGACATTGGCGGCCGCCAGTTCCCTGGCGAAAAGCTGAACCATCTCATCGCGCGCATCGCCCTTGCCGCCCGGAAACTGGTGCGACGCCTTGAGCGTTTCTGCCTGTGCAAGCCCGGTCATGGCGATGGATGCGGCAAGCATGCCCGCAAGAGCTGATAATCCTAGTTTCATGTCTACCTCCCAGAAGATTGTGGCCAGCGAACCTCCTCCGGTCCTGGCCACCAAATGGGATCACTTTCTGAATGCAATGTCAAATCTCTTGTATACAAGAATATTGAATTTGCATTTCGGAACGGATTGCGCATGATGCGATCCATGGGCACACGCATCGCAGACACCATTCGCGAACGCATCGAACAGATGATTGTCACCGGCGAGTTTGCCGATGGCGAACGGCTCGATGAAGTCAAGCTGGCCGAGCAGTTCGGCGTGTCCCGGACGCCGCTGCGCGAGGCGTTCCAGTCTCTCGCAGCCTCGGGGCTGCTGACGCTGGAAGCGCGGCGCGGCGCCTTCATCCGGCATCCGGATTTCGTCGAACTGGTCGAGATGTTCGAAGTGATGGCCGAACTTGAGGCGATGTGCGGTTTCCGCGCCGCGCGGCGGGTGAACGAGCAGCAGATGCGCGACATCGGCCGCACGATCGAGGCTTGTGAGGCTGCGATCGCACGCGGTGATTCCGACGAGTACTACCGCGAGAACGAGACCTTTCATCATCTGCTCTACGAGGCCAGCGGCAACAGTTTCCTGGCGCGGGAAGCAGCAAGGCTGCACAAGCGGCTCAAGCCCTACCGGCGCATGCAGTTGCGCGTCAACGGCCGCATGCCTCAGTCAATGCGGGAGCACAGGGCGGTCTATGCGGCGCTCGAGAAGTCCGATCCGAAAGCCGCCGCGGCAACATTGCGGCAACACGTCGCCATCCAGGGCGAGCGCTTCAATGATCTCATGGCAAGCTACCGGCAGATCGCGCCGAGGAAAGCCGGCTGACGGCTGCAGCCGTCCCCCAGCCTGGATGCCGGGCGGAACGTAAAGACCATACTCTCTTAAGCGACGGGCAGGTTTTCAATGGCCTTCTTGGAACAGGCCGGCAGACGTTCGGGTGCCAGCTTGAGCATGGATTCCAGACCGCAATTGCCACGCACGAGATCGTCGAGCGTAACCATATCGAGTTCGTGATAGAACGCTTCCACCGCACGCTCGATAAAACTGCGCAACCGGCACTCAGCGGTGAGCGGGCAGGTGTTCTGATCGCCCGCGAAACATTCGGCGAAGGGAACACTCGATTCGAAAACCCGGAAAATCTTTCCAATACTGATCTCGGACGGCTTGAGACCCAGTTGCAACCCGCCGGTCCGGCCTCTCAGGGTCTCGACAAAACCATGCTGCTGAAGCTGGTGAATGACATGTCCGAGATGATTGCCCGACGCATTGCACGCCCTGGCGATGTCGGAGGACCGGACCACCTTGCCGTCATTGACGGCGCAAAACATCAGCACACGGGCGGCGAGGTTGGTTCTGGTTGTCAGTCGCATGGCATGTTTCCGTTGGATTTGACCAACTTGGAAAATACACTTCGTTGATCCGTTGCGAGTTGATCCAGATCACTTTCCTGCCCTTAGGGAACAGATAACACGCATTGTGAAAACAACTTTGCAGGCGAATATGTCGTCACAACAAGATGCCCACCCGAAAGCGGATGCGCAAATGCTCGAACAAATGATGAGCGCCGCTGAGGGGAAAGTGCGCCTTGCCTCGATGCTGAGCGCAGCCTCTTCACTGATCTGGCCGCTGCAGGCCGGGGTCGTCGCAATGGCGATTGCCGGGCTGCTTGGGCCGGTGGAGGGACCGGAACCGCTTGCAGTCGCATCGGTGTTCGTCCTGCTCGGACTTGTCAGGGCTTTGCTGAACCACCAGGCGGAGCGGCTTCTGTTTGCGGCCGGCGTGACCATCGTGAGCAGCGCGAGGGAGGAAATCGTCCGGCGCGAGATGCGCACGACGGACAGTGGCGGCGCGGCGTCCACAGCCGTCCTGGCGAGCGAGAAGCTCGACCACATGATTCCTTACGTGACCCGTTACGCACCGGCGCAGGCGCGGGTGATGACAGTGCCCCTTGTCATCCTGGCCTTGAGCTTCTGGTTCTCCTGGGCGGCAGGACTGGTTCTGCTTGTCACCGGCCCGCTGATTCCTGTTTTCATGGCGCTGGTCGGGCTTGCCGCAAAGGAGGCAAGTCAACGACAGATGGCGGATATCGGTACGCTCAACGATCTTCTGATCGACCGGCTATCGGCACTTGTCGACATCAGGCTGCTTGATGCCGGACCGGCCGTGATCGCTGATTTCGCCGCCAGTGCCGACCAGCTCAGATCCCGCACCATGAACGTGCTGAAGATTGCCTTCCTGTCCTCAACGGTGCTGGAGTTGTTTGCCGCGATCGGCGTGGCGATGATGGCTGTCTATGTCGGCTTTGCCCTGCTCGGGGCCATCGAGTTCGGATCCTATGCAGCACCACTCACTCCCGCCGCCGGGATCTTTCTGCTGCTGCTGGCTCCGGATTTCTACCAGCCATTGCGGGATCTTTCGGCAGCCTGGCACGACAAGGCCGCGGCGCTGGCGGTTGCAGGCGAATTCTCGGAATGGCGGGCGCGAACACCCCGGGAACTGGCGGGCAAGGGAGGCGCCTCGGAGCGCCTCCCCGGAGCAGCGGAGATCAGACTTGAGGGCGTGGCGGTGCATATCGGCGGCCGGGTGATCCGCTATCCGGACATTGCGATCCAGGCGGGAGAAAGCGTGGCCCTGATGGGGCCATCGGGTGCGGGCAAGACCACGCTGTTGCGGCTGCTTGCCGGATTGGCGCTGCCGGAAGAGGGAGTGATCCATGTCGCGGGCGAGAAGCTTGATTCGGCGACCGCGGATGGCTGGCGCGCGCGGCTCGGCTGGATGCCGCAGGCGCCGCATTTCCTCGATGCCAATCTGGCCGACAATGTAAGCCTTGGGAAGACCGGCGATCTGGAAGAGGCGCTGCAGGCCGCCGCGGCAGGCTCGGTGATTGCTGCACTGCCCGGTGGAAAAGAAGCATGGCTCGGAGAAACCGGCGGCGGCATTTCCGGCGGCGAAGCCCGGCGGATCACGCTGGCGCGGGCGATCTTCGCTCGGCCCGACATTCTGCTTGCCGACGAACCGACGGCCGATCTCGATGCCGAAACCGCCGGTGTGGTGATGGCCGGACTGGCCAGGCTGGCCGGCCAAGGCTGCGGTCTGATTATTGCCACCCATGAACCGGCGCTGGCCGCCCGGATGGACCGCACAATCCTGATCGGAGCTGACGCATGACCGCGAGCAATCACAATCGCCATCGTGGCGGCGCGGCGTTGTGGCAGGTTTTCCGGCTGATCCTGCGGGACCAGTCAACCGCGTTGATCCGCGGCGCCGCGCTGAGCCTTGTCGTGCTGATCGCCGGGATCGCGCTTCTCGGCCTTTCCGGATGGTTCATCACCGCAGCCGCGGCTGCGGGACTGGCCGGGATGGGCGCGGTCTTCGATGTCTTCCGGCCCTCGGCCATGGTCCGCTTTCTGGCACTTGGCCGGACCGCCGCACGTTATGGCGAAAGGTTGCTGACCCACGACGCCACGCTCAAAGCACTGACGACGATCCGGGTCCGGCTGCTGGCCACCACCGTCACCGCCCCGCATGACCTGCTGGTGCGGCTGCGTGGCCCCCAGGCCCTCAACCGGCTGATGGCGGATGTCGACGCGCTGGATGGTGTTCCACTGCGGCTGATCCTCCCACTCGCGGCCGGCATTGCAGCGCAACTGATCACCTTCGCGGCGCTATGGTGGCTGGTGGATCTGAGCGTGGCATTATGGATTGCGACCGGCTTCCTTGGCGCGGCAGCCATTGTCCTCGCTCGCGCAGCACGCGCTGCCGCACGCTCTTCCGGCGAAGAAGAGGCCGCGGCTCAGGCCTTCCGGTCGCAGCTCATCGATCTGATCCGTGCCCGCGACGATCTGGCGGCCTATGGACAACTGACGCGCCAGGGCGAGACCGTTCTGGCTACCGATGCCGAACGGCACCGCCGCCGCGCTGATCTGGACCGTATCGAACGGCGGGCAGGGTTCGCGCTGTCACTGACCGGAACCGTGGTGGCGGCAGGCGCTCTTGCGATCGGGATGATGCTCGCACGCAACGGCATGATCACACCGGCACTGGCAGCCATCGGGTTCTTTGCTTCACTGGCATTGATGGAAACCATCGCTCCCCTGCGCCGGGCGATGGCTGATCTGGGCCGGATGGGCGTGGCCGCACAACGGGTTGCGGCAAGCCTGAACACTGTCGCGCTGGCACCCAAGGACGGGCTTTCCGGCCAGACTGCCGAGTTGCAGATCAGGGATCTCTCCTTTCGACGCGACGGGGCGCTCCTGCCAATCCTCGACAAGGTGTCCCTGGCCATTTCGGCAGGCGAAAGCGTGGCCATTACCGGGCCGAGCGGATCGGGAAAAAGCACATTGCTGCTGCTAACCGCCCGTCTGCTTGCACCGGAAGCCGGACAGATCACGATCGGCTGCCTGCCCCTCGCAGATTGGGACGAATCCCGACTGCGCGCCGTTGTCACTCTGGTTCCGCAACGCAGCGCGCTGATGGCGGGCACAGTCGGGGATGCCTTGCGGCTCGGGTGTCCGGACGCATCCGATGCGGCCCTGTGGGAGGTGCTCGAGGCCGTCTCGCTGACGTTAGTCATCCGTTCCAAAGGCGGGCTGGAATGCAGGCTTGGTCCACAGGGAGCGGGCCTGTCGGGTGGCGAGGCCCGCCGGCTTGTTCTTGCCCGCAGCCTGTTGCGGCGACCAGGACTGCTGCTCATGGACGAGCCCACCGAAGGGCTGGACGAAAAGACGGCCCTCGCCGTGCTCGCCGGGATACGGGCCTACCTGCCGGCGGCATCCATTCTGACCGCGTCCCACCGTCCTGCCGAAATCGGCTGGGCGGATCGCGTCATCCAGCTGGATCAATGCCGAGCCATGGGACCGGCGGGACCCAAAAAGCTCCAGCCGTCCAAATAAGATACATCAGTAATGCAGCTTTATTGATCCAAATCAATGTCAGCCACCCCGCCCTGACATATTCAAAAATTCATAGATATATTCTGGGGGTGCATGGTGTGCTCCCCGTTCCAAGGAGCAAAGCAAATGGAGTTCGGGATCGTCGAGCTGTCACGGCTGCAGTTCGCCATGACGGCCATGTATCATTTCCTCTTCGTGCCGCTGACGCTGGGTCTTTCGATCCTCGTGGCCATCATGGAGACGGTGTATGTGATGACCAACCGTCCGATCTGGCGGCAGATGACCAAGTTCTGGGGCACGCTGTTCGGCATCAATTTCGTGCTCGGCGTCGCCACCGGCATTACCATGGAATTCCAGTTCGGCATGAACTGGAGCTACTACAGCCATTATGTCGGCGACATATTCGGCGCGCCGCTGGCGATCGAGGGGCTGATGGCCTTTTTCCTCGAGGCGACCTTCGTCGGGCTGTTCTTCTTCGGCTGGGACAAACTGAGCAAGGTGGCCCACCTGACCGTCGCCTGGCTGGTGGCGATCGGCTCCAACTTCTCGGCATTGTGGATCCTGATTGCCAATGGCTGGATGCAGAACCCGGTCGGCGCTCAGTTCAACCCGATGACCATGCGCATGGAAATGACCGATTTCTACGAGGTGCTGTTCAACGAGGTTGCCCAGGCCAAGTTCGTCCATACCGTCTCGGCCGGCTATGTCACCGCCTCGGTCTTCGTGCTCGGCGTCTCGGCCTGGTACCTGCTGCGCGGACGCCATATCGAACTGGCCCGGCGCTCGATCACCGTGGCCGCCGCCTTCGGTCTCGCATCTGCGTTCTCCGTGGTGCTGCTGGGCGATGAATCGGGCTACAGCGCCACGCACAGTCAGAAAATGAAGCTCGCTGCCATCGAGGGCATGTGGGAAACAGAGGCGGCGCCGGCCTCGTTCACGGCCTTCGGATTTCCCGATCAGGAAGCGCGGACCACCCACTATGCCATTCATGTTCCCTATGTGATGGGACTGATCGGCACCCGCTCGCTGACCACTTCGATACCGGGCATCGAGGAGCTCGAAAGCCAGGCGGAAACCCGCATCAAATCCGGACTGATCGCCTATGACGCGCTGATGCATATCCGCGAGGCGCGCGACAATGCCGATCCGGCGGAGACCGCTCGGTTCGAGGCCCATTCCGCCGATCTCGGCTTCGCGTTTTTGCTGAAGAAATATGTCGACGATCCGCGCCAGGCGACGCCCGAGCAGATTGTCCAGGCCGCCAATGACACCATCCCAACCGTCTGGCCGCTGTTCTGGGCCTTCCGGATCATGGTTGCGCTTGGCTTCGGCTTCATCGCGACGATGCTCTACTTCTTCTATCGCGCCTCGTTCAAGGGCATGGATTTCCCGCGCCCGGCCCTGCATCTGGCGGTGTGGATGATCCCTGCGCCCTGGATTGCAGCGGAACTGGGCTGGTTTGTCGCCGAATTCGGTCGTCAGCCTTGGACCGTGGACGGCGTGCTGCCGACGGCCATGTCGGTCTCGGCGCTTTCAATGACCGAGGTGGCGCTGACGCTTGCCGGATTTGTCATCTTCTACACCGTCCTGTTCGTCATCGAGATGGGGCTGATGCTCAAATACATCCGCAAGGGCCCCTTTCAGGACGTCGAGGAAACCGACGCCTGGGTTATCAGACACACAGAACGGCTGGCCGGACGGCGCAATGCCGACGCCATCGCCATGCCAGCGGAGTAAGAACCATGATCCTGCACTCTCTTATCGACTATGACATCTTGCGCGTGATCTGGTGGGGTCTGCTCGGCGTCCTGCTGATCGGCTTCGCGCTCACCGACGGCTTCGACATGGGTGTCGGCGCCCTGCTGCCCTTCGTTGCCGAAACCGATGTCGAGCGCCGCGTGGCGATCAACACCGTAGGCCCGGTCTGGGAAGGCAACCAGGTCTGGTTCATTCTCGGCGGCGGCGCGATCTTCGCCGCCTGGCCACCGCTCTACGCGGTCTCGTTCTCCGGCTTCTACCTGGCAATGTTCGTGGTACTCGCCGCTTTCATCGTCCGGCCTGTCGCCTTCAAGTACCGCTCGAAGCGGGATGACGTGCGCTGGCGGACGTCCTGGGACTGGGCATTGTTTGCCAGTGGCGCGATCCCCGCTCTCTTGTTCGGCGTTGCCGTCGGCAATGTCATCCAGGGCGTGCCGTTTCATTTCACCGATGATTTGCACACCATCTACGAGGGCGCCTGGTACACCAAGTTCATCGGCCTTCTCGATCCCTTCTCGCTGCTTGCCGGGGTGGTGTCGCTGTCGATGCTGGTGATGCATGGCGGCGCATGGCTGACGCTGAAGGCGGAAGGCAATGTGCGTGACCGGGCCCGCCGTTTCGGCTCCATCGCGGCACTGGTTGCCGTGGCGGCCTATGCGCTGGCCGGCGTCTGGATGGCCCTCGGGATCGAGGGCTACCGCATCGTCGGCGACTACCTTACCACCGGCCCGTCAAACCCGCTGCATTTCGAGGTGGAAAAGACGGCAAGCTGGCTCACCGCCTATTCGGACCGCCCATGGATCGCCATTGCACCCATCATGGGCATTGCCGGCGGCCTGCTGACTTTCCTCGGGCTGCGCGCCGGGCGCGAAGTCTCGACGCTGCTGGTTTCCAAGATGGCGATCCTCGGTGTGATCTCGTCGGTCGGGCTGACGATGTTCCCGTTCATCATGCCGTCCTCATCCGACCCGCGGTCGTCACTCACGGTCTGGAACAGTTCATCCTCGCACATGACCCTGTTCATCATGCTGGTGGTGACCGTGATCTTCATGCCGATGATCCTTGCCTACACGGCATGGGTCTACAAGGTGCTGTGGGGCAAGGTCACCGAGGCCGACGTCACCGACAATTCTCATTCCGTCTACTGATCAGGAGGATCAAGATATGTGGTATTTCGCCTGGTTGCTGGGGCTCCCGCTGGCCGCAATGTTCGCCGTCGTCAACGCCATGTGGCTGGAACTGCAGGAAGACAGCCGCATGATCAATGACCAGGGCGGCAATCCTCATCGGGATAAAACCCGAGGCTGATCCGGCTGTCCCGATCCGAACCTCAAAGGCGCCCTGAACCGGGCGCCTTTTTTCGCGATACCCCATTTTATAAAAGAATATAAATATATGAATGTATTTTGACCCAGATCAAGGTTTGCCGGCAATTCATGTGGCAAACATGCGGTATAATTCAGGAGAAGGACGGGATGACCCAATCAGCTTTCGCACCCTCGAGACGCATCTTCCTGGGCCTTGCCGCAAGTGGCATGGCCGCAGCCGCCTGGAGCGGTCCGGTCCGCGCGGCCCCGGTCAAGACCTCCGCGCGCGTGGTGATCATCGGCGCGGGCGCCGGCGGCACCGCCCTGGTCAACAGGCTGATCGATCGCCTAGACGGCGCGTCAATCACCATCATCGATCCCAGCGAGAAGCACCTCTACCAGCCCGGGCTTTCGCTGGTCGCGGCGGGGCTGAAACCAGCATCTTACACCGAGAGCAGGACCACCGACTGGCTGCCCGGCGGCATCACATATATCAACAAGGCCGCCGCCGGTATCGATCCCGAGACCCGCAGGGTGACGACCTCCGGCGGACAGGCGGTCGACTATGACTTCCTGGTTGTCGCCCCCGGCCTTGTTCTCGATCACGACGCAATCGAGGGCTTCTCGCTCGACCTCGTCGGCTCGAACGGTATCGGCGCGCTCTATGCCGGTCCGGAGTATGCCGCGCGCACATGGCAGGCCGCGTCGAAATACACCGAGGAAGGCGGTGTCGGGATTTTCACGCGCCCGGCGACCGAGATGAAATGCGCCGGTGCGCCGCTCAAGCACACCTTCCTGATCGATGACATCGCCCGTACCGCAGGCAATGCGGGCAAGACCGAGATCATCTACGCCGCCAACAACCAAAGCCTCTTCGGCGTTCCGATCGTTTCGGAAAAGGTGCGGATGCTGTTTGAGAACCGCGGCATCACGCCGGCCTACAGCCATGTGCTCAAGTCCATCGAGCCGGGCAGCCAGCGCGCCACATTCGCCACTCCCGACGGTGATACGGAGCTTGAATACGACTACCTGCATGTCATCCCGCCGCAGCGCGCGCCCGACGTGATCCGGCAGTCGGGCCTGTCCTGGGCCGACAAATGGACCGACCAAGGCTGGGTGGAAGTCGACAGGCAGACGCTCAGGCATCTGCGCTACCCGGAAATCTTCGCGCTCGGCGATGTCGCCGGCGTGCCCAAGGGCAAGACCGCCGCCTCGGTCAAATGGCAGGTTCCGGTGGTCGAGGATCACCTTGTCGCAGCCATTGCCGGCACGGAAGGCACCGCGACCTACAACGGCTATACCTCCTGCCCACTGATCACCCGCGTCGGTCGCGCCATGCTGATCGAGTTCGACTACCAGAACAATCTCACCCCCTCCTTCCCCGGAATCATCGCGCCGATGGAGGAGTTGTGGATCAGTTGGCTGATGAAGGAAGTGGCGCTGAAGGCCACCTACAACGCCATGCTGCGCGGCAAGGCCTGAGGAGAACGCCATGAAAGACCTGACCTTCACCACCCTGATTGCCGTCTTCGAGGAGATCTTCGGCCGCGGCCTGTTCTGGGCCATGGTGGTGGCCGCAGTCGTGATCACCGCCGCCTATCTCTACGTGCTCGTGCGCGACCGGTCGATGTCGATGCGCAAGTTCCTGCTGGCGCAGCTGTCGATGCCGTTGGGCGCCATCGCCGCCGTCCTGTTCGTGCAGCTGATCACAAACTCCGGCTTCAGCGACATCGGCGGCCCGATCGACCTGATCGTGCTTCTGGGCGTGGCAAGCCTCGGCGCTGTCGGCATCGCCGTTCTGGTCTACACCCTGCAATCGCTCATTCGATCCCGGACCGGATAGAATCCGCAATCCCGGGATACGTGCGGGGCGGCATCTCTCCGCACAACACCCTGCCCCGCGACGATGGAGTTGCGTTTCAGATTTTTGCCGCCAGACTGCCAGAAACGCCGGTTCTGCCGACCCTTCCCCAGCCGACCTTCGCCCTTGGCAGCGATGCCAGGTCTCCGCCATCCTCGTCTTCGGCGATGACGCGAAACCAGGTGTCGGGGTCAAAACCGGATATCTTGGCTCCCGATGCGCAGCCGGCCGTCAGTTCCGCCATTTTTCGAGAGAGAAGACGGGTAGCCTCGGCGGCTGCGAAACTGGTGCCGGTGATCGGATGACCGAGCCGTCAAACCGCGTGTTTCGCCACCCGTATTCCTACCCGGACGAACACGAACCTGACCCTATGTGGCGGTGAGTCTGAAGGTGATAACGCAAACCGTGCCGGGTTTGCCGGAGGCGGCCGCTTCTGAGAGAGTTGATCCGATTCACGTTCCCTGCCGTGACAAGACTAGATCTGTCTCGACCCTCTCTGCGGGGCTCAAAGTCCGCCTATGCAAGTGTATTTTGTGTCGAGATAGTCGTCGATCCCCTGCCAGCTCCCCTCCTTGCCGATACCAGATTCCTTGAGGCCGCCAAACGGTGCCTCAGGGCTGACAATCAGCACCTCATTGATGCCGATCAGGCCATATTCGAGCTGATCCTGCAGCCGGAACATCCTTGCCAGATCCCTGGTGTAGGCATAGGCGGCAAGCCCGTAGTCCGTGTCGTTTGCTGCAGTGATTGCCTGCTCCTCGGTGTCGAACCGGTAGACCGGAGCAACAGGCCCGAAAATTTCCTCCCGGGTAAAGCGCATCTCACTGCTCGCGCCGGAAAGCACCGTGGGGGCATAGAACAGACCACCGCGCGTGTGCCGGTCGCCTCCGGTGACGACCTGTGCCCCTTTTGACAGCGCATCGCCGACGAGCTCTTCCATTTTTGCCAGTGCGGCTTCATCGATCATCGGGCCTTGCTCGGCACCGTCCTCGTTGCCCGGCGCAACCTTGAGAGCTGCGACCCGTTCGGCAAAGCGTGCCGTGAACTGATCGTAGATGCCCGACTGAACGTAGAGCCTGTTCGTGCAGATGCAGGTCTGGCCGGCATTCCTGAACTTGGCAATCAATGCGCCTTTCACCGCGCGGTCGAGGTCCGCGTCGTCGAAGACGATAAAGGGCGCGTTGCCTCCCAGTTCCATCGACACGCGTTTGACGGTGCCGGCCGCTTCGCGCAGTATCTGCTTTCCAATTTCCGTCGAGCCCGTAAAGGTGATCTTGCGGACCAGCTTGTTGGCGGTGATTTCTCCGCCGATCTCGCCCGCCGAGCCGGTGAGGATATTGACCACACCGGGCGGAAAGCCGGCCTGCTCGGCCAGAAGCCCCCAGGCCAGCCCCGACAAGGGAGTTGCCGTGGCTGGCTTGACAACGACCGTACATCCGGCGGCCAGCGCCGGTCCTATTTTCCGGGCGAGCATGGATGAAGGGAAGTTCCAGGGTGTTATCGCGGCAACAACGCCAACCGGGTGGCGCGTGGTCATCAGTTTCCGACCCTTGACCGGCGCCGGAATGACGGCCCCGTCGGTGCGGCGTGCCTCTTCCGCGAACCACAATACGTACGCCGCGGAGGAGCCGACCTCGGCGCGCGATTCCGCAAGAGGCTTGCCCTGTTCAGCTGTCAGCAGCGAAGCCAGACCTTCGAGATTGTCGACAATCAACTGATGCAGCCGGCGCAACAGTACGACGCGCTCGTTAAGCGGCATTGCGGCGTATTGCGGAAAGGCAGCATGCGCCGCTTCAATGGCGCGGCGGGTTTCTGCGGCACCGCAATTCGGCACCGTCGCAATCACACTGCCGTCAGCGGGATTGACCACATCAATGGTCTTCCCCGAGTCCGCTGAAACCCAGTTTCCGGAGATAAGATTGGCCTGACGGACAAGGTGCTCATGCGACATTGGACGTTCCATTTCGTGTTGGTAAAGGCCTTCGATGGCCGATTGGTCGTGCCCGCCGCGGTCAGCCAAGAACTTCCTGAACCGCGCCCTGCAAGGCCTCCACAACCTGATCAACCTCCTGGGGGGTAATGCAGAGCGGGGGAGCGAAACCGATGATGTCGCCTTCGGGCATCGGGCGGGCAATGACACCACGCCGCAGCATCGCCGCGGAAATCTTGCCGCTCATGCTCATCGGCGGCTCAAACCACTTGAACGTGCCGGGATCCTCCATGAATTCGACAGCAGCCATCAGGCCTACACCGCGGACTTCCGCGACATTGGGATGGCTTCCGACAGCATCACGCAAGCGCTGAAGCAAATAGGGACCGGTGCTGGACGCGTTGCCGAGCAATCCCAGTTCATCGACCAGATTGAGCGTGGCAATTCCGGCAGCGCAACTGACCGGATGGGCGGAGTAGGTCCAGCCATGGGCAAGAGCGCCGAAATCATCGGACCCCTGCATCAGGACGTCGAACACCCTTTGGGAAATGACCGAGCCCGACAGCGGCGCATAGGCGCTGGTCAGCCCCTTGGCGAT
Source organism: Parahoeflea alexandrii (assembly GCF_024105735.1). Taxonomy (GTDB): domain Bacteria; phylum Pseudomonadota; class Alphaproteobacteria; order Rhizobiales; family Rhizobiaceae; genus Hoeflea; species Hoeflea alexandrii. Next base: position 928,077 of record NZ_JAAAML010000002.1, on the reverse strand, counting down.
GGTCATGAAATCGGGCTTCAGGCCATAGTGGGTTGCGCCGAACATGCTTCCGGTGCGGCCAAAGCCGCAGACGACTTCGTCGCTGATCAAGAGGATATCGTAGCGATCAAGCAGCTCCTGAACCCGTCCCCAGTATCCCTCCGGTGGCGGCAGGATCCCACCGGTTCCCATGACCGGCTCGCCAATGAATGCCGCGATGGTTTCAGGCCCCTCAGACAGCATCATCGCCTCGAGATCGGCGATGAGACGGTCGGTGAAGGCAGCCTCGCTCAGTGTCGCATCGTCCCTGCGCAGATAATGCGGTGTTGCGGCGTGCAAAAACCCTTCAAGCGGCAGATGAAAGCGGGCATGGTAGGCCTTCAGACCTGTCATCGACCCGGATACGATTCCGGAACCGTGATACGCCCGCCAGCGGCTGATGATCTTTCTCTTCTCAGGCTTGCCGCGCAGGATGTTGTAATGCCAGGCAAGCTTCACATTGGTTTCGTTCGCATCAGATCCGGACAGGCCGAAATAGACCCTGGCCATGTGCTCCGGCGCCCGATCCATGATCAGCCGGGCCAGTGTTATCGCCGGTTCATTGCCGTGCCCGGCAAAAGCGTGAAAATAGGCGAGTTTTTGCGCCTGATCATTCATCGCGTCGGCGATTTCCGTGCGACCGTAGCCGACATTGACGCAGTAGAGCGCAGCAAACGCGTCCAGGAACCGGTTGCCGTCGCGGTCCTCGATATGAACACCCTTGCCGCCAGTCACGATCCGGCCGGGCACATCGCCGCGGGCGTGGTTCGCGGTGTGCGTGGTGGGATGGAGCAGACAGTCCCGATCCCAGGCAGCAAGTTCGTCGTTGATCGGGCCTGCCAAACTCATATGAAGCTCTCCAGTCGGGTGTTGCTGATCAGTTCGGGCACGGATGCCTGATTTGGCAGAGAGAGAACAAATGCCACCATCCCAGCCACAGTTTCCGGCTGGAGCCTGTCGGCCTTCGGGGTGGCGGCGGGGGCATTGCCGATCAAGTCGGTATCGATCGCGCCCGGACACATGGCGGTCGCCCGGACGCCTTCGTCCCATCCTGAAAAGCGGACCGCCTGGGTCATGGCCAGAAGAGCATGCTTGGTCATCGCATAGCCGACAGATGTTCCGCCTCTAAAGCGCTTCGCGTCGGTTGAAGCGATGTTGACCACACGTCCCTGCCCGGTTTGCTTGAGATGAGGGAGCGCGGCGCGGATCAACCGGAACGGCGCCTTGACGTTGACCGACCAGAGATCATCGAGATCTTCTTCGCTGCCCTGCTCGAAGTCGACCATTCGCAGGATGCCGGCATTGTTGACCAACGCATCGATGCGACCGAAATGCGCAACCGTCTGGTCGACCCATGATTGCGCAGTGGCAGCATCAGCGGAATCGAAACGACAGCAAAGCATACGGCCTTGCGCTCCCGCTTCCATGTCAGCTTGGGCTTTTGCCGGATTGCGCATGCCGAGCGAAACCGACCAGCCGTCAGCCAGCAGCCGCTCTGCAATGGCCGCGCCAAGACCGCGCCCAGCACCTGAAATCATGGCAACACGCGTTTCCATCTAGAAAAGCCCCTGATAGACGCCGCCGTCGTTTACGATGTTCTGGCCCGACATGAAGCCGGACTGGGCAGAGCACAGGAAGGCGATCAGGTCCCCGCACTCACTGGGGTCTGCGAACCGCCCGGCGGGACAGGTCGACAACCGGTTTTCCACGATGGCTTCGTAGGTGGTGTTGCCGCGCTTGGCATGGCCGTGGAGATTGGTGTGCAGCGCGTCGGTATCGAACAGGCCCGGGCAGACCGTGTTGATCGTCACATTGTCGGGCATCAGTTCCCGGACCATGGCAGCGACCGCACCCGACAGCGCCAGTCGCGCGGCATGGCTGTGAGCAAAACCCACCTGCGGAAACTTGATGAAGCTGACCGACATGTTGACGATGCGGCCGAACTTGCGGGCCTGCATTCCCGGTGCGACGGCGGTGATCATTTCCAGCGACGACAGGAAATGGGTCTCCATCCAGTACCGCCAATCCTCGGCCGAGATCTTGGCATAGGGTGTCGGAACCTGCCTGACCCCGGGGTTGTTGACAAGAATATCGACATCACCCGCCGCATCGAGGATCTGCTTGCGGCCCTCGGCGGAGTTGAAATCGGCAGCGACCGTTGTCACCTCGACGCCGAATTCCGAACGAATATCGGCGGCAGACTTCTCCAGTGCCTCTGCAGACCTTGCGTTCATGATCAGCGAAACGCCTTCGCGCGCCAGCGAACGTGCGGCGGCGAGGCCAAGCCCCCTGCTTGCAGCGGACACGATGGCCTTGCGGCCCTTCAATCCAAGATCCATGTCTATCTCCCTTGATCAGGCCGGTTCCGTGACAGGCGAAAGCAAGGCTTCCAGCCCCTTGCTCAATCCAACCAATGCAGTGCCGGTCAATGGCAGCAACGGTGGACGCGGCAAACCGCCACCCGGCAATTCCAGCAGGTTCATCGCAGCCTTTGTCGCCGGGTATAGCGTGCGGCCGTCACTGGTGAACAGATCCGTAAGTTCCATGCCGGTCTGCTGCAGTTCCCAGGCTTCGTCGAGACGACCGGCGACCGTTGCATGCCAGAGATCGAGGCACCCCTTGGCCCAGACATTGGGGAAACAGTCGATCAGGCCATCTGCGCCCGCGAGCGTCGCCGGCACGCCATAGACCGAGGAGGGGCCGCAGAAGACCAGCAGGCGGTCCTTGACGGCATTGAGCGTGGCATGGAAGTTTCTCCAGCTGCCAGAGCTTTCCTTGATACCGACAACCATGTCGAGATCGGCGAGCTTGTCGGCAATCTCGGGCGTGATGGCATTCCCGGCATTTCCCGGAATGTTGTACAGCAGGATCGGCAGCACCGCTTCTTTGTTGACCGCTTCAAAATGGGCAATCGTTTCCGCTTCCGTCAGATGCGCGAAATAGGGTGGCATAACGAGAACACCGTCCGCTCCGGTTTCCTTCGCCGCATGGATCTGGTCGATCACGTCTTCGGGACGAATTGCGCCGGTACCGATGATGGCAGGGCCTTTGCCCTTGCAGGCCTCTACGGTCAGCCGTGCAACCTGAGAGCGCTCTTCCATGCTCATCGCCCAGAACTCTCCCGTACATCCGGATGCGACCATTCCAGTGGCTCCGGCATCGAAGAGACGTTCTATATTGGCGACGAAAGCCGCTTCGTCGATGCTGAGATCCGTGCGGAATGGTGTTGTTATGGCGGGCATCGGCCCGAACCAATTTACAGATGAGCGGTTCAACTTGGATCTCCTGAGGAAAGTGCAGCTTTGAATGGGTAACGGGTCACGGCCGGACCGCGACGGAAGCGATGTTCAGTCTCCTGCCCGTGGGGCCAGCCGCAAATACGTGGGCTGCTTCGGACTGAATGGACATCTGGATTGTTTCGCCGGTTTTCCAATCAGTGCTGGCAGGCACTCGCCCGGTCATGCGAAGGCCACCTTCGATCTCGACAACCACGATGTTCTCGTGTCCCGTTCTCTCGACCAGTTGCACCACTGCCGGCGTTGGCCCCTCGCCCAGCAGCAGATTTTCCGGGCGCACTCCGAGGCAGGCTTCACCGCCCCGGGCATCGGCGACCAAAGGCCCCACGGGTACCGAAATGCTTCCCGACCGGAACATCCACCGATCACCTTCTTGGGAAAGGTCACCGTCTATGAGGTTCATCGACGGCATCCCGATAAAACCGGCGACAAACCGGTTGGCGGGTTCGCGATAGACCTCTTGCGGTGGGGCAAATTGCTGAAGCTTCTTGTCATACATGACCGCGATCCGATCTGACATGGTCATCGCTTCAAGCTGGTCATGGGTCACGTAGACCATGGTTCGGCCGAGGCGCTGATGCAGCTCGACCAGTTCAGCGCGCATGATTCCTCGAAGCTTGGCGTCGAGGTTGGACAGCGGTTCATCGAGCAGGAACACTTTCGGATCACGCACCAGAGCACGACCCAGGGCCACACGCTGCTGCTGGCCGCCGGAAAGCTGCCTTGGCTTGCGCGACAGCAGCGGGGTCAGTTGCAGCATCTCTGCAACACGGGCGATCATGGGGCCCTGCTCGCTGCGGGGAACGCCCCGTTTCTTGAGCGGGTAGGCGATGTTCTTTTCCACCGACATGTGCGGGTAGAGCGCATAGCTCTGAAAGACCATTGCGATATCGCGCTTACCGGGCGGCAGATCATTGACCACCCTGTCGCCGATGCTGATCTCCCCGGAACTGGGAAATTCCAGTCCGGCAAGCATGCGCAGCGTCGTTGTCTTTCCGCATCCGGACGGTCCAAGCAGAGAGACGAATTCGCCTTCTTCTATCGACAGGTCCAGTCCTTCAACGGCAATGAAGTCGCCGAATTTTTTGTGGACGTTCTTGAATACTACATCGGCCATGATCAACCCTTGACCCCGCCAGCGCCGAAGCCGCGGGTTAGATAACTTTGCAGGAAGGCAAACACGATGATCAGCGGAACGCTCATCATCACCGAGGCCGCCATCAACAGCGACCATTCGACGTTGAATGACGAGATCAGCATGTTCATCACGCCGGTTGTGAGGGGACGGGTGTTGTCGGAATTCACCAGCACCAGAGCGTAAAGATATTCGTTCCAGGACAGGATGAACGTGAACAACGCCGTCGAGATGATGCCCGGCAGAAGCTGCGGCAAGATCACGTCGCGAAACGCGCCCATGCGGGAAGCGCCGTCAACCAGGGCAGCCGATTCCAGATCCTCCGGTATTCCTGCCATGAACGAACGAAGCAGCCACAGCGCATAGGGCAGCGCAAAGGTCGTATAGGCTATCACCAGGCTGAATATCGTGTTCGACAAGCCAAGGCCGACCAGCATGAGATAGAGCGGAATGATGAGGACGACCGAAGGCAGCAAGTAGGTAAAGAGGACAAGAAACGCCAGGCTCTCGCGTCCCCAGTACTTGAAACGCACGATCGAATAGGCGCCAAGCGTCGCGATCGAGACGACCACCACCGTGGTGACAACCGAGAGGACCACCGAGTTCTGGAAGTAGGTGAGGAAATTCGTTTCACTGAGCAGCCGCCAGTAGTGCTCGAACGTGGTGACTTCCGGCAATATTGTCGGAGGTCGCCGGAAGAGCTCGGACTGCGGCTTGAGCGACGTGACCACCATCCAGAACAGCGGAAAGGCGACTGCCAGCACAATGGCCCAGGCCATCAAGTTGAAGAGAACGCGGCGTATCATGCGTCTTTCTCCCCGGTCTTGCGAATGTAGAGGATCATGAAGACCAGCATCACCGCCATCATGGCGACCGCGTAGGCCGCAGCCATTCCCATGTTGTTGAGGGAGAAGGCTTCCTTGTAGACGAGCAGCGGCAGTGTCTGGGTCGAGGTGACGGGGCCACCACCGGTGAGCAGGAAGATCAGGTCGAATTCCTTGAAGTCCCAGATTGCGCGCAGCATGATGATAACCACGAGCACATCACGCAGCTGAGGCAAAGTGATATCGAAAAAGCGTGCAACCGGGCCGGCGCCGTCAATGCGGGCAGCCTCGTAAAGCGAGTCGGGGATCGTCTGCAGCCGTGCCAGCACGGCGATGACAACAAACGGAAAATACTTCCATGCACCCACGAGAATGACCGAAATCATCGCATTGGGCATGGAACCAAGATAGTCGACCGGCATGTCGATCAGCCCTGCGGCCATCATCAGATGGTTGAGGATGCCGTAGAGATCGTTGAACAGCCAGCGCCAGACCAGAACCGCAACAACGGTCGAGATGAAATATGGAAACAGGATCAGGCTGCGTGCAAGACTGCGAAACCAGATGTTCTGGTGCAGCACCAGGGCCATGCCGATACCGAACAGGATCTGAAGGCTGAGTGTGCCAACGGTCCAGATCAGGTTGGTGCGAAGAGATGCCCAGAACTCACCCTTGCCAAGCAGCTCGCGATAATTGTCCAGACCGACCCATTCGCCTTGCAGCGTCGGGGTGTAGATGTCGAACAGGCTCAGATAGATTGCCGAAACCAGCGGGTAGACGATAACCGCGCAAAACACCAGGACGGTAGGCGCAATCAACATCATACCCAGAGTGGCGTAGTGCCGCTCCAGCTTTGTCTGCTTGTTTTTGATCATTGGGTTTCTCATGAGCGCGTGGCGGCGAAATCACCGCCACGCGAGTTGCGATCTCAGCCCTTCATGATGGCTTCGATTGTCTTCGATGTCTCGCCCAGAACAGTATCGGCGTTCTCGCCGTTGAGCACGACGCGCTGAACAAGGTCCGCAATCACTCCGCTGCCGACAACCTCACCGCCCTTGTCGTTGGACTTGTGCGCTGCCGATTCATAGCCGAGATTGTAACCGCCCGCCGCAGCGGAAGCCATCAGATCGACTTCGGATTCGTACGCCTTGATGATCGCATTATCGAGATACATCGGATTCGTGCTGATCGACTTGAGCACCGGCAGCACATGGCCGGGAGCTGCGTGCAGCTGCTTGATGTAGCCTTCCGGGTTGAACAGGAAGGCCGCGAACATCTTGGCCGCATCCTTGTGCTTGGACTGCGCCGGGATAAAGACGCTCGGGAAGTCGTTGAACGTCCAGGGAGCCACATCGGTCGAGATCCGGGGATAGGTCACGCAGGTGACGGAGTTGGCGATGCCCGGATTCTGAGCATTGACGTTGGCCAGCACGCGGCCTGCATAGATGCCGGTGGCTGATGCGCCGCTGACAAATGCAGTCAGGCTCTCGCCCCAGCTGTAGTTGGTGGCACCGGGAGGGCACAGCTCACGCATGGAAGCATAGAAGTCCAGCGCAGCGCGAGTGGCGTCGCTGTCGATGTCGACTTCAAGATCCGGCGTGAAAACCTGCCCGCCTGCCTGGTGGATGACGCCGATGAAGATCAGCGAGGTCATGGAATTGCGGCCATAGGGCAGCGGGGCACCGTACACGCCACCGCCCTGCATGGCCTGACAGGCCGCGCGCAATTCGTCCCAGGTCTCGGGCGCCTTGTCGACGCCGGCAGCTTCCATCAGGTCTTTTCGCAGCCAGAGCATGTTGGCGGCAGTGTTGCCGATGCCCGTGCCGATGTACTTTCCGTCGGCAGCCTTGAAGACATCATTGGCTCCAGCATAGTAATCATCGGCGCCGATAGCCTCGATGACATCGTCAAACGGCTCGACCAGACCGTTCGCGTAATAGCTCGCGACCGCAAAGGACGGCAGGTGCGTAACCACGTCCGGCACTTCGCCGCTCGAGAACGCAGCAGCGAGCTGCGGCGCATACCCCTCATCCGACGTCGTCTCGAAGACTACCTTGATACCGGGATGCATGGCTTCGAACTGCTCGATCTGGAACTTGTAGGCCGCCACCTGGTCGGGTGAGCCTTGCGGCGACCACCAGCGCAGGGTCACATCTTGGGCCCATGCCCGCACCGGAAGCGTCGCCAAAACGGTCGAAGCCGCCAGGCCCTTGAGTGCGCCGCGGCGCGTCACATCGAATTTCCCATTCCCCGAATTGCTCATTATCGTCTCCCTTGGTTGCTGATTTTGTTCACATACCGTACTCTTGTGCGATATAACACCATTTTTGGATTGTGTGGCAAGTGTTGATTTTGAGATTTTTCCGCTGCACCCCCACAATCGCGTGTGCTAAGGCGTCTGGGAAATTTACAATTGTGCGCGAGGAGCCGAATCATGGCGCAGAAACCCAAATCGGAAGCCAAGCATGAGAGCACTGGCATAGGTCCAAAGTCCGGGCAGCGCACAGGTTTGATGACCGCTTCATCCGATTTCCAGGATGATCCAGACAATGGTGGCCTGAATCCGCGGGACTATGTGAGTTCGCTCGCCCGGGGGCTTGAAGTGCTCCGCGCCTTCAATCGCACACGCCGGAAGATGACCCTGTCGGAAGTTGCCGCCGAAACCGGAAACACCAGGGCCGGTGCCCGGCGGATTCTGCTGACCCTCGTGCATGAAGGCTATGCGGTCGCCGATGGAAAACTCTTCGACCTGACCCCGCAGGTGCTCGAACTGGGCTATTCGGTGCTGTCCTCCAAGGGCGCCTGGGATATTGCGCGTCCCTTTCTCGACCATCTTTCCGAGGAGATCCGCGAATCGGTGTCAGCAGCGGTTCTGGACAAATTCGAAGTGGTTTACGTCAGCGGCACCCAGTACCACCGGGTGATTTCCGTAGGCATAACCGTAGGCGCGCGTTTCGCGGCTCACTGCACAGCGACGGGACGCGTGCTGCTGGCCGCACAACCACCGGAGATGTGGCCGGGCATTCTGCAGAACATTCCGCTGTTTCCCATGACAGATCGCACCGTGACCGACCGCAACGAGTTTCGAAAGATACTCGAAACCGTCCGAGACAAAGGCTGGTCGATTGTCGACCAGGAACTGGAAAAGGGCTTGCTGTCGATCGCGGTTCCTCTGCGCAATTCCTTTGGCGGCCTCGTTGGCGCAATCAATGTCGGCGCCCCGACCCTGCGCATGAGCGCGGACAACATGGTGGAAACGGTGTTGCCCAAGCTGCAGCAGACCGCAGCGACCATCTCACAGGCACTCAAGCACTGAACCGCCCCGGCGTGAATGGATCGATATCCAGTGGCGGCTCATTGCCGAGCGCCAGGCAAGCGGCCGCCCGCCCACACAACGGTCCCAATGTGTAGCCGGCGTCGCCGGGCACTGCGAGGATGATCCTTTCGGCGCCGGGCACGCCGCCCAGAAGCGACTTGCCGTCCAACGTCGTGTTCATCCCCGCCCAGGTTCTGATCACCCTGAGCTGACCGATGGAAGGCACCAGCCGTGCCGCCAGGGCAATATTGCCGAGCAGGGATTGCGCCAGAACGCCGGGCACATCCTGATTGCCGCGGCTCTGCGCCTGCCATCCACCGCCAATAACGATCTGGCCTGATCCGAATTGTTTGAGGGTGATGGACCGCTCAGCATGCTGAATGAGATGATTGATCTGCCCGGCCCCCGCCTCGGTTATGTTCATATGCAGTGGCTCGGCCCTGACGGGCAGGTCCAGTCCGAACCCCTGCACAAGAGATCCAACCCCCCAGGCGGCTGCAAGGATGACCTTGTCGCAGTGATGAACACGGCCGCTGGCGCAATGGACGGTGACATGTCCCTGCTGTCCCAGCCCGGTCACATGATCGATCTGCATGTCCACTCCCAGCTCGATGGCACGCGCGCGGAGGCGGACATTGGCCACAAGCGGGTTCAGCTTGCCTTCATCGTGGCAGAGCTCGGCACCGACGATCTGTTCTCCAAGCCAAGGGGCAAGCTTGTCCAGTTCGCTTCGACCCAGCAAGTCAACGTGAAGACCCTGGCGAGCTTCCCGCGCAGCCTTTTGCTCGAGAAACGCCATTTGCTCCGCGCTTTCAGCCAGCATCAGGCCGCCCTTTCGGACAAGTTCGAACGGCCCGATCTCCCTGTCCAGCCGCTCCCATTCCTTCACGGCACTGAGGTAAAGCGGCAGCGAGGCCTCGACGTTGGGGGCCTGATCGGGAAACAGCCTGATGAACCGGCTTTGCATCTGGACATGAAGGCTGCCCGCATTCGCGTTCGATCCCGCGTTGATGGCCGCGTCGACGAGTGCAACACGTGCGCCGCCTTCGGCCGCAGCGATCGCCGCCGTCAATCCGACGATACCGCCGCCAACGACAAGCAGATCAATCGTTTCCATCCAGCATCTCCTGTGCTGCGAGGATGGCGGTTATGCTGACGGGCTTGATTGGAACCCGTGGCGCGTAGAAACTACGGTCTTCCACCTGACGATTGTCCCGCTCCGCGACCATGCGCGCCGTCACCGGCCCGCAATAACGCCCCTGACACCTGCCCATCCCGGCCCGCGTCGCGCGCTTGACCGTTCCTGCGTGCCCGGGCGCGGTGCCCAGCGCCTGGCGAAGCTCGCCGAGAGAAACCTCTTCGCAGCGACACACGACAAGATCATCGTCCTGCGCCGACAGATCCCGAGGCCCAATGTCATAGAGTGCCCACAGCCGTTGCTGGAACCGGCGATGCGCGGCAAGACTGGACTGCAGTTTTCGCAGATCCGGCACTGGCGTGTCGCGGCAGTAGGAAGCGGCAGCCAGCCCCGCAATGGTGCCCTCGACGCTGGCAGCAGGCGCGCCGCCCAGGCCAGCGCAGTCGCCTATGGCATAAAGCTGCGGCACGCTCGTTTGCATGGTTGAATCCCGCTTGCACCGAAGGTGGCCAAAAGCTGGGTCATACCTCATGTCCGCACCAAGCAAACGCAGGATTTCGTTCTGAGGCTCAAAACCATCATTCATGCACACGGCATCCACCAGGTGGTCGATCTGACGTTCGTGGGCATCCTTGAAACTCGCCTTCAGACCGTTTTCGACCTCAACGACACGGGACAGGCTGGTCTGATGGGCCACGTTGACCCCGCGTTGCCGCAACCCCAGCGACATCGCCAGCCCGCGTGCCGCAAGCCGAGGGCCCGCAGCAACCATCCTGGCGGCAGCCAGCGGCTGCCGATGTGGCGGGCGGGCGGACTCGGAGACCATCACCACATCCGCCCCACCGCGAGACAGTTCCAGAGCTACCTGAAGATTGAGCGGCCCGGAGCCGGCGACGACCACGCGTTTGCCCGGCAGGGTCCGATAGCTCCGCCAGAGCGTTTGTGCGGCACCGGTGGTCATGACTCCGGGCAGCGTCCAGCCAGGCACCATGCGTGGGCGCTCAAAGGCGCCCGTCGCGACGATGAGTGTCCTGGGTCTGGCAATGAGCGCTCGGCCTTCGTGATGGGCCATGACGAGAAGGCCTTCAAACACGCCCCAGACCTCAACCTCCGAGAGGATCTCCACACCGGCGGACACGGCCGCGGCGATCAGTGCCGCACCATCCTGCTGCTGGGTATCCAGCACAGAGGCGGCCCCGGCCGCCTGCTTATAGTATTGCCCGCCCGAGACCTTGCGCTCATCAAGGACGACAACTCCGGCACCGGATCCGGCCGCTGCGATTGCTGCATTGAGCCCACCGGCTCCGGCACCGATGACCAGAACGTCTGGCGCAAGCTGCCGGCCTTCCTGCGTTTGCACGGCCGGCTGCTCGGTCAGCGCGGCAAAGGCGACCTGCGTGGCAACCTGCATTCCGTCCCTGGCGGGCGTCATACAAGCTCGCTGGTTCGGCACGCCATTGACGGTGACCAGGCAGTCCTGACACACACCCATGCCGCAGAACATGCCGCGCTTTTCCCCCTTCGCCGTGACGCGGAAAGGGCGCTGGCCGGCTTCGGTCAATGCTGCAGCCACCGACTGGCCGATGCGCAATGCGACCGGACGGCCATTGAAGGTGAAACCCGAAGGTTGATCAGACATCGGCCTCTCCCAGCAGTTTGTCACGAACGGCCACAAGCCGCGCGACAGCCTTTACACGCCATTCCGCCCGTTTCGGAAGAGCCTGCTCGGAAACAACCGCGCGGCGTTCCGATTCAACCCGCGACACCAGCGCTGTACTCCAGTCGCAGCCGGTTTCGCCTCTGCCCTCTCCCATCGCCCGATAGGCCGGACCCATTCGCGCAGCATGGGCGCGGATGCCGCCCGGCGTATTGAGTTCCGCCGTTTCAAAGGGACCCGAGAGTGCCCATCTCGGGCCGAGACCGAGCCGCATGACCGCATCGAGATCCTCGGCGCCGACGACTCCTTCGTCAACCAGCCGGTAGGCCTCGCGCAGCACGGCCCCCTGAAGACGATTGAGCACAAAGCCCTCGATCTCGTGACCCAGCCGGACCGACCGAAAACCCGCACGATCGAAAAGAAGCGAAGCCTTCTCCATGGTCTGTGGAGATGTCGCCGGCGCCGGGCACAATTCAATCAGGCGAAGGATTGCGGGCGGATTGACCGGATGTGCCACCAGACAGCGTGCCTGATCCGCGGGACGGGGGAGAATGCGTGACATCGGAATTGCCGACGATGCCGTCGCGAGGATTGCATCCTGGGATGCCCGCTCCAGCAGATCCAGGAAGATCGCCTGCTTGTCCTCAAGGCGTTCAGGCCCAGCCTCAATCACCATATCGGCTTTTTCCACGGTACTATCGAGGCTGCCCACTACATTCAGCTTGCCGTTTCCGCCACGCTCCAGACCGGCCAGTGCCATTGCAGCGCGCTGCGCTTCAATGGCCTGCGTTGCAGCGCTGCTGCGTTCCGTATCAGGGTCGCAGATGGTGACTTCGAAACCGGCATCCCGGAACACGGCTGAAAAGGAAACGCCGATTGATCCGGCTCCCAGAACGACAAGATGGCCTGCTTGCTTCATGAATCTTCATTTCTTGCATTTTGAGTTCACATAACGCACAAATGTACGAAACACCTATAGGATGAGGATGCGGGACGCGCAACATGGCAAACACCAACAGTCTCAAAGGTCGCACCGCGGTGGTCACCGGTGGCAGCCGCGGCCTCGGACGAGCGATAGCCCGCAAGCTGGCCGATGCCGGATCAGCCGTCGTGATACTGGATCTGCCGGAGGCGCTGGCAAAGGCCGAGCTGCCATCAGACTGGACAACATTCGACATCGATCTTTCCCGGCCGGATTGCGGTCAGGCGCTTGAAGCGATCGCAGACGAGGTTGGAGCTGTTGATATCGTAATCGCCAATGCCGGAGTGGTGCCGCCCTGGCGTGGGATGCGCCAGCTTGACGCAGCCGAGTGGCAGACCGTGATGACCATCAATGTATGGGGTGTTGCGGCCACTCTTGGCGCCTTTGCCGCAGCGCTGGCCCGCTCGGATCATGGCAGCGCTGTCGTGATGGCATCCATCAATGGCTACAAGGCCCATCCAAAACAGGTCCTCTACACAACATCCAAGCATGCCGTGCTTGGGGTGATGCGCGCCGCTGCGCTCGACATGGGGGCCGACGGGACCCGGGTGAACGCGATAGCTCCGGGTCCGATCGCCACGGATGCCTTGATGGCGCGACTGGAAAGCCGGCACAGCAACGGCGGCCCCTCGCCAGATCAAGCCCTGGCGATTCTCGCCGCAGAGACCTCAACCGGCCGCCTTGCGACCGAGGATGATGTGGCCGAGGTGGCGTTGTGGTTGGCATCGGACGCTGCGGGCGGAATCACGGGCACCGTGGTGCCCGTGGAATCCGGCCTGGGCTGATCAGCCCAGAGGTTTCCAGCCATGGCTGGCAAGGATCGCATGACTTGCGCGAATATCTTCGTCCGGATCGGAATTGGCATCCAGGGCATCGGTGATGATCTCCATCACGGTCGCGCCCCGATAGCCGATCTCCTGGAGTGCCTTGAAGGACGGGCCCGGATCGACAATCCCCGTTCCGAGTCGCGCGTGCTTGAACTCTTCGGCGCCTGAATCGGATATGTGAACGTTCTTGAGCATGTCACCAAGCATATGGATGGCCGCAGCCGGATCTTCCTTGATGAAGACCGAGTTGCAGATATCGAAATTGATCCCGATCGACGGATCGATCAACTCGGCGGTTTCCTTCATGTCCTTTGCGGTCGGAAGGAAGGTGAAGGGAACGTTCTCAAGAAGCAGGGTCACGCCGGTTCCCCTGGCATGGTCGACCAGCTTCTTCATGCCCTCGACAAACCAGTCCAGCATCCATTTCGTCGGCGGATTGATCAGGCTGTTGACCGGTCCCGGAATGGCGACAAGGTAAGGACATTTCCATTCCGCCGCGAGGTCGATGGCTTCCCGGTACCGGTCAAGCGTATACTCACGCATCAACTTGTCGACACCGTTTGGATTGTTGTCGAGCAGGGGGTAGCAGAACGAGGTGAGACTGCAGCCTTCACCTTCCAGCCAATCGCTGTAGGAACGCCGCTCTGCGGCATCCATTTCGCGCGGCCAGCAGTGGGGAGGAAAAATCATCATCTCAAACTTGTCATAGCCCAGACCGCGCAAATGCTTCAGCGCGTCGAGGCCACCATGGGAATAGAGGAAGGGAAAGGTGCTGGCTGCAACGTCGGTACCGGACATAAAAAATTTCCTTTTCGCTTGTCAGGCCTTGCCCGACATGTTCATTTGCGCACAAATGTTACTATACCGCACGAAGCGGATCATTCAACTCGAAATCCGGGAACCTCATGTCCAGTCTGCTGTTTTCACCGCTCACCATTGGCAAGCTCGAACTTGCCAATCGAATTGTGGTTGCGCCGATGTGCCAGTACATGGCCAGTGACGGCGTACCGGCAGACTGGCACCTGGTCCATCTGGGCCAGTTTGCGCAGTCCGGGCCAGGGTTGATCCTGGTTGAAGCCACCGGTGTCGAGGCCGAGGGGCGTATTACCCCTGCTTGCACCGGCCTTTATTCCGATGCCTCGGAAGCAGCCTTTGCCAGGATCATCGATTTCTGCCGCTCGGTTGGCGAGAGCAAGATCGGGATTCAACTCAGCCATGCGGGGCGCAAGGGCAGCACGCGCAAACCCTGGGAGGGTGCAGGCCAGATCAGTCTCGCGGAAGGTGGGTGGAAAACAGGCGCTCCTTCGAACGAGCCCTATCTGGAGGGCTGGGAACCGCCTTCGGAAATCGATCACTACGGCCTTGATCGCATAAAGGCGGCCTTTGTGGATGCCACACGGAGGGCAGCTCGCGCCGGCTTCGATCTCATCGAGGTGCATGCGGCGCACGGCTATCTGTTGCACCAGTTTCTCTCGCCGATCAGCAACCGCCGCAAGGATGCCTATGGCGGCTCTCTGGAAAACCGCATGAGGTTTCCGCTCGAGGTTTTCGATGCGGTGCGGCAAGCCTTTCCCGCCGACCGGCCGGTTATCCTGAGGCTGTCAGCCACGGACTGGATCGAGGGCGGCTGGGACCTGGTGCAATCGGTCGAGTTTGCCAAGGCGCTCAAGAAAGCCGGATGCGAGATGATCCATGTGAGTTCAGGGGGACTTGATCAACGGCAGGAAATCGTTGCCGGCCCCGGCTATCAGGTCCGGTTTGCCGACGAGATCAAGTGGCAGGCTGAAACAGCCACGCTGGCGGTCGGACAGATCACCGATCCGGTTCAGGCGGAAACCATTCTCTTGAGCGGGCAGGCAGATGCCGTGGCTCTGGCTCGCGGAATGCTGTGGGACCCGCGCTGGGTCTGGCACGCCGCCAAGGAGCTGGGCGCGGAAGTTCAGCTTCCAGCCCCGTATGCGCGCTGCAATCCGGCGATGCGCGGCAAGCCATTCATCACCAGGAGCTAGCAATGTCGCACAATCTTCAAGGAAAGACGGTGATCGTTACCGGTGCCTCGAAGGGTATCGGAGCCGCAACAGCCAGGGCCATGGTTGATGCCGGCGCGAAAGTCATCGCCCATTACGGCGGCGACCGCGCCGGTGCGGAATCCGCCCTCGCGGATGCGAAACCTGATCAGGCCCACCTCGTGCAGGCCGATTTCAGTGACATGCACCAGGTCGAGCGGTTCTGGAGCGAGGCAATCGAGATTGCCGGCAAGATCGACGTGCTCGTCAACAATGCAGGCATCATGCGCCAATCCGGCGGCATCGCTGACCCGATCGAGCAATGGGACAAGGTCTGGCAGGAGGCGATGGCGGTCAACGTCCATGCACCGGCTCGGCTGATGCGTTTTGCTGTCCAGTCGTGGCTTGACGCGGGCTGTGGCGGAGCCGTCATCGGAATCGGGAGCTGGGTAAGCACGCGCGGATCGTCAAATCCCGGCGCAATTGCCTATGCAGCATCAAAGGCTGCAATCGCAGCGGCCACCAAGACGGTCGCCCGCAATCACGCAGCCGACGGAATTCTTGCCTATGTGATTGCGCCTGGTGTTGTGCGCACACGCATGTCTGAAGAGTCGGCGGCCCGCACCGGAGGCGAAGCCGCCGTCACCGCCACCCTGCCGATGGGGGAATGGGTTCCACCGGAAGAAATCGCGGATCTGGCGGTCTACCTGGCCCATGGGCGTGCCCGCCATCTCACCGGGAGCACCATCGACATCAACGGTGCGGCCTATATCCGATGAGGAGGCCCGCGCTTCGTTCGCGCGGACCTTCCGCACCGTGTTCCTGCCACGGAATGCGCCCGCTGGCGGCCTGCCTGCTACGAGCCAGCCTCGATCCTGTCGACAATACGTTCAAGTTCGGCCATGAGTGGGACCATCTTGGCCACACGTTCAGCGCCTTCCTTGCCAAGCGAGGCGAATGTCGTGATCGGAGCGCGCACATCACCGACCGGGTAACCCGCTGCCGCAGCCAGCGCCTTCGAGTAACACTGATGGCCGTAGAGCGGATGGCCCTCCGTGATGATGGCGTCGAATTTCTTGATCACGCTTTGCACTGCCCAGACATCCTCCCAGCGCCCCTGCTCCGCCCACTCCACGAACTTGACCGAGGCTCTCGGAATGTAGTTGCCATAGGGGTTGACGTAACCGGTGGCGCCCATCTTGTAGCTTTCAAGCACACGCTGTCCCGCCCAGACATTCATCACCCCCTCGCTTGCAACGATGATGTCATGGACGCGCGCGGTGTCCTGACTGGCCTCCTTGATATAGCGGATCTGGCTGAACGCCTTGGTCAACCGGGCAACAAGCGATGCGGACATGTCGACGTTGGACGTGAACGGGTTGTTGTAGAGCATGATCGGGAGGTTTTGCGCTTCGCATATCGCCTTGTAATAGTTGAAGATCTCGTCTTCGGTCGGCGTGTAATAGTAAGGCGGGATAATCATCAGTCCATCCGCACCGAGCGCCTCGGCCTCCTTGGAATAACGCACAGCGTTCGGAGTGTAGGCATTCATGGTCCCGACCAGCACCTTCATACGGCCGTTGACGTGTTTGACGGTTGCTTCGACAAACGCACTGCGCTCTTCGTCGGTGATCGTCAGAAATTCGCCAGTGGTGCCGAGAATGATGATGCCGGGAACACCGCAGGCAACCTGCCAATCGAGAAAGCGCTCCCAAGCCGAATAGTCAATCGCTTCTCCACCCGGCGTGAAAGGCGTGATCGTAACCGTATAGCTGCCGGAAAAAGTCGTCGTCATTGGATGGTCCTCATGAGTCCCCGGAATGCCCGGGCTGGGTTGAAGGTTGGATATGAAAACTGATGTTCTCGTGATCGGCGGCGGTATCGCAGGGGCGGCGACCGCCTATTACCTGGCCACCGAAGGTGTCGATGTGACACTGGTTGAAGCCGATGATCTCAACACCCAGGCATCCGGCGCGAATGCCGGGTCGATTCACGTGCAGATCCAGCACCCCGAATTTGTCAGCCTGGGGCCTGACTGGGCCCGAGCCTATGGCCCCACACTCCGGCTTCTGATCGAATCGCAACAGATGTGGCTGGGACTGGGTGCAGAACTTGGGGTGGATCTTGACGTCAGCCTGGGAGGCGGATTGCTCGTCGCCACAACACCGGAACAGATGCGGCAGATCGAGGCAAAGGCCAAGATCGAGCGCAGTTTCGGGGTTCCCATCGAGATCCTCGACAGGGACAGCTTGAGAATACTCGCGCCCTATCTCGCGGAGACCGCGATCGGTGCCGGGTTCTGCCCCATCGAGGGAAAGGCCAACCCGCTGAAAGCGACGCCGGCATTTGCGGCGGCTGCAGAACGCCGGGGCGCGAGCATGCTGACGCGGACCCGCATCCTCGGCCTTGAACCGACGTCCGGAGGATACCGCGTGAGGACCGGGGAGAGAACAATCGAGGCGCGCAGGATCGTCAACGCCGCCGGTGCAGCGGCCGCCGACATCGCGGCCATGCTCGGGATCCCAATTGCTCTGCAGGGCGTTCCGCTGCAGGTCACGGTCACCGAACCGGTGGCGCCGCTGATTCCGCATCTGGTCTATTCCGCAGCGGGCAAACTTTCGCTCAAGCAGGCCCACAACGGCAGCTGCCTGATTGGCGGCGGATGGCATGCCCGCCGCCTTGCCGACGGACGGCTGGTGACCAATCCGGCTCATCTTGCCGGCAACATGACCAATGCAGCCAACCTGGTGCCCACGCTCGGGCAGGCCCGGGCGGTTCGAAGCTGGACAGCGACTGTCAATGGAACGGAAGACTGGAGACCAATCATTGGCGAGGTGCCAGGCCATAAGGGTTTCTTTCTGTCGCTGTTTCCCTGGGTGGGCTTCTCGGCGGGTCCGATCACCGCAAGGCTGACGGCCGACATGATTCTCGGCCGCCAACCGCGATTGCCGCTCAACGGTGTTTCAGCGCTTTTCTGAGCACCAAGGCACCAGCATCGCCAACACGCCTCAGGCTGAACCGCTGCGCGCCTTCGCGTCGCCAGCACGCTTTCGCTGCCACGCCCGCCAGGTCATTGCCCATGCTTTCGGATCCTCGAAGACGCTGCCGTCAACCTGGGCGATCGCCTGGTTGTGAGGAGCCGACTTGACCAGTTCGGGCGTCTCCCGGGCTTCCTGGACAATACGGGCGACGACACCGATCCACTGGTCAATGTCCTGTTTGGACCACAATTCCCCGGCTTCCGGCGTGAACGGTTCGGCAACGATCCAGGGCTCATGGCTCATCCACCACGGATCGATGCCGTAGTCGGCCATGCGATTGGCGAAATCGGCGGTGCCGATTCCAGTCTCCTGAGCCAGTGGTCCAAGCGACCAGCGGGTCATCTCCATGCGCCGCTTGCGGATGTGCGGATTGGATATCTCGATACCGGCAATCTCACCGAGCTTCTTGTCCATGTAGTTGTTGGCCACGACGGAGATATCGGAGGCCATCGCGATCCCCTCGGCGCCCATCGCGCGGGCCCATGCATAGGCCTTCACGACCTGGGGGACATTGCCCCAAAACTCGCGGATCTTGCCGAGCGATTTCGGACGGTCATTGTCGAGGCGGTAGGTGTCGCCCTGCTTCACCACAACCGGTGCCGGCAGATAAGGAGCAAGTTCATCCGAGCACCCAAAGGCGCCAACTGCCGGGCCACCTCCACCCTTGGGGGCACCAAAGGTCTTGTGGAGCATGAACATGCAGGCGTCGAAACCGAGTTCACGGGCAGACAACTTGCTCATCACGCCATTGAAGTTTGCGTGATCGTAGAAGCACAGGGCGCCGGCCTCCTTGGCCAGGCGCACCCATTCC
Organism: Parahoeflea alexandrii; assembly: GCF_024105735.1. Taxonomy (GTDB): domain Bacteria; phylum Pseudomonadota; class Alphaproteobacteria; order Rhizobiales; family Rhizobiaceae; genus Hoeflea; species Hoeflea alexandrii. Next base: position 909,026 of record NZ_JAAAML010000002.1, on the reverse strand, counting down.
TTTATCTCCGGATTGTAGATGCCCATGTCGTCGGGATTGTTGATCATGAGAAGCGCGGTCTTGGGACCGATCGCAGCCTTCAGTGCTTCGATTGACGGGTAGCCGTTTTCCTCGAGCGGCAGATTGATCACGGTAAAGCCGGCGGCCGCAGCCGTTGCCGGATTGCACGGATGCGCCTGGATCGAAGTCACCATCTCGGTGCGTTGCCCAAGCTCGCCCCGGTCGGCCCAGTAGGCGCGGGCGAGTGCCGCCATCGTATAGGCTGCGTCCGCGCCGCCGCCTGCCTGGAACACAAACTGGTCCATTCCCGAGAGGTTTTGCAGGATTCCATCGAAATCATGAATGATTTCAAGAACGCCTTGCAGGGTATCCGGGTGCTGATAGGGATGAACCTCGGCCAGTTCCGGTCGCAAGGTTGCCGCTTCTGCTGTCTTGGAATTGTACTTCATCGTGCAGGTGCCAAACAGGCTGATGCCCATCATGCCGAGCGTCATCTGAGACAGGTGGAGGTAGTGGCGCTGCGCCTCGAACTCGGTGATCTCGGGAAGTTCCGGCCTGTCCTTGCGCTGCATCGCCGCGGGGATCTCGGCCACCTCAATTTCCTGCTCGGGCGCGGGAAACAGCTGCCCGCGGGCGCCGGGGCGTCCCAGCTCCATGACTACCGGTTCATCCCAACGGGGGGCGTGATAGTTTGGCAGTTTCATTGGCAAATCTCCTTCACTGCATCGGCAAGTCGGCGGATATCGGCGGCGCTGTGGACTTCCGTCACGCAGTAAAGCGCCGCCTGCCCCAAACCGTGCCCCTCGCCTGAAATGTCCTTTCCACCAAAGATGCCGCGCGCCCTCAGCGCGTCATTGACGGCTTCAACCGTCTTTCCGGTGTCATCGAAATTGACCACAAACTCCTTGAAGCCTGTCTCGGGCCAGACTGCCTTCACGCCCGGGATCTCGTTCAACAACCGGGCTGCATATCGGGCCCGCGACAGGATGAGGGTCCCGACCTCGCGGAATCCTTGCGGCCCAAGCAGGCTCATGTAGACCGCACCGGCGATGGCCCAGAGATAGGTGGAATTGCCGGTCCAGTCCTTGCCATGCTCGCGCGAGCCATAGGAATTCTGGTGTGAGGCGGCGAGGCCGAAACCCACTTGGCCGGGTTCGGCCGTGGGGGCGATGGAAACAAGAAACCCGTTGTATTCCCGGACATAGCGCTCTTCGTCACGAGAGGCGATGAAACCTCCGACCCCGCCACCACAATGCATGTGCACGCCAAGGGGCTGAACCGGACCGGTGACGATATCGGCGCCATAGTCCCCCGGAGCCATCATCACACCGAGGCTTATGGGGTCCACGCCGACAATCGTTTCCGCGCCGGCTTCGCGTGCAAGCCGCGCTATCTCGGCGGCACCGTTCTCGATCGTTCCCAGATAGGCGGGGTTCTCGAAATAGACAGCGGCAACATCCGGGCCCAGTTTCGATTTCAGGTCACTGATTGACAATCGTCCGCTGGTCGGATCGGCCGCGACGGGCACCACCTCGATGTGGCTTTCCATTTCGCTGGGCTGACAGTAGGTCCTGATCACAGAGAGCCTCTCAGGGTCTGACAGAACAGGAAGCAGCACCTTGCGCCGGCCCGTCAGCCTGGTGGCCATTCGTATGGCGTGGCCTATCGCGCAGCCCCAGGAGTAGACCGGCAACTGCACGACATCGAGATTGAGCAAAGCACCCAGCTGGCTCGAGAATTCGAACCAGGCCTGGTTGCGACCGTGGTCGGACTGGTATGAGCCCCAGACATTTGTGGCAAACTCGGTCCGGCCGACGATCTCATCGACAACGGCGGGAACATGGTGCTGCCAAACGCCCGCGCCGAGAAAGCTCAGATTGGTCTCGCAATCCTCGTTCTTGCGCAGCTTGGACACGAGATCCCGCTTCAGCTCCATTTCCGAGCCCAGCGCGGGAGGCAGATCAAGTGGCGCCTTGCGAAAGTGGTCCGCGGGAATCTGCTCGAAAACGGCGGCCACATCCTTAACCCCGATTTCGTCAAGCATCTGTTGCAGCGCTCCCGGCGCCGATAGAGCCATCCATGGATGGGCACGCTGTTCGATAGTCATGGAATTTTCACCTCACCTGCAATTTTCGTACAAAGGTTCGCACAACGCACGAATTGTTTCAACTCGCAACGACACGCATCATCATGAATCTGCCCCTGTCCGTCTGCACACGGATGAACCCGGCCAACTCCTGATCGAGATCCGGATCGCCTGTATCGACGAACAACGCGGCAGCGGAAAGAGTGGAGAGCTTGTCTTCTGTCGCCAGAACCCTGAGCCCTTCGCGTCCTGCGCGGCGTATGACGTCAGCGCTGATTTGCTGGTTGCCTCTACCCAGCAAGAAGCCCTGCTGACCCGTCACTCCAAGCACAATGCGTACCGGCCGGTCATCGAGGAATGATTCAATCCGGGGTGCCGTCGCGTCCTGAACAAGACATTCACCGTCTCTGAACACATCCACACCGAGAAGCGTCGGCTCATGACCGAGAGCCCTTGCGAAAGCTCCGGCGCTGCTGCCGGGGCCAACGATGTAGAGAGCGCCAGGCTCGCAAGCCCGTGCACATTCGTGTGCGGCAGCGGCAAGAGCCGCCGCCGAATCGCGGCGCGGCCCACCCTTGGCAGCCTGCATCCGGTTTGCCACCACCGGAACCCGCGCGAGACCATAGAGACGCGGCGCAAGGCGTCCAGCACGCAAGGCCACTTCATCAATGTCCATGACTTCCGCCTCATCCGTCCAGCCGGCCCTGCCATTGCCTTCGACAAGATCAGCGAGGATGTGCCCCGCGCTCTCCGGAGACACTGCGAAGACACCCGAATGCATCTTCACCCCACAGGGAATTCCGAGCATGCCCGCCCCGCTGGAAAGCGCTCCGGCAACATCACGGGCTGTCCCGTCACCGCCGGCAAAGACGACCATGTCCACCGCACCCAGCACCGCAATCGCCTCACGTGTGTCGCGCGCGGTACCGGTTGGCGGGCCTGCGGACACAACGTCAAGATCAAGTCCGAGGTCACTCGCCCAACACTGACCGAGGCTTCCGGCAGCAACCCTCAGCCTGGCCCGAGGGCATCGTTTTGCAAGAATTGCCAAGGCCCTGCGCGCCCGCGGTCCGGACTGGGCCTCGGCCCCGCGGCGCAAGGCTTCGGCGACCGCATCGGGACCATCCGTTCCCTTGAGTCCAACGGTGCCCCCCATACCCGCGATCGGATTGACAATCACGCCGATCTGCATGTTTCGCCGTCACTATGCGACATCACCAGCGCTCCAGAACCCGCACAGATGTTTGCCAATGGAGAAAACCTTCATCAATCGCCATCCAACGCTGAAATCTGCCTTGCCACAAGGCAACATATCGAACTTTTGTTTATTATGCGCACTTTTCTGCTTGACGCAACGCCATCGAGGCGCACCATTGGCCACAGGCATGCAAATGCGCCGGCAACCGACCAGGATTGGAGAGCCACGTGATCAAATTCTTCTACAACGGGGCCCCAAATCCGCTGAAAATTGCCCTCTTCCTGGAAGAGGCGGGAATGAGCTACGAGGCCATACCCGTGGACACGAAACGCGGCGACCAGCACAGCGACAGCTTTCGGGCGATCAACCCGAACTCCAAGGTGCCGGCGATCGTCGATGGCGACACCGCAATCTTCGACAGCAACGCGATCCTGCTCTATCTGGCTGAAAAGGCGGACCAGTTTCTGACAAGTGAGCCTGAGAAAAACCGGGGGCAACTTCTTTCATGGCTCATGTTCGTGGCCTCCGGGATCGGACCCTATTCGGGACAAGCGGTTCATTTCCGCCATTTCGCGCCGGGTGAAAACGAGTATGCGCGCGAGCGATATGCACATGAGGCGCGACGACACTGGCAAATCATCGAAGACCGGCTGAAGCTCTCGCCTTACATGCTGGGCGAGGATTACTCGATCGTGGACATGTCGGTGTGGGGGTGGGCAAGCAGGATCCCTTTCATGATGGGGGAGGATGCCATGGCGGATTACCCTTCGATCGCGCGGCTCATGACCGAAATCAATGCGCGCCCTGCAGCAGCCCGCGCAATGGCGCTGCCTGATCGTCACTCTTTCAAACAGGCCTTCGACGAAGACGCGATCCGCAATCTCTACCCGCATATCCACGCCATCAGGCAAAGCCAGTGACACCGCTCCTTCCGATGGGGCGAGTGCCGAAGTCCGTACCCGTTCATGCCGCACTCACCCGCGGCGCCGATCTTGCCGAAGCTGAATGGGTTCTGCCGCCGCTGGCATGCCTGGGCATGTCGGGTGCGCTCTTGCCTCTTGTCCCGCGCCAGTCACAAACACATACCCCAGGCGAGTGTTCCGGATGAACAAGCCGCCACCTGTCGATTGGCCCGAAAGCGTCTGGCGAACAGCCGTTTCGCGTGTGCGCGCGGGGCGCCGACTGGCGCCCGATCACTGGCCGGACAACGCCCGGTGTGCGCTCGCCCTGTCCTTTGACTGCGACCATGAAACCGCCGAGCTTGGCGCGGGAGGGCAGGCCGTCGGCCGACTTGGGTGGGCCGAGTTCGGACGCCGGGTCGGCGTGCCGCGCATTCTCAACCTGCTGACACACTACTCTGCTTCGGCCAGCTTCTTCATTCCTGCCGTCGCTGCCTTGATCGACCCTGATGAGCCGCGCCGCATTGCCGCCGAAGGGCACGAGGTCGGTGTCCACGGCTGGATTCACGAGAACACCTCGACCCTCGACGCGGCTACGGAGAAAGCCATGCTGGTGCGCAGCCGCGACACGCTTGAGCAAATCACCGGGCAGCGACCAACCGGGCATCGAGCAGCCCATTGGGACCTGAGCGAGAACACCATTCGACTGGTTGCCGAACTGGGGTTCGCCTACGACAGCTCAATGATGGCGGACGAGGACTGCTACGAGCTGGTTCTGGACGGGACAGCCTCGGGAGTGGTCGAGATCCCCGTCGATTGGGTGCGCGATGACGCGGTCTATCTGTCCTTCAACAGGACTCCACCTGCACGACCCTACGCTTCACCTGAACAGGTTCGAGACATCTTCATTCGGGAGTTCGATGCCGCATTCGACGAAGGCGGCCTCTGCCAGCTGGTGATGCACCCGTTCGTGATCGGATACAGGTCACGTATCTGGATCCTGGAGGAAATCCTGCGCCATGCCAGGGCCCGCGGGCCAGTCTGGATCGCATCCCACGACGCCGTGGCGCAGCACGTCAAGGACAGTTGCCCCGTAAAGTAAAACCGGGACGGTCAGGCCGTCTTGCGCGTTGCGCAACTGCAACCCGAGAAGACAAGGCCCTGCCCGCCGAGGCGCGCAACCGTGCACGCAGTCACGGATCGGGGCACGAAAGTAGATCTGGCACGCTCTCCACAATTACCGAGAAACAGGATTGACATGAGCCGGATTCTACAAGAGGCTAGATTATCGCACAAATGTTCGTTTAGCGCACAAGTGCGAAATCGCCTGCTACGGAGCACGTAGCCAGGAAGACACCACTTGGCCCGAAACGGGCATTCATATGGGAGAAGATGTCACATGCTCAGAAGAACTCTGCTCACTAGCATTGCCGGTCTGGCAATTGCCGCTGCAACGGTGACGACGGTCCAGGCCCGAAGCCTTGATGACATTCTGGCTGACGGCAAGATCCGCATCGGCATCAACCCGAACTTCCCCAACATGAGCGTGCGCAACAGCGCGGGCGAATGGGAAGGTTTCGACATCGAGATCGGCAAGGCCCTGGCCGCAGCCATCGGCGTGGAAGTCGAATGGGTGCCGACAGAAACTCCGCAGCGGGTACCGTTCCTCGTCTCGGACCGCATCGACATGTCGCTTGGCGCCCTGACCCGAAATACCGAGCGCGCCAAACTGATCGACTACACCGTTCCGCTGCACACCGAAGTTCTTGCTGTGCTGACCACCGAAAACGTCGAGGGCAACAACTGGAAGGACTTCGACCGGGACGGAATGACACTGGCAAACATGCGCGGTAACTGGACGGTCGACTGGACCGCGGAAAACATGCCGACCGCAAACGTTGAGCTTGTCGACACGCTCGCCGACACGGTGCGAATGGTCGCACAGGGCCGCGCCGATGCAATCGTCGAGAACATCGACTTCTACATGGCCTTCACCAAGAACTACCCTGACGTGAAATGGCGCGTTGTAGATGATCCGATCTTTGTCGCCTACTGCGCCATCGGCGTCAGCCAGGGCAATGACAACCTCACCGAGGTCCTCAACATCGCCCTCTACAACCTGCATTCGGAGGGCACTGTGAACGCGACCTGGGAGAAGTTCTACGGAGCCCCAATGCTGCGCGCAGTCATGCCAAACCCCTACTTCTGATAGGAAACCGGCGTTCGCACCCGTGGCCTGCAGGCCGCGGGTGCCTCGGGGCGAAATCGGCACATGAACTACACGTTTCAATATGGCGTCGTCTGGAAAAACCTTGGCGAACTTTTCGACGGGGCGATCCTCACGTTCCAGCTCGGGGCCGTTTCCTTTGCGGGGGGCGCGCTGATCGGGCTGTTTTGCGCCGCCCTGATCGCCTACGGCCCGTTCATCCTTCGCCTTCCGGTCCATGTCTATGTCGTGGCCGTGACCAACACGCCGGCCCTCATCCAGATCTACTTCCTTTACTACGGCCTGCCAGAGTTCGGGATACGCTGGTCGAGCGAAGCCTGCCTGCTGATCGGACTGATATTGAACGCAGGTGCCTACCTGACCCTGATCATGCGAGCCGGCTTCCTGTCGGTGCGGCGGACCGAACTGGAAGCGGGCCAGGTCCTCGGACTGTCGATCGTGCAGCAGGTGCGGTACATCGTGGTGCCGCACATCGCCAAGTCCATCTATCCCGCAATGGCCAATTTCTTCATCGTGATCCTTGTGATGGGAACTTCCATCGGGTCGCTGATCGGCGTCGATGAACTGACCGGACAGGCGATCAACCTGTCTTCGGTGAATTACCGCTGGCTCGAATACTTCACGGTTGTCGCGCTGATGTATGTGGTGCTGACCTTCATCGCCAGCGTGGGACTGGCCCTGCTCGGCCGCTGGGCCTTCCGGGTCAAGGCGAGGATCTTCTGATGGACCGCCTGATCGAACAGATCCCGCGCTTCTTTACCGCCAGCAACGTGATGATGCTGGCGGAAGCGGCATACATGACGCTGGCCATCACCGTCGTCGGCTGCCTGATCGGTTTTGGGCTTGCGCTCGTTCTGGTCTACCTTCGCCAGACGCCCGGTCTGTGGGCGCTGCCGCTCAGACTTGTCTGCGTGACCTATGTCGAGTTCTTCCGGCGCATACCGTTCCTCGTGATCGTCTATCTGGTGCTTTTCTTCATCCAGGCCCTGACGCCAAACGCATCGCTGTTTTCGATTGCCGTCATCGCCATCTGCCTCTACGCGATAGCCTACACGGCAGACATCATCCGCGGCGGACTTGAATCCGTGCCTCAGACCCAGGTCGAGGCTGCGCGTGCCATGAACCTTTCGCGTTTCCAGACCACCTTCATGATCGTTCTGCCGCAGGCGTGGCCGGTCATTGTTCCGCCGTCGATCGCCTTTGCAGTGTCTTTCATCAAGGACACCGCACTTGTCAGCCAGATCGGCGTGTTCGAACTGACGTTCCGCGGCAAGGAGTTGAACAACCAGGGTTATTCGGGTGTTCTCGTTTTCGGCACGATCGCGCTTTGCTATTTTATTCTATCCTTCCCACTCACCCTCTTGGGCCAACATCTGGAGAAACGGCTTGCTACACCTCGGGGTCAACGACATTCGCGCAAGCTACGGCGCCCTTGAAGTCCTGCGCGGCATCAGCATGTCCGTCAAGAAGGGCGAGATTTCCGCGCTCGTGGGCCCTTCGGGGTCGGGAAAATCAACCGTCCTGCGCGCGCTGGTCGGTTTGACACCGATCACCGGCGGCAACATTGAAATCGCAGGTCAGACCATCGACTATCGCAGCGCACGCTCGGTCCGGGCTGCCCGCGACACCATGGCCATCGTGTTTCAGCAGTACAACCTGTTTCAGAACATGACGGTAATGGGAAATGTCACGTTTGCACCGATCAAGATCAAGCGGCGTCCGGTCGCTGAAGTCGAGGCCCAGGCAAAGAAACTTCTCGACCTCGTCGGATTGGGAGACAAACATGGCGCTTATCCCGACCAGTTGTCCGGCGGCCAGCAACAGCGTGTGGCGATCGCCCGGGCGCTTGCCCTCGAGCCAAAGATCCTGCTTCTAGACGAGGTGACGTCCGCTCTGGACCCTGAACTCGTCACCGAAGTGCTCGACACGATCCGGCGGCTTGCTGGAGAGGGAATGACAATGATCCTTGTCAGCCACGAGATGGCCTTTGTCCGGGAAGTCGCCAATCAGGTCGTCTTCATGGACCGCGGAGAGATCATCGAGAGCGGAACGCCGCGGGAGATCTTCGACAATCCGAAGACAGACAGGGCCCAGGATTTCTTCAGCAAGATACTCAGGCACTGACCGACTTGAAGGAAACCGCCGTTCGCTGATTGAACCAGGCAGGTAGCACAGTCAGCCAAGGGAGCCGGTCGATAATGCCTTGAGCCGCCATGTCGGCAAGTGTCTTGCGGGCAATGGTGACGATTGCCCTTGTACCATTATGACAGTGTTGAGCGTCGAGGCGATCCGCGAACCGCCGGGTTTCGGCAAGCAATGCATGCGGGCTGCAGATGGCGACGAGATCGATCCTGTCACCGCCGGCATTGAACTTCCGCCACGGCTGACTCAGATCGTCGGGCGCCCGGGACAGATGCTCGAGCCCGGTGAGAACCGGAATGCCTGCCGGGGACCTGCTTCCGGCCAGCCAGCCGAGCATCGGCCACAGCGCATCGTCGAATGACGCAGGCAAAGCCACGCGGATTTCGCAGACTGGCTTATCGCAATGAACCGGTAGGGCGTCTCACCTCTAGCTTTGCGTCAGCCTGCCTTTTGCCCTGGCGGTAAAGTTTGCGAGTGCCGCACGTCAGATTTTCCTGGTTTTCGCTCAGGGAAGGCACGACGGCTTGACAAGAACCAGCTTCTCCACCGCGTCTCACACCAACAGTTCGGTGGCGACCCGTTTGCAACTCATCATGAAGAATGCGCTTTCAGCATAAGCTGAGAACACGCGCCTTGCTGATCCAGAGAGGAAGAAATGGCGCGCCCGAAAGGATTCGAACCTCTGACCCCCAGATTCGTAGTCTGGTGCTCTATCCAGCTGAGCTACGGGCGCGCGCTGCAGGTGTCTTTCGCCTGCGAGGCGTTCTCCTAAAACGGACTGCGGGGGATTGCAAGCGGATTTGGCGAAAAAAGCGATTGTCCCGCAATTGTCGCACATCTGGCCAAACCGGGCTGGCAAGCGCATGGTTTTCCAAGCTTCGAAGGCTGCCGCCGGGGCGGGTTGCGGCCATACGGCAGGATGTAGCGTCCATGCCGCCGGAATCAGGCGCGGGCCCGGTACCCGTCAAGCGGCACCGGCTGGTCGGGCAGTTCGATGCAGAAGGATGTTCCCTGCGAAACGGTGTCGTCAAGGGCGATCGAGCCGCCATGGGCCAAAACCAGTTCCCGGGCGATGGCCAGTCCCAGGCCGGTGCCGCCGGATCTTGCCGAGCCCCGGAACGGCTGGAACAGGTTCTCCCGCGCCCGTGCCGGAAGCCCCGGCCCGGTATCGCTGACCCGGATCTCCACCACCGACCCGGTGCGGTGCGCGGACAGGGTCACACGCCGGACAAGCACCGGATCATCAGATGGGTCGGAGGCAAAAGCCTGCACGGCGTTGCGCACCAGATTGTAGATCACCCGGAACAGCTGATCGCTGTCGGCCTCGATCTCGAGCGTTCCATCGACATCGACCACGTAGTCGATATCGGCCTCGGTCTCCTCGGCAACGATCTCGGTGACCTCGCGGGCAAGGGCTGCGAAATTGAGGAAGCGTCGGCGCGGCTTGGCCTCGCGGGCCTTGCCATAGGCCAGCACCTCGCTGGAATAGCTCACCGCCCGGTCGATGGTGCGCAGCAGCTTGGGTGCGAAGCGCTTGACCATCGGATCATCGACCGTCGCCAGACGGTCGGACATCAGCTGCGCGGAGGTGAGGATGTTGCGCATGTCGTGGTTGATCTTGGAAACCGCAAGACCGAGATCGGCGAGATGGCGCTGCTCCTTGAGCGTCTGCTGGAGCCGTGTCTGCATGTCGGCAAGATGGCCCTCGGCGGCGGTCAGTTCATCGACCGGCGGGCTCGGGACGATGATGTTGCCCGGATTTTCCGGGTCCTTGGCGAAGGCCTTCATGTTCTCGGTCACGCGGTGGATCGGGCGGATCAGCATGCGGCTGATCGAGAAGAAAACCAGGCTTGCGGTGATGAGCGAAATCAGCACCGAAAGAAAGAACACGTTGCGCCCGTAAATCAGCATGGCGTGGCGCAGTTGCGCGTCCTCGAGCACCAGCTCGATGGTCATGCCCGGGTCGTCCGCCACCAACCCCTCGACCCGGATCACCCGGTCGCCGCCAAACAGGATGGTGTCGAAGGCATCCGCCAGCGCGCTCAGCGGCGTGACCGCCGACAGATCATAATGATGAGTGACGACAGGCGGCATGTCACCGCTGGCGATCATGCGGGCAGCACCGTCCTTGTGCAGGACAATGGCCTTGGTGCCGGTTGCCATCAGCGCATCGTTCTGGATGGATTGCGGCAGATCCATTTCGTTGACGCCGTCAACCACCACGGCGGCCGCAGCGGCGGTGTTGAGCCGATCCTGCAACCAGCGGACCCTCGTATTGGCAACCGACGGCACAAAAATCAGCACTTCGGCGATCATCACGAACAGGATGGTAAGCCACAGGAGCCTTGAAGACAGGCTCATTCCCCTCATCACTTGCCCGGCCGGAACCGGGTCAGTTTGCGTCTGGTCGTCGTCCGCCATGGCCGGGCCCCTGCTTTGTGTCCCTCATCCGAAACGCCTCAAGAAGCGCACGAGCCAGCGCACGAACGGCTTGCGGGTCAAGGGTGTATAATAGGAAACCGCGGCGCGTTTTCCAATCTCCGTCATTGTCGGATAGGGCGGGACGTAGCCACGCACATCCTTGAGCGTCATCGAATTGGTGATCGCGAGCGCCCACATGTTGATCATCTCGCCTGCGCCGGCACCGGCGATGGAAACACCGAGGATGCGGGCCTTGCGGTCGACCACCAGCTTGATCAGTCCGGTTGTCCTGCGCTCGGCCTGGGCTCGGTCGTTCTCTGCATAGGGCCAGCGCAGGATCGAGATCCGGCCGCCGTGGCGCTTCGCAGCCTCTTCCTCGGTCAAGCCGACATGGGCCAGCTCGGGGTCGGTATAGGTTGCCCAGGGGATGATGTCGCGCTTTTCCTTCGCAGGCAGGCGAAACAGGATTTGCTGCACCACCAGGCCGGCATGATAGCCCGCGACATGCGTGAACTGCAGGCCGCCCGCGACGTCGCCAATGGCATAGATGCGCTTGTTGCTTGATCTGAGATTGGCGCCGACCTTGATGCCGCGCCGGTCATGTTCGACGCCGGCGGCATCCAGACCCAGTCCATCGACATTGGCGAGGCGGCCAACGGCAACCAGCACGTCGGAGCCGTCGACGAAGCCTTCGCCCGATTCCGTTTCGTAATTGACGCGGACGCCGGTCTTGCCGCGCTTTTCGACCGACGTCACCTTGGAGCCTTCGTGGATGGTCACGCCTTCGGCGCGTATGTTCTCGAGCACGATCGCCGCCAGTTCCGGATCGTCCTTGCCCAGTGCCCTCGCGCCCTCGACAACGCTGACCTCGGCGCCGAGCCTGCGATGGGCCTGGGCCATTTCCATGCCGATCGGGCCGCCACCGATGATGATGAGGTGTTTGGGCGCACGGGTGCGCTCGAACAGGGTTTCATTGGTCAGGTATTCAACAGTATCAAGGCCCGGAATCGGCGGTACGAAGGCAGACGACCCGGTAGCGACGACATAGCGCCGGGCGCGGATCTCGGTCTGGCCGGCCATCAATGTCGTCTTGTCGACAAAGCGGGCTTCCGCCTCGATCACGTTGACGCCCATCGCACGGAAGCGCTCAACGGAATCATTGGGCGCAATGGCACCGATGACCGAATGAATGTGATCGTGGACCTTTCGGAAATTGACCTTGGCCTCGCCCGCGGTGACGCCGAATTCAGGCGCCTCGGCAATGGCGTGGGCATGCTTTCCGGCGGCGATCATCGCCTTGGAAGGCACACAGCCGTAGTTGAGGCAATCGCCACCCATCTTGCCCTTTTCAACGAGCACAACATCGACGCCGAAAGCCGCGGCGGCGGCAGCGACCGAGAGCCCGCCGGAGCCTGCGCCGATGATGCAGATGTCAGGTGTCAAAGCGGTGCTCATAGGCTGTCTTCCATTTGATGTGAACGCTGGCGGGGAGTGGAACCGTCCGGTGTCAGCCGCGCCCGCGAAACTTGCGGACTATGGTGGGGATTGCCGCGACGATTGCAAGCCCCAGAAAGGCGATGGTGATCTCCGGCGTCACCAGGTCCGAAATCGAGATCTCGCGCCCGGCCGCAGCAACGATGACGCTGTCGAGGCCCTGGCCCAACCAGGTGTAGGCGAAGGTGCCGGGAATGATGCCGAGGAAGGTTGCCGCCACGTAGGTGCGCAGCTTGATGTCGAAAAACGCCGGGGCAATGTTGATGACAAAGAATGGAAACACCGGGGCAAGGCGCAACACCAACAGATAGCTGAAGGCGTCCCTGGAAAAGCCGTCGGCGAGCCTGGCGGCAAAGGGACCTGCGCGCTTTCGCAGGACATCGCCAAAGGCGGACCTTGCGGCAAGGAAAATCGCAGCGGCACCGGTGGTGGCGGCAAAGACCGTCAGGGTGCCGGCAATGAACCAGCCGAACACGAAGCCCGCAAAGATCGTCAGGATCGAGGCTGCGGGAAAGGCAAAGGCGACGGCCAGTGCATAAAGCACGAAATAGCCCAGCGCCGAGGCAATGCGGTGATCGGCGACGAACTGCTTGAGCGCGTCACGCTGCTCGGCCAGCACCGCAAGCGAGATGTAATCCTGCACGCCCGCGGCATAGGCGGCCACAAGGCCCATCACGATGATCGCCAGCGGCAGGTAGCGCCGCCAGCTGGCAGGCTTGGCGGTGTCCGGCGTTGCCTTGGGGGTCTCTGCCATGGCCTTGTCCATCTGCCCGGTCGGGGATTGTGACGTCATGCGGGATCTCCAGGTTTGTTGCGGCTGCTTGCTTGCCGTCGGGTTTGCCTGAAGCATGAATAGAAGACTGCGGCCTCCACCGCCAATGACAATGCCTCGCCATTTCCCAAACTCGCGTGAGCCCGGAACGCTTAAATCTCACGGCAGCGTGAGAGCGGCGTCATCAGGCCTAAAGCGCGTTGATGCTCCAGTCGTAGTCATAACCTGAAATGGAGGCGGAGGCGATCCGTGCCGCCTTCTGCGGTTCGGCCAGTGACATCCAGTGTTCCTTGAGCCGGCCCTTGCCACCGAAATCACCCGCATACCAGGAGTAGATCTTCGAGGCCGTGATGCGTCCGCTGTCGACCGCCACGCCGCGGGGATGGTTGACATAGTCCACCGCGTTGACGCGCAGAAGCGCATCGACATTGGCACCGGTGAAGGCGCGGGTGGCAAGGTTGGGACAGGAATAGGAAGCGCAGTTGAGCCCGTAGTGGGACATCGGATCATTGAAAAGGGCACGGACGATCTCGTGCTCGACATCGTCAAGCGACAGCTCGGTTGCGTTGACTGTAATGACCTTGGCTTTCCAGGGGCCAGAGCCAAACAGGAACGAACCTCCCAGATTGATCTTCTTGATCGAAGTCACCGGATAGGCCTCCGCCACGATCTCAAGGGTCTTGGCGTTGTAGAGGTTGATCCAGTAGGCGTGGGCCTCGTTGCGGGACAGGGATACCGGATTGACCGCCTCCAAAGCGGCAATGTAGGCGCGCAGGGAGGCCAGATTGGCCTTTACGCCGCGATAATCGACCCGGTTGTAGCCACTGGCATCCGGCTTGACCAAAGCCTTGAGAAGCGCGTCAAAGGCCGCATGGTCGACCCCCGCCTGCCCTTTTGGTCTGAAACCGGTCATGGCTGCGAGTGCGGGTACGGGTCCAAACGCGGTTGTTGCGGCAAGGCTTGCAGATCCGATGAGAAGAGTGCGGCGATCAAGGGTCATGGTTTCGGCTTCCCAGGTTCTAGGCGGCGCGGTATTGCTGACAAGGACTTGGTGCAGGTTGCGAGCCGAGGCAACCACCTGAGCCGCAATGTCACCGGCTTGTGAACGGACGTGAGCGGAGTGCATCCCGCCAGAAGCGGCTTCGGATGCAATGAAAATGCGCTCAGACCTTGCGCGGCAAGCCGTACTGGCGTGCGGCGACGGCGGAGGGCTCATTGACTTTTGGCCCCGATCGCGCCTATAAGCCGCTCGTCCGTGGAAGCTTCCGGTTTCCGGGAGCGTGTTTTGACGGACTGAACACCCAAACCAAGATGTTCCAAGAAGGGCCGCACACCGCGGTATTAAAATAAATGCCAAAGCGTACTTACCAACCATCCAAGCTTGTTCGCAAGCGGCGTCACGGTTTCCGTGCACGCATGGCAACCAAGGGCGGCCGCAAGGTCATCCAGGCTCGCCGCGCCCGCGGGCGCAATCGTCTGTCGGCCTAAGCGCTGGCGACGGGCCCGCGAAGGACTACGATCGCGTGGCACAGGACGATACCATCATGAAACCCGGGCGGCTTAAAACCCGGCCGGATTTCCTCGCCGTGCAGAAGGGAAAACGCCTGCGCGGCCCCTATTTCCTGCTCGAAACCCTCGATCGAGGCGCTCCCGACCAGCCCGCCCGCATCGGTTTTACGGTGACTAAGAAGCAGGGCAATTCGGTCGAGCGCAACCGCATGCGTCGACGCCTCAGAGAAGTCGTGCGGCAAATGGCAGGGGTTCCATTCAAGCCCGGACATGACTATGTGGTGGTCGCACGCAGGGATACGCTCGGCGCGCCGTTTGCCGGACTGATCACCGCGCTCACCGAGCGGGTGAAGGAAGCCGACAGACAGAAACGGCCTCAACAGACGCACGCCGGCGCCGCCCGGCGTAACGGACAACACCAGACCAACAGGCAGCCTAGGCCTGAACATCAGGATTGAGTGATGGAAAACAATCGCAATTATTTCGTCGCAATTCTCTTGTCGGTGCTTGTCCTGATTGCCTGGCAATTCCTCTATGTCAGTCCGAAGATCGAACGCGAACGTCTCGCGGCGGAAGCGCTTCAGGCCGAGCAGGCGGCGCAAGCCCCTGCAGCTGGCACCGGCGGTGCGGTCACTCCCGGCGCGGTGAGCGGCTCGGCGCCCGGCAGCGATGCGGCAGTTCCCGGAACGATCACGCAGGCCGCGGGCCTGTCGCGCGAGGATGTACTCGCCCAGACCGACCGGATCAGCATCGACACACCGTCGATCACCGGGTCGATCAACCTGTCCGGCGCCCGCATCGACGACGTGCTGCTCAAGGAATACCGCGAAACGATTGATCCCGAGAGCCCGATCATCACGCTGTTCAGCCCCGCGGCCATGGCCAACGGCTATTTTGCCGAAGTCGGCTTCATTGCCGATGCGCAGTCGGGCCCGGCTCCTGGTCCCAACACGGTCTGGACCGCCGCTCCAGGACAGACCCTGACGCCGACCACGCCGGTCACGCTGACCTATGACAATGGCGAAGGCCTGGTGTTCACGCGTGTCATTTCAGTCGATGAGCATTCGCTGTTCAACTTCGAAGACACGATCACCAACACTGGCGATGAAGCCGCATCGGTTGCCGGCTACGGCCGGGTAACGCGGTTCTTCAAGCCCAAGACCCAGGGCATCTACGTACTTCACGAGGGCCTGATCGGCGTCGTCGGCGAAGAAGGCCTGCAGGAAATCGACTATTCCGATGTCGAAGACACCCCGGTCATCAGCGTCGCCAAGGCAACTGCGGGCTGGATGGGCATCACCGACAAGTACTGGGCGGCAGCGCTGATCCCGCCACAGGGCTCCGGTTTCGAGACCCGTTTTGCCCACTTCACCGACGGGCGCGCCCGCTACCAGTCGGACTTCAAGTCAGATGCAATGGCAATCGCACCGGGCGGCAGCGCCACCTCGACCACGCTGGTCTTCGCAGGCGCCAAGCAGGTCCCGATCATCGAAGGCTACCAGGATCAGTACAATATTCTCAATTTCGACCTGATGATCGACTGGGGCTGGTTCTACTTCATAACCAAGCCGATGTTCTGGCTGATCGACTACCTCTACAAGCTGTTCGGCAACTTCGGCCTTGCGATCCTGGCCACCACCGTTGTGGTGAAACTCATCTTCTTCCCGCTGGCCAACAAGTCCTATGTGTCGATGGCCAACATGAAAAAGGTTCAGCCCAAGCTCGAAGAGCTCAAGGCCAAGCACGGCGACGACAAGATGGCGCTGCAGCAAGGCATGATGGAGCTCTACAAGAAGGAAAAGATCAACCCGGTGGCCGGCTGCTGGCCGGTGCTGTTGCAGATCCCGGTATTTTTTGCGCTCTACAAGGTGCTTTACGTCACCATCGAAATGCGTCACGCGCCGTTTTTCGGCTGGATCCAGGACCTGTCGGCGCCCGATCCGACCTCGATCTTCAACCTGTTCGGCCTGCTGCCCTATGATGTGCCGACGTTCCTGATGATCGGCATCTGGCCGCTGATCATGGGCATCACCATGTTCATCCAGATGCGGATGAACCCGACGCCTCCGGATCCCACCCAGGCGATGATCTTCACCTGGATGCCTGTGGTCTTCACCTTCATGCTGGCCACCTTCCCGGCCGGTCTGGTGATCTACTGGGCATGGAACAACACGCTGTCGGTGCTCCAGCAGGGTGTGATCATGAAGCGCCAGGGCGCCAAGATCGAGCTTTGGGACAATCTCAGGGCACTGTTCAAGCCCAAGAACAAGACCAGCTGAACGGCGCGGAGGCCGGAGCGATGACCCAACTGTCCGCAGATCCGGCAATGCAAGCTGCCAAGGAGCTCTCGGCGACGCTGTTTTCCAAGCCGTGGGTGTTCATTCGCGGCGTGCCTTCACTGAAATTCCTGCCGCCTGAAGGGCCGCCGGAGATTGCTTTTGCCGGTCGTTCCAACGTGGGCAAGTCCTCGCTGATCAACGCGCTGGTCGGTGTCAACGGGCTTGCACGGACGTCGAACACGCCGGGCCGGACCCAGGAGCTGAACTATTTCGTTCCATCGGGCTATTCAGGCGATGAGGGTGATCTGCCACCAATGGCGCTGGTCGACATGCCCGGTTACGGCTACGCAAAAGCGCCGAAGGACCAGGTCGACCTGTGGACCAAGCTGGTGTTCGACTACATGCGCGGCCGGTCGACCCTGAAGCGGGTCTACCTGCTGATCGATTCGCGCCACGGATTGAAGAAGAACGACGAGGGCGTGATGGACCTGCTCGACAAGGCGGCGATGTCCTATCAGGTGGTTCTGACCAAGACCGACAAGATCAAGGCCGCGGGCGTGCCACGGCTGATCTCCGAAACCCTTTCGGCGCTCAAGCGCCGGCCGGCGGCCTATCCGGAAGTGATCGCCACCTCGTCCGAAAAGGGCGAAGGCATTTCCGAGCTGCGAACCGCGATCGCTCTTGCGATCACGCTTTAACACATCCGTTCTCAGTCATTGCCGGCCGGTTTGAAGGTCAGGGCAAAACCGTTGATGCAGTGACGCTTGCCCGTCGGCGGCGGGCCGTCATCAAAGATATGGCCGAAATGGCCACCGCAGCGGCGGCAATGGACTTCGGTGCGTACCGAGAACAGCGACCGGTCCTCCTTGGTGCGCACGGCATTGTCCTCGGCCTCCCAGAAACTCGGCCAGCCGGTGCCGCTGTCAAACTTGGTTTCCGACGAATAGACCGGAAGATCACAGCCGGCGCAATGAAACATGCCTTTTCGCTTCTCGTAGTTGAGTGCGCTGGTAAATGGACGCTCGGTGTCTTCCTCGCGCAGTATGGCAAACTGTTCGGGCGTCAGGCGATCGCGCCATTCCGCTTCACTGAGCGTGATTTCGAATGAGCCTTCCGACGCGGTCGCAGGGGTCCATCGGCCAAACACCGACAGGGCCACTCCGGCAACGCCGGCAGTCAAAAGCGCGCGGCGGCTCAATTCTGTCTTCGTCGTCATCGTGTTTCTCCTTTTGGTGATCTGAACCTAGGGTGGCTCTCGGACAAAGGCCAACCACATGTTTTCACTTGCCTGTGAGGTGCCCCCCCGCCCCTAAGGGCGAGAGGTCGGCCTGGCGTGACACGCCTGTGTCTTTATCAGGGGGTGGCGTGCCACGCCGCAGCCTCGGGGAAGCCGGGGTTCAGGTTCAGCCCTTGGGCAGAAGCACCTTGTCGATGACGTGAATAACGCCGTTCGACTGGTCGACATCGGCAATGGTGACATTGGCCACAGCACCGGTTTCGTCCTCGATCATGATCTTGTCACCCTGGTAGGTAACGCTGAGCATGCAGCCGCCCACAGTCTTGACCGGATGCGCGCCGCCATCATCGTCAACCATCTTCATGATCGCTTCAGACATCGCGTCGGCGGCAACAACATGACAGGTCAGAACCTTGGTCAGCTGGTCCTTGTTCTCAGGCTTCAGCAGGGTGTCGACAGTGCCATCCGGCAGCGCGGAAAAGGCTGCGTTGGTGGGTGCGAAGACGGTGAACGGACCTTCGCCCATCAGCGTGTCGACGAGGCCCGCGGCCTTGACCGCAGCAACCAGTGTGGTGTGATCGGCAGAGTTGACGGCGTTTTCGACGATGTTCTTGTCGGGGAACATTTCGGCGCCGCCGACCATCTTGTTTCCGCCATGACTTGCGGCAATGGCCAGGCTTGCGCCGGAGAAAAGGACTGCTGCTGCAGCAATGGAGCGAAGAGTATTTTTCATAATCAGCCTCTTTTGTGTTTTCAGGCCGGATCATCCGGGCCTTGTTCACCCGCCGCATCTTTGCTGCGGCGGTTAAAGAGGAAGACGGGAGGCATTCGGAAAAAGTTTCGGATGCCGGGATTATTTTCTGCCAAGAGGTCCCGACAGCACGACAGGACCGGTGACCTCGCCAGTCGGCGAGCCACCCAATGGCTCCACGCTGACAGCAAGCAGGGCGCCGTCGGAGATCTTGCTGACCAGGCCCTGATCGAGAACCAGGCGGCCGCCATCAGCCGGCACCAGGCCCAGCGAAACCGGCTGAGCCCCCTCGCCTTCCACCAGCCACAACTCGAGCGACTTGCCGTCATCGGGCGAGAACGCTGCGGGAGTGATGGTGAAGGCGCCGTCCGCCGGGTCGAGGGCGGCAATCAGGCCGACGGAGCTTCCGGGAGCGCCCAGCTCGGCAACTAGCGATGGCTGCGCACCGCGACCGGCAGGCCCTGCCAGATTGCTGGTATAGATGCCAAATGCGGCCGCAGCGGCAACCGAGGCAAAGGCAAGACCGCGCCAGAAGACCAGCGAGCCCCACAAGCCGCCTGCCGGCCTGGCGGCTTCGGCAAACAGGCGCGCGTCGATCCGCGCCTTGACGCCCTGTGGCGGGCTTTCCGGCGTGTAGGCATCGTCGAGATTTGAAAGATCAGCCTGCCACGAGATCACCAGCCCCGCGAATTGACTGTCGCGGGCCATGCGCTCCTCGACCATGCGGCGCTCGGCGAGCGGCAGCACGCCAAGCACATATTCGCCGGCCAGGGCATTGTCGTCGGGGATTTGCGCACCGCTACTCATCGGTTCAAGCACTCTCTCAGTTTCATCAGGCTGCGCCGCAGCCAGGTTCGCATTGTGTTGAGCGGCACCGCGTTGCGGTCGGCCAGCTCCTGATAACTCAACCCCTCCACATAGGCCGCCACGACCGCGGCAGCCTTGTTTTCCTCCAGCTCGCCCAGGCACCCGTCAATGCGCCGCGCTTCACCGCTCAGCATCGCGCGGGCCTCCGGATCCGGCGCCGCATCGGCGATTTCCGGCGCATCGTCATACTCCAGCGTCGCAGGCTGACGGCTTCGGATCAGGTCGATCGCCTGATTGCGGGCGATCGTGACAAGCCACGCCATGGCCGAAGCCTGCTCCGCCCTGAAACTGCCAGCGCGTCGCCAGATGCGGACATAGACCTCCTGAATCGCATCCTCAGCCTGGGCCCTGTCCTTTAGAATACGCAGGGCGACGCCAAATAGTTTCGCGTTGGTCTCATCATAGAGTGCAGAAAACGCCTTGCGGTCACCCAGCGCGGTGCGCGCGATCAATTCCGAGAGTAATTCTTGACTCATAACAGCTTCGGTTTCTCCGCAGGTTCACCCAACAGATAGCAGTTTCCTGAAATCCTGAAACCCTATACGGCGAAATTGCAGGCGGGGTTGCACGGTTTCGGGCCGGCTGGCGCAATGTTTGAACCAGTTATTGAAGCCGGGCCGGATTGGAGCTAAACAGCGCCGGACCTTTTGTCGCCTGCGCGCAATCAAAACCGGGACGCCACGCCAATGTCTGACACTCCAAGCGGCGACGCCGCCACACAGGCCCGCCTGCTCGCCGAGGCGCTGCCTTTCATGCAGCGCTACGAGAACAAGACGGTCGTGGTCAAATATGGCGGACATGCGATGGGCAATGCCGCGCTCGGCAAGGCCTTTGCGCAGGACATCGCCCTGCTCAAGCAATCCGGCGTCAATCCGATCGTGGTCCATGGCGGCGGCCCGCAGATCGCCGCCATGCTCGCCAAGATGGGCATCGAATCGAGGTTTGAGGGCGGTTTGCGGGTGACCGACGAGAAGACCGTCGAAATCGTCGAGATGGTGTTGGCGGGCTCGATCAACAAGGAGATCGTCGCGCTGATCAACGCCGAGGGCGAATGGGCCATCGGGCTGTGCGGCAAGGACGGCAACATGGTTTACGCCGAGAAGGCGCACAAGACCATGACCGATCCCGATTCCAACATAGAGCGCGTTCTCGATCTCGGTTTTGTCGGCGAACCGGTGGAAGTCGACCGCACGCTGCTCGACCTCCTCGCCAAGTCGGAAATGATCCCGGTTCTGGCGCCGGTCGCGCCGGGTCGTGACGGCCATACCTACAACATCAATGCCGACACCTTTGCCGGCGCGATCGCGGGCGCTGTCGAAGCGTCACGGCTGCTGTTCCTGACCGATGTTCCCGGTGTTCTCGACAAGAACGGCAAGCTGATTGACGAGCTGACCGTCCGCGAAGCGCGGGCACTGATTGCCGACGGCACGATTTCAGGCGGGATGATCCCCAAGGTGGAAACCTGCATCGAAGCCATCGAGCGGGGCGTGAAGGGCGTGGTGATCCTCAACGGCAAGACCGCCCATGCGGTGCTGCTGGAGCTGTTCACCGCCCATGGCGCCGGCACGCTTCTGGTTCCCTGACAGGGCCTGTCCGGCCGGCGTCTTGAACAAAAGCCCAAGCGCGCCGCAATCCGTCCCGCGCCATCGCCTACCGGCAATCTTGGGCGGCATCGCATTCAGGCGCGGACGGCAACTGGCCGGAGAGGTTCGGTGTCAGTCCCGCCGCCCCGAGACCCTGGCCGAAACGCCTGGATTGCGCGGTGAAAGCATCGCGGGAGTTGGGATCAAGAATGGCGATCGGTGCAGTGATCGCGGCGCCAGCCACGGACCCGACGGTGTTGGACAGGGTGATCGCGGACGCGCCGAGTTCGGTGCCAAGACTGACATCCTGATTGGTAACGGTCTGGCCGGCGATCAACCGCTGACCCAGCAGTCTGACCACTTCCGGGCTCTCGGCAAATTTCGAATGGTTGAGGCTGTCACCGACCTGCAGCGCTGAGAGATCGAGCACCGTGATCCCGCTGCGCTCGAGGCTTTCGCGATAGACCGGGTTGCTGATGTCGATCTGGCCAAGCCGGTCGACATTTCCTGAAATCCGGCGCGACAGGGTCAGGGCGCGGTCATCCTTGGAGACGAAGACCGTAAATTTCGGCCGCTTTGCGCCCATGTCGACGATCTGCTGTTGGAAGACGTCAACGTCGAGATCGGGAGAGGCGAGGATGACGTCGCTGATCTTGGCCGGGATGCCATCGTTGCGGATCGCCATCTGCCTGAGAGATTCCACCGTCAGCCAGGTCCCCATCGAATGGGCGAGGATCGTGATTTCCTTGATCTCCGGCACGGCCACCGCTCCGGTCAGAAGCAGTTCGAGTGCGGAGCGCGAGTAATTGGTGCTTTCCTTGTCATAGCCATAGTCAAAGACATTGCCGCGCGAAGGCCAGGTGAACATAACCGGGGTGGCGTCGGTCTTGCTGTCATGGGCGATCTGGGCGAAGCGATAGACCGCGCTCTCGTAGCGGGTGTTGAAGCCGTGAACAAACACCAGCAACCGTCCGCTGGACGACCGGTTGCGATCATACCAGGCCTCCACCTCGGCAACCGAGTCCATCTGTTTGGCCGAGAGGGTGGCAAAATCCCGCGCCGGATCGGGCGGTATCTTCTTCGGCCACTGGACCTCGCCGATCTTGCGGCGGCTGTCGGGCGGAATGGAGACGACAATTTCGTTGAAATCAATGCGGGCGCCACGCTCTCCGGAGTATAGCAGGCCCGGATTGTCGGAGGGCGCACGGGTGGTGGCGACCATGATCGACACCTCGGTCGCGTCCGATGCGGTCTGGGCCACGGGGGCCAGCACACCTTCGGGCGGGCTGGCGCAACCGGACATCAGCGGCCCGAGCAGAAGAAGCGCCACGGCGAGCGGTCGCTGCAGGGGGCGGCCCCTGGGCTTCATCATCTGCGGGCGCCGGGCGGGCATAACTCTCTTCCGTTCCTGTTCGCTGTGAAACCGGCGTCGGTTAAAGTGCCACCGCCACACCGCAGTTCAGACCAGCAAAAGCACGAGTATGCCGGCTACGATCAGGATGCAGCCGGCAATCTCAAGCTTGTTGACGTGTTCCTTGAAGACTAGCACCGACGAGGCGAATGTGAAAATCATTTCGATCTGCGCCAATGCCTTGACGGCGGCGGCGGTCTGCAATGTCATCGCCATGAACCAGCCGAAGGACGCTGTTGCGCCGACGAGGCCGACCATCGCCGAGATCTTCCAAGCGGCGCGAACCCTAGCCAGTTCGCCGGGGGATTTCATTCCCATCCAGATCAGCATGATGATGGTCTGCAGAATGATCGCCACAAGCAGTGTAACAGCAGCCTGCATCATGAAATTCGGTCCCATGAGCGACAACGAGGCAGCACGGTAGCCGACGGCGGCGATACCAAAAAACGTCCCCGAAGCCAGGCCAAGAGCCGCGGTGCGAGAGAAGACCGATCGCATCAGCGCGGCCGCGCCCGACGCCGAGCGGGCGACCGAGATCAGAACAACGCCGACGAGGCTGATGGCGATTGCGGCAAGGGTTCCGGCGCTGACCCGGTCGCCCAGGAAGATCAGTCCGAACAGCGCGGCCTGGGCAGGTTCGGTGCGCGAATAGGCGGTGCCCACCGTAAAATTGCGGTGGCTGAACATCTGGATGAGAAAAGCCTGGGCGGTAATCTGGGCAACGGCGGCCAGGGTGACCCATCCGAAAAACGCAGGATTTGGCCGGGGAAGCGGGTAGCCCGCGCCGAAGACAAGCAAGGCGACGAAGGCCAACGCGAACGGCACGCCGAAACCGAACCGGACGAAGGTCGCGCCGCTGGTGCCCATCACCCCCTTGAGATGTTTCTGCAGAACCGAACGGATGTTCTGCAGGAATGCGGCGGCAATGGTTATGAGAACCCAGGTTTCCATGTTGATGCGGCAGATCCAGTTTCAGGAAGCAGACATGAGACGCCCCGCCTTCCTGCAAAACCGAAGCCGGGCCACTAACGGCAGGATCAAGGATCTAGCAGCCGCGCACCCGGCGCGGCAAGCCAATCGCAGAAGAAGCAGAGTTAAGAAAACTTCTTACGCCGCGCGGGTCATCCCGCCGGCGATGACCACACAATTCCGGCCGTTGCGCTTGGCTTGATAGAGCTGGCTGTCGGCCTGGCGCATGACCTCCTTGGTGCGGGTATCCGGAGCGAAGGGGGCTCCACCGATGCTGACCGTGACCTTCAGCTGGCTGCCGTCCGCAGCGGTGATACAGATGTCCTCTACATTGCTGCGGATCCGCTCGGCGATCCCCGTGGCATTTTCGGTGCTTGAACCACGGAGGATCACCGCAAATTCCTCGCCGCCAATCCGGGCACCCAGATCGGTGTCCCTGATCGATCCGGCAATCGCCTGCCCCACTGCCAGCAACGCCCCATCTCCGGCATCGTGACCGTGAAGGTCGTTGATCTGCTTGAAGTGGTCGGCGTCAATCATCAGCAGATAGCCCGAATCGGACTGGCGCTTGAGGTCGGAGAGATGGGCAAGAAACCGGTCCCGGTTGGCAAGCCCGGTCATGGTGTCGTGACTTGCCCGGTGTTCGAGATCCTCGTGGGCAGCCTTCAGCCTGGCATGGACCTCGGAGAGGTTGCGATGCGCTTCGCCCAAGGCCTTGTTCGCGGCCTGGAGTTCCATGGTGCGGCGGCAAAAGACATAGGTCGCGGGAGGGGTTACCAGCAGCGGGCAGAAACCGGCGATGGGAAGCGCCAGCGGCAAGGCACCGGTCTCGCCGATCAGTACCATGATCGTCGTGGTGATCACCAGCGAGAGGACAACCGAGCCCCCAGTCAGCAGAACCATCTTTCTGAGTATCGCAAGTGAAACCGTCGGCGGCGTGCCGGTCGTTTGCATGGTGGGCGCTTCCTGCTGTTGTGGCGGGCGATGCTTCGCAGGATAGTTTTGACAGCGGGTATACAGACTAGGTAAATCTGCTGTTTACAAACGGCGCCGGTGTCCCAGGTTGAACCATACCGATGCCCTTCAGACAGGATTGAGATCTTCATGCACGAAAAATCGGCCCTGCCCGATCCCTCAGCGTTCGCCCATGTGACCGAATGGGTGTTCGATCTGGACAACACGCTCTACCCGCGCCACATCGATCTTTTCTCCCAGATCGACAAGAAGATGACGCACTATGTCCGAACGCTGCTCGGGCTTGAACATGACGACGCGCGCGCCATCCAGAAAAAATATTATCGTGAGCACGGCACCACGTTGCAGGGGCTGATGTTGCATCACGGCATCGATCCGAATGACTTCCTCGAGAAGGTTCACGATATCGACTACTCCTGGGTCAAGCCGGACCCGGCGCTTGGAGAGGCAATCAGGGCGTTGCCTGGCCGCAAGTTCATTTTCACCAATGGCGATACCCCGCACGCCGAGCGGACGGCGCGGGCGCTCGGGATCCTCGATCATTTCGACGATATCTTCGACATCATCGCGGCAGACCTCAAACCGAAACCGGCGCCCGAGACCTATGACAGGTTTCTCGCCAGGCATGGCGTGCACAAGGACAAGGCGGCGATGTTCGAGGACCTGCCGCGCAACCTGCTGGCTCCGCATGCGCTGGGAATGCGAACCGTGCTGATCGTACCCAACAATCTGGACGTGGTGCTGGACGAGGTCTGGGAGCACGAGGGCAAGGACGGCAACCATATCGACCATGTCACCGACGACCTTGCAGCCTTCCTGAGCCGGATCGTGTCGTGACAAGGCAAAGCCCGCGAGAGTGGGGCCGGCGAGAGTGGGCCGGCAAGCGCTGGACCGACGCTTTCCTTTCCAAAGTTTAATCTACATTACAGGGCTTTAAGTGGTGATCGTCAGCGGGAGTGGCCACATTGGGGTGGAAGGCAACGCAACCCCGACAAAAGGACATCTCTCATGAAAAAGACATTTCTCGCCACAATCGCCGCCGCCCTGATCGCATCCACCGCCGCACCGGCTCTGGCCGCACAAGGAGGCGGACAGAGCAAGGGAGACGGGCCGCGCCACGGTCCACGCATCGAACGGATGATGGAACGCTTTGACGCCGACCGCGACGGTGCTGTCCTGCTCGAGGAAGTCTCGGCACATCGCCTGGCGATGTTCGAAAGCGCCGACACCGACAAGAACGGCTCGCTGAGCAAGGACGAGCTCAAGGCCTTCGGCGAGATGCGCAAGGAGATGCGTCAGCAAAACCGCGAAGAGCGCCGCGCCGAACGCCAGGGCAAGATGGACGGCGATCGTGACGGCCGGATGGCCGGCAAGCATGATGGCAAGCGTCACGGTGAAGGCAAACGCCACGGCGGCGAAAACCGGGCAGAGCGTCGCGGCGGACCGCGCATGGAACGCCTGGATGCCGACAAGAACGGTGAAATCAGTCTCGAGGAGTTCACCTCGCTTGACGCCAAGATGTTCGAGCGTTTCGACCGGAACGGCGACAAGAAGATCGACGTCACCGACTTCTACCGTTCTGCCGCCGCCGACAACAACTGATCCTGAAGGATCGTCGCACATGGAACCAGGCCGGTGTCACATCCGGCCTGGTTTTTTCATGGAGCGCTGATAATGCCGTAATGGGCGGCGATGACGGCCCAGGCTTCATCGGCGGTGTCGACGAAATTGAGCAGGTCGAGATCGCCCGGAGAGATGGTGCCGAAATCGGCCAGCGCCTGAAAGTCGACGATGGAGTTCCAGAACTCGGATCCGAACAGGATCAACGGCACATGCTCCATGCGGCCGGTCTGGATCAGGGTCAAGGATTCGAACAGCTCGTCCATGGTGCCGAAGCCGCCGGGAAAGATGGTGACCGCCTTGGCGCGCATGAGGAAGTGCATCTTGCGAATGGCGAAGTAGTGGAAGTTCAGGCTGAACTCCGGGGTCACATACTCATTGGGCGCCTGTTCGTGCGGCAAGACCACATTGAGACCGATCGAGGCCGCACCGACATCATGGGCACCACGGTTTCCCGCCTCCATCACGCCTGGCCCGCCGCCGGTGCAGATGACGTATTCCTGGCCTTTGGTGGTCAGCGAGTGGTTTGAACAGATCCGCGCAAATTCCCGCGCCTCATTGTAGTAGCGGGCCGCAGCAGTGAGATTCTTTGCCTGAACATCGTTCTTGGCGGCCCAGGGCTCCTTGCCGGGTTCGGGAATGCGCGCGCCGCCAAACATGACCACCGTCGAGCGGATGCCGGCTTCCATCAGGATCATTTCCGGCTTGAGCAGTTCCAGCTGCAACCGGACCGGCCTGAGTTCCTCGCGGCAGAGAAAA
This sequence comes from Parahoeflea alexandrii, assembly GCF_024105735.1. Taxonomy (GTDB): domain Bacteria; phylum Pseudomonadota; class Alphaproteobacteria; order Rhizobiales; family Rhizobiaceae; genus Hoeflea; species Hoeflea alexandrii. Next base: position 881,827 of record NZ_JAAAML010000002.1, on the reverse strand, counting down.
TCCTCATCGGCATAGGCCAGCCGGTAGGCCGGCGACATGCTTTGCGGGGTCCGGGGCTGGCGGTCGGCCCTGAGCTTGTCCTCGCGGCTGTCGGCCAGCGGATCCCATACCTGATTTGTGCGCTTGGCATTCATCTGCAAATTCCCGTTTGACGTTGCCCGCCAGACCGGAATTGACCCCGCGCCCTGCCTCCCTTAGGAGATGTGCAACGGCGCCGGCGGGCCGGCCCGACAGGCCAAGGCCGCCCATACTAGACGTTGAACCCTTAAGGAATCGCCACGATGAAACATGATTTGGCCGCTCTCGCCAGCACGATCGAAACCGCCTTTGACGCCCGTGATACGGTCTCCACCTCAACCCGCGGCGAAGTCCGCGATGCTGTGGAAACGGCGCTCAACCTGCTCGATCTCGGCGAAGCCCGCGTCGCCTCGCGCGGCGATGACGGAAGCTGGACCGTCCACCAGTGGCTCAAGAAAGCCGTGCTCCTGTCGTTCCGGCTCAATCCGATGGAAGTCATCAAGGGCGGTCCGGGCGAAGCTGTCTGGTGGGACAAGGTGCCGTCGAAGTTCGAAGGCTGGAGCGCCAATGAATTCGAACGCGCCGGGTTCCGCGCCGTTCCCGGCTCGATCGTCCGTCGCGGTTCGTTCATCGGCAAGAACGTCGTGCTGATGCCGTCCTTCGTCAATCTCGGCGCCTATGTGGACGAAGGCTCGATGGTTGACGGCTGGGCCACGGTCGGCTCCTGCGCGCAGATCGGCAAGAATGTGCACCTGTCGGGCGGCGTCGGCATCGGCGGGGTTCTCGAGCCGCTGCAGGCCGGCCCGACCATCATCGAGGACAACTGCTTCATCGGCGCGCGCTCGGAAGTCGTGGAAGGCTGCATCATCCGTGAAGGCTCGGTGCTCGGCATGGGCGTCTACATCGGCAAGTCGACCCGCATCGTCAACCGGATGACCGGCGAGATCAGCTATGGCGAAGTGCCGCCCTATTCGGTGGTTGTTGCAGGCTCGATGCCGAGCTCCGGCACGATGGGCAACGGGGCGGCTGCGCCAAACCTCTATTGCGCGGTGATCGTCAAGACGGTCGACGCACAGACCCGGTCGAAGACCGGCATCAACGAACTGCTCAGGGCCTGAGAATAGCTGATGGCGCGGCGGCCCGGATCCGGCATGCGCTGGCTTCTGTTCAGCGTTTACGGCCGGCTGTCGCGCAAGACCTATGCTCTGACCATGTTGTTCTGGACAGCGGTGCTGTCGATCCCGGTCTCGGCGGCGGTCCAGGCCGACCCCGACAGCGGTGCAATGGCCATGGCCGGCTTCGGTTTCATCTTCTCCTTCCTGCTCGCCGCCTGGTCGATCGCGGTGACGAGCATCAAGCGCCTGCATGATGCCGGTCTGCCGGGCATTCTGGTCGGTGTGCTGGTGATCCCGGCGGCCTCCTTCTTCATGCTGCTGATCATCATGCTCTGGCCGTCGGTGAAGGGCCCCAACAAGCATGGGCCCGGACCGGACCAACCGGGATACTGAACGCGGCCTTTTCTCGCGGTCCGCGCCAGTCGACAGTGCCGGGCCAATCGTCTAATCACGAAGCATGAAACTTACCGATCCGACTCAAACACTTGCCGCCCTGATCCGCTGTCCGTCGGTGACCCCGGAAGAGGGCGGGGCGCTGACCACGCTTGCCGAAATGCTCGACCGGCTCGGCTTTCGCAATGACCGGGTGACCTTTTCCGACGAAGCCACGCCGGATGTGGAGAACCTCTATTCCCGGCTTGGCTCGGGCGGGCCGCACCTGATGTTCGCCGGGCACACCGACGTGGTGCCGGTCGGCGACGAGGCTGCCTGGACGCAGGGGCCGTTCGGCGCAGAGATCGTCGATGGCGAGATGTATGGCCGCGGCGCTGTCGACATGAAGGGCGGTATCGCCTGCTTCGTTTCCGCCCTGGCCCGGCTGATCGAGCGCAAGGGTGCGCCCGAAGGTTCGGTTTCGCTGCTGATCACCGGCGACGAGGAAGGCCCCTCGATCAACGGTACCGAGAAGCTGCTCGCCCATGCAAAAGCCAAGGGCGAGAGCTGGGATGCGGCCGTGGTTGGCGAACCCACCAACCCAGCCGAGATGGGCGACATGATCAAGATCGGCCGGCGCGGTTCACTGTCGGGTACCCTCAGGGTCGACGGCGTGCAGGGCCATGTCGCCTATCCGCACCTGGCCGACAATCCGCTGCGCGGACTGGTCATGCTGGCCGATGCATTGCTCGACCCGCCGCTTGATGCCGGAAACGAACGTTTTCCGCCGTCCAATCTCGAAATCACCAGCATCGATACCGGCAACACGGCGACCAATGTGATCCCGGCGCGAACAACCGCCCGGTTCAACATCCGCTTCAACGACATGTGGAGTGCCGAAACCCTGGCGGACGAACTGCGCGCCCGCCTGGAACGGGCCGCGAGACAGGCGGGGCTCCGGCCAGGGCGGGATCCGGTGCGCTACACTGTGGAGTTCGACCAACGTTCCTCGCCCTCATTCCTGACACGTGATGATGCGCTGATCGATGCGCTGTCGGAAGCGGTCAGGGAAGCGACGGGACGGACGCCGGCGCTGTCGACCACCGGGGGGACATCCGATGCGCGGTTCATCAAGGATTACTGCCCCGTCGTCGAGTTCGGGCTGGTCGGCAAGACCATGCACATGGTCGATGAACGGGTTGCGCTGAGCGATCTTGAAAGCCTGACCGGGATCTACGAGCTTTTCATCGAACGCTGGTTTGAACGCCAGCGCTCAAGGGCGGGCTGAGCTTGGCAGGCGGCCTCGTACCATCGCGGCTTGAGGCCGGACGGTCCCTGGCCGGACTGTTCTACCTGATCCTTGGCAACCGTGACGGCTTGCGCCTGTTCGATCTGTCTGCGGATGGCTTCTGGCGCTCTTTCGGGGCATTCTTCTGGGCCTGGCCGGTGCAGTGCTTTCTGTGGACCGGGATCTGGCGCGCGGCGCCGGAAACACGGCCCGAGAGCGCCCAGGAGATCTTCAGGTTCTTCCTCGTCTCGACCGGGTTCGACGTGGCTGCCTGGGTGCTTCCGGCACTGCTGCTGCTGGCCGTCTGCCAGTTGTTCGGTATCTCTGCGAAAGCCCCAAGGCTGGTTATCGTCAACAACTGGTTCGGGCTGCTGTCGGCCTATATCGGGTTCTTTCCCGCGGCACTGCGCTATCTGACGCCGGTCTCCGACACCGCCAACGCCTTCATCTCGCTGGGCGTCTACGCCTTTGTCATCTGGCTCTACTTCCGGGTGGTGCGGATGAGTGTCGAGGGTGACCTGATGATTTCCATCTTCATCACGTTGATGATGGTGATGACCGGCCTTACCGTTTCCGAAATCGCCTTCAGCGCACTGACCCGCTGACACCACGGGTTCCACAAGCGGACGGGCTTTCGCATCGTCGGGTGCTAAAAAGCCATCCCTGCCCCTTCATCGAGAAAGGATCAGGGATGGCTCGGATCAGGATTCTGCAGTGTCGATCAGGCGGCGAGTTCCTCGTCCGTCGAGAACAGCGCATCGAGATCGAGGTAGCAGATCATCTGTTCGTCGACCGGAATGATCGCCCTGGTCAGTGCCCGCTCGGCGGCCGGCAGTACATCCGGGGCCGGCTGGAGATCGGCATTGTTAACGGTGATCATGTCGGAGACGTTTTCGACCAGAAGCCCAACCAGCTTGCCGGCAATGTTGGTCACGATGATTGCCGAGCGCTCGGTCGGCTTGATCGCCGGCAGGCCAAGACGGATGGCCATGTCGATGACCGGGATCACCGAACCGCGCAGGTTGATCACACCAAGCACATGCGGCGGCGAGTGCGGCAGGGTGGTCGAAGGCGCCCAGCCGCGGATTTCACGGACCGACATGATGTTGACGCAGAAAACCTGCTTGCCCAGATGGAACGAAATAATCTCAAGATAGCCGCTGTTGGCCACGTTGTTGTTCGCGGATTCTTGCATCAGAATTCCTCCCAGTCGTCCTGTGACGCTGCGGTTGAGTTGTTGGATTTGCCGACACCAAAAGCGCTGGCGACGGTTTTCAGCATGTTTCGGGCCGGAGACTGAACTGGACGCGACCCGGCGGTGGAGGCGCTGACACTTGCCGGACCATTGGCGCCTGCCGCCGGCCTGTGTGAAGCGGTCTGTTTGGCGGAGCCGGACGCCGTGGCGTGGACCGGCACGGATGCAGAGCGGCTGCCTGTAAGGTTGAACTGACGGACCAGCCCCTCAAGCGAGGCCGCGCCGCTGGTAAGCCGGTGGGTGACAGCGGTGGTTTCCTCGACCATGGCGGCGTTCTGCTGGGTCACCTGGTCCATCTGGTTGACCGCCGAGTTGATCTCGGTAAGTCCATTGGCCTGCTCGCGTGCGGCGGTGGCGATGGAGTTGATCTGGTCGTTGATGGCGCTCACGTGCTCGGCGATCAACGAAAGCGCCTCACCGGTTTCGCGGACCAGGGTGACGCCGGACTTGACCTCTTCACCCGACTTGTTGATCAGGCCCTTGATGTCCTTGGCGGCGGTCGCAGAGCGCTGTGCCAGTTCCCGGACTTCCTGAGCCACCACGGCAAAGCCCTTGCCGGCCTCACCGGCGCGTGCAGCCTCGACCCCGGCATTGAGCGCCAGCAGGTTGGTCTGGAAGGCGATCTCGTCGATCACGTTGATGATCTTGGAGATCTCGCCGGAGGCATCCTCGATGCGGCCCATGGCATGAATTGCCTCGGCCACCACCTTGCTTGACGTCTCGGTCGACTGTTTGGCTTCAGCCACCTTGCTGGTCGCCTCGTCGGCGCGCTGGGAGGAGTTCTTGACCGTGGCGGTGATTTCGTCGAGTGCCGCGGAGGTTTCCTCAAGCGAGGCGGCCTGCTGCTCGGTACGCCGTGACAGGTCGTCGGCTGCGGCACGCAGTTCGCCGGTGTCGCCATTGATGCCGAGAATGTTCTCACTCACGTCGCTGAGCGTTGCATTGAGTTTCTCAACCGATGCGTTGAAATCAACCCTGAGCCTGTCGAGGCTTTCGATGAACGGCTCGTTGAGCCGGATTGTCAGATCGCCTTCCGAGAGCTTGTGCAGACCATTCGCAAGCGCGTCGACAGCCTGCTGCATCCTGGCGGTTTCCTCGGCCTTGGCGGTTTCGCGATCCTGGCGCCGCTTTTCGGTCTGGGTGCGGGTCTCGTCAGCCTCACGCTCGAGCGCTACCTTTTCGATGGCGGCATTGCGGAACACGGCCACGGAGCGCACCATTTCACCGATTTCGTCCTTGCGATTTTCACCGGCGAGTTCAATCGACGTGTCGCCCTCGGCAAGCCGGCGCATGTTTTCCACAAGCGATTCGATGGGTTTGGTCATCGAGCGGGAGAACCAGGTGCTTACGGCAATGGCGCCAAGCAGAAGCAGCAGCGCAATGCCAAGGATGGCGTTGCGCATCATCACCATGCTGGCGCCGGCCTCGCGCTGGTCGATCAGCGCAGCGACGGTCCAGTCGGCGCCATCGAACTTGACGCCGGTCATGGCGACGTCGGCCTCCATGTTGCGGTAGCCGTCAACCGTACCGACGATCACGGCGGACCCATTGGCCTGCGCGACGAGATCGCTGTCGACCTTGACGGTGAGCTTGTCGTTTTCCGGCGTCCGGACCGAGTCGCTGATCAGGTAGCCCTGAGAGTTGAGCAGCACGGTTTCACCGGTTTCGCCAAGTCCTGAAGTGTTCGAAATGATATCGGCAATCTTGCCACTGGGCACGCGGATGATGATGACACCGACCATACCCATCTGAGAATTGAGCGCATGGCCCATGAAGGCGACGGGCCGACCGTCAGCTGCCGGATAGGCGGTGTAATCGGCGAACACCGTACTGTCGGTCACATTGGCGCCGACAATGCCTTCGAAAACCCGTCCGATGCCGGTGTCCTTGAGAGCCTCGGAACGCAGATTGCCGGCATAGTCGTTGTTCTTGTTGACCGAATAGATGACGTTGCCACTCATATCGACGAGGTAGAAGTCCTCCCATCCACGGCTTTCCGTCATCTCGCGCAACTGTGCATGATAGCGCTCGTGGGTCTGGTCGTAGGAACTCACCTTGGCGACATCCGGATCCTTGGCGGTGTCATACTTCTGGCGCTCGCCTTCCGGGAAGGGATTGTCGGTGATGTAGCGCCGCTTCAGCTCGTTGGTAACGTCGTTACCAAGGAAGCCCCAGTCGTACTTGAAACTCTCGAGCGCCATGCGCATCAGATTGTTCTGCGACGTTGCGGTCAGGTCCTGCTGAAGGTTGGCGAGGAAGGTTTCAAGCTGGTTGCGACGACCGTCAACGACAGCTTCGAGCTTCTCGACGATCTTCTCGTTAACCGCACTGGACCCAATCTGAAGGCTGACAACGCTGGAAACGCCGATGGACATGATTGTCAACAAGGCGGCGGCAAGCGGCAGTTTGCGCGAAATGAGCATCAGGATTCCCGGTGTTCGAACAACTTCGTTGACATGTCTCGCTGTGTCGAAGACATCCAGCACGGCATCATGCGGTCCACGCGAGCGTAGATACTGGCTTCGGAAGCTTTCCGTCTTTTATGTTATTATTCAGTTAACCGAGGTTTGCGAGTTTTCGGAATTGTAACATTGAGGGATGATTTCGCTCCAAATTGGCCCTGGAGACGATTCCATCCGGACTGTTGACCCGCAAGCAAACCATTCACGCGGTGCCGGACCGGATGACAGCAAACGGTTTGACGGGCGACCGAGCTTCGATCAAGTCCCGTGGCAAGCCAGACCATTTCCGGTGAAAAGCGGACTGGCCGAAAAAGCCCTGGCTTACTGTTTCACGCCATTCCGGACGCGAAACCGGTTCCCACTCTTGCGGGAACAGCTCCAAGATCCGCATGCCTCAACTGTCAGGATCGGGATATTCGACCGCGCGAAAATACAGGCCCTGGGGAGCGGCCACCGGTCCGCAGGCCTTGCGATCCCTGGCCACGAGCGCGGCCTCGACATCATCGGCGGACCACTTGCCTTCGCCCACCAGCCGCAGCGTTCCGGCAAAGGAGCGGATCTGGTTGTGCAGGAAGCTGCGCGCGGAGGCGTGGATCTCGATGAGACCATCGGCATCGCCCGTGACCACATCGAGACGCTCGAGGCTGCGCACGGGCGAATTGGCCTGGCAGCTCATAGAGCGGAAGGTGGTGAAATCGTGCCGACCTACGAGACGCTGCGCGGCCTCGTGCATGGCAGCGGCATCGAGCGGTTTGGGTGACCAGAGGGCCCGGTTCTTCTCGATCACCAGCGGCGCGCGGCGGCAGACTATGCGATAGATATAGTGACGTTTCACTGCCGAAAAACGGGCATCGAATTCCTCATCGACCTGGCGGGCGGCCAGGATGACAACCCGCTCCCTGGCCATCAGCAGATGCGCGTTGATGGCATCACGCACCGTGTCCTCGGGCCAGGTTTTCTCGAGATCGACGTGGGCGACCTGGCCGAGCGCGTGAACACCTGCATCGGTCCGTCCGGCGCCGCGGATGCTGACGGTCTCACCACAAAAGCCATGAATCGCCGTCTCGATCGCCTGCTGGATCGAAGGATGATCGTCCTGGCGCTGCCATCCGGCATAGCCGGTGCCGTCATATTCGATATCAAGCCGGTAGCGCGGCATCAGCCGATCACCGTGCCCTGGGGAACCGGCGTTCCGCGCAGAAAATCCCCGGCCGCGAGCGGCTTGCCGCCGGCCTTCTGCAAGGTGAGCAACCGGATCGCGCCCTCGCCGCAGGCGATCGTCAGGTGGTCATCGAGCGCGGTCCCGGGACCGACCTGATGCAGGCGGGTGTCCGCGAGCTCTGTGGCCAGCAGCTTGACCCGTTCGCTGCGGCCGGCGGCGTCGAGCTCGAACCAGGCGCCCGGCGACGGGGCGAGACCGCGCACATGGTCATGCACCTGCTGCGCAGATCTGGAGAAGTCGACCCTGGTTTCGGCCTTGCTGATCTTGGCAGCATAGGTGATGCCGTCATCGGGTTGCGGCGTGACCGGCAGCAGGCCTTCCGTTTCAAGCCGCGCCATGGCCTCAACCATCAGCTCAGCCGTCACAGCAGAGAGTTTGTCATGCAGTTCGCCAGTGGTCATGCAGGGCGTGATGGCGACGGTTTCTGTCAGCGCCACCGGACCGGTGTCCAATCCCTCGTCCATCTTCATGATCATCACGCCGGTCTCGGTGTCGCCCGCGATGATGGCGCGCTGGATCGGGGCTGCACCGCGCCAGCGCGGCAACAGCGAGGCGTGGCCGTTCCAGGCGCCCAGCCGGGGCGCATCGAGGATTGCTTTGGGCAGGATCAGACCGTAGGCGACGACCACCGCCGCGTCGGCTTCAAGCGCCCGAAACGCCGCCTGCTCCTGTTCGTTCCGGAGGCTCTTTGGGGTGAACACAGGAATGCCCAGCCGCTCTGCGATGCGGTGAACCGGTGACGGAAGCACTTCAAGCCCGCGGCGGCCGGCCGGGCGCGGCGGCTGGGAGTAGACCGCAACGATCTCGTGGCCAGCCTGATGCAGCGCCTCAAGTGTAGGCGCCGCGTAGTCCGGCGTTCCCATGAAGATGATGCGCATGGCGGTTCCTCAAAACACGGTCGCGGCAGGCGAACAGCCGCCAAACGGCAAATTCCAAGCCTGGTCTCAGGCGGTGACGCGCTGCTTGGCGAGCTTTGTGAACTTGCGCACCACCATGTCCCGCTTGAGCTTGGAGATGTGGTCGATGAACAGGACGCCGTTCAAATGGTCCATCTCGTGCTGCAGGCAGGTGGCGAGCAGGCCGTCGGCCTCGGTCACCTGTTCCTTGCCGGCACGGTCGAGATGCCTGACGGTAATCGTGGCGGGACGCTCGACCTCGGCATAGTAGTCGGGGATCGAAAGGCAGCCCTCTTCGTAGACGCTGGTCTCGTCGCCGGTCGCCACCAGTTCGGGGTTGATGAAGACCTGCGGATCGGGCTCTTCGTCCTTGCCGGCAACATCGATCACAAGCAGCCGCCGCGGCACGCCGACCTGGATCGCCGCCAGGCCGATGCCCGGCGCGTCGTACATGGTTTCGAGCATGTCATCGATGAAACTGTTCATTTCCGAATCGACACGCTCCACCGCCAGACTTTGCTGGCGGAGGACTGGGTCGGGCAGGTAGATGATCGGCTTGATGGTCATGGCGGTGAAATAGTCATTGATCCGCGCGGCGTCAATCTGTGACCGACATCGCACCAACACGATGTTCCCGTTTTGATCTGACAAAGGGCGGAGAATCAGCTAGGCCATGGCGATGCAGACTGGCACCACGCTGTTTTCAACCCCGCTTCTCGAGCTCAACGGCCACATGGTCACGCTGGGCGAAACCCTGCTTGGCGCGCTGGCAGCGCTCATGCTGATTGCGATCTGGCTCGGTGTCAGCCTGGCGCGCACCAGCCGGAGACGAGCCACGGCAGAGGCAGATGCCGCGGAGCGAACAGCTCAGGCCGAAGCACGGCTCGCCGAGATCCTCAAGGCGCAATCGGAAATGCAGGGCCGCATGGGCGCCATGGCCGAGCTGTTTGGTGCGCGGCAGGCCGAACTCAATCAATCCATCGGCCAGCGCATCGACGGCATGACCCAGCGGCTGGGGTCCTCGATCACCGAGCAGACCAGGTCGACGCACGAAAACCTTTCGAAACTGCAGGAGCGGCTGGCGGTGATCGATACGGCGCAGAACAACATCCAGTCGCTGGCGCGCGATGTGGTCGGGCTTCAGGCGATCCTGTCGAACAAGCAGACCCGAGGTGCTTTCGGCCAGTCGCGGATGGAAACGATCATCCAGGACGGGCTGCCTATGGGGGCGTTCCGGTTTCAGCCGACGCTGACGAACGGGATGCGGCCGGACTGCACCATCGCCATGCCGAATGGTGCGCCGGACCTGGTCATCGATGCAAAGTTTCCGCTGGAAGCCTGGAACGCGATGCGCGAGGCGGAGGCCGAAGGCAGCGGCGAGCAGGCGGCGCAAAATGCACAGCAACGCTTTCGCCGGGACATCGAGGTCCATATCCGCGACATTTCGGACAAGTACCTGATTGCCGGTGAAACCCAGGACACGGCGTTCCTGTTCGTGCCCTCGGAATCGATCTTCGCGGAGATCCATGAGAGGTTCGAGGCGATCGTTCACAAAGCGCAGCGCTCACGGGTGGTGATCGTCTCGCCGTCGCTGCTGATGCTGTCGATCCAGGTGATCCAAGCGCTGCTCAAGGACGCACGGATGCGCGAACAGGCGCACCTGATCCAGGGCGAAGTGATCCGGCTGATGGAGGATGTCTCGCGGCTCGATGACCGAGTGCGCAAGCTGCAGGCGCATTTCTCGATGGCGCAGAAGGATGTCGACCTGATCCTGACCTCCTCTGACAAGTTGACCAGGCGCGGCGCAAAGATCGAGGCGCTGGAATTTGCGCAACTGAGCGAGGGGACGGCAGCAGCGCCTGCTCCGGAACAGACCACGACCGACGCCGGGTCACGCGAGAGCCCGAAATTCGAACCGCGCTCCTCAACGCTCAAACTGCGTGTTGTCGATGAAGACGACTGACCCCTTTTCTCCACACCGATAAGCTGACAGAAAGCTTGCGACACGATTGCGAGCGCAGCCCGGTTGCCACATGGCGGATGCGGGCAAGCAAGGGAGGCCGCCATGATCACCGTCATCGGATCAGTCAACATGGACCTGATCGCCACCACGCCGAGACTTCCTGAACCGGGCGAGACCGTCTCCGGCACGGATTTCACCACGGCGCAGGGCGGCAAGGGCGCCAACCAGGCGCTGGCGGCGCAACGGGCCGGCGGAGCGGTGAAGATGTGTGGCGCAGTCGGCAATGATAGCTTCGCCACCGAAGCGCTCGCCCTGCTTGAAGACGCCGGCACGGACCTCGGCCGCGTCCGCCACATCGAAGGCCCCACGGGCACCGCGCTGATCCTTGTTGGTGGTGATGGCGAGAACATGATCGCCGTCATTCCCGGTGCCAACGGCCATGTGACGGCTGAAGACGCCGATCAGGCGGTAGCGGCGATGGCGGCGAGCGACACGCTGGTCCTGCAAATGGAGATCCCGGCGGCGGCGATAGGGGCGGCGCTGAAGGCCGCAAAGACCAGGAGCGTCCGAAGCATCCTCAACATCGCGCCGCTGACCGATGCGGTCGAACGGCTTGCGCCGCTTGCCGACATCGTCATCGCCAACGAGACCGAATTCAGCCGGCTGTCCGGCCGTCCGGCGGAAACGCTCGCTCTGGCGCGCGACGAAGTCGAGGCGTTGCATGCCAGAACCGGTCAATGCCTGATCGTCACGCTGGGCGGCGACGGCGTGCTGTGGGCGAGAGACGGCAAAGTGGAGCACGTGGCATCGCTGAAAATCAAGCCGGTCGACACGGTGGGCGCCGGCGACACGTTCTGCGGCTATCTGGCCCAGGGGCTCGACGCCGGGATGGACTTTGCCACAGCTGTCCGCCGCGCCGCCGTGGCAGGCGCGCTGGCCTGCCTCAAACCCGGCGCACAGCCGTCGATTCCGCTTTCTGGAGAAGTCGATGCCCGGCTCTAAAGCCGGCCGACGCGCTCGATAAACAGATCGAAAAAGCGGTCGGCGTCGACGTCCCTGACGACAAAGGCATTCTCCGTCCGGCCGGTGACCTTCCACCAGTCGACCACGGTGGCGCCGAGGGTGAGGTCAGAACCGGTCTCGATCTCGACATTGCATGAGCGGCCGGAAAATATGCCGGGATCAATCAGCCAGGCGATAACCGTGGGGTCATGCAGCGGGCCGCCGTCGGTGCCGTATTTTTCCTCGTCAAATCGCTCGAAGAACTCCAGCATGTCGGCCATTGCCACCGAAGGACGGTTGCCGTTGGCGCGCAGGCGCTCGACCCGGACCCTAGTGGTCAGCACCTTGTGGGTGACATCGAGCGGCATCATGGTGATGGCGACACCGGTGCCAAAGACGATCTTCGCGGCTTCGGGATCGACATAGATGTTGAACTCGGCAGAAGGCGTGATGTTGCCGCCCTCAAAATAGCCGCCGCCCATCAGTACGATCTCCTTGATCCGTTCAACGACATCCGGCGCGCGCTCAATGACTGTGGCGATGTTGGTGAGCGGACCAAGCGGGCAAAGCGTAACTGTGCCTGCCGGCTCCCTGCGCAGGGTCTCGATGATGAAGTCGACAGCATGAACCGTCTCCAGGGGTCTCGCGGGCTCGAACAGATCGATACCGTCAAGGCCGGTCTTGCCATGCACGTGCTCGGCGGTCACCAGCTTGCGGGCAAGCGGCCTGTCGGCCCCCGCATAGACCGCGATGTCGCTTCTTCCGCAGATCTCGGTGACGATGCCTGCGTTGCGCGCCGTCAGCGCCAGCGGCACGTTGCCAGCGACCGCGGTCACCCCGAGCACCTCCAGTTCCGGGCTGGCGAGGGCCAGCATGATCGCGGCAGCGTCGTCCTGGCCAGGGTCGGTGTCGATGATGATCTTGCGCGGCGTCATGGTCGGTCCTTCGGGGAATGCGATTCGGTTGGCGCGACCTTAAGAGCCGTAACCGCGATCGGGCAAGGTTCTTGCGAAGCAGGAATGAAGTTCCCATATTACCTGCATGCCGGATGCCGATCGAGGGTCTGGCGCCTGTCGCTTGAAAACGAGGACAAGCCATGTCTCGCATGACGCCCTTTTCAAGCCCGCTGCTGCTGGGCTTTGACACGATGGAAAAGACCCTGGAGCGGATCGCCAAGGGCTCTGAAGGCTACCCGCCCTACAATATTGAACGAATCCGGGCCTCGGCCGACGGAAGCAAGGCCGAGCGGCTGAGGATCACACTCGCCGTTGCCGGCTTCTGTGACGAGGATCTGGAGGTGACGACGGAAGAAAACCAGCTCGTCATCCGTGGACGCCAGTCCGACAATGACGGCCGGGAATACCTGCACCGCGGCATCGCCGCGCGGCAATTCCAGCGCATGTTCGTGCTGGCCGATGGCATGCAGGTCGTCAGCGCCGAATTGAAGAACGGATTGCTTTCCGTCGATCTAATTCGACCGGAACCGGAGCGCATGGTGCGAAAAATTAACATTTCGGTTCGAGACTGAAGATTAGAGTTCGAGCCAACAGGATGTTTCCTGCCACCTACAGGAGGAAATCGACGTGATTGCCAAATCGGGAAAGACCCAATTGTCCGCCAATGATCTGGCCCTGCTGGGCGCCGGCAAGATCGGTTATATCCGCAAGATGCGTTCCGAGGACGTCAGCGCCCGCTTTCCGGAAGCGCCGGTGCTCGACCCCGGCCTTGAACTCTGGGCGCTGTTCGGCGCCGACGGTACGCCGATCCTGTTGACCGACAACCGGTCGAGCACCTTCTACCGCGCCGCCGAAGACGAACTCAAGACAGTCGCCCTGCACTAAAGTCAGTCATCTTCGGCTGGAATCGCTCCAGGCCCATCGGCCAAAACCTGGATGCGCAAAAATTGAAGCCCGAAAATCCTTTGGATTTCCGGGCTTTTCACTGTGGTCAATTTGAAGATTGGTGCTTGCGCTGTCGGCAGCCTTCAGAACGCACGCGCCCTCAGGCGGCGTTGGATTCCGGCTCCTCGGTCAGGAAGGCATGCAGCGACGCGGCGTTGTCGGTGGCGCGCAACTTGGCCACCATCTCGCTGTCGCGCATGACACGGGCGATCCGCGAGAGTGCCTTGAGATGATCGGCTCCTGCCCCCTCGGGCGCCAGCAGCAGAAACACCAGGTCGACGGGCTGATCGTCCAGCGCCTCGAAATCGACGGGCTGGTCGAGGCGCGCGAACACGCCGACAATCTTGTCAAGAGAGGCCAACTTGCCGTGCGGGATGGCAATACCGTTGCCAACGCCGGTGGAGCCGAGCCGCTCACGCTGCAGAATGACGTCAAACACCTCGCGCTCGGCAAGTCCGGTGACTTCCGAGGCTTTGGCTGCCAGTTCCTGCAACAGCTGTTTCTTGGAGTTTGCCTTGAGCGCTGGCAGAACAGAGTTCTGCGCAATCAGATCAGCAAGCGCCATAATAAATTCCTTGTTCCGGGTCCGCTTTCCGGACCTCATTGTTCGCATCATGTGAACGGCTGCAGGCCGCCGCCGGTTCCATCGGGCGCCAGCCTGCCTGCCTTATATCATATCAGCCAACGCCGTCAGGACCTGACCCCGCCTGCGTCTATCCAGCCGATATTTCCATCATCGCGGCGATACACGACGTTAAGGGCATCATTGCCCGCATTGCGGAACATGAGGATCCGTTCGTCCGTCATGTCCAGAGCCATAACAGCATTGGCCACGCTCATCGTCACCAGTTGCTTGGTGCTTTCGGCGATAATCGCCGGGGCATAGTCCTCAGGCACTTCAACGGCATCGTCATTGGCCGAGTCCACAACCGCATAGGCCAGCTCCGCCTGAGCCTGATGATTGTTGGCGTGATGATCCTTGAGACGGCGCTTGTAGCGGCGAAGGCGCTTTTCCACGCGTTCCGCTGCAGCGTCGAAAGCCGGCTGCGGATCCTGGGCCTCCCCAGTGGCGTGCAGCACGACACCGGTGTCGAGATGGATCTTGCAATCAGCCTTGAAACGCGACCCCGACTTTTCCACGATCACATGGCTCGAAAAGCCACCGTCGTAGTACTTCCGAACCGCACCTGTGACATGGTCCTCAATGCGGGTCATGAACGACTCGCCGATTTCCATATGCTTACCCGACACTCGCACGCTCATGGGTCATCCCTTCTTGTTATGACTTGGGAATTTAGTCTAAGCCATGCGCCGCGCTCATCCAAGCGTCCGACGGCGGTCAAATGGTCCGGTCCATGCAATTTTTCGCTTGACAGTACCGGCTCGAGGCGCGCGGTCAAAACACGCCACCCAATGCGGAGCGGCTTCTACGCCGATGTTGCCAGACTGTCAAGTTTGGCACGGCTTTTGCTTAAATCGAAAACAAATTCAAGCCATTGACGGCCGCGGATCAAACCGCCGCCGCGCGGGCCCTCGCCCGTTTTTCGCGACGCCGCTGCACCGACGAGGGAATGGCCATGGCTTCGCGGTACTTGGCCACCGTTCGCCGGGCAATCTCGATCCCTGCCTTCTTGAGCAGGTCAACGAGATCATCATCGGACAGCACCGCTTCAGGGGCTTCCTGATCAACCAGCACACGGATCCGGTGACGCACTGATTCGGCAGAATGCGCGTCGCCGCCGGCCTGCGCCGAAGCGATGGAGACGGTGAAGAAGTATTTCAGCTCGAAAACGCCGCGCGGCGTGATCATGTACTTGTTGGAGGTCACCCGGCTGACGGTGGATTCATGCATGCCGATGGCCTCGGCCACCGCCTTGAGATTGAGCGGCCGCAGGTGATCAACGCCATGGAGCAGAAATGCATCCTGCTGACGGACGATTTCGGAGGCCACCTTCATGATCGTGCGGGCCCTCTGGTCAAGCGACCGTGCCAGCCAGTTGGCGGTCTGCAGGCACTCACCGAGAAAATCATGTCCGGCGGCATCTTTTGGCATCTTGCCGGTGACGGTGGTGAAATAGGTCTGGTTGACGAGCACCCGAGGCAGCGTGTCCGGGTTGAGTTCGACGTTCCATCCTCCATCAGAGGAGGGGCGGACCGAAACATCCGGCACAATCATCTCGCTCGAACCGGTCTCGAACCGGGTGCCCGGCTTGGGATCGAGCGCCCGGATCTCGGCCATCATGTCGAGCAGATCTTCCTCGTCGACACCGCAAATCCGGGTCAGCGCGGCAAAGTCACGGCGCGCCAGCAGTTCGAGATTGTTGACCAGGGCCGCCATTGCCGGATCCAGCCGGTCCTTGCGGGCGAGCTGCAGGGCGAGACACTCGGACAGGGAGCGGGCAAACAGGCCGGCGGGCTCGAACTCCTGAAGCCGGGCCAGCACGCCGTCGACCTGCTCCGGATCGGCGCTCAGCCGCTCAACGGTTTCCGCCATGTCTCCGACCATGTAGCCGGCAGCATCAAGCTGGTCGGCAAGCTCGGTGGCGATCAGACGCTCGGCGGGCTCGGCAAAGGCGAAGGCGATCTGTTCGGCGACATGATCGCGCAAGGTCGGCGCCCTGGCGGCAAAATCATCAAGATCGTAGCCTTCACCCGACCGACCGCCATCGCTGCCGGGCATCGATTTCCAGTTGTCGATGAATTCGGGCTGATCCACTCGTTCGGTGCCATGATCGTCGGGAAAGACATTTTCATAGCGCGCGTCGATTTCCGAGGTCATCCGCTCCGCCTGGGAATCGGCATTTCCAGCCCAGGTGGCATCCTCTCCCGGATCGCCTTCCGCCACCTGCGGCTTGGCCGGTTCTGCAGCTTCGGAGACACTATCGGGCTGATCGTTTTCGGAACTGACCAGTTCAAGCAGCGGGTTGCGCTCGACTTCCTGTTCGATGAATCGGGTCAGCTCGACATGACTGAATTGCAGCAGACGGATCGACTGCATCAGTTGTGGCGTCATGACCAGTGATTGGCTCTGACGCAGTTGAAGACCGGCTGACAAGGCCATGGCGACGCACTACTCCCCGCTCGGGCCGCCGCCAGAACAAAAACGGCACCGCCGCCTTCCTTCTGTCCGGATTCGGGACGCCTCCATCGACGCCCCTTCGACCCATCTGGCCCGAAAATTGCTTTTTTCTCCCTTCGGGTCAAGTGCGACCTATGGACAGGGTAAAAATGCCTCCCGCCGGCCCCGGAATGCAGCAAATCCATCGTCCGGAAGCCCGGCACAAGGCTCCACCAAGTCAGAGGGAGAATTGTTCGCCGAGATAGAGCCGTCGCACATCGGGATTGGCGACAATATCAGAGGGACGGCCATGGGTCAGGAGCACGCCCGCATTCATGATGTAGGCCCGGTCAATCAGGCCAAGCGTCTCACGCACATTGTGATCGGTGATCAAAACACCGATGCCGCGCCGGGTGAGGTGGCGCACCAGGTCCTGAATGTCGGAAACGGCGATCGGATCGACGCCGGCAAAGGGTTCATCGAGCAGCATGAACGTCGGATCGGAAGCGAGCGCGCGGGCGATTTCCAGCCGGCGCCGTTCACCGCCGGACAGTGCAATCGAGGGGGACTTGCGCAGATGCGAGATATGGAATTCCTCGAGCAGGCTGTCGAGCTTGTGCTCGCGCTTGGCGCGGTCCTTTTCCACCACTTCGAGCACGGCGCGGATATTGGCCTCGACACTCAGTCCGCGGAAGATCGAGGCTTCCTGCGGCAGGTAGCCGACGCCGAGGCGGGCGCGGCGGTACATCGGCAGGCTTGAGACATCATGGCCGTCGATCTCGATCGAGCCGGCATCGACCGGCACCAGCCCGGTGATCATGTAGAAACAGGTGGTCTTGCCGGCGCCGTTCGGGCCGAGAAGACCCACCGCCTCGCCGCGGCGCACACCCAGAGAAACACCGTCGACCACGCGGCGCGACTTGTAGGACTTGGTCAGATTGCGGGCAATCAGTGTACCGTCATAACGTGCGCTGGCGGCGGGGGGCTCCTCGCCGCTCCCGATCACACTCTCGTTAACTCGCTTCGAGAACAGGCCGCGAATCACTGTTTGGGTCGCGATTTGGGGTCAAGCTGGATCATCACCCGGCGGCCGCAGCTGTCGAGCTTAGCCTGGCCATTCTTCATCTGCACGGTCAGCTTGCAGCCAATGAAGACGTTTTCGGCGTCGGTGAGCACGACCTTCTCGCCCGTGAGCACCAGGATCTCGTCGGCCATGTTGAAATTACCTGCATCGGCGGTGGCCGTCTGGGTGCCCGAGCGGATCAGCACCTTCTTGTAGAGTTCGATCTCGCGGATATCAGCCGTACCGGAGGATACCGAACCACCGTCATTGGTGTAGTTGACGATCATCTCGCCCGCCTGCAGCACGGTATCACCCTGCACCACCTTGACGTTGCCGGTGAAGGTGGCCTGGCTGGTTTCCTCGTTGATCTTGAGCAGGTCGCTTTCGATCTGGATCGGCTCGTCGCCCGAAAGGGCGAGGCCCGACATCCGGCTTTCGGTCGTCTGGGCCTGGGCGGCAGGCGCAAGCAGGACGGCGGCGAAAACGACCGCAGCAACCCTCAAGATATGCAAAGGCGTTCTTGCCATGTCAGTTCTTCGCTCCATCCGTCGGCTTGATGGCCGATGGGTTGATCGTCATGCGGACCTTGTCCTGAAAGATGATGACGCGGCCCTTATCTGTCATCTGCATGGATTGCGCAACCACGGAGGCCTCCCCCGAACTGATCGAGACCGGCGCATCCGAGCTCAGTCCGCCGCTGGCAAGATCAATGTTCGCCGATTGCAGCTCCGCCGAAAAGCCGTTTTCACTGGTCACGGTAAAGGGCTTGTCGAACATCATGGTTTGAGCGGTGCGATTGTAGGTACCGCTGACGGCATTGAGCACCGCCTGGTCGCCGTTCGACACCGGAAGATCGGCAAGAATCTCCTCGAGCACGATGACGTCGGGCGAGGTCAGGTCCTGCACCGCGCGGGCGGCGCGCATGGTGTAGGGCCGTGCACCGGGCCCCTCGCCGCTCATCACCGGGTTCTGCATGACGAGCTTTCCATCGCGGATCACCACCGATTCGATGCCGACGCCCTCCGGCACCAGGCCATCGACCCAGGAGACGAGAATGAAGGCGAGGATTACAAGAGCCGCCGACAGCGGCAGCAGGATCTTGAACAATCTGACCAGCCGGGAATGGGCCAGCGCGCGCTTGTATTCGGCATGAGACCGCCCGGCATAACTGCCGCTGTTGGGCATCCCTGAGACTGACGATGTTGTCATTCGGTCCTGCGGTCTTGATGGCTTTCGGCGCCGATCTGCACTCGGATGCGGCAAGGTCAGATTTTCAGTCCGGCTGTGGCGCCAAGTGTCGGTTGCGGTTGGTTTCACATGCCAATATGGTGATTTTGCGAAGCAGTCGACGCAGATTGCCACGCCTTGGCGACAATGGCAAAACCATAGCGGATATCGGGCACAGGCAAAATGCTCTGGCCCTGCCGGCTTGCTGCCTTAAATAGGCGATAGCGGCCGATGCCGAACCTGCAGCGGCGTGCGTTTGATCAAGCGCACGCCGCTGCAAGACTGTAAACCACTGCATGGTGCAGTAACTGCCCGTTTTGGGAGGAACACGCGTGACTGACCCGAACATTCTTGCAGACCGCCGCCGGATCCGGCGCAAGCTGAGCTTCTGGCGGTTCATGACCGTTGTCGTGGCGATTGCGCTGGTGGCCGGCCTGTTCGCGCGTTTCCAGGGTTCGGGCCGGAACAGCGACCATATCGCCCGCATCGATATCAGCGGGGTGATCACCGACGACCAGCGGCTGCTCGACCTGATCGAGGACGCCACCGAGAACGAGGCGGCAAAGGCGCTGGTGGTTTCGATCTCCTCACCGGGCGGCACCACCTATGGCGGCGAGCGCATTCACAAGGCGCTGGTCGAAGCCGGCAAATCAAAGCCGGTGGTTGCCGACATCCACACGCTGGCCGCATCGGCAGGCTACATGGTCGCGGCCTCCACCGACCATATCGTGGCCGGCGAAAGCTCGATCGTCGGCTCGATCGGGGTGATCTTCCAGTATGCGCAGGCACAGGATCTGCTCGACAAGATCGGAGTCAGGCTCGAGGAGATCAAATCCTCGCCGCTTAAGGCCGAGCCGTCCCCATTCCACGAAGCGAGCGAAGAAGCCAAGGCGATGATCCGCTCGATGGTGCTCGACAGCTATGACTGGTTCGTCGATCTGGTGGCCGCGCGCCGCGAGATGGAACGTTCACAAGTTCTGACGCTGGCCGACGGCTCGATTTTCACCGGACGCCAGGCGCTGGCCAACGGCCTCGTCGACGCGCTGGGGGGCGAAGCCGAAATCCGCGCCTATCTCAAAAGCCGCGATATCGACGATACGCTCGAGTTTGTCGACTGGGAACCTGCCAGCGAAAGCGAAAACCTGTTGCTCGGAGCAGGCGTGGCGAGCATTCTGCGTCAACTGACCGGCCTGCCGGCATCGCTTTCCGATGAAATCGACCGCCTGTCGGGTGGCAAGTTGTTCCTTGACGGCCTTGTGTCTGTTTGGCAGGTTGGCTCCCAGTCGGAGCGTGTCGAGTAGGGGCGAGGAAACATGATCAAATCGGAGTTGGTTCAAGCGGTTGCGGCGCGAAACCCGCACCTCTATCACCGTGATGTCGAGAATATCGTCAATGCCGTGCTGGACGAGATCACCGAGGCTCTGTCCGATGGCAACCGCGTCGAACTGCGCGGGTTCGGGGCCTTTTCGGTGAAGAACCGTCCGCCACGCTCGGGACGCAACCCGCGCACGGGCGATCCGGTGTTCGTCGAGGAAAAATGGGTGCCGTTCTTCAAGACCGGCAAGGAGTTGCGCGAGCGGCTCAATCCGGACGACAAGGACTGAGCTTGCGCGATCCGCGGTGCGGCCCTATCTGCAGGATCGAGGCTGAGCGGTTTTCGGCCTCGACAAAAAGGCGGTCTAGCCGCGTGGATCAAGGACAAGACAGGATCGAAACATGATCAAGCGCATCATCGCACTGGCCATCTTGGTTCCATTGGGCATCGTTCTCATCATGCTGTCGGTTGCCAACCGCACCGCCGTGACGCTGGCGCTCAATCCGTTCGATCCAACGGACACGGTGCTTTCGGTCACCCTGCCGTTCTTCGTGTTTCTGTTTCTTGCCCTGATCACCGGCATGATCCTCGGATCGCTGGCAACCTGGTTCAAGCAAGGCAAGCACCGCAAGCAGGCGCGGGTTCAGGCCAATGAAGCGGTGAAGTGGCATACGGAAGCCGACCGCCAGAAGGCCAAGGCCCAGCAGATCGCCGCCGCCCTGCCCGCACCCGACAAGCGCGACGCTGCCTGAGGCAGTAGCGGACCATCCGGCCACCTTGGGACGAACCCCACACAAGGCGCAGCCAGCACACATCTTCCTCCCGGCGACAAGCCCCCCGCCGGATTGCCCCCTCCCCCCAGTGCGTCTCTCGCCTAGGCGACCTCACGCGATCGCTTTGTTCGACGGCGAAACAAGAACCAGCCACCCCAAAGGACGACATTGAGCAGCAGAACTGCATAGATTGCCGGTTGCGGGCTTTCAATCGAGCTGATCGAGCCGGCATAGCTGGCGATCAGCACGTAAGGAAGGGTGCCTACCGCATAGAACATGCAGTAGCGGGCAAACCGCATCCCGGTGGCTCCCGCGATGCAGGCGGTCACCTCAGGCACTATCGGAACGGCCCGCGACAGCATGATCATGACCGGTCCGCTTTGCTGGAAGGAACAAGCGAGCGATCGGCGCTCGTCGGGATCCCTGATCAGCAGCGCGATGGCGCCTTCACCCCACATACGGCTGATCCAGAACCCGGAAAACGCCGCCAGAGACATGCCGGCGAACGCCGCCGCTGCGCCTGCCGGAAAACCCACGAAGAACCCGGCCAGGATCGTTATGGTCAATGTCGGCACAGCGACAAAGAGATCCGCGTAAAGCAACAGCACCACAATGCTGATGACCCAGACAGGATCCACGGACTGGGCCCATTCCAGCCAGAGCCGTACGTTGTCGACCGTGAGAATGCCGAGCAGCCGCCCGACAATGAATGTAAGGGCGAAGATAGAGCCGAGGGTCAACATGACTTTGAGAAGAGATCTCATCGCTTATCCCCTTTTCATGATCTTGGCGGCAAGGCCCGGGGCTATGCGCAGGAGGATCCGCAGGGCCTTTACCCTGCCGACGTCGATGGTGGTGCGATCCGATGCGAGCCCGGTGATGATCGTTGTGGCAACCCTGTCGGGGGGCAGCTTTCCGCCGCCGCGCCCGTTGGTCATCGCGGTATCGACCAGAGGAAGGAAGACCTGCCTGACCGCAACATTCGTGTCCTCAAGCTGATAGGACAGCGACTGCGAGAAGATGTTCAAGGCAGCCTTGGTGGCGCAATAGATCGCCGAACCGGCCTTCGGCGCCAGCGCCAGACCGGAATTGATGTTCACGATCATTCCGGCGCCCGACTGCATCAGGCTTGGCAACAGAAGATGAACGAGGGTGCAGATGGAAGCGAAATTGACATCGATCTCGCGCCGGATGGTTTCGTAGCGGAAATCCGAATCGGTAAAGCGGGGGGTATACTGCACAGCCGCATTGTTGATCAGCACGTCGATCGTCCCGGCGGATTTCGCCAGCGCATCGGCAGCACGCTCAACGGAGCCGAGGTCGGCAAAATCGGCTTCATAGATGTCAACATTCGGGAACGCCCGACGCAATGCCTCCAATCCCGCGGAAGGTCGAGCGATGACCGAGAGGCGGTTGCCGGGTTGAAGCTGGCGCAGCAACTCCAGTCCAAGGCCCGAGGCCGCGCCGGTGATAACAATATGTTTGTCGTGAAGGTTCATGCTGATTACCTGTTTTCCACGTCACTTTTCGTGGAAACTAGGCTTGCGACCGCGCTCTGGAATTAACCCGGGATAACACGGATGAAAATTGCCGACTTCATCGCCGCCAATGGCCGCCACCTTGAAAGGGACACCGGCGAGCATCTGTTTCGGCAGGGCGACGAGGTCTCATCCCTGTTCCTGGTGAGCCGTGGCCTGCTGAAGGCCTATTATCTCTCAGGCGACGGGAAGGAGAACATCAAGTCCTTCATTCTGCAGGGCGATGTCATCGGCAGCCTGGCATCCTGCCATGGCGGCGGGAGCTGCACCTTCAGCCTGATATGCCTGGAACCCTCGGAACTGATCCGGTTCAGTTTTACCGAACTTTCCGCCGCAATCCGCTCGGATGCGGAACTGTCGGCCGAGACAGTGGACTTCCTGCTGGGCTTCGGCATGAAGAAGGAAATGCGCGAATATGAGCTTTTGTGTCTTTCCGCGGAGGAACGATACCGGCGGCTGCTTCAGGCAACGCCCCAGCTGTTCGAGCGCGTCACCCAGAACGAGATCGCGCGTTATCTGGGCGTCACCCCGGTCGGACTGAGCCGCATCAAAAAGCGAGTGCTCGACCGTCGGGCCTAGCGCGCGTCGGCGATTTCCCTGCGGTGCCGCGCGGCGGCAACCGCCCCCCTCACGCCCCTGCAGCCTTCGCACTCACCACTTCGTTGAATTTGGTGAAGAACTGGCCAGCCAGTTTCTTCGAAGTGGAGTCGATCAGGCGGGAGCCGAGCTGGGCGAGCTTGCCGCCGACCTGGGCCTTCACATCGTAGGTGAGCACGGTTTCCGCACCGTCCTCGACGAGCTTGACGTCGGCGCCACCCTTGGCGAAGCCGGCGATGCCGCCCTTGCCTTCGCCGGAGATTGTGTAGCTTTCCGGCGCGTTGATGTTTTCAAGCGTCACATCGCCGGTAAATCTGGCCGAGACCGGGCCGATCTTGATCCTGACGGCCGCCGACATCTCGGTGTCGGAGCTCTTTTCCAGGCTTTCGCAGCCCGGGATACACTCACGCAGCACGTCAGGATCATTGAGCGCTTCCCAGACCAGTTGACGCGGGGCGGCAATGCGTTCTTCGCCGTTCATTTCCATCGGACATATTCCTCCCTGAATGCTGCCCTATCTATGCAAAGCGAAAACGGCTTTGCCAAGTCCATATCGGGTTGCTATGTCCAAACCCTCATGAAATCGCCGGTCATGGCATCGCCTGTGCCCTGACCCCATTCGCAGACTGGACATTCCGGACCTTGGCCGACAAGCGCACCCAAAAGCCACGACGCGGCAGTTCTTCCAGACCCGGTGATGCCAGACCGAAGGCCGCCGCCAGGTCGAAGGCTGGCGGACCGGGCGGCGGCAAGCCCCGTGATGACAAACGGAGCGACGGCCCGAGGGACGGTGTGTCGGGTCCAAAGCCGGCTGCTGCAGGCGCCCGTACGGCCCCGCGCGCGCGGCCGGACCGGAAGCCCGCTGACAGGCCCGCGCCCGACAAGCGCGGGGATGTTCAACAGCAAGCGCCGATTAGACCATTGATCAAGCGGCAGGGCGCACTGCCAAGCCAGACCGCGCCGCTGATCCTGGAAACCGGCAACGAGGACGGCTACCAGCTGCTCGACATGGGGCTGAACGAGGCCGGCCAGGGCGAGAAGCTCGAACAATATGGCAGCCTCAGGATCGTCCGCCCGGAAGCGCAGGCGCTGTGGAGCCGCGGGCTGCCGGATTCGGAATGGACCAAGGCGGACGCGGTGTTTACCGGCGACACCGACGAGGACGGCATCGGCCGCTGGGCATTTCCCAATGTCCCGCTCGGCGAAACCTGGCCGATGAAGCTGCTCGGGGTCGACTTTCACGGCCGGCTGACTTCGTTCCGCCATGTCGGGGTGTTTCCCGAGCAGATCGCCCACTGGCGCTGGATGGCGGACAGGATCACGGACTCCAGGCGGCCTCTGAAAGTGCTCAATCTGTTTGGTTATACCGGGGTCGCCTCGCTGGTGGCGGCCAAGGCCGGAGCCGAAGTCACCCATGTCGATGCCTCGAAGAAGGCGATCGGCTGGGCGCGGGAGAACCAGGCGCTGGCCCGGCTCGAGGACAAGCCGATCCGCTGGATCTGCGAGGACGCGATGAAGTTCATCGCCCGCGAAGAACGCCGCGGCAACCGCTACGACATCATTCTGACCGATCCTCCGAAATTCGGACGGGGACCGAATGGCGAAGTCTGGCAGCTGTTCGAGCATCTGCCGCTGATGCTCGACATCTGCCGCGAACTGTTGAGCGACAAGCCGGTGGGCCTGGTGCTGACGGCGTACTCGATCCGGGCCTCGTTCTACGCCACACACGAGTTGCTGCGCGAAACCATGCGCGGCGCCGGCGGCCGGGTGGAGTCGGGCGAACTGATCATCCGCGAGAGCGGCAAGCCGGAGGCGGACGAGTGCCGGGCGCTGTCGACATCGCTTTTTTCAAGGTGGCTGCCCCAATGAGCGATCACGAAACTCCACGGAGTGGTGCGGCTCGGGTGGGACAGGTGAAGGACATCACCAGCCTTTCCAATCCGATCGTCAAGGACATCCGCGCGCTGTCGATGAAGAAGCACCGCGACGAGACCGGCACCTTTCTCGCCGAGGGGCTAAAGCTGGTGATCGACGCGATCGATCTGGGCTGGTCGATCCGGACGCTGATCTACGCCAAGGCGCAGCGCGGCAAGCCACAGGTGGAGAAGATCGCGGCGCTGACGGTGGCGCGTGGCGGCCTGGTGCTGGAAGTGAGCGAGAAAGTACTGACCGCGATCACGCGGCGCGACAATCCGCAGGCGGTGATTGCCGTTTTCGACCAGAAACTGGCACCGCTTGCGGGCATTTCGCCGGCAAAGGACGACACATGGATCGCGCTCGACCGGGTCCGCGACCCGGGCAATCTCGGCACCATTATCCGCACCGCCGACGCGGCGGGCGCCTCCGGCGTGATCCTGATCGGCGAGACCGTCGATCCGTTCTCGATGGAAACGGTGCGCGCCACAATGGGATCGGTTTTTGCAGTTCCTCTGGTGCGGGCCAGCGAAGCCGAGTTCCTGAGCTGGTCGAAAAAATCGTCCGCGCTTGTGGTCGGCAGCCACCTCAAGGGCAGCGTCGACTACCGGACGATCGGCTACAAGGACCAGCCGGTGGTGCTCTTGATGGGCAACGAGCAGCAGGGCCTGCCCGATACCCTGGCCACAGCCTGTGGCAAGCTGGCGCGCATCCCGCAGACCGGCCGGGCGGACTCGCTCAACCTGGCGATCGCCACCGGCGTCATGCTGTTCGAGGCGCGCAGGCACCTGCTCGAGCTTGACGAGCCCAGCGCATGAGCGGGAGCGTGAAGAAACCGTCGGCGCTGAGCCGGATCGTGCCGATGCTGTCGCTGGTGACCGGCGCCGTGGCGCTGGATCAGCTGATCAAGTGGCTGGTTGAAACACGCCTGCCGTTTCACGAGCTGGTACCGGTGATCCCCATGTTCGCGCTCTACCGGACCTGGAATGAGGGAATCGCGTTTTCGCTGCTCAAGGGGCTGCCCGATTCAGGCCTGCTGGCGCTGACAGCTGTGGTGATCGTCTTCGTGCTTTACCTTTGGTGGCGGACGCCTTCGGACCGCGGCATCGCGCATCTGGGTTTTGCGCTGATCATCGGCGGAGCGCTCGGCAACCTGATTGACCGGGCCGTCTATGGCCACGTGGTCGACTACATCCTGTTTCATACCGAAAGCTGGTCGTTTGCCGTGTTCAATCTTGCCGACAGCTTCATCAGCATCGGTGCAGGGCTGATCGTGCTTGATGAAGTGATCGCCACACTCCGCGAGCGCAAGAACCGAACCTGAGATCCGACCCGGCGCCGCCACCCTTGATCTTGGGATCGGGGCGGGCCAGTCTGGGCCAACACATGAGAGGAGCTTCCATGCAAGACCGTTTCAAGGGCATTCTGCTCACCCGCGACGAAAACAAGGTGATGTCGGTCAATGTGACCGAACTCGGCCTTGATGACCTGATGGAAGGCGACGTGGTCGTCGAGGTCGAATGGACCACGGTCAACTACAAGGATGGCCTCGCCATCACCGGCAAGGGACCGGTGGTGCGGCGCTGGCCAATGGTGCCGGGCATCGACTGTGCCGGTACGGTGGTCAGTTCCGAGAACGAGCGTTTCAAGGCCGGCGACAAGGTGATCCTCAACGGCTTTGGCGTCGGCGAGGTGCACACCGGCGCCTATGCGGCTTATGCCCGGCTGAAGGGCGACTGGCTGATCCCGATGCCCGAGGGCATGGATGGCCGCTCGGCGATGGCGATCGGCACCGCCGGCTACACCGCCATGCTGTCGGTGATGGCGCTTGAACGCCATGGCATCACGCCCGGACGCGGCCCGGTGGTGGTCACCGGCGCCAATGGCGGCGTCGGCACGGTTGCGATCGCGGTGCTGGGCAAGCTCGGCTACGAGGTCATCGCCTCGACCGGACGCACCGAGGAAGCCGAGTTCCTCAAGAGCCTCGGCGCCTCCGAGGTCATCCATCGCGACGAACTCTCCGGCCCGGCCAAGCCGCTCAACAAGGAACGCTGGGCCGGTGCGGTTGACGCGGTGGGCAGCCACACGCTGGCAAACGTTCTGTCGATGACCTCTTACGGCGGCGCGGTGACTGCCTGTGGCCTGGCACAGGGCATGGACCTGCCCACATCGGTAGCGCCGTTCATCCTGCGCGGCGTTTCGCTGCTCGGCATCGATTCGGTGATGGCTCCGCTGGCGCTCAGGCAGGAAGCCTGGTCGCGCCTGGTCAAGGATCTGGACATGGGCAAACTCGAGGCGCTGTCGACCGAGATCGGCTTTAACGGCATCGTCGATGCGGCGCATTCGATCATAGACGGCAAAATCCGTGGACGCGTGGTCGTCGACATGAAGAAGAGCTAATGCGCAATCTCTAAAATTTGACGGTTTCGCTGAAGTCTTTGCTCACGGGGCCCGTGCTATCACGGGCCCATGATGACAGAACCGCTCCGACTGCAAGAAACCCTCCAGCGCGCCCTGAGCGAACAGGTTGCGGCGCATTCTAGCGCGCCGCACATCGACCTGGCACACCGGCAACCAGTTCCCGACATTGTCGTTGACAGCGAACGGCGCTCGCCGGAGATCCCGGATACCCCGGCATCGCGACCGTTGTTCGCGGTTGCAGCCGCGCTGGGCGCCACCGCAGCCTCGGTGGCCTTCAACGCGCCCGCTGTGCTGCTTGCCTCGGTGGCCGGGATCGCGGTTTTCGCGGCCATGCCCTTGTTGCGACGGTCCTTCAACATCTCCGCAGCGACAAACCCGGCCCGTGCGAAACCGGTCGCCAACCGGTTTCAGGAACATGAGAGTGACCGCAAGTGGGAACTGGGCGAATTTTCCAACCAGCTCGCCGGGCTGTTTGATGCGCTAGGCGACATGGTGGTCATTTGCAGCCTGAACGGCCAGATCGTCTATGCAAACGAGACTTTCAGGACCGCGACGGGATTTGACAATCCGGTCGGCCTGACGCTCGCCATGGCCGGGGTCGAACCGGTCGATTCCAGCGGCCAAGGCCCTCTCGAACTGCTGCTCGGCGAAGGGCCGGAGCAGACCATCTGGTCCTGGCACGAGACCACGGCCCGCGATCCCGTATCCGGCACACTGACCCGGCAATGCATCGGTCGCAACATCACCGAGGCAAGGCGCACCGAAGCCGAACTGGTCGATGCACGGGAAAGAGCGGAAGCCGCCAACCATGCCAAATCGCGTTTCCTGGCAACCGTCAGCCATGAGATCCGCACGCCGCTCAACGGCATTCTGGGCATGACCCACCTGCTCGAGCAGACCCAGACAACGCCCGAACAGGCAAGCTATCTGAAAACCGCAAGCGAATCCGGCATGGCGCTCTTGTCGCTGATCGAGGATCTGCTCGATGTAACCTCGATCGAGGCCGGCCGCCTGCACCTTCGGCACGAGGAAGGCAGTCTCGAAGACCTGGTCAACGGCGTGTCGGAACTGATGGCCTCGCGCGCCCACGAGAAAGGCATCGAGATTGCGGTTCACATCGCACCGGAAGCGCCGCGGCGGATCACCTCCGACATCGGCAGGCTGCGACAGGTGCTGTTCAACCTGGTCGGCAACGCCATAAAGTTTACCGAAACCGGCGGCGTGCTGATCGAAGTGACGCGTGAAGACGGCCAGCTTGCGTTCATCGTGTCCGACACCGGACCGGGACTGAAGGACTCCGATCAGGCGCGGATTTTTGGTGAGTTCGAACGGGCCAGCAACGGTCCGACCCGCAAGCATGGCGGCGCCGGTCTTGGGCTGTCCATTTCCGCGCGCATCGTCGAGGCGCTGGGCGGTGAGATCGGCGTGGCCTCGACGCCGGGGCAAGGCAGCGCTTTCCGTTTCACCGTGCCGGTGAGGGAACTGGCGGTGCCGGAGAACGGCGCTCCGGTTCGTGGCCCGCTGGCCGACCGTGCCGTGCTGTTGATCGCACCACGCGGTCCGGTCTCGACAGCCCTGCTGTGGACGATCCGGGATCTTGGCGGAATCGCCGAGACTGCCGACGACGCCGAAAGCATGATTGCAGCGCTGACCCGGCTGTGCCGCTCCGGCGCCCAGATCAGCGACATCGTCATCGATCGCCGGTTCGCCGATCGCGCGGATAGCCTTCTGGCATCGGCGCCGATCGAACTTCCCAACGACATCGCCCGTACTCTGGTGATCGCGCCGGAAGACAGCCGCGATCTGGAAAGTCATTCCGGCCATGGCGCCAATGCCTGGCTGGTTCGTCCGGTCCGGCGGGACTCGCTGATCAATGTGCTGACCCGCCGCGACGACCGTGAGGATCGCGACCGGTTGTGCGGCAAGCCCAGGCCGGTGATGCTGGAGCGGTCGTCCGACAACCCGACCCTCGATATCCTTCTTGCCGAGGACGATCCGGTCAACGCGCTGGTCGTGCGCACCAATCTCGCGCGTCAGGGCCACCGCGTGACTGTCGTGGTCAACGGACGCGACCTGGTAACCCAGGCGATGGAACGCCCCGGCGGCTCCGCCGGCTACGACCTCGTCATCACCGACCTGTCCATGCCGGAACTCGATGGACGCAGCGCCATCGAACAGATCCGCGCGGAGGAAGCCGCGGGCCACCTCGCCCGTCTGCCGATCATCGTGCTGACGGCCGACGGACAGGCGTCGACCCGGGACGACCTGCTTGCCGCTGGAGCTGATGGACATGCGGAAAAACCGGTCGATCCGGAGTGGCTGCTGCAGCTTGTGACCATGACCGCCGGCAAGAGAGTGCGCGCTGCGGGCTAAGGTCCGTCTCGCAGACAAGTCTCCACTTGAAGGTCAGCAAGGGTTTTCATCGCATCGGCCTTGCCGGAACACAGTATGACCTCCAAATTACCACATGCGGGATGGCAAATGTCACTCGGATGTCGCAGAATCATGGTTGATACCCGGCATCACCAAGCGGGAGATTACCCATGGAAACGCAATTGAACCGGTCTGTTTCTCATCCATTCCCGGCCCCCCTCGCCGGCTACGAGCCGGCAAGCCGGGTGCTTGGCCGTATCGGTTCGCTGGAAGTCCGGCTGGCCGCAACGCGGAGCGAGATCGAGGCCGCACAGGTGTTGCGCTACAGGGTGTTCGTCGAGGAGATGGGGGCAAAACTTCCCGAAGACGCCATGCGGCAGAAGCGGGATTTCGACACGATCGACCGTTATTGCGATCATCTCCTGGTGCTCGACACGGCCCTTGCCGGTGCCGTCGAGGAACAGATCGTCGGGACCTACCGGCTGCTCCGGCAGGAGGTCGCAGCGCGCCATGACGGTTTCTACTCGCAAAGCGAGTACGATGTGATGGATCTGGCCGCGCGCAACCCCGGCAAGCGCTTTCTCGAGCTTGGCAGATCCTGCGTGCTGCGCGAATACCGCACCCGCCGGACGCTTGAAGCGCTGTGGCAGGGCAACTGGGCCTATGCGCTTGCCCATGGCATTGACGTGATGTTCGGGTGCGCCTCGTTCCCCGGCGACCGTCCCCATGCGCATGCGCTGGCGCTGTCGTTTCTCAATCACAGCTGCGCAGCCGATGCGGACTGGAAAGTGAGCGCGATCGCCGGCCGTGGCCTGTCAACGGACATGATGCCCGTCGAAGCGATCAATCCCCGCGCAGCGCTCACCGCGATGCCGCCGCTGATCAAGGGCTATCTCAGGATCGGGGCGCTGGTCTCTCACGAAGCCGTCGTCGATAGCGCCTTCGGCACCACCGATGTGCTGGTGATCCTGCCGGTCAAGCAGATCAACGGCCGTTACATCAATCACTACGGCGCCGACGCTTCGCGTTTCGCGGCGTAAACATCGCGGACTTTTCGCTCTGCGCGAACCAATCGGACCCCCTTGAAGGGCCAGACGCCTTGCGTCTTCGCGTGCGCTGCCGATCAACTGCAGACAGCAGCAGAAGGGCAAGGCGTTCGTTCTGGCTGGCGCGAGAAGGGAAAAAATCGGGCGCTATGCCGATCTTTTGCTTTCCGCAAGCAGCAGCGCCGCCATCGTCATGACGAAAAAGACAAAGAGCTGCCGGTTGACGTTCCAGATCAGATACGTATCCGAGAGGCCGAAGACAAACGATCCCGCGAGGGTGATGAGCCCGGCCTGTCCCAGCATCTTCCTGACCGGTTCTGGCCTCAAGTAAGCGCGCCAGAACACGACAGCGGACACGGCGTACACCAATGCCCAGCTCAACAGGCCAGCCAGGCCCTTTTCCGCAAGGATCTGTATCGGCTCACTGTGCAGGGCCCCGAAGCCACCCAGCCCATTGGCTACATCTTTGTGAGCGAAGTTTTGCTCAATTCTCTGCGTCACCCCCTCCCTTGTGTGCCCAAGCCAGGGTTTTTCAGGCCAGATGGTCAACCCGAGCTTCCACAGCTCCAGGCGCGGCGATACGGAACCGTCAACCATTTCCCCGCTCCGGAACCATTCCATCGCCCCGATCGCGGCATGGTTGATGCGTTCCATGGTACTCTTGACCGGCATGAGCGGCAGAAGCGCGAGAAAGGTCACGGCCACGAGAACCAGTGACAGCCTTTCGCGCCTGGAGGCGCGCCAGAAATCCTCGACGACAACCCAGGCAAAAACGAGAGGCGCGAGCGGCCAACCTCCTTTTGAAAGGGTCAACAGACTGGCGGCGAGTCCCAGTAAGAAGCCGGCATAGGCCAATGCAAGCCAAACCGGCTTGCGCAGGTTGAAGGGCGGGTCATGTCTGCCGGCAAGCGTAACCGAGCCCAACAGAAGCGCATTGTTGCCGAAGAAAATCGGACTGGTCAGGAAGCCGCTCGGCCGTTCGGCGCCAAGGTGGATCGATTGATACATGGCGATGGCGCATGCAAGGCCGGCGCCCAGCAAACACCCAAGCCATATGAAGCGGCGATCGACCCGACCGTCCAGCACGGCCAGGAAAATCAGCGGCGCCCACAGGAACGGAATATACATTTCATAGTAGCCGGCCGGGGCCTGCTGCCACAGGCTGATCGCTGCGCCGACGAACGCAAAAGCCATGAAGACCAGAGGCAGCTTTCCAGCCAGAGTGGGCTGGATCAACGGTGCGCGGGCGAAAAGGCGCTTCGCGAGAAAGACCAGACCCGCAATGGCAATTATCGCGGTGCCGATTGAATACCCCCCCGGCACCGACAGGCTTGCCGCCAGAAAAACCATCAGGCCAAGGCTTGCCAGTATCGAGACCAAATCCGGTTTCCGGGCAGGTGTTTCAGCTGTTAAGGCGCTCATCGAGAATTGATATCTCCGTTTTCGATTTGGCTCCGAAAGGGCGTCAACACTGGACAAAGCTCCGACCAAAGTCCACTGACACGGGCGCACTGCTTGCGATTATCTCACCCAACCCGCTCAAGGAATCATTTTCTTTCCGGCTTGAGGTCAGTTCGGTTGCCAGACCGTGACCGCTTCCCGCGTCCCGTCGGTTACCGGAAAGCCGTTTTCTGACGGGCGGCATGGCCAAATCCCCGAGTGCAGATACGCGTATCGCGGCACCGGGGCCAGCGCGGCGGCCCGCGTTACCAGTGAATTGTCCGCATCTGAGTTACAGGCCACCTTTTAGGGTTGCATTTCAAAGGCGTATTGCTGTGAGTGACCATCCGGAATTAAACCAAAATTAACCATGAATGCCGCAGTCTGGATCTTCATGTTGCAGCCGAACCCGAGGATCGCTTCCGCACGGTCTGCTGCAAGCCGAAAATGCACTTTGAAGGTTTGAGTTCGTGCAGCATTTGCAAAAGGCCGCAGAATTTCCGAACCGCCATCAGCAGATGGCGGACCGCGGATGAAGCGGGTTGACCGGCTCCGGATCCGTCACGACGACGAGATCGCAAAATTGATGGAAACAGAAGCCGGCCAGGCGGAGTACTGGCGCCGGCTTGATGACGAATGCCATCAGAGCCCTTTGATCTGGCTTCTGGAAGAGAGCCTGGAGCTTGAGGGTGACGTCATCGAGTGTGGCGTGTACCGCGGCGGCAGCACCCGCCTGATGGGCCGCAGGATGCGCGATCTCGCGCCCGGAAAGCCGCTTTTTGCCTGCGACAGTTTCGAGGGATTTCCCCAAGACCGGATTCTCGACGCCGATCTCGGCCCGTTCCGCTTCCGCTTCAAGATCCGCCGCAAGTTCCGCCATGCGATGGATGTGCCGGGTCGGCTGATTGCATTCTTCGACACCTACCGTGTCAACGGCCACGTGGTGAAGGGGTTCTTTTCCGAAACGCTGCCCCGGATGCGCCGGCGCAAGTACTGCTTCATGTTCATCGACTGCGATATCTATGAATCGCATCTCGACTGCCTCAACGTGCTCTATGACCAGCTGGTCCCGGGCGGCATCGTGGTGTTCGATGATTACGCCGAACCGAAATGGCCCGGCGCCTCGCGCGCCGTGGACGAGTTCTTTGCAGACCAGCCGGTCAAGCCGGAACAGCTGATGCTCGGACGCAAGTCGGTCTGGTTCGTTCGCAAGCCGCAGGCCGAACAACAACCGGCGGAAATTTACGAACCGCTATTGCTCAAGCGCGCCTGAACCGAAGCACTGCCTGCTCTCCGCCGCTCAGTTCGACGCGTTGTAGGCCGCAATCGCCGCCATGTTGACGATGTCGGAATCCTTGGCACCCATCGAGACGATCTGGATCGACTTGTCGAGGCCGACCAGCAGCGGGCCGATGACGGTTGAGCCACCGAGTTCCTGCAGCATCTTGGTCGAGATCGAGGCCGAGTGGAACGCCGGCATGACCAGCACGTTAGCGGTGCCCGACAGGCGGCAGAAAGGGTATTGCTCCATCACCTTGGAATTGAGCGCCACATCGGCCGCCATCTCGCCGTCATACTCGAAATCGACCCGGCGCTTGTCGAGGATCCTGACCGCGTCGCGCACCCGTTCCGAGCGCTCGCCGGTCGGGTGACCGAAGGTTGAATAGGCCAGCATCGCCACGCGCGGCTCGTAGCCGAGCCTGCGGGCCATGCCTGCGGCTTCCTCGGCAATATCAGCCAGTTCCTCGGAGTTGGGCATGTCGATGACGGCGGTATCGGCGACAAACACGGTGCGGCCCCGGCACAGTGCCAGGGAGACGCCGATCATCCGGTGGCCGGGCTTGACGTCGACGCAGCGGCGAATGTCCTCGAGCGCGGTCGAATAGTTCCGCGTCGTGCCGGTGACCATGGCATCGGCATCGCCGAGAGCCACCATGCAGGCGCCGAAATGGTTGCGGTCGGTGTTGATCAGCCGCTGGCAATCGCGGTGCAGGTAGCCTTTGCGCTGCAGCCTTGCATAGAGATAGTCGGTGTAGGCATCGACACGGCGCGAGACGCGGGCATTGACCAGTTCGAGACCCGGACGGTCGAGATCGATGCCAGCCTGTTTTGCGGTCTCGCGCATCTGCTCTTCGCGGCCCAGAAGGCAGGCGGTGCCGAGCCGCTGGTTCACATAGGAAACAGCGGCACGCATGACTTGCTCTTCCTCGCCCTCGGCGAAGACGACGCGGCGCGGGTGGCGGCGGACACGCTCGTAAAGCCGCTGCAGCGTCGAGGCGATAGGGTCGCGCCGGGCGGAGAGCTCCTGGGCATAGGCGTCCATGTTGAGGATCGGCTTCTGCGCCACCCCCGAGTCCATCGCGGCCCTGGCGACCGCAACAGGAATAGCCGAGATCAGGCGCGGATCGAACGGCACCGGAATGATGTATTGCGGACCGAAGCGGGGGCGGACGCCCTGATAGGCCGCGGCGACATCGTCGGGCACATCCTCGCGGGCCAGATTGGCCAGCGCCTGGGCGGCAGCGATCTTCATGTCCTCGTTGATGGTGGTGGCCCGCACATCCAGCGCGCCGCGGAAGATGTAGGGGAATCCGAGGACATTGTTGACCTGGTTGGCGTAGTCCGAGCGGCCGGTCGCCATGATCGCGTCATTGCGGATCGAGGCGACCTCTTCGGGCGTGATTTCCGGGTCCGGATTGGCCATGGCGAAGATGATCGGGTTCTTGGCCATCGAGGCGATCATCTCGTTGGTCAGGGCACCCTTGGCCGAAAGACCGAAAATGACGTCGGCACCTTCCATGGCATCGGCCAGCGAGCGTGCCTTGGTCTCCACCGCATGGGCCGATTTCCACTGGTTCATGCCCTCGGTGCGGCCCTTGTAGATCACGCCCTTGGTGTCGCAGAGCGTGATGTTCTGCGGCGCAAACCCCATCGCCTTGACCAGCTCGACGCAGGCGATTGCCGCGGCACCAGCGCCGTTGCAGACGAGCTTGGTGGTCTTGAGATCACGGTCGGTCAGATGCAGCGCGTTGATCAGGCCCGCAACCGCGATGATCGCGGTGCCGTGCTGATCATCATGGAACACCGGGATATCCATGATCTCGCGCAGGCGCTGCTCGATGATGAAGCAATCGGGCGCCTTGATGTCCTCGAGATTGATGCCGCCGAAGCTCGGCCCCAGAAACCGCACGCAGTTGATGAACTCGTCGACATTTTCGGTGTCGACCTCCAGATCGATGGAATCGACGTCGGCGAAGCGCTTGAACAGCACCGACTTGCCTTCCATCACCGGTTTGGAGGCCAGGGCGCCGAGATTGCCAAGGCCCAGAATGGCGGTGCCATTGGAAATGACGGCCACCATGTTGCCCTTTGCGGTGTAGTCGAAGGCGCGCGAGGGATCCTCGGCAATGGCCTTGACCGGAACGGCAACGCCCGGCGAATAGGCCAGCGACAGATCGCGCTGCGTCGCCATGGGTTTTGTCGGGTTGATTTCGAGCTTGCCGGGCCGGCCGCGGGCGTGGAAATCCAGCGCCTCCTGATCGGTGACCTGAGAAATCGAGCGATCTGACTTGTCCGTCCCTGGCATATGTCTCCATCCCGTTGTGGGCGACCTTGTGTATGGCGCCTCGTAACTGTTGTCTTTGTCCTCATCCCACCGTTAGGGTGGTTGGCACGGCCTGTAAAGCCGCGCGGCCGGTGAAGCTTACATCGCAAAGATTTGAAAACCCAAGACAGGCATTACCTCTTGAACGCCGAATCCCCGCTTAATCCTGCCATACTGACGACCGCCCAGCTTGCCTCGCCGGAAAGCCGGGCGACCGCGACGCCGATGATGGAGCAGTTCATCGAGATCAAGGCGAACAATCCGGATTCGCTGCTGTTCTACCGGATGGGGGATTTCTACGAGCTGTTCTTCGAGGACGCGGTGGACGCGTCGCGGGCGCTCGGCATCACGCTGACCAAGCGCGGCCAGCACCTGGGCCAGGATATCCCGATGTGTGGCGTGCCGGTGCATGCGGCAGACGATTACCTGCAGAAGCTGATTTCGCTCGGCTTCCGGGTCGCCGTCTGCGAGCAGACCGAGGACCCGGCGGAGGCGAAGAAACGCGGCTCGAAATCTGTGGTACGGCGCGACGTGACCCGGCTGGTCACGCCCGGGACGCTGACCGAGGAAAAGCTGCTCGATCCGTCGCAGTCGAACTTCCTGATGGCGCTGGCCCGGGTCAAGGGCGCGGGTGAATCCCAGTTCGGGCTGGCCTGGATCGACATTTCCACCGGTGCGTTTCATGTCGGCGAAAGCCGGCTGGCGCGGCTTCTGGCCGACATTGCCCGGGTGGAGCCGCGCGAGCTGATCCTGGCCGACAACGTGTTCCACGACCCGGAGCTTCGGCCGCTGGTCGACCAGCTCGGCCGGGTAGCCGCACCGCAGCCGGCGGTGCTTTTTGACAGCGCCTCGGCGGAAGGCCGGATCGCGCGGTTCTTCGAAGTCAGCTCGCTGGATGGTTTCGGCAGTTTCTCGCGGGCGGAACTGGCGGCGGCGGCGGCGGCGATTGCCTATGTCGAGAAGACCCAGATTTCCGAGCGGCCGCCGCTGGGCCGGCCCGAGCGTGAAAGCGACGGCGCGCGGATGTTCATCGACCCGGCGACGCGGGCAAGCCTCGAGCTGGTGCGGACACTGTCGGGCGAGCGGCAGGGCAGCCTGATCAAGGCAGTCGACCGGACCGTGACCGGCGGCGGCGGACGCAAGCTCGCCGAATGGCTGATGGCGCCGCTGACCGATCCGGATGCCATCAATGCGCGGCTCGACGGCGTTTCGCATCTGATCGCCAATCCCGGCCTGAGCGAGAAACTGCGGCGGGCGATCAAGGGCGTCTCCGACATGCCGCGAGCACTGTCGCGGCTGGCGCTCAACCGCGGCGGACCGCGCGATCTCGGCGCCATTCTTGCCGGATTGAAGGCCGCCACCGATATCGCCGCACTGTTTGGCGACGGGGAAACGCCACCGCATTTGCAAAGTGCGGTGAATGCACTCAGGGCGGTTCCCGGCGAGATCGGCGCTCGGCTGGCAGCGACACTTGACGACGAATTGCCGCTGATGAAGCGCGACGGCGGCTTTGTGCGGGCAGGACACTCGCCGGAACTCGATGAACTCCGGGCGCTGAGAGATCAGTCGCGGCGGGTGATTGCCGGGCTGCAGCTGTCCTATGCCGAGGAAACCGGGGTCCGGTCTCTCAAGATCAAGCATAACAATGTGCTGGGCTATTTCATCGAGGTGACGGCGCTCAATGCCGGACCGCTGACCGAGGGCGACGAGGCCAAGTCCAAATACATCCACCGGCAGACCATGGCCAATGCCATGCGGTTTACCACCACCGAACTCTCGGATCTGGAAACCCGCATCGCCAATGCGGCGGGCGAAGCGCTGGCGATCGAACTATCGGCCTTTGACGAGCTGGTGCTGATGGTTGTGGCCCACGCCGATGCGATCAAGGCGGCAGCAGACGCGCTGTCGGTGATCGACGTGACCGCCGCACTCGCGGAGCTTGCCCAGGAGCAGGGGTACTCGCGCCCGAAGGTGGACGACAGCCTCGCCTTCGAGATCGTCGCGGGACGCCATCCGGTGGTCGAGCAGGCGCTGAGAAAGCAGGCAGCGCAGCCGTTTGTCGCCAATGACTGCAACCTGTCGCCACCCGAGGGAAGCGATGATGGCGGCGCGATCTGGCTGCTGACCGGGCCCAACATGGGCGGCAAGTCGACCTTTCTGCGACAGAACGCGCTGATTGCCATCATGGCGCAGATGGGCTCGTTCGTGCCAGCAGGCAGTGCCCATATCGGCGTGGTCGACCGGCTGTTCTCGCGGGTCGGGGCCTCGGATGATCTGGCGCGCGGGCGCTCGACCTTCATGGTCGAGATGGTCGAGACCGCGGCGATCCTCAACCAGGCCGGGCCGCACTCGCTGGTCATCCTCGATGAGATCGGCCGTGGCACCGCCACCTTCGACGGGTTGTCGATCGCCTGGGCGGCGGTCGAGCATCTGCATGCCCAGAACTGTTGCCGGGGCCTGTTCGCGACCCATTTTCACGAGCTCACCGCGCTGTCGGAGAAACTGCCGCGGCTTTCGAACGCCACCATGAAGGTCAAGGAATGGCAGGGCGACGTCGTGTTCCTGCACGAGGTCGGCGCCGGTGCCGCAGACCGCTCCTACGGCATCCAGGTGGCGCGGCTTGCGGGCCTGCCCGACGCGGTGGTGTCACGCGCCCGCGAGGTGCTGCAGCTGCTTGAAACCAGCGAGCGGGAAAACCCGGCGGCACGGCTGGTCGACGACCTGCCGCTGTTTGCGGTGCCCGTGCACAGGGGAGTGGAGAAGGCTGCAAAGGGACCGTCGCAGTCCGACGCCTACCTCACAGAAATCAACCCGGACGACATGACCCCGCGCGAGGCGCTGGAGGCGCTGTATGAACTCAAGCGGCGGCTGGTTGAGCCGGGGAAAAGCTGAGCCTCGGCACGGCACGCACCTTTGGCGGGGTTCCATCCCGACCAAAAACCGATAAGAGAGGACCGGCTGCGCAGCACGATCGCAGTTCGGTAACGAGGAAACGGAATGAGCCAGTTCGACGTCCTGTGCATCGGCAATGCGATTGTCGATATCATCGCCCGCTGCGACGAGACCTTTCTCGTCGACAATGCCATCATCAAGGGCGCGATGAACCTCATCGACGCCGAGCGGGCGGAACTGCTCTATTCCCGCATGGGCCCCGCCATCGAGGCCTCGGGCGGCAGCGCCGGCAACACGGCGGCCGGCATCGCCAGTTTCGGCAGCCGGTCGGCCTATTTCGGAAAGGTGGCCGATGACCAGCTCGGCAAGA
Organism: Parahoeflea alexandrii; assembly: GCF_024105735.1. GTDB lineage: Bacteria > Pseudomonadota > Alphaproteobacteria > Rhizobiales > Rhizobiaceae > Hoeflea > Hoeflea alexandrii. The sequence continues at coordinate 842,702 of NZ_JAAAML010000002.1, read as the reverse complement.
TCTTCAACCACGACATCCGGGCGCAAGGGGTTCATTTCGAGACCCGGCCACTGAAAGACACGCCGCCCACCGCGCGCTCGATGATCTTCGTGACACCGGATGGCGAGCGTTCGATGAACACCTATCTCGGCGCCAGTGTCGAGCTTGGCCCCGAAGACGTTGAAGCCGACGTGGTGGCCGGCAGCAAGGTCACCTATTTCGAAGGCTACCTGTGGGATCCGCCACGGGCCAAGGATGCGATCCGGCTCTGCGCCGACATCGGCCACAAGCATGGCCGGGAAATGTCGATGACGCTGTCGGACCCGTTCTGTGTCGACCGTTACCGAAACGAGTTTCTCGAGCTGATGCGCTCGGGTACCATCGACATCATCTTCGCCAATGCGGACGAAGCCAAGTCGCTCTACCAGACCGACAATTTCGAACATGCGGTGTCGCAGCTGCGCAAGGACTGCAAGCTTGCGGCGATCACACGTTCCGAGCATGGCTCGGTCATCGTCCGGGGTGATGAACGCTACGACATCGACGCGATCGACATTGATGAGGTGGTCGATACCACCGGCGCGGGCGATCTCTATGCGGCGGGTTTCCTGCACGGCTACGCCCACGGCAAGCCGCTCGATGTCTGCGGCAAGCTCGGCAGCCTGGCCGCCGGCCTGGTGATCCAGCAGATCGGCCCACGGCCGCAACTGTCGCTCAAGGACGCCGCCCTCGACGCCGGGTTCGTCTGACCCCAGCCTGCCTTACATGACGTCTTCGGGCGGGCGGCCTGCGCGTGAGCGGTAGGGCGAAAACGCCCAGCCATAGCGAATGGCGCCGCCGCGGACGGCAAAGGCGGCGGTGACACCGATGGCCGACGCCAGGATCAGTGGCGCGCCGAGCAGGCTGGCGGCGACATAACCGCCGGCCCCGACCAGAGCAGCCGAGACATAGATTTCGGGACGCATCAGCACCGAAGGCTCGCCGGAGAGAAGATCCCGCAGGATGCCGCCCAGTGTCGCCGTCATCATTCCTGTTACAAGGGCGACGATCGGCGAGCCGCTGAGCGCCAGACCCTTGGCCGCGCCCATCACCGCATAGGCGGAGAGACCGATGGCGTCGAGCCAGAGCAAGAGCCGATAGCGCGATTCCACCAGGTGCGCGGTGAAATAGACAATCACCGCGACAAAGACGCAGACGACCAGGTAGGCGGGCTTGCCAACCCAGAACACCGGCGTTGCGCCGAGCACGATGTCGCGGAAGGTGCCGCCGCCAATGCCGGTCACGGCGGCAAGAAAGACGAAGCCGATCATGTCGAGCTGTTTGCGCGAGGCGGCCAGCGCGCCGGTGGCGGCAAAGACCGCGACACCGGCATAGTCGAGTGCATCAAGCGGGGTCATGGGTGGTTCCTCTCCCCGCCGGGGCAGGCCTCAGACGTCGTAGCCGGAGGCCGGATCCGGGCCATCGGAATCTGATTGCGCGGCTTCGGGCTGCGCGGTTTCCTTGGGGCCACCCTTGGAAACGCCGACCATGGCCGGACGCAACATCCGGTCGCCGATCACGTAGCCGGGCTGAACCACGTCGAGGACGGTGTTGTTGGGCACCTCGGTGTTTGGGACCTCGTACATGGCCTGGTGGAAGTTCGGATCGAACTTCTGGCCCATCGGCTCGAGCTTGCGCACACCGTGACGCTCCAGCGTCGACAGCATCGCGCGTTCGGTCAGTTCGACACCCTCGACGAGGGTCTTCAGGCCGTTGTCGGACGCAGCCTCGGACTGTTCCGGAACCGCCGCGAGGGCGCGCTGAAGATTGTCGGAGACCTGCAGCATGTCACGGGCGAAGCCGGAAATGGCGTAGCTCTTGGCGTCCTTGATCTCGCGCGCGGTGCGGCGGCGCAGATTTTCCATCTCGGCGGCCATGCGCAGGCGCTGGTCCTTGAGATCGGCAATCTCGGCCATCAGCACCTGCATCGGGTCCAGCTCCTGTTCCTGGCCAGGATTGGCGGCCTGTTCAACCTCGGGTGCGGCGTCGGCCTGCGGCTTATCGTGTTCGCGGCCCTGGCTTTCATCGCTCATGTTGTGCATGTCCTGACTGTTGTGATGAGTGTCTGAGGATCACCGATTGCATGGATGACCCGGAGATATGCCACGCATATCGACGTTCGGGCCGTAAAAATCAAGGCCCTGCAACGCGGCGGCGTGCTTGCGCCGGCCTGCAGGGCAAGCGAAAACCGCAATCTGCGGAACCCTGCCAAGCCGCCCTGCGGCAGCCATGTCCTGGCCCGGCCGCCGCGCTATTTGCGAACCAGGCGCGAGACCAGCTGCGCGGTGTAATCGACCATCGGGACAATACGGGCGTAGTTGAGCCGGGTCGGGCCGATGATGCCGACGGCGCCCACGACCTTGTCCTCGCCGTCGCGCCAGGGCGCCACGATCAGGGATGAGCCCGAGAGCGAAAACAGCTTGTTTTCCGATCCGATGAAGATCCGCACACCGGAGCCCTCCTCGGCCAGCGTCATCAGCTCGATCAGGCTTTCCTTGCGCTCAAGTTCGTCAAACAGCAGCTTGAGACGATCGAGCTCCTCGCCAGCAGAAAGGCCTTCCAGAAGATTGCCGCGGCCACGCACGATGAGCCGCGCGGTGCTGGCACCCTCGCGGCTTCCGGCCCAGACCGCCAGGCCGCGCTCTACCAGATCGCGCGAGAGCACATCGAGCTCGGAGCGGACCTCGTCGGTGATCCGTTCCAGTTCCTGGCGGACCTCGCTCATCGTCCTTCCGGCCAGATGGGCATTGAGAAAATTAGCCGCCTCGGTCAATTGTCCGGCGGTAACGCCATCCGGCAATTCCATCACACGGTTCTCGACCTGGTCGTTGCCACCGACCAGCACCACCAGCGCCCGCTTTGGGTCGAGCCTGATGAACTCGATATGGCGGATGGTGGAATCCTGCTTGGCGGCGATGACGAGGCCTGCCCCGCGGGTCATGCCCGACAGCATCTGGCTGGCCTCTGTCAGCAGTGTCTCGACCGGACGGCTGGTGTCTTCGGAATGGACCTGACGCTCAATTGTCTGGCGCATCTCCGGCTGCAGATCGCCGACCTGCATGAAGGCGTCGACAAAGAAGCGCAGGCCCTTCTGGGTCGGCAGCCTGCCGGCACTGACATGGGGTGCGTAGATCAGGCCGAGATCCTCGAGATCACTCATCACGTTGCGGATGGATGCCGGTGACAGCGACATCGGCAACATCCGCGAAAGACTGCGGGAGCCGAGCGGATCGCCGGATTCCATGTAGCTTTCCACCAGTGCGCGGAAAATTTCGCGCGAACGTTCGTCAAGCGCCCCGACAAGGTCCGCCGGGATGGATGGGGTGTTCATGGTCATGTCTTGGTCATGGTCATGTGCAGTTTCCTACAGGCCGCCTGCGGCGCTGCCTAGCGGGAATATAGGTATTTGCGCCTCAACACGGAAGAGGCAACCCGCACCTGGCGGCATTGGCATCAGCCTCGGCGCAATCGTCGGGGTGGAGCGCTTTTTCTTTGCATCGGGCGGCGCGCGCCGATAGAAGGCGGCAACATTGAAATCAGGAGAGATATCATGCGCCCATCGGGCCGGAACACAGACAAGATGCGGGCGGTCAGCTTCGAACGCAACGTTTCCAAGCACGCCGAGGGCTCTTGCCTGGTCAAGTTCGGCGACACCCATGTGCTTTGCACCGCCAGTCTTGAAGAACGGGTTCCACCGTGGCTGCGCAATGGTGGCAAGGGCTGGGTCACCGCCGAATACGGCATGCTGCCGCGCTCGACAGGCGACCGCATGCGCCGCGAAGCCTCCTCGGGCAAGCAGGGCGGCCGGACGCTTGAAATCCAGCGCCTGATCGGCCGCTCGCTGCGCGCCGTCGTCAATCTCGAAGAACTCGGCGAACGCCAGATCACGGTCGATTGCGACGTCATCCAGGCCGATGGCGGCACCCGCACGGCCGCCATCACAGGCGCATGGATCGCGCTGCACGACTGCCTGAAGTGGATGGAAGCGCGGGCCATGGTTCGCACCGAGCGCGTGCTCAAGGACAATGTCGCCGCCGTCTCCTGCGGCATCTTTGCCTCGCAGCCGGTGATCGATCTCGACTATCTCGAGGATTCCGCGGCGGAAACGGACGCCAATTTCGTCATGACCGGCTCGGGCGGCATCGTCGAGATCCAGGGCACGGCCGAAGCCGAGCCGTTCACGCAGGAACAATTGCTCGAACTTCTGGAACTGGCCAAGAACGGGATTGCCGATCTGGTCGCCATGCAGAAGGAAACGGTCGCAGGACCGCTGTAACACCGATGACGGACGCGCCCCTCACCAAACTGCTGGTCGCCAGCCACAATGCCGGCAAGATCTCGGAAATCCGTGACCTGTGCGGACCGCTCGGCGTCGAGGTCACCTCGGCGGCAGAACTCGGGCTGCCGGAACCCGAGGAAACCGGCGATACATTCGAGGCCAATGCGGCAACCAAGGCGCTTGCCGCCGCGAAGGCCTCGGGGCTGATCGCATTGTCGGATGATTCAGGCCTGGTGGTCGACGCGCTCGATGGCGCACCCGGAGTGTACACTGCCGACTGGGCGACGCTTGAAGACGGAAGCCGCGACTTCAACGTGGCCATGCAGAAGGTCGAGGATGCGCTCAAGGCGCGCGGCGCGGAAACCGACGCGCAGCGTACCGGACGCTTTGTCAGCGTGCTGTGCCTGGCAACGCCCACGGGCGAGGTCAGCTTCTATCGCGGCGAGGCGGACGGCGTTCTTGTCTGGCCACCGCGCGGGTCGCTGGGCTTCGGCTACGATCCGGTGTTCCGCCCCGATGGCCATAGCCGCACATTCGGCGAAATGCCGGCTGAAGAAAAGCATGGCTGGACTCCCGGCCAGGCGACCGCGCTGTCGCACCGCGCGCGCGCCTTCAAGCTGTTTGCGGAACAACGTCTCGGTGTAGCCGCAACGTGAGCACGCCGTCCCGCCCAACGGACCAACCGGTATCCGGATCCGGCACCCACAGCGGTACCGGCGTGAACGCCACCCATGCAGCCGACAGCATTGCGCCGGACACCGGCAAGCCCGGGTTCGGCGTCTACCTGCACTGGCCGTTCTGCGCCGCAAAATGCCCCTATTGCGATTTCAACAGCCATGTCCGGCATGCCGGTATCGACCAGCAGGCCTATGTTGCGGCTTTCAAGCAGGAAATCGCAGCGATGCGGGCCATGTCGGGCCCCAGGGTTGTCACCAGCATGTTCTTTGGCGGCGGCACGCCGTCGCTGATGTCACCCGACACGGTCGGCGCCATTCTCGATGCGGTTCGCGACGCCTGGGTGGTGCCGGAAGGGATCGAGATCACGCTGGAGGCCAACCCGTCGAGTGTCGAGGCCGGCCGGTTTCGCGGCTACCGGCAGGCGGGGGTCAACCGGGTGTCGATGGGCGTGCAGGCCCTCAACGACCCTGACCTGAAACGGCTGGGACGGCTGCACAACCGGGCCGAGGCGCTGAAAGCCATCGGGCTGGCGCGCGAAATCTTCCCGCGGATGTCGTTCGACCTGATCTATGCGCGGCCGGATCAAACCGCGGAGGCCTGGGCAGCGGAACTGGAAGAGGCCATTTCGCTGGCCGCCGACCACCTGTCGCTCTACCAGCTGACGATCGAGGAAGGCACACCGTTTTACGGATTGCACAAGGCCGGCAAGCTGATCGTCCCCGATGGCGACCTTTCCGCCGAGCTTTATGAACTCACCCATCGGGTGTGCGAGCGGCACGGGCTGCCCGCCTACGAGGTGTCGAACCACGCCCGGCCTGGCGCCGAGAGCCGGCACAATCTGACCTACTGGCGTTATGGCGACTATGCCGGCATCGGCCCCGGCGCGCATGGCCGGCTGTCGACCAAGACCGGCAAGATTGCCACGGCGACCGAGCGCACTCCAGAGACCTGGCTGAAGCTTGTTGCAGAAAACGGTCATGGTATGACCGAAACAACCGAACTGACGGCACAGGAGCAGGCCGACGAATTGCTGCTGATGGGATTACGGCTGCGCGAAGGCATCAACCTGAAACGCTGGGGCGCATTGGCCGGGCGAGGACTCGATCCCGACCGCACCGATTTCCTGATCCATCACGGCATGATCGAGAAGATGGGTGCGGACCGGATCCGCTGCACGCAAGCGGGCATGCTGGTGCTCGACGCGGTGGTTGCCGATCTCGCGTTCTGAGTGTCAGGATGCTTGTCGAGGTTTCGACACGCCACTGAACAATCCGCTCTTGCCGTGCACCGCCGTGCGCCTGCCTGCCGATCTTGCCTGACCTCATGGCGCGCCGATCCGGTCACCCCTTCCCCGTTGCGCAGTGTGAAAACTGTGTTGATACTGAACATGCGTTTCGAAACGGGCCAATCAAGCGGCTTCAAAACCAGGAAACATTGACTCTTTCCTCTTCATTTTCGCGCAAGTTTTGCACATTAAACTCCTGTCGATTACATCTATATTTTGTCAGGACAGCAGAACATGTCCAAATTACTCACGTTCCTCAAAGGAATAACCGGCAGGGTGACTACTCTCCTGGTCCTGATCGTTTCTGTTTCAATTCTCATCACGGCAACGCTGGGCTATTTCAAGCTCTACCAGGTGACCGCAGCGAATTCCGAGATCCGCATCGACCGCGCCGCGCGGGCAGCCACGGCACTGTTTGCGGAGCGTCTCGCCTCCGAGTTCACAGTGATCCGCGACGAGGCCGGTACTCCGCTGGCCCTGCGGCTGAAAGGGGAGGATCCGACGGGAGCCCTAACCTTCCGTGACGCCCATGACGCGCTTCTCAAGGAGATCGGGGCTATCAACCAGGGTGCCGCCAACCTGTTCAGACTCAATCCCGAGTCCCAGGCGTTTGACCGGTTTGCCACGACTTTCCGCAGACCGGACGGATCGATGCCGCCGCCGATGTCGATCGGGATCATGCACCCCGCCTATGACAATCTGATCAACAACCGGCCGCATCTTGGCGAGGTTCCGGTGATGGGGCGGATGCGGCTGGCCTATCTGACGCCGATCCAGACGGCCACCGGCAGTGTCGCCGGCGCACTGGCCGTCGATGTCGGCTGGGTGGACGATCTGGTCGCGGCAAGAAACGAGCTGCGGCGGCAGATCATTATTGCAACCGGCCTCATTCTCGTCCTGGTCGCCGCCTTCGGCGCCGCCAGCCTGGGTGCCGAGCTCAAGCCGCTCAGGGCGCTTTCGCGGTATGCCGAGGACCTGGCTGCCGGAGCCCCAGCGGGCGCGGTGCCCTACAGGAAGCGGAACGACGAGATCGGCGCGCTGGCGCAGGGGCTCGAAAGGGTGGTCGCGCTGCAGGGAAAGCTTGCCCACCTCGCCTATACCGATCCGTTGACGGGCCTTGCCAACCGCAGCAGACATCTCAACGACCTCGACCAGGCGCTGAGCGAAAGTCTCTCGGGGCAGCGCAAGTGGACCCTGCTGCATATCGACCTCGACAAGTTCAAGCAGGTCAACGACGGATATGGCCAGAGCGTCGGCGACCGGGTGATCAAGCTCATCGCTGCCCGCATCAAGGACACTGCCGGAGACAGCGCCCGGATTGCCCGCCTGGCCGCGGACCATTTCGCGGTGCTGATCGGTGATGGCCGCCCGGCCGAGGAGGTGGAAACACTGGCGGAAAAACTGCTGACCGAGATCCATGAGCCGCTGCAACTCAACGCCGGCGAAATCCGCCTGACCGGCTCGATCGGGATCGTTCTACTGCAACACGACGCCAGCGATGCCGATGAGGCCCACCGCAACGCCGGCCTCGCCCTGCGCAAGGCCAAGGCAAAGGGCGACCGGGCGGTGTTCTTCTCATCCGAGATGCTTGACGATTTCCAGAACCACATGCGGATAGAGCGGATGCTGAGGCTGGCGATCGCCGATCGCGAGATCGAGGTTCACTTCCAGCCGCAGGTCAACCCGGCGACCCACCAACTCGCCGGTGTCGAGGCGCTGGCACGCTGGACCCATCCGGCGGAAGGACCGATTTCGCCGGGCATGTTCATTCCGATCGCCGAGGCCAGCGGCCAGATCGTCGACCTGGGAACCCTGATTCTCGAACTGGCCTGCGAACAGGCTGCGAAATGGCGCGCGGCCGGTTTCGGGTTCCGTCACATCTCGATAAACGTTTCGCCGATCCAGTTGTGGCAGCCGAATTTCATCGAGGTGGTCAAGGACGCGCTCAAACGCCATGACCTGGCGGGCAACGAGATCTGCATCGAAATTACGGAAGGGGTGTTTGTCGACCAGAGCAAACAGCGCATCGAAAAGGTTCTGGCGGCGTTGCGTCAGCTCGGTGTGCTGCTGTCACTTGATGATTTCGGATCGGGCTATTCCTCGCTGGGGTATCTCAACCGGCTTCCGTTCGACCAGCTGAAGGTCGACCGGAGCTTCGTCTCCGACATCGACACGGATGTGCGCAAGCAGAAGGTGATGCGCGGGATCCTCGAACTCGGCCGTGGCCTGGGTTTTGACATCGTCGTCGAAGGTGCCGAAACGCTCGAAGAGGTCACCGTGATCCGTGACATAGGCTGCGATGCCATACAGGGCTATTACTATTCCAGGCCGGCCCCCGCCTTGCTGATCCCGGAAGTGGTCAAGAAGATCCAGCGCCTGAAGCCGAGCGAGCAAGCCCGCACCGCCTGAGCGGCTATTGACCGGCAAGAACCGTTGACCACCACGCGCCAGCTCCGCTGCGACAGGAGGCTCAACCCGCCTTGCGGCCCAATTCGGGCCGGGGAAGAAATCTCCCGATCTCGCTCCCAGCGACGGGGGCGGAGTAATAGTAACCCTGAACCAGAATCCCGCCGAGCTTCTTGAGCACCTCGAGCTCCTCGCTGGTCTCGACGCCTTCGATGACACAGTCCAGATCCATGTCGGAGCTGAGTGCAAGCAGGGACTTGACGATCTTGTAGCTTGCCGGGTTCTTGTGCAGACCGGAGACGAAACTGCGGTCGATCTTGATCTTGGTCAGCGGCAGCGCGTGCAACTGGCTGAGGCTCGAATAGCCGGTGCCGAAGTCGTCCAGCGCCATCCCGCAGCCGAGGATCTTGAAGATCTCGATAGCGGCCTTGGCCTGGGCAAAATCATACATCATCGCCGTTTCGGTGATCTCCAGATCAAGCCGCCTGGGATCCATGCCGCTTGACAGGATGATGCCGACAATGGTCGCCACATCGTCGGATGAACTGATGTCGTGCGTGGACAGGTTGAAGGACAGGCCCACCTCCTCAGGCCAGGTGATGGCCGTAGCAAGGGCCTTTCTCAGCAATGTGCAGGTCAGTTCGCTGATCAGCCCGATACGTTCGGCAACAGGGATGAACACGGCAGGCGAGACGTTGCCGAGCACCGGACTGTTCCACCGCGCCAGGGCTTCGAACGAAACGGTCCTGCCGCTTTGGATGTTGACGATGGGCTGGAAGAAGACGGTCAGCTCCGCATCAAGATCAGCCTTGCTGAGCAATTGCTCCAGTTGCTGGTTCTGCTCGATGGCGGCAACATGTTCCTTGCTGAACAGAAGCGCATGACCGCGGTTTGATTCCTTGCCCTTGTAGAGCGCGTAATCGGCCCGCTCATAAAGCTGGTGCACGTCTTCGGCGAGCTCGGGATACACGGAAAAGCCAATCGATCCGGAGATCAGGACCGTCGAGTCGCTCAGCACGAACGGGGTCCGCAGCGCTGCGCAGATCTCCTCACCAAGGCCGATCAGGGCCTCGTTGTCGGGACAATCGTCGACAATGAAGGCGAACTCGTCACCACCCAGCCTTGCGACATGACCACTGTCGCCGACAAACGCCAACAAACGCTGGCCAACCTCGTAAAGCAGGCTGTCACCGGCGGTATGACCATAGAGATCATTGACGGGCTTGAAGCCATCGAGATCGATGAGACCGACAGCCAGCCGCCGGCCTTTCGCGTTTGAGAAGTCCTGTTCAAGCCGTGCGAAGAACTGGCGGCGGTTGGACAGTCCGGTCAGGCTGTCCAGGTTGGCAAGCCGTTCATTTTCGTGGTTTGCAGTTTCCAGCTTGGCTCGGGCTGTCACCGCTGCGGAGAAATGCCGGTACTGCACCGTGACGACCAGCAGCAGGGCGACTGACACCAGCACCAGGTTCACAGCCATGCCCAAGAAGGAGGCGATCCCGGCAAGGCTGAAATAGGTCACGAACGAAATGTTGATCACGGCCGCGACAATGAACGCCGCCGAGGGCAATTGCTGCAGACAGATGATCACACCCAGGCCGGTGATGCCGACGAAGAAAGCGATATTGCCGCGCATGTAGGCATCGCCATAGGGATAGAGCGACAACGACCATGCAACGAGAGCAGCAGTGAGGATGAAGCTGAACTGATTGGTTCGGGTCAGCGCCTTGTGCGCGGTTTTGGCATCGGGCACGGCGGAGACGGAGCGCCACCAGCTCGCGACTCGGACACAGCACACCACTGAAATGAAGGCCGGAATCCAGATCGTCAGCCAATCGGGCGCCCGTTGCGCAAAGGTGATGGCAAGCGCCCATGCATTGATCAGCACGATCGCATACATCAGGGGCACCTGTTTGGAAAAAACCTCAAACTGGGCCTTCAGCAGATCTGCATTGTCGGCAGGCACCACCAACAGACGTCGCAACCGAGAAACTGCAGTTTTCATCACTTTTGAGTGCCGTCGTGGATTGCCGGAAAGAAACGCTCACGATGGAAATACATAAAGTATATTAAATTTGAGTATCCCGGACTTGCGGGGTTGATGCCGCGGCGCCAGGACCGGAAAGACAGACAAGCCAAGGAAAACCGGCGGCAGACTGCCAGCTCCGGTCGCGCAGACGAGGAGGCCGCTGTTCATATGCTCACCATGATGACGCAGTATACCGGGCTTGCCGGGGCCGATCTGGCTATTGTTCTGGCGGCAGTGTTCCTTGCGGGTCTCATCCGTGGCTTCGCCGGCTTCGGATTGTCGGCCATCGTGATGGCCTCCGCTGCGACCCGGATTCCACCGGTTGAACTGATACCGGTCTGCTACCTGCTTGAGGGGGCGGCGAGCCTGGCGATGTTCCGGGGCGGGATGGCGCATGCCGACATGAGAATTGTCCGCGGGCTGGTGATCTGTTCGGCCATCGGTATTCCGATTGGGCTGCTGGCCACCACAAGCATGGACATCGAGCTTTCCAGAAAACTGGCGCTGTGCCTCATCCTGGCCTTGACGGCGGCGCAGTTCTTCCGCCTGAGGCCTGCTTTCCTGAGCACCACAAAGGGTCTGTATGCCAGCGGTCTTGCCGCCGGGATCGCAACCGGGCTTGCATCTGTCGGTGGCATGGTGATCGCTCTCTACGTGCTGGCCAGCGAAGCGCCGCCCAGACAGATGCGCGCGTCGCTGGTCATGTTCCTGGCGATCAGCATGTTCACCTCGCTGATCTGGCTCATCGCCTACGACCTGATGACCATGCAGGCAATCTGGCGCGGCGCATTGATGGCTCCGGTGGCGCTGCTCGGGGTGTGGGCTGGAATCCTGCTGTTCCGGCCGGCCTATGAGCCAATCTACAAGACCGCCTGCCTGATGCTGCTCGCACTCCTGTCTGCAGTCGGATTGATCAGCCAGTTCAACTGAGACCTTTTCCCACCGGCCTCACAGCTGATCAAGCAGCATGCGCCGGATCCTGGCAGCCTTTTCAAAGTGATCGAGCCGGTGAGTGCTGATCCACCATGTCGCCGCTTCCATCAGCAGTTCCGGATCGTCATTCCTGTTGGCAAAGAAGGCATAGAAGGACAGCCCGACGCCTTCGCCATTCCGCGCGATCTTCGTCTCGCAGACGGCGATCGCCTTTTCTCTCAGTGATGCACGCATGAAGGCTCCCCGTATTGGCACCCGCTTCTAGAAGGGCCAGCGGTCAAAAGCTGTCAGCAGCAGTGTCCAGCAAGCTCGAAGGCGGGGGCAACCGCCAAAATTCCGGGCGGTTGCCTCTCACACCCGGTTCAAAAACTCTGCTACACCCGCCCTTGAGACTGAAACATGGCCCGCCGGGGTGACAGACCAGGCCGGGTTACGGGGCACAGATGACGCGCGGAAAATCAACAGCTTCGGCTGACGCCGGCAACAAGGGCACAATGGAAGCCGACCGGCGGGCACGGTCGTTTCGCATCGGTGCGCACGAGATCGCCGCACGGCCGCTCGAGCCGGGGCTCTATCTGGTTTCCACCCCGATCGGCAATCTCGGCGACATGACCATCCGCGGGCTGGAGACGCTTTCGGGCGCCGACATCATCGCCTGCGAGGATACCCGCGTCAGCCGGGTGCTGCTCGACCGCTTCGGCATCGCCACCCGTCCCCACGCCTATCACGAGCACAATGCCGAGCGCGCCGGGCCGAAGCTGATGGAAGCGCTCGAAGCCGGGAAAAGCGTGGCGCTGATCTCCGATGCCGGAACGCCGCTTGTCTCGGATCCCGGCTACCGGCTCTCGCAGACCGCGATCGAGGCCGATATCCCGGTGATCCCGGTTCCCGGAGCCTCGGCGCCGATGGCAGCCCTTGTCGCTTCGGGCCTGCCCAGCGACACCTTCCTGTTCGCGGGCTTCCTGCCGTCGAAAGACAAGGCGCGGCGCGATCGTCTGGCATCGTTTGCTGCAACCGAGGCGACGTTGATGTTCTTCGAAAGCCCGAACCGCATCGCCGCCTGCCTGAAGTCAGCCGCCGCGGTTCTGGGCGCAGATCGCCCGGCTGCCGTATGCCGGGAGCTGACCAAGGCTTACGAGGAAATCCGGCGCGGCACGCTGGGCGAGCTTGCCGCACGTTACGAGGACGAGAGCGTGCGCGGCGAGATCGTGCTGGTGATCGGCCCCGGCTCGACGCCGGCTCCTTCGGAGGGCGATGTCGACCTCCTACTGGCCAAGCTTGCAGCCGATCTGCCCGCCGGCAAGGCTGCGACGGAAGCGGCCAGGCTCACCGGCCTCAACCGCAAGGATCTCTATGCCCGATTGCTCGCCCTGAAAGCCATTTCACCGGAAGGCGAGGCGTGAGCGCGGGCGACAGGCTCGACAGGAAACGGCGCTCCGAGCGCAAGGGCCGCCGCGCGGAATGGTTTGCGGCGATGGCACTGATGCTCAAGGGTTACCGCATCGTCGCCCTGCGCTACCGCACGCCGCTGGGGGAAATCGACATCGTGGCGCGCAAGCGTGATCTCATCGCCTTCATCGAGGTCAAGGCGCGGCGGGATCTGGCCTCGGGAGTGGATGCTGTGAGCTATTCCGCGCAACGGCGGATTCAGGCTGCGGGCGAGTTGTTCATCGGTCGGCAGCCGGCTTCCGCAAGCCTGTCCTGGCGGCATGACATCATCGTGGTCAGCCCGTGGAAGTGGCCTGTGCATCTCAAGGATGCTTTTTAAGGGGCGTGGTCGCGGAAGCCAGCCTGCACGGTTTCTTTTTGCCGCGATCTTTCATGACCGGACCGTCATGCTCAGCTTCAGTAACACGGCTTGCGCCGCTGCTGCCACGCACGAGCAAGATGACCCAACCGGCGGCCGCATCGATCAGGCAGACAATCCGGTAGATCAGCTGCGCTCCGCGTCCGCCATGCAGTTCCATGAAGGCATCCTCCTGACGCTCGGCCCTGGTCTTGCCGGCCTGCGGGAAGGGCCGTGAGCCAGCTCCCTTTCCTGAATTGTCGATACGCATCTACCTGCTCCCCGGCTTGGGCCCTTGAAGGGTTTCTTAACGGGCCAGTCTTGACGAGAGCCCAGAGTAGTGGCTGGCTGGCACTTTCGAAATGAAACGAATTGAAAGGTTCATTTCATGAATGAAACGACTGCCAGGTGGGAGGACCTTCATCTTTTTCTCTCGGTTGCACGGGAGGGCGGGCTGTCGGCTGCGGCGCGGGTGACGGGCCGCAGCGCCGCGACGCTGGGGCGGCGGATGCTCTCACTCGAGCGCTCGATGGGGCGCGAGCTGTTTGTCCGGCACGAGCGCGGTTACGAACTGACCGGCGAAGGCCGTGACCTGCTTGTGGAACTGACCGAGATCGAGGCTCGCATCACCAGGCTTGCGGTCAGACCCGGCAGCGGCGAGAGGCGGCTGGTGAAGATTTCCGCCGGCTCCTGGACCACGCTGCTCCTGCTCGACAATCTTGACAGGATCACCGGAACCCCGGCCGATCTCCGGCTCCGCTTTGTTTCCGCCGAAACTTCGCTGAACATAACCCGCCGCGAGATCGCCATCGGCATCCGCAATGCGCGCCCGACGGATCCGGGCCTTGCCGGGCAGAGCCTGTCGCGCGTGGAATTCGCACCTTATGCCAGAGCAGGTGCGCCAGATCGCTGGATCAAGGTTATGGCCGACACACCCTCGGCGCGCTGGCTCGACAGGATGACCGGCACCGATGCGGTCTGCGAGGTCACCGCGCCGCGCAACAGCCTCGACCTCGCGCTTGCCGGCAAGGGCATTGCCCTGCTGCCCACCTTCATCGGCGACCGGCAGACTGGGCTTGATCGGGCAGGCAGCACCATCGCGGAACTGGCGCATGAACGCTGGATCGTCACCCACCAGGACGATCGCCATCTGCCCGAGGTCCGCCGCGCCATAGACCGGTTGGCCCGGGTGCTCGGAGGGCGGTGAGCGGTCAGGCGGCGGGCCTGAAACCGATATGGATCTCTGCGGAGAACACTGTTCCGTTGTCAAATGTGTAGATGTGGGACCCACCAAGCTGCATCACCATTCCCCTGATGATCTTCGTTCCCATCCCCATGCTGATGGTGGCCGGGTCAAACCCGGGACCGTTGTCGGTGATCACCAGCCTCGCCAGATCCTCCGACATTCCCTTGAGGCTGATGGATACCGTTGCTCCGGCTCTTTCCAGATCGGCATATTTGAGCGCGTTGGTGACGACCTCATTGATCAGCAGCGCCAGTGGTGTGGCGCGCTCGTGGCTGATCAGCAGCGGATCGATGTCGAGGGCCAGCTGCGCGGAGGTGCCATAGGCCTGGAAGAGCTTTTCGGTGATCGAGGAGATGAAGGCCGGCGCATCGAGCGCAGCATAGGCATCCCGGTTGTACATGTGCTCATGCACCGCCGACATGGCTGCAAAGCGCAATTGGATGTCCGTCTTGATGGCTTCGGGAAGATTCTGCATCCGGACCAGCGACTGCATGGACTGCATGTTGTTCTTCACCCGGTGATGGATCTCGCGAAACAGCATGGTGTTGGTCGCTAGCGCATTTTCCAGCTCATCATTGCGGCGTCCGTCCTTCTGCAGAAGCCTTATGATCCATATCGCACAGAGTGCCAGGGCGAGAGTCGTCGGGATGACGACAATCAGGAAGATCCAGACCCGGCGCCAGAACCGCCACATCGTTTCAGCGGTTGAGACTGACGCCAGCGCGATGAGATCGGTGCCCGGAACCGACTGGTAACTGACCACACGTTGCACTCCGTCAACCGGGGACCTGGCGGTGTAGACACCGACGTCCGAGCTGGGAAGCATATGCGTGAACAGCGTGTGCCGGCTAAGGTCGACGGGGCCTTCGGCCGGCGGGTAGCGGGCAACCAGCATGCCGTCGGAACGCAGAATGCTTATGGTTGATCCGGGCCCCAGATCGAGGGACTCCAGCAGGCTCTCGAGCAGAACTCCGTCAAAGGAAATGATGGCGACGCCAATGAACACGCCCTGGCGCTCCAGGCGTCGGCTGAAGGTAAAGATCTCGCTGCCGTCGAGCCGACTCATGAGAAGCGACGAGGTGAAGAAATGCTTTCCTGCCGCGGGCTGTGCAAAATACTCCCGGTCGCGAATGTCGATGTCCACAAAGTTCGGATCCGTGGTGTAAAGGGTCTGTCCCCCGGCGGCGACAATGTAGGCCTTGGCGGTGGCGGGAAGCCCTTCGAGAGCATCCCGGAGGCCGGTCAGGGTGGTGGTCTGGTTGGGCTGGACGTCCCGGCCCAGAGCCGAATCCATTCGCCTGAGCGCCTGTGCTGCGACCTCCACAATCCATGCCGTATTGACCCTGACCGCCTTGGCAGCCGCCGATGCGGTGGCTTCCGCGCGATCCTGCTGTTCGTTTACCCCCTGATAGATAAAGGCACCGATGATGGCGGAATAGATCAGCAGAGTTGCAACGATAAAGATTATTGCGGCCCGCGCCGAAGCGGCAATCGCTTTTGTGACCATTGGGGATCCTTTGCACAGCCCACCCGACGCAACGTGCGGCGGCAGCCGAATTGACGGCCGCAGGCGGGTTCCCGCGGTCGTCATCATCACACCTGCAATTTTCCGGCGGAACTCAACGTGCCGATCCGCAAAAGGTTCCCTAGACTTTTCTGCTGGTGGCAAAAAAATTTCGGAAAGGACAGCTGCCACTCTCTCCCAATACGTCCCTCCCCGTTGCAATCCTCCCCCCTCAGCGCCTATGTGAGAGCCTGAGACTTGGCGGAGACACACTACCCATGAGCAAGATCAAGAATGTCGCGGTCCAGATGGACCATGTGAGCTCTATCAAGATCGGCGGCGATTCCACCTTCGCCATGTCATTGGAGGCGCAGGCGCGCGGCTACAAGCTGTTTCACTACACGCCGGACCAGCTGTCGATGCGCGACGGCGTCGTCCAGGCGATCGCCGAGCCGATGATCCTGCGCGATGTCGAGGGCGACCATTTCGAGCTCGGGCCGCAGGAGAAGATTGATCTTTCGAGCATGGACGTGGTGCTGCTTCGCCAGGATCCGCCGTTCGACATGTCCTACATCACCTCGACGCATCTTCTGGAGCGGGTGCATCCGAAGACGCTGGTGGTCAATGATCCGGCCTGGGTGCGCAATTCGCCCGAGAAGATCTTCGTCACCGAGTTCCCCGACCTGATGCCGAAGACGCTGATTTCCCGGGATCCGGCGACGATCAACGCCTTCCGCGCGGAAGTCGGCGACATGATCCTCAAGCCGCTCTACGGCAATGGCGGCGCCGGCGTGTTTCACGTCAAGCCGGACGACCGCAACATGTCCTCGCTTCTTGAAATGTTTGCGCAGATGTACCGCGAGCCGTTCATCGCACAGGAATACCTGTCCGATGTCAGGGCCGGCGACAAGCGCATCATCCTGATCGACGGCGAGCCGGCGGGGGCGATCAACCGGGTGCCGGCCGAGCACGATTCCCGCTCCAACATGCATGTCGGCGGCCGCGCCGAGCACAGCGAACTGACGAGCCGCGAAAAGGAGATCTGCGCCCGCATCGGGCCGTCGCTGAAGGCGCGCGGCTTCATCCTGGTCGGCATCGACATCATCGGCGACAAGATGACCGAGATCAACGTCACTTCGCCGACCGGCATCCGCGAAATCAGGAATTTCGGCGGACCGGATGTGGCGGCCCTGTTCTGGGATGCGGTGGAATCCAAACGCGCGCACTCCTGATCCACGCTTCCTGCGGCGGCCATTGAACCAACCACGGCCACAGGCGTTCAAACCCTGAGTGCAACGCACAGGGGGAGACGATGCCGCGGTTGATGACACTGATGACTGCCCTTGCTCTTGGCTGGCTTGCCGGGCTCGCCGGCAGTGCGGCCGCCCAGCAATCCGCACCGGGAGATGTCTACTTCGAAGTCGAGGCTCTGAACCCCGGCCTCGCCGGAGAACCACGGATAAACCGCAGCACCCCGCAAGCCGCGCTCGAGAGCTTTCTGGATCTTGCAAAGGACGGAGACTACGCCAGGGCCGCGCATCTGCTTGACCTGAGCTCGATCGCGGTGGCGGACCAGCCCAGCGCCGGACCACAACTGGCACGCCAGCTCGAGAAGATCCTCGAACGCAAGGTCTGGATCAATTGGGAAGGCCTCCCCGACCGTCCCGATGGTCTCGACATTACCGCCAGCCCGAAGGACCTCCTGGCCGGCAGCCCCCGCCGGTCGCTGCGGCTCGCGCTGATCGAGCTCGACGACCGCCCGGTGCCTCTCCGTCTGGAGCGTGTCAAACCGGCAGACGGCCAACCGGTCTGGGTGTTTGCGGCCCGGTCTGTCGAGACCATTCCGGCGCTGCACCAGGCCTATGGCGAGAGCTGGCTCGAGCGGTCGATGCCGGCCTGGGCGCAAAAAGAGATAGTGTCAGGTCTCGCCGCCTGGCAGCTGCTTGCCCTGCCGCTGCTGCTGATGTCCGCGGGGCTGGCGGGGTGGCTTGTCTACAGGATGCTGCGAAATGCCGGCAGCCAGCTGCGGCCGGGTTTCTGGGGACGCTTGCTCAGCCGGCTCGCCTTGTCATTCGGGGTGCTGACCGGTGCGGTAACCGGCTACGCGATGCAGGGGCGCCTTTTCGTGTTCTCAGCCACTATCGATACATTTTTCGCCCCACTGCTGCTGATGATCCTGTTTGGCGGCGCGCTGACGGTCTTTGTGCAGACCATCGACATGATCCTTGAACGCACCCTGACCAAGGACATCTCCGAACTCGAGAAACCCGAGAACCGCGAGATGCGGGCGTTCCAGACCAATCTTTCGGCGTTTCGCCGGATCGGGATCGTGCTGGCCATCATGCTGGCCGCCGGTGTGCTGCTGACCCAGATCAACCTGTTTGCCACGACCGGCGTCGCCCTGATCGGCTCGGCCGGGGTCGTGACCCTGATCCTGGCTTTCGCTGCCCGCTCGGCACTCAGCAACATTATGGCCAGCTTGCAGATCGCCATCTCCAAGACGGCGGCGATCGGCGATTCGCTGTTCTTCGAGAACCGCTGGTGCTACGTCGAGAAGATCAACTTCACCTATGTTCTCTTGAAAACCTGGGACAGCCGGCGGCTGATCGTTCCGGTGACCTACTTCGTCTCGGAGCCATTCGAAAACTGGACCAAGCGCGACCCGACCATGACCAAGGTTGTCCGGCTCCGGCTGCACCACAGCGCCGATATCGACAGCCTGCGCGAGCGCTTCGCAAGCTTTGTCCGGGACAATGACAAGGTCATCGACAAGGACGGTGCGCGCGTGCTCGTCGTTGACCACGACGCCACCGGCATGCTGGTCGGGTTCTACGCCACCGCGGAAGAGCCGCTGACGGCGTGGACGATGGAATGCGAATTGCGCGAGGCGATGCTCAAGGCCGCCAGCGAGCTCGAACTGGAGCGCAGCGAAGGCCGGCAGTTCCTGCCAGCCGAGCGCGACAGCCGGATTTCCGACTTTGCCGGGATGCAAGACACGCAACAGGGCGGTGCAAGGTCCGCGACATGAAACCTGTCACGGTCCGGCCTGAGGGTCTGCACACCAGAGGGATGCGGTTCGGCCGGCAGATTTCGACCTCGCACATCGGTGCCGATCAGCGGCCCGGCTACTTCAGCGCCGCGGCGACATTGCCGGGAATGAATTCGGTGATCTTGTAGCGGGCGACACCGGCCATGTGAAACGGGTCGGCGGTGATCAGGTCCTCGATATCGGCGACAGACCGGCCGCGGGCGATGATGACACCGCCGGTGCGGGGCACCTTGGCGCCCGAGGCCAGGAACAGGCCTGCGGCATAATTGCGCTCGATGAAGGCCATGTGCGGGGCGACCAGCGGGTCGATGGTTTCAAGCGCGGTGATGTAGGTCAGGTCGATGACGAACAGGTTTTCGCCATCCTTGAGAAAGGCCATTCTACTGCTCCGTGCCGGAATGACCGCGAGATGCTTTCCGGTCGACTGCCCAAATTTCCGGGGCCAGCCCGGAACGAAGCTCACCACGTAATTCAGTTTCCGCTGATTTTGTACCCCACGCGGGCAACAATCATGTGCAGATCGCAGGTTTTCTCATTGAATTTTTCAGGCTGCGTATTGCTCAGGTTGAGACTGCGCTTCCTGGACCGGCATAACCAGGTTCCAGAGCAGCAACCGGTGCAGGAAATCTGCCAGGAGCGATGCTCGATTGCATCGCCCAGGCCGCAGACCGATGGAATCGGTGGATTCTGATCAAGTTCTGGCAATCGGGCGTTCCGGCCCTGCAACCCGGCACAACCCATTTCTCCTTAATGGTGTATTTGTTGCCATATTGTTCTTGTTTTAGTCCGCATGCCGTGTTTCAATGGAATCCAGATCGCGTATAACGGGTATTCGATCATGCCCGGCGCAGGTGGACAGGCAACATGAAGGGGCAGGCACACATGGTTGCGCGGGTCAGCACGGTTTCATTTCAGGGTATCGAAGCGGTGCCGGTCGACGTTCAGGTTATGATCGCGCCGGGCAAGGTGAACATGCATATCGTCGGGTTGCCGGACAAGGCCGTGGCCGAGAGCCGCGAGCGGGTCCAGGCCGCCCTGCATGCCTCCGGGCTGTCGCTGCCGGCCAAGAAGGTGACCGTCAACCTGGCGCCGGCGGACCTGCCCAAGGAGGGCAGCCATTTCGACCTGCCGATCGCGCTTGGGCTGATGGCCGCCCTCGGGGCTATTCCCGGCGATGCGCTGGACGGTTACGTGGTGCTGGGCGAACTCTCGCTTGACGGCACCATCGCCAGCGTCGCCGGCGCGCTGCCGGCCGCCATCGGGGCGAACGCGCTCGGCAAGGGACTGATCTGCCCGGCGGCAAGCGGGCCGGAAGCGGCCTGGGCCGGCGAGGAGATCGACATCCTGGCGCCGCGCTCGCTGATCGCCATTGCCAACCATTTCCGCGGCACCCAGGTGCTGGGCCGCCCGGTACCGGCCATGCGGGCAGCACCCGCCAACCTTCCGGACCTGTCGGACATCAAGGGCCAGGAAACCGCCAAGCGGGCGCTCGAGGTGGCTGCAGCCGGCGGTCACAACCTGATCATGGTCGGGCCTCCCGGGTCCGGCAAGTCGATGCTGGCGGCGCGGCTGCCCTCGATCCTGCCGCCGCTGTCGGCGGCGGAACTGCTGGAAGTCTCGATGATCCACTCCATTGCCGGGCAACTGGCGGGCGGCAAACTGTCCGACCGGCGACCGTTCCGGGCGCCACATCATTCAGCCTCGATGGCGGCAATGGTCGGCGGCGGTTTGCGGGCCCGGCCGGGCGAGGTGTCGCTGGCGCACAACGGCATCCTGTTTCTCGACGAGTTCCCCGAATTCACGCCGCAGGTGCTCGATTCACTCAGGCAGCCGCTGGAGAACGGTGAAAGCGTGATTGCACGGGCCAATCACCGGGTCAGTTACCCGGCCAACATCCAGCTGATCGCGGCGATGAACCCCTGCCGCTGCGGTATGGCCGGGGAACCGGGGCACAGCTGCTCGCGCGGACCGCGCTGCCAGACCGATTACCAGGGCCGGATCTCTGGCCCGCTGATGGACCGGATCGATATCCGCATCGATGTGCCTGCTGTTACCGCGCAGGACCTGATCAGGCCGGAAGCGGCAGAAAAAAGCGCCGATGTGGCTCTCCGGGTCGCGCGGGCGCGGGCCATGCAGCAGGACCGCTTCCGAGGCCTCGGACGCCCCGACATTCGCACCAACTCCCAATGCTCGACTTCGCTTGTCGAACAGGTGGCGAAACCTGACCAGGCCGGACAGGCACTGCTCAGCGATGCGGCCGAGAAGATGCGGTTTTCGGCCCGCGCCTATCACCGCATTCTCAAGGTGGCGCGAACGCTCGCCGATCTCGACGGCGCCGAGACTGTCGGCCGCATCCACCTCGCCGAGGCGATCTCCTACCGGATCGGGGCGGAACGGGTGTCGGCGGCGGCGTGAGCTTGATCGCAATAATTGACATCTATTAAATCTAAAGCTTATTCTAATCAATCATTCAAATATCGGCACATCCTAGATGATAAAACAATTTCTTTCATTAACGATCATCGCTCTTGCTACATTTAATGCAAATTCTCAGGATTACTTCGGAGAATTTGACGGGGAGCCGAACGGTGTTTTTATTCGGGGCGGAGAAAGACCACTTTTCAGACTTAACAGCCCACTGACTTACATTGATCCCAATAGCCTCAAGTGGACGGCGCCTTCAGGCGAAGTTGTTGATGGGGCATCCATTCCACAATACGCATGGAGCATCATCGGTGGCCCATTTTCGGGCAACTATATTCGGGCCGCAATTATCCATGATTACTATTGTTGCGCCAAGACACGCGACTTCGCTGATACGCACAAAGCATTTTGGCGCGGGCTGCGGCTTGACGGAATCGGCAATGCGAAGGCCAACCTAATGTGGGCGGCAGTCCGGGCTTTCGGCCCCAACCGTTGGAATGTGGACCCCAAGCGGACTCCACCTGTGCCATGCGACTTAGGAGATAGCGCTATTGAGGGAAAAAGTGTGCAAGTGCGTGGGATCGCTGCGACCAAATTGATCGCCATGCGTCGGACCTTGGAGTCAACTGGGGGGCGGGTTCTTGATGTGATAGATGGGACGGTTGTTCTGGCCGAATCCGAACAAGCAGCCGAGTACCTGGACTTTTTGCACGACGCAATGCTGGAAAATTTCAACGTCCCACGCGAAAAACTCGGCTTGTTTTCCAACCTAAGCGACTTCGAATTTTCACAGCTTGCCAATGCGGATAACCGCGACGCAACTGTGTTGGTGTGGAACATCGAACAGGTACCTGAATTAGCAGCTTACTATTCAGACGAAGCCAAGGCAGTTTCCGATGCATATGCTAACAACGGATTGGAGATCGGCGGTTCCATAGCCGAGCCGTTTGCCCAGTCATCCTGGAATCCCGCGCTCAATAGAGTTGAGAGTATCCAGCGGTGAGTAACTTTTCCGCTTTCTCCGCGGTCTGGTAACGCTCCGCCTCAGCCGCCCAGACCGTCGAACAGCGCCGTCGACAGATAGCGCTCGGCGAAGGAGGGGATGATGACAACGATCTGCTTGCCGGCATTTTCCGGACGCTGGCCAACGCGCACCGCCGCTGCCAGCGCCGCTCCGGAGGAAATTCCGACCGGAAGGCCTTCGAGTTTCGCCACCCGGCGGGCCATGTCGAAGGCCTCGTCATTGGTGACCTTGGCGATCTCGTCATAGATGCCGGTATCGAGCACGCCCGGCGCGAAGCCGGCTCCGATGCCCTGGATCTTGTGCGGACCGGGATTGCCGCCCGAGAGCACCGGTGAGTCTGCCGGCTCGACGGCGACGACCTGAACACCAGGCTTTTTCGCCTTCAGCACCTGGCCGACGCCAGTGATGGTGCCACCGGTGCCGATGCCGGAGACCAGGATATCAATGGCGCCGCCGGTATCGTTCCAGATCTCCTCGGCGGTGGTGGTGCGGTGGATTTCCGGGTTTGCAGGGTTCTCGAACTGCTGCGGCATCACCGAATCCGGAATTTCGTTCAGCAATTCCTCGGCCCGGGCGATGGCGCCCTTCATGCCTTTCGGCCCCTCGGTCAGCACCAGTTCGGCACCGAGCAACGCCAGCATCTTGCGGCGTTCGACCGACATGGTTTCCGGCATGGTCAGGATCAGCCTGTAGCCCTTGGCAGCGGCCGCGAAGGCCAGCGCGATGCCGGTGTTGCCCGAGGTCGGCTCGACCAGCGTGGTCTTGCCTGCCTCGATCTTTCCTTGCGCTTCCAAGCTCTCGACCATGGCGACGCCGATGCGGTCCTTGACCGAAGCGATCGGGTTGAAGAACTCGAGCTTGGCAAGAAGATCGGCCTTGACGCCATCGGCGTTCGCAAGCTTGCCGAGCCGCACGATCGGCGTGTTGCCAATGGTGTCGATGATGGAATTGTAAATGCGGCCACGGCCAGGCGTTTCACTCGAGTAAGCGGACATGAAAATGCTCCTTCTGGTTGGCGCGAGTGTAGGTCAGGCCCTGACCTCGCGCCAGCCATCACCATCGACGAGGCGCTGATCGACGCGCAAATTTGTTCTCGTTCTGAAGCTCATCGCGGAATGGTATTCCGCTTTTCGGCTCAGACGGCATGATCCTGGCCGCGAGCATCCAGGAACGGTTCATTCTCCGCCCGCGTCCGGGTGCAACGTGGGCACCCAGTGCATGGCCCAATCGCCCAGCGGTTCCAGATGGCTGAACAGTTCCCGGCCCGTTGCCGTCAGTGCATAGCCCTCACCGGTGTTCTCGATCAGGCCGACACTGCGCAACTCCTTGAGACGGGTGTTGAGGACACTGGGCGACGCCGAGCCGCAGCGCGCCTGCAGGTGGCGGAAGGTTCGAGGGCCTTCGGCCAGGTTCCACAGAATGCCCATGGCCCAACGCCGGCTCAGCAGATCAAACAGCACCATGATCGGCTGTCCGCTCCGTGAGCCGCGAACCGGCTCTCCCAATCTGGCAACCGGCTTGCCATCGCTGGTCATCGCTGCCTCCCCTTGATGCGCAGCTCACGCCAAGCGCCACGCGTCTTGCTACTATATTCGTAGCGGTGTACTGCTACTGATAACGTAGCAGGCTACAGGAACAGCTGGAATGGGCAAGGCATCTTTCATCGACATCGTGCTCTGGCTGGCTCTGGCCGCGATGTGGAGCTCGTCATACGCTGTGATCAAGATCGGCGTTGCAACGCTCGAACCGGCGGTCCTCGTTTTCGGACGATTGCTGGTGGGAAGCGTCATCATCTACACGGTCATGCGTTGGCGCGGGCTGGCTCTTTCACGGGATCCGGCGGTATGGTTCTCCTATGGGGTGACCGGGCTGCTGGGCAGCGCTGCGCCGTTTCTGCTGATCACCCATGGCGAGCAATCGGTCGACAGCGCGCTCGCCTCGATCCTGATGGGCGCATCGCCGGTGATGACCCTGCTGCTTGCCGCATGGCTGATCCCGCAGGAGCGGCTGACGCTGCGCACGTCAGTCGGCATCATAGGCGGGTTATCGGGCGTCGCCGTGCTTGTCGGGCCGGCAGCACTTGCGGGGCTGGGTGCACAGCTCGGCGGACAACTGGCGATCCTCGCAGCCACCGCCTGCTATGCCGCCTCCACGGTCTATATCCGCCGGGCAGTCACACGCCCGCCCCTGGAGATGGCGGCCGGATCAATGCTCTTTGCCAGCCTGATCATGGGATGCGTACTGGCGCTTTCGGGCGCTCAGCTTGGTCAGATGGACTTCGGCGTCACATCGCTGGGCGCAGTGCTCTATCTCGGGCTGTTTTCGACGGCCTGCGCCAACCTGATTTACTTTCACCTGGTGCCACGGCTGGGGGCGACGCGGATGTCGCAGGTCAATTTCGCTGTTCCCGTTGGCGGGGCGTGGCTGGGTTTTCTGCTGCTTGGCGAGGCCTTGACCACACAGCGGCTGATCGCGCTGGCGATCATCATCGGGTCGATCTATCTGGGCACCAGCAGGCCCGCAAAGCCACTCAACGGACAAGGAACCCCGCCGCCAGCGGATCATCCTGCTCGACGGTGAACTCCGCCCTGCCCGCATAAAATGCGCGTCCGGAGACGAGCGCGGTGATGGCCGAATGCGGCCCGCAAGTCGTTACCGAAGCGACCGATCCCGAAAAACGGCTGCCGATAATGCTTTCAAATGTCCGTGCCTGACCCGGCGCGATCTGGCCGCGGGCATGCATCGCCGCCAGCCGGGCGGTAACGCCGGAGCCGGTGGGCGACCGGTCGACCTGCCTTTCGGCAAAGACGCAGACATTTCGGGTGGGCTGATCGGAAAAGGCGTCGCGCCCGTCAGTCAGGATCGAGCCATAGAGGAATGCCAGGTCCTCGGCATCGGGATGGCTGAGCCGGGTGGTGGCCTGAACGGCCCTGGTCAACTGGTCGGCCGCCTCGACAAAGGCCGAAACCGGATCGCGGCCGAATTCGAGCCCGAACTGGCGGGCGTCGGCCAGAGCATAGAAGGCGCCGCCATAGGCGATGTCGAAGCTGATCTTGCCGTGGTTTTCGAGGCCGCGGTTTTCGAGCGTGAGCTCCTGATCCCGGGCGAACAGGAACGACGGCACGCTCTCGAAGCTGACATCGGCAGCCTTGCCATCGCGGATAACCACTTCGGCGCGCACCATGCCACAAGGGCACTCGATGTTGACCGTGGCGCGGTCGCCTTGGGCCTCGACCAGGCCCTTGTCCACCGCATAGCGACCAAGCGCAATGATGGCGTGGCCGCACATGGTGGAATAGCCCTCATTGTGCATGAACAGCACCGCCAGGTCGGCGCCGGGCAGATCCGGTTCGACCAGCAGCGCGCCATACATGTCCGCATGGCCGCGCGGCTCGAACATCAGAATCTTTCTGAGATGGTCGAGATGATCGCGGACATAGGCGCGCTTTTCGAGGATCGTGCCCCTGGGCAGCTCGGGATAGCCGGAGGTGACAATCCTCAGCGGTTCGCCGCCGGTGTGCATGTCAATGACGGTGAGCAGGCCGCTCATGCCGTTCCCGTGGAGCCGAAACCGCCGTCGCCTCGGGAGGTTTCGCTCAGACTGTCCTGGATGACGATCCGCGCCTGGACCACGGGGGCGATCACCAGCTGGGCGATGCGCATGCCGCGGGTGACGGTGAAGGTTTCGGTGCCGAGATTTGCAAGGATCACCATGACCTCGCCGCGATAATCGCTGTCGATGGTGCCGGGCGTGTTCAGGCAGGTGATGCCGGACTTCAGCGCCAGGCCAGAGCGCGGACGAACCTGGCCCTCGAAGCCGTGCGGGATTTCCATGGCCAGCCCGGTGGGAACGGCGGCACGGGCCCCCGGCGCGATTTCCAGAGGAGCATCGTCGGCGACGGCGGCGCGCAGGTCCATCCCGGCGGAGCCGGTCGTCTCATAGGCGGGAAGCTCCAGTCCCTCGCCATGCGGGAGGCGGCGCACAAGCAGCACCGGTGTAGCATCAGCGGCGGACGGGGACAGGTGGGCAGGCTGGATCATGGGACAAGCTTTTACTCTTGGCGGGCCGAGGTCAATTGCATGGCGGGCGGCAAGACGGTAGAAGGCAGCGCAATCAACAGGAATCCGCCGCCAATGCCCGAACCACTCGCAGAGGAAGTCGGCCGCCGCCGCACCTTCGCCATCATCTCTCACCCGGACGCCGGCAAGACCACGCTGACCGAAAAGCTTCTGCTGTTCGGCGGCGCGATCCAGCTGGCAGGCGAGGTCAAGGCCAAGAAGGACCGGATCCAGACCCGCTCGGACTGGATGAAGATCGAGCGTGAGCGCGGCATCTCGGTGGTCACCTCGGTGATGACGTTCGAGTATGACAATCATGTCTTCAACCTGCTCGACACGCCGGGCCATGAGGACTTTGCCGACGACACCTACCGGACGCTGACGGCGGTGGACGCAGCCGTGATGGTGATCGACGCGGCCAAGGGCATCGAGCCGCGAACTTTGAAGCTGTTCGAGGTCTGCCGGCTCAGAGACATTCCGATCATTACCTTCGTCAACAAGATGGACCGAGAGGCGCGCAATCCGTTCGAGATTCTCGACGAGGTGGAGCAGAAGCTGGCGCTCGACTGCGCGCCGATGACCTGGCCGATCGGACAGGGCAAGAGCTTTTCGGGCACCTATCACCTCGCCAAGTCGGCGATCCGGCTGTCGGACAAGGAAACCGCGCTGACCCCGGTGAACGGGCCGGAATCGGACAAGGTGGCGGGGCTGTTGCCGGAGAATGAACGCGAGACCTTCATCGAGGAGACCTCGCTTGCGGCGGAGGCGTGCAAGCCGTTCGACCTCGAAGCGTTTCGCGAAGGCCACCTGACGCCGGTCTATTTCGGCTCGGCGCTGCGGAATTTCGGGGTGCGCGACCTGATCGACGCACTCGGCGCATTCGCGCCGCAGCCGCGGGCTCAGGTGGCGGACACGCGGACGGTGGAGGCCACCGACCCGAAGATGACCGCCTTCGTGTTCAAGATCCAGGCCAACATGGACCCAAACCACCGCGACCGGATCGCCTTCGTGCGGGTCTGCTCGGGCAAGCTGGAACGCGGCATGAAGGCGCGGCTGGCGCGCACCGGCAAGCCGATGAGCCTGTCGGCGCCGCAGTTCTTCTTCGCCTCGCAGCGCCAGATCGCCGACACGGCCTATGCCGGTGACGTGGTCGGCATTCCCAACCACGGAACCTTGCGGATCGGTGACACGCTGACCGAGGGCGAGGCGCTGGTGTTCCAGGGCGTGCCGAACTTCGCGCCGGAAATTCTCCGCCGGGTCAGGCTCGAGGATGCGATGAAGGCGAAAAAGCTCAAGGAAGCGCTGCAGCAAATGGCCGAGGAAGGCGTGGTGCAGCTGTTCTCGCCCGAGGACGGTTCGCCGGCGATCGTCGGCGTGGTCGGCGCGCTGCAGCTCGACGTGCTGAAGGAGCGGCTGCACGCCGAATACGGGCTTCCGGTGAGTTTCGAGATGGCGCGGTTCTCGATCTGCCGCTGGATCTCGGCGGACGACAAGGCCGACCTCGAACGGTTCGTCACCAGCCACCGCGGCGACATTGCCCGCGATCTCGACGGCGACCCGGTGTTCCTGGCCTCCGACCAGTTCTCACTCAACTACGAGGCCGAGCGCTGGAAGATGATCGACATGGTGGCGATCAAGGAATACCACGTGGCCAAGGCCGCCTGAGGCGGGTTCCGGAGCTTTCCCCCGGGGCGTCCACAGCCCGCGCCAGCAAGGCCGGAACAATCCGCCCGCCCCTGCGTTGTCCGACAGAGTCCTGTCGCAGACCACGGGGGTAGAAAGCATGTCCACGTCCTACATCCGCTTCGCAGCCATGATCGCCACATCGACGCTGGTGATGTTCGGACTGATGTATCTCAACACCTTTGCGGCCGACCATGCCTGGTTCAGCCAGACGCGGATGTGGATGGCGCTCTACATGGGTGCTGCCATGGCCGCGGTGATGCTGAGCTTCATGCTCGGTATGTACAGGAACACCCGGCTCAATGCGGCGATCTTCGTGGCCGCGGCGCTGGTGTTTGCGGTCTCGCTCTACCTGGTGAGAAGCCAGGACACGGTGGGCGACGAGGCCTGGATGAAGGCGATGATCCCGCATCACTCGATCGCCATCCTGACCAGTTCGCGAGCCAATCTCGAAGACCCGCGGGTGCGCGAGCTGGCTGACGATATCATCGACACGCAACGGCTGGAAATCGCCGAGATGGAAGCGTTGATCGCCGACCTGAATGGCGGCCCGGAGGCAACCCCTGAAGTGGATGGACGTTAGGTTACCTCCGGTAAAACGCCCCCCCGAAACTACCCGGACGTGTTGATCTCCCGCCTGTCCGGAATCGCAACCGGCCCCCGCCTTCGTTGAACTTGCCCTGAAGCCAGCCCCGACCCGGCCGCCGGCAGCGCGGCTCGGCACTTGCCCCCAAATCCGGACCGGTTTCCAGCCACGGCAAAAAACCGCGCGCGAAAATCTCGCCGGCGGGATGGGGCAGTTCCAGGCTCCGGCGTCAAAACCGGTGTGCGGGGCACGGGCAACCGGCCCGTGGTGGTGGTGAAGAAAGGGCTTGGCACAGTCTCCCGCGCCCCGCCGGTGACGGATCTCCCGCGCCTTCCGGGCACGGGCGGGCTTCTCCTCCTGCAGCGGATCATCTTGAGCCCCGGGCGGTTTCGTCCTGTTCGGCGCGTGAACCGAACCCGCCCTCTCCCCGCATGCGCGCGCGGCAAGCCGTGCGGCATCACCTCTGGGACTTGTCAGGCCGGCGTCTCAAAGCGGGCGGTGCCTATGGCGCCCGGCCAGCCCGCCGGGCACGCACACACACCTGAAACGCCGCCGGGGCCGGCAGAGCCGGGCCTTCCGGTTCCGGCCTTCGCATGATCACCCTGATGTCAGCTCCGCTTGAGGCTGACGGGCACCGGTGCTGGCCGGGATGATTTTCCCGCAAGCGCCTAGCGCGCGATACGGCCGCGCCCGCCAGACCTCACCGCCTCCCGCCAACCGCAGCTCCGTGGTCCGCGATCATCCGTTCCGACGGAAGGTGGAGTGATGATCGCATGGCGAGAGAGGGTGGGGAAAAAGACGGAGGGATTTTCTGGGTTGAACGCTTGGGATGAGTCCGCGAACAGATGTTCAGTCAGATACGACGGGTTCTGTCCTGCATAGAGTCTGCACGGGTGAAATCAATCGTCACACCTCATTCAAATCGAAGAATTACCGCAACCCAAATTTAAGGCGCACTAATATACAGAGACGATGATGTTTCCACGTAAAACAAGGCCAAGCCTCGCCTCACGGAATCCAAATCGCAAGAAACTGAATATGTGTTTGCGTTGACATCGAAGGAATTGTCGAGCGAAGCAGACGGAGATACGAGAAATATTTTCATGAGACTCGATACCATTGCCAATTATCTGACGAAACTGGAGGATCCGGTAAGACAGCAGGCAATGGTGGACTCATACTCGCTTGTTCTGCGACCCATTCTGATACCCGCCTGCGCATATTATCTGTTCGTCACATGGGAACACTGGCAAACGCAGACCGGAATTCTGCTGATCATGTTCTCTTTCATCAGCATGACGACCGCTCTCAGCTTCTATATGTTTCACAAGCATTTGACGAGCAATCGGACGATGTCTCTGGCCAGGCTCGAAGTTCATAGCCTGGCAATGCATCTTTTCATGTACCTCAACCTTTTGAGTTACCTTCTCGTCTACGACGTACAGACTCGCTACATCTATTTCGTTTTATTGGCATTCATCTTTGCGATAACGGGTGCAACTGCGCGCACAGTCATGATCAGCGTTCCACTGTCATTGGCAACGCTTTACTGGTTTTCCACATCGCTCCCCAGCGACCTTTATGCCGAATATCTATCCATTATCGTTGCAACTGCCTTTGCCTCAATCAGCATGACCGGGCTACTCAGGCATGCGATCATTCGTCAGATCGACGCACGATTACTTGCCGATGAAATGACGGCCAAGGCACAATCCCTTGCAGACTCCGACACACTAACGGGGATTCCCAACAGGCGGGCTATCTTCGAGAAGATCGACGCTTTGATTGAGCGTGGCAAGCCGTTCTGGCTTGGAATATTCGACCTCGACGGGTTCAAGGCGATCAACGATGTGTATGGCCATTCGATGGGCGACCGCCTGCTCTGTGCAGCCGTAGACCGGGTGATGGAACAGGTCTCGGAAGGGGTAATGATCGGCCGGATCGGCGGTGACGAATTCGCTGCCATTCTTCCCGGAAACCTCACCGAACAGCAGGTCAAGAAACTCGTCAGCAACGGGATAGAATCGATCACTTCCCCCTACGTGATCGACAACCAGGAACTCACGGTAGGGGCTTCGGCGGGTTTATCGCATTTTCCGGACATGGGAACCCACAGCACGCAACTTTATGAACAGGCCGATTTCGCGCTGTACAAGGCCAAAACTCATTTCCGCGGACAGTGTATCCTTTTTGAAGCGGCCGACAGTGAGGAAATGAAAAACGCAATCGCGATCGAGCGGGAATTGCGTGAAGGCAACCTTGAAGAAGAACTGTTTCTCGTTTTTCAACCGCAATACTCACCGAGCCAGAAGCGTGTCCTGAGCTTTGAAGCACTTGCCCGCTGGGAAAATCCAAAGCTCGGGCTTGTCCGCCCTGACCAGTTCATTCGTGTGGCCGAACGCTCCGGTTTCATTCAGAAGATAACTGGAATTCTGTTCCGAAAGGGACTGGCGGAGCTGAAGAGATGGCCCGACGACATCGGCCTGTCTTTCAACCTTTCGGCGCGCGACATCTCGGATCAGACCTTCGTCCTGTCTCTCCTCGGAGAGATCATGAAGGCGGAGCTCTCGCCGGCCCGTCTGGAGTTCGAAATAACCGAAACAGCGGTCATGTCTGATCTGGCAACCTCCAGCGCCGTTCTCAGCCGGCTGAGGAGCAGCGGCTGCAAAATCGCACTTGATGATTTTGGTTCTGGCTACTCAAGTTTCGAGTATCTCGATCAGCTGCCGCTAGACAAGGTCAAGATTGACAGGAGTTTCATCCGCAAGGTTCCTCACAGCATCACTTCGCGTGAAATTGTGGCGGCCATCAATGGATTGTGCTCCAAGCTTAACCTGCGGTGTGTGCTGGAGGGCGTCGAGACCGACCACGAAATGGCCGTTCTCGAGGAACTACAGCCCGACCTGATTCAGGGATACCTGTTTGGCCGGCCGATGAGCGGGGAGGACGCAAGGCAGTTGATCGCGGACCAGCAGCAGCAAAACGCAGATCACGCTGTACGGTACATCCAATCCGCTTAAAGAGTGCACTTGATCATGTCACTGAGCTGGCTGTGCTCATTGCGGTTATGTTGCATCAAAATTTGAAAACGGCCTCTGCACGGAAGTCATTTATGGGCGGCAAAGCGAACTCTGGTTCGCCGCTTAACAGAACTTTTCGAAAAGAGCCGAGTGGCGGCTTCTGCACAATCGATCCAAAACGACAAACGACCGCAATGGGAGTGCAAAACCGCCCCCACCCCCTCACCTGATCACATGCACCGCGCATTTGGCGTGGCGGACGACGCGACCGGCGGTGGAGCCGAGGAAGTAGTCCTGCAGGCCGGGGCGGTGGGAGGCGATGATGATGCAGTCGATGTCGTGATCGTCGGCGTAATCGACGATGGTCGAGCCCGGGTGGCCGCTGACGACCACCGGCTTGACGTTGGCCACGCCTCCGAGTTCCGCCTTCAGGCGTGCCTCGGCCTCCGCATGCCGTGTGCCGGCCTGCTCTGCGGGGACATATTGCGCCGCATAGGCTGGGATGTCCTCAAGCACGTGCAGCGCCGTCAGCGACGCGCCCCCGGCGGCGAGCGCGCGGGCGATATCGAAGGCCGCGGCGATGTCATGGGCGTGGTCGAGTGCGGTGGCAACAAGGATGTTCTTGTACATGGTCAGGTCCTCCTCAATCTCGAAAAACTAGCACAACCGCTCTGCAGCCGTGTTGATTTGGCTCAAGGAATGGGCGGATTTCGACTTGCCGGGCGCCAACGGCCGCTCGCCGGGCAGCCTGCCTCGTCAACTGGGTCAGATACTTGGGCAAGGTATCCGCGCCGGGCAGTTTGACCGCGACCGGGCGGGCGGAAGGCGCGGGATCAGGTCGGTCCGGCTTAACCCGTTGCAGCGGGCTCTCGTCATTCTCAGGCGGCGGTCTATATGGCCGGGTGTGGCGCACGCGCGGACGGACGGAAGGGCGCGTGTGAGGCTTGCAAGGCAGGATTGTCAGCAGGGGGATGCGCGTTATGAAGACTGGCCTTTATCGGATGGCTTGCGGCGCGGCGGCGATGGCCACTGCACTGGGGTGCGCTAGTGCCGCGAACTCGGACGCGGAACAGGCGCGGCTCGACGGTTTTGCGATCGACCGGACCGAGGTCACGGTCGGCGCCTTCAAGGATTTTGCCCAACGCGCAGGGCTTGAAACCATGGCCGAGCGCGAGGGCGGAGGTTTCGAATGGGGCGCTGGATGGGAGCGGCGGCCGGGCTGGACCTTCCGCACACCCTTCGGGCGCGCTGCAGACGACAGCGAGCCCGCGGTGCATGTGAGCTGGGAGGAGGCGGACGCCTTCTGCGCAGATGCCGGCGGACGGTTGCCGACGCGCGAGGAATGGAGCCGCGCGGCCTATACCGAACAGCGCCCGAGCCCGACCGACGGGTTCGAGACCGGGCGCAGCTACGTTTACCCGGTGGGTGACGCGCCGGAGGGAATGAACAACAACCGGACAGGGCATGTGGCGGCTGGCAGCACCAGGCGCGGCGTCAACGGGCTTTACGACATGGGCGGGAATGCCTGGGAATGGCTCGCCGACCGGCGCGGCGAGGACGCGCTGACGGCGGGCGGCAGCTGGTGGTACGGGCCAAGCGCCACACAGGCCGAGGGCATGCAGTGGAAACCCGCCTCATTCTACGCGGTCTATGTGGGGTTCCGCTGCGCTTATGACTGAAGAGACTTCAGCCCCCCGCGGTCTTGCCAGGAGACTGCCGGGACAGCCGAGGGGCTCCGCGCAATGCGGCTCGCTGGAGCCGGCCGCATTGCGCGATAGTATTGCTCAGGCCGACTGCATGTCGAGCGCCTTGCCGTCAAACCGACCGGTGATGGCAGCTTCGGCGAGAAGCCGTGCAACATCGGCGCGGGCGGCCTTCGCAGTCTTGTCGACATTCTCGCCGAGGACGACGTTTTCGCTTTCATCGCCATCGGTAAGCGCCACCGGGCGCAGGATGGCATGGGTTACGGACGAACCCTTGAGGTGTTCGTCGGCGGCATGCTTGGCCTTTAGATAATGGGCGAGATCGCCTTCGGGGTCGGACTGGTCGGCACCGATGGAACTGAGCATGACGAAGCGCTCGACACCGGCGCTTGCGGCCAGATTAACCAGGCGGATGGCGCCGTCGCGGTCGACCTTCTCGGTCATTTCCGGGCCGGTGGAGCCGCCTGATCCGGCGGCGAAGACAACCACGTCGACGCCCTCGCAGACGCCGGGCTGAAGATCGGTAAGGTCGCCCTGACGCAAGGCAACGCCCTCGGGCAGAGTGCTGGTGTCGGAGCTTTCGCGGACAAGCGCGATCGGGCTCTGGCCCTGATCGAGCAGGGTCTGGACCAGATGGCGGCCGGTCTTGCCGGTGGCGCCGGCGACGAGGATAGTCTTGGGCATGATGAATGTCCTTTTGAGTTCGAATGGCAATCGGGGGCCGGCTGGCCCGGAACGGGAAGCCGGGAGACCGGGTCGGGTACGGCGGTTTATTCCGAAGGCGGGACCATCGGCCCCGCGGCTTCGGTGGCGGCGATGTAGCCTGGCTGGCGCTGCAACTGCTTCCAGTAATCGGCCACGGCCGGATGGCCTTCGAGAAGGCCGAAACGGTCAAGCATCGCGATCAGGTAGGAAAACTGGATGTCTGCCAGCATCGGCGCCTCACCGAAGAGAAGCGGCCCCTCGCCGCGTTCGCCGGCGATATAGGCGAGATGGTCGTCGAGCGCCGCCTGCGCCTGCTCGGGCACCGGCTTGCCGTCGAAGGCCGGCAGGATGGCGCGCAGGACGACGGGGGCGAAGGAGCCCTCGACGTAATCAAGCAGCGCTTCGTGCCGCCAGAAGGCGGGAGTGCCGTGGGGCGGCCGGTGCGTGGTGTCGCCGTATTTCTCGACGAGGTAGCGCAGGATGGTGGCGGATTCGGCGATGGTCTCGCCATCATCCTCGACCACCGGCGACTTGCCGAGCGGATGAACCCGCGACAGGTCTTCGGGGGCGCGAAACGCTTCGGTGCGCCGGTAATCCACCCGTTCGCAGGGCTGGCCAAGATCGGCCAGCAGCCAGAGCACACGGGTGGCGCGCGAATACTGAAGGGCGTGCAGCGTGATCATGGCAGGAAGATCGCCTTGGCGTTGACGAATTCCTTCATGCCGAAACCGCCGTGCTCGCGACCGTAGCCGGAATCCTTGACGCCGCCGAAGGGCATGTTGGGATCAGCTGCGCCGAAGGAATTGATGCGAACCATGCCGGTGTCGAAATGATCCCGGGCGAGCTTCAGCGCCCGGCCCTCGTCGCGCGAGAAAATGCCGCCGCCGAGACCATAGCGGCTTTCATTGGCAAGCTGCATGGCGTGCTCGTCGTCGCGGGCGCGGATGATGGAGGCGACCGGGCCGAAGATCTCGTCGTCATGGGCAGGCATGCCGGGCTTGAGGTCGCCGAGCACGGTGGCCGGGTAGTAGGCGCCGGTGCGGTCCGGCGCTTCGCCGCCGCAGAGAATGCTGGCGCCCTTTTCAACGCTTTCGTCGACTTGGCTCTTCACGGTGTCGAACTGATCCTGGCTCGACAGCGGGCCAAGGTCTGTGTCCTCATCCATGGGATCGCCCATGGTGACGGATTTCATCTGCGCAACGAAGGCCTCGACGAAGGCGTCGTAGACCTTGTCGGTGACGATGAAGCGCTTGGCCGACACGCAGGTCTCGCCATTGTTGTAGAGCCGGCCCATAGCCGAGAATTTCACCGCGGTTTCGATGTCGGCATCCTCGAGCACGAGATAGGCATCGTTGGAGCCGAGTTCGAGCACGGTCTTCTTCAGTGCCTTGGCCGCAACCGAGCCGATATGCCGGCCTGCGCCATCGGAGCCGGTCATCGTGACGCCACGGACCTTCGGGTGCTCGATCAGCTTGTCGCTGGTATCATGGTCGATGAGCACGACCTGGAACAGGTCTTCGGGCAGACCGGCCTCGATACACAGTTCACGCAGGCGCAGGCCCGAGCCGGTGCAGATGCTGGCATGCTTGAGCACGCAGCCATTGCCGGCCATCAGATTGGCGGCAAGCACGCGGATCGGCTGGTAGAGCGGAAAGTTCCATGGCTGGATCGAGTAGATCACGCCGATCGGCTGATAGCTGACAACTCCACGCTGACCCTTGGTGCCATGGGTCCGCTCCTCGTCGGCCAGCATCTCCGGCCCGTTCTTGGCGGTGTAATCGAGAATGGCAGCACAGATCTTGATCTCGGTGTGACCATCCTTGAGCAACTTGCCGGTCTCGCGGGTCATCAGTTCGGCGAGTTCATCTGCATTGTCACGCAGCTTCTGCGCGATCCTGGTGAGATAAGGTGCCCGCTCCTGATGCGAGAGTTTGCGCCATTCGAGAAAAGCCTCATGGGAAGCCTCAAGACGGCGGGTGGCTTCTGCCTCGCTCATCAGCTCATAGGTCTCGATGGGTTGTTCTGTCGCGGGGTTGATGGTTGTGATTGTTGACATGCCTGCTCCTTTTGGGATTCGGCAGGTCAACGGGCAGGGCTGGCAGAAGTTCCGCGCTGCGGCGAGATCGCACAGGCGGGATGAAGCCCGGTTTTCCGGGGTTTCGGAGCATGGCTCGTGGTTTGCGACCTGTCACGAAAGCGTGAGTACAGCCCGTTTTCCGTGCTTTCGCAGGTTACTCGATCTCAGGCCGGGGGAAGCGGCAGCGACAGAACACAGTGAAAATTCGGCTCAAGCTCCGTCGTCACCTTGCCAGACCATTTGGATTCGACCAGCTGGCGGATCAGCCTGGTTCCGAAACCGGTCCCGGGCGTTGTCGCCGCCGTCTGGCGAATGCCGTCGCTCCATTCGAGCACGAAGCTCTTGCGGTCACCGTCGGAGGTAACCGACCATTTGAGACTGACCCGGCCGCTCTCGCCTGCGAAGGCGCCATATTTGCTCGAATTGGTCACAAGTTCATGCAGCACAAGGCTGAGATCGAAACACATGTCGGCAGACAGGATGACGTCACGTCCGGTGATATCGGTACGGTCGGTGAAGGGTTCGATTGTCTGGGCGACAAGCTCTCGAACACTGGCCTTGGTCCAGCCGCCATTGGAAATCAGTAGGTTCGACCGCGACATCTGGGCCAGCCGCGCCTCGAACTTGACCTTGGCCTCGGCGAGGCTGTCGGCATTGCGAACGGTCTGGTTGAAGATCGAGGTGACGAACTGCAGCATGTTGCCCGAGCGGTGGGCGATCTCACGCACCAGGAGCCGCTGG
This sequence comes from Parahoeflea alexandrii, assembly GCF_024105735.1. Classification (GTDB taxonomy): domain Bacteria; phylum Pseudomonadota; class Alphaproteobacteria; order Rhizobiales; family Rhizobiaceae; genus Hoeflea; species Hoeflea alexandrii. The sequence continues at coordinate 805,470 of NZ_JAAAML010000002.1, read as the reverse complement.
CGCTTGCCGGCTTCATGCTGGCGGTGGCAGCTGGCGATGAGATTGGCAACCGTGACGAGGAACGCGACCTCGCCATCATCAAAGTCACGGATCCGGGTGTCATGCACGCCGATGACGCCGAAGGGGCGAGCGCCCGTGCCCGGAATAGTGACACTGATGCCGCTGCGCACGCCATGCTCGTGCAGAAGCGGCGGGCCGTCAAAGCGGGTTTCGCTGCGCAGATCATGGACCACCACCGGCCCCTGCACCGACAGCGTGTAGCCCGCCTGCGAGGCAAGCTCGACGCCAACGCTTGCGGTGCCGACGAGCCCCTCGTGCCAACCCACACCGGACGCCAGCCAGAGATGATCGGCCTGGTCGGCGAAAGGCAGGATCTTTGCAAGAGGCAGTTCCAGCACCTGGGCCACCAGCGCAATGGTCCGGTCCATGAAGGACTGAAACGATCCCTCGGCAAGGGCCAGCGTTCCAATCTCGGTCAAGGCCTCCTGACGCGCCAGTTGCCGGGTCTTGTTACGCGCTTCGCGCAATTCATTGGTGATGTCGCGGGAGATCACCAGATATCCGGTCGGCGTTCCCCTGGCGTCGGTGATCAGCGACAGCATTTCGTCCCAGGTGGTGCGCTTGCCCGAAGGGCTTACAAAATCAGCGGTGAACCGGCCAGCGCCCGACAGTTCGGCAGTCTTGGCCGCCGCCATTGCCGAATCGCGATCGGCACCCTGCCAGAAATCGAAATAGTTCCTGCCAACCGCATCCTCGGGCGAGGCCATTTCGAGGCTTGAGCAGCCGCAGGGATTGATGGAGCGAAGCGTGCCGTCCAGATCGACCAGCTTGATGCAATCCTTCGAATTGCGCAGGATCGATTCGGTCAGCTGATTGCTGGTGTCACGCTGACGTTCGCTTTCACGCAGTTCGGTGATGTCATCGAGTGTGTTGATGGCGCCAATCATCTGGCCATCAGCGTCGCGGATCGGCTGCGGCGAGACCAGAACGTGGCGCAGGTCGCCATCTGGACGTTCGACAAGCATTTCGGTTTTGCCGACCGGCTCACCGGTTTTCAGGCAGACCGCCATGGGGCAGTCTTCAGGATTGACCGGTGTTCCGTCCGGACGCCTCAACCCCAGTGATCCACACCAGAGGCTGACTCCGATTTCCGGTTCGCGCCCCCAAAGGGCAGTAGCCGCAGGATTGAAATAGGTGATGATGCCGTTGCGGTCCGTCGTGTAGACCGCGTTGCTCATCGCATCGAGGAGCGGGCGCGAGGTCTCCAGTCCACCGCGGTCGGAGATGTTCGTAACGGGCTTTGTCGACATGGCCGTGATACCCTTTACTGCGTGTGCCCCGGTTGGATGCACGAATGTGCCGATCTACCGCATTTTCTGAAAATGAACAGGGCGCGAAGCTGCTACCAGAACATAGGTACACCTTATCCCGGTTTCCAATCAACCAACTGCGGTGTAAGCCCTTATCGAACTTCCCACATCCTGACCGGTCCCGATCATGAAAGCCATCCTGTACGAAGCCTTCAGCCAGCCACCAAAACTGGTCAGCCTTCCCGATCCTGCACCGAAGCCGCACGGGGTGGTGATACGGGTGATGGCCACCGGTGTGTGCCGGAGCGACTGGCATGGCTGGGTAGGGCATGATGCCGATATCGTGCTGCCGCATGTGCCGGGGCATGAGCTTGCGGGAATAGTCGAGGCGGTGGGTAACGAGGTGACGCGCTGGAAGCCGGGCGACCGGGTGACGGTTCCGTTTGTCGGCGGCTGCGGCTCCTGCCCGGAGTGCCATGCCGGACATCAGCAGGTTTGCGACAACCAGTTCCAGCCCGGTTTCACGCATTGGGGATCGTTCGCGGAATATGTGTCGATCGAACGCGCCGATCTCAATCTGGTTGCGCTGCCCGAGAGTCTCGATTTCGCCACCGCGGCGAGCCTGGGCTGCCGGTTCGTCACTTCGTTCCGGGCGGTCATCGATCAGGGCAAGGTTTCCGCCGGTCAATGGGTTGCCGTGCATGGCTGCGGCGGTGTCGGGTTGTCCGCCATCATGATCGCTGTCGCGGCGGGCGCCAATGTGGTGGCCGTGGATATCTCCGAACCGGCGCTTGCTCTGGCGCGCAAACTGGGCGCGGTGGCGACGGTCAACGCCCGCGACGTGGACGATGTGCCCGCGGCGGTGCTGGAGATCTCCGGTGGCGGAGTGCATGTTTCGCTCGACGCACTGGGTGCGATCGGTACATGCGTGAACTCGATCCATTCGCTGCGCAAACGCGGCAAGCACATACAGGTCGGCCTGATGCTGGGAAATGACAGCATGCCGCCGGTGCCGATGGGCAGGGTCATCAGCCACGAGCTTGAGATCCTCGGAAGCCACGGCATGCAGGCGCACCGCTACGGCGCGATGTTTGAAATGATCGCGGCGGGACGGCTGAAGCCGGCCGAACTGGTGGGACGAAAGATCACCCTGGCCCAATCCATCGACGCACTGATGGGAATGGACCGGTTCGAGGGGGTCGGCGTGACTGTGGTCACCGAGTTCTGACACCGTGGCGTGAGCCCCGGATCCCGGCTCGCGCGCGGCCTGGTTCGCCATCTCTCTGGACTTTCGACCCGGGCTAGGCAGCCATCTCCGCATTGAGCTTCGCGAGGCCCGATTTGAGCGCAGCGATACAGGCCGGATCGAAGGCGGAACCGGCGTCGGCATCGAGAATGGAGAGCGCCTTGGAGATGGGCATGGCGGCGCGGTAGGGCCGCTCCGCCGAGAGCGCGTCGAAGACATCGGCAACCGTGAGTATTCGTGCTTCGAGGCAGATTTCGGCGCCGGCAAGGCCATAGGGATAGCCCTTGCCATCAAGCCGCTCGTGATGGGCGGCGGCGACCGGAGCTATATCGGTGAAGGCTGCAACGCGCGCAAGGATGGCCTCGCTTTGCACCGGGTGGCGCCTTATCGACGCCCACTCCGCTTCGTCCGGCTTGCCGGGCTTGTCGAGCACCTGGTTGGAAACCCCGAGCTTGCCCAGGTCATGCAGCAAGGCGGCACGGCGAAGCCAGCGGCGGTGGGCGGCATCAAGGCCAAGTTCCTCGGCGATCATGTCCGTGTAGAGCGTGACACGATTGGAATGGTCGGCGGTAAAAGGGCTCTTGGCGTCAACCACATCGGAGAAGGCGGCGGCGACATCATCGAGATAGTCTTCATCCACCACTTCCGAGGTCAGCCCCGGCTGCATCGCAAATACGCGGGCCTCGATATCCGGCGCGACAAGCGCAGGCCAGAATTCCGGATCGGACTGGGCCTGCAGGAAGGCGTCGACCAGCGCGGGATCGAACCAGTCGCCGGCGCGGGCCCCGGCTTCACGAAGTGCCGCGGCGGCGCCGTTTTCGTTGTGGAAAATGTCGATCACCTGGGCGAGAAGCGCGATGTTGGAGATCACCGGGATTTCCTGCGCCTTCAGGCCCTCGGGCTTGCCTGAGCCATCCCAATGCTCATCAAGCGAAAGGATGCCGCTCTGAACAGCCTCGGAAAAGCGCATCCGGGCCGCAATGTCGGCGCCGCGATGGCAGCGGGTCTCGATCAGGCTGCGGGATATCTCGCCGCCGTTCTGCAGGATGTTGACGATGGCGCGGATGCGCTCGCTCAGGCCCGATTCCAGCCCGGTCTTCTTGAACACGAAGCGCAAGGCGGACGAGAGACTGCCGTCAATGGTCTTGAAATCGCGCTTGAAGGAAATGTCGTCGGCGAGATAGAGCTCGCAGATCCGCGCGGCGTTGCTCGAGCAGCCGAGATCCTTGAGCAGCAAGGTGTAGTAGAGATCACTGAGCATTTCGACGGGCAGGTTCAGCGCCTCGCCGATACGGGTTCCAATCCAGCAGCAGCGGATGCAGTGGCCTTGCGGCTGCCCCTCGGTCAGGTCCAGCGCATAGCTGAGTGCGCCCAGCAGTTCGGCGCGTCTGAAGGCCTGGGGACGGAGTTCTGCGATTCGGGTCAGGTACAGGCTTTTGCTCATCGGGTCCCCTTTAGCGACACCATCCCTATCAGGCGCGGCTTAAGAAGCCTTTACTGCCGAAGCGCATGGCGAGACGCGCTTGACGAAATCCGGAAGCAGGATTATTCCTTATATGGAAATTAATCTCATATACGGGAATTCACTTGACAAACCTGAACTCAAGACTTGCGGAGCGGCTGAAACAGATCCGGGCTGAAAGGGGCTGGTCACTGCAGCAGTTGGCGGAGGCCAGCGGGATCAGCCGCTCGACACTGTCGCGGGTGGAGAACGGCGAAGTCAGCCCCACGGCGGAGACACTCGGCGCTCTGTCGACCTGTTACCGGATGACGATATCGCAGTTGCTGGCACCGATCGAAGCACCATTCGCACCGCTGGTGCGGAAGGGTGAGCAGAGCCAGTGGCAGGACGCCGACAACGGGTTTTCACGCCGGGTGGTTTCTCCGCCCAGCGGCGGGCTGTCCGCAGAGGTGGTGCGCTGCGACCTCGACGCCTACCAGGACATCTCCTACGCGGCCCCTTCCCTGCCCGGGCATGAGCATCACCTGCTGATGCTTTCCGGCAGGCTGACGGTCAACACCAGCGGCGAGGAGTACCTGCTCGAGGCGGGCGACTGCCTGCGCTACCAGCTTTACGGCCCTTCGCGCTTCCGGACCGGCAGTGATGCCGCGTCCTATCTCATCGTTCTTGTGTGAGGCATCATGACCAGCATCAGCATTCATTCACTCGCGGCCGACGCGCTTGACTTTCATGCCGGCAGACTTGCGGAGATCATGGCGCATACGGTCAACGACGGTGCAGCGATCGGATACATGCAGCCCTTTTCAACTACCGACGGGCGCGCCTTCTTCACCACCCAGGTATTTCCGGAAGTCCGGGCCGGTAAGCGCAAGCTGCTGGCAGCGGAACTTGACGGAGAGATTGCCGGGAGCGTGCAGCTGATCCTGGCGCTGCCGCCCAACCAGCCGCACCGTTGCGAGGTGGCGAAGATGATGGTGCATCCGGTGGCCAGGCGAAAGGGCGTCGGACGCGCCCTGATGGCGGCCCTTGAGACGGAAGCGCGCGCCGCGGGCAAGACACTCATCACGCTCGACACCAAGACCGGCGACAAGGCCGAGCCGCTCTACAAGGCTGCCGGATTCCGCACCGCCGGGATCATTCCCGGTTTTGCGCTCGACCCGGACGGAGCGGCGATGCACGCCACCACCTACATGTACAAGGCGCTGTGACCGCTGGGGCGAACTTCATCGAGACCCCACAGATGGATGCCCGGGCTTTCAGTCATCGCTCACCGGTTCGCGATTTTCATCGAGCAACCTGCGGATCGTCACGAGCGTCGGCATAGCACCGACCATGGCTTGCCGGTGCTCGTCTTTCAGGAAGCTCCCGAAGGTGCGCGCAGAGGCTGCAATTGCCTGACTGTGGAAATGGCGGCCGCTATCAGTCAGATAGACCAGCTTTGAACGGGCGTCCTGATCGCATGGGCGGATTTCGATGAAACCGCGTTTTTCCAGAACCTTGAGCGAATGACTCATCGTGGCCTTGCTGACCTCCATGGCACCGGCCAGAGCCTGTGGCGTCTTCTCATCACCCAGCCGGACAAGATGGAGGATGATGGCGAAATGGGACGGATGGACGCCGTCCGGCAAGATCTTCGAGATCAATGTCTTGCAGAGCAGGTCAATGGTGTTGACCTCATTGAAAAAGGCGTAGGCTTCGTTGCGTTCCTTGCCGGAATTCGTCACGTGTCTTTTTTCCCCTTGCTTTGCCCCGACGGCCGGGACCGAAGGCGAACGGTCCGGACCAGAGGCCAGCCGCACTGGCATTCCGCCATCGCGGAATTCAGTTTCGCAGGGCTTGGTAGCATAAACAGCAAAGATTTTCTCGTCTGTGACTCTCAAACTTTTGGTGGCGAGCCCGTGAAGCGCTGACTGCTTCGCATCACGGCGGACGCCGGTACGGGACGCTGGTTCGGGCTCACAAGACGCGTTGAGGTTTCAAAACGACGGCGCGGCTCAGTGGCTTCACTTGATGCCCGGATTGCGGTTTTGATCTAGCAGCGTGCGAATCGCGGCAAGACCTGGCAACAGGTCGCTGATTGTGTCGATGTGGGACTCGCGCAGGAACTGGCTGAAGGTGCGGGCTGCGGCACCAATCGCTTCGCCCTGGAAGGCGCGGCCGGAGTCGGTGAGGAAAACATTCTTGGACCGGGCGTCGGTTCCGTTCGGCCGGATCTCGATGAAGCCATGGCCTTCGAGGACCTTGAGCGAATGGCTCATGGTCGCCTTGGTCACCTGCATGGCGCTGGCGAGTGCGCCCGGCGTCTTGCCGTTGCCGGCACGCGCGAGATGGACCACGATGGCGAAGTGAGACGGGTGGACGCCGTCGGGCAGCACCTTTCCGAGCAGCGTTGTCCCCAGTTGGTCGATTATGGCGACTTCATTGAAGAACGCGAAGACCTGGCCTGCTTTGTTCCCCGAATCCATTCTGTCCAGAGTTCCCTCTACAATTCTCGCCAGCCCGGCAATACCGAACGGGTTGCCAAAACTCGGTGCGGTCTTCCTGAAATCAACCATCTTCCGACGCAAATCCCGAAGGACCTTAGCACGGAACATTCCCTTTGCGGGAAGGCCCTGTCATATAATCAAACTGTTCCGGCCACCGCGCATCATGCCTGACGGCCAGAGTGTTGGGTGTCCCGGTCTGAAAGCCGCTTCCTGCAACCGTTTCAAGCGGGTGCTTCAGTCCGGCCCGACGGCGCTGTTGCTTTCGAGCAGCCGGCGGATCGACACGAGACTGGGAAGCGCTTCGCCCATCACCCGGAAATCGTCGTCACGAAGAAAGACCCCATAAAGCCTGGTCAGCGCGGCAACCGCCTTTTGCTGAAAATCGCGTCCGGCATCGGTGATGAAAACCTCCTTGGACCGGGCATCCGACACGCTTGGCCGGGTCTTGATGAAACCGCGCTTCTCAAGCACGGCAAGCGAATGACTGATGGTCGTTTTCGTCACCTGCATGGCATCGGTGATCTGCTGGGGCGTCTCGCCATCGCCGCCCCTGGCCAGATGATTGACGATGTAAAAATGAGAACGATGCAGATCGTCCGGCAGGCATTTGTCAAGCAAGGCTTCCGAGAGCTGGGCGGTCTGGCAGGCTTCACGAAAATAGGCGAACACGTCCGCAGGGCCGTAGTTGGTTTTTCTCAGGCGGTCGGAACTCATCGTGTTCACACCTTTCGCAACGCTGGTCTGGCAAGGCGGCGTGAACAGAACCGATCCACAGCCTTACCGGTTCGCGAACATTTGCACCGTACGGCCTTCAGTTGCAAGCCGGCTTGGCTTTCGTGGTAAACCAAAAGCCTCGATCGGCTTCCCTTTAGAATATGATAAAGCTTTTAATATCATGGGCTTGAACCATTCGCCCGGCGGCCGTCATCGGGATGGGGCACCGAGCCGCAAATGAAAACTGGCTGATTGCAACTTGAAGGCGGGGAGCGCTGGATGGAGGCAAACCGCTGTCGCCCGAATGAAGCTTCTGAACGTCACATCGCAACTGGTTTGACATCAAACATCATCCTGTCCCGAGGGATCCGATCGAGCTTGAAAGCACGCATCCGCCCGCCGGGATGGTGGGCTGACCAGGCACAGCCGGCAAAAACAATGCCGGGACTGATCCCGGCATTGTCACGCTCAAGAGGTTGACCGGCGCTAGTGTGCCGGCCTGATGAAGGTACCGTTCTGCAGTTCGGTCACCGCCTGGATGAGTTCCTGGCGGGTGTTCATGACGATCGGGCCATGCCAGGCGACAGGCTCCTGGATCGGCTTGCCGGAGACCAGCAGGAAGCGGATGCCCTGGTCGCCGGCCTGAACCGTGATCTCGTCGCCGGTGTCGAAGACCACCAGCGTGCGGTCGCCCGACATGTCGCGGATCTGGATTTCCTCGCCTTCGACTTCCTTTTCGACCAGCACGCCGAACGGCCTGGATGCATCACGGAAGGTGCCGGAACCGGCGAAGATGTAGGCGAAGGCCGAACGGTAGGCGTCGACCTTGAAGGTCTTGCGCTTTCCGGGCGGCACCGAGATGTCGACATAGGACGGCTCGGCGGCAATGCCGTCGACCGGGCCGCGCTTGCCCCAGAACTCGCCGCAGATGATGCGGGCGGCGGTGCCGTCATCATCGATTTCGACCGGGATGTCGGAGGCGGTGACGTCCTGGTAACGCGGTGCGGTCATCTTCATCGACGACGGCAGGTTGGCCCAGAGCTGGAAGCCGTGCATCTTGCCGGCGAAATCGCCCTTGGGCATTTCCTGGTGCATGATGCCGCTGCCGGCGGTCATCCACTGCACGTCGCCCGCGCCCAGGGTGCCGGTGTTGCCGAGGCTGTCGCCATGCTCGACGGTGCCGGCCAGCACATAGGTGATGGTCTCGATGCCGCGATGCGGATGCCAGGGAAAGCCCTTGAGATACTTCTCGGGCTGGGAATTGCGGAAATCGTCAAACAGCAGGAACGGATCGGTGAGCGACGGATCGTCGAAACCGAAGGCGCGCTGAAGATGCACACCGGCACCTTCGAGGTGCGGCACGGCGGTGGACTGGTGGCGGACTGGCCTGATGGACATGGAAGTCTCCTCGGTATCGTTGCCGGATAAAGGGCCGGCAGGATTTGCGTTGGCTGGAATGTAGCGGGCGGGACGGCGTCTTATAAGGGTCTACATGGAAACGGATTGTTCAATTTCGGGCACCCATTGCCGGAACTCCGGCGGGCAGCACGCGTTGTCAACCTGTCACACGAAAAGGAGACCGAGATGAGCCTCAAGATGGATTCCAAACTCGAGACCGAACTGACGCCCGAAGAAGTTTCGGAGCACAACAGCCTGACGACCGACGAGAAGATCGAACGGATCACCAACATGAAGTTCGAGCTGGAGCGGCAGACCGGCCGCGGCACCGCCGATCTTGACCAGGTCGAAGCCCGGATGGCGTCGATCAACATGGCGCTGTCGCGCCTGAAGGACCGGAAGGACTGACGTTTGGGCTCAAGCGCCCTTTCAGCCTGATGAGCCGCGACCGAGCGCGGAGAGCGGGATCTGCGTCGTCTCCTTGATCTCCTCCATGACGAAGGAGGCGGAGACGTCGGCCAGTTTCACCTTGGCGATCAGCCGCTGGTAGAGACGGTCATAGGCCTTGACGTCGGACACGCGGGCGCGGAGCACGTAATCGAGATCGCCGGAGGTGCGGTAGACGCCAACGATCTCGGGAAAGCCTGCGACTGCCTCGCGAAACTGCCTGAGCCAGTCGGCATCATGGCTGGCGGCGCGGACGAAGATGAACACCGAAAGGCCGCAGCCGGCCGCTTCCGCATCAAGGATGGCGACGCGATCCCTGATCAGCCCACGCTCCTCCATCAGCTTGACCCGGCGCCAACAGGCATTGCGCGACAGGTTGACCCGCTCGGAGAGCGCGTCCACCGACAGGGTACCGTCGCGCTGGAGCTGGGTGAGTATTCGGACATCCATATCGTCAATCTGGTGCATGTCGGGACATATATCCCAATTTTTTATTACGATAAAGGACAAATGGGACATTTCTCCCTCTGAATCGGGCTATCCTCTCAGGAACCAATTCAAATGAGGGATACAAGCACATGTCCAACCAGATCGCCCGCCTTTTCACCGACCACCCGCAATCGGTCGACGAGACCTATTTCGAACACCTGGTTTTCGCCGGCAAGTTTTCGGCCAAGCTGTTTGCTGCCGGGTTTTGCGCGCTGATCCACGCGATCCTGCCGTTTACCTTTGAGAAAACTGCAAGCCGTATGATCAACGAGATGCATCACCGGATGCACAACCGGAGCAAATAGACGCGCATGTGCCGATGGGCCGCCTACCGTGGAACGCCGATCCCGCTGGAGCAGATCATCTCCGCGCCGGGTCACTCGCTGGTCGAGCAATCGCAGCAGGCCACCCAGGCCAAGACGGCAACCAATGGTGACGGCTTTGGCGTGGCCTGGTATGGCGAGCACCCCGAACCCGGGCTTTACCGTGACGTGCTGCCGGCCTGGTCGGACTGCAATCTGAAATCGCTGGCGCGGCAGATCCGCTCGCCGCTGTTCCTGGCCCATGTGCGCGCCTCGACCGGCGGGGCGACCAGCCGCGACAATTGCCACCCGTTCGTCAATGGCCGCTGGTCGTTCATGCACAACGGCCAGATCGCCGGCTTCGAGAAGATCCGGCGGCCGATGGAAACGGCCCTTTCTGACCGGCTTTACCAGGCCCGGCACGGCACCACCGATTCCGAGCTGCTGTTCCTGCTGGCGATCGAATTCGGGCTCGAGACCGATCCCGCGGCGGCCTTCGGCGAAGCCATCCGCTTTGCGCTTTCGGAAGCGGCCCGCGCCGGCGTGCGCGAGCTGGTGCGGTTCACCGCGGCGTTTTCCGACGGCGAGACGCTGCACGCGATCCGCTACTCCAACGACGACTACGCGCCGACGCTCTATTCCGCACCGACCTGCAACAACCAGGGCCACTGCCTGGTGTCCGAACCGTTTCACGACACGGACACGAAATGGCACGAGATCCCGGCGGGGAGCATCGTCACGCTGACTGCGGGCGGGATATCGTCGGCACGGTTTGCGCCGGTGCAGGTGGCGGCGGTGAAGGTGGCTGAAGTGGCCTGAGGACGGACAAGGTTCGAGGAGCGCCATAGCAACGACAGCCCTTTCCCCGAGCGTCGACCCTTGGATGCCGCATTTCGGCCGATGTCGAATTCTGACAAGGGATTCGTGGATTTCTGGTTGCTTCGGTGATCGCCAATCCAGATTGCGCACTCTTTGAGCGGAAGCGAACCATGTTTCTCTTGATTTAGCAGGATTTGTCGGTCGCACCTCACCTAACATGGGTTGAGGTATCGCAATCTGGAGAAAATGATGAAGCCAACCCCAAAGAGTTTTACCGTGGAAAGGTCCGGCTGGTCTTCGATATTGAGCAAAGCACCAGACGGGAAGAAGGTCTTGGCGCTTTTCATCGTCTCGAACCTTGTCTATGTGCTCATGCTCACGGTTACCATACCGCAAGTTCAGCAATACTCCGGAGGGCTGCTGCCTTTCGATATCATGCCAACGGGCTACGGCATCGATTACGCACAGACATTTCTGGACAGTCTTGGCGAGGAGGGCAGGCACTATTACCTGACCCGCCAGTTGGCATTGGATATGATTTACCCGGCTCTGTACGCTCTGGCAGGCGCAGCAGTCTGGTTATGGCTCCTTGGAAAATTTCAAAGCCGAACAGCTTTCCCAAGTTGGATTTGCGTCTTGCCATTGATTAGCGGCGCGGCGGATTACATCGAAAACGGACTGGTCATTACACTCTTGATGCACTTTCCAACAATCTCGCCTTCTATCGTTTGGCTCAGTTCCGTGTCTACCGTTTTCAAGTCGGGTGTGATGATGTTCTTCGCCCTCCTCTTGATACTGCTGGTTCTCTCGATCGGGTTGCGTAGATTATCGAATGGGGGGGCTTGATCTTGCCCCCCACAGCGGTGAAGGCAATGCGAGCAACGCAACAGAGCTATCGTGACCGTCTGGACCGTGTCACAGCGTATCTACATGCCAACGTGGAAAGCGACATCGACATTGTCTCGCTGTCCAATGTGGCCTGTCTGTCCAGCTATCATTGGCACCGGATTTACACCGCCATGGTCGGAGAGACTGTAGCCGCCACGCTACGACGTTTGCGCTTACAACGCGCAGCTGACCGTTTGGCTAACTCAGATATGAAGATATCAGACATCTCGAAACTGGCACAATATCGCTCGCAGGACGCCTTTTCGCGTGCTTTCCGTGACGCCTACGGCAAAACACCGGGTGCTTATCGTCTAAGCGGCAGCCATGCCGCATTCAAAGCCGCTATTGCCAATGCGAATGCGAAAGGCTTTCACGTCAGCATAGAACATCATGACGCGGTCCGATGTGTCAGTGTCCCCCATATCGGTTCATACTTACGAATCGACGCCGCGATGACACGACTCTTTAGCATTTTGACAAAAGCACAAATGTTGGCGCAAAACGCACCGATGCAGGCAGTTTTCTACGATGACCCAGATCTGCGACCTGAGGAAACTCTGAGGTCTGCGGCCTGCACACCCTGGTCTGAGGGTCTGGAAATACCGAAGGGTACTGAAGAACTGCTGCGACCAGCCGGGCGCTATGCCAAGCTAAGATACAAAGGGCCTTACGCGAATATGAGGGGCGCCTATCACTGGCTCTATGGTGTCTGGCTGCCCGGTTCAGGCTTTGAAATCTCGGAGCGTCCGGGATTTGAGGCGTACCTCAACTCACCTGTTGATACCAAACCGGAGGATCTGCGCAGCGATATCTTCCTGCCCATAGACGACCAGCAATGAGAACTATCCTAGGTATTCCTCAGCAACTCGGCAGCCATAGATTTCAACTGGCCGGGCGGCAATGACGGCTGTCAATTCAACGAATCTGCATTTCTCGATTGCAGCCAGATCGCTGGGCCTGCTTCATCCAGTGCTGCCACGACGCGCCATTTCTGGATCAACGAGAGCTGAGCCAAGCTAGTCCCAGTCGGCGATGAACTTGGCAATCCTTGCCGCCAGCCTTGCCGCAGTTTCGTCCTTGCTCAGATCGGGCCAGTCCTCGACGCCATCTTTCGAGACAATACGGACGCGGTTGCGGTCGCCGCCCATGATGCCGGTTTCTGGCGAAACGTCGTTGGCGACGATGAAATCTGCGCCCTTGCGGGCGAGCTTGGCTTGCGCATTGGAGATCACGTCGGCGGTTTCGGCGGCGAAGCCTACCACCAGCTGAGGACGGTTCTGGTGGTGGCCGATGGTCCTGAGGATGTCGGGGTTTTCGGTCAGTTCGAGCGGCGCGGGCCCCTCGCCTTCCTTCTTCTTGATCTTGTTGTCCGCCGAGGCTGAAACGCGCCAGTCGGCGACGGCGGCAACGAAGACGGCGATGTCGGCGGGCAGGGCATTGGTGACGGCATCAAGCATCTCGCGGGCGCTCTCGACATGGATGACGTTGACGCCTGCGGGATCGGGGATCGTCACCGGGCCGGAGACCAGCGTCACTTGCGCGCCGAGACGGGCGAGATGGGCGGCGATGGCGTGGCCCTGCTTGCCGGACGAGCGGTTGGCGATGTAGCGCACCGGGTCGATCGGCTCGTGCGTCGGGCCCGAGGTGACGATGGCGGTCCTGCCGGCGAGCGGCTTCGGTGCGTCGTCCATGAGCGCCTCGATGGCGGCCACGATCTGCAGCGGCTCGGCCATGCGGCCCTCTCCGGCCTCATTGCTTTCGGCCATCTCGCCGGACATCGGGCCGATGAAGCGGATGCCGTCCTGCCGGAGCATTTCCACGTTGCGGCGGGTGGCGGCGTGGGACCACATCGCCGGGTTCATGGCGGGTGCGACCAGCACCGGCTTGTTGGTGGCGAGCAGGACGGTGGAGGCGAGATCACCCGCGAGGCCGTTTGCCATTTTCGCCATCAGGTCGGCGGTCGCGGGGGCAACGCAGATCAGGTCGCAGTCGCGCGCCAGCCTTATATGGCCGACATCCTGCTCGTCCTCGCGCGAGAACAGATCGGTGTAGACGTGGCCGGAGGACAGCGCGCCGACGGCCAGCGGCGTGACGAACTCCTGCGCGCCCGCCGTCATGACGGGCCGCACCTCGGCGCCGCGTTCGCGCAGGCGACGGATCAGGTCGAGCGACTTGTAGGCGGCGATGCCGCCCGAAATGATCAGGAGGATGCGTTTGCCTGAAAGCGTCATGATGCGGGTTCCCAGGGGTTGATGAGCGTGACACCGCAATCGGCAAAATCGCGGGTATTGCGGGTGGCAATGGGCAAGCCGCGACGAAGTGCGATGGCGGCAATCTGGGCATCAACACCAGTTATGGGTCGGCCCATCCGTTTTCGCCGGCTGACAATCTCAGCGTAGAAAACAGCGTCCGCAGTCTCGAAAGGCAAAATCCGGCCCTGCTCATATGGCATCAGGAAATTCTTCACGAAGGTCTCAAGGATGGATTTCCTCCGGCCATCCGGAAGAAGTTCTATTCCAAGCAGGATCTCGGCTTTGACAATAGCCGGAACATAGAGGCCATCTTCGGGTACGGAACTGAACCAGTCGACAACTGCCCGCGACGGTTCAGCCGCCACAAATTCCGAAATCACATTTGTATCGAGGATCATTGACGGTCTTGCCAATCGGCAAACGCTTCACGTTCCCCGGCCAGTTCCGTGCGTTCGGGGATTTCCAGATCTGCGGTCCCGTATTTCTCGCGTAGCCTTGAGACCCTGTCCCAAAGACTTTCCCTGGCCTCGGCAGACCCGGAAAGGCCGGTGCGCAACAGCACGCGGGCCTCTTCTTCCATCGACACGCCATGACGGGCGGCGCGCTCGCGCAGCGCCTGCTTCACGGAGTCGTCGAGATTGCGAATGGTCAGCGTTGCCATGATGCACCTCACGGGCAGAGATCTTTCTATGACTGCAATGTAGGCATTGCATGCATTGCAGTCAAACGCGACCGGTCACGACGCATCGCGGCATCTGCCCGGGCCGCTGATCATCACAGAGGCAGGGCATCCTCCGTGGAAGCGACAACCCGGCGCCGGGCCGGGTTGTCCAGGTCTCATGCGGTCAGGCCGCCCTGATCAGGCCGCCTTGACGATCTCGACCATCTCGATTTCGAACACCAGGTCCTGTCCGGCCAGCGGGTGGTTGGCGTCGACGGTCACTTCCTGTTCATCGAGGGCGGTGATGACGAGCGCCACCTGGCCTCCCTGAGGCGTCTGAGCCTGCAATTGCATGCCGGCCTGCGGCTCGAGTTCGGGCGGCAGGGCGCTGCGCGGGATTTGCTGAACCTTGGCGGCATCATGGGGGCCGTAGGCCTCTTCGGCCGGAACGGTAACCGTCTGCTTGTCACCGACCTTCATGCCCGCGACTTCGCGGTCAAGGCCGGGAATGATCTGGCCGGAACCAACCTCGAATTCCAGGGGCTCGCGTCCCTCGGAACTGTCGAACCGGGTGCCGTCTGTCAATTTGCCGGTGTAGTTTATCCGCACGATATCGCCGGATTTGGCCTCGCTCATATGTTCATCCAATGCTTGTGTGTACCCCGGCATATCAAAACGCGGAAACGCCAGAGGCATTCCGCTGCCGGGTTTTCTGTCGGGACGGCGCTCAGATGGCCCGTCGGCGAATGCTGGCCCGGCCCAATGGCCGGCGCACGGCACAAGCTAGCGCAATACGGGCGCGAATTGCAAATTCCTCCATGCCAGCCCGCATACATGCCCGACCGGGGACGGGGGGATTTACCTGAGCCCCATTGTGTGGGTCGCCTCGGTCTCGTCGACCGGCACGAAACCGAGATGCTCATAGAAGCTGCGCGAGGCCGGGGTGGCACGGAGGCGGACGCGGGGGAACCAGACGGAGGCACCGTCGAGAGCCCGGTCGACAAGGGTCCGGCCAACGCCGAATTGGCGGTGATCGAGATCGACATAGAGATGTCGGATGCGCCCGGCGATTTCGCTTATGTAAGGGTCCCGGTTGAGGCCGCAGAAGCCGATCAGACTTGCGCCATCGAAGGCACCGACAAGGCGTTCACCCGGACCGTCGAAGCGGTTCTCGCCTGACTTCCAGTCATGCCTCATGCGCTCGACAAAGGGATAGCCATCGGCCCAGGCCTCATCGGCCAGGGGCTCCACGTCGATATCGTCAAGGGAAATGGGACGGTAAAAGGTCACACTTACCATATAGGGTGGAAGGCGAGCGCCATCCAGACCGCAGCCGCAGCGATGATCCACAACGCCACCCGGCCCGAACGGGTGTGGCGCGCCTCGGCCTTGCCGATGGCTTCGGAGGTGGCGGGATCGAAACGCAGACCGTTTTCGGCCATCTCGCCGACCTCCTGCGAGAAGCGTTCGGTGCGGGCAGCAAGATCCGGCAGTTGCTCGGCAAGCTTGAAGGCGGCGATGGCGCCTTCGCGGATGTCAACGGCGATGCGCTTGGGACCGAGATTGTCGCGGATCCAGTCGCCCACCACCGGCTCGGCGGCCTTCCACATGTTGAACCTGGGATTGAGCGTGCGCGACACGCCCTCGACCACGACCATGGTCTTCTGCAGCATCACCAGCTCTGGCCGGGTTTCCATGTCGAACAGCTCGGTGACCTCGAACAGAAGCGTCAACAGCCGTGCCATCGAGATGGTTTCCGCCGGCTGGCCATGGATCGGCTCGCCGATGGCGCGGATCGCCTGGGCGAAGCTCGCCGGGTCATGCCTGGCCGGCACATAGCCGGCTTCAAAATGCACGTCGGCGACACGGCGGTAATCCCGGGTGATGAAACCGTAGAGGATTTCGGCGAGGAAGCGGCGTTCCTTCTTGCCCAGCCGGCTGACGATGCCCATGTCGACAGCGACGATCATGCCCGCCGGGTCGACGAAGAGATTGCCCTGGTGCATGTCGGCGTGAAAGAAGCCGTCGCGCAGGGTGTGGCGCAGGAACGACTGGATCAGCGTGTCGGCGAGCTGATCGAGATCGTGACCGGCAGCCTTGAGGCCCGACACATCACTCATCTTGATGCCGTCGATCCATTCCATGGTAACCACATCGCGTCCGGTCCGCTCCCAGTCGACTGCCGGCACGCGGAAGCCGGGATCGTCGCGCGTGTTGTCGGCCATCTCGGACAGGGCGGCGGCCTCGAGCCTGAGATCCATCTCGATGCGGGTGGTCTGTTCGAGCGTCTTGGTGATCTCCACCGGGCGGAGCCGGCGCGAGGACGGGATGAAGCGCTCCTGCAGTTCCGAGACCAGGTAGAAGGCTTCGAGATCGCGCCTGAAGCGCTGGCGCACGCCGGGGCGGACCACCTTGACGGCGACCTTGCGGGTGCCGTTTCCATCGGTGACTTCGGCGGGATGGACCTGGGCGATCGAGGCCGCCGCAATCGGCGGATCGAAGCGCGAGTAAAGCTCGTTGACCGGTCGGCCGAGCGAAGCTTCGATTTCCGCGCGGGCAAGCGCTTCCGGGAAGGTCGCCATCCGGTCCTGCAGCCCGGAGAGATCATCGGCGATCTCGGCGCCGACCACATCGGGCCGCGTGGCCAGGAACTGGCCGAGCTTGACCCAGGACGGCCCCAGCCGCTCGACGGCACGGGCCAGCCTGTCGGTGCGTTCGGCAGTTCTGGCCTTGCGCCGGGCCAGCAGGCCGGCGACCCGGTGGCCGAATTTCGCCGGTGCCGGGAGCTCGTCGGCTGGCAGTGACGAGATCACGCCCTCGCGCACAAGGATGAAGCCCGCCCGCATCAGGCGCAGATAGGTACCGAGACTTGCCATGCCGGTCAGATCTTCCAGGCCGAATGAAGCGCCGCGATGCCGCCGGTGTAGTTGGTGTAGCCGACACGGGAGAAGCCGGCACGCTCGATCATCCGGGCGAAATCGGCCTGGCGCGGGAATTTGCGGATCGATTCGACCAGATACTGGTACGGCTCGGCCTCGCCGGCAATCGCCTTTCCAACCGCCGGAATGCCGTTGAACGACCAGGCATCATAGACGCGATCGAGGATCGGCATCTCGACTTCGGAGAATTCAAGGCAGAGGAAGCGGCCGCCGCGGCGGAGCACGCGGTAGGCTTCTCTCAGCGCCTTGTCGATGTCGGGCACGTTGCGGATGCCGAAGGCGATCGTGTAGGCGTCGAAACTCGCGTCCTCGAACGGCAGTTCCTCGGCATTGGCCTCGACAAAGTCGAGATTGCCGGAATAGCCCTTCTTTTGGGCGCGTTCGGCACCGACGCCGAGCATCGAGCCGTTGATGTCAAGCACGGTGCCCTGGGCCTGACCGTCCGAGGCCGCAACAATGCGGAAGGCGATGTCGCCGGTGCCGCCGGCCACGTCGAGAAAGCGGAAGCCGGGGCGGCGCGGCGGATTGAGGCTTGCCACCATGGCATCTTTCCAGACCCGGTGCAGTCCACCTGACATCACATCATTCATGATGTCATAGCGCTTGGCGACCTTGTGAAAGACATCATTGACCAGATCCTGCTTTTCGCCATCGGAGACGGTGCGGAAGCCATAGCTGGTCTGCATGCCGCCATCTGAGGAAACGCGCTGTTCTGACATCTCTTAATCCCGTACTTCTTCACGCCAGCGTCAAGCCGTCGGGCTTTGCGCATGGGAACCAGTCAATTCTGCCGCGACCATAGCGGATCGCTCCGCTCCACGCTATCTAGGCAGGAAACACCAGCCTGCGGCAAAGCGCTCCGCCTTATAGGTCAGCCATTCGCATATTGCCACCAGCCCGAGGAGTTCGCATTGCCTGAATTGCCAGAAGTCGAAACGGTGCGCCGCGGCCTCGCGCCGGTGATGGAGGGCGGCAGCATCATCCGCGTCGAGCAAAGGCGCGGCGACCTGCGATTTGCCTTTCCGCCGGACTTTGCAGCGCGACTTGCCGGCCGGCAGATCATCTCGCTGGGCCGGCGGGCAAAATACCTGGTGGCCGATCTCGACGACGGCATGGTGCTGGTGAGCCATCTGGGCATGTCGGGTTCGTTCCGGATCGAGGCGGATGAGGGGGGAAGCCTGAAGCCTGGCGTCTTCCACCACGCGCGCTCGAAAGACGACAAGCATGACCACGTCGTGTTTCACATCGACGGGCCGGCGGGCCGGGCACGCATCATCTACAATGACCCGCGCCGCTTCGGCTACATGGACCTGATGGCGCGGAGCGCACTGGCGGAGCATCCCTGGTTCAGAAGCCTCGGAGTGGAGCCGACGGGCAACAGTCTCGACGCCAATGAACTGGCGAGCCGTCTTGCCGGCAAGACCGCCCCGCTGAAGGCGGCGTTGCTCGACCAGCGCATCATCGCGGGCCTGGGAAACATCTATGTATGCGAGGCGATGTGGCGGGCGGGGCTGTCGCCGGTCAAGCTGGCAGGAAGACTCGTCACCAGGACCGGGCGTCCGCGCAGGGAACTTGACGTGCTGACCCAGGCGATCCGCGCCGTGATAGAGGAGGCCATTGCCGCCGGTGGATCCTCGCTGAGGGACCATATCCGGACGGACGGCACGCTTGGCTATTTCCAGCATGGATTTTCCGTCTATGACCGTGAGGGAAAGGCTTGCCCACGGCCGGGCTGTGGCGATACGGTCCGCCGCATCGTGCAGAGCGGTCGATCGACATTCCATTGCCCGCGCTGCCAGAAAAGCTGACCGGACCAGATTGCCTGCCGGGGAGGACAGCCCGAAAGGCTGCAACAAGGAGAGATACGCGATGGCGCTCAAGACTTTGAAGACTGAAACACGCGGCCGGGTGGCCATCATCACGCTCAACCGGCCCGATGCGCTCAACGCGCTCAATTCGGAGCTCTTGAGCGAGCTGCGCGAGACTCTGGCCCAGTATGGCGCGGACGAGAAGATCGGCGCGATCGTGCTGACCGGTTCCGAGAAGGCCTTCGCGGCGGGCGCCGACATCAAGGAAATGCAGCCAAAGGATTATGTCAGCGCCTATATGGAAGACTTCTTCGAAGGCTGGAGCGCGGTTTCCTCCACCCGCAAGCCGGTGATCGCGGCGGTGGCGGGTTATGCGCTCGGCGGCGGCTGCGAACTGGCGATGATGTGCGACTTCATCATTGCCGCCGACACGGCGAAGTTCGGCCAGCCGGAAATCACGCTTGGCGTGCTGCCGGGCATGGGCGGCACCCAGCGGCTGACCCGCGCTGTGGGCAAGGCCAAGGCGATGGACCTGTGCCTGACCGGCCGGATGATGGACGCCGAGGAAGCCGAGCGCTCGGGCCTGGTGGCTCGCGTGGTTCCGGCAGCCGAACTGCTGGCGACGGCAACCAAGGCAGCCGAGAAGATCGCCGGCTTCTCCCTGCCGGTGGCGATGATGGTGAAGGAATCGGTCAATCGCGCCGACGAGGTGCCGCTTGCCGAGGGGCTGCGCTTCGAGCGGCGGCTGTTTCATTCGCTGTTTGCCACGGAAGACCAGAAGGAAGGCATGTCCGCCTTCATCGACAAGCGCAAGGCACAGTTCAAGCATCGCTAGGTAAATGCGGTGGCGGGCGCCCGGAAATCGGTTTTTCGCGTTGACGAAAGCCGCGATACCCGGTATAGGCCCGCCATCGAATGGCAGCTTTCGGGCTCGCCGTGGTTTTCTCGCATTCCGCATGTCAAAGCGACACACCTCGCAAGAGGCGCTTTCCGGTCGGAACAGAGCATGTGACACATTGAGAGGCATTCATGGCCAATACAACTTCGGCGAAAAAGGCGACCCGCAAGATTGCCCGCCGCACTGACGTAAACAAGGCACGCCGTTCGCGTGTCCGCAGCTTCCTCCGCACCGTCGAGGAAGCCATCAGCTCCGGCGACCAGACCGCTGCAGCCGCAGCGCTGAAGGCCGCCCAGCCCGAGCTGATGCGCGCCGCCAGCAAGGGCGTGGTGCACGCCAATACCGCTTCGAGAAAGATTTCGCGGCTGTCTAACCGGGTCAAGGCACTGAGCGCCTGATCGTTCAAAATTTTGTTTGTCGACTAAAGGCCCGGTTCGTCCGGGCCTTTTTCGTTGTCCTACAATGACTTGCGCCAGCGCTGCCCGAGAGCCCGGCAAAGACCTGTCATGCACCTGTCATCGTGACATCGAATTTTCTTTAAAAACAATTACTTGCCAGAGGTACCGGATTCGGCTGGTGATAACGAAACCGGAATCACCGCTTATCCTGTCAAGCCCCGAAATTTTGTATCCAAGACTTCCTGACGCCCTCAAAAATGAATGAGCCGGTGAAAAGGCAATGAATCCAATCGCCTGTTCCCGAGGCTCTCGAGAAGCTTTTTTCAACCTTTGCGAGTCAATCCCTAAAGTGTGAATGAAACGTAAATATCCTGCTTGATCTGACCAACCCATCCTGCCTAAATACTCCTCGACAAGGGGCATGGAGCCGGGCGGCTCCGAGGATAGTTTGGCTTATTTCAGGTAACCTTTTCCAGCCTGCCTTTTGTTGCGCGGCGGTTTTTGCCGGGCAAACCCAAAATAAAACCATCGGTTGCACTGGCTGAGCTATCAGCCATGCGGTGGCGCTTTAACTCTGTCGAAACAGGTGTTTCGGCGGAACGATGAAGATGTGTCCAGGATCGCGATACGAGGTCGGCGATCTGGACGGGACAAAAGGAGCGACGAAGGCGGGGGGCCCGCAGCATCAAATGGACATGACGATCGGGACACTGTCCGAGCCGGACCATGATGGTCGGGACGGCTTACCTAAATGTGGCAACAGGGAAATACAGCGGCGATGCAAACACAAATCACACCAGCGCTTAGGGCGGCACAATGGAGCGCACAGGAAACCGACGCCCAACCGCTTGGCGAGAATGTTTGCCCGACGACTGACAAAGGGGCGGACATGAACAAGAATACCAAGACCTTTGATCGGGTCATGGCGCGATTGAAAGCGCAGGTCGGGCCGGAGGTCTTCACAAGCTGGTTCGGGCGGCTCAAGCTGCAATCAGCCTCCAAGAGCGTGGTGAGGCTGTCAGTGCCGACCGCATTTCTCAAATCCTGGATCAACAACAAGTATCTCGAGCAGATCAGCGCGCTGTTCAGCGAGGAAGATGCGGACATCCTGAAGGTCGAGATCGTCGTGCGATCGGCGACCCGGGCCAGCCGCCAGGTACCCGAAACCGACACCGATGCGGCCGCAAATTCATCCGCCGTCCAGCCGGCACCGGCTCAAGCGCGCAAGGACCTTCATCTTTCGGTCAAGGGCGCGGGGGCGCATCTTTCGACCTTTCCAAAGGGGCCACAGGCCGCCAACACGGTGATCGGTTCGCCGCTCGACCCGCGCTACACCTTTGAGAGCTATGTCGAAGGCTCTTCCAACAGGGTGGCTCTGGCGGCAGCCAAGACCATCGCCGAAGCGGGCACCGGCGCGGTGCGGTTCAACCCGCTCTTCATCCATTCCAATGTGGGCCTGGGCAAGACCCATCTCCTGCAGGCGATTGCCGCGGCAGCCAGCCGGCATGCCCGCAATCCACGGGTGGTCTATCTGACCGCCGAATATTTCATGTGGCGCTTCGCCACGGCGATCCGCGACAATGATGCGCTGTCGTTCAAGGAATCGCTGCGCAATATCGATCTGCTGGTGATCGATGACATGCAGTTCCTGCAGGGCAAGTCGATCCAGCACGAGTTCTGCCATCTGCTCAACATGCTGCTCGATTCCGCCCGCCAGGTCGTGGTCGCCGCCGACCGCGCGCCGTGGGAGCTGGAATCGCTTGATCCGCGTGTTCGCTCGCGGCTGCAGGGCGGCGTCGCCATCGAGATCGAGGCCCCTGACTTTGACATGCGCCTGGAAATGCTGCGCCAGCGGCTGGCGATTGCCCAGATCGATGACGGCACGCTTGATATCGGCGAGGACATTCTCGCCCATGTCGCCCAGAACATCACCTCAAGCGGCCGCGAGCTGGAAGGCGCGTTCAACCAACTCCTGTTCCGCCGCAGCTTCGAGCCCAACCTGACGCTGGAGCGGGTTGACCAGTTGCTTGGCCACCTTGTCAATGCGGGTGAGCCCAAGCGGGTGCGCATCGAGGACATCCAGCGGGTGGTTTCGCGGCACTACAATGTCTCGCGGCAGGAGCTGGTGTCGGATCGCCGCACGCGGGTGATCGTCAAGCCGCGACAGATCGCCATGTACCTGGCCAAGACGATGACCCCGCGGTCGTTTCCCGAGATCGGGCGGAGATTCGGCGGACGCGACCACACCACGGTGCTGCATGCGGTGCGCAAGATCGAAGAGCTGATCAACTCGGACACCAAGCTCGGCCACGAGATCGAACTGCTCAAGCGGCTGATCATCGAATAGGGCGCAATTGCCGGTGCTTATCCCCAGAATCCCGGTCCGGGCCGAAAGGTCCGGGCCGGTTTTTGTTGCAATTCGGGGGCATAATCTGCCATTTTGTCCGCCCGGCCTGGGCGCTCCATGCGCCTTTCCATGGCCTCGACCGGACAAAGCCGGACAAGACAGAATTTGAAAGGCCGGCGCGGCCAAGCGCGGGCCCCCAGCCAAACGGTAGTCAAACCATGCGTGTCACCCTCGAGCGTTCCAACCTCCTCAAGTCGCTGAACCATGTTCATCGCGTGGTCGAGCGGCGCAACACCATTCCGATCCTGTCGAATGTGCTGCTCAAGGCCGAAGGTGCAACGCTTGACATGAAGGCGACCGACCTCGACCTGGAGATCACCGAGGCGACACCGGCGATGATCGAGCAGGCGGGCGCCACCACGGTGCCGGCGCATCTGCTCTATGACATCGTGCGCAAGCTCTCCGACGGCTCCGAGGTGCTGCTGTCGACCGATGCCGACGGCACGTCCATGACCGTGGCGTCCGGCCGCTCGAAATTCTCACTGCAGTGTCTGCCGGAATCGGATTTTCCGGATCTGACCGCGGGTGCCTTCACCCATACGTTCAGATTGCCCGCAACGCAGCTGAAGATGCTTATTGACCGGACCCAGTTTGCGATCTCGACCGAGGAGACCCGGTACTATCTCAACGGCATCTTCGTCCATTCGATCGAGAGCGAGGGCGCGTTGAAGCTGAGAGCCGTTGCCACTGACGGTCACCGCCTGGCGCGCGCCGACGTCGACGCACCCTCCGGCTCCGAAGGCATGCCGGGCATCATCATTCCGCGCAAGACCGTGGGCGAACTGCAGAAGCTGGTCGACAATCCGGATGTCACCGTCACGGTCGAGCTGTCGGATGCAAAAATCCGCTTTACCATCGGCTCGGTGGTGCTGACCTCGAAACTGATCGACGGCACCTTCCCCGATTACCAGCGGGTGATCCCGACCGGCAACGACAAGGAACTGACCGTCGATTGCCAGAGCTTTGCCCAGGCCGTCGACCGGGTTTCGACGATCTCCTCGGAGCGCGGACGCGCGGTCAAGCTGGCGATTGCCGACGGGCAGCTGACGCTGACGGTGAACAATCCGGATTCGGGCAGCGCGACGGAAGAACTCGCTGTCGGCTATGATCGCGATCCGCTGGAAATCGGCTTCAACGCCAAGTATCTGCTGGACATCACCAACCAGCTGTCGGGTTCGGATGCGGTGTTCATGCTGGCTGATCCCGGCTCCCCGACGCTGGTGCGCGACACCGCAGGCGACGATGCGCTCTACGTGCTGATGCCTATGCGGGTGTAGAGGGCGCTGCCCTCACGCACCGAAACGGGCTGCCGGCCGGAACACGGCTGAGCGGGGAGTTGCATGGCCGCCAGGGTGCATATCGAAAAACTCAAACTCACCGGGTTCCGCAACTATGCGAACCTGTCGCTCACTCTCGACGAGCGCCATGTGGTGCTTACGGGCGACAATGGTGCGGGCAAGACCAATCTCATGGAAGCGGTGTCGCTGCTTACCCCCGGCCGGGGCATGCGGCGAGCCCCCTATGGCGACCTGATCAGATCTGGACCGAGGCCTGATCCTGGGGCCGGAACGGAGCCAGCAACCGGTTTCAGCATTTTTGCCAGCCTGGAAGGCATGGCCGGCGCGACCGACATCGGCACCGGCGTGGACGGCGGCGAGGAAGGCGGATCGCGCCGGGTGCGGATCAACGGTGCGCCGGCACGGACCACCGACGAGCTTCTCGACCATCTCAGGCTGTTGTGGCTTACCCCGGCGATGGACGGGCTGTTTACCGGATCAGCCGGCGACCGGCGGCGGTTTCTGGACCGGCTGGTGCTGTCGGTGGACCCGGCTCATGGCGGCCGGGCGCTGAACTATGAACGGGCCATGCGCAGCCGCAACCGGCTGTTGTCGGAAGGGCGGGCGGATCCTGCCTGGCTCGACGGGCTGGAAGCGCAGATGGCCGAACTCGGGGTCGCGATGGCGATGGCGCGCAACGAGGTGGTGAGCCTGCTTTCCGATCTGATCGAAAGCCATGCCGGGCACAGCGTGTTTCCCGCCGCGACGGTGCGGCTGGAAGGCTTTCTCGAAGACGAGGCGCTGGCATCGGCGAGCGACATGGAGGCTGCCTTCGCGCAGATGCTGGAAAGCGGCAGGCGGCGGGATGCGGCGGCCGGGCGGACATTGTCGGGGCCGCACCGCTCCGACCTGATCGTGCATCACCGCGCCAAGGCGATGCCGGCGGCGCTGTCCTCGACCGGGGAGCAGAAGGCGCTCTTGATCGGGATCGTGCTGGGGCATGCGCAGCTGGTGCGGGCCATGACCGGGCATGCGCCGATCCTTCTGCTCGACGAGATCGCCGCGCATCTTGACGAAGGCCGCCGGGCGGCGTTGTTTGATCTGATCGAGGCGCTCGATTGCCAGGCCTTCATGACCGGAACCGATGTCTCGATGTTTGCAAGCCTTGGGTCGCGGGGACAGATCTTCCTGGTGGCGGATGGCCAGGTGACGCCGCACGTGGACGCCGCTGCCGGTTGAGGCCTACGACAGATTGATGCCCGGGGGCATCCGGAGAGCAGACATGGACAGTTCACATCTCGATCCCGACGAAGTGGCGCGCTACGCAAGGCACATCGTGCTTGCGGAAATCGGCGGCGCCGGCCAGCAGCGGCTGAAGGCGGCGCGGGTGCTGGTGATCGGCGCCGGCGGGCTGGGCTCTCCGGTGCTGAGCTACCTGGCAGCCGCCGGCGTCGGACTGCTGGGCGTGATCGACGATGACGAGGTGTCGCTGTCCAACCTGCAACGCCAGATCCTGCACGACACGGCCAGTGTCGGCATGGCCAAGACCGAGAGTGCCGCCCGGTCGCTTGCCCGCCTCAACCCGCACACGCGGGTGGTGACCCACCAGACGCGCCTGACGGCGGACAATGCGGTGGATGTGCTGACCGCCTATGACATGGTGGTGGACGGGTCGGACAATTTCGACACGAGGTACCTGCTGGCGGACACCTGCGAGACGCTGAAGATCCCGCTGGTGACCGCCGCTGTCGGGCGCTTCGACGGATCGCTCACGGTGCTCACACCCTATGAGAAGAATGCCGAGGGCAAGCTATGCCCAGGCTACCGGGACCTGTTTCCCGAACCGCCGCCGCCTGGGCTGGTGCCCTCCTGCGCCGAAGCGGGCGTCGTGGGCGCGCTCACCGGCGTGATCGGTACGCTGCAGGCAATGGAGGTGATCAAGCTGATCACCGGCGCGGGCGAACCGCTCATCGGACGATTGCTGCTCTATGACGGGCTTGCAGCGAGCTTCCAGACCATCCGCTACGGGCGGCGGAAAGGCTAGGCACGGGACAGTTTCCTCTTGCCCGCGCTCACGGTGAAACCGAACCCAGCAATTGAGGGGTAAAGGTAAACTGTCCCCGAACTTCTGAACTCCGAACTCCGGCCTCAGTTTCTCAGCGGCAGCACGCGGTCGGGCGGGCGGTGGCCGTCGAAGAAGGTGCGGATGTTGATGATCACCTTGTCGCCCATGTCGATGCGGCCTTCGATGGTGGCCGAGCCCATGTGCGGCAGAAGCACCACCTTGCCTTCCGAAGCAAGCTTGAGCAGCCGCTTGTCGACCGCGGGTTCGTGTTCGAACACATCGAGCCCGGCACCGGAAAGGCGGCCGTCGCGCAGCGCCTGGATCAGCGCATCCTCGTCGATGATGCCGCCGCGGGCGGTGTTCACAATGTAAGCGCCAGGTTTCATAAGCTCTAGCCGACGGCTGGAAAGCAGATGGAACGTGGCGGGCGTCGAAGGGCAGTTGACCGAGACGATGTCGACGCGCGCCAGCATCTGGTCGAGGCTGTCCCAGTAGGTGGCCTCAAGCTGATCCTCGGTGGCCGGGTCGACACGGCGGCGGTTGTGATAATGGATCGACAGGCCGAAGGCCCTGGCGCGGCGGGCAACGGCAGTGCCGATGCGTCCCATGCCGATGATGCCGAGCCGCTTGCCGCCGATGCGGTGGCCGAGCATCCAGGTCGGCGACCAGCCCTTCCAGCTGCCATTGGCGCCGATGATGACATTGGCGCCCTCGGTCAGCCGCCGCGGCACGGCAAGCATCAGCGCCATGGTCATGTCGGCGGTGTCATCTGAGAGCACGTTCGGGGTGTTGGTGACGGTGATGCCCTTCTTCTGCGCGGCCTCGACATCGATGTTGTCGACGCCATTGCCGAAATTGGCGATCAGCTTCATCTGCGGACCGGCCTGTTCGATCAGCGCGGCATCGATCCGGTCGGTGACGGTGGGCACCAGAACATCGGCGGATCGCATGGCGGCAACAAGTTCGGGCTGGGTGCGTGGGTCGTCATTGATATTGAGCTCGGCGTCAAACAGTTCGCGCATGCGTGTTTCAACCGCATCCGGCAGACGGCGGGTGATATAGACCTTCGGTTTTTTCTTGTTGGGCATCTTATTCAGGTCCAGCGTTGAGAGCTTCTTAACCAAACTCGGCGACATTGATTTCAGCGTTACGCTTTTTCTAACAGACCCTCCGGCGATGACAATCCAAAGCGCCGGGATTGCTGTTTAAAAAAGCGTCACAGGCTCACAACCGGCCACAGGCGGCGCTCCCCGAGCTCGACGCCAGGGCCCGTCCAACGCCCGCCGGGACGGCGGCACAAGCGAGCCTGGAACCAGAACTGCAGCGGCGCCGCCCCTCCCCGGCGCCCCAACCCAAAAGGTGTGAGTCATGCGTCGCCTTTCCCTTTTTTCCGCAACCTGCCTGGCGCTTGCGGGCCTGGCGATCAGCCCGATGCTCGGGTCCGGAACAACCGCAGGCTTTGCGGCTCATGCGCAGGCGGCGACGAAAGGCCCCAGCGGCCTGCCGCTGCCGCGCTTTGTCAGCCTCAAGGCCAAGCGGGTCAATCTGCGCATCGGCCCGGGCCGGGACTACGCGGTGGCCTGGCTCTACACCCGCTCCGGGGTGCCGATGGAAGTGATCCAGGAATACGACAACTGGCGCCGGGTGCGCGACGCCGAAGGCACCGAGGGCTGGGTCTACCAGTCCCTGCTGTCAGGCGAGCGCACGGCGATGACCGCGCCCTGGAAGAAGGGCGAGGCCACGGATGACTTCATCAACATGCACCGTGAAGCCCGCACCAATGCCGATGTGGTCGCCCGTCTCGAACCTGGCGTGGTGGTTTCGGTGAAGACCTGCAACGGCGACTGGTGCGAGGCCGAAGCCGAGGGAACCAGCGGCTGGGTCGCGCAGAGCGAGATCTGGGGCGCCTATCCGGGCGAAGCCTTCAAATAGGCCCGGATCGGACCCTCGCAGCGTTATCGCAGCGGATGATTTCGAACTCTGTGGAAAACGGGTCATCGCACTGTTGATGTGACTTACCGGTCTTTCGGGGCTTATGCAGGCCAACTTCCCGGCGCGCATCGCCAACCACCACATGTCGGATGCGATGCAATGTCCCCTGCCGCTCCAGCGCGCGTCATCGGGACTTCATAAACACATGACAAGGCCTCCGCGGGGATATGTTTCCTCTCCGCAGCTACAGGAGGTCATTGTGACTCTTGCAAACATTCAATTTTCACGTCGTAATCTTTTAAAATCCGGCGCCGTCGTCGGCCTGACAGCCATGTCGCCATTCCTAACGTTTCGCTCTGGCGCCGCCGCTGAGGGCGAATTGCAGATGGTTGCCGCCACGCCGAATCCGAACGGCGCTTTCGAGCGGCTGTTCCTGCTCAAGGGCGATCCGTTTTCCGGCCCCATCAGCACCATCATCACGGCCGAAGGCAACCCCGTTCCGCAGTCGTCCATGGCCGCCGGCGAACGCCGGGTTCTGCGGCTGATGCATTTCAATGACCTGCACAATCACCTCACCGACACCCATGGGAAAAAAGGCGACACGCACCGGCTGTCGCAGATGGTCAAGACGGTTCGCGAAACCAAGGCCGCGGCAGCAGACAACGAAGCCGTGCTGTTCATTTCCGGCGGCGACGACCACACCGGCTCGGTGTTCGACGAATTGCTGGGCTGGTCGCCGGAGGGCTTTGTCGCCGATCCCGCCTATCGCAGCTATTCAGCGGCAGGTCTCGACATTGCGGTGCTCGGTAATCACGAGTTCGACCGTGGCTGCGAAGTGTTGAAGACGGGTCTCGCAGATGCGACTTTCCCGGTGTTGTCGGCCAATGTCCATGGTTCGAAATTCATGGCCATGAACAAGGATTATTCCTGTGCGGCGATTGCCGAAGCCAAGGGCATGCGCATCGGATTCATCGGCCTGACAACAGCGGTCGATACACGGGTCGGTCAGGAGTCCGATTCGGATCTGGCGGTTTCCAGTCCGGTGGAGGCCGTCCGCAATCTGCTGCCGGCTGTGGCCTCAATCTGCGATGTCGTCGTCATCCTGTCGCATTGCGGCTACGGCTCCGGCAATCACATGAGCGGCAAGGCGGCGACCAACCGGATGATCGGCGAAGGCGATTTCGACATCGCTGCCGCTGCGGCTCCGCTGACCGACAAGCCGATCGTGCTGATCGGCGGCCATTCGCACACGCGTCTGAATGCCGAAGGCATCGACCTCGACAACATGATCGAGGGCGTGCTTTTGACCCAGGCCGAAGCCAACGGAGCCTATCTCGGCGAGATCGCGATGTCGATCGCCGCCGACCAGGGCCGCAAGGACTGGTTCTCCTCGGTCAGCCTTCACAAGGTGAAATCGCGCGATGACCGTGTGGCCGCCGACGATCCGAAGTATGCCGACCTCGAGCATGACGGCGATTATGACGCCGAGTTCGAGACGGCGCATATTGCGCCGCTGCTTGCAGCACTGGACGAGAAGCTGACGGAAATCATCGGCACCGTCGAGGACGGAGAGCTGGTATCAACCGAACGCACCATCGCCGATCGCTACATCCGCGAATGCGCCATTGCCAATTTCATGAATGACGCCCTTGTCGAGCGCTCGGCGACCTTTGCCAATGGCAGGATCGACATCGCCATGTTCAACGCCACAGGCCTCGCCTCGGGCATCGCCGAGGGACCTCTGACATTCAAGCAGTGGTTCGACGTCATGCCCTATGCCGACAATGTCCACGTGGCGACCATGAGCGGGGCTCAGATCCAGGAGATGCTGGACAACAATGCCAAGCGCATCCTGCGGCCTGAGGAACTGACGAGCAGCGACATCAAGCTCGACAGCTTCGTTTCCCGCGGCTTCCTGCATTTCTCCAAGGGCGTGCGCTATCGCATCGATTACGGCAGTTCGGCACAGGAGGCCCGGGCGGTCGAGGTCGAAATCAACGGCCAGCCACTCGCCGAGCAGATGGACAAGAGCTTCACCGTCGCCTTCAACACCTATATCTCGCTGGGTGGCTTTGGCGAATCGTGGAACGGCAAGCCGATCGGCGGCGGTGTCGCGGGCGATCTTCCAAGCATGGACCTGCGCCAGCTCACCTATCTGCACACCGGCCTGGTTTACCGCAACGAGATCATCGCCTTCATCCGCGATGCCGGCGTCGTCTCGCCCCAGACGGGCGTGGTGCTCGACGGACGGCTGCAGGCCGCGGCCGCCTGAGGCAGGGCTTGGCGGGCCGGCATGGCCGGCCCGCGGAATGTTTCAGCATCGGTCGTCGGCACATGGCCGGTTGCGCACAGCTCAGAGAATGCGAACGGCGCCCTTGGAGGCGCTGCTGGTCATTGAGGCATAGGCTTTCAGCGCGGTCGAGACGGCACGCTTGCGCGGCTTTTCGGGCTGCCAGCCTTCGGCTTCGCGCCGGGCGCGGCGTTCAGCCAAAGTTGCCTCGTCGACAGCCAGGTGGATGGAGCGTGCGGGGATATCGATCTCGATGATGTCGCCGGTCTCGACCAGGCCGATGGTGCCGCCCTCGGCGGCTTCGGGCGAGACGTGGCCGATCGACAGGCCCGAAGATCCACCGGAAAAGCGGCCATCTGTGACCAGGGCGCAAGCCTTGCCCAGCCCCTTGGATTTCAGGTAGCTGGTCGGGTAGAGCATTTCCTGCATGCCGGGTCCGCCGCGCGGCCCCTCGTAGCGGATCAGCACCACTTCGCCGGGCTTGACCTTGCCGGTCAGGATGTCCGAGACCGCATCGTCCTGGCTTTCGAAGATCTTCGCAGGCCCGGAGAATTTGAGGATCGATTCATCGACGCCGGCGGTTTTGACGATACAGCCATCCTCGGCGAGATTGCCGAACAGCACGGCAAGGCCGCCATCCTGCGAAAACGCATGCTCGGCGCTGCGGATCACGCCGCCTGTACGGTCGATGTCGACACTGTTGTAGCGGCGGGACTGCGAGAAGGCGGTCTGGGTGGGAACGCCGCCGGGAGCCGCGCGGTAGAAATCATGCACCACTTCGTCGGAAGACTGCACGATGTCCCATTTTGCCAGAGCGTCGGCCATGGTCTTTTCATGAATGGTGCCAACGGACGTGTCGAGCAGCCCGGCCCGGTCCAGCTCACCGAGGATCGCCATGATGCCGCCGGCGCGGTGGACATCCTCCATGTGCACATCGCTCTTGGCAGGGGCGACCTTGCACAGCACCGGCACCTTGCGCGACAGCCGGTCGATGTCGGCCATGGTGAAATCGACCTCGCCCTCATGGGCGATGGCGAGCAGATGCAGCACCGTGTTGGTGGAGCCGCCCATGGCGATGTCCAGCGTCATGGCATTTTCGAACGCGGCGAAGGAGGCGATCGAACGCGGCAGCACGCCGGCGTCGTCGCCGTCGTAATACTGCTTGGCGAGACCAACGATGGTGCGGCCGGCCTCGCGGAACAGCCGTTCGCGGTCGGCATGGGTTGCAAGCGTCGAGCCGTTCCCGGGCAGCGCAAGACCCATGGCCTCGGCGAGACAGTTCATGGAGTTGGCGGTGAACATGCCCGAGCAGGAGCCGCAGGTCGGACAGGCCGACCGTTCGATGGCGGCAACATCGGCGTCGCTGATGCTGTCATCGGCAGCTGCAACCATGGCATCGACCAGGTCGAGCGCCTTCTCGGTGCCATCCTCGAGGATGACCTTGCCGGCTTCCATGGGGCCGCCGGAGACGAAGATCACCGGGATGTTGAGCCGCATCGCCGCCATCAGCATGCCGGGCGTGATCTTGTCGCAGTTGGAAATGCAGACCATGGCGTCGGCGCAATGGGCGTTGACCATGTATTCGACGGAATCGGCGATGAGTTCGCGCGAGGGCAGTGAATAGAGCATGCCGTCATGGCCCATGGCGATGCCGTCATCGACGGCGATGGTGTTGAATTCCTTGGCGACGCCGCCGGCTTTTTCGATCTCGCCGGCGACAAGCTGGCCGAGGTCCTTGAGATGGACGTGGCCGGGCACGAACTGGGTGAACGAGTTGACCACCGCGATGATCGGCTTGCCGAAGTCACTGTCCGCCATGCCCGTCGCCCGCCACAGGCCGCGGGCGCCCGCCATGTTGCGGCCATGGGTGGATGTTCTCGAACGATAGGGCGGCATGTGTTTTCCTCTCGGCTCCCAAAACGAAGACCGTCATGCGCGCAAGAGCCTGACGGGACTGACACGCTAGTAATGGGAAATTGCCCACTTTTCCAGAGCGATCGACGCAGATCGCTCATGGTGTTGTCAACGAGAGGCTCGGCGGGCTTGAAAAGGGTGTGGCCGGAGGCTGTCCGGCCGTGCGTCAGCGCTTGGGACGGACTCGGATGACCACATCGACATGGGTGATTTCCATGCCTTCGGGCGCCTCGGGCAGGTCGGAAACCGAAATGTTGCCCACCGGAATATCGAGCACATCATTGGAGCCCTCGACCACGAAGTGATGGTGGTCGGAGACATTGGTGTCGAAATAGGTCTTGGCGGTTTCGAGCGACAGTACCCTGAGCAGACCAGCCTCGGTGAACTGGTGCAGAGTATTGTAGACCGTGGCCAGCGAGCACGGCACCCCGACGCCGACAGCCTCTTCATGAAGCTCCTCGGCTGTCAGATGGCGATCCCCCTTGGCAAACAGCAGGTCGGCCAGCGCCACGCGCTGGCGTGTTGGGCGAAGCCCTGCCCCGCGCAGGCGCAGAGCCGATTCGCGCTCGGAGGATTTTGATCCGTGTGCACCAGGCATGCTTGATGGCGTCCGATCGATAGATTTCATAGGTTTCATATATCTTTTGTGGGCATTGCTTTCAATAGATCTCTGAAATCCACTTTCCGCCTGCCCCCCCTTTCACTTGAATGGCTCATCCGGTATTCGGGGGTGCCGTGCCCGGTGGCTTCGCCAGGGCACTGGCCTGTGCTAGTTTGCACACCACGAATTGAAGCCGCGCGGAGAGACGGCGAACGAGGAGACGCTTTTTTCATGGTCGACAGGCAATCGAGCTACACATATGACGAGATCCTGAAATGTGCGGAAGGCGAGCTCTTCGGACCCGGCAACGCCCAGCTGCCGCTGCCGCCGATGCTGATGGTGCACCGGATCACCGATATCTCGGAAACCGGCGGTGCATTCGACAAGGGTTATCTGCGCGCCGAGTTCGACATCACCCCCGATCTCTGGTTCTTCCCGTGTCACTTCAAGGGCAACCCGGTGATGCCCGGCTGCCTTGGCCTTGACGGCATGTGGCAGCTGACCGGCTTCTATCTGGGCTGGCTTGGCGAACAGGGCCGCGGCATGGCGCTGTCGACCGGCGAGGTCAAATTCAAAGGCATGGTGACGCCGACGGTCAAGAAGCTCGAATACGGCATCGACTTCAAGCGCGTGATGCGCGGCCGGCTGGTGCTCGGTATCGCCGACGGCTGGCTCAAGGCGGATGGCGAGACGATCTACAACGCCAGCGATCTGAAGGTCGGCCTTGCTAAGGACAAAACTGCCTGACACTCCCGCTCAAGGCGCGCGATTACGGCGCCGGGAAATTTCAGGACCCTCTACAAGAAAGGGCAGGACATGAGACGAGTCGTCGTGACAGGCATGGGGATCGTATCCTCCATCGGCAACACCGCGGACGAGGTGACACAATCCCTCCGCGAGGCCAAATCGGGCATCAGTTTCAGCGAGGACTTTGCAGAGCATGGCTTCCGCAGCCAGGTCTGGGGTGCGCCGACGCTGGATCCCACCGAGATGGTCGACCGCCGCGCCATGCGCTTCCTGTCGCGCGGCGGCGCCTGGAACCATGTCGCCATGAAACAGGCGATCGAGGATGCCGGCCTTTCGGAGACCGAGATCAGCAATGAACGCACCGGCATCGTGATGGGTTCGGGCGGACCGTCAACGCGGACGCTGATCGACGCCGCCGACATCACGCGCAAGAACGGCAGCCCGAAGCGCATCGGCCCGTTTGCAGTGCCCAAGGCAATGTCCTCGACCGCATCGGCAACGCTTGCAACCTGGTTCAAGATCCACGGCGTGAACTACTCGATCTCGTCGGCCTGCTCGACTTCGGCGCATTGCATCGGCAACGCGGCGGAAATGATCCAGTGGGGCAAGCAGGACATGATGTTTGCCGGCGGACACGAGGATCTGGACTGGACCATGTCGAACCTGTTCGACGCGATGGGCGCCATGAGTTCGAAGTACAACGAGACCTCGCCGACCAGCGCAAGCCGCGCCTATGACATCAGCCGCGACGGCTTCGTGATTGCCGGCGGCGCCGGCGTTCTGGTTCTCGAGGAACTCGAGCATGCAAAAGCCCGCGGTGCCAAGATCTACGCCGAACTGACCGGTTACGGCGCAACATCAGACGGCTACGACATGGTCGCCCCGTCAGGTGAAGGCGCTGTCCGATGCATGCGCCAGGCACTTTCGACAGTGAAGGGGCGGGTTGACTACATCAACACCCACGGCACATCGACGCCGGTGGGCGATTCCAAGGAAATCGGCGCGATCCGGGAAGTCTTCGGCAACGACATGCCGCATGTGCAGTCGACCAAGTCGCTGACCGGTCATTCACTCGGTGCGACGGGCGTTCAGGAGGCGATCTACTCGCTTCTGATGATGAAGGAGAACTTCATCGGCGAAAGCGCCCATATCACCGAACTGGACCCTGAATTCGACGGTGTGCCGATCGTGCGCTCGCGCATCGATGATGCGAAGATCGACACGGTGCTGTCGAACTCGTTCGGCTTCGGGGGGACCAATGCCACGCTGGTCTTCCAGCGTCACAACGGGTGAGATCGAAGGGGATGACGGGGATGGACGGTATCATGAAAGGCAAGCGCGGCCTGATCATGGGGGTCGCCAATGACCACTCGATCGCGTGGGGGATTGCCAAGCAACTGGCTGACGCCGGGGCCGAACTGGCGTTCACCTACCAGGGCGAAGGCTTTGGCCGCAGGGTGAAGCCGCTGGCGGAAAGTGTCGGCTCGAAGCTGATACTGCCTTGCGATGTCGAGGACATTGCTACAGTGGACCAGGTGTTCGAGCGACTCAAGGCCGAATGGGGCACGATCGATTTCGTGGTCCACGCCATCGGATTTTCCGACAAGTCGGAGCTCAAGGGCCGCTATGCCGACGTGACGACGCGGGCCAACTTCTCGCGCACCATGGTGATCTCGGCCTATTCCTTCACCGAAGTGGCGCAGCGCGCAGCCCCGCTGATGAGCGAAGGCGGTTCGATCCTGACGCTGACCTATGGCGGCTCGATGCGGGTGATGCCGAACTACAACGTGATGGGTGTCGCCAAAGCCGCGCTTGAAGCCATGGTGCGTTACCTGGCCGCCGATTACGGCCAGAACGGCATCCGCGTCAACGCGATCTCGGCCGGGCCGGTGCGTACGCTGGCGGGCGCGGGCATCGGCGATGCCCGGGCCATGTTCAATTACCAGAAAAAGAATGCGCCGCTGCGCCGCACCGTCGATATCGGCGATGTCGGCAAGTCGGCGCTTTACCTGCTTTCGGACCTTTCGTCGGGCGTGACCGGCGAGATCCACTACGTGGATTCGGGCTTCAACATCACCTCGATGCCGATCGTCTCCGAGTTGAAGCGGACCGACACGGAACCGAGCTAGAGGCTGCCAGCCTGCCGCATGCAGAAGCCCCGGATTGCAGGATCCGGGGCTTTTTCACGTGTGCAAGCGGACGATGGGAGCGAAACCAGCCGAATTCTCCGCCGTGGCGTCGGGGCTCATTGCTCAGACCATTCCACCGCGGTGGCTTACCCACAGCGCGGACCCCTCATCACTCCTCGAAGACCAGCCCGTCCGGGTCGGCACCGATCTGCCTGAGCGCGTCGTTGATGCTCTCTACCATATCGTCGGGGCCACAGACATAGAACTGCTGATCCGTGTTTCCGATCAGGCGTTCGAGCATCGGCTTGTCGATACGGCCATGCTCGAAACCGTTCTTTTTCTCTTCGGAGAGGACGTAAACCACCTCGAGGCCCGGCATGGCATCGAACTCGTCTCGCAGGATGATGTCTGCCTCGCGCTTGTTGGCGAAGATCAGCCGATGGCCGGACAACTCACCACGCTCCTTGAGCATGCGGAGAATCGCGATGAACGGGGTGACACCGGCACCGCCGGCAATGAATGTGCCCTTCCCCTTGTACTCGATGGTGCCCCAGGGATCGCCGACAATGAAGCTGTCGCCCACTTTCATCTTGCCGATCTGTTCGGTCAGTCCGTCGTGCGAAGGGTAGACCTTGATGGTGAACTGCAACTCGTCCCATTCGGGCAGTGCGGTGAAGGTGAAGGGATTGCCCGCATCACGCCAGCCGTCCTTGTCGATCCCCACCTCCGCCGCCTGTCCCGGCGTGAACTCGAAGCCCTCGGGTTTCTCGAAGGTCAGCTGACGGACATTGTGGGTGATTTCCTCGATGCTGGCGATGGCAAGCGTATGGCTCATGAAGTGTGCTCCTGCGTTTGTCTTGCCGGGGCAATGCGTGAGTGAGGGTGATTGTTCCCCTTCCGGCAGCAATAGGCCCGCGGCAATACCGCGCGCTGCCGGTTCAGAAGGATTTCGAGAACCTGGCTGCGACCCCATGGCTTTGTGTCCGGGTGCCCAGTTCACCCTGGTAGTCGAGGTTGAAGATCGCGCCATCCTCGAAATTCAGCCTGAGCCCGGCTTCGATCTGCGCAGTGTCACGATCGAGCGGCAGGCCCGAGATGGTGAAAGCGTTGCCCGAGGAAAAGCGCATGCTCGAGGACTGCTCGGGGTCGCCAATCATGTGGGACCAGCCCAGAGACCCTCCGAGCGATGCGGTATAGCTCTCGCCAGCCGCCACCTGACGCTCGACGCGCAGGCCGATGGTGGTAACGCCCAGGGTCTGAGAGGCCGAAGCAACAGAGAGCGCCGCCGCGCCACCGGTCTCGGTGAAGGCGGGGGTGTGCTGATGGATCAGTGCGATGGCTGCAAAGGGCTCGAACCGGGCGCCGCCGCCTTCAAGAGAGTAGCCGACCTCGCCAAAGAGCTGGGCGGTCGAGGCGACATGGCCCGTACTCAGAGTATTGCGAAGGGTCCCAGCGGACACGTGGCGGCTCGTGGATAGGTCGTGAAGGGCGTAGCTGGCGCCGAGGCGGAGGCCGAGCGGACCGACCTGACGCCCTGCATAAGCCCCCAGCGTATAGCTGTGCGCATCGCCGGAAGAGACGCGGGCATCGACATTGAAGCTGACGTTGCCGTAGCCCGCCATCAGACCGCCGCGCCATCCCGCAGCCATGTCCGCATCGGCCCCGAAAAGGAACCCGCCGCTCGTGGTGTTCATGCCCGCGGCGTTGCCATTGCCGCCGAACCGGCTCCAGCTGCCATAGGTGTGCCCCCAGACTGCAGCGCCAACGGGCACGCCGCCGAGGTCGTCGAAAGCCATCACCGGCTGGTTGCCGCCGGGAACTCCTTCGAAGGCCGAGCGAATACGGTTGCCGGCAGCGTCCCGGGCAAAGCGGCTGTTCCCGATGAACAGGCCCGCAGTAGAAGCATGGATCTCGCCCGACAGGCTGTCAAAAGCGGTTCGGGCACTGGCCTGGTTGAGCACAACGACCGCGTCATAGACCGCGTTGCCGGCGCGCAGGCTGTCCAGGCCGTTGGCCGCCGCGCGCTGGTTTGCGGTGATGGCGGCGGCGGCAAAGCTTGTATCATTCCGGGTCAAAGTCAGGGTGACCGCGTTGGCGCCATAGCCGAGCGCCGCATCGAGGAAGGCAAAATTTTCGCTCACCGAACCGAAAGTGCCGGTGATCCCGGCTCCCGCGGTGATGATCGTGTAGGTGGTCGAGACGGCATAGGTGGAGCCATCGTCCGTGCCATTCTCGGCGGCAACAGTGACCTTGGCGCCGCTGTCGATGGTGACCGTGCCTGTGGCGGCGAGCCTGTCAGAGTTGCCGGCGCTGTCGACCTCGACAGCATAGGTGGAGCCGGAGGCGAAGGCGGAATTCCCGGCGACATTAAGGGTGCCGATGGAATTGCCCGGCGCGATCGTGCTGCCGGTACTCGCGGTAAGGCCGCCTAGCGTGCCTGACCCGCCCACGGTACCGCCATTCAGGGTCACCGCGCCGATGCTGCCATTGACCACCAGCTTGCCGGCGGAAATCGTGGTGCCGCCGGTGTGGGTGTTCGTCCCGGTCAGCGTCAACGTGCCTGCGCCGGACTTGGTCAGCGAACCCGTGCCGGACATGGCGCCCGCATAGGTCAGGGCACCCGAGCGGTTGAAGATGAGAGCCGAATTGTTGGTGATGTCGCCGCCGATGCTCCCCGAGGCGCCACCGTCGCCGACCTGAAGCGTGCCAGATGAGATCGTCGTGCCACCGGAATGGGTGTTCGTGCCCGTTAACGTCAGCGTGCCCGCGCCGGACTTGGTCAGCGAACCGGTGCCGGACATGGCGCCCGCATAGGCCAGGGCACCCGAGCGGTTGAAGATGAGGACTGCATTGTTGGTAATGTCGCCGCCGATGCTCCCAGAGGCGCCGCCGTTGCCGACCTGAAGCGTGCCAGAGGAGATCGTCGTGCCACCTGAATGGGTGTTCGTCCCGGTCAGCGTCAACGTGCCTGCGCCGGACTTGGTCAGGGAACCCGTGCCGGATATGACGCCAGCATAGGTCAAGGCATCGTTGCGATTGAAGACAAGGGCGGCGTTATTGGTGATATTCCCGCCGATGCTCCCCGAGGCGCCGCCGTCGCCGACCTGAAGCGTGCCAGAGGAGATCGTCGTGCCGCCGGAATGGGTGTTCGTGCCCGTTAACGTCAGCGTGCCCGCGCCGGACTTGGCCAGCGAACCGGTGCCGGAAATATCATCTGAGAAGATCAGAGCATTCGAGCGGTTAAAGGTAAGGGCCGCATTGTTGGTGATGTCGCCGCCGATGCTCCCCGATGTGCCGCCATTGCCGATCTGAAGCATTCCGCCAGAAACCGTCGTGCCGCCGGTATGAGAATTCGCACCGGTGAGCGTCACAGTACCTGCCCCGGACTTGATGAGCGAGCCCGTGCCGCTGATCACACCGGCATAGGTGGCGGTGCCCGACTGGTTCACGGTGAGCCCGGCATTGCCCAACGCAACAGTTCCGCCGGAACCAGACAGCGCCGACATTGTGAGATTGTGCCCGTTGAGATCAAGTGTGCCGCCATTGACAGTGTAGGCCGTATTTGCGGTGAAGGCACCAGCTGAGCCCGCCCGCAAGGTACCCGCTTCGACCGTGGTGCTGCCGGAATGGGTGTTCGTTCCTGTCAAGGTACGCGTGCCCGCACCTGATTTGGTCAGCGACCCCGTGCCGGAGATGTTCCCAGCATAGGTCAAGGTGTCATTGCCATTGAAGATCAGGGAGCTGTTGTTGATGACATTGCCGGTGATGGTTCCGGTCACATAGGCCGTTGCGCTATTGGTCAGATTGCCGGTGAGAGTACCGGCTATGTTGAGCGTGCCACTATTGTTGACCAGATCGTCGGTCAGGTTCACGCCCGTATTGATGTTGATGACCGATCCATTGTTCGTCAGGTCGAGGGTCTGGGACGCGGTCATATTCACCGTCCCGCCCTGCGCGGCCACGCCGCCGGCAAAGGTGCCGCCCGCGGCATTCAGCGTACCACTTTGAACGCTTGTCAGTCCGTTGACCGCTCCGCCCGTGCTGTTGGTGAGGGTTCCGCCATTCACGGTGACGGAATTCGAGATGGTTCCCTCATTCGTGATCGTTCCGCCGGTAAGGGTCGTGCCACCGGCATCGGTCAATGTTGCGTTGAAATTGATCGTGGTCGTCCCGCCGCTCTGCACGAGGTCGGTGTTCAGCGTAAAGGCATCCCCCACGTCAATAACGCCACCGGTCATCGTTGTCGTCCCGACAGTGGCCGAGCCGTCGACATTGAACTCCCCTGTACCGCTGATTGTGACATTGCCGCCAAACGTTCCGCCGCTGGCGATCAGGGTACCGCCGCTGACCGATACCGCGCTGGTGATCGCGCCGCCGCCATTGTTCTGCACCTCGCCACCGCTGATGGCGACCACGCCGTCGGTATCCGTCAGCACACCGCCAGCAGCAACGCGGGTCTCGCCGCCCTGTTGCACGAAATTGGTGGTCAGCGTCACACCGCCTGTCTCAACCAGGACTTGCCCGCCGTTGTTGGTCACGGAGTTGGGTGTCGAAGAAACCGTGACGTTGACCGTGTCACCATTGTTGGCGACAACGTCCCCCGTCAGCGCTTGTGCCCGTGCCGGGTCCATCAGCGCGGACGAGACGACAAGGCTGCCAGTCAGCGCGGTTGCCAGCAGAAGGACTTTCCTGCTCATTTGCAACGAGGAACGGCGAATCTGGACAGTCCGCGGGTGGAGAACCTGGAACGAATGCATTGGGGTCCGGCGATTGCTAAAAATGTTTCGGTGATGAAAACCGACTTCAGTTAGGCAAAATTGTTTCGGCCCAGGACTGGTCCCGGGCATAACCAACAGGCTCATGATAGGAACTCGAAGCAGGAGCGGCTATCCGATAACCGCAACGCCGAGTGCTGAACCGCCGCGCCGGCAAGCCAGGCATGACATCAGGACGCAAGCGTTTCCGAAGGCGTCGCGCCGAACAGGCGTCTGTAGTCTCCGGCAAACCGGCCAAGATGGAAAAAACCGAACCGCATGGCTACCTGCGTGACTGTGGTGCTTGCCGGATCGGCAGATACCAATTCAACGCGCACGCGGTTCAGCCGACAGACCCGAAGGTAGGCAACTGGCGACATTCCGACATACTCGCGAAAGGCATATTGCAAGGTCCGCTCGGAGACCCCCAGTGCCATGCAGATATCAACGACGGTCGGCAGCATATCGGCATCGAAACGATCATCGACGAAGGTTCGGGCGTTTCGGCCGATCTGTAAGGCCCGCCGGCGTTCGCCAAAGGATAGGACGGTGTCATTTTCAGAGGTGGCAGCGATCTTGAGAACAGCATGCAGCAGATGGTTTTGCAGACGAGCGGCATCCGGCGGATGACCGGGCAGATGATGCGCATCGGCGGCGCTCAGCCAGAGGTCGACGATGGTCTTGAACTCACGGTGCATGGGGGTGGGCAACGCCACCACGCCTTGCGGCGGGCTTTCCCACATCGCGGGATTGAGCGCCCTGGCCGCTTGCAGAAACGCCTGCCAGCTGAAACCGACATAGCTCGTCTCGACACCTGCCGGCACATGAATGTCATATTCGACGTTGCCCGGCATGAAGAAGACCGTGTCGCCTTCAACGCTCAGATGTTCCGAAAAACGCGTTGCCTCGCCTGCACTGGACATCGACACCGTACAGAAGTCCGCAGGTGCGAAACCCAGTTTCTGGACGGCAGCAGTCTGGCGTTCGCGGACGATCTTCGGGCCGCCGAAGTCGAGGCTCTGCATTTGCGCGACATGGCGGCCGCTCGAGAGCTGGTAGCACTCCATCTCCACCCATGGCTGGAGGCGCGCCTGCTGCGCGGGGTCCTCGATATCTACCACCCGGTGCATGCTGCCAACGCCCTCCTCCGGTATTGCCCGTGGAGGCAACCCCTCCGATTCTTCACATCCGCGCTCCGCCTCGGCCGGAGTATGCCCGGCAATCCCTGGTCCGCTGCCGAGATGGCCAGTCCCAAGCCTGAATGCTCCCGAAGCGGGTAGCCGTTGCATGGGTCTACTAAGACTTGTCCCGGATCGCAAGTTGCTGGATCGCGGGTGTTCGATCCATGAGCCTGCAAGAGACCGCCTGTTCTCAAAGCGGAAAGCCCCCGGATCGTCAGATCCAGGGGCTTTCTCGTTCATAGGCAAACAGGTGTACTGTTGCCCTTCGGCAATCGCAGCCCGGCTTACTCGCCGGCTTCGACTTCCTTGCCGGTTTCCTGGTCAACGACCTTCATCGACAGGCGGACCTTGCCGCGCTCGTCGAAGCCCAAGAGCTTGACCCAGACCTTCTGGCCTTCCTTGACCACGTCGGAGGTCTTGGCGACACGCTCGGCAGCCAGCTGCGAGATGTGGACCAGGCCGTCCTTGGGACCGAAGAAGTTCACGAAAGCGCCGAAATCGGCGACCTTGACCACGGTGCCTTCATAGATCACGCCGACTTCAGGCTCGGCAACGATCGAGTGGATCCACTTCTTGGCGGCCTCGATTTCCTTGCCCGAGGACGAGGCGATCTTGATGGTGCCGTCGTCGTCGATGTTGATCTTGGCGCCGGTCTTCTCGACGATCTCGCGGATGATCTTGCCGCCGGTGCCGATGACGTCACGGATCTTGTCGACCGGGATGTTCATGACCTCGATGCGCGGAGCGAATTCACCCAGCTGGCCGCGGCTTTCGGACAGGGCGTTGCCCATTTCGCCGAGGATATGGAGGCGGCCGTCCTTGGCCTGGCCAAGCGCGATCTGCATGATTTCCTCGGTGATGCCATCGATCTTGATGTCCATCTGCAGGGCGGTGATGCCGTCGGAGGTACCGGCGACCTTGAAGTCCATGTCGCCCAGGTGATCTTCGTCACCGAGAATGTCGGAAAGGACGGCGAACTGGTCGCCTTCCTTGATCAGGCCCATGGCGATACCGGCAACGGGCTTGGCCAGCGGCACGCCTGCATCCATCAGCGCCAGCGAGGTGCCGCAGACGGTGGCCATCGAGGACGAACCATTGGATTCGGTGATCTCGGACACAACGCGCAGCGTGTAGGGGAACTGCTCGGGCGACGGCATCATCGGGTGGATGGCGCGCCAGGCAAGCTTGCCGTGGCCGATTTCGCGGCGGCCGGGCGAACCGGTACGGCCGGTCTCACCGACCGAGTAGGGCGGGAAGTTGTAGTGCAGCATGAAGGTGGCCTTGTAGGTCCCCGTCAGGCTGTCGACATACTGCTCGTCCTCGCCGGTACCGAGCGTGGCAACGACGATGGCCTGGGTTTCGCCGCGGGTGAACAGCGCCGAGCCATGGGTGCGCGGCAGAAGGCCCACTTCCGAAACGATCGGGCGCACGGTCGACAGATCACGACCGTCGATGCGGCTCTTGGTCTCGAGGA
The DNA here is from genome assembly GCF_024105735.1 of Parahoeflea alexandrii. Lineage (GTDB taxonomy): Bacteria > Pseudomonadota > Alphaproteobacteria > Rhizobiales > Rhizobiaceae > Hoeflea > Hoeflea alexandrii. The sequence continues at coordinate 762,182 of NZ_JAAAML010000002.1, read as the reverse complement.
TGGCTCCGCGGACGACCTTGGCCTGCAGCGACTTGAAAACCGCGCCGATGACTTCGGACGTAAAGCGGGGCTCTTCGCCCTCAGCCGGTGCAAAGTGGTCCTTGACCTTGGCCTTGACCTCATCGATGGCGGCGTAGCGCGCTGCCTTGTCAGTGTTCTCATAGGCCTTGCGCAGATCCGCTTCGCACATGGCGAGCATTTCGGCTTCAAGTTCGGAATGATCCGGAGCGGCAAAGTCGCGCGGCTCTTTCGCTGCGGCTTCGGCGAGCTTGATGATCGCGTCGATGACCGGCTGCATGGACTTGTGGCCGAACATGACCGCGCCGAGCATGACTTCTTCACCGAGTTCCTTGGCTTCGGATTCAACCATCAGAACGGCGTCGGAAGTGCCCGCAACGATAAGGTCGAGCGCCGATTCCGGCATTTCGTCGACATGCGGGTTGAGCACGTAATCGCCGTTGATGTAGCCGACGCGGGCGCCTGCAATCGGGCCCATGAAGGGGATGCCGGAGATGGTCAGGGCAGCCGAGGCTGCGACCAGCGCCAGAATGTCGGGGTTGTTTTCCAGGTCATGCTGCAGAACGGTGATGATGATCTGGGTGTCGTTCTTGTAGCCATCGGGAAAGAGCGGGCGCAGCGGGCGGTCGATGAGGCGCGACGTCAGCGTCTCGTTTTCGCTCGGGCGGCCTTCGCGCTTGAAATAGCCGCCGGGGATCTTGCCGGCCGCATAGGTCTTTTCCTGGTAGTTGACGGTCAGCGGAAAGAAGTCCTGGCCGGGCTTGGGCGATTTCGCCGAAACGACGGTGGCCAGCACGGTGGTCTCGCCGTAGGAGGCGATAACGGCGCCATCGGCCTGGCGGGCAACCTTGCCGGTTTCCAGGGTGAGCGGACGACCGCCCCATTCAATCTCGACCTTGTGGGTATCGAACATGTCTTGTCCTTCAAGTGCGGGCATGTGGGCGTGACCGGTTTTCGGCCGCGCGCTTCACTGTCCCGTGTGTTTAAGCGCATCTCGGGCAAGACAGCGGGAGGCTTTGAGGGACCGCGTTGCAAACCGCGGCAAAAGCATCCGGCAATCCTGCCCCATGACAGGCCATTCTGGTGTCGTCGGAACCGGACTACCCGGTCTTCGGACGGTTGCGGCGCGATTTTCCGGCCCTCTGGCCAGTGGCGCGCGCCTTGGCGCCGGGATCCCGTTCCAGGTCTGTCAGGACCGGAAGCGGGGAAAGCATCCGGCGGGCGAAACACGTGGCCCGCCCGCCGGAGAACCGTTTAGCGGCGGATGCCCAGACGGGCGATCAGCGCAGCATAGCGCGCTTCGTCCTTGCGCTTGACGTAATCAAGCAGCGAACGGCGCGTGGAAACCATCGTCAACAGCCCGCGGCGTGAGTGGTTGTCCTTCTTGTTTTCCTTGAAGTGGCCGGTCAGGTTGTTGATCCGTTCGGTGAGAATGGCAACCTGGACTTCCGGCGAACCGGTATCGCCTGGCTTCGTGGCGTATTCTTCGATCAGCGCAGCCTTGCGCTCAGCAGTAATCGACATCGTAAATCCTTTCAGTCTGGATGGATATGGCGCCCGCTGCCGGGATGTCGTCCAGCAGGGGCCTCGAAGCGTCACGCCGGACAAACCGGCGATAACGGCTGGGCTATAGGCCAAATGCGGCAAAATTGAAAGGGAAATGTGGGGTGCGCCCGGGCCACGCCCGCTTCAAGGTTACCAAGGCCGGCATCGGCGCGCGTGAAGCCGCCGCGTCAGCAACCTCGCTTGACATAGGCATCCGGCACCGCCTCGATCCAGGCCACGGAGCCTGCATCATCCCGGGAGACATACGGACCGTCGGCGACACAGTAGAAACCGCCCCGGAATCCGTCAAAATCGGAGGTGTTGATCACCCGCGATCCGGCGCCGCCGCCGACCATGGGACCGCCCAGATCGATGAGTTGCCGCTTGGCGTCGACACGGCTCTTCGAACACCCCAGAACGATGTACCAACCGCAACCCTGGGCATCGAAACCTGGGCTCTGGGCGCCCGACGGAGCGGCGCCAGCGACAAGGGTGATGGCGGCAAGACCTGCGATTGAGATGACAATGGATCGTGATTTCAAGGCTGGTTACCCCCCGAACGTGTTCCCTGCCCGCACGAATGCGGCCGGCGCGGCTTTCAGGCGATCAGTGTGCAACAGCGCAAGGGCCGCCGCAAGACGGTGATCAGGCCTTGAACACCCGCCGGGGACGGAACTCGCCGCCGGCGACTTCGCCGATCGAGAGCAGCTGGCCGCGCACGAAGGCGCAAGCATCGTCGGTTGCGACCGGCGCATCGCGTCCGCGCAGGATGATCGGGTTGCCCATGCGTATGCGATGGGCCTGATCCTCGCTGACATCGATGCGGGGCAGCATGCCGAGCGCCTCGCCTGCAGGCACCAGATAGGCATCCAACCGGGCAAGCCGCTCGGTATCGTCCTCGATTTCCTCGAGAGCCACCAGATCGGCGAGCGGCACCATCACCTCTTCTGAAAACGGAGCGACCATGGTGCGGCGCAGGGCCGAGATATGGCCGCAGCAGCCAAGCTGACGGCCAAAATCGCGGGCCAGCGCCCGCACATAGGTGCCCTTGCCGCACTCGACCTCGAACACCGCATGGTCGGCGTCCGGACATCCCAGCAGCGTGATGCGGTGGATCTCGACCTCGCGGGCGGGGATTTCCACCACCTCGCCGTCACGCGCCATGTCATAGGCACGCTCGCCGGCTATCTTGACTGCGGAAAAGGCCGGCGGAACCTGCTCGATGACGCCGGTATAGGCCGGCAGGATAGCCTCGATGGCCGCCTTGTCGGGGCGCGCGTCGGAACTTGCCGTCACCTTGCCCTCGAGATCGTCGGTGTTGCGCTCCTCGCCCCAGGCGACGGTGAACTCATATATCTTGCGGCCGTCCATGACATAGGGGACCGTCTTGGTGGCGTCGCCGAGCGCAATCGGCAGCATGCCCGAGGCCAGCGGATCGAGAGTGCCGGCATGGCCTGCCTTTTCGGCCTTGAACAGCCACTTGATCTTCGAGACAGCCTCGGTCGAGCCGAAATCCCACGGTTTGTCGAGAACCAGCCAGCCGGAAACCGGACGGCCCTTCTTCTTGCCACGACGCCCCATTTCAGGCTTTCCCTTCGCCTTCGGGGCCGGCGCCATCACCGGTCTCGTCCGCATCCTCGTCATGGTCGAGATCGCGGGCGACTTCGGGCGAGCGCAACAGCGCGTCGATCTTCGAATAGTTCTCGAAGCTGGTGTCGTCGCGGAAGCGAAGTTCGGGGATGTTGCGCATCTGGCGCAGATCCGGCGAGACGCGGCCGCGGATGAAGCGGGCATTCTTGTTGAGCGCCGCGATGGTTTTGGCGTGATCGTCGACGCCGAGCGGCGTGACGTAGGCGGTGGCGACCTGCAGGTCGGGCGACATGCGCACCTCGGTCACCGAGATCAGGGTGTTGGAGATCACCGGATCACGGACCTCACCACGCTGCAGGACCTGGGTGATGGCGGCGCGCACCTGCTCGCCGACACGGAGCATGCGCTGGGACGGACCCGATGAGGATGACTTGGCCATGGTGTTCCAACCGAAAGTGCGGGCACGACGGCCCGAGACAGCGCAAGACGGAGGCTTGCCCGGCGCCGAAGCGCCGGGATCGCTATCCGATCAGAGCGTGCGGGTGACGTGTTCGACGCGGAAGCACTCGATGACGTCGCCTGCGCGGATGTCCTCGTAGTTCTCGAAGGCCATGCCGCATTCCTGGCCGCCATTGACCTCGGCGACTTCGTCCTTGAAGCGCTTGAGGGTCTTGAGCTTGCCTTCGTGAATGACAACGTTGTCGCGGATCAGGCGGACGCCTGCGCCACGCTCGACCTTGCCTTCGGTGACACGGCAACCGGCAACCTTGCCGACCTTGGTGATGTTGAACACCTCGAGGATCTCGGCATTGCCGAGGAAGGTCTCGCGACGTTCCGGCGACAGCATGCCCGACATGGCGGCTTTCACGTCATCCACCAGATCGTAGATGATGTTGTAGTAGCGGATCTCGACGCCATCGCGCTCGGCCGCGTCGCGCGCCTGCTTGTTGGCGCGGACGTTGAAGCCGATGATCGCCGCGCCCGAAGCTTCGGCCAGCGAGATATCGGATTCGGTGATGGCGCCTGCGCCGGAATGGATGATCCGGGCGCGAACCTCGTCGGTGCCGAGCTTCTCGATGGCACCGGCAATGGCCTCGATCGAGCCCTGCACGTCACCCTTGACCAGAAGCGGAAACTCCTGGCTGCCGGTGTCCTGCAGCTGGGTCATCATCTGCTCGAGGGAACCACGTGTTCCGCTCTGGCGTGCCGCCGCCTTGTCGCGGGCAAGCCGCTGGCGATACTCGGCAATTTCACGAGCGCGGCTTTCATTCTCGACCACGGCAAAGCGGTCGCCGGCCTGCGGCGTGCCCTGAAGGCCGAGAATCTCAACCGGGAACGCGGGTCCGGCTTCCTTGACATGCTCGCCACGGTCATTGACCAGGGCGCGCACACGGCCCCACTGGTCGCCGGCGACGAGAATTTCGCCCGGCTTGAGCGTACCGGTCTGAACCAGAACGGTGGCAACCGAGCCGCGGCCACGATCAAGCTTGGCCTCGATCACGACACCCTCGGCGGTGCGATCGGGGTTGGCCTTGAGATCGAGAAGTTCGGCCTGCAGCAGGATGGCATCAAGCAGCTTGTCGAGGTTGAGCTGCTTGGTGGCGGAGACCTCGACGTCGAGGACTTCACCGCCCATGCTTTCAACGAAGACTTCATGCTGCAGGAGATCGGTCCGGACCTTCTGCGCATCAGCCGTCGGCTTGTCGATCTTGTTGATCGCCACGATGATCGGAACACCGGCCGCCTTGGCGTGATTGATCGATTCAATCGTCTGCGGCATCACGGCGTCGTCGGCCGCGACCACGAGAATGGCGATATCGGTGGCCTGGGCGCCGCGGGCACGCATCGCGGTAAAGGCGGCGTGGCCCGGAGTATCGATGAAGGTGATCAGCTGACCGTTCTTCTCGACCTGGTAGGCACCGATGTGCTGGGTGATGCCGCCGGCTTCCCCCGAAACCACATTGGCATCGCGGATGGCATCGAGCAGCGAGGTCTTGCCGTGGTCGACATGGCCCATGATGGTGACCACCGGAGGCCGAGATACCATCTCGCCACCTTCGTCCTCGACATTGAAGATGCCCAGTTCGACATCGGATTCCGAGACGCGGCGGACGGTGTGGCCGAATTCACCGGCAATCAGCTCGGCCAGATCGGCGTCGATGACGTCGCCCGGCTTCATCATCTGGCCTTCCTTCATCAGGTACTTGATCACGTCGACCGAGCGTTCGGCCATACGCTGCGAGAGTTCCTGGATGGTGATGGTTTCAGGCAGGGTGACTTCGCGGGCAATCTTCTCGCGCGGTTCCTGCGCCATCGACCGGCGCATCTTTTCCTGACGGCGGCGCATGGCCGACAGCGAGCGGCCGCGCGAATTGCCGTCATCGTTGAGAGCAGCGGTCAGCGTCAGCTTGCCGCGGCGGCGATCTTCTTCTGCCTTCGGACGGGCCGGCTTGGGCGTTTCGGGCCGCGTGACCTTGGCGCCCGGTCGTGCCGGGCCACCGGGACGGGCCGCGCCACCCGAGCGGGAGGGAGCCTCTTCTTCCGCAGCATCGCGACGGCGACCGCGCGGGGCCTCTTCGGCGGCCGGCGGAATAGCCTCTGCAGGTGCGTTGACAGCAGCTTCCTCCGCGGCAACAGCCTGCTCAGCGGCTTCCTTGGCCAGCCGGGCATCCTCTTCCGCCTTGATGCGGGCGGCCTCAGCCTCTTCGGCTGCACGGCGTGCATCTTCCTCGGCGCGGCGCGCGGCCTCTTCTTCGGCCCGCTTGCGCTCCTCGACATCGCGGATGCGGCTGTCCTGAAGGGCGCGACGGCGCGCCTCGACTTCACTTGCGGAAAGCTGGTTGAGAACGGCACCACGCGGCGCAGGCTTGGCAGCCGGTGCGCGCGCGGGAGCCGAAGGAGCAGCCGGCGTTGCCGCGGCGCCTGCCGCAGACTTGGCGGCCGGAGCCGGTTCCGCAGGCTTTTCAGCCGCGGGCGCCGGACGTGGCTTCAGGGTCACCGGCGGGACCGGCTTGTCGTCTTCAGGACGGTTGATGCGGCGCTTGCGCGTCTCCACCACCACCGCCTTTGTGCGCCCACGGCCCATCTCCTGGCGCACCATCCCCTGTTCCACAGAGGGGCGCTTCAGCGAGAAGGTCTTCTTGCCGGTAACACTGGTTGTCTTGTCGTCGTTGCTGTCGCTCATTCCGTATCCGTTTCCGCGGGAAGCCGCATCGCACCTGTGCGCGCCGGCTTCTTGATCGATCGCATCCGGGGTTCAACACCCCTTAGCCCGTTTTCAGCCCGGCCCCGCATCGGGACCGTTCCTGTAGCGCGCAAGCATCTTTGCGCGCTTCACTACACCCTCACCGGCCTGCCCTGCAAGCGCGGCGGCATGGATAAAAGCGCCATCGCCCATGACAAGCGCCAATTCATCGGCTGAAAACAGCCGAAAGACGGGTATCTCCGCCTCTTTGATCCCCTTGGCGCGGGCCGTATTGGCCTGACGCAATTTTCGTACGCCGTCTTCGGCCGCGTCGCTCGCATGCATCAGCGCCCGTGCGGCGCCTGAGCGGATGGCATCATCCACCTTACCAGATCCGGTGACGAACTGGCCGGATTTCCGAGCCATGTTCATCATACCAAAAAGGCTGTCGCAAAGCAGCCTGTCGACCACGCCCCCCAGATCCGGGTCCGTGGTCACCTCTGTTTTCAGAGCCCGACCGAAGAGCTTGCGCTTGACGGCCAGGTCAATCACGGACCGCTCCGCCTTGACCCAGCAGCCGCGCCCCGGCAGGGCATGGCGCAGGTCAGGCACAACGGTTCCGTCAGGACCGGCGACAAACCGGATCAGATCATCCGGCTGGCCACGCTCCCTGGTCACTATGCACATGCGGTCGTTCACGGGTTCGATCCTGACCTTCACTGCAAAGCCTCCGGAGACGCCGGACCTCAGGCTTCTTCTTCGCCAGCTTCCACTTCCGCTTCAGCCTCTTCTTCTTCCTCGGCCACCAGTTCGTCTTCGGTGATCCAGCCAACTGCAAGACGCGCCTGCAGGATCATCTGTTCGGCTTCGGCGCGGGACACGTCGAGGCCGGTGAACAGGCCGTCGAAGCGCTTGGTCTCACCATCCTTGCGTTCCGACCAGCCGGTCAGATCGTCAACAGCGCAACCGGCGAAATCCTCGACAGTCTTGATCCCGTCTGCGCCCAGCGCAACCATCATCGGCGTGGTGATGCCGGGGATCGAACGGAGTTCGTCCTCGACGCCGAGTTCCTTGCGCTTGGCATCCAGTTCCGACTCGACCTTGTCGAGATATTCGCGGGCGCGGGTCTGCAGTTCGTTGGCGGTTTCCTCGTCAAAACCCTCAATCGCGGTGATTTCACCGAGATCGACATAGGCCACTTCCTCGACCTGGCTGAAGCCTTCGGAGGCCAGCACCTGGCCGACCATTTCGTCGACATCGAGCGCTTCCATGAAGAGTTGCGTGCGCTCGTTGAATTCCTTCTGACGGCGCTGGCTTTCCTCTTCCTCGGTGAGGATGTCGATGTCCCAACCGGTCAGCTGCGAGGCCAGGCGGACATTCTGGCCACGGCGGCCGATGGCCAGCGACAGCTGCTCGTCCGGCACCACCACCTCGATCCGCTCGGCGTCCTCGTCAAGCACCACCTTGGCCACTTCGGCCGGCTGCAGAGCGTTGACGATGAAGCTTGCAGGCGACGGCGACCAGGGGATAATGTCGATCTTCTCACCCTGCAATTCGCCAACCACGGCCTGCACGCGGCTGCCGCGCATGCCGACGCAGGCGCCGACGGGATCGATGGAGGAATCGTTGGAGATCACGGCGATCTTGGCGCGGCTGCCCGGATCACGGGCGACCGAGCGGATCTCGATGATGCCGTCATAGATTTCCGGCACTTCCATCGTGAACAGCTTGACCATAAACTGCGGATGGGTGCGCGACAGGAAAATCTGCGGGCCGCGCTGCTCGCGGCGGACATCATAGACATAGGCGCGGACGCGGTCGCCATAACGGAAGGCTTCGCGCGGAATGGTCTCATCACGGCGGATGATGCCTTCACCACGGCCAAGATCAACAATGACATTGCCGTATTCGACACGCTTGACGGTGCCATTGACGATCTCGCCGATGCGGTCCTTGAATTCGTCAAATTGGCGGTCGCGCTCGGCTTCGCGTACCTTCTGCACGATCACCTGCTTGGCGGACTGGGCAGCGATACGGCCAAAGTCCATCGGCGGCAGCGGGTCGGCGATAAAATCGCCAAGCTGGGCATCCGGGTTGCGGTCGCGGGCGAGAGCCAGCGGGATCTGCAAGGAGTAGTCCTCGGCGTGGTCAACAACCTCGAGCAGGCGCTGCAGGCGGATCTCGCCGGTCTTGGCATTGATGTCGGCGCGGATGTTGGATTCCGATCCGTAGCGCGAGCGTGCGGCTTTCTGGATCGCGTCGGCCATGGCGGCGATGACGATCTCGCGGTCAATGGACTTCTCGCGCGCGACCGCGTCGGCGATCTGAAGAAGCTCAAGCCTGTTTGCACTGACTGCCATGTCTGTCTCCATATGTGGGACCGCGGCTTGCGGCCCTGCTCTGGGTTGGGTCCGTCAAGCGGACCGGATCAACGGCACCGCGATGGATGCCCCAAAATACTGTCGCCGGTTCAGGCCAGATCGCCCGAGCCGGATTCGTCCGCATCGTCACCGCTGTCATTTCCGTTTGCCGCCTGGGCGGCCTTCGCGGCCTTGTCGGCGCGCAATGATTCGCGGATCAGTTCGTCGGTCAGCACCAGCTTGGCCTCGGCAAGTGCCGAGAACGGGATGACCGCAATGTTTTCCTCGCCATAGGCCGGCTGGTCACGCTCGACCGAAAAGCCTGTGTCGGTGACATCGCGGATGAAGCCGCGAAAGCGCTTTCGGCCATTGATCAGCACCGACGCGTCGCAGCGGGCAAGATGGCCTTCCCAGCGCACGAAATCGGACCTGCGCACCAGCGGCCGGTCAATGCCCGGCGACGAGATTTCCAGATGATACGCCTTTTCGACCGGATCCTCCACATCGAGAACCGGTGAAATTGCCCGGGACACCGCTTCGCAGTCCTCGACACTCATGGTTCCGTCATTGCGCTCGGCCATGATCTGCAGTGTCAGGCCATTCTGGCCGGAGAGACGCACCCGCACCAGGCGCATATCCATCGATTCGATGAGCGGCTCGACAATTTCAGCAATGCGTGCGTCGACGCCGGTTTCGGTCACCAGGCGGTCATCATTGGGCATTGCGGCTTCGTCTGTCATCGGCACCGTATCCTGACTGCTGCAAGCGCCCTCGAACCGCTGCCGGTTCAGTGGCATGATGATGCAACACTTTAAAAACGCTGCAGCGTCCAGTCGCCGTTTCCGGCGTCATCCGCGCTGCAATGGTTCATCCGATCGTCCGGCAACAAAAAAGAGCGGGTCCTCGCGGGCCCACTCTTGTTCTGACGATCAAGAATTTGGGAGGTATATAGACCCATTCAACCGCTTCCGCAAGGGAATTCCGGCATTCCGGCGTGGCCCCGCCCTGCGGCCGCACGGATCGACTGCGAGGAAGGGTGGGACTATCAGTCCAGGCGTTCGAATTCCAGGTAGCAGGGCGTACGGCGTTCGCGAATCGCCTTGGCCTCGTAGCGCGTGCCTGGCCATCCCTGCCACGGCTCATGCCAGTCCGCGGCCTTTCGGGCCACCCACTCGAACTGCGGATGGGAGGCGATATGGGCCAGGGTCCAGTTGATGTAGGTGTCGATGTCCGATGCAAATCCGAACCGGCCGCCGGGCCTGAGAACGCGGGCGAAGCGGTCGAGATTGAGCCTCGAGACGAAACGACGCTTCCAGTGCTTCTTCTTGGGCCAGGGGTCGGGATAGAGCAGGTCGATGCGATCGAGACAGGCATCGGGAAGCCAGTCCAGAACCTGGGTGGCATCGTCGTCATAAAGGCGGATGTTGTCCAGGGCTTCACTGTCGAGCGCCGCCAGCAGCTTGGCCATGGAGTTAACGAAGGGTTCGACACCGATGAAGCCCGTGTCCGGAGCTTCGCGGGCACGATGAAGCAGGTGTTCGCCCCCTCCGAAACCGATCTCCAGCCTGATCCGAGAAACAGGTCTGGGCCACAGCGTTGCCAGCTGTACGGGCGCAGGCACAGACAGATCGAGCTTCAGCACGGGCAGAAGCGCGGAAAGCGCCTCGGCCTGCGGCGCCTTGAGCGCCTTTCCCTTGCGACGACCGTAAAAGGCTTCGGTCGCACGGCTGCGCCTTTGCGGGCTGGACATGGTTTCGGATCCCGAGCGGAAAGCCTGCCTCAGCCCTTCAGCGCTTCCTTGAGCGGCTTGACCAGATCAAGCTTCTCCCAGGAGAACGAGCCGTCACGGCCGGCCTTGCGGCCGAAGTGACCATAGGCCGCGGTGCGGGCATAGATCGGCTTGTTGAGATCAAGATGGCTGCGGATGCCGCGCGGCGTCAGATCCATCACCTTGGGCAGCGCCTCTTCGAGAGCGGCCTCCGACACCTTGCCGGTGTCGTGAAAATTGACATTGATCGACAGCGGCTGCGCCACGCCGATGGCATAGGAAAGCTGGATGGTGCAGCGCTCGGCAAGGCCGGCGGCGATTGCATTCTTGGCCAGGTAACGCGCGGCATAAGCGGCCGAGCGGTCGACCTTGGTGGTGTCCTTGCCGGAGAACGCACCGCCACCGTGGGGAGCAGCGCCGCCGTAGGTGTCGACGATGATCTTGCGTCCGGTAAGGCCCGCATCGCCGTCGGGACCGCCGATGACGAAGGTGCCGGTCGGATTGATGTACCATTTGCAATCGTCGGCAATGCTCAGACCGGCAAGCGCTTCGCGAATATAAGGCTCGACGACCTCACGCACCTTGGCCGAATTCCAGCTTTCATCAAGATGCTGTGTCGACAGCACGATCGATACGACCTCGGAAGGCTTGCCATCGACATAGCGAACGGTGACCTGGCTCTTCGCGTCGGGGCCGAGCCTGGCTGCATCGCCCTCGCCCTTGTGGCGGGCCGCGGCCAGAAGCTCGAGAATCTTGTGACTGTAGTAGATCGGGGCCGGCATCAGTTCCGGCGTTTCGTTGCAGGCGTAGCCGAACATGATGCCCTGATCGCCTGCGCCTTCCGATCCCTGGTGGTCGGCCGCGTTGTCCACGCCCTGCGCGATATGCGCGGACTGGAAGTGCAGGAGCACATCGATCTTGGCGGTTTTCCAGTGGAACCCATCCTGTTCGTAGCCGATGGACTTGATGGCCTTGCGGGCGGCGGACTTGAACTTGGACGGATTGATGGCGTCGTTGCCATTCTTGTCCTTCTTGACCAGCGAAGGCGGAACGCGGACCTCTCCGGCGATCACGACGCGGTTGGTGGTCGCCAGCGTTTCGCAGGCAACGCGGACGCTCCACGGGTCCACTCCGGTCTTCTTTGCCTCGCGATAGACCAGGTCGACGATCTCATCCGAAATGCGGTCGCACACCTTGTCGGGGTGTCCTTCCGAAACGGATTCGCTTGTGAACAGGAAAGTCGAGCGCTCCATTGCAGGCTCCATCAGATTGAAGTGGTGGAGAACGTTTAGTGGCAACGCGCGAGTCTGACAAGGTCAGAATGACATAAATATATCTTGATATGATTGAGGGCGCTCGCCGATTGCCTTGCTGCGCGGCACAGCTTCCAGACGGCGAACGCGCCGCTCCCGGACTGCAGGAGCCCGAAGCGCGGCGCTGTTGCACTTCATGGCCCGAAGGCCTGCCAGATCTCCGGTGAGGCGATCAGTCGGAATCCGGCTCGGACGCCAGCGACTTGACAAGATCGACGAGCTTGCGGCGCACCTTGGGATCGGGGATCTTGATAAAGGCGCGATTGAGCTGCAGCCCTTCCGACGAGGACAGGAAATCCACGACATAATTGGAGCTGTTGGCCTCGGCCATGCCCGGCTGTGCCGTGGACGGGTCACCCGGTGCGTCCTCGAAGAAGAAGCTCACCGGAACATTCAGGATCGTCGAGATGTTTTGCAGACGGCTGGCGCCGACGCGATTGGTGCCCTTTTCATACTTCTGGATCTGCTGGAAGGTGATGCCCAACGCTTCGCCCAGCTTTTCCTGACTCATGCCAAGCATGGTTCGGCGAAGACGGATCCGGCTGCCGACATGAATGTCGATCGGATTGGGCTTTTTCTTGTTCTCAATCATTCTTTCGTCCTGACAAGAGCCTTGGCTCCATGGTTGATTTATCCCGCTTTGATTGCAGTCGAAGAAAATCGGATACACCCGACCATCCTTGCTGTGACCGAGACGGGAAATGGGTTGACGAAACAACTATGCTATTTTGGGGGTTTTGCGTCAATCGAACCGTTGATTTTTACTTTTACGAGCAAGAAGCGCCGTCAATACCATTATGACGATAATCAATCCAAAGTTAAATCGCCTAATTCTCATAAGCAAAAACTCGTCTGCCCCCGAAGGCAACCTCACATCGAAGACACCCGCCTCGCCAAGCGGCAGGCTGCCAACGATGCGCCCGCCAGGATCAACCACAGCGGAGATGCCGTTGTTGGCGGCCCGCACGAGCGGAAGACGGGTCTCGACTGCCCTGAGCTGCGCCTGGCGGAGATGCTGATAGGGCCCAGGGGTCAGACCATACCAGGCATCGTTGGTCAGGTTGAGAAGAAGCGATCCACGGCCGTCTTCAAGGCTGGACATCTCCGGAAAGATGGCTTCGTAGCAGATCAGCGGCACCGCCCCCAGCCCACCGGGCAGACCCAGCAGGCCGCGGCGGTCAGCGGCGGTAAATCCGCCGAAGGTCTCGGCAACCGGGGTCAGCCCCCAGCGACGCAGCAAGGCCTCAAAGGGCAGGTATTCGCCAAAGGGCACAAGGTGCGCCTTGTCAGCGGACCCGATGATTTGCCCTTCGTCATCAATCACATAGATGGTGTTGAAGAACCGCGGCGGTGAACCTGCCAGCCCGTCCTCGAACCGGACAGCTCCGGTGATGAGGGTCTGGCCAACCTGCAACATGTCGGCGATGCGGGAGAGCGAACCGGGGTTTTCCGTCAGGAGAAACGGCAGTGCTGTCTCCGGCCAGACAATGTGGGTCGGCCTGGGTTGGCCTTCGCGTGGCGGCAGAGCGGAGAAGGCAAGAAGCCGCGAAAAAATCTGCTCACGTTCGGCCATGTCCCACTTTGCAGACTGATCGATCGCCGGCTGTACAATCCGCACGACCGCTTCAGTCGGCGTCATCTGCGACCGGTCGAGACGGTCAAGCGCGAACCATCCATATCCGACATGAGCAGCGAAGAGCACCAGTGCCGCGACCAGGCCGGCAACTGCGCCGCGTCTTGTGCCGACCAGCGCGGGCGCCGAAAACACGAACACGGTCAGCGCGGACATGCCGAAAACACCGACGATCTCGGCCGATTGCATCATCACCGGCGCCGGCATTGCCGCATAGCCGATGGCGTTCCAGGGGAACCCGGTCAGAACAAAGCTGCGGACCCACTCGATCAGACCGAAAGCCGCGCCAAGCGCCGCGATGCGTCCGATTCCATCCGACCACAGCAGCCAGGCAAGCGAGGTGGCGACGCCGTAAAACAGCGCGAGCAGCGCCGGCAGCCCAAGGACTGCCAGCGGCAGGGCCCAGGCAAAGCCGCCCGCATCGATCAGCAGCGCATTGCCAAGCCACCAGAGGCCGGCCACGAAGTAACCGAAGCCGAACCACCAGCCGGTGGCAAATGCCGGGCGCATTCGCCCCAACAGACCCCGCTCCGGCGGTCCGCTGGCACCGTCGAGGAGCCAGACCAGCACCGGGAAGGATATGAACAGGGCGGCAAAAAAATTGAACGGCGGCAGGGCCAGAACGGAGAATGCGCCTGCGGCAAACGCAAGAACAGCGCGCTTGACGCCCCAACTCAGCATGATGGATTCAGCGATCCGTTCCAAACCCGGTATTCTCCCCGCCAACAAAGATCCGGCTATTGCAATGCGCTTTGGCCAAGCGAATCAGTTGCCGTATCCTTTCAAAAAACCGCGGCAATGTCCGGCGTTGCGCGCGGCATTTTTCAACGCGTAAGTTACAGGCGGATGATCGAGCGAGGCTGGATGAATATCCGGGATGTGACGACGCGCAGCGACGGGTCTGGAGCCGTTATGTGGCGCCGGCGTCTTCGGGTTCGGTTTTCTTGGGGGCAGCCTCGCCACGGGCCGGACGGCGGCGCGGAGCCTGGCGCTTCCTGATGATCCGGACGCGCTTGACGCGGCGCGGATCGGCATCCATCACGTGGAACTCGAAGCCAGGCAGAGCCTGGACCACTTCGCCGCGGGCCGGGACGCGACCGAGTTCGGAAAAGATCAGGCCGCCGATGGTATCGACTTCCTCGCTCTGCTCGCGAATGTCGAAATCCGATCCGATTTCCTCGGCCAGATCCTCGAGCTCGGCCTTGGCGTCGACAACCCAGATGTCCTCGCCGGCCTTGCTGATCAGCGTTTCCTCTTCATCGTCATGCTCGTCGGCAATATCGCCCACAACCATCTCGACGATGTCCTCAAGCGAGACCAGGCCGTCGGTGCCGCCATATTCGTCGATCACCAGCGCCATCTGGATCCGGTTCGCCTGCATGCGCTGCATCAGGTCGGAGGCCAGCATCGAGGCCGGCACGAACAGTACCTTGCGGGTAATGCCTGACTCCTGAAGGGTCTTGCTCAGATCGACGCGCGAAAGCTCGAGCGCGTTGAGCGAATTGACCTTCTGGTTCGTCGCAGCATTCTTGGCGGTGGACTTGCGCTTGGTCCGGGCCTGCTTGGTAATCCAGGCCAGCAGATCCCGGATATGGATCATGCCGCGCGGATCATCGAGATTTTCCGCATAGACCGGCATTCGGGAGCGGCCCGATTCCTCGAAAATCTCCAGCAGCCGGCCAAGCGAGGTGGTCTGGTCGACCGCCTCGACATCGGCGCGCGGGACCATCAGGTCTTCGACCCGGACCTCGCGCAGGCGCAGGATGTTGTGCAGCATGGCGCGCTCATCGGCAGAGAACGCCTCATGAAGCTCGCCGCCCGACTGCAACGCGTCATTGAGATCCTCACGGATGGATTCGCGGTCGGAAGGCGGGAACAGGGCACGCACCAGACGCTGCCACAGCCCCATGCCGCCACGCTCATCCTGTTGCACGACCATCTCGTTCCGGTGCACAGGCACGGGAAGATAACTGGGGGCGTCTTCGCTGGGTGGGGCGCTCGAAGCGCCTTGCGCGTCTCCGGTCTGTGCCGGGGCATTGCTCTCTGTCATCGTCTCTTCAATGTCAAACCGGCTCTGTATCGCCGTAAGGGTCAGATAGGCCAAGCGAGGTCAAAATGCGAGTCTCGATCGCTTCCATTTTCTCGGCATCGTTGTTTTCAATGTGATCGTAGCCGAAAAGATGAAGAAATCCGTGCACGATGAGGTGCGCGACATGCTCCTCCACCGGCTTGTTCAGCTCCTGCGCCTCCCGCTCGATCGTCCCGCGGGCCAGGATGATGTCGCCGAGCATCGGCCCTGGCTGACCGCCCGGCACGAGCGGGAAGGCGGGAAACGACAGCACGTTTGTCGGCTTGGGCTGATTGCGCCACTGGCCGTTGATATCCGCCATCATCGCATCATCGGCCAGCACGAGCGAAACCTCGGGCTCGATGTCGGGAAAGGGCTGACCCTCGCGTTCGCTCAGATCACGCACAGCCGCAGCAAGAGCGGTCTCGGCCAGTGCTTCGATTGCCCCGGCATCGCCCCAGTCTCCGGCCTCGACGGCAAGCGCCAGGCTGATCGCCGGACCGGAGGTCATGCGCCTCCTTCGGCCTTGGGGTAGATCCGCTTGTCATAGGCCTCGACAATGCGCTGGACCAGAGGATGGCGCACCACGTCGGCGCCGCGGAAGCGGCAGGTGACAACACCATCGACTCCCTCGAGGATGGACAGCGCCTCGACCAGACCGGAGGTAACGCCGCGCGGCAGGTCGACCTGGCTCGGATCGCCGGTGATGATCATGCGCGAGTTCTCGCCCAGACGGGTAAGAAACATCTTCATCTGCATCTGCGTGGTGTTCTGCGCTTCATCCAGAATGACCGCGGCGTTGGCAAGGGTGCGGCCGCGCATGAAGGCCAGCGGCGCGATCTCGATGACGCCGGCGGTGATGGCGCGTTCGACCTTGTCGCCCGGCATCATGTCGTAGAGCGCGTCATAGAGCGGCCTGAGATAGGGGTCGACCTTCTCCTTCATGTCGCCGGGCAGAAAGCCAAGCCGTTCGCCAGCCTCCACCGCGGGACGCGACAGGATGATGCGTTCGACGGAGCCGCGCTCAAGCAGTTGCGCCGCGTGGGCAACCGCCAGATAGGTCTTGCCGGTGCCGGCCGGGCCAACGCCAAAGACCAGTTCCGAACGCTCCATGGCGCGCATATAGGCGTCCTGGGTCGGGGTCCGGGCAATGACGGTCTTCTTGCGCGTCGAGATCTGCGCCAACGTCATCTTGCCCTTGCGTTCGAGCGTCGGCAGCACGAGCTGGTCGTCCGCGGCAAGCGCCATGCGGATGGCGCCCTCGACGTCGGAACTCTCCACGCTGGCGCCCTTGAGCAGCCGGTCATAGAGATAATCCAACGCCCTTCGGGCCTGATTGGTGGCGATTTCATCACCCCGCAGGTTGACCGTGTTGCCACGGGCCCGCGCGTCAATCTTCAGCTTCTGCTCAAGAAGCGCCAGGTTCTGGTCAAACTGGCCAAAAAGTTCGCTGGCAAGACGGTTGTTTTCAAAGGTGAGCGCGAGGTGGGTCGCGTCCGAGGCGCCCGATGCGGGCGTCGCAGCTTCTGTCCGGGACAGGTGCTCAGCTGTCAAACGATCTGGCTCCATAATTGCACTTGGCGGTCATTCCGCAGGCTCCGCGTAAAGACCGGTGGTGCCGGGTTGCGTGATTCGCACCCTGACAATGTCACCGATTTCCCCCAGCTTTGCATCAACTATTACCGGCTGCAGCCAGGGAGAGCGGCCAATTAACTGGCCGGTGTTGCGTCCGGGTTTCTCCAGCAGCAGATCGACCACTTTTCCGACACATTCGCGGCCAAAGGCCCTGGTCTGCTCGTTGATCAGATCCTGCAGCCGCGCCAGGCGCTCGGTCTTGACCGCCTCGTCGACCTGGTCATCCATATCTGCTCCCGGGGTACCCGGCCGGATCGAGTACTTGAAGGTGAAGGCCGAGGCGTATCTGACCTCGCGGACCAGCCGCATGGTGTCTTCGAAATCCGCATCCGTTTCGCCGGGAAAGCCGACGATGAAATCACCCGAAAGCGCGATATCCGGGCGGGCGGCGCGGATGCGCCCGACCAGGTTCACATATTCAGCCGCGGTGTGGCGGCGGTTCATGGCCTTGAGGATCCTGTCCGAGCCGGCCTGCACGGGCAGATGCAGGTAGGGCATCAGTTCGGGCAGATCGCGGTGCGCCGCAATCAGCGCGTCATCCATGTCGCGCGGATGGCTGGTGGTGTAGCGGATGCGGTCAATGCCCTCGATCGTCGCCAGGCGACGGACCAGTTCACCCAGACCCCATTCGCGGCCATCCGCGCCCTTGCCGTGCCAGGCATTGACGTTCTGACCCAGAAGCGTGACCTCGCGGACGCCGGCCTCCGCCAAGCGT
Organism: Parahoeflea alexandrii; assembly: GCF_024105735.1. Classification (GTDB taxonomy): domain Bacteria; phylum Pseudomonadota; class Alphaproteobacteria; order Rhizobiales; family Rhizobiaceae; genus Hoeflea; species Hoeflea alexandrii. The sequence continues at coordinate 744,353 of NZ_JAAAML010000002.1, read as the reverse complement.
TCGGCCTCTCCGAGGATCCGGTCGACCGGACGGGAGACCTCGGCGCCACGGGTGTAAGGCACGACGCAGAAGGTGCAGAACTTGTCGCAGCCTTCCTGGACGGTGAGAAAAGCCGCCACACCTCGGGCGCGGATGGCTTTTTCCGGCGCGTTCGGCAAGCCGTCGAACTTGTCTTCGGCGGGAAACTCGGTCTCAACGACGCTCTCGCCGTTTCGCGCGCGCGCCAACGCCTCGGGCAGGCGGTGATAGGTCTGCGGGCCGATGACGACATCGACCACCGGCGCACGGCGGATGATTTCCTGACCCTCGGCCTGGGCAACACAGCCGGCAACCGCGACCATGAGGTCGCCACCATCGGCGTTGCGTTGCCTCTTGAGCTTGGCCAGCCGTCCGAGCTGGGAATAGACCTTTTCGGCGGCCTTTTCACGGATATGGCAGGTGTTGATGAGGATCAGGTCTGCCGCCTCGACCGTATCGACGGTCTGATAGCCGTCACGGGTCAGTGCGTCGCCCATGCGCTCGCTGTCATAGACATTCATCTGGCAGCCATAGGTCTTGACGAAGACCTTTTTGGACTGTCCGCCGGCTTGCGCGCCGTCACCTGCTTTGGAAGCGGTGTCAGGTATGAGGGTTGCTTGTGTCATGCGGGGCTTTTAGCGGCAAAATCGTGGCTTGAAAATGGCCCCTCAGGCATTGAATTTGCCGCGAAGGGCTGCACTCAGGCCGTCGCGCACCCGGGCCTCGACCAGACGGGCGGTCTTCTTGCGGTCAGTGGCCGCATCAAACGGGATGGCCTCGTTGAAGACAACCTCGACATCAAGGGCGCCGTCGCGGATGACACGCAGCATGTGCGGCCCCAGCGCCACATCTCCCGGCCAGCCGGCAACGGGCCGGTGATAGCGCCCCATCGGCATGCCGTGAATGCCGGTGTAGGCGATGGAAACCGGCTGTATGTGGACCACGCCGCCGGGGGCAAAGGGCAGAGCCGCACTCGCCGCACCAAACAACGAGGAATTGAACGGCATCACCCGGTTGCCGTCCGACGTGGTTCCCTCGGCGAACAGCACCACCACTTCTCCCGCCAGCAGCCGGCTGGAGACCTCGGAAATCTGATCGCCGGTCTTGCGCCGGACCTCGCGCTCGACAAACACCGAGCGCTGCAGCCGGGCGAGCCAGCCCAGCACCGGCCAGGTGCGGACTTCCGACTTGGCGATGAAGACGACGTCTGCCACCGACCCAAGCACCAGAATATCCTTCCAGGAGACATGGTTGGCGACCAGCAGGAGAGGTCTTTCCAGCGCCAGGCTGCCCCGGACATGCACCCGCAGGCCGATGACACGGCACATCAGCCGATGCCACCAGCGCGGCAGGCGCTGCATCACCGAGTGGCCAAATCCCAGGGCCAGCAGCTGGACGGGCAGAAGCGACAGCGTCAGGACCAGAAAGGCTGCAAGGACAAAGACGATGCGCAGGGCGGCAATCATGGCAGAACCGGCAGGGCTGGCAGACGGACAATATCCGGCATCGTCATGCTATTTCTTGTCGGGCTTGATCGGGATTCCATAAAGCTCCAGCCGGTGATCGACCAGCCGGAAGCCATGTTCGCGCGCAATGCGCTCCTGCAGCGCCTCGATTTCCGGTGAATGAAACTCGATCACCTCGCCGGTTCGCAGATCGATGAGATGATCATGGTGTTCTTCGGGCACCGTCTCATAGCGGGAGCGGCCGTCGCGGAAATCATGCCGCTCGATGATGCCGATGTCCTCGAACAGTTTGACGGTCCGGTAGACGGTGGACATGGAAATGCGCGGATCGACCAGGACAGCGCGGCGGTGCAGTTCCTCGACATCGGGATGATCATCGGCGCCATCGAGCACGCGGGCGATGACCCGACGTTGCTCGGTCATGCGCATGCCGCGCTCGGCGCACCTGTCTTCCAGGGATTTCTGCTCGTCCATCGCCTGCCCCGCCGGTTGATAGGGAGAGGTTATGCCGGCGAACCTCAGCCGACGATCCCCTGCGGACTAGCGAAGATCGCAGCGCATGACAAGCGCCGTCGTGCTCGACGCGCCCGCCTGTGCATAATAGGCGCGGCGTTCACCAACCTGGACGAAGTCGAGCCTGCGGTACATGGACACCGCAGCCGTGTTGGTCTCGTCGACCTCGAGAAACATTTCCTCGGCGCCGCGCCGCCTGGCTTCCTGCATGGCGCTGAGCATCAGGCGCCATCCCAGACCTGCGCGGCGCTGGCGGGGCGAGATGCCGATCGACAGGATCTCGGCCTCCCCCGCAGCTTCGCGCGACAGCACAAAACCGGCCGCCGCGTCACGGGCGCGCCCCTCCGGACAGGCAAGGAAACCGAAGACGGACTGCTGGGAAATGAGGCTTTCAAATTCGCCATCCCCCCAGGCCCGTGCGAAGGCCTCGCCGTGAATGCGCGAAGCCGTGCGCGCATCCTGCATTTCAATTGCGAGGATCAGACACTGTGGTTGACGCGAGAACAGGTTGAAGACCATCAGATGACCGCCTCGTGCGGAAGCACGAAACCGGCCTGCGGCTTGGCGTCGGCATCCCGAAGGTAGCGCGGTTCGGCCGGGTTCGACACGGGATCGAGGCCTGCCGCAAGACGAGCGACATCGGCGATATCCGGTGCGACCGGGTCGCCGATGATGCGCGTGTTGAGAGACGGAACATTGCTGGCAAGAAGCGGTGCGCCGCTGCCGATGATCATGCAGCCGGTTTCGACGGCCCGTGCGGACGCGGCCTCGGGCATCAATTCGGCCGCCGGGGCGATCACCGTGCCGTCCGCGGCAACCAGCAGTGCCCAGACGTGATCGCGCCTGGCATCGAGAACAGCCATGACGGCCTTGCCCCGGTCTCTTGCCGCCGGGAGAGCGATCGCTTCGAGCGATCCCACGCCCAAAGCTGGCACATCGAGCGCAAGCGCAAGACCGCGGGCAAAGGCGACTCCGACCCGGATTCCGGCAAATGAACCGGGCCCGATGGTCACCCCGATGCGCCCGACCTGCGACAGCTTCTTACCGGCATCGGCCAGCACCGCCTCAAGCACGGCCGGCAGCTTCTCGGCATGGCCACGGCCGATATCGGGGCTGGCGGACGCAACAATCCTGTCCTCACCCGCGTCATGCAGGGCAACGGCGCAAAACCTTGCGGAACAATCAATGGCGAGCGTCAGCACCGGGCAGATCCATGGGAACGGGCCGCACGAACAATGCGCGGCAACTTCATGCCGTTGTTAATAGGCAGAGGGGCCGGCGTGGTAAAGACTGTTCGCGTCAGACGGCTTCGACTTCGCGCACTTCGGGCACGAAATGGCGGAGCAGGTTCTGGATGCCGTGCTTGAGCGTTGCGGTCGACGACGGGCATCCGGCGCAGGCTCCCTTCATGTGAAGGAACACCTTGCCATCGCGGAAACCACGGAAGGTGATGTCTCCGCCGTCCTGGGCCACGGCCGGCCGGACCCGGCTTTCAAGCAGTTCCTTGATGGTGGCGACGATGGTCTCGTCACCCGCCTCAAAGAATTCCTCATCGGTCGCCGGAACGCCGTCATTGCCCGCCGCCATGATCGGCGCGCCTGACATGAAATGCTCCATGATGGTGCCGAGAACGGCCGGCTTGAGGTGCTGCCAGTCGGGCCCGTCCTTGGTGATGGTGATGAAGTCGTAGCCAAAGAACACGCCGGTAACGCCGGGAATCCCGAACAGCTTGGCGGCGAGCGGCGAAGCCAAACCGGCTTCGTCAGCATCCCGGTAATCGGCGGTCCCCTGATCCATCACCACCTTGCCAGGCAGGAACTTCAGGGTCGCGGGATTGGGGGTGGATTCGGTCTGGATGAACATTGTCGGTCTCCCTGCCAGTTGCAATGACCGGCTAGTTTAGAATTCTTCAAAACAAGATAAGCCTCGATGGGCCCGCAATCAAGGGCGGATATGCTTCAACTCAATGCATCGATCTCGTCATCGGAGAGTGCATCGGGAATGACGGTGACCGGGATCGGGAAGGCCGCGCCGCGTCCGGCAATCGAGGTCACGAGCGGCCCGGGACCGTCCTTGGCGGAGCCTGCGGCGAGAACGAGGATGGCAATATCCTGGTCTTCCTCGATAACCGCGTGGATTTCCTCGGTGGTCTTGCCTTGCCGGATCACCACTTCAGGATCGATGCCGATGATCTGGCGCATCTTCTCGCTGGCCTTGGCGAGCGTCGCCTCGGCCTCTTCCATCGCTTCGGCGCGCATGATCTCCTCGACGCCGAGCCAGTGCTGGAAATCGCCAGGCTCGATCACATAGACCAGAACCAGACCGCCGCCGGAATTGAAAGCCCGCATCCCGGCGTAGCGCATGGCGCGCTCACACTCGGGCGTGTCGTCGATAACTGCGAGGAACTTGCGGCGGTGGCCAGCCTCGCGTGAACGTCTTCGTGATACCATGGGCGGGACAATGCCATCAGAGCGGGCTGCCCCGCAAGTGCGATTTTGAGACCCGCAAAGGCGGGCGGATCAGGCCGCATCCGGAGGAATGCTGCCTGATGCCAGGCGGATGGACCGGCCCTAGACGAAGCCGATGATCTCGCGAACGTCGGCCATGGTCTTTGCGGCGATGGCGTTGGCGCGCGCGCTGCCATCCTTGAGAATCGCGTCGATGTGGCTCGGATCGTCCATCAGACGATGCATCTCGCGGCTCACCGGCTCAAGCACGTTGACTGCCAGATCGACCAGCGCCGGCTTGAACACGGAGAACTGCTGGCCGGCATATTCGTCGATCACATCCTTGCGGGTGCGGTCGCTCAGCGCGGCGTAGATGCCGACCAGGTTCTGCGCCTCGGGCCGGCCTTCGAGCTCCTCGACCGTTTCGGGCAAGGGGGCTGGATCGGTCTTGGCCTTGCGGATCTTCTTGGCGATCGTATCGGCGTCGTCGGTGAGATTGATGCGCGAGAGGTCCGACGGATCGGATTTCGACATCTTCTTGGAGCCGTCGCGCAGGCTCATGACGCGCGGCGCGGGGCCCTCGATCAGCGGTTCGGTCATCGGGAAGAAGCCCGAGACCTTTTCCTCGCCGACCATCATCTCGACGCCAAGACCGGCCGCACGGATCCGGTCGGAGAAATCGATGTTGAACTTCTGGGCGATGTCGCGGGTCAGCTCAAGGTGCTGCTTCTGATCCTCCCCGACCGGGACATGGGTGGCGCGGTAGAGCAGGATGTCGGCGGCCATCAGGCTCGGATAGGCGAGCAGGCCGAGCGAGGCGTTCTCACGGTCCTTGCCGGCCTTGTCCTTGAACTGGGTCATGCGGTTCATCCAGCCGATGCGCGCGACACAGTTGAAGATCCAGGCGAGTTCGGCATGGCCGGGCACGGCGGACTGGTTGAAGACAATGTGCTTAACCGGGTCGATACCCGAGGCAATGAAGGCGGCGGCGATGGACCGGGTCTGGCCCTTCAGGTCCTCGTGAACGAGCTGGGCGGTGATCGAGTGCATGTCGACCACGCAGAAGATGCAGTCATGCTGATCCTGCAGCGCCACAAACTTGCGGATGGCGCCAAGATAGTTACCCAGATGGAGATTGCCGGTCGGCTGGACGCCGGAGAAGACGAGCGGCTTGAAAGTGGCGGACATGGTTTGCTCCCGCCGGGCTTGTGGAGGGCCCGGATACCTCATTGAAATCGGGCGGGGTTATGCGGCTGCAAAGGTGTGAGGTCAAGGGCCTATCAAGCCCGACCGTCAGGGTCCGGACCCTTTTTGCGACGTTTGAACAGCCGGGCGAATTCACGCCGGTCGAGTGCTCCGGTGAGAAAAGCAAATCCGAAATAGACCACGGCACTGGCGAGAACGGTCACAAGCACCGATGCCAGACGAACCGGCAGCGACGCATCAAGCAGGAGATGCGGGAAGCTGGCATCGGCCCACCACAGCAGAACGCCCATCAGCGCCGCGCCGGTAACGATGAGCAGGATGCGGCGAATGGTGAGAGCAGCCGGCCGGAACAGGTCTCTCGTCACGAGCTGCTGGCCGAGATACAGCGCCGAGAGCCAGCCGGCGAGACTGGTTGCAATTGCAAGGCCCATCACGCCAAGCCGTGGAAACAGCAGCAGGCTGCCGGCAATGTTGACAACCACCGATATCGACGAGGCCCATAGCGGCGTGCGCATGTCTTCGCGGGCATAAAACACAGGCGTGAAGATCTTCATCAGCACGAAGGCAGGCAGACCGATGGAGAATGCAGCGAGGACCTCAGAGGTGACAAGGGTGGTTTCCCGGGTGAAGGCACCGCGTTCAAACACCAGCGCGATGATCGGTTCGGGCAGCAAGGCAAGGCCGACAGCGGCGGGAACGGTAATCGCCATGCCGAATTCGAGGCTGCGGTTCTGCAGATGCAGGGCTTCCTTGGTGTTTCCCGCCCTGAGCGCACGGGACAGCTCGGGCAGCAGGACGACACCGATGGCGATGCCGATGACACCGAGCGGCAACTGGTTGAGGCGGTCGGCATAGTTGATGATGGCGATGGCCCCGTCCTGGGCGGACGCGATGATCTGGCCGACAAGCAGGTTGATCTGGGTGATGCCGCCGGTGACCGCGGCGGGCAGGGCCAGCCACAGGAGACGCCGCACGGCCGGCGTCAATCTCGGGCGGACGAACCCGATGCTGAAATTCTCGCGCCTGAGTGCCCAGACCAGCAGACCAAGCTGCAGCACACCCGAAAGGGTGACCGACCAGCCCAGCACCTTGCCGATATCCGGTGCGGAAAGATCGAGGTAGCCGGAGGCCGTCAGTCCCGAAACAAGCACCACATTGAGCAGAACCGGCGCCAGTGCCGCGAGGAAATAGCGCCTGAGCGAATTGAGGATGCCCGCCAGCATGGCGACAAGGCTCATCGCGGCCAGGTAGGGAAACATGATGCGCGCAAGCAGCACGGTCAGATCGAACTTTTCCGGATCCGAGGCAAATTTGGGGGCGATCACGGTGCCGACGAGGAACGGCATGAAGACCATCGCCAGCGCCGACAGCACGAACAGCGACAGGAGCAGGACCGAGAGCACCTGCTCGGCGAACTTCCTTGCCGCCGCCTGCCCGCCGCCCTCGATCTCCTTGGCGAAGAGCGGCACGAACGCCGCATTGAACGCGCCTTCGGCAAACAGCCTGCGAAACAGGTTGGGGAACCGGAAGGCGGCGTAGAACGCATCGGCGACGGGACCGGCACCGAGAAATGCCGCGATCATCGCCTCACGAACGAAACCGAGAACGCGGCTTGCCATGGTGGCGCCGCCGACGCTTGCGAATTTTCCGATCAGGCTCATGCGGCTGGTCTCTTCATGCCGGGATCACGCCGAGGTCTTGCCGCGCCGGGTCGAGCCTTGTGGTGCGATCATGCCCGGAGGCATCCTGTCGCGCACCTCGTCTTCTTCCTTGGCGAGCACTGCCTTGAGCCGTGCGATTATGTTGATCTGGCGGTTTTCGTTGGTGATCTTCATGCCAACCAGATCCCGCACGTAGAAGGTGTCCACCACCTTCTCGCCGAAGGTGGTGATGTGGGCCGAGGCGATGTCGAGCGAGAGATCGGACAGGACCGAGGTGATCTCGGAGAGCAGACCGGTGCGATCGAGGCACTCGACCTCGATAACCGTGAACTTGTTAGAGAGCGTGTTGGAAATCGTCACCTGCGGCTTGACGATAAAGGGCCGCTTCTTCGACTTGCCACGGGTCTTGCGGGCGATCACTTCAGGAATGTAGGCCCTGCCGGCCAGCACTTCCTCGATCATCCGGCCGACTGATGCGCCGCGTCTGAGCTCATCCTCGTCATCGGGCAGTTCGCGGTTGATCAGGATGGTGTCGAGCGCGCGGCCGTCGGATGTGGTGAAGACCTGGGCATCAGCGATGTTGGCGCCGGCGGCGGCGCAGGCGCCGGTGACGATCGACAGCAGCCGCGGATGGTCGGGCGACAGCAGGGTGATTTCGGTGATGGCGTGGAACGCGTGGGTGCGCACCATGGTGGCCAGTTGCTTCTTGGCCTTGTCGGCCTCGCGGACAAAACTGGCATGGCGCACCTGTTCCTCCAGCGGAACAGCCAGAAGATAGGGCTCGTAATGCAGCTTCAGATAGGCCTTGCGGTCCTTCTGGCTCCAGTCGGACAGGGCCTCGCCCAGCGCATCGCGGGCATGGGCGGCGCGTTCCTTGCGCGAGACTTCGGAGAAGCCGCCCGAAAGCATCAGTTCGGTCTCGTAGTAGAGCGTGCGCAGCAATTGGCCCTTCCAGCCGTTCCAGACGCCGGGACCGACGGCCCGGATATCGCAGACCGACAGGATCAGCAGCATTTTCAGCCGCTCGAGCGTGCGCACACTCTCGGCGAAGTCGCTGATCGTCTTGCGGTCATTGAGGTCGCGGGTCTGGGCAACCATCGACATGGTGAGATGCTCCGCGATCAGCCAGACCACGAGCTCGGTCTGGTGCGGATTGAGGCCCAGCCGCGGGCAGAGCTTGCGCGCCACCTTGGCGCCGGCGACGGAGTGATCTTCAGGCCGTCCCTTGGCGATGTCGTGCAGAAAGACGGCCACGTAAAGCGCCTCGCGCTCCTCGATGCCGGGCATCAGCTTGGAGGCCAGCGGATGTTCGCGCTCGCCTTCGCCCTTGTCGATGCCCGACAGCACCGAAACGGTGCGGATCAGGTGCTCGTCGACCGTATAGTGGTGATACATGTTGAACTGCATCATCGCGACGATCTTGCCGAATTCCGGAATGAAACGGCCCAGAACGCCGGCCTCGTTCATGCGCCTCAGAATGACCGCCGGCTGCCGCTTGGAGGTCAGGATCGACATGAAAAGCCGGTTGGCCTCCTCGTTCTCGCGCAGTTCGGCATTGACCAGCCGCAGCGAACGGGTCACGCGCTTGAGTGCATCGGGATGGAACTCCAGTCCGCGGATATCGGCGAGATGGAACATGCGGATGATGTTGACCGGATCGCGCTTGAAGACCTCTGCATCGGCAAGGTTGATGCGGCCCTTGTCCTCGAGAAAATCCAGCGTTCCCGGGATCTTGCGCGGACGGCTGGCAAAGCGGCTGATAACGCCGGTAAGTCCCGGAGCCTGCTTGGCCTGCTGGTCCTCAAGCCCGGCGCAGAAAATCCGGGTCAGGTCGCCGACATCCTTGGCGACAAGGAAATAGTGCTTCATGAAGCGCTCGACCGCCGACAGGCCGGGGTGATCCTGGTAGCCAAGGCCCGAGGCGATGTCGCGCTGGATATCGAAGGACAGCCGCTCCTCGGACTTGCCGGTGAGATAGTGCATGTGGCAGCGCACGGCCCAGAGGAAATCCTCGGCCTTGACGAAGAGGTTGAACTCGCGGCGCGACAGCACGCCAAGGCCGACCAGCTCCTCGGTGTCACGAATATGGTAGAAATACTTGGCGATCCAGAACAGGGTGTTGAGATCGCGCAGGCCGCCCTTGCCTTCCTTGACGTTGGGCTCGACCAGATAGCGGGTGTCCCCGGCCTTGCGGTGGCGCTCGTCACGCTCGGCCAGCTTGGCGGCAATGAATTCGGGTCCCGTGCCATCCACCACCTCGTTTTCGAAGCGCTGGCCCAGGTCGCTGAAGAGCGCCCGCTCGCCGCAGATGAAACGGGCTTCGAGAATGGCGGTGCGGATGGTCATGTCAGAGCGCGACAGCCGGATGCATTCATCCACGTTACGGGTGGCGTGGCCGACCTTCAGCCCCATGTCCCAGAGAATATAGAGGATCCATTCGACAACCTGTTCGGTCCAGGCGGTGTTGCGATAGGGCAGCACGAACAGAAGATCGATGTCGGAGCCCGGTGCAAGTGTGCCGCGGCCGTAGCCGCCAACGGCGGTGACGGTCATGCGCTCGGACTTCGAAGGGTTTTCGACCCGGTAGACGTGAACGCTGGCGTAATCATAGAGCGCGGCGGTGATAACGTCCTGCAGATGCGAGATCCGCATGGCGCAGGCGGTGCCACCGCCATCGTCGAACAGCATGGCACGGGCGGTCTCGCGGCCCAGCGCATTGACGCGCTTGACCTCGGCGAGCACGTCCATCCGGGCCTCGTTGCTGGCCCCGCCATGCTTTGCGGCGATGGCGTTGAGCGCCTTGCGCAGTTTTGCCGGATCGACAATCTTGTTGAGATCGAGGCTGTCTTCGGCGGCTTTGAGCATGAAGTGGGTCCTGGTCGCAATCAATGTGCCGGCCCGGCGCAGCGAGCCGCGGCTGCTATAGCCTGTTTCGCCCGGAAACGACAGCCCGCGCGCGACCGGAGGCGCAAGGCCTGGCGCATCAAGCCCGGCTCAGGTCGCTATGCGCTCGATGAACCAGTTGGTCAGCCGGGTCCAGACCTCGTCCTTCTCCGCCGCGTCCTCGACGCCGTGCTCGAGATTGGGGTTGTCGTTGACCTCGATGACGAAGACGCCGTCATCGGTTTCCTTGAGATCAACGCCATAGAGACCGTCACCGACCGAACAGGCGGCACGAAGGCCGGTGTCGAGCACCAGCGGCGGCACCTGGGCCAGCGAGAACGACTTGAAGCCGCCTTCCAGCGGCTTGCCGCCGGTGTCGTGCTTGACGATCTGCCAGTGCTTCTTGGCCATCAGGTACTGCACGGCAAACAGCGGCTTGCCACCGAGCACGCCGATACGCCAGTCGAACTTCGTCGGCATGAATTTCTGCGCGATCAATACTTCGGAATCGTTCAGCCAGGCGCCGGCCAGAGCCTTGAGTTCGGCCATGGAGGCGACTTTCTTGACGCCCCGGGAGAACGACGAATCGGGCACCTTCAGCACCATGGGAAAACCGAGCTGATCGGCGGCGCGCTGGAAATCCTCCGGCCCGATCAGCATCACCGTGTCGGGCACCGGAATGCCGTTGGAGGCCATCAGCTCGTCAAGATAGACCTTGTTGGTGCAGCGGATCATCGACACCGGATCATCGATCACCGGCATGCCCTCCTGCTGGGCGCGGCGGGCGAAACGGTAGGTGTGGTTGGAGATCGAGGTGGTTTCGCGGATGAACAGCGCATCGAAATTGGCCAGCCGCGGCAGGTCCTTTCGACCGATCGGCTCGACCGAAACCCCCATGCGCGCTGCGATCCGCGACCAGTGCTTCAGGCTTGCAATCGAAGACGGCGGCAGGGCTTCGTCCGGATCGACCAGGGTGGCGAAGGAGTAGCGCGCCGGAGCGCGCGACTTGGCGTCCTTCCACTGCCGCGCCGTATAGCGCGCCATGGCCTGGAAGAAGGCTTCGCGTCCCGTGTCATCGAGCTTGCTGATCGACTGCAGTCCGATCCTGGTGATGGAGACCCAGTCGCCGTCCTTCAATGTCAGTTCAAGAATCGGGGCCCGGAACCAGTCGAAAAGCAACCGGCCGAAACGCTCGAGCCGGGCATCGGTCGAGGTGCCGAAAAAGATCCGCAACCGCGACGGCAGAGGCTCGCCCTCCTGGCCGCGCAGGCTCCTGTTGAGCGAGTCCTCGAGCTCGGGAATGGCATTCTCGTAAAGCTTGCGCGCCGACAGGTCGATGATGGTTTCGACGGAGGGAATCACCCGCTGACCACGGGCGGCGGCCAGCAGCGAGGCATAGTATCCGCGGCTCTGATAGGCATAGGAGCGCGACAGGTTGATGATGTTTGGTCTCGCACCACGGAACATTTCCGGCCGGGCAAGATAATCCCGGGTGGCAAGCACCTTGTGCTTGGTGGCGGCATGATCGAAACCCGCCAGCGCGGTGGACAGGATGATCCAGTCAGACATGGGCAAACTTTCCCTTGATGAGAACGGCGGCGCGCAGGCCCGTGCGGCCGAAACGGGCGATCCGGTCGAAGACCGCGTAGGGGACCGGGATGTTCGCGGCGTCGGCGACGGTTTCGCCGACCTCGTCCTCCACCCAGGGATCATGAACGAAAATGTGGCGGCCGTCATCGCCATGGGCGAGCACCCAGTGCGGGACCTTCTTGCCCATCATCAGGTAACCGCTGACCAGGATGATGGCGACATGCCCCTCGGCCAGTCTTTGGCGGAGCCAGTCGAGCGTGAACGCCTCGTAATGCACCGGTGTCCCCGCCTCGGCAACGCGGGCGCGAAAATCGGTCTGGGCCAACTCCATGACGCGCCTTTTTTCCGGATCGCGCACGGTTTCAAGAAATAGCAGTTCCTCGGTCGAGCACCAGACCTCGGGAACGAGGCCGTGCTCGTGCGCCACCATGGCAAGACCGAACGGCTCGCAGCCACCGGGGCCTGAGAGCATGAACACCGTGGTAGCCTCGCGCCAGAGCCGGATTTCCCAGACCGGATCGAGAAATTCTCCCGAGCGGAAGCGGGCCAGCGCCATCAGCAGGCAGGCCGAGCCGCAGGTGAAATCGGCAGTCTGCTCATAAAACGGGGTCAGCACATCCGGGGCCTCCGGGCCGCGCAGGAGCTTTTCAAAGCGAAGGGCTGCCATGCCATCTTCATAATAGTCGGCAACCCGGCCGATGCGGCGGTAGCCGGCATTCCTGTAGAGCGTTATTGCAGCCTCGTTGTCCTCGCGGACCTCAAGCCTGAGCAGGATTCGATCATGCTCCATCGCGGCCTTTTCGGCGGCTGCCAGCAGTGCCCTTCCGTAGCCCTTGCCTGCTTCGCCCGGGGCCACGGCAAGCGAATAAAGACGGGCGAGCGCGGCGCCCGCGCGAAACAGGATCATAGCGTAGCCACGGATCTCGCCGTCGGCTTCCAGCACCAGCGTCTCAGCCGTCGGGCGGTCGATCAGCGTACGGAAAGAACGGCGGGATATCCGGTCGGCTGCGAAAACAGCCTTCTCGATCGCATCCAGCGCATCAATGTCGGAAAGGGTGGCTGGACGTATCCGCTGTGCGGACATGGGCGTTTACCGGAAACAAGTGAATAGAGCCATTTGCGGCCTGCCCCTGAGGCACTCGAATCATGGCTGATTTGTGTCGATCTGTCATCCTGTCCCGGCGAAGATTCGGCCTCCTGGTGGAGTCCGCCAGACGTGGCAAACGTTGACCCTGCGTACGGCAGTCCCCACATGAGACCCGCCGCCGGTCCGGCAAGACGGGCAAGCCCTGTTTGCAACAACCGGGCCGGTTCGCAGATATAGAAGAAGGGAAGCCGCCGATGATCATTGAAGCCGCCAGACTGGCTGGATCGAACCTGTTCGCACCGGCTTCGCGCTCGGTGCTGTTCAAGTCGCTGGGGCTGACCATCCTGCTTCTCGCGGGACTGTGGTTCGGATTGGGCGAGGCATTTTCGGCGTTCGCCATGCCCTGGCTCGAAAACCTGCTTCCGGGACTGCCCGACTGGGCCGGATGGGCAGGCACGGTGGCGGCGGTCATCGCCGGCATAGGGCTGGCCCTGGTGCTGGCGCTGTTCGTGGCGCCGGTGACGGCGGCGATGGCGGGCCTGTTTCTCGATGACATCGCCGAGGTGATCGAGACCCGCGACTACCCGTACGAAACACCTGGCCGGCCAATGCCGTTGATGCAGTCGATCCGGCAATCGCTGGGCTTCTTGCTGGTGGTGGGACTGGGAAACCTGTTTGCCCTGGTGCTGCTCCTGGTACCCGGTATCAACCTTGCGGCGTTCTTCCTCGTCAACGGCTACCTGCTGGGGCGGGAATATTTCGAATTCGCAGCGATGCGGTTCATATCGCCTGCTGACGCCAAGCGGCTGAGATCGCGCAACTCGACGACGATCTTCTTCGCCGGCCTGATCATCGCCGCCTTCCTGTCGGTGCCGCTGCTCAACCTGCTGACCCCGATGTTCGCCGCCGGCATGATGGTACATCTGCACAAGATGATCGCGGCGAAGGCGGGCGGCGACCGGCAATCTGGGGTCAGGAGCGATCGGGTAGATTGAACGGTGCACCGCCTTGAGCGGAAAAACGACGCTTGCTGCTGCGCGAGGGAATGTGCCCTTTGCAGATGAAACGGCCGGATCGATCCACGACACCGGCGACAAGCGGCGCAATCGCGCGCTCCGAAGCCACGTTAGCCAGATGCCACGGCGCCCGACGCGTCGGGTCCCATAGCGCTGTCCACCCATTTAAACGCTTGTTCGTTGACCACCATTAATGCCAGATTCAAAAAAACGAAGTGCAGGAGGACATGTTTGTGTTTCACGGCAAGGTACTGGTCGCCCAGGGGGGTGGCCCGACGGCGGTTATCAATCAGTCGATGGTCGGGGCGGTCCTGGAATCACGCAAGTTCCGCTCTGTCGAGCTGATCTACGGCGCCGTACACGGTGTGCGCGGGATCCTGGATGAGGATTTCTACGATCTGACCCAGGAGACAACCCACAATCTGGAAATGGTCGCCAATACGCCGTCTTCGGCGCTTGGCTCGACCCGGGACAAGCCGGATCTGAAATACTGCCGCGAAATCTTCAAGGTCCTTCGGGCGCACGAGATCGGTTACTTCTTTTACACCGGCGGCAACGATTCCTCGGACACGGTCCGCATCGTGAACGATGAAGCGCGCAAGGCGGGCTACGACCTGCGCTGCATCCACATTCCCAAAACCATCGATAACGACCTGGTCGAGAACGACCACACGCCGGGCTTCCCCTCGGCCGCGCGGTATGTGGCTCAGGCGTTCATGGGCATCAATCTCGACAATGCGGCGCTGCCTGGCATCTACATTGGCGTTGTCATGGGGCGTCATGCAGGCTTTCTCACCGCCGCCTCCGCCCTGGGCAAGAAATTCTCCGATGATGGTCCTCATCTCATCTACATGCCCGAGAGAACCTTCGAGATCGATCAGTTCCTCAGGGACGTCAAGCAGGTCTATGACCGGCTCGGGCGCTGCATCGTCGCCGTCAGTGAAGGCATCCATGACGACTCGGGTCAACCGATCATCGCCAAACTGGCCAAAGAGACCGAACGCGATGCCCATGGCAATGTGCAATTGTCCGGAAGCGGTGCGCTCGCCGATCTGCTGACGCAGAAGGTCAAGGAGGAACTGCAAATCACCCGGGTCCGTGGTGATACGCTCGGCTATATCCAGCGCAGTTTTGTCGGATGTGTTTCCGATGTTGACCAGAATGAAGCCCGCGAAGTCGGCGAAAAGGCGGTTCAGTACGGGATGTTCGGCGATCGCGACGGATCGGTCACGATCAAGCGCACCGGCCACTACTCGGTCGACTACGAACTGGTCCCGCTGGAGATGGTTGCCGGAAAGACCCGCACAATGCCCGACAACTTCATCTCCGCGTCCGGTCACGACGTGACCGACGCGTTCCGGCAATATCTGCGTCCCTTGCTGGGCAGTGGAATGCCCGACGCCTATCGCCTTCGACCGAACAAGGTGCCGAAGATCCTGGCGGCTCGGTCATAGAAGTCAGCACTTGGGCGGGGTCGCGGCGTAGGCCAGCTCTCACAGCGCCGGCACTTGAAAGCGGCACCAGCTTAAACGGTTCCTGAGACGACGCGAACCTCCGGTCTTGCAGAGGCTGCACCCGGCGCCGACATGCCGGCGAACCATGACTTACCCTTAGACGATCTGCGCCGGCAGTTCGACCAGCGGCGCGGGTGCGTCGGTGGTCTTTTCCTTCGATTTGCAGATGTCTGCGATGACGCAGCGTTCGCATTCGGGCTTGCGGGCCTTGCAGCAGTAGCGGCCATGCAGGATCAGCCAGTGGTGCGCGTGGAAAAGGTAGTCTTCGGGGATGATGCGCAGGAAAGCTTCTTCGACTTCGTCGGGGGTCTTTCCCGGTGCGATTCTGAGCCGGTTGCCGATGCGGAAGACATGGGTGTCGACAGCCAGCGTCGGCACGCCAAAGGCCATCGACATCACCACATTGGCGGTCTTGCGGCCGACGCCGGGGAGCGTCACCAGTTCCGCCTCGGTGCGCGGCACCTCGCCGCTAAAATCATCGACCAGCTTCTGGCTTAGCGCGATGACGTTTTTTGCCTTGTTGCGGTAAAGCCCGATGGTCTTGATCATGTCACGGACCCTGTCCTCACCGAGCGCCAGCATTTTTTCAGGTGTGTCTGCCACGGCAAACAGCGCGCGGGTGGCCTTGTTGACGCCGGCGTCAGTGGCCTGGGCCGAGAGCGCCACGGCGACCACCAGGGTGAAGGGATTGACATGCTCCAGTTCGCCCTTCGGTTCCGGTCTCTGGATCGAGAAACGGCGGAAGATCTCGCGAATCTCGTCCTTCGAATAGGGTATCCTCGGGCGGCGGGCGGCAGGTTTGCGCGCCGGGCCTGCCTGCGCGCGGGCCGGCTTCTTTGCCGCCGGGGAAGAAGCAAGCGACAATTTGGCGGATTTCGGGCTCTTGGGCTTTTCCATTCCTTCCCTATAATCAAGGTTCGGGGACATTGGCAAACCAGGCATGATGGAGACCGGGGGTCCATGAACGAAGAACCATTGTTTGAAGCGGTCCTCAGTCCGCACCGCTCGCTTGGCCGCCTCGGCTTCGTGCTGCTGATGAGCGTTGTAACGGTCATTACCGCGGTGCACATGGTGATTTTCGCCCGGGTCGGTGCCTGGCCGGTGTTCGCCTTTTTCGGGCTCGATCTGGCGCTCCTGTTCGGCGCGTTCTGGCTGAGCTACCGCTCCGGGCGGATGCGCGAGTTCATTCGCATGTCGCGCACGGATCTCGAGGTGAAGAAGGTGTCCCCATCGGGACGGGCGGTCGATCACCGCTTCAATCCGTTCTGGACACGGTTCAACATTGACCGTCACGACGAGATCGGCATCACCGGCATGCAGATCAGCGGACAGGGTCACAAGACCGATGTCGGCTCGTTTCTCAATCCCGATGACAAGGAGAGCTTCGCCTCGTCCTTCCAACGGGCGCTGGCGACGATCAAGAAACGCTGAAGTGCTTTCTCCCGGTCTTTGTTCAAGGCCGGCGTGTTTCGGGTGGCAAGGCGGGCTGACGCGTGATTGATTGGGTCCGTTGCCAAACATGTTGCAACGGATCATCACGCCGTTGCGAGGAGCCTGATCATGACCATGACCGCCCAGCTAGACCGCGACATCACCCCGAAGGGCGATGACTACGATCTCGTTCGCCAGACCATCGAGCGGATTTCGCTGGACTACCGGGCGCAGCCATCGCTGGAAGACATCGCATCCGATCTTGGCGTGGCACCAGGCAAGCTGCAGAAGACCTTCAGCCGCTGGGCCGGACTGACGCCGAAGGCATTTTTGCAGGCGGTCACGCTGGACCATGCCCGCCGGCTGCTCGGTGATGAGGGTCTGCCACTGCTCGATGCAAGTTACGAGCTTGGCCTGTCCGGCCCCGGACGGCTGCATGATCTGTTCGTCACCCACGAGGCGATGAGCCCGGGCGACTTCAAGACCGGCGGCGCGGGGCTTGAAATCAGCTACGGGTTCCACCCCTCGCCTTTCGGCACCGCGGTGATAATAGTGACGGAACGCGGGTTGTGCGGTCTGGCCTTCGCCGATCCGGGCGAGGAGAAGGCCGCACTCGAGGACATGACGAAGCGATGGCCCGGCGCAAGGTTCTCGCCGGACCAGGCGATGACCGCACCTTATGTCAGCCGGATCTTCTCACCCGAGCAGTGGCGCGCTGACCAGCCGCTCAGAATCGTCATGATCGGCACGGATTTCCAGGTGCGGGTGTGGGAGGCGCTCTTGCGGATCCCGCTCGGAGCCGCCTCGACCTACCAGGACGTGGCGCGGGCCATCGGCAATCCGAAAGCCTCGCGCGCGGTGGGGGCTGCGGTTGGGCGCAACCCGATCTCGTTCGTGGTGCCGTGCCACAGGGCGCTGGGCAAATCCGGCCAGCTCACCGGCTATCACTGGGGGATTACCCGCAAGCGGGCGATGCTCGGCTGGGAAACGGGATGCCTGCAGGCGGGCACTTCGCAGAGCAGCTGAAACAGAAAACCCGCCAGACGATGTCAGGCGGATTTCTCGTTGTCGCGGCCCTGCAAAAACGCTGTCAGTGCGCCTTGGACATGTCGCCGAGCACTTCCTTGGAAGCGACGGTGGAATCGGCATTGAGCTTGTAGACCATGGGCACGCCGGTGGCGAGGTTGACCTTGAGGATCTGCTCGCGGTTGAGGCGGTCGAGCACCATCAAGAGCGAGCGCAGGGAATTCCCATGGGCTGCGACCAGCACGGTCTCACCGCGCAGCACGCGGGGCAGGATCTCGGTCATGTAGTAGGGCCAGACGCGGGCACCGGTGTCCTTGAGGCTTTCGCCACCGGGCGGCGGCACGTCATAGGAGCGGCGCCAGATGTGAACCTGCTCCTCGCCCCATTTCTTGCGCGCATCATCCTTGTTGAGACCGGCCAGATCGCCATAGTCACGTTCGTTGAGCGCCTCGTCGCGGATCACCTCGAGATCGGTCTGGCCGATACCGTCCATGATCAGGTCAAGCGTGTGCTGGGCGCGGATCAGGTTGGAGGTGAAGGCAATGTCGAACTTGAGGCCGGTTTCCTTCAGCGCCTGGGCACCGGTCTTGGCCTCCTCGATGCCGAGCTCGGTCAGGTCAGGGTCCTTCCAGCCGGTGAAGAGGTTTTTCAGGTTCCATTCGCTTTGGCCGTGGCGGACAAGGACGAGTGTTCCGGACATGGTGATTTCCCTTTCTCAGGCGTTTCGGGTTCAGGCGGCTTGATCAGTGGTCGGCAAGACCGAGCACATCGAGCATGGAATAGTAACCGGGTTTCTGGCCACGCGCCCAGAGCGCGGCACGCACGGCACCGCGGGCAAAGATGGAGCGGTCGGTGGCACGGTGGCTCAGTTCGACGGTCTCCCCCTCGCCGGCAAGAATGACCGAGTGCTCGCCGATCACCGAACCGCCGCGCAAGGTGGCAAAGCCGATGCTGCCGGGTTCGCGCGGCCCGGTGTGGCCGTCGCGGACGCGCACAGAATTTTCGCTCAGGGCAATCTCGCGGCCCTCGGCCGCGGCCTCTCCGAGCAGCAGCGCCGTGCCGGACGGGGCGTCGACCTTGTGGCGATGATGCATTTCCAGCACTTCGATGTCCCAGTCAGCGGCGTTGAGCGCCTTTGCTGCCTGGCGCACCAGAACCGAGAGCAGATTGACGCCCAAGCTCATGTTGCCGGACTTGACGATGCGGGCATGGCGCGAGGCAGCGTGAAGACGCGCCTCGTGGCTTTCGTCCATGCCGGTGGTGCCGATGACGTGGACAATGCGGGCCTGGGCGGCGAGATCGGCGAATTCCAGCGTGGCCTGGGGCGCGGTGAAATCGAGCACGCCTTCGGCCCTGGCGAAGACCGGCAGCGCGTCGTCAGTGATGATGACCCCGTTCGGGCCAAGGCCGGAAAGCTCGCCGGCATCCTTGCCCAGCACGTCCGAGCCGGGGCGCTCGATGGCGCCGGCAAGGTGGACGCCGTCGATATCGGCAATGGTGCGGATCAGCGCCTGGCCCATGCGTCCGGCGGCGCCGACCACGATCAGTCCCATGCTTCCGGTTGGTGCGATCATGCCTTGCCTCCGTTCGAATCGGTGTTTGTCGGGGTTGCGTCCGCGGAAACGCTCGAGCCTTTTTCGCTGTAGGCCTGCAGCCGTGCATAAAGCCCGTCGGTGGTGGCGCTCAGATCGGCATGGCTGCCGATCTCGACCACCTTGCCCGCCTGCATGACTACGATGCGGTCCGCCCTGGCGATTGTCGACAGACGGTGGGCGATGACCAGAACGGTGCGGTTGCGCATGGCGCTTTCGAGCGCCTTCTGCACCGCTGCTTCGGATTCATTGTCGAGCGCGGAGGTGGCTTCATCGAGCAGCAGGATCGGCGCATCACGCACCAGCGCCCGGGCGATGGATATGCGCTGGCGCTGGCCGCCTGAGAGGTTGACGCCGTTCTCGCCCAGCATGGTGCCATAGCCTTGCGGCTGAGCCAGGATAAACTCGTGGGCGTTGGCCAGTCTCGCCGCGTCCTCGATCTCGGTATCGGTGGCGTCAGGGCGAGCGTAGCGCAGATTATCGCGGATCGAGCCTTCGAACAGCCAGGGCTGCTGAGAGACGTAGGCGATCTGGTGGCGCAGGGACTTCTTGGTGACGGTGGCAATGTCGGTGCCGTCGATCAGCACCTGGCCAGAAGAAGGATCGTAAAAGCGCGGCACCAGCGAAATCAGCGTCGACTTGCCGGCGCCCGACGGCCCGACAATGGCCGTGGTCTTGCCGGCCTCGGCGGTGAAACTCACATTCTCGAGAACCGGCTCGCCCAGGCCGTAGCCAAAGCCGACATTGCGGAATTCGATCTCGCCGCCCCCGACCGCGAGCTCGGACGCATTGGCGCTGTCGCCCTGCGTGGGTTGTTCATCGAGGATCTCGTAGATCATGCGTGCATTGACGACGGCGCGTTCGAGATTGATCTGCAGCCGCGCCAGCCGCCGCGCCGGATCATAAGCCAACAGCAACGCAGTGATGAAGGAGAAGAAGGCGCCCGGCAGGACGTCGCCGTAGATCGAACGGAATGCCGCATAGGCAATGACGCCGGAGATCGCGATGCCGGCGACGGTTTCCGTCAGCGGCGAGGTGCGCTCGGTGAGGCGGGCAATGCGGTTGGAGCGTTCTTCGGCCGACTTGATCAGACCCGCGGTGCGACCGCTGATCTGCTCTTCCATGGTGAACGCCTTGACGATGGTAATGCCCTGCACGGTTTCCTGCATGGCCGACAGCACGCGGCTGTTGAGATCGATGGATTCGCGGGTGGCGCTGCGCAGACGCTTCGAGATGTAGCGCAGCGCCAGCAGCACCGGCGGCGACACGACGAGGACGATCAGGCTGAGAACCGGGTCCTTGGTGATCATGACGATGATCAGTGCGACCAGGGTGAGCAGATCTCGCGCAAAGGAGGTGATCGTCAGGTTCATGACGTCACGGATGCCAGCGACATTCTGCGAGATCTGGGCAGCGATCTGGGCCGACCGGGTATCGCCGAAGTAGCTGACGCCGAGCGACATGAGATGGTCGATCAGGCGTTGCTGATAGCGGGCAACCAGATTGTTGCCGACCTGCGCCAGCGCCACGGCCTGCCCGTAGGAGGCAGCGCCACGGATGACGAATGCCGCCAGCACGGAGCCGCAGATCACCCAGATCAGGTCCGCATTCTTCTTGGCAAAAGCCTCGTTGATGACGGCTTCCATGATCCAGGCCATGAAGGCGGTGGAAGCGGCCACGAGGACGAGGCAGAAAGCGGCAAAGATGTAGGTCTTGACGTAATCGCGGCCATTCTCACGGATGATCCGGCGGATCACCATCGTCAGCGATTCCACATCCTGCTTGATGTTCCTGCCGCGCGCCAATTCTCGTCATCCTGCATGGCGCCCGAAAGAGCGCCGTCTCACTCAACCCGGAATGCTCCCGGCCGTTCCTGGCGGCTCTATAGCGGGTTGAAAGCGGTTTGCCTATGCTTTCCAGCGCCTGCCTTCGGTGGCAACGCCAAAGCGGACCGGGGTGCGGGCATAGGCCGCAAGACCAGACAGCGCCGCCAGCGGGTGGGTAATCACGAAAGTCGGGACGTTCTTCAGAATGGCCGTGTGGGGCGCCTTGTCCTCGAAAGCCTCGCGGAAACGTGGCTCAGAAAGCGCCGGCAGGATCTTCTGGACGATGCCGCCGGCCAGAAAAACGCCGCCGCGCGCCATGAAGATCAGCGCCAGATCGCCCGCCACGCGGCCGAGATAGGTGACGAACAATTCGATCGTCTCCACCGCGGCCGGATCCGAACCTTGAGACCAATGCGCGGTTACTTCGGCGGGTGTCGTGGCGGTCGGCTTGCTGCCATTGGCCTTGCAGACGGTCCGGTAGATGTTCATCATGCCGCGTCCGCACAGCAATTGCTCCGCGGATACCCGGCCCTCAATGGTCTCATAGAGCGGGAACAGCTCGTAATCCCGACTGGTGCGGGGACCGATGTCGATGTGGCCGCCCTCGCCGGGAACAGGAAACCAGGTGTGGCGGGCATGGACCAGGCCGGAAACGCCGAGACCGGTGCCGGGTCCGACCACCACGCGCGAGGTGGAGGGACGGATCTCACCGCCGCCGATCTTTTCGAGAAATTCCGGGCCCAGCGATGCGGCCGCAAGTCCCTGGGCTTCGAAATCGTTGATCACCACGACATTCTCGAAACCGAGATCGCGGATCATGACCCTGGGCTGGATCACCCAGTCGCAATTGGTCAGGTCGATTTCATCGCCCTTGATCGGGCCGGCCACGGCGAGGATGGCAGATCGCGGCTGCAGCGAGGTGCGATCGAGCACACCGGTCTGGATTGCCTCGTCGATGGTCGGGTAGTCGGCCGTTGCCAGAACCGGAAACTCCTTCGGCTCTGCATAGGCGTCGGTGAGAATGGCGAAGCGCGCATTGGTGCCGCCGATATCGCCGATCAGGACCGGAAATGCGATGGAATGGTCGGTTTCATGAGAAGAGGGCATGCTCTGTTTCCCGTGGGGCGTGGTCTGTTGGCGGCGCGGCCTTAAGGCGGCGCCATGTTTGGTCGGCCGGCGGACTATCCAAGCGCCTTGAGCAGGGTGTCAGCCGTGGCGCGGTTGAGCGCCATTGGAATATCATAAACGATGGCAAGCCGCATCAGCGCCTTGACGTCGACATCGTGCGGCATGGCCGTCAGCGGGTCGACGAAGAAGATTACAAGGCCGACATCGCCGGTGGCGATCAGGGCGCCGATCTGCTGATCGCCGCCCAATGGCCCGCTTTTGAGCCGTTCGATCTTGAGCTCCGGGCAGGCCTCGGCGATGCGCCCGCCCGTGGTGCCGGTGGCAACGATCGGAAACCGCGAGAGCGCCGCCTGGTGGGACTTGGCGAAATCGGCCAGGTCATCCTTCTTCTGGTCATGCGCGATCAGTGCAACGGCTTTGTGAACAGTCATGGAGGCCCATCATCGGAAAAACCACGAGAAGTTCGCGGCTTAGACGCTTTCAATCGATTTGATACGCCGATCTATAGCCCGTACCCTGATCAAACAAAAGCCACCGCAGCGATGAATTTTCGATGACAGGAAGCTCCAGACCGGTCAGTTGGCAGGCCGTGGAACCGGCAGCGGGATGCGCCCGGGCAAGGGAAGCGGCGCAAAGGCCGATGCCCGGATCGCCGCATTGTTGGCGTTCGCGCGGGCAATGCGGGCGATCGGATCGGCGCCCAGCGTCACTTCCGCTTCCGATGCCGGGCCCGGCGCAGCAATTACCATCCTGCAGGCCGATGGCAGATCGGACAGCTGGATGTCGCGCTTCTTCGGTTTGGGCTTGCCGTCATCCTTCTTGGGCTTGGCCGGCGCCCAGGGCTCATCGGTAAACCACCAGGCAAGAGAACTGTCGCATCCCGCGCCAGCCGGAGGCGGGTTCTGGCTCCTGCAGCCGCTGGCGCCAGGCGGACACTTGATGCGGATATGAAAATGATAGTGGTGCCCGTAATAGGGCCGGATCTTGCCCATCGCCGCGCGGCTGCCGGTCCAGCTGTCACAGAGCTTTTTCTTGATGCCCGGATGAACGAAGATGCGCTCGACCTCCGGATAGCTTGCCGCGCGCATCAGCAGCCGGGCATGGGCCGGGGTCCAGATCCGGTCATCGACATAGAGCGTGTTCTTCCTGAGCATCGATGTCGCCGACAGGTTCTCCCGCTCGGCTGCGGAGAGTTTGCGATCCGGCATCGGCGTGAGCCAGACATCGGCATCAAGACCAACCTGATGCGAGGCATGGCCCGAGAGCATCGGACCGCCGCGCGGCTGCGCTATGTCGCCGACCAGCAGGCCAGGCCAGCCATCCTGAGCGGCGGCTTCAAGCGACAGCTTCTCGACCAGCCGGATGAGATCGGGATGACCCCAGCGCCGGTTACGTGACAGCCGCATGGCCTGCCAGGTCGGCCCGTCGGTCGGAATGGCAATGCCGCCGGCGAGACAGCCCTTTGAGTAGAAGCCGATGGCGCGCGCCGGCAGCGCGGCCGGCAGGTCCGCGGCACCGAACACCTGCTTGGCGGGCTGATCGGCGGCTGTCGGCTGTGCTGCCCCGGCGGCCGCCATTGCGGTGGCAAGCGCCACAAACAAAGCCTTGCGCACCAGGCGCACAAGGTTGCGGCCCGGGACATGACGCAGATTGCGAACTGAGGTCATGGGCTTGGTCTCCGGGCGCTCGGACGGGATGACGAACAAATCATTCCAGCAAGTCTAGCCCATCCAGTCCCCCAACGGAATCGGCGGGCAGGCTTAAATTGCGTCCGGCCCGCCAGCCAATGGCCCAGATGACCGGGTTCCGGCTCCTGGCCTCAGGGCAGAACGCGGTAAAGCTGCAATGGCTCGTCCTCGGTGCCGGGGACCGGTTCCAGCCAGTCGGGCACAACACCCTTGCTCAATTGCGCGTAGAGTCCTTCGGGGGCGACGGTCTTGACGATCCCGATCTGCGGATCGCTCGCGCAGAAGGCGACAAGCGTGACTTCGGCGCCACGAAGGAACTTGACCGCATCCCCGGGACTGGCCATCGCCGCATGCAGTTCGGTGAGCATGCCGCCCTGATTGCGGTGATAGGGAGCCGCCAGCACCCGGTGCTCAGTGAAGCGCAGGATATGGGCTCCGAGGTTTGACGGCCCGGCGACCACGCCTGCGGGTTCGCGGGCGAGAAACCGCATGGCGCCGGCATCGGTGCAGACTTTCTCTTCCTGGGTGGGAAGGCCGCTGATCTCCTGGCCGGTCACCTTGTCGACCGCCATCGACAAACCCAATCCGGCAAGAGCCCAGACGAAGGGGACCGAGGCAAGCGCGGTGGCCGCAAAGGCAAGTCCCTTGCGCAGATCCTTCTGATCGGCATTGGCCCTTGTACGCATCTCCGCGACCAGCGCCGCCATCGGAATTGTCGAAAGGAGGTTGGCAAACACGGCACCGCGCACCTGAACCAGGGCGATCCCCCACGAAACCGCCAGCAGTGCAAGCAGGACTGCGTGAGCCTGAACATCGCGGCGCTGGAGGATCTGCCGCAGACACAGCGCCATCGCCAGGACCGGAACGAGATAGAAGCCGCCGGCGGTCCAGGGGTCCTGGCTGAGCTGGGCCCAGACAGACTGGGCCTCGGTGACATTGTTGAGCCACATGCTGACCAGCAGCGGGTCGAGGGTCGCGAGCGGATTGCCGAGGCATTGCGGTGCTATCACCACGGCCGCGGCAAGCGTGGCCGCACCGACCAGGCCGAGGGCCGCGCCACGCTGGGCAAGGCTGCGGGCGGAAACGGCCGACACGGCAAGGAAGAAGCTGCCTGCGCCAATGACGCCGAGCGCATAAAAACCGGTCGACAAGGCATCACAGGCGACCATGCCGTAGTGTGCGGGGGGAACCGTCAGGAAGAAGACCGCGGTCAGGGTCGTGGCCATGGTAAGGGCGAAGGCTGAAGCGGCGGCTTTCATGCCGTCGCCCAGCCAGAGCCACTGAACGGCAACAATGGCGCAAGCAACAACGATATGCGGTGTCGTTTCCGCGCCGATGGCAATGGCCAGGGCAGCAGCGAAGCCGGCAACCGCGTGGGCATAGGGCGGGCGGCCGGGGAGGATGAGACAGGCTGCAATGGTTGCGATCAAACCAAGCTGGACATTGTGATGGTCGATTGATCCTGGCTGGAACCGGTTGACGCCCAGAACGAACAGGAAGGCCAGCGCCAGCGCCAGCAATCCACCCTGCCGGCCGGCCAGAACCGTGCCCCCGGCAGCCATCGCATAGAAGACAGGAATCGCGGTCAGCAGCGGCCAGGTGAAAAGGGCCGCGGCCTCGGCCATTTCCGGGCCGACGAACAGCGAGAACAGCATGATGAGATTGGCGATCGGCAGATCGATCAGTCTCGACCAGTGCATCAGCGTGCCGCCATCAAGGCCGAGGCGGTACTGCATGAGATCGAACCAGCCCTGCCCGGCGAGCAGGTCGCGCACCTCTACCAGCCGCATGACATCGTCATTGTCGGCGCCGACGTAATCGACATAATTGGCGAAATGCATGACTGCAGTTACGGCCACCAGCACGAGGAAGCTCAGCAGAACCGGACGGTGCAGCGCGGAAAGCGGACTTGAACTGCCTTGCCGTTCGACCTGCCCGGCGGGCGCGCTGCCGGTCTCCCCGGCCACGGGGCTGATATTGGTCAATGGGAACTCCAACGCAGATTTGTCCGACACATTCAACCTAGCCTTAACCTTCTCAAGAAATAGTAAAGCCACGGGCGATTCCGGCCCGCAGCGAACGGGGATTCCCATGACGGACGGCTTGATTGAAGGTCTCGACATTGCGGTGCTGCTGCCCTGCTACAACGAAGCCGCCACCATCGGCGAGGTCGTGGCCGGGTTCCGCGCCGCCATTCCGGGTGCCCGGATCTATGTCTATGACAACAATTCGAAGGACCAGACGGCGCTTCGCGCGGCGCTGGCCGGGGCGACGGTCGTGCGCGAGCCGCGGCAGGGCAAGGGCCATGTGGTGCGCCGCATGTTCTCCGACATCGATGCCGACATCTACCTGATGGCCGACGGTGACGGCACCTATGCCCCCCAGGACGGCCCCGAACTGATCCGGACGCTTCTGACCGAGCGCTGCGACATGGTTGTCGGCACCCGCCGCGGTGTCACCGACGATGCCGGACGGCGCGGACATGCCTTTGGCAACTCGATCTTCAACACGCTGTACAAGACCATCTTCGGCAAGGATTTCACCGACATCTTCTCCGGCTACCGGGCGTTTTCGCGCCGGTTTGCGAAAAGCTTCCCGGCGGTGTCGGGCGGCTTCGAAATCGAGACCGAAATGAGCGTTCACGCTTCGGTGCTGAAGCTGCCGGTGACCGAACTGGCACTTGATTACGGCCGCAGGCCCGAGGGATCGCAATCGAAGCTGTCGACCTTCAAGGATGGCGCGAAGATCCTGTGGATGTTCGCGATGCTGATGAAGGAAACCCGGCCGTTCATGTTCTTCAGCTATCTCAGCGTGTTCACGCTCGCCACATCGATGATGTTCATGGTGCCGGTGCTCAACGAATACTTCCTCACCGGCCTGGTCACGCGCATGCCGACCTGGATGCTGGCCATGGCGCTGATGATGATGGCGCTGATGATCTTCGCCGCAGGCGTGATCCTCGATTCTGTGGCGCGGGGACGGGCCGAGCAGAAGCGCTTCCACTACATGTCGATTGCGCCGACACGCACGGCCCAGGCCCGGGCGGCAGAGCCCGACACAAGGGCCGCACAAATGGAGAGCCTTGCGCGCACGGCAGAAAGCCGCAAACTCGCTTCATGAGAAAGCTTGCCTTCTTTGCCTTTGCGGGGGCGACGGGCTTCGCGGTGGACATGGGCGTGCTCTGGCTGCTGCTCAGCCTGACGCCGCTCGATCCGTTCAGTGCCCGGGTGCTGGCGATCGCCACGGCGATGCTGTGCACCTACCTGATCAACCGGACCTTCACCTTCGGCGCATCGACACGGCACGTGGCGGTTGAAGGCGCACGCTACGGCAGCGTCGGCATTGCCTCGGCGCTGGTCAATTATGCGGTCTATTCCGGCCTGCTGATCGCCTGGTCGGGACTGTCTCCCTACGTGGCGCTTTTCTTCGGTTCGGCGGTGGCCACGCTGTTTTCCTATCTCGGCTATTCCCGTTTCGTGTTCGGGACCAATCGCTGACGAAGAGACCCAGGCGGGTTCACAGCCCGGCCCACCGTCTCAGACGGTCTCCCAGCCATCGTGGGTGGCGGCGCGGTAGACCGCGTCGATGAATTTCTGATTGAGCACAGACTGCTCAAGCGTGAACACCTCGTCATCGCTGCCGCCGACCTTGCGGACAAAGGCTTCGGCCTCGAGCCGGTACTGGCGCACGCCGCCGAAACGGAATGTGGTGGCCTGGTCGTGGCCGCGGCTTTGGAGCACCACCGTCGGGTGACCGTAGTCACCCGAATTGAACGGTGCGGTCACCTCGATGAAACCGTCGTCGCCGTGGAAGACCATCGACTGGCGCGCCGCCATCTGGGTGGAGCAGTAGAAGCTCATTTCGAACGTGCCGAAATCGGCCTTGACGCTGGCATAGCGGTCGGTGCCGAAATCCGGATCCATCTCCACGGTCGCCTGGACCCTGAGCGGCTCCCTTCCGGTCGAGAACCGGGTGGTGACCGTCGGGTAGACGCCGATGTCGGGAAGGCCGCCGCCACCGAGCGCGGCATCATTGCGCATGTTGGTCGGATCGGTGTTGAAATAGCTGAAGGCGCCCTGGACATGGCGCAAGCTGCCGATGGCGCCCTCGGCGATCAGCGAACGGACCTTGCGCCACTGAGGGTGATAGGTGACCATGAATGCTTCGCTGACCAGGACGTTGTTGGCGTCGCGCGCGGCGATCAGCGGCCCGATCTCGCCGGCATTGAGCGAGATCGGCTTTTCGCACAGCACGTGCTTGCCGGCCTCGGCCGCCTTGATCGACCATTCGATGTGCTGCGAGGTGGGCAGCGGGATATAGATGCCGTCAACCTCGGATGACGCCAGAAGCTCTTCGTAGGATGAGTAAGCCAATGGCACGCCGAAGCGGTCTGCCAGGGCGCGGGCGCGGGCATGATCGCGGCTGGCAATTGCGGTCACCACGCCGTTTTCGGCATCCTGGAATTGCGGGATCACATGCTCGCGGCCGATCTTTGCGGTGGACAGAATTCCCCATCGAAACATGTTCAATCCTCTCATTCCTGCTTGTGTGCGGCGGCAGGTTGCCATGCCGCAAATCAGCGGGCATTGAAGCCCGCCCGATATGGTGCATGTCAACACCCGGGTTGCATTCAACCATGCATTGGGTGGATATGGGCGCATGAATTGTGACGACGCCGGCCACGCCGGGTTGACGCTCGCATTATTGTAAGCGAGGACTTCCAGACCTCCGGCCGGGCCGAAATCCCGGTTGCCCAAACCGAAAGCCGATATCCCTCCACATGAAAAAACTCTCATTCTTCCTGTTTGCGGGTGCCGTGGGCTTCGTGGTGGACATGGGCGTGCTGTGGCTGCTGCTCGAGTTCAAGATGCTTGACCCGTTCACCGCACGCGCGCCGGCAATCGGTGCTGCGCTGGTGTGCAGCTACATCATCAACCGCACCTTCACATTCGGCGCCTCGCACAGGAAGGTCGCTGTGGAGGGCGTGCGCTATGGCGGCGTCGGCCTTGTCTCGACGCTGATCAACTATTCGGTCTATTCCGGGCTGCTGCTGGTGCTGCCAGGCATCTCGCCCTACCTGGCGCTGATCTTCGGATCGGGGTCTGCGACCACATTCGCCTATCTGGGCTATTCCCGATTTGTCTTCGGTCCCGGGCGGGACCTGTAAACCGTACTTTTTCCAGCGACAGACCGGCCCTTAGGGCACCCTATTCCCCGGATGCCGCCCGTTCGCGGATCTGGGCGAAGGTCCAGTCGACCAGCAATTCGCCATCCTGCCAGACCGGCTGCATAAGGTTTGTGCGATCCCCGAGATCCTTGAGCGGAACCGCCAGCAGGGTTCCGTCTTCGCGCACCACAGCCTGGCGGTAGCGTTTTGACGCCTTGCCGGGGTCGGTCTTGGGGTTCTTGTTGATGCCGTGCCACTGGCCGTCATCGTCCTGGCGGGCATTGGCCTTCATGGCGAAGCGCAGCGTGTCACGGTTGACCTTCTGCAACAGGCCCGCACCCATGCCGAAGGCGATGTTTTCCGCTGACCAGCCCTTGTCCTCGAGCCGGCCGAGAATGATCCTGATCGTCTCCGGGGTGACACCGTCTCCCTGGATCACCCGCACCGCCGGGTTGAGCACCTTGTAGCCCTTGGCGTTGACCGAGAAGCCGAAGATCTCGCCCAGCATCTGCACCGTGTCGACCGGCACGCGGGTGGCATCGCCGGAATCGGGCCGCACCACCAAGGTGCCGCCCGAGGCCTCGACCTCGGCCTTGAGTTCCTCGCCCCAGATGTTCTTGACCGCGCGGTAGAGATCATAGGAATCCGACACCACGGCGACGAGTTTTCCAGGACCGGCAAACTGGGTGAGCATGTTGCGGTAGGCCTCGGTCTCGCGGTCCTCGCCCCAGCTGGTCATGGTCGAGTGCTCGGCGGCGGGGATCGAGAAACCCGCCATCTGCTCGTGATAGAAGCGGCGCGCATAGACCAGCGCGCTCACCGTATCGGTGCCCATGAAGCTGACCAGGTGGGCGACGCCGCCGATGCCGGCCTGTTCGAGCGAGGTTGCACCGCGGGCGCCGAAATCATGCAGGCGGAAGGGCAGTACGTCGGCCGGTGCATCGCAGGTGCGCTCGAGCGAGGCGGAGATGATCTGGCGCGCGCCGTGTGAGACCGTCGCGACTGTCGAGGGATACCAGACGGCGCGCAGAAGTGCTGTCTCGATGAAGGTCGGCAGCCAGAAGAAATCCGGATCAGTGTTCCTGACCTGCACCAGCGGCGTGCCGGTGGGCGCGACCATGCCTTCGGGCAGCGCCTCGATCAGCAGCGGAAAGTGGCCGTCATGGCGGGTGACGATCTTCTCGAAACCCTCGCGATGGAACGGCAGCCCATGCGCCGTGATCATCGCCTCGGCTTCGTCGACGTCGGCCATGGTGATCTTTCGCGACAGATAGTCCTTGAGGAACATCTGCAGCCCGAAGAACAGCACATGGTCATGCGCCCCGCCGGGCCGCGCCTCGATATAGGCCGAGATCGCCGCAGTTTCGGGCGGATACTGCGCGAAATGCGAGTACTTGTAGCTGTCTGAGTTCAGAATGAGGTTCATGGGCTCGTTTCTCACGGACGTTCGGATCGCTTATAGCCCGCCCGGCGACCGTTCGCCTACCTCGCGCGATGAAAATTCCCCGGCTGTATGTTCGACGGTCGCAAGTGCCGATCGGTCGCCAACCGGGTATGGGGCTTGCAATGCACCGGGACGATCGCTAAAGGGGGTATTGTTATGTTATCACGTGACGTATTGATTCAAGGGAACCACTCCCCAACTCTCGAGGTTTCAGATATGAAAGACACAATTTCCGACCTTTTCGGCAAAGCTCTCGGCATCGGCTGCGCGATTCTGGTCGCAACGATGGCGCTTGCCGCCAGTCCCGCAGCGGCGGCATCGGACAAGAGCCACAGCCACGAGGCGCACAAGAGCGACGACATCTATCGCGGCTATTTCGAGGACAGCCAGATCGAGGCCAGAACGCTCGCGGACTGGGAAGGAGACTGGCAGTCGGTTTATCCGTACCTGCAGGACCGGTCGCTCGACCCGGTCCTGGCTCACAAGGCAGAAAGCGACGAAAAGACCATAGAGGAATACCGCGCCTACTATCAGACCGGCTACAAGACCGATGTCGAGCGCATCGTCATCGATGGCGACACATTCACCTTCTACCGCGAGGGAAATGCCACAAGCGCGCAATATGCGTCCGACGGACACGAAGTCCTGACCTACAAGAAAGGCAATCGCGGGGTCCGCTACATCTTCCGGAAGACCGGCGGCGATGCCGCAGCACCGATGTTCGTCCAGTTCAGCGACCATGCCATCGCTCCGGTGAAGGCAGGGCACTATCACATCTACTCGGGCGACGACCGCGCCGCCCTACTGAAGGAGGTCACCAACTGGCCGACCTACTATCCGTCGAGCCTGACAGCAGACGGCATCGTCCAGGAAATGCTGGCGCACTGATTGCGCGCAGCAAGACCGTGATCTCATGATAAAGGCGGCGCTCTTGAGTGAAGAGCGCCGCCTGCTTTTTACGGTTCGTTCGGGGTCCGCAACCGGGTATGAAGCGCCTCACCCCCTCAACACGCCGCCCGAGGATTTCTCGACATTGGCGATGACGGATTTCGCCAGCCTGTCGAGATCCTCGTCGGTCAGCGTGCGTTCGCGCGGCTGGATGGTGATCTCGATGGCGACCGACTTCTTGCCTTCGCCGAGCGAGGGGCCGGCGAACAAGTCGAAGACATTGACGCCGGAAATCAGAGCCTTGTCCGCCCCTTGGGCAGCGCGCACCAGCGTGGCGGCGGGCACATCGCTGTCGACCACGAAAGCGAAGTCGCGGCGCACGGCCTGGAAGGCCGAGAGGCTGAGGCCCGGCTTGGTGCGGGTGGCCTTGCGCTTGGCTTCGGGGATCGCATCGACGAAGACTTCGAAGCCGCAGAGCGGTCCGGAGACATCGAGCGCGTCAAGCGTGTTGGGGTGGAACTCGCCGAAATGGCCAAGAACCGTTTTCGGGCCAAGCTTGATCAGGCCGGAGCGGCCGGGGTGGTACCAGCCCGGCGCGCCGGGTTCGAAGGTGAGCCGGTCGGCCGGCGCCCCGCAGGCCTCGAGCACAGCGATGGCATCGGCCTTGGCGTCGAACACGCCGACGGGCTTGGCGGCGCCATCCCAGTGGCGGCCGGAACCGGTCATCTGGGCGGTGCCACGGCGGATGCCGCCGGCAACCCGGCGCTGGCCCTCGGGCGTGTCGTTCTCGTAGGTGCCCGAGACCTCGAACAGCGCCACGTCGCCGAAACCGCGGTCTGCATTGCGCTGGGCGGCGAGGATCAGGCCCGGCAGCAGCGAGGGGCGCATGTCGGACATGTCAGAGGCGATCGGGTTCACCAGCTTGAGCGCGCGGCTTCCGCCGCCGAACAATTTGGCATGGTCTTCGGCAATGAAGGACCAGGTGACGGCTTCCATCATTCCGCGCGATGCAAGCGCGCGCTTGGCCGAACGGGTGCGGACCTGGATGGTGGTGAGGATCCGGCCATTGACGCTGCCCGACGGGGCCAGCGGCTCGGGCCTGATCTCGTCGACGCCATGGATGCGCATGACCTCTTCCACCAGGTCGGCCTTGCCGTCGACATCGGGACGCCAGGAGGGAACAGCCACCTTGACCGTCTCGCCCTTGCCGGAAACCTCGAAGCCGAGACCGGTGAGGATCTCGCGGGACTCGTCGTTGGAAACGGTGAGTCCGGTCAGGCGCTTGACCTCGGAGAAGGGGAAATCGACGATCTTCTTCTGATGGCCGTTGTACCCAACGACGCGGGCTTCCGCGGCCTCGCCGCCGCACATCTCTAGCACCAGCTCGGTGGTGCGCTCGAGGCCGGGCAGCATGTATTCGGGATCGACGCCGCGCTCGAAGCGGTAGCGGGCGTCGGTGATGATGCCGTGGCTGCGGCCGGTCTTGGCGATATTGATCGGGTCCCAAAGTGCGGATTCGATCAGCACATTGGTGGTGGTCTCGTCGCAGCCGGAATGTTCACCGCCCATGACGCCGCCGATGGATTCAAGGCCGTTGTCATCGGCAATCACCACATTGGCGGGATTGAGCTTGTAGGTGCGCGTGTCGAGCGCGAGGATTTCCTCGCCTTCGAGCGCGCGACGCACGACGAGGTCGCCCTTGACCTTGTCGGCGTCGAAGACGTGCATCGGCCGGCCCTGGTCGAAGGTCATGTAGTTGGTGACGTCAACCAGCGCCGAGATCGGGCGAAGGCCGATGGCGATGAGCCGCTGCTGCATCCATTTCGGGCTGGGACCGTTCTTCACTCCGCGCACCAGCCGCCAGGCGAAGCCGGGGCACAGGCTCTCGTCGTCGAGAATGATCCTGACGTTCTGCGATGTCTCGCCTTCGACCGGGAAGTCCGGCGCCTTCGGGGTCTTCAGTTTCCCGAGCCCGGAAGCGGCGAGATCGCGGGCAATGCCGAAGATCGAGGTGCAGTCGGGACGGTTCGGCGTCAGGTTGATCTCGATGACAGGATCGTCCAAGCCGGCATAGGCTGCGAAGGAGGTGCCGATTGGTGCGTCCTCGGGCAGATCGATGATGCCGTCGTGCTCGTCGGACATGTCGAGCTCTCGCTCCGAGCACATCATGCCGTGGCTTTCGACGCCGCGAATGTTGCCGACAGAGAGCGTCACATCGATGCCCGGCACATAGGTGCCGGGTTCTGCCAGCGCGCCGATCAGTCCGGCGCGGGCGTTGGGCGCGCCGCAGACGATCTGCACCGGCTTGCCGTCGCCCTTGTCGACCATCAGAACGCGCAGCTTGTCGGCGTTCGGGTGCTGCTCTGCGGAGACGACCTTGGCGATGGTGAAGGGCTGGTAGGCCGCCTTGTCGTCGACATCCTCGACCTCGAGGCCGATGGCGGTCAGACGCTCGCAGATCTCATTGAGCGTGGCGTCGGTTTCAAGGTGATCCTTGAGCCAGGAGAGGGTGAATTTCATGGGTCTGTACTCCTTACGCGCTCAACTCAGGCACTGAGGCCGCCGAACAATGTCGGCACATCGAGCGGACGGAAGCCGTAGTGGCTCATCCAGCGAACATCGGCGTTGAAGAAATCCCTCAGGTCGGGCATGCCGTATTTGAGCATGGCGATGCGGTCGAGCCCCATGCCCCAGGCAAAGCCCTGGTACTCGTCGGGATCGAGCCCGCCGGCGCGCAGGACGTTCGGGTGCACCATGCCGCAGCCGAGGATCTCCATCCAGTCGGTGCCCTCGCCAAACTTGACGATCGGCCCGGAGCTGCGGTCGCACTGGATGTCGACTTCGAACGAGGGTTCGGTGAACGGGAAGAACGAGGGACGGAAACGCATGGTGACGCTGTCGACCTCGAAGAAGGCCTTGCAGAACTCTTCCAGCACCCAGCGCAGATGGCCGACATTGGCAGTCTTGTCGATCACCAGCCCCTCGACCTGATGGAACATGGGCGAGTGGGTGGCGTCGCTGTCCTGCCGGTAGGTCTTGCCCGGAATGACGATGCGGATCGGCGGCTTCTGCGTCTCCATGGTGCGGATCTGCACCGGCGAGGTGTGGGTGCGCAGAACCTTGCGCTCGCCATTGTCGTCGGGCTCGAGAAAGAACGTATCGTGCATCTCGCGGGCCGGGTGGCCGTCGGGGAAATTGAGCGCGGTGAAATTGTAGTGGTCGGTCTCGATGTCCGGACCTTCGGCGATGGAAAAGCCCATGTCGGCGAAGATGGCGGTGATCTCGTCGACGATCTGGCTGATCGGATGAATGCGGCCGCGCTCGGCAGGCGAGGAACGCACCGGCAGGCTGACATCGACGGTTTCGCGCGCCAGACGTTCGGTGATGGCAGCGTCCCTGAGTTCGGTCTTGCGGGCGGCGATGGCATCGGCGACGCGCGCCTTGAGGCCGTTGATCGCCGGACCCGCCTCCTGGCGCTCTTCCGGTGTCATCTTGCCCAATCCCTTGAGCAGTTCGGACACCGAGCCCTTCTTGCCCAGTGCCGCGACCCGCACGGCCTCGATGGCCGCTTCATCGGCGCTGGCGGCGATCTCGTCCATGATGGAGGTTTCAAGCGTCTGGTACTGGCTCATGGTCTTTGACTACCTGTATCTTACTGGCTGTATCTTGCTGGCCGTATCTGGCGGGCACCGGGCCCCGGCTCAACCGAATTGGCACTCTCGAGAAACAGGCGATCGCCCGGCTCTCAAACGACGAATCCCGCGCCAGCCGTGCCAGCGCGGGATCCCAAAATTCAAATTCAGTTTTCGGGAAAACGCTGGCTTAGGCGACAGCGCTTTCAAATTCGTTCGGCGTTGCATCCTTGAGGTACTCAAGTGCCTTCTTGGAAGCCGCAACCAGAACACCGAATGCTTCCGCGTCATGGATCGCCATGTCGGAGAGAACCTTGCGGTCAACCTCGATGCCGGCCTTGGTCAGGCCGTCGATGAAGCGGCCATAGGTCAGGCCGTGCTCGCGGACAGCGGCATTGATGCGCTGGATCCAGAGCGCGCGGAAATTCCGCTTGCGGACCTTGCGGTCGCGGTAGGCGTACTGCATCGACTTGTCGACGGCAGCCTTCGCGGCGCGGATGGTATTCTTGCGGCGTCCGTAAAAGCCCTTGGCTTTCTTGAGGACCTTCTTGTGTTTTGCGTGGGCGGTAACGCCCCGTTTTACGCGTGCCATATCATGATCTCCTTAAAATCGCTGGTCCCGGCTCTGTTTACAGGCCGTTGGGGAGGAACTTCTTGACGATCTTGGCGTCAGGTTCGGAAAGAACCATGGTGCCGCGTGCGTCGCGAATGAACTTGTTGGACCGCTTGATCATGCCATGGCGCTTGCCGGCGGCTGCAGCGAGGACCTTGCCGCTCGCCGTGATCTTGAACCGCTTCTTGGCAGACGATTTCGTCTTCATCTTGGGCATTTCGCTACTCCTTATCAGACCTCAGGGTGCCTCGTGGGCACCGCATGGCCATTTCTTGTTGGGTGAGACGCAAAAGGGCGAAGACCCCTTTTCCATCAAGCGTTGGAAACCGCCTCGGCATGCCCTGCCGGCCGGTTTGAACGCGCGCCTTATAACTGTCACCTGACAAAAGCGCAACGGGCGTTGCAATGAATCCGCCTGATAAAAGCAAAAACCGGCCCTGGCATCTGCCGGGCCGGTGCGAATCAGGCGGACGAACCTGTTACTTCGGCGCCAGGACCATCATCATCTGACGGCCTTCGAGCTTCGGCTCGGCCTCGACCTTGGCGATCTCGATGGTGTCGTCCTTGACCTTCTGAAGCAGTTTCATGCCGAGTTCCATGTGGGCCATCTCGCGACCGCGGAACCGCAACGTCACCTTGACCTTGTCGCCTTCATCAAAAAAGCGGTTCATGGCGCGCATCTTCACGTCATAATCATGCGTGTCGATGTTGGGGCGCATCTTGATTTCCTTGACCTCGACGGTCTTCTGCTTCTTGCGCGCCTCGGAGGCCTTCTTCTGCGATGCGTATTTGAGCTTGCCCAGATCAACGATCTTGCAAACCGGAACATCGCCATTGGAGTTGATCTCGACAAGATCAAGGCCGGCTTCTTCGGCCATAGCGAGAGCCTGTTCTGTCGGCAGGACGCCGTGGTTCTGACCTTCGGCGTCAATGAGCTGGACCGATGCGGCCCGGATACTCTGGTTTGCGCGGGGGCCTTCGTTTACGGTTGGCGGCGCTCTGAATGGTCTGCGAATGGCTTTGGTCTCCTGATTAACTCGTACAATTCCGCCGGATACGGCGCACGAGCACGTATGTCTCGAGCGCAATGTCGTCATCGGCTGGCTGGTGTCAATAGCATGGCTTCGCGAAAAAATCACCACAGGGCCGGTATCGCGCCGGCGAATCTTGTAAAAGAGGCAAAATCGACGGAATGGGAGCCTCTTGAAAATGACTGAACCGGTCGCCGGCAAACTGGACGTAGGCACGGGCGCTGACATGCGCTCGATCGCAGCGCTGACCCGAAAGGCGACGGAGAAAGGTGCCGGCTTGCCCGGCGTGGTCTGGCTCGGCGGATATCGCTCGGACATGACCGGTTCGAAAGCCGAGGCGCTGTGCCAGCAGGCCGGCCGCAGCGGGCAGGCTTGCCTGCGGTTCGACTATTCCGGCCATGGCGCTTCGGGCGGGGATTTTCGCGACGGCACGATTTCGCGGTGGCTGGAAGAGAGCCTGGCGACGTTCGATCACTATACATCGGGTCCGCAAATCCTTGTCGGTTCATCCATGGGCGGCTGGATCGGGCTGCGCATGGTGCAGGAACTGAGGGCCCGCGGACAGGGAAACCGGGTGGCCGGCCTCGTTCTGATTGCACCTGCACCGGATTTCACGCTGGAACTGATGGAACCGGAACTGACCGATGCACAACGCCAGGCGCTCGAGCAGGACGGGTATTATGAAGAGCCGACACCCTACGGGCCAGATCCGAACATCTTCACTCAAGCGCTGTTCGAGGATGGCCGCAAGAACCGGGTTCTCGAGGGCCTGATCGAGACCGGCGCACCGGTCCATATCATCCAGGGGATGGCAGATCCGGACGTTCCATGGCGCCACGCCCTGCGCCTGATGGAACACCTGCCCTCGGAGAACGTCACCCTGACGTTGATCCGCGACGGCGACCACCGACTGTCGCGGGACGAGGACATCGCCCGCATCCTGGCAGCCGTGGACGGGATCGCCAGCGGCAGTTGATCAAGCCATGCCCAAAGGTCGCGGATTGTCCCGAAACCGGACATCGCCGCTGGCGTCCGAGGGTGTGATGCAAATGCCGCGGCCGGTAACCATGTCTGAACAAGGCCAGGCACGCGCAATTGACTCTTCCGGTCATCCATTCTTAACTGTTTGTTAACGAAATGGGACGGCGTGGAGTTAACCGGCAATGTTGTGCGGACCGGGACGAACAAAACGGGCAATGATTGCCCTGGTGGCGTCGATGATGTTGCCGGCGGGTGCCCTTGCCTCCGGGTTGTCGATGCAGGTCGGGCGGATAACGTCACAGCCGATCGGCCATTACGAGTTCTGCAAGAAGTTCACTGCCGAATGCGAGCCGGTCAAAGGCTCGGGCGCCGCTCCGAAGGTTACCGACTACGGCTGGGACGTGATTCGTGAGATCAACCGAGCGGTCAATTTCTCGGTGATGCCGAAAACAGATCTGGAGCTGTTCGGCAAGGAAGAGGTGTGGACCTATCCCAACGTCGCCGGCGACTGCGAGGATTATGTGCTGCTCAAGCGGCACATGCTGATCGAGCGCGGCTTCTCGCCGGCCGATGTGCTCATCACCGTGGTCCGCAAACCCGACGGCGAAGGCCACGCGGTGCTGACGCTGAGGACCTCGGAAGGCGACTTCGTGCTGGACAACCTGGTTGACGAAGTCAAGCACTGGCGGAAAACGCCCTACAGCTATCTCAAGCGCCAGGCATCGACCAATTCCGGCCGGTGGGTCACCATAGAGAACGGTTCCGACGTTCTGGTCGGCGCATTGAAGTAACCGCGTCCGGGGATGCGGGCTCGTGAGATCAAGCGGCCTCTGGCGCTTCCATGAATCGTACCAGCGCCAACAGCGAAATCAGTGAAAGCAATGACAGGGCGACGAGACAACCGATCGCGGTTGCCGTTCCCAGGCGTTCATTGAGGAAAATGATCGTAAACGGTGCCGACGCCGACAGCACCATGCGGAAACCGGACAGTGTTCCGGTGCGGCGTCCATAGCCTTCCGGACCGAAGTAATGCAGCGGCAGCATGCCGCGGACAATCGATGTCAGGCCCTGGCCAACCCCATACATGACAGCGAAGGCGAAGAGGAAAGCCGGGACCAGCGCCAGCAGCGTCACCCCCAGAAGAGCCAGTCCGAGCACCATGGCTGATGCCGCGATGATCGCAGTCATCGGGGGAGAAAAATGGCTGCGCCGCGCATATTCAAACAGGCGCGCCGCCACCTGGGACGGGCCGATACAACTCGCGGCAATGGTCGCTGTCGCCGTGGCGAAACCGATGTCGTCGAGAAGAATCAGCAAGGACGCCCCTATTGCCGACAGCACGAACCCACCGCTCGCCAGGCTGATACCCAGCAGGATCATCGGGCGGCTTCCGGTGACGTGCTGGTAGGACTTGACCAGGGCCAGCGCATTGGGCTCCACCAGCATCTCCGGCGGCGTCAGCCGACCCTTCGGCATGGTCAGGTGAATCGGCAGGGCGATCAGGAGATTCATCGCAGCAAGCACCAGATACACCTCGCGCCAGGTCATCTGCGTCAACAGCCATTGAATGAGCGGCCAGAACACGGTTGATGCGAAACCCGCAATCAGTGTGACGAGCGTGATCTCGGCGCGGGCATTGCGGCCATAGCGCTGGGCAAGGGCTGCAAAGCCTGCATCATATTGGACCGCAATCGCCACGAACTCCGCCATCAGCGCGAGAACGGTGAACTGCCAGGCATTCTGCATGACGGCAATCAATGCGAGTGTGGTCGCGGCAAACAGCGACCCAGCGCTCATCACGGAACGGGCGCCGAAACGGTCGATCATCCGGCCAATGATCGGCGCCGAAATGGCTCCGGCCAGCAGACCGATCGAAAAGATGGCAAAGACAAAGCTCTCCTCCCATCCGAATTCCCCGGCGATTTCGGGAGCGAGCACAGCGAAGGAGTAATAGAGTGTCCCGTAACCGATGGTCATGGTGACACCCAGACCGATGGTCGAGGGAGATATCTTCATGGGGCCGCAGATAGATGACTTGAATGGCGACTGGATGACACTCCAGCACCCGCCAAACGTCAACCCCATCCGAACGGCGCAGTTGCCTGGCTATCCCGGTAAACAGCGGCACAAGCTTCGGGCTTGAGACACAAACCGTCGGATCACTCAGCTTCCAGCCCCATGCCGGCGACACGACGCAGAAACTCGAGCAATCGCTCCCGGTCTTCACTGACCGTCAGATCCTGAAGTTCGCGGAACATCTCTTTGATATCGAGGCCTTCGGGAGCAGATTCGGCGGCAACGGTAATCTTCTGGTGTGAAGTCGGCTTTGCCGCCTCGACGGAGAAATACAGTTCCTCGTGGAGCTTTTCGCCGGGACGCAGGCCGATCTCGTGAATGGCGATGTCGCCAGTGGGGTTGGAGGCATCACTGACGGTCAAGTTCGACAGCTGCACCATCTTGATGGCCAGATCCCGGATACGAACCGCATTTCCCATGTCGAGCAGGAAGATGCGCCCCGGGAAGTCTTCACGAGCATCATTGCGGCGGGCCAGACTTCCGGCCTGAATGACCAGTTGGGCGGCTTCCTCGATGGACATGAAATAGCGTGTGGTTTCGGAGTGGGTCAGTGTGATCGGCCCACCCTTGCGGATCTGCTCCTTGAACAGCGGTATGACCGAACCGCTGGACCCGATCACATTGCCGAAGCGGACGGCGCAGAACACCTTTTCCTTGCCGTCCTTTTGCGCCTTCTCGGCGAAATCCTGGACAATAAGTTCGGCGACGCGCTTGGAGGCGCCCATGATGCTCGATGGCCTGACAGCCTTGTCGGTCGATATCAGGACGAAAACCTCGACATCGCTGTCATAGGCGGCCGACGCGACCGTGGACGTGCCCAGCACGTTGTTCTTGATGCCTTCAAACGGATTTGCCTCGACCAGGGGCACATGCTTGTAGGCTGCAGCATGGAAAACCGTCTTGACCGCATGCTCGCGCATGACCCGGCGCATCAGGGCCGGATCATCGACGGATCCAAGCACCGCAACCCGTTCAAGGCCGCTCTGGCTGGCCAGTTCCCGGTCGATCTGGTAAAGCGCGAATTCGCTCGAATCCAGCATGATCAGCCTGGACACTCCGACCGCGCTCAACTGCCGGCAGAGTTCGGATCCGATCGAGCCGCCGGCGCCGGTGACCAGAACCACCTTGTTGCGGGTATTGGCTTGCATCAGGCCAGGATCCGGCGGCACCGCATCCCGCCCGAGCAGATCACCGATCTCGACGTCGCGGATCAGATCAACCGTATGCTTGCCGTCTGCGATGTCGACAAAGGCGGGCAGGATACGCACCCGCAAACCGAGCCGGCTCAGACGTTCGACCACCTCGACACGGCGCGCCGAATTGGCGCTGCGCATGGTCACGATGGCTTCACTGATGTCCTTCTTCTCGATCAAACGCTCGAGATCCGCCGGATTTCTGATCTTGATTCCGCCGATCGTGGCGCCCCACATGGTCGGATCGTCATCGACCTGGTGGATCATGATCCGGTTGCTGTTCTGTTTCAGCGTCGCGGCGATCTGGCGGCCGGCATCGCCCGCGCCATACACCAGGATGTTCCTGCGCTGCGTTTCTTCCTGGGTGAACTCGAGGATGACCCATCGCGAGACATAGCGAAAGCCGGAGATCAGGAGCAGGGAGAGGAGCCAGAACAGCACCAACACGGTGCGCGGCACAAGGGTGGAGCCCTCGAGACGGGCAACATAAGCCACCACCGCCCAGAAAACCGCGGTCAGCGCCACGGCCTTGAAGATCGTCCACAATGCATGTTCGCCGACATAACGCGTGATCGAGGTGTAGAGCCCGAAGGCATACATGATCGGGATCCCGATCGCCGGCGCCGCAATAATGAGAAGCACCTGATTGATGTCGGGATCGTAGAGCGCGTTGTAGCGAAGCGAATAGGCCAGCCACACCGCGCTCGCAAACAAGACAATATCCATGATGATAAGTATGTATTGCTTGGAGCGTCGGCTTCTCGCCGCAAGCCAGTTGATCACCTTACGCATCATGCCCGAAGTCTCATGTTGTTGTTCATTTCCCCGCCGAAACACGAAATCCGACAGGAGCTCAATGGCACAGCCCCCGGCGCTTGGCAACACGAACGCCGGAAGCCGCCCGCTCGATTGTATCGGGAGCTCCGCACAACAAGACTTTGGCCGCTGGCGGGTCAGGCCTCATTTCATACCGGGATCGGAGCTGGTCACAAGCATCGCTCAGGCAGGGCGCCTTGGATCAGCCACGGCGTCAGTCCGCACGGAAAAGGCGGTAAATACCCTCAGGCGTTGCCGATCAACAGACCCGCGGCAAAGACCAGCGCGCCGCCCAGAACAACCTGGAAGATCGCGCGGCTCCACGGCGTGTCCATCCAGTGGTTCTGGATCCAGGCGATGGCCCACAATTCGACGAACACTACGGCAATGGCCACCGTGGTGGCGATGGTGAAATCGGGAATGAGATAGGGAAGCGCGTGACCGAGGCCGCCGATCGCCGTCATGATGCCTGATGCAAGGCCGCGTTTGAGCGGCGATCCGCGGCCTGAGATGACGCCATCGTCGTGGGCGGCTTCGGTAAAGCCCATCGAAATGCCC
This sequence comes from Parahoeflea alexandrii, assembly GCF_024105735.1. Lineage (GTDB taxonomy): Bacteria > Pseudomonadota > Alphaproteobacteria > Rhizobiales > Rhizobiaceae > Hoeflea > Hoeflea alexandrii. The sequence goes on along the minus strand of NZ_JAAAML010000002.1, from coordinate 701,862 downwards.
GCGCCGACCGAGGCTGACAGGCCGACGAGGAAGGTGGTCCATGTGTCCCCTGTGGCAAAGGCGGTGGCAAAGATCGGTGCGAGCGTGGAAACCGATCCGTCCATGAGACCGGCAAGACCAGGTTGGACATAGGTGAGGATGAACTTGCGGCGATCGGTCTGCGCTTCCTCAGCCTGAACATCCTCGGGCGTGTGTTCGAGTCCCAACCGGCGGGCCAGAGATTCATGACTTTTTTCCGCCAGCGCGAGGTCGCCGAGCAGCTTTCTTGTATCGGCGTCCTCGGTACGCGCAGCCGCGGCGAGATAGAAATTGTGGGCCTGCGCCTCCATTTCCTCGGCGGTCAGGCGAATCTTGTCGATCGACTGGTTTCTGACCAGCCAGTCGGGTTTGCGTTCGTAGAAACCGCGGACATGCTCGCGGCGAATGAGAGGAATCCTATCGCCGAAGCGCGTCTTGTGGCGCTCGATCAGCCGTGCCCGGTGAACACTCTCCTCTTCGGCCATCTCCTCAAAGACCCTGGCCGATTGCGGGAAGTCATCACGCAGGTGATCCGCATAGGCGAGATAAATCCGCGCATCATCCTCTTCGGACGATATGGCGAGGGCCAGAACTTCCTGTTCGCTCAGCGATTTGAATGACCGTCGACCGGAACCGAGAATACGAGCCAACATGGCAAACCTCACATATTAGAATAGTTCTAAACTATGCGGTTCCGCTCCTGTTATCAAGTCCGGAAAACACAAAGTTGAAGCCAGCCGGGTTGATCAATGCGCCGGCGCAGGCCAAGTGTTGCGCCATGACCGAAGCGCGCGACATGGCAGACAGCTTTCTCGATCGTCTTGGACGTTTTCTGGCCCGGCGGCTGCACTCAGCCAATGCCGGATATGAACCCTATACACCCTCCGATCCCGCAACGCTTTCCCGCACCCTGCAGCCGGGCGATATCGTGCTCGTGGAAGGAAACCAGAAGGTCTCCGCGGCAATCAAGTACCTGACCCAGTCGACCTGGTCGCATGCGGCGCTCTATGTCGGCAACGCGCTCAAGCCTGACGAGCAAAGCGGACCGGACTATCCGCAACTCGTCGAGGTCAATCTTGGCGAGGGCTGCGTTGCCGTGCCCTTGTCGAAGTACAGCCGGTTCAACACACGGATCTGCCGGCCGGTCGGGCTGACGCCGGAGGATCGGGCAGCGGTTGTCTCGTACATGGTGGAACGGCTGGGTGTCCGATACGACATGAAAAATATATTCGACCTGCTTCGCTACTTCTTCCCGACGCCCCCCGTACCGGTGCGCTGGCGCAGACGGATGATCGCATTCGGATCAGGCGATCCGACCCGTGCCATCTGCTCCTCGATGATCGCTCAGGCCTTCCAATCGGTTCACTACCCGATCCTGCCAGAAGTGACACGCGCTCCGGGCCGGCAAAGGGCGGATTCGGAATACTCCCGGCGGGAAATCCTCCACATCAGGCACCATTCGCTGTTCGCGCCGCGGGATTTCGACCTTTCGCCTTACTTCAGGGTTGTCAAGCCGACGCTCGAATACGGCTTCGACTACAAGGCGCTGGAATGGAGCCACAAATCACCGGCCCCTTTGGCCGGACCCGGCGCGTCCTCCGGGGCTGATGATTGACAATCTCCTGCCTGCGGCGGGAGATATGCTGCAATCAGGGGGTCATCATGACTGAGTCGGCAGATACTGACGGTACAGTTCGTACGTATGACCGGGTCTTCCATCCGAAGATCCTGACCACCTTGCGCGCTTATGATGGCCGCACTTTTCTTTCGGACCTGGGCGCCGGGCTGACCGTGGCGATGGTGGCGCTGCCCCTGGCGATGGCGATTGCCATTGCGTCGGGCGCCAATCCGGGCGTTGGACTTGTCACCGCCATCGTCGCCGGGCTGACGATTTCCGCACTGGGCGGCAGCCGGGTTCAGATCGGCGGACCTACCGGCGCCTTCATCGTGGTGGTCTACGCGGTCATTGCCGATCACGGTTATGATGGGCTGGTGATTGCTACCTTCATGGCCGGCATCATCTTGCTGATTGCCGGTTTTCTTCGCGCTGGAAGCCTGATCCGTCACATTCCCGAGCCGGTGATAAACGGGTTTACCATCGGCATTGCCGTCATCATTGCCTCCAGCCAGGTCGCGGATTTCTTCGGCCTTGGCGTCGAAGGAAAGATGCCTGCAGATTTCCTGCCCAAACTCGCGGTCCTGTGGGAGGCTTCCGGCAGCGTCTCGGTGCCCAGCGCAATTGTTGCGCTGGCGACGCTGGTCATGATCGTGCTGTTTCGCCGCGCCGCACCGAAGCTGCCCGGGCTGGTCGTCGCCGTTGGCCTTACGTCGGCCGCGGTGGCAATGTTCGAGCTTGATGTCGACACGATTGCCAGCCGGTTCGGCGCGATTGCCCCGCATCTTCCGTTTCCATCCCTGCCGGAACTGAGCTTCGACAGGATCGTGGAGCTGTTGCCCTCGGCTATCATCATCGCCTTTCTCGCCGGCGTCGAGTCACTGCTGTCTGCGCTGGTGGCCGACCGCATGGCGGGCACTGCGCATCGATCAAACACAGAAGTGGTGGCTCAGGGTGCGGCCAATTGCGTGTCCGCCCTGTTTGGCGGGCTTCCAGCGACCGGAGCAATCGCCCGGACCGCAACCAATATCCGGGCCGGAGCGAAGACGCCGGTGGCAGGGATCATGCATTCGCTGTTCCTGCTGGCCTTCATGATGTTCGCAGCCCCGCTGGCCGGCCTTCTGGCGCTTCCGGCCCTTGCCGCCGTTCTGGTGCTCACGGCATGGAACATGGCCGAGCCGCAGCATTTCATGAGCCGCATACGGACCCGCAGATCGGATCAGCTATTGCTGGTCATGACATTGCTGCTGACGGTTCTGGCCGATCTGACGGTGGCGATCGGCGCCGGCGTTGCGGTCGGCCTGATGCTTCGGCTCAGGCGCCGCGGCGCGCCGGAACCGGACTGGCAGGCTCCGGACCGATAGGCTCACTCGAACAGGCGGCGACCCTGGCATCCTGCCTGTCGGACCCGGGCCGGGTTTGATGGTTACGCGCCAATTCGCGTTTCACCTCCGGCACCCGCGCTGTCGCACCTCGAGAGACAAGATTCACCGCGGCTTTTCGTTACTTGACGCGGTTGGTGAGCAGGTTCCAGCCCAGACGACTATCTGTCATGAGGATCAGGGAAACCACGGCGGCCAGGTAGCTTGATGCCGTGCCGATGGCCGCGCCCTCGATCCCCACCACCGGGATCAAGGCGAGGTTGAGAGACACGTTGACCACAAAAGCAACCGCCTGCTGAAGGGTCTGCCTGCCGGGATACCCCGAAATCAGCATCATGTTGTCAAAGGGGATAAATGGCGAGGTTGCGACCAGGCCACCGAGCAATATCAGCAGAACCACCGTACCCTCCTGCAAACCGCGCTCGGGAACCAGCTGGAATGCAACCAGCCAATAGAAGGCAAAGACAATCGCGGACAGGGCGATCATGATCAGGGGGATGAACCGCTTTGACAAACGCAGCAGGCGCTGCGCTTCCGGCCAGCCGCTGTCGCGAACGCAATTGACGAGGATAGGGTTGAAGTTGACCCGGACCATGGCGAGGAGATGGTAGAGGCCGTCGAGAAGCATGGCGACGAAGCTGTAGATGCCGACTTCGCGGTCGCCGAGGAAAAGTCCAAGGCACAGCACGTCGACCCGTGTGTTGATCTCGCCAAACATGCCGGCGAGGAGGCTTCGTCCGCCAAAGCTCGTGTGCTCACGCAACCAGCTTTTCTTGATCCGGACGAGCTGCACGAGGCGCTGCGAGGCGATGTAGATGACAGCGGCGGCCAGCGTGACGATTTCGGCCACGACAAAACACAGGGATGCAAGCGTAAAGTCCTGGTCACTCACCGAAAAGGCAGTCACCACCGCCGCAACCATGATGTAGCGCGCAGCCTGCAGCACCGAGAAGGCCTTCATATGCCGCAGACCGTTGAGAAAGGAGATGAGTACCTTGCTTGCGGGAAAAAGGGCTATTCCAAATGCCGCATAGGAAATGGCCCGGGCGGCACGTTCGCTGTCATAGGCTCTTGCAAAGAGCGGTTCGGACACAAAGACCAGCCCTGCCATGAGCAGGCCAAGCACCGTCACCACAAGCAGCGCCGAACCCAGCATGGATCCCAGCTCCCGTGGGTTCTCCTGGTTCATCGCTGCGTAGCGCAGAACCGAGTAATGCACCCCGAGCGCGGCAATCTGCGAAACGATTATGTAAACCGAGTAAGCGAGGTTGAAGACACCCAGATCCTCGGTTCCCCGAAAATAGGCGACGACAATGTTGATCACGATCCCGCTCATCGCAAGGATCATGAAACTGCCCATTGTCCAAGCGATGTCGCTCGAAAGCTTGTTGCTCAGAACATCGACAATGCGTTTACGAAGGTTCACGGATCACTTCGCGCCGTTCAAGGGGAGGATTGAGATGCTTGTTCTCCTCGTAATCAAACCACATCGCAAAGGAAATCGCATTGAAGCTGATCGAGAAGGTGAACAGCCAGCTCAGGAAGGTGATTTCCGGCACTACGCCCTGATCGATCCAAAGAATGATGAACCGCAGGAAAAACAACACGCTCAGCGCAGCTGTCAAAAAGCCGAAACTGTAGAAGAAGACGAGGGGGTGGAAGTTGCGGATAATGTATTTTTCCCGCAGCCTCCAGAAGAACAGCCTGACGAGCAGCGATCCGATGGTAAAGATCACTTTCCGGATGTTGATTCCCGACTGCTCACCGACATTGTAGACCGGCTCGACCGGCACATCCTGGACCCGGAAGCCTTCGACGTTCAGCTTGACCAGAAGATCATTTGGCTGACCGTAGCGCTTGAACATCTTGTCCCAGTTGATGACCTTGAGGGCGCGCGCGTTGATCGCCGTGTAGCCGGTCTGGGAATCGGCAACATGCCAGTATCCGGACGCAATCTTGGTAAAGAGCGACAAGGCCGAGTTTCCGAAAAAACGGATCTTGGGGATCCGCTTGAAGGCTTCGCCGGTCACCAGCCTGTTGCCCTTGGTGTAATCCACTCGGTCCTCCACCACCGGATCGAGGATCGCGGGAAGATCGGCCGGGTTCATCTGGGCGTCACCCGCCATCACGACGCTGATGTCGATCCCGTTGTCGCGACTCCATTTGTAGCCGGTGGCAATCGCTCCGCCGACGCCCTGGTTTTCCTCATGGTTGATCAGCACGATCCGTGAATCACCATAAGCCGGGTGCGATGTCACCACTTCAGCGGTACGGTCCTTGCTGAGGTCGTTGACGATAACGATATGATCAACGAGGTCGGGCATGGTATCGATGACGATCGCGATCTGCGTCTCCTCATTGTATGCCGGGACGACGACGCTGATCTTCTTGTTTCGGTACATTGAAAGTCTACCATTTATCTTGAGGTCCGCCCCATTCCGATCGGGACGTTGGCGCTATAGCCTTTTCGTGATGCCACTTCAATCCGAATTGCCTGCCGCACAGCGAACCAGAACATTTCGAAGCGCGCGCTCGGACGCCCGGATGTCATCTTCGGTCATCGACGGATGGACCAGCATCGCAAAGGCATGCTCGCCAAGCCAATGAGCCACCTGCAGGGGCTTTTCGGGCCGCCATCCAGTGCCGTCCCATGCTTTCTCCCGGTAGATCTCCGAGCAGGATCCCTGGAAACAGGGAACTCCTTCGGCAACAACCTCGGCGACGATCCGGTCACGGGTCCATCCAGACGGCGCGTCCTCTCCCAGAACAGCGTAGAAGCGGTAGTAGGCGTGCGTCACATCTTCGGGAACGGCTGCCACGCGGACAAATTCGAACGGCTCGCAGACGGCTGCAAGGCGATGAGAGATCTCCGTTCGGCGTGCCGTCCAGTCCTGCATTCTGCGGAGCTGAATCCGGCCGATGGCCGCCTGCATCTCGATCATCCGGTAGTTCGACCCAACCGAGTGATGAAGCCAGCGGAAGCCCGGCGGATGATTGGTCGCATTGACCGCGTCCCAATCCTTTCCGTGATCCTTGAAGGACCACATCTTGCGCCAGACCTCGGGATCATTGGTGGTGACCATGCCGCCCTCGCCGCCGGTGGTCATGATCTTGTCCTGGCAGAACGACCAGGCGCCGACGTGACCAATGGCGCCCACGCTGCGGCCGCGATACCGGGCACCGTGAGCCTGGGCACAGTCTTCGATGACATAGAAACCGTGTCTGGCGGCAAGATCCATGATCGGATCCATGTCGCAGGGCCTTCCCGCCAGATGGACCAGGATGACCGCCCGGGTGCGCGGGGAAAGTGCGGCGGAAATGGTTTCGGCCGAGAGACCCTGGGTTTCCGGGTCAACGTCGGCGAAAACAGGAACGGCTCCGACCAGCGGCACACTGCTTGCGGACGCCATGAAGCTGCGCGGGGTGACGATCACCTCGTCTCCCGGACCGACGCCCAGGCCCCGCAGCGCGAGTTCGATGGCGAGGCTGCCATTGGCAAGCGCAATGGCATGATCAACCCCGACCCACTGCGCATACTCGCGTTCGAAATGGCGGCATTCCTCACCGGTCCAGTAATTGACCCGGTTCGATGCCAGCACCCGGGCCACGGCAGCGACTTCTTCCGCACTGTAATCCGGCCAGGGCGCCAAGGCAGTGTTCAGCATTCCAGTTCCTCTTCAGAAAGATCCCGCCGGTAACGCGCGGGATTACCGTAGGCGATACAACGGGCGGGCAAGTTGCGGACCACAACCGAACCAGCCCCCACCATGGTCCAGTCACCGATAGCCACAGTCTCGCGCACTGACGATCCGACGCCAATCCAGACACCCGTCCCCATGAAGACTGCGCCGGAAAGATGCGCGCCAGGGGCTATGTGGACATAATGCCCAATGCGGGCATCGTGATCCACGCTGCTGGAGGTGTTGAGGATGGCTCCGTCACCGATTTCGGCATTTGGCCCGGCCACTGCGAGCGGTGCAGCGAAGACACCGGTGCCAAGCCGCGCGCTGGGGCTTATCACCGCCGAGGGGTGCAGGATATTGACCATGGGGGCCTGCCTCGTCGCAAGGTGAAGGGCGGCGCGGCGGCGAAAACGGTTTGCGCCGATGGCCACGATCACACCGTCAAACTCATTCAGGCTGTCGAGGAGCGCAGCCAGGGTGCCTTGCGCGGAAGCAACATGGTCGTCAAAAAAGGCGATCTGATCCCAGCCGCCGACAGCGGCTGCGTCCGCAACAACCCGGCCATGGCCACCCGCGCCGAGAATGGCGAGCCGCCCGCTCATGAGGAACCATCCTGCTTACCTGCGGGCCGGGATGCCTGCGCCCCGAGAAATCGTTCCGCGGTGACGCTGCCCTCGGCAGCCACGCCCTCGCGGCCGAGCACGCGCCCCACGGTCATGAACAGGATCTTCAGATCCAGCAGCAGCGAATGATTGTCGACGTACCACACATCATAGTCGAACTTTTCCTCCCAGCTGATCGCATTGCGGCCATTGACCTGGGCCCAGCCGGTGATGCCCGGACGCACTTCATGCCGCCGCGCCTGCTCGGATGAATAGAGCGGCAGGTATTCGGGCAGGAGCGGGCGTGGTCCCACCAGGCTCATGTCGCCCCTGATCACGTTGATCAGTTCGGGCAATTCATCAAGGCTCGATGCCCGCAACCAGCGGCCAAAGGGTGGAAGCCGGTCCGCATCGGGAAGAAGCTTGCCGCCTGCATCGCGCCCGTCGGTCATGGTGCGGAACTTGAACATGGTGAAAATCCGGCCACCGAGACCGGGCCGCTGCTGGCGGAAAAGAACCGGGCTGCCGAGCCTCATCCGCACCAGACAAGCAACAACCAGAGCCGGTACGGCCAGGATAACCGCCAGAGGAATGGTGATTGCAAGATCGAAGATGCGTTTGAGCATGGATGGTTTCTATCGCCCTCAAGGACCGGATTTCAAAGCACCGGTGGAAGAATTCTGATCTGGGTTACAACACCTTGTCCATTCCGGTGGGTGTGGCGGTCGCTTTGTCGGCGATGCTTCCTCATCGCCGCGATGCCAAAACCCGCCTCAGCCAAGCGCCTGCATACACTTGAAACCGACACGCGCGCAAGAAAGGGTCCGGAACCCCTCGCCAGCGCGAGAAGCAAGGCGCTCCGCATCTTTGCAGTATCCAGTCTCACCAGCGCCGTATCCCGCGACTGCGGATCAGCAGTGCCTGTGGCCGGTACAGACCGTACCGGGACCTCCTAGTCCTGTTGCTTCCGGGTGATTTTCAGAAGGTCGAGAGCATTCCTGAGCACATGGCCGTCACGGGTTACCGCAAAGAATGCCATGAGCGCAATCGCCACCGCCCCGCCATGCGACAGCATCACGGTCACGAAATCCGACAGAATGAAATTGAAACTTATCACCGCTGCCAGGCCAACCCCGATCGGGTACAGCGCGTTTGGAACACGCAGCAGAAGAACGGACACGATGATGTCGGTGATGATCACCGCCAAGAGCGACAAAACCAGGCCTACGACACCCAGATAGGCCGGATAGGCCAACAGGAAACTGGTTGGCGATGTGCTTGTGCTGGTCTTGTCGCCATGCGCAAACACGCTGCCATATTTCTGGTACACGAGTTCCGGCATATTGACCGAACTTCCGGTCAGACGCCTTGCGAAGGGCATGGCGGCGAAACCCGGGGATCCCATTTCCTCTACATAGAGAAAGTGCCATGCAGCGACCTGGGTCGGTATGACCAACGCACGGTAGATAACGCCTTCGAGATAGTATCTCGCCGCTTCATCCACCGCCATCTCCGTTTTTGGAGCGATTTCGAGATCGTCGTATGACCAGGGCGACTGATTGGGGACTCCCTCCTTAGGCTTTTCACAGGCGAACCTCAATTCCTTCTCAAGGGCCTGGACCCGGTCCTTGTAAAGCCCAAGCGATGCATCCCGCTTGTAGAGTGAAAGTATGAGCTCCTTGCCCTGTTCACAGGCTCCCAACTGCGCGGTGCATTGCCCGAAGGGGTAGGCGCCGGTTTCATTCCAGCCACGATCTCGAACCACCTCGAAGACAACCAGGGACCCGAAAAGAAGCAGCATGGAGGCTGCAGCGGCAATTCCCTTCCGGATCAGGTTGCGGTTCCACAGTATCGACGCCACCAAGATCACGATGATCGACGGCAGCAGAAGCCCTTTGGCACCGCTGAGCATGCACACGAAGACCGCGGCCAGGATAATGAGCGGAAACAGGACGAGCTGGAGTATGTTTCTCGTTCGCAGCGCATGCCAGATCATCGCAACGCTCAGGGCGATAACTACCGGAGCAAGAGCGTTTGTGAAAGCTCCGAATGAGCTCGTCGCAATGAATGAGCCTGCAAACTTGATACTGACCTCACGGGCCAGCAATGTAACCTGCGGATCAAACAACACCGCATAGAGCGCCGTGCAATCAAAAGGCACTTTCCTCAGATAGAGAAAAACCAGAACGGCACCGAGAAAAATCGAGAAAAACACATGTCCCCGCCTGAACGAAATCTTCTCAGGATGAAATGCCCTTGTGAAATTCGACGTCGTCAGAATTCCATAGGAAAGAAGCACGACCACACTGATCTGGACGACGAAAAAATGCCAGTACGGATTCTCAAGCGACTCCTGGAGAATATCGGATATCAGGAACATCGGCCACTGGAAAAAAATGTTCGAGAGTGCCGCCGTGAAGAAGGAAACCCGCAATATGCTGTTGAATTTCGCCAGGAAAATGTAAAGCAGGATAAGGCTTGCAACCAGAGCGCACGCAAAGCTCAGCGACGAAAACAAGTCAAATTCAGGAATCCCCAAAGAGAACCTGTGGACAATCGTAGGCATCTAATCCCCCTCCTTGATTTCAACCAGTTCGGCGGAAATTATCTTGATTCTGCTTGTACCGATACTCTCGACAGACAGAGCCAAGGAATCCGTTGCCTTCAAGGTCCTGAAGCGAAAGCCAAATTTTCTATTCTTCTGCTTATCACTCATTTCAAAAGTGACGATCTCGGACCTTTGCACTAGTTCGCGCGGACCGCCCGCATCCGCTTCCGCGAACTGATCCACCGTGATCTTGACAAGCCCCGCCCCTTCCAGAGACAGGTCGACGGCATACTGGGTGAAAGGCCTTACCCTGAGGGCGCTTACCGGATCACTTCCTCCATCTGCAGATGCCGCGCCTGTCGTTAATCCGGAAGACCAGTTCCGCTGAAAGAGATCATATGGCAATCCTCCGCGGTACTCTGCAGTAGTTGCCGAGGCACTGGTGCCACTGATTTTCACCAATTCCTTGCGCCCACCCAGCAGGACCGCAGTCTGATACATCCAATCCCTTTCAACCAGAGAGACTCTCGTTTGCGAGCCGGTTACCAATTTCTCGGGCTCCAGAGAGTAAATCTGTCCCTTTTCGCTTTGATATTGAAGGGTCGAAAGGGCAGGATCGCGAATTATCGAATAAAGAAGGCTGTTGTATAGCGGCGGAAGCCCGTAATCCGGCACGTGAATGTGCGTTACGCCCATCTCGGTCAGAACTGACAGAGCAGCCGACGCATCTTTCGCTGAATAAAAAGGCAACAGCCGCTCATCAAGGTAGCTGACCATCCGGCTCTTTGCATAGTACATGTCTGCAGGCTTCATCGAGAAAACCAGGCCATCGGCGCCAACTTGCGCGTTCATTCTCTCAATGAGGGCGTATTCTGACGCGACTACCAGTTTTTCGTGCATCTCGGTAAAGGCATCGGCCAATCCCATTCCATGCTTGGCCATCCGGTAAGATGTGAAGACCGAAACCTGGAGGAGGAGCACGATCGAAATAAACGACAAGAAAACTACGTCCAGAAGCCTGCTTCGCGTTTCAGAAAATCTCACCAGGCGCATATACCCATATGAACAGAAAACAGACACCATCGGCAAGGTTACCAGCAGGTACCGTTCGTTCTTGACCATGTGATCAATGCCAAGCGCCACCGAGAGGACTACCCCGGAAATGTAGACCAGCAACATCCCGACCATCAGCCACAAGGCAGAGTCACGCTTCCCGAAGCTCCCCGCGCCATCCAGAACCAGTCTCCTGATTGAGGCCAGCCTGTTGCCGGCCAGGAAAAACAACACGCCAACCGCCATGCCCCAGAATATGAACCCATAGGATTCTAGCGCAAACCAGCCTTTAAAAATGCCGTACTGGAGCATTGCTGTGAAATTGTTCAGCCCCCGGTTGATGGAGAAATAGTCATCCCAGTGCAGTTCCGGCATTGCAAAGACAGCCGGGTTATCGCTGATGGGTGAGCCGAAAAGCATCATGTTGCGCCAGTAGGGCCAGGCACCCACCAGCGCGGCGACACAGACAAGCGCCACGGCAGCGGAGGCAAGGCCGCGCCAGTCGCGCGCGCCCCGCTCGATGCCGATGGCCGCAAGAGCCAGCGGGACGAACAGTATGGCCTGCGAATGGGTCCAGAGGGCCAACCCAAGCAGCGCGCCAATCACCGCGCCGAAGACTGCCGGTCGTGCCTTGAGACCAATGACTGCGGCCAGGATAAGTGTGAAACCGAGGACGGGCAACGGATCCAGAAGGGCTGATCCAGCGCCAAGGAAAAACAGCGGGGGAGACAGGAACAGCAGGCAAGCCAGGAGTCCCACCGCCCGGCTGACGAATGAGCCAAGCGCATGGGCGACAATTGCGCCGGAAAGCATGAACCAGGGAGAAACCAGCTGGATCAGACCCGGGGAATCCGCATGTCCCTGAATGACTTCAGCCATGTAGAGCATCGCCACATAGAGCGGCGGATGCGTCCAGGGACCGAAAAAGCCCGTCAGGTTCACTTCCGGGTTGAGTACCGGGTAGGTCAGGAGATCCCGCGTGGCAAAGAGCTCGCGCGCGGCAAGCGCATATTCAAGCGCGTCATTCTGAGTGAGCGGCACAAACAGGGAAATGAACAGCAGCGCCAGCACTGAAAACAGGATTGCCGCGACAAGCGGCCACTCCGCCGCGCGCAGCCTCTGCCATCGCGACCTTCCCAGCCTTGGCGGCCGAGGGACGACAAGGAACACTGCAGCTGCGGTGCCAGCAAGAACAATGAAAACCACCGCCAGATGCGTCGAATGCGCCGCTCCGCGAAAAACTCCGAGCGCCAGCACACTGGCCATACCAAAAAGAAACGGACCGAGCGCCACGCCAACTGCGCGGGCAAGACCGGTCTGCCGGGCATCGTCGGACCAGGGCATCGCTCTCGACAGGACAAGCCCGGCACCGGTTGCCAACAGAATGCAGACAGAGAACACCAGGAACGCATAGAGAGGCGCGTTAATCACGAGATGTAAGACCTATACGTTGCTTTCCGAGCATCACAGGAAAACATGGTGTTCTCAACCCTGCTGCAAGTCCGGCGCTTATAGCTCGTTTAGCAAGTCAACCTCAACCCAAGAATCGGGATCCGGGGACTTGTCCAAGGAATCATCCGGCTCGCCACCAGAACGGCTTGCGCCCGGCTTTGCAAAGGGCCTCGTCATGCAGGAAAGATCCCGCGATTCCGAGCGTTTGCCTGGAGGCTCGGGCAGACCTCTCCCGCAACGGATCAATCGGGGATCCTTGCCTGCTTGCCCTGGTGGGGGATGGCGACCGGATCCAATGCCCGACCTCGCCCCAACCAGTTCTGATCACAGTCTTGTCGGCAGCGCACCCCACAAGCTGCCGCAAGTGTCGGGCCAGGCGGCAGTGGGCAAACATGATTCAAGATGGCTGCTTTGACGGGAAACCGGCCCAAAAACCGGGCCTGAGAAACGAGCGCGGGGTGTCAGGAGGTCTTTCATAGTGGATGAGAGCGCGAGAATTGCATGGCTATGCAATTGATTCCCATGATGTTTGGCGCTCGTTTGGCAGAACTTCATGCACGTCCATCAGCGCACCTCGATACTTCCTGAAGACCCTGACCTTCAGAAGGAACCCGATCGTGAGCGACACCACCCCGCGCCTTGCCTTGCCGCTTCTCGCCGCAGCCCAGGCGCAAAAGCATGTTACCCACAACGAAGCGCTGGTCCGGCTTGACCAGATCCTCCACCTGAGTGTGAAGAGCCGGCTGGCGCCAATGCCGCCCGGCGACCCGGCGAAAAACGAGAAACACATCGTGGCTGATGCGGCAGGAGGTGCATTCGCCGGGCAAAGCGGGAAAATCGCCTGCTTCACAAACGGCGACTGGGACTTCATCTCTCCGTCAGACGGCTGGCTGGCCTGGGTCGAGGATGACGCCGCGCTGGTTGCCTATCACGCCGGGGCATGGGTCAGCGCCGGCACCGCCGTAGCGCTCTCGACGCTTGGCATCAATGCAAGTGCAGACATGACCAACCGGCTTGCGGTCTCGAGCCCGGCCACCCTGTTCAACCATGCCGGTGCCGACCACCGCCTGAAGATCAACAAGGCCGCGGCCGGGGATACCGCAAGCATCGTGATCCAGGATGGCTTCTCCGGGCGTGCCGAATTCGGTCTTTCCGGCGATGACCGGTTTTCCATCAAGGTCAGCCCTGACGGCATCAACTGGACAGAGGCTGTCAGCATCGACAATGGGACCGGTGTGGTCAGCCTGCCGGAAACTCCGGGAGGCGGCGCGGAAGCCGTTGCGGTCCGCGAGAACCTGCTTATCAATGGAAACTTCACTCTCAATCAGCGCGCGTTCGCAGGCGGCAGCCTGGCAGCCGGCAGCTACGGGTTCGATCGCTGGAAGGCGGGGGCGGCCGGCGCCAATCTCTCACGGACGGGTGACACGCTGACGCTTGCATCGGGTTCGATCATCCAGGTGGTCGAACCGGCCATTTTCGGGCTCGGCGACATTGCCAACGAGACGCTCACGATTTCGCTTGATCATGTATCCGGCGCAGCGGTCACCGTATCGGTTTTCGGTGACGATCGGATCATCGACGCTGTTGCCGGCAGGTCGTCGACCAGCTTTCAGGTTCCCGGCGGGCATGGCGGCACGATAGAGATCACGCTCGCGGCGCTGTCCGGTCCTGCTGGTGTGGCGAGGGTCAAGATGGAGATCGGATCAGGCCCGACCCCTTACCAGGCCCGGGCCCTGCCGCTGGAGGAAACGCTTGCGAACCGATACTTCAAGCACATCGAGGGGCCGATCGCCCTGTTCCTCTATGCCCAGGCCTACGGAAACTACTTTTTCAACAGCCTTCCAACACCCGTCACCATGCGCACCGTGCCTACCGTCTCACGCGTCCTTGGCGCCTATGGAAATATTTTCGCAAACGATCCGGCGCAAGCCGTAGCCACCGCGACATCTCCCACCGCCTTCCGTCTGTCGATCCGGGCCAATGCGGCGGGAGAATGCTACGCGAACTTCAATTCGATCTCGCTCGACGCCGAACTCTAGCCGGCCTTATGCGCCGTAAAGCTTGGGAATCCGGTCGATCACTCGAATGGCCTCGTCAAAATCGATATTGATGAGTTGGGTATATTCGCGGATCGATTTCCAGCGGGGCTGGTTGTCCCGCTCGACGAGCTCCATCGCCCGGTCCCGGGTGAGCTGGCCTTCGCGGATCTGGTTCGAGCGGAAGGTGTCGTGCTCGGAGAAGCCCGCAACCGTGGTGTAGATGTAGTTGTAGAAAGCCGCCGTACCGTCGCCAATCCGCCAGGTGCATTCCGTGTCGTCGGCGAGCTCCCAATCATAGCCGTTGATCAGAACGTCGTCGATGACGTCCTCGTCCCAATCGACATAGTCGAAGAGATAGAGATGGTCCTGGTTAATGCCGTAATAGGACAAGAACGCCCATGCGGTATCCGGGATGGACCGGTTGATGTAACGAGGGTTGGACAGATAGCGCTTGCCGTACTGCATCAGCATCTGGGCCTTGCGGCCCATCCCGAAGGTTGAGGGCTGATTGAAACCGTCGACCTGAGGCGGCATGTCCAGGAAACCCAGCTTGAAATCCGTCTTCTCGAGCCGGTTGGTGCAGAACACCATCAGCGGAATGCCGGTCTGCTTGATCAGTTCGTTGGCATACCAGAAGAACTGCTTGTCGCCGGCCATGAAGAGCGGGATGATGCCGAGATCCGGCTTTTTCAGCCAGGCAAGCACGTTGGCGCGAATGTTGGCGCGCTTTTCCTTGATGTTGGCGGAAATCCAGATGTGCTCGATGCCGAGCTTGCCGCACATGCGGGCTTGGTTGCGGCGCGCAAGATCCGTGACCATTCCCCAGTCATAGCTGAAGGTGATGGGCTGCATGCCGAATTTTTCCTTCAGCAGATGCAGGCCGTAGGAGGAATCCCGGCCGCCGGAAAAGGCCACCACACAGTCAGGCGACTTGCCGTCGCCACGAAACCTGGCCAGATACTCCTCGATCTCGCTCTCAGGCTTCTTCTCCCACGGCTCATAGGTGTGGCAATAGTTGCACACGCCATCGGCATCATAGGCGATGTAGGGCATGGTCTCGGGCAGAAGGCATTTCGAGCACCGCTGCATGGTCGCCTGGGCATGGCGGAGACGGTAAGACTTTTCCTCGATGTTGCGCTGGGTGGCGAGCATCGGACTGATCTGCGGCGTGGCCAATGCGCTGTCAAAACCGAAAGTCTTCACCTCGATGGAGGACAGATCGATGCTCATCCCGTTGCCGGCGGTGAGCTGATGAACAGGCACGCCGGCAAAACCCGGTATGGTTTTGTCGCCGGATGTCAGCTTCTGGCAGATCCATTTCTCGGACGCAAAGAAGAAGGCATCGCCCTTGGCCGAGATGCAGTAGTGCACCGAGCCGGTGTTGGTGCCGATCATCAGTTCGTTGGTGCCGCGCTGGAAGAACGCAATCGAGGTTTCGCCGTAGATATCATCAAAGGCGCGGCTCATGGCCTTCTGCGTGGTGTCGCCTTCAACCGTGTATTTGTGCATCAAGGCCGCGATGACTTCGGTGTCGACTTCCGCGCGTGGCTTGATGTCGGGGTTCTCAGCCCAGAGCTCGGCCCAATTGGTGACGATGCCATTGTGCACGATGACGATATCGTCGCGCCACACCGGCTGGTTGTTGGCATCAATTCCCTGAAGCCCATTGGTCACCAGCCGCGCATGGCCGACAACACTCAGCGCGCTCTTGTCGCCCGGAGCCGCGAAAAACCCGTCGGCGCCGCGGCTGACAGCGGTCTTGTAATCCGCGGTCTTCAGCATCGCCTCGGCGGAAACGGAATCCTTGTGCACCACGATCTCGTCGGCATTAGCGATCGCGATGCCGGCCGCCTCCTTGCCGCGTGATTGCGAAAGAATGAAAAGGTTTCTGATGGCGCGATCCCACGCCGCGCGGTCCAGCCCCTGGCGGGACGATGTAACCAGTCCGAAAATTCCGCACATTACGATATAGTTCCTGTTTCCACTGCCGCTGCGGCCTGTCTATGCCAATTTTACGGCATCAAAGGCAAGCCAAAACAGGCAAATCATTAATCCGCTTCGTTCGCAAGTGCGAGATAGGCCCATGCTGCACTTTGCAGGTCCCAGGGTGAATTTATGCGAGCATACCGCATAGCTACAATTGGCTTGAGAACTGCTGGCTCGCCATGTTTTGTAAGCTCGTAGTTTACAAATGGATATAGTTTTCCCGACGCAACAAGATAGGAGGCCGAACGCAGCAGGTTCTCCTTTATCCATTCCGGCAGTACAGTGCTGGCTGCGAGATTGGACATAGCATCGATGGATCGAAACGATATCCAAGCCTTGATATGATCACCAGGATATTCCGGCTTGTTTATGGAAATGCCATCGCTGGCCTGCCAACCATCATAGGCGGTTCCCCACCAGTAGTCCCACACGCCGTTAGCAGGCAACTCACCATCTGGTGCAATCCGGCGCTGGAAGTGTTTAATTATCTGGATCGCAGCCTGCTCTGCTTCGGGACAGCTCGAGGAACTTCGCGTCTCCAGAACTGAGTAAGCCCATTCGTTCTGGTGATTGAAAGGCACCGCCACGCCATCGAAATAGAACTTACCACCCTTCTCCCACCTTAGGTTTGCGGTCTCGCCTGAAAGCCAATGCAACGGTTCGACACCGTAGGCCAGTGTATCAATGTGGTCTTCCAGGCAATGGACCGCCTGAAGCAGGGTCCCATAGCCCTCGAGTTCAACAGGAGCCTGTAGCTCATTGAGGTAACGATCCATGAGAAGGAGCAAACGACTGGTTTGGACCGCAAATAGTGCGGGGCTGCGATCTATCGTGAACGCACGCGTTTGAAATCTTCCTTCTCGCCAGTGCTGATCAATTATTGCCATTTCGAGGTCGAGCCGGCGCCGTATACCAGGCACGATATCACCGATCATGTCGGCCATGTTGTCGTTGCGTTCGGCGAGGTAGATGAAGTCCAGGAAGCCATTCAGGTAGTAAATCTGCGACCAGGGAATTCGCGCTTCGGCGTTGCTGATGCCATACTCAAGCCAGCCGTTTTGCTGAATGCGCTCTATGTCAAACAGCAACATCTCCCTGTAACTGTCGGGATCGTCCGCATGCTTGATGGACAGTGAACCCCTTCTGAAGGAGAGGTTGTAGGGCACCACGCCGCTCTGGATCCTGGGAACATTGACACCGCTGGGCGCCACCACGAAATACGGTTCGGCGGCACCTTCGGCAGCCAGACATAGCGCTGCAGGTCCCGAAGGGGTTGCCACTGCCTCAATGATCTTGTGGCAACCATCCATACGCCCTTCCTCGACAACATCGCCGATGATCCGCGCGTTCAAGGTACCTCCGACAATATGAACAGCGTTGTCAGAAGCCAGAACATCAACCCAAGGGATCATCTCGTAAGTGCCACCTGCGGGATCAAGCAGCAACGGCAGTGTGATCAACTTCCCGTCTCTTTGAATCTCGCCATCTCTAACCAAGTAACGCTCCAGGAAATTGCCTTGGGCGATATTGTCGTAATAAACCAGATACAGCGTCTGCCCTACAAGCCGAGCGGCACGGAGCATTGGTTGAGTGTCGGCGCTTGCGGTGATCGAAACGAGGCTCGTTTCGGAGCCGTCTGAAGAGAGCAGCTTCAGCAGCAACCTGTCATCTGGCAGCGTGCGCGTGATCGAAAGATTGCCATTCCCAGTTGGGAAAATGGCGAGCGGCAGCTCGGTGGCTTCAAAGGACAACGAACTCCCGTCGTGTACGACCGAAATGGCTGCTGGTGTGGCGATGAGTTCTACGCGCCCCTCTCCCGAAAACGGACGCACGAACGGTATTACTTGATTGTTGTCTGCACCTGGCGCGAATTCGTTCGTCGTGTCTGAAAGGCGTACGCTGGTAACACTGTCTTTCAAGTTACGGCTTTTAGCAGCCTCACAAGCGACTACTCCTCGATAGAGATAGGCTTCATATTCGTTCACGACCAGCGGATCTGCATATTCAGAACCAACCGGGTATTTGAGGTATGCGCCATCTTCGGTCTTGTACTTGACAAGCTCCGAGATCATTTTTCTCGACAGTTCCGGGGAGTAGTTCAAATTGCAGAGCAGACTCAAGGCCATGCCGATGTCGTAGGTTCTCGCAGAGCGCTCTATGTTTTCCTGAAGGAGTGGCCAGCCACGGATGTAGCCTTCCCTGTCTGCGCTCGCCGGTGCTTCGAATTCCTTGATGTGGGCAAGAACGGCATCGAAATCAATTTGTGCTGAAAGCTCACCCTCGTATCGAATGTAGTTCAGAAGCCCATGAATGATGTAGCTCGCATGAGGCAGATCGTTCGACACGTTTTCCTGAACAGAATACCGCCAGTACCATGACCCTGTTTCCGGATTGACCATCTTGTAATCGAGCAATGCCTGTACCGTATCATCAGCGGCACCCCGCAACGCCGCGGCGAAACCCTTGTCCGGGGTAATCAAACTGAAGCGCTGCAACTCTCCGGCGAGGTAGGCAGCCGGGTTGAACGTATCGTACTGTCGATCCGTCTCGACAAAAGAGTAGGGCAAAAGCCCCGCGGGTGTCCGCATTTCGGGATCCACAAAGGGACGGAGGGCTTCGTCTACCTTCGCAAGGATCTGCGGGCCCGGCGAATTTGGATCCTGCTCCATCCAATCCAGCAAAGCCTGTACGGTGATGGCCGTGGAAATGGTGTAGGCGGTATTGGCAGGGTTTTCCGAACCATCACCATAGGCATCCCACGCAATGGGGACGCCCCACCCAACCACACCGTCCTTATCGAGATCACTGTTGTCGAGAAGCCAGCGACCAGCCTGGGGCGCGAGGTTTGGCAAATCCACAGACAAACCGTTTCGGGTACGCTCCAACTCAGCGATGAGTATTTTCGCGTAGGATTTCGGGACGTCAGCCGCCGCATTGCCCGGGTAGTCGGTGGCTCCATATCCAGGCCGCAGTGGATCGAACCGGGCGTGCAACTCCGGAATCAGATACGGTTCGGGCTCAGGCGAGTGGTCGATCCAGGCAACAACGCCCGTCAACAAAAGAGACAAACAAAGAAAACTAGCGATTACATATTTCGGTGAGTTGCGGTTCATCGGCTTGAGACCACCAACACTTCAAGCTCTCCCATCATTGGCTGTATCCATAGGCAACCGGCACCTCAGTTTCGAAACTCGAAAACTGGTCGGCGTCTAGCCCTACTCTCGGGCTCTGCCAACGTCCAAGCAGCTGGCGGAGCCAGAAATACTCGAACGTCGGGGAATCATCTGTATTGGGATCAATATGCAAAAGGCCATCAACACTCCTAAAGACCCGTATCGCCATTACTGATGCTCGATCATCCTTCAGGTCTTTGCCTGGCAGGAGTCGTGTCCAAGCAGCAGCGATCTCAGGTGTGACCCGTGCTTCGGTCATTTCAGGTAGCGGTCCGTTCGGGAAGTAGACATGGTAATAGCCAGGGAAAACCGCGCTCCCAAAAACACCAATCGCATCCCGCACATGCCCAACCAAGGGGCGCACACCCAAGTATCCCCCTGGTGAAAGCAGGGCTTTCTGCATGGCAAAGAATTCCGACGTGAAGAGATTTCCAGAACCAGCATGCCATGGCTCGTTGATCTTCGTTTGAATTAGATCGTAGGTCTCACCTTTGGACAGCGCCATCTGAACAAAACGACGACCATCGCCCACAACAATATTGACCCTGGGGTCGGTGAACACCCGCGCAGTCGACGTGAGAGTCTTATCACGGACCGCCTCCACAACTTCTGCGGAGATATCGACAACCGTTATATGCTCCACGAAATCCAGATCCAAAAGAGCATCTATGAGATAGGCGTGCCCGATCCCGATAATCAGTATGCGGCGAGGCCGGAATGCGGGATCGAGAACCAAAAGGTCCGACAGATTCCAGCGCCAAGCTTCATAAAACTCACCCTTCTTGGGATCCCGTACCATGGCCGAAGCGGATGCAGTTCGATTCATGTCTACAATTTCATAGAACTGCGGCGTCGGAACCGTAGTCACCACACCGGACCGACCTTCATACACGCTTGAGATCTGATACTCGCCAAACGAGAACGAGCGATAGTAGTCCCTTGGAATAAGAAGTGCGAAAAGGACTCCTACCGCAACGAGAGCGAGGGGTTTTGCGGTCCGGCCGATCACGGCCGCAGCAACGCCGACTATAATGATCGTGAAAATCACGGACAGCCCGGTTCCAACGGCGGGAAGGATCACAATGCCAAAAATGAAAGCGCCCAGTACGTTGCCAGCCGTGTAAAGCGAATACAGCCGCGCAAATGCCGTTCCCGCCACATTGATGTCGCGGGTCACAACCTTCAGCATGACCGGGAAGAGCGCTGCCCAAGGTAGCACTGACAGCATCATCACCAGACTGAAGGCGAACACAACTGCGGGGTTGGGATCACCGATCAAATGGCGGTACTGTTCCGCGAGAAGCGACCCGTTGAAAGTAGTGAACCGGAGAATTCCAGCCTCTGCTATCCACGGCGGGGGCAAAATCAAGGCCGCGGCCAAAAGTGCGGCACCGACCATGAACAGGGCGGACAAGACAAGCGGCAATTTCTGCGGAAACCGGTCCGCCAATCGTCCACCGACCTCCTGCCCAAGCGACATGAGCAGAAGGTAGGCCGCTAACATTGCCGGAAACACCGTCGTGGACATCGTGAAGTAATTGGTAAGCACACGAAACAGGGCAATTTGGATTGCGAGTGTACCGAATCCAAATAGTACAGCCGCCAACGCCGCACGTGGTATGAGGGGCTCCGACCGAACGATCTCGCCACCCAGGCCGAAACGACCTGACGAGTACAGCACCCAGGCAAGCAGCACACCAACGACGATATTGAGGAAGGCGGCAACACGAACAGATCCGCCAAGACCTATCAGCTCGATCAGTACAAGCCCTGTCACCAGTGCTCCGACGGCCGCCCCAAGGATGTTAAGTCCATAAAGGCGTCCTACCACGCGCCCGAGGTTATCAAGCCGCGATTTGACCAGATGCACGATAAGTGGCGTTGTCATACCCATGGCGATAACCGGTGGCGCAAGCAGGACAAAGTTCAGGATCGAATCTGCAAGCAACGATTCCATGCCCACCGTTGCCCACCACGCATTGGCTGACCGGAGGATCTCAAGTGACAAAAGCCCGTAGATGCCTATGCCAACTTCGAGCACCGCATATGCAATCGCGACCGGTACCCGGGGAGAGCGGAGGAACGCGCGCCCTGCTTCTGCGCCAAGCCCGAGTCCAATCATGAAGATGGACACGATAAGGACTGCGGAGATCGCATCAGCGCCGATCACCTGTGTCAGCACACGTTGCCACACAACCTGATAGACGAGAGCGGAGAAGCCCGAGGCGAAGAAGGCGACGGCAACCAGGCGTACAAATCGAGTATTGTCCATCAAACCCTCACTGAGTCAGCCATGTCTCCAGATTGCTTTGCACGGCATATGAAAAAAATCCGGCGTGACCACCGGGGGGAGGGGGCGGCGAAAGAGCCCTAAACCCATCATCCCTTCAGCGCGGTGCGGACCGCGGTGACGACCTGGTTCTGGTCTTCTTCGGTGAGGTACGGGCCCATGGGCAGGCTCATCACCTCGCTTGCAACCTGGTCACCGGTCGGCAGGCTGGCATCGGGATCGGCGACGGCGGGCTGCTGGTTAAGCGGGATCGGGTAGTGGACGGCGGTGGGGACGCCCGCCTGTTTCAGGCTTTCCTGGACGGCCTCGCGGTCGGGCGTGCGGATCGTGTATTGGGCCCAGGCGCTCTGGTTGAAGCTCTCGACAAACGGGGTCGTGGTCACGCTGGCATCGCCCAGAAGGCTGTCATAGCGTTCGGCCACGGCCTGACGAGCGGCGAGCTCCGCGTCGAGCCGGGCGAGCTTGGGCAGCAGCACCGCGGCCTGGATCGTGTCGAGACGGCTGTTCACGCCGACGCGGATGTGGTGATAGCGGCGGTCCTGGCCATGGCGGGCGATCTGCCGGATGATTTTGGCCAGTTCGTCGTCACTGGTGAAAATCGCACCGCCATCGCCGTAGCAGCCCAGAGGCTTTGACGGGAAGAAACTGGCGCAGGCGATCAGGCTGAGATTGCAACTCTTGCGGCCCTTGTAGGTCGCGCCGAAACTCTGCGCCGCATCCTCGATCACCGGCAGGCCGTGACGGGCTGCGATCTCGTTGATGGCGTCGAAATCCGCGCACTGGCCATAGAGGCTGACCGGGATGATCGCCCTGGTGCGCGGCGTGATGGCCGCCTCGAGAGCCGCGGGATCGAGATTGTAGGTGCGGGGGTCTACGTCGACATAGACCGGCTTGGCGCCCAGCAGCGCCACGGTTTCCGCGGTGGCAATATAGGTAAAGCCCGGGGTGATGACCTCGTCGCCCGGCGCAATTCCGAGCGCCATCTGGGCAATCTGAAGCGCGTCGGTGCCATTGGCGACGGTGATGCAGTGCTTTGCCCCGACATAGGCTGCGAGTTTTTCCTCGAGTTCGGCGACCTCGGGTCCGAGAATGTACTGGCCATGCTCGAGCACACGGTGGATGCCCGCGTCGATCTCGGATTTCAGAAGCTGGTACTGGGTCTTGAGATCAATGAACTGCATTTTCCTGCCCTTACACCTTTTGAACCCGGCCGTCTTGCAAGACATATGTATCGCCCGTGTGGGGACAGACCGTCCGCCCGGCTCCGGTCAGGGGCAGATCCAGCCGTTCGCCGAACTCGCTCATCCAGCCGACATGCCGCCCCGGAACGCCAACCATCAGGGCATAGTCGGGAACATCGCGATTGATCACCGCTCCTGCCCCGACAAACGCATAGGCGCCGATGGTGGTGCCGCAGACAATGGTGCAATTGGCGCCCAGCGTCGCGCCGCGGCCAACCCTCGTGTCGCGGTACTCGTTCTTGCGCTCGATCAGCGAGCGCGGATTGTAGACATTGGTGAACACCATGCTCGGGCCGCAGAACACCCCCTCTTCGAGGGTGACGTTCTCATAGACCGACACATTGTTCTGGATCTTGCACTTGTCGCCGATCACCGTCCGGTTGGCGACGAACACGTTCTGCCCCAGCGAAACGCCGCGGCCAATGACCGCGCCGCTGCAGACATGGACAAAATGCCAGACCCGCGATCCCTCGCCAATCTGGGCGCCTTCGTCGATGATGGCGCTGGGATGGATCTGGACACTCACCGCAAGCGTGCCACAAACGGGTGAACAGCGGATCCACCCTGCCGGATCGGCGCGGTGCGGATTTCCTCCACCGTCTCGATGCAGTGGCGGGCGTCGGACAGCCCGTAGCCGCGGCCCGCCAGGATTTCCTCGTAGCTGACCGTGTGAAGATCGGTGAAGCCTTCGGAGAACTCGAGCTGCTCGCCGCTGATATCGATGTTGCGATAGGTCGGCTTCTTGCCCTTCACATCATCGGGAAGATCGTCGGCATCGATCGACAGGAACCAGATCACCCGGGCGCGCTCATATTCGAGATAGCCGGCGGCCTTGCTGTCGGAGGCATAGTGGACGACGTTCTGCTGCAGGTCACCGAAAATGAAATGCAGCATGTCGTAGAAATGCACGCCGATATTGGTCGCCACGCCATAGGACTTGCGCGGGTCGCCCTTCCAGCTTTCCATGTACCATTTGCCGCGGCTGGTGATGTAGGTCAGGTCCACATCGAATTTCTTGTCCGCGGGCGCGGCGGCAACCTTTTCCCGCAGCTTCAGGATGGATGCGTGATGGCGCAGCTGCAGGATGTTGAACACCCGCTGTCCGGTTTCACCTTCCACCAGAGCCAATTCATCCAGAAGCGTCGAGGTCGGAACCAGCGGCTTCTCGCAGATCACGTCGCATCCCAGGCGCAGCCCGGCCGCGATGTGGGCGTGGTGCAGATAGTTGGGGCTGCAGACGCCGACATAATCGAGCCTTGTGGCCGGATCACGCTTCAGGACATGCGCGTGCTCCTGGAAGCGCTCGAACTCGGTGAAGAATTCGCTCTGCGGCGAAATGCTGTCGATCACGCCGACGGAATCATTGATGTCGTAGGCGACCGCAAGACGGTTTCCGGTGTCCTTGATGGCCCGCATGTGGCGGGGAGCAATGTAACCGGCGGCCCCGATCAGCGCGAAATTCTTCATGGTCAAATCCTAAAGACGGAATACGCTGAAGCCCTGGTCAGCGAGAAGCGTGCGATCGTAGAGGCTCTTCAGATCCGCGATCACGGGTGTTGCGGAGGGACGGCAATAAGACCGCAGAACGGCCGGGTCGAGCTGGCGGTACTCGTTGTGACCGACGGCCACAACAAGGCTGTCGACCGGCGCATCGGGAGACAGTTCGGACAGGTCATAGCCATATTCGTGCTTGACCTCCTCGGGCAGCGCCCAGGGATCACACACCACAACCTTCACATTCCAGCTCTCGAGTTCGCGAATGAGATCGACGACCTTGGAATTGCGGATATCGGGGCAGTTTTCCTTGAAGGTCAGGCCGAGCACGCCGACGGTGCTGCGGGATACGTCGATCCCGTTCTGCAGCATGCGGCGCACCACCGAGCGTGCGGCATAGCGCGCCATGTTGTCATTGATCCTGCGCCCGGCGAGGATGACCTGGGGATGATAGCCCAGCATCTCGGCCTTGTGGGTGAGGTAATAGGGGTCGACGCCGATGCAGTGCCCACCGACCATGCCCGGGCGGAAGGGCAGGAAGTTCCATTTGCTCCCGGCCGCCTCGAGCACCTCAAGCGTGTCGATGTTCATCCTGTCAAAGACCACCGACAGCTCGTTGACAAAGGCGATGTTGAGATCGCGTTGGCTGTTCTCGATCACCTTGGCAGCCTCTGCAACCCGGATCGAACTGGCCTTCCAGGTGCCTGCCTTGATGATGGAGGCGTAAAGCGCATCCACGGCATCGGCTGCTTCAGGCGTGCTGCCCGACGTGATCTTGCGGATCTTGGTCAGGGTGTTTTCCTTGTCGCCCGGATTGATGCGCTCGGGGCTGTAGCCGCAGAAGAAGTCGACATTGAACTTCAGCCCGCTGGCTTCTTCCAGCACCGGGACGCAGACCTCTTCGGTGGCGCCGGGGAAAACAGTCGATTCATAGATGACGACATCGCCGACCTTGAGCGCTTCGCCAATGGTCCGGCTCGCCTTCTGCAGGGCCGAGAGATCCGGGCGGTTGGCCTCATCGATCGGGGTCGGCACCGTCACGATGAAGATCGTCGAATCGTGCAGATCGGCCGGGTCGGACGAGAACGAAAGATCTGAAGCCTGCGCCAGTTCCTCCGGCTCGACTTCGCGCGTGCTGTCACGTCCCGACTTGAGTTCCGAAATCCGGGCCTTGTTGACGTCAAAGCCAAGCACCTGGCGATGCTTGCCAAACTCAACAGCCAGCGGCAGCCCGACGTAGCCCAGACCAATAATCGAAATCTTGCCAGACAAAAGATCCAATAAATCAACTCCCGTACATCGATACGCCGCCGTTGCTGATCACTGATCGAAACATTGTCGGGTGATGTTACATTATTTGGCTATTGACTGGCGCGGCGAGCCGGCCGACAGGCACAAGCTGCTTTGCAACGATCAATTTCTCACCGCCTCCATTAAGGGATGACAGGGCGCGTTTCAAGTAACTAAATCCGAAGCTACCGGGCTGCCATTGCGGCGCGCAGCAGGGTAGCGAGCTTCTCTGCTGCAGCGATCAGGGCATTGGCGGAAGCGCCCGCGATCAGCGGATTGATCCGGACCAGAACAAGTCCGCAGGCCCTCCCCGGACGCAGATCCGCCATGGAGCGGTTTCCACCATTGAGCGCGATGCCGCTGAAGATCGGAATGCCGCAGGCATTATCCTCGATTGCCTTTTTCCGCAGTCCTGCTAAATCGCGAGCTATGACAAACACGCCCCTTTCCCATATTCGCAATTTCTCGATTGTCGCGCATATCGACCACGGCAAGTCGACGCTCGCCGACCGGCTGATCCAGACCTGCGGCGGCCTGGCCGACCGGGAGATGAGCCAGCAGGTTCTCGATTCCATGGACATCGAGAAGGAGCGGGGCATCACCATCAAGGCCCAGACCGTGCGATTGCACTACAAGGCCAAGGATGGGGAGATGTATGTCCTCAACCTGATCGACACGCCGGGCCATGTCGACTTCGCCTATGAAGTGTCACGCTCGCTCAGGGCCTGCGAAGGCTCCCTGCTGGTGGTGGACGCATCCCAGGGCGTGGAAGCGCAGACGCTGGCCAATGTCTACGCGGCGCTCGACGCCGACCACGAGATCGTGCCGGTGCTCAACAAGATCGACCTGCCGGCGGCCGAGCCCGACCGCATCAAGGAACAGATCGAGGAAGTCATCGGGCTTGATGCCTCCGATGCCGTGATGATTTCGGCCAAGACAGGCATCGGCATACCGGATGTGCTGGAGGCGATCGTCACGCGGCTGCCTCCACCCAAGGGCGGCAGCGTCAAGGATCCGCTCAAGGCCATGCTGGTCGACAGCTGGTACGACACCTATCTCGGCGTGATCGTGCTGGTGCGGGTGATCGACGGCGAGATGAAGAAGGGCCAGCAGATCCGGCTGATGGGGACCGACGCCCGCTACACGGTGGAGCGGATCGGCGTGATCACGCCGAAGCTGGTGGCCACAGAAACCCTTGGCCCGGGGGAAATCGGCTTCATCACCGCCTCGATCAAGGAAGTGGCCGATACCCGCGTCGGTGACACGATCACCGAGGAGCGGCGGCCAACGGCTCAGGCCCTGCCCGGATTCAAGCCGGCGCAGCCGGTGGTGTTTTGCGGATTGTTCCCCGTCGATGCGGCCGATTTCGAGGATCTGCGCGCGGCGATGGGCAAGCTCAGGCTCAATGACGCCTCGTTCTCGTTCGAGATGGAAACCTCGGCAGCGCTCGGCTTCGGCTTCCGTTGCGGCTTCCTCGGGCTGCTACACCTGGAAATCATCCAGGAGCGGCTGGAACGCGAGTTCAATCTCGACCTGATCGCCACGGCTCCGTCGGTGGTCTACCGGATGAACATGACCAATGGCGACGTGATCGAGCTGCACAATCCGGCCGACATGCCGGACGTGGTGAAGATCGCCAGCATCGAGGAGCCGTGGATCAAGGCGACGATCCTGACGCCGGACGATTATCTCGGTCCGATCCTGAAACTGTGCCAGGAGCGCCGCGGCATCCAGACCGACCTTTCCTATGTCGGCAAGCGCGCGATGGTGACCTACCAGTTGCCGCTCAACGAGGTGGTGTTCGATTTCTACGACAGGCTGAAATCGATCACCAAGGGCTATGCCAGCTTCGACTACCAGATCACCGGCCATGAGGCGGGCGATCTGGTGCGGATGTCGATTCTTGTCAACGAGGAGCCGGTCGACGCGCTGTCGATGCTGGTGCACCGCTCGGCAGCGGAAAAACGCGGCCGCGTCATGTGCGAGAAGCTCAAGGACCTGATTCCCCGGCACATGTTCAAGATCCCGATCCAGGCGGCCATCGGCGGCCGGGTGGTGGCGCGCGAAACCATTTCGGCGATGCGCAAGGACGTGACCGCCAAGTGCTATGGCGGCGACGCCACCCGCAAGCGCAAGCTCTTGGACAAGCAGAAGGCCGGCAAGAAGCGGATGCGCCAGTTCGGCAAGGTCGAGATCCCGCAGGAAGCCTTCATCGAGGCACTGAAGATCGGCGACTGATTCCGGGGCCTTTGATTCCCGGGCCATTGATTCCGGGGCCATTGATTCCGGGGCTCAGGATCAGCGCTGACAGCCAGGTCCCGGCCTGAAAGCACCCGCGAGCGTTCCGCTCTCCAGAAGACCTGCTGCCGGACTTCTCAATTCGGCAGCGGCAGCGCCGTGCGGCGGCTCATGTGCCATTGCCAGAGAATGTGGCCGACCAGTGCTGCGAACACCATACCCCCGCCCAAAAGCGTCCTGGGGGCCGGCACCTCGGCATGGATCAGCCAGACCCAGATCGGCCCGAAAACCGGCTCCATGGTGGAAATCAGCGCGGCCAGCGCCGATGGGATCAGCCGAGCGCCGGTGGCGAACATCGCCATGCCAAGGCCGAGGTTGAAGGCGCCGAACAGGAACAGCAGGCCATAGTCGCGGGCGCTGACGATCAGTCCCGATGACAGCACCACACCGACGACGGTGCCAATGATCACCCCGAGGCAGACAGCCGGCGTCATCCTTACGCC
This sequence comes from Parahoeflea alexandrii, assembly GCF_024105735.1. GTDB lineage: Bacteria > Pseudomonadota > Alphaproteobacteria > Rhizobiales > Rhizobiaceae > Hoeflea > Hoeflea alexandrii. The sequence continues at coordinate 673,255 of NZ_JAAAML010000002.1, read as the reverse complement.
GGAGAAGCGCCGGGTGATGACCGTGGCGGCTGCAAACACCACCGCGATGACGAGCGCCAACCCGTCGCCGATGAAGGACACGTTGGCGGCGAAGGAATCGGACACCATGACGCCGATGCCGGCAATCACCGCCAGAATTGCGCCCCAGGTGACGCGGTCGACCGCTTCGCGCAGGAAGACCACCCCCAGAAGAGCCGCGATCAGCGGCACGCCGGCCTGCATCAAGAGGATGTTGGCAACACTGGTGTAGCCGAGCGCCACCACGAAGGAGATCGACGCGGTGGCAAAGCACACCGCCACCGCGACGCCCGGCAGGCCCATGGTGCGAAACAGGCGGACGGTGCCCGCCGGCCCGTCGCGCCAGAGCATGAAGCCCAGCAGGAACAGGGCTGCGAAGAACGACCGCCAGGCAATGATGGTCCAGGGATCGCCGACATCCAGCCCGCGGGCGATGGCGCCGCCGAAACTCCAGACCAGCGCCGCGCCGAACACCAGGAGCACGCCGTTGCGCGCGTCCGCAGCACCCGGCAGCGGGGACGTGATTTTTGCGGCGGAGACGGCGGTTTCGGAATCCATCGAAAATCCTTAGTCAGCCCGCCGGTGTTTGAAAAGCCGGGCGGCGCGACATTTCGGGGCGCGAACAGACTGCGGTGGCATTCGCGACCTTCCGCGGGGCCGGACCCGCCATCCTGCCGCTCCACCGGGAGCGCAAAACCATCACCAAGGCCCCGATCCGTCCCGAGGCAGAAACAAAAGCCAAATTAATGAGACGGCTGCGCATTCAGGCGTTGACACGACCGCGCGCAACCCCTAAATCGGCCCGCATGCCCAGATGGCGGAATTGGTAGACGCGCCAGCTTCAGGTGCTGGTACTGGCAACGGTGTGGAGGTTCGAGTCCTCTTCTGGGCACCAATTTCAAGTTTCAGACTGTCCGATACAGTCCAGAAACACCCTCAAAAGCCCGCGAAAGCGGGCTTTTTTGTTGGTTTTGGCAGGCTTCACGTCCCTGACCGTCCATCGGCAAGTGATGGCATCCAGAAAAATTGATGGCATAATTGATGGCATCGCAGCAACCATGCCCTCACGCTATCGAGTCGGATGCCATCACATGCCACTCACTGACACCAGGATTCGCGCGCTCAAACCAGGCGAGAAACCAACCAAGCACGGAGACGGCGGTGGCCTGTTGCTCGTCGTCAATCCGAATGGCAGCAAGCTTTGGCGAATGGTCTATCGCTACGGGGGCAACCAGAAGCAGCTGGGGTTCGGTGCATGGCCGGATGTCTCGCTCGCCTAGGCCCGCGCTCATAGGGATGCCGCGAGAAAACTGCTCGCCGACGATGGTGACCCATCGCAGAAGAAAAAGCAGGACAAGATCGCCAGGGCTTATGCTGCAGCCAACAGCTTTGAGGCGCTGGCAGAGGAGTTTCTCGATAAGAACCGTCGCGAAGGAAAATCGGAGGCGACGCTCAACAAGAAGCGCTGGCTGATAAGCCTTGCGCTCAAGGATCTGCAATCCAAGCCGATAGGCGAAATCGACGCGGCCGACATTCTGGTTTCTCTGCGCAGTGTGGAGGCGCTCGGAAACTATGAGACTGCGCGCCGGCTGCGCGCGGTGATCAGCCAGGTGTTCCGCTACGGAATTGCGACGGCCCGGGTCAGCAACGATCCCACCTTCGGATTGAGAGGCGCCATCATTGCGCCCAAAGTCACTCACCGAGCGGCTGTAACGGAATGGGAATCGTTCACCAGGCTGATCAAGAGCATCTGGGCTTACACTGGCTCCATCGAAACACGGACAGCGATGAAGCTGATGGCACTGCTGTACCCGCGGCCAGGCGAATTGCGGCAGGCGGAATGGACAGAGTTCGATCTGGACAAGGCAACCTGGACGATCCCGGAAGAGCGGGCAAAAATGCGCCGGGTTCACCGGAAGCCGTTGCCGCCCATGGCCATCGACATCCTGCGCGAACAGCAGCAGCACACCGGCAATCTGCGGCTCGTGTTTCCGTCGAGCACATCGCTCGAAAGGCCGATCAGTGAAAACACACTGAACCAGGCCCTGCGGCGGATGGGCTTCGAGAAACACGAAGCGACCTCCCACGGGTTCCGCGCGACCGCGTCCACGCTTCTGAATGAATGCGGGCTATGGAATGCCGATGCAATCGAGGCCGAACTTGCACATGTCAGCGGCAACGGGGTCCGCCGCGCCTATCACCGTGGAGCCTATTGGGAAGAACGCATCAGGATGGCAGAGTGGTGGGCTGAGCGGATTGGGGAGGTGGTGGCCAGGTCATCGGAAGAGTATGCCCACAAGCGTGGCTAGCCTAAAGAGTTGCGTTTCGTAGCATTTAGGTTCGCGCGAGATTATGGAACCAGTGTAGCGTCACTTGCTGGCCAGATTGCCACCCAGCAGCGTGCAATGGCGGTGAGTGGACTGGCGCCATTGGTGACACGGCCGTTACAAGTCAGTTGCGACCGTCAACCAGTCCGGACCGGTTCCCCTCTGCGTCGGATTTCTTTTTTGCTGTCATTTCCGATCCATGGCTCCCGACCCGAGATCGATCGGTGCGCTGGCAGCACGGCATGAAGATGCAGGAGGCCAGTAGCATTCCAACGTGCCACTCGTGGCTCTCCAACTGGATATGGCAGTCCCACAATAGGGCAGACGTTGCATGGTCCTATATGGCAGCATGACCGGTAGTCGCCCCAAGTCGGTCGTCCAGTATCCCTCATCGACTTCCTGGAAGCAGTCACTCCTTTTCCTCTGAAGCCAATGCGAACTAGACCGGCGGCATTGCGACCATCTTAGCTTGGGTCCTCGGCCTTGCTGGTGCCAGACTTCAGAGTTTTGTCGCGCTCCACAAGCTCATCATTAAACCGCCGGCGGACGTGAGTTCTCCCTATCCTTCGCGACTGCAGAAATTGACCGTTGGAAGGGCTCTTTCTGCGGTGACCATCATGGAGTTGGACCAAAACTACCTCACAGCTGCGGATGACATCCTGTTTTCGTATCTTGGGGCCATTTGAAACCGATACTACCACTTGACGATACAGAGGTAATTGCTCTCAACTCAGCATTGCCAGTGCACGACTTGCTTAGCAGTAGGGGGAACTGCAATTTTGGAATTCACCACTCTTACCGATGAGCAGCTTGCCTCAGTTTTTCAGAGAAATCAGGCAGATTATACGATTTTGAATGCGCTTAACGAGGAGCTGAAGGGGCGCAACTCCGACTTTGCCTGCGATCTCCATATGAGTGTGGTTGTGGCATTGCGCCTGGCGCGCCGTGCAACTGAAGAGGGAGCTCCGGTTGCATGTAATGCTAAGCCGACCCAAAAATCTGGTCCGATCAGGGAATGGCTGAGAAATTTTCGGGGTGCCCGCAATCTAAAGGGGCCAGATGGCCGAGCGCTGTATCGCTATCGGATGACCGATGAGGAATTCCTGCAAGCTCGGGATATTCTAGGTCACGTCGCTCGTCGCGGACGGCTTGAGGAGCCCGATCTGCGAAGTGGTGCCTTATTTGTCGCTTATTGCGCAGAGTGGTTCCGGCGCGAATCGGCATCGACCTTCCTCAAATGGGACGCCATTGACCCCGAGCTATTTCCGAAAGTCCCCTACCCCAGCAAACAAAAGCTGACCGAACTTGGTCTGCAGTATTGGGAGCGCGATCTCCGGCGCAGCCAGCATGGCCGAGAATTCCTGCTCACCTTGGCGCTGGAGGGTGGATTCCCGGTGAAAGTGTTTTTGGAGGGCGCGCGGAGCTGGCTGCAGGAGTATTTGCGCGCCGTGCTTCGACGGGCGCTTGACGAATCTATCGTAATCGATGATCGACTGCTGGAGATCGCCGTCGAAGAGCGCTGGCGGGTGAGCAAGAGCTACGACCACGATGACTTCGTTGCCCTGTGTGCAGAGTTGGCAGGGGCAGTGCTCGGCCTGCGTCGGCAAGCGGAGGAACGTGGCCTCTCTGGGGTGAACAACTCCGCAATTCTCGATGCCATCCATGCCGATTGGCGCCAAGATCTGCCTATCTACGTTCCTGCCGAGGATGAAGCCCTTGCGCGAGAATTGTTGACGGGTTTGCTCGACGAAAAGTTCAGCGGCCACGTCGCACGTGGCATTGAAGCCCGGCGCTACCTGACATTACGCGATGGAGAATGGCTACCAGCGCTACAATTGCTGGCTGATGGAGAGATCGCCTCATCGAGTCTAGCAAGCTTTTCTCCGCTTGGCCGCATTCGCGTTACACCAGCTAGCCAGTTAGTCGAGCACGTGTCTGGCGAAATCGCTTTGCTCGAACCGCCTACTGAGGGCGGAAGGGCCTGGCGCATGCGTCCGCTGATGCGGACATCCCGCCTTCTTTGCCCTTATCCGCTTTCCGTTCAGGTGTCTGTTACGCTCAGTTCTGCGAGCAGCCCACCCGTGACCTGGACATGGCCTGGCGGCGAAGCAAGGCACTCTGATGTCCTAGTGTTTCAGTTGGAGGAAGGGACGGCAGGTCGCGACAAACTATTGCGGCTTGTTCGCAGTGGATCCGCCAGCTTACCGGCGCAGAGTTTGCATGTTCTATTCCCTGCGGATTGGTTGATGGAAATCGGCTCTGAAAGCGCTGTGATCAGTGATGTGATTGTGGTTAGTCTTCGGCGCCGGCTGGTCGAGGTTCAGGGCACTATCTATGTGTGGGGGCCCAAAGATGATGCGCGCTATCGCATTGAAACGGGCGTGCAGGCTCGCTCGATCGAATTGCAGCTGCCCTTCGCTGATGTCAACTTTCGCCTTTCTGAAAAAGATCGCGAAATCGTCTCGCTTGGGACCACGCCAATGGTCAGCGAAACCGAGCGCCCAAGGTTGGCTAAGCCCGGTGAAATCTATTGCCGGCGTGCCGGCGAGCCTTGGCGCGAGCTGCGCGGTCCTTTGAATGCCCCGGGCCTACACGAAATCTCACTACGTGACCCTAAGGCCAACATTCAAATTGACAAGGTGAAGCTAGCCCTTTTGCCATACGGATCTCGTCTCGATGCACGTATGTCCGGGCCCTCGATGGGCCATCTGCGACTCGAGGGACTTGCGGGATGGTCGGTTTCCGCCCCGCAGCTTTCAGCTACCGATGATCCCACTTTACTCAATATCACTTTTCCAGGGCGACCAAACTACCAGCTCCCTGTGACGTTGCACCCGCCGCAAGGGCGCAGTTTCGATGTGGTACTGTCCATAAGCGGGAGCGAGGCGGTCGTGACGCTGGCCGATGGCTCGGTGCTGCCGGCCGGAGCAACAGTCAATATTGGCGCGTTGCGCGGTGCATCAGTGATTTCGCCCTCTCGGGTCAGTCTCGAAATTGCGCCCAAAGGTGCCCGCTCCGGCAGTCTGGTTGCAGAAGTTGATGGCGAGTTGCCGTTGGGTGTTCTGCGCAGCGCAATGCAAGAAATCCTAGCAACGCTCGGCGAACAAGATGACCTGCTCGAACTTTCATTTCTGGGTGATACACGCACACCCATTCGCATCACCCGATTTAGCGAGAAGATGTTGCCGCTAGAGGCAGGTGAAGTTGTCTGGGCGGGCGACGCCGAACTGGTGGCACGGATGATTTTAGATCCGCGTCACGAGCATGCGCTTGAACCTTTGGACGAGAGCCATTGGAGGCTGCCCGAGCGTTGCCAAGGACCATGCCTGGTATATCTGCGTGATGGCCCTGACGTCCTGTCGCGCCCGCGCATCATCTCCGGCGCGACGTTAGGCGAGGCTCCGGCGCTACTCGCAGCAGCAGGACTGATCAGGGACTATGACGAGCGGCAATCGGCAATTGCCGCGCAGTTGCAGACTTTGGCTGATGGTCATGCATCGCAGGCCGATTTTAGCTGGCTGACCAACACTGTCACGCACCTGCGCGGACTGCCCGCCAACACCATTGATGCCCTGCGGCTTTTGCCCGCCCATCCTCACGCTGCAATCGCTTTGCTGGTCAAGGCCGCCGACACAGATCGTGCAGCCATTTGGGCATTGCAGGACGAGTTGCCTCTGCTCTGGCTGGGGCTACCGCTAGAAGGTTGGAATATGGCAATGACGGCCATTGGTGCCAGCATGTTCGAGTCTCTGCAACCCATTTTCGGAAATGACAAAGCGGCAGCTATGGCGCTCGATAGCGTCAACAAGGCGACTGAGCAGCTGTCCGTGCTTGAACCTGCCCTGACGGCGGCCGTAGCAGATGCAGCTAGGCGCAAGCATGCACAATCCACGTCGCCATCCCTTAACACTCTTGTCAGCGAGTACATCAAGGCCCAGTTCGACCGGCATCGCGACGACCCAAATGACATCGCAGAGGCATTGTCGAGTCGAAAAATTCCAATACCGCAGGAAATTTTGACCAAGACCCATGAATTATTCGCCGGGCTTTTCGCGCCCGTGCTGCTGGCAGCCAGCGCTCTCGGCAAGGTCAAAATTTCTAAAGAGGATGCTTTGCTCATCAGACGGGTGCTGCGCGAGGACCCCTTCTATGTCACAGCGACCTGGATACATATGATCGACTTTTATGGAGCAACTGGCAAATGAGCCCGTTCGATGTGCTGGAAAATCTTAAATTTCGGACTGCTGATGCGATCATCGCGCAATCCGGCATTACCCATGAAGGTTTACGACGTCACCTGCGTGAAATGCTGGCCGGCAGCGCCCCCAGAGCTGGCGCATTGCTTCAGCAGCCAGTAATTGAAGGGGCGCATCCCTTTGTGACCGCCGAAGCGAACCTCGATGCCTTGGCGAGGTCGATACTGCATCCCGCTTTCGTGACTGCCATTGACGAATTACCTGAGGGACACGACTATCGGTTTCCGCGCAACAGAAAGCCTTTCAAGCACCAGCTCGAAGCCTGGCAGTTACTTTCTTCCGCAGATTCAAAATCAGTCGTAGTCACGTCGGGAACAGGTTCGGGCAAGACCGAATGTTTTCTCTTCCCCATCCTCTCTGATCTTGCGGCGCAATCTCAGGACAGTCTCGAACCAATCGAGGGCGTCCAGGCAATCATGCTCTATCCGCTTAATGCGCTTATAGAGAGCCAGCAGGAGCGCCTTTCGGCATGGACGCGACCGTTTCGTGGAACTATTCGCTACGGTCTCTATAACGGTGACATGGAGCGCACCAGCAGCGCCAGCGATCGCCGCGCCAGGCCGGAACAGGTTATCGACCGCGAGACATTGCGGGCATCACCACCGCCCATCCTTGTCACCAATATCACTATGCTTGAATACATGCTGGTGCGAGCTGAGGATCAGCCAATCCTCAATGCATCGCGTGGCAAGCTCAAATGGATCGTACTCGACGAGGCGCATTCCCTGGTAGGCGCCGCCGCCGCGGAAGTAGCCCTGCTGCTACGCCGCACGATGCTCGCTTTTGGTGTGAAACCCGATGAGGTGCGCTTCGTAGCCACGTCCGCGACCATCGGATCGGGAAAAGGTACATTACAGCAGCTTCAGAAGTTTCTCGCCGACGTAGCGGGTGTCTCTGAGGACCGCGTGCATGTCGTCGAAGGGCGGCGGCAGATGCCAACGCGACCCACGCCGGCGCCGCTGCCTGTAGATTTGGATCTTCCGGCGACGCCATCTGATCGGCTCTACGAGATTTTAGGGGGGCATACTCCCAGTTGGGATCTTGTCAACCGCATGTTTGATCAAGGCGTTCCATTGGCTGACTTTTCCGCTGCAGCGCAAACCCTCAAGATCAATCCCAGCGGATTGGTCGATGCTATGTCGCGCGCATCCCGTACGCTTCAGGACGGTACCGAAGAGCGCCTTGCTCCGATGCGTCTACACGCTTTTGAGCGTGCCTTACCTGGCTTATGGAGCTGCGTAAATCCGGCTTGCAGCCACCAGGTAGCCGAGTGGCCCTTTGGCGCCCTTTTGCCCGATCGGGCCGATCAGTGCCCACACTGCGCGGCACCGGTTCTCGAAGTGGTTAGTTGCACCGAATGCGGCGAGGTCTATCTGGACGGTGAGGAGACTAATGGACGCATTTCAGCGCCTCTGCGCAATCCACCGAGGGACGAATTCGCCTTTGATCTCGTGCACGATACAGATCTTCGCGATGATGATGATGAGGAGGAGGTCGAGAACCCCGAGCAGGCCGACGATGAGGCCCTTACGCTTACCCTAGAACATCTGTTTGCCGCAAACCCAACGACGTGCGCGCGGCCTTTCTGGCTCGATCCGCATCCCGATGGCTGGCGCGTCGCAGACGGGGCTACTGCGGATACACTTTCTTTGCGCTCCGAGCGAAAGGACGGCGCCTATGCCTGCCCACATTGCACCCCGATTAAGGGCGCCAAGGAGATATTACGACCCGTGCGTTTCGGCGCGCCTTTCTTGCTTGGCAATGCAGCGCCAATCCTGCTTGAGGCTGTGCTTCCCTCCCAGCAGCGGGGCGAAAAGCTCCCTTCGCTCGGGCGCAGGTTGTTGTCCTTTACCGACAGCCGACAAGGCACAGCTCGAATGGCCGCCAAACTGCAAACCGAGTCCGAGCGCAGTTTCGTACGTTCGTTCATCTATCATCAAGTGCAGGCCTCAATGGGCGCCACTGGCGACCTGGACAAAATCGAAGCCTCGCGCGCCGCCATCAAGGGCCTTGAAGTCGCTGTTGCCGCGTCGCCCAGTCCGCAATTGGACGACCTGTTGCGAAACGAGCGTAAAAACCTCGACAAACTAACGCTAGGATCTCAAGACGGTATCGTCTGGAGCGAACTAGTCACGCGACTCGCGAGCAGGTATGAGGTCCAAGAATGGATCTTTCCACTCTGGCAGCCTCGCGGCGATGGCGTAGTTTTCACCGACGAGTTCAAACTCGCCGAATTCCTGGTACTGCGAGAGTTTGATCGTCGTCCGAAGCGAGCCACATCGCTCGAGTCGTTCGGCCTCGCCAAGCTCATCAATCCCGCGATTGCCGGACTGACCGATGCCACCCTGCCTAGGCCATTCAAGGCGCGGGGAAAGACCCTCGGCGACTGGAAAGCCTATCTCGATACAGTGCTGACGCATTTCGTGCGAAACAACCGCTTTACCACCATCGACAAGAGCCTGTTGCACTGGATTTCGCACAAGGCGGTGCGGCGCTCACTGATAGGCCCTGATCGCAATACCGATGGCGACACAACGCTCCGCGCGTGGCCAAACGGCCATTTCCGCGCCAGCCCGCGTTCGCGTCCCGTGGCGCTACTGCTAGCGGGTTTGAAGCTCCATCTTGGCAATAATGCCGACCGTGAGGAGCTGGACGAATGCCTGTATGAGGCTTGGAAGCAGGTGCAGTCCAGCTTCTCCGACGATCCTGAACGGCGTATCTTCGATTTCGCCAAAACACGTGTGGCACCGGTCGTCGACGCCTTCTGGTGCCCTGTGACGCGCCGGGTTCTCGACTGCGCTCCCTTCGGACTCACCCCATATGGCCTAACAGAAACCAGCGACGAACGAAGGCAGGGGAAGCCGCTGACCATGCCACGCCATCCAAAGCCTCTGCTAGGTCATGTGGATTTTTCACAGGCGAAAGCCGAGACCCAACTCTGGCTGGAGGGTGAGGAAGTCGCCGCATTGCGCAATAAGGGCGCCTGGACCAATATCTCGGATAGGCTGGCCCTCTTTTCCGACTATGCCCGCTCGGCCGAGCACTCGGCCCAACAGGAAAGCCGTCGGTTGAGGCAATACGAACAGCAATTCAAGGCCGGCCAGATCAACATCCTGAATTGTTCAACGACGATGGAAATGGGGGTTGATATCGGCTCGGTGTCATCGGTGATGATGACAAATGTACCGCCTTCGATAGCAAATTATCGGCAGCGCGTCGGGCGTGCAGGCCGTCGTGGTCAATCTCTGGCGTTGGCTTTCACCTTCTGCAAAGACCGTCCACTCGACCGGGACGCCTTTGCCAATCCCTCGGCTTTCCTGCAACGAGCCATGGCAGCGCCCAAGGTTACACTGAGCAGTCGGCCTATTGTTCAGCGCCACATCAACGCCTACCTTCTGGGCCAATTCATGCGAGAGCGGTCAGGGGACCCGCTGAAGATGCAAATTGGCGCATTTGTTGGGTGTCCCGAAGATCCCAAGATGCCCCGCCTTCCCAAGAGCGAAAGGCCGATTTCTGCCTTTATCGAATGGCTAATCCGGCCATCGACAATGCTCGCTCATCAAGAAGCTATCAGCAGCCTGACTTCACGCTCCGTACTTTCCGGTGACAATCACCTCATCGAAACAACAGCGGAGTCAGCCGAGGCGATCGAGAAGAGATTTTTGCAAGAATGGAGTGGCCTTGTTACCCTGACGCGCGACGAAGACCTCCGCGACGCTGCCAAGTCCAGAATGGCCATCGAGCTCCGCCGCCTCTGTGGCGAGTTCCTGTTGAGCGGGCTCGCCGATCGAGGCTTTTTGCCGGGTCATGGGTTCCCCACTGACGTCGTCACATTCCTTCCGGGCAGGGAGTTCAAATTGCCCCCAGCGTCGCCACAGGACGGCAGCCGGCAATCACGTGCTTTGGGACCACAACGCTCCCTCGATATTGCTATCCGTGACTATGCTCCAGGCTCTGAAATCGTACTTGATGGCTTGGTTCATCGATCCGCGGGCGTCACACTGAATTGGAAACGCCCAGCGACTGAGGAAAACCTGGCCGACGTCCAGAGCCTCAAGCAACACTGGCAATGCCGGGATTGCGGCGAGAGCGACGTATCCCATACCCCCGAACAGTGTCCTGCTTGCGGCTCCAGTCCTCTCAAGGTGGTAAACTTCTTGCGTCCTGCTGGTTTTTCGGTGGACCCACGCGAGAAAGCACATTCCGAGACTGACACTCTGAAATTCGTAGCCGCCGAGGATCCGTCCGTTTCAGTACGCGAGGCACCCTGGCAGTGCCTGCCCGTGCCAGAATTGGGCCGCTACCGATCCAGCCGCGAAGGACTTGTCTTCTATCACAACAATGGAGGTCAAGGGCGCGATGGGTTCGACATCTGCCTCCAGTGCGGCAGGGCAGAACTGCACGATGATCAATCTGCCCAAAGTCCTTTGAAGGACCACAAACCGCTCCGTTATCGCAAAGACATCGATATTTGTCCGGGGAATGACAAACCATTTTCTATCCAGCATCTCGCGCTTGGAATGGAGATAACAACCGATGTCTTCGAGCTGCAATTGCCTCGGCAGATCAAACGGGCGGCGGCTCATGCCCTGGTGATCGCTTTGCGTGAAGGCTTGGCACAGGAGCTGGGCATCGATGCAGACGAAATGGGGTTTGCCGTTACCCAAGGCAGGAACAACCTTGGCGGACCGGCCGTTTCCCTTCTGATCTTTGACCGTGCCTCGGGCGGTGCAGGCTTCTCAGTATCCATGTCGGATCTCATGCGGCCGGTTCTTGAGCGCGCAGACCGCATCCTTGACTGTCAGACCCCCGGCTGCCAACGCGGCTGCGCTGCCTGCGTGCTTACAATCGATGCGCCTGAAGGGCATGACGATCTCGATCGTGGAGCGGCCCTAACGTATCTGCGTGAACATCTGACACTGCCTTCAGACCTGTCACTGGAAGATCGTTTTGAGACGTCGGCGAACCTGTCGATTGATCCTATCGATGAAATCGACAAGGCACTCAAATCTCGGCCTGACGCAGCCCTAACACTTTTCCTTGGGTCTGAGCAGATCGCAGAGCACATCGAGGAATGGCCCCTTGCCAAATACCAGTTGCGCACCTGGAGCAAGGCTGGCCACCCGATACGATTGGTGGCTCAGGCAGACTGGATCGCTGGATTGACGTCTGCAGAGAAACTTTCTCTCCGCGACTTTGCATTGAGGTACGATGTGGCGCTTCTAAAAGGGAACGCTCCAAAATTTTTCAATGGATCGAAGGCATTTGCGGCAATCGGTTCTGCCTCGCACCTCGCCCATGTCTGGGCGACACGGGACATACAATCCGTTGTCGCCGGTCCGGATTGGGGCCAGCCACATAAGTTTCCTTTGGCCCACGCCGAAGTCTCGATTGAGTTCGCAGCCATCCCAATTCCGCATGATACTCTGCTCCCGAAGGCAGGCACCGGATATCAAGCCATCACGAACCAGCTTGATGGGCCGCTTGATGGCTTCGGTACTTGTGCAGCGCGACTAATCGAAAAACTCTTGGGCGACTGCGGGATCAAGCTAGCCGGGCGCGCTGTAAAGGCGACTTACAGTGATCCATTCGTGGCTTCTCCACTAGTTGCTCGCCTCATGATAGATACCGTCGCCATCCTTGCCGATACCTCGCAGGGGAACCCTGCTGTGCTGGTAGTCGAGACGAGGCCGCCGCGTACAGCCACAAGCCGATCACCTTGGCAGATGATCCATGACTGGCCCGATGCTGACGATCAGAAGGCGACAGTCGAAGCGCTCGGCAAGCTCCGGGGTCTGCACACCCAACTACGTCATGGAGACGTCCCACATGGGCGGTACTTGCAGCTCGACATAGATGGACAGGACCGCGTGACTATTGTGCTGGACCAAGGCTTCGGAGCCTGGTCGTACAATCGGCAAATCCTGGCTAAGCATGATTTTGAAGCGATGCCGGCTGATCAGGCCATGGCCATTAGCAGAACAAACATGATGCTCTCCAGCCGTGGCGGCGGGGGCACATATATCGTAGTAAGCCAAGGCTAATAAGCGATATCAAATTTTGCTAATACTCTAATATAGACTGCGTAAACTGTATTCTCCTGCTGCGTTGTGCTTTGAAAGTTTCCTTTGTTGAAAGCGCAACGGCGGTGGCGAGTGCCTTCTACCGACCGCCAGGGCCTGAAAACCGCCTCATCGCTTCCTGCCCCTATCCGTACGTTGCAAAGGTTTGAATTCAGGAAGAGCACTATCGAAGCGCCTTTTGTCAAACAGTTTACCCCTCCGAATTCCGCTCATAGATACCCCTTGCCCGCTCGTAATCGGGGTCTGCTAAAGTGATCTCACCGCGCTCGAAGGCCAGGTAGAGCTCGAGTTCAGTCCGGTGCGAAAGAGCGCGGCGACAAAGCTCGTCGAGGATTTCTTCGCGCTCACCGTTCTGCATGGAAGCGTAGTGCTTGCGGATTGTCTCGGTTGGCGTGTGACCGAGATTAAGCTGCAAGGCTACCTCCTCGATGATGGCCATACTTCCTCGTTTAGAGAGGAACGGATGCAGGATCTTGCGGAAGTCATGTGAGGAGATGTTTTCCTCCGGAATGTCGGCAGCCTGGGCTGCATCCTTGATGATCCGCTGAATTGGGTCATCCGACTTCCAGCATTCCGGGACTGAGGTTTCAGCGGAGCGATAACCGAGGCCGATCGCGTTTGATTGGATGTAGCGATCGGGCAAAAAGAATGGCGCATCCCTGCCAAAGCCATTTGCCTGGCGCCATCGATCCCATTCCTGAATTGCATCAAGAAGCCCGTAGCCAAGATCCAGGCAGTAAGTATGAATGTGCTTGCTGAACTTGGTGTTCACCTCCCGCGGATCCTGATTGATCCATCTGGTCATAATGTTCACATGCTTGCCGCGGAGAGTGACCAACGCTGCCACGCGAATGCCGGTCGTGGTAAGCATGGCGATCACGGCGCGGTTCCGAACCTCGATCGGCGTTGATGCGGGCATCGCCATAAACAGACATAGTGCCTGATCGAAGTTGAGGCTCGTTCCCTTCACCATGCTCGACTCGGCTGCCCGTTCCTTACGGGAAAGTTTGAAGTAGCCGGGAAGATCAGGATCCATCGTAATGGCCGGCCGGCGCTGCAGCCATGTGAAGAGAGTGCCGCAGCAACTCAGAGTGTGCAGAACCGTCGACCCGCTTAGTCCCTGACTCCCGCCCAGCTCCCGTCTCCTGCGAAGCTCGTCCTTGAACCTGCGAGCATCGGCAATGCTGATCTGTTCGAAGGGCTTGTGGCCAAGCAATAAACTCATACGGCTGACGGCGCGCAGATATTCATCAACAGTCCTCTCGTCCAGCTCACGGTTGCTTTCCAGATAGATCCGGAAGTCATAGAGCCTATGCAGATTGGCACTGTTGGTTTCCGGTGGAATTGAAGCCCCGTTTCTGCAAACAGCCCCCGAGACCCCATCACCAATTACTTCGGACGAGTCTCCGGGTAAATTGATGGACGCAGCGAAGATCTCGGGCACAACATCAGGTGATAAGTCAGCTTGTAGCATACTGTGGCAATCCGTGCACATGCCTGTCACTGAGAGGCATGTGGTGCCTACCGAAGAGGTATTGATCGTCTCGGTGACCAGCGCCTTGAAGCCGATGCATACTGAGCAGAACAGGCGGCCATTTTGAGGTGGACGGCCATCCGGCCATCGCATGTTTGTCAGGAACTGGCGCAGCTTGTATCCTGCAAACAGCTGGGGGCGGGTGTTCTCGACGGGCTTCAGACCGGCACGTACCCAGTTCGAGATGGTGCCATCACACACACCGTACATCTCTCGGACTTCTTCACGGGAATAGACCCAATGCCGTCGCGCTTTGGTGGGATCGTGTTTGCGAGACATGCTCAGCGACCGTTTCGCCTACGCGCTTTGTAGACCTCCAAATAGTGATCCACTTCCAACCGCTCCCAGCGCGTCGAGCCACCAAGCCTGATGGGTTGTGGAAAATCGGGATCCTTGCGCCGCGAACGCCACACCTTGGAGACGCTCATTCTCAAATAGGTTGCAACATCTTCAACGGTCATCAGGCAAGGAACGATGACTGCCGCTGTTTGTTTTGCGCGATCATCTTGGGCAGAAATCTCAGTCTCGACCGAGCCTGTTTCAGTATCAACTCGTTGGTTTTGCTTTTCAGGTTCCACCGGTTCAGCGGTCGAAACCTCGCCACTCTCGTCAGAACGAGCTGGCGGACCAGACTGAGCGCATGGAGCATGCTCGATAGGACAAGGCTTCCTTCCGCGTCCAAGCGCCTGGCTAGCTTCCGCGTACGGGTTGATATGGCCTTCCTGGTCTGCCCGATTGGAGCCTTCGGTGAAAAGGTCCCCGTCGGAGATCCCGACGGTACCCGGACCGTTACCGGATCCATCGCCTCGCTGTCTTGATCGATCCATAGAAATCACTCCACGGGAACAAGGGCTGCTTGCCTGGAAAGAGCTCTGATAAGCCTTTGAGCTAGACACAGAGCATCGAACCGGGACCGATCAGCGTGGATCGTTCGATGCTGGCAAAGCTGCGATGAACCGCTCGAGATCCTCGCGCAGGATCAGCGTGCGCTTGCCAAGCTTGCGCACAGGCAGGCGGCCGTCCTTGATGATGCAATAGAGTGTGGAACGACCAATCCCGAGAAGGCGGGCGGTCTGGGCAATGGACAGCGCTGACGTTTCCTGCATGGCTTCATCTCCGTATGAACCCGAACAATCTCGGGTGGATACGGAGAACCTGCCGTGCGCTGCGATCAAAACCTAATTGCGCAATTCGGCCGGCGTGATTCTTTGGCCTAATTTCTCGATATACTGCCGACGATCAGGCTCGCGGGCGCCCCTAGGACCCGACTTAGACGCAAGCCTGAGTATATCCCAGGCATCTCGGACCTGGTTCCTGGTCGCTTTGGGGAAGATTTCCTTAACAAGTTCGAACATCTCAATTTGTGTGATTGGTGCTCTATCCTCGCTAGCCAGATTGATGGCTGTCTTGATCACGCGAAGCACCGCAGGTGGCACGGAGGCGGAACGTGGGATTGACGGTTTCTTTATTTCTGCCTGCTCAGCGTCTGGCAGGGTAGCAGCTTCAGGTAGCACAGGATTGATGTCCAGCGTATGTTCTGGCCATCTTTCGAGAATAAAAGCAGACTGTATTTGCACCCTTTGATAACCGGGATTCTCCCCTTCTCTAAGTGCACTCACGCGAACAATTGAACCACCCCATTCGTCGTGTTCGTCGGTCCCGATCAATCTAAACGGTAGGCCGGCATCGTTCGCATCGGATGTTGCGGTTTGACGCCAGATTCCGCTGATCACCGGGACAAGAACATCATCTGAACCGGCTTCTGCACCTCTTACAATAGATTCAGCAAATGCAGGCCGCAGGTCTGCGAGGGTCGTGACCAATACCTCGTCAGCCTCGTTTTCACGATTGCGGTACAATTTGAGAGACGTTGGTTGCCCGCGAAGCGCTATCCATTCCAGCGCAGCCCCAAGGCCTATCCAAGTCTTAGTCAGATCTTCCCGCGTAACCGATGGTTTCACATCATCATCGTTTGCGCGCGAGTCCGATTCAAAATTTTCATCCATAGGAACCGCCTCCAATCTCATAACGTTATGAATGGACGTTGTAGGACCTCTATGCAAACGTTCGGTGAGTTGCGGACAGTTAGACAAGATCGCCTTTTCCACAAGATTTCTTGAGGTTCGCAAAGGCGTGCCCGCTACGATCGCGCGTTTGATGGCATTTTTGATGGCATCACTGTCTTCTTCAGAAATATTAATACATTATATCAATATGATAGATATTTTGTTTGGGTCCTCTTCTGGCACCAATTTCTTGTTCCGGAACGTCCCGGAAAATCCAAGAACCCCGCGAAAGCGGGGTTTTTTGTTGGGTTCTTCGGGTTTCACGTCCCGCACCGTTCATCGGCGTGTGATGGCATCCAGAGAATTTGATGGCATCGTAACGCCATGCCATCCCGCAATCGGGTCGGATGCCATCACATGCCACTTACTGACACCAGGATTCGCGCGCTCAAACCGGGCGACAAGCCAACCAAGCACGGAGACGGCGGCGGCCTACTGCTCGTCGTCAATCCGAATGGCAGCAAGCTTTGGCGAATGGTCTATCGCTGCGGGGGCAAGCGGAAGCAGCTGGCGTTCGGTGCATGGCCGGATGTCTCGCTCGCCCAGGCCCGCGCTCATCGGGATGCCGCGAGAAAGCTGCTAGCCAACGGTGGTGACGGTTTCCAGATGATGAAGCAGGCAAGATCGCCAAGGCCGACACTGCAAAGGGCAATCGATGCTCGAAGCCAACGCTTCGATCGTGCCGTCACCCCTAACCCGGCGGGGTGACGCGCGGCCAGCGCGCGCCCGCTATCAGCGAAGCAAATGTACCGTGAGCGAAAATGGCGGAGAGAGAGTCCGACAAACTAGCGTACTGTGGCGTCTGTCAAGGTGTATAGAAGGGCCGCAAAACCAAGCATTTGACCAGTGTTTCGTCTTTTGTTGTCCGCGCTTATCCGCTATCATCCCTAACTCAAGGTAGGGATAAAGTTAGGGTCAGATGATGGCGCGGGCGATAAACAAGCTGACAGATACGGAATGCAAAGCCGCCGCAAAGCCGGGAATGCTTGGCGATGGTGGCGGGCTTTACCTGAACGTGAAGCCATCGGGTGCAAAGTCCTGGGCCTTCATCTGGAAGAAGGATGGCAAGCGCAACGAGATGGGCTTGGGGGCCTATCCGGCTGTAAAGCTCGCCAAGGCGCGGGCGCTGGCCGCTGAATGCCGTCAAGCAGTTGCCGAGGGGCGCAATCCGATTGATGAACGGAAAAAGGATGCGGTCCCGGCTTTCGGCGAATGTGCCGATATGTTCCTCGCTTCAATGGAAGGACAGTGGCGCAACGAAAAGCACCGGGCGCAATGGCGCATGACGCTTGAGCAATACGCATCGCCGCTTCGCGCCAAATCGGTTGCCGACATCTCGACTGATGACGTTTTGAAGGTACTCACGCCAATCTGGCAGACCAAGGCGGAAACGGCTTCCCGGCTTCGGGGGCGCATGGAGCGGGTGCTGGATTATGCCAAGGCGCGGGGCTGGCGAACTGGCGAAAACCCGGCACTGTGGCGCGGCCATTTGAAGAACATTCTTCCCGCTCGCCAGAAGCTCACACGCGGCCATCATGCAGCCATGCCCTACAAGGATGTCCCGGCATTCATAGAGCCGCTTCCCGGCAAGGATGCGATGGCGGCAAGGGGGCTTGAATTTCTTATTCTGACAGCGGCGCGGTCGGGCGAAGTGCTTGGCGCGACATGGCAGGAAATGGATCTCGAAAACGCGGTCTGGACCATCCCGGCAAAGCGCATGAAATCGGGCAAGGAACATCGCGTTCCTCTATCGCCAAGGGCGCTGGCCATTGTGAAGGCGCTGCACGAAACCCGGATTTCCGATTTCGTCTTTCCCGGCCAGAAGCAAAACAGGCCGCTTTCGGGCATGGCTTTTGAAATGCTCATGCGCCGCATGAAAGCCGATACATTCACGGTGCATGGCTTCCGGTCGGCCTTCCGGGACTGGGTCGGCGATGAAACCCAGTTTCCCCGAGACATTGCCGAGCAAGCCTTGGCGCATCGGATTGGCGACGCAACGGAGCGGGCCTACCGGCGTGGTGACGCCCTTGAAAAACGGCGTAAACTCATGACGGCATGGGCTGATCATTGTGAGTCTGCCCCGGTCGACAATGTGATTTCCTTGGTGCGCACATGAGCGAAGATTGGAAGAAAAAGGCCGAGGCGTTTGAGGCCAGAAACACGCTCATTGCGGAGGTCCATTTCGGGCGCATGACGCCGGGCGAAGCCGAGGAAGCCGCGAAAACGCAGGGACTTATGCCCTTGGCCGAAAAGCCGGACCCGGCGCTGTTCAATCCCATGGATGAGCCGACTTGGACCCTCGCAATGGCCGTGGGATGGATTGTCTGGCGAACGCCAGAAGCCGTCCGAGACAATTGGGACGATTACCGGCTGGAGTGTTGGGACTGGATTACGCTGACACGTCGTTTACCCGTCAATGATGGAAAGGGCTTCCAAGAGACGACGGTCGCCGAATTGCAGCAGCTGTCACACGCGACGCTTATGGGGCTTATGGCCGTGGAAGCGTTTGATCATGCATCGGAAGCCGAGGTCCGAAAACTGGTTTCGGTGAAGACCGCCAAAGAGGACCTTTGGAGGCGTTTGGCCGAAGGTGCATTGATAGCAACGGCTGTGGCCGAAGTATCCGGGAAACCCGTTCAAGTTCCGGCTCACGAATGGTCCTATCTGACAGCGCTGGCAGATAAAGATTTGGCGGACGAATTGCGGTACTCGCAAACAGCGCAGACGGTTGAATACCGGGAAGTGACGTTCCGTCGCGAGGACATTATCCGGCTTTGGCCTCCAATCGCGCGACGCTTGGATGCAAGCGCGTTTCCGGGCATCGAATTTGAGGATGGGCAAGCTGTTTTCACGCTACTTGAAGCTACGATGTGGGTGGGCGGCGAAGGTAAGAATCTGGCAACGGAAACAATCGATCTAGATTTTGTGGAGGAGAAAGGCAGCACAGCGCTGTTTTTGGCCCTGTTCAAAGGGCAGGTGACGGCAACCGGAGTGAACAGAGCAACTAAATTAAGGGAACCGATTCCGCAGGAATATTGGGAGTGTGCAACAAGCAATCCGAATAAGGCGAGTGTTGGTCACTACGTGAGTCTTGTGGATCGTTCAGGGACAGATAGTAGGCAGAATGCAGGAACACTAGAGCCATATGGCGAGACAGAACCGCGCTGGGTTAACATCCAAATACCCGGCCCAGAATTGAGAAAAGCATTCCCTGGAATTGGCAAGGATGATGACAGCATTATAGCTTCTGAAAAAAAGAAGCAGACAGTTCATGATATCATCCGCCAGGCGGTGGAGGCGTTATGGGATGGCCGTGTTCCGGCAAGTCTTGTGAAAAAAGAGCGCGACAACCAAATCATGAATTGGTGCCGGGCCAATGATAGGAGGCCTCCCGCAGAGCGTTCGCTTCGGAATTTTTTTAACTCCTGAACCGGCAAAACCGGCATTGCCGGTATTGCCGCTAGATGATTGGCGTTCCATGTGGATTATGGGCCGTGAACAGGCATCCAAGCCTGTTCGCGCACTGGCCGTTTAGCCAGCCCCGGACTGACCAATATGGACAAAATTGCTGTCACGTTGCCGGAAGCTGCAGAGCTTTCCGGAATCGGGCGTTCCTCGCTCTACAAGCTGTTCAATGAAGGCAAGCTTACGCCGCGCAAAAATGGCAAGCGGACGCTAATCCTTGTCAGCGAGCTGGAAAGCTACCTGAAAAACCTTCCTACGGGAGGGCCATCCCATGGAGCATGAAAAAGAAACCCCGGAGGCACTGGCAGGTGCCGTCCGGGGTCATGGTGTCAAAACAATTGCGGCTGTTTCAGACAATGCCAAAGCTAACGCTGATGGCTTGTCCTTTCAAGCGGCTTATGTGGCAAAGCGGTATCGGCTTTCGCCATGCATGGCGCGGCTGGTTTGCCAGCTTGCCCAGATTGGCGGGAGGCTGGCATGAACCATCTTCCGAAACTCCATAACGATGACTGCGCGGCTGGTCGCTCTCCGTGCCCTCCTGACCCAACAAATAACAGAGAAGAATCGGAGAACTATCGGGCCATTGTTGCGGAGCTCAATGCGGACTGGCGCATCATCGAGTGCCGAGACGCCATTCAATGGATTGTGCAACGCAGGGCCGGAAAAAGGTACGGAGAGCCGCGTTGGGATGGCAGGTGCTATTGCCGGACACGGCAAGGTCTCTTGCGCCGTGTCCGTGAGATAGTGGGCGAATGCGATGCTGGGGCTCTGGCCGTCATCGGCTCGCTTCCTGATTTCGTGGAGGGCGGTCGATGAAAAAGCTTTCCGTCCAATTCAGGATTGAACCCGATGGCCAGATGCAGATTGCAAAAGGCCGGGATGCCTGGGCTTTGCTTAAGCTGGAAAAGGCGGGCGAGAGCGGATGCACTCCCATCACCACGCCGGGGCCACGTTGGAGCGCCTACGTGTTTAATCTCCGCGGGATGGGCCTCATCATAGAGACTATTTACGAGAGTCACGATGGGCCTTTTCCCGGTACTCATGCTCGGTATGTTCTGCGGACGCCTTCACTGATGATTGAAAACTTGGAGGCTGGACGATGAAGCGCCCGCCGACAGGAAATGAACCGGTGTCCCCTTCGGGGGGCACTACTCCACAGCAGCGCAAGGACGCGAAACGGGAAGCCGCTGAAAACGCAAAAAGCGCCACGTCTGAGAAACTCGATTGGCTGGATGCGCTTTGCATCGATCCACGCCTTAGACCATCGGATTTCAAGGTGGCTTTCAAGCTCATCCAATTTCGTAACGCCCAGACCGGGATTTGCAATCCATCCTATGAAACGATTGCTGATGAAACAGGTCTCAAACCGGAGACAGTGCGGGCCTGTGTGAAGCAGCTCTCAAATCGCGGATGGATAGCGGTCAAGCGCCCGAACCGCTCCAAGCCGAACGTTTACAGGTTCCTCCTTGACCACGTTAACGGCATGCTGGACCGCCGCATTATGTTGCGGGAGGCGCGGGAAGAGGAACGCAAGGAGCGCGCAACCCAGACAGCTCTGCAAGCCTTCGACCGTGATAGGGAAAACGGTGTCTCACTGCTAGACCGTGATGAAAATGACGGTCGGCTCTGTGAGCTGCGTAACGGGGAACACGTTAGTGACCACCTGTTAATAGGGGCCGGGAACAAATGGTCTCACTAGAGTAGTGCTTTTTGCCGCACGCTAAGGGCCGGGGCGTCAGAGTACTCCGGCCTTTGTTTGCAATGAGATTGGCCTACTTCGAAGGCTTCCATTCACGCGCCAAGCGTTGAGCTTCTGCGACTTGCTCACCAGTCATTTTCTTTGCTACCAAATCACGGTTGTTTGCGGCTGCATCAATCCCTTGTGCGGCGGCCAGATTGAGCCACATGTGAGCCAAGACAAAGTCCTGCGGTACGCCTTCACCGGCAAGATAATTGTAACCCAGCTTTCCTTGTGCATCGGCCAAGCCCTGATTGGCGGCCATTCGCACCCACTTAACCGCTTTAGCGAAGTCTTGCGGTACCCCGTCTCCGAAATAATAGCGCGTACCAAGGTCGGATTGTGCGATTGCCTCTCCGTTTTCGGCAGCTAGGTGAAGCCATTTCCGCGCCTCAATCGTGTCTTGCTGTACGCCTTGGCCGTTAGCATATGCGGCACTCAGATTTAATTGTGCACTGGCGTGGCCCTGTTCGGCTGCCAGGCGATACCAGTTTACCGCCGCTGCATAGTCCTGTGGCACGGCTTCGCCTTTGTAGTAGAGCAGACCTAGCGTGTGTTGAGCATTGGCATGCCCTTGTTCGGCTGCGGCCTGAAACCATTTCAACGCCTCGCCATTGTCCTGCGACACGCCTTCACCCTTGTGGTATAGCAGCCCAAGGTTGAATTGAGCGCTGGCAATTCCCTTTTTGGCTGCCTCCGTAAAGTGTCTTGCAGCCGTGCTTACGTTACCGAGATTATAAGCCTCTACGCCATCCTCAAATGGCCCGGCCAAGGTAGAACTTGCTGTTGTCAGCAGAAGACCGATACTTAGAATAAAACACTTCATGGCAGGGTCTTTCTAATTCGATGACCTGAGTAACCGGGGCGATAGATTCATTCTCTCAAATGCCCCTATGTGCTTTGCAGCTTCTGCTGATTTCACAGAGAATTCCAAGCGCCACAGAAAAAGCGATCAAGACAAGGCCGCCGTCTATCGCCTCACCCGTGGTCGATGTTCCAAGGTAACGCTTGGCAGCGGCTATGTTGAGTTCATTGCCGAGTGTGCCACTTGCAATGAAAATTCCGGAAGCTACACGCAATACGCCGAGTATAATGCCGATATATGCGAGCAGTGTCCCAATCTTTGTAAAAAACACTCTGTGTTTCTCCTAGTTTGTCTCTTCTGTTTAGCAGATGAAATGATTTGGCCGCGCAACTGTGTCCACGAGCAGTGAATTTCTCACGGCATGTGGGTGATGCGGTTTCGATGCCGAGGGGGGACGCGATAGAGAGACACTCGCATTCCGCTTACCGTGTACAACCGCCTACGACGCGATAGGCCCCTCCGCTAAATTTGGGCCAGTCGCAGGCGAGCCTTGCCTCAACCAACGCCCTAGCGATGTCCATACCGCCGACATAGCACTGCGCCACTATTCGGTCCCGATTTGTCCGTTTTGATCTACCGTCGCAGACCGTTCCTTCGTTGACAGCTATGCACTTCACAGATTTCCCGGAAGTGAGTTCGCGAAGGTAATTTGTAGCCTCCTGGGCCCCAGCCGTGCCGACTTCCGGCGCATCGATGCCACATAGGCGGATTGGTTGGTTCCTAATTACAAACGTATCACCATCTCGAATATGGCTTACCGGGCCGGTTATGGGCTCAGCCTGGACGGCAGGTATGGCTAGCCCCATAAATGTGGCCACGGCTAACGATGCCGACCGCAAAAAGCGCTGGAGCCTTTGGTTCCCTCGAATCTGTTTGTCAAAATACATGATGGGTCTCCGGACTTTCGCGTAACGGGCATTAGCAAACCAAGAACACTGAACACGTCATGACATCAGTATGTGATAGACGACAGTCCCGTTTGCAGCCGCCGCAAAAGACCACGTCTAAATCGAGGGCCTTAAAAAAGCGAGCGCGGCTGAGGCTATCGCAAAAAGAGATAACCAAGCCGTGTTCATTTGCTCTCCGGTGCAAGTCTGTCTAAGTGTGAGTGCCACTGATACTTGTTAAGACTCGCACATTGCAACTTCAGAGGTCAATGCCAGTTAGGTGATCGGTCGGCCAAGGGCTTTTGTGCACAATCGATTTCCCACATGATTTCGATAAAATCGGAGACGATGAAATGGGCGGAGTTGGCTCCGGGAATATATGGCGATGCGGAAGCCGGGACACATGCGAAAGCTATACCCGCATTGAGCTTCCCTTTCTCAGAAGGCGGGGAATGCTGCAGCCGGGATATTATGGCTCGCTGTCTTGGAACAGGGGCGGGGAGCCTTCAGGCAACATCCGCTTTCGAATGCACGAAAGCAGCATGGAGCTGATTTACAAATACCGGGCGCATGGTGGCGGGGAATGGCAAGCCGTGAACGAGGCGATTCCCTTTGCCTACTCACAACAGCATCTAGGCGGTCAGCGGCGCTGGTTTGTCTGTCTGTCATGTCGCGGGAAATGCGCTGTCCTTTACGGTGGGACGCACTACCGGTGCCGCAAGTGCTGGAACCTGGCCTATCAATCGCAGCACGAAGCACCCTATCAGCGGGCGCTTTCCAAAGCGCAAAAATTCAGACAGCGCCTTGGCGGCTCACTTTGCATTGATGACCCTTTCCCGGAGAAGCCAAAAGGGATGCACTGGCGAACTTATGATAGGCATTTTCAACAAGGTGTTTCGTTAGATGCGAAAGCTGAGGGACATCTGATGAACGTTTTAATGAGCTTGCTCGGATGATACTGATTGTGACCACGCATCCGTCGCTGGGGCAGTGTATAGGCGAAGCTCACGGGAATCGTCCTAAAGTCAATGGATTGAGAATTTGACCGACTGACCATGGCGTGGTTACTTTTGGTGGCTCGAACACGACTAGGTTGGCGGTCTGTATGATAATTCTGCGTATCATGTTCACATTTGCATTGTTGTTCCCTTTGGCAACGAGTGTCGCCTTCGCGAACTATCGTGACTCCCAGCGTTGGTTCAATAGCCAGCCGGAATTGGGCCGCAAAGAGATTCAAAAAAGGCTTGTTTTTTCCGGGCATTATCGCGGATTCATCGATGGCCGGTTTGGTCAACAAACGTTCTCCGCAATAACCGAGTTTGAAAAAACATACGGATTTGTTGCAGATGGCGTGATTACCCAGCGCGAATTAACGCAACTAAATGAGGTCTATAACGGGAGATTCGACCTTTTTGGCTTTCAAGATGTTTTTGATGCCAAGACCGGCTTCATGGGGCCGCTTCCCAAAAAAATACTAAGTGAATTCAGTGAGGCCGACAATGGAATTGCGTATTACAGCGCGGACAAATCCATAAACTTTAATACACTCATATTTGATGCATCAAAAACGACGCTGGAGCAAGCATTCTATTCGATGGTGCTAATAAAAAACCCCAACAAAGTCGAATATAGCAAACTCAATGATGATTTTTTTGTTATTACAGGTGAAGATGAGGACGCAAAATATTATATTTTGATGGAGCGTAACGGTATATATCATTCGGGTTTTGTTATTAATTGGATTAATGTACCGGACAACGTAATAAACCCAATAATCTCTTATACGGGTTCTGCCTCTCGTTACGTCGCCCCGCAAATTAAGCCCGATTTTTCCAGACCGAATGAGGTCCCAAATAATACAATTGGAACGCCTTCAGGTTCTGGTGCCTCCAATCAGGAAAACGCCCAGTCGCGGCCAGATGATGATGCCAGTACTAGAGGTTCATCGGGGAGTGGATTCTTTGTATCTACGAATGGCCTTGTCCTAACCAACGCTCATGTGGTGGGTGGCTGTAAGACCATAAACGTTGTCGGATACGGGGCCGCAGAAATTCTGCGCTTTAACCGTGAATTGGATTTAGCTGTTGTTTTGGTGAAGCCTAATGGAAAAGCCATCACAACAGCTATTTTCAGTGATGGCGCGTCACCACTTGGTGCATCTTTGATTGCCGGTGGCTTTCCACTTTCAACGCTTATGAACAATGATTTCACTGTTGTCTTTGGGAAGGTTACCGGTCGGCGTGGTATCGGCGGCAATAGCAATCTTTTTTCAATCTCATTGCCTGTCCAGCCCGGAAATTCGGGTGGACCTTTAGTCAACGCCGAAGGCAAAGTCGCTGGGGTCATTGTCGGGAAACTTGATGACGGCATTATGCTTGAGGCTGTTGGAAGCACAGGGGCAAATTTCAGCTTTGCAATAAGTGGCCTAATCGCGCGGGAGTTTATCGCTCCTTTCCAAATTCAATCAAATAATGACCTTATGAAGCGGCCCGCCGACCAACGCCTTACCGATGAAGAAATCGTCAGGAATATCGAACAATACGCCGTTCAGATTCTTTGTGAATGAGATTAGCTCTTAAGGCGACATCTTGGGCTATACGGATTAGGTCTCTGTCCGCCTAAACGGGATACGGGCCGACGGTTGAGTTAGGGATACAGTTAGGGTCGCCTCACTCACAAGGTAGAATAACATTTAAAAATCAATGATTTAAATGGAAATGATGGCGGAGAGAGAGGGATTCGAACCCTCGAGACGGTTCCCCGCCTACACACTTTCCAGGCGTGCGCCTTCGACCACTCGGCCACCTCTCCGCATATCCGTCCGACGGGCAAGTACCCGGCCATGCCGTCCGCTGTCTAGGCGGTTGCCCTGGCGCGGTTTCCGATGGCGACGCATCAGAAATTCCCGGTCCGGATCGGGCGGCACTATAGCCAAGACGCCTTGCTTGGCAACCGCTATTTGGCCGTGGCGCCGACATTCTTGTCTGGCTGCGCGCCGGTGCAAGCAAACTTGTCATTGCATGAAGGTTTTGGGGCCTCTATGTCACGGGTCTGGGCGGTGATGCCGGTGCGGAGTGCAGATCCGGCAGGCTGCCCGAGCGGAGGATGAGATGCGATTTGTCGCGCGTGTGCTGAGCTTGATTTTCCTGGTGTTCGCAGTGCTGGCCGGGCTGGTCGACGCGATCCAGTCTGTGGCCGCGAGCGAACTGGTGCTGACACCGCTGATCGAAGCCTGGAGCGCCAGCAGCCCCGACACGCTCGGTTTCGTTGAAGGCCTGGTCGCCCAGTACCTGCCGGGCCCGGCCTGGGATACGGGGCTTGCCTGGGTGCTGGCGCAGCCGGCCAGCGCGGTCTTCCTGGCGGTGTCGCTGCTGTTTTACCTGGCGGGCTACCGGCGCGCGAAACCGGCGGGCCGGTTTGCAGCCTGAGCGCCGGGGGGCCGCCTGCCGCACAGCGCGGCAGGAGCGCTCCGCGAAGATTTGCGGCGTTGCCGGCGCGGCTGCAACAATGAGCCCAAGCACGAGCCGGACCTCCGGCGGGCGCTTGGGGATAAGGAGGTGAACCATGTTCCTGGTCGAGATGTTTCAGCGCAAGACGACGATGCCGACGGCTGCGGAAGCGCTGGCCGGACGCAACGAAGCGATCGAGACAACCGCCCATCACGGCGTCAACGGTAAGGCATTGAAGCCGCCGTTTCCCCCGGACTGCGAAGTGGCCTATTTTGCCATGGGCCGTTTTTCCCGCGCCGAACCGCTGTTCTGGTCGCTGCCGGGCGTTCATGTGACAGCCGCAGGCTATGCCGGGGGGCTGACGCCCAACCCGACCTACCAGGAAGTGCTCTCCAGCCTCACCGGCCACACCCAGACGGTGATGGTGGTCTTTGATCCCGAAACACTGGCCTATGAGAGCCTGCTGGAGCTGTTCTTCGAACGGCACGATCCGACCCAGGTGATGCGCCAGAGCGATGATATCGGCACCTTCTTCCGCTCGGCGGTGTTCACCACCACGCAGGCACAGGCCGAGCAGGCGAAAGCCGCACGCGACGCCTACCAGGCGGCGCTCAAGTCAGCCGGGCATACCGGCAAGATCGTTACCGAGATCGCCCCGATGCAAGCGTTCTACTACGCCGAAGCCAGCCACCAGCAACATGCGCAGCGCAATCCTGCCGCACGGTCGGGCCTGAAGGGCACGGGCGTGCGCTTTCCCACTTCCGCCTGAAGGCCGGGTCTGCCTCCACCCAAAGGCCGGGCCGGCTTCTTCTTGAAGGCTGGGCCTGCTTGCGGCCACAGGCCCGGGGCACGGCGATTGCCAGGCTGACGCAGTACCGGTTTAGGTTATCTGCGGCCGACGCAAATCGGCGTTGGATTTTTCACAAAAGCCATGCAAGGATAAGCCCTTCCGGCTGCGCGCGGCCGGCATATTCCGCAGGTCTGCCCGAAAGGGCATGCGGGAGGAACAATAAAGATCAACAAGTAACCTACAGGGCTGCACATCATGAAACGCACGCTTTTGAGCTTCCTCGCTATGGCCGCCATGTCGGCGACCGCCATGGCCGCCGACATCAAGCCGGCAATCATCTACGACCTCGGCGGCAAGTTCGACAAATCCTTCAACGAGGCCGCCTACACCGGCGCCGAGAAGTTCAAGACCGAGACCGGGATCGACTACCGGGATTTCGAAATCGCCAATGACGCCCAGCGCGAGCAGGCGCTCCGCCGCTTTGCCAAGGATGGCAACAACCCGATCGTCATGGCCGGTTTCTCCTGGGCTGCCGCACTTGAAAAGGTCGCTGCCGAATATCCCGACACCGATTTCGCGATCATCGACATGGTCGTTGACCAGCCGAATGTCCGTTCGGTGGTCTACAAGGAACAGGAAGGTTCCTACCTCGTCGGCGTGATGGCCGCCAAGGCCTCGCAAACCGGCACGGTCAGCTTCATCGGCGGCATGGACATCCCGCTGATCCGCAAGTTCGCCTGCGGCTACAAGGGCGGCGTCATGGCCACCAATGCGGACGCCAAGGTGCTTGAAGCCATGACCGGCACCACGCCGGAAGCCTGGAACGATCCGGTCAAGGGCGGCGAGATCGCCAAGTCGCAGATCGACCAGGGCTCCGACGTTGTCTACGCGGCAGCCGGCGGCACCGGCATCGGTGTGCTTCAAGCAGCAGCTGACGCCGGCAAGCTCGGCATCGGCGTCGATTCGAACCAGAACGGCCTGCAGCCGGGCAAGGTTCTGACCTCGATGCTCAAGCGCGTCGACGTGGCCGTCTACAACGCCTTCATGGACGCCAAGAATGACGGCTTCAGCTACGGCTTCAGCTCGCTCGGTCTCGCCGAGAACGGCGTCGATTACGCCATGGACGACAACAACGCCAGTCTCGTCAGCGACGAAATGAAGGCCGCCGTCGAAGCCGCCAAGGCCGACATCATTGCCGGCAAGATCACCGTTCACGACTACATGTCGGACAACAACTGCCCTTACTGAGGCGGTCGTTCGGCGGGTTCGCTGATCTGAAGACCATGCGGCCGGGCTCTTGCCCGGCCGTTTTGTTGCCTACCGGCCTATCCTCGCGCTATAGCCAGCCAGCGACGAAACAGGAACAGTTGAAATGGCCGAAATCCGCACCCACAAGGGCGATCTTTCCGATGAGGCAATGGCGCGCTACACGGGCGACATTGCGATCGATACCGAGACGCTTGGGCTGGTGCCGCGCCGCGACCGGCTGTGCGTGGTGCAGCTGTCGCCGGGCGACGGAAGCGCGGACGTGATCCAGATCGCCAGCGGTCAGAATCGGGCGCCCAACCTGGTTGCGCTCATGAAAGACCGGAAGAAGCGCAAGCTGTTTCACTACGGCCGTTTCGACATCGCCGTGCTCTACAATGCCTTTGGCGTGACCGCCGCGCCGGTGTTCTGCACCAAGATCGCCTCACGGCTGACCCGCACCTACACCGACCGTCACGGGCTCAAGGACGTGACGAAGGAGCTGCTCGAGATCGACCTGTCCAAGCAGCAGCAATCTTCCGACTGGGCCGCCGAGACGCTGACCCCGGCGCAGCTCGACTATGCCGCCTCCGATGTGCTGCACCTGCATGCGCTGACCGAGAAACTGACCGAGCGGCTCAAGCGCGACGGCCGCGAGGCCCATGCGAAAGCCTGCTTCGAATTCCTGCCGACCCGCGCCAAGCTCGATCTGATGGGCTGGGAAGAGACGGACATTTTCGCCCACAGCTGAACCGGGCACAAATCCCGGGGAACCGTTGCCCGCCTGATGCGTTTCAATCTCAGCTGTCCGCATGACAATTGGACACAATCGGCGTGAATGGCCGGGCCTTTTTCCAGTTTCGGCCCGGGACGTCAGTTTCGTCTGACGCCAGTGATTTGCAACCGGTTTGCGGGCGGCGCACTTTTCCCCGCAATTTCAGCGCATTCGCACCCGTTACGGCCTCCGGTGCGCGACGGCCGCAAAGCCCATGCGAAAGCCTGTTTCGAGTTCCTGCCGACACGGCCGAAGCGGCGATCGCTATCGCCTTGGCCTGACAATGCCGATGCGCAGCATCACTTCGCGGGGAATGCCATAGAAACCCTGCACGTCGCGGGAGGCATGGAGGCCGAAAGCCTCGCGCTGGATGATCAGCGCCTGGGTAAGGTCGGCGGCTTCCTGCAGCAGGTCTTCACGGTCGCGATTGGGGTTCGGCGTCTCGTCATGACGCTTCAGGGCCTCGAGCGCATCTTCCAGGCGCTTGCCGACACGCCCAAGTGCCGACGCGGCCTCCTGCTTGGCTTCGTGGGCAATGGCGTCGATCGTGTCGTTGCCCTGCCTGAGGGCCAGGCGCAGCCGGTCCGAGAGTTCCATGCATGAAAATGTGTTTCCGGCAGGGCACGCCGTCAATGGCGGATGGCAAATAAACCGGCGGCGAATGGCAAAAAACCAGCCTGCCACTTTTACCAACCGGACCGGAAATGCACTGACGCATTGCGCAAGGTTTTCCACACCCCGGTGAAACTCTTCCCAGGCCGCAGCCGTCCCTGCAGGGGTCAACGCACTCCGCATGATGCAGTGTGAAGCAAGAGAAGGATATCGAGATGACGAAGACCCTTACCGCCTCCGCCCTGTTTGCCGCAGGCCTCCTCGCAACCCAGGCCTTCGCCGCCAGCCATGGCGCCATGGCAGTGATGGGCGAAGACCAGGATGTTTCGGGCGGCACGGTCACGGCGACATCCATCATGGCCGCAGCCAATGGCTGGCTCGTGGTTCACCGCACCGATTCCGACATGAAACCCGGGCCGGTGGTGGGTTACGCGCCGCTCAAGGCCGGTGAGAACACCGATGTCACCGCCATCCTCACCGAACAGGTCAACAGCGGCGAAATGCTGATGCTGATGCTGCATGGCGAAGAGGGTGGCACCAAGACCGGCATTTTCGAGTACACGCTCGGCGCCAAGGAAGATGGCCCGGTGCGCGTTGACGGCAAGCTGGTGATGACCGTCATCTCCGCGCAGTAAGACGATCCATCTGCCTCCCCTGTTGGCAGCACCTGGCGCCCGGGCTTCGGTCCGGGCGCCTTTTCCCTGGGCAACCCGGCAGGCGAACCTGGAGCGTGAGCAGCGCCATCGCCTGATGTTTCAGGTTGCGGCCGATCCGTTGCAAGCGGGATCTGGCAGGATTTCATCAACCCGCCGGCCTGATCACGGCTCGGCCGGGAAGCGGGCATGCGAACATCCGCCGCGCGGGAAACCCGCCGGGGTGCGAGATCAAGCTTGTATTCCGGAGGGCCGCCCGCGGGCTTTGCCTTCTGAAAAATGATTGGTATGGCTGGCGCGGCTCGCGCGCGGCCCGAGCTTCGCCGGATGATGTCCACATCCGACAGGCAGTGGCGTGCCGCGTCCTGCCACCCGGACATGGGCAGCGATCAGCGGCGGGTGGCATCGTCCGGCACGGGCTGGGCCTTGCGTTGACGATTCGGGAACGCCAGGGCGGCTGACACTGCGCCAGACACCCTCCCCGCATCCGCAAGACGGCCCGCCACAGGCCCGTTTCCACCCCCACCCTGACAGCCGGCCGACGCTGGCCGACACAAGGGGCAAAGGTTTCTCCGGTGGCTGGCTTGGCCGATCATCCTGCGTGGTGATCCTGCTGCCAGCGGAACCCGCCGGTGCACCGCCTCCTCCATCGTCCCGCCGCACGTTACGGCAAGCCCCCGGAGGCCTTCCCCCCGCCTGGACCGAGACGTTGACGATCCATCCGGTGACGGGAGCGCTGGAATGATGGCATGGGGTTTGGAGGGTGTGTAAAAGATTGCCGGGTAATTCGGGTATGTCATTGGCACCGCTGGCGCGGGGGCCAGGCTTTATGCACGCGAAGGCTACGTTTTCCCGGAACCCGATCTCCCCCCTTGCGGGGGAGATGTCTGCGAAGCAGACAGAGGGGGGTATGGTTCAGCCTGTCTCGAGCGCGCATTTTGGGGAGGGTTCACCCCCCTCTTTCACCTACGGTGACATCTCCCCCGCAAGGGGGGAGATTGGGGGGCGGCGACTTCCGCGTTCGCTCTCCCAGATCCCACATTCGCCATCCTCGCCCCTGAGGCGAGGATCCACTCCATGATCCATCCGCGAGCCATCAAAAAACCCGCCGGATCGCTCCGGCGGGTTTCGTGTTTCAGATGTCAGATCCGACAGGGATCAGTCGTCGTTGTTCTGCTTCTTGAGTGCTGCGCCGAGAATGTCGCCGAGCGAGGCGCCCGAGTCGGACGAGCCGAACTGGGCGACTGCCTGCTTCTCTTCGGCGATTTCCAGCGCCTTGATCGACAGGCCGACCTTGCGGTCCTTCTTGGAGAAGCTGGTGACGCGGGCGTCGACCGTCTGGCCGACCGAGAAACGCTCGGGGCGCTGCTCGTCACGGTCACGCGACAGGTCGGAGCGGCGGATGAACGAAGACAGGTCTTCGTGATCGACCAGAACCACTTCGAGGCCACCATCGGTGACAGCGGTCACCTTGGCGGAGACGACAGCGTTCTTGCGCAGTTCGCCGGAGGCAGCTGCTTCGCCGATCGAATCCTTGCCAAGCTGCTTGATGCCGAGCGAGATGCGCTCCTTGTCGACATCGACGTCCAGCACGACGGCCTTGACCATGTCGCCCTTGTTGAACTCCTCGATGACCTGCTCGCCCGGACGGTTCCAGTCGAGGTCGGAGAGGTGAACCATGCCGTCGACATCGCCTTCGAGGCCGATGAACAGGCCGAATTCGGTCTTGTTCTTGACTTCGCCTTCGACTTCGGTGCCGGCAGGGTGGCTCTGGGCGAACACTTCCCAAGGATTCTCGAGCGTCTGCTTGAGGCCGAGCGAAATGCGGCGCTTGTTCGGGTCGACTTCGAGAACGACAACGTCAACTTCCTGCGTTGTGGACAGGATCTTGCCGGGATGCACGTTCTTCTTGGTCCAGGACATTTCCGAAACGTGGATCAGGCCTTCGATGCCCGGCTCCAGCTCGACGAATGCGCCGTAGTCGGTGATGTTGGTCACGGTACCGGTGATGCGCTTGCCGGCCGGATACTTGACGCCGATGCCATCCCACGGATCGCTTTCCAGCTGCTTCATGCCCAGCGAGATGCGGTGTGTGTCCTGGTTGATGCGGATGATCTGGACCTTGACGGTCTGGCCGATCGACAGGATCTCGGACGGATGGTTGACGCGGCGCCAGGCCATGTCGGTGACGTGCAGCAGGCCGTCAATGCCGCCAAGATCAACGAACGCACCGTAATCGGTGATGTTCTTGACCATGCCTTCAACGGTCTGGCCTTCTTCGAGGTTCTGCACGATTTCCGAACGCTGTTCGGCACGGCTCTCTTCGAGCACGGTGCGGCGCGAGACCACGATGTTGCCGCGACGCTTGTCCATCTTGAGGATTTCGAACGGCTGCGGGATGTGCATCAGCGGAGACACGTCGCGGATCGGACGGATGTCCACCTGGCTGCGCGGCAGGAACGCCACGGCGCCGTCCAGATCGACGGTGAAGCCGCCCTTGACCTGGTTGAAGATGACACCTTCAACACGCTCCTGCGCATTGAACTTCTCTTCCAGACGGACCCAGCTTTCCTCGCGGCGAGCCTTCTCGCGCGACAGCATGGCTTCGCCCAGGGCGTTTTCGATACGCTCGACATAGACTTCGACTTCATCGCCGACCTTGAGCGTGCCGTCCTTTGCCTTGGCGCCGAATTCCTTCAGCGGAACGCGGCCTTCGACCTTGAGACCGACGTCGATGATGGCGACGTCCTTCTCGATGGCCATGACGATGCCCTTGGCGACATAGCCTTCGGCGAGGTCCTGGGTGGCAATGGATTCAGCAAACAGGGATGCGAAATCCTCTGTCATGTTTGCAGTGTTAGACATGAATTCTCCTGGCGACCGCGCACAGGGCGTTCGGTCGGATGCGCCTGGTTGGTGTTGTTCGGACCGGCGATGCCTGTCTGTCCCTGACCTCAAGGAGGCGGGACACGTACGGCGCGGGACAGGCTCGCTGGCTTTCGTTCAGTGTTCGAGCGCAGCATCCACAAGACGCCGGGCAGCATCGAACGCGGCTTCTATACCCATTTCGGTGGTATCTAGCAAGTGCGGGGCTTACTCCGCGGCATCCAGCGTTGCACTTATTGCCCTGGCCCAGATTTCAGCCAGTTCACGCCTGTCCTGCGGCAGCGCGCTTCGGGTCACGCAATAGCCCTCGAAAAGCGGCATCAACACCGATACGGCCCGGTTGATATTGTCGTCGCCCGCCGTCTGATCGAGTGATCGCAGGGTTTGCGCATAGAAGCGTGCCAGCTCGCGATAATAGGCGGTCATTTCCGCAGCCAGACTGTCCGACTGTTGCGCCGCGGCCCAGAGCTCCTTGAAGACGCGGGACGCCTCGGTCTTGTCCAGCAGTTCGAGGCCGCTGCTCAGAATAGCCGACAGATCCTTTTGAAGATCGCCGGTCGGCTGAAATGACCGGTCCCGGACAAGCGTGACATAGTTGGCGATGAAGGATGCAAGCAGCGCCTCCAGAAGGGCCTCACGTGTTGCGTAGTGGTATTGCAGATTGCCGAGGCTCATGCCGCAGGCATCGGCCACCTTGCGCATGCTCAGGCCGGCGCCCCCCTCACGGACGAGCAGCGCTTCCGTCTGTTTTAGAATGAACTGCCGCTTCAGTTCGGCTTTCGACATCTACCGGCTCCGAAAAACACGGATGCATAGATACAGCTCTTGCATTCTGGGTCAAGTGACCTAGTATATAGGTCAATTGACCTAAAATGATCTTATGGAGTGTGGAATGAAGGCTCTGGTTTGTGAAAACAAGGCGGTGAGGTTGGCGGACCTCAATGAACCACCGGCACCAAAACCAGGCGAGGTGCGGGTGCGGGTGGCCGCTGCCACGGTGAACCCGACCGACCAGGACATGCTCGCCGGCTCCTATGATCTGTTTCTGAAACTCTATGGTGCGCGTGGCCCCGTGAAAACCGGACTGGAATTCGCCGGCACCGTTGAAGAGGCAAGCGGGCGCTACAGGAAAGGCGAGCGCATTTTCGGCTATACGAACCTCATGAAAGGGCCGAAAACCCATCAGCAGATTCTCAACGTAAAGGAGGAATGCACCGCTGCGATCCCGGGCGGCCTCTCCTTCGAACAGGCCGCAAGCATCGCCATCGCCGGGAACAGCAGCCTTGTTCTGATCGACGACATCGCCAAGCTTTCGGCAGGCCAGTCGTTGCTGATCAATGGCGCCAGCGGCGGCGTCGGGGTCTTCGCCCTGCAATATGCGAAACATCGCGGATTGCGAGTGTCCGCCACCGCAGGTCCCGGCCAACAGGACTTCCTGAAGGGCCTGGGCGCCGACGAGATTTATGACTACACCAAACAGCCCCTCGATACGCTTGGGACCACTTTCGACTCCATTCTGGACTTTTCAAACCGGCTGAAGTTCCGCCACGTCCGGCATTTGCTGTCACCAAGGGGCATCTTCATTCCGGCCGACCCGCTGAAGAACCTTGTCGACATAGCTGCCAATCCGCTGCGCAGGCAGAAGACGGGATACTTTCTCGTCGAAGAGGGCAACGCCGGCAAGCTGTCGCAGGCGGCTGCGCTGGTTGCCGGGGGAAGCATCAAGGCGGAGATCGACTCGCGTTTTTCGCTAACGGATTACCGGGAGGCGTTTGACCGTCTTGCAATGAAGGGCCGCCGGGGACGCATCATTCTCGATATGGCGGAGGCGGCGAGCTAGTCGCGGTGCTCAAGCTGCGGCCAGAGCCTTTTCTATGATCGACATGGCCGTCTCAAACGCCTCTTCGATCCCCTGATCGGACGTATCGATCATAAGGGCGTCGGCTGCAGGCTTGAGCGGTGAATCGGCGCGGCCAGCGTCACGCGCGTCGCGCTTCTCGAGATCCGCGAGGATCGCCGGCAATTCAGCGCTGCCGCCCTGGCTGATGATCTCCTGGTAGCGGCGGCGTGCCCGCACTTCGGGGCTGGCTGTTACATAGAACTTGATCAGGGCATCCGGGCAGACAACCGTGCCGATGTCACGGCCGTCGAGCACCGCGCCCGGCTCGATGCGGGCAAACTCGCGTTGCGCCTCGACCAGCGCCCGGCGGACTTTCGGCATCACCGCAACCTTGGAGGCGGCCTCGCCGATCTCGTGCGCCGACAGAACCGACCGGTCGAGCCCGGACAGATCAAGCGCGCGGGCCGTCTCTGCCGCCACGTCCTCGTCATCAAGCGGCAGCCCGCGATCAAGCAGCGCCTTTGCCGTGGCGCGGTAGGTCAGGCCGGTGTCGAGATGCCTGAGCCCGTAATGTTCTGCCAGACGGCGCGACAGCGTGCCCTTTCCGGCTGCCGCCGGGCCGTCGACGGCGATCACGATGTGGGGATGTCTCGATGTCATTGCGTGACCTTATGTATCCTGGAGGCCGCCATAGTGCCCAACGAGCCCGGCCATGTCGTCATTGTTCTCGCCCGTCAGCCCGGCATGGACGCCGCGCCGGTCGGCTTCGGGCCGGTTCTGGCTGACTTTCCATTTGCCCGTCAACTGGGCGACAGCGATTTCGATGCCGACGATGCCGCGCAGTTGCGCGGCGACGAAAGCCTCCGGGGCGTCCTCGACCTTCCACGCGGCCGGCCGGTCGGCTTCATGACGGTCGGTCAGCTCGCTGACCTGCGGCCTCAGCCATTCGGGTGTCTCATGCACCGTTGCGGTTCCGCGCGCCTGCACCATCGCATAGTTCCATGTCGGGACGACCTTGCCGTGCTCGGCCTTGGATTGATACCAGGATGGCGTGACGTAGCTGTCACTTCCCTGGAACACCACCAGCACGCTGGCGCCATCGCCGATGTGGCTCCACTGCGGGTTTGCCTTTGACAGATGCGCGCGAAGCGTCGTTACGCCATCCCTGACTGAAACAAGAAACGGTACCGGGTTGGCCAGCACATCGCCCCCCGAGGCCGAAATCAGCAGACCCAGCGGATGCGCCTCGATCAGCGCCCGCAACACGGTCTCGTCCGTTTCAATGAAGTGTGGCGGTTGGTACATTGCGATGGCTCCTGCCAGACAAAGCGGCCCTGGAGATACCGGGGCGGGAAAATTGCGGGGTTCGGGACCAGCCCGTTATCCCGCAGATCGGCTCTCTGTGCTACTTGCGCGCGATCCCGATGGTCACGTCATCAAGATGCCGGTAGGGCTCGCGTTCGAACAGGGCTTCATCGTCAAGCCAGGCCAGCAGCATGTCGAAGGCGTCGACGCCCCAGAACACCTCGTGCCCCGAGCCGGATGCGCAGACAAGGCTTGGCACGCCGAAGACGCCGCGCTCGATCGCCCGGTCGGTGTTGGCCCGGAGTGCTGCCTTGGCACGGTCGTCAGCGGCCAGTTCGAGCGGGATCCCGACGGCTTCGGCAAAGGCCGCGATTTCCTCGTCCGTGTCGGGCGCGCGGCCTTGCGAGAACACGAAATCAAAGCCGCGGCGCACGGTATCGAGATCCGCGTCCGCACCTGCCATCAGACGCTGGGCCTTGAGCGGATTGAACGGGTGACGGGGCGGAAACCGCATCTCAACGCCGTGCTGTTTGCCCAGAAAAATCGACTGGCGGTAGGTATGAAGCCGCTTGGCGGAAATCTCCGCCGGGCCGCGCTGGCCCCAGTGATTGAGGATCGCGCCGAGCAGGACCGGCACCGGCTTGACCGTCACGTCACCCGGCAATTCCCCAAGCCGGGCGAGCAGCACATGGGCGAAGGGCGATATCAGGTCGTAGTGAAGTTCGATTGTCCGCGTTTTCATTGTCCGGTGATCTCCGCGCCGATGCCGGCCATGATGGCCATGAACTCAGGAAAGCTGGTGGCGATGATCGAGCAGTCATCGACCGTCACCGGGTTCTCGCTGGCAAGGCCCATGACAAGGAAGCTCATGGCGATGCGATGGTCAAGCGAGGTGACGACGACGGCATCCCTGGCTATTGCACCCAGCCCCTTTCCATCCGGGCGCCCGCGGACCGACAGCCAGTCGCGGCCCTCGGTGCAGTCGACGCCGTTGAGGGCAAGCCCGCTGGCCACGGCCGCCAGCCGGTCGCTTTCCTTGATCCGCAACTCCTCAAGACCGTGCATGACGGTCTCGCCCTTGGCAAAACCCGCGGCGATGGCGAGCACCGGATATTCGTCGATCATCGACGGTGCCCGGTCGGCTGGCACGGTGACGCCGGTGAGCTCGGACGCCCGGACCCTGAGGTCTGCCACATCCTCACCACCCGAATGCCGTGGATCTAGGATTTCGATATCCGCTCCCATCTCCTGAAGGGTCAGGATCAGGCCGGTGCGCGCCGGGTTCATCAGCACATTTCGAAGGGTGAGGTCCGACCCCGGCACGATCAGGGCGGCGACGAGCGGAAAGGCCGTCGAGGAGGGATCGCCCGGAACATCGACGGTCTGGCCTTCAAGCCGGCCACGGCCTTGGAGCCGGATGGTGCGCGCGCCATCGGCCGCGGTTTCCACCTCCAGCTCGGCGCCAAAGTCCTTGAGCATCCGCTCGGTATGATCGCGGGTCGGAACCGGCTCGATGACGGTGGTGGTGCCCGGAACATTGAGGCCGGCGAACAGGACAGCGGACTTGACCTGGGCCGAGGCCATCGGCACCCGGTAGCTGATCGGGGCAGGTGCCCGCGGTCCGCGCAATGTCACGGGCAGCCGGTCGCCGGGCCGGGCAGTGACCTGCACGCCCATCAGCCGCAAGGGGTCGAGAACCCGCTGCATCGGCCGGCCTGAAAGCGATGCATCGCCGGTAAACGTGGTTGTGAAATCATAGGGGCTGACCAGCCCCATGGCGAGACGGCAACCGGTGCCTGAATTGCCGAAATCCAGCGCGGTTTCCGGCTCGAGCAGGCAACCGTTGCCGACACCGTTGATGATCCAGATATCGCCCTGTTTGCGGATGGTGGCGCCCATTGCCTGCATGGCCGCGCCGGTCCGCATGACATCATCGCCCTCAATTAGGCCGCTGATCTGGGTCTCGCCCGCCGCGAGGCCGCCGAGCAGCAAGGCGCGGTGGGAAATCGACTTGTCGCCGGGAACCCGGATGTCGCCGCGCAGCGCGCCGCTTTTTGCGGATCTTGCGGGTCGAAGCGATGTGGCGGCCTGGCCCATGACTGTTTTCCGGCTGAAGTGGACGGATCATGCCGGTCGTGCGGCAGGAGTGCACGGGTAACTATCACAGCCCCGGGGGAAGCGTCATCCGGCTTGGTTGAATTTTTGGCGAGAATGGCTTTGACAGGTGCGTTCAACATCATTATGGGGACCGGACCCGCCGAAACGGGAAGGCAGGTATTCCAACCTTCGCCCTCCTGCCAGTTCAAGAGGCTTCGACAGTGG
Source organism: Parahoeflea alexandrii (assembly GCF_024105735.1). GTDB lineage: Bacteria > Pseudomonadota > Alphaproteobacteria > Rhizobiales > Rhizobiaceae > Hoeflea > Hoeflea alexandrii. Next base: position 634,139 of record NZ_JAAAML010000002.1, on the reverse strand, counting down.
CAAAACCGGAACTTGGAACAAAACGCGTTTGCCCCGAAACCGGGCGCAAATTCTATGATCTGAACAAAGATCCAATTGTCTCTCCCTATACAGGGAAGGAATACCCGATTTCCTATTTCGAAGAGACGGCACAGAACGCCGTGATCGAGAAAGAGGAAGAGGAAGAAGTCGCGGAAGTCGAGGCAGATTCGGCTGACGTCGAAATCGTATCGCTCGAAGAGGCCGATGAGGACACATCGAGCACCGGCAAGTCCGAAGACCTTCCCGATCTCGACGACGATGTTGAAATCGACGATGACGATGATGACGCGTTTCTCGCCGATGACGACGATGATGAAGATGACGACGTCAGCGATATCATCGGCGTGAACGACGAGGACGACGACTGAACAGAGAATTCCTTCCCGGCGCTGAAAACCGAAAGGTTTTCAAAACTGAAAAAAGGATTGAATTTTCATCTTGATCTTGTGCGGCTGCAGAAGTATGAAGCCGCACCTGCCCGCCACTTCGGGGTGGCAGGCACCTCGCAGGGAATGACATTGCGTTCAGTCCCTTGCGTCCCGGGGCCATAGCTCAGCTGGGAGAGCGCCTGCATGGCATGCAGGAGGTCAGCGGTTCGATCCCGCTTGGCTCCACCATTTCCTTCTTGCGAATTGCCGCCACGCCAACCCTACCCGTGTGGTTTCGGTTCGAGGATTGTCATCTCATCTCCTCCATTTTGTTTGCGCTTTGCCGCCCGCCAACCCAAAGCGCGATGGCTCCGGGTTCGGACTGTGTCCTCTCTCCTCCACCATTTCCCCAATTGCAAACACAAGCAGCAGGGAACCGGATATTCCGACCGATGCCGTGCAGATGGTTGCGTCGCGAGGCACTGGAAAGTGCCGGTGCAGCCTCTGGTGATTGTCGCAACCGTTTGATAACCACACCGTGCAAAACCCGCCGCCCGGTCCGCTTAAATCACTCCCGGAAGCGATCTTTTACCGGAATTGAAGTGTTTTTCCCCCAAAGCTCGGCCGGAACCAAGCGGGGAAACAATCATGGATGCTGTGAGCGACAACCGGCATGTACCACTTTGCATTGATCTTGATGGCACGCTGATTGCCACCGACACGCTTTGGGAAGGGCTGGTCTCGGTGCTGATCAGCCAGCCCTGGCTGTTGTTTGCGGTCATCGGCTGGGCGATCTCGGGAAAAGCGGTGCTGAAACGTGAAATCGCCGCCCGTTACGTGCGCAAGGGCGACGAATGGCCCTATCGCGCCGAGGTTCTTGAACGAATCAGGCTCGCCCGCGAATCCGGACAACCGGTCTGGCTGGTCACCGGTGCCGCCGAATCCACCGCCCGAATCATCGCCGATCATCTGGGCCTTTTCGATCGCGTCCTGCATTCGTCCGACACCGAAAATCTCACCTCCCGCCGCAAGCGCGAACGCCTGGTGTCGCTGTGTGGCGACGGCGGCTTCGACTATGCCGGCAACAGCCGCGACGACCTGGCCGTGTTCGACGCAGCGCGTCGCGCCATCATCGTGGCACCCGACCGGGCGGCCAGCCGTTGGGGCAGCAGCAATGAAGCGGAACTGCTTCCGCTGGAAAAGATCTCGCCGCTGGCCATCCTCAAGTCCATCCGCGTGCACCAGTGGCTCAAGAACATCCTGATCGCGGTGCCGCTGGTTCTCAATCACGAAGTCGCCAATTTCGGCCTGCTGCTGGCGGCGATCGTGGCGTTTTTCTCGTTTAGCTTCCTGGCCTCGGCCGTCTATGTCGTCAACGATATCTCCGACCTCGCCAACGACCGCCAGCATCCGCGCAAACGTCTGCGTCCCCTCGCATCGGGCGCGGTGTCGATCCCGGTAGCCAGCGCCACTGCCGCGGCGCTCCTGCTGGCGTCGATCGGCCTGGCGAGCCTGCTGCCGCCCTTGTTCTGGGCCGTCCTGGCGCTCTACGCGCTGGTGACCACGGTCTACACTTTCGTGCTCAAGCGCAAGCTGCTGGTCGACGTGTTCACCCTCGCCGGGCTTTACACCGTGCGCATCATTGCCGGCGCCGCCGCAACCGGTGTCGACCTGTCGTTCTGGCTGCTCGCCTTCTCGATCTTCTTCTTTCTCAGCCTGGCGCTGGTCAAGCGCTACGTCGAGCTCGACGAACTGGCCGAGGAATCGGATATGCAACTCAAGGGTCGCGGTTACGTCGGCAGCGACAAGGACATGATCGGTCAGGCCGGGATCGCCTCGGCATTTTCCGCCGCCATGGTTCTGGCGATGTATGTTCACAGCAACGAAGTCGTCTCCATGTATCCGCAGCCGGCGCTTCTGTGGCCGCTGTGTCCGCTGATCCTTTACATGCTGCTGAGGATCTGGGTGTTGGCGCGCCGCTCGCAGATGCACGAGGATCCGGTGGTCTTCATCATGCGTGACTGGCGCAGCCAGCTGACCACCATCGCCGGGGCCGGCCTGGTGCTGCTTGCGGCCTTGCTGTGACGATGACAAGCCCGGACTTCGACAGCTGGGGCAGGGTTCAACGCCGCAACCGTGCGGTGGCGCACCCTTCTGATTTCAGGCGCGGCGTTGCCGGCGGTTTCCTGCCCTTCGGCAACGGCCGTTCCTACGGCGACAGCTGCCACAATGACCAGGGCCGCCTGTTTGCCATGCGGCCGGGCGCCGCCATCAGCGCATTCGATCCCGAAACAGGCGTGCTGACCGCCGATGCCGGCGTCCTGCTCTCCGAAATCCTTGCGCTGGTCATGCCGCACGGTTTTTTCCTCGAGGTCACGCCCGGCACGGCCCAGGTGACACTTGGTGGCGCCATCGCCAATGATGTGCACGGCAAGAACCATCACCGCCGCGGCACGTTTGGCGGCTCGGTCGTCTGCTTCACGCTTTTGGGCAGTGACGGTGGAAACCGGCTGTGCTCGCCGGAATCCAATACGGACCTTTTCGAAGCCACCATCGGCGGCATGGGCCTGACCGGGATCATCGAACAGGCTTCCATCCGGTTGATGCGTGTCCCCTCCGCCAATGTGCGCCAGACCGCGGTCCGCTTTTCCGATATCGACGGGTACTTCGATGCCATCGACGCGATTGACGCGAAGCATGAGTATTCTGTCGCCTGGATCGATCAGCTGGCTCGCGGCGGCAATCTCGGGCGCGGCGTTCTGATGGCCGGCGATCATGCCGACGATGGCGGTGCGGCGAAGCCACCTTCCGCTCCCAGGCTCGCAGTGCCATTCTCGCCGCCGGTCAACATGCTCAATCGTCTGACGCTGAAGGCGTTCAATGCGCTGTATTACGGACGGGCGCCAAGCCAGCCAGTAACCGGGATCGTGCCCTGGTCATCCTATTTCCATCCGCTGGATGCGATCACCGGCTGGAACCGGCTCTACGGGCCGCGCGGGCTGTTCCAGCATCAGAGCGTCTACCCGGCGGACCGGGCGCGCGAGACCACCATCGCGCTGATCGAGTGCGCCCAGAAACATGGCGCGGCTTCGTTCCTGACGGTGCTCAAGCGCTTTGGCGAGACGCGCTCGCCGGGTCTGATGTCGTTTCCGCGGCCCGGCTTCACCCTGACCCTGGATTTCGCCAATTCCGGCGACCGAACCCTGCGCATGCTCGACGCTCTCGACGAGATCGTGATTGCGGCCGGCGGCGCGCTCAATCCCTACAAGGACCAGCGCATGTCGCCGGCGATGTTCGAAGCCTCGTTCCCGCAGTGGCGGGAGATGGAGGCGATGCGCGATCCGGCGCTGGTCTCTGACTTCTGGCGGCGCACAGCCATGGTCCTGAACCAGGAGCTTCAGCCACAAAGGCATGCCGCCAGCGCATGAACCTCGTCCACCGGCTTGTCAGCCAGCGTCGACGCCAGTAATTGAATGGCTCACCTGCCCGCGCTTGATCCCGGCGGCATCAACCTCCCGAAGGACTTCGAACCATGGCCCGCATCTGCATTCTCGGTACAGGCGCCTGGGGAACCGCACTGGCCACGGCGTTCGTCAGGCAGGGCCATGATGTGCGCATGTGGGGCCGTAACGCAGAGACTTGCGCAGAGATTTCGGAAACGCACAGAAACCATGCCTATCTCGGCGAGGCATGCTTGCCGGATGGGTTGAGCGCATCAACCGACATGGCCGGCGCGCTGGAAAATGCACAAATCGTGCTGTTCGTTGCACCGGCGCAGTCGACCAGCGACGTCGCCGGTCTGGCGGCACCGCAGCTTCCGGGCGACGCACTGCTGATCGCCTGCGCAAAGGGGATCGACAGGCGCAGCGGCCAGACCCAGAGCGAGGTGATCGACGCCTGCCTGCCAGACCATGTGGTGGGTGTGCTCTCGGGCCCGAGTTTTGCCGCCGATGTGGTTCGCGGACTGCCCACCGCCCTGACGCTTGCACTGCCGGACCAGGCAAGGGCGCAATCCCTTGCACAGACGCTTTCGGGCGATGCAATCCGGCTTTATGCATCAGACGACATCGTCGGGGTACAGATCGGGGGGGCCCTGAAGAACGTGATGGCCATCGCCGTCGGCATCTGCCGTGGCGGCGGAATGGGAGCAAGCGCCGAAGCCGCGCTGATCACCCGGGGCTATGCGGAGCTGGTGCGTCTCGGCGTGGCCATGGGGGCGCGAGCCGAAACCCTGATGGGGCTATCGGGCCTTGGCGATCTTGTGCTGACCTGCTCATCGGAACTGTCGCGCAACTTCTCCTATGGCATTGCGGTCGGCAGCGGCCATGACGTCACCGGCCTCAAGCTGGCCGAAGGCGTTCATACGGTCTCGATCGCCAACGAAATCGCTGCACGCCACGGCATCTCCTGCCCGGTCATGCAGACAGCGGACCTGGTGCTGTCGGGCAGGATGTCGGCCGAGGAAGCGCGAACCGCGCTGATGTCGCGCCCGATCAAGGCCGAACACCCGGAAATCGGCCAATGATGCCGGATCGGGAGCCTCCCGGCAGTTCAGCCGGAATCATGAGAAGATTTTTCATTTTTTCCCGTTCTAATGAGCGGGTTCAGCGAAACGGGCCGGAACTCAAACCGGCTGTTGCGCAAATCGGAGCATCTCATGGTCTCAAGCCATAGCATCACGCCTGTTATCCTGTGCGGCGGCGCTGGGTCCCGGCTCTGGCCAATGTCGCGGGATTCGAAGCCGAAACAGTTCCACAAGCTGGTCAACGACAAGACCCTGCTGACCAACACGCTTGAACGCGTCGACCACAAGGGCGAAGGCCTGCGCTATCTGCCGACCCGGATCGTCGGTGGCATTGCCTTTGAATCGCTGCTGACCGAGCAGGGCGAAACCGGGAGTGTGGAGGTCGAACGCTATGTGCTCGAACCGCTCATTCGCGATACTGCCGCCGCCATAGCGGCCTCCATCGCAGATCTCGCGAAGACCGATCCTGACAGGATGGTGCTGGTGCTGCCGTCGGACCACCAGATATCCGACGCCGGGGCGTTCTTCGGCGTGATCCGGACCGGGGCACGAGCGCTTGCCGAGCGTGGCGGCATCATGACCATCGGCATCGCGCCGACGCGGCCAGAGACGCAATATGGCTATATCGAGCGTGGCGACGGGGATGGCCCGGTTTACGACGTGTCGCGGTTTCGCGAAAAGCCCGATCTCGAAACGGCCGAGACATTTCTCCGCTCAGGACGTTTCTTCTGGAACGCCGGCATCTTCATGTTCCGCGCCGGCGAGATGGGCGCCGAGTTGGCCCGGCAGCAGCCGGAGGTCTGGGCGCAAGCCCGGCTGGCCGTCGAACGCGCCGATATCGAGGGCAAATGCTACCGGCTCGATCCCGAGGCCTTTGCCGCCAGCCCCAAGATATCGATCGACTACGCGGTGATGGAAAACGCGCCGCGCATCGGCGTGGTGGCCGCCAGCTTCGACTGGAACGACCTGGGTTCGTGGAACCAGCTGCATGACGGATCGCCGCTCGACGAGCACGGCAATGCAAGGTTCGGCGATGTGCTGACCATCGACGTTCACAACAGCTATCTGCGCTCCGAAGACCGGCTGCTGGCGGTGGCAGGCCTCGACAACATCATCGTCGTCTCGCAGCCCGATGCGCTGCTGATCGTCCATCGTGACAAGTCGCACCTGGTCAAGGACATTGCCGGCAGCGTCAAGAAGGGGGGCGAATGGCCACCGCTTGCAGTGGCCCATTCCGGCCGGCCGGTGCCCTCGCCGCGGGTGATCCGCAAATGGCTGTTCGACACCGCACTGCCGCTGTGGGCCGGGGCCGGCGTCGACCAAGTGCATGGTGGTGTCCACGAGGCGCTCAATCATGACGGCAGCCCGGCCGATCTCGGCTACAAGCGGCTCCGGGTTCTGGCCCGGCAGATCTACTGCTTTGCCAATGCCGAACTGCTGGGCTGGGAAGGGGACGCCCGCGCGGTGCTTGAGCATTGCTTCACCACGCTCACCACCACCGGCTGGCATGCCGAGGGCGGCTGGATCCATCTGTGGAACCCTGACGGCACGGTGAAGGATCCGCAGCGCGATACCTACGACCAGTGTTTCGTGCTGCTGGCCCTGGCCTGGCTCTGGAAGGCAACGAAATGGCCGGAGGCCCGGGTCTGGGCGGAGCGCACAATCGCCTATATGGACGACCATCTGGTCGACCGCGCCAATGGCGGGTTTTACGAATCCAGCCTGAGGCTCGATTATCGCCGTGCCAACCCGCACATGCATTACCTCGAGGCGATGCAGGCCTGGTACGAGGTTACCGGCGAACGCGCCTTCCTCGACCGGGCCCAGACCGCGGTGGAACTGTTCAAGTCGGTGTTCTTCAATCCCGAGAGCTGGAGCGTGACCGAGCATTTCGAACGCGACTGGTCGGTGCGAAAGGACAAGCCCGCCCGGGTCGAGCCCGGTCACCATTATGAGTGGGTCTGGCTGCTGTTGCGTCAGGCCCGCTTCGCCGGCCAGCCCGAACTCAAGGAATATTGCCGCAAGCTCTATGCCACCAGTCACGCTTTCGGCCATGCGCGCGGCACCGACGCGGTCTGCGATTCAATGGCGCCCGATGGCTCGGAAATGCTCGGAACGGCGCGGCTGTGGTGCCAGACCGAGGCGCTGAAGGCGGGGCTGCTGGCGCGCGCGGAAGGCCTTCCCGGCGACGAGACGCTGTTCATCCGCATGCTCGACGTGATCTTCAACCGCTACCTGACGACACCGGCGCCCGGCGGCTGGTATGACCAGATCGACCCCAACGGACGGGTGATCTCCAAGCACATGCCGACAAGCACGTTCTACCATGTGTTCTGCGCGCTGGTGGAGTATCTCCGGCACGAGGAAATGCTGCTGCTGCCGTGACCGGGCAGGGACGCGGCTGAGGAAACAGGTCTGCCGGAAACGCCGCGCGCGGGTGCGGACAGACAAGACGGGAGTTGGACAGACATGGCTGCGAAATTCGGCACAAGCGGACTGCGCGGCCTTGTCGGAGAGCTGACCGACGGCACGGCGGCGGCCCATGCCCGCGCCTTCGCCCGGCATCTCAAGCAGGCCGGAATGGCTGCCGCGGGGGCGCCGGTCTTCATCGGCCGCGACAGACGCGCCTCAAGCCCGGAAATCGCGGCACAATGCGCCGCGGCACTGTTTGACGAAGGTCTCGAGCCGGTCGATTGCGGTGTCCTGCCGACCCCCGCCCTGGCGCTGTACGCCATGGGCCAAGAGGCGGCCGCCCTGATGATCACCGGCTCGCACATCCCCGATGACCGCAATGGCGTCAAGTTCTACCGGCCCGACGGCGAGATCGACAAGACCGACGAGGCGGCAATTTCAGGACTGGCTCCGCAATGCGCGGGGCTGCCCTCAACAAGGGCGAAGCTCATGCGCGACAGGTCGCTGGAGGCCAATGCCGGCTTCATCGAACGCTATCGCGGCTTTGCGCCGGACGGACTTCTGCACGGCCTTCGCATCGGGCTTTACGAGCACAGCTCAGCGGCGAACGAGACCCTTGCCGCCATTCTTCAGGCGGAAGGAGTCGAAATCATCCGGTTCGGCAGATCGCCGGTCTTCATTCCGGTCGACACCGAGGCCGTGTCCGAGGAAACGCGGGCGCTGGCTTCGGGCTGGGTCCAGTCCGAGGCACTCGACGGGCTTGTCTCCGCCGATGGCGACGGCGACCGGCCCATGGTGGTCGACGAGAGCGGACGGGTTGTCCGCGGCGATGCGCTGGGGCTGATTGTGGCGCGCTATCTCGGCGCCGATGCGGTTGTCACCCCGGTGACGTCCAATTCCGGAATTGATAGCCGCTGCGACGCTGCGGTCAGCCGCACAAAGGTCGGCTCGCCCTTCGTGATCGCCGGGATGGCTGATGCCGTCGCCCGCGGCAGGCACTGCGTCATCGGCTTTGAAGCCAATGGCGGCGTTCTGACCGGCAATTCCATCAGGGTGGGGAACGCGGATCTTTCGGCACTGCCGACGAGGGACAGCGTGCTGCCGATCCTGTGCGCCTTCGCTGCCGCCCGCCAGGCCGGACAATCGCTCTGTGCCCATGTCTCAGGGCTGGGCCTGCCGGTGGCTGCCAGCGATCGCATCGAGAACTTTCCCACGGCAGAGAGCCAGGCGCTGGTTGCCCACCTGTCGCAGGACGAGGCGATGCGGCAAGACTTCTTCGAGCCGTTCGGGCAAGTCGCGCATGTGGATCTGACCGACGGACTGCGGGTTGTCCTTGAAAGCGGCAACATCTTGCACCTGCGGCCATCCGGCAATGCCCCGGAGATGCGGGTCTACAGCGAGGCTGCGACCGAAGCACTGGCGCGGGACATTATCGCCAAGGCCTTTGCGCGGATCAGGCAGGTTGCACATCCCTGAGTGACGCGCCTAACGCTTCGGCATGCCCCTGGGCCGCATGTGCCGCTTTTGCGCGGCAATCCGGAACTGGGCATTTGCCGCACCGTATCCGCCGTATCCGCCGCGGCGCTCGACGATCTCGAAGAAGAAGCCTTCTCCAAAGCCCGGGCTGTAGATCTGGAAGTACTCGCCCTGCCCGTCGCGATCATAGAGGATACCTGCCGTTTCCAGCCGGTCGACGAAGGACTGCTCAAGATCGAAGCGGGCCGCAAGATCGTCATAGTAGTTGGCGGAGATCTCCAGCGGTCTGAAGCCGTTTGCCGACAGCGCCTCGACGGTGGCGAAGATATCATCGGTTTCGAAGGCCAGATGCTGTACGGCCGAGCCGAACCGTTCGGCGATGAAATGCCCGGCCAGGGTGCGGCGGTTGTCCGCGCCGTTGAGGGTGATCCTGAGCGTACCGGTCTCGTTCTCGATGGCCTGGCTGCGCACCAGTCCGGCCGGATCCACCACATCGACCATCGGTGTTTTCCGGGTCTTGAAAATCGAGGTATAGAACAGCAGCGAGGTGAGCATTTCCTCGTAATTCATGGTCTGGGCGACATGGTCGATCCGCTTCAGACCGACGCCTGCCGCAGGCTTCTGCGCGCTGAGCGGGCGGAACTCGATGTCCCAGACCCTGGCCAGGTCACTTTGCTCGTCGATGAAATGAATGAGCCCGCCGCCCAGGCCGCGGATGGCCGGGATCTTCAATTCCCCGGGTCCGACCGGCTGATCGAAAGGTTCGGCATCGAGCGCCTGGGCGCGCAGGACCGTTGCCGCGGCATTTTCCACCTTCAGGCCGATGTCACAGACATTCATGCCATGGACGACGTGGGAGGCGTGGGCGAAGCCTTCGCGCTCGGTGTTGATGACGATGTTGATGCCGCCCTGCCGCCAGAGATCGACATCCTTGGAGACGTGCCGCCTCTCACGGGTGAAGCCGAGCATCCGCAGCAGATCAGCAATCTGCGCGGCTTCTTCCTCATCGGCAGCGAACTCGACAAATTCGACACCGCTGACCGCGATCCGGTCCGGCATATCGGCACATTCAATACGGATATCGGGCTCGGAGCGCCGCACCTGATCCATCAGGTAGACAAGCGAGCGATGACCATCGACGGAAATGAACTTCGGTGACCCGCCGCGGAACTGGTCGTTGAAAATCTCGAGCGACAGCGTGCCGTCATAGCCGGTGGCGGCAACCGCCCGCATGAAGCCTGGAACATCGAGATCGCCCTCGCCCGGCATGTTGCGGAAATGCCGGCTCCAGTAGAGCAGATCCATATCGATCTTCGGGGCGTCGGCGAGTTGCACGAAGAAGATCCAGTCACCGGGAATCGACCGGATCGTGTCGGGATCGATCTTGCGCGCCAGGGTGTGAAACGAATCGAGGATAAGGCCGACACTGGCGTGATCGGCCCGGCGTACGACCTCCCAGGCATCCCTGTGATCATTGACATGCCGGCCCCAGGCCAGCGCCTCGTAGCCGACGCGGATCCCGTGCCTGGCGGCACGCTCGCCAAGTTCATGAAAGTCACCCGCCGCGCGATCGATGCCGCCGAGCGAGGCGGGGGAGACATTGGAGCAGACCAGCACCAGATCGGCGCCGAGTTCGCCCATCAGGTCGAACTTGCGTTCAGCCCGATCGAACGCCCTGGCACGCTGCGGCTCCGGCATGCCTTCGAAATCCCGAAACGGCTGAAACAGGGATATCTCCAGCCCGTGGTCGCGCACCATCTGCCCGACATCGCGCGGGCTGCCGTCATAGGCAAGAAAATCATTCTCGAAGATCTCGACGCCGTCAAACCCCGCTGCCGCGATGGCAGCCAGCTTCTCGCTCAGATCACCGGCGATGGAGACCGTTGCAATGGCGGTCTTCATCCCGGATATCCAAACATGCGCGGCAGCCACAGGACGATTCCGGGAAACAGGATCAGTGCCGCGAGAGCGAGCAGCAGGACACCGAGAAACGCCCAGATCTCGCCGATGATCTCGCGCAGCGGAATCTGCGTGACCGCATTGATGACGAACAGGAGAATGCCATAGGGCGGCGTGATCAGACCGATCATGCAGTTGATCACCGCAACGACGCCGAAATGAACCAGATCGATTCCCAGCTCTTCGCAGGCCGGCAGGAACAACGGGATGATGACCAGGATGATGGTGGTTGCGTCGAGCACACAGCCGAGCAGCAGGAACAGGATGTTGACGCCGATCAGGAAGGCCAGAGGCGAGACGTCAAGGCCGACCAGCGACTGCGCCACGATGTTCGGTATGTTTTCCGACGCCACCACATAGTTGAGGATCAGCGCGCCACCGATGACCAGTCCGACGGCAGCGGAGGAGCGGGCGCTGTCGACCAGGATGCCGTAGAGAGCGCGCAGCGACAGGGCGCGGTAGAACAGCCCGGCCAGCAGCAGCGCGTAGGCGGCAGCGACGGCTGCGGCTTCCGTCGGCGTGGTCACGCCTCCATAGATGCCGTAGAGCAGGATCGCCGGCATCAGCAGCGCCGGAAAGGCGTTCGCGGTCTGCCGCGGCAGGTCCCTGAGCGGAACCGGTTCCTCGATGGCGAAGTTGCGCCGTGTGGAGATCAGCGTGTTCATCATCATCAGCACCGCGCCCATGAACAGGCCCGGCACGATACCGCCCAGAAACAGATACCCGATCGACGTGTTGGAGACCAATGCGTAAAGCACCATCGGGATCGATGGCGGGATGACCGGGCCGATGGTCGCCGAGGCAGCGGTGATCGCCGCTGCGTAGCCGCGACTGTAGTGTCCGCTCCTGGTCATCATGCCGATGATGATCTTGCCAATTCCCGCTGCATCGGCGACGGCCGAACCGGACATGCCGGAAAAGATCAGCGATGCGACGATGTTGACGTGGCCAAGACCGCCCCGAAAGCGGCCCACGGCTGCAACACAGAACTGCAGCAGCCGGTCTGAAATGGTGCCGGCGTTCATGATGTTTGCGGCAACGATGAACAGCGGCACGGCAAGCAGGATGAAGCTCTGGTAGAGCCCGTCCATCAGCACCTTGCCGGCGATGCCGACACCCTGGCCGTTCACCGTCAGGTAGACAAAGGAGGAGACAATGATGGAATAGGCAACGGGAGTGCCGATGCCGGCCAGAAAAAACAGGGTGAGCAGGCAGAGAGCAAACTGCAGCGTCATGGTTTCGCCGCCTCGTCGTGTCCGGGCTGGTCGATGTCGGCGCCATGGCGGAAGGCGCTGATCGCGCGCCAGCCATAGCGGGCCGCGACCACCACCAGGAAGAGAATGTAGATCGAATAGATGTCGCGCATCCGGATCCAGTCACCGAACAAGCCGTTCAGTGTGGCCGTCTTTTTCAACCGCAGAATGAAGAATTTCGACCAGGTCGGCTCCACCGACCAGAGAAGCCCCCCACAGACCGCTGCGCCACCGATGATGGCGAACCAGCGGCGCGCCTTCGGACTGACGTGGCCATAGATGACATCGAAGGTGACATGGTCGCGCTCGCGCACCACGAAGGCCGCACCCCAGAAGACGATCCAGACCCACAGCGCAAGGCACAGTTCCAGCGTCCAGCCATAGCGGCTCGGCTCGAGGATCGGAAACGCTTGCGCGAGCCACTCCAGCTTGGCGGAATAGCGGATCGCAATCTGCAGGATGAAGGTCACAAACATGGCGGCCATCATCGTGGCCGCCACAAATTCCGCGCCACGAAGGAACCATTTCACGATTGACGTCATGTCAGGTCCTCCGTGGCACCGGGAGAGTCCGGGAAGATCAGTTGCCGAGAGCGTTGATCTTGTCGAGGACACCTTCGGGCCAGCTGGCCGCGAATTCCGAGCCGACATATTGCGCCTGGACATGGGTCCGGAAGGCGTTGAGGTCAGGATCGTAGATGTCCATTCCCTTTTCGCGCAGGAACGACACGAGATCTTCTTCCTTCTTCAGCTGCGCCTGGCGGCCGCTTTCGGCAGCATCATCGGCGGCCTTCTGCACGGTTGCCTGCTGCTCGGGTGTCAGCTTGTCCCAGACGGCCTTGGAGAAGGCGACATAGTTCAGGTCGACCAGATGCGAGGTGAGAACCACCTGCTTGGTGACTTCGTAGAACTTGGCGTCGACCACGGTCGGCAGCGGGTTGTCCTGGCCGTCAACCGAACCGGTCGAGAGCGCGGTGTAGATCTCGGTAAACGCCATCGGAGTCGGGTTGGCGCCGAGCGCCTTGCCGAGGAACTGCCAGGCGTCGGAGCCGGGCATGCGCAGATTGACGCCAGCCAGGTCCGCCGGAGTCATTACCGTCAGTTCGTCCTTGCTCTGGCGCAGGTTGACGTTGCGGCGGCCGAGATACATCACCGACAGAAGCTTTACGCCGAGCTCGTCTTCGACCTTCTGCTTGAACGGATCCATCAGCGGATCATTGAAGACGGCGACCTGGTGCGCGGCGTTCTGGTGAACGTAGCCGGTGGCGAAGATCGAGAACTCGGGAAAGAATGTCGCCAGCTCCTGGGCAGAAGCGATCGACATTTCCAGATCGCCCGAGGCGATGGCTTCGAGTTCGCTGCCCTGTGCGATCAGCGAACCGTTGTAATGCGGCTGATAGGTGGCGAAGTCCGCCACCGCCGGCGCAAAGACGCCTGCCAGAGCAACCGAGCGCTGGTCGGTCTCCGATGCCGGGGTCGACATTCTCAGGGTGATCTTGTCCGCAGCAAAGCTCGCGGGCACGAAGCCGGCGGCAGCAACGGACACTGCGCATGCGAGCAGCATGCGGCGGGTAATGCTATTCATGGTTTTCTCCTCCCAATGACAATCCGCTGGCGTCTCGCCCTGGCGGATTTGACAAAAACCTGTCACAAAGTACGGGTCATTTCAACATACATAATCAGTTTCGTAGGATATTTCTGGCTCTACAGGGTTGATCAACGGTCCTGACTACCCTCCTTGCGTGAATTGACGATGAATTCGACACCGCCGAGAATATGCTTGCTCAGGATGTCCGAGGCGCGCTTCACGTCCCGCGCGAAGGCTGCTTCCAGCAGTTCCGCATGCTCGCGCGCCGCGTTTTCGCCCCTGAAGGCCAGCGTCAGCATCTGGTAGCGAAGATATTTGTCGAACAATTGCTCGTGCAGGTCCATCAGCGTCTCGGATCCGCATCCGGTGATGAGCGCGCGGTGAAACCCCCAGTCCGCCCTTTTCCAGTCCTCCCGCGCCGTCATGTCGCCGGCGATCATCCGGTCTTCGAGGCGGTGCAGCTTGTGATGTGCGGCCACCACCTGCGCTTCCCAGTCGAGATCGCCGTGCTCGAACGACCGGGCGATGGCATGCCCCTCGACCAGCAGCCGCAACTCCGCCACCTCCCAGAGATTGGCGTCCGAGACGCTGGCGACCTCGAAGCCCTTCTGCCCTTCGGCGACGACAAGCCCGTCCGACGTGAGCCGGTTGAGGATCTCCCGCAGCGTGGTCACGCTGACATTGTAGCGCTTGCGCAGGGGCTCAAGCCGCAGCTTCTCGCTCGGCCGCAACTGGCCGAATATGATGTCGTTCCTGATGTTGCGGTAGGCGCTGTCGCCGATCGTGTCGTGATCTGCCGCTTCAATCACGCTGTCACCTCCGGGTAATCGTCTTGACTGCAGGAAAGAATATAGGACATAAGAAATAATATAGGCAATTCGAGTTCGGGAGCAACAACAACCTGAACAGAATCCCGTGCTTTCTTCCGGCAGCAGGACCAGACCGTGTTTCATGGCGCACCCCTTATCAACCAGCCTGCAACAGGCATGCATGTGTTGCGGCCATTGGCGGGACTGAAAGGGAGCAGACAATGACCGGGCCGGTACGGATTGCGGTTGCCGGCGCCGGGCTGATTGGCAGGCGTCACATTGCGGCCATCGCTGCAACACCCGGCGTGGAGCTTCATTCGATAATCGACCCCTCGGATGCCGGCCGCGATCAGGCAGACCGCATCGGCGCGTCATGGCACGGCTCCCTGTCCGGGGCGCTGGAAAGGGACAGGCCTGACGGCATTGTTCTGGCGACGCCAAACCAGGTCCATGTGGAAAACGCTCTGGAATGCGTTGCGGCCGGCGTTCCGGCGCTGATCGAAAAACCGCTGGCGACCGACCTTGAGGCCGGCCATGATCTTGTCGTTGCGGGGGAAAACGCCGGCGTGGCCCTGCTTGTCGGACACCATCGCCGCCACAATCCGCTGATTGCAGCGGCGAGGAAGCAGATCAGCGACGGGCTATTGGGAGCACTGGTCGCGGTGCATGGCATGTTCTGGCTGATGAAGCCGGACGACTATTTTGACACCGAGTGGCGCCGCCAGCCGGGCGGAGGGCCGATCTTTCTTAACCTCATCCATGACATCGACCTGTTGCGGCATCTGATCGGCGAGATCGTTTCGGTCCAGGCGCTGGCCTCAAGCGCGGTACGGGGCAACGCGGTGGAGGAAACCGCTGCGCTGGTCTTGCGCTTCGACAATGGCGTGCTCGGCACCTTCAGCCTTTCGGACACCATCGTCTCTCCCTGGAGCTGGGAACTGACGGCTTCGGAAAACCCGGCCTACCCGCCCACCGGCCAATCCTGTTACTTCATCGGCGGAACGCATGGCTCGATGGAGCTGCCAAATGCCAGGGTCTGGACCAACCACGGAAAGCGAAGCTGGTGGGAACCGATCTCGGCAACCCACCACCCCGTCAGCCAGGACGATCCGCTGGTGCGCCAGATCGCACAGTTCGCGCGGGTCATCCGCGGCGAGGAACCGCCCCTTGTGCCTGCAAGGGAAGGGTTGAGAACGCTGCAGGTCATCGATGCGGTGCAGCAGTCGGCGCGCTCGGGCCAGACGGTGGTGCTGTCGTGAAACGGCACAGGCAACACGCGCGGAACGGACAGGCGGCATTTGCAATGAGGACAAGATGATCTCCGGCACCACCAGGCTGATCGCCCATCTGGGCGTCCCGACGGACTCGTTTCGGGCTCCGCTGATCTACAATCCCTGGTTCGAATCCCAGGGCATCGACGCCCGGGTCGTGCCGATGGGCTGCGAAGCGGAGGATTACCCGGCGTTCCTGCCGCTGCTTTTCAGGCTTCGCAACATTGATGGCGCGCTCATCACCATGCCGCACAAGGTGGCAACGGTGGCGCTGCTGGACGAGGCCAGGCCGACGGTGCTGATGTCAGGCTCGTGCAATGCGGTCAAGCGGGACGCGGACGGCCGACTTGTCGGCGACATGTTCGACGGTGAAGGTTTCGTGCGCGGCATGCTGCGCAAGGGCCGCCAGGCGAAGGGCCTACGCGCGCTCGTCGTCGGGGCCGGCGGTGTCGGCTCGGGGATCGCCGCGGCCCTGGCGCAGGCCGGTGCCGCCGAAATCGGGCTGTTCGATGCAAGGGCGGATGCGGCGGAGCAGCTTGCCGGGCGGTTGCGACGCCATTGCCCCGGCATCGGAATCTCGACGGGCTCCAATGACCCGGCCGGATGGGATGTGATCGTCAATGCCACGCCGCTCGGCATGAATGCCGGCGATCCGATGCCGGTCGACGCCGCGCGCATCGATCCGGCCGCGTTTGTCGGCGAAGTGGTGATGAAGCAGGCGGAAACGCCTTTTCTCGCTGCCGCCCGCGAGCGCGGATGCATGACCCAGATCGGGGCCGACATGCTGTTCGAACAGATCCCCGCCTATCTTGAGTTTTTCGGCTTTCCCGCGGCAACATCCGACGAACTGCGACGCATTTCCAGGCTGCAATACTAGAGGCCGGCCCGCCGCCCGGGACCCGCATTTGCATGGCGCGGCGGCAAGACCGCTGCCGGTTTCATCACATGCCGTTGATTTCCGTCCGCATGTCGATAAAGTCTTCATGCAATTGAGCCTGCAAGCACCCGTAGTACAGTCATGTTGATGAACTGCGAAGGGAGGATCTCGTGGAAACCGTTCCGGGCCAGGCAAGAGTATTGAGGTTCGAGGAGGTGTGTTACGGCAAGCCTGTACGCACACAGGACGGGCCCCTGCACGACAGCGCACTATACGGCGTCAACTCGGTCACGCCGGGCGTGGACAATCCGCTGCGCTATATTCCCGCAAATTTTCTCGGGAATGCGAACCTCACCTCGAGCATGATCGATCCCGGCTTTGCAAGCCGCGGCGCCCTGATCGTCAAGGCGGTTGACGAAGGGCTCGCCATCATGCGGATGCGCTACCGGGCCGAGGCCGGTGAAGGCGAGGGCGGCCGCCAGTTCCTGCTGTCGCGAACCCTGTTGCTCCCCGGGATCAGTTTCTGGCACGAAATCCCGCCGGGCCTGTTCTCCTGGTGCGAACAGGCACTGTTCGTACAACCCCACGTCTTCGATCAGCCGACATCGCCCTCGACAGGCGTCATTGAACTGCCCGCCTTTCAGCCGCGGGATGTCAACTGGTTCGACAATCTGAGCCAGCACCGGCAGATCCAGCTCGGCTCTGCCTTTCAGGCGATCACCAGGCGGATTGGCTGGACCGTGTCGAGGATGGTGGCCGAGGAGGAACGGCAAAGGCCGGCCGCCCTGATCGCGGCGGATCTTGACGTGATTTCATCCCTGCCACGGGAGTTTCCGCTCCGGCAGGGCGAGGCTGATCAGTTCATCCTCAACCTGGGCCTGGACCCGCAACTGACCCCGGGTGCGGTCAGCTACTTTCCGGGCTATCGCGGCAGTGCAATCGAGGCTCCCGATCTTCATGCGCTGCGGATCGCGATCAGCAACAACGATGAAAACCAGCCCGTCGGAGCCGACGTCAGGCACCCTTCAGCGACCTCTGACAGCCTCGACCGCAAGATCGGCAGCGAGCCCATCCCGTTGAAGTGGCTTTCATAATAATTTCAAAGAATTATGTTGCATTTTAATCATTAACTTAGTGCGCGGCTTACGGCCACGAACTGTTGCGCTAAGGATTTATAAACTATATCGTCCGGAGTCGGATGGGGTCAGTACTAGCGTTGGGTCTGTAATGTTGGATTGGGATCTAAGTAACCCAAAGAAAACGTATCTGCGCGTAGAGAATAATTCCGTGATCTGCGATCTTGGTGGTTTCTCGCGAACGGCTAGACTGTCTCATTCTACCCTAAATCCCAACGAAGTACTCAAGATATCTGTCGCCGGATACATCGAGGAAGCGCCATGGCTTGGCGCCTCTCTCAAAAATCCGGATACGGGCGAAACTTTATTTCAATATGACCTGAGAAAAGCCAAGAATATTGACCTAGTGCTTGAATGCACCCGGGAGCCGACCGAGGACGAGATCGCGGAAGCCTCCGGTGAGCAGTTTTCGCTTTCGGTGACGCTGCAGACCAAGCGGGCCGACGGCCAGTCGCAAAACCTGAAGGTCGAGCTTGCCAATCCGCGCCTGCAGACGCTGAAATGGCAGCCTCCCCTGGTCCAGGCGCGACAGGCGTCGATTCCGGAGCTCAGCCGGGTCGAAAAACAGGAACACGCGGAAGTCGACCTGTTCACCATCAATGTGAAGCAGCCCGTGACACGGCTGGAATATGGCGGGGCGCCGACCAGCGCGCTTGTTTCTGGCCGGCTGAGTTGCCGGGTCGACGACCAGATCCGCGAGGTGTCGGCAAACTTCACCCAGGGCGCGGCGGTGACGCGCTCGACCGCCGGCATCGCCTGCGAGTTGCGAGCCGGCGACGAGGTATCCATACCCTGCATCGTTTCGATCAACGAAATCTTCGATGCCGCGGAAGGCGCCGACAGCCTGCAGATGCAGTTCGACTGGAACTGCATTTTCAGTGACAAGACCCAGGCACCGCTTTCGGGATGCTACGATTTCGATCTGCAATTGCGCCAGGGCGAGATCCTCGCTCTCAAATACCGTGACGCCTCGGCCGTCCCCAACATGACCCGAAGCGAGACACCGTTTGCCGAACGCTTTCCACTGGAGTTCTCGGTGCCGATTTCCGGCGGTGGCGTCCAGTTCGAACTTGGCGACACCATCGAATTCGACGTCGTCAGCCTCGATGACAGTTGGGATGTCGTGGCTCACGCGCACATCCTGCCGGAGGGCGAAAAGAAGACGCTGACCAGCCGGGACGATTTCCAGCTGGTGCAGGACATCGCGGTCGAGCAGAGCGATGGCGGCAAGATCAGGATCCCGTTTCACAACACGACGCTGGACGAGACCGGCGACACCGACCGCTATCAGCTCTTCATCCGCTTCGAAGCCAGGCGGCTGAAGATCCGGGCGGGGATGTCGCTTGTCGCCGAGGACGACCTGTTCGAGCACAAGTACGGCATGGTCGTTGTTGATATCGTGTTGCGCCAGCGCGACCCGAAATATCTCATCTGCCTCGATTACGGGGCATCGGCGATTGCCGCCTGGTTCGGCAGGGTCGAGCGGAATCTGGCGCGGCAACTGATCCCGCTGGGCTCTTATGCCTACAGCCTGGCCGGTGCCCATCCGGAATATGATCCGAACAAGAAACGCTGGCAGAATGTTCTCATTCCCTCCACCATCGGACTGAACCCGGCCAAGCATGTGCGCTCGCGCAAGGCACCGCTGTCCTATGGCAATCTCTCCTATGTCGGCACCAAGCTGCAGGCGGCCGAGAAGAGAATGACCCTGTTTGGCCGGACCTACGACGTCTCGATCCCGGTCGACAGGGACTTTGTCACCGACGGCGAGACATCCGCATATCTGGAATTGCAGACCCTCATCATTCCCGATCTCAAGCGCATGTTGATGAATTCGGAACCCGGGTTCAAACACCGTATCAAGCAGTCCGTGATCGAGCGCACAGCCAACGGGCTGCAGGCCACCCGCGAGATCAATCTCGCCGCGCTGACCCGGGATGCGTTTCATGAGCTGGGATCCTACATGATCCCCAATTCGCTGTTCTATGCGCATGACCAGCTCGATGGGCCGATTGTCAGCGAAGCCGGCGACGAGCGCTTCGACCAATGGCTCGAGTGCGCCGACAGCGATGTTCAGGTGGTGGTGACCCACCCGAGCGGAATCGCTCATCACAAGCGCGAACTGTACAAGAATGCCGCCAGATCCTTTGCCCAGGGCCTGACCGGAACCCAGGACCCGCGCACGGCGCGTGAGCCCAAGCTCATTCCAGAAGCGCTGGCGGCGGCCTATTTCGGAATTTCCCGTTCGCCGGCCCGGCAGGCGGACACCCAGGTCTTCGCCTGCATCGATATCGGCGCCAGCACCGTTGACGCCAGCCTGATCGAAGTGAAGATGCGCCACGACAGCATCGAAAGCTGGAAGGTTTTCGCCCATTTCGGGGCGACAATCGGTGGCGCCAACCTGGATGAAGCGCTGCTCGCGATCGTGATCCAGAACCTGCGCGAGCTGTTCTCGTCAACCGATCCCATCTTCGAGGATCTCGAGATCGACCATCGGTTCCTGCGCGACGAAGCCCTCAAGACGGCCCTGCTGCCGCGTATCCGCGAAGCCAAGCGGGCGCTTTCGGAAAACCTGATGCAATATGCCGGATCCGACGGCGAGTACCGTTGGGCCGAAGAGGGCCCGGGCAGCACGTTCGCGGTCGAACTCAACGACATTCTCCGCAGCGCATCGCCGGGCCATTCACTGGAGGAACGCGACACCGCCATTCCCGGAACACAGGACAAGGTCCATCTGCGGGTGCGCAACACCCAGGCCGGGGGCCAGGCGGTCTGGATCGAGATTTCACCGGATCTGCTCGACGCCGGCAGCCCTGTCGCCAATCCCTCGCGGAGCAATCCGCAGACGGTGGCCCGCACCCTGGGCTACGCGGTGCCTGCAATGCTGATCAGGGAGGCGCGACGGCTCAACCTCGGGGATCCGCAATGGGTTGTCACCGGCCGCGCCAGCCTCTGGCCGTCGGTTTTCACCGGGATTGGCCGCACCGCCCAGATGCTTGGCCAGCCAGCCAGTGCGGTTCCGCAAAAGCCGTTCAGCGCAGACGACATGAAGAACGCCACGGTCTATGGCGCGGCCCGCCTGGCGACCGCCGGGCTGGAGATTACCGACGGCGCCGATCACTCCTATGCACTTGTTCTCCACGATGACGGGCGCGGCGTGGTCTCCGAAATCGAGTATCTCGACACGCGCTCGCGCTCGGAAGGCAACAAGAGCGTGCGCTTCCTTCCCAACCGCTGGCTCAGCCGCGTGCTGCCCGGGCTGGACGATGTCGGCAGCGACACCGACATAACCCGCGACGAGATCATCCGCCTTTTCGGCATCTTCGGCCAGAAGGTGGTGGTCGACCAGTCACAGGTCAAACCCGGCGGCCTGGCCGGAGGGCAGGACCAGCACGTCGAGATATCTTGGAAGCGAAGAAACTCGGATGTCGAGTTCACCGTTGGCGACATCATCGTCCGCCAACCGCGAAGTCGCTTGGCGGGAACCTGAGGGGCACAGGATGGCGGTGATTGGTATCGAGTTCACATCCGCAATCGCACAGGTGATCTTCACACTGCTTCTGCTCGCCGTCGTTGCCGCGGCGGTATGGCTTGTGCGCCGGCTGCGCCGGAGCGAGGCCAATCTGGAAACGATCCGGCGCGAGAACGCGAAACTGCGCAACGAAGTCGGCAACATAACCGGCTGGACGGCGAATGGCCGCCTGCCGGAAGACTGGCAGGAAAAATTGCGCACCGACAAGGCCGTTTCGGCCGGTTCAGCACCGGCGGTCAGCGCCGAAGCGGCACGGCAACCGGTTCTGATGGCTGCCCATCACGCGCTTGTGTCGGTGGAACCACCGCACTTCGCCACCAGCGACAGTGCTGACGAGATCAGCCGAGCCCACAAGCGGATCGTTGATCTCGTCGAGGGGCTTGCCGCCGAACGCATCGACCCGGTGCCCGCGCTTGCCAATGGCGACATGGACAAGCTTTTCTGTCTCTGGCGGCGGCTGGAGGGGTATTTCCCCGACCGCGCGGAGACCGATGCCTACGGCCTTGCCGCCTATGCGGTGCTCGAGTTGCTCAAGCGCAGGCAGGTCCAGGTCAAGGCGCCGCGGCCGCTGTCGGTCGAAAGCGTCAGGAACTGCGTGTTTACCACCGATGACAGCGAGAAGCTGAGAGACATCTCCCGCATCCGCACGGCGGCGTTTGCGGCAAGCTCGCGCCTGGCCAATCCGCAGGGAGGGGAAGAACTGGTGATCGATTGCGAACGTCCCGGATGGGAAGGGCCGAACGGCCGCAAGAACCCCCGAATTCTCATTCTCGATCGATCCTGGTGAGGCGCGGACCCATTCATGTCTCTTGGTAATCCAGTCCGCTACAGCGACGAATCCGACCGGCCTGTCGTGATGATCCCGGTCAAGCTCGATCTGCGCGACAACCAGGCGTTCTGGCGCCGCAATGTCTTTGCCATTCCCAAATCCGGCCTGCTTGGGTGGCTGTTCAAGCTTGGCAGCAAGGCGGCGAGGGATTTTCCCTGGGTTGTCGGCGGAAACCCGGATCCGTCCAAGCGCTCGGGCTGGTTCCAGGTCTCGCGCGGTTCGGTCGATGAGGTACTCTACAACATCACCGACAAGCTGATCATCGGGACCGCCAATGGCTCGGAGGTGGTGGAAGTCGCCTTCCAGCACCTCACCTTCGTCTCCGGTGCCGGCGGTGTCTGCGATACGGCGTCCGAAAGGGGGCTGGAGGAACGCATCTCCGAGAGCCTGAGCTCGACCCTGAAGGGCTATTTCGACCCGACCATCGGCATCCGCGTCGACTGCATGGTCAATCCGTCGCTGCCGTCCAACCAACTCAACATGTATCTTGGCGAAGGGGTCTTCGTGCCGCGCCGCGGCGAACGCCCGATCGGCTGGATCCGCTATTACCCCGATCCCTCCCGGCGCGATCAGTACAACGAGCCGCTCCTGCTCGATGGCCGGCCGGCCGGGCTGTACAAGGGACAGGGCGGGCTGGTGATCGGCATTGGCGAGAGCCTTCTGCATGCCGGGATCGATCTGGGGTCCAGCGAGGAGGTGCAATCCTCCTTCATGTTCATCAACAAGGATTCGGCGCTGGCACCAAGCGGGGCGGAAACCCGTTCGGGTGGCATCGATGCAAGCCTGTCCTTCTGCCGCAGCCACGGCAACGAGCCGGTGCCGAGCCGGGCGGCAGCCGGCGATGATCAATGCGACATTGCCTGGAAGATCGATTTTGTCGCCACTGCACAGGTGCCGGGACGGCTTGAGATCTGTGTCGATCAGCGCCGCTCGCGACTGCACTGGAAACCGTCGCCAAGATGCAACGCGGCGATAAGCTCGCTGCTGTTCGACCTGAGAGACCTGTCCCAGCGTGATGTCGACCGGGTCTGGATCGATCTCGACCGGGACAACATCCTGACCGCCTACGCGCTGCAGGTGCCGCGGATCTCGCTGGTCTGGGACTGCGAGAATGAAGAGCAGTATGTCTACGAATGGGGGCAGACCGGCGCACCGTTCAAGACGCCGGGAAGCGTTGGGCTCAAGTGCCGGACGATCGAGAACAACATCATCGAGATCGGCCGCGCCGATGGCGAACCGTTCGGTTACCTGGAACTGCCGGAGGTGCCCGACAAGGTGATCTTCTCCGACACATTCCAGTCGTTCAGCGGCTATCATCTCGACTGGCTCGACCAGTGCGGCCGGGTCTCCTTCGGCGATACGGTGCTTTCGCTGGGCGAAGCCTATGCCGAGAAGTGCTCGGGGATGCCGGTCTCGGGTTTTGAACCGGGGCAGACGCGAAAAGTCGTCGGTCCGCTGGTGCTGACCCCCTACGAGGGAGGCTGAGAGCGATGAAGGCCAGGCTGCTCGGTGCGCGCTATTTCCAGATCGTTGTGCTGACCCTGCTTGCCGGCATTCTTTATGCGGGTGCGTATTTCTTTGTCGAGACCTTCAGGATCAACCGTGTCTGGATGGAGCGCGTCGAGATCCCGAGCGCCCTGGCGTTCGATGCAACCACCTTCGATTTCCTCAGCGCGGGCGGCGCCATCTGGCCGGTGCGCGACGGGGTTTCGGTCTCGCTTGGACATGCCCCGTGCAACACGCTGGCGCTGCGCTCGCCCGAAACCGTCACCCTGGTCTCCGGCCCGGCGGGAGAGGACGGCCGCAAATACATCCGCGAACTGTGTGAATCGGCGCAGGGCGAGCGGATCCGCCAGGAGGTCGCCAACTTCAACCAGAGCTACCGGATCGTTGCGGTTTCAGACAACCGAGAGGCCGCCAGCGCTCTTCTTTCAGATGAAGGTGTGGCTTGCGCCGATGGCGTGAGCAGCGCCAGGCTGTTTGTTCCGCCGCGCTGCCTGCCGAACAAATGGGATGCAACGATTGCCGCCGATGGCAGGGCCGTCCAGTCAATCACGACCGCGACCATTTCGCAGTTCGACTATGCCTTCCTGGCCAGCGAGACCGAGAGTTTCTTCGCGGACTGGAAAGTCATCACGCCGGTTATCGATACGCAGACCGGCGAATCCGGTGAGTACCGGTTCACAACCAGCATGGCATTCGGCGACCTGCCGGTGAGTATCCGGACCATCGGTGCGGTCAAATCCGTTTCGGTCAACGGGACGCCGTTGAAAATCGACCCGACCACCTCCGAGGACGAGTTGCGTGAGGCTGCCGGAAAGCGCCAGATGGCGTCGCTGGCGATCTTCTGTGGCGACGATTCGCGGGGCATCGGTCACAGGGTTCGCTGCGAGGGCGAAAACCCGCGCGGACGGCCGACCGGATCGCTGCTATTGCTGAGCGAACCGAAAGGCCGGGTTGCCGATCTCGAACTGGTCATCGAGCCGTCGATCCGGATCGACCGCGGCCTCAGGCGCTATCTTGCCAACCGCGAAACGGAAGCGGCCGCGACGCCCGATGAGAAGGTCTCGCTCGGGTTCGGCCGTATCCGGGTTGCCTGCGACCTATCCGGATTCGAAACCGGCAAATCGGCCAGGGGGGCTCGCGATACCGGTTGCGAGCTGAGCTGGAACGTTCCGGACAGCCAGAGGGTGGAGCGCCAGTCGGAGCCGCTGACCGGGCTGGCGCTGGGCGATCTGCCTGTTCTCGATTCCCAAGGGGCTCTGACCCAGAAGGCTTTCGAGATCGGCCTCGCCCCGCTGCTCGGGCTTGGCACCGGGGATTCAGGCTCGGTGGCAGCCGCCCTGACCCGGACCGAGGCGGGAGAAAACCCGTCGCTGACCCTTGTTCCCGACTACCAGGAAAAGGCGCTGGCGGCGCTGGTACAGAATTACAGGTGCCCGAAGGACGAGGAACGATGCAGCCGCCGCGCCGACCTCGTCATCCTGGATGCCGAAGGCGAGGATGCCGGCGATGTTCTGGCCATTGCCAGCCTGCCGCAGCCGCGCACCGGAATGTCGTCGTGGGACATCGAAACGCTGGAACTGACGGCGTCTTCCAAAAGCCCGCTGGCAGCCTATGCCTGGCGTAATTACGATCTGCGCGGCACACCGGGGTCATCGTTCAAGCTGATCACCGCGCTTGCCGCCAGCCAGTATGTTCTCGACAGCGGCGATGCGGCGCTTGAGGAGGTCTTGCTGGGGCGCGCAAGCCCGAACCGGATTGCCGATCTCTTCGGTATCGTCGCCACCCGGCCTTCGTTCAACGGGCGCTGCACCCCCAACTACGAGGAGCGCGATCCGAAGAAACTCAACGCACTGCCGATCCTCGGCGCGCGCGACCGTATCGTCTTCTGCATGGGCAATTCGGCCTCTTCCGCCGGGGTGCGCAGCGGCATTGCCCACATTCGCGAAACCGGGGTCGAAAGCGGCTGCGGGGATACGCCCGCGCCCCGAGGCGGCCTGTGCGAAGCCATCAAGCGGTCCTCGAACCTGTATTTTGCCGGCATCGCCATGTATCTGGACGCCGACAAGCTTGTCGATCCGGAAACCGGGTTCGAGCACACCAGACTGGTCCCTGATCTGCTGCTGGCGCGCGAAGCCGAACGGTTCTTCCCCGCCGCGCGCAGTCCCGAGGCGATCGCACGCAAGAGCGCGCTCGACATTCTTGATGTCAATTATCCCGCCACGGGGCGCGGCCGGGCAAGTCCGCTCATCGTCGAAGCCGGATTGCCGGTACCTCCCGGTGAACCGCGGCGGCTGCGGCTGGCCCGCGGCGGCATCGGGCTCAGCGTTACGGCCAGCCCGCTGTCGATGGCCTCGGTCGCAGCCTCGGTCGCATCGGGCCGGATCGTCAGGCCCCACCTTGTGCCGCAGGAACAGCGTGGGCCGTCCAATGATCCGGAGGAAGGTCAGCCTTTGCTGATCGCGCCGCCTGAAAAACAGGCGCTGGCGGACAGCTTCCTGCGGGAAATCCGCGACGGCATGGCGGCCGTGGTGCGAAAGCAGGGCGGCACCTCGCGCAGCGCCTTCGCCAAAATTCCTGCGGAGCTGCGCAACTCGGTCTACGCAAAGACGGGAACGGCACCGGTGTTCAACACCAATGCACCCCCTGATGGACGATACGCTTCCTGGCTTGTCGGCTATGTCGATCCGGTACCCGGCCTTCCCGGGTTTGACCAGAAAATCGCCTTTGCCTGCCGGGTGGCGTTTTCCCCGAGCTATGGCGGCTCGGTGTGCGGGCCGATCGTGCGTGACTTCCTTCTTGCCTTGTACGAGGCGGAAAAATGAAGCTCGTGCGCTCCATCACATGGATCTTCGCCATTCTGGTGCGCCTGGGCTTCGGCCTGGGCACAGTGGCAGTGATCTTCTGGTGGCTGTTTGCGCTCAACACGGCTGCGGAAAACGCCCCCCGCTTCAGTTCGCTCAAGGACCTGACGCTGACCATACCGCCGGGAGAGGAAGTGGTGCTGGGACGCGCCGAACTGCTCCAGCCTGCCGGCGCCCGTTCGGCAGAATTGCAACATGTGCGCCTGCGCGCGTCCGAGGACGGCCGGCTGCTGATCAGCCGGGTGGCGGAGCTGCGCGATCTCAATGTCGAATTCGGTGGCAAGACCGAGGAAGGCTCGAGCGAACGTTACGAGATCTCCCGCGCGAAAGGCGCCGTCACGGTGCTTTCCGCCGGGTCCCAGTTCGTCAGCATCTCGGCCGGCGACGGTGGCGGGCTGAAGTTCGATGTCGAGGACTGGTCCGGCAGAACCTCCACCGCAGTGGTTTATCGCGACGGAGCGGAAATTGCGGTCAACGGGCAACCGGCCGCCGATTGTTATGAACAAAGCACCGCAAGCTGGGTGGTGTCCCAGGCGAACAGGCTGAGCGATGATGTCGTGCGCAGCCTGTCGGACTATCTCGAACCGGTTGGATTGAGCGACCTTCTGCGGCGAAAAGGCAGGACGACCATCGCCGTTCTGGGCGGAGAGGTCGACTGCACGATGCACCGGTATGCCCTGGTGGCCATGCCACGGGCCAACCCGGAACTGGAATTCATCGTCAGCAAGAACCTCTCCGACGATCGGCTGTTTGTTTCAATCTACCGCGATGCTCAACTGGTTCCCGTCAGTTTCGAAACCTGGGTGGACGGTACCCGGGTGCGCCAGAATTACGGCCGCACCGGCATCGAGGTGACAGTCGCCTCGACGGGGCCACTCGCGTATCCGCCGGTCACGCATTTCACGGCCGGCAAGACCCGGCATGAAATCGTTGCAAAGCCGCTGTCTGGCGGCGGCTGGGAAGTGCACATCCTGCCCAACCGCAGGATTGCGCTGTTCGACGACAGCGTTTGCGCACAGACATCCGACATCGTGGTGGAAACCGCTTCAGCCGAAGATTGCCCTCCACCGCTTGACAGTTCGCCCAATACGCTGCCGGAAGGGGCAAGCATCGAGGTAGCCAAGCTAACACTTCCGACAACGCTTGACCGGCTGTTCGTGAGCAGTCCCGAAGGGCTGGTCAGCGCCGAGATCCTCGCCCGGGGCGCGGCGATCTGCCTATCGCTGCTGATTGTTCTTGCGGTTCCCGGCGCGACCATCTGGCGCTCCAACGGAAGCATCGTGCGCGCGGTTTTCCTGACCCTCGCCGGTGGTCTGGTGCTGCTTCTGGCGCTGGCTCCTGACCTTGTTGCGATTGCCCGTCTGTTCATCGAGATTCCCGATGCGGCGCGCTGGCTTTTCTACGCGATGGGGGCGCTGTGGGTGTGCGCGACCATCGTTGTGACGCTCGACCGCTCCGGCGGCGCCGGCCTTTCGGCGCTTTGGCTGGTCCTGACCGCGATCATCGCGATCGGCTCGATTTCGATGTTCAGCATGAGCGCCGAGGGTCCCAATTCCGACTGGGAGCGCTTTTTCATCAAGCATAAGCTTGTGGTGCTCGACATCCTGCCGCTGTTCGTGATGGCACTGACCATCGTGTCTCCGACCGCGCTCAAGCTCAGGATCGGCAATGATTTCGCCGGGCGTCCCTCCTTCTTCTCACCGACGATGTGGCTGCTGGCGATCGTGTTTGCGCTGTTTGCAGCCTGGTTCTTCCTCGGGAACCAGACCGGTCTCGGTGGATCGATCCAGCCGGTCGAAGCGGGCAAATTCGCCATCGTCGTGCTTCTCGGCGCGTCACTGGCACAGTGGCTGATCCGGGCCCGCCTGCTGGCACAGGCCTGGTTCGGCATAACCCTGATCGCGGTGGTCCTCTCGGCGTTCTTCATCGCCGCGCTGCTGTTCGTTCCGGCGGTGAAGTCCGACTATTCACCCCTGATCATCATCAGTTCGGCAACTGCGATCACCGCGGTGGTCGGGGTCATGGCCATCGGCTGGCGGATCCGGGAAGAAGAATTCGACGATCTGCGTGACATCAGGCGGATTCCGCTTTCCTACGTGCCCTCGATCCGGGATTTCAGGCTGGGCGCCGGTCAGTTCGTGCTGCTGCTGATGGTCTTCGCCGCCCTCATCCTGGCGCCGCTGCTGACCGCCGAGCGCATTGCGCAGGTTTTCGAGCTGCTGGGGGGAAGGATCGAGTATGCGATCGCTGCGGGCATCGCGCTGATGTTTCTGGTTGCCATGCTGATCCGCACACTCACCGTTCCGCGCGCAGTCTTCATTCTGTTGCTCGGGCTGCCGCTGGCACTGATGGGCGCCTGGGCGATGATGCGCAATGAGATGGTCATTCTGGCGGTGTCCGTGACATGCCTTGCGGTCATCACAATCGCCGTCGCATTCCGCAATCGCGTCAACTGGACGCTGGCGCGGGTCGCGATCGCCGCACCTCTGATCGCGCTGGTCATGGCGGTGGCGCTGCGGGACGTGCCGACAAAGGCGGGGCTCGGGGTGCAGGACTGGTCCTGGTTTTACGGTCCGGACAAGCAGATCACCGAACTGGAAAAGGTGCTGGGTGAAGGCCGACGGCTGCCGGTCGAGCGGCTGATGAGCTGGGCCGACCTGCGTTTCGGCCGCACCGGCGGATATGAGGAGCCTCGGCAGCTGATGCTGCGGGACATGAACTTCCACGTTCTGAGATCACGGGCCACGCTTGCCAATGCGCAATGCGGGTTGAGCGCCGAACTGACAGCCGCACCCTACAATGTCGGCAAGGCCGTCGAGTGGCTTGGCGACGGGATCTCGAAGGGGCTGGGGATCACCTGCCCGGACGAGGCGCCACAGGCGGACACGCTTCGATGCACGCCGTCGACCCTGAAGGGGCCGGTGCGGCCGCATTGCGTTCCCGTGGTACAGAGCGATTTTGCCGCCACCTACATTGCCACCCGTCACGGCAATGCCGCCGCGACGCTGTTGATCGCGCTGCAGGCCTGTTTCATCTTCCTCGTCATCGGGCTTTATCTGAAACTGCAGGCCAAGCGATCGCGCGATCCGGTTGAAACGGGTGCGGACCAGGCGCTTGCCTGTATAGCGCTGGGCGCGGGCATGCTGTTTCTGATGCAATGGATACTGGCCTGGTCGAATGCCTTCGGCCTGTTGCCGGTGATGGGGCAGCCAATGACATGGCTGTCGGCGGGAACCAGTCATCACCTCTTCATGGCAATACCGGCAGCGCTGGTGCTTCTCGTGGCGACTCGCCTTGCGGGAATGAAAGCACCCGTGTTAACAATTCGTATACCGCCACGACGCCGGGGTTGATGACCATTCGTGTTTGAGTAAAGGGAGCAGGCGTTGAGATGGACAGCAAACAGAATGACGGGACTGCAATCCTAAGCACCACGCGTCTGAAGCAGACATTCATTATTGTCTTCGCTTTGGTTGCATTCTTCATGACTGCTTACGCGACAAGTGGTGGCGCTCGAATATTCATGACCGAGACCTATGCCTGGGTCGGCATAACAGCACTTGCTGTCGGCTTTCTCGCCTTTACATCGCTTGTACTGGGCGACGGCATCTCCTCCAACCGGCTGACGCAGGTGGCGCTGGTCATGCCGTTCTACCTGGTGGCGGTGGCGATCTGCTGGATTTCCTCCTTTGCGTCCTACCATCAGCAGTTTCTCAGCGTGGGCGGCTCCGACCTCGCAAATGCCGAGACCAATCTGCGCCAGATGGGGCTCTACGCTCACGATATCAGCCAGGACATGAACGATCGCTACGCCGACAAGCGAGCCACCCTGCTTTCGGACGAGGCGTTGAAGGATTATTCGATCCGGATGGGTGCGCTCACCGATGAACTGCGCGACCGTGACCGCAAGAAGGAGATCGCTTCCGAAATCCAGTCGCTGGTCGAAGCCAAAAAGGTCGAGCTCCGGAATCGCCAGGCCCAGCTCACCACGCGGCAGGGCGAAGCCGAGCGGGAGCTCTCCAGCCTCTCGACCCAGATCAACGCTCTGGAGAGCCTGGTCGCTGAACGGCAGCAAAGACAAGCCGCGACCGCCGACCTCGCCGACCAGCTGGAACTGGCCCTGAAGCAGGAGGAAGGCGAACCGGGCGTGCCACCCGGCGAGAAGGCCATTCTTCTGGCCGACGGGCTTGCCGGTCAGCTGGTGAGTGATCCCGCCTGCAATCGCAGGCGCCGTGCAGGCACCGGTGGCGGACTGGCCGGCACCTGCTACAACGCGCTGGGAGAAAAGCTCGCTGATACCCGGACAGAGCTGGTTGACGCCGACAAGCAGTACAGCTCCGCCCGCGACCAGTTGCTCGGCGCGAGCCAGCAACAGGCCGCGCTTCAGTCGGAGCTGGTCAAGATCGCTGCCGACATCGAGTCAGCCGCAAACCAGCTCAGCGAGGATGTCGCATCGGGTTACACCCTTGATGCCGGCGGCTTTCTGCAAAGCGTCAATGCCTTCGTCGATACACCCTCCCAGACTAGCTTCAGGCAAACCGCCAGCTACTGCCAGGTGGTCACGGAGATCCTGTCGGATCTCGAATCGATGTCGGACCTGCCCGCATGCGAACCGCAGCCGCTGATGGCTGTGTTCCGGCAGATCGAAACACTGGAAGCCGACCAGGCCGCCCTCAACCAGGTCTGCGAGGAGACCGATCGCCGCAAGCAGATCATCGACGGATTGCGCAACGACATGCTGGACCTATCGGGTCCGGAGCGGCTGAAGCCGATCACCCGCGCCTATGACGAGATGCGGGCAGACGTGCTGGAAACCTGTCTTGCCGCGGCCGAGGCGCGCGGACTGGAAGGGGGCCCCTATCGCGAGGATCTGGCCAGTCTCTATGACCGCATCAACCCTTCCCAGGACGCGATCAGCAAGGCAATCGGCAAGGTCGAGGCGCTGTTCAACGGAACGGCTTCGGCGCGGGATTATTTCCCCGCCCTGCTGGCTCTCCTGCAGGAATTGTCGCTTCTGCTCTCCAAGCTGTTCTGGGACGCCAATGCCATCGCCAAGAAGTCACGCCGCAAGGACGACATTGATGTCGCCGATCTCGACCTCGACGCCAAGCCGGACGACCCGGACTCGGTGCTGGCGGCCAAGAACGTCATCCTGAACGCGGTGTATGACAAGCAGGGCTATCTGCTGCCGCTGCTTTATGACGAGGATTACTCGCACGAAATGCGCAGCCAGATGCGGCTCATCGTCGACAGCCTGGTCCGCAAGCAGCTGGCCCGGAAAACCAGCCGTGGAATCCTGATTTCAGAACAGGGGCTGGCCGAGGTGGGTCGCCGGATCAGCCGGCACAACGAAGCGCTCGAGGCAAGAAACGCTGCGCCCGAGCCCGAAGCCAGCGTCCTGGAGACCACGGCTGTCGCCGACGGCCTGAACCCGGTGTCTGAACCGCGCGATGCCGCGGCCCGGCAGGGCGGTGAGGAAAGGCCTCCGGCAAGTGCGGCGGCAGCGCAGACAGCGCTCGCCGCTTCCGCCGCTGAAGCCATGGATGACACCGAGGCCAATCCGGCGCAGCGACCCCGCCGGCGCCGGCCCGTGGTGGTCAGGCCAAATTTCAGGCGTGAGATATAGAGCGGAGTCTGGTGCTCGCCCCTGGCGGCACCGGTTTCTGCTTCCCCGGAACGGCTCAAACTGCAGTTGCCAACGCCATGTCGCGACCGGATTAAATCTTGGTGCCGCCGGTCATCATTGATCGGATGCGGCCTCAACGGCTGAGACGGTACGTCATTTCAGCCAGGCCTGTGGGCTGTCGATGCGCTGATCAGACCGGGGAATTCTCGCTTGTCTCGGGAGACTGGAGCGCTGCCTTTGGCGCGGGCTCGGCGGCAACGGCCGGCTCCTGCCGGTCCTTCAGTATTCCGCTGAGGATCTCGTCGCGCGTGAACAGGAACGGGCTGTCGAGCCCGAGTGCTGCGAAGATGAACGGATCCGCGGTCATGTAGGGATAGCGGACATTGTCCGGTGTCAGCGGTACCGGGAACCGCGAATTGCCGGGGTCGAGGATCTCGGCACTTGCGTCTATGTTGGCACAGCCGAGTTGCGGGTGGAAGCCGTAACTCGACGTGGCGATGAAACGCAGATCGATATCGCGCTCCTGCGACGGAAACGGCCGGAAATCCTTGATGATGTCGAAGGCCGGGCGCATGTGCGCGTGCAGGATTGCGAGCACGGCTTCGGGCTCGGTCGCAATATCGCGCGAGCGATTGCCGAAGCGCAGGAGCAGCAGGTCGAACATGCTGATTGCGATCGCCACCCGCTCGAGGTTCTGAAACTCCGGCTTTCCGGCCCGCTCGAAGAAATCCTCGACCTTATCAATGAGCGCTTCGAAGCCCTCGTCGGTGCCGGCGTTCAGGGCAGAAATGACCAACACGATCCCCTTTGCCCGGGAGAACCATTCATCGAGCTCCTTGGCTTTCTCGGCATGCGGATTGGCCTTTCCGCCCAGTTCGCTGCTTGGAAAGGCCGCCTCGCCCGGAGCATCGCGGACGTGAATGGTGAACTGGCGGTTTTCAAGTCCGCCCGCCAGGTCAAGATCACTGCGCGACGGCAGATCAAGTTCAAGATCAAACCGGATATCGGTGACACTTTCGGTCGCGTCGGGCAGATTCCGGTAGTAACTGCGAAGTAATTTTCGGTTGACCCGATCGGTTTCGATTTTGATGTTATGAAGCTGCCGGAACCCGTGAAAGTTCAACTCGACGCATTTTGCGAAGTCGACGAACAAGTTCGTCTTCCCTGATCTCACCGGTCCGGTAAGGCCGACATGTATCTCGTCGTTAGCATTAACAGCCAATTCAGCTTTCCCTTTCGCTGAATTTCATTGTAGGTTTCTCCAAGCAATAAACCATTTGAATAGTACAGGAAAGAGTCGAATGGGTTATCGGGGCGGGGGTTGCGAGAATGTCTGGCTGGCCTGGGACGGCGAAGACCAGGCGGTGCTGGGATATTTTGCCAGCAAGGGCGAAGAGCTGGTCAAGCATCGCAAGGGAGCGATCGTGCTGTGCCATCTCAAGCCGCATGCCTTCCGTGAGGGCAACCGGTCGGGCATCGTCGTCGATGCATTCTCGATCGGTCCAGGCGAGAGCTTCCTGCGAACGCTTCGCCTGCCGCGCGGCACCCATTCCGTCGAATTGCTGATCGATGATGCGCAGACCGCCAGGCCACTCAAGGCCTTCGAGCTGGCGCGCGAGACCGATGGGCTTGTACCCAATGCGAGATATGGCAATGTGGTGATCGCGCTTCCGGAGGAGCCGGGAGACGACCCCGATGCCAGGTTCGTCTGGTCGGACAAGCGCATCCACCATGTCAAGAAACCCAATGCCCATATCGGCTGGGCCGGGTATTTCACATCCTGGCCCGTGCACGAAGCCGACGAACTGGCAAACGTCGTTGCCGTTTCCAGTTTCCGCCTCGAGGTTCCGCATCTCGAGGACGCGCTGCAGATCTTCCCGGTCGGCTATGACATCACCGAAGCCGAGCTTGTGGCGAGAGATGACGACGCGACCGCCATCACACGCGCCTCGGTGGAAAACGACAGGGTTCAGAACGCGGTTCTGACCATCGAGGGAAGCCGGCCGCTGTTGCAGGGGCTGTATTTCCTGCATGTCTCGGCGCATCGCCAGCGCGCCAACGAGTGGAGCGATATCATTGATATCGATCCCGGCACCTTCCAGTCGATCAGCGACAATCTGGTCGATGCCTACCGGCAGCTGCTCTCGCGCAGCGGCGACTGGGACGAGGCCGAGGTGGACGATGCCGGGCAAAACCTCATCGAGATCCTGACCCAGGAACATCGCTGGTTCGAACTCTCGTCACCCGACTACTTCGTCGATGTGGTCCCCAACGACACTGGCGAGAAGGTCAAGCTTTCGGTCTACGAGATCTCGGCCGGAGACCATCTGGTCTTCTATGACACAATGGGTCGCAAGCTGCGCGCAGGCCAGCATCTGAGTTCCGACAGCATCATCGCTTTCAAGGCCAACACCACCGGGCTGCAGCTGCTGCGCGGCGTCTATACCTCCAGCCACAAGAAGATCGCGGAAATCGATGCGCACCGGCCGGCCAAGCGCTCGTCGCTGACGGAGCCGAGCGATTTCGAATCGCTGCCGCCGGCCTTGAGCCTCAAACATGACCGGGTCGGAGCGCCCTATTCTCCCTTCGACTTCACTCCGTTGAAGGTCCACTCGGCGATCTCTTACGGCATGGGTGATGCCGATGGCGCCTTCGCCTGGGATGCGTTCACACAGGATCCGGCGCCGTGGCTGCTGGCCGATGCCATCAATCCGGATTTCTGGACCACCCGCGACGACTTCAGGGCCGCACGGGACGGCAATATCCTGGTCCGCGCGTTGAGCCTGCTGGGGCGGGAAGAGGCTTTCGTTGCGTTGCCGCAATTGGAAGACCAGATCGTTGCGGCCTTCCTGATCATGCGCCTGGCACGGACACCGGTGCTGCAGACCTGCGTCTACCGGATCAACGGCCTGAGCCCGGCCGGGGACGATCTGCCGGCGCTGGCGGAACTGGTCAATTTCATCGACGCCCGTCTGCGCGACGTCGAGTTCCGGGAGTGGCTGTCGTTCAGCGAACCGAAGATCTTCGAATCGCTGTGCGAGCCCGGCGGTCTGCCGCGGCCGATCGAACGGGGCATGCTCAAGCAGCTTTCGGAGGAGCTGAAACACGCCGGTGAAATTTTCGATGCATTCCACGGCGCTCTCGGCGAATCCGCCAAGCGCCCGGCTGCGGCCACCACCGAGGGCGGCCGCTGGCAGCCACAGGGCGCAAGCGAGGAGGTGCTGGAAAACCTGATTGCGACGCTGACCGAATCCGACCTCGCGCGGGACAAGGTGGCGGGCCACCATTACGAGTCCCTGCTCGCGCGGTTCGGCCGAAACGCCTATTACAGAAGCCGGATCGCTGCCGACATCTACAAGAACTATCCCGATCTGCTGCCCAATGACAGCAAGAAGCTGATGGAATTCCTGCGCGGGCTGCTGACCGAATCGGGCTGCAATTTCGATATGCGGAATTTTGACGAGAAGCTGGTCGGCAGTGTTGCCGAGAACATGCAGAATGTCGAGAACTGGCTGCTGCCCAACGCAGTCAACATGCGCAAGATGGCGCAGGTCGAGCTCGACAATGCCTCGATGAACACCCCGACCGACGAGAAGAAGAAGGCGGCCATTGTCGAGTTTGCCGCCGCACACGAGATGCAGAAGACCTGGGACGACATTTCCGACATCATCGTGCGTGCCGAAGAGGCGGGTATCCGGGTGCCGACGAAACTCCGGCGGCTGCAGCTGCTCTGGCCACGCGAGAGCTCGACGACGCTGAGCGAGTTCCTCACTTTCGAGCACAAGCACAAGCACATCCTCGGCCAGAAGCTGAGCGAAACCTACGGCTATGATTCCGTGCTGTATGCCTGAGCCGGTCTGCCGAACGCGGCTTACCGAATCGACCGGACAATACCGGCCGTAAGACCGGCAGAGGTCCGGTAGGACGGACATGGCGCACTTGCTTTTTTCGAGCGTGCACGATCCTTTCGTTGCCGATTTTTTTAGATTCTTCTGGAACCAATTCCGGCCCGTGGTGTTTCCCTGTTGTACGAATTAACGAAAGGGAAACATCATGAAAAAGCTCATCGCAGCAACCGCACTCACCGCCATTTTTGCCACCGGCGCATTCGCCGAGGGCGTTCAGCAGTACAATCGTTCGGCCATGGAAACCATGGCTGGTGGCGACACCGCCGTCGTCGACATCATGATGGATGCCGAAGGCAACGACCGCGAAGATGCAGACTTCCAGGCACGCTGGGACGGTGCAACTCCCGAGCAGCAGGCAGCTCTGAAGGACACCTGCGCACGCGGCATCGAAGAAAAGGTCGAGTTTTCGGAAGTCGGCGCCGCTCG
Source organism: Parahoeflea alexandrii (assembly GCF_024105735.1). Taxonomy (GTDB): domain Bacteria; phylum Pseudomonadota; class Alphaproteobacteria; order Rhizobiales; family Rhizobiaceae; genus Hoeflea; species Hoeflea alexandrii. The sequence goes on along the minus strand of NZ_JAAAML010000002.1, from coordinate 597,757 downwards.
CTGCAAGATCGTCACGACCAACTAAGGTTTACACCTTGACCAATTCGCCGGCCGGATCCTCCCCCGGCCAGCAGCAGCCAGCTGGATGTCTCATCCAGCTGGCTTTTTTGTGATTTCACCGTGACGCAAACCCCGGCAAGGACTTTCAGTGCCGATCGCTGAAAAATGGGTGACTTGCAGGAAGACTGCGCGCACATCGAAGACAGTATCCTGCCCGGCCGGGGAGAAGCGGCGGAGTAACGACTGTTTGTCGAAGTTGCCACTAAAGCGGCCAAGGCCGCCGGGAACGATCCGAGCCGCCCCACGCGATGATGCGGTGCGCCCGCGCACTCGCCACCTTCGGCAAGGTCCAGCTGCCATTCGAGACCTTGCTCAAACCCGTCATCGGCTTTCCTTTGCAGGAAGGCCGCATGTCGGCTCCCGAAACAACAAGAGCCCGACTACCTGCCGAGACCGGCCGGCAATGGAACAAGCGGGGCGCTTGACCGGGTAATGGTCGTTGCGCCGCTCTTGGCGACAAGAACAGGTTTCGTCGCTTGCGCCGCGCTGTAACCGGCGAGTTCCGCGGGCATCATCACCCGCGGCGTACCGGACACGGGACCCGCGCTTTCCGGTGGTGCCTTTTCGGAAGATGCACGCCTAACGCCCGTCTTGGCCGAGGTGCCGGCGGTCTTGATCACCTTCGCGGGCTCGGCTGTCGACATGTCGTATCCTCGCCGTCCGGTCACGCCAGACCCTTCGGCAAAGCGCAGCATTTCGATGGTGCCGGCCGAGATTTCGCGAAGCCGAAGGCCGCTCATCAGGGCGACAAGCGCCGCTTCGTTCATTTCCGGGTGGCAATAGCGCAGCCTCACTCTGGCCGCATAGCGGGACCCGGTCAAAAGACCAAAGCCCTTGCCCTTGCGTGTTTCACCGGAGATGTCGGCAGCGTTCTGCCAGGCGAAGATGCAGGATCCGCCAGCGGCCGCAGGACCGGACGCATAGCCGAACGGGCCGATCGAATTGCGGCCGATCGACGGCGAAATCTGCAGTCTCGCACCCGGAAGAGCTGTCCGGATCTCATTGATGATCTCGCGCTGTGTCGGGGCCCTGGTGTAGGACTTTGCGGACGAAGCAGGGGCGATGGACACCGTCAGTTCGTTCTCGCCGGCGAGATATCCCGCATTCGAATAGAGGATGCTCTGGTCGATCTGATCGGGCCTGGAGGATTGCCGCACGGCTTCCACGCGGCCCGCAACCGGCGGCAGATAGGCGGCGGCATAATCCGGCGAAACATCGGCGATCAGCGGCGGGCCGACGGGCTTTATCGAACCGGTGTAAAGAACGGCGGGGTCATCCCCGGTGGCGCATCCTGATACGGAAAACGCCAAGGCCATCATGGCCATGAAACGCGGCATCATTGGGGTTCAATTCCCTTCCCTGGTATTGATCATCTCGATTGCGGCCAGCGCGGCGGTATCGCGAATAACCATGTTGAGCTGACGGAAAATGGCCTTGGCCCGGTCCGAGCGACCGAGATGGTAGTAGGCCCAGGCACGCATCTGCATGAGATCCCGGGATTCGGCCACGAGCGCGGCGCGCGCATCGAGTGCGGCCAACGCGCTCTCGAACTGCTGCTGTTCGAAGGCGGAGCGGGCCCGCTGCATGTAGATCTCGACGCGAAGCTCGCGTTCGCGCGCCTGCGACAGCGGCCAGGCCGTAATCAGCGCCTCTGCCTCGTCAGTCAGCCTTGCACCGAGCAGGGAAAGCCCGGCACCATAGACCGCATCGGAACGCTGCTGTCCCGTGCCGCTCATGGCGACTTCGAAGGATGATCGCGCATCGTTGAACCGCTTGAGGCCAAGTTCGCACCAGCCGCGGATCAGGGCGACGGCGGGTTTTTGCGCAGATGCGCCGAGCCTGTCGATTTCCCGCAGGCAGGCAGGATAGTTTTTCGCTTCGAAATGCCGGACATAGCTTGTCTTGACGCCGCGCGCCGGTTCGGCGACCGAAGCAGCGTCCTTCCGGTCAGGCGTGGGTGCCGCGGCGATTTCCGGCCAGATATCCGGATAGAGCCCGCCATGTTCGGCCTTGAGGGCCGCATAGTCCTTTTTCCGGCCCTGCCGCAGCATCGTCAGGGCCAGGCCCTTGAGCCGGTCGGCCGTAGCCTCCCAGACATAGGACTGGCGGAACCAGGCCTCGGCTGCCTCGAACTGCCGGGAATTGTAGGCATACCAGCCAAGGATCTCGGCATGATCGGCCGCGCCTGTCTCCAGAATGGCGGTCGAATAGGCCAGCACGGCATCCTCGCTGACAATGGCCTGCCCCGGCTTGCCAAAGCGCGGAGACAGAACGTTGAGAAGGAACGCCGGATCGTCCGAGAGGACATCGAGATGGAGGCTGGCAAATTCGAAAGCCTGCTTGTCCTTCGCCTGCCTGGCGAGGCTCAGATACATGCCCTTGGCATTTTCCGGATCGGGCGCAATCTCCATCGCGGCGGTGAACCATTCCTCCGCCGCCTCCGGGTTTTCCAGCTTGAGATCGTGCCAACCGAGCAGCGACAGGTCTTCCGGCTTGCGGGACGTCCTGGCCTCCAGGGCCAGCAGGCCCACCGTCTCAACTGCCACAGGAGCCGCATCCTTCGAAGCGTTGAAATCCGCGACATCCTTTCGAGCCAGGTCAAGCCGCAGCGCGGATGGAAGGAAGGCCCCGTTCTCCTGCGGCCAGAGGCCTGCCGCCAGAACGCGGATTTCGGAGGCAGGAAAATCCCGCAATGCCTTCTGCAGGGTGACGACGAGATGCTCGTCGGAGAGCCGGTTCTTGCCCTGGCGATCGAGAAGGCCGCGCAACATGCGTGCCAACCCCTGCCTGTTTCCCGAAGCGGAAAGCGCGTCGATGCCCGTCCAGACGAGGTCCACGTCGGTTTCGGTTTCCGGGTCGATGCCGGCAGCGATATCGGCCACCGCCAGCCAGTCGCCCGCCTGGGCGAGCTCCGTCATGCGCACACGCAGCTTCTTGCGCGCCAGCTTGGTGGCAAAGTCCTGCGTCGGCTCCCAGGCTTGGTCGGCAGCCTTTCGGCGGATGATCTCGGCATCGATACCGGTGAAGTCATCGGCTGCGAACAGATCCCAGAGGCTGGTCTCGTCCGGAACGATCCGGTCGGCGGCGATGTAGAGATCCTGAGGTGGCACAAAGCCGGGATGCAGCGCTCGCAGACGCGCGAGCTCGGCCTCGACCCGGCCGGTCTGGCGTTGCTTTGCATAGTAGTAGAGGGCCGCGGTCTGCACCGGATCAAGCTGCGGGACCTCGGCGGTGGCAGGTTGTGCGGGGGCAGTGCCGGCGCCGGATTGCGAAACCTGCCGGCTGGCTGGCTCCGCCGGGAACGGCGGACGGGCGGCTTCGAACAGCAGGCCGCTGGCGTCGCCGGCAAGGCCGGAAAGAGAACCGCCAAGCAGGATTGCCATTGCCAGGCTGATTGAAAGGCCACGTGCGGGCCGGGGCCGTGATACTCCGGACTGCGTCATCTGACGGTCAAGCTTTCTCATTTGTCGGTCCTCACGCCGGCGCCCGGCACTGCCCGGCCGAGCCAGACGGCAAAGACCGCCATCAGGCCGATGACCAGCGCCACATAGATGCGGAAGTGGTCGGAAAACCAGGCCGCAGCAATACGGCGCAGATTGCCGGGACCGTAGTCGCTGATGTCATGGGAAAAGTGGCCTTGCGGCCGAATGGTCCTGATCGACCCTGTGTCCAGATCGAGAATGACCCTCTCGCCTTCCACCCGGTTCCAGACGGCGGGATCGGCGAGCATCTGCGATGCTGCGACCACATCCGACGAGGTGTCCGCGGTGAGCCAGGTGACCACGCCGGTGCCGGAGACACCGGGGCGCTGCCACAGCTCGGCCTTGCGGCGGGCCTCCTGCAGCGGCGCGGAATCGGAGGGGCGCTCGTAATTGAGCCACTGCCTGAACGAGCGGTAGGCATCATTTATGCCGGAGGTGAAGCTACGCACCGGAGATCCGGCGTCGCCGAGATCACGGGTTTTCTGGTGGAAGGCAGCAAGCAACGCCGCCGGGTCGGTCGTCATCGCCAGCGGAATGGCAGCACCTGGCAGATTGATCGACGAGGTCACGATCGGATCGGCGAAGTCGCTGGCCTGTGCAAAATCGATGACCTGCGCCGTTGTCTCTCCCGGTGCGGCGCCATTTTGCGACAGGTGCTCGATCTCGCGCCTGGGTGCGATGACGATGGCGTTCCCGGTGTCAGACGCCGGTGGACCGAAGGCAATCCGGGTGATGACCGGAGCCCGCGCCGCCAGACCCACCTTGGCAATCATGGTCATGGCTGCGGAGATCGACCGGGAGTCCGGTTTGAGCACATGGACGTCAACACCGGACGGGCCGGCATAGGGGTAGGCGGCACCGGCCATGGCGGCAAGTTCGGGAGACCGGGCCACACGGGCCAGCGCCGGAACCCTGATTTCGGTTGTATCGAGCAGGATGAAGCGGGGAACCGAGTCGTCCCTTTCGGCAAACAGACAGCGGTCGTCGGCCGCGCGCTCGAGCTCGGCCAGCAGTTCGATCTGGTTGCGGCCGGGGCGGAAGGCGCGCAATGGCAATTCCAGCTTGCGGCCGGAAAACACCTCGCCACCGGTGTCGCGCATCGGCAGGCTCTTGACGATGTGGCCATTGACCCGGACGAGCAATTGCGAGGTGGGCTTGAGCCCCGGCGATGTTGCGGCCTGCAGCGCCAGATCCATGGTGGCATAGTCCGCGGGGTAGAAATCGGCGGGTAGCACCATGTCAAAGCGCGTGTGGAACAGCCTGCCGCTGAAGGGTGTTGCGACGTAGCCCGCATCGGCAAGCGTGTAGACGCTTGATTCACCGGCGCGAATCTCGCCCTTGCGGCCGGCGCGAATGCCGCTGTCGAGCACCGGCTGGAGCGGTCCCTGGACGGCGCTGAGCAGCAAGCCCGGGATCTCGCCGGCCGAGGCGGCGCGCAGAACGACCCGGGCGCGCCCCGGAGCGGCAGCTTGCGACACCGAAAGGCCATAAGGTTCGTTGCCGCGAGTATCATCGAGCGAAGCCGGATCCTCGTCCACGGCGACGATCAGGTCGATGCCCGGACCATGACCTGGGCTACGGGCAACCGTGACCGAGAGATCATCACGGTTGAGGGCCAACGCCAGGGTCTGGAGTATCGGCGCCGCGCGGTTGAGCGCATCAGCACCCGCACCTTCGGGCAGGATCAGCCGCAAGTCGGTCAATCCGTTGTCATTGCGGCCGATACCGCGCAGCGCAGCAAAATCATCTGGCCTGACCGGCGATCTGGCGAGAAAACCGGAGAGGTTGCGATCGATCTCGGTCCACAATTCATAGGTCGCCTCCATCGAGCAATCGACCCGGTGATGCTGAACGGCCCGCAAACGGACCTCGTTCACCCCGACACGCAGAAGTGCGGGTGAAACCCGGATGGTCTGTTTCTCGAAACCCGATGGCGAGCGGATTGGAAACTCGCCGGCAGACGATCCGTTGATCATGACGGCGACCATCGATGCTTCCGGCATGACCGAGACAGCGTTGCGGTAGGCGATGACCAGATCTCCGCCCGCGGCAATGCTATCGGCATCGAGCACGAAGGTGAGATCGACGACGTCGTTTTCGCCTTCCAGCATCAGCGCCGAACCCGGCTGCTCGAATGAAACCAGGTTGGCGTTCTCACGGGGTGTCGAGCTGATGGCGGTTATCGGCCGGGTCGACAGGATGGTGCTTTCCCCAAGGCCGCGCAGCGACACCACCGGGCTTGCGGAGGGCGTCTCCGACAACAGGCTTTGTGCATTTGCCATGGGAAGGGCATGGCCACTCAGGAGCATTGCCGCGGCTGCGGAGAAAATCAGGTTACGCATGGGATCTTACTCCGCCGACCGGGGCCGTCACTGCCGGCGTTCTGGCCGGGATCTGGGCATTGTTGGGCTTGACCACGATCGGTGCATCGGCGTGGGAAACGATCTTGCCGGAACGGCCGAAACCGAACAGATAGGCGGTCGCCCGGAATGATTCGACGACGCTCCAACGGGCAAAGCGCAAGGTCCCGCGCACGATGTCGAGGCGTACCTGGCGGCGGGAGATACGCTCCTGCAGCACGGCCTGGTCGGAATACATGATCTCGGCGATGGCCATGAAGGTCTCCGGCCGTCGCTGCGGATAGGCAAAACCGAACAGGTTGGTGCCGTCGCACTGCCTGACCGAGCGGATGGCGACCGGAAACGAGACAGCGCGGCCACCGCGGCGGACTTCAATTTCGCCCGACCAGTCCGAATCCGGATCAATATCGGGTTCGTGCTCGGGAAACAGTACCGAGACCCCGCCGCTCGATGCGTCGACCAGGATGACAGTCCAGGTGCGCTGTCCCTGGCGCAACAATCCATGGCGGCGGATCGGAAGGCGCTGGTTGCGGCGCAGTTCCCGCCTTTCCGCCACCACACCCAATCCTGCCCCGGCGACGCCGAGATTGATCAGATTCCAGATCGCGACGATCATCAGCAGATCCGACGCGACCGGTTCGGTCGCAAGCCGCCAGACCGAGTAGACCGCAGCCGCCAACAGCACGAAGAAGATGACGAAATAGGGAACGGCGATCGGCGAGAGACCGTTCGAATCCAGTGTCTGGCCCTTTGCCGTGACGTTGAAGGTCGGCTTGCGCGGATTGCGGACGACGCTGACGATGGAGCCGACCAGCATGACCGACTGGATATACTCGTAGAGTTCTGACACCCAGGGCCAGCGGACCTTGCCATAAAGATAGCTCTGCATGGCGAAGGACGCGATCAGGTAGGTCAGTGCATAGACACCGAATTCCTGGATGTTGGCCTGATAAATCTCCAGCGAGAAGAAGATGTAGAGCAGCGGCGAGAGCATGAAGGCGAGCCGCGACAGGGGAAACAGCCAGAACAGGTTGATGCCCGCGTAGCAGATGCGCTGCCCCATGGTGAGACCCTTGGCCAGGAACGGCCGGTTCAAAATGAAGATCTGCAGCATGCCCTGGCACCAGCGGGCGCGCTGGCCGATGAAGGCGACGAAGGTTTCGGGCTGCAGGCCGGCAATCAGCGGCTTGTCGACATAGATAGAGTGCCAGCCCCTGGCGTGCAGGCTGAGCGCCGTCTCGCAATCCTCGGTGATCGACTGACCGGAAAAGCCGCCAACCGTATCAAGCGCCTTGCGTCTGAGCACCGCCGCCGATCCGCAGAAGAAGGAAGCGTTCCACTTGTCGAGGCCTCGCTGAAGCACCGAGTAGAACATCTCGTTCTCCGACGGCATCGCGTGGAAGGTCCTGAGGTTCTTTTCCAGCGGATCGGGATTGAGGAAATAGTGTGGTGTCTGCACCAGGAACAGTTTGGCGTCTTCCTTGAAGAAGCTCACGGTTTCCTTGAGGAATTCGCGCACCGGCGCATGGTCGGCATCGAAGACGACGACCAGTTCGGCCTTCGAGACCCGCAGGCCGTCATTGAGGTTGCCGGCCTTGGCATGATCGTTCTTCTTACGGGCGTGGTAGTGCACACCCATCGACTTGCACAGCGCCTTGAGCTGCTCGTGGCGCCGCGTGGCGGCAAGCGCAACCACGGGATCCTTGTGCGTGCGTTTTGCCTCGGTGCCGCCATCGTCGAGCAGCCAGACCGAGAGCTTTTCGCGCGGATAGATCATCGACTTGGCGGCGGCCAGCGTGGCTGCCAGCAGTTCCGGATCTTCATTGTAGGTCGGGATGAACACATCCACGGTCGGAAGCTCTTCGAGTGACCGGACCTTCGGCGCGACGCGCTTGAGCGGATCGGCAAGCATGAAGAAGCTGATTGCCAGCATCACCAGGCAGTACATCTCGGCGATGTAGAGCAGCAGGCCCGGAATGAAGTTCAACGGCTCAGAGAACGCCGGCAAGGTCTCGGTGGTGCGCCAGAAAGCATAGCGCAGCGCGAGAACACCGCAGAAAATGAACGTGATCAGACGGAAGACAGCGTTGTCCTGGCGGGTCATGCCGAAGAACATCACACCGAGAGCCGCAAGACTCAAAACCAGCTGTGCCTGAAGACTGAGTGGCAACCACAACAGGGTCAGCCCGAGAAAGCCGGCAAGCAGCGCCAGCCATTTAGTGCACATCATGTGCATGATTACCCCACATAAATTCCTTGACCCCGCGTCATGCGGAGGTGCCCCTTGAGCGTGGCGACACTAGGGAGCAAATCGTTCACAGATTGCTAAACAAAGTTTGCCAATCAGGATTTCAGAAGCCTTGGTTAACAAGCCCTTAACCCGGTCCAGGCGGCCATTTCGAGCGTCCGGACCGGCATTGCCGGCGGGTGCGGGAAACACGGATAAACAGGTCCATAAGGCAGGAAAACGGCGGGGCCATCCTGTTTCAAGCCGCTGAAACAGCGCCCGCACATCGATATGTTTGCAGTTTCCACGACGACCGGGACAAGTCACTTAAGCATTCGTTAACCATAAATGCACATTATCCGGTGATACCGGAGCAGGTTCGCGGGCTCGCGCCCGACCGGAAGCTGCCGCCGTGTCTGCCGCCTTTGCGGAAAGGAATGTGCTTATGACGTTCTTGTTCTTGATGTTGTGCGCGTTTGCAGGGATCGCTGTCTGGCCGTCTCGACAGCAGGCGCCCAGACCCTGCCAGTATGATTGGGACCGGGCAATCTAGGGTTCCGCGAACCAACGGAGCTCCAGCCGATCCGGATGATCCCGCCCGCCGCCGGGGACAGCTTTCCGCTGCGCCAATGCAGGCCAGGCCGGGTGGGGCCAGGTTGGGGAAGCCCATGAAAGTCACGCATGTCGAAACCATCGTTGCGATCGCAGAGGCCGGCAGTCTCAGGGCCGCGGCACGCAGCCTGAGGAAATCCCAGCCGGCACTGACGAAAACACTCAAGCAGGCGGAAGAGGAACTGGGCGCCAAGATCTTCGCCCGGGCAGCGCGCGGGGTGGAGCCGACCGAAATCGGACGCAAGATCATTGCGCGAGCGCGGATGATCAGCTCCGAGTTCCGCAAGCTTGACGAGGATATCCGCCAGATCCAGGGGGACGGCTCGGGCAATCTGCATGTGATCGTGTCGCCGCTGGCGGCGGTCCGCATCGTGCCCAAGGTGATGGACCGCTTCCGCAAACAGTTCCCCAATGTGCATCTCCAGGTGGCCGGCGGGCATCCTCCCGGAGCCCTTGCAGTGTTGCGCTCGGGCGAGGCCGATCTTGTCATCGGTCCGGTGCCCGCCAGGGATGACCGGGCGGGGCTGAGCATTCGCAATCTGGTGAAAACGCCAGTGGTCGTCATCACCGGCAAGGGCTCACGCTATGCCAACGCCACCCGGCTTGAGCAACTCGTCGATGCGGAATGGATCATGGTTGGCGCGCGCAAGCGCAGTTTCGGTATCGCCGCCGACTTCCTGGCGGCGGGCCTGCCGGTGCCCGATCCGATCACGACTTCGGACTCGATCACCTCGCTGTTAGCCATGATCGAGGGAAGCGACCGGCTGTGTTCGTTTCCCGGGCTGATGCTCGAAGAGATCATCCCGCGCTGGGAGATCGTGGCGCTGCCGCTTGAAGACACGGTCGAGCCGGTGCAGATCGGGCTCATCACCCTGGCCGACCGGCCGCTGACACCCGCCGGTCAAGCCTTTGCAGATGCGGTGCTGAACCGCGCCCGCTATCTGGCACCCGCATCCAGCGATAACCAATAGCTATACCAATGAACTAATTTCGTTTCGAGGCTATCGGTCTGTTTGCTATGATCTTCCCGGCCCGGGCGCAGATCCGGGTGTCTGGGAGGACACATGAACATCCTGTTCATCATGTATGACCAGCTCCGGTTCGATTACCTGAGCTGCGCGGGTCACCCGCATCTTCACACGCCGAATTTTGACCGGCTGGCCGAAATGGGCGTGCGCTTCAGCGAAGCCTATGTGCAATCGCCGATCTGCGGCGCGAGCCGGATGAGTTTCTACACCGGGCGCTACGCCTCCTCGCATGGGGCTCAATGGAACGGCTTTCCACTCCGGGTTGGCGAGGTGACGCTGGGCGATCATCTGCGCAAGCTCGGCATGGACTCCTGGCTGCTCGGCAAGACCCACATGAAGGTCGATGCGGAAGGCATGACGCGGCTTGGCCTGAGTCCGGACACGGTGATCGGCGCGCGGCAGTCGGAATGCGGCTTCGACGCCTTTATCCGCGATGACGGGTTGTGGGGCGCGGGGCCGGACGGGTTTTATGATTCCAAGCGCTCGCCCTACAATGAATACCTCAAATCCAAGGGCTATGACGGCGACAACCCCTGGGCGGACTATGCCAATGCGGGGGTCGACGCGGACGGCAACATGGCCAGCGGCTGGATGTTCATGAATGCCGACAAGCAGGCCAACATCCGCGAGGAAGACAGCGAAACCCCGTGGCTGACTTCCGAGACCATCCGTTTCCTTGACCAGGCGGAAGGCAACTGGCTGGCGCATGTGAGCTTCATCAAGCCGCACTGGCCCTATATCGTGCCGGCGCCCTATCATGACATGTTCGGCCCCAACAGTGTTCCAGCCGCACGCCGTCACGCGACGGAGCGGACCGATCCGCACCCGGTCTATGGCGCGTTCATGAACAACAAGATCGCTCAGGCCTTCCAGCGCGACGAGGTCCGCGAGAAGGTGATCCCGGCCTATATGGGCCTGATCAAGCAATGCGACGACCAGCTTGGCCGGCTGCTCGATCACCTGGAAGCAACCGGGCGGATGGAGGACACCATGATTGTGGTGACCTCCGACCATGGCGACTATCTCGGCGATCACTGGCTTGGCGAGAAGGACCTGTTTCACGAGCCATCGGTGAAAATCCCGCTGATCATCTATGATCCGCGCCGCGAGGCCGACGCAACCCGCGGCACCACCTGCGACGCGCTGGTCGAGAGCATCGACCTTGCGGCCACGTTCGTCGAAGCGGGGGGCGGCAAGGTGCCCGGGCACATCATCGAAGGCCGTTCGCTGATGCCCTGGCTCAATGGCGAAACGCCCGATGAGTGGCGGGATTTCGTGATCAGCGAATACGACTACTCGGTCACGCCGATGCGGATCGCGCTGGGCGTCAGCGCCGACGACGCGCGGCTGTTCATGGTCTATGACGGGCGCCACAAGCTCATTCATGCGGAAGGCGGGTTCCGCCCGATGCTGTTTGATACCCTGACCGATCCGGACGAATTCCACGATCTCGGCGGGCAGCCGGGGCACGAGGAAGTGCTTGCGGAACTCTACGAAAAGCTGTCGCGCTGGGGCCGGCGCAACGCCCAGCGAGTCACGCGCTCAGACGACGACATCGAGGCGATGCGCGGCGCCTCGGCGCGCAAGGGCATCCTGCCGTTCCTGGTGGACGGCTCGGAGGTGCCGGAGGAGCTGACAGTCAAGTACCGCGGGCCGGCACGGCAGGTCCATTTGCAGACGGAGCAGGATGGCCATGACTGAACATCTGCCGCCAGATCGCGCCGACAAACGGATTGCCGATCTGGTGGCGGTGGCGTTCGCGCTGATCATCGTGCTCTATGCAGCATCAGGGCCGCTGAGCGAATTCGTCCGCTGGGTGATTGCAAACGCCACAGACGGCTTTGACGAGATGTCGCGGCGCGACCAGCGGCTGGTTTTGCGGGAGCACTGGCTTGGTGCGGCACACCGCAGTTTCGAGCAGGGCTTCCTGCTGCCGACCGGACTGATCATCGGTCTGCCGATCACCCTCTCCTTCGTGGTCTCGGCGCTCACCCTGCACAAGAGTCCCGGCCTGCGCCGCGTCAACTGGGGGATGGCAGTGCTTTCGGTTGCGGTCTTCGCGGCGTGGATCGCCAAGATCTTTGTCTCCGATGCAGGCATGGTGCCATCGGTCTCAGGGGTGGATTACGTCGCCTTTTTGCTGGCCATGGTGCTGACGCTCTACCTCACCTACCGGATGTATGGCGGCTTCATCGTCGGTTTTTCGATCTTCTGGATCGTCTATTTCTTCGCCCGTGGCTGGCTGCCGGAATGGGCCGGCATCCTGGCGGGATCGGAAGCGACGATCGCGCAGAACCTGCGCACGATGGTGCTCAATTTCTGGGCCCAGACCGGCGGCATGTTCGGGCAGCCGGTTCAGGTGGTCACCGGCAATGTGCTGATCTTCATTGTCTTCGGCGCCATCCTGATGGGATCGGGCGCGGGTGACCTGTTGATGAAGATCGCCAACCGGCTGACCGGCGGGCTGACCGGCGGTGCCGCGCATGCGGCGGTTGCCAGTTCGGCACTGTTCGGCACGCTTTCGGGTGCAGCGATCTCCAACGTGGTCTCGACCGGGGTAATGACCATACCGGTGATCAAGAAATCGGGATTCAAGCCGGCATTCTCCGGTGCGGTCGAGGCTGCCGCCTCCACCGGCGGGCAGATCATGCCACCGGTCATGGGCGTGGTGGCGTTCTTCGTTGCCGGCCAGATCGGGCTCGAGTACCGCTACATCGTGGTCGCGGCGGTGATACCGGCGATCTTCTATTATCTGGGGACATTCCTGGCCGTCTATTTCGAGGCCCGCCGGCTCGGCATCGGGGCGCTGCCCGACGATGCCCGGCCGCAGCTGACCCGCGGCGAATGGGTCCAGACCCTGGTCTTCCTGGTCCCGCTCGGCGTGCTTTCCTACTTCCTTTTCGTCCAGCCTTCCGTGCCGAAGGCCGGGTTTTACGGACTTGTCGCGGCACTGTGCTCAACGCTTGCCCTGTTTCCCGATTTCCGCTCCCGCGAAAAAGTCTGGGGCGCCTTCGTCCAGGCTGGTCGCATGGCCGCTTCCATCGTCGTCATCGTGACGGCGATCGGTCTGATCGTCGGCCTGATCCAGACCTCCGGATTCGCCGGGCGGCTGTCGCTGCTGCTGGCGCAGGTGGCGGACGGACCGCTGTTCATGGTGTTGCTGATCGTCGCTTTCGGTGCGATCGTTCTCGGCATGGGGCTGCCGCCCGGGGCCACCTATTTCATCATCGTCATCGCCCTGAGTTCGGGCATCGACACGGTCGGCATCGCGCCGCTGACGCTGCATCTGTTCGTGGTCTTCTTCGCGATGATGTCGACGGTGACGCCGCCGGTTGCGCTCGCCGCCTTCGCGGCAGCACCTATTGCCGGGGCAGACCCGGTTCGCACAGGGTTCGAAGCCGCCAAGATCGCGCTTGCGGGCTTCCTCATTCCCTTTGTCTTCGTCTACCACCCGGCCGTACTCTACAAGCTCCAGGTGGTTTTCGAATGGTTCGGAGAAGGCGCTGCGGGTTCCCGCGCGATGATCGATATCGCAACGGTGAGCTGGGCCGATCTCGGCTGGATCATCATCGCCTTCACCCTGGCGATGTGGATGATCGCCTCGGCGCTGGCGGGATTTGACCGCGCCAGGCTGTCCGCGACCGAGCGCCTGGCGCGGGTCGCGCTGGGACTGGCCTGCCTATGGCCGCAGATGATCATTGCAGGACCGGCAGCGCTTGCAGGCCTTGCGCTGATCATCAGGGAACGCGCGGCGCAACGGAAAACCGTCGAGGCCATGACCTGACGGAGCAAGAATCAACACACGGAGGAAGAGAGATGAAACAGCAGACACTGGCGGCAACCGCCGCACTCATGATCGGCCTGGGAAGCGCTCAGGCCGAAACCCTGAAGATGGCGACAATCGAGCCGAGCCTGGGCCAGGCGATCACCATGGCGACCTTCGCCAACCTTGTGACCGACGCGCTCGGCGACATCGAAATCGAAGTCGCCGGCGGCGGCGCGGCAACGGTGCACATGCTCGAAGTCGGCCGCGGCAATCTCGACATGTCGATGGTCTCTCCGACCATCTACCGGCTGATGCAGAACGGCAAGGCGATGTACGCCAAGGAGCCCGAGGCACCGGAGCTGTCAAAGAACGTGCAGTTGCTGATGTGGTTCCCTTACGGCCAATATCACTACACGGTGCGCGCCGGCAGCGATATCGAGACGCTGGACGACATCGAAGGCGCCAGCGTGTTTCTCGGCCCTGCCGGCGGCGGTGCCTACAACACCGCCAAGGCATGGATCGAAGCAACCACCGGGCTTGTCGCCGGCGAGGACTATGAGGCCATCACCGCCAACTGGGCGACCGGATACCAGTCCTTCCAGGACGGAAAGATCGACATGTATGTCAATGGCTGCATCGATCCGTGCCAGCAGTTCATCCAGTTCACCGAGACCGAGGATGTCCGCTTCATCGGACCCGAGGACCATTCGGGTGAAGCCGTCACCAAGTTTCTCGGTTCGGACCGGACGCTCGCCGAAGTGCCGGCTGGCATGTACAAGGGCCAGAAAAACGAGAGCCCGGTGATGTCTCACGATACAGCCGTCGGCATCGGCGTACGGGCCGATCTCGACGAGGAGACCGTCTACCAGATCACCAAGGCGTTCTGGGACAATATCGGCAACATCACCTCGGAAGCTCCCTGGGCCAAGGCTTTGAGCATCGACTACGCGGTCAAGCCGCTGGGCGACATGCAGATCCATCCGGGTGCGGCGCGCTACTACCGCGAAGCAGGCAAACTCTGAGACACCAGGGGCCCGCCATCCCGGCGGGTCCCTTGCCACCCTGAAGCCAGGGCCAAGCTTGACGCCTGCACGCCGCTGCTTGGCGCGCAGCCCGTTCCTCAAGCGCTAATGACCACGATCGCACCGTAACCACGCGATGTGCCAACGGTCGCTCCGCAGAATATGCTGGCACCCGGCCTTGCGATTTGCCACCATGAGCCCTGGTTCGGGCATGCCGGGCGGGGTTTGTCAGCCGCGGCACGACCGGCCCAGGACTGCAGGTTGCCGGTCGCAACCTGCCAAACAGGATGACGATCCCGGGAATGGAACATTGAGCAATTGAGCGACGCCCCCCCTCCCACGACACATGTTGTCCCACCAGTTGTTTCAGGCGCACCGCAAACGCACATGGCGCGCGCCATAGCCGCCATCAACACCGCTGATTTCTTTCCCGCGATCCTTGATTACATGCGATCGGTCGTGCCGTTCAGCGGCGCCTTCATCACCCGTCTGCACAGGCAGCGGACGCCTGATCATATCTATGACAATGTCAGGGCCGAGCGTCACCGCGATGTCGTCGACCAGTATCTTGACACCGCCTATCTTCTCGACCCCGTCTACGACATCTTCCTGTCCGGCCGGAACCATGGCGCGATGCGGTTGCGGGACGTGGCGCCGGACCAGTTCATGCGGTCGACCTATTACCGCCGCTATTACCGGAACATCGCCCTCAGGGACGAGATGGCAATCCTGGTACCGCAGGGCGAGGCGGCAATCTTCTTCTCGCTCGGACGGCTTGGCAAGGAACCGCGATTCAGTGTCCGGGCCGTGCAAGCGTTTCGAATGGAGCTGGATGTCATAGCCGCTCTCACCGGCAAGCATTTCGAGCGCGGCCACACCGGACCGGTCGATGCAGGGCCTCAGCCCGCGGACCGCACGCTGACCGCGGCGCTCGATGCGTTTGGCGAAGGCATCCTCACAGCCCGCGAACGCGAGGTGGCAACGCTCATTCTCAAGGGCCATTCCTCGGCATCAGTGTCAACGGTGGCGGGCATAACCGTGGGCACGGTGAAGATCCACCGGAAGAACATCTACCGGAAACTGTCCATCTCCTCGCAATCCGAACTGCTGTCGAATTTCCTGCGCTCGGTACTCGACTGACCAGCCTATCCCCTTCGGGGTATTTACCCCCTCGAGCCGGGCTCCTAGCCTTTGGGCATGGAAAGTGAGCCAGATCGGCGGGGGCAGATTTATCGGATGACCGGAACAGAAATCGCCAAAGAGCGGAAGGCGGCGGTGTCGGTAAGGGCGCTGTCGAAGACCTTCGGACAGGGAGACTACGCGGTCACCGCGCTCGACAGCGTGGAGCTCGACATTCTCGAAAACGAGTTCTTCACGCTGCTTGGCCCGTCCGGATGCGGAAAAACGACGCTGCTCAGGCTGATCGCAGGGTTCGAGCTGCCGACAGAAGGATCGATCTCGCTGCAGGGCGAGGGCATTACCGACAAGCCTCCGCACCGGCGGCCGGTCAATACCGTTTTCCAGAGCTACGCGCTGTTTCCGCACATGACGGTGGCGGAAAACATCGGCTTCGGGCTGAGAATGCTCGGCAAGCCGACCGCGGAGATCAAGCAGACGACCGAGCGGATGCTGGCGCTGGTCCAGCTCGAGGCCATGGCCGGACGCCGTACGGACCAGCTTTCGGGCGGCCAGCAGCAGCGCGTGGCGCTGGCCCGGGCGCTGGCGCCGGCGCCAAAGGTGCTGCTGCTCGACGAGCCGCTGGCAGCACTCGATCTCAAGCTGCGCAAGAACATGCAGCTCGAACTGAAAAGCCTTCAGGCCGAGACCGGCATCACCTTCGTGTTCGTGACCCATGACCAGGAAGAGGCGCTGACCATGTCGGACCGGATCGCGGTGATGAAATCCGGCAAGATCCTGCAGATCGGCACGCCGCGCGATATCTATGACCGTCCGACGCATCGGTTCGTCGCCGATTTCATCGGCGACATCAACATTCTCGAAGGGACGGTCGAACGAACGGATGGCTACCTGGCGACGGTACGGCTTCGCGACGGGAGCATGGTCTCCGCGCATCTTGGAACAGCCTCGGCACGGTCCGGCAATGTCAGCGTGGCGATCCGGCCTGAAAATGTCCGGCTGGCAGGCGCGGGCGAGACGCCGACGCTCACCGGCGTTGTCGAGAACATCGTGTATTTCGGTGCGGCGACAAATCTCCACCTTCGGCTCGGAACCGGCGAGGAAATCGTCATCCGCAATCCGGGCGCGGTCGACGAGGGCAAATACCAGCCCGGCGCCACGATCGGCGCGATCATGCAGCCCGACCTGATCCGGGTGCTGGAATGAGCGACCGGCAACCTCCATCGGCGCTTGCCACCGCGATCGCAAACAACAGGCGTAGCGAACGCGCCACCCGGGCGTGGCTGCTTGCGCCGGCGCTGACAATCATCCTGGCGATCAGCATCCTGCCGCTTGGAATCACCATCGTTTATTCATTCCTGACGCCCGGCACCTATGGCGGCGTGACCTGGGAATTCAGCACCGACAGCTACGTGCAGTTCCTGTTCCAGCGTGACATTTTCGACGACACGCTGGTGTTCAATTCCGCCTATGTGTCGATCTTTCTCCGGTCGATCGGGCTTGCGCTGGGCGCCACCATCGGCGCGCTGATTCTCGGGTTTCCAACCGCCTATTTCATCGCCAGCAAGCCGCGGGAGCAACGCAACATCTGGCTGTTCCTGATCACGCTGCCGTTCTGGACCAACCTTCTGATCCGCACCTATGCCATGCTGCTGATCATCCGCGACGAGGGCATCATCAACATCATGCTGATGAAGGCCGGCATCATCTCGTCGCCGCTGACCATTCTCTACACCGACACCGCGGTGTTTATCGGCCTGATCTATTCGTTTCTGCCGTTCATGGTGCTGCCGATCTATGCGAGCCTCGAGAAGCTCGACTTCAGCCTGGTCGAAGCCGGCTACGATCTTTATGCAAACCGGCTGAAAGTGCTGTTCCACGTGATCGTTCCATTGGCCAAGCCCGGAATTGTCGCCGGCTGCATCCTGGTCTTCATCCCCGCTCTCGGCGCCTACATCACGCCCGAGCTTCTGGGGGGCGGCAAGAAACTGATGATCGGCAACATGATCGCCATGCAGTTCGGGGCATCACGCAACTGGCCGTTCGGGTCGGCTGCCGCGCTGATCCTGATGGCACTGGTGATTGTGGTTCTGCTGGTCAACGCGCTCGCCGCCAGAAGGGGAGCGTCAAACAATGGCTGACCCGACCACAGCAACGCCGGCATCGGGAAAACCGGGTCACCGCCGCAGGCGGGTTCGCGATCTCAGGGCCATGCCGGGTTTCACCACAACGGCCTGGATAACCATTGTCACGTTGTACCTGCCGATCCTGGTGCTGGTTGCATTCTCCTTCAACGAGAACCGGTCGGTGGTGCTGTGGACAGGGTTTTCGCTCGACTGGTACGCCAAGGCGCTGGAGAATGACGGGATCCGCAATGCGGCTTGGGTGTCGGTAAAGGTTGCGCTGTTTGCGACGGTGATTTCGACGATCGTGGCCACCATGGCGGCGCTGGCGACCACGCGGACGAAGAAGTTCGCAGGCCAGGGACTGGTCTTCGGTATCATCAACCAGCCGCTGATGATCCCCGAGATCGTCACGGCAATCGCCACGCTGTCGCTGTTCGCTCTGGTCAAGAAGATCACCGGACTCTCCGGCATCGGCTACCTGATGCTGGCGCATGCGGCCTTCTGCATTCCGTTTGCCTACATGCCGATCCGCGCCCGGCTTGAAACCATGACGCTGACACTCGAACAGGCCGCAGCCGATCTCTACGCGCCACCGCTGAAGGTCTTCACCCTGGTGACATTGCCACTGCTTGGACCGGGCATCGTCGCAGGTGCGATGCTCGCCTTCGTCGTCTCGCTCGATGATGTGATCATCACGCTGATGATTGCGGGACCGGGGGAGACCACGCTTCCCATCTACATTCTCGGCGCCATCCGGCGCGGGATCACGCCCGAGATCAATGCCGTCTCGACCATCCTGGTCGCGGTCTCGGTTTTGCTGGTCATACTGCTGTTCGTCGTGCAGCGGCGCATGCAGCGATAGGACGGCTAAAGAAAGAGAGGAACAACGATGAAAACCATATTGAGGCTTCTCGCCACCGCATCCGCCGTGGCATTCGCATCGTCGGCGGCAATGGCCGCGGGCGAACTGAACGTCTACAACTGGGGCAACTATACCTCGCCCGAGATGATCAAGAAGTTCGAGGAAAAGTACGACGTCAAAGTAAATCTGGACGGCTACGATTCCAACGAGGCAATGCTCGCAAAGGTCAAGGCGGGCGACACCGGCTATGACATCGTCGTTCCCGGCGACTACATGATCAAGGTCATGATCGGCGAAGGGCTGCTCGAGGAAGTCAAGCCGAACGAGATGGAGAACTTCAAGAACGTCGATCCGAACTGGGTCGATGTCTGGTGGGATCCCGGCCGCAATTACTCGATCCCCTACCAGTGGGGAACCACCTCGTTCACCGTCGACACGGCCATCTATGACGGCGAGATTGATACTCTGGCCCTGCTGTTTGATCCGCCGGAAGCGCTCAAGGGCCGGATCAACATGCTCAACGACATGAACGACGTGATCAATGCCGGCCTGCGCTATCTCGGTTACGGCCGCTGCAATGGCAACCAGGACGAGCTGCGTGAAGTGCTTGCCCTGCTTTCCAAGGCCAAGCCGCACTGGCGGACGATGGACTATGCGGTGATCGAGAAACTGACCTCCAAGGACGTCGACATCAGCCAGAGCTGGAACGGTGCTGCGATGCGGGCCCGGGCGCAGCGGCCGACGCTGAAATACGCCTATCCGAAAGAGGGTTTCACCGGCTGGATGGACAATGTCGCGGTGCTCAAGGGTGCGCCCAATCTCGACAATGCCAAGCTGTTCATCAACTTCATGATGGACCCGGAGAACGCTGGTATGACGTCGAACTTTGCCCGTTATGCCAACGGCATTCTTGGCAGCGACAAGTTCATGGAGCCTGAAATGCTCTCCGCGCCAGAGATCGTGATGCCTGCCAGCGCACCCGCTCCGGACTTCGTCACCCCCTGCCCGCAGGAAGTTGTCGATCTCTACAACAAGATCTGGACCCAGCTGAAGCAGTAGTCCCTGAGCCGGCGCGCGGGACACCCCGCGCGCCGCCACCCAACCGAGAAAGAATGTCCATGTCCGACACCGGAAAGGTTGAACCGGCTATGCCCAAGACCGCCCGGCAACTGGGGATCATGCAGGGTTTTCCACCCCCGCCGGAAAAGCGACCGACGCTTGCGAACTGGGATCTCCCGCCGTTCAACCGCTGGGCGTTCCAGAACGTGCGCAGCCTCATACCAACCGTCGATGTGTTTCGCGGCTTCGGTCCGGCAAGTACGCTCGATGAAGCCTACGAGGATCTGAGCAACATCCGGTTCCAGCGGGAGAACGGCACGACCGTTTCCATTGATCGCTTCCTCGGCGAAAGCTATGGCGATGCCTTCCTGGTGATGCACCGCAACCGCGTTGTCTTCGAGCGCTATCTCAACGGGATGGCGCCGGAAACACTGCATCTGTCGCAGTCCGTGGCGAAATCCGTTGTCGGCCTTCTGACCGGAATTTTCATATCCGATGGCACGGTGGATCTCGATGTGCCGCTGGCAGACATCGTGCCCGAACTCACGCAGTGCGGCTATGCCGACGCGACGCTCGACCAGGTCCTCGACATGCGCTCGGGCGTTCGCTTCACCGAAGACTACAACTTGCCGGGCAGCGACATGACCCGGATCGACATCGCCTCCGGCTGGCGTCCGCATGTTGCCAGCGCACCGCGCCCGACGATCCGCGAGGTCATTCTCAGCCTGCCGAAGCACAGGCCGCATGGCGGGGCGTTCGAATACCGCTCGATCGAGACGGACGTGGTCGCGTGGGTACTGGAACGGGCGGCCGGCAAGTCTCTCGCCGAGCTCGTCAGCCAGCATCTGTGGCAACCCATCGGCGCTGATCGCGACGCCTATTTCACCGTTGATGAAGCAGGCACCGCGCTTGCCGACGGCGGTTTCAACGCGACGCTGCGCGATTACGCGCGGCTGGGGATGCTGACACTGAACAACGGACGGGCCGGCGGGCAGCAGGTTGTCCCGGCTGCCTGGATCAACGGAATTCAGACCGGGGACAGAGATGTCTTCGGCGATCCCTACACATCCGTCCTGCCCGGTGGAGCCTACCGCCGTTTCTGGTGGATTCGCGATGCGGACAGGGGCGACATCTGCGCCCGCGGTGTGTTCGGTCAGCTGATCTATGCCGATCCGAAGAGCGAATTGCTGGTGGTGAAGCTGTCGACCTGGCCGGATTACGTGATTCCGTCGCTGACCCGCGACACGTTCCGCGCCATCGACGCGATCCGGGCAGCCCTGAGCGACCGGTAGGCGGCGGGGTTCTTGCGGACAAGAGCAACAAGCAAGGGATGAGACCAGTGGCAACCGCAGACATGATCATCACCAACGGCGCGGTCCTGACGATGGATCCGGATCTGCCGCGCGCGTCGGCGGTCGGGATCAAGGACGGACGCATCATCGCTGTTGGCTCCGTCGACGAGATCTCTCGCCTCGCCGGTCCTGGCACTGAGATCATCGATGCGAAGGGCGCGACGGTGCTGCCGGGCTTCATCGAAAGCCACATGCACCTGTTCATCGGCGGCGCGGAGCTTGAGAACCTTCAGCTCGACGGATGCGCCGACCTCGATCTTCTTGCCAGGGAGCTGACCGCCTTCGCGGCCAACAGACCGGATGCGCCGCTTCTGGTCGGCCAGGGTCCGGATTACGGCATCTTCGGCGACACGGCGCCGCGCCTGGTCCTCGACAAGATCCTGCCCGGGCGGCCGGTGGCGCTGATGGCGCATGACCACCACACGGTCTGGGCCAATACCGCAGCACTTGAAGCCGCAGGCGTGCTGCACGGGCTCGAGACCTCCGACGGGCACGAGGTGGTGATGGGCGCCGACGGTCTGGCAACCGGCGCGCTGCTGGAGCCGGAGGCCTACAGCCCGGTGATGCGGCTCGGCGGCCAGGAGCGGACCATGCTGGGCTTGGCTAGCGGCCGCGAACCGGATCCCGCGCCGTCGCAAGCCGAACGTGCCATCGACCTCGCGCATTTGAGACGCGGGCTGGCGCATGCGGCGAAACACGGCATCACCTCGATCGTCAACATGGACGGCAATATCTACACGCTGGACCTGCTCGAAGAGCTCCGCTCGGCGGGGGAACTGACCGCGCGCGTGCGGGTGCCATTCCACTATGTCCCCGAGATGAAGCCCGAAGACCTTCAAACCGCGCTCGAGATGCGCGCGCGCTGGTCGGATGAATGGCTGGCGTCGGGGTTCGTGAAATTCTTCATGGACGGCGTCATCGACAGCCGCACCGCCTTCATGAAACACGATTACCCCGGTCAACCCGGATACCGCTCGCACGGGCGGTTCGCGGCGGAGACATTCGCCGGGCTTGCAACGCGGATCGATGCGATGGGACTGCAGATCGCGGTGCATGCGATCGGCGACGCGGCGGTGGCCCGGGTGCTGGACGGCTACCAGGCGGCGCGCGCGGCAAACGGCGCGTCGGGCCTGCGTCATCGCATCGAGCATCTCGAACTGGTCGATGACAATGATTTCGCCCGCATCGCGGCGCTCGACGTGGTTGCCTCGGTCCAGCCGCCGCATGCGCCCGGGTGCAGCGGGCTGCCGCTGGAGCCGACCCTGAGCAATATCGGCCGGGACCGGTGGGGCGACGCCTTTGCCTGGCAGAAGATCGCAGGCCCGGGGGCCGCGATCGCGCTGGCGTCCGACTGGCCGGTTTCCGACATCTCGATTCTCAAGGGGATCCACTCGGCGGTGACGCGGACGGCATGGGTGCCGGAGGTGCCGGACCAGCGGTTCTCGCTTGAAGCCGCACTCAGGGGTTATACAATCGGCGGCGCCTATGCCGAGCGCAGCGAGGCCTACAAGGGTTCGCTGGAAGTGGGCAAGGTGGCGGACCTGGTGATCCTCGACCGGGATATCATGGCTGTTGCGGATCACGACGAGATCAAGGATGTCGCGGTCGTAGCCACGATCTGCGGCGGGCGGGTGGTGTTTCAGGCCGGGGCCTGAAAGCCAGCAGATAGCCCGGAGGTGGAACCGGCGGAACCTTTGCCCGCCGGTCCCGTAGTGTCAGTCCGCCAACCCGCGGAAGGCGCCGTTCCAGTAGATCATCGCGCCCTGGCCGGGGCGGGTCCGGATCTGCTGCACCCGGCCGATGATGATCGAATGGGTGGCGCGGTCGATCATCTCCTCGACCGTGCAGTCGATGCCGACCACCGCGTCCTCGAGCAGCGATGCGCCGGTTCTTGCCGTGACCCAGGACGCCCCGGCATATCGCTCGGGGCCCTTGGCGCCACCGAAGCCGGTGAAGCGTTCAGCGACCGCCTGGTGACCCGCGCCAAGCACCGACCAGCCAAAACAGCCATATCGCTCGATCAGCGGCCAGGTCGATGAGGAGCGATTGACACAGGCCAGCAGCAGCGGCGGATCCGCCGACAGCGAGATGGCGGACGTCACCACCAGTCCCGACCGGTCGTCACCCTTGCCCGCCGTCAGGACGCTGACATTGCCGACGAAATTGCGCATGGCATCGCGGAATTCGCCGGTGGAGGGCAGACGCTCGATGACGGCGTCCACGCCTCCCTCGCGCTCAGCGGATGCCTGCGGCATCGAGCTTGGGCAGGACTGTGTCGCGGAAATAGGGGAATTCCTTGACGTAATCGACAAACGACAGCGTGGTGCCGGCGAAGCCTGCGCGATGCAGCGACAGGATGCCTTCGGCCACCTGGTCGGGAGTGCCGATCAGCGGGAAACCGCCATGGCCCATGGCGAAGCGGTCGCGGATCAGCGCCAGAAGGTCATGCGGGAAGCTGTGCGCATGGGCGAATTGCAGGCGCACGAGATTGTCGACCGCTTCCCAGTCGGCATTGGTCTTGGCGGTATGCTCGAGATAGGCAAGCGCCTCTTCCTCGGTCGGGCGGCAGATGACATGGGAGAATGTCAGCACATCGACCTTGCGGCCCTTGGCCTTTGCCTGATCCTTGAGTTCCCTGATTTCCTCGGTCGAGCGCTCAAGGTCGATGGCCGGGGTGAACAGGAAGTTGGCATTGTCGGTGGCAAATTCACGGCCCTGCGGCGAACCCGCGGCATTGATGATCGGAACATCGCCGCGGACCGGCAGCGGATCCCCGTGCACGCCCTTGAGCTGGAAGTGTTTTCCGTCCCAGTCGAAATAGTCTTTCGAGGCCCAGAGCTTGCGGACGACGTCAAACCACTCCTGCGCGTAGCCGTAGCGGGTTTCGTGGTCGTCGGGCAGGCTCAGACCGAGCGCCTCGTATTCGGGCTTGTTCCAGCCTGCGACGATGTTGAGCCCGGCACGGCCGTTGCCGATATGATCGATCGTGGCGATCTGCTTGGCCACCACGACGGGGTGATTGGCCGCGGTGTGAATGGTGGCAAACACCGAGATGTCCTTCGTGGACGCCAGCAATCCGGCAGCCCAGGTCATGGTCTCGAGCACACCGCCGTGGAAATCGGTTTCGCCGCCGTAGCCGATCCAGCGCGCGATCGGCAGCATGAAATCAATGCCCGCGTCATCGAGCAGGCGGCCGAGGGCGAGATTGTTTTCCCAGGAGTTGACCCATCGCTCCTTAACCTTGGTCACGCTCATTCCCGATGAGCAGTTCGACGAGAATGTACCGAGCAGAAAGCGGTCATCCGCCAGCATCATGTTCCTTGTCATAGTCGCTGTTCCTTTATTGGCTTTAATTTATAATAGAAACTCTATCTAAAAATGCGATTGCGTCAATATGTTTTAGGAGTAAAATTTATCAGGACTTAAGGAGCACTTGATGAGCAACGGCCCCAAGCCACCCGAAGACGAACCGGCACATCGCGAACTCGACTACCGCTGGCACCTGGCCAAGAGCGATGTCGAGGTCAGTACGACGGAACTGGAGTTTGCGCTGATGCGCACCTTCGAAGGCTTCGGGCGATGGCAATCGGAATGCCTCGCGGGCGTCGTGGATGTCGCGGCCTCGGGCCCCGAGAATGCGCTGCTGCACATCATCCGGATGAACGAGCGTCCGAAGACGATCAAGGACCTGGCACGGCTGACCAACCGGGATGATGTCCCCAACATCCAGTACAGCCTGCGCAAGCTGATAAGTGCAGATCTGGTTCTCCGGGAAGGCTCCGGCCGCTCGGGCGTGACCTACCAGGTCACCGAGAAGGGCCGTGCCGTCACCGAAGCCTATGGAGATTTGCGCCGGCGCCTGCTGATCGCGGCTGTTGCCGACGTGCCGGACCTGGCCGAGCGGTTGCGCGCGGCCACGCAGACACTCAATCTGCTTTCCGGCATCTACGAGGAAGTGTCACGGGTGGCGGCGACCCATCGCCGCCGCTGAGCGGTTGGCCTGTCAGAGCGGCTCGAGCCGGTGGAAGCGGGACTGGCCGTAGACCAGCGGCGCGCCTTCGCTGATCCTGATCTGCATGATCTCGCCGATGAACACCGTGTGGCTGCCGGCCTCGAGCATTTCCGACACGTCGCAGGAAAACCCGATCAGCGCTTCACCCAGAAGCGGCAGGCCGCGTTCGTCTTCGACCCAGTCGCCTTCGGCAAACTTGTCCTCGCCGGTGACACCGTCGGCACCGGCGAACCGCATCGCCAGCGGGCTCGCCGGGTCGGGCAGGAGATTGACGTTGAAGGTTCCGGTTTCGCGGATTGCCGCGCAGGTGCCGGTCTTGCGGTTAACGCAGGCAAGAAGGCTCGGCGGTTCGGCCGAGACCGAACAGACAGCCGTGGCGGTGATGCCGCGCCGCTCGGCCCCGTGGCGGGCGGTGATGATGGTCACCGCCCCCGGAAAGCGGGCCATGGCCGCGCGGAATGTGGCGTGATCGATGCCCATGCCCATCTCATGCCGCCTTGAGCTCGGAGAGATAGGCCTCAGCCGCATCGGGATCGGCGAACCAGGGGAAGAAATCACGCGGGTCGTCAAAGCCGTTGGCCATGCGGTGCGCCAGACGCGGCTCGACGCAGGCGGTGCCCATGATGTTGAGGATGAAGGGCGGCGGCGGCTGCAGCATCATGTTGGTCCAGGAGACCACCCATTGCGCGTAGTCCCAGAACTCGTCGAACGTGCCCTGCATGAAGGCCGCGTCAAACGGCTTGTCGCCATGCGCGACGATCCGCTTGAGATAGACCGCGGCTGCCTTGGCGGCATTGTTGGAGCCCTGGCCGGTGATCGGATCGTTGAGGCAGACCGCGTCGCCGAGGCCGAGAACCTGGCGTCCCGAGGGAAGCGTACCAATCGGCTTGCGGATGGTGGGGGCGAAGCGGCCGGCGAGAATGCCATTATCGTCGGTCAGTTCGATGCTCTCGCAGCGCGCGGCTTCCCAGGGCAGGAAGGTCTCGAGGATCTTCTTCGAGGTGGCCAGATGCTGCTCGGGTGTCTTCACATCCCCCCAGCAATCCATCGGACCGCCCGGCACACCCTCGAACACCATGATTTCGCCGGGGCCGGAGGTGGTCAGCGCCGGGAAAACGAAATACTCGCCGACACCGGGGATCAGGTTGAAGCAAACCGCCGAGTGCTCGGGGCGCGGCGTCATGCCGGTGACATAGGTCAGCGCCAGGGCCCGCTGCGGGGTCTCGTAGGGTGATTTTTCCGCGTCGCGCTCGAACAGGCGGCCGATGTCGCCCTTGCCCGAGGCGACGATCACCAGATCGTCCTGCCGGCTGTAGTGTTCCAAATCGGCAATCGTCGCATCCTTGATGGTCAGCGTGCCGCCGAGGCGCTCGAATTCGGCCATCCAGGCCGGGATCTTGACCCGCTGGTCGACCGAATAGGCGCTGTTATCGAGCTTGCCGGTCCAGTCGATGGCCTTGTTGCCGGAGCCGTCCGGCGCCGGTACCTGGAAATTGATGCCATCGACCGGCGGGCAGGTGTCGGCCCAGAAGTCGATGCCCAGTTCGCGTTCATGCTCGACCGAATTGTGAAACATGCACTGGCTCGACATCACCTTGCCCTGGGCAATGTCCTCGGCGGTGCGGTTCTGGACGACGCGCACCGAATTTCCGGCCTTGATGAGGCCGATGGCAAGTTGCAGGCCGGACTGGCCGCCGCCGATAATCGTGATCTTTCTCATGTTGTTCCCCATTTTTGGTTTTATTCCATCAGAAGCGGTATGGCCGGCGCCGCGCGCTCCGGGCCCATGGCGGTGTAGCCGCCGTCAACCTGGATGTCGGTTCCGGTGATAAAGCTGGCCTCGTCCGAACACAGGAAGAGAACCGAAGCCGCAACCTCTTCCGGGTCCCCGGTGCGTCCAAGCAGATGGAAGGGTGCGGCCACCCGGTCGGTCTTGGCGCGGTCGCCACCGGTCAGCTCGTCCATGATGTTGGACCAGGTCCAGCCGGGCGAGACCGCGTTGACGCGAATGCCTTCGGGCGCCAGGTCCATCGCCTGGTTGCGGGTCAGCTGCAGGATCGCGGCCTTGGAGACCGGGTAGAGCCAGCGGCCGGTCTGGGCGACACGGGCCGAGATCGATCCGAAATTGACGATGGCGCCCTTGTTTTTCGCGAGTTCCGCCCGTGCCGCCTGCATCAGCATGACCGAGCCGACAATGTTGACGTCGAGGCTTTCCAGCCATTCGGCGCGGGTCGATTCAACGCCATTGTCGAGATAGGAGCAGGCGACGTTGACCAGGAAATCGATGCGACCGAATTTCTCTTTCGTGGCTTTGACGAGAGCGGCGATCTGGGCATCGTCGCGCAGATCGGTCTTCAGGAAGCCGATGCCGTCGCCTGTCAGCGCCTCGCCCGCTTCCGCATTGATATCGGCGATCATCACCTGAACGCCTGCATTCCGGAATGCCTTGACGATGGCTGCGCCTATCTTGGTCGCGCCACCGGGCACAATCGCCACTTTCCCGTCCAGTCCTCGCATCGGCGTTCTCCCCTTTTCGTTGAAGAGAAGTTTGGGCCAATCAAACCGGGCCGCCATCCGGTTTGAGCGCTGACTATCCGCAAAACGAAAATTTCTATCGTTCGGGGGAAAAACGTGCTTTCATGCAAATGCATGTTTGCCAACAACGGTGTCGGGAGCGCTGATGTTGCCTGATCCCATGACCCCGCGCCCGCTGGCGCGGTTCAGCCTGTTCGAAAGCAGCGATCTCGATGAGGCGCGCGAAAGGGTTGCGCGGGTGTTCTGCCCGCACCGGCTGGACATGATCGGGCGCGGCAGTTTCGATGCCTGCCACAATCATGTCAGCGGCGAGCGGCTGTCCCTGAATTACATCCAGTACGGCGCCAAGACCTTGATCGCGCCCGGCGAACTCAAGGATTTCTACCTGCTGCAGATCCCGCTTTCGGGCGGCGCAGCTATCAGCAACGGGCCGGACCACTATTACTCCTGCCCGGACAAGGCGGCGGTGCTCAATCCGCACCTGCCGACCACGATGATCTGGGACGAGGGGTGCCGGCAGATCCTGGTCAAGGTGGAGCGCGAAGCCTTGCAGGATCATCTGTCACAGCTTCTCGGTTCGGGCGCCAGCAAGCCGCTGACCTTCTCCGGACCGCTGGACCTGACCAGCGATGTCGGTGCCGCACTTTACGGCCTGATCATGCACCTGGTGACAGAGGCCGACAACGGGCAGGTGATGCTCTCGTCAGGCGGCCTGCTGGCCCGCCAGCTCGAATCCGTGATCCTGTCGGGGATCCTGGAAGCCGGACAGCACAATTATTCGAGATATCTCAGGCCAACGCGTTCGGCGGCGGCCCCGCGGCACGTGCGCAAGGCCGAGGAATTCGTCCGCAGCAATCTCGACAACCCGATCTCGCTTGACGATATCGCCAATGCCGCGGGGGTCACGGCGCGCTCGCTGCAACTCGGCTTTCGCAATTTCCGCAACACCAGCCCGATGGCGCTGCTGCGCTCGGAACGGCTGCGCCGCGTGCACGAGGAACTGATGGCCGGCGCGCCCGGGGCCTCGGTGACCGAAGTGGCGACCCGCTGGGGATTTTCCCATCTCGGCCGGTTCTCGCAGATCTACAAGGCAAAATACGGGCAGTCTCCGAGCAAGACGCTGCAGAACGGCGCGAGCATCGGGTTTTCGGACTAGAAACGAGTACGGCCCGCCCCGATCAGGAGCGAGCCGCTGCACGAGGGCCTGTTCAAAGCCCGGATCAGTTGACGTCGCTGTCCCAGCCGGAGATGGCCTTGGCTTCGAGGAACTCCTCGATGCCCCAGACGCCGCCTTCGCGGGCGCGGCCCGAGGCCTTGACGCCGCCGAAGGGCGAACCGGCGCCGCGCGACTTGCCGTTCATTTCGACCATGCCGGACCGCAGGCGACGGGCCATGCGGTTGCGCTTGGCACCATCCTGGCTCTGGACGTAGTTGGTCAGCCCGTAAATCGTGTCATTGGCGATCTCGACGGCATGTTCTTCGTTGTCGAAGGGAATGATCGAGAGAACCGGGCCGAAGATCTCCTCGCGGGCAATGGTCATGTCGTTGGTGACGTCGGCGAAGATGGTCGGGCGGACGAAATAGCCGCGGTTGAACCCTTCCGGTCGGCCGGTGCCGCCGGCGACGAGACGCGCGCCCTCATCAATGCCGGTCTGGATCAGGCCCTGGATCTTGTCGAACTGGGCGGCAGAGACCACGGGGCCAATATGGTTGCCTTCATCATGCGAGGAGCCGACCTTGGTCGATGCGGCAACCTCGATGGCCTTCTCGACGGCCTGGTCATAAACCGGGCGTTCGACCAGCATGCGGGTCGGTGCGTTGCAGCTCTGGCCGGTGTTGTTGAAGCAATGGCGGACGCCACGCTCGACCGCCTTGGCGTCGGCATCGGCAAAGATCACATTGGCGCCCTTGCCACCGAGTTCCAGGCAGACGCGCTTGAAGGTGTCGGCGGCGGCCTTGGAAATGGCGGCGCCGGCGCGGGCCGAGCCGGTGAAGCTGATCATCTCGACATCCTTGTGGGTCGAAAGATCGGTACCAACGCCGACACCATCGCCATTGACGAGGTTGAACACACCGGCCGGCACGCCCGCGGCATGGACGATCTCGGCAAAGACGATCGAGGACAGCGGCGCCACTTCGGACGGCTTGAGCACCATGGTGCAGCCGGCGAGCAGCGCCGGGATGACCTTCAGCGTCACCTGGTTCATCGGCCAGTTCCAGGGCGTGATCAGCCCGACGACGCCGATCGGCTCCATGGCGATGCGGTCATTGGGGGCATGCGACCCGAGCGGCCGGATGAATTCGATGTCCTTGAAGGCGGTGATGAAATTGTCGATGTGCCAGGTGCCGGACGTGACCTGGCTTGAGCGTGACATCGCAATCGGCGCGCCCATTTCCAGGCTGATGGCCTGGGCCATGTCCTCGGCGCGCTCGGCATAGACTTCGCGGATCTTCTTGACGTAGCCGAGCCGGGTCTCGGGATCGGTCCGCGACCAGCTGTCAAAGGCTGCCTTAGCGGCGGCGACCGCCTTGTCGGTGTCTTCGCTCGAGCCGAGCGAGATCACCGCGCAGGCTTCCTCCGTTGAAGGATCGATGACCTCGCAGTCCCGCGCCTTGCTGGGCGAAACCCATGCACCATTGATGTAAAACTCGCGCTTCTCGATCATGTCATTCTCCATTCGTGTACAGACGCCACAGATAGGCGCCGCGTCAGCCCAATGCAAATCTGTAGGGGCGGCGGGCAGGCAAAAGCAACCTCGATTTCGCCGGGGAGGTTCAATGTTATTGATGCCTGGATGAATTGCGCTTCTACCAGCCCTTTTTCGACAAAGGACGGCTAGCGGATGGTCTTGAGCAGGGCCGCCGTCGGAAAACAGGTTGGCTTCTGGCCGTTTTTCGACTGCCACTCGCCGATCGACCGCCGCGTCTTGTAGCCGGGCAGGCCATCGGCGCCGCCGACATCGTAGCCCTGTCTTTCGAGCGAAGACTGCAGGCGGGCGATGTCGGAGCGCAACATCGCACCGGTGTCCTGCCAGCGGGTGACAAAGGCGCCGCCACCATAGGCCATGCGGTCGGCGAGATTGCCGATGAACAGGGCGTAGAGATCGGAATTGTTGTATTCCTTGATCACGTAGAAATTCGGCGTGACGACGAACTCCGGGCCGTAAATGCCCGCCGGCACCAGCACCATGCCCGGCGCGCGGCGCTCGTGCTCGGGAAACGGCCTGCCGGAAATGCGGATGATGCCCATCTCCGTGAGCGCGGCTATCGGCCGTGCCCGGTCTGGGCCTTCGAGCGCGCAGGTAACCCCTTCCGGGATGACGGCTTCAAAGCCCCAGTCACGGCCGCGCACCCAGCCCGACTTTGCCAGGTAATTGCCGATCGAGGCCAGCGAATCGGCGGTCGAGTTCCAGATATCGATCTTGCCGTCGCCGTCAAAATCGACCGCATGGTCGAGATAGCTCGACGGCAGGAACTGCGGCTGGCCCATGGCGCCGGCCCAGGACCCCTTCAGCGCGGGTGCCGGAACATCGCCGCGCTGAAGGATCTGCAATGCAGCCAGGATTTCCCTGCGGAACAACTCGGGCCGGGTCGACATGAAGGCCTTGGTGACGATGACCCGTACGGCGGAATGGGGGATCTTTGCCCGGCCGAAGCCCGATTCACGGCCCCAGACCGCGACGATGATGGCGGCAGGGACGCCGTAGCGCTCCTCGATCCGGCGCAACAAACCAGCATGCTGGTTCATCAGCGAGCGGCCGGAGGCTGCAAGACCCTGAAGCCGCTTCTCGCTGAAATAGGCGCCGGGGCTGCGGAATTCGGCCTGGCTCTGGGCTCGGGCTTTTGGCTTTGGAAAACCCGGCGGCGCCAAATCCGGCAGATCCCAGTCGAGAGTGACACCGGCGAAAGCGCTGTCGAATACCTGTTTGGATACACCGGCGCGTTTTGCGTCGGGCCAAAGGTCAGCTTCAAGCCACTGGCGGAACTGGGTTTCGACCCCGGCCTTGGTCGCGGCATGCGACGTTGGCACCGCGAAAGCGGTCACGGAGAAAGCAAGGATGACGGTCAGAAACAGGGCGCGAATCATGGCTCCAGCCTAACCCGACAGGCGTGTCGGGAAAATGGCGCCGGAAGAACCGGTTGCTCAGTGTTCAGAAAATGCCTCGACCTCGATTTCCGTCAACAGGTCGGGATGGGCGAGGCCCGCGACGATGACATAGGTCGAGGCCGGCGCATGGCCCTCAAGAAACTGGTCCCGGAGCTCGCGGTAGGCGCTCACATTGCCCGGCGCCACGTCATAGACCCGGATTGCCACGATATCGGTGATCCGGATGTTGCAGGCGGCGAGTCCGGCGAGGGCGTTGCGCCAGGCCTGACCTGCCTGTTCGCGGTAGCCGGCGAGCATCTCCCCGTCCGGAGTGACGCCAATCTGGCCGGAGATGATCAGGCGGCGGCCGGGAGACGCCATCTCGACAGCCTGGACATAGTTGGACGCCGGTTTCGGCATGGTGTCGGGATTGAAAAACCGCGGCATCGTTACGTCTCCTAGAAGGCGGTGCGGGCGCGAATGGCCGCTGCCAGCGTGCCCTCGTCGAGATAATCCAGCTCACCGCCGACCGGCACACCATGGGCCAGGCGGGTAACCTTGATGTCGAAGCCGGACAATTGCTCGGTGATGTAGTGCGCCGTCGTCTGGCCTTCGACGGTGGCGTTGACAGCAATCAGGATCTCGCGGACGCCGCCCGCCGCCACGCGGTCGACAAGCTTTGCGATCGACAGATCATCCGGGCCGACGCCGTCGAGCGGTGAGAGAGTACCGCCAAGCACATGATAGCCGGCATTCATCGCGGCTGCCCGCTCGAGCGCCCAGAGATCGGCGACGTCCTCGACAACGATGATGACGCTCTGGTCGCGGGTCGGATCCGTACAGACCGTGCACGGATCGGAGGTGTCGGCATTGCCACAAGTCGAGCAGATGCGGACCTTGTCGAAAGCCTCGTTCATGGCCAGCGCCAAGGGCCCCATGAGTTGATCCTTCTTCTTGATCAGGTGCAAAGCTGCGCGGCGGGCCGAGCGCGGCCCGAGCCCCGGAACCCGCGCAAGCAGCTGGATCAGGCGCTCGATTTCCGGCCCGGTTACACGCTTCTGCATTTCAGTCTGTCCTCACCAAGAGCCGATCCCTGCGCAAGGCCTAGAACGGCAGTTTCATGCCGGGGGGAATCGGCAGTCCGGCAGTCAGTTCCTTTGTCCGCTCGGCCATCATCGCCTCGACCTTGGCCTTGGCGTCATTGTGGGCGGCGACAATCAGGTCCTCGAGGATCTCGACATCGTCTTCCTTGAACATGGAAGGATCAATCGAGAGACCCTTCATCAGGCCCTTGCCGGTGAGGCGGACAGAGACCATGCCGCCGCCCGCCACGCCTTCGCATTCCAGCTCGGCAAGCTCTTCCTGCATGCGTTCCATCTTGGCCTGCATGTCCTTGATCTTACCCATCATACCCATGATGTCTTTCATCCAGGTCTCCTTTTCGAGTGTTGTTTGCCGGTTCGAGTGTTGTTTGCCGGTTTCAAGCCGCCGCGGCCGGAGCGATATGCGCGCTCAGTCCGAGCTGTCTTCGGGTTCGAGATCTTCCGGAAGGATATCTCCATCCTCGGTTGGCGAGAGCGCCTCGGCTGCGAGGTCTTCCTCGAGTGCGGCGATGCGCACATCGGTGACGCGAGCGCCGGGGAAGCGCGCCAGAATGGCGGCGACATCAGGATCCTGGCGGGCGTCGCTGACGAGCGCCTCGCGCTTGGCGGTCTCGCGCTCGGCCAGCGTCGGCGCGCCCTCCTCGCGGCTCAATGCAACCGACCACTTGGCGCCGGTCCAGTCGCCGAGCTTCTTGATCAGTTCGCCGGGCAGGCTGGGGCTCGCATCGGGCGCCAGGTTAATTTCCAGGCGGCCGGGCTCGATCCTGACCAGCCGCACGCCCGTCCGGATCTGGACCTTCATGGCGATGTCGCGGTGCTTTTCGGCGAGCGCAACCATGTCTTCGAGCGAACCGATGGCGACTTCCTCGACCGGTTCGGAAACGGCGGCAGCTGCAACGGAAGGTTCGGCGGAATGGGCAAGACGCATTGACGGTTGCCCGCCGCCGTTACCGCCCTGAGGCATCCTTCGTTCGCCAACCGCTCGGGCCGTCGCTCCGCCTCCGGATGGTCCGCTGCCGGAGGCCTGTCCACTGACCTCTGCGGAGCCTCCGCCGGAATTCTGGAAGGCTTTCAAGGCATCTTCCGGAGAAGGCAGGTTGGCGGCATGGGCAATGCGAATCAACGCCATCTCAGCCGCCGCCGCAGGCCTGCTTGAGGTATCGGTCTCGGAGATCCCCTTGAGCAACATCTGCCAGACGCGCGAGAGAATGACGGTCGAGAGCTTCGCGGCATAGTCCGCGCCGCTCTCGCGCTCGGTTTCGGTCAGTGAAGGGTCTTGGCCGGCTTCCGGCACGAATTTGAGCCTTGTCACGAGATGGGTGAAATCCGCCAGATCGGTCAGAATCACAGACGGGCCGGCGCCGGAATCATATTGATCGCGAAAACTTGCGAGCGCCGCGGCCACGTCGCCAGCCATGAGCGAGCCAAACAGGCCGACAATGCGGGAGCGGTCGGCGAGCCCGAGCATGGAGCGCACCGCTTCGGCATCAACGCTGCCGCCGCCATGGGCGATCGCCTGATCGAGCAGCGACAGGCCATCGCGCACCGAACCTTCAGCGGCGCGGGCAATCATGGCAAGCGATTCGTCGTCAATCGCAATGCCTTCCTGGCCGGCGACGTTTTTGAAATGCGCCACCAGCAGGCCCGAATCGATGCGGCGCAGGTCAAAACGCTGGCAGCGCGACAGCACGGTGATCGGAACCTTGCGGATCTCGGTGGTGGCGAAGATGAACTTCACATGGGCCGGCGGCTCCTCCAGCGTCTTGAGCAGGCCGTTGAAGGCCTGGTTGGAGAGCATGTGCACTTCGTCGATGATGTAGACCTTGTAGCGCGCCGACACCGGGCGGTAGCGCACCTGCTCGATGATCTCGCGAATATCGTCGATGCCGGTATGCGAGGCAGCATCCATCTCGATGACATCGACATGGCGGCCTTCCATGATCGCCTGGCAGTGCTCGCCGGGCACGGTCAGATCAATGGTCGGCTTGTCGATTTCTGCAGTCTCGTAATTTAGCGCTCGCGCCAGGATCCGGGCGGTGGTGGTCTTGCCGACGCCGCGGACGCCGGTCAGCATCCAGGCCTGGGCGATGCGGCCGGAGGAAAAGGCGTTGGTCAGCGTGCGGACCATCGGCTCCTGGCCGATAAGGTCGGTGAAATCCTTCGGGCGGTACTTGCGTGCCAGAACCCGGTACGGCGCCTGGTTCTCAGCGCCTGCACCCGCCGAAACTGTGGTCGTGCCGGTTGTTTCGTCCATGATCCTCGTGCCGCCCTCGCGCTGGCCCGATGGCCATTCAAAGAGAATGTTTGCACCCCGGTCGAACCCCGTCAATGACGGGTCGGCAGTTGGCTGCAAAAGATCTTGCAGCGCCCCCCGCGTGCCCGCTCGAGCGCGCACAGCAATACAGGACGGGCGAAAGGGTGGGAGGCTGGCACGGTGACCCGTGCCGGGCTCGTTAGGGCTGCTTCCTTCCGGACCTGACCCGGTTGGCGAGTGGCTCGTCCACCACCAACCTCCCGAGGCCACATATCGTCAATCAGTGAGGCAAAAGCAAGCCAGCGCCAAAAAAAACTGCTAGAGTTGCGCCTCAACCTTGTTCGGCGGTGTCCTCATGTCCGATTTTGTTCTCGATCCGCGCCTTGAACGCGACAGCACGTTGCTGATGAAGCTGGGCCTTTGCCAGCTCAGGCTGATGGAGGATTCGCGCTGGCCGTGGGTGCTGCTGGTGCCGCAACGCAGCGGCATTTCCGAGATTTTCGAGATGACACCGCTTGACCAGACGATGCTGACCTTTGAAACGGCGATCGCGGCCAAGGCGGTCAAGCAGGCTTCGGGCTGCCTGAAGATCAATGTCGGCGCGCTTGGCAACCAGGTTCGCCAGTTCCATCTTCACATCATTGCCCGCGACGAGGGCGATCCGGCGTGGCCAGGACCAGTCTGGGGCCACGGCCAAGCCAAACCCTGGGCCACAAGCGCCCGCGCCGAATTTACTGAAAGACTTCTCGAGGCCCTCTAGAATATGACATTTTCCCTGTTTGACCATGATGCTCCGCATGGCGAAGCCAGCCGGCTTGTGGCTTTTTCCTCCAACCGGCTGGACCGCCGTTCCGAACACCGCACCGAAACAGAGCTCGGCGACGCGCTCAAGGATCCTGCGACGCGGTACTTCGCCATCAGCAAGGGCCGGCTGGCGATGCGGGTGGATGGAAACGCGCCCGACGGCCTGCTGAAGGCCGACGACCTTGCCTTGATGCAGCCGCGGAACGCCGATGCGGTGCTGATCGGCTGGGACGAGGCCGGCGTTGCCCGGATTGCCATGCCTGTGGGTATCGAGCCCGACGATCTGCCCGAGCCGTTCAAGGCGATCGACACGCGGTCGGTCTATCGTCAGGCCCTGATGGACGAAGAAGCTCTTGGCGCCTATGCGCAAGGCACCAGCCTGGTGTCCTGGGCGCTGGCCAACCGGCATTGCGGCGGCTGCGGCGAGCCGATGACGCCGGAAGCCGGCGGATACCGGCGGCGCTGCAAGGGTTGCGGCCACACGGTGTTTCCGCGCACAGACCCGGTGGCGATCATGCTGACCATCGACGAGGCGAGCGATCGATGCCTGCTGGGACGCAGCCCGCATTTCCCGCCCGGCATGTATTCGTGCCTGGCCGGCTTCATCGAGCCGGGCGAAACCATGGAAGATGCGGTACGCCGCGAGACGATGGAGGAATCAGGCATCAAGGTCGGCCGCGTACGCTACCACGCCAGCCAACCCTGGCCGATGCCGCATTCCCTGATGATCGGTGTCTATGCGGAAGCGCAAAGCCTGGAGATCACCCGCGACACGGCCGAGCTGGAAGACTGCCGCTGGTTCGACCGCTCCGAGACCGAGGCAATGCTGGCATCGAGCCTTGGCGAGGCGGATGCCTCGGCGCCGCCACCCGGCGCGATCGCCCACCGGCTGATGCGCGACTGGCTGGACTGGCGCAGGTAAACCTGCGGTTCAGCCCTCGACCTCTTCTGCATGCGAGCCGTTCTGCGCCAGGCGGAACGGATGGGCCGGATAGACGCCCAGGATCCTCAGCTCCTTCGAGAAGAAGCCGAGCTCTTCCATGGCGCGCGCCACCGGCGGTTCGTCCGGATGGCCCTGGATGTCGGCGTAGAACTGGGTGGCAAAGAACTTGCCGCCGATCTGGTAGCTTTCGAGTTTGGTCATGTTGACGCCGTTGGTGGCGAAACCGCCCATTGCCTTGTAGAGGGCGGCGGGAATGTTGCGCACCCGGAAGACAAAGGTGGTGACGACCACCTCGTCCGCCACCGGGCGCGGCGGAATTTTGGCCTCCCGCGACAGCACCACGAAGCGGGTGACGTTGGTTTCGGTGTCCTCGACATTCTCTTGGAGGATGTTCAATCCATAAAGTTCGGCCGCAAGACGCGGTGCAAGCGCGGACATGGTCCGGTCATTGCTCTCCGAGACCAGCCGCGCGGCGCCTGCGGTATCACCGGCGACGACCGCCTTCCAGCCATTGGCGCGGACCACCTTGCGGCACTGGCCGACGGCGTGAACATGGCTGTGTACTGTGCGGATTTCCGAACGGTCGACGCCCGGCAGCGCCATCAGCTGGAAATGGATCGGCATGAAATACTCACCGACAATGTGCAATTGCGATTCCGGCAGCAGGTGATGAATATCGGCGACCCGGCCGGCGATCGTGTTCTCGATCGGGATCATCGCCAGATCCGCTTCCCCCTGGGCGAGCGCATTGAAGGCGTCTTCAAAGGTGGCGCAGGGCAAGGGCTCCATGGCGGGAAACATGTCGCGGCACGCCATGTCGGAGTTTGCGCCAAACTCGCCCTGAAAGGCGATGCGGTTGGTGGAAGCGGTCATCAGGTCTGTCCGTTTTGAGAAATGCGCGCCTATTTCGGTGCCAGGATTTGGCGGGCGCGCGCAAGATCGGCGGGAGTATCGACACCGAGCGGTACGGAGTCAACGATCGCCACGTCGATGCGCATGCCATCCTCGAGCGCCCGCAACTGCTCGAGCGATTCGCGCTTTTCCAGCGTCGACGGCCTGAGCGACACGAAGCGCTGCAACGCCGGTCGGCGCCAGGCATAAAGCCCGATATGGTGGTAGAGCGGGCCTTCGCCGTAAGGCGCCGTGGCCCGGGTGAAATAGAGTGCACGCAGCAGCCCGTCGCCGATCGGAGTACCGATCACCTTGACGATGTTCGGATTGGTCTTCTCCGCCTCATCGACAATCTCGACGGCAAGCGTGGCGAGATCTGCCGCAGAAGCGGCAAGCGGCAGGACTGAGCGGCGAATGGTTTCCGGCTCGATTGCCGGAATGTCGCCCTGCACATTGAGGATGATGCCGGCTTTCGCATCGGGATCCATGATCGTTGCCGCCTCGAACACACGGTCCGACCCGGACTGATGATCGTCGCGGGTCATCACCGCTTCAAAGCCGGCGGCTCTGACGACATCCGCAATCTCGAGCGAATCAGTAGCGACCGCGACGCGTCCGACATCGGCGAGCGCTGCCTGCCGTGCCACGCGAACCACCATCGGCTCGCCGGCAATGTCGGCAAGCGGTTTGTTGGGCAGCCGGGCTGACGCCAATCGGGCCGGAATAATGACGAGCGTATGCTCGGAACCTGCTGCCATGGCGCGTCCAATCCCTCGGTTTGCGGCGCAAGTGTCAAAAAGTCTCACTGCCACCGTTACAAACGGTGTTGCAACGAACTTGCAAAAGACATAGGTTCCGCGCGATTTCAAGACTGGTTCGGATATTGCGGATAACTGGGCGGAAGCCGAACCGAAACGGAGCGACGGAACATGAACTCCTCATACTTCAACTCGGCGGCGGGCGCCTTTCTCGGCCTCCTGTTCATCCTGATGACACTCTCGATTGTTTCGGATGGTATCTACCATGCCGCCGAACCGGAAACCGAAGGCTTCATGATTGAAGTTGCCGAGGGCGGCGGCGATGCCGCGGAACCTGCCGAAGAAGCCGCACCGGAACTGATCGAGCCGCTGCTGGCCAGCGCCGACCCTGCAAAGGGTGAGAACGTCTTCAAGAAGTGCGCGGCCTGCCACACCAATGACGCCGGCAACGCCAACAAGGTTGGCCCCGGCCTCTGGAACATCGTCAACCGTCCGGTCGCGACCCACGCCGATTTCAATTATTCCGGAGCTCTGACGGAATACTCCGAAGGCGGCTCCGTGGAATGGACCTATGAGCGTCTGAGCAATTTCCTCGCCGCTCCGAAGAAGTACATCTCTGGTACTTCAATGGGCTTTGCGGGATTGAAGAAAATCGAGGAACGGGCCGATCTGATCGCCTATCTCCGCACGGTTGCAGATACGCCGCCGCCTCTGCCGGGCGAGTGATGCGTGCATGGATTTAAGGAGCCGGGCCTTGAGCCCGGCTTTTTTTATGAATCGAGACAGAAATCCGCGTGAGCCCCTGCAAGTGCCGCACAAGTGACCTATTGTCTTGTGATCGATGAAGGTTACCGGAGGACTGGCAAAGATGATCAACCGCACCGCCCCTTTCATGCTGGCGATCGCCTGGCTGCTGACAAGCACACCGGCTCTTCTGGCCGAGGAACCGGCCTGGCGGCACGCAACGGCAATTGTCGGCGAGCCGAAATATCCGGAAGGGTTTGCGCGGTTCGACTACGTCAACCCCGATGCTCCCAAGGGCGGCACCCTGAGGCTCTCGGAAGACGGATCCTTCGATACGCTCAACCCTGTGCCTGCCAAGGGCGATCTGGCGGTTGGACTGGGCCTTGTCTTCGAAACCCTGATGGTCTCCTCGGAAGACGAGATTTCCGCCGACTATGGCCTGCTGGCGGAAGCCGTCCGCTATCCCGATGACTATTCCTGGGTATCCTACCGGCTGCGCGAAGGCGCCCGCTGGCATGATGGCAAACCGGTGACGCCGGAAGACGTGGTCTGGACCTTCGAGCAAACGGTGGCGAACAATCCGCAGCGCGAATTCTACTACCGGCATGTCACCAAGGCGGAAATCACCGGACCGAGGGAGATCACCTTCACCTTTGATGAGAAAAACAACCTCGAGCTGCCCAAGATCGTCGGCGAATTGCTCATCCTGCCCAAACACTGGTGGCAGGAACGCGACGGCGAAACGGCCGCCATCGGCGAGACGACCCTGGAACCGCCGTTGGGCTCGGGTCCCTACCGCATTGCCAATGTCCGCCCTGGCGAAAGCCTGACCTATGAGCGGGTGGCGGATTACTGGGGTGCAGATCTCAACGTCAATATCGGCCGCAACAATTTCGACCGCATCACCTACACCTATTTCGCCGACCGCAATGTCGAGTTCGAGGCGTTCAAATCAGACAATGTGGATTTCTGGCAGGAAAACGAAGCCAAACGATGGGTCAATGCCTATGATTTCCCGGCGGCAACGGAAGGCCGCATCATTCGGGAGACTCCGGAAAACGCCTACCGGTCAAGCGGGGTTCTTGTCGGCTTCATTCCCAATCTGCGCCGCGACAAGTTCAAGGACCCACGGGTTCGCCGCGCACTGAACTATGCCTACAATTTCGAGGATCAGAACAGGAACCTCTTCTTCGGACAGTATGACCGGGTCGACAGCTTCTTCTTCGGCACCGAGCTGGCCTCTTCCGGGCTGCCTCAGGGCCAGGAACTCGACATCCTGAAATCGCTTGAGGGCGAAGTTCCCGAGAGCGTGTTCACCACGCCCTATGAGAACCCGGTGGGCGGCACGGAGCAGGATGTCCAGGCCAACATGCGCTCCAACCTGCGCGAAGCAGTGTCGCTGTTCCGCGAAGCCGGATACACGCTGCGCGGCAACCAGATGGTCAATGAGGAGACCGGTGAGCCCTTTACCTTCGAAATCATGCTGAATGGTCCGCTTATTGAAAAAGTCGCGCTGCCTTTTGCGCAAAACCTGCGGCGGATCGGCGTCGACGTCTCCATCCGGGTGCTCGATTCGTCACAATTTGTGAACCGGCTGCGATCGCGGGACTTCGACATGATCTACAATGGCTGGGGGCAATCGCTTTCGCCCGGCAACGAGCAGGCCGAATACTGGGGCTCAAGGGCAGCGGACCGGGAGGGCTCCGCCAATTATGCCGGCATTGCCGACCCGGCCATTGATGAACTGGTGCGCAAGATTGCCTTCGCCAAGGACCGCGAGACGCTGATCCAGACAGCACGGGCGCTCGACCGGGTGCTGCTGGCCAATCATTTCGTCATCCCCACCTACACGCTGCGCAACTCGCGCATTGCCTATTGGGACCGGCTCTCGCATCCCGAAGAGCTGCCCTACTATTCGCTCGGGTTTCCCGGTGTATGGTGGTTCAACGGCAAGCCTTGATCACCGAAGGGGCTGCTTTGGCCTTGCGCGGACGGTCACATTCGATTCTGAATTGGGCCGTTGCGAATCACCCTCAGGCCCAGGGTTTCCGGGCCGGGAAGGAATGCACTTGAAGTCTGTCACCGGCACCAGACCCTGCCACACTGCCGTTGCCCGGACGGGCATCCGACGGGTGGACTGATGGGCGCCTATATTCTTCGCCGCCTGCTTCTGATGATCCCGACCATTGTCGGTATCATGGCGATCTCGTTCGCGGTGATCCAGTTCGCGCCGGGCGGTCCGGTGGAACAGGTGATCGCGCAGCTGACCGGGCAGGGCGATTCGGCGACCGACCGCATT
Organism: Parahoeflea alexandrii; assembly: GCF_024105735.1. Lineage (GTDB taxonomy): Bacteria > Pseudomonadota > Alphaproteobacteria > Rhizobiales > Rhizobiaceae > Hoeflea > Hoeflea alexandrii. Next base: position 556,234 of record NZ_JAAAML010000002.1, on the reverse strand, counting down.
TCCGGCGGCGGCGGCGACGATCCCGGGCTGCAGAGCCAGGATTTCGGCGATTCGGTCACTTCGCAATATCGCGGCGCGCAGGGGCTCGATCCGGAATTCATCGCCAAACTGGAAGCGCAGTTCGGCTTCGACAAGCCGCCGCTCGAGCGGTTCGGACTGATGATGTGGAACTATATCCGCTTCGATTTCGGCGAGAGCTATTTCCGCAGCATCGATGTGATCGACCTGATCATCGAAAAAATGCCGGTGTCGATCTCGCTCGGCGTCTGGATCCTGCTGCTCTCCTACATCATCTCGATTCCGCTGGGGATCAAGAAGGCCGTCTCCGACGGCTCGCGCTTCGATGTGTGGACATCCGGCCTGATCATCGTCGCCTATGCGGTGCCTGGCTTTCTGGTCGGTATCCTGCTGATCGTCGTGTTTGCCGGCGGATCGTTCTTCGACTGGTTTCCGCTGCGCGGGCTGACATCGGACAATTTCGCCGAGCTCAGCCTGTTCGGCAAGATCGTCGACTATTTCTGGCACCTAGCGCTGCCGCTGATCGCGCTGTCGCTGGCGGCCTTTGCCACCACCACGCTGCTGACCAAGAACTCCTTCATCGACGAAATCCGCAAGCAGTATGTGACAACCGCGCGTGCCAAGGGGCTGAGCGAAAGCCAGGTGCTCTACCGCCACGTCTTTCGCAACGCGATGCTGATCGTCATCGCCGGCTTTCCCGGTGCTTTCATCTCCGCGTTCTTTTCGGGCTCACTGCTGATCGAGACGATCTTCTCGCTCGACGGGCTGGGCCGGCTCGGTTTTGAATCGGTGATCAAGCGGGATTATCCGGTTGTGTTCGCGACGCTGTTCATCTTCTCGCTGATGGGCCTGGTGGTCGGGCTGATTTCCGACCTGGTCTACACCTGGGTCGATCCGCGCATCGATTTCGAGAAAAGGGATGTCGGATGAACGCGCCGGCTTCCAGCAATGCACAGGCCTATGATGCCCAAGGCCGGCCGAAGGGCTGGCTGTCGCCGACCAACAGGCGGCGCTGGTCCAATTTCAAGGCCAACCGCCGCGGCTACTGGTCGTTGTGGATCTTCATGATCCTGTTCATTGCCAGCCTCCTGGCGGAATTCATCGCCAATGACCGCCCCATCCTGGCGTCCTACAAGGGCGAGATCCTCTATCCGGTTGTGGTTGACTACCCGGAAGAAAAGTTCGGCGGCTTTCTTGCGCGCACGGACTATCGCGACCCGTTCATCCAGGACGAGATCGAGGCAAACGGCTGGATGATCTGGCCACCGATCCGCTACTCCTACACCACGGCCAACTCCTACATCCCCCACTCCGCGCCGACCGCACCCTTCTGGCTGCTCGATGAAGGGGAGGCCTGCTCGGCCTATCCGCTCAAGGACGAGGATCCGGGCTGCACGCTGGGCAACATGAACTGGCTCGGGACTGATGACCAGGCGCGGGACGTCACTGCCCGGATGATCTACGGCTTTCGCATCTCGGTGCTGTTCGGCCTGACACTGACCATCTTCTCGGCGCTGATCGGCATCGCCGCAGGTGCCGTGCAAGGCTATTTCGGCGGCTGGACCGACCTTCTGATGCAGCGTTTCATCGAGATCTGGTCGTCGATGCCGGTGCTCTACATCCTCTTGATCATTGCCGCGGTGCTGCCACCCGGGTTCTGGATCCTGCTCGGCATCATGCTGTTGTTCTCATGGGTATCGTTCGTCGGCATCGTGCGGGCGGAGTTCCTGCGGGCGCGCAATTTCGAATATGTCAACGCCGCCCGGGCGCTGGGCGTGGGCAACACCACGATCATGTTCCGCCACCTGCTGCCCAACGCGATGGTGGCGACGCTGACCTTCCTGCCGTTCATCCTTTCCGGCTCGATCACCACGCTGACCTCGCTCGATTTCCTCGGCTTCGGGCTGCCGCCCGGCTCGGCCTCGCTGGGCGAACTGATCGCGCAGGGCAAGCGCAACCTGCAGGCACCCTGGCTCGGGCTGACGGCCTTCTTCACCATCTCGATCATGCTGTCGCTGCTGATCTTCATCGGCGAAGCGACCCGTGACGCCTTCGACCCGCGAAAGACGTTCCGATGAGTGGTGCGAACAAAGACGAGGTGCTGCTGTCGGTTCGCGACCTGTCGGTGGAATTCCACCAGGGCGGCGACAGCCAGACGGCGGTCGACCACATTTCGTTTGACATCAAACGAGGTGAAACAGTCGCGCTGGTGGGCGAATCCGGGTCCGGCAAATCGGTCTCGGCGCTGTCGGTGCTGCGGTTGCTGCCCTACCCGGCCGCGAGCCATCCCTCGGGTGAGATCCTGTTCAAGGGACAGGACCTGCTCTCGGCGCCCGAACCGGAGATCCGGGAGGTACGCGGCAACGACATCACCATGATCTTCCAGGAGCCGATGACCTCGCTCAATCCGCTGCAGACGGTTGAGAAGCAGATTTCGGAAATCCTGCATCTGCACCAGCAGATCCAGCCGGACGAGGCCCAGCGCCAGGTTCTGGAATTGCTCGAACAGGTTGGCATTCGTGAACCGCGGAAGCGGCTTGCCTCCTACCCGCACCAGCTTTCGGGCGGTCAGCGGCAGCGGGTGATGATCGCGATGGCGCTTGCCAACCGTCCCGAACTGCTGATTGCCGACGAACCGACCACGGCGCTCGACGTCACAGTACAGGCGCAGATCCTCGAATTGCTGCGTGAGCTGAAGAACGAGCACGGGATGGCCATGTTGTTCATCACGCACGATCTGGGAATCGTGCGCAAATTCGCCGACCGGGTCTGCGTGATGACCAATGGCAAGATCGTGGAAACCGGTCCGACAGCGGAAATCTTTGCCAATCCGCAGCATGCCTATACCAAGCACCTGCTCGCCGCCGAACCCAAGGGTGAGCCGCCCAGGCGCAAGCCATCGGCGCCCGAGGTGATGCAGGCCAGCGACATCAAGGTCTGGTTTCCGGTCAAGCAGGGTTTTCTCAGGCGCACGGTTGACCACGTCAAGGCCGTGGACGGGCTGTCGCTTTCCCTGAAATCAGGCCAGACGCTTGGCGTCGTCGGCGAATCGGGATCGGGCAAGACCACACTCGGGTTAGCGCTGATGCGGCTGATCCGCAGCGAAGGCGCGATCCATTTCAACAAGCTGCCGCTGCACGAGCGGTCGTTCAAGCAGATGCGGTCGCTCAGAAGCTCCATGCAGGTGGTGTTTCAGGACCCGTTCGGATCACTCAGTCCGCGCATGTCGATCGCCGACATCGTTGGCGAGGGGCTGGCAATCCACGCCAGGGATCTTTCCGCCCAGGATCGCGACCGGCGGGTGGCTGCGGCGCTCGAGGAAGTGGGGCTCGACGCCTCGACGCGCTGGCGCTATCCGCACGAGTTTTCCGGTGGCCAGCGCCAGCGCATCGCGATTGCCCGGGCCATGGTGCTCAAGCCCCGTTTCGTGATGCTGGACGAGCCGACCTCGGCGCTCGACATGAGCGTTCAGGCGCAGGTGGTGGACCTGCTCAGGGATCTGCAGCGCCGGCATGATCTGGCTTACCTGTTCATCAGCCATGACCTCAAGGTTGTGCGGGCTCTGGCCAATGACGTGATCGTCATGCGCGCCGGCAAGGTGGTGGAACAGGGAACGGCGGACCAGATATTCGATCACCCGACCACTGAATACACCAAGGCCCTGATGGCGGCGGCCTTCAATCTCGAAGCCGCCTCCGGCGGAGCGGTCAGCGAATAGGCGGAACAATGTCAGACACCAAGAAGGGGCGAATCCTGCTCGCCCTCACCGGCTGGGCGCCGGACGTATGGACCCAGGAGCTCGCCAAGGCTGCACCTGGACGGCAGGTGACGCTTGAACCGGACGGAGAGACCGATCCGAGCATAGAATATGCGATTGTCTGGAAGCAGCGCCCGGGCCTGTTGTCGAAACTGCCGAACCTCAAGGTGATCTTCTCGCTCGGCGCCGGCGTTGACCATGTCTTTGCCGACCCCGATCTGCCGGACGTGCCGATCGTGCGTGTCGTCTCGCCGAACCTGACCACGCGGATGAGCGAATACGTGGTCTGGCAGGTGCTTGACCATCACCGGCTGGGGCCGCGTTACCGGGCCCAGCAGGCCAGCCGGACCTGGTACGAGGACCGTGACCAGAAGGCTGCCGCTGACATCACCGTGGGAATCATGGGCCTGGGGGAACTTGGCCGCGACGCAGCCGCCAAGCTTCAGGTCATGGGTTTTGCCGTGACCGGATGGTCGAGAACGCAGAAACAGGTAGAGGGGGTCACCTGTCATGCGGGGGAGGCTGGACTTGACGCTTTCCTCGCCTCTGCCGACATCTTCGTCGTGCTGCTGCCGCTAACGCCCGACACCCACGAAATCCTCAATCGCGACCTCTTCGCCCGGATGACCAAACGCGGGCCGCTGGGCGCGCCGGTGCTGATCAATGCCGGGCGTGGCGGGCTGCAGAACGAGGCGGACATCCTCGCAGCCCTGGATGAGGAGCTGCTCTCGGCAGTGACGCTCGATGTGTTCCAGCAGGAGCCGCTCGATCCGGAAAGCCCGTTCTGGAGCCATCCCAAGGTGACAATCACGCCGCATGCCGCGGCGGCGTCGATGCCGTCATCGCTGATTGCACCGATGGTGGAACAGATCGATGCCTTCGAGCGCGGCGAGCCGCTGCTCAACCTGGTGGACCGCAAGGCGGGCTATTGAGCCGGCTTACGGCCTCCGATAACAGGTCGGCAATCCGTACAGCCGGGCGATACGGTCGATCGCATCGCGCAAGGGTTCCCGCGTGACATACATGGTTCCACCCGAGGCGTGGAGGAGCGTCTCAGGATCCTCGATGAAGCCGACATGGCCTTTCCAGAACACCAGGTCACCGCGTTGCAGGCCGTCAGTGTCAGGGTCGATGATCCGGCCCAGGCTGGCGGCCTGCTGGTCGGAATCGCGCGGCGCGGACTTGCCGGTCATGGCCAGCGCCATTTGCACCAGGCCCGAGCAATCGATTCCGAAACCCGATCGCCCGCCCCAGAGATAGGGCGTTTCGAGAAAGCGCGATGCCACCGACACGGTATCGTCTGTCAGGTTCTCTGCAACCGGCAGAAGATGCGCGGCGATGATGGCTGATCCGTCCTCCAGAATGGCGTAAGGGGTTGCCCGGGTCTCGGCTGTCCCGACGATCCTTAGCCGGCTGCCCATCGACAGGGCATCGAGGTGCGGAAAGCGCAGATCGGGGCCTGGATAGAGGAAGCTGCGCGGAACCGAGACGACATGGGTCGCCGGGCCCGCGCCCTGCCCGATCGCCTGCTCGCGCACATAACCGACATAGCCATCGGCTGCGAGCTGCACCCAAGCCCAGCCGCCGGAGATGTCGAAGACGCTGAGTGCCTCGCCGCGCAAAGCCTGTGTGTCGATGCTGGACTCGGGGTCGGGCCGGGGGTGAAGGGCGGCAACCGGCACGATCACCTCTGCAGGCATCCCCTCGATGTAGCGGTCGGCCGTGACCCGGCCCCTGAGGCGGATGTCCGCAAGATCCGGCCTGTAGGCATGAGACCGGCGGTCCAGTTGTTCACTCATGCCCCCGATCCTTCCGCCAGCGCCAGCTTGCGCCCTTCCGCGATGATGATGTCGCCAAGCTTCTCGACAAAGAGCGCTCCATCGACCGTTCGCTTGATGATGACGTTGCGCCTGTCGCGGTCGTCGCGCACCCGGCGCACCAGCCCCATATGCCCCATGGTGTCGAGCGCCCGGGTGATCACCGGCTTGGTCACACCAAGCATTGCGGCCAGGCCGCGCACCGTGTGCGGCGGCGGCGCCAGATAGATATGCAAGAGGATCGCCAGCTGCCTGATGGTGAGATCGGGCCCGATGACGCGAACATGCTCGAGAGTGGCTGCGTGCCACAATCCAAGGGCTTCGGATGGCCGGAGATCGAGTGGCATGCGGCGCGCCTGGTTCGTTTCGGTACCGTATTATACTGACCGAAACTCGCAAACCGCGCAAGCCGGGTGCTCACCCTAAGGCTGGATGGCGCTTGCTGATGACGTCGAACAGGGCACGGATGCCTTGCGCCTCGCCACCCATCGGCGCATGCGGCTTGTCCTTCGGCGACCAGGCGAAGATGTCGAAATGCACCCAGCTGGTTTCCGGCGAGACAAAACGCTTGAGGAACAGGGCCGCGGTGATCGACCCGGCAAACCCGCCCGACGGCGCATTGGTCAGATCGGCAATCCTGGATTTGACATCGGCTTCGTAGGGCTTGTAGAGCGGCATCCGCCAGAGCGGGTCGACCGTGCTTTCGGAGGCGGTTGCGATCTCGCCGGCCAGGGTCTCGTCGTCGGTGTAGAACGGCGGCAGATCCGGACCCAACGCCACGCGGGCAGCGCCGGTCAGCGTGGCCATGTCGATGAGCAGGCCGGGATTGTCCTCGCAGGCGTAGGTCAGCGCATCGCCCAGCACCAGGCGACCCTCAGCGTCGGTGTTGTCGATCTGGACAGTCAATCCCTTGCGGCTTGAAAGCACGTCGCCGGGACGGAAGGCGGAGGCCGAAATCGAGTTCTCGACGGCAGGCACCAGCACACGCAGATCCACCGGCAGTCCGGCATCCATGATCATCATCGCGAGCGCCAGAACATTGGCAGCGCCGCCCATGTCCTTTTTCATGTTGAGCATCGAGGAAGCCGGCTTGATGTCGAGGCCGCCGGTGTCAAAACACACGCCCTTGCCGACCAGCGTCAGCCTGAAGGCGCCGGGCTTGCCCCAGCGCATCTCGAGCAGACGCGGCGCCTGATCGGCTGCGCGGCCGACGGCATGGATCATCGGGAACCCGCCCGACAGCAACTCTTCGCCGGCAATGACGCTGACTTCGGCGCTGTAATGCCCGGCAAGGCCGCGGAAGGCGGCTTCGAGCGCATCCGGCCCCATGTCATTGGCCGGCGTGTTGACGAGGTCGCGCGCCAATCCGACAGCGGCGACGGTCCGCGTTATGGCGGCAGCGTCTGCATCTGCCGGAATGACCAGACGCGGGCTGTCGGTCGCGGGCTTGCGGTAGCTCTCGAAGCGATAGGCGCCCATGCCGAAGGCCAGCGCCATGACGGCACCGGGGATCGGCGATGTCTCGATGTGCCAGTCGCCCTTGGGAAGTACGCGGGCCAGCTTGCCGCCGACGAAGGGATGACATTGCCCGTCCTCGCCGAGACCGAACAGCGCGCCGGCGAGCTTGCCATGGCGGTTGGGCACCAGCAGCATGTTTCCTTCTCCGGCCTGGAACCCGGCGGTTTTCGCCCAGGCCAACGCCGTCTTGTCGAAATGACCACGCTCGATGTCTGAGCGCGAGACCGCCCAGACCGGCAGCGAATCTCCGGACATTTCCGCAAACGGTGAGGATCTATCGATCTGGCTGAAGGGCGGCATGGCATCTCCTCTTGTTCTCCGGCTCCGGGCACGGAGAATCAGTCGTTAACTCTTGATTAGGGTTAACAGATTATTGCTGGTGCGGAGACTGTGGAGATCGACTTTGAGGATCACCACGACGCACACTTTCCGGGATCAGACCATGTCAGCGACCCATCAAAGCTCCGTTTTTCCCCGCCGGCTGCTCTCGGCCGTCTGCATTGCAGCGATCAGCGTGACTCTGGCCGGTTGCGCATCGAAGGGGCAGATGACCACCGGCTCGATTCCATCGCTGAACAAGCCGCTCGAGACCATGAATGCGACCGAGTTGCATTCGGCCGCCGAGAGCATCGGTCGGGTCTATGACAGAAATCCCAAGGATGCCGCAGTCGGCATGAAGTATGCTTCGGTCCTGACCATGGGCGGCCGCGCCGAACAGGCGCTCGCGGTGATGCAGCAGGTTGCCATTCACAATCCAACCGACCGGACGGTGCTGGCCGCCTACGGCAAGGCGCTGGCCGGCGCCGGCCAACTGGAAAAGGCGCTCGATGCCATCCAGCGGGCCCAGACCCCCGACAGGCCGGACTGGCAGCTTCTGTCGGCGGAAGGGGCCATCTACGACCAAATGGGCGATCCGGCCTCCGCACGGCAACGCTATCGCAAGGCGCTCGACCTTCAGCCGAACGAGCCTTCCATCCTGTCGAACCTGGGCATGTCCTATGTGCTGCAGGGCGACCTGAGAACGGCGGAGACCTACCTTGCATCCGCCGTCCGGCAGCCTGGCGCCGACAGCCGGGTCCGGCAGAACCTCGCACTGGTGGTCGGCCTTCAGGGCCGCTTCCAGGAGGCCGAGCAGATCGCCAGCTCCGAGCTGTCCACCGAGCAGGCGAAGGCGAATGTGAGCTACCTGCGCGCCATGCTGTCCCAGCAGAACGCCTGGAACAAGCTCAAGGACTCGGACCGCAAGAACACCAACTGATTTCCCGGACGACGCCGGCAAGAGCCGTTAGCCACCCGGGCAATTGCTCCCGTCTTCGGTGCAGCCGTTCGCGAATCCAAACAGGACCCCACGCTCTCAGATCAGATCCCGCCTGAACCGGACATTGTCCGGCATGCGCCGCATCCGCTTTCCGATCTTCCTCCGGCAGCAAGCGGGGGTGGGAAGGCACTTGCCGTGGAGTCTTGGTTGGTCGTGGGTGCCGGCAAGCGCTCATGCGGCAAGCGGGGTCTTTATGGTCTGGGAAACGAAAGGCTCGGGCTTGCGAGGATTCCCCCTACAGCGCTGCGTTTAAGCCATGCAGGTCTGCGCGACCAGGTCTCTTTCTAATTCGGAACGCCGCCCGAGAAATTGTCCATCACCTGGATCGCCGCCGGCCCGAGAATGACGCCGATCAGGACCGGCAGGAAGAACACGATCATCGGCACCGTGAGTTTCGGAGGCAGCGCCGCGGCCTTCTTTTCGGCCTCGGTCATGCGCTGGTCACGGCTCTCCTGGGCAAGAACGCGCAAGGCCTGGGCGATGGGGGTGCCGTAGCGTTCGGACTGGATCAAGGCCTGGGTGACGGATTTCACCTGTTCGAGCCCGGTGCGGCTTCCCAGGTTTTCAAACGCCATGCGGCGGTCCTGCAGATAGGACAGCTCAGCGGTGGTGAGCAGGAACTCCTCCGCAAGGGCCGTCGACTGCACGGCGATTTCCTCGGCCACACGCTTCATCGCGGCCTCGATGGAAACACCCGATTCCACGCAGATCAGCATCAGGTCGAGTGCATCCGGCCAGGCAAGCTTGATCGAGACCTGACGCTTCTTGGCCTGGTTGGAGACAAACATGTTCGGCGTGTAGAAACCGATATAGGCCCCGACGATGCAGGCGAGCACCCTGACCGTGAAGGGCTTGTCGACCAGGTTGTCGAGCACGAAAACATAGACCACGGAGGCGACAAGGAAAACGAAAGGCAGCACGAAACGCGCCAGCAGGAACATGTTGAGCGCGTTCTGCGTGCGGTAGCCGGCGGCACGAAGCTTGGCCACCGTTGCTCCATCGGCAAGCGCATCCTTCAGGTTCAATTGCTCGACAATGCCGCGCACGGAGGCGTTGTCGCGGGAGCGCAGGCCGGCGCTCTTCGCACCGGCGCGGGATTGCTCGGCATTGAGACGGGCACGCTCCCGGGCGCGGATCTCATCGCGCTCGAGCGCCGCCGACTTCATCCGCGAGTCCAGGTTGCCGCCCTCGAAATAGGGAGCGAGCACCGTGTAGATCGTGGCGAAAACCGCAATCGAGATCAGGATTGGAACCAGATAGGCCGGGTCGGTCAGGGACGAGACAATATCGGAGAACATGGCTTGTGGTCCCTAGATGTCGAAATTGATCATGTTGCGCATTACCAGGATGCCCAACGACATCCAGACCAGCGAAACGCCGAGGATGAAATGACCGCGGCTGTCGGTGAACAGCAGCGAGATGTATTCGGGCGACGTGAGATAGACGAGCAGGCTGACGATGAAAGGCAGCGCGCCGATGATGGCGGCGGACGCCTTGGCTTCCATCGACATTGCATTGATCTTGCCCTTCATCTTCTTGCGATCGCGCAAGACGCGGGACAGGTTGCCCAGCGCTTCGGACAGGTTGCCGCCGGCCTGGGCCTGGATGGCGATCACGATCGCGAAGAAATTCGCTTCCGACAGCGGGATCCGGGTGTAGAGCCGCGCGCAAGCCTCGGGAATGTTCATGCCCATCTGCTGGGCCTCGACGATGCGTTTGAATTCGGTGCGGACCGGCTCCTGGCCTTCGGCGGAAATCATCCGGATGGCATCATTGAGCGGCAGACCGGACTTGATCGAGCGCACCATCACATCAAGCGAATTCGGAAATTCGGCAAGAAATGCCTTCATGCGGCGATTGCGCAGAAATCCCACCAGCCAGCGTGGTATCCCGACGGCAAAGATGATCATGACCCCCAGGGCAACGTAGAGATTCCCCTGAAAAATGAAGGCGAGAAAGCCGGTCACGAAGCCCAGAATCGCGGAAAAAATATAGAACTGCTGGATCGAGATTGTCAGTCCCGCCTGGGCGATCCGGTCTTTCAGGGCCGGTGACTTGCGGCGATCATTCTCCTTGTTTTTCTCTTCCAGTGTCTTGAGTGAATCCTGAACGGATTTGCGCCTCTTGTTGGCCTCGTTCAGCCTGTCGCGCGCGGCGGTTGCCTTGGAGCGATCGGTCTCGGCCGCCTTGACCCGCTTGACCCGGGTTTCCGCCTTGCGTTCGACCTCGATACGGGAATAGAGCACGCCATAGCCCAGCGCCCCCGCCGAAAGCGCGGCCAGGCCGATGATGGCGACTACCACTGTATCCAGACCAAACACGCGAGCGTCTCCTTAAGAGGTCATTTTTTCCATTGCATCGAGCGCCGCTGCCAGCCGCTTGTCTTCGCCATAGTAACGGGCGCGATCCCAGAAGTTCGGGCGACCGATGCCGGTCGAGCGATGCTGACCGACGATCTTGCCGTTGGCGTCTTCACCAAGCATTTCGTATTTCATCAGGTCCTGGGTGATGATGACATCGCCTTCCATGCCGACAACCTCGGTGATGTGGGTGATGCGGCGGGAGCCGTCGCGAAGCCTGGTTGCCTGGATCACGACGTCGACAGAGCCGGCGATGATCTCACGCACGGTCTTGGCCGGCAGGGTGAAACCGCCCATGGCGATCATCGATTCCATACGGCTGAGACATTCGCGCGGGCTGTTGGCGTGGATCGTTCCCATGGAACCATCATGACCGGTGTTCATGGCCTGCAGGAGGTCGAACACCTCCGGGCCACGGACTTCGCCGACGATGATGCGTTCGGGACGCATACGCAGGCAGTTCTTGACGAGATCGCGCATGGTGATCTCGCCCTCGCCCTCGATGTTGGGCGGACGGGTTTCGAGCCGGACGACATGCGGCTGCTGCAGCTGGAGTTCGGCGGAGTCTTCGCAGGTGATGATCCGCTCGTCCTGATCGATATAGGCGGTCAGGCAGTTGAGAAGGGTGGTCTTACCGGAACCGGTACCGCCCGAAATCACCACATTGCAGCGAACCCGGCCGATGATCTGCAAAACCGCAGCGCCTTCGGGCGTGATGGCGCCGAACTTGACCAGCTGATCGAGGGTCAGCTTGTCCTTCTTGAACTTACGGATGGTCAGCGCGGTGCCATCAATCGCCAGCGGCGGGGCAATCACGTTGACACGGGAGCCATCGGGCAGGCGCGCATCGCATATCGGGCTCGATTCGTCGACGCGGCGTCCGACCTGGCTGACGATGCGCTGGCAGATCGACAGCAGCTGGCTGTTGTCACGGAAACGGACGTCCGTTTCGAGAACCTTACCCGCAACTTCGATGTAGGTCATGCCGGAGCCATTGACCATGATATCGGCTATGTCGTCCCGCGCCAGCAGCGGCTCCAGCGGACCATACCCGAGAACATCGTTGCAGATATCGTCAAGCAGTTCCTCCTGCTCGGCGATGGACAGTGCGAAATTCTTGATGGTGATGATATCGTTGACGATATCACGGATTTCCTCGCGCGCGCTCTCGGCATCGAGCTTGGCCAGCTGCGACAGGTCGATGGTATCGATCAGGGCCGAGAAGACCTGGCTCTTGGTGTCGTAATAGGCTTCGTTGCGGGCAGACTTGCGCTTGACAGGCGGCTCTTCGCGGCGCGGTGCGGCGGGCTGGGGTGCCGGCTGTGGCGCAGCGGCCTGCGGCGCAGGCGCCTGCGGAGCGGCAGGCATCGACGGCATTGCCGCCTCCGGGGAACGCGCGGGTGCGGTTACGGGCTCCGGTTCGGCATGAACCATGGGCTTGGGCGCCGGAGCTTGCGGCGGCTTGCCCGATCCATCATTGCTGCGTTTGCCGAACATGTTGCGTTCCACTCCAGTCTTACAGATTACTTGCGGCCCAGAAGGCCCATCAGCGACGACAATCCGGCCTTCTTGCGCTTCTTCACCTCGGCCCTGCCGGTGACGACATGGGCAATCTGCGAGAGCGATTCGGCAACCGGCGACTTGGCCGATGATTCCGCGATCATCAGACCGGAATTGGCGGCCTCGCCGAACAGCGGTGCATCAAAGGGAATGATCGCCAGCGGCTCGATTTCAAGCGGGTCACAGAATGCCTCCGGCGCGATTTCAGGCCGCTTGGCCATGCCGACCTGATTGAGCACCAGCAGCGGCGTATGATCGTTCGGACGCAGTTTGCGCAGGGTATCGAAAAGATTCTTTGTGTTGCGCAGATTGGCCAGATCCGGGGTTGCGGTGATGACGATCTCGTCAGCCGCGCAAAGCACCTTGCGGGTCCAGTCATTCCAGACATGCGGAACGTCGAGGACGGCAACCGGCGCATTGCGCTGGATGATGTCGAGAATCGGAAGGAACGCGTCACCCGAGAAATCATAGGTCCGGTCCAGCATCGACGGTGCGGCAAGCATGGACAGATGCTCGGAGCACTTGGCCAGCAGCCGGTCCAGAAACACCTCGTCAAGACGATCGGGCGAGAACACCGCTTCGGCAATGCCCTGGGCCGGGTCTGTATCGAAATTCAGGTTCGCGGTGCCAAAGGCGAGATCGAGATCGGCCAGAATGACTTCGCTGGAAAAAAGGCTGGAGATGCTCCAGGCGCAATTGTGCGCGATGGTGGAAGAGCCAACACCGCCCTTGGCGCCGACGAAAGCGATGGACCGGCCGAGTGGCGCGGCATCGGGATCGACAAAAATCGTCGAGATCACGCTGATCACATCAGCCATGGAAACCGGTGCAACGATGTATTCAGACACGCCGTTGCGGATCAGTTCGCGGTACAGGGCCACGTCATTGACGTGCCCGACAATCACAACCCGCGTGTCCGGATCACAAACCGCGGCAAGCTCGCCGAGCTCCTCGAGCAAGGTCTGCCCGTCGGCACGGGTTTCCAGGATCAGCAGGTTGGGTGTGGGCGAGCCGGCGAACATGTTTGCCGCAGCTGAAACGCCGCCGGAATTGATGCGAAGATTGACCTTGGCCATGCGCCGGTCCTGAGAACACCGCTCCATGGTCTTGCCCAGGCCTTCGGTTTCAACAAAGACGTGCACCGAAATCCTCGGCAAGGGGCGGATTCGCTCGAAATCGCCACGCGCGGCGGCGGTGTCGGCCTCGTCAACCGGTGTTTCCTGCTGCAGCTCATAGTCAAGATTGGTCATCAACGTTGTCCTGCTTCAAAGAGCATGTTTCAGTTTCGCCAGCTCATCAGTTGCCTGCTATCGCACCGTTGGTCCGATAGGCTTCGATCACGGCCGAACGCCGTTCGGCATCGATCGGGGTCATGCCGCGCGGCGCGATGAGATCACCCGGATTGGAGATCTGGGCGGCCAGGTTGTTCTGGCTGGCGCAGCCGAAATTGGCGTAGTGCTTGTTCTCCGAGGTGTTGGCCAGGAGATCGTCGGGCCAGCGTCCGCATTCTCCGGTGGAGGCGGTCATGGCCATGAAGGCAATGCGGATCGGGGCCGCGTCTTCGGGAGAAGACACGTGGTAGGGAGAGGAAATGATGCGATCGCCCGGCACGCCTTCCTTGCGCAGGATATCGGCCACCTGGGGCGCAAGCACCGAAGCCGCGCCGGCATTGCCGGAGCCTACCGGCACCATGATGCGAACCGCGCCCGACGCGCTCGACCGGTAGTTCTGGGCCGCGCCGCGCGCGATCTCGCGCATGGAAATTGTCAGCTGGCGATCACCGGAGGCCACCGGGAGGTCGACGGTGCGTTCCTGTTCGGCAACGATGATCGGATGGTTGGTCCGGTAGTCATCGGGGACAGCACCCACGGTGACGCTGTGGCCGGGCCATCCGGCACAGCCGGACAGCAGCGAGACGGCGACCAGCAAAGGTGCGGCGGCTGTTCTGAGGGTTCGCAGATCAGGAGTGGCGGGAACAGTGTTCTTGCTCGACATGGTAAGGTTCCTGATCACTTGTAAATGAAGCCGACAACGCCGTGATACCGGCCGGGCGGCAGTTCGGTTTCCATCCGGCCATAAACCCGGTTGACCCGCCCGAGAAAGAAGCCCGCTCCGTCGCTGGCCGCATTGAAGTTGTCATCCGGACGAGCGATTTCGCTGCGGGCAACGGGCTTGACGATGTAAGGCGTGGCAATGATGACCAGTTCGGTCTCGTTGCGGACAAAGTCCCGGCTGCGGAAAAGCGTGCCGAAAACCGGAACCTTGGAAAGCCCGGGATAACCCGACATGGCCTGGCGGATGTTGTCCTGGACAAGACCCGCCAGCACGATCGAGCCGCCTGATGGCAGTTCTACCGCGGTTTCCGCCTCGCGGCGCTTGATCGAGAGCCGGGTCAGTCCGGGGGCGCCACCGGCTCCCTGAAGGGATGTGGAATCCTCGAAGCTCGGCTCGGAAACCTCGGTCAAAACCTTGAGCGATATGCGGCCCGGCGACAGCACAACCGGGGTGAAGTTCAGGCGAATCCCGTACTCGACCTCACGATCGGTATAGGTCGCCCTGCCGTTGTCGTCGTAATCAACCTCGTTGCGCAACTGGAACGAACCGCCGACGTAGAACCTTGCGCTTTCTCCGGAGATGGCTGTGAGGCTCGGCTCCGCCAGCGTGCGCATGACACCGGCCTGTTCCATGGCGTTGACATAGCTGCTGACGCTGGCGCCGCCGATTGTCTTGGCAAGCTGAGCATAGTTCAAGCCGGTGCTGAGCGTTCCCAGATTGGCCGGGTTCGAATTGACAAAACGTGCCGATGTGCCGGTGATGGACGAATTGAAGCCAAGCTGCTTGAGCACCTGACGACTGACCTCGGCAACCGTGACCTTGAGCGTAACCTGATCCTCGCCGTCTATCTTGAGCAGATTGACGATCTTCGATTTCTGGCGGGCTTCGGCGTTGATCGCCGCGTCTCCGCCTTCACTGGTCGCTGTGGTGACACGGGTTGTGGCCTCACCGCCGGTCAGGAAGATGTCAGCCAGGCTTGCGGCCTGCGCCGCATCCTGCGGTGTGCGCACCGAGCCGGTCAGAACGATGTTGTCGGAGAGAATTTCCACCTGGATGTCCGAGTCGGGAATGAAGCGGCTGAGATAGGCTTGAAGACCCGCCACATCGCGTTCGATCTCGAGTTCAATGGCGACGATTTCCTCGCCATTGGGACCGAAGATGAAGATGTTTGTCTGACCGACGGTCTTGCCGAACAGATAAAGCCTGCGGGAGGTCCGGGTGACCGCATCGGCGAGGCTCGGGTCGGCCACGAGAATGTCGTGAGCGTCGGTGGGCAGATCAACCACGATCGCCTTGTTCAGGCCAAGCTTGACCCGCCTGCTGGTGCCGGGGCCGGTCCGCTTGATCTTTATAACACTTTCCGCGGCAGCAGCCGAGGACATGATCCGGCCGCTGGACGGATCCAGCCCGAGGCCGGCCACCATGGTCGAACTGACCAGCGCAAAGCTGGTGAAGGATGCCAGGAGCGATTTTGCAATATGACGCACGTTCATTCTCCGCTTCAGTTGGTGGCGCCAACTTTGGTTATGGTGCCGGAGCGGATCAGCTGGATGGCCGCACTGCCGTCTTCGCCGCTCAAGAGATATTTCGCACCGTCGCTGTCGGACTCCTGGACGTCGGCAACACTGCGCAGGGCGAGTGTCAGCCGGTCGGCCATCTGCTGGGCGACGGTGATGATTTTTGTCTGATCGGGCGTCAGCTCGAGCGTGGCCGTCGTTCCGACCGCGGTGCGGCTGCCGTCCGCGTTTTCCTCGATCCGCTGGTCGATCGCCAGGATCCGGATGTTGGAGAGAATGACCTCGGTGAGGAACCCCTCCTCTCCGGTCTTGCGGCGGACCATGATCACGTCGACACGGTCATTGGGCAGTATGAAGCCGCCCGCGCTGGTTGCGACCGAGATTTCGGTGGCTATGGCCCGTTTCCCTGCCGGGAGCAGCGAGGACATGATGCGCGAAGACGAATCGACGATCTTTTCGTTGCGCAAGGGTTCACCGGCAAACAATGGCAGGCGCACAACCACGCCAGTGAGTTCACTGATTGCATCAGGTCGGTTGTCGCGCCGAATCAGCCCGTCGATCACGCCGTCTTCGGGCCAGCCCTTCCACTCCAGGGAGTCTTCGCCAAGACGCGCCCCCACCGGCAGATTTGCGGTTGTCACAAGCACGTCGATGGTCGGCATCTTTTCGATAACCGGCTCCGAGGACATTTCAGTCACCTGAACGGTCGGAGAAGTCAGGTTCATGGCCAGATATCCGGCCAATCCTGCGGCCAGGACTGCCACTGACATGATGACGACGCGCGGGGTTTTCATACTGTTTCCTCGAACGGATATTGGGTACGCTGGCGGCAGAATGCATTGGCAATCGTGTAATTATGGTTAATGACCCGGTAGCAAACAGGGTTAACGGAAGATTGCCCACGGCTGGTGCGGATCGAGTGGATTGGCCAGCCGGTGAGCCCAAGGCGCTCCAGATGCCCGACAAGCAGCACAAATTGCGCCGGCAGAGCTTCAGCAAGCCTGCGACGGTGAACGTGTCTTTGGTGATCTGCGCGAGGCGCGGTTAAGGCTGCGGCCGCAGCCTGATCGCCGCTCTCAGCTCAGGCGACCAAGCGCATGCAGAAAGATCTCTGTCTGAGGATAGGTGGCGAAGGCCGCAACACCAATGGCGACGCCGTAGGGTATTCCCTCGCGATCCCTGAAGAAATGCATTGGAAGCGGAATCGGCGAGACCAGAAGCTGGTTCTGGTTTGCGCGGATCATCAGGACCACAAGGGCGAGGACGCCGCCAAAAATCCCGGTGAACCCGAGAAATGCGACGAGATTGACGTTGAAGCCGTACCAGAGGGCCGCGGCGCTTAAGATCTTGGCGTCCCCACCACCCATCACGTTGAACGCAAACAGGGTGAAACAACCGGCAAAAACAACAAGCGCTGCAGCAACAGACCAGGCTATCGTCATCCAGTCCATGCCGCTGAAGGGCGCAACGACAAAGAAGGAAACCGCCAGGATGACTGAAATCCTGTTCGGTATTTTCATTGAAATGAAATCGCAGAATGCTGCCATGGCCACGCAGAGCGGGAAGATGACAAAAATCGCGGCCTCTACCATTGCGTCACTCCTGAATCTGCACGGGAGGCTAAGACAAAGACATTAACAAACCACAACAGGCCCCAGACGCAAAAAGGCCGCCCCTAGAGGCGGCCATTTCATGATTGTGTCTTGTCTGAAGACAACCGGGTATCAGCCGGTGTAGTTCAGCTTGCCGGACAGGGCGTTGAACTGGTTGTTCAGGGCGTTGCCCAGCGTGGTGGCGCCGGTGATGAGTGCGACCGAGATAAGGGCGGCGATGAGGCCGTACTCGATTGCAGTGGCGCCGGATTCGTCTTTGACGAAACGATCGAAAAGATTCTTCATGGGTTTGTTCCTTCATCCACTTGTGTTTTCAGCACTCCGCCAGCTGCTTCGGTTGGTCGGATGTCACGATCATAGGAGAGGGGGTTTTCAAACCGCTTAACGAACAAGGTTAGTAAAATCTTTCGCGGCCAAAGCCATACGCATGGTAAACAGCCTTCTAAATTATCGGTGGCTGCAACCCGCTCGAAAGCCTTACGCGGAAGGCACGCTTCCGGATCAGGGCACGGCCGTCCTTCCGTTTCCAGCACCGCCTTGCTGCGCCCCTATTATAAGGAGTCGGCCCTAAGTGCGATATCACAGGCCGGAACCGCCACCACGATGGATGCAAATTGCCCATTTTGCGAAGAATTGATGTTGATCATCCAGCCTTAAGCCTTCGTTCACCAATCCCGGCGATTTTAGGGACGTAATCGCAATTCCGAGGAAATGGCATGATTCACACCCTTCCCGCCTATCGCCGGCTCGCAACAATGGCTTGTGGTGCGGCCCTGGTTCTGATGGCGTCGCTGCCGGCCCATGCGGCGGAAGACGTCATCCGGGTGTTCATGGATCATGCCCGCATCCTCAAGCTGGACCGCTCTGTGAGCAAGGTGATCATTGGAAACGCCAATGTGGCTGATGTGACCGTGTCCGATCCACAGACCATCGTCCTGACCGGCAAGTCCTACGGAACCACAAACCTGGTCATTCTCGACCAGGCCGGTGACGCAATTGTCGATGAACGCATTCTGGTATCGGTGGACGAGGCCAACACGCTGCGTGTTTTCAAGCAGACTTCACGGTCGGTCTATTCCTGCTCCCCAGCCTGTGAAGAACACGTTCCGACAGCGGCCGTAAGTCCGTAATCCGGTCTTATCCGCCATCCGCCTGACATTCCCGATCTTCAGAACCTGTTAACCAGCCGGCGAGCTTGTTCTTGCCGGCGTTACCATTATTCAACCAGTTTGGCCTAGCGTTGCTCTCAGGAAACGAGTGTCCGGGAGTCCGACGATGAATGTCGACGATCACATCACTACCATGCGAAAGCCACCGCGGCGCATGCGGCGTCGGCTGGCCCGTTTCCGCCGCTCGCGCGACGGGACGGCTGCCATCGAGTTCGCATTGCTGGCCTTCCCGTTCTTTCTTCTGATCTTCGCCACCATCGAAGCCTTTGTTGCATTTGCCGGTGAACAGCTGCTGGAAAACGCGGTGGACACGATGGCCCGGCAGATCCGTACCGGCCAGTTCAAGAACGTGACCGAAGAGGAGTTCCGCACCAAGTTCTGTGCCGAGATCAGCCTGATGATCACCTGCGCAGACGAGGAGGATCCGGACGACCAGAAGCTCTATCTCGATGTACGCGAGTTCGCGACCTTTTCGGCCATTCCGAACTACATTCCGAAAGCCAGCAACAGTCAGTTCGCTGACCTTGATCCCTCCAGCTTCGATTACAAGCCGGGCGGCCCGAAGAGCATCAATATCGTTCGCGCCTATTACCGGTGGGAAGTGATGACAGATCTGGTCAGACCCTTCATCACCAATATCCGCAAGGATGGCGAAATGCCGCGCGACTATCTGATGGTGGCAACCGCCGCGTTCCGCAACGAAAACTACCCGTGAGCTGCAGGATGACAAATATGGCAGAGCGCAAATCACAAGGAAGTAGGCCGATGAGAGGCATTCTGATGGCGGCAAACCAGACGGTGCGAAAGCTCCGCGGTGACCGCTCCGGTGTGGGCGCGGTGGAGTTTGCACTGATCGCGCCCGTACTGATCGTTCTCTACATGGGGTCGCTGGAAATTTCCGTGGCCATGTCGGTCAACAAGAAGCTCGCGCGTGCCGCAAGCACGGTCGCGGATCTGGTCACGCAGGACGAAACGGTCAACAAAGCGACGCTGGCCTCCATGGTGAACGTGGCCCAGAGCGTGATGATGCCGTTCCGTGCGGAAGGCGTCGAGGTCAAGGTCACCGGCATTGCGATCGATGGGGCGGGAAAAGGCAAGACTGCATGGTCCTGGCAGCAGGACAACACACGGCCTTACACTGTGGGTTCCGATCAGGCTTTGCCGAAGGACCTGGCAATTCCGAACACATTCCTGGTTCGCACCGAACTGGAAATGGACCACAAGCTTCTGGTGATCATGCCCGACATCAAGAACATCGACGTCCGGACCCTCCACATGAAGAAGACCTACCATCTTCGTCAGCGCGTCGGCGACAGCGTCACCTGCAGCAATTGCTGATCACTGCAGCGTTATCGCGGACTGCTGGTCGGACAAGGCTTCGACCAGCCCCCTGACACTGCGGTAATCATCAGGACCCGGTGTGATGTAGCCTCCCGCAAAGGCGGGCTCGAGCAGGTCAAGCAGGCCCGGAGCCGAATTTGGCATCCCGTCAAGAAAGGATCCGAGAGCCTCGCCGAGATCATCGGGCAGGGACCGGTGCATGGCATGCGGGCCATAGCGAATGGGCTGGGAGGACCAGAGGATCCGCAGCGGATCTGCCGAGCTGATGCCGGCCTGGTTCCAGCCGCCGAACAGGCGCGCGATATCCGAGCCCTGATCACCGGGGATATCCGGCAGCCAGGCGAAGAAACCATCGACCTGGCCGGACTGGTAGAGTTCGATGACAGATGAAACGCTGCCGGCACGGACCAGAACCGGCTGGTCCAGACTGCCCGACCGGATGGCCTGGCGCGGGATCTGCCAGCCCGAAACGGACGCTTCGTCGGAATAGCCCACCCTGAGTTCCGAGACCGGCCTGTTGACTCCCTCGCGCGCCACCAGAACCGAACGGAAGCCGGTCGAGCCATCGGCGGCAACCGGGCTGCGCAGGGCACGCACACAGCCGCAGGCCGCGTCCGTGGCTGCGAAAGACTTCGCGGAATGGATGGCGTAACCGACACGGCCGCTTGCATGGGCATCGATCAGAGCGGTGTAACTGCCAAGCTTGATGATTTCCACAGGGATCGAAAGCGCATCGGCGAAGGCACGCCGGACCGCTTCCAGCTTTACCGGATCGGTTGCGGCAACATGGGTCTCTACGAGGCCTATGCGCAGGATCGGCACCGATTCACGGTAATCCGCGCGCGCCGTGGCCGCACAGAAAACCGTTGCCCAGATCGCCGCGGCACCGAGCGCGCGAAGGCATCCTGCAAGTCCGACAATGCGCTTGATCATAACCATGAGGGGTCTATACCACGACCGGCCGAATTTGCACGGTTATGGTGAAAACAAGGTTACCGCGCACGAGCGCTTCGACGTCTTCCGGTCATGCATCAAACCGGCTAACCTGCCGTTCAATTGGAGATTTCTTGATGGCACGCGCATTCCTGTTTGTTCTTGATTCCTTTGGCATAGGCGGCGCCCCGGATGCGGAGGCCTATGGCGACCTGGGGGCCAATACACTCGGCCACATCGCGGAGCAGTGTGCGGCGGGCCTGGCTGACAGAGCCGACCTGCGCAAGGGCCCGCTGGCCTTGCCGCACATGCAGTCGCTCGGTCTTGCCGAAGCGGCGCTGACAGCCACCGGTGACCTGCCCGCGGGCTGGACGCTTACCTCCCGCCCGCGCGGTATCCACGGCGCGGCCAGCGAGGTGTCGCATGGCAAGGACACACCTTCGGGTCACTGGGAGATTGCCGGCCAGCCGGTGATGTTCGACTGGGGGTATTTTCCCGATGACGGGCCGGCATTCAGTGATGAACTGGTTTCGGCCATCGTATCGGAAGCGGGATTGCCGGGTATCCTGGGGAACTGTCATGCATCGGGGACCGAGATCATTGCCCGGCTGGGCGAGGAGCATATCAAGACCGGAAAGCCGATCTGCTATACATCGTCGGACTCGGTGTTCCAGATTGCCGCTCACGAGGAGACTTTCGGCCTTGAGCGTCTGATCGAGCTGTGCCAGATCGTGCGCAAGCTGGTCGATCCGCTCAACATCGGACGCGTGATAGCCCGGCCTTTCGTTGGATCGGTCAAGGCGGGGTTTGACCGGACCGGCAACCGGCGCGACTTTTCGGTTCCTCCGCCGGGTCCGACCTTGCTCGATCAGGTCAGCGAAAGCGGTCACCGCGTGTTCGCAGTGGGCAAGATCGGCGATATCTATGCCCATCAGGGTGTCACCGATGTGCGCAAGGCGAGCGGCAACCCAGCGCTCTTCGAAGCAACGTTGAAGGCCACTCAAGATGCTCAGGACGGGGACCTGGTGTTTACCAATTTCGTCGATTTCGACATGCTCTACGGGCATCGCCGGGATGTGGCGGGGTATGCCGCGGCGCTGGAAGCGCTCGATGCAATGCTGCCGCGCTTTGCCAAGCTTCTCAAACGCGGTGACCTGGTGATCATGACGGCGGATCACGGCTGTGATCCTACCTGGCGCGGCACCGATCACACCCGTGAGCGCGTTCCGGTGCTGGGCTTCGGTCCCGGTATCGCCCCGCGCGACATCGGTGTTCGCTCGACTTATGCCGATATCGGCGCCACGCTGGCGCAACATCTGGGCCTGCCTGCAACCGGCAATGGAAGGAGCTTCCTGTGACAACGAGGATCAAGAAGGCCGAGCTGCATTGCCATATCGAGGGCGCCGCTTCCCCGGCCCTGGTGAAGGCACAGGCACGCAAGTACAATGCGGATGTGTCCGGTTTCATCTCTGATGACGCTTATGTCTGGTCAGATTTCACCGAATTTCTTGTGGCCTATGACGGCGCCGCCTCACTGTTTCGCAGCGAAGAGGACTACGCGCTGCTGGCGCGGACCTATCTCGAAGGCATTGCCGCTGAAAACGCCATCTATGCGGAGATCTTCGTTTCACCCGATCACGCGGCGGCCGCCGGATTGTCTCCGGCAGCCTATTTCGACGGGCTGGCCGATGGCATAGCCGCAGCGAAGGCCTCGACCGGGATCGAATGCCGAATGATCATTGTCGGCGTGCGGCATCTCGGAGCAGAGAAGGTGGAAGCCGCAGCGAGGCTCGCCAGCAGCAGGCCGCACCCGCTGATCACCGGCTTCGGCATGGCCGGCGAAGAGCGGTTCGGCAGGGTTGCCGATTTTGCCCGCGCCTTTGACATTGCCCGCGACGCCGGGCTTGGCATCACCATCCACGCGGGAGAACTTGCGGGAGCCGAAAGCGTGCGCGATGCGCTGGATCACGTCCGCCCGGCCCGCATAGGTCACGGCGTGAGGGCGATCGAGGACAAGACACTTGTCCAGAGAATCGCGGATACAGGGGTGGTGCTCGAGGTGTGCCCCGGCTCCAATCTCGCCCTCAATGTGTTTCCGGACATCGCAAGCCATCCTTTTGACCGGCTTCGGCGGGCCGGCGTGAAGGTGACGTTGAGTTCGGATGACCCGCCGCATTTTGGCAGCTCCATCGGCCGGGAATACCAGATGGCCGCAGACGCATGGGGCTACGACGACGCGATGTTGACCGGAATCACCCGCACATCGATCGAAGCGGCGTTCCTTGACGAGCCGACAAGGGCATTTCTCTTGGGACAGCTTGCCTGAATACCGTTCAAATGGTTGCCGGAAGCTGCCAATCGGTGTCTAAATCAAAAAAGGTAGATCACGCTCCCGGGCACCCTTTTGTGTCGGAGACGTAGATTTTTAAGGGCCGCGCAAACCCGCTTTCCGGTTTTCACAACCGGAGCGGAACGCGGTCATAGCGTCAAGGCAGGACAAAATGGACGGCGTAACGGTCATCGATCATCCGCTGGTGCAGCACAAGCTCACCATCATGCGCAAGAAGGAAACCTCGACAGCAGGTTTTCGCCGGCTCCTCAGGGAGATTTCGACACTGCTGTGCTACGAAGTCACCCGCGATCTCGAACTGACCATGGAGCGGATCGAAACTCCGCTGAAGGAAATCGATGCTCCGGTTCTTGAAGGCAAGAAGCTGGTGTTTGCCTCGATCCTGCGCGCAGGCAACGGTCTGCTTGAAGGCATGCTGGATCTGGTGCCCTCCGCCCGTGTCGCGCATATCGGTGTTTACCGGGACCACGAAACGCTCGAAGCGATCGAGTACTATTTCAAGGCGCCGGAAGATGTCAGCAACCGGCTGATCATCGTCGTCGATCCGATGCTTGCCACCGGCAACTCCTCGATCGCCTCGATTGACAAGCTCAAGGAGCGCGGGGCGCGCAACATCCGCTTTCTCTGCCTGCTGGCGGCGCCGGAAGGTATCCGCAATTTCCAGACCGCCCACCCGGATGTGCCGATCTACACGGCCTCCATCGACAGCCATCTCAACGAGCAGGGCTATATCGTCCCGGGCCTCGGAGACGCGGGCGACCGCATGTACGGCACCAAATAAGACGTTTGCGGTCTCTTAACCAAGCAATCGGGTTTTGACCGGGAGGAGCCGCGGCTTCACCGGCTGTTAGCCTTGAACAGGTTGAATGGACCGGTACCTTCTGGAGTACCGGCATGATCAAGAACATCTTCCTCGTCTCCTGCGCTGTGCTCGCCATCTCGGGCCTGCCCTACTATGCGCAGGATATCTCATCTTTTCTTGCCAGCGAGACCGCTCCGGAAGCAGCGTCCGCGAGGCCGGTTGCATATCAGCCGCAAACCGCGAAAGCCCAGCCAAAGGCCCATTACGCCACGGGTGTGCGCGCGGCTGTCATACCCATGACCGGTGATGGTCACTTTTCTTCGGATTTTCGTATCAACGGCCGGCTCATCAAGGGTCTTATCGATACCGGGGCGACCTATGTGGCGATCAACGTGTCGACCGCACGCACTCTTGGCCTGGGACTCGCGAACTCGGATTTCAGGCACCAGGTGCGGACCGCCAACGGGGTGACCCGTGCGGCGCTGGTCAATCTCGACAAGATGGAAATCGGTGCGATTTCCGTCGACGATGTCGAGGCCTTCGTGCTGGATGACAAGGCCCTGTCATCGACGCTGATCGGCATGAGTTTCATGTCGAAGCTGCAGTCGTACCGGGTCAAGGACAACAGGCTGGAACTGGTGAACTAACACGCCAGACGCCTGGTCGGACAGCAGGAAGCCATTTGGCCTGTCCGGCTTCAGCCGTTTGACCCCCGCCCTATCCGTGGCGGCCCAGGATAACCTGTGTGGCCTGCGGGGCCGTATCGCTCAATCGAACTGCCTTGCGAAGTTCCCGCTCGGCCATGGACAACTGATCTGCGGTCCGCGCATGGATCATGGCAATCGGCGTGTCTTCCTCGACCGGAGTGCCGACCGGCAGCAAACCCGTCACTCCGACAGCATGGTCGACCGGATCCTGGGGCCTGATGCGGCCGCCGCCAAGCGCAACCACGCTCAGCCCCACGGCGCGGGTATCATAG
This sequence comes from Parahoeflea alexandrii, assembly GCF_024105735.1. Taxonomy (GTDB): domain Bacteria; phylum Pseudomonadota; class Alphaproteobacteria; order Rhizobiales; family Rhizobiaceae; genus Hoeflea; species Hoeflea alexandrii. The sequence continues at coordinate 531,127 of NZ_JAAAML010000002.1, read as the reverse complement.
CCAGCCACAAAACCTTGCCGGCCGGCGAGGCAGGGCGTCACAATCGGCGCCTGTTCGAGATGGCGATCCGGATCCGAGAGGAAATCAACCGGGCCCCCAAGGCCGGCAACCATGCGATTGAAATTTTCGGCGGCGCTTCCGTCATCAAGCACGGACTGCGCGCGCGTCAGGGCTTCGCCGGCATTGGTTGCCAGGCCGCCGGACACCAGCATCTCTGCTGCAAGCGCAAGGGTGACTTCCAGCAAGCGGGCATCGCGGGCCTTGCCAGTCAGGAAATAGGCGGCATTGCGGACTTCAACGGCGTTTCCGGCAGCGCTTGCCAGCGGCTGGTTCATGTCGGTGACCAGCGCTGTTGTCGGCATTCCGGCGCCCACGGCGACCTCGACCAGCGAGCGCGCCAGTTCATTGGCCCGGTCCGGATTGTCCATGAAGGCGCCATTGCCGCATTTGACGTCGAGCACCAGGGCGCCGAGTCCGGCGGCAAGTTTCTTGGACAGGATCGACGCGGTGATCAACGGCACGGATTCAACCGTGGCGGTCACATCCCTGATTCCATAAAACCGCTTGTCGGCCGGCGCGAGATTGCCGGTCTGGCCGATGATGGCGCAGCCTGACGCGGCGACGACCTTGCGAAACAGGGCGCTGTCCGGCATCGCCGTGTAACCGGGGATCGATTCCATCTTGTCGAGCGTGCCACCGGTGTGGCCAAGCCCGCGACCAGAGATCATCGGGACCGCCAGCCCGCAGGCCGCGGCGATTGGTGCCAGCATCAGCGAGACATTGTCGCCAACGCCGCCGGTCGAGTGCTTGTCGACCACCGGACGGTCGAGTTCCGGCCAGGACAGCACCTCGCCGGAATCGCGCATCGACAGCGTCAGCGCCACCGCCTCCTTGCGGCTCATGCCTTTAAAGAAAATCGCCATGGCGAAAGCCGCGACCTGTCCTTCGCTGACGCTGCCGTCCGTCAGACCCTGGATGAAGGCCGCGATATCGGCGGGGTCGAGCTCGCCGCCGTCACGCTTGGCGCGAATGATTTCCTGGGGCAGGAAACTCAATAGGTCTCTCCCTTGCCGACGGGTGCCGAGCGGTCTTCCAGCGTGGCGAGGATGTCTGCGAGAAGTCCGGATGCACCGAAGCGGAACGTCTCGGGCGCGACCCAGCCCGGACCCATGATCTCTTCGCACAGGGCAAAATAGGCCCGGGCATCGTCGACCGTGCGGATGCCGCCGGCGGGCTTGAAGCCGGCCTTTTGGCCCGAGCGCCTGATCGCCTCGAGCATGATCCGCGCCGCTTCCAGCGTTGCGTTGACCGCGACCTTGCCGGTCGAGGTCTTGATGAAGTCCGCCTGCTCCTCAAGGGCGATGTCGGAGGCACGGGCGATGAGCGCCGGATCCTTCAGTTCGCCGGTCTCCAGAATGGTCTTGAGTGTAACGGGCGCGGGTGCTGCTGCCCTTACGGCGCGAATCATCGTCCGGACAGCCTGTTCGTCACCGGCAGCAAAGGCCTTCCAGGGAATGACCAGATCGATTTCATCGGCACCGTCTGTCACGGCGCGGGAAGTCTCGGCAATGACATCCCCGACCGGCAGGTCACCGGACGGAAAATTGACCACGGTGGCAATGCGGACCGGAGATGCATTCCCGAGCCGATTGCGCGCGGCGGCCACGAAGCGGGGCCATATACACACGGCTGCCGATGACCCATGCTCGTTGGTTGCCTTGTCGACCAGCGCCAGCGTTGCCTCCTCGGTGGCCGCATCGCCTAGTTCGGTCAGATCGAGGCAGGCGAATGCTGCCGCTGCGACGGCCTTGGGAGATGTGAGGTCGATTGCGTCAGCCATGGGATTGGTCCGGGTTTTCAAACATTGCGGTGAGGATGGCCGAGAGCCGCTTGCCGCCGATCGGCGCCATATCCTTGGTTTCCTGGTGGCTGAGCTCGCCTCCGGTCATGCCGGCGGCAAAATTGGTGATCACCGAGGCTGCAATCGCCTTCATACCGAGAAAGCGGGCCAGAATCACCTCGGGCACCGTGGACATGCCAACCGCGTCCGCCCCCAGCGTGCGCGCCATGCGGATTTCGGCCGGTGTCTCGAAGCTCGGGCCGGAGAACCACATGTAGACGCCGTCATGCAGCTCGGTGCCGGTGCTTTGTGCCGCGGCCTGCATGCGTTCACCAAGATCGGTGTCGTAGGCATTGGTCATGCCGACGAAGCGGCGGTCACTGGGTTCGCCGAACAGCGGATTGGTGCCGGAAAAATTGATGTGATCGGAAATCCGCATCACCGAACCGGGCGGCATATCCTGGCGCAGGGAGCCGGCCGAATTGGTCAGGATCAGGCTGGTGACACCAAGGCCCTGCAGCGCTTCCAGCGGAGCCCGCATGGCGTCGGCCTTGCCGTGCTCGTAATAGTGCACACGGCCTGACAGGATGACCACGGGCGTCTTGCCGATGTATCCCGCCACGACCTCGCCGGCATGGCCGGACACCCCGCTTTCGGGAAATCCAGGCAAGTCGGCATAGGGAACACGCACCGGATCGGTGACCGTTTCCACCAGCGACCCGAGGCCGGATCCGAGAACCAGGGCGTGGCGCGGCATCAAACCGTGGAGACGTTCAATCAGGACATCGACGGCCGTACTCATCCGATCACCTCGGTCTTGAAACCATGGGGCAGCAATTCGTCCATGCGCAGGGTTTTCTTTATCCCTTCAGCATCGCACAGGTGCACCAGCGTATCGGCGTCGGCAAACTCCGCCAGCCGCTGCCGGCAGCCGCCGCAGGGCGGGCACAGGTCGAGCTTTTCGGCAATCACCGCCACCTCGCGAATCCGGGTGCCTCCGGCCATGACCATGTGGCTGATCGCCGTGGTTTCAGCGCACCAGCCTTCCGGAAAGGAGATCACCTCGATGTTGGCGCCTGCATGGATCCTGCCGTCATCGGCGCGTATGGCTGCGCCGACGGGAAATTTCGAATAGGGCGCATGGCATCTGGCCATGGCGTCGCGGGCGGCTTCAAACAGGTCCAGGGCCATGTCAGCGTTCCTTGACGTAGGGCACGCCGCCGGCACGCGGCGGGATGGCCTTGCCGATGAAGCCTGCCAGCAGGATCACCGTCAGCAGATAAGGCAAGGCCTGCATGAACTGCACCGGCACCACCCCGATGATGGGCAACTCATTGCCCTGCATGCGGATCGACATGGCGTCAAGGAAACCGAACAGGAGGCAGGCAAACATGACGTTGACCGGCTTCCACTTGGCGAAAATCAGGGCCGCAAGCGCGATGAAGCCCTTGCCCGCGGTCATTCCCTTGACGAAGCCGGCGGTCATGGCCATCGACAGATAGGCACCGGCGATGCCGCAGAGGATGCCGCAACAGATCACCGCCCGATAACGCAACCAGGTGACCGAGATCCCGGCGGTATCGACCGCACCGGGATTCTCGCCCACCGCCCGCAGCCTCAAGCCGAAGCGGGTGCGGTAGAGCACCCACCAGGTGAACGGAACCAGCGCAAAGGCCAGGTAGGTGAGCATGAAGTGGCCCGACAACAGGTTAGAATAGATCGAACCGATGACCGGGATATCGGCAATCTCGGCGGCGTAGGGAAGCTCCACCGTGGTGAAGCGGGAATCCCCGCTCAATTGCGGTGTCCGGCCGCCCTGGCGGAACCAGGCTTGGCCGAGGATGACCGTGGCGCCGAGCGCGATGAAGTTGATGGCGACACCGGAGACGATCTGGTTGCCGCGCTGGGTGATCGAGGCGAAGCCATGCACCAGCGCCAGACAGACAGAAACGAAGATGGCGGCGGCAAGCCCGATCAGGGCCGAAGCGGTGACCGCCGCTGCGGCTCCGCCGGCAAAGGCCGCGGCCAGCATCTTGCCCTCCAGCCCGATGTCGAAAATGCCGGCGCGCTCGGAATAAAGACCCGCAAGAGCCGCCAGGATCAAGGGCACCGAGACCCGGACGGTGGATTGCAGGATCACGATGAGTGTATCGAAATATTCCATGGCCGTTACTCCGCCGCTGGCAGGGATTTGTCGGAGCGAGCCCCGCCCAGAGTGGCGAAAAACGCCGTGATCGCCGGACGGAACATGTTTTCAAGCGCGCCGGCGAACAGGATCACCAGCCCCTGGATGATGGTGATCATGTCCCGCGAGATCTGCGGCATCTCGAACGAGATCTCGGCGCCGCCCTGATAGAGCATGCCGAAAAGAATGGCCGCCGGAACAATGCCGACCGGATGCGAACGGCCCATCAGGGCCACGGCGATCCCGACGAAACCGGCGCCGCCGACAAAATCGAGCTGCATGCGGTGCTGGTCGCCCATGATCGGGTTGAGCGCCATCATGCCCGCCAGCGCGCCGGACATCATCATGGTGATGATGATGATGCGGCTCTGGCGGATGCCGGCGTAGCTAGCCGCCGTCGGGCTGTGCCCCATGGTGCGGATCTCGTAGCCAAGCTTCGTGCGCCAGATCACCAACCAGACGACAAAGGCCGCGACCAGCGCCAGCAGGAAGGACATGTTGAACGGAGCCCCACCGATGTCCAGGCCGACGGAGGCCAGCAGCCAGTCAAGCCGCGGCAGCTGGCCGCCTTCAGCAAAAGTGCGGGTTTGGGGAGCCATCGAACCCGCCGGCTTGAGCACGTCGACCAGCACATAAACCATCAGACTCGAGGCGATGAAATTGAACATGATGGTGGTGATCACCACATGGCTGCCGCGCTTGGCCTGCAGCCATCCCGGGATCATCGCCCAGAAGCCGCCAACCAGCGCCGAGCCGAGGATGGCCGCGGGGAAGATGACGTACCAGGGGGCGAACTGGTCGAGCCAGAGGCAGGGCAGCGCCACGCCGAGGCCCGCGACATAGGCCTGGCCCTCGCCGCCGATGTTGAACAAGCCGCAATGAAAAGCCACGGCGACAGCCAATCCGGTGAAAATGAAATTGGTCGCGTAATACAGCGTGAAGCCGATGCCTTCGCCGTATCCGAAGGCACCCTCGATCAGAAGCGATGCCGCCCGCAGCGGGCTTTCACCGACTGCCAGCACGACGAGGCCGGCAACGAGAAAAGCGACAATCAGATTGATCAGCGGGATCAGTCCGTAATCCACCCAGGCGGGCAGCTTTGCATAGGGCGCGCTCATTGTGCTGCCTCCTTGGTATCTTCAACACCGGCCATCAGCAGCCCGAGCTCGCCTTCGCTGGCGTCGGGCGCGCGCTCGCCGACAATGCGGCCGTCGAACATGACCAGCACCCGGTCCGACAATGAACGGATTTCATCGAGCTCGACCGAGACCAGCAGCACGGCCTTGCCGGCATCCCGCATTTCGATGATGCGCTTGTGAATGAACTCGATGGCGCCGACATCGACGCCGCGGGTCGGCTGGCCGATGACGAGAACCGCGGGATCGCGCTCCATCTCCCGCGCCAGTACGATCTTCTGCTGGTTACCTCCCGAGAAATTGGCGGTTTTGAGCCGTGGATTGGGCGGGCGGATATCGTATTTCTCGATCTTGTCAGCCGCGTCCTTGCGGATCGCGTCGATGTTGAGAAACATGCCATTGAGGTATTTCGGGTCGTCGTGATAGCCGAGGATGGAGTTCTCGCTTTCATCGAACTTGAGGACCAGACCCATGTGCTGGCGGTCTTCGGGAACGTGGGCCAGGCCACGATGGCGCAATTCAGCCGGATCGGCGGTGCCGGTGACATGAATCGGCTCGCCCTGCAGCATCACCTTGCCCGTGACAGCACGGCGGATGCCGGAAATCGCCTGCAGCAGCTCGGACTGGCCATTGCCGGCAACACCGGCAATGCCGACGATCTCGCCGGCGCGCACATTGAACGAAACGTTCTTGACCATGTCGACGCCGCGGCCGTCGCGCACCGTCAGGTTCTCGACCGAGAGCATGACGTCGCCTGGCGATGCCGGTCCCTTTTCGACGTGCAGAAGCACATGACGGCCGACCATGAGTTCGGCAAGCTCCTCCACCGAAGTCTCGGAGGTGGTGCGGGTGGCCACCATCTCGCCGCGCCGCATTACGGAGACTTCATCTGTCACCGCCATGATCTCGCGCAGCTTGTGGGTGATCAGCAGGATGGTTTTGCCTTCGGACTTGAGCTGCTCGAGGATACGGAACAGGTGATCGGCCTCGGCCGGTGTCAGAACGCCAGTAGGCTCATCGAGGATCAGGATCTCGGCGCCGCGGTAGAGCGCCTTGAGGATCTCGACGCGCTGCTGGATGCCGACGGGCAGTTCCTCGATGATGGCATCGGGATCGACCTCGAGCTCGTATTCCTCCTCGAGCTGCTTGAGCTCGCGTCGGGCCTTGGTGATGCCCGCGTTGAGCACCTGGCTTTCTTCGGCGCCGAGCATGATGTTTTCAAGCACGGTGAAATTCTCGACCAGCATGAAATGCTGGTGGACCATGCCGATGCCTACAGAAATGGCTGCGTTCGGATCCTTGATCACGGTTTTCTTGCCATCAACGAAGATGTCGCCATTGTCGGCCTGATAGAAGCCGTAGAGGATCGACATCAATGTTGATTTGCCAGCGCCGTTTTCGCCGATGATCCCGTGGATCGTGCCCTTGCGGACCTTCATGTTGATGTTCTTGTTGGCGTGAACGAGGCCGAACTTCTTGTCGATCCCCTTCAGCTCAATGGCAATGTCGTTCATGTCCCCTCGACTTTTTATGTTTGCCATCACCAGTTCAGCTGCTGGTGCAGGTCTGGAATTGAGCCATGCCAAAAGGTTGGGATGCAACCAGGCTGCTCATTCCCACGGGTTGGGTGTTCCGGGCTTTCCAAAAGCCGTTCAGATTTTCGGGTCCCTGCTTTAGTCTCGACAGTTCTGAATGCAAAGTCCAGAATCATTTAAGGGTGCGCTTTTATGGCCGACCGTTTTCAACACCGCCGACGGGCCGACCTTGGCACGGGCCATGGCGCCGCCCTGCCCCTTGCACTTGGCCGCCCGGCATGATGAAAGCACGCAAATGACCAGAACACCGCCACCTTCCCGCGCCGATTTCAGGACCTTCCGGAGCCTGCAGACCCGGTGGGCCGACAACGATATCTACGGCCACATGAACAATGTGGTCCACTACCAGCTGTTCGACACGGCGATCAATCACTGGCTGATCGAGGCGGGGCTGCTCGATCCGCTGGGTGGCGCCATCGTCGGTCTGGTCGTGGAAACCGGATGCCGTTACCACGCCGAGGCGATGTTTCCCGACCGGATTACCGCCGGTATCCGCGTCGACCGGCTCGGTGGCTCATCGGTAACCTATGGCATCGGCCTGTTTCGCAACGACGAAGAGACGGCTTTCGCCGATGGCCGGTTCGTTCATGTCTATGTCGACCGCGCTACACGCCGGCCGGGACAATTGCCCGAGACATGGCGCGCAACACTCGGGGAGATCGCGTAATGGCAAGTCCAAAAAACGAGGACACGGATATCGAACCCCGGCTGGTGCGGCTCGAGGAACTGGTGGCACACCAGCAGGCTGCGATCGAAGATCTGTCGCGGCAGCTGACCGAGGGCTGGAAGGAAAACGAGAGGCTGCGCCGCGAACTGGCACGGCTCAACGACCGGTTTCAGGACATGGAAGACCAGACCGGCGGGCCGCCCGCCAACCAGCCGCCGCCGCACTGGTAGGCGTTAGCCCCGGCCATCCCCGATCGACGACGGCGGTCAGTCCTTGCTCCGCCCATACCGCACGAAGGCGAAGCGCCGTGCGTCGGGCGACCAGCAGGGCACGTTGATCGTTCCCTGGCCGCCGAACAGCGCCAGCAATGTCCGAACCGATCCATCCGCCGGATCGAGCAGCCGCAACTCCACATCGCGATCGCGTGGATGACCTTCGGTTCCGGGTTCATAGCTGAGATAGAGCACCGCCCGGCCATCGGGAGACGGGTGCGGGAACCAGTTGACCCGCTCGTCATCGGTCATCTGTTCGGGCGTGCCGCCTGAAACGGGGATCCGCCAAAGGTCCATGGAGCCGCCGCGGTCGGAATTGAACCAGATCCAGGCGCCGTCGGGCGAATAGTCAGGGCCGTCATAATGGCCACCGCCGCTGACAATATGCTGCTCGGCGCCACCATCAACGCCAATCGTGTAGATGCCGAACGCGCCATCCCGGCGGCCGACATAGGCGAGTGTCCTGCCGTCGGGCGACCAGCCGTGCCACCAGGACGGGACCTTTGCGGTGATGCGCCGTGGCGTACCGCCGGCGGCGGGCAACACCCAGATGCAGGACTGCCCGGTATCGGTCGAATCGCTGATCGCCAGCAGACTTCCGTCGGGCGAGATGCCGTGATCATTGTTGCACTTGACCGCGTGGCCGGTGTCGAGTGCAACAAGCTCGGCTGCTGCGAGCGAAACCCGGAACATGCGGCCATCGCCGTTGACGATCAGTGACGTGCCATCAGGCATCCAGTTCGGGGCCTCGATGAGCCGGTTGGTGCGAAGCAGTTCCTCGACGGCGCCGGTGGCAGGCTCACAGATGCACAGCGTGCTCCGCATCAGGTTTGAGCGGGGATATAGTCGAAGCGGTCGAAATCGGCAGAGATGGCACTGCCGGAGGTATCGAAGGCGGCCATCCCGGTGAATGCGCCGGTAAAGGAGGCGTGTTCGCCGCGCCCGCCTTCGTCCGAGATGACGCTGGCATCAAGCACCGGGCCGACAGCCTGCCAGTCCGTGCCGGGCACGCGCCATTGAAACTGCAGATCGGCGCCACCAACCTCCATGGCCAGCTCGACCCGGCCATCCGCCGGCAGGGCGACGGGTTTTGCGAGGGGGAACTCCAGCTTGCCATGCGGCCAGTCTCCAGGACAGCTCAGGATGGTCAGCACCCTCCCGAGTTCCTCGTGCCAGGTGACGGCCAGGTAATGGAACTTGCTGCGGTTGTAATAGTGCACCAGCCCGGCAGTCTGCTGGAAATTGCGCGGTGCAAACCTCACGCTGGTTTCAGCGCGGAACGCGAGATGCTCCTGGCGTCTGGCCACCAGCGCCTGCTCGAACCAGCTGCCGATGGATTCGCGCGCATGAAGCCGCAGAGCGGAACCGGTCATCGAGAAGATCCGCTCCGGGTAAGGCGTGCGAAGCCACTGGAAATCCTCGGGCAGCCTGTCGCCTGAAAACTCCCAGCGGACAGGATCGACGGGCAGCTTGCGGCTGTTGGCGTCGGGTGCGTCCACTTCCAGCGCCGGAACCAGACCGCCGTGAGCCAGGCGCAGCCAGCCATCCTCGCCCCAGACGCATTTCTGGATCGCCGTCTCGCGGCCGAGCGGCGAGCGGCGGATGCCCGGCAATGGCCGGGAGCAGAGATGGGTGTGGTAGACCTGCCCGTCAGGCGTCTCGACCATCTGGCCATGGCCGGCGCGCTGCAAGGGCGCATCGGGCGCGTCCTTCGAGGTCATCAGGAACGTGTCGGGATGCAGCTCATAGGGTCCGGTCAGACTGCGCGACCGCGCCATGGTGACGGCGTGATCGTAACCGGTGCCGCCCTCCGCCACGGTGAGATAGTACCAGCCATCGCGCCGGAACAGGTGCGAGCCTTCGACCAGACCGTGCGAGCTGCCGGCGAAGATGTTGACCGGCTCACCGATCAGCTTGCCGGCAGCCGGGTCGTATTCCTGCGCCAGGATACCAGCGAAGGCGGGATGCTTTGGGTTGCCGCCAACCGAATCCGTACGATGGTTCCAGACCATGTTGAGGAACCATTTGCGGCGGTCCTCATCATGAAACAGGGACGGGTCGAAACCGGACGAATTGACATAGACCGGATCGGACCAGGGGCCGGCAATGTCCGGGGCAGTGACGATGTAATTGTGGGCGTCCTTGAAGTTGCCGTCGAGCCGCTTGACGTCGGTGTAGACCAGCCAGAACAACCCGTCCGCATAGGACAGGCAGGGCGCCCAGATGCCACAGGAATCGGGGTTGCCGCGCATGTCGAGCTGGCTGGCGCGGTTGAGCGGACGGCTCACCAGCCGCCAGTTGACCAGATCCGTCGAATGATGGATCTGCACACCGGGGTACCACTCGAAGGTCGAAGTGGCGATGTAGTAGTCCGGTCCTGCCCGGCAGATCGAAGGGTCCGGATTGAAGCCGGGCAGAATCGGGTTTGTGATCATTTTCTCTTCGGTCCCTCACGTTCGGCGGATGCCGCCCACAGGTTGATGTCGGCGTCACGGGCGTAGCCGTCGATTTCGTTGAGTTCGGCTTCGGTAAACTCCTGATTTTCGAGCGCACCGACACAATCAACGATCTGCTGCGGACGGCTTGCGCCGATCAGGGCCGACGTGACCCTTCCGCCACGCAGCACCCAGGCGAGCGCCATTTGCGCCAGCGTCTGGCCTCGGCGTTTGGCGATGTCGTTGAGTGCGCGGATGTTGCCGAGATTGCGCTCGTTGAGGAAATCCGCATTGAGCGACTTGTCCTGCGCGGCGCGGCTGTCTTCCGGAATGCCGCCCAGATATTTGCCGGTGAGCATGCCCTGGGCCAGCGGCGAGAAGACGATCGAACCGATGCCTTCTTCGTCGAGTGTATCAAGCAGGCCGTCATCCTCGACCCAGCGGTTGATCATCGAATAGCTCGGCTGGTGAATGAGGCATGGCGTGCCGAGCTGCTTGAGAATGGCAGCTGCTTCTTTCGTGCGCTTCGAATTGTAGCTGGAGATCCCGGCATAGAGCGCCCGGCCAGAGCGGACGATGTGATCGAGCGCCATCATGGTTTCTTCCAGCGGCGTGTCGGGATCGAAGCGGTGCGAATAGAAGATGTCGACGTAATCTAGGCCCATGCGCTTAAGGCTCTGGTCGCAGCTCGAGACCAGATATTTGCGGCTGCCCCATTCGCCGTAGGGACCGGGCCACATGCCGTAGCCGGCCTTTGACGAGATGATCATCTCGTCGCGCAGGCCATGGAAATCGGTCTTCAGGATCTCGCCGAATGCTGTTTCGGCCGAGCCGGGGGGCGGACCGTAGTTGTTGGCCAGATCGAAATGGGTGATGCCGAGATCAAACGCCGTGCGGCACAGCTCGCGCTTAAGTTCATGCGGCGTGTCACCGCCGAAATTGTGCCACAGGCCGAGTGAAATCGCCGGAAGTTTGAGGCCGGACCGGCCGGTCCGGCGATAGCTCATGGAATCATAGCGATTGGCTGCGGGTGTCCACATGGTCAGACGTCTTTCGTGTTGAGGAGCGCGGCCGCCTCCTCGATCCCGAGGGAGGCAGGTTGCTCGCAGCTGGTGGTCAGGCGAATGAATTCGCCGCTTTCCCCCGAGTGGAGAATGGCTGTCATAACGTCTACCACATGGAGCGCAAACTCGAGCGAGCAACGGTGCGACCGGTTTTCGAGGATGGCGAGCGCCATGTCGGCAAGGCCCGCGGTGCGGTAATTGGCCATCATGCCCTGGTTGTGCTGCTGGTTGGGAACACCGAGCGCATGGTCCCATTCCGGCAAGGCCCTGGCTTCGCCGCCCTGTCCAATGAGTTCGACCTTGCCGCCGAAGAAATTGGGATCGGGAACCACGAGGCTGGCATCGGTTCCGTAGAGTTCCATCGGCCGATGGCCGTGCGCCTTGACGTCCCAGCTGGCGCCGAGGGTGACGACCGCACCATTGGCGAACTCCAGCAGCGCATGGATTGTGGTCGGGGTCTCGACCGTGATCATCTCGCCATTGCGCGGCTCCGAGGTGATCTTGCGCTCGGGGCTGGGAATCGAGGACATGGCTCCAACTCGGACGACCGGCCCGATCAGCTGCACGAGATTGGAAATGTAATAGGGGCCGAGATCAAGTACCGGACCGCCGCCGGGCTTGAAGAAGAAATCCGGATTGGGGTGCCAGTGCTCCATGCCGGGGCTCAACACGTGGCAGGTGCCGCCAGTGATGCGACCGACGGAACCGTCCTCAACCAGATGCCGCGCCAGCTGGTGCGCACCGCCCAGGAAGGTGTCCGGGGCAGAGCCGACCCGGAGCCCCTTCTTCGCGGCTCTCTCCGCAAGGTCGCGGCCCTCGGCAACCGAGAGCACGAAAGGCTTTTCCGAATAGACATGCTTGCCGGCATCGAGCGCCTGGGCAGAAACCGCATAATGGACTGCGGGCACCGTCAGGTTGACGATCATGTCGATGTCGTCAGCAGCGAGAAGATCCTCGACGCTTTCGGCCCGGATGCCGTATTCGGCCGCGCGGGCGCTGGCTGCCTCGGGATTGATGTCGGCGCAGGCGCGAACCTCGATCCCCCTGAACAGCGGAGCAAGCTTCAAGTAAGAGGTCGAGATGTTGCCGCAGCCGATGATGCCGACGCCGAGAATCTTGGTCATGTCCATTACTCCGCGGTGCTCTTGCACCAGTCGAGGGATCGGGATGCGAACCGGCCGACATCGGAGGGATTGTCATGCTCCATGATAAAGAGCCCGGCAGGGGTTTCGGCCTTCAATTGCCGGAACAGGGCCGTCCAGTCGACCGTGCCGTGCCCCACATCGGCCCAGCCGTCCTCGTCCGAGGCCTCACCGGCTGCCGCGATGTCCTTGACGTGAACCGCGGTGATCCGCTTGCCATGCCGGGCAATCCAGTCCGCCGCATCGGCGCCACCGCGAATCACCCATGCGATATCGGCCTCCCAATCGATGTCCGGTGCGGTTTCAAGCAGGATCTGCATCGGCACCGATCCATCGGCCAGCGGGACGAACTCGAAATCATGATTGTGCCAGCCGAAACCGAATCCCGCCGCACGAACATTCTCGCCAACCGCGCTCAGGCGGGCTGCAAATTCCTGCCAGCCTGCCTTGTCCGACGGGCGCTGGTCAGCTGCGATATGCGGGCAGAAGATCCGCTCGATGCCGAGCACGGAAGCGGTCTTCAGCACCGCATCAATGTCGCCTTCCAGCGCGTCCAAGGAAAAATGCCCGGACGGCATGGCAAGTCCGTTCTGATTCATGAGCCCGCGAAATGCGGAGGGATCTTCATAGACCCCGCCAAAGCCCTCGACATTGCGGTAACCGGTGCGGGCGAGCATCGCCAGGACATCCTGCCAGGGCTGAAAGTTGCGGGCGCTGTAGAGCTGAAACGAGAGGTTCATGAGAGTGGGCTTTCCTGATCTTGCCTTGTCTGAGTGTCGTCTGGTTTGTCGGTTTCCGCGACCTCGCCCGCCGAAACAGGGCGAGATGCTAGTTAGTCTGAAGCGCCCGACCGACCTGCGATCCCGCGCTGATTTTCGTCAGAGCCGGAGTTCTGTCGCCATGTCGAAGATCGATGCCTTGGCCGGATCAAAGCCGATCCGCGCGGTCTCGCCGGCGCGCAAGGGGCTTTGGCCGTCGACCCGGAAGCGGAATTCCTTTCCGTCCAGCACGGCCCAGACGAGCGTGTCCGCTCCCATGGGCTCGACCACCTCGATCTCCACATCAGCTGTAAAGGGTTCACCGGCTGCGGCCGCTCCGCAGCTCACATGTTCCGGCCTGATCCCGAATATCGCTTTCTCGGGCCGGTCGGACCGTATGAAGGGATATCGTTCCAGCGGGATCCGGGTGGAGCCGAAATTGATCGCGGCTTCGCTGTGATGCGTGATGTCGCCCTCGATGAAATTCATCCCCGGCGAGCCCATGAAACCGGCCACATAGAGATTGACCGGGCGGTTGTAGATCTCGTGCGGCGTATCAAGCTGCTGGATGATGCCGTTGCGCATGATCGCGATGCGGTCGGCCAATGTCAGCGCCTCGATCTGGTCGTGGGTGACGTAGATCATGGTGTTCTTGAGCCGGTGATGCAGCCGCTTGATCTCGACGCGCAATTCGGCACGCAACTTGGCATCGAGATTGGACAAAGGCTCGTCGAACAGGAACACGTCGACATCGCGCACCAGCGCGCGGCCGATGGCGACCCGCTGGCGCTGACCACCCGACAGCTGTGCCGGCTTGCGCTTGAGCAGGGGCTCGATCTGCAGGACTTCGGCTGCCCGGGCTATCCGCTCGGCGATCTGGTCCTTCGGCATGCGGGCGTTCTTCAGGCCGAATGCGAGGTTGCCCTCGACCGTCATCTGCGGATAGAGCGCATAGGACTGGAACACCATGCCGATGCCGCGTTCGCTGGGCTCGGACCAGGTGACATTGTTGCCGCCGATGAAAATCTGGCCATCGGAGATATCGAGCAGGCCGGCAATGCAGTTGAGCAAGGTGGACTTGCCGCAGCCCGAGGGTCCGAGAAGGACGAGAAATTCGCCTTCATCAATGTCGAGGTTGAGCGATTTGAGAACTTCGAGAGACCCGAATTTCAGCGTCAGATCACGGATCGATACACTGGTCACGATACTTACCCTTTCACCGCACCGGCGGCGATGCCGCGCACGAAAAGCTTTCCGGAAACGAAGTAGACAATCAGCGGAACAAGCCCGGTGATGATGGTCGCCGCCATGTTCACATTGTACTCCTTCACGCCCTGCACCGAATTGACGATGTTGTTGAGCTGCACGGTCATCGGATAGACATCGGGCTTGGTGTAGACGACACCGAACAGGAAGTCGTTCCAGACGCCGGTGATCTGGATGATCATGGCGACAACGAAGATCGGCAAGCTCATCGGCAGCATGATCTTGAAATAGATGCCCCAGAAGCCGGCCCCGTCGACGCGCGCCGCCTTGAACAGCTCTTCCGGCACCGAGGTAAAGTAGTTGCGGAAAAGCAGCGTCAGGATGGGCATGCCGAAAATCGTGTGGACGAGAATGAGGCCCCAGAGTGTGCCGTAAATACCGAGTTCGCGCAGCAGGATGACAATCGGATAGAGCATCACCTGGTAGGGAATGAAGGCACCGAAGATCAGGATGGTGAAGAAGACATCGGCGCCCTTGAAGCGCCAGTTGGCGAGCGCGTAGCCGTTCACCGAGGCGATGGCGATGGACAGGATGACGGAGGGCACGGTGATCTGCACAGAATTCCAGAAGCCGCGCGAAAGTCCATCGCAGTTAAGCCCCGTGCAGGCCGTGGCCCAGGCCTTGACCCAAGGCTCGAAGGTCACCTCCACCGGCGGGGCGAAGATGTTGCCGAGCCGGATTTCGGGCATGCCCTTCAGCGAGGTCACGATCATCACGTAAAGCGGCAGCAGGTAGTAGACCGAAACCAGCAGCAAGGTGCCGTAGATGAAGACGTTGCGCGGGGAAATGGCGCGTTTCGGTTTGGCGCCACTGGGTCCGTCCAGACGTCTGGTGGTGACGGCATGTGGCGCGTTCAGGCTGGTCACGTCAGTCACGCTGGCGTCCTCCGAATTCCATGTAGGCCCAGGGGATGAGGACGATCAGAACCGCGAGCAGCATCATCGTCGAGCCGGCAAAGCCCTGGCCGAGATTCTGCGACAGGAACATCGCGTCATAGACATATTTGGCCGGAACCTCCGAGGCGATGCCCGGTCCACCGGAGGTCTGGGCGACGACGAGGTCATAGAGCCTGACGATGCCGGAGGCGATGATCACCAGCGTGGTGACGAAGACCGGCCGCATCATCGGGATGACGATAAAGATATAGGTCTTCCAGGCAGGGATTCCGTCGACGCGGGCCGCCTTCCAGATGTCCTCGTCGATGCCGCGCAGGCCTGCGAGCATGAGACACATGATCAGGCCGGTGCCCTGCCAGAGCCCGGCAATGAGAATGCCGTAGATGACAATCGCCTGATTGTTGAGCGGGTCGAAGGAGAAGCTTTCCCATCCGGCCGAGCGAACCACGTGCTGAATGCCGAAATCCGGGTTGAGAATCCATTGCCAGACCAGACCGGTGACGATGAAGGACAGGGCAAAGGGATAGAGCATGATGGTCCGGAACGTGTTTTCGAACCGGATCTTCTGATCAAGCAGGGCGGCGAGAACGAACCCGATGACAAGCGAGAAGACCAGCGAACACAGGCCGAAGATGATCAGGTTCTCGATCGCGATCATCCATTTGGAGCTCGACCAGAGGCGTTCGTACTGATCAAGACCAATAAAGTCCGCCCTGGGCAACAGTCGGGACTTGGTGAACGAGAAGACAATCGTCCAGATGGTTCCCCCCATGAAGACCACCAGCGCAGTCAGAATCATGGGAATGGCGGCAATCTTGGCTGCCTTGTTGCGAAAGAGGCGTATCGGGCGCTGCGAGGCCGCAGCCGTGCTGGTGGTGGTCATCGCCGGTCTCCAGGTGACTGAGAACCACCGGCCCGCCTGCGCGGACCGGTGGCATGATCAGGTCTTTGATCAGTCAGCAGCTTCGACGATGGCGGCGTAGCGCTCCTGAGCATCTTCTGGCGTGATGCTCTTGTCGTTCATGAACTCAACCATGAGATCGTTGAACTGGGTCTGGGTATCGGCCGAGAAAACCTGATCGCCCGAGGGGAGCAGATTGCCGGTCGCAAGGATCTCCAGACCCTTTTTCATGCAGTCATTGGCTGCGGAGAGGTTGATATCGCCGCGGATAGGAAGCGAGCCCTTTTTCAGGTTGAAGGCAACCTGGGCTTCCTTCGAGATCATCATCGAGGCCAGCTCAAGCTGTGCCGCCGCCTTTTCAGGATCCTTCAGCTTCGGAAAATAGAAGGCGTCACCACCGGTTGAGAGGTATTCGTTGACGCCAAGCCCCGGAAGGCAGGTGTAATCTTCGCCGGCCACCTGATTGGCAACCTGGAATTCACCCTGGGCCCAGTCTCCCATGATCTGGCCACCGGCGGTACCGGTGATGACCATGTTGGTTGCTTGGTTCCAGTCCTGAACATTGGAGCCATCCGCCATGTTGCGGGCATCGGCCATGGCCTGAAAGACCTTGGCCATTTCAGGACCGCTGGCCGCAGCCACGTCCTTTTCCAGATTGATCTGCTTCCACAGGTCAAGCCCGCCGACACCGATCTGGACCGCGCCGAAAAGCAGGTTCGACTGCCAGGGCTGCTGACCGAGAGCGAGCGGCTGAATGCCGGCTTCGCGCAGCTTCGGCGCCGCGGCAACATATTCATCCCAATTGCCGGGAACGGGCACGCCAGCCTTCTCGAAGGCCGCATGGGACAGCCACAGCCACTGTGGCGAATGGATGTTCACTGGAACGCAGTAGATCTTGCCATCGAGCGTGCAGCTGTCGAGCAGGCTCGGCGGATTGACGATATCCTTCCAGCCTTCCTTTTCGGCCAGCTCGGTGAGATCGAGCATCAGGCCCGCCTCGACAAGCTCTTCGGCCTGACGGCCATGGTTGAACTGGGTGGCTGCCATCGGATCACCGCCGGTGATGCGGGAAATCATGACCGGGCGTGCGGTGCCGCCGCCGCCGGCGATGGCGCCGTCGACCCATTTGTTGCCGGTGGCGTCAAACGCCTTGGCAAATTCGGCAACAGCCGCAGCTTCGCCGCCGGAGGTCCACCAGTGGGTGACTTCCAGATCGGTCGCGTTGACAGACGTCGAAAGCGCCAGCGCGGATGCACCGGCAAGAAATAGCTTGAATGTATTCATCGAGTTCCCTCCCAGGAATGTTCCTCCTCCCGGCCTTGCTGCTCTGCCGCAGCGATCCGGGCCCACCGGTGTCCTCACACCATTTTCAATCGATTACATCGAAGAATAAAATGCTGCACTGCAATCGATTACATAAAGGTTGACCGCGATGAGATTTGGAGTCAAGTGATATTTGCGGAACGTGCCTCAAGCCCGTCTCCCAGAAGCGGGAATGCAACTCATCATGGAACCCAAAGCTCCCAAGATTACCGATGTCGCACGGCTCGCAGGGGTCTCCACCGCGACCGTCAGCCGCGCCTTGAGCAAACCGGAAAGCGTCGCTGAATCAACGCGTAACACAGTTCTTGCCGCAGCAGAGAAGACCGGGTACCGGGTCAATCTGTCGGCGCGGAACCTGCGGCGTCAGCGCACCGGCGCGATCGTCATCCTGGTTCCCAATATCGGCAATCCGTTCTTCTCCGAAATCCTCGCCGGGATCGAGACGGTGCTGTCGGAAAGCGATATCAACATGCTTGTCGTCGATACGCGGCAGGCGCACATGAAGCCGCAACTGGTTCTCGAATACCTGCACGCCACCCGGGCCGACGGGATCATCGCGCTCGACGGCTCGCTGCCAGACGCCATTCTGGCAGTCGCCAGTTCCGGTATCGGGGCTCCGCCGATCATCTTTGCCTGCGAATGGACGCCGGGGGGCGAATTTTCATCCGTTCGCGCCAACAACGCACATGGGGGCGAGCTCGCGATCGCCCATCTTGCGGGGTTGGGGCACCGGATCATCGGCATGATCACCGGCCCGGATGATAATGTTCTGACCCATGCCAGGAGCAAGGGTGCCATCGATGCCTTGACGGAAAAGGGCCTGGCAATGGCGCCCGAACATGTCTTCGCAGGCGACTTCAGCCTTGATGCCGGTGCGCGGGCAGCGCAAAGCTGGCTCGAACTGGATCAGAGACCCAGCGCCGTGTTCAGCCAGTCCGACCAGATGGCATTCGGGTTCATCTCGGAATTGGCACGGCAAGGGATATCGGTTCCTGGCGATGTCTCCGTCGTCGGCTTTGACGATATCGCCATAGCCCAGTGCTTCATTCCGGCATTGACGACGATACGGCAACCGCGAAAAAAGCTGGGCCTGACCGCCGCCCGGGTACTGATTGAGCATATCGGCGCCAGCTCCAACCCACCGATCGAGACGACCATCCTCGATGTTGAGCTGATCGAGCGCGACAGCACCGGAGCGTTTGCAGGTTGAAACATCGGTGAGACTTCCTTATATAAGAGCTCATTAATGTGATCGAACGGGATGCCGGAGATGCTTGACGCCCAGGACATGCTTGAAATGGAGCCGCGGATGAGTGAAGCGGCCAAACTGATGGAGATGCTGTCGCAACCCGTCCGGCTGCGTATCCTGTGCATCCTGCTTGATGGCGAACAGAGCGTCTTGAAGCTGGCCGACATGGCGGGCCTGTCGCAACCGGCAATGTCGCACCATCTGCGAAAGTTGCGCGACGCGGATCTGGTCAACACCCGGCGGGACGCCCAGACCATCTATTATTCGCTGAAAGGCAAGGAAGTGGGTGCGGTGCTTGAGGTTCTGCACGGGCTTTATTGCAGACCACCGGGAAAAGCTGCCTGCTGATCATTTCGGTTCCGGGCGCGAAGTCTCCGGATCTGTTTCCTACTTGCCGCGCCAGCGATCGCTTAGCGGCTCACTCCGCCTGCATGCCCAAGATGCAGGTCTCCCCGTGCCTGCGCCTATCTGGACCTAGAACTAGGTAAACTGGCTTTATCCACCCGGCTTGACATTTTCCCGGCTGCACGGTCCGTTTGACGTGCGGTCGCGGAGGCGGGCGACGTCGGTTTGCCTTTAGGGGCAAAGACGAAAACGTGTTGCAACGAGGCTATCGGGCAGCACGTCTTGGGGAGGGTGAATGAACCAGACCAGCAGGGCTCCGGGCGCGGCTGACGGCAAGACCGAAATTCGCAAGACCACCTGTTACATGTGTGCCTGCAGGTGCGGCATCAATGTCCACATGGCGGAAGGCAAGGTCCACTATATCGAGGGCAACCGGGATCACCCGATCAACAAGGGCGTGCTCTGCGCCAAGGGGTCGGCGGGGATCATGCAGCATTATTCACCGGCACGGCTGAAGAAGCCCTTGCTAAGGACCGGCGAACGAGGTTCGGGCGAATTCAAGGAAATCGAATGGGACGAGGCGCTGGAGCTTGCCACCCAATGGCTCGGTGAGGTCCGCAGCTCCGATCCGCGGAAGCTAGCATTCTTCACCGGGCGCGACCAGAGCCAGTCGATGACCGGCTGGTGGGCGCAGCAGTACGGTACTCCCAATTACGCAGCCCATGGCGGTTTCTGCTCGGTCAACATGGCTGCCGCCGGCATCTACACGATGGGCGGGGCCTTTTGGGAGTTTGGAGCACCGGACTGGGAGAAGACCGAGCTGTTCATGATTTTCGGCGTGGCCGAGGATCACGATTCCAACCCGATCAAGATGGGCCTGGGCAAACTCAAGGAGCGCGGCGTCAAGGTGATCGGCGTCAATCCGGTGCGGACCGGCTACAACGCGATTGCCGATGAATGGCTCGGCATCACGCCGGGCACCGACGGGCTGCTGATCCTGGCGCTGGTGCACGAGCTGATGCGCACCGGCAAGATCGATCTCGACTACCTGATCCGCTACACCAACGCGCCCTGGCTGGTGATCGACGATGCGGAGGGCGCCGGTCACGGGTTGTTTGCGCGCGACGACGAAGGTGTCCCGCTTGTGGCCGACCGGCAGACCGGCAAGCCCGTCTCGTCTGCAACCCCGGGGATCAAGCCGGCGCTGAAGGGCCGTTTCGAACTGCCGGACGGCCGTCACGCCATTCCTGTGTTCGAACTGCTGGCGCAAAAATATCTCGATCCGCAGTACGCGCCTGCAGCCGTTGCCGAGCGGACCGGAATTGCTGCCGACACCATCACCCGCATCGCCGGCGAGATCGCCGCAGCCGCCTTCGAGCGCGAAGTGGTGATCGAGCGGCCCTGGACCGACATGAAGGGCGAGCGGCACGAGCGGATGATCGGTCGACCGGTGGCGTTTCACGCGATGCGCGGGATTTCAGCCCATTCCAACGGGTTCCAGACCTGCCGCGCGCTGCACATGCTGCAGATCCTGGTCGGATCGATCGATTGCCCCGGAGGATTCCGCTTCAAGCCGCCCTACCCGCGGCCGGTTGCCGGCCAGCCGCGACCGCATGGCGGCGCCTGCGCCGACACGGCGCTGGCCGGGCCGCATCTGGGCTATCCGCGCGGACCGGAAGATCTGCTGCTCGAAGCCGACGGCGAGACCGCCCAGCGCATCGACAAGGCGTTTTCCTGGGATGCGCCGCTGTCGGCGCACGGCATGATGCACATGGTGATTTCCAATGCCCATGCGCGCGATCCCTACGGCATCGATGTCCTGTTCATGTACATGGCCAACATGGCCTGGAATTCATCGATGAACAGCTCTTCGGTGATGAAGATGCTGACCGACAAGGACGCGGACGGCGAGTACGTGATTCCGAAGATCATCTATTCGGACGCCTATTCCTCGGAGATGGTGGCGTTTGCCGACCTGATCCTGCCCGACACCACCTATCTCGAACGGCATGACTGCATCTCGCTGCTCGATCGGCCGATCAGCGAGCCCGAGGCGCTGTGCGATTCGATCCGCTGGCCGGTGGTCGAGCCCGATCGCGACGTGCGCGGCTTCCAGAGCGTGCTGCTCGATCTCGGCGCACGGCTGAAACTGCCGGGCATGGTCGCCGAGGACGGCTCGCCGGTCTACAAGAACTATGCCGACTATATCGTCAATCACCAGCGCAAGCCGGGCATCGGGCCGCTGTCGGGCTGGCGCGGCGAAGACGGCGACAAGACCGGCCGGGGCAAGCCCAATCCGGACCAGATCAAGCGCTACATTGAGAACGGCGGCTTCTCGCAGGTGCATGTGCCGCAAGAGGCGCATTACTTCAAACACGCCAACCGGGCGTGGAGCGACTGGGCGATTGAAAAAGGGCTGCAGGACGGGCCGGTGGAAAACATCTTCCAGCTCTATCTGGAGCCCTTGCGCAAGTTCCAGCTTGCCGCCGAAGGCAAGATCAAGCCGATGCCGCCGGAACATCACCGCGAGCGGATCAGGACCTGTTTCGACCCTTTGCCGACCTGGTACCCACCCTTTGCCGACGACGGGCTGGATGAGAACGCCTATCCGCTGCACGCGATTACTCAGCGGCCGGCGGCGATGTATCATTCCTGGGGCTCCCAGAATGCCTGGCTGAGGCAAATTCACGGCGAAAACGCGCTGTATGTCCCGGGCGAGGTCTGCGACG
The DNA here is from genome assembly GCF_024105735.1 of Parahoeflea alexandrii. Taxonomy (GTDB): domain Bacteria; phylum Pseudomonadota; class Alphaproteobacteria; order Rhizobiales; family Rhizobiaceae; genus Hoeflea; species Hoeflea alexandrii. Next base: position 509,324 of record NZ_JAAAML010000002.1, on the reverse strand, counting down.
CCCAAGGATTGGAGACTGGTGACTGGGCGCTCGTGTCCTCCCAATCGGGCGAGATCCGGGTCAAGATTGCGCGCATGGACGCGGTCAACGGTTCGACGCTGTGGACATGGAACGCCATCGGCAAGCGCGCCGGGGCCTGGGCGCTCGACAAGGATGCACCGGAAGCGACGCGCGGCTTCCTGCTCAACCACCTGATCGACGAGTTGCTGCCGCCGAAAGGCGACGGGCGTCGCTGGGCCAATTCCGACCCGATCACCGGACAGGCGGCCTGGTTCGATCTGCGGGTTTCGATCCGCAGGGATGCCGACCAGAGCAGCGGGCAAAGCCTGCCTGACGTCAGAGCACAGAAAAGTCCGGTTGGAGAGGCGCCGACCAACGTGGCGTTCGGACGGGGGAAAGCCATATGACCAGTCTTCCCGCCACCACCGAAAAGCGGCTTGGCCTGGTCATCGATCTCGACACCTGCGTCGGATGCCATGCCTGTGCGGTCAACTGCAAGGAATGGAACACAGGTGCCGGCGCCTCGCCGCTGGCCGACATAGATGCCTATGGTTCAGATGTTTCCGGGGCCTGGCTGAACCGGATCCACACCTTCGAGGTGACGCCCGATGACGCGCCGGCGCAGATCGTGCATTTCCCGAAATCCTGCCTGCATTGCGATGATGCGCCCTGCGTGACCGTGTGCCCGACCGGCGCCAGCCACAAGCGCCCGGAAGATGGCATCGTGCTGGTCACCGAGGACCTGTGCATCGGCTGCGGGCTCTGCGCCTGGGCCTGCCCCTACGGCGCGCGCGAGATGGATCCGGTCGAGAACGTGATGAAGAAATGCACGCTCTGCGTCGACCGGATCTACAGCGAAACCTTACCCGAAGAAGACCGGATTCCGGCCTGCGTGCGCACCTGTCCCTCGAGCGCGCGGCATTTCGGCGATTTCAACGATCCGGAGTCAGACGTCTCGCGGCTGGTCGCCGAGCGTGGCGGCATCGACCTGATGCCGGAGATGGAGACCCACCCGGTCAACAAGTACCTGCCGCCGCGTCCGAAGACCCGCCCGCAGGCCGCGGCTCCATCCGCCGCCGCCCCGGCTTCCGTGCCTAAGGCCGACGGATTCCTCGGCTGGCTCGACGCCGCGCTCGACAAACTCGGATAGTCCCATGCATCCTGCCGTTTCCGTCATCTTCTTCACCGTCATGTCGGGCGCCGGGCTCGGCATGATCTTTCTCCTCGGGCTCGGCTTTCCGGTCGATGCTTCCGCCGCCTGGGTGTTCCTCGTCGGCGTTGTCGGCGGGGGTCTCGCGGTGGCGGGCCTGCTGGCGTCGACCTTCCACCTGGGGCATCCTGAACGGGCCTGGCGGGCGCTGAGCCAGTGGCGCTCAAGCTGGCTGTCGCGCGAGGGGATTGCGGCGATCGCAACTCTCATCCTGTTCGGCATCTACGTGCTGATCTGGCTTGCCACTGGTTCGCGGCACCAGGTGCTGGGGCTGCTTTCGGCGCTTGGCGCCGCGCTGACGGTGTTCACGACCTCGATGATCTATGCGCAGCTCAAGACCGTGCCGCAGTGGCACAGCCGGCTCACCCCGGTGGTCTATTGCGGCTTTGCGCTCGGCTCCGGCTGGCTGCTGGCCTCAGCGCTCGGCACGCACGAGGCGCCGGAGTACTGGGGGATCGGGCTGATCGGCCTTGCCTGGGCAGCCAAGTGGATGTGGTGGGCGCGTGCCAGCCGGTCGCGGCTTGGCGATGCCGGCTCAACTCCCGAAACCGCGACGGGGCTCGGGTTCATCGGCAAGGTGCGGCTGCTCGAGCGCCCGCATACCGGCGAGAATTACCTGACGCGCGAGATGGTCCACCGGATCGGCCGCAAGCACGCAAGCCGGCTTCGCATGCTGGCGCTGGTGCTTGGCGGGATCGTACCGGCGCTCGTTCTCGCTATCGTTGGCCTGAGCGGCGCACCGGCGCTGGTGAACCTGCTGGCTGCGGTCTCGATGCTGATCGGACTGCTGGCGGAGCGCTGGCTGTTTTTCGCGGAGGCCGAACACGCGGTGTCTCTCTATTACGGTCATCGCTGACCCGCAGCGACGGCGCTCTGCCAAGGGTCAAGCCTTACCTGATCATGCCGGCCTCGCGATAGTACCGCTCGGCTCCCGGATGCAGCGGAATGCCAATTCCATCGAGCGCAGTCTCGCGGGTGACGGATGCACCCTTGGCGTGACCGACATCGAGCAGGTGCCGCGTGTTGCTGTTCCACAGCGCAGCGGTGATGGCGTAGATCAGATCATTGCTCGCAGCCAGGCTGGTCAGCCATTGCGCGCCCACGGCAACCGTCGGGACGCCTGCGACATCGGGATAGGCGCCGTCGGGGATTTCGTCCCGGGTGAAGAACGAGTGCTCGAGAAGCATGGTGTCCACCTCAGGTCCGGAGATCGGGACCAGGATCACATCAGCCTGGGCGGCGAGCTCTGCAAGTGCACGGGCCGGATAGCCACCGACAAAGAACAGTGCATCGAGCTCTCCCGCGCGCATGGCTTCGGATGCTGATTCCGGCTTGAGATTCTCGACCGTGATATCGGCTTCGCCGATGCCAAAGGCCTCAAGGATCAGAACGGCGTCCGGATAGGTACCCGAATCGGTCTTGTCGAGCGAAACCCGCTTGCCTTTCAGGTCCTTTACAGATGCGATACCCGAGGAGCGCGAGGCAATCAGGTGAACATGCTCGGGGTAGAGCGCGGCGATCACGCGCAGGTCGCGCATCGGCTCCCGGCCCTCGAATGTGCCGGTGCCCGAATAGGCCCAGTAGGCGACATCCGCCTGGGAGAACCCGGAATTCAGTCCACCCGACGCGATCGCGCTGACATTTGAGACAGAGCCATGGGAGGATTGCGCCACGGCCACGAGCCCGGGCACGCCGCAAGACCCGCCCTCGTCGCATCCCCTCGATCCGGGTGGATTGGAGATCGAATTGGCAATGGTACCGGCAAGCGGAAAATAGGTTCCGCCAACCCCGGCGGTTCCGATGGTGAAGTAGCGTATGTCCGCAGCCTGTGCCGCGCCTGCCCCGGTGACGAGCACACTTGCAATTGCCAGCGTCCAGACAACGCGCATCAGCGCCGATAGCCGAAATCCCATCTGTTCCCCCACATCACGCGTTCAGCCCACGACCGGTCCCCTGCCGGTTCTGGTCAACCGGCGTCAGGTTCGCGGTTTCGGCAGGCAAAGTCAAAGGCAGGCAGGTGCCGGTGATTGGAAATCCGGGACCCGTAGGGGTTCAGTCCTCCAATGCACCCTTGCGGGAGGCCACTGCCGGCTGATCACCGATGATCTTGAGCAGGTTGTCACCCATGCGGATGAAGCGCCTGATGCGCCGGGTCAGCACAAAACCGGCCTGCGGTGCTGGAACCGCCACGGTTCCAGCTTCACGGCCGGGACTGACGATGATCTCAGCCACCACCTGCCCCGCCTCTACCCTTTCACCGGGCGCAACATGGAACAGAATGGTGCCTCCAACAGGCGCCAGCACCATCTCGACGTGGCGGATAGGCTGGCCGACAAAATCCTTGCGGAGTTCCGGCTGAGGCTTCGCGTCAGCCGCGACAACGCCACGGCCCTGCAGGAAACGGTAAAGCCCTTCGGCATCCTTTCGCCCCAGCGTCGCATCGACATCGTTCTGGCCGCGCAGTTCGACGGTTGTGACGCAATGGCCCGTGAGATCCCCAGCGGGCGCGCGGGCCTTCATCTCCTCAAAGACCGCCTCCTCGAAAGCCCGGTCGGAGCCCGAATCCCATAAAAGGGCCGCTTCGCAATCAAGGCAAGCAGCGAGATCAGCCATTTGCGGCCAGAGCTGCTCGGGTGCGTAGATGTATTGCACGCCCTCGTCGTCACAGTGCAGGTCGAGGACGATCGGGCAGCCATCGGCCAACTCCAATAGCCGGCTCTTCAGCCGCCGCTCGGCGAAAACCGCAGAAGAGGCCGCGTCGAGCCGCCTGATGCCGGTCACATCCGGCACCGGGAAATCACGGTTGAAATTGGTGCGGGTTCCGGTCGAGAACCGGCCCATGTGGTCACCGTAGAGATGCTGGGCGGCGCCGATCGGATTGGCATGCGGCACCAGCGTCACCGAACCCAGCAACCGCCCTTCGGCTTCGGCCTTTTCGAGCATCGGGATCAGGTAGTGCATCGCCGCGACGCCAGGCCTTTCGTCGGCATGGAGAGCCGACTGGATGTAGACGCGGGGAGCGCGCGGTTCCGCGCCTGCAAGCCTGTGGACAATCAGCTCATAGGCAATGCCGGGGGTTTCGCCTGGAATGGTCTCAATTTCGGTCTTCATGGCGTCTCACATGGAAATCGTACAGCTTTTAAGGCTGACGACTACACCCGAAACGCCCGGATGTCGCTGAGATTTTCGCCGGTCACATTTCCGCCCGTGATGGCGCCGCCGATGATCGCTGTATCCCTCAAGTCAATTGTCCCGTCTCGTGTCGCGGAATGCAGAATGCGCGCCAAAGACCGGCGCCAGAATTCAACCCGGCGGGCTCAGATGCCCATTTGCCGCTTTCCGCCTATTTCGCGGGGAACCTCTTGTCCGCGATCCTGTCGACCATGGCAGTGGGCAGGTCGGTCATGAACTTCAGATGCAGGGCATCATCGGAACGATCAATCACGGCGCAGGGAAACTTTGCTTCCAATCCCTCGAGGACGAAGTAAACGAAATCAGGGATCGGCTCGGTCAGCAGCCGGCAGACATGACAACCGCTTTCGGAGATGTTGTCCATCCTGCAGGATTGCGACGAGTACCCGCGGACCCCGTGACGCAGGTAATACACGGTGGCCACCTTGTTGGTTTGCCGACGGGGATGCTCGCGCCGATCCAAATCCGGAAGACGCGACAAATAATTTTTCGGTGCGCTCAAATCCTGTCCGTCCCAATTTTTATAAATTACCCTAAAATTTAACTAATTATGTTTGAGTTTACATTCGCCAGCAAGCCGAACCAAGCGATGGTTTTGAAATGATTTCGGGAAGCATGTTAGGCCAGCCCTGCCATAACGTGAAGTGCATTGCCGTTCGTCCGCTTTCCGGTCAAACCGCGGACTTGACGCAGGCCGCATCATGGTGCGGATTCGGGGATGCCTTCGCTTTTGGATGATTCGCCCACCAATGCCGCCGAATTCACGGTCACTGAACTGTCCGGCTCGATCCGCCGGACGGTGGAAGATGCCTTCGGCAATGTGCGCGTGCGCGGCGAGATTTCCGGTTATCGCGGTCCACATTCATCCGGGCATGCCTATTTCTCGCTCAAGGATGACAAGGCCCGCATCGAGGCGGTGATCTGGAAGGGCGTGTTCTCGCGGCTCAAATACCGGCCTGAAGAAGGCATGGAAGTGATCGCCACCGGCAAGGTCACCACCTATGCGGGCTCGTCAAAGTACCAGATCGTGATCGAGGCGCTGGAGCCGGCGGGTGCCGGCGCGCTGATGGCGCTGATCGAGGAACGGCGGCGCAAGCTTGCCGCCGAGGGGCTGTTCGACGAAGCGCGCAAGCAGTTGCTGCCCTACATGCCGATGGTGATCGGCGTGGTGACATCGCCCACGGGCGCGGTGATCCGCGATATCCTGCACCGGATCGAGGACCGGTTTCCCGTCCATGTCATCGTCTGGCCGGTGCGGGTCCAGGGCGACACATCGGGCGACGAGGTCGCCCGGGCAATTGCCGGGTTCAATGCATTTGAGAAAGGCGGGCCGATCAGGCGGCCGGACCTGATCATCGTGGCGCGCGGCGGCGGCAGCCTGGAAGATCTCTGGGGCTTCAATGACGAGGCAGTGGTGCGCGCCGCCGCCCAATCCGACATCCCGCTGATCTCGGCCGTCGGGCACGAGACCGACTGGACGCTGATCGACCATGCCAGCGACCGGCGCGCGCCGACACCCACGGGCGCGGCCGAAATGGCGGTTCCGGTAAAGGCTGATCTCGAAGCCCATGTGGCAACGCTCGCCGCCAGGCTGAAATCCGCGCAATCACGCACACTCGACAGGCGCCGTGAGGCTCTCCGGGGACTGGCGCGGGCCCTGCCGACGCTCGACAGCGTGCTGGCGCTGCCGCGGCAACGGCTCGACCGCTCGGCGCAATCGCTCGGCCGGGCGCTGGAGCTCAACACCGCCAACCGCCGACGCCGCTTCGAACAACAGGCCGCCCGGGTAACGCCGATCGCATTGGTCTCGGCCATCCGCGAGAAGCACCAGCAGGTCCGCGACAAGATCGCGCGCATGGACCGGGTGCAGGAGCGCCGGCTCGATGCGCTGAAATCGCGGCTGGAGCGCCATGCGCAAATCCTGGCCTCGGTTCCGCGCAGACTGACCGACACCCAGGGGCGCGGCAGAGAACGGCTGACCGACCTTGTCCGCCGGACCGACAATGCGTTGACCCTGATGCTGGACCAGCGCAAACGCGGACTGGCTGCGCAGACGCGCATGCTGCAATCGCTGTCCTACCAAAGCGTGCTTGGACGCGGCTATGCGGTGATCCGCGATTCCGACCGCAAGGTTCTGGCGCGCGCGGCTGAGGTAGATGCCGGCACGATGATCGCCATTGAATTTGCCGATGGCGAGGTCTCGGCGCTGGCGAGCAGCGACCAATCGATCTCGGCTCCGAAGAAACAGCCGCGTGCCAAGGCCGCCAAGCCCAAGGAGCCGGGACAGGGTAGCCTGTTCTAACCCTTCACAGCAAGGGCCCCGCTTCGACGGTGGCATCAATCCCGAACCATTGTTTCCTTTCAGGTGCAACATGGGTTGTTGCCGCGGTCACGAGTGGAACATATAAGGAACACATGACCGGAAAGACACTCGAATCAAAGCTGGCGATCCTTAGCGACGCTGCCAAGTACGACGCCTCCTGCGCCTCGTCTGGCTCAACCAAGCGCGACAGCCGCGACGGCAAGGGGCTCGGCTCGAACCAGGGCAGCGGGATATGCCACGCCTACGCGCCCGACGGGCGCTGCATCAGTCTGCTCAAGATCCTGATGACCAATTTCTGCATCTATGATTGCGCCTATTGCATCAATCGGGTGTCATCGAACGTGCCGCGCGCGCGGTTTTCGGTCGACGAGGTGGTGCGCCTGACCATCGATTTCTACCGCCGGAACTACATCGAGGGTCTGTTCCTGTCCTCCGGCGTCATCCGTTCGCCCGACGCCACCATGTCGGACATGGTGCAGATCGTCCGCAAATTGCGTGAGGAAGAGAATTTTCGCGGCTACATTCATCTCAAGACCATCCCCGATGCCGCGCCCGAACTGATCGAGGAAGCGGGGCGGCTGGCCGACCGGCTGTCGATCAATGTGGAACTGCCGACGGACGCCAGCATGAAGACCTTCGCCTCGGAAAAGAACCCCGGGCAGATCCGCCGGGCGATGGCCGATGTGCGGCTGCGCAAGGAAGCGGCCCGCGACAAGACCCATACCGGCCGCAAGGCCCCAAAGTTTGCGCCGGCCGGACAGTCGACCCAGATGATTATCGGCGCCGACGGCTCCAACGATGCCGCGATCCTGGGCGAATCGACACGGCTTTACTCCTCCTACCAGCTCAAACGGGTCTATTATTCCGCGTTCTCGCCGATCCCCGACAGCACGTCGCGGCTGCCGCTGATCTCCCCGCCGCTGGTGCGCGAGCACCGGCTCTACCAGGCCGACTGGCTGCTGCGGTTCTATGGTTTCGACCTCAAGGAGATCGTCAGCGGCGCGCGTGACGGCAATCTCGACCTCGATCTTGATCCGAAACTGGCCTGGGCGCTCAAGCATCGGGAAGTGTTCCCGGTCGACATCAACCGCGCCGACCGCGAGTTGCTCTTGCGGGTGCCGGGCTTCGGGGTGAAAACCGTCAGCCGGATCCTGAGCACGCGACGCTATCGCAGCATCCGCTACGAGGACGTGGTGCGAATGGGCGGATCGATGAAGAAGGCGGGACCGTTCGTGACCGCGCAGGGCTGGTCGCCGGGCGGCTTGATCGACACGGCGCAGCTTCGCAGCCGCTTCCTGCCGCCGCCACAGCAATTGTCGCTGCTGTGATGCGGCATATCATCGTTCCAGACTTCGGGACGGCCGCGGCCTGGCGCAAGGCGGCGCGCGCCTGTCTGAACGAGGGCCTGTCGCCTGCCGACATTTCGTGGGGAAGCGAGCAGACCGAGCGTGGACTGTTTGACGACCAGCCCGCGGCAGCCGCCGCACCGGTGAAAATGACGGTGCCGCGCAGCTTCGTCGAGCTTGCGGAGACCGTGTGCTGGCACCGCGATCCCGACCGTTTTGCGAGGCTCTATGCCTTCCTGTGGCGGCTCAAGGACGCACCCCATCTGATTGCCGACCGTGGCGACACGGAACTGGCGCATCTGCGCGGGATGGAAAAATCGGTGCGCCGCTGCCAGCACAAGATGAAGGCCTTCGTCCGGTTCCGCGAGATCGGCAATCGAGACGACCCCAGGCGCAGCTTCGCCGCCTGGTTCGAACCTACCCATCACACGCTGGAGCCCACGGCAGATTTCTTTGCGCGGCGGTTTGGCGACATGGACTGGCGGATCGTGACACCGGAAAAGACAGCCATCTTCATGAATGGCAAGCTGTCCTTTGCCCCGGGGCAAGCCAAGCCGGAGCTGCCCGATGATGCCAGCGAGGCGCTGTGGCTCACCTATTTCCGCAGTATCTTCAATCCGGCGCGGCTGAAGGTGCAGGCGATGACCTCGGAAATGCCAAAGAAATACTGGAAGAATCTGCCGGAGGCAGCGACGATCCCCGACCTGATTGCCAATGCCCCGGCGCGAGCCCGGGCGATGGCGGACGCAGCGCCTACCCTGCCTCCGGTCCGCGCCGAAAAGGCCCGCCAGCAGCTTGCCGCGCACATGTCAGCCTGGGAGGGCCCGAAGGAGGCGCTGCCCGCGGCGATCCACGCTTGCACGCGCTGTCCGCTGCACCAAAACGCAACCCAGGCCGTACCGGGTGTGGGTCCGCTTGATGCCGCGCTGATGATTGTCGGCGAGCAGCCGGGCGACCAGGAGGACCTGGCAGGCTTGCCCTTTGTCGGCCCGGCCGGGCAGTTGTTTGACCGGGTTGCGGAGGCCGCTGGATTACGGAGACAGGAGGCCTTCGTCACCAATGCGGTCAAGCATTTCAAGTTTAGCCCGCGCGGCAAGCGGCGGCTGCACCAGCGGCCGAATTCCGGCGAGATCGAGCATTGCCGCTGGTGGCTGGATGCCGAGCGGGCCTTGGTCAAGCCGAAGCTGATCCTGGCGCTCGGCGCCACGGCCGCGGAAGCGCTGACCGGAACCGGCGCCGATATTCTGCGCCGCCGCGGCACGGTGGAACAGCTGGCCGACGGCACCCCGGTGCTGCTGGCCGTGCATCCGTCGTTCCTGCTGCGTCTGCCCGATCCGGCGGAGCGGGAAAGGCAGATGGCTCTGTTCGAGGCCGATCTGCGCCGGGCGGTCGAGATGGTTGCGGCACTAGCGGCCCGGACCGGCAGGCAGGACATGGCGGCAGGCTGAACCGGCTGAAGTGTATCAGTCCGCTGGCTGATCACGCGGCTATAAATTTGCGGGATTAGGCGACGACTTCGGCAGAAACCGCATTGAGCGCTTGTGCAGCATGCTTCGGGTCAAGCCGGACCTGCAGCCCGCGCTGACCGCCATTGATGAAGACATAGGGCTCCGACAAGGCCGCCATTTCGATGGCGGTCGGCACCCGCTTTTTCTGGCCGAAAGGGCTGATGCCGCCGACATGGTAACCGGTAAGCCGTTCGGCGTCGGCGGACTTCATCATCGTGGCCGACTTGCCGCCAAGGGCTGCGGCCAGCTTCTTCATGCTGACCTCGTGGTCGGACGGCAGCACGACGCAGACCGGCTTGCCGTCAAGCTCCGCCATCAGGGTCTTGAGCACACGCGAGGGCGGCTCGCCGAGCGCCTCGGCTGCCTGCAGGCCGATGCTCTCGGCGTCGGGATCGTAGTCATAGCTGTGAACGGTGAAGGCAATACCGAGCTTGGTGAGTTCTATCGTGGCGCGGGTGGTCTTCGCCATCTCACCTCTCCTCAGGCGAAGAACTGCTCGTACCGGTCCGGCTTGAACCCGATGATGATCCGGTCGTCCGCTTCCAGCACCGGACGCTTGATCATCGAGGGCTGCGCCAGCATCAGCGCGATGGCCTTTTCCTGATCGAGATCCTGCTTGGCGGCCTCATCGAGCTTGCGGAAGGTGGTGCCGGCACGGTTGAGAACGGTTTCCCAGCCAGATTCATTGCACCAGCGCACCAGATGCGCCCGATCGATGCCGGACGCCTTGTAGTCGTGGAACCCGGCCTCGATGGAATGGTCAGCGAGCCAGGTCCGCGCCTTCTTCATCGTGTCGCAGTTCTTGATGCCGTAAATGGTGACGGTCATGTGCAGTCCCGTGGTTTCAGTGCCTCATTCCCACTCGCCGGTTATTCCCACTCGATGGTGCCGGGGGGTTTGGAGGTGACGTCGTAGACGACGCGGTTGATGCCCTTGACCTCGTTGATGATCCGCGTCGCGGTCTTGCCGAGGAAATCCATGTCGTAGGGGTAGAAATCGGCGGTCATGCCGTCGACCGAGGTAACGGCGCGCAGCGCGCAGACGAATTCGTAGGTGCGGCCATCGCCCATGACGCCGACGGTCTGCACCGGCAGAAGCACGGCGAATGCCTGCCAGATCGTGTCGTAGAGGCCGGCCTTGCGGATCTCGTCCAAATAGATGGCGTCGGCCTGGCGCAGGATGTCGAGTTTCTCGCGGGTGATGCCGCCCGGGCAGCGGATGGCAAGACCGGGACCGGGGAACGGGTGACGACCGATGAAGCTGTCGGGCAGGCCGAGCTCACGGCCCAGCACACGGACCTCGTCCTTGAACAGTTCGCGCAAGGGCTCGACCAGCTGCATGTTCATGCGTTCGGGCAGGCCGCCGACATTGTGGTGCGACTTGATCGTGACCGACGGACCGCCGGAGAAAGAAACGCTTTCAATGACATCGGGATAGAGCGTGCCCTGGGCGAGGAAATCGGCGCCGCCGATCTTCTTCGCCTCTTCCTCGAACACCTCGATGAACAGGCGGCCAATGGTCTTGCGCTTGGCTTCCGGATCGGCCTCGCCCTCGAGTTGCGAGATGAAGCGATCGGAGGCATCGATCATTTTCAGGTTGAGATTGTAATGCTCGTGGAACATGGCGACCACGTCGCGCGCCTCGTTCATGCGCATCAGGCCGTGGTCGACCAGGATGCAGGTCAGCTGATCGCCGATCGCCTCGTGAATCAGCAGCGCCGCGACCGAGGAATCGACACCGCCGGAAAGCGCGCAGATGACCTTGCCAGAGCCGACCTGGTCGCGGATCTTCTGCACCATTTCGGCGCGGTAGGCGGCCATCGACCAGTCGGATTTGAGGCCGACGATCTTGTGCACGAAGTTGGACAAGAGTTTCGCGCCATCGGGCGTGTGCACCACTTCCGGGTGGAACATGGTGGTGTAATAGCGGCGCTTCTCGTCAACCGAGATGGCAAAGGGAGCATTCGGCGAGGTGCCGATCACCTCAAAGCCTTCCGGAAGACGCGTGACCCGGTCGCCGTGGCTCATCCAGACGGGATATTTCTTGCCGACTTCCCAGAAACCCTCGAACAAGGGTGAGGATTTGAGGATCTCGACATCGGCGCGGCCGAATTCGCGGTGATGGCCGCCTTCGACGCTACCGCCGATCTGGGTGCACAGCGTCTGCTGGCCGTAGCAGATGGCGAGGATGGGAACACCTGAATCGAACACCGCCTGCGGCGCGCGTGGCGAGCCTTCGCGGGTGACCGAATCCGGTCCGCCGGAAAAGATCACGCCTTTCGGCTGCATCCGCTCAAAGCCTTCATCGGCGAGCTGGAACGGGACGATCTCACAATACACGCCGGCTTCGCGAACCCGGCGGGCAATGAGCTGCGTAACCTGACTGCCGAAATCGATGATCAGGATGGAATCGGGATGAGTGGTGTGAAGGATATCGTTCATGGCGAGCGATTAAGCCAAAGCCGCGCCGGATGCAATCGCCTGCTCGACGCGATCCACGGCTTCAGCCAGTTTTTCATCGATCACATGCAGATACTCGGTCCAGTCGTCGATGTGATTGAGCTCGGCCTTGCCATCGGAGATGCCGCGGAGGCCGATCACCGGCACATCGAAGCGGCTGGCCGCGCGCAGCACGGCAAAGGTTTCCATGTCGACCATGTCGGCGTCGATGAGATCATAGGCCGCGCCGGATACGATGTTGGCGCCGGTGGAAAGGCTGGCGGAAGGGACACCATCGGCGATCACCGGCAGCGGCAGGATCGCGGGCAGATCAAGAAACGGGGTGCGGCCCTTCTCGAAGCCGAGCGGGCTTGCATCCATGTCGCGATAGCTGACCGAGGAGACCTGGTAAATGCCGGTTTGTTCCAGCATGCGCGATCCGGCGGAGCCGAGACAGACGATGCAGTCCGGACGGTCGCGCCCCGGAACGGAGAGGCCGGCGGCTACCGCGCCCGCGGCCTCGACCGGTCCGACGCCGGTGATCAGCGGCTCGAACCGGGCCTTGAGATGCGGACCGTATTCCGGTTCAGCCGCCATAACATAGAGGATCTTGCGCCCGCCAACCGGCTTGATCGTGCCATTCATCCCGCTATCCCTTCGCGTCCCCGAACCACCATCATAGTGCCGGTCATGGAGGCAACCAGCTTTGCCGGGCCATCCGTCAGCGCATAGCCGCGTCCGTCGCTGACGATGATGGTGCTGCCGGGCTTTGTCACCTCGCCGCGAAACAGGAACCGGTCACCGCGCCCGGGCGACAGCAGATTGATCTTGAATTCGATGGTCAGTACCGCGGCATCCTCCGGCATGACCGAAAGCGCCGCATAGCCGCAGGCGGAATCCAGCGCGGTGGAAAGGATGCCGGCATGCAGAAAGCCGTGCTGCTGGGTGAGATCGGCGCGAAACGGCATTTCAATCTCGACAATGCCGTACTCGACCCTGGTCAACTCGGCGCCAATGGTCTGCATGACATTCTGGCGGGCAAAACTGCCGGTCACGCGCTCTCGGAAATTTTCGTCCGGCCTCTCGTTCATGCGGTTTTCCTTTCGCAGATGCGAAGGTGCCAATCCGCCGGTCAAACAGCAAGCGAATTTTCGATGCGCGTCCGGGACGCTAGTTCAACCACCATAGCGCCGCGTTGAGGCAGCCGGCAAAGCTGACCCAGGCTGCATAGGGAAGAAACAGCAGGGCCGACGGACGGTCCCGGTTCCAGGCCTTGGCTATGAACAGCAGGATCGTCACCAGCATGCCAAGCAGCACGACGAGCGAGAGGTCCGGTCGCTGCATGAGAAAGAAGGCCGGCGACCAGGCAAAGTTCAGTGCCAGTTGCAGGAACCAGAGTCTGGTCAGACTTCCGCCGCGCTCGCGGATGAACACCCGGGCACCGGCAATACCCACCAGCACGTAGAGGACCGTCCAGACCGGGCCAAAAATCCAGTTGGGCGGGTTGAACCACGGCTTCTGCAAACCCTCGTACCAGGCGCCCGGAATCGACAGATATCCGACGAGATTGCCGCCGGCGACGGTCAGCACGATAAAAAGGATCAGCGTCAGCGCATTTTTCTTGTTCACGTTCTTGCCCTTCTCATCATTACACGGTCCGGAATACACACCCTAGTCGGGCTTGCGGCGGAACCCGGCAAAGTAAAATCCGTCAGTGCCGGTCCGCCGCGGCGACAGTACCAGTCCCAAATTCTGGTCCGCGTAGGGGACCGGCGCAGCGGGATCGGCCACGGCAGAACGCCAACGTTCCTTGAGGCTGATGGTTTCAAATTCCGGGTGGCGCTGCAGGAAGGCCTTCACGCGGTCGGTGTTTTCCTCGGGCAGCAGCGAACAGGTGACATAGGCGAGTTCGCCGCCGGGGCGAACATAGACCGATGCATCTTCCAGCACCTTGTCCTGGTCAGCGGTGCGGTCGGCGATGTTCTTTTCGGAAATGCGCCACTTGGCGTCCGGGCGGCGGCGCCAGGTGCCGGTGCCGGTGCAGGGCGCATCGATCAGGACACGATCCATGCGGCCTTCGAGACCTGCAAGGTTGGCGGCACGTTCCTTGATGTAGATGATCTCGGCGCCGGCGCGGCGGATCCGCTCAACCATGGGGGCGAGACGGCGCCGGTCGGCATCATAGGCGTTGATGCTGCCTTCGTTGTTCATCATCGCGGCGAAGGCCAGCGACTTGCCGCCGCTACCGGCACAAAAGTCGAGCACTTTCTCGCCGGGATGGGCACCGGCCAGCGCTGCGGCCAGTTGCGAGCCCTCATCCTGGATTTCGAACCAGCCGCGGGCGAAGCTGACTTCGCTGGTGGCAGCGATCTGGCGCTGAGGTCCTTCGCCGGCTTCGATCCGGATGCCGTTGAGTGCCAACCGGGTCGGCCTCGCACCCTGCTCGGCAAAGGCTTCCAGCACCTCGTCACGATTGGTTGCAAGTGTGTTGACCCTGAGATCAAGCGGCGGACGGGCGGTCATGGCTTGGGCTTCCGCCTCCCATTCGGATCCGAAGGCCCGTTCGAAAGATCTCACCAGCCACTCGGGGATGTCGGCGCGTACATGCGGCTCGGCCTGCGACAGGTCGCGCGCCAGACAATCGGCAAGCCTCTCCGTCGAAGGAATTTCGGGAGCGAAACGATCCCCGTCCAGCGTGCTGACAAGCTCTTCCGGGCTGATCCGCCATTGCCGCAGCAGCGTGGCAATGGCAAGGTTGGCGGGAGTATCGCCATCCATGATGAAACCGTGCGACAGTTTCATTCTCAGCGCGTCATGCACCAGGTTGGAGATCGCCGCGCGGTCGCCGGAGCCGGCGAACCGGTGCGACAGGCCCCAGTCCTTCAACGCATCGGGAACCGGCCGGTGCCGGGTATCGATCTCGCTCAGGACTTCAATGGCTGCTTGCAGGCGTCCGCCGAGGCGCATGGTCTGGTCTCCCAATGCATGTTGCGCCCAGATGGTGGATTTGGACGCTACCGCATGTGCATGAGTGCAAAGCTTCACGGCACCCTTGTCGCGCCTCATGGGCCGCGCGGTGCTGCAAGCTGGCTCCCTGCTAGCCGGTCAGGTCACGCATGGCAAGCGATTCACTGGCGCGCCGCCTCAGATGCAGCGACCGCCGTCGACTTCCATGGTCACGCCGGTGATCATTGCCGCTTCATCGGAACAGAGAAAGCAGGCGGCATTGCCCATGTCCTCAGGCGTCGAAAAACGACCAAGGGGAATGGTCGACAGGAACTTTGCACGGATTTCCGGCGTGTCCTCGCCCATGAAGGATTTAAGCAGCGGCGTCTCGCCCGCCACCGGGTTGATGGCGTTGACGCGCACGCCTGACGGCGCCAGTTCGACAGCCATCGATTTGGTGGCAGTGATCATCCAGCCTTTCGAGCAATTGTACCAGCTCAGCCGCGGCCGGGGGCTGACGCCGGCGGTGGAGGCAACATTGAGAATGGCGCCCGCGCGTTTTTGTTTCATGACCGGAACGAAGTGACGCGCGGTAAGGTAGACGGACTTGGTGTTGACGGCGAGGACGCGGTCGAAATCCTCCTCGCTGATGTCTTCCATGGCCGCCGGAAGATGGGTGATGCCGGCATTGTTGACGAGAATGTCGAGGCCACTGAAACGCTCGAGCACGGTTTTCGCCATCGCCGCCACGCTGTCGTTGCGGGAGACATCCACCGCCACGGCGAAGGCCTGGTCGCCAAGCCCGGCCGCGAAGTCATTCGCCGCTTCTGCATTGATATCGGCGATGGCTACGCGCGCGCCTTCCGCCAGGAATTTGCGGACAATGCCGGCGCCAAATCCGGATGCGCCGCCAGTCACCAGCGCTGTCTTGCCTTCAAGTCTCATCGGTATTTCCTCGCTTCGAATTTCAACGGCCATGCCAGACGGCGACGGTCTTCAGCGCCGAGAAGCCGTACAGCGCCTCGAAGCCCTTTTCCCGGCCGTGGCCGGATTTGCCGACACCGCCGAAGGGCAGCTCGACGCCGCCGCCGGCGCCGTAATTGTTGACGAAGACCTGGCCGGAGCGGATTTCGCGCGCAAGGCGCATCTGGCGGCCGCCATCCCGGGTCCAGACACCGGCCACGAGGCCGTAATCGGTGCCGTTGGCGATGCTGACTGCCTCCTCCTCGTCGCGGAACGGGATGATCACCTGCACCGGACCGAAAATCTCGTCGCGGGCCAGCGCATGGCCGGGATTAACATCGCCATAGAGCGTCGGGCGTACATAATGGCCGCCCATCGGGGCAGATTTCGGCATCTGGCCTTCCGCCACCGGCGCCAGACCATCCTCGTCGGCCTCGGCCAGAAAACCCTGCACGATATTCTTCTGCCGCGCCGAAATCAGCGGGCCGACCGTCTGGTCTTCGATCGCCGCACCGACGGTCAGCGCCTTGTAGCGCTCGCTCATCAGCCGGACCAGATCCTTGTGCAGCGATGCCTCGACCAGAATGCGCGACGAGGCGGAACAGGTCTGGCCGGCGTTCTGGATGCCAGCATTGACCAGGAACGGCAGGGCGCGATCGAGATCGGCGTCGGTAAAGACGATCTGCGGGGATTTTCCACCCAGTTCCAGCGTCACCGGGATGACGTTCTGCGCGGCCGCCTGCTGGATCTTGCGGCCGGTCTCGAGCGAACCGGTGAACGAGATGTGATTGACGCCCGGATGCGAACAGAGCGCCGCGCCGGCTTCCTCGCCAAGACCCGGGACCACGTTAAGCGCTCCGGCGGGCAGGCCGCACTCCATGGCGATGCGGGCGAAGGCCAGCGCGGTCAGCGAAGCTTCCTCAGCCGGCTTCAGAACCGCGGCGTTGCCCATAGTCAGCGCAGCACCCACCGAGCGGCCGAGGATCTGCATCGGGTAGTTCCACGGGATGATGTGGCCGGTTACGCCATGCGGCTCGCGCAGGGTGTAGACGGTGTAATCGTTGAGATAGGGAATGGTCTCGCCATGGATCTTGTCGGCGGCGCCGCCGTAGAATTCGAGGTAACGCGCGAGCGCGCGGGCATCGGCGCGGGCCTGGGTCAGCGGCTTGCCGACATCGTGAGCCTCGAGCTTGGCCAGCCACTCGACGTTTTCCTCCACCGCGCGGCCGATCTTTGCGAGCAGGCGGCCGCGCTCGGCGGCGGGCATGCGGCCCCACTCGCCTGTGAGAGCGGATTGCGCGGCATCCACCGCGGCCTCGATTTCGGCCTTGCCGCCGCGGGCGATGCGGCCGATTTCCTGACCAGTCGACGGATCTTCGACTGGCAATGTCTTGCCGCCGCTGGCGCCGATCCATCGACCGCCGATCAGGCACTGACTGGTGTCAAATCCGGCGTCGAGAAGCTCGCTCACGGGTCGTCCTTTCTTCACTTTCAGTGTGCCGGTGCGGCAAGCGCCGCTTCCAGCGATGGCGTCGCCGCCACCAGTTTTTTTGTATAGGGATGCTGCGGATTGCGAAACACGGTTTCGGTCTCGCCCTGCTCGACGATCTTGCCGTCCTTCATCACCAGCACCCGGTCGGTGATGGCACGAACCACGGACAAATCGTGCGAAATGAACAGATAGGACAGATCGAGCCGGTCCGACAAGCCGGCCAGCAGATCGAGGATCTGGGCGCGGATCGAGACATCGAGGGCGGAGACCGCCTCGTCGAGCACGATCAAGGCCGGTTCGATGATCAGCGCCCGGGCGATGGCGATGCGCTGGCGCTGGCCGCCGGAAAATTCGTGGATATACTTGTCGGCGTCGCTCGATGCGAGCCCGACCTCGGTCAGCGCGCGGTCGATCCGGCTCTCCAGCTCGGCGCCACGCGGCGGATCCCTGACGAGATGGAACGGTTCCGTAACGAGCCGCCTGACCCGGTGACGCGGGTTGAACGAGCCGTAGGGGTCCTGAAACACCACCTGCATCCGCGCCCGGAGTTCCGGGTGGGGCCCTTCGCCGGCGCTGGAAAAGACATGGCCGTTAAGCCGGATATCGCCGCCCTGCAATCCGTCAAGCGCCAGGATCGAGCGCGCAAGCGTCGATTTTCCACAGCCGGATTCGCCGACCAGGCCGACATTCTCGCCATGGGAGATCTCGAAGCTGACGTCATCAACGGCGCGGAACGGCGGCGGTTTGACAAACAGGTTGCGGCGTGGCTGCTGGTAATCGCGAACGACGTTCTCGACCGCCAGCACCGGTGCTTTGCCGGATTCGGGCTTGCGGCCGCGGTCGGGCACATGGGCGGACGCGGAAAACAGCGCCCGCGTATAGGGGTGGCGCATGGCTCGGAAAATCTCGCGGGTCGGCCCCGCCTCGACCACCGCGCCGTCCTTCATGATGGCGATGGAATCGGCGAGCCCGGCAACGACCGCCAGATCATGGGTGATCAGCATCAGGCCCATGTCCTCTTCGCGGACCAGCTCTCTCAGCAGATCGAGGATCTGCGCCTGGGTGGTGACATCGAGCGCCGTGGTCGGCTCGTCGGCGATCAGCAGCTTTGGCCTCAGCGCAATGGCCTGGGCGATGACCACGCGCTGGCGCTGGCCTCCGGAGAGATCATGCGGAAAGCGGTCGAGCGGGAAGCGATCCTCGGGCAGACCGACCCGGTCGAGCATTTCGCGGGCGATGGAGAATGCTTCTCGGCGGCTGGCGCCGGTATGGATACGGACGGTTTCGGCGACCTGATCGCCGATGGTGCGGACCGGGTTGAGCGCGGTCATGGGTTCCTGGAAGATCATGCCGACATCGCGGCCGCGGACCTTGCACAGCGCCGGTTCGTCGAGTGTGCCGAGTTCGGTCCCGGCAAGCTTGATCGACCCGCTCCAGCGGCTGCCGTGCGGCAGCAATTGCATGACCGAGAGCGCGGTCATCGACTTGCCGGAACCGGATTCGCCGACGACGCCGAGGATGCGGCCGGGCTCAAGCGTCAGGTCGATGTCGTGCAGCACCGTGTTGCTGTGGATATCGACCTTCAGACCGGAGATGGAAAGCACCGTCATCAGCGCCCCCGTCTCAGCCTGGGATCGAACAGATCGCGCAGACCGTCGCCCAGAAGGTTCAGCCCAAGCACGGTGACAATGATTGCAAAGCCGGGAAACAAGGCCATGTGCGGGGCGAGCGAAATCAGCGTCTGCGCGTCTGCGAGCATGCGGCCCCAGCTCGGCAGCGGCGGCTGCGCGCCGAGCCCGACATAGGCCAGCGCCGCCTCGGCCAGGATGGCGAGCGAGAATTGGATGGTGCCCTGCACGATCAGCAGGTTGGCGATGTTGGGCAGGATGTGTTCGGCCGAGATCCTCGCCTTGGTCTTGCCCGCCACCCGCGCCGCAAGCACGAAATCGCGGGTCCACAGCGACAGCGCCGCGCCGCGCGCCAGCCGCGCAAACACCGGCACGTTGAAAATGCCGATGGCGATGATGGCATTGACGGAGCCAGGCCCGAAGACGGCGGTGATCATGATCGCCAGCAACAGCGACGGAAAGGCAAAGACCAGATCGTTGCCGCGCATGATGATCTCGTCGAGCAGGCTGCCCCTGCGGGCGGCTGCGTAAAGCCCCAGCGGCACGCCGACGATCATGCCGATGCCAACGGCGACGAAGGCCACGGCGATCGAAACCCGGGCGCCGACCATGATCATGGAAAACATGTCGCGTCCGAAATGATCCGTTCCGAACCAGTGCGTAAGCGACGGGCCCTTGAGCTTGCCGGCGATATCGAGCCGGGTCGGATCGAACGGCGTCCAGATGAACGAGACCAGCGCAAGCGCGATGAACAGCGCGGAGAGCACAAAGCCGAGCACAAAGGCGGGATGACCGACCGCCATCCGCAGGAAGGAGCGATCCGTGGGGTTTGTGCTCATGTCCGGCGCCTGCGCAATCGCGGGTCGGCGGCCGCATAGGCGAGATCGACCAGGAAGGTGACGACGATGACGGCGAAGACCAGAAGGATCACCACGGAGCGGACGACTATCAGATCGCGCTGGGTGATCGCCTGGAACGCCAGCCGGCCAAGACCGGGCAGGTAGAAGACATTCTCGATGATGATGCCGCCGGCAAGCAGGAAGGAAAACTGCAGGCCGATGATGGTCAGCACCGGGATGAGCGCATTGCGCAGCGCATGGCGCCTGAGCGCCTGGCCGCGGCTCAACCCCTTGGCGCGGGCGGTGCGCATGAAATCCTCGTTGAGCGTGTCGATCAGCGACGAGCGCATTACGCGCGCAAGAATCGAGGCCTGCGGCAGGGCGAGCGCGATGGCCGGCAGGGTCAGCGCCTTCATTGCCGGCCAGAAGCCGGCTTCCCATCCCGGAAATCCGCCGGCGGAAAACCAGCGCAGATTGACCGCGAAGACCAGCACCAGGATCATCGCGAACCAGAAGTTCGGGATCGCCACGCCAAGCTGGGTGGCGCCCATGACCGACAGGTCGGAGGCCGAGTTGCGCCGGGAGGCCGCCAGAATTCCCGCGGGGAAAGCGATCAGGGTCGAAAGCGCCAGCGCATAGAGCGTCAGCGGCAAGGAGATCACCACCCGCTCGGCGATCAGTTCGGAAACCGGGACCCGGTAGGTATAGGAAATGCCGAAATCGCCCTGCAGCAAACCTGAGATCCAGCCGAGATACCGCAGTGGCAGCGGCTGATCGAGGCCAAGCTGGGTCCGCAAGGCGGCGACTGCCTGCGGATCAGCATTGATGCCCATCATGAAGGATGCCGGATCTCCGGGCACCACTTCCATCACCAGGAAGATGACCAGGCTTGCGGCAACAAGACTGAGCGACAGGGACAGGAGGCGCCGCAGGAGATAAGCGGTCATCGTGCACGATCCAGGGGGGCATGATCCAGGGGCATGGGGATGGGATGGCCGGGGTCAGACCCGGCCATCAGAAGCATCGACGGTCTCAATCTTCCCAGTAGACACCGGTCATGTCGTTGGCCTGGGTCGGCGCGTTGAGCCAGATGCCTTTCAGCTTGGCGCTGATGACGCCGGCGCGGGCAAGCTGGAACAGATAGCCGTTGACGTAATCGTCGGCGATCTTCTTCTGCGCAGCCTGCATCAGCTCTGTGCGCCTGGCGGGATCCGTCGCGTTGGCAAGATCGGCCATGATCGCCTTGAAATCCGCATCACCGTACTGGAAATAGTAGTCGTCGCGGGCATAGATGCCGATATCCATCGGTTCGGTGTGCGAAACGATGGTCATGTCAAAGTTCTTGGCCTTGAAGACATCATCAAGCCACTGCGCCCATTCGACATTGGTGATGTCGACATTGATGCCGACTTCACGCAACTGGGCGGCAATGATCTCGCCGCCACGACGGGCATAGCTCGGGGGCGGCAGCTTCAGCGACAAGGAAAGATCGCTGACGCCGGCTTCCGCCAGCAGCGCCTTGGACTTCTCCGGGTCGTAGGCCGACTGGGCGGTCAGATCGACATATGCCGGGTTGTGCGGGGCAAAGTGGGTGCCGATCGGCGTGCCGTAGCCGAACATGGCGCCATCAATGATCGCCTGGCGGTCGATGGCATGGACGATCGCCTCACGCACCTTGATGTTGTCGAGCGGCGCCTGCTTGTTGTTCATGGCGAGAATGGTTTCGCCTTCGGACGAGCCGGTGATCACCTCGAAGCGCGGATCGGCCTCGAACTGGACCAGGTTCTCCGGGGCCGGGAAGGCCGGGTAGGCGTCAAGGTCGCCGGCCATCATCGCGGCAAAGGCCGCCGTCGGGTCGGAGATGAACTTGAAGGTCACCTTGTCGAGCTTGACCGGAGTGCCCCAGTAGCCGTCGTAGCGGCCGAGTTCGACCCGGTCGCCCTTGACCCATTCGGTCAGGGTGAAGGGACCGGTGCCGACCGGATTTGCGGCGTTGTCTGCTGCCGATTCAGGCGCGACGATGACTGCATCGCCCCAGGCCATGTTGAACAGGAACGAGCCGTTGGGCTTGGACAGCGTCACCTTGACAGTGGCGGGATCAACCAACTCGACCGAGGCGATGTCGGCGAACAGAGCCTTCTGGGCGTTGGTGGACTCATCGGCGCGGGCGCGGTCGAGCGAGAACTTCACGTCTTCGGCATTGAAATCCGTGCCGTCATGGAACTTCACGCCTTCACGAAGCTTGAAAGTGTAGCTCAGGCCGTCCTCGGAGATCTCCCAGCTTTCGGCCAGCGCCGGCAGGATTGCGCCGTCGGAGCCAAAGCGGGTGAGGCCTTCAAAGACGTTTGCGTAGACCACCTCGTCGATCGCCGCGGCGGCGCCGCCGGTCGGATCGAGGTTCGGCGGCTCAAGCTGCATGCCGATGGTGACATCCATCTTGGCGGCCATGGCAGGTGGGGCTCCGAGAGCCAGTCCCAGTGCCAGCACCGAAACAGCCGCAGCTGTGATCGAATTCTTTGTCATGTCAGCTTCCTTTGTTCCCGTTTATCCGGATCACGTCTTACGCGCGTCCGTGCAGAAGATCGTCCAACGCGAAGGCCATGACCCTCGCCGAGTCCACCATATCGTCGATCCCGACATATTCGTCCGGCTGATGCGCCAGATCGAGGATGCCGGGGCCATAGGCGATACAGTCTTTCAAGCGACCAATGCGGTCAATATGTTTCTGGTCGTAGGTGCCGGGCGAGACGACGTGCACCGGATCGCAGGCGAGCGCAGAGCGGATGCCGCGCTCGACCGCCTTGACCACCGGCGCATCGACCGATGTCATGGTGGGGCTGACCTGCCAGAGTTCCTCGAAATCATAGCGAAAGCCGGTCCGCTCTGCCTTGACCCGTTCGAGCAGGGAGATGATCTCCTCGCGCACCTCCTCGGCCTGCTCCTCGATCAGGTAGCGCCGGTCGATGATCATCCGGGCCTCGTCGGGCACGCAGGCCGACGGGAATCCGGTGAAATCCGGATCGGGCTCGGCCTGTCCGCCGTGCAGCGAGTTGATGTTCATCGTGGATTGCCTGGCGCCATCGGGCACCACCGGCATGGCGGTGTGTTTTTTCGCAAGAGCCGGAAACAGCGAGGTTTCCATCTCGGCAATGACCGCGCCCATGTGGCGCACGGCGCAATCGCCGAGAAACGGCATCGAGCCATGGGCGATGCGGCCATGGGTCTTGATCTCAGCCCACATGACGCCGCGGTGGCCGAGGCAGATCCGGTCCTTGTTGAGCGGTTCCGGGATGATCACGTGCTGCACGCGCTCGGGCGAGAAATAGCCCTGCCCGGCCAGCCAGGCGACGCCGCCATAGCCGCCGGTTTCCTCGTCGGCGGTGCCGGAGATCTCGATGGCGCCCGGATACTCCGGCCAGAGGGCGACAAAGGCTTCGGCGGCGACGATCGATGCAGCGAGCCCGCCCTTCATGTCGCAGGCGCCGCGGCCATAGATCTTGCCGTCGGAGACGGTTCCGGCGAAGGGGTCGAAGGTCCAGCCGGCGCCGGTCGAGACCACGTCGATATGAGAATTGAAATGAACGCAGGGGCCGGAGCGGCCACCCTCGCGGCGGCAGATCACGTTCCAGCGCGGATGGCGCTCGCTGTCTCCTGGCGTGCCTTCGGCGCGCAGCAGCTTGACGTCGAAACCGGATTTTTCGAGACGGCGGGCGAGATACTCGCAGATGTCGCGATAGAAATCCCCGGGCGGGTTGAGTGTCGGGATGCGAATCAGATCCTGGGTCAGGGCCACCAGCTCATCGCGGCGCGAGGCAATCTCCCGGGTGAGAGACTCTTGCCGTTCCAGAATGTCCGCGCTTTCCATCATTGCCCGCCTCTGCCAGCGCGGGGCGCTCTACCGAACGCATCCCAGCGCTGTAACCCCTTGAAAGAATACATGCCCCGCCACAATAGCGAGACAAACGGGGCTGGCAAGCGGATTGGATCAGGAGATCACGCGATAGCAGACTTTGGCAACGCCTGCCTTGATCATGCCGAGATGACCGGCGGCAGCCTTGGACACGTCGATGATGCGGCCCTTGATGAAAGGGCCCCGGTCATTGATGCGGACCACGACGGATTTGCCGTTGCGTGGATTGACCACCTCGACCCTCGTTCCGAACCGAAGGCGCGGATGAGCAGCGGTCAGTTTCGACGGATCCATGCGCTCGCCCGAGGCGGTACGCGAGGTCAGGGCATACCATGAGGCACGCCCGCAGGACGGCTCAGCTGCGGATGCGGGGCTGACGGTGGAAAGAGTGGCTGCAGCGGTCATTAGGCCTGCAAGGAACAATCCGGCGGCTCGTGCGTTGAGGTTGGTTGAAGTCAATTTGGAATCCCTCTTTGTGATGCCGCGGGTACTGGACAGTCAAGCAGGCCAAAAGAAGATCAGCAAATTCACTTATTGTTGCCGTTTGTTGCAGCCGGCCTTTGCTATCCCTTCCAGGATTCGTCACGACACAGGGCCGAGAGCCCGGTGACATAGTCGGGGTACATGAAACTGTATCCGGCTTCCTTGATCCGTGCATTGGCGACGCGCTTGTTCTCACCGTAGAAAGACCGCGCCATCGGCGACAGATCGGCGGTTTCGAAATCCATCTCGGCGGGCGGTTCGACGCCCATGATGCGCGCGGCCTCGCTGACAACATCCTGTGGGGGGGCCGGCATGTCGTCGGTGACATTGTAGATACCTCCCAACCGTTGCCTGGCGAGCAGCGCGGTGGCGCCGCCAATATCGGCGACATGGATGCGATTGAACACCTGGCCAGGCTTGATCAGACGCCGGGCCTTGCCTTCGCTTATGGTTTTGAGCGCATTGCGGCCCGGACCGTAGATCCCTGACAAGCGGATGATGGCAAGCGGTACGCCGGCTTCGTCTGCCAGCCGGGTCCAGCCGTCTTCAGCCGCCAGACGCGCGACCGAGCGGCGCGAGACCGGCTTGCACGCGGTGTCCTCGTCAACCCAATCACCACCATGATCGCCATAGACGCCCACGGTGGAGAGATAACCGATCCATTCAAGTTTCGGCATCGTCGGCCGCAGACCGCCGGCAAAGACTTCCAGAAGCGGATCGCCGCCCGTATCGGGCGCAATCGACATGACCAGATGGGTGATTTCGCTCAGAGCAGTGCTCAATTCCTCTCCGGGGTTGCCACCTTGATAGATGAAGGGGGTCAGACCTGCGCCCTGCAGCGCGGCAAACCGTTCGGCGCTGCGCGTTGTGCCACCGGCAAAGTCACACTCACCGGCAAGCGTCCGGGCAATCGCAAGACCGGAAAACCCGGCGCCGAAGATCATCATTCTCATGGGTTCACCCTTGTTCCAATTCATTGCCGGCGCCGAGCGCCAGTTGCCATTCTTGCCTGACGTCCGCATCGGGCTCCTGGCCGGCCTGAGCAGCAAGCTCATGCATCCGGCGGGGCGCTGTCAGTTGTGACAGGGCCCAGACGGCGCTGCCTCTGACCAGCGGCGAAGCATCGCTCAGCAAGGCTTCGCAGGGCGGCGCGAGATCCGGCTCGCCGCTGTTGCCCACGGCCACCAGCACATTGCGCAAAAACCTGTCGCGGCCAATCCGCTTGACCGGAGAGCCTGAGAAAAAGGCCCGGAATGCGGCATCATCCATTGCCAGAAAACCCGACAGCGGCGGAGAACGCAGATCCTCGCGGGCAATCAGCTTGGCCTCGCTGGCGGCCTGCGCGTACTTGTTCCAAGGACAGGCCGCCAGGCAATCGTCACAGCCATAGACACGATTGCCGATGGCGGTGCGGAACTCGCGCGGGATCGGTCCCTTGTTCTCGATGGTCAAATAGGAAATGCAGCGCCGCGCATCGATCTGGTAGGGTGCGGGGAACGCATCCGTCGGGCAGGCATCAAGACAGGCGCGGCAGGAACCGCAGTGATCGACTTCTGCCGCATCGGCCGCGAGATCCACGGTGGTGAAAATCGATGCCAGGAAGATCCATGAGCCATGGCTGCGGCTCACCAGATTGGTGTGCTTGCCAATCCAGCCGAGCCCGGCAGCCTGGGCGAGCGGCTTTTCCATCACCGGCGCGGTGTCGACGAAGACCTTGACGTCACCGCCGGCGCGGGAGGCGAACTTGCCCGCCAGTTCCTTGAGCTTGCCCTTGATGATGTCATGGTAATCGCGATTGCGGGCGTAGACAGAGACCGTGGCATTCTGGGGGTGAGCAAGGTTTTCGAGCGGATCACGATCAGGACCGTAGTTCATCGCGAGCACGATGACCGAACGTGCCTCCGGCCAGAGGGTTTGCGGCTCGGCACGGCGGTCCAGGGTTTCCGCCAACCACTGCATGGAGCCATGGCGGCCAAGATCGACGAATTCGGCCAGGCGCTCGCGCGAGAACGGCGCGGATCGGGCCGGGGTCACGGCCAACGCGCAAAAACCCAGGCGTTCGGCTTCGGTGTGTAGAAATGCCTTGAGCCGAGCGACCTGCTGCACTGAGAGGGGCGCGGATCGCATGCCTGCCCCGCCGTCGCGCCGTTCGGAACCAGTATGGCTGCCGCCCGCCATCAGCCTAGAAATCGAGGTCGGCGTAGTGAGCGACCGGTGGCAGGTTGCGGATCCGGTCAGCCAGCAATGGCCGGAAGGACGGGCGGGACTTGATGCGCTGGTACCATTCCTTGGCCTGCGGATATTCGTTCCAGTCAATTTCGCCCAGATAATCCATCACCGACAGGGAAGCGGCGGCGGCGAGGTCGGCATAGCTGAGCTTGTCGCCGGCGAGCCACGCCCGGGACCCGGCTAGCCAGGAGAGGTATTTCATGTGCTGGCGAATGTTGGCTCGGCCGGTGCGCAGCAACTTGGGATCAGGCGCTCCGCCACCCTTGCTTGTCGGCAGTTGCAGCTTGATGATTCGCTCTCTTACCAGCGGGCGCACCACATCCTGCTCGAACTTGATCAGGAACCATTCCATCAGCCGCCGGATTTCGGCGCGGCGGAACGGGTCTTCAGCCAGCAACCGGCGATCCCGCTTGAACACCCCGAAGGATTCGTCGATCCATTCGGCGATGACATGCGGCCCGCACAGGCCGTGCCCGTTGTCGGTGACGCAGACCGGCAATGTTCCCGCCGGGTTGATCTTGAGAAAATCGGGGCGCTTCTCCCAGGGCAGTTCTTCCTCGAGTTCCGCGGCGAAATCGACTTCGCTGAAACAGACCCGAACAAACCGGGACGCTGCGGATATGGTGTGGTGATAAAGAACTGGCATCGTGAAGCTGAGCGTGTTTGCGTTGGCGCCGGCGCGCGGGACTGGTCAGATTCCGGAAAATAGAGCTATAGGGACTGGCCCCCGGCAAGACAAGCGAATCACTGATCAGTATCGGTGAACACTCGTCGCCAAAAAGGGCGATCCAATGACCCAGGCCTGAATCGGCGCGAAACAGGGACACTCCGGCATGAATGAAACGACAATTGTAGGTGCCCTGCTCGGACTCATCGAAGGCCTGACCGAGTTCGTTCCCGTCTCCTCAACCGCGCACCTGCTGCTGGCGGGGCATTTCCTCGGTTTTGAATCGCCCGGCAACAGTTTCGAGGTGCTGGTGCAACTGGGCGCCATCCTGGCAATCCTGTCGGTCTATTTCGCCCGGCTCTGGGCACTCGCCGTAGCCCTTCCGTCGAGCCCAAGGGCAAGACATTTTGTCGGCGCCATTCTGGTTGCCTTCCTGCCTGCGGCAGTGATCGGCGCCCTGGCTCACGGGTTCATCAAGTCCGTTCTGTTCGAATCGACGGCGCTGATCTGCTGGGTGCTGATCGTTGGCGGCATCATTCTGTTGATCATCGACCGGATGAAGCTGAGGCCGAAATACACCAATGTTATGGATTACCCGCTGTCGCTGGCCTTCAAGATCGGGCTTTGTCAGTGCCTGGCGATGATTCCGGGGACGTCGCGCTCGGGCGCAACGATTGCCGGCGCGCTGCTGATGGGAACCGACAAGCGCTCAGCGGCGGAGTTCTCGTTCTTTCTCGCCATGCCGACCATGGCCGGAGCCTTCACACTCGATCTCTACAAGAACTACGACAAGCTCGCCTATGACGACATTGTCACCATCATCGTCGGGTTCGTCATGGCCTTCATCGCCGGCGTGATCGTGGTGCGCAGCCTGCTCGATTTCGTTTCACGCCACGGCTTTGCCCCCTTCGCCTGGTGGCGAATCACAGTGGGCAGTCTGGGGCTGGTCGGATTGTGGCTGCTCGGCTGAGCCCGAAAGGCTACTCGGCAAGAGCCTGAATGGCGCAGGGATCAACACCATAGGCGGGTGTGCAGCCCTTGGAGGAATGGGCGACGCTGCGCGGTGCAAAGGCGGATGCGGACAGGATCACCACAATAGCGAATGCAAACGCGGATACGACTGTTTTACCCATTAACTCATGTCCCGATCTATCTGATTGCTGAAGCTGAACCCCGCCAACCGGCAGAGTTCAGACTGCGCATGTGATGTCTTCCACCATCCTGTCCACTGCACCGGACGGGCGTCTCTCAACCCGGGTCTCGCCGTTTGCTGCGCATCCCTGGCACGTTGTGAGCCGGTGCCGTTTACGCCGCACGGCCCGCTGATTCAAGCCTGTTCGGCCAGCCTGCCAACAATAAACCGTCTCTTTCTTAAATCATTGCTAACCATGCGCCATTCCGGCAACACCGCGCCGGATCAGATCGAGCGCGAGCAAGGTCAGCAAGATCCTGAAGACCAGCCGAAAGCGGCTTTCGGGAGTCTTGCGCAGGATGTGGGATCCAACCCATGTTCCGGCCAGTCCGGTGAGAATCATTGCAGCGATCAGCGGCAACCACGGACCGAACGCAAAACCTGCAAGCGCGAATGCTGCGGTCTTGACCAAGTGCTGCAGACTCATCACCGCCGCCGTGCTGGCCTGGAACCGCAACCGGTCGGGAAAGGTCTTGGACAGGACAACGGCGTTGAAGGGTCCGGTTGCGCCAAAAATCATGGTCAGGAAGGTGGTGATGGCTCCGGTCACCGCGAAACCAGGCAGCCGGATCGCCGCCAGCCTGGGAAGCCGCATCCAGGTGATGACAAGTATGAAGCCGCCGAGCGCCGCCTTTAGCGCGGAGTCGGAGAGAGCCCCCACCACCGAACTGCCGGCCCACGCGCCGGGGACGGCGCCGATGAAAAAGGCTGCAAGGCAGGCCCAGGCAACATGGTCGCGCAGCATGGCGGCGCGGCCGACATTGGAGCCCAGTTGCACCACGCCATGAACGGGGATGATGGCCGCGACGGGAACGATGTATCCCATCAGTCCGAGCAGGGCGACGCCGCCGCCGATGCCGGCGGAGACAGTCAGCGCCGAAGTGAAAAAGCTGGCGGCGATGAGAACGACGGCTGCCCAGACATCAAGTCCCGGCGGCGCCAGAACCGATATCACGGACGCAATCAGGCTTCGTTTCCGGTGCCGCTGTACTGGCCATGCGCCCGATACCGGGTCAGGTAGGTCGGCAGGATCGCTTCCACCGTGGTCTGCGGAATGCCGATGCCGGCGAGAGTGCGGTTTTCCTTGATCGCGGCGTCCGAGACAACATTGTCGCTCTTGAGCAGGACCACCTGGTCATCGGTCAGTGGCGGATCGATGAAGGGGATGAAGGTGGCGGCCTTGCCGATCAGGGAGGCAAGCCCCCAGGGCAGCGGCAGCAGGGCGCGCTTGCGCATTGTGATTTCGAGGATTTCCTCGAGTACTTCCTTGAAGCTCATAACCCTTGGGCCACCGAGCTCATAGACCTTGCCGCCTGCGACCGTGCCCTCGACGCTGCGGCCCACGGCTTCGGCGACATCGCCGACATAGACCGGCTGAAACCGGGTTTCACCACCACCAATCAGCGGCAGGGCCGGAGAAAACCGCGCCATTTCGGCAAACTTGTTGAAAAACCCGTCTTCGGGACCAAACACGATCGAGGGCCGCAGGATGACGGCATCCGGCAGGATCTTGGTAATGGCCTCTTCAGCCATGCCCTTGGACCTGGCGTAGTCCGATTCCGAGTTGCTGTCGGCACCGATGGCCGAGATATGGGTCAGGCCGGCGCCAGCCGCCCGGGCCGCTTCCGCCACAGCGCGGGCGCCGAACTCCTGAACCGAACCGAAGGTGTTCCGGCCCGCTTCGAACAGGATACCGACGCAGTTGACGACATGGTCCGCACCAATGACAGCCCGGTCGACCGAATCCCGGTTTCGCAGATTGGCCTGAACGGCGACAATCTGGCCAACCCCGCCCAATGGCTGCAGGTGACCGGCAAGATCGGGGCGGCGGACCGCCACGCGGACACGGTAACCGCGCTTGGCGAGCGCACGCACAACATGGCGGCCAACAAAGCCGGACCCGCCAAAGACCGTGACGAGCTTGGGTTGATTGAGCGATGTCATCTATGCACTCCCTGACAGGATCATTGGGTCCGGTTGGTTTCTCGCAAAGCAACCGGATTCGGCCGCAGTCCAACCAAGCTCATAGTCAAAAACCCGCGCAAGGTGAAGTGCTGCTCCGCTGCATGCGGGGATTAATCGCATCTCTGCGGTCCTGCGGGACCACCTGCCCCATAAGACCCGGAAGGCTTGACAATGCCGCCTTGGCTGACGCGCGGCAGCGTCCCACGGTCTGCGCTCAGGCTCTCAGGCGTCATGTCCCCTGATCACCAGCAGCTCTCCGTCAGAGAATTTCTGACGTATCGCCCTGGCCTTCTGGTAGGTTTCGGAGTTGTAGCAGGCCAGGGCGGCCTCATAGCTGGGAAATTCTATGACGACATTGCGCGCGCGGGCCGCACCTTCAACCGGATCGAATTCGCCGCCGCGCACCAGGAATGTCGCCCCGTATTCCTTGTAGGCCGGTGTCGCCGTCTCGACATAGGCCTTGTACGCTTCCGGATCGTGCACATCGATGCGGCCGATCCAATATCCCTTTGCCATGATTGCTGCCCTTCTGGTCTAGTTGGCTGCCATTTCGGCAGTGATGGCGCGTGCCGCCGACGCCGGATCGGATGCCGCCGAGATCGGTCGACCGACGACAAGATGGGTCGCGCCGGCGGCAAGCGCCTGCGCCGGTGACATGACCCGCTTCTGGTCGCCGTGGTCGGCGCCCGCAGGACGGATACCCGGCGTGACGATTGCCATCTCCGAGCCAACGATGGAGCGGACGGTGCCTGCCTCCGCGGCCGAACAGACAATCCCGCCCATGCCTGCGTCACGGGCCTGGGCGGCGCGGCGCTGCACCAGTTCCTCGGCGGACAAGGCGTAGCCGGCATCGGCGACATCGGCCGTGTCCATCGAGGTCAGGACCGTGACCCCGAGAAGACACAGGTCGCTGCCGCGTGCCGCGTCAACAGCCGCGCGCATCGCCTTCGGGTAGGCATGAATGGTCAGCATGTCGACACCCATCCGGACGACGTTCTCGACGCCCTTGGCAATGGTGTTGTCGATGTCGAGCAGTTTCATGTCGAGGAAAACCTTGCGGCCCGAGGCCTTCAGTTCACGCGCCAGCGGCAGCCCGCCGGCAAAGGCGAGCTGGTATCCGATCTTGTAGAACATGGCATCATCGCCGATCCGTTCGACCAGGGCTTCAGCCTCGGCGACGGTCGGCACATCCAATGCCACAATCAGACGCGGATCAACTTTCTGAAAGGCTGGTACACCCAGTTCAAGCGCTGCATCAGGCATTTCGCATTCCCTCCGTGTTTGCCGGTCCTCGCATGAAGATACCGGCTTCGCAAGAGTAACGCGATCCGTGTCGGCCAAAAGTTGCCGCAACTGCCAGTGCGCAAAGCCTGATCTGCTGTCCTAGCTTGCGGTCATCATTGCACAGTGCCGGATCAGGGATTTGCAGGTGTTGACCAGCATCCCGTTGGTTCGCTCGTCCTTGAGGCGTCCGTCTGCCTCGAAGGCATCGGCGGCGCCGCTGACCGCGCATTGCTCGGTGATGATCTGGGTTCCGACATTCGCCATCACCGAACGGACATGGTAGAGGCCGCGGATTCCGCCAAGCTTGCCGTTTGATGCCGACCCAAGTGCCACATAGCGCCCGGCCCATGGCTTGAGAGGCCGGTCACCGTCCCTGGAGATCAGGCTCACCCAATCGATCATGTTCTTGAGCAGCGGCGGGATCGATGAATTGTATTCCGGGCAACAGAGAAAGACGCCGTCCTGCGCTGCGATCAGGCGCCCGAGTTTCATCGCATTCTCGGGGATACCGGTTTCGTTCTTCAGGTCTTCGTCGACAAGTGGCAGCGGGTAATCGACCAGCGAGATCCTGGTCACGTCGGCGCCCTGTTGCGCCAGTTCGACCGAGGCGGCCGCCGCTAGCTGCACATTGAACGAACCCGCGCGGTTTGAACCGGGAAGAACGAGAATTCTGGGGGACATGAAGTGCTCCACTGCCTGCCGGTCCCGGCAAGGGACCTGTTTTCCTGTCTGGCCTCCATATAAGGCAGGTGGACAAGGAAGAAAGCTTATCAGCGCCAATTCCCGCCCATATCCGGTATCAGGCCATGCTGCGCGAACCGCCTTGTGTGATTTTCATGCCCACCAGCAGGAATCGCTTCGGGTTTGAAAACCGTTCAGGCCATTTCCGGGCGACGGCGATAGATCCAAAGACGCGCGGGCGGCACGTTGCGCAAGACAAAATCATGATGGATCACCTGGAAACTCGTGCCGCGCGCAAGCACCGGCGAGAGAGCGCCATAGGAGAATTGAACCACGGGTCTTCCCGGCGGCAGCCGGTCAAGCAGATCCTCGATCAACGCCACCCGGCAAGACATCGGAAAATTAAGCAGGGGGATGCCTGAAATCACGCTGTCGAAAAGGCTGTCGTTCAGATCGCCGAGCGTTGCATCGAGATCAAAGGCATCGCCAAGGATAAAACGGACTTCCGGGAAATCCAGTCGCAGCCGGGCATGGAAATCAGGCGAGTACTCGATCGAGACAAGGTCCGACGGCGCGACGCCACGCGCCAGGATGGCGCGTGTGATGACCCCGGTTCCGGGGCCGAGTTCGAGCACCGGCAATTCCGATGCGGGATTGATCACCGACGCCATCGATCGGGCCGTGACCGCGGAGGTCGGCATGATGGCGCCAACCGCCTTTGGACCGTCCATCCAACCTTTGAAAAAGCGGATCTCGTCATCGAACCGGCGGGCAAGACGTTCGGGAAACCTCATGTTCACTGCCTGCACCCTCCAGCGGCGCCCTGTCCAGCGGGCAGCTTACACACCACCAGATGAACAGCAAACATGGTTTCTGTTGGGCGGCCGGAATGGCCGTCGGATCAATCCGACATGGTGTCGAAAAAGCCCTTCATCCTGGAGAAGAAGCCGGTCGATTCCGGGCTGGTCTCCTTGGAGGACAATTCCTGGAACTCCGCCAGCAGTTCGCGCTGTCGCTTGGAGAGATTCTGCGGCGTTTCGATGGTGATCCGGACATAGAGATCACCAAACTGCGTCGAGCGCAGAACCGGCATGCCCTTGCCGCGCAAGCGAAGCTCCTTGCCCGGCTGGGTGCCTTCGGGCACCGTCACCCGGGAGCGCGCGCCATCCATGGTGGTGATCTCGAACTTGCCGCCCAGGGCAGCCGTGGTCATCGAGATCGGCACGGAACAGAAGAGATCGGCGCCTTCGCGCTGAAACACGGAATGCGGGCGTACAGACAGGAAAATGTAGAGATCGCCGGAAGGCCCGCCGCGCATGCCGGCCTCGCCTTCACCGGACAGTCTGATGCGGGTGCCGTCCTCGATGCCTTCAGGAATGTTGACCGAGAGCGAACGTTCCTCGGTGACCCGGCCCTGACCGGCACATTTGGTGCAGGGGTCAGTGATGGTCTGACCGCGGCCGTGGCAGGTCGGGCAGGTGCGTTCGACCGAGAAGAAACCCTGCGAGGCGCGAACCCGTCCGGCGCCGCCGCAGGTGGCGCAGGTGGTCGGCTGGGTGCCGGGCTTGGCGCCCGATCCGGAGCAGAGGTCACAGGTAATCGAGGTCGGCACCCGGATCTGCGCGGTCTTGCCGGTATAGGCCTCCTCGAGCGTGATTTCCATGTTGTAGCGCAGGTCGGCGCCGCGCTCGCGTCCGCCCGAGGACCGGCGGCCGCCCCGGCCGCCCATCATTTCGCCGAAGATGTCCTCGAAGATATCCGAGAAACCACCGCCGCCGCCGCCAAAACCGCCGCCCATTCCGCCAGGTCCGCCCTGCTCGAAGGCAGCATGGCCGAACCGGTCGTAGGCCGCACGCTTCTGTGGATCCTTGAGGAACTCGTAGGCCTCGTTGATTTCCTTGAACTTGCGTTCGGCCTCGGCGTCGCCAGGGTTCTTGTCGGGGTGGTATTTCATGGCAAGCTTGCGGAAGGCGCTCTTGAGTTCCTTCTCGTCGGCACCCCGCGCCACACCAAGCGTTTCATAGAAGTCTGGCTTGGCCATTGTATCCATTATCTCTTTTCCGGGGCGTTCATCGATTGCACCATGAGGCAACCGGAACGCAGAAGACACTTGCTAATCGAAGCCGCAGACATGCGGAGACAACTCATTCCGGACCCGATGTAGTCACTGGCTGAAAAAAATTCCAGCCCCGACACTCAATGGATGCGAGATATTGGCAGGTTTCAGGCGGTTTTCCGGTCCAGAAAGCGCTCTGATACTGCTTTTGTCAGTGCGGCTTCCATCCATTTGCCAGCCGGGCGCTCGAAGTAGCGGGCAGAGTAGACGGCTATCACGATCGTCGCCAGGGCTGGAAACGGCATGAATAGCCAGAACAGGACAGGGTCGTCGACGGCGACAATCCGGTTCCAGAACAGCGAGTAGGCAAAGAGTTCGATCACCGGGTGCCACATGTAGACCCCGAACGACACCGCCATCACCGGTGCCAGAGGATCGAGCCAGGCCGTGCTTTCTGCGTCGGTCTTGTCCGCAAGCGCCGCCAGCGTGATCGCCACGCCGAACAGGGCGAGGATGAGGTAGATGTTCGCACCGGCGAACATGGTACAGAACACCGCGCCGAGAACCGCCCATGCGAACAGTTGGCAATAGCGGGGAGTGGCCAGCCTGGCGGCAACAGCACACAACAGGGCGCCAAAAACGAAGTCTGCGGCGATCCGGTAGGCGGCCCAGAGCTTGGTGTTGAACCAGAACTCATAGGGGTCCGTCGCACCACGGTCGGAAAACTCAAGAATGGCGACGATCAGGACAAGCAGAAGCGCCAAGCCCATGAGGCGGCGGAGCGAGAAGGCAAACAGCACGATCGGGAACAGCAGATAGGCAAACCACTCGCCCGAGACCGACCAGGACGCATAGTTGAACGTCAGTTCCGAATTCACCCCCCAAGCCTGCAGAAGCAGCAGGTTGGATGGCAAGGCCATCAGGTTGTACCGGGTATCCGCGCTCGCCGAGGACAACAGTCCGGCGTGAACGGCGATGGCGAAGAGTACAAAAACCGAGAGTGTCGCGAAGTGTAGCGGATACAGCCGCGCAAGGCGCTTGATGAGGAAGCGGACATAGTTGCTGCCAGTGTTCTTCATGTCGCCGTAGTGCTGGAAAATCAGGAACCCCGACATGATGAAGAACATGTCGAGAAGAGGCAGCATGTGCTCGAACCAGGTGGTGACCGGACCGGGATCGGGTGCGTGGTGGGCAAAGTGGTAGGCCATCACAAGCAGTGCGGCCAACAAACGCCACGCGCCAAACAACCGATAGTTCTGTCTCATGATTACCCCGGCGATCCAATTCTGATCGAGAAGGGACAGATAGAATAGCAACACGTTTCAAAGCAAGTTAACGCATCAGGCTTTCCTTTATTAACATTAATGCAAAAAGGGCGCCCTTTCGGACGCCCTAAAGCTGGTTTTCCTGAAGTGCAGGATCAGGCTGACTTTTTCTCGTCGGTGTCGTCGTCCTTGACTTCCTCGAAGTCCGCATCGACGATCTTTTCCTCGCCTTCGGCTTCGCCGGCACCTTCTTCGGCCTGGCTCTGCTCGTACATGGCCTGACCGAGTTTCATGGATACTTCCATGAGGGTCTGGCTCTTGGCCTGGATGTCGTCAGCGTCGGGCTCCTCGGCTTCCACCGCGGCCTTCAGCGCTGCAATCGCATCGGCGATGGCGGTGCGATCCTCTTCGGAGACCTTGTCGCCGTAATCCTTGAGCGACTGTTCCGAAGAATGGATCAGGCTCTCGCCCTGGTTCTTGGCCTCGACGACGCCGCGGCGCTTCTTGTCGGCCTCGGCATTGGCTTCGGCTTCCTTGATCATCGCGTCGATGTCGGAATCGGACAGGCCGCCAGATGCCTGGATGCGGATCTGGTGTTCCTTGCCGGTGCCCTTGTCCTTGGCCGAGACGTTGACGATGCCGTTGGCGTCGATGTCGAAGGTCACTTCGATCTGCGGTACGCCGCGCGGCGCCGGCGGAATGCCGACGAGATCGAACTGGCCGAGGATCTTGTTGTCGGCAGCCATTTCACGCTCGCCCTGGAAGACCCGGATCGTCACCGCGTTCTGATTGTCTTCGGCGGTGGAGAAGACCTGGCTCTTCTTGGTCGGGATCGTGGTGTTGCGGTCGATCAGGCGGGTGAACACGCCACCCAGCGTCTCGATGCCGAGCGACAGCGGGGTCACGTCAAGCAGAAGAACGTCCTTGACGTCGCCCTGAAGAACGCCGGCCTGGATGGCCGCACCCATGGCGACCACTTCATCCGGGTTGACGCCCTTGTGGGGGTCCTTGCCGAAGAACTGCTTCACCACTTCCTGAATCTTGGGCATGCGGGTCATGCCGCCGACCAGAACCACTTCGTCGATATCAGCGGCCTGCAGGCCTGCATCCTTGAGGGCTGCCTTGCACGGCGCGATGGTGCGCTGGACGAAATCATCGACAAGACTCTCGAACTTGGAGCGGCTGAGCTTCAAGGTCAGGTGCTTCGGGCCCGATGCATCGGCAGTGATGAAGGGCAGGTTGATTTCGGTCTGGGACGCGGAAGAGAGCTCGATCTTGGCCTTCTCTGCGGCTTCCTTGAGCCGCTGCAAGGCCAGCTTGTCCTTCCGCAGGTCGATGCCCTGGTCCTTCTTGAACTCGTCGGCAAGATAGCCGACCAGACG
Source organism: Parahoeflea alexandrii (assembly GCF_024105735.1). Taxonomy (GTDB): domain Bacteria; phylum Pseudomonadota; class Alphaproteobacteria; order Rhizobiales; family Rhizobiaceae; genus Hoeflea; species Hoeflea alexandrii. The sequence goes on along the minus strand of NZ_JAAAML010000002.1, from coordinate 472,325 downwards.
CATGTCGAAGTCCTCACCACCGAGGAAGGTGTCGCCGTTGGTCGACTTCACCTCGAAGACGCCGTCGCCGATCTCGAGGATCGAGACGTCGAACGTACCACCGCCAAGGTCATAAACGGCAATGGTCTTGCCTTCGGTCTTGTCGAGGCCATAGGCGAGTGCAGCGGCGGTCGGCTCGTTGATGATGCGGAGCACTTCGAGGCCCGCGATTTTGCCGGCGTCCTTGGTTGCCTGGCGCTGGGCGTCATTGAAGTAGGCCGGAACCGTGATGACGGCTTTCTCGACCTTTTCACCGAGATAGGATTCGGCGGTTTCCTTCATCTTCTGAAGCACCATGGCCGAGATCTGGGACGGCGAGTAGCTTTCGCCATTTGCCTCTACCCAGGCATCGCCATTGTCGCCGCGCACGATCTTGAAGGGGACCAGTTCCTGGTCCTTGGCAACAGCCTTGTCCTCGAAGCGGCGGCCAATCAGTCGCTTGACCGCGAAAAGCGTGTTTTCCGGGTTGGTCACTGCCTGCCGCTTCGCGGGCTGGCCGACCAGACGTTCACCATCGTCGCTGAAGGCCACCATCGAAGGGGTGGTGCGGGCGCCTTCCGCGTTTTCGATCACGCGGGCGTCCTTGCCGTCCATGACTGCGACGCAGGAATTGGTGGTTCCGAGGTCGATACCGATTACTTTAGCCATATTGAATTCTCCTTGAAGCGAGCTGCCGGGACCCGGTCAGGCGTTCCATTCGACAGCCCCTAACGGGACATTACTAGAAAACAGGATGCTCTCGTCATCCGTTTCCGCCGCCAGAGCCAAGACCGCAGGAGCGGCGCTCGCCGGAAGCGTTGAGGCGTATATAAGAATGTCACTTCCAGACTGCAAGCGTCATGGGAAATGCAGATTGCAGGATTTTGTCTGATTATCGCGGGTTTAGGGCGCCAAATACCGTCAATTGCCCATCAGGATATCGAGCAGGGTGGTTCGCCTGCCTGCACCGGACTGTGCCGGATCGGCGCCGATGTCGGCTGGCGGGGTCATGCTCATGCCGTCAGTGGCGCCGGTGGCGTCGCGCGAGACCGGCACTGGTGCCAGATCACGCATCAGGCCCGCGACCGGATCGCCGACCTGCACTCCATCGCCCTCGATCACAACGGGCGGAAGAGCCCCGCCAAGTGGCAGCCTGGCCGGCGGCACGCCATGATGGGCCGCCTGCATGAATTGCTTCCACGTCTCGGCCGGAAGACCGCCGCCGGTGACATTCTTCATCGGCTTGCCGTCGTCATTGCCAAACCAGACGCCGGTGACGAGATTGGCGGTGTAGCCGACGAACAGCGCATCGCGATAGGACTGGGTGGTCCCGGTCTTGCCTGCGGCGGGCCAGCCGTCCAGGCGCGCCTTGCGGCCGGTTCCCTCCTCGACGACGCGCACCAGCATCTGGTTCATCATCGCGGCAACGGCGGGATCGATGACCCGGGGCGGATTGTCGTAAGCGTTCTCGTAGAGCACCTTGCCATCATGGGTGGACACCCGCCGAATGACATGCGGCGTTGCCTTGTAACCGCCGTTCATGAACGGGGCATAGGCGCCGGTGAGTTCGAGCAGCGAGACTTCCGAAGTGCCGAGCGCAATCGAGGCATTGGCCTTGAGCGGAGCCTCGATACCCAGGCGGCGGGCGGTCTTGACCACCGTCTTCGGACCAACCTCCATCACCAGCTGGGCGGCGACGGTGTTGAGCGAGTGGGTCAGCGCATCGGACAGGGTGACGTTGCCGCGGTACTTGCTGTCATAGTTCTCGGGAGTCCATTTGCCGATTTTCACAGGCGCGTCATTGCGCACCGACAGCGGCGTCCGGCCCTGTTCGAGCGCTGCGGCATAGACGATGGGCTTGAATGCGGATCCGGGCTGGCGAAGCGCATCGGTCGCCCGGTCAAACTGGCTCGTGGCATATTCGCGGCCGCCGATCAGCGCCCTGACCGCGCCGGTGCCGTCGATGGAGACGAGCGCGCCCTGACTGACCCTGGACTTGGCACCATTGTCCCCGATCGCCTCCCGCAGCGCCTTTTCAGCTTCGCGCTGCAGCTGGAAATCGATCGTGGTTTCGACCACCAGGTCATCGGTGATCTTGCCGACCAGGTCAGGCAGGCGCTGCATGACCAGATCGGCAACATAGTTTTCGGAACCGGTCCAGTAGCTCTTGGCGCGTACCTGCGGGCTGGTCAGCGCGGTGGCGATTTCGCTGTCGGAGACCACTCCCTGCTCGCGCATGGCGGCCAGCACAACTTGCGAACGGGCCTCCGCCGCCTTCGGATCACGCGCCGGCGAGAGCCGTGAGGGAGCCTTGAGCAGACCGGCCAGAAGGGCTGCCTCGGCCAGCGACACGTCCCGGGCGGGTTTGCGGAAATAGCGCCGCGACGCCGCCTCGACGCCATAGGCGCCGGAGCCGAAAAACACCCGGTTGAGGTACATTTCGAGGATCTGGTCCTTGGTGAAGCGGTGCTCAAGCCACAGCGACAGCAGGACCTCCTGGACCTTGCGCTCAATCGTGCGCTCCGGAGACAGGAACAGGTTCTTTGCCAATTGCTGGGTGAGCGTCGAACCGCCCTGAACCATGCGTCCGGCAGTTACGTTGGCCATCATGGCGCGGGCCAGACCGATCGGGTCGACACCAAAATGAGAGTAGAAGCGACGGTCCTCGATGGCGATGACGGCTTCTGGAATGTAAGGCGACATTTCGCCCAGCAGCAGGGCTTCGCCGCCGGTGGCGCCGCGATTGGCCATGGTCTCGCCGTTGACCGAAACGATCTTGACGTTTGGCGGCCGGTCCGGAATCGACCAGGTCGCAGCACTCGGCATGCGCGCGCCATAAAAGGCGACAATACCGGCGATGGCGATGCCGCCCCAGATCCCCAATACGCAGCACCAGTAGGCGATGGAGCGCACGGCGCCGGTGATGCGGCCCCGGGACGTCCGCGCTTTCGGCTTGCGGGCCTTTGACTGCGACTTCTTGCGGCGTTTGGCGGAGGCAGCCTTGCTGGTGGTTTTACCGGCCACGCGCTCATCGGCCATGGTGCGCGCGTTCCCGTTCGATCGCGATCCCTCGAACGAGGGTTCAATGCGGCTTCGGGGGGTCTTCTTGCGCGCCATGAAGGGTCCGGATGCTGTCTTGTCCCGGCGGGCCGCGCAAACAGAGAAAACGCGGCAGTAATCCGGGGTGTGGTTTCACAGCAATTCCGGCAAGGAACCAAGTCTGTCCCATTCCGAAACTGCCCGGCGATGTGAAAACACCCTAATTGCGACGATTTAAGGGGTGGTTAAGGAAACCACCCCTTCGGGACATGCGGCAATCCGATTTGCGAGGGTATCGAATGCGGCGATCAGCGCACCGAGAGCGCATCGAGAATGCGGACCCAGGACCGGATGCCCTTGGCGAAGGAGGTCAGGTCATACTTCTCGTTGGGCGAATGGATGCGGTCATCGGTCAAGCCGTAGCCGCAGAGCACCGACTGCAGACCGAGAATGTTCTGGAAATCGCCGACGATGGGGATCGAGCCGCCCATGCCGATCATCACCGCGGGTTTGGGCCATTCGTCGGTCAGGGCATGGCGCGTCTTGGTGACAACGGCTGAATCAAACGGCAGCTGGATGGCAGGCGAACCACCATGCGGGGAGAAGCTTGCGGTGCAATCGGCGGGCAGACGCGCCTCGACATGGGCGCGGAAGGAGGCGCGGACCTGATCGGGGTCCTGCTTCCCAACAAGCCTGAAGGAGACCTTGGCCGACGCTTTCGCCGCGATCACGGTCTTGAAGCCTTCGCCGGTGTAACCGCCCCACATGCCGTTGACTTCTGCCGTGGGCCGCGCCCAGGTCTGTTCCAGAACCGAACGGCCCTGTTCACCCGAAGGCACCGAGAGACCTATTTCGCCGAGAAAGTCTTCGGCTGTCCTGCCAAGGCTGTCCCAGCTGGCAAGAACCTGCGCCGGGGTTTCTTCGACGCCGTCATAAAAGCCCTCGAGCGTCACCCGTCCGGTCTCATCGTGCAGATCGGCGAGGATCTTCGACAGAATATGCAGCGGGTTGGCAGCCGCGCCGCCGAACAGGCCGGAATGCAGATCGCGGTCGGCGGCATGGATTGTCACCTCCTCGCCGACCAGGCCGCGCAGAGCAACCGCAATCGCCGGCGTTTCTGGGTCCCACATGCCGGTGTCGCAGACCAGGGCGCACTCGGCCTTGAGTTCGTCGGCATTGGCTTTGAGGAACGGCTTGAGCGAAGGCGAGCCGGATTCTTCCTCACCCTCGAACAGGATGGTGATGCGGCATGGCAGGGTGCCGGACGCCGCCTTCCAGGCCCGGCAGGCCTCGACAAAGGTCATCAACTGGCCCTTGTCGTCGGAGGCGCCACGGCCAGTAATCGCCTTGCGGCCAGGGGCGATTTCCTTGATCGCCGGCTCGAATGGCGGATCGGTCCACAGATCGAGCGGGTCGACCGGCTGCACGTCGTAGTGACCGTAGAACAGATAATGCGGCGCATCGGGTGTGGCGCCAGCGTGATGGGCGACCACCATGGGATGGCCCGCGGTGTCGCGCAGGCTAGCGTCGAAACCAAGCGCGGCCAGTTCATCGACCAGCCACAGACCGGCGCGGCGGCATTCCGGCGCATAGGCCGGATCCGTCGAGATTGACTGGATGCGCAAAAGACCGAACAGGCGCTCGAGACTGTCATCGAAATTGGCGTCGGCTGCGGAAAGGGCGGCGGTCAGGTCTGTCATGGAATGCTCCGGAGGGAATCAGAAGCGCAGAGACTAACGCCGGGACCGGGCAAAAGAAAAGCCGCCATGGCCGGAGGGGAAGGCCATGGCGGCGTATTGTTAGGACAAGGGCCATTAAGGGGGGCGGGGCGGCCCTTGTCCATTGTCTGGAAGCGGCGGGGGACGAGCCGTGATTTCCAGACATCGGCTTATTCGTTCGCCGGTGATTAACATTTGGTCGGGGGAATGTGGCTTTTCAAGGACACGAACATTACGGTTTTGTAACGTATGCGTGATCGCGCCCGAATCACCCAGACAGCCGCGGCGCCGAGGAAACCCAGCTGAACGGTCGGCCGGGGCCCGTCAGGGCAACAGGCCATGCCCATCCTTTAAAGCAGTTTTCCGAGGCGGGCCAGCCGCCGATCGAAATTTAGCGGCACGGCGTGGCAAACTGCATGGACCTTGTGCCAGCCCCGCGCTAATCCTTGCGGCATGAAAAAAGGTGATCACCTCTTCCTCGTCGACGGCTCCGGCTACATATTCCGCGCCTATCACGCATTGCCGCCACTGACGCGCAAATCCGACGGCCTGCCGGTCGGCGCCGTGTCGGGCTTCTGCAACATGCTGTGGAAGCTGTTGTCGGAGGCGCGCGACACGTCCGTCGGGGTGACGCCGACCCATTTCGCGGTGATATTCGACTATTCCTCGAAAACCTTCCGCAACGAGCTCTATCCCGAATACAAGGCCAACCGGTCGGCGCCTCCCGAGGACCTGGTGCCACAGTTCGCAGTCATTCGCGAGGCGACGCGGGCGTTCGACCTGCCCTGCATCGAGATGGAGGGCTTCGAGGCCGACGACCTTATCGCCACCTATGCGCGGCTGGCGCGCGAAGCGGGTGCAGATGTCACGGTGATATCGTCGGACAAGGACCTTATGCAGCTCGTCGGTCCGCAGGTGTCGATGTATGACAGCATGAAAGACCGGCAGATCGGCGTGCCGGAGGTCATCGAGAAATGGGGCGTACCGCCCGAGAAGATGATCGACCTGCAGGCGCTGACCGGTGATTCGGTCGACAACGTGCCGGGTATCCCCGGGATCGGACCGAAAACCGCAGCCCAGCTGATCGAGGAATTCGGCGACCTCGACACGCTGCTCGAGCGTGCCGGCGAGATCAAGCAGAACAAGCGGCGCGAAAACATCATCGAATTTGCCGACAAGGCGCGGATCTCGCGCGAGCTGGTTCGCCTGAAGGACGATGTCGAAGTCACCGAAAAACTCGACGAGCTGGTGCTCAACCCGCTCGATGGACCCAAGCTTGTCGCCTTCCTCAAGGGCATGGAGTTTACCTCGCTGACGCGCCGGGTGGCCGAAGCCACCGAAACCGATGCCAGCGCGGTCGATGCGGCGGAGGTGGCCGTTGATGCAGCAGCCGAGATGCGCGGTCCCGATCTCGACCCCGGGAAGGCCGGGAAGGCCGGGGCTTCCGGGACAAGCGGCAAAGGCGATGATACACCGCAGGGACTGGCCAAGCGGCGCGCGGAAGCTACAGCCTCTGCAAAGATAGACACATCGGCCTACGAAACGCTGCGCGATATTGACCAGCTCAAGGCCTGGTGCGCGATGGCACGCGAACGCGGCCTCGTTGCCTTCGACACCGAAACCACCTCGCTCGATGCGATGCAGGCGGAGCTGGTGGGTTTCTCGCTGGCGCTGCCGGAAACCGCGCCCGATACCGGTGATCTGATGGTCCGGGCCTGCTATGCGCCGCTCATGCACTCCAACGGCGCTGGCGACCTGCTCGGCGGCGGCGGAGCGCAAGCCGGCCAGATGCCAATGCAGGAGGCCTTGAGCGAACTCAAGGCGCTGCTCGAGGACCCGGCGGTTCTCAAGATCGGGCAGAACCTGAAATACGACATGCTGGTGATGGCGCAGCACGGCATCTCGATCGAAAGTTTCGACGACACGATGCTGTTGTCCTATGTGCTCGAGGCCGGCGCCGGCGGGCATGGCATGGACTCGCTGTCGGAGCGCTGGCTTGGCCACACCACCATTGGCTACAAGGACGTGACCGGTTCGGGCAAGAACGCGATTCCCTTTGCCGAGGTGCAGATCGACAAGGCGACCGCCTATGCCGCCGAGGACGCCGAGGTGACGCTCAGGCTGTGGCACGTCCTCAAGCCGCGGCTGGTGGCAGACGGGGTTGCATCGGTCTACGAGCGGCTGGAGCGGCCGCTGGCGCCGGTGCTGATGCGGATGGAAAAGCATGGAATCCGGGTCGACAGGCAGATCCTGTCACGGCTATCGGGCGAACTGGCGCAGGGTGCGGCAGCGCTGGAGGCGGAAATCCAGGAACTGGCCGGCGAGAACTTCAATGTCGGCTCGCCCAGGCAGCTCGGCGAGATCCTGTTCGACAAGATGAGCCTGCCGGGCGGCACGAAAACCAAGACCGGGCAATGGTCAACCACCGCCCAGGCACTTGAGGACCTGGCTGCCGCCGGGCATGAGTTACCGCGCAAGATCGTCGATTGGCGGCAGCTGACGAAGCTCAAATCGACCTACACCGACGCGTTGCCCGGGTTCATCAACCCCGAGACCAAGCGGGTGCACACGTCGTTTGCGATGGCGGCGACCACCACCGGGCGGCTTTCCTCGTCGGATCCGAACATCCAGAACATTCCGGTGCGCACAGCCGCAGGCCGCAAGATCCGCACAGCCTTCATCGCCGAACCGGGCAATGTGCTGATCTCGGCGGATTACAGCCAGATCGAGCTGAGGGTGCTGGCGCATGTCGCCCATATTCCGCAGCTGACACAGGCCTTTGCCGACGGCGTCGACATTCACGCCATGACCGCATCGGAGATGTTCGGGGTTCCGATAGAGGGCATGCCTTCCGACGTGCGCCGACGCGCCAAGGCGATCAATTTCGGCATCATCTACGGCATCTCCGCCTTCGGCCTTGCCAATCAGCTTGGTATCGAGCGCTCCGAGGCGGGCGAGTACATCCGCAAATATTTCGAGCGTTTCCCGGGTATCAAGGACTACATGGAAGCCACCAAGGCGGAAGCCAAGGAAAATGGCTATGTGACGACGATCTTCGGCCGCCGGGCACATTACCCGGAAATCCGTTCGTCCAACCCGCAGGTCCGCGCCTTCAACGAGCGCGCCGCGATCAATGCGCCGATCCAGGGATCCGCCGCCGACATTATCCGCCGCGCCATGGTGCGGATGGAACCGGCGCTCGAGAAGGCCGGCAAGAAAGCCCGCATGCTGTTGCAGGTACATGACGAACTGATTTTCGAGACTGCCGAGGCCGACGCCGGATCGATCATTCCGGTGATTGTCGAAGTGATGGAAAACGCCGCCATGCCGGCGGTCGATATGGCGGTACCGCTGAAGGTCGACGCCCGCGCGGCCCTGAACTGGGACGAGGCGCACTGAGGGCGATCCGAACCGTCGTGCAGACCTCCCACGGAATCACTGGCCCAAGCGCGCGCCTGATGCTGTGATCGGTGCATTTTACCCCGCTCGACAGGTGGCAGTGGAAATAACCCGCCATTCGGCTTAGCCTGCCACCCCAATCGCAACGGTTGAACAGCGGGTGAGGTCAAATGAGGTGCATTGACAGCGTACAGGGCAGCAGCGCTCCGGCTGACGCGATCAGCCTTTCCGCCAATGGCCTTGGCCTGAGGAGCGGGCTGCTTCGCGGTTCAAGCGAGGACGGCGATACAGATGCGGCGATCCGCCTGTCGTTCGACCAGCCAGCGGGGCGGGGCGAGATCGGCTTTTACGAGTTCGATCCGGATTTCAACATCATCGTCAGCGACTGCTTCTGGCGCCAGGACGGCTTCGTGAAATATGCCGGAGAAGGATGGATCCGGTTCAATTTCTGTCTCGATGCCAAGGCCGCTTTCGATTTCGAGGAACTTGGCCGGTTCGAGCTGCGCGGCCAGGAGCTCAGGGTGTTCCACCAGCCCGAAGGAATGGATTGCGGGCATCATATTTTTGGCAATGGCAGGTCCGTATGCGTGACGATCTCGGTCAGGCGCGCCTATCTCGGCAAGCTTCTTGGGACCCGGGACAACCGGTTCCTCGAAAGCGCGGAACAGACCGGCGGGGACGGCTTCTTCTTTCAGCGCTACGAGATGGATCCGGCGTCGCTGCGCGCGGTGGCCGACATGCTGACGATGAAACACCGCGGAACCCTGCGGCTGCTTTACGCCAAGGCCAAATCTGAAGAGTTGCTTGTCAATGCGCTGTCATTTGCCGGCCACGGGGAGGGGGCAAGTCCGCGCATCCGGCTGGGCGAGCGGGACCGGACCCGCATCCTGCAGGTGCGCGAAATGCTCGACGAGACTTTCGCCAAGCCACCGCCGGTCTCCGAACTGGCCCGGCGTTTCGGCATCAACCGCAACAAGCTGTCCTACGGGTTTCGCGCGGTGCACGACCGCTCGATGAGCGAATACATTGCCGACCGCCGGCTTGAGACCGCTTGGCAACTGCTCGACGAAACCGACCGTCCGGTGGCCCATATCGCCGAAGAAGTGGGTTTCAGCCACCTGCAGAGCTTCTCGTCTGCGTTCAAGAAACGCTACGGGCTTTCGCCGAGCATGCTGCGCCGAAGCGCTTCGGACGAAAAATGACAGCCGCCTAAACAGCAGTGATCCCGGCCTAAGACAGGCGGCCGCGGCGCTGGCAGGTTCTTTCCAACGACAAACCGTCAAGGGGAAGAACAATGGCGAGCGACAACGACAAGATCACATTCGTGCTGGTGCACGGATCATGGCATGACGGCAGTTCCTGGCGCTTTGTGGAGAAGCACCTGCATGCCGCGGGACACGCGACCCTCGCCCCGACGCTTCCCGGGCGGGGAGACAGCGCATCCATGCCGATCACCTTCCAGGACTGCGTCGACTGTGTGGTCGATGCCGTGAAGGCCGCCGGCCTCAGCGACATCGTTCTGGTCGGGCACAGTGCCGGCGGCTCGGTCGTGCGCAAGGCAGCCGAGATGCTGGCGGACCGGATCAGGCGTCTTGTCTACATCTCGCCGCTGCTGGCCGGCAATGGCGAGCCGGTGCTTGCCGCGGTTCCGCCGGATTACGGTGCATTGTTCAAGCAGATGGCGGAAGCATCACCGGACAATACGGTGTTTCCGCCATGGCCGGTGTGGCGCGACGGCTTCATCGGCGATGCCGACGAGGCAACGGCCAAAGCGGCGTTTGACGAATTGTGCCCGGAACCGTTCGGGCCGATCGTCGAGCCGATCGATCTGACCACCTTCGAAACTCTGCAGATTCCGACGAGCTACATCAACCCGACCGAGGACGTGGTGTTTCCGATCGGCGAATGGGGTTTCTTTCCGCGCATGTACCACAAGGTTGCGCCCTGCCGGCTGGTCCAGATCCCGGGCAGCCACGAGGTGATGTATTCCAACCCCGAGGCGCTGGCCGGGGCGCTGGTGGTTGCGGGCAGGGACTGAGCGATGATTTCAGAGGCGGATTACACAAGCCGCGACGCCACCGCCCTGGCCGACCTCGTCCGCAGGGGCGAGGTCTCGCCTGAGGAGCTGCTCGATACGGCAATCGCCCGGATCGAGCGCCTCAATCCGCACCTCAACGCGGTGGTGGAGACGCTCTACGATGCGGCGCGGCGCGATATCGCGGATGGCCTGCCGGACGGACCCTTTGCCGGCGTGCCGTTCCTGGTCAAGGACCTGCACACGCTGGTCAAGGGCAGCCGTCTCAGCCATGGATGCCGGTTTTTTGCCGGCCATGTCAGTTCGCATGACAGCTCGGTCGTGGCAAAAGCGCGGGCGGCCGGTCTCGTCATTGCCGGGCGGACCAATTCCCCCGAGTTCGGTCTCAACTCCACCACTGAATCCCGGTTTCTGGGACCCGCGCGAAACCCCTGGAACCCGGAGCACTCCAGCGGCGGATCGAGCGGCGGCAGTGCGGCTGCGGTGGCCGCAGGGATGGTCCCGCTGTCGCACGCGACCGACAGCGGCGGCTCGATCCGGATCCCCGCATCCTGTTGCGGCCTGATCGGGCTCAAACCGACCCGCGGCCGGGTGCTGGCAGGGCTTGATATCGGCGAAGGCTGGCACGACACGTTCAATGCCTTCGCCATCACCCGCAGCGTGCGCGATACGGCGAGATTGCTCGATTGCCTGAAGAACGGCGGCGAGCCCGCGCCCTATTACCCGCCCTATCACGACATGTCCTTTTCAGAGATCCCCGACGCCCCGGCGAGGCCGTTGCGGATCGGCATCCTTGAGACACCACCGAACGGCGTCGCGGTTGATCCGGAAGTGTGCAACGCGCTCGACGGTACCCGCAAGCTGCTGGAACAGCTCGGCCATGTTACCGAGACGGCGAGCCTGAGCTATGAGACCGGTCCGGCCGCCGAAGCGTTTCTCAATGTCATCTGCTCTTCGGTTGCTTCCACTGTGGGCTACCACGAAAAGCACACGGGAACCGTGGCGCGGCGCGAGGATTTCGAAGCGTCGGTCTGGAGCGCATTGCAAATCGGGCGGCAGATCCCGGGTGGCGAACTCAATGCGGCCATTGCCTGCATCCACCTGACCGGCGCGGAGATATTGAGACAGCTTGGCTCTTTTGATGCGGTGCTGTCTCCGACGGTCGCCAAACCGCCGCTGCCGCGCGGGCAGCTTGATGCCGGCGAGGCAGACATCAAGACGTTCCTGTCCAAGGTCTTCGCTTTCGCGCCGTTCACGTCGTTTTACAATATCAGTGGTCAACCGGCGATCAGCCTGCCGGTTGCCTGGTCGCCCGAAGGGCTGCCCATCGGTATGCAGTTTTCGGCCAGACCCGGCCGGGAAGACGTGCTGATCCGGCTGGCCGCGCAGCTGGAAGCGGCGCTCGACTGGAGCAAGCCCCAGACCGCGCTGATGGCCAGGCTCACCGAGCGATAGGCCTCCCCGGTGTCCCCGCTGCGCAGCGGGGGTTGAACTCTCGGCATCGCGGCAGGAATGAATGGCTCGGACCCGGCAGCCTCTACACGTGCGAATCACCAAATTGTGACGCTCGGTGGCACAGGCTTTGTTGACGCCATCATGGCCCTGTGGTGTGTGGAGTGACTTTTGCCGACGAGGAGAACTGCCATGTTGAAATCCCTGACCGTGATTGCCGGCGCGCTCAGCGCCGCACTTGCCCTGTCGCCAGCGGCCAGGGCTGCCGATCCGGATCCGCGCAACTGGGACGCGGTGCTGGCGGAAGCCAAGGGCCAGACCGTGTATTTCAACGCATGGGGCGGTTCGGAGAACATCAACAGCTACATCGACTGGGCCGGCACGACGCTGAAGGAGCGCTTCGGCGTTGAAGTGGTTCACGTGAAACTCGATGACACCGCCAACGCGGTGGCCAAGGTGCTGGCCGAGAAGGCCGCAGGCAAGAACGAGGGCGGATCGGTCGATCTCATCTGGATCAATGGCGAGAACTTTGCCTCGATGAAGCGGCAGGACCTGCTGATGGCGCCGGACTGGACCACGGGCCTGCCGAACTGGGCCTATGTCGACCATGAGAACAAGCCGACGATCCTCACCGATTTCACCATTCCGACCGACGGGCTGGAAAGCCCCTGGGGCGGTGCCAAGATGGTTTTCTTTCACGACAGCGCCCGCACGCCGGCAGACAGCGTACCGCACTCGTCAGTCGAATTGCTGGCATGGGCCGAGCGCAATCCCGGCCGCTTTTCCTACCCGCAGCCACCGGATTTCATCGGCTCGTCGTTCCTCAAGCAGGTGCTGATCGAAACCATCTCCGACAGATCCAAACTGGGTCAGCCAGTGGTTGACGCGACCTTCAACGACGACGTAGCGCCGCTGTTTGCCTATCTCGACAAGTTGCACCCGAACCTGTGGCGCAGCGGCAAGGCCTATCCGCAGAATTATCCCGACATGAAGCAGAAGCTTGCCGACGGCGAACTCGACATCATCTTCGCCTTCAATCCGTCGGAAGCCTCGGCGGGAATCGCTGCGGGCGAGCTGCCTGATACTGTGCGTTCCTTCACCTATACCGACGGCACGCTCGGCAACACCCACTTTGTCGCAATCCCCTACAACGCTTCTGCCAAGGCCGGCGCGCTGGTGCTGGCGAACTTCCTGATTTCGCCGGAAGCCCAGGCCCGCAAGCAGGACCCATCCGTATGGGGTGATCCGACCGTGCTGTCGATGGACAAGCTGTCGGCTGATGATCGCGCCGCGTTCGATGCGCTGGACCTCGGCATCGCCACGCTGAAGCCCGATGAACTCGGCCCGGCGCTGGATGAACCGCATCCGGACTGGATGGAGCGCATCGAGGGCGAGTGGCTGAAACGCTACGGCGCGGCCAACTGACTGCCATGATAGCGCGGAACGGGGACGACTGACATGGCTGGCGGCGTGCGCCTGGCGCGACTGGCGCCGCCGCTGACACTGGCGATCCTGCTCGGTCCACTGGCCTTCGGGCTGGCGGGGACGGCGCTTCCGGCATTTGGCTACCTGCCCGAACTTGGCGGCGAGCGCTTCACGACCGAGCATTTCTCGGCGCTCGGCCAGGTGCCGGGCATCATGCGTTCGGCGGCTCTGTCCATTTTGATCGGACTGGTGACCACGCTGGTGTCGCTCGGCGCGGTGGCGGCGTTTGTCGCCAGCGATCTCGGGACACCCGGGTTTGCCCGGATGCGGCGGATGATATCGCCGCTTCTTTCGGTGCCGCATGCGGCGGCGGCCTTCGGTCTCGCCTTTCTGATCGCGCCTTCGGGCATGCTGATGCGGCTGGTTTCGCCCTGGCTCACAGGGCTGGACCGGCCACCCGACCTGCTGATCGTCAACGATCCGATGGCGCTGTCGATGATGGCGGGCCTGATCGTCAAGGAAATCCCGTTCCTGTTCCTGGTAACGCTCGCCGCCCTGCCCCAGACCCGGCATGTCGAAACCATGCGGCTGGGGCGTTCGCTGGGCTATGGCCGCATCGCCAGCTTTACGATCCTGTTGTGGCCGCCGCTCTACCGGCAGATCCGTCTGGCGGTGTTCGCCGTGGTCGCCTATGCCAGTTCGGTGGTCGACGTGGCGCTGATCCTCGGGCCGCACCTGCCGCCGACGCTGCCCGTGCGCCTGATCGACTGGATGAACGATCCGGATCTGGAGACACGGTTCCTGGCCTCCGCCGGCGCGGTTTTGCAGCTCGGCGTGACGCTGACCGCGCTGGTCGCCTGGATCGGGCTTGAGCGCATCGGCGCGCTGCTGGTCTGCAGCAGCCGCCAGGCAGGTCGCCGCTGGCGGCGGGACATCGTGCTGCGCGCGGCGGCACGGGGCGTGATGGCCGCATCAGCCGCCATCGTCTTTGGCGGGATTGCGGTTCTGGCCCTTTGGTCGGTCTCCGGCCTCTGGCAGTTTCCCGATGCGCTACCTGCCAGTTTCAGCCTTCGATCATGGATGCAGGCATTGCCGCGGATGAGCGGGCCGCTGGCCACCACACTGGCGGTGGCCGGGCTTTCAACGCTGATCGCGCTGACGCTGACCATCCTGTGCCTCGAACGGGAATACGAGACCGGCCGGGGCCGTGGTGGCAGCGCACTGCTGCTGATCTATCTTCCGCTGATCGTGCCGCAGATCTCGTTCATGTTCGGCCTGCAGGTGCTGTCGATCTGGCTTGGTGTCGACGCCAGCTTTTCCGCGCTGGTGCTGGCGCATCTGGTGTTTGTGCTGCCTTACGTGTTCCTGTCTCTGAGCGATCCCTGGCGCGCCCATGACCGCCGCCATGATCTTATCGCCGCCGGGCTCGGCATGAGCCGGACGCGGACGTTGATTGCGATCCGGTTGCCGATGCTGACGCGGGCCATCCTGACGGCTGCGGCGGTCGGATTCTCGGTTTCCGTCGGGCAGTATCTGCCGACCGTGCTGATCGGTGCGGGACGGCTGACCACGGTTACCACGGAAGCGGTGGCGCTGGCAGCGGGGGGCAACCGCCGGGTGATCGGCGTCTATGCCTTCATGCAGACGCTGTTGCCGTTTCTGGCTTTCAGCATTGCAACGGGTTTGCCGGGCCTGCTATTCCGCAACCGGCGAGGCTTGCGGGTGTGACAGTGGACAGCGTGACCGACAATCAGGGACTTCGGCTGGAGCGTGTGCATATCTGCCTCGGCGACCGGGTGCTGGTGATGCTCGACGCCACGGTGCAGCGCGGCGAGACACTGACCGTGATGGGGCCTTCCGGCTCCGGCAAATCCACCCTGCTCGCCTATCTCGGCGGTTTTCTGGACCCGGTGTTCACTGCCAACGGCCGGGTGATCGTGGACGGCGTGGACCTGACGAAGCTGGAAGCAGATAAGCGCCATGCCGGGATCCTGTTCCAGGATCCGCTGCTGTTTCCTCATTTGAGCGTCGCCGACAACATCGCCATTGCCATTCCCGAGGATGTGAAGGGACGCAAGCAACGCAGGCAGGTGGCCGAAGCGGCACTGGAAGACGCAGGGCTTGGGGAATTTGGCGACCGCGATCCCGATACGCTGTCGGGCGGGCAAAAGGCGCGGGTCGCCTTGCAGCGGGTGCTGGTGTCGCGGCCGCGGCTGTTGCTGCTTGACGAGCCGTTCTCCAAACTCGATGCCAATCTGCGCGACCAAACACGACAGCTGGTGTTCGACCGGGCGCGACGGGCGGGCCTGCCAGTGGTGCTTGTCACCCATGACGAGGACGACGCCCGTGCGGCCGGCGGGCAGGTTCACAAGGTCGACCCGGCGTGAGCGATCTTGCCGCCCGTTATCAGGATCTGCCGGTATCCGATGTGCTCGCCCCGTTGCGGGCAGCGCTTGCCGACAGGCCCAATGCGGTGCTCGCCGCACCGCCTGGTGCGGGAAAGACCACGCTGGTGCCGCTGGTTCTGGCGGATGAGCCCTGGCTCAAAGGCAAGATCATCCTGATAGAACCGCGCCGGCTGGCAGCGCGCGCGGCGGCGCGGCGGATGGCGGCGATGCTGGGTGAAGAGGTCGGCGCAACCGTTGGCTACCGGATGCGGCTCGATACAAAGGTTTCAGCCAAGACCCGTATCGAGGTGGTGACCGAGGGCGTGTTTACCCGGATGGCGCTGTCGTCACCCGATCTCGAGGGCATCGATTGCGTGATTTTCGACGAATTTCACGAACGCGCGCTGGAGGCCGATTTCGGACTGGCGCTGGCACTCGACATCCAGTCGGGCCTCAGAGAGGATCTGCGCATCCTGGTGATGTCGGCGACGCTCGACACCGCCCGGGTGGCGGTGCTGCTCGACGACTGCCCGGTGATCGAGAGCCTGGGCCGCAGCTTTCCCGTCGACATCCGCCATCTCGACCGGGCTCCGGGCGAGCGGATCGAGACATCCGTGGCAAGCGCCATCGAGGCGATCCACCGAAGCGTGAGCGGTTCAATCCTGGCCTTTCTACCGGGCCAGGGCGAAATCAGGCAGGTGGCATCGAGGCTCGAAGGCCGGCTGGGTCCGCTCACCGACATCCAGCCGCTCTATGGCGGGCTGAGTTCGCAGGAGCAGGACGCGGCGATCAAGCCGGCGGCAGACGGCAGGCGCAAGGTCGTGTTGGCGACGCCGGTGGCGGAAAGCTCGATCACCATCGATGGCGTGCGCATCGTCATCGACAGCGGGTTGGTGAGGCAACCGGTCTACGAACCCTCGACCGGCATCACAAGGCTCGAAACCATCCGGGCGTCGCAGGCCTCGGGCGACCAGCGGGCCGGACGCGCCGGGCGGACAGCGCCGGGGATTGCGGTGCGGCTCTGGCGGGCCGAACAGACCAAGGCGCTGCCGGCCTTCTCGACACCGCAGGTGCTGGCAAGCGATCTGTCCGCCATGGTGCTCGATTGCCTGGCCTGGGGGGTCAGCGACCCGCGGGACCTGCGGTTCATCGATCCGCCGCCGGATGCCGCGATTGCCGAGGCGCGGGTGTTGCTTCAGGATCTTGGCGCGATCGATGCCGATGGCAGCCTCATAGAACGCGGCAAGCGCATGCGCGCACTGGCGCTGCCGCCACGGCTCGCGGCCATGGTGGTTTCGGGACAGGAAGACGGACACGGATATGCGGCGGCGGAACTGGCTGTGCTGCTGACCGAACAGGGGCTCGGCGGACAGGATGCCGATCTGGAGGTCCGCCTGTCGCGGTTTCGCGGCGACTGTTCGCCGCGGGGGACCGCCGCCCGAGCGCTTGCGGGCCGGCTGGCAGGCGGCAAATCTTCCTCCGGCGGTCCCTGCCCGGCGGCGGCGTTGCTTGTGCACGCCTTTCCGGACCGGATCGCCCGGCACCGCGGCGCCAGGGGAAAGTTCGTGCTCGCCAATGGCCGCGGCGCGATGATCGAAGAAACCGACCGGCTGGCCGGATCGGAGTTCCTGGTGATCGCCGACATGAGCGGCAAGGCACAGGCGGCCCGCATTCTCGCCGCCGCCGAACTCTCCGGTGAAGCGCTGACCGATGTGCTCGACAACCGGGCAGTCGAGAGCGAGGAATGCGTGTTCGATCCGCCATCGGGCACCGTGCGGGCACGGCGGATCAAACGGATTGGCGCGATCACGTTTGCCGAAACACCGCTGCCAAAACCCGATGAAGCGGCAGCAATGGCGGTTTTGTGCGGAGCGGTCCGGAAACTCGGTTTCAAGGCGCTGCCATTCTCCGGCGCGGGCCTGCAACTGCGCGACCGGATCGGCTTTCTGCACAGGAGCCTCGGCGCGCTGTGGCCGGATGTTTCGGATGAAGCGCTGCTCGAGGGGCTCGAGACATGGTTCGCGCCCTATCAGCCAGGCGTCATGTCGCTCAAGGGCATCGACCGGGAAGGTCTGAACGAGGGCCTGCTGTCCCTGTGCGGGCCCGGCGCCAGAAAGGAACTCGACCGCTTGGCGCCGACCCATTACCAGGCACCGACCGGATCGCGGCTGCCGATCCGCTATGAGGCTGAAAGCCCTGCGATTGCCATCCGGGTACAGGAGCTGTTCGGCGAAACCCGTCATCCGGCGATTGCCGGCGGGCGGTTGCCGCTGACGCTGGAGCTGCTGTCGCCGGCGCAGCGCCCGATCCAGACCACGCGCGACCTGCCCGGCTTCTGGCAGGGGTCATGGGCCGATGTACGGGCCGAGATGCGCGGGCGCTATCCACGCCATCCCTGGCCGGAAAATCCTGCGGAGGCGGCGCCCACGCACCGTGCCAAGCCGCGCGGCACTTAAAGGGTTTCAGCAAAACCGATTGTGGAACCCGCACACGATGCGCTAGATCGACTGCATGAACGTCCTTCCTGCCAGTCTTGAAGATCACTCGATCCGGCATCGTCTGCGGCTGCAGACCCTGACACGGCTGCGGTGGCTGGCCGTTGTCGGACAGAGCGTAACGGTACTGATCATCGGCCACGGCTACGGGTTTCCGGTACCGGAACTGTTCTGTTTTGCGCTGATTGCCTGTTCCGCCTGGTTGAACGTGTTCCTGTCGGTGCGGTTTCCGGCAGCGCACCGGCTGCCGCCCATCGGGGCAACCGCGGTGCTGTCGTTCGATGTGTTGCAACTGTCCGGCCTGCTGTTCATGACCGGAGGCCTCGCCAATCCGTTCTCGGTACTGCTCTGCGTTCCGGTGATCATATCCTCGACCTCGCAACCGGTACGTCACACCTTGAGCCTGGGCGCACTGTCCGTGACCGCAGTCACGGTCCTGGCATTCTTCTCACTGCCGCTGCCCTGGTATCCGGACAGCACGTTCGAGGTGCCGTTTCTCCTTATTCTCGGCACCTGGATCGCGATCGTGTCCACCACCGCCTTCGCGGCGTTCTACTCTTTCCAGGTATCCGCCGAAGCCAGTCAGCTTGCCGATGCGCTGGCGGCGACCGAGCTGGTGTTGCAGCGCGAACAGCACATCTCGGCGCTGGATGGCCTGGCCGCGGCGGCTGCCCATGAACTCGGAACTCCGCTGGCAACCATTCAGCTGGTGGCGCGGGAGATGGAAAAGGCGCTGGTCAATGATCCCCGGTTTACCGATGACCTGATGCTGCTGCGCAGCCAGACCGAGCGATGCCGTGACATCCTGAGGCGGCTGACCACCCTTTCAGCCGAGGACGAGGCCCACATGGTGCGGCTGCCGCTGGGCTCTCTGATCGAGGAAGTGATTGCACCACACCGTGAATTCGGTATCGCCATCGAGGTCGTGCACCGCGATTCCGAGATGCGCGAGACGATCGGCCGGCGCAATCCGGCGATTCTGTTCGGTCTGGGCAACCTGATCGAGAACGCCGTCGACTTCGCCAGAAGCCGGGTCACGGTGACAGTGACCCAGGACCGCGACCGGGTGGTGATCTCTATCGACGATGACGGGCCTGGTTTCGCGCCGGATGTGCTGACCCAGATCGGGGTTCCGTTCATGAACAGGAAAAACCGGCTCGACCGGCACACGGGCGGGGGCCTGGGACTTGGTCTGTTCATCGCCAAGACGCTCCTGGAACGCTCCGGAGCATCGCTGAAATTCTCCAACAGGCATGCACCGACGACCGGCGCGCATGTGGAGGTCAGCTGGCCACGGGAGAAAATGGACCTGTTTGGGGCGGATAAGGCGGTTTGAACGGGTCCGGAACTGGATAAATTCCAAAAACGCATTAAATCCGTTGTTGAAAACTGCATTGCCAGCACCTGTGAGGTGAATCATGACCGGCGAAATCGCCCAAACTGCAGAAGCCGAGTCGATCGGATCAGACGCCTCGCTTCTGCTCGTCGACGATGACGGACCCTTTCTGCGCCGGCTCGCGCGCGCCATGGAAACGCGCGGCTTCGCGGTGGAGATTGCCGAAAGCGTGGCTGAAGGTCTCGCCAAGGCCCGGGCCCGAACACCGAAATATGCCGTTGTCGACATGCGGCTTCAGGACGGCAACGGGCTGGACGTGATCGAGGCCATCCGCGAACGCCGTGACGACACGCGGATCATCGTGCTGACAGGCTATGGCAACATTGCCACGGCTGTGACAGCGGTGAAGCTGGGTGCCATCGACTACCTTGCCAAGCCGGCCGATGCTGACGAAGTCTACGCAGCGCTGACCCGAAAGCCCGGAGAACGGGCCGAGGTTCCGGAAAACCCGATGTCTGCCGACCGGGTCCGGTGGGAGCACATCCAGCGGGTCTACGAGATGTGCGAGCGGAATGTTTCAGAGACAGCGCGGCGGCTCAACATGCATCGCCGGACCCTGCAAAGGATCCTGGCGAAACGCGCGCCGCGCTGACCCTTGTTGCACGGCCTGCCTCAGCCAGCGGCCAGTTCGGCGAGCAGAAGCCGGTCAGCCGCCGCCTTGGCGAACCGGAGCAGCATCGCCTTGCGCGTTGCGGCGGCAAGACGATGTTCCGGGGCCTCTCGCAGCATATGGCCGGACCATTCATCGGCGATGATCAGCCCGCACTCGTTCGGGAACAAATCCGCCGGCACACCTCCATGCGTGGCGAAAAACAGCCGGTCACAATGCTGCCGGTACTCGGGCCACTTGTGATCCGAGCGGAAGTCCTCGACCGACGACTTGATCTCGACGATCCAGATCTCGCCATTGCCACCAAGCGCCACCAGATCGGCACGGCGGCCGGAGGCAAGCGCCAATTCCGGTACCATCGACAGGCGCAAATCCGAAAACAACCGCTGCACGCCCCGGCGCACCATCATTGCGCGATCGGACTGCCGCCCATCGACGAGCGGGTTTGCGGAATGTGGGGAAATGATTGTCATTGACCTATACCTGCCATGGCCTATGGTCTATCGCAACGTCCGGTGGTGACCCTGTTGCAGAAAAGCAATGAGGCCTAACAAAGCATGAAGCTTGATGTGATATTTTATGCAAAACAATTGCATAGTTAAGACTTAATTAAAATAACAGGCTTCACGTTGACCGCGGTTCACACCTGTCGTTCACGCCTTGCATTCGGAAGTTTTCAAAATGGCCCTTCGTTCTTCGCTTACCATTGCCGGATTGGTTGCGGCGCTCGCTCTTGCCGGTTGCTCCGCCAGCACCGAAGGCGGCGTTTCCGGCTCGACCTCGCAGATCTTCACATCCGAATATGGCTCGGTTACCGATTCCGGTTATTCGATTCCCGCCGTTCCGATCAGCAAGATCGACAAGAAATACCACCGCCAGATCGTTTCCTACAACACACGGGAAAAGCCGGGTACCATCATCGTCGATACACCCAAGCGCTTCCTCTATCTGGTGCTGCCGGGCAAGAAGGCCGTGCGCTACGGCATCGGCGTCGGCAAGGCCGGATTTGCCTGGGAAGGCGAGGCCTACATTGCCTGGAAGCAGGAATGGCCGAAATGGACTCCTCCGAAGGAGATGATCGACCGCAAGCCGGAACTGGCGAGATACGGCGAAGACGGCATGAAGCCCGGCCTGAAAAATCCGCTGGGGGCGCGCGCCCTCTACCTGTTCAACCAGAAGGGTGAGGATACGCTGTTCAGATTGCACGGCACGCCGGAATGGAAGTCGATCGGCACGGCCGCTTCTTCGGGATGCATCCGGTTGATGAACCAGGACATCATCGATCTTTACAATCGCGTCCGCCCGGGCAAGAACGCCCGCGTGGTGGTCAAGCAGTAGCTTCGCTCAGACCCTGCTGGAATTTGAAAGCCCGCCCGGGTGACCCGGGCGGGCTTTCTTGTCTTTCGATCCGCAGACGAGCAGCCAGGCCGGCTCAGGCGGCGCCGGCCTTGAGTTCGAGACGGCGGCGGTGCAGCACCGGTTCGGTGTAACCGTTAGGCTGGGCACGGCCTTCAAGCACCAGTTCGACGGCCGCCTGGAAGGCCACCGACTTGTCGTAATCCGGCGCCATCGGATGATAGGCCGGATCGCCTGCGTTCTGGCCGTCGACCACCACCGCCATGCGCTTCATGGTTTCGACAATCTGCTCCTTGCTGACGACGCCGTGATGCAGCCAGTTGGCCATGTGCTGAGCCGAGATGCGCAGCGTTGCGCGGTCTTCCATCAGGCCGACATTGTTGATGTCGGGAACCTTGGAGCAGCCGACGCCCTGATCGACCCAGCGCACGACATAGCCAAGGATTCCTTGCGCGTTGTTGTCGATCTCGCGCTGGATTTCCTCAGGCGTCCAGTTGGGATTCTTCGCCACCGGGATCGAGAGGATATCCTCGAGCTTTGCACGTTCGCGAGAGCGCAGCGCGGTCTGGACGCCGGCGACATTGACCTTGTGATAATGGGTGGCATGCAGCGTTGCCGCGGTCGGCGAAGGCACCCAGGCGGTGTTGGCGCCGGCCTTCGGGTGGCCAATCTTCTGCTCCAGCATCGCTTCCATCATGTCGGGCATGGCCCACATGCCCTTGCCGATCTGGGCGTGCCCGGCCAGACCACATTCAAGGCCAATATCGACATTCCAGTTTTCATAGGCGGCAATCCAGGCGGCCTGCTTCATGTCGCCCTTGCGGATCATCGGACCGGCTTCCATCGAGGTGTGAATCTCGTCGCCGGTGCGGTCAAGGAAGCCGGTGTTGATGAACACAACACGCTTGCTGGCAGCGCGGATGCATTCCTTCAGGTTGATGGTGGTGCGGCGCTCCTCGTCCATGATGCCCATCTTGATGGTGTTGGGCGCCATGCCGAGAGCCGCCTCGACCCGGTCGAAGATCTCGACGGCGAAGGCCACTTCCTCAGGGCCATGCATCTTCGGCTTGACCACATACATCGAACCGGTGGCGGAATTGGCGCGGCGGCCATTGGGGCCGATGTCATGCAGGGCGATGAGGCCGGTCATGAAGGCATCCATGATACCTTCGGGAACCTCGTTGCCGTCACCATCGAGAATGGCCGGATTGGTCATCAGGTGGCCGACATTGCGCACCAGCATCAGCGAGCGGCCTTTAAGGGTCGCAGCCCTGCCGTCCGGTGTATTGAATTCGATGTCGGCATGCAGCTTGCGAATGAAGCTCTTGCCGCCCTTGTGAACCTCTTCGGCCAGATCGCCCTTCATCAGGCCGAGCCAGTTGCGGTAGACCAGCGTCTTGTCTTCGGCATCGACGGCAGCGATGGAATCTTCGCAATCCATGATCGCGGTAACGGCCGATTCGAGGATCACGTCGGAGATGTTTGCCTTGTCGGTCTTGCCGATGACGCTGGCAGGGTCGACGCAGACCACGGCATGCAGGCCGTTCTTGCGGAAATAGAGCCGGTAGGCATGATCAGTGTCGCGCTTGAAGCCGGTGTACTGTGTTTCATCGGCCAGCTTGGTTTCGCCACCGTCGGTCGTGATCCTGAGCTCGCCATTTTCGAATTCAAAGCCGGTGACATCGGCCCACTTGGCGCCGGTCAGCGGTGCACTCTCGTCCAGGAAAGACTTGGCCCAGGCAATGACGCGGCCGCCGCGTTCATCGTCATAGCCGCCAGGCTTGGGCAGGTCGCCGAGCGCATCGGTGCCGTAAAGCGCGTCGTAAAGCGAACCCCAGCGCGCATTGGCGGCATTGAGCGCGAAGCGGGCGTTCATCACCGGCACGACAAGCTGCGGGCCTGCAATCAGCGCGATTTCCGGATCGACGTTTTCGGTCGAGACCTGGACCGGACCGCCTTCGGGCAGCAGATAGCCGATCGAGATCAGGAAATCCTTGTAGACAGCCATATCGACGGGTGCGCCGTTTTCGCGGTACCAGGCATCGATCTTTTCCTGCATCGCATCGCGCTTGGCGAGCAAGGCGCGATTCTTTGGCGCAAGA
This sequence comes from Parahoeflea alexandrii, assembly GCF_024105735.1. Classification (GTDB taxonomy): domain Bacteria; phylum Pseudomonadota; class Alphaproteobacteria; order Rhizobiales; family Rhizobiaceae; genus Hoeflea; species Hoeflea alexandrii. Next base: position 448,893 of record NZ_JAAAML010000002.1, on the reverse strand, counting down.
TCGGAAACGGCTTGACCAAACGCTTCAAAAAACCGGTCCGGCTCGACGCCGGTGCCCGGCAAGGCTTCGTTGACGATAAAATCGTGCAGGTCGGCACTGATCTTCAGCCCGTTCTTCTCAATTCTGGTCACTTTGATACTCCGTATTGCGGGCGCCGCCCATGCGCCCTCGTTTTGGGCGAAACTGACGGTCAGCGCATTGCCTGTCAATTCATCTAAGGTGCAAATGATTTATTCCAAAATGGAACAAATCATCTCGCAGCTATGCGGGGCCGACCGGAAGCGGTGGCAACGAACCGGGCTTCGACAAGCTTTTCGAGACCCTCGATCTCCGGCATGTCGATATGCTCGCCGTATTCGACCACCGGATGGTCGGCGCCGCTGCGGATCGCGGCCTCTCGAGCCTCGGCGCCAGCCAGTTCCCGCGCCCGTGCGAAAGCCTCGGCACGCTCCCTGAAAAGTTCGTGCGCGCCGGCGCCGTTGACCGCATAGCGTCCCTCATCCGGCTCGGTGACGAACACGGTCACGGTTTCGCGTACCTGGCCGACAACCGCGCCCACCGCGTTGGCGACCCCGGCATGGACCGGCACGAAGCTTTCGATATCGAGCATGTCGGCGATCGCGGGGTAATGCACCGGCGCGGAGGCCCCGAGTGCGACAAGCGGCCTGTCAGGCCGGAGACTGAAGCGGACCAGCCCGGGCGCGCGGGCAAGGGCGCGCTCAACAAAAGCCGATTTCGACACGTCAATGCCGCTGATGCCTTCTTCGGCCAGCAAGGCCGTCAGGATCACCTCGGCGCTCTGACGGGTCAGACGGGCAGAGACCATCCCGGCGAGCCCGGAAGCCGAGTCGGCGACGGCCTGGCCAGAGCCCGCCTTGCGGCGCGCGAATATCTCCGCACCCAGAACCGCGGCCTCGGTATTCCACTGGTCCTGCCGGCTCAACACATGCATCGCATCGGAGGGTGTGAAGCCTGCAATCAAGACCAGGCCGCGGGCGACGAGCCGGTCCAGCGTTGCGCGCTGGGAGGTAGCGGTCAGCACGGCGTCAAGCGGCTGCGGCTCCAGTGTCACGCGCTCGTACAAGGCCGCTTCCTGGACACTCAGCCCGGTGGCCAATGCCTTCGGCAAACCGGTGCGAAGGGCAAAACGGCCGTCATAACGGCCTGGAAAGGATGATTGTGCCTGCCGTTCCAGCGCCGCAATCACCGGCTGCGGCCAGAGATGGGCGGCGAGGCTCAAAGGCATCAGCCGACGCGGGCCGAGGGTCAGGCCCGCATCAAAACCGCCGTCCTCAAGCCGCAGCTCGGAATCCCCGCCAAGACCGAACGTGTGCATGGCAACCGCCTCGACCATGGTCCGGTAGCGGCCAACGGTGGCGCCCTCACTGTCCAGCCGCGGATTACCGCCTTCAAGCACCGCAACATCGGTGGTTGTGCCGCCGATATCGGATACGACGGCGTTCTCCAGTCCGGTCAGATGCCGCGCGCCGACGAGGCTTGCCGCCGGGCCGGAGAGAATAGTCTCGATCGGACGCATCAGCGCCTCTGCGGCCGAGATCAAGGCACCATCGCCACGCACCACCATCAGCGGCGCCTTGATGCCGCGGCTCTCGAGATAGCCGGAGGTGGCATCGATGAGACGGGCCACCATCGAGATCAGCCGGGCATTCAACAGCGTGGTCAGCGCCCGCCTTGGCCCGCCCAGCTTCGAAGAAAGATCATGACTGCAGGTGACCGGCAAGGATGTTCGATGTCGTATCAAATCACGCACGGCGATCTCGTGGGCAGGATTGCGAACCGCGAAATAGCCAGCGATCGCCACCGCAGAGACCTGCCGGCCGAAATCCTCGAGCTGTTGCTCAAGCGGGGCGAGATCAAGCAGGGTCTCGTTGCCATGCACATTGTGCCCGCCGGTCAGGTAGATGACCGGATCACTGCCAAGTGCTTCGGCCAGTCCGTCCCGGGCAAGATCCTGCGGGCCGAAGCCTATCATCACCAGTCCGGCGCGTCCGCCCTGGCCCTCGACAAGCGCATTGGTGGCGAGCGTGGTGGAAAGCGAGACCAGCCGGATCCGCCCAACCGCGGCACCGATTTCGGCGAGAACCGTTTCAACTGCGCCGGATACACCGATCGCCAGATCATGACGTGTGGTCAGCGATTTGGCCGAGGCCAGAACACCCTCGCTTTCGCTGTAGAGAACAGCGTCTGTGTAGGTGCCGCCGGTATCGATGCCGAGAAAAAGGGGGGATGTCATGTCTGCGGTCCCATCAAGCGCCTTGGCTCACCACAGAGCCCGAATGCGTCATAATGTGGTTTTAGCGGCGGCGCCACCGTCTTGGTCGCCTTGCCATCCCAATATGGCATCTATCCAACTTGAGCCATCAGTGTGTTAAGAATGGCCTTGCCCTTGGGTGTCAGGTGGAGCTTCCGTGAGCGCCGGTCGTCCAGGTCGACTTTCGCCACGATTACATTGTGGCCGGAACGACCTTTCCTGTGAACATCCGACAGCGCCGCCACGTTACGGGAAGCGGCAGCGCCCGAGAGGCCCAGCCAGCTGCCGAGCTCCTTGACGGTGCATCCCTCGTTCTTGGCGATGAGCAAAAATGCCATCGCAGTCTGCATCTGCATTTCAGCGTCCATCTTCCGGAACTCTTCAATAATGGACGTAAGTCTGGTCAGATCTCTGATCATTTCGGCATGACCTCCTCTCTGTTGCGTCTCTCCTTGAGTTTGTCTGAAAGTGATTCACTTCCGAGAATATTCGCCTACCTGCGAGTGACCCGCATCGGCAAACCGCCTTCGGGCTGAGTGGTGAGTTTCTGCATGGGCCATGGCTTCGTCGCATCGGTGCAGTCGAAGCGGAAACGCGACAACAGCACGCCCAGGGCAATCACCGCTTCCTGCAGCGCGAAAGTGGCGCCAATGCAGATGCGCGGGCCGACGCCGAAGGGCAGATACTGGTAGCGATCGATAGCGCCTCGGTTTTCCGGAAGGAAGCGGGAGGGGATAAAGGCTTCAGGGCGATCCCACAGCTTGGTGTGCCGGTGCAGCGTCCAGGGCATCACCAGAATCGTGGTCCCGGCCTCGATGGTCACGGTCTCCCCCTTGCCATTGTCCCAGCTGTCATCGGCAATGGCGGCGCGGTTGATCGAGGGGGCCGGCGGGTAGAGCCGCATCGCCTCTTCGAAGGCGGCGCGGGTCCATGGCATCAGGTCCAGCCATTTGACCGGATCGGGTTCGCGGGCCAGCACCTCGTCAATCTCTGCCTCGACCTTTTCGCGATCCTGCGGGGAGTTGGCCAGGCAATAGAGGGTCCATCCAAGCGCCCGCGCGGTTGTCTCATGACCGGCGCCAATGAAGGTGATGATGTTGTCCTCGATCTCGTCAAAGCTCAGGCCGTCCGGTCCCTGGAGACCGATCAGCAGCGTGAGGAAATCTTCCGGCACGTTCTGCGGATCGGTCTGCATCAGCGCCTGCCGCCTGGTCATGGTTTCCTCGACGATGGCCCGGAACTTGGCCAGAATCGGCTTGCCCAGCATGCGCCGGAAGCGCGGCACCCAGGATGGCGCCTTGAGCAGATCCATCGGATCCACCCGGCCCATGGTCGACAACAACCGGTCGATGTCGCCGGCGAATTCGGCTTCGGTACCCGCAACCTGGCCCGAAAACAGCGTTGCCGAAAGAATATCGAAGGTCAGCTCGGTCATGTCGACGGCGATGTCACGCACCTCGCCATTGGCGGCGGCGGTCTCATAGCGCCCGGTGAAGGCGCGGGATTGCTCCAGCATCTGTTCGGCAAATCCGCGGGCGTGGCGCGGCGTGAACACCGGCGCCATGGCCTTTCGGGAACGCTTCCAGGTTTCGCCTTCCGCCGTCAACAGGCCATCACGCAGGATCGGGCGCAGGACCATCTGGCGAATGGTCGCCATCTTGTAGTTCTGGGCGTTGTCGACCAGCACATGCCGCACCAAGCCCGGATGATTGACGATCAGCGTGCGTTCATTGAAGAACCTGGTCTTGAGCCACTCCAGCCGGAAGGACGGCTCACCCCACAATTCGAGCGGGTTGCGCATGACCGTCCGTATGATCTCGAACCGTGAAGGCGGGGTTGTTCTTGGAACCGGCGCCGGCGGCACGAACGGGGTGTAGGTCTCTGTCATCGGTCTTTCCTTTTGCACCGGCAGCAGCATCGGACGCCAACCGCAGTATGCCAGCCGGGGCCACGCACATGCCGTCTTTGGGATCCGGCGCATTCATCCCCATATATGCATTCCAAAACCCACAATTCCATGGCTCCGCGGATTTGGTTTTCGCAAGCCGCCCGCCTATAGTGAAAGCTCGTATTCACGGTGATTCGTTGCCGTATTCCCCATTCTTCCGCCCGGCACTGCCGCTCTGGACTGAAAGACCTGCATGATGAACGATACGCCTGAGACAAACCCGACCGTGCCGGCCGAATACGGCGCCGAATCGATCAAGGTTCTCAAGGGCCTGGATGCCGTGCGCAAGCGGCCGGGCATGTATATCGGCGACACCGACGACGGCTCCGGCCTGCATCACATGGTCTACGAGGTGGTCGACAACGCCATCGACGAAGCCCTGGCCGGCCATGCAGACCGCGTCACCGTGACGCTCAATCCGGATGGATCCGTGACCGTTACAGACAATGGGCGCGGCATTCCGACCGATATTCACCAAGGTGAGGGTATTTCAGCCGCCGAAGTGATCATGACGCAGCTGCATGCCGGCGGCAAGTTCGACCAGAACTCCTACAAGGTCTCCGGCGGTCTGCACGGCGTCGGGGTGTCCGTGGTCAACGCGCTTTCGGTCTGGCTGAAGCTGGTGGTCCGGCGCAATGGCAAGATCCATGAAGTCCGCTTCAGCCACGGCGTTGCGGATGCACCCTTGAAGGTAATCGGCGATTGCGGCAGCGAGACGGGCACGGAAGTGTCCTTCATGCCGAGCAGCGAAACCTTCACCATGACCGATTTCGACTTCGGTACTCTCGAACACCGGCTGCGCGAACTGGCGTTCCTGAACTCCGGCGTCCGCATCCTGCTGGCCGACCGGCGCCATTCCGACGTCAAGGAACTGGAACTGTTCTACGAGGGCGGACTGGAAGCCTTCGTGCGCTATCTCGACCGCTCGAAGAAGCCGCTGGTCAACGATCCGGTGACACTGCTGGGCGAAAAGGACGGGATCACCGTCGAGCTCGCCATGTGGTGGAACGACAGCTACCACGAAAACGTGCTGTGTTTCACCAACAACATCCCGCAGCGCGACGGCGGCACCCACATGGCAGGCTTCCGCGCGGCACTGACGCGGCAAATGGTGGCCTATGCCGACAGCTCCGGCATGACCAAAAAGGAAAAGGTGTCGCTGACCGGCGATGATTGCCGCGAAGGCCTGACCGCCGTGCTGTCGGTCAAGGTACCGGATCCGAAATTCTCCTCGCAAACCAAGGACAAGCTGGTTTCCTCGGAAGTCCGCCCGGTGGTGGAGAACCTGGTCAATTCGACGCTGAGCGCCTGGCTCGAGGAACATCCGGCGGAATCCAAGGTCCTGGTCGGCAAGGTGATCGAAGCAGCCGCCGCCCGCGAAGCGGCGCGCAAGGCACGCGAACTTACACGGCGCAAGGGCGCCCTCGACATCTCCTCGCTGCCCGGCAAGCTCGCTGACTGCTCCGAGAAGGATCCGGCCAAGTCGGAGCTGTTCCTGGTGGAGGGCGATTCGGCCGGCGGATCGGCCAAGCAGGGCCGGTCGCGCGAGAACCAGGCGATCCTGCCGCTCAGGGGCAAGATCCTCAATGTCGAGCGGGCCCGCTTCGACAAGATGCTGTCGAGCCAGGAAATCGGGACGCTGATCACGGCGCTGGGGACCGGTATCGGCAAGGATGAATTCAACGCCGACAAGCTGCGCTACCACAAGATCATCATCATGACCGATGCCGACGTGGACGGCGCCCACATCCGTACCCTGCTGCTGACCTTCTTCTTCCGGCAGATGCCGGAACTGATCGAGCGCGGGCATCTCTACATCGCCCAGCCGCCGCTCTACAAGGTGTCGCGCGGCAAGTCCGGTCAGTACCTCAAGGACGAAAAGGCGATGGAGGACTATCTGATCAGCACCGGGCTCGATGAAGCGGCACTCGAACTGTCCACGGGCGAAGTGCGGACCGGCGCCGATCTGAGAGGCACCATCAACGATGCACTGAGAATGCGGGCGCTGCTGGAAGGGCTTCACTCACGCTACGACCACTCGGTTGTCGAACAGGCTGCAATCGCCGGCGCGTTCAATCCCGAGCGGATCAACGATCCTGCCGAGTCCGAGGCAATGGTCGCCGAAGTCGCCCGCCGTCTCGACATGATTTCCGAAGAATCGGAGCGCGGCTGGACGGGTATCGTTACCGACACTGGCGGATTCCGGTTCGAACGGGTGGTCCGCGGCGTCAAGGAATCGGTGGATCTCGATTCCGGGCTCGTCGGCAGCCAGGATGCACGGATGATCGACCAGATGAACGCCAAGTTGCGCGAGGTCTACACCGAACCTCCGATCCTGCGGCGCAAGGAAGGCGGCACCCAGATCTCGGGTCCACGCGAATTGCTGCAGGCGGTGTTTGCGGTCGGCCGCAAGGGCCTGACGCTGCAGCGCTACAAAGGCCTTGGCGAAATGAACGCGGAGCAATTGTGGGAGACGACGCTCGACCCGCATGCGCGCTCACTGCTGCAGGTCCGGGTCAATGACGCGGTCGATGCCGACAGCCTGTTCTCACGGCTGATGGGCGACGAAGTCGAACCACGGCGCGAGTTCATTCAGGACAATGCGCTGTCAGTGGCCAATCTCGACATCTGACCGGCTCCTGCTTCAAACAGAAAAACGCCGCCGCTCTGAACCTGAGCGGCGGCGTTTTCCGTTTCAGCGCCTGCGATCAGCCTCGGCCTTTCCAGGGAACCAGCCATTTCTCGGCCATGCGCATCAGGATATCGATCCCATAGCCGATGATGCCGATCAGGATTATGCCAAGGATGACGATGTCGGTGAGCTGGAACTTCGACGCGTTGACGATCATCATTCCGGCACCGCGATCGGCGGCCACCAATTCGGCTGCGACCACCGTACCCCAGCAGACGCCCATGGCGACCCGCGCACCGGTGAAAATCTCCGGCAGCGAGTTGGGCACGATCACGTGCCGCAAAATCTGCCATTTGGAGGCGCCAAGCGAATAGGCGGCATGCACCTTTGATATCCGCACGCCCGAGACACCGGCGCGTGCCGCAATGGTCATGATCCAGAGTGCGGCCAGGAACAGGAGGATGACCTTGCCCTCCTCGCCGATGCCGAACCAGATGATGATCAGCGGGATCAGCGCGAGCGGTGGCACCGGGCGCATGAATTCGACAATCGGATCGAACCAGCCGCGGAACCAGTTGGACAGGCCCATGGCATATCCGAGCGGAATGCCGATGATCGAACCGATGACGAAGCCCGCAACAACCCGGCCGAGCGAATAGCCCAGATGCTCCCAGAGAGAGAAGTTCTTGTAGCCCTCGCTGGCGATCTCCCCCAGCCGGCCAAGAACGGCCTCCGGCGCCGGAAGCCAGATCGGTTCCATCTGCCAGCCCTTGTCGGGCTTGATCGACAGGCTGCCCTTGTTGGTCATGGTGACCTCTCCGTCGGAGAACCGCACCGTCTCTCCCGGCGCGATGGGCTGCCCATCTATGGCGATCAGGCTGTAGCCATCCTCCTGGCCGCCAATGTCGTTCTCGTTGAGGCGGCTGAGGGATGTCCGCCAAGCACCGATCTTGACGGCATCATCGACGGCGAATGTGTTGGGCGTGTCAGACACCTCGGGAAGCGGCACCTCCTCGCCGACACGGTAGACCCGAATATGGGCCACCGCCTCGTCGGTCTCGCCGGCGGCATTGCGGGCGGTGTAGGTAAAGCTGGTATCGCCGACAAACGGGCCCGGGACATGGATCGGTGTGATCACCGAGCCGGTGAACGCCCCCCAGATCGCAAACAGGGCGATGATCGAGACAACCGAAGCGAAGCGGTTCGGCGACACCGCGCTCTCATCACCAAAAGTCACCGTTTTCAGGCTGGCGAAGTCATGAATGTGATGGCGGGAGCGCTCCCAGAACCGGTAGGCGACATAGGCGAAGCCAAAAATGACCAGGTAAAGCAGGAAGACGATCATGCGCTTTCCTCCTGACGGCCCATAATTTCCTCTTCCATGTCCCAGATCATGCCGAGGATCTCTTCCCGGCGCTGGCCGAATTCCGGCTCCTTCTTGACCAGGCGCAGGTCGCGGCCGACGCCCATTTCGGCGAAGGGCAGCCTGTATTCCTTGTGAATCCGGCCGGGCCGCGGCGCCATCACCAGCAACCGCTCGCCCAGGAGCAACGCCTCTTCCACCGAATGGGTGATCAGGATGATGGTCTTGCCGGTTTCCTTCCAGAGCTTGAGCACCAGCCCCTGCATTTTTTCGCGGGTCAACGCATCGAGCGCGCCGAGCGGCTCGTCCATCAGGATGACATCGGGATCGTTGGCCAGGCAGCGCGCCAGCGCCACGCGCTGCTGCATGCCGCCCGAAAGTTCGTAGATCATCTTTTCGCCGAAATCCTGCAGCCCGACCGTGCGCAGCAGATTGTCAACGATCGGACGTGTTTCCGATGCCGGCCTGCCGGCCATGTCAGGGCCAAACGAGATGTTGCGGCGAACATTCATCCATTCGAAGAGCGCGCCCTGCTGGAACACCATGCCGCGTTCGGGGCCCGGGCCGGTGACCTTCTTGCCATTGAGCGTCACCTGACCGTCGGTGGGGGCAAGAAATCCGGCGACGATGTTGAGAAGCGTTGTCTTGCCACAGCCCGAGGGCCCCAGGACCGCAAGCAATTCACCCTTGGCAAGCTTGAGAGAAACATTCTTGAGCGCCTGTACAGACCCGCCATTGGGCAGATCAAACCGCATCGAAAGGTTGTCGATAACCAGGTCACCCATGGCTACTCCAATCATAGGGAACAATGTGCCGTGGACGGGCAGCCGGAGCGGATTGCCCCGGCTGTCCGTTTCGTCTTCCGGTCTTACATGTTGGCCGCGGCTGCGAGCGGTGCGGTGTTGACCGCACCGTCATAGGTGTCACGCGACGCCGGGATATTGCCCTGCTCCTTGAAGAAGTCACCCACGCCCTTGAGGAACTCGGGCGTGGCCTTGCCGAGCCACTTGTCCGACAGCTGCGCCTCGAGGGTGGGGAACTGGAAGCCCTTGAGGGTGTCGGCCGCATCGGCCTCGCTCATCCCCGAATCCTTGGCGATGACCGGCAGCATTTCCTCCGAATCGATGAGCCACTTGGCGTTCATGTCGGCGGTCACCTTGAGGAACTTGGCCAGAACGTCGGCATTCTCGGCAGCGAAAGAGGCCGGGACCGATGTGACGTCATAGACGGAGATGCCGATCTCGTCCTTCTCGGCACCGGTCAGCAGGACATTGCCGTGCTCCTTCATGCGACGCAGCGAACCGCCCCAGCCACAGACCATGTCGAGGCTACCCTGGGCGAATGCAGCGGCGCCGTCCGGCGGAGCCATGTCGACCACTTCCATGGTCGAGACATCGATGCCGAAATGCTCCATCTGCTTGAGGAAGCCGTAATGCGCGGCGGTTCCGATCGGCACGCCGACCTTCTTGCCTTCCAGTTCCTTGGCGCTGTCCTTGTCGATTTCGAGCTCGGCCTTGACCACGCAGTTGTCATTGTCGTTGTAGACGACGGCGATATCCGCCACCTGCAGATCTTGCCCTGCGGACGTCGCAACGACGAAGGGTGGAACACCCTGGCTCACCGAAATCTGGATGTCGCCCGAGGCCATCGCCGCCGACATGGCGGTTCCGGCATCAAACGACTTCCAGTTGACCTTCATGCCGAGCGCTTCGTCATAGAGGCCCTTGACCTTGGCGTACTGGAACGGCATCGGCCATTCGAGGAAGTAGGCAACCGTGATTTCTTCGGCCTTGGCGACCGAGGCGGTGGCGACCATGGCGATACCGGCCAACAATGCGGAAATTCTTGATGCAGCTTTCATCTGATGCTCCCTGTCCGGGCCAGCATGAGGCCGGCCTTTCGATTGCAAATCCTTGCCGGAAAAACCCAAGATCAATCTCAAGGTTTCCGGCGCTGTTCCCGTTTTCTTGGCGTTCTTTTGCAGTCATCTTGCGCCAACAGGGTCAAGTCGATCAAGTCGGTGTCGAAAGCCATAGCGCCAATTTGTCCGACAACATTGTACCAGTTTCCGCACTATGCCGCAGCCTATTGGATTTGTTGGTCTTTTTCTGGCCATATGACCAAGCACCCACTGGCCCTATTCTCTTGCCAAGCACTTCGGCGATGGTTTTGACGCCGGAGGACCGGACATCACCATTTTCCCGGGAGGGACCGCGCATGAACCTGCCCATCCAGACCAATGATATCCAGGCGGTTGTCGAGGCCGACCGAGCCCATGTCTGGCATCATCTTATCCAGCACAAGCCGTTTGAAACCATCGATCCGCGGATCATGGTCGAAGGCCGCGGCATGCGGGTATGGGATGCGACCGGCAAGGAACATCTCGACGCGGTTTCGGGCGGCGTCTGGACGGTCAATGTCGGCTACGGACGGGAAAGCATTGCCGATGCCGTGCGCGACCAGCTGGTCAAGATGAACTATTTCGCCAACAGCGCGGGCTCGATCCCGGGCGCTTTATTCGCCAAGAAGCTGATCGAAAAGATGCCGGGCATGAGCAGGGTCTATTACTCAAACTCAGGATCCGAGGCCAACGAGAAGGCCTTCAAGATGATCCGGCAGATCTCGCACCGGCATCATGGTGGCCGCAAGTACAAGATTCTCTACCGGGAGCGCGACTATCACGGCACGACGCTGGCGACGCTGTCGGCCGGTGGGCAGCCACAGCGGGCCGAGCAGTACGGGCCGATGGCGCCGGGCTTTGTCATGGTGCCGCATTGCCTCGAGTACCGCAGCCAGTATCCGGACGCGGAAAGCTACGGTCTTGCCGCCGCCAACGCCATCGAAGAGGTGATCCTGCGGGAGGGACCCGACACCGTCGGTGGATTGTGCCTCGAACCGATTACCGCGGGCGGTGGCGTGATCACCCCGCCGCCGGGCTACTGGGAGCGGGTCCAGGAGATCTGTGCCAAGTACGATATCCTGCTGCATATCGATGAAGTCGTCTGCGGTGTCGGCCGTACCGGTGCCTGGTTCGGCTACCAGCATTACGGGATCAAGCCGGATTTCGTCACCATGGCCAAGGGCGTTGCCTCCGGTTACGCGGCGATTTCCTGCACGGTGACCACGGAAGCGGTATTCGAGCAGTTCAAGGACGATCCGTCCGACCCAATGTCCTATTTCCGCGACATCTCGACCTTTGGCGGATGCGCCGCCGGACCGGCCGCAGCACTTGAGAACATGCGGATCATCGAGGACGAGGACCTGATCGCCAACACAGAAGCGATGGGCGAGCGGATGATCGGAAATCTGCGCGCGCTGCAGGACAAGCACGCCGTCATCGGCGATGTGCGCGGCAAGGGCCTGTTCCTCGGCGCGGAACTCGTGAGCGACCGGGCTTCGCGCGAACCGATGGACGAGAAGCGGGTACAGGCCGTGGTGGCCGACTGCATGGCCCAAGGCGTCATCATCGGCGCGACCAACCGGTCGCTGCCGGGTTTCAACAACACGCTGTGTTTCTCACCGGCGCTGATCGCGACCGCGGACGATATCGACCGGATTACCGACAGTGTGGATCAGGCGCTGACGCGGGTGTTCGCATAGGCTCGACACGCAGGCGGGATATTCGGCTTGATGCAAGGGCTGGACAATTGCCCGCCCGCCCCTTCCGCTTGGCTAAGTCTGTCGATATGCTGGCAAAAACCGGCTGGGCGATCGAATGTCGATTCCGATAGACACGTTTTTTCTCGACCCGAAATTCGAGGGAACACTGCAACAGAAGATCCAGAGGATGATCAGCGAGGGCGTCTTGTCCGGGCGTTTCATCCCTGGCGCGAAACTGCCCTCCAGCCGGAAACTGGCGACCCACCTGGGGATCAGCCGGATCACCGTGACACTGGCCTACAGTGAGCTGGTTTCTGATGACTACCTGATCGCCAAGGGGCGTTCGGGATACTATGTCTCGCCGACAGCGCCGCAGCGCACCCGCTTCGACGCGCCAAAGGGCGTCGTCACCGATGCGGTCGACTGGAACCGCGCCATCGGCCAGCGCTACACCGGCCAGGTGCTGGTGGAAAAACCGGTCGACTGGCGCAGCTACCCCTACCCCTTCATCTACGGTCAGGCGGACGAGAAGATCTTCGATCACAGCAACTGGCGGCAGTGTGCCCTGCAGGCGCTGGGCAAGCGGGAATTTTCAACCGTCACCGCCGACAGCTACGAGCGCGATGATCCGGAGCTGGTCAAATACATCGCGCTCAACACCCTGCCCCGGCGCGGCATTCAGGCCAAGCCGGAGCAGATCCTGATCACCATGGGCGGACAGAACGCCTTGTGGCTGGCGGCCCAGGTGCTGCTCAACCAGCGGCGCACGGCGGTGATGGAAAACCCGGGCTATCCGGGCCTGCGGGTGGCGCTGAACCTGGCGCGCTGCAATGTGGTGAACGTGCCGGTCGATCATGCCGGCATGCGGCTCGACGCGCTTCCGGACGAGACCGACGTGGTTTTCACCACGCCGAGCCATCATTGTCCGACCAGCGTGACCATGCCGCTCGAACGCCGCCAGCAATTGCTGGAGATGGCCTCACGGAAAGACTTCCTGATTGTCGAGGATGACTACGAATTCGAAATGTCGTTCCTCAATCCGCCGGCTCCAGCGCTCAAGTCGCTGGATGAGGAGGGCCGGGTGATCTATGTCGGCTCGTTTTCCAAGTCCCTTTTCCCGGGGCTGCGGCTTGGCTACATGGTCGGTTCGGAGACCTTCATCCGCGAAGCGCGCGCCCTGCGCATGGTGGTTGTCCGGCATCCGCCGGGTCATCTGCAGCGAACGGTGGCGAATTTCCTGTCGCTCGGCCATTTCGATGCGCTGGTGGCGCGCATGGGCCAGACCTACCGGCGCCGCCGCGACGTGATGCAGGAGGCCATAGACCGGCGCGGACTGCATGTCGCCGGCTCCGATGTTTCGGGCGGCTCAAGCTTCTGGATGAAGACGCCGGACGGGATCGACGCCCGCGATCTTGCCCAGGCGGTCAGGCAAAGGGGTGTGCTGCTCGAGCCGGGCCATTTCTTCTTCGAGAACCCCGAGGACGGCCGGCACAATTTCCGTATCGCCTATTCCTCGATCGACAGCGCCAGGATTCCGGGCGGGATCGATATCATCGCCGACACGATCGAGGCGTTCGGCAGCAAATGACAAAGGCCACGCACTTGGCGTGGCCTCTTTGGCACTCTCTATCCGGTTGAACCTCAGACCGCACCCTGTTGCGGGCGCATGTCGTCGCGGTTGATCCCGGCGACAACCACCGGCTTCTTCATGGCATCGCGGCGGAAAGGTTCGCCCAACTCCTGGTTGAGCAGCACCTCGATGAAGGTGGTTTCACCATTCTTCATCTGCCGCTCGACGGCCTTGGCAAGCTCATCGGTCAGGCCCTGCTGGTCCTTCACCACCACTCCCTTCGCGCCACAGGCCTCGGCGATCTTGGCGTAGGAGGTGTCGCGGTCGAGCTCTGTGCCGACGAAATTGTTGTCGTACCAGAGCGTTGTGTTGCGCTTTTCCGCACCCCACTGGTAGTTGCGGAAGATGACCATGGTGATGGCCGGCCAGTTGTCGCGGCCGCAGGCGGTCATCTCGTTCATGGAAATGCCGAAGGCGCCATCGCCGGCGAAACCGACCACCGGCACGTCGGGCTGGCCGACCTTGGCGCCAAGGATCGACGGGAAGCCGTAGCCGCAGGGGCCGAACAGGCCGGGGGCCAGATATTTGCGGCCCTCCTCAAAAGTCGGGTAGGCATTGCCGATGGCGCAGTTGTTGCCGATGTCGGACGAGATGATCGCATCCTTGGGAAGTGCGGACTGGATGGCGCGCCAGGCCTGCCGCGGCGACATCAGTTCAGCGTCGCGCTGGCGCGATTCCTCGTTCCAGGTGGTGCCGGGATCATCGTCCTCGTGATCGAGCGAGGAAAGCTCCTGCGCCCAGCGGGACTTGGTCAGGGAGACCAGGTTGCGGCGATCCTCGCGACCGGCGTCGCCGGCGTCATCGGACAATTGCGCGAGGATGGCGCGGGCCACCTTGGTGGCGTCGCCCTCGATACCAACGGTGACCTTCTTGGTCAGGCCGATCCGGTCGGCATTGATGTCGACCTGGATGACGTCTGCATTCTTCGGCCAGTAATCGATACCGTAACCGGGCAGGGTCGAGAACGGGTTGAGCCGTGTGCCGAGCGCCAGCACGACATCGGCCTTGGCGATCAGTTCCATGGCGGCCTTGGAGCCGTTGTAGCCGAGGGGGCCGACGGCGAGCGGATGCGAACCAGGGAAGCTGTCATTGTGCTGGTAGTTCGAGCAGACCGGCGCATCGAGCCGTTCGGCAAGCTTGGCCAGATCGGGGATCGCGCCCGAGAGAACCACGCCGGCGCCGGAGAGGATGACCGGGAAACTGGCCTTCGACAGAAGATCGGCAGCCTTCGCGATGGCTTCCTCGCCACCGGCGGGACGCTCGAAGCGAACCATCTGCGGCAGTTCTACATCGATGACCTGGGTCCACATGTCGCGCGGAATGTTCATTTGCGCCGGCGCGGAACCCCGCCATGCCTTCATGATCACCCGGTTGAGCACTTCCGGGATACGCGACCCGTCGCGGACCTCTTCCTGATAGCAGACGCAATCGGCAAACAGCCGCATCTGCTCCATTTCCTGGAAGCCGCCCTGACCGATGGTCTTGTTGGCGGCCTGCGGGGTGATCAGCAGCATCGGCGTGTGGTTCCAGTAGGCGGTCTTCACCGGCGTGACAAAGCCGGTGACGCCGGGGCCGTTCTGGGCGATGGCCATGGCCATCTTGCCGGTGGTGCGGATGTAGCCGTCACACATCAGCCCGGCATTGGTTTCATGGGCACAGTCCCAGAAGGTGATACCGGCCTTCGGGAAAAGATCCGACACCGGCATCATGGCCGAACCGATGATGCCGAACGCGTGTTCGATGCCGTGCATCTGAAGCACTTTGACGAAAGCTTCTTCGGTGGTCATTTTAGGCATGGGATGATCCTCCTTGTTGAGGGCTAGAAACCACAACTGGTCCGATCCGCTCTAGTGCCAGTTTGGCAGCTTCGCAACGCCAGATCGGTTTGTTGACATGCTCCGGCACAAGTCTGTCAGTTTCCATAGAGGTACCCCGGCAGCCACAGCGCCAGCCACGGGAACAGGAACACCAGGGTCAGGCCGAAAATCTGCACGGTCATGAACTGCATCATGCCGTAATAGATATCCTTGAGATCCCAGTCGGGCGCCACGCCCTTGAGGAAGTAGGCCGACAGGGCGACCGGCGGACTGAGCCAGGCCGTCTGCAGGCACACCGCGACCAGAATGGCGAACCAGGTCATGTTGACATTCATTTCAACCAGGACCGGCTGCAGGATCGGCAGGATGATCAGCACGATAGGCACCCATTCGAGCGGCCAGCCGAGAATGAAGACCATGGCCAGGATCATGATGATGATCAGGCTTGGCGAGAGGTCGAGCGCCAGCAGCCAGTCGGTGATCATGCCGGGCGTGCCCAGCCGCGAGAAGACTGCGCCGAAGAAATTCGATGCTGCGACGAGGAACAGGATCAGCACTGAAATCTCGAGGGTCTTGAGCAGCGCGTCATAGGTGCGCTTCCACGTGAACTTGCGGTAGCCGATGGTGAGCAGCACGGAGCCGAGGGCGCCCATCCCTGCCCCTTCTGTAGGGGTCGCCCAGCCGAACAGGATCGAGCCCATGGCGAAGGCGATCAGGATTGTCGGTGGCACCAGCCCGAGGATGAATTCCCGCCAGACATGGCTGCGACTGTCGGGGATCTGGTCATCGCGTAGCGGCGGGCCGAGTTTCGGATTGAGCCAGCAGCGTCCCAGCGCGTAGACCAGGTAGAGCACCGCCATCATCACGCCGGGCAGGATGGCGCCGGCGAACAGATCCGTGACCGGGACCTCGAGAACCGGACCCATGACCACAAGCATGATCGAGGGAGGAATGAGAATCCCGAGCGTTCCGCCGGCGGTGATGGTTCCGGCGGCCAAACGGACATCGTAGCCGGATTCGCTCATGGTCTTGGCGGCCATGATACCGAGGATCGTCACTGAAGCGCCGACGATGCCGGTGGCCGCGCCGAAGACGACGGAGACGAAGAGGACCGCAACGAACAGCGAACCGGTCATCCGGGCGAGCATCAGCTGTACCGCCTTGAACAATCGCTCCATCAGGCCGGCCTGCTCCATCATGAAGCCCATGAAGACAAAGAGCGGCACGGCAGCCAGCGTCTGCTCCATCATCGAGCCGTAGAACTGCAGGGTCATGAGGAAGATGGTCAGCTTCATGCCGAAGCCCCAGGCGCCGAAGACGATGCCCAGGAAGATCAGGGTGAAGGAAATCGGAAAGCCGATGAAAATGGCGAACAGCATCGCCCCGATCATCAAAAAGCCGATGATCTCCGGGGCTATCTCGAAGAAGCTCATGACGGCCACCTTCCGCGGGTTGCCGCATACCATGACTTGAGGATCTCGGAGACACCCTGAACCAGCAACAGGGCGACGCCAACGGCGAGCGAGACCTTGACCGGCCAGACTACCGGCGCCCATGTGCTGTCGCCGGCGCGCTCGCCCTGCATCACCGATTTGAGGGCAAAATCGTAGCCGGCGATCAGCAGGAAGATCATCGCCGGCATGAAAAGGACAATATAGAGGACAAGGTCGACGCGGCCTTGCGTCTTGACCTCGAAATTGCGGTAGAGGAAATCGGCGCGGATATGCAGACCGTGCATCAGCGCATAGGCAGCGCCGAGCATGAAGGACATGCCATAGAGCATGCGCGAGATATCAAAAGCCCAGAGCGTCGGCGCGACAAAGAACTTGCGCGCGATGACTTCGTAGACCATGGCGAACATGATAGGCACGACCAGCAGGGCGACGATCCGGCCGACCCATTCGGACATCGTGTCGATGCCGTGAATAATGGAGCGGGCCGCGGGATGCATGTCATCGGGCATGCGGGATCCGGGCCCTGCGCGCCTTTCGGCGAGCAACTCGTCGCCGATCGGAATCGTATCGTCTGTTTCATTGCCGGCCATGACGGCCTCCTCCACCAGGTTTCCCTGCCCCCTGCAGGTTTAGCTAGGTCCGCCCCGCTGCAAGCAGGGCGGACCAGGTGCCGTCTTGCCTATTGCTTCTTCAGCGTTTCAGCATAGGCCGCGCCCAGGTTGGCGTTGGTGCGCTGGGCCTGCGCCCAATAAGGTACCGCTGTTCTGGCGAAAGCCTTCTGGCTGTCCCAGACCTGCTTGAAGAAGGCGTTTTCAGCTGCATTCTTCTCAAGTGCGGCATTGGCGGCGGCCATATACTCGGTGAAGTATTCCGCCGGAGTGTCGTGCAGGATGACGCCGTCCTCGTTGATCAGCTTGTCGAGCGCCTTGCCGTTCTCGTTGATGCGGTAGGCCATGGCCTTCATCAGCGAGGCGTTTGCGGCCACTTCGATGGCCTTCTGCTGCAGCGGGGTGAGCGAATTGTAGACATCGCCGTTGATGTAGAGGTCAGCATTGACCACAACCTGGTGAAGGCCCTGCAGGTAGTAATGCTTGAGCACCTTCTGGAAACCGAACACCGAGTCGGGTTTGGGGCAGCACCATTCGGCGGCATCGATGGTACCCTTTTCAAGCGCAGGCAGAATATCGCCGCCACCCATGGCGACCGAGGCTACGCCGATGTCCTTGTAGGTCTGGCCGGGGATGCCCGGAGGCGTACGGAACCGATACTTGCGGAAATCGGCCATGGTTTCGATCGGTTCCTTGAACCAGCCGAGTGCTTCCGGGCCCACCGGCTGCAGCATGAAACCCTTCACATTGACGCCCATCTCCTTCCAGAGCTGGTCGTAGAGCTCCTTGCCGCCGGCATTCAGGTACCAGGACATGAAGGCAATGTTGTCAATGCCGATACCGGCACCGGCAACCGGCGATCCGAACAGCATGGCTGCGGGATGCTTGCCGGACCAGTAGTGGGTCCAGGCGAAGCCGCCATCAATCAGGCCGGCGTCAACGGCATCGAGGATTTCCTGGACGCCAACAACAGCGCCGGCGGGCAGGATCTCGAATTCGACTTCGCCATTGGTCAGGGCTTTGACGTCATCGGCGAAATCCTGAAGCATGACCACTTCGTCAGCCGTGTTGGGGATAACCGACTGGACCTGGATCTTCGTCGCCGCATCAGCCGACACGCCGAACATCGACGTGGCCGCCAACAGTGCGACAGCTGCGACACCCTTGGTTAGCTTGGTTAGTCTCGACATGGGGTTCTCCTCCCGTTTCATGTCTCGCCTTCGATTGTGCGACAGTCGGACGTGTTCGGCGAAGGCTTCCCGAACAGCATTGGAAAAGTGTGGTTGAGGGATCCAGCTCACGACACGCTCCCTCCGAGCATCGTCAGGAGGCCTGTCGCAGGATCAATGATGCCACGATAGAACATGTCGCTGGCGACATAGATCAGCACCGCCAGCCCAAGCCAGGAAATGGCCGGGAACCGGGTCAGGATCTTCATGATCAGGGTTGCGGCAAAGGCCATCAGCAGGATGGCGAGACCAAGGCCGAACACCAGCATCTCGGTATTGCCGTCGGCAATGGCGGCAACGGCAAGAACATTGTCGATCGACATCGACAGATCGGCGACGGTGATCGACAGCAGCGCCTGACCAAGGGATTTCCTCGCCGGTCCGGTGTATCCCTCATCGAGATGCTCGGCGGTCTCGAGCGCCTTGGCCGCCTCGCGGTCAATATTGTCGCGGATTTCGCCATAGAGGCGCCAGCAGACCCAGAAAAGCAGCAACGACCCCAAGAACAGGAGCCCCGGAACGCCGAGAAGCTTGGTGGCGACCAGCGCGAAAATGATTCTCAGCCCGGCAGCGACGATGATACCGAAAAGTATGGCCCGCTTGCGCAGTTCGGGCGACAGCGACGCCGCGGCCATGCCGATGATCAGGGCGTTGTCGCCTGACAGCACCAGGTCGGCCAGTACAATCGCGCCGAAATCAAAAAGCTGCTGCAGCATCAGCGGCTCGCCTCCAGCAATTTGGTCAAAGCCTCGCTCATGCGCCCATATCCTCCCGGATCAAGTCCGAGGCCTTTTCGCCAATCATGATCGCCGGGGCATTGGTGTTGCCGGAGACAATCACCGGCATGATCGAGGCATCGGCTACCCTCAGCCCGTCCAAGCCATGCACGCGCAAGCGCTCGTCGACCACCGCCATCTTGTCCCGGCCCATCCTGCAGGTGCCGGTCGGGTGATAGATCGTTGTCGCGGTGTTGCGGGCCCAGTCGAGCAGGCCGTCGAAATCCTCGTCGGGAACCGATCGTCCCGGTGCATGCTCCTCTGTGACAAGGTCTGCCACCGGCCCCTGACGGCAGATGCGGCGGGCCATGCGAATGCCTTCGACGATGGTTTGCTGGTCCAGAGCAGTCGAGAGGTAATTGGGGTGGATCAGCGGATGATCTTCGGCCCGGGCCGAGCGCAGCCTGATTTCGCCGGTGCTTTCGGGCCGCAACTGCAATACCGAGGCCGTGAAGGCGTCGAAATCATCGGTATCGGTGGTCGGGTTGTTGGCGCTGAAAGGCTGGATGTGAAACTGGATGTCGGGCGTTTCCAGGTCCGGCCGGGTTTTCAGGAAACCGGTTCCGAGGCTCGCAGCGAGTGTCAGCGGCCCGGAACGGCTGAGCATGTATTCAAGCCCGATCCTGGCCTGGTTGAACAGGCCCCGGGTGCGGGTGTTGATGGTGGGCGCGGTGCAGCGATAGACCGGGCGGGCCTGGAGGTGATCCTGCAGGTTCTGGCCGACGCCTGGCAGGGTGTGCCTGGGCCGAATTCCGTGATCGGCCAGGTGAGCAGGTTCGCCGATGCCCGAGAGCATCAGGATCTGTGGCGAACCGATCGCCCCAGCCGACAGTATGATCTCCCGTCGTGCGGCAACCCGCACCAGCGATCCGTGGCGACGGCCGCGCACCGCCACCACCCTGGAGCCATCAAGTTCGACGTTCTCGACCTGAATATGGGTGAGAACGGTGAGATTTGGCCGCGACCTCGCGGGTTTGAGAAAGGCCTTGGCGGAACTGCAGCGCAAGCCGTTGCGCGCGGTCAGCTGGAAATAGCCGACACCTTCCTGGCTTGCGCCATTGTAATCCGGGTTGAAGGCGAAGCCGGCCGCCTTGGCCGCCTCAACCCAGGCATCGACAACCTGCCAGGATTGCCGCGAGCGGGAGACCGACAGCTCTCCCCGGTCGCCCCTGAGTTGATCAGCACCGCCCTCCCAGGACTCGCTGCGCCGGAACAAGGGCAGCAGATCGTCCCAACCCCAGCCGATGTTTCCCATCTGCCGCCATCGATCATAATCCTGCGGCTGTCCGCGGACATAAAGCAGACCGTTGATCGAGCTGGAGCCACCGAGCGTCTTGCCACGCGGCCAGTTGAGCTGCCTGCCGTTGAGGCCTTCGTCCGCCTCGGTCCGGTACATCCAGTTGAGTGCCGGATCCTTGATGGTCTTGAAGTAACCGACGGGCACATGAATCCACGGGGAAGCATCGCGACCACCGGCCTCTATCACTGCCACCGAGACGGATGGATCGGCCGAAAGCCGGTTGGCCAAGACGCAACCGGCTGATCCTGCTCCGACGATGACAAAGTCGAACTCCACCCGAAATCAC
The DNA here is from genome assembly GCF_024105735.1 of Parahoeflea alexandrii. Taxonomy (GTDB): domain Bacteria; phylum Pseudomonadota; class Alphaproteobacteria; order Rhizobiales; family Rhizobiaceae; genus Hoeflea; species Hoeflea alexandrii. Next base: position 427,978 of record NZ_JAAAML010000002.1, on the reverse strand, counting down.
CTCAATATTCAAAAATTGAGACTTTACTTCTCGTTAATGATCGTATTCATTTCTCTGGCCGTGGTGCAAGACCCGGCACAACTGGCTCTATTGATTGTTCAAAACTGGTTCCGAAATGCCGAATTCAGACGACCGCATCGCAACAAACATGCGAACCCTGCTGATCCTGGAAGTCGTGGGGACGTCGGGCGAACCGATGACGCCGACCGAGATCAACCAGTCGATAGGCCTGCCCAAGCAGACCATTCACCGTCTGTGCGCCACCCTTGTGGAAGAGGGTTTCCTGGTCTACGAGCCGAATGGAAAGCGGCTGAGGGCCGCACGACGGGCCCGTGTGCTTGGGGCGGGACTGCTGCACTCTTCGCGCGATCACATCCTGCGCCGGCAGATCCTGGTGGATCTGGCCATGAAAACCGGAGAAACCATCAATTATGTGATCCCCGAGGATGACGGGATGAGTTATCTCGACCGGGTTGAAACCGGCTGGGCGTTCCGGGTGCAATTGCCGATCGGCTCGAACGTGCCGTTTCATTGTACCGCCAGCGGCAAGACATTCCTGGCCAGTCTCGACATCCGGAAACGCCGAGCCTTTGCCCGCGGACTGACGCTGGAACGGAAGACGCCCAAGACCATCACCGATCCGGATATGCTTCTCAGGGAATTGACGGCTGTCGCCAGGGATGGTTTTGCGATCGACAATGAGGAATTCATGGACGGCATGGTGGCGATCGCGGTTCCGGTGACCGACGATTCGGGACGGTTTCTCGCAGCAATTGCCTGCCATGGCCCGAATGTGCGGCTGTCACTCGATGCGCTTCGGGGGTTCCTGGGCGAATTCAACACCGCCGTCGAGAAGATGCGCGCCGTGCTGGCCTGATGACAGCGTTCAAGAACAACAGCTGACGGGGCGTTCAGCCTAGGCAGGGGCGCCGATTTCCGCGGCGCAATGGGCAATGATCGAACCGATGTGGCAGCAGTCCTCGACGGAGAACGTCAGAGGCAGGCGCATGTCGAACAGGCTTGAAAGGATCCTGTCGGTTTCGGGCAAGGCCTGCGGATCGACATAGCGCCAGCTGTGGTGGTTGGAGGTGAACGCCACCGGCTCGGCGGCGCCGAACCACTTCAACTCGACGCCCAGGGCCTTGTTTGCCGCGACGAAAGCGCTGGCCAAAGCCGGCGATATGCCGGGCAGGCGGAACTGGATGGAACTGCCGACATAGCGTTCCGCCGCCGCTCGCCCGGGCAAGGCGACGCCGTCTGCACCGGCGAGCACCTGTTCGACGGCCCGGTAGCGTTCGTTCCAGCGCTCGATGCTGTCTTCCAGGCGGGCGAGCTGCGGCAGCAGAACTGCCGCGCGCAGATTGTCCATTCGGCCGGACATGTTGGGCGTTTCCAGCCGGATCCGCTCGAAGACATCGGCCGAGGGTGCTGCTCCATGGCGTTCGTAGAGCATGTAGGAGCCCGACAGAATGATGGCACGGGCCATGAATTCCGGGTCGTCCGATGTCAGCAGTCCGCCTTCACCGGAATTGAGATGCTTGTAGGTCTGGGTGGAAAAGCAGCCGGCCAGACCGAAACTGCCGCTCTTGCGGCCGTTCCAGGCTGCGCCCATGGTGTGGGCGCAATCCTCGATCAGGATCAGATCGTGTTTTGTGACAATGGCGACGAGACGCTCCATGTCGGCCAGATGACCGCGCATGTTGGACAACAAGAGGAAGCGCGCGCCGGATGTGGCGGCCTTGCGGTCGAGATCTTCCAGATCGATCACCAGATCCTCGGTGATTTCCACCAGCAGGGCTTTTCCACCGGCAGCCGCTATGGCACCGGGCACAGGAGCGAGCGTAAAACCATTGGTGAGAACCGTTTCCCCCTGGCCGAGGCCCGCCGCACGCAGGGCGATGGCCATGGCATATCCGCCTGAAGCGCAGGCGAGGCAGTAGCGCGCACCCTGATAGGCGGCATAGGCCTGTTCAAGCTCGGAGGCCTTGGAGAGCTCTCCCGGTCCGCTGTTGTAGCGGTGCAGGCGGCCGGATCTCAGGATCTCGGTGGCGGCAGCAATGACCGCGTCATCCAATGCCTCCTGCTGGGTAAAACTGCCGGTGAACGGTTTCAAAAGCCTGCCTCCCTGGCCAGACATGCTGCGCGCTTCCGCAATAGAACGAAGCCGGCCCTGATCTTAACGCCAGTTCGCCCGCATCCATATGGACAACAGTCCTGAACGCGGCGCAGCATCGAGTTGATCAGGAGCCTGCGACATCGTTTGCCAGAGGTTCGGCTGCAAACCGCCGAGCTGCAGACGTCTCTACGGCCCCGGCTCTCATCAGAAGGTCGCACAGCCCCGCAAAATAAGGGGGCTGTTGTTGCAATGCAGCAGAAGCGTGATAGGCTCGCTCACTGTTTGCGCGCTGCAAAAAGTCAGCTTCCGGAAAGGAATTGGCATGCATGATGGCGGGAACCGGGCAGTCTGACTGTCGCAACAAGGGACAATTTTTCATGTTCTACCAGATGTATGAACTCAATCATGCCGCCATGGCGCCCATGCGGGCCTATGCTGACGCGATGCGCCTGACCTTCCGAAACCCGGTCAATCCGATGTCGCATACGCCGTTCGGCCGCTCGGTCGCCGCCGGTTTCGAGCTGTTCGAGCGCACCACCCGCCGCTACGGAAAGCCTGAGTTCGGACTGAAAGAAACCTCGTTGAACACCGGCCGGGTCTCGGTTCATGAGAAAGTTGTCTGGTCGCGGCCTTTCTGCGACCTGATCCATTTCGAGCGCACGCTGCCGGCCAATCACCGGCCGGATCCGAAGATCCTGATCGTTGCGCCGATGTCGGGCCACTATGCGACTTTGCTGCGCGGAACCGTGGAAACACTGCTGCCCAAGGCCGAGGTCTACATCACCGACTGGACCGACGCGCGCATGGTGCCAATCACAGAGGGGCGCTTCGACCTTGATGATTATATCGATTACATCATCTCGATGCTGCATGCGCTTGGCCCCGATACCCATGTGCTCGCGGTCTGCCAGCCGTCGGTCCCGGTTCTCGCCGCTGTCGCGGTGATGGAAGAAAGCGGCGACACCTTCGCACCTTCGAGCATGACGCTGATGGGCGGCCCGATCGACACCCGCATCAATCCGACCGGCGTCAACGAGCTGGCGCAGGCCAAGCCGATCGAATGGTTCGAAGACAATGTCATCATGCAGGTGCCGTGGCCACTGCCGGGCTTCACACGCTCGGTCTATCCCGGCTTCCTGCAGCTGTCGGGCTTCATGACGATGAATCTCGACCGTCACATGATCGCGCAGAAGGATTTCTTCATGCATCTGGTCAAGGACGACGGCGATTCGGCCGAACGGCATCGCGAATTCTACGACGAGTATCTGGCCGTCATGGACATGACGTCCGAATTCTACCTGCAGACCGTCGACACGGTGTTCATCAAGCATTCCTTGCCAAAGGGCGAGATGATGCATCGTGGCCGCACGGTCAACACCAAGGCGATCCGCAATGTCGCGCTGCTGACGGTCGAAGGCGAGAACGACGATATCTCCGGCCTGGGTCAGACCGAAGCCGCGCAGACCATCTGCCCCAATATTCCCGATGACATGCGGCACCACTATGTCCAGCCGAAAGTGGGTCACTACGGGGTGTTCAACGGGTCGCGATTCCGCTCCGAAATCGCGCCGCGGATCCTAGATTTCATGCGGACCCATGCCCGCAGCAACTCTGCCAAGAAAGCCAAGCCGAAGCTGATCAAGGGCGGCCGGAGCGACTGAAAATCATTTGAGAAGCATTTTAGGTATCCGAAATTTCTCTTTTAATACAAGAGGATGTCGGATTCCTGCGGGCATTTTCTTGAATAGGGTCGCGGCCCATACCACATCAAATTCACAAGGGAACGATCCCCGCTTCCCTTTACCAGATGAGGTTTTGACCGATGACACAGACCGCATTGATCCGTCCCGCCTGGACGCCCGCCACCATCGCCCTGATGGTCCTTGGCTTCATGGTGTTCTGGCCGCTCGGCCTTGCCATGCTCGCCTACATAATCTGGGGCGACCGGCTCGAAGGCTTCAAGGCAGACGTCAACCGCGCCACCGACAACTTCGCATGCTCTTTCCGCAAGTCCACTCAGGGCAGGCATGGCATGCGCGCCAGCAGCGGCAATGCCGCATTCGACGACTGGCGTGATGCCGAACTGGCCCGTCTCGACGAAGAGCGCAAGAAGCTCGACGAGATGCGCCGCGAGTTCGACCAGCACATGCGGGACCTGCGCATGGCTCGCGACCGCGAGGAGTTCGACCGCTTCATGGCCAGCCGTCAGGCAAGCCAGAACAGCAAGCCCCGGACATCCGGGTCGGTTCCCGAAATCGACGGGTAACCGCAATACACATGACCTCCCCGAAAGGGCGGCGTTTCGAACGCCGCCCTTTTTGTTGCCCGCAGCGGTGCCACAGCGCGTGGCATTTTCGATCCCCGCATTGTGATCGAATCGGATAAATACCCAAACATGTTCGGACTTGGTCGCCCCACCCGCAGAACCGCTCAGCCGCGCCCCAGCGCGGTCACCGTCAATGGCCGCGATCTGCCCCTGGCGATCCGCGAGAACGCCCGGGCAACCCGCATGACCTTGCGCATCGAACCAGGCGGTCAGGCGCTGAAGCTGACCATCCCAAAAGGTCTGGCGGTACGCGAAATCGATGAATTCCTCACCCGTCATCACGGCTGGCTGATGACCCGGCTGGCGAGGGTCGAGGATGCCGGGCCGCTCGCAGACCAGGGAAAGATCAGCATTCGCGGAGTAGATCACCGTATCGCCTTGACCGGCAAGCTGCGCGGCATCGCTGAGCAGACCGAGTTGGACGGGGTTCCCACGCTTCTGGTCTCGGGATTGCCCGAGCATATCGGTCGGCGGGTATCGGATCACCTCAAGCGGGTGGCAAAGACCGAGCTGCAGCGGCTGGTCCACATGCACGCGGCAACGCTGGGAGAACCTGTGCGTGCCATCGCCTACAAGGACACGAAGAGCCGCTGGGGGTCGTGCACCTCGGAGGGAAACCTGTCGTTTTCCTGGCGGATCGCGATGGCGCCGGATTTCGTTATCGACTATCTCGCCGCCCACGAGGTGGCGCATCTGAAGGAAATGAACCACGGACCGGACTTCTGGGCCACCTGCAAGGCGCTTTGCCCACGGACGACCGAGGCCAAGCGCTGGCTCAAGCAGAACGGCTCACGGCTGTTCGCGGTGGCATTCTAGGACGGCTCACCCGGTCTGGTTAGCACCGACGGTCAACCCATCCATATCTCGACCATATCTCGACTCTGGCGCCGATTTGTGCGACGTCAGCCGCCATGACGATACAGATCAAGATTTGCGGCCTGAGCACGCCCGAAGCGGTGGATCGCGCGGCCGATCTCAACGCCGACATGGCCGGGTTCATCTTTTTCGAAAAGAGCCCCCGCCACGTGTCGATCGGGACCGCTGCCACGCTGGCAGAGCGGGCCCGGGCGCGTGGTCTTAAGACGGTCGCCGTGACGGTCGACATGGATGATGACGGTCTGGATGCAATTGTCGCCAGCATGAAGCCGGATTGGTTGCAATTGCATGGCGGCGAAAGCCCTGAGCGCGCCTCGGTTGTCAAAGCCCGCTACGGACTGCCGGTGATGAAGGCATTCGCCATCCGCGACGCTTCGGATCTGACACGAATCAAACCCTATCACGGCATTGCTGACCGGTTCCTGTTCGATGCCAAGCCGCCGAAAGGCTCTGACCTTCCGGGCGGGAACGGAGTAAGCTTTGACTGGCGGCACCTTGCCACGCTTGACGGGGCTCCCAGTTACATGCTTTCCGGTGGGCTGACAAAAGACAATATCGGCGAGGCAATCGGCATCAGCCAGGCGCCCGGGGTCGATGTGTCATCGGGCGTCGAAAGCGCGCCCGGTATCAAGGACCTCGGCATGATGAATGATTTCGTCCAGGCTGTTCGCGAGGCGGAAGTCGCGCAACCAGACCAGGGCCGGTCTCAGGAGTAGATGACTTGAACCAGACAACCAATCCCAACTCATTCCGTACCGGACCCGACGAGCAGGGCATGTTCGGCATTTTCGGCGGCCGTTTCGTTGCCGAAACGCTGATGCCGCTGATCCTGGAACTGGAAGAGGAGTGGACCAGGGCGAAGGCCGATCCGGCCTTCCGGGCCGAGCTCGATCATCTCAACGCGCATTATACCGGCCGCCCTTCGCCGATGTATTTTGCCGAGCGGCTGACCGAGCACCTCGGCGGCGCCAAGATCTACTTCAAGCGCGACGAGCTCAATCACACCGGTTCGCACAAGATCAACAATTGCGTCGGCCAGATCCTGCTTGCCAAGCGCATGGGCAAGACAAGGATCATCGCCGAAACCGGCGCCGGCCAGCACGGCGTCGCTTCTGCAACGGTTGCGGCACGCTTCGGCTATCCGTGCGAAGTCTACATGGGCGCCACCGACGTGCAGCGGCAGGCACCGAACGTGTTCCGCATGAAGCTGCTCGGCGCCAAGGTGCACCCGGTGACATCCGGCCACGGCACGCTGAAGGACGCGATGAACGAAGCGCTCAGGGACTGGGTGACCAATGTCGACGATACCTATTACCTGATCGGGACTGCGGCCGGACCGCATCCCTACCCGGAAATGGTGCGCACATTCCAGTCGGTGATCGGCCAGGAAGCCCGCGAGCAGATGATCGCCATGGAAGGCCGCGTGCCCGACATGCTGATTGCCGCTGTCGGCGGCGGCTCCAACGCCATCGGCCTGTTCCATCCGTTCCTCGATGACAAGGACGTGCAGATTGTCGGCGTCGAAGCCGGCGGCAAGGGCCTCGACGGCGAAGAGCATTGCGCCTCGCTGACCGCCGGCTCTCCGGGCGTCCTGCACGGCAACCGCACCTACCTGCTGCAGGATGGCGACGGACAGATCAAGGAAGGCCATTCGATTTCGGCGGGCCTCGACTATCCCGGTATCGGGCCCGAACATTCGTGGCTGAAAGAATCCAACCGGGTCGAATATGTGCCGATCATGGATACCGAAGCGCTGGAAGCCTTCCAGCTGCTGACCCGGCTTGAAGGCATCATTCCGGCGCTGGAACCCAGCCACGCCCTTGCCGAGGTGATCAAGCGGGCGCCGAAAATGGGCAAGGACCAGATCATCGTGATGAACCTGTGCGGCCGCGGCGACAAGGACATCTTCACGGTCGGCAAGATCCTCGGCGTGGAGCTCTGATCATGACCACTCGCATCGATACCCGTTTTGAGAAGCTGAAAGCCGAAGGCCGGCCGGCGCTGGTGACCTATTTCATGGGCGGCGACCCGGATTACGACACCTCGCTGAAGATCATGCAGGCGCTGCCGGGTGCCGGCTCGGACGTGATCGAACTCGGCATGCCGTTCTCCGACCCGATGGCCGACGGCCCGGCGATCCAGATGGCGGGACAACGGGCGCTCAAGGCCGGCCAGTCGCTGAAAAAGACCCTGTCGCTGGCAGCAGATTTCCGCAAGGGCGACAATGAAACGCCGATCGTGCTGATGGGCTATTACAATCCGATCTACATCTACGGTGTGGAGCGCTTTCTGGCAGATGCCATCGAGGCAGGGATCGACGGGCTGATCGTGGTCGACCTTCCGCCTGAAATGGATGAGGAACTGTGCCTGCCGGCACTGAAGGCAGGCGTCAACTTCATCCGGCTCGCGACCCCGACAACGGATGACAAGCGGTTGCCGCTGGTGCTCTCCAACACGTCGGGCTTCGTCTATTACGTGTCGATGACCGGGATCACCGGATCGGCAATTGCCGACACCTCCAAGGTCAACCAGGCCGTCGACCGGATCAAGAGCCATACCGACCTGCCGGTTTGCGTCGGCTTCGGGGTGAAAACCGCCGAGCAGGCGCGCGCCATCGGCCAGTCTGCCGACGGCGTCGTGGTCGGCACCGCGATCGTCAACCAGATCGCCAACACGCTTGACGCCAAGGGTGCTGCAACCTCCGATACCGTCGAGAGCGTCGCCACGATGGTGCGCGGGCTTGCCACCGGCGTGCGCGCCGCACGTCTTGCGCCGACGCAGTAACAATCCCACATTGGGTATGAACCGGAGATAACGCGTTGAACTGGATTACCAACTACGTCAGGCCGAAGATCAATTCGATGCTGGGCCGTCGCGAGGTGCCCGAAAATCTCTGGATCAAGTGTCCCGAGACCGGTGAAATGGTGTTCCACAATGATCTGGAAGAAAACCATTTCGTGATCCCCGCCTCGGGCTACCACATGAAGATGTCGGCCGAGGCGCGGCTCAAGCACATGTTCGACGAGGGAAAGTACGAGCTGCTGCCGTCACCGAAGGTGCCGCAGGACCCGCTCAAGTTCCGGGATTCGAAGAAATACAGCGACCGGCTGCGCGACAGCCGGACCAAGACCGGCCTCGAGGATTCGGTCGTTGCCGCGCACGGCAAGGTCCAGGGCGTCGAGATCGTTGCCTGCGTGCATGATTTCTCCTTCATGGGCGGCTCGCTCGGCATTGCCGCGGGTGAGGCAATCATCCAGGCCTTCGAGGCCGCCATTGCACGGCATTGCCCGCTGGTGATGTTCCCGGCGTCCGGAGGCGCCCGCATGCAGGAAGGCATTCTGTCGCTGATGCAGTTGCCACGCACCACCGTCGCAGTGGAGATGCTCAAGGAAGCCGGCCTGCCCTACATCGTGGTGCTGACCAATCCGACCACCGGTGGCGTCTCTGCCTCTTATGCCATGCTTGGGGACATTCACCTGGCAGAACCGGGCGCGGAAATCTGCTTTGCCGGCAAAAGGGTGATCGAGCAGACCATCCGGGAAAAACTTCCCGAGGGGTTCCAGACCTCCGAATATCTGCTCGACCACGGTATGATCGACATGGTTGTGCATCGTCACGACATCCCGGCGACCGTCGCCCGGCTGCTGCGGATCTTCCTCAAGATGGATGCGCCGGCACCGGCAGCGCTTCCCGCACCCATTGCAGAGACCGTGCCGGCGGAAGCGGCGGAGTAAACCTCCAGCAAGAGCCGGGACCTTCGGCGAGAGGAGCGGTCGTGTCGGCTGCCGAACGGGAAATCAACGCGCTCATGGCGCTGCATCCGAAGGGTTTCGACCTGTCGCTCGGCCGTATCACCCGGTTGCTCGAGCGGCTGGGCAACCCGCATGAGAAACTGCCGCCGGTGATCCACATTGCCGGGACCAACGGCAAGGGGTCGACCAGCGCCTTCTGCCGCGCCATTCTCGAGGCACAGGGCCTCAAGGTTCACGTTCATACATCGCCGCACCTGGTCAACTGGCACGAGCGGTTCCGCATCGGGGCGGAGGGCGGCGGCAAACTGGTTGGCGACGAGGTGCTTGCCGACGCTGTCCGCCGGGTCGCCGAGGCCAATCAGGGCGAGACGATCACCGTCTTCGAAATCCTGACCGCTGTCATGTTCGTGCTGTTTTCGGAACATCCCGCGGACGCCGCCGTGATCGAGGTCGGGCTTGGCGGCCGGTTTGATGCAACGAATGTGATTGCCCATCCGGCGGTTTCAGTGATCATGTCGATCTCGCTCGATCATCAGGCCTATCTCGGCGACAGGGTGGAGCTGATCGCGGCGGAGAAGGCAGGCATCATCAAGCCAGGCTCGCCGGTGGTGATCGGCGCTCAAAGCCAGGAGGCGGCGCGCGAGGTGCTGGTCGAAACCGCCGAACGACACAGATGCCCGCACAGCGTCTATGGCCAGGATTTTCTTGCACTGGAAGAAAACGGCCGCCTGGCCTACCAGGATGAAGACGAATTGCTCGATCTGCCACTGCCAAAGCTCGCGGGCCGGCACCAGCAGGCCAATGCCGCAGCAGCTATAAGGGCGTTGAAGGCTGCCGGGTTCCCGTTGAGCGAAAACGCCATAGCCGAAGGCCTGGTCAATGTCTCCTGGCCCGGGCGGCTGGAGCGGCTCACTCATGGCCGGCTTGTCGAGAGCGCCATGGATGGCGTCGAATTCTGGATCGACGGCGGACACAATCCCGGCGCGGGCCAGGTCATTGCAGAGGCGATGGCCAATCTCAATGACCGCCAATCCCGACCGCTGTTCCTGATCACCGGAATGATCAACACCAAGGACCCGGTCGGCTATTTCGAAGCCTTTGCCGGTATGGCACGGCATGTGTTCACCGTGCCTGTGCCAGATTCCGAGGCGGGGCTCGATCCTGAATTCCTCGCCGATACAGCCGACGAGGCGGGCTTGACCGCCGAAGCTGCCGAAGATGTCGAGACGGCGATTGCCGCCATCTGCAGGAACTGGAACGGCCTCGAACGGCCTCCACGGATCCTGATTGGCGGTTCGCTCTATCTTCTGGGTGACGTGCTCAGGGTCAACGGCACGCCGCCGGTCTAGAGCCGAGCATTTTTAGCTGGAAGCGATTTGATGGACAGGATTTTGCTTGCCAGCGAGGAAAAGCCGGAAGCGCGATGCAGCGCATCTTGCGAGGATTTTGCCGAAACTGGCGCGGAAAAGGCGTCCAAGCCTGGCGGAGACGGGTAGTTCGACCAGAACCAATCCACCATAATCTAAAGATGATCGGCTCTAAGCCTGCATCACAAGGGTTTGCGCATCTGACTGAAGGCAGCAAAAAACCCGCCCGGTTGACCAGACGGGTTTCATTGAATTGCCGCGAGGAGCCGACCTCAGGCGATGGCGCCTGAAATCCAGCTCGAAAGTGCGGTCTTGGGCGAAGCGCCGACCTTGATGTCAGCGACGGCGCCGCCCTTGAACATGGCCAGCGTGGGAATCGAGCGAACGCCGAACTGCGAAGCGAGTTCCGGATTCTCATCGATGTTGAGCTTGGCGACCTTGACGCTGCCTTCCATCTCGTTGGAGATTTCCTCGAGGCTCGGAGCGATCATCTTGCACGGTCCGCACCACTCCGCCCAGAAGTCGACGACAACGGGTACTGTCGAATCGAGCACCTCGCTCTGGAAATTGGCGCTGTCTACTTTAACGGTTGCCATGGTTTGGCACTCCTTTGATGGATGACTCAGATGAGTCCAATGTGATGATTCGCCCGTAAGTATTCAAGGCATTTCGGCCGGCTTCACCGAGCCGTGACAAACAGGCCGGGATCATTGATCGAGAGCGGCAAGCGCCTGGTCCAGGGTCGACGCCGGGATTTCGACCAGTACGGGCGCCGAAACATAGACCAGCGCAGCGTCGATTCGCCGCCCCGGGTAGAGTGGTGCCAGCAAGGCGCGATAGATGGCGAGCTGGGAGATATGGCCGGCCGGGGGATCTTCGCCAGGCCTCGGCGCCAGCCCGGTCTTGTAGTCGATGATCAGAACACGGTCACCATCGAGCGCAATGCGGTCTATGCGCCCCGATACGGCGCGCTCCTCACCCCTGACCCGCAAGGTGCCCATGACCGAGACCTCGGCCTCACCAGGCGCATCGAAGATCGGCGCGAATTGCGGATCCTGCAGAACGGCAAGCACCTGGCGCTGCATGGTCTCGGCCGTTGCTGCCTCGGCTTCCGGCAAGGCGCGCGCGAGGTAGCGCGAAAGCACCGCCTGGCGCTCGGTCTCAGGGACCGAAGGCAGGACCTGGAGCAGGCGATGGATCATGCTGCCGCGTTCCAGTGCTGCGGCCGATCCGGCCTGGCCGTCGGCAAAGGGCGAGCGGGACGCCACATCCGCGCTGTCCTCGAGCACGGCGCTGACACCGGACGGGGCCAGTGGCCGGGGCAGCCGGGCAGGCGGCGGCAGGGGATCGGACGGAATCGAGATCGCTTCGGTGGAAGGTGCCGGCGTCGGACCGGTTGCCGAAGTGGCCGTGCCGGGCATCGCCGGTGCGGGGCGGGTACGGAAAAAGCGGCGGACTTCAAAGGCTTCGTCTCCGGCGTCATGCACCCCGTCGCAGACGGTGTAACCGGCTTCGACGACGGCCCGTTCGAGACCCACTGATGCCATCGAATGCCAGGTCGGCGTTTTGACCTCCCGGAGCCCCCGGTAACCGCAGATCACCAGCCGGTCGGCTGCCCGGGTCAAGCCGACATAGAGCAGGCGGCGATACTCTTCTTCGGCCTGCTCACGCATCTTTTCGCGGACGGGCCCGATCGCCTCGTTCTCGTGGGTCTTGTCGGGCAGCCAGACCGGGATCGACGGTGCTTCTTCACTTTTGGGCGCGGCAGGCAGCAGCCAGAGCCGGGGCTGATGGCTGTGCTGGAAGGCCTCGCCGCCGGAATCAACCAGGAACACGATCGGGGCTTCCAGCCCCTTGGCCGCATGCACGGTCATGATCCGCACCGCGCCGGACTGGCCTTCCATCTCACGCTTGATTTCCGGCGTGTCGGTTTCGAGCATGGCGAGGAACGACTGCAGACCGGGCAGGCCCGCCTGCTCGTGATCAAGCGTCAGGCCGAGAAACTCGTCGAGCACATCGCCGACTTCATGGCCGAGACGGGAGAGATAGGCCTTGCGGCCGCCATCCGGGCCGAGCAGCGCCGCATAGAAATCATGCGGCGGCTGGTGCGCCGACCGGGTTTGCCAGCGCTTGAGCTTTTCGACCGCCCGGGCGAAACGCGGTTCGGCTTCCGCAAGCTCCTGCAACCGGTGCCAGACGGAGATCCCATCAGGCCGCTCGGCGGTCACGGCAAACAGGTCATCCTCGTCCAGATCCAGGAGCGGGCTCTTGAAAAGGGCGGCAAGCGAGAGATCGTCATCGCCCAGCAGCACGAAACGGCCGAGCGCCATCAGGTCCTGCACCGCGATGTGATCTGTCAGCCGCAAGCGGTCGGCGCCGGCCACGGGAATATCGGTGGTTGCCTTGAGCGTGCGCAGCAGCGTCGGCACGAAACCATCACGCTTCCTGACCAGCACCAGAATGTCGCCCGGCGCCACCGGCCGCATCTGTTTCGATTTCTGGTCCTCGATCAGCTCGTGACCGACCCAGCGGGAGAGCACATCGGCGATGCGGCGGGAGAGCCGGGCGGCGGGCGCGGTTTCCGGCACCTCGTCGAACGCGGCGGTCCAGTCCTCGTCATTGCCGGCCTGTTCCTTCGCAATCATCGGCCAGACCTCGGCCAGACCCGGCGCCTGCATGCGCGCCGTCTCATGGATCACCGGCTCATCGGCCGAGCCCATGCCGCGCAGCGCGTCCGCATCGGCAAAGACATGGTCTACGAGCTTGAGCACCTCGGTGGAGGAGCGGAAGGACACCCGCAGCGAGACCTCGGCGAACTCCGCATCGGCCGCCCGTGCAAGCCGCGCGATGCGGCTGCGTTCCTCGGCAAACCGCTCGGGCCGGGCGCCCTGGAACGAATAGATCGACTGTTTCTCGTCACCGACCGCGAACAGCGTGCGCATGGCCGGACGGGCTCCTTCGCCGGCAAAGAATTCGTCGGAGAGCGCGCCGATGACGTTCCATTGCAGCGGCGCGGTGTCCTGGGCTTCGTCGACCAGCACATGGTCGATACCCTGGTCGAGCTTGTAGTGGACCCAGGCGCTGGCGCCGCTTTTTGACAAGAGCGCCTCGGTCGCGCCAATCAGATCGTCATAATCGAGCAGAGCCTGGCGGGTTTTCAACCGTTCGAATTCGCCGAGATAGCGCCGCGCCAGCCGGAAAGCGGTCAGCGAGGCCGCGAGCATCCTGAGCCGCGCCAGGCGATCGAAGATGGCGACCACCTGGGCCTGGGCCTCGGCGACGCGGTCGGCGAGGTCGGGAAAGCGGTCCTGAACCGTCTTCGAGGCGACACCGCCGAGGCTGGCCGGCGATCCGGACTTGGTGAAGAACACATCCCTGAGCAGCTGCAGCCGTTCCCGCGCTTCGGGTTCGGACCCGACGGCCAGCAATCCGTAGGCGAAATTATAGGCCTTGGTCGATGATTTGGCCGAGCCGGCGAAATCGAAGACCGCCCGGATGTAGTCGACCGGCAGCGCATCGAGCGGCCAGGCGGTCTCGACGAGCGAAGCCTCGTTTTCCTGCGGCAACAGACCCAACGCGTCCCGGATCAGGGCCTCGGCCGCTTGCGGTGTCCGCGCCCTGGCGTCGAAGGCCATGTAGTCGCGGCGGCGGGCATAGAGGCCTTGAAGCAGCTTGTCGAAGCCAGCCTCGCCGCCGGTGTCGAGCGCTTCGGTAACAGCGGCCGCCAGATCCGGGTCGTTCTCGAATGACTGGGTCGACATCAGCTGGCGGCGGGCTTCGGCCAGCAGCTCAGTGGCCTTCTGGTCGTCAAGCACGCTGAAATGGCCGGGAATGTTGGCCTCAAGCGGAAACCGGTGCAGCACGGCCTCGCAGAAGGCATGAATGGTCTGGATCTTGAGGCCGCCCGGCGTTTCGAGCGCCGTGGCGAACAGCCGACGGGCGCGGATCAGCTGGTGCGGCTCGGCTTCGCGCCCCTCGAGTTCGGCAATCCTGCCGGCCAGCCCGGCATCGTCGAGCCGGACCCACTCGCCAAGTGTGCGGAAAATGCGGTTGGACATCTCGGCCGACGCGGCCTTGGTGTAGGTCAGGCACAGGATCGCCGAGGGGCGCGCGCCGCGCAGCAACAGCCGGATCACCCGGCGGGCCAGGACGTGGGTTTTGCCTGACCCGGCATTGGCGGACACCCAGGCTGACAGCGTCGGCGTCGCGGCGAGGTTCTGCCGCAACGTGGTGTCGGAAATGACGCTCATGCCGCTGTCGTCAGTCATCGCCATCGCCTCCATCGCCGTCCACGGCGGTCTGCCATTCGGCAACCCGCGCCAGATGGTCGTATTCGCCACCAAAATCGCGGGCGCTGCGCGGGATGGCGCGCGACAGGAAGCCGCGCCGGCCGGACCGGAGCAGGCCGACCAGCTTGACGAATTCCTCGACCGCCTTGGCAGCCAGATCAGCGGGGCCCAGAAACTCGTCGCGGCCCGGTTTATCCGGATCCGTATCGATGCGTTCGGCGAAAGGCTCCCTGCCGGTCAGGCGCAGATACAAGAGCCCGGAGACCGGCATGCTGCCGGCATCTTTAAAGCCGCCATTGATCAGCGCATAGGCTTCGAGTGCCAGTTGCGGATCGAGCAGGATGCGGGCCTCCTTGCGCGAAGGGGTGCCGCCGGTCTTGTAGTCGATGATCCAGGCGGTTCCGTCGCGGCGCAGGTCGAGCCGGTCGGCCATGCCGGTCAGCCTGAGGCCAGCGAGCGGCAGATCGAGGCTGGCGCGGGTTTCGACCAGCGAACGGACCAGTCCCGCCGCGGTGTCGCTTTCCCAGTTGGCTACGGCTTCGGCCGCCTTTTCAAAGCGCATCCGCCAGACCAGCGCCGTGGCATCCGGCAATCCGGCCCTGGCAAAATGCTCCGCGGCAATCGCGCGAAGAGTTTCGTATGAGCGCGAGCCAGGCTCGGTTCCGGTAACGAACGCCTCAAGGATCTCGTGGTAGAGCGTACCGCGCTCGCGCGGTCCGGGATCGGCGAGAAACGGCTCCAGCGGATCTAGGCCGAGAATGCGCCGGGCGTAAATGGCGTAGGGGTCACGCCGCAGTTTGCCGACTTCCGAGAAGGAATAGGATTTTGGCTGCAGCTCTTCCGGCGGGCGCGGTTCCGGGCGGGAGGCTGTGGGCGTGGAGGGGTCCTGATCGAGCGTGCGGGCGTGGGTAAGCAATGCCTCGCCGCGTGACCTGAGCAACGCCGCCGGCTGCGGACCGATGACCGCCAGAAGCCGCTGCAGCCAGCGGGAGGCAACGGTCGGCGCCTTGCCGGAGCGGTGCGAGCGCGAAAGCACCACTTCCGGCGCGCCCATCGCCATCTGGAAATCATGCGCCGCCTGGCCGATGCGGCGTTCCGGCGGCTCGAGACCGATGGCGGCCTTCATCGAGCGCGACAGGAACGGGTCTTCCTGGCCGGCCTGCGGCCAGACGCCTTCGTTGAGGCCGCCCATCAGCAGGGTGTCGACGTGCTGGAGCCGGGCTTCGAGCGCGCCCCAGATGAAGGCGCGGGGATGACCGCCGGCGCGCGGCTTGATCATCCGGCCCGAAACAAGCGCATCGAGTGCACCTATCCATTCGTGGCCGGTCATGCTCAGCGTCGAGCCGCTGTCGCGGGTTTCAAGCAGCACGGCGGCAAGGTCGGCCCCGGCCTCGTCGCCCCAAAGGGCCTCCAGAGCGCCGGTATCATCAATGCAGATCCGCTCCAAGGCGTCGGCGGTCAGCGCAGCAAGCCGGCCGATCGGGATCTCGTTGGTGACACCCGGACCGGCGCGCTCGACCAGCAGAGAGTTCAGCGGTGAGAGAGCCTCGGCTGCACGTGCGGCGAAATCACGCGCGTGTTCGGCCTCATCATCGCCGATACGCTGCAGCCACCGGGGCGCATGGCGCTCGTGCCTTCCGGCTTCGCGCTTGCTGACCAGGGCTTCCAGCTCCTCAATGTCGGCCGACCCGCTGCCGCCACGCAAGGCAATCCGCTCGATGAAGCCGGCGCGGGCTCTTGCCTCGGGACCGGAGAGACCAAAGCGGGCGAGCGGGTGCTTGAGCAGTGCCGCGATCGCCACCGGATCGCCCGGCGCGAAGGCGGCATGCACGACGAGCCGGACGAGACCGCCCTGCAGGCTCGAGGTCAGCGGCGAGCCGCCGGAATCATTGGCCTCGATGCCGAAGCGGGCCAGTTCGGTGACGACCCGCCGGGCCAGGTTACGGTCAGGCGTGACCAGCGCCGCCGTCGGCTCGGGGACATCGGGGCGCGGTTCGAGCGCGCGGCGCATGGCGGCTGCCAGGGCCGAGGCTTCCTCGCGCTCGTTGGCGGCTTCAATCAGGCTCACATGTTCAAAGCCCGGGGCAATGGCCTCTGGACCCGGAAGGAAATCCGGTTCACCCCAGGCTTCGGTGGCGATCGCAGGCAACAGGGCGTGCGAAACCAGCCTGCGGCGCATTTCCAGTTCCGGCGAAAGCGCGCCGATCTCCGGGATGTCCCCGATCCCGCCGGTCTCGACGCCGCAGCTCCCAAGCAGGGAATGAAGACCATATTGCGGGTGACTGCGGATGGCGACATCGACCAGGACGCGGCCATCGGGCGATTGCCTTGTCAGGGCAGCCTCGGCCAGCGCCTGCCAATGCGAGCGCCGCATGGCATGATCCAATCCGGGCAGAACGACCGCTCCGTGGGGCAGCTGCGCGACCGTGGCAATCAGCCGGGCGGTCGAGGGACGGGTTCCGGTCGATCCGGCGACGATGACCGGGCGGCCTTCCGGGGATGCGGCGAGGCTGCGGGTGAACACGTCAAGCATCGCATTGTGATGCCGCGCCGGGCTGGACCGGTGGATTTCCTCAAGCAGCGCCGGCCAGTACTCGCGCGCGATCTTCAGGAACTCCGCCGTCAGCTGCCACCATTGCTGCAGATCCGCGGAGGCGACATCATCAAGGCCGGCAAAGTCGCACTCCTCAGTCTCCACCGCCTGGATCAGGTCCGACAGAGCACGGCCGAGCCAGATGGCGTCGGCCGGGTTGGCGGGGGCCACCAGCGGCACGCCGCCGAGATGATCCCTGACAGTCTGCGGCAGGGCCCGTTTCCAGGCCAGAACCAGATCGGCAAGGCGCAGAGTAGCGGCAATCGGCGGTATCGGCGGATCCAGCGCCAGCGTCTCGGGCTCGGCGGAATCGAAATAGCCGGCATCGTCGTCGGTCTCGCCCAGCGGACGGATCGACGGCAGGATCGCCGAGCCCTTGCCGATGAGATCGGTGAGTTCGGAGCGAAGCACCCGGGCGGCGCGGCGCGTTGGCACGAATACCGTGGCGCCGGCCAGCGACAGCGGATCCTCGGGATTGTAGGCGAGGCCGGGGACCAGCCCGCCGTTGATGATCTGCCCGGCAAGCGTGGCGAGGAAATCCACGCCGGGCGGGATGGTTGCAATACGGGGTGCGGCCCGGCTCACGGGACCGGTTCGCCGAGATAGGCGGCGCGGGCGGCTTCGGCCTCGGCGATGGCCTCGGGGGTGCCTACGGTCAGCCAATGGCCGTGCATGGGGGAGCCGAACAGGCGGCCTTCGCCCGCGGCCGTATCGAAGCAGCGATTGATGGAGAAGCGTTTCTCGCTGATATCCCGGAAAATGCTCGGATGCAGGATGATCGCGCCGGCGTAGATGACCGGATCACCG
This sequence comes from Parahoeflea alexandrii, assembly GCF_024105735.1. Taxonomy (GTDB): domain Bacteria; phylum Pseudomonadota; class Alphaproteobacteria; order Rhizobiales; family Rhizobiaceae; genus Hoeflea; species Hoeflea alexandrii. The sequence goes on along the minus strand of NZ_JAAAML010000002.1, from coordinate 409,852 downwards.
GCCCCCTTGTAGCGGGTCAGTCGGCCATCATCGCCAATGGTGAAATCACCTGCGCCGGTGTGGCCGGTGGCCTGGTCGAGCCGTGCTGTCATCAGCAGGATATCCATCGATTCGGAATCGAAACGATCCATCATCCGGGCGAGGTTGTCCGTCGTGCTTCCCGGTTCCTCCAGCCAGAACGTGTCGGCGTTGAGGACCAGGAACGGCTCGGTTCCGAGCATGGGCAGGGCCTTGACGATGCCGCCGCCCGAATCAAGCAGTTCCGCGGTCTCGTCGGAGATCCTGATATGTGCGCCGGGCCATGCCGACAGCCAGTCGGCCAGTAGCGGCGCCAGATAATGCACGTTGACGACGACATTCTTGATACCGGCACGGCCAAGCGCTTCCAGCCCGTAGGCAATCAAGGGCTTTCCGGCCACTTCGACCAGGGGCTTGGGCAGCGTGTCGGTGATCGGCCGCATGCGGGTACCAAGCCCCGCGGCCAGGATCATGGCGGATGTGATTGTCATCGGTCAGGCGGTTCCGGTTTATGATTCGCTTTCGCCGATACCAGCCTTTGTGAACCAGTTGCGCAAGGGTTGCAGCACCGGATGGGCGAGAGACGCCGAAATATAGGCCTCCATTCGCGGCAGATGCCGCAAATAGCCGGGCTTTCCGTCCCGCTGCTTGAGCCGGACGAAGATACCGAGGATTTTCGCGGCGCGCTGGGCGGCCATGATCGCATAGGCCTCGCGGAAACCTGGCTCGTCAAAATCCGGGTTGGCGTCCCGGCGGGCGGCGACGTAGCGGTCGAGCAGCGCATCGGCCAGTTCCTGATCGACCGTTACCCGCGCATCCTGGCAGAGCGATGCGACGTCATAGGCCGACGGACCGATCATCGCGTCCTGGAAATCGATGATGCCAAGCCGGTCAAGCCCGGTCTTTTCCGGCCGCCAGATCAGGTTGGGCGAATGGTAGTCGCGCAGGACCAGCGCCTTTTCCGCGCTTTCGAGGCGCTCGAACAAGACTCGCCAGAGGTCGAGATAACCGGCCCGCTCATCGTCTGGAACCGAAGCGCCGCGGCGCCAGGGCAGGTACCAGTCGGTCAGAAGCTCGACTTCGATCTGCATGGCGCGGGGATCGTAAGCCGGCACATGATGTACTCTATCGCCGACCGGAAGCGGGCCTGGAAGATCCTTGCCATGCAACATCGCGAGGCAGTCGACCGCCACGCCATAGCGTTCCGGATCAGGCTTGCCGGCCTGATCGAGAATGCCTTCGGCGCCGAGGTTTTCGACCAGCAGAAACCCCTGGTCGAGATCCTCGCCGAGGATTTCGGGGGCTGCAAACCCTTGCGCGCGCAGCCAGCGAGCAATGGCGACAAAGGGAACGACATCTTCGGCCAGATGGGCGATCTGGGAATAGGGCAGGCCGTCGCGCACCGGCGGGCCATCCGGCTTTCGCGGCGCATTCATCAGGATCAGAGGGTCGCTGCCTTCAGGCCGGATGGTTTCGTAGGTGCGGGAGGAGGCGTCGCCCTGCAGGTGCCGCCGGACCACCGGGCGGGAATAATGCCGCTCAAGAAAGGCGCGGGCAGCGAAGGAGCGTTCAAGCCTTTCGATGAAGGGCGCCGGTGCCGTGATGGTCACGGTGCGGCTGTCACCAAACCCGTCAAACCGGATCATGATTCTGTCCTCGGGCAGGAGATCGATCGCCTTTTCCGGCCATTCGACCAGAGCCGCGCCTTCGGCGAGCGCGTCATCGAGACCCAATTCATCGAGTTCCTCGGGGGAGCCGAGGCGGTAGAGATCCATGTGCGAGATCGGAAGCCGCAGCTGGTAGGCCTGCACCAGCGTGAAGGTGGGGCTCGGGGCCTCGAGGTCTGGATCGTCGGCAATCGCGCGGATCAACGCGCGGGCGAAGGTCGACTTGCCGGCGCCAAGATCACCCGACAGGCACAGGCAATCGCCTTGCCGGATTGCCAGCGAGACATCTTCGGCGAACAAGGCTGTCGCTTCCGGGCTCGCCAGTTCCACGCGGAGGGGCGCAGTCGCCATCAAGGCTTACTCGGCCGCGTCGCGGGCAAGCGGACGGCTGGACGGGAAGCGGCAGACGATGGTTGCGCCGCCTTCCTCGCCGGATTCGATGGAGACTGTGCCGTTATGAAGGCCGACAAAGCTCTGGACGATGGACAGGCCCAGGCCGGCGCCGCGCCGGCGTCCGGATTGGCCGTTGGTCTCGAAGCGGGCAAAGACATCCTTGCGCGCGTCTTCCGGGATTCCGGGACCCGAATCGGTTACCGAGAAGCAGATTGCCTCGTCGTCCTGGCGGCAACGCAAGCGCACGACCGTGCCGTCGGGGGCGAAGTTGGCGGCGTTCATCAGAAGCTTGAAAAGGATCTGCTTGAGCCGCTGGTGATCGCCAATCATCTGAGCCGGGGCGCCGGCGGTGTCGATCTCAAGCGACAGATCGTTTTCCTTCAGCCGATCGGCGATCTGCTCGCCAGCCTCGGCAAAGAGCGCCGGAATGTCGACCACGCCGGTATCCAGGCGCATGATACCGGCATCAACGGTGGCAAGATCGAGAATGTCATTGACGATGGTCAGCAGCACCGAAGACGATGTGGCGATGTGATCGAGATACTCGGACTGGCGCTCGTTGAGCTCGCCGATGCCGGGGGTCTGCAGCAGTTCGGTGAAGCCGATGATGTTGGTCAGCGGCGAGCGCAGCTCGTAGGAGACGTGCTGGACGAAATCGTTCTTCAGCGCATCGGCCTTGCGCAGCGCCTCGTTCTTTTCGGTCAACATGCGTTCGGCGCCGACGCTATCAGTCACGTTGACGAAGGCGATCATGGTCTGACCATTGGGCAGAGGCACGATTGCGTAATCGAGAATGAGGCCGGTGGTCAGTTCGATACGGCCGTCATGGGTTCGGCGTTCTTCATCGAAACCAGTGATCACGCCGGCAAACAGTCTCCAGCCATCCGGATCGCGATGCGACGGTTCACAGGCTTCGGCAATCTGGCGGATATGGGTGCCGGGCTTGACCTGCTGTTCGGTCAGGCCCCAAAGGGCGCGGAAGGACGGATTTGACAGGCGGATCTTGCCGTCAGGTCCGAACACGCCAACGCCTTCGGCCAGGTGGTCAATGGTCTCACCCTGGGCCTGGAGAAGCGCGTTGTACCGGGATTCCAGATCCACCTTCTCGGTCAGGTTCTCGAACACCCAGGTAACGCCGCCCTGCGGGTGGGCGTTGGCGAAGACATTGAGGGTCTGGCCATCGGGAAGATGCCAGAGATGCGGTGTGCTCTCGACCGAGCGGTAGACCGAGAGCATCTGCTCCTTCCAGTCTCGCCAGGCATGCGGCTCGGGGAGTTTGCCGTCGGCGCGGAGACGCTCGAGAAACTCGCCATTGTCGGGACGGCGGGAGAGGAATGGCGTATCCAGTTCCCAAAGGCGCTGGAATGCCTGGTTGTGGAACTGCAAACGCTGATCACGGTCAAAGATCGCCACCGGCGTGGCCAGGTGATCGAGCGTTTCGGCATGGCTCTGGATGGTGCGCTTGAGCTCCTGGCGAAGATCCTCCTCGACCGAGACGTCCAATGCCAGTCCTGCATTGCCGGCCGGTGTCTTGGCATCGGCAACCTCAAGGAAACGGCGATGACCGTGGATGACCGTCGAGACCTTGTCGAGGAAAGGCCGCTCTGGCGTGGCGGTTGCCCGGACCCTTTCGCGCGCCGCTGTACCCAGCAATTCGAGCCCGCGTTGCAGCGTGTCCTGCCGGTCCTCACCCTCGACCGCCTGGACATAGGCGTTGTTGACCCAGACGAGCTTCGCGTCCGGTCCGCGCAGCCAGACCGGCATGTCGATGACATCCATAAGCGCCTGGAAGGTATCGAGCGAAGTGAGCAGACGGTCGCGTTCGGTCTTGAGTTCGGCGAGTTCGGCGCGCACATTCGACAGGGTGACAAACCGGACAAAGGCACGGCCTCCGGAGACCCGGCCCTGCGCCTCGATGACATGACCGCGAACGGTTTCAACGATCATGTCGAAGCGTTCCGCATGGGCGCGCAACCGGTCGATCGATTCGTCGAGTGCTGCTGCGGATCTGGGTTCCAGCCAACGGCCGAAAGCGAGAAAATCGGCCGGAATCTGCGGCGCCCCGGTTTCAGCCGCGAGCTTGCCCATCACTTCGGCGGGCAGGCCGACGCCATCCCAGACCACGATCTGCCGGTCACGGTCGACGATAAGCGCCTCGTGGCGGGAGATCCGGGCGTTCGCATCCGCGAGGGCAGCGCGCAGATGCACATTTTCCAGATCGATCTTGCCACGCTCGCGAATAAGCCAGATCGCCGAGATCATGGCAGCCGAAATGGCGCCGATGACCATGGCGAAGTTGACAACCTCGAGGGTGGATACGGAGAGCTTTCCGGATGCTGCCGCCTCGCCAGAGGTTTGGGCGAGGGCCGGCAGCGCCGAGGTCAGAAAGGAGCCAGTGAGCAGGGCCGTTCCGGTCAGAATCCTGCGCCGGAACCCGCGAAGATCACCGATAACAGCTCTTGTCAGTCCGGAAAGCCCCTTGCGCCCAAGTGAATCGGTCTTCACCGGCATGTCGCAGTCCCCTCGTCGCCTGTCTGACAGAATATCGCCAATCCTTGCCAGTCCGATTTTCGCGCCGCCACAACGCAAACGAATCATTGGCAAAAACATACCTGTTTCGCGAATCACGGTGAAGGGGAAGCAGTGCAAAAAGAAATCGCGCCCCTGTTGTCAAGAACGCGATCTCAATATGTTGTGGGTATTGCCGAGAAAATCAGTAGCGGTAGTGTTCCGGCTTGAACGGGCCCTCGACGGTCACCCCAATATAATCGGCCTGCTCAACCTTCAGCTCGGTCAGCTTGGCACCGATCTTGTCGAGATGGAGACGAGCGACCTTCTCATCGAGATGCTTGGGCAGCACATAGACCTGATTCTTGTACTCGTCGCCCTTGGTCCAGAGCTCCATCTGCGCCAACACCTGGTTGGTGAAGGATGCTGACATGACGAAGCTCGGGTGACCGGTGGCGTTGCCAAGGTTGAGAAGGCGGCCCTGGCTCAACAGGATCATGCGGTTGCCCGAAGGCATCTCGATCATGTCGACCTGGTCCTTGATGTTGGTCCACTTGTGGTTCCTGAGCGCCGCGACCTGGATCTCGTTGTCGAAATGGCCGATATTGCCGACGATGGCCATGTCCTTCATCTCGCGCATGTGCTCGAGGCGGATCACGTCCTTGTTGCCGGTGGTGGTGATGAAGATGTCGGCACTCGATGCGACATCTTCGAGCGTCACCACCTCGAAACCGTCCATGGCTGCCTGCAGCGCGCAGATCGGATCGATTTCGGTAACCTTGACCCGGGCACCGGCACCGCGCAGCGAAGCGGCCGACCCCTTGCCGACATCGCCGTAGCCGCAGACCACGGCAACCTTGCCGGCCATCATGGTGTCGGTGGCGCGGCGGATGCCGTCGACGAGGCTTTCCTTGCAGCCGTACTTGTTGTCGAATTTCGACTTGGTGACAGAGTCATTGACGTTGATCGCCGGGAAGGGCAGCAGGCCCTTTTTCTGCAGTTCATAAAGGCGGTGAACACCGGTCGTGGTTTCCTCGGAGACCCCGACGATCTGTTCGCGCACCTTGGTGAACCAGCCCGGAGAAGCGTCCATACGCTTCTTGATCTGCGCCTTGATGACGGCTTCCTCATCGGAAGCGGGAACCGGGATGATGTCTTCTCCGGCTTCGGCGCGGGCACCGAGCAGCACGTAGAGTGTGGCATCGCCGCCATCGTCCAGGATCAGGTTCGGGCCGTCTGCGAACTGGAAAGACTTGTCGAGATAGTCCCAATGCTCCTCAAGGCTCTGACCCTTGACGGCAAACACCGGGACACCGCTCTTTGCAATGGCAGCCGCGGCGTGATCCTGGGTCGAGTAGATGTTGCAGGACGCCCAGCGCACATCGGCTCCCAGTGCCGTCAGGGTCTCGATCAGCACTGCAGTCTGGATGGTCATGTGCAGTGAACCGACAATGCGGGCGCCCTTCAGCGGCTTTTCCGAACCGTACTCCTCGCGGAGCGACATCAGGCCCGGCATTTCGGTTTCGGCGATATCGAGCTCCTTGCGGCCGAAATCAGCCAGATCGATGTTGGCGACGACATAGTCCTGGGTAGCGGTCATGAGATTTTCCAAAAGTTCGGGATCCGGCCGGGACAGGCGGGATTGCATGGGCGCTGCCATAGCAGGAAAAGCCCATGCTGGCAATACGATATAAAGATGTCTTTATGTGGGAATATTCAAACTTCTTCGCCGAAGCGGCCGGCAATCAGCACCTCGAGTGCGTCAAGCACCTTTTCGGCCTGCCGGCCTTCGGCTTCGACATCAATGGTGCAACCGGTGCTCGCCGCGAGCATCATAAGGCCCATGATCGATGTGCCCCCGACGGTGGACCCTTCACGGGTCACCCGAACAACGGCGTCAAAGCCCTCGACAGTCTGAACGAAACGGGCTGACGCGCGGGCGTGAAGGCCACGCTTGTTGACGATCTTGAAGGTTCTGGACAGGGTTGCGGCTTTTGACGTCATTTGCCGGTCAAAAGGCGGCTCGCCACGTTGATATACTTGCGGCCGGCATCCTGCGCGTCGGCAAGAGCCTTTTGCATGTCATTGGCGCCGCGGACACCTGCGAGCTTGATCAGCATCGGCAGATTGACCCCGGCAATGACTTCGATGCGTCCGGAATCCATCACCGAGATCGACAGGTTCGAGGGTGTTCCGCCAAACATGTCGGTGAGAATGATGACGCCATGACCATTTTCGACACGTGATACCGCTCCGACAATATCCAGCCGCCGCTGGTCCATATCATCCTCGGGTCCGATGCTGACGGTTTCAAGGGCGGTTTGCGGTCCGACAACATGCTCAAGCGCATGCCTGAACTCTTCCGCGAGCTTGCCATGAGTGACAAGCACCAATCCGATCATTTTGCCTCCAGCAGCATGCGGCCGACGCGGTCTTCCGCCAGGCCATGCCAATAGTTTCGCAGTTGCGAACAGTTTGTGAATTTCATCTTGGACAGAAGCAGGCGAAGTTCAAGCCAAAAAACGTCAGAAAACAGGCAAATTGCCCTGAGGATACCACGCGGGCTCGAAAAACAGGCTTGGCCGCCGGGTGCGCAGCCGCGCCAGGGGAAGGGCTGCGCCATCGTGCCACAGACGCATAAGAGGAATTGATGCGCCGCCACACGAAAAGGTTTCATTCTCCTCCGGGACCCGCGTCCCCGCCGACGGCTCCGTGAGCAGCACCGCAGCATGCAGGACGGCGCGATCAACGTGCCGGGCAGTGACCACTCCGGTGCCACGCAGTTCAAGAAGCCCGCGGATCGAATCCGGACAGGAGGCTATGCAGCGCCCTGCCTGCACTGTCAGCAGGGTCCGGTCATCAGCAATGACAGCGGCATTCCATCCCAGGGCCTGCGCCTCGCAAAGGCAGGCAAAGGCGGTGGTGCTCTTTCCCGACCCGGACGGGCCAAGAAACAGCAAGCCCGTCTGGCCAACGACAATCGCGGTGGCATGCACGGCTTCGCCTGCTGGTACGGAGATGCCGGTCACGGGGTTTCGGCAGGCAGTTCGATGATGAAACGCGCCCCGCGCCAGCTGCCGGCTTCATCGCCGGGGATGTTCTCGGCTGTCAGGGTGCCACCATGGGCCTCGATGATCTGGCGGCTGATCGACAGGCCAAGGCCGGAGTTCTGGCCAAAATCTTCGCCATCGGGCCGGTCGGTGTAAAACCGCTCGAACACCCGCTCGATGACCTCGGCGCGAATTCCGGGACCATTGTCCTCGACACGGACCTGGACCGTGCCGCGGCGCCGGGCCAGGTGGATGACAATGCGGCCGCCGGTCTCGGAGACGAAGGAGCGGGCATTCTCGATCAGATTGGTCACCACCTGGCCGAGTCTGAGATCATGGCCAAGCACGGTGAAACCGGATTTTCCGGCATTGCGCCTGTCGATCTTGAGCTCAATGGCAACATCCTTGCCCGCAGCGCGGGTTTGCCGGGCAATATCCACGAGGTCGGTGAGCAGCTTCTCCATGTCGACCGCCACGCCGTCCTGGCGCGCCAGCTCTGCATCGAGCCGGGACGCGTCGGAGATATCGCTGATCAGCCGGTCCATGCGGCGGACATCGTGCTGGATGACATCCATGAGGCGCTTGCGGGAGTGCTCGTTGCGCGCCAAAGGCAGGGTTTCCACCGCGCTACGCAGTGAAGTCAGCGGATTCTTGAGTTCATGGCTGACATCAGCGGCAAAACTCTCGATGGCGGCAATCCGGTCATAGAGCGCATTGGTCATGCCGCGCAGTGCCACCGACAGATTGCCGATCTCGTCCTGGCGGTCCGAAAAATCCGGAATTTCCTCACGGACCCGGGCGCCGCGCCGGACACGGACGGCGGCGGCAGACAGACGCCTGAGCGGCGTGGCAATGGTGCTTGCCAGAAGCAGCGACAGGACGATGTTGACCATGGCGGCCACGCCAAACACCCGGAAAATAGCCATACGCTCGGCATGGACGATCTTGTCGATGTCCCCTGCCTGCGTGGACAGCAGCAAGACCCCGAGCACCGCACGGAAGCGCTGGACCGGAACAGCCACCGACACGATCAGCTCACCCTTTTCGGTGACCCGCACCACAGCGCCACGGCCACCGGTCAGAGCATTCATCACTTCGGGATAGATCGAGCCATCCGCACCCGGCGGTTCGCGGTACAACGGCAGATCACGGCGCTGGAAAAACCGGTTGAACCAGGTGGTGACCATTTCGGTCAGGCCGGGAGACGCGGTTTCGGCCGGCGGCAGGTCGTAGCGAAGCACCTGGCCGGAGGTGTAGAGATAGCGCGAATCCAGAATCAGGCTCGCATCATCATCGTAGATGCGGGCGCGGGTGCGGGTCGGCGAGATCAGCCTTCGAAGCACCGGCGCAACCCGCTCGGGATTGATCGGGAAATCCAGGTTCTCGTTGGAATTGGTCGGCGAAATGCTCTGGCCGGCCTGCAACTCGAGCAGTTTCTCCGGGTCGATGGTGATCGAGTTCGTGTCGACCGAGGCCGAGGCCGCGACGGCGCCGGCAATGATCTCACCCTGGGTCAGGAGGCTTTCCACCCGGGCATCGATGAGGCCTTCCCGGAACTGGTTAAGATAGAGGATTCCCGAGACCAGCACGACCAGCGCCGCCAGATTGAGAAACAGGATGCGGCGGGTAAGGCTCGAAAAAATGAGATTACCGAACATCCGCCGGACCAGCTTGACCGGATGGGCCCAGCTTGCCAGCGTACGGACCTCGGACGAAGCCCTGTCCTTTGCGTCCGCATTGTCCTCGGTTTCAATAGCCATTGGCGCTTTTCGCTAGATCCCGCGACCGGTTGGTGGGCAGGTGACGGTCATGCCGCTTCCCGGAACCGGTAGCCGACCCCGTAAAGGGTTTCGATCATGTCGAAGTCATCATCGACCATCTTGAACTTCTTGCGCAGCCGCTTGATGTGGCTGTCAATGGTGCGGTCATCAACATAGACCTGCTCGTCATAGGCGGCATCCATCAGCGCATCGCGGCTCTTGACCACGCCGGGACGCTGGGCCAGCGATTGCAAGATAAGGAATTCGGTCACGGTCAGGGTCACCGGCTCGTTCTTCCAGGTGCAGGTATGGCGCTCCTGATCCATGATCAGGTTGCCGCGCTCCAGCGACTTGGTCGGCGCCGCATCGGCCCGGCCCGGGGCTGCCGCAGCGGCTTCCCGGTTTGCCGCCCGGCGGAGCACGGCCTTGACCCGCTCGACAAGAAGACGCTGCGAGAACGGCTTGGTGATGAAGTCGTCGGCGCCCATCTTGAGACCAAACAGTTCATCGATCTCTTCATCCTTGGACGTCAGAAAGATGACCGGAACATCGGATTTCTGGCGCAGGCGGCGCAACAGTTCCATGCCGTCCATGCGCGGCATCTTGATGTCGAAAATGGCAAGCTGGGGAGGACGTGCCAGCAATCCATCCAGGGCAGAGGCACCATCGGTGTAGGTTTCAACACGATACCCTTCTGTTTCGAGTGCGATCGAAACCGAGGTAAGGATGTTGCGGTCGTCGTCGACGAGCGCGATTGTCTGCATGTCTGTCGTCTCCATCATGGTCTTGCACCTCTGGGAAGTGCCCCCGTTTTTCCGGACAAGCCGCTGTGAAGCGTCATTTCCGGATCCCGCCGCCACGTCCATGAGGATAAAGTGAGAACAAAATGTGGCACAGTTCCAAACCGGAGTCATTCCCTGAATGCGCACCGGGTAAACCGGCCACGGCAATTGAACCGATTTAAACAAGTCTGATTTTTTTTAAATCGATTAATACTCTGATTTCATTAATTAATCTTAGAATTACTTGTTGTTTTTTAAAATTCCACTCCCTATGGTCCGGCGAAATTTGAACCTGTCCCGCGCCAGAGTGAAAAGGAATCCGACATGAGTGAGGATTTGGGAGTACGTAATCCGTCGGCTGGAATCGACCTGTGTGGTCTGAACACCTCCGGCCTGGTGCGATATAACTGCCTCGAGGCGGAACTTGTCGAACTCGCCGTTGCGCGGGGCGAAGCAATCCTGACGGCACATGGCGCGCTTCGGGCGCTGACCGGCCAGCACACCGGCCGCTCCGCCAAGGACAAGTTCGTGGTTCGCGACGCCACCACCGACAGCCAGATCTGGTGGGACAACAACAAGCCGATGACGCCGGAAGCGTTCGACACGCTGCACGCCGACATGGTGGCGCATGCCAAGGACCTGGATCTGTTCGTTCAGGATCTGGTCGGCGGCGCCGACGAGGACAATGCCCTCAACTCGCGGGTCGTCACGGAGTATGCCTGGCATGCGCTGTTCATCCGCAATCTGCTGATCCGTCCGGATCGCGCGGATCTGACGGGGTTCATGCCCGAGCTGACCATCATCAACCTGCCGTCCTTCCGCGCCGACCCGGTACGTCACGGCTGTCGCACGGATACTGTGATCGCGGTCGACCTGGAACGCAGACTGGTTCTGATCGGTGGTACCTCCTATGCCGGCGAGATGAAGAAGTCGGTTTTCACCGCACTCAACTACCTGCTTCCCGCCAAGGGCGTGATGCCGATGCACTGCTCGGCCAATGTCGGCCCTGATGGCGATACCGCGGTGTTCTTCGGGCTTTCGGGAACCGGCAAGACCACGCTTTCGGCCGATCCGAAGCGCACCCTTATCGGCGATGACGAGCATGGCTGGGGCGAACACGGCGTGTTCAATTTCGAGGGCGGCTGCTACGCCAAGACCATCCGGCTGTCGCGCGAGGCGGAACCGGAAATCTTCGGTACTACCGAACGCTTCGGCACGGTTCTGGAAAATGTCATTCTCGACGAGAACCGGGTTCCGGATTTTGACGATGGATCGCTGACCGAGAACACACGCTGCGCTTACCCGCTGCACTTCATTCCGAATGCCAGCGACACAGGACGCTCGGGCCATCCGCTCAACATCATCATGCTGACGGCGGATGCCTTCGGCGTGATGCCGCCGATTGCGAAACTGACACCGGAACAGGCGATGTATCACTTCCTTTCCGGCTACACCGCAAAGGTGGCCGGCACCGAAAAAGGCGTCACCGAGCCGGAAGCCACGTTCTCGACCTGCTTCGGCGCGCCGTTCATGCCACGTCATCCGTCGGAGTATGGCGATCTGCTGCGGAAACTGATCAATGACAACAGCGTCAATTGCTGGCTGGTCAACACCGGCTGGACCGGCGGCGCCTATGGCGAAGGCCAGCGCATGCCGATCAAGGCCACGCGGGCGCTGCTCAGCGCGGCACTGGATGGCTCCATCGATGGCGCCGAGTACCGCACAGATGCCAATTTCGGGTTCGCCGTGCCGGTGGCTGTCGAAGGTGTCGACAGCACCATTCTGGACCCGCGGTCGACCTGGGCGGATCAGGCTGCCTACGACGCTGCAGCCAACCGTCTGGTCGGTATGTTCATCGAGAACTTCGCCAAGTTCGAGGATCATGTCGATGGTTCGGTGCTCGATGCAGCACCAGGCTTCAAGGCAGCAGCTGAATAAGCATTCAAACACTTCCTACGATCTTTGGCAGGCCCCGTTGACCCGACGGGGCCTGTCGCGCATTTTCCGCAGGTCCAACCCCGGAAGGAGCGTTCCGCCATGACCAGACCCGTCGAAACCGTTGCGCATTCGATTGCCCGGAAGACGGATGCGGAGATGCGGGCCGAGGCGCAGAGCTTTTTCGATCTCATGCAATCGCGCAGGACAGTCCGGGACTTTTCCGCCGATCCGGTGGACCCGGAGATCATCCGCCTTGCAGTCCGGGCAGCCGCGACCGCACCCTCGGGCGCCAATCAGCAGCCGTGGAGTTTCGTTGCCATCGGCGACCCGGATATCAAGCGAAAGATCAGGCTTGCAGCGGAGGAAGAGGAACGCGCCTTCTACCAGGGCCGGGCGGGCGAGGAGTGGCTGGGCGCCTTGGCGCATCTGGGTACCGATTCGGAGAAGCCGTTCCTGGAAACGGCGCCCTGGCTGATTGCCATCTTTGCGCAACGCTGGGGCGTGGATGCAGAGGGCCGCAAGGTCAAGCACTACTACGTGCCCGAATCGGTCTCGATCGCCATCGGGCTGCTGGTTGCCAGCCTGCATTCGGCCGGACTGGCAACGCTAACGCACACGCCCTCGCCGATGGGCTTCCTCAACCAGATCTGCGGCCGTCCGGACAACGAGAAGCCGCTGGTGCTGCTGGTGGTCGGCCATCCGGCTGAAGGGGCGAGGGTTCCGGCGATCAGCCGCAAGCCGGAGAACGAAGTGCTGTTCTGGAAGACCGCGCCATGAGCGCGGATCCGCTGCATGCAGCGCGCGATATCGTCATCGCCGGCTGGGAGCTTGGCGAGAGCTTTATCCGCGCCTCCGGTCCGGGCGGACAGAACGTCAACAAGGTGGCGACGGCGGTGCAGCTCCGGTTTGATATCCGCAACTCGCCGTCGCTTCCCGAAAGGGTCAAGAAGAACGCGCTGAAACTCGGTGGCAGCCGGGTTTCCAAAGACGGGGTCATCATCATCGAAGCCAACCGGTTCCGGACCCAGGAGCGCAATCGCGCCGACGCGCGGGCCCGGCTGGTCGAGCTGATCGACCAGGCCTCGGAGCCGCCGCCGCCGCCACGCCGGAAGACGCGACCAACCCGGGGATCGGTCGAACGCCGGCTTGCCGCCAAGACAGGCCGCGGCCAGATCAAGAAGGCCCGCGGCAAGGTTACCGAAGACTAGATTAGCGAAAGCTTTTGGTTGGCACATCAGAGCGCGCGTGGTTAAGTTGCGCACCATTCACTCGGGGAGACGACAACCAATGGGTATTTTCGATTTCATCAAGTCAGCAGGCAAGAAACTCGGGATCGGCGGCGATGATGATGCACCTGATGCCGATGCGGTGAAAAAAGAGCTGGATTCACACAAGCTCGGCACCGACAAGGTCGATGTAAAGGTCGAGGGCGACAAGATCGTGCTCTCCGGCGTGGTCGAAGACCAGTCGATCTTCGAGAAGGCGATTGTCGCAGTCGGTAACACGCTGGGCATTTCCAAGGTCGAGGCGTCCGAGCTCAAGGTGGTGATACCGGACTCCGGCCTGTCGCTGGGCAGCGCCGACATGACCGAACTGGTCAAGGCTTCGACCCCGGCAAAGGAGCCGAAGTTCCACACCGTCAAAAAGGGCGACAATCTCTGGAAGGTTGCCGAAGCCGCCTATGGCAAGGGCAAGGGTCCGAAATACACCGTGATCTTCGAAGCCAACAAGCCGATGCTGTCGGATCCCGACAAGATCTATCCGGGCCAAGTGCTGCGGATTCCGGATCTGGAAACCGCCTGAGACCGAAAACAGACCAAGAAGGCCCGCAATGCTCGTTCTGCCCAATGGGGTCCGCCATATTCCCGGCCATCTCGATCGGGACGAGCAGCAAAGCCTTCTCGAAGACATCCGGGCGGTAGTGGGCCAGGCGCCGCTCTACCGCCCGGAAATGCCGCGCAGCGGCAAGCCGTTCAGCGTCCGCATGACAAATTGCGGCGATCTGGGATGGGTGGCCGACAAGGCCAGTTACCGCTACCAGGACCGGCATCCGGTCACCGGCGCGCCATGGCCGCCGATTCCCGAGCGCCTGCTGAAACTCTGGGACGACCTGACCGGTTATCCTGGTCCGCCTCAGGCCTGCCTGGTGAATTTCTACCATACCAGCGCCCGCATGGGCCTTCACCAGGATCGCGACGAAAGCGATTTCTCCGCTCCGGTCCTGTCGATCTCGCTCGGCGATGCCTGCCTGTTTCGCATCGGGGGAACCGAAAGGCGGCAGCCGACCCGATCTTTCCGGCTGGAAAGCGGTGACGTGGTCATTCTGGGAGGCGAAAGCCGGCTGGCTTTCCATGGCGTCGACCGGATCTACCCGATGACCTCGACGCTGCTCAAGGATGGCGGACGCATCAACCTTACACTCAGACGGGTGACCGCAAGCTGAGCATCCGGTGTTTGCCAGGTTCGGGCTAAAGCTTGCGCAACGCCACCTGCTCGATGAGATGGTTGGGGGACTTGCGCAGGATCAGGTCGGCGCGCGGACGCGTGGGCAGGATGTTCTGGCGCAGGTTCTTCAGGTTGATGTTCTCCCACAGGCTCTCGGCGATGGCGCGCGCGGCGTCTTCCTTGATCGCGGCATAGCGGTGGAAGAAGGATTCAGGATCGCGGAAGGCGGTCTGCCTGAGGTTCATGAACCGGTCGACATACCATTTGTGGATGTCGACCTCCTCGGCATCGATATAGATCGAGAAATCGAAGAAATCAGACACGAAGGGGACGATCTTGCCGTCCTCGGGCAGATCGCGCACCTGCAGCACATTGATGCCCTCGAAAATCAGGATGTCCGGCCGGTCGATGGTGGTGAACTTGCCCGGCAGCACGTCATAGGTCAGGTGCGAATAGCACGGCGCCTTGACGCTGTGCTGTCCGGCCTTGATCTCCGAGAGAAAGCGCAGCACCGCGCCGACATCATAGCTTTCGGGAAAACCCTTGCGGTCCATGAGGTTTTCACGCCGCAGCACTTCATTGGGATAGAGAAAACCATCGGTGGTCACCAGGTCCACCTTCGGGCTCGACGGCCAGCGCTTGAGAAGCTCCGCCAGAACGCGTGCCGTGGTGGACTTGCCGACCGCCACAGAGCCGGCGATCCCGATGATGAACGGTGTCTTGGCCACATTGGAGAGATTGAGGAAGCGCTTGCGCTGCTCGAACAGCAGCTGCGAGGATTCCACGTGCGCTGACAACAGCCGCGACAATGACAGATAGATCCGCCGGACTTCATCGAGATTGACCGGATCGTTGAGCGAGCGCAGCCGCCGGACTTCGTCCTCGGTCAGGGTCATCGGCGTATCGGCGCGGAACTCGGCCCACTTGTCGGCCGTGAAAAACCGATAGGGCGAAAACTCGTCAGCCTTGAAATGGTCCAGGGCAGGGGGTTGGATAGTGGTCTGGTCCATATTCACTCCGCCGTGCGGCTTGCCTTCTCGCTAAGGCCTGACTGTACGGTCCGGCCTTCAAGCTCCGCCATCACCTCGCCAAGAGGTACATCTGCTACCTTTAGCACGACCATGAGGTGATACAGAAGATCAGCCGTTTCGCTGACCAGTTCATCACGGCCTTGCGCAGTTGCAGCGATAACGGTCTCGACCGCCTCCTCGCCCAGCTTCTTGGCAGCTTTCGGCATGCCGGCCGCAACCAGTTTCGCCGTCCAGGAGTTTGCGGGATCAGCCAGTGACCGTTCGGAGACTATCCGTTCAAGATCGGCGAGGGTGAAACTGCTCATTGCGGATGTGTCTCCTGGCGCATTGTCCCGGCAGGCAAGCCTAGTTCAGGCGCATGTCGAGCCCGGCATCGGCCATATACTGCTTGGCTTCGGAGATCGTATAGGTTCCGAAGTGGAAAATCGAGGCTGCGAGCACGGCGGTGGCATGGCCGTCACGGATGCCCTCGACCAGGTGCTCCAGATTGCCCACCCCACCGGAGGCGATGACAGGCACACGAACAGCATCGGCAATGGTGCGGGTCAGCGCAATATCATAGCCGGCTTTGGTTCCGTCGCGGTCCATCGAGGTGAGCAGAAGCTCGCCGGCGCCGCGCTCCACCATCTTCTCGGCGAAGGCGACGGCATCTATCCCGGTCGGCTCACGGCCGCCATGGGTGAAGATCTCCCAGCGATCGGCCTCACCAGGCGCCGAGACCTTCTTGGAATCGATGGAAACGACGATGCACTGGTTGCCGAACTTGTCGGCTGCTTCGGCGACGAAATCGGGGTTTTTGACCGCAGCCGAGTTGATCGAAACCTTGTCGGCGCCCGACAGCAGCAGTTTGCGTATGTCTGCCACGGTGCGAATGCCGCCGCCAACAGTGAGCGGCATGAAGCAATGCTCCGCCGTCTGGGCGACAACGTCGAAAATGGTGTCGCGATCGTCGGACGACGCGGTGATGTCGAGGAAGCAGAGCTCGTCGGCGCCCGCCGCATCATAGGCCTGGGCGGCCTCCACCGGATCGCCGGCATCGATCAGGTCGACGAAATTGACACCCTTGACGACTCGGCCGTCCTTCACATCCAGACAGGGGATGACGCGGGATTTCAGCATCGGACATCCGCCTTTCCGGATTGCGCGTCCTCGCGGCAAAGCCGCTGCGCGGCGCGCGGGCCGTCCTTCACATCCAGACAGGGAATGACACGGGATTTTAGGGTCACGAGCGGTCTTCCTCTTCAAACTTTGCCGGCTCTACGGTCAGCGTGCCGCCGAGGATGCCCAGCGCCTCTGCCGGGTCGATGCGGCCGTCATAGAGGGCACGGCCCGATATGGCGCCTTCCAGGCGCGCGGCATCGGGCATTTTCATGCGCACAATGTCGGCGATCGAGGCGAGACCGCCCGAGGCGATAACCGGAATCGAAACGGCACCGGCCAGCTCTATGGTCGATTCCCAGTTGATGCCGGTCAGGACGCCATCGCGGTCGATGTCGGTGTAGATGATGGCGGCAACGCCGGCCCCTTCAAATCGCTGCGCCAGTTCGATGACGCCGAGCTCGGAGGCTTCGGCCCAGCCCTCGACGGCAACCTTGCCGCCCTTGGCATCGATGCCAACGGCGACCTTGCCTGGAAACAATCTGCAGGCCTCACGCACCAGCTCGGGATCACGGACGGCAATGGTGCCGAGGATCACACGGGCCAGACCCTTGTCGAGCCAGGCCTCGATGTGGGCCAGGGTGCGAATGCCACCACCGAGCTGCACCGGATTCTTCGTCGCCTTCAGAATGGCCTCGACCGCAGCACCGTTGACCGACTGGCCTTCGAAGGCGCCGTTGAGATCGACCACGTGCAGCCATTCGAAACCCTGCTCCTCGAAGGCGCGCGCCTGGGCGGCAGGATCTTCATTGTAAACTGTCGCCGAGTCCATTTCACCCAGCTTGAGCCGGACGCACTGGCCGTCTTTCAGATCGATTGCGGGAAACAGGATCATGTCAGGGCTTCCATTTGAGGAAATTGGCGATCAGCGCAAGGCCGAGTGCCTGGCTCTTTTCCGGGTGGAACTGGGTGCCGGCCTTGTTGCCGCGCGCGACAGCAGCGGTCACCGGTCCGCCGTAATCGGTCACGGCAATCACGTCCTGCGGGTTGTTCGCCGCCAATTGATAGGAGTGAACGAAATAGGCGTGCAGCCCATCGGGGCCGGTCGGAATGCCGTCGAAGAGCGGGTGGGGCGTTTTCAGATCGAGCGTGTTCCAGCCGATCTGCGGGATTTTCAAAGCCGGATTCGAAGGCTTGATTTCGACCACGTCACCCGGGATCCAGTCGAAGCCTTCGGTCACCGTCTTTTCCAATCCGCGGGTCGACATGAGCTGCATGCCGACGCAGATCCCCAGGAAAGGCCGTGCCTTGTCCTCGACCGCGTGGCGCAAAGCCGCGTTCATGCCGTCAATCGCATCGAGCCCGGCACGGCAATCGGCGTAGGCGCCGACACCGGGAAGCACGACCCTGTCGGCGCTGGCGACATGATCCGCATCAGCACTGAGCGTGACAGTGGCTGCAACGCCGGCTTCGCGGGCCGCGCGTTCGAAAGCCTTGAGCGCCGAGCGCAGATTGCCCGACCCGTAATCGACTATGACAACCTGCATCAGGTTCAGTTCCTTTCAACCGGCACAAGACCGATGGAGCCGGTTTCCCTGCCGGCCTGACGAGCCGGTTTCCATGAGGGAAGAGCCGGTTTGACGCTTGCCGGCATTGCAGATCCCTGATCGGCTGCGGCTTGCGCTGCATGGATTTCGAAGGCCACTTCAGCATCATCGGTTTCAATCACGTCTACCAGACGCCAGCCGCGGCGCTGGAGTGCTGCCGCCCGCCAGTTGCGGCCTTCAAGCGCTGTTATCAGCGAAAGCGCCATATCGAGGCCGATCCCCAGAGCGGGCTGACCGGCAGAGCCGGCAAGGTAGGCCGCCACGACCATGACCAGGAAAGCCGCAAAAGCCTCAATCCACAACCGGTTGAACAGAAGCCAGATAACAGGCGCTATCAGCGCCCATGGTGCAAAGCGATCGGCGATCACCACCGAACGCTCGTCGGGTATCTGTGCACCGGGACTTGCCAGAACAAGATAGGCGGTCATTGCGGTTTTCTCCGATCAGCCAGGCCGAAACAGGCTCAGGCCAGCGACCCCTTGGTGGAAGGAATCCGGTCCTTCTGCCGCGGATCAACCTCGCATGCCACGCGCAACACGCGCGCGACTGCCTTGAAGCAGGTCTCGGCAATGTGATGGTTGTTGGCGCCATAAAGATTGCTGACATGCAGCGTGATGCCGCCATGCTGGGCCAGCGCCTGGAAGAACTCGCGAACCAGTTCGGTGTCAAAGGTGCCGATCTTGGGCGAGGTGAAGGTCACGTCCCAGACCAGAAACGGCCGACCGGAAATGTCGATGGCGGCGCGCGTCAGCGTCTCATCCATGGCCAGGTCAAGCGACGCGTAGCGATTGATGCCCTTGCGGTCGCCCAGCGCTTTGGCCAGCGCCTGGCCGATGGCGATGCCGGTGTCCTCGACCGTATGGTGATCGTCGATGTGCAGATCGCCCTTGGCCTTGATCTCCATATCGATCAGCGAATGGCGCGACAGCTGCTCGAGCATGTGATCAAAAAAACCAACACCGGTATGAATCGACCCGGTTCCATTGCCGTCCACGGACAGGGATACGGATATGTCGGTTTCGTTGGTCTTGCGGGCAACGGAAGCGCTGCGCGCGGTCTCGGTGTTGGCCATCGGTCGTCTCCGAACGCTATGATGATGCGCTCATTATCAGCCTGCAATGCAAATATCCAGAACGGCTTTCGCGATTGCGAAATGCAGGGCGCGGCTGAAGAAGGCGCAAAGGCGGATTTGCATTCGTTCCCCGGGCACTTACATAGGACTGACATCATCATAGTGCGGCCGGACGGGCCGCCTCCAGGAAAGGATGCCACATGGGCGAGCACAACCCCTTCGGCGACATGCACGCAACCACAATCATTACCGTGCGCAAGGGTTCGCAGGTGGTGATGGCCGGAGATGGCCAGGTCAGCCTTGGCCAGACGGTGATGAAAGGCAATGCGCGAAAGGTCCGCCGCATTGGCAAGGACAACAATGTGATCGCCGGTTTTGCCGGGGCCACGGCCGACGCCTTCACGCTTCTGGAACGGCTCGAGGCCAAGCTCGAGCAATATCCCGACCAGCTGACCCGGGCCGCGGTGGAACTTGCCAAGGACTGGCGCACCGACCGCTACCTCAGAAGACTCGAGGCGATGATGCTGGTGGCCGACAAGACGGTGACGCTGGCGATCACCGGCAATGGCGATGTGCTGGAGCCCGAACACGGCACCATGGCGATCGGCTCGGGCGGCAACTATGCCTACGCCGCCGCGCGGGCGCTGATGGACAGCGAGAAGAGCGCCGAGGAGATTGCGCGGCGCTCCATGGAGATCGCGGGGGACATCTGCGTCTACACCAATTCGAATATCGTGATCGAAACCCTTGAGCTCAATTGAAGCCGGCAGAATCGGCTTCCGGACTGTCACGCCGGATGACTATGCATTGCTGGAAGACTGGCTGAAGACGCCGCACTGGCGTGACTGGTGGGGCGAACCCGAAGCCGAAATCGGCTATATCCGCGACATGGTCGAGGACCGGGACACAACGCGTCCGTTCTTGTTCATGGTCGATGGAATGCCCGCAGGCTATATTCAGTACTGGTTTGTCGGCGATCATCTGGAAGAACCCTGGTTGACCAACGCGCCTTGGCTGGCGCAAGTCCCTGCGGACAGCATTGGCGTCGACATGAGTATCGGTGATGCGGCAAGACTGTCGCAGGGTCTGGGTTCGGCCGTGCTGAAGGCATTCACCGAGGGGCTCCGCGCGGAAGGCCACGGCACGATCGTCATCGATCCCGACGTTGCCAACAAGCGTGCAATTCGCGCCTACGAGAAGGCCGGGTTCAGGCCGCTGCTTGTTTCACGTGAATCACTGGATGGCACCGACACTCCCGTACTGATCATGGTACAGATGCCCGAGACCGCCCGGAAAACCAGCGAGACCACCCCATGATTGACAAAGCAACACTTGATCGTGCGGTCTCCGCCGGCATCCTCGATGCGGCACAGCGAACGGCACTTCTGGACCTCGCGGCCAGCGCCGGGCCTTCTGTAGCACTGGGCCCCACGTCCGACCGGTTGTCGGTCGATGACCAGATGCGGCTGGTCGGCGGCGGAAATGACATCTTCGTCACCGTCGGTATCGTGCTGCTGTTTTCAGGCGCGCTATTTGCACTTCAGGCCGTACTGCCGCCGGACAGCATGCTGCTGGCTGCGCTGCTCGCTGCAGGAAGCTGGGTCGTTGCCGAAATCGTCACGCGGCAGAAGCGGATGCGGCTTTCGAGCACCTTGCTGGCGCTGGTGTTCAGTGCGGCGGTCCTGACCCTGCTGATCGATTTCGTCGGTCAGCAATTCAGCCTGCCGGGAGCGATCAACGCGTTCTCCCTGCTGGCGCTGAGAGACGATGCGCTGCCGATCGGGCTTATCCTGGCGGGCGGTCTGATCGCGGCTTCGGCCGTCTATTTCATGCGCTTCAAGGTTCCGGTGCTTGCAGCCATTGTCGCGATTGCCGCGACCGGTCTCGCCTTTCTGGCCGCCGTTCTGGTCTACTACGAGCAGATGATCAACGGCAGCATAGCGGCGCCGGCACCGGACCAACTGGCGCAGGTGGTTTCAAACGCCCTGAGCATTCCGCTGGTTTGCGGGTTCGTGGTTTTCGCGGTAGCGGTTTTTCTCGATCTGCACGATCGCGAACGGCAGACGGTCTGGTCGGACTGCGCCTTCTGGCTGCATGTGGTTTCGGCGCCGTTGCTGGTGCACCCGCTGTTCATCCTCGCCACGGGACAGGACGTGCTTTCCGGCCGGATAGAACCGGGAATGAGCGCCAGCGTCATGCTCGGCCTGATGATCGCTGGCTTTGTGCTGGTGGCGCTCGCCATCGACCGTCGCTCGCTGCTTGCGCCAACGCTCGCGTATTTCGGTTCCGTCGGGATCTACTACCTGGTCAACAGTGCTGCCAACACCACCGGCATTCCGCCTTTTGCGCTGATTTTGTTGACCATCGGCGCCATCGTCATCCTGTTTGGAGCCGGTTGGCAGAGGATCCGGCGCTTGATTATCCGTCCTCTGCTTCCCACATCGCTCCTCGAGAGACTTCCCCCGATAAAGGCATGATTCCGACATGAGCAATTTCTCCCCACGTGAAACCGTCACCGAACTCGACCGCTTCATCATCGGTCAGAAGGATGCCAAGCGGGCTGTCGCCATCGCGCTCAGGAACCGCTGGCGGCGGCAGAAGCTCGAAGGGCTGTTGCGCGAAGAGGTGATGCCGAAGAACATCCTGATGATCGGACCGACCGGTGTCGGCAAGACCGAGATCTCGCGTCGGCTGGCGAAGCTGGCAGGCGCTCCCTTTGTCAAGGTGGAAGCAACCAAGTTCACCGAGGTCGGCTATGTCGGCCGCGACGTCGAGCAGATCATCCGTGACCTGGTGGAAGTCGGTATCTCGCTGGTGCGCGAGCGCAAACGCGAGGAAGTCCAGGCCAAGGCGAAACAGAATGCGGAAGAACGTGTTCTTGACGCCCTGGTCGGCGCCACGGCCTCTCCGGCGACGCGCGAGTCTTTCCGCAAGAAGCTGCGGGACGGGCTGCTGGACGACAAGGAAATCGAGATCGAAGTGGCCGACAGCTCGTCCGGCATGCCGCAATTCGAACTGCCTGGCATGCAGGGCGCAAATGTCGGCGTTCTCAACCTCGGCGACCTGTTCGGCAAGGCGATGGGTGGACGCACGCGCAAGATCAAGACGACGGTTCGGGAATCCCACGATTCGCTTCTGAATGACGAGTCCGACAAGCTGCTGGACATGGAGCAGGTCCACCAGGAGGCCCTGAAGTCCGCGCAAGATGACGGCATCGTGTTCATCGATGAAATCGACAAGATTGCATCCCGCGAGGGCGGAATGGGGGCAGGCGTTTCCCGCGAAGGCGTGCAGCGCGATCTGCTGCCGCTGGTGGAAGGCACGACGGTGGCAACAAAGTACGGGCCGGTGAAGACCGATCACATTTTGTTTATCGCGTCGGGCGCGTTCCATGTCTCAAAGCCGTCGGACCTTTTGCCGGAACTGCAGGGCCGCCTGCCGATCCGGGTCGAGTTGAGGGCGCTCGGCAAGGACGATTTCCGCCGGATCCTGACAGAGACCGAAGCCAGTTTGATCAAACAGTATGTGGCCTTGATGGCAACCGAGGACCTGACGCTGGAATTCACCGAGGACGCCATCGACGCCCTGGCAGAGGTTGCGGTGCATCTGAATGCGAGTATCGAGAACATCGGTGCGCGGCGGTTGCAGACGGTCATGGAACGGGTTCTCGACGAGATTTCTTTTACCGCGCCCGACCAGCCGGGCTCGACAATCACGATTGATTCAGACTATGTCCGGGAACATGTCGGCGACCTGGCGCAGAATACGGATCTGTCGCGTTTTATTCTCTGAACCGCGAATCTTCCAATCCGCGCTTGAAGCAATATGTAATTCTGTAAACGCGTTTGCGCCGAGATCAGGTTACGTACCGGAGAGGAGAATGATCGTGCCCAGCTGGCAGCTCAACACAGTGATGGCGACAGCAATCGCATTCACCATGAGCTTTGCCGTTGTGCCACAGGTCTATTCCGCCGAACTGGTTCCCAAGGGAAACCGCAACGCCCAGCAGCCGGACGTGCCCGGGGCCTCGAAACGCCGCACACAGGCAACCAAGTCGACCTTTGACGCGAAGTACGAGAAGATCCGCGACCTGATCGCCGATGATGACCGGTTGCGCCGGAAAATCCGGTCGGTATCGAAAGCCTACAAGATCGACCCAATCCATATCGTCGGCGCGCTGGTCGGCGAGCACACCTACAATGTCGATGCTTATGACCGGCTCCAAACCTATTACATCAAGGCAGTCTCCTATGCCGGTGAACGGTTTCGCTTCGAACATGGTGGTGAAAGCGTGCTGGACTTCGTAGCGCGGCCCGAATTCGAGGACTGTGACGAGAATTCCGGATCACTCGAACTCTGGACCTGCCGCGAGGAGGTCTGGGAAAAGGCCTACCGCGGCAAGAAGGTTGACGGGAAATCCTATCCCGACGATCGATTCGGCGCAGTTTTCTTCCAGCCGTTCTATGCCGGGCAGACCTTCGGCCTGGGTCAGCTCAACCCGCTGACCGCATTGATGCATACCGACCGGGTCAACAAGGTCTCGCGTTTGAGGAAACTCGACGCCGGCAAGGCTTCCGACGTCTACAAGGCAATCATGGAGCCGGATTCGACGCTCGCTTACATGGCGGCCTCGATCGCGGACTCGATCGACATCTACCGGGATATTACCGGCTATGACATCTCCGGAAACCCCGGACTGACTGCAACGCTCTACAATCTCGGCAACGTGTCGCGCAGGGCGCTTGCCCTGGCCGCTGACAATGAAAAGCGAAAGAAACGCGGCCTCAGGCCCAGGCCGCCAAGCGAAAACTACTATGGCTGGCTGGTCAACGAACACGAAGACGAGCTGCGGGAAATCATCGAACGCTGAATGCAGCGGATCGATTGCGTCGCAATCCATCCGGTTCTAGCGGCGATGCCTGTCTTTTGCCACGATCTGGTTTGCTCCATCGTTGCGCCCTTCGCTGGAGAGCCCGGCGCCGTCCATGAGCGCCTCGATCCGTTCAAGTGTCGCCACATCCAGCCTGTCGATAACCGCCGCCAGCTTGTTGGCAACTTCGGTGGCCTTGGGATCAAGGCCCGAGGTGTTGATGCTTACCCGGGGCCTGGACAGGCCGGCGAGCATCTGCAATTCCTCGGCTTCGTCCCAGATAATGTTGAAGTATCCGATCACTCGCTGAACGAATTCCCAACTCGGCTCGGAGCGATTTCCATGTTCCAGAGCTGACAGATAGGCCGGCGAGACACCGATCGCCTTTGCCATCTGGCGCTGGGTGATGCCGCGTTCGGCACGCAATCGCCGCACAGCCTGACCAAAGGGCGTCATCGTGCGATGCCCTTTTCGCGGCGCAGGCGAATGTAGAGCGCACCTTCGCCGCCGTGACTTCTGGCGGCTTCTTCATGGCCTGAGATCAGGAAACGGAACTCCGGCTTGCTCAACCACACCGGAACCGCCCGTTTGAGAGCGCCTTCGCTGCCGCGGGAAGCGCCCTTGCCGGTGATGACAAGCACATGGCGAAGACCTCTTTCGTGGGCACGCGCGAGAAAGCCAAACAGCAGGTTGTGGGCTTCGCTCTGAGTCAGGCCATGCAGATCGATGCGGCCATCGATGGGCAGGCGGCCGCGAGCCAGCTTGCGGATAACGGGTTTTTCGATCGGATGCGGCTGCTGACGGGGCGTCGGCGAGCGGGGGTTAGAGGAATCCACCTGTTTCGCCGGCCTCTCAGGTGTGGGTGGCGCCACGGATGGTGGTGCCTCGACCGCAAACCAGTCTTCCTCCACGATTTCCTTGCCGGGAAAGGCCTCGACCGTGCGTGCGATCCTGGCCCAGATGATACGATCCTCGTGGCTCAGCCTGGACTTGTCACTGCTCATGGCCGGCCTGCCGTGCGATTTCCGACCCGGCCGGTGCAAGAATGACAAACCGGGCAACAGCCTTGATTGATCCTGCTTTGTCACCGGCAGCAGATCCGCATCCGGCAAACAGATCGCCGCGTACCGGCCCTACAATCGCGGTGCCGGTGTCCTGGGCGATCATCAGCCGGGCGAATGGCCGCGGCTCGTCAAAATCCTGCAAACCGGTTGCGGAGACGAAGATCGGGGTTCCGAACGTGTGAATGCGGCGATCCACCGCGAGAGACCGGCCTGGCTCAAGCGGGACCTTGGCGGCGGCGACCGGTCCGAGATAAGGGTTTTCGACGTCCGCCTTCTCAAAGAAGATGAACGACCGGTTCTCCCACATCAACGCTTGTGCCAGCGACGGGTTGTCGGCGAGCCATTGTCGGATTGAAGCCATCGACACCGTGTCGGCAGGGACGGCACCGCGCTCGACCAGCAAGCCGCCTATGCCCGTAAAGGGATGGCCGCTCTTGGCGGCATAAGTGATCCGCTCGACCCTGCCATCGGCGTAGTTCAGCCGGGCGCAGCCCTGGATATGGGCAAAGAACACATCGACACTGGATTTCGCCCAGGCGATCTCGAGCCCTTCGCCGGCAAAGGCGCCGGATTCGATGGCTTGCCGGTCGGGACAGCATTTCATCCCGTCCGCATCCGCGATCATGAAAGCATGGCCCCGGGGGATACCGGCAGGCGGATTGTCCGGGTCCGGTACCTTGATCAGCTTGCCGGGTTTGCGAAGGAAAGGATATCGATAGCCGGATTCTGGGGCATCACTGACCGCCACCTGCGGCTCATAATAGCCAGTGACCAATCCGTCCGGATGCTCGAGCCTGATCTCAACCGGGCGGAACCAGGTTTCAAAGAAGGAGCGTGCTTCGGAATCGGATGGATAGCCGGATTCAGAGTTGGTGATCGAAAGTGCTGCTGCATAGGCAGGCGCGAAATCGGAATGGCAGAGACCAAGTGAACCGGTGCTATAGGGTCTGGTTTGTGTTGCATGCTCAGCCGAGCGGCGGAAGGCTGCGAATGCCGCTGCCTGACTGTCATCCGCCCAACCGGGAAGGGTCGAGAAGTCTTCCCGGTCAAGCGACAGTCCCATTACTGATCGGCTTCCGTCGCAATCAAACGCCAGTTGGGATCGCGCGACCGTGTGTCGCGGGCGAAGGTCCAGACATCATTGACGTCGGCCACCTCGACGAGATCGCCATCGATGACTTCGCCGTCCTTGTCGAGCGTCGCCGAGATCAGCTGGCTGATGATTCGCAGCGTGATGTTGGCTTCCGTACCCTTCATCTCGGCCTGAATGATTGCGGCCTTGTCTATGCCAACGAAATTGGAACGGACCGTTTCGCCGCGGGCTTCACGATCCTCTATGGCGGCGACAAAGCCTTCATAGACCTCACGTGACAGCAGCCCCTTAAGGGTCTTGCGGTCACCGTCCGCATAGGCTGTCACGATCATCTCGTAAGCTGTAGTGGCGCCGCCGACAAAATCCTTCGGCGCGAAGGAAGGATCAGCGGTAACCACTTCGCGCAAGCCCGCGTTCAGTTCGGTTCCCGGTTCGGCGTAAGCATCAACCGCGCCGAACATGTCCGGCTCGGCGTTCTCCCGGCCACGCCGCGGCAATGTTACAACTTTCGGATCGTCCAGCCCTTCGGACGCACTGGCCTCATCACGGCGGGCCATCTGATCCTGCGGCGGACGCTCGTGGCCGGTTCGCTTGCCCAGCACCGAGCGGAGCTGGATGAATATGATCACAGCCGCCACAAAAAAGAAGAACGTCACAAAATCAAAGGAACCCATTCCCGCCTTCTTTCGGTTACATCATCAATCAGGATGCATATAATCCCCTCAGGCCCATCAATCAAAGGGTCACGCCATTCTATTTGTCATCGGCTGAACAATCAGGCCGTTTTCTGCTTCGGACAAACCTCATGCGCTTCTCCCTGATCCCGTTTCTGCTGCTCGTGGTGCCACTGGCCGAGATTGCCGCCTTTGTCGTCATCGGCGGGCAGATCGGGGTGTGGGCTACACTTGGCATGGTGCTTCTGACGGCAATTATCGGCAGCCTTCTGCTCCGCTGGCAGGGCGTCGGCCTGTTCAACAGAATCAACACGGAATTGCGCGCAAATCGTGTTCCCGGACGTGAACTGGTCCATGGGGTGATGATCCTGATCGCCGGCGTGCTGCTGCTGACCCCCGGCTTCGTGACCGATTCGCTGGGCTTTCTGCTTTTCGTCCCCGGCATTCGCGATCTCGTCTGGCGTTCGGTGAAAGACCGGATCGTGGTCCAGAGCATGTCGGCCGGCTTTGACAGCAGAGCCAGAAGACCCCGGAAAGCAGACGGTGTCGTCGATCTTGACGAGGACGAGTTCCAGCGCCATCCGGATCCGTCATCGCCATGGTCCGAGGAGACCGATCGCTTGTCGAGGCCCGGCAAGCCGGACAGGGACGGCTCAAACGGGTTGTAAGCCCTGTGGCGAAATGCTAGCCCAATGCCGAACAATTTACCGGATTACCGCACTCGCGGATGAAAAACAGGGAAGAGCCAGATGGCAAAAGATACTACCGGCAAAGGCGGCGCAGCAGCAACGGAAGCACAGGGAAACGGACAGGCTCCGACCCTGAACATCCTGGCCCAATACATCAAGGATCTGTCGTTTGAAAATCCGGGCGCACCGAAGTCGCTCGGTCCACGCGAAAAAGCTCCCGACATCAACATCAACGTCAACGTCAATGCCAACCCGTTGAGCGAAACCGAATTCGACGTTGTGCTGACCATGAACGCCGAGGCCAAGAGCGGCGAAGCCGTGCTGTTCAATGTCGAGCTGACCTATGGCGGTGTCTTCCGGGTTGCCAATTTCCCGCAGGAACACATGCTGCCGCTGTTGTTCATCGAATGCCCGCGGATGCTGTTCCCGTTCGCGCGCCAGATCGTGGCCGATGCCACCCGCAATGGCGGGTTTCCGCCGCTCCTGGTCGATCCGATCGACTTTGCACAGATGTTCCAGCAGCGCATGGCGGAAGAAAACGCCAAGGCACAGGTTGCCAACAAGGCCAACTGAGACAACGGGCCACATACCGGCCACCATCAAAAACAAAGCCGCCTCCGGGCGGCTTTTTTCATGCCGACATGGTTCTGCAGGATCAGGCGTCGCCTGACACCCGTCGCCACAAGGCACTCTCGCCGATGCGCTCGACCAGCGCCGAATGGGCCTGAAGATCTGTGTCCGTCAGACGTGGGGCAAGCGGCCGCGGGCGTTGGCCGATCGCCACCACCTCTTCGTCAGTCTTTCTCTCTACGGTATTAGTGTCTTTGGCGGACAGGCCGAGAGCCGCCTGCCGGCCCCCCAGCATCTCGATATAGACGTCAGTCAGCAGTTCGGCATCCAGAAGTGCCCCGTGCTTGGTCCGGTGCGAATTGTCGATGCCATAGCGACGACAGAGCGCATCGAGGCTGTTGGGGCCCATCGGATGACGGCGGCGGGCGAGTGAGAGCGTATCGATCACCATGTCCGGGGCGACCGCGGGAATCCCCACCCTCTGATACTCGGCATTGATAAAGCCGATGTCGAAGGAGGCATTGTGGGCCACATAGCGCGCTCCTTCAAAGAACGAGAGGATTTCGTCCGCGACATCCGCAAAAAGCGGCTTGTCGGCCAGAAAGGCATCGGTGATGCCATGAACTGCGAGGGCATCGGGATGTACCTTGCGGCCATCGGGATTGATGAAGAGATGCAGTGTTCGCCCTGTCGGGAACTGGTTCTCGAGTTCGATACAGCCGATTTCGATGATCCTGTCAGCCTGGTCTTCCAGTCCGGTGGTTTCGGTGTCGAAGATGATCTCGCGCATGGTCTTCACCCTTTCTTGCTGGCAGCAGTAAGCTCGGCAACAATATCGTTGACCTGTGCCCGGGCTGCTTCCAGACCCTGACCGGTGTCGATCACGTAATCGGCGCGGGCTCGTTTTTCGGCGTCCGGGGTCTGCCTTGACAATATTGCCTCGAATTTCTCCGCGGTCATGTCCGGTCTGGCCATGACCCGCTGGCGCTGGATCTCCGGCGCACAACTGACGACAATGACTGTGTCGACGCGGTCAGTCGATCCGGTTTCAAAGAGCAGTGGAATGTCAAGGAGCACCAGGGTTTCGCCCCGGTCTGCGGCCTCGTCGACAAACTGTTTTTCGCGCGCGCGCACCAGCGGATGGATGATCGCCTCAAGACGGGCAAAACCCTCTGGCGCCGCCATCAGCTTCGCGGAAAGAGCCTGGCGATCGACCACCCCGCCGGTTGTCGTGCCGGGAAAGGCCGCCTCGATGAGGGGGGCGGCCTCGGCACTGTAGAGATCATGGACGATCTCGTCGGCGCTGATGACTGGAACTCCGAGTGATTTGAACATCTCGGAGGTGGTCGATTTTCCCATGCCGATCGAGCCGGTCAGGCCGATGATGATCATGTGTGCGCCTCCATGTCGGCAATGATCAGCCGGCGCAAGTCCGGCGTAACCTCCGGTCGTGTTCCGAACCACTTCTCGAAACCGGGCGCTGCCTGGTGAAGCAGCATTCCCAACCCGTCGACCGTTTTCAGACCCTGCCGCCTTGCCATGGCCAGGATTGGCGTTTCGAGCGGAACATAGACGATATCGGTGACCAGCGCCTGCGGGTTCATGACGGTGAAATCAATCTCCGGCACCGCGTTTCCGTCCATGCCGAGAGATGTTGTGTTGACGAACAGGTCTGCCCCGCGAAGAAGAACTGGAAGCTCTGCCATGGCGTGGGCTTGAAGTCGGGGGCCAAATGCTTCGACCAGAGCACGGGCTCTTGTCTCGGTGCGGTTGACGACATGAACTGTGCTGAAGCCGCGCGACAGCAGCGCATGAATGATGGCGCGGCTTGCTCCGCCGGCACCCAGGATCACCGCAGTCCGTCCCGTATCCCATCCGGATGCCTGATGATCGAGATTGGCGGAAAACCCGTGCGAATCGGTATTCGTGGCCATGACCCGCCCGTTCTCGCACCAAAGCGTGTTTGCGGCTCCGATCTCCCGGGCGACGGGATCAGCCTCATCGACAAGATCCAGAACAGCTTCCTTGTGGGGGATGGTCACATTGCCGCCGGCAAAACCGGAAGATCCATCCTTCAAGGCACGAATGAAGACAGGCAGCTCGGCCGGTGCCACCTCGACAGGCTGGTAACTGCCCGGAAGACCGGCCAGCCTGAGCCAGTATCCATGGATCAGCGGAGAGCGGGAATGACCGATCGGATGCCCGATGACGAAAGCACGGGTTGGATTGCTTTCAGACTCAGCCATCAATGGCTTCCAGATCCCTGAGCTTTGCCAGGAGCGGCAGAAGCGGCAGACCAATGATGGCAAAATAGTCGCCCTCGATCCGCTCGAACAACTGGATGCCTTCACCTTCAAACTGGTAGGCACCGACCGAGGAAAGCGCCCTGTCTCCGACATTGGCCAGGTGACGCCCGACGAAGCCGGGATCCAGATCACGCATGGTCATCTGCGCGATCGACATGTGGCGCCAGAGTGTTTCGCCGTCCCTTGCCAGCACGATGGCGCTGTTGAGTTCGTGGGTCTTGCCCGAAAGCTTGAGAAGCCGGCGGCGGGCTTCATCCATGCTTGCGGGCTTGTGGAAGATGTCGCCTCCCAGCGACAGGGTCTGGTCGGAGCCGATCACGAGGGCGCCGGGGTGGCGGCCCGATACATCCTGTGCCTTGGCCTCAGCCAGGATCAATGCCACATCGTCCGGATCCAGGCCTTCGATGGTGTCCTCGACCGCCCGTTCATCTATCTGCGCAGGTTCGGCATCAAAATGGAGCCCGGCGTTTTCGAGAAGGGTCTTTCGAAATGGGCTCGCCGAAGCAAGAACGAGGCGCGGCGGCATGGAGGTCTCCTTTGTCGAAGCGGGTCGCGGACCCAAAGGGGGTTAACGCCACTTCGGGCGCAAGGCAAGAATGGCCGCTGCGGTCTCCTCGATAGACCGCCGGGTCACATCTATGACCGGCCAGCCGTGCCGCTCGCACAGGGATCTGGCGTATTTGAGTTCTTCGCTGATCAGGGAGCGGTCGGTGTAGTGCTCGCCCTGATATCCGGTGGTTGCGCCGAGAATCCGGTTTTGACGGACCTGTGCGATCCTGTCGACGGAAGCAATGAGCCCGACAACGACAGGCCTTGTCGCCTTGATCAGGTCTTGGGGTAGCGGAACGCCATGGACGATCGGGATATTGGCTGTCTTGATACCGCGGTTGGCGAGGTAGATGCTCGTCGGCGTCTTCGAGGTCCGGCTGATCCCGAGAATGACCAGATCCGCCTCGTTGAAATCGGCCGGCAGCTGGCCGTCGTCATGGTCCAGGGTGAAATTCAGCGCATCGATGCGTTTGAAGTATTCCTCTCCCATATCGTGCTGGGCGCCGACACGACGGCGGGAGGGCGCACCAAGATAGGACTGGAAGACATTGATCACCGGCTCCAGCACCGACACGCTGGGAAGCCCCATGTCCCGGCATTTGAGCTCAATGATCGATGCCAGTTCGGTGTCTACGATGGTGTAGAGGACGATTCCCGGAGCACCATCTATGGCATCGAGGACCGCGAACAACTGTTTGCGGGTGCGGATCAGCGGGTAGACATGCTCGAGCGCCTGGGCCCCCTGGAACTGGGCGGCGGCAGCCCGGCCTGCGGCCATCAGCGTTTCGCCGGTCGAATCGGAGATCAAATGCAGATGGAAATAGTTTTTGGTCTGCTCCACAATATTCTCCGCAGGGTGTTGATAAACCGGGACAAGTCCGAAGTAGGTCGCCGGGGCTTCTCATTGCAAGGGATAAACCACCAGTTTGTCCACAATGGCGATCTCCGGGAGAGTTTCGGCAGGGGTGAGTTGAACAACAGGGAAAAATGTGCCGGCATCGGCGTTAAGGAAATTCGAAGTATCGTGCAGGGGATTGGAATCACGCGGCGAATCCGTCTCCGGCAAATCTGAATTCGAAATCGGATTGGCCTTCAAGGCCGTCCTTGCTTATATGGACAAGCTGTGGATGAAGTGTGGATAACGGCGAATCCCCGTAAAACACAGAGTCTAAGAATCAGAATCCTTTTCAATAAGGATTTATTTAAGGGAAGTGGTGGATGACAAAAACCGGTGATCGTAAAGTCATGAAGGTGCTGGGCGGTGAAAGCGTCTTCCCTCCACCGGTGTGGCTGATGCGGCAGGCAGGGAGATATCTGCCGGAGTATCGAGCAACCAGATCGAAGGCCAAGGGCTTTCTCGACCTTTGCTACACACCGGACCTGGCTGTCGAGGTCACCTTGCAACCGATCAGACGGTTTGGTTTTGATGCCGCCATCCTGTTTTCCGACATTCTTGTCATTCCTGATGCGCTTGACCGGAATGTACGGTTTGTCGAAGGCACGGGGCCATTGATGGATCCGATTGCACCGGAAGCCATTGCATCGCTTGATGCCTCGAACATTCACACGCACCTTGCGCCGGTCTATGAGACGGTGCGCAGGCTGAGAGCGGAACTGCCAGCCGAGACGACGCTACTCGGTTTCTGCGGGGCTCCCTGGACGGTGGCGACCTACATGATCGCCGGGCATGGGACGCCTGACCAGGCGCCGGCGCGATTGTTTGCCATGCAGCATCCGGAAGCCTTCATGTCCCTTCTCACATTGCTGTCGGATATGTCGGCCGATTACCTGATCGCGCAGATCGATGCTGGGGCGGATGCGGTCCAGATCTTCGACTCCTGGGCGGGAGTGCTGTCGGAAACGGATTTTGCGCGCTATTCGATCGGTCCGGTGAAACACATGGTCGACCGGATCCGCCGTGAACGCCCGGGGGTTCCGATCATCGGATTTGCCAAGGGAGCTGGCGCACTTCTGGAAACCTATCGGGCTGCCACCGGCGTCGATTGTGTCGGTCTCGACTGGACGGTGCCGTCCAAGCTGGCGCGGCAGATCCAGCAGGGTGGTGCTGTGCAGGGTAATCTTGATCCGCTGCGCATGGTGGCAGGCGGCACTGCGCTGGATGAAGGCATCGACGAAGTGCTCGATACGCTTGGCAAAGGTCCGCTGATCTTCAATCTGGGCCATGGAATCACGCCGCAAGCCGATCCCGAGAACGTCACCCGGTTGATGAACCGGATCCGGGGCGCCGCAGGCCGGTGAACGAGCAACGCGCTACAAGCCAGGCCGAAGGCAGCAAGGCCCGCACCAAGGCCTATCTCAGCATTGCCGTGGTGGTTCTGGCCGCACTGGCTGCCTGGTGGTTCCAGCCGGACTGGCTTTATGGCTGGCTCAAGGTTCTGCACATCGTCGCTGTCATTTCATGGATGGTCGGGTTGTTCTACCTGCCGCGGCTTTTTGTCTATCATGCCGACGCTGCGGCCGGGAGCGAGCCCTCGACCACATTCGTTGTCATGGAGCAGCGTCTGGTCAAGGTGATCATGAACCCGGCCATGATGGTGTCCTGGGTCGTGGGTCTGTGGCTGGCATGGGACGGGTTCAGCTTCATGGGTACCTGGCTTTGGATCAAGATCGTGGCCGTTGTCGGTCTGACTGCGTTTCACGTCTTTCTCAGCCGGTCGGCACGGCGGTTTGCGGCCGGGCAGAACACCATGACGGCACGCCAATGGCGGATGGCCAATGAAATCCCGACGGTGCTGATGATCCTCGTGGTGATCATGGTGATCATCAAGCCCTTCGCCTGACTGTGCAGGGCCAGGGTTTGGCCGGAGCATCCGTCACTGCCCAAGCGCGAGAGAATATGCGCGGACAGGGCTTGCGACGTTTCACGTGAATCGCTATTTAGCAATCAACACCTTCTATGGTGGGCGCCAGTACCAGTCTGGCCGGCCTGCACAGGCCGGATCGTGAATGCCCGCCACTTCCCATATCTTCAATGTCGAAATTTGGATTTCCCATGCAGGAAATGAAGCTTCAAGAGCTCAAGAACAAAACTCCTACCGATCTTCTGGCGTTTGCAGAATCGGTCGAGGTCGAAAATGCTGGTGTGATGCGCAAGCAGGAATTGATGTTTGCGATCCTCAAGCAGCTGGCTGCACAGGAAGTCGAAATCATCGGCGAAGGCGTGGTCGAGGTTCTGCAGGACGGCTTTGGTTTCATGCGCTCGGCCAATGCGAACTACCTTCCGGGGCCGGATGATATCTACATCTCGCCATCGCAGATTCGTCGGTTCTCGCTGAAGACCGGCGATACCGTTGAAGGTCCGATTCGGGGTCCGAAGGAGGGCGAGCGCTATTTTGCCCTGTTGAAGGTCAACACGATCAATTTCGAGGATCCCGAAAAGATCCGTCACAAGGTTCATTTTGACAATCTCACGCCGCTTTATCCGGATGAGCGGTTCAAGATGGAAATCGACAATCCCACGACCAAGGATATCTCGGCGCGCGTAATCGACCTGGTCGCACCGCTCGGCAAGGGCCAGCGTGGGCTGATTGTTGCACCGCCGCGCACAGGTAAAACGGTTCTCCTGCAGAACATCGCCCATTCAATTACAGCCAACCATCCCGATTGCTACCTGATCGTTCTGTTGATCGACGAACGTCCGGAAGAAGTCACGGACATGCAGCGCTCGGTCAAGGGCGAGGTGGTGGCCTCCACGTTCGACGAACCGGCTGTGCGCCACGTTCAGGTGGCGGAGATGGTCATCGAGAAGGCCAAGCGGCTTGTCGAGCACGGCCGTGACGTGATCATCCTGCTGGATTCGATCACACGCCTTGGCCGCGCCTACAACACAGTTGTTCCTTCATCGGGCAAGGTGCTGACCGGCGGTGTGGATGCAAATGCGCTGCAGCGCCCGAAGAGGTTCTTCGGTGCAGCGCGAAACATCGAGGAAGGCGGGTCACTGACCATCATTGCGACCGCGTTGATCGACACCGGGTCGCGCATGGACGAAGTCATCTTTGAAGAATTCAAGGGTACCGGCAACTCTGAAATCGTTTTGGACCGCAAGGTTGCAGACAAGAGAATATTCCCGTCAATGGATATTCTCAAATCCGGTACCCGCAAAGAAGACCTGCTGGTGCCGAAACAGGATCTTCAGAAGATTTTCGTGCTGCGCCGCATCCTGGCACCGATGGGCACCACCGACGCTATCGAGTTCCTGATCGACAAGCTGAAGCAGACCAAGACCAACAGCGACTTCTTCGATTCCATGAATACCTGACGAATCTCACAAACCTCCGATTTGGTTCGAAACCGGTACGAATATGCGGGATACAATATTCGCCCTGTCCTCAGGCGCTCCGCCGGCCGGGGTTGCAATCATACGGGTTTCGGGGCCGCAAGTTCGATTCGTACTCGAAACAATCGTCGGAGAAGTACCGCAACCCCGTATGGCACGACTTGCCAAGTTGCGTGATGCCTCGGGTCAGGTTCTCGATCACGGACTCAGCCTGTTTTTTCCATCGCCGCATTCGTTTACCGGTGAAGATGTCGCTGAACTGCAGATCCATGGCGGACGGGCGTCGATATCCGCGGTGCTCTCTCGCCTGTCGGATTTACCCGGTCTACGTCATGCAGAAGCTGGTGAATTCACCAAGCGGGCTTTCGAGAACGGCCGAATGGATCTGACGGCAGTCGAAGGACTGTCCGATCTCATCCGGGCAGAAACCGAGGCACAGCGGAAACAGGCTATGGGCCAGGCAGAAGGTGTTCTGGGTTCACTTTATTCCGGCTGGGCGCACAAGATGACACATGCCCGGGCGATGGTGGAAGCCGAACTCGATTTTTCAGATGAAGACGACATTCCGGGCGCGGTTTCAGACCGGATATGGCCAGAGATGCAGGCTCTGCTTGACGAGATGAAGCAGCACTTGTCCAGGGCAAGGGTGGGGGAAATTGTCAGGGATGGATTCAGGATAGCCCTGATAGGTCCGCCGAACGCCGGCAAATCGTCATTGTTGAACGCGCTGGCCCAACGCGATGTCGCCATAGTATCCGATATTGCGGGTACCACACGGGATATTGTCGAGGTTCGCCTGGATATTGGCGGGCATCTTGTCCTGGTTCAGGATACCGCTGGCATTCGGTCTTCGGAGGACCAGATTGAACTCGAGGGCATAAGGCGAAGTCTGAGGGCCGCGGAAGAGGCGGATTTGGTGCTCGAGCTGAGAGATGCCACAGCTGTTGATACTGCCGTTGGCGCGACAGCCGGTGTAAGCCCAAACAGTCTGCTTCTGTTGACAAAGTCGGATTTACGCCAGTTGGAATTTGGGACAACAGCCTCCGAAGTCCTGTCCATATCTGCCAAGACGGGATCCGGCATTGATTTTCTGATGAAGGAAATAAAGAACCGGATCGGCCAGAACCATCCGGGGGCAGGTGAAGCACTGCCCACGAGAGATAGGCATGTTCAATATCTCAAGACCTGCGTCGCCGAGGCAGAAAAGGCAGTAATAGGTCGGAATCTGCCAATTGAAGTCCGATCCGAGTATCTGCGGAACGCGGCAACCGCCTTGGGCCGCATTACCGGCAAGGTCGATGTTGAAGATCTGCTCGGCGTTATTTTTTCGGAATTCTGTGTAGGCAAATGATTCACGTGGAACAGTGCATTACTGGGCCATGCCTGTGATTCACGTGAAACACTGACCCCAACAACAGCCAGCTCAGCGAGCATCGTGTACGTTTCACGTGAAACGATGTGCCTTGACTTTCGGCTTTGGCTGACCAAGAACACCGTCTCCTGGAGGCATTCTATGAAGTACGATGTAGTTGTGATTGGCGGAGGCCATGCAGGCAGCGAGGCTGCCGCTGCCGCTGCACGTCTTGGAGTGAAGACCGCGCTGGTGACTCATCGGCGAGACACGATTGGCACCATGTCTTGCAATCCGGCCATCGGTGGTCTTGGGAAGGGTCATCTTGTTCGAGAGATCGATGCCATGGATGGCCTCATGGGCCTTGCCGCTGACCAATCAGGTATTCAGTTCCGCATGCTGAACCGCCGCAAGGGACCGGCCGTATGGGGTCCGAGAACACAGGCTGACCGGAAGCTCTACAGGGAAGCGATCCGGGGATTGCTGGACGCTATACCCAATCTCGACATCATCGAGGGCGAGGCGGAAGACCTCAAGATGAACGAGGACGGAATCGAAGGTGTTTTGCTCAAGGACGGACGGCTGATCGATTGCGGTGCGGTTGTTCTGACCACCGGAACCTTTCTCCGCGGCCTCATTCACATTGGCGATCGGAAGATACCTGCCGGCAGAATGAACGAAGATCCGTCTGTAGGCTTGTCGGGGACACTGGAAAGGTCAGGGTTTCAACTCGGAAGGCTGAAGACGGGCACACCGGCACGGCTCGACGGTAACACCATAAACTGGGATCGTGTCGAGTGGCAGGAAGCCGATGCCGAGCCCATCCCCTTTTCTTTTCTTACCGATCGGATCGAAGTACGCCAGATCAGGTGCGGTATCACGCGGACTACGCCTGAAACCCACCGGATCATCCAGGACAACATACATCGGTCAGCCATGTATTCGGGTCAGATCGAAGGCGTCGGCCCACGCTATTGCCCGTCGATCGAGGACAAGATCGTCAGGTTCGGTGAAAGAGATGGTCACCAGATTTTCCTCGAACCCGAAGGCCTAGACGATTCAACCGTGTATCCCAACGGGATATCCACTTCGTTGCCTGAGGATGTGCAGGAATCGTTTCTCCGGACAATTCCAGGGCTTGAGGATGTCCGAATTCTTCAGGCGGGCTATGCGATAGAATATGATCATGTCGATCCGAGAGAACTCGGCCACACGCTGGAGACACGGCGCATCAGTGGTCTGTTTCTGGCCGGGCAGATCAATGGCACAACCGGCTACGAAGAAGCGGGGGCTCAGGGCCTGGTTGCCGGTCTCAATGCGGCGCTGAAAGTTCAAAAGCGGGATTCCTGTATTTTCAGCAGGACGGATTCCTATATAGGGGTCATGATTGATGATCTTACGACAAAGGGTGTAAGTGAGCCCTATCGGATGTTTACCTCCCGGGCCGAGTATCGGCTGTCGTTGCGTGCCGACAATGCGGAACTGCGTCTTACACCCAAGGCAATAGCGCTCGGGTGTGTGTCCACGAATCGTCAGGAAAGGTTCACGGCTTACTTCGATTCGTTGGCGAAATGTCTTTCGGATCTGAAGCAGTTGAGCCTTTCGCCCAGCGAAGCTGAAAAATTTGGACTTTCCCTGAACAAGGACGGTATTCGCCGCACAGCATTTCAGCTGCTATCTTACCCTGATATCTCCGTTGAGCGGATTCTTCATATCTGGCCGGATCTGTCCGCGCATGGACGCAAGGTTCTTGAGTCTGCTGCCATTGATGCCGTCTATGCTGTGTATCTTGATAGGCAGGCGCAGGACATCGAAGAGCGCCGGCGCGAAGAGGGAAGACGAATCCCTGATGATTTTCGCTATGATAATCTTCCCGGTCTGTCGCAGGAGCTGAAGACCAAGCTCGAACGCATTCGCCCACCATCGGTTGGCCATGCGGAACGGATCGAGGGGATGACACCTGCTGCCGTAGCACTTCTTTTGGCGAATCTCCGGAAGTACTCCGGTAGCGTCACGGACAGGGCAATTGGATAAATGACCCAGTTTGATGTTTCCAAAGGCTTCTTCCCGGATTCCGCTTTTGTTTCACGTGAAACATGGGACAAGCTGAGCCTTTATGCGGACCTCGTGCGAAAATGGCAGATTTCGATCAATCTCATTTCGCCGAATACCCTGCCGGAACTATGGCAGCGGCATGTTCTTGACAGTCTTCAGCTCTATTGGCTGAAGCCACAATCGATGCGTTGGCTCGACATGGGCAGTGGGGCCGGCTTTCCTGGTCTGGTCACGGCCATTTGCCTTGCAGAGCATCAGCAAGGTTGGGTGTATCTGGTCGAAAGCAACAACAAGAAGGCTGCATTTCTGCGTCAGGTGATTCTTGAAACTGGCGCTCGGGCCAGTGTTCATCCGATTCGAATCGAGGATGCGCGGCATAAGCTGGAAAAAATCGATGCGATTTCGGCACGTGCGCTGGCTTCTCTGTCCGATTTGCTTGATTACGCCGCTCCTTATGCGGAGGACAATCCCTCGGTGCAAATGTGGTTTCACAAAGGGTTGGATTATCTTGGAGAAGTCGGATCAGCGCGTGACCTGTGGTGCTTTGATCTGGTAGAACATCAAAGTCTGGCACAGGATGGATCGGCAATCCTGGAGATCAGTAATCTTTCCAAGCGCAACTAGGCCGCGGACCCTCTCGATGCAAGTTTCGAAGAACCGGATCATAACCATTGCCAACCAAAAAGGCGGCGTGGGCAAGACAACCACCGCCATCAATCTCGCGACCGCGCTCGCGGCGATTGGCGAGGAAGTCCTGATTGTCGATATCGACCCGCAGGGCAACGCCAGCACCGGGCTGGGTATAGATCGCAAGGACCGTGGTGTCTCGGCCTATGATCTCCTGACGCAGAATGCCACAATCGGCGAGACCGTGATGCAGACCGCCGTGCCGCATCTGAGCATCATTCCCTCGACGATGGATCTGCTTGGCGTCGAGATGGAAATTGCCGGCACGCCGGACCGGGTGTTTCGTCTGCGCAAGGCGCTTCAGACCGAAGAGGCGATGCGCTACAGTTATGTGCTGATCGATTGCCCGCCGTCGCTCAACCTGCTGACGATGAACGCCATGGCGGCCGCGCATTCGATTCTTGTCCCGCTGCAGTGCGAATTCTTCGCGCTGGAGGGCTTGAGCCAGTTGCTGGAGACGGTCGGTCAGGTCCGGGATTCGCTCAATCCGACGCTGGATATCCAGGGTATCGTCATGACCATGTATGATGCGCGCAACAATCTTGCGCTTCAGGTGGTCGAGGATGTCCGCTCGCATCTGGGCGACAAGGTCTACCGAACCCTGATCCCCCGAAATGTGCGTGTATCGGAAGCGCCGTCCTATGGAAAACCGGCAATTCTCTATGATCTGAAGTGCGCAGGCAGCCAGGCCTATCTGCAGCTGGCTTCAGAGGTAATTCAGCGCGAACGCAATCGCAAGGCTGCCTGACCCCTGCAGGTCGACGGCAAGAGTGGATGAGACGATGTCAGACGATGTAACAAAGAAGCGACTGGGACGTGGCTTGGCTGCGCTGATCGGCGAGATTGACCAGCCGGTGCAGGCTCAGTCGAAACCGGCAGTTTCAGCTGACCGGATGGTACCGATCGAGCATGTCAGCCGCAACCCGCGCAATCCGCGCCGCAGCTTCGATCCGGCCGATCTTGAAGACCTGTCGCGGTCGATCCGGCAACACGGCATCGTGCAGCCGGTGATGGTGCGCAGCGCAGGTGAAGGCCGGTATGAAATCATCGCAGGTGAACGCCGGTGGCGCGCAGCGCAGATGGCCGGCCTGGTGGATATTCCGGTCATCGTGCGGGACGTTGACGACCGGACAGCGCTTGAGATTGCCATTGTCGAGAACGTCCAGCGCGCCGATCTCAATGCGCTTGAAGAAGCCCAGGGCTATGAGCAGCTGATTGCGCAGTATGGCTATACCCAGAATGATCTGGGCGAAGTCATCGGTAAAAGCCGCAGCCACGTGGCCAATTCGCTGCGCCTGCTGAAGCTTCCGGACGAAGTGCGGCAGATGCTGGCCGAAGGTGCGCTGTCTGCCGGCCATGCGCGCGCCATCGTGTCCACGTCCGATCCGGTCGGCCTGGCGCGAAAGATCGCCGGGGAAGGTCTCTCGGTTCGTGACGCCGAAAAGCTGGC
Organism: Parahoeflea alexandrii; assembly: GCF_024105735.1. GTDB lineage: Bacteria > Pseudomonadota > Alphaproteobacteria > Rhizobiales > Rhizobiaceae > Hoeflea > Hoeflea alexandrii. The sequence goes on along the minus strand of NZ_JAAAML010000002.1, from coordinate 368,828 downwards.
ACAGAGGGATGCAGAACAGGGTTCCAGTCCGGCAGGAATTGAAACCAAGTCGGCGACCCGTCCGGAAGAGAAGGACGCGGACACGTTGGCGCTTGAACGCAGCCTTTCCGATGTGCTCGGACTGAAGGTCCAGCTGGCCCACAAGGGGCAGGGCGGGCAGTTGCGGATCGAGTACAAGTCGCTCGAACAACTTGATGAGTTGTGTCGGCTTCTGGGCGAGAAATAGCCTGATTTTCAGAAGATCAAGATCCGTCAGCGGCTGAGCAGGCACGTGCGCAGCAGCGCTTGCCGGGCTATGGAGGCCTCAAGCTGCGGCCTGCGCCGGGTTTCGAGCACGGCGTCGGCCAACCGGCGCATTTCCCGGTTTATTGCCGGAAGCCGCCAGTGACGAAGTGCCTTTTCAACCACAGGCTTGCGCTTGAAGTGAATGCCACGGCCTTTTTCGGTCATCGCCTGGGCGGGTTGGCGTCCGTGGTTTTCGACCAGCGACCGCATGGCGTCGAGCTGTTCGAACTGCAGGATGCAGCTTCGCATGACCAGGAACACGGAGGTCTTGGAGGCCAGAATCCGTTCGAGTGCTGCCTCAAGCCGCACCGGATCTCCCGAAAAGACCGCATCAACAGCATCATCAACCGACAGGGCGGCAACATCGCCCATCGCCTCGATCACATCCTCGTCGGTCACCTTGCCCGAATCATGGCAGTAAAGTGCTAGCTTTTTCAATTCGTTGCGACTGGCGAGCCGATCACCTCCGAGAAGCTGCGCAAGGCGTTGACGTGCATCTGGCTGGATGGTGAGACCGGCTGCACCCAACTCCTCGTCCATCAGCGTCTGAATACCGCGGGCATCATCTGCATAACAGGGTATGGCGAGAGCTGTGCGGGCGTTCTCAATCAGCTTGCGCAGAGCACTGCCCTTTTTCAGATCTCCGGCCTCGACCAGGAGATGGGATGAACCGGGCTCGGTTTCCACGAGCGCTGTCAGCGCCTGTATCAGCCCGCGATCATTGCCGGCATTTTTTACCCAGACCAACCGGTCGCCGCCAAACAGGCTGATTGCTCCGAATTCATCGGCCAATCTGCCCGGGTCGCCCGAAAGGTCCGATGCTTCCAGTTTCAGAACAGCGAAATCGTCCTTGAGATCCACGCCGGTCTTTGCGGCGATTTCGCTTGCCCGTTCGGAAACCAGGCCCCGATCCGGTCCATAGATCAGTATGATGCGATAGGGTGTGCCTTCCCGTCGCAGAAAACCTGAAAATTCATGAGACTTGAGTTGTGCCATGCCGCCCGTTCAAACCGGTTGCAGATCTATCGGGCAAGCGCTGCCGCAATATCGGCGCGGACGAGGGCTGCCACCTGGCGCGCTGCCCGATCTTCGGCTTCAAGCTTGGCTCTTTCCTGCGCGAAATTCTGCGATGGAAGATCAAGCTGTGCATCGGCAAAACGGGAGCCTGACTTGACGGTTTCCCCGGTGCTGGTCGACTTGAGCACGTAGGTGACGGTCACCGTGGTTCGAGCAGCTGAAAATTCATTGTCCAGGCCGCCGGGCAGAAGGCCGGAGAGGCCGGCGCTGACGCTCAGATTGAGCTGGTAAGCACCGTTCTGCTGTTCGCCGCCAAAGCCGAGCACCAGTTCGTTGCGAACGACCTGCTCGACACGCGAATCTGCCTCGGAGACAGTGATCGACTGGCTGGCGCCGCTCATCGACCCGTACAGCGGCTGTGCCTGGCAGCCGGCCAGCAGTCCAAGGCCGAGAGCGGCCGCGAGACCCCTGGCTTTCCATCCTGATCCGGCAGCTTCAAACGACAACATTGACGATCCTTTGGGGTACGACGATAAGTTTGCGCGGTGGATTGCCTCCAGTCGCGTTCTGGACAAACTCAAGCGCCAACACGGCTTGTTCCACGGCAGCTTGATCGGCATTGCGATCAATTGTCAATTCTCCGCGCTTCTTGCCATTGATCTGAACCGGCAGGGTGACCTGATCATCCATCACAAGGCTGGCATCGTAGTCCGGCCACGGTGTGGTTGCCACCATGCCGTCATTGCCGAGCAATTTCCAGCATTCTTCGGCCAAATGGGGCATCATCGGTGCTATCAGCAGCACGATCATGTCGGAGGCCTGCTTGCAGGCTGCCTTCAGTTTGGTTTCGGCCTTGCCCGCAGCGACATCCGAGAGGGGGGCAGCCATCGTGTTGACCAGTTCATAAAGCCGGGCAACGGCCTTGTTGAAGGCGAGCTTCTCGATGTCTTCACCGATGGCCTTGACGGTCTTGTGTGCTGCGCGTGAAACAGCGAGCGCCGTACCATCTGTTCCGGTTGCAGCTTCGGTTGCTTTAAGTTCCGGGGCAGCTTCGCCCAGCAATCGCCAGATCCGCTGAACGAAGCGGTGAGCGCCTTCGACGCCGGCTTCGGTCCAGATCACATCGCGGTCCGGTGGTGAATCGGAAAGCATGAAAAAGCGTGCAGTATCAGCACCATAGCTATCGATGATGTCATCCGGATCGACAACGTTCTTCTTGGACTTGGACATCTTCTCGATAGACCCAATGGTCAGAGGCTCGCCCGTTTTGGCATGGCGGGCCCGGCGGGTGCCGTCGAGTTCCTCGATCACCACCTCGGCGGGCGGTACCCAGTCCGGCTTGCCTTCGCCTCCGGTGCGGTAGGTTTCATGGACCACCATGCCCTGGGTGAAGAGACCGCGGAACGGCTCCTTGAGGTCGACATGGCCGGTCTGGCGCATGGCGCGGGTGAAGAAGCGTGAATAGAGAAGGTGCAGGATCGCATGCTCGATACCGCCGATGTACTGGTCAACCGGCAGCCAGGCGCTGGCAACCGAGGGATCGGTCGGGGTGTCGTGACGCGGTGCCGTGAAACGGGCAAAATACCAGGACGAGTCAACAAAGGTGTCCATCGTATCGGTTTCGCGCCGGGCTGCCTTGCCACAGGCCGGGCAGTCGACATGTTTCCAGGTTGGATGGTGATCGAGCGGATTGCCCGGTTTGTCGAGCGTGACGTCGTCAGGCAACTTGACCGGCAGATCCTTAGTCGGCACAGGAACAACACCGCAATCATCGCAGTGGATCACCGGGATCGGCGCGCCCCAGTAGCGTTGGCGGGACAGTCCCCAGTCGCGCAGCCGGAAATTGGTCTTTCGCGCAGCCTGCGGAGCGTTGCCCAGTGTCCGGGCTTCGAGGAGGTTGGCGACCGCATCGAATGCCTGGTCCGGTGTCATGCCATCGAGATCACGGGAATTGATCATCACGCCATCGCCCACATAGGCAGTGTCGGTGATGACAAAGCTTGCCGCGTCGGCATCCGCCGGCATCACCACGGGCGTAACCGGCAGATTGTACTTGCGGGCAAAATCGAGGTCGCGCTGGTCTCCCGAGGGGCAGCCAAAAATGGCGCCGGTGCCGTAATCCATCAAAACGAAATTGGCGATGTAGACCGGAACCGTCCAGTCCGGGTCGAGCGGGTGGACCACGCTGACCGCGGTCTTCAGACCGGTTTTCTCGGCGGTCTCGAGTGCTGCCAGCGATGTGCCGGCACGACGGCACTGATCGCAGAACTCGGCGATCGCCGGATCCTTGGCGGCCAGTTCCCTGGCGAGCGGATGATCGGCGGCAATCGCCAGGAACGATGCGCCATACAGGGTGTCGGGACGGGTGGTGTAGACCTCGATGTCGTTGGCTCCGCCGGCCAGCGCCGGGTCGGCGATTTCCCAGCGCAGCGAGAGGCCTTCGGACTTGCCGATCCAGTTCTTCTGCATCAGCCGGACCTTTTCGGGCCACTGATCGAGTTCATCAAGCGAGGTCAGAAGATCGTCGGCGAAATCCGAAATCCTGAAGAACCATTGGGTCAGCTCGCGCTGTTCGACCAGTGCACCCGAGCGCCAGCCGCGACCGTCGATGACCTGCTCGTTGGCAAGCACCGTCATGTCGACCGGATCCCAGTTGACCTTGGAATTGCGGCGGTAGATCAGGCCGGCCTTGAGGAAATCGAGAAACAGCGCCTGCTGCTGCTTGTAGTAGTCGACGTCGCAGGTGGCAAATTCGCGGCTCCAGTCGAGCGACAGGCCCATCGACTTGAGCTGCTTGCGCATGGCGTCAATATTGGCATAGGTCCAGTCGCGCGGGTGGACCTTGTTCTGGATCGCGGCGTTCTCGGCCGGCATGCCGAAGGCGTCCCAGCCCATCGGGTGGAGCACGTTGAAGCCCTTGGCGCGCTTGTAGCGGGCGACGACATCTCCCATGGCGTAATTGCGGACATGCCCCATGTGGATCCGGCCGGACGGATAGGGAAACATCTCGAGTACGTAGTATTTCGGGTCCGGACTGTCGTTGTCGGTCTCGAAAATCCGCGCTTCTTCCCACATGCGCTGCCAGCGGGTTTCCGCCTGTTTGGGATTGTATCGTTCAATTGCCATAAAGGGTCACCAGAAAACCTGTCAGATTTTGTCGCGACCTTCACCATGAAACCCGCCAAGCGTCAACCATTGAGCGGCTTTGGCGCCCAAGTTCGGGACGGTTTGGCTGGTCCAGGCCGACGCATCGGGCGCACCGGTCGAAACCATGGCCTGATTGGCAAGCCGGCCGGGCTGCGCTAACACCTTCTGAAGGTTTTGAAAGCAAGCATATGGAGCACAGCGTGAACGCACGGGAAAACTTGGAGAGAGTGCGCGCGGCTATCGCTGCCGCCGAAGCCGAAGCGGGCCGGGAGAGTGGCGCGGTCCGGCTGGTGGCGGTGTCCAAGACAAAGTCAGCCGACGAGATCAGACCGGTCATCGAGGCCGGACAGCGCGTTTTTGGCGAGAACCGGGTTCAGGAGGCGCAATCAAAATGGCCCGGCCTCAAAGCTGAAGCTCAGGGGATCGAGTTGCATCTCATCGGGCCACTTCAATCCAACAAGACGGCGGATGCAGTGGCACTGTTCGATGTCATCCAGAGCGTTGACCGTGAAAAGATTGCCAGGGAAATCGCGCGGGAAATCAAGAAGCAGGACAGGCACCCGGGTCTTTACGTGCAGGTCAATACAGGGTCCGAACCGCAGAAGGCCGGGATCGAGCCGGAGGAAGCGGATGCCTTCATCGCGATGTGCCGGGATGATCTGGATCTCAAGATCACCGGCCTGATGTGCATTCCGCCGGTGGATGAAAATCCCGGCCCGCACTTTGCACTGCTCGGCAAGATTGCCGGTAAGAACGGCATCAAGACCCTGTCGATGGGCATGTCGGACGATTTCGAGACCGCAATTGGCCTCGGTGCGACGGAGGTGAGGGTCGGGTCGGCGATTTTTGGAGCCCGCTAATCGATTTGACGGCATGACCTAGCCCATCGTCTAGTTTTCGCCGTCTGCCGACAGGCATAGGGTGCCGGCGAATTGGGGCTTTTGACAGTGCCTGCGCATCTTTCCGTGTTGCGCTGGCGTGTTCCGGGAGGAGAATATCATGACAAGCCGTTATGCCGAGGTCTACGAGAGCTGGCGCAGCAATCCGGAAGGTTTCTGGATGGATCAGGCTGCCGCTATCGACTGGTTTACAAAGCCGGAGACAGCGTTCGATCCCGATCTGGGTGTCTATGGCGGCTGGTATCCGGACGGGGTCACAAACACCTGCCACAACTGCCTGGACCGCCATGTGTCCGGTGGACGGGCTGATCAGGCGGCGCTGATCTACGACAGCCCGATCACCGGTTCGAAGCGGACCATCAGCTATCGGGACATGCTGGCGGAGGTCGAGGCATTTGCCGGCGCGCTGTCGGACAAGGGCGTAGGCAAGGGCGACCGGGTGGTCATCTACATGCCGATGGTACCGGAAGCCATCGTGGCGATGCTGGCCTGCGCGCGGCTTGGCGCCGTGCATTCGGTGGTGTTTGGCGGTTTTGCGGCCTCGGAGCTTGCCACAAGGATCGAGGACAGCCAGGCAAAGCTGATCGTCAGCGCGTCCTGCGGTATCGAGCCGGGCCGGATTGTTGCCTACAAGCCCTTGCTTGATGCGGCGATCGAGCATTCGCGGCACAAGCCGGATGCGACGATCGTTCTGCAGCGGGAGCAACATCGCTGCGACCTGATCGAGGGCCGGGATTTCGATTATGCGGAGCTGGTTGCCGCCAATGCCGGGCGGAAGGTCGCCTGTACACCGGTCGCTGCAACCGATCCGCTCTATGTCCTTTACACATCCGGCACGACGGGGCAGCCGAAAGGCGTGGTGCGCGACAATGGCGGCCACATGGCGGCGCTTCACTGGTCGATGCACGCGATGTACGGCGTCAAGCCGGGTGAAGTGTTCTGGGCGGCATCCGATATCGGCTGGGTCGTCGGACATTCCTACATCGTCTATGCGCCGCTGTTGCACGGCAACACCACCATCGTGTTCGAAGGCAAGCCGGTCGGTACGCCCGATGCGGGCACCTTCTGGCGGGTGATCTCTGAACACAAGGTTGCCGTGCTGTTCACCGCGCCGACCGCTTTCCGCGCCATCCGAAAGGAAGACCCCGAAGGCAGCTTCATCGGCAAATACGATCTGTCCGGCTACCGGGCGCTGTTCCTGGCGGGCGAACGGGCGGACCCTGACACCATCCATTGGGCAGAGCGGATGCTCAAGGTGCCGGTGATCGACCATTGGTGGCAGACCGAGACCGGCTGGACCATTGCCGGCAACCCGATGGGGCTTGGCCTGCTGCCGGTCAAGTATGGTTCTCCGGCGGTACCCATGCCGGGTTACGACGTGCAGGTTGTCGATGATGCCGGCCATCCGGTCGCTGCTGGGACGCTCGGAAATATCGTCGTCAAATTGCCGCTGCCGCCTGGCTGCCTGCCGACGCTCTGGAACGCCGAGAACCGGTTCCGCGATGCCTATCTCGCGGAGTTTCCCGGCTACTACAAGACCGCCGACGCCGGCTTCATCGACGAGGATGACTACCTGTTCATCATGGCGCGCACGGATGACATCATCAATGTCGCCGGTCACCGGCTGTCGACCGGCGGCATGGAGGAAGCGGTCTCGGGCCACCCCGATGTTGTGGAATGCGCGGTGATCGGTATTGCGGACAGCATGAAAGGCCAGATTCCGGCCGGTTTCATCGTCATCAACAATTCCAACGGGCGGAGCGAGGAAGACGTCGAGAAGGAAGTGGTCAAGCTTGTCCGTGACCAGATCGGTCCGGTTGCGGCATTCAAGAACGTGATGGTGGTCAAGCGGCTGCCCAAGACCCGTTCGGGCAAGATCCTGCGGGCGACCATGCAGAAAATCGCCGATGGCGAGGCATGGAAAATGCCGGCCACGATCGATGATCCCGCCATCCTTGATGAAATCAGCGAGGTGCTCGCAAAACGCGGGATCACCGGCAAGAGCGATTGACCTTGCTCACCGTCCAAGTCAATGTCCCGCCGTTTCGCCAAAGCCCCGGCCCTTGAAAACCGCCAGGTTTTCGGGCCGGAGGCTGCACAAGACGGATTTGGGCTTCTGAGTCTTCCAATGGAAGACACGGCGCCCCGGGAAAGGAAAAACCATGAGACTGGACGGACGAACAGCCATCGTGACCGGTGGCGCCAAGGGTATCGGGCTTGCCATCGTACGCCGCCTGGCGTCCGAGGGCGCGAAGGTAATGATCGCCGATATCGATGAGGCCGCGGGCTCGGCTGCGGTTGACGCTGTTTCAGGAGATGGCGAGGTTCGATTTACGGCCACCGATGTATCCGAGCGGCTGGATGTGCACAATCTGGTTGCAAAGACCATCGATGCCTTCGGTTCCATCAATGCCCTGGTCAACAATGCCGGCATCGTTCACGCCGCTGATTTTCTGGATCTGGAAGAAGCCGATTTCGACCGGGTGATGGGCGTCAACCTCAAGAGTGCCTTCCTGTGCGGACAGGCCGTCGCGCGCCACATGGTCGAGCAGATCGGAAACGGCGAGGAACCCGGCTCGATCGTCAACATGTCGTCGATCAATGACACGTTCGCGATCGCCAACCAGGTACCCTACTCGGTCTCCAAGGGTGGCATCAGCCAGTTGACCAAGGTGATGGCGTTGTCGCTGGCACCGCATGGCATCCGCGTCAACGCGGTTGGCCCGGGTTCCATCATGACCGATCTGCTTGCGACGGTTGTCGACAATGCGGAAGCCAGGAACCGCATCCTGTCGCGTACGCCGCTTGGCCGGATCGGAGATCCGTCGGAGATTGCCGCCGTCACGGCCTTCCTGCTCTCGCCGGATGCAAGCTATGTCACCGGGCAGACGATTTATGCCGATGGCGGACGGATGCCGCTCAATTACACGGTTCCGGTGAAAGACTAGCCGGAACTGCACAAAACTGCCGGCACCTGAACGGCAGAAACGACGAAGGCCCGGCAATGCCGGGCCTTCTGCATTTGACATGGACCTGAAGCCTCAGTTGTTGTCTTCGTCTTCTTCCGGCTCGACGCGCTTCATCGAGGACAGCTTGGCAAAGACGGCATCCGCGTCGATTTCCTTTTCGCCCTCGTCCTCGACCGGCATCTCGGATTCGGTCTCGCGGGCAGACAGAAGCACGCTTCCGTGTTCCGAATCGGCAAGTGCGCCGCGGTTCTTGGAGGCGCGCTCGACTTCCAGGTCAAGGTCGATCTGGGTGCAAAGGCCGAGGGTGACCGGATCCATCGGCGTCAGGTTGGCTGCGTTCCAGTGGGTGCGGCCGCGGATCTGCTCGATGGTCGACTTGGTGGTGCCGACCAGACGCGAGATCTGGGCATCCTTGAGTTCGGGATGATTGCGGACCAGCCAGAGAATCGCATTGGGCCGGTCCTGTCGCTTGGACACCGGAGTGTAACGCGGTCCCTTGCGCTTGGATTCAGGCACCCGAACCTTCGGCTCCGAGAGTTTCAGCTTCAGCTCGGGATTGGCCTCGGCGGCCGAGATCTCTTCGCGGGAAAGCTGTCCGGTTGCGACAGGGTCGAGACCCTTGATGCCCTGCGAGGATTCGCCATCGGCGATGGCCTTTACCTCAAGCGGGTGCAGTTTGCAGAACTGCGCGATCTGATCGAAGCTCAATGCGGTGTTGTCAACAAGCCAGACGGCGGTCGCCTTAGGCATGAGAAGCTGCTGTGCCATGAATACAATCCTCCTGTCCGTCCGCTCCGGGGGCGCGGGCCGTGGATGAAACCACCATTTCCGGGAAATCGGCGTTCTTATAACCGCAAGCCCGTCGAATTGCAATTGTTGCCGTCGGGTTTCGCAAACCGGCCCATTGTCTAATTGCGGCAATGATTTGCGCTGTTATTAATGGTCGCCATGGAAGTCGGGTTGCGCTTATTTTGGTAACAGGCGCGTATCCGTAAGTGAGGAGGGTCCCATGTCGCAAAAAACCTACAACATCCTGAAAGACGCGAAATCACGGGCGTTGATCGATGATGAAACATACCAGAAATGGTACAAGCAGAGCATCAAGGATCCGGAGAAGTTCTGGGGTAAGCACGGCAAGCGGATCGACTGGTTCAAGCCCTACACCAAGGTCAAGAACACCAGCTTTACCGGCAAGGTGGCGATCAAGTGGTTCGAAGACGGCCTGACCAATGTTTCCTACAACTGCATCGACCGGCACCTGGACAAACGCGGCGACCAGGTGGCGATCATCTGGGAGGGTGACAACCCCTACGACGACAAGAAGATCACCTATCGCGAGCTTTACGACCAGGTCTGCCGGCTCGCCAACGTGATGAAATCGAATGGCGTGAAGAAGGGTGACCGGGTCACCATCTACATGCCGATGATTCCCGAGGCGGCCTATGCGATGCTGGCCTGTACCCGGATCGGGGCCATTCATTCCATCGTGTTCGGCGGATTTTCGCCTGATGCGCTCGCCGGCCGGATCGTCGACTGCGAATCAACCTTTGTGATCACGGCCGACGAAGGACTGCGCGGCGGCAAGAAGGTTCCGCTCAAGCACAATACGGACCTCGCCATCGAGATCGCCCAGCGCAATGACGTGACGGTCAAGAACGTGCTGGTGGTGCAGCGGACCGCCGGCAAGGTCGAATGGTTTGCCGACCGGGACATCTGGTATCACGAGGCGGTTGCGGCGGCGAAGCCGGATTGCAAGCCGGCAAAGATGAAGGCGGAGGATCCGCTGTTCATCCTCTACACCTCCGGATCGACCGGCAAGCCGAAGGGCGTGCTGCACACCACCGGCGGCTACCTGGTCTATGCCTCGATGACCCACGAATATGTCTTCGATTACCACGAGGGCGATATCTACTGGTGCACGGCCGATGTCGGCTGGGTGACCGGGCACTCCTATATCGTCTACGGGCCGCTGGCCAATGGTGCGACCACGCTGATGTTCGAGGGTGTTCCGAACTATCCGTCGCCGAGCCGTTTCTGGGATGTGGTCGACAAGCACCAGGTCAACATCTTCTACACGGCGCCGACGGCGATCCGGGCGCTGATGGGTGCGGGTGACGATCACGTGACGAAGACCTCGCGCAAGTCGCTCCGGACGCTCGGGTCTGTCGGCGAGCCGATCAACCCGGAAGCCTGGGAATGGTACTACAATGTCGTCGGCGGTAAGAAATGCCCGATCGTTGACACCTGGTGGCAGACCGAGACCGGCGGCATCCTGATCACGCCGCTGCCGGGCGCGACCAAGCTCAAGCCTGGGTCGGCGACACGGCCGTTCTTTGGCGTGCAGCCTCAGCTGGTCGACAATGACGGGGATGTGCTCGCAGGCACCACCGAGGGCAATCTGTGCATCACCGATTCCTGGCCGGGGCAGATGCGCACCGTTTATGGCGATCATGAGCGCTTCATCCAGACCTATTTCTCCACCTACAAGGGGAAATACTTCACCGGTGACGGCTGCCGCCGTGACGAGGACGGATATTACTGGATCACCGGCCGCGTCGATGACGTGATCAATGTCTCGGGCCACCGCATGGGGACCGCCGAGGTCGAAAGCGCGCTGGTTTCGCATGACGCGGTTTCGGAGGCCGCGGTCGTCGGCTATCCGCACGACGTCAAGGGTCAGGGCATCTATTGCTACATCACGCTGATGGAAGGACAGGAAGGCGACGATACGCTGCGCAAGGCGCTGGTTGCCCATGTCCGGCACGAAATCGGGCCGATTGCCTCGCCTGACAAGATCCAGTTCTCGCCGGGCCTGCCGAAGACCCGGTCGGGCAAGATCATGCGCCGGATCCTGCGCAAGATCGCCGAGGACGAGTTTTCAGCGCTTGGCGATACCTCGACCCTGGCCGATCCGGGCGTCGTCGATGACCTGATCGCAAACCGGCAGAACAAGAAGAGCTGATCACAATCCCGGACGGCTTGTGTCCGGGCTGACGTGCTGATCAACCAGACCCGCTCCGGATGTTCCGGGGCGGGTTCTTTGTTGCTTTCTCAATGCCTCAAGGCTGTCCCGATCCGGAATGGGCGCGCTCTTGCCGGGTGCAATTAATTTGACCGGGGTCCTTGGCAAGCAGCGTTGTTTGCCCCACATTGTCAGTGTCTTTAACAATTGAAAGGAGGTGATCCGATGTCGAGTGATTCCCAAAAGCCGGTTCGTACGATTCGGATTGCCGGACTTCGGAGCAGCCTCTGAAGAGCCGGTGATACTGGCAAGTCCTGATCCATCGGTGATGTGATCGGGCAGGCGTCCGACCGGCGCTGGAATTCACGAAGGCCACCCCTTGCGGGTGGCCTTTTTGATATGTGCGGGATTTGGCCTGGTCAGGCGGGTTCAGACCTATCCGGCACATTGCGGCTTGTGGCGTTTGCCACCGTCGTAGGGGCGGGCGAGCCCGCTTGCCAGCATGGCCGCCGCGACGTCGCGGGTTCCCGCCTTCATGTCGGCCAGCACCCTGCCGTAATATTTGCCGCCGGAAACATTGATCAGCTCAACTGTCGGAAAGTCTCTCACCAGGCGTTCGAGCTCATTGCGTGCCAATCGGGCGGCGGCACGCTGGTCAGCGCATTGTGAACGGCGTTCGGGGGTGTCGATGCCACGCAAGCGCACCGAGACGCGCACCGAGTGACCTGGCCAGGGATGGGCTTCGACCTCGAGCGTGTCACCATCGATGATTCTGACGATCCTTGCGGCAACCGGTCCGGCAACGCTGCGCCATTGGCCATCGGCGGCACTGGTCAGCGTGACCGGGTTGCACAGCAAAGCTGTGACCAGCGCAAGCAGACATCTGAAGGGCGAATCGGGTTTCATGATACAGGAATATATTCCTGTATCGCGACGGGATCAACGGCGCGGGGTCAGAAATCGATGGCGCGGCCGTTGATCTCCCAATCGCCGAACCGTGCCGGGTCAGCCCCGCCGCGCCCACCGATTTCCCTTTCGGTTTCGGCCTTCTGGCTGTCGAGCGCCTTGCGACGGGCTTCTGCTTCGGCCAGGGCGCGCCGGGCTGCCGGGCTGAGTGGCCGCTTTTCTGCCGGTCCTGAAGTTTCCTGCACGTCTCCGTCTTCCCGTGTTCCCGCGGGTTGCGGTGTGTTGCCGTCGTGCTGGTCATTGTTCATGGTCGGGTCACCCGGTCTGGCAGTTTATTGAAGAACATCTTGCAAGATCCCATATCTAGCCTCACAAGCGACGAAATCAAAACCCCTGTGCCGAACACCCGTGCCGGCACCGGCAAAGGATGGCAGGTCGCCGGAAAGGAAAATGCCGATGAACCTTGTTCGCACAGCCATGCTGATTGCCTTGATGACCGCGCTGTTCATGGGCGTAGGCTATCTCATCGGCGGCACCGGCGGCATGATGATTGCTTTCCTTGTTGCCGCCGTGATGAACCTGTTTTCCTACTGGAATTCGGACAAGATGGTGCTGCGCATGCATCATGCCGTGGAGGTGGATGCAAGCACAGCGCCCGAATTCTACCGGATCGTCGCCGATCTGGCGCAGAATGCCGGGCTGCCGATGCCCAAGGTTTACGTGATCCACAACCAGCAGCCCAATGCCTTCGCCACCGGCCGCAATCCTGAAAATGCAGCAGTCGCGGCCTCCGTCGGCTTGCTCGAAAGCCTGAGCGACGAGGAAGTTGCCGCGGTTATGGCGCATGAGCTCGCGCATGTGGAACACCGTGATACGCTGATCATGACAATCACCGCGACACTGGCCGGTGCGATTTCGATGCTGGGCAATTTCGCGCTCTTTTTCGGTGGCAACCGCAACAACAACAATCCGCTCGGATTCATCGGCATTCTGGTGGCCATGATCGTTGCACCCTTTGCCGCAATGCTGGTGCAGATGATGATCAGCCGCACCCGCGAATATGCCGCCGACCGGCGCGGCGCGGAAATCTGCGGCAATCCGCTGTGGCTTGCTTCGGCGCTGCGCAAGATCGCGCTCGGCGCCGGCCGCGTTGTCAACGAGGACGCCGAACGCAACCCGGCGACCGCGCACATGTTCATTATCAACCCGCTCAATGGTCAACGCATGGACAGTCTCTTCTCCACCCACCCGGCAACGGAAAACCGCATCGCCGCGCTGGAAGCGATGGCCGGGGAGATGGCGCCGCCGCCTGCGCGTCGCTCCCGGAACCAGACCGAGCGGCCAGCGACCACGTCGGTGCCTAAGACCGGACCATGGGGCCGTGACGGCTCGTCCCGCAAGGGGCCGTGGTCTTGACCGGCGCCCGGCCGGAGGGACAGCGCAAGAGACCTCACAAGAGCCGGGGCCGGCCTGATCCGTCCAATCTGAAGCCCGGCCTTGCCGCCCGTCAGGCGGCATCCCGGCTGCTGTCTGCGGTGACGGAAAGCCGCGCTTCGCTGGACGGCCTTCTGGATCCAGCGGGCGGCAATCCGGCCTTCACCGGGCTTGGCGATCAGGACCGGCTGCTGGTGCGGGCCATTCTTCTGTCGGCCCTGCGGCATCTGCAGGTCATCGATGCGTTCGTCGACAGGCTGGTCGACAATCCCCTGCCTGAGGGTGCAAAGGCACTCCGGCAGGTGCTGCGGGTTGGTGCAGCGCAAATTCTCTATCTTGATGTGCCTGATCGAGCCGCCGTCGACCTAGCGGTCACCCAGGCCGATTCGGATCCGCGCAATCGCCGCTTTGCCGGCCTGGTCAATGCATTGTTGCGCCGGATGGCGCGGGAAAAGGACGTGTTGCTGCCGGAGATTACCGCGTCGACACCGGACTTCCCGGACTGGTTCGAAAGCCGGCTTCGCTCTGCCTACGCGGATCATGCCGATGCAATTCTCGCAATCCTCTCGGAACCACCGGCGATCGACCTGACGGTGAAATCCGATGCTGACGGCTGGGCAGCCCGGCTTGGCGGCGTGGTGCTGCCCACCGGTTCGGTGCGAATCGGCCGTCAGGAGGGACCGGTTTCGGGTCTCGAGGGGTTCGAGGATGGTGCCTGGTGGGTGCAGGATGCCGCGGCCAGCATTCCGGCCCAGCTGTTTTCCAGGCTTGAGGGCCTCGATATCGTGGATCTGTGCGCAGCACCCGGTGGCAAGACCGCCCAGCTGGCGCTCGCAGGAGCACGGGTGACGGCGTGCGACCAGTCGCAAACCCGGCTCGAGCGGTTGCGGGGCAACCTGGCCCGGCTCGGGTTTGACGTCACCACTCAACTGACCCGGGCCCAGGATCTGGTTGCACCCGAAGGGTTTGACGGTGTTTTGCTCGATGCGCCCTGCTCATCGACGGGAACAGTGCGGCGGCATCCGGACATTCCCTACACCAAGGGTGCGGAAGACATCATGCGCCTGGCCCGGGTGCAGCGTGACCTGCTCGACCATGCGTCCGGGCTGGTGCGTCCCGGAGGGGAGCTGGTGTTCTCCAACTGCTCGCTCGATCCGGAAGAAGGCGAAGAGATGGTGGCGGGTTTTCTGACCGACCATCCGGCATGGAGCATCCGCCCGGTCGATGCGGCCCGCTGGCCGGGGCTCGAAACTGCGATCACCGCCAAAGGCGAAATCAGGACACATCCGGCGATGCTGGGCAATGACGACCCGAGGCTTGCAGGGTTGGATGGCTTCTATGCCGTGGTGCTGGTGAGGTCCTGACCCTTCAGGAATGGACCGGTTGCCGCTTGAAAACATTGACAACTGCCTCACAAGTTCACATTACAGCGTCGTACATCCAATTGGATGGGCGGCGCTGTAACCCTTTGAAGTAGTGCATAGACGTTATCGCTCAATGGAATCCAAATGAGCGCGACATGCATTAGCGACAGTTGAACAATCAAGCGACTGTGTTACGATTCTGGTCCGGTGGAGGGCCGGGACCCGGTTTCAGGAATTCCCGATTGGCATTTTCTATTCTCGATTCGCAACGCTCAGGGCGACTGTACGGGACCGAAATCTGGCGACGGTTTGCGCGGCGCATTGCGCTCGGCCGGGTAAATGCGTTGCGCTTTACCGGTGGCACCCCGGACCGGCTGGTGGTGGCGCCGATCGACTTGCGCATCGCCGATCCCCATATTGCCGAAGAAATCTATTCGGGCCGCTTTGCCATGGGCGGCAACCTGATCGACACCGATGGTGGCAGCCCGTTCCAGGTGGAGGGGGCGAGCGAGGCCTTCATGCGCAGCCTGCACGGTTTCGGCTGGCTCAGGCATATGCGTGCAGCCGATCACGATCTGGCCTGCGCCAATGCACGGGCGCTGGTCGATGACTGGATCGCGGTGGAAGGGCGTGCGCTTGGCGGGCATGCCTATGAGCCGGAAGTGCTTTCGAACCGGCTGATCGCCTGGTTTTCGCACTCGCCGATCGTGCTGCGTGGCGCCGATCACGGTTTCTACCGGCGCTTTCTCAAGAGCATCGCGTTGCAGGCCCGGTATCTGAAGCATGTGGCCAGGGCAATGCCGGGAGATGCGACCCGGTTCAAGGCGCGGATCGCACTGGCGATGGCAAGCCTTTGCCTGCCCTCGAGTTCCGGCGCGGTTCGGGCTGCATCCCGCAACCTCGACAGCGAAATCAATGCGCAGATCCTGCCCGATGGCGGACACGTGTCGCGCAATCCGATGGTGCTGATCGAGCTGCTGACGCATCTGCTGCCGCTCAAGCAGACCTACATCAATCTCGGCCAGAAGCCACCGCGCAACATGGCGGCGGGCATGGACCGGATGTTTTCTGCCCTGCGTTTCTTCCGTCATTCCAACGGTGAACTGGTGCTGTTCAATGGCTCTTCGGCGGTTTCCGCGGACCGGCTTCTCGGTGTGCTGCGTTACGATGAAACCTCGGGTTCTGCATTCCGCGAAATGCCGCATTCGCAGTATCAGAGGCTGTCAGCCGGGAATGCCGTGCTGATTGCCGATACCGGACCACCGCCAAAGGGGATTTTGTCGAACCAGACCCATGCGGGATGCCTCTCGTTCGAACTGTCTTCGGGGGCGAACTGTTTCATCGTCAATGCCGGTGCCCCGGTGGTGCCGCATACGCAATATGCCGATTTTGCCCGGATGACCGCTGCCCACTCCACGGTGACGCTGGATGACAGGTCGTCGCTCAAGTTCTCGCATTCCTCCTTCCTCGGACCGATCGTCACCGGCGGCGTGCGCGGGGTCACCGTCCGTTCGCTCGACGAGGAGGGTATCCATCAGGGCTTCGATGCGGTCCACGACGGCTATGCAGGTTCGTTGAAGCTTTTACATCGCCGCAAGATCCGCATGCTGTCGTCAGGTCACGAGGTGCAGGGCCGCGACCAGGTGATCCGGCCCGATGAAAGCGAGCCACGACCGGATGACCGGACCCCGGCGGTGGCGCGGTTTCATGTCCATCCGACGATATCGGTGTCCCAGGACGAGGATGGCGTGGTTCATCTCACTGCCGGTGATGGTGAATCCTGGGCTTTCGTCGCGCGGGATCTGGTCCCGAAGATCGAGGAAGACGTCCATTTTGCCGACCTGGCCGGGGCCCGAACCAGCAAACAGATCACGCTTGAATTCGTGGTTGGCGAACGCTCCCAGATCGACTGGAAGCTGATCCGCACCAATCTGCCGCGCGCATAGCCGGCGGCCCGGTCACCTCGCCGGGCCGGGATTGCTCCACAGATAAGCCCAATTGCGTGTTTTATCGGCCTTCGGCCTGTGTTAACGCATCCTCGCCGCCGGGCTGACGCGGCTGTTTTCGAGGGATTTCCATATGGCTGTCGTATCCAAGAACCATCCTGTGCCGGATCTGGTGCCGGTCCGCCGCGCGCTGCTGTCGGTTTCCGACAAGACCGGCCTGGTGGAGTTTGCCCGTGATCTTGTGGCTCTCGGTGTCGAGCTGGTTTCCACCGGAGGTACCCGGGCAGCGCTCGAAGCGGCCGGGCTTGTGGTCCGTGATGTGTCCGACCTGACCGGATTTCCCGAGATCATGGATGGGCGGGTCAAGACGCTGCATCCCGGCGTTCACGGCGGCCTGCTCTCCATCCGTGCCGACGAGGAGCACCGTTCGGCGATGCAGGCGCACAAGATTGCGGAGATCGACCTCGCGGTGGTCAATCTCTATCCGTTCGAGCAGACGGTGGCCGGTGGCGCCGATTCGGCCACGATCGTCGAGAACATCGACATCGGCGGCCCGGCGATGATCCGTGCTTCGGCCAAGAACCATGCCTATGTGACGGCAGTCACCGATCCGGGCGATTACGGGCGCGTGCTCGAAGCGCTGCGCAGCAATGACGGATCGGTTCCTTTGGCGCTCCGGCGCGAGCTCGCGGCGCTGGCCTTTGCCCGGACAGCGGCCTACGACGCGGCGGTTTCGGGATGGTTTGCCACCGAACTCGCGCTCGAGGCGCCGCGCCACCGCGCCTTTGGCGGCCGGCTGCTTGACGTCATGCGCTACGGTGAGAACCCGCACCAGGCGGCTGCGTTCTATTCCAATGGTGAGCAGCGCCCCGGGGTTGCGACCGCGACACTTCTGCAGGGCAAGCAGCTGTCCTACAACAATATCAATGATACCGATGCCGCGTTCGAACTGGTCAGCGAGTTTGACCGTGACCGCGCCGCCTGCGCCATCATCAAGCATGCAAATCCGTGCGGCGTGGCCGTGGGCGACAGCCTGGTCGAAGCCTATCGCCGGGCGCTGGAATGCGACCAGACCTCGGCGTTCGGCGGCATCATCGCGCTCAACCGCACGCTCGACGCCGAGACAGCGACGGAGATCGTCAAGCTGTTCACCGAGGTGATCATTGCTCCGGACGCCAGCGAGGAAGCAAAGGACATCCTGTCGGCGAAGAAGAACCTGCGCCTGATGGTCACCGGGGAACTGGCGGACCCGCGCCAGCCCGGGCTGACGGTCAAGACGGTCGCCGGCGGTCTGCTGGTGCAGGGGCGCGACAACGGCATCGTGCTGCCGGAAGATTTCAAGGTGGTAACCAGGCGGGCGCCGGATGCGCGGGAACTCGCCGATCTGGGCTTTGCCTTCCGGGTTGCCAAGCACGTCAAGTCCAACGCCATCGTCTACGCGCTCAACGGTGCCACCGTCGGTATCGGCGCCGGACAAATGAGCCGCGTCGATTCTGCGCGGATCGCGGCGCGCAAGGCCGTCGATGCGGCGGAAGTGCTCGGCCTGGAAGCGCCGCTGACCAAGGGCAGCGTCGTTGCCTCCGATGCCTTCTTCCCGTTTGCCGACGGGCTGCTGTCGGCGATCGAGGCGGGCGCCACGGCGGTGGTGCAGCCGGGTGGCTCGATGCGGGACCAGGACGTGATCGATGCGGCGGACGAGGCCGGAATCGCCATGGTGTTTACCGGCATGCGTCATTTCCGTCATTGAGGGCGGATGCCTGCATGTTTTTTGAGCCATGATGCAATGAATCCGCAAGCCGTTAAGGGCCTGGTATGATCTAGGGGTCTACCAGCAAGCCGCGCCTGGCTGACAGTGACAGAAAAAGCCCGCCGCCAGTGCGTGATCCATGCGGGTTGTCTTTCCATACTCGGAGTATGCGAACTCCATATCCCAGGTACGGAGAATGCTCGGGGGCGCCAAGTGTCTGTATTTCTTCAGGCTTTGCGATCCGGCTGGTCGGCTGGATAGGGCGTGGTCCAGAGAATGACCAGTCCAACTGCGAAGAAGAGAGTGATGGTGGCCATGCCCAGACGCGCCGATCCGCTCAGAGCCGTGACCGTGGCAACCAGGAAAGGTGCCAGGAAACTGGTGGCGCGCCCGGCCAGTGCATAGATACCAAAGTAACGTCCAGCCTCGTCTTCGGTGACACTCCGCGCCATGTAGGCGCGCGAGGAGGCCTGAACCGGGCCGAAGGCTATGCCGATCAGCAAACCAAACATGATGTAGGCTTTTTCGGCAGCCGTTCCGAACAATCCGCCAGTGTCGGCATCGCCGAGGGGCAGTCCTCCGAACAGGGTGAAGCCCGGTCCGGTAGAAACGATGCCGACCGTGGCGATCAGCAACAGCAGTATGGCTATCAGAACAACCAGCTTGGAGCCAAGCTGCGTGTCGAGGCGGCTCGCATAGAGGCAAGAGAAAATCGCCACCACGTTGAGCATGATGCCGTAGACGCCGATTTCGGTGATCGACCAGCCGAACATCGCGGCGGCAAAACCGCCTCCCAGGGAAAGCAACGCATTGACGCCGTCCTGGTAGATCATGCGGGCGATCAGAAAGCGGAAGATGCCGGCGCGCTGCCGGACTTCGCCAAGCGTCGAACGCAATTCGGCCAGGCCGTCACGGACCGCACCCTTGAGAGCCCGGCGGCCACCGGCATCCGGCGTGAACAGGAACATCGGCAGGATGAAGACGGCGTACCAGAGTGCGGAGATCGGGCCCGAGGCACGGGCATCCTCGCCCTGGACCGGATCGAGGCCAAACAGCGGATCGATGCCGATCAGGGTCTTGCCGGTTTCAGGCGATGCGGCCAGGAAGGCGATGATGAAGATCAGCACGATCATGCCGCCAAGATACCCCAGGCCCCAGGCGAGATTGGATACGCGTCCGATCTGTGCTTTGGGAACCAGGCGCAACAGCATCGAATCGTTGAACACGATTGAAAACTCGGCTGCCACCGCGGCCAGCGTGAAGGCAACCACAACGGCGACGACGCTCGAACCCGGTGCGGCAAACCAGAGGCTGCAGAGGGCTAGGATCTTGAGGATCGCAAAGGATGCTATCCAGGGTTTGCGCGGTCCGGTCTGATCGGCAATGGAACCGAGGATAGGCGAAAACAGGGCGATCAGCAGACCGCCGGCAGCAATGCCGTAGCCCCAGGCGGCCTGGCCGGTTGCCGGGTCACTCGCCATGCGGCTGATGAAGTAGGGGCCGAAGATGAAGGTGGTGACGACGGTGAAGAACGGCTGCGCCGCCCAGTCAAACAGCATCCAGCCCCATACGCTGCGGCGCTGGACGACAGGCGCAGATGGCAATCCGGTTACGTCAGTCATGTCTGCTGCCCTCTAGAGGTGCGGTTGTTCGGTCATGTCCGCAAGGATCGAGCCAGATCGCTCAGCATGCCGGCGGCGACGGTGAGTTTTGCAACGGACAACTCGCCGCTGTCGGTCAGCGACAGGATCTGTCCGCGGACATGCGCAATTCGATCCTTGTTGGTCTTGAGCCACTCCTCGGCGGGGCTCGCAGCCTTCGTGTTGCTGTCGAGCGCCGCGCCGGCGATGATCCGGCGGGCCTCCGAGATCTCGTCGAGGCTGCGCGCCAGCGCCAGTCCCTCGAAGTGGTCGGTGACCGGGATCCGGTCGACGGCAGCGACGATCCTTCCCAGGCGGAAGGCTTCGGTGACGGCAAAGAAGGCCTGCGTCGCCCGGCCCAGATCGGTCTTTGAATGGGCCGCGACGTGGCAGATATCAGGCGCCAGAGTCAAACCACCGAGGCCCGCAATATGTGTCGCCAGATCGGCGGGAACCGCCTGTGCGATCAGTTCATCACGGGCTTCCTCGGCTTCCTGGCGCATGAAATCGGGCATGGCAGAGGCAAGCTTCCCGTCAAGTTTGGCCAGGCTTTCCTGCATAGACTTGACGGCGATGGCAAGATCGCCTTGCGCCGCACCGGTCTTGAGCGCCCAGCCGGTGACGCTCTTGAGCGTGTCACTGATGCGGGCGTAGAGCTGGTTTTGCACCGCGCCCGGTACCCTGGTGTCGAGATCATCGACCTCGGCATAGAGCCGGTTGAGCGAAAGCCCGTCACGCGCCAGCACAAAGGCCTTGACGATTTCACCGGCCGTGGCGCCGGACTTGTCGCCCATGCCGATGACGAAGGCTGGCCCGCCGCGGTTGATCGCATCATTGCCCAGCAGGGTCGAGATGATCTCGCGCCTGAGCCGGTGGCTGGCAATATCGGCTGAATGCGGCTTCTGCATCTTCCTGGGGAAATAAGATCGCAGTGCCGAATCGAAATAGGGGTCGTCCGGCAGGCCGCTGGCGACGATCTCGTCGAACAGCACCAGCTTGGCGTAGGAGAGCAGGACCCCGATTTCGGGCCGGGTCAGGGCACGACCGGCCGCCACGCGCTCGGCCACGGCCACATCGTCGGGCAGGTACTCCACCTTGCGATTGAGCAACCCTCGGGCCTCGAGATTGCCCATCACCCGGTTGAGTTCGCCGACACCGGACACGCCTTCGGCCTCTGCGACGGAGATCGCAAGGGTCTGCAGATAGTTGTTGCGCAGCACCAGCTCGGCGACTTCATCGGTCATGGCCGCCAGAAGCGTGTTGCGCTTGGGCCGGGTCAGGCGGTTCTCGCGCATGGCATTGGCCAGGGCGATCTTGATGTTGACCTCGACGTCGGAGGAATTGACTCCCGCGGAATTGTCGATCGCATCCGAATTGCAGCGGCCGCCATTGAGCGCATAGGCAATCCGGCCCTTCTGGGTGACGCCGAGATTGGCGCCCTCGCCGATCACCTTGGCGCGGACCTGGCGGGCGTGGATGCGGATGGCGTCGTTGGCGCGGTCACCGACATCGGCATCGTTCTCGCCGGCGTCCTTGATGTAGGTGCCGATGCCGCCGAACCACAGGAGATCGGTCTCCATCGACAGGATCGCGGTCATGATGTCCTGCGGCGTTGCCTTGCCGGGCGCGAGCCCGATGACGGCGGCGGCCTCCGGTGTCAGCTCGACCGATTTGAGCGAGCGCGGGATGATCATGCCACCCTTGGAGAGCTTGGACTTGTCGTAGTCCTGCCAGCTCGACCGGCCAAGATCGAACAGCCGGCTTCGCTCGGCAAAGCCTATGGCGCAATCCGGCTCAGGATCGATGAAGATGTCGCGGTGATCGAAGGCAGCCAGGAGCCTGATCTGGGTCGACAGCAGCATGCCGTTGCCGAACACGTCGCCGGACATGTCGCCGACGCCGGCGGCGGTGAACGGCGTGGTCTGGATGTCGATGTTCATTTCGCGGAAATGCCGTTTGACCGCTTCCCATGCGCCGCGGGCGGTAATGCCCATCTTCTTGTGGTCATAGCCGGCCGATCCACCGGACGCGAAGGCGTCATCGAGCCAGAAATCCTGTTCCTGGCTGAGCGCATTGGCGGTGTCTGAGAAGGTCGCGGTGCCCTTGTCGGCGGCGACCACGAAATAGGGGTCGTCGGCGTCATGACGAACGGTATCGGCCGGCGGCACAATGGCGTCGCCGACGATGTTGTCGGTCACCGACAGCAGGGTACGGATGAAGAGCTTGTAGGCGTCGCGCCCGGCTTCGAAAATTGCGTCGCGGCCGCCTTCGGCGGGCAGTTTCTTGGGATAGAAGCCGCCCTTGGCACCAACCGGCACGATGACGGCGTTCTTGACCTGCTGCGCCTTTACCAGGCCGAGCACTTCGGTGCGGTAGTCCTGGGCTCTGTCCGACCAGCGCAGCCCGCCGCGGGCAACGGGGCCGAAGCGCAGGTGAACGCCCTCGACTTCCGAACCATAGACGAAGATCTCCCGGAACGGACGCGGCTCGGGAAGCCCCTCGAGCTTCTTCGGATCGAGCTTGAAGGCCAGCGCCGGACGCGGCGCACCGTCGGCACCGGTCTGGAAGTAATTGGTTCTGAGCGAGGATTCGATGGCGTTGACGTAGCGCCGAAGGATGCGGTCATCGTCGAGGCTCGGCACTTCGGCAAGGGCGGCCTCGATGGCTTCCGTCACGCTGGAACTCTGTTCAGTACGCTTTGCCTCCTTCAAGCCGGTATCGAACCGGATCCGGAACAATTCGAACAATTTCGCGGCGATGTCGGAATGGCGGTTGAGGCTCAGCGCGATGTATTCCTGCGAATAGGCGATGCCTGCTTGGCGCAGATACCGGGCAAAAGCGCGCAGCACCGTTGCCTCGCGAACACTCAGACCGGCATTTGTGACCAGCCGGTTGTAGCTGTCATTGTCGGTCTCTCCGCGCCAGACCGACAGGAAGGCTTCCTCCAGCCTTGCGCCGTCGAGATCGAGATCGATGCCGCGCTTGTCCTCGTGGATGATTTCCATGTCATGCAGAACCACCGTGCTCGACACACCGGCCCGCTCGTCAAGAAAGATCTCGTGGGTCTGCTCGCTGATCACCTTGAATCCGAGATTTTCAAGGAGCGGTACCCGGCGCGAAAGGGCCACCGGCTCACCGGCATGAAAGATCTTCAGTGCCAGATGGTCATCCGACATGCCCTGGCCGCGGTAGAAGGAAATCTGAAGAGCGCCGGTGTCCTTGCAGGCGATGATGTTGTCGAGGTCCTCGAGCGCCTCTTCGGGCCGGAACCGTTCCTTGTAGGACTGGCTGACATTGATGCGTTCGGAAAGGGCGCCGCCGATGGCACGGAACTGGTCCTCCCAGCGGGTGACGATCGACCGGACATCGCGCTCGAGCTGATCCTGCGGGATTTGCGGTGTCTTTCCCTCGGAGCGGCCGATGATGAAATGCACCCGGGCCACGCCGCCTTCGGGAAAGGCCGGGTAGTAAGCCGACACACGACCATTGTAGACCGTCTTGAAATAGTCGCCGATGCGTTCGCGCGCGATCGAATCATACTGGTCGCGGGGAACATAGACGATGAGCGAGACAAAGCGGTCGAAACGGTCGATCCGCGGCAGGACCCTGACGCGCGGGCGATCGGACAATTCGTTGATCTGCATGCAGAACCGGGCCAACAGATGGGCATCGATCTGGAACAGGTCATCGCGCGGATAGGCTTCCAGGGTGTTGAGCAGAAGTTTGCCGGAGTGGCTTTCCGGATCGAAGCCGAATTCGGAAACGACCGATTGCACCTTCGAGCGCAGCATCGGGATCTTGGTGACCGACCTCGTATAGGCCGTGGACGTGAAAAGTCCGACGATCCGCAGTTCGCCGATCACCTTGCCCTTCGAATTGAAGCGCTTGATGCCGATGTAATCCATATAGGCGCGACGGTGGATCACAGAGCGGACATTGGCCTTGGTGACGATCAGGAAATCCGGTCCCTGCAGGAAATCGAGGATTTCCGGCGTGGTGGTGACCTGATCCTTGCCGAGCCGTAAGACCAGAACATCCGGGTCCGACAGGATACCGAGCCCCTCGCTTGAGGCGCGGCTCAGTTCGGCCGATTTTCCCTCGCCTTCATAGACATACTCACGCATGCCCAGAAAGGTAAAATTGTTGTCGCGCAGCCAGGTGATGAAGGCCAGAGCCTCCTGGCGGGCCGGCTCGGTTTTCTTGTCGACGTCAAGTGCAACGAGATCGGCGGCGCTGTGGTCGATCATCGCCAGCATGGATTTCCAGTCGCCTACCGCAGCCTGAACCTGATCAAGCACATGGCGAACGCGGGCGGTCAGGTCTTCCGCCGCCGCTTCGCTGAGCCTTGGCAAGTGGATCTGGATGTGGCTGACCCTCTGGGAAGCATCACTGCCATCGCCATGGGAGAACAGCGTCGCCGGTTTCTTGCCGTCAACAACGAGAATCGGATGCAGCGCCATAAGGATGTCGCGGATGTCCGAGGTAACCTCGCCCATGACCGAATCATAGAGGAAAGGCTTGTTCAGGGTGGTGATCGCCAGGATCGAGACATCACGGTCGTCCCTGGTGGCGCCATCGGCATTGACGAGGCTCAGCCGGGAGGTCTTGCCATTCCACGCACGGACCTCCGATTCCGCCAGGATCGCCGCCGCAGCAAGGCTTTTGGGCGGGAAAAGGTCCAGATCGTCCATGCTGACGCTGGAAAAGAGCACGTCGGGATTGATGTGCGGTTTCTTGGCTTTGGAGGCGATTGCCGCCGTTTCCGCAAGAAGTGTTTCCGACTTGCGGGTGTTCCTGACCCCCATTCCATTCCCTCCAAGACTTGATCTTTGGTCGAATCCTAGCAGAAGTGTGTGTCAAAGCGACACGATTTCGTGACCAAAGACAGATATTGGAGGAATTAGGATGAAAACACCGCAGGAAGCCGCGACCGCTCTGGATCTGCAACAGGAAACACCATTGAGCGCGGACATGACCGCATATTTCGCCAAATGCCAGGACAAGCTCGGCATGGTGCCAAACGTGCTGAAGGCCTATGCGTTCAACAATGAGAAGCTCGAGGCGTTCGTCACCTTCTACAATGACCTGATGCTCGCCGGATCCAGCCTGAGCAAGCTCGAGCGCGAACTGATCGCCGTCGCAGTCTCCTCGGTCAACAAGTGCTACTACTGCCTGACGGCGCACGGGGCCGCGGTGCGGCAACTTTCCGGAGATCCGGTTCTGGGCGAGCAGATGGTGATGAATTACCGGGTGGCGGATCTTGAACCGAAGCAGCGTGCGATGCTTGATTTCGCCACCCTGATCACCGAGGATCCGGCGCGGATCGTCGAGGCGGACAGGCAGAAGCTTCGCGATGCCGGTTTTACCGACCGCGACATCTGGGATATTTCGGCTGTGGCGTCATTCTTCAACATGACCAACCGGATGGCGTCGGCTACCGACATGCGGCCAAATCCGGAGTATCATGGACTCGCCCGCTGAACCGGCGAAGCCGGTACCGAGACGTCGGATCGGGTTTGTGGTTCTGGACGGACAAACCGTCACAACGAGGCTGAGCGGCAGAGTTCAAGTGAGCCAAACAGCCGGGAGATCATGAAATGAAAGACGATGAAACAGTCCGCCAGGCAAAACGCACGCTGGACCGGATTGGCGAAGAGGGCGGTTTGTCGGCGACCCCGGTGATGAAATCTGCGGCCAACAACGTGCGAGACCATTTCACAGCCAAGGACGCCGACGGAGGCGACAAGGTCGAGGTCTGGGGAACACGGATCGCCCGCGGGCTGGCGCTTTTCGCGTTTGTCGGGCTGGTGTTGTGGATGGTTGGCCAGGTGACTTCATGAGTGCGGACAGCCAGCGCAATCCCGATATTCATCCTTCAGTCATCGTGATTTCGAGCCACGTGGTGCGTGGCTCGGTCGGCAACCGTGCCGCGGTTTTCGCGCTGGAGACGTTGGGCTTTCCGGTCTGGGCGCTCCCTACTATCGTTCTGCCGTGGCATCCGGGTCATTCCCGGGCGACAAGGATCGTTCCGCCGGGTGCAGATTTTTCCGCCCTTATCGATGATCTGTGCGGCTCACCCTGGCTCGGCGAGGTCGGGGGCGTGCTCAGCGGGTATCTTGGAGATGCGGGGCAGGCGGCGGACGTGGCGCGCCTGGTCGGTGCCGTGCGTCGGGCAAATCCCGATGCACTCTACATGTGTGATCCGGTCATCGGCGATACCGGCGGTCTCTACGTGCCCGAAGCGGTTGCCACGGCGATTGCATCGGAGCTTGTTCCGATCGCCGATATCGCCACGCCGAACGTGCATGAGCTTGCCTGGTTGTCCGGCGCGCCGATCGGTGATTCCGCATCTATGACGGCGGCGGCGGAAACATTGGGGCCTGCCCGGGTGCTGGTCACCTCTGCGCTGGCAATGATGGCGGGCAGCACGGGCAACCTCTTGGTCA
This sequence comes from Parahoeflea alexandrii, assembly GCF_024105735.1. Taxonomy (GTDB): domain Bacteria; phylum Pseudomonadota; class Alphaproteobacteria; order Rhizobiales; family Rhizobiaceae; genus Hoeflea; species Hoeflea alexandrii. The sequence continues at coordinate 342,066 of NZ_JAAAML010000002.1, read as the reverse complement.
GCGGTGGCCAATCTGTGATGGCCGAGCACCGCCTCATCCCCAACGCGCCCAACGGGCTGGGAGATTTGATGTCGGCAACATTCCTGGCGCGGCTCCTGGAAGGGGTGGCGGAGGAGAAAGCCCTGCAGATGGCGACCGGATCGGTGTTTGAAATTCTCGCCAGGACCGCGCGGCGTGGCGCCGACGAGCTGACGTTGGAAACAGATGCCCAGAGCCTCAGGACCCCGATGGCCATGGTCAACATGCGCAGGGTTATTTCGATGGCGGGCCGCAAGAAGCCGTGAGCGTAAATTCGCAGTCCGAAACCGTGCTTGTCGGCGTTGATGGATGCAAGGCCGGCTGGATTGCCGTGATCCTGAGGCCCGGCGAAACACGGCCGCAGGTGCATATCCATGAGCGCTTTTCCGACCTCGTCAGTGAAGCAGGGCCGTCGGCCATAATCGCTGTGGACATGCCTATCGGCCTGCCCGACAGGATCCAAGGTCCAGGCCGCGGTCCGGAACAGGCAATCCGGCCTTTTCTGGGGGCGCGCCAATCGAGCGTGTTCTCGATTCCGGCGCGTCCGGCGGTGGAGGCAAAAACCTATGGTGACGCTTGCGCGCTGGCGATGCAGTGCTCCGATCCGGCGAAGAAGGTCTCCAAGCAGGCATTCTATCTCTTCGGCAAGATCAGGGAGATCGACCGGCTGCTGCAGGCGGATTCCGGCTTGCGCGATCGGGTCATCGAATGCCATCCGGAGTTTGCCTTTTGCCGGCTCAACAACATGGCACCGATGACGACGCCGAAAAAGATCCGTGGCTCGGTCAATCCTGACGGGATTGCCGAACGGGTCGACCTGCTCGCATCCCACGGCATTGACCGCGGTATCTTTGCGGCGGGTCCGCCGCGTGGTGCCGCCATGGATGATCTCGTCGATGCGAGCGTCAATCTCGTGATGGCCGGCAGACATGCCATGGGGCTCACGAGCCGGTTTCCCGCCGACCCGAAACGGGACCGGTACGGAATCCTGATCGCAATTCACGGCTGATCCGCAAGCCGGTCTGCCGGTTGTCTCCCAACCCAAATCGCCAGCCTGAACCCGATCGACAGAGCTGGATTGCGGTACCGATCAGTTGCTGGTTGCTCAAATGGTTGATTGATCTTCGCCGTCCGCCCGTTTATGTGCGAAGGCATGTCGTCATTTCCGGTCCGCCTGCTTGAAGGCTATCAGACATTCATGAGCGGTCGCTATTCGGCCGAGCGCCAGCGCTATCGCGATCTTGCCGAGACCGGTCAGGAGCCGCACACGCTGGTAATCGCCTGTTGCGATTCCCGCGCGGCGCCTGAAACCATCTTCGACTGCGGTCCCGGCGAACTGTTCGTGGTGCGCAATGTGGCCAATCTGGTGCCGCCCTACGCACCGGACAGCAATTATCACGCCACCTCCGCGGCGCTCGAATTTGCCGTACAGTCACTCAAGATCCGCCAGATCGTGGTGATGGGACATGGCCGTTGCGGCGGCATCAAGGCCGCACTCGATCCCAATGCGGCACCGCTCTCGCCCGGGGACTTCATCGGACAATGGATGGGGCTGCTCAAGCCGGCAGCCCAGCAGATCCAGGACAGCCAGTTGCTGACGAGCGGCGAACGACAGGTGGCGCTGGAGCGGATCTCCATCCGCAATTCGATCGCGAACCTGCGCTCCTTCCCCTGCGTGAAGATTCTCGAAGACCGGGGCAAGATGGCGATCAACGGTGCCTGGTTCGATATTTCAAGCGGCGAACTCTGGGTTATGGATCCCAGGACCGGCGATTTCTTCAGGCCTGAACCCGCCTTGGCTTGACATTGAGGGCCTCAGTCCGGTTCCATAAGCTCTTGAGCGTTGAACAACGCGCCCGGACTTTGGGAGCCTGCGATGATTGCGGCACGATCTTTGATATTATTGCTGGTGCTCGGACTGCTGCTGCCGGTTTCTTCGGCGGTGGCGCAAAACTCTCTGCTTGATCGCTGGTATACGGCGTTGTTCGACGTCAACCGCCTCGCCATTGCCGATCTTCTGGCCGATGACGCTGTCATCTCGCTTGAAGACCTCGGCGTGACCCAGACGAAAGCCGAATTCATCGAGGCGCTTGATGAGTGGGAAGAGGCGGTGGAGAACGCAAATCTGGCCTGGCAGCTCGAAGAGGGCGCGGAGGCCAGCGCCACCACGGCCTCGGTGCTGGTGTGCTACCAGTTTCCCGAGAACGAGATGATGATCCGTGAAGTCTTCGGGTTTCGCGGCACCAAGATTGTCAGCAGCGTGCAGACCACGGTCGGCGAAAGCTGTGAAAACTTCTAGGTTTCAGCCACCATCGATTTCAGCGCCGATGCTCGCGATGGCTTTCTGGTACACACCCGCCGCATTCCAGCCCTGGATGGCGCGGAAATTCGGTTCCCCCGGCTGGTAGCCTGCGCCTGCGCGCCAGCCATGGCCGCGCAGAAAATTTGCGGTCGAGGCAAGGGCGTCCGCAGGAGTTCCCAGATTGATGCCGCCGCTGCCGTCGCCATTGACGCCAAAACGGATGACGTTGGCCGGCAGAAACTGGGTCTGGCCGATTTCGCCATGAGCGGCGCCCTTGAAATCAGGCGAAATCCAGCCTTTCTGGATCAGTTGCAATTGGGCATAGAGCTGCTCGGTGAAAAAGGCCGAGCGGCGGCAGTCATAGGCCAGGGTGGCGACGGCCGACATGGTGTGCTGATTGCCGGTGAAGCGGCCAAACCCGGATTCCATGCCCCAGATCGCGATCAACGGCCCTGCAGGAACGCCGTATTTCCTCTCGATCGCGGAGAACAGCCTCGAATACTGCTGCTTGAGTTTCTTGCCCCTGGAAACGATGGTGGGCGCGCCGCGTTTTTGCATGAACTGCTCGAATGACAGCTTGAAGCTTCGCTGGTTGCGGTCGAGCGAAATCGTCTTGGTGGCGTAGCGGACATTCTTGAAGGCGCTGTTGAGAGTTCGATCGGAAATTCCGGCCCTGGCGGCTTCCTTCTTGAACTGTTCGATCCAGGCAGGGAACCCGGCGGAGGTGTTGCCGCATGTTGCAGCTTGCGCGGGCCCGCTGAGGCCGGCCGTGATGATGAACGCGATACCCCAGGCCTTCATTTTGTGAAACTTGTCGTCCATGCGTTGTAACCCCTGCCCACGTGAAACCGGTCTGGTGCGGACTTTGCCAGCGATTCGGGGAAAAGTCACGGGCTGTCGACCAACCAAAAACCCCGCGATTGTTGCGCAATCGCGGGGTTCGGGGTCTGATGCGGTGCTGTGGATCAGGCTGCTGCGCGCGGATTGATCAGGCGGCGATTGATCAGCAACTCGGCGATCTGGATGGTATTGAGTGCGGCGCCCTTTCGCAGGTTGTCCGACACCACCCACATGTTCAGGCCGTTCTCCACGGTCGCGTCCTCGCGGATGCGGGAGATGAAGGTCGCATCTTCACCGGCGCATTCGTAAGGTGTGATGTAGCCGCCGTCCTCGTGCTTGTCGATGACCTGGCAGCCGGGCGCATCGCGAAGGATGTTGCGGGCTTCTTCGGCGCTGATCTCGTTCTCGAACTCGATATTGACCGATTCCGAATGACCGATGAAGACCGGGACCCGCACGGCGGTGCAGGTAACCTTGATCTTCGGATCAAGCATCTTCTTGGTTTCGGCCAGCACCTTCCACTCTTCCTTGGTGTAGCCGTCTTCCATGAAGTCGTCGATGTGCGGGATCACGTTGAAGGCGATGCGCTTGGTGAACTTCTGGCTGGTGATCGGGTCGGCGACGAAGACAGCGCGGGTCTGGTTGAACAGCTCGTCCATGCCATCCTTGCCGGCGCCGGAGACCGATTGGTAGGTCGACACCACCAGGCGCTTGATCTTCGCATGGTCATGCAGCGGCTTCAGTGCGACGACAAGCTGCGCGGTCGAGCAGTTCGGATTGGCGATGATGTTGCGCTTGGTGTAGCCGGAAATTGCGTCCGGGTTCACTTCGGGCACGATCAGCGGCACATCGGCGTCGTAGCGCCAGGCCGAGGAGTTGTCGATGACGACGCAGCCCTGCGCACCGATCTTCGGCGACCATTTCTTGCTGACGGTGCCGCCAGCCGACATCAGGCAGAGATCGGTGTCGGAGAAGTCATAGGTCTCGAGATTCTTGACCTTCAGGGTCTTGTCGCCAAACGAGACCTCGGTGCCGACCGAACGGCTCGAGGCAAGGGCTACGACTTCGCTGACAGGGAAGGCGCGCTCTGCAAGAATGTTGAGCATTTCGCGGCCGACATTGCCCGTCGCCCCGGCGATTGCGATTTTGAAACCCATGGTTCCCGTGCTCCTCTCTCCCCTTGTTAGCGGTCAAGCGCCACTCTTCCCGCCCCGGGGAGAGTGAGGGGCGGAACGGGTCAGATCGTGGTTTTGGTTTTGATCGTGGTGCGCATGGTGGCGGTGTTTTGATGCAAGTGCGGTGAAATGTCAATTCCATCGCAGTCGGGAGTTTCGTACCGCCAGGAACGGCCTCCTTGCAGCTCCGGCCCTTGAACGCCGCAGGCACAATCGGACCGTTGTGGCCAGTCGCAGAATAGAGCAACCGAGGTCTAAATCAGGGGTATGTCATATCGCGGGTGTCGCCCGAGACCCGGATCGAGCTGCCCGGTTCATCGCTGAATTCCGCTTCGATCACTGATCGTGCACCCATGTCCTCTCCTTGGGTAATCCGGATGCGGTTTTGGTGCGGCCAGCCGAGATCGCGCAGATAGCCAGCAAATGCTGCGGCAGCGGCGCCGGTTGCCGGATCCTCGAGAACCCCGCCCGAGGCAAAGGCGTTGCGGACGTCGAAGGCGGTGCTAGCGCGGACATGGACAAGCATGATGGTGACGAGCCCGTGTTCGCGCATCAGCGCGCGACCGGCATCGAGGTTGTAGCTCATGGCGGCGAGATCGGCACGACTCTTGAGTGCGAGGACAAGGTGATCGGCGCCGGCATGGATTTGGGCTGGCGGAAGCGCGGGGTCGAGCTGGCCGGCCTGGTAGGCGAAAAGCGAGAGGGCCTTGTCGACAAGCGCGGGATCGGCCGGCGTACTGCGTGTCGACGGCGACTGCAGTGCGGCGCTGTATCCCGATCCCGTGGCCCTGGCTTCTACGGCAATCTCGGCGTCATTGAGGCTGAGGCCGTAGCGGCCGTCGCCGGCGTGTCTTGCGAGCGCTGCTCCCAGCGCAATTGTCGCGTGCCCGCAGAACGGCACCTCCGATTCCGGGGAGAAATAGCGCACCCGCCAGGCGCCCGCTGCCCCGTTTGGAATGGCGAAGGCAGTCTCCGAGTAACCCACTTCGGCTGCAATGCGGCGCATTTCGGATTCTGAAGGGAATTGATCCGAAATCACTATCCCGGCGGGGTTTCCACCCTCGCCGGCATCGGAGAAGGCGGCAATTCGTTGCACGGTCATGGTGTCTTCCTTTGCGTTCAAGTGTGCGCTCGATTTCCGGCAGAATAGCGTGTGGATCTTGTTCTGGCCTTGCACGTGACAAGGCAAAGTGATCGAATTGCCTTCAGGAATTTGGTTGCACCTGGAGATAGCCTTCATGATGAAAATGGATGAGAAAGACCGGCTGATTGTCAGGCTGCTGCGTGAAGATGCCCGCATGCCAGTCAGTGAATTGTCGAAGAGGGTCGGGTTATCCGGCCCATCGACGGGCGACCGGATGCGTCGGCTGGAGGCGAACGGCATCATATCGCGCTTTACCGTGGATCTCGATCTCGAGGCGCTGGGCTACCCGCTGCAGGCGATTGTCAGGATCAAGCCAAGGCCGGGAAACATGCATGTCGTCGAGGACATGATCATGAACGAGCCGGGTTTTGTCGATTGCGACAAGGTGACGGGCGATGATTGTTTCGTCACCCGGCTGGTGTTGCGCTCGATTGCGGATCTGGATCCGGTGCTGCTGCCGTTTCATGACCGGGCCGAGACCAATACCGCCATCATCAAGTCGTCACCGCTGCGCGGCCGCATCCCGGTCTGACGAGCCCATGAAAAACCCGGTCCGGCGTGATGCCGGACCGGGTTGAATCGAGCAGACCTTGCGGCCGGATCTATCAGCCGGCGTAGGCGGCAAGGATCGCGTCGCCCATTTCAGCGGTCGTGATCTTCTGGCAGCCATCGGACATGATGTCGCCGGTGCGCAGGCCCTTGTCGAGCACGGCGGCGATTGCGGCTTCGAGGCGATCGGCTTCGGCCACCATGTTGAAGGAATAGCGCAGGCACATGGCGAATGACGCGATCATGGCGATCGGGTTGGCGATGCCCTGACCGGCGATGTCGGGAGCCGAACCATGAACCGGCTCGTAAAGTGCCTTGCGCTTGCCGGTCTTGGCATCGGGTGCGCCGAGCGAAGCCGATGGCAGCATGCCGAGCGATCCGGTGAGCATGGCGGCGATGTCAGAGAGCATGTCGCCGAACAGGTTGTCGGTGACGATGACATCGAACTGCTTGGGCCAGCGCACCAGCTGCATGCCGCCGGCATCGGCCAGCATGTGGCTCAGCTTGACGTCTGAGAAGCGGGCCTTGTGGGTGGCGGTGACCACCTCGTTCCACAACACGCCGGATTTCATGACGTTGCGCTTTTCCATTGAGCAGACTTCGTTGCGGCGGGTGCGCGCAAGTTCGAAGGCGACGGCCGAGATCCGGTCGATCTCGTAGGTGTCATAGACCTGGGTGTCGATGCCGCGCTTCTGGCCGTTGCCAAGATCGATGATTTCCTTGGGCTCGCCGAAATAGACGCCGCCGGTCAGTTCACGAACGATGAGAATGTCGAGCCCTTCGATGACGTCCTGCTTCAGGGATGACGAATTCGCCAGCGCCGGATAGCAGATCGCCGGGCGCAGATTGGCGAACAGTTCCATGTCCTTGCGCAGGCGCAGCAGGCCTGCTTCCGGGCGCATTTCATAAGGAACGGCATCCCACTTCGGCCCGCCAACGGCGCCGAACAGTACTGCGTCGGCAGCCATGGCCTTGTCCATGTCGCCATCCGAGATTGCCTGACCATGCGCATCATAGGCCGAACCGCCGACCAGACCTTCATCAGTCGAGAAGCCTGCGGCCTCCTTGTCGTTCATGAAAGCGATGATCTTGCGGACTTCGGCCATGGCCTCCGGGCCGATGCCGTCACCTGGGAGAAGAAAGAGAGAGCGTGTTGCCATTTTGAAGTCCCCGCACCAAAATCGAAAAGATGAAGCGTCCTTAAACACCCTTCGGAGGGTTTTCAACTGCCTCGCCTTTCAAGCCGCCTTTTGAACCGGCTACGCCGGCCGGTTCAGGTTGTTATTGCCATGTTGGGATTGGTGCTGCCGGCTGTAGCGGAGCCGCAGTTCGGGCTGCCGCTCAACTGCCCGTCGGACTCGATCTGTCCGATTCAGCAATTTGTCGATGTCGATGCCGGTTCCGATGCACGGGACCCCTGGTGCGGGACACAGACCTATGACGGGCACAAGGGAACCGATTTCCGGGTGTTGTCGATGCAGGAGGTCAAGACGGGTGTCGAAGTCGTGGCCATGGCCGATGGCGTGGTCAAGGCCAGGCGGGACGGCATGGCCGACCGGCTGGTGTCGAGCGCCGAGGACCGGGAGGCGATCAGCTCCCGCGAGTGCGGCAATGGCCTTGTCCTTGATCATGGCAACGGCCTTGAAACCCAGTATTGTCATTTGCGGCAGGGTTCACTGAAGCCCGCGTCCGGAGCGAAGGTGGCCAAGGGCCAGGTACTCGGTCTCGTGGGCGCCTCCGGAATGGCGGCCTTCCCCCATGTCCACGTCACGCTGCGCCGCAATGGCAAGGTAATCGACCCGTTTACCGGTCTTGGTATCGGCGATGCCTGTTCCGCCGAGGCTGCGGGTTCGGCCGCAGGTGGCTGGCTGGATGCGGAAGCGGCATCCGTGCTCGGCGAACCCGGGCTGCCCACGGTGCTGGCGGCCGGATTCTTCGACGGGCCGGTTGATGACGGGCAACTCGTGCGGACAGGTGTTCCGGCACCACCCGACAGAAGTGCTCAGGCGCTTGTGGGCTACATCTGGGTCATCAATCTTCGGAAGGGTGACAGGGTGTCATTGCGCATCGAGAGGGACGGCGAGATTTTCGCCCGACAGACGACTGAACCGCTGGATCGTTCCAAGGCGGTCTACGTGGCCTATGCGGGCAAGAAGGGTGCTCCGGCGCCCGGGCGCTACCGGCTTGAGGCCGGTGTTGTCCGGCAGGGAGAAACCATCCTCGTCAGAAATGCCGAGTTGCAGTTCAGGTAGCAGGCCGCGCGTTTCAGATCTTGCCCAGCGCGATCACCGCATTGGTGCCGCCAAAGGCGAACGCGTTCGAAAGGGTGATGTCGACCTTCTTCTCGCGCGCCACATTCGGCGTGACGTCAAGATCGCAAACCGGGTCGGGGGTCGCGTAGTTGATGGTCGGCGGAATCACGCCCTCGCGGATCGCGTTGACGCAGGCAATCATCTCGATCGCGCTCGATGCGCCAAGGCAATGGCCGTGCATCGACTTGGTCGAGGACACTGATACGGTTTTCGCGGTCGGGCCAAAGACATCATGGATAACCCTGGCTTCAGTCTGGTCATTGGCCTGGGTGGCGGTTCCATGGGCATTGATGTAGTCGACCTGATCGGCGGATATGCCGGCGTCGGCGAGGCAGTTTCGGATTGCGGTGGCCGGGCCCTCGACTGTCGGGTTGACGATGTCGGAGGCGTCTCCGGACATGCCGACACCGATGACTTCAGCCAGGATGTTGGCGCCGCGGGCCCTGGCGTGCTCGTAGGACTCCAGCACCGCGATTGCGGCGCCATCGCCAAGCAGCAATCCGTCGCGATCGGCGGAGAAAGGCCGGCAAACCGAGCGTGCAAGCACACGCAGCGCTTCCCAGGCCTTGAGCGGCCCGTAGACCAGGGCCGTTTCCGTTCCGCCGGCGAGCATCACGTCTGCTCTCCCCAGCCGGATCTGGTCCACGGCTGACGCGAAAGCATGATTTCCAGATGCGCAGGCTGAACTCACACCGAAGACCGGACCCTGCAGTCCCATGGCGATGGACACCTGGCCGGACGGCGCGCTGGGCATGGCGCGGGGAACGGTGAATATGTTGGTGCGTCTTTTTCCTTCGAGGAAAATGTCGACATAACTCTGGTCGACCGCATCGGCCCCGTACACACCGACGCCGACAATGCAGCCGGCACGGTGGGAATCGAAACCACCTGCTTCCAGACCCGAATGCTGCATGGCCTGGCGGGCCGCAATCACCGCGATCCGGCTGTTGGCGCCCATGGTGACGCTCTGGCGCTTGTCAATTCCATCGTCTTCCGGGTAGTCGACGATGCTGCATCCGACATTGACCTTGAGATCACGGACATCGAAATCCAGCGGCCGGGCTCCGTCCCGTCCCTGCTTCATGCCTTCCCAGATCGTCTCGGCATTGCCGCCCAGGGCGCAGATACCGCCCAGTCCCGTTATGACAACGCGCCGCCTGTCCATGGTCAGGTCTTGGCCGCGACAAGGGCTTTGACGACATCGGCGATGTCGCCGACGGTCTTGAGTGACTCCCAGGCTTCGGCCGTGTTCATGTCAATCTCGATGTCGTACTTGTCTTCGATGTCCATGACGACCTCGGTGAGTACGAGCGAGTCGATCTCCAGCTCGGCCAATTCCGTTTCACGGGTGATCTCGCCTGCTTCGGTCTCTGCCGCCGGGGCGATAATGGCGATGATGGATGCTTCAACATCACTGGACATGGACATTCCCTTCTATGCGCGCAAACGCACCACAAACCACTGCGCCCGACAGCTGGGTGTCAACAGACGGACTAGAGCCAAGGATGATTGTCCGATGCCCTGGTTTCATAGCTATCGATGGCGCTTGCCTTCTCGAGAGTCAATCCGATGTCGTCCAGGCCGTTAAGCAGGCAATGCTTCTTGAAGGCATCGATATCAAACTTGATGACGCCGCCATCCGGGCCGCGGATTTCCTGTTCTTCGAGACCGATGGAGACCGTGGCGTTGGCGCCGCGACGGGCGTCATCCATCAGCTTGTCGAGGTCTTCCTGGCTGACGACGATCGGCAGAATGCCGTTCTTGAAACAATTGTTGTAGAAGATGTCGGCGAAACTGGTGGAGATCACGCAGCGGATGCCGAAATCGAGCAGCGCCCAAGGGGCATGCTCGCGCGACGAGCCGCAGCCGAAATTGTCGCCGGCGATGAGGATGGATGCATTACGCCATGCGGGCTGATTGAGTACGAAATCCGGGTTTTCCGAGCCGTCCTCATTGTAGCGCGCTTCCGCGAACAGACCCTTTCCAAGACCGGTACGCTTGATCGTCTTGAGATAATCCTTGGGGATGATCATGTCGGTGTCGATGTTGACAACCGGAAGAGGTGCGGCAACGCCGGTGAGGCGGGAGAATTTTTCCATGGCTTGCTGATCCTGTCTGTCTGTGCCGGAGCATTTAACAAACAAAGACCCGAAAAAGAAGAGGCTTGCCGACACTTAACCGCCAGAAGGCGGTTGCAAGCGGCGGCAGCGTTGCGAACTACATGTCGATAATGGTGCCGCGGCCGTCATTCCAGACCCTGTAGTCGGTTCTGGCCCTGTCGCGGTTGCCGGAAGTGCTTGCCTTTGCCATGGCAGGCTGGAGCCGTCCGGTCAGACGTGCAAGGACGATCGTGCCTGCTGCGAGGGTACCAATAACAAGCGCCAAGGCAACGCCTGCAAAGGCAGCGACCACCAGGCCCAATCCGGTCAAGACTGCGAGAATGTTTCTCATAACCATGTTCCTTTGTTGTTATCGATCATGTGGGGATCGGTAGCGCGGCGTTCAATAGTGCGCTGCAGTCTGCCGGTATTCATGGATGCCTGGAGCCCGCATCAAGCTTGCGGAAGAAACCGGGGCCCTTGCATGGCGGTCGCGTCAAAGGCAATAAGGCGTGATGACCCAGACATCACCCTTCCGGCCCGTGCGGCCTCGCCGTTCGGCGCTGTATCTGCCGGCAAACAATGCCCGCGCCCTTGAAAAACTGCCACAGCTGGCCTGTGACAGCGCCGTCATTGACCTTGAAGATTCGGTCGCGCCCGGCGCCAAGGACGAAGCCCGCGAGAGCCTGCGGCGATTTTTCAGGGACGGACGGGCTGCGGCGTTGCCTGATGGCGTGGAGACGGTGATCCGGATCAATTCCCTGTCATCACCATGGGGTGCGGAGGATCTGCTTGCGGCGCGTGGCTGCAAGCCGGGCGCGATTCTGATCCCGAAAGTGGAAACGCCTGAAGACATCATCGCGGTGGAAGACGCGCTTGAGCAGACCGATGCGGCTTTGTCATTGCGGCTGTGGGCAATGATCGAAACCCCGCGCGGGGTCATGAACGCGGGCCACATCGCGCGCACGGCACGGTCCGACGGCGCGCGGCTGGATTGTTTGATTACCGGAACCAATGACCTCATGAAGGAAACCGGCGTCGCCTCGTTGCCGGGGCGGCCATGGCTGTCATCGTGGCTGATGCAGATCGTGCTTGCGGCGCGGGCCTATGGCCTCGACGTTCTTGACGGCGTTTACAATGATTTCCGGGACGAGGCCGGGCTCAAGCGCGAATGCGACGAGGGTCGGGCCATGGGGTTTGACGGCAAGACGCTGATCCATCCGGCGCAGATCGGACCGGCCAACCAGGCCTTCGGCATCCCGGCCGGGCAGCTTGCCGAGGCAAAGGCGATCGCAGAGGCTTTCAGTCTGCCTGAAAACCAGGATCGGGGCGTTATCAGCCTCGACGGCAAGATGGTCGAACGGCTGCATCTGGAGATGGCCGAACGGCTGATTGAAAAGGCGGCGCGGATTGCCGCGCGCCATGACGGAGACCACACGACATGAAACTCTATCGTTTTCTCACCGGACCAGACGACAGTGCCTTCTGCCACAAGGTCAGCCTCGCCCTCTCGAAGGGCTGGCAATTGCATGGCTCGCCCTCGCTGTCCTTCAACGCGGCAACCGGCCTGATGCATTGCGGCCAGGCGGTGACAAAGGAGGTCGAGGGAAAGGCCTATGATCCTGACATGAAACTTGGAGACCAGTAAGCTTGACCGACCTCCTGACACCTGCCGCCGTGGCGGAATTGACCGTTCTGCGCCACGATCTTCATCGCAGACCGGAACTTTCCGGCGAAGAGGGGCAGACAGCTGCCCGGATTGTTGCCGAACTCGAACGCCATGGCCCTGACGAGATCCTGACGGATCTGGGCACGCACGGAGTCGCGGCGGTTTATAACAGTGGCGCTGCGGGTCCGACCGTGCTGTTCCGGTGTGAGTTGGACGGGTTGCCGATCACCGAGATCTCGCGCTTCGCCTGGCGCTCGGAGATCGACGGCAAGGGGCATCTGTGCGGACATGACGGCCACATGGCGATCATGTGCGGCCTGGCCGTGCAACTGGCTGCCAACCGGCCGGTACGCGGCCGCGTGGTGCTGCTCTTCCAGCCGGCGGAGGAAACCGGGGCGGGTGCCGCGGACGTGATCGCAGATCCGCGCTTCGAACTGATCCGCCCGGATTATGCCTTCGCGCTTCATAACCTGCCCGGGTTGCCGCTGGGATCGGTCGGGGTCCGGTCCGGTCCGTTCACATTTGCCTCCGAGGGGTTGGCCATCCGGTTGACCGGCCGGACGTCACATGCGGCCCAGCCCGAGGCCGGGGTCAGCCCGGCGGCGGTGATGGCAAGGCTGGTCGAGACCCTGCCGGCGCTGCCGGAGACACTGGGTCACTCCGCCGGCCATTCGCTGGTCACCCTTTCGCATGCGCGGGTTGGCGAGGCGGCCTTCGGGATCTCGCCCGGTGAAGCCGATGTCTGGGTCACGATCCGGGCCATTGATGACGAGTTGCAGGCTGACCTTATCAATCTGGCGGAGGAGCTGGCTCGACGGCTGGCGGAAGCCGGCGGCCTGGGCGTCGAATTCTCCCGCCACGAGAATTTTGCCGCCGGTCACAATGACGCGGCAGCGGTGGCTCATATCGAATCTGCGGCAGAGCTGCTGGGGACCGCCCGTGTCGAGGTTGGCGATCCGTTTCGCTGGTCGGAAGATTTCGGACGTTTTGGCAGTGTCGCCAAGACCGGCCTGTTCGTGCTCGGCTCGGGAGAAGATCACCCAAGGCTGCACAATCCCGATTTCGATTTCCCGGACGCCCTGATTCCGATTGGAACAAGGCTGTTCGAGCAGATTGCCCGTGATCTTTGCGGCGGAGCGCGGTCATAGGCTCCCCGGAGCCCGTCGCCAGCGCGTGAAATCCGTCACAAAACAAGTGAGAGTGTTAAGTGAGGCCGGACCCGGTCTCAGGGAACGCCGGCCTCGATGCGTTCCATGTCTTCATCGGACAGGCCGAAGTGATGGCCGATCTCGTGAATGAGGACGTGGGTTATGATGTCGCCCAGGGTTTCATCATTCTCGGCCCAGTAATCAAGGATCGGCCGACGGTAGAGCAGAACCCGGTTGGCCAGTTCGCCGGTCTCGATGGTGAACCGTTCGGTCAGGCCGCGACCCTCGAACAGGCCGAGCAGATCGAATGGCGTTTCCAGCCCCATGTCCTCGAAGATGTCGTCATCGGGGAAATCCGCGACGATGATAGCCACGTTGCCCGTGTGGGCCCGGAACCCGTCGGGCAGCTTGGCATAGGCATCTATCGCCAGGGATTCGAACTCGGCAAGTGACGGTGCATGCCTGTCCCGCCAATCGCCCGTTTGATCAACCCTCGCCATGAAACTTCCTTTGCCCGACTAGCCGCTTTCAGGGCCTCACCAGGCCAGTATTGTGCATATAAGTGAAAAGCACTGCTTTTTCGAGAGCAGCAGTTCACAAGCAGAATTCATCGCCTCGGGATGTAGCGGTCTGAAAGGCCGCGGATGATCTCGATCAGAACAGCGGTGAAGACGCCGAAGGCGAGCAGGCCGTTGACCGAGACGAAGCCCGACAGAATGCGCCAGCTGTGTTCGACAACGACATCGCCGTAACCGACCGTGGTGAAGGAGACCATCGAGAAATAAACCGCTTCCTCGAGCGTCGGGAAGACGCCGAGGAAATGGAACAGGATCGCCCAGAGCCAGACGCATACGGTGTTGGCAAGAAGCACGAGGATGACGGCGCTCGATAGCAGCCTGAAAAACTGCCAGATCCCGGGACGGCGATCCGTATAATTGGCTTCCGCCCTGCGGACCAGCCGGATGGTTACAAGGACAAACGCGATCATGACGGCGGTGGACGCCAGGATGGTGAGGGTGCCGATGATAAGCTCGGAGATCATGGATTTTCTGCTCGGTGACGGGGAAATCGGATGCGGCGGCGGGCAAGGAACCACCTGTTCCACAGGAACAGGGATGCCTGAGGCCAAGATGTCCATCAGGTTGGTCCGATTTCATTATCCACTCATGATAGGGTTGCCACGTTGATGCGGATCAAACGCGACGCACTTCCGTTTTGAGATTTTTCAGGCCTGGGACTTTGGTGTCTCGGCATGCGCGGCCGAAAGAAAGTCTTGCGAATATCAGGCAAGCCGATCTGCAGCCAAGGGATACCCAAACGGCACCTGACCGAACTCTGATGGACCAGCTTCATGACCTTTGAGATTTGGAGAAACTGGAGCGGGCGAGGCGATTCGAACGCCCGACCCCAACCTTGGCAAGGTTGTGCTCTACCCCTGAGCTACGCCCGCTCATCACCATGTCCGTGGGGAACCCGGACCGGTTGTCCAGACGCTTCCGGCCCGGACCGGCGCTATATGGCGCAACCTGCTTTCAAATGCAACAGGGAATTTTCAGTCAAATGCACTATATCGCAACTTGCCTGCATTGGCGTGTCGTGCGCCCGTCCTGAGCCCGACCGTCACCCCGCCGACAAGCCCGGAATAGGGCGGGCATTGCGCCGATTTGCCGGGTTGCCTATCAAGGGGGCGAAATCGGGCCGGAATCCTGCGAAATGAAACCTGGCCGCGGATTCAACGTCGCCCATCTGACTACATTTTTCAGCGAGAGTGTATTCCATGCCCAAGACCCGCCAAGATCTCCTCGATTGCCTCGATGCTCTTGAGATCGCGTATTCGACAGTTGATCATGCACCTGTGTTCACGGTCGCCGAATCACAGTCTCTGCGCGACGAGATCCCGGGTGGGCACACGAAAAACCTCTTTCTCAAGGACAAGAAAGGCGCCTACTTCCTGGTCACACTCGAAGAAAATGCCGAAGTGAACCTGAAGACGATCCACACGCTGATCGGGGCCAGCGGGCGGGTGTCGTTCGGCAAACCGGAAGCACTGATGGAGAAGCTTGGTGTGGCGCCTGGCTCGGTCACAATCTTCTGCGCGATCAATGATCCCGACCACGAAGTGACAATCGTCATTGACGCGCCGCTGCTCGACAACGAGGTTATCAATGCTCATCCCCTGAGCAACGATGCGACCACATCGATCGGGCGGGATGACCTCAAGCGCTTTCTGGCCCATACCGGCCACGAACCGATGATCTTGAAAGTTTCGGTCTAAATCACGATTTTGAACACAGATATCTTACAGCAGGCACGGAATCAGACCCATGAGTGACTTCGACAATCCCTATGCGCCGGCATCCGGCGGCCAGATGAGCGGCACGGTGACGTTCGGCGATTCCGCGAAACCGGCCGGTGCACCCGCCGGTGGTGTGGCTGGAGCCGCGGATCTGATCTCTGACACCACCACCGCTGACTTCACCGCCGACGTGATCAAGGCGTCGCAGGATGTTACGGTTCTGGTTGATTTCTGGGCACCATGGTGCGGACCCTGCAAGCAGCTCACCCCGATCATCGAAAAGGTGGTGCGGGAAGCAAACGGCCGGGTCAGGCTGGTCAAGCTCAACATCGATGATCACCCGGCAATTCCGGGACAGATGGGCATTCAGTCGATCCCCGCCGTGGTCGCCTTTTCGGGCGGCAAGCCGGTGGATGGCTTCATGGGCGCGCTGCCGGAAAGCCAGATTCGCGAGTTCATCGACAAGGTGGCCGGCCCGCCGGCGAAATCCTCGGCCGAAGAGCAGGTTGAACAGATTCTGGCACAGTCGCGAGAGGCGTTCACCTCGGGCGATGTGGAAACCGCTGCACGCGGGTTTGGCGCCATCCTGCAAGTGGACCAGGGCCATGTCGGCGCGATTGCCGGGATGGCCGGCTGCATGCTGGCGGCGGGCGAGTTTGACCGGGCCGAAAAACTGCTCAATGCCATTCCTGCCGAAGACCGCAAGGATCCGGAAGTTGCTGCCGTGTTCAAGCGGGTGGAAATGGCGCGCGAAGTCGCCGAACTGGGTGATCCGGTCGAGCTGGAATCGCGCCTTGCGTCCAATCCCGACGATCACGAGGCACGGCTGAAGTTTGCCAAGATCCTCAATGCCCAGGGCTACCGGGAAGCAGCGGCTGACGAGCTGTTCGCGATCATGCGCAAGGACCGGGCCTGGGAAGACGAAGCGGCGCGCAAGACGCTGCTGGAGTTTTTTGAAGCCTGGGGTCCCGTCGATCCGGCAACGCTTTCGGCCCGGCGGCAGCTTTCCTCGCTGCTGTTTTCCTGAGCGTCTGATTTCGCGGCAGACCCTTGAGATTTTAAAGGTTTGCCCCACATTCCGGTGTGTAATGAACGTTGAGGCTTAATGGCATGCAGGTCGGGAACAAATCCTATCGGCTCGAAGCGGATATTCCGGAACAAGTTCCGGTTTTTCCGCTGTCCGGTGCGCTGTTGCTGCCGGGGTCGCAGTTACCACTGAATATCTTCGAACCGCGCTATCTTTCGATGTTTGATGACGCGATGAGTTCGCACCGGCTGATCGGGGTGATTCAACCGGCGATGGCCGAGGCGGAGTCCTGCAAGGGTCCTGTCGAGGACCTGTGCCGTGTCGGTTGCCTGGGGCGGATTACCTCGTTTGCGGAGACCGGAGACGGCCGCTACGTCATCACCCTGGGCGGTGTCTGCCGGTTCCGGGTGGGCGGCGAAGTGGAGAAGGGCCGCAAGCCTTACCGGACCTGCCGGATTTCGCCCTTCCTGGGTGATCTTGAAGCCGGCGATGAAGGCGCGGAAGTCGACAGGAAGGCGCTGCTCGAAAGCTTCAAGGCCTATCTGGACGCCAATGACCTCGAGGCCGACTGGAACTCCGTCGAGCGGGCCAGCACACAGACGCTGGTCAATTCGCTGTCGATGATGTCGCCCTACGGGCCGGCGGAAAAGCAGGCGCTGCTGGAAGCGGACAATCTCAGGGTTCGGGCGGAAACGCTGATTGCGATTACCGAGATTGCCCTTGCGCGCGATTCAGAGGATTATGGACGCGTTCTGCAATAGGCGTGCTGCGTGCCAATGACCGACCAGGTTCAGCCGGAAAAGAATCCCCGAGCAAGGGGCGCTGTCGACATCAAGATGCTCGAGCTTCTGGTGTGTCCGCTGACCTACGGGCCGCTGGAATTCGACGCCGAACGGGAAGAGCTGGTCTCCGCCCGCGCAAGGCTGGCCTACCCGGTGCGCGACGGCATCCCGATCATGCTGGTTTCCGAAGCTCGGCAACTTCCCGACGAGGAATGAGACCCCACGACGTCTTCCCGGCGGCGGGCGGCGCTTGACGGGACCATTTGATCGCTCGATTATAAGTCAGCCGACCAAATCAGAAAGGCGGGCTTGTGGCGAAAAAGGGCGACCAAAGGCGGGAAGCGATCGTGGCCGCGGCAGCGCGACTGTTCTGGGTAAACGGCTTTTCCGCAACCAGCATTGCCGACATTGCCCGCGCCGCCGGGGTGCCGCAGGGCAACATGTTCTATTATTTTCGCTCCAAGGCGGAACTGGCGTTGGCGGTGGCTGATGTTTTTGTCAGTGAAACCCAATCCCTGACCCTCGAAGCAGAGACCGCATCGCCGGATCCGCGTGAGCGTATCCGGTTCCTGCTGCACAGGCTTGGACAGTCCAACCGCAGCCGGGTTGAAAACGGATGCCCGATAAGCGCGGCGGTCAGGGATTTTCGCCGGTCGGCTCCGGATGCATCGGCGCGGGCCGGTCAAAGCTTCGAACTGCTTGTGAGTTTCATTGCCCGGGAGCTGCAGAAAACAGGCCCGCGTCCATCTATTGCGATGGCCCGTGCCCGTGCCGTTGTCATCGAATGGCAAGGCGGAATCACCTTGGCCCACGCTTTCAACGACATGACTGTGCTGATGGAAAGCCTGCGCCGCGCCGAACAAAGCCTGCAGATCGCGCCGCAATCGGGGATTTGAAGATCACTTGAGACGCTGCGGCGGTCAGATTGTCTCGCCGCGCAGCAGCCGCGGGCCCGAAGCATCGGGAATGCCTGCGGCCTGGTTGATGAAATAGCGTTTCATCGCCGGCATACGGTCGACGAGCCCGAGGCCGAAATCCCTGATCAGCCGCAACGGCGTGATGTCGTTTGAGAACATCCGCGTCAGGATATCGCTGGTGACCCCCATGCGCACCGTGTCGAAGCGGCGCCAGGTCTGGTAGCGCTCCAGTACGGTCAGCGAGCCGATATCCAGACCGAGACGGTTTGCCTCGACGACCGTTTCAGCCAGGGCCGCGACATCGCGGAAGCCGAGATTGAGGCCCTGGCCCGCGACCGGATGGATGCCGTGCGCGGCATCGCCGGCGAGCGCCAGCCGCGGCCGGACGAATTCCCGCGCGAGCGTCAATCCGAGCGGGAAAGCCCGGCGTCCACCTTCGACCGTCAGTGCTCCGAGATGATGGCCGAAGCGGCGCTCGAGCTCGGCCTCAAAGACAAAATCGTCTTCGGCAACGAGCCGGTTGGCATCCTCGGTCCGTTCGGTCCAGACCAGCGACGAGCGGTTTCCGCTGAGCGGCAGGATGGCAAAGGGACCGGAGGGCAGGAAATGCTCCTCGGCGCGGCCATTGTGCGGGCGTTCATGGGCGACCATTGTGACAATGCCCGACTGGCCATATTCCCAGCGCTGGGTCTTGATGCCGGCCATCTCGCGCAGGCTGGACTTGACCCCGTCGGCAGCGATCACGAGTTTTGCGGCGAATGTCCGGCCATCAGCGGTTTCGACACGGGCGTCGCGCTCGCTGATGTCGAGGGCCGATGCGGCGGCTGACTGGTGGATCGCCACGCCGATCTCTGCCGCCCTTTCGCGAAGGGCAGCAACCATGGCAACGTTCGGCGCCATGTGGGCGAAGGGCTCGCCATCCTCGATTGCGCCGTCGAAGGTCAGAAACACCGGACGGACAGGGTCGGAGGTGCGCGAATCGGTGATGATCATGTCATTGATGGCTTGCGTCTCGGCTTCGATGTCCTTCCAGACATCAAGCGTTGTCAGCAGGCGCCTTGCGCCGGCGGCGATCGCCGAGGCGCGCTGGTCCTTGCGCCATACCTCGGGCGGCGCGGCGTCGATCACGGCAACATCCAGCGACGGCGCCGCAAGTTTCAGGGCCACTGCAGCCGAAAGACCGACATAGCCGCCGCCGCATACCAGAATATCGAGGGTCGTGGTGGTCATCGCATGTTCCTTCCCGAGGTCCGCATCTGCCGGCAGACAGCGCGCGCTGCCCTTCATTCGTGCCCTATATGAAAGCCGCGGTCTTTGCAGCAGCCTCATGACACCGTATACCGCATTGTCATCTTACAGCCCACCTCTGCGAGAAAACCAAAATGTCGCGCACAGCTCCCACCGCCATGGAACAATTGCTCTCAAGTCTCGACATTGAACGGCTTGAGCAGGACCTGTTCCGCGGAACAAGTCCGCAGGTCGGATGGCAGCGCGTCTTTGGCGGCCAGGTGATCGGCCAGGCGCTGGTGGCGGCGCAGCGGACCATTACGGCTGACAGGCCGGTTCACTCGCTGCATGCCTATTTCATGCGTCCCGGCGATCCCGCCGCTCCGATCATCTACGAGGTCGACCGGATCCGTGACGGCCTGAGCTTCGCGACCCGCTCGGTGGTGGCGATCCAGCACGGAAAGGCGATCTTCTCGCTTTCGGCCTCGTTCCAGAAGGCCGAGGAGGGGCTCGAGTACCAGGACCCGATCCCCGCCGTTGCGCAGCCGCAGGATCTGCCGGGCAAGGAGGAGATGCGCGAAGCCTTCCTTGCCGGTGCGCCCGATCATATCCGCAGCTACTGGGAGCGGGAGCGTCCGATCGAGGTGCGGCCGCTGTCGCTGGAGCACTATATTTCCGACCAGAAACTCGAGCCGCAGCAGAAGGTCTGGGTCAGGACCACAGGTCCGGTGCCGGATGACCACATCATCCAGGCGGCGATCCTCGCCTATCTGTCGGACATGACGCTTCTCGACACGGCGCTGTTTGCGCATGGCCGCTCGGTGTTTGACCGCGAGCTGCAGGTCGCCAGCCTGGACCACGCGATGTGGTTCCACCGGCCCTCGAAACTGGATGACTGGTTGCTCTACAGCATGGATTCGCCCAACACCAATGGCGCCCGCGGCTTCACACGCGGCAGTCTTTACCAGCGCGACGGCAGGCTGATTGCCTCGGTCGCGCAGGAAGGATTGATTCGAGATCGGGCAAAAGCCTAAAATATAGGCATTTGTTAACTTTTGCCTAATTTGTGATCTTCGACTGTGCGGCGCGGCGCACGCCTGAATCATTCCGCTGAATATTCCATCATTTTTTCAACAGGTTGCCGGTTTTTTTCGAAACTGGCACGGCTTTTGATTCCTTGGGGTCAGGCGGACGATCCGACGGGTGTCGGGTTGTCTGTCAGGAGAGGCGGCATGGCCGCGGACAACAAGGATGGGAAACCAGATGAAAATTGTGATGGCCATCATCAAGCCGTTCAAGCTGGACGAGGTGCGTGAAGCATTGACGGCTATCGGCATTCAGGGCCTGACCGTCAGCGAAGTCAAAGGCTACGGCAGACAGAAGGGGCACACGGAGATCTACCGCGGCACGGAATACGCGGTGAGCTTTCTTCCGAAACTGAAGATCGAGATCGCGATTGCGTCGGATGCGGTGGACAAGGCGGTCGAAGCGATCGCGACGTCAGCCAAGACCGGCCAGATCGGCGACGGCAAGATCTTCGTTTACTCGATTGACCAGGCCATGCGTATCCGCACCGGCGAAACCGACGCCGACGCGTTGTAAGGCAACAGGAGACCTAACCCATGACACTTCAGATGTCACACACATCCCCGCTTCGGATCGGGCTGTTGGCAGCGGGCGCACTCGCCGCTTTCGCTGTTCCAGCTTTCGCCCAGGAAGCAACCGAAGCCGCCGCGGCGCCGGAATTCGCCACGGCCGCCGAAACGGCCTTCATCTTCAACACGCTCCTGTTCCTCATCGGCGGTTTTCTCGTCATGTGGATGGCCGCCGGCTTTGCCATGCTGGAAGCAGGTCTGGTGCGTTCCAAGAACGTCTCGATGCAGTGCCTCAAGAACATTGCTCTCTATTCGATTGCCGGCCTGATGTTCTGGATCATCGGCTATTCGCTGATGTACACCAACGTCAACGGTGGCTATTTCGGCACGCCGATGCCTTACAGCTGGCCTGACGCCGGCAGTGCCAACGAAGGCGACTACTCGGTTGCTTCCGACTGGTTCTTCCAGATGGTGTTCTGCGCCACCACAGCATCGATCGTCTCGGGCACTCTGGCCGAGCGCATCAAGCTGTGGCCGTTCCTGATCTTCACTGCAATCCTGACCGGCGTGCTCTATCCGATCACCGGTTCCTGGCAGTGGGGCGCAGGCTGGCTCAGCGAAGCAGGCTTCTCCGACTTCGCCGGTTCGACGCTGGTTCATTCGGTCGGTGGCTGGGCCGCTCTCGCCGGCGCCATCATCCTCGGCGCACGCAAGGGCAAATACGGAGCGGACGGCAAGGTCACCCCGATGCCGGGTTCGTCGATGGCGCTTGCCACGCTCGGAACCTTCATCCTGTGGCTCGGCTGGTTCGGCTTCAACGGCGCATCGCAGCTGGCCCTCGGGTCGAACGGTGACGCATCCGACATCAGCCGGATCTTTGCCAACACCAATCTCGCAGCCTGTGGCGGCGTGGTCGCGGCGATGATCCTCACCCAGATCATGTACAAGAAGGTCGACGTCACCATGGCGCTCAACGGCGCTCTCGCCGGCCTGGTCTCGATCACCGCCGAGCCTCTGATGCCTTCGCCGCTGACGGCGATCATCATCGGCGCCGTCGGTGGTGTGATCGTGGTGTTTGCCGTGCCGATGCTCGACAAGTTCAAGATCGACGACGTGGTCGGCGCCATCCCGGTTCACCTTCTTGCCGGTATCTGGGGCACCTTCATCGTACCGTTCTCCAACCCGGACATGTCCTACGGCACCCAGATCCTGGGTATCGTCTCGATCGGCGTGTTCACCTTCGTGGTGTCGGGCGTGATCTGGCTGATCCTGAAATCGACCGTCGGCATCCGCGCCACGGAAGAGCAGGAAATGATGGGCATGGACATGGCGGAAGTCGGTGTCGAAGCCTATCCGGAATTCACCAAGGGCTGATTGTCCTTGTCATGAAATCCCGTCGGGATGGAGTTCCATCCCACCTTTGGGGCCCGGTTT
Source organism: Parahoeflea alexandrii (assembly GCF_024105735.1). Classification (GTDB taxonomy): domain Bacteria; phylum Pseudomonadota; class Alphaproteobacteria; order Rhizobiales; family Rhizobiaceae; genus Hoeflea; species Hoeflea alexandrii. Next base: position 319,532 of record NZ_JAAAML010000002.1, on the reverse strand, counting down.
TTCCGGGCCCTTTTTTGTATCGACAGACCCCGTTCAGAAGCCTGGCTGGCCAGGCGCGGCATTGGCGCGCAAAGCGGCAGTGCTGAATAAAACATCATAAACCCCGATGTTTGTGCACAATAATTCGACATCTTGCCACCCTGCAGGGCTGTCTGCCCGTCTGAAAGGCTTGGTTTCCGGCACATTGCCGTTTGGCACGGCACTTGATTGGGAATTCCCAAACGGACGATCCGACGGGTGTCGGGTTGTCTGTCAGGAGAGGCGGCATGGCCGCGGACAACAAGGATGGGAAACCAGATGAAAATTGTGATGGCCATCATCAAGCCGTTCAAGCTGGACGAGGTGCGTGAAGCATTGACGGCTATCGGCATTCAGGGCCTGACCGTCAGCGAAGTCAAAGGCTACGGCAGACAGAAGGGGCACACTGAGATCTACCGCGGCACGGAATACGCGGTGAGCTTTCTTCCGAAACTGAAGATCGAGATCGCGATTGCGTCGGATGCGGTGGACAAGGCGGTCGAAGCGATCGCGACGTCAGCCAAGACCGGCCAGATCGGCGACGGCAAGATCTTCGTTTACTCGATTGACCAGGCCATGCGTATCCGCACCGGCGAAACCGACGCCGACGCGTTGTAAGGCAACAGGAGACCTAACCCATGACACTTCAGATGTCACACACATCCCCGCTTCGGATCGGGCTGTTGGCAGCGGGCGCACTCGCCGCTTTCGCTGTTCCAGCTTTCGCCCAGGAAGCAACCACGACGATGGACAAGGGCGACACCACCTTCATGCTGGTCTCGACCATCCTGGTGCTGTTGATGATCCTGCCCGGCCTGGCGCTGTTCTATGGCGGCCTGGTGCGGACCAAGAACATGCTGTCAGTGCTGCTGCAGTGTACGCTGATCACCGCCATGGTGATGGTGATCTGGGTGCTCTATGGTTATTCCTTCGCCTTTGGTGGGTCGGAAAGCGCGTTCTGGGGCGGAACCGCGAAAATGTTCCTGGCGGGTGTAACCCCGGCCAGTGAAGCGGCCACCTTCTCCGACGGCGTGATGATCCCCGAATACATCTTCATCGCCTTCCAGATGACCTTTGCCTGCATCACCCCGGCTCTGATCGTCGGTGCGTTCGCCGAGCGCATCCGGTTCTCGGCGGTGATGCTGTTCGTCGCACTGTGGGTCACCTTTGTCTATTTCCCGGTCGCCCACATGGTGTGGGATGCCAACGGCCTTCTCTACAAGATGGGCGCGCTCGATTTTGCCGGCGGTACTGTGGTGCATATCAATGCCGGTATTGCCGGCCTGATCGGTGCGATCATGGTCGGTAAGCGGACCGGCTTCGGTCGCGACATGATGGCGCCTCACTCGATGACGCTGACCATGGTCGGCGCGGCACTGCTGTGGTTCGGCTGGTTCGGCTTCAATGCCGGCTCCAATCTGGAAGCCAATGCCGGCGCTGCGCTCGCCATGATCAACACCTTTACCGCAACCGCCGGTGCCATTCTGGCCTGGACGGTGATCGAAACCCTGCATCGCGGCAAGGCCTCGCTGCTCGGCGCGGTTTCCGGCATGATCGCCGGTCTCGTCGCTGTCACCCCCGCGGCGGGCTTCGCGGGCCCGGTTGGCGCCATCGCGCTGGGCGCGGTCTCCTCGGCGGTCTGCTACTATTTCGTCGCGGTGGTGAAGAACAAGTTCGGCTATGACGACACGGCGGACGTGTTCGGCATCCACGGCGTTGGCGGCATCGTCGGCGCACTCGGAACCGCGGTCGTCAACATGCCCGGTCTCGGCGGCGCGGGCGGCGAAGACTATGCCGTCGGTTCGCAGTTCGTCATTCAGGCCTCTGCGGTCGGCATCACCATCCTCTGGTGCGGCATCCTTTCGTTCATTCTCTTCAAGATCGTCGACATGGCCATCGGTCTGCGCGTCAGCGTCGAGGATGAACGCCAGGGTCTCGATCTGGCCTCCCACGGCGAAGCCGCCTATCACGGCTGAGCAGACCTGATTCAACAAGACCGAAGACGCGGCCCGGCCTTCCGGGCCGCGTCTTTGCGTTTGAGCCTGAGTGTTTTACCGGTCGGGCGGTTTGCATGGTTAATGCCGCATTAACCCGGTACCGGTTAGATTTGCCGAATGTGGGTTCGCAAGGGCCCAAAACCCGATTCGGACGTTGTGTACCCATGCAGTCAGGCTCTTCATCTCTACCGTCAGGCGTTTCTTCGCACAGCACCCTGCTGGGTGAGCTGGTTCGACGGCAGATCAGGTTTGTCATCGGGCTGGCAATCCTTGCCGGGCTGATGCTGGCGATTGCGGCGCTGGCAACCTGGAATGTCACCGATCCGAGCTTCTCCAACGCCAATGGCGCTGTTCCGCAGAACGCCCTGGGTTTCAGCGGCGCGGCGTTTGCCGATCTGGTCATGCAGTTCTTTGGCCTGGCGGGGCTTATTGGTCTTCTGCCGGCGCTGTTCTGGGCCATCGGCCTCATGCGCAACAGGCCGGTCGACCGTGGCTCACGCCGTGCCGCGGCCTGGTTCGGCGGCGCCTGGCTGACAGCTGCGCTGTTCGGGCTGATGCCGCGCTCGGAAGCCTGGCCCCTGCCCAACGGCCTCGGTGGCGTTCTCGGCGACATGGCGCTGAAGCTCCCCTCGGTGTTCACTGGCGGGTTTCCCTCCGGCCTGGTAGCGGTCATTCTCGGGGTTTTGATAGCGCCGGTGGCATGCTGGCTGCTGGTCTTCGGCGCCGGCCTGACCGGACGTCCCGTGATCGTTGAAGACATCGACGAACCGGTTGTCGAAGATGACGACGAACTCGATGAAGCGTCGAGCGGTTCGCTGATCCTGGGTGCTGTCACCCATGCATGGTACACCACGCGGGCACGGCTGCGGCGGATGGTCGGCCTGGCAGACCTGCGAAGACTGCGCCCGATGCCCGATTCCCCGCTCGATCTGAACCGCGCGTACGATCCCGCCGATGATGTCTTTCAGGACGGGGCCCGTCGCCCTGTTGGGGAAAGAATCGAACCGGGCTTCGCAGCTTCGACCCAGGGCCGTCCGCAACATGTCGATGATGCTCCACCTTTCGATATCGATGATGAGCCGCTGCCCGAAGGCATCCTGTCCGATGATTTCGACCAGGAAGACGATCCTGCGGCGGACTGGCGTCCGCAGCCGGCTCCGGTTCGTCAGGCGACTTCGCCACGGATCGCTGCACCCGCCGAACGACCCAAGCCGGGTGCGCGGTTGCATCGCGATGCGCAGGGTTCGATGCTCGACGATCACGGGTTCTCGCTGCCATCGGTCCATCTTCTCGCCGAAGCCCGCAATGTGGCCAAGGATTCCTCGCTGTCGCCGGAGGCGCTTGAACAGAATGCCCGCATGCTCGAAGGCGTGCTGCAGGACTTCGGGGTCAAGGGCGAGATCATTCATGTCCGGCCCGGCCCGGTCGTCACCCTGTATGAACTTGAACCTGCACCGGGCATCAAGTCTTCCCGGGTGATCGGGCTTGCCGATGACATTGCGCGTTCGATGAGTGCGATCGCCGTGCGTGTCGCCGTGGTTCCCGGCCGCAATGCGATCGGTATCGAACTGCCGAACCAGAAGCGGGAAACCGTCTATCTGCGCGAGCTGATCGCCAGCCGCGATTTCGAGACCTCCAAGGCCAAGCTGGGGCTGGCACTTGGCAAGACCATCGGCGGTGAACCGGTGATCGCCGATCTGGCCAAGATGCCGCATGTGCTGGTGGCAGGTACCACCGGCTCGGGCAAATCCGTGGCGATCAACACGATGATCCTGTCGATCCTGTACCGGATGGATCCGTCAAAGTGCCGGTTGATCATGATCGATCCGAAGATGCTCGAACTTTCGGTCTATGACGGGATCCCGCACCTGCTCACACCGGTGGTGACCGATCCGAAAAAGGCCGTGGTGGCGCTCAAATGGACCGTCCGGGAGATGGAAGAGCGCTACAAGAAGATGTCGAAGATCGGCGTGCGCAACATCGACGGCTTCAACCAGCGGGTCGAGCAGGCGCGCAATGCCGGCGAGCCGATCACCCGCACGGTGCAGACCGGCTTTGACCGCGAGACCGGCGAGGCCGTCTACGAGACCGAGGAATTCGATCTCACGCCGCTGCCTTACATCATCGTTCTGATCGACGAAATGGCTGACCTGATGATGGTCGCCGGCAAGGATATCGAAGGTGCGGTGCAGCGGCTGGCGCAGATGGCCCGTGCCGCGGGCATCCATGTGATCATGGCGACACAGCGTCCGTCGGTCGATGTGATCACCGGCACGATCAAGGCCAACTTCCCGACCCGGATCTCGTTCCAGGTCACCTCGAAGATCGATTCGCGGACCATTCTGGGTGAGCAGGGTGCAGAACAGCTCCTGGGCATGGGCGACATGCTCTACATGGCCGGTGGTGGCCGCATCCAGCGTGTCCACGGTCCGTTTGTCTCGGACAAGGAAGTCGAAGACATCGTTTCCTTCCTGAAAACACAGGGCGTGCCGGAATATCTCGATGCGATTACCGAGGATGATGATGAAACCGAGGGGGGCGGTGGCGGTCCGGCAGGAACCTCCAATCTTGCCGATTCGGACGATCCGTATGACCAGGCGGTGGCCATCGTGCTGCGTGATGGCAAGGCATCGACGTCCTATATCCAGCGCCGGCTGGGGATCGGATACAACCGTGCTGCCTCGCTGATTGAGCGGATGGAGAACGAAGGTGTCATCAGTCCCGCCAACCATGCGGGCAAGCGTGAAATCCTGGTGCCGACCGAAGACGAAATCGATCCGCGCTAACTGGTGCGGCGACGTGTGCCGCACGTCACACTGGCGCCGCAGTCTTGGGCGAGACAGAGGCCGAGAACAAACGGAGACTGAGATGTCGAAGCAGAGCATTTCAACCACGATGACCGACCGCCATGACCCGGCCCGCCGCGCCCTGCTGGGCGGCGGTCTGGGACTGGGCCTGTCGCTGATGGCCGCCGCCGCCGGGCTTGTAGCTTTCCCGGGTACCGCGCAGTCGGCGCAGACGGCCCAGAGGGTGGCTGACCACTTTGCCTCGGTCAAAACCATGACAGGCGAATTCATCCAGTTCGGACCCAATGGCGAGCAGACCGGCGGCAAGTTCTTCATCGAGCGTCCCGGCAAGTTGCGCTTCAACTATGAGGCGCCCTCGGCTGTGCGGGTGATCGCCGACGGCAAGAATGTGGTGATCGGCAACCGCAAGCTGAGGACCTGGGATCTCTACCCACTCGGCAAAACGCCTCTGAAACTGCTCCTGTCAGAACGGATCGACCTGTCGGGCGAGACCGTGCGTTCGGTCAAGGAAGACCCTGATCTGACCACGATCGTTATGGGCAACAAGTCGATTTTCGGTGATTCGACCATTTCCATGATGTTCGACCCGAAGACTTTCGAGTTGCGGCAATGGACCATCCGCGACGCACAAGGCAAGGACACTTCTGTGATGATCTTCAACGTCCAGAGTGGCGTTCGGTTCGCCGAGGACGTGTTCGAGGTGCCTTACGCGCAGGTTCCGTCCGAAAAACGCCCGAGCGAGCGCTAAAGCAGATCATTCTGATCCAAGCCTTCATTTGATTGTGGATGACGGGCGAACTTCGGCCGGCCGACAGGATCAGCTTGCCCTTGGGTGGCTAATCGGCCAAATACAGGCTGGTTTTCCTCTAGAAGGCGATTTCGATTTGGCGTTCTCCGTTACGACCTGGAATATCAATTCCGTCCGGCTCAGGCTTCCGCTGGTTCAGCATTTTCTCGAGACCGAACGGCCCGATGTCCTGTGTCTGCAGGAGACCAAATGTCCCAATGACGCATTTCCGAGCGCCGCCTTCCGCAAGCTTGGATATGAGCATCTCGCGATCCATGGCCAGAAGGGCTATCACGGGGTGGCGATCATCTCGCGGCGGCCGCTGAGCGATGACCGGCGGCAGACCTACTGCGCGATCGATGACACCCGGAACGTCTCGGCCGTTGTCGAGGCACCCGGTTCAAGGCGCATCCGCATCCACAATTTCTACGTTCCGGCCGGCGGTGACGAACCCGATCGCGAGATCAACCCGAAATTCGCGCACAAGCTGGATTTTGTCGAGGAAATGAAGCGGCTTCACGCCGAGGCCGAGCTCGCTGATGGGGTATCCTCGATCCTGGTCGGGGATCTCAACATCGCACCGCTTGAAACCGATGTCTGGTCGCACAAGCAGCTTCTGAAAGTGGTCAGCCACACGCCGATCGAGACCGAGAACTTCATGGCGATGCAGAAGGCGGGCGGCTGGGTCGACCTGATCCGGACCCACATTCCGCCGGAAGAGAAGATCTTCACCTGGTGGAGCTACCGGGCCAAGGACTGGGACGCGGCCGACCGCGGGCGGCGGCTCGATCACGTCTGGTCATCGGCGGACCTGGCGCCGGCGCTCAAGCGCATAGACGTGCTGCGCGAAGCCCGCGGCTGGGAACGGCCCTCCGACCATGTTCCGGTGACGGCGCATTTTGATTTCTAACGACGAACGGTTCTTGAGGCCTGTCGGTTTGTGTGACCGGGCTGCAGCCTGCCCTGGCGTCAGCCGCCAAAGCGACCGGAAATCCTGCCCAGATCGGCATTGAGTGCTGCAAGATTCTCATCGATCCGCTGACGGATGATGCCGGCGATGTCCGGATACTCCTCAAGCATGCGGCGGAACAGCGGCCGGTTGATACGGATGACCTCGGCCGTGTCAGGAGCAATGGCGGTCATCGAGCGGTTGACCGAGGTCACCATCGCCAGTTCACCGAGCAGGGTGCCGCGTTCGGCGAAGCCGAGCGGGACGCTCTGTCCGCCCTTGCCGGTGCGGGACAGCTCGAAACGGCCGCTCGCGACCACGAACGCGCAATCGGCAGGACTGCCCTCGCGAAACAGCATCTGGCCGGCCTGCAGCTTTCGCCGTTCGGCGCCGAACGCGATCAGCCGGAGCTTGTCTTCGCTGATGTCGCAAAACAGCGGGACAATGGAAAGCAGGGCGATATCATCATTCAGAGCCACGGATGCACTCCTTGAAAGCCTGTGTCGCGTAGAGTCTCATCGGAGACCGGGTGAAACCGGTCACGGGATGATCTTGTAGCCGCCGCTTTCGGTTACCAGGATCTCGGCGTTCGACGGATCGGCCTCGATCTTCTGGCGAAGCCGGTAGACATGGGTCTCGAGCGTGTGGGTGGTGACACCCGAATTGTAACCCCAGACCTCTTCGAGTAGCACATCGCGGGTGACGACCTTCTGGTCGGCGCGGTAGAGATAGCGGATGATCGCGGCTTCCTTCTCGGTCAACCGGATCTTGCCGCCCTTGTCGTCTAGCAGCAGTTTCTGGCTCGGCTTGAAGGTGTAGGGGCCGACGGTGAAGGTGGCGTCCTCGCTCTGCTCGTGCTGGCGCAACTGCGCGCGGATACGCGCCAGCAGCACGGCAAAGCGGAAGGGCTTGGTGACATAGTCGTTGGCGCCGGCTTCAAGCCCCAGGATCGTGTCGGAATCGGTATCGTGGCCGGTGAGCATGATGATCGGCGCCTTGAAACCGCCCTTGCGCAGCAGTTTCACCGCTTCGCGCCCGTCCATGTCGGGCAGGCCGACATCCATGATCAGCAGGTCGACATGTTCGCTCCTGGCAGCCTGCACACCCTTGGTGGCCGAGGATTCCTGGGAAATGGCAAATTCCTCGTAGAGCGACAGCTGTTCGACGAGGGTCTCTCTCAGGTCATCGTCATCATCTACCAGCAGGATCGAGCGAGCGGTCATTGCGGCTTCCTTCTTCGTACAGGCATCGGCGCGGGAGCAATCCGGCGCCACAGATGGTGTCATATGGCATTGTGTTCCTGTTTAGGCACTTTCGGCGCGAGGGCAAAGTGCTAAATAGTCGTCCAGGCTCACAGCAGGAGCACTTGATCGTGAGATCGATGTTACACAAACCGCCGGCAAAACGGACTGGACCACGGGTGATCGCGGTGCGGACGTCGCCGATGAACCGGCTCAAGGGGCTGGTCAGGATCGGGCCGGTGACGGTTCCGGCGGCGCTCGGGCGGGGTGGCGTGACCGCGTTCAAACGGGAGGGCGATGGCGGAACGCCGCGCGCGACCATGGCCGTTCTGTCGGGGTTTCGACGCGGCGGCATGCTTACGCCAGACGGTGCGGGTCTGGCCTTGCAGCGGGTGAGCTGCCGGGATGGATGGTGCGACGCGCCAGGGCATGGGGCTTACAACAGGCCGGTGCGGCTGCCGTTTCCGGCCAGCCACGAGACACTTGTCCGAAACGATGTTCTCTACGATTTCGGATTCGTGCTCGACTGGAACATCCGTTCGCGGCGGCGCGGCATCGGCAGCGCGATCTTCCTGCATGTGGCGAAGCCCGGATTTCCGCCGACACAGGGCTGCATCGCACTCTCACGACGCGACATGCTGCGCATCATGCCATTGCTCAGGCGTGGCACGATCATCCGGGTTCAGTAGAACGGCGAACGCGCGGCTTGCGGTCAGACCCCGAACCAGCCGATGGTCAGGCCGATCCCGATCATCACCAAGAGCCAGTGCAGTCCATCAATCAGGGTCAGGTCCCAGCCAAAGCCCTGGTATCGGTTGTTGATCGTCATGGTGGTGAAGATGATGCCGGCCCAGATGAACAGGCCTGAAATCAAACCGTTGACCGGTGTCACCTGGCCGGCTCCGAGGTGGCCGATCATGCCGGCGGTCACGAAGGCCAGGCCCAGCTCGAGGATGAAGGTCGTAATCATCAGCGGCGCCATGGCCGGCTTTGGCCCTTCCGGGTCAAGCCTCGCGGCCTTCATCCACGGCTTGCTCAGCGACCCGTAATAGACCGCGCCAATGACAAAGGCGACAATGGCCGCGACAAGGATTGCCAGATAGTTCATGCCTGCAAAATTCATGAGCCTCTCCCGCAAAGGAACGATCTTATCACGGATGCCGTGTCATTGAGAGATCAACCGCGCCGCGGTTTCGATTCCGGGTCTCATGCGTATGAACGATCGATCTGTCTTATCGATGGGTCTTCGATCGCTGTGCCTCGACATAAGACCGCAGGACCGCATTCATCCGCGTCAGGTGTCCTTTTCCCTGGGCCTTGAAAAACTCAAGCACATCGGCATCCACACGCAAGCTGATCGGCTCCTTGGTTACAGTATGATTGACCAGTTCGGCATCATCCCAAAACCCCCTTGGCAGGTCCGGTGCGGGTTCTGCGTTGACGGACGAGTGCGTTTCACCCCGTTCCTTCATCTTCCGCAGGTCGCTAAGGCCGGCTCTTTTCATATTCTTCCCGGTCACGCTGACCTCCTTTCCACGCTGTAATGAGGCGATAGACTTCATCCCTCGTGGTATAAACGACGATGTAAACCTCGCCGTCAGCCATACCCAAAGCGATCATGCGTTTCTCGCCATAATTCCTGCGTGTGTCTTCTCTTTCCAACACGTCATTTTCAAAAATAAGAGCTGCCTCTAAAAGGTCGACGCCGTGCTTTTTATACGTTTCAGCACGTTTGTTTTCGTCCCATGTAAAGTCCATGTCTTTTTCCTCGCAACATAGATTACCCACGCCTCGCGCTCACACAACCGTGTGGTAGTTTGGTGGGAATCGCCGCCGCAACAAAAAATGTATATACGAAATGTATATACCACGCAAGCTAGAAATTTCGTGTTAACTGATGAAACGAAACACCGATGTCCGCTTCACCTCGCTGTCTTCCAGCGCGCGTGTCACCGGTACCTGGTAGGTTGCGAGCAACTCCATGCCGTTGGGCGGACAATAGGAGCGGCCGGGATCGCCGACAAGGACCAGCGCGCCGCGTTTTGCGAGAGCGGAAAACCAGGGTTGGATCAGGTCGCTCATGGTCCGGTCGTAAAACACGTCGCCGGCAAGAACCACATCCCAGCCCGAATCGGTTCCGACAAGATCCGTCTGGCTGATCTCAAACCCGACCTTGTTGGCCGCTGCGTTGAGGCGGGCCGCGGTGGCCGACCAGGGATCAATGTCGACCGCGTTCACCCGCGTTGCACCTGCGAGACAGGCGGCGATCGCCACCAGTCCCGATCCGGAGGCGAAATCGAGCACCACCTTGCCGGCAACGAGATCCGGATTGTCGATAAGATGCCGGGCGAGACCCTGACCTCCGGCCCAGGCAAAGGCCCAGAACGGCGGCGGCAGGCCGAGGGCATCGAGTTCGTCCTCGGTCTTGAGCCACAGATCATGGGCTTCATCGGCCAGATGCAGCCGGATCTCCGGGACATGCGGCGGCGCGCCAAGCACGGTGTTGGCGCGGATGAAGCGCTCCGGGTCGGTTTTCATCAGCCTGCGCCGGGATCGGGCATCACGCGGCTCTCACTCCGGCTCTCACTCGGGCGATCGCGGCGGATTTTCGAGATGGCCCATGCGGCAGACCTCGAGATATTCCTCCTCGGTCACCGGCTGCACTGACAGCCGCATCGATGTCACCAGGCTCATCTGGGCCAGCTTCGGATTGGCCTTGACGTCCTTCAGCGTCACCGGTTTCGGCACGTCACACACCGCGCGGATATCGACGCATTCCCAGCGCGGGTCGTCAATGGTGGTGTCGGGATGGATCAGTTCGCAGACCTCGACGATACCGACGACTTCCAGACCCTCGTTGGAGTGGTAGAAGAAGCCCTTGTCGCCGAGTTTCATGGCGCGCATGTTGTTGCGGGCCTGGTAGTTGCGGATGCCGTCCCATTGTTCGCCGGCGTCGCCCCTGGCCTTCTGCATCTCCCAGGACCATTTGAAAGGCTCGGATTTGAACAACCAGTAAGCCATCTCAAGCCTCCGGGTTCTTGAAGGTCCAGTTGAAGGCACGGATTTCGACCGAGGCAAACAGCCCGGCCTTGGCATAAGGATCGCCGGCGGCGAGCGCCTCGGCTTCCTGCTTGTCGGCTGCCTTGATGATCCACAGGCTGCCAACCGGCTTTTCATCGTCGCCCAGCAACGGTCCCGCGGTCTTCAGGATGCCACGGGCTTCGAGGTCCTTGAGATACTCGACGTGAGGCGGGCGCGTTGCCATCCGCAGCTCGAGCGAGTCCGGCTTGTCTTTGCACATCAGGACGAAATACATGAAGTCTCCATCGGGTTGGGCGCCTGGCGCCAGGGTCGGGATCGCCAGTCGGGCGTGGCCGCATTCTATGCCTTGCCCGATCTCTCGTTTCAATACCGGTTCAGGTCAAGAGCGGATCAGGCCTTTGCACCGCGCTTGCCGTGGCCGAGCACGGCGGTGGCGGCCTGATCGAGCGGCCATCGCGACCGGGGGGCGAGGTCCAGCTGGTCGGCAGGAAGTCCCGCGGCCAGGCGTTCGGCGCCGGCCCAGGCAATCATCGCGGCATTGTCGGTACACAGGTTGAGCGGCGGCGCGATAAAGCGGAAACCGGCCCTTGAGGCCCGGTTTTCAAGCGTGGTGCGGATCGCCTTGTTGGCGGCGACACCGCCCGCAACCACGAGCGCTGGCTTTGATTCGGTTCCGAAACGCTCCGTAAAGCGCTCCAGCGCCATGGCGATACGGTCATCGATGCTGGCCGTGACCGAGGTCTGGAAGGCCAGGCACAGATCCGCAATGGTCTGTTGCGACAGCGGCGCCTGTTGCTCCGCCATCTGCCGCACCGCGGTCTTCAGGCCGGAGAAGGAGAAGTCCAGCCGCGGATCCTTTCGCATCGGCACCGGCAGGCGGAAGCGCTTTGGCTCGCCCGAAAGGGCTGCCTGTTCCACCGCGGGGCCGCCGGGATAGCCGAGGCCGAGCAGCTTGGCGGTCTTGTCGAAGGCCTCGCCCAGCGCATCGTCGATGGTGGTTCCCCAGCGCTCATAGTCGTCGACGCCCTTGACCAGCACGATCTGGGTGTGGCCGCCCGACACCAGCAGCAAGAGGTAGGGAAACGTGACATTGTCTGTCAGGCGCGCGGTCAGCGCATGGCCTTCAAGATGGTTGATGCCGAGAAAGGGCTTGTTAGCCGCCATGGCAATCGCCTTGGCCGTCATCAGCCCGACCATCAGCCCGCCGATCAGCCCTGGCCCGGATGTGACCGCGACCGCATCGATCTGGGGGAGAGGCACGCCGCTCTCTGCGAGCGCCTGTTCCACCAGCCTGTCGAGTGTGGAGACGTGCGAACGGGCGGCAAGTTCGGGCACCACGCCACCGAAGGCCGAATGCAGATCGAGCTGGCTCAGCACCACATCGGAGAGGATTTCGCCGCTACCATCGGTAAAGCGGCGCACAACGGCGGCCGCGGTCTCGTCGCAGCTTGTCTCGATTCCCAGAATATCAATGCTACCGGTGGTCATGCCCGTCCTTGCGGATCCTAGTCGTCTGGCGTGATGTATGGTGGCGCGCGTTCAAGTGAAACCATTGAACGCGACACGCACGCGCCTGAATGTTGCGCTCGCGGGATGATCCCGGTACCAGTTTGTCGGTAACAACGGATCGGATGACTTGCAAATGAAACCTTACCGCATCGGTACCCGCGGCAGTCCGCTTGCACTTGCGCAGGCTCACGAAACACGCTCCCGGCTGATGGCGGCGCACGGGCTGCCCGAGGATGCGTTCGAGATCGTGGTGCTGTCGACAAAGGGCGACCGGGTGACCGACAGGCCGCTGTCGGAGATCGGCGGCAAGGGATTGTTCACCGAGGAACTCGAAGAGCAGCTGAGCGACGGACGGCTGGACCTGGCGGTGCATTCCTCGAAGGACATGCCGACTGCGCTGCCCGAAGGCCTCGGGCTGGTGGCCTTTCTGGAGCGCGAGGATGTTCGGGATGCGTTCATAGGTCGTTCCGCGCCCCGGCTCGAGGACTTGCCGCTGAATGCGGTGGTCGGGTCGTCCTCGCTGAGGCGCCAGGCACTGATCCGGCGACTGCGGCCCGATCTGTCGGTCATCACCTTCCGTGGCCAGGTCGAAACACGGCTGCGCAAACTTGGCGAGGGGCAGGTCGACGCGACATTGCTGGCCCATGCCGGGCTCAAGCGTCTCGGCAATACCGGGGTTATCACCGAACTGCTTGATCCGGAGAGTTTTCCCCCGGCGCCGGGGCAGGGAGCGATTTGCATAGAAGCCAGAACCAATGATGAGCGAATTGCCGAACTGCTGGCCCCGATCAACCATGCCGACACCGAGGCCGCGCTTCTGTGCGAGCGGGGCTTCCTGGGCGCGCTCGACGGATCCTGCCGGACCCCGATTGCGGGGCTGGCGAGAGTGGCTGGCGGCCAGCTCTCATTTTACGGGATGATCCTCACTCCCGATGGTTCGGTGTGGCATGACATCCGCCGTGAAGGTCCTCTCGGAGATGCTGCGCAGCTGGGCGCGGACGCCGGCGCCGAAGTGCGTGACCGGGCCGGCAGCAGTTTCTTCGACAGCTGGACCTGAGGCGGAGCGATGCGCGTTCTGGTAACGCGTCCGGAACCCGGCGGGAAACGGACGTCCGAGCGCCTCGCAGCCCTCGGCCATGACCCGGTTCTGATGCCGCTGTTTGAAAGCAGGGTCACCGCAACAGCTGAAGATCTGCCGCCCGTGGCAACGATCCGGGGATTGATCGCAACAAGCGCCCGCGCCTTCGCCATGTTCGGGCAGGGCGATGTATCCGGATCAGAGCTTTGCCGGGTGCCGATCCATGTTGTCGGTCCCGCCACGGCACAGGCCGCCCGCGACGCCGGATTTCTCCGGATCACTGAGGGTGGCGGTACGGCCGAGGATCTGGCGGCCCTGATCGCCGAAAATGCGGGCGAGGGCAGGACTGCGGATCTCCCGGAAGCAAGCGATGGGCAGGGTGTACAGGCCTACCTTGCCGGAGTGCCGCGCAAGCCAGTCATCGAGACTGCCCTGAGCGCCTCAGGCACCGCTTACGTGGTGCTTGAATGCTATGAAATGGCAGAAATAAGTTATTCAACTGACATTTTGAAATCGCGTTTTTTCTCTCCCGTGCCGGACGCTGTGCTGCTCTACTCGGCGAATGCAGCAAGACGCTTTTCTGCACTTTGCAACAATCATGAACTCGGCAAAACGCTGGATTCCGTGCGTTTTTTCTGCCTTTCGAGTGCAATAGCGGGCGAATTGGAGCAGGGTTGGCAATCCCGTGTGGTGGTGGCCGAACATCCCGACGAGGACAGCCTGCTTGCGTCGATGGCCCGGTTGGGCTGATTTGCCGGAACCACCGCCACGGTTTGAGCGTATTGCGACCAAAGAATGCGCAAGATCAACCGCGCCAACCCTGCAGGAGACGCCATGAGCAAGGGCCCCACCCCGCGACACTCCAAATCGCCGAAACCAGTGACCATCGATCTCGACGCCACCGATGTGACGCCGAAGAGCGAGGAGCCCAAGGCTAAGTCATCGGCCACCGGGCCTTCCGTTGCCCGGACGCCGGATCCGGCACAGCCGGAGAAGACCGAGGCCGGCAAGACCGAGAGTGGGAATACAGGGAGCGGGATTACAGGGAGCAAGTCCGCGGAAGCTGCAGGCCCGGCAACCTCATCGGCATCGGCGAAGACCGACAGCCCGTCCAAGACGGCGCCGGATCCAAAGATCGGATCTAAGCCCGAAGCAGCGACGCAGGCCGGCGCAACGACGGGCTCGGCCAAGGCATCGGACCCGAAGGATGCAAAAACCGAAGACAGCAAGCCGAAACCGGCTGGTGGCGCAACCGCCAGCGCGGCCGGCGCCAAACCTGCCGCAGCGCCAGCCAGAAGCGGCGGCGGTCTCGGCATGGTCGTCTCGGGCGTGCTGGGTGCCGTGATCGCTCTAGGTGGCGCTTACGCGCTGCAGGCGGGCGGGTTTCTGCCGGCACCGGGTGTGGGCAGCAGCGATCCGGTGGCGCCGGTGGTCTCGCAGGTGGACACACTTTCCGACCGGCTCGACGCCCTGACACAGCAGGTCTCGGAGTCCGGATCGCAGAGTGGTTCCGCGATCCCAGTCGAGGTCACCGACCGCCTCGACAGGCTTGAGGCCGATCTTGCGGAGGCAGGCACGAGCAGCGGCGGCGAAAGTGGCGATCCGGCGGTGCTTGCCGCACTCGAAGACCGGCTTGCGGGCCTCGAAGGCAGGATCGCCGGGCTCGGCGATGGAAATACCGCCGGTGCGGACCCCGAACTTGCCGCGCAGATGAATGAATTGCGGGCGGCGCAGGGCGGGCTCCAGGCTGCAATTGCCGAGTTGCAGTCCAGTGCCGACATGCTGACGGGCAAGATCACCGACCTCGAGCAGGGTCAGCAGGAGCTGTCGACCCAGCTCGACGCGCCTTCGCGGCAGATAGACCTGGCGCGCGCCATCGCCGCTGCCGGCCTCAAGTCGGCGATCGACCGCGGCGGGTCTTTCATGAGCGAACTCGAGGCCTTCGCTTCGGTCGCCCCGGAGGATCCGGCGGTGGCCGAATTGCGGGATCTGGCCGCACGCGGTGTTCCCAGCCGCGCCACACTTGTGGCCGGGTTTTCCGATGCCGCGAGCGAGGCTATTGCCGCGGCCGATCCGGGTGATCCCGAGGCCGGGCTCGTCGACCGGTTGATGTCGAGCGCGATGTCGGTGGTCAAGGTGCGCAGGGTCGGCGATGTCGAGGGTGACAGCGCCGAGGCCATCGTTGCCCGTGCCGAAGCGCGGCTGCTCAACGGCGATCTCGATGCTGCCCTGGCCGAATGGAACACGCTGCCCGAGGCCTCCCGCGCGGCCACCGCAGACTACAGCGACGCGCTGGCTGCCCGTGCGCGCTCGGAAAAGCTGATCGCCGCCGCCATGGCGCCGTCCGCCGGTTCCGCCGCGTCATCCTCCGCCGCACCGGCCAACTAGGAGATCCATGATGATCCGGTTGTTATTCTTCGTTGTCCTGGTCCTGGTTCTCGGTTTCGGCTTTGCCTGGCTTGCAGATCGTCCCGGCGATTTGACACTGAATTGGGAAGGGCGTGAAATTGAAATGTCGCTGATGGCGGCGGTCACCATGATCGTTTCGCTGATTGCGGCCATCATGATCAGCTGGTGGTTGATCCGCACCATCATCTATTCGCCGCGCACGGTTGCCCGCTACTTCCGGGCCAACAAGCGTGATCGCGGCTATCAGGCCCTGTCCACAGGGCTGCTTGCAGCCGGTGCCGGTGACGCCGTCACCGCGCGCAAGATGAACAAGCGCACCAAGGGGCTGCTGAAGGCCGACCAGGAGCCGCTGATTCACCTGCTTGATGTCCAGGCGGCGCTGATCGAGGGTCACCACGAGGAAGCACGCAAGCTGTTCGAAGCCATGGCCGAGGATCCGGAGACAAAACTTCTCGGTCTGCGTGGACTCTACCTCGAGGCTCAGCGCCAGGGCGCTGACGAGGCTGCCCAGCATTATGCCGAAACCGCCGCCGAACAGGCGCCGCAGCTGCCTTGGGCGGGTGCGGCGGCGCTGTCCTACCGGACGCGGGAAGGCAAGTGGGATGAGGCATTGCAGCTGCTCGACCGCCAGCGCGAGGCTGGCACCATCGAGGCGGCTGCCGCAGACCGCACCAAGGCCGTTCTGCTGACTGCCCGGGCACGCGATCGTGTCGACAGCGATCCGTCCTCGGCGCGGGACGATGCGCTCAATGCATTGAAACTTGCGCCGGCGTTTGCGCCCGCGGCGGTTGTTGCGACCAAGGCGCTGCTGCGGCAGGACAATCTGCGCAAGGCCGCCAAGGTTCTGGAAGGTGCCTGGAAGGCCAGTCCGCACCCGGAACTCGCCGAAGCCTATGTGCGGGCACGGATGGGCGACACGGCCGCCGACCGGCTCAAGCGCGCCGAAAGGCTGGAAAAGCTCAAGCCGCTCAATCCTCAGTCCTTCGATGTGGTTGCAAGGGCCGCGCTGGAAGCACGACGCTATGATCTGGCGCGGGAAAAGGCGGAAGCCGCTGCACGGCTGCAGCCGAGCGAGGGCATCTATCTGCTGCTCGCTGATATCGAGGAAGCCGAAACCGGTGATCAGGGCCGTGTCCGCCACTGGCTCAGCCAGGCGGTGCGCGCACCGCGGGATCCGGCCTGGACAGCGGATGGCTATGTGTCGGAAACCTGGGAACCGGTGTCGCCGATAAGCGGCAAGCTCGATGCCTTCGAATGGAAGGTCCCGGTGGAGCAACTGGCAGGACCGAGCCTCGACAACGAGCCGCCGGCGCGCGCCTTTGACCAGGCGATGGCAAGTCTGCCGCCAGTCAGCGCGACCGCCAGCGAGGGTCAGCGCCGAGCGCCGGATGCCGACCCTGCTGCCGCCAAGCCGGAAGCACCGGCAGTATCGCAATCGTCTTCGGCCGGAAAGGACGAGAAACCGGGCAAGCCAGACAACCCTGCCGAACCCGAACCGAAGCAGGCAGTGATAATCGAAGCCGAAGCGGTTTCCGATACAAGGACGTCTCCGGTTGATGCGACAAAGCCTGTGCCTGTTCCTGCCGCGAAGGACGCTGAAGCGGATACCAATTCAAGTGCGAAGACCGGTTCGGTGCCGGGCAAGACCGAGGAGATGAAAAGCGTCGCTTCGGCGGGCCCGGACCGGGCGGCTGAGGCTGCCACGGATGAACCGAAGCCGGAGAAGGAGAAGCTGGAACAGAAGCCTGCCAAACCTGATCCCGAGGCAGAGGCCCGGGCAAGGGAAGAGGCCTTTCTGACCCATCGACCCGATGATCCCGGGATTGATGTTAACGCCGAACCTGAGAAGCCGGGCCGGTTCCGGCTGTTCTGATTTGGCCTTGAAGAGGAAAATGAATGCTTGATCAGATACGTGCCTTTCTGGGTGGTCTGCGTGATGAAGGGCGAACAAAGCCTGATGCGAACAACCCCGACGTGGCCGCGGTGGCCCTGTTCTTCCACGTTATCGGGGCGGACGGGGTTGTCGATGACGTCGAGTCCGACAAGCTCAAGGCGCTGATCATCCAGGAATACGGTGTGAGTGGCGCGGATCTGCGGGAGCTGATCGAAGCCGGTGAGGAAGCGGACCGCGAGGCGGTGGACCTCTATCAGTTCACCAGCATCCTCAACCGCTCGCTGGAACCCGAAGCGAAGATTCGTTTCATCGAGCTTTTGTGGAACCTCGCCTATGCGGACGGATACCGGCATGAACTGGAAGACCACGTGGTCTGGCGGATCGCCGACCTGATGGGGGTGTCGAACCGGGACCGGGTGCTTGCGCGCCAGCGGGCCCTTGCCGCCGCGGGGATTGATGACGGAGAGGCCGCCGGTGACGGCAGCTAGAGGGCGACCGGTTGCCGGTTTCCGGCCCGGGTCCAGGTCGGGCTGTATCCTGATCATCCTGCACCAGGAAAGCTCGAGTTCCGGCCGTGTCGGGCACCTGCTGTCGCTGATGGGGTACGCCGCCGACATTCGGCGTCCGGTGCTGGGCGATCCGCTGCCCACCACGCTTGACGCGCATGCGGGGGTGGTGGTGTTCGGCGGGCCGATGAGCGCCAATGATGCCGACGAGGGCATCCACCGCGAAACCCGCTTCATGGATATAGTGTTGAAATCCGGCAAGCCCTATCTCGGAATCTGCCTTGGTGCACAGATCCTGGTCAATCATCTTGGCGGCCGGGTGGCCGGACGAGAGGATGGCGCCGTGGAAATCGGCTGGTACGGGCTGGAAGCGACACCGGCTGGCCGGGAAATGATGGACTGGCCATCCATGGTCTACCAGTTCCACCGCGAGGGCTTCGACCTGCCGCGGGGCGCGGAACTGCTGGCGACCGCCGATGTCTACCCCAATCAGGCGTTCCGATATGGCGCCAATGCCTGGGCGATCCAGTTCCACGCGGAGCTGACGCTGGCGATGATGCACCGCTGGGCGGTCCGCGGCGCGCATCGTTTCGTCCTCCCCGGCGCCCAGCAGGGGCGTGAGCACCTGGCGGGACGGCTGGTGCACGACGCGGCGCTGCTGGAATGGCTCAAGCAGTTCCTGGACCGGATTTTTCCTGCCGTTCCAAATCAGCCTTGAGCGCTGCCCGGCTCTCTTCGGCGTCACGGTCGAGCGACTGGATCTGGCGCAGCTGCGGGAAGCCGATGCTCCAGGCAAGTGCCACGGCGAGCGTTCCTGCGCCACCGATGACCACTGCAGCAATCGGACCGATCAACGACGCCATGACGCCGGCGCGGAATTCGCCGAGTTCGTTGGAGGCGCCGATGAAGACCATGTTGACCGCGCTGACGCGGCCGCGCAGATCATCCGGCGTCCACAGTTGCACCAGGCTCTGGCGGACATAGACCGAAATCATATCGGACGCACCCATGACGATCAGCGCGACCATGGTCAGCGGCAGGGATTTCGACAGGCCGAACACCACCGTTGCGGCGCCGAACACACCGACGGCAATGAACATGGCGCGCCCGGCATGCCTGCGGATTGGTCGTGACGCCAGATAGATCGCCATGCCGATGGCGCCGATACCGGGGCTGGCGCGCAACAGGCCGAGACCCCAGGGCCCGAGATCAAGCACGTCGCGGGCAAAAACCGGCATCAGGGCGATGGCGCCGCCCAGCAGAACGGCGAACATGTCGAGAGAGATGGCACCCAGAACGATCTTCTGGTTGCGGACATAGCTGAAGCCTGCCACCAGCGTCTTCCAGCTCTGGCCCTCGCCGCGCGAGCGCTGCAACGGTGGCGGCACCAGCGCGATGGCGATGATAGCCGTGGCGAAGAAGAAGCAGGCGGTCAGGTAGGGCACGGTTGCGCCCAGGCCGTAGAGCAGGCCGCCGGCGACCGGGCCGACGATGGTGGCGGTCTGCCAGGAGGTCGAGTTCCAGGCAATCGCATTTGGCAGGTCTTTTGCCGGCACAAGGTTGGGCGCAAGTGACTGCGAGGCGGGCGCGAAAAACGCCCGCGAAATGCCTATCACCAGCAGCACAGCAAAGATCGGCAATGGAGATACGAGGCCGCGCCAGGCGAAAAACACCAGTGCCAGCGCCGAAAACCCGATGATGATTTCGCAGATCAGCATGATGGTGCGGCGGCCGTAGCGGTCAGCGGCAGCACCGGTAAACAGGATCAGCACCAGCGCCGGGAGAAACTGGATCAGGCCGACCAGGCCGAGATCGAAGGGATCGCGGGTCAGATCGTAGATCTGCCAGCCGACCGAGACGCTGATGATCTGCAGACCGAATGTCGACAGGAAACGGGCTGCGAAATAGAGCGTGAAAGCGCGATGGCGAAAGGCGGCGTATCTGTCGTCCGACAGGGCTGGAGCTTGCATTGTGTCTGTCCGGTTTGAGCTGGCTGAGCTATACACGAGCAACCGGTTCGTGCCACCGTCTTGTGCCCCCGTCTCTTGAGTGGCCGGTCCGGCCTTAACCGTGCCGGATCATAGGCACCGCCGCGCCCTTGCCGCTCGGGCTTGGAGTGTCTACATGTCGGTCACGCGAAGAACAGCCGGAGAACCTCATGATTGCAGTCTTTTCAACCATCGACATGGTGCTGGGCCTCTACACCTGGATCATCATCGCCAGCGCCATCTTCTCCTGGCTCTACGCTTTCAACGTGATCAACGCCAACAACCGCTTCGTCGGCATGATCGGCGAGTTTCTCTACAAGGCCACCGAACCTGCTCTGAGACCGATCCGCCGCATCATGCCGGATCTTGGCGGGCTTGATATCTCGCCAATCGTGTTGCTGATCGCGATCTTCTTCGTGCGCACCTTCATCGCGACCTCGATCGCGCCGATGTTCTTCTGAGCAACTGGTACCGGCCCGGCGAGACGTGGGTAGACCTGTCGGTGCGATTGACGCCGGCGGCTTCGGTCGACCGGATCGACGGCCTGATCGAGGATGCGGCCGGCGTGGTTCGGCTCAAGGCCCGGGTCCGGGCGGTGGCGGAGAACAACAAGGCCAACCGCGCGGTTGAAAAACTGATCGCCAAGCATCTGAAAATCGGCAAGACCGCGGTAGGGGTCGTCGCGGGGGAAACGAGCCGGTCAAAGACCATCCGCATCAGTGCGGACCCGGACGCGATCATCGAACAGATCCAGGCACTGAGCGGCTGAAACGGATCGCGCCACCCATCCGGTGGACGGGTGGCGCAAAGCTCTGTCAATCTTGAATGGGACCAGACCCGGCATCTGAACCGGGTGCCGGTCGGTGCGGAGGATCAGCCCTTGGCCTTGGCCCGGTCAATCGCTTCCGAAATCAGCTGGCGGGCGACTTCGGCATCGCGCCAGCCGCCGATCTTGACCCATTTTCCGGGTTCGAGATCCTTGTAGTGCTCGAAGAAGTGCTCGATCTGCTGCAGCGTGATGTCCGGCATGTCGGTGTAGTCGTTGACACCTTCATAGCGCTTGGTGAGATGCGTCGACGGGACGGCGATGATCTTCTCGTCCTGACCGGCATTGTCTTCCATGATCAGAACACCGATCGGACGGACATTGATGACGCAACCGGGAATCAGCGGCCTCGTATTGCAGACCAGAACGTCGATCGGGTCACCGTCGTCGGACAGTGTGTGGGGCACGAAACCGTAATTGCCCGGATAGGTCATCGGTGTGTAGAGAAAGCGGTCGACAACCAGGGTGCCTGCTTCCTTGTCCATCTCGTACTTGATCGGCTGGCCGCCAACCGGCACCTCGATGATCACGTTGACGTCGTGTGGCGGCTTGTCGCCGATGCTGATGGCGTCTATGCGCATGATCGCTCCAATGCGGATATGTGGTGCATGCCGTGCCCGGGTGGGAGGTGAGCTGAACGGGCATGCTTCAATTCGGGGCCCGTCGCATCCCTGCGCCAACCTGGATCAGGCAAAGGCGCGCGGCTTCGGACGGCTCCGGAATTAAAGCCAAAGCCGGTCCGGTGCAACAGGACTTTTGGAGTGTTTGGCCCTCAGACCGGCTTCAGGACCAGACGAAGGCCAGTTTCTTGAGGCTCTTTCCGTCGAATGTCTCGTGGCCTTCGGCCACGTCGCGGCCGCCCTGGAAGCGATAGAACTCGACGGCGGCGTGATTGTCTTCCAGACACCAGACAACGACGCCCTTGCAGCCAAGCGAATCCAGCAGCTGGCGGGCTTCGGTGAAGAGGCGCTTGCCCAGGCCCACACCCTGGAATTCGGGCTTGAGATAGAGCTCGTAGATCTCGCCTTCCTGAGGCAGCGAGCGCGCGCGGTTGAGCCCGAGTGTGGCGTAACCGGCCACCGTGCCGCCGACATCGAGCACCAGGATGGATGTGGAACCGCGCACGGCGCGCTGCCACCAACCGATATCGCGGCGCTCCAGCATGTGGCGCAGTGCCTTGTAGGGCAGGATGCCGGAATAGGCATGGCTCCAGGCCGCGCGATGGGTGGCCGCGATGGCGACTGCATCTTCGGGCTCGGCATGCCGGATGTCGATTGTTAACGTGCTCATGCGCTCACACTACCGTTCATGGTGTGTCCGAAGAAGGTACAGACGATCTGCTCCGGTCTTAGCCCACAGCATTGTTTTGTGGACGGCGTGAGTTGAGTTAACCGTTTGTTAACGAAATATGCAAGAGCCGCCGCCACCCTGAGGCCAGTGTTTGTCCGGGCCGTTCAGATTGAGGCGAAGCGGTCGAGGCTCTTTTGCGTGGCTTCGAAGAACTGGCCGACCTGCAGACCGTCCACCAGCGCATGATGGACCTGGACGGCGACCGGGCAACTCCAGCGCCCATCCGATGCCTCGACGAATTTGCCCCAGGAGAAGCGCGGAATGCAGTCATCCGGTCCTGGAAGCGCGTTGTCGAGCGCGGTGAAATCGATCCACGGCAGGCAAGAGAGATAGGCAAGATCGAAGCGCTGGCCGGTGTTGGCGCCGAGATCGGCGCCCCTGGTGGTTTCCTCGATGATCGCCTTGCAGCTTTCATCGAAACTGTCCCAGTCCTCGATATAGGGAATGTAGGCGTAGCCGAATGTGTCGCCGGGACGCGGGACCGTGGCCGACAGCGAGATCTCGCCATATTCCAGCACGCGGTCACCCTCAAAGCGCATCTTCAAAGCCGGAACGGCATGCACGCCGGCGCCGATTGCATGGATGAAAGCCCGGTAGGGCGAGACGCCCTGCGGCTTGCCGCGGGTCATCAGCGCGGTGACATCGACACGGGCGGTTGTGGCGAAATGCGGCCGGTCATAGGTCCGGAACAGGTGGAACTGTCCGGCCCGTGACCAGGTCGCAAGATCGATTTCGCGTGCTGCTGATATACCGGATGCCATATCAGGCGGCGTTGGCGCCGGCCTTGCCGAAGCGCTTGCGGTCATTGGCGTCGAGATAACGCTTGCGCAGGCGGATCGACTTCGGCGTTACTTCCATCAGCTCGTCGTCCTGGATCCAGGACAGTGCGCGGTCCAGCGTCATGCGGATCGGCGGCGTCAGCTTGACGGCCTCATCCTTGCCGGCAGAGCGGATGTTGGTGAGCTGTTTGCCCTTGAGAACGTTCACTTCCAGATCATTGTCACGGGTATGAATGCCGATGATCATGCCCATGTAGACCTTGTCGCCAGGCTCGATGATCATCGGGCCACGGTCTTCGAGGTTGAACATCGCATAGGCAACGGCTTCGCCGGACTGGTTGGACAGCAGAACGCCGTTGTTGCGGCCGCCGATTTCGCCCTTGTAGGACTGGTAGTCATGGAACAGCCGGTTCATCACGGCGGTGCCGCGGGTGTCGGTCAGAAGCTCCGACTGGTAGCCGATCAGGCCGCGGGTCGGGGCATGGAAGACCAGACGCACGCGGTTGCCGCCCGACGGGCGCAGTTCGGTCATCTCTGCCTTGCGCTCGGACATCTTCTGCACGACGACGCCGGAATGCTCCTCGTCAACGTCGATGACGACCTCTTCGATCGGCTCCATCAGGGTGCCGCTTTCGTCCTTGTGCATGACGACGCGTGGACGCGACACGGCAAGCTCGAAGCCTTCGCGGCGCATGGTCTCGATGAGCACGGCGAGCTGCAGTTCGCCGCGGCCGGAGACGTAGAAGGAATCCTTGCCTTCCGACTCTTCGATCTTCAGCGCCACGTTGCCTTCGGCTTCCTTGAGCAGGCGGTCGCGGATGACGCGGCTTGTAACCTTGTCGCCCTCGGTGCCGGCCAGCGGCGAATCATTGACCAGGAAGGTCATGGTCACGGTCGGCGGGTCGATCGGCTGTGCGGTCAGTGGCTCGGTAACGGCAGGATCGCAGAAGGTGTCGGCGACGGTGCCCTTTGACAGGCCGGCAATGGCGACGATGTCGCCGGCATGGGCTTCCTCGACCGGCTGGCGCTCGAGGCCGCGGAACGCGAGGATCTTGGAGATGCGGCCGTTCTCGACCAGCTTGCCCTCGCCATTGAGCACCTTGACGGCCTGGTTCGGCTTGATCGAGCCGGAATGAATGCGGCCGGTGATGATACGGCCGAGGAACGGGTTGGCTTCAAGAATCGTACCGATCATGCGGAACGGGCCTTCGGCCACGGTGGGCTCCGGGCAGTGCTCAAGAACCAGATCGAACATCGGCTCGAGCGATCCGCCGTCTTCGGGGCGATCAGGGCCAGCCGACATCCAGCCATTGCGGCCCGAACCGTAGAGAATCGGGAAGTCGAGCTGTTCGTCGGTGGCGTCGAGTGCTGCAAACAGGTCGAAGACCTCGTTGATGACCTCGTCCACCCGGGCGTCGGGGCGGTCGATCTTGTTGATGGCGACGATCGGGCGCAGCCCGACCTTGAGCGCCTTGCCGACCACAAACTTGGTCTGCGGCATCGGGCCTTCGGCGGCGTCAACCAGCACGATGGCGCCGTCCACCATCGACAGGATACGCTCGACCTCGCCGCCGAAGTCGGCGTGGCCAGGGGTATCGACGATGTTGATGCGGTTGCCCTTCCATTCCACCGAGGTGGCCTTGGCGAGAATGGTGATGCCGCGCTCCTTCTCGATGTCGCCGGAATCCATGGCGCGTTCCTGAACGCGTTCGTTTTCGCGATAGACACCGGACTGCTTCAGGAGTTCGTCGACAAGCGTGGTCTTGCCATGGTCAACGTGGGCGATGATCGCAATATTGCGCAGGGACATGGGTCAGGTCTCATTCTGGAGAATACAAAAACGCCGGACCATGATCCGGCGCGGGCCGGCAAATGCCGGACTTTGCGCGGCTTATACAGGTTTTTTTGCGGTTGCGAAAGATATCTTTGCCGGACAGCCTTAATGGACCGAGAGAAGGGCACAAAGCGCAGTTCTTGAACATATCGTACCGGGATCGAAACAAGCAATGGGGCAGTACGGACCGGATCCAGGGTGATGGCCCAGAGCTCCTGGTCCTCGCGGTTCATCGGTTTGGGACATGTCGTGCGCCGTCGTCGATATCGGCCATTCGGTAAACCTGTCGCCGCGTTGGTGATGGTGGGTTGACGCTCTGTTTCCCGGCCGATGTTTTGCCGTTCGGCTGCCGTTTGCTATTGTTTTTGGATGAGTATGGAAGCGGGAGATCAAGATGCGCAAATTGCAGGCACAGGGAATCCATCACATCACGCTGGTGGGAGCGGACCGGCAGACCTCGATCGATTTCTGGGAAGGGGTGCTCGGCATGCCTTTTGTCTTCGAGCAACCCAATCTGGACAGTGCCTCTGAAAGCCACCTCTATTTCGACCCGGGTGATGGCCGGCTGATCACCATCTTCACCAGCGAGGACCGCAAGCCCGATCCAAAGCGGACCTCGACCGAGCCCGGCGCGGTGCATCACCTCGCCATCAACGTGTCGAAGGCGACCTTCTCGCAAGCCGTCGAGCGGCTGGATGAGCGCGGAATCAAGCACAGCGGCGTCAAGGACCGGGGCTTCATGGATTCGATCTATTTCACCGATCCGCTGGGCTTCCTGATCGAGCTTGCCGCCTACCGGTTCGAGCCGCCGGCCGGCGTAAGCTACGCCGAGGTCTTCGTCGAGGCGCACAAGATCCGGGTCGAACGCGGCGACTACAACATCGCCGAGATCCATCTCGCCGACGCGATCGAAGCGATCGTCACGCGCACCCAGCGCTCGCTGTCGGACGACCGGACGCCGAAAAAGGCCTACTGAGGGCTCCCGCGGCGCCGGAGCATTGGTGATCGGTCAGGCGAGCCCGCGTTTTTCCAGCATAGCCGTGGCATCGGGCATGCGGCCGCGGAACGCCTCGTAGAGATCGGCCGGATCGCGCGATCCGCCGGCTGAATAGATGTTGGCGCGCAGCTTCTCGGCCATGCCGGCGTCAAACGGATCGCCGGTTTCCTCGAAGGCCGCGAACGCGTCCGCATCGAGCACTTCCGACCACATGTAGGAGTAATAGCCGGCCGAATAGCCTTCGCCGGAGAACACATGCAGGAAATGCGGGCTGGCGTGACGCATGACGATCGCCTCGGGCATGCCGAGTTTCTTCAGGGTTTCAGCCTCGAATGTTGCCGGATCGGCCTTTTCACCTGCGGTGTGCCAGGCCATGTCGACCAGAGCGGAAGCGGTGAATTCGACCGCACCGAAGCCTGCATTGAAGGTCTGTGCCGCCAGCACCTTGTCGAGCAGCGCCCGTGGGATCGGCTCATTGGTCTTGTAGTGGCGGGCGTGCTTTTCGAGGATTTCGGGCACTGTCAGCCAGTGCTCGTAGAGCTGCGATGGCAGTTCGACGAAGTCGCGGCTGACAGAGGTGCCCGAAAGTGACGGATAGGTCACGTCCGAGAGCATGCCGTGCAGGGCGTGGCCGAACTCGTGAAACAGGGTGCGTGCGTCATCAAGCGACAGCAGCGCCTTTTGACCGGCCGCCGGCTTGGCGAAGTTCATCACGTTGGTGATGATCGGCTTTTCGCCCTTCGAGCCGTCGGGCATATCGAGCTTGTGCTGGCTGCGCATGCCGCTCATCCAGGCGCCGGAGCGCTTGGAGGGGCGGGCAAAGTAATCGGCGATGAAGGTGGCAATGATGTCCCCGGCGGAATCGCGGACCTCGAAGACGCGGGCATCAGGGTGCGGGCCGCGAATGTCCTTGCGTTCGGTCATGGTGATGCCAAAGAGCCGGTTTGCAACGTCGAAACAGGCCTCGATCATCTGGTCGAGCGGGAAATAGGGCTTGAGTTCGGCAGCGGAGAAGTCAAAGCGGCGGGACTTGAGCTTTTCGGCGTAGTGACGCCAGTCCCAGGCCGCGACGTCATGGTTGCCCCCCTCTTCCACAATCAGCTTGGCCAGCTCACTGCGATCGTCATCGGCACGCTCGACGGCACGCGCCCAGACGTCGCCGAGCAGCGCTTCCACGGCATCCGGGGTCTTGGCCATGGTGTCGTCGAGCTTGTAGGCGGCGTAGCTTTCATACCCCAGGAGGCTGGCCTTTTCCGCGCGCAGCGCGATGATCTCGGAGATCAGCGCGGCATTGTCGGTCTCCCCGCCATTGGCGCCGCGGGCAATCCAGGCCCTGAAGGCGGTTTCGCGCAGGTCCCGCCTCTCGCTGGATGTGAGGAACGGCTCGATGATCGACCGTGAGAGGGTCACGGCATATTTGCCCTTGTGACCGAGGTCCTCGGCAACGGCTGCCATGGCGGCGCGCAGATCGTCGGACAGACCGTCGAGATCGGCGCCGTCATCGAGCAGCATGAGCCAGTCCTTCTCGTCGGCCAGCACGTTCTGGCCGAAACGGGCGCCGAGACCGGCCAGCGTCTCGCCGACTTCGGCCAGGCGCTTCTGTCCGGCCTCATCGAGGCCTGCGCCGGACTTGATGAAGGATTTCCAGACCCGCTCAAGCAGGCGATCCTGCTCCGGCGTCAGGCCCAGCTGTTCGCGTTGCCGGTAGAGGCTGTCGATGCGCTCGAACAGGGCGCGATTCATGGCGATCTTCGAGTAATGCCGCGACATGCGCGGCGCGATTTCGCGCTCGAGCGCCTGGATCACATCGTTGGTGTCGGTTCCGGCCCGGTTCCAGAACAGCGAGGAGACCCTCGACAGCTTGTCGCCCGCAAGCTCCAGCGCCACCAGCGTATTGTTGAAATCGGGCGCTTCCGCGTTTCCGGCGATGGCCTCGATTTCCGCATCGTGCTCGGCGAGGGCAATCTCGAAGGCGGGGGCGAAATCCGCAACGGCGATTTTGTCGAATTCGGGCAGGCCGAGGGGGGCGTTCCAGTCAAAAACGGGGGATGCGGATGCGGTCATGAAAGGCTCCTTGTCATGCTGCCCCATGTAGGCTCGCAGGACGTGTTGGACAAGGCGTCGCGGCGTGCGGGGAACGCAGTACGGACATGAAAAGGGCGGAGCCATCGCTGGCCCCGCCCTTTTCTTGAAATATCTGCCGGATCAGTTCTTGCGGTCGCGCGCAGCCAGGGTTCGCAGGCGAAGCGCGTTCAAACGGATGAAGCCTTCCGCATCCTTCTGGTCATAGGCGCCGCGGTCGTCCTCGAAGGTGACGAGCGCATCGGAATAGAGCGACTTGTCGCTTTCGCGGCCGGTGACCATCACATTGCCCTTGTAGAGCTTGAGCGTGACTTCGCCTTCGACATGCTTCTGGCTCTGGTCGATCGCCGCCTGCAGCATCTCGCGCTCGGGCGAGAACCAGAAGCCGAAATAGATCAGCTCCGCGTAGCGCGGCATCAGCTCGTCCTTGAGATGGGCAGCGCCGCGGTCGAGCGTGATCGATTCCATCGCCCGATGGGCGGTGAGCAGGATGGTGCCGCCGGGAGTCTCGTAGACGCCGCGCGACTTCATGCCGACAAAGCGGTTTTCGACCAGGTCGAGCCGGCCGATGCCGTTGTCGCGGCCGTAATTGTTGAGTTCGGCGAGAATGGTCGCCGGGCTCATGCGGACGCCGTTGATGGAAACTGCGTCGCCCTTCTCGAAGCCGATCTTGATGATGGTGGCCTTGTCGGGGGCGGATTCCGGCGAAATCGTGCGCATATGCACGTATTCGGGCGCTTCGACGGCCGGATCTTCCAGCACCTTGCCCTCCGAGGAGGAATGCAGCAGGTTGGCGTCGACCGAGAACGGGGCTTCGCCCATCTTGTCCTTGGCGACCGGGATCTGGTGCGCCTCGGCAAACTTGATCAGGTCGGTGCGGCTCTTGAACGACCAGTCGCGCCAGGGCGCGATGATCTTGATATCCGGGTTGAGCGCGTATGCCGAGAGCTCGAAGCGGATCTGGTCATTGCCCTTGCCGGTGGCGCCGTGGGCAATCGCATCGGCGCCGGTCTCGCGGGCGATTTCCACCAGCCGCTTGGAGATCAGCGGGCGGGCAATCGAGGTGCCGAGCAGATAGACGCCTTCATAGACGGCATTGGCGCGGAACATCGGGAAAACGAAGTCGCGGACAAATTCCTCACGGACATCCTCGATGTAGATGTTCTTGTCGGGGATGCCGAGCATCTCGGCCTTCTTGCGCGCCGGCTCGAGCTCTTCGCCCTGGCCGAGGTCGGCGGTGAAGGTGACGACTTCTGCGCCGAATTCGGTCTGCAGCCATTTGAGAATGATCGAGGTGTCGAGGCCGCCCGAATAGGCGAGAACGACTTTCTTGACGTCCTTGTGCGATGCCATGATTGTAGTCTTTCCGGTTTGAAGCCCTGGCCCGTGCGGGCCCGCGAATTTGGCGGCACTTTTAGCGGGTTTGCGGCGCCATGCAAGGGTCAAGCGGCATTGCAAGCGGAGGTTCAGGCGGCAATTGGTTTGACGGGCCGCCGCCGCACAGCCTATCCCTCTAACCCGGAGTGATGGAACGGGAGGACGGAAATGGCTGGTTTTCACTCGGTGATGGACAGGGGCAAGGTTGCGGTGGTCACCGGGGCCGCCTCCGGCATCGGCCTCGCCGCGGCCAAGTGCCTTGCCGGCCGCGGCATGCGCGTGGTTCTGGCCGACAGCGACAGTTCCAGGCTGGTTGAAGCCCGGAAGGCGGTTGAAAGCGCGGCTTCCGGCCCGGCCACGGATATCGTTTCGGTGACAACCGATGTCGGCGATCTCGCGGCGGTGGAAGAGCTGGAAAGGACCGTGATCGAACGGTTCGGGCGGGTGCATCTTCTGATGAACAATGCCGGCATTCAGCCCGGCAGCAGCCTGTTCGGGCCCCAGGCTAACTGGGACAGGGTACTCAATGTCAATCTGATGGGGGTGATCCATGGCAGCCGGGCGTTCGGACCGAAGATGATTGCCCATGGCGAACCGGCGATGATCATCAATACCGGCTCCAAGCAGGGCATCACCACGCCGCCGGGTGATCCCGCCTACAATGTCGCCAAGGCCGGCGTTAAGGCCTTTACCGAGGCGTTGCAGCATGAACTGCGCAACACGGCCGATTGCCGGGTCAGCGCACATCTGCTGATCCCGGGCTTTGTCTACACGCCTTTGACGGCACGGGGCCGGGCCGAAAAACCGGATGCCGCCTGGACCGCGGAGCAGACGGTCGATTTCATGATGGAGAGCCTGGAGAAGGGCGATTTCTACATTCTGTGCCCGGACAATGATGTCGAGCGCGCAACCGACGAGAAGCGCATTGCCTGGACGGCTGGCGACATCATCGAAAACCGGCCGCCGCTGTCGCGCTGGCATCCGGACTGGACGGAGAGATTCAAGGCCTTCCTCAAGCAGTAGTCCGGCACCGGCGGGTTTGTGGACCATCATCGAAAACTGGCAATTGGCAGGTCCGTGAATCAGGCCTAAAGGTAGCCTTCCGCCGATCAGGATCACCCACATGTTCACCGACTTCATTCCCGGACTGCCCGTCCTCGCCGCGTTCAGCCTCGCCGTGCTTCTGCTGGCGATCACGCCCGGGCCAGACATGACGCTCTGGATGAGCCGGGCCATTCGGGACGGGCGTGCCATCGGCATGATGGCGATGCTTGGCACCAATCTCGGGATCGTCATTCACACGCTGCTGGTGGCCTTCGGCGTCTCGGCGCTGATCGTCGCCTCGCCGATGGCGTTCCTGGTGCTGAAGACAGGCGGCGCCGGTTATCTGCTATGGCTCGCCATTCAGGCGGTGCGCAACCGTTCGGTGCTTGCCGTCAAGGCCAAGGGCAAGAGCGATGCGTCCTACTTCAAGGCGTTCCTCAACGGTTTCTGGGTCAATCTGCTCAATCCCAAGGTCATCATCTTCTTCATGACCTTCCTGCCGCAATTTGTCCGGGTGAATGATCCGCACGTGACCGGCAAGCTGATCTTCCTGGGCTTGCTGTCCATCGTCATCGCCCTGCCGGTGGCGATCGTGGTGGTGCTCGGCGCGCACGGTCTGGCTGACTGGCTGAAGCGCAAGCCGCAGGTCATGCGCGCTGTGGATTACCTCTTCGCGGCGGTGTTTTCGGTGTTCGCGGTCAAGATCCTGCTGACCCAGAGCCGTTGATCAGCTTTCCGGATTGGGAACAACTGCTGCGGATTTTCCCCGCTCGCTCGGCAGCCAACGCCCGGCGCTGCGCCCGGTTAGAAGCCAGTAGATGCTGGCGCCGATGATGCCGCAGGCCATGTGGATCGCAATCATCCGGGCGGGGTCGATCGCCGCGCCGGTTGCGCCGCTGATTGCTGTTGCCATCGGAAAGGCCGTGGCCATCAGCGCAATCACCGCGCCGGCCAGTGCGTAACTGAGCCAGTCGCGGCGCCGCCAGAACTCGAATATGGCGATGACGGCAAAGGCGGGCAGCAATACGGCGCGGGCAAACAGGCTGGCGACGCCGAAGACGCCCACCACCAGGGTGACCGTCAGTTCGAGCTCGCTGAAGCGGCCGAAATCATCGGGCACGACCAGGCGTGCGAGAAAGGCATAGGCCAGGCCGGCCGCCAGGCATCCGGCGAAAAAGCCAAGCGTGATGGCAATCATCCGGATGAGAAGGCGTAGGATGTCGCTCATCCGGCGGGATCAGTCGGCGCCGTGGCCGGCGATCATCATCGCCTGCAGGGCCATGCTTTCCAACTCGTCGCGATCCTTCTTGCGCATGCGTTCGGATTCGCTCTTGAGCTGGCCGCAGGCGGCAAGAATGTCGCGGCCGCGCGGCGTGCGGATCGGCGAGGCGTAGCCGTTGGCGTTGACGAAATCGGCGAAGGTCTCGATTGTCTCCCAGTCCGAGCATTCATAGGCGGATCCGGGCCAGGGATTGAACGGGATCAGGTTGATCTTGGCGGGAATGCCCTTGAGCAGGCGCACCAGTTCCTTGGCGTCGGAAAGGCTGTCATTCACGCCCTTGAGCATCACATATTCAAAAGTGATGCGCCGCGCGTTCGAAACGCCGGGATAGGTGCGGCAGGCCTCGAGCAGCTCTTTCAGCGGGTACTTCTTGTTGATCGGCACCAGCTCGTCACGCAATTCGTCGCGCACGGCATGCAGCGAAATCGCCAGCATCACGCCGATCTCTTCGCCGGTGCGGACAATGCCCGGCACCACACCGGAGGTCGAGAGCGTGATGCGGCGGCGCGACAGCGCCAGCCCGTCGCCGTCCGAGGCGATCAGCAGCGCCTGCTTGACATTGTCAAAATTGTAGAGCGGTTCGCCCATGCCCATCATGACGATGTTGGTGACCTTGCGGCCTTCCGCCGGCACGATCGCCCCCTGCGGGGTGTCCTTGTGCGGGAAATCGCCGAGCCGGTCACGCGCGACCAGCAATTGCGACAGGATTTCCTCGGCGGTCAGATTGCGCACAAGCTTCTGGGTGCCGGTGTGGCAGAAGGTGCAGGTGAGCGTACAGCCGACCTGGCTCGAGATGCACAGCGTGCCGCGGCCTTCCTCGGGAATGTAGACCGTTTCCACCTCGACAGGACGGCCGGCACCGCGCGGCGGAAACCGCATCAGCCACTTGCGGGTGCCGTCATTGGAAATCTGTTCCTCGACGATCTCGGGGCGGGCGACGGTGTAGCGTTCGGCGAGCTTTTCGCGCAACTCCTTGGAGATCGTGTGCATGTCGGCGAAATCGGAAGAGCCGCGCACATAAAGCCAGTGCCAGATCTGGTTGACCCGCATCTTGCGCTGCTTTTCGGGTACGCCGGCGTCGGCCATGGCGGCGACCATTTCTTCACGGCTCATGCCGATCAATGTCGGCTTGCCGTCCATGGTCTGGCTGGCCGCTTTGGCAGCCTGAGGCCGGGCGGGACGCGCGGAAGGGTCTGTCAGGTCAATGGTCGCTGGCATCACGGACTCGGTTCTGATGTTGCAAGATTGGCCGCGTCCTACCAGCTTTTGGGGCTCACGTCACCATTGCTCTGGTTTCCCGGCTGCAGCGGAGCGCCGCCCCTCCGGCCTTTGCGGCCGCAGCCTGGCTCTGATACGCGTCCAGAGCCTGGCCAGCCGCTTGCTGAAAGAGGTATTGCCGTCGCGCAGTTTGCGGCGCGACGGGCCGGCGACCGGAGCAAGTTCCGATGCCTTGCGGCCAGCGGGCGTATCAAGCGGCGGCTCCGGTGCCGGTGCCCAGGGTCCGAGGCGATAGGCGATCATGGTGGCGTGGTCGTAATAGCTCATGGCCAGTCTCCTGTTTTGATCAGGAAAGCAGACCGCTGCTGACAGTACGGTGTCAGTGGGGGCTGTGATAGTGTCAGCAGCAATGGCCCGCTGATGACGAGATCCCAACCATGCGCCGTTCCGACCGACTGTTTGAAATCATCCAGATCCTGAGATCCGCAAGGAAGCCGGTGACCGCCGAAAATCTGGCCGGCCAGCTCGAGGTTTCGATCCGGACGATCTACCGGGATATCGCCGCATTGCAGGTGATGAACACGCCGATCGAGGGGGAAGCCGGGATCGGCTACATCATGCGCAGGGGCTACGACCTGCCGCCGCTCAATTTCGATCTGGAAGAGATCGAGGCGCTCAGGGTTGGCCTGGCACTGTTGTCACGCACCGGCGACAGTGCGCTGCAACGGGCAGCGCGACGGATCCACGAAAAGATTGACGCTCTGCACGGCCCCGCCAGCTGGCTGCAGGTGGCCCCGTGGGGCGCGGCCCTGGACGATCCGGCAAAGGGATGCGTATCAAAATCGACGCTGAGGGACGCGATCCGCGGTGAACGCAAGCTGGAGCTGGTCTATCAGGACGAACAGGGCTGCCGGACGACGAGAACGGTGCGGCCGCTGGCGCTGGTCTATCATCTCGAATGCGTGATGCTGGCGTGCTGGTGCGAGCTCAGGGCCGGATTCCGGCATTTCCGCACCGACCGCATCTATGAATGCCGGGTTCTGGACCAGAACTTTTCAGGTCAGGGCGATGCGCTGAGGGCGATCTGGCCGGATCAGGACCGCTGGGATGTGACCGAGGCAGGCATTGCCCAATCGGTATGACCTATTGGACTTCGAGCTGCGGTTCGGGGCAGCGTACCGGCGTGGCTGACGCAACAAGGGCGGCCTGAACTGCTGCAGCGTTTGAAGGAGCCGGCCTGAGCATGGCATCGACAAAGCCGGGAATGTCCATTCGCGGCAATCCCGGTTCACCGGTCAGCTGCTTGAGGCCGACAAGCGTTGCGTAGATCAGGGTCGCCCGCGAGCGGGCTTCGGGGCCGGTCAGGCCAGAGCCACGCATCTGCAGGGTGAGGAAGGCCAGCCGCTCGGTATCGGCGTTGCGGACAACCGCATGCACGGCTTCGTCGCCGGCGGCCCAGTGCCTGATGGCGACTTCGGTCATCGGTCCGCCATATTCGCGCGTCGGCACATCCAGGATGTCTTCGATGAAGCGGATGAACAGATCGCGCGGCGACAGTTCCGGCGAAACCATGGAGGCGATCACGTCGCTGGTGGCGACACGGCGCCAGTGCTCGACCATGGCCGCCTGGAGTGCAGCGAGATCGGCGAAATGCCAGTAGAACGAACCTTTGGTGACACCAAGCTCCTTGCAGAGGTAATCGACCCGTATCGCCTTTGGTCCGGAACTTGTCAGAAGCTTGAAGGCGGCCTTGATCCAGTCTTCAGGCGTGAGTGTCTGTTTCGTGCCCATGCCGCCTCATATCCAATGCAATGCGTCATCCAATCAATTGTACGATTCCTTACACAGGCTATGGATAACAAATGGTTAACAGCGGGCGCAGACCGCGGTGCGCGACCGGTGCCTGCAGGTTCAGGAAAACCTGGCCGAAACGAAAAAGGGAAGGCCGGATGATCGGCCTTCCCTTGAACTTTTCCAGAGGACGGAAACTCAGTTGCAGCTGGCGATCTGGTTGAGTGCCGCGGTCACGCCCTTGAGCGAGTAGCTGTAGGAGGTGTTGGTGCCGCGACGCGAGACGGCCTTGACCGTCATCGAGGTTCCGGCCTTCATTGCCGCAACCAGTTGCGGTTCCTGCGCCGCGTTTTCGACCCAGGCCGAGTTGCCCCGGGTGAACAGGCTGAAATCACGGCCGTCGACATTGACGGTGATCTTGGAGGATTCCTGCAGCGGATAGCCCATCATCGCCTGCGGTTCATAGCTGACGTTCTGGCCCGGGCGCTGCGAGATGAGGAAAAAGATATCACCATGGTCGACGTTGGTCGGCGCGGAACTGGTCGGCACCGAGAGAACGTAGCAGACCTTGCCCCCCGCTGAATTGTACGAATAAGCCCCCCAGGCATCAAACTGCTGGATCCTGGTGGGCGATTGCGCCGCCGCGGCGGCGGTCAATGCAAAAAGCGCCGTCACTGCGGTTGCGATTGTCTTCCCAAACATGGCTTCCCTACCGGTTCGTGGTCCTGTGCCGCGCGCGGAGTGCGGCGACATTTCCCGCTTGTTGCGAGGTGATTGGTTCATTTTGACTTAATCCTGGTTACCAAACCGTCAATGAATCCCGCAGTTGGACAGTATTCGGTCCGGGCTGCGGGGCGGCGCGTCCCTTCATCACCTTTTGTAACAACTCGAATCCGGCAACAGTTTGACCTTGGTGGATTCCGTTGTAGGTGTTGATATGTTGGCTTCAAGGCGGTAGCTGATCGCGAGGAGCAGTCGGGGTTTTGCGCAGTTTATGTCGAATGAGATGAAAGAGCGGCTAGTCCGGCTCGCCGAGTCCGTCGCCGAAAGGCGGGACCAGGCGGCATTTGCGGAATTGTTCGATTATTTTGCGCCACGGATCAAATCCTACCTGCAGCGGCTCGGCATGGAGCCCGGCCAGGCGGAGGAACTGACCCAGGAGGTCATGATCGTGCTGTGGCACAAGGCGGGGCTGTTTGATCCGGCCAAATCGTCGCTTGCCACCTGGCTGTTCAGAATCGCGCGCAACCGCCGGATCGACGCCTTCCGGCGCGACAAGTCGGCGCTGCTCGATCCCGATGATCCGGCCTTGCAGCCGTCCCAACCCGAATCAGCCGATGATATCGTCGAAGCGGAGGAACGCGACGAGCGTGTCCGCAAGGCCATGCTCGATCTTCCCGAGGAGCAGGCGGTGCTGGTGCGGCAAGCCTTCTTCCTCGGCCGCTCGCACAGTCAGATTGCCGAGGATACCGGCCTGCCGCTCGGGACCGTGAAATCGCGGATCCGGCTGGCCTTTGCCCGTCTGCGGCGCACGCTCGAGGGCGATGGCGGCGAAATGACGCTGCACTGATGCATTTGATGAAAGATGCTGGTGGTCAGGGACACAGGCGACGCGGCCACGGAGCGCGGCCGGTCAGCCCTTGCCAGATGCCAGCTCGTCAAGCGACTTTCGTGCCGCGATCCTGTGGGCTTCGGTGAGATTGGCGCGGACAGTGGCGATGGCCAGGGTCAGAACCGCGATATCATCGGAAAAGCCGACGAGAGCCAGGAAATCGGGAACAGCGTCCATCGGCATGATGAAATAGGCGAGTGCGCCCAACAGCACGGCCTTGGCCTTGCCCGGCGTTTCAGGATCAAGCGCGCAATAGTAGGCCGCCACGACGTCTTCGGCGAAGGGCACCTGTTTTGCGGCTTTCGCAAAAGTGCGCCAGAACCCGGCGCGGACCGAAGACTCGTCGGCGCCCCTGGTGTCCTGGCCGGCCATGTGGTCGGGTTCGAGAATTTCGCCGTCAAGGCCGGTCATGTCCCGCCTCCATTGCTCGGTTCACACATTCCATCAACCGGATATGGCGATGGCACCGCCTGTCTTCAATATCAGGGCCGGTCAGCTGCCGGTTCCTGAGGCAATATGATCCATGGCCATTGCCAGATCAAAGTCGAGACCGGTCAGTCCGCCGGCGTCGTGGGTGGTCAGTCGCACCTCGACTGTGCGGTAGACATTTTTCCATTCCGGGTGATGGTCGAGCTTTTCGGCGACGAGCGCCGCGCGGCTCATGAAGCCGAAGGCCTCGCTGAAATCGGCGAACTTGAAGGTCCGGCTCAGCGCGGTCTCTCCTGCGTCGATGCTCCAGGACGACACGGAGGCAAGCTTTTCGGCAACGGCTGTGCTATCGAGTTTCTGGCGCGACATGGCGTCCTCCCGGGTTAGAATGGTACGGATGGCAATCCGATTGGCTGGAAAGCTCTATGATGGAATCTAGTGTGCTTGATGACGGAAAAAAGACATCGATCTCGGTCTTGTTCGTCTGCATGGGCAATATCTGCCGCTCGCCACTGGCGGAGGGCATCTTCCGCGACGGTCTTGCGCAAGCACAACTGACCGGTCTGGTGGAGGTTGATTCCGCCGGTACCGGCAACTGGCGCCAGGGTGACGCGCCGGATGTCCGCTCGGTAGAGACAGCCGCCATGCACGGGATCGACATTTCCGGGCAGCGGGCGCGTCAACTGACAGCGGAGGATTTCGACCGGTTCGACCTGATCTTCGCCATGGACCGTTCCAACGAGGCGACAATGCGCGCCCGGGCGCCCTCGGCGCGGCATGACCGCATCTTCCTGTTTCTCGACCATACACTCGGCAGCCGGGCCGACGTGCCCGATCCCTATTATGGCGGCGCGGACGGATTCGAGGACGTGTTTCAGTTGTTGCGGGCGGGCTGCACCGAGCTTGTGTCGAGGCTCGGCAGGGAATTGCGCCAGCCCAGCGGGTAGGCTTCCTCGACCAGATAGGGCCCGCCGCCGACCGAATCACGCGACGACATCACCACGAAGCGCCCGACATCAAAGGGCAGGGTGCGGAAATCACCGCGCCCGCCGAGATAGCTGACGACATCGCCGACCCGTGCATTGCGAAGGCGCGCGAGCGTCACGTGCGGCGAAAAACGACGCGGATCCGGCGGCAGCCCATGGCGCTGACAGATCCGTTCGATCTCGGCCTGCAGCGCCTTGAGTTCGGCGGAGGGCGAAACGCCAGCCCAGATCGAATGCGGCTTCTTCGAGCCGAAGGATCCCATTCCCGACAGGGTAAGCGAGAAAGCCTGCCGGTCGATCCGGTCGAAGGCACCGATCAGTTCGTCAGCCGTGGGACCGTCGATGTCGCCGATAAACCGAAGGGTGATGTGGTAGTTCTCGACGCTCAGCCAGCGCGCGCCAGGTAATCCGCCACGCAGGAGGGAGAGGGACAAGGCCGCCTCCCGGGGAATTTCGAGTGCGGTAAAAAGCCTGGGCATTGTGTGTCCCCCGAACCACCGTTTGATCCAAACGAATCACGCTACAGGCGGCCACGCAAGCACCCAGATGTTGCGCTGCGGAGCGCGGGGGCTGTCACTCGGTCTTGATCCGGGCCAGGAATTGTTCGGCGACCGGAACGAATTTTTCGACCATCGTGTTGATTCCATTGACATTCGGATGCATGCCATCGGACAGCAGCATCTCCGGATTGCCGGTCACGCCATCAAGAAAGAACGGGTAGAAAATCAGGCCATGCTCAGCGGCCAGGTCGGGGTAGATCTGGTTGAAGACGGTCTCGTATCCGGCACCCATGTTGGGCGGAGCCAGCATCCCGGCCAGAAGAACGCTGATGCCGCGCTGCTTCAGCCGGACGATCATGGCCTCGAGATTCTCGCGGGTTTTCTCCGGCGGCAATCCGCGCAGCGCATCGTTTGCGCCGAGTTCGAGGATCACACCGTCAATGCCGTCTGGAATGGACCAGTCGAGGCGCGCCAGGCCGCCGGAAGTCGTGTCGCCGGACACGCCCGCATCGATGATGGAGACCTCATGGCCTCGGTCGCGCAGGGCTGCCTGCAACCGTGCCGGAAAACCCTCGTCCGACTGAAGATTGTAGGCGGCCATGAGACTGTCGCCAAAGCCCACGATCCTGATCTCATCGGCAGAGGCTGGAAGTGCCGAGGCGGTAGCTACCCCAAGTGAGAGGCACAATGCGGCGATCAAAGCCTTAAAACGCATGGGGTAAACCTTTAAAACGCGAGGGTGGGCTCCTAAGTGCTCGGCATCAGACGTTCCAAGTCCGACCGCCTCTTCTCCATATAGGATGCTCAGCCCGTGTCTCAATCCTCCACCAAACCCATTGTCACACTGCGGCAGGCCAATCTCACCCTTGGCAACGGCGCATCGTCCGTCCACGTGCTCAAGGGCATCGACATCGATATCAACCGGGGCGAATCGGTCGGCATCGTCGGACCGTCCGGCTCGGGCAAATCGACCCTGCTGATGGTCATTGCCGGGCTGGAACGGCTCGACTCGGGTGAAGTCCATGTGGCCGACCAGGCCCTGCATGCGCTGAGCGAGGATGCGGTCGCTGCCGTGCGCGGCCGCTCTGTCGGCATCGTGTTCCAGTCGTTTCACCTGATCCCCAACATGACAGCGCTCGAAAACGTCGCGGTCCCGCTCGAACTGGCCGGCAAGGCCAATGCCTTCGAGCGTGCGCGCGAGGAACTGGTCGCGGTCGGTCTGGGCGAACGCCTGACGCATTATCCGGGTCAGTTGTCGGGTGGCGAACAGCAGCGCGTGGCGATCGCCAGGGCGCTGGCGCCCGATCCGGTGCTGATCGTGGCTGATGAGCCGACCGGAAACCTGGATGGCGATACCGGCCGACAGATCGCCGATCTGCTGTTTGCCAAGCAGGCCGAGCGCGGCACCACGCTGCTGCTGGTCACCCATGACGTCACGCTCGCCGATCGCTGTAACCGCCAGATTGCCGTCCGCTCCGGCCGGATTGTCGGCGGTGGCGAACAGCCGGTCGCCGCCGAGGTCGTGGCCTGATGGCGCCGGCACCGGCCACCGCCCAGGCCAATGGCCTGCGGCTGGGACTGGCGGCACGACTGGCGCTGCGCGAGTTGCGCGGCGGCCTGTCCGGCTTCTACATCTTTCTTGCCTGCGTGGCGCTCGGCACGGGCGCGATTGCCGGAGTCAACTCGGTCTCGCAGATGATGACCGGCTCGATTGCCTCGGAAGGCCAGACCATCCTTGGCGGCGATATCCGCTTCGAGAGCGACAACCGCGACATCGGCGAGGCGGAACGTGCCTATGTCGAAGAGCTGGGCACCGTGTCGGCGGGCGCCAACATGCGGACCATGGCGCGCAAACCGGACGGGTCGGACCAGTCGCTGGTCGAGTTGCGGGCGGTGGACAATGCCTATCCGCTCTATGGCGGCTTCGAGACGGTGCCGCCATTGCCGCTTGACGAGCTGTTTGCCGAAGACAATGGCGTTTATGGCGCCGCTGCTGCGCAGATCCTGCTCGATCGCCTCGGCCTTGCCGTCGGTGACAGTATTCTGGTGGGTGAGGCGAGCCTCAAGATCCGCGGTGTCATCACCGCGGAACCCGATTCGCTGTCGGAAGGCTTCGGCTTCGCTCCGCGGTTGATGATCTCACGCGCGGCACTCGATGCGGCCGGCCTGATCCGCCCCGGAAGCCTGGTGGAATTCAGCTATCGCGTGCGGCTTGACGAAAGCGCCGGGGCCAGGGATCTGGCCGCGCTCAGAGAGGACGCAACCGGCCGCTTCCCGGATGCGGGATGGTCGATCCGGACCAGCCAGAACGCGGCACCCTCGCTGACACGGAACATCGAGCGGTTTTCGCAGTTCCTGACCCTGGTCGGGTTGACGGCGCTGATCGTCGGCGGTGTCGGCATCGCCAATTCGGTGCGAGCCTGGCTTGAAGGCAAGCGTGGCGTGATCGCGACGCTCAAATGCGTCGGCGCGCCGGCTAGCCTGGTGGTGGCTATCTATCTGATCCAGGTGATGCTGATCGCCACTCTCGGAGTGGTGCTGGGTCTGGCGCTGGGGGCGGTGACGCCGTTTCTTGCCGCCAGTGCGCTCTCGGGCGTGATTCCGATCGCCGTGAGCGCTTCGTTCTATCCGGCCTCACTGGCCGTTGCCGCGGGTTTCGGGCTGATGACGGCGTTTGCCTTCGCAGTTCTGCCGCTGGGCCGGGCCGGCGAGGTGCCCGCGACCGCCCTGTTCCGCCAGCAGGGGTTCGAGGCAGGCGCGCTGCCGCGCTGGCCCTATCTGCTGACCGCCGGGCTGACTTTGCTGGTGCTGTGCATGGCGGCTATCTGGTTTGCCGATGACCGCCGCATCGCCACCGTCTTCGTGGTCGCGGTGATCGTTGCCTTTGCGGTGCTGCGTCTTGTCGGGCAGGCGGTGCAGCTGATCGCGCGGAAATGGCCATCGGTGCGTTCGACGCCGCTCAGGCTGGCGATCGGCAACATCCATCGCCCCGGCGCGCTGACGCCGTCGGTGGTGCTGTCGCTCGGCCTCGGGCTGGCGTTGCTTGTCACGCTGGCGCTGATCGACACCAATCTGAGGCGGGAACTGTCGGGCAACCTGCCCGAGCGGGCGCCGAATTTCTTCTTTGTCGATATCCAGTCGAGCGAGATCGACGGTTTCGAAAACACCGTCTCGGAGCTGGTGCCGGAAGGCAAGATCATCAAGGTGCCGATGCTGCGCGGACGGATCACCCAGCTCAATGGTGAAGAGGTCAATGCCGACAATGTCCCGCCGGAAGCCCGCTGGGTGCTCCGGGGTGATCGCGGCATCACCTATGCAAAGAACCAGCCGGAGAACTCGCGGCTGGCCGAAGGCGAGTGGTGGGCACCGGACTATGCGGGCGAGCCGCTGGTGTCGTTTTCTGCCGAGGAGGCCGGCGAGATCGGCCTGAATGTCGGCGATACCATCACGGTTTCGGTTCTCGGCCGCTCGATCACGGCGCGGATTGCCAATCTGCGGGAAGTGGAATGGGAATCTCTGTCGATCAATTTCGTCATGGTGTTTTCGCCCAACACGTTCGCTGGCGCACCGCATTCCTGGATGGCGACGCTGTCGGATCCCGGTGCGGATGCGGCACAGGAAGGCGAGGTTCTGCGCACGGTGACGCAGGCGTTCCCGACGATCACCAGCGTGCGGGTCAAGGACGCGCTGGAACTGGCCAACCGCCTGGTCGGCCAGATCGGCATTGCCATCCGCGCCGCAGCCCTTGTGGCGTTGGTCGCCTCGGTGCTGGTTCTGGCCGGTGCGCTGGCAGCGGGCAACCGGTCACGGATCCATGATGCGGTGGTGCTCAAGACGCTCGGCGCCACACGGGCGACGCTCATTCGTGCCTATGTCTACGAGTACGGCCTACTGGGACTGGCCACGGCGGTTTTCGCGCTGGCCTTTGGCGGCGTGGCCTCATGGTTCGTGGTCAGCCGCATCATGACGCTGCCGTCGGAGTTCATGCCCGACATCGCATTACTGACCCTGGTTGGAGCGCTGATCCTGACCGTCGGTATCGGTCTGCTTGGCACCTGGCGGGTGCTCGGACAGAAAGCTGCGCCGGTGCTGCGCGAACTTTGATGGCAAATCGTCGCATTTGTTAAGCAATAGCATAGGTTTCCGCGCATCTTGCGTCACTAAGGGTCTTGTCGTGGCCACAGTTCATACTCATATTACCCGCAGGCATGCTGGAGCCCCGCAGCGGCGCCTGGGTACTTGAACCCGACACCGTAACCCATACGGGGCTTATAAAGAGGGAAACATGGCTGACTTTCGCAATTCGAATGTCCGCGTAGCGAATGGCGTACAGGCTGATGCCGCCATTGATGAAGGCCTCCGCGCCTACATGCTCCGCGTTTACAATATCATGGCAATGGGCCTGGGTATCACCGGCGTGGCTGCCTACGGCACCTACATGCTGGCATCGACCAACCCGGCCTTTGCGCAACTGCTCTATGCGAGCCCGCTCAAGTGGGTGATCATGCTGGCACCGCTGGCGATGGTCTTCTTCCTGAGCTTCCGCATCGAGAAGATGAGCGTTTCCGCCGCGCAGACGACCTTCTGGGTCTATGCCGCGATGATGGGACTGTCGCTGTCGTCGATCTTCATCGTTTTCACCGGCGCCTCGATCACGCAGACATTCTTTGTCACCGCAGCCTCCTTCGGCGCGCTGTCGCTGTATGGCTACACGACCAAGAAGGATCTGTCGGGCATGGGCTCGTTCCTGATCATGGGCGT
This sequence comes from Parahoeflea alexandrii, assembly GCF_024105735.1. Lineage (GTDB taxonomy): Bacteria > Pseudomonadota > Alphaproteobacteria > Rhizobiales > Rhizobiaceae > Hoeflea > Hoeflea alexandrii. Next base: position 276,439 of record NZ_JAAAML010000002.1, on the reverse strand, counting down.
GTTCGGCCTGGTGATCGCGATGATCGTCAACATCTTCCTGCAGTCGAGCGCGCTTGAATTCGCCATCTCGGCGATCGGCGTTCTGGTGTTTGCCGGCCTCACTGCCTACGATACCCAGCAGATCAAGGAAATGTATTATGAAGGCGACGGCGAAGCGACCGCCGGCCGCAAGGCGATCATGGGCGCGCTGCGTCTGTATCTCGACTTCATCAACCTGTTCATGTTCATGCTGCAGTTCCTCGGCAATCGCGAGTAACAGCAACGCAAGTGAAATCGAAAAGGCGGTCCTCGGGCCGCCTTTTTTGTTGGCCCTGTGTTGGCCTTGGGCCCGGTGCGCGATAAACGGATGGTTTGACCCACCGGACACGTTCCCATGATCATCCGCGATGCGACGCCTGCCGATCTTGTAGAGATCACCCGCATTTATGCCGACAGCGTGTTCACCGGCGTGGCCAGCTACGAGCTTGTGGCGCCCGACGAGGCCGAGATGGAACGGCGGATGTCGGCCATCACCGAGGGTGGCTACCCCTACCTGATCGCCACGGACGACGAGGGCGTGGTTCTGGGCTATGCCTATGCCTCGGCCTTCCGGACCCGGCCGGCCTATCGGTGGCTGGTCGAGGATTCAATCTACCTGGCGCCCGAAGCGCGCGGCAGGGGTGTCGGGCGGGCATTGCTCGAAGCCCTGATCGGCCGGTGCGAGGCCCTTGGGTTCCGGCAGATGGTCGCGGTGATCGGGGGCGCGCATCCGGCCTCGATCGCGGTGCACCAGAAGGCCGGCTTTGTCAGCTCGGGGATGATTTCCGGGTCGGGCCACAAGCACGGGCGCTGGCTCGACACGGTTTTCATGCAGCGGCCGCTCGGCGAGGGCAAGGCGACCGATCCCGATCCGGACACTTATCCGGGTACGCTTTTCAGAGTGTGACCATCAGGGATTTGGGCGTCGCTGCTGCGTGCTACCGCACCAGGCGCGGGGCCTTGTCGAAATACTTCAACACGATTTCAAGCTCGTGGCCGCGCTTGAGCACCAGGCCGGCGGCTGAAATGATGGCGAAAGCGCCCTGCTTTCTGGCCCGGGAGGGATCTTTCTCGATGCGGTAGAGTGGCACTTCGCTTGAGCGGCGGAAGGCGGAGAACACGGCCTTGTCGCGCAGGTGATCAATGGCGTAGTCGCGCCAGTGTCCTTCAGCGACCATCCTGGAATAGACCTGCAGGATCCGGTCGAGCTCGCGGCGCTTGAAGGTGACCGGTTCGGGTGTGTTGCGGCGGCGGTGTTCCGCCAGATCCACCGCTGCCCTGTCCGTCGGGGCGGTCGGATCGACCGGGCCACGGGCAGACGCGTAGTCGGCTCGATCAGCCATTATCTGGACTGCAAATCAGTGTTCATCGCCTCACTTTGCCTGACGCATGCATAATTTCAAGCGCGGGAGGGAATTTTTTGACCAGGGGGCGCCCGATCTCTGGTTGCAATGCAGCATCACAGAACACTTCAGCCGGTCGTCTTTGTTTACCTTCTCGGACAGGGAAATCGGCACCGGGCGCATTTGAGCCGCATTTCAGTCAAATCCTTGCCGGAATTGACCCTGAATGTTCCCTCGTTGCCTCAGACGGTTCGAACCGGGGACTTCGATTTTACAGCCCCCCCAGCCCCCTCGGAGTCCCCGGGACGGATCATCTCAACGGCTCATGCAGCGTCACCGGCAACGGTGACCGGTTGAGGCCTTGAGAGCGTTTCGGGTCGTTCCCCCGTTCCGGGCGCGAGGCAGCGCCCCTTACCAAACCTTCGACCGGCCCTCGAGCCGGTCTTTTTTTTGGCTGGTCTTTTTCGGGCCGGTCTCTTTTTGGATGAATCCCCGGATCAGATCCGGGCGGCGCCAAGAATGCGTCCGGGCGAACCATCCGGGCTCACCACCTGCAGCAGGATCGCGCAGCGCCGTCCGGGATGGGCGGAGATCACCGATGCCGGCAGCTTGAGATTGACGGTTTGTCCATTCCACATGCCGACGGTTTCCATGTCGCGCACACTGTGGCGATAGGTGATGGTGCGGCCGGCATTTTCGCCGCGCTCGATCTCGACCTTGTTCTGCTCGTCGAAATAAACTGCCACGATGTCGGCCTTGCCTTTGCCCGGTCCGATGGTGATGCTCAGACCCTCATCGGTGGACTCCACGCTGACATCGACCGTCAGTCCGGCACCGATGGCGGAGAGCTTGTCCAGTGTTCTGGCGATTGCCGTCTCGTTGGCGCCATTGACATGGTCCCGGCCGTTGATGACGGCCTGCGGCGTGTAGACGTTCTTGCGTCGCAGCGTGCGGGCGTAGCCATATTGCCGCTCGGTGCTGGCGGCAGACGACAGCGTGTCGGACCATCCGCGGTAGTTCCAGTAGTCGACGTGGTAGCTCAGTGCCAGCACATCCCCCTGATCGGCCAGCCTTGCCAGTTCCGCGTCGGCCGGCGGGCAGGAGGAGCAGCCCTGGCTGGTAAAGAGTTCCACCACGCCTTTGAGATCACCAGCCTGCGCCAATGCCGGAACCGCAAGCACCGAAGTGGCGGCTGCAAGGACCGGCAGGGCAATGGCAAGGAAAAATCTGGGCACGATCATCAACTGGATTCCGTATGGTTCAGGGGGACACTCCGTAAGTTCTTACAACGGTGTAGCGTGAAGCTGCGGACACGTCCAAATCACATTCGATTGACTCCCGCGTCAATGGCCTGCGATCGCCGCGATATCGAGGTTCGGCTCTTCCTTGCGCCAGGCGGATGCGATCATGGATCTTCCCCGTCCTGGCTCTGCCCTTCCGCACCTTTCCGGGCAGGGCGCAACTCCGGTCCGAAACGCAAAAGGCCGGGCATCAAGCCCGGCCTTCCACAATCATGATCGCGTCATGCTTCAGGCTGCGAGGTCGCGCAGAACCGTCTGCAGGATGCCGCCATTGTTGAGATACTCGAGCTCATCAAGCGTATCGACACGGCAGACCAGCGGTACGTCCTTGACGGTTCCGTCGGAGAAGGTGACCTTGGCGACCTTCTTCTCGCGCGGCTGCAGGCCGGCGAGGCCCTCGATGGTGACGGTCTCGTCGCCCTTCAGCCCAAGGCTCTCCCAGGTGGTGCCTTCCTCGAAGACGAACGGGATAACGCCCATGCCGACCAGGTTGGAGCGGTGGATGCGCTCGTAGGACTGGGCGATGACGGCGCGGACGCCAAGCAGGTTGGTGCCCTTGGCCGCCCAGTCGCGCGACGAGCCGTTGCCGTATTCGACGCCGGCGAAGATCACCAGCGGCACGCCTTCCGACTTGTACTGCATGGCCGCGTCGAAGATCGAGACTTCCTCGCGGGACGGGTAGTGGAAGGTGTAGCCGCCTTCACGTCCGTTCGGTCCGAGCATGTGGTTGCGCAGCCGGATGTTGGCGAAGGTGCCGCGCATCATGACTTCGTGGTTGCCGCGGCGCGTGCCGTACTGGTTGAAGTCGGCAACGCCGACGCCGTGATCCATCAGGTAGGAACCTGCAGGAGACTGGGCCTTGATCGAACCGGCCGGTGAAATGTGGTCGGTGGTGATCTTGTCACCGAACAGGCCGAGCACCCGGGCGCCCTGTATGTCGGAAATCCCTGAGCCCTTCTTGCCCATGCCGGCGAAGTAGGGCGGGTTCTGCACATAGGTCGACTGGTCGTCCCAGGCGTAGGTCTGGCTTTCCGGGGCCTCGACGGCCTGCCAGTTCTCGTCACCCTTGAACACGTCGGCATATTTGGCCGCGTAGAGCTCGCGGGTGACGTATTTCATGATGAACTCCTGGATCTCCTTGGAGGAGGGCCAGATGTCCTTGAGGTAGACCGGGTTGCCATCCTTGTCCTCGCCGATCGGCTCGGAGGTCAGGTCCTTCTGCACCGAGCCTGCCAGCGCATAGGCCACGACCAGCGGCGGCGAGGCCAGGTAGTTGGCCTGAACGTCAGGCGAGATGCGGCCTTCGAAGTTGCGGTTGCCCGAGAGCACGCCGGCGGCGATCAGGCCCTTGTCGTTGATGGTCTTGGAGACTGGGGCCGGAAGCGGGCCGGAGTTGCCGATGCAGGTGGTGCAGCCGAAACCGACCAGGTTGAAGCCGAGCTTGTCGAGATCGTCCTGCAGGCCGGACTTGGCAAGGTACTCGGCCACCACCTGGCTGCCGGGCGCCAGCGAGGTCTTGACCCAGGGCTTGGTCTTGAGGCCCTTGGCGATGGCGTTGCGGGCCAGAAGACCGGCACCGATCAGCACGCTCGGGTTCGAGGTGTTGGTGCACGACGTGATGGCGGCGATGGCGACGTCGCCATGGCCGAGATCGTAGTCCTCGCCTTCGACCTGGTAGCGGTTGTCGAGCTGGCCGGGCTTCTTGTATTCGTCTTCCAGCGACTTGGCGAAGCCGGTTGCGATGTTCTCCAGCGCAATGCGGCCTTCCGGACGCTTCGGGCCAGCCATCGACGGGACCACGGAGCCGAGGTCGAGTTCCAGCGTGTCGGTGAAGACCGGGTCGGCGGCGCCGGTGTCGCGCCACATGCCCTGCGCCTTGGAATAGGCTTCGACCAGCTTGATCCGGTTTTCTTCGCGGCCGGACATGGTGAGATAGTTGATGGTTTCGCCGTCAACCGGGAAGAAGCCGCAGGTTGCGCCGTATTCCGGGCCCATGTTGCCGATGGTGGCGCGGTCGGCGAGCGTCATCGAATCAAGGCCAGGGCCGTAGAATTCGACGAACTTGGAGACAACGCCCTTCTTGCGCAGCATCTGCACGACGGTCAGCACCAGGTCGGTGGCGGTGACGCCTTCCTTGAGCGCACCGGTGAGACGGAAGCCGATGACTTCCGGCAGCAGCATGGAGATCGGCTGGCCGAGCATCGCCGCTTCTGCCTCGATGCCGCCGACGCCCCAGCCCAGAACGCCAAGACCGTTGATCATGGTGGTGTGGCTGTCGGTGCCGACGCAGGTGTCGGGATAGGCGGTGATTTCACCGTCTTCATCCCTGGTCCAGACGGTCTGGCCAAGATATTCGAGATTGACCTGGTGGCAGATGCCGGTGCCGGGGGGGACCACGCGGAAATTCTTGAACGCCTGCTGACCCCATTTGAGAAAGCGGTAACGCTCGCCATTGCGCTCGTATTCGTGCTCGACGTTTTTCGCCAGCGCCTGCGGGGTGCCGAATTCGTCGACGATGACCGAGTGGTCGATGACCAGGTCGACCGGTACCAGCGGGTTGATCTTCTGCGGGTCGCCACCCAGCGCCACCATCGCGTCGCGCATCGCGGCAAGGTCGACGACGGCGGGAACGCCGGTGAAGTCCTGCATCAGCACGCGGGCCGGACGGTAGGCGATTTCAGCTTCGGCCTTGCCCTTGTTGGTCAGCCAGGCAACGACGGAGAGGATGTCATCCTTCTTGACGGTGCGGCCGTCTTCGTTGCGCAGCAGGTTCTCGAGAATGACCTTCATCGAGAACGGAAGCGAGGCGACACCGGTCAGTCCATTTTTCTCGGCCTCGACGAGGCTGTAATAGACATATTCGGTGTCACCGACCTTGAGGGTGGAACGGCAATTGAAGCTGTCGAGTGATTTGGCCACAGGCAACCCGCTTTCGTTAGTTCAGCCGACTTTGAGGGCGAACACCTTACACGCTGATTGCGTGGACAAGGATGCGGGTACGGTCATTTCCGCTGTCCGCCCGTGACGCCCTGGCGTCATGTTCGGCGCTAGATTGAATTCACGCCGACCGCTGGCGTGGTTGCGGGCGTTATAGATAATTTCGTAAGAACGTGCCAGATCAACCAATGGCCCATTTCGATGTTTTTTTGGGTGGTTAGTTTTTTCTGAATGGGAGCGTCGGTCACTGCCCGGCGAGCCTGGATGCGGGGGGCCGATGCAGGCTACAGCCACGAAACTCAAGGGACGGCGCGGCGACAGCGTGCTGTTCGACAATCTGGGCTTCACCATCAGCCGCGGCGAGGCACTGGTGATCACCGGGCCGAACGGAGCGGGCAAGTCGACATTGCTGCGGATCCTGGCCGGCCTGCTGGCTGCTGATTCGGGTGAATTCCTGCTTCTTGGCGATGATGGTGCGGCGTTGCCGGTGTTGGAATTTGCCCATTATCTCGGTCACCGCAACGCCATGAAACGGGAGCTGCGGGTGCAGGAAAACCTGAGCTTCTGGAAAAGCTTCCAGCGCAGCGACAGCGGCGAGGGGCTGAGCGTGGACGAAGCCATCGACCAGATCGGGCTCACCGGCGTGGCGCATCTGCCGTTCGGCTATCTCTCGGCCGGCCAGCAGCGGCGCATCGCCCTGGCGAGATTGCTGGTCTCGCACCGGCCATTGTGGTTGCTTGATGAGCCCACGGCGGCGCTCGACAAGCGCTCGGACCGGCTGTTTGCCGATCTGGTCCGCCAGCACCTGGAAGCTGGCGGCCTGGCGATCGCCGCCACCCACCAGCCGCTCGGGCTGGAGAATGTCCGGTCGCTGGAGCTCTCGGGCATTCACAGTGCGGCTTCAGAGGAGGTCTGGGCATGATGGCGCTGCTCAGGCGTGACCTGGCGATTGCCACCCGCTCGGGCGGGGCGGCAATGCTCGGCGTGCTGTTCTTTCTTGCGGTGGTGGCGGTGATTCCCTTCGGCATCGGCCCGGACCTCAACCTTTTGGCGCGGATCGGCCCGGCGATCCTGTGGATCGGCGCGCTTCTGGCCTCGCTGCTGGGCCTCGACCGGCTGTTCCAGGCTGACCGGGAGGATGGCTCGCTCGACATGCTGGTGATGCAGGACTGGTTCTCGCTGGTCTTCACCGTCTTCATCAAGAGCCTGGCGCACTGGCTCGCCACCGGCCTGCCGCTGGTGCTGGCCGCCCCCCTGCTGGGCCTCTTGATGAACATGGGCGCCACCTCGACGGGCGCGGTGATGCTGACGCTCCTGGTCGGCACGCCTGCGATCTCGTTCATCGGTGCGGTGGGTGCGGCGGTGGCGGTGGTGCTGCCGCGCGGCGGGCTCTTGGTGTCGATCCTGATCCTTCCGCTGGCGATCCCGGTTCTGATCTTCGGAGTCAGTGCTTCCTATGCCGCGGTGACCGACCCGGATCCGTTCTGGCCGCCGTTCATGATTCTGTCGGCAATCGCGCTTTTTTTTGCAGCACTCGGCCCCGTTGCGGCGGCTGCGGCGCTCAGGGGTGCGTCAGATTGATTTGTCGCATTGAAACCGGACGCGGCAAGGATTAGAAAAAAGCCATGAGTGACACCACCATCTCCCAGGGCTGGTTTACCAGCCTCGCCAATCCGACCCGGTTTCTCGCCCTTTCCGGGCGGATCCTGCCCTATCTCGCCACGGCCGCGGTGCTGTCGCTGGTCATCGGGCTCTACATGTCGTTCGCGGCGCCCGAGGACTACCAGCAGGGCATTACCGTCAGGATCATGTTCATCCATGTGCCGGCGGCCTGGCTCGCCATGATGTGCTACTCGGTGATGGCGATCGCCTCGCTCGGTACGCTGGTCTGGCGGCATCCGCTGGCCGATGTCGCGGCCAAGACGGCGCTGCCGATCGGCGCCGCCTTCACCTTCCTGTCGCTGCTTACCGGTTCGCTCTGGGGCCGGCCGATGTGGGGCACCTGGTGGGTGTGGGATGCGCGGCTGACATCGGTGTTCGTGCTGTTTTTGATGTATCTCGGGCTGATGGCGCTGCACAAGGCGATGGATGATCCGGCCCGCGCGGCGCGTCCCGCCGCGGTGCTCACCCTGGTTGGCTTCATCAACATCCCGATCATAAAGTTTTCGGTCGACTGGTGGAACACGCTGCATCAGCCGGCGAGCGTGATCCGGCTTGACGGCCCGACCATTCATGCCTCGATGCTCTATCCGCTCCTGGTGATGGCGCTCGCCTATACGCTGATCTTCTTCACGCTGCATCTGATGGCGATGCGCAACGAAATCTGGCGCCGGCGGGTGCAGACGATGCGCCGCCAGGCCGCGCAATCCATCGGTGGCGGAGCCTGACATGATGAGCCACGAAGCCTTCGTCTTTCTCTCCTATGCGGCAACGGCGGTGACGCTTGCCGGATTGCTGGTGTTCATCCTGCTTGATGGGCGGGCGCGGCGGCGCGAACTGACTGAACTCGAGGCGCAGGGCGTGCGGCGGCGGTCGAAATCTGCCGGCGGGTCCAGCTGATGAGCGAAAAGATCCACGACGAGGCGGCACCTGCCGCGTCGGGCCGTCGGCGGCTGCTGATCGCGTTTCTGCCGCTGGTGGTTTTCATCGCGCTATCGGCAGTGTTTCTCTACCAGCTCGGTTCCGGCAAGGATGCCAGCGAAATTCCCTCGGTGCTGATCGGCACCAGGGCACCGTCGCTCGACCTGCCACCGCTTGACGGCCTGAATTCGAACGGCGCGCCCGTGCCGGCGCTCACCGATGCGGCGATCGAGGGCAAGCTTGCACTGGTCAATGTCTGGGCATCCTGGTGCGTGCCCTGCCGGCAGGAGCATCCGATCCTGCTTGAGCTGGCGCGCGATCCGCGGATTGAACTCGTCGGTATCAATTACAAGGACAAGAACGACAACGCACTGAGATTCCTTGGCGAACTTGGCAATCCGTTTGCTGCCGTCGGCGTCGATCCGGTCGGCAAGGCGGCAATCGACTGGGGTGTCTACGGCATTCCGGAAACCTACCTGGTCGCGCCGGACGGCGAGATCCTGTTCAAGCAGATCGGTCCGTTCACGGTTGAAAGCCTGCGCGACAAGCTGCTGCCGGCGATCGAAAAGGCTGTTGCCCCGGCAAGCTGAACGGTTTGCGCCGGCCTGCCCGCCTGTTTTCCACTGACCCACCGTTGGCTGTTTTTTATCGCGAAAGCCATCGCGCCGCTCTCGCCTTGGCGGGCCGTCGGCTCTATCTTTGCCTCATGAACACGTCCAAAACCTTCCACCGCCTGGTTCCCGACGGCGATACCCATGAACGCGATGTCTGCACCACCTGCGGCTTCGTCAACTACCAGAACCCGCGCATCGTTGTCGGGTCGGTGGTCCGGCACGAAGGCAAGGTGCTTCTATGCCGCCGCGCCATCGAGCCGCGCCGCGGCTTCTGGACAGTGCCGGCCGGTTATCTGGAGCTCAATGAATCGCCCGAGGACGGGGCGCGGCGCGAGGCGCGCGAAGAGGCGCTGGCACAGCTCAAGCTCGGTGAGCTGCTGGCGGTCTATTCCGTTCCGCATCTGAGCCAGGTGCAGCTGATCTGGCGCGCCGAACTGATCGATCCGGAGGCCGGCGGGACATTGTTCGGGGTGGGCGAGGAAAGCCTCGAGGTCAAGCTGTTCGACTGGGACAATCTCCCGGTCGACGAAATCGCCTTCCCGACGGTGCACTGGATGCTCGGTCACGAGCGGGAAGTGATGGCGAAGGGCTATTCCGGACCGTTTGGGAATGGGGGGTGACCTGGACCTAAACGGTTTGCGCTCTCACACCCGCCCGCTGGCCGAGAGCATGACGGCGATGGGGCGGGTTGTCCTGATCTCGGCGAAGACCAGGACGAGACTGGCGGTCATCGGCACCGCCAGAAGCGCACCGGGCAAGCCCCACAGCGTGCTCCAGAATGCCAGCGCCAGGAGCACGACCAGCGGGCTGAGGTTGAATGCGCGGCCCATCATGCGCGGCTCCAGATAAGCGCCGACGAGAACCTGCGCTGCGGTGAGTGACGTGAGCACCACGCCCGCCATCCACAGCGTGCCGAACTGCGCAAGGCTGAGAAGCACGGGAAAGATCACGCCGATCAGCGAGCCGATATAGGGAATGTAGTTCATGAAGGCGATCAGCACCGCCCAGAACAGAGCGAACTCGATGCCGAGCGCCAGCATGATGACGTAGGAGATTGCGCCGAGGATCAGGTTGACGGCGGTCTTGACGAACAGGTACTCGCCGATCCGTTCGTTGATGCGCGCGAGCAGCGACAGCGCGCGCGCGCCGGCCTCCTCTCCGCCCAGCGCGTTCACCACCTTTCTCGCCATCATGCCGCGTTCGGCCATGAAGAAGCTGGCATAGAGCACCACCAGGAAAAGCGTCCCTCCAAAACCGCGCAGCGAGGCCAAAGCCGGCGCAATCCAGGATCCGAAATCCACCTGGTCGAGCGTCGCCCGCCGCAGGTTTGCCCAGGTCGGCTCGTCGTCGATGCCGAGCAGGCTGGCAAAGCGGGTGACAAGCGCCTGAAGATTGCTTTCGTAACGCGGCAGGGCTGCGGCCACCTGTGCGATGTTGTCGATGACCAGCACGAACAGAAGCACCACTGCCAGGACGAAGGCAAGAAGGATGAGCACCCGTCTTGCCCAGGCCGGCAGCCGGCCAATGATGGGGAGGCCCTGCATGCTCTGGGCGGCGGTGGAGAGCACGTAGACCGATATCGCCGCAGCAAGAATCGGGATCAGTACCGGCTTGCCGATCCAGATCAGCCAGCCGATCATCAGGGTGAGCGCTGTGCCGTAAGTCGCGTTCCGCATTCCCGTCGTGACCCTCGCGGCGTTTCTAACCCTTCGCCTTTTCCTCATCCTCTTCCGGCAGGGCATGCCGCTGCATCAGCGGAAGCTGCATGATGGTGAAGACGATCGACAGCGGCATGTTGCCCCAGACCTTGAAGGCGATCCAGAAGTCCGTGGAGAAATTGCGCCAGATGACTTCGTTGACCACCGCCATCAGAAGGAAATACAGGCCCCAACGCATGGTCAGGATGCGCCACCCCTCGGCGTCGAGACGGAAGGCGGAATCGAACACGTAGCCCAGAAAGGACTTCTTGAAGAGGAGTCCGCCGAGAAGGATGACACCGAACATGGTGTTGATGATCGTGGGCTTGACCTTGATGAAGATCTCATCCTGGAGCCAGAGCGTCAGGGCGCCGAAGACCAGCACGATGACACCCGAGAGCAGCGGCATGATCGGCAGGGTGCGGGTCAGCGCCCAGGAGACACTCAGCGCGATCGCGGTGGCGATCATGAAGCAGGCGGTGCCGACGAAGATCGGGCCGCCGATATCGGCCAGGAACGGCACCCGCTCGGCAATCCATTCGCCGCGCGCATTGGCGAAGAAGAAGACCAGGAGCGGTCCCAGTTCCAGCACCATCTTCAGCAGCGGATTGATGCGCTTGCGGTCGGGGGCGTTGGGATCGCTTTCGAAAATGTGCGGTGCCGTGTCGCCGGCCTCCGGATCCGCTGGCCGGGGTGTTGTGCTGTTGCGGTCGTTCATTTTGGTTCTCCGGCGATTGCCGAGGCGAAATCGGCCGCCTCAAAGGGTTCGAGGTCGTCCACGCCTTCGCCGACACCGACGAAGTAGACCGGCAGTCTGTGCTTGGCGGCGATGGCAACGAGAATGCCGCCGCGGGCGGTGCCGTCGAGCTTGGTCATCACCAGGCCGTTGACGCCGGCGACGTTCTTGAAGATCTCGACCTGGTTCAAGGCATTCTGGCCGGTGGTCGCATCAAGCGTCTGCAGCACGGTGTGCGGCGCCTCCGGATCGAGCTTGCCGATGACGCGCACCACCTTGGCGAGCTCGTCCATCAGCTCGGTGCGGTTCTGCAGGCGGCCGGCGGTGTCAATGATCAGCACGTCGGCGCCATCCTCGCGGGCGGTCTCGAAGGCCTCGTAGGCAAGGCCGGCAGCATCGGCGCCGAGCCGGGTCGAGACCACTTTCGAACCGGTGCGCTCACCCCAGATCTTGAGCTGCTCGATGGCGGCCGCACGGAAGGTATCGCCGGCTGCAAGCGTGACTTTCAGCCCGCCGGAGCTGAGCTTGGCTGCGAGCTTGCCGATGGTGGTGGTCTTGCCGGTGCCGTTGACGCCGACCACCAGAATGACATGCGGCTTGTGGCTGAGGTCAAGCTCCAGCGGTCTTGCCACAGGACCCAGAACCCTGGTGATCTCGTCGGCCATCACCTTCTGGACTTCGGCCGGAGAGATGTCCTTGCCGTAGCGGGTCGAGGACAGTGCGTCGGTGATCCGCATCGCGGTCTCGACGCCGAGATCGGCCTGCAGCAGGATGTCTTCGAGCTCCTCGAGCGTCTCCTCGTCGAGCTTGCGCTTGGTGAAGATGCCGGTGATCTGGCCGGTGAGCTGGCCCGAGGTGCGCGACAGGCCCTGGCGCAGGCGCTGCCACCAGTTTCCTCGGTCTTCGACGACCGGTTCGGGCGCCTTTTCCGGCTCCGCCTGCGAGACCGTGTCGCGGACCACGAGCCTGCGCGGCTCCGAGGTGGCTGAGGGTTCTGAGCTGGCTACGGGTTCTGCTTGCGGCTCAGGCGCGGGCGGGATCGCCGGATCAGCGGTGAGATCCTCGGGTGCCTGCTGAACCTCGTCCGTGGAGCCGGTACCGCTGCCTTCGGGCACGCCGGTCGCGGCCGGGCTGCTGGCGTCGACCGGGAGGGGCGGTTCTCCGGCATGATCTTCATCAGCGGGCGCAGGCGTCGGGGGCGCGGCGTTGCCGGCCGTCTCGGGGGTGAATTGCATGGCGCCGCCGTCGTCAGGCAGGCTTTCGCTGGCCGCTGTACCGGACGGCTCCTGGTCTCGCGCTTCCAGTGCGGTTCCCGCGTCGGGCGCGGGGGCGGCGGGAAGCGAGGGATCGGAGGCAAGTGCATCGGGCGCGACGCCTTCCTCGGCCGCCTTGCTTGTATCCGCGGCAGCGTCGTCATTCCTGGGAGAGCTTTCGACGGTACCGGCGTCAGCATCGGTGGCAGAGGCTGGGAGCGGCGGCTCGCCGGCATGGGATTCATCCGCCGGTGCCGGAGTTTCACCGGCGTTTCCAGCCGCTGTTTCCGGTGTGAACTGCATCTCGCCGTCGCGTGGGAAGGCCTGTCCGGTAGCCGCTGCGTCGTCTGTCACCGGTTCTTCGCCGGCGGGTTGGGCTGACGTTTCCTCGGCGGGTTCGGGCGCCGGCGCCTCTTCCTTGTTCCGCCCGAAGGAGAAAACCTTTTTGATGAAGTTGAGCGCCATTCCGGTCCTGTATCTTGTTGCGCGTCAGCCTGCGGCGACGTCTGCGATTTCCATATGATCCGTTACGGCGATCTCGCCGGTCAGGTGATCTGCGGTGCGGCCACTGACCCTTACCAGCGCCATCTGGCCCCGTGGCGCGCCGGGCGCAACCACCGGGGTGAAATTTTCTGTCCGCGCCGTGCCGGAAAACTCGACCATAACCCTATGTGTTTCAGCCGCCGCCGCCATCGCCGAGAGATGGGCATCATAGGCCTGTTCACCGCGTTCCCTCAAGCGCGCCGCGCGTTGCTTGATGAGCGCGCGATCAAGCTGCGGCATGCGCGCCGCCGGAGTTCCCTGCCGCGGCGAATAGGGAAAGACATGCAGGAATGCCAGGCCGCATTCCTCGACGATGTCGAGCGAACGGGCGAACATTTCCTCGGTCTCGGTCGGAAAGCCGGCGATCAGGTCGGCGCCGAACGCAAAGCCTGGCCGCAAGTCCCGCACCTGGCGGCAGAATTGAACCGCATCGTCGCGGCTGTGCCGCCGCTTCATGCGCTTGAGGATCAGGTCGTCGCCATGCTGCAGCGACAGGTGCAGATGCGGCATGAAACGCGGTTCATTGGCAATCAGGTCCATCAGGGCTTTGTCCACCTCGATCGAATCGATCGACGAAAGCCGCAATCGCTTGAGGTCAGGTACCTGTTTGAGAATGGTCCTGGCCAGAGTACCGAGGGTCGGGCCTCCCGGCAGGTCGGCGCCGTAGCTGGTGGCGTCGACACCGGTGATGACGACTTCCTGGTAGCCGTTGCCGACCAGTTTTTCGATCTGGCTGACCACCGCCCCCATCGGCACCGAGCGGGAATTGCCGCGGCCATAGGGGATGATGCAAAAGGTGCAGCGATGATCGCAGCCGTTCTGCACCTGCACGAAAGCCCGGGCATGGCCTTCGACCGCCTCGATCATCTGCGGCGCGGTCTCGCGTACCGACATGATGTCGTTGACGCGGATCTTCTCGCTATGGGAGACGCCGAAATCGGGCAGACCGCGATAGGTCGCGGCCTGGCCCTTGGCGTCGTTGCCGATCACCGCATCGACCTCGTCCATGGCGGCAAATGTTTCGGGTTCGGTCTGGGCGGCGCAACCCGAAACCACGATGCGGGCGTGCGGATTGTCGCGGCGTGCCCGCCGGATGGTCTGGCGCGCCTGTCGCACCGCGTCGGCGGTTACCGCGCAGGTGTTGACCAGGATGGCGTTGTTGAGGCCCGCCGTTTCGGCGGCCTTGCGCATGGTTTCCGATTCGTAGGTGTTGAGCCGGCAGCCGAGGGTAAGAACGCGAACGCCGCTCACGCCGCCGCCTCGTCCGCCTTCCAGTCTCCGGTCAGCGGATCGACGGTTCCCGAGAATTCCCATTCCGCCGGTCCGGTCATGATCACGTGGTTGGAGGCGCGCCAGTCTATGTGAAGCGGGCCGCCGGGCACATTGACGGTCACGCGCCGGCGGGTGCGATCGGTGCGCGCGGCGCAGACCGCGGCGGCACAGGCGGCCGAGCCACAGGCGCGGGTGAGGCCGACACCGCGTTCCCAGGTCCGAAGATCAAGCGTCTGGTCATTCAGGACCCGGGCAATCGAGATATTGGCGCGTTCGGGAAAGATCGGGTGATTTTCCAGCAGAGGCCCGAAGCGCTCGAGATCATAGGACCAGACGTCCTCCTTGACCCAGAAGATGGCGTGCGGGTTGCCGATCGACATCACCGAAGGCGAATGCAGCACCGGGTCGTCGATCGGTCCGACCTGCAACTCGATGCGGGTGGTGTCATAAAACTCTTCGGCCAGCGGGATCCGGTCCCAACGGAATTCGGGCACGCCCATGTCGACCGAAATCAGCCCGTCTTCATGCTCTTCGGCGGTCAGGATGCCGGCAAGCGTCTTGAAGGTGAAACTCTTGCGTCCGGTTTCCGAGGCGAGCGCCTGGACAACGCATCGTGTGCCGTTGCCGCAGGCCTGGGAGCGGGAGCCGTCGCGGTTGAGAATGTCGATGCGGTAATCCACGCCGTCGATATCGGTGTCGTGGATTGCCATGATCTGGTCGAAACCGGTGCGGTCGCCGCTTGCCAGCGCAATGGCGGCCTCTGCGGTCACGGCATCAGTTCTGCCACGCATGTCGATGACGACAATGTCGTTGCCCAGTCCGTTCATCTTGGCAAAAGGAACCATCGATCCCATCGCGTGCACCCGTTGTTGCTCGGGCTCTATATGGCTGAAAAGCCGCGTGATTACCAGTGCCGGCGCCTATCGGGCGTCGGCGCGGGTTCCGGGTTGCGTCCTGAAAAGCCAAAAGCCGAGGGCAGGGAAAAGCACCAGTTCGGCCAGCAGCGACGGCAGCACCTGCATGGCGAGAATGGTATCGGTATCGCCGGAGGCAATCCGCATCAACCCGCCGACGAAAACCAGCGCGCACATGGCGATCAACGCGGTGCGGAAACGGGCGACAGCGAAGGAGCCGGCGAGCAGCACAAGTCCGACGCCAAGCCAGACACCGCCAACAAAGCGGGCGTGATTGTCCTGCACGGCAAACCGCGCGGGGTCGGTGACGGTGATGAAATCGGTCGAACCCTGCCAGCCCAGGGTGCGCATTCCGCCCAGACCGAGATCAAGGCCGAGATAGATGATGATGGCACCAGCCAGCATGAGAACCAGTCTGAGAGCCATGGCAAAGTGTTCCTAGCAGAATTGACGAGACGGGATGTGCGGTATCGCCGTTTGAGAGGAACCGGCGTGGGCGATGCATACACGTTGTTGCGTGCCTGTCCAACTGTCTTGCGGATCAGGCATGCCGAATTGCCGGTCAGGCGGTCAGCGGATGTTCCCAGGCTTCGCCGACATGCAGCGGCCGGAAGCGGTCCCTGGAAACGCCTTTCTCGGCGAGCCTGGCCTGCAGCACCTCGGCGGGCGCGTCGCGGCCCTCGTCGGTGAGCTGGAACGTGCCCCAGTGATGGCCAAGCGCAAATTCGGCGCCCGACAGCAGGAAACCATCGATTGCCTCGTCCGGGTTCTGGTGCTGGTCCTTCATGAACCAGCGCGGCTCGTAGGCGCCGACCGGCAGGATCGCGGCGCGGAAGCTGCCATGGCGCTCGCGGGCATTCCTGTAAGGCCGGCCGTTGTCGAAGCCGGTGTCGCCTATATGCAGGATCTTGCCGCCCGGGGTTTCGAGCACGAAGGCCGCCCAGAGCGCCATCGAGCGGTCGTTGACGCCGCGCGCCGACCAGTGATGGCACGGTTCGAAATGCACTGTCGCCGGGCCTGACTTGATCGACTGGCCCCAATCGCCCGTCATCACCCGCATGGTGGGAACGTGCGACTTGATGATGGCGTCATTGCCAAGGGGCGTGATGACCAGCGGATTGTGCGCCAGTCTCAGCCGCGCCAGGGTTACCAGGTCGAGGTGGTCGTAGTGGTTGTGGCTGAGCAGCACCAGATCGATGTCTGGCAGGTCCTCGAAGGCGATGCCGGGTGCGGTGACGCGCTTCGGCCCGGCAAAGGAGAGCGGGCTGGCGCGGTCCGACCAGACCGGATCGGTAAGGATGTTGAGCCCGGCGGTCTGGATCAGCATGGTGGCATGGCCGACCATGGTGATGCGCAACCGGTCGCCTTCCACGCGCGGCTCCGGGCGGGCTGGCGCGAACGGGCTCTTGACGGATCTGGGCCAGCTTGCCTGGTTGCCGCCGAATTTCCATTTCAACAGATCGGAAAACCCCTTGGGCTCCGCGCCGTCAGGGTTGAAGAACCGCACCCCGTCGAAATGATCGCTGAGCGGACCGGAATGATAGGGATTGGAATTGCGTGCGACAGCCATGGCGGTCCCTGATGCGCCAACCCCGAAAAGGGCCGCGAGTGCTGAAAACTTGAGAAAGGAGCGACGTTTCATGGTGGGAGATATGGTGGGGCGGCGGAAGGGTTCAAGAGAAGAGGGTTGCGGGATAAGAGGGTTGCGCTGCCACCGACTGCCGTACGGTTGCAGCAGGCTCGCTGCAATCTCTGGCCCTTTTGCAGAAATGCAGTTCTTGGCCGGGCCAGATCTGATAGCCCGCGAGATATTTCGGCTCATGGCAAAGCTTCATTAGGAAAACGCGGTTATGACTGGATCAGAAGTAAATGGACAGCGCGCAGTGAGCCCGCGCTGCCCGATTGCCTGAAGGACTGACAATGAGCTTTTCGACCCCGATCCTGCTTGTGATCGCGTTGCTCGCGATCCTCGTGGTCGGGCGAATCATCACATCGCCGCAAGCACCGGGGCGAGTGGCCTTCGGCTTGGCTGCCGTGGCATCGGTCTGGTGGATCGCCATGGTCGTGCTCCGCCTCAACAGCGAGGAGCTGTCGGACAAGATCCTGTTCAGCAGGCTGGCCTGGTTCGGTATCGTCGCGACACCGCTGTTCTGGTCGGCAGGATTTCTCGACCATGCAGGCTTCAGCCAGGTCACCAGGCGCCTGCCAATCACGATCATGCTTGTGATCAGCGCGCTCGCCGGTTTGGCCGCCCTGACGGATGGCTATCATCACTGGATCTATACCGGCGTCGTCAACGAAGAACGTCCGAGCTTTTCGCACGGATGGCTGTTCTACGCGCTGTTGGGGGGGATGTATCTGTGCATGCTGCTTGCCTGCCTGATGTCGATTTCCCAATTGAAGCGCGCCGCTCGTCTGCACAGGCGTCAAATGGTGGCGCTCCTGATCGCAACATGCGTACCGTGGGGATGCAACGCGGCTTTCGTGCTGTTCGAATTCCGGCTCTTCAACGATGACCCGACGCCCTTCGCCTTCAGCGCGACGGTGATGGCCGTGCTCTTCGCGCAACATCGCGGAAAGCTGTTCATTGCACCGCCGATTGCCCGGGACATCATTTTCTCGATTCTGCGCGATCCGATCATTGTGCTTGATCCAAGCGGTCTGGTTCTCGAGACCAATCCCGCGGCAGAGAAGCTGACAGGGTTCAGTGCCGAAACCGTGGGGACGAAGCTTCCGCCTTCCCACCCGCTGATGGCCTTTATCGCAAGAGATACCCAGGCCGAATCGACGAAGCCGATCATCCATTTCGAGGCAATGGAGACGATTTTCGAGGTATCCGCGCAGCCGCTGGAGCGCTGGGGCCGGCAAGGCAGCGTCATGGTTGTGTTGCGCGACGTCACAGTGCGCGAAGCCGCGCAGAAAAGCCTCGCGGATGCCGGGCAGGCGCTGAAGCTGCGGCTTGAGGAAAACCTGCGCCTGCAGGAACAGCTCGAACAGCAGGCCTTTCACGATCACCTGACCGGCCTTTACAATCGGCGTCACGCCAGCACCGTCATCCCGCCCGTTATATCCAGCGCGAGCGAGGAGGCGCCGGTATCGCTGATCGTCCTGGATCTCGATTACTTCAAGCAGGTCAATGACCGGTACGGGCACGATGTCGGAGACAAGGTTCTGTCGAGTTTCGCAAGCATCCTCAGCGACAGCCTGCACGGCTCGGAATTGGCGTTCCGTCATGGCGGCGAGGAATTCCTCGTCGTGCTGCCGGCCACGACGCGCGATCAGGCGCTCGAACGATGTGCCCGGTGGCGGCACGAACTTGCCACCCACACCATTGTGGAACTGAAGGGCGTCGCATTGTCCTTCTCGGCCGGCATTGCACTTGCTCCCCAGGCCGGAACATCGCTCACGGAGTGCACAAAGGCAGCTGACGTCGCACTTTACCGGGCCAAGATTTCCGGACGCAACACGGATATCGTCTGGGGCGAGCATCTTGACGGCATAGCTGGCGATGGGCCTGCCGAAAGCGGCAATGCGGGCGACCGCCGCGCACGCCGGGGCAGGGCCAGCCTGTAAGGCGGTGTTGCCGCAAGCCGGGCCGGCACACGATGGTCTTGGTGGCTCGTTTACCCGTTTGTTGACACGGCGACTTTGCTCCAACCCGCAGCCTTGAATGCAGCCGAAGCGCTGGCAATGTCGTTGCGAAGGCGGCAGAAAAATCTGTCGCGGCGGCGAACGAAAGCACTTGCATTTGCATGCAAAGCCTGTTGAATACGCCTCACCACAGGGGTGCCGCGTAGAGCCGCGGCTGAGATGCGGGCGCCAAGCCCACGGACCCTCGAAGCTGATCTGGATAATGCCAGCGTAGCAAGGAGGAATCAAGATGTTCGCAGGCGCGCAAGTATCCCTTTACCCCATGACCGACGGGTTCGTGGACGTGATCCTGTCGTCGCTTTCGGCGCTTGATCCGTATCGCGATCGTCTCAGGATCGAGACCGACGATATCTCCACATTGATTGTCGGGCCGCCGGAAGTGCTGTTTCCGGCGCTGCGCGACCTTTACGTGGCGGCCGCTGCCAGCCGGCATCACGTGGTGCTCAGGGCGACGCTGTCGCGCGGCTGTCCGGGCGAACCCGACGATCCGATCTGTCAGACCAATGCGCTCGCTAATCCGTCCGAGCCGCTCGGCTCGCGGCAGGCGGCAGCGCTGGCAGCACTTGGCGACGCGCCGCAGACCGGCGAGACCGCCCGGGCGCAGTTTTCGCTTTACGTGATGGGCGCGGGCGACCACATGGCCGAAATCATGGGCTGCATCGATTTTCTGAAATCGAGCGGCAGTTTTGACGGGTCGAAGAACTTCTGCACCCGGCTGATCGGCGATTCGGGGCCGGTGTTTGCCACCCTGCAGGAAGCCTTCTGCCGGTTCGGGCCGCCCGCCGGTCACGTGACCATCGATCTGACGGTTTCCGCCAACAGCCCGTCCATCGGCTGATTCCATGACAGGTTCATCGTCCGGCGCGCCGGCGGCGCGGCCTCGTGGCCGCATGCCGTCCCTGCTTCTCAAAACTTCAACCCGGATCCGCCAGGGCCTGCCGGCCATTCTCAGTGTCGCGGCGGCGCTGGCGGCGTGGGAGATCTATGTCCTTGTGTCGGGTGTTTCGGCGCTGGTGCTGCCGGCGCCGTCGCGGGTGATCGGCCAGATTGCCGCCAATCGGGAGCTGTTGTGGGCCAACACGCTGCCCACCCTGCAGGCGACGCTGACGGGTTTTGCCTTCTCGCTCACGCTTGCCTTCACGCTCTCGGTGCTGATCGATTTCGTTCCTCGGCTGAGGCGGGCGCTGTTTCCGGTGTTCGTCATCAGCCAGACCCTGCCGCTGGTGGCGATCGCGCCGCTGGTGGTGTTGTGGTTCGGCTTCGGGCTGACGCCGAAAATCCTGCTGGTGGCGCTTGTCACCTTTTTCCCGATGCTGATCGCGCTGGTCGACGGTTACGAATCCACCGAACCCGAGATCGAGGCGCTGCTCGGTTCGATGGGCGCGTCCCGGGTAGGCATCTTCCGCCGCGCCCGGTTTCCCTCGGCGATGCCCTACTTCTTTGCCGGCTTGCGGATCTCGATCACCTATGCGGTGGTGGCGGCGATCTTTGCCGAATATGTCGGCGCCCGCGCCGGGCTCGGCATCGTCATTCTCAACGCCAAGAACAGCTTCCGGCCGGACCTGATGCTTGCCGCCGTGGTGATCAGCTCGGCCCTGACGCTTGCCCTGTTCGGGGCAACGGCGCTGATGCAATGGATCGTGCTTGGATGGCGGCAGGCGGGGGCGGGGCGATGAGCGCGCTCGAACTGAGCAAGATCTGTCTCTCGCTCGGCGGGATCCCCGTGCTCGATAGTGTATCGATGCATGTTGCTCAAGGCGAGTTCGTGTCTATCCTTGGCCCTTCGGGATGCGGCAAGTCGAGCCTGTTGCGGCTCTTGACCGGGGCTCTGACGCCTGATCGCGGCGAGATCCGGGTCGGCGGCGCACCGCTGGATGAACGCTCCCGTGCCTTTGCCTTCATGCCGCAACGTGACGCGCTGATGCCGTGGCGGCGGATCATCGACAACGTCATCCTCGGGCTCGAGGTCCAGGGTCTGGGCCGCATGGAAGCACGGGCAAAAGTGCGGCCGCTTTTTGCAGCCTTCGGGCTGGAGGGATTCGAGCAGCATTACCCTGCGCAATTGTCCGGCGGCATGCGCCAGCGCGCGGCGCTGATGCGCACCATTGTCCAGGACCGGCCGGTGCAATTGCTCGACGAGCCTTTCGGGGCGCTCGATGCGCTCACCCGCGCCGGGATGCAGCGCTGGCTGGAGAGCCGCTTCAAGGATGCGCACTGGACCACGGTTCTGGTCACCCACGATGTGCGCGAGGCGGTGGCGCTGTCGGACCGGATCTACGTCCTGTCGCCCCGTCCCGCCCGCATCATCGCCGAATTCGAGGTGCCGGACCGCCGTCCGCGCCTCGGCGCCACGCTTTCGCCCCGGGCCATCCGCCTCGAGGCCGAGCTTCTCGACACGCTTCTTACCGAAACCGGAGACTGATCATGAAACATCTTCTCACAGCCCTTGCGCTGATTGTTGCCGTTCCCGCGCAAGCTGCCGAAAAACTCACCGTGGCGCTCGACTGGACGCCCAACACCAACCATGTCGGGCTTTATGTGGCCCAGGCCAAGGGCTGGTTCAACGACGCGGGTCTCGACGTTGAGATCCTGCCCTACACCGACACTTCGTCAGGCACGCTGGTCGCCACCGGCGTGGCCCAGTTCGGCATCCTGAGCGCCGTCGGTTTTCACAGCCAGCGTTCGATGGGGGCCGACATGACGGCAGTGATGGCGGTGGTGCAGCACGAGACCGGGCGGCTGGTGTTCAATGGCGACCGCGAGGACATAAAGCGCCCCGCCGATCTCGACGGCCTCACCTATGCCGGCTTCGGCAGCGCCTGGGAGAATGCGCTGATCTCGTCGATCATCCGCCATGACGGCGGCGAGGGCAGCTTCGACACGGTGACGCTCGGGACCTCGGCCTACGAGGCGCTGGCCAATGGTTCGGTCGATTTCACCCTGGAAGTGAGTACCTGGGAGGGGGTCAATTCGGTCCTGCTCAACCGCCCGCAACGCTGGTTCAACTATTCCGACTATGGCGTACCGGACCAGCACACGACCTTTCTGGGCGGCAATTCCACTTGGCTTGCGAAGAACGGAGAGACCGCGAGCGCCTTCGTCGAGGCTGCGCAGCGCGGTTACGCCTTCGCCGCGGACAATCCGGCCGAGGCAGCCGATATCCTGGTTTCTGAAACCGCCGGCATGCTCTCCAATCCGGAGCTGGTGCATGCCTCGATGGCAGCGCTTGTCGAAGGCGGGTATCTGCGTGATCCGGGCGAGCCCGTCGGTCTGATCGATCCCGAACTGATCACCGGCATCACCGGGTTCCTGTTTGAGGCCGGCATCCTGCGTGACGCCAATGGCGACGTGCACAAGGAGATGCCGGATGTTGCGGGCTGGTACACCAACCAGTATCTGGCGCAATAGAAACAGCGGCTCAAGTGCTGCCCGGACCCGCGTTCACCGTTCCGGGCAGCGCATGCCACCAGACAGGAAAAAGTTGACCGCCCTACGTGGCTATGCAACCCCAAGGCCTCAAAACCGTTGTCCGTTCATTCCGCGGAGAGGCACAGTCCATGACGACCGACCAGATCATGCTTTTTGGAATTCTCGTCGTCCTGTTCGGGCTCCTGGTCTGGGGGCGTTTCCGCTACGATCTGGTTGCTTTCGTTGCGCTCATGGTCACCGTGATGGCAGGGCTGATTGCGCCCGAGGATGCGTTTCACGGCTTTGGTCATCCGGCGGTGGTCATCATCGCGCTCGTGCTGATCGTCTCGCGCGGGCTGATGAATTCCGGCGCCGTTGAAATGATCGCCCGCTATGTCACCCGGCCCGACCGGGCGCTTCCGGTGCATATCGGCATCATGGCGGTGGTGGGTGCGGTGCTGTCGGCGATCATCAACAATGTCGCGGCGCTGGCGCTGCTGATGTCGCTCGACATGGATGCCGCGCGCAAGGCCAAGCGGGCTGTGTCGCTGACGCTGATGCCCCTGTCCTTCGGCACCATCCTTGGCGGCATGATCACCCTGATCGGCACGCCGCCCAACATTGTCATCGCCCAGTACCGCCAGGATGTCCTGGGTGCGCCCTATTCGATGTTCGATTTCGCCCCCGTCGGCATCGCGGTTGCCACCGCCGGCATCGCCTATGTGGCCTTCCTTGGCTGGCGGCTGATCCCGGAGCGGGCGGACACGATTTCGCTCGAGGGGGACGCCGGTCTCTACGTCGCCGAAGCCCGCGTCAAGGAAGGGTCCAAATCGATCGGCCAGTCGGTGGGCGAACTCTATCCGGTCGCCGACGACAATGATGTGAGCATCCTGGGGCTGGCGCGCCAGGGCAAGCGCCTGCCCGGCTTTTCCCAGGCCCGCGAGATCCGCGAAGGCGATTTCCTGGTGCTGGAGGGAGATCCCAAGCAGATCGAGGCCTTCATGGGTGCGGCCGAACTCGATGTCATCGGCACGGAAGACCAGGGCGGGCTGATGGGCAAGTCGCTGAGCCTGGTCGAGGCCATCGTGCCGGAAGAATCTTCCGTCGTCGGGCGCACCATGCTGGGGCTGCGGCTGATCCAGCGGCACGGGGTGACGCTGCTCGGCCTGTCGCGGCAGGGCAGGCGATTTCGCGAAAGGGTCGGTCACTTGCCGATCAAGGCAGGCGACCTGTTGCTGCTGATCGGGCCCGACAAGAATATCGCCGCCGCCAGCCAGTGGCTCGGCGTGCTGCCGCTCGAAAACCGCCGGCTCGAGGTGATGCAGCGGACCAAGGCGTTTCTGGCGATCAGTATCTTCGCCGCCGCCATCGCCCTGTCGGTTATGGGGATCACCTCACTGGCGATCTCGCTCGGGCTTTGCGTTGTTGCCTACCTGCTTCTCGGCATCATCAGCGGCCGCGATTTCTACGCGTTGATCGAATGGAAGGTGATCGTGCTTCTGGCCTGCCTCATTCCGGTTGCCGGTGCGCTGGAAGAGACCGGCGGAAGCGAACTGATCGCCGGTCAGATCGTCAATCTGACCGAAAATCTGCCGGCCTGGGGCGTGCTGATGGTGCTGATGATCATCACCATGACGCTGTCGGATTTTCTCAACAATGTCGCGACCGCGCTGATCGCCGCGCCGATCGGGGTGAGCGTCGCCAACTCCATCGGCGCCAGCCCGGACCCGTTCCTGATGGGCGTGGCGGTGGCCGCGTCCTGCGCCTTCCTCACCCCCATCGGCCACAAGAACAACACCATCATCATGGGTCCCGGCAACTACCGCTTCGGCGACTACTGGCGCATGGGGCTGATGCTCGAGGTGATCGTGATCGTCGTCGCGGTGCCGATGATCGCGTGGGTCTGGCCGTTCTAGAGGGGCATTGCCCCGCGCATGAAGGAGAACAAGCGCTGCCACGACGGATGCAATGAAACCCGGAAGCACCGCCGGCGGCACAGGCGGCCAGCGTTGCAGCCTGTCTTGAGGTTTCCGGTCCGCATCCGGACGGAATGAGACCGTTACACCGCGGCCTGCTGGGTCGTCGCAACCGTGATGGCCACGAAGAAACAGGCCGAGGCGGCGATGACAAAGCCATGCCAGATGGCGTTCGAGAACTTCATCCTCTTCGCTGCATAGAAGACCACGCCGACGGTGTAGAGCAGCCCGCCGGCTATGATGTAGCCAATGGGCAGGTCCGACCATGACGACCAGAACAGCACGACGCTCATCCAGCCCATGATCAGGTAGAGCGCGGGGCCAAACTGGCCGGGAGTGCTCCAGAAGACCAGCTTGAGCACCATTCCGATCACCGCCAGGGCCCAGATAATGCCCAGCACGGCGTAGGCGAGGCCCGAACCGATCATGACCACCAGCGGCGTGTAGGTGCCGGCGATCTTCAGGTAGATCGCCGCATGATCGATGCGCCGCAAGGCAGGCCGGAGGTTTTCCCACGGGGTCATGTGATAAAACGCCGAGGCCGTGAAGGTGCCTATCAGCGTGATCGCATAGACCGAGATTGCCGTGATCTCCCAGGGCGAGGCGACCGGTGCCGCCCAGACGAGCAACAGGATCGCACCAAGCAGCGCCCCGGTGACGCCGATGGCATGCATGCTGCCGTCGGCAACGCGTTCTGATCTGGTGTAGCTGGGATACATGTCTTGCTTTCATTTCTTGGCGAGTGAATGGACGATAGCAGCACATTCTTTCAGGAATAAGGAGGTACCGAGAGACATATTGCCGCTTTTTATGTCCGGTAGGGAAACGGTTGCCGCGGTGGCCAGGCGATTGACACAATGATTCTCGAAACCTTTGTCCGGAGTGCGTTGTCGGCCCCAAAGAGCCCCCAACCTTGACTCCGCCACGCTTTTCCTGTTTATCGCGCTCAAATCTGCGACGAGCATGACTCCGAGCCGCCGACCGGGATGTTTCTGATGGTCGCTTGAATCCTTTCTTCAAACCGTACCGGTTTGAACGGTCAAGCGAAACGCCTGAGCACCGGAGGTCAACACCCGACAGCGCGATGCGCCCTCGGGTGTCGTTTGGCTTTGCGTAATGCCCGTCCCATATTGGCTGGAGACCCCAGCAACCACAGGACGACGCAATGTTTGAAAATCTCCAGGACCGGCTTGGCTCCATCCTCAACAACCTGACCGGGCGCGGCGCCCTGTCGGAGAAGGATGTGTCGGAAGCCATGCGCGAGGTTCGCCGCGCGCTCTTGGAGGCCGACGTGGCGCTGGAAGTGGTCCGGGGCTTTACCGACCGGGTGCGCGAGAAGGCCGTCGGCGCCGAGATCGTAAAGTCGATCAAGCCCGGCCAGATGGTGGTCAAGCTGGTCCATGACGAGCTTGTGGCGCTGCTTGGTGAAGAAGGCGTTGCGATCGACCTCAATGCGGCTGCCCCCGTCGTCATCATGATGGTCGGCCTGCAGGGCTCGGGCAAGACCACGACCTCGGCCAAGATCGCGGCCCGGCTCGAGAAGCGTGACCGGAAGAAGGTCATGATGGCGTCGCTCGACACGCGCCGTCCGGCGGCACAGGAGCAGCTCCGCCAGCTCGGCGAGCAGACCGGGGTCGCCACGCTGCCGATCATCGCCGGCCAGTCGCCCACCGACATTGCTGCGCGCGCGGTGCAGGCGGCGAAACTCGGCGGCCACGACGTGGTCATCCTCGACACCGCCGGCCGCACGCATATCGACGAACCGCTGATGGCGGAGATGGCCGAGATCAAGAAGCGCGCTAGCCCGCACGAGATCCTGCTGGTGGCCGATGCGCTGACCGGTCAGGACGCGGTCAACCTGGCGCGCAATTTCGACGAGCGCGTCGGCATTTCCGGACTGGTGCTGACCCGCATGGACGGTGACGGCCGCGGCGGTGCGGCGCTGTCGATGCGGGCGGTCACTGGCAAGCCGATCAAGCTGATCGGTACCGGCGAGAAGATGGACGCGCTGGAGGAATTCCATCCCCGCCGCGTCGCCGACCGGATCCTCGGCATGGGCGACATTGTTTCGCTGGTCGAGAAGGCGGCGGAGAATTTCGACGCCGAGAAGGCCCAGGCGATGGCCGCCCGGATGAAGACCGGCAAGTTCGATCTCAACGATCTGGCCGAGCAGCTGGGACAGATGCAGAAGCTCGGCGGCATGGGCGGGATCATGGGCATGATGCCGGGCATGGGCAAGATGAAGGACCAGATGTCGGCGGCCGGCATGGACGACAAGACGTTTGCCCGCCAGCTCGCCATCATCGGCTCGATGACCAAGGCAGAGCGCGCCAATCCCGACCTGCTCAAGCATTCGCGCAAGAAGCGCATCGCCGCCGGTTCCGGCACAGATGCGGCCGCCATCAACAAGCTCTTGAAGATGCACCGGCAGATGGCCGACATGATGAAGGCCATGGGTGGCAAGGGCAAGGGCGGCGGCATGATGCGCGCGGCCATGGGCGGGCTGGCTTCCAAGATGGGGCTTCCTGGCGGCATGGGTGGAATGGGCGGTATGCCGGATCTGTCGAAGATGGACCCGAAGCAGCTCGAGGCGCTGCAGAAGCAGGCGGAAGCCGCCGGCCTCGGCAAGGCCCCGGGAATGGGCGGCCTGCCGGGCGGAATGCCTGGGGGTCTTCCTGGCGGATTGCCCGGTCTGGGCGGCCCGAAGCTGCCCGGTCTTGGCGGAGGCGGCCTTCCCGGCCTGCCGAAGAAGAAGTGAGGGCGGCACATGAGCACCAGCAGTGAAGCCATGGCGCAGCTGAAGGAATTCCGCCGTTCGATCGACAATTTCGACGCGGCGCTGATCCATATCCTGGCCGAGCGGTTCCGGGTGACCAAGGCCGTCGGCGCTCTGAAGGCCTCGGCCGACCTGCCGCCATCCGACCCGAATCGCGAGGCCGAGCAGGTTGCCCGGCTGCGCGATCTGGCGAAATCCGCCGATCTCGATCCGGATTTCGCCGAAAAATTTCTCGAATTCGTCATTCGCGAAGTCATCCAGCATCACAAGCAGGCAGCTTCGAAATGATTTCACCAATCTGGCGCTGAACAGCGTCCGAAGAGTTTCAACCCAACAGCCAACAAGTCTGCTTACTCAAAGGAAAAGAAAATGGCACTGAAAATTCGTCTGGCCCGTGGCGGCTCCAAGAAGCGTCCTTACTACCATGTTGTCGTTGCCGACGTGCGCAGCCCGCGCGACGGTCGCTTCATCGAGCGTCTGGGCTACTGGAACCCGATGCTGGCCAAGGACGACGCGACCCGCGTCAGCCTCAACCAGGAGCGCATCCAGCATTGGCTCGACAACGGCGCGCTGCCGACCGACCGCGTCGCCCGTTTCATGGCTGAAGCCGGCATGATGACCCGCGATGCCCGCAACAACCCGAACAAGGCCAAGCCCGGCAAGAAGGCGCAGGAACGCGCCGCCGAGAAGAAGCAGAAGGAAGAGGATGCAGCCGCTGCTGCCGCCGAAGCCGCTGCTGCACCGGCCGAAGCACCTGCAGAAGAAGCAGCTGCGGAATAATTGCGACAGCGTCTCGCCCATCCTGACGGATGGGCGTTTTGCGCTATAGTGCGGGCGGCTTGATGCCGCCCGTTTCGCGTTGCCCACCCCGGAGATGTCCATGACCAAGCTTGAGCACCCCATTCTCATCGGCATCGTCGGCGCGGCGCAGGGCCTTCGCGGCGAGGTGCGGGTCAAGCCGTTCACCGAGGATCCGATGGCGATTGCCGAATACGGCGCGCTCTACACCGCGGACGGCCGCCGGTTCGAGGTCCTCGATCACCGCTTTGCCAAGACCGTTGTCGTGGTGCGCTTCCGCGGCATCAATGACCGCAATGCCGCCGAAGCGCTCAAGGGCCTCGAGCTGTTCATCGACCGCTCCAGCCTCGATGACGAGGAGCTGGAGGAGGGCGAATATTTCCATGCCGATCTCGAGGGGCTGGAAGCCTGGGACGCGGAAGGCCGGTTCTGGGGCACGGTGTCGGGCGTGCTGGATTTCGGCGGCGGTGATCTTCTCGAACTGCGCGACGAGGGCCGGAAGCCGGTGGTGATCCCGTTCACGCTGGCTGCCGTGCCGACGGTCGATCTTGAAGCTGGCCGGATCCTGGTCGATCCGCTGGCGGCGGGCCTGATCGACACCGGCGAGGATGACGGCCAGGAAGACAACGGCGACGCGGACCCCGAAGACCTTCCGGATGAAGACAGGCCGGAATGAGCTTTCGCGCAACCATCCTGACGCTCTACCCGGAGATGTTTCCGGGGCATCTCGGTCTGTCGCTGGCCGGCCGGGCGCTCGAGCGCGGCGATGCGGAGATCGAAGCGGTCAATATTCGCGACCATGCCACCGGCAGGCACCGAAATGTCGATGATACGCCGGCCGGTGGCGGCGCCGGCATGGTATTGAGGCCCGATGTGCTGGCGCGGGCCATCGATGCGGTCAGTCCGGAGGGTGACGTGCGGCCGCGGCTGCTGATGAGCCCGCGGGGCAAGCCGCTGACCCAGGCACGCGTGCGTGAACTGGCGGACGGTCCCGGCGCGGTGATCGTCTGCGGCCGGTTCGAGGGTGTCGACCAGCGGGTGATCGAGGCGCGCAATCTCGAAGAAGTCTCGATTGGCGACTATGTGCTTTCGGGCGGCGAGCCGGCGGCGCTGATCCTGCTCGACGCGGTGATCCGGGTGCTGCCCGGCGTCATGGGCAATGCCGCCTCAGGCACCCATGAAAGCTTCGAGACCGGGCTGCTGGAGCATCCGCACTACACACGGCCGCAAGTGTTTGAAGACCGCGAAATCCCCGCCGTGCTGACCTCGGGCAATCACAGGGCCGTGGACGAATGGCGCGAGGCGGAATCACTCAGGCTGACGCGTGAACGGCGCCCCGATCTTCTTGAGGACAGGAAAGATCAGCTGGCGAAGTAATACCAGCTCAGCAGCAGGCCGACGCCGACCACGAGGGCGCGAATGATTGATTGCGGCACCCGCCGTGCGGCCCAGACACCGGCATAGCCGCCAAGCGCGCCTGCCGGGATCATGATCAAGGCAGGCAGCCAGGCCACCACGCCGCCACCGGAAAACACCAGGAGCGCAACGAAGGCGATGACCACCGCGGTGACGTTCTTCAGAGCGTTGAGCTTGTGATAGTCGCCGCCCTTGGTCAGTCCGAGCACGGCCAGCATCATGATGCCCATGCCGGCGCCAAAGAACCCGCCATAGATCGAGGTGAGGAACTGCCCGACCATGCCGAGCCTGGTGATGGGCTGTTCGGCATGCAGCGATTTCGGTCGCAGATAGGGGCCGGCGGCAAAGATGATGGTGGCGGCGAGCAGCAGCCACGGCACCAGAGAGCGGAACGACGGGTTGGACATCGACACCAGGATCAGCGCACCGGCGAGGCTTCCCACCATCGACAGTCCTGCGATCACCCAGACCTCGCGCCCGGCCTCGCGGATCTCGGTGCGGTAAGCCAGGGCAGAGGTGACGTAGCCCGGAAACTGGGTCACGGAGGAGGTGGCGTTGGCCATGATCGGCGGAACCCCGGCCAGCGTCATGGCGCCAAAGGTCAGAAAGGTACCGCCGCCGGCAATGGCGTTGACCACGCTCGACAAAAAGCCGGCACTGAACAGAAGGACGATATCGAAAAGGGACATGGTGCGCCGGATTGCCTGAAGTCGAAAAGCTGCTTAGAGCATCTGGGCGCGGAGGGTTCAAGTGTGCCACAGGCGCCTCGCCACCACTCGTCAGGCGGCGGATTTCGCCGTGGAGCCCCGATCGGCAAGCCGCCCCGGCATATCCCGCTTGTGCCGCGCGCGGACCGGGGTGAACAAATTCACGGCGCAGGGCGTGACAAAACCGCGGCGATGGTGTATCTGCCCCGGCGATCGGCAAAGTCCGACAGCCGCGTCAACAGCGGCGCCTGCCAAACAATGAATGGTGAACCCGCTCCTGCCTTCACCGGCATAGCCTCGAGGATGATCCCGAAAACGGGACATGCCAAGATGGCGAGATGAGAGCGCTCTGACCGTTTGAGAAGAACGAAAGGTCAAGGACCATGAACATTATTGCCCAGCTGGAGGCCGAACAGGCCGCCAAGATTGAAGCTTCCCGCAAGTTTCCCGATTTCTCCGCCGGTGACACCCTGCGCGTCCAGGTGCGCGTGACGGAAGGCAAGCGGACCCGTCTGCAGGCTTTCGAAGGCGTCTGCATCGCCCGCTCCGGCTCCGGCCTGAACGAGAACTTCACCGTTCGCAAGATCTCCTACGGCGAAGGCGTGGAACGCGTGTTCCCGATCTACTCGCCGCTGGTCGAGGCCGTTGAAGTCGTCCGCCGCGGCAAGGTGCGTCGCGCCAAGCTCTACTACATGCGCGACCGTCGCGGTAAGTCGGCCCGTATCGTCGAGAACACCGGCACCCGCGCCCGCAAGCTCAACGAAGCCGAGCGCCAGGCGCTGGCCGAGGAGAAGGCACGCATCGAGGCCGAGAAGATCGCAGCAGCCGAGGCCCTGGCCGCCGAAAAGGCAGCAGCAGAGGCCGCTGAAGCCGCAGCCGCAAAGGCAGCAGCCGACGAAGCCGCAGCCGCTGAAGCTGCAGCACCGGCCGAAGAAGCCAAGAGCGAATAAGCCGCTCCATCATGATTTGACGATCCTTCGGGGTCGGTTGAAAAAGCGCCGGGAAACCGGCGCTTTTTTTGCGTTCCGGGTCCGGACTTCATTGCCGTGCCGATTCCGGCCTGTCGCTCTGGCAGACCGGAATTGCGGCAAACCGTTCAAAACCGCACGACCGGGTTAATCCTCTGCTAAGCCGGATCGGCGACACTCGGCGCTCACGTGAGCGCGCATTTGCACGGGGCAGGGTCCGGATGACGATTTCTTCGATGATGAACATGGCGCTCTCGGGCATGCGCACCGAGCAGAACCGCCTGGCCACCGTTGCCGGCAATATCGCCAATTCCGGTCCGGGTGCCACAACCGATGCCGCAGCCGAAACCGACGCCGAGATCAGCCTCGCCAATGAGCTTCTCACCCTCAAGCAGGCAGAAACCGGCTTTGCGGCCAACGCCCTCGTGTTCGAAACCGGCGCCGACCTCTGGGACGTGCTGATGAGCATCAAGAGGGACTGAGGCTGGTGGAGTTTCTGCCTCTCCCCTTGTGGGAGAGGCTTCGGAGCGATTGCCGCAGGCAAGGAATCAACGAAGTTGATTTCAGCGAACGAAGGCCTGAGCGCGGCGGCGCGCGAAGGCGTGTCACGGTCTTGGCGCGATAGCGCCAAGTCGTAGATTTTTCAGGTGAGGGGGTGGTCCCGTCTCCGAAACCGACCCCCTCTCTTGGAATTTCTAGCACTTGGCTGAAGCCAAGCTGCTGATACAGCCTTCGCGCGGCGTCGCGCTGAGGCCTTCGGCCACCGCTTCGAAGTCTCTCCCACCAATGGGGAGAGGGTGCGCGCTGCGCCATCGCATGAAAATCTCCGGCGTTGTGGAGCAATTGCCACAAAATTGATATGGGGACTTAAGACGGCGTTACGATCTAACTGTACCTTGATGGAAAACCATTTGCCACTTAAGGCCATCATGCTTCCAGACGGAGCTTCGCAGCACACGCCGTTTCGAACCATCCTGATTTGAGTGCTCTGTTTCGTAGGTTAAAATGACCGCGTCATTCGAAATGGGCATGAGGACGTAGTTCGATGATCGGAAGTTACCATCATCGGCCCCGCTCTCCTGAACGTGAAGATCGATAATGTTTCTTCGGTCGTATATGCTCCCAGAGGCTCCAAATTCCACAAACCCTTCTGCGAGCAACGTTTTGAGGGCTTCCCTAGAACGCCGAACATCTGGGCGGTGAAGGGCTTCTTCGAGGGATTGGATTTCCTCAAGGCTGGGAACGCTCGTCAATGGCTTCGCCTCGCTCGGTACACCACTTGAATGTAGCTGTGATCTCACTTCATGCAACTGTCGGACATGCGTTCCGAAGGTTTGCGGGACTTTCTCCATAATGCCAAAATCTCCCCCATTTCTTCCACACCCTCCAGGTCCCCTGCCACACTCATGCCGCTCCCGTCACCGGATGGATCGCGAACGTTGCGGTCCAAGCGGGAGGAAGGCCTCCGGGTGGCTGCCGTAACGTGCGGCAGGACGATGGAGGAGGCGGTGCACCGGCGGGTTCCGCTGGCAGCAGGATCAGCCTGAACGGGATGCCCTTGCGGGACGTCCAACGGGATGACCGGCCAAGCCAGCCACCGGATAAATCCTTGCCCCTTGTGCCGGCCAGCGCCGGCCGGCTGTCAGGGTGAGGGTGGAAACGGGCCTGTGGCGGGCCGTCTTGCGGATGCGGGAAGGGCGTCTGGCGCAGTGTCAGCCGCCCTGGCGTTCCCGGATCATAAACGCAAGGCCCAACCCGTGCCGGACGATGCCACCCGTCGCTCAAGGCTGCCCGTGTCCGGGCGGCGAACAAGCGGCACGCGACCGCCTGTCGGATGCGGACACCATCCGGCGATATTCGGGCCCGCGCGCAATCTGCGCCACCCCGCATGCTACCGCGAAAGCGGGGCATGCACACCAAACCTTTTCCGAACGGCACAGCCTGCGCGCGGCCCTCCGGACTGTCCCTTCCAAAACTCCTCGCGTCGCGGCGCCTGGAGGGTTTCTGCTTGCTGCACGCTCCCCCTTGCGGCCCATCGAGCCGCATTGCAAAGTGCGGGCCAAGCGCTCCACGCCGACAGGCGATGCGCCCGGAAATCAGTCCCGAGACCTCATCAGGGAGAGTGTCATGTCATTTCGCAAAATTGTTTCGGCCGCAGCCGCGGTCTTCATCGGGCTGGGCGCTGCCAGCCTGCAGGCGCAGGATCTGCCGGATCTTGGCGGCGAGACGGTGGTGGTGGTCACCGAGAATGCCTATCCGCCGCTGCAGTTCATCGATCCAAAGACCGGTGAGCAGATCGGCTGGGAATATGATGCGATGAACGAGATCGCCAAGCGGCTGAATTTCACCGTCGAGTACCAGAACACCTCCTGGGACGCGATGATCCAGTCGGTTTCCGACGGCCAGTACGAGATCGGCATGACCGGCATCTCGATCAAGGAAGACCGCAAGGAGAAGGTCGATTTCTCCGATCCCTACATGCGCTCGGAAATGTTCATGCTGGTGCGCGGCGACGAGGAGAGGTTCAGCGATGCGGCTTCCTTCGCGGCATTCGAGGACGGTCTCGTGGGCGCGCAGCCCGGCACCACGCCGTTCTATGTCGCCGTCTATGACGTGCTGGACGGCAACGAGCAGAATCCGCGCATCAAGCTGATGGAAACCTTCGGCGCCACTGTGCAGGCGCTGAAGACCGGCGATGTCGACATGGTGCTCACCGACGGGGTTGCCGGCAAGGGCTATGTCGAGGCCTCCGACGGCGGCCTCAAGCTCGTCGGCGGCCCGCTCGGCACCGACGATTTCGGCTTCATCTTTCCCAAGGGCTCGGAACTGGTCTCACCGGTCAACGCGGCGATTGCGGCGATGAAGGCCGACGGCACCATCGACGCGCTCAACACAAAGTGGTTCCTCGACTACAAGCTTGGCGGCTGAGAGCGATCGTGCCGATCGTTCTTGACGGATACAGGCCGGGGGCGCTTGGCGGCGTCCTCGGCCTGCACATGGACTATTATGCGGCCGAATGGGGGTTCGGGCAGGCGTTCGAGACCAAGGTCGCGGCGGAACTCGCGGCGTTTCTCGCCCGGATGGATCCGGTGCGCGACCTGTTCCTGACCGCTTGGCGCGGCGATGCACTCGCCGGCTCGATCAGCATGGACGTGACCGGCGGCGGGCCGGACGGCGCGCATCTCAGATGGTTCGTGGTCGCCGGCAGCGAACGTGGCAGCGGGCTTGGCAAGGAGCTGATGCGCCGCGCCATCGAGCATGCGGACAGCGTCGCGGCAGGCCCGGTCTGGCTCACCACCTTTGCCGGACTTGAGGCGGCGCGTGCGCTCTATGAACGGCACGGCTTCATCCTCAGTTCCGAGAGCGAGAACGACCAGTGGCGCGGCGGGGTGCGGGAGCAGATGTTCATGCGCCCGGCGCCGGCCGGCGCACCGGTGGAAAGCTCTCACCCGTGACAATGGCACCGAAGCAGGACGACAAACCGGACTTCCCCTGGTGGCTCCTGGCCGCCGGCGCCATCGCGCTGTTTCTGGCGATCCAGATTGCGATCAACGATCTCTACAGCCAGATCTTCACCATCGTCTCCAGGGGCGTCTGGATCACCATCTTCGTCACCCTCGTCGGCTTTGCGCTGGCCACCGGCTTCGGGCTGCTGCTGGCGGTGATGGGCCTGTCGCGATACCTGGTGCTCAGGCAGATCGCGCGGTTCTATGTCGAGATCATCCGCGGCATCCCGATCCTGGTGCTGTTGTTCTACATCGCCTTTGTCGGCGCACCGGGCTTCGTCGTGGCGTGGAACTTCCTGATGACGCCGCTGATCGAGGCAGGGCTGATCGGCGAGATGCTGGTGCGCGATGTCTCGCTTCTGTGGAGGGCGATCATCGCGCTGACCATCGGCTATTCCGCCTTCATCTCGGAGGTGTTCCGCGCCGGCATCCTGTCGGTGGAGACAGGCCAGATCGAGGCGGCCAAGGCACTGGGGCTCAACCCGCTGCAGCGCTTCCGTTTCATCGTGTTGCCGCAGGCGATCCGCACCATTCTGCCGCCGCTCGGCAATGATTTCATCGCCATGATCAAGGATTCGTCGCTGGTCTCGGTGCTTGGCGTCGCCGACCTGACGCAGATGGGCAAGGTCTATGCCTCGGGCTCGTTCCGGTTCTTCGAAACCTATTCGATCGTCGCCTATGTCTACCTGCTGCTCACCGTCGGCCTGTCGCTGGCGTTGCGCGCCCTGGAAAAGCGTCTGAGGCGTGCCGATGAGGAACGCTCTGGCGGGCGGGACTAGCCAGATACCCGAGGTTGAAATCCGCTGCAGACAAGGCGGTGCCAAAACCCCCTATATCTCGGTGGAATTTCCGGCAATCAATTGATAAACATCGAGTTTCTGCAAATTTCCATGTTCAATTTAGGGTTTTGTTAGTCTGACCCTTGCAGGTTGCGGCCAGTGCAACCCGGGGATTGATCCGTGCCTTCCAGACTTACCGCCAGAAGCTTCACAGGCTGGTTCATGCTGTTCCTGAGCCTGCTCGCGCTGGGGACGGTGTTTTTCGGTCAGGCCCTGTGGTTCGTGGTCCCGGTGATTGCCGGACAGGGCTGCATCAGCGGCGGGACTTGCGGGGCGATGGCGGCGGTTCTCGGCCTTTGGCTTCAGCCCGGCCTGCTGATTGCCGCTTCTGTCGTCGGGGCAATGGCATTTTACGGGCGTGGCCTGGCGGTCGGCTCGCGGCTGTGGGCGCTGTTTCCGCTGGCCTTGCTGATGCCGTATCTGCCCTCGCTGTTCATGCTGGGCAATCTATGGGGTGTGAATCTCGGGTCATTGTTTCTGTTCTTCCCGCGCTGGAGCCTGTTCGAGCTGATGCCGCTGATGACGCTGGGTGTGCTGTTGTGCTTCCAGGTGGAATACACACCCGGATTTGCCGATTCGATTGCGCGGACGCGGCTCTATGGCAGCATCCCGATCGGCGTGATCTATGTCGGCAGCTGCGTGTGGGTCTGTTCGGATCTGCTGCTGTCGCTGTCGCCCAATCTCGGGCTTCCGGTCGCCGTGGCGCAGGACATCAGGGATCTGCTTTTCTTCCCGCTCTCGGTTGCAAATGGCGAAGTGTTTGCCGGGCTTCCGCCGGGCGGGGTCAGGCCCGACCTGGTCGTGCCGCTGGGGACGGTCATCAACCTTGTTGCCTTTCTTGTGCTCTCCTATGCGCTTGCGCTTGACAGCTCGGGCAGGCTTCGCCGCACCAGTGCACTGGTGCTCATCGACCTGATCGACAAGAATGGCGACAATCGGGACAAGCCGATGTTCCGCCCCGGCCGCAGATTCGACGAGTGAATTCTGCCAACGGCGGGAGGCGGCATTCAACTCTGGCCAGGCAGGAGACAATCATGGCTCACCGCAGCAATCGGGAACTCGAACAGGTTTATGCCGCCAGATCACCGGACGAGCTGGCCGCTGCCTACGCCGCCTGGGCCGCCGCCTACGACCGCGACACCCTGGCCGCCGGTTACTGCCTGCCGTTCCAGGTGCTGGCCTGGGTCGCGCGATACATCAGGCCGGACGCCGGGCCGCTGCTCGACGCGGGTTGTGGCACAGGACTGTCCGGGCCCTATCTCAAGGCGCTCGGGTACGACCGGATCGCCGGTCTCGATTTCTCCGAGGAGATGCTCAAGGTGGCCGGGTCGCGGAACGCCTACGACGATCTCAGGCGCGCCACGCTCGGCGAGGTGCTGCCCTGGGCGGACAATCATTTCGCCGCGTTCTTCTCCACCGGCGTGTTCACAGAGGGACACGCTCCGGCCTCGAGCCTTGAAGAACTCTGCCGCATCACGAGGCCGGGCGGGGCGGCGATCTTCACGGTGCGGGACACGATTTTCCACAGCGGCGGATTTGGCTCCATAATCGAGGATCTGGGCGCGCGCGGCATCTGGCGGCCAATGGAACAGAGCCCGCCGTTCCGGGCCTTCGCGCTCGATGAGCCGGACGTTCTGGTCAGTGCACACGTGTTCGAGGTGCTGGCCTGAGCGGGCTCAAGATCCGGCTGCCGAGGGTTCGGTCCGCTGCATGTCGGCTGAAACCGCGGCCAGGATCCATTCCCGGAACGCCTTGATCTTCGGATTGTTGCGCCGGCTTGCCGGGTGCACCAGCCAGATGCCGATATCATCGCTGCAGTGATGGTTGAAGGGCGCGATCAGCCGCCCGGAAGCGAGTTCTTCAGCGAAATAGATGTGATTGAGCATGGCGACGCCTTGGCCGGCCAGCGCCGCGTTGGCGCACAGGTCCTGCTCGATGTAATTGTGGCGCTTGTGGACCGACAGGTCGGGCGGCTCAACACCCGCACTGGCAAACCAGGTTTGCCAGGAGTCCTGCTGGGCGCCGATGATCGGCAGGCGCAACAGGTGCCTGGGTTCGGTTATCCCGCCGGCGCTTGCCGCCAGTGCGGGGCTCAGCATCGGGGCAAAGGAAAACCGGCCGAGCAAATGGCACTCCTGCTCCGGCCAGGGGCCGACGCCCCAGCGGATGGAGATATCGGCGGGATCGCGGTTGAAATCGGTGATCTTGCTCACACGCAACAGCCGCACGGCTGTTCCGGGCCAGGCAAGCTGGAAGCTGCCGAGATTGCGGGCCAGCCAGTGCGAGGCAAAGGTCGGCGAGGAGTGGATTTCCAGTGTCTGGCTGGATGGCTGGACGGCGGCCAGCATGGCGTCGCCAAGATGCTCGAAGCCCTTGCTGACGCTTGGCAGCATGCGCTCGGCGGTCTCGGTGTTGACAATCCGGCGCGGTTGCCGAAGGAACAGCTGTTCGCCGATGTGCTCCTCCAGCAACTTGATCTGGTAGCTCACCGCAGTCTGGGTCATGCCCAGTTCTTCGGCGGCGCGGGAAAACCCGCCATGGCGGGCCACCGCTTCAAACACCCGCAGCGCGTTGAGCGGGACCCTCCTCGACAGTTTCATCGATAAGTTCTCTTTATGGGCTCAGACAGGAATTCCGTTGGAATTTCAGGCTTTCGTGCGTCACTCTATCTCCAGAACACATCAAAAGACCACACCCTCCAAAAAGGAAAGAGCGATGAGCGGTCATGATCGCGCTTCGCAGGGCCGGTTCGCGCGGCTCTGCGGGCCAGCAAAACCATTGTGCCTTGCAGTCCGTAGAGCGGGCCGGCTTCTCGCATGTCTGCTGCCCGGCCGCAGGGTGATGGCTGCCGACGAGCTGGATGAACGGCTCAAGCGGGACATCGGGTACACTGACCGGATCAGCCTGCGAGACCGTCGGACGGCCCATTACCGGAAACTGCTGGAGCGCGGCCAGCCCTTGGCCTGAGCCGTTTGCGCCGAACTTGCGGCCGGAACCAGCCGGCGGTCTGCGGCGTTACCCCGGCATGATTGGCCTGATCGAGGAATTCTCGTTGTCGACGAGCCTGCCCTGGCAGGTGATTGCCGTGCGGTTGCTTCTTGCCACCGGCCTGGGCGGCGTGCTTGGTTTCGAGCGCGAGATCGCCGAACGGCCGGCGGGGCTGCGCACCCACATGATGATCGCGCTGGCGGCTGCGGTGTTTGCCGTCATCGCACTGGAAATCATCGCCATGCCCGCTTTCTCCGACGATCAGATCCGCACCGATCCGCTGCGGCTGGTCGAGGCGATTACCGCCGGGGTAGCGTTTCTGGCCGCGGGCTCGATCCTGATGCGGCGCGGCAAGGTTCAGGGGCTGACCACCGGGGCCGGAATGTGGCTGGCGGGCGCCTGCGGGCTTTCGGCAGGGCTCGGCCTGTGGCCGGTGGCGCTGTTGTCCTGCCTGCTGGGCGGGTTGGTGCTCGCGCTGGTGCGCCGGCTCGAAACCCGGGTCATGCCAAAACCGAGTGAGCGGTCGGTCGAGCGGTCGATCAAACAGTCCGGCGATTCCGGTGACGACGGCTGAAGCGGCCTGGCCGGCAGGAGCATCTATTGCTCCAAGCTCATATATGATTGCCGGTCTGTCCAAAAATTGGTATGAGCCGGGACATGGGATCGAAATTCAGATGTCTCGCGCCTCAAGTCTTTGTGCTGCAGGATCACAAGCGCCTGCCGGCGCGGTTCTTCGCGCGCATTTCCGGGGCGCTGTCCAGCCTCGGCGCCTGAGGCCTGCGTTGCTGCCGCCATCCCGCTGGCGGACTTCAGATCCATGCTCTTTCATCATTTACACGGACCACCACCATGACCGCACCGCGCACACTCTATGACAAGATCTGGGACGACCACCTGGTCGATCAGCAGGAGGACGGCACCTGCCTGCTCTATATCGACCGTCACCTGGTTCACGAAGTCACCAGCCCTCAGGCCTTCGAAGGCCTCAGGACCGCACACCGCAAGGTTCGCGCGCCGGAAAAGACGCTGGCCGTCGTCGACCACAACGTGCCGACCTCGCCGGACCGGGCGCTCGGCATCAAGAACGAGGAAAGCCGCATCCAGGTCGAGGCGCTGGCCACCAACGCGGCTGATTTCGGCGTTGAGTATCTCAACGAGAACGACAAGCGGCAGGGCATCGTCCACATCGTCGGCCCGGAGCAGGGCTTCACCCTGCCCGGCACAACAATCGTCTGCGGCGACAGCCATACCTCGACCCACGGCGCTTTCGGTGCGCTGGCGCACGGCATCGGCACTTCCGAGGTCGAACACGTTCTCGCAACGCAGACGCTGATCCAGAAAAAAGCCAAGAACATGCTGGTCGAGGTCAATGGCGAGCTGCCCGAGGGCGTCACCGCCAAGGACATCATTCTCGCCATTATCGGCGAGATCGGTACCGCCGGCGGCACCGGCTACGTCATCGAGTTCGCCGGCGAGGCGATCCGCGCGCTGTCGATGGAAGGCCGCATGACGGTCTGCAACATGACGATCGAAGGCGGAGCGCGGGCCGGCCTGATCGCGCCCGACGAGAAGACCTATGCCTATTTCAAGGACCGTCCTCGCTCGCCCAAGGGCAAGGCCTGGGATATGGCTGTCGAGTACTGGAAGACGCTGCCGTCAGACGAGGGCGCGCATTACGACAAGATCGTCCGGCTCGACGCCGCCTCGCTGCCGCCGATCGTCTCCTGGGGCTCGTCGCCCGAGGACGTGATCGCCGTCACCGGCGTGGTGCCGAACCCCGACGATATCAAGGACGAGGCCAAGCGCACCTCGAAATGGCGCGCGCTCGACTACATGGGGCTGAAGCCCGGCACCCCGATCACCGACATCAAGATCGACCGGGTGTTCATCGGCTCGTGCACCAATGGCCGCATCGAGGATCTGCGCGCCGCGGCCAAGGTGGTCGAAGGCAAGACCGTCAACGCCAATGTCGACGCGATGATCGTTCCAGGCTCGGGCCTAGTCAAGGAACAGGCGGAAGCCGAAGGCCTCGACGTCATCTTCAAGGCGGCGGGCTTTGACTGGCGCGAGCCTGGCTGCTCGATGTGCCTGGCGATGAATGACGACCGGCTCAAGCCCGGCGAACGCTGCGCCTCGACCTCGAACCGCAACTTCGAAGGCCGCCAGGGTTTCAAGGGCCGCACCCACTTGGTCTCCCCGGCGATGGCAGCGGCCGCGGCGGTTGCCGGGCATTTTGTCGATATTCGCGAGTGGAAATAGGGCTTTTGCAGGCCGCGTGATGCCGGCCCAGGAATCAAGCTGACAAAAGAACCCGCCGGGTGACCGGCGGGTTCTTTCGATTAAGGCCTTCATTATCCGGTCGTGGCGGTCGCCATGGTCCCGCCCGCTGCATCAGCTTACATGTAGATGCGCTTCGATGGCTGCGGCGATGAGGGCATGGCGTGCCTTGCGGGGCGGCGCCTTGCCGCTGATCACTTCTTCGCAAGCCTGCTCGGCAACGTGGTAGCGGCTGCCATGGGTGTCCGGCCAGTTCCGGTGGAGCAGGATCTTCGCCTGCCGGGCGGATTTCACCGTCTTGTGGAGCCCCGTCTCGGGATCATCGATGGTGAGCGGCGTATTCCAGGATGTCGATCGCATGTGACTTCCTCCTTCGGCTTGATGGAGACAGTGTCTGCCTATTGCGAGCGGCGGTCACGCTGAACCCGAAAGCATGGTTAGGATGCGGTTTCGCGGCTATCCAGACGGCCGCTGACATGTCCCGTAGCGGGACAGAATTCGCCAAAACCCGGCCGAAACGAGTCCCTCTGGTCCAGCAATGCGCCAGGCACACGGTCGCCCGTACCGCCCGTGGCGCGGGATCACTCCAGGGCGAGCCTGCCGAAATTCAGGGCCGGATGACGCAGACCCCGCCACCGTCGCAGCCATTGCTGTTGCGGTCGACGATGATGATCTTCGGGCCGGGGTTTCCGGTGCTGGTGCCGGTGGTGGTGACGGTGCTGCCGGTGCCGGTTGCCGTGCTGCGGTCACGCCTGAAACGGATTGTAACGTCGTCCTCTTCGCGGCTGACCTTGCCGGACGGCGCGCGCACCGGTGCCGGTTCCGAGCGGCTCGAGCCGCCGCTGCGCGAAGACGAACGGCGGTCATTGTCATCGATGATGACAATGGTGATGTCGCTGTCATTGAGCAGCCGGGACTTGCCCGATGGCGGCTTCAGGTCACTTGCGAGGGCAGAACTGCCAATTGCCATACCGAAGCCTGCCAGCAACGCAAGGGCTGCCAGGGCAGTCCTGCGGCCCGGGGCGTGCGAAAAAAGCGTGGCGGTCATGGCGGTATCCTTCCTGAAGGTCGGGTTGCGCTTAAGCTCGGGCTGCGCGGGTCTGTTCTTCGCAGACAAATCCGGCTTCATTGTGCACCAGGCGTGGTAGCGAGTCACGGACGGCGGGGTGGCTATCGCCGGTTAACGTTAAAACGCGCCCCCGGTTCCGGTCCGGGCGTATTTCTGCTGCGATGCGACTTTCTACAGGCTTGACCGTGAAGCGGCTTTGAACCAAACATGCCGGCCATGAGTACGCCCAAGAACATCGACATTTCGCTGCTGCGCCTTAATGACGCGCATCATTTCTCGCCGCTGCTGGCTGCCTATGTCCAGTCGCTCAAGCGCGGTGCGCCGCGCCGTCCGGACGATTACTACGCCGAAACGCTGCTGCAGGACCGCGTCGCCCAGATCTTCGGAGCCCGGCTCGATGGCGAACTGGTCGGTTTCGTGATCTTCTACGACCTTCCGGATCCGGTGACCGGCATGCGCTGCGGCCAGGTCGATCATCTCTATGTGAGCCACCTGCACCGCAAGATGGGCATCGCCCAGGCGATGATCGACATGCTGGCCGAGGAGAGCGACGCGCGCGGTTGGTCGCGAATCATCCTCAACGCCCCGCGGCAGCCGGAAGAAGGCCGCAAGCTCTATGAAAAACTTGCCACCAAGGCGGATTTTTCGAGCTGGGAACTGCGATTCGACCACTCACGCTGATTGTTTTTCGCAACGCCACCTGCGCCCTTGAAGCTCTCCCGGGCGGCGAAGCGGGGGCTTGTGGCCGCCGTTAAGCATTTTGAATCGTTTGAAGCGCTATGGAAGGCGAAAGCCCGTTTCGCTTTCGACGAAAGGCGCGCTGCCGATGGCAAACCGGGCTTTGACGCGGTGCACATAACGCACTAAAACCTCCGCAAACCTGCCGCCGATCACCTTGCGGAGAAGCGGATGGGTTTCTTGAGGGAAAAAAGGACAAGGTCCCGATGACCAATGTGACGCAGAACCGGCCATTGTCGCCGCACCTGAGCATCTACAAACAAATTCCGACCATGGTGATGTCCATCGTCCACCGCTTCACCGGCATGGCGCTTTACGCCGGCACGCTGCTGGTGGCCTGGTGGCTGGTGGCTGCGGCTTCGGGTGAAGCCTATTTCGACTGGGTCAACGGGATCTTCGGCTCGATCCTCGGACGGCTGGTGCTGTTCGGCTACACATGGGCGCTGCTGCATCACATGCTGGGCGGCATCCGCCATTTCATCTGGGACACCGGCCGCGGCTTTGATCCGGCGACCTCGACCAAGATGGCTTGGGCGACACTCGCGGGTTCGATCACACTGACGATCCTGGTCTGGATCGCCGGCTACGCAGCCCGTTTCTAGGAGCAAGAGGGATATGGATACCAACAAGATGCGTACGCCTCTCTCGAAAGTCCGCGGGCTCGGCTCGGCCAAGGAAGGCACCGACCATTTCTGGCGGCAGCGGCTGACGGCGGTGGCCAACGTGCCGCTGCTGCTGTTCTTCATCTTCTTCATCATCGCCTATAATGGCGAGCCCTATGCGGTGGTGGCCGGCGCGCTGTCCAACCCGCTGGTGGCGGTTCTGATGGGCCTGGTGGTGATTTCCGGCATCATTCACATGAAGCTCGGTATGCAAGTCATCATCGAGGACTATATCCATGCCGAGGGCATGAAGGTGAGCCTGTTGATCCTCAACACATTCTTTTCGATCGCGGTCGGCGCCGTTTCGCTGTTCGCGGTTCTCAAACTCGGCTTCGGAGGCTGACAGATCATGGTAATGACGTCGAGCGTCAACATTGGCGGACGCGCCTATTCGATTGTCGATCACGCCTATGACGTGGTCGTGGTGGGCGCCGGCGGCGCCGGACTGCGCGCCACGCTGGGCATGGCCGAACAGGGCTTCCGCACCGCCTGTATCTCAAAGGTGTTTCCGACCCGGTCGCATACGGTCGCCGCACAGGGCGGCATCGCCGCCTCGCTGACCAACATGACGCCCGATTCGTGGCAGTGGCACATGTATGACACGGTCAAGGGCTCGGACTGGCTCGGCGATGTCGACGCCATGCAGTACCTGACCATGGAAGCGCCGAAGGCGGTCTACGAGCTTGAGCATTACGGCGTGCCGTTCTCGCGCACCGAGGACGGGCGGATCTACCAGCGGCCGTTCGGCGGCCACATG
This sequence comes from Parahoeflea alexandrii, assembly GCF_024105735.1. Classification (GTDB taxonomy): domain Bacteria; phylum Pseudomonadota; class Alphaproteobacteria; order Rhizobiales; family Rhizobiaceae; genus Hoeflea; species Hoeflea alexandrii. The sequence goes on along the minus strand of NZ_JAAAML010000002.1, from coordinate 232,695 downwards.
CAGAATTACGGCGAAGGCCCTCCGGTGCAGCGCACCTGTGCGGCGGCCGACCGCACCGGCCATGCCATTCTGCACACGCTTTACGGCCAGTCGCTGAAGAACAATGCCGAGTTCTTCATCGAGTATTTCGCCGTCGACCTGCTGATGGAAGAGGATGGCCGCTGCACCGGTGTTGTCGCCTGGAACCTTGATGACGGCACCATTCACCGCTTCTCGGCGAAGATGGTGGTGCTGGCCACCGGCGGCTACGGCCGCGCCTATTTCTCGGCCACTTCGGCGCATACCTGCACCGGCGACGGCGGCGGCATGATCGCGCGCGCTGGCCTGCCGCTGCAGGACATGGAGTTCGTGCAGTTCCACCCGACAGGGATCTACGGCGCAGGCTGCCTGATCACCGAGGGGGCGCGCGGCGAAGGCGGCTACCTGGTCAATTCCGAGGGCGAGCGCTTCATGGAACGCTATGCGCCGTCGGCCAAGGACTTGGCCTCGCGCGACGTGGTGTCGCGCTGCATGACGCTGGAAATCCGCGAGGGCCGCGGCGTCGGCAAGGCCAAGGACCACATCTTCCTGCACCTCGATCACCTTGATCCCGCGGTGCTGCACGAGCGGCTTCCAGGGATCTCGGAAAGTGCCAAGATCTTTGCCGGCGTCGACGTGACCCGCGAACCGATCCCGGTGCTGCCGACGGTGCACTACAACATGGGCGGCATCCCGACCAACTACTGGGGCGAGGTGCTGAACCCGACCACGGACCAGCCGGACCGGGTCACCCCGGGCCTGATGGCCGTCGGCGAGGCCGGTTGCGCCTCGGTGCACGGCGCCAACCGTCTGGGCTCCAACTCGCTGATCGACCTGGTGGTCTTCGGCCGCGCAGCGGCGATCCGCGCCGGCGAAGTGATCGACCGGACTTCGGCGATCCCTGCGGTCAACGAGGCTTCGTTCGAGAAGATCATGACCCGCTTCGACGGCGTGCGCCATGCTTCGGGCTCGACGCCGACGGCCGAGCTGCGCGAGAAGATGCAGCGCACCATGCAGGAAGACGCCGCCGTGTTCCGCACCCAGGAATCGCTCGAATCCGGTTGCAAGCGGATGGGCGAGATCTGGGGCGAGCTGTCCGACGTGAAGGTCACCGACCGGTCGCTGATCTGGAATTCGGACCTGATGGAAACGCTCGAGCTCGACAATCTGATGGCCAATGCGATCACCACCGTGGTCTCGGCCGAGGCGCGCAAGGAAAGCCGTGGCGCGCATGCCCGCGAGGACTACAAGGATGGTCCGATGGGCGGCCGCGACGACGAGAACTGGCGCAAGCACACGCTGTCCTGGGTCGACGAGAAGGGCGCGGTCAGGCTCGACTACCGTCCCGTCCACACCGAGCTGATTGCCGAAGGCATCGATCTCGCCAAGATCGCGCCCAAGGCCCGCGTGTACTAAGAGGGAACAGAGACAATGGTTGAACTCACACTCCCGAAGAATTCGCAGCCGAAGCCGGGCAAGACCTGGCCGAAGCCGGAAGGCGCCAAGAACACGCGCGAATTCAAGATCTACCGCTGGTCGCCGGATGACGCGGAAAATCCGCGCATCGACACGTTCCACATCGACACCGATGATTGCGGTCCGATGGTGCTCGACGGCCTGTTGTGGATCAAGAACAAGATCGACGCGACGCTGACGCTGCGCCGGTCCTGCCGCGAGGGCATTTGCGGTTCCTGTGCGATGAACATCGACGGCACCAACACGCTCGCCTGCACCAAGGGTCTCGACGAGATCGACGGGGCGGTGAAGGTCTATCCGCTGCCGCATCTGCCGGTGGTCAAGGACCTGGTGCCGGATCTGACCAATTTCTACGCCCAGCACCGCTCGATCGAGCCGTGGCTCAAAACGGTGTCGCCAACACCGGCCAAGGAATGGAAGCAGAGCCACGAGGACCGGGCCAAGCTCGACGGGCTCTACGAGTGCATCCTGTGCGCCTGCTGCTCGACCTCGTGCCCGAGCTACTGGTGGAACGGTGACCGTTATCTCGGTCCCGCGGTCTTGCTTCAGGCCTATCGCTGGCTGATCGACTCGAGAGACGAAGCCACCGGCGAGCGGCTGGATGATCTTGAGGATCCGTTCCGGCTCTACCGCTGCCACACCATCATGAACTGCGCGCAGACCTGCCCCAAGGGCCTCAACCCCGCCAAGGCGATTGCCGAGATCAAGAAGATGATGGTGGAGCGCCGGGTGTAGGGCTGGCAAGATACGAAGTTGAAAAGGGGGCGTTCAGGCGCCTCTTTTTTGTGTCCGATTGTAACTGAGGCTCGCGTCTCCCGATCTCCCCCCTTGCGGGGGAGATGTCACGAAGTGACAGAGGGGGGGCGATGTGACAGAGGGGGGGCGATGTCTCGGCATCCGCCGGCTTTTCGAAGAACGGTGAGCCTCACCCCCCTCTGTCGGCTATGCCGACATCTCCCCCGCAAGGGGGGAGATTGGGGAGCCCCCGACCTAACTCACCCCAGCGCCTGGCTCAGGTCCGCGATCAGGTCGTCGGCGTCCTCGATGCCGACCGAGACGCGGATCAGGCTTTCGGGGATGCCGGTGTGCGGTTCGATGGTGTGGCGGTGTTCGACCAGGCTTTCGACGCCGCCCAGCGAGGTCGCGCGGTGAAACAGCTTGAGCTTGCCGACCACCGCGAGCGCCTCGGGCGCGCCGCCCTGAACCAGGAATGAGAACAGGCAACCGAAGCCGCCTTGCATCTGGCGGGCCGCAACCTTGTGGCCGGGATGGCTTGCAAGGCCGGGATAGAAGACATCCGTGACCTTTGGATGGGCCTTGAGCCAGCTGGCGATCTTGAGCGCATTGGCGCTCATCCGCTCGACGCGCAACGGCAGGGTGCGCATGCCGCGGAGCAGGAGCCAGGCCTCGAAGGGTCCGATGACGGCGCCGGCATCGTGGCGGTCGGCCTTGATGTCGGTCCAGACCTTTGCTGCGGGTGCCGCGGTGGCGAGCACGCCTGCGAGCACGTCGGAATGGCCGTTGATGCCCTTGGTGGCCGAATGCATGACGATGTCGGCGCCAAGTTCCAGCGGCTTCTGCAGCACCGGGGTGGCTGCGGTGGAATCGACGGCGAGCAGACCACCGGACGCGTGGGCGCAGCTGGCGGCTCGGGCGATGTCGACTGATTTGAGCCAGGGGTTGGAGGGGGTTTCGATGAAGACCAGCGCGGGCCGGTGCGTGGTGCAGGCCTGTTCGAGTGCCGACGCATCAGACGCGTCGACCTCGTGCAGGGCAATCTGGCGGCGGGCGGAGAAATCGCGCAGCCACTTGGTGGTGCCCCAGTAGATGCCCGACTGAACCACAACCGTGGCGCCGTTCGGCAGGGTGCGGAACAGCGCGGCGATGGCTGCCATGCCGGAGGGGAACAGCAGCGCTTCTTCCGCGTTCTCCAGCCGCGCCAGCACATTTTCGGTGATGCGGACGATGTCGGAATTGTCGCGCGAATAGATGTTGTCGGGATTGACCAGCGCGTAATCCTCGTCGCGGACGAAGGTGGTGGACGGCTGCACCGGCGGCACGACACCGCCCGAGGGCATGTCGATGACGCCGCCGGCCTGGGCCGCGATGGTGGAGGCTTTGAGGTCGTTGGGGAGGCTCATGTGAACTCGGTCTTTCCCTGGCCGCGCGGCCAGATTTCGGGACGCCGGTGCGCCCATTCAAGCCTCCGTGTCTATGCAGTCCGGCGATGAAATTCAACGGCCTGTTTGGACCTCCGGCCTGACCGGCAGGAGGTGGCCTGGTCGCCCCGGGGGGGTCAGGCCGGATCAATGGTGATGACAACGTTGCCCTTCCGGGCCGGGTTCTCGTAGTAGCGGTGCGCCTGGGCGGCCTCGGCCAGCGGAAAGCGCTTGTCGATATGGGGTTTGAACCCTCCCCTGGCTGCAAGATCAGCGAGAAAATGCAGGTCCTCGGCGCGTTCGGGGGCATAGCCGCCGGAGGCCTTGCGGCCGCCGCTCTTGCGGGCAAACAGCGTGCCGATGTGTTGCCACAGGTTGGCGGAGACCAGCAGCAGCCGGCCGCCGGGCTTGAGAGATGATCCATACTTCGGGTATGTCGCGGTGCCGCTGGTGTCGAGAATGATGTCGTAGGCGCTCTGGGCAGCGGCGGGGTTCTCACGTGAGTGGTCGATCACTTCATCGGCGCCGAGATCATGCAGCATGTCGAGCTTGCCAGCCGATGCCGTTGCGGTGACATGAGCGCCAAAGGCTTTTGCGACTTGCACGGCGGCGCTGCCGACGGTCCCGGAGGCGCCGATGATCAGCACGCGGTCGCCGGGTTTGATGCCGGCCTTGTCGCGCAGGAAATTGAGCGCCGTTGCGCCGCCGAAGGAGATCGCCGCGGCCTCATCGAAATCGAGATCGGCGGGCATGGCGGCAATCGCCGCGGTTTCGGCGATCACCGCGTATTCGGCATAGCCGCCGAAGCCGGCGCCGGGATAGGCAAAGACCCGGTCGCCGGGGGCGAAGCGGGTGACGTCGCTGCCGACCGCCTCGACCACGCCGGAAAACTCGGCCCCAAGAACCTGGCGGCGCGGCCGGAAAGGCCCGAATACAAGGCGGCCGACCAGGCCGAAACCCGGGGGCATGTCGAGGCTGCGGGCGCGGTAGTCGCCCGCGGTGACGCTGGTGGCGCGGATCCGGACCAGGACTTCACCGGGTTTTGCAGCGGGCTTGGGCAGGTCGACGGGCTTGAGCACGTCCGGCGGTCCATAGTTGGAATAGGCAATGGCTTTCAGCGGTCTGTTCTCCAGTTTCCGGTCCGCATATAGCCATGCGCAAGCGCAGAATAAATTGACCAGTTATGCCGATATGATATGCATTTTCGCATGGATTGGAGATCTGTCAATTTCGACTGGAACCGGGCCCGGGCATTCCTGGTGACCGCGGAGGAGGGCTCGCTGTCGGCTGCCGCGCGGGCGCTGGGGATGGCGCAGCCGACGCTCGGCCGCCAGGTGACGGCGCTGGAACGGGAGCTCGGCGTGGCGCTGTTCGAGCGGGTCGGGCGCGGACTGACGCTGACGCCGAGCGGGCTCGAGCTGATGGATCACGTGCGCGCCATGGGCGAGGCTGCGGCGCTTATATCGCTGTCGGCCTCGGGCAGGGCGCAGGCGATCGAGGGCACGGTGTCGATCAGCGCCAGCGAGACGGACGCGGCATTCCGCCTGCCGCCGATCATCCGACAGCTCAGGCAGGCGGCGCCGGGCATCGATGTCGAGATCGTCGCCACCAATACCGAGAGCGACCTGAGGCGGCGCGAGGCCGATATCGCCATCCGCAACTACCGGCCGACCCAGCCCAACCTGGTGGCGCGCAAGATCCGCGACATCCATGGCCGGATCTATGCGACGCCCTCTTATCTCGAGAGCCTCGGCAATCCATCGGCACCCGAGGACTTCACGACGGCGGAGTTCATCGGCTTCAACCGGTCGGGCGAGTTCATCGCGGCGATGACCCGGTTCGGGCTGACGCTGACACAGAAGAATTTTCCCCTGATCTCGGAAAACCACCTGGTGCAGTGGAGCCACGTCAAGCAGGGGCTCGGCATCGGCGTCATGGCCGCCGATATCGGCGACGCGGAACCGGGCGTGGTGCAGGTGTTGCCAGACCTTGAGCCGCTGGTCTTCCCCGTCTGGCTGGTGACCCACCGTGAGGTCCACACCAGCCGGCGGGTGCGGCTGGTGTTCGACCTGATGGCTGAAGCTCTGGCGCGTCCTTACGAAGGATGAAAACGAAGCGCGATGCGGCCGGTTGATTGCGCGTCCTTTGCAGCCCCAGGCCTGGAGGCGCAGCATGTGCAATGTTGCGAGAACACGTAGCTGTTGTGCAGTGGCGACAGACCGAAACACCGAAACATACCAACAATGGCTGTTGTCCGGAACCATTGTAATGCACAGTGCATTGGGGAGGATGAAGGACAGACAGGCGATCGGCCTGGCTGATCCCGTGTCGAGCAATTTTTGAAAGGCTCCCCATGACCGAGCACGTATATCCGACAGACCATCCCGTGATGGTGACCGGCGCCACCGGCTTTGTCGCAGGGTGGCTGGTGCGACGGCTGCTTGAAGAGGGGCTCACCGTGCATGCCCCTGTGCGTGAGCCTTCCAATGCCGAAAAGACCGCGCATCTTGACAGGATGGCAGCGGAGTTGCCGGGCGAATTGAAGCTTTTCGAAGCGGATCTGCTCGATGACGGGAGCTACGGGCCAGCCATGGAAGGCTGCGCGGTGGTGTTCCATACGGCGTCTCCGTTCACCAGCAATTTCGATGATCCGCAGCGTGACCTGGTTGATCCGGCTGTGAACGGAACCCGCAATGTGCTTGAAACCGCCAATCGCACCCCAAGTGTTCAGCGCGTGGTGGTCACCAGCTCCTGTGCTGCGATCTATGGCGACAACAAGGACGTTCAAAATGCGCCTGGCAAGGTGCTGACGGAAGAAACCTGGAACACCACCTCGTCGCTCGATCGGCAGCCCTATTCCTACTCCAAGGTCGAAGCGGAAAAGGCGGCCTGGGCGATTGCCGAAGCGCAAAGCCGCTGGCGGCTGGTGACGATCAATCCGTCGCTGGTCATTGGCAAGACCATTTCAGGCAACTCGACGTCGGAATCCCACACCATTCTCAAGCAGTTCGGCGACGGCACCCTGAAGGCTGGCGCACCGCCGATGGAAATTGGCATGGTGGATGTGCGCGACGTGGCGGAAGCGCATTTGCGGGCGGGTTTTCTGGCCGATGCAAGGGGCCGTCACATCGCCTCGGCGCAAACCGTATCGTTTCTTGAACTGGGCAAGATGCTGCGGCAGCATTTTGGCGATAAATGGCCATTCCCAACCCGCGAACTGCCGAAGTGGCTGCTCTGGCTGATCGGCCCGATGGTCAGCAAGCAGCTGTCGCGTAAGATGATATCCGACAATATGGGATACCCCTGGCGGGCGGACAATTCCAAGTCGAAGCGCGAACTCGGCATCGAGTACCATCCGGTCAGCGACGCGGCGGCGGAAATGTTTCAGCAGCTGATAGATACGGGCGTGTTGAAGAAGGGCTAGACTGTTCAAACCGGACGATCCCGCAGAGATATCGTACTGCAAACACTCTGGCGCCCTGTCGCCCAGGCCTGCAGTTTGCTGGCGTGACCCCGTGATCGACGTGCTTCGGCATGGTGAACGGCATCTGGTGAGTGGCGTTGCCTGTGCGTGCCTCAGGCTTCACGGCTTTGTGCGGAAGCGTGAGTTGTCTTCGCTGTCCCCGGGTCTAGGTTGAACGGCAATAAAGGAGATCCCCATGTTCAGACTTCTGCTCTCATCCGCCCTGTTCGCCGCGGCCCTGACCGCCGCACCCGCGCGTGCCGAGGAGACCGGAACGGCGATCTTCGCAGGCGGCTGTTTCTGGTGCGTCGAATCGGATTTCGACCAGGTCAAGGGCGTGTCCGAAACCATCTCCGGCTATATCGGCGGCAAGGCCGACAACCCGACCTACAAGACCCATGTCGCCAATGGCGACCGGGAAGCCGTCGAAATCAAGTACGATCCGGCGGTGGTAAGCTATGCCGAACTGCTGAAGATCTTCTTCCGGACGATCAATCCGACCGATGAGGGCGGCCAGTTCTGCGACCGGGGTTTCAGCTACTCGACCGCGGTCTACACGCTCAATGACGAGCAGGCAGAACTCGCCGAAGCCGCCCGCGCCGAGGCTGAGAAGGCGCTGGGCCAGCCGGTGGTCACGGCAATCGAGCCGCAGGCGAAGTTCTGGCCTGCGGAAGACTATCATCAGAATTTCTATCAGAAGAGCCCGGTGCGCTACAATTACTACCGCCGCGCCTGTGGCCGCGACCAGGAAATCAAGGCGCTTTGGGGCGAAGAGGCGCATCTGGGCCTGGGCAAGTAACCCGATCCGGCAGCCGACGGCCGATCAGGCCGGGCATTGACATCCGCGGTGCTTTGCCAATTCATCCCGGATAGCGGCAGATGCCTGCACGGGGAGAAAGCAATGACCATGAAGCGCAGCAAGGAGCCGTGGATGCCGGCGGACGATTTCGGACGCTCGCTGCCGCGCGGCATCGGCGTCAACCTGCTGGTTCGCGACATGGCGGCCGAACTCGCTTTCTGCCGCGATTGTCTTGGCGCCATGGTGCTTGACAGCGACGAGGATTTTGCAGCGATCGAGCTGTGCGGTTCGGTGTTCATGCTGCATGCCGATCACAGCTACTCGCACCATCCGATGTCGGGCATCGTGGCCGGCTCCGAAACCCGCGGCGCCGGGATCGAGATCCGGGTCTATGGCCTCGATCCGGACAAGGCGGAAGCCCGGGCGCGAGAGCGCGGCGACCATGTGCTGGCGGGCAGCCTCGACAAGCCGCACGGATTGCGGGAGTGCTTCATCGTCGATCCGGAAGGCTATGTCTGGGTTCCATCTACACAAATACGCGGGTGACAATTAAGGTTCGACTGGTGTATTGGCGTCAATAACATTGGATTATCGTCCAGCTAATATGTTCCAGCGGCCGGTTTGCCTTGCAATTTCCATGCTATGGACATTTTATGCGCTTTAATGGGACGAACAGCGAAGCAGATGCCTCGCCCAACCGGAGCTTGTCTATGAAGATGCACACCTTGCTGGTCGCAGTTGCGGTCGCCGCAGTTCTTGGCGGATGCCAGCGGACATCCTTCGGTGGTCTGAACACCCAGCCGCAGCCGGCGCCGCTGATGCCGGCACCGGTGGGCGGTGTCCAATCCGGCCAGCTTGCGCCGCCGATGACGCCGCAGCCCGGCGAGTTTCCCGCAGCGCCAACCGCTCCGGAACAGACCCTGTCGCCACAGGTTGCGGAAGCCAATGCGCCGGAACTGACCCGCGAAGCGCTGATCGGCCGCTGGTCGGCCACAAGCGGCGGCACCAGCTGTGACGTGTTCCTGTCGCTGACCAAGTGGACCGGCGGATACCGCGCCGCCTCGCGCGGGTGCGTGGGCAATGCGGCGGCGATCGCCGCCTGGGACGTGCAGGGCAAGCAGGTCATTCTCGCCGATTCGAGCGGCAACCAGATCGGCCGTCTCTACCAGTCGGCCAATGAGCGCTATGACGGCTCGACCTCGACCGGTCAGCCGATTTCCCTTTCCCGTTGAGATCGGGGCCGCAGCCTGACGCGATAGATGCTGCCTCATGAGCTGGAAGAGACACGACACCGTTGCGAGCGCCTATGCGGCCCGCGTGGCCAGTGGCGAGTTTTCCGCTGATCCGGCGCAGGTGGCGCTGGCCGAACGGCTGGACACCCTGCTGGGGGAGGTTTCGACCAAGCGGCTTGCGACCAAGTCGAGCGCGCTGGGCTGGATGTTCGGGCGCAAGCGGAGTTCCAACGTGCCGCCGCGCGGTCTCTACGTCCATGGCTCGGTCGGCCGCGGCAAGACCATGCTGATGGACATGTTCTTCGAGCTGGTGCCGGCCAAGCGCAAGCGGCGGGCGCATTTCCTCGATTTCATGGCGGATGCGCATGCGCGCATCCATGCCCACCGGCAGAAACTCAAGAACGGCGAGACCAAGGAAACCGATCCGGTGCCGCCGGTGGCAAGCCAGCTGATCGACGAGGCCTGGGTGCTGTGTTTTGACGAATTCTCCGTCACCGACATCGCCGACGCGATGCTGCTGTCGCGGCTGTTCGAGCAATTGTTCAGCCGCGGCTGCGTGCTGGTGGCGACATCGAATGTCGAGCCGGACAATCTCTACCGGGACGGGCTGAACCGGCAGTTGTTCGTGCCGTTCATCGGCTTGCTCAAGGAGAATGTCGACATCGTCAATCTCGACGCGCGTACGGACTACCGGATGGAAACCACCACCCGGTTGCCGGTCTATCACCGGCTTGACGAGGACGAGGGCGACGCGGCCATGGAGATGGCCTGGAAGCGGGTGACGGCGGGCAAGCAGACCGGGCCGGACACGGTCCGGGTTCAGGGCCGGGACGTGAGCGTGCCCGATGCCGGCGCGGGGGCGGCGCGGTTTTCCTTCAAGGAGTTGTGCGAGGCACCGCTGGGGGCCAACGACTACGCGGCGATTTCCAAGAATTATCACACCGTGTTTGTCGACCGCGTGCCGGTGATGGCGGAAGCCAGCCGCAATGCGGCCAAGCGCTTCATCACCCTGATCGACACGCTTTATGACCGCAAGAACCGGCTCTTCATCTCGGCCGCGGCAGAGCCGGACGGGCTCTATACCGGCAAGACCGGGACTGAAAGCTTCGAATTTGCGCGGACCGCATCGCGCCTCAACGAGATGCAGAGCGAAGCCTATCTGGAGGCGAGCCTGGCAAATCAGGTGGAAACGACGTCCGGCCGCTCTTGAAATATTTACGTTTACGTAAGAGTTTTAGAACCTAACCGATTGAAAATACTCATATCGAAAGTTTGAGTTGCCAGTTGGAGGCATTCGGTCTATGCGATTGGGCGAAAATCGGGGCCGGGCGTGAGGCAGGTTCCAAACCACAACGACCTGCGGAGAGTTTCGACATGGCGCGTAATAAAATTGCTTTGATTGGTTCGGGAATGATCGGCGGCACGCTCGCCCACCTGGCCGCCCTGAAGGAACTGGGCGACGTCGTCCTGTTCGACATTGCCGAGGGCACGCCGCAGGGCAAGGCGCTCGACATCGCCCAGTCCGGACCGGTGGAAGGCTTCAACGCCCGCATGTCCGGCGCAAATGACTACTCCGCCATCGAAGGCGCCGACATCTGCATCGTCACCGCCGGCGTCGCCCGCAAGCCGGGCATGAGCCGCGACGACCTGCTCGGCATCAACCTCAAGGTGATGGAACAAGTCGGTGCGGGCATCAAGAAATATGCTCCCAACGCATTCGTCATCTGCATCACCAACCCGCTCGACGCGATGGTCTGGGCATTGCAGAAATTCTCGGGTCTGCCGAAGAACAAGGTCGTCGGCATGGCCGGCGTGCTCGACTCGGGCCGCTTCCGGCATTTCCTCGCCGAAGAATTCAATGTCTCTGTCGAAGACGTCACCGCCTTCGTGCTTGGCGGCCACGGCGACACCATGGTTCCCCTGGCGCGCTACTCGACGGTTGCCGGCATCCCGCTGCCGGACCTGATCAAGATGGGCTGGACCTCAAAGGAAAAGCTCGAGGAAATCATCCAGCGCACCCGTGACGGCGGCGCCGAGATCGTCAAGCTGCTGAAGACCGGTTCGGCCTATTACGCGCCGGCCGCATCGGCGATCGAGATGGCCGAGAGCTACCTCAAGGACAAGAAGCGGGTTCTGCCATGCGCCGCGCACCTGTCGGGCCAGTACGGCGTCAAGGACATGTATGTCGGTGTGCCCTGCGTCATCGGCGAAGGCGGCATCGAGCGCGTCATCGAGATCGAGCTGAACAAGACCGAGCAGAAGGCTTTCGACAAGTCGGTGGAATCGGTCGCAGGCCTCTGCGAAGCCTGCATCGCGATCGCCCCGAATCTGAAGTAATCGGGTCCTCAGATCGAACGGGAAGCCGAGAAACCGGCTTTCCGTTCAGACTTGCGTAAGAACATCGGGTTAGAGCGTTATCAGGCTTAACGAAACGTCAAGATGCTCTCGACCGTTCACTCAATCCAGGAGTTCCCATGAACATCCATGAATACCAGGCCAAAGCCCTTCTCAAGGGTTACGGCGCGCCGGTGGCCGAAGGGGTCGCCATCTTCTCGGCCGACGAGGCGGAAGCTGCTGCAAAATCGCTGCCCGGCCCGCTCTACGTGGTCAAGAGCCAGATTCATGCCGGCGGACGCGGCAAGGGCAAGTTCAAGGAACTCGGAGCTGACGCAAAGGGCGGCGTGCGGCTGGCGTTCTCGATCGATGAAGCCAAGGCGCATGCCAAGGAAATGCTCGGCAACACGCTGGTGACCAAGCAGACAGGCGACGCCGGCAAGGTGGTCAACCGTCTCTACATCGAAGACGGCGCCGACATCGAGCGCGAACTCTATCTCTCGATCCTGGTGGACCGCACCGTCGGCCAGGTGGCCTTCGTGGTCTCCACAGAAGGCGGAATGGACATCGAGGCGGTTGCCGAAAAGACCCCCGAGAAGATCATCACTGTGGCGATCGATCCGGAAGCCGGCGTGACGGCTGCTGATCTCGCCAAGCTCAACGGCGCGCTGGAACTTTCCGGCGATGCGGCCAAGGACGGCGAGACGCTGTTCCCGATTCTCTACAAGGCGTTTGTCGAAAAGGACATGGCGCTGCTCGAGATCAACCCGCTGATCGTGATGAAGAACGGCCGCCTGCGCGTGCTCGACGCCAAGGTGTCGTTCGACAACAATGCGCTGTTCCGGCACGACGACATCGTCGCGCTGCGCGACCTGACCGAAGAGGACGAGAAGGAAATCGAGGCGTCGAAGTATGACCTCGCCTATGTCGCGCTCGACGGCAATATCGGCTGCATGGTCAACGGCGCAGGCCTCGCCATGGCGACCATGGACATCATCAAGCTCTATGGCCAGGAGCCGGCGAACTTCCTCGATGTCGGCGGCGGCGCGACCAAGGAAAAGGTCACCGCGGCGTTCAAGATCATCACCGCCGACCCGGCCGTCAAGGGCATCCTCGTCAACATCTTCGGCGGCATTATGAAGTGCGACGTGATCGCCGAGGGCGTGGTCGCTGCGGTCAAGGAAGTGGGCCTCAAGGTTCCTCTGGTGGTGCGGCTTGAAGGCACCAACGTGGCGCTCGGCAAGAAGATCATCAACGAAAGCGGCCTCGACGTGATCGCCGCCGACGATCTCGACGACGCTGCCCAGAAGATTGTCGCCGCGGTGAAGGGAAACTGAGACCATGTCCATTCTGATCGACAAGAACACCAAGGTCCTGGTTCAGGGCCTGACCGGCAAGACCGGCACTTTCCACACCGAACAGGCACTGGCCTATCACGGCACCAAGATGGTTGGCGGTATCCACCCGAAGAAGGGCGGATCCACCTGGGAAGGCTCGAACGGCGAGAAGCTGCCGATCTTCGCCTCCGTTGCCGAAGGCAAGTCAGCGACCGGCGCCAACGCTTCCGTGATCTACGTGCCGCCGGCGGGTGCTGCGGCCGCGATCATCGAAGCCATCGAGGCCGAGATCGAGCTGATCGTCTGCATCACCGAAGGCATTCCGGTGGCCGACATGATCCGCGCCAAGGCAGTGCTCGACAAGTCGAAGTCGCGGCTGATCGGTCCGAACTGCCCCGGCGTGATGACGCCGGACGAGTGCAAGATCGGCATCATGCCGGGCAACATCTTCAAGAAGGGCTCGGTGGGCATCCTGTCGCGCTCGGGCACGCTGACCTATGAGGCTGTGTTCCAGACCACCAATGAAGGTCTCGGCCAGTCGAGCGCCGTCGGCATCGGCGGCGACCCGGTCAAGGGCACCGAGTTCATCGACATTCTCGATCTGTATCTCGACGATCCGGAAACCGAATCGATCATCATGATCGGCGAAATCGGTGGTTCGGCCGAGGAAGATGCAGCCGAGTGGCTGATCGAACAGGCCAAGAAGGGCCGCAAGAAGCCGATGGCAGGCTTCATCGCCGGCCGTACGGCACCTCCCGGACGCACCATGGGCCATGCCGGCGCGGTGATCTCGGGCGGCAAGGGCGGCGCCGAAGACAAGATCAAGGCCATGGAAGCCGCGGGCATCCGCGTCTCGCCGTCGCCTGCGCGTCTTGGCAAGACACTGGTTGAAGTCCTCAAGGGATAACCCCCGGGGACAGACAAAGGCTGGACCAATGAGCGACGCCGTGCGCGAAACGCTGGACCGCTACTACGCCGCGCTGAAAGCGGGCGACAGAGAGGCCCTGCGCGGCGTCGTTTCCGACGAGATCGAGGTGCACTACCCGGCGCCGGAAGGGCTTCTGCCCTGGGCCGGGGACTGGGCCGGTTTCGACGGCTTCGAGAGTTTCGTGGCGACCGTGGGCGATCACCTGGTGATCGACACGGTCGAACCGCTTGCGGTCCATGTTGCCGGCGACACCGTGGTGACGGTGCTCAGGGGCGAATGGACGGTCAAGGCGACGGGGCGCAAGGTGCGCACCGAAACAGTCAACATGTTCACATTACACGACGGCAAGATCGTCCGGTACCAGGTCTTCACCGACACGGCGGCGCTGGGGATCGGGTTGGGTAAGCTTGCCGCGGCGTGAGTGCCGCGCAAGCCTGACAGTCTAGGGATAGGGCCGGAGAAGGCCCGGAAACAAGGTGAGATCCATGGCACGCAACGACGAAGCCAACGACATCATGGCGCAGACCTCGTTCCTGTATGGCGGCAACGCCCACTACATCGAGGACATGTATGCGCGGTTCCAGGACGATCCTGGCAGCGTGCCCGCCGAGTGGCACGCCTTCTTCGCCGATCTGAAGGACGATCCGGATCAGATCCGCAAGTCCGCTGCAGGCGCATCCTGGAAGCAGGCCAACTGGCCGGTGCAGGCCAATGGCGAGCTGGTCTCGGCGCTTGACGGCAACTGGGGCGCGGTCGAAAAGGCCGTGTCCGACAAGCTCAAGGGCAAGGCCAAGCAGGCCGGACAGTCGCTGGATCCGGCAGTGGCGGAACAGGCGACGCGCGATTCCGTCCGCGCCATCATGATGATCCGCGCCTTCCGCATGCGCGGCCACCTGCATGCCAATCTCGATCCGCTGGGCCTCGCCCAGCAGCCTGACGACGACTACAACGAGCTGTCGCCGGAAGCCTACGGCTTTACCGAGGCCGACTACGACCGGCCGATCTTCATCGATCACGTGCTGGGGCTCGAATACGCGACCATCCGCGAGATGCTCGATATCCTCAAGCGGACCTATTGCTCGACGCTGGGCGTCGAGTTCATGCACATTTCCAACCCGGAAGAGAAATCCTGGATCCAGGAACGCATCGAGGGTCCGGACAAGGGCGTCGACTTCACCGAAATGGGCAAGAAGGCGATCCTGCAGAAGCTGATCGAGGCCGAAGGCTTCGAGCAGTTCATCGACGTCAAGTACAAGGGCACCAAGCGGTTCGGTCTTGATGGCGGCGAATCGCTGATTCCGGCGCTCGAGCAGATCATCAAGCGCGGCGGCAACATGGGGCTGAAGGAAATCGTCTTCGGCATGGCCCACCGCGGCCGTCTCAACGTGCTCACCCAGGTGATGTCGAAGCCGCACCGGGCGGTCTTCCACGAGTTCAAGGGCGGTTCGTTCAAGCCTGACGAGGTCGAGGGTTCGGGCGATGTGAAGTACCACCTTGGCGCTTCTTCGGACCGCGAGTTCGACGGCAACAAGGTGCACATGTCGCTGACCGCCAACCCGTCGCATCTGGAAATCGTCAACCCGGTGGTGATGGGCAAGGCGCGCGCCAAGCAGGACATGATCGCCACCGAATTCGAAGGCGACATCATTCCGCTCAGAGAACGGGTCAAGGTGATGCCGCTCTTGCTGCACGGCGATGCGGCGTTTGCCGGCCAGGGCGTGGTGGCGGAAATTCTCGGCCTGTCGGGCTTGCGCGGCCACCGGGTGGCCGGCACCGTGCATTTCATCATCAACAACCAGATCGGGTTCACCACCAATCCGGGCTTCTCGCGCTCGTCGCCTTACCCATCCGATGTAGCAAAGATGATCGAGGCGCCGATCTTCCACGTCAATGGCGATGATCCGGAAGCCGTGGTCTACGCCGCCAAGGTGGCGACCGAGTTCCGGATGAAGTTCCACAAGCCGGTGGTCATCGACATGTTCTGCTACCGCCGCTTCGGCCACAACGAGGGCGACGAGCCTGCGTTCACCCAGCCGAAGATGTACAAGCAGATCCGCAGTCACGAGACGGTGGTGACGATCTACGGGCGCCGGCTGATCGAGGAAGGCGTGATCACCGAGGGTGAACTGGAGAAGATGAAAGCCGATTGGCGCGCCCATCTGGAAGGCGAATTCGACATCGGGCAGAGCTACAAGCCGAACAAGGCCGACTGGCTCGACGGCCAGTGGTCCGGGCTCCGCACCGCCGACAACCAGGATGAGCAGCGCCGCGGCAAGACCGGGCTGCCACTCAAGCAATTGCGTGAACTGGGCAAGAAGCTGTCGGAAGTGCCCGCGGACTTCAAGGCTCACCGCACCATCCAGCGCTTCATGGACAACCGGGCCAAGATGATCGAGAGCGGCGAGGGTATCGACTGGGCCATGGGTGAAGCCCTGGCTTTCGGCTCTCTGGTCCAGGAAGGCATCAAGATCCGCCTGTCGGGCCAGGATGTCGAGCGCGGCACGTTCTCGCAGCGGCATTCGGTTCTCTACGACCAGGAAACTGAGGAACGCTACATTCCGCTCGCCAATGTGGCGCCCAACCAGGCACGCTACGAAGTGATCAACTCGATGCTGTCGGAAGAGGCGGTTCTCGGGTTCGAATATGGCTACTCGCTGGCACGGCCGAATGCGTTGACGCTGTGGGAAGCCCAGTTCGGCGATTTCGCCAACGGCGCGCAGGTGCTGTTCGACCAGTTCATCTCGTCGGGCGAGCGCAAGTGGCTTCGCATGTCCGGCCTCGTCTGCCTGCTGCCGCATGGCTACGAGGGCCAGGGTCCGGAACACTCCTCGGCCCGTCTCGAGCGTTTCCTGCAGATGTGTGCGGAAGACAACATGCAGGTCGCCAACTGCACCACGCCGTCGAATTATTTCCACATCCTCAGGCGGCAGATGAAGCGCGACTTCCGCAAGCCGCTCATCATGATGACGCCGAAATCGCTGCTGCGGCACAAGCGCGCCGTCTCGACGCTGGCGGAAATGTCGGGCGACACGTCGTTCCACCGCTTGCTGTGGGATGATGCCGAAGTGCTCAAGAACGAACCGATCAAGCTGGTCAAGGACAACAAGATCCGCCGCGTCGTGATGTGCTCGGGCAAGGTCTATTTCGATCTGTACGAAGAGCGCGAGAAGCGCGGCGTCAACGACATCTACCTGCTCAGGCTCGAACAGCTCTACCCGTTCCCGGCCAAGGCCCTGATCAACGAGCTCAGCCGCTTCCGCAATGCCGAGATGGTCTGGTGCCAGGAAGAGCCCAAGAACATGGGTGCGTGGTCGTTCATCGATCCCTATCTGGAATGGGTGCTGGCGCATATCGACGCCAAGTTCCAGCGGGTCCGTTACACCGGCCGCCCGGCTTCGGCCTCGACGGCGACCGGCCTGATGTCGCGGCACCTTGCACAACTTGAAGCCTTCCTCGAGGATGCGCTGGGCGGCTGATGCCGTACGCGTTGCCAAACAACTGTCTGACTGACTGAAAAAGAACGGAAACAAATATCATGGCTACTGAAGTTCGCGTCCCGACCCTTGGTGAATCCGTCAGCGAAGCCACCATCGGCACCTGGCTCAAGAAGGTGGGCGATACCGTGAAGGTGGACGAGCCGCTGGTGGAACTGGAAACCGACAAGGTCTCGATCGAGGTTCCCTCGCCGGTCTCGGGAACCCTGAGCGAAATTCTCGCCAAGGACGGCGAGACGGTCGAAGTCAACGCGCTGCTCGCACAGATCGCCGAGGGCGAGGGTGCGGCGCCGGCCAAGAGCGAGGCCAAGACCGAGGCGAAAAGCGAAGCACCGGCCGCCAAGGCTGAAGCGCCTGCCGCTCCGGCCAAGGGCGGTTCGGACATGCCTGCGGCTCCGTCGGCCCAGAAGCTGATGGCCGAGAACAAGATCGATGCCGGTGATGTTTCGGGTTCGGGAAAACGCGGGCAGGTGCTCAAGGGCGACGTGCTTGACGCCATCGGCAAGGGCTCGGCTCCTGCTGCCGCACCGGCAGCGGCGCGTCCGGCCTCTTCGGAGGACGATGCACCGCGCGAGGAGCGGGTGAAGATGACCCGCCTGCGCCAGACCATCGCCCGGCGTCTGAAGGAAGCCCAGAACACAGCCGCCATGCTGACCACCTACAACGAGGTGGACATGAGCGCGGTGATGGACCTGCGCTCGCGCTACAAGGACCTGTTCGAGAAGAAGCACGGCGTCAAGCTCGGCTTCATGGGCTTCTTCACCAAGGCGGTGACCCATGCGCTCAAGGAAATCCCGGCGGTCAATGCCGAGATCGACGGCACCGAAATCATCTACAAGAACTACTGCCATGTTGGCGTGGCGGTGGGCACCGACAAGGGCCTGGTGGTGCCGGTGGTGCGTGATGCCGACCAGATGGGCATTGCCGACATCGAGAAGGAAATCGGCCGTCTTGGCCGGGCTGCGCGCGATGGCGAATTGTCGATGGCCGACATGCAGGGCGGCACCTTCACCATCTCCAATGGCGGTGTCTATGGTTCGTTGATGTCCTCGCCGATCCTGAATTCGCCGCAGTCGGGCATCCTCGGCATGCACAAGATCCAGGAGCGTCCGATGGCAGTCGGCGGCCAGGTGGTGATCCGGCCGATGATGTACCTGGCACTTTCCTATGACCACCGGATTGTCGACGGCAAGGAAGCCGTGACCTTCCTGGTTCGGGTCAAGGACAGCCTGGAAGATCCGGAACGCCTGGTTCTCGACCTTTAAGGAGCAGGATGATGGCTTCGGCCCGCCTTCCAGCACTGACGCTTGCGGCCATGATGATGGCCGCAGGCGGATCACCGGCCGATGCGGCCTGTCCGCAGGCGCTGGCGGTCTATGATGAAGCGCAGACCGGCGCAGAGATCGCCTTTGCCGGACCGCTGCCCGATGTCGACGGCATGCAGCACCGGTTCAGCTTGAGTTTCGCCGAAGGCGGCGTGACGATGGACGGCGTGGTGATGATGGCGGGCGAGCCGGACCGGCCCTGGGGCGTGATCATGCATGACTGCCCGCAAGGCGATGCAACCGGTGCCGAGATTGCCGCCTGCACGGTCTGGGAAGGACCGGTCTACATCATCGGTGTCGAGGGCGCGGTGGACTGGCTGCCGGCGCGAGAGGCCATGCGGACGGCGGGCGACCGGTTGCTGCTGCCTGATTTCGGTGCGGCGGTGATGCAGTCACAAGCGTGGCAGGCCGAACGGATAACAACGCTTCCCGGCGATGTGTTTCGGCTGAAGGCCTGCCAGGAATGAATTCGATCATAAGGACAAGACCATGAGCTACGACGTCATCATCATCGGTTCCGGACCTGGCGGCTATGTCTGCGCCATCAAGGCGGCGCAGCTTGGCCTCAAGGTCGCCGTGATCGAGAAGCGTGCGACCTTCGGCGGCACCTGCCTGAACATCGGCTGCATTCCGTCAAAGGCGCTTCTGCATGCGTCTGAGGTCTATGCCCACGCCAATCACGGCATGGAGAGCCTCGGGGTCGAGATCGGCAAGCCGAAGCTCAATCTCGAGAAGATGATGGCGCACAAGGACGCCACGGTTAAATCGAATGTCGAGGGCGTCGCCTTCCTGTTCAAGAAGAACAAGATCGACAGCTTCATCGGCCACGGCAAGGTGCTGGGTGAAGGCAAGGTGTCGGTGACCGGCGACGACGGCAAGCCCCAGGAACTCGAAGCCAAGAATATCGTGATCGCGACCGGTTCCGATGTCGCTGGCATTCCCGGAGTGAAGGTCGATATCGACGAGAAGGTGATCGTGTCCTCGACGGGCGCGATCGCGCTCGACAAGGTGCCGGAACATATCGTCGTCGTCGGCGGCGGTGTCATCGGGCTGGAAATGGGCTCGGTCTGGGGCCGGCTCGGCGCCAAGGTGACCGTGGTCGAGTATCTCGACAAGATCCTCGGCGGCATGGACGGCGAAGTTTCGAAGCAGTTCCAGCGCATCCTTGCCAAGCAGGGCATGGAGTTCAAGCTCGGCGCCAAGGTGACAGGAGTGGAGAAAGCCGAGAAGGGCGCAAAAGTTTCCCTCGAGCCCGTCAAGGGCGGTGACACCGAGATCATCGATGCCGACATCGTGCTGATCGCCACCGGCCGCAAGCCGTTCACCGAGGGCCTTGGTCTCGAGGATGCAGGCGTGGTGCTGGACGAGCGCGGCCGGGTGCGCACCGATCATCACTACCAGACCAATGTGCCCGGCGTTTACGCCATCGGCGACGTCATCGTCGGCCCGATGCTGGCGCACAAGGCCGAGGACGAAGGCGTGGCGCTGGCCGAGATCATGGCCGGCCAGGCCGGTCACGTGAATTACGACGTGATCCCGGGCGTGGTCTACACGCAGCCGGAAGTGGCCTCCGTCGGCAAGACCGAGGAAGAGCTCAAGACCGAAGGCGTCAAGTACAAGTCCGGCAAGTTCCCGTTCTCGGCCAATGGCCGGGCGCGGGCGATGGAAACGCCGGACGGTTTCGTCAAGGTGCTGGCGGATGCGGAAACCGACCGGGTGCTGGGCGTCCACATCATCGGCTTCGGCGCCGGCGACATGATCCATGAAGCCGCCGTTCTGATGGAATTCGGCGGATCGTCCGAGGACCTCGGCCGCACCTGCCATGCGCACCCGACAATGTCGGAAGCGGTCAAGGAAGCAGCGCTCGCGACCTTCTTCAAACCGATCCATATCTAGAGCCTCGACCGGAAACCCGGCGGCCGGTTTGATGAAGTCCCGTGAGATTCCCGTTTCCCTGCCGCAGCCGGCGTTTCCGGGTGCGGACTGGGGTGACTGTTTCGAGACCCTGAGCGATGATCCGGCGCTTCTGGCTGAGGCGGCTGCGCGTCGCGCGTTCGAAAGGATGCCGCGATGGGTTGGCGGGCTGATGGCGTTGCGCAATCTCATGGTCAAGCCGTTCGGACTGAAGGGTGACCCGGACAAAGCCTCGCAGGGAGGCACGCGGGTCGGGATCTTCCCGATCATCCGCAACACGCCAGAGCAATGCATTCTGGGGTTTGACGACCGGCACCTCGATTTCCGCATCGTAGTGGAAACGCAATCCCTGCCGGACAGGCAGACCGCGGTGCGGATGATGACGCTGGTCAAGCGCCACAACATGCTCGGCCGCGTCTACCTTGCGGCGATCATGCCTTTTCACAAGCTGATCGTGAAGACTACGCTGTCGCGGGTTTCGGACTGAAGCGATCGGCCAGCGAGGCCCGGGCTTATCCACCACACGACCATGGTGAAACCGCCCGGTGGGGGACCGGGCGGTTTCTGCGTTTCCATTACGGTGGGGGAGGAGGCAACTGGCGCAATGGAACGCCTGCGGCTTAGCCGTTGGTGGCGGGCGCCGGGGAAGCCGTGGTGTCGGGGGCTGCCGGAGCCGCGGCATCCGGTGCGATCATGGGTGCATCGGGTGCGGGAACGGGGCGGGCCGGATTTTCAGCCGGTGTGGCCTGTTCGTTGATCTGAGCGCCGGATTCGGCAGCCGGAACGGTTGTGTTCACTGCCTCGTAGTCGTCGGCTGTCCAGAAGACAAAGGCGGCGACTGCGAGAAGAACGAACAGCACGACTGCGGCCATCACGCCAGTGTTGCCTGTCTTCACGACGGCGGGGTCGCGAACATGCTCGTAGGGACGACGACCTTGCTCGCTGGGGCGGTTATGCGGGGTGTAATCGACCATTGGACATCTCCTTTCGTGTCACGTGGTAGAAACGTCCGGATCGGGAGATAGGTTCCGGCGACAGACCGTGCTGCCGGTCACGGTTTGTAACTGTGCGGCACCGTGCGTGTAGCCGGCGGCCTCACGCCATGCGGAGACCCTGCGCGGGTCCTGCTGCCGTTACCGGACCGGTGCCGGGCCGGCGGTCGGGTCTTCCCCGTGAAGGCGCATGGCCTGGCGGATGAGTTCGAGCACCCGATCCCGGTCGCCCAGTTCCCGCGCCAGCAGGAGACAGACCTGGGCAAGGAAGATTTCCGCATCCGCGCTTCCGGCAACATCAATTCCGGTCGCCAGTTCCTCGTAGACGGCTTCGATATCCTGCTGCAGCATGGCGTCAGTCCTTCCTGAAACTCAGCGTCTTGATGGCGTCCGCGATCCTGCCGGCCGATGCCTCGCGCCAGCGGGCGGCAATGTGCAGGTCCGGGCGGACCAGATAGGCGGAACTGGCATTGGCGCCCAGCATCCGCGATGCGTCGCTGGGAAAATCAAGGCAAACCACTTCCGGCGCGTCGGGCAGCCGGGAGACCTCGTCCGAGAGTTCCTCGTCAAAACAGACGAGCGTGTAGCCGCTGCCGATCCGGTCGCACAGGAATCCGTCTGTAAGCGCCGCATCGGGCATGGCCGCACCCGGGGCGGCTCCGCCCGCGAAGCCCGGATCGTCGGGCAGCACGGCCGGACTGCGGGCATAGGTGAAGGGCGTCATCTGCCGGGGATTGGCGAGCTCGCCCGCAAACGGATGTTCGAGCGCCAGACCAAGGGCCGCGTCGCGCATGATCCGCCAGCCATGGCTCGGCGGCGTCATGAACCGGGCGCTCTTTGTGGCGTTGGCGAACACGTCGAGCGTGGCGCCGCGCCGCTCGGGCGTGTAGCTGTCGAGCAGGTCCTCGCCTGCGCGGCCATTGAGCACGCGGCCGAGTTTCCAGCCGATGTTGTGGGCGTCGGCGATGCCGTTGTTGAGACCCCGGACGCCGAAGATCGGGACGATGTGGGCGCTGTCGCCGATGAAGACCACGCGCCCGTGGCGGTACTCGTCGAGCGCCAGCGTGTTGGCTGAGTAGATGCTCCACCATTCGAGATCCCAGCTGCCGCTGTAGCCGATGTCCTCGAGCACCAGCGCCACACTCTTGCGGACCGTATCTTCCCTGAGCGCTTCGGTCTCGCTTTCGCCGCTGGCCAGCTGGTAGTCGATGCGCCAGATATCGTCGGGCTGCTTGTGGATCAGCACGGTTCCGCCGGGCCGGCACGCGGGGTCGAACAGGGCACGGCGGATGGTCGGATAGTCGTGCTGCATCCGGATGTCGGCGATGACGTAGCGGCCCTCATAGTTTTCGCCGCGCAGTTTCAGGCCGAGCATGCGGCGGACCGGGCTGCGGGCGCCGTCGGCCGCGAGCAGCCAGTCAGCCTTCAGGGCGTAGGTCGCCTCAGGGTCGCGTATGGTCAGGTCCACGCCGACCGGACCGGAGTGCATGCCGACCACCTCGCTTTGCCACCTGGTCTCGATCAGCGGATTGGCGGCAATGGCCTGATAGAGGTACGCTTCGATGTATTGCTGCTGGAGATTGTACATCGGCCTGAATTTTTCCGATGGTCCGTCCGGCATGGTGAATTCGAGGATCTGCTTGCCGCGATAGAAACTGCGTCCCGTGGTCCAGCCAAGCGCCTTGGCGAGGAACGGTTCGAGTGCGCCGAGGCTTTGAAGGATGTGGAAGCTCTGGCGGGCGATGCAGATGGCTCGGCTGCCGTCGTTGAAGCTTGACCTGGCTTCAACAAGCACCGAGCGCACGCCCTCGCGAGCCAGGCTGAGTGCAGCCACCATACCAACCGGCCCGGCGCCGACGATAACCACCGGAACGGCATCGCTCAGATGCGCCCTCGCCTCGCCGCGGGGCTCGTTGAAATGCGGATAGGTGAAGTAGAGCGAATCCGTTTCGTCTCGACCGGCAGGCCTCATGGGTTTCCTCCGTTGTAGTCTCCAGCGGTCAATTTACTCTGCGGAGGCCGTCTTGTATGTCCCCCTTGGGAGAGGACAGCGCGGACAAAGGGAGGTGATGAGTGACGAGCGTTTATCGCCTGATCGAGGACTGCGCTGCGGCCAGTGGCAGCGATGGTTTTGCCGCGTGCATTGTCGATCTCGCCGGATGGACGGGTGTGCGCCAGCTGATGGTGTTCGAGATGACCGGTGACGCTGTGACCTGTCTCTTGTCGCGCAACTATGAACGGGTGAGAACGGGCGAGGTTTTGGCCGGACGCTACATGGATGGCTGGTTCCGCATGGATCCGCTGTTGCCTGAACTGATGCGGCTGCCGGCAGGCCAGACGCATGTGCGGCGCATGGACGACATCGTTGCGAAGATGCCGCCCGACTATTTCGATATCTTTTTCAGTGAGCCCGGCCTGTCAGGCAAGACCACCGTGCTGGCGGCGGGTTCGTCACGGCGGATGATGGTCAATTTCTATGATGGCGAAGCGGGCGCCCCGAAACCGGACGAGGCATTGCTCTCGCTGATTGCCCGGCTCGTGCTCAATCATCACGAGAGCCACCCGCCGGCCGGCTATCCCGCCTGCCTTGCGGCTCTGAGCGAGCGTGAACGGCAGATCTGCCTGGGTGTTCTCGGTGGCAAGAAGGCGGAGATGATCGCCGGCGAACTGGGCCTGTCCCCGGCCACGATTGTGACCTACCGGCGCCGTGCCTATGGCAAGCTCGGGATCTCGTCGCGGGGCGACCTGTTTGCCCTTTGCCGCAAGGGGTGAAGCTGAAACGGCTGCCGGAGCCGCTCCACTTTACAGACTTCCGGGGTTCGCCGGAATCGCCGTCACCGTGAAGCCCGCGTCCTGCAAGAGCGCCACCAGGCCTTCCTTGCCTGGCAGGTGCAACGCGCCGACAGCGATGAAGGCGTTGCCGGCGTCGAGGATCGGGGCGGCGCGCTCGGCCATGACGTGGTTGCGCATGCGAACGATGCGCTCCTCGAAGGCGGCGTAGCCGCTGGCGTCATCTTCGAGTTCCTCAGGTCCGGCAGCCAGAACCACCGGCATGATCTGCGCGATCTCGCCCTCCAGGTAGAGACCGGTCATGGTCGCCATGATGTCGGGCATCAGATCAGCCAGCTTGATGGTCTCGACCAGGCCGCGGATGTGGAACTCGATCGGCAGGTCGGCCATGGCCTGCATCTGCTCGCCGATGCTTTCGAGGCCGAGCAGCTGCTTGCCCCGGTCCCGGGCGGTGGTGGCGATCTTGATGTCGAGAAACTCGACGCCTTCGGCCTTGCGCGCCATCTCGCAGGCCGGCAGGGCAACCAGGCCGGCGATCATCCAGGGTTTCATCCGCGAGACCAGCGCGATCGGAATGCCGCGGCGCGACAGTTCGGCACTGATGATCTCGGTCTCCTCCTCGTTGAGAAGCGAGGTCAGGGTGGTTCCATCGGTGAACATGGTGAGTTCGGGCCTGGTCAGCAATGCGGCCTGGGCCTTGGCCGGATCAAGGATCTCTATGGTCTCGATCACCACGGTTCCGGCCTGGTCGAAGGCTGCGCGCGCAGCCTCGGGCATCTCGGTCACGCGCGGATCTGTGACATGCATGGTTCCGAACAGGAAGGAGGGGGTGAGGCCGGGCTTCTCGACCTTCCACAACAGCCCGCTGCCATTGGGAATGGCGGCGGCCTCGGCGCGGGCGGCGGCAAGCTTCTCCGGATCCGACAGGGCGAGCTGTTCGACCAGGCTGGTGCCGGCGCAGGACGCAGTGTCTTCAGCGCGGGCCTGGCCGGTGCCCCAGACAAGGCCGAGCGCAAGCAGGATCAGCAGGGCGAACGGCAAGGATACCGCGACGGCGAAGACCAGGTTTGGAAATCGCGCGCAGGTGGTCCTTATGCTGGACAGGACGTGCTGGTGATGCATGGCAGGCCGTTCCTTCTGGATCTGACCCGTCATCTTACCGTCCGCGGGCTGACAATCCGGTTAACCCGCCGTGAACTTCCGTCCGTGGTAAACCGGACGTTAATCACCCGCGTCTGCCGGTCCGGGGCCCGGCTTACGGCCGGCGCGCGCCGGGCAAATCGCCAAGGAATCCGGCGATCAATTCCGCGGTGCGCTCATCGTCGATCACGCCGAGATGGGATTGCCCGTCAAGCAACCGGTAGCGGCCGTCCGGGTTGACGGTTTTCATCAGCGGCTCATAGCCCGAGGCAACGAAGGATTCATCGTCTGCGCCGGCAATCAGCAGGAAGGGCGGCAGCGTGGCAATGTCGGCGAGATAATCGTTGCGCGGTGCATAGGCGGTGTTGAGGCGGTAGCTGTAGCTCGTGGTGGCAGTGCCGCCCTCGGGGCCGTTCAGCACCTCGGCGGGGAAGTTGAACTGTATCGCGGTCAGGCCGTTGAGCGCGGTGATTCCCACGGCATTAAGCATCGACAGACCGATGATGCGGCGGGTCAGCGGCCGGGCCCAGCCGCCGGAATTAGGGCGCGTGGTGGGGGCGTTGTACTTGAGAAACGGCGCCAGCAGCACCGCGCCGTCGAGCGTGGAGCGGTGGTCTCCGCCGGCAAAGCGGACGACCAGTCCGCCGCCGCTCGAATGGCCGCCAAGCACCAGTGGCTGGCCGGGTTTGCGCAGCAGCGCCGCGAGATCGGCGATGTCTTCCTCGAACTGGCCGACATGGGCAATGTCGCCGCGGGTTTGCGGGTCGGGGCCATGGCCGCGCAGGTCCGGCAGGGCAACCTCGACGCCGGCCTTCCCGGCGATGGACCGTGCAAGCCCGTCATAGGCGCCGCCATGCCAGCCCGATCCGTGGATGAAGATG
Source organism: Parahoeflea alexandrii (assembly GCF_024105735.1). GTDB lineage: Bacteria > Pseudomonadota > Alphaproteobacteria > Rhizobiales > Rhizobiaceae > Hoeflea > Hoeflea alexandrii. The sequence goes on along the minus strand of NZ_JAAAML010000002.1, from coordinate 206,413 downwards.
ACGAGCGGCGCATCGGCGTTGCCGCTGCCGTAGTGGCGGTAGCCGAGCGTGGCGCCATCGCGCGCCTGATAGGTCTTCAAGGGCGCGGGTTCGGGCCTTGCGCCCGCCGTCTGGCCGGAAAAATCGATGGTTTCGCCGGCAATCTTGTCTGAGGCACCCTGGGACAGGATCAGCCCGAAGGCGATCAGGAAATAGATGACGACGGAGATCACCGCGATGCGGAGAACGATCGGGAGAATATCGGAGACGGACATGGCTTTATCGCTGCTTGCTGACGGTTGATCGAAAGGAACCCTGCATGGTTTCGACCGGAATCGCCGCCCGATGCAAGGGGTGGCCGGAAATTTGTGTCTGTTCAGGTGTTCGGGTCAGATGTTCGGGCCGGCTGTTTGGCTCAGGCCCGCGGGTGGGCGCGGTCGTAGATCTCGATGAGGCGGCTTGAATCGACGCCGGTGTAGACCTGGGTGGTCGACAGGCTGGCGTGGCCGAGCAGTTCCTGGATGGTGCGGAGATCGCCGCCGCCAGCCAGAAGGTGGGTGGCGAAGGAGTGTCTCAGCGCATGCGGGGTGGCGGTCTCGGGCAGGTCGAGCGCCGAGCGCAGGCGCCGCATTTCCTTCTGCACGATGGCCGGCTGCAGCGGACCGCCGCGGGCGCCGCGGAACATCGGCTGATCGGGGCCGGGCGAATAGGGGCAGAGCCTGCGGTATTCGGCGATGGCTTGTCTGGCCACAGCCAGCAGCGGCACGATACGGGTCTTGCCGCCCTTGCCGGTGATCCTCAGTGTTTCGCCGTCGCGCGGCAGGTCATTCGCCGTCAGTGACAGCGCCTCGGAAATGCGCAGGCCACAGCCATAGAGCAGGGTCAGCACAGCGCTCGAGCGGGCGGCGATCCAGGGTTCGTCCGACATCTGCAGGTCGGTGTCGACCACGCGCAGGGCGTCGCGCGCGCTCAGGGGCTTGGGCAATGACTTGGGCTGGCGCGGTGCGCGCGTGGCCGAAGCGCCGGCGGCATTGGCCATGCCCTTGCGTTCGAGATGGCGCAGGAACGACCGGATCCCGGCAAGCCCGCGTCCCAGCGTCCTTGCTCCGGCACCACCGCGCCGCCGCTCGGCCATGAAGGCGCGCAGGTCGAGCGGACGCAGATCGGCGAGGTCGGCGATCCGTGGGGGACCGCCGAGATGCGTGGTCAGAAACCCCAGAAACTGGCGCAGGTCGCGTTCATAGGCGTCGGCGGTCTTGGGTGACAGGCGCCGCTCATCGGTCAGCTGGTTGAGCCAGTGCTGCTGTTCGGCAATGACGTCGGGAGCGGCAATGACGAGAGGCTGGTTCATGATGGATCCGTGATTTGCAACGGCCTGCCGGAACGCTCCGTGGTGCGACCGGGCGGCCACACCTGCGGCCAAACTTGGCGCCAACTATTGCATAGTGGGCTTAGCGGGGGGTAAACGGATCCGGCGGACTGATGTCATCATGGCATCATAATTGGTTGCCATAGGTTTTGTCAGGCGGACGAAAGAGAGTCGAATCCATGGCGTATGTGGCTGAGATTTCAGACCGGTTGCAGGTGTTGGCCCATGGCCGCCCCGGCCATATCATCGACCGGCTGATCGCCGAGCGCGGCGGCCGTCTGGTGGCGCACCCGGCCTGGCCGGTGATGCGGCCGTTTCTCTATGCGACGCTGAAATACGGCGCCGCAGTGCGCATGGCCGACGCCATCGGCACCATGTCCGGTCACGAGGCGTTTCGCCACCTCAGCGACATTCTGAAGCTCGACATCCAGTCGCGCGGCCAGGAGCGGATCCCGAAAAAAGGCGGCTTCCTGCTGGTTGCCAACCACCCCACCGGCATCGCCGACGGCGTGGCGATGTATGATTTCCTGAGCCGCCACCGCCCCGACATGATGATTTTCGCCAACCGCGACGCGGTGCGGGTCAGCCCGCGCTTCAACGAAATCATCATCCCGGTCGAGTGGCGCGACGACTACAAGAGCCGCGACAAGACCCGCGAAACCCTGCAGCTGACCAACCGGGCGGTGCAGGACGGCAAGGCCACGGTGCTGTTTCCCTCCGGGCGGATCGCCTTCTGGCACGAGGGCAGGCTGACGGAACGCCCATGGAAGCTGTCGGCGGTGACGCTGGCCAAGCGGCATGAATTGCCGGTGGTGCCGGTCAATATCTCGGCACGCAATTCCGGCCTGTTCTACTGGCTGTCGAAACATTCGACCGAATTGCGCGACATGACCGTGTTTCACGAGCTGCTCAACAAGAAGCACCACACGTTCCGCTTCACGGTCGGAGAACCGATCATGCCCGATGCGCTCGATGGCGACCCTGCGGAAGCGGTCCGGGCGCTCGAGTATCACACCGTGCACGGGCTTGCGAAAGACGCGGACCGGGCTTTCGAGCCGGCGCCGAAGGGCTGGAACCAGGCAGCCTGAGCCGCAAGGCGCTCGAGACGTTTCACCAACGCTTTCTCACAGCACGTGACGGCCCCGGCCTGACTGCTTGCCTTGACCCGGAATGACAAAACGGCCCGGGGTGACCGGGCCGCTTCAGCTTCATTTCATGGAACGTGATCCGGCCAGCCGGATCAGGCGATGGTCTGGCCGGTCTTCTTCCAGTCGGCCAGAAACGCGTCGAGGCCCTTGTCGGTGAGCGGATGCTTGACCAGCGCCTTGATGGTCGAGGCGGGAATCGTGGCCACGTCGGCGCCGATCAGGGCGGCTTCCTTGACATGACCCACGGTGCGGATCGAGGCGGCGAGAATTTCGGTCTCGAAGCCGTAATTGTCGTAGATCTGGCGGATTTCGCGGATCAGGTCCATGCCGTCGATGCCCATGTCGTCGAGGCGGCCGATGAAGGGCGAGATGAAGGACGCGCCGGCCTTGGCGGCGAGCAGCGCCTGGTTGGCCGAAAAGCACAGCGTCACATTGGTCATGTGGCCGTCGGAGGTCAATGCGCGGCAGGCCTTCAGGCCATCGAGCGTCAGCGGCAGCTTGATGCAGATGTTGTCGGCGATCTTGGCCAGCACGGCCGCTTCCTTCATCATCGCGTCATATTCGGTGGCGGCGACCTCGGCGGAGACCGGACCGTCGACGATTGAGCAGATTTCCTTGGTGACTTCGCGGATGTCGCGGCCGGATTTCATGATCAGCGAAGGGTTGGTGGTGACGCCGTCGATCAGGCCCAAATCGTTGAGTTCCCGGATCTCGTTCACGTCGGCTGTGTCGACAAAGAATTTCATTTCACACTCCCAAGCTGCGCCAGCCGGGATTGTCCGGGGCGCTCTTAACAATTCCGGGTTCCCTTTAGCCCAAAGCGGGGGCAAGGTCACGCCACATGGCCAAAGATTCGCGACAAATTGAAGGCGGGCTGTTCCCCCGCAAGGTTGTTCCCGTGCTCATCCCGATGCCGGCGGAGCGTGCCTATTCCTATGCGCTGCCGGAAGGGGTGGAGGCCGGGCCGGGGCAGATCGTGCAGGTGCCGCTGGGGCCGCGGCTGGTGGCCGGGATCGTCTGGGACGGGGAGGCCGACCAGGTCAATCCGGACAAGTTGCGCGAGGTCACCCAGGTGTTCGACTGCCCGCCGGTCAACGAGCCGATGCGGCGCTTCATCGACTGGGTGTCGGCCTACACGCTGTCGCCGCCGGGACTGGTGGCGCGGATGGCGCTGCGGGCGCCGGCCGCCTTCGATCCCGAGCCGATGATCGATGCGCTGCGGCTCACCGAAACACGGCCGGAGCGGCTGACGGCGGCGCGCGAACGGGTGCTTGAGCAGGCGGGCGACGGCCTGGCCTGGAGCAAGAGCGGGCTGGCGCATGCGGCCGGCGTCACGCCGAGCGTCATCGACGGGCTGTTTGCGCAAGGCGTGTTCGAACCGGTGAAACTGCCGCCGCCGCCGGTGGTGCCCGATCCCGATCCGGACTACCAGCCGGCGGTGCTGGAGGACGGGCAGGCGGAGGCGGCGGACGCACTCAGGGCAACGGTCGCGAAAAGCGGGTTCGGGGTGACGCTGCTTGACGGGGTCACCGGCTCGGGCAAGACCGAGGTCTATTTCGAGGCGATTGCCGAGGCGGTGCGGGCCGGTCGGCAGGTGCTGATCCTGCTGCCGGAGATCTCGCTGACGGCGCAGTTTCTCGACCGGTTTCACGACCGTTTCGGCGCGCGGCCGGCGGAGTGGCATTCGGAACTGGCGCCAAGGATGCGCGAGAAGGTCTGGCGGCAGGTGACCGAGGGCCGCGTCAGCGTGGTGGCGGGCGCGCGCTCGGCGCTGTTCCTGCCGTTTCATGACCTCGGGCTGATCATCGTCGACGAGGAGCACGACCCGGCCTACAAGCAGGAAGACCGGGTGTTCTACAACGCCCGCGACATGGCGGTGGTCCGCGCCCGGCTCGCCCAGATCCCGGTTGTGCTGGCGTCTGCGACGCCGTCGATCGAAAGCCGGGTCAATGCGCAGCAGGGCCGCTACAGCCACCTTTTGCTGCCGGGCCGTTATGCCGATGCCGGGCTGCCGGACCTGAAGCTCGTCGATCTCAGGCGCTATCCGCCGGCGCGCGGCGGGTTCCTGTCGCCGCTGTTGCTGAGAGCCATGGCCGAGACGCTCGAACGCAAGGAGCAGTCGCTGCTGTTTTTGAACCGGCGTGGCTATGCGCCCTTGACGCTGTGCCGGGTCTGCGGCCACCGCTTCGAGTGCCCGGACTGTTCGAGCTGGCTGGTCGAGCACCGGTTCCGCGGGCAATTGCAGTGCCATCATTGCGGCCACAATGAACCCACGCCGCAGGCCTGCCCGTCCTGCGGCGCGCTCGACCACCTGACGCCCTGCGGGCCTGGGATCGAGCGGATCGCCGAGGAAGCCGACAAGCATTTCCCCGATGCGCGCGTCATCGTGCTGTCGTCGGACATGGCGGGCGGCACGCGGCGATTGCGGATCGAGCTCGAGGCGATCGCCAAGGGCGAGGCGGATATCGTCATCGGCACGCAGCTGGTGGCCAAGGGGCACAATTTCCCGCTGATGACGCTGGTCGGCGTGGTCGATGCCGATCTCGGGCTGTCGAACGGCGATCCGCGCGCCGCCGAGCGGACCTATCAGCTCCTGTCGCAGGTGACCGGCCGGGCCGGGCGCTCGGGGCGCAAGAGCCTGGGCCTGATCCAGACCTACCAGCCGCAGCACCCGGTGATGCAGGCGCTGGCCTCGGGCGAGCCGGAGGCGTTCTACGAACGCGAGACCGACGAACGCAGCCGCGCCATGCTTCCACCCTTCGGCCGCCTCGCCTCGGTGATCGTCTCGGCGGCGACGCGGCCGGAAGCCGAAACCCATGCGCGGGCCTTGCGCGCCGCAGCGCCTGCCGCGCCCGGCATCATGGTGCTGGGGCCCGCGGAAGCGCCCTTGGCCCTGATCCGCGGCCGCTACCGCTTCCGCCTGCTGGTGCATGGCGAGCGCGGGCGCGACATGCAGGGATTTATCCGCGCGATGCTGGCGCAGGGGCCGAAGGCGCGCGGCTCGGTGCAGGTGCAGGTGGATATCGATCCGCAGAGTTTTTTGTAAGGGGTGGTGTTAAATTGGGTGGAGTCCTCTCCCAATAACCATAAGTATTTTGGGCGAGTTTTATCAGAACAAGCTATCGCTGAGTCTTATAACTGACTCATACGCTTGATGATTTTCGATCTGAACTTTTACCAAGTAATTGTCCGGTTGCAGGGTGCTTTTAATCAGCCAGCGTCCTTGAACTTTGTTGTAAGTGGTAAAATTTTCATTTCGAAAATTGATGCATATTTGATTTTGTTTATTGTAAACTTGTATCGCGATCGAGATGTTCTGAATGTCGTATCGGTGATTCAAGCGAAATCTAACACCTTCCGTAGATAGGCCAATGTCCGCGACAAAAGGAAAGCGTTTATCGAACACCTTTAGTTCGTCGGATACGGAGCAACGCGATTGCCATTGCGCTGCCGCTGCGCCCAGTTTGTATAGGAATGAATCGCGCTCTGGTTCAGATCGGAACCAAATGCTGGACAGCACCTCTGCAAGAGGCAAAGGGGACGCGGGAAGAACCTCAGCGCAGCGACTGGCAATAATTGAATGATCACCAGCAATCCCACCTTCATGAAAGACTGATGCAAACGGTATGGTTCCGAAGAACTTTTCGTCGTTACCCGTCTTGGCATTTAGGCTTTGCATGTTTTGGTCTGAAAAAAGCACATCCTGCTTGGTAAGGACGCGCTTTGCATCAAGCACGAACATCACAAGAACGGGGGCATGTGCATTTGCTCCGTATAAGCAATCAGCGGCTTTGCGAATGCCCTCAATATGGAATTGGGTGGGGGTTCTCGGGCGGAAATACAGTCGCACGCGCCCATGGGCTTCCTGCCGGTTGTCAATTACCCCGCCCGCCGCAACGTCTTGGAGTTGCTGACGTTGTGGATCGGATCGTGCGCGCAAATGCCCGTCATTTATGATCGCTAGTGCTGTTTCAAGCGGTGCATGGTGGAATAGCCGAGAAGGCCAATGCCTCCTATAGGGATAAACACCGGAGCCGAGTCGATCACCCCACTCTGCGATATGCCGATCTACAAACGCTTCACCTAATGCCATGGCAATTCAGCTTGCGAGCTTGGGCTACTTGCCTCAAAAGGCACCGCTACTTCCGGTTTTAGTTCAACAGCAATTTCAGGCTCTGGTTTTCCATGTCGGTGAATCTGAACTGCGCGGACATCTGGTAATAACTGCATCATTGTCAACAGCGGTACCCCAGCACCTTTATCCATCCACCCAGCTTTATCTTCGGTCACCAGGCCGTTCAGAAGGCTCAGCCAAACGCCCCGAAGATCGTCTTCCTCGAAGTGCCAATGTTTCTCGGCTGTCTTGATTTCAAGAGTGTCGCTATCAAAATTAATCTCGAACTCGTTCTTATCATCCAAGCGTAGTTTCGGCGCGAGCTTTGAAATGCTCTCCAAAGCTGCGACGAAGCTCCTGAAAGACAAATCACCAACTGATTTACGAACTTCATTTGCAAGGTGTTCAAGGTGCTCAGGTAGCCCAATATCCTTGGTGTAATCGTGAATAAAAACTGGAATGGGCAAATCGGATAAGTATTGCTCCATGAGCGGTCGAACTTCTTCCCAATCGAGATTGCCGTTCCCGCAACCAAGCTTCGGGAATGCGATATCCGCTATGCCTTGGGCTTCGTATGTGTTGACAAATTTTTCGAGTCCGGCTTCCACCCACTCCATGCGGGAAGGATTACGCCAATGGCGTTTTGTTGGAAAGTTCAAGATCCATTGTTCGGAACCGCGCCAAAGCCAAAGCTTGCCAGGTTCCAGAAGCTCTTGATCGCATATGTGCTTGTAGGCCTTGAACATGTTGGGTTCACGTTGCTTGAAAGCTTTGGCTATACCTTTTCCCATAACGCCAACGCAATTGACTGTGTTCACGAGCGTCTGAGTGTTGGCTTCAAGAAGGCTGGTTCGCTTATATGTCAGCACGGTCTTTCACCTTTCCTCGTGAAACCAAAAAGGAGACATGGCAACACACGCGAGCTCCATGGGAACATAGCACGAACAAAAACGCAAATCGGTCAGCTCGTACCATATGCACCAAGTCTTACCAATATCAACTTAACTCAAAAATACCGATATCAGCCAAACCAAATTGACTATCTAGCGTTATCACCACCTCAAAAGTTCAGAGCCTGAATGGCTTGGACGAACGGTGCACCGCTCCGCAACCTTAAAGCTCCCCCTCACCCTCCAATCCCCCACCGCACCCGCGCCCATATCCTTTCATGCAGCACGAAAAACGCCAGGCCGCTGGCCGCGGTGGAGAGGGCGAAACTCATGGCGGTTGCCATGTTGCCGGTGTGGAACCAGGCCAGCGCGCCGGTGACGGCGAGGCCGAGGGCTTGCCAGGTGAGGGCTTTGGCGATGGTCCTGAGTTTCGATTCCATGGTCTGCGGCGGCTCCCTGTGCTGGTGATGCGATGCGGGAGTTGTAGGCGCTTCGCGTGCCTACCGGAATTCTGTGTCTTCTGCGCAAAAATACACGAATGTTGATAAAAATCACCAAACGTGTGAATAGTCGCCAATGCACAAGACCGACCGCGCAGAGCTGTTCCGCACCCGTCTGGCCGCCCGGCTGGCGCTTGGCGGGATGAGCCGCAGCGCGCTGGCGCGGGCGGCGGGCGTCGACCGGTCGACGATTGCGCAATTGCTTTCGGGCGACGAGGTGCGGCTGCCGAACGCGCATCTGGCGGCGGAATGCGCTGATGCGCTGGGGGTGAGTGCGGACTGGCTCTTGGGCCTGTCGGACCGGCCGGAGCCGGCGGCCGAGGTGCTGTCGGCGAATTTCCGGATGGCGACGGCGCAACGGACGCCGGCAGACGAGCAGATCATCGCCTGGCACCAGGAGGCGGCGGGGCACAAGATCCGCCACGTGCCGGCAACCCTGCCGGATATCCTGAAGACAGAAGCCGTGCTCGAATGGGAATATGCCGCCTTCCTCGACAAGACGCCGGAACAGGCGCGCGGGGCCATGCGCGAGACCTCCGACTGGCTCCGGGCGCCTGGCTCGGATTACGAGATCTGCGTCTCGATCGACAAGATCCGCTCGCTGGCGCGCGGCGAGGGCTACTGGCAGGGGCTCGATGCCGATGCCCGTGCCGCGCAGATCGACTTCATGGCGGAGCGGTGCGAGCGGCTCTACCCGTCGCTGAGGCTTTACTTCTACGACGCGAAGAAGGTGTTTTCGGCGCCTGTGTCGATCTTCGGGCGGCTGCTGGCGGCGGTCTATGTCGGCCAGTTCTACCTGGTCTACCGCGACAGCCGCCAGATCTCGGCGCTGACAGAGCATTTCGACGCGCTGGTGCGCGAATCGGAGGTTGAGGCGCGCAATGCCGGCCGGATCATCCGCGAGATGTTCGGGGAAGCCGGCCGGTAAGGCCGCGGCTGCCGCGGCGTCGATTGAGCGGAAGCGAACGAGAGGCTTTGACAGGCGCGTGGTTGCGGTGCATGTCTGGGGTGCAGCGCGGCCCGGACGGTGTGGCGCGAGCATCTGCCCGGCCTGCCGCTCCCCCGCTTCAGGTCTTGTTCGGCCCGGGTTCCGGGCCGGTTCGGTTACATCAGGAAAAGCTTCACCTTGGATCCCATACCCAATCACCGCCCGGCGCGGCACGATGTCGACCGCGAAGCCATGCCGCCGGTGGCGATGGTGCTGGCGCTTTGCACCTTCATGTGTTTCGCCGTGCTCGACACCGGCGCTAAGTACCTGGTCACCGCCGGCTATGCGGCGATCTTCGTGGTCTGGTGCCGGTTCCTGAGCCACACGGTGATATCGCTCGTCGCCTTCCAGGGGTGGCGCCGGGCCGACATGTACCGGATGAAGAACGCGCCTTTGCAGATCCTGCGCGGGCTTCTGTTGCCGGCAACGACGCTGTTCAACTTCCTGGCATTGCGCGAATTGCAGCTGGCGCAAACGATCAGCATCTTTCTCTCGGTGCCGATGCTGGTGACGGCGATGGCCGGGCCGCTGCTCGGCGAATGGGCGGGCCCGCGTCGATGGGCGGCGATCATGGTCGGCTTCGTCGGCGTGCTGATCGTGGTGCGGCCGGGCACCGACGTGTTCTCGCTGTCGATCATCTGGTCGATTCTGGCGACCGTGACCTATTCGCTCTACTCGATCCTGACCCGGAACCTGGCGATGCAGGAAAGCCAGGCGAGTCTGGTGTTCTATTCCTCGATCTTCGCGACGGTGCTGATGGCGCCCCCGGCGCTCATCTACGGGCAGATGCCGTCGTCGCTGTTCGACTGGGTGCTGCTGGCCAGTCTCGGGGTGATGGGGCTCGGCGGGCACGCGCTGCTGGTCAAGGCCAGCCGGCGGGCCAGCGCCTCGAAGGTGGCGCCGTTCGTCTATAGCCAGCTTCTGTGGATGACGGCGCTCGGTTTCATCGTCTTCGGCGACGTGCCCGACGGCTGGACCATCCTCGGCGCGTCGATCATCTGTATCAGCGGCATCTACATCATGAACCGGGAGCGGCAGATCGCCCGCGCCGAGCGCAAGGCGGCGGCAGGCGGCTGACCCGCGGGGCAGTTGAAGGCTGCGCGCCGGGCGGTTTGCCGGAAGCCCCGCCAGGAGCCCGGGAGCACGTGGCAGGACTTTGGCGGGCGCTCACGCCGTGGTAAGGCTCTGACGCGACGGGGCGGCGATTTGCCGGATGCTCAAGGGCTGACAGGTCACGAGGCAGCCGGAGAGGAAACGGAGATGCGGGAATGATCGAATTCTATTGGCCGACGACACAGGGTGAGTGGCTGGCCTGGTCCTCAGCGCTGGTGACCATTCTTTTCGGCCTGATGCTGCTGTTCGCGCCGCGGCTGTCGCTCAGGATCCTCAGGCTGCAGACCCTGCCCGATCATCCCGAAGCGGTGTCGGAAGCGCGGGCCACGATGGCCGGGTTCTATCTCGGCGTGGGCCTCTGCGCCATGCTGTTTGCCCAGCCGCTGATCTATCTGGCCATCGGGGCCGGCTGGGCGTTCACGGCTTTCGGCCGGATCATCTCGATGATGTCGGACCGGGGCGTGACCTTTTTCAACCTGGCGTCCGTGGTGATCGAAATCCTGCTGGCGGCGGCGCCGCTGCTCTACGGGCTGGGATGGATCTGAGCCGGCGCGGTCGATTCAAGCGCATTGCGGGCGCATCAGGAAGCGGTCTCATCCTAAAGCAGGTGCGTTATGCCGCACCCGGCGTGTTGCGACTCCCCGCGCTCTATGCTAGACGGACCGCGCATTTCGGGAAAAACGAACTTTCGAGCTTGGGTTCTCCGAAATTTACCGTAACAAATTCAGAGGCTTGCCTTTCCGGCTTTCGGTCAAGCGCAGGTGTTTGGATGGCAATGAGAGACAATCCCGCCCGTGGCAGATAACTCCCATCAAATTTCCGGTGTCGCTGAACGGTATGCTTCCTCGCTTTACGAGCTGGCGGCAGACGCCAAGTCGATTGACGCCGTAGCCAAGGATCTGAACCGTTTTCAGGCCATGATCGACGGCAGCGCTGACCTGCAGCGCCTCGTCAACAGCCCCGTTTTTTCGGCCGAAGACCAGTCGCGCTCGATCCTGGCGCTGATCGACAAGGCAGGTATTTCCGGCCTGGTCGGCAACTTCCTCAAGGTCGTTGCCCGCAACCGCCGGCTTTTCGCCGTGCCTGCGATCATCCAGTCCTATCACGAGACCGTTGCGCGCGAGCGCGGCGAAGTGACCGCCGACGTGAAGACAGCGCATGCGCTGTCCGCGGCTCAGGAAAAAGAACTCAAGGCCGCGCTCGCAAGCGTGACTGGGAAAACAGTGACGCTCGACGTCACAGTCGATGCGTCGCTGCTGGGTGGTCTGATCGTCAAGATCGGCTCGCGTCAGGTCGACACATCGCTTCGCACTAAACTTTCCACCCTTAAGCATGCACTGAAAGAGGTTGGCTGATGGATATCCGCGCCGCGGAAATTTCCGCAATTCTCAAGGATCAAATCAAGAATTTCGGCAAGGAAGCCGAAGTTTCCGAAGTTGGTCAGGTTCTGTCCGTCGGTGACGGTATTGCCCGCGTTTACGGCCTCGACAATGTCCAGGCTGGTGAAATGGTCGAATTCCCCGGCGGAATTCGCGGCATGGCGCTCAACCTTGAAGCCGACAATGTCGGCGTCGTGATTTTCGGTTCCGACCGGGACATCAAGGAAGGCGACATCGTCAAGCGGACCGGCGCCATCGTGGACGTTCCGGTTGGTCCGGAACTGCTGGGCCGCGTCGTTGACGCGCTCGGCAACCCGATCGACGGCAAGGGCCCGATCAAGTCCAAGACCCGCGCCCGCGTGGACGTCAAGGCTCCGGGCATCATGCCCCGCAAGTCGGTGCATGAGCCGATGTCGACCGGCCTCAAGGCCATCGATGCGCTGATCCCGGTCGGCCGTGGCCAGCGCGAGCTGATCATTGGTGACCGCCAGACCGGCAAGACCGCGATCATTCTCGACACTTTCCTGAACCAGAAGCCGATCCATGAAAACGGCCCGGAAGCTGAAAAGCTGTTCTGCGTTTACGTGGCTGTCGGTCAGAAGCGTTCGACGGTTGCCCAGTTCGTCAAGATCCTCGAGGATCGCGGCGCGATGAAGTACTCGATCGTGATTGCCGCGACGGCATCCGATCCGGCCCCGATGCAGTTCCTGGCTCCGTTCGCCGGTTGCGCCATGGGCGAGTATTTCCGGGACAGCGGCAAGCATGCCCTGATCGCCTATGACGATCTGTCCAAGCAGGCCGTTGCCTATCGCCAGATGTCGCTGCTGCTTCGCCGTCCTCCGGGCCGTGAAGCTTATCCCGGCGACGTTTTCTACCTTCACTCGCGCCTGCTTGAGCGCGCTGCGAAGCTGAACGAAGACAATGGTTCGGGTTCGCTGACCGCTCTGCCGGTGATCGAAACCCAGGCCAACGACGTGTCGGCCTACATCCCGACCAACGTGATCTCGATCACCGACGGTCAGATCTTCCTTGAAACCGATCTGTTCTTCCAGGGTATCCGCCCGGCCGTGAACGTCGGTCTGTCGGTGTCCCGCGTGGGATCGTCGGCACAGATCAAGGCGATGAAGCAGGTTGCCGGTTCGATCAAGGGCGAGCTTGCCCAGTATCGTGAAATGGCTGCGTTCGCGCAGTTCGGCTCCGACCTCGATGCAGCGACCCAGCGCCTTCTCAACCGCGGTGCGCGCCTGACCGAGCTGCTCAAGCAGCCGCAGTTCTCGCCGCTGAAGACGGAAGAACAGGTTGCCGTGATCTTTGCCGGCGTGAATGGCTATCTCGACAAGATCGCCGTCCGCCAGGTCGGCAAGTTCGAGCAGGGCCTGCTGGCTTACATGCGCAGCGAAGGCAAGGACGTGCTGGAGACCATCCGCAAGGAGAAGGCTATCAGCGACGACACCAAGTCTCAGCTGAAGTCGGCTATCGACGCTTTCGCCAAAACCTTTGCCTAACGGCAACAGACCGAGGACGGATAACGGATGCCTTCACTCAAGGATCTGAAAAACCGGATCGCCTCCGTCAAGGCGACGCAGAAGATCACCAAGGCGATGCAGATGGTCGCCGCGGCGAAGCTTCGGCGTGCGCAGGAGGCGGCCGAGGCCGCACGGCCCTATTCGCAGCGAATGGCGGCAGTGATGTCGAACATCGCCGAGGCAGTCGGCAGCGGTGACGATGCACCGCAGCTGATGACCGGCACCGGCAAGGACGACACGCATCTGTTGGTTGTCTGCACCGCCGAACGTGGCATGTGCGGTGGCTTCAACAGCCAGATTGCGCGTTTTGCGCGCGATCATGTGCGCCGGCTTGTGGCTGACGGAAAGACCGTCAAGATCCTCTGCGTCGGCAAGAAGGGCTACGACATCCTTCGCCGGGAATACGCATCGATGATCATCGAGCGCGTGGATTTCCGTGACGTCAAGCAGATGAGCTTTGCCCAGGCCGAAACGGTCGCGGAAAAGGTCATGGGCTTGTTCGATCAGGGCGGCTTTGACGTCTGCACCCTGTTCTACTCGGAGTTCAAGTCGGTGATCAGCCAGGTCCCGACAGCGCAACAGCTGATCCCCGCTTCGGCAGGAACGGCTGATGCGGACGCAAGCGCATCGGCGATCTATGACTACGAACCGAGCGCAGAGGAAATCCTCGAGGATTTGCTGCCGCGTTCGATCAAGGTGCAGATCTTCAGGGCGCTGCTTGAGAATGTTGCAGGTGAGATGGGCGCGAAAATGTCCGCTATGGACAACGCAACCCGCAATGCTGGCGAGATGATCGACAAGCTGTCGATGAGCTACAACCGTCAGCGGCAGGCGCAGATCACCAAGGAACTCATTGAAATCATTTCGGGCGCGGAAGCGCTCTAAGGTACACGGAAGAGGGTAAGATACATGGCTAAGGCAGCTACCCCGGCAACCAAGCCCGCAGCGGCAAAAAAACCCGCAGCGGCTAAGAAGCCCGCAGCAGCAGCGACAAAGGCGAGCGCAGTCAAAAGCGCTGCAGCCAAGTCCGGTGCAGTCGGCCGCGTGACGCAGGTCATCGGTGCGGTTGTTGACGTGACGTTCGATGAAGGCGCGCTGCCGACCATCCTGAACGCGCTCGAAACCGACAACATGGGCAACCGCCTGGTGTTGGAAGTGGCGCAGCACCTGGGTGAAAACACGGTTCGCACCATCGCCATGGACTCGACCGAAGGTCTGGTTCGCGGCCAGAAGGTTGTCGACACCGGCGATTCGATCTCGGTGCCGGTCGGCGCGGAAACTCTCGGCCGCATCCTGAACGTGATCGGCGAACCGGTGGATGACGCCGGTCCGGTCAAGACAAAGGCACGCCGCTCCATTCACCAGGAGGCTCCTGAATTCAGCGAACAGTCGACTGAAGCAGAAATTCTGGTCACCGGCATCAAGGTCGTCGACCTGCTGGCTCCTTATGCACGTGGCGGTAAGATCGGCCTGTTCGGCGGCGCCGGCGTTGGCAAGACGGTTCTCATTCAGGAACTGATCAACAACATCGCGAAAGCCCACGGCGGTTACTCGGTGTTTGCCGGTGTTGGCGAACGTACCCGCGAAGGCAACGATCTCTATCACGAGATGATCGAATCCGGCGTGAACAAGGAAGGCGGCGGCGAAGGCTCCAAGTGCGCCCTCGTGTTCGGTCAGATGAACGAGCCTCCAGGTGCGCGTGCCCGTGTCGCGCTGACCGGCCTGACAATTGCCGAACAGTTCCGCGACGAAGGCCAGGACGTGTTGTTCTTCGTTGACAACATCTTCCGCTTTACCCAGGCCGGTTCGGAAATGTCGGCGCTTCTCGGCCGTATTCCGTCTGCTGTGGGCTATCAGCCGACCTTGAGCACCGACATGGGTGCGATGCAGGAGCGGATCACGACAACCAACAAGGGTTCAATCACCTCGGTGCAGGCCGTTTACGTACCGGCCGATGACTTGACCGACCCGGCGCCCGCCTCGACCTTTGCCCACCTTGATGCAACGACGGTGTTGAACCGTTCGATCGCTGAAAAGGGCATCTATCCGGCGGTTGACCCGCTCGACTCCAACTCGCGTATGCTTGATCCGTTGATCATCGGTGAAGAGCATTACGAGGTTGCCCGTGAAGTCCAGGAAATTCTGCAGCGGTACAAGTCGCTTCAGGACATCATCGCCATTCTCGGCATGGACGAGCTGTCGGAAGAGGACAAGGTCACCGTGGCCCGCGCCCGCAAGGTCGAACGCTTCCTGTCGCAGCCGTTCTTCGTGGCTGAAGTGTTCACCGGTTCGCCGGGCAAGCTGGTTGACCTCGCTGACACCATCAAGGGCTTCAAGGGCCTGGTGAACGGCGATTACGACCACCTTCCGGAGCCGGCATTCTACATGGTCGGCACCATCGAAGAGGCCGTAGAAAAGGCCCAGCGCCTGGCCGCCGAAGTCGCCTAATCATGAAATTGCCCGCGCAGGAAGGCCACGGCCAGCCTGCGCGGCGCATCCGAACAGCACTGCGATAAAGTGAACGTCATGGCTGACAGCTTCAATTTTGAACTCGTATCCCCGGAACGGCTGCTCTTGTCGGCGACCGTGTCCGAAGTCGTCATTCCCGGCACCGACGGCGAAATGACGGTGATGGCGCATCATGCTCCGACCATGACCACGATCAAGCCCGGCGTGGTGACGGTTGTTACGTCTGACGGGAAAAGCGATCGCTTCGTGGTCTTCGGCGGCTTTGTCGACATTCTGCCTGAAGGCTGCACCCTGCTGGCCGAGTCTGCCGTTGCCGTGACCGATATCGACCGCGACGACCTTGGCAAGCGGATCCAGGACGCACGTGAAGACGTGGCGGATGCATCCAGCGATGCGGTCCGGCAGAAGGCGCAGGAATATCTCGACCATCTGACAACGCTGGAAGCGGCGATCTGATCAGCAGCGACGGTGTTTCAGTCGGATAGTCATCCAGGCGGCCTGCGGGCCGCCTTTTTGTTTTTCAGATGATTCATGGCTGTGATGCGAATACTCAGTTTCGCGCCTTTGATTTCATGCGCTTGAGATAGGGCTCCGGGTAGGCCGCGGGGCCGGACCAACCGAAAAGCGCATCCTTGCGCAGCTCCAGCGCCAGGAAACGCTGCCCCTGCAGGGGGCTGTCCGCGCCGTCTGCAAGCTGTGACTTGAACCCGAACCGGCAATAGTAATCCGGCTGACCATAGACGAAGACCGACTTCCAGCCTTGTGCGCGGGCCTGGTTCAATGCGTGGCGGACCAACCCGGTGCCGATCTGCATGTCCCGGTAGGCGGGCAGAATGACCAGTGGAGCCAGCGCAAGGGCCCGGTCCGGCCCGGCAACCGCTGTCAGCACTGTGTGGCCGATGATGTGTCCATCAAGTTCGGCGACGAAGGAAAGCGTGTCGGCGGGGAGTGCAATGAGGGCTTCGGACAGGCCGGAACCATCCGGGACATCACTGAGGGTTTCGAGCCGCGCAATGGCCGGCAAATCGCCAGCGATGGATGACCGATAGATCACTTTGCCGGCTATGCATTTCCGTTCAGGCATAGCTGACTTCCAGTGCGCGCTTTGCCGCGGCCTTTGCGTGCAGCCGTGTCGTGTCATAGATCCGGACGTTGTCACGATCGGGCGTTACAGCTGCCGTCAGTTCGGAACAGCCCAGCACGATGGCCTCGGCACCACGGCGGCGGAGGGTTTCAATCAAGCCCTCGAGATAATTGCTGGCGCCGCAGCGAAGCACGCCGCGTGACAGCTCGTCGTAGATGATCCGGTTGATTTCGATCCGGTCGTGCAGGTCGGGCGTGATCACCCCGGCGCCGGAGATGCTCAGGACACGGTCGGAATAGAAATCCCCCTCCATCGTGGCACGCGTCCCCAGCAGGGCAACCCTGGAATAGCCGGCATCGCGGATTTCCTGACCGGTCGGGTCGGATATGTGCAGAAGATCTATGCCGGACGCTTCCTCGATCTGGGCGGCAAACTCATGCATGGCATTGTTGGCAATGATGATGAAATCCGCCCCGCCGTCCTTCAGACTCCGGGCCGCTTCCGACAGCAGCGCCACGACCTTTTTCAGATCGCCCCTGCCATTGTGGTACTTGATTGCGGCGTGATCGACCGTGTGCAACAGGATGCGGGCCGTGTGCTGCTCGCCCAATTGCTTCTGCGTGTATTCGTTGATCATCCGGTAATACCGGGATGTGGCTTCCCAACCAAGTCCGCCCAGCACCCCGATCAGTTTCATGACCGGATTCCCGCCAGATGAGAAAAGGCGCCAACCACCTGATCATAGGCCTTGCGCTTGAAGGGAACGATCAGGCCCGGAAGGTCGTGCATGGGCTTCCATGCCCAGGCATCGAATTCCGCCAAGTGGCCACCCGGTGGCGGGTTGATGCGAATCTCTGATTCATCACCACTGAAGCGCATGGCAAACCAGCGCTGGCGCTGGCCCCGGAATTTTCCCTTGAGTCCTATGCCGATGAGATGGTCCGGGAGATCGTAATCGATCCAGTCGGGCGCCTCGGCGAGCAACTCAACCGATTTCATCCCGGTTTCCTCGTAGAGCTCGCGCAGGGCTGCCTGTTGCGGGATCTCGTCTTCGTCGATACCGCCCTGGGGCATTTGCCACAGCTGGGGCGAACCGTCATACTCGGTGTTGCCTTCGGCGATGCGGCGCCCGGCCCAGACAAGACCCTCACTGTTGAGCACCATGATGCCAACACAGAGGCGGTAGGGCAGGCTGTCCGGATGCTTGTTGCGCTGGGTACTGCTCGCCATGGAATGCCTACCTCTCGGGGTCGTCGGCGGCGGCCGAAGCCGAAACAATTTCAATGCCCCGGGCCTTGGCCTCTTCTGCCCAGGTTGCGATCGCATCGACACTGACTTCAAAGGCCGAGGCGACTGCGATGGCGGTCCCGTTGCGTCTGGCTATCCGCTCCAGATCATCGAGCCGGGAAAGAATGTAGCCGCGCTCCTGGGTGACGTCGAGTACCAAGTCGGATGCGGCGAAGGGAATGCCAAGTGTTTTTGCGAACTGATCGGTCAGCGAGCGGGCCGACGTGCCGTCATCCAGGAACATGATGCCGCGTTCGGCGAGATCGCGCATGACAGGCTCGAGCGCATCAGGTTCGGCCAGAAACCGGCCGCCCATGAAATTGGTGATGCCTGTGTAGTTGGTGATGCGGGACATGGCAGTGTGCAGATCTGCCAGGTTGGCGTCTGCGCCGGCCTCGACCGTAAGGGTGCCGGCGCCGGGATCGTTTGCGGGATAATCATAGGGCTCGAACGGAACCTGGAGCAGGATCTCGTGGCCCTGGCGGCGGGCTTCCTGCATCCAGCGCTGCAGGCTGTTGCCATTGGCGGCGAAAGCAAGCGTGATCTCTTCAGGCAGCGTCTTGATGGCGTATTGCGTACCGGTCTGGCTGAGACCCAGCCCTCCGACGACGATCACCACGCGGGTCCCGCGCGCTCCCGACCACGGCCGTGCATAGATATCGAAGGCGCGCTCACCATCGGCGCCGCGCACCGGTAGTGGCCCCATGGCTGTTTCTTCGGTCACCATCGGGTCAGGCAGATGAGCCAGGCGCGGGTTCTGCCCCACCCTTCCGGGAGGATTGAGCAGGACGGGCCGGTTGTCCGGCCGTTTGACCGGAGTGATCTTGTTGATCTCCTCACCGTTTTCGCCAAGCGTTGTCGAGATTTCGGCGCCCGATCGTCCGTGCAGGCTGTTGAGCCCGCCATCGGTCCGGGGCGTCGTGACCGGCGTGCCGGAAGCGCCGGGCGCTGGCGGTTGCCCGTCCGTGCTCCCCGCGGGGTCCGCGGTCGTGGCCGGTTCGGGCTGTTCAAGCATGACGACGGTATTGCCACCCTCGATGCGGCCGCCTGACAATGCCATCCACCCGGCAGTGCCGATGACGGCACAGATGGCGACTGAGACGAGCAGCAGGCTGGCCCAGGAATGGCCAGAGCGTGCAGCCCGGTTGCTCCCTGGTTTGCGGTTCTGCCCCAGCGGTTGATGGATCTTGTCGTCCACGATGTTTGGTCCGAATCCCGATGAGGCCTGATTGAATCAGTCCGCCGCCCCGCATGCAAGCCGAAGCTTTGCAAACGGGGCGGCGGAAAAACGGGATCGTCAGTTCTTGATCGACGCCTGATCCGGATTGGGCGGGAAGGCCGGATCGGTCTTGACGCCGCGCAGAAGGTCCATTGCGTAGCCCAGCTGAACGTCATCCTTCGGATCCGGCGGAACATAGGCGATCGAGCCGGAGCCTTCCTCGTCCTCGTTCTCGCCCTGGATATGGCCACGCAGCGCGCTCTCGCCGGATGGTTTCACACGGCCACGCAGTTCCTCGGGAACCGGCTCCTCGACACGGATGTCGGGCTTGATGCCGGTGCCCTGGATCGAGGTGCCCGACGGCGTGTAATAAAGCGCCGTGGTCAGCCTGAGCGCGGTCTTGGCATCGAGCGGTATGATCGTCTGCACGGAGCCCTTGCCGAAGGACCTTGTCCCCAGAACAGTCGCCCGCCGGTGATCCTGCAGCGCGCCGGCGACGATCTCGGAAGCCGAGGCCGAACCGCCGTTGATCAGGACGATGACCGGCTTGCCGCCTGTAAGATCCCCCGGACGGGAGTTGAACCGCCGGGTTTCTTCGGGATTGCGGCCGCGGGTCGAGACAATCTCGCCGCGATCAAGGAAGGCGTCGGACACGCTGATCGCCTGGTCGAGCAGACCGCCCGGATTGAGGCGCAGGTCGAGCACGAAGCCCTTGAGCTTGTCCTCGCCGATCTCGTCGGAGATCTTCTCGATGGCATCGGAGAGGTCGTCATAGGTCTTCTCGGTGAACGAGATCACCCGGAGATAGCCCAGATCGTCCTCGACGCGGTAGCGGACCGCCTTGACGGCGATGATGTCGCGGACAACCTTGATCTTGATCGGCTGGTCGGCACCTTCGCGCAGAACGGTCAGTTCGATCGAGGTATTGACCGGACCGCGCATCTTGTCCACGGCCTCGCCGAGCGACAGACCGCGAACCGGCTCGCCGTCGATTTCGGAGATGAAGTCACCGGCAAGGACCCCGGCACGGGCGGCAGGCGTCTCGTCGATCGGGGTGATGACCTTGACCAGCTCATCCTCCATGGTGACCTCGATGCCCAGTCCGCCAAATTCACCGCGGGTCTGGGTCCGCATGTCATCCGCGGCTTCCTGGTTGAGGTAGCTCGAATGCGGATCAAGCGAGGTGAGCATGCCGTCGATGGCTTTCTCGATCAGCTTGTCTTCCTCCGGTGGGGTCACATACTGGGCGCGGACCCGCTCGAAGACATTGCCGAAAATGGCGAGCTGACGATAGGTTTCGGTTCCTGCCGCGTTGGCGGAACCGCCATAGGAGTTGATCGCGCTCACGGCGGTTGCGCCCATCAGAGCGCCTACTGCCAATAGTGTCACCTTACGTATCATTGCTTGCCTTTCTTGAAGACATATCGTCGTTCCACCACAACCGCGGATCGACCGGTTGACCGTCTTTCCTGATTTCAATGTAGAGCGTTGGACGCTCCGATGCCAGCGACAAAGCCGCAGAACCTGCAAATCTCGTCTGTCCCATGGTGGCCACGGGCTCGCCGGAAACCACGAAACGCCCGGCTGCGACCTTGATTTGTTCCATTCCGGCCAAAACCACGTGGTGGTTTTCTCCGGTATCGATGATAACCACCTGGCCGTAGCTGCGGAACGGGCCGGCATAGGCAATCCAGCCATCGGCCGGGGCGTGTACGGTCGCGCCCTGATCGGTGGCGAGAACCTCACCCGCAAGGGTGTGGCCGGTGCCGTCATCCGCACCAAAGTGACGCACGGTCTCTCCCTTCACCGGATGCGACAGCGTGCCCGACAATTTCGAGAACTGATATGCGGGCATAATGCGGTTTTTGTCGGGCACGGCGACGGCGGCGAAGGCGCGGGCGCGCTCGAGCCGTTCGGCGAGCTGCCGCTGCCGCTCTTCCTCGGCCTTGCGGGCGGCTTCGGCAGCTTCCCTGAGCGAGACGATTTCCTCGGCCAGCGAGGCGATGACCGATTCGAGCTCGCTTGAGCGCACTGAAAGCGCCTCGGCCCGCTGGCGCTCGCGGTCCAGCCGGCGCTGGCTTTCTTCCTGCAGGGCAGCCTTTTCCGCGGCGAGGTTGGCAAGACGCTGCTCCTCGGCGGCGTTCTGTTCAAGCGCTGCGGCAAGCGAGACCCGCTCGCTGGCAATGGCCTGGCGCAGTGTGGCCAGTTCTTTCAGGTCAGCAGCAAGGGCGGCCGTCTCGGCACGGATCTCGGGAACCACAGCGCCGAGCAGGATGGCGCTCCTGACCGATGAGAGCGCATCCTCGGGGCTGACCAGCAGCGCCGGTGGCGGATCGCGGCCGATGCGCTGCAAAGCCGCGAGCACTTCGGCCAGTACGGAACGGCGTGACAGAAGCGACAGCCGTACCGATTCCTGTCGCTCAGACAGGCCGGTCATGGATTGTTCGCCGGCTGTGATTCGCTGGTCCAGATCCGTCCGCCGGGCCGCCGTTTCGGTAATCTTGCGATCTAACTCCTGCTGGTCGGCCCGAAGAGCCGCGATATCGCCTTCCAGGGCCGCGAGGGCCTTGGCCGCCAGTTCCGCCTCGTCCGCGACGGATCGAAGTTCCAGCCGGCTGGCTTCCTGTTCCTGTTCGAGATCGGACGCGACGCTTGAGGATTCGGGTTCGTTGGCGTCGGTGGCTCGCGCGGGGATCAGCGCAGATTGCGCCAACAGCATGAAGGCGGCCAGTCCGAGCACGAAGGAATTGCGCAGGAACGGGATCACCGACACGCTGCGACCTCGCACAGGGCATGCTGTGCCGGGCGTTGTGTGTGCGGATCGGGAGCTGCGCATTGCGTCACTCTAGCGAATTCCGCGTTAAGGCTCCATGAACCATGATGCCGCGGCGGATCAATTCTTTGAGAGCCATTGATGCCGCGGTGGAAGCCGGCTGTTCGCCGATATCATGCGGCGGTCATGCCCGGTGATAGGGATGACCCGAGAGGATCGTTGCCGCGCGGTAGAGCTGCTCCGCGGCCATGATGCGCACCAGCTGGTGCGGCCAGGTCATCCGGCCGAAGCAGATGACGGCGTCAGCCTTGGCATGCAGATCCTGGTCGAGGCCGTCGGCGCCGCCGATGGCGATGACCAGGTCGCGCCGGCCGTCGTCGCGCAGCCGTGCCAGCGTGTCGGCAAAGCCGGGCGAATCGGGTGTCTTGCCGCGTTCATCGAGAAGAATCAGCGCCGCCCCTTCGGGCATGGCGCGGGTCAGCTGTGCCGCTTCCTCGCGCTTGCGCTGCTCGGCGGTCGAGGCACGGCTTTCGGCCACCTCGATAGTCCGGGCGAAATCGAGCCCGAGCGCGCCGCCGGATTTGGCGAAGCGATCCAGATAGCGGCTGGCAAGCTCGCTTTCTGGGCCTGCCTTGAGCCGTCCGACGGCAAAGAGGGTGATGCGCATGGCAACCGTGTTTCTGTTTCCGGATCAGCGCAACATACCCTGCGGCCGCCCTGTCACGCATGACCCGGGCGGCGCAAACCTGATCGTCGGGACCAGCAGTCGTGAAGGCCTCGGTGGCCGTTCAGTCGCTACCGGTCAGTGCAGCTTTCCGTCTTCGATCTCGGGGGTCTGCCACATCTTCTCGATGTTGTAGAATTCCCTGATTTCGGGGCGGAAAACATGAATGATGACATCGCCAGCATCGATGAGCACCCAATCGCCGGTCGCAAGACCCTCAACCCGCGGATTGCCGAAACCGGCATCCTTCAGGTCGCTGATCAGGCGATCGCAGATCGATGCGACATGACGGCTTGACCGGCCGGAGGCCACGACCATGTGGTCGCCCAGCGCCGATTTGCCTGCAATGTCGATGGCTACGATGTCTTCTGCCTTGGAGTCCGCCAAGCTGTCGCGGACCAGTTCAAGCTGACGCAGAGCGGCCTGCTCGCCGCTTCCCGTTGCTTTCGAGAAACCGCCTTCGGCGTTTCCCTTCGCGTGTTCTGTTCTCAGAGTGGTTCCTTTCCTTGTCCTGAACAGTCCAACAACCGTTGCGCGCTTCAACGCGCGTGCAACGCACCATGAAGATAGTCACGGACAGAGAGGTTTTTCAAGATGCAGCGGTCTTATTCGTGGCGCGCTCATTGCGGATGGCGCTGGAAGACAGCGACGAACGCGGACCATGGATGAAGGTCCAGGCAGGGGCCCTGAGAAAGGGCAGGATCGCCGCGTCGTCTTCATCGATGCGGGCGTGGCTGAAAGTCTTGGCCATCTTCGAGGACAGATAGGCCAGCGTGGAGCCGGGCCTGTCGATCACCGCGATCGGGAAGGTGCGGGCAATGCCGCGCCAGTTCTGCCACTTGTGGAAGTGCCTGAGATTGTCCGCACCCATGATCCAGACAAAGTTGATGCCGGGATTGCGGGCCTTGACGAAGGCCAGCGTCTGGGCGGTGTAATGCAGCTTGTAAGCAGCCTCGAAGGCGGTGACCTTGACCCGCGGACCAGGCGCCATCCGCCGGCTGAGCGCCACGCGTTCGTCGAGGCTCGCCAGATCGTCGTGATTCTTCAGCGGATTTCCGGGCGTCACCATCCACCACAGCTGATCAAGGCCGAGACGGCGCAGCGCGATTTCGGCCACCAGTTCGTGGCCCTGGTGCGGCGGGTTGAACGACCCGCCGAACAGGCCGACGCTCATGCCCGGCTCGACATGCGGCATCTTCAGGTAGGATGGGACCCTGGCGGGTTTTCCGTTCAAGGCCGGATCTGGCCCGTGCCGCGCACGCGGTACTTGAACGAGGTCAGTTGCTCGACGCCGACCGGTCCGCGCGCATGCATCTTGCCGGTGGCGATGCCGATCTCCGCGCCCATGCCGAACTCGCCGCCATCGGCGAACTGGGTCGAGGCGTTGTGCAGCAGGATGGCGGAATCCACTTCGGTGAAGAAGCGCTCGACCACGGCCGGATCCTCGGCAATAACCGCTTCGGTGTGGCTGGATGACCACTGAGCAATATGGTCGATGGCGCCATCAATGCCGTCGACAAACCGCGCTGCGATGATGGCATCGAGATATTCGGTGCGCCAGTCGTCCTCGGTCGCCGGGGTGGCGGCGGGCATCAGGTTGATGACCGCATTGTCTCCGTGTACTTCGCAGCCCGCAGCCGTCAGATCGGCCAGGATGTCGGCTGCAAGCGCACGGTCCATGGCGCTGTCGAGCAGCAGGGTTTCGGCGGCCCCGCAAATGCCGGTGCGGCGCATCTTGGCGTTGACCACGATGGCGCGGGCCATGGCCGGATCGGCGGACTTGTCGACATAGATATGGCACAGGCCCTCAAGATGGGCGAAGACCGGCACCCGGGCGTCGGCCTGGACGCGGGCAACAAGGCTCTTGCCGCCACGCGGCACGATGACATCGACCGTGCCACCCAGACCCGTCAGCAGTTCGCCGACGGCGGCGCGGTCGCTGACCGGGATCATCTGGATGGCGTCGGCGGGCAGGCCGGCGCTTTCCAGACCCTCGACCAGGCAGGCATGGATGGCGCGGGAGGAATGGAACGAGTCCGATCCGCCGCGCAGGATGACGGCGTTGCCGGCCTTCAGGCACAGGGCGCCGGCGTCGGCGGTGACATTGGGGCGGCTTTCATAGATCACGCCGATGACACCGAGCGGGGTGCGGACGCGTTCGATCCTGAGCCCGTTGGGACGATCCCATTCAGCAATGACATCGCCGACCGGATCAGGAAGCGCAGCAATCGCACGGATACCGTCGTTGATCGCGTCAATGCGGCTGTCATCGAGTTTCAGCCGATCGACAAAGGAAGCCGCCATATCGCTTGCGAGCGCGGCTTCGACATCAAGCGCATTGGCGTCGAGAATTGCCTGGCGGCGTGCGGAAATCGCGTCAGCCATGGCGTTGAGCGCGGCATTCTTCTGATCCGTCAGGGCAATCGAAAGCGGTCGCGCGGCGGCCTTCGCCCGGCGGCCGATGTCGGCCATCAGTGCAGCGATGTCAGCTTGGCTCACGGTCTTGTCGAGCATGGCGCTCCTCCCGGCGTGCAATCAGGCAGGTTTCTTACGCAATCGGCGGGACGGCGTAAAGACGGGAGGCCGGTCTGGCCGGTTCAGCCGATAACCATGTCGTCGCGGTGGATCATGGCGGCGCGGCCGGCATAGCCGAGGATGGCCTCGATCTCGGCCGACTTGCGGCCGGCGATGCGGCGCGCCTCGTCGGCGTCATAGGCACTGAGACCACGGGCAATCTCGCGCCCGGACGCATCGCACACGGCGACCGGGTCACCGCGGTGGAAGTTGCCGCTGACGGAGCGGACGCCCGCCGGCAGCAGGCTCTTGCCGGAGCGCAGCGCCTTTTCGGCGCCGGCATCGATGCTCAGCCTGCCTGCGGGTTCGAGCTGTCCGGCGATCCAGACCTTGCGCGCCGACTGCGGTGTGCCGGAGGGCTGGAACCAGCTCGATCGCGCACCCTTGTCGATGGCCGACAGCGGGTGATCGGTCTTGCCCGAGGCGATGATCATGGCGCAGCCGGCGCCGGTGGCAATCTTGCCGGCGTCGATCTTGGTCTTCATGCCGCCGCGCGACAGCTCGGAGCCTGCGTCACCCGCCATGGCCTCGATCTCCGGCGTGATCGCGTCGATGGTTTCAAGAAAGCGGGCGTCGGGATCGAGATGCGGCGGGGCGGTGTAAAGCCCGTCGATGTCGGACATCAGCACCAAGAGGTCGGCTCCGGCCATGGTGGCGACGCGGGCGGCAAGCCGGTCATTGTCGCCATAGCGGATTTCGCTGGTGGCGACGGTGTCGTTCTCGTTGATGATGGGCACCGCGCCATGGCGCATCAACTCGGCCATGGTGGCGCGCGCATTGAGATAGCGCCGCCGCTCCTCGGTGTCGCCCAGCGTCAGCAGGATCTGCCCCGCGACAATGCCGTGGGTTGAGAGGCTAGAGGACCAGGCGCGGGCGAGCGCGATCTGGCCGACGGCGGCGGCGGCCTGGCTTTCCTCGAGCTTGAGCGGTCCAGGGGGCAGGCCAAGCACGGTGCGGCCCATGGCGATGGCGCCGGAAGAGACCACCAGGACCTCTGCCCCGGATTGCTTCAGTTCAGCGACATCGGCACAGAGGGATTCGAGCCATGCAGCCTTCAGACCACTGGCGCGGTCGACCAGCAACGCCGAGCCGATCTTGATGACAATGCGCTTGTGCGCGGCAACGGGTTTGCGATTGCCTGCCATCTTCAGTCTTTCGTGCCGCCCTTGCCGGTGGTCTTGCCGGCCTCTGCAGCGTCATCCTCCGCCTTGGCGCCAACGATGACATCGCGCAGCTCGCGGAGCACACCGGTCATGCCTTCGCTGGTGATGGCGGAGATTTCGTAGGGCGCGCGGCCTGCTGCCTTCTTCAGCGCCCGGACCTTGTTGGCGCGCTCCTTTGCGTCAACGACGTCGACCTGGCTCAGCGCCACCACCTCGGGCTTGTCGGAAATGCCGTGGCCGTAGGCTTCAAGTTCATGGCGAACGGTCTTGTAGGCCTTGGCGACATCTTCCTCCAGCGCGGAGACCAGATGCAGAAGCACGCGGGTGCGCTCGACATGGCCGAGGAACCGGTCGCCGATGCCGACACCCTCATGCGCGCCCTCGATCAGGCCGGGAATGTCGGCGAGAACGAATTCGCGGCCATCGATGGTGGCGACACCGAGATTCGGGTGCAGCGTGGTGAAGGGATAATTGGCGATCTTCGGACGCGCCCGTGTGACGGAGGCAAGAAAGGTCGATTTGCCTGCATTGGGCAGGCCGACCAGGCCCGCATCGGCGATCAGCTTGAGCCTGAGCCAGATGGTTTTCTCCTGGCCTTCGAGGCCGGGATTGGCGTGGCGCGGAGCCTGGTTGGTGGCGGACTTGAAATGGGCATTGCCGAAACCGCCATTGCCGCCGACGGCGAGGCGGTAGCGCTGGCCGATCTCGGTCAGGTCGCAAACAAGCGTCTCGTTGTCTTCCTCGAAGATCTGGGTGCCTGCGGGCACTTTCAGAGTGACGCTGTCTCCGCCCGCTCCGGTTCGGTTGCGGCCCATGCCGTGGCCGCCGGTCTTGGCCTTGAAATGCTGCTGGAAGCGGTAGTCGATCAGGGTGTTGAGGCCGTCGACGGCTTCCACCCAGACATCGCCGCCACGGCCGCCATCGCCGCCATCAGGACCGCCGAACTCGATGTATTTCTCGCGCCGGAAAGAGACGCTGCCGGCGCCACCGTCGCCGGAGCGGATATAGACCTTGGTTTCGTCGAGGAATTTCATCTGGCTTTACCGATCCGGGCTTTCAACGCGAGGCAGCCGGAGCGGCGTGAGCCTCCGGCTTTGGGCGCATCGATAAACGCCCGGAGGCGCGAGGTCAAAGCCTATTGCGCCCCGGTTCGCGGGTTCAGCTCCGGATCCGTCAGGGTTTGATGGCCTGTGCGCCTGCAAGCGTCGGGGCGAAATTGACCTTGACCCGGGCCACCGGCAGCAGGAACTTGGTCACCAGCGCAGTGTTGCGCAGGGTGCCGTCGTCCTTCAGCACGAGCTTGTCGTGGAAGCGGACGATGTTGGGCTTGCCGCCGGGATTGAGATCCACACGGTAGGTGAAGCGGGCGGTGTTGCCAGACAGGCGGACGGTGGTTTCGCCCAGCACGTCTTCGCGGGTGCCGGAATAGGTGTTCGGCCCGGTGCGGGTGAAGACCCATGTCTTGGTGTCGCGCTCGCCGTCGTCGTAGCGGAAATCCTCGCGCAGGGTGAGAACCTTGCCGCGAACATGGCCGGTCAGATCGACGCGGAAGCTGCGGCTGGTGCCGTTGATGGCGCCAAACGAGCCATAGGCATAGGTCTTGCCCTTGAAGAAATCCTCAAGCCTGAGATCGGCGGCATAGGCGGGCGCAGACGTGAAGGCTGCAAACAGCAGGAGAGCAAGAGGGCGCAGAAGGGTCATGGCGAAATCCTTTCGGTGTCATGATCCTTCTACGCCACCCCGTGCAAGCCGGATTGGTCGGGCAGCAAGGTTTTCGAGCTACCGGGTCCTGGTGCGGCTCTCGTTCGACCAGCTGATCAGCGAGACCCAGGTCTTGCGGTCGAGCCGGAACCATTCAACCGCGGCGCTGGCGTTGATGGCCAGAACGTTGATCATGCCGGTTCCCTGGAACTGGAAGCCGCTTTTCTGCAGCACCCGGCGGGAAGCAGGGTTGATGACCCGGCAGCGGGCGTCGATATGCTCGATCTCGCGGGTGCGGAAGGCCATGTCAACAAGGGCGTGGACGGCCTGGGTGGCGATGCCGCGCCCCCAAAACGGCTCACCGACCCAGTAGCCCAGTTCAAGCGCCTTTCCGTCCGAGGCGGTTTCCAGCGAACAGCAACCGAGCAACTTGCCGGTTTCGGTCTCGGTGATGGCATAGACGCAATTGCCATTCCCGCGTTTGGCGGAGGCTCGCACAAAGGTTTCGGCGTCCGCGCGGTTATAGGGGTGCGGAATGCGCGATACCATGGTGGCGATGGCCGGATTGTCGGCGAGAATGGCAATGGCGTCGATGTCCTCGGCGTGGGGCGCGCGCAGGACGAGGTGTTCGGTCAACAGAACGGGGCAGTCATAGCTTGACGCGGTCCGTTCGAAGCTTTCCGTGTCGCTCGCGCTCGTACAGTCACTGAGGTTGTCTCTGGGTGCCCGCGCACTGACGCTAGGGCTGCTGGGTGTATCCTGTCTCATGGTCGTTCTCCGGTTCTGGACAAAGAAAAAGGGGAGATGGCGTCCCATCTCCCCTTTTTTCGTCCGGTGTTCCGGAGGTGCCTTGCAAGGCCCGGGTCGATGAGACGCCGGCTTGCATAATGCGATCCGGCTTATTCCGCTGCTTCGGCTTTCGCGATAACGGACACATAGGTTCGGCCGTTGGCTGTCTTGCGAAAGTCAACATTGCCCGGCTCTACGGCAAAAATGGTGTGATCCTTGCCGATGCCGACGCCAGTGCCCGGATGCCACTTGGTTCCGCGCTGACGAATGATGATGTTGCCTGCAATGACAGCTTCGCCGCCGAACTTCTTCACGCCGAGACGCTTGGAGTTCGAATCGCGACCGTTGCGCGTGGAACCGCCAGCTTTTTTGTGTGCCATGGGTCTGCTCCTGTTCCGCCCTCAAGGGCGATTGTCTGTTTGCGGCTTTTGGCCGCCAGGGCCCGAACGGGCGGTTGATTACTTCGCGAGAGCCTTGGCCTGCTCGCGCCAGTCCGAGATCTGGTCGGCGCTGAACGGCATGGCTTCGTCGATGCGGGTGATGTCGGCGTCGCTCAGAGCGGCAACCTGGGCAAAGGTGGTGATGCCCTGCTCGTTGAGCTGACCGGCTGCGACCGGGCCGATGCCCTTGATCTTGGTCAGATTGTCGGGCTCGCCCGCCGGGGCGGTGAACAAGGGTGCTGCGGTTGCGGCGGCTTCGGTCTTTGCCGGAGCTTCTGCCTTGGGTGCAGCTTCCTTCTTGGCGGCAGCCTTCTTCGACGGCTTGGCGCCACCGGTCAGGATGTCGGTGATCTTGACGACGGTCTGGTGCTGACGGTGACCGCGAATGCGCTTGGAGTTCTGCCGGCGGCGCTTCTTGAAGGCGATGACCTTGCGGGCGCGGCCCTGCTCGACAACTTCGGCAACGACCATGGCGCCTTCGACGAAAGGTGCGCCAACGGTTGCGCCGGCGCCTTCGCCGACCATGAGGATTTCGTTGAACTCGACGGTGTCGCCAGCGGCGCCCTCGAGCTTTTCGATCGTCAGAACGTCATTGGCGGCGACGCGGTACTGCTTGCCACCTGTTTTAATGACTGCGAACATCTTTTGTCCTTTCGTGTTCGTCCGGCTCTCGCCTTGCGGCGGGCCGTCTTTTTGCCAGTCGGAACGGATCGGCCGGGTCCAGCGGGGGACACTGCCGGGTGAAGCCTGCCAGGGATCCGCTCCTGCGGTTTGCCCAGACAAAGGCCAACGGCGCAGGAAGCCCCACGCCGCATTCGGGTCGCGAGATACGTGAGACGGGGTCTTGAGTCAAGCCAAATTGGCGGTTCGGCCCGGTTTGGCAGCAGACAGGCAAACTTCCCTCTTGTGCAACAGGCGCTGCGAGGTTATGGAAGCGCCCGCGCAGTGATGCTGCGCCGACCAAAGACGCGGAGAGGTGGCTGAGTGGTCGAAAGTACCGCACTCGAAATGCGGCGTGGGGGCAACTCCACCGTGGGTTCGAATCCCACCCTCTCCGCCATTTGCCCCTGAAGACATTGAAAACACTCAACTTGTTGAGTTTCAGGGATTCGCAACTGCTGTTTTGGTGCACAAAGGCGGTACACAACGCATTGGGGCGGACATTATCATGTGGCGCGAAAGACGCCGCGCTCACAGAAAAGGGCAGCGCTTGTGCGTTTGCCGCCGCATGCGGCACGCGTCCATATTCTCGAGAATGGAGCCAAGTTCTCGGCCACAACCGATGACCGATATTCAGCCGTCTTCCCGGTCGGGACCGTCTCGCGAATTTTAGTCACTGCGGCCTTTGCTCGCCTTCGCAGCAAGTGCCAGTTCAGACCCGGCGAAGCCCGTGCTGGTTCAACAGATTTATCAGCATGTCTTTTGCTTCGGTCCTGTGCCGCCAGTGGATCTTCCGTGCAGCCGTGGAATCACCCTTGGCTATGGCTTCGTAGAGCGCGCGGTGGTCCTCGTTGGATTTCTTAGGCATCGGCCGCATGTGCAGCGTCAGGGCTCTCGCTCGCCGGACCTGGTCGTTGAAATTGGAAACGATGGTCTGGATCCTCTTGTTGCCGCCCAGGCGGACCAGCTCGTCGTGGAAGGCGGCGTCGGCGCGGGCCCAGCCTTCACGGTCATTGGCCGCGACACTGGCTTCCATTTCGAGTGTGGCCGATTTGAGCCGGGACAATTCCTGTTCGGAATAATGGGCGTCGGCGGCAAGCGATGCGGCGAGGCTCTCGAGTTCGGTCAGCACCTCGTAGATTTCACGCATGTCATCGGCGGACAGGGCCGATATCCGGACGCCCTTGCGCGGACGGACTTCGAGCAGTCCTTGCGATTCGAGAACAAGTGTGGCCTCCCGGACCGGTGTTCTCGACATTCCGAGTTTTTCCGCCAGTTCGCTTTCAAGATGATCCGATCCAGGAGGCAGTTCGCCCGCAAAAATCAACGCTCTGAGTGCATCCACCGCCCGAATGCTGTGAGACTTTGACTTTGCTTCCACGGACACTCTAGACCCCTTCTTTCCGACCCTCGCTTGCTGACCGGTAGATCGCTTCCTCGATCTCTATAACACGAAGATAATCGGCTGCAGTATTTTCGAATGGTCGCCCTTCCAGCAGACCATCGACGACATGACGCTGAAGCGCAAACACGCAATCGCCGGCAAAGCCGCGCCATGCGATTGGTTCCTGCAGGGTCCGGGTTGCATTCTCGCCGAAGGGGCGGAGATGCAAGGCGCCGTTGCCGGACAGGGTGATCGTTCCGGTGGTGCCTTCCAGAATTGCCTCTCCCAGAGTGGTGCGGGTGTTCTCGGCTGCATGATCGAGATGCCGGTTGCCGTCGAAGATGGCCCGGACGCCGTGATCGAAATCGAAAATGATGTAACCGGCATCCTCACCTGCGATCACCGGGTTCATCTTTCTCAGATCGGCATAGACTGCCCGGATGTCCCCGAGCAGAAACCGGAAAGTGTCGATCCAGTGCACCGCGGTTTCGTGGACGAGAAAGCGCTCCATCTTCTGAAAATAGGGCTGGCGCGAGAGATAGGCTTCGGGACCCTGGCCGTCGCCTGTGCGCAAGCGAAAGGTCAATTGATGGACATCACCGATGTCGCCGGCGGCAAGGGAACGGGCCATCTCCCGGTACCAGGGCTGGAAACGGAAGTTTTCGTGCACGATCAGCGGAACCCCCGCTTTCGCAGCAAGAGAGACAGCAGTCCTGGCTTCCGCAAGGGAGGCGCAGAACGGTTTCTGGCAGATGATGGCCTTGACGCCATGATCAAGCGCAACCCTGATCGTGTCCAGATGGGTGTGAGGCGGTACGATGATATCGAGAAGATCGGGAGACGTCGCTTCGAGCATCTGTTCGAGATTGATGAACGCCGGATGGCCAGACGGCCGGGCCTTGTCGATGTTCCGGTCGGCAATGCCGACCAGTTCCACCTCTTCAATCCGTTCCCAGGCGTCGAAGTGAAACTGGCTGAAATATCCCGCGCCCAGACAGGCGACCCGCAAGGTTTTTTCCACGATCACGCCTTTGCTGTGATTTCTTCCAGAACCGCATCAGCGGCGGTTTCCGTGCTGCTGGTTCCGCCAAGGTCGCGCGTAAGGACGCTCCCATTAGCGACCACCTTGTAAACGGCGTCGCGCAGTAAAGCTCCATCGGAAATCATCTGCTCGATGTTGTGCTTTGTGCCCAGCCAGTCAAGCATCATGGCGGCTGACAGGATCATCGCGAATGGATTGGCCAGGCCCTTGCCGGCAATATCCGGTGCGGAGCCATGGCACGGCTGAAACACGGCATGCTTATGCCCGATATCGGCTGAGGGAGCCAAGCCCAGCCCGCCCATGATCCCGGCTCCGAGATCCGACAAGATGTCGCCGAACATGTTCTCCGTCACCATGACATCGAAGAGCCAGGGTTTTTCAACCATCCACAACGCGGTAGCGTCGACATAGGCATGGTCGGCGGTCAGCTGGGAATAGTCCCTGGCAACGCTATCGAAGATCTCGCGAAAAAAGGCGAAGGCGCGAAACACGTTGGCCTTGTCGACGCAGGTTACCCGGCCCTTGCCGGTGCCCAGCGCCTTGCGTTGTTCGGCATAGTCGAAGGCAAAGCGGAACAGCTTCTCGCTGGTCTTGCGGGTGATCAGAAGAGTCTCGCGCGCTTCATCACGGGTGACCTCGCCCTTTCCCTTCGAGTGAAACAGGCCTTCGGTGCTTTCCCGGATCAGCACGAAGTCGATCGTCTGGCCGCCCGACAGCTTGAGCGGGGTAGGTTGGCCTGGAACCACCCGAACCGGGCGCACGCCCGCAAACAGGTCGAGCTCGATTCTCAGATCCAGTTGTGGCGAGATCTCGGTCCCGTCCTTGTAGCGAACGGAGGGCAGCCCCATGGCTGCAAGCAGGATGGCGTCGGCACGACGAGCCGTTTCCATCGAGGCGGACGGCAGCGCTTCACCGGTTGCGGCGTAGAGGGCGGCACCGGCCGGGGCCATGGTGAATGCAAGCTGGTAATCATCCTGCCCGTTTGTCAGGGCTTCCAGGATGCGGATGGTCGGCGCTGTGATTTCCGGCCCGATCCCGTCGCCTTCGAAAACCGCGATTTCGAATGATTGGACCATGAATTTCCCCTGAATGATGAACCGGTAACTGTGGCACCGGATCTGGCTGCAAAACGAATTTGACAATGAATTTTTTAATGTATACGTTAAATAATTGCAACACGGTTTTTTGCCTGGGAGGAAAACATGAATACTCTGATCAAGACGCTGGCCGTCACCACCGCATTGATGGGTGGGTTCGCCACATCAGCGCTCGCTCAAACGGTGCTGAAGTTCAGCCACACCGACAATCCCGGCGGGTCCCGCCAGGCGGCGGCAGAGGTTTTTGCCGAGAAGGTCAAGGAGTACACGGAAGGCCGGTATGAAGTCCGTATCTTCCCCGCTGGCCAACTCGCCAATGACCCGAAGGCCATCGAGCAGCTGCAGCTCGGTGGTGTTGATTTCACGGTTTCGGCGACGGGTTCCTACGCCACGCACCTGACCTCGCTGAACCTCACCGCAATGCCGTTCCTGGTTGATACCTATGAGCAGGGTTGGGAGTTCTATGACAATTCCGAATGGCTCAAGGGCGAATTTGCCAAGCTGCCGGAAGTCGGTTTCCGGGTGCTGTCGACCTGGGAAGCCGGTTTCCGCAGCTACACCACCAAGGACCCGCTGACATCACCCGCGGATGCGGTCGGCAAGAAGATGCGCGTGTTTCCGAACGACATGATCCGCTGGACCATGGAAGCCGTCGGCTTCCAGACCGTGGTGATGCCGATCACCGATGTGTATCTCGCAATTCAGCAGGGTACGGTCGACGGTCAGGAAAACCCGGTCGATACCATCAAGTCGCTCCGCTTCTACGAGGTTGCGCCCTATATCACCCTGACGCGTCATGTTTACAGCCCGCTGCCTTTGACTGTGTCTGAAAAGACCTGGCAGAGCTTCTCGGATGCAGACAAGGAAGCCTTCAGAAAGGCGGCCGCCGATTCTTCCGCGTTCAGCCGCGATCTGGTCAAGAACTCGGTCAATGCGCAGCTTGAAGAAATGACAGCTGCCGGCGCCAAGGTTTCAACACCTGAAATCGGACCGTTCCGCGATGCTGTCGCATCGGTCTATGACAAGGCGCGGGATGTCTATGGCGCGGAGGCCGTTGACAAGGTTCTGGCCGATGCTGCCAAAATCCGCGAGATGATGCCGGCGAAATAGGTTTCGTTCTGTCTGCAA
This sequence comes from Parahoeflea alexandrii, assembly GCF_024105735.1. Lineage (GTDB taxonomy): Bacteria > Pseudomonadota > Alphaproteobacteria > Rhizobiales > Rhizobiaceae > Hoeflea > Hoeflea alexandrii. Next base: position 171,873 of record NZ_JAAAML010000002.1, on the reverse strand, counting down.
CCTGTATCAGGGCCTTCGGGTCCTGATCCTTTCTCCGGGAATTTGGCATGGACTACAGGGCAATCTATCCGCTTCCGCTGCGTCTTCTCTCCAGCCTGATCGACATGATCCTCGTACTTGGCGGGCTGTCGATCGTGACACTTGTTTTCGTCAATGCAACACTCAGAGGCGCTGCAGGGTTCGATCTGGCCTGGTCGCTGGAAGTGACAGCGTTCCTTCTGCTCTGGACGACATTTCTCGGATGCGCGGCAGCGATTGCTCGCGGCGCGCACATGCGCGTGACTGAAATTGTCGAGCTGTTTGTGCCGCAAGGCGCGCATCGTTTTCTCTTGGCCGCGATCAACATCGTGGTGCTGGTGATGATGGCGAGCCTGATTTTCGAAGGCTACTCGATCTCAAGTCACACCTGGGCGCAGCGGACAACGGTGCTGTATTGGCCGGTCGGCTTTCTCTATGCCTCGATGCCGGTTGGCATCGCGCTGTCGCTGATCTTCCATCTGTTCAATATGGTGCATGACTGGCGCTCGCCGCCCGATCGCCAGGATCCGCCGATTGCGCATCATGTCGATGGCGCCGACACGGGAGCCGTGCTGTGATCCTGCTGTTTGTCGTTGCGGTGTTTCTGATCACCGTGTTTCTGGGTATGCCGCTGGTCTGGGCGATCCTGCTAACCGCCGTGCTGCCGATCATTGTTTTTGATCTGGGCTATCCGCTGCAGGCGCTTTACCTCAATTTCATTGGCGGGGTTGAGCCCAATCATTTCCTTGCCATTCCACTGTTCATCGTTGCCGGCGAACTGATGAGCCGCGGCGGCGTGGGCCTGCGCATTATCGGCTTCGCCCGGGCAGCCTTCGGCTTCATGCCGGGCGGGCTGGGCATGGTCGTGGTCGGCGCCTCGATGATCTTCGGCGGCATTTCCGGATCGGCCATCGCTGACAGTGCGGCCATCGGCTCGGTGATGATCAAGAACATGGCCAGAGAAGGTTACAACAAGGCGTTTGCCGCCGGCCTCGTGGCTGCCGCGGGCACCATCGGAATCATCATTCCGCCCTCGATCCCGATGCTGATCTATGGCTTTGTCGGCAATGTTTCCGTCGCCGATCTGTTTCTCGCCGGCATGGTTCCGGGGATCATGTTCGGCGTGGCTTTCATGGCGGTCTGTTATTATGTCGGCAAGTCCACCGGCTGCGATCCCGGGGGGCGCACCACCACGCGGGCTGAATTGTGGAGCTCCTTTGTTGGGACCGCGCCGGCGCTGTTCATGCCGATCCTCATTCTTGGCGGCATCTTCAGCGGCTGGGTAACGCCCACCGAAGCGGCCGCCCTGGCCGTTGTCTACGGGCTGGTAGTGACGATCTTCATCTACCGCGATTTCCGGATCAGGGATCTGCCGCAACTGATGATCGATGCGTTCGTGACCAGCGCCACGGTGATGGTGGTGATTGGCGCGACAACGGTTCTGGGCTGGCTGATTACGCTCGAGCAGATGCCGCAGGTGCTGGTCGGTTTTGTCCAGGACCTGTCCTCGAGCCCTTGGGTGTTTCTGATCCTGGTCAATCTGGTGTTGCTGGTTCTCGGTCTGGTGCTCGATCCGGTGCCGGCCATCCTGCTGACCGCGCCGCTGTTCCTGCCAACCGCGCAGGCCTTCGGGATTGATCCTGTGCACCTCGGAGTGATCATGACCTGCAATGTCGCCGTTGGTCTGTTTACGCCGCCCGTGGGTGCCACGCTCTATGTCGCCTCGCGAATATCAGGTGTCGGGGTGCTTTCCATCGCCCGCAGAATGGGCATGCTGTATTTCGCCGCCATCTGTGCGCTGCTGCTGGTCACCTACGTTCCCGCGGTCTCCATGACGATGGTCCATCTTTTCCGCTAAGTGAGGTAATCATGTTTGCTGTTGTCGTGACGTTCAAGATCAAGGCTGGCCAGATGGACCGGTTCATGCCGCTGATGCTGGAGAACGCGCGTGCCTCGGTCGCGGACGAACCCGAGTGCCATCAGTTCGACGTCTGCACCGACGCAGACCAACCCGGCACCGTGTTTCTCTACGAAGTCTATTCCGGTCTCGCCGGTTTTGATGCGCACCGCCAGACGCCGCACTACAAGCGGTTCGACAGTGCGGTCGGGGCGATGATCGAAGACAAGGACGTGCGGACCTTTGCCACGGTGCATCAATGAACTGGGAAGTCTATGCGCTGAAATATGCCGACCGGAACAGCCGGACGCGCAAGGACAGCTTCATCTTCGACGACAACCACGACCAGCCGCATGAGATGGATTATTTCATCTGGGTGCTGAAATCCGGTGATCAGGTCATTCTGGTCGACACCGGTTACGATGAAGCCGAGGCCCGGCGCCGGGATCGGCCGATCATCCGCGAACCGGCGGCTGCGCTGGGAGGCATCGGCCTCAAGCCAGAGGATATTACCACCCTGATCGTCACCCATCTGCACTATGATCATGCCGGTGGTCTCAGCCAGTTTCCCAATGCCACCATTCATCTGCAGGCCGCCGAAATGGCCTACGCCACCGGGCCGTGCATGTGCCATGACACGCTGCGGATGCCGTTTTCAGCCGATCATGTCTGCGAGGCGGTCAAGCGGGTCTATTCGGGGCGGGTGGTGTTTCACGATGGCGACGGTGAAGTTGCCGAGGGCGTCACGGTGCATTGCATCGGCGGGCATTCGCGCGGGCTGCAGGCGGTGCGGGTGCGAACCACATCCGGATGGCTCTGCCTGGCATCGGATGCTGCGCATTATTATGAAAACGTGTTTGCCCGCAAACCGTTTCCGATCGTGGTCGATCTGCAGAACATGCTGGAGGGGTTTGACCGGATACAGGCGCTGGCCAGCCATCGCAGCCTGCTCATTCCGGGCCATGACCCGCTGGTGATGAACCTGTTCGAGCGTGCGGGGCCGGACTATGCCGTCAGGCTCGACCGCGGTCCTGCAAGGGAGTTCACGCTGTGAAGATCGGTGTTATCGCCGACGATTTCACCGGGGCGTCGGACATTGCCCTGACGCTCGCCGAAGCCGGGATGAAAACGCTTTTGCTGGCTGGGATACCGGAACAGGAGTGTCCAGACTGCGATGCGGCCGTGATCTCTCTCAAATCCCGCACCGCGCCGGTGGCTGAGGCGGTCGAGCAATCGCTGAAGGCCTGCGACTGGCTGACGGACAAGGGTGCGGGACAAATCGTCTTCAAGGTCTGCTCGACCTTCGATTCCACCGAAGCGGGCAATATCGGCCCGGTGGTTGAAGCCCTGGCCGAGCGTCTGGGCGAAACGTCGGTGATTGTCTGCCCGGCCTTTCCGGAAAATGGGAGGAGTGTCTACCAGGGGCATCTGTTCGTCGGGGACACGCTGCTCAGTGAGAGCGGCATGCAGAACCATCCGCTCACACCGATGACCGATCCGGACCTGAGGCGGGTGCTTGGACGGCAGACCGGCTGGCCGGTGGCGCATGTACCATTCCTGACAGTGTCCAAAGGAGCCGCGCAAGTGTCCGATGCGCTTGCTGCGCTGAGAGCGATGTTCATTGTCGACGCCATTCAGGATGAGGATCTCCACACGATCGGCACCGCTGCAAAGGGGCGCAAACTGCTCTGCGGCGGCTCCGGCATCGCGCTGGGTCTGCCGCTGAATTTCGGTTTCCAACCGGGCTCGCCGTCCTGGGCCGGAGTTGCCGGGAAGGGCGTTGTGCTGTCGGGGTCCTGCTCGCTGGCCACGCGGGCGCAAATCAGCACTTACAGAGACCTCACCCCGTCGCTGGAATTGACCGCCGACGATGTCATGAACGGCACCCACACTGCGCAAAGCGCCGCCGACTGGGTCATGGCCCAGTCGCATGACGCACCGCTGGTCTATTCGTCGGCTGATCCCGAAGCCGTCAAGGCTGCGCAGGAGCGGTATGGCCGCGACGTTGTGGCAGAGCGGATCGAGCTTTTGTTCCGTGACCTCGCCGCGGAACTGGTGGGTCGCGGGATCGCGCGCATTGTCTCCGCCGGGGGCGAAACCTCCGGGGCCGTCGTCAAGGGCATCGGGGCCGGGACACTGGGCGTCGGGGGCCGGCTTGCCGCCGGTGTACCGGCTCTGCGGGTCGACGACCGGGCGCTGGCGATTGCGCTGAAATCCGGCAATTTCGGTGACAAGGATTTTTTCACAACGGCAATGGCAAGGCTTGCGGGGGATCAATGAGCGAGGAAACCAAGGCGCGTGACGGGATCGCCCGCTGGGCAAAATCGATGTTCGATCGCGGCCTGACCAACGGCTCTTCCGGCAACATCTCGGTGCGCCTGTCGGATGGCCGGCTGCTGGTGACGCCGACGGGATCAAGCATGGGGTTCATCGATCCGGGGCGCATCAGTCTCATAGACACGTCGGGCCAGTTGGTCAGCGGCGACGCGCCGACCAAGGAGATTCCGCTGCACAGCGCGTTTTACGAAACCCGGCATGGCGCGGGCGCCGTGGTGCATCTGCATTCCTGCCACTCTGTGGTTCTTTCGGTGCTGCCGGAAACCGACCCGGACAATGTGATCCCGCCGATCACCGCCTACAGCGTGATGAAGCTCGGCCGGGTCAAGCTGCTGCCCTATTTCATGCCGGGCGATCCGGCCATGGGTGACGCCGTTAGAGGCCTGCTTGGCAAGCGATCCGCGGTGCTTCTCGCCAATCACGGACCGGTGGTCTGCGGCAAGGATCTCGACGCGGCCGTCTATGCGATGGAAGAGTTGGAGGAAGCGGCAAAACTAACCCTTCTGTGCCGAGGTCTTTCACCGACATTGCTGACACAAGCGCAGGTATCGGATCTCGCCGAAAGGTTCGACGTCAGCTGGTAGGTTTTCTGACCAGCAACCGGGCAAGAATTGCAGACGTTCAGACCTCTGAAATCGGCCTTCCGCGCAGCCATCAGCAATGCCTGGTTTCAGGAAGAGCTACAGCCGTCCCGGATGACCGAACTGGCACTATATCAGTTGTTCAGTGAAGGTAGAGGAGCAGGTGCTTGGTGAGCGATGCAATAAAGCGCCTTCCGTGATCCAAGGCGTTTCAACAACCTCGTTCGGCAAGGTCTGCGTCAATATCCGCTTCTCTCTGCCGCAGATGTATCCGCGAGTGAACTGACCGGACCACGTGTTTCCGGTCGCCAAGGCTCTCAATCTGTGGGGCACGAGCCCCCACAGGGCTCCTGATGGTCTTCACTATCATATAAAGAACCTGCTATGTGTTGTCCTTTCAAGGGAGGATCACATGATCAGATATTTCACCGTTATTGGCTTTGCACTGATGGCGCTTGGCGGGTCGGTGGCAGCCGAGGAGCTAAAGGTCGGGATCACGTCGGAGATGCAGAGCGTCACCGTGGAGACCGAAGAAGGGCCGGTGGAGATACGCCGGATCCAGGATCAGGAGCACGAAATCACCGGTGAGTTTGCCCGCACTTCGCGGGCGTGTCCGCCGTTCTGCATCCAGCCGATCTCGCCGGCGGAAGGGGTGACGACGATCGGAGAGGTCGAACTGATCGACATGCTCAAGGATCCGGAGGCGATCGTCGTCGACAGCCGCACGGTCGACTGGTTCCGCGGCGGGTCGATTCCGGGCGCTATCAATCTGCCCTACACCGAGACGGGTGACCGGTTGAGCCAGCTTGGCTGCGAACCGGATTTCGATGGCTGGGACTGTGAAAATGCCAAACGGGTGGCGCTGTTCTGCAACGGGTTGTGGTGTGGCCAGTCTCCGACCGCGATCCGCGCCATGATAGCTGCAGGCTATCCGGCCGAGCGCATCTTCTACTATCGCGGCGGCATGCAGAGCTGGCGGGTGCTGGGCCTGAGCGTTACCGGCGAGGGCACCTAGAGCGCATCACTCGCCAAGCGTCTCATTTGGCACCGGTTTCAGGCGCGCGCTTGCCTCTATTCTCTGCAAGTGATTGTCGCAAAACCGCTGCACGCTCTAACGCGACATGAACCGGTACGACACAATCCTTCTGGCGGTGGCTCTACTGCCGCCGGAAGACGACCGAGAGATTGTTTGCGGGCATCTCGATGACCGAGGTCAGGATCAGGCCAGACTGTCCGGCGAGGCTCGCCACGTTCTCCAGCTTGCGAATCCCCCAGGCGGGATCGCGGGCGCGCAGGCTCGTGTCGAAATCGATATTGCTTTGGGCAAAAGGGTGCCCTTCATGCCGGAAGGGGCCGTAGAGAAAGAGCAGGCCGCCTAAAGGCAAACATCTGCCTGCTCCCTTCAGCAACCCTTCAGTTGTCTGCCAGGGGCTGATGTGGATCATGTTGATGGCCATGATCGCATCAGCATGGTCAACCGGCCAGGTGCCGCTCGCAGCATCCAGATCGAGTGGCGGCAGAACATTGGCCACCGCTTCCGCTTCAATCCATTGCGATATGGATGTGCGTGCTTGCACCGAGAGGTCTGAGGGCTGCCAGGTCAGTGCGGGAAACGAGGCTGCAAAAGAGGTGACGTGTTCGCCGGAGCCGCTGGCAATCTCCAGAACAGTTCCGCTTTCAGGCAGGATATTGCGCAACACTTCGGTGATCGGGCCGCGATTGCGCAGGGCGGAAGGGCTGGAAAGCCTCAGGTCTTCTGACATGTGTGTACCTCAACGGGAGTCTATATGCAGCCATTGCCTGCGCGCAAGGAGCGGTGTGTTGCACGGCCGATTTTCTCGCGCCAATGGTGTAAACATCTGTTAACCACCATGCAACCTTCCGCGGGAGATTGGCTCGAAAATGCGCAATCTGGGTTCGTGTAAAGAGAATCCACATTAGCTTTTGCTTTTGTGTCGAGGTGTAAGCAAAGGAACAGCTCATGCAACCCGGACTTAGCTTCGAATTGTCTGCATTGCAGAACGAGATACTGGAGGCCGTTGCCACGGGCACGGACTTCGGCAGTGTTGCTGATGTATTGTGCCGGCGTGCCGAGACTCTTGCGCCGGGTGCGATCTGCACGATCGCAGCGGTCGACAGCGAAGGTCTGATCCATCCGGTTGCCGGGCCAAGCCTGCCCCAATCCTATGGTGAGGCGATCGATGGCATTGCCATCGGGCCGGAGGTCGGATCCTGCGGCACGGCTGCCTATCTCGGTGTTCCGGTCGAAGCCATCGATATCGAGACTGATTTCCGCTGGAACGGCTTCACTGATCTTGTGCTTCCGCTGGGACTGAAGGCCTGCTGGTCCAGCCCTATCAAGTCACCCGAGGGCCGGGTGGTTGGCACCTTTGCATTCTACTACAGCGAACCGCGCGGGCCGACCGACATGGAGCGCCAGCTGGTCGACACCTGTGTCCATCTCTGCTCAATCGCCATGGAACGGGCGGAAGTCAGCAGCAAGCTGCAGCACCTGGCCTATCACGATCAGCTCACCGGCCTGTCCAACCGTTACGCTTTTGACCAGGAGCTTACTCAAACCATGAGCGTTCAGCAGCGCCGGTTCGGCCTGCTCCTGCTCGACATGGACAATCTCAAGCAGGTCAATGACAGCATGGGGCATTCCGTGGGGGATGCCCTGATCCGCGAGATTGCGCGCCGGCTTGCCAGTCTGGGCCCCGGCGTCAGCGTCTACCGGCTTGGTGGAGACGAGTTTGCCGTGATTTGTCCCCGCTGTGACGATGCCGACCACCTTGCCATGCTCGCGCAGCGGCTGCTGGACCGGATGGAGCCCGCCTGCGAATGTGATGGCAACACGATCGTGCCGCAAGTCACCATTGGCGGGGTTGTGAGCAAGATGGATGGCATCAGCGCCAACGAGCTGCGTCAGAATGCCGATCTGGCGCTTTATCACGCGAAGAGCACCGCCCGAGGCGGATACATCCACTTTCACCCAGGATTGCGCACCGCAATCCAGTGCCGCACCGAACAGACCGCACTGCTGGGCAAGGCGCTGGATGAGAACCGGGTCTTTGCCCATTTCCAGCCGGTGATCTGTATCCGCCGCGCCAAGATCGTCGGGGTGGAGGCGCTTGCCCGGATCCGCACCGATGAGGGAGAGATCATCAGCGCCGGCGCCTTTTCCATGGGGCTGACCGATTCCAAGAATGCGTTTCGCCTGGCCAGCTGCATGCTGGAACAGATTGCCAGCGCGATGCGTGGCTGGATCGACGAAGGGCTTGGACTGCGCCATGTGGCGCTCAACCTTTCAACGGTTGATTTTCAGCGCGGCGATCTCGAGGAGCGTCTGCAGGCGGCCTTCCGGAGGCACGGTGTCCCACTGTCCTATCTCCAGATCGAAGTGACAGAGAATGTGCTCATGGACCAGAGCGTGGCGAGCCAGGTGGCGCGTCTGAGAGCGCTGGGCCTGCAGGTTGCGCTGGACGACTTCGGCACCGGCTTTGCCTCGCTCAGTCATTTGAAGGATTTTCCGGTCGACTACATCAAGATCGACAAGTCCTTTGTCGACAGCCTGCTCACGGACATGGCCTGTGGAGCCATTGTCGAGGCCCTGATCAGCATGGCGCGGAAGATGCAAGTCGGCATCATCGCCGAAGGGATCGAAACCGCCGAACAGGCGGAGCGGCTGCTCGAGATCGGCTGTCCTCTGGCTCAGGGTTATCATTACTTCCGTCCCGTCGATAGCGAGACGATCGCAACCCTGCTGCGATCAGTCGATGGCGGAAAATCCAGGGCGGTGAATGGTGAGGCGCAGCTGCGCACTACTGCCTGACGGGTTTGCCGGTCTCAGCTTCTCCGTTTTCATGCCCGGCTGCCTGGCTGTGCCGGCCATGGCAACCCTGTCTGCGAATATGGTTTGATGTCGTACAATATCTCTCTTATTTGAGGATTTGGCGCATGAGCCGGTTTCGTGAAGAGAAATGGTGGGGTCCTGTGGCGGATGGGGCGGCTTTGCGGAATAATTGACCCTCCATGCCGTTGTCCGTAGATATGTCGTCCGGTCGCTATCCTGAATTGTCGTGAGTCGTCGAATTCTGTCCGGGCAGCCTGGCGGATGGAAACTGGCCGGGCGGGAAACTGGCCGGGCGGGAAACTGGCAGGACGGGAAACTGGAGTGAGAGATGAGCCTTGACGAACCGGGTCCGGTGCAGCTTCCCGATGCAAAGCGCAAGCGCGGTCAGGGTGTCGGTGCGGTCTACGAGACGCTCAGGCACGAGATCCTCAACCTGACACTGGAGCCAGGCAGCCCGGTTGACGAGGTCAAGCTCGCCGAGCGGTTCGGCATTTCCCGGACCCCCGTGCGCGAGGCGATGGTCAAGCTCGCCGGTGAAGGGCTGGTGGTGACACTGCCCAACAGGTTCACCATTGTCGCGCCGATCGATTTTCCCAACCTGTCGCAGTTCTTCGACGCGTTGTCGCTGATGTACCGGGTGACGACGCGGCTGGCAGCGGCAAGCCGGACGCAAGATGACCTGGAAGCGATCCGTGAATTGCAGCGGGGTTATACGCTGGCCGTCGAGGCGCGCGATGTGCCAGCGATGATCGAGGTCAACCGCAATTTCCATGTGCGGATCGCGCAGGCGGGACGCAACCGCTACTACACCGATCTTTTCAGCCGGCTGCTGGACGAAGGCCGCCGGCTGCTGCGGCTCTATTATTCATCGCACAATGATGCCTTGCCGCGGGTCTACCTGCAGGAGCACGAGGACATGATCGCGGCGATCGACCGGCAGGATATCGAGGCGGCCGACCGGATCGCCCAGGCGCATGCACAGCAGATCGTGCGGCAGATCCAGACCTACATCACCGAGGACCGCCGGCTGAACGCCGACATAAGCCTCTGAACCCGACAGGACATCGCTGATGTGTTCATGCGCCGGTCTTGATCGCAATGCGCGTTGGTGTCCGGCAACATCAATTGTCGACAATGAATATACAATACGATATCATCGGTCGTAACGGCTTGTGGCCAGATCTCAGCCGCATGGGTCGCCGACGTTCCGGGGGGACACCAGACCTCAAGCCTCGGATGCGGGTTCATTGAAATCAAAGGAAACACATGATGGACAACTCGATCTTCACCGGCTGCATGCCGGCCCTGATGACACCCTGCAAGGCTGACCGGACGCCGGATTTCGACGCGCTGGTGCGCAAGGGCAAGGAACTGATCGCCGCCGGCATGTCGGCGGTGGTCTATTGCGGGTCGATGGGCGACTGGCCGCTCTTGACCGACGCGCAGCGCATGGAAGGCGTCGAACGGCTTGTCGCCGCGGGCATTCCGACCGTGGTCGGCACCGGCGCGATCAACAGTGCCTTGGCAGTGGCGCATGCGGCGCATGCCGCGAAAGTTGGCGCGAAAGGGCTGATGGTTATCCCGCGGGTGCTGTCGCGCGGCAGTTCGGCGGGGGCCCAGTCGGCGCATTTCCGGGCGATCCTGTCGGCGGCGCCCGAGCTGCCTGCGGTGATCTACAATAGCCCCTATTACGGTTTTGCGACCCGTGCCGAGCTGTTCTTCGCGCTCAGGAAGGACCATCCCAACCTGATCGGCTTCAAGGAGTTTGGCGGTGCGGCGGACCTGCGCTACGCGGCCGAGAACATCACCTCGGCGGATGACAGCGTCACGCTGATGGTTGGCGTCGACACCAATGTCTATCACGGCTTCGTCAATTGCGGCGCCACCGGCGCGATCACCGGCATCGGCAATGCGTTGCCGCGCGAAGTCCTGCACCTGGTCGATCTGTGCAAGAAGGCGGCGACAGGCGACGCCAAAGCACGGGTTCAGGCCAAGGAACTGGAGGAGGCGCTGGGGGTGCTGTCCTCGTTTGACGAGGGCGCGGACCTGGTTCTCTATTACAAGCACCTGATGGTGCTCAATGGCGACACCGAATACACCCTGCACTTCAACGAAACCGACGCGCTGACGGATTCGCAGCGGCAATATGCCGAGACCCAGTATCAGCTGTTCAAGAGCTGGTATGCCAACTGGAACGTCTGAAGGGCCCGGCCGGTAGCCGTTTCGGCGCCGCTGACAATTCCTGCCGACATTCAAACCGCCGGATCGCAGCCTGATCCGGCGGTTTTCTCTTGCGCACTTGTGTCGAGGGGCGGTTCCGGCGAAACATGTGCCGCCGCGCTGGACACGCAACACGCGGCAAGATCCGTGATTCCGTGAGAGCTGCCGATGCCGCGTTTTGCCGCCAATTTGTCGATGATGTTCACCGAACATGCGTTTCCCGAGCGGTTCCGGGCGGCGGCGGATGCGGGGTTCGATGCGGTGGAGTTCCTGTTTCCCTATGATTATCCGGCCAAGGATATTGCCGAATGGTGCCGCCGGGCGGGCGTTGAACAGGTGCTTTTCAATCTTTGGCCGGGCAGGTGGGAAGCGGGCGAAAGGGGGCTTGCGGCCCTGCCCGGGCGCAAGGCCGAGTTTCGCCAGTCGGTGCGGACGGCGCTCGACTACGCAGCTGTCATCGGAACTCCGCGGCTGCACATGATGGCCGGGATTGCCGATGCGGCAGACCCGGTGCACCAGGCCTGCTACCGGGAGCAGCTTGCCTTTGCCGCCGATGCAGCTGCGGAACAGGGCGTGACGATCATGATCGAACCGATCAACGGGCGCGACATGCCGGGCTATTTCCTTGATGATTTCGAGCGCGCCGCAGAACTGATCGACACTCTCGGCCACCCCGGCGTGAAACTGCAATTCGACATCTATCACCGGCAGATCCTGCGTGGCGACGTGCTGACCGGGCTCAAATCGCTGATGCCGGTGATCGGACATGTCCAGATCGCCTCGGTGCCCGCCCGCAACGAGCCGGGATCCGGTGAACTCGACGATCTCCGGATTCTCAAGGCCCTGGACGAGCTTGGGTACGCGGGATTTGTCGGCTGTGAATACCGGCCAAGGGCCGGTACCGTCGACGGGCTCGGCTGGCTGGCTGCGCTGCGCGGCGGCTAGGCTTTCTGGCGGTCGGCATGCCGCATCAGGCCGGAGAAGACCAGCGGCATGATCACGAACACTGGAAGCGCCAGGTAGATCGCCGCAAAACCGGTGTGCTCGGCGATAAAGCCGATCACCGAGGGCGCAAACAGTATGCCCGAGTAACCCATGAAGGTGACCACGGAGATTGCCAGTCCCTGTGGCAGTCCCGGCAGGTTGCCGGCGGCTGAAAAGGCGATCGGCACGGTGTTGGCAAAGCCCAGTCCGGCAATCGCGAAGCCAAGGATCGCCATCTGGGGCGATTGCGCCAGGCCGGCCATGGTGAGGCCGATCATGGCCAGAACCGCTGACACCCTGAAGGTCCTGACCGCGCCGAAGCGGTCCCGCACCAGATCGCCGAGAAACCGCATCAGCGCCATGGCAGCGGAGAAGGCGCCGAAGGCAAGGCCCGACAGCGCCGGGTCAGCACCGAGTTCCTGACGCAGGTAGAGCGCACCCCAGTCGAGAATGGCGCCTTCCGGCGTCATCACGATCAGGCAGATGATGCCGGTCAGCCAGACGGTGGCGCCGGCCGCAAGCAGGCCTGGCCGGGGAGCCGTTGCGAGGGAACCTTCCGCCCCCGGCACTTCCCGGTGCGGGGGATCGGCGAGAGCCCGGGGCCAGGCAATCGCCAAGGCCGCGGCTGTCAGCAGGCAGGCTATGACGGCGTGAAGCTGAACCCCGTAGAGTTCGATCAGAACGCCGCCCAGGGCGGCACCGGCGACGCCGCCAAGGCTCCAGAAGCCGTGACAGGAAGACATGATGGCCCGTCCCTGGCGTTTCTCCACCTCCACCGCATTGGCATTCATGGCGACATCCATGCCGCCGATCATGCCGCCCATCAGGAACAGTGCGAGCGCGGCGGTCCAGATTGAAGGCGCCAAGGTGACGAGCAGCAGGCAGGGGACCGTCGCCGACGCCACCAGAAGCATCAACCGGCGTGAGCCTTCTCTGGAGATCATGGCGCCGACAGCGGGCATGGCGCAAAGCGAGCCGATACCGAAACACATGATCATCAGGCCGAGTTCGCTTTCGTCGAGTTGCAGACGTGCGGCAAATTCGGGAATCTTGGGAGCCCAGCTGCCGACCACGAAGCCATTGGCCAGGAACATGAGCGAGACGGCCAGACGCTGCGGAGACAGCATCGGTGGCGCAACAAGGCTGGAGGTCGACATTCAGGACTCCGGTTCAATCGATTTAAATTTCCTAGGCCGCTTTGGTCGCCACGTAAATCCGGCCACTGGTAACACTTGCAGTGACGATGTGACACATCGTGAGTTGGTGATTGTCCGAGAAAAAGATGCCGTTTGACGAAGCGGCGTGGTATGGCCCCCGCAACTATGTGCCGGTGCAGTCAATAATATCCGGCAGACGAGGAACAATTTCGGGAGAATTACGGATGGTGACAGGATCAGCGCGGGAGTGGGTGCGGCGTCTGCAACCCTACAGGTTGCCGAGTGATGGGCGGAGCGCATTCGAGACGGTGCTGACCTTCGGACTTCTGGTTTCTGTCTGGGCGCTGATGTGGTTTGCCCTCTCCTACAGCATCCTTCTGACCCTGGCGCTGGCGATCCCGGCAGCCTTTCTCATGGTGCGCCTGTTCATCATCCAGCATGACTGCGGTCACGGCTCGATGTTCACCACCGCGAAATGGAATGACCGGGTCGGACGGGTCCTCGGCGTGATCACGCTGACCCCTTATGACTACTGGCGGCGTTCGCATGCGATCCATCATGCCGGTTCGGGCAATCTCGAGCGGCGCGGCATCGGCGATATCGATACGCTGACCGTTCAGGAATACCTGGCCCTGTCGAATGCCGGGCGCTGGAAATACCGGCTTTACCGGCATCCGCTGGTCATGTTCGGACTGGGACCGGCCTTCATCTTCATGCTGCAGCACCGTCTGCCAGTCACCGCGCTGAAGGACGGGCTCATGTCCTGGAAGAGCGTGATGGCGACCAACCTTGCGATCGTGGTGATGTGGGTCGCGCTTGGTCTGCTTGTCGGTTTCAAGGCATTCCTGATCATCCATTTGCCAATCATGCTGATCGGCGCCTCGATCGGTGTCTGGATGTTCTATGTGCAGCACCAGTTCGATCCGACCCATTGGGATCATGCGCCGGAGTGGGAACGCGAATATGCCGCCCTGCACGGCAGTTCATTCTATGATCTCCCCAAGCCGCTGATGTGGATGACGGGCAATATCGGCATTCACCATGTACACCACCTGTCGAGCCGGATTCCATTCTATCGTCTGCCGCAGGTTCTCAAGGATTTTCCGGAACTGGCCGAGATTGGCCGGCTGACATTCTGGCAGAGCTTGCGTTGCGTGCCGCTGGCGCTGTGGGACGAAGAGCGGCGGCAGCTGGTGCCGTTCCGCGCGGTGCGTGATCGGGTCGCAGGTATGGCTGTTGCAGCCTGATCGGGACCGGTATTGCGAGGCAGGATCATGCTGGCGGGCCGGGATCTGCGGCCTGCTCGGGCGGTGATCGCGCTTTTGCTTGTGTTGAAGCGAAAACCAGTGTATGAACTGCCTATCGATTTTTGGACCGGACGACTTGGTCGCTCACCGCCCGAGGCGGAGACACGCTCAACACTTCACTTAAACTCGATGACGAACGCCTGCGCCGAGCGCTTTGAAGAGCGCTTGCGCCGGAAATTACATTCATGGACATAAAGGACTTCCCCCATGAAAACCGGTACCGTTAAATTCTACAATGATCAAAAGGGCTTCGGCTTCATCGCACCTGACGACGGCAGCAAGGACGTTTTCGTCCATGCAACTGCACTTGAGCGTGCTGGCATGCGCGGTCTGGCCGAAGGCCAGAAGGTTTCCTTCGACACCGCCGAAGACCGCCGCACAGGCAAGACTGCAGTTTCGACCATCGAAGCTGCCTGAAAAGCCACACCAGAGGTTGGCTGGTTAGGCTGGTCGCTCTGAGTTGAATTCGCCCGGGAACTTCGGTTCCCGGGCGTTTTGCGTTTCAGGCCCTTGTTGGTGAGGCGGGTCTCCCCAGGCGGGGGCTCGCAAGCCGCCGGGCAAACGAAAAAAGCCGGCCCGCGAGGACCGGCTTTCAAGCCATCAAAGCTTTGAGAAAGCTTATGCGCTTTCCTTCGGCGTCAGCACCTGACGGCCGCGGTACATGCCTGTCTTCAGATCGATGTGGTGCGGGCGGCGCAGTTCGCCGGAATTCTTGTCCTCGACATAGGTCGGGGCCTTGAGGGCGTCAGCGGAACGGCGCATGCCGCGCTTGGATGGGGTGGTTTTGCGCTTCGGAACAGCCATTATAAACTCCTATTGAGCGTACAGGCATGTCCAAAGGTCGACCCAAGGGCCGAAACTGACACATGCCGATTTCGGAAATTTGCCGGGCTTATACATGGCATTTGCAGGTTTGACCAGCGGTGCGCGTGTTTTTTTGACTCACGCTCGGCCATGCCATCGCTGCTCACCGAGGCAAGAGCCTCATGCTTCGTCCTCGGCGACGACCCAGGGCTCCGCCCGGCCCGCGGCTTCCCACTCGCGCCAGGCCGGCAGCGCCTTCATCCGCGCCATGTAGTCCGTCACGACCGGCCCGGTCTCGAAGGCGTAGACATCAAGACGATTGACCACCGGAGCGAACATGGCGTCTGCAATCGAAAACGCGCCGAACAGAAACGGGCCGCCGCTGTTCTCAAGGCAGCCGCTCCATAGTGACTGGATGCGGGCCACGTCGGCAAGAATGGCAGGGGTGGTTTCGATCGGCTTGCGCTCGCGGCGCATGTTCATCGGGCAGGCCGAGCGAAGGGCGGAGAAGGACGACACCATTTCCGAACTCATCGCCATCGCCTTGCTGCGGTCGTTCAAGTTTTCAGGCCAGAGCCCGGCTTCAGGGTGCCTGCGGGCGACATGATCGAGGATGGCGAGCGATTCCCAGATGGTCACATCGCCATCGACCAGGACCGGCACCTTGCCGGTCGGCGAAAACGCCTTGAACGCCGGATTGCCGGCGCCCATGTCGAACGGCACCAGCTTCTCCTCGAAGGCGATGCCGGCGGTGCGCATTCCGATCCAGGGGCGAAAGGACCAGGATGAATAGTTCTTGTTGCCGATGTAGAGAACCGGGTCGGTCATGTCGGGTACCTTGTGCTGATTGGCTGCCAATATCTGGCACGCGCAAAACGGCCGGAAAAGCCAATTCGATTGAACTCAATCATAAAGGCATTTGATGTAGGCTCCGGACTGGCTGGCGCGCTTCTCGATGACGCCGGCCAGCCGGGTCATGCCGCGCGACGGGTTGGCGGCGTTGCGCTTGATCGGATTGGGCAGGGTGACCGCAAGCAATGCCGCCTGTCGGGCCGAGAGCTTTGCCGCCGGGACACCGAAATAGGCCTGTGAGGCCGCCTCGATGCCGTAGATGCCCGGCGCCCATTCGGCGATGTTGAGATAGATCTCCATCAGCCGTCGTTTTGACCAGACAACGTCCATCCACATCGCGATCGGAATCTCCAGTGCCTTGCGCAGAACCGACCGGGTGGAAGGCAGGAACAGGTTCTTTGCCGTCTGCATCGGAATGGTACTGGCGCCGCGGGTGACCTCGCCCTCCAGAGCATCGTCAATGACGAGATTGAGCGCCTCCCAGTCGACGCCGGAATGGGCGCAGTACTGGCCGTCTTCCGACATCATCACCGATTGCACCAGAACCGGGGCGATGTCATCGAAACCGACCCATTGGCGTTCATAGGCGCGGCCGGAAAGGGTTTCGGCGAGCATCAGCGTGGAGACCGGACGGATCTCCGGCAGCTTGTAGAGCGGGATCAGCAGGTAGGGCAGCAACAGCAGCAAAAGAACAAGGGCAAGGCACCACAGCAGCAGCCGCCGCAGCAGGGAGCGGCGTGGCGGCTTGCCCGGTTTTTGCGGCGACCTCGAGGTCGGGCTGGTTTTCTGTCTGGCCACCTGGTTTTCCTGTTTGCGCAAGACCGTGTCCGGGAAGTCTGCCTTGCGTGCATAGCGATCTTGCCGGCTCAAGACCAGACCAGTGCAGCCCGGATCTGCGAGAAGCCGCTGACTGTCACCAAGGGAGAAAGCGTCAAACAAACCGTTGCCGCCCGCATCACCGCATGGCATGAGATCGCGATGAACCCGGATTCGACCCATAGCTTCGCCGCGCGGCTTGAAACCACCGCGCAAAAGGTGGCGGCAACGCTTGAAGCGCTGCTGTCAGATACCCTGCTTGACGGAGAAATCGCCCGTCCGGCTCACCTGCTTGCAGCGATGCAGCATGGCGTTCTCAACGGTGGAAAACGGTTGCGGCCATTCCTGGTTGTCGAGACTTCACGTCTTCTCGGTGCGCCCGAACCCGCTGCCATGCGCGTTGCTGCAGCACTCGAGTGCATTCACTGCTACTCGCTCATTCACGATGACCTGCCGTCGATGGATGACGACGATCTCAGACGCGGTCAGCCGACGGTGCATGTCGCCTTTGACGAGGCAACGGCGATTCTCGCCGGGGATGCACTGCTCACACTGGCATTCGACATCCTGTCGTCGCCGGAGACTGCGCTGCCGGCGGAAGCCCGGTTGCAGCTGGTCAACCAGCTGGCGCGGGCGGCCGGTATCGGCGGCATGGTCGGAGGCCAGGCGCTCGACCTGGATGCGGAGAGGGTAACGCCGGACGAGGCGGGTATCGTCAGGCTGCAGGCGATGAAGACCGGCGCGCTTCTGCGTTATGCCTGTGCGGCAGGGGCTCTTGCCGCGCGGGCCGATGACGAAACACTGGCCCGGATGACCAGGTTCGGAGAGATCGTCGGACTGGCGTTTCAGCTGGCCGACGACCTGCTCGATGTGACCTCCGATACGGCGACCCTTGGCAAGGCTGCGGGCAAGGACGCCGGACGGGGCAAAGGAACGCTGGTTTCGCTGCATGGCGTTGCCGCCGTGCGGCAAAGGCTTGACGGGCTGGTGGAGGAAGCGGCAGCCCTGCTTGAGCCGTTTGGACCAGAAGCCGAGACATTGCGGCAGGCTGCACGTTTCATCGCCAGACGGGAGAGCTGATCCCGGTGTCGGGGGATCTCGCGCCGGTCTAAACCTCAAGGAAGTGCTCGCCTGTAGGTTTTTAATTAACGATCTCGCGGCAATATCCGGTCAAACGGATGTTGCCAGAGACATGACTGACAAACGCAAAGAACAGGATGAAACCGCTGTCGCGCGGCGATCGGTGATCACGCTGAGAATCGGCTACATCGCCGCGTTGACGGCGATCGCCGTGATCTGCACGTTCTTCTTTCTCGAGCAACGTGAGCGCAACCGGTTGATCCAGCAGGTCGGATCGGTCTCGACCGAGCTTGCGGAAGTTGATCACGCCCTGCGCGCCATAGCCGACCGAACCGAACGGCTCGCGCAGACCTATGTGGATCACCAGGCGGATGTCGACATTCGGCTGGATGGTCTCTCGCTTGCGGAAAAACGCCAGATCCGGGAAAACCTGCCCGTCGATCCCGACATCGTTTCCGCCCTGTCGAGCCTGCGATTCCGTTTCGAACGGGCCCGGTGGGACATTAAGCACCTCAATGACAAGTGGAACGAACTGCCTGGTGGCCTGACGCACAAGATCCAGTCACAATCGCGCTACATGACCAACGAGGACCCGTTCCTCAATCACCGGCAGATGCTCGGGGCCAACCGTCTGGACGCTGCCAAGACCAAAAAGGACATGTACTGGGCGGGCCGCGAAATCTCGGCGATGTTCAAAGAGGTGATTCAACCATCCAACCTGTTCGTGCAGGAACAGTTCCGCGACTACCTGGCGATGCAATCGCTGGCGCAGGGCGCACTGTTGCAAAGATACCTCCTGGCCACCATCGGCGTGCTCCTCGTGACCGGCCTGGGTGTCTTCGTTCCCATCGACATCATCATCCGCCAGATGATCAAGCGGCTGCAGGACAAGACGCGCGAGATCGATGCGGCGCTGACCAAGGCGCAGATGGGCGACCGGGCGAAATCCGAGTTCCTTGCGACGATGAGCCACGAGATCCGCACGCCCATGAACGGGGTTCTCGGAATGGCCGAGTTGCTGACGCGCACGGAGCTCGATACGCGACAGCGCACCTTCACGGATGTCATCCTCAAGTCCGGCAATGCGTTGCTCGAAATCATCAACGACATTCTCGATTTCTCCAAGATCGATGCCGGCCAGATGACGCTCAATCCGAAGCCTTTCAACCTCGTCGATACAACCGAGGATGTGGCGACGCTGATGTCGGCGCGGGTGGTGGAAAAGGACATCGAACTGGTGGTCCGGATTGCGCCTGGTCTGCCGGACAAGCTGATCGGCGATCCGGGGCGGATCAGGCAGATCCTGACCAACCTGGTCGGCAACGCCGTCAAGTTCACGGATCAGGGCCACGTCATGGTCGAGATCAACTGGGAAAAGGTTGCACCGGTCGACGCTGCCGAGCGGCTGGCGATCTCCATTGCCGTGCGTGACACGGGGATGGGAATACCTGCCGACAAGCAGGCCACCATCTTCGAGAAATTCAGCCAGGTCGACGGGTCCTCGACCCGCAAGCATGAAGGCACCGGGCTTGGTCT
Source organism: Parahoeflea alexandrii (assembly GCF_024105735.1). Classification (GTDB taxonomy): domain Bacteria; phylum Pseudomonadota; class Alphaproteobacteria; order Rhizobiales; family Rhizobiaceae; genus Hoeflea; species Hoeflea alexandrii. Next base: position 152,431 of record NZ_JAAAML010000002.1, on the reverse strand, counting down.
GGCAATCGCCACCCGGCTGGTGGAGATGATGGGCGGCAAGATAGAGCTCGAGAGCGAAGTCGGGGTCGGCTCCACCTTCAGTTTCGTCATCGAGATGGATGTGGATGCGAAGAGCAGCCTTGCCGCCGAGCCGGTTTCCCAGCCTTCATCCGGTCGCCGCGTCCTGGTGATTGACGACAATGCCATCAACCGGATGATCCTGACCGAGCAGATCCGTGACTGGGGATTTGACTGCGTGGCCGTGGAAGGCGGGGAGATCGGCCTCGACCTGTTGCGGCATGCACGCTCGAAGCTGGGGATCGGCATCGATCTCGTGGTTCTGGATTTCCAGATGCCGGGCATGTCCGGCGCCGAAGTGGCCAGCGCCATCCGCGCCGAACCGGAGATTGCCGATACACCGATCCTTGTGCTGTCCTCGGTCGACCAGGCGGACCAGCTCGCAGCGCTCAATCATCTCGATATCTTCGCGCAACTGACCAAGCCGGTCCGGACCGCGCAATTGCGGACCACTGTCGAGACGGCATTGCAAAGCTCCAAGGTCAATACCGAGGCTTCTGCACCGATGGCGAGACCCGCCCCGGAACCGGCCCTTCAGCAACCACCGCCAGATGTGGTCGAGCCACTTGAGCCGGTCGTCGAGGTCAGGCCGGTTGATGCGGAGCGGAGCGAACCGCTGGTCCTGGTGGCGGAAGACAATCCGATCAACCAGATCGTGTTCCAGCAGACACTGGACGGGTTGGGATTGACGCATAATCTTGCTGTCAACGGGCGTGAAGCGGTGAGGATGTGGGGCGACCTGAGGCCGACAATCGTGTTGATGGATGTATCCATGCCCGAGATGAACGGGCTGGAAGCGACCCAGGCCATCCGCGAGATCGAGAGCAGCCAGGGCCTGGTCCCGACACCGATCATTGCCGTCACCGCGCATTCGCTCAAGGGCGATGAGGACCGGTGCCTTGCCGCCGGAATGGATGATTACCTGTCCAAGCCGATCTCGCCGGAAAAACTCGGTGCGATGATCGAGCGCTGGCTTCCCTGCGATCAGAACAGGGCGCGTTCCGCCTGAATGCCGCCGGTGCGACCGGCAAGTCCGTCCCGCGGATACTGTCAGGCGGACGCGCCGAAGCGCTTCTCGATGTAATCGGCGACCATGGCCTGGAAATCATCGGCTATCTTCGGGCCGCGCAGGGTTGCGGCCTTCTTGCCATCGATGAAGACCGGTGCGGCGGGGCTCTCTCCCGTTCCGGGAAGCGAGATGCCGATGTCGGCATGCTTGGATTCGCCGGGACCGTTGACGATGCAGCCCATGACGGCGACCTGAAGTCCTTCGACTCCCGGATATTTGTCACGCCAGAGCGGCATGTTGCGTCTCAGATCATCCTCGATGGTGCGCGCCAGTTGCTGGAACACGGTGGAGGTGGTGCGGCCGCAGCCGGGGCAGGCGGCGACCACCGGCACAAACTGCCGGAAGCCCATGACCTGCAGCAGTTCCTGGGCGACGATGACTTCGCGGGTCCGGTCGCCTCCGGGCTCCGGCGTCAGCGAGACACGGACGGTGTCGCCGATGCCCGCCTGCAGGACGATTCCCATGGCCGCGGAGGAGGCGACGATGCCCTTCGAGCCCATGCCGGCCTCGGTGAGGCCCAGATGAAGCGCGTGGTCGGAGCGGCGCGCCAGTTCGGAATAGACGGCGATCAGATCCTGCACCTGGCTGACCTTGGCGGAGAGAATGATGCGATTGCGGTGCAGGCCGGTTTCCTCGGCCAGAGCCGCCGAATGCAGCGCCGACTGGATGATCGCTTCGCGGGTGACATCGCGGGCGCTCAGCGGCGATCCGTTGGCGGCGTTCTCGTCCATCAGCCGCGTCAGCAGGACCTGGTCGAGTGAGCCCCAGTTGACGCCGATACGGACCGGCTTGTCGTAGCGGATGGCCATTTCGATGATTTCGATGAACTGCCGGTCCTTCTTGTCCTTGAAGCCGACATTGCCCGGGTTGATCCGGTACTTCGCCAGCGCTTCGGCACAGGCAGGGTGGTTGGCGAGCAAGGTATGGCCAATGTAATGGAAATCGCCAACCAGCGGCACATCGAGACCGAGCCGTTCGAGGCGCTCGCGGATCTTCGGGACCGCGGCAGCGCTCTCGTCGCGGTCGACGGTGATCCGGACGATCTCGGAGCCGGCGCGGTGCAGGGCTGCGACCTGGGCAACGGTGGCGTCGATATCGGCGGTGTCGGTGTTGGTCATCGACTGCACCACCACGGGTGCGCCACCACCCACGATAACGCCGCCGACGTCGACTGCGACACTGCCGCGGCGGGCCTGCGGTACAACGAAGGGGGAACTGGTCATGCTTGCCTCGGTTGCGATCTGGGAAGGCCGGGCCTCCGGTGTGCTCACTTCCTAAAACGCGGGAGTGTGAAATGGAAGCGGTTTGATGGCTGGAACCTGTACAGGCAGAGCCAATGGCGACCTCATCCGTGACGATATCTTTCCGTGGCTTCAGGCCGGGGCGGCATCGGGATTGAGGCGCCAGACGGCACGGTTGAGAGTTGCCGCTGTCGCGACCCAGGCCGCGTAGGGCAGGAACAGCAGGGCGGCTGTTTGCGAAACCTGAGCGGCAGCGAGAATGAAGGCAATGATGGTCAGGAACAGGAGGCAGACATCCACGAATGCCAGATCCATACGCTTGCGTCCGAAGAACAGCCATGACCAGGCGGCATTAAAGACCAGTTGGGCAAGCCACAAGGCGATTGCGAGCCCCATGCCCTGCGCTTCCCACACCAGCCAGCCGGCAAAGCCGATTGCCAGATAAAGTATGCTCCAGACAACGGGGAAGGCCCAGTTGGGCGGCGTCCAGCTGGGGCGCCGCAGTTCCTGATACCATTCTCCCGGCTTGAACAGGGCGCCGGTCGACGCGGTGGCAAGGACCAGCACTGCAATGATGATGGCGGACATGTGATACTCCCGGTCTGGCTCTCGACGATCGCAGGCAGAAGGCAGAACCGGGATCGCGGCGTGCCCACCATAAGTAGTGTTTTCCCGCGATTTTACCAGACCGGACGGCCACGCAGCGTGGGAATGCGCGATGTGCTGCCGATACCGATACGGCGGAATTCCTTTCCTCGACCGGGATATGCCGCTTTGTTGATCAGGATCATTGTCGAAGCATGCGTGGTTGGGCACAATTGCACATTGGTTCGAGGGGGAATGAGGGAGGACATCATGCCCAACAAGACAGGGGAACTGGTTCGAGACAATCCGGCGGGCGCGCCGCATATCAGGGAACTCTCGCTGGATGATGTGCGCGAGAGCCTGAAAGACGGCTGGAACGACTTCAAGGCGCATCCGGGCTACGGCCTTTTTTTCGGGGCGATCTACATGGCCGGCGGCCTGTTGATCCTGGCGTTTCTGACGCGCATCGGATCGCCATGGATGATCATCCCGCTGGCCATCGGATTTCCGCTGCTTGGCCCGTTTGTCGCGGTGGGACTCTACGAAGTCAGCCGCCGGCGCAGGATGGGTGAGCCGATCACCGCAAAGGGCGTTCTGGCGCAGGTCTTCTACCAGCGCGAGCGGCAGCTTGGCTGGATGGCCTTCGTGGTGATGTTCATCTTCTGGATCTGGGTCTACCAGGTTCGCCTGCTGCTGGCGCTGTTTCTGGGCTTCAAGTCGTTCTCCAGCTGGGACCGGTTTGTCGATATCGTGTTGTCGACGCCGGAAGGCTGGGGATTCCTGATGGTCGGCACGCTTGTCGGGGCGTTCCTGGCGACGGTGCTGTTTTCTACAACGGTGATCGCGCTGCCGATGCTGGCCGAGCGGGAAGTCGATTTCGTCACGGCCATGATCACAAGCATCGCGACCGTGGTGAAGAATCCACTGCCGATGCTGGGCTTCGGTTTCATCGTCGGCGTGTGCACCTTGGTGGCACTCGTCCCGGTGTTTGCCGGGCTGCTCTTGGTGCTGCCGGTGATGGGGCATGCGACCTGGCACCTGTACCGGCGGGCGACGTCTTCGCCCTGACAGCGTAATCAGTTGCAGGACAGCTGGCGGATGATGGGCTGGCAGAGGTCGGGGTTGCCGCCGCAGCAGTCTTCCAGCAGAAAACCGAGAAGACCGCTGATGCCTGTGTGATCGGCATGATAGCGGACATTGCGTCCGTCGCGTTCGCGCCGCACCAGTCCGGCCTTGAGCAGAATGCCGAGATTGGTCGACATGGTGTTCTGGCGGACATTCAGGCTTTCGCCGATCTCGCCCGAGGTCATGCCTTCAGGACCGGCGGATACGAGCAGCCGGAAAACGGCGAGTCTTGTTTCCTGACTGAGGGCCGAAAAGGCGTCCAATGCGGTTTGCTGATCCATGTTCGATGGGTAGTGGATAGCGCCGGTTTGCGCAAGCTTGCTCACGTTGCCCGCCGCCCGTCTGATGGTTCCCGTGCAGGCATGCCCGCGCAGGCATGAATGATAACATCACCGGCCTGGGAGGTTGTTCCAGTGGATGTCTTCGAGCGCCTGCATGCGGGCGCGCGCCGCTTCAGACTGGGCGCGGGAGACCCGGTCGATGAGCGCTTCTGCGACCGCCATCAGGGTGATGCTCGAATCCCAGGTGCGGTTGGCGTCGACCACGCAGGGCAGCACCACACGCGCCGAGCGGGCGATCGGCGACAGCCAGGGATCGGTGATCAGCAGGATGCGGGCCTTGCGCTCGACGAGCAGTTCTCCCAGACGGACCAGGTCGGACTGGTAACGGCGGATATCGAAAAGGACGGCGACATCGCCGGGGCGCACATCGAGCAGCTGGTCGCGCCAGGTCGATGTCTGCCCGTCAAAATGCCTGACATTCGGACGGATGATCTGCAGATGCGCAGCCATGTAGGCGGCGATGGTATCTGTGAACCGGCCACCCAGCAAGTAACAGGCGGACTTGTGATCGGAGAGCAAGTCGCAGGCGGCCTCGAACTCGCTTTCGGGTACTGCCCGCAGTGTGGCCGCGAGATTGGCCGTGATGCCGGCAAAACTGGCCTTGAGCGCCGGATTGTCGATGTCGGGCCCGGTGGTGCGGGCGCGTTCGAGCGGCGACATCAGCTGCGCCTGCACATCGTTGCGCAACACCCGCTGGAACTCGGGATAGGATTCGAAACCCAGCCGGGAGACAAAGCGCAGCACCGTCGGGGCACTGGTACCGGCAAGTGCTGCAAGCTCGGCGATCGTCGACAGGCCGATGCTGGGATAATTGGCAAGGAAGGCGTGGGCGATTTTCTTCTCGGCGCCGGGCAGGGTTCCCAGTGCTGTCTGAACCTGTTCGCGAATGGCCATGTCGATCCCCGTTCCAGAACTCCGAAATATGTAATAAAAATTACAGGATTGACAAAGGAAGAGCAATCCTAATCAATGTTACGAATAGGAAATTTGCCGCCCATGGCAGCCGGGGACCCGTTACCGAATGCACGACGAAACGCTGATCGAACCATCAGAGGGGCCTGCCTTTGCCGTGCTGCGTCCCGGCGGGGCAAGCGACGTTGTGCTGATCTGCGAGCATGCGTCGAAAACCATGCCGAAGTCGCTCGGCACCCTGGGGCTCGATGGCGCAGCGCTGGAAAGCCACATCGCCTGGGACATCGGCGCCGAGCGCGTGGCGGAGCTGGTGTCGGAGCGCCTTGATGCCGCGCTTGTCCTGCAGCGGTTTTCACGGCTTGCCTATGATTGCAACCGCCCGCCGGAATCTGCCGGCGCCTATCCCGAGCAAAGCGAGATCTACGAGATCCCGGGCAATGCCGGGCTCAGCGCCGAGGACAAGGCGCGCCGGGCCAGGGCACTGTACCATCCGTTTCATCAGGCTATCGATGCGCTGATCGATGCGCGGCTGGCGCAGGGTCGCAGCGTGGTGCTTGTCACCATCCATTCGTTTACGCCAGTCTATTTTGGCAGGCCGCGCGAAGGGTTTTTGGGAATACTGCACGATGAAGACCGCCGGCTCGCCGATGGGATGCTTGAGGCAGCCGCGTCGATGAAGCTTGAAAAGGTCAGCCGGAACTATCCCTATGGGCCTGCGGACGGCGTGACCCATACGCTCAAGCGTCATGGATTGACCCGGGAAATCGCCAACGTCATGCTCGAGATCCGCAATGATCTCATTTCCGATAATGCCGGCCAGCAGCAATGGGCCGGGCATATCGCCGAGCTTCTCGCCGTTTCAGTGGAACGGCTGAAAACAGAAGGGGGACATCTTCATGCGTGAGTGCGCCATTCCGGTGGAGAAAAGGCGTTGCCCGGGGGCCGGACGATAATGGGTTTCATGGAACGCTATATCCGGATCGTCGATACCTTCAACAGGCGTGTCGGGCGCTTTGCGATGTATCTGATCTTTGCGCTGATGGGCGTCTTGTTCTGGTCGTCGGTGACGAAGTATGCCGGATCGCCGGCGCTTTGGACGCTCGAGTTCGCCCAGTTCATCATGGTCGGTTACTACCTGCTTGGCGGCGCCTATTCGATGCAGATGGGCGATCACGTGCGGATGGACCTGATCTACGGCATGTGGTCTCCAAGGCGCAAGGCGGCGATCGATTCCGTCACGGTGCTGTTCCTGATCTTCTATCTCTGCGTCCTGCTCTATGGCGGCATCTCAAGCACGACCTATGCCATCGAGTGGGGCGAGCGGGCGCATTCGGTCTGGCGGCCCTATATGTGGCCGGTCAAGGTCGTCGCTGTCATCGGTATTCTGCTCATGCTGCTGCAGACCGTGGCCGAGCTCTTCCGTGACATTCTGTTCCTGCGCGGTGTCAGCGTAAACCATGCAAGCGAGGCCGGCCTGTGAGCTACGAACTTATCGCGCTGTTCATGTTCGCCTCGATGATGGCGCTGCTCCTGACCGGACAGCGTGTGTTCGGCGTCATCGGTGCTGTCGCCGTGATCGCTGCGCTGCCGCTGTGGGGCACCGGCGGTGTCGAGATCGCGTTCACGCAATCGATCAAGCTGATGAAATGGTATCCGTTGCTGACGCTGCCGATGTTCATCTTCATGGGCTACATGCTGTCGGAAAGCCGGATCGCGGACGATCTCTACCGGATGTTTCATGTCTGGTTCGGGCCGGTTCCGGGCGGGCTGGCGATCGGCACGATCTTCCTGATGGTGGTGATTTCGGCAATGAACGGATTGTCCGTTGCCGGCATGGCGATCGGCGCGACCATCGCGCTGCCTGAGTTGCTCAGGCGCAACTACGACAAGGTGATGATCACCGGGGTGATCCAGGGCGGATCCTCGCTCGGGATCCTGATTCCGCCGTCGGTGGTGCTGGTGCTTTACGGCATGATCGCACGGCAGCCGGTGAGCCAGCTGTGGCTTGCCGGGGTGTTTCCGGGTCTGCTGATGGCGGGGTTGTTCATTCTCTACATCGCCATCCGCTGCCAGTTGCAACCACATCTGGGGCCGCCGCTGCCGAAGGCCGAGCGCGACGCGATTACCTGGAAGGAGCGGATCAGCCTGCTGCGCGCCGGCTTCCTGCCGTTCATGATCTTCTTCCTGATGAACGGGCTGTTCCTGATGGGCTACACCAGCCTGGTGGAAAGCTCGGCCGTGGGCGCGCTGGCCTCGATGGCCGCTGCCTTCATCAAGGGACGACTGTCCCGGGAGGTGATGGAGAACGTCATGCGCAAGACGCTCGGCATCTCCTGCATGTTCATGTGGATCATTCTGGCCGCACTTTGTTTCGGCGCGGTGTTTGACGGTTTGGGTGCTGTGCGCGCGATCGAGAATTTCTTCCTCGGCCAGCTCGGTCTCGAGCCCTGGCACGTGCTGATCCTGATGCAGTTGAGCTTCCTGCTGATGGGGACATTCCTTGACGACACGGCAATGCTGGTGATCGTGGCTCCGCTCTACGTGCCTCTGGTCAAGATCCTCGGCTTCGATCTGGTCTGGTACGGTGTGCTCTACACCATCACCTGCCAGATCGCCTACATGACGCCGCCGTTCGGCTACAACCTGTTCCTGATGCGGGCCATGGCGCCGCCGGAGATCAAGCTGCGCCATATCTATGTGTCCGTCATTCCCTTCGTCGCGGTCATGCTGCTCACATTGGTGATCGTGATGATGTACCCGGAAATCGCACTGTGGTTGCCCGAGCAATTCCGGGGCAAACTCCAGGGCTGAAGTGAGCACATCCGAAGAAGACGAAACCAAAAAGGAGAACAGCATGAGCAATATCAAGAGGCGTCAATTTCTGACCAAGGCCGGCGTTGCCGCCGGTGCGGCAGCCGGAACAGCGCTCGCCGCACCGCCGGCGATTGCGCAGGAGCCGATCCGCTGGCGCATGCAGACATATGCAGGCGCGACACTGGGCCAGTATGTGACCCAGCCTTTCGTCGATGCCTTCAACAAGGCGGCCAATGGCGAGATGGTGATCGAGCTGTTCTTCGCAGACCAGATCGTGCCGACTGGCGAGTTGTTCCGCGCCATGCAGGCGGGCACCATCGATGCGGTGCATTCGGATGATGATTCGATGGCGTCACCCGTGGAAGTGGGTCTGTTCGGCGGCTACTTCCCGTTCGCAACGCGTTCGATCCTCGATGTGCCGGTGCTGTTCCAGCAATACGGTCTGGCCGACATCTGGCGTGAAGCCTATTCGGGTACCGGCGTTGTCTGGCTTTCGGCTGCGGGCCAGGATCCGTGCAACTTCAACACCAAGAAGGAAATCACCAGCGTTGCAGATCTCGACGGTCTGAAGCTCTACACCTTCCCGACCGCCGGCCGCTTCCTCACCCAGTTCGGTGTGGTGCCGGTGTCGATTCCCTACGAGGACGCCGAAGTTGCGGTGCAGACCGGCGAACTCGACGGGATGTCATGGTCGGGTATCACCGAAGATTACACGGTCGGCTGGGCCGATGTGACCGACTACTTCCTGACCAACAACATCTCCGGCGCCTGGATCGGTTCCTGGTTCGCCAACGAGGAGAAGTGGAACGCGCTGCCGGAACACCTCAAGGCGCTCTACATTTCCTGTATGGAAGCGACCCACACGTTCCGCAACCAGTGGTACTGGGGCGGCGAAGCCAAGCTGCGCGCCACCGGCGACAAGCTGCAGCTGCGCTCGGTTCCGGCCTCCGACTGGAAACAGGTCGAAGACGCCGCCAAGGTGTTCTGGGACGAGATTGCCGCGGAAAGCGAAACCAAGGCAAAGGTCATCTCGATCTTCAAGGAATACAACAGCGTCATCAATGCCGCTGGATTCCCCTACGGCGAAAGCTGATTGCGCGGACCTTTGAAATCGCCGCCTCCCGGCTTGCGCCGGGGGGCGGATTGCCGCTACAGCGCATCACGAAATCCCGGCCCCCGGGGGCCGCTTACCAGGATCAGATCACATGGCTGGAAACCTTACCTTCGATGAGCTGAAATCTGCCGCAGGCTCCGGCGATATCGACACCGTGCTGGTGTGCTGTGTCGACATGCAGGGCCGCCTGATGGGCAAGCGTTTCCATGTGCAGAACTTCATCGAGTCGAGCCACAAGGAAACCCATTGCTGCAACTACATGCTGGCGACGGACCTCGAAATGGCGACGCCGAACGGCTATGCGACGACCAGCTGGCAGGCGGGTTATGGCGACTACGTGATGCAGCCCGACCTTTCCACCCTGCGGCGGGTGCCGTGGCTGGAAGGCACGGCGATGGTGCTGTGCGACCTTCTTGATCACAATACCCACAAGCCGGTACCGCAATCGCCGAGGCAGATCCTGAAAGTGCAGATCGCCCGGCTGAAGGAACTGGGCTACGAGGCGATGATGGCGACAGAGCTCGAGTTCTTCCTGTTCGAGCAGAGTTTTCGCGATCTCGCCCGCTCGGGCTACCGCGAGCTGACCCCGATCAGCGCCTATAACGAGGATTACCACATCCTGCAGACGACCAAGGAAGAGAGCATCATGCGCCCGGTACGCAACCATCTGTTTGCCGCCGGCATTCCGATCGAAAACTCGAAGGGCGAAGCCGAGACCGGCCAGGAAGAGCTCAACATCCGTTACTCGGAAGCGCTCGATTGCGCCGACCATCACACCATTGCCAAGCACGCGGTCAAGGAAATTGCCTGGGCCAATGGCCGTTCGGTCACCTTCCTGCCGAAGTGGAACGCAAACAAGGTGGGCTCGTCGTCGCATGTGCACATGTCGCTGTGGAGCGGCAAGGAGCCCGCGTTCCGCGACGGGAACGGCGAGTACGGCATGTCCGAGCTGATGCGCCACTTCATGGCGGGTCTGATCGAGTACGCCTCGGACTACACCTGGTTCCTGGCGCCCTATGTGAACAGCTACAAGCGTTTCATGAAGGGCACCTTTGCGCCAACCCGCGCGGTCTGGTCGGTCGACAACCGCACCGCCGGTTTCCGCCTGTGCGGCGAGGGCACCAAGGCGGTGCGTGTCGAATGCCGCATCGGCGGCTCGGACATGAACCCCTATCTTGCCCAGGCGGCGCTGCTGGCGGCTGGAATCAAGGGTATCGAGAACAAGCTCGAACTGGCGCCGCCGACGGCCGGTGACATCTACGAAAATGCGAACGCCAAGCACATCCCCTCGACCTTGCGGGCATCGACGGAAACCTTGCGGAACTCGCAAATGCTGCGGGAGGCCCTGGGCGATGCCGTGGTTGACCACTATGTGCGCTGCGCGGAGTGGGAACAGGAAGAATTCGACAAGGCCGTAACCGACTGGGAAATCGCCCGCGGTTTCGAGCGCGCCTGACCGGCAGACGCAACAGACATGTATGATGGCCGGCACTGCCCAGACACGGGAAGGCCGCCTGAGGGAGACCAAGCAATGAGCAGTTTGAAACTGATATCGCCGGTTGACGGGTCGGTCTATGCCGAGCGCCCGGTCATGGGCGTGGATGATGCGGCAGCCGCCGTCGCCCGGTCGCGCAAGGCGCAGAAGGACTGGGCCCGACGTTCGCTTGAAGAGCGCATCGCCCTGGTCCGGGCGGGCGTCGCCCGGCTCCAAGAAATGCAAGACGAAGTGGTGCCGGAACTGGCCTGGATGATGGGCCGGCCCGTGCGCTATGGCGGCGAGTTCGGCGGCGTCAACGAGCGCACCAACTACATGGCCGAGATTGCCGCGCGGGCGCTGGCGCCGATCGAGATCGAGAACTCGGCCCAGTTCGAACGCCGGATCGTGCGCGAGGCGCATGGTGTGGTCTTCGTCATCGCGCCCTGGAACTACCCCTACATGACAGCGATCAACACCGTTGCTCCGGCGCTGATCGCCGGAAACACGGTGGTGCTCAAGCATGCGACACAGACGCTGCTGGTGGGCGAACGTATGGTCCGCGCCTTCCATGAGGCGGGTGTGCCGGAGGACGTGTTCATCAATCTGTTCCTCGACCACCAGGGGTCGGAGAAGCTGATTTCGTCCGGCAGCTTCGATTTCATCAATTTCACCGGCTCGGTCGGTGGCGGCAAGGCGATCGAGCGGGCCGCCGCCGGTACCTTCACCGGCATGGGCCTCGAGCTCGGCGGCAAGGATCCCGGCTACGTGATGGAAGACGCCGATCTCGACTGGGCCGTCGACGTGCTGATGGATGGCGCCATGTTCAATGCCGGGCAGTGCTGCTGCGGCATCGAACGGCTCTACGTCGCCCGCCCGCTCTATGATGCCTTTGTCGAGAAGGCCGCGGCCTGGGTCTCGTCGGGCCTCAAGCTCGGCAATCCGCTCGACAAGGAGACGACCATCGGGCCGATGGCCAATGTGCGCTTCGCGCAGGAAGTCCGGGCACAGACGGCGGAGGCCATTGCGCAAGGCGCGCGCGGGCTGATCGATCCGAAGCTGTTTCCGGCCGATGACGGCGGCGCCTACCTGATGCCGCAGGTGCTGGTCGACGTGACCCACGACATGCGGGTGATGCGTGATGAAAGCTTCGGCCCCGTTGTCGGGATCATGCCGGTCGACAGTGATGAGCAGGCACTTGCGCTGATGAATGATTGCCAGTTCGGCCTGACTGCCTCGCTGTGGACCAATGACGCCGAGCGGGCAGCGCGCATCGGCGCCGAGATCGAGACCGGCACGGTATTCATGAACCGGGCGGATTATCTCGACCCGGCGCTGTGCTGGACCGGCTGCAAGGCCACCGGTCGCGGTGGCTCGCTGTCGGAAATCGGCTTCCACAATCTCACCCGTCCCAAATCCTACCATCTGAGAAAGAAATCCGCATGAGCCCGCGCGCCAACTGGTCCTATCCGACAGCCATCCGTTTCGGGGCTGGCCGCATTTCCGAACTTGCCGAGGCCTGCGCGGCCGCGGGCATGAAGAAGCCGCTTCTGGTCACCGACCGGGGGCTTGCCTCGCTGCCGATCACGGTCAATGCACTCGACCTTCTGGAAGCCGCTGGCCTTGGCCGGGCAATGTTCGCGGAAGTCGATCCGAACCCGAACGAGAAGAACCTCGAGGCCGGTGTCGCCGTGTTCAAGGCTGGCGGCCACGACGGTGTCATCGCCTTCGGTGGCGGCTCGGGCCTCGATCTGGGCAAGCTGATCGCTTTTCAGGCCGGGCAGACCCGTCCGGTCTGGGATTTCGAGGATATCGGCGACTGGTGGACCCGCGCCAATGCCGACACGATCGCGCCGATCATCGCCGTGCCGACGACCGCGGGCACCGGCTCGGAAGTCGGCCGGGCAGGGGTGCTGACCAATTCGGTGACGCACGTCAAGAAGATCATCTTCCATCCGAAGCTGCTTCCGGCTGTGACGATCTGCGATCCTGAACTGACCGTCGGGATGCCGAAGATCATTACGGTCGGCACCGGCATGGATGCGTTCGCGCATTGCCTGGAAGCCTATTCCTCGCCGTTCTACCATCCGATGAGCCAGGGCATCGCGCTCGAGGGCATGCGGCTGGTGAAGGAAAACCTGCCGCTGGTGGTGGCTGACGGCTCAAACCTGGACGCTCGCGCGGAAATGATGAGTGCGGCCGCCATGGGCGCTGTCGCGTTCCAGAAAGGGCTCGGCGCCATCCATGCGCTGTCGCATCCGGTGGGTGCGGTCTACAATACCCATCATGGCATGACCAATGCGGTGGTGATGCCGCCGGTGCTCAGGATGAACCGCCCCGTCATCGAGGAGCGCATCGCCCGGGCTGCGGCCTACATGGGCATCTCCGGCGGTTTCGACGGGTTTTACGATTATGTGCTCCAGCTGAGGGCCGACCTCGGCGTTCCGGACAAGCTGGCCGAACTTGGCGTAGGCCGCGACCGGATCGACGAGATGACGGCGATGGCGCTGGAAGACCCGAGCGCCGGCGGCAATCCGGTAGAGATGACATCCGAGAATACCAAGGCACTGTTCGAAGCCTGCATCTGATCCCTGACGATCCCTACCCTGACCGAACCGGCCTGCGCCTGCTGCGCGGGCCGGTTTTTTGTGGCGGAGCGGAACCCACTCGCTTCCTCGTGGTGAGATTGCAAAGAAATACTGGCGCAACTGCAAGATTTAGGATTACAATGCGCTTTGAAAGCTGATTTTACTGGCAAATATTACTGATTTTTTAGCGACAGTCGCCGGATATGGTCCTCTGGGGGAGATTATGGAAATGAACGCCGTTCTGCAGTTTCTTGATGCTGAACGAAACGAAGAGGAAGGCGCAGAGAGCATTCGCGCCCGGATCCGCGATGTTGTCAGCCGGCTCGGATTTGACTATTTCACACTGGTGCGGCAACCCGGACCGGAGAGTCCGGCTTCCGATATCATGCTCGAAGGGCAGTGGCCCAAGGGCTGGCCCGACCTCTATGTGAAACGGAAATACGCAACCATCGATCCGATTGTCCGCTATCTGGGGCACAGCCAGCGCGGCTATCGCTGGCGCGAGCCGATGGAAGCCTTCAAGGAAGACCCCCACCACAAGCGGATGCAGCGAATGATGGCCGATGCCCGCCGTTTCGGCCTTGAGGACGGATATGCGTTTCCTGTCCACGGCCGGCGTGGCCTGGTCGGCGTCCTGACAGTCGCGGGCCGTCCGGTCGAGTTGTCCCCGTCGGAAATGGCGATGATGGATGCGCTGGCCAAAAAGGCGTTCTGGGAACTGCTCGAGGCACTCGATCCGGATGCGCACGAGCGGATCAGCCGACCGGTGACAATGCCCCTGACGCGGCGTGAAATGGAAACGCTCGAGTATCTGGGCTACGGCATGACGTCCAACGAAATGGGCGCCACGCTGGGCCTTTCGGCGCACACGGTCGACTGGTACATGAACGGCATCCAGGACAAATTGCAGGCCAAGAATCGCCATCACGTGGTGGCGATCGCCTTCCGGCTCGGGCTCATCTCCTAGAGCCGATCATCTTTAGCTGGAATTGTTTGAACCTGGCCTTTTGCGCCCTGGACTGCGTCGCGCGAGGCTAACGGCGCTTGCGCCGCGTCGCTGCACGCTTCTGGCCAGATCTCGAAATCCCGGCGTTCAAACAATTCCATCTAAAGATGATCGGCTCCAATTTGCACTGCAGCAAAACAGGCGCTAATGATTGAAGGCGGGGCTCGTTGAGGCCCCGCTTTTCTTGCCCAAACCCGGGAGCCTCTTCGTGCCGATTTCCAAGATTCTTGTCGCCAACCGTTCGGAAATTGCCATTCGCGTGTTTCGCGCCGCCAACGAACTGGGGATGAAAACCGTCGCGATCTGGGCGGAAGAAGACAAGCTTGCACTGCACCGCTTCAAGGCGGATGAATCCTACCAGGTCGGCCGTGGTCCTCACCTGGAACGGGATCTTGGTCCGATCGAAAGCTACCTGTCGATCGACGAGGTGATCCGCGTTGCAAAGCTGTCGGGTGCGGATGCGATCCATCCGGGATATGGCCTGTTGTCCGAAAGCCCGGAATTCGCCGATGCCTGCGCCGAGAACGGCATCATCTTCATCGGCCCCAGGCCGGAGACCATGCGCCGGCTGGGCAACAAGGTGGCGGCACGCAACCTGGCGATCGAGATTGGAGTGCCGGTGGTACCAGCTACCGAGCCGCTTCCCGACGACATGGACCAAGTCGCACGAATGGCCGACGAGATCGGCTATCCGGTCATGCTGAAGGCCTCGTGGGGCGGGGGTGGCCGGGGCATGCGTGCCATTCGCGACCCGAAGGACCTGGCCCGCGAAGTCACCGAAGCCAAGCGCGAGGCAAAGGCGGCGTTCGGCAAGGATGAAGTCTATCTCGAAAAGCTGGTGGAGCGGGCGCGCCATGTCGAAAGCCAGGTTCTCGGCGACACACATGGCAATGCCGTGCATCTGTTCGAGCGCGACTGCTCGGTGCAGCGCCGCAACCAGAAGGTTGTCGAGCGCGCCCCCGCCCCTTACCTTACGGAGGCCCAGCGGCAGGAGCTGGCGGCCTACTCGCTCAAGATCGCAAATGCCACCGGCTATGTCGGCGCGGGCACAGTCGAATACCTGATGGATATCGACACCGGTGCCTTCTACTTCATCGAGGTCAATCCGCGCATCCAGGTCGAACATACGGTGACCGAGGAAGTGACCGGCATCGATATCGTCAAGGCGCAGATCCACATCCTCGAAGGCGCCGTCATCGGCACGCCGGAATCGGGCGTTCCGGCGCAGGCCGACATCCGGCTCAACGGCCATGCACTGCAGTGCCGCATTACCACGGAAGACCCGGAGCAGAATTTCATTCCGGACTATGGCCGCATCACCGCCTATCGCGGCGCCACCGGCTTCGGCATCCGGCTTGATGGCGGTACGGCCTATTCGGGAGCGGTGATCACACGCTTTTACGATCCGCTGCTTGAGAAAGTTACGGCCTGGGCGCCGACGCCGGAGGAAACCATTCACCGGATGGACCGGGCACTGCGGGAATTCCGCATACGTGGCGTGGCCACCAACCTGACCTTCCTCGAGGCGATCATCGGTCACCCGGAGTTCCGCAACAACACCTACACGACGCGCTTCATCGATTCGACGCCGGAACTGTTCGAGCAGGTCAAGCGTCAGGACCGCGCCACCAAGCTTCTGACCTATCTGGCGGACGTGACCGTCAATGGCCATCCCGAGACCAAGGGACGTCCATTGCCGGCGGCCGATGCGGCGCCGCCGCGGGTGCCGCATGTCGACATGCCGGTGGTAGATGGCACCCGGCAGCGGCTCGACCAGCTTGGGCCGAAGGGGTTTGCCGACTGGATGCGGGCGCAAAAGCGGGTGCTGATGACCGATACGACGATGCGTGACGGCCACCAGTCGCTGCTCGCCACCCGGATGCGGACACACGACATTGCAGCCGTCGCCGGTGCCTATGCCCGGGCGCTGCCTGACCTCCTGTCGCTGGAGTGCTGGGGCGGAGCGACCTTTGACGTGTCGATGCGGTTCCTGACCGAGGATCCGTGGGAACGGCTCGAAATGGTGCGGCAGGGCGCGCCGAACCTGCTGTTGCAGATGCTTCTGCGCGGCGCCAATGGCGTCGGCTACAAGAATTATCCCGATAATGTGGTCAAGCATTTTGTGCGCCAGGCGGCGCAGGGCGGGATCGACCTGTTCCGCGTGTTCGACTGCCTGAACTGGGTCGAGAACATGCGCGTGTCGATGGACGCTGTGTGCGAGGAGAACAAGCTGTGTGAAGCAACGATCTGCTACACCGGCGACATTCTCAATTCGGCCCGGCCGAAATACGACCTGAAGTACTACACCGCGCTTGCGGCCGAGCTGGAAAAGGCCGGCGCCCATATCATCGCGGTCAAGGACATGGCCGGGCTGCTGAAACCGGCCGCGGCGCGGCAATTGTTCAAGGCGTTGCGCGAGGCCACCGACCTGCCGATCCATTTCCACACGCATGACACGTCGGGGATCTCGGCAGCGACGGTGCTGGCGGCGGTCGACAGCGGCGTCGACGCGGTCGATGCCGCCATGGACGCGCTTTCCGGCAACACCTCGCAGCCGTGCCTGGGCTCGATCGTCGAGGCGCTAAAGGGCCACGAGCGCGATCCTGGTCTTGATACCGAGTGGATCCGGCGGATCTCGTTCTACTGGGAGGCGGTGCGCAACCAGTATGCGGCGTTCGAGAGCGACCTCAAGGGACCGGCCTCGGAAGTCTATCTTCACGAGATGCCGGGCGGCCAGTTCACCAATCTGAAGGAGCAGGCGCGCTCGCTGGGACTCGAGACCCGCTGGCATGAAGTGGCGCAGGCCTATGCCGATGCCAACCAGATGTTCGGCGACATCGTCAAGGTGACGCCGTCTTCCAAGGTGGTGGGCGACATGGCGCTGATGATGGTCAGCCAGGATCTCAGTGTCGCGGATGTGGAGAACCCCGGCAAGGATGTTTCCTTCCCCGATTCGGTGGTTTCGATGATGCGCGGCGATCTCGGGCAGCCGCCATCGGGCTGGCCGAAGGCTTTGCAGGGCAAGGTGCTCAAGGGCGATGAAGCCTATACCGCGCGTCCGGGCTCGCTTCTGCCGGATGCGGATCTCGAGATCGAACGCAAGGAAATCGAGACCAAGCTCGAGCGCGAGATCAGCGAGAACGAGTTTGCCTCCTACCTGATGTATCCGAAGGTGTTCACCGATTTTGCTCTGGCAACGGAAACCTATGGACCGGTCAGCATGCTGCCGACGCCGGCCTATTTCTACGGTATCCCGGTTGGCGGCGAGCTGTTTGTCGAGATCGAGAAGGGCAAGACGCTGGTGATCCAGAATCTCGCCCAGGGCGAGCCGGACGACAAGGGCATGGTCACCGTGTTCTTCGAGCTCAACGGCCAGCCGAGGCGGGTGAAGGTGCCGGACCGGGCGCATGGCGCATCGGGGTCGGCGGCGCGGCGCAAGGCGGAAGCCGGCAACGACGCGCATGTGGCGGCACCCATGCCCGGGGTGATTTCGACCGTTGCGGTCACCGCCGGCCAGGACGTTACCGCCGGCGATGTGCTGGTGTCGATCGAGGCGATGAAGATGGAAACGGCGATCCACGCCGAGCGCGATGGCACGCTGGCCGAGGTCCTGGTCAGGACCGGGGACCAGATCGATGCAAAGGATCTTCTCGTGGTCTATGCCTGAGATTGTCGCCGGTCATCCGGCGGCCATCAACAGCAAGCCGCGGCGTTGGTGCGGCGCGGCTGACAGCGGGCCCGAACCGGCCCGGCAGATCTGCCGGGCAGCCGAAGACACGAATATGATAAAGTTCTGATCGAAGCGCTTGCGCTTGGCGGATGGATTTCGCATGGTCGCGCTGGCCGCAAGGGCCGGTGTCGCTCATTCCATTCCGAGGTTTTCCATGCTTGCCGCTATTCCGCTGATGATCGTGCCACTGATCGGGTACAATCTGGTCATGATAGGGTTGCTCGGCGGCGGTATCGCCGAACTGCAGACGACGATCTTTTCGACGTCGATGATGTCGGGTGCGACCTGGACGATGAGCATGGGCGACCTGCTGATCGTGGTCGCGCTGGTGTTGCTGTTCATCGAAGTGCTGAAGGCAACGCGGACCGGACCCTGGTCTGTGATCGATCACATGCTGTCGATGTTCGTTTTCGTGGCCTTCCTGGTCGAGTTCCTGCTGGTACGTGATGCCGCAACCCAGGTTTTCTTCATTTTGATGGTGATCGCATTCATCGATGTGATTGCCGGATTTTCCGTCTCGATCCGGTCCGCAGGCCGGGACGTCTCGATCGGGCTGTAACCCGGCAATCCCAGAGCCGATCATCCTAAAGATGACCGGCTCTGGTGGTTGCGCGCGGGGTCAGCCTGCGTCCGGCGTGAAGCCGGCGGCCTCGATACCGGCAATCGCGGCGATCTCGTCATTGTCGGACGTATCACCGGTGATGCCGACGGCACCGATGATGGCACCGGTGGAATCCTTGACCAGAACGCCGCCGGGAATGGCGACGATCTTGCCGCCGGAAACGGCCGAGAGGCCTTCCAGGAAATGCGGCCGGGTTTCGGCCTGGGCATTGAGCCAGCGCGACCCGACGCCAAGCGCAAGCGCGCCATAGGCCTTGCCGCTGGCAATCTCGAACCGCATCATCGACGCCCCGTCCTCGCGCTGGAATGCCTTGAGGTGACCGCCGGCATCGAGCACGACCACCGCAAGCGGCTTGAGGCCGAGTTCCTTGCCTTTCGCCAGCGCGCTGTCGATGATCTTGAGTGACTTGGCCAGGGTAAGTTCGGTCATGGGATTGCCTTTCGGGTCTGTGTCGGGAACGGATGACACGCTTATAGGCGTTCCCTCGGCGTGCGCGCCACCGGTTTGCGACAGGCGGATAGCGAAAGCTGTTTTGCCCTGAGGGAAATAATCGACCTGAACTTGTTCTCTAATGGACTGCCCGGGCGTTGCGAAGGTCAGCTGTCGATCGAGTTGATCTTGTCCTGAAGCTGCTTGAGCTGCGACTTGAGCTCATCGATATCCTTCGAGGTGTCGGATTTTTTCGGCGCTTCCTCCGATGGCGCTGAATGGGCCAGCGCGAAGGGCGAGAACATCTGCATCGCCTTCTGGAACATCTCGGTGTTGCGGCGGACCTGTTCCTCGACAAGCTGGATCGGCAGCTGGATGTTGCGGGCCATCGGGTTGTCGCCGAAGGACTTGGTGATCTGGGCGCGGACCTGCTCCTGCTGCTCTGTCAGGGCGGACATGGAGTGTTCGAGATAGCTCGGCACAACCATCTGCAACTGGTCGCCATAGACGGAAATGAGCTGCCGGAGGAAGGAGACGGGCAGGAGCGTGTTGCCGGTCTTTGATTCCTGCTCGAAGATGATCTGGGTCAGAACCGAATGGGTGATGTCGTCGCCGCTCTTGGCGTCGAGGACAACGAAGTCCTCGCCCTTCTTGACCATGACCGCCAGGTCATCCAACGTCACATAGGTGCTGGTGCCGGTATTGTAGAGTCGTCGATTGGCGTATTTCTTGATGGTGATGGTGCCGCTGTTCTTCGCCATTCTTCACTCTCCTCAAATGGTCTCCCCAGACCGGATCCCCGCCTCGTGGCCCCAGACTGTAGGCGAAAACCGTTGATAAAGACAAATCCTTTGTGCAATGCGGTGAAAGCGACCGGGAATCGTCAGACTATGGTCCTGATTTAACCGATTGCATGGAATATTCGGTGTTCGGGGATTTGACAGGAACAGCAAGCTCCTGCACGTTCAGAACAGCTTTTCACAATACATGACAGGGAAAATCCATCATGAGTTCTATCGTTATCGCCAGTGCCGCCCGCACTCCGGTCGGGTCTTTCAACGGCGCTCTGTCTTCCGTTGCCGCCCATGATCTGGGCGCAGTCGCCATCAAGGCAGCGCTTGAACGCGCCGGTGTTGCGCCGCAAGAAGTCGACGAGGTCATCCTCGGCCAGATTCTCTCCGCGGGCCAGGGCCAGAACCCGGCGCGGCAGGCAGCGATGGCTGCCGGTATTCCGCAGGAAGCAACAGCCTGGGGCCTCAACCAGCTGTGCGGTTCCGGCTTGCGCGCGGTGGCGCTCGGCATGCAGCAGATCAGCTCGGGCGACGCCAACATCATCGTTGCCGGCGGTCAGGAATCGATGTCGATGGCGCCTCACGCAATGCATTTGCGCAACGGCGTGAAGATGGGGGCGGCCAACATGGTCGACACCATGATGCATGATGCGCTGACCGACGCCTTCTACAACTACCTGATGGGCAATACCGCTGAGAACGTTGCCAAGCAGTGGCAGCTTTCGCGCGACGAGCAGGACACCTTTGCCGTCAATTCGCAGAACAAGGCAGAAGCGGCGCAGAAGGCCGGCAAGTTCAAGGATGAGATCGCCGCAGTCACCATCAAGGGTCGCAAGGGTGACACGGTCGTCGAGGAAGACGAGTACATCAAGCATGGCGTGACCATCGAGGGCATCTCCAAGCTGCGCCCGGCGTTCGACAAGGAAGGCACCGTGACCGCCGCCAACGCATCGGGCATCAATGACGGCGCTGCCGCCACCGTGCTGATGAGCGAAGCCGAAGCTTCCAAGCGCGGCATCACACCGATGGCACGGATCGTCTCCTGGGCCACCGCCGGCGTTGACCCGCAGATCATGGGCACCGGCCCGATCCCGGCGTCGCGCAAGGCATTGGAAAAGGCCGGCTGGAGCGTCAGCGACCTCGACCTGGTGGAAGCCAACGAGGCGTTTGCTGCGCAGGCCTGTGCGGTCAACAAGGACATGGGCTGGGATCCGGCGATCGTCAACGTCAATGGCGGCGCGATTGCCATCGGTCACCCGGTCGGTGCATCGGGTGCGCGGATCCTGAACACGCTGCTGTTCGAAATGGCCCGCCGCGACGCCAAGAAGGGTCTTGCGACGCTGTGCATCGGCGGCGGCATGGGCGTGGCGCTCTGCGTCGAGCGCGGCTGAGACTGAAGGGGAGGCAGGCGCGCTGGTTCGAAGCCAGCCAGCGCGCCGGTTAGATCAAGTCCGCTCAAGACGGACAACAGAGTGTCAAAAGTGATCCTTGAGGAGGAGCAGCATGAGTAAAGTAGCAATCGTGACGGGAGGGTCACGCGGGATCGGGGCGGCAATTTCAATCGCACTGAAGCAGGCGGGCTATACGGTCGCCGCCAACTATGCCGGCAATGACGAGGCGGCCGCGAAGTTCACCGCAGAGACCGGGATCAAGACCTATAAATGGTCGGTCGCCGACTATGATGCCTGCGTTGCTGGAATCGCCCAGGTCGAGGCTGATCTCGGTCCGGTGGCGGTGCTGGTCAACAATGCCGGCATCACCCGCGATGGCATGTTCCACAAGATGACGCCGCAGATGTGGAACGAGGTGATCAACACCAACCTCACCGGCCTGTTCAACATGACCAACCCGGTCTGGGGCGGCATGCGCGAGCGCAAATATGGCCGCGTCATCAACATCTCCTCGATCAACGGTCAGAAGGGGCAGGCAGGCCAGGTCAATTATTCCGCCGCCAAGGCTGGTGACATCGGCTTCACCCGGGCGCTGGCCCAGGAAGGCGCGCGTGCCGGCATCACCGTCAATGCGATCTGCCCGGGCTATATCGGCACCGACATGGTGCGCGCCATCGACGAGACTGTGCTTAAAGAGCGCATCATTCCGCAGATCCCGGTGGGCCGTCTCGGCGAGCCCGAAGAAATCGCACGCTGTGTGGTTTTCCTGGCGTCCGAGGATGCGGGCTTTGTTACCGGCTCGACGATTTCGGCCAATGGCGGTCAGTATTTCAGCTGATCACAATGGCCCGGTCTGAAGGATTTGCGCCCGGCGGGAAACTGCCGGGCGTTTTGATTTGGGAATGAATGTTCTGCTGAGGCCTTCTTGCTGTCGGGGATCCGGATCGGGACAAGCCCAGTTAAAGGAGAGATCGGCAGTGACTGATTACACGCTCTACTACTGGCCCATCCAATTCCGCGGTCAGTTCGTCCGGTCCGTTCTTGCCCATATCGGCTGCGTCTGGGAGGAGGCCGGATATGAGGCGTCGCTTGCGCAAAGAACATCACCGCCGGGCGAACAGCTGATCGCGCATATGGGACCACCGGTTCTGACGGACCATCAGCGCAACATCCATGTTTCCCAGATGCCGGCGATCCTGAGCTTTCTTGGCGAAAAGCACGACTTGACGGGAACCGATCCCGCGACACGGGCGATGTGCCTCAAGGTCGTATGCGACGCCAATGACGTGCTCTACGAGATGACCCGGTACAATGGCGCGCAGATGTGGACGGACGCGGCGTGGGCGGATTTTCTACCGAGACTGCATCGCTGGATGGGAATTTTCGAGGAGACCGGCTGGCGTTACGGCGTGAGGGTGAGTTCCGGATTCATGCTGGGAGGTGATGCCCCGGGGCTGGCTGATCTCGTAACTTCAACATTGTGGGGCACGATGACCGCAAAGCTGCCCGCGCTCAGGCCGGTGCTGGACCGTCATGCCCCGGCGATTGCCGGGCTTACGGACCGGATTGCGGCGATTGATTCCCAGATTGAGCTCAGGTCCCGGAGCGACGCGGCATTCGGAGACGCATGGTGTGGTGGGCAGATCGAGGCATCGTTGCGGGAGGTCCTGCGACGGAAGCAGACCGGATGAGTCCCGGCCGGAACCGCAAAGGTTAACGGAACCGGGTGTCAACCCTTTCATTCTCACCTTTTTCAGCAGCTCAATAGATGGCGACGCGGGCCAAATCACAAGATCTGGTGGTGAACAAACCGGGAAATCCCGCTTGAAGCTGATTCGTCGCCGATTCGTTCCAGCGCTGTTCCGGAAGTTAACAGGAACCGGAAAATGCCACCAAATGCCTTTACGAAGTGTTTGGAATGTTTAACAAAATCTGAACGGCTGAGAATGGGTGGCGAAGGAATCGACAGATGATTTTGGCAAGCGCAGCAAACGGCAAAGGTTAATTTTCGGGTTGGGCAGCGTCGATACCGTGGTGCCGACTGTCCAAGACTAGTGGCAGCATGGTGGGCGAGAATCCATATGTTGTGGTGAACAAATGGCCAACCGGGCCAGGTCAATGATTCGTCGCCGATTCGTTCCACCGCTGTTCCGAAGGTTAATCCGATCGTTCAAAGACCGGGTAACTGATTAAAGAAGTATTTGGAAATATTGATAAACTCTTAAAATGAGCGGCTGACTGACCACCTTGCGGAGCGGCGTGGATTTGAAAGGTTAACGCAACCGGGGCTGCTTGGCGGAATCGCTGCGAGGGCGATTCAGCATATGGTGTCGTGGATGGTCACGCAGGGCAGATATGGGGGTGAACAAAGCCGGAATCAGGACGAGTCATTGATTCGTCGCCGATTCGTTCCGCGACTGTTCCAATGGTTAAATTGCGAGTCTTCGGGTTCTTTGCGATTAGCCCCTGTTTCGCCTTCTCCGATGTGATAGGTAACGCGCGACCTGACCTGAATACGGACGACATGCCCGCTTTCCCCAGCCATCCCCCGAAACCATTGATCCTGTCCGGGCGCGGTGTCACTGCCGTGCTGGGACCGACCAATACCGGCAAGACGCATTTCGCCATCGAGCGGATGGCGGCGCATTCGTCGGGCGTTATCGGACTGCCGCTGCGGCTCTTGGCGCGCGAGGTCTACGGGCGGATGGTCGAAAAGGTCGGGCTAAGCCATGTCTCGCTGGTCACCGGCGAGGAAAAGATCACGCCGCCGGGCGCACGCTACTCGGTGTGCACCGTCGAGGCGATGCCGCAGGAAACCAATGCCGCCTTTGTCGCCATCGACGAAGTGCAGATTGCCGGAGATCTTGAACGCGGCCACGTCTTTACCGACCGAATCCTGTCATTGCGCGGCCGGGAGGAAACGCTGCTGCTCGGATCGGCAACGGTGCGCGGCATTCTCGAGCAATTGCTGCCGGGGATCACAATCGTCGAGCGTCCGCGCCTGTCGGAGCTGCATTACGCAGGCTCGAAGAAGATCACGCGGCTGCCGCGGCGTTCGGCCATCGTGGCGTTCTCGGCCGACGAGGTCTACGCGATCGCCGAACTTGTGCGGCGCCAGCGTGGCGGAGCGGCGGTTGTTCTGGGGGCACTCAGCCCGCGCACCCGTAATGCCCAGGTCGAGCTCTACCAGAACGGCGATGTCGACTACCTGGTGGCCACCGACGCCATCGGCATGGGGCTCAACCTCGATGTCGATCATGTTGCCTTTGCCCAGGACCGGAAATTCGACGGTTTTTCCTACCGGCAACTTACGGCTTCGGAATTCGGCCAGATCGCCGGCCGTGCCGGCCGCCACCTGCGCGACGGCACGTTTGGCGTCACAGGCCAGGTTCACCCGCTGCCCGATGATCTGGTCCAAAGGCTTGAAAGCCATGTGTTCGAGCCGGTCAAGATCCTGCAATGGCGATCCAAGCAGCTCGATTTCTCCAGTCTGAAATCGCTGCAGGCGAGTCTCGAGCAGATTCCGGCAGTGCAGGGACTGACCCGGGCTCTGCCGGCGGTCGACCAGCGCGCGCTCGAGCACCTGGTCAATGATTTCGAGGTGCGCGACCTTGCCAGCACGCCGCAAGGGGTCGCCACCCTGTGGGATGTGTGCTCGCTGCCGGATTACCGGCGGATCGCTCCGGCACAGCATGCCGACCTGATTGCCACGATTTACCGGGACCTGATCCGCACCGGGTCGGTGAACGAGGATTTCCTCGCCGAACAGGTCCGCCGCACCGATTCCACAGACGGAGAAATCGACACATTGTCGGCCCGGATCTCTCAGATCCGGACATGGACCTATGTTTCCAACAGACCTGAATGGCTTGCCGATCCGACACACTGGCAGGAAAAGACGCGTGAAATTGAGGACCGTTTGTCCGATGCGTTGCATGAAAGGTTGACGAAACGCTTTGTTGACCGCAGGACATCTGTGCTCATGAGGCGCCTGAGAGAGAACGCGATGCTCGAAGCTGAAATCAGTGTGAACGGTGATGTCTTTGTTGAAGGTCACCACGTAGGACAACTGGCCGGATTCCGGTTCATGCCGGATAGCTCGGCGGACGGGCCGGACGCAAAGGCCGTTCTGGCTGCCGCGCAGAAGGCGCTGGCGCTGGAATTCGAAGCGCGGGCAGCACGGCTGCATGCCTCGGGCAATTCCGATTTCGCCATCGGGGCGGATGGCACCGTGCGCTGGCTGGGCGATCCCGTTGCCAAGCTCGCAAGCGGCGATCACATTCTCAAGCCGCGCACGATCCTGCTGGCCGACGAACAGCTGACCGGGACCGCCCGGGATTTCGTCGCCGCGCGCATCGACCGGTTCGTCAATCACCATATCGCCACGGTGCTCAAGCCGCTCGACGATCTGACCCGCGCCGAGGATCTTGACGGACTGGCGCGCGGACTGGCTTTCCGGCTGGCCGAAAGCCTCGGCGTCCTGTTCCGCCGCGACGTGGCCGAGATGATCAAGGACCTTGATCAGTCGGCGCGCGCATCCTTGCGCAAATACGGCATCCGTTTCGGCGCCTATCACATCTTCATGCCGGCTTTGCTGAAGCCGGCGCCGGCCGAATTGGTGACGCTGTTGTGGGCGCTTGCCAATGACGGGTTTTCGAAGCCCGGTTATGGCGACGTGACACCGCTGCTGGCCGCTGGCCGCACATCTGTCGCCACGGATCCCGAAATCGACCGCGAGTTCTATCGCCTGGCCGGCTTCCGGTTTCTTGGAAAGCGCGCCGTGCGCATCGACATTCTCGAGCGGCTGGCGGATCTGATCCGGCCGGCGCTGCAGTGGAAGCCGGGCACGCAAGGGACGCGTCCTGAAGCGGCCTATGATGGCCGGCGCTTCATCACCACGACCGGAATGCTTTCCATTCTCGGCGCCACCCAGGACGACATCGAGGAAATCCTCAAGGGGCTCGGTTATCGCGCGGACGCGGTTCCTGCCGAAGAGGCGCAGGTTCATCTTGCCGGTCTCGAGGCCGCGCAGGCGGAAACCGCTGGTGGAACTCCCGAGGGCCCCAAGGTTGAAGTCGTGGTTTCGCGAACTGCCGCGGACCGCCCGCTCAAGCCCGCCGCACCGGCCCAAGAACCTTCGACCTCAGCGGAAACTTCCGAAGACGCCACTGGCGAAGCTGCTTCCGATGCCGCGCAATCCCCCGCGGCCGATAACGCACCAACGGCCCAGCCGGCCGAGGCGGCAGCCGAAAGTGCTGCCGGTGAGACCGAGGCGCCTCAAGGTGATGCCGCACAGGCTGACATTGCTGAAGAAGCGGAAGCGCCGCGTCCGGTGCTGCTGTGGCGGCCGGGCGGCCGTCAGGACGGGCAGCGCGGGCCGCGCAATGCGCCCGGTGAAGGCAGAGGCCGTCGCGACGGTGGCAACCGCAACGCCCGGTCCGGCGAGAAGCAGGATGGCGAAGCTGCAGCCGATGGCGAGGGCCGTCCCAACCGGGGCCACCGCGGAAAGCCGGGACACCAGGGCAAGGGCGGACCCGGCCGGGGCGGCAAGGGCGGACATGGCAACAAGCCAGGCCACGGCGGTGATGCGAACCGTGGCAACCGCAACGACCGGCCGCAGCGCAAGGAGAAGCCGATCGATCCGGATTCGCCCTTCGCAGCTCTGGCAGCCTTGCGTGACCAGCTGAAGAAATAGGCACGGGTCTGGTGGAGCAGAGCGAAAGACAGCGGATCGACAAATGGCTGTTCTTCGCCCGAATCCTGAAATCCCGAACGCTCGCCGGAAAATTCGTTTCCGGCGGCAATGTCAGGGTCAACCGGGAGAAGATCGATCAGCCCAGCGCGCAGATCAAGCCGGGTGATGTCCTGACCATCTCGCTTGAGCGGCGGATCCTGGTGCTCAAAATCCTTGGCTGTGGCCATCGCCGTGGACCGGCACCTGAAGCGCAACTGCTGTACGAAGACCTGACGCCAAAACCGACCGAGGCAAGCAAGGCCGAAACGGTAGCGGCGCAGCGCGAGCCCGGTTCAGGCCGGCCGACCAAGCGTGACCGGCGAAAAATAGATCAGTTTCGTAATTCGGACGATGACGCATGAAATTGTCTTGACCTATGACACTGAGGAGAAGCTCATTCGCCAATCCGGCGCATGGGGAGCGAGGTTTCTCCGCGAGCGCCTTGCTGCGGCGCTTTGGCGGCATCTGATGTCTTGCAATACGGCGTCAAAGCCGGTACCTCACCGCCGTTGATCGTGACAGCTGCGGCTTTGCTCTCTTGAGCGCGATGTCCGCTGTGACGCTCTGAAAATGATGTATCTGTGGTCCAGCAGGAGCCAATCTGGCCGAACCGCATATGCAGCAGTTTTAAGTGCTAAGGCGTCCTTTTGCGCGTTTGATTGAACGCGCGGCGTCTTAGGAGCCTCAGGAGAGACGTATGACCTATGTGGTGACTGATAACTGCATTCGCTGCAAATACATGGATTGCGTTGAAGTCTGCCCGGTGGATTGTTTCTACGAGGGCGAGAACATGCTGGTCATTCATCCTGACGAATGCATCGATTGCGGCGTGTGCGAGCCCGAGTGCCCCGCCGAAGCCATCAAGCCGGACACCGAGCCCGGGCTTGAAAAGTGGCTCGAGGTCAACACTGAATTTGCCGACAAATGGCCGAACATCACAATCAAACGTGAAGCCCCGGACGACGCGAAGGAATTCGACGGCCAGGAAGGCAAGTTCGAGAAGTACTTCTCTCCGGAGCCCGGCGAAGGCGACTGACAGGGCCCGAGACGGTCAGGATTTTGCTGCAACGCGGCGTTGGGGCCGTTGCACCGCCGCACGATTAACCAAATCGCGGCACGATTTGCGCCAGCCTTTGGGAGGGCTCGCGCAAATCATTGATTTACACCATTTTTTGTGATACATATTTTATTACTGACATCTTCAAGGCGCCGCCAGGGCGAAACAAGAAGCAAAAACGGAAGCAAACGTCCCTCACAGCGGTGGTCTTTTCCTTGCAGCGCGATGCTGCCGGATTGCCTTATTCCGCGCGGTGACCGGCTGCGGCTTTTTGCCTTGTCCAGCTCTTGAAAGCGTTGTCAGTGCGATCGGCCTGCCGGCCATCGCAGGACCGGTCCGGGCAAGTCATGTCCGGCTCCCAGTGTCCGTTTCCGTAACAGGGAGTTTTGAAAACGCATGACAACCCAGCAGAAAAAGCCTTCACAGAGACAGGGTTTCAAGACCGGTGAATCGATCGTCTATCCCGCCCACGGCGTTGGACAGATCGTTGCAATCGAAGAGCAGGAAGTCGCAGGCCACAAGCTTGAATTGTTTGTGATTGATTTCGAAAAGGACAAGATGCGCCTCAAGGTGCCGGTCGCCAAGGCGTCGACAATCGGCATGCGCAAATTGTCGGAAACAGATTTTGTCGAGCGCGCACTGAAGGTCGTTCAGGGCCGCGCCCGGGTGAAGCGGACCATGTGGTCGCGCCGTGCGCAGGAATATGATGCGAAGATCAACTCCGGCGATCTGATTTCGATCGCGGAAGTGGTTCGCGATCTCTATCGCGCCGAGAACCAGCCGGAGCAGTCCTATTCCGAACGCCAGCTTTACGAAGCGGCGCTTGACCGGATGGCGCGTGAACTGGGTGCCGTCAACAAGATGTCGGAAACCGAGGCCGTTCGCCTGATCGAGGTCAACCTCAACAAGGGCCCAAAGCGTGGCAAGGCCAATGATGAAGAGGGTGCGCAAGAAGAGGCTGCATAATCCTCCAAACGTACATTCTGGTAGTATAAGCCCGGGCCGCCCAGCGCGCCCGGGCTTATTTTTTCCCATCCATAGGGCGTGAGCTGATCGGTCTGCAGGCCAGTCGTACAGGAGTGGCCCACCCCCGGATCTGCCGGAGAATCCAAGCCATGCGTGAAGTATGGATCTTCAAGGGCAAGGCTGCATGCGGCTATGAATGCCTGCTGGCGGGGGCTGTTGCAACGGTCCTCGGGCTGGGGCTGGCCCAGCCAGAATTTTGCCGGGCCATACCTGGCGTATGGATCGAATGACTGCTCGTTCGAATACTTCTCTTGATGTTTCCTCAGTGTTTATGGAACCATTTCGATGCTGTTGCCTTCACCTTAGTGGTGGTTGGACTGCTTCGGCCTTGTTTGACCCGATCACGCCGATGTCATCGGTCGTGATGATCCGTTCTTCGCCCGCGTGCGTAGAGTGAGTAAATCAGTCGAAAAGACCGGAGGGTGTCATGAAAGCGATTTCCGCAAACAGGCAGATGGTGCGAGCCGCAATGGCAGCGCCGTACCTCGAGCGAGAGCAGGAACACGACCTGGCTGTTCGCTGGAAAGACGAAAAAGACCAGGACGCCCTACACCAGATTACCATGGCGCACATGCGACTGGTGATTTCCATGGCGGCGAAATTCCGCAATTTCGGGTTGCCAATGAGCGACCTGATACAGGAAGGCCATGTCGGCCTGCTCGAGGCAGCGGCGCGGTTCGATCCGGGCCGGGATGTGCGCTTTTCGACCTATGCAACCTGGTGGATCCGGGCTTCCATTCAGGACTACGTGCTACGCAACTGGTCAATCGTGCGTGGCGGCACCAGTTCCGCCCAGAAGGCCCTGTTCTTCAACCTGAGGCGGCTCCGGGCGCGGTTGGCGCAGGACGATCCCTCGCTCACCGAGAGCGCAATTCACTCGCAGATCGCAAACACGCTTGGTGTCCACGCCAAGGACGTGGAGGTGATGAATGCTCGGCTTTCCGGCTCCGATTCCTCTCTCAACGCACCGATGTCGAATGGTGACGAGGGCAGCGCCTCCGACCGGATGGATTTCCTCAAGAGCGAAGAGCCTTTGCCCGACGAGCAGGTGTCGACCATCATCGACGAGGAACGCCGCAATATCTGGCTCGATGATGCGCTCAACACACTTAACCCGCGCGAATTGCGGATCATCCGCGAGCGGCGGCTGAGCGAGGACGGTGCGACGCTTGAGTCACTCGGTTCGGAACTCGGTATCTCCAAGGAGCGGGTGCGCCAGATCGAGAACCGCGCACTGGAAAAACTGCGCGCCGTGCTGACGACCTCGACGCCGGAAATTGCCAGCCTTTAGACCCTCCCATTTTTCGACGGCGTTGTTTGAGCCTGGTCTTGCGCGCTCCGAACGGTGCCGCAGGATGCTGGCGGCGCTTGCGACGTGCCACCTTATGGTTCGGCAGCCCGTCGGATAAGTTCGCTTTCAGTTGGAGATGATTGATCGAAAGGGCTGCAGCCGACTGCGGCCTGAAGCTTTCACTCACCGGTCCGTGACAATCTTGACCTTCTGGCCGGGCGCGAGAGAACTTCCGGGCGAAACCGCATTGAGCAGTCTGAAAAGCTCAACCTTGCGCTCCACGCCCCGCATGCGGGCGGCAAGCGAAGCCACCGTGTCACCGGGGGCTATGGTGACGATGCGGATGCGCAGAGGCTGCAGCTGCCTTATCTCCATGGCGGACATCCTGCTGAAGCCGGCGCGAACCACCGAGGCCGTGGGCTCCAGCCTGTCACTGCCGGTCGGGGCGGCGGTCAGGAACCGGTAGATACGGTCCTTCAACCGGATCACGGTGATATCGAAATCCCATTGATCCGCCCTTGCCCGCGCGACAGCCGCAGGCAGACCGTTGACACTGGTTTCCCGGATCGAGGCTGGGTCAAGCCCGGTCACCCAGCCGCTGGCGATGTAATCGGACAAGGACTGACGGCCGTTGTCGGTCACGCCGTCAAAGCGGATCGCAAGATCCCCGGGGCCGGTCGCCAGGACCGCGTCTGCATTGTTGTCGATGCGGAAGCCATTGGGTACCCTGAACTTGATACCCAGCACCGGGTGCAGGAATTCGGTGCCGCGCACATAGCCCTCATTGGGGCTGTCGCCAAACAGCAATCCATCAATGCCCTCGAGATAGTAGTCGCGACCGCGGTCACCCACACCTTCCATCCCGAACGCCCTGGCATGGTTCTTGGCAAGCTGCACCCGCTGGGGTGCGTTGGGGTGACTTGCCAGGAAGTCGAGGCTTGAATCCGACTCGGGATCGACCGAGCTGAACTGCTGATTGGCATTCATCGATTCAAGGAACCGTGCCGCTGCATAGGGGTCGTAGCCGGCTTCGCCGAGCATCCTGACCCCGATGACATCGGCCTGCAGTTCCTGGTTTCTCGAAAAGGCTGCGAGCGAGAGTTTGCCGCGGGCGACCGCGCGCCGGCCATCGATTGAATTGGCGAACAATTCCTCGGCCACCTGCCCGGCCAGTTCGACTTCCTGTTCGCGCCGCTGGCGTTCGAGGCCGTGATTGGCGGTGACGTGGGCCATTTCATGCGACAGGACGGCAGCCACTTCCGAGGCGTCATTGGCAAGCGCAAGCAGACCGCGGGTGACATAGAGATAGCCGCCCGGCAAGGCGAAGGCGTTGACCGCGGGAGAATTGAGCACGGTGATGCGATAGGCCTGGCTCGGGTTCTCCGACACCAGCGTCAGGGCGCCGACGATGCGGGCGACCAGCCGTTCGGTCTTGGCATCCGGGAATTCTCCGCCATAGCTGGCGATGATGCGCGGATGCTCGTTGGCGCCTATGCGGGTGCGGGGGTCGGAAGCGCCTGCCTTCTCGGCGGTCTGCGGCGTGGCCGATGGCGCCACTGTCGGTTGATAGACATCGACGCCCAGTGTCTGGCACGCGGACAAAAACAGCAGGCTGCCGGACAGGAGCAGCGCAGCGCGCAGCCGGTTGCGGAGGGGCGGGGATATCAATCTTGTATGGGGCGCAGCGATCTTGGCCATGGTCCGGATTGTTTTCTGGTCATCGTAATGCCGGGACGGAAGCTGAAAATCTCACAGGCCGGAACTTAAGGCTCTGGTCTATCCCAATTTGCGCCGGTTCTCCAGTGCCAAACGCTCGCGGCTAAATTGTGGCGCCGCCTCGTCTTTTGGCTCCGTTGCCGAGATACGCAAGCAAGTCGGGCAGATCTGCACGGTCGAAGAACCCCGCGGCAGGTGCGTCCGCAGCGATGCGGCCCCTGGCTATGAACAGAATCTGATCAGCCGCGGCACTGGCTTCATCGGGGTCATGGGTGACCATCAGCACGGTCGCACCGACTTCGGCGCGGATCTCGAGCATGAGGTCGAGCATGTCGGCGGCAAGCCCCGGGCCGAGCCCGTCGAAAGGTTCGTCAAGCAGGAGAACCGGCCGGCGCCGGACAAAAGCGCGGGCCAGCGCCACGCGTTGCTGCTCGCCGCCTGACAGGGTTGCCGGCATCCGCTTGCCGAAGCCCCCGAGGCCGACACGGTCGAGCGCGTGATCGACCTGCGACCAGGCGGTTCTGTCGAGCCGCAACGCCGGATCGAGCCCGAGGCCGATATTGGTGCGAATGTCGAGATGGGCAAACAGATTGTTGTCCTGGAACACCATGGAAACGCCACGTTCGGACGGCGCGAGACGGGTCACGTCCTTGCCATTGAGCCCGATGCGGCCTGCAGACGGGGTCAGGAACCCGGCGGCAAGGTTGAGCAGGGTCGACTTGCCGGCCCCAGAAGGTCCGAGAATGGCGGTGACGGATCCGGCAGCGCGTTCGAAGGAAAAAGCGGCGCTGAGATCGCCAATGCCGAAGGCGACGTCTTCGAAGGCTATTGCCGGCTCTTGCGTCATCGCTCCTCACTTCGCTGGCGGTTTCCCAGCCGGTCGGCCAGCACCATCAACCCCATCGTGATGCCTCCCAGAAGCAGCGCCAGGCCGGCGGCGTCAGCAGTCCGGTAACTACCAAGTTTCTGATAGAGCAGCCAGGGCAGGGTGATGATGCGGTCGCTGCCGAAGAGCGCGATCGCGCCCAGATCCCCCAGCGACAGGGCCACCGCGAAGACGAAGCCGGTCGCCAGTGCCGGCAGCATCGCCCGAATGTCGATCTGGCGCAGGCGGTTGAGGCCGACGAGCCCGAGGGACACGGCAAGACGTCCATTGCGTTCCATGGTGTTGCGGTGCGCGGGTTCGATCACCCGCATGACAAAGGGCAGCGCCATCAGCGCATTGACCAGCACGATCACTGCGAGCGGGGCCAGCAGCTGGCCGGTGGTGCCTCCAAACATGAGAAACCAGCCGGCACCGAGGACGACCGGAGGCACCAGCAGGGTCAATGAGCCGGCAGCACCTGACAGTCCCGCCAGAACGGCGAGTATCGGTGATCCGGGACGATTACCTGCCGAATAGCGGCCACGGACAAGCAGACTTGCAATCAGGACCGAAAGGGTGGCAGCGGCAATGCCGATCGACAGGCTGGTCACCGCCGCGCGCCAGAACAGAGTGTCGCCAAGAAGCCGGGGCAGGTCGGCACTCAACCCGGACACCAGAACTGCAATCATCGGCGCGGCGACAAAAACGAGGCCCAGGCCGATCAGGACAGCGTCGAGCAGCACATGCAGCCCACCGCGGACATCCGGACGACTGGTGCCGCCGCCGCTGGTCTGTCCTTCTTCCGTGGGAACCGAGAACAGTCTGAGGAAGAGCATGACGATGAGGGTCAGTCCGACCTGTATGAATGAAAGCAGCACGGCGCGGCCTGGATTGAAGTCAAAGCGCAGCGCCTGGTAGATCGCCACCTCCAGTGTGGTTGCGGCCGGTCCGCCGCCGAGTACCAGCACCAGCGTGAACGAGGTAGCGCAGAGCATGAAGACCAGCCCTGCCGCACCCGCCGCTGAACGGCGAATGGCAGGCCATTCGACAAGGCGGAACAAGGAGAAACCGTTCATGCCAAGATTGGCCGCCGTCTTCCAATATTCGGGCGGCAGGCGTTCCAGCGCCGGCAGGATCAGCCTCACGGCAAGCGGCAGGTTGAAGAACACGTGGGCGATGAGAATGCCGCTGAGCCCGTAGATCGAAAAGGGTGTCTCGAAGCCCAGGACGGACAGGCCCTTGTTGGCGATGCCATTACGGCCCCAGATCTCGATCAGGCCGAGCGCGGCCACCAAGGGCGGCAAACCGAGTGGGACGGCAAAGAGGCTGATGAGCCAGCGCCGCCCTGGAAAGACGGGGCGGCGGGCAAGCGAACGGGCCAACGGTACGGCAAGCAAGAGGCTGAGAAAGGTCGACAGACCCGCCTGCAGCAGCGTGAACCGGGTGATGCGGAACAGGTAGGTACCCTGCTCTGTCGATGGAGCCGCTTCGATGCCTTGTGAAATCAGCACGGCGACGGGTGCCGCCAGCCCCAGGCCGACACACAGGAGGGCGCTCCATCCACCCGTTCTCGCTGTGCGGTGTTCTGCCCGGGTCAGCATGACAGCCGGTTCAGCGGCTCATGGCGCCGAGCCATTCATCGATCCAGGCAGCGCGATTTTCGGCCACTTCCTCCGGCGAATAGAGGAATGTCCTTTCCGGCGATACCAGCGTGGCGAAGGCTTGCGGCAGGTCCATGGTGACCGGTGCTGCCGGCATCATCCAGTTGTTGGTCGGGATCTCGTTCTGGAACCCGGGCGTCATCATGAAGCTCAGGAACTGCCTGGCGAGATCCTTCTCGGGCGCGTTGGCGAGCAGGCCTGCGACCTCGATCTGCAGGTAGTGACCTTCGGAGAATTCAGCGGCCTGGTAACGCTCGGTGTCTTCGGCGACCATGTGGTAGGCAGGCGAGGTGGTGTAGGACAGCACCATCGGCGCTTCGCCCGAGGTGAACAGGCCATAGGCCTCCGACCATCCCGGCGTCACGGTCAGTACGCGCCCGGAAAGCTTCTCCCAGGCCTGGGCGGCATCATCGCCATAGACAGACTTCATCCAGAGCAGCAGACCAAGCCCCGGGGTCGAGGTGCGGGGATCCTGGATGACGATCTTCTGCTCCGGGTCGCCTTCAACCAGCTCTTTGAGGCTTGCGGGCGGGGTGCTGATCGCCTCACTGTCATAGACCACGGCAAAATGGCCGTAATCATAGGGAATGAAGACCTCGTCGCTGAAATTGCCGGGAACCGAAACGGCACCGGTATCGAGACCGTGGGCCTCGAACAGGCCGGTGGCCTTGGCTTCGGCGACCAGATTGGTGTCGAGCCCGAGCACGATGCCGGCTTCGGCCTTTTCACCCTCGAGCTTGAGACGGTTGAGGAGTGCCACGCCATCGGCGATGCCCACCCATTTCAGGTCACAGCCGCATTCGGCCTCGAATGCTGCCTCGATCTTCGGGCCCGGCCCCCAATCGGCAATGAAGCTCTCATAGGTGTAGACGGTCAGCGACCTGTCCGCGCTCAACGCCGGGCTGGCGGTGAACGGAAGAATGGCTGCCAGGGCAGCCGCAGGGAAGAAACGGTACTTGCGCATTGTCGCGCCTCCTTGGTTCGAAAAACAGGAATAGGCGCGATTGGCACGTCTAATCCCTCCGCCGGTACAAACCGGATCAGGTTCTTCGGGTTGACCGTCAGGTCTCTCAGCCCGGCAGACGCCAGGCACCCCGTTAGAGCGAGACAAGACATAGAATTTCTTCCAGACGCTGGCAAGTGCGCGCAAAGCTGCTATTGGCATGCGCCATGAGTTCAAATTCCACATTTGCCATCCTGCTCGGCGGGGCGCTTGAGATTGACGACCGTGTCGTGGAACTGACCAGAGGCGCGCGGGCGATCGCGGCCGATGGCGGCATGCGGCATGCACAGGCCCTCGGACTTTTGCCGGAAGTCTGGGTCGGGGATTTCGATTCCACGCCGCCCGAGCTGTCCGAGACACATGCGGCCACGCCGCGGATGCCGTTCCCGGCCGAGAAGAATTTCACCGATGGCGAACTGGCCATCGAACAGGCGATCGAACGCGGCGCGACCCGCCTGGTGCTGATCGGCTCGTTTGGCGGCGCCCGCACCGATCATGCCCTGTCACATCTGCTGCAGGCCGTCACGCTGGCCGAGCGAGGTCTTGACGTCGTGCTGACCTCGGGCGCCGAGGAAGCGGTTCCGCTCTTGCCGGGATCGCGTGAACTCGATCTTCCCGCCGGCTCGCTGTTCTCGGTCGTTGCCTTTACCGCCCTCAAGGGT
Organism: Parahoeflea alexandrii; assembly: GCF_024105735.1. Classification (GTDB taxonomy): domain Bacteria; phylum Pseudomonadota; class Alphaproteobacteria; order Rhizobiales; family Rhizobiaceae; genus Hoeflea; species Hoeflea alexandrii. The sequence continues at coordinate 116,127 of NZ_JAAAML010000002.1, read as the reverse complement.
CTTTCGCTTTCGGGTGCGAAATATCCGCTTGATGAAGCCGACATTGCTTTCGGTGCGTCGCGCACCATCTCGAATGTGGCCGAGGGCCGGCTGACGGCCAGCCTGAATTCCGGACGGGCCCTGATCATTGCCCGTCCTCACGACTTTTCCGGAGCCTGAGCATGGCGCCTCCCATTTTGAAACTTGACGATATCGGGCTTTCCTTTGGCGGTACGCCGCTGCTTGACGGGGCCGAGCTGCAGGTCGAACCGGGTGACCGGATCTGCCTTGTCGGCCGCAACGGGTCGGGCAAGTCAACCCTGCTGAAGATCGCCGCCGGACAGGTTGAACCTCAGACAGGCGAAATCTTCAGGCATCCGTCCTCGACCATCCGCTATCTGCCGCAGGCGCCGGATTTCGACGGCTTTGCCACTGTCCAGGCCTATGCCGAGGCGGGTCTGGGGCCAAGCGATGATCCGTACCGGGTCAGCTATCTGCTGGAGCATCTGGGGCTGGATGGTGAAGCCGATCCTCAGACGCTGTCCGGAGGCGAAGCCCGACGCGCGGCGCTGGCGCGAGTGCTGGCGCCGGAACCGGATATTCTGCTTCTGGACGAGCCGACCAACCATCTCGATCTTCCGACCATCGAATGGCTGGAAGAAGAACTGACACGCAGCCGCAGTGCGCTTCTGGTGATCTCGCATGACCGGCGGTTTCTCGAGCGCGTCAGCCGAATGACCATATGGCTTGACCGGGGCAGGTCGCTCAGGCTTGACCGGGGATTTGCGCATTTCGAGGCCTGGCGGGATTCCGTGCTGGAAGCCGAGGAGCTTGAGCAGCACAAGCTTGGACGCCAGATCGAGCGCGAGGAACACTGGTTGCGCTACGGCGTGACGGCACGGCGCAAGCGCAACATGCGGCGGCTGTCTGACCTCAAGACCATGCGCGCCGAGTTCCGCGGCCACAAGGGACCGCAGGGGCGGATCAATGCGCAGGTTGCCGAGGGGCGCGATTCGGGCAAGCTGGTGATCGAGGCCGAAGGCATCTCGAAGAGCTATGACGGCGCGCCGGCGGTGGTGCGCGATTTCTCGATGCGGATCAACCGCGGCGACTGTATCGGCATTGTCGGCCCCAACGGTGCAGGCAAGACGACGCTGCTGAAGATGCTGATCGGCGAACTCGAGACCGACACCGGTTTCGTGCGGCACGGTTCTAAACTCGACATCGCGGTTCTCGACCAGCGACGCGAGGTGCTCGATCCGGAGGAAACGCTGGCGCATTACCTGACCGACGGGCGCGGTGACAGCCTGATCGTCAACGGCGAAGCCAAGCATGTCACCGGCTACATGAAGGATTTCCTGTTCCAGCCGGAGCAGGCGCGGACCCCGATCCGCAACCTGTCCGGCGGCGAGAAGGCGAGGCTGGTGCTGGCGCGGATCCTGTCGCGACCGTCGAACCTGCTGATCCTTGATGAGCCGACGAACGATCTCGACATGGAAACGCTGGATCTGCTGCAGGAGGTGGTCGCGTCCTATCCGGGAACGGTGATCCTGATCAGCCATGACCGTGATTTTCTCGACCGTACGGTGACCTCGACGCTGGCGCCGGCGAACCCATTGGAGCCGGATGGGCGCTGGATCGCCTATGCCGGAGGGTATTCCGACATGCTGGCACAACGGGGCACGGAGGCGCGGGAGACCAAGGCCCGCGCAGCGCAGGAAAGCAGCAGTGTGGCCACGGTGCCGAAACCGCAGGCAGGCAATCGCGATGCCTCGCGCAAGCTGTCCTACAAGCAGAAATTCGCGCTCGAATCGCTTCCGGTCAAGATCGAGGAAGCGCAGGCGAAGCTTGCGAAAATCGAGGCTGAAATGGCTGATCCCAAGCTGTTTGCCAAGGACCCGAACGGGTTTGCCGCCCGGGCCAAGACCCACGACGCCCTCAAGGGCGAGATCGAAGCGATGGAAGGCGAATGGCTTGAGCTCGAGATGTTGCGCGAGGAAATCGAGGGCAGCTGAATGTTAAATCGCGCCCGCGGCATCTCACCCCGGGCGCGACAAATCCTGATTGATCAGAGTGGGGCGGAGTCAATCCGCCTTTGTCACCGAGGCAATGACGAAGGTGTGCAACTCGTCCGCACCGTGATCGCGGATGGAGATGTATTCCCCGGTCTTGAAGACGTGATTGGACAGTCTGAAGCCGGTTTCATCGTCGTCATCATCTGCGGGGTCATAATCGAATGCCCAGCCGACTTTGGGGTGATGGACGAGATAGCCCAGTTCCGAGCGCTCGCCATCCCAGAACCGCACCACCGTCGAGGATGACGGCGCCTTATCCCAAGCGGCCTTGTCGAGATGGCCTTCCTGGTCCAGCGGCGCATGAATGTCATAGCCGCGATGGACGTTGCCTTCGGGGAATTCCTTGTTGCGGGCCATGACCAGATGGATGTGGTAAAGCGTCATGTCATTCTCCAGTTGATGCTCTCGGCATGTTCAGGCTCATCCTGTCGCGCCCTTGCGGGCGCCGCCTTGATCTGGCGCAAACCGTCGTCGCGGGGAAATGCCATTCCGGCGAACGGGTTGCGTCCCGCGCCCGAGTGTGGTGTTGAAGATGCGATCGAACCAAGCCGCCCGCGACAGGCGGTGCATGGAGGAAGTATGCAGTTTGAAGGCACGTCCGCCTATGTGGCGGAAAAGGATCTCACCGTTGCGGTCAATGCCGCGATCCGGCTCGAGCGGCCGCTTCTGGTAAAGGGTGAACCCGGCACAGGCAAGACCGAACTTGCCGTGCAGATCGCCAGTGCGCTGGGGCTGGAGCTGATCGAATGGTCGGTGAAATCCACCACCAAGGCGCATCAGGGGCTGTATGAGTATGATGCGGTCAGCCGGTTGCGCGACAGTCAGCTTGGTGATGAGCGTGTCAACGACGTGGCCAACTACATTCGCCGCGGAAAACTCTGGGAAGCCTTTGCAGCCGACAAGAAGACGGTGCTGCTGATCGACGAGATCGACAAGGCCGATATCGAGTTTCCCAACGACTTGCTGCAGGAACTCGATCGCATGGAGTTCTTTGTCTATGAGACCGGCGAAACGATCCGGGCCAGACAGCGGCCGATCGTCATCATCACATCGAACAACGAGAAGGAATTGCCCGACGCATTTCTGCGCCGCTGCTTCTTCCACTATATCCGTTTTCCCGACATGGAGACGCTGCAGCGGATTGTCGATGTGCATTATCCGGGGATCAAGCAGACACTGGTCCGCGAGGCCCTGACGCAGTTCTACGAGATCCGGGAGACAGCGGGGCTGAAGAAGAAACCCTCGACGTCCGAGGCGCTGGACTGGATCAGGCTGCTGGTTGCTGATGACGTGGCACCGGAAACCCTGCGTGGAGACGCCAAGAACGCGTTGCCGAAACTGCACGGTGCGCTCTTGAAGAACGAGCAGGATGTCCATCTTTTTGAACGGCTGGCATTTTTGGCAAGGCAGCGCGGCAATTAGTTCTTGCCGGTAATTAATTGGCTAGGTTTGGCTGTTAGCTTGGGTGGCTCCGGACACTCGCGAAAGGCCGATCAACTTGCCGTATGCCACCCTGTCATATGAATGGCTTGGACCTGCAATCTTCCTGTCCGGCGGTGGTGCATTCCTGCTGCTCTATCTGCATGACCGCAAGCAGCAGGCTGCGTTGCGCCTGTCCGGTGCCTATCTCTTGTCAGTGGTCGGCTTTGTTGGGGTCATGCTGGTCGATACTGACCGTCAGCCAGCCTACCAGGCGCTCATCCTGGGATCGCTTTTTGCCGGCCATTTCCTGTTGTTGTGGGGGGTGGCCTCGCTGTTCGGCAAAGATGTGCCATGGCCGCCCTATGTCCTGGCGGTGCTGCTGACTGCCGGCGCGGCACTCTACGCAAACCACCAGGGGCCGTTGTTCTGGGTGCGGGTGATTGCCGTCAGCGGGTTCGCGAGCTTTGTCTATCTGATGTGCTGTCTGCTGGTCTGGCGCGCGAGAAGCCACCGGGTCGATCTGGTGCTGGCTTCGGTATTCCTGATCCAGGCGGGATTGTCCGTGAGCAGGGTTGTCAGGGTCGAGATCTCAGACGTCGACATGACAACACACAGCGCCTTCAAGAGTTCGCAACTTGCGTCGTCGATGCAGACAGAGAATGCCATCTTCGCAATCATGATCGGGCTTGCGCTGTTTGCCCGTTATTCGGTGACGCTGGTGCAGCAATTGCGCCGGCTTGCGGAAACAGATCCACTGACCGGGCTGCTCAACCGTCGTGCCTTCGAAGCCAGGGTGCAGGCACTCAGGGCGGCCTCCGCGCCGTTGCCGACGGGCCTGATCATCTGCGATATCGATCACTTCAAGCGCGTCAATGATCGCCACGGTCATGAAGTCGGAGATCGTACGCTCAAGGCGTTTGCCCGGCTGTTGGAAAGGGAGACGCCACAAACAGCCCTTTGTGCCAGGCTTGGCGGCGAGGAATTCTGCATCTTGGTTGCCGGTCTCGATGACGAGGCGATCCGGCTTCAGGCCATACACCTGCGCAGCGCGGTCGAGCGGTTGCATATTGCCACCAGCACCGGAAGCCTTCGACTGACGGCAAGTTTCGGCTACTGCGAGCTTGCTCCCGGCGACGATCTGCCGAGAGCCTTGGCAGAGGTAGACGCGGCCGTGTACCAGGCCAAGAGTGATGGCCGCAATCTGGTGCGGCGCGCCGGTTCGCCACCAACGGCAACCCAACAGGCCCGGTTTGTCTGATCAGCGTTGCGGCTTGTCATCGCCGTGCGATTGACCTTGCCTGCAAGCCTTACTAGATTGCGTTTCGTGGTGATTTGGCCGGCCGGCTTGCAGCCACGTTAAACAACTCGCTAAATGGCCGACGGGGCGCGTTCCCACCGGACCGGTAGCGTTGACATTCGCGGCCGGTTTTTTGTTGGAGCTTGTTGCGTCATGCCGATCCGTATTCCCGATGGTCTTCCCGCCCGCGATGCGCTTGTGCGCGAAGGCGTGCAAATCATGGATGAATCCGTTGCCGTGCGGCAGGATATCCGTCCGCTTCATATCGGGCTGTTGAACCTGATGCCGAACAAGATCGCCACTGAAACGCAGATCGCGCGGCTGATCGGGGCGTCACCGCTGCAGGTCGAACTGACGCTGGTGCGGATCGGCTCGCATGTGGCCAAGAACACTTCGGAAGATCACCTGATCAATTTCTACCACACCTGGGACGAGATAAAGCACCGCAAGTTCGATGGCTTTATCATCACCGGCGCGCCGATCGAGACGCTGCCGTTCGAGGATGTGACCTATTGGCAGGAGATGGAGCAGATCCTCGACTGGACGACCACCCATGTTCATTCGAGCTTTTTTGTCTGCTGGGGGGCGATGGCTGCGGCCTGGCACTTCCACAAGGTGCCGAAGCGGGCGCTACAGGAGAAGGCCTTTGGCGTCTACCGGCACCGCAACCTCAACCCTGCCTCTCCCTATCTCACGGGATTTTCGGACGATTTCCAGGTTTCGGTGTCTCGCTGGACGGAGGTCCGCCGCGAGGACCTTACACCGGATTTCGAGATCCTGATGGAAAGCCAGCAGACGGGTCTGTGCCTGTTGCACGAGGCTTTCGCCAACCGGCTCTACATCTTCAATCATATCGAATATGATTCCGGCACGCTGGCCGAGGAATATTTCCGCGATGTGAAGTCGGGGACACCGATCAAGCCGCCGGCAAACTATTTTCCGGATGACAACCCGGACAACAAGCCGCAAAACCGCTGGCGCAGCCATGCCTTCCTGCTGTTCGGAAACTGGATCAACCAGGTCTACCAAACCACGCCCTTCGACATCCAGGAGATCGGGGAAGACCGTTTGCCGGCCGGAAAAGAGGGAGTGAATGCATGAGCGGGAGTGTTGAAATACGGCCGATAACGCTTGCTGACGAGCCCGAATGGCGGCGGTTGTGGACACTTTATCTGGAATTCTACGAATCAAGTGTGCCGGAGGAGGTCTACCGGACCACGCTGGCCCGCATCGCCGGTCCCCACGCCGCAGGTGAGGCCTCGTTCTACGAGCCGCGCGGGATGCTGGCGCTGGTGGACGGCAAGCCTGCCGGGCTGGTGCACTACATGTACCACCGCCACGGCTGGAAGGTGGAGCCGGTCTGCTATCTCCAGGACCTGTATGCCGCGCCGGACGTGCGCGGTACCGGTCTTGGCCGGGCGCTGATCGAGGCGGTCTACGCGCAGGCCGACGCCGATGGCTGCCCGAGCGTCTACTGGATGACGCAGGAATTCAACGCCACCGCGCGAAAGCTCTATGACCGCATCGCCACGCTGACGCCGTTCATCAAGTACAGCCGGTAGACCTCACCGGGAACGAAGTGGCGGATTGCGATTCCGGATAAAGCCGCCGGATCAGCCTCAAGCTGGATCCGTTCCGTGACATGTGAGAACATGATCGCTGATCAGACCCATACCGGCGAAGCGATCGGGGCGTGGCGGACATGGCCGTGCGGGAAGACAGGACATTCGAGAAAGTCATCGCAGCAATCGTTGGCCTCGCCTGCCTGCTGCTGGCGGTTGGATGGGCAACGCGCGAGGACCCGGCGGAAAAGCCGTATCTGGAAATTGCCGGCGGCGGCTTTGTCTACAACTACCGCGAAGCGCAGGTTTATTACGGGTTTGTCGCCAATGTGCTCAAACCGCTACCGGTCGGGACCTGGCTGATTGCCGAGTTCGAGGACCCGGCGGGCGGACCGCCGCTCGCCGTCGAGACCAGGCTGCACGCGCGCAGCGTCCGTTACGGCGTTCATTCTCCACAGGTGCGCGGCGTCAAGGCTGGCAAGCCCTATCATGTCGCGCTCCGGCTTTACGACCACACCCGCAGCCGGCTGATCTGGTCCGGGGAGAAGAATTTCACCAGCCAGATCGACGACACCGTCGTTCCCGACAAGCCGCTGACCATCGGGCCAGGCTATTTTCCCAATCCGGAACTCAAGGGCGGCTGAAGACGATCGGCACTAAACCGGTTGGCAAGGGCTTGGCATTGCGGCTATGGTCGCGCCCATGTTTCTTCCGTTTTTCCTAGAGCTCAAAGCCGCTAAAGTCCCGGTCTCGCTGCGCGAATATCTCACCCTGATGGAAGGGCTTGAGGCCGGGCTGTCGCGCTATGATGTCGAGGGTTTCTATTACCTGGCGCGGGCGGCGCTGGTGAAGGACGAGCGCCATATTGACCGGTTCGACCAGGTGTTCTCGCACTATTTCCGCGGTGTCGAGGCAATCGGCGGCGAAACCGGCGTCGATGCCCGCAACCTGCCCGAGGAATGGCTCCGGCGGATGGCGGAGAAGCATCTGAGCGAAGACGAGAAGAAGCTGATCGAGAGCCTTGGCGGTTTCGACAAGCTGATGGAAACCCTCAAGCAACGGCTCGAGGAGCAGCAGAAGCGGCACCAGGGCGGGTCGAAATGGATCGGTACCGCCGGCACGTCGCCTTTCGGGGCCTATGGCTACAATCCCGAGGGTGTGCGGATCAGCCAGGACGAAAGCCGTCATCGGCGGGCGGTGAAGGTCTGGGACAAGCGGGAATTCAGGAACCTTGATGACAAGGTCGAGCTCGGCACACGCAACATCAAGGTGGCGCTGAGGCGGCTCAGGCGCTGGGTTCGCGAGGGCGCGGCGGAAGAATTCGATCTTCCGGGCACCATCCAGTCGACGGCGGAACATGGCTGGCTTGACGTCAAGACCCGGCCGGAGCGCCGCAACGCGGTCAAGCTTCTGATGTTTTTCGATGTCGGCGGCTCCATGGATGATCACATCAAGGTGGTCGAGGAGCTGTTTTCCGCGGCGCGGGCCGAGTTCCGGCACATGGAGTATTTCTACTTCCACAACTGTCTCTACGAGGGGGTCTGGCGCGACAACCGCCGGCGGCGCCAGGAGTTGTTGCCGACGGCGGAGGTTTTGCGCACCTACGGCTCGGATTACCGGGTGATCTTCGTCGGGGATGCGGCCATGAGCCCGTACGAGGTGGTATCGGTGGGCGGCTCGGTCGAGCACTGGAACGAGGAGCCGGGCCAGGTCTGGCTGACGCGGATGCTCAACCATTTCCACAAGGTGGCCTGGCTCAACCCGACACCGGAAGCCTATTGGCCGCATACCCATTCGACGGCGCTGATCCGGCATCTGTTCGGTGATCGTATGTTCCCGATGACGCTTGCGGGACTGGAAGCTGCGACGCGTCAACTGACGCGCTGATGCGGTCTTGCGCAGCTTGGAAAATCGGGCCATGGCTTTCTCCGGCATTGTCCCAACCTGAGAGACGGGAAACACGGCATGACCATCGAAGCGTTTGGGCAGACTGCAGACGGGGAGGCCGTTCACCGGGTGACGATCTCGGGCGGTGGGCTGACGGCGAAGATCATGACCTGGGGCGCCACCCTGCAGGATCTCAGGCTCGACGGCCATGTCGGACCGCTAACACTCGGGTTTCCTGATTTCGAAAGCTATCCCGCGCATTCGCCCTATTTCGGCCAGACACCGGGCCGGCACGCCAACAGGATTGCCGGTGGTCGCTTCGTGCTCGATGGAGTGGCCTACCAGCTCGAATGCAACGAACGCGGGATCAACCATCTGCATGGCGGCAGCGCGGGCATCGGCAAGCGGGTGTGGACGCTGGAAAGCCACGGAACAGACCACGCGGTGTTCTCGATCGTCGATCCGGACGGCCAGTCGGGCTATCCCGGGACAGCGAAGATCGAGGCGCGCTACGAGCTTCAGGCCGGCGGCTGCATGGCGATCACCTATACCAGCGTCACCGACAGGCCGACGCTGATCAACATCGCCCATCACAGCTACTTCACCCTTGATGATGCCGATGACATTCTTGACCACGAGCTGATGATTGCCGCGGAGGAGTATCTGCCGGTCGATGCGGAGCAGATCCCGACCGGAGAGATCAGGGCCGTCGAGGGCACGGAGTTCGACTTCCGGGAGCTGCGTCCGATCCGGTGCGAAGGGCCCGACGGCCAGGTGCCGTATGATCACAATTTCTGCCTGTCGACGGACCGGCAGGCGGTCCGGACCATCGCGCTGGCGCGGTCCATGCGGTCGGGGCTGGCCATGGAACTGCGTTCGACCGAGCCTGGCCTCCAATTCTACAGCGGCTTCAAGATCAAGCCGACGGTCCCGGGGCTGAACGGCAAGCTCTATGGAGCCTGCGCCGGCTTCTGTCTGGAAACCCAGAGCTGGCCTGACAGCCCCAACCATGCCGGTTTTGCGGGGGCGGTGCTCAGGCCCGGCGAGACGCTGGTGCAGCGGACCGAGCACGTGTTCATTCGGAGCTGACACTCAGCGGTTGAGAATTTCCGGTCTTGACAGGCGTCGAGAAATAGAAGCCCATAGGCAAGGTCTTATATAAGACTTGCGGACGCGGTTTGGCGGGTGGCCCTGGGGAGGACCAAGACCATGACGGTGATTCTGGCGGTGCTCAAACCGCTGGCGGGGTTGAACACCCTGCTTCTAAGGGCTGGTCGCAACATTGCCTGGGTGGCTATGGGGCTGATGGTGCTGATCATCATCCTGCAGGTGGTTTTCCGCTACATCCTCGGCAACGCATTGGCATGGCCCGATGAGGGCGCACGTTTTCTGATGCTTTGGATGACGGCACTGATTGCACCGACGGCCTATCGCTGGGGCGGGTTTGTTTCCATTGAGATGGTCAAGGACCTGTTGCCCGCGCGGCTTGGCGCCTTGCTCGGCCTGATGCTGCTGCTAGTGTCGCTGGTCGTGCTTGTCTACGGATTCCGGCTCGGGCTCAACCATGTCAACTCCGGCTGGCTGTTCAATTCCAGCTCGCTGAAGCTGCCGCTTGAGTTTCTCGGCCTCGGGCTTGTTCGCATCAAGCTGGCATGGATGTACATGTCGCTGCCTGTCGGCCTGTTGATGATGACCCTTGTCAATGTCGAGTTGTGTCTCAAGGCGCTTGCTCACCTCATCGATCCGGAGGCCGAGTTGCCCGAGGATCATGACCGGGTGATCGTGGCGGTGGAGTAGGCCATGCTGTTCTTCTTCCTGCCGCTGTTCCTGATTTTCCTGATGATCGGCCTGCCGGTGTTCTTCGGCATGTTGGCAGCCCCCGGGTTTCTGCTCTGGCTCAACGGCCAGGAACGCGACATCGCGCTGCTTTACCGCAACGTCTACACGGGCATGGATTCGTTTCCGCTGATGGCGATCCCGTTCTTCATGCTGGCGGGCGAGCTGATGAACCGCGGCGGCATCACCATGCGCATCGTCGAGTTCAGCCAGGCGATGATCGGTCATCTCAAGGGCGGTCTTGCGCATGTGAACATCCTCTCCTCGATGCTGTTTGCAGGCCTGTCCGGCTCCGCCGTTGCGGATGTTTCGGCCTTGGGATCGATGCTGATCCCGGCAATGGAGAAAAACGGCTACACCCGGAAATTCGCGGCGGCGGTGACCGCGGCCTCCTCGGTGATCGGTCCTATCATTCCACCGTCGGGTATCATGATCATCTATGCCTATGTGATGGGAGAATCGGTGGCGGCACTGTTTCTCGCCGGCATCGTTCCCGGGGTGCTGGTCGGCATCGGCCTGATGATGGTCGTCGCCTTTCTTGCCAAGCGGCACGACTTTCCGGTTGCGGCGCGCAAGGCGAGCTGGCCGGAGCGCGGGGAGGCAAGCCTGAAGGCATTTTTTCCGCTGCTGACCCCGGTGATCATCCTCGGTGGGATCCTGGGCGGCGTGTTCACGCCGACGGAGGCGTCTGCGGTGGCGGCAGTCTATGCCTTCATCGTGTCGCTGTTCATTCTCAAGACCATGGGCTGGGCAGACCTGCCAAAAGTGCTGACAAAGGCTGCGATGACGACGTCGGTGGTGCTTTTGCTTGTCGGTGCCGCAATGGCGTTCAAGACCGTGGTCAGCCTGTCGCACACGCCGGAAATCCTGGCCAATTTCATTCTCGGCCTGTCGGACAATCCCTATATCCTGCTGTTCCTGATCAATGTCCTGTTGTTCATTGTGGGCATGTTCCTCGATGCCGGGCCGGCGATCATTATCCTGGGTCCGATCCTGGGGCCGATCTTCACCGATCTCGGCGTGCACCCGGTGCACTTCGCCATCATCATGAGCGTCAATCTGACCGTCGGGCTGGCGACGCCGCCGATGGGGCTGGTTCTGTTCGTCACCTCAAGCGTGTCGGGCGAGCGGGTGGAAACCATCGCAAAGGCTATCCTGCCGTTTCTGCTGGTGGAGGTGATCGTGATCTTCCTGATCACCTTCGTGCCGCAGATCTCGCTGTTCGTGCCGCAGCTGTTCGGATTCGCGCGATGAGAAACGGGAAGCTTGCGGAAGATGTTTCCGACAGCTTGTGCCCGGTTGACAAGGACAGGGATGTTGTCGATCTTGTGTCTTATATAAGACTAGTGATGCATAACAATTATCAACGGGAGGCTCTTCAATGATCTTGAAACAGGCAATGAAAACACTGACCGCGGCGGCGCTGGGACTTTCGGTCCTGGCCGGCGGCATGATCACGGCGGCGCAGGCGGCCGATATCAAGCTGCGTGCAACGGCCAACTCGAACGAGAACGACGAGGACTATGACGGTCTGATCGTGTTCAAGGACTATGTCGAGAAGGCCTCGAATGGCGCGATCGAGGTCGAACTGTTCATCGGCACGCAGCTGTGCTCGACCGGCGCAGAATGCCTCCAGGGTATCGCCGACGGGTCGATCGACATCTACATCTCCACCTCAGGCGGCGCGTCGGGCATCTTCCCCTATGTGCAGGTACTGGATCTGCCTTACCTGCTGCGCGATGACCGCATTGCCGAGGCAGTGCTGACCGAAGGTACCTTCGTCCGGGCGCTGCGCGAACAGATGCTGGCCGATTCGGGCGGCATGATCCGGCTGATGACGATCGGCAACACGGGCGGATGGCGCAACTTTGCCAACACCAAGCGCGAAATCCGTTCGCCGGCCGACATGGATGGGTTGAAGATCCGCACCGTGGTGGCAGACCTGCCGCAGGAACTGGTTCGCGCCATGGGCGCGTCGCCGACCCCGATTCCTTGGCCGGAACTGTTCACCTCGTTCCAGACCGGTGTGGTCGAAGGCACCCAGAACGGCATCACCGACATCATGGGCATGAAGTTCCCCGATGCCGGGCTGAAATACCTCACGCTTGACGGCCATTCCTACATGGGCGCGCTGTGGTACATGAACAATGACCGGTTCATTGGGCTGGACGAAGGTCTGCGCCGCGTCGTGGTGGACGGTTTTGCGGCCCTTCAGCAGGCGACATTCGCATCGCCGAAGCGCAAGTCCATCGACGCCTACAAGGCGTTTGCCGAAGTGGGCGGTGCGGTCTACGTGCCTACCATGGAAGAAAAGGCCCAGTTCAAGGAAGCCGCAGCCCCGGTGTTCGAGTGGTTCAAGGCCAATGTCGAGGGTGGAGCCACCTTCTATGACCTGCTGGTCGCCGAAGCCGCGAAGGCCTCCGAGATGATCGATGGCGGTGCGATGAAGGACATGCAGTAAGGCTGCACGGGTTTCAAAAAATGCCAGCCGCCCGGATCACATCCGGGCGGTTTGTCTTTTGGAATGGGCGTTCAGCGAAACGGGTACATCCAGGGACGGTAGTCGTTGATCAGCACCTCGGCGCGGCGGATCTGTTCCTGTGTCATCTTCCTCGCCACGTCCTCGATCGAAATCGCCGCGTCCGGATCGCCGCCGATGGCCGAGAGGCCGTACCAGAGATAGGCGCGGACCAGATCGACGGCCGTGCCGCGGCCAACCTCGAAGTACCAGCCGATGCCGGATTGCGCGCCGGGATGCCCTTTCATGGAGGCGCGCAGGTACCACTCGAAGGCGCGCTCGTCATCGCGTTCGACGCCCAGGCCCATGGCATACATGACGCCGATCAGTTCCTCGGCATCGGCATTGCCGGAGCGGGCGGCGGGCAGGAACTCGGCCATGGCCTCCTCGAACCTGTGGCTTTCCATCAGCATGCGGCCCTTCTCGATCTCGGCTCTCGCTGGAAGAGCAATGCTGATGGCCAAGCCGAGAACAAGCAGGCCGTGTTTGGCGTTTGCAAGCGGAACTTTCATTTGTCATTCTTTCGCTGCGAAGTCAGGTGGCCGAGAATAAGGGCGGTGCGCCCGGGCTGGCAAGGCGGTGGCCCGATGGCCCGGAGGAGGAGCACCCGCATGGGGACAAGGCGGACGGGAGGCTGGAAGGTGAGAAACCAAGCAATCGCCGGACTGCGCTCGCTCGTTGCGACGCTTGGCCTACTTGCAGGCGTCTGCCTGTCTGCCCCGGCGGCCCAGGCGCAGGTCCTGCCAAAGCCGCTGACGGACGCGGATTTTCACGATTTCGATCCCAAGCTCGCGGAGATCGGGCGTCTCCTGTTCTACGACCCGATCTTGTCGGGGAACGGCAATATCTCCTGCGGCACCTGCCACCACCATGATCTTGCCTCCGGGGATGGCCTGGCGCTGGGGGTCGGCGAGGGCGGCACGGGCATCGGCGCCAAGCGGACAACCGGACAAGGAGCCGACCTGATCGAGAAACGGGTGCCGCGCAATGCGCCGGCGCTGTTCAATCTCGGCGCCCGCGACATCAGCGTGCTGTTCCATGACGGGCGGCTGAGTGTCGACGATATTTTCGGCAACGGCTTCAACTCCCCGGCCGAGGAATATCTGCCACTCGGGCTGAAGGGCATCCTGGCGGCGCAGGCGCTGTTTCCGCTCACATCGGAAACGGAGATGGCCGGCAATCCGGAGGAGAACAAGATAGCCGGGGCCGCCTATGACCGGATCGATTATGTCTGGCCGCTGCTGGTCGAGCGTGTGCGCGGGATTCCCGCCTATCTCGAGCTGTTTCGTGGCGCGGACGCCTCGATTGCCGCGGCGGGTGACCTGAGCATCGTGCACATCGCCAATGCGCTCGGCGATTTCATGAATTCCGAATGGCGCAGCACGGACAGCGCGTTTGACCGTTCTCTTGCCGGCGACGGGTCTGCGATGTCGCCCCCGGCGCGGGCGGGCATGGAGCTGTTCTTCGGCAAGGCGGGATGCGCCAGCTGCCATTCCGGGCCGCTCCTATCGGATCAGGGGTTTCATGCCCTGGCGCTGCCGCATTTCGGTCCAGGGCGGACCCGGCGGTTCGATCCCTATGTGCGTGACGTCGGGCGCATGGCCGAATCGGACAGGCTCGAAGACGCCTACCGGTTTCGCACGCCGATGCTGCGCAACGTGGCGCTGACCGGGCCATGGGGCCACAATGGCGCCTATGCGACGCTGGAGGGGATCGTGCGGCACCATCTCGATCCGATTGCGTCACTGGAGGCCTGGACGCCGGATATGGTCTTGCTGCCGGCGGATGCGAGGTTCGAAAGGGTCGATTTCATTGCACTCGACGACAGCCGCGAGCGGGCGCGGCTGAAGGCGCGGGTCGATATCGCGCCGGTCATGCTTTCCGATGCGGAGGTCTCGCAACTGGTCTCGTTTCTCAACGCCTTGACCGGGAGCGCGAAGGGACGTCTGGGACGGCCGCCTGCCGTCCCGAGCGGATTGCCGGTGGATTGAAGCGGCGATTTTTGTGTGGTCCACGGTCACCGGAGCTGCGCATTCCATCTTGTGTCTTATATAAGACTTGATATGGTCGATTCCGGGCGGGACGATTTGCCTCTGCCGGAAGAGTGCCTGGGATAGAAGCTTGCAATGACAAAGATCGTGACCACCGGGGTCGCAGTGGTGGATTTCGTCTTCTTTCTCGACGAGATGCCGCGGCTGGCGGAGAAGTACCGCGCGAACGGTGCCGAGATTACCGGCGGGGGCGGTGCCGCCAATGCCGCCGCGGCGATTGCCCGGCTTGGCGGGCATGCGATGCTGGCAAGCCGGCTCGGCTCGGACCAGGTGGCCGACATGATTGTCGCCGGACTTGAGGCCGATGGCGTCGACTGCGCAATGGTGCGCCGCTTCGAGAGACGGCGATCCTCGTTCTCGTCGGTGTTCATCGACCAGGCCGGCGAACGCCAGATTGTCAATTTCCGGGATCATGACTTGCCGATGGATGCCGGGTGGCTGAAGGCGGCGCTGCCGCAGACTTTCGATGCGGCGCTGGCCGATACACGCTGGCCCGATGGAGCCGAAGTGCTCATGCAAACCGCGCGTGAGCGTGGTCTGCCCGGCGTGCTTGATGGAGAAGCGCCGATCCGCGAAGCGGAGGCGGCGCTGCACCAGGCAAGCCATGTCGCCTTTTCGGCGCAGGGACTGCGCGACTGGGCGGAGCATGACGACCTCGACAAGGCGCTGGCGGATGTTGCCGCGGATACGGGATCTTTCGTCTGCGTGACCGATGGCGCCAGGGGCGTGTTCTGGCGGCAAGGTGCGGCATCCGGATCCGAGCCGGCCTTCGCCATTACACCACTTGACACACTGGGCGCGGGCGACGTCTGGCATGGCGCCTTCGCCTTGCTGCTCGGAGAAGGGGCGTCACCGCCCGAAGCGATCCGATTTGCCAGCGCCGTTGCAGCGATCAAATGCACCCGAACCAATGGCCGCGCTGGCTATCCGACACGCGCGGAAACCGAATCCTTCATGAAAGAGACGCCACTATGCAGCTAAGCGCAGGCAAATTGTGGGGCATGCGCCGCATGGCCGACGACAGGGGATTGTTCAAGATGACAGCCGTTGACCAGCGGCCGCCGATCAAGGGGCCGATCGCCAAACATCATGGCGTGGCCGAAGCGCCCTGGGAAGAGGTGGCCGCGTTCAAGACCCTGCTGATCGAGGCCCTGCAGGGGCAATCCTCGGCGATGCTGCTGGATCCGCATTTCGCGATTCCCAAGGGGATCGGCAAGCTTTCGCCAACAAAGGGGCTGATTGTCACACTCGAGGATTCTGTGTTCGAGGAAACGCCTGAAGGGCGGCTGTCGAGCGAGATCGACGACTGGTCGGTGGCCAAGATCAAGCGGATGGGCGGCGATGCGGTCAAGGTGCTGGCCTGGTACCGGCCCGACGCACCCAAACACAACCGCCAGAAGCAGAAGGATTTCACCAAGCGGATCGGCGAGGCCTGTGCGCGGTATGACATTCCGTTTCTGTTCGAACTGCTGGTCTATCCGCTCAAGAGCGATGCGCACCAGACCACCGATTATGTCGAGATGACCGGCAAGCGCACCGACCACGTGCTGCAATCGGTGGCCGATTTCGCCGCGCCCGAGTTCGGCATCGACGTGTTCAAGCTGGAAAGCCCGGTTGCGGCGAAGGATGTTCCCGAGGGTGGCGACGCGGACGTGCAGGCGGCATTCGACGAGATGGGACGGCTTGCCGGGCGGCCCTGGGTGATGCTGTCGGCAGGCGCCGGCAAGGCCGAGTTCCGCAATATTCTTGCCCATGCCTACAGGGCCGGTGCATCCGGTTATCTCGCGGGAAGGGCGATCTGGCTCGAGCCGTTCGGACTTTATCCCGACTGGGACGCGATGCGGCAGGGGCTGGAGACCGGTTCGGTCGACTATATGCGCGATCTCAATGCACTTACCGACAAATCCGCGACGCCCTGGGACAAGCACCCGGTGTTCGGGCCCGAGGGTGCGCGGTTCTCACCCGCCGACCAGAGTTTCCGCCACAGCTACAGCGATTTCGGCTGATGCACGGCCTGGCCCTAGTCGAGCAACAGGCGGTTGATGACACGCGGCTTGTCGCCGGGATTGATGCCCGGCGCGATGATAACCGCCTCGCCTTCGCGCGGCGTGGTTCCAGAAATGGCGCGGATCAGAACCGGATGGGTAACCATCAGCTGATTGCCGGCGCCGTAAAAGTCGTCAACGGCTGCAATCAGTTCGCCGGGGATGAGTTCCGGATCACCGCCGCTGACGATCGAGTTGAGATAGGCCCTGGTCTCGACATTCGAGCTTCCAAAGGCGAGTTCCGCCGTTTCAAGCGCCCGGCAGAACTCCCCGGAATAGACTGCAGAGATGGAGACGGCACGGGCCGCAAACCGCATGCCGATGCGACGGGCTTCCTGGATGCCCCGATCGGTCAGGCTCTTGCGGTTTTCGCAGTCTCCAAGATCGGGCCGGAGCGGTTCGCCGCCCGGGGTGCGCGCATAGCCCAGCAGGATCGTGTATCCGCCCTGCGCCAAACGTGCCCAGGCGGCCTCCGTGGCCGTGCTCTTGGTGGAAGGGGCAATGGCAAGCATTGCCATTGCGAGGAAGAGGGCCGCAGGCCAACGTCGCAGGTTCAATTTCATGTCTGCAATCTAGTGTTTTTACCCGATGATGTAAGGGGGAATGTCGATGTCCGGTGAAACTCTCACCATAGGCGTTCTGCCGCTCGGACGGCCGACCTTCGACGTGGCATTCGCCGAGGAGATGCTCGCGGGCATGATGGCCGATCTCAGGGCAAGCGGCCACCGGCTGATCGGGCCGGAAAAACTGCTGATGGACGCCGATGCCACGCAAGCGGCGATGACGGACATCAAGGCCGAGAAGCCGGACCGCATCCTCATCCTGCAGGTCACCTTCACCGATGCCGCGCTGACATGCCGCATCGCGGACACGTTCCCGCAACCGTTGGCGATCTGGGCGGTGCCCGAGCCGCGTCTGGGCGGGCGGCTGCGGCTCAACGCGTTCTGCGGGCTCAATCTTGCCTCGCATGCCCTGGGGCTGCGTAACCGGCTGTTTTCGTGGCGGTACGCGGCTCCCCATACTTCAGGTATCGAGGCATTGCTGACAGAAGAGCCGATGGTTTGCCCTTTGATTTCGCAGATAACTGATGCAGACCCAGAGTATGGCGGCGCCTTGCTGGACGGTCTGCGCGGCAGGACCATTGCCCGGATCGGCGCGCATCCGGACGGGTTTGACACCTGTGCCTATGACAGCGCCCGTCTCGCAGACCTGATCGGAATGACCGTGACCGGGTTCGAGCTTGCGGACCTGTTTGACCGGGCTCGGGCGGCGCCGGAAGCCGCGGCCACCGGGCTCAAGACCGAGCTATCGGCAAATCTAGCCGGCCTTGATCAGGTTGACCAGACGCAGCTCGACCGGTCGCTGCGGCTGAAACTGGCGCTCGACGGAATGAAGGCCGAGGGCGGTTTCGACGCGTTTGCCATCCGCTGCTGGCCGGAAACATTCACCGAGTATGGTGGTGCTGTCTGCGGTCCCGCCTCGATGATGGGCGAGGGCCGGGTGCCGTGCGCCTGCGAGGCGGATGTCTATGGCGCGGCCACGCAATTGCTGCTTCAGGCGGCGAGCGACCAGCCGGTATTTCTGGTCGACCTGGTCGATCTGGATTCGAGTGATGACACCGGCGTGGTCTGGCATTGCGGCCAGGCGCCGATGTCGATGGCGGAACCGGAGGCGATCGCCCGCGCAACGATCCACACCAACCGCAAGATGCCGCTCCTGTTCGAATTTCCGCTCAAGCCGGGGCCTGTCACCTTTGTCCGGTTGAGCCAGGCGCGCGGGCAGCAGAGTCTGATCATCGCCCGGGGCGAGATGCTCAAGCGCGACATGGCTTTCACCGGCACCTCGGGCGTGGTCAGGTTCGATCGGCCGGCTGAGGAGGTGCTCACGCGGGTCATCGACAGCGGGCTCGAGCACCACATGGCGCTTGCCTATGGCGACCATGTGGGGGCGCTGGAAAGCTTTGCCGCTGCCGCCGGCCTGCCGGTCATCCACCTCTAGAGTTTCTCCGAACATCAGGGCTTTGCCATGGCAGACATCAGATACGGCATCATCGGCTCCGGCATGATGGGGCAGGAACATATCCGCACGATCGGATTGCTGGAGGGCGCGCAGGTGACCGCTGTGAGCGATCCGGATGAGGGCATGCGCTCAAGTGCCGCGCATATGGCGGGCAAGGATTGCGCCGAATTCACCGATCATGCCGACCTCCTGCGCTCGGGACTCTGCGACGCGCTGGTGATCGCGGCTCCGAATCATCTGCATCACCGGATTCTCAAAGATGTGCTGCCCGCGGATCTTCCAATCCTGGTGGAAAAGCCCTTGTGCACGACGCTGGCGGATTGCGAGGACATCCTGGAGCTTGCCGGGGGGCGGACGGCGCAGGTCTGGGTGGCGATGGAGTATCGCTACATCCCGCCGGTGGCGCGGCTGATCGAGGCGGTGCACGCGGGCGAAACCGGCGTGCCGCGGATGATATCGATCCGCGAACACCGGTTTCCGTTCCTGAAAAAAGTGGGGGACTGGAACCGCTTCGAGGCCAAGACGGGCGGCACGCTGGTGGAAAAATGCTGCCATTTCTTCGATCTGATGCGGCTCATCGCCAAGGCCGAACCGGTCCGCGTCTATGCGTCAGGCAGTGGGGACGTCAATTTCCGCGACGAGGAATATGATGGCGTACGCCCGGACATCCTCGACAACGCCTTCGTGGTGGTTGATTTCGACAATGGCCTGCGCGCCATGCTGGATCTCTGCATGTTCGCGGAAGGTTCGAACTGGCAGGAAGCGATCGCGGTGACAGGCGACATCGCCAAGGCCGAGGCGTTCGTGCCGGGACCATCCCGGTTTGCGCCCGACGGCAAGGAACGGCATTCGGAATTCGTGCTGTCGCCGCGCGCGACCAAGCGCGAACAACGCGAGATCGTCGATGTCGATGCCGCGATCCTGGCGGTTGGCGATCACCATGGATCGACCTTCTTCCAGCATCAGAAATTCCTGGAGATGATCCGAAACGGTGGCATGCCCGAGGTCTCTCTCGAGGATGGACTGAAGGCGGTGCGGATCGGCTTGGCGGCGGAAAAATCGGCCAAGACCGGCACGGCGATCAGCCTTTGAAATTCAGCGCAAATTGACCGCGTAATGGATTTCGCGGGTGATGCACCGCGACCAGCGCAATTCGACCGGACGGTTTTCCAGATCGCGGGCCAGGCGGCTGATCAGGAGCAAGGGCTCTCCATTTTCGCAGCCCAGCTTTGCGGCGTCACGGGCGCTGGCGGCGATGGCCTTGAGGCGCTCCTCGGCGCTGCCGATGGTGATGCCCCAGCGTTCGGAATAGAGCCTGTAGACATTGTTCGGGATGATTGTCAGGTGATCGAAGTCGGGGAACCGGTTTGACGGCAGTGTGATGGTTTCGATCAGGATCGGCTGACCGGACAGTGAGCGAATGCGTTCGATGCGGATGACCTCATCTGCATCACCGAGGCCGAGCGCTTCTTTTTCGGTTTTGGTCGGGCTGGCGGATCCGGTGCTGAGCACTTTCGAATCCGGAAAGTTCGGGCTGCCCTCGTCCGGCGAAAGCCGGAAGAACTGGAACATGATCCGGCTTTCCTCAGGCTCGGCGACGTAGGTGCCGCGGCCCTGGCGGCGCAGCAGAAGATTGTCGGCCGTCATCGAATCGAGCGCCTTGCGCACAGTGCCCTGGCTGACATTGAGCTGGCGCGCCAGCTCCATTTCGCTGGGCAGTAGCATGCCCGGCAGCCAGGCGCCATCGACCAGACGGCGCATCAGTCGTTCACGAACCTGGGCATAGAGCGGCTTGAAGCCGATTGGCTCTCCGCTTCCGGATTCTGCTGCTTCCGGCACCTGTTTTTTGTTTTCCATGCTCTGCCCCGGTTGACTTTTCATTCATACCATATCTTATGTCTTATATAAGACTTGAATGTCGTATGCCACCAGAATACACCTTATCCACATTGGAGGACAAACGTGACCACCCCCCATTTGCTAGTTCATGACCACGCGGACAATGTCGGTGTCGTCGTTGTCGAGGGCCTGAAGGCCGGGACCAAGATGCTGTGTGTCGTCACGCATGACAATTCCAGCTTCGAGCTGGTCTCGAATGCCGATGTGCCGATCGGCCACAAGGTCGCGCTCAAGGACATCAAGTCGGGCGATACGGCGATCAAGTACGGCGAGGACATCGGAAAGTTCGTCGCCGATGTCGAGAAGGGCGCTCACGTCCACACCAACAACCTGAAAACCAAGCGCTGGTAGGAGCCCTGATCATGGCATCGAAATACTCAAACATGACGTTTCAAGGCTACCGGCGTGAGAACGGCCGGGTCGGCGTGCGCAACCACGTCCTCATCCTGCCGGTCGACGACATCTCCAATGCGGCCTGCGAGGCCGTGGCCAACAATATCAAGGGCACACTCGCGATTCCGCATGCCTATGGCCGGCTGCAGTTCGGCGAGGATCTCGATCTGCATTTCCGCACCATCATCGGCACCGGGGCAAACCCAAACGTGGCGGCGGTGGTCGTGATCGGCATCGAGCCGGGCTGGACCAAGAAGATCGTCGACGGGATCGCTGCCACCGGCAAGCCGGTGACCGGTCTGTCGATCGAGCAGAATGGCGACCTGAAGACGATTATGGAAGCCTCGAAGGTGGCCAAGGAATATGTGCATTTTGCCTCCGAGCTGCAGCGCGAGGAGTGCTCGATCTCGGAACTCTGGGTCTCGACCAAGTGCGGCGAGAGCGACACGACGACAGGCCTGAGTTCCTGCCCGACGGTTGGCAACATGTATGACAAGCTGCTGCCCGAGGGCATCTACGGCTTCTTCGGGGAGACCTCGGAGATCACCGGCGCCGAGCACATCTGCAAGACCCGCGCCATCAACGAGGAGGTTGGCGAGCGCTGGTACAAGATGTGGAAGGCCTATCAGGACGACGTCATCTTCGCCCACCAGACCGATGATTTGTCGGACAGCCAGCCGACCAAGGGCAATATCGAGGGTGGCCTGACCACCATCGAGGAGAAGGCGCTCGGCAACCTGGAAAAGATCGGCCGGACATCGAAATTCATCGACATCCTCGACCCGGCCGAGCAGCCGGCATCGGGCAAGGGGCTCTATTTCATGGATTCGTCCTCGGCGGCTGCGGAATGCGTGACGCTGATGGCGGCAGGCGGTGCGGTGATCCACACCTTCCCGACCGGTCAGGGCAACGTGATCGGCAACCCGATCGTGCCGGTGATCAAGATCTCGGGCAATCCGCGCACGCTCAGGACCATGAGCGAGCATATCGATGTCGATGTGACCGGCGTGCTGACCCGCGAGATGACCATCGACGAGGCCGGCGATTCGCTGATCGAGATGATCATCCGCACATCGAACGGTCGCGCCACCGCGGCGGAGGCACTCGGTCACCGCGAATTCTCCATGACAAAGCTCTACCGTTCCGCTTAAACCTGAGGAAACAGGTGGAGTTGAAATGGCAGATATCGTCATAACCGAATTCATGGACGAGGCGGCTGTTGGCCGCCTCGTTCGTGTGCACGATACACTTTATGATCCGAAACTGGTGGATGATCCGGCGGCATTGCACGATCACCTGACCTCGGCGCGCGCGCTGATCGTGCGCAATCGTACCCAGGTGCGCGAGACGCTTTTGAGTATGGGTCCCAAACTGCGTGTGGTGGGGCGACTGGGTGTCGGGCTCGACAATATCGACGTGGTGGCCTGCAAGGCGCGCTCGATTTCGGTCATTCCGGCAACCGGGGCCAATGATCTCTCGGTGGCGGAATATGTGATCACATCCGCGCTGATGCTGCTGCGCAGCGCTTTTTTGCGTACCGCCGATGTTGTCGCGGGAGAATGGCCGAGGCAATCGATGATGGGCCGGGAACTGGCAGGCAAGACCATCGGTCTTATCGGCTATGGCTCGATTGCCCGCGAAGTGGCCTGGCGGGCGCATATGATGGGGATGCAGATCGTTGCCTATGATCCCTATCTGATGGCGGACCATCCGGGTTGGCAGATTGCCCGCAACGTGTCGCTTGATGCGGTGCTTGAACTCTCGGACGTGGTCTCGCTGCATACCCCGTTGACCGATGCGACGCGCAACATCATCAACGACGAAGCGTTGTCGCGGATGAAGCCGGATGCGATCCTGATCAATGCGGCGCGCGGCGGGATTGTTGACGAGGCCGCGCTTGCGGAAGCGCTCAAGGCCGGCCGTCTCGGCGGTGCCGCGCTTGACGTTTTCGAGACCGAACCGCTGACCGCGGAAGCAGGGGCGACGTTCAAGGGATTGGAGAATCTGGTCCTGACCCCGCATATCGCCGGGGTGACGGGAGAATCCAACGAGCGGGTCAGTCATCTGATCGCCGACAAGGTGCTTGAAGCGCTGGGGAGCAAGGCATGAGCGATACGCTGACGATGACGCCGGAGGCGGTCGCCGAGTTGATAAGTGGAGCATTGACGCGCAGCCGGACGTCTGCGGAAAACGCTCTGTCGGTGGCGCGGGCGCTGCTGGCTGCCGAACTGGCGGGACAGAGCGGCCATGGCCTGCGGCGCGTCGAGGCCTATTCTGCCCAGGCAAAGGCGGGCAAGGTTGACGGCTTTGCCGTTCCGACCGCGACGGAAACAAGGCCGGGGGCGCTTGCGATCGATGCAGCCAACGGTTTTGCCTATCCGGCGATGGACCTTGCGCTCGAATGGTTGCCACAGGCTGCGAAGAGCCAGGGGATCGCCATCGCCGGAATCCGCCGTTCGCACCATTGCGGTGTTGCGGGCGTGATCGTCGAGGCGCTGGCCGAGCGCGGCGTTGCGGCGCTGATGGTTGCCAATGCGCCGGCGGCCATGGCGCCCTGGGGTGGACGCCGACCGCTGTTCGGCACCGATCCGATTGCCTTTGCCGCTCCGTTAAGCGATGGCGCGCCGGTGGTGGTGGATATCTCCCTGTCCAAGGTGGCGCGCGGCAAGATCATGGCGGCAGCGCAGAAGGGCGAGCCCATCCCGGAAGGCTGGGCGCTCGATCCGGACGGTCGGCCCACGACCGACGCCAAGGCCGCAATGGCGGGAACAATGATTCCGCTCGGGGACGCCAAGGGCACGGCACTGGCGCTGATGGTGGAACTTCTCTGCGCCGGGCTGACCGGAGCGAATTATGCCTGGCAGGCGAGCTCGTTCTTTGATGACAAGGGTGATCCGCCCGGAACCGGGCAGGCGATCATCGCGATAGACCCGGATGCGTTCGGCCCCGGTGGCGCCGAACGCATGGCGCTGATGGCCGACATGGTTGCCGGCACGCAAGGTGCACGTCTGCCCGGGCGCCGGCGGCAGCAGATCCGCGCCGATCTGCTCGAGAACGGAATACCGGTCGATGCCGAGCTTGCGGCTGCCATCCGCGCTATCGGGGTCTGAGCCGAGACCGGGCCAACTATCGGCGAACCTTCATGCGCCTCGATCAGTAAAGCATCCTGACGGCGACGAGCGTTATTGCCGGGAACATGGTCAGGATGGCGACACGGATGATGTCGGTCAGGACGAAGGGGAACACCCCGCGATAGGTTGCCGACAGTGGCGTGTCCTTCGCCATCGAATTGATGACGAACAGGTTCATGCCAACCGGCGGTGTTATCAATCCAACCTCCACCACAATCAGCACGATGATGCCGAACCAGAGTGCGAACTCCTCGGGTGTAAGGCCGAAATCGAGCGCCGCCATGATCGGGAAGAAAATCGGAACGGTCAGCAGGATCATCGACAGCGAGTCCATGACGCAGCCGAAAACCAGGTAGAGGAGCAGCACGACAACCATCACAAGCCAGGGGTTGAAGCCCTGGTCGCCAACATAGGCGGCAGCCGTCTGCGGTAACTGGCTGAGCGCCAGGAAGGCGTTGTAGACGCCGGCACCAAAGACGATGAGAAAGATCATGCCGGTGGCGCTGGCGGTCGTCAGAATGGAGCTCATCAGCGAGGATCTTGTCAGCCCGCCATTGAACAGCGCGATCAGGCCGGTGCCGAAGGCGCCGATGGCCGCTGCCTCGGTGGGCGTGAAGATGCCGCCATAGATGCCGCCGACCACGGCGATGAAAACCAGAAGTACCGGCCAGACAGCAATCAGGCTGCGGAAGCGCTCAGTATAGGGTGCGCGCTCGCGCTGACCGGCGGAGCCGGGCTTGAGCCTGACATAGATGGCAATGGCAATCATGTAGCCGATCGCGGCAAGAATGCCGGGAATGAAGGCCGCGACAAACAGTTTTGCAATGTTCTGCTCGGTCAGGATGGCGTAGATGACGAGGATGACGGAAGGCGGGATCAGGATTCCGAGCGTTCCGCCGGCGGCCAGTGCGCCGGTCGCCAGTTCGCCGGAATAGCCATAGCGCTTGAGTTCGGGCAGGGCGACCTGACCCATCGTCGCCGCCGTCGCCAGCGAGGAACCGCAGATGGCGCCGAAGCCGGCGCAGGCGCCGACAGCAGCCATGGCGACGCCGCCTTTCTTGTGTCCCATCCAGGTTTCAGCCGCTTTGAAGAGTGCCTGGGACATGCCGCCCAGGGTGGCGAACTGGCCCATCAGCAGAAAAAGCGGGATGATCGAGAGCGAATAGCTCGAAAACGTGCCCCAGGTCAGGTTCTTGAGCTGGGCGAAAATCATCAGGAACGAGCCATTGATGAAATAGCTGCCACCGATACCCGTGATCAGCATGGCAAGCCCGATCGGTATGCGCAGGAAGATCAGCAGCAGAAGAACGGGAAAGGAGAGCAGTGCAATGTCGATATTGGTCAATGTACCGTCTCTCCATGCATCTGGCTGCGACCGGTCAACAGCGCACGGGCACTGAGGATCACACACCAGAAACTTATCAGAACAAAACCGAAGGCGCCGACCAGACCCGAGGCATAGGCCCACCAGATCGGGTACTGGATGATGAACGTGGTTTCGCCATAGGCGAACTTGTCAAGCGTGCCGTCCCAGTGCTTCCAGGTGAGGAGAACGGCGATGGCAAGCATCAGCAGATCTGCGATGAGGTCGATCAGCCGGTTGGCGCTATCGCCCATATGCATGGTGAGGATCTCCACCGATGCATGCTGGCGGTTGATCTGAACCCACGGCAGGAAGGAAAAGACGGCGAAGCCGGTGCCGAGCTCGACAAGTTCGAAATCGCCGCGAATGGGCCCAAGCCCGACCCACAGCAGGGCTCTGCCGGCCACCGATGTGACTGTGGTAAGAATGACGATCACCAGGACCAACCCGCCCAGGATGGCCAGGAAAGCAGCAAGTGACCGCATCAGCCGGTCTATCCGGTCAAACATTTCAAACCTCCCCGGCGTGGCCGCGGCCACGCGCCCCTAGGACCATATCCTGACGGGTACCATTAGAAGCCTGTGCAGGACCGGCCGGGTCTTGTAAAGACCGGATGTTGCCGGGCCGTCCACGCAGGCTAACCTGGATGCGCTGTTGTGGTGACCAATCGGCGTCCGATTCGATCCGGCAAGTTCCCGCGGAATTGGCCCCCATGGCCCTCTTTCAGGGTCCTGATATGATTCCGGCGGGGTCGGTCCTCGCAGACTGGCCCCGCCGGCATTGCAAAACCCAGCGTTTTACTTGGTGTACTTGGCAATCAGTTCCTGCGCCTTGGCGTAAAGAGCTTCGCCGTCCATGCCCTTTGCGTCCATCTCGTCGAACCAGTTGTCACGCACGGTTTCGGCGATGGCCTTCCAGCGTTCGACCTCGGCTTCATCCAGCACGACAATCTCGTTGTCTGTGGCTTCGGCAATGCCGCGGCCTGCGGCATCGTAGCCCGCCATGGTCTTGCCGGCATAGGCAGAGAACTCAGCGCCAGTGTTGTCGTCGAGGATCTTCTTGAGATCGTCGGGCATGCTGTCGTATTTGGCCTGGTTCATGGCCAGGACGAAGGCCGCGGTGTAAAGCGCGGTGTCGCCGGCAAACTCGGTATGGGTGTCGACAAGTTCGGCAACCTTGAGCGCTGGCGTCACTTCCCACGGAATCACGGTGCCGTCGATCACGCCCTTCGACAGGGCTTCCGGAATGGCCGGAACCGGCATGCCGACCGGCTCGGCGCCGAGTTCAGCAAGCAGGCCGTTGATGACGCGGGTCGGGCCGCGCATCTTCTTGCCTTCCATATCCTCAAGCTTGCGGACGCCATCGCCCTTGGAGTGAATCACGCCGGGGCCATGGACCCAAGTGGCGAGAATCTTGACGCCCTTGAACTCGCTGGCTTCCATGTCCGACTTGAACAGGTCCCAATAGGCCCGCGACGTCGCTTCGGCATTGGTCATGGTGAAGGGAAGTTCAAACACCTCGACGCTCGGGAAGCGGCCGGGGGTGTAGCCGGGGAGAGTCCAGACGATGTCGACAACGCCGTCACGGGCCTGGTCCATCAGCTGCGGCG
Source organism: Parahoeflea alexandrii (assembly GCF_024105735.1). Lineage (GTDB taxonomy): Bacteria > Pseudomonadota > Alphaproteobacteria > Rhizobiales > Rhizobiaceae > Hoeflea > Hoeflea alexandrii. The sequence continues at coordinate 89,041 of NZ_JAAAML010000002.1, read as the reverse complement.
GCGTGCCGCCGAGCGACATGGCTGAAAACACCTCGACCTTGATGCGGCCGCCTGATTCAGTGCCGATCTTTTCCGCCCAGGGGATGAGGATGCCGGCAGGAACATTCGCCTGCGCCGGCAGGAACTGGTGCATGCGCAGGGTGACTTCCTGCGCGGCCGCACCGATCGACGATGCACCCATTGCGGAAAGGGCAAGTGCCGCAACTGCAGCGGATTTCAGGAAATTGCGTTTCTTCATTCTATCCTCCCAGATAGGTTTGCGGATTGAGGACCGCGGCTGCCCCGGAAACTAGGGGCATTTTTTGTAACTGCCTAGAGCCTGTAGCGGGTCTCCGCCCGGGTGCTTCCGAAAGAGTTATGCCATTTCGCGGGCAACTGCGGAAGCATGGCCGAACAGGCGGGTGTTAGTCTTTCGAACAAGCCTCCCAGGGATCGATCCGGAAATTAACCGACCGTCCGGTCAGTTTGTAGATGGAAACCTGTCTTGCGGCAACCGCTTTCTTGCGGCAATCGGACGCGCAACCTGACCAAAATACCCACGCCTTGCCCGGATTTGAGCGTTTCAAGGCCGTGATCGGGCACTATCCGCGCCATTGTCGGAGAATCCGGCGGTAGCAAGCGGACATCATGTCGGCTCGCCCCAACGATTGGCTGTTGCCTTGGTGAACATAATTCCCAGTTTAGCTGTTGATCCTTTTTCAAAAAAGGAAAATGATGCCAGCAGGGTGAGTGAGGACTGTACACCCCAGGGAGGAATTTTATGGCGAATGTATCTATGACCGTGAACGGACGCTCCGTTTCCGGCCAATGTGAGGACAGGACTCTTCTGGTCCAGTTCATCCGTGAAAATCTCGGGCTGACCGGTACCCATGTCGGATGCGACACGTCCCAGTGCGGTGCATGCGTGGTGCACGTGGATGGCAAGGCGGTCAAATCCTGCACGATGCTGGCTGCTCAGGCGGACGGTTCGGAGGTCGTAACGATCGAAGGCCTGGCCTCCGGTGGGGAACTGCATCCGGTACAGGCTGCATTTCGTGAGCATCATGGCCTGCAGTGCGGGTTCTGCACGCCCGGAATGATCATGTCGGCGGTCGACATGATCCAGCGGCACGGCGGCCGGCTGGACGAGAAGACCGTGCGGCAGGAGCTTGAAGGCAATATCTGCCGTTGCACCGGCTATCACAACATCGTCAAGGCAGTGCTCGACGCCGCGTCCAAGATGGGCGACGGCACGAAGGTCGCAGCCGAATAAAGATGCCTGAACAGGCAATGGCGAAGAGCTGCGGACAGCGCGGATGACCAGGAGGTGGTCACGGGTTTGAGGATCGAAGTTGCACCGGCAGGGAGAGTTCCGTTGCCGTTGCCGGATTGAGATCCCGATCTCCAGACGCGAAAACGAGTTCCGCACCGGCTCTTCTCCATCACCCAACCGGAGGAGTTTGGAATATGGGAATGGAAGGCATCGGCGCCCGGGTGGCGCGCAAGGAAGACAAGCGGTTCATAACCGGCAAGGGCCGGTACACGGACGACATGGTGGTGCCGGGCATGAAGCATGCCCATTTCATCCGCTCGCCGCACGCGCATGCCAAGATCAAGAGCATCGACACTTCGGCCGCTGAAAAGATGCCGGGCGTGATCGGTATTCTCAATGGCGCGCAGCTGGCCGAAGACGCGATCGGAAACATCATCTGCGGCTGGATGATACATTCCAAGGACGGGACGCCGATGAACATGGGTGCATGGCGTCCCCTTGCCCAGGACACGGTCCGCTATGTCGGAGACGCAGTCGCCATCGTGGTTGCCGACAGCAAGACCCAGGCACGTGATGCGGCAGAGGCTGTGGTTGTCGACTATGAAACCCTGCCGGTGGTCACGTCCGCGATCGAGGCGCTCAAGGATGGTGCCCCGCAACTCCATCCCGAGGCAAAGAACAACCTGATCTTTGACTGGGAGATTGGCGACAGTGCGGCAACCGATGCAGCGATTGCATCGGCGGCGCATGTCACCGAAATGAAGGTCATCAACAACCGTCTGGTTCCCAACCCGATGGAGCCGCGTGCGGCACTCGGTGTCTACGACGAGGGCGAGGATCACTACACGCTGTGGACCACCTCGCAGAACCCGCATGTCGCACGGCTGGTGCTCAGTGCGTTCTACAACGTGGCGCCCGAGAACAAGCTGCGGGTGATCGCGCCCGACGTCGGCGGCGGTTTCGGCTCGAAGATCTACATCTATCCCGAAGAGATCGTCTGCCTCTGGGCTTCCAAGCGCACCGGTGTCCCGGTCAAGTGGAATTCGGACCGGACCGAAGCCTTCCTCACTGATGCGCATGGCCGTGACCATGTCTCGACGGTGAAGATGGCGTTTGACGCCGACAACCGGATCACCGGGTTCAAGGTCGACACGATCGCCAATCTCGGCGCCTACATGTCGCTGTTTTCGAGTTCGGTTCCGACCTATCTCTACGCCACGCTGCTGTCGGGCCAGTACAATATCCCCAACATTCACGCCAATGTGCGCACGGTCTACACCAACACCGTCCCGGTGGACGCCTATCGCGGCGCGGGACGCCCGGAGGCCACCTATCTGGTCGAGCGGACAATGGAGACTGCAGCACGTGAGCTCGGAGTGTCGCCGGCGGAACTTCGCAAGACAAACTTCGTCCGCGAGTTCCCGCACCAGACGCCGGTGATCATGTGCTACGACGCAGGTGATTTCGAAGCTTCGCTCAATGCGGCCATGGACGCTTCCGACTATGCAGGTTTCGCCGCCCGCAAGGAGGAAGCCAAGAGCCGCGGCAAGCTCAGGGGCATCGGCATGAGCTGCTACATCGAGGCCTGCGGCATCGCGCCGTCAGCCGCGGTGGGATCGCTCGGCGCCGGCGTCGGCCTCTGGGAATCGGCGGAAGTGCGGGTCAACGCGGTGGGCACGGTCGAGGTTCTGACCGGATCACACAGCCATGGCCAGGGTCATGAAACCACCTTTGCCCAGCTCGTTGCCGACCGCTTCGGCGTTGGCATCGACACCGTCTCCATTGTCCATGGTGACACCGACAAGGTGCAGATGGGCATGGGTACCTACGGCTCGCGCTCCGGTGCGGTCGGCATGTCGGCGGTGGTCAAGGCGCTCGACAAGGTCGAAATCAAGGCCAAGAAACTTGCGGCGCACCTGCTCGAGGCCGATGAAAGCGACATCGTCATCGAGAATGGCGAGCTCAAGGTCGCCGGCACCGACAAGAGCGTGCCGTGGTTCCAGATGGCGCTCGCCGCCTACACCGCACACAACATGCCGGAAGGCATGGAGCCGGGGCTCAAGGAAGGCGCGTTCTACGACCCGTCCAACTTCACCTTCCCGGCCGGCTGCTACATCTGCGAAGTGGAGGTCGATCCGGAAACCGGCAAGACCGAAATCATCCAGTTCGTTGCGGCCGACGACTTCGGCAAGATCATCAATCCGATGATTGTCGAAGGCCAGGTCCATGGTGGCGTGGCGCAGGGCATCGGGCAAGCATTGCTGGAAGGCACGCATTACGATGCGGAAACCGGTCAGCTGCTGACGGCGAGCTACATGGACTACACCATGCCGCGTGCCGACGACCTGCCGTCGTTCCAGATCTCGACCACGGAAACCGCCTGCCCGTCCAACCCGCTCGGCATCAAGGGCTGCGGAGAGGCCGGAGCGATCGGCTCTCCACCGGCACTGATCAACGCCATCACCGATGCAATCGGCAACAATGACCTGACGATGCCTGCGACCCCGCAACGGGTCTGGGCAGCGCTCGGATCGGCAAAGTAGGAAAGGGAGGCAGACACCATGTATGCAACCAACTATCACCGTGCCTCCTCGGTCGAGGACGCCGTCAAGCTGGCTTCGTCAAATGACGAGGCCAAGTATCTCTCCGGCGGACAGACCCTGCTGCCAACCATGAAACAGCGGCTCGCCGCTCCTTCAGACCTGGTCGATCTTCGCCACGTCTCCGACATGAAGGGCATTTCCGTCAGTGGCGGCTCGATCCGCATCGGGGCTGCAACAACCCATGCGGAAGTCGCGAAATCGTCGGAGATCGCATCGGCCTGCCCCGGCCTCGCCCATCTCGCCGCCCATATCGGTGATCCGCATGTGCGGCACATGGGGACGATCGGCGGCTCGATCGCCAACAATGACCCGGCGGCGGACTATCCGGCGGGGCTGGTGGCACTCAATGCCACGATCGTCACCAACAAGCGCTCCATCGGCGCCGATGATTTCTTCACCGGCATGTTCGACACGGCGCTGGAAGACGGCGAACTGATCGTGGCGGTCGAGATCAAGGCTCCTTCCAAATCCGGCTACGCCAAGTTCCCAAACCCGGCCTCGCGTTACGCGATGACCGGCGTGTTCGTGGCCAAGCATGGTGACGGATCGGTGCGGGTGGCGGTGACCGGAGCGGGTTCGGACGGCGTGTTCCGGCAGGCCGACATGGAGCAGGCCCTGGCCTCCGACTTCTCCGCCGGCGCGATTGACGGTGTCACCGTCGACGATTCGGAGCTGATGTCGGACATCCACGCCTCATCGGCCTACCGTGCCAACCTGGTCAAGGTGATGGCCAAGCGGGCGGTTGCGGCAGCCGGATAAGGCAGTGCCGAGGTGTGAGAAAAGCGTACAGGGCGGGTCTTCGGACCCGCCTTTTTCATGAGCTGAGTATTCAGGCTGATTTGCGCATCAACTCAGTAGCAGCCCTTCGAGCATCCTGGTCCGCAGCGTAGACATCATCGATGGACAGGGCGTGGCGTCCGTCATCGAGCCGGTCCATGACGGACGCCACGATTTCGGCAATGTCGAGAAAACCGGTGCGGCCGGCAATGAATGCCTCAAGCGCAGCCTCCTTGGCGCCATTCAGCACCGCGCCCTGAAGGCCGCCGCGCTGCATGGCAGTGCGTGCAAGGGCGAGTGCCGGAAAGCGGACCTCGTCCGGGGCGATAAAATCAAGCCGGGCCAGCTTGGCAAAATCAAGCCTTTCGACCGGGAGACTGGCACGCCTCGGATGGGCAATGGCATAGCCGATGGCGTGACGCATATCGGGTGCCCCGAGCTGGGCCAGCACTGATCCGTCGCTGTAGCCGACCATCGAGTGGATGATCGATTGCGGATGCACGATCACCTCTATCTGCTCGGGCCGCATGCCGAAGAGATGCCGAGCCTCGATCATTTCGAGTGCCTTGTTGAACATCGAGGCGCTGTCGATGGAGATCTTGATGCCCATCGACCAGTTGGGATGGGCAGCCGCGATTTCGGGAGTGACAGCGGCCATCTGTTCGCGGGTGAAATCACGGAAGGGGCCGCCAGATGCGGTCAGGATGATGCGCTCGACGGCGTGGCGCTGGTGCTCCTCCAGCACCTGAAATATGGCATTGTGCTCGCTGTCGACCGGCAGCAGCTTGCCGCCGCCACGGGCGATGGCCGCAGTAAACAGATCGCCGGCGGAGACCAGGCATTCCTTGTTGGCAAGAGCGATGTCGGCGCCGTTGGCCGCTGCTGCCAGCGTCGGGGCGAGGCCCGCGATGCCGACGATGCCGGCGATCAAAAGGTCCGTGTCCCTTGCGCCAGCTTCGATCAATGCGGAAGGGCCGGCGCCTGCCTCGACTCCCGATCCCGCAAGGGCGGATTTCAGATCGTCATAGCGATCCGGGTCGGCAGTCACTGCAAATCCGGCACCCGTCTGTCGTGCCTGTGCGGCCAGCAGCTCGATGTTGCCCATTCCGGTGATGGCAGGGACCTCAAACGCCTCCCGCCCCCCGAGATGGTTCATGATATCTAGCGTGTTGCGGCCTATGGAGCCTGTCGCGCCAAAGATGGAGATGCGGCGCCTGGGGTTCGGGGGACTGGTGATCATGCTATACCATGGAGAGCTTGGGTCTTGTGGTCAAACGCGCGGTGCGGGCGGACGGCCATTGAGGTCGAGCAGTTCGATGAACAGGGCGGAATGGTCGAGATTGCCGCCATCAAGATCATTGGCCAGGCGGACAAAACGATCGCGGATCGCCTCGACCAGCGGGAGCTGTATGCCGAGTTCACGTGCCTCGAGAAGCACGTTGTTGAGGTCCTTGAGCTGCACCGATGCACGGCCGCGGGGTGCAAAGTCATTCGCCTGCATCCGTTGCCCGTGCACCTGCAGGATGGTGGAATCGGCAAACCCGCCGGCGAGCGCCGCACGGAATGCATCAAGATCGCCACCGCCTTCGGAGACCAGCAGTGTGGCTTCCGCAACGGCGCCGATGGCGATGCCGACGATGGCCTGATTGGCGAGCTTGGCGAGTTGTCCGGCGCCGCTGGGCCCGACCCTGATGGCCCGGCCCATGGGGCTGAACAGGTTTGCAGCCTTGTCGAATGTCTCGGTTTCGCCACCCACCATGATCGCCAGCGTTCCGGCCTCTGCACCACCGGTGCCGCCGCTGACCGGGGCATCAAGATGCGAGATGCCAAGGGCGGAGAGGCGCCGGGCATGCTCGCGCGCCTGGCCAGGCTGGATCGAACTCATGTCGATGACGGTGGCGCCGGCGGTGATTGCCTCGGCCACACCGGTGTCGAACAAGACCTGATCCACCACGGTGCCGTCGGTCAGCATGGTGATGATGTGGGTGGCGTCGCGAACGGCTGCGGCGGCGCTGTCGGCTACCCTTGCACCTTCCCCGGCAAGCGGCCGGGCCTTTGATTGATCCCGGTTCCAGACGGTGAGCTCATGGCCCGCGGCAAGCAGGCGCCTGGCCATCGGAAACCCCATCAGCCCGGTTCCGAGCAATGCAACCGATGTCGTCATATCCGCTTCCTCCATCCACAGTCTATTGTTGAAGGAAGCAGTACAGAAGCGGAAGCGGCGTGGCAATTTCCAATCGATGCGGGCAAACACCCGAATGCGGCAAAGGATCAGCCGCGATCTTCGTAGCCGCGCAGATCAGTGCTGGTCACAGCAGCCTCAAGATGGTTTCAGGCGGCCTGCTGCCTCGCCTGGTACAGGAGCGAATTCCAGCTGTTCATGGACGCCAGATGGCTGTAGATCACCGTGAGAGCATCGGCCTTGCGGAGCTTGATGAAGTCGGCATCGCTCATCGCCTGGAGCCTTGCCTCGTCGATCAGGTGGAAGCCGGTGAGATTGAATGTTTCGCCTTCCGATAGCGTGATCTTGCTTGTGCGCTCTGCCAGCAGCCCGCTGTCCGCGATCAGCTTCATGATCTGCCGGGTCTTGATAAACATGCCCTGATACTGCTCGCAGAAGGACAGGGCATTCTTCACGGCTTCGGCTTGTTCGCCATCCTCGAACAGGGGCTTGGCGGTTTTCCTGGTCCTGGTGTTGAGCGTCACCAAGCGCTCCGGATCGTTTTCGACACAAAGCGAAAGGCGGTCGGCGGTCTCGTCGCCGGCGAGAATGAATGGATAGCGCCTGACATAGGCCGGCACGTAATGCGGCTCTGCCCAGTTGCCCCTGGCTCCGACGAACAGGTTCTCGCCGTCTCTGATGCCGGTGATCATCATCGGCATGAAATCGGGACCAGAAAACACGATCGGATAGGACCGCATCGCGGCAGGCATTTCAGGCGCCATCAGCGGAATGACCATAGCACCTGCGGCAAAGCCGAAACCCGCGGCCTGCGCCAGGCCCTTCTTGCTGTGCCGCTCGAGGCTGACGGCTTCGGGCTGATTGTAGAACATCGGCAATGCGGTCTGTTCGGTTGTTTTGCTGTCGGCCATCGGTTTCCTCCTGTTCCCCGGCTTGCGCCGCTGCCTGATTTGTTGCGCGGCCGCAACGGAGATTCAAGGACAATCTCCCGTTGTCGTTAATGGCGGAAGCAACCTTCATTGCGGCAACCAACCCGCGAATTCGCCTATACAAGTGCCGGTCTCAACAATAACGTACCCGCATGACTGAGACCGATATTCTCGACAGCCGCTACTCCTGGACAAGGCTGGGCATCACCCTGGCGATTGCCGTTCTCGGCAATGTCGGGATGTGGTCGATCATCGTGATCATGCCGGCGGTGCAGGCGGAGTTCGGTGTGGCGCGGGCGGATGCTTCGCTTCCCTATACATTGACCATGATCGGCTTTGCGCTGGGCAACCTGGTGATCGGGCGGGCCGTCGACCGGTTCGGGGTGACACTTGCGCTGATCGGATCTGCGGTGATCATGGCCGCCGGATTCGGTCTCGCCGCGGTAAGTCAATCGATCCTGATGCTGTCGGCCATGCAGTTCATTGTCGGCTTCGGAACCGCGGTGGGGTTCGGTCCGCTGATTGCGGATATCTCGCACTGGTTCTACCGGAGGCGCGGCATTGCGGTGGCGATCGCTGCGAGCGGTAATTACCTGTCAGGGGCGATATGGCCGCTGCTTTTGGCGGGCGTTCTGAGCGATTACGGATGGCGTGCCGCCTATACCGTGCTGGCGATTGTGCCGGTGGTGCTGATCATCCCGATCTCGCTGCTGCTCAGGCCCCGGATTCCGGAAGCGGCGACAGAGCACGCCAACAGGATGTCGTTTGCCAATGCGCGCTCGGTCCGCTTCTCGCCGAGAGCGTTGCAATGGATGCTTGGGATCGCCGGTATCGGATGCTGCATCGCGATGTCGATGCCGCAGGTGCATATCGTGTCCTACTGCACCGATCTCGGCTACGGCCCGGCGGTGGGTGCCGAGATGCTGTCGCTGATGCTGATGGGCGGGGTGGTTTCGCGGCTGGTGTCAGGCCTGATCGCCGACCGGCTCGGGGGGGTGATGACGCTGCTCATCGGCTCGACGCTGCAATGCATCGCGCTGTTCTTGTACCTGCCATTCGACGCCCTTGTGCCGCTCTATGTCGTCAGCCTGATCTTCGGCCTGTCGCAGGGCGGGATCGTGCCGAGCTACGCGCTGATCGTGCGGGAGTCTCTGCCTGCGAGAGAGGCCGGGGCGAGGGTGGGTTTCGTCATCATGGCGACCATTGTCGGCATGGCGCTCGGTGGCTGGATGTCGGGCTGGATCTACGATCTCACCGGATCCTACCAGGCCGCGTTCCTCAACGGGATTGCCTGGAACTTCCTCAACATCGCGATCATGACGCTGCTTCTTGTGAAATCGCGGTCGAGACGCGGAGATGCAGTGCCGGCGTGAGGGCGTTCCATCCCGTTCCACGCTCGGCAATTGCTTCATGTCCCGGTGTGGCGGCAAACGGATGGCGGCAAAGGGGGTGGCGGCCGTGGAGAAGCTGGTAACCGAACCGCGGCGACGTGCTGTCAGTCCTTTCGAACGCTGCGCTCCGGCACGGGTTCGTGAACATATTCCTCAAGGATATCGCGCAGCGGCAGTTGCGCCCGCAATCGCCGTCCCAGCAGGTAGAGCCCGGCTGCCTTGCGTTGCAGATAAAGCACGTCGATCGGCGGGATCTGGTCAAAACCCGGATCGAGAGCGAGCTCCGTTCCCATGGCGCGAAGACGGTGCAGCAGTTGGTCGTTTGCGAAGTCAAAGGACGGGCTGGCCAGGACTGCCTCGAAGACCAGCCTGATGGTCTGGTCAATGAGCTCCCGGTGCCGGAGGCTGGTCTGTTCGCTGTAAAGCCCCAGCCTGACCGACAGTTCGCTGAGCCTTTCGTGATTTTCTTCCAGTCCGGCAGCGAGCAGTTGTCTGAGAAGGTCTGCCATGTCGGGCGAAACCTCCTTCGCCGCGCCAAAATCGAGCAGACCGATGGTCCTGCTGTCCGGGTCGTAACTGTAGTTTGCGAAATTCGGATCGGTCTGCACGAAGCCGAAGGCAAACAGTTCATCAAGAGCGAGGCGGGCCAATCTTGTGAGGATGCTGTTGCGGACCTCCTGGCTCTGCCCGGTGGCGACATCAATCGGCAGGCCGGGAACGAATGACATGGTCAGAACCCTGTCGGTGCTCAGATCTTCCTGTACGACAGGAACGATGAACCCCTCGATGCCGCCTAGCTGTTCAGTGTAGCGCCGGATGTTGTCAGCCTCGCGGAGATAATCCGCCTCTTCGTGCAATTGTTTGCGGGCTTCTGCGCCCAGTCTTGCAAGCACCGGGGCGGGTGGTGCGAACCCGCTCAGCCGGAACAGGGAGATGACGTTGGCGATATCGCTGTCGATGCTTTTCGCGACGCCGGGATACTGTACCTTGATGGCCAGATCACGGCCATCAAGGGTTGTGGCCCGGTGTACCTGACCAATGGACGCAGCAGCCAGGGGCCGTGTTTCGAAACGTGAGAACCTTTTTCTCCAGTCCGGTCCCCAATTGGTGACGAGAACAGAGTTGAGTTGCCGGGGCGGCATGAAATCCGCATCCGCACGCAACCGCTCCAGCAACCCGGCAAGTTCGCCTGGCAGGAAATCACCGGCATCCATGGAGAGCAACTGCCCGAGTTTCAGCGCTGCTCCCCGCATCCGCGAGAGCTCATCGGAGACGCGCAGGATATTGCCGGGTGTGAGCAGGAGATCCGACGGTTTGGGGAGTTCGCCGCGGCTAAGCCTTCGCGCGCCTTCGAGCATGGTCCGGGTTGCGATACCGGCGGTCAGCGCGCCGAGCCCGGCAAGGCGGGCCAGACGATGCGACGGCACCGGGGATGGCCGACCTCGACCTCCTCGCCCGTCACTCACGCGCGAGAGGTTCCGGTTGACCCAAGGGAAGATACCCAGCCTGTTTGCATGAATCCGAAGTCCCTTTCTTCCAACCACGATGAATGAAGTAGGGGAGCTCCGTACAATGGCGATGGTCAAGCTTGCGAATCTGGCTTGCGAATCTGGTTGGCGAGCGCAGGCGTTCGCAACGCGCAACCCGCCTTGATGTCCAAGGGGATTGTGGAGAGGGGCTTGTTGCCGACGAAAACGAGATGAAAATGGTGATCCCGGAAGGATTCGAACCTTCGACCCCAGGATTAGGAATCCTGTGCTCTATCCCCTGAGCTACGGGACCACGCGGTAAACTGCATACAGAAACAGCGGCCCGACATCAACAACGGATGCTGGCGCCGGCGTGAGGTTTTAAAAGGCCCGGCGGGCGGCTGTTTTCGGCCGTCCACCGGGCGCAGTCTCAGGCGGCAAGCGCCTTTTCTGCGAGCCGGACCCAGTAGGACACGCCGACCGGGATGGCGTCGTCGTTGAAGTCATAGGCCGGGTGATGCAGGCCCGCGGTGTCGCCATTGCCCATGAAGATGAAAGCGCCCGGACGCGCTTCCAGCATGAAGGAGAAGTCCTCGCCGCCCATGGTCGGCGGCTGCTCGCGTTCGACCATTCCGTCGCCGGCAATGCTCTCGGCGATATCGGCGGCAAAGTCGGTCTCGTCGGAATGGTTGAAGGTGACCGGGTAGTTGCGGATGTAGTTCACCGAGCCTTCGCAGCCGTGGGCCGCGGCGACGCCACGGACGATCTCGCTTATACGGGTTTCGGCCAGGTCGCGCATTTCCGGTGAAAGGGTGCGCACAGTGCCGGCCAGTTCAACGGTTTCCGGAATGATGTTGTAGGCCGAGCCGCCGATGAACTTGGTCACCGAGACGACCAGTGATTCCAGCGGGTTGGCGTTGCGCGAGGCGATCGACTGCAGCGAGGAGACAATGGCCGATGCGGCAACAATCGGATCGATGGTCTGATGCGGCATCGCGGCATGACCGCCGCGACCCTTGATGGTGACGTCGAAGATGTCGGTTGCCGCCATGATGGGCCCCTTGCGGATGGCGAACTGGCCGACGGGAAGGCCCGGCAGGTTGTGCATGCCGAAGACCTTGGTGATGCCGAAGCGCTCCATCATGCCGTCGTTGACCATCTCGCGGCCACCGCCACCGCCTTCTTCGGCAGGCTGGAAAATCACGGCCACGGAGCCGGTGAAATTGCGGGTTGCGGCAAGGTGCCGGGCAGCGCCCAGCAGCATCGCGGTGTGACCATCATGACCGCAGGCATGCATCTTTCCAGGCGTGCGGGACGCCCAGGGCAGGCCGGTGATTTCTTTGATGGGTAGCGCGTCCATATCGGCGCGCAGACCGATGGCCGGGCCATTGCCACCGGGGCGGCCGTGGATGATGCCGACAACGCCGGTCTGGCCGATGCCGGTGACGACCTCGTCACAGCCGAACGAGCGGAGCTTGTCGGCCACGAAAGCGGCCGTGTTGTGCACGTCGAAAAGGAGTTCCGGATCGGCATGGAGCGTCCGGCGCCATGTGGCGACTTCGTCTTTCATTGAAACAACCTCGTCGACCAACTGCATTTCTCACCTCTATAGCTTCGTGATCATGATGTCGGGCAAAGGGGAAAACCTGTCGTCGCCTTTTGCCATCTGTCTGCCATATAGGCTAAGTAGGAGATCATGACGAGTGAAAAGCGCTGCGCGAGCAGTCGCAGAAGCTTCGTTGACTTGAAGACTTGCATCGAGAAGCCAATTGAAACACTGCAAAATCGGAACCCCGGAATGAGCCTATTGTCACAGTCGCGCCGGTTGACCGCAGTCTTGGCGGTGCTTTCCGTTGCCGTTGTTTCTTCCGGTGACGCACTCGCCAACCCGAAAATTGCAGTCGACGTGGCGTCCGGGCGGGTGATCGAGCATGACCAGGCCTTCCAGCGCTGGTATCCGGCTTCGCTGACCAAGCTGATGACGATTTATGTGGTGTTCAAGGCGGTCAGATCCGGTCAGCTGACGATGGAAACGCCGGTGACGATGTCGGTGACTGCTGCCAAGGAACCGGCGAGCAAGATGTATTTCAAGCCGGGAGAGCGGTTCACGATGGATTCCGCGCTCAAGTACCTCATGGTCAAATCCGCCAACGACGTTGCCGTTGCGATCGCCGAAGCGGTTTCGGGAACCGAGGAAGCTTTCGTCCGCGACATGAATGTGGCGGCCCGTCAGCTTGGCATGACATCGTCGCGGTTCATCAATCCGAACGGATTGCCTGGTGAAGGTCAGTACTCGACCGTCCGCGACATGGCGGTTCTGGCGGTTGCCCTGCGCCGGGAGTTTCCCGAATACGCGCATTATTTCGGCTATGAAGGCTTCTCCTATGGCGGCAAGGCCTACACCAATTACAATCTTCTGGTTGGCCGGTTTCCGGATGCGGACGGTATGAAAACCGGCTTCATCTGCGCATCGGGGTTCAACCAGACCTCGTCGGCGACCCGCAATGGCAAGACAGTGGTCAGCGTGGTCTTTGGCGCAGCGTCGCAGGAAGAGCGGGCCGAGGAATCCGCCCGGCTTCTCCACAAGGCGCTGACGACCACGGCCTGGGGCAGCTCCACCCTTGCAAACCTGCCCCCCTATGGCGAAGGCCGGGACCGTGTGGCCGATATCTCCGGCAGCATCTGCACTGCGGAAGCAAGAGCCGCGCGCTACGAAGGCCGGGATGTCGAAGGCAAGATGGTGCTCAATTCGCCCTATCTGATCCCGATGGAGCGGGAGGCGCGGCTGGTGCAGGCACCCGCCGGGCTGCCGCGCGCCGGGGTCGAGGTTGCGCTTTCCCGGGTTCCGATTCCGGTGCCGCGACCGGGCCGCACACTGGCGGGCCAGGCCGAGCCGTTTGCCGCCTCAGCCTTCAGTGCGCCTGCCAGGCCGGCAGACGTGGCGCCGCTCAGGCCAACCGTGCCGATACCGGTTCCACGGCCTCAAATCTGATCCCGAGGGGCCCGTGCCAATGACCGGCGACAAATCCGCACCAGCTGCGTGGAGCGCTCCTCAGGGCGTGCCCGTATCGATCCTGACCGGCTTTCTCGGAGCCGGCAAGACGACCCTGCTCAACCGGTTGATCGGTGATCCCTGGTTGTCCGATGCGGCCCTGATCATCAACGAGTTCGGCGATGTCGGTATCGACCATCTGCTGGTGGAAAGCTCGAGCGACGGGATTATCGAACTGTCGGACGGATGCCTGTGCTGCACCGTGCGCGGCGAGCTGGTGGATACGCTTGCCGACCTGATGGACCGGATGCAAACGGGCCGGATCCGGCCGTTTTCCCGGGTTGTGATCGAAACCACGGGGCTGGCCGATCCGGTGCCTGTGATGCAATCGGTGATCGGCCATCCGGCACTTGGCCAGTCCTACCGGCTCGAAGGGCTGGTAACGGTGGTGGATGCCGTCAATGGTCTTTCGACGCTCGCCGAGCATGAGGAAGCGCGGCGCCAGGTGGCGGTGGCGGATACGATTGTGCTGTCGAAAACAGCGCTGGCTGGAAATCATGACGAGCTCAGGTCGCAGCTCGACGCGCTCAATCCGATGGCTCGGGTGGTCAGCGCGGGACAACCCGACCTTGCCGCGCAGGATCTGTTTGATGCCGGCGCCTACGATCCCACCGAACGCAGCCTCGATGTGGCGCGGTGGCTAAGCTCAGACCAGGACGGTCATGCTCACGGCCATGACCATAGCGGCCATCATCACGGGCATACGCATGACGTGAACCGGCACGACCGGGATATCCGGGCGGATTCGATGGTATTTGAGCGGCCAATCGCCCCGGAGGCCCTGGCACTGTTCATCGATCTGCTGCGTTCGGCCCACGGACCGAAGCTTCTGCGCATGAAGGGTATCGTCAAGCTCTCGGACGACCCGTCGCGACCGCTGGTGCTGCACGCGGTGCAAAGCCTGATGTCGGAGCCGGTGCGTCTGTCCGCCTGGCCGCAGGGAGCTGCGCAGGAAACCAGGCTGGTGGTGATCACCCGGGACATGCCGAAGGGGTTTGTCGAAGAACTGTTTGCGGGCTTTGCCAACGAACCCGGCATTGGCAGGGCGGACCGCGACGCGCTGACGGACAATCCGCTGGCCATTCCTGGCATGCCGTCGCGGCGCTGACGCCGGTTCCGGCAATCACTGTGCCGGCGAAGGTCCACCCTTTTCGATGATAAAGACGTGGCCGCCATCGACGGAGGCGCTGTCGAGCAGCCGGTGGCCGTCCTCGCGGCAGTAATGCGGGATGTCGATCACTGCCAGCGGGTCCGTGGTTTCGACCCGGATGCGGGCGCCGGAAGCCAGATCACGCATCTGCCTGCGGGTCTTGAGCACGGGCAGCGGGCATTTCAGTCCGCGAAGGTCCAACTCCAGATGGTCGCCACCGCTCAATTGCTGCTCCAGATTTTCCAGAACGGCTTGTCGGACTGGGCTGCCGGAGCAGACCCTGCATTTGCGACCTGTGGAGCGACCTCGGGATTCGGCGTGGGCACCGGGACATCAGCGTTTGCGGCGGTCGGCGTGACCTGGCCGGCACCGGCTTCAGTCTGGGCAGCCTGCGCAGCCGCCTGTTGTGCATTGGCGTTCGCAGCAGCGGGTTCCGAACCAGGCACGAGCGCCTTGAGCGGATTGCCGGTCGAAAACAGGCCGAGAACCGGAACGGCGGGAGCCGGACCGCCGGTGGAGGCCAGGCGTGCGGCCTTTTCGGCCTCGCGTTCTGCGCGCCGTGCTTCGGCCTCGGCACGAGCCTCGTTGGCGGCTATCTGAGTGGCTTCCTCACGGTCGAACTTGGCGACGGCCTTGATGAAGTCCTGGTTCCAGGTCTTCTGATAGGCGTAGTAAGCCGATGCCAGGGTGGCCGGCATGCTTGCCGGCGGACAGGCGGCGTTCGCCTGGAAGCTGGCATTCTCGACCTGCGGGACCTGGTTGAACACATATCTGCGTTCACAGACATCGACCTTGGGTGGGCGCCTGGTCAGTTCGAAGTTGTCGTAGCCGGTCTTGAGCATCTTCCAGAACTCGAAGTGCTCATTGTCGCGGTGGCGCGCCATGTTTTCCGCTGTCATACGGAATGGCAGGGCTTCGACGATGAAGTATTCCTGCCCGCCCTTGAAGGCATCGCGGGCAAAACCGTAAATCTCGAGAACCTGCTCGTCGGTCATCGAGTAGCAGCCGGCCGAAGAGCAGGCACCATGCACCATCAGGTTGGAGCCGGTTCGGTTGTGGGAGCGGTCGTAGCTGTTCGGGAACCCCATGTTGAACGAGAGATAATAGCTCGAATTCGGGTTCATCTGGTACGGATAGATCCGGTAGTAGCCTTCGGGCGCCTGGCGGTCGCCTTCCTTGAATTTCGGTCCCAGCTTGCCCGACCATTTGCAGATCTCATAGGAGGCAATGATGTCGTAGCGGCCATTGCCCTTCTGTTTCCAGACCTCGAGAACACCTTCTTCCTTGAAGATCCGCATCATGATCGGCGACCGCGTGCTCATGTCGTTCGCCTTCATCTTGTTGACGAGCTTGGCGGGCAGCGGGTGTTCAACCTTGTTGGCGACAGAATCAAGCGCGTCCTGGCACCCGGACAGGCCGAGGAGCAGGACGGGCAGGAAGCGCAGTGTACGGATAGGTCTCATCGGGTCTCTTGCATCTTGCAATTGCCAGTTCCGGTTCAATCGGGTCGCCTTGAAGGCTCTCCCAGCCCGGGTATTCCAACGCAATACTATCACCAACATGGTTCATGAAGCATTACCGCTGCATGTCCGGCCAGGCAGGCAAGCCTTTGTTTCAGGTCCGCAGTGGCCAGTTTTCCACAGTGCCCGGAAGCAACGCCGCCCCAGCACCCGTTCTCATTCCGGAGATCAGGCCGGTATTCGAACGCGTCTGCTTTACTGGCGTCGTAAATGTGGCCCGAATGGGGCGACGGCTAGCCCAGATGACGACCGATCTCGAGGAATTTCTTGCGGCGGTCCGAGCGCAGCTCATCGCCCGAACGCCCGGCCATTTCTTCCAGGGCGGCGGAGATCTTGTCACCGGCACGCGAGATCACGCTTTCGGGATCGCGGTGGGCGCCGCCCACGGGCTCGGGGATGATGCTGTCGATCACGCCCAGACCGAGCAGATCCTGAGCCGTGATCTTCATCGAGGTTGCCGCATCGCGGGCGCGTGTTGCATCGCGCCACAGGATCGAAGCCGCTCCTTCCGGAGAGATGACGGAGTAGATCGCGTGTTCGAGCATGAAGACCCGGTTGCCGGTGGCAATGGCAATGGCGCCCCCGGATCCGCCTTCGCCGATGATGATCGAGATAAGCGGTGCGCGGAGATTGAGGCAGGTCTCGGTCGAACGGGCAATGGCTTCGGCCTGGCCGCGTTCTTCCGCGCCGACGCCCGGATAGGCTCCGGCTGTGTCGACAAGCGTGATCACCGGAAGCTCGAACCGGTCGGCCATCTCCATGATGCGGATCGCCTTGCGATAGCCCTCCGGGCGGGCGGAGCCGAAATTGTGGCGGATGCGGGTCTTGGTGTCGTGGCCCTTCTCCTGGCCGATCACCACCACAGGCTGGCCGCGGAAGCGGGCAAATCCGGCCTGTATGGCGGCATCCTCGGCGAATTTGCGGTCACCGGCCAGCGGCGTGAACTCGTCGAACAAAGCTTCGGCATAGTCCTTGAAATGCGGCCTGTCCGGATGTCTTGCGACCTGGGTTTTCTGCCACGGATTGAGCTTGCCGTAGATCTCGGCCATGGCGTCGCGGGCTCTGGTTTCGAGGCGGGCGATTTCATCGCCGGTGTCGATGCTCTCGTCCTCGTTTGCAAGCTTCCTCAGTTCGAGGATCTTGCCTTCCAGGTCGGAGATCGGTTTTTCGAAATCAAGATAGTTGTGCATTGATTTTTCCACGCGGGCCATCGCATTTATCGTCGCCGTGACCAGTCAAGCCCAGTCCGGCATGTCTGTCACGCATTCTTTGGCGTGCTGCGAGCGGGCTTAATCGCGACTTTTTGTGGCTTTTGCAAGGGGGTGGTGCTCATTGACCAATTGCCGCAGCCTTTCATCGAGCACGTGTGTGTAGATTTGAGTGGTGGAAATGTCGGCATGGCCGAGCAATTCCTGGACAGCACGCAGATCGGCGCCACCTGCCAGCAGATGGCTGGCAAAGGCATGGCGCAGCACATGCGGTGAGACCTTTGCCACAGGAATGCCGGCGCGGGCAGCAACTTCCTTGAGCTCTCGGGCAAATACCTGGCGGGAGAGATAGCCTTCCGAAGAGTTCGCCGGAAACAGGAAGCCAGCCTCCTCGGCGGTGTCGCCGATTGCCGCGAGCCAGGCGTCGAGAGCCGCGCGGGCGGGCCGCGACATCGGCACCATGCGTTCCTTGGCGCCCTTGCCGCGGATGATCAGAAACCGCCCGTCATCAGCAAGCACCCTGAAAGGCAGGCTGACGAGTTCGCTGACTCGCATGCCGGTGGCATAGAGAAGCTCCAGCAGGGCGCGAAAGCGGATGCGCCGCAAGGCTTCCCCGGGATCGCGAGCCATGGAGATGTCGGTTTCCGCCTGGGCCAGCAGTTTCGAGACATCGTCGATGCTGAGGATTTTCGGGAGGGCGCGGCTCTTGCGCGGGGAATCGATCACGCCGGTAGGATCGTCATCGCGAAGACCTTCGGCATGGAGAAACTTGTAGAACTGTCGCAGTGCGGAAAGCCGGCGGGCCTGGGAAGCCGGCGAAAATCCCCGGCTTGCCAGATCTCCGATGACCCCGCGGATGTCTTCGGGCTGTGCCCTGGCCAGCGTGGTTCCAAGCGAGCTGAGCACGGCAGAGGCGTCATCGAGATCGCGGCGATAGGCTTCCAGCGTGTTCTCGGCCGCGCCGCGTTCGGCACTCATCATTTCAAGGAATGCTTCGGCATTGGCGGCGCTGAGATCGCGCATGAGCAGACCGGTTCCTGTCAGTTGTTGAGTTTCTCGGTCGGCACGCGCACAGTGACTTCCCGGTCGACCGGTTCGACATAGACGATCAAGGCGAACATGGCGCCATAGACCAGGCCCACGAGCACGGCACAGAGAAAAAGAAACCGAAACAGGGAAGGCATGAGCACTCCGGCGAACAGGTGATGGAGGTGTTATGCGGCAGCGAGCGCGGCGTTTCAAGCTTGAACGACAAGTCCGGCTGTGCTTGACGCGCCGCCGGACTTGTCCAATAGAGGGCCATACCAATGGCCCGAGGGCGGGGGAGACAGTTGACGCAACCGCAGGCTATCGCGCCGGAACAGGATATCGAGAAGGCGCGGCGAGTGCTTGGCCACCGCAATCTGGTTTTCGTCGGCCTGATGGGCGCGGGCAAATCTGCCATCGGCAGGTTGGTGGCGCAGATGCTCGGAATTCCCTTTGTCGATTCCGACCACGAGATCGAGCGGGTGTCCCGGATGACGATCCCGGAACTGTTCGAGGCCTATGGCGAACCGGAGTTCAGGGCACTTGAGGCGCGGGTTATCAAGCGGCTGTTGAAGACCGGGCCGCGTGTGCTGTCGACCGGGGGTGGAGCTTTCATGAACGACACCACCCGCGCCATGGTTCTGGCCAACGGTCTTTCGGTCTGGCTGAAAGCCGATCTCGAAGTGCTTTGGACACGGGTTTCGAAGCGCGATTCACGTCCGCTGCTCAAGACTGCAAACCCGAAGCAGACACTGTCCGATCTGCTTGATCAGCGCTATCCGGTCTATGCCAAGGCGGATGTGACGGTTCAGTCCCGCGATGATGACAAGGACATAATTGCCGCTGAAACGGTCATGGCGCTGGCACGGCTGGACAGCAGGCAGGAAACGGTATCCGATCAATGACCCAGACCCCCTCACATGAAACAGTGCGCGTCAATCTCGGTGAGCGCAGCTACGATATTGTCATTGGCCCCGGGCTGATCGCGCGGGCCGGTGCCGAGATCGCGGCGCGCAAACCCGGGATCCGGTGCGCCGTCATCACCGATCGCAATGTCGCTGCAGCTCATCTCGACAGCCTCATGGAAAGCCTTGCCACGGGCGGAATCGAGGCTGTGCCGCTGGTGCTGGAACCGGGTGAGAAAACCAAGCGGTTCGATGAGCTGGTGAAGGTTTGTGACCATGTGCTCGGAGCGCGGCTCGAACGCGGCGACGCGGTGGTGGCGCTGGGTGGCGGCGTGATCGGCGACCTTTCCGGTTTTGCCGCGGGGATCGTCCGGCGCGGCATGAGTTTCATCCAGGTGCCGACCAGCCTGCTGGCACAGGTGGATTCCTCCGTTGGCGGCAAGACCGGGATCAATTCGTCGCATGGCAAGAACCTGATCGGGGTGTTTCACCAGCCGGATCTGGTGCTGGCCGACACCGATGTGCTGGATACCCTGCCGATCCGCGAGTTCAGGGCGGGCTATGCGGAGGTGGCGAAATACGGGCTGATCGACCGGCCGGAGTTTTTCGGCTGGCTGGAACAGAACTGGCGGGACGTGTTTGCGGGTGGTGCGGCACGGATCCGGGCGATCGCCACGGGTTGCCAGGCGAAGGCCGACGTGGTGGCGGCGGATGAACGGGAAAAAGGTGCGCGGGCGCTGCTCAATCTTGGTCACACCTTCGGCCACGCGCTGGAAGCGGCGACGGATTACGACGGCCGGCGGCTGGTGCATGGCGAGGGTGTGGCGATCGGCATGGTGCTGGCGCACGAGTTTTCGGCGCGGATGAACCTGGCGAGCCCGGATGATGCCGCGAGGGTTCAGCGCCATTTGAGCGAGGTTGGCCTGCCAACCCGCATGGCGGATATTGAAGGTGAGCTGCCGGCGACCGATATACTGATGAAACACATCGGGCAGGACAAGAAGGTCCGGCGCGGTGCATTGACCTTCATCCTGACGCGCGGAATCGGCGAGGCTTTCGTTGCCGACGATGTGCAGGCGGATGAAGTGTTTCGCTTCCTGGAGGAAAAACGGGGATCATGATCCTGGATAACATCGTTTCAACGCTGGCCGAGCATGGCCTGACCATCATGGCGATCCTCGCCCTGATTGCACTGTCGGGTTTCTTTTCCGGTTCGGAAACGGCGCTGACGGCAGCGTCGCGGGCACGCATGCACTCGCTGCAGACCAGTGGCGATGCACGTGCGGGCACGGTCAACACGCTGATCGAACGCAAGGACAGGCTGATCGGCGCGCTGCTGATCGGCAACAACCTCGTCAACATTCTGGCCTCGGCGCTGGCAACCAGTGTGCTGTTGTCGATATTCGGCGATTCCGGTGTGGCGGTGGCCACGCTGACGATGACGCTGCTTCTGGTGATCTTCGCTGAAGTGCTGCCCAAGAGCTGGGCGATCTCGACACCAGACCGCTTTGCCATGTTCGTGGCGCCGGTGGTCAAGGCCTTCGTTGTCGTGGTCGGTCCGTTGTCGAGCTTCATCAACTGGATCGTGCGCAAGATCATGGCGGTGTTCGGCGTCACCTTCGCGTCGGAAACATCGATGCTGTCGGCGCATGAAGAGATCCGCGGCGCTGTCGACCTGCTGCATCGCGAGGGATCGGTCGTCAAGGCCGATCGTGACCGGCTGGGCGGCGTGCTCGATCTGGGCGAGCTGGAAGTCTCGGATGTGATGATTCATCGCACCTCGATGCGAATGCTCAATGCTGACGAGACGCCCGAGACCAATGTCCGTGCGGTGCTCGAAAGCCCCTATACGAGAATGCCGATCTGGCGGGGGTCTACCGACAACATCATCGGCATCGTGCATGCCAAGGACGTGTTGCGGGTGCTGGCCGACGCGCCAAGCGAAACGAACCGGCTGGACGTGGTCAAGATTGCCCAGAAGCCGTGGTTCGTGCCCGACACAACCAGCGTGCCCGACCAGCTCAACGCATTCCTGCGGCGCAAGGCCCATATTGCCATCGTCGTGGACGAGTATGGCGAAGTGGAAGGGCTGGTGACGCTCGAGGACATTCTCGAGGAAATCGTCGGCGACATTGCGGACGAGCATGACACCGAGGTGCAGGGCGTCCGCCAGGAGGCCGACGGCTCGATCGTCGTTGACGGCTCTGTGCCCATTCGCGATCTCAACCGGGCGCTTGACTGGTCATTGCCCGATGACGAGGCGACGACCGTGGCAGGCCTGGTGATTCACGAATCCCAGACGATCCCGGAGGAAAAGCAGGCCTTCACCTTCCACGGCAAGCGCTTCATCGTGATGAAACGGGATCGCAACCGGATCACCCGGTTGAGGATCCGTCCGATGGACAAGACTTAGAGCGGGGCTGATTTCAGTCTTTCAGTATTTGGCGCGGCCAAAACCTGCAATGCTACCAGCGGGTGGGTTCGCCCGGGGCTGAGGCCTCGACGGCCATGGCGTGCAATCCGCCGTCGAGTTCGTCCTTAAGCAAGGCGTTGACCGCCCGGTGGCGCTCGATGCGGCTCATGCCGGAAAACGCCTCGGAGACGATGCGGATCCGGAAATGGGTTTCGCCGGTTCCGTCAAATGCCTCGTGGTGATCGCTGCCGGAATGGTTGTGACCGGCGTGGAGATGGCTTTCATTGATCACCTTGAGCCGTTCGGGCTGAAAACGGTCGGTCAGCGCGGTTTCTATGCGGCTCTGGCGAGACATGCGTTTGCTCCTGGGGTATCTTGTGCGGTCACAAATTTCGGTTGTCACGATTTGCATGGTGGCATTCGACGTCGAGACGGGGTACGCAGCTTGAATCATCCCTGTCAATCCTTGTTCGCAAACCTGTAGAGCACCATAATCGTCGATATGAAACTGGATTCCAAATATTTTGACCGCATCAGGGTCCGCCGAAAGGGTGCTCGTCCGGCCGAGCCCACCACGCCTGAATGCCAGTGGGACGGATGCAGCAAGCCGGGTACCCACCGTGCCCCTGTGGGTCGTGATGCCGAAGGGCAGTACTTCATGTTCTGCGTTGATCACGCGCGCGAGTACAACAAGGGCTACAACTATTTCTCGGGCCTTTCGGACGGCGAGATCGCGCGCTACCAGAAGGAAGCACTGACCGGTCACCGGCCAACCTGGAAAATGGGTGTCGACCGCTCGGCGGCCAGCGGCCCGACCCAGTCGACCGCCAAGTCGGGGTCGGCAGGCGCCCAGGCGCGGATGCGCGATCCTCACGGTTTTTTCAACCAGACCCGTCCCAACAGGCCGGTTCGCGCACGCAAGGTGAAGACACTTGAATCGAAGGCGTTCGATACGCTGGGCCTGACAGCGAATGCGACTTCGAGCGAGATCAAGACCCGCTACAAGGAACTGGTCAAGCAACACCATCCCGACGCCAATGGCGGTGACCGCGGTTCGGAAGACCGTTTTCGTGCCGTCATCCAGGCCTACCAATTGTTAAAGCAGTCTGGTTTCTGCTAAGCGAACAGTCTAAAGCAGGATCGGACAGGAGAGACGGCCCACGGGCTCTTTTTGAGCCAGGCCTTGGAGACATGATGAGCAAGATCGACCTCGATATCACCAACCTGCCGGACACAACCGTCAATGTGCGCGAAGTGTTTGGCATCGATTCGGACATCACCGTTCCGGCCTACAAGGAACGGGACGCCTATGTGCCCGACCTGGATCCGGATTACCTGTTCGATCGTGACACGACGCTCGCCATTCTGGCCGGGTTTGCCCACAACCGCCGCGTGATGGTGTCGGGCTACCACGGCACCGGCAAATCGACCCATATCGAGCAGGTCGCGGCACGGCTGAACTGGCCTTGCGTGCGCGTCAACCTCGACAGCCATGTCAGCCGTATCGATCTGGTCGGCAAGGACGCGATCGTTGTTCGCGAGGGCATGCAGGTCACCGAATTCAAGGACGGCATCCTGCCATGGGCCTATCAGCACAATGTCGCGCTGGTGTTCGACGAGTATGACGCCGGCCGTCCTGACGTGATGTTCGTGATCCAGCGGGTGCTTGAATCCTCAGGCCGCCTGACTCTGCTCGACCAGAGCCGCGTCATCCGGCCGCACCCGGCGTTCCGCCTGTTTGCGACCGCCAACACGGTCGGCCTTGGCGATACAACTGGGCTCTACCATGGTACCCAGCAGATCAACCAGGCGCAGATGGACCGCTGGTCCATCGTCACCACGCTGAACTACCTGCCGCACGACCAGGAGGTCGATATCGTAGCCTCCAAGGTCAAGGGTTTCGCCAAGGGCGATGGCCGCGAAACGATTTCACGGATGGTCCGGGTTGCCGACATGACCCGTTCGTCGTTCATCAATGGCGATCTTTCAACCGTGATGAGCCCGCGTACAGTGATCACCTGGGCGGAAAACGCGGAAATCTTCGGCGATGTGGCGATGGCATTCCGCCTGACCTTCCTTAACAAATGCGACGAGCTGGAACGGGCGCTGGTGGCTGAACACTATCAACGGGCGTTTGGCGTCGAGTTGAAGGAAAGTGCTGCCAACATCGTTCTGAGCGCAACCGCCTGACGGGTAGAGCAATGGCCGGACGCGGCGACAATTCCCGAGCAAAGCCAAGTGGCACCGTTGACGCCGAGCCGTTCCGGCGGGCGCTGACGGGTTGCGTGCGCGCCATTGCCGGCGATCACGAGCTCGAGGTTTCCTTCGGCACCGACCGGCCGGGAATTTCCGGGGAACGGGCGCGGCTGCCGGATCTGCCGAAACGGCCGTCGCGGAACGATTTCTCGGTGACCCGCGGGCTCGGCGATTCCATGGCGCTGCGCAAGGCCTGCCACGATGATTCCGTCCATGCCCGGATGGCGCCGCAGGGCCCGGATGCCCGCGCAGTCTACGATGCCGTCGAACAGGCCCGGGTCGAGGCCATCGGCGCACGGCGGATGACGGGAGTGGGCGACAATCTCACCTCGATGCTCGAGGACAAGTATCAGCGGGCGAATTACAGCGGCATTTCCAGCCGCGAGGATGCGCCGCTCGAGGAAGCACTGGCGCTGATGGTCCGCGAAAAGCTGACTGGCCGCAAACCGCCGGAGTCGGCGGGACAGGTGGTCGAGCTGTGGCGTGACTTCATCGAAGACAAGGCCGGCAGCGCGCTTGAGACGCTTGAAGGGTCGGTCGAAGACCAGCAGGCCTTTGCCCGTGTTATCCGCGAAATGCTCTCGGCCATGGAGATGGCTGAGGATTACGGCGACGACGACAGCGAACAGGACGAGCAGGACGAGGTTTCCGACGAGGATCAACCGCGCAGCGAGGAGGACAACGACCAGTCCTCGCAGGAAGAAGCCGGCTCGGACGCTGCACCGGCGGAGGAAAGCGAGACCTCCGACGAGCAGATGGATTCCGGCGAGATGGACGGCGCGGAAACCGGCGAAGACGATACCATCGACGACAGCGACGAGGATGCCGAAACTCCGGGCGAGACGCGCAAGTCGAGCGATCCCTTCGGCGAACTCAACGAGAAGATCGACTATCACGTCTTCACCACGGAGTTCGACGAGGAGATCTCTGCCGAGGAACTTTGCGATGAGGCGGAGCTCGACCGGCTGCGGGCGTTTCTCGACAAGCAGCTGGCGCATCTGCAGGGCGTTGTGGGACGGCTCGCCAACCGGCTTCAACGCCGGTTGATGGCGCAGCAGAACCGGGCCTGGGACTTCGATCTTGAGGAAGGCTATCTCGACAGCGCCCGGCTGACCCGGATGATCATTGATCCGATGCAGCCGCTGTCATTCAAAATGGAGCGCGACACCAATTTCCGCGACACGGTGGTGACGCTGCTGATCGACAATTCCGGCTCGATGCGCGGCCGGCCGATCACCGTTGCTGCAACCTGCGCCGACATCCTGGCGCGCACGCTCGAGCGGTGCGGGGTCAAGGTGGAGCTGCTCGGCTTTACCACCAAGGCCTGGAAGGGCGGTCAGAGCCGCGAGAAGTGGTTGAGCGGCGGCAAGCCGGCGACACCGGGCCGGCTCAACGATCTGCGACACATCGTCTACAAGTCCGCGGATGCGCCATGGCGCCGGGCACGGCGCAATCTGGGTCTGATGATGCGCGAAGGGCTGCTCAAGGAAAACATCGACGGTGAAGCGCTGATATGGGCCCATTCGCGGCTGGCCCGGCGGCCCGAGCAGCGCAAGATCCTGATGATGATCTCCGACGGCGCGCCGGTCGACGATTCAACGCTGTCGGTCAATCCTGGCAATTATCTCGAGCGGCACCTGCGCGCGGTGATCGAGGAGATCGAGACCCGGTCCGCAGTGGAACTGCTTGCCATCGGCATCGGGCACGATGTCACCCGCTATTACCGGCGCGCTGTGACGATTGTCGATGCGGAGGAGCTGGCCGGCGCGATGACCGAGCAGCTGGCGGCGCTGTTTGCCGACGAAGCGGGCGGATCGCAATCCCGGCGCGGGCGCAAGCGGGCGTGATCCGTCTGCGAAACAGGTCGCGGCTGATGCTGGTCGCAAGCGTGCTTGCCGCGTTGACAATCTCGACGGCTCTGCCGTCCGCCGCGCAAGACCAGACCCTTCCGATAAACTCGCGTTTGATTTCCAATTTCAAGGTTGGTTCGGACCAGACCCGGTTCGGTGCCTTCGAGTTCATCGGCGGGCTCGAGCTGAGTTCTCCGAGTTCGATGCTTGGCGCGATGTCGGCGATCCGGTTGTCGGCTGACCGGCAGCGTTTTCTGGGCGTCATGGACACCGGCTTTTGGTATGCCGGGCGCTTCGAGCGGGGGCCGAATGGTGAATTGACCGGGATTGCGGATTTCTCGGTCGCTTCGATGCTGGATGCGGACGGCGAGTCTTCGGAAGAGAAGTGGCGCGTCGATGCCGAAGGCCTGGCGGTGCGCGGTG
This sequence comes from Parahoeflea alexandrii, assembly GCF_024105735.1. Lineage (GTDB taxonomy): Bacteria > Pseudomonadota > Alphaproteobacteria > Rhizobiales > Rhizobiaceae > Hoeflea > Hoeflea alexandrii. The sequence goes on along the minus strand of NZ_JAAAML010000002.1, from coordinate 62,635 downwards.
ACGAGGTGCTGGTCAGCTTCGAACGGCGGAGCCGGGTCGATGTCTATCCAGCTGATGCGCCAGGCAGTTCCAGGCCTACCGGGACGGTGCCCCTGCAGATCCCGTTGAGGGAACTCCGCAACAATCGTGGCCTGGAGGCCATCATGGTGGCGCCGGCAACCTCGCCGCTGGCGGGAGAGGTGGTTGTCGTCTCCGAGAGAAGTCTCGATGCCAATGGCGATATCTATGCCGCTGTGCTGACCGGGCCGAAGAAGGGCGTGTTCTTCGTCAAGCGGCACCCGCCCTACGATGTGACGGACGGCGACTTCCTGCCCAATGGCGACCTCTTGCTGCTGGAACGGCGGTTCTCGATCGCCGGAGGCATCGGCATGCGCATCCGCAGGATTGACGCCAGCCGGCTTGGGGCGGGAAACCTGGTTGACGGGCCGGTCGTTCTTGAAGCGGATTTCGGCGACCAGATCGACAACATGGAAGGCCTGGATGTCAGCGAGGACGAGGATGGAGGTGTGTTCGTTACCCTTGTCTCGGATGACAATCATTCCATCCTGCAGCGGAACCTGGTTCTTGAATTCCGCTATGTCGGGGACGACGGCTAGCCGCCAGGGTATGGCGCCCCAGCCTGAGGCGCCAAGCCGGCCTGCGGCCTGTCAGGCACGGCCCTGTGGGGCCAGCACCGGCATCAGCATGCCGTAGGGCAACAGCATCGACAGTCCGACGATCAGCTTGACGGCGAGGTCACCCAGTGCCCACGAGATCCAGCGCGGCGCTTCCATGGCAAACAGACCCAGCAGCGGAGCCGCTTCACTGGCGAACGCGTCGCCGGCGCCGATGATGTTGGCTGTCTGCGAGAAAGCGAGACCGAAGAAGACAAGCGTGTCGAGGCTGGAGCCGATGACTGTCGAGACCAGCGGAGGCAGCCACCAGACCCGGTTGCGCAGACGGTCGAAAACCGAAACGTCGAGAAGCTGCGCCAGCAGGAAAGCCGATCCCGAGGCGATGGCGATGCGCGGCGTCGCAAGCCAGATCGACAGGGCGACGGCGATGACGAAGCCGCAGAATACCACGAGACGCGCCGTGGCCGGGCCGAAGCGGCGATTGGCAAGGTCGGTGATCAGGAACGCGACCGGATAGGTGAAGGCACCCCAGGTCAGAAGATCGGCGAGATTGAGCGCACCGATGCTGTAATCGACCGGGAACTGAACCAGGAAGTTCGATGCCACGACGATGGCGGCCATGAAGGCCATGAACGGCAAGACAGAAGGGATCATTCGCATTTTTTTATCCTGGGTTGATGCCACCAGTGGAAAAAACGAAGGCGGGCCAGAAGCCCGCCATCACGCTGTAAGGCTACGCCTTGATTCAGGCTGCAGCTTTTTCTTCGAGCTTCTTGGCGATCTGGCGCTTGAGCAGGCGTGCGCGCATCGAAAGCTCGGCGTCCTTGGCCTTGGCCAGGAATGCGTCGAGGCCACCGCGATGCTCGACAGTGCGCAGGGCGTTGGCGGAAATGCGCAGACGGTAGCGCTGGCCGAGAGCATCGGAGATCAGCGTAACATTGCACAGGTTCGGCAGAAACCGGCGACGGGTCCGGTTGTTGGCGTGGCTGACATTGTTACCGGACTGTACAGCCTTGCCGGTCAATTCACAGCTGCGTGACATTTTGCACCTATTATCTCTTCGCCAGCGGACGGGCCGAGCCGGAAACAAGGCTCACCCAAAGGACCGCAGGCCTTTATCGGAAGTCGCGTGTCTATAGTCAGACCAGCAAGCCGCGTCAAGCCGCCAATGACCGGAAACCGGTATTCATGGCCCACAGACCCCGCCAAAGGTGTTTTTTCCATTGCACAGAAGAAATGATACCCTGTTCAGTCTGGGTTCAGGGTGAGGAATCGATAAACGTCGGACATGAGATGAAGGGAAAGGAAACCCCATGGCACGTGTTAAGATGTTTCTGTCGGGTCTGGTGCTGGCTGCTGCGATGGCCGGGCCACAGCATGCAATGGCCGAACCGGTTCAGGTTCGTACGGATTACAAGGTCTCACTGGTCGGCTTTCCGGTCGCCTCCGCCAACTTCATAACCCAGGTGGATGGTACTTCCTACAGTATAACGGGCGACCTTCGCTCTTCAGCCTTTTCGGATCTTTTTTCGAAGGTCCGCGGCAACGCCAACGTCTCGGGCAAGGTGACCGGCGACAAGCTGGAAGCCTCGAAATTTCTCGTAGACTACACCAGCGACAAGAAAAAACACCGTACCGAGATCACCTTCAGGAATGGCGACGTTCACTCGACGGTCAATGAGCCCGAGCCGAAAGACAGAGGGTCCGACTGGGTGCCGCTTCTGGAAGGCGATCTGCGCAAGGTTCTGGATCCGCTCTCTGGCCTCGTCTTTCCGGCCGGTTCGGCGGTGTGTCCGCGCAGCTTGCCCATTTTTGACGGCGAAGCCAGGGCGACATTGCATCTGACACCAAAGAGCATACGCCCGTTCAGTACAAAGGGGTTCAAGGGTGACGCCATTGTCTGCTCGGTGCGGTTTGAACCCAATTCCGGCTACCGCAAGAACTCGTCAGGGATTCGATACCTGCGAGAACTCAAGGGCGCGGAAGTCTGGTTCGCCAAGAACGATGCGGTCGGCCTTTATGCGCCGGTTTACGCCAAGGTGCCGACGAAGATCGGCAAGGTCATTGTTGCAGCCACGAAATTTGGCGGCTAGTACACCTTGCACCGGACATGATGTGCATGCGCAAGGCGGATCGCTTGATTGGCCTTGCGCGGGACGCTGAAACGGGTTCGGGACCGATACGGCAGGCAGAAGCGGGACAATCATACAGTGCAGAATCTTCCCACGCTGGTTGGTTTTTCCGCGATCCTGATGTGGTCGGCGCTTGCCTTGCTGACCGCTGCCTCAGGCACGATGCCGCCTTTCCAGCTTTCGGCCATCTGCTTTCTGGTCGGCTCGATGATCGGGCTAGGCGCCATGCTCAGGGATCCGAGACGGTTTTCGGCTTTCCGGCAACCGGCGAAGGTCTGGGCGCTCGGCCTGTTCGGCCTGTTCGGCTATCATTTTCTCTATTTTACCGCGCTGAGAAACGCCCCCGCCGTGGAAGCGGGCCTGATTGCCTATCTCTGGCCGCTGCTGATCGTGGTCGGGTCGGCGCTGCTGCCGGGTGAACGGTTGGGCTGGCACCATGTGGTGGGAGCATTGATGGGTCTGGCGGGAACCGCGCTGATCCTGATCAGGGGCGCGGAAGGCGGTTTCGGCGGGGGCAGCCTGATCGGTTACGGGGCCGCGGGTCTTTGCGCCCTGACCTGGTCGGGCTACTCGCTGATGTCACGACGGTTTGGCGCAACCCCGACCGACGTCATTGCCGGATTCTGCGTCATTTCCGCGGTGTTGTCGCTGGTTTGTCACCTGATTCTCGAGACCACGGTCTGGCCGGAGACGATGAGCCAATGGCTGGCGGTGATCGGGTTGGGCCTCGGACCGGTCGGTCTGGCATTCTACGCATGGGACTACGGGGTGAAGAAGGGCGACATCCAGGTGCTGGGCGTGGCAAGTTACACCGCACCGCTGCTGTCAACGCTGATCCTGGTCCTGTTCGGGCATGGCAAGGCAAGCATTGGTATAGCGGTGGCGTGTCTGCTGATCACCGGAGGCGCCTTCCTGGCGGCAAAGGACCTTCTGCGTGGCCGAAAGCCGATGAAGGGCAAGCTGTCGGCATGAGCGGATTGTCTCAAAGCATCGCGGGAAGCAGTTGGATTTTCCTTGCCGTTTCGGCGGCGGGCTTCGCAGTCTATCTGCTGGCTCTCAACAAGGCCCCGGCGCTCGGTCGCACCGTCGCCAAGACAATGGCCGTGGGGGCGCTGTCCGGCCTGGCATTTCATGCCGGCGGTCCGGTGCTGCTGATCGTGGCATTGGCCCTGTCCGCGCTTGGCGATGCCTTCCTTGCGCATGAGGGTGAAGTGGCCTTCCTGGGCGGTCTGGGAAGCTTTCTGGCCGCGCACATCGCATATGCGGTGCTGTTCATCGTTTCCGGACCCGGCTTTGCCGAAGCTTCCATACCCGGCCTGCTGGCAGTGATGCTGTTCGGCGTTGGCATGGGAACGCTGATGGTTCGCAAGGCCGGCACCCTTGCCTTGCCGGTGGCCGCCTATGTGCTGGCGATAAGCGTAATGGGACTTGGCGGCTTGACACTTGGCGGACTGGTGCTGCTGGGGGCGGTGCTGTTCATGGCGTCGGACGCCATACTCGGATCGGAAAAATTCCTGATGGCCGATACCAGTCCGTTGCGGCGGTTCACCAGCCCGGCGGTCTGGGTGCTCTACTATGCAGGGCAGCTTTTGATCACGCTCGGCCTTTTGGGCTGAGCGGCGCGCCGTCGAAAGGCGAGGGCCGCCAGTCGGGTGGCGCCATCTCGAAGCTCGAGAACTCAAACCCCGGGGCCACGGTGCAGCCGACCAGTGTCCAGGCGCCAAGCGAGGCGGCGGATTGCCAGCAATTGGCCGGCACGACGATCTGCGGCCGCTCGCCGGAAGCCAGGTTCATGCCGAGCCGGTGGGATTGGGCGTTGCATCCATCCGAAGACAGGGTGAGGGCGAGCGGGCCGCCGCCATACCAGTGCCAGATCTCCACCGCGTCGGTTACGCGATGCCAGTGCGAACAGTCGCCGCCTTCAAGCAGGTAGTATATGGCCGTCGAATGTCCGCGCTCGCCGCCGGCGCTGTCCCGGAACGTCTCGCGGTACCAACCGCCCTCCGGGTGCTCCCGCATATCGAGAAGAGAGATGATTTCGCGGGCCGACAGTGAGGGGTCCATGATCAGAAACTGTCCTTGCGCCGGCGCAGTTCGGCGAAGACCTCGACATCACTGGCGCTTTCCATGCCGAGCTGTTTGCGGATCGCAGGATCGCCGGTGCGCATGAACGGATTGGTGCGCTTTTCGAACCCGATCGTGGTCGGAAGCGTCGGCAGCCTTTTCGACCGGAGTTCGTCGATCTCCTTGCTGCGCTTGGCAAGGGTTTGGTTGTCAGGATCGACCGAAACGGCAAAGCGCGCATTCGACTGGGTGTATTCATGACCGCAATAGACGCGGGTTTCGTCGGGAAGCTCGGCAAGCCGGGCAAGCGAGCCGTACATGTCTTCGGGTGAGCCTTCAAACAGACGGCCGCATCCGAGTGCAAACAGCGTGTCGCCGGCAAACAGCAGCGATTCATCCGGAATGTAAAAGCAGATATGGCCGGCGGTATGGCCAGGTGTAGAAATCACCTTGACGGTTCTGCCGGCGAATTCGAACGAGTCTCCATCGCCAACCGTCTGGGTGAGCCCGGAAATCTTTCCCGCCTCCGCCTCGGGCCCGATGACCTTGGGCGAATAGGATTCAACAAGGGCCGGGATGCCCTCGACATGATCGGGGTGGTGGTGAGTGATGAGGAGGTGGCTGAGTTTCCAGCCTCCGTCGCCGAGGCGATCCGTGATCCTTGACGCGTCCGGTGCATCAATGCTTGCGGTCTCCCCCGTGAGCGGATCATGCAGGATGACACCGAAATTGTCCTGCCTGCAGGTAAATTGCTCGATCAAGAGGCTGGTCATGGGTTTTCCTAGTGCATGTGTTGAATCAGCCATGGGAGCATAACCGGCAGCATCGGCTTCGTCACCCGGCAGACAGGCATTTGACCTTGATCGCTGCCAAACTTCTTCCGAAGTGTGTTTCGAGCATGTCCGGTGCCGATCCCATCTCCAGGCACTTGCCCGCAATGCGTTTCTGCCCCAGTTTAGGTTCATGCACGCAGATATCGTCGATTTGAGACAGTTCTATCACTCCCGGCTCGGCATGGTTGCCGAACATTCGGTGGCCATGGCGCTTTCATCGATCTGGGCCAACATGCCGGGAGAGCGGTTGATGGGCCTGGGCTATGCGGCGCCTTACCTGGACCGGTTCCGGCCCGATGCGGAACGCACCTTCGCCTTCATGCCGGCAGGCCAGGGTGCCGTGAACTGGCCTGCGGGCGGCCCCTCGGCGACGGTGCTTGTGTTCGATGAAGAGCTGCCATTGCCCGATGCCTCGATGGACCGCGTGCTGATGGTGCATTCACTCGAGTTCGCCGAAAACCCGCGCGAAACACTGAAGGAGCTGTGGCGGGTGCTGGCGCCCGGCGGTCGGCTGGTAATCGTGGCGCCCAACAGGCGCGGCATGTGGGCAAGGTTCGAGCATACGCCATTTGGCGCCGGACGGCCGTATTCGCGCGGACAGCTTGTCACCATTCTGCGCGAAAGCAATTTCACGCCCGGGGCCTTCGCCGAGGCGCTGTTCTTTCCGCCCTCGCGGCGGGGCGTAATTCTGCGCATGCAGCGGGTTTTCGAGCGCCTTGGCCGCAAACTGTGGCCGGTGTTCTCTGGAGTGATCATCGTCGAGGCACAGAAACGGCTCTACCAGGGGCTGCCCGTGGCGGCGCGCGCCTCGCGCCGTGTGTTCGTTCCGGTACTTTCTCCGCAAACCTCGCGTACCTCGCACCGACAGGCGAAGCTGCCCAAGTCTCAGGTCTGAGCGACACTCTCGACAAGACCGCTGCAAGAGGCTATTTCCGCCGTCTCGGCCTTGGTTTTCAGCTTGCAAGGAAGCTTCTTCATGAACAGCACCGACATGCCCCGCCCGAAACCGGGTGTTATGGATATCGCGGCCTATGTGCCGGGGCGCGAGACCGCGCATGGCGCGGCCAAGGTTTACAAGCTGTCTTCCAATGAATCGCCGCTGGGGCCGAGCCCCAAGGTTGCCGAGGCGTTGGCAGCCAGGAATGCGAACCTGGCGCTGTATCCGGACGGCTCGGCACATCTGCTGCGCGATGCGATCAGCCGTGCCTACGGTCTCAATCCTGGCAACATCATGTGCGGCAACGGCTCGGACGAACTGCTCGGGCTGTTGTGCCAGACCTACCTGGCGCCGGGTGACGAGGGTGTTTTCACCCAGCATGGTTTCCTGGTCTACAAGATCCAGATCATGGCTGCCGGCGCGGTGCCTGTGTCGGTTCCCGACACCGATGACCTGACAGCCAATGTCGACAATATCCTCGGCGCGGTGACCGAACGGACCAAGCTCGTCTTTCTCGCCAACCCGAACAATCCCACCGGCACCTATCTTCCGGTCAGCGAAGTCCGGCGCCTGCATGCCGGACTGCCCGGTCACGTGATCCTGGTGCTCGATGCGGCCTATGCCGAATATGTGCGGCGCAACGACTACGAGGCGGGCGTCGAGCTGGTTTCGGCGAACGCCAATGTGGTGATGACCCGGACGTTCTCGAAAATCCACGGTCTTGCCGGTTTGCGGATTGGCTGGATGTATGCGCATGAAGCGATCATCGATGCCTGCAACCGCGTGCGCGGGCCGTTCAATGTCAACGCCCTGGCAATCACCGCCGGCGCGGCGGCAATCGGTGACCGGGCGCATATCGACCGGGCCGTCGAGCACAATGAAATCTGGCTCGGCCGCGTTGTCGAGGCAGTCGAGGCGATGGGGCTGTCGGTGACACCTTCGGTCGGCAATTTCGTACTGATTCACTTCCCCGACACCCCGTGCAAGACCGCGGCGGATGCGGACGAGTATCTGGGTGCGCGCGGCTATGTGCTGCGGCGCGTGGCGGGCTATGGCCTGCCGGACGCGCTGAGAATGACAATCGGAAGTGAGGAAGCCAATCTCGGTGTGATCGACGCGCTGAAGAGCTTTATGGCCTGAGTGACATGACCAAACCGCTGTTCGAGACTGTCGCCCTGATCGGCATCGGGCTTATCGGCTCGTCGCTGGCGCGGGTGATCCGCGCCAAGGGGCTCGCCGGCGAGGTCGCCATCGCCACACGAAGTGCCGAGACGCTTGAAGCGGCGCGTGCGCTCGGTCTGGGTGACAGCTACTTCGGCTCCAATGCAGAAGCTGTCGCCAAGGCCGATCTGGTGATCGTCTCGGTTCCAGTGGGTGCATCGGAAGCGGTGGCTCGGGAGATCGGGCCACATCTGAAGCCAGGCGCAATCGTCACCGACGTCGGCTCGACCAAGGCGTCGGTCGTCCGGCAGATGCAGCCGCACATTCCGGACACGGCCCATTTCGTGCCCGGCCACCCGATCGCCGGTACCGAGCAAAGCGGCCCGCAGGCGGGTTTCGCCGAGTTGTTCGAAGGACGCTGGTGCATTCTGACGCCGCCGGCGGGCACCGATGCCGGGGCAATCGCAAGACTGGCAGAGTTCTGGGAAGCATGCGGCTCGACGGTCGAGGAGATGGATCCGGATCATCATGACCTTGTGCTGGCGATCGTGTCGCACCTTCCGCATATCATTGCCTACAACATCGTCGGAACCGCGGACGATCTGGAAGCCGTGACCAAATCCGAGGTGATCAAGTACTCGGCCTCCGGCTTCCGCGACTTTACCCGCCTGGCCGCATCCGATCCGGTGATGTGGCGAGATGTCTGCCTGCACAACAAGGATGCAATCCTTGAAATGCTGGCGCGATTTTCCGAGGATCTGTCGTCGCTGCAGCGCGCGATCCGCTGGGGGGACGGCGATAAGCTGTTTGAGCTGTTTACACGAACCCGCGGCATCCGCCGTTCGATCGTCGAGGCCGGGCAGGACACGGATGCGCCCAACTTCGGCCGCAACGCTCCCAAGACCGACGCTGCGGAATAGGTTCAGAATGCAGGCAGTTCGCCGAGCGGAATGATCCCGAGCGAGACCTGGTTGTTCCGTATCGTCAAGGGCAGGGTGGTGGCATCGTCGCCGGGCCTGATATCCAGCGCCGAGATCATCGGGCCGAAGCGGCTGATCAGCTGAGCACTCTCCGGGTTGAGGCTTGCTACCAGTTCCGAGAGTTGCTCGAGGTTGCTGACCGTCAGTTCGAGATTTGCGGTCAGGCGTCCATCAGCACTGACCTGAACCGGGCCAGCCAAGTCGAGCGTCGATGTTTCATCAAACTCGATGGCGACGCGATGCAGCTCCCCTGCAAAGGGGCCGCGGAGCGGAGCAAAGGGGACCTGCAACAGGGACGACTGGTCCGAGAGGGTTGCCTCGAATGTGACGGACCTGGCGCCCAGTCCGGTGATCAGCGTGTTGCGCAGGTTCTCGCCGTAGATAGCGACATCCAGATCGGGGCCATTTTGACGTGCATGGGCTGTCACGCGGTCTGCCTCAAGGGCGAAGCGCTGGGTGAGCCCTGCGCCGTCGATGTTGACGCTGGTGTTCCTGGCGTCAATCGAGCCGCGGTCAAGTCCGTTCGATACCGCCCTGACACTGGCCTGCATCAATTGCCAGTCAGCGCGCAGGATCAGGCCCGACGTATCCAGCATGAACGGTCCGTCGATTTCGCCGACAACATGCTGCGGCCGGTAAAACTGGGCGGCGGAGCGAAAGGCGCCCGAGGTCGCGACTATTCTCTGCGCCGGGTTTGCATAGGATACGGTTTCGCAGAACAGTCCGACGCGGAAGGGATAGCCGCGGACCTCGGCCTCGGCACAGTCGGCGCTGGCGCCTGGGCCGACAATCCGCGCCAGTGTGGCGGGCAGTTGATCCTCGATACGGGAGGCGAAGAAGAACCAGCCGAATGTCCAGAGCAGGCCCGCGGTGACCATGGCGCCGACCAGCCAGGCGAACTTGCGCGACACCGGAGACTGACCGTTGGCAGATGATGGCATTGCGTTCTCCATGCGTGGCCTGCAATAAGGACCGACAAGGCGGTTATAGCGGGAATTGAAGTGTAGCAGCGGCTTTTCGCCGTCAACCTAGGCTGGGATATGGACGATTTTTGGGTGTTTGGCTATGGATCGCTGATGTGGCGGCCGGGTTTCGCGCATGAGGAAACAAGGCAGGCACGGCTGTTCGGCTATCACCGGGCGCTTTGCGTGCGCTCCTTTGTCCACCGCGGTACGCCGGAACGGCCGGGACTGGTTCTGGGGCTGGATCGTGGCGGCTCCTGTCATGGTGTCGCCTTTCGGGTGCGGCCCGCCGACCGGGACGCAGTGACAGACTACCTGCGGGCACGTGAACTGGTCACCAATGTGTATCTTGAGACCACGCGCAAGGTGCGTCTGGATGATGGGCGGGATGTCCGGGCACTGACCTATGTTGTCGACCGCGGCCACACGCAATATGGAGGTGCGTTGTCGGTCAAGGATGCGCTTTCACAGGTTTCCGGCGCCGTGGGACAATCGGGTCCCAACGAGGACTACGTTATCAACACGGTTGATCATCTCAGGACGTTGCGTATCCGCGATCAGCATCTGGAAGCGGTTGCGGATGCACTGCGGGTTCCGGTGCGACTTACGGGTCAATGAAACCTGTCATTGAAGCCGGGGATCCGAGGGCAGGGCTCCGAGCTCCTTGAGCCTGCGCCGTGCATCCGCACGCAGAGGTAGCTGCGGATTGGCCGCCACGGTTTCGACCAGCAGCTTGTCGCTGGCGGTCTCCATGACCTCGATCAGCCTGTCCATGAATCGATCGGGATCCATGCCCGCCGGAATCGGCGGCAGGATCTGCACCTTGAAATGGCCGGGATAGCGCAGGAACTTGCGGCGCGGCCAGAACAGGCCCGGATGCATGACGACCGGCACCACCGGCACATCGAGGTCACGGTAGAGCCGGGCGATGCCGTATTTGTAGTCCGGCGGCGCGCCGGCGGCGCGGCGCGTGCCTTCGGGATAAATGATGAGCTGGCGGCCGTTGCGGATTTCTTCTTTCGTGCGCTCCAGCACTTCGGCCATGACCTTGCCACGGGCGCCGCGATTGACCGGGATCATCTTCATCTTCGAGACATACTGGCCGAACAGCGGGATCCACATGAGCTCGCGCTTGAGGATGTAGAACGGATCGTCGAGCCAAGGCAGCAAGGCGTAGGCATCCCAGAAGGACTGGTGCTTGGGAGCAAAAATGTAGCCGGTGTCGGGGATGTTCTCGAGACCTTCGATCTCGAACGTCGTTCCAACAATCCTTGCCTGCAGCCAATGATTGGCGCGAACCCAGTTCTTCGGGACGGACCAGGCCTTCTTGCGTTCAGCCAAGAAGTAGTACGGCGATAGCAGGATCATGCGTGCGATCAGGTTGATGTAGAACGCAATATTGAAAAGAACGGAGCGTAGGGCAATCATCATGGATTCCGGGTTGGCGTGGGGCGCTGCCGGAAACGCCAGCAGAACCTGTAATCCGGGTTACACCATTGATGGGCAGCGGAAAACCGGCGCGGCGGGAAAAATCACTGCAGGCTGGAGGTCACCGGTGCCTGCCCATAGACATCGGCGCGCAGGCCACTCGAGGTTTTCGCCCCGCTCCAGTAGCGCAGCTGCGCCAGGGAGTATTTGGCGTATTCCACGAAAAGTGTCCGCAGCGCGACCGGATCGGCGAGCCATGTCTCGGTCTTCAGATCGGCATGGGTCACCGGATAGGCCAGGAAGGTCACGTCAGGGCTTGCCTGGGAGAGTTCGAGCAGGCTGCGTGGCATGTGGTAATTGTTGGTGACCACCAGAACACGGCTGTAGCCGCGCTGCCGGATCCACTCGGCTGTTTCATTGGCATTGCCGATGGTGTCGAGAGCCTCGTAGCCGATATCGACGCAGCAGGCGAAGGTCGCCGTCTTGGTTCCGGTGGCCCGGCGGAGTGCCGCGCCGCTGGTGGATGGATTGACGCCCGAAATCAGCAGACGTGCGCCGACACCGCTCTCCAGCAATGCCAGTGCCTGATCGATTCGCTGATAACCGCCGGTCAGCGCCACGATTGCATCAACTTCACTGGCTGTATCGGTGGCCTTCAACTCTGCTATGGAGTCGGTGAAGCGGAAAAAACCCATTGCAATCAATGCGGCACCAACGATGGCGGTGATCGTGAACAAGCGCAGGCCATGGTGACCCACCCGCCGGAGACGATGGAACGCATCAGTCTTGGCGGCTCCGGGCGAGTCCGGATCAGGTTGTGCGGTTTCCACGCTCATAACCCATGAATACTCCGAGATTCCGGCAAGGACCAGTCAGATTTGCGGCAAAACCCGGGCAAGTTAACCGATTTCCGCAAGCGAAGGATCAGCCCGCTGGCGATCGATTTCGCGGATCGTGCGTGTGACTGTCAGTCGCGTCGTTACCGCCGTCATTGCCGAGATCAGCACGACAATGCCGACAATGCCGAAGTAGCCGGCACCGCTGAGGGTGAAGCGGCCGAAAAGGGCCGTCACCTGATCATTGAGGGCCGTCGCCATCGAATTGGATTGCCAGGCTCCGAGCAGCAGAAATCCCAGAGCCGCAATGCCGCCGCCAAAGGCTGCCCCCTTGAGGCCGATCAACAGGAAACGCTTCTGGAATTCGGAGGCGATGAAACTGGTTTCGGCGCCGACGAAATGCAGCACTTCGACGATGTGTCTGTTGCCGGCCATCGCGCCACGGGTGGCGAAGATGACGGTCAGCATGGTGGTGGCGAACATCAGCGTCAGAATGCCGATGCCGATCAGCACGGTGATGCGCGCCATGGAAATCAGGCGATCGGCCCAGGCGCGGTGATCATCCAGCGTTGCGGCGGGAACAGCCTCGGCAAGGTTCTGCCGGATCGCTGCAAAATCCGGTGGTGCGGTCTCATCAATGGTAACGATGACCAGCCTGGGTACGGGAAGCTCGTCCATGTCGAAACCTTCGCCAAGCCATGGTTCGAGCAATCGCGCGGTCGAGGCGCGGTCGACTATTTCCGCGCTCAAGGTGCCCGGAAAGGACAATGCGATGGTCCGCACCTCGGTCAAAGCGGCTTCCATGTCGAGACCATCTTCCGGCTTGATCTGCACCGTGATCTCGCGAGAGACATCCCCCTGCCAGGCTTCAGCCTTTTCCTGGATCATGGTCACAGCTCCCAGCGTCATGGCGCAGAGAAATGACATGATGGCGATCACCACCATCAGTGCGTGGCCGGACACATTGACCGGCGGCACGATCGGCGCCATCGGCCGGAGCGTGACCAGCCTCTCTCTCTTCCGGGTATCGCTGGGATCGGCGCGCTCAGTCATAGATATCGAGCCGTCCTTCCGACAGGATCATGCGCCGGGCGTCGACCCGATCCATCAGGCTCAGGTCATGGGTGGCGATGATGACGGCCGTGCCGAGCCGGTTGAGCTCGGTGAACAGGTTGAGCAGCCGCTGCGCCATCGGCGGATCGACATTGCCGGTGGGTTCGTCTGCGAGCAGCACCTCGGGCTGGTCGATCAGGGCGCGGGCAATCGCCACGCGCTGTTTTTCGCCGCCGGACAGAACCGGCGGCAGTACGTTGATGCGCTCCCCAAGCCCGACCCATTTGAGCAGTTCGATTACATCGGACCGATAGCTGGCTTCCTCCTTGCCGCGCACCCGTAGCGGCAGGGAGACATTCTCATAGGTGGTCATGTGATCGAGTAGACGGAAATCTTGGAAGACGATGCCGATCCGCCGCCGCAGCAGCGGCAGTTCCTCTCCGGGAATCACGGAGATATCGCGATCGAACATGCGAATCAGTCCGCGTGTCGGTTTGAGCGACATGAAAAGCAGGCGCATCAACGTGGTTTTTCCCGCACCCGACGGGCCGGTCAGGAACTGGAAGGATCTCTTGGGGATGTCGAAGGTCAGGTCACGCAGGACCTCAGGTCCCATACCGTAACGCAAACCGACATTTTCGAAATGGATCAAAGGTCCCTTCCTGTCCCGGCAGGACTTTGTGAGCGGCAACCGGGCCGCACAGTCGCCGGGTATGGTTAATGCGGCGTTAAATCCGTGCCCCGAACCGGCTGGTATACGCGGCTCGTTCGCCAAGCGTTAATCATTTCCATTTACGGATCGGTAAGAGATGTTTCAATGCCTTCTGCATTGCAGGGGTGGAAAAGGGGTGCCTCATGGGCGTTTCAAACCGTGCCACACATCCGCTCAGACCGGAAGCCGGTGATCTGCTGATGCCGGAGCGACGATCCGGCCTGAACCCCGTACGCAGGCGTGATGCGGAGGATGCCTGCTTCGAAACCGTTTCCGCACCGCGCGATGTGTTTGCAACGCGACCGGCGGCAAGGACTGACGGCGGGGTGTTCAAATCCCGGATGACAATGCCAGCGGCCGAAGATGGCCCCATTCCGCGCGACTTCGCAGGCCGCTCCTCCGCAGCGGGCGAGCGGCTCGGTGTGTTTGCCGGCAATCCGGGCACCAGCAAGACGAGCCGGCTGATGTCTCCGCTGATGACACTTGCCGTGATGGTGTGTGCGGTCATGGCGATGGCCGTGTTCTGGATGGCCGGTGGTCACGCACTGGTCGGTGAGCCCGGTGCCGGAGAGCCACCGGCAAGAACCGACGCGGGACCCGCCCCGTTGCGGGAGCCCGTGGTGCTGTCGCCCGACCCGGTGGTAACGTCCTCCACACCAGCCAACCAGTCGAAGCCTGCCGCCCAGGGCTATTCTGCCCCTTTGCCGCGGCCCGCCCGAATCGAACGGGCAGGTTCCATCCTGATGATCAGGCCGGCGGGCGGTTGAGGCCGACAAGTAACAACCAAAGTCTGGGAGGCTCGCGGCCCGCGCCCTGATTGTCATGGCAGATGACGCCGACGGGTGAGCATTGCCGCGAAAACGTGGGCTCAAACGGCTTTCAATTGACGGCGAAGACCTCTAGGAGTGGGCGCTGATAGCAGACCAACCCTTCCTGGAGAGCGCGAATGCCGGTTGTGCGCGGAAAAAACATCGAACCCCTTTTTACTCCGGACATGATTGCTGCGCGCAATCGCGCGATGGCGGCGGAGATCGCTGAAAGTCCGAAGAAGGACCTGCTGGTGATTTCGATCCTGAAGGGCTCGTTCATTTTCGCCGCGGACCTGATCCGCGCACTGCATGATGCCGGTCTCGCGCCGGAAGTGGAGTTCATCACCCTGTCGAGCTACGGTCGCGGCACCACCAGCCAGGGCGTGAAGATCATCAAGGACATCGACAGCGATGTGCGCGGGCGCGATGTGCTGTTGATCGACGACATTCTGGAATCGGGCCGGACGCTGCGCTTTGCGCGTGACCTGATGTACGAGCGCGGCGCCAACAATGTCGATATCGCCGTGCTGCTCGACAAGCGCTCCCGCCGCGAAGGCAGCCTCGATGCCGATTATGTCGGCTTCGAGTGCCCGGACTATTTTGTGGTCGGCTACGGCATGGACGTGGCCTATGCCTTCCGCGAACTGCCCTTTGTCGGGGTGGTCAAGGGCGACGCCTGAGTCTGCGACCTCCGCGCCGAATCGACGCGGCACACGGAGAATGATCCGGTCGTTCACCTTGCGGCAAGTTTTGCACCCTAGGTTCCGCGGACAAGCAGGGAGCAAATGATGGCCAGAATTCTCATCGCCGAAGACGAAGATTCTCTCAGGCGCTTTGTTGCGCGGGCGCTCGTCATGGATGGTCACGAGATCGTCGAAGCCGGAGACGGAGCCGAGGCGCTGGACCATGTGATGGAGAGCAGTTTTGATCTGCTGTTGTCCGATATCCGGATGCCGGTCATGGACGGCATCGCGCTTGCGACTGCGTCCGCCGAACACAGCCCCGGTATGCCGATCCTGCTGATGACGGGCTATGCCGAACAGCGCGAGCGCGCCGAGCCGCTGATGCAGATCGTCGTGGATGTGGTTCCGAAGCCGTTCTCGCTGCCGGACATCCGCCAGGCGGTGGCGGACGCGTTGACCGCGCAGGCCGCCTGAGGCCGAGCTGTACTGCCTCTGCCGGTCTATTGAAGATCGAGCAGGCGCTCCAGGTAGCGCTTCTCCAGTTCCGGCGACAGCTGGTCACCCAGCCGCTTGCGGATCGCATCAAGGATTTCCCTTGCGCGCTGGATATCGATTTCGTCGGGTACCTCGACCCGGCTGCCGAAGTCCGGGCCGGTGGTGGCACGTGGCCGGCCGAGCGGGTCGCGATCATCGGCAGCGCGGTTGCCGTTCTGATCGGGTCCCTCACCTTCCGCTTCGCCCTGCTGGTTGCCCATGGCCTGCATCATCTGGTTCATCATGGCCTCGGCGCCCTGCCTGAGCGCCTGCAGAGCCCTTCCCTGATCGCTGAGGGCCTGACCTGTTTCACCACCTTGGAGGTTTCCGGTGGCGTCGCCCATGGCTTCGCCGGCTTCGCCAAATCCTTCTGAGGGCTGCATGCCCATGCCCTCCAGATCGCTCTGCAACTGCCCGAGCGCGTCGCGGAGCTGCTGCTGGCTGCGGCCCAGCGCGCCGAGCATGTCCTCGAGCGATTGCTGGCCCTGGCCCTCTTGCCCCTGATCCTGTCCCTGGCCGGGTTGCTGCTGTCCCTGCTGCTGGCGGTCACGGCCTTCGCCTGGCTGGCTCTGGCGCTCCCTGTCGGCGCGCATGGTCTCATCCATCAGTTGTTGCTGCTGGCGCATCAGTTCGCCAAGCTTGTCCATCTGCTGGCGCATAGGACCGCCCTGCTGCTGCTGGCGTTGCTGCCTGCCTGCTTGGAGATTGTTCATCATCCGCTGCAGTTCCTGCAGCATCTGCTGGGCCTGGTCGCGGGCGCCGGAGCGGGCAAGATTCTCGATCTGGTCGAGCATGTTGTCGAGATCACGCTGACGCAGCATGTTTTCCGGCATCGCCTGCTGGGTCTCGGTATTTTGGTTGTTCATGTTCTGGCGCGCCAGCTCACTGAGATATTCCTGCATGGCTTCGCGCAACTCATCCATCAGCTGGGCGATCTCTTCGTCGCTGGCACCGTTTTCGAGCGCTTCGGCGAGCGCGTTCTGGGCATCACGCAAGCGGCGCTCGGCGAGCGACAGGTTGCCGTCCTCGATCTGCAGTGCAACGCCCCACATGTAGTCGATGGCCTCGCGCAGCTCATCATCAGAGCGGGCATAGGCGAGCCGGCCCCGGACCGATTCCAGCAAAAGGTAATGGCTGAGGTTCGGGATGGTTTCATCCGGAGCTATGGTCAGCGCATCATGCAGGTCGAAGACCCTGCGCAGGTTGTTGGCATCGAGGGCCAGCACGCCGCGCTGTTCGACCACCGCGGCCGCCAGCGGTTCGGAGAACCGGCGTCCTGGCAGCACTGTCTCGAGGGTTTCGCTGCGGCCTTCCTGCCCGGCTCCGTCGGTGGCTACAAGGGTGATCCGAACCCTCTGTCCCGCCAGCGGATGCTCGGTCAGATCATGACTGGCGACTGCGCGATTGTCGGCAGAAGAGCGCCGGGGGAGGGGCAGCCGGTACTTCGGCGGATCGAACAAGGGTCTGGCGTTCGCTGCAGGTTCGGCGGCCGGAACGATCTCGGCTTCTGCACTGGCAATTCCGTGATCGTCGAAGAGGGTATAGTCGAGTTCCAGTGCGCCGTTGGTTGCACGGCGCGGGGTTTCGACGAATGTTGCCACGGGCGGTTCGTCCGGTATCAAGCGGATTGCAAAGTTTTCCTCAGACCTTCCGGCGCTGATCTTCAGTTCGCCGCCGGTTCCCGGCTTGAATGTCCAGGTGGATGCTCCCGCGGGGGTGGCTGCGGCTGCCGTATCGGCATTTTCCGGTTCGATGGCCGCCTGAGTGTCCGAACCGGTTCCCCACAACACCTGTGCGTCGGCGCTGCCGCCGCCGACGCGAATGGTAATCTCGCTGCCCTCGATGGCTTCAACGGGCTCTCCTTGAGGCCGTTCGATCCCGGTGAGGAAAATCGGCGCCTGATTGACGTAGGGCGGCGGCGTGATCCAGGCGTCGATGCGGATATCGGGCAATTGTTCGCTGGAATGGCTGAGGAAGGCATCGGAGGGTCTGCCGGCATTGCCGGAGTAGGAATAGCCGAAGGCGACAAACAGCAGCAGCGCGAGGGCGACGCGCATGCCCCAGGGATCGCGCTGTGGCAGGCTTGAGCGGGGGATGCCGGTCTCCAGGGCGCCGATCTTGCTTGCCATGCGGCGCCGATGTTCTTCCCAGAGCGCGCGGGCGAAAGGATCGTCCGCCTCGATCTTGTCGTCCTGGGTGGCAATGGCCTGATTGGCAATGCGGTTCTCGGCCTCCAGACGGGCATCGATCTCGGCGCGACCGGGCGAGCGGAAGCGCAGCAGGGGCCACAGTGACGCCAGCACGCCAAGGCCGAAAAGACCGAGGAGCAGCAGCCTGAACCAGTCGGGAACGATGCGGAAAATCCCAAACCAGGAGAAGCTGAAATAGAGTGCGACGACCGACAGCAGCGGGGCGGAAAGGGTAAGAAGACGGCCAATCGACAGGTTGAGCCGCATGCGCAGACGGCCAAGGCTGACAGAGCGCCGGACTTCAATGTTCCTGTCTGCCGGCTCACGGCCTTCGGATAAGGATTGCCTGGCTTCGGGTGTGGTTGCCATCTCGTTTTCCTTCAGCGTCAGGAAAGAAGATAGCAGTCTTTGCGGCCAAGGCGAGGCCTGCGTCAAAAAAGTGAAGCGTGATTGCCGCCGCCAGGGAAAATATCCGAGGCGTTGCCATGCCCGGGCAGGCAGTCCGGCTCAGTCAAGCCAGGCTGGCACCGAATCCAGTCCGATCAGATCGTCGTAGGACGGACGCGGGCGAACGACGTGGAACTGGTCGCCGTTGACCAGCACCTCGGGCACCAGCAGCCTGGTGTTGTAGGTGCCGGACTGAACCGCCCCATAGGCGCCCGCAGAGCCGATTGCGATCAGGTCGCCGGCCTTCAACGCCGACATTTCCCTATCCTTGGCAATGTAGTCGCCGCTTTCGCATACGGGGCCGACGATGTCGGCACGAATACGTGGCGCACTGGCGGCCGAGAGTTTCACCGGCCGGACCTCGTGCCAGGCTTCATAGAGTGTCGGCCGGATCAGGTCGTTCATGGCGGCATCGACGATGACGAAGGTCTTGTCGCCGCCGTCCTTTATGTAGATCACTTCCGAGACCAGAACGCCCGCATTGGCGACAATCAGGCGGCCGGGCTCGAGGATCACCTTGCAACCAAGATCGCGCAGCCGCGCCTTGACCATGTTGCCATAGGCGTCCGGATCGGGCGGGGTTGCATTGTCGTCGCGGTAGGGAACACCCAAGCCACCGCCAATGTCGAAATGATCGATTGCGTGGCCGTCGGCGCGCAGCAGTCCGATCAGTTCGACCATCAGTTTCAGTGCATCGTCGAACGGCTGAAGATCGGTGATCTGGCTGCCGATATGCATGTCGATGCCGGTGACACGAACACCTTCGAGGCTTGCGGCGTGGCGGTAGACCGCCTGGGCGCGCTGCCAGGAGATTCCGAACTTGTCTTCCTTCTTGCCGGTCGAGATCTTGGCATGGGTCTTGGCGTCGACATCGGGATTGATGCGGAAGGAGATCGGCGCCACCTTGCCCATCGCGAGCGCGCGGGCGTTGAGCACTTCGAGTTCGGGTTCGGATTCGATGTTGAAGCAATAGATGTCGGCTGCCAGCGCCGCATCCATTTCACGCCAGGTCTTGCCAACGCCGGAGAACATGATCTTCGAAGCAGGGATGCCGGCTGCCAGAGCGCGGCGCAACTCGCCTTCGGAGACGACATCGACGCCTGATCCCAATTGCGCCAGGGTCCTGAGCACAGCCTGGTTGGAGTTGGCCTTCATGGCGTAACAGACCATCGAATCGATGTCGGCGAAAGCGCCCGAAAACACCTTGTAGTGGCGGCTCAGGGTGGCGGTCGAATAGCAGTAAAACGGGGTGCCGACCTGGGCAGCAATGTCGGGCAGGCTGACGCCTTCGGCGTGCAGAACGCCATCACGATATTCAAAGTGGTTCACGGGGTGTGCCTATTCGAGAAGACCATCGAGGATAAAACGCCGTTCCTTGACTGCCGGGGACGATGCCTCTTCAGCCGTGGCCGGCGGTGCAGCGGTGACACTGGGGCGTTCGAGGTCGCCCTTGCGTCCGCACCCGGTCAGGACTGCGCTCAGCAGGGTCACAGCGCATATGGTTTTGATCCATGAGCCGGTCGTCATTTTCTGTTCCTCGCTATCGCCTGTGCGCTGTTGATGGCGCCAGGGCCTGAATACAGGATTTCGGCATACAAGTTTTTGGCGCAAAGTGCACCCGGTTTGTCCGCTGAAACCAGCGGTATTGGACAGGTCTGCAACAGACCCACTTTCTAGATACGTGCGCGCCACCAAGCTATCTGCTTGCGGACCTGAGATGGAGCCGTGCCGCCAAAACTCTGGCGGCTGGCGACCGACGCGTCGACGGTCAGCACATCAAAGATGCCGCTGGTGATTGCGGGGTTGATGGTCTGGAGGTCCTGAAGCGACAACTCGGCGAGTTCGCACTGCTTTTCCTCGGCCATCGCCACCGCTCGGCCAGTGGCGTGATGAGCGTCGCGGAACGGCAGGCCGGCCTCGCGCACCAGCCAGTCGGCAAGGTCGGTGGCAGTGGAGTAGCCGGAACCGGCAGCCTTGCGCATCTGGTCGGCGCGGATTTCCATGTCGCTGACCATGCCGGCCATGGCTGCCAGTGAAAGCTCGAGGCTCTCGGCTGCATCGAAGACCTGTTCCTTGTCCTCCTGCATGTCCTTGGAATAGGCCAGCGGAAGCCCCTTCATGATGGTGAGAAGGGCAATCAGCGAGCCGTTGATGCGGCCGGTCTTGGCACGGACCAACTCGGCCGCATCGGGGTTCTTCTTCTGCGGCATGATCGAGGAGCCGGTGGAGAAGGCGTCGGAAAGGCGCACAAATCCGAACTGCGGCGTCGACCAGATAACGATTTCTTCGGCGAGGCGTGACAGATGGACCGCGCAGATCGAAGCCAGCGAGAGGAATTCGAGCGCGAAATCGCGATCTGACACCGTGTCGATCGAGTTGCGGGTCGGTTCGCGGAAGCCGAGCGCCTTTGCGGTCATCTCGCGGTCGATCGCAAAGCCGGTGCCGGCAAGCGCCGCGGCACCGATCGGGCTCTCGTCCATGTGCTCGATGGCGTGGCGCACCCGTTGGCGGTCGCGGCCGAACATTTCGACATAGGCCATGCAGTGATGGCCGAAAGTCACCGGCTGGGCCGACTGCAGGTGAGTGAAGCCCGGCATGACCGTGTCGGCATGCTGGTCGGCCTTGTCGAGGAAGGCCGTGATCAGCCGGGTCAGGGCTGCTTCGGTACGGCCAAGTTCTTCCTTGACCCAGAGGCGGAAGTCGAGCGCGACCTGGTCATTGCGCGAGCGAGCGGTGTGCAGCCGGCCCGCGGTCGGGCCGATCAGTTCGGCGAGCCGGGACTCGATGTTCATGTGGATGTCTTCGAGCTGGCGCGAGAAAACAAACTTGCCGTCCTCGATCTCTGACAGGATCGTGTTCAATCCGTGAGTAATCTTGTCGCAATCTTCGCTCGAAACTATGCCAGTCTTGGCAAGCATGGCCGCATGTGCGAGGGAACCGCGAATGTCCTGGGCATAGAGCTTGCGGTCGAAATCGATGCTGGCGTTGATTTCCTCCATGATGGCGTCTGGTCCGGAGGCAAATCGGCCGCCCCACATCTGGTTTGACGCCTGTTTGTCCTTATCTGTCGACATGAGCCTGCCTTGGAGTTTGTCATGAGCCAATCGCGTAAAAGCCTTTCCACCGGTGCCCTTGCTGCAATCGCAATTGCCCTGGGCGCCGTTGTCGGGGCTGCCGGGATATACTGGAAAGGGTTGCCGTCTGGCAATGCGCCGACCTCGGAAAGTCTGGCTGGCGCGGATGTTGCCGCCTGCACGGCGCAACCGGAGATGCTGGCTGCCCTCAAGCCACTGGCCAGGGGCGAGGTGGCGGCGATGGCCGTACGGGACGAACCGGTCGAGCTTCCGGAACTGGCTTTTGTCTCCGAGCAGGGCGATGCGTTGACGCTAGCCGATTTCAACGGACAGGCGCTCCTGGTCAACCTGTGGGCGACATGGTGCGCGCCCTGCCGCGCGGAAATGCCGGCGCTGGCCGAGCTGCAATCGGAACTGGGTGACGATAATTTCAAGGTGCTGGCGATCAATATCGACACTGGCGACGTCGCCAAGCCGAAGGCGTTTCTCGACGAGATCGGCGTGTCCAATCTGGGTCTCTACCGGGATGCCAGCATGGGCGTGTTCAACACTTTGAAGAAGGAAGGGCTGGCCTTTGGCCTTCCGGTGACGCTGATGATCGGCAAGGATGGCTGCATGCTGGGCGCCATGAATGGACCGGCCGAATGGGCCAGCAAGGATGCCAAGGCGCTGACCGGAGCTCTGAAGGGAATTTAAATCGCCAAGGGCGCGGACGGGGCATCCGTCCACGCCCTTGCGGTTCGTCCCGGGAAGTCGAGATCTTAGTTGAAAGCGCAACCCGGCTTTACGCCGAGCTTCTTGAAAATGATCGCTGCGGGACAGAAGCCGGTGAAGGAAGACTGGATCAGGTTGAGGCCGACGAAGACGGTCAGGAAGAACCAGTAGGGTGATACGTAGACACCCAGCGCCACCGACAAGAGAACCATGAAGCCTGCGAATGCCAGAATAATGCGATCAAGCGCCATTTCGATTTCCTTCGTTTCCGATCGGGCTTCGCCCGCGCCGTGGGTGTTCCAGCGGCCTCCATGGCGAATATATAGCAATTAAAAATTCTATATTCAATATGTTTTATATAAATGACCTGGCTTATTGATATCCATGTTCGCCAAATCGCGGCGGGCAGGGTTGCAAGGGCGATGGAGATCAGCCGCCAATCCGCGTGCGGGTGTCGGGCTTGCGCCGGATATGCAGGGTCTTGACCACGCGGGCAACGGGATCGCCGTTCCGGTTGACGATCTCGACCGGGAATGGCCGGAGATAGACGTCGCCTTCCGATCGGGTGTTGGCGCGAATGTCGTCAAGGTCATTGTCCGTCAGCCGGAAACTTGCGGAGACGGTGCCGCGGCCGGGCCGCAGGAAGTCGATCTCGGCAGACTTGTCCCAGACGGTGTAGCTGCGATCGAGATTGCGCATCACCATCATCATCCAGAACGGGTCGGTCATGGCAAACAGCGAGCCACCGAAATGGCAGCCAACATAGTTCTTGTTGTAGAAACGCTCGCGCAGTTCGACATCGACGGCGCGGAAATCATCGCTGATATGACGGATGCGAATGCCGGAAAACAGCAGAGGCGGCCACAGGTTCATGCCGCGGCGGAGGGAACTGGCGTTCATCAAAGGATTTACCGTGTCGGGACGGGCGTCTCGCCGCGATAGTCATAAAAACCGCGACCGGATTTGCGGCCGAGCCAGCCGGCCTCGACATATTTGACCAGGAGCGGGCAGGGCCGGTACTTGGAATCGGCGAGGCCGTCGTGGAGTACCTGCATGATCGACAGGCAGGTGTCGAGGCCGATGAAATCAGCCAGTTGCAACGGGCCCATCGGGTGATTGGCGCCAAGCCTCATGGCGGTATCGATCGCATCGACCGTGCCGACACCCTCGTACAGGGTGTAGATGGCCTCGTTTATCATCGGCAGCAGGATGCGGTTGACGATGAAGGCCGGAAAGTCCTCGGTGACCGTGATGGTCTTGTCGAGGGAGTCGATGAAACCGCGGGCCGCCTTGAACGTCAGGTCCTCGGTGGCGATGCCGCGCACCAGCTCGACCAGTTTCATCACCGGAACCGGGTTCATGAAGTGGATGCCGATGAAGCGCTCTGGCCGGTCCGTGGCGGAAGCCAGCCGGGTTATTGACAGCGAAGAGGTGTTGGTCGCGAGGATCGCTTCCGGATTGAGCTGCGGGCAGAGCTGCTGGTAGATCTTGCGCTTGACGGTTTCGTCTTCGGTGGCTGCCTCGATGACGAGATCCATGGCTGCAAGGCCACTCATGTCGGGAGCGAAGTTGATCCGCGCGAGGGCCGCTTCCCGTTCGGTTTCGGTGGTCTTGCCGGAGGCGACCTGGCGGGCGAGGTTGCCGCTGATGGTGGCCAGCATTTCCTGAAGCGTATCGGCGGAAATGTCGTGGACGTAAACGTCGTACCCCGCCATGGCGCAGACATGGGCAATGCCGCCGCCCATCTGTCCTGCGCCGATGATGCCCACACTCTTGATCTGGTTGCCCATTTGTCCCGCCTGACTGATTTAGGATGCTGCCGGGTGCATTGATGTGAGCCTGCCCGGATCCTCAACGTAAATGGCCGGGTTGGAGACGTCCAGCCCGGCCATTGATCATGCCGTCAATTTGTGACGGATCATAGTGCTTTTTCGAGCTCCGGCAGGGCATCGAAAAGGTCGGCGACCAGTCCGTAGTCCGCCACCTGGAAGATCGGCGCTTCCTCGTCCTTGTTGATGGCGACGATGACCTTGGAGTCCTTCATGCCGGCAAGGTGCTGAATGGCGCCGGAAATGCCGCAGGCGATGTAGAGGTCGGGCGCGACAACCTTACCGGTCTGGCCGACCTGCCAGTCATTCGGCGCGTAGCCCGCGTCGACGGCGGCACGGGATGCGCCGACGGCTGCACCGAGCTTGTCAGCCACCGGCAGGATGACTTCCTGGAACTTCTCGGAGGAGCCAAGCGCGCGGCCACCGGAGATGATGATCTTGGCGGACGTCAGTTCGGGACGGTCGCTCTCGGCGATCGCGTCCTTGACGAAGGACGAGAGGCCCGGATTGCCGGCCGAGGAAACGCTCTCAACCGAAGCCGATCCACCTTCAGCGGCTGCCGAGAAGGATGCGGTGCGGACCGTGATGACGCGCTTGGCGTCAGACGACTTGACCGTCTGCAGGGCGTTGCCGGCATAGATCGGACGCTTGAAGGTATCGGCGGCGATGACTTCGATGATGTCCGAGATCTGCATGACATCAAGAAGGGCTGCGACCCGCGGCATGACGTTCTTGCCCGACGTGGTGGCAGGCGCCATCAGCGTGTCGTAGTCGCCGGCAATCGAAACCACCAATGCTGCAAGCGGTTCGGCGAGCCGGTTGGCGTATTCGTCGCCTTCGGCATGAAGAACCTTGGAGACGCCGGCAAGCTTGGCTGCCGCGTCGGCGGCTGCCTTGGCATCCTTGCCGGCAACCAGCACGTGGATGTCGCTCCCGATCTGGGTTGCGGCACTGACGGCCTTTGCGGTCTGATCGGACAGCGAAGCGTGATCGTGTTCGGCTATGATGAGAATGGCCATGTTTGTAACTCCCTTTCCCGCGCTTACAGCACGCCTGCTTCGTTCTTGAGCTTGTCGACCAGTTCGGCGACGGAACCGACCTTGACGCCAGCCTTGCGGCCGCCCGGCTCTTCGGTCTTGATCACCTCGAGGCGCGGTGCAATGTCGACGCCGTAGTCAGCGGCGCTCTTCTTGTCGAGCGGCTTCTTCTTGGCCTTCATGATGTTGGGCAGCGAAGCGTAGCGCGGCTCGTTGAGGCGCAGGTCGGTGGTGACGATGGCCGGCAGCTTGACCGAGATGGTCTGAAGGCCGCCGTCGACCTCACGGGTGACGTCGGCCGAACCATCGCCGATTTCGACCTTCGAGGCGAAGGTCGCCTGGCTCCAGCCAAGCAGGGCGGACAGCATCTGGCCGGTCTGGTTGGAATCGTCGTCGATGGCCTGCTTGCCGAGAATGACCAGGTCCGGGTTTTCCTCGCCGACAACACCCTTGAGGATCTTGGCGACGGCAAGCGGTTCGACCAGCGTGTCGGCCTCGACCAGGATCGCGCGATCGGCGCCCATGGCAAGCGCGGTGCGCAGGGTCTCTTCGGCCTTGGCAGGTCCGATGGAAACGGCAATCACTTCCGTGGCCTTGCCGGCTTCCTTGAGCCGCAGGGCTTCTTCGACGGCGATTTCGTCAAACGGGTTCATCGACATCTTCACATTGGCGAGATCGACGCCGCTGCCATCTGGCTTGACCCGGATCTTGACGTTGTAGTCAACAACCCGCTTGACCGGCACGAGAATTTTCATCGGTTTGCCTTCCTCACTTTGCTAGGCCTCACTGTTTCGGCCCTGTCCTGATCGGTCCGAGGGTCCCGGCGTCAGGCCGTTTACCCGGATTTTGCCTGTGAAGCCGCCACCCGGATAGCCGATTGGCGACATGGATACGCGATTTTTCTCCAAATTCAATCGCAACCGCACAGGAGATTTTGCAACGCGGGATAAATGACGTTTACGTCCGCGTCAATTCGGTTGCCTCTCCACTATCGTCCCCACTTCTGCCGCGGTGGCTGTGGAGACTGTTCCTCCGGGACAATTTGCGGGGTCTTGTGCACCACTGCCCGCGGGCTTTCGATCCTCCGGTCAAACAGCGGTACGCCGGAACGGCGCAAGACCAGCACCAGCACGGCGCCGCCAATGATACCTCCGACATGCGCTGCCCAGGACACTTCGCCGCCGAGATCGGTCACGACCATGACGAACTGGAACACCACCCAGAACAGCAGCGGTATGAATGCCGGCAGCGGCAGCGGAATGCGGCCCAGCACCAGCACCCAGACCCGGACTTTCGGGTGCAGTATCAGGTAGGCGGCGACAATTCCCGCCACTGCGCCCGAAGCGCCAATCAGCGGGCTTTCGGAATCGGGGAAGAGAAAGCCATGGGCAAAGGCGCCCGCCGCTGCGCAGGCCATGTAGAAGATCAGGAAGCGGAAGTGGCCCATGGCGTCTTCGACATTGTCGCCAAAGACCCAGAGGAAAATCATGTTGGAGCCCAAATGCAGCAGGTTGCCGTGCAGAAAGCTGTAGGTGATGTAGGTCGCATCTTCCGGAACCAGAACCAGGGATGGCTGCAGTTCCGCAAAATCGTTGACCACCGAGGGAATGAAGCCCAGTCCGAGTACGGCCGCTGTGGTGAACTCGCTGTTTGCGCCGGCAAGTTCGGTGATGCCCCAGACGAGAGCGTTGATGGCGATAAGCGACCAGGTTACCCATTGCAGCTTTATGTGCTTGAGGTCGTTGGAATCATGCAGGGGGATGAACATCGCTGAGGGTTCCGTTTGGCCGGGGCGGCTTGTGAGCCGTAACGATGACGGAGACTAGCGGTTCTTTCCCGGAACCCAAAGCACATCCGTGCGGCCGTGATCATTGACCCAGCGCGCGGCGACAAAAAAGAAGTCTGAAAGCCTGTTGGCAAAGCGAATGGCCGCCGGATTGACGGTTTCGTTGTCATGGGCTGCAAGTTCCACCATCAGCCGTTCGGCACGGCGGGATACCGTGCGAGCCAGGTGGAGATAGGCCGACGCGGCAGTTCCGCCCGGAAGGACAAAGGACTTCAGTGGTTCTAGATCGGCATTGAGGCGATCGATGTCGGCTTCAATGCGGTCAACCTGTGCATCGACGATGCGCAAGGGTTCATAGTCGAGTTTCTCGCCGGTCTCGGGGGTCGCCAGGTCAGCGCCAAGATCAAAGCAGTCGTTCTGGATCCGCATCAGCATCGCGTCGAGTTCGGGCATATCGGCCGTGTGAAGCCGCGCGGTGCCGACGACCGCATTGGTTTCATCGACGGTGCCGTAGGCTTCAATCCTGAGATCATATTTCGGGCGGCGTTCACCGGACACCAGGCCGGTGGTGCCGTCGTCGCCGGTTCTGGTGTAGATCTTGTTGAGTTTGACCATCGAGAAGCTTCCTTGAACGGACTAGGCGGGTGTGTGGCGCATTACTGACAAGGTCACCGTCCGCCGCCTGTGAGCCACAAGGTGGCGACAATCAGCACCACCGCGACAAATTGCAGCAAGACGCGCATCTGCATCAGTTTGTTGGACAGGTTGCCCGATCCGCCGCGCGCCATGTTGACCAGGCCGCGGACCAGAACGGCGGCGACCGCCAGCATGACGATGATGGACAGGACATAGGTTACGGACGACATCGGACGGTTTCCTTGTGGCGCATTTCGGTTCGGAACATAGGGTTTTTTGCTGGCAAGTCCATCGGCTGTGCCGGTTCAATCCTGGCGGGCGAGCCAGGGATAAAACAGTCGTGCAGGTAAGAGGCGGCGGGCAATGGCGCCCAGCCTGGCCTCGCGCGTCACGGTGTAATGATAGCGCGGGCGGGGTGCGTTGAGCGCGTGTTGCAGAACCTTGTGGACGGCATCGGGCCGAAGTTTTCCGTTGTCCGAGCGTTCCTGTTTTTCGAGGCGGCGAAGCTGGGCCTGGTAATCCTGCTGGTGCACCGAGGCGGCGATGTCGATTTTGCGGTGGAAATGCCTGAGGGCGTTGGCGCGGAACCGGCTGGCGATGGCGCCGGGTTCGATCAGGCTGACATGGATGCCGGTTCCCTCGAGCTCCAGCGCCAGTGTAACGGACAGACCTTCCAGGGCATGCTTGGAGGCGTTGTATGCTCCGCGAAACCGCATCGGGACCAGGCCGAGAATGGAGGAGCATTGCACTATGCGTCCATGGCCCTGGTCTCGCATTACCGGGATCACCCGCCTTGTAAGGTCGTGCCAGCCGAAGAAATTGGCCTCGAACTGGGCGCGAAGCGCTTCCACCGGCAGGTCCTCAACGGCACCGACCTGACCATAGCCGCCATTGTTGAACAGCGCGTCGCAGCGTCCGCCGGTGGCAGCCATGGCCTCCTCGAAGAAGGACGCGATGCTTTCGGGCTCGGCGTAATCTAGCCGATAGGCTTCCATGCCGTCGTTGCGCAGCGTCGCAAGGTCTTGTTCGGTGCGCGCCGAGGCTATGACATGCCAGCCTTCGGCCTTGAGCGCGCGGGCGCAATAGGCACCGATTCCGCTCGAGCAGCCGGTCACCAGGATGGTCTTTTGTTGGTTATTGCCGCTCATTGCATTATCTGACCTGTTATCGAAGCCATTCAAATCCCATACTCGGCCTGGGCTGACAATGCCGGTCGGGTCCGGAATTTGTACCAGTCAGGGAGCATAAATTGCGACGCATCCGCGCAGTCATCTTCGATGCGGTCACCCATTTCAACAATGATGATGGCTGGGCCATGGCCAGCCACGTGGCATTGTCGATCCTGATGGCGCTGTTTCCCTTCATGATCTTCGGCACATCGCTTGCGAGTTTTCTCGGCGCCCATGCCTATGCGGATACCGCTTCGCATCTGATCTTCGACACCTGGCCGGATTCGATTGCCGCACCGATCTCGCGCGAGGTGGTCAATGTACTGACCATCGAACGCGGCGGCCTGCTGACCCTGTCGGTGCTTGCGGCTGCCTTCTTTTCGGCCAACGGCGTGGAGGCGCTGCGGGTTTCGCTCAACCGGGCCTACCGGGTGACCGAAACCCGGGCCTGGTATGTGACGCGGGCGCAAAGTCTCGGTTTCGTGGTGATCGCGGTGATGGTGATCATGGCGATCAGTTTCCTGCTGGTGCTGGCGCCGCTGGTGCTCCGGCTGGCGAGGCAGTTCGCGCCCTGGATGGAAACGCTGATTTCGGCCGTCGACAACTGGCGCATTCTGATTGCAGTGACGGTGCTGATCGTCGGCCTTGTGATGTCGCACATGTGGCTTCCCGACGGGAGGCGGAGGCTGAAGGATGTGCTTCCCGGAATCGGTGTCACGCTGGTCGCCTGGGTGGCAGGCGCCCTGATGTTTGCCAGCTACCTGCAGGAATTCGCCACCTATGTGTCGACCTATGCCGGTCTGGCCTCGATCATGGTGGCGCTGGTGTTTCTCTACATCATTGCCGCGATCTTCATCCTGGGGGCGGAGATCAATGCGGCCATTCTCAAGGCGCGGGCGCGCGCCGAAATGCGGAAAAAGGCGTTGCAGAAAGCCTGACGAGGCCCGTCTATCGGGCGTCAGCCAGACCTGCGAGCGCGATTATGTCTGCCGGGCTCGCGCCCTGCTGCCTCAAGGCGGCAATCGAGGTGGCGCCGTCACTCTTTGACAGCTTGCGTCCGTCCGGATCCCGCACCAGCCCGTGGTGATGATAGGCAGGCACCGGCAGGCCGAGCAGATGTTGCAGCAGCCGGTGAACGGATGTCGAGGCAAACAGGTCCTCGCCGCGGATCACGTCGGTTATCGACTGCACCGCATCATCGACGGTGACGGAGAGATGATAGCTGGCCGGAACGTCGCGCCTGGCCAGAATGATATCGCCCCAGGCGCCTGGATCGGCTCCGACTTGTCCGGTCTCGCCTTTCGGTCCGGCCCCGGACTCCCGCCATGAAAGCTTTTCGCCGAGACCGTCGAGCGCGGCCTGCATGTCGAGCCGCCAGGCGTGAGGTTTACCTGCAGCGATCCTGTGGTCCCTTTCGGACATGGAAAGCGCGCGATCATTGCCGGGATAGTGTGGTGCGCCGTCGGGATCGCGCGGCCAGACCCTGCCACGTCCTTCGAATTCGGAGACAATTGTTGCGATCTCGGCGCGGCTGAGGAAGGCCGGATAAAGCAGGCCGAGCCTGCGCAGCTCATCGAGTGCCGACTGATACTCGCAAAAATGCTCGGACTGGCGGCGAACCGGCTCCGGCCAATCGATGCCTAGCCAGGCCAGGTCCTCCTTGATTGCAACCTCGAATTCGGGCCGGGCACGGGTGAGATCGATGTCCTCGATGCGCAGCATGAAAGTGCCGCCGCGGGTCTTCGCGAAGCGCCGGTTGAGTATTGCCGACCTTGCGTGTCCGACATGGAGCAGGCCGTTCGGGCTGGGGGCGAATCGGACAATCGGCTTGGCGAAGCCTGATTCGGGGATGGTGTTGTTTTCGGCCATGGTGTTTCTTGTCATTTTTCGCAAGCGCCGTCACCGGGCCTGATATATTGCCCGTGTCAGAGAGATGCGAGAAGACTGGGAGCTGGCATTGCGCCGTATCGACAGTGCCGATGATGTGGCGGAAGGCCTTGAGGCGCTGGCGCGTTGCGACAGCCGGCTTGCGCGGGCGATGGAGCAGTCGGGCCCCATACCGCTGCGGCGCAAGCCTCCCGGCTACGAAGCGCTGGCCGAAATCATCCTGTCGCAGATGGTTTCCAAGGCAAGCGCCCGCGCGTTGTGGCGAAAGCTGGAACTGGCCGCGGGCGAAATCAGCCCGACAGCCATCCTGGCACTCAGTCCCGAGGTGTTGCGCGAGGCCGGCCTGTCCCGTGCCAAGGCGGATACGTTGCGCCGGGTGGGATCGGCGGTGCTTGAGGGTGATCTCGACCTTGAACACATGTGCACACTCGACGGGCGGGCGGCGGTTCGCGCGATGACCGCGATAAAGGGCGTCGGGCCCTGGACCGCAGAGGTCTATCTCTTGTTTTGTGCCGGGCATCCGGATGTGTTTCCGTCCGGCGACGTGGCGCTGCAGAGTGCGGTCGCCCATGCGTTAGGTATGGAAGAACGGCCCTCTGCAAGGGAACTCTCGGTCCTGGCGGAGCAATGGAGCCCCTGGCGCGGGGTCGCCGCTCGTCTGCTCTGGGCCTATTATGCGGACGTGATGCGCAGGGACGCCACCCCCGTTGACGGTTGATACGGGGTCGCTGGCGCTGGAATTTTCACCCGAAAACAGGTGCTTCACATTCCTGACATCTCCGGCCTAATATGTTGCGTGCAGATAGAGAATCGCTCGGGAGAGTCGCGTGACGATTTTTGTATCCCCGCAGTCCTTGCCGGCGCTCGTCCTGAACGCCGACTACAGACCGCTGAGTTATTATCCGCTGTCGCTCTGGTCCTGGCAGGATGCTGTCAAGGCGGTGTTTCTCGATCGTGTCCAGATCGTCGCCGAGTATGATCATGCGGTGTCGTCGCCGTCTTTTTCGATGCGGCTTCCCAGCGTTGTCTGCCTCAAGAC
This sequence comes from Parahoeflea alexandrii, assembly GCF_024105735.1. Taxonomy (GTDB): domain Bacteria; phylum Pseudomonadota; class Alphaproteobacteria; order Rhizobiales; family Rhizobiaceae; genus Hoeflea; species Hoeflea alexandrii. Next base: position 31,090 of record NZ_JAAAML010000002.1, on the reverse strand, counting down.
CTATATAAAGCCGTCCCGCTCCCCGGCCTTTACCCGGTTCAATGTTTTCCTCAGGGACCGTTTCGAGTGTCAATATTGCGGATCACCCAACGAGCTTACGTTCGATCATGTCATCCCGCGCCGCTGCGGCGGGCAAACCACCTGGGAAAACGTGGTGGCGGCCTGCTCGCCCTGCAATCTGAAGAAGGGGGGGCTGATGCCCAGGCAGGCTGGAATGATTCCGCAGCAGAAGCCATACCGGCCGAGCGTGCAGGATCTGCACAACAATGGCCGCATGTTTCCGCCGAACTTCCTGCATGAAAGCTGGATGGACTATCTCTACTGGGATGTCGAACTGCAGCCGTGACCTGAGATCAGCCCTTGGCTGCAGCGCGGAAAGCGATGGCTGCAAGCGCGGCGCTGGCCAGTACGTTCCAGCCGGCGAATGAGAGGCCCAACACGCGCAGGGCGGCCGCATCGCAGGATGGCGGCTTCTTCGAGCTGAGATCACCGAGCAGCGAGCCCGCGTCGGTGGTCACCGCATCGGCGGATGTGGCGCAGGAGGCGGGCCCTTCCCACCAGTGCCATTCGACACCGGAATGGTAGACGCCGAGCACCAGGCCATAAAGCATCAGCAAACCGCCGACGGCCAGAAGACCGCGTACGGCCCAGGACGGGCCGCCGGCGCGCGAGATGATGGCTGCGACAAGCATCAGTGGCGCGCCAATGTAATAGGGGGTGCGCTGCTCGAGGCAGAGAGCACAGGGTATATAGCCACCGATATGCTCGAAACCCAGCGCCGAGCCGACGACCACAGTCATCGCGACCGCAAGAAAGAGTGCCGCGAGGCTGCGGTGGGTCTGTGCGTCGGCTGTCTGCATGGCGGTGCTCTGTTTTTTCGATGTGGGGCAGGTGTCCGCCCCAATGGTGTTCAAAAAATGATCCGGGATTGGTGAACCCGGGTCAGGCGCCCGCGCTCCGGTTGAGAGCGAAGTTTATGATGAAATAGATCAGCGCAGGTCCACCGATGACGAGAATGGCAACCCAGACAAGCGCGGCGATCAGTCCCATGACCACGAACAGCGCATCGCGCTCGATCAGGCCCACGGCAACAAGGGCCACGCCTATGCCCGGTACCGTGTTGGTGAGCGGCAGCGGCACGAGGATGGAGAGGCAAGGCACGATCAAAAGTGCGCCGATGACGCGGTTTGCGCGGTCGCCGGTGAAGCTTGGAAAGCGCGGATGGGCAAATCGTTCCAGCCATCCGCCATACCGCTTGGCCCGGGAGACGACATCAAGCAGCCCGGCTACGGGCAATTGACGTTTGCGCAGTGTCTCGGGAAGCCAGGGGGCGCGGCGTCCCATGGCCATCTGCGTGGCCAGGACCACCATCGGGAGTGCCACCAGTTGCGGCAGGATGTAGACAAATGGCAGGCAGCAGGGCAGGGCGAGAACCAGCAGCAGCAACCCGAAGGCCCGCTCCTGCATGAGGTCGCTGAGCGCACCCAGGCTTATGGTGGCTTTTGGCGCCTCCGTGCCGCCATTCTCCGCAGAATGTGTTTGGGGGGTGAGATGCGGCTTCAGGATGGCCTCGATCTTGGCAAGTGCACCCCGCGGTTTTGCCGCTGCTTCAAACGCTGTCATGGCAGTCATGCCTCTGTTCAATTGCCGAGTCTGGCAGGGTTCTTATCAGAGCGTTCATGCGCATTCCATCACCATTGCGGGTAGTTTTTCAACGATGCGGGAATTTGTCCGAATCCGGCCGGATTGCAGGCTATCCAATCTATCAGCTTGACCGGCGCCTCCTTGGATAATATTGGACTGTTCGCCGTGGTATGCCCCTTTGGCGGAATTGGTAGACGCGCCGCACTCAAAATGCGGTTCCGAAAGGAGTTCCGGTTCGAGTCCGGAAGGGGGCACCACCGGCTCGTTGAAGCCCTCGGATCATAAGGCTTCGGTACCCGTTCCGTGTATAGAATCATCTGTTCTTGTGCCGAATAATGTACCGCTCTGTGGTGCCGTGCATGGCGCTGCGCTATCGGAGCCTCTCCGGTCATCACTGTTCCTATATCCCTCACGTATGCTCCATGGCATGCCCCACTTCTCGGGCGATGGAGCCGGGCTGGTCAAACGCGCTACACCCATACTGCAGCATTTTTCGGCAGGCACTTCATTCCGGACCAGACGCCTGATAGGAGTTGGCGGCCCGCCTGGGTCGTTGCTGCTTGGCAGCAACGATGGTGTTGGGGCATCTGAGCAAGGATTTTTTGATGTTGTTGCCAGCCGGAGAAACCATTGAAGAGATCGCGTCCCGGTTTTCCTGGGAGGTGCCGGAGTTCTTCAACATCGGCAAGGCGGTGTCGGATGACTGGGCGGCGCGCGAGCCGGACCGGATCTGCCTCGAACATTTCAATCCGGACAGTGCGCCCGACCGGCTGAGCTATGACGGCCTGGCCCGGCGTTCCAATGCACTTGCCCGCGGCCTGCGGTCTCTTGGCGTGGAGCGCGGCGACCGGGTGGCGCTAATGCTGCCACAGGGGTTTGAAACCGCCATCGCCCATGTGGCGATCTACAAGCTTGGCGCCATTGCGGTGCCGCTGGCGCTGTTGTTCGGGGTTGAGGCCGTAGATCACCGGCTTTCGGCGTCGGGTGCCAGGGTTCTGGTGACGACGCCCGGCGGCGTTGAGAAAATCGCGGCAATCCGTGAACGCCTCGCCGATCTCAGGGCCATTGTGGTTGCCGACGGAGATGAGGGCGCCAAAGGCGTTTCGGATGATGTCGTCGGTTTTGTCGAACTGGAAAAGGCCCATCCGGATACGCCGGTTGCCGTCGAAACGCGGGCGGATGACCCCGGCCTGATGATCTTCACATCCGGAACGACCGGCCCGCCCAAGGGGGCGTTGCACGGGCATCGGGTGCTGATCGGTCATATCCCCGGGGTCCAGACCCACCATGAATTCATACCGCAGCCGGGTGACAAGCTCTGGACGCCGGCCGACTGGGCATGGGCCGGTGGGCTGCTCAACGTGCTGCTGCCCGGGTTGCTGCTCGGCGTTCCGGTGGTCTCGTCGCAGGCGCAAAAATTCGATCCGGAACTGGCTTACCGGATCATGGCGGAGATGAAGGTTCGCAACGCCTTCATACCGCCGACGGCGCTCAGAATCATGCGCAGCGTTGCGGATCCGCTGTCACGCCACCGCCTCGACCTGCGCACGGTCGGATCGGGTGGCGAGGCGCTGGGGCGCGAAACCTACGAGTGGGCGCAGAAGGTTCTGGGCCTGACCATCAACGAATTCTATGGCCAGACCGAATGCAACCTGGTGCTGTCGTCCAGTGCCAGGCTTGGTGTCAGCCGCGGCGGTGCGATCGGCAAGCGGGTGCCGGGGCACGAGGTCGCTGTCATCGACGATCAGGGCAATGTCGTTCCGGACGGCACCTCGGGCCAGATTGCCGTGCGGCGTCCCGATCCCGTGATGTTTCTCGGCTACTGGCAGAACGAGGCGGCAACGGAGGCCAAGTTCATCGGCGACTGGATGGTCACTGGTGACCAGGGGGTCCGCGATGCGGAGGGCTATTTCTCGTTCTTCGGCCGCGACGACGATGTCATCACATCATCGGGATACAGGATAGGACCGGGCGAGATCGAGGATTGCCTGACCGGCCATCCGGCGGTGGCGCTTGCAGCGGTGGTGGGCAAACCGGATCCGGTGCGCACCGAGATCGTCAAGGCCTACATCGTGGTGAAACCGGACATCAAGCCTGACGCCGAACTGACGGTTTCGGTGCGCGAATGGGTCAAGACGCGGTTGTCGGCACATGAGTATCCGAGGGAAATCGAATTTGTCGACAGCCTGCCGCTGACGACAACCGGCAAGGTGATCCGGCGGATCCTGCGGGACCAGGCCGTCGCGGAGGCTGATGCCGCTACATCCACATAGACAAGGTCAGCGGCCGGCCATGCCGCGGATTTTCTCGCGCAGCAGCCGGGCGATGTTGCGGGTGTTGCGGTAGATGTGTAGCTGGGTCGCCACCTGGCGGACATCACGGTCATGCTTCGGATCCAGCCCGATGACCATAGTGCCCATGGTCTCGCGTTCCGACCACATGCGGCTCATGATCGGATGATCGGGCACTGCACAGGAATCCGTCCGGCGGATGTTGAGATCGTCGAGATGCCATTCGGTAAGCCGGTCGACCAGCAGCTTTCCAGGCGAGTAACGGGCCCAATTCTCGTTGTAGGCGGTCTTCCAGGTCCAGGCTTCGCCGGCCGACACGAAAACGATCATCGAGGCGATGGCCTCTCCATCAAGAGCAAGCGAATGGATCCGGACGCTGTCTGTCTCGGCCAGGCTGTTGATGGCTTCGCGGGCGAAGGCTGCGCGGTAACGATCTGACACCATTGACGATTTTCGACGTCCCTTCCAGCCGGTGTCCTCAAGCGTCAGGAATTCCTCGAGGTGATAGCGAATTTCCTCGGGCTGGCGGGCGACCATGTAGCTGAGTTCGCCATGCTCGGACAATCGGCGCCATTGCCGCCGCATCTCCCGGCGGTGATGGGATGAGACCGAATTGGCGAGGTAATCATCGGCGTCGAGTTTGCTGTCAAGAAACGGACGCATGGCCTGATCGGTCACGGCGACGGAGAGGTTGCGGCCCATTGCAACGGCACGCAGCAGGCCAGCCACCGGGCCGTCAAGCCGCATGTCGGGAAGCACGAGAATGCCTGGCAGGCCCAGTTCCGGCCTTGCCAGCGCTTCGAGCATGTTGTCGAGCGTTTCCGCCGCGTCTTCACGGTCGAGAAGCGGGGTCCCCAGTGGGCCGAACGGATTGGCCCAGGCGCGGATGATGGAAGCGCCGACCGAAAAGCCTGGCTTTTCGATCGAATAGGGCAGCAGCATTCGCATGCGGGAGCGGTTGTCGGCTTCGTCGCGCATCAGCATGAGGCGGATCACCCGGTCTTCGAGCCGGGGCATGGCGGGCGCAAGAAAGCGGGCGGCAAAGAAGATATTGGGCTCGAGGGCGCGGTTGGTCAGGAAATCGAGCTCTTCCTGCAAGTCGTATCCGGCGCGGGCCGGGTAGATCGCCAGATGCCGACCGGGACGGCCGACGGCGGTCTCGCGTTCGGGCAATGGACGACCGGTCTCGACATCGGCAAATTCGCCGATCAGCGAGTTGGCCTGGCTTGCCACCTCATCCTGGATGATTGGACTGGACGCCATGACTACCTGGCCTCCGCTGAGTGTCCGACGCGACGCGCCGGGTCCGAGGCGGCGATGAACATCACGATGCCGAGACGACGTCGGATGATCATGTGCAGCAGGCCGGCCTCGATCACCATGGCGCCTGCAGTCGCGGTCGCGGCGCCATGCAGCCCCCAGACCGGGATCAGCGTGACATTGAGGGCCAGATTGGCGGCGAGTGCGCCAGCATAGATCGTTGCGCAGATTCTGAGCTCACCGGCCATGGTCAGAAGCACCTCGCCAGGTCCGATCATGGCTTTTGCGATGATGCCGACAAACAGAATGACCATGATTGTGTGACCCTGCTGGAAACCCGGGCCGAACAGCGAGAGCAGGAACGGGCCCGCGGCGATGACAAGTCCGCCTACGAGCAGGGATGGCCAGAACGTCCAGCGCACCGTCTGGCGTGCGAACGACGCCAGGGCAGTCCGGTCGGGGTCAGACACAAGCGCAGAGAAACGCTGCGCGGCTGCGGCCTTGACGGCGAAGTAGACAAAATGGACCAGCGCCATGGTCTTGGCCGCCGCGAAATAGACGGCAACCTTTTCGGGCGGGAGATAGATGCCGACGATGATCACATCGGCATTGGTCAGCATGAAATAGAAGCCTTCGATCAAAAAGATCGGAAACGCCACCAGCAGCCAAGTGCGGAAGTGGATCTCGACTCGCTTTGCGGGATAACGCCTGCGGAGCCGCGTGGTGACAACCAGAAACTGGGTCAGCGTGGTGGCATAGGTGGCAGCCAGGGCGGCGAGGATCGCGGTGTTGGCATCGGCCATGCGGCCCAGCCAGATGGCGCCGGCGACAAAGGCAAGAATGAGCAGGGGGCGAACGATATAGGTCGGGCTGAGCGCATGAACCGGCCAGCCATTGGCCCTGGCGGTTCCGTCCAGCACATCGCCGAGGGCGATCATCGGCAGCACGAAAGCGCCGACGAAGAGCGGTTGAACGTAGTGGGATTCGATCCTGTCGCCGAGGAAGTGCAGTGCCGCGATCCCGGTGCCGGCAATCAGCGTCGCGGACAGCATCGCGAAGATGCGCGCGGTGATGGCGAGGCCCCTGACGGCTTCATCCGCACCTGCCGTGCGGTATTGCGGCAGGAAGCGGATGACAGCGGTGTGAAAGCCCAGGCAGGAGAGGTTGCCCAGGATGATGGCGATGACCCAGACGAAAACGAAAATGCCGTATTCGAACTCTCCCATAAGACGTGCGAGGATGATCTGGGAGACAAAGGCAATGGCCGCGCTGCAAACGCGGATGGCAAAGGCAATCATTGCCATCCGCTGGGCGGCGCTGGTTTCGTCGGTAGCGGACGCAAGCGCCGCCAAACGATCAAAAGCCGGCGTCAGCCGCGCCACAAAGTGGGGCGGCAACAGTCTGCCAGCGGTTTCGATCAACGTCATGGTCGGGCTTCAATCCGTTTATTGTGCCGTGACAATGACATGGCGACGTTAAGAAACGGTTTGGCTGCCGTTGACCCGAGGATGGCTCCAGACACAAAAAGGCCGGGATCGCTGGCTCGACCCCGGCCTGATTTGTGGCTGCTGTCTTTCGGTCAGTACGCGCCGTGGCAGTGCTTGTACTTCTTGCCCGAGCCGCAGGGACAGGCCTCATTGCGGCCAACCTTGCCCCAGGTGGATTCATCTTCTGGGTTTCTGTCTTCCGGCGCAACGACGCCCTGCGCCGCGTCAACGTCCGCCCGGGCAAATTCATCGTCGCCGGTGCTGGCATCGATGTGGTGGGCTTCCATGCCCTCCGGCAGCTCCGGCTCCGGCGTGGTTGCGGCTTCGCGGACGACCTCGACGCGCATCAGCTGCGCCATGACAGCCTGGCGCAGATTGGCGAGCAGGGCCTGGAACAGTTCGAACGCCTCGGACTTGTATTCCTGCAGGGGATCACGCTGCGCATAGCCGCGGAAACCGACCACCGAGCGAAGATGGTCGAGGTTGACCAGATGCTCGCGCCAAAGGTGGTCAAGTGTCTGGAGAACAACGGATTTTTCGACATAGGTCATCACTTCGGGGCCAAACCGTTCGGCCCGCTCCCTGGCGAGATTGTCCGCAGCCTCGACGATCCGACTATGGATGTCGTCTTCGGCAATGCCCTCTTCGGCTGCCCATTCCTCGATCGGCAGATCGAGATTGAGATAGGCCTGTACGCCCTTCTTCAGCTCCACGACGTTCCACTGTTCGGCGTAGGCGCGTTCGGGAATGTGGAGCTTGACCAGGCCGTCGATCACTTCGTGGCGCATGTCCTCGATGGTCTCGGAAATCGATTCGGAGTCCATCAGTTCCTTGCGCTGTTCGAAAACGACCTTGCGCTGATCGTTCATCACGTCATCGAACTTGAGCAGGTTCTTGCGGATATCGAAGTTGCGCGCCTCGACCTTTTTCTGCGCCCGTTCAAGCGCCTTGTTGATCCATGGATGGATGATTGGCTCGCCTTCCTTGAGGCCAAGCGTCTTGAGCATGCCGTCCATGCGCTCGGAGCCGAAGATGCGCATCAGGTCATCCTGCAGCGACAGGAAGAACTTCGACCGGCCAGGGTCGCCCTGACGACCGGAACGGCCACGCAACTGGTTGTCGATGCGGCGGCTTTCATGGCGCTCGGTGGCCAGAACATACAGACCACCGGCGGCCAGCGCCTCGTCCTTGAGTGCCTGGATCTCGGCACGGATAATCTTGGTCTTCTCTTCGCGCTCCGGACCCTCGGGCATGTCGCCGAGCTCCTGGGCAATCCGCATGTCGGCGTTGCCGCCGAGCTGGATGTCGGTGCCACGGCCGGCCATGTTGGTGGCGATGGTGACCGCGCCAGGGACGCCGGCCTGGGAAACGATGTAGGCTTCCTGTTCGTGATAACGGGCGTTGAGCACGTTGAAATCGCTCACGCCGCCCTTGCGCAGAAGGTCGGCGAGGATTTCCGACTTCTCGATCGAGGTGGTGCCGACCAGAACAGGCTGCTTCTTGTCGCGGGCCTGCTTGATGTCGTTGATGATCGCCTGGTACTTTTCCTCGACGGTGCGGTAGACCTCGTCATCCTCGTCGAGACGTGCAATCGGCACATTGGTCGGGACTTCAACCACTTCCAGACCATAAATGTCGCCGAATTCCTCTGCCTCGGTGGAGGCCGTGCCGGTCATGCCGCCAAGCTTGGAGTACATGCGGAAATAGTTCTGGAAGGTGATCGATGCCAGGGTCTGGTTTTCCGGCTGGATTTTGACGCCTTCCTTGGCCTCGAGCGCCTGGTGCTGACCTTCGGAATAGCGTCGGCCCGGCATCATGCGTCCGGTGAATTCGTCGATGATGACGATCTCGTCATTGCGGACGATGTAGTCCTTGTCGCGGGTGAAAAGGCGGTGTGCCTTCAGCGCGTTGTTGATGTGGTGAACCACGGACACGTTCTCGACGTCGTAGAGCGATTCACCCTTGAGCATGTCGGCTTCGGCGAGCATCGCCTCAAGCTTTTCGGTGCCGGATTCGGTGAATGTCGCCGAGCGCTGCTTCTCGTCGATCTCGTAGTCGTCGGCCTCCAGCTTCTGAATCAGTGTGTCGATGCTGTTGTAAAGCTCGGAGCGATCGTCGAGCGGTCCGGAGATGATCAACGGGGTGCGGGCCTCGTCGACCAGAATGGAGTCGACCTCGTCGACGATTGCGTAGTTGTGGCCGCGCTGCACCATCTGGGCGCGGTCGTATTTCATGTTGTCGCGAAGGTAATCGAAACCGAGTTCGTTGTTGGTCGCGTAGGTGATGTCGCAGGCGTAGGCCTGGCGGCGCTCGTCATCGTCCATGCCATGGGTGATGATGCCGGTGGTCAGGCCGAGGAAACCGTAGATCCGCGACATCCATTCGGCGTCACGACGGGCCAGGTAGTCGTTGACGGTAACAACATGGACGCCGTTGCCCGAAAGCGCGTTGAGATAGACCGGAAGCGTCGCAACAAGGGTCTTGCCTTCACCGGTCTTCATCTCGGCGATGGCGTTTTCATTGAGGATCATGCCGCCGATCAGCTGGACGTCGAATGGCCTGAGCCCGATGGCGCGGCGGGCTGCCTCGCGCACTGTAGCGAAGGCCGGTACCAACAGATCGTCCAGCTTGGTTCCCGCGGCGAGCTGCTCCCTGAACTGGACGGTGCGCGCCGCAAGGTCGGCATCGCTGAGCGCCGACAGTTCGGCTTCCAATGCATTGATGGCGTCAACTTTTGGCTGATAGGCCCGGATCCGGCGGTCATTTGATGAGCCGAAAAGCTTGCGGGCGATTGCGCCGAACTTGACCATTTCAATGGTCCTTTCTTGAGGCTGCACGGTCTGCAGTGATGGAAACCGGCGCTGGCCTGCGACCGGTTGATCAGTTGGAAAACCCTGTCCGGAAGACCCTCAACCCTTGAAAGCCGTCTGGACGGACGGTTGGCTGACAGATAAGAGGGGGGTCGAACGATGTCAACGGCGGCGAAAGCCCGTCTCACGGTTGCCAAATTCCAAGAGCACTTGGGTGGCTGACCCCGTAAAGCTTCACAATGAAAGGTCTCTTCATGCGTCTTCCGCAGCTAGCAGCCACACTCTTCCTGACTTCAGTCGCCTTCCTGCCCGTTCACGGCCACGCCGCCGATGAAGCCGACCCGGTGGTGGCAACAGTCGCCGGTGTTGAAATTCGTGCGTCCGAGCTGACACTGGCCGAGGGAGATCTCGATCCGCAATTCGCCCGTCTGCCGGATGAGCAGCGCCGCGTTGCAGCCCTTGCTGCGGTCATCGACATCAAGACGCTGGCGCGAAAGGCTGAAGCTGAAGCGCTCGACGAGACCGAGGAATTCAAGAGGCTGATGGCATTTCAGCGTGACCGCGCCCTGCACAACGCGATCTTCAAGGCGAATGTGGTCGATCCTGTAAGCGATGACGATATCAAGGCCCGCTACGAGCAGGAGATCGCTGCCGTTCCGCCGGAAGAGGAAATCAGTGCGCGCCACATCCTGCTCGAGACCGAAGAGGCGGCCAATGCCGTTATCGCTGAGCTGGATGCCGGCAAGGATTTCGCTGAACTCGCCAAGGAAAAGTCCACGGGCCCAAGTGCCGCCCAGGGCGGAGACCTCGGTTTCTTCACCAAGGGCCGGATGGTGCCGGAATTCGAGGCGGCTGCCTTTGCAATCACGCCCGGTGAATATGGCAAGGAGCCGGTGAAGACCCAGTTCGGCTGGCACGTGATCAAGGTCGAAGAGCGCCGCGAAACAGCGCCGCCGGCCTTCGAGGAGGTTGCCGACCAGGTTCGTCAGCTGGTCATGCGCGAGCGCTATGCCGAGCTTATCCGCACCGCGCGCAGCGAAACCGAAATCGATGTGCTCGATCCGGATCTGAAAAGCGCTTACGACGCCATCAGCCAGGACCAGCAATAAGGCCGGCCTTCAGGAGCCGGACTTCGCCGCTTCAAGGAACCCTTCATGGCCACTGAAATTTCGCCCCTGGCTCCCAAGTCCTATGCGCAGTTGCCGCCGATCGCCGGTGTGCGGATCGAAACTGCGGCGGCCGGGATCAAGTACAAGGATCGCACGGATGTGATGCTCATGGTGTTTGACAGGCCGGCTGCTGTGGCCGGGGTCTTCACCACGTCGAAATGTCCATCGGCGCCGGTCGACTTCTGCCGGGCAAATCTTGCCGACGGGCAGGCCCGGGCCCTGGTGGTCAATTCCGGAAACGCCAATGCCTTCACCGGAAAAAAGGGGCGCGAGGCGACCGAGCTTACTGCAAAATCTGCGGCAGAAGCTGTTGGTTGCAAGCCCTCGGAAGTGTTCCTGGCATCGACCGGGGTCATCGGTGAGCCGCTGGATGCGAGCAAGTTTGCTTCCGTTCTCGGGACGATGGCCGGGTCCGCCAGCGGTGACCGGTGGCTGGATGCGGCCCGCGCGATCATGACCACAGACACCTATCCGAAGGTCGCCACCCGGACAGCGAAGATTGACGGCGTGACGGTGAGGCTCAATGGCATGGCCAAGGGCGCGGGTATGATCGCGCCCGACATGGCAACGATGCTCTCGTTTGTCGTGACTGACGCCGATATCGAACCGGGAGCGCTGCAGACGATGCTTGGCCGCCATGTCGGCTCGACGTTCAACGCGGTTACGGTCGACAGCGACACCTCGACATCGGACACTCTGATGGTCTTTGCCACCGGGGCTGCCACCGAACGGGGCGCGGGCGCAATCCGGTCCGCATCGGATCCGCGGGCGAGAAGCTTTTCGAAGGCGCTGGCCGAGTTGATGGAGGATCTGGCGATCCAGATCGTTCGCGACGGGGAGGGCGCGCGCAAGCAGGTCGAGATCACCGTCACCGGTGCGGCGTCCGCCAAGGCCGCCGGGCGGATCGCCCGTTCCATCGCCAACTCGCCTCTGGTCAAGACCGCGGTTGCCGGCGAGGATGCAAATTGGGGCCGCATCGTCATGGCTGTCGGAAAGGCCGGCGAAAAGGCCGAGCGCGACAAGCTGGCCATCTGGTTTGGCGATGTCCGGGTGGCAGTCGATGGCGAGCGCGATCCTGGCTACAGTGAAGCCGCAGCCTCGGACGTCATGAAGCAGGACGAGATTGCCATTCGGGTGGATCTCGGCATCGGCCGTGGCAAGGCCCGTGTGTTCACCTGTGACCTGACCAAGGCCTATGTCGAAATCAATGGCGATTACCGCAGCTGAGCGGTTTGCCTGCCAGAACAGGGGGCGGGGTCTATCTTGCCTAATCTTGCAATCGTCAGACGGCTGGAAGCCGTAGGATTCAGGGCCTGGCCCGCAGCGTCGATCCAGTATGACGGCAGCTGGCAGATCCGCTTGACGGCGGGACATCCGTCGAAACGGCTCAACTCGGTCAATCCGCTCGACCCTTCAGACCATGAGGGGATCGAAGGCCGGGTCGAGCGCGCTGCGCGCCGCTTCGATTCCTATGACCGTCCATTGGTGTTTCGTCAGTCGCCACTGGCACCGCCGCCGCTCGAAGCCTATCTCGATGCGCTCGGTTGGCCTCGCTTCGATGAAACCATCGTCATGACCGGAGCGATCGACGATCTCGACATAGATGGTGGTATGGATCACCTGCCGATGCGTGACATCGGACGCTATGTCGATGCCTCGATAGCCGTGCACGGCCGCGACCAGTCGCTCAAGCCGGGGCTTACGGAAGTGCTGAACTCGATCAGACCGCCCAGCGGGTTGTTCGTGCTGGAGGACGAGACTGCCGGACCGGTGTCGACGGCGCTGTGCGTTCATGACAACGACCTTGCCGGCTTGTTCGAGCTGGCAACGCGAGCCGACATGCGGCGCAATGGTTATGGCCGGGACGTGGTGATGGCCGCGCTCAGGTGGGCGCGACATCGGGGAGCGGAGACCTCCTGGTTGCAGGTGGAAAGCGCCAACACCGCAGCCGTCGCGCTCTACAAGGGGCTCGGCTTTGCCGAGGTCTATCGCTACGCCTACCGCCAGAAACCGGGATACTGACACGATGGGCGACAAGAAGATATTGCTGGTTGCGGCCTGCGCCCTGGTGGATGCGGACGGGCGGGTACTCCTTACCCAGAGGCCTGAGGGCAAGAAGCTGGCTGGACTTTGGGAGTTCCCGGGTGGCAAGGTCGAGCCTGGCGAAACGCCCGAGGCCGCGCTTATACGTGAGCTGTCCGAGGAAATCGGCATAATCACCAGAGAGCCCTGCCTGGCGCCACTGACCTTTGCAAGCCACAGTTATGACGAGTTTCATCTGCTGATGCCGCTGTTTGTCTGTCGCCGGTTCGAGGGGACGGCGAGAGGGCTTGAAGGGCAGGCGCTCAAGTGGGTTCGTCCGCGCGACATGCGGGATTACCCGATGCCGCCCGCCGACGAGCCGCTCATTCCCTATCTGATCGACCTGCTTTAGGCCTGTCTGCCGACAGTTCCTGCCTCAAAATGTGGCGCGATTTGCGTCCATTGCTGGAGGTAGCGTTAATCAAACCTCAATGTCCTTCACGCAAGAATGGCCAAAATGACGGATCCGGCGCGATCCTGTGTGGAGGCGTTATGAACAACGACGATTTCTGGATGACGGTGATGGACAGGGGTGAGCAGGAGAACCAGCCGAAACGCTTCGGTGCCGTGCGCGTCGCCCTCCTGTTCGGCACAGCCGCGATCGCTGTCGCGGCAATCCTGACGCCTGTCGTTGCAGACCGCTCGCCTTCCGCGCGGATTGCCTGGGCGCCTGACCAGTTTGACAATATCACCACCGGATCGATCCCGCAGCGTTCGAGCAACAGCTCTTACACCGTTCGCAAATCGATCCTGCAGGACAACCCGGGTGCGCTCTGCATCATTCGTAGCGATGGCAGGAAGACGGGCGACTGCTGAGCAAATTTGATCCCGAAATTACAAGCGGAAACGGAACAGAGTTATGAAATCCTTGTTTTGCAGGTTCATTGAGGACAGATCCGGGGTCACCGCGGTTGAATACGGTCTCATTGCCGCCTTGATCGCGACCGCAATGATCAGTGGCGCTTCCATACTTGGGAATGCTCTCGACGCGAGCATGAACAGCACCGCAAATCATCTGAAGAACTCGATGTAGAGCCTCCACGTCCTAGCGTGGAAGCTTCTGTTCCGGCGTTTTCAGTGCGTCGGCCAACCGTGCCCTGGCCGAGCCCGGTCTCAGGGGCTTTTGCTGGTTTTCGTGCGGTGCCCAGCCAGACAGGTGGATGACCGGGAAACTCGCACGGATACGACCGTCCGCATCCGAAAACCGTTCGGCATAAATCTGTGCAGCGCGCAAAAACACCTGCCTGTCCAACGGCTTCCTGCTGCGATCGGTCAGAATCGATGTCATGCCCATGGCGCGCAGATCCCTGAGAAGAGCAAACATGTCACCGTACCGGACGACTATGTCGTCAATATCGGCGACGGGCAGGGCAAAGCCTGCGCGCTGCAGCAGGGCGCCGTAATCCCGAATATCGGCAAACGGGTGAACCCTCGCGTTGGCGCCGCCGGTCAGTTCGCTTTCCGCTGCCAGCAGGGATTCCCGCAACTCGCCCAGAGTGCCCGAGCCGGGAACTGCGGCAAGCAGCAGACCGTCGGGCTTCAAGGCCCGGCGCATCTGAACAAGCGCGCCGGGAGTGTCGTTGGTCACATGGAGTGCAAGTGGCGAGACCAGGAGGTCGGCGCTGGCTGGTTCCAGCGGGACAAGGTCCGGTTCAGCAAAAACCTGGCTGCCGGCCGCTGTTCCGGGCACGGGGCACATGTCGACATAGGTGAAGTCGGCGGCCTTGCCTGTGGCTTTCATCAACTCAGCGGCCAGCGGCAAGCCGCCATGGACCTGGACGGGATTCTCAAACTGTCTTTCGACGACCGATAGCCGGTCCGCCATGTCCTCGGCGATCCGGCGGACCAGGAAATCCGCGCCCGGCTCGAAAGCGGCCAGAGCGCGCGACCGGCGCTGATGCAGAAGAGTATGATCGAAGAGACGGTCCAAGATCGGGTGTCCATTGCCGGGTTCATAATGCCGTGGTGGCGTGTCCACACTGCAGCGGCTCGCTTGTTGGATGGAACGGCCGTAAAGTCAACAGATGGACCGAGCTGACCTCGTTCATTTCAGGCGCCGGACGCTGGCTGTTCTTCAGTCCGCCGGGGTGAGCCTTGCAGAGCTGGTGTACCCGCCGGTCTGCTCCGGCTGCGGGAAAATGGTGGGCAGGAGAGCTGCGCTGTGTGGCGGATGCTGGACGCATGTGCGGTTTATCGAGCGACCCTATTGCGAGGTTACCGGCGTGCCGTTTGATCATGACCGGGGCGACGGGCTGGTGTCGCCGCAGGCAATCTCGGCGCCGCCGCCTTATGAGAGAGCCCGCGCGGCTGTGTTCCATGACGGCGTTGCCCGCAAGCTCGTGCACGGGTTGAAATATTCGGATCGTGCCGACCTGGCCGCCATGATGGCGTCATGGATGCTGCGCGCCGGGCGAGACGTGGTCGATGACAGCGATGTCATCATCGCAGTCCCGTTGCACCGGGCAAGACTGTTTGCACGGCGGTACAATCAGTCGGCCGAGCTTGCCCGCGCACTCGCGCGGCTCTCGGGCAAGCAGTTCCTGCCGGGCGCGCTGAAGCGCGTAAGGGCCACGCGGCAACAGGTGGGGCTTGGTCTGAGGGCACGGCAGGACAATGTCCGCGGCGCGTTCCTGACGACGAACCAGCAGGCGCAGCACTTCATCGGGATGAAAGTGCTGCTGGTGGATGACGTGCTGACCACGGGATCGACAGTCGAGGCTGCAACGAGGACCTTGCTGAAGGCGGGAGCGGCCCGGGTGAACGTGCTGACCTTTGCCAGGGTTGCAAGCCAGGGCGGTGAAACCCTATATGCTTGAGAGTGTCCAAGCGCATAAGCAATCGGAGAACCGCATGTCAGAAGTCATCATCTACACACGACAGTTCTGCGGGTTTTGCACCGCGGCCAAGCGGCTGCTGGATAGCAAGGACGTCACCTACACCGAACATGACGCAACATTCTCTCCGGATCTGCGCCAGGAAATGATCGGCAAGGCCAATGGCCGCGCGACATTTCCGCAGATATTCATTGATGGTGTTCACGTTGGCGGGTGCGACGAGTTGCATGCCCTTGATCGCGCCGGCAAACTCGATCCCATGCTGACAGGAGCCTGAGAGATGCGTGAGCTGGTTGCCGCCGCAGTCCAGATGCGGTCGGGTGTGACGCCCGATGCGAACATCGCCGCAATGGAGAGCCTGGTGCGTGAAGCGGCCGGACGCGGTGCGCGTTACGTGCAGACTCCGGAGATGACCGGCGCTGTGCAGAAGAGCCGGGCCGGATTGCGCAGCATTCTCAGAACCGAAGCCGACGATGCCGTGCTCAAGGCTGCATCCGTCCTTGCCGCCGAACTGGGGATCTACCTGCATATCGGCTCCACGGCGATCGATGTCGGTAACGAGATGACAGCCAATCGTGGCGTGGTGTTCGGTCCCGACGGCGCGGCTCTGGCCCATTATGACAAGATCCACATGTTCGACGTCGATCTCGACAATGGCGAAAGCTGGCGGGAGAGCGCCGTGTATCAACCCGGCGACGTCGCCCGGACAGTGGACATCGACGTGGCTCAGCTCGGCATGGGAATCTGCTACGATATCCGTTTCCCGCACCTGTACCGGGACCTCGCACTCGCCGGGGCCGATATCCTGACCGCTCCGGCAGCGTTTACCCGCCAGACCGGAGAAGCGCACTGGCATGTCTTGCAGCGCGCCCGGGCGATCGAGAACGGCGCCTTCGTGATTTCGGCGGCGCAGGGCGGTGTGCATGAAGACGGACGCGAGACCTACGGGCATTCGATCATAGTCGATCCCTGGGGCCGGATCGTTGCGGAAGCCGACAATGACGAGCCCGGCGTGATTGTCGCGTCATTGTCGCTTGACGAGGTCAAGGCTGCCCGGTCGAAGATCCCCAATCTCAGGAATGCGCGGGAATACAGGGTTGAAACCGGGGTTCAGGACGCAAGAGGAGAAAGAGTGGCGTGATCCGCTTTTCTTTGCAGTGTGACAAGGACCATGAGTTCGAGGCATGGTTTTCCTCGAGCACGGATTTCGACAATCAAGCCGAACGGGGCCTGGTCGAGTGCCCGGTCTGTGGCTCGCGGCAGGTCGGAAAGGCGCTGATGGCACCGGCTGTCGCAGTTTCGAAGGAAGCCCCTGTGCGGCCTCTTGCGATGGATCCGGAAAGGCGCGAGATGATGCGCAAGATCCGGGAAATGGTTCAGGCAGTGAAGCAGAACTCCGAGGATGTCGGCGAGCGGTTTGCCGATGAGGCGCGCAAGATCCATCACGGCGAGGCCGAAGCGCGCGGCATCATCGGGAAGGCCTCGAGCGATGATGCTCGGTCGCTGATCGAGGAGGGGATCGAAATCGCGCCCTTGCCTGATCTTCCGGATGACCTGAGTTGAGATGAAATCATTAGGTTTTCAGCTTGGGATGTACAATTTCGGCCTGCACGTGGCGCCTTATGATGCGCCGGAGGTGCAAGGGTTTCTCAGGCGGGAGCCTTTGAATTTTGCCGCCGCTGAAAGGGCGTCGGGATTCGTTGCCCGCTCCGGCTACGAAGGAGAGCCGGGCCCGAAGAGCTGGGGTATCCAGGTTTTCCCCCGGTTCATCGAAGGCAGCGGTCATGACAGCGGACCATCTTCCTTGTCTGTATGGGCGGATATCGAGAGCCTGATGGCCTTCTCCTACGCCGGTGTTCATGCCGAGGCCCTGAAAAATGCCCGCAACTGGAACACAAGGAACGACTGGCCGCCGCTGGTGCTCTGGTGGATCGAGGCCGGGCGCCTGCCGGACTGGGCGCAGGCGGCTGAAAGGCTGGAATGGCTGCATGACCATGGAGCCGGTCCGCGTGCCTTCACTTTCAAGCAGGCCTACGGCCCGGACGGCGCGCCTTTGGAAATTGATCGTGATCGCGTCAAGGCCCTGATTGAAGCGAACGCGCCGGGCCAAAGTGATCTGCTTGAGCAACTCAAGCATCTTCCTGTCTGACCCTGAACGCCGCCTGGTTCATGACCATTTCTACCGGGCAAGTTCCGGCTCGTCGAAGACGCAGGTCTTTTCGAATGCGATGCCGGGATGGATCAGGTGGCTTTTGGCCGCTCCATGAGCATCATGTAGTTGACGTCCATGTCGCGGGACAGGTTCCACTGGTCCTGAAGCGGATTGTAGAACACGCCGGTACGATCGATGACATTCATCCCGGAAGTTGACAGCGGCCTCTCGATTTCCTCCGGGCGGACCAGTTTTTCGTACTGGTGGGTACCGCGCGGCAGCCAGCGAAGCACATATTCGGCGCCGATGATCGCCAGCGCCATGGCTTTCATTGTCCGGTTGATCGTTGCGACGAACATCAGGCCGCCGGGCTTGACCATTTCCGCGCAGGAGGTGAGGAACAGATCAACGTCAGCGACGTGCTCGACCACTTCCATGTTGAGCACGATGTCAAAGCGCTCACCGCGCGCGGCCAGTTCTTCAGACGTTATGGCTTCGTAGCTGACATCGACCCCGCTCTGGGCGGCATGGATCGAAGCCACTTCGACATTGGTGCGCGATGCATCGGCGCCAAGCACCTCGGCGCCCATCCGGGCCATGGGCTCTGACAAAAGACCGCCGCCACAGCCGATGTCGAGCAATCTGAGGCCTTGCAACGGCTTGTCGCTCTTCGGGTCGCGGCCAAAATGCGCAGCCACATGATCGCGAATGTAGGTCAGACGCACAGGGTTGAACTTGTGCAGGGGGCGGAACTTGCCGTTCGGATTCCACCATTCCGCCGCCATGGCCGAAAACCGCTCGACTTCGTCCTGATCGATCGTTGTCTGGGCAGCTTGGTTCATCGGTCTCTCCAGAGTTCTGTTGAGGACAATCAACTCGGGCGTCAGCCCCGCCTTGTCAAGAGTTGGCAATGTCACACCTGCGATCCGGTTGCAGGCCGCAAGTTTTTTGGCTATGAGACCGCCACATTCCGCTCCGCAACCCGGGGCGGTTTTTCTTGCCCGTTAGCGGGTTCGTCAGCGGATAAATCAACATGGCCCGCATAGTGATGAAATTTGGCGGCACCTCGGTTGCCGACCTGGACCGGATCCGCAACGTCGCCCGGCACGTCAAGCGTGAAGTCGACGCCGGGCACGAGGTCGCCGTGGTGGTGTCGGCAATGGCCGGCAAGACCAACGAACTGGTCAACTGGGTGCAGCAGATGCCGAAGGTCGCCGGTGCGAGCGCCTCTTTCTATGACGCCCGCGAGTATGACGCGATCGTTGCCTCGGGCGAACAGGTGACCAGCGGGCTGCTGGCAATCGCGCTGCAATCGATGGGCGTGGACGCCCGGTCCTGGCAGGGCTGGCAGATTCCGGTGAAGACAGACAATGCCCACGCGGCGGCACGGATCGTCGACATCGACGGGTCCGAACTGATCCGCCGCTTCGAAATCGGCCAGGTGGCGGTGGTTGCCGGTTTCCAGGGGGTGGGGCCCGACAACCGGCTGGCGACGCTTGGCCGTGGCGGATCTGACACCAGCGCGGTGGCGATTGCCGCCGCGGTGAAGGCAGACCGGTGTGACATCTATACCGATGTCGATGGTGTCTACACCACCGATCCGCGGATCGAGCCCAAGGCACGGCGGATGAAGAAGATCGCCTTCGAGGAGATGCTGGAAATGGCATCACTCGGAGCCAAGGTGCTGCAGGTCCGGTCGGTCGAGCTGGCCATGGTGCACAAGGTCAGAACCTTCGTGCGTTCCAGTTTCGAAGACCCGGACGCCCCAGGAATGGGCGATCTGCTCAACCCGCCCGGAACTCTCATTTGCGACGAGGAAGAAATCGTGGAACAGGAAGTCGTTACCGGCATTGCCTACGCCAAGGACGAGGCGCAGATTTCCCTGAGGCGGCTGGCTGACCGGCCCGGGGTTTCGGCGGCAATTTTCGGCCCGCTCGCCGATGCCCACATCAATGTCGACATGATCGTGCAGAACATCTCCGAAGATGGGTCGCGAACCGACATGACCTTCACAGTGCCTTCGAGCGATGCGGAAAAGGCGCTGGCGGTGCTCGCCGGTCAGAAAGAGCTGGTCGGCTACGATGTGGTGCAGAGCGAATCAGGCCTGGCCAAGGTTTCGGTCATCGGTATCGGCATGCGCAGCCATGCCGGGGTGGCGGCGAGCGCGTTCAAGGCGCTTGCAGAGAAGTCGATCAATATCAAGGCAATAACCACTTCCGAGATCAAGATCTCGATCCTGATTGACGGCGCCTACGCCGAACTCGCGGTAAGGACTTTGCATTCCGTCTACGGTCTGGATAAGACTTAGCCAACGGGATCAAGACAAGCCGGCACAAGCCGAACTCTGTAAGCCGGCCGGGAGTGTCCCGGGCGGACAACACGAATTGGGAGAATGAAGCGCGATGAGAGACCTTTCCGCAGGTCCGCGCGTCCTTCTCAGGCGGCTGCGCGAGTTGATGGCGGAGCCCCTTGAGCCGCAGGAACGCCTTGACCAGATTGTCCGCCAGATTGCGGCGAACATGGTCGCTGAAGTGTGCTCATTCTATGTGCTGCGTGCCGATGGTGCCCTGGAACTGTTCGCCACGGAGGGCCTGAACAAGGATTCGGTCCACCTGGCGCAACTGAAAATGGGTCAGGGCCTGGTCGGCACCATTGCGGCAAGCGCGCGTTCGCTCAATCTTTCAGACGCCCAATCCCACCCCGCCTTTACCTATCTGCCGGAAACAGGCGAGGAGATCTACAACTCCTTCCTTGGCGTGCCGATCCTCAGGGCCGGCCGGTCGCTGGGGGTTCTCGTCGTCCAGAACAAGGCGCACAGGAAGTACCGCGAGGACGAAGTCGAAGCGCTCGAAACCACCTCGATGGTGTTGGCCGAGATGATCGCAACGGGCGAACTCAAGCAGATCACCCGGCCCGGTCTCGAGCTGGACCTGAACCGTCCGGTGACAATCGAGGGTGATGCCTATGGTGATGGTATCGGCCTTGGCCATGTCATCCTGCATGAGCCGCGGATCGTGGTCACCGAACTGCTCAACGATGACAGCGAATCCGAACTCAAGCGGCTTGAAGAGGCGCTCGGATCCCTCAGGATCTCAATCGATGACATGCTGTCGCGGCGCGACGTTTCGATGGAGGGTGAGCATCGGGCGGTTCTGGAGGCCTACCGGATGTTTGCCCATGATCGCGGCTGGGTGCGCAAGCTCGAGGAGGCGATCCGCAACGGACTGACCTGCGAGGCGGCGGTGGAGAAGGTGCAAAGCGACACCCGCGCCCGCATGATCCACATGACCGATTCCTATCTTCGCGAGCGGCTGCACGATTTCGACGACCTCGCCAATCGCCTGCTCAGACAGCTGACGGGATTTGTTCCGGGCAGCAAGGGTTTGCCACAGGATGCGATCATCGTGGCACGCGCCATGGGGGCTGCGGAACTGCTTGATTATCCGCGTGAGGCTATCCGCGGTCTCGTGCTTGAAGAAGGGGCGGTTACCAGCCATGTGGTGATTGTTGCCCGCGCCATGGGCATTCCGGTGGTGGGCCAGGTACCCGGCATTGCCTCGCTGGCGGAAAACCGAGATTCGATCATTGTCGATGGCGAGGATGGCATTGTTCACCTGCGTCCGATTACCGATGTGCAGAATGCCTATGCCGACAAGGTGAGGTTCCGGGCGAAGCGGCAGGAACAGTACCAGGCACTGCGAACGGTCGAGCCGCGGACCCGGGACGGGCAGTATGTGACACTTCAGATGAATGCGGGGCTTCTGGTCGACCTTCCGCAGTTGAGCGAATCCGGGGCCAGCGGGATAGGCCTGTTCAGGACGGAGCTGCAGTTCATGATCGCCTCGACCATGCCCAAGGTCGACGAGCAGGAAAATCTTTATCGCAGCGTGCTGCGGCAGGCGGGAGGCAGGCCGGTCACTTTCCGGACTCTGGATATCGGCGGCGACAAGGTGGTGCCGTATTTCCGCTCCGCCGAAGAGGAGAATCCGGCGCTTGGCTGGCGCGCCGTCCGGCTTTCGCTGGACCGTCCGGGATTGCTGCGCACGCAGCTCAGAGCGTTGCTGAAGGCAGCGGCCGGCGCCGAACTGAAGCTGATGCTGCCGATGATCACCGAGGTCAATGAGCTTCGCCTGGCGCGCGAACTGCTCAACAAGGAAGTCCGGCATCTTTCCCGGTTCGGCTACCAGTTGCCGCGCAGCCTGCAGTTCGGCGCCATGCTGGAAGTGCCAAGCCTGCTCTGGCAGCTCGATGAGTTGATGGAAGAAGTCGACTTCGTCTCCGTCGGCTCCAACGACCTGTTCCAGTTCGTCATGGCGGTCGACCGGGGTAATTCCCGCGTGGCAGATCGTTTCGATACGCTGGGGCGGCCATTCCTGCGTGTGCTGCGCCAGATCGTCGAAGCTGCCAACCGAACCAACACGTCGCTGACCCTTTGTGGTGAGATTGCCGGAAAATCGCTCTCGGCGATGGCGTTGCTCGGGATCGGTTTCCGCAACATCTCGATGTCGCCGGCTGCGATCGGGCCGGTAAAGTCGATGTTGCTGTCGCTGGATCTGGGCAAGCTTGAGGAAGCCCTGCTGCCGGTCATTGCCGATACGCGAAGTGAAAAAACCGTTCGCGAGTTCCTGATGGACTTTGCCGACGCCAATGGTGTGAGCCTCTAGGATCAAGCATGGCACGATTGCCGACCCAGAAAATCCGCGAACTGGAGCGCCGTTTCGACGAGGTCGAGGCGCGTATGTCGGCCGGCCCCGATCCGGACGTCTATGTGAAGCTGGCTTCGGAGTACTCCGAACTGCAGCCGCTGGTGGCCGAGATAAGGGCGCTTTCGAAAGCCGAGGCCGAGCGTGCCGACCTCACGGCAATGCTGGCCGACAGCTCGACCGACCGCGAAATGCGGGAGATGGCCGAGGACGAACTGAAGGCGCTCAAGGGCAGGATCGAGAAGCTTGAACAGCAGATCGAGATCATGCTGCTGCCCAAGGACGCCGCCGACCAGCGCAGTGCCATTGTCGAAATCCGCGCCGGAACCGGCGGCTCGGAAGCGGCGCTGTTCGCTGGTGATCTTTTCCGCATGTATGAACGCTATGCCTCCTCCCAGGGATGGCGTGTCGAGGTGTTGTCGGCAAGCGAGGGCGAAGCCGGCGGCTACAAGGAAATCATTGCCACCGTGTCGGGCAAGGGCGTGTTTGCGCGGCTCAAGTTCGAATCCGGTGTTCACCGGGTGCAGCGGGTCCCCGAAACCGAATCCGGCGGCCGCATCCACACCTCGGCGGCAACCGTTGCGGTGCTGCCCGAAGCGGAGGACATCGACATCGAAGTCCGTGCGGAGGATATCCGTATCGACACGATGCGGGCGTCGGGCGCGGGCGGCCAGCACGTCAACACCACCGATTCGGCGGTGCGTATCACCCATCTGCCAACCGGGCTTGTGGTCACCTCGTCGGAAAAGTCTCAGCACCAGAACCGCGCGCGCGCGATGCAGGTCTTGCGCGCCCGGCTTTACGACATGGAGCGGCAGCGGGCCGACGACGAGCGCTCCCAGTCACGGCGCAGCCAGGTCGGCTCGGGCGACAGGTCCGAACGGATCCGGACCTACAATTTTCCGCAGGGCAGGGTGACCGACCACCGGATCAACCTGACGCTCTACAAGCTCGACCGGATGATGATGGGCGAGATCGACGAGGTCGTCGATGCCCTGATCTCGGATCATCAGGCCGGCCAGCTGGCCACACTTGGCGACAATGGCAAGGCCTGACCTGGCTGATGCTGCCACGCTTGGCGAGGCTTGGCTGATGCTGCGCAGCGCGTTCCGATCCGCAGACCTCGAAACCGCGGATCTCGATGCCCGGTTGCTTACGGCCAAGCTGGCAGGGGTCGAGCCGCATCAACTGGTGACAGGCGGCGATGCGCCGCTTGGAGAGACGGTGCGTGGCCGTCTGGCCAAAGCCCTGGATGACAGGCTTGCAGGCATGCCTGTGCACCGTATCCTGGGTTTCCGGGAGTTCTACGGTCTCTCGCTCCGGCTTTCGCCCGCGACGCTGGAGCCGAGGCCCGACACCGAAACGCTGATCGATGCCGTGCTGCCGCTGGTCCGGGAAAAAGCAGCGGCAACGGGCTCCTGCTCGATTGCTGACCTGGGGATCGGAACCGGCGCAATTGGGCTGGCGCTGCTTTCGGAATGCCCGCAAGCAACCTGCCTCGGCGTCGATGTCTCGGCAGATGCAGTGAAGACGGCGCTCGAGAATGCACGTCAGCTTGGACTTTCGAAGCGTTACCGGGCTATCGAGGGTAACTGGCTGTCGGGCATAGATGCACAGTTTGACCTGATTGTTTCCAACCCGCCCTATATTCCGACCGCTGATCTGTCTGGCCTCTCGAGGGAGGTGACCGAACACGACCCGGTACAAGCGCTCGATGGCGGGACCGACGGGCTTGACGCCTACCGGGCGATTGCCTCGCAGGCAGGCGATCGGCTTGTTCGAGGAGGGTATCTCGCTGTCGAGTTCGGGATAGGCCAGGGGGCCTCCGTGTCGATGATTTTTGCCGCGCACGGTTTTGCCGAAGCCTGGATGTTTCGCGATCTCGGAGGTGTTGAAAGGGTCCTCTTGTTCACGATGCAAGGTGAACCAAAACCCGTGAGCAGGGACTTTTGAGCGTTGTTTCAAGAAAAGGCTTGGAATTACAGGCAAACATGGCTAGTTTCCCGATCAGCGCCGGATAGCAAGTCTTGAAACAGATTCGATCCGATGTGGCTCGGCTCTAGGAACCCGCCAAATTTTTGGCCGCTGGTTCGCAGGAAAGCCTCTGGCGCGGGTATCTGAATTTGAACCCATAACGGTGACGGGATCAGTGGATGATCCTATGTCGCGGCGCAACCTGCGAGCCAGACGCTCTGGCCAAAGCGCCCAACAGATTTTTCAGGAAAACAACCAGGTGACTATCGAATGAGGCCAGGACAGCAAAACAAGCGCGGTCGCGGACGTAGCGGAAGCAATAATAACGGTGGGGGCAACCGCAAAGGCCAGAACCCGCTGTCGCGCTCCTACGACAGCTCCGGTCCCGATGTGAAGATCCGCGGAACCGCCCAGCACGTGGCGGAGAAGTACATGAACCTTGCGCGGGATGCGCAGAGTTCTGGCGATCGCGTGATGGCAGAAAACTATCTGCAGCATGCCGAGCACTACAACCGGATCATCCTGACAGCGCAGGCGCAGATGCAGGAGCGATTCCAGCGCGATGACAGCTCGTCACAAGCGCGCGAATCGCAGGATCAGGACGATGATGATCGCGATTCGGATGATGACAACGACACCAATGCACAGAACCAGCGTGGCGATCGGGGCGAGCAGCAGGACCGGTCCGAACGCCAGTCACGCCAGGACAGGTCTGAACGCCAGGAACGTGGCGACCGGACCGAGCGCCAGGATCGCGGCGAACGGCAAGAACGCAAGCCGCGCCAGGAACAGCAGCCCAAGCCCGTCTTCGATGCGGATGCACCACAGCCCGAGATAAGCGGCGTTCCGGCGGAAGTTGCGATCGGAGAAGACGCGTCCGTTGGGGAAGAAAGCCCGCGTCCGGCTCCCCGCCGCCGCGGCCGACCAAAGCGGGTTCGCTCCGATGAAAGCGCGGAAGCGGCCTCCGGCGCCGACAAGCAGACGGAGCCGGCTGCGGCCGAATAGGCGACGCTCTTTAACGAATGACTGAAAACCCCGGCTGGTCGCAGCCGGGGTTTTTATTGTTGAACAAGACCTTTTTCACGCAACTGTGAATACCCATATCTGGTTTATCTAATCGGGCTTGCCGCAATCGGGAGCTCATCCGGACCCGCTGTCCCGCGCCACAAATGGGTGGGACATGTAAAGGAGAAGACCATGAATATTGAAAAATACTCGGAACGCGTTCGCGGTTTCATCCAGTCAGCGCAATCCCATGCGCTTGCCGAAGGACATCAGCAGTTCATGCCTGAACACCTGCTCAAGGTGCTGATGGATGACGATCAGGGCATGGCCTCCTCTCTGATCGAGCGCGCCGGCGGGCGCCCTGCAGATGTGCGGCTCGCCAATGACGCAGCAATTGCAAAACTGCCAAAGGTGACGGGGGGCAACGGTCAGCTTTACCTGTCTCAGCCGGTGGCCAAGGTATTCCAGTCCGCCGAGGAGGCTGCAAAGAAGGCCGGTGACAGCTTTGTCACGGTCGAGCGGCTGCTGCTGGCGCTGGTCATCGAGGCGTCGGCGGAAACCTCGAAGATCCTGAAGAATGCCGGTGTCACCGCGCAAGCCCTGAACCAGACCATCAACGACATCCGGAAGGGCCGTACCGCCGACAGCGCCGGCGCCGAGCAGGGTTTCGATGCGCTGAAGAAATATGCCCGGGATCTGACCGAGGCGGCACGCGAAGGCAAGCTTGACCCGGTGATCGGCAGGGATGACGAAATCCGCCGCACCATTCAGGTGCTTTCCCGCCGGACGAAGAACAACCCGGTTCTGATTGGCGAACCCGGCGTCGGCAAGACCGCGATCGCGGAAGGCCTGGCGCTCAGAATCGTCAATGGCGACGTCCCTGAATCGCTCAAGGACAAGCAGCTGATGGCGCTCGACATGGGTGCGCTGATCGCCGGCGCGAAATATCGCGGCGAGTTCGAGGAACGGCTCAAGGCGGTGCTGTCCGAAATCCAGGCCAACAATGGCGAGATCATCCTTTTCATCGACGAGATGCACACTCTTGTCGGCGCGGGGAAATCCGACGGGGCGATGGATGCGTCCAACCTTCTCAAGCCGGCACTGGCGCGGGGCGAACTGCACTGCGTTGGCGCCACCACGCTTGATGAATACCGCAAGCATGTCGAAAAGGATGCGGCGCTCGCAAGGCGCTTCCAGCCGGTGATGGTGGAAGAGCCCACTGTCGAGGACACGGTTTCGATCCTGCGCGGCCTGAAGGAAAAATACGAGCAGCATCACAAGGTCCGGATCAGCGATTCGGCGCTTGTCTCGGCAGCGGTGCTTTCCAATCGCTACATCACAGATCGCTTTTTGCCTGACAAGGCGATCGACCTGGTCGATGAATCCGCGGCGCGGCTGAGAATGCAGGTTGATTCCAAGCCTGAAGAGCTCGATGAGCTCGATCGCCGGATCATGCAGCTCAAGATCGAGCGAGAGGCGCTCAAGAAGGAGACCGACCAGGCATCGAAGGATCGGCTCGAGCGGCTGGACAAGGAATTGTCGGACATCGAGGAAAAATCCGGTGCGCTGACGGCACGCTGGCAGTCGGAGAAGCAGAAGCTCGGCCTGGCGGCTGATCTCAAGCTCAAGCTTGAAGCGGCGCGCAACGATCTTGCCATCGCCCAGCGCAGTGGCGAGTACCAGCGCGCCGGCGAACTTGCCTATGCCGAAATCCCTGCTCTCGAACGCCAGTTGCAAGAGGCCGAAGCCCATGGCGAAGCCGATGCGGCGGGCATGGTCGAAGAGACAGTGACGCCGGATCATATCGCTCACATCGTGTCGCGCTGGACCGGTATTCCGGTCGACCGGATGCTTGAAGGCGAGCGCGACAAGCTGCTCAGGATGGAAGACGAGATCGGCAAGCGCGTGGTCGGTCAGGGCGAAGCGGTGCAGGCGGTTTCCAAGGCTGTCCGCCGGGCCCGCGCCGGTCTGCAGGATCCGAACCGGCCGATGGGCTCGTTCATCTTCCTGGGCCCGACCGGCGTGGGCAAGACCGAACTGACCAAGGCACTGGCCGAGTTTCTCTTCGATGATGAAACCGCGCTGATCCGGATGGACATGTCGGAATACATGGAAAAACATTCGGTGGCCCGTCTGATCGGTGCTCCTCCGGGCTATGTCGGCTACGACGAGGGTGGTGCGCTGACGGAAGCCGTACGGCGCAGGCCCTATCAGGTGATCCTGTTCGACGAGATCGAGAAGGCGCACCCCGATGTCTTCAACGTGCTTCTGCAAGTGCTTGATGACGGCCGCCTGACCGACGGCCAGGGGCGTACTGTGGACTTCCGCAACACGCTGATCGTCATGACATCCAACCTTGGCTCGGAATATCTGGCGGCGCTGACCGACGATCAGGACGCGGATGCCGCTCGTGATGACGTGATGAACGTCGTGCGCGCGTCGTTCCGTCCAGAGTTCCTGAACCGGATAGACGAGATCATCCTGTTCCACCGCTTGCGCAGGTCGGAAATGGGCGCGATCGTCGATATCCAGCTCAAGCGGCTGGGCAAGCTGCTCGTTGACCGCAAGATCGATGTGGCGCTTGACGAGGAAGCCCGCGTCTGGCTCGCCGACAAGGGTTACGATCCCGCCTATGGCGCGCGTCCGCTCAAGCGGGTCGTGCAAAAATACGTGCAGGATCCGCTGGCCGAGAAAATCCTTCTCGGCGAGGTTGGCGAAGGTGCTCATGTCACCGTCAGCGCGGGTTCCGACCGGTTGGTGTTCTCTGTCTCGAACGAGACACCGGCCGAGGCCGAGGCTCCCCAGGGCGAGGCCGCCTAAGCTATGCAAATGCCGGAAAAGGCGGATCTTCGGGTCCGCCTTTTTGTTGAGGCAGGGATCGATGTTGCGGTCCAGCCAGTGGCGCATCGAGCAATGGAGCCTAGACCGCTTGGAGGAGGAAGCATCCAACCTGCATTCGTTCTGCATGTCCCTGTCCGGGGCAACACATGTGGTGCAATGGGGCGGCTCCGACGTCTACAAGGTCGGCGGCAAGGTCTTTGCCATTCTCATCAGGGATCCGGATGGCCAGATGCGGGTAACCTTCAAGGCCTCGCCTATGAGTTTCGAGATACTGAAATCCGTCCCCGGAATGCGGCCTGCGCCCTATCTCGCGCCCCGCGGATTGAAATGGCTGCAATGGCTTGATGAGTCGACGCTGGACAGGCAGGCATTGCGAGACTACGTGCGCCGGTCCCATGCCATGGCGATGGATGGGTTGAGCACGGCCAAACGGATGGCGTTGCAGTCCCCGCCCTCTGCCTGACGGCCGCATGGGCCGGAATCAGCGGCTGGCAAGTTCCTTGTTGGACATCTCGATGTCGAGTAGGGTATTGATCCGGTCACGTTCGCGGGCAAACATGGCATAGGCCTCCCCCTTGAGCGACTTGCCGTCGGGAAGACGGATCCGCATCGGGTCAACCTTGTTGCCATTGACGATCAGCTCGTAGTGGAGGTGGGGTCCGGTCGAAAGTCCGGTGGAGCCGACGGTGCCGATGACCTGGCCCTGACGCACGCGCGCGCCGGGAACCACGCCCTTGGCAATGCTGTTCTGGTGAGAATAGCTCGACTTGTAACCATTGGCGTGGCGGATGATCGTCTGCCGGCCATATCCGCCGGAATCCCAGCTCGCCTTCTCGACCACGCCATTGCCCGAGGCAATGATCGGTGTGCCCCTTGGCGCGGACCAGTCGACACCGGTATGCATGCGCGAGTATTTCAGGATGGGATGGCGGCGCATGCCGAAACCGGAACGGAACTTGCCGTTCGGCACCGGATTGCGGATCAGGAATTGCCGCGCGCTTCGGCCTTCCTCGTCATAGTAGTCAATGGAATTGTCTTCGGGGTGCTGGAAGCGGTAGAGCCGGATGGAGTTGCCGCCGAACCTGGCGTTGACGAAGAGCAACTCGGAATCTTCCGTCGCGATGCCGCTGTCGTCGGTGACAGAGAAGAACGCCTCGAGCGTATCGGAGGGGCGGAGTTGCGACTGGAAGTCGACATTGCTGGCCAGCATCTTGATGATCTGGCCGACCATGTCGGCAGACATGCCGTACAACAGGGCCGAGCGGTAGATGCCGTCATAGATGTTGGGCAGGTCGCGGGCGGTGGCAACCGGTGCCTGGGTTTCGTCGAAGGCCGAGCGGATTGCCGGTGTCGGCGGCGGCTCGTTGCCGATGACAAAGCCGTTGCTGTCTGAAAGCGCAACGGTGATCATGTGGCTCGAATACTGGTAGACGCTCATGCGGATGATCCGCGTGCTGTCGCCGGATTGTTCCATTCCGACACGGATGACCGCCCGCGTCGGAACCTCGTCGGTCTTGATCTGTTGCGCCAGCATGTCGAGTGCGGCCTGATACTGTTCCGCAGTGTAACCCGCGCCGTCGAGAATGTCGGAGAGCGCTGCTGCCTTGCGCACCGGGATGATGTCATCGACATAGTCCGTTCGCTGCTGGGCCTGCGGCGAGTAGGACGCGATAGAAACATTCTCGGCGATGACCCGGGCATTCAGGCTGGCACTGAAGTCGAGCTCGAGACGGTTGGACCCGAACCGGCGTGGATCGACATAGTTGAGCGATGCAAACTGCACGGAACCGTCGGTCAGCACCGACCCGTTGGTGCGGACCGTTTCCTCGGCTTCATCGAGCGACATGGAGGCCGCAAAGGGATGGCCGGGCGCTTCAAGCGGGAAATCGATGGTGCGCAGGCTGATTTCCGAATCGACTTCGGCACCGTAGATGACGCCGGTCCTTACGCTTGATGCAGCTTCCGCGTCGCCGGCCGAGAAGATCTTGAGCGGATTGAAGCGCGGATAGGACTTGGCCGTGGCGTTGGGATGGTTGGCGGCAAGTGCGATCTTGACGTGGGCGAAAGGTTGCCTGCGGACGACGTCACGGTCGCCGTCACGGACCATGGTGGAAACTTCCATGATGCTCTTGTCGGCCGGCTTGGCGGTGACCACGGAGGGAACCAGCCGGTCACCTTTCTCGACGACGCCAATGCCGCCTGAATTCAGGTCGGTCGAAGCCAGGGCCTCAGCGGGAATTGCCAGCTGCTCGCGCCCTTCCATGGCGCCGAACAGCGCCACGCCCATCAGCAGGCTGGAAGTGATGCCGGTCATGAAGGTGCCGGAGAGCCAACGCAACGAGATCTCGCGCTTGTCGGGCGGCTTGCGGCCACCGGCCAGCAGTGGCGGTTGATCGCCCATCTGCCGTGCGAGAAAGTCGTCGTTTGGCATTGGTCCTCCAAGTTCACAGTACCGTCCGGCCGCGCTTTCGGCACTGGACGGGAACGCCAGATGCAGATGTGCCCTGCACTCAGTCATCTGTCAAATCTGCGCCCGGTTCGAGCCCCGATTCGGCAGGAGCGAAGGCAAGTGCACAGCCAACTTGATCCGGCACAGATCTTCTAGTGCGAAATCCGGCGGCTGTAAGGCAAAATCGGGGATCGGAACGACTTTATATATATGAAGGGCTCCAAACCTCGCCGGAAAAGACGGTGCGGTTTGGAAAAAATCGAAAAATGACATTTTTGCGAAAAAGGTTGTTGACTCATTTGGTGGGGTGGCCCTATAAACCGCTCACACAACGAGGGCGGCGCGCCGCTGGCGCCAAGCAGTTCGCCCTTGTGTTATCCAAAGAGAGC
>NZ_JAAAML010000014.1 GCF_024105735.1 Parahoeflea alexandrii | reverse complement strand
TCCGTCACCAGTCCGACATCGGGTTTCAGCCGCACCATCTCGGTCGGATCGATATCGACGCGGACCACCTTCAGCCCCTTGGGCATCCAGCGCCAGCGGAAATACTGCAGCTCGAGCCGCGAACCGATGCCGATCAGCAGATCGCAGGTCTGCCAGTACTGCCAGGCCGCCGGCGGCAAGAGCGCGAGCGGATCATCATCGGGCAGGATGCCCTTGCCCGAGCGATGCGCGGTCACCGGCGCCTGCAGCAACCTGGCCAGTTCCGCCACCTCGGCTTCGGCACCGATGGCGCCGGAGCCGAGCATGATCATCGGGTTCTTCGCCGCACGGATCAGAGCTGCGGCTTTTTCCATGGCCTCGGGATCGGGGCGCGGCGCGGCAACAGGCCGCGCGGCTTCCGGCAAGTCGACCTCGGCCGCCATGCCGAACACATCCCAGGGGGCTTCAATGCCAACCGGCCGCTGACGGCCCGACAGCATCTGCCTGAAGCCCTCGTTCATCACCGCTCCGGCCTCGGTCGGATGGTTGATCCGCTCGGCCCATTTGGTCAGCCCCTTGAGCGTGCCGAGATGGTCGGGCAGCTCGTGCAGTTGCCCCCTGCCCTGACCGATCAGATGCGACATAATGTTGCCGGTCAGGCACATCACCGGCGCATTGGCGCCATAGGCTGTGCACAGTGCTGCACCGGA
>NZ_JAAAML010000013.1 GCF_024105735.1 Parahoeflea alexandrii | reverse complement strand
TCGACGCAGGCGGTGACGAAGGCGACGCCTGCCAGGCCCTCTTCGATGCCGGGATAGATGACGCCTTCGGGGGCAGGCTTGCCGTCGCGATGCGCGATGATGGCTTCGGCCGCCTCGTTGTAGATGGTGGCGAAGCCTTCGAGGTAGCCTTCGGGATGGCCGCCGGGGATGCGGCTGACGCGCTGGCCGGCTGCCGTTGCGCCCGCGCCGTTGCGGGTGAGCAATCGTTTCGGCTGACCCAGCGGTGTGTGCCAGAGATAGTTCGGGTCTTCCTGGGCCCATTCGAGCCCGCCCTTTTCGCCGTAGATGCGGAGCTTCAGCGCGTTTTCGTTGCCCGGCGCCACCTGGGAGCACCAGAGCATGCCCTTGGCGCCGCCCGCAAACCGCATCAGCACGTGTCCATTGTCATCGAGCTTGCGGCCCTTGACGAAACTGTCGAGATCGGCGCAGAGCTCGGCGAGCTCGAGCCCCGAGACGAAGCTTGCCAGGTTGAAGGCATGGGTGCCGATGTCGCCGGTCGAGCCGCCAAGGCCGGAACGCGCCGGATCGGTGCGCCAGCCGGCCTGTTTCTGCCCGGTCTCCTCGAGGTTTTCCGACAGCCAGTCCTGGGCATATTCGACCTGCACCAGCCGGATCCGGCCCAGTTCGCCGCTTTCGATCATCTCGCGCGCCTGCCGGATCATCGGGTAGCCGGTGTAGTTGTGGGTCAGCACGAACAATGCGCCGGACGCCTCGGCCGCCTTGGCGAGCTTCTTCGCGTCGGCCAGCGTCGAGGTCAACGGCTTGTCGCAGATCACGTGGATGCCGCGTTTCAGGAATTCGCGCGCCACCGGATAGTGCATGTGGTTGGGCGTGACGATCGCAACCGCCTCGATGCCTGATTTCAGTCGCGCTTCCCGCTTGGCCATCTCGACATAATCGCCATAGGCGCGGTCGGGCGCGACGCCGAGATCGGCGGCCGAGGCCTTTGATTTTTCCGGCGTCGAGGAAAACGCCCCGGCGACCAGCTCGTAGCGGTCGTCGATGCGCGAGGCGATGCGGTGGACGCCGCCGATGAA
>NZ_JAAAML010000012.1 GCF_024105735.1 Parahoeflea alexandrii | reverse complement strand
GACCCGCTGATCTGGCAGGCGATTGCGCAGCAACCGCCGAGAGGATTTCAGGTTATGGTCCGAAGGACGACGAGCTACTTCGCCAGCAAAGACTACGTCTTTGCGCCAGCGCAGTGATCCTATATTGGTAATTTGGTTGCGGGGGCAGGATTTGAACCTGCGACCTTCAGGTTATGAGCCTGACGAGCTACCGGGCTGCTCCACCCCGCGGTAAGACTTGAGCTTCCGGGCATGCCCGGTCTTTTTGTTTTGCCGGTCCTCAAGGCCTTTGGCCTCTGCGGGTCGGCGGGGGCTGCTCCACCCCGCGGTAAGACTTGAGCTTCCGGGCATGCCCGGTCTTTTTGTTTTGCCGGTCCTCAAGGCCTTTGGCCTCTGCGGGTCGGCGGGGGCTGCTCCACCCCGCGGTAAGACTTGAGCTTCCGGGCATGCCCGGTCTTTTTGATTTGCCGGTCCTCGAGGCTTTTGGCCTCTGTGGGTCGGCTGGGGCTGCTCGACCCCGCGACAGGCCTTGCTGAATGAGCAAGGCAAAAGGCAAAACGGGCCGCGAGAGCGACCCGTGAGTGTTCCAATTTTCGTAAGGCTGAGAAGATTTCAACTTGATGTTGCGATTTGCAGACCTGGCAGCGACCTACTCTCCCGCGTCTTGAGACGAAGTACCATCGGCGCTGGGGCGTTTCACGGCCGTGTTCGGAATGGGAACGGGTGCAGCCGCCCCGCCATGACCACCAGGTCGGCAAAGCGCAACATGTGCACATGGCGACATGTGCAAGTTGATTGAGAAGCTGGCGGGAGGCTAGTCCCTTTTGTCTTTGAACACGTCCTTCTCACTTATCCGAGCATTTGCACCCCGGAGCGAAGCTCCGCAAGCGCAAGTGCGCGTCGCCAATTGTTTGGCGCGCCCGCGCAGGACCTTTGGTCCGCGAGCGATTAAGATGAGCACGAGCAATGAGAACGATCAAGCCGATCGAGCTATTAGTACTGGTAAGCTTCACACATTACTGCGCTTCCACACCCAGCCTATCAACGTGGTAGTCTTCCACGACTCTCAGGGAATACTCGTTTTTAGGTTGGTTTCCCGCTTAGATGCCTTCAGCGGTTATCCATTCCGTATATAGCTACCCTGCTATGCCGTTGGCACGACAACAGG
>NZ_JAAAML010000011.1 GCF_024105735.1 Parahoeflea alexandrii | reverse complement strand
GAGGAGGAAACCAATGAGAACGATCAAGGGGCCGGCGTTGTTCCTGGCGCAGTTTGCCGGCGATGAAGCGCCGTTCAATTCGTGGGAGTCGATCACCAAGTGGGCGGCGGATTGCGGCTACAAGGGGGTCCAGGTGCCGAGCTGGGACGGGCGGCTGATCGATCTTCAGAAAGCCGCCGCGTCGAAAGACTACTGCGACGAATTCAAAGGTATTGCGCGCGACAACGGCATCGAAGTCACCGAACTGTCGACCCATCTGCAGGGCCAGCTCGTTGCCGTGCATCCGGCCTATGACGAGGCCTTCGACGGCTTTGCGGCAGCTGAAGTGCGCGGCAATCCGAAGGCGCGGCAGCAATGGGCGGTCGAGCAGGTGAAGATGGCGCTGTCGGCCTCAAAACACCTGGGCATCAATGCGATGGCGAGCTTCTCGGGCGCTCTGGCCTGGCCCTATCTCTATCCCTGGCCGCAGCGGCCGGCAGGCCTGGTCGAGACCGCCTTTGACGAACTGGCCAGGCGTTGGCGTCCGATCCTCGATCACGCCGAGGACTGCGGCGTCGACATCTGCTACGAGATCCATCCGGGCGAGGACCTGCATGACGGCGTCACCTTCGAGATGTTCCTCGAGCGTGTCGGCAACCATGCGCGCTGCAACATGCTCTACGACCCGTCGCACTACCTGCTGCAGTGCCTCGACTATCTCGACAATATCGACATCTACAAGGACCGGATCCGGATGTTCCACGTCAAGGACGCGGAGTTCAACCCGACCGGACGCCAGGGTGTCTATTCGGGCTACCAGTCCTGGGTCGACCGGGCCGGACGGTTCCGCTCGCTTGGCGACGGACAGGTCGATTTCGGGGCGATCTTCTCGAAGATGGCGGCCAATGATTTCGATGGCTGGGCCGTGGTCGAATGGGAATGCTGCCTCAAGCACCCGGAAGACGGCGCGCGCGAGGGCGCACAATTTGTGAGGGACCACATCATTCGGGTCACCGAGCGCGCCTTTGACGACTTCGCCGATGGCGGCACCGACGAGGCCGCCAACCGCCGCATGCTCGGCATTTCGTAAGCGGGAGATCAAACATGGCTATCCAAGGCTCCAGCACCACCGCCTCGCGGCGGATCCGTCTCGGCATGGTCGGCGGCGGGCGTGACGC
>NZ_JAAAML010000010.1 GCF_024105735.1 Parahoeflea alexandrii | reverse complement strand
GAGACTGGTAATTTCTCCGGGGTCAGGCAACCTGCGGAAGGGGCGGCTTTGGCTTGAATATTGGAGGCACATTCGGTTCCGGCTGTCGGAACGGTGCTCGTAGCCGATCGCGAAGTTCGCCATTTGCCTCCGCAGTTCGAACCTGCATCAGCATATTCGCACCGTGGAGCGACCACCGCATCTGCTGCTGCTTCACCATCCGCTTGCCGACAAGAGATTTCACTGCCGACTCGGCGAGGGTCGTGGCAACGCGGAGCCCGGCTCGGTAACGCTTCCCATAGTCGACAATGGCACCACGGTTCGAGCGGATATAGGTCAGGAGTTGAACGCCGAGGCTGTGCAGCCGGGCGATCGAGAACCCGCTTACTTCCCGTGATCCCTGCAGCTTCGCCAGGAGTCGCTCCAGGTCCCGGATCGCGCGATCCACGCGGCCGTGTCACAAACGCCAT
This sequence comes from Parahoeflea alexandrii, assembly GCF_024105735.1. GTDB lineage: Bacteria > Pseudomonadota > Alphaproteobacteria > Rhizobiales > Rhizobiaceae > Hoeflea > Hoeflea alexandrii. The sequence continues at coordinate 1,114 of NZ_JAAAML010000010.1, read as the reverse complement.
TTCACGGCTCTGACATCTCTGTGGATGGTTGGAAGCGGTTCAATGGGGCTGGGCTGCGATCGCGCGATGCGATCGGCAATCTGCTGCATGGGCTGGATCTTCATGGCGATGTGGAACCAGTCGATGATGTCGGTTGTCGGCTTCGGCATATCGCGGGGCGCCCGCTTGAGAACTTCTGCGCCGTCCGAAATCACCGTCACATCGCCAAAGCCGCGATATCCGACTCCTTCAAGCGCGTGGAGCGCGCGATCGCGAATTGCTTGCTGGGCGGTGCTGCCAGTGACGAAATAGCGACCACCTGGTTCGCCTCGTCCTCCGCGGTCGCATAGGGCAACGACGAGCTCGAAGTTTCGCGCTGCATTGGGCTCGGCGCTGCGAACATGAGCGGTATCGATGCTGATGACGAATTCCTTGCGGCGATCGCCGGGAAGGTGCATCTCAAGCTGGCGGCGGTCATCCGCTTGAGCTCTTGCCTTCCATGTTTCCCGTACAGTCTGGTCATCGAGCCGTTCGCCGATCCTGATGGTTCGCTTGCATACGGTCGCATACGTCTCTGTGGGTTCAATCGGCAGGAACTCGGCCAGCACCTTGGCTGCCTGCCGGTAGGGCATCATGCTTCCCAAACGGGCTGTCAGCTCCATCATTTCGGACGTCGCTCGATCGGGGCAGATTTCCTTGAGCGGCGCGAAGGCGCCGACCATGCCCGGATGGCAATCCTGGCACAGCATCCAGCGAGGATTACGGACATCCACAGTGCCGATGACGGTTCGGATCCGGCGTGATGTGTAGTCCTTGACCGACCGGAACGAGTGGCAATCTGGGCAGACCCGACGGAAGAGGGAGTAGGTCTCCGTCTCATGGGCTACAACTGCTCTTTGCAGCGCCGTCATAATTGTCTTGCCGTCCTCAATCGATAGGCCAATGTCGCCGTCAAACAGACGATCCCAACTCTTATCGATATGAACCGCCTTCCGGCAAACGTCACCGAACTCGTTCTTCCCCTCGATCGTGATCGTCCATTCCACCGCCATCGCTGCCTCTCCGAACAAAGCGTTGCTGATGGACTGCGCTGACCTAACAAACAGTGTCCGACCCCAGAGAATTTACCGGTCTC
>NZ_JAAAML010000001.1:939808-2074629 GCF_024105735.1 Parahoeflea alexandrii | reverse complement strand
CCCCTTGTAGCCGCAATCCGCCGCCCACTTGGTGATCGACTCCCACGAATTGAACGGCGCTTCATCGCCGGCAAACTGCGCCAGGAACAACGCCGGCCCCTTGATCGTTCTCATTGGTTTCCTCCTCCAGAATTCAATCGCCCCCAGGCTTTCATTGAATGTCGTCCGCAGAAACGTGTCGACATCCATCCGTCCCGCACCATCCTAAAACAAGAGGCAGGAGGCGTTGAGACCCTCCGTTGTGGTGCAGGTCTCCTCACGGATCTGCAGCGTTTCTCGCCTGTGTTCAGTGCTCCCAGCGCAAATCATTAAATCGTTTGTATCTTCGCCAATACACTGCTTCAGGGCATTAGGCAAAACCGATATCCGGATTGCCAAGATTGTCGATGCTGATCGCCGGCGCTCCTTTGCCCGGCTGACCAATCAGCTTTGGGCTGCAGTTTCGGCGTGGTGCTGGAGGGATCCGGGGTGTCCGGCCAAATGCCTCATCGAGCCTTGTCTTCACCGCGGCCTTGATCGCTGTTCCCGCATCTGATGGCTGATCGATCCGGTTTGACTTCGTACGCAAAACAATCAGAAATGGCGTTTATGAAGCCGACGGCTGGGCCCGGCACTTATTCCAGTCTTGCCCCACCCGGCAGAGCTAGTTGATGTGGTAACAAGCGTGATTGATCCCCGAAAACGTGATTTTCTGACCAGCCTGTTTGAGGCCGCCGTAGAGCGGGCCGATCCGCGAAAGGCATTGATCGATGCGCTGCCGGAAAGGCCTGTTGGCAGGACCGTGGTGATCGGTGCGGGGAAGGGCGCGGCCCAACTGGCAGCGGCGTTCGAGGATCTGTGGGACGCTCCGCTGTCAGGCGTCGTCGTGACCCGGTATGGCTACGCCGCGCCGTGCCGCAGGATCAAGGTTCTCGAAGCCAGCCATCCCGTACCGGACCAGGCCGGACTTGAAGCAACCCGGACCCTGTTTGATGCCGTGTCGAACCTGACCGCGGACGATCTGGTCGTGGCGCTCATCTGCGGCGGCGGGTCGGCGCTTCTTCCGGCACCGCCCGAAGGCCTGACGCTTGCCGACGAGCAGCAGCTCAACCAGGCGCTGCTCGCCTCGGGCGCCCCGATCGGGGTGATGAACGCGATCAGAAAACACGCAAGCCGGATCAAGGGAGGCCGGCTTGCTGCCGCCGCCTTTCCGGCTCGGGTGGTCTCGCTGGTTGTCTCCGACGTGCCGGGAGACGAGCCCTCCCAGGTGGCCTCCGGCCCCACCGTGCCCGACCCGGTCACCATGTCCGAAGTCCGGTCCATGATCGAAGCCCGGAACATCGTCCTGCCCGAACGGATCCAGCGGTATTTTACCAGCGGTGCCGATCTGCCGCCCCGTCCAGATGATCCGGTCTTTGCAAGCAACGAGGTTCGGGTTATCGCGTCGGCCGGCTTGTCGCTTGAGGCCGCGGCCGATCTGGCGCGCAAGTCCGGGATCGATGCCGCCATCCTGTCTGATGCGGTGGAGGGAGAAGCCCGCGATGTCGGCCTCGTCCATGCGGCGATCGCCCGGGAAGTCGCCGGCCGCGACCGTCCGTTCGCCAAACCCGTCATTATCCTCTCCGGTGGAGAGACCACGGTCACCCTGAAAGGAAAGGGCAAGGGCGGGCGCAACACCGAATTCCTGCTCTCCTTTGCTTCCGCCATCGATGGCGTTGACGGGATTGCCGCGCTCGCCGCCGATACCGACGGCATTGACGGATCCGAGGACAATGCCGGCGCTTTCGCCGGTCCGCAGACCGCAGCTGAAATGCGGGCACGGGGCATTGATCCACTGGCGAGCCTTGCCGCCAACGATGCCTGGACGGCCTTCGATGCGATCGGTGCGTTGTTCGTTACCGGTCCGACCGGCACCAACGTCAATGATTTCCGGGCGATCCTGATCGGAGACGTGCCGGATTGAGCAATTTTGGAAGCTGTCGGCAAGCTGTCAGTTGGATGCTGTCAGGGGGTGTTGGGCATGCTCGGGCATATTCTTGAACGCCCGTGCGATGTACCGCAGGCGCATGTGAAGAGACGCCACGCCAAGTAGGCACGCTTGGAACAGAAACGCCGCCGAGCGGACGTTCATCATGCAGCCGAGTGCATTCTCAGTGAAATCTGGCTTCCGACATAGCTGCGCAACTGCACCAGCGCATTGTCGAGTTCCGCCGCTTCCTCAAGCAGGTCGTAGTTTCCCGGCTCGGCCGAAATCTCTCCGTAGAGCAGAGCCGAGATCCGGCACAGGTTGTTCAGGCAACCGTAAATCACTTGCTTCTGGCGGGTAGGAGTATTCGCATCTTCTGTCAGGCGAATGATTTCAGGCGCTTTGGTTTCGTGAACTCTCTTCAGATTTTCGAGCCGTTGTGAAACTGTCATCTGTTCGTGTCCTGACAGGAGTTGTTGGCGACACTCAAATCACGACTCAATACTGATGATTTAAAATAGAACTTTATAAGATAAGCCATGATTCGCAATGAATTGTCCAGTTTTCGCGCTGGTCTTATGATTTGCGCAAGTGGTAAGCTTGCAACGGGGTCTGTGATCTGCTCGCATTTTCGGGAATGAAAAGCCGCTCGCAGTCTTGCGGTCCGCGCCCATCTAGAGGGAGCAGTCCAAATCCTTTTCTGATCAGTTCAGAAACAGCGTTGCACGTAGCTTCGGTTGTAGCAATTCACCCAAGGTCGCGGGGGGACATGTTTCCACAGTTAAATACGCCTGTATTTTAGAACGGGCTTGAAATAGAGAGATAATCCTGTTCCGACCTGTGACGATTCGAAATTCGATGCCGCTGCAATAGGTATCCTTATGGCGCTGTTGCCCGCCGCACTTTAAGACCTGTTGGCCCGTTCCCGCTGACAAGAACCTGCCTGAGAGTTTTGGCCATGACCGACCCCGCTGACCGCGAAGAAGACATCACTGCGTCTCCATCCCCGTCGGAAGCGATGGATCAGGACGACATCTACGGCGACGACGGTTCCATCCGGCAGGATTACCTTACCGCGGTGGGCGCTGCGATTGCCGACCGGGATGTTCTGTTCCTGCGCGAGCACGTCGTTCGCCTGCACGAATCCGAGCTCGGCGACCTGCTGGAATCGATCAATGCCGCCCAGCGCCATGCGCTGGTCTCGCTGCTCGGCGATGATTTCGACTTCGCCGCGCTGACCGAAGTCGACGAGGCCATCCGCCTGGAGATCATCGAGGCGTTGCCCAACGCCAAGATCGCCGAAGCCCTCGGAGATCTCGATTCGGACGACGCGGTCTACATTCTTGAAGACCTCGACGAGGCGGACCAGAAGGAAATTCTCGCAGCCCTGCCATTTACCGAGCGGGTGCGTCTGCGCCGCTCGCTGGACTATCCCGAGGACACGGCCGGCCGCCGCATGCAGACCGAGTTTGTCGCCGTGCCGCCGTTCTGGACGGTTGGCCAGACCATCGACTACATGCGTGACGAGGAAGATCTGCCCGACAGCTTCAGCCAGATCTTCGTCATCGACCCGACCTTCAAGCTGGTCGGCGCAGTGGCTCTCGACAAGATCCTGCGCACCAAGCGGCTTGTTCGCATCGAAGAGGTCATGGACGAGACCCGCTACCGCATCAATGCGGAGATGGACCAGGAAGAAGCCGCGCAGCTGTTCGAGCAGTACGACCTTCTCTCCGCCGCCGTGGTTGACGAGAACGAGCGCCTGGTCGGTGTGCTGACCATCGATGATGTGGTCGATGTCATCCATGAGGAAGCCGAAGAGGACATCAAGCGTCTGGGCGGCGTGGGCGACGAGGAACTCTCCGACAGTATCCTGTCGACCGTGCGGTCCCGTTTTACCTGGCTGCTGATCAATCTCGGCACCGCCATCCTGGCCTCCGCCGTGATCAGCCTGTTTGATGCAACCATCGAGCAGATGGTGGCGCTGGCGGTGCTGATGCCGATCGTTGCCTCGATGGGCGGCAATGCCGGAACCCAGACCATGACGGTGACCGTGCGCGCTCTGGCCACCCGCGATCTTGATATCTACAATGCCGGCCGGATCATCCGCCGTGAAGCGGCCGTCGGTTTCATCAACGGGGTGTTGTTCGCGGTAATCATCGGTGTTGTCGCCGGCGCCTGGTTCTCGAGCCAGGGTCTTGGCGGCATCATTGCTGCGGCCATGGTGGTCAACATGCTGGCAGCGGCTCTCGCCGGCATCCTGCTGCCGCTGTTTCTCGACAAGGTGGGAGCCGACCCGGCGATCGCGTCGGCGGTGTTTGTCACCACCGTCACCGACGTCGTCGGCTTCTTCGCCTTTCTCGGATTGGCAGGATGGTGGTTGTCACTCGCCTGATTTGCGTTTGCAGCGGTGGCCATGCACGCGATTTTGACTTATACGTAAGCGTAAACTGTCATCAGAGATTTGCGGATAGGTCCCCCTTGGACAAGTACTATACCATTACCGAGTTGACCCGCGAGTTCGGGATCTCGACCAGGACCCTGCGTTTTTATGAGGACGAGGGGCTGATCCAGCCCGAGCGCCGCGGCCGGACACGTCTGTTCCGGTCGGCTGACCGGCGGTTGATCCAGGAAATCCTGCGCGGCCGCCGTATCGGCTTCACGATTGCTGAAATCCGGGAAATCATTCAGGTCTACAAGGACCCGCCGGGCGAAGCGGGTCAGTTGAGGCTGCTCATGCGCAAGGTCGAGGAGAAGCGCGAGGACCTGCGCCAGAAGCGCAGGGACATAGATGAAACGCTGGTCGAACTCGACCACATCGAGGAATCCTGCCTGACCCGCCTTGCTGAAATCGGCGTCAACACCTGAGCCGGAAAGGCCGCAAACCGGGTCCTGAACGCCTCTCTGGTGGCGCTCAGATCCAGCGCCGGACCTTACGGCAATAATCTTCGAACTGATACCCGAACCGGGCCAGCAGATGTCGCTCCTCGCGCCTGATCGCAAGCAGGTGCGTGAGGATGCCGTCCACAGGCGCCAGCACCACGAACCAGGCATTCATAGAAACAAAGCCCATGCCTGCAAGCAGCACCATGTTGGCCAGATAGATCGGATTGCGGCTGTAGCCGAACGGCCCGTTTGCGACGAGGTGGCTGGAGCCCCGGTTTGGCAGGATGGTGGTCTTGGCTTCGTGCAGGGTGCGCATCGCCCAAAGGTCAATCCCAAGAGCCGCGACAATCAGGATGCCGCCAAGCGTTCTGGTGCCTGTGAACTCAAGTGGCAGCGGGGATGCAAGGTTGAGCAGGATTGCCGAGAGGGTAAAGCCCACAAGCAGCAATGGTGGCCAAGGAATGAAATTCGGTCTCTCCCGGTAGGCATTCATGTTTCGGAATCCCTGTTTTGGCAATTAAAAAAATAAATATTACAAATATATAGGTCTATCGTGACTGTGCCGTGCACTGCTCCGCAATTGCCGGTATTCGCGCGTCTGTTTCCTGGGTGATCTGCCCCGAAACATAGGGCTGGAACAATCCGCGCGACAGCAGTTCATCGGTCACACACCCGCAAAACCGTTGACAGAATGCCGCGCTGTTGTTGGCACTGCAACCTGTTTCGCACTCGGCGACGAATGCGGGCAGGGGGTCGACCGGAGTTGGTGGGGCGACCTGGGATGCAGCCCAGACCAGCGACAGCAGCACCGGTTGATGCAAGAGATAAAAGGCCAGACTGTGGCGGCCGCAGAAACGGGTTGCGCGTGCAACCGGGCTGTCGCCCGGCTCAATCGCTGCAAGGCGCTCGGTCAGACCGCGCGAAAGGGCGGCACGGGTCACGCCCATGCCGATCAGGAAAGGACCAAGCCAGGGCAGCAGCGGAACGAAATCGTTGGAACGCGGCGGCACCGTGAACAGGCCGATCCAGCTCAGCCAGGCCGGGTTGAATGCCTCGTTGCGGTAGACCAGGGGGACGGCAATGCAGAGAATTCCTGAAAGCACGGTCAGCGGTGCCGGCAGCCTCAGAAACGCCAGCCCGACGATGCTGGCGGCCGCGATTGCATGCAATATCCCAAAAAAGATGAAACTGTCCGGCGTGGCGAAATAGGTCGCCAGGCTGATCAATGCCGCCGCACCTGCAACCATGCCTATCCGTTTGGCAAAGGCGCTTGGCCTTACTCCCTTGCCATGGGCGAGGACAAGGCTGACGCCTGCGAGGAACAGGAAGCTTGCAGCGATCGCACGGGCGTAGAGCTTGAGAGGCCCATGCGTGCTGGTCCCAGGATCGAGATAGCCGAACAGTTCGAGATCCCATGAGAAATGGTAGGTCGCCATGGCGAACAGGGCCAGGCCGCGAGCCAGGTCGAGCACATCGATGCGCCGCGTAGGTGTTTGCGGTTGCGGTGCAGTCCCGACGGTATCACTCAAGCCTGTTTCTCCATGGGAAGCATCGGCAAGGCCGCCGGCCTCCATTCTAGAACCGATGCCTGCGAAAGGGAATCGGGTGAACTCCGTTATACCCCAAACAGTCTTCGAAACTCCGCTCGCAGCCGATTACAAAATGTCGGAAGGCGGTTTTCTCCCGCCGCTGCTGACCACGAGCCCGGCCAGTACCAGGGCCAGAGCCGCAACAAGATTGAGAGATATCGGCTCACCAAGCAGGACCACGCCCAGGGCCACTCCGAAAATCGGAACCAGATTGATGGAGAGTGAGAACCGCGTATAGCCGATCGAGCGGATCAGCGAGAACCTGAGGATATAGGCAATGCCTGTGGGAAACAGGCCGAGATAGATCAGCGAGCCGATGGCTGTTGCCGACAGTGCAGGCGACAACAGGCCTTCGGTCGCGATTGCCAGGGGAATGAGCACCGCGGACCCGATCGCCAGCGCGAGACAGGCGAGCCGGACCGGGGGAAGCGTGATGCGCCGTATCAGAAGCCCCGCCATGACATAGCAGGCCGAAGCCGCCAGCGCGGCAAGCTTGCCGAGCAGGGGGCCTCCAGCCAGCCCGGCGAAGATGCTGGGTCCCACCAGAACCACAATTCCCGAAAAACCCAGCAGCACGGACACCAGCTTGCGCGGTGTCAGCCGGTCGTCATCGGTCATCAGATGGCTGCCAATCAGCGCAAGAAAGGGCCCGGTCCCCATCAGAAGTGCCAGGACACTCGCCTCGATGGTCTTGCCGGCCCAGGCCACGAGAATGAACGGCACCACCACGTTGAGCAGCGCCATGCCGATGATCAGCGCCCATTGCGATCGACTGGCGGGCCATACCATGCCGCGCCACATGGCATAGGGCAGAAGCACCATGAAACCGATGCCGACTCGGATCGCGGCAAGCCATACCGGCCCGGTCTCGGGCACGGCAAGCCTGATGGCGATGAACCCCGAGGCCAGCATCAGCGATGTCATGATCATGAGACCAAGATCGAGTTGCGTCGGGATCCTGATCGGTTGCGCGGGTGTGCTCATGACGCGCCAGACCCGTTGGCGTTGTTCGGCGGCAGGGCGAGGCGATAGACGCCGCGGAAGTCCGATGGATTGGCGGGCTTGTTCTTGCGCAGGATCTGGAGTTCACCCGCTTTGGCCATCTCGATGGCAACCGCGCGCAACGGCTTCATCAGGCGGCTCCATTGCTGCTCGTCCGGCCCGGCGATGGACCGCGCGGCTTCTGTGGGCGAGATGCTCTTGCCTTCCGGCTTCTGTGCAAGCAGGTCGAGTATGGCCGCCCGCAGCGCAGCCGGATCATGCGATTGATTGGATGTCACGAGATCACGGTGTCCTTGAGGATTGCATCGCGGGCATTGGAGAAGAATTGCCGCCGCAGCAACACCAGAATCACCAGCGTTGTCGAGCCCATGAGAAACCATGGCCCGGCGAACCAGCCGAGATAGCCAATGGAAAGAAAGGTGGCTCTCAGGCCGGAATTGAAATGACGTCCTGCGAGAATGTTGATCGAAGCGGCCCGGTTTGCCGCCGCTTCCAGCGCTGCATCGTCACCGCCGTCGCTGCCCTTCATCGGGATCGCGCCGAACAGGATCGAGGAATAGTTGAAAAGCCGGTAGGACCAGCCGAACTTGAAGAAGGCGTAAGCGAAGATCGCGATCAGGCCAAAGACCTTGAGTTCGAACGCGGCCGGATCTGCGACCAGCCTGATCGGCAGGTCATCGGCCACCGCCATCACCCGGTCGGTGGCGCCCAGCAAAGCAAAGCACCCGCCGATGGCAAATATGGTGGTTGAGGCGAAAAAAGCCGTGCCGTTCTGCAAGCCGGCCATGATCGCAGTGTCGATCATGCGCAGGTCGCGCCGCGCCGCCACCTGCATCCAGCGCTTGCGATGCTGATTCATGGCCGTAGTCAGGCTCACCCGCTTGATCGGCAGGTGATTGTTTGACGCCAGCGAAAAGGCGAACCAGGAAAACGCAAACCAGCAGAATGCCAGATAGTCATGATTTGTCATGCTTCGGTTTTGGCATGAAGCGATTGCGGACGCAAAGCTTCTGTTGCGGGATTGCCTGGTAACCATTCTTTCATGCCCATGGCCGAACTGTGGTCGAAATCACCGGTAGGTTTTTAGCCCGATCACGCTAAGGTGTTGAATTGTCATATAGCCATGCAGGAATGTCGGGGCTGATATGAAAACATGGCCACAGATTTGCCTTTTTTGCGGTTGCGAAAAGGTTTCCGGATCGTTAAACACCCGAGCCTGCGCCGAGCGCCGCCAAGCGGACGGGACGGCCTGAGATTTGTGTTTACAACCGGAGTGATCATGGAAGAGACCGCACAGAAATCCTGCTGGGGCATTACCGCCCGCGCAGTGATCGGTTTTTCGGGAATTCTCGCACTGGCCTACCTTTTCGGCGGCATCTGAGCGAACGTATCGTCTGACAATTTGTGATCGGAAAACGACAGCGCATGGCCCCGGCGGCCGGCGCTGTTTTTCTTTGTCCGAACGGCGCTCCAGACAAGCCCTGTCGCCTTAGCGGCACCGGACGTCGGTGGATTGACGGTCGTGCACCCGGCGCGCATGTAATGTGTGTCGTCTCACCGGAGCAGTCACGATCCATGTTTCTTTCAGTCTTTGATGTTTTCAAGATCGGCGTCGGCCCGTCGAGTTCCCACACCATGGGACCGATGTCTGCTGCCGTGCGCTTCCTCGATGAGATCGCCGGGTCCGACTGGCCCCGGCCGGCTGGCGCCAAGGTTGCCCAGATCAAGGCCTCTCTGCATGGTTCGCTGGCCTTCACCGGTGTCGGTCACGGAACGGGCAGGGCGGTGATTCTCGGCCTCACCGGCGAGTTGCCGGACCAGGTCGACCCTGACCGGATGGATGCGATCATCGACGGCGTGGAGAAGAGCCGGATGATCAACCCTCGCGGCCATCCCGGCTATCAGTTCGATCCGAAGGCCGACCTTGTCTTTGACAAGAAGAACCCTTTGCCGGGCCATGCCAACGGCATGACGTTTTCGGCCTATGATCGTGACGGGCAGATGCTGCTGCGCCGTATCTACTATTCCGTCGGCGGTGGCTTTGTCGTCTCCGACACCGAACTGGAGGCCATGAAGAGCGCAAAGAAGGCAGCTGTCGACAAGACAGTGCCCTATCCCTTCCGAAACGCCCAGCAGATGCTGGAAATGGCGAAGAAATCCGGCCTCAGCATCGCGCAGATGAAGCGGGCCAACGAAGAAACCCACATGTCCGGCGAGGAACTGGATGCCGGTCTCGACCGTATCTGGAGCGCCATGAGCGGCTGCATCGACCGCGGACTGGCTGGCGAGGGCATCATGCCGGGCGGTCTCAAGGTGCGCAGAAGAGCCCGCGTTCTTCACGACAAGCTGCAGGACGAATGGCGGCAGAACAGGCGCAATCCGCTGTTGGCCAACGACTGGCTGAGTGTCTACGCCATGGCGGTCAACGAGGAGAATGCCGTCGGCGGCCGTGTCGTTACCGCGCCGACCAATGGTGCGGCCGGCGTCATACCCGCCACCATCCGCTACGTTCTGCAGTTTCATGATGGTGCAGACCAGCAGGCTATCCGCGACTATCTGCTGACCGCGGCAGCGGTCGGCGGCATCATCAAGCACAACGCCTCGATTTCCGGCGCCGAGGTCGGCTGCCAGGGCGAAGTGGGTTCTGCCGCGGCGATGTCGGCGGCGGGGCTTGCCGCAGTCATGGGCGGCACTCCGGAGCAGATTGAAAATGCTGCCGAAATCGCGCTGGAGCATCATCTTGGCATGACCTGCGATCCGGTCGGCGGGCTGGTTCAGGTGCCGTGCATCGAGCGCAATGCGCTGGGTGCGGTCAAGGCAGTTACCGCCGCCTCCCTGGCGATGAAGGGCGATGGCCAGCATTTCGTGCCGCTCGACGCCTGCATCGAGACCATGCGGCAGACCGGGCTCGACATGAACGAGCGCTACAAGGAGACCTCCACCGGCGGCCTGGCCGTCAATGTGGTCGAATGCTGAGTGGCCTGGGCTGCTTTCGGGCGAGTGCCGCACGGGCGTCCGGACACTGAGCCTGTGGACGGCGCCGGGTTTCGTCCGCCTCTGTCTTGACCCCGGCCGGTCGGAACCCGATGTATCGTCCCATGGCTCTTCATCTTCTCAAACTCTGTGTCGGTGCGGAAAGCGTTGAGGACCAGCGCGACTGGATGCAGCGCCGCCTGGCAATGATGGCGGCCGCAGGACAGGAACCCGAGCAGTTTCACACCACCCGCATGGTCCCCAAGCGGATGGCCGAACTGCTCGATGGCGGCTCGCTCTACTGGGTGATCAAGGGCAATATCCAGGCCCGGCAACGTCTTGTCGACATCCGGCCATTCGTTGATACCGACGGTATCTCCCGGTGCCATCTCGTGCTTGAGCCGGTTCTGCACGAAACCTCCTGGGCACCGCGGCGCCCCTTCCAGGGCTGGCGTTACCTCGATCCCAAGGACGCGCCGCCTGATCTCGGCGCGCCTGGTAGCGGCGACGACGAATTGCCGCCCGAGCTCAAGCGGGAACTGGCGGGGCTGGGGTTACTCTGAGCGAAACGCCCCAGCTCTGGGCCTGATCAGAATTTGACTTTCAGATGTGCGCCGCCGCCAATCTCATGGCCATTCTGGTTGCGCGAAGCGGTCACTCCGGCGCGTATTGCTGTTCTGGCAGTCAGGGAACCGCTCAGTCCCAGCCCGCCTGTCACGGAATGTGCGCCCCGGTTCTGTCCGGCCTGCGTGAATGTCCCGAACAGGTGGCTCGTCGCGGAGACTTGGTGCGCCGTGGTCTTTGCGGCTTCGAAGTCGTGATCGTACCGCAGGAATGCGACCAGCATGAGATCACGGCCTGTCGCGGTGGTGGAGAGATCTGTACTGAAGTTCACGCCGACACCGCCTGTCAGGGCCTCGGCGTGAGCCTTTGCAATGCGGTAGTTGAAGTCATGCCCGCCGCTCTCGGCAAGGCCGCTCTGCCATATCCTGGAGTAGGAGCCGGTGACGAACGGCTCAAGACGCGTCGTGTCGTCAATCTCTATCCGGTAACCCAGCTGGGACGAGGCAAAGGCGCTTCTCGAGGTAAAGGCTGCGCTGGCCACGCCCCCGGTGAACAACCCGACATTCGGGTTGAAGCGCTTGGATGTGTGCCAGCCGTGTGCATAGCCCGCGGTCATCGACAGGACGAATTGGTCGATTTCTGCAAATCCGTAAACGCCTGCGACAGCACTTTGGCCCGAAAAGTCCTGAGACACCTTGTCGTGCTCGTGCATCGTCTTGTGGGCATAGCCACCATAGACGCCTGCACTGAAGCGCTCGTGCTCGATCAGGTCGGCGCCCACCAGCAGGTTGGACAGCGAGTAACCGAAATCGCCAAGACCGTTCTTGCCGTCCACACGTCCCCGAATATGCGAGACGTCCATCCACAGGCCATCATCTCTGGCGTTGGAGCCATCATCGGCCGACATGCGCGCCATTACCGACGAGGCAATGTGTTCGAGTTGTTCGAGGCCGACAGTCAGATTGGAGGAGTAGGGCTCCGCATGGACCTGGTCGAGTTGACCAACCTGAGCGTTCGTCAGTCCCAGCCAGGCGGTGCTGACGGTTTGTCCGTTGCTCAGTCGCTGTTGACCGCCACTGCCGCTTCCGGTCCCGCCCGGAGCGGTGCCGCCGCCAGCGATGCCGTTGACCACGGTATTGTGGTGGGTGGCCGCAATAGCCGAGGCCAGTGTAGACCACGGTGTTGAGGCAGGCAGTTTCGACGGCACATGGCCCGGAGTGGCGGAATTGTCGGTGAAGCCGACCACAACCTGACCGGTGGCGCTGGGCTGGCCGATCAGCCTGGCCGAAAGATGGGCGTTGAGCGATCCGCCCTCCACCAGCGTAACCGCATCGCTGTCGATGCTCGCTGCTGTCAGCACCGTATAGGTCGATCCGGTAAAGTCGGAAATTTCGCCTGCGCCGCTTGCTGAAAACCCGCTGTCCTTTTCAAGCGTGACGGTCAGGTTGTTGGCGCCGGTCAACGCCCCGGTGACGGAAAGCAGGTCTGCTTTCTGTGCTGCGTTGGGGTCGATTTCGGATATGAGTGATGTCGCTCCCTGAACGCCAAGACTGCCCTCAATGTTGAGTGTGCCGATTGACAGTCCCGGTGAAAGAACCGAGCCGGATCGCGTGAAGAAACTAACGCTGCTTCCGGCACCGGCTGCGCCGCGAATCGTCCCGTTGCCTGCCAGCGTTCCATCAAGCCTGACGAATTCCGTGTCGATGGTGCTGGCATCGAGTTTCAGGGTCGAGCCCTTTTCAATGCCCAGCACCTTTGCATTGGTAATGGCGCTCTGTTTCAGCGTCAGATCGGTTGGCTGGACAAATGTCTGTCCGATGATGTTGTAGGCGCCAATGGCAACCAGGTTGGGATTGGAGATGCTAAAGCTCTGATAGGTCCGAGGTTGGGCGCTCACGATGTAAACGTCCTGGATCTGTTTGATTCCCGATGCCTTGGTCAGCTCTATCGAGCGGTTCTCGCCGATGTCCACACCCACGAGGTTCACTCGCATCGCTCCGATTGAGTCAGCTATCGGGAGAGGGTGAGTTCTCAGGAACGGCGTACCCGGATTGGGGGCTGCGGCAATGCTTGTACCGGACAGCAGGATGGAATTGAGATGATAGGAATCGATGACAAAGGAAGGGGCAAAGGTCTGCCCTGTATAGACATCCAGCACGCCATTTGGTGGGATCGTGCCCGCTTGGAAGATTACATCGGTGCGCGAACTCAAACAGTATCTCTTTGGCGGATCCAGCGTGGCGGGATTCACGAACGCGTTGCCCGAGACCACGAAAGTGCCCACTCCCGCGGATATACAGCCCGATGCGGATGCGGGCTTGATTCCGAGCGGAACGGCCACGGCAACCGTCGCCAGCCCGACCATCAAGTTGCGATGCATGCTTCGTGAAATGTGCGGCCTGCAAACGATGGCTGGTTTCAAGGTTGCGCCCCTTTTGATCTTGAGCAAATAAGTAAATGCTCAAATAGCTGGCGTAACCTTGTGTGAAACTATTCCAAAGCCGCTGCACTGGATCACCAACGCAGTTCATGCTGCTTAACGTCTTGAATTTGACAGTTGTGTCGTAAGATACGGAGTGAATGATTCCTCTGTACTCCCAGTCTACACATTCACCCGGCCCGGGCAGTCCGCGTGGGCCGGCTCAGAATCGGCAAGCAGTTGGTTGAGGCGAACGGCTTGCCGATCGGGGACAGTACGACCTCGTGCAATCGACACGGCATGCGCCGGACCGGATGCGAAACCATGATACTCTTGTGTTTGTGGAACAAAGCGCCAAATAGGTTCTAACTGACCGCAGAAGTGAAGCTAAGAGTCGTCTGCGGGGCGAAGCAAATCCGAAAAGGGCGGTTCTACTCCTCAATGACAAAAGATAAGACCGGATCTGAGAAGGCCTTGTCAAAGCGTGGCGGTGCCGCGCCTGCAGAAGGCGCTGCCATGTCCTCGCGCTCCGAGATCGCGGCCTTTCTCACCGCCGCCAAATCCGTTGTTCCCGCAAGTGCCGGTGGCTCCGGCCGTCTGGCCTTTGCGCTGGACGCGACGATGAGCCGTCAGCCGACATGGGACAGCGCCTGCAAATTGCAGGCCGAGATGTTCGATGCGGTCGGCAAGACGGCCGCGCTGTCGGTGCAACTGGTCTACTTCCGTGGCCTCGGCGAATGCCGGGCGTCGCGCTGGGTCAACGACACCCGCCAACTGGCCGATCTGATGACCAGAATCGACTGCCGTGGCGGCCAGACCCAGATCGGACGGGTCTTGCGCCATGTTGCCGACGAGGCAAAGGGCAGGCCGGTCAGTGCGCTCGTCTACATCGGCGATGCCATGGAAGAGGACATTGACAAGCTTGCCGTGGTGGCAGGAGAGCTGGCGCTCAGGAAAGTCCCGTGTTTCATGTTTCACGAAGGTCATGATCCGGCCGCGGCCGTCGGATTCCGCGAGATCGCCCGTGTCACCGGCGGTGCCTATGTCCGGTTCGACCAGAACGCCGCATCGGAACTCGCAAGCCTGCTCAGGGCCGTGGCCACCTATGCCACCGGCGGCAGGCCCGCGCTGGAGAAGTCCGGCGGATCAGCGGCGCGCCTGTTACTTGAGCAGCTCGGACCGGGAAAACCCGGCAAGGGCGGAGGAGCCGGGCGGTCATGAGCGCTATCGCGATGTTTCTGGGCGGCTTGCTGGTTCTGGTGGCTGTCGCCGGTGGCCTGATGAGCGTCAATCCTTCCGCTCTGGCAAGGGCGCTGAGATACGGCTTGCCCGTCGGACTCGGGGCGTTCGCCGTGACAATGATCATTCTTGGACGCTCCGGCATCGGCATTCCGCTGCTGGCCTTTGCGGTTGCGATGCTCGCACGCGCCCGCAGCGCCGCGCGCGCCATCCGGCAACCCGGGGGGCATTCCCATGTCCGGTCTGCAGCTCTCGAGATGGAGCTTGACCTCGATACCGGCGAAATGAACGGTCTCGTGCTGGCCGGCAGTTACGAAGGGCGGGAACTCGACGATCTCGACGAGGCGGATCTCATGCACCTGTACACGGAGCTCGCCGCCGACGCTGAGAGTCTCGGCCTACTGGAAGCGTATCTTGACCGCCGCGCGCCCGACTGGCGTGCCGGCTTTGACATGAATGACGACGCGGGACTGGGAGCTTCTCCAAGCTCGGGCGCCATGACAGAGAAGGAGGCCTACGAGATCCTTGGTCTTGGCCCGGGGGCGGGTGAAGCCGAGATCCGCGAGGCGCATCGCCGCCTCATGAAGCGGATGCACCCCGACGCGGGCGGTTCTGCGTTTCTTGCTGGCCGGATCAACGAAGCCAAAGCTGTTCTCTTGAGTCGACATGACTGAATTCCCCGAATACGCGATACAAATACGTGGATAGTCCCGGATCCCTTGTTTCCGGACGCAGACGCTGAACAAGCGCCGCGGTTCTTCAGTTGGCTGTTGCCCAACAGGCGTAGCCTTTCTTCTTGAGTGTCTTGCAGGCCTGTGTGGCGGCTGCCTGTCCGTCAAAGCCGCCGAAACGGGCCCGGTAGAGCTGCTCGTTGCTCTTTGTATAGGCCATGGTGAATGGTTCGGTGCCCGACAGCGCGCTGCCGCCCGCGGTCTGCGCCCGCGCAAGCAGTTCGATTGCGGCATTGCGGTCTGGCATTGCACCGATCTGGATCATCCAGCCGTCCATGGCGTTCGTTGACGCGGTGGTGACCGGGTCGACCGCTTCGTTGGATGCTGTTTCCACCGGCAATGGCGGCACAACGGCCGGTGCGGGCGTTGGAATTGCGACCTTCTGGGCGATGAGCGAATTGACCAGCGCGGCGCGACCAACCACAGGTTCGGGCGTGGGTGCTGCATAGGCAAAGGCCAGGCGCTGGTTGCCCTGATGGCGCTGCGAGGGAACCGGGCCGACCTTCGGCAGTTCCAGCGCGGCAATCGCCACAGCCATGTTGGCAGGCGCGCCGCGGGCAATCAGGTTGCCGTTGCCGCGGGTCGATGCCTTGGGCAGATACCGTGCGATCAGATCCTTCATCTGGGCGTTGCGGCTGGCACCTGTTCGCCCACCCATCACCACGGCGACAATCGAGCGGTCACGGTCGATCACCGATGAGACCAGATTGAATCCGGAGGCGCGGGTGTAGCCGGTCTTTATGCCATCGACACCGCGCACGGCGCCCAAAAGCCTGTTGTGGTTGCCCATCCGCGTCTTGCCGAAGGTGAAGGACCGGGTGGAAAAGTACTTGTAGTAACGAGGATGGTGCTCGCGCAACGCGATGCCGAGCCGCGCCATGTCGCGTGCCGTGCTCACCTGCTTGGAGTTGGGCAGGCCATGGGCGTTGCGGAAAGTGGTGCGGCTCATCCCGAGCGAACGTGCCTTGGCCGTCATCATTGCGGCGAACTTGGCCTCGCTGCCGCCCAGATGCTCGGCGATTGCCGTGGAGGCGTCGTTCGCCGACTTGGTTACCAGCGCATAGATCCCCTGTTCGACCGTGATCGAACGGCCGGTGCCGACGCCAAGTTTGGTCGGAGGCTCCTTGGCGGCGTTGGCGGAAAACTTGATGCGGGTGCTGAGCTTGATCTGACCGCGCTCCAGCGCCTCGAACACAAGGTAGAGCGTCATCATCTTGGTGAGCGACGCCGGATACCGCAATTCGTCCGCATCATGGGCGTAGAGCGTCTTGCCCGTCTTGGCATCGACAACAATGCCCGCATACTTGGAATTGGCAGCGGCCGGACCGCTTCCAAGCACAAGCGCAATGCCGATCAGGGCAAGCAGATGAAGCGCGGAGGAGGGAAGGGCGGCAAACCGGTCGGCTGAACTGGATTTACGCTGGTACACGATAACTCACTCATGAACTTGCAGGTGAAAGGGTTTCTGACTGACGCCCTCCTTGATCAGCCATTGTGTCCGATCTTAGCCCCGCGTCGTTACCAATCCGTTTATGATGAATTATTCCTTTCCGGGTTTTGTGCCGGAGCGACCCGTTGAGCCGGGTGCCGGTGTGCCATTGTGAAAACCGTGGATTCGCGACTTTGGTGCAATGCACAATATTCTTGACATTATTGTGCATTGCACATAGATGAAACTCATAACCTTCCCCAACGACAGGAAATTCCGCCATGATGAACTTTGACAGCACTTCGAAAATGAGCAAGGAAGCCATGGACAGCATGCTGACCACGGTTTCGTCGATGACCAAGGGTTTCCAGCAGATCGCTGCCGAAGCAACCGAATATTCCAAGAAGTCCTACGAGGACGGCACCGCAGTCGTCGAGAAGCTGGCATCTGCCAAGAGCCTCGACAAGGCTATCGAAATTCAGACCGACTACGCCAAGAACGCCTATGAGACGTTTGTTGCGCAGGCCACCAAGATGAGCGAACTCTACGCTGACATGGCCAAGGAAGCCTACAAGCCCTTCGAAAAGGCAGCAGCCAAGGTTTCCGCCTGATACCTGCCTGCCTTCCACCTGTCTGGGTGGAGGATCGAATTCGCGCAAACCCGGTCGCATATCCGTGCGGCCGGGTTTTTGCGTTTGGCGCACCCGTGCGGGAAATCTCTTTCTTCGGTGTCGAAGGGGGCTTAAAATCCCCGCAGGAAAGACTAAGTTAGAGCCAATGCCGGTGCTTCGGTTTTGCGCGCGCCGGCGGCAAATGACAGGAACTTGCCAGAGTGAACGACAGCATGAATCTGCTACGCCTGCAGGCGGACAAGAAAAACGGCGACGGGGACTCGGAGAGAGGCACGTCCGTCATCACCCGTACCAAGCCGCAGGTGAAGAAGCCCAGCATGTACCGCGTGCTGCTACTGAATGACGACTACACCCCGATGGAGTTTGTAATTCATGTACTTGAGCGCTTTTTTCAGAAGGACCGAGAGCAGGCCACCCGGATCATGCTTCACGTCCACAATCACGGAGTCGGCGAATGCGGTGTGTTCACCTATGAAGTGGCTGAAACCAAAGTGACGCAGGTCATGGATTTTGCACGCGAAAACCACCATCCGCTGCAATGCGTGATGGAAAAGAAATGAGGACCTGAAATTGCCTAGCTTTTCAAACAGTCTCGAAAAGGCGATCCATCAGGCGCTGACCTATGCCAATGAGCGGCATCACGAATATGCCACGCTTGAGCATTTGTTGCTGGCGTTGATCGAGGATCCCGATGCTGCGGCGGTCATGGGCGCGTGCAATGTCGATATCGACCAGTTGCGCCGCACGGTCAGTGACTATGTCGACAAGGAACTCGGCAACCTGGTGACCGGCTACGACGAGGACTCCAAGCCCACATCCGGCTTTCAGCGCGTCATTCAGCGCGCGGTGATCCATGTCCAGTCGTCCGGTCGCGAGGAAGTCACCGGCGCCAATGTGCTCGTGGCGATCTTCGCCGAGCGCGAAAGTCATGCCGCCTATTTCCTGCAGGAGCAGGAGATGACCCGTTACGACGCGGTCAACTTCATCTCGCACGGCATCGCCAAGCGTCCCGGGGCGGAAGAAGGCCGCACCGTCCGCGGTGCGGAGGAACCTGATCCCGATTCGGCCAAGGCCGATCAGGCCGGCGAGGAAGGCGGCAAGAAGAAGGGCCAGGATGCCCTGACAGCTTACTGCGTCAATCTCAATGAGAAGGCCAAGACCGGGCGGATCGATCCGCTGATCGGTCGGATGGAAGAGGTCAACCGCACCATCCAGATCCTTTGCCGCCGGTCCAAGAACAATCCGCTCTATGTCGGCGATCCCGGCGTCGGCAAGACCGCCATCGCCGAAGGCCTCGCCAAGCGCATTGTCGAGGGCGACGTTCCCGACGTGCTGTCCGATGCGGTGATCTATTCGCTTGACATGGGCTCGCTGCTCGCCGGCACCCGCTATCGCGGCGATTTCGAGGAACGCCTCAAGCAGGTGGTCAAGGAACTCGAGGATCTGCCCGGCGCGGTGCTGTTCATCGACGAGATCCACACCGTGATCGGCGCCGGCGCGACCTCCGGCGGCGCAATGGATGCATCCAACCTGCTCAAGCCCGCCTTGTCTTCCGGCGCAATCCGTTGCATCGGTTCGACCACTTACAAGGAGTACCGCCAGTTCTTCGAGAAGGACCGGGCTCTGGTGCGCCGGTTCCAGAAGATCGATGTCGCCGAGCCGACGATCCCCGATGCGATCGAGATCCTCAAGGGCCTCAAGCCCTATTTCGAGGAGTATCACAAGGTCGGCTACACCGACGATGCAATCAAGGCCGCCGTGGAACTCTCGGCGCGCTACATCACCGACCGCAAGCTGCCCGACAAGGCCATCGACGTGATCGATGAATCGGGTGCGGCACAGATGCTGTTGCCCGAGAAGAACCGCAAGAAGACACTGACCGACGTCGAGATCGAGAACACCATTGCCACCATGGCGCGGATTCCGGCCAAGACCGTGTCCAAGGATGACGAGACCGTTCTCGCCAATCTCGACAAGGAACTGCGTTCGGTCGTTTACGGCCAGGATACGGCCATCGATGCTCTGACGGCTGCGATCCGCCTCGCCCGCGCCGGCCTGCGCGAGCCCGACAAGCCGATCGGCTCCTACCTGTTCTCGGGCCCCACCGGCGTCGGCAAGACCGAAGTCGCCAAGCAGCTGGCATCCTCGCTGGGGGTTGAGCTGTTGCGCTTCGACATGTCCGAGTACATGGAGCGGCACACGGTTTCACGCCTCATCGGCGCGCCTCCGGGCTATGTCGGTTTTGACCAGGGCGGGCTGCTCACCGATGGTGTCGACCAGCATCCCTATTGCGTGCTGCTGCTTGACGAGATCGAGAAGGCCCATCCGGACCTGTTCAACATCCTGTTGCAGGTCATGGATCACGGTTCGCTTACCGATCACAACGGCAAGAAGATCGACTTCCGCAACGTCATCCTGATCATGACGACCAATGCGGGCGCATCGGATATGGCAAAGGCCGCCATCGGCTTCGGTTCGTCCAAGCGCGAAGGCGACGACATGGAAGCGATCAACCGGCTGTTCACGCCGGAGTTCCGCAACCGTCTCGACGCGATCATCCCGTTTGGCGCACTGCCGGTGAAGGTCATTCACATGGTCGTGCAGAAGTTCGTCATGCAGCTTGAAGCACAGCTGGCCGAACGCAATGTCACCTTCGATCTCGGGGAAGACGCCATCGCCTGGCTGGCCGACAAGGGTTATGACGAACGAATGGGCGCCCGGCCTCTTGGCCGCGTGATCCAGGAGAACATCAAGAAGGAGCTCGCAAACGAGCTTCTGTTCGGCAAGCTCAAGCATGGCGGCACGGTCAAGGTCACCGTCGGTGACAAGGACAATGGCACCAGGGGACTGATCCTCGAGGCGATCTCGGCGGAAGTGCCGGTCAAACCGAAGAAGGAAAAGGCCCCGGCCAGGAAAAGCGCTCCGACCAAGGCGAAAGCCAAGCCGAAGGCGACGACTTCCAGGACCACGCGCAAACCCTCTGGCGGCAAGGGAACTTCCAATTCCGGCAGGCCCGAGCCGGAAGCCTCGGCACAGACGGAAGAGCCGAAGGCGGCTGTCGCCGAAAAGCCGGCCGCCAAGAAGCCTTCGAGCGCCGTCCCGAAGGTGCCGCGCAAGAAGTAGCCCCGCAAGGGAAGCGTGATAATCAAAAACACCCCGGTCATGCCGGGGTGTTTTGCGTTCCAGTTGCAGCCTTGCGGAAAATGCATCGTCAACATGCATGAAAAACGGTTGCAGCGCGGCTGAAAGTCTCTCACAAACCCTCCATGAGCACTCCTTCCGCCCAGCGCGGCCTCCACTGGTTTCTCAAGGGCGCGCGCGGCATCGTCTCGCTTCCCGCCATTATCCTGATGAGCGCCTTTGTCGGCTTCTGCGGTTTTGCCGTCGAGGCGGGGATTCCGCTCGGCGAGACCGTGTTCATGACTGGCATGATCTGGGCCCTGCCGGCAAAGGTGCTGCTGGTCGGCTCGATCCTGGCCGGCGTTTCGCTGCCGGCAGCCTTCATCACCGTTGCGCTGTCATCGATCAGACTGATGCCGATGGTCGCCGCGCTGATTCCTGAAATCCGGACCGAGAAAACGCCCACCTGGCTGCTGCTCTTCCTGTCACATTTCATCGCCATTACCGCCTATGTCTTCACCATGGAGCGGATCCGCGACGTGCCGCGCGAGCATCGTGTCGCCTTCTTCGCGGGCTTCGGCATCACGGTCACCTCGGCCAATATTGTCCTGGTCGCCGTCATCTACTCGACGGTCGCCAATCTTCCGGCGATGGTCGCGGGTGCCTTGTTCTTCCTCACGCCGGTCTATTTCCTGACCTCGATCTGGGCCTCGACCCGCGACCGGGCAGGGCACATCGCCATGATCATCGGTCTTGCCCTCGGGCCGCTGTTTCATCAGGTGGCACCGGAGTTCGATATTCTCTATGCCGGCGTTGTGGGGGGCACCCTTGCCTTTTTTGCTGACCGCCTCTGGACGCGGAGGGAGGGCAAGTGATGAGCTATGCCGCCTTTGACACCTGGTGGTGGCCCTACTTGTTCATTGCAATCGCCGGCTGGCTCGGAACCGATATCTGGCGCTGGCTGGGTGTGCTGGTCGGAAACCGGCTCAGCCAGGATTCGGCTGCGCTCACCTGGGTTCGCGCTGTCGCCACTGCCCTTCTGGCAGCGGTTATCGCCAAGCTCATCCTCTACCCGACCGGCGAATTGCGGACCGTTCCGGTCGAGGTGCGTCTGTTTGCCGTAACTGTCGGGTTTGCCGTCTTCCTGATCGGGGGAAAGCGGATCTGGCTCGGCATCGCCGTGGCATTGACGCTCCTGCTTGCAGGTCAGCTTCTCCCGGGGCCGTGAGCGGGCATCATCTGCATGGCTGGAAAGCGGGCCGGATCATTTTTCGAAACGGCGCGCGACCCAGGAGTAGCTGTCGGTGACCACATGAACCGGCTCCGTCATCAGTGACTTGAGGCTCTCGGTGTCAGGCAATGCGTCCTGAACCCGCTTCAGCATCCTCGCCGCAAAACCGGCTTCTGCCTCATCGTCATTCAGCTGTGTCTGCTCGGTGCTCTCGGCCGGAATGTCGACCTGCGGCACCAGCGCATTCTGCACCGAGGGCGCAATGTCGATTGTGCCTGTGTCTTGCGAAGGCAGGCCGCCCTGTTCGGCTGCGGCCTCCTCTATGCCGGTGTCTCCAGGCGTCTGGCAGACCGCGACCACAACCGGATAGTCGATATTGGCGTAGCCTCTCAGCCTGTCTTCCGAGTGCGCATCGCATTCCTGGATCGTCGCCCAGCGCTCTTCAAGCATTTCGACATAGTGGCACTGGGTCGCTGAATCGTCGCAACCAAGTATCGTCATGATGATCAGGGCGGTTTGCATGAAATCCTCACAAAATATGTCGGCTTCGTTTCATGCCCCGGCAGTGTTGCAAAAACAAGGCAGCGGGCCGGTCGGGTCTGCATCTTCGCAGTGAGCCTCTTGGTTCCTCCCGCCACCGTGCCTATCTGCACCCCACGCATTTCTCACGATTTAAGAGTGAACCGCGGAATGCTTGCCGCTGCGGGTCGTGGCGCTAACTGTCCAAAGGTGTTTCTTCAACAGTAGACATCAAGCCATTAGAGATGTTGAATGTGTTGCCCCGGTAGAATCTGGATCAGGCAGGTCAGGAGTTTTCCACAGTGTCACAATTTTCCGAGGAGGGCCGTGAGGCTCTCGCCCAAATCGCGAGCCGCCACGATGTCAGCCCCGACGCAGTCGAACATGTGCTTCTGGCGCTTCTGGCCGGGCAGGGGAGCCAGGCGCAGTTCAACCATCCCGACCTCGGGGGTATGGGGCAATGGTCGCAGGGCGGCATGACCATGGTCGGTGACATGTTCAACAATACGCTCAAGGCTAGGGTAGATTCGCTCTGTTCGGAGGTGGCGCAATTGATGCAGCGGTCTGAACTGCTGCACCGGCCAAATCAGGGCGCAAGCCAGTCACAGTCCCAGGGCGACGGGACGAGCTTGTTTGTTGCCGGCCGGGAGTCGGGCAACTGGTGGCCCGCAGGTCTCGGTCATGCCGCCTCCACCGGCGCACAGAACCAGATGCGCTACGCCTGGTTTCCTGACAAGGCAAGACTGGCGATTGATGCCGGCGACGGCAAAGTGCATGTCTATGACACCGCCGACCACCGCATCGGCGGCTTCTCCCAGCAGCAGTCGGGTGACCAGACGCTCAGCTTCACCTCGCAACATGGTCCTGTGAAACTCTCGGAATTGAGCGAAGTCCCGATGGGCGAAGAACCTGATTTGAAAAGCGGATCAGGAGCCAAGCAAGGCGCCAAAGCTTTGTCAGAGGCGCTTCTCAAGTCCGCCGCTGGTAGCCGCACCAAGGATCATGAACCGGAAGCGGAAACCATGGCTGCGCCCACCGGGATGAGCAATGCAAGCGATCTTGTTCAATCATCCGCTGAGGAGGCCGATATCTTCGCAAAGATCGAGCGGCTCGCGGCCCTGCATCAGAAAGGTATCCTGACCGATCAGGAATATCAGGCCAAGAAAGCTGAGTTGCTGGCACGGATTTGAGCCTGATTGATCAGGTTGCTGGCAAGGCGATTGCTTGAAAGGCGCGAAGACCGGCCGAAAACCGCGGGATCAGGCCAGCGCCGAACGGATCTTTTCTGCATTGGCCTTGAGCACGTCGCCGTCTTCCATCGTGCCGGTATGGGGCTTCAGGCTGACGCCGTCAAAACGCGGGATGACATGGACATGCAGGTGAAACACCACCTGGCCACCGGCGCTCTCGTTGAACTGCTGGATGGTCACCCCGTCCGCATCAAACGCCCTGATTACAGCCCGCGCCATCTTCTGCGTGGTCTCCATCACACGTGCAAGACTGTCGGTCCCGACATCGAGGATGTTGCGCGCCGGAGCCTTCGGGATCACCAGGCAGTGGCCGTTTCCACGCGGCATGATGTCCATGATCACCAGCGTATGCTCGTCCTCGTAAAGACGCTCGGCCGGCAGTTCGCCGCGCAGGATCTTTGCAAAAACATTGCTGTCGTCATAATGGGGCGCGGTCATCGGCAGGTCTCCGTTTGATCAGTCTGGCACGTTTGTATCCGGCCCGGAGCAGGGGTCAAGCATCTCGCCCGGTCAGGCATCCGTACCGTCGGTTCTGTTGCCCTTGCGGAACGGGCCATGTTCGCTCAGCACCTGGCCGATATGCGCGACATCGCGGCGCTCCCGCTCCAGATAATCGGCGACAGCACGCCTGAGCCCGGGGTGGTCGATGTAATGCGCCGAATGCGTCGTCGCAGGCAGGTAGCCGCGCGCCAGCTTGTGCTCGCCCTGCGCCCCTGCCTCTACCCGCGCAAGCCCTTTGGCGATGGCGAAGTCGATCGCCTGGTGGTAGCAGACCTCGAAATGAAGGAACGGGTGGTCCTCGACACAGCCCCAATGGCGGCCATACAGACACTCGCCGCCGATGAAATTGATGGCGCCGGCGACAAACCGGCCCTCGCGCCGCGCCATGACCAGAAGCACGTCTTCGGCCATGCGCTCGCCGATCAGAGAGAAGAACGGGCGTGTGAGATAGGGCCGTCCCCACTTGCGCCCGCCGGTGTCGATGTAGAAGTCGTAGAAGATATCCCAGATGCTTTCGGTCAGGTCCGCGCCGGTCAGCCACTCGATG
The DNA here is from genome assembly GCF_024105735.1 of Parahoeflea alexandrii. Lineage (GTDB taxonomy): Bacteria > Pseudomonadota > Alphaproteobacteria > Rhizobiales > Rhizobiaceae > Hoeflea > Hoeflea alexandrii. Next base: position 2,050,055 of record NZ_JAAAML010000001.1, on the reverse strand, counting down.
GTAATGCCATTTTCGAGGGCTGCGTTGCGCTCCTTCCTGAGCTGCTTGCGCTTGCGTGAAGCCAGTGTGGCGAGAAAGTCCTCATAGCTTTCGTAGCCGGCATTCTGGAAATGGAACTGCTGGTCGGTACGGTGCAGGTAGCCCTCGGACTCGAAGCTTGCAATCTCCGCTTCGGGCACGAAGGTGGCATGCACCGAAGACAGGCCGAGCTGGTTGCACAGGGATCGCCCGCCCGCCGCAAGCGCCCGCCTTCGGCTGTCATCTCCCGGACCGGGCCGGACCATCAGCCGTGGCCCGGTCGCCGGCGTAAACGGCGCCGAACATTGCAGCTTTGGATAATACCGTCCGCCGGCCCGCTCAAAAGCATCTGCCCAGGCGTGGTCGAACACATACTCGCCCATCGAGTGGCTCTTGATATAGGCGGGCATTGCCCCCTCGAGCGATCCGTCCGGTGCCCGCAAAACGATATGCCGCGGCAGCCATCCGGTTTCGGCCGTGACGGAGCCAGACTCCTCCAGGGAGGATAAAAAAGCGTGACTGACGAAGGGGTTATAGACGACTCCAGACTCTGGATGTGAGCCGCTTGAATCAGATTGCGAGGCCCTTGCGGTACCGCCGAGGCGGCTCCAATCGGACGCAGTAACGGAAGCCATGCTGTCGATGGTCGACAGCGTGTAATCTGAACTCTCGGTGGTCATGCGTCTCCGTCCGGCAGGGATGGCCTGCGCGCTTGGTCTCTGCTCTTCAACTTATGAACCGGGCCGGGATTGGCAAGGTCAGGATGCGTCTTCCACCGCGTCCGGATCAAATCCCTCGAAAGTCATCTGGTCGGCATGAACCCGGGTCTTTTCCCGTGCCTCGGCATCGCGCACCGTCCAGGTGATGATCGGCACGCCCTGGGCGCGCTGCACCTCGATGAAGACGTTGGGCAGGTGGTGGACGCAATAGGAGATGAAGTTGAGCCCCAATTGCATCGCCTCTTCATGGACAAAGAAGATCTCGGGTTTCGTCCCTTCGGCTGTGAGCCCGATCGGGCAGCGGGGCGCACTGGCCTTGAGGTCGCGCAGCAGGCCGTGGTCGAAGCTCATCAGTGCCACCGGCCCCTCATAGCTTTCCAGGCATTCGACGACCGCATCGGCAAAGCCGTCATCATCGTCCGGTCTGCCCTTGAGCTCGATGACCAGCGGGACCTTGCCGGCAACCTGCTTGAGCAATTGCGGTAGGGAAGGGATCCTGTCGGCGGTGCCTCCGACTGTCAGCTGTCCCAGCTCCTGCGATGTGCGGGCCCGGACATCGCCGCGCAGCCCGCACAGCCGCTCGAGATCGTCATCGTGAAACACCACAGGCACCCCGTCGGCTGCGATCTGAACATCGCATTCGATAGCGTAGCCTGCGTCGATGGCCCGCTGGAATGCACTGGGCGTGTTTTCCCACACGCTCTGGTTCATGTCGTGATAACCGCGATGGGCGATGGGGCAAGCCGTCAGCCAGCCCAGATCCGTCTGCTGCTCGGCCATGGCGCGTTACCCGATCTCGATGACGGCGTCGATCTCGACCGACGCATTGAGCGGCAGGCAGGCCATGCCGACAGCGGCGCGGGCATGCTTGCCGCGCTCGCCGAGAACTTCGGCAATCAGGTTTGAAGCGCCGTTGATGACAAGGTGCTGCTCGGTGAACGAAGGCTCCGATGCGACAAAGCCGTTCAGCTTCACCACCCGGACGATCCGTTCGAGATCGCCGCCAAGCGCAGCCTTGGCCTGGGCCAGGATGTTGATCGCGCAAAGCTCCGCCGCTCTCTGGCCGGTGCCGACATCAACGTCGCGGCCGAGCAGGCCCTTGACCGCAATGGATCCGCTCTCCATCGGCAACTGGCCGGAAATGAACAAATGCGAACCGGTGATGACATAGGGAAGGTAATTGGCAGCGGGGGCCGCCGCCTCGGGAAGCGTGATGTTGCGGGCTGCCAGGCGGGATTCAATCGTGTCGGTCATCTAGGGCTCCAAGGTCGGCTCTGTTAAGGCTGCTCCAACGAATTGGCGTAGCACCAAAGTTACGCCTCGCTTTTGCCACCTGCGGTCATATATCATTGGTTCGGGATTCGACAGGAGAAAACCTGATGCGCATGCTTGCAATTGCGTCACTCGCCGTCATCGCAGCCACATCTGCACACGCCGCGCCACCCGTTGGCGGCGGCGGACTTGCCGCCCATCGCGCGGTCTATGATCTGTCGCTCAAGGACGCCTCCGAAAGGTCGGGAATCTCCGGGATGGTCGGCCGTATGGTCTATGAATTCAATGGATCGGCCTGCGAGGGCTACACGGTGAGTTTCCGTTTCGTCACCGAGATCGCGACCGCCGATGATTCCAGGCTGACCGATCAGCAGACGACGACCTTTGAAGATATCCGCAACGGCACCTTCCGCTTTGTCACCCGCTCCTATGTCAATCAGAAGCTCGATCACGAGGTGCGTGGCTCTGCTGCCACGAGTGGCGAGGGACTGGCGCTTGATCTCGAACAGCCCGAGCGGGTTGAACTCGACATCGCAGCAGCGCGTTTTCCAACGGAGCACATGATCGAATTGATCGACAAGGCCAACGAAGGCGAGCGCTTCTATGAATCGCGGATCTATGACGGCTCTGACGAGGGCGACAAGGCAATGATCACCACGACGATCATTGGCGAGAAGCAGTCGGCGGATGGCGGTGACGCAGAGGCAGAGCGGGCGGGTGAACTCGCCGATGACGATTACTGGCCGGTCTCGATGTCCTATTTCGAGGAGTCCGAAGAGGGTGATGCGCTGCCGGTCTATTCCATTGCCTTCAAGCTCTACGAAAACGGAGTTACGCGTGATCTCACCATGGATTACGGCGACTTCGTGCTGCAGGGCGAACTGGCGCAGCTCGAAATGTATGATCCGGAGCCATGCGTCGAGCAATGACGCATCTGGCTTGCCCGGAATCGATTGCGAAAACTCGACCCCTGCGGGGCTGAACCGCTCCCGGCACCGCGCGGATAAGCGAGTTCAAATCCCTCCATATCCGTGTCTTCAAGTCGGTGGAGCCTGTTTTGCATGGTGACAAATGCTGCGGGCATGCAGTCTGATGCCGGTGTACACCTTTGGAAGCGGCGCTGGACCGGGGCAGATCTCTGCAACAATCGTCGCAGAAGCTGCGCTCCGCCGCCGGGAAAAAACGGCGAAGGATCCAATCAGGCGCCTGCCGGTCGATAAACCTCAGTCTGAAATCCGTGGAGTGCACAACCGGTTAATCGAAACGAAACCAATATTCCCGATCCTGTTGGCATCCAAGTGGGGTGCTGGATTCAAGGTTGAGTTCAATTTTTTGAATTCATTGGATGTTTTGTCCTGAATGCGCTTTGGACCGATTTGGATTGCGCGTAACTGACGCCTGATGCAGAACCGTTCGAAAGTTAAACCTGAACATGAGCAAAGCCTACATAACCAATTCAATATATTGGATTTATGGTCTGATGCTTGGCACAGTAGCGCTGCTCGCCGCCTGTCTCAGCCTCCCCATGGAAGTGCCGCTCGGCGAAAGTTTCTGGGACACCTACATCTACATTGACGGTGCCCACCGGCTTTCCATCGGACAGGAAATCTACCGGGATTTTCACGCGCCAGTCGGGCCGCTCAACTACATCCTGTTCGATCTGTTGAGTTCGGTCTTCCCACATGGCAATGTGGCTCTTGTCATCCAGTGGTGCATGATGCTGGTGACGATGCCCGTGGCATTGGTCATTGGCCTTCATGCGCTTGAGCGGGGCACATTTGCCGCCTTCGGCCTGCTGCTGCCGTATCTGGCATTCTCGATCCTGCCCTTCAACGTCACATCCTGGAACGCCTTTCCCGGTGTCGACGGCTTCGCCTATTACAACCGGCACAGTTCCGTTCTGCTCTATCTGTTGGTCGCCACCTTGTTTTTCGTCCGCTCGCGATTGGTGCTTGTCGGTCTGGTGACGGTGCTTCTGCTCAGCCTCGCCTTCGTCAAGATCAACGGCTTTGCCGTCGCCGGGATCCTACTGGCCTTTGCGCTTGTTTCGCGTCGCATCAGTGTCAGCGCCTCGCTCGCAGTTGCGGCACTGTGCCTGCTTTTTGTCGGTGTGCTGGAAGTGTTGACCGGCAGTGTCTCGGCCTATCTTCAATCGGCATGGCGGCTTCTGGACGCCAATGACGGGGTCCTGCTGACCAATCTTGTGACCACGGTCAGCGCGCATTTCGATGTCATCCTGGTTGCGTCACTGCTGGCCGCCTACCTTCTTTACTCCCGCTGGCGCGGCGGTGAGAACCTCCTCACCGGTTTCGACCGCGCCCACCCGCGCGCACCAACGCCGGGTCAACTGGACCAGGACTGGCTGTGGGTCGGCGTGCTGGCCATCGCCAACACGGTGTTCGAATCGCAGAATTTCGGCGGCGCGGCCTTCATTTCTGCATGGCCGCTCCTGCTGGTCTTCCTGCTGGCGGCGGAACCGGAGAGGCGCATGCGGGTTTCACCATTGCCGGTGCTGGTCGCGTTGATCATCTTTCCGACCGCCACCAAAGTGGTCCATTCGGCGGCGCGTGCGGCTGCAACCGGGCTCAAGGACATGACGATCGAGACCGAGCACCTGCCATCGAGCATGCGGTTCAGTGCCAAGGACCTGGCCGTGGAAGCGGCTGAAAAAGCCCGCCCGATCATGGCCGCGGGCCGTGAGACCTACGGACAATATGCGGAAGCCAACATCCTGCCGGCCTATTGGCTCTATTTCGACCACCGCTTTCAGGTCAACGTGCTCACGACCATGGATGAGGTCATCGGGGCGATCCGCAGCCGCGAGGCGGAACTCGGCCATCATTACGAGGTGATCGATCTGCGTGACTTCGCCAACCCGGTCACGGCGGTGATGGGTCGGACGCCGGCGCGTGGCGTATCGATTGGCGGCGATCCCTACCGTGCCGTCTTGCCGCTGACACCGGAAGAAACGGCGGCATTGTCTCAGACAGATATCGTGCTGTTGCCGACATGCCCGCTCACAGCCGCCCGCGAGAAGCTCCATGACCGCTACGCCGAGGCCTATGCCGGCTTCAACCGCATCGTGCTGACCGATTGCTTCGATGCGCTGGAACACCCCCAGTTTGCTTCGCAATGACCGGCGCATGAGCATCAGAAAGCTCTGCGCTTCTGACATGCAGGGTGTGGTGACTTTCCGGTAATGGCATGGTTCCCGACTGCGAAGAACGCCAATCATGGCCGCCCGGGTGGACTGTGACAGCCCATCGTGGCAAGAGGCCACCTCGCGTCGGCCGGTTCCCGGTCCGGACTTCGCCCTGACCTCCCTGCAAGACAAGACTTCCCCGCAAGACAAGATGGAGCAACGCCATGGCGACCGCGCTTGGGCTCGATTTCGGCACGACCAACACCGTTCTTGCCCGATTGGCGCGGGGGACGGATACCACGTCTGTCAGCTTCCAGTCCCCTGCCGGGCAGAGCGATGCGATGCGCACTGCGCTGTCCTTCATCAAGGATCCGCAGCTTGGTGCCAGCGCTCTGCAGGTTGAAGCGGGCCAGGCCGCGATCCGCGCCTTCATCGACAATCCCGGTGAGTGCCGGTTCCTGCAATCGATCAAGACATTCGCCGCCTCGCCGCTGTTTCAGGGCACGCTGATCCATGGTCGGCGCTTCCAGTTCGAGGATCTGATGGAAGTCTTCCTCAAGCGGCTCGAGATCTATGCCGGCGACGATTGGCCATCGCCGGTCAGCCGTGTGGTCACCGGCCGTCCGGTCCAATTCGCTGGTGCCAGGCCGGATCCGGATCTGGCCATGCAGCGCTACAATGAGGCGCTTACCCGTCTCGGGTTTCCGGAGTTGCACTATGTCTACGAGCCGGTGGCCGCTGCTTTCTATTTTGCGCAGAACCTCAAGCACGATGCCACCGTTCTGGTTGCCGATTTCGGCGGCGGCACCAGTGATTTCTCGCTGATCCGGTTCGAAAGCCGGGCAGGGCGGATCAGTGCCTTGCCGGTTGGCCATTCGGGTGTGGGCGTCGCCGGCGACCAGTTCGATGCACGGATCATCGATCATCTGGTCGCGCCGGAAATCGGCAAGGGCAGCCAGTTCAGAAGTTTCGGCAAGAAACTTGATGTGCCCGGAAATTACTATTCGAACTTCGCCCGCTGGAACCAGATGTCGATCTTCAAGACAACCCGCGAGTTTGCCGACCTGAAGGGGCTGGTGCGCCAGGCCGTCGAGCCTGACAAGCTCGAGCTGTTCATCGACCTTGTCGAGCAGGACGAGGGATACCGGCTCAACCAGGCGGTCTCTGCCACCAAGGTGGCGCTGTCGTCGCAGGATGAGGCGGATTTCCGCTTCGAGCCGCTCGGCGGGGCGGGAGAAAAGCAGGTTCTGCGCCGGGACTTCGAATCCTGGATTGCCGCAGATCTCGACCGCATCGAGGCCGCGCTGGATGAGGTGCTGGACAAGACCCGTACCGCGGCCGACGCCGTCGACAAGGTCTTTCTCACCGGCGGCACCTCGTTTGTCCCCGCCGTGCGCCGTATCTTCTCCGAGCGCTTTGCCACGGACCGCATCGAGACCGGCGGCGAGCTGATCTCGATCGCCCACGGCCTGGCGCTGATCGGCGAGCGCGATGACATCGAACAGTGGACCGTGCCGGTTTCGGGGTGATCGTAGGCGCCTTTCGCCTGCCGGAGCGCCCGGATATGGCGGTTCCGCGCCCTTCGCACTTGCAATGCCGCCCGGTTGCCTGTATGGGCACGCTCATTCCACACGTGGGGCATGGGTCGGTCCGGGAGAAATCCGGATTGGTCCGCCGGTGGCGCAAAGCGCTCACGCCCTGCGGAGGTTCAACCGGAAACAGGAGTAAAAGGCATGGCATTGCCGGAATTTTCCATGCGCCAGCTGCTTGAAGCAGGCGTGCACTTCGGACACCAGACTCACCGCTGGAACCCGAAAATGAAGCCGTACATCTTCGGCGCTCGCAACAATCTTCACATTCTCGACCTCGGCCAGACCGTTCCGATGCTCAATCAGGCATTGAAGCTGGTCTCCGACACCGTGTCCAAGGGCGGCCGCGTGCTGTTCGTCGGCACCAAGCGTCAGGCTGCCGAGATCGTTGCCGATGCTGCATCGCGTTCGGCCCAGTACTACGTCAACGCCCGCTGGCTCGGCGGCATGCTGACCAACTGGAAGACCATCTCTCATTCGATCCAGCGTCTGCGCAAGCTCGATGAGATCCTTTCGGCTGAAGCTTCGGGCTTTACCAAGAAGGAACGCCTCAACCTCGAGCGCGAGCGTGAAAAGCTCAACCGCGCACTCGGCGGTATCCGCGACATGGGCGGCACGCCCGACCTGATGTTCGTCATCGACACCAACAAGGAAGGCATTGCCATCCAGGAAGCCAAGCGTCTTGGCATTCCGGTCGTCGCGATCATCGATTCCAACTGCGATCCCGACGTTGTCGACTACCCGATCCCGGGCAACGACGACGCCAGCCGCGCGATTTCGCTCTACTGCGACCTGATCAGCCGCGCCTGCATCGACGGCATTGCTCGCCAGCAGGGTTCATCGGGCGTTGATCTGGGCGCGATGGATGCTCCTGTCGAGCCTGCGCTCGAAGAAGCAGCGCCGGCAGAAGCAGCCGCGGAAGCGCCTGCCCAGGCTTAAATCCGGGTTTCGGACACAACCGGCCCGGCCGAGCCATCGCGCTTTGCCGGGCTGTCACATTTCAATGGCATGTTGATGTGCCGATTGGCGAATCCAGGTCCGAAGCCGTTGCTGCGGCAGGCCCGGGCGCCCCAAGAATGAAGAGGCTGTTATGAGCATTACCGCTGCAATGGTGAAAGAGCTGCGCGACAAGACCGGCGCCGGCATGATGGACTGCAAGAAGGCCCTCGGTGAAACCGACGGCAACATGGAAGCTGCAATCGACTGGCTGCGCGCCAAGGGCATTGCCAAGGCCGACAAGAAGTCCGGCCGTACCGCTGCCGAAGGCCTGATCGCTGTCGCTTCGGAAGGCAATTCGGCCGTTGTGGTTGAAGTCAACTCCGAAACCGATTTCGTCGCCCGCAATGACGGCTTCCAGGATCTGGCCCGCTCGATTGCGACCGTTGCCCTGAGCACCGATGGTTCGGCTGAAGCCGTTTCCGCCGCAACCGTTGCATCCACCGGCAAGTCGGTCACCGACACCGTCAAGGATGCGATCGCCCATATCGGCGAGAACATGAACTTCCGCCGTTCAGCGAAGCTTTCCGTGGATGACGGCGTTGTCGCCACCTACGTGCACAACGCGGTTGCCGATGGCCTCGGCAAGCTCGGCGTCATCGTTGCCGTCAAGTCGACCGGCAACAAGGATGCGCTCAACGAGATCGGCCGTCAGGTGGCCATGCACATCGCAGCGACCAACCCGCTTGCGCTGACCTCCGATGATGTCGATGCGACCGTTGCCGATCGCGAGCGCAACGTGTTCATCGAACAGGCCCGCGAATCGGGCAAGCCGGAGAATATCATCGAGAAGATGGTCGAAGGCCGCATGCGCAAGTTCTACGAGGAAGTAGCTCTTCTTTCGCAGGCATTTGTCATGAATCCCGATCTGACCGTCGGAGAAGCCGTCAAGGCGGCTGCGGAGCAGGCCGGTGCGCCGGTTGAAATTGCCGCGTTCGTGCGCTTCCAGCTCGGTGAAGGCATCGAGAAGGAAGAGAGCGACTTCGCAGCGGAAGTGGCCGCTGCCGTAAAGGGCTGACCTCTGGCAGCTTTAGAGCGTATTGCCAAAAAAAGCGGAAGGGCATCGCGTGACAACGCGGTGCCCTTCGTGTATCCGGGCCTGACACATAAAATCCGGATCAATTCATGTCTCCAGCACCCCTGTTCAAGCGCGTTCTCCTCAAAGCCTCAGGCGAAGCCCTCATGGGCGAACAGGGGTTCGGTATCGATGTCGCGGTCGTGGACCGGATTGCAGGCGACATCGCCGAGGTTCGCGCAATGGGGATCGAAGTCGGCGTCGTGGTCGGCGGCGGCAACATTTTCCGCGGTGTGGCCGTGGCCTCAAAGGGCGGCGACCGCGTCACCGGCGACCACATGGGCATGCTGGCAACCGTCATCAATGCGCTGGCGCTGGCCACGTCGCTTCGCAAGCTCGGCATCGACACCGAAGTTCTCTCGGCCATCTCCATGCCGGAGATCTGCCAGAGCTTTTCCCAGCGCGCCGCGCTGCATCATCTCGAAAAGGGCAGGGTGGTGATCTTTGCCGGCGGCACCGGCAACCCCTTCTTCACCACCGATTCCGCCGCGGCGCTGCGTGCGGCCGAAATGGGCGCCGAGGCGATCCTCAAGGGTACCCAGGTGGATGGCATCTACTCGGCCGATCCGAAGAAATTCCCGGACGCCACCCGGTTTGAAAACATCACCCATGACGAGGTGCTCAACAAGGGGCTTGCCGTCATGGATGTCGCAGCGGTTGCGCTGGCACGTGAGAATTCCATTCCGATCGTTGTCTTTTCGATCCATGAAAAGGGCGCATTTGCAAAGATCATGGTCGGCGAAGGCCGGGCAACCATCGTTCGTGATCACTAACCACGGCAAGCGTTACAGGCGCGCCGTGAGCAACATTTGGGTTATCTGCAGGAAGGACTGGGGATGAGTGAAGGCGTCGACTTGAAAGAACTCAAACGTCGCATGGAAGGCGCGATTGCCGCCTTCAAGAGCGATATTGCATCCTTGCGTACCGGCCGGGCTTCGGCAAACGTGCTCGACCCGGTGATGGTCGAGGCCTATGGAAGCCGTGTGCCGCTCAATCAGGTCGCCAACGTGACCGTGCCCGAGCCTCGCATGCTCGGCGTCTCGGTCTGGGACAAGCAGATGGTCGGCGCTGTGGACCGCGGCATCCGCGAAGCCAATCTGGGTCTCAACCCGATCGTCGATGGCCAGAACCTGCGAATTCCGCTGCCCGAGCTCAACGAAGAGCGCCGCAAGCAGCTGGTCAAGGTGTCGCACACCTATGCCGAAAACGCCCGCGTCGCCATTCGCAACGTGCGCCGCGACGGCATGGACACGCTGAAAAAGGCGGAGAAGGACGGTGACATCAGTCAGGATGACAGCCGCCGCGAATCCGACCAGGTTCAGAAGATGACCGACGAGACGATTGCCGAAATCGATCACTTGCTGGTCGAAAAGGAAAAGGAAATCATGCAGGTTTAGGCGCGACTCGCGCTACAGGTCGGGAAATGACAACAGCAATGCGCTCCGAAACACCCATCAACGTACCGCAGCACGTTGCCATCATCATGGATGGCAATGGCCGCTGGGCCAATGCGCGCGGGCTGCCGCGGACCGCAGGGCATCGGGCGGGTGTGGAGCGCGTGCGCGAGGCGGTGCGCACTGCTGCCGAGGCTGACGTCAAGTATCTGACGCTGTTCGCCTTCTCTTCGGAGAATTGGAACAGGCCGAAGCAGGAAGTCTCCGACCTGATGGGGTTGCTGCGGTTCTTCATCCGCAGGGATCTGGCCGAGCTGCATCGTGAAAATGTCCGTGTCCGGGTTATCGGCTGCAGGCAATCGATCCAGCCCGATATCAAGGCGCTTCTCGTCGAAGCCGAGGAACGCACCCGTGAAAACACCGGCATTAGCCTCGTCATCGCCTTCAACTATGGCGCCCGCGACGAAATGGTGCGTGCGGTTCGCGAGATCGCCGAGGCGGTCAAGTCCGGTGACATGGATCCGGCCTCGATCACGGAAACGACCGTCGCCGGCCATATCGACACCGCCGGGATACCCGATCCGGATCTGGTGATCCGCACCAGCGGTGAGCAACGGCTTTCCAATTTCCTGCTATGGCAGGCGGCCTATGCGGAATTCGTTTTCATGCCCTGCCTCTGGCCGGATTTCGATCGGGCTGCGTTTCACGAGGCGCTAAACGAATTTGGCCGGCGGGACCGGCGTTACGGCGCGGTGGCGGCCCCTGAACTCGCGGTCGGTTCCTGATGTCGCGGGAATTGAGGCTGCGCATCGTCTCGGGAGTGATCCTGGGCATTCTGGTGCTGGCAGCCACCTGGGCCGGCGGCATCTGGTTCAGAAGTCTGTCTGTCCTGATCATGGTGCTGGTGCACTACGAGTTTTCCACGATCACCAATGCGCCGGTCAAGGCGCCGCTTGCCAACGCGATCGGCTGGTTGTCGGTTCTGGCCACCGCCGGCTTCATTCTCACATCCCTGCCATCCATGGCTCTCGCCGCGATCATCATCGGTGCCGCTGGCGCGGTGCTCGCGGGCGTGATTCGTGGAGCGGGCCTTTGGTCGGCAGCAGCCGTTCTCTATGCCGGATTTTCCGGGCTTGCCCTCGCGGAAATCCGCGGCGAGGGTCATTTCGGCCTGTTTGCCATGCTCTTCCTGTTTGCCATTGTCTGGTCGACCGACATATTGGCCTATTTCTGCGGCCGTGCCCTGGGTGGCCCGAAGCTCGCGCCGCGCATATCGCCCGGCAAGACGTGGTCGGGAGCCGTGTTCGGCGCAGCCGCGGGTGTTGGTGCGGGTGTCGGCGTGGCGTTGATCGTGCGCCAGGGCGGCGGATTGATGATCCCGCTCATCGCCCTGATCCTGGCGGTGGCGTCCGAAATCGGCGATCTGTTTGAATCCTGGGTCAAGCGGCGCTTCGGCGCCAAGGATTCCAGTCAGCTCATCCCGGGCCATGGCGGCGTCATGGACCGTGTCGACGGTCTTGTCTTTGCCGCATTTGCAGCCTTCTTGCTTGGCAACCTTCTGCCGCTGGCCGATCATGCCGGCGTTGCAGACGAGCTTGCGGCAAGGTTGCTTGGTCTATAATCGCCCCAAGCGGCGGACATGACCGTTCTGAACGAAATGGATAGCGGCAAGGCTGCGTCCCGAAAGGATCCGATCCAATGGAATTTCTGACCTCGTCGGCTGGAAACATCCTCAGCGCCTTGCCGCCGTTTCTGCTTGTCTTGACCATCGTGGTCTTCTTTCACGAGCTCGGCCACTATCTGGTTGGTCGGTGGTGCGGCATCAAGGCGGAAGTCTTTTCCGTCGGCTTCGGCCCGGAACTGATCGGCCGCACCGACAGGCACGGCACGCGATGGAAGCTGTCGCTGATTCCGCTTGGTGGCTACGTCAAGTTTCTCGGCGATGAGAATGCGGCAAGCCAGCCGACCGGCGCGGGCGCCAGCGGTTTGAGCGAGGCGGAACGGGCTGCATCGTTCCCCGCTGCATCCCTGTGGCGCCGTGCGGCCACCGTGGCAGCCGGACCAGTTGCGAATTTCATCCTTGCGATAGCCATCTTTGCCGTGATGTTCAGCATCAATGGCCGCATGATCGCCGATCCCGTGGTTGCCCGGGTCCAGCCGGCGAGTGCCGCCGAGGCCGCGGGTATCCTGCCGGGAGATGTTTTTGTCGCCATTGACGGTGTCGAGGTTGAGATCTTCGACGATGTGCAGCGTTACGTCACTGCGCGCCCCGAGGTGCCGATGACCATCAGCCTGGAACGCGGTGGTGCCATCGTTGATGTCACACTGACACCGGCCAGAACGGAAATCACTGACAATTTCGGCAACAAGATGGAAGTTGGTCGCATCGGGGTGATCACCAGCGACGATGCGGGCAATTTCCGGGTCCGCGAATACGGTCCTCTGGAAGCGGTCGGTGAAGGCGTGGCCCAGAGCTGGTACATCGTCACCCGGACGGTGGACTATATCGGCAACATCATCACCGGACGCGAGAAGGCCGATCAGCTCGGCGGACCGATCCGGGTGGCCAAATATTCCAAGGATATGTCGACCATCGGCATCGGCGCGCTGATCCAGCTTGCAGCGGTTCTCTCTGTGTCCATCGGTTTGCTCAATCTGATGCCCATTCCCATGCTGGATGGTGGGCATCTCGTTTTCTACGCCATCGAGGCTGTCCGCGGACGCCCTCCGGGTGAGGTCGCCCAGGAGTGGGCCTACCGCTTCGGCTTGTCTGTCGTGCTGGCGCTGATGTTGTTTGCGACATGGAACGATGTATCCATGCTGATCGGTTGAAATTGAGGGGCAGGCCGTGCTAACGATCTGTTTACCTTGATATTGGGTAGACGTGGCGATTTGGCCACGTCTGCAAAGGAAGTAAATAGAAATTAACTCCGTCCCTTGCTTGTATGGGAAAAGCGGGTAAAACGGGCACCAGTCATGACTCACGAAGTGTGTCGCCGTTTGGGGCATCCGAGTAAAAAAAGGTAATAAGATCAATGAAGGCCGGTTCAAACCTTTTGAACGCTGTATCAGCCGTTGCGCTGACAGCGGGGATCGTTGTGACAGGCGCGGGCGCAGTGACGCTTGCCGGAGTTACGGTAGCAGAAGCTGCGGTTGTCAATCGCATTGATGTGCGGGGAAATTCCCGCGTTGACGCATCGACGGTGCGCGGCAATCTGACGATTTCGCCCGGTGCCAGCTTCAACAACAACGATATCGATGAATCGGTCAAACGCCTCTTTGCCACCGGCCTGTTTTCCGACGTTCAGATCAATGTCTCCGGCTCGACACTGGTTGTGACCGTCGCGGAAAACCAGATCATCAACCAGGTGGTCTTCAACGGCAACAAGAAGCTCAAGGACTCGGCGCTCAAGAATGTCGTGCAGAGCCGCCAGCTTGGCGCCTACAACGATCTTATTCTTCAGGCTGACGTCCAGTCGATCCGCGATGCCTATTCGGCTATCGGACGCAGCGACGCCACCGTGACCACACGTCTGGTTCCGGTCGATGGCGGCCGCGTCAACATTGCCTTCGAAATCAATGAGGGCGACCGCACAAAGATCTCCTCGATCAATTTCGTCGGCAACCAGGCCTTCGGTGACGGGCGCCTTTCGGACGTCATCACCACCAAGAAGTCCGGCCTGCTGTCGTTCCTGAACCGCAAGGACGTTTATGACGAAGACAAGCTGCGCGCCGACGAGGAATTGCTGCGCCGGTTCTACTACAACCGAGGCTATGCCGATTTCCGCGTGATCTCGTCGTTCGCCGAGCTGGATGAAACCAACAACGAGTATGTTGTCACCATCACGGTGGAAGAGGGTGAGCGCTATGTCTTCGGCGATGTCAGCGTCGAAAGCACCGTTCCGGGAATCGACGCTGAGTCTCTCAATCGTCTGATCGAGACCCGCAGCGGTTCAGTCTACAGCGCCAAGGATGTTGAAGACACCATCATGGCGATTTCCGACCGGGTGGCGACGCAGGGCTATCCCTTCGCTCAGATCACGCCGCGCGGCGATCGCGACTTCAACAACCGCACCATTTCCGTCGTCTACTTGGTAGACGAGGGCACCCGCGCCTATGTCGAGCGCATCGAGATCCGCGGCAACACCCGGACCCGTGACTACGTCATTCGCCGCGAGTTCGACCTGTCCGAAGGTGATGCCTTCAACCAGGTGCTGGTGCGTCGCGCCAAGAAGCGTCTTGAGGATCTCAAGTTCTTCTCCTCGGTGGATATCTCGACACAACCCGGATCGCAGCCGGACCGCGTCGTTCTGATCGTTGATGTGAAGGACCAGGCAACCGGTGAATTCGGTGTCGGTGGTGGATACTCGAACACCGATGGCTTCACAGCCTCGGTCGACATCACCGAGCGCAACTTCCTCGGCCGCGGACAATTCATCCGCGCCTCTGTGGGCGGTGGCGTTGATACCCGCGAGTACACGCTCTCGTTCACCGAGCCTTACTTCCTCGGATACCGTCTTGCTGCCGGCTTCGACCTCTTCAAGAATTCCGACGCCAGCTACACCGGTTTCACCGAAGAATCCCAGGGGATCAATCTGCGTCTTGGCGCGCCGATCACTGAAAACCTCTATCTGACGACGGCGTTCAAATACACCCAGACCAAATACACCGGTGTAACAACCGTCGCCTCGGCTCCGGAACTCGCGGCAATCAATCGCACGATTGCCAGTGGCAGCCATGATGTTGGCGTGCTGTCCTACAGCCTGTCCTACAACACGCTCGACGACAATATCCTGCCGCGGGAAGGCATTTCCGCAAAGTTCACGCAGGAATATGCAGGTCTCGGCTTCGATTCGGAGTACCTCAAGACCACCGCCAAGGCCAGCTACTTCCACATGCTGTCCGAATCCGCCGATGTGATCGGTCAGGTTTCCGTGGGCGGCGGCTATCTTGCCGCCACGGGCAACAGCCTGAGCGTCTTCGATCATATCTTCATTGGCCAGGAGACAATCCGTGGTTTCGACACGCGGGGCATTGGTCCGCGTGTCTTTAACGGTACCACCGATGTCGGTGCAGCCGGCGGCACCACCTATTTCAACGGCACGCTCGAGGTTTCGGCTCCGTTGCCGGCGGTTTCGCGTGATTTCGGTCTTCGCTTCAATGTCTTTGCCGATGCCGCAACGCTTTACGGCAACAGCATCAGCGCCGCTGATTTCGGGACCCAGACCCTGGTCGGTTCGGGCATGGACTGGCGCGCTTCGATTGGCGCCGGTATCATGTGGGCCTCGCCGTTTGGTCCGCTGCGCGTTTATTACGCCGAACCCGTCGTCAAGAAGAGCTATGATGACGTCAAGAAGTTCGGTTTCGGCGCCTCGACGCGCTTCTGATTTGGCGCGGGTGGCCCTGTGCCACCCGCCGCTCTTTCCACCCGGTCACTTTATGGACATTCATCGCTTCTTTCCTCCGCATGAAGGCATTTCGCTTTCTGACCTGTCGGGTCTTTGCGGAGCGGAGCTTGCTGACCCGTCCCAGGTCGATCGGAAGGTCACCGGTATCGGCTCTCTGAGCCAGGCCGGCGAAGGCGAAGTCACCTTCGCAGTTTCCGCCAAGAACCTGCCCGATCTGGCCAAGTGCCGCGCTGCGGCGGTCTTCGTGACCGAAAAGATGGCGGAACACGTTCCGTCGGATGTTGCAGCGCTCATTGTCGCCGCGCCCCAATCAGCCTTCGCCCGGGCCGCTGCCATTCTGGTTCCGGACGCTCTCAAGCCGCTCAGCTTCACGTCGGACACAGGCATCTCCGGTGCGGCAACAATCGATCCTTCCGCAAGGCTGGAGGACGGCGTCGTAGTCGAGGCCAATGCCGTCATCGCCGCGGGCGTGGAAATCGGCGCCGGTTCGGTCATCGCCGCAGGCGCCGCCATCGGTCCGGGAACACGCATTGGCCGGGATTGCCACATCGGGCATGCGGCCACGGTTCAGCATGCGCTGCTGGGCAACAATGTTGTCATCCACCCGGGCGCTCGGATAGGACAGGACGGCTTCGGCTATGTTCCGGGGCCGAGGGGACTTGAGAAGGTCCCGCAGATCGGTCGGGTGATCATTCAGGATCAAGTCGAGATCGGGTCGGGTACCACTATCGACCGCGGCGCACTGGATGACACGGTGATCGGCGAAGGCACCAAGATCGACAATCTTGTCCAGATTGCGCACAATGTCCGGATAGGTCGCCACTGCGTGATCGTTGCTCAGGTTGGGATCGCCGGAAGTGCCACGCTCGGAAACGGCGTGATGATAGGCGGAGCGGCCGGCATCAACGGTCATGTTACCATAGGCGACGGTGCCCAGATCGCGGCTTTGAGCGGCGTTGCGGGTGACGTCCCACCGGGAGTTCGCTGGGGTGGGCAGCCCGCGCGGCCCATGCGAGGGTTCCTTCAGGATGCGGCTGCAGCAAATGCGCGCGCGTTCGGCAAGAAAGAGAGAAAACGGGGCGGAGAGGACTGATGACGGAAACCGCGACAAACACACTTGAGTCTGCTGATATCCGGGAGATCATGAAGCTTCTGCCGCATCGCTATCCGTTCCTTCTGGTTGACCGGATAGAAGCGATAGACGGTGACAATTCCGCCGTCGGCATCAAGAATGTCACTGCCAGTGAGCCGCATTTTACCGGACACTTTCCCGGCAACCCCATCATGCCGGGTGTTCTGATCATCGAAGGTATGGCGCAGACGGCCGGCGCCATCTGCGCCAAGGCCACCGGGGGCGGCAACAACATCGTCTATTTCATGACGATTGATAACGCCAAGTTCCGCAAGCCGGTTGTTCCGGGTGACCGGCTCGAGTATCACGTCACAAAAATCAAGCAGCGCGGCAACATCTGGCGGTTCCATTGCGAAGCCACGGTTGATGGCGCCAAAGCCGCCGAGGCGGACATCGGAGCCATGCTGGCTCCCGGAGAAAGCGAGTCCTGATGACATCCCCTGCGCCTGCTGCCCTTCACGCGGCCCGCATACACCCTACCGCACTCGTCGAGGATGGGGCGCAACTTGGCATCAACGTCGAGGTCGGGCCGTTCTGCCATGTCGGGCCCCAGGTTCAACTCGGCGACAACGTCCGGCTGATGAGCCATGTTGTCATCCAGGGCTGCACCACGATCGGCGAGGGAACCGTGGTTTTTCCCAATGCCGTTCTAGGCTGCGCACCGCAGAATATCCACTACAAGGGTGAGGATACCGAGCTGATCATCGGCAGATCCTGCACGATCCGCGAAGGCGTCACCATGCATCCGGGAATGCCGGATTTTGGCGGAAAGACCACGGTTGGTGATCATTCCATGTTCCTGGCCTATTCCCACGTCGCTCATGACTGCCATGTGGGCAGCAATGTCATCCTGTCCAACAATGTTATGCTGGCCGGTCACGTAACCATCGGTGATCGCGTGATCATGGGCGGTGGCGCGGCTGTGCATCAGTTTGTCCGTATCGGTCATCACGCCTTTATCGGCGGATTGGCGGCGGTCAACAATGATGTCATTCCCTATGGCATGCTCAATGGCAATCCCGGCATCCTTATGGGCCTCAACATCATCGGTATGCAGCGCTCCGGCTTCAGCAAGTCCGACATCCATGAGGTCCGGCGCGCCTTCAAGGCGATCTTCAATCCGACCACGCCGATCCGCGAGAACATTGCCCGTGTTCGCGAGCAGACCGACAACAATGCGGCCGTCGTGGATATCATCGCCTTCATCGATGCTGAAAGCGAACGCGCGCTGTCATCGCCGGCCCGGGGTCAGCGGGGCTGAAGCCGGTGAGTGCTGCACCCGGCGCACAAGAGATTATCGGACGCCTCGCAATTCTGGCCGGAAAGGGCAGTTTCCCGCTTCTGGTAGCGCATGCAGCACGAAAGCTCGGCCATGATCCCTTTGTATTCAGGATCACCGGAGAAGCGGATCAGGACTGGTCCGGCTTCGACAGCAGCGAGCTCAGCATCGCCGATCTCGCTTCCTTTGCCGCCATGGTGCGCCGTCAGAAGATAGGTTCTGTCGTGCTTGCAGGCGGCATCAGGCGGCGCCCGCGGCTCCGTGAGGTCCGTCCCACGTTGCGCTCGCTGTTTGCCTTCGCCTCGTCGCTGGGGCTTCTCGCCTCGGGCGGCGATGACAAGATCCTCAGGCTGGCAATTGCCGTGCTCGAAAACGAGGGCGTTCGGGTTCTTGGCGCGCAGCAGGTGGCACCCAATCTGCTCGGGCAGGCGGGTCCGTTGGGCAGCAAGATACCCTCTGCCGCCGACAGGCGGGATATAGAGGCGGCGTCCGGTGCCGCCCTGGCATTGGGGCGCCTCGATATCGGTCAGGGCGCGGTTGCCGTCGGCGGCCGGGTCATTGCTCTTGAAGGCCTGGAGGGGACAGACGCGATGCTGGCAAGAGTTGCCGACCTGCGCCAGGGCGGAAGACTGTCGTCTCCCGGCGGAGTTCTGGTCAAGCTTTGCAAGCCTGGACAGGACGAGCGCGCCGATCTTCCTTCGGTTGGGCCCGATACCGTAACCAATGCCCATGCGGCAGGCCTCTCGGGCATCGCCATCGAGGCGGGCCGAGCTCTGGTTCTCGAGCGCGAGCAGCTGGTGGAGGTGGCTGATCGGCTGGGCCTTTTCGTGACCGGCATCGAGCCGGGCCAAGGCGGGGGCAAGCAATGACGGCGTTGAAATTGGCAGTCATTGCGGGCGAACCTTCCGGCGATATTCTCGGCGCGGACCTTGTCCGCCAGATTGCCATTCAGAGCGGCGAACAGCCCGAACTGGTTGGCGTCGGTGGTGAGCAACTGACTGCCGAGGGGCTGAACTCGCTCTTCGACTTCACCGAATTGTCCATCATCGGATTTTCCGAAGTGCTGGCCCGCTTGCCCAGACTGGTCATGCGCATACGCCAGGCCGCCGATGCCATCATTGCGGCAAGGCCCGATTGCCTGATCATTATCGACAGTCCGGATTTCAGCCACCGCGTCGCCCGCAAGGTTCGCAAGGCGTTGCCTGCCACCAGGATCATCAATTATGTCTGTCCGACCGTCTGGGCCTGGAAACCCGAGCGGGCGGCGGCAATGACGGCGTATGTCGATCATGTGCTCTCCATCTTTCCGTTCGAACCGGAAATCGTGGCACGGCTCGGCGGACCGCCGCTGACCTATGTCGGCCACCGGTTGATGGAGGATCCGGGTCTGGCCGCGGCATTCGCAGCCCAGATGGCCCGCAAGCCGGCAAGGTCTGCCCAGGCACCGCTCACCTGCCTGCTGCTGCCCGGGTCTCGGCAAAGCGAGGTCAGGCGGCTTGCACCGGTGTTCGGGGAGGCGGCCCGGGTTCTCGCCGGGATCAACCCGCAAATCCGCTTCGTGCTTCCAGCCGGTGCCCATGTAGAGCGGCAGATCCGAGATGAGATTCTCGGCTGGGATGTCGGTTGCAGGATTGTTACCGGTGAAGCCGCCAAATGGCAGGCTTTCGGCGAGGCCGACGTCGCCATGGCCGCTTCCGGAACGGTCTTGCTTGAACTGGCACTGGCGGGGGTGCCGCACATGTCCTGCTACAAGCTCGATCCGATCGCCAGAGTGCTGTTCAACATGATCACCACCTGGACAGGCGCCTTGCCCAACATGATCGCCGACCGCGTTGTCATTCCCGAGTATTATGACAAGCAGGTGCGCCCGGAGCGCCTGGCACGCCAGGCAAACCAGTTGGCCACGGACACATTGCACCGGGCCGCCGTGCTGTCTGATTTCGAGCTGATCCGCTCGCGGATGGAAGTCGGTGTGCCTGCATCGGAGCTTGCGGCCCGGACCGTGCTTTCGGTGCTCGCGGGCAACTGAACGCCCACCACGAGCGCATCCGGGCAAACGGTCTCCGACACTGCCGTATCGGCGAACCCGAAGGATGATCCGGCCCGGCGCCTGTTCCCTCATGGTCCAGAATTGGCAACACCGCATTTCATACTGGACTCGAAGATTACCCCTGAAACGAAAAAAGCGCCCGAAGGCGCTTTCTCGGTAGTCTGTCGGTCAGGCGCCGAACTCAGCGCTTCGACACAGGCACGTAATCGCGGGCCGGTTCACCGATATAGAGCTGGCGCGGACGTCCGATACGCTGGCCCGGATCCTCGATCATTTCGCTCCACTGGGCAATCCAGCCGACGGTCCGCGCAAGCGCGAACAGAACCGTGAACATGGTGGTCGGGAAGCCGAGCGCCTTCAGCGTGATGCCCGAGTAGAAGTCGATGTTCGGGTAGAGCTTCTTCTCGATGAAGTAGCTGTCGGTCAGCGCGATCCGCTCGAGCTCCATTGCCACTTCGAGAAGTGGATCGTCCTTGATGCCCAGTTCGCCCAGCACTTCGTGCGTGGTCTTCTGCATGATCTTGGCGCGCGGATCGTAGTTCTTGTAGACCCGGTGACCAAAACCCATCAGGCGGAACGGATCGTTCTTGTCCTTGGCCCGGTTGACGAAATCCGGGATCTTGTCGACGCTGCCGATCTCCGAAAGCATGTTGAGTGCCGCTTCGTTGGCGCCGCCATGAGCCGGGCCCCAGAGGCAGGCAATGCCCGCTGCGATGCAGGCGAACGGGTTGGCACCCGAGGAGCCTGCCAGGCGAACGGTCGAGGTCGAGGCGTTCTGTTCGTGGTCGGCGTGCAGGATGAAGATCCTGTCCATCGCCCGCGACAGCACCGGGTTGACCTCATACTCCTCGCAAGGCACCGCAAAGCACATGCGCAGGAAGTTGGAAGCGTAGTCGAGATCGTTCTTTGGATACACGAAGGGCTGGCCGATATGGTATTTGTAGGCCATCGCGGCAAGTGTCGGCATCTTTGCGATCATCCGCATCGAGGCGACCATGCGCTGATGCGGGTCGGTGATGTCGGTCGAGTCGTGGTAGAACGCCGACAGGGCGCCGACGCAGCCGCACATGACGGCCATCGGGTGGGCATCACGGCGGAAACCGGTGAAGAACCGGCTCATCTGCTCGTGCACCATGGTGTGGCGGGTCACGCGATAATCGAAATCTGCCTTCTGTGTCGCTGTCGGCAGTTCACCGTAAAGAAGCAGATAGCAGACCTCAAGGAAGTCGCCGTGCTCGGCAAGCTGGTCGATCGGGTAGCCCCGGTGCAGCAAAATGCCTTCATCTCCGTCGATAAAGGTGATCTTGGATTCGCAAGACGCCGTGGATGTGAAACCGGGGTCATAGGTAAAGGCGCCGGTGTTCTTGTAAAGCGTGCCGATGTCGACGACGTCGGGGCCGATTGTGCCGGTTTTGATCGGCAGGTCGACCTCTTTACCGTCCATAGTGATTTTTGCGTTGTTGTCTGCCATGGCATGTCCTTCCACAAATGCAGGCGTTCGGCGCGTGGCCGACGTCTTGGATGACCGTCACGCGTCTAGCTATATGATTTGCTGCACCGTGCCAAGCTATGCACATGGCTAATTGTCGGGCTGCGAGCGGATATGCAAAGGCCCGCAAACGTTCGCTTTAGAAAATGATAACACTTTGGAATTGTGTAACAAACGCCATGGAGTTGGCGCATGACGATGAACGGTGACGAGTTGCGGTGCGGTAACCGTCATTGCAATTCAGGGTAGCGTTTCTGCTCGTTTCGGTGGTAGACTCGCACGCTTCAGGCGAGGCGTGCATGATGCAGGCAGAACGCGAGGTCACAGAACACGAAAAGGTCGGTGCGCGCGCCGTTGCCACGCCGGCACTTCCGCTTGACGATGCCGGCACCTTGCCGGTCGCGTGGCGTGATACCCGGCGTCTGAGTGATGTCGCCGCCGCCCGCCCGGCGCCCGGCATCGCAACCCGCCTCGGTCGTGCTTTCCAGTCGGCAGCATCTGTGGAAACAGACCGGGGGCTGGCTTTCCTGTTTCTTCCCGTGGCCATGGGCGCAGGGGCGGGGCTCTACTACATGGCGCCCACCGATCCTCCCTTGTTGCTTTTGGCGGCCGGATTGATGGCTGCCTTGCTGGCGGGTGTATTTACCCGCTTGCGCCACAGTGGGGTAGCGCGAACGGCCGGATTTGCAGCCGCCCTGATTTCGGGTTCGCTGGCCGCGGCTTTCGAGGCGCACAATGGTGTCATCCTGCTCGATTCCGACGTGACCACCTCGGTTACGGGCCTGGTCGAGGCCCGTGAGTTCGATCCCGACGGCAGGGTGCGCTACCTGATACGCCTCAAGAACACGGCTGATCCTCAGATCCGGCGGCCTCCGGACCGGGTGCGGCTTTCGGCAAGACGCCCGCATCAGCCGGCGCCGGTCGGTTCCCAGATCAATGGCCGGGCGAGGTTGACTGCCCCCTCGGGCCCGGTCATGCCGGGCGGTTATGATTTTGCCTTCCGCTCCTTTGCCGATGGTATTGGTGCGCAAGGCTATTTCTACCGTGCACCGGCTTACAACGTCGAGCCACAGGATGGACGCGGCCTTGTGCAGGTCTGGAAAGACGGCTTGCGCACGGCCAGGGAGGACATTGCCGCCCGGATACGCCTGGTACTGCCGGGGGATCCGGGTGGCATTGCAGCGGCGCTCACGGTCTCCGACCGGCGCGGCATCAGTCGGGAAACTGTCGATGTGCTTCGCGCCACGGGTCTTGCCCACATTCTCGCGATTTCCGGGCTGCACATGGCTCTGGCTGCCGGCATACTCTATATCGGGGTCAGGAAAGCCCTGGCGGTGTTTCCGGCCCTGGTGGAGGCATTGCCGGTCAAGAAAATTGCGGCGATCGGTGCGCTGATGACCGCCACGGCCTATCTGATGATATCGGGCGGCAGCGTCTCGACGCAGCGGGCCTGGGTGATGCTAACCGTGATGCTTGTGGCCGTATTGGTCGACCGGCCGGCGCTGACGATGCGCAATGTCGCGCTTGCGGCAATCGTGATCATCCTGATCTCACCCTCCGCAGTCGTTGGCCCGGGCTTCCAGATGTCGTTTGCCGCAACCGCGGCGCTGATATCCGCCTATGCCGCCATTGCCCGTCGGCCCCGTAACACCGCCGCCCGCGAGGTGGCTCAGGCCAGGCGGCCGGGACTGCGCAGCCTGCCGGGTCTTGTCGCAAAGGCAATGCTTGGCCTTGCCATCACATCGCTGGTCGCGGGTCTCGCCACCGGTCTGTTCTCCGCACATCATTTTCACCGGGTGGCGGGCAACGGATTGCTTGCCAATCTTCTGGCGATGCCATTGGTGACATTCATTGTCATGCCTGCCGGGCTTCTTGCCATGCTCGTGATGCCGTTCGGTTTGGAGGCCTGGCCGCTCAGGCTGATGGGGCAGGGGCTCGAAGCTGTGATTGCGGCAGCCAATTTCGTCAATGATCTTGGTGGCGATGTCAGTGTCGGGCAGATCCCGGTCGAGGCCACGCTGATTGCGGGAACAGGCTTTGTGCTGCTGGTGTTTCTGACAAGCTGGCTGCGTCTCTTCGGGCTGGCCCTGATCTGCCTCGGTCTCACATTGGTGTTGCCGCCATTCAGGCAGGCTGAACCGGATCTGCTGGTCAGCGAGGATGGCAGACTTGTCGGGCTGAAAACCGGGGGTAGCCTTGCCAGCAATGCAGCCAGGCCATCGGCCTTCATCTTTCGCCAGTGGCAGACTGCGCTCCGGGGGATGCCACATTTGCCACCGCTACCTGCCGAAACCGTCAAAAAATCCACGTCGGATGAACCGGCCCCGGATATCCTTGACCGGCTGCTTGCGTCGGCGGTTCGCGAACCTTCCCGGTTTCACTGCGCCGGCCGCGGCCTCTGTGCCGCAGTCCACAAGCAGCTTGCCATCATCGCCATCGATAAAGCGGACTTGATCGGCGCCGCCTGTGACCGGGCCGATCTGGTGATCGTGGCTGTTCCCGTCTATCTCGGCAGGTGCTGGTCGGGCGCCACACTGATCACGTCGCGAACACTGCGCCGCTCCGGGGCGCTGGCAATTACACTCGAGGAGCCAACCCGGCAATATCTGCCGCAAAGCGGTCCGAAGCCCGATCCCGAAATCAGGCAGGACATTCAAATCAGGGCGGCCCTGCAGGGCATCACCCGACCGTGGACGATCCAGCGTTACTATGATTGGCGCACGGACACGTTCGATTTGCCAAATTGACCACACTGCCAGCGATCTTTTCGCCCATACATTCATCAGGGGATGCAATGCACGGCACGGTGTCTCAAGCGATCATTTAAGGACTGCAGGCAGAGATCATACTTCCGGCACAGTGAAGGGTACGCGCTTCAGTGATAGCGCCGGATAAGGCCGACCAGCTTGCCTTGCACCTTCACCCGGTCGGGCCCGAAGATCCGGGTTTCATAGGCCGGGTTCGCCGCCTCGAGCGCGATCGACGCACCCTTGCGCCGGAAGCGCTTCAGTGTTGCTTCCTCGTCATCGACCAGTGCCACGATGATGTCGCCCGGATTGGCGGTCGACATGTTGCGGATCACCACGGTGTCACCGTCAAAGATCCCGGCATCGATCATTGAATCGCCCTTTACCTCGAGCGCGTAATGGTCTCCGGGGCCGATCATCTCGGCAGGAACGGTGATGTTGTGGGTGATGTTCTGGATCGCCGAAATCGGCACGCCAGCTGCAATGCGGCCCATCATTGGCACTTCCGCCACGTGCGACGCCTCGTCATTGGCAGGTTCCGCCCGCCGTGCCGGCTCTGGCTGTTTGCCCAGACTGCCTTCGATCACGCTCGGAGAAAATCCGCGGCGTGGCTGCAGGTTGGCCTGGTAGCTGTCGGGAAGCTTGATCACCTCAAGCGCACGGGCGCGGTTTGGAAGCCGCCGAATGAAACCGCGCTCTTCCAGCGCCGTGATCAGACGGTGGATGCCGGACTTCGATGCCAGGTCGAGCGCATCCTTCATCTCGTCAAACGATGGCGGAATGCCGCTTTCCTTCATGCGTTCATTGATGAAGAGCAGAAGCTCGTGCTGTTTGCGCGTCAACATTGGCATTTTACCCCGGGGTCCGGCCCAATTGCCGGAATGAAACAAAACCAGAACTTGGGTACCATGTTCCATATGTGTTCCGCAAGGGGTAAAGAAACAATGAAGGAACATTGGCGGCGCGAACCATAAACGGGTGCGGAACATGGCCGTTGAAAGCTCACGGGCGCTGATTTTCTGCCTAAATCATTGAGATGTTTATGTATTGTGCCTGTAGGCAAGGCGCAGGTGGCTTGTCCGGTCCGGGGCGAACAGGAGATGCCTGGTCCGATGTGGGTTGTTTGGAACACAGGATAAGCCGAATCACTGGGCGAGGGTCCATCCACCTGCCTGCCACTCGGTTAAGATGCTCTGTTCAAAGGCTGATGCGGACCGGCAGGTCGAAGTCATTGTCCTGCTTGACCGCTTCCGCTGCGGCGAAGAGTGCTTTCTTGTACTCCGTAAAATTCTTCTTGAACCGGTCGGTGACGCCGCCCAGTGCCAGCGCCACTGGCTGTCCTTGCAGTTCGGCCGGAAGCCTCAGTGCCAGGGTGGAGCCGCCTTCAAGCGGCATGTTCTCCGCATAGGCAAAGCCGTTCTCGTGGATCTCCTTGATCCGCGCCAGTATTGTCTTGGTGTCTGTGCGCTCGTTCGGGTTCTGCGTGGCGATGTTGGCCCGCCGGACGATGTTGTCGATCTTGTCCTCGGGCAGCGTGGAGAGCAGGATCCATCCCGCAGCCGAGAGCGTGATCGGCCGCATGAAGCCTTCGTCGATGTGAAAGCGCAGCGCGTGAATGGACTCCTTCGTCCGGGTATATTGCAGGTAGATGTCGTTCTTGGTTCCCAGGAACACGCCTTCGCCGGTCGCTGCATGCAGGTCGTTGAGCGCATCGATCATCTGTCCGGAGCCGAACATGACGCGCGGAATCCAGTCCCCCAGAGCGGTAAGCTTCGGGGTGGGAAAGTAGTCGCGCGTGCTTCTGTCGAAATTCAGATAGCCGAGGTTGACCAGCGTCTTGAGCATCACGGTGGTGCTTGATTGCGGGTAGCCGAGATCGCTCGCCATCTGCGACATCGAACGCGGTTGCTGCGCCAGCTTGAAGTATTCGAGGATCTCGATGGCGCGTGTCGCTGATTTGACCTGCGGATTCGCCATGGCCCGTTAACCTCCCAAATTCACATCTGTGAAATTCTGCCCCACATAAGAATATTTCTACTGGAACTGGCGGAAACATGCCAGTTTCTTTTCCAAGGAAGACGCCGGGTTGAAGCGCGGCAGGAGGAGGCGACCAGGGTTGCCTTTCGCGCTGGAAACCGGCTCCGCTGGAGGAAATCGGATGCACTTTCGGAACATCTCGCTATGAGCGGCAGGCTCGAGGGGCGCGTCGCGCTCATCGTCGGCGGTGGTCAGGGCATCGGCCGTGCGATCTGTGAAGCCTATGCCCGCGAGGGGGCTGCAGTCGGTGTCGTCGACATCCGCCAGGATACTGCCGAGCAGGCAGCAGAGGCACTTCGCGCATCCGGCGGCAAGGCCATCGCTATCACCGGCAACGCGGCAAAACGCGACGAGGTCTTTGCCGCCGCCGAGGCTGCGCGCGAGGCTTTCGGGCCGGTAACGGTGCTGGTCAACAACGCCATGTGGAACCGTTACGGCCCGCTCGAGGAGCAATCCGAAGAGACCATCGGCAGGATGATCGACGTCGGTTTCAAGGGCGTGATCTGGGGCTATCAGGCTGTGCTCGAGCAGATGCGCGGAGCGGGCGGCGGGGCGATCGTCAATATCGCGTCCCCCTCGGCGGTTCTCGCGATGAAGCATGGCATCATGTACAGCGCGATCAAGGCCGCCGTCGCTGCGGCCACGCGCAGCGCGGCCGCCGAATTCGGTGCCGACAATATCCGGGTCAATGCGATTGCCCCGGGGTCAACCCGCACAGACGGTGCAATGCGGGTGGTGAGCGAGGAGGCCTGGGAGCGCCGTCGCCAGCGGGTGCCGCTGGGGAGGCTGGGCGAGCCCGAGGATATCGCGCGCGCCGCCGTTTATCTGGCGTCTGATGAGTCATCCTACGTGACAGGCGACATGATGTTTGTCGACGGGGGAATTACCTACGCGTTTTCGTAGCCGGCAGGGAGCCGGCGCATGTGGCGCGCGATCAAATCTGGACAGAAATTCAACGGGAGGAAACCATGACTACATTGAGGAAAACCACTGGCCTTGCCGGCATGCTGATGCTGACCACGGCTCTAGTCGCATCGCCTGCGAGCGCCGAAATCTCGGACAACGTTGTCCGTATCGGCGTGATGGCCGACCAGTCCGGCCCCTATGCCGACAATTGTGGCCCCGGCTCGGTGCTGATGGTCAAGATGGCCGTCGAGGACTTCGGCGGCTCGGTCAACGGATCGCCAATCGAGGTCGTGGTCGCCGACGACCAGAACAAGCCCGATATTGGTGTCGCACAAGCGCTCAAGTGGGTGGACGAGGAAGGCGTCGACACGATTGTCGGCTGTTCCGCGTCGTCTATCGCCCATGCCGTCAACGACATCATGCGTGACAAGCAGAAACCCTACATCGTTTCGGGCAGCGCATCCACTGCGGTAACCAATGAATCCTGCTCGCCGATGACCACCAACTGGGCCTTCGACAC
Organism: Parahoeflea alexandrii; assembly: GCF_024105735.1. Classification (GTDB taxonomy): domain Bacteria; phylum Pseudomonadota; class Alphaproteobacteria; order Rhizobiales; family Rhizobiaceae; genus Hoeflea; species Hoeflea alexandrii. The sequence continues at coordinate 2,022,282 of NZ_JAAAML010000001.1, read as the reverse complement.
CTATACCTTGGCCAAGGGTGCGGTTGCCGCGCAGATGGCGCGGGGCATGGACAGCTGGTACTTCATCACCGTCGACTACACCTTCGGCAAGACGTGGCAGGAAGACGCCACCCGCTTCATCGAGGCCGCCGGCGGCAAGGTCGTCGGCTCGACGCTGCATCCGCTCGGCACCAACGACTTCTCGTCGCAGTTGCTGCAGGCTCAAGCCAGCGGCGCCAAGGCCATCGGCATCGCCAATGCCGGCGCCGATCTCGGAAACCTGATCAAGCAGGCCAACGAATTCGGTATCGTGGCCGCCGGGCAGAACCTCGCTCCGCTCGGCGTGCTGATCAACAACATCCACGCCATCGGCCTGGAGCCGACCAAGGGTATGGTGTTCTCGAGCGCTGCCTACTGGGATCGCGATGATGAAAGCCGCGCCCTGGCGCAGCGCTTCAGCGAGGCCTTCAACGGACGCAAGCCCAACGAAGCGCAGCTGGTCACCTATTCCGCAGTCACCCATTATCTGAAGTCCATCGCTGCGGCTGGTGCCGATGATGGCGTCTCAGTGATGACATCGATGCGCGAAATGCCGGTCAGTGACGCCATCGTCAAGGATGCGAAGATCCGCGGTGACGGCGTGGTCATGAAGCCGATGCTGGCATCCAAGGTGAAGGCGCCTTCGGAATCGAAGGGTGAATGGGACTACTACGAAATCATCGGCGAAATCGCCGCTGAGGACGCGTGGCGGTCTGAAGCCGACAGCGCCTGCGCGCTTCTCAAGAAGTAGGCAGACCTGAACCAGCGCGGCCGGACCTTTGCTCCGGCCGCGCCTGTTCCCGAATGCATTCCAGAGCCCGACATGACCAAAGTAGCCAGAAACGTAACCGCCCGGCGCATTTCACCGACCGCTGACATGCTCGGCGAAAGCCCGGTCTGGGATCCGCACAATGCGACGCTCTACTGGGTGGATGGCGTCTCGCGCCTGATCAGAATGCATGACACGCTGGCCGGAACCTTCCGGCAGATCGAGGTCCCCTCGATGATCGGCTCCATCGGTCTGGCCCAGGACGGCAAGCTGGTGGCGGGCCTTGTGGACGGTATCTATCTCGTCGACATCGCCAGCGGAGAGTGTGCGCCGCTTTATAAGTTGCCGCGGCCAAGCGACCGCATCCGCTTCAATGACGGCAAGGTCGACCGCCAGGGCCGCTTCCTCTGCGGCTCGATGGGCGTCTACGCCGAAGCCAGCGGCGAGCTGATCCGCGTCGACAGCACCGGCAAGGCCGATGTGCTGGCCAATGGCATCCGCATCGCCAATTCGCTCTGTTTCAGCCCTGACGGGGCGACGATGTATTTTTCCGACAGTCTCGACCGCAAGGTCCGGGCCTATGCCTACGACAAGGAAGAGGGGGCGCTCGACCGACCCCGGATCCATGTCGATACCGCCGAGTTTGATTCCGGACCAGATGGCGCCACGGTCGACAGCGAAGGCTGCATCTGGGTAGCGCTGGTTCAGGCGGGAAAGATCGGCCGCTTCACGCCCGATGGCAAGCTCGACTGCCTGATCGAGGCGCCGACCGACATGCCGACCTGCATGAGTTTCGGCGGACCCGACCTGACAACGCTCTACCTCACCTCGATCAAGGATTCCGGATCGGGACGCGCCATTTCCCGCCATCCGCACGGTGGCGCGCTTTACGCGCTTGAAGGGCTCGGCGTCAAAGGCCTGCCGGAACCCCGTTTCGGACAACCGCAGGATCTGACGCAATGAGTGACGCATTCTCCAGCCTGCTGGCGCCGCTGAGCGTTGCCCTTGTCGGCGCGTCCGATGATCCGACACGGATCGGCGGCCGGCCGTTGCGTTACCTCAGGGAGTCCGGTTTCAAGGGTCAAGTGCTGCCGGTAAATCCGAAGCGCGAAACCGTGCAGGGACTGCCCGCCTATTCCAGCATCGCGGCACTTCCGGCAATCCCCGACACTGCCATTCTCGCCGTGCCTTCGCACCTCACCCGACAGGCGGTGGAGGAGTGCGCGCAAGCCGGGGTGAAATCGGCGATCGTCTTTTCCGCAGGCTTTGCCGAAACCGGCACCGACGGCGCGCGGCTTCAGGCCGACATGGTCGCCATTGCCAGGAGCAGAGGCATGCGGCTGCTCGGACCGAACTGCCTGGGCGTCTTCAACCCGTCGGTTGGCTATTTCGGCACGTTCTCCGTGGTGCTCGACAATCAGCTGATTGCGCCCGGTCCGGTCGGCATCGTCTCCCAAAGCGGCGCCTACGGTGCGCATATTGCCCATCTTGCCCGCAAGCGCGGGCTCGGCATCAGCCAGTGGGTCACCACCGGCAATGAATGCGACATCGATGTTGCCGAAACGCTCGACTGGATGGTCCGGCAACCCGAAACAAACGTGATCATGGCCTATGCCGAGGGCGTGCGCGATCGCGACGCCTTCATCGGTGCGCTCGAACGGGCGCGCAAGGCGGAGAAGGCCATCATCTTCATGAAGACCGGCCGCTCGGACGTCGGCGCGGAGGCCGCGGCATCGCACACGGCTTCGCTTGCCGGCTCGGATGCGGTTTTCGACGCGGTGCTGCGCCAATATGGCGTCTACCGGGCCAGCACCACCGCCGAGCAACTGGATGTCGCGTATGCCTGCGCGTCAGGCATCTATCCTCCCTCCAACCGCACCGGCATCTTCACCATGTCGGGCGGCTTTGGCATCCAGTTGGCGGACGACGCCGAAGCGGCCGGTCTCGATGTGGCGCCCATGCCCGACGCGGCGCAGGACAAGCTCAGAGAGATGTTGCCCTATTCGTCGCCGCGCAACCCGGTCGATGCGACCGCGCAGGTGGTCAGCGACATGGACATGCTGACGAGCTATGTGCGCGCCATGATCACCGAGGGCGGCTACGACATCTTCACCGCCATTCTCGGCACCGGACCGTCATCGAAAAACTTTGCCGATCCGTTGCGCAAGGCGTTGATGGCGGCGATGGACGGGCAGGAGGGCAAGATCCGGGGCCTGACCATGTCGGCGCCCGACGAGGTGGTGCGCCAGTACGAGAAGGACGGCTTCCTGGTCTACGAGGATGGCTCGGCGCTCGCCGGAGCGCTCGGCGCACTGGTCTGGCTCAGGCAGGGCTTCGATCTCAACCGGGATGGGGCTCCGGTGGCCCCGGGCGCGCGGCTCGAGCTGCCGGAAGGCCCGTTGAGCGAGGCGGATGCAAAGGCGATCCTCGCCCGGGCGGGGCTCGATTTCCCCGGCGAGCGGCTTGTGCCATTGGGTGAGGACGTGGGCGAGGCGGCGAGCCGGATCGGCTTTCCGGTGGTGCTCAAGATCTGCTCCCCGGATATCGCCCACAAGACCGAAGTCGGCGGCGTTGCCGTCAATCTGCGCGATGCCGATGCGGCCCGGAAGGCAGCTGCAGAGATCCTGCATCGCGCCGCCGAACACGCGCCTGGCGCCAGGCTCGACGGCATCCTGGTGGCGCCGATGGCGCCCGAGGGCGTCGAGACGATCGCCGGCGTCATGCAGGATCCGGTGCTGGGTCCGGTGGTGATGTTTGGTCTCGGCGGCATTTTCGTCGAGGTGCTCAAGGACGTGACTTTCCGCGCGGCCCCCTTCGATGAAGCGGAAGCCATGCGGATGATCCGCGAGATCCGTGGGCACGCCATGCTCGAAGGGGTTCGCGGCGCCCCGCCATCCGATATCGAGGCGCTTGCGCGGATGCTCTCGAACCTGTCACGCTTCGCCGCAGCGCATGCCGACCGCATCGAGAGCATCGATCTCAATCCGGTCCGGGTGCTGCCGCGCGGACAGGGCGTTGTGCCGCTCGACGCGCTGATTGTTCTGAAAGAGGAGGCCACCGATGACCGCCACTGACATGGAAGCCAGAATTGTCGAACTGATGGACCGCGAAGCCATCCGCGATTGCCTGTATCTCTATTGCCGCGGCATCGACCGTGCCGACGAGGCCACGCTTCGCTCAGCCTACTGGCCCGACGCGATCGACAATCACGGCAGCTACAACGGCCCGATCGATGGTTTCGTCGAATGGGCAAGAGCGGTCTGGGCCAAGGGTCCGCGCAACATTCACGCCATTTCCAATGTCCTGATCGAGTTCAAGTCGGCGACGACGGCGCATGTGGAAAGCTATTTCTCGGCCTTGCAGCGCGGCGCCGGTGGCGATGGCGTGGTGCGCCAGTTTGCCTTGAGCGGCCGCTATTGCGACGTCTTCGAGAAACGCGAGGGCGAGTGGCGCGTGCTCGAGCGCACGGTGGTCTTCGACTGGGTCGAGCCGCAGACCGCGCCAGGAGAGAGTGAGGAAGAGCGTTTCGGGCCAAGAACCCCGATCGGCGGCAATTACCCCGACGACCCGGTCTACCACATGGGCAAGGCCAAGGCTGGCTGATCAATCAGGCAACGGTCGTCGGCCCTCCGAACCCGCGCGATCACGCTGCACGTTGGCGGTGTGGCGCAATTGAATGATACATTTCCAGGAGCATGGTTTGGATAACGTGCTGACAAACAGAGCTGAAACCGTTTCCACCGAGGCCTATCTGGCCGGCATGCGCGCGATCGTGCAGCCGGTCGGCCTGGTGACCGCCGCCTGCGGCGGAGAGCGCGACGGCGTGACGGCTGTCACCGTCTGTTCTGCGACGATGGAGCCGCCGACCCTTCTTGTCAGTATCAAGCAGGATTCGGCCGTGGCGCAGATCATCACCCGTTGCGAGGCCTTTGGCGTCAGTTTCCTCGCAGATACGCAGGCGCGCATGGCGCGGCGGTTTTCCGATGGCGGAGCCGAAGGCGAAATGCTCTTTGGAGACGGCAAATGGCTCACCGCGGCCACCGGCGCACCGTTGCTCGACGGCGCGGTCAGCGCCTTTGATTGCCGCCTCGTCGATGTCGTTACCTGCGGCGGCCACAGCCTGTTTCTCGGCCGCGTGGTGTCGATGATCTCCAATGAGGGCGAGGGCCTTCTGTATGGCGACGGCTATTTTCGCCGCCTCGCGTCCAAGGACTGAACCGGTAGAGGACAAGCACATGAGCACCCCCCGCGTTGTAATCATTACAGGTGCTGCAGGCGGCGTCGGCCGCGCCATGCTGGCGGAGTTCGCCGCGCGCGGCGATCTGCTGATCGGCGTCGATGTGGTGCAAAGCGGCCTCGCCGATGCGGTAAGGGAATTCGGCGACCAGCATCATGCCTTTGAGTGCGACCTCTCCGACGAAGCCAACATCATGGCCCTGTTCAATGAGATCGATGGGGTCGTCGACCGTGTCGACGTGCTCCTGAACAACGCCGCCGTAGGGCCGACCATGCAGCCGACGCTCGAGACCGACATGGCCGGGTTTCGCAAGGCGATCCACACCAATCTCTACGGACCCTTCGTGATGGCGCGCGAGGCGGCTCGGCGGATGCCCGCAAACGGCGGCGCCATCGTCAACACGGCCTCGCTCGCCGGCGTTCTGGGCAATCCCGGCCGCAATGCCTATGCCGCCTCAAAGGCGGCGCTTATCTCGATGACCAAGTCGCTGGCCTGCGAATGGGCGGCGCGCAAGGTGAGGGTGACAGCGATCGCGCCGGGCTACATTCGCACTCCGATGGTCGCAGCGCTTGAGCGCGAGGGAAAAGCGGATCTGTCGCTGGTACGCCAGCGTATCCCGGTTGGCCGGCTCGGGCGTTCCGACGAGATCGCCTCCATCGCGGGCTTTCTGGCCTCGGATGCGGCGCGCTATGTGACCGGATCGGTGGTGGTGGCCGATGGCGGCTGGATGTCGTTCAACCAGCCCGGAACCGCCCATCCGCCGGTCGATGGAACGCCGGCGGCCGAGCTCGCACGACCTGAACCCGCAGTAGACCCGCGTGTGGTTGTCGTCACCGGTGCAGGCAACGGCATAGGCCGGGCAATCGCTCGGCGGTTCGCCGAAAACGGCGACCGCGTCGCGCTGATCGACAGGGACGGCGAGGCGGTGCGCAAAGCGGTCGAGACGCTTGGCGATGGGCATCTCGCCATCGAGGCAGACATCGGTTCAGAGACATCGGTCGCAAATGCCTTCGCCCAAATTGCCGAGCGGTTCGGCCATATCGATGTGATGATCAACAATGCCGCCATCGCCGATGTGTTCAAGCCGGCGATGGAGCAGCACACGGCTGATCTTGAGCGGGTCATGGACGTCAATCTCGCTGGCGCGTTCATGTGCACAAAGGCGGCGCTGGCGCTGATGCGGGGCAGGGCGGGGATGATCCTCAATATGGGCTCGATCAACAGCTTCCTGCCGTTCGCGCCGCGCCATGCCTATGGCGCCTCGAAAGCGGCAATCGACATCCTGACGCGCTGCTTCGCCGCCGAACTCGGCCAGAAGGGCATCCGCAGCGCCACGCTGGCACCGGGCTATATCCGCACCCCGGGCGTCGCCGCGCTCGAGCAGTCGGGCAAGGTCGACAGCGATGCGATCCGCAAACGGATACCGCTCGGCGATATGGGACGCCCCGAAGACATCGCCGGTGCAGCACTGTTCCTGACGTCTCCGGCAGCGTCCTACATCAATGGCGGCATCCTTTATGTCGACGGCGGCTGGACCTCTTTCGGCAATGCCGGACAGGCGTCCGACGGCGGGCAATAGGGCCGCTGACCAACGGGGGATCACCTGGCGCGCGATCCATGTTCTGCAAGGAACTTCACATCTGTGAAACTCTCCTTCAGGTGAAGGTTTTCCTTCTCATCGCGCGCTCAGTGCCGATAATCTGAATGTGGACTGCTGGGAGGCATTGTCCGCGGTTACATGGGAGGAGACTGGTATGCAGGGCCTTATGCAGGCGCAGCCGCTGATGATTTCTAGCTTGCTTGAACATGCGCGGCGCTACCATCCGGATACAGAGATCGTTTCGAAGACCTGCGAGCAGACAATCGTGCGCAGCAACTACCGGACATTGTCGCATCGCGCCAAGCAGATGGCCCAGACGCTCATTGCCTTGGGCGTCAAGCCCGGTGACCGCGTCGCCACGCTTGCGTGGAACACCCATCGTCACCTCGAACTCTATTTCGCAGTGTCGGGCATCGGCGCGGTGCTGCACACGGTCAATCCGCGGCTGTTCCCCGAGCAGATCGAGTATATTCTCAACCATGCTGAAAGCGGCGTGCTGTTCTTTGATATCACCTTCGCCGGCCTGGTCGGAGACCTGACGCCGGCCCTGCCGCATGTCCGGCGCTTCATCGCCATGACCGATGCTGAGCACATGACCGGAATGCCCGCCCAGGCGGAACCCTATGAGGACCTGATCGCGCAGCAGGACGGCAAATACGACTGGCCGGTGTTTGATGAAAACGCGGCGTCTTCGCTGTGCTACACATCCGGCACCACCGGCAACCCCAAGGGCGTGCTCTACAGTCACCGCTCCACCTATCTTCATTCCCTGCTGGTCTGCCAGGTGGACGGCCTGCAGCTGAGCAGTGCCGACAGCACCCTGCTCGCCGTCCCGCTGTTTCATGTCAATGCCTGGGGCGTTCCCTATGCGTCCGCCCTGTGCGGCGCCAAGCTGGTGCTGCCGGGGCCGCATCTCGACGGCAAGAACCTCTACGAGCTCGCCGTCGAGGAGAAGTGCAGCTTCAGCCTCGGCGTGCCGACGGTCTGGATGGGCTTCTTCAAGCATCTCGAAACCGATCCCGCCGCCGACCCCTCGCGCCTGTCGCTCCAGAGGGTTGTCATCGGCGGTGCTGCGGCGCCCCGCACCATCATAGAAAAGTTCCACGGCATCGGCGTCTTCGTCATCCAGGCCTGGGGTATGAGCGAGACCAGCCCGGTCGCCACCATCGGCAACCTGTTGCCCAAGCACCGCGACCTGCCGTTCGAAAAGCAGGTCGATATCCAGGTGCTGCAGGGCCGCGCCATGTGCGGCGTCGAACTCCGTGTGGTTGGCGAGGATGGCTCCGAAATCCCGGCCGGCAGCGGCCGGTCCGGCGATCTGCAGGTGCGTGGCCCCTGGGTCACCGCCGGCTATTTCCGCGGTGAGGGCGGAGATGTGCTCGATGCGGACGGCTGGTTTTCGACCGGGGACGTCGCACGGCTCGATACCGACGGCTACGTCCAGATCACCGACCGCTCCAAGGACGTGATCAAATCGGGCGGCGAATGGATCAGCTCGATCGACCTTGAGAATGCCGCGATGGCCCATCCCGAAATCGAGGAGGCCGCGGTCATCTCGCGGCCGCATCCGCGTTGGCAGGAGCGACCGTTGCTGATCGTCGTCCGCAACAAGGGATCACAGGTTACCGGCCCCGAAATCCTCGAATTTCTCGCCGAGCGCGTGGTCAAGTGGTGGTTGCCCGACGATGTCGCCTTTGTCGACGAACTGCCGCACACCGCGACCGGCAAGCTCATGAAGATGAAACTGCGCGAACAGTTCGCCGATTACGTCCTGCCGGCCTGACCGCGCCGCGAGCGCTCGACCCATTCGCATTTCCACGGAGGCACCATGCCCGAAATCATCCTTGAAGACCCGGACGGCACCTTTGCCATGCTGCGCGACAGCGTTGCAGCGTTTGCGCAACGCTTCGATGGCGCCAAGTCATTGAGAGCGCGGCGCGGTGCGGGCCGGGATCTTGATCGCGACATCTGGTCGGCCATGGCCGAGGCCGGCTGGCTCGGCCTGATGCTGCCCGAGGATCTTGGTGGCGCAGGCCTCGGCTTGTCCGAACAGGCGATCCTCAGCGAGGCGCTGGGCCGAGCGCTGATCACCGAGCCGCTGGCGCAGCTCTCGGTGTTTTCCGGCACGCTGCTGGCCGGGGCCGAACCAGGTGCCGAACGATCGAGGCTGGCCGAAGGGCTGATCTCGGGCTCGCTTGTGGTTTCTCCCGTCTGGCAGACCACTGACGGCGGATTTGCCGTGGTCACCGCGACCGCAGATGTGGCCGGGGTGACGCTTTCAGGCACGGCGGATCTTGTTGTGGCGGCAGCATCGGCGGATGTTTTCTTGGTTCTCGCCCGGTCGAAAGACGAGCGGGTGCTGATCAGCGTACCGGCGGGATCGGATGGCCTGAGTGTGTCGGAACGCCCGACGGTCGATGGTGCAACGTTGGCGCAGGTCCGGTTTGACGGTTGCCCTGTCGCCGCGGAACAGGTTCTGGCGCGCGGCCTGCTCGGCAATGACCTGCTCGATGACGCCATCCAGGCGACGCGGCTGACGCTGGCCGCCGAGCTCGCCGGGGCCGGGTCGAAGGCGCTCGAAGCCACGGTGGACTACACCAAGGAGCGGGTGCAGTTCGGCAAGCCGATCGCAAGCTTTCAGGCGATCCAGCACCGGCTGGTCGATATGTGGAGTGTCGCCGAATTCTCCTGTGCGGCCATCGTCAACGCACTTGAACGGCTGGCCGACGAGCCGGGCAAGCCCGCGGCCCTTGCCGTGCTCGCCGCCAAGGCTCGAGCCGGCGACGCCGCCGTCGACATCACCCGCAAGGCCATCCACCTGCACGGCGCCATGGGCTTCACCGATGAATGCGACATCGGGCTCTACATGAAGCGCGCCGTCAATCTGAACGCCACCCTTGGAAACCCTGCGCAGCTCAGGCTGCAATTCGTTGCGCTCGAGCGCGCAGCCTGAAGGAACCGGACATGGAAAACAATCTGATCAAGACCGTCATCAAGGACCACATCGCCGTCGTCACCATGGACGCGCCGCCGGTCAATGCGCAGAGCCGGGAATTCGTCGAGGAACTGATCTCGGTCTTTGACGAGCTCAACGAGACCCCGGGCGTGCGGGTGGTGGTGCTCACCGGCGCGGGAAAATGCTTCTGCGCCGGCGCCGACATCAAGTCTCGCGCCAAGGTTGGCCAGGGCGTGCCCGGCGACACCAACCGGCATCTGCGCCGCGCCCGTGAAGTCGGCTTCGTCATCATCGAGATGAACATTCCGGTGATTGCCGCGGTCAATGGCGTGGCGCTCGGCGCCGGCATGGGGCTTGCGATCTGCAGCGACATGATCGTCGCCTCCAAGAATGCCTCCTTTGGCCTGCCGGAGATCGACATCGGCCTGATGGGCGGCGTCCGCCACACAATGCGCGTCTTCCCGCAGGGCCTGACCCGCCGGATGGTGCTGACCGGCTGGCGGGTGCCTGCGGAAGAACTCTACCGCCGCGGCCTGATCGAGGCCTGCGTCGAGCCCGAGGAGCTGATGGACACCGCAATGGAAATTGCCCGCAACATCGCGTCGAAGAGCCCGGCCGCGATCCGCCTTGCCAAGCGTGCCATCAACACCGTCGAGACCATGGGACTGAAGGACGGCTACCGCTTCGAGCAAAACCTGACGGTCGAAATGACCCGGCACGAAGACAGCAAGGAAGCCATGCGCGCCTTTGTCGAAAAGCGCGCCCCGGTGTTCAAGGACGAATTGTGATGGCTGAGCAGCAGGACTGGAACAGCCTCTCCGACACCGAGTTCCGAAAGATCTTCCGCAGCTGGGTGGACGAGAACTGCCCCATGCGCTTGCGCAACATGCGCAAGCAGCGGCCGGTGTTCGATGAGCTCGCTGACTGGTACCACGCGCTGGCGGACAAGGGCTGGCTCTCGCCGGTCTGGCCACAGGAATACGGCGGAATGGGGCTCAATGCCGCCAAGCACATCATCTATGTCGAGGAATGGGCCCGGCTCGGCTGCCCGCGCATTCCCGACCACGGTATTGGGCTGGTCGGCCCGCTGCTGATCGAGTTCGGCACCGAGGCGCAGAAGGCGCATTACCTGCCGCGCATCCTGTCGGGCGAGGATGTCTGGTGCCAGGGCTATTCCGAACCCGGTGCCGGCTCCGACCTCGCCAGTCTGCGCACCGCCGCGGTGCGCGACGGCGACAGTTTCATCGTCAACGGCCAGAAGATCTGGACCACGCTCGCCCACTGCGCCAACTGGATCCTGCTCCTGACCCGCACCTCGCGCGACGAGAAGGTCAAGCAGAAGGGCATCACCGTGCTGCTGGTCGACCTGACCTCGCCGGGCGTCACCGTTCGACCGATCGAGAACCTGCGCCAGGAAGCCGATTTCTGCGAGGTGTTCTTCGAGAATGTCCGCGTCCCGGCCGAAAACCTGGTCGGCGAGGTCGACAAGGGCTGGAACCTCGCCAAGGCGGTGCTCGGCCACGAGCGGATCTTCCTCGGCGCGCCGTCGCGGCCAGAAGTTGCGCTGTCCCGGCTCGAGCAGCTCGCCGAGGCGCGCGGAGCCTTCGCCGATCCCGCCTTCGTGGCCCGTTACGCCCGGCTCCGGCTCGATCTCTACGATCTCGGTTCGGCCTTCGAGCGTTTCGCCAAGCAGTTGCGCGACGATGGAACGCTCGGCGCGGATGTGTCGGTGCTGAAGATCTTCTGCTCCGAGCTCTACCAGAAGATCACCGAGGAAACGCTTGATATTGCAGGCGAAGAGGCCCGCTTTCTCGACGATCTGCCGACCGGAAACGGTGAGGTCGACGCGATGAACCTCTATCTCGATTCCCGCGCACTGGCGATCTTCGGCGGCTCGAACGAGATCCAGCGGACAATTCTGGCCAAGGCCGTGCTCGGGTTGCCATCCTGATGTGCTGCAAGGGAGGAAAGACGGATCATGCAACACACTGAGCAGCAAAGTCCGGCGGAGGCAGGTTCTCCCGCGCCCGAATACGCCCTTGAAGCCCGGGGCATCAGCAAGTCCTTCGGCGGCTTTTTCGCGGTCAAGGATGTCGACCTCAAGATAAGGCGCGGGTCGGTGCACGCGCTGATCGGGCCGAACGGTGCGGGCAAGACCACCTGCTTCAACATGCTGACCAAGGCGCTGCAGCCGACCTCCGGGCAGATCCTGCTCGAGGGTCGCGATATCTCGCGGCTTCCGACCTCCGAGGTGGCGCAACAGGGCCTGGTGCGCTCATTCCAGATTTCCGCGACGTTTCCGCACCTGACCTGCCTTGAAAACGTCCGCGTCGCGCTGCAGTCGAAATATGGGCGCTCCTTCCATTTCTGGCGCTCGCTGCGGGCAGTCGCCGAGCTCAACGAGCGCGCGATGGCGCTGCTCGGCGAAGTGGGACTCAGCGACAGCGCTGGCCTAGCCGCCTCCGATCTCTCCTATGGCAAGAAACGCGCGCTCGAGATCGCCACCACGCTGGCGCTCGATCCCTCGGTGATGCTGCTCGATGAGCCCACGGCGGGCATGGGGCACGAGGATGTCGAGCCGATCACCGAGTTGATCGCCAAGGTCGGCAAGGACCGCACCATCGTCATCATCGAGCACAACCTGTCCGTGGTCTCCAGCTTGAGCGAGCGCATCACCGTGCTCAAGCAGGGCGAAGTCCTGACCGAAGGCACCTATGCGGAAGTGTCGAGCAACCCGGACGTGATCAGTGCCTACATGGGAGGCGTCGATGAGCTCTGAGACCGCAAAGGCCCCATTGCTTCAGGTCGAGAACCTGAACGCCTGGTACGCAGAATCCCAGGCCCTGCATGGAATGAATTTCGAGGTTCCCGAAGGCGAACTGGTCACGTTGATCGGTCGCAACGGCGCGGGCAAGTCGACAACGCTGCGCTCGATCATGGGGATCGTGCGCAAGCGCAAGGGCTCGATCCGGTTCAGGGGCGCGGAACTGATCGGCAGGCAGACCTACGAGATCGCCCGCCAGGGTATAGCCTATTGCCCCGAGGAGCGTGCGATCTTCGCCTCGTTGTCGGTGCGGGAAAACCTCGGCCTGCCGCCGGTCCTGAGTGCCGGTGGCTCCTCCGACGAGGAACTGCTTGAACAGTTCCCCAATCTCCGCGCCCGGCAGAACAGCATGGGCACCATGCTCTCGGGCGGCGAACAGCAGATGCTGGCAATTGCCCGGATCCTGCGCACCGGCAGCCGTTTCCTGTTGCTCGACGAACCAAGCGAAGGTCTGGCACCTGTTGTCGTCAAGGAGATCGGCCAGCAGATCCTGAGGCTCAAGCAGCGTGGCTACACCATCCTGCTGGTCGAGCAGAACCTCAAATTCGCGCAGATGGTCGCCGACCGGCACGTCGTGGTCGAGCACGGCCAGGTCGTCGATGTCCTGGCGGCAGATCAGCTCCAGGCCAACATGGCCCGCGTCAAAACCTATCTGGGAGTGTAAGCGGCGATGTTCGACGGCATTTCAATCCAACTCCTCATGGGCCAGCTGCTGATCGGTCTGATCAACGGTTCCTTCTACGCCATGCTCTCGATGGGGCTGGCGATCATCTTCGGCCTGATGCATGTGGTCAACTTCGCCCACGGCGCGCAATACATGCTCGGCGCCTTCATCGCCTGGCTGCTGCTCAACACGCTTGGCATCAACTACTGGGGCGCGTTGTTCATCGCGCCGGTGGTGGTTGCCATCTTCGGCATGGTGATGGAGCGTCTGGTGCTCAAGCCGATCCATCATCTCGACCATCTTTACGGCCTGCTCGCCACCTATGCGGTGACGCTGATCGTCGAAGGATTGATCCGCCAGCAATACGGCTCATCGGGATTGCCCTATTCGTCGCCGATCCCCGGTGGCGTCAATCTGGGCTTCATGTTCCTGCCCTGGTACCGGCTCTGGGTGGTGCTGTTCTCCTTCGCCATGTGCCTGGGCACCTGGTACCTGATCGAGCACACCAAGCTCGGCTCCTACCTGAGGGCCGCCAACGAAAACCCCGAAATCGTCGAGTCCTTCGGCATCAACGTGCCCAGAATGATCACGCTGACCTACGCCTTCGGCGTCGGTCTGGCGGGGCTGAGCGGGGTGCTGGCAGCACCGATCTACCAGGTGTCGCCATCGATGGGGTCGAGCCTGATGATCGTCATCTTCGCGGTCGTGGTGATTGGCGGCATGGGCTCGATCATGGGCGCCATCCTGACCGGTTACCTTCTCGGCGTGGTCGAGGGCCTGACCAAGGTGTTCTACCCCGAAGGCGCCAATCTGGTGATCTTCGTCATCATGATCCTGGCTCTAATTTTGCGTCCGCAGGGTCTGTTTTCAAAGAAGGAGGGCGCGTGATGAGCCGCTATCTTGGCCTCGCCGCGATCCTCGTTCTGGCGCTGATCGCACCGTTCTTCGTCTACTCGGTGACGCTGATGACGATCCTCGTCTTCGTCATCTTCGCATCCTCCTTCAACCTGCTCCTGGGCTACGCCGGACTGCTCAGCTTCGGCCAGGCGATGTTCTTCGGCACCGCGGCCTACATCACCGGGCATATCCTCAAGACCACCGGCGTCTCGCTTGAGATCGCGATCATCGGCGGCATGCTGATCGGCGCCGTGATGGGCTTCCTCGTAGGCCTGGTCGCGGTGCGCCGCTCGGGCATCCAGTTTGCCATGATCACGTTTGCCATCGCGCAGTTCGTCTACTTCCTGCTGCTGCAGTCCGAGTTCACCGGCGGCGAGGACGGCATGCAGCGCATTCCGCGCACCGAGATCTTCGGTTTCATCGACCTGTCGGACAATTTCTCCTTCTACTATTTCGTCCTTGCCGTGACCGTTCTGTCGATCGCGTTTTTCTACCGCGTCGTCCATTCGCCCTTCGGCGAGGTGCTCAAGGCAATCCGCGACAACGAGCCAAGGGTGGAGTCGCTGGGCTTCAAGCCCGACCGCTACAAGCTTGTGGCAATGACGCTCTCGGCCGGCATGGCCGGGCTGGCTGGCGGCCTGAAGGCCACGGTGTTCCAGTTCGCCACCCTGACGGACGTCTCGTGGCACGTCTCGGGCGAGGTCATCTTCATGACGCTGCTTGGCGGCCTCGGCACGCTGACAGGCCCGATGGTCGGCGCCGGTATCGTCATCGGCCTCAACGACCACCTGGCGCAGTTCGGCGAATGGGCGCTGATTTCGCAAGGCGTCATCCTGCTCGCCGTCATCCTGTTCTTCAGGCGTGGCGTGGTGGGCGAACTCGGCGCATTTGTCCGCCGCTACAAGGCCGGAGGGCGCAAGTGATGCGCCCTGGCCGGCGCAATGGTGCTGTGTGGCTGCCGCCCGTCGCCACTCTCCCTTTCAAGACCCGCATTTCAAAAGTCAGACCGGAGGTATCGAGATGAACGCCAAGACAGGAAACCCGGCCACCAGACACGTGGACATCATCGTAGTTGGCGCTGGCTTCGGCGGCATGTACGCCGTCTATCGCTTTCGCGAAATGGGCAAGAACGTCCTTGGTATCGAGGCCGGTGGCGACGTCGGCGGCGTCTGGTACTGGAACCGCTATCCCGGCGCGCGCTGCGACCTGATGAGCGTCGACTACAGTTACGGTTTCTCCGATGAGATTCAGCAGGAATGGAGCTGGTCCGAGCAGTTCGCCGCACAGCCGGAAATCCTGGCTTACGCCAATTTCGTCGCCGACAAGCTGAAGCTGCGCGACAATTATCTCTTCGACACGCGGGTCGAGAGCGCGGTGTGGGATGACAAGGCAAAACTCTGGCGCGCCACGCTCGAAAGCGGCGAGATCGTCGAGGCGCCCTATTGCATCATGGCGACGGGCCCCTTGTCCGTCCCCAAGGATCCGGAGATCGAAGGGATCGGCAAGTTCAGGGGCCAGATCTTCAGGGCGCAGAAATGGCCGCATGAGAAGGTCGACTTCACCGGCAAGCGGGTCGGCGTTATCGGCACCGGCTCTTCCGGCATCCAGATCGTGCAGGAAGTCGGCCGCCAGGCGGGCGAACTCTATGTCTATCAGCGCACGCCCAGCTGGAGCCTGCCGATGCGCAACCACGCGATCTCGGACGAATACCAGGCCGAGATGAAGGCCAATTATCCCGGCATGCGGGCGGCGATGCGGCTCAATCCGACGGGCGGCACTCGGCCCGTCACCTCACGGCCTTTTTTCAGCCTGCCGCCGGAGCAGCGCCTCCAGACCATGGAACAGGCCTGGATCAATGGCGGTCACACCTTCCTCGGCTCGTTCTCCGACCTGCTGGTCAACCAGGCGGCCAACGACCAGGTCGCAGAATTCGTCCGCGGCAAGATTGATGAAGTCGTCGACGATCCGGTCACGGCAGAGGCGCTCAAACCCCGCGGCTATCCGGTCTTTGCCCGAAGACCCTGCCTCGATACCGAGTACTACGAGACCTACAACCTGCCCAATGTCCACCTCAAGGACTGCCTCAAGGATCCGATCGTCGAGATCACCGAAAACGGCATTCGCACCGAGGCCGGCGAGGTCGAGCTCGACATGATCATCTTCGCCACCGGTTATGACGCGCTCACCGGCGCGCTGATGGCGTTCCGGGTCGAGGGCCGCGACGGCCGCTCGATCAACGACAAGTGGCAGGGCGGCGCCCAGTCCTATCTCGGGCTGATGGTCGAAGGTTTCCCCAACATGTTCCTGACCTGCGGTCCCAACGGGCCGGCGGCACTCGCCAACATCATCACCATCAGCGAACACGATGTCGACTGGATCGCCGACTTGATCACCCACATGGAAGACAACGATCAGCGCGTCGTCGAGGCGACGGAGGCGGGCGAGGCGCGCTGGATGGATGTCGTCGTCAATCTTGCCGCCATGTCGCTGGTGCGAAAGGCCAAGACCTGGTGGGTCGGCGCCAATGTCGAGGGCAAGTCGCAGGGCCTGACCATGTTCATCGGCGGTTTCAACAAATATGCCGAAGCCTGTGCCGCGGCCAAGACCGGCGGCTACCCCGAGCTCGCTTTCGAGCCGGCGCGGCAGAACGCCGAAGCCTGACAACGATGTTTCGGGCAGCATCCGGCCAGATTCCGGCTTGCCCGCGACCCGATACAGATTGAAGGAGGTGCAGCGTTGAGCGCACTGTTTCAGCCATTTGAGATGGGCGGCGTTTCGCTCGCCAACCGCATCGTCGTGTCGCCGATGTGCCAGTACAGCGCCGTCGAGGGGCTGGCGCAGCCCTGGCACCTGATCCATGTCGGCGGGCTGATGCTCTCGGGCGCCGGCCTTGTCATCATGGAAGCCACCGCCACCGAGGCGGCGGGGCGGATTACCCACGGCTGTCTCGGGCTCTACACCGACGAGCACGAGGCGGCGCTTTCGTCGCTGGTCTCCGAGGCGAGAAAACTGTCGGATGCGGCAATCGGCATCCAGCTCGGCCATGCCGGCCGCCGCGCTTCCTGCCGATCGATCCGCGATCGCAACAAGGGCGAATCGCTGCCACCGGAGGAGGGGGCCTGGCAGACCTTCGGTCCCTCCGCCTTCGGCTATGACGAGACCTGGCACACGCCAAAAGCAATGGATGCGGACGACATTGCCCGCGTAACACAATCCTTTGTCGACGCCGCCGTCCGCGCCGGCCGGGCCGGCTTCGATGTTCTCGAGATCCACGCGGCGCACGGCTATCTGCTGCACCAGTTCCTGTCGCCGGTCACCAACCACCGCACCGACGCCTATGGCGGCTCGATGGAGAACCGCATGCGGTTTCCGCTCGAAGTGGTGCGCGCGGTCAGGGCGGTCTGGCCGAAGCAAAAGGCGCTCGGCGTCAGGGTCAATTCCACCGACTGGCATCCTGACGGACAGAGTATCGACGAGGCCGTCGCCTTTGCCCGGCAACTCGAAGCGCTGGGTGTCGACTATGTTGTGATGTCGGCGGGCAACCTGGCGCCCGGATCGAAGATCCCGGCGGCCACCCCCGGCCATCAGGTCGATTTCGCCACGCTGATCAAGAAGCATACGAGGCTTGTATCCATGGCCGTCGGGCTTATTGCCACGCCGGAGCTCGCCGAAGAGATTGTGAGCGAGGAAAAGGCCGATCTGGTGGCCATTGGCCGGGCCATGCTCGACAATCCCCGCTGGGGTCTGCATGCCGCCGCCCGGCTTGGCGTCGATGTCGACTACGCGCCGCAATATCTGCGCGCCCGGCCCAACAACTGGCTCGGCTTTCCGTTGGTTCATCCCGACGCGCAACCGGTCAAGGCCACCCGCCAGGTCGACCGGCCCGCATCAGGTGCAGGTTGGGACCGGCCAGCAACATAGCCATGGTTTGCCCGGAACTGACCAGGGCGGTCAGGGCCGCAAAACCAGTACCTCGCAGATCGATCCGGCCCTGGCCGCGGGCGCGAAGGGCGGCCTGATGATCAGGCAGCGGGCGTCGGCGAACACCGTCATCAGCGAGGAATCCTGCTGCGCCGACGGGATGGCAAACAGCCGGCCTTCTGCATCGATCTCAAGATCGCCGCGCAGATAGTCCTGGCGCTGATCGTTTTCCGGCAGGTCATTGCCAAGCCGCGCGGTTCTCTTGCGGTCAGGGTCGGGCCGTCCGGCCAGCCGCGCAATCAGCGGCTCGAGGAACAGGTGCGCGCAGACCAGGCTCGAGGCCGGGTTTCCAGGCAGCCCCAGCACCCGCAGCTTGCCCAGATTGCCCGACATCAGCGGCTTGCCCGGCCGCATCGCGATCTTCCAGAAATCGAGCGCCATGCCGCGGCCGGTCAGCGCCTTCTGGACCAGGTCATGGTCGCCAACCGAAGCGCCGCCGATCGTCACCAGCACGTCGACCTCGTGCGCCAGCGCCGTATCCAGCGCCTCGTCGAGCGCGTCCAGCCGGTCGGCGGCAATACCGAGGTCGATGACGTCGGCGCCGGCACCGCGCGCCAGCGCGGCGATACCGAAGGTGTTCGAAGCGATGATCTGGCCCGGGCCAAGTGTCTGGCCCGGCAGGCGCAACTCGTCGCCGGTGGCAAGAATTGCGACCCGCGGCTTGCGGATGATCGGCAGCTCGGCATGGTTCATCGCTGCAGCGAGCGTAATGGCGCCGGCATCGAGCACGCGGCCTCTTGCGAGCCCGGTTCTGCCTTCCGTGAAATCGACGCCGGCGGGCCTTATGTTGCGACCGGCCTCGGGGGCTTGCATGACCAGCACCAGACCGTCATCGAGCCGCTCGGTATCTTCCTGGATCAGCACCGTGTCCGCGCCCTCGGGCACCGGGGCTCCGGTAAAAATGCGGATGGTCGAGGCCGGGGCAAGGGGGGCGTCGAATCCGTGGCCTGCGGCAGATTCACCCTGCAGCCTGAGTTTGGCGCCGGTCACCGCCTCGCTCGCGCGCACTGCGTAGCCGTCCATCGCCGAGGCTGCGAAGGGTGGCTGTGTCCGCAAGGCCAGGAGATCGCGGGCAAGAACGCGCCCGCCGCCTTCCGCGAGAGGCAGAATCTCGGTGTTGGCCGAGGGGGCAGCGCCGTCCAGGATCCGCGTCAGGGCTTCGTCAACCGGCATCAGCGCCATGATGTTTCCTTCAGGTGTCGAGTTTCCAGTCGCCGGATTTTCCGCCCGATTTCGCCAGCACCTTGATGCCGTCGATTTCCATGCCCCGATCCACCGCCTTGGCCATGTCATAGATGGTCAGGCAGGTCACGGAGACGGCGGTGAGCGCCTCCATCTCGACCCCTGTCTTGCCGGTGAGCTTGGCAAGCGCACGCACGCGGAGGCCCGGCAGCGCCTCATCTGGCTCGATCTCGACGCTGACCTTGGTCAGCGCCAGCGGATGGCAGAGCGGAATGAGATTGGCGGTCTGCTTGGCGGCCATGATCCCGGCGATCCGTGCCGCACCGATCACGTCGCCCTTCTTCATGTTTCCGGCCAGGATCAGTGCGAGTGTTTCGGGTTTCATCCGAACATGGCCGATCGCCTCGGCAACTCGCACAGTATCCGCCTTGTCGCCGACATCGACCATGGCGGCCGAGCCGTCCTCGGCAAGATGGGTCAGGCGCGGGGAGCTCTCGTCAGCCATTCATTCCGCCGCCGCGTTTGCGACCGCGCCGGTCAACAGCGCCTTGGTGGAGGCCGTCACATCGGCCTGGCGCATCAGGCTTTCGCCCACAAGGAAGGTGGAAATGCCTGATTTTTCAAGCCGCTGGCAGTCGGCGAACGAGCCGATTCCGCTTTCGCCGACCAGGATCCGGTCACTGGGAACCATCGGCGCCAGCCGTTCGGAATTCGTCAGCGACACCTCGAAGGTGCGCAGGTTGCGGTTGTTGACGCCGATCAGCCGGCTGTCGAGCTTCAGTGCCCGTTCGGTCTCGGCCTCGTCATGCACCTCGATCAGCGCCGCCATGCCGAGCGCATGCGCCTCGTCTTCGAGCCTTCTCGCGTCATCGTCGTCGAGCGAGGCCATGATGATCAGGATCGCGTCGGCGCCCCAGGCGCGCGCCTCGTGCACCTGGTAGACATCGAACATGAAATCCTTGCGCAGCGCCGGCAGGGCGCAGGCAGCACGTGCGGCGGTCAGGAACTCCGGAGCACCCTGGAACGACGGCGCATCGGTCAGCACGGAAAGACAGGCCGCGCCCCCGGCCTCGTAAGCGCTGGCCAGCGATGGCGGGTCGAAATCCGCGCGGATCAACCCCTTGGATGGACTGGCCTTCTTGATCTCGGCGATGAGCCCGTAGCCGCCGGCACGGTGCTTTGCCTCGATCGCCCCGATGAAATCGCGTGGGCTGTCCGCATCGCGGGCGCGCGCCTTGATCTCTTCAAACGGGATGGCGGCCTTGGCAGCGGCGATCTCATCGCGCTTGTAGGCCTCTATGCGGTTGAGAATATCGCTCATCGTCTCACCCTGCCTTCGGTGCCGGCGCATGCGCCTGCGACACGCTCACCAGCCTGCTCAGCGCTTCGAGTGCTGCGCCACTGTCAATCGACTGTGCGGCGATGGCGATGGCGTCGCGCAAGCCCTGGGCTTTCCCGGCGATCACCAGCGCGCCGGCGGCATTCAGCACCGCGATGTCGCGATAGGCGTTCTTCTCGCCTTCCAGCACCCGCTTCAGCGCCGCCGCATTGGCGACGCCGTCGCCGCCCTTGAGCTGGCTCAGCGGAACCCGGGTCAAGCCAACCTCTTCCGGGGTAACCTCGAATGTGCGGATCTGGCCGTTCTCCAGCGCATGAACCTGGGACACGCCGGTGGTGGTCATCTCGTCAAGGCCGTCGCCATGCACCACCCACACTGTCTCCGAACCGAGATCGCGCAGCACCTGTGCCAGCGGATCGAGCCAGTGCGCTGAGAACACGCCCAGCAACTGCTTCTTCACGCCGGCCGGGTTGGAAAGCGGACCAAGCAGGTTGAAGATAGTGCGGGTGCCGAGTTCCACCCGGCTCGGTCCGACATGCCGCATCGCCGAATGATGCGCCGGGGCGAAAATGAAGCCGAGGCCAGCCTCTTCGATACAAGCCGAGATGCCTTTCGGGGCAAGCTCGAGCGAAATCCCAAGCGCAGAAAGAGCATCAGCCGTGCCTGACTTCGAGGACAGAGCCCGGTTGCCATGCTTGGCCACCTTGACCCCGGCGCCGGCGGTGATGAAGGCCGCCGCCGTTGAAACATTGTAGGTGCCCGACGCATCGCCGCCGGTTCCCACGATATCGACTGCATCGGCGGGCGCCTTGACCGGCAGCATCTTCTCGCGCATCACGCTGACCGCGCCGTAGATCTCGTCGACGCTTTCGCCGCGGACCCTGAGAGCCATCAGGAAGCCGCCGATCTGGGAGGGCGTGGCGTCACCCGACATCATCACGCCGAATGCAGAGCGGGCTTCGTTCCGGTCGAGCGCCTGACCGTCGGCCACCTTGGCGATGAAGGACTTCAGATCAGCCATTGCGGTCGACCCCCGTTTTCCTGTTCCTCAGAATGCCAGCGCGCGTTCGGCCAGCTGACGGTTGACCGCAACGCCGTAGTCGGACTGAAGCCGCGCAACCATCTGGTCGAGAATGTCGTCGGCGATCTGCTGAGACACCTGGCGCCGCTGTTCGACCGAGACCGAATCCGCGGTCACGGTTGAGGCGTCGTTGACCGAAGTCACCTTGAGCAGGATCCGGTTTTCCCCCGACGCGTCATTGGCAACCTCGGCCAGGCCATTCGGGCCCGAGAAGGCGGACGCCACCGCCGCCTCGCCAAATACGGCGTCCGCACCGTCGCGGGTCAGCGCGTATTTGGTTTCGACGGCAACCGCCAGCTCTTCGGCGATCGCGGAGAGCTCGGCGCCCTGGGCCAGACGCTCCTTGAGCGCCGTAGCCCTGGTGCCAAGCGCTTCAGCGGTCTTCATTGCGGTCCAGTCGGTGACAACCCGGTCGCGCACCTCGTCAAGGGTGCGGTCCCTTGCTGGCGTGACGTCATTGACCTCGAACCAGACAAAGCCTTCGGCGCCAATGTTGATCGGCGGTGTTTCGACGCCGGTTTCGGCCTCAAAAGTGTCGCGCAGCAGCGCCTGCGATTCCGGGATGTCGCGCACGACGGTTCCGTCAGGCGTCTGGCCGCTGCGGTCGATGGCCTCGACCGTTACCGGGGTGAGTTTCTGCTGTGCCGCCGCTTCTGGCAGCGTCATGCCGCTCGCACGCGCATCCTCGTAGGCGTCATGCACGTCGAGCAATACCTGCGCGGCCTCCGCCAGCGCCAGTTGCTCGCGGATTTCGGCTTCGACTTCTTCGAAGCTCTTGGAGGATTCAGGCGTGACCTCGGAAACCCGGAGGATGACCGGGCCGAACTGACCGTCGACCACCGGTGTGGTGCCGCCGGCCTCGCTCACCGCAAAAACCGCTTCAGCCAGAGACTGATCGGGCACCGTATTCCTGGCGAAGCTTCCGATCCGGACGTCGCTGGCCGTGCGGCCCTGTTCGGTAACCAGTTCGTCAAAGCTCTTGCCGTCGGCCAGCGCTGCCGCGGCGGCATCGGCCGCCGCGCGATCGGCAAACACCAGCTGGTCGATGGTCCGGACCTCCGGTGTCGTGTAGCGATCCTTGCGTGCCTCGTAGTCAGCCCGTGCCGCTTCGGCAGTGATTGCGGCCGGATCGGCAATGTCCTCGTTCTCAAGCTTCACATAGGTGATCTTGCGGTACTCGGGCGCGGCATAGCGAGCCTTGTTTTCCTCGAAATAGGAAGACAATTCGCTTTCGCTGGGCGCTGCCACGGGATCAATGCTGGATTTTGTCAACAACAGGTAATCGACGTCGCGGGTCTCCGCATCATATTGGGCGAATGCCGCAATGAGCGCCTCGGGCGCGGAGAAACCGTCTGACACCGCCTCGACGATCTGGGTGCGCACGGCCACCTGGCCGCGGCTCCTGAGATAGTTTTCCTCGGTCATGCCCGCGGAACTGAGCACGCGGCGAAAATTGTTGCGGTCAAATCTGCCGTTGAAGTCATGAAAGGCCGCGTCCTCGGCAATCAGCGCGGCGAGCCGGTCATCGGAAAGGCCGAGGTTCATCAGCCTGGCCTGTTCGTCGAGAAGCGCGCCGGCGACGAGCTGTGAATAGACCTGGTTCTCGATGCCGAAGGCTCGGGCCTGTTCCGTGGTCAGTCGCTGACCAAGCTGGCGGCTCACCACGGCGACCTGACGGTCGTAGGCAAGGCGGAATTCGTTGGGCGTCACCACGGTTTCGCCTACGGTGATCACCGCATTGCTGCCCGCGTTCAGGATCGATCCGGAGATGCCCCACACGCCGAACGACGCAACCAGCAGAATGAGGAGGAATTTGGCAACCCAACCCTGGGCACCCTTACGCAGAATATCAAGCATCGAAGCTCCTGAGGCATCAACATTATCGGTCTCGGATCGGCATGGGAGCCAGCCCGAGATCTCTCACCCGACCCTTTAGACCAAACCGGTGGCGAAATGAAGAGCGGGCAGGTCGATTAACAAGCCTCCGGAGCAGCTGCTGATCGGGGCGGGAGCGGTGGCGGTTGCGCGGCAGATCTGCTTCCCGAAGCGGACTGCGTATCCGGCCGGGAGCCGTCCGGGGCAGAAAAGTGCGGCTGCAGTCTAGGTGGTCGTTGCCAACAAAACGCCTCCCTCAACCAGTACGTCACCGGGCCGAAATTAGCTGTTTTTCAATACATATGGTGTCAAATGTAGATCCGAAATATTGTAGTCACACTTTCATGAAGCGTTCCGTGGTTCAGTTGCAAAACAGTGAAAGCATCGATCCCGCAGCAACGGTGATCACCAAGATGCGGGAGCAGGGAATCTCCTCGCTGCCGCGCAACTACGCGCTTGTGTGGGAATTTCTCAACACCTCGGACCCGGCCTTTATCCGCGAGTTTGGCGCTCTCGGACGTCGTCCAAGTCAGACCCAGCTTGATGAGATAGGCAAGAAGTTCCTGCCGCATCATCATGGTGTGAGGGTCGTGGAAGAGACCCGGGAGCGTATCTCCGATGAGATGAAGGGTGTGATCCGCCTTCTCAGGCAGGATCGCGCCGAAAGGCAGCGTTATTCCAACCTGCTTGACGACACCTCGTCACGTGTTTCCGGCAAGCCCGAGTCCGGCCCCAATACCGTGGATGCACTGGTCAAGGCTCTTTCTTCGGCGACAGGGGACACGATGGGAAAAGCCCAGGATGTTGTCCGTCAACTCGTCGAGTGCGCCAGTGAGATGGCTCAGGTCAGATCGGAACTGGAAGAGTACAAGCGCCTCGCCACCATTGATGCCATCACCGGCCTGTCCAACCGGCGGGCCTTCGATGCGCGGCTGGCTGATCTTTACAACCACCAGCAGAGCGATGGCCAGCACGCTTTGCTGGTCGCCGACATCGATCACTTCAAGATGTTCAACGACACCTATGGTCACCAGGTCGGAGATCGCGTGTTGAGCGTTGTGGCGAACGTGATGAAGAGTTCGCTTGGCGACGACGTGTTCGTTGCCCGTACCGGTGGCGAGGAGTTCGCCATTGTTCTCACTGACACAAATCAGGAAATCGCCACGGGCATAGCGGATCGCATCCGCCTCGTCATCGAGAAAACCGCGCTGAAAAACCACTATGACGGCCTCGATTGCGGCCGTATCACGATCACGCTCGGTCTTTGCATGGTGCACAACGCCAAGACCGCCGAGGAATTGTACAGCAATGCGGACATGGCCCTTTATGAAGCCAAGAACAATGGCCGCAACCAGATCAAGGCATTCGACAGAAAAATGAGGATGAAGAAGGTTTTCCGTTTGAAGCGCTGACTTGCCGTTCATGCCGTCTCGTCCCGCCGTGTTGATGCCGAGAAACGGTGTGCCTTGGCGTCACCTGGGTACAGGAGAATGGCGCTGGATAACACGGGTGACGGTTTCACTGCCGTCAGAGGCGGCGAATGCACTCCGTGTCAGTGGAGCAGTTGACGGAGAGGTTCTTGGTTGATGGAAGCTGAAATGGGCTGCGTTGAGCACTTTTGGCGGAAGAAGGGAATGGGGCATGGATTCTAACGCCTCGAGTGCTACCGATCTGACCGGAGAAGCCTACAATCGCAATTCCGATGTGCGCTATGGTGCCCATTGTCCCGGCATCATCGAGCTGATCTTCAAGGACGGCAAGCATTTCATGGCGCTCACCGGCGTGATCGTCAACCTTTCGGTAACCGGCTGTCTTTTTTCCAATGACAAGATGCCATGGTCCAACCTGGAAGGTCGCAAGCCGGGAGATTCCCTGTTTGATATCATCAATGAACGTTGCCACATGTATGTTCCCTGGACGGGAACCCATTGCACAGCCCGGATCAAGCGTGTCGGTTCCTTCATCATCGGCGTGCAGTTCGATCAGGAGCTCAAGGAGAGCCTCGTCCGGTTGATCGCGAGCCTTGAGCCCGGACAGAACAGGCGCCTGCGGCCAAGGGACAGAGGCCGATACAACCGCATTCTCCCAATTTCCCGCAGGTAGGGTTCACTTGTGTCGCGAGCCAGCCGGGGTGTCCAAGCGAACTTCTGCCTGCGGCAGAAATCGCCTTTCCGGTGTTTTACACTTGACCCCTGCCGTTTGCAAATCATGCTTCGTCTGCTAAGCCCCGTCCAAAGATGACAGCAACGGGGACAACAGATGACACCTGACATTCGCCCGCTGGTGGCCGGCAACTGGAAAATGAACGGCACGCGTGAGAACCTCTCCGAGCTCAAGGCTATTGCCGAGGGCCTCGGGGCGGATCTTGCGGATGCCATCGACGCGCTGATCTGTCCGCCCGCCACCCTTCTCTACGTCGCCACCGCACTTGCCGACGGGACGCCGCTTTCGATCGGCGCCCAGGATTGCCACGACAGGAAGAGCGGCGCCTATACCGGCGACATCTCGGCCGAAATGATTGCCGATTGCCTCGCCGGTTTCGTGCTGGTCGGACATTCCGAACGCCGCACGCTGCATGGCGAGAGCAACGAGACCGTGCGGGCCAAGGCAGAGGCCGCAAAGGCTGCCGGTCTCACCCGTGTTATCTGCATCGGCGAGACCGAGGCCGAGCGCAAGGCCGGCGAGACGCTCGCGGTTCTGGGCCAGCAGCTCGCGGGTTCTGTCCCCGATGGTGCTATCGCCGCCGATACCGTCATTGCCTATGAACCGGTCTGGGCGATCGGCACCGGTCTGACGCCGACGGTCGGCGATGTTGCTGAAGCCCACGCGTTTATCCGCGCCGAAATGGAGAAGCGATTTGCAGGCGAGGGGGCGCTTATGCGACTGCTCTATGGCGGTTCGGTCAAGCCCGACAATGCTGCAGAACTCCTCGCAGTGCCGCATGTCGACGGTGCGCTGATTGGCGGCGCAAGCTTGAAAGCCTCTGACTTCCTCGCCATCTGTAAGGCTTGCCGCGGCCTCTTGGGCTGATCAGCGACATGATCTTGCACCCGCTTTGGCCTGTTGCGCCCCGACGGGACTTGGAAAGCTGGCTGCCCTCGTGTAAAGAGCCGCCAAACCGGACAAAGATTACGCCCTGACAAGGGCAGGAAAGAAACCGATGCAAACCGTTTTGATTGTCATTCATCTCATGATCGTGCTGGCGCTTGTCGGCATCGTGCTGATCCAGCGCTCCGAAGGTGGCGGCCTTGGCATCGGCGGCGGTTCCGGCTTCATGTCGGCGCGCGGCGCCGCCAATGCGCTGACCCGGACCACCGGCATCCTTGCCGCTGCATTCTTCATCACCTCGCTGGCGCTTGGCATTCTGGCTCGCTACAGCGAAAGCCCGACAGACATTCTCGACCGGATTCCGGCCCAGACCCAGGGCACCGGCTCGGGCGTTCTCGACCAATTGGGCGGCGCACCTGCACCTGCCTCCGCGCCGGAAACGGCACCCGCTGGAGACGCTGCAGGCGACATTCCGGCTGCGCCGGTGCCATCCGGCTCGGACGTTCCCTCCGGGCAGTAAGGCCTGACCATTCATTGACCGGCGGTTGGCACAAAAGCCTCCGCCGGTTTTTTCATGTGATTTTGCAGGCGCTTGTTCTGTTATTCACCGCTAAAATGCGTCATCTGAATTTTGGGGTGGCGGAATCAGTTCTCTAAAGGTATCGGTTCAATCCCATGGCGCGATATGTTTTCATAACCGGCGGCGTGGTCTCCTCGCTTGGAAAAGGCATTGCCTCGGCCGCCCTTGGTGCGTTGCTGCAGGCCCGTGGTTACCGGGTGCGGCTGCGCAAACTCGACCCCTATCTCAACGTTGATCCGGGCACGATGAGTCCGACCCAGCACGGCGAGGTGTTCGTCACCGACGACGGCGCCGAGACCGATCTGGATCTTGGCCACTACGAGCGCTTTACCGGCCGCTCGGCGGTGAAATCCGACAACATCACCACCGGCCGCATCTACAAGAACATCATCGACAAGGAGCGGCGCGGCGATTATCTCGGCGCCACCGTTCAGGTCATTCCGCATGTCACCAATGAAATCAAGAACTTCGTCCTCGAAGGCAACGAGGACTACGATTTTGTGCTGTGCGAGATCGGCGGCACCGTCGGCGACATCGAGGCGATGCCGTTCATCGAGGCAATCCGTCAGCTCGGCAACGATCTGCCGCGCGGCAATGCCGTTTATGTCCACCTCACGCTGATGCCGTGGATTGCGGCTGCGGGCGAGCTCAAGACCAAGCCGACGCAGCATTCTGTCAAGGAACTGCAGGCCATGGGTATCGCGCCCGATATCCTGCTGGTTCGCGCCGACCGGGAGATTCCGGCCGAGGAGCGCCGCAAGCTCTCCCAGTTCTGCAATGTCCGTCCGTCCGCTGTCATCCAGGCGCTCGACGTGCCGTCCATCTACGATGTGCCGATCGCCTACCACAAGGAAGGCCTCGACACGGAAGTTCTGGCCGCCTTCGGCATAGATCCGGCGCCTGCGCCGCGCATGCAGTCCTGGGAAGCAGTCTCCGAACGCATCCACAATCCCGAGGGTGAGGTCACCATTGCCATCGTCGGCAAGTACACCGGCCTCAAGGATGCCTACAAGTCGCTGATCGAGGCGCTGTATCACGGCGGCATCGCCAACCGGGTCAAGGTCAAGCTCGAATGGATCGAGAGCGAGATCTTCGAGAAGGAAGACCCGTCGCCCTGGCTCGAGAAGGTCAACGGCATCCTGGTGCCCGGCGGTTTTGGCGAACGCGGCGCGGAAGGCAAGATTTCCGCCGCGAAGTTCGCCCGCGAACGAAGGGTTCCCTATTTCGGCATCTGCTACGGCATGCAGATGGCGGTGCTTGATGCGGCGCGCAATCTCGCCGGCATCGAGGATGCGGATTCCTCGGAGTTCGACCGCAAGAACGGCACCCATGTGGTCGGCATCATGACCGAATGGCTCAAGGGCAACCAGCTCGAGAAGCGCGCTGCCGATGGCGATCTCGGCGGCACCATGCGGCTGGGCGCCTATCCGCATCCGCTCAAGCCCGGCAGCCTGATCTCGAGGGTCTACGGCTCCACCGAGGTCTCCGAGCGCCACCGCCACCGCTACGAGGTCAACATCGCCTACAAGGACCAGCTTGAACAGGCAGGCCTGGTGTTCTCCGGCATTTCGCCGGATGGACTGCTGCCTGAGACGATCGAGTATCCCGAGGACGTCCATCCCTGGTTCATCGGCGTCCAGTACCACCCCGAGCTCAAGTCGCGGCCGCTCGAGCCTCATCCCCTTTTCGCAAGCTTCATCGAAGCGGCACTCGAGCAGTCACGTCTGGTGTAAGGGCCGCGCAGTCTGCTTGCGGTTGACCGATGAGCCGTCCGTCGTTGCCATTTATACGGACGCGTTTTGCGGTCCCGGTCCTGAAAATCGTCTAAGAAAACCCGGCATCGTGGCTGGCGTCACCGTCAATCCTGCCGCTGCCATGCCGTGCCACGCTGTTTAGGCAAATTGGCGGCACCGGGGACGTGATTGCGACGCTCTGGCGGTGGCATTTGCCAGATGAAACCTGGCCGGGCGCTCTGCCGGGGCTTCGGTTTGTAGTAGACGCCAAAGCGCGCCATCATCGCCCAGCCGAATCGGTCTAGTCTGGGCGCTCACCGGTCGGAGTTTCCGTCCGCTTCTCGCCCATCAAGACAAAGGCCATGCGGCCAGGACGGAAAAATGCGGCCAGTCCTCTCCTTGCTCTGCTTCCCTGTGCGCCTGGCCATTCTTGTCGTGGCACTGTCTTTGCCGTGGTCGAGCGTCCACGCGCAAGAAACCGTGGAGCCGGCCGGGCCGACCATCGAGATCGGCGAGGGCGTGATTACCGATGCGGAAATCCGGTCCCGAATTCAGACCATCTTCCGTGAAATAGAGGGTTTGGGCCAGATCAGGGTATCGGTCAGCTCAGGTGTGGTCACGCTGAGCGGTCAGGTGGAGGAGGCGGCTGCTGCCAACAAGGCTGAGGATCTGGTCAGCCGCGTTTCCGGCGTGGTCGCCATCGAAAACCGGCTGACCGAACAGACCGCGGTGACCGAGCGGCTCAAGCCGGTCATCGGCCGCTTCGAAAGCCGGCTGCAGCAAACACTGGATTATCTGCCGCTGGTGATGGTGGCAGGGCTTGTCTGGGCGTTGATCGGGCTTCTCGGATGGTTTGTCACCACCCGCAGGCAGCCGTGGGACTGGCTCACGCCCAACGCGTTCATTGCCGATCTCCTGCGTCAGACGGTCTGGCTGGCGTTCCTGATGTTCGGCGCGCTGATGGCGCTTGATATTCTCGGCGCCACGGCGGTTCTTGGCACAATTCTCGGCGCTGTCGGCATCATCGGTCTTGCCATCGGTTTCGCCGTCAAGGACACGGTGGAAAACTACATCGCCTCGATCCTGCTCTCCGTCCGGCAGCCATTTCAGCCGCGCGATTTCATTGCGCTGGAAGGCACCGAAGGCTTTGTCATCCGGCTCACCTCCCGCGCCACCATCCTGATGGACATCGATGGCAACCACATTCGCATACCCAACGCCACGGTGTTCAAGGCCAAGATCGTCAATTACACGCGAAACCCCGAACGCCGCTTCTCTTTCGAGCTTGGCGTTGATGCAGACAGCGTGCTGCATGAGGCGCTGGCGGTCTGTCACAAGACGCTCGACGGCCTCGACTTCGTGCTCAAGAAGCCCGAACCCGGCGCCTGGATCGAGCAGGTCGGCGATTCCAATGTCGTCATCGGCGTCTCGGGATGGATCAACCAGACAGAGACTGATTTTCTCAAAGCCCGCTCCGAGGCCATCCGCACAGTCAAGACAGCGCTTGAGGCGGCTGGCTTCGCGCTTCCCGAACCGATCTACAGGCTGCGATTTGATGCAGGCGCCGCGTTGCCGGCTATCGCAGAGCAGGGAGCTAAGTCGGAGACAAAGCCTGCACCTGCCAGACCCGCGGCCGAGACGATGCCGGGCGAAGAGGTTACCAACACCCATGTTGATGAAGCCGTGCTGAAGAAGGTCGATGAGGAACGCGAGCAGCAGACCGGTGCCGACCTGCTGTCGAGCAATGGCCAGGACGAACTGGGAACCCGACCCACTGTTTGAGCCTGGTCGAATGGCAAGGTGAAACAGAGGACGGCCAGCGTGTCCTCGCGGCAGCTGCGTGACGTCAATCTACAGCCCGACCCCGTTCTATAACTAACGGCAGTCGCGTCCCTGATGGCTTGTGGCAGAAGCATTGCGGTTCGTCCAGAGATCATGCGCCTGGAAAGCCCTGGCGCAATCGCACCCGTGCTTCCGAGCCAATGCGTGCTGCCTTGCCGCGAACCCGAAAATTTGAGACACTCTTGCCGTGTGGGGCGCGGTCTAGCGGGAAATGGTGCGAGATGATGGCGTGAGAGATACCGCGCCGGAGGAGGATCAAAAGATGCCCATCAATAGGTCAAGCATCGTCAAGACCGTGTTTGCCGCAGCCCTTGCATCATTCGCTGCCGGTGCCGCGCAGGCGACCGTCTCGATCTCCTGTACAGACATGAAATCCGATTCGAGCCTGGATATCGTGCTGGGCGCGGGACCCGTTCCAAACGTGTTCTCGGTGCAACTGTCCGTCGCCGGGCGCGAATTCACCACAGAGCCGGCTCTGCCCGGCGAGCCCGTCACCATCGCGCAGGCCTTTGATGACGGTGAACTCTTTCGTATCGATCTTGTCGACGACCAGGCCACCATGCGGGTCGCCGTCATCAGGCTCCTGAACGCCGAGCACGACGCCATGCCGCTGCGCATCGGCTTTCTGCAGATCGAGGACGAGCCGCCGGTTGGTGTTTCCTGCATAGGCCCGTGACCTGCAGACCCGGCAACACTGCAAAGGCAGCTCATGCTGATGTCGGGTGCGTTTCAGCGCCTCAATGGAACGGGATGGTGTCGACCTATTTCGCCTTGCGCACATAGGCCGACATCAGTGCGGCCATGCGGGCGTTGCGGATGGCAGCCGTGTTTTCGCCCATTACCACGCCGACCACTGATTTGCCGCCGCGATTGACGGAGGTGGCAAGGTTGAAGCCCGACGCCCGGGTGTAGCCGGTTTTCAGCCCGTCCGCACCCGGGATCATCTCCATTGCCTTGTTGTGGCCCTTGATGGTGCGGCCGGCGACGGTGACTTCGGTCTGGCCGAAATAGCCGTAGTAGTGCGGGAAGGTCCGTCGCAACAGGATCGACAGCCGCGCCATGTCGGTCGCCGTCGTCACCTGACCGGGATCCGGCAGTCCAGAGGCATTCTTGAAGGTGGTGCGGGTCATCCCCAGTGAGCGGGCCTTGGCCGTCATCATCTCGGCGAAACGCGCTTCCGAGCCGTTGCCGAGAAATTCCGCAACTGCGGTTGCCACATCGTTGGCGGACTTGACCACCAGTACCCGGATCGCTGTGTCGACGGGAATCGACTGCCCGGCCTTCAGCCCGAGTTTCGAGGGCGGGCGGGCAGCCGCATTGCGCGAGATCGGAATCAGATCCGTTCGGCTGACGCGGCCCTGGTCCATGGCTTCGAACACCATGTAGAGCGTCATCATCTTGGTCAGCGAGGCCGGATAGCGCAGCTCGTTGCTGTTGGCGCCATAGAGCATCTTGCCGCTCTTGGCGTCGACAACGATGGCCGCGTACTTTTCCGTTGTCGGCGCAATCGGCGCGACGCTGTCTTCGATGGAGCCGCCCGAAGAAGCGCAGGCAGAAACGGTGCCGACCACCACGATCAGTGTCAGGTACAAGCGGCAACGGCGCCACGCGTCTGCAATCAGTCCGGTCAAAACCAGCTCCCGTTTTCAGCCCGTTAACCAATTACCGCCTGGCCGCGATTCCTGCAAGGGTGCGACGGCTTTCATCGTGCAACCGCGCGGTTGCCGGCGGCGTTTGGTCGAGTGCAGTTGCACCCGATCCGGGCTTGCTGGTAAGGGAAGGCCGAACGGAGTCAAATCATCGATGCCATCACCGCGAACCCCACGTCCTCTCGATCATCTCGTGCTTCCGGTCGAGGACCTTGACACCGCGCGCGCCCGCCATTCCGCGCTCGGTTTCACCGTGGCCGCCGATGCGCGTCATCCTTTCGGGACCGAGAATGCCTGTGTCTTTTTTGCCGATGGCACCTATCTCGAGCCGCTCGGCATTGCCCAGCGTGAGGACTGCGAGGAAGCCGCAAGGAGCGGCAACGTCTTCGTCGCCCGTGATCAGGCCTACCGCTTTCGCAGAAGTGACAACGGCTTTTCAGCGCTCGTCGTCGGCTCGAAGGACGCCGGTGCGGACCACGATCGTTTCGTTGAACTGGGCATGTCGGGTGGCGACATGCTCACCTTCTCCCGGCCGATGAAACTGCCGGATGGATCCGAGGTCACGCCGAGTTTCAAGCTCTCCTTCGCCGCCGATCTGCGAGCGCCCGACCTGTTCGGCTTCGCCGTCGAGCGGATCAATGTGCCTGCGGCCGACCGTTCGGCGCTGACCGCACACCCGAATGGGGTTGTTGGCATTTCCGAAGTCATTCTGTCCGAGCCCAATCCGACGGATTTTCAGTATTTCATCCAGGAATTGGCCTGCAACCGTGAGGTTGATGCCAATTCGTTCGGAATGTCGGTCGAACTCGAGGGCGCAACCATCACCGTGTTTAACAAGGCCGGTCTGGAAACCCATCTCGGCATCGTCGATCCGTCTCGTGAGCGCGGCCTGCTGGGGCGCGCCTTGGTCTACAGGGTGTCGGACCTGCAAGCCCTATCGGCGCTGTTGCTGAAAAACGAGGTTCCCGTCAGGCAGGTGGCAGGCCGGCTGATCGTTGATCCCGCGCCGGGCCAGGGCGCCTGCTACTGTTTTGAGGAAATCCGATGAGTGCTCCCAACGCCACCGTCGCGGTCGGTGATCTCCGCATCGGCAATCACCTGCCGATCACCCTGATCGCCGGTCCCTGCCAGATGGAAAGCCGCGAGCACGCCTTCGAGATCGCAGGCTCGCTCCAACAGATCTGCGCCGGTCTCGGGATCGGGTTGGTCTACAAGTCGTCCTTCGACAAGGCCAACCGCACTTCTCTGGGCGGAAAGCGCGGCATCGGGCTGGACATGGCCATGACGGTGTTCGCCGACATCAAGGCAGAACTGGGCCTGCCGGTGATCACCGACGTCCACACCGAGGAGCAATGCGCCACCGTTGCCGAAGTTGTCGACATCTTGCAGATCCCGGCCTTCTTGTGCCGGCAGACCGATCTGCTGATCGCTGCGGCACGCACCGGACGCGTCATCAACGTCAAGAAGGGTCAGTTCCTTGCCCCCTGGGACATGAAGAACGTGCTCGCCAAGGTTACCGAAAGCGGCAATTCGAATGTCTTGCTCACCGAGCGTGGTGCGTCCTTCGGCTACAACACGCTGGTCAGCGACATGCGGTCGCTGCCGATCATGGCGGCAATGGGCGCGCCGGTGGTCTTCGACGCCACCCATTCTGTCCAGCAGCCCGGCGGGCAGGGCGGTGCATCGGGCGGACAGCGTGAATTTGTCGAGACACTGTCGCGTGCAGCCGTTGCGGTTGGCGTCGCGGCACTGTTCATCGAGACCCACGAGGATCCCGACAACGCGCCTTCCGACGGTCCGAACATGGTCCCGCTCAGCGAAATGCCGCGGCTGCTTGAAACGCTGATGGCATTTGATGCGGTGGCCAAGCGCTAGAACACGAGCAAGTGTTCACGCTTTGAATCAGAAAGGCCGCCGGATTTCTCCGGCGGCCTTTTTTACATCGGGAAACTGATTCTGAGAGAGCTTAGAACTCACTCCAGCTTTCTTCCTTCTGGGCTGTTGCTGCGCCGCCGCGTCCGAAGGCGGAGGCGATCTTGGCGCCGAGCGCCCGGGCCGGAGACTGCGCCGGTTTCGATGAGGCGTTGGCAGCAGCAGGTGCCGCATGTGTTGCGCGGCCGCCGGTGTTGAAGCGCCGCACCAGGCCTTCGAGCTTGACGGCTTCGCCCGACAGGCCCTGGGTCGCGGCGTTGGTTTCTTCCACCATAGCCGCGTTCTGCTGCGTCGTCTGGTCCATCTGGTTGATTGCCGAGTTGATTTCGGCAAGCGCAGTGGACTGCTCGCGCGCCCCGGTGACGATCGACTGGATCAGGTCGTTGATCTTGCTGACCTGGCCCTCGATCTCGCCCAGCGCGGTGCCGGTCTGGTTGACCAGGGTGACGCCGTTGCCGACTTGGGTCGAAGAGGTCTCGATCAGCGTCTTGATCTCCTTGGCGGCGTTGGCCGAACGTCCGGCCAGCTCACGCACTTCCTGGGCGACCACCGCAAAACCCTTGCCGGCCTCTCCGGCGCGTGCCGCTTCCACGCCGGCATTGAGCGCCAGCAGGTTGGTCTGGAAGGCGATGTCGTCGATCACCGAAATGATCTGGCTGATCTGCTTGGACGATTCCTCGATCCGCTCCATGGCCGAGATGGCGTTCTTGACGACAGCGCCGGATTTTTCGGCGCCGGCCTTGGCGGTTCCGACCATGTCGGAAGCTTCCTCGGCGCGCTGCGACGAGCTTTTCACCGTCGAGGTGATTTGGTCGAGGGCCGCGGCGGTTTCCTCGAGCGATGCGGCCTGCTGCTCGGTCCGGCGGGACAGATCGTCCGAGGCCGAGCCGATTTCCGAGGAGGCGAGGCGAACCGCTTCGGTGGTCGAGGAGATGTCATCGATGGTTTCGCTGAGCGAGCCGACCGCGGAGTTGAACTCGGTGCGCAGCTTCTCATAGGCCGGCGCGAAAGTCGCGTTGATGCGGTAGGCGAGGTTGCCCGACGACAGGTTCTCGAGCCCTGTTGTCAGCGCTTCGATCACCCGGACGCGTTCGGCATCCTCGGCGGCCTGGCGTTCTGCGGCTTCCTGTTCGAGGCGCTTGATCTCGGCCTGTTCCTTCTCGGATTGCGACCGCGCCTCTTTCCGCTCCATGGCGGCCTGGCGGAAATAGGCGACCGACTGCGCCATCTCGCCGATTTCGTCCTTGCGCCCGGCATGCGGCACTTCATCGGAATAGTCACCCGCCGCAAGCTTGCCCATGTAGCCCGTCATGTCGGTCAGGGGGACAACGGCGCGCCAGCGGAAGAGAATGAGGCCGCCCAGGAACAGTGCTACAGAAACGATGCTGGCGATAAGGGTCAGGTTGGAAAACAGCGCATCTTCGGCGCGCGCGTCGGCCTCTGCCTTTTCGAGGAAGGTCGATGCTGAGGTCACCAGTTCATTCACGGCTTCATCATGGATATGGAATGTCCGGTACAGCTCGTCGAGCACCAGTCTCGCCGCTTCTCTGTCGCCCGACAGAACAGTCGGCAGGAACTGGTCGTTCATGGCCGTCCAGTAAGCGTCGCCCTTCACCAGGACATCGTCCTGAAGCTTCCCGTTGAGCGAGGGTTCAAGATCGGATTGCTGCCAGAAGGTTCGACGCTCTTCATAAAGCCCGTTGAGAGACCGAATTTTCGTGGAATTCTTTTCCACAACCTCCTCATGCGCGATCATTTCGTTTGCCAGCATGTAGGACTCAACCACGTAAAGCGGCGGCGGCAGAATGTCCGCGATCAGGTCCTTGCCGTTGACGATCTCCTGGTAGACCGGTCCATTGACCTTCAAATCCTCGAAGACATACTTCTTGAGCGCCATCGAGGCGACGAGGCCAAGTGAAACGACTGCCCCGAAGACGATAAGGCTCTTTCCAATATTCAGTTGCACGTGCGTGATCTCCGCATTTCTGATGAAGGACTATTCGATCTGGATTGTCGAAGATGATTTCGCGTCATGCAAAGCCACGCTCGGCGCGTGACGATTATCGCCTTCGGTCGCTGTGAAACATAGATGAAAGCGATTACTTAAATGTAAATTAGGTATTAATCATTGTACCCAAGTTCTCATTACAAGGTTGTAGAGCGATTGGCCGCGATCGGTCCAATATTTCCCCGCCGCTCCTAAAAATTCGGAATTCTCACTGGTAATTCTCAAGGGTTTGAGCCCGAAAATGGAAAAAATGCCTTAGAGATGCATAAATAAGAAAAAACTAATTAATTAACAGAATCGGTACAACCTGTGCAAAATCTTAAGTGTCGAACAGAAAGTTCCAACGCCTGACGCCAGAAATGTGAGGGAAGTTGAGCGCACGGACCAGTGCATGTTTCCAAGGGTGCGAGCAATGGTCATGGAACCTGTATTGGCCAAGCGAATCAGTCACTCTGTACGGGCGCGCAATTGATTTTTCGGCGAAGTGCGGTAAGACGGCGCAACGCCGCCCGGCGGCAGTTTAACCCCAGCCCTACCTCAACAAGGAACCAGACCATGACCGCCATCATCGATATTGTCGGACGGGAAGTCCTCGACAGCCGCGGAAACCCGACCGTGGAAGTTGACGTGCATCTCGAAGATGGATCCATGGGCCGTGCGATGGTGCCGTCAGGCGCGTCAACCGGCGCGCATGAGGCGGTTGAATTGCGCGATGGTGGTGGCCGTTACCTGGGCAAGGGTGTCGAGAAGGCCGTGGCCGCCGTCAATGGCGCGCTGTGCGACAATATCTGCGGTATGGATGCGGAAGGCCAGATCGCGCTCGACAAGGCGATGATCGCGCTTGACGGCACCGCCAACAAGAGCAAGCTCGGCGCCAACGCCATTCTCGGTGTTTCGCTGGCCGCAGCCCGCGCCGCCGCACAGTCGAGCGGCCTGCCGCTCTACCGCTATGTCGGTGGTGCCAACGCCCGGCTGCTGCCGGTACCGATGATGAACATCATCAATGGCGGCGCGCATGCCGACAACCCGATCGACTTCCAGGAATTCATGATCATGCCTGTCGGCGCCGCTACCCTGCGGGATGCCGTGCGGATGGGCGCCGAGGTTTTCCACACCCTCAAGAAGGAACTGTCGGCCGGCGGCTACAATACCAATGTCGGAGACGAGGGCGGATTTGCACCGGACCTCAAGAGCGCACCAGACGCACTCGATTTCATCATGAAGTCGATCGAGAAGGCCGGCTACCGGCCGGGCGAGGATATCCATCTTGCGCTTGATTGCGCCGCCACCGAGTTCTTCAAGAACGGCAAGTACGAGCTGGAAGGCGAGGGGCGCTCGCTCGAGCCCGAAGCCATGGCCGCGTATCTCGCCGAACTGCAGGGCAAGTACCCGATCATCTCGATCGAGGACGGCATGGGCGAGGATGACTGGGACGGCTGGAAGGCGCTGACCGACAAGATCGGCGACAAGTGCCAGCTGGTGGGCGACGACCTGTTTGTGACCAACTCCGCCCGCCTGCGCGACGGTATCAAGATGGGTGTGGCCAATTCGATCCTGGTCAAGGTCAACCAGATCGGCACCCTTTCCGAAACGCTCGATGCGGTCGAGACCGCCCACAAGGCGCGCTATACGGCTGTGATGAGCCACCGTTCGGGCGAGACCGAGGATTCCACCATCGCCGATCTGGCCGTCGCCACCAATTGCGGGCAGATCAAGACCGGTTCGCTCTCCCGCTCCGACCGGCTTGCCAAGTATAACCAGCTCATCCGCATCGAGGAAGAACTTGGTGTCGAGGCGGCCTATGCGGGTGCATCCGTGCTGCGCGGATAAGCTGCCTGAAAATGCTTGCCGATGCCTGGCACCGCCAGGCCAGCCTGGCTCAAGCCCGCGTGAAAACGCGGGCTTCTTTGTTTGCGATGCAGCAATTCGCACGGATGGCTAACTCAATCTTAAGCATGGCCTGTCATCCTGTCTCACTCGCAGGGGTAAGGCGTTTTTCGAATGCGGACACAGTTCAGAAAAAAGCGATACTGGAGCCGATGGGTCGTTCCGGCGCTTTCGGTTGCCTGCTTCACCTATTTCGGCTTCCATTCATGGTCCGGTGCCTATGGGCTTGATTCTGCCGAGGCGCTTGAAATCCGCCGCGTTGAATTGTCCGAACGGCTTGCAACGCTGACCGAACGCAGGCAACATCTCGAGCGCATGGTGATGCTGTTGAGCGACGGCGCGGTAGAGGCCGACATGCTGGACGAGCGGGCGCGGGCCCTGTTGAACGTGGCCCGTGAGGACGAGGTTGTGTATTTCCGCTGAATTCAGTTGATTAACCTGATGCCGGTTAATATCAAAAATATAAATTAATATCAGGTACTTAGTTGGAATATCAGCTATGCGTTTATGCGCTTGCTGATCGCCCGCAATTTCCCTATGGTCACCTCGAAGCACCATTGGGAGGATGAGATGGCTACACGCAAGAGCGCCACCGCCGCATCCCGCAAGAAGCCGGCTGAAAAGAGCGGGCTGAACGGCGGGATCACCGAATTCGACAAGGAAACCGAGCTCGAAGCCTATCGCGAGATGCTTCTGATCCGCCGCTTCGAGGAAAAGGCCGGCCAGCTGTATGGCATGGGCTTTATCGGCGGGTTCTGCCACCTCTATATCGGCCAGGAAGCCGTGGTCGTTGGCATGCAGATGGCGCTCAAGGACGGCGACCAGGTCATCACCGGCTACCGCGATCATGGCCATATGCTCGCCACCGGCATGGAAGCCCGCGGCGTGATGGCCGAGCTGACCGGCCGCCAGGGAGGTTACTCCCGCGGCAAGGGCGGCTCGATGCACATGTTCTCCAAGGACAAGAACTTCTACGGCGGCCACGGCATCGTCGGCGCCCAAGTGTCGCTTGGAACCGGTCTCGCCTTTGCCAACAAGTATCGCGGCAATGACAATGTCTCTGTCGCCTATTTCGGCGATGGCGCCGCCAACCAGGGCCAGGTCTACGAGAGCTTCAACATGGCGGCTCTGTGGAAGCTGCCGGTGATCTATATCGTTGAAAACAACCGCTACGCCATGGGCACCTCGACGGCCCGCTCCTCGGCCCAGTCGAACTTCTCGCTGCGCGGCAACTCCTTCGGCATTCCCGGCCACCAGGTTGACGGCATGGATGTCCGCGCCGTGCATGCCGCGGCTGTCGAGGCTGTTGCCCATTGCCGGTCCGGCAAGGGGCCGATCATTCTCGAAATGCTGACCTACCGTTATCGCGGCCACTCGATGTCGGATCCGGCGAAATACCGCTCCAAGGATGAAGTGCAGAAGATGCGCTCCGAGCATGACCCGATCGAGCAGGTCAAGGCACGGCTGCTCGAACTCAAGCACGCCAGCGAAGATGACCTCAAGGCCATCGACAAGAAGGTGCGGGATGTTGTGGCGGATTCGGCGGACTTCGCCCAGAACAATCCGGAGCCGGATCCGTCCGAGCTCTACACCGACATTCTGCTGTAAGGGGAGGGAACACCATGCCGATTGATATCCTGATGCCTGCGCTGTCCCCGACCATGGAAGAGGGCACGCTGTCGAAATGGCTCAAGAACGAAGGTGACAGTGTTGCGGCCGGCGACGTGATCGCCGAGATCGAAACCGACAAGGCTACGATGGAAGTCGAAGCCGTCGACGAGGGCAAGATCGGCAAGATCATGATCCCCGCCGGCACTGAAAACGTCAAGGTCAACGCGGTCATCGCGGTGCTGCTCGAAGAAGGCGAAAGCGCCTCCGACATCGGATCGGGCAAGAAAGCCGACCCTGCTCCCGCACCTGCCGAAGAGGCAACGGAAGCAAAACCGGAAGCTGCCGCACCTGTTCCGGCGGCGCCCAAGGCGCCTGTCGAAAACACCGCAGCCGCCGATCCGTCGATTCCCGATGGCACGGAGATGGTGGCGACAACGGTGCGCGAAGCCCTGCGCGACGCCATGGCCGAGGAAATGCGCGCCAATGAGGACGTGTTTCTCATGGGCGAGGAAGTGGCCGAGTACCAGGGCGCCTACAAGATTTCGCAGGGTCTGTTGCAGGAATTCGGCGCTCGTCGTGTCGTCGATACCCCGATCACCGAGCACGGCTTCACCGGTATCGGCGTAGGTGCTGCCATGGCAGGCCTTCGTCCGATCGTCGAGTTCATGACCTTCAACTTCGCCATGCAGGCGATCGACCAGATCATCAATTCTGCTGCCAAGACGCTCTACATGTCCGGCGGCCAGATGGGCGCGCCGATCGTCTTCCGTGGCGCCAATGGCGCGGCTGCCCGCGTCGGCGCCCAGCACTCCCAGTGCTACGCCGCCTGGTACAGCCACATTCCGGGCCTCAAGGTGGTGATGCCCTACACGGCCGCCGACGCCAAGGGCCTGCTCAAGGCCGCGATCCGCGACCCGAACCCGGTGATCTTCCTCGAAAACGAGATCCTTTATGGCCATTCCTTCGATGTGCCGAAGATGGATGATTTCGTGCTGCCGATCGGCAAGGCCCGCATCCACAAGCAGGGCAAGGACGTCACCATCGTCTCCTTCGGCATCGGCATGAACTACGCCGTCAAGGCGGTGGAGGAGCTCTCCGGCATGGGCATCGATGTGGAACTCATCGATCTCAGAACCATCCGCCCGATGGACCTGCCGACCGTGATCGAAAGCGTGAAAAAAACCGGTCGCCTGGTCACCGTCGAGGAAGGCTATCCGCAATCGTCGGTCGGCACCGAGATCGCCACCCGCGTGCAGCAGCAGGCATTCGACTATCTTGATGCGCCGATCATCACGATCGCCGGCAAGGATGTCCCGATGCCTTACGCAGCCAATCTCGAGAAGCTCGCGCTGCCGAACGTTGCGGAAATCGTCGACGCCGTCAAAGCCGTTACCTACACGGCGTAAGGGAGGACTGTCAGATGCCTATCAACATCACAATGCCCGCCCTGTCGCCGACCATGGAGGAGGGCAACCTCGCCAAATGGCTGGTCAAGGAAGGTGACAAGGTGGGTCCCGGCGATGTGATCGCCGAGATCGAGACCGACAAGGCGACGATGGAAGTTGAAGCTGTCGATGAAGGCACGGTCGCCAAGATCGTCGTCCCGGCCGGCACCGAGGGCGTCAAGGTCAATGCCGTGATCGCCATCCTCGCCGGCGAAGGCGAAAGCACCGATGATGCGGCCAGGGGTAGCGGTGACGCAGCTCCCGCACCCGCGCAAACCCAGCAGGCAGACGCGCCGAAGCAGGAATCCGAAAAACCGGCGCAGGCGTCCGACCCGGCTGCGAGCCTCGACAAGCCAATCCGCGACCAGAATCCTGGCGCACCGTCTCCCGCGCCGACCACACAATCGGGAGAGCGGGTATTCTCCTCGCCGCTGGCCCGCAGGATTGCCAAGGATGCCGGTGTCGACGTGGCGCAGATTTCGGGCTCCGGTCCGCATGGCCGCGTGGTCAAGAAGGACGTCGAGGCAGCTATCGCTTCGGGCACCGGCAAGGCGCCGGCTAAGGAAGCAGCGCCGCAGGCCGCTGCCTCGACTGCGCCGGCCGCCGCAGCACCCAAGGGCATGTCGGACGACGCCGTTCTCAAGAACTTCGCCGAGGGCTCCTACGAGCTCGTCAAGCACGACGGCATGCGCAAGACCATTGCCCGCCGCCTGCAGGAATCCAAGCAGACGATCCCGCATTTCTACGTCACCGTGGATTGCGAACTCGATGCGCTTCTCAAGCTCCGCTCCGAGCTTAACAAGGCGGCTCCGCTCAAGGATGATAAGCCGGCCTACAAGCTCTCGGTCAATGACATGGTGATCAAGGCGCTGGCTCTCGCCCTGCGCGATGTGCCCGATGCCAATGTCTCCTGGACCGACGAGAACATGGTGATCCACAAGCATTCCGATGTCGGCGTCGCCGTCTCCATCCCAGGCGGGCTGATCACGCCGATCATCCGCTCGGCCGAAGAGAAGACCTTGTCGACGATTTCCAACGAAATGAAGGATCTGGGCAAGCGCGCCAAGGACCGCAAGCTCAAGCCCGAGGAATACCAGGGCGGAACCTCGTCGGTTTCCAACATGGGCATGATGGGCGTCAAGGACTTTGCCGCTGTCATCAACCCGCCGCATGCGACCATCCTGGCCGTCGGCGCGGGCGAACAGCGTGCGGTCGTCAAGGACGGTGCGCTGGCGGTGGCAACGGTCATGAGCGTCACGCTCTCGACCGATCATCGCTGTGTGGATGGTGCGCTCGGCGCGGAACTGCTGGCGGCCTTCAAGGGATACATCGAAAGCCCGATGGGGATGCTTGTCTGAACGGTCTGACGACCAACACCTAAGGGGCATGCGCGATGAGTGACCAAGATCGGAACGGAAGCTTTTCCGGAAGCTGGACCTGGATGGCGGTTCTGGCGGTGATCTGCATCGTGGGCGGCTTTCTGGCGCTGCTCAACCCCTTCGGCGCGACCGTCTTCGCGGTTACCCTGGCTGGCTGGGTGTTCCTCATCCAAGGCGTCATCCAGGTGATCCATGCTTTTCGGGTTCGCGACTGGTCGGGCTTCATCTGGTCGCTGGGTATCGGTGTATTGTCGCTGCTGGTCGGCGTTGTGCTGGTCGCAGATCCACTGGCGGGCGCAATTCCGTTGACGCTCTTGGTGGCGGTGCTGTTCCTCGCCACAGGTGTCGCCAAGACCATGTTTGCGCTTGCGTTGCGGCCTGCTTCTGGCTGGGTCTGGGTGCTGGCTTCCGGACTGGTTTCGGTGGTGCTCGGTGTGATGATCCTTGCCGGGCTGCCGGCAACGGCGACAACCATTCTGGGACTGCTGCTGGGCATCGAACTGGTTTCCAATGGTGTCCTGTTCCTGTTTGTTGCTCTGGGGCTTCGCAGACTTGGCAGCTAGCGCGTCGCGATACAGGCTCTATGGCGAGAAGGTGGATTGATGAAGACTGTCCTCTGCTACGGCGACTCGCTCACCTGGGGCTACGATCCGCAAAGCCGTTCGCGGCATGCGCTTAAGGACCGCTGGCCGTCAGCATTGGCCGCTTCCCTGGGTGAGGGCGTGCATGTGGTGGCGGATGGGCTCAATGGCCGTACCACCGTGTTTGACGATTACACCGGCGATTGCGATCGCAACGGAGCCCGCACGCTGCCTACGGCTTTGCATTCTCATGCGCCGCTCGACTTGGTGATCCTCATGCTCGGCTCCAATGACATGAAGCCGGTGGTTGCCGGGACCGCCCATGCCGCATCCAAGGGCATCAGGCGGCTGGTGCAACTGGTACGGCTGCACAACTGGCCGGTCGAGCAGGATGTGCCACAGATCCTCGTTGTCGCGCCGCCAACGCTGGTCGAAACGGCAGACCCGGATTTTGCCGCGATGTTCGAGGGTGGCGTCGAGCAATCGGCGATGCTTGCCTCGTTCTACGCCGATCTGGCAGATGAAATGGGGGCTGGATTTTTCGACGCGAGCTCGGTTGCCCGGTGTTCGTCCATTGACGGCGTGCATCTGGACGCAGACAACACCCGCGCCATCGGGCGCGGGCTGGCACCGGTGGCGCGGCTGCTGTTGGGGCACTAATTGTGAGAAATTGACCAAGGTCAAGGAGAACAAGGACTTCGGGCGGATAGAGTGCAGTCATCAACACACCAACGAGGAGATGATTGATGTCGCACACGCCCCACGAACTGGCGGAGGAGTTTCCCGAGCACG
The DNA here is from genome assembly GCF_024105735.1 of Parahoeflea alexandrii. GTDB lineage: Bacteria > Pseudomonadota > Alphaproteobacteria > Rhizobiales > Rhizobiaceae > Hoeflea > Hoeflea alexandrii. Next base: position 1,978,372 of record NZ_JAAAML010000001.1, on the reverse strand, counting down.
TCGCGAAAATGCATGAGTTGAAACAGGCTGACGCCCATTTCGCCAAACTCTTTGATGCCTATCACGACATCAACCGGGCCGTTCACCGCGCCGAAACCAACATAGAGCCGACGGACGATTTCAACATGGAATCGATGCGCAAGGAGCGCCTGAGGCTCAAGGACGAAATCTACGGGATGCTGGCGGGCTGAGACGGCCGCGACGCGCCCCGTGCAGATGGCGGGGCGGACGTTGGTCCGTCCGCCCTGACATAGAGGAGACGAGGCGTGTCAAACAATTACGACGTGATCATCATCGGTTCCGGCCCCGGCGGCTACATCGCAGCCATCCGTGCCGCCCAGCTCGGCCTCAAGACCGCCGTGGTCGAGCGCGAGCATCTCGCCGGTATCTGCTCGAACTGGGGCTGCATCCCGACAAAAGCACTGCTGCGCTCTGCCGAAGTGCTGCACCTTAGCGAACACGCCAAGAATTATGGCCTGAAACTCGAAGGCACGGTGACGCCGGATCTTCAGGCCATCGTCAAGCGCTCGCGCGGCATTGCCGAGCGGATGAACGGTGGTGTCGGCTTCCTCATGAAGAAGAACAAGGTCGATATCATCTGGGGCGAGGCCAAGCTCACCAAGCCGGGCGAGATCGTGGTCTCCAAGACAACCAAGAAGATCGTCGAGCCGCAGGGACCGATCCCCAAGAACACGCTGGGCGAGGGCACCTACACCGCCAAGCACATCATCGTCGCCACCGGCGCCCGGCCGCGTGCGCTGCCAGGTATCGAGCCGGACGGCAAGCTGATCTGGACCTATTTCGAGGCAATGAAGCCCGAGAAGATGCCGAAATCGCTGCTGGTCATGGGCTCCGGCGCCATCGGCATCGAGTTTGCCTCGTTCTACCGCACCATGGGTGTCGACGTGACCGTGGTCGAGGTGATGAAAACAGTCATGCCGGTCGAGGACGCCGAGATCTCCGCCTTCGCCAAAAAGCAGTTCGACAAGCAGGGAATGAAGATCCTGCTCGAGGCCAAGGTCACCAAGGTCGAAAAGGGCGCTGATTCCGTCACCGCCCATGTCGAACTCAAGGACGGCAAGGTCGAGAAGATCACCGCCGACCGGATGATCTCGGCTGTCGGTGTGCAGGGCAACATCGAGAACATCGGCCTCGAAACGCTCGGCGTGAAGACCGACCGTGGCTGCATCGTCATCGACGGCTACGGCAAGACCAATGTGCCGGGCATCTACGCCATCGGCGATGTCGCCGGCCCGCCGATGCTGGCACACAAGGCCGAGCACGAAGCCGTCATCTGCGTCGAGAAGATTGCCGGCCTGCCCAATGTGCATCCGATGGACAAGCTCAAGATCCCGGGCTGCACCTATTGTAACCCGCAGGTCGCCTCCGTCGGCCTGACCGAGGCGAAGGCAAAAGAGCAGGGCCGCGACATCCGCGTCGGCCGTTTCCCGTTCGTCGCCAACGGCAAGGCGATTGCGCTTGGTGAAGACCAGGGCATGGTCAAGACCATCTTCGACAAGAAGACCGGCGAGTTGCTGGGCGCGCATCTGGTCGGTGCCGAAGTCACCGAGCTGATCCAGGGCTTTGTGGTTGCCATGAACCTCGAAACCACCGAGGAAGACCTGATGCACACCATCTTCCCGCACCCGACCATTTCCGAAACACTGAAGGAAAGCGTGCTCGACGCCTATGGACGGGCGTTGAACGCGTGACGATGAGGGCGCGGCTGCCCAACCTCGTCGTTATACCAGCGCTCGGCGGGGCAGGATTGGGCGCAGTCGCCGGTATCGCCGCCCTCCGCGGGCGCGGTGCGGTGGAATTCGGCACGGTTCAGCTTGAGGGAATGGCCGGAATTGCCGCTGTTTCAGCCATCCTGGCATTGATGGGGCTGATGCTCGGCCTTACATTCTGGTTGATCATGCGTGCGCTGCATGCTGCGGCCAATGGAGACAGGCGGTGATAATGGAATACCAGATGGGATTCATGGCAATGCCGGGCCTGGGCTTTTTCGGCCTGCTGCTGGTCGGCCTGATCGCCGGCTATGTCGCCGAACGGGCTATGAACCGCGACCACGGACTGTTGACCAACATGCTGGTCGGCATCGCCGGCTCCTTTGTCGGCAGCGCGCTCGCCGGTGTGCTCGACATCAACTATTACGGTTTTGCCGGAAACCTGGTCGTCGCCATCCTCGGCGCCATCCTCATCCTCTGGCTCTTCGGCCGCTCGAAGCGCGGCTGAAACACACGAAAGATAAAGGACCGCATCATGGTCACCATTCTCGACGCCACAACACCGGTCGCAAAGCGCGTCCGGCATCCGGAAAAGCAGAACCGGCCCGATACCGAGGTCAAGCGCAAGCCGGAATGGATCCGGGTCAAGGCGCCCACTTCAAAGGGGTATCAGGAAACCCGCTCGATTGTGAAGGAGCACAACCTCGTCACCGTCTGCGAGGAAGCCGGCTGCCCCAATATCGGCGAATGCTGGGACAAGAAGCACGCCACCTTCATGATCATGGGCGAGATCTGCACCCGCGCCTGCGCCTTCTGCAACGTCATCACCGGCAAACCGAACGCGCTGGATATGAACGAGCCGGAAAACGTCGCCAAGGCGGTTCGCGAGATGGGGTTGATGCACGTTGTCATCACCTCGGTCGACCGCGACGACCTCGATGACGGCGGTGCCGAGCACTTCGAGAAGGTGATCTGGGCTATCCGTGCCGCGTCGCCGGAAACCACCATCGAAATCCTGACGCCCGATTTCCTGCGCAAGCCTGGCGCGCTCGAACGCGTCGTTGCGGCCAAGCCCGACGTCTTCAACCACAATCTTGAGACCGTGCCCGGCAACTATCTCACCGTCCGTCCCGGCGCGCGCTATTTCCATTCGCTGAGGCTTCTGCAGCGGGTCAAGGAGCTCGACCCGACCATGTTCACAAAGTCCGGCATCATGGTCGGCCTGGGTGAAGAGCGTAACGAAGTGCTGCAACTGATGGACGATCTGCGCTCCGCCGACGTCGATTTCATGACAATCGGGCAGTACCTGCAGCCGACGCGCAAGCACCACGAGGTCATGAGCTACATTACCCCCGAGGAATTCAGGAGCTACGAGAAGATCGCCTACACCAAGGGCTTCCTGATGGTCTCTTCAAGCCCGCTGACACGTTCGTCGCACCACGCCGGCGATGATTTCGCCCGGCTCAAGGCCAACCGGGATGCGCGCATGGCAGCTGCGGACACCCACAACTGATACCATGCCAACCTACAAAACCTCCCGCCCTGTCCCTCATTCACCGCGCCAGATGTTCGATCTGGTGGCCGATGTCGAGCAGTATCCCGAGTTCCTGCCGCTGTGTGAGGCGCTCACCGTCCGGTCGCGCAAGGAGCGTGACGGCAAGACGCTTCTGATCGCCGACATGACGGTGGGCTACAAGGCAATCCGCGAGACGTTCACCAGCCAGGTGCTGCTCAAGGCCGAGGAATTGGCGATCGACGTCAAGTATCTCGACGGCCCGTTCAAGTACCTCACCAATGAATGGCGTTTCGAGCCGCGCGACAACGGCGGCTGCGAAGTCTGCTTCTTCATTGATTACGAGTTCAAGAGCAGGATGCTGGGCGCCCTGATGGGGTCAATGTTCGATCGCGCCTTCCGCATGTTCGCCGAGGCCTTCGAAAAACGGGCCCGCGAGATCTATGGAGAAGTCGGGGTGTCCTGAGGACGCCGAGCGAGGGCGGCGCGGCCCAGCAAGGCTTCGAGTGCCGCGCGGACCGTGGCGGCGCGGATCATGTCCCGGCTCCACTCCGGGTTCCAGCGCAATTCGACGGCGCTGGTCAGATCACCCGGGCCTGACAATCCCATCCACACCAGTCCGACAGGTTTTTGCGGCGAGCCGCCGCCGGGGCCGGCAACGCCGGTCACCGAGACCGCGAAATCCGCCCGCGATTTGCGCCGGGCGCCAAGCACCATTTCGGTTGCCACCTGCGCCGAGACCGCACCGAAGGCTGCGAGTGTGGTTTCGCGGACGCCCAGCATGTCCTGCTTGGCCTCGTTCGAGTAGGTGACGAACCCCCGGTCGAACACCGTCGAAGAACCGGCAATGTCGGTGATTGCGCCGGCAATCAATCCGCCGGTACAGGATTCCGCCGTCGCCACCATCGCCTTGTTCTCCGGGAAGGTATCGATGATCTGCTGCGCCAGGTTGCGGCATTCCATGCGTAGCTCGTCCAGTTCTTCTGGCGTGTTCATGTCCGCTCCCCAAAAACCACGGTGGCTGTGGCGATCGCGGCGATGCCTTCCCGGCGGCCGATGAAGCCGATCATCTCGTTGGTGGTCGCCTTCACCGAGCAGCGCTCAAGCGAAATGCCGAGAATGCGGGCTAGTGCCTGTCGCATCTCGAGCCGGTGCGGACCGATCTTCGGGGCTTCGGCGATCAGGGAAACATCCGCATTCATGATCACGCCGCCGGCCTCGCGGACGATGCTTGCCGCGTGCGCGAGAAAGATCTCCGAGGCCGCGCCGCGCCATTGCGGATCCGATGGCGGAAAATGATCGCCGATATCGCCCGCGCCGCAGGTCGCCAGCAAGGCATCGGTCAGCGCATGCAGCCCCACATCTGCGTCGGAATGGCCGTCGAGGCGTTGATCATGCGGGATTTCCACGCCGCACAACGTCACGAAAGCGCCCGGAACCAGCCGGTGCACGTCATAGCCATTGCCGGTACGCACATCTGGCAGGGAGGGAAGTGCGCTCGTTTCGGTGACCATGTCAGTTTTCTCCGGCGTATGGGGCGGTGGCGGATGCTTGCGTTGTCTCGTGTTTAGGGCTTGCGTTAACCGGAAAAAAGATCTTTTGCATTTTTCTCGACTGGCGAGTGAATTCGCCTTGGCAATCCCGGCATATTTGTCTAAAAAAGCGGCAACAAAGAAAGTTGCACTGTACGCATGCAAAATAGTCAGCCTACACTCAGCCAGCCACTTGAGATCGGGCCGGTGACCGCCAGGAACCGCGTGTTTCTGGCGCCGTTGTCCGGTATTTCCGACCTGCCATTCAGGCAATTGGCCTGGCGGCACGGGGCAGGACTGGTCTTCACCGAGATGGTGGCGAGCCGGGAACTGGTGACCGACAACCGCGAATCGCTCGCCCGGCTGCGTGGCGATGGTATCGATCCTCATGTGGTGCAGCTCGCAGGCCGCGAAGCCCGCTGGATGGCCGAAGCCGCAAGGATTGCCGAAGCCAGCGGTGCAGCGATGATCGACATCAACATGGGGTGCCCCGCCAAAAAGGTGACGGGCGGCTATTCGGGATCGGCGCTGATGCGCGATCCCGATCACGCGCTCGGGTTGATAGAAGCCACGGTGAACGCGGTCTCGGTGCCCGTGACCCTCAAGATGCGGCTCGGTTGGGATCACGACAACCTCAATGCGCCGTTGATCGCCGCCCGGGCTGAAGCAGCCGGCGTGAAAATGATCACCATTCATGGTCGCACCCGCATGCAGTTTTACAAGGGCTCTGCCGATTGGGATGCCATCGCCCGCGTCCGTGAGGCGGTTGCTGTCCCGTTGATCGCCAATGGCGATGTGACCTCACGCGCCGATATCGATGAGTGCCTGCGCCGCTCCGGCGCCGATGCGGTGATGGTCGGACGCGCCGCGCAGGGCCAGCCGTGGATTTGCGGCGAACTCGCCGGATCGGCCGACGTTCCTGTGGATCGTGCGGCACGCAATGCCGTGGCTCTTGAGCATTACGGAATGATGATCAGCCATTACGGCGAAGATGTCGGGGTCCGCCACGCCCGCAAGCATATCGGCTGGTATCTGGAAACACTGGCGCCACAAACGCCGGCTTCGCGGAAGGTCAGGCTGATGACGTCCGATAGCGCCGATGAGGTTCAGGGGATCTTCGCCGAGGTGCTCGATGCCGCAGTCAGTTCACCCTCGCTGATGGAGAGTGCCGCGTGAGTGAAAAGCTTGCCGATCAGGTTGCCACGATTGAAGCGGACACCGCCAGCATGGTGCTCAACGCCATTCAGCACCCGGTGATCATGGTTGACGCCAACAGCGTTGTCTGTTTCGCCAATTGGGAGGCTGAATCCTTCTTTGCAGCCAGCGCCGCTCATCTCGGCCGGCACAAGCTCGACGCGTTTATCCCGTTTGGAAGCCCGCTGCTCGAACTCATCGAACAGGTGCGCGAGCGCCGTGCGGCGGTCAACGAATACCGGGTCGATCTCAGTTCACCCCGCCTTGGCAGCGACAAGCTGGTCGATCTTTATGTCGCGCCGGTCGCGGGCCTGCCCGGAAATGTCGTGGTGGTCTTCCAGGAACGTTCGATGGCGGACAAGATCGACCGCCAGCTCACCCATCGTGCCGCCGCACGCTCGGTGACTGGTCTTGCGTCGATGCTGGCGCACGAGATCAAGAACCCGCTGTCGGGCATTCGCGGCGCAGCCCAGCTGCTCGAAATGTCGGTGGGTGACGAGGACCGCGCGCTGGCCCGGCTGATCCGCGACGAGACCGACCGTATCGTCTCGCTTGTTGATCGCATGGAGATTTTCTCCGACGAGCGTCCGGTCGACCGGGTTCCGGTGAACATCCATTCCGTGCTTGATCACGTCAAGGCGGTTGCCAAGGCGGGGTTTGCCCGCAAGATCAGGTTCGTCGAGCTCTACGATCCGTCGCTGCCTTCGGTCTATGCCAATCGCGACCAGCTGGTTCAGGTCTTCCTCAACCTGGTCAAGAACGCCGCCGAAGCCATCGGCGAGGATCCTGAGGGTGAGATCGTCCTGACCACGGCCTATCGTCCGGGGATCAAGCTGTCCGTGGCGGGAACTCGCGAAAAAGTCTCGTTGCCGCTCGAATTCTGCGTTCAGGACAATGGCCCCGGCGTACCGGCCGACCTGGTCTCGCACCTGTTTGACCCGTTCATCACCACCAAGACCAACGGATCCGGACTGGGACTTGCCCTGGTCGCGAAAATTGTTGGCGGACATGGCGGCATCGTCGAATGCGACAGCCAGGGCCGCAAGACCACCTTCCGCATACTGATGCCGGTTTCGCCCGACGGCCGGCCACCAAAGCCGTTGTCTTCTGCCGAGGGCAGCGTGCCCGGAGAAAAGGACTGAACCGATGGGCAAAGCGACCATTCTTGTAGCAGACGATGACGCGGCCATCCGCACCGTTCTCAACCAGGCACTGACCCGCGCAGGCTACGATGTGCGCATTACCTCCAATGCTGCGACGCTGTGGCGCTGGGTGTCTGCCGGCGATGGCGATCTCGTCATCACCGATGTGGTGATGCCCGATGAGAACGCCTTCGACATGCTGCCGCGCATCCGCCGCGCCCGCCCGGATCTGCCGGTGCTGGTGATGAGCGCGCAAAACACCTTTATGACAGCGATCAAGGCGTCGGAAGGCGGCGCCTATGATTACCTGCCCAAACCGTTCGACCTGACCGAGATGATCGGCACCATCGGCCGGGCGCTGTCAGAGCCGCGCAAGCTGGCAGCCCAGCCCGAGGAAACCACCGAGGGCATGCCGCTGGTCGGCCGTTCGGCCGCCATGCAGGAAATCTACCGGGTTCTGGCCCGGTTGATGCAGACAGATCTGACGCTGATGATCACCGGTGAATCCGGTACCGGCAAGGAACTGGTTGCGCGCGCGTTGCATGACTATGGCAAGCGCCGCAACGGCCCGTTCGTTGCCATCAACATGGCGGCCATCCCGCGCGACCTGATCGAATCGGAGCTGTTCGGACATGAGAAGGGCGCCTTTACCGGTGCCCAGAACAAGTCCACCGGCCGTTTCGAGCAGGCGGAAGGCGGTACCCTTTTCCTTGACGAGATCGGCGACATGCCGATGGATGCGCAAACAAGGCTTCTGCGCGTGCTGCAGCAGGGGGAATACACCACCGTTGGCGGTCGCACGCCGATCAAGACCGATGTGCGGATCGTCGCTGCCACCAACAAGGACCTCAAGATCCTGATCAACCAGGGCCTTTTCCGTGAGGATCTTTACTATCGTCTCAACGTTGTTCCCCTGCGGCTCCCCGCTCTGAGGGACCGGGCCGAGGATGTGCCGGATCTCGTCCGTCATTTCGTCCGCCATGCGGTTGGCGAAGGGCTCGACGCAAAGCGGTTCGACGGCGAAGCCTTGGAATTGCTCAAGGCTTACCCCTGGCCTGGCAACGTGCGTGAACTCGAAAACGTCGTCCGCCGCGTCATGGCACTCTACCCGCAGGACGTGATCACCCGCGAAATTATCGACAATGAGCTCCGTATCGAATCGCCTGAACCGGCCTCGCCGCAAGGGTCGACTTCAATGGGCCCGGCAACAATCGCCCAGTCGGTGGAAGAAAACATGCGCCGGTATTTCGCCGGGTTCGGCGAGGATCTGCCACCTTCCGGCTTGTACCAGCGCGTGCTGGAGGAGGTAGAGTATCCGCTGATTCTTGCCGCGCTGACCGCGACGCGAGGCAACCAGATCAAGGCCGCTGATCTGCTCGGCCTCAACCGCAACACGCTGCGCAAGAAAATCCGCGAACTCGGCGTCACGGTCTACCGCTCTCCGCGCCCGGTCTGATTTTCCCGATCGCCACCGGCACCGCTTGACACGCCTTGCCCTGAAGTTGCATTTTCGCCACATTCTGTTGCTTGTTCGCAACGGTTGGGTTCGAGCGCAATTGGGATGGCACGCAACACATGGCAATCGACACCGCGACCGGACCGGCCGATGCCGGCATGGCCCACAGCAAGCGCGATGCCGCCGGTTCATCGATGGACCCGGCAAGCCCGGATGGTCAGGCCGGTGAAGGTCAGGCACCGGGACGGCGCAACCTGTTCACGCTTCCCGGGATCGCACTCGTCGTCTCGGCATTCCTGAGTGCCCTTGTTTCCTTTGCGATCCTTCTCGGACTGACCCCGATCGAGCCGGTGGACCAGGTGGTTCTCGCCGCCGTGGTGATCAACCTTGTCTTCGTCATCGGCCTTGTAACGCTGGTGTTCCTCGAAATCCGATCGCTGCTCAGGGCGCGACGCAGGGGCAAGGCCGCAGCCAAACTGCACATCCGCGTGGTCGGCCTGTTCTCGATCGTGGCGATCCTGCCCGCCATTCTGGTCGCCATAGTCGCTTCGATTACCCTTGATGTCGGGCTCGACCGCTGGTTTTCGATCCGTACCAAATCCATCGTCAATTCGTCGCTCTCGGTGGCGCAGGCCTATGTGCTGGAAAATGCGCGCTTCCTGCAGGGCCAGACGGTGTCGATGGCCAATGATCTCGACAACGCCCGCTCGCTCTATTCACTCGACCGGGTGGGCTTCACCCAGTTCATGACGCGGCAGGCAACTGGACGCGGTCTCTTGGGGGCGTTTCTGGTTCGTCAGGACGGCAGTGTCATCGTTCAGGCCGATATTGAAACCGAGCGGCCGCTTCCGGCCGTGCCCGAACAGGCTCTCAGGGATGCGGTCAAGGGGCAGCCGACGCTGATTCCACCCGGCGTGACCAATCTGGTCGGCGCCTTGATGCCGCTGCAGCAGATCAGCGGTGCATTGCTCTACACCGTGCGCGTTGTCGATCCCGAGGTGATGCGGTCGATGCGGCTGATGGAAGAGGCAACGCAGGAGTATCAGACCCTGGAGGAGGGCAGAACATCGCTGCAGCTCGCCTTCGGCATTCTTTACCTGGGTTTTGCCCTTATCGTGCTGCTGTCGGCAATCTGGACCGCGATCGCAGTGGCTGATCGACTGGTGCGACCGATCCGCGTGCTGATCGGCGCCTCCGACGATGTCGCAAGCGGCAATCTCGATGTGGTCGTGCCGGTGCACGCCTCCGATGGCGATGTCGGGTCGCTGGCGCAGACCTTCAACAACATGATCGTGCAGATCCGCACCCAGCGCGACGAGATCCTGTCGGCCAAGGACCAGATCGACGACCGCAGGCGCTTTACCGAAGCGGTGTTGTCGGGTGTGTCCGCCGGTGTCGTCGGGGTCGATCACAATGGCGCGGTCACCATCGCCAACCGCTCGGCCTGCGAGATCCTTGGCGGCGGCGAAGCCGAGGTCATAGACCATCATTTCACCCAGTTGGCGCCGGAGTTCGAAACCGTCATGGCTGAGGCCTCGATGCGACCGCGAACCGCTGCCATCGCTCAGGTCACGCTGAACCGGGCAGGCAAGGAGCGGACACTCAACGTCAAGGTGACCCGTGAGGAAAGCCATGACGGGCTTGAATCCTTTGTCGTTACCCTTGACGACATTACTGACCTGGTGATTGCCCAGCGCTCGACGGCCTGGGCCGATGTCGCCCGGCGGATTGCGCACGAGATCAAGAATCCACTGACGCCGATTCAGCTTTCGGCAGAGAGAATTCGTCGCCGCTACGGCAAGCAGATCCCCGACGAAGACCGCGCCGTCTTCGACCAATGCACCAACACGATTGTCCGCCAGGTTGAGGATATCGGCCGGATGGTGGACGAGTTCTCGTCCTTTGCACGCATGCCCAAGCCGTCGAAAGTACGCACGGACCTGCGCGACATCCTCAAGGACGCGGCGTTCCTGCGCGAGGTCAGCCGCTCCGACATCGATTTCAGCAATGAATTTCCGGACTTTCCGCTCGAAGGCGAGTTCGACCCGCGCATGCTGGGTCAGGCCTTCGGCAATCTCGTCAAGAACGCCACCGAAGCAATCGACGCCGTTCCGTCCGATCAGGAGCGCTCGGGCAAGATCATCATCTTGCGGGCGTCGCTGTCTCCGGATGAACGCGAATACGTGATTGACATCATCGACAATGGCCGGGGTCTGCCAGGTGAAAACCGCCACAGGCTGCTTGAGCCCTACATGACCATGCGCGACAAGGGCACCGGCCTCGGCCTCGCCATCGTCAAGAAGATCATTGATGATCATGGCGGTACGATCCAGTTGCGCGACGCACCGGCCGATGTCGACGAGGGCAGGGGTGCGATGATAACGGTCCGCTTACCGGTGGACGCGCAAATCAGCGAAGAACAAGAAGAAAACGAAAGGGAGCCGGCAGATGGCGTCTGACATTCTGGTCGTTGATGACGAAGCCGACATACGCGATATCGTATCCGGCATTCTGGATGATGAAGGTCACGAAACCCGCACGGCAGCGGACAGCGATTCCGCACTGGCCGCGATTTCCGACCGTGTTCCGCGGCTGATCTTTCTCGACATCTGGCTGCAGGGCAGCCGGCTCGATGGGCTGGCGCTGCTTGACGAGATCAAGGCCCGCTATCCCGATCTTCCGGTGGTGATGATTTCCGGCCATGGCAACATCGAAACCGCGGTGTCCGCCATCCAGCGCGGCGCCTATGATTTCATCGAGAAACCGTTCAAGGCCGACCGCCTGCTGCTTGTCGCCGAGCGCGCGCTCGAGACCTCGAACCTCAAGCGGGAGGTCACCGAGCTCAAGAAGCGCTCCGGTGATCCGGTCGAGCTGATTGGAACTTCTGTCTCCGTCTCCCAGCTCAAGCAGTCGATCGACAAGATTGCTCCCACCAACAGCCGGGTGATGATTCTCGGCCCTTCCGGCTCCGGCAAGGAACTGGTCGCGCGGTTGATCCATCGCAAGTCGTCGCGCGCCGGCGGGCCGTTCGTGGTGCTCAATGCGGCGGCGATTACGCCCGAACGCATGGAAGTCGCGCTGTTCGGCACCGAAAGCGCTGCAAGCCACGAGCGCAAGATCGGTGCTCTGGAGGAAGCCCATGGCGGCATTCTCTATCTTGATGAAGTGGCCGACATGCCGCGCGGCACCCAGAGCAAGATCCTGCGGGTGCTGGTCGACCAGCAGTTCGAACGGGTAGGCGGCACCAAGCGGGTCAAGGTGGATGTACGCATCCTGTCCTCGACCGCGCGCAATCTCGAGGAACTGATTGCCGCAGGTGAATTCCGCGAGGATCTCTACCATCGGCTGGCCGTGGTGCCCGTGCGCGTGCCCTCGCTCAGTGAGCGGCGAGAGGACATTCCGTTTTTGGTCGATACCTTCATGCGCCAGATTTCCGAGCAGGCAGGCATCCGCAATCGCCGCATTGGCGACGATGCGCTGGCGGTGATCCAGGCCCATACCTGGCCGGGCAATATCCGGCAGTTGCGCAACTATATGGAAAGATTGATGATCCTGGCCCGTTCCGATGGTCCCGAGACCGTCATCAGCGCAGACATGTTGCCAGACGATGTCTCCGACATGCTGCCCAAGGCATCGGCTGCCGGTTCGAACCACATCATGACGCTTCCCCTGCGGGAAGCCCGCGAACTGTTCGAGCGTGATTATCTGATCGCTCAGATCAACCGCTTTGGCGGCAATATCTCGCGGACAGCGGAATTTGTGGGGATGGAGCGGTCCGCCCTGCATCGCAAATTGAAATCGCTTGGCGTATAAGCGGCACGAAGCGGTTCAGGCCGTATCATGTCAATGACGCTATAGGGGTCGACAATGAAGGTCATCATCTGCGGTGCGGGACGGGTCGGTTACGGCATTGCCGAACGGCTGGCATCCGAGGACAACGATGTCTCTGTTATCGACACGTCGGCCACGCTGGTCCAGGCCATCCGCGACACGCTCGATGTCCGCAGCTATGTCGGTCACGGCGCTCATCCCGACGTGCTCGCCCAGGCCGGCGCCGACCAGGCCGACATGATCATTGCGGTCACGCTCTATGACGAGATCAACATGGTGGCCTGCCAGGTCGCCCACTCGATCTTTAACGTGCCCACCAAGATTGCCCGTATTCGCGCCCAATCCTACCTCAAGTCGCATTGGGCTGATCTTTTTTCGCGCGACCACATGCCCATCGACGTCATCATCTCTCCGGAAGTCGAGGTCGGTCAGATGGTGCTGCGCCGTATTGCGCTGCCGGGCGCCACAGACGCGGTCCGATTTGCCGACGACAAGGTGGCGATGGTGGCCATCGAGTGTCTGGAAGATTGCCCGGTGGTCAACACCCCGCTGGTGCAGCTCAGTGAGCTGTTTCCCGACCTGATGGCGACCGTCGTGGGCGTCTGGCGCAATGAGCGGCTGTTCGTACCGCATTCCACCGACCAGCTCGAAACCGGCGATCTGGCCTATGTCGTGTGTGACCGTGACCATGTCCGCCGCACGCTTGGCCTTTTCGGCCACGAGGAGCAGGAGGCGGGTCGCATCGTCATCTCCGGCGGCGGCAACATCGGCTACTACGTCGCTGCCGCCATCGAGGAACGCCAGCCCAAGACCAAGGTCAAGATCATCGAGGCCGACCGGGGCAGGGCTGTCTCGATCGCCGATTCCCTGTCCCGCACGGTTGTGCTGAACGGCTCGTCGCTGGATCAGAACATTCTGGTCGAGGCAGATATCCAGAATGCCGACCTGATGGTGGCGCTGACCAATGATGATCAGGTCAACATCCTGTCTTCGGTGATGGCCAAGCGGCTTGGCTGCAAGGCCAACCTGGCGCTGATCAACAACCCCTCCTACCAGACCTTCACCAAGACCCTTGGCATCGACGCCCATATCAATCCGCGCGCGGTTACCATTTCGCGGATTCTCCAGCATGTCCGCCGCGGCCGTATCCGGGCGGTCTACTCGGTGCAGAAGGGGGCCGCCGAGGTGATCGAGGCCGAAGCGCTGGAAACCTCTCCGCTTGTCGGCAAGCCGCTGCGCAGTCTCGATCTGCCCGACGGCGTCCGGATCGGGGCGATCTATCGCGACAAGCAGGTCCTGCGCCCGAACGGGTCCTTAAAGATCAAGGCGAAGGACCGGGTGGTAATGTTCGCCGCACTCGAATCCGTGCGGCATGTGGAGCAGATGTTCCGCGTAAGCCTCGAGTTCTTCTGAGCTCATGCTCGGTATCCTGCACGTCCTGGCAGTCGCGGTCGCGGGCTTGTTCGCGCTCATCGTGCCGGCGGTGCTGTTCGCGATTGCCGACGGCATGCGTGACCTTGCTCTGTCGATGCTGCTGGTCGGTGCGCTCGGCGTCTTTGCCGCCTTGATGGTTCTGGGCTCGATTTCCGGGTTCAAGCGTCCCCTGGGGCGGGCCTCGGGTTACCTCGCGCTCGTTGCCATGTGGGTGCTGGTGCCGATGGTCGCCGCGGTCTCTTTCAGGACGCTTGCCGGATTGAGCTGGATTGACGCGTGGTTCGAGGCGGTCTCGGCGCTCACAACCTCCGGGGCAACGCTTATTTCGCGGGAAACCGCGCCCCAGGCAATCCTGTTCTGGCGCGCCTCGATCGAATGGTATGGGGGGTTTTTAACCCTGCTGTCGATCATCCATGTGCTGGCCCCGGGCGGGTTTGGTGGCCTGCCGGCCGGTGACCGTCGTGTCATCACCGGCAATGCCAGCAACATGACCATTGATCTGGGCGATTTCCGTGAGGTGCTCGGCCAATACATCCTGATCACCTTCGTGATATTCGTCGGTTTGATGCTGGCGGGCGTGAGCGGACCTTATTCGGCGATGTTGTCGATGATCGTCATTGCCACCGGCGGCTTCCTTCCCTTCGAAGGTGCTCTTGAAAATCACGCGGGACCTATGGCCCAGCTCGTACTGACGATCGGGTTGATGATCGGCACGATCAGCGTTTTCTGGCGCCGGCGCCTGCTGCGGACGCCGGCACAGTTTTTCTCCGGAAATCCAGAGGTGATGGTCATCGTTATCGTCATTCTGGGTGTTGCCGTTCTCTATGCGGCGCGACTGTCGGCAGTCTCGGGCGGCGCCGAGTTGGGGCCGATCTTCGTTGAAAGCCTGCTTGCATCGACATCGCTGGTCGCGACAAGCGGCATCGAAAGCCGGCCGGGTGTGATCGCGTTGTGGCCCGATATCGTCGTGCTGATGATCATTCTGGTCGGCGGCGGCATCTACTCGACCACCGGCGGCTTCAAGGTCTACCGTGTGGCTGCGATGGCGGTTCATTCAGCCCGTGAGCTGAACCAGCTCATCTACCCCAGCAGCGTCACCAACCTGCATTTCGGTCGTCAGGTCATCAACGAAAACAGCATGCGGGCGATCTGGACCTATTTCTCGCTGTCGCTGCTCATCGTCGCCTTCAGCGCCATGGCGCTGACTTTCGAGGCGACGGATTTCGAGGGCGGTCTCACCATGGCCATCGCGTTCTTTTCCAACGCCGGTCCGGTCTATGAGGCCCTGATACCACCTGCCTATGTGACCGCACCCGAGAACCAGGTCTGGCCGCAGTTCCAGGCCCTGCCGGTATCGGCGAAGATATCGGCGGTGGTGATCATGACCCTTGGGCGGCTCGAGGTGATGATTGTCTTCGCAGTCCTCAATATCCGCTACTGGATGAGCAGGTAAGCAGGATTTCCGGTTGCATTGTGTTGCAAGACCACGAGTGCTTGCGGCCAATTCTCGTGTGTGCCGCACGCCAATCCGGCAACCTTTGCGAAACAGGAAAAAGCGAAAGCGATCTGTGCCCGCAAAAACAAGTGTTTACAAAACTGCACAACAATGGTCTTCTGTCGTCTGTTCGGACGAGCAAATTTCTGTCAGCGGCAAGACGATCATATCTGACTGTCAGAGGGAGTGGGAATGTTCGGGACTTGACGCTACGTAAGCCTTTTCGGCTGCGACGCGCCTTTTTTCGTTTGTGAAGAAGGCGTTTGCCATCAAGGACTAAACTGGTGCGGTAATGACCTGCGGAAGCAGGCAAGAAAAAGACGGATGAAAAGGCGCAATGGCGGAGCGTTCACAAAACCTGCAGGATCTTTTTCTCAACACGGTTCGGAAGCAGAAAATCTCCCTGACGATCTTCTTGATCAACGGGGTGAAATTGACCGGTGTGGTCACGTCTTTTGACAATTTCTGTGTCCTGTTGAGACGCGATGGCCATTCGCAGCTTGTCTACAAGCATGCGATCTCCACCATCATGCCGAGCCAGCCTGTGCAGATGTTTGAAAATGAGGACGCCGCAAACGGCGCCTGACAGGACAACCAAAATCGAAACTGTTGACAGCTCCGGTAATTTCATCGACGCGGACGGCAAGTCCGGCGTCACACGCGCCGTTGTACTCGTGCCGACGCTGCGCACGCGCAATGCTGCGCCCGGCAGCGGGCCTGACGGCACCAACGTGGTCAAGCGCCCCGACGCCAATCGCCGTGAAGAGGCGATTGGCCTCGCCGGCGCCATCGACCTGAAGGTTGCCGAAGCACTGATCGTGCCGATTTCCGATCCCCGGCCTTCGACGCTCTTTGGCAAGGGCAAGATGCTCGAGATCAAGGCGCTGATCGATCAGACCGGATCGCAACTGGTCATCGTCGATCACCCGCTCACTCCGGTTCAGCAACGCAATCTGGAAACCGAGTGGAAGGTCAAGGTGATTGACCGCACCGGTCTCATTCTCGAGATCTTCGGCCGCCGCGCCTCCACCAAGGAAGGCGTTCTGCAGGTTGAACTGGCGCATCTGAACTACCAGCGCGGACGTCTGGTGCGCAGCTGGACCCACCTTGAGCGCCAGCGCGGCGGCGGCGGCTTCATGGGTGGTCCGGGTGAAACCCAGATCGAGGCCGACCGGCGGCTCTTGCAGGAACGCATCATCAAGCTCGAACGCGAACTCGACCAGGTTCGCCGCACGCGGCAACTGCACCGCGCCAAGCGCAAGAAGGTGCCGCACCCGATCGTGGCGCTTGTCGGCTACACCAATGCCGGCAAGTCGACCCTGTTCAACCGGCTGACCGGCGCCGAGGTGCTGGCCGAGGACATGCTGTTCGCAACGCTTGATCCGACTTTGAGGCGGATGAAGCTGCCGCATGGAGCGACCGTGATCCTGTCCGACACCGTCGGATTCATTTCAAATCTTCCCACCCATCTGGTCGCGGCCTTCCGGGCAACGCTGGAAGAGGTGGTCGAGGCCGACCTGATCCTGCATGTGCGCGACATGTCCGATCCCGACCGCGCGTCACAGGCCGATGATGTCGAAGCGATCCTGAAAAGTCTCGGCGTCGGCGAGAACCAGCCCAAGCGGATGCTGGAAGTCTGGAACAAGGTCGACCTTCTGGAGGCTGACGCCGCCGAAGCGCTGAAGGCGCGGGCCCAGTCAGGCGCTGCAATCGTCGTCTCGGCCCTGAACGGCGAGGGCGTCGACGCACTTCTGTCGGAAATCGAGGCGCGGATTTCGGGCGAGTTGACCATGCGGACAGTGCGGCTCTCAGCCAGTCAGCTGCCGGTCATGTCCTGGATCTACCAGCACGGCCGGGTCAAGGACCGCCAGGACCACGAGGACGGCTCGGTCGAGATCACCGCCGAATTCACCATCTCCGACAGCAACGACCTGGACCGGCAACTGGGTCTGGGACCGAAGCCCGAGGCGGAAGGCTGGGAATAGTTAGGAGCCATATCCCTGTCAATTTTACCTGTCCCTCTTAATCCCATTCCACCGGTAGAGGGCCGAATTTATTCGTCAGAGAATCAATAGAAAGTTCAAATTGCCGACAATGTTTTTTGTACTCTTCCAAGTTCTTCGTTTCAACTTCTAGCTCAAAAACTAGATCTCCATCATCATCAACATATATACGGCATCCAAATAGTCCGGTCTTATTCAAAACGCCGCCGATTGCAGGAATGTGTTGTGCTTGGGTCCCTCCTCCAAAAATAATACAACTGAATGAGGTCATTCTTGGATGATTGTTTTTAGAGGTGCATGAGAACTTTGGGCCACGCCAACTGGTAAACATGAAGGAGCTAACAACCTTCTGACCTGTATCATTAAAGTAAGCATTATACTCACTAACATTGGTGAATGCGGATTTCAGGTAGTCTTCAATGTCATCAATGTGAGATTTCATTACAGATCCTTGTTGATGCAAATGATTGGATGAGAAACTTTAACCGTTCAGCTTTAATAAACGGCCGATTCGTCCGGCATAACCGATGTTGAGTATGGTTTAGTCGGTTTTCGATTCATTCATAAGGTTGTCTTTTTTCTCCAATACTCTTTTTTAATGCTCTGACTTCGCCGCCTGCCAAAGCGCTTCCATCTCGTTTAGCGTCGCCTCGCCGGGCGTTTTGCCCTGTCTGGCGAGTTCCGCCTCGACATGGGCAAAGCGGGTGCGGAACTTGGTGTTGGTGGTCCTGAGCGCGTGTTCGGGATCGCTCTTCAGGTGCCGGGCCAGGTTGGCGACGGCGAAGATCACGTCGCCGAGTTCGTCCGCCGCCTTTTCGCTGCGGCCGCTGGCGATCTCGGCGCGCAGTTCGGCGATTTCCTCCTCGATCTTGTCGAGCACCGGTCCGGCCGCGCCCCAGTCGAAGCCGACGCGTGAGGCCGCTTCCTGGAGCTTCAGCGCTTCCATCAGCGCGGGCAGGGCGCGCGGAACCCCTGTCAGCTGCCCCGGCGTCTCTGTCTCGGGCAATCCCCTGGCAGTGCGGCGTGCCTGGCGTTCGGCCTTTTCCGCGGCCTTGATCTCGGCCCATTGCGCCTTGACCTTGTCCGGCGTGTCGGCGTCCGAGCGATCGAACACATGCGGGTGACGCCTGATCATTTTCCGGGTGATCGCCTCGACCACGTCTTCGAACGAGAACAGCTCTTGCTCCTCGGCCATGCGGGTGTGAAACACCACCTGCAGCAGCAGATCGCCCAACTCGTCGCAAAGATCCTCGTAATCCTTGCGCTCGATCGCGTCGGCAACCTCGTAGGCCTCCTCGATTGTGTAGGGCTTGATCGAGTTGAAATCCTGCTTGATGTCCCACGGACAGCCGGTCTCGGGGTTCCGGAGTGCCGCCATGATCTCGATAAGACCGGAAATGTCGCGTGATGGTTTCATGCCCGAAGTCTAGCCGAGCAGGGTGATGACCGCGACTGTTCTGCCGCGGCCGGTTCCGTTGTCCACAGCTCAGTCACAAGCTGCTTGAGCCGCTCCATGCGGCAGGCAGCATGACGCAGCCTGCGGGTTCCCTGGAGTGCTGTTTCAATCTTTGGGGTCAGGCGCCCGGAAGCCCTGCCAGAACAGGGACATCTTCAAGGTCATGGTCCCATTCCGCCCGGCTGTCGCCGCAGATATGCGCGTTGGGGCGAATGTCGATCGGATCATCAAGGCTTCCGGCGGGAACGACCAGCAGGCCGGAGTCGGCATCGGCATAAGGCAGTGCGGAGCCGCAGTCCGTACAGAAGCTTTTTTGGTGTCGCGTATCGGGGAGACGGAAGGTCCTGATCAGGTCATGCCCGGACAGCCATTCCAGTGTTGCGGTTGTCGAGAACAGATTGGCCGCGTGGGCTGATCCGGTGTCCTTTCGGCAGCGCCGGCAGTGGCAGAGAAAGAAGCTCTCGAGCTTGCCGAGGATTTCAAAGCGGACGGCGCCGCACAGGCAGGAGCCGGAAATGGGTTTTGTCATGATGGTCGTATCCCGGATCGGAGATGATGTGGTTCTTCGATGGCGGATGACCGGCCCGAACTGCCGGGCCGGTTCAAAAGGCTCAGTTCAGTGGAATCGCGTTGTCATCCTTGCTCGCCTGGTAGGCTTGAGACAGCGCCGCATAGCGGCCGCGGATGCGGTTCGCCTGTTCGAGGAGCGGCTGCGCTTCGTCGTCGGGCAGGGTGGCGATGATGTCGAAGATGCCGCGGCCGCGCCAGAACGCGTTGTCGTGGTTGTAGCCGCCGGGCTCAAGCCCGAAGACTTCCTTGAGCATCTTGAGATCGTGCGGAATCGAAAAGCTGTCGCGTGAATCCTGGTGGCTGAAGAAATAGAAGAAATTGTCGAAGCCCGCCCAGGCGATCGCCGACATGCACATGGTGCAGGGCTCGTGGGTCGACAGGAAGATCATGTCCCTGGTGGATTCGGCTTTCGACACTGGCTGCTCGTAGAAGCACTTGAGCAGGTGAACCTCGCCGTGCCACAGCGGGTTCTCGGTCTCATTGTTGGTCTCGGCCATCACCAGCGAATGGTCGGACTTGCGCACAAGCGCGCCGCCGAACACCTTGTTGCCACCAGCCACGCCCTTTTCCGTCAGCGGCAGAATGTCGTGTTCCATTACATTGAGCAGCCTGCTCGCCAGGTCCGCGTTTTCCTTGATCTCCATATTGGGGGGTCCGTGTGTTTTGTCCGACCGCATGAGCTTTGAAGCGTCGCGGTTACGCTTTCTCCATAACCCGAATTAAGAGGTAAAAGAATATCAGTTCACCCCAAACGGCACATGTTTGTTCCTTCATTTGCTTCGTCGAATTCCTGAAAATGGCTTCAACTCAGGAGATTGACCTAAATGGCGACGCAATCGGCGCAACTGACCACATTCCCCGCCTTCATGCGGGTGGACGCGAGAAAGGTGGCGATCTTTGGCAACGGCGCCGAGGCCGCGGCCAAGGCGCGGCTGGTCGCCAATACCTCGGCTCATATCGCCGTCTATGCCGATTCCCCTGAAGCCGAACTCGTCGACAGCCTGGCCCGCCTCGGTATCGAGCCGGTGATGGCAGCCTATGCCCCCGCCCAGATGGACGATGCGACGCTTGTGTTTGCCGCCACCGGCGATGCGGTTCAGGACCGCGCCATCGTTGCCGAGGCCCGCGCGCGCCGGATCCCGGCCAACGCCGTGGACCAGCCGGAATACTGCGACTTCCTCACCCCGGCGCTGGTCAACCGCGCACCGGTAGCGATCGCCATCGGCACGGAAGGCGCAGGCCCCGTGCTGGCGCAGATGATCCGCGCCCGCGTCGACCAGATGCTCTCGCCCTCCCTCGGCGCGCTCGCCCGTCTTGCCCAGGACTACCGCATTGCCGTTGACCGGCTTCTGCCGCGCGGCGTGGCGCGCCGGGTGTTCTGGCGCCGCTTCTTCGAGGCGGATGTCGCCACCCACGTCGACAATGGCGACATTTCACTCGCCCGCCGCGCCGCCACCCGCATGTTGCGCGGCCGTGAACCGGTTCCCGGTCACATCTGGCTGGTCGGCGCCGGTCCCGGTGCGGAAGATCTGCTGACACTGCGGGCCCAGCGTGCGATGATGGAAGCCGACGCGATCGTCTACGATGCGCTGGTGCCGGAAACGGTCGTGGCGCTTGGCCGCCGCGACGCCGAGCGGATCTCGGTCGGCAAGCGCAAAGGCTGCCATTCCAAGAGCCAGGCCGACATCAACGAACTTCTGGTCAGGCTCGGTCGTGAGGGCAAGCGCGTGGTCCGGCTCAAGTCCGGCGATCCGCTGGTCTTCGGCCGCGCCGGCGAGGAAATGGCCGCCCTCAGGGACGCCGGCGTCTCCTTCGAGATCGTCCCGGGCATCACGTCCGCCCTTGCTGCTGCTGCCGATTTCGAACTGCCGCTCACTTTGCGCGGCGTCGCCTCGTCGCTGGTCTTTACCACCGGCCATGACCTGACCGGGGCGGCGCTACCGGACTGGGCGCGTCTCGCGGTGTCCGGCGCCACGCTCTGCGTCTACATGGGCCGGACGGTGGCAGCCAGCGTCGCCTCGCGCCTGATCGAGGCCGGGCTGCCCGCCGACATGACGGTGGCCATCGTCGAGAACGCGTCGCGCGGCAACCGCCGCCTGTTTCACGGCACGCTCGCCGACCTGCCGGCACTGGAGCATCGCAGCGAGCTTGCGGGACCGGTCATGGTCGTCATCGGCGATTCCGT
This sequence comes from Parahoeflea alexandrii, assembly GCF_024105735.1. Taxonomy (GTDB): domain Bacteria; phylum Pseudomonadota; class Alphaproteobacteria; order Rhizobiales; family Rhizobiaceae; genus Hoeflea; species Hoeflea alexandrii. Next base: position 1,956,831 of record NZ_JAAAML010000001.1, on the reverse strand, counting down.
CGCCGGCGCCAGTTTCGAGAATTCCATACCCATTGCCGCCGGCCAGCCGAACGCTGCGCCCGCCACAAGAACCCAAGCCGCCTGAGGAGGCCTCGATGAAAACCACACAGACCAAGACCAAGGTTCTCACCGCCAACCGCCTGACCGACGGGATCTCCGTCTGGCTTGGCGCCAGTGGCGAATGGACCACCTCGCTCAAGGACGCTTTCCTGGCGCGCCACGAGGATGCCGTCGCAGCCATTGAAGCGGCTGGCCAGACAGCGCTCGCCGACAACCGCGTGGTCGATGTCAACGTGATCGAGATCGAGGAAACCGAAAGCGGACCGCGGCCCTACCGGCTGCGCGAGCGCATCCGCGCCGATGGACCGACAATCGACTACGCGCCGGCCTCCGCCGCGCGGGTCTCGCAAGCCGCCTAAGGACCCAGCCCTATGTACCGTTACGATGAATTCGACCACGCCTTCGTGGAAGCGCGCGTCAACCAGTTCAGCGACCAGGTTGCGCGCAGGCTGTCGGGCGAGATCTCCGAGGATGCGTTCAAGCCGCTCCGGCTGATGAACGGGGTCTATCTCCAGCTTCATGCCTACATGCTGCGGGTCGCCATTCCCTACGGCACGCTCAACAGCCGGCAGATGCGCAAGCTCGCCCATATCGCCCGGACCTATGACCGCGGTTACGGCCATTTCACCACGCGGCAGAACATCCAGTACAACTGGCCGGCGCTCTCGGACATGCCGGCGATCCTGAAGGAACTGGCCGAGGTCGAGATGCACGCGATCCAGACCTCGGGCAACTGCATTCGCAATGTCACCGCCGATCATTTCGCAGGTGCGGCCGCCGACGAAATCGCCGATCCGCGCCCCTATGCCGAGATCCTGAGGCAATGGTCCTCGGTGCATCCGGAATTTTCCTTCCTGCCGCGCAAGTTCAAGATCGCGGTGACGGGATCGGAGCGCGACCGCGCGGCGATCCAGGTACACGATATCGGCCTGCAACTGAAAAAGAACGATCAGGGTGAACTCGGCTTCGCCGTCTGGATCGGCGGCGGCCAGGGGCGGACGCCTATCCTCGCCAAGAAAATCAGGGACTTCCTGCCCGAAGCCGATCTGTTGAGCTACACAACGGCAATCATGCGGGTCTACAATCTGCATGGCCGCCGCGACAACAAGTACAAGGCGCGAATCAAGATCCTGGTGCATGAAACCGGCGTCGAGCAATTGAGCGCGGAAATCGAGGCGGAATGGGCTCATCTCAAGGATGGCGAGCTGAAGCTGCCTGGCGCTGATATTGCCGCGATCAACGCCTATTTCGCGCCGCCGGCGCTCGCGCCGCGCGCCGAGGGCTGGGGCGAACTGGCCGCCTGGAAAAAGTCCGATCCCGGTTTTGCCGAGTGGGTCGGCCGCAACGTCGCTCCCCACCGGCATCCGGATTACGCCATGGTGACGATCTCCCTGAAGCCGATCGGCGGTATTCCGGGCGATGCGTCCGCCGACCAGATGGATGCGGTGGCGCGGCTGGCCGAGGAATTTGCCCATGACGAAATCCGCGTCACCCACGAGCAGAACCTGGTGCTGCCGCATGTCGCGCTGGCCGATCTCGAGCCGCTCTACCGGGCGCTGCTGACCGACGGCCTGGCGACGGCCAATGCAGGCCTGATCACCGACATCATAGCCTGCCCGGGGCTGGATTATTGCGCGCTGGCCAATGCCCGCTCGATCCCGGTGGCGCAGGAGATTTCCAACCGCTTCGGCGATCCCAAGCGGCAGGCCGAGATCGGTGATCTGAAGATCAAGATCTCGGGCTGCATCAATGCCTGCGGCCATCACCATGTCGGCCACATCGGCATTCTCGGTGTCGAGAAGAAGGGCGCGGAACTCTACCAGATCTCGCTTGGCGGCTCGGGCGACGAGCACGCCTCGATCGGCCAGATCACCGGCCGCGGCTTCGAGCCGGGCGAGCTCACCGATGCGATCGAGACCATCGTCGACACCTATCTCGCCAACCGAACTGGTGCTGCCGAGACCTTTATCGAATGCTACCGCCGTATCGGCGCCGGTCCCTTCAAGGCCGCGCTTTACAACAGCGAATCCGAAGCCGCCTGACAGAGGCGCGGAGAACAGACATGACTGTCATTTGGACACAAAACGGGATCGTCGAAAACGATCCCTGGGTTTCGGACGTAACCGGAGCGGATGCCCCAAAGTTGCTGCCATTGGCCGAGGCGCTCGAACATTCTCAGGACAATGCGCCCTTCGGCGTGGTGCTGCAGCCCGCCGACGATGCGCGGGCTCTGGCGCCGATCCTCGAGAGCGTCGCCATCGTCGCGCTGACCTTCCCGGCGTTCAGCGACGGGCGCGGCTTTTCGCAGGCCATGCTGCTGAGACAGCGGCTCGGCTACACCGGAGAACTGCGCGCGGTCGGCACGGTGCTGCTCGACCAGGTGCCGCTGATGCTTCGGACCGGCTTTGACAGTTTCGAGGTCCATCATGCCCCGACCATCGAGCGGCTGGTCGAAAAGCGTCTGCCGGGCATTGACCTGCACTACCAGCCCGCAGCGGACAAGACCGATGCGGGGACCGGCTACAGCTGGCGCCGCACCGCTATCTTGAACGGCTGATCCGGGGAGACTTCAGCATGCAGATCCACGTCACCGACCAGAGCGGAACCCGCCACACGCTTGAGGCGCTTGAGGGCTTCCGCGTCATGGAAATCATCCGGGACTGGGGGCTCAACATCAAGGCCGAGTGCGGCGGCGCCTGCGCCTGTGCCACCTGCCATGTCCACGTTGCCGCAGACTGGATCGATCAGTTGCACCCGATCGAGGCGGAGGAAGAGGACATGCTCGACCAGGCTTTTGACGTGCGCGACAATTCGCGGCTGTCCTGCCAGTTGCTGATGAGCGCTGAGCTCGACGGGCTTGAGGTGACGCTGGCGCCGGGCACCGAGGACGGCGACCGCGCTGCCGCCTGAATATTGCCTTTCGGAAGCCGCGTATTCCCGACATGGAAGCGTCGCTTGATGAGCTTGCGCCAGGCATGCTCGCCATGCGAATCTTGTTTTCATGATCGACAAACTCGAATTCTTCATCGTTTTGGCGCGGGAGCGGCACTTCGGCCGCGCCGCGGAGGAATGCGGTGTGACCCAGCCGACGCTGTCGGCGTCTCTCAAACAGCTTGAGGATCAGCTTGGCGTCACGCTTGTGCAGCGCGGTTCGCGTTTCCAGGGGCTGACACCCGAGGGTCAACGGGTGCTTGAATGGGCCCGTCGCATCGTCGGTGATGCTCGTACCATGCGTGAAGAGATGAAGGCCGCCCGCAAGGGGCTGTCCGGTCACGCCCGCATCGCGGTCATTCCGACAGCCACCCACATGGTCACCGAACTGACGGTGGCCTTTACCGAAAAACACCCCGCCGTCACCCTGTCTGTGACGTCCTGCACCAGTTACCAGGTGCTCTCGCGGCTGGAGAACTTCGAAATCGACGTCGGCATCAGCTATCTGGAGAACGAGCCAACGGGCCGTGTGGCAACCGTGCCGCTTTATGCCGAACGATATCAATTGATTACATCGGAAGGCCAGCAATATTCTGACCGCGAGGCTGTGACCTGGGCTGAGGTCGCGACGCTGCCGCTCTGCCTGCTCACGCCGGATATGCAGAACCGGCGGATCATCAACCAGCACCTCACCGAGGCGGGCGCGACGGCCAAACCGACGCTGGAATCCAACTCGATGATTGTCTTGTTCTCGCATATTCGCACGGGCAGATGGGCTTCCATCATGCCGGTCAATCTGGCCAAAACGCTGGGGTTTGACGGCGACATCAAGTCAATTCCGATCGTCGAGCCTGACGCCCACCACATCGTCGGCATGATCGCAGCACCACGCGAGCCGCATACGCCGATCGTCTCCGCCTTGCTTCATGAAGCAAGGATGTTCGCAAAATCCCTGTCGCCTTGATAGAAGTTTTCTATCGCACAACGAATATGATCCCTTGATTCAAGCACTTGTTACCGGCCTAGTGACCCTGCTGTCATGCCGTCGGAGGGATTTGGGATGGAATCACGCAGTGCAGACACCGATATTGTCTCGCGAACGGAGGCCATTGTCGGGCGGTTGAAGCCGCTCGAGGGGCCGTTGCTGCCCATTCTGCATGATGTTCAGCGCGAGTTCGGCTACGTCCCGCAGGCGTCACTGCCGGTGATTGCAAACGGTTTGAACCTGTCCCGGGCCGAAGTTCACGGCGTTGTCAGCTTCTATCACGACTATCGCGAGGCCCCGGCGGGCCGGCATGTCATCAAGCTCTGCCGGGCGGAGGCCTGCCAGTCGATGGGCGGGGATGAGCTGGCCGAACGGCTTCTCGGGCTTTTGGGCCTTGGTTGGCACGAGACCAGCGCCAACAGCAAGGTCACCATTGAACCTGTCTATTGCCTGGGGCTGTGCGCCTGCGCGCCGGCGGCGATGGTCGATGGCGAAGTGATCGGGCGGCTGGATGCCGCCATGGTCGACGAACTGGCGAAGGCGGTGCAGGCATGAGCGTGAAGATCTACATCCCCGGCGATTCCGGCGCGGTGGCGCTTGGGGCCGACAGGCTGGCGATGCGGATGGCGGAAGCGCTCAAGGCGCGTGACCTCGACGCCGAGATCGTCCGCAACGGTTCGCGCGGCCTCTACTGGCTCGAGCCGATGGTCGAGGTCGAGACGGATAAGGGCAGGGTGGCCTACGGTCCGGTCAAAGCCTCCGATGTCGACAGCCTCATTGAAGCCGGCCTGCTCGAGGGTGGCGATCACCCGCTCTCCCTCGGCGCGCCGGAAGAGCTTCCGTTTCTCAAGCGTCAGACACGGCTTACATTTGCGCGCTGCGGTATCACCGATCCGCTTTCGCTCAAGGATTACCGGGATCATGGCGGACTGACCGGATTGACCACTGCGGTCGCCATGGCGCCCGAGGCAATCGTTGCCCAAGTGACGGAGTCGGGCCTGCGCGGCCGCGGCGGCGCCGGCTTTCCGACCGGCATCAAGTGGAAGACGGTGCTGGAGGCCGAAGGCGAACAGAAATACATCGTCTGCAATGCCGACGAGGGCGATTCCGGCACCTTCGCCGACCGCATGATCATGGAGGGCGATCCCTTCGTGCTGATCGAGGGCATGGTGATCGCCAGCATCGCAACCCGCGCCACCAAAGGCTATGTCTATTTGCGCTCGGAATATCCGCACGCTATAAGCATGATGAACCGGGCGGTCGAGATTGCCCGAGAGGCCGGAATTCTCGGCAAAGCGGTGCTGGGTTCAAATCATGCCTTCGACATCGAAATCCGCGTCGGCGCGGGCGCCTATGTCTGCGGCGAGGAGACGGCGCTGCTCGAAAGCCTGGAAGGCCGCCGCGGCGTGGTTCGCGCCAAGCCGCCGTTGCCGGCGCACAAGGGGTTCCTCGGCCGTCCGACCGTCGTCAACAACGTGATTTCGCTCGCCTCCGTGCCTGTGATCATGGACAAGGGCGCTGATTTCTATCGCGATTTCGGCATGGGCCGGTCGCGCGGCACCATTCCGGTCCAGATTGCCGGCAACGTCAAGCATGGTGGCCTGTTCGAGGCCGCCTTCGGCATGACGCTGGGCGAGCTGGTCGATGACATCGCCGGTGGCACCGCCACCGGACGTCCGGTCAAGGCTGTGCAGGTCGGCGGACCGCTGGGTGCTTACTTCCCGCGCGAACTGTTCGACACGCCGTTCGACTACGAGGCCTTTGCCGGCAAGGACGGGCTGATCGGTCATGCCGGCATCGTCGTGTTCGATGACACCGCCGACATGCTCAAGCAGGCGCGCTTCGCCTTCGAATTCTGTGCCGTGGAAAGCTGCGGCAAGTGCACGCCCTGCCGTATCGGCTCCACCCGCGGCGTCGAGGTCGCCGACAAGATCCGTGCTGGGATCGAGCCCGAAAGCCAGATCACATTGATGACAGATCTGTGCAACACGATGAAGTTCGGGTCGCTCTGCGCGCTGGGCGGCTTTACGCCGTACCCGGTTATGAGCGCGCTCACGCATTTTCCCGATGATTTTCGTCCTGCCCAGATATCCCAGGCCGCGGAGTGAACAAGATGACGCTGATCCAGGAAATTGACTACGGTACCCCGGCATCGAAGGCTGAAAAGACCGTCCGGCTCGTCATCGACGGCAACACGATCGAAGTGCCCGAAGGCACCTCGGTGATGCGCGCCTCGATGGAGGCCGGCATCCAGGTGCCGAAACTCTGCGCCACCGACATGGTCGACGCCTTCGGCTCCTGCCGGCTTTGCCTGGTCGAGATCGAGGGCCGCAACGGCACGCCGGCCTCCTGCACCACGCCGGTCAGCGAAGGCATGGTGGTCCATACCCAGACGGGGCGGCTGAAAGACATCCGCCGCGGCGTGATGGAACTTTATATCTCCGACCATCCGCTCGATTGCCTGACCTGCGCCGCCAATGGCGATTGCGAATTGCAGGACATGGCCGGCGCCGTCGGTCTGCGCGACGTCCGCTACGGCTATGAGGGCGACAACCATGTCAAGGCGCGGCAGAACGGCGAGGCCAATCCGCGCTACATGGCCAAGGACGAGAGCAATCCGTATTTCACCTATGATCCGTCCAAATGCATCGTCTGTTCGCGTTGCGTACGGGCCTGCGAGGAAGTGCAGGGGACATTCGCGCTCACCATCGAGGGCAGGGGCTTTGAAAGCCGGGTCTCGCCCGGCATGCACGAGAGCTTTATGAATTCCGAGTGCGTCTCCTGCGGCGCCTGCGTGCAGGCCTGCCCGACAGCGACGCTCACGGAAAAATCGGTGATCGAGATCGGCCAGCCGGAACATTCGGTGGTCACCACCTGCGCCTATTGCGGCGTCGGCTGCTCGTTCAAGGCGGAGATGCGCGGCGAGGAAGTCGTCCGCATGGTGCCGTGGAAAGACGGCAAGGCCAATCGCGGCCATTCCTGTGTCAAGGGCCGCTTCGCCTGGGGCTATGCCACCCACCAGGACCGCATCTTGAACCCGATGGTGCGCGAGAAGATCACAGATCCCTGGCGCGAAGTCAGCTGGGACGAAGCCTTCGCCCATGTCGCCAAGGAATTCCGCCGGCTGCAGTTCCAGTACGGCAAGGGCTCGATCGGCGGCATCACCTCGTCGCGCTGCACCAACGAGGAGACCTTCCTAGTGCAGAAGCTGGTGCGTGCCGGCTTCGGCAACAACAATGTCGACACCTGCGCCCGCGTCTGCCATTCGCCCACCGGCTATGGCCTCGGCAAGGCCTTCGGCACCTCGGCCGGTACCCAGGATTTCGATTCCGTCGAGCACACCGATGTGGTCATTCTGATCGGTGCCAATCCGACCGACGGCCACCCGGTGTTTGCTTCGCGGCTGAAGAAGCGGCTCAGGGCCGGCGCGAAACTCATCGTCATCGATCCGCGCCGCATCGACCTGGTGCGCTCGGCCCATGTCGAGGCCAGCCATCATCTGCCCTTGCGGCCCGGCACCAACGTCGCCGTGCTCACCGCACTCGCCCATGTGATCGTCACCGAGGGCCTGTTTGACGAGGCCTTCATTCGCGAGCGCTGCGACTGGTCGGAATTCGAGGACTGGGCGAGCTTCGTCGCCGATCCGGCCCATTCGCCGGAAGCCACCGAGGTCTACACCGGCGTGCCGGCCGAGGAACTGCGCGGCGCGGCACGGCTCTATGCCCGCGGCGGCAACGGCGCGATCTATTACGGTCTTGGCGTGACCGAGCACAGCCAGGGCTCGACCACGGTGATGGCGATCGCCAACCTGGCGATGGCCACCGGCAATATCGGCCGTCCCGGCGTCGGTGTGAATCCGCTTCGCGGCCAGAACAACGTGCAGGGCGCCTGCGACATGGGCTCGTTCCCGCACGAACTGCCCGGCTACCGGCATATTTCCGGCACCGAAGTCCGCGACGTGTTCGAAAAACTCTGGGGTGTCGAGCTCAACCCCGAGCCGGGCCTTCGGATTCCCAACATGCTCGATGCGGCTGTCGACGGCACCTTCCGCGGCATCTACATTCAGGGCGAGGACATCCTGCAGTCCGATCCCGATACCAAGCACGTCAAGGCGGGGCTCGAGGCGATGGAATGCGTCGTCGTCCACGACCTGTTCCTGAACGAAACCGCCAACTACGCCCATGTTTTCCTGCCCGGCTCGACCTTCCTTGAGAAGGACGGAACCTTCACCAATGCCGAGCGCCGCATCAACCGGGTGCGCAGGGTGATGAGCCCGAAGAACGGGCTTGCCGACTGGGAAGTCACGCTGAAGCTGGCGCAGGCTATGGGGCTTGACTGGAGCTATGCTCATCCCTCTGAAATCATGGATGAAATCGCCGCCACCACGCCGAGCTTCGCCAGCGTCACCTATCAGATGCTGGAAGAGAAGGGCTCGGTGCAGTGGCCCTGCAACGAGGCCAAGCCCGACGGCACCCCGGTCATGCATCTCGATGGCTTCGTGCGCGGCAAGGGCAAGTTCATCCGCACCGAATATGTGGCGACCGACGAGCGCACCGGCCCGCGTTTCCCGCTGCTTCTGACCACCGGCCGGATCCTGAGCCAGTACAATGTCGGCGCGCAGACACGGCGCACCGAGAACGTTGCCTGGCACGGCGAGGACCGGCTCGAGATCCATCCGCATGACGCCGAACAGCGCGGCATCCACCAGGATGACTGGGTCAAGCTCGCCAGCCGCTCCGGCGAGACGGCGCTGCGCGCCACCATCACTGAACGCGTGGCGCCCGGCGTGGTCTACACCACCTTCCACCATCCCGGCACCCAGGCCAATGTGATCACCACCGATTTCACCGACTGGGCCACCAACTGCCCGGAATACAAGGTGACCGCGGTGCAGGTGTCGCCATCCAACGGTCCGACGGCCTGGCAGCAGGATTACGAGGCGCAGGCGACACGGTCGCGCCGGATTGCCACAGAGGACGCGCTTGAGCCCGCCGAGTAGGGCGGGGTCAGGCATCCGGGAGGAACCGACATGGCGAAAGCCATCTCCAGCACGGCGGTCGCGCCCCGCATTGCGGTCAGGGCAGGGGTTGCCACGCCAGGATCCCGGACCTTGCCCGAGGAGGTGCCCGTCGCGCTGTCCTTTGGCGGCACCACACAGGCGGTGATGATGGCGACGCCGGATGATCTGGAAGATTTCGGCATCGGTTTTGCGTTGTCGGAAGCCATCATCCGCGCGCCCGGGGATATCGTATCTATGGATATCGTCGAGGCGGACCAGGGCTTCGACATTCAGATGCAGCTGGCCGAAGGGCTGCAGACTGCCTTTTCCGCCCGCCGCCGCAAGATGGCCGGACCGGTCGGCTGCGGCCTGTGCGGCATTGAATCGATAGAGGAAGCGCTGAGATCCCTGCCGGATCGCAAGGCCGTGGAACTGGCTTTTAGCGGCGACGACATCCGCGAGGCCGTCCGGTCGCTGTCGATGCACCAGAAGCTTCGCGCCGAAACCGGCGCGGTGCATGCGGCGGGGTTCTATCAGCAAGGCAAGGGCATGGTGTGCGTGCGCGAGGATGTCGGCCGCCACAATGCGCTCGACAAGCTGATCGGCGCCGTTGCGCGCTCCGGCGCAAGCGCGTCTGACGGCGCGATCGTGATCACTAGCCGTGTCTCGGTCGATATGGTGCAGAAAGCGGTGATCGCCGGTACGGGCCTGCTGATCGCGGTCTCCGCACCCACCGCGCTTGCTGTGCGGACCGCCGAAGCCTCGGGCCTGACGCTGGTCGGCATCGCCCGCGGCGCGGATTTCGAGATTTTCACCCGGCCAGATCGCATAACAACAAGCCGGATAGACCAAGGAGTTGAAAGCGATGTCGCCTGACAAACTGCGCTACCAGGCCAACCAGATCGCCACCTTCTTCGCCTCGCAGCCCGAGGCCGAGCAGATCGAAGGCGTCGCCGACCACATCAACAAGTTCTGGGACCCGCGCATGCGCACGCAGCTGTTCGAGATCGCCGATCAGAGCGCCGAGGGCTTCAAGCCGATGGTGGTGGCGGCGCTGGAGAAGATCCGGCGGCCGGAGTTGGCGAAGGGCTCACAATAGGCAACTGCCAGCAGTCGGTATGCCGGGGCACCTGATTTCGCCCAAAGGGGCGAAAAGGTTAATGCGGGGTAAGCAGCCAGACGCTTTCCCAAGCGGGAATTCCCTTCATACCGTCCCTCAGTTTTTGGCGCACCATTTCGCTGATTCCGTAGACGCCAGAGTAGCGTCGGCGTACCTCGTCCTGTGTGATCGAAAAAGGCGGACCGCTTTGCAGGCGCTGGTCATATTCAAAACAGACGAGAAGTTGTGGCGCGGCGCCGGTCAGGTCAACGAGATGTGTGGCATAGCTTGCCCGCATCTCCTCGGGCAGGGCCACCAGCGCCGCGCGGTCGAAAACGGCGTCAACAGGTCCGAGCATCTCAGGGGTCAGGGCAAAGATGTCGCCTACGAAAATCTCGATGTCTATTGCGCTGTAACGCTTGAGCGCGCCCATGTCCGAGATCGTGGGCTCCACGCCTAGCTCTTCAAACAATTGCCGGATTGCCAACTCGCTAAGTTCCGCGCCAACCACCTGGTGGCCGCGCGACAGAATCCAGCCGATGTCGCGGGTCTTGCCGCATAGCGGCACGAACACGCGCCCGCCATCGGGAACCGCGAGGGCGGGGAAATGCGCCACCAGAAGCCTGTTCGGCTCCCCTTCGTGAAAGCCGATGCGGCCGCTTTCCCAGCGGTCGTGCCAGAAGCTGTGGTCCATGCCTGTCCTTTCAGAAAAACACCCGCCACAACACCGGCAGCAGGATCGCCGTCGCCAAGGCATTGAGCCCCATGGCGAGCCCGGAGAAGGCGCCTGCGAGTTCATTGACCTGCAGGGCGCGGGCCGTGCCGATGCCGTGGCTGGCAGTGCCCAATGCCAGGCCACGGGCGCGCCAGTCCCGGATCCGGAGAAGATTGAGCACCAGCGGTCCGATCACAGCGCCGAGGATGCCGGTCAGGATCACCAGCACCGCAGTCAGCGACGGCAGGCCGCCCAGTTGCTCGGTGATGCCCATGGCCACGGGCGCGGTTACTGATTTCGGCGCGAGAGCCAGCAGCGTCTCGCGGCTGGCGCCAAGCGACCAGCCAAGCCCGACGGCGGTGCCAATGGCGGTTAGCGAGCCGCAAAGAATGCTCGTGACCAGCGCCAGCGCCGAACGCTTGACCCGGTCGAACTGCCGGTAGAGCGGGATCGCCAGCGCCACGGTGGCGGGCCCGAGCAAAAAGTGCACGAACTGCGCGCCCTCGAAATAGGCCGGGTAGGGCGTCTCAGTCAGCGTCAGGATAGCAACCAGCAGGATCACCGCCGTCATCACAGGGTTGAGAAACGGCTTGTGACCGGAGCGCTGGTAGAGCCAGCTGGCAGCCTGGAAGGCGGCCAGTGTCAGCGTCAGGAACAGAAGCGGGCTGGCGCTGAGATAGACCCAGACTTCAGTGAAATCAGTCATCGGCTTTCGTCGCCTCCGGGCTCAGGGAGTTGCGTGCAAGCCAGCTCATCAACAGCGCGGTCACGGCGATGGTGGCCACGGTGGAGCCGATCAGCGCCACGGCGATCGGCAGCAGATCCTGGCCGAGCAGTCCCAGATGCGCCATCACCCCGACACCTGCGGGCACAAACAGAAGCGAGAGGTTTTTCAAGAGCGCATCGCCCAGAGCGCCAACCGTCTCGGGCACCGAGCCGCGAATGACCAGCAACGCAAACAACAGCGCCATGCCCGCCACCGGCCCGGGAAGCGGCAGGCCGAAAAACCGGGTGACGAGCTCGCCGATCAGCTGGCAGGTCAGGATGAGGGTGAGGGCTGACAGCATGGGCGGACACCTGTGAGGCGAGGGGGGCTTGTCTTGCGATACTGCCAGATTCCCTGGCGGCGCCCCAACCGTTTTATCTGAACACGCCCACCCCGGCCGCCAGCACGGCATAGCGTCCGACCTTGCCGATCGAGACCAGGATCACAAACCGCCACAGCGGTTCGCGCATGATGCCTGCCACCAACGTCAGTGGATCGCCGATGATCGGCACCCAGGCCAGAAGCAGAGACCAGTAGCCGAAGCGCTGATACCGCGCCTGGGCGCGTTCCAGCTGCGCCTGGCTTGCGGGGAACCATTGCCTCGTCCGGAACCGCTCGATGCCGCGGCCGATCAGCCAGTTGAGGACGGAGCCCAATATGTTGCCCAGACTCGCCACCGCGACAAGGGCCGCGACCGGCTGGCCGCCGGCCAGGATCAGCCCGGTGAGAACGCTTTCCGACTGCGCCGGAACAAGCGTGGCGGCGAGGAAGGCGGCAAGAAACAGGCTGCCATAGGCGGCAAGATCGGTCATGCGGGCGGACCTCTGTCGGACGGCGCGGCGATTGCGCGCCCATCCTGCCTACAGGCCCCGGCCGACGATGGAAACACCGGTCAGGACCATGGCCCCAGGTTTTATCCCGGCATGCGCTCAAAGGCGGGCAGGGCGGGGTCGATCCTGTCCCAGGATTGGGCGCGGATAGCGTAAGTCAGTGCTTGCGGAACAAACAGGCCGGGATCGTCCAGGCTGGCGGCCGTAACCGTAAACAGCTCCGGCATGGCGACGAAGATGAGATGGACCGGCGTTGCGCAATTGGGCCAGAAGGCGTGGATCTTGTCGTTGTCTGCGGTCACGCGCCATGTCGAGGCCTCACCTTTCACACGTCACTGTGACTTCGGAACAGTGCGCGAAGCTCAGGTAGGATCCGCGTCCGGTTCAGCCGGCAAACCGCAGACAAGGCCGTTTGACTCATCTGCGTTTTATTTCAACAACATAACGGACAAATGGCTGTCGGATGACCCGCTATTGCATAGCATGCTATGGTATATTGAATAGCATGCTATTTGATGCTAGAAGACATCATGAACTTCGACAGAACACGTGCGGCCGGCGTTCTCGCCGCTGAACTGGCCAGGCTCTACGGCGCCGAACTGCAGCGCCGCCTGGTGCCGCTAGGGCTGTCGGCGGCGCAATTCCTGGTGCTGAGCGAGTTGTGGGCCGAGGACGGCCAGACCCAGCGTCAACTGACCGCACGGCTTGGCGTGGAGCAGGCGACCATGGCCAACACGCTTGCGCGCATGGAGCGCGACCGGCTCATTGAGCGGATGCCGCATCCCGACGACCGGCGCGCGCAGATCGTGGCGCTGAGCGATGCGGCGCGGACGCTTCGGGCCGAAGCCGTCGACGCTGCCGCCGAGGTCAACCAGTCAGTGCTCGAGGGGCTGCCTGCTGCCGAGCGGGAGCTGTTCCTGAGCATGCTGGGGCGCATCGTGAATGCGATGCGCGCGCCTGGAGCAAATCCGCAGACATAATGCCTGTTCAGGCCTCAACGAGGGTTTCACCGATCCCTCAAACCGGATAGGCACGCCAGGCGCACGTTGGCGCTTGAGAGTCATCGCGCCACAACGATACCGAGGTCAGCCGGGAGGCATTTTCATGGACAATATGCGCGGCATCATTCTGATGGTGCTCGGAATGGCAGGTTTCGCCGCCGAGGACATGTTCATCAAGCTTGCCGCGTCGGGGCTGCCGGTGGGGCAGATCCTTGCTGTCCTGGGCTTTGTCGGCGCCCTGATCTTCGCCGTCTATGCACGGCTGAATGGGACGAGCGTGATGTCCCGAGGCTTCTTTCATCCTGCGGTGCTGCTCAGAAACCTGAGCGAGATCGTCGGCGGTCTCTGCTTCGTCACCGCCCTGACGCTGATCCCGCTGGCGATGTTGACCACGATCCTGCAGGCGACGCCGCTCCTGGTGACCATGGGCGCGGCACTTGTGCTGGGCGAAGCGGTCGGCTGGCGGCGGTGGACGGCGATCCTGATCGGTTTCTGCGGAGTCCTTCTGGTGATCCGTCCTGGCTTCGAAGGGTTCGAGCCCGCAGCCCTGTGGGGCGTGCTGGCCGTCATCGGGCTGGCGGTGCGGGACCTGGCAAGCCGGAAGGTGCCGAAATCCATCTCCTCGCTACAGTTGTCGGCCTGGGGCTTTTTCGCAGTGGGCGTCTCGGGCGCCGCGCTTCTGGCATTTACCGGCGGCGCCGAAGTTCCGAGCCCGCGCGAGGCAGGCTATCTCACCGGCGCGGTCGTCGTCGGCGTCGGCGCCTACTGGGCGTTGACCGAAGCGACGCGTATCGGCGAGATCGGGGTGGTCACGCCGTTCCGCTATTCGCGGCTGGTCTTCTCCACCTTCATCGGCATGCTTGTCTTTGCCGAATTCCCCGATGGCTACACGCTTGTGGGTGCTGGCATCATCATCGCGACCGGTATTTACACGATCCTGCGTGAACGCAAGCGCAAGCGGCAGGAGGCGGCTGAATTGCGCGCCGCCTCGGCTGCGGGCAGCCTGCTTTAGAGCCGGTCAGCTCCGGACGATTTTGATGGGTTGGTTCTGGTCGAACTCCTCGTCTTCGTCAGGCTTGGACATCTTTTCCGCGTCAGCGTCGTCAAAATCGTCGCGTGATGCACTGCATCGCGCTTGTGATCTTTCCTCGCTGATACGTAAGATCCTCCATCAAATCGCTTCCAGCTAAGATGATCGGCTCTTGGGGCAGCGCGCTCCGTGGGCTATTGCCCGTAGCGGGCTTGCAGATGAGCGATGAAGTAAGCCGGGTTGAGGTCTTCACCGGTGGCCTGGCGCAGGATATCGGGCGTTGAGGCCGTCGAGGCCTTTGACCAGATATTGTCGCGCCGCCATTCATTCACCTGGCTGAAGTCACCTTCGGCAATCTGGCGTTCGACCTCGGGATTGATCCTGGCGATTGCCGCCCATTGCTGTGCCGCCATCAGCGCACCCAGCGTGTAGGACGGGAAGTAGCCGAACGAACCCGACGGCCAGTGCACATCCTGCATTGGCCCGTTCTTCGGATCATCGAGGGTGGAAATGCCGAGCGACGCCTGCATTTTGGCGTCCCAGGCTTCGGGAAGTTCCTTGACCTCCAGGGTGCCGGCGAGCAACTCCTGTTCGATTTCGTAGCGCAGGATCACATGCAGCGGGTAGGTGACTTCGTCGGCATCGACCCGGATCTTGCCGCGCTTGATCAGATGCACATGCGGCAGAAGGTCCTCCATCGTCCAGTTCTCCTGAAGATGGGTGTCGACCAGGGGCAGGGCGAAGTTCCAGAAGGCGGGATTGCGGCCAATCTGCTTTTCGACGAACAGGCTCTGGCTTTCATGGATCGACATGCCGCGCGCCTTGCCCGACGGCCAGTGCGCCCAGTCCTTTGGCAGGTTCTGCTCGTAGAGCCCGTGTCCGGTCTCGTGCAGGATGCCCATCAGGGCTGACAGGAATTCATCGGTGCGGTAGCGGGTTGTCATCCGCACATCGCTCGGCACGCCGCCACAGAACGGGTGGTCGGAGATCGACAGGCTGCCGTGGTTCATGTCGAATCCGACCGCCTTCATCATCTCGATGCCTAGCGCTTTCTGACGCTCGACCGGATAATCCCCTGAAAGCGCCTTCAACGGCCGCTTTGCCAGCCGTTCTTCCTGGGCTGCCAGGGCTGCTGGCAGGAAGTCGACGAGAAACGCTTTCAGCTCAGTGAAGACCGGCGTGATCTGCGCCGTGCGGTTGCCCGGATCGAACTGCTCCATCAGCGCGTCATAGGGGGCGAGCCCGAGCACCTCGGCGCGCATCGCCGCTTCCTCGCGCATCATCGACACCACACCTTCAAGCGCAGGCGCGAAGGCCTGCCAGTCTCCGTTGGGGCGCGCCGACCGCCACAATTGCTCCGACCGCATGCTGGTGCGCATCTTGCGCTCGACAAAGTCTGAGGGCAGGCAGGTCATGTTGATGTAGCTGCGTTCCAGTTCGCCAAGCGCTATTTTCTGTTGCGGCTCCAGCACTTCCGTCTTTGCAGTCTCTATCCAGTCGCGCACGTGGCCGTCGGTCGCCTGCCGGTGATACATCCCCGACAGCGTTGCCATTGCTTCGGCGCGCTCTTCGCCGCCGCCGGGCGCCATGTTGGTTGCTTCATCGGTGCCGAGAATGGAAAGCGCGTGCTCCAGTGCACCCAGGGCACGGCAATGGGCGTCGAGCTTGGCGTAGGACATGTCGGGACTCCGGTGTGTGGGAATACTCTAGGAGATAGGCCAAGCATACAGCGGCCGCAAGCGCAAAGCTGGCTTAGGCGGATCCTGACCGGAGGACGGGGTGCATCCGGCAGCAGCAAGGCAGCTGTGCAACCGCGGCCCTGTTGTCAAACTGCAAAATACAAAATGTATAAATCCGAAGAGCCGACAGGTTCGAGCAAGGCTGCGTATGGATTGTTGGAATCATTTGTTAGGAGCTTTTCATGAATATCGAAGGCGTCAGCCATTCGAATATTCGGACTCTCAATCGTACGGGATCGGTCAAGGACTCCGTACCGACGATCCATGCCTATGCCATTCAGTCCTATCAGGAACTCGGACCGGTCGATGGCGTGGACGCCACGGGCACTTATGATACCTTCGGCAAGGTTTCGCCAACCGCCGCCACATTCTCCGTCGCGCCGCCAAACGGCTACGAGATCTACATGCCGGTTCGTGCTGGCTATTCCTCGAACAACCTTGCCATTGCCATCACCGATCCCTCCGCAGAGCCGTTTTCGTCCGGCAAGACCAAATCCGAGGTGGTTGATGCGGCCCGCAAGGCCATCGATTCGAAACTCGCCAGGCTGAACGAGAGCGAACAACCGTTCCGGCCGAAAACCAACGAAGGTGTCGACTGGTACACCGTCTTCGGGGACCTCGACCGGCGTGCATTGAGCGCCATACGGACCGATGAGTCGGGGTTCTTCCTGAGCGTTGAAAAGGAAATCGCGCGAACCATCATGACCCAGCAGCAATCGCTGGCCATGGGCATGTATCACGGACCCAAGCGGCTGGCGGGAACATACGCAGATATGGAAGACCTCGACCCGTCCAATCACATGGCCGTGGGGAAGGCGGGTGCACTCTGGCTGGACCGGGTCAGCCAAGAAGAAAAGACCACGTCTTCCGACTGGATGGAGCAGCGTGCGGCGGCACAGTACCTCTACGAGAATGCCGCCAGGCAGACCGGTGCCAGTCCCGAAGACCTGTCTTCGGGATTTGGCTTCGTGGACATGCTGCTGCAGGCCTACAGCGAACTTGAGCAACTCGGTGACGGATACGAACTGAATTATCTGCCGGCTTACCAGAAGGCGTGGCAGATGTTCGTTGATCAGGTGCCGACGGAACAGACAGCATCCACGACGCTGTTTTTCTGAGCTTGCATCTGGACGGTCGAGCCCATGAACAAAGATCGCATAAGATGGATTATGGAACTTACGGGTGTGGACCCGTTGGTATTGATGACGTGTGTTAGCTCAGCAAAATCAAAAACATCTTTGCATTTTCTCGTGTTCTTATCCATTTCCATTCTTCGTGGCTGTGCCAGCAGGATACATGTTGCAAGTGTGTCTTCCGACAGAATCTGATCTAGTCGTTCCGGGTTGGAGCCCGCCAAGGCTGCGGGATGTATGGAGTGAGGACGGCATGCTTGAAGGATTGCGGATCATTGAAATTGAAGGACTGGGTCCGGCACCGTTCGCGGCAATGCTGCTGGCCGATCTGGGCGCCGATGTCATCGTGGTTCATCGCAAGAATGGCCCTCCGGCGCCCGGCATGCCGGAACGCTCGCTGATCGACCGTGGCAAGCGTTCGATCGAACTCGATCTGAAGTCGGCCGATGATACAGCGGTCTTGAAATCGCTTGTACGGAAATCCGAAGCGCTGATCGAGGGTTTCCGGCCCGGCGTGATGGAACGGCTCGGGCTCGGTCCAGACGATCTGTCCCAGGTCAATCCGGACCTTGTCTACGGCCGCATGACCGGCTGGGGCCAGACCGGGCCGCGGGCGCAGACGGCCGGACACGATCTCAATTATGTCTCGCTGTCCGGCGCTGCCTGGTACGCCAGCAACCAGGGTGAACCGCCTTTCACGCCGCCAACGCTTGTCGGCGACATTGGCGGCGGCGCGCTCTATCTGGTGACCGGTGTCCTTTCGGGTGTCATGGCGGCGCGCGCCGGCCGCGGCGGCACCGTGGTCGACGCGGCAATAGTCGACGGGTCGGCCCACATGATGAACCTCCTGATGGCGCTGGCCCAGACCGGTGGCCTGTCGATGACGCGTGGCCGCAGCCTGCTCGACGGTCCACACTGGAGCCGCTGCTATGCCTGCGCCGATGGCGGCTATATCTCGGTGCAATGCCTGGAACCCAAGTTCTACGCCGAGTTCCTCGCACGTCTCGATCTTGCGGAAGATGCTGATTTCAAGCCGCAATTTGATGCCACGCAATGGCCCAGGCAGACGGCGCTGCTGGCCGGCATCTTCGCCAGGCATCCGCGGGCGCATTGGGAGCAGGTGTTCGCCGGATCGGATGCCTGCGTGGCCCCTGCCCTTGATCCACGGCAATCCATGTCCGAGCCACACATGGCGGCGCGCGGCGTCTGGCAAACCATCGACGGCGTGTTGCAGGCCGCTGCCGCACCGCGGTTTTCAACCGAGCCGTCATCCGGCCCGCATGCCATCCCGGCACGCGGTGAGCATTCGCAATCCATCCTGGACTGGCTGGAAAATGGCGCCGATGAGTAGCGCCTCTAACGCGATCTACGACGCCGCCCGCACGTCAATCAGTTCGGCCCCGATGGCCGACGCCAGCGCCTTGGGGTCAACGCTGAAGACACTGTCGGGCCTTCCGGCCGCCGCCCAGACCAGGTCATGATCGAGCAGTGTCCTGTCCATATAGACCGCAATCGCGTTCAGATGCCCGATCGGTGCCACGCCGCCGATGGCGAAGCCGGTCTCGTCACGCACCCGGCGCACCTCGCAGCGCGTGAAGGAAAGATTGTAATGTTCTGATATATAATCCATATCGGCATTGTGAACGCCCGAAACCAGCATCAAATTGAGCTCTCCGGAGCTCGTGTTCTCGAAAACCAGCGACTTGACGATCTGGCTGACATCGCATCCGGCAGCGACTGCGGCTTCCTCGGCCGTGCGCGTCGACTGCGTCATTTTCAGGATCCGGATCTCAAGGCCTGCGTCTTTCGCGGCCCGCGCCACACGCGCCATGCTCGAGCCCTCGGCAATCAGGTCCGGCGTCATTTCAATTGCAGTTTCGCTCATGCTTACAACTCGATGTCTATGGTCATTCCGTCATATCCGGGCTCGACGTGATCCGGCGTCTCGTTGAGCACGGTTTCATAGTCAAGCGGCACATGCATGTGGGTCAGGATGGCGCGCTTGGGGCCCAGCTTCTCGATCCACCATAGCGCCTGGTCGATGGAAAGATGGCTCGGGTGCGGCTTGTACTGCAGCGAGTCGATGATCAACACATCGAGATCCTGGAGCTTCTCCACCGTGGCGCGCGGAAAATCGCTGACATCGCAGCAATAGGCGAGGTTGCCGATGCGGAATCCGAGCGACCGGATCGAGCCATGCACCTGATCGAGCGGCTGGACTTCGATCGTTCCGCCCTCGCCCGCAATGCTGATCGGCTCGTTGAGCGAGTTGATCAGCACCGGCTGAGTGATCGGCGGGTACTCGCTGCCCGCCGGCGTTTCGAGGCAATAACCGAAGCCGGCGCGAATGCGGGCCATGGTTTCGGGATCGGCATGGATCGGGATGCGCCTGCGTTGTGTGAGCGCAAAGCCGCGCAGGTCGTCAATTCCGTGCACATGGTCTGCATGCGAATGGGTGTAGAGCACCGCATCGATGCTGTGCACCTTGTTGGCGATCATCTGTTCACGGAAATCCGGCCCGGTATCGACCACGATTGTCGTCTCGCCGCCATCGGCGCCGAACTGCCGTATCAGGAAGGCCGCGCGGGTGCGCCGGTTTTTCGGGTTGTCCGGATCACAGGCGCCCCAGTCGCCATTGACCCGCGGAACGCCCGGCGAGGAGGCGCAGCCAAGAACCGTGAACTGGCGGCGGACCGGCGCCGTCACAGCCGCGGCATCTTCGAGAAGCAACGGAACGCGTTTTCGGTCGTGATCGCGGCAATCTCGTCGTAGGAGACGCCCTTGACCTCGGCCAGCACTTCCGCCGTGTTGACCACGTAGGATGGCTCGTTGCGCTTGCCGCGCCAGCGTTTGGGCGCCAGATACGGCGCGTCGGTTTCCACCAGCAGCCGGTCCATCGGTACGGTTGCGGCGATCTCGCGAAGCTCGGTCGACTTCGGGAAGGTCAGGATGCCTGAATAGGAAACATAACCGCCCAGCGCCACGCCGGTGTCGGCCAGCCCCTGGCCCGACGAGAAGCAGTGCAGAATGAAAGGGAAGGCCCCCTTCCCCGTTTCCTCGGTCAGGATCGCCGCCATGTCGTCGTCGGCGCTGCGGCTGTGAATGACAAGCGGCAGCTGTGTGCGCCGCGCCGCCTCGATGTGACGCCTGAGACCGGTCTTCTGGTCCTCGGGTTTCTGCGTGTCGTAGAAATAGTCGAGCCCGGCTTCGCCGATCGCCACGACCTTGGCGTTGGCTTCGGCGAGCTGCACCAGCTCGTCCGCCGTCACGTCGAGTTCTTCATCGGCATTGTTGGGATGGGTGCCCACCGAACAGAAGACACTGGGATAGCGCTCGGTCAGCGCCAGCAGCTTCTCCAGCTTCCGCACCCGCGTGGAGATTGTCACCATCTGCCCGACGCCCGAGGCATGTGCACGGGCAACAAGTTCATCGCGTTCCGCATCGAAATCGGCGAAATCGAGATGGCAATGGGTGTCAACCAGCATCCGCCTCAGGCCTCCTCGGGCGCGATATAGCGCGGGAAGACCGGCGTCGGTTTGTCGATCGGCGTTCCGGCTTCCAGGCGGCCGGCTTCGCCGAGCGCCCTGAAATCGCGCTTGTCAGCCGGGATACCGAGCAGATCAAGCAACTTGCCCGCCGATTCCGGCATGAATGGCTGCAACAGGATCGAGATCTGGCGCACGGTTTCCGCCGTGACGTAAAGCACGGTTTCCATCCGCGCCGGATCGGTCTTCTTCAGCGCCCAGGGCTCCTGGCCGGCGAAATAGCGGTCGCTGTCGGCGACAACGTCGATGATCGCGGCCAGCGCCTTGTGGATCTGGAAACTGGCCATCTCCGCGCGCGCGCTGTCGATCACCTTGTCGATGGTGTCGAGAAGCGCCTTGTCGTCGTCGGTCAGGGCACCGCAGGCTGGCATCTTGCCGTCGCAGTTCTTGTTGATCATCGACAGCGACCGGCTGGCGAGGTTGCCGATGCCGTTGGCGAGATCGGAATTGATCCTTGTGGCAATCGATTCAGGGCTGTAGCTGCCGTCCTGTCCGAACGGCACTTCGCGCATGAAGAAATAGCGCACCTGATCGAGCCCGTAGGCCTCGATCAGCGCAAACGGGTCGACCACGTTGCCGATCGACTTCGACATTTTCTCGCCCTTGACCAGCAGGAAGCCGTGGGCGAACACCTTTGCCGGGAGAGTGAGCCCTGCCGACATCAGAAACGCCGGCCAGTAGACCGCGTGGAACCTGACAATGTCCTTGCCGATCATGTGGATGGCGGGCCAATAGTTCCATTTGTCAGCCGCCTCGTCGGGAAAGCCCGCGGCGGTAATGTAGTTGGTCAGCGCGTCGACCCAGACATACATGACGTGCTTGTCATTGCCCGGCACCGGCACACCCCAGTCGAAGGTCGTGCGAGAGATCGACAGGTCTCTCAGACCGGATTTGACGAAACTCGCCACTTCATTGCGCCGCTCTGTCGGCGCCACGAATTCCGGATTGTTTTCGTAGAGCGCAAGCAATTTGTCGCCATAGGCAGACAGCCTGAAATAGTAGCTTTCCTCTTCCACCCATTCGACCGGCGAACCGAGCGGTTCCCGCCTGACGCCATCTTCGCCAACGGCGGTTTCAGCCTCGTCGAAATAGGCTTCCTGGCGGACCGAGTACCAGCCGCCGTAATTGTCCAGATAGATGTCGCCATTGGCTTCCATCCGCTTCCACAACTCCTGCACCGAGCGCTTGTGGCGCTCCTCGGTGGTGCGGATGAAATCATCATTCGAGCAATTCAGCTTGACCAGCATGTCGCGGAAGACGGCGGAATTCCTGTCCGCCAGTTCGATCGGCTTGATGCCTTCCTTTTCCGCAGTCTGCTGCATCTTCTGGCCATGCTCGTCGGTGCCTGACAGGAAGAACACGTCCTTTCCGTCAAGCCGCTGGAACCGCGCCAGAACATCGGTGGCGATCGCGGTGTAGGCATGGCCGATATGCGGAACCCCATTGGGATAGAAGATCGGGGTGGTGATGTAGAAACGCTCGGTGCTCATGATAGCCTTCGAATTCTGTATCCGGGTCCGGATCGACACTCGGGACCCCACGCGCCGGTTTCATAAGCGATAAAGCCGCGGGATGCCATGCCCTGTGATTGTTCAAATGCCTCGGCCGAAGCGCCTCATCCGAAAAATATGGAAAACACATGCAGCACGGTCTGCTTGCGATCAAGATTGTAGGCGGCTGCGGTGGCAAAATGTTCTGCGAGCGTCGCTGACATGCGCGCCAGCCGGTCGGCCTCGGCGAGGTCACCTGCGGCGCCGGCCTCCCGCGCCATCTGCTGAACCCGGTCGACGGCAAAGCCGGTGAAGAAGTCGTAGGCGACATCCCGGTCCCGCGCCGAAAGCGTCTCGGCCAGCTTGTAGATCGGTTCCCGGTCGTTGAGGTTGCCGCGTTCCAGGATATCGACAAACGCCTCGGCGATGTCGACGCCGCCATAGTTTCTCAGCAGCAGGGCCCGCGCGACGCTGCCCTCACTGAGCCTGATGATTGCATCGGTCTCGCCGGGGGCGGCCCCCAGATGCGCCAACGCCCGGTCGAGATCCGGCGGCGACAGCGCCTGAAGCTTCAGCGACAGGCAGCGCGAGCGGATGGTTGGGAGCAGCCGCCCCGGCGTGTGCGACAGAACCAGAAACAGCGACCGTTTCGGCGGTTCTTCGAGGATCTTCAGGATGGCGTTGGCGGCATTACGGTTGAGATCGTCGGCCGGATCGATGATCGCCACCCGCCAGTTGCCGGTCCCCGATGTCTGGCCGAAGAACTTGCCGGCCCGCCGCACTTCATCAACGGTGATGACCGATTTGGCCTTGCCGGTCTTCTCGTCCACCGGACGTGCCAGGTGCAGCACATGGTGCGAGGCACCGCTTGAAATCTGCCGGCCGACCGGATCATCAAGATCCGGATCGGCGATGTGATCGGGAGCATCCAGCGGGTCGGGATGGGTCAGCACATGATGGGCAAACCGATAGGCAAGCGTCGCCTTGCCGATTCCTTCTGCACCCTCGATCAGGATCGCATGGTGCATGCGGCCCGACCGGTACGCCGTGGCAAGGAATTCCTGTGCGGAATCATGGCCATAGAGCACGGTGTTGCGCTCGGGCGGTATTGCGCCCTCCAGAAGACCCGGCTGCTCTCCATTCATGCCTTGCGGCCCTTGGCCGGTTCCCCGGTCCGATTGTCATCGAGAACGGGTTCAACGGCCGCAAGAATGGCGAGCGCCACGGCGTCCTCCGACTGGTTGGCGTCAATCAGCCTGCAGCGGTCCGGCTCGGTCCGGGTCAGGTCGATAAAGGCCTCGCGGCGCTTCTCGTGTGTTGACACCTCCTCTTTCTCGAACCGGTCCGGCGCGGCATTCTTGCCTTCCCGCGCCTTGGCCCGCCGCAGGCCCGAAGCTGCGGGCAGGTCGAGCACGAGCGTGAGGTCGGGAACCATGCCGTTGATGGCTACGCGTTCGAGGTTCTGGATGAATCTGGGTTCGAGATTACCGGTGACGCCCTGGTAGACCCGGCTTGAATCCATGAATCGGTCACACAACACGATCGTCCCTTCGGCAACCGCGGGACGGATCACTTCCTCGATATGGTCGCTGCGGGCTGCGGCAAACAGCATGGCCTCCATGCGCACGCCGAATTCTTCCGCGGCCCCCGACAAGAGCACGTGCCGCACCGCTTCGGCGCCACGCGACCCGCCCGGCTCACGCGTCACCAGCACATCGTGCCCGCGTCGTCTGAGCACGTTGGCCAGCCGGTGGATCTGCGTCGACTTGCCGACGCCCTCCCCGCCCTCAAATGTAATGAATCGCCCTGTGCTGTTCGTCACGCTTACTTTCCCTGTCGCCGCAGGCAGACAATGCACACGGAACATTTTGCTGAGCTCACCGGTTGGCACCGGTTCACCCCTGTCTAAAGCAATTCAGAGCAGAAATGAACGCTTGGCGAATACGTTACAGCCAGAATTGCGCAAGTTCGATCAGTGCATCGAGCGCTTGGGTGTGCAGCGGCCCCTTGTCCACGGCCCGGGCGGCGAAAAGCGGTGTCTCCTGCGAGAGCGTATCCCCGATATAGACCTTGAGAACCCCTACCTGGGCACCTTCTTGGATCGGTGCGCGCAGCGGCCAGCGGTAGGTGATTCGCGCTGTCAGCCGGTCCGGGTTGGTGATTGGAAGCAGGATGTCGACCGCCCCCGGGGCCTTGACAATCGCACTGTCCGCACCCCCGTAGACGCTGACCTCGCCGATGGTTTCGTCCTTGGCGAACAAGGTCTTGCGTTCGAAGGCACGGATGCCCCATTCGAGCATCTTGCGAGATTCCTCCGCCCGTTCCCGTTCGGTCGCCAGCCCGCTCATCGCCAGATAAAGCCGCCGCCCGTCACGCTTGATCGAGGAGACGATGCCGTAGCCGGACTCCTCGGTAAATCCGGTCTTCAGGCCGTCCACGCCAATGTCGAGGCCCAGAAGTGGGTTACGGTTGCGCTGGCGAATGTTGTTCCAGGTGAACTCCGGCTGGGAGTAATACCGGTAGAATTCGGGATAGGTCGACTGGATGTGCCGCGCCAGCGTGACGAGATCCTTCATGGTCACCTTCGAGACCGGGTCGGGCAAACCGTTCGAATTGCCAAAGACCGATTTGGTCAGACCGATTTCACGCGCCCGTTCCGTCATCAGCCGGGCGAAGTTCTCCTCGGAGCCCGCCATGCCTTCGGCAATAATGATGCAGCCGTCATTGGCCGACTGGACAATGACGCCCTGGATAAGGTCTTCGAGCCGGATCGAGGACTTGAGTTCGGCGAACATGGTTGACGTCCGCGACATGGCGCCGCCGGTCCGCCAGGCGTTTTCGGAAACCTGAAATGTGTCATCGAGTGTCAGCCGACCGCTGCGGATGGCGTTGAACACCACCTCCATGGTCATCAGCTTCGCCAGCGATGCCGGCGGCACCGGTTCGTCTTCATTCTTGGCAAACAGAACCGTGCCGGTATCGGCATCGATCAGGTAGGCCTGTTGGGCACGCGTCTCAAACAATTGCGCCAGCGCAGGCGTTGCCATGCCGCTTGTCAGAAGCGCCAGAACGAAAAACAGGCGGGCAAGCACTGACCGGGTCATAAAACCATCCATCACAGGAGAATACCGATTACCTGGATAACTTTAGCAATCTCGCGGGAACGGATCAATGCTTTGATAAATCTCGGTTTTGCCGTCGCGGACTCTTCGCGGAACGATGTAACGAACCGGCTCGCACGGCGATGCGGCTTCGGTCAGGGCCGGTGGAGGTCTTTTGAAAGCAGGGTCTCGAAGGGACGCCGCGCCACGGTCACACGCCCGCCCCAGAAGGCCATTCCTACGTCATGCATACCTGTCAGGCCATTCGCGGCGATCGGAAGCCCGAAGGATGGCCGGTCGGGAAGCACCGGCCCGATCTCGGGCAGGATAAAACCGGCCGGAATGTCGAGCGGTGAGCCTGCCAGGGTGCTTGCCGGCACCGATTGGTAGGAAGCCACGGAAGCCGTGCCCAATGCTGCCGGGGGGGCGACACTGGAAGCTGCAGAACCAACACCGGGCAGTGCCTGGTCCACAGCATTCATCGCGAGCATCACGCCGCTGGCAATAACGCCGCCCGCAGGCGCGTCGGAGCCGCCGGGCTGATAGCTCGCCATCAGGTAGCGGGTGTCGTCGCCCTCGACCGGCGCTCGGCCGACATACTGGACCCGGACTGCCGCGACGCCCTCGTGCTTCATGTCGAGAAGTTGCGCAGCCTTGTTGGACAGGTCGATGATCCGCCCATGCGCGAACGGGCCCCGGTCATTGACCCTTACGATGACCGAGTTTCCGTTCTTTTTGTTGGTAACCCGCGCATAGCTGGGCAGCGGGAATGTCGGATGCGCCGCGGAAAGATGGAACTGGTCATAGATCTCGCCATTGGCGGTCAGTCGGCCGTGAAAGTTGGGCCCGTACCAGGATGCAAGCCCGGCCTTGTCGTAGTTCGGGTCTTCCTTCGGTGTGTACCACTTGCCGCGTACCCGGTAGGGTTTTCCCACAAATGCGCGTCCTCCCCCCTTTTTCGGGCGCACTTCGGTCGTGACCCGGGGACTTGCGCCGACGCCATATTCGGCGGATGAGAACTTGGTCTTGGTGTTGATGTGAGAACCAGCGGAGCCACTGCCGGATTTGGATGTGGAGCTGCAGCCGGAAAGCCCGATAGATACGAGCGCCACCAGTGCTGCACAGGCCGCGTGGCGCAGCCGTGCTCCGTTTTGATACATCACCGTGTGTCCCACACCGCTACCCGATACTCTGGCGGCCGCCAATATGGCCAGGCAGTTCGTCCCCTGCAAAGCCGTCCCCTTCGATCAATGCGTTTGATAAGCTAATCGAAGGTTTAGATCGCCGGGCAAGATGGCAAAATTGCGATTGCCTGCCCGGAGATGGCCGTCAAAGCGGCGGATATGGTGAATTTTGGGTAAAGCTCAACCCTCGACCCGCGCCCTGCCGCTGCGGCCGTCATCACGAACCCAGTCGAGTGACCGTTCTCCGGTCTTCTTGATTCGGAAGCAGCTTGGCTTGCCGTCATACCAGGTCGGCCACTGCTGACACAGGTTTTCACCCCTCACCCACCATTTGCCACTCTCTTTCGGAGCAAAGAACTTGCCCAGGCCGAGCGCCGTGCCGTCGCCCGTGACAATGCCCGAACGCTTGTAGTTCAGCGGGAATTCGCCGCCGAAGGGTGTTGCCAGATAAACCCGTTTGCCCGAAACGAATTGCTTGAGTTCGCTGCCCTCGAGCTGTTCCGCCTGGGCCGTAACGGGAACAAGCGATACAGCGACTGCCGAAAGAATGCCGAGAAGTGTGGTCTTACCGCGCATGTTTGATCTCCGTGTGGATGTCGGTTGAAGGTGGTACGCTTCAAATACGCAATTGGTTTCATTCAAGAGAAAAAAATGTTGCCGTCCTGCAGTGCAGAAAGGAACTGTGCCCCCATGAAGACTACCCTCCTGCTGGTTTCAGGTGCACTGGTTTTACTGGCAACCTTTGCGCTGTTCTACCTCTTCAATGCCTATGCCTGCGGAATGAACCCGACCGGTTGCCGCGGGTTTGTGCTGAACTGGGATGACTGGGAAACACTGCGGTTTCTCGCCCCGACCTTCCTTATTGGAATGGCGCTGTTGATCGCCGGAACCTGGCGCCTATTGACGCGGCGCCCACCTCTCTGAGCAGCGGATCCGGCAAGAAAACTTGGGTCTTGCCTGCGATTGGGGCGCTGGATGATGTGCTCCGGCCCGCTCGGCCGATAACGGCATCTCGAGCGTCCGAATCCTGCAGGCAGAAAGACCGCAGCCACCGGTTCGGGAACGGTGGTGGCAAAAACTGGCGGTATGGTGGATTGGCGTTGACTGCTGCTCGCGGAAGGCTGTAGAAGCGCGGGCGGAAGATATTGGGTGGCAAGTTGGAAGCAAGCGCTGCAAACCGGGCGTCTGCCACTTCCAGACTGCAAATCAAGTCAATATCCTGGAGGGGTGGCCGAGCGGTTTAAGGCACCGGTCTTGAAAACCGGCGTGCGGGAGACCGTACCGTGGGTTCGAATCCCACCCCCTCCGCCATTTCCTTCTGCGTCTTGCCGCACGCCAACCCAAAACGCGATGGCTACGGCTTCGGTCTTTGTCCTCTCTCCTCCGCCGCATACAGCGAAGCCAAGCCGGACGACGACAGGCCGACCATGTCAGGTCCATGCGCCGCGACTTCAAACCGTGTTCGGCCGGTCAGCGCGTGCGCTGTTTGCTGTTCATTGTCTTTGCAGTTTCACTGCCTTCAGGCGAAAGGCCGTGCCTGGTGCGAACCAGGTAGGTGGGGCGGCGTTTGACCTCGGAATAGATACTCGAGACATATTCTCCAAGAACGCCAATGCCAAGGATCTGGATGCCGCCGAGAAACAGAATGCCTGTCAGCAGCGACGCGTAACCCGGAACATCGACGCCGAACACGAATGTTCTTGCGACGATGAAGCAGGCATAGGCAAGCGACAGCATCGAGATCATCAGGCCGATATATGTCCACATGATCAATGGTACCGCACTGAAGCTGGTGATGCTCTCGATCGCCAGCAGCCAGAGTTTCCAGAAGGAAAAGCTCGATTTCCCCGCCGAGCGTACCGGACGCTTGTAATCGACAAAGACCGGAGTGAAACCGACCCAGGCGAAAATGCCCTTCATGAACCGCCGGTTTTCGGGAAGCGCATTCACCGCATCGACGACGCTGCGATCCATCAGCCGGAAATCACCAACATTTTCAGGAAGCTGGATTTTGGCAAGGCTGTTGTGAAGCCGGTAGAACCATCGCGCCGTCGAGCGTTTGGCAAGACTGTCCTCGCTTCGGTCGGTCCGCCGGGCAAGCACCAGTTCGGCACCGTTGAGCCAGAGTTCGACCATGTCGGCAATCAGCGCCGGCGGATCCTGCAGATCAACATCGATCGGCACCACCGCGTCACCTTCCGCCTCGATGAGCGCGGCCGTCAGGGCGGCTTCCTTACCGAAATTCCGGGTCAGGTCGATAAGGGCCACATCGGTGGTGTCTTCACGCCAGCTCAAGATCCGCTCGACGGTCGAATCCGAGCTTCCATCATTGACAAACAGTACATCGAGCCGGACGCCGCCTTCAAAACGCCTGGCCAATTCGTCGCGCAGCTCTTCGATCGCGGCGCGAAACGGCCCGATCGCCTCTTCTTCATTGTAAACGGGAACCGCAAGCGTCACACGCTTCATGTCAACCTTCGCCTGTCTGATTAATGGTCCTATTGGGCCTTGACCTTGAGCACCACAACCGTCTGGAATTGACCGCCGGAATTGGTGTTGTACCCCGAAACGCGACCGACCGCCTCCAGACGGCCCTCGCCCACCAGGTTTTGAATGGCCTCAACCTGGTTTGCAAGGGCAATGACGATTTTTTCGCCCGGGCCCGAAAGGATCTTGCGCCGGCTTTCTTCATCCGCTGGCAGCAGGTCGATGATTTCATCGTGGGGAAGCCCGACATAGAAAATCAGGCTCGGCTCACGGTAAGTAACGGTATAGACAGGGCTGTGACTTGCGCGCGTGGCGTTGACGATCTCCGCCAGTGGTTTTGATACCTTGAGCGCTGTTTCCGCCTGCGGCACGACCACCCATTGCAAAACGGCCAACACCGGAAACACGCTGGCGAGAGTGAGCCGCGTGGCCGCCTTGAACTCTCCCTTCCACTGCAGCCGGAAGATGACCACGGCGAAGCCGGCGATCAGAACCCCGATGAGTGCCGTTGCACCCCATCCCAGCCCTCCGAACCCAACCACGCCAAAGCCGATGACGGCCACAGCCAGCGTCAGGGTGAAGACGAGATAGGCCAAGGCCCCGATGCGAAGCCAAACCTGCTTTCCCATTGGACCGGGCTGGACCAGAAAGGCAGCCACTGCGAGGGCAAGTGCCGGAAACACCGGCGCGACATAATGCGGAAGCTTGGTGGCCGCGAGCGAGAAGATGACGAAGGCTGGAGCAAACCAGCTCAGCAGGACAATCCGATCAACGCGGCTGCCGAGCGCGCCTGAAAAGGCAGCGCGCCCGGCAGCCGGAAGATGCATGATCCAGGGTGAGATGCCGACCAGGATGACCGGGATATAGACCGGAAGCGTGGCGATATAGCCCAGCAATCCGGAGCCGCCATGACCTTCCATCGGTTGCAGGAAGCGGCCGACAATATGGATGCCGACGCCTGCTTCGTAGAGCTCGCCGCCACTCATCATGTTTGCCGGCACCGCCCACAGCAGAAACAGCCCCAGGCCGCCGATTGAAGAGAGGGCAAACAGCACCATGGTCCCGAAGGCTGGCCTTCGGGTGGTGTCGAGCAGCAGCCAGGAAATGGCGACCGCCGGGATCACCACGGCTGGTCCCACCGGTCCCTTTGTCAGCATTGAAAGCGCGATGGCGATGCCGAACACAAGGGCCATGGCCTTTGGCCGTGTGCCATCATAGACGACCTCGATATAGGCCCACATGGCCAGGCAGATGAAGGCGATCAGGGTCGCGTCCAACATTGCGGTCGCGCCGAGATAGGCTATCAGCAACGATGAAGGGTAGAGCAGCATGGCCCAGAAACCGGCAGCTGTGCCGAACATCCGCCGGCCGATAAGAAACAGCAGAAAGGCGGTTGCGGCCGTGGCCGGGGCTGAGATGAAACGGGCAGCAAATTCGTTTTCACCGAACACCGCCATGGATCCTGCCATCAGCCAGTAGATCAGCGGTGGCTTGTGGGCGAAGATGTCTCCGTTGAAGTGGGGAACCAGATAGTTGCCGGTTTCGAGCATCTCGACTGCCGTGCGCGCATAAAATGCCTCGTCCCGGTCCCAGAACATTGTTGTCGGCATCAGCGCGGCAAGAGCGACAAGAATGGCCACGGAGACTAGGAGCGCCGAACCGGTTCCCCCGTTGCGGCTGGTGTCAGCTGTGCTCATTCACCACTCACTTCCCAAAAAACGTCGTCAGACGGATGCAACACTCAATCGGGCCTGTCTAGGCTCTTTCCAGAGGGGCAGAAGCGTTGTGCAGGTCCCCTATGGAAGATCGCTGGACGCTGCCGGTTTCCGGATCCCTGAACGCGTCCGAGACGGGTTTGCCCTATTCGAAATGCCGGCGCAACCGAAAAGCGGGCCGAACCCCGATCCGCACGCTAGCTCGTGTGTCGAGAAACAGAAGCCCGTGGGCTGCAAACAGCTTTGCCACCACATAGGCCATGGTGGCGCCAAACAGCAGGCCGACGATCACATCGCTGGGGTGATGGGCGCCCACGCCGACCCGGCTGAAACCAACCAGAACGCCGACCACAAGAAACACGTGGCGGAAACGCGGCGCCAGCAGCGACATCACCATGGCCATCGCACCGATGGTCGTGGAATGCCCGGATGGGAAACTGGCAAAGCTGGCATCGATGGCGAAAGGATGAAAATCGAACAACCCGTGCTCTTCGAACAGCCGTGGCCGCGGGCGGCCGATGACCCGCTTGATCAGGGTGGCCAGCAGTGAGGGCAGGCCAACGCCGATGAAGATGTAGCTGAGTGTGACGATCCAGCGGAACATCCGGACCCTGCCGCGCCGTGACAGCAGTTCGGTGTTGATCAGGGCGAAGGCAATCAGCGCTATACCCGTCGGGATCAGGATCCAGTCCGACTTGCCCAGGCGGGTCAGCAGGTTTGAGATCCAGACGACAATCTCGGGGTAGTTGCCCCTGTTGGCAGCAACCGCAGCGTCGAGCCAGACCATCGAGATCAGTCCGCCCAAAACGCACAACAGGACCACTTCCCAAAGCAGAAGTGGCGAGATGACAGGCCCGGGTTTGCGGCGGGCGCGCCGGCGAAAGGCGAGACCGAAATTCGAGCGTACATTGTTGACTGCGCGGGTGTAGATCCTTTTTGTGAACCCTTTCACCTGTGTAAATTTCACGCTGCTCACATCAAGACACTCTTTCAAAGCCGCGCAACCTCGCCTTTCCGGATCGGAGTGTGTGCGGCGATGCGGGGGAATCCATTTCGGCCAATCATCCGGACACGCTTGCCAGACTTCACCGCGCGGGACATTATCCGATATGCCGAATGATGCAAAGACAGTGGACAGCAATCAACCAGTTGCTACTGCAGCTCGGTGGCGCGCATGGTGACGTACCGGCCTTTTACTCGTCGCTGCGTTTTTCAAGTACCCCGAAATCGCTTGATTTATCGCTGATCTCGGCGATCTCCACACCTTCGGACTGAAGTCCGCGGCGCAACAGCTCGCGCACAGCGGAAGCCCGGCTGGGCATGCGCAACTTGAAACGCCAATCGTCAATCGCCGAGAGTTCCTCTGGCGACAGCATGATCTGAAGGCGTTCATTTCTTTCACGGTACATCGCAGGAATTCCGTAAAGCCGGGTTTCGCATGGTGTTAGTAACTGGTGCATCTTACGCAATCGGCGGCAAATTGGCCATAGGTGCACTGTGTACTCCCGATGCAACCGTGGCCTTTATACCTTCGCAGGAACACGTATCTATTGGGATAGAAAACGGCGTTTATCCGGCCGCTGGCCTGCCGCGCCGGCATCTGCTGCCGGAAAAGAGGGAGTACGCATGCAAAAAGATCCGAAAATTCTCGTTGTCGCAGAAGAACCTATGTTGATGGTGGACATGCTGTCCGAACTCGAAGGCCGTGGCTTTTCGGTCGAGCCTATGAAACCAGGCGAACAGTCGCACAACTGCCTTCACCCCGGTGCGGTTGACGCGGCGGTGTTTGATTTCCACCGGCTGAAAGAATTCTCTCTTCGTTTTGCATTGGAACTGCGCCGCCTGTCGGTTCCGGTCGTGGCTTTGGGCGACGACCATTCATCCGACGTGGCCCGCCGGGCAGGTATCGAAGACTGTCTTCCCATGCCGGTCGACTATGACAGGCTATCCGAACTCCTGCTCGCACTGGTGCACTTTCCTGCCCCCACACACGACGGCGCAGGCGGCCATGCTGGTAATCCGGTCTGAGGCCCGGGCTCAGACTGATCATGTTATTACCGGCTCTGGACTAGCTTCCCATAAAGTGCTCCAGCTTATCAACCACATCCAGCGATATCGATTGCCTTGCCGGGATGCTGTCCAGCGGACAGGGTTTGTCGAAACGCTTGAGTGCCTCTCCCATATCGAAAACGTTGGCCGCTTCCAGCCCAGCCAGTTCCTTCCATGACACTGGAATGGCAACGGGGGCACCTTTGCGGGCACGAACCGAATAGGGAGCGATCGCCGTCGAACCGCGGTCGTTGCGCAGCCAGTCGATGAAAATCCGGTTCTTCCGTTTCGCCTTCGACATCGTGGCGACGTAACGCTCCGGCTCTTTTGATGCGAGGTAACTGGCCACGGTCCGGGAGAAAACCGATACGGTTTCCCATCCTGCTGTTCTGCGTAGCGGAACGATCACGTGAACCCCCTTCCCCCCGGTGACCATCGGAACGCAGTCGAGACCGACCCGGTCAAGCAGCGCGCGGATGGCCTCGGCTGCCTCCTTGACATCCGAGAAGCTCAGTCCCTCGTCGGGATCAAGATCGAACACAAGCCGGTCGGGCTTCTCCAGCATGTCTTTCCGCGATCCCCAGGTGTGAAACTCGATGGTGCCCATCTGTGCGGCTGCCACAAAACCTGCCCGGCGGTTGATCACCATGTACGGCTCGGTCTTGCCGGAACTTTCCTTGAGATCCATCGTATCGATGCCATCGGGAAATCCCTTGCCTGCATGCTTCTGAAAAAAACAGTCTCCGTCCCGCCCGTCCGGACAACGAAGCAGGGAAACCGGCCTGCTCCCGGCCAGCCCGAGCATGCGGTCCGATGCCTTTTCGTAGTAGCCGACGATATCGCCCTTGGTACAGCCGGCATCGGGAAAGACAACGCGATCCGCGTTGCTGATCATTACACCGAGAACGGTTGTTGTATTGTCCGGATTTTCGGGTTGCTTCTCCAGTTTGACCATTCTGCCCTCCTTGTCCTCGCGTACACCCTTGAACACGGCATGCCGGAGAATGCCCTGGTCGGTGAGTTCGGCATACTCCACCTCGACGACCATGTCCGGCCGGAGCCACCGCGCGGAGTCCGCAACATCATCAGGTACATCTTCGAACGGGCTTGTCTGGCGGCTTTTGTCGTTCATCAGGGCCGACAGCGTTCCAAAGTGGGCATCATTGAAGCCAACGCCTGAAGCTGATGCGCCCGCCCGAACTCGTCGCGGAATACATTTCCACCGGTATCGAGACCAGCGAAAAACGTAACTGCCCCTTCCAGATCGGTCGTGCGGCCATGGTTCACTCCAGTCTTCACCTGTTTGAACGGCTCAATGATCAGCCGTTCGTGCCCTGATCTGCATAGAGCTTGCGAGCCCGCAACCGAGGAGCCAGCATCCAGGCGAGCGGCGCGGTCAGAATGAAGCCGGCGATGATGACGGCAGGCAACAGGTAGACAGCGTTCTGCGAAAGTGCGGGTATCGAAAGAACGGTGATCGCGCCTGCTCCGAAAAGCACGGCGTTGAGTGGCAAGGCGATCATGCCGGCGATGAATGTGCGTGTACGCATTTCGCTCTCCTTTGTTCCTGCTGACCAACGCTCAAGTTGCGCTGTTGTTCCGATCTGCTTTGCCATGCACAGGTGCTGGCCGGCCTAAACTGCTGGCAGGCGGTCGAGTAGATCTTCCATGTGGACCGGGAACTTGCGGACCCGCACGCCTGTCGCTTCATGGACCGCATTGGCAATCGCGGGCCCCGCGCCGCAGATGCCAAGTTCCCCGATCCCCTTGCTTCCCAGCGGGTTTGAGTGTTCGGAGTAACCGTCGAGGATGTGCACTTCCAGATCGGGAACGTCCCGGTTGACCGCAATGTGGTACTCGGCGAAATCGCGGGTCATGAAGCTTCCGAAGCGGTCGTCCATCAGGCTTTCTTCCAGCAGCGCCCCGCCGATGCCGAAAATCATGCCTCCCATCAGCTGCGACCGAGCGGTCTTGCGGTTGAGGATGCGTCCCGCATCGAAAACGCCCAGAAGTCGCCTGACCCGGATTTCTCCGGTGTCGGCATCGACTTCAACTTCTGCGAACTGTACTCCGTAGGAATAGTCTGCCTGGCCCTTCGCATGGTTGTCTGGGTCCACGGCGCCGTCCGCGCTCAGACCTTCAGCACCGATGAGGTCCGCAAGTTCGATACGTTTTCCATTTGCCAGGACCCTGCCGTCCTTCATGGCAAATGCGTTGGCGGAGACGCCGCTTTCGGTGAGCCGTTCACTCAGCGCCGATTTGAGTTTGGCGCAGGCGTCGAGCAGCGCCGAGCCCGAACTGGACGCTCCAAACGATCCCCCCGACCCCGCCGTTTCGGGAAAACGGCTGTCGCCGAGTTGCACAAGCACCTGGCTCGCCGGCATTGACAGTGTTTCCGCCGCGATCTGGGTGAGGATCGTGTAGGTACCGGTTCCGATATCGGTCATGTCCAGTCGCGCAACAAGTCTGCCATCGGCAGCCAGTTTGACTTCCGCCTGTGCAGGGCTCAGCGTATTGGGGCGAATGGCGACGGCCATTCCCCGCCCGACGAGCTTGCGGCCCGCCATTCGGCTGCCGGGTTTGACCCGGCCGGACCAGCCGAACTTGGCGGCCCCGGTTCTGATACAGTCCAGAAGCCGTCTATCGGCAAACGCATGCCCGCTTGTGGGATCCTGTGTCGGTTCGTTGAGGATCCGGAACTCGACCGGATCGACCCCGCACATTTCTGCCAGTTCGTCGATGGCTGTTTCGTATGTCAGCGTGCCAATGGCTTCTCCAGGCGCGCGCATGCTGTCGACCTTGGGAATGTCTGCCTTGACCATCCGGTGGAAGGTATGAATTGCATCGGCGGCGTAGCTGGCCCGCGTTGGCGATGCCGGTGCTTCGGCAAACGGATAGTTGCGGGCCATGGAGGCAAGCGAGGAATGGCGGACAGCCCTGAGCTTGCCGCTGGCGTCTGCGCCGAGCTTCAGCTCCTGAAGATGCCGTGATCGGTGCGGACCGTTGGCAAACAGGTTTCGGCGGGTTTGCGCAACGCGCACGGCTTTGCCGCACTGCTTTGCGGCGAGAGCGGCAAGAATTGCCTCGTTGTGTACCCCGAGCTTCGAGCCAAAGCCGCCCCCGGTGAAGGGGGATATGATGCGGACATTGGCTTCGTCGATACCAAGTGTGTTGGCATAAGCCGAGACAGCGGACGCGACGATCTGGATCGCCATGTGGACAATCAGTGTCTCGCCATCCCATTGCGCCACCGTGACATGCGGCTCCATTGCCGAGGCATGTTGGGCGCCGGTCAGATAGCTTACCTCCAGTTTGTGTGTGGACTGGGAGAACTGCGTCTCGAAATCTCCATCCTGGGTGTCCACTTCATCAAGCCCATCGACACTGTCCGGCTTTTCCGCCTGATCCTTGTGGTCGAGTGCATTGAAAACACCCTCTTCAGTTTCGATTTCGACTCGGACCAGACTGGCGGCATACCGTGCCTGTTCAAGCGTCTCCGCCACCACCAGCGCCACCGGTTCGCCGAAGTGGCGGACGCGGTCGTTCTCAAGCACGGCGTGAGACTGGGTGAAGCGTCCCTCGTCCTCCGGGCTGCCATAGGGCTTCTGCTGCGGCACGGTCTTGTAGGTCAAAACCGAAACCACGCCATCGGCGGCTTCCGCGTCAGCCACGTCCAGTGCCACAATCTTGCCCGGAGCGGCTGGCGCTTCGACGATGAAGCCTTCTGCAATACCGCCTTCCACCTGATGGTCCCCGGCATACTCGGCCCTGCCCGTCACCTTCGCCGGACCGTCCACGCGGTTCATCGGCTCGCCGATGATCTTGCTGGTCGATTGTTCCATCTCAATTGCCTCCCAGTCCGGTCAGCTCCCGCAGCATCGCAACAACAACGCGCGGTGCCAGAATCTTTTTGAAATCATTGTGCCCATGGCCTTCGGCGTCGGCCATCTCCTGTTCCAAGGCCTCCATGAACAGCGCGGCTTCGGGCATCTTGCCTTCCAGCATTGCTTCGGCCTTGGTCGCGCGCCACGGCTTGTGCGCCACGCCGCCCAGCGCAATGCGTAGGTTGCGCATGTGCCCGTCCTCAAGATCGAGTGCAATCGCGGCTGATACCACCGCAAAAGCATAGGACGACCTGTCACGAACTTTCCGGTAGGACTGAAGCCGCGGCGGCGAGGCTGGCAGTTCCACCGCGACAATCAGCTCTCCCTCATCAAGCACATGATCGAGATCGGGCCGGTCGCCGGGCAACCTGTGCAGTTCCGTAACCGGAATCCGGCCTTCCGTGCCGTCGCGCTTGCGTGTAACGACTACCGCACCCAGGGCAGCCATCGCGACCGCCATATCCGAGGGATGAACTGCAATACAGTTTTCGCTTGCTCCGAGGATGGCATGAAAGCGGTTGAGCCCGTCGAGCGCATCGCAGCCGCTGCCGGGTTCCCGCTTGTTGCAGGCCCGCGCCGTGTCATAGAAATACTGGCAGCGGGTCCGCTGCAGCAGGTTGCCGCCGGTCGTCGCCTTGTTGCGCAACTGCTGGGTCGCGCCTGACAGAAGCGCAGACGAAAGCACCGGATAGTCTCTGCGGATCAGCGGATGGGACGCCAGATCGGTGTTGCTGACCTGTGAACCGATAAGCACAGCGTCTCCGCGCTCCTCGATCCGGTCCATTCCTGCGCGGGTGACATCGACGAGAACATCAGGGGTTTCGATCTGGTGTTTCATCAGATCTATCAGATTGGTTCCGCCACCCAGGAACCGCCCGGCTTCGACGTGGCCGAGATGCTCTGGTGTTTCAAGGCGCTGATAATCAAAGGGTTTCATCGCTTGTCTCCCGACACGGTTCTGATGGCCTCCACGATGTTGTTGTAGGCACCGCATCGGCACAGGTTGCCGCTCATCCGTTCGCGGATCTCCTCATTGGTCATCGCCACACCAACCTCGCCTGTTACCACGCTCGGCAAGCCTTCGCGGATTTCGTCCACCAGTGCTGCAGCCGAACACAACTGCCCGGGCGTACAGAAACCGCACTGAAGGGCATCCTTGTCGATGAATGCCTGCTGCAGCGGATGCAGTTCGCCGGCTTCTGAAAGCCCTTCCACCGTGATCACGGTGTCGCCCTCATGGGTCACTGCCAGCGAAAGGCAGGAGTTGATCCGCCGGCCGTTGACGATCATCGTGCAGGCGCCGCACTGGCCATGATCACATCCCTTTTTGGGACCCTTCAGGCCCAGCGTTTCCCGCACCAGATCGAGCAGCGAGCGGCGCGGATCGATCTCGACATCGTGAACCGTGCCGTTGACGGTCAGCATAAGTGGATACAAGGCGTGTGCCTCCTCATCTGCAAACATTGAACCGGACAGACGCCGGTAACCTCACGGTAAACCTCCCAGCCGTTGCAATCGTTCCGCCATGAACTGAAATTTTTGGACCATCGGTCGATCGCGGAACGATCCATCGCGCCCGCCGTTGTGCAGAGCCAACCTGTTGAGGATTCCACATGACTTTTGATCGCCACGGTGAAAGAGAAGCCAGAAAGTCACTGGTGGAGAAGAAAAAACTCCATGAAAACAAATCGTTCTGGGCGAAGACACCGCGAATCTCGGTTCGACACCATCAAAAACCGCCAGTCGGGTCCTGCGATGTGCTCATCATCGGCAGCGGCATCAGCGGCGCCCTTGTGGCGGAACATTTGTGTGACGGCACGCGGAATGTGATGATGGTCGACAGGCGCAAGCCTGTGCGCGGCAGCAGCCTCGACAGCACGGCAATGATCCAGCACGAGATAGATATCCCGCTTCATCAACTGGCGCGGAAGATCGGTGAAGACAGCGCCATCCGTGCATGGAGACGCTCTCGCGACGCCGTCACTTCGTTGGTCGATCTTGTCCACAGCCTCGAGATCGATTGCTCTATGCAGGCCAAGCGCACGCTGTATCTTGCGGGAAACGAATTTGGATCACGGGCGCTCCGGACCGAGGCCGGGTTGCGAGAGAAAGCGGGGATCGAGGCCAGATATCTCGACCGGGATACAACCGCGAAGGAATTTGCCATAGATCGTCCGGCATCGATCGTCTCGAGCGATTCCGCATCGGCAAACCCGGCCCAACTGACGGCTGGGCTGATCAGGATCGCCCAGGCACGGGGACTGAAACTGGCAAGTGCGGTTGAGGTGACCGATGTGCAGTCCTTTGGGGACCGGGTTGCCTGCGCGACCAGCGATGGCCGGCTGATTACCGCCAGGCATGTGGTGTTCTGCAGTGGCTACGAGTTCCTCAAACGGCTCGAAAGCAGGAAACATTCGGTTATCTCGACCTGGGCGATTGCTGCAAGGCCGCGAGGCTCTGTGCCAGGCTGGTTGGAGAACCACCTCGTCTGGGAGGCCAGTGACCCCTATCTCTATCTCCGCATGGCCGCAGACGGCAGCATCATCGCCGGCGGCGAGGATGAGGACAGCGCCGATGCCTTTGACGACCCGGTCAAGCTGACCGTCAACACCCAGACGATCATCGCCAAGGCCGAAGCCCTGCTCGGGATCCGTCTTTATCCGCCTCACAGCCGGTGGGCCTCACCGTTCGGCAATACGAGTACGGGGTTGCCGTTCATCGGCGCGGTTCCAGGTCTTGAAAACGTCTATGCGGTGATGGGATTCGGCGGAAACGGCATCACCTTCTCCAAGATCGCCGCCGAAATCATCAGGGGCGAAATCAATGGAAGCAAGGATCGGGATGCAGAGCTGTTCAGCTTCCCGGAAACGTGACCGAAGCAAGGGCACAGCCGCTTTCGCGGCCCCTTCTGGCAACGGTCAATCAGGTTTTCACCGGCCAAGCACGATCGGGCGATCGCCCTCCTGCCATTGCGGATACTTCTCCATGATCTGCGCGAACCGCTCGGACGCCAGAAACCGCTCGAGCCAGGCCTGCAGACTTGGCCAGGACTGTGAATCGAACCAGTCCTTGTCGATGAAGGCGAACTGGCGGACAAAGGGCAGGATGGCGAAATCGGCAAGGCTCGGGCCGTCGAAGATCCAGTGGTCGATCGTCGCGTCGAGTTGGTTCAGGAAACCGGCGGCCACGCTGCGCTGCTGCTCCGGGTCAGTGCCCGGATAGCGGTCGGCATACTTGGTCCGGTCGAGTGCGTGCTTGAAGGGGCCGTCCACCTCGGCAATCAGCCCGTAACCCGCTTGCGGCATCGACAGCCAGCCTTCGGGATCATGTTGTTTCAGGGCCCAGATCATCACGTCCAGGCTCTCGTCTATCACCTCACCGGCGTTGACAAGACAGGGAACCGTTCCGCTCGGAGAGGCTTCCAGAAAGGCAGACGGTTTGTCCCGCAACACGACTTCGCGCAATTCGACCTCAAGCCCCGCCGACAAGATGGCTAGACGGGCGCGGATCGCGTAGGGGCAGCGGCGAAAGGAGTAAAGAACGGGCGTCATCACGCTCCTGCTGTAGCAAACTCGGCCCGGATTTCAAATGTGGCGGGGTTGCCATCCGGTCACCTCCGGCTGCAGCAAAGGCTATTTGCCCCACCTCAACGCCATCACATCGAGATCCCTGGCGAGTTCGAGCAGGCGTGTCCGGGTACGTTCCGACATCGGCTTGAGCGGGTGGCGTACATGGTCGCTGCCGATCACCCCGCCTTCCTTGAACACCACCTTGG
Organism: Parahoeflea alexandrii; assembly: GCF_024105735.1. Classification (GTDB taxonomy): domain Bacteria; phylum Pseudomonadota; class Alphaproteobacteria; order Rhizobiales; family Rhizobiaceae; genus Hoeflea; species Hoeflea alexandrii. The sequence goes on along the minus strand of NZ_JAAAML010000001.1, from coordinate 1,916,313 downwards.
CCGCACGCAATCCGCATTGGCGGTTCTCGTGATTGATCAGCGGCAGGCATTTCTGCCATTGGGCCAGCGCCGCATCCTTGTTGCCGGCCCGGTACTCGGTGACTATCGGCCGGATCAGTTCGGGAAACATCGCAGAGGTCATCGTGCCCGTGGCGCCGGCGTCAAGATCGGCAAGCAGCGTCACCGCTTCTTCTCCGTCGAACGGTCCGTCGATGTGGTCTCCGGCGGCCTCGATCAGAGCGGCCAGCTTGTCGGCGGCAAAGGGGCATTCGATCTTGAAATAGGACACGTTTTCAAGCTCGCGGGCGAGCCGCGCCAGCAAGTCGACCGGCATGGTGACCCCGGACAGGGGTGCGTCCTGCACCATGATCGGGATCGAGATGGCGTTGCTCACGGCTTCGAAATGCTCGAAGATTCCCTGCGGCGCGGGGTACAGCCCGGAACCGTGATAGGGCGGCATCATCATGATCATCGATGCGCCCATCGATTGCGCCGCCTGTGCCCGCTGCGTCGCGATCTGCGTCGAGAAATGGCTTGTGGTGACGATCACCGGTACCCGGCCATCCGCATGCTCGAGACTCAACCGCATCAGCAGGCTGCGCTCGTCATCCGACAGCAGGAACTGCTCGGAATAGTTCGCCAGAATGCAGATCGCATCCACCCCCTGATCGATCATGCAGTCGATCACCCGGCGCATCCCGTCCTCGTCCACGCGTCCGTCCGGATGAAACGGTGTCGGAGCCACGGGGAGAATGTTGGCGAGCGGTTGCTTCATCTCATAGTCCTTTCGGGAATTGGCATCGGGCGAACTGGCGGGCAGCTATCCCTGGCAGGCTTACTCGACAAACGCTTCGACGGTGATCCGCTTGCCGAGCAGAAACGCATCTGCCACATGCGCCATCGGCGCCAGATCCATGTCGATCGCCCCTGCCCGCACCAGCCTGGCCATCCGGGCATAGAGCCGCGGATACTCCCCCTGAAGCGCGTTGTCGTGGGTAGCGGCGCTTTGAACCACGCCGTTGATGGATAGCGTCGCCCCGCCTTCCGACAGCACCAGGCTGCCCTGATCGGTTTCAATCGCGATGTTCCAGAACTGGTCGCCTTCCTTGCGGAAATCCAATTCGGCGGAAACCTCTGCTCCGTGCGGGTGGTTGAAGCGAATATTTGCCGCGATCGGCGTTTCACAGTTCTCCGGAACCAGCAGTTCAGATGCTGAGACATGGATGGGATCAGCAAGAATTTCCGTGACGATCGAGAGTGCATTGATACCCGGATCGAAGACCCCGAGCCCGCCCGCCTGCCAGATCCAGGTCTGGCCCGGATGCCATTTGCGCACGTCTTCCTTCCAGGTCACCACGAGACTCTTGAGCCTCTTGCCGGCCAGCCAGGCTTTTGCCGGCGCTACCATGGCCGCTTCCCGCGAATGCCAGCTCGCATAGATCGAGACGCCGGCTTTGCGTGCCAGTGCCTCGAGCGCATGGCACTCGGACAGCGTTGCGCCGGGTGGCTTTTCGAGCATCACGTGACGCCCTGCGCGTATCGCGGCTTTCGCATAGTCGAACCGCGGCACCGGCGGCATGCATAGTGATACGACGGTGATGTCCGGCCGTGCCTGAAGCATCGTGTCGAAATCATCGAAGGCTTCGACCCCTTCAACCGTTCCATGCCGCGAGACGGTTGCGGCCAGTTCCCAGTCCGCTGACGCCGCGAGCGCCGGCACATGCTGGTCGCGGGCGATCTTGCCTATTCCCGCCAGAGCAATCTTGAATGGCATCAGTGTGAATCCCTTCCGACTGGTGAACCTCTGCATCCGACGAGAAAATCGAGATCCGCGCCAGTGTCGGCGCCGCCGATATGGGTGTGGTGCAGCCAGGCGTAGCCTGAGACTGGCTTGGTCTCGCCCGGTTTCCATTTGCCGAGCCGTGTCGCCAGTTCCTCGTCGGATATGTCGAGCCGGATGCTGCGCGCAGAAACATCCAGTTCGATCATGTCCCCATTCTGCACAACCGCCAGCGGCCCGCCATCCGCCGCTTCCGGGGATGTGTGCAGGATCACTGTGCCATAGGCGGTGCCCGACATTCGCGCATCCGAAATCCGGACCATGTCGGTGATCCCCTTCTTCAGAATCTTCGGCGGCAGTCCCATGTTGCCGACTTCGGCCATGCCCGGATATCCCTTCGGTCCGCAATTCTTCAGCACCATTACGCAGGTCTCGTCGATGTCGAGCGCGTCATCGTTAATCTTGGCCTTGTAGTCGTCGATGTCCTCGAACACCACCGCGCGGCCGCGGTGCTTGAGCAGATGCGGCGATGCGGCAGACGGCTTGATCACGGCGCCACGCGGCGCAAGGTTGCCTTTGAGAACGGCAATCCCGCCCTGCGCCGTCAGCGCCTTCTCGACCGGCAGGATCACCTCCTCGTTGTGGTTGACCGCATCCTTGACCTCGTCCCAGATCGCGGTTCCGCTGACCGTCATCGCATGCTTGTTGAGTAGACCCGCCTCACCCAGGCGCTTGAGCACCACCGGCAGGCCGCCGGCATAGAAGAACTCTTCCATCAGATACTTGCCCGACGGCATCAGATTGACGATCGTCGCCACATCACGTCCGCACCGGTCCCAGTCATCCAGCGTCAGATCTACGCCGACCCGACCAGCAATCGCCAGCATGTGGATGACGGCATTGGTAGATCCGCCGATGGCACCGTTGGTCCGGATGGCGTTTTCAAACGCCTGCTTGGTCATCACGTCGGACGGCTTGAGGTCATCCTTGACCATGTCGACGATGCGGCGGCCCGACATCTGCGCCATGACCCGCCGGCGGCTGTCAACCGCGGGGATCGCCGCGTTGCCCGAAAGCGCCATGCCGAGTGCTTCGGCCATCGAGGCCATGGTAGATGCAGTTCCCATGGTGTTGCAGGAGCCCGGCGAGCGCGACATCGAGGCTTCGGCTTCGAGAAAATCTTCCGGCGACATTTCGCCGGCCTTCACGGCTTCCGAAAACTTCCACAGATGCGTGCCCGAGCCAACCCGCTCGCCGCGGAAATAGCCATTGAGCATTGGCCCGCCGGTCACGACGATCGACGGCAGATCGGTCGACGCGGCTCCCATCAGGAGGCTTGGCGTTGTCTTGTCGCAACCAACGAGAAGCACCACCCCATCCATCGGCTGGCCGCGAATGGTTTCCTCCACCGCCAACGCCGCAAGGTTACGGAACATCATCGCGGTCGGGCGGAACGAGCTCTCTGAGGCGGAGAACACCGGAACCTCCACCGGAAAACCGCCGGCTTCCAGCACACCATGTTTCACCCTTTCGGCCAGATCGCGCAGATGCGCGTTGCACGGCGTGAGTTCCGACCAGGTGTTGAGGATGCCGATCACCGGCCGCCCATCGAACATTTCATGGGGAAAGCCCTGGTTCTTCATCCATCCCCGATGATAGATCTGATCGCGGCCGGTTCCGCCGAACCATTCCTGGGAGCGCAGCCTTCGCGGCCAATGTGCTGGTTTGAATGTCATGGTGTTTCCAGAACCGCGGCAGCCGTCAGTGTGGCCGCGAGCGGTGTCTTCCTTTCGGATCAGCTTTGTTTGTTCTTGTTGTAGACATCGAAAATGACGGCCGCGAGCAGCACCAGGCCCTTGATCACCTGCTGGTAGTCGATGCCGATGCCCATGATCGACATGCCGTTGTTCATCACGCCCATGATGAAGGCGCCGACGACGGCGCCGACGATCTTGCCGACACCGCCCGACATCGACGCGCCGCCGATGAACACGGCTGCGATCACGTCAAGCTCGAACGAGACGCCGGCCTTCGGCGTCGCGGTGTTGAGCCGGGCGGCAAAGATAAGTCCCGCGAGCGCCGCCAGCATGCCCATGTTGACAAAGGTCAGGAAGGTCAGCCGCTCTGTGCGGATCCCCGACAGCTTGGCTGCCTTTTCGTTGCCGCCGAGAGCGTAGATGCGACGGCCGAGAACCGTCGATTCCGTCACGAATGCATAAATGATGGTCAGCAAGCCCATGGTGATGAGCACGTTCGGAAGGCCGCGGAAGGTGGCAAGCTTGTAGGACACGAAGACAATCGCCCCCGCCACCAGCAGGTTTCTGAGGATGAAGAAGCTCATGGGTTCGGCAGCCATGCCGTAGGCGCAGTTGCGGGCCCGGGCCCGCAAGCCGAGCCAGACGATCAGGCCGGCGATCACCAGACCGGTGACGACCGCGAACCCGTTCATGCGCTCGACACCGAAGATGGTTTTGACGAAAGGCAGAAGATCGGGAATGAATCCGGTGGAAAGCGCCTGGAACTGTCGCGGAAACGGCCCCACCGATTGCCCTTCGAGCAACCACAGCGACGCCCCGCGGAACACCAGCATGCCGGCGAGCGTCACGATGAAGGAGGGAATGCGCCAATAGGCGATCCAGTAGCCCTGCGCCGCCCCGATCAGGATGCCGACCATCAGGCAGGCGGGAATGGTCAGGTAGATCGACCATTCCCAGTTGACCATCATCACTGCCGCCAGTGCCCCGACAAAGCCAACCACCGACCCCACGGAAAGGTCGATATGGCCGGCGACGATCACCAGCAGCATGCCCAGAGCCATGATGATGATGTAACTGTTCTGCAGGAACAGGTTGGTGATGTTGACCGGTCTGAGCAATGTGCCGTCGGTCATCACCTGAAAGAACGCCATGATGGCGATCAGCGCCAGCACCATGCCGTAGTCGCGCAGGTGATTGGCGAGGTATTGCCCGGCCGACCGGCCTTGCTGGTTGTCCTGGGTATCAGCGGCTTCGCTCGCCATTGTCTCAACTCCTCACGATGAAGGACATGATGCGTTCCTGGCTCGCTTCCGCGGCGGTCAGCTCGCCCACGAGGGCGCCTTCATTCATCACATAGATTCTGTCACACATGCCCAACAGCTCGGGCATTTCAGACGAAATCATCAGCACGCCCTTGCCGTCGGCGACGAGCTTGTTGATGATGCCGTAGATCTCGTACTTTGCGCCGACATCAATACCGCGTGTCGGCTCGTCCAGGATCAGCACCTTGGGATTGGCAAAGAGCCACTTGGACAGCACCACCTTCTGCTGGTTGCCCCCCGACAGGTTTCCGACCTTCTGGAACACGCCCGGAGTGCGGATGTTGATCGCCTTGCGAAAGCCTTCCGCGACATTGATTTCCTGGGCTTCCGAAATCACCCCGACCGACGCCACTTCCGGAAGGTTGGCGAGCGTGATGTTGCGCTGGATGGTTTCATCGAGAATGAGGCCGAGATGCTTGCGGTCCTCGGTCACATAGGCAAGGCCCGCAGAAATCGAGCGATCGACGGTGGAGACATCCACCGGCGCCCCGTCAACCAGCACTTCGCCCGAGATCCGCCGCCCGTAGCTCTTGCCGAAGATGCTCATCGCCAGTTCGGTGCGGCCTGACCCCATCAGCCCGGCAATGCCGACCACCTCTCCCGCCCGGACGTTCAAACAGGCGTCACGGATGACCTGGCGTTCGGTGTGTTCCGGGTGCCAGACATTCCAGTTGCGCACTTCCATCAGCATCTCGCCGGGATTGCTTTCTCGCTCCGGAAACCGTTGCGCCATGTCGCGCCCGACCATGTCGCGAATGATCCGGTCCTCGGTGATCTCGTCGCTGTCGGCATCAAGGGTCGATATGGTTGCGCCGTCGCGGATTACGGTCACCCGATCGGCTATGCTTCTCACCTCGTTGAGCTTGTGGCTGATGATGATCGATGTCACGCCCTGCTGCTTGAGTTCGAGAAGCAGGTCGAGCAGCGCCTGGCTGTCCTTCTCGGAGAGCGCCGATGTCGGTTCGTCCAGGATCAGCAGGCGCACATCCTTGGACAGCGCCTTGGCGATTTCGACCAGTTGTTGCTTGCCGACGCCGATGCGGTCGACGAGTGTGCCGGGTGCTTCCGAGAGTCCCACCTTTTTCAACAGCGCCTCGGTGCGCTGGAACGTCTCGTGCCAGTCGACGATGCCCCTGGTCGCGCATTCATTTCCGATGAACAGGTTCTCGGCAATCGACAGCAGCGGAACCAGTGCCAGCTCCTGATGGATGATGATGATGCCGACGCCTTCGCTCTGCGAGATTCCGGAGAACTGAGCTCGAGCGCCGTCGTAATGGATCTCGCCTTCATAGGTTCCGGCCGGATAGACACCCGAGAGAACCTTCATCAGTGTCGATTTGCCCGCTCCGTTTTCGCCTACCAGCGCATGGATCTCGCCTTCCATCACGGTCAGGTTGACCTCGTTGAGCGCCTTGACGCCCGGGAAGGTCTTGGTAATGGAGCGCATCTCCAGAAGCGGTTTCATGGCTCGGTCTCAGTATCGATGGAATTGGAGGTCAGAGCCCGGGCCGCGCGCGGAAACAGGCGCGGCCCGGACGGCATGCCGGCTGCTTGGGACAGCCTACTTGATCTGATCCATCGTGTAGTAGCCAGAACCGATGAGGATCTCCTCCCAGTTCGACTTGTCGACCGAAACCGGCTCCAGAAGGTAGGATTCAACCACCTTGACGCCGTTGTCATAGGTCGAGGTGTCGTTGATTTCCGGAGTGCCGCCCTGCAGCAGCGCTTCGACCATGCCCACGGTAACGCGGGCAAGCTCGCGGGTGTCCTTGAACACGGTCGAATACTGCTCGTCCGCCAGGATCGACTTGACCGACGGCACCTCGGCATCCTGGCCGGTCACGATCGGCATTTTGAGGTCGCCGGAACCGTAGCCAACGCCCTTGAGCGAGGACAGGATGCCGATCGAAAGTCCGTCATAGGGTGAGAGCACGCCATGAACAGGCATGTCGGTGTAGTGGGCGGACAGAAGATTGTCCATGCGGGCCTGCGCCACCGCGCCATCCCAGCGAAGCGTGCCGACCTTGTCCATGCCCATCTGGCCGGAGACGATGACCACGTTGCCGGAATCGATCAGCGGCTGCAGAACGCTCATCGCGCCGTTGTAGAAAAAGAAGGCATTGTTGTCGTCCGGCGAGCCACCGAACAATTCGACATTGTAGGGGCCTTCGCCAAAGCGGGCCTTCAAGCCGTCAACCAGCGAACTGGCCTGCTGCACGCCGACCTTGAAGTTATCGAAGGTGGCATAATAGTCGACATTGCCGCTTTCGCGGATCAGCCGGTCATAGGCAATCACCTTGATGCCCGATGCGGCGGCATTTTCGAGCGCATTCGACAGCGTGGTACCGTCAATGGCGGCAATCACCAGAACATCCACACCCTTGGTGATCATGTTCTCGATCTGCGCCAGCTGGTTGGGAATGTCATCCTCTGCATACTGCAAATCGGTGGCGTAGCCGGCGGCGGTAAACTGCTCGACCATCGAGTTTCCGTCGGAGATCCAGCGCGCGGATGATTTGGTCGGCATGGCGATACCGACAGTGCCCTTGTCCTGGGCGATAACAGGCGTCGAAATAAGACCGACGCCAAGCGCCACTGTCGCCAGAATAGATGTAAGCTTCTTCATAAAGTCCTCCCGAGACAATGCCATGCAGCGGCCCTCCTCCTCGGAAGTCCGACCCTGCCGACCATAAGGATCCATTTGAACCCGAGCGCAGGGTAGCGGGACTTCATCATGCATTTCAAATGAATAGATTGACATTCTGCATACCAAAATTGATAAGCAGAAGATGGCACCTTCCTCCCGCAACCTGCAACTCAAGGACTTCCGCCTGATCCAGGCGATCCACGAAACCGGCCAGCTTGGTCTTGCGGCCGAGCAGCTGGCTCTTTCGCAGCCCGCCGCATCCCGCATGCTTGCGCACATTGAGCGCGCGGTCGGTGGTCCGGTATTCCTGCGTCATCCCAAGGGCATGACACCTACGCCGGTTGGCGAGACCCTGATCCGCAACGGCCACAACCTGCTCAACGGCCTTGACCGGACGCTCAGGGAGATATCGTCCGTGAGCGAGGGCCTGGCAGGCACGGCGCGGGTCGGCTCGGTTACCGATGGCGCGGTTGCCTTTGTGGTGCCGGCTATCCAGCAGCTCAAGAAGACGGCCACCGGAGCCGACATCCACGTCGATGTCGCCCCCAGTGACGCGCTCGTCGAAGGCCTGTTCCGCGGTGAATATGATTTTGTTCTCTCGCGGATACCGCCGAGTTATGACAAGCGCCAGCTCGAGGTGCGTCCGGGTAGGCACGAGGATATCTGTTTCATGACCCGGGCCGGCCACCCGCTTGCGCAGAACCCGACGGCACCGCTCGAGGAACTCGCTGCCTATGAGTGGGTCGTCCAGGCTCCGCAGACACCGCTGCGCCAGGCGGTTGAATCGGTTTTCGTCTCCGCGGGCGTCGATCTGCCTGTCGACATCGTCAACACCACATCCATGCTGGTGATGATTTCCTATCTCGCTTCATCCGACGCGCTGGCGCCGACGCCGAGACCGGTGGCGGATCTGTTTGTCGCAAACAAGCTCGCAGGCGGTCTGGCTATTGTCGGCCCCCAGGAGCAGATCCTGGTCAGTCCCTACTATCTCATCTCCCGCAAGAACGTCATCATCAGCGCGGTCGCAACGCGCCTGCGCGAACTTGTCTTTGCCGCAATGAACACCCCGGCAGCTTAACCCTGAAATGCCGTCCGGCGGATCAACGTGCGTCGATGAACACGCTGACGCTTGCCGCCCTGCCCTTTGCATCCATCACCGTCAGCGTCGATGCTCCCGGACTGTCAGGGGTCCAGTTCAGCACGCGGCGCCGTGTGGACTTCGGCAGCGCCTCGCCATTGGCGATCAACCGGTAGGGCCCCGACCCGCCCTGCAGCTTGATGACCAGCGGCATCAGTGGCCCCGCCCCGCCTGAACCGAGCGCCACGCGCGCTCCCTGCGGCGGATAGACGATCTGTGGCGGCAAAGTCCCACCGGCGGACACATTCGCTACCTTATCGGTGCTGCGGAACTTCTTCAGCGCATACGGCAGGCTGTCGCGTCCCCGCGCCACGAGTCCGCGCGGGGCTTCCGGAAAGTCCACCCGGTCCAGCCCGCTCCGCACAAAGGCCTCGAAAAGCAGCGGCGCCGCGGTCTCGATCCCCGAAAGACCTGGGACCGGCGCGGCATCGGCTCGCCCGACCCAGACTCCGAGCACATGGCGCCCGTCGAAGCCCACTGCCCAGGCATCGCGATAGCCGTAGGACGTTCCGGTCTTGTAAGCTATGGCAATGCGAGGTGCGCCCTGCGGCGCGGTGACACCGGACAGGATCTCGGCGACGCGCCACGCGGCGTCCGCCGCAATCACCGGCTGATCGAAAAGATTTTGGGGGGTGCCTTCCGTGCCATCCCGCAACATCCGTGCTGTGCCGTTGTTGGCAAAAGCGCTGTAGAGCTGGACCAGATCGCGAAGGCTTATCCCGGCTCCACCCAGACCGATCGCCAGCCCTGGTGTGCCGCCGGGCGGCAGTTCCAGTTGAATCCCGCCGCGCCTGAACCGGGACAGCAGCCGTTGCGGACCCACCGCTTCAAGCAAACGCACGGCAGGAACATTCAACGAAAACTGAAGCGCCTCGCGAATGCTGACTTCACCCATGTAACCGCGATCGAAATTGCGCGGCCGGTATCCGGAAAAATCCGCCGGCGTGTCGTCAATCATTGTCTCCGGCGCGATCAGCGCATCCTCGAAGGCCAGCCCGTAGATGAACGGCTTCAGCGTCGAGCCGGGCGAACGTATGGCGCGGGTCATGTCTATGGCGCCGGTGCGGCCCGTATCGAGGTGGCCGGTGGAACCGACGCTCGCCAGGATCTCGCCGGTTGCGGCATCGGCCAGCACCATGGCGAGCGACTGCCTGGGGCCAAGCCTGCCTGCGGTCTCGGTCGCAAGCAATTCAAGCCGTTCCTGAACCGCGCCATCGAGCGTCAGCGCAATCACATTGGCATCGGGTCGTGTCCGGATCGCGAGGTCTGCCGTGTGCGCGGCCAGGTCCGGCATCGTCATGCGGCGGTCCGGGATCTTCGTCCCCGAGGCCCGCATGATTTCGCTTTCGGGGATCAGCCCGGCTGCACTCATTCGGGAGAGGACCCGGTTTCGCGCCAGCCGCGCCTGCGCCTGGTGACGGTCCGGACGCCTTGATTCGGGCGATTGCGGCAGGGCAACAAGCAGCGCCGATTGCGACAGCGTCAGTTTCTTCGGCTCCCGCCCGAACCAGGCGAGGCTTGCGGCCCTGACCCCCTCGAGATTGCCGCCATAGGGGGCAAGCGTCAGATAGAGCGAGAGGATCTCGTCCTTGCTCATCCGCCGCTCGATCTGCAAGGCCCTCGCCATCTGCCTTAGCTTGGCGATCACCGAGCGTTCGCCGCGCGGCTCGATCAGCCGGGCGAGCTGCATGGTAATGGTCGATCCGCCTGAAACAATGCGCCCGCCATTGAGAACCAGTTGAACTGCGGCCCGCACCAGCGCCACAGGATCAATGCCAGGATGGCTACGAAACCTGCGATCCTCATAGGCAATCAGCATGTCGATGTAGTCGGGATCCACCGCATCGAGCGGCACCGGAAGCCGCCAGACGCCCCCTTCGGTTGTATAGGCGCGCAACAGCTTGCCATTCCGGTCAAGAACCCCCCGCGAAACATCGGCGGCCTGATCCAGAGGTGGCGGAAAGGCCCGATCCAGCCGGTCAAGCATCAGGGCGGTAAAACCGGTCAGGAGCATCAGGGCGACCAGCACGGTGGCTGCCCGCCGCCATGGGCGCATGCCGGCCGCGGACTTCATGGCGATCCGAGTACTTCCATGAAGCCGGTCGCCGTCCGCGCCGCGAGTTCGGGCCGGTACATGTCTTCCACCACCGCGGCAGGATGATTGTAGATGCCGGGCGTTACGGCGCGGACCACATAGGCAGCCACAAAATCCCTGTTCGAGGTGGCGCCGCGGTCGAATGCTGCCATGAACCGGTCGCTGCGGAACTCTGAATGGCTCGCCGAAACCTCGCCCAGCCACGGGAAATTGCCCAGTTCGGCGCTGCCGACAAGCCGTGGATTGTCTATGACAAGCCCCGCAGGCAGCAGATCGGTGACCACCACACGCGACGGCCAGGCGTTGGCTTCACGCATCTGCAGCACCACCAGAAAGCGCTCGTTCTGCTGCACCGAGGATATCGAGGCCGGCTGTCCATCCAGCGTGTAGTAACTCCTGTTGATCAGGAACCCGGTTCCGCCGGCGCTCAGTGGTTGGGAGGGTGCTGCAATCGTGGTCACAACTGCATCCACTGGATCAGCGCCCTGGTTGACGATGGTCAGCGGGTTGTCGCGGATGGTCTCGCCGCTCAGCCGCGTCTCATAGGCGCCGGCAAAAGCTTGTCCGTTGACATTGACCGAGATCGACCTGTTGCCCGCCGTAATCGCCCGGGCGGCAAGCACCATCCAGGCATCTTCCTGCGTGCTGGTTGATTGCCGCGCTGACTTGGCCTCGCCGACAAAGCGGACCAGTTCGGGAACAATGCCCGGGGTCGGAGTCGATTCTGCCGCCAGTGCCAGCATCGCCGCACCGTCGCGGAGCGCCGAACCATAGTCGTTGCGCGCACCCACGAGGGTTGCTGTCGAGCGCGCATGTTCAAATGCCGAGCGGAAGCTTTCGGCCGCCCGCTGCGGATCACCGTAAAGCGAAAGCGCTGCGCCGATCTGTGCGCGGGCAAGCGGCTGGGCGAAGGCGTCGATCTGGCTGTCGGAATAGTACCGAAGATCGGTGGCCGCCGCCTTGCGGTTGCGTGCCAGCACATAGAGCGCATAGGCAATGGCACTGCCCTCCGAGCTCACATCGGTGGTATAGGCCAGGGTGTTCTGAAGATTGTCGAGTGCCATGCGGCTCGCCACCGGTGGCACCGAAAACCCCTTCTCCATCGCGCGGGTGAGAAAATCAGTGACATAGGCGTCAAGCCAGAGATCGCCCGATCCCGGTCCCCAAAGACCAAAACTGCCCGAGGCGGACTGATAGGCAACGAGCCGGGTGATCGCATCGTTGACCCGTTTGCGGATGGTGTCCGCCTCATCACCGCTGGCGCCATCGCCGAGTTCGCTCAGATACAATAGCGGCAATGCCCGGCTGGTGGTCTGCTCGGCACATCCATAGGGATAGCGGTCAAGCGCCATCAGCAGCGACGCCACATCAAAGGCAGCGTTGCGGGTCACTCCCACAGTGACGGAGGCGCCATCAAGCAGGCTGTCAGCCAGCAGCTCACCGTCGATCCGCAAGGTGCCGCCGCCACCGGCAAGACTGATCACGCGCTTGGTGGTCACAGGCATCGCCGCAGGTCTGACAGTGATCGTCTCCTCGCGGTCAAGCGATAGCCCGTCAGGTCCCGTCAACGCGATTGTCAGCGTATCGGCGCCGCTCTGAAGCCCCTCCAGCGGCATTACCAGGCTGGCGCGCGTGCTGGACGGCAGAGAGAGTGTCTGACGCAGCCCGCTGCCGCCCTGAACCCTTCCCGATGCGGTGAACAGCTCGACCGTGTAGTCACCCTCTGGACCGTCCGTGTTGGCCAGTTCGACCACGATCTGCGACCGGTCACCGGGCGCAAGGAACTGCGGCAGGCTCGCGCTGATGACCACCGGATCGCGCACGATCACGTCGCGCGTCGCGTGCCCCACGGCGCCCGTACTCCAGGCCACGGCATTGACCCGGACCGTGCCGTTGAATTGCGGCATGTCGAAACTCACGATTGCGGTCCCGTCCCGCCCGACCTGGACCGGTCCTTCGTAGAAGGCGACCAGCTTCTCGCGCGGCGGACTGCCCTCCGAGCGCATCATCGCCCCGTCACCACCCGAACGGATCCGTCCAGTGATGCCGGCCGATCCGTCAATGAGGCGGCCATAGAGATCACGGATTTCAAGTCCCAGCGCCCGCTGTCCGAAATACCAGGCTTCAGGGTCGGCAACCTCGTGCCGGGTCAGGTTGAGGATACCCACATCAACCGCGGATACGCTGACGAACGCCTCTTCGCCCGGTGTCAGCCCGGCGAGCGTGACCGGAACAGTGAAGGCGCCACGCGGTTTTGCCTGATTTGGAAGGTCGAGTGCGACATCCAGCTTCCGGCTGCCCGGCTCGACCGCCAGCCACTTGACCCCGATTGCACGCATCGGCATGCGCGACTGTGCATCGGTTGGCCGGTAGAGCGTTGCGGTCACATAAGCGCCGGCGCCCCATTCATCGGTTACCGGCAGATCTATGGTCGTACCTTCCATGCCGACCGAAGCGGTCACGGTCTCAATCAGCCGCTCGGTGCCGACGGTTACCAGAACCTCGCCGGCAAAGCGGGGCGACATCCTCAATCGCGCGGTTTCCCCTACCTCGTAGCGGTCCTTGTCGAGAGCGATCTCAAGACCGTCGGGGGTCTCGATCGATTTGGCCTCGACGTACCAGCCGGCATCGAACAGAACGCTGCTTTCAGCCCCGTCGGCGCCTGTCACGTCAAGCCGGTAGCGGCCCCAGTCGACCACCTCCGCGATCGATGCGATGCTGTCGCTTGCAATATCGATCACCCCGTCGGCAATCTCTGTGGTGAAGTCGACCACCTCGTAATTCCAGGAACTGCCCTGCCGGTACCATTGGTAATTGCGTTCAACCTTGACCAGCGACCACGATGTGCCCTGCATGGCGATACGCGATCCGGCTCTGTCGACGGCGATCAGCTGGAAGCCTGCCTGACTGTTTTCTGCCACCTGATGGTCTTCGAACAGCGGCTTGATGCCGATGCGCGGACCCTCGGCGGCAACCTTTAGTTCGACCGAGCGTTCGACGGCCCGGCCACCGCTCTCGGAGGCCCGAATGGTCACATTCGCCGTCAGAAACTGGGTCGTGTCGGGCATGTTATCGAGATCGATCCCGACAGTCGCCTCGCCCCGCTGGTCGAGTGGCGGAAGATTGTCGAGAGAAATTCTGGCATTTTCGAATTCCTCGTCCGCCAAGCCGAACTCGAATCCGGCGAAGCCTTCGAGCGACCTGGTCCGGCTCAGGACGATGTCGCCCTCGGTTGCCAGTCCCTCTGCTGGCGCGCCATAGAGATAGCGGCCTGTAACCTCTATGTCAGCCGGGACTTCCGGGCTGACGATGGCATCGCCGGCATCCAGTTCGATTTCAATCCGGTCCGGTTGAAAGTCTTCGACCAGGAACGTCACTTCCGCCACGGCCGGTCGCTTCGGGTCCGTATGCAGTGCCGCGCGCCACGCGCCATGCATGGCGTTTTCCGGCAGGGCCAGCGCCAGCGCATGCCCGCCCAAGGCCGCGCCGTCTGAAACGATGCGCCGGTCTTCCACGCCGTCCGGCCTTTGCAGGACCAGCGTCAACGGCAGGTTTACGATCGCGTTCGCTGTGCCATCTCGCGCCAGCGCCGAAAGATGAACGGTCTCGCCGGCACGATAGATACCGCGTTCGGTCCAGGCCATGACATCGACCCCGCCGGGAGAGGCGCGTCCGGCAACGCCCCGGTCCGACAGGTCAAAGCCGCCGCGGGTCAGGTCAAGAAACACGAAGTCGCCGTCCGGGCCCTTGGCCAGCAATGCTGCCGGCGCCAGTCCGGCCTGTCCGCGAATGAGCCCGGGCTGGAATGTGGCCCGGCCGTCGGCATCGGTGACAGCCTCGCCCAGGATCTCGTTGTTGCGGGCCAGCAGGGTGAGCCCGACGGAATCCAGCGGCCTGGCCGAATCCAGCGACCGCAAGAACACCGACAACCCGTCATCGCCGGCAAAGGTGCTCACGCCGATATCGGAGATCACGAACCACTGGGTGGCTCGTGCTTCCCAGTTCTCGCTCTTGTCGCCCAGCGGAACTGCGCTCAGCACATAGACCCCGGGCTTGCGTTCGGGCAGCAGGCTGTCCACGGGAATGCTGGTTGTGACTTCCCGGTTGGCCTCACCGGCAATCTCGATCGTGCCCTCCCATACCGAGGCCCCCAGATCCTCGGTGATCGTGTCGAGCGAGTAACCGTCGAGTTGCCTGAGGAAGTCGGAACGGGCAATGATCTGAGAAAGGGCACGCTCGCCGACACGATACAGTTTCAGATCCGCCGAGGGCGCGTTGATTGTTACCAGAGGTATGCCAAGCCGGGATTTAGCGGGCAGAACAAAGCTCGATCCGGTAAACCGCGCTGACGGCGCCCGGTCCCGTACATAGACCGACAGCTCCACGGGTGCCTCAAGCACTTCCCCTATCGATGACGGCAGGCCCTGGCGCAACACGACTCGGTAACGCTGTCCATGCGAGAGACCGTTCACGCAGATTTGCCGCGTATCGGTGTCGATTGCGAGGGTGCTGGTTCCGTCAACACTGACAAAGCCGGCATAGTCCTGGCTCGTTACCAGGTCTTCGGAAAACTGCACGCAAACCCGCGGCGTTTCGCTGTCCGCGTCGACGGAATTGTCAACGACGCGAAAACCGCGGCTTGCCCGCAACTCCGCATAGGCCGAACGGAGGGCCGGTACTTCCTTGAGCTCGAGACTGGCCCGATAGGCTTCGAGCGCGGGACGCCAGTTCTGGGTGGTCTCGAACGCTTCGGCAAGAATGGCCAGTGCTCCCGCCCGCGTCGTCACCGTGCGCGACGTCCGGTAGGCGATGATTGCCGAGGAGACCGAAACCGAACGAAGGCTGCGCGCCAGGTTCTGGTCCTGTGGCGTATAGGCAAGTGCGGTCCGCGACAATCCAGCCCAGAGGTCGCTGCGTTCGGGCGCGGCGGCCGCAGCCATGGCGAAGTTGCGCACTGCACTATCCATGTCGCCGGATGCGAGCGCGGCGTCTGCCTGGCTTACCAGCCCGGCAACCCCGATGCTGCTGCCATTGCCGTACCGCGCCAGTGTGCGGTCACGGTAAGCCCGCGCCTCGTCAAGCACTGATGCTGGAACAAATGCCAGATCCGGGGCCGCGCCGAGATCAGGCTCTCCGTCGGTCACCACCCGCCCCGCAACGGCTCCGGCAAACGGGTTGATCGTGTTATAGTCGGATTTCAGAAAGCACCATCCGGCTTTGACGTTGTAGGTAAAAGCCTTGCACTGCCGGTCCGTCAGACATTCGGCCTTGCACTGGTCCAGTCCGATATTCTGGACCGTCCGAAGGTCAAATCCGAAGTAGTCGGCATTTTCGGTCGTTTCGATCCGTCGAGGTCCGTCCTGTGACAGTGCCGCCACCGGCACGGCCAGCAACGCAATCAAGGTGCAGACAAGCATGCGGTTGAGTGCAGACATGGAACCTCCCGCGCCCGAACCCGGATCGGGCAATTCGAAACATCCGATCCCCGGTGGCACCGATCCATCGGACCGTGTGACGGTTCAGATCTTCAAGAAAGAGAGTAGGACCGGACAAGGGCGCTGGGCAAGGCCTTGCAATGAAGATTCCGGTGTTTGCCGTTCTTGGCCAAAAGCGGCACCTAAATCGATTGGAAATATTGCAACGCACCCCAGGAATAAGCTAGAAACTATCCATGAACTGGAGCATCGGGCCTGTTGTGTTCGGTCTTCCCAGCGGTTGCAGGCACGTCTTTGTCTTACAGCCGCCCTTTTCCAGATCGCATTATCGCTATACAATAAACAAGATCCATCGAGCACGCACCAAAATGACACTGCCTCAAATCAAGACAGACATGAATCAGGAGGAAATGAATCTCCTGCTTGTTCAGGCGCGCAAGGCCAGTGACCTGTTGAAGTCACTCAGCCATGAAACGCGGCTTATGATCCTGTGCATTCTCTCCGAGGGCGAAAAGTCCGTCTCCGAGCTCGAGGAAATCCTGGCCATGCCCCAGGCTGCAGTCTCGCAGCAATTGGCGCGCCTGCGCCTCGATGGTCTCGTCGATACAAGGCGCGAAGGCCGGATGATCTACTACTCGATCCTCAATCACGAGGTCTCATCGGTCATCGGCACGCTCTATTCGCTGTTTTGCGCCCCTGTGCGCAACGAGGCAGACCAGCCCACCGACTGATCGCGCGATACCCGATCGAGCAGGCGCCACGATTACCGTTTCCTGCGCCTATATGTGAAAAAGCCCGGTCAGTTCACCACTGTCCGGGCTTTTGCTTGAAAACGTGATGTGCACGTATCCGTCAGGCGACCGCCCGCGCCAGTGCGCATTGCGACCACAATTCGCTCAGCGCGCCGGCCAGATGCTTGATGTCGGCATCGCTGTGCATCGGTGTCGGCGTGATCCGCAGGCGCTCGGTCTTGACCGGCACCGTCGGGTAGTTGATCGGCTGCACGTAGATGCCGTGGCTTTCCATCAGCACGTCCGAAATCCACTTGCACTTCGAGGCGTTGCCAACCATCACCGGCACGATGTGGCTCGGATTTTCCATGTGTGGAATACCATGCGAGTCGAGCGCCCGGCGCACCTTTGCCACCGTGTCCTGATGGCGGCGGCGTTCCAACTGACTTGCCTTGAGATGACGGATTGATGCCGCAGCGCCCGCGGCGAGTGCCGGCGGCAACGCCGTGGTGAAAATGAAACCGGAAGCAAAGCTGCGAACGAAATCACAGAGCGCGCGCGATCCGGTGATATATCCACCCATCACGCCGAATGCCTTGCCAAGCGTACCCTCGATCACGGTAAGGCGGTCCATCAGGCCTTCGCGCTCGGCAATGCCGCCGCCGCGCGGTCCATACATGCCCACGGCGTGAACCTCGTCGAGATAGGTCATGGCACCGAACTCGTCTGCCACGTCACACAGCGCCGCTATCGGCGCGACGTCACCATCCATCGAGTAGACGCTTTCGAAGGCGACCATTTTCGGTGCGGCCGGATCATCCAGTGCCATCAGACGGCGCAGATCTTCGGGATCATTGTGCTTGAAGACCCGCTTCTCGCAGCGCGAATGGCGAATGCCCTCGATCATGGAGGCGTGGTTGAGCGCGTCGGAATAGACGATCAGGCCCGGAATCTTGCCCGCCAGGGTTCCCAGTGCCGCCCAGTTGGAGACGTAGCCGGATGTGAAAATCAGCGCGTCTTCCTTGCCATGAAGATCCGCAAGTTCCTCTTCGAGAAGCACATGGTAGTGATTCGTACCGGAGATGTTGCGCGTTCCGCCAGCGCCCGCTCCGCAGCGGTCGATGGCTTCCTTCATTGCGTTGGTGACCAGCGGATTCTGTCCCATGCCCAGATAGTCGTTGGAGCACCAGACTGTCACGTCCTGCGTGGAGCCGTCTGCGCGATAACGCGTCGCGCGCGGAAAGCCGCCAGCGTGACGCTCGATATCGGCAAAAACCCGGTAGTTGCCGGCCTTGTGCAGGCCACCGAGCTTGTCCTCGAAGAACGCTTCAAAATCCATGGTATTCTTCCTATGTGTCACTTCCAAGATGCGAGACAATGCCAGTTTCGTCAACCCGGAAATCGAATTTTCGACGGCAGTCATATGGTCGCACAGGCGAGACCGACCGAGCTTTGTCCTATGTCAAATCGCCAGAAGAAGTTTTCCGCCGTTCGCATCCCTTCGTTTACGGGCCGAAAACCACGTCTTCCGATATAGGTCGGCCTCTTCTCAAAGGTAGGTCGAGCGTTCCAGAGGCGTGATTTCATTGTCGAATGCGACGAGCTCCTCGCGCTTGATCTCGGCAAAGATCTTGCGCAGTTCCGGACCAAACAGACGCCGGATGAAATCGGACCGTTCAAAGTCCTCGATCGCGTCGTCCATGTCGTCGGAAAGTTGCGGCAGCGGCACGTTGTAGGCATTGCCCTCCACCGGCGGCGGCGGCAGCTTGGCGGTCTCCAGCCCCTCGAGCATCCCGCCCAACACACCGGCCAGAACGAAATAGGGATTGGCATCGGCGCCCGACATCCGGTGTTCGAGACGCCGCGCCTTGTCATCGGACGCCGGTACACGGACCACCACCGAGCGGTTGTTGCGCCCCCAGGCAATCCGCGTCGGTGCATAGGAGCCCGGCTGCAGCCGCCGATAGCCGTTGAAGCCCGGGATGTAGAGCAGCAAGGTGTCCTTAAGCGTTGCCAGCAGGCCCGCGGCTGCATGCTGAAGTCGCAAGTCTCCAGCCTCGCCGGCAAAAACGTTGTTTCCGTCCCCATCAAGGATACTGGCGTGGACATGCATGCCGTTGCCGGGCCACTCGAGGAAGGGTTTGGCCATGAACGTGGCGCGCAGCCCGTGCTTGTGAGCCGATTCGGTGATCAGCCGCCGCAGCAGCACGGTATCGTCGGCAGCAGCCATCGCATCGGCGCGGTGCTTGAGATTGACCTCGAACTGTCCCGGTGCCGCTTCCTTGATGATGGTGTCGATCGGCAGCCCCTGGGCGACGGCTGCAGCGCGGATCTCGGCAAACAGTTCGCTCTGGCCGCGCAGCTCGGACAGCGAATACATCTGCTGCTGGTCCGGCCCCGGCCCCTTGTCCTTGCCCATCCGGCCCGATCGCTGGAACACGGCAGGATCCACCAAGTAGAACTCGAGCTCGAACGCGGTCACAGGCTTCAGGCCCTTGGTAGCATAGCGGTCGACGATGCGTTGCAGCACATTGCGCGGATCATAAGCGCAGGGCTCGCCGGATTCGGTGTACATCGACATCAGCACCTGCGCCGAGGGGCGCGGCGCCCATGGCGCCCGGTTGATGCGTCCGGGAATGGCCCGGCAGTAGCCGTCGATGTCGCCGGTCTCGATGTGGATCCCGGTGGCCTCAACCTCCCGGCCCCAGATGTCCAGGCCGAAGATCGACAACGGCATGTTGATGCCCGGATAACCGGCCTTGGCGAGCGCTTCGGTCGGCCCCCATTTGCCGCGCATCACACCATTGATATCGGGAATCAGAAAATCGACCGATTCAATATCGGGATTGTCGGCCAGGAACCGTTCGGCTTCTTCGTTTGTGGGAAGGTCTGCGTTTTGCATTTCCGTGCTGGCGCTCTCGCGCATAGTATCACCTTGCCCCTTCAGGGCCCCTTCAGGACTTTCAGTTGCCGCGCCACGACCCGGTACTAGGTTAGACTGCAGTGCCGCTTTGACCCCATGCATATACATTATCGCGTGAGTGACAACATTTGAGTGCGGCGGGCGCCAGGAGAAAGCCGCGGCGCTTGTCCGCGCCGAAAATTTGTGCACACACTCGGTTAAAGGTCAAACCGATTTCATCGCGGCCTCTCTGAAAACAATCAGGAACAGATATAATGCGCGTCAACGTGTCTTCTCACGATCTCAAGGTTTCCGACCACAAGCACCACCTTCATCCATTTACCGAGCATGGCGCCTTGGGAATCGATGAGCGGCGGGTCATCTCCCGTGCCGACGGTGTCTGGCTTTGGGATACGGACGGAAACCGCATCATGGACGGCATGGCCGGACTGTGGTGCGTCAACGTCGGCCACGGCCGGCAGGAAATCGTCGAAGCCGTCCGCGCGCAGATGAGCGAGCTGTCCTATTACAATACGTTCTTCAAGACCACGCATCCGCCAGTGATCGAACTGTCGCAAATGCTCAGCGATCTGGCGCCGGAACACATCAACATGGTCTTTTATGCCGGTTCCGGTTCCGAGGCCAACGACACCATCCTCCGCCTGGTGCGCAGCTATTGGGCGCTGAAGGGACAGCCGGGCAAGAACGTGGTGATCAGCCGCAAGAACGCCTATCACGGCTCGACCATGGCCGGTGCTTCGCTCGGCGGCATGGGCGCCATGCACAGCCAGGGCGGCCTGCCGATCCCCGACATTCACCACATCGACCAACCTTACTGGTTCGGCGAAGGCATGATGACCGGCATGAGCGAGGACGAATTCGGCCTCTGGGCCGCACGAGAACTCGAGCGCGCCATCGAGGAAATCGGCGAGGAAAATGTCGCCGCCTTCATCGCCGAGCCGATCCAGGGCGCCGGCGGCGTGATCGTGCCGCCAGCCACCTATTGGCCCGAGGTCAAGCGGATCCTCGAAGCCCGCGATATCCTGTTCGTTTCCGACGAGGTCATCTGCGGCTTCGGCCGTACCGGCGAGTGGTTCGGTTCCGGCTACTACGACATGAAACCGGACCTGATGGCGATCGCCAAGGGGCTCACCTCCGGCTACCTGCCGATGGGCGGCGTTCTGGTCTCCGACGAGATCGCCGAAGTCCTGCACAACGAGGGAGTCGAGTTCTTCCATGGCTACACCTATTCGGGTCATCCGGCCTGCTGCGCCGCGGCAATAGCCAATCTCACTATCATCAAGCGCGAAGGGCTGGTCGAACGGGTCCGCGACCAGATCGGACCCTATTTCCAGGAGCGCTGGAAAGCGTTGGAGGACCACCCCATGGTCGGCCAGGCCCGCATGGTCGGCATGTTCGGTGCGCTGGAACTCGTACCCGATGAAAACGACCTGAAGAAGCGCTTCGACAATGTCGGCAAGGTCGGCACAATCACCCGCGATCATTCCTTTGCCAATGGTCTGGTGATGCGCGCGGTGCGTGACTCGCTGATCATCTCACCACCGCTGAGCATCACCGAGGAGGAAATAGACGTCCTGATTGCTTCAGCCAGGAAGACACTGGATGCCGCCTGGAATGATGTGCGCAAGCAGGGGCTCGCCTGAGCCGCCGCCAGGCCGCTTAACCTTTACGCTTAAGCTTAACGCCGGGTTGTCAGACCCGGCGTTTCCGTTTGCGCTAGAATAACCTCATCCCAACAGGAGAGATCACCATGCGTGGCAGTCAAACATCCGGGCGGTCCGGTGTAAGCGACGCCAACCGGAACGGTTTGCTCGACCTGCTTCGCTTTGCGGCGGCGATGACGGTTGCTGTCTACCATTTCCTCTACCGCGGAGCTCAGGAAGGCGGTTATCTGGAGTTTTCTTTTGCTGCCGCTGGCGTCTCGGTTTCACTGGGCTATCTCGGCGTTAATCTCTTCTTCATGATTTCGGGTTTCGTCATCATCTGGTCGGCCACCGGCCGCGACTGGTATGGATTTTCGGTGGGGCGGCTGGCCCGGCTCTATCCGGCCCACGTGGTGGCCATGACCATCACCTTCCTGGCGATGCTTTGGTGGGCACAACCGCCCTACAGCACCGACGTGTTTGAGTGGCTGGCAAACCTCACCATGCTCGCGCCGATGTTCGGATCCGACTTCATGGATGGTGCCTACTGGTCCATCGTCATCGAGATCATCTTCTATGGCTGGGTGGCAATCGGCCTGTTCACCCGGGTGCTACCGCGCCACACCGATATTGCTGTGGCAGTCTGGATGCTGCTGGTGATGGTCAACAACACGATGCTGGGGTCACGTCCGATCGAACTGTTGTTTCTCACCGAATATGGAAGCTATTTCGCGCTCGGAGTCATGACCTGGCGGATCACGTCGCAGGGCGCCAGCGCGCTGCGTCTGCTGATTGCCGGAGTGGCACTGATCATGACCTTCCACGCAGCCGAAGTGCAACGGCTCGATGTCGTCTTCCGACTCGGCGAAGCCTCAAGTGCCGCCGTGGTGGCCCTGGCAAATGCGGGCATAGTTGCAGCATTCTTGTTGGCCGCCATCCTTGGCCGCCATGTCAGGGCTGGGACCTGGATCCTGGTGCTTGGCGGCATCAGCTATCCGTTCTACCTGGTCCACCAGAATGCCGGTTACATCCTGATGAACACCGTGGAGCCGACATTTGGTAAATGGGGTGCCTTTGCGCTGGCGCTGGTCCTGTCGCTTGCCGTCAGCTGGTGGATTTTCGCCCGCATCGAACCTGCGGGCCGGGCAATCATTCGCGCGCTGTTCGCGCCCGTTGGCCGGTTCTTGCCCCGGACCACGACACCATACCCCACCACGACGCCATACCCCGCGCCAGCCGAATAGGGCGATCAGACGCGGGGAATAACAAGAAGGGGCGGCCAATGTAGCCGCCCCCACCAATTGTCATAAGTCCGCAGAAGCGAGATTACTGCGGCAGCTGGTCGTCGATGCCCTTGACGTAGAAGTTCAGGCCGGCGAGTTCGCCGTCTTCGGCAACAACACCATCAGCCAGCCATTCCGAACCGTCCTGCTTCATGATCGGGCCGGTGAACGGGTGGAATTCGCCCGAGGTGATTTTCGCCTGGGTTTCTTCCGCCATCGCCTTAACATCGTCAGGCATGTTGGTGTAGGGCGCCATCACGACGTGGCCCTCGGCCATGCCGGCCCAGGTCCGCGACTGTTCCCAGGTGCCGTCGAGAACCGCGCTGATGCGTTCGACATAATACGGGCCCCAGTCATCGATGATGGAGGTAAGCTGTGTTTCCGGACCGAAGGCGATCATGTCTGATGCCTGGCCGAAGGCATGTGCACCGCGCTCGGCGGCAACCTGCATCGGTGCTGTGGAATCGGTGTGCTGGGTCAGGATATCGACACCCTGGTCGAGCAGCGCCTTGGCCGCATCGGCTTCCTTGCCCGGATCGAACCAGGTGTTGACCCAAACGACCTTGAGCTTGAAGTCCGGATTGATCGACTGCGCGCCCAGCATGAACGAGTTGATGCCCTGGACAACTTCCGGGATCGGGAACGAGGCGATGTAGCCGGCCATTCCGGCTTCCGACACCTTGGCGGCGATCTGACCGATCACATAGCGTCCCTGGAAGAACTTCGAGTCATAAGTCGCAACGTTGGGATGGTCGGTCTTGTAACCTGTTGCGTGCTCGAACTTCACATCCGGAAAATCCTTGGCAACCTTGTTGGTCGGATCCATGTAGCCGAACGAAGTTGTGAATATGATGTTACAGCCGGAACGGGCGAAACGCTCGATGGCGCGCTCGGAATCCGCGCCTTCCGGCACGCTTTCCAGATAGGCGGTTTCAAGCTTGTCGCCGAGTTTTTCTTCCGCATACAGACGGCCCTGATCGTGCTGATAGGACCAGCCGAAGTCACCCACCGGGCCGACATAGATGAAACAGGCCTTGACCTTGTCCATGCCCGCGGCGCTTGCTGGAGCTGAGATGCCGGCGAGCGCAGTGGCCGCGGCAAGGAGAAGAAGTGTTTTTTTCATTGGGTTCACCCTGTCTGGTTGGTTGTTGACATCATGCCGGGGGTATTTTGCCTACCTTTCCGGCACAAAGGATTTGCCGAGCGAAGCCGGCGTGTTGATGAGCGTCATCCTGCGATTCAGCGATATGATCACCAGTACCGCAATCGTGGCGAGGTAGGGAAGAGCCGAGAGAAATTGTGAAGGAATTCCCAGACCCAGCGCCTGTGCGTGCAATTGCCCGATCGAGACCGCTCCGAACAGATAGGCACCGGCGAGCACCCGGGTTGGCCGCCAGGAGGCGAACACCACCAGCGCCAGCGCGATCCAACCGCGCCCGGCAGTCATGTTCTCCACCCATTGCGGCGTGTAGACGATGGACAGGTGAGCCCCCGCAAGTCCCGCGCAGGCGCCACCGAACATGACCGCCAGATAGCGCGTACGCACGACCTTGACCCCCAGCGCATGTGCCGAGGTATGGCTGTCACCGATGGCTCTGAGCCTTAGCCCCGCACGGCTCCTGAACAGGAACCAGTTCACGCCGATCACCGCGATGATCGAGGTGTAGAAGATCGGGTCCTGGGAAAACAGCAAGCGTCCGAAGAACGGTATGTCGGAGAGAAGCGGGATCTCGATTGCCGCCAGCTTCAGGCCGGGAAGTCCGATGAAGGCTTCCCCGATCATGCCCGACAGACCGAGCCCGAGGATGGTCAGCGCCAGGCCGGTCGCCACCTGGTTTGCCACCAGTGTCAGTGTCAGGAACCCGAACAGCAGCGAGAACAGCATGCCCGCGACCAGTCCGCCAAGGGCGCCGAGCCCGGCCGACCCCGTCAGTTGCGCGATGGCGAAGGCCGCGACCGCGCCCATGATCATCATGCCCTCGACGCCCAGATTGAGAACGCCGGAACGCTCGACGACCAGTTCGCCAATGGCCGCCAGCAGCAGCGGCGTGGCGGCGGTCATGATCGTCAGGATGATTGCCTGGGTCATATCCATCAGGTGGCACTCCCCTTCTGTGCTGAGCCGAACACCAGCCGGATGCGGTAATGGATCAGCGTGTCGCATCCCAGCACGAAGAACAAAAGCAAGCCCTGGAACAGCCGCGTGACCTTGTCGGTGATGCCGATCGAGATCTGCGCCGCCTCGCCGCCAAGATAGGTCAGCGCCAGAATAAGCCCTGCCGCAACGATCCCCAGAGGATTGAGCCGCCCGAGGAAGGCCACGATAATGGCCGTGAAACCGTAGCCCGGCGAAATCACCGGGCGGAGCTGGCCGATGGCGCCCGACACTTCCGATATGCCGGCGAGGCCTGCTAGAGCACCGGAGATCAGAAAGGCGAAATAGACCATCTTCTTGTCGGAGAAGCCGGCAAACCGCCCTGCCCGCGCCGACTGGCCGAGCACGCTGATCTCGAACCCCTTGAGCGTCCGGCGCATGATGAACCAGAGCACCAGCGCCGCAATCAGCGCGAAACCGAAGCCCCAATGGGTCTTTCCGGTCTCGATGATCCTCGGCAAGATCGCGTTATCGGCAAAATTGCGGGTTTCGGGAAAATTGAAGCCTTCCGGATTGCGCCACGGGCCGCGGACCGTCCAGTCGAGCAGCAGTTGCGCGACATAGACCAGCATCAGGCTGGTCAGGATTTCGTTGGTGTTGAGCCGTGCTTTCAGGAAGGCCGGAATCGCCGCATAGGCGGCTCCCCCGATCATTGCGCAGATAAGCATCAGCGGCAGCATCAGCGGTGACTCCCAACCATGGAACACCACCGGCAAAACCGATCCTGCCATCGCCCCGATGATGAACTGGCCCTCCGCACCGATGTTCCAGTTGTTGGAACGGTAACAGACCGACAGGCCGACAGCGATCAGGATCAGCGGCGCCGCCTTGATAGCCAGTTCATGCAGTGACCAGACCTCGGTCAGCGGCTCGATGAAGAAGCTGTAGAGCGCAGAGACCGGATCCTTTCCAAGCGAGACGAAGAGGATCACGCCCGCAATCAGGGTCAGCCCCAGTGCAATGAACGGCGACAGCACCGAAAACAGCGCCGACATGTTTTCACGTTTTTTCAGCTCAATGCGCATGGACGGCCTCCGCATGGGCCTGGCCGGTTCCATCGTGGAAACCGCCCATCAACAGGCCGATCCGCTCTCGCGTCATGGTCGACGCGGGCTCGGGAGAGGAAAGCCGGCCCTCATTGATGACCGCGATGCGGCTTGCAATTTCAAACACTTCATCAAGGTCCTGGCTGATGACGACCACGGCGGAACCGCTCTTGGCGAGGTCGATCAGAGCCTGGCGAATGCGGCTCGCGGCACCTGCGTCAACGCCCCAGGTCGGTTGGTTGACCACCAGCACTACCGGCTGCCGGTCAAGTTCGCGTCCGACAATGAATTTCTGCAGATTGCCGCCTGACAGAGACCCTGCTGCCGGATCCTCGCCGGATTTGCGCACATCCATCGCCTCGCAGATGCGTTTGGCGGCCTTTGCCACGGCACCGGTGTTGATCAGCCCCAGTGGTCCGCCGGAGAGAAATGTCGCGCTGTCGGATGTATGGCGTGACAGCACCAGATTGGCGGTCAGCGGCATTTCGGTGACGGCCGCGTGGCCATGCCGTTCCTCCGGCACGAAGCCGCATCCGAGCAGCCGCCGCTCGGTGATCCCCATCCGGCCCGCCGACTTGCCACGGATCCGGATTGCGTCGGCGTCGCCAACCTTCTCTTCGCCCGAGAGAACGTCGAACAGTTCGCTCTGGCCATTGCCTGCGACACCGGCGATCGCGACGATTTCGCCGGCCTTTACCGATAGATCGATATCCCTGAGCGCCACCGCAAACGGCGAGCGTGACGGGGCACTCAGATTGCGGACCTCGATCAGCGTCTCGCCCGGTTCACCCAGGCCGGCGCCGGAGATTTCGGCCACCTCGCCGCCCACCATCATCCGGGCAAGCGACGACGGCGTTTCCTGTCTCGGATCGCATGCCCCGGTGACCTTGCCATGACGCAGGACGGTGGCCCGGTCGCAGATCCGCTGAACCTCCTCAAGACGGTGGGAAATGTAGAGAACCGAACGCCCCTCCGCTTTCAGCTTGGCAAGCGTTTCAAACAGCTTGTCGGCCTCCTGCGGCGTCAGCACCGAAGTCGGCTCATCAAGGATGATCAGCTCCGGGTTTTGCAACAATGAACGGACGATCTCGATCCTCTGGCGTTCCCCGACCGACAGGTCGGCGACATGCGCGGACGGATCCAGCGGCAGGCCATATTCAAGTGAAAGCCGCCTTGCCTCTTCGGAGATCCGGTCAATCGGAACGTTACCGTCGAGCGCAAGCGCGATGTTCTCAGCGACAGTCAGCGCCTCGAACAACGAGAAATGCTGGAAAACCATGCCGATGCCCGTCGCGCGTGCCTCTCCCGGGCTGCCGATTGTCACAGGGTCGCCTTTCCAGAGAATGCCGCCGGCACTGGGATCAAGCACGCCGAACAACATTTTTACCAGCGTTGATTTGCCCGCGCCGTTTTCCCCCAGCAATGCATGGATTTCGCCCGGAGCAATAGAGAGATCGATTTCGTCACAAGCCCGGAGGCTTCCAAAAATCTTGGTCAGCCCTCTGGTTTCCAGAAGCGGCGCTTCGGTTTGCTCGTTGATCACGTCACCCCCTGACTTCATCACCTGCGGAATCGCTCAGTTTTGAGGCATTATCTCCGCAAGCACAAGAAACAAGCTTCACCATGTGGTCGGGAAATTCAAGTGAGCGAATTCCGACCAGGCCATCGTCGCAGATCCCACCAAACGCAATATTTTTGCGTCGCACAAGTGGGGCTCGTTTGAAAACTACAAGCAATTTCAACGCTCGCGTTTCAAGACCCTTCGAAAAAAGCAGCAGCCGCCGCCTTTTCTCAAGATTATCCTGAGAGTGTTTCAGCGCGTATTGCTGGAGTTCACCGCCGCTGTCATGGCAGCAGAACCGTCGTACCGGTGGTCTTGCGCCCCTCCAGATCGCTGTGCGCTTGGGCGGCTTCAGCCAACGGGTAGCGTTGATTGATGTCGATCTTGACGACGCCGCGCGAAACCACGTCGAACAGCGCGTTGGCCGATGCTTCCAGTTCCGGGCGCGTCGCGATGTAGGTGAACAGCGTCGGTCGGGTGGCGTAGAGCGACCCCTTCTGCGAAAGAATACCGATATTGAACGGCTCGATCGGACCCGACGACTGGCCGAAGCTGGCCCACAGGCCGCGCGGCCTCAGGCAGTCGAGCGAACCGGGAAATGTGTCCTTGCCGACGGAATCATAAACCACGTCGGCACCCTTGCCGCCGGTGATCTCCCTGACCCTCTCGACGAAATCCTCGGTTCGGTAGTTGATGACGTGATCGTAGCCGTTGGCCGAAGCCAGTTCCGCCTTCTCGCTGGACCCGACGGTTCCGATTACGGTCGCGCCAAGCGCCTTTGCCCATTGGCCGACTATCAGGCCGACGCCCCCGGCTGCCGCATGATACAGGATCGTGTCGCCCGGCTTGACGTCATAGGTACGCCGAAGCAGGTACTCGGCTGTCATTCCCTTGAGCATCATGCTGGCGGCCACATCAAGCGCGATGTCGTTGGGAACCTTGACGATTTTCGTCGCCTCGATCACGCGCTCCTGCGCGTAGGCACCGATCGGTCCTGCATAGGCAATCCGGTCGCCCTCCTTGAAAAGGCTGACACCTTCGCCAACGGCTGTAACGACGCCGGCGCCTTCATTTCCCGGAACCAGCGGCAAGCCCTGCGGTGCGGGATAAAGCCCGGTGCGAAAATAGACATCGATGAAGTTGAGGCCGACCGCTTCCTGACGGATCCGCACCTCTCCCGGACCAGGATTCCCGACCTCGTGATCACGCCATTCCAGAACTTCCGGTCCGCCATGCTTGGAAACAACGATTGCCTTCATGTGGGTATCCTCTCTTACGGTCTCGGCTTGCGCCGATTGTTATCTCTCATGCGGGCTGCGATCAGCGCCGCCCCAACCCCGGAAACAGCTGCATGATCCCGCCAATGACAAACAGATAGGCTCCGGTCAGCATCACCGCCCACATCAGCCAGTCCGGGCTCTGGAAGTGCAACAGCAGCGCGTATCCCGAGAGCACCGACCAGACTGCGAAAACCGTAAGATTGACCGGCCGCAAGCGTACAACCCGCACCGGGTGCAGAAAATTGATCGGCAGGAAGGTCATGAAAACTGCCGCCAGCACGATCAGGAAAGCCACGATCTCGGAGGGATTGGTGACAAACAGGGTGAACACCAGCATGTTCCAGACCACCGGAAAGCCCGAGAAGAAGTTCTCGTCCGTCTTCATGCCCATGTCAGCGTAGTAGATCGCGCTCGACACCACGATCAGTCCCGCGGCGACGAAGGACAGCGGCTCGCCGATCATGCCGCTCTGATAGAGTGCGAAAGCCGGTATCAGGACGTAAGTCACGTAATCGATGACATTGTCGAGCATGGTGCCGGACCAGTTCGGCAGCACTTCCTTGACATTGAGCTTGCGCGCGATCGGCCCGTCGATGCCGTCAATCAGCATGGCGACCGCAAGCCACCACCACATATCGACAAACCGCTCTTCTGCAGCCGCCACCAGAGCAAGGAACGCCATGAACGAGCCGCTGGCGGTCAGGATATGAACCGAAAACGCCCTGATCTCCGCGTAGGGAACGCGGCGGTATTTGAATGGAAGCTTCATGCCGCCAACGCCTCCCAGCGCAGTCTCAGTTCGGGCCGCTCCAGTCGAGGGCGCAGATTTCGGCCGAGCGGCCGGCAAAGTTCCAGTTGCGGCCAAAGGCGCGCATCTTGGAACGTTCGGATTTCGCCACGATGATTTCCGGCGCAATCCAGTATTCGGAATTGCTGATCACCGTATCCTCGCCGTGGTTCTTGCCCGGTATCGGCGAAACGATCCCGTCGATGATTTTGGGAATCTTGACGATTCGCTTCTTGTCCTCGACCTCATAGCTGATCGGCTCCTGCTGCACACCGAGGAAATTGCCGACCAGGATGGAAAGCAGCGAAGTTGTTCCGCCAGCCTTGCCCGTAAAGATCTTGGTGAAGGCCTTGGTGGCGTAGATAGAGGCACGCTTGTCGACAAACAGCCCCGCGGTCCAGTTGCCGCGGCTCATGTAGCCGGGGATCTCCATGATCAGGCCAAGATTGAGGCCGGAAAGATCGGTGTCGCCGTAATAGCCGTTATCAACCCGGAACCCCGCCCAGGTCTGACAATAGCCCTCGGTGGGCGGATGCTGGCCGAGCGAGATCACGCAGGGGCAGAAAACTGTGCAATTGCACGAAAGCACCAGTTCACCCTTCAAAGCCCACTCTACATCAGCCATGAATCCTGTCTCCCTCAAGCCCTTGTTATTATGTCAGGGCGACCCATACCAGGACCGCTCCCCAGATACTTACTATCGCGCCGCCGGCTTTGGTTGTCACCCGCCCGGTTTCGGTTTTTTCGAGAAATGCGAACACCGTGAGCGCTGCCATCCAGACCACATTCATGCTGCCCACTGCAAGCATGATCAGCATCAAAGCCCAGCAGCACCCGAGGCACCATGCACCCTGTTCGACACCAAGCCGGAAAACGCCGCCCACGGTTGTCTTCCAGCGGGCGAACAGGGTCGTGAACGGGTTGCGGCACTTCGTCAGGCATGCATGTTTCAAGGAGGTGAACTGGTAGAGCCCGGCGCCAATCAGGATGCCTCCTGCAATCAGGCCCTGGACCGGTCCGGTGGCCGATATGTCTGCGATCTGGACGATAGCCAATTGCACGGAGGTAAAACCGATCGCGGCCAACGCCCAGACAAACAGGTAGCCCGCGGTCAGCACCACAGGATGAACCACCGGCTCGCCGCGGGCCGCGGCTGTGTCGGCGATCTCGGCATAGGTGCGGATCATCGGCGCGGCGGTCGGCAGCATCATCGCGGCGGCCATCGCAAACCACATGACGTAAAGTGCCAGTGCGGTGGAAAGAACGGGGCCCCCGGCGAGCCCGATTCCGGCATCCCCCGACAGGCACAAGGCCGCGATTGTTGCAGCAAATGAACCGGGTTCGAAGGGAAGATAGGGGGAAATCAGCGACATGCCCGGTCCGAGCGAATGAGCCGATCCCTGCAACTGCGCAACAGATCCGGCCATTCCCATCACGAACCACCAGGCGGCACCCGCAGTCAGCACAACCATTGCCAGCACCGGCCACAACGGACGCCGTGCAAGCCCGGCGATCATCCTGCCGGACCGGTCCAGCCGGTCAAAGCGGCCGTCGAGCGGGTCTGTGTTTGCACGGGGCGTGAACATGCGCCAAATGATCCCATGGAGTTCGTTCGTCTGGGGATGTAAAGGATGGATCAACCAGATGGCAATCGGTAACACGTTGAGAGGTCGAAGAATTGCAGCAGCATCATGATATCGCCGTCGTCGGCGGCGGCCTTGCCGGATCCGTGGCTGCGCTGGCCGCCGCTGCCGAGGGATGGCGCGTGGCCTTCATCGCACCGGCACCGCCGCGCCAGGATGGACGGACGACCGCCCTGCTGTCGGAATCGATCGACCTGCTTTCCCGCCTTGACGTATGGGAAGATGTCCGCGGCGTTTCGGCGCCGTTGCGAACGATGCGGATTCTGGATGGCACCAGCCGCCTGTTCCGCGCCCCACCGGTGTCGTTCCGCTCGAGTGAAATCGATCTCGATGCCTTCGGCTACAACATTCCCAACCAGCCGCTTTTCGATGTGCTTCAGGAAGCAACGCGCAAGTCCGACCTGATCGAGCGGTTCGAAAGCCCGCTTGAGAATGCCGAGCAATCGGAAGGTGCCGTCTCTCTGTTTCTCGAAGACGGGACCGAGGTCTCTGCCCTCGCCGTGCTTGCAGCCGACGGTCGCGGCTCGAAACTCCGCGAGGCGGTCGGCATCAATGTAAGAACCTGGACATACCCGCAAACCGCGCTTGTGCTCAACTTCTCCCATTCGATCGCCCACGCCGACACCTCGACCGAGTTTCACACCGAACAGGGCCCGTTCACCCAGGTTCCGCTGCCCGGCAAGCGCTCCAGTCTGGTCTGGGCCGTCCGGCCGGAGGACGTTGATGCAATCCTCGCCCTGCCCCGCGAAGCACTCAACCGGGAGGTCGAAACAAGAATGCGTTCCATCCTTGGAGCGGTTGAGGTCGAGGGAAAGGTGCAGGCCTGGCCGCTGTCGAGCCTGATCGCGGACAGTTTCGGCACGGGACGAACCATGCTTGTTGGAGAAACCGGCCACGCCTTCCCGCCAATCGGAGCCCAGGGTCTCAATCTTGGCCTGCGCGACATCATGCAGGCTGTCAGCACGATTCTGGACGCCGGTGGACCACAGAACGCCGCGGAAGCCGTCCGATCCTTCAACCGTCAACGCCGCGCCGATGTGACCAGCCGGACGGCCGGTGTCGACCTGCTCAACCGGGCGCTTTTGAGTTCCTTCCTGCCGATTCAGGCACTTCGCGCCGGCGGTCTTGCGGCATTGTCCGCCATTCCGCCGCTGCGGCTGCTTGCCATGCGCGAAGGCATGACACCTGGCTGGCGCCGCAGTGGCCTTGCAAAATCAGGACCCCAGCGCTTGTAGCATCACGTTCAGAAATGTCTGCAGGAACTTGAAATCACTATATATCGCAATGCTAAAATGCCTCTCAACGAGGAATTCTGTCCGTTCAGCCGGGAAAGAGATCGGGCGGCAAGGTGCCGCTGGTGATCAACCATAGCAGGACTGAGACGCTGCCGACACTGCAGACGGTGGTGACCAGCACGGTGGCGGAGGCGCGCTCGACCCATGTCGAGTACTGCTGGGCAATGACAAACACATTGGTTGCGGTCGGCAGAGAGGCCAGCAGCACCGCAGTGTAGACCCAGACCGGTTCGAAATCGCCGATCAGGCTCAGGCCCAGATACATCATCACCGGATGGGCGATCAGTTTCATCGGCACGATGAAGCCCAGCTCCACCGGTACCCGCTTGAGCGGCCTGAGCGCCAGCGTCACTCCCATCGCAAACAGGGCGCAGGGTGCAGCCGCCTGGGCAAGATAGTCGATCAGCCGTCCGACCGGGAGCGGCGGCACGAACTCGATCCAGGCGGCGGCAACACCGACTATCGTTGCCAGGATGAAGGGATGAAGGGCTATCTTGCGCACGACACCAAGCGCCAGCGCCCCCGGGCTGCGGTGGTCGCCGCCCGAAAGCGCCATCATCATCGGAGCGATGGTGAAATGCATGATGTTTTCGAAACAAAAAATCAGTGCCACCGGCACCGCGGCCGGCTCCCCGAAGGCCAGAATGGCGATGCCCGGGCCCATGTATCCAATGTTGCCGTAGGCGCCCGCAAGCCCCTGGATCGTGGCTTCGCCGATCAGTGCACGGCGAACGAGGATGCTTGCGGCGAAGACCAGAGCGAACACCGTATAGGTGACCACCATGCTGGTCAGCACGTAGTCCCAGCGCGCCAGCTGTTCGATCGGGGTGCGCGACAGGAGCTTGAAAAACAGCGCCGGCAGCGACACATAGATGATGAAGGTATTGAGCCAGCCCATCGCCTCCTGGGGCTGCCGGGTAATCCGCGCGGCAATGTAGCCAAGCAGGATCAGCCCGAAAAACGGCAGCACCAGACCAGTGATTTCAGCCATGCTTGATACCCGCCTGCGCTCTTAATACATTGCCTAAGCGATTGAAGGGGGTAGGTTCCCGGCGCTGCGCCGTCAAGGCCAAACAGTTGAACTTCTGTCCACGGTTCCCATCTTAAAGGGTAAAGGAACAAAGACATGCAGCTCAAAGAAGCCAAATTTCAGATCGGACAAATCGTCAAACACCGGATCTTTCCGTTCCGGGGCGTCATTTTTGACGTCGACCCGGTCTATGCCAACACCGAAGAATGGTGGAACGCGATTCCCGAGCAGGTGCGCCCGCGCAAGGACCAGCCATTCTATCACCTTCTCGCGGAGAACGATGAGACCGAATACGTGGCCTATGTATCGGAGCAGAACCTGCTGATCGATGACAGCGACCACCCGGTGCGCCACCCGCAGCTGGGCGATTTCTTCGAGGCCCAGGTCGATGGCGTCTACAAGCCCAAGGAGCGGATCAGCCACTGATTCAAGAAATCTGTCGGCAGCGCTCTTGAACGACAAAAAGGCCCGGATGCGTGATGCATCCGGGCCTTGTTGTTGAAAACCGCTTGGATCAGTTTTTCTTGGCCGCCGCCTGTGCCTCTTCAAGCTTCTTGCGGGCTTCCTCGGCCTTCTTGGCCATTTCTTCCTGCAGCAGGCGCTGGCGCTCCTGAAGTTCGGACTGGGCGATCGGATCGCCATCCCAGGCCTGGGTAAAGCCCTCGAGCGAAATCTTCAGCGGGTTCGGCGTACGCTGGTAATTGACCGACGTCAGAACCAGTTCGCCGCCCTTCTTGAACGATGACACCATGGCGTCGGTCAGCAGAATTTCCGCGACGCAGGTTTCGGGCATGCAGATCGCATACTCGACGCGCTGGGCCTGGCCGCCATCAACCTGCAGGTTGACGCCGGGCTGGATCAGGCGAGCTGTCGGCACTGTGACCTGCATAATCATGCGGTTCACCTTGCCGGTCACATTGATCAGGCCGACCGCGGTCAGCAACTGGCCTGTGGGAGCTGTGACGATGTTCTGAACGATGCAGACATCATTGTCTTCCTGCTTGGTGCAGGTCTTGTACCAGCCCTGGTTGGCACCCTGAGCGGAAGCGGACGCAGGCATGAACGCGGCGGCCAGACCAACCGACATGGCGGCTGCGAAAAGGGTCTTAGTGATGGCGGTCATTTGTTTCCATTACTCCTGAGTTGCAGCCCGCGGGGCAGCGTAGGGTTCGCGCGGATGAGGCGCCCTCTTGTATCTGTCGCGCCTTCTCGATTGAAAATGCGGCAACAGCAAGGCTTGTTTCGCGTTCCTGTTAGCGCGTGAAGACGCCAATATCCAGCCCGCGGCAGGACTTGAACCAAAAAAAACCGGCGGCGCCCGGTCAATGGTGGCCTGTGCCGGATGGCGCGTATATTCTCGGGGCGGGATTCGGCGCCACAGCAACCACGGGGCGGAACTGGAAACATGCCCGGGAGGATCGGAATGAACCAATTGCTTCGGACGCTGGCCATTGTCGCCGGGGTGATCATGGCTGGTCTGCCAAGAGCTCATGCCGAGCCTGTACATGCCATCGCCATGCATGGGGAACCGGCATTGCCGGCGGGTTTCAACCATCTGCCCTATGTCAATCCGGATGCGCCCAAGGGCGGAAAGGTGACCTATGGCGTGGTCGGAACCTTCGACAGTGTCCGTCCCTTCATCGTCAAGAGCATGCGGACCACTGCGCGCGGTCTGGCCGATCCGGTTTTCGGCAACCTCGTCTACGAAACGCTGATGGCCCGGTCCCAGGACGAACCCTTCACGCTTTACGGCCTTCTGGCCGAGACGGTGGAGTGGGACGAGGAGCGCAGTTTCATTCAGTACAACATCAATCCAGCCGCGCGCTGGTCCGATGGTGAACCGGTTACCGCCGATGATGTCATCTTCACCATGGAACTGCTCAAGGAGAAGGGCCGTCCGCCCTACAGCACCCGCCTCAACCGCGTGGCGAGCATGGAAAAGGTCGGCCCGCTCTCGGTCAGGTTCACCTTCAACGAGAATTCCAACCGCGAGTTTCCGCTGATCCTGTCACTGTCGCCGGTGTTGCCAAAGCATGCCACCGAGGTGGAGACCTTTGACCAGTCGACACTCACACCAGGGATCGGTTCGGGTCCCTACATCGTCAGCGAAGTCAAGCCGGGCGAACGCATCACCTATACGCGCCGGGATGACTACTGGGCAAAGGATCTGCCGGTCAAACGTGGAATCGACAATTACGACCAGATCGCGGTTGAGTATTTCCTCTCCGAAACCGCACAGTTCGAGGCGTTCAAGAAAGGCGTCTTCGATGTCTATCCCGATGGCAGCGCCACCAACTGGTCACGCGGCTATGACTTCCCGGCGGTGACGTCGGGTGAAATCTTGCGCAAGGAGTATGAGAGCCGCACGCCGTCGGGCATGTACGGGTTTGTCTTCAACACCCGCAGGCCGCTGTTTGAGGATGTCCGGGTCCGCCGCGCGCTGACCATGCTCTTCGATTTCGAATGGGCCAATCGCAGTCTTTACGACAACACTTACAAGCGCACCCATTCCTTCTGGGACGGGTCGGACCTTTCGAGCTACGGCAGGCCCGCCGATCAGCGCGAACGTGAAATCCTGGCCCCCTTCCCCGATGCAGTGTCGGCTGACATTCTCGACGGAACCTGGGTCCTTCCTGTCACCGACGGTTCGGGCCGCGACCGCAAGGTCCAGCGGGCGGCGCTGACACTGCTGCAGGAAGCCGGCTACCGGATCCAGGACGGCAAGCTGCTGGATGGAAACGGAAATCATTTTGCCTTTGACCTGATGACCCAGAACGAGGGACAGGAAAAACTGGCGATCGCCTTCCAGCGCTCGCTTGCCGCGCTCGGCATCGACATGTCGATTCGCACTGTTGACGATGCGCAATACCAGCAGCGCTCGCAGACCTTCGACTACGACATGATCATGAAGGCCTTTTCGTCGTCCCTTTCACCCGGTGCGGAGCAGATCAACCGCTGGGGATCCGCCTCCCGTGACATCCAGGGCTCATTCAACTTCGCCGGCGCGGCCAGCCCGGCAATCGACGCCGCCATCGATTCCATGCTCAATGCCCGCACCGCGGATGATTTCCGCCCCTCCGTCCGCGCCTTTGACCGTGTCCTTCTGTCCGGGCATTATGTCATCCCGGCCTTCCACTTGGGCAAATCCTGGGTCGCGCATCGCAGCCGCATCGCCGAGCCCGATGCTGGCCCGCCGCTCTACGGCTATTATCTGCCGGCCTGGTGGGACAGCAGTGCGGCACAATGAGCCATTGAACTGACAGACACCCGAAAGGTGACCTTATGACCGCTCCCTCATTGACCATCGACGTTGTCTCGGACGTGATGTGCCCCTGGTGCTATATCGGCAAGCGCCGGCTTGAAGACGCTCTGGCGGAGGTTCGCAACGAATTCGATGTGGAGGTCCGGTGGCGGCCCTACCAGCTCGATCCGACCCTCCCCAAGGAAGGCAAGGACCGGAAGCAGTATCTCGAGGACAAGTTTGGCGGTGCCACCGGAGCCGAGCAGGCCTACGCCACGGTTCGCGCAGCCGGTGAAGAAGAGGAAATTCCCTTTGCCTTTGACAAGATCAAGGTCTCGGCCAACACGCTCGACGCCCACCGGCTGATCCGCTGGGCCGGTTCCCTCGGGCTGCCCGCACAGCACCAGATGGTCGAACTGCTGTTCAAGGCCTATTTCGAGGATGGCAAGAGCCTTGGCGACGACGCCGTGCTGATCGAGGCCGCCGAACAGGTCGGGCTTGAGACGCCGGTGGTTGAGCGCTTGCTCTCGGGCGACGCCGATCGCGACACGGTCGCTGCCGAGATCGACCAGGCCCGTCAGATGGGTGTCACCGGGGTGCCCTGTTTCATCATCGACATGCAGTACGCGGTCGTCGGCGCCCAGTCCGCCGAGGCGCTGGCCGATGCCATGCGCAAGATCGTTGCCAGCCGAGGCAAAGAGGCAGCGGGGAACGACAACGGCTGAAGCGGGTCTATCGCCGGTTCACGGTTTCGTAGCGCGCGCGGCTGAGGCTGACCAGCGCGGAAACGGCGGTGCACAATCCGGCAATCACCAAGGCGATGGCAGGGGCGTCGCCCACTGGCACCAGCGCGAAGATGATCGACATCGATATCGCGCCCATCGTCTGGCCCATAAGGCGCGCCGTGCCCTGCATGGCTCCGGCAGCCCCGCTCCGGGCCTTCGGCGCCGAAAGCAGCAGAATCCGGTTGTTGGGCGTCTGGAACAGGCCAAACCCTGTCCCGGCAAGCGTCGTGCCGATCAGGAAGGCTATCCCCTTCGCATCCGGCGGAAACAATCCTGCGATCAGCAGTCCCAGAGCCAGCAGACCGCCGCCGCAAGCGCACAGCCACGCAGTCTTGATCCGGTCGGCAAGCCGTCCGGCTATCGGGGCCATGATGATGGTGGCGATCGGCCAAGGCATCATGTAGAGGCCGGTCAGAGCCGGTGTCATCCCCATGGTGTGATGAAGGTAGAACGGCAGTGCGACATAGGCCAGCATCTGACCGGTGAAGCAGGCCACAGAGGCAATCACCGCGACCCGAAACCCCGGATCGGAGAGGAGATCCGTCGGCACGATCGGCGTTGGGGTATTGCGTTCCAGCCTGAGCACCGCCAGCAAGCACAGGATCGAGCATCCGATCAGGATGGATCCGCTTGCGGGGGCGGTGGCGATCAGTTCCGCGCCGGCAAAGAAAAGGATGAACATCGCTGCGCTGGCAAGCAGTGCCGGCACATCGAGCCGCCGCCTGACCCCCGCCATGTGGCCGAGAAACCGGCCGCACGACAGCACCAGGAGACCGAGCGGCAGGTTGACTGCAAACAGCCAGGGCCAACTGGCGAAAGAGAGGATGGCCCCGGCCACCGCCGGCCCCGCGGCGGCAGAAATCGCGATCGCCATGGCATTGAAGCCGATGATGGTTCCCAACATGCGTTGCGGAACCGCGGTCCGCAGATTCATTGCCGCAAGC
Organism: Parahoeflea alexandrii; assembly: GCF_024105735.1. Classification (GTDB taxonomy): domain Bacteria; phylum Pseudomonadota; class Alphaproteobacteria; order Rhizobiales; family Rhizobiaceae; genus Hoeflea; species Hoeflea alexandrii. The sequence goes on along the minus strand of NZ_JAAAML010000001.1, from coordinate 1,877,792 downwards.
CCCATCATGGCGCCGGCCCCCAGACCTTGCATGAAACGCGCGGCGACCAGCAGCGGCAGGCTCCCGGCCAGCGCACAGGCAGTTGACGCGAGCGTGAAAACCGCGACGCCCATGAGGAAGACCCGTCGCGGACCATAGATCTCGCCGAGCGCGCCGCAGGGAAGCAGGGCCACCAGTACGGCGAGCTGGTAGCTCGAGACGACCCACACCGTGTCGCTGGGATGCGCCCCGAGCGAAATGGCAATAGAGGGCAGCGCCACATTGGCGATGGCGCCGTCGAGCACGACCAGCACCAGCGACAACAAGAGCACGCCGACGGCGAAGTGGCGCCGCGGCGCAGGCAATCCGTCGTCGGCCTGGTCGAAATGGGATGAGGTGGGCATCGCGATCATTTCATCTTTTGCTCGCACCAGCGATACAAGCGCCGCCCCGATTGCGCCAGACCCGATCGGAAAATTCAAAGTCGTGCCAGACACATGACAACACCATGGCTGCGCCACAAGTGCCGCAAGCTGTCCGCCAGGAAGGCCTTATCTCGTCTGCCTCAGGGTGATGCGTGTGAGTTCGGCAGGCCTGCCCAGCCGCAGCGCGAAACCGGGCCACAGCGCGGTGCCGTTGTTGACGTAAAGCTGCATCGAGCCGACCTGGTAAAGGCCGGAGACGAAGCCGTTGTTGGCTCGCGCCAGCAGCCGGTCCATCCCCCGGATCATGCCGCCATGGGTGTGTCCGGAGAGCTGCAGCGCCACTCCTGAAGCCGACGCCTGCTGGGCCATCATCGGCTGGTGGTCGAGCAGGATGACCGGCGCCGCGTCCGGTGCACCCTGAAGCGCCGCCTCGAGATCCGGGGCCGGAAAACCGTTTCGACCTGCCGATCGGTCGGGGAGGCCGGCGATCACCAGCTTGTCGCTGCCGCGCTCGATGACCGCATGGCTGTTGGAGAGAAGCCGCATATCCATGGCTTCAAAATGATCCAGGAAGGCGCCAGCATCGAAGAAATATTCATGATTTCCCGAAATGGCATAGATGCCGTCACGGGCGGAAAGGCCGCGAAGCGGTTCCACGTCGGCGCGCCGGTGTTCAAGGCTTCCGTCGATGAAGTCGCCGGTGATGACGATCAGGTCGGCATCAAGCGCATTTGCCTTTGCCACCATCGAGCCTGTCCAGGCAGCCGGAAACAGCCGGCTGATGTGCAGGTCGGTCAGTTGCACGATCCGGTATCCGTCGAACGCCGCGGCAAGGCCCGGGATGGAAATCTCGATGTCCTTGAGTGGCGGAACAATGATGGCCCTGCTGACGCCGAATGACGACAGGGCAAGAGCGGCAATGCCTGCGGCATATCTCACCTCAGCGGCAGGTTCGGAAAAATAGCCCGTGAAAACAAGGCCAACGAGTGCCCCCGCATCAAGCGCAATCTGGAACACCGCCAGAAGCACGATTGCACCAAACAGGACATTGAACGCTATCACCAATGGCCTCGGGAACTCCGGCGCAAACACCGAGCCTGACGACAGCCGGCTGACATAATGATATTGCGACGCAATCAGCAGTACCACCGCCACGACTGCCTTCAGCGTCCATGGCCAGGGCAGCGGCAGGATGAAGCGGACGAGAACCACCAGCCATGGAAGTCCGGTAACCAGATGAAACATCACATGCGCCTTTGATGACTTGAATGATCCCACAGCCGCGGGAATCTGGAACGTTCATGCTGGTAGCGAACCACCGTTTCCCCGGCGGCGGCTTTGTCTGAGCTGGCAGGCTTCCGAATGCCATTACCGGCAAAGACGCCTGTACCGGGTGAGGTAGAGAGCCGTTCGGCTTCTGCCACCCTCACCCGCTCAACCCGCAAGCTCCGCCAGATGCGTCATCACCACGGCGGCTCCGTTGAGCCGCTTGTCCGGGGTCGGCAGGTCGCGGATGAACACCACGCTCTGGTCGGGCCGGATCTTGGCCATGTTGCCCTGCTTGGAAATATGGCCCACCAGCCCGGCCGGGTTGGGGAATTCCTTGTTGCGGAACTGGACAACCACGCCCTTCGGACCGGCGTCGAGTTTCTCGACATTGGCCTTGCGGCACAGCGCCTTGATGAAGACGATCTTCAAGAGGTGCTGCACTTCCGTCGGCAACGGCCCGAAACGGTCGATCATCTCGGCCCCGAAGCCGTCGATATCGGCAATGTCGGTAATCTCGCCCAGCCTGCGGTAGAGCCCCAGCCGCAGATGCAGGTCCGGCACATAGTCTTCAGGGATCATCACCGGCGTCCCGACCGTAATCTGCGGCGACCAGCCGGTATCAAACACCGCGTCCTCGCCGCGGACCTCGGCGACCGCCTCTTCCAGCATGTGCTGGTAGAGCTCGAAGCCGACTTCCTTGATGTGGCCGGATTGCTCCTCGCCGAGCAGGTTGCCGGCGCCGCGGATGTCGAGATCGTGGCTTGCCAGCTGGAAGCCGGCGCCGAGCGTATCGAGCGATTGCAGTACCTTGAGCCGCTTGTCAGCGGTCGCCGTCAGCATCTTGTTGACCGGCAGCGTGAACAGCGCGAAGGCGCGCACCTTGGAACGGCCGACCCGGCCGCGCAGCTGGTAGAGCTGCGCCAGTCCGAACATGTCGGCCCGGTGCACGATCAGCGTGTTGGCGGTCGGCACGTCGAGGCCCGATTCGACGATCGTCGTCGACAAGAGCACGTCGTACTGCCCGTCGTAGAACGCGTTCATGATATCATCGAGTTCACCCGCGGCCATCTGGCCGTGGGCGATCGCGAATTTCAGTTCCGGCACGTCCGAGCGCAGGAACGCCGCCACATCCTCGAGATCGGCAAGCCGCGGACAGACATAGAAACTCTGCCCGCCGCGATAGTGCTCGCGCATCAGCGTTTCGCGCACGGTCACCGGATCGAACGGCGAGATGAAGGTTCTGACCGCCATCCGGTCGACCGGTGGCGTGGTGATCAGCGACAGTTCCCGCACCCCGGTCATCGCCAGCTGCAGCGTGCGCGGGATCGGTGTCGCGGAAAGCGTGAGCACATGGACGTCGCTCTTGAGCTCCTTCAATCGTTCCTTGTGCTTGACCCCGAAATGCTGCTCCTCGTCGATGATCAAGAGACCGAGATTGGCAAACTGGATCGACGAGCCAAGCAGGGCGTGCGTGCCGACAACGATGTCGGTCTTGCCCGAAGCGAGTTCCGTTTTCGTTAGCGCCAGTTCCTTGGCGCCGACCAGACGCGAGGCTTGGGCAATGCGGACCGGATAGCCGCGCAGCCGCTCGGTGAAGGTCTTGAAATGCTGCCGTGCCAGCAACGTCGTCGGCACCACCACCGCCACCTGCACACCGTTCATCGCCGCGATGAACGCGGCGCGCAGCGCAACCTCTGTCTTGCCGAAACCGACATCGCCACAGACCAGCCGGTCCATCGGCTGCCCCGCGGCCAGATCGTCGCGCACCCGCTCGATCGCAGCCATCTGGTCTTCGGTCTCGTCATAGGGGAAGCGCGCGGAGAATTCGTCGTAGAGCCCCTCGGGCGCCGCAAGTGCCGGTGCCGAGCGCATGTGCCGCTCGGCGGCAATCCGGATCAGCCCCTCGGCCATGTCAAGAAGCCGCTTCTTGAGCTTCGCCTTGCGAGACTGCCAGGCAACCCCGCCCAGCTTGTCGAGCTGCACTTCGGCGCTGTCCGAGCCGTAGCGGGTCAGAAGCTCGATATTCTCGACCGGCAGGAACAGCTTGGCGTCGCCCGCGTAATGCAATTCAAGGCATGCATGGGGGGCACCGGCGGCCTCGATCGTGCGCAGGCCGATGAACTGGCCAATCCCGTGTTCGGCATGGACGACATAATTGCCCTCGTCGAGCCCGGACACCTCAGATATGTAATCCGCACCGCGGCGCTTGCGCTTGGCCCGGCGCACCAGCCGGTCACCCAGCACGTCCTGTTCGCCGATAACGACAAGATCATCGATCTCGTAGCCGCCCTCGATCGCCAGCACTGCAGCCGCTGCCTCGCCGGGTTTCAGCTTGTCGATGTCGGCAAGACTGTTGATCCGGACAACGCGTTCAAGCCCGTGCTCATCGGTGACCTGCAATAGCCGGTCGAGCGATCCTTCCGTCCAGGCGGTGATCAGCACCTTGCGCCCTTCGGAACGCTTGACGCCGACATGGGTCACCAGCTTTTCGAACAGGTTGGCGCGGCCGCCCTCTTCCGATTTGTCGGATTCCGCGTCAGCCGCCCAGCGCGGACCGGTCGCAGTCGGAAGGTCGATCACCATCCGCGCCGACGTTTCCGGTTCGTGAAATGGCGTCAACCGGACTGCATTGAGGGCATCGAGGCGTTCAAGCAGTTCGGTCGTGTCGAGATAGAGCAGGTCCGGCCTGATCGCCTTGTAGGGCGTGGTCTGGACACCCCGGCCCTTCTCGATGTTTTGCGCCGTCTGCCTCGCTTCGTAATGGTCGACGATCTGCGCGCGACGTTCGCTTGCGGCTTCCGCGAGCATATGGTCACCGGTGATCCGGAAGCCGCCGAGATAATCGAACACCGTCTGCATTTCGTCGTGAAACAGGGGAAGCCAGTGTTCCATGCCCGGATAGCGGCGGCCTTCGCTGACCGCAACATAAAGCGCATCATCCCGGTTTGCCGCCCCGAACATGGAGAGGTAGTTGCTGCGGAACCGGCTGATCGTTTCCGGTTCCAGCGTAACTTCGCTCATGGCGTTGAGAGCAAGTTCCTTGGCCTGGGTCGTCGTGCGTTGCGAAGCCGGGTCGAAATGCCTGACACTCTCCAGAGTGTCGCCAAAGAAATCCAGCCGCACAGGTTCTTCGGCGCCAGGCACGAAGACGTCGAGAATGCCGCCGCGCACGGCGTACTCACCCACTTCGCGGACAGTAGCGACCCGCTCGAAGCCGTTCTTGGCAAGCCGAACGGACAGGTCCTCCATCTTCAGCCGGTTGCCGGCGCGGGCCGAAAACCCAAGATCCGACACCACTGTTCGCGATGGAACCCGTTGCAGCATGGCATTGACGGTCACCAGCAGGATTGCCGGATGCGGATTGTCCGGGAACTGCGCCAGGGAAGACAACGCCGCAAGCCGTCGTGCCGAAACATCGGCTCCCGGTGATACCCGGTCATAGGGCAGGCAATCCCAGCCCGGCAGGGTGAGTACCGGGATTTCGGGTGCGAAAAACGCGAGATTCTGCTCGAGATCGGCCATGCGCTGGCCGTCGGAGATGATGTGCGCCAGCGGACCGGTCGACCGGGCAAGCTCGGCGAGCGCCAAAGCTTCCATGCCCTGCGGCACACCGGCCAGCGTCACCGGCGTGTGCGAACCGGAGATCTTGGCAACCGGGATCACTGGTTTCATGATTTGCTCGCCGGTCCCTGCGATGTGTTCTGCTGCGGCTCGAAGTCGGGCACATAAGCGCGCATCCGGTCAAACAGCGCCGTGCGGAGGCGCTCCGGTGTCTCCGCTTCGCCTGTCACCCAGCGGAAAATGTCTGCATCCTCCTCCGCCATCAGCTCTTCGAGCTGGTCGAGTTCCGCATCTCCGAGATCAGCGATCTCGGCGTCGGCAAAACCGCCGATCACCAGATCCATTTCCCGGATGCCACGTCGCCACGCCCGCACGAGAATGCGACGGCGGCGCGGATCGAGGTCGGCGCTTGAGCGTGTTGTTCCGGTCATGACGGGCCTTTTTTGTTTGGACGGTTTCCATATCCTGTCGCCACGCAAATGTCAGCCTTGCCTTTGACCCAAAATTACCGTTCATCTGGTTCCATGCGACCACTTCAGCTCGACCCCCTGTTCAAACCTGTTGAAAGCCTGCCCGGGATCGGTCCAAAGCTCGCCGAGGCGCTGACGCGGGTGACAGGCCGCGAGGGGCCGGAAGACACCCGCGCGCTCGATCTCTTGTTGCTGCCGCCGCACGGTCTGATCGACCGGACCATGCGCTCGGGCATCACCGAAGCGCCGGAAGGCACGATTGCCACTCTCAAGGTTCGCGTGGACCGCCACCAGCCATCGCCTCCTGGCCGCAGAAACGCGCCCTATCGGGTGTTCGTGCATGACGATACCGGTGAACTGGCTTTGACCTTTTTTCACTCCAAGCGGCAATGGCTCGAGAAGACCCTGCCGGTCGGCGAAGCCGTGCTGGTCAGCGGCAAGGTCGAATGGTTCAACGGCAGACCGTCAATGGTCCATCCCGACCATATCGCCCTGGAAGCGGACGCGGACAGCTTTCCGTTGATCGAACCGGTCTATCCACTGACAGCCGGGCTGTCGCCGAAAATACTCCGCAGGTCGATCGAGTCGGCGCTGGACCTCCTGCCGGAACTACCAGAGTGGTCCGACGCCCACCTGGTGAGCAAGAACAGTTTTCCCTCTTTCGCCGACGCAGTCCGCGAACTGCACCATCCCGAAGCGGCGATCGATATCGAACCGCAGACACCGGCGCGCCGCCGCCTGGCCTATGACGAACTGCTGGCAGGCCAATTGTCGCTGGCACTTGTGCGCCAGACACTGCGCAAGCTGCCTGGACATCCCGTTGTCGCGGAAGGCCGCCTGCGCCAGGCGATCCTCGGAGCGCTGCCGTTTTCCCTCACCGGCAGTCAAACAACGGCTGTCGAGGAAATCCTCGCCGACATGGCCGGCAAGGACCGCATGCTGCGCCTTCTCCAGGGCGATGTCGGTTCCGGCAAGACCGCGGTGGCGATGCTCGCCATGGCCGATGCCGTGGAAGCCGGCGGCCAGGCGGTGCTGATGGCCCCGACCGAGATCCTCGCCCGCCAGCATCACGCCACGATCAGGAGAATGGCGGAGGCCGCCGGCATCGAGGTTGCCGTGCTGACCGCCCGCGCCAAGGGCCGTGAACGCGCCGAACTGCTTGAGCGCATTGCCAATGGCCAAGCCCGGATTGTGATCGGCACCCACGCGCTGTTTCAGGAATCGGTCGTCTACAAGAACCTCACCCTGGCGGTGGTGGATGAGCAGCACCGGTTCGGGGTTCATCAGCGGCTTCGGCTGACGGCCAAGGGAACCGCGCCGCACATGCTGGTCATGACCGCTACCCCTATCCCGCGCACGCTGGTCTTGGCGGCCTTTGGCGATATGGACGTCTCCAAGCTCACCGAGAAACCCGCCGGCCGCCAGCCGATCGCCACCGTCACCATCCCCGACGAACGTCTGGCCGAGATTGTCGACCGGCTGAAGAAGGCGTTGGAAGAGGGCAAGAAAGCCTACTGGATCTGTCCGCTTGTCGAAGATTCCGAGCAGAGTGACTTGATGTCGGTGGAAAGTAGGCATGCGAGCCTGGCAGAGGCGTTCGGCAAGGACATGGCACCGCTGGTATCGCTTGTTCATGGTCGCATGACGTCTGAAGAAAAAGACCAGGCGATGAGCGCGTTCAAGAACGGCCAGACCCGTCTGCTCGTGGCAACGACGGTGATCGAGGTCGGCGTTGACGTTCCGGATGCGACCATCATGGTGATCGAACACGCCGAACGTTTCGGGCTTGCCCAGTTGCACCAGCTCAGGGGTCGCGTCGGTCGCGGCGAAGGCGCATCGAGCTGCATATTGCTCTACCACGGCCCCTTGGGCGAAACCGCCGGCGCGCGGTTGCAGGTCTTGCGCGAAACCGAGGATGGCTTCCGCATCGCCGAGGAAGACCTCAAGCTGCGCGGTGAAGGCGAAGTGCTCGGCACGAGGCAATCGGGCATGCCGGGGTTCAGGCTCGCAAACCTGAGCGCTCACGCCGATCTTCTGGAAATCGCCCGTAGCGATGCCCGCAATGTGCTGGAGACCGACCCCTCACTGGCCTCGCCGCGCGGTGAGGCGCTCAGAATGCTGCTCTACCTGATGCGGCGCGACGAGGCGATCAGGTTCCTCAGAGCCGGCTGAAGGCTATCACTCCGCCGCTGGTTTGGCCTTTGACTTGGGCCTTGTCTGAACCGGAAGGACCTTTGGAAAATCCGGAGACACCAAGCCGGCCGAGATCACCATCTTGGCCGCCTCTTCGACGCTCATGTCGAGAATGATCACGTCCTTGCGCGGCACGAACAGCAGGAAACCCGACGTTGGGTTTGGTGTTGTCGGCAGAAACACCGACATTGAATCGTCCTCCGGCAGCCGCGAATTGACCTCACCCTTGGTATCGGTGGCGATGAAGACGATCGACCACAGTCCGCGTCGCGGATACTCGATCAGCGCTGCCTGCTTGAACGACCCGCTCTGCTCGGCGAGCACCGTCTGAAAGATCTGCTTGAGCCCCTTGTAGAGACTGCGCACCAGGGGCATCCGGTCGAGAAGCGATTCTCCGAAGGAGATGATCGAGCGGCCGACGAGGTTGGCAGTAAGAAACCCGATCATGGTGATCAGGAACAACGCTGTCAGCAGACCAAATCCCGGCACTGCAAACGGCAGGTAATAGTCAGGATTGTAGATGGCCGGAATATAGGGCTTCACCCAGCTGTCTACCCAGCCGATGAAGGTCCAGGTCAGATAGGCGGTAATAGCGAGCGGCGCCACGATGATCAGGCCGGTCAGAAAATAGTTTCTCAGCCGCCGTCCTGCGCCCAGCCGTTTCTGCTTGTCGGTCATTCGTCACCTTGCCTTATGGCATGCAAAACACCGCGCCTTGCGATCCCCGTTATATAGGGAACGCACAGAGGCGAAGACAAGTTCACCGCCGATCTATCTCTTATTCGACGGTGACCGACTTGGCGAGGTTGCGCGGCTGGTCCACATCCGTGCCCATGAAAACGGCGGTATGATAGGCAATCAGCTGAACCGGCAGCGCGTAGAGGATCGGTGCGACGATCTCGTTGACCTCGGGCAGCACGATGGTCGCCATGGTCTCAAGTGTCGTCGCAGCCGCGCCCTTTTCGTCGGTTATCAGGATGATCTGACCACCGCGGGCCGCGACTTCCTGCATGTTGGAGACTGTCTTCTCGAAATGCCGGTCATGCGGCGCGATCACGATTACCGGCATGTTCTCGTCGATCAGCGCGATCGGTCCGTGCTTGAGCTCGCCCGCCGCGTAGCCCTCCGCATGGATATAGGAGATTTCCTTGAGTTTCAGCGCGCCTTCGAGCGCCAGCGGAAAGCTGGTGCCGCGGCCGAGATAGAGCACGTCCTTGAAGCGTGACAGCTCGCGCGACAATGTCTCGATCTGCGGCTGGATCGACTGCAACACCTCGTTGAACAGACGCGGCGCACCGACCAGCGCCTGAACCATCCCGGTCTCGTCCTCGGCCGACAGCGTCCCGCGCGCCCGGCCAGCGATCATCGCCAGCGCGGCGAGCACCGAAAGCTGGCAGGTGAACGCCTTGGTTGACGCCACGCCGATTTCCGGTCCCGCAAGCGTCGGAAACGTTGCGTTGGACTCGCGCGCAATGGTCGATTCGCGCACATTGACCACCGCGCCGATGGTCAGACCATTGTCACGGCAGTAGCGCAGCGACGCCAATGTGTCGGCGGTCTCGCCCGACTGCGAGATGAACAACGCCGCCATCCTGCCCGTCAGCGGCATTTCGCGGTAACGGAATTCGGAAGCAACATCGATTTCGACTGGCAGGCGGGCAAAGCGCTCGAACCAGTACTTGCCGACCAGCCCGGCATAATAGGCGGTCCCGCAGGCAGACATCGCCAGCCTGTCGAGATTGGCGAAGTCGATCTGCGCACTGTCGAGCTTCACCCGACCCTCGGCGAAATCGATATAGTGGCTCAGCGTATGCGAGACCACTTCCGGCTGCTCGTAGATTTCCTTTTCCATGAAATGGCGATGATTGCCCTTGTCAACGACATAGGCGGCGCCCTGCGACTTCTGCCGCCGCCGCTCGACCAGCGTGCCGTTGCCATCATAGATCTCGAGGGCATCGCGAGTAATCACCGCCCAGTCGCCATCGTCGAGATAGGTGATCTCGTCGGTGAATGGTGCCAGCGCGATCGCGTCTGAACCGAGGAACATCTCGCCCTCGCCATGGCCAACCGCAAGTGGCGGGCCGGAGCGTGCACCGAGGATCATGTCTGGCTGGTCTTCAAACAGGACAGCAAGCGCATAGGCGCCCTCAAGCCGTCCGAGCGCCTTCTGCATCGCCTGGCGGGGCGCCAGGCCCTCCTGCCGGTAGGCGGCCAGCAGTTGCGCCACCACTTCCGTGTCGGTCTGGCTGTAGAAGCTGGCTCCCTTGGCGGTAAGCTCGGCGCGCAGCGGCGCGAAGTTCTCGATGATGCCATTGTGGACGACGGCGACACCATGGCAGAAATGCGGATGCGCATTGCTTTCCGTCGGTGCGCCATGGGTTGCCCAGCGGGTGTGACCGATGCCGATCTGGCCGGCCAGCGGCTCTTCGCCGAGCTTGCGGTCGAGATTGGCGAGCTTGCCTTCAGCCCGGCGGCGGTCGAGATGCCCGTCATGCACGGTGGCGACACCCGCAGAATCATATCCGCGGTATTCCAGCCTTTTGAGCGCGTCCACCAGCAGCGGAGCCACCTCGCGCTTACCAACTATCCCGACTATGCCGCACATGCGTTTCTCCTGGGTAAAGTGTTGGCCAAGCTCTTACCCAGCAACGCCGGTTTAGACCAGTGACCTAAGGTATTGCGTCCGCTCAATTTTCGTGACACCGCGTAACCGGTTCCGTCCCGGCGGTCAGCTTTGCGCCTGTTTCTTGAGCGCCTTGATGGCCGCGATCTTCTCCCGCAGGCGGTGCGCGCGACCCGGCTTTGTCTCCTGCCGCGCCCTTGCGATGGCCAGCGCATCGTCGGGAACATCCATCGTTACCACGCTTCCCGAACCGACATAGGCCCCGGCGCCGATCTTGAGGGGTGCGACGAGCGACGAGTTCGAACCGATGAAGCTCCCCGCGCCGATCTCCGTCAGGTGCTTGTTCTCGCCGTCATAATTGCAGGTGATCGTGCCGGCGCCGATATTGGCGGCCTCCCCGATGACGGCGTCACCGATATAGGTCAGGTGATTGACCTTGGCGCCCCTGCCGACCTTCGCCTTCTTGATCTCGCAGAAATTGCCGACCTTGGCCTTTTCTCCAAGTTCGGTTCCCGGTCGCAAGCGGGCAAATGGCCCGATGCTGGCATTGGCGCCGACATCGGCGCCTTCAAGATGGCTGAAGGCATGGATGACCGCACCCGGACCGACCCTGACGCCGGGACCGAACCAGACATTGGGCTCGATCGTCACGTCATTCTCCAGCACCGTGTCGTGGGAGAGAAATACGCTCGACGGGTCAATCATGCTGACCCCGGAGATCATTGCCGCGTGGCGGGCGCGGGCCTGCCAGACCTGCTCGATCTCGGCGAGTTCTGCGCGGGTGTTGCAGCCCATCATGTCTTCTTCGGGAGCCTCGATGGCAACGCATCTCAGTCCGCGTTCACGGGCGATCTCGACGATGTCGGTCAGGTAGTATTCGCCCTTGGCATTGTCATTGCCGATCGCTTCGAGCAGGCCGACGGCCTCCTCGCCTGAAAACGTGATGATTCCGCCATTGCAGAAATCGACAGCCAGTTCATCGCTGGAGGCGTCTTTGTGCTCGCGAATCGCAACGAGTTCGCCATCACGTTCGAGAAGCCGTCCATACCCTGTTGGATCGGCCGCGCGGAAACCGAGAACCACGACGTCAGCGCCCTTTGTCCTTTCATCTCTCGCCGCTGCAAGGCTGTCCGGACTGATGAGCGGGGCATCTCCATAAAGCACGATGACGTCGTCAAAGCCTTCGGCGATGACGTCTCGCGCCATCAGCACGGCATGTCCTGTCCCCTTGCGTTCGGTCTGCTCCACGGCGCTCACCGGCACCCCGAGCCCGGCTCCGGCTGCCTCCGTCACGCGCTCGGCCTCCCGACCAACCACCAGAGCAACCTTGTTGACGCCGGCGGCAGCGGCGGCACGGGTGACATGGGCGATCAGCGGCAGATTGCCGACGGTATGCAGCACCTTGGATTTCGACGACTTCATCCGTGTCGCATCCCCCGCCGCAAGCACGACTGCCAGACTTGTCCGCGCCATTCCGTCACCTCTTCATCGAATCGCTTGTTTAGCCGTGCCGGACGCTATAGCACCGGAACCTGAGTAATTCTCCTTCAAGCAAACATTGCCCCGATTTGGAAGCCCCCCATGACTGCCGCCTCACCCACCGTCGCGAAACCCATCCGCGCGCGCCTCGTTCCCCTGGCCGTCATGCTGCTGACCCCGTTGTTCTTTTCGTCCAACCTCATCTTCGGACGATCAACGATTCCTGAGGTGGCACCGTTTACCCTGGCGTTCCTCCGCTGGAGCGCCGCGGCCCTGCTGCTCTCGCCGTTCCTGTGGATGGCGCGCGACCGGCTGCGAACCTACGTGAGCGACCACCCGGTGCATTGGCTGGTGCTGGGTTTTTTGGGCATGTGGATCTGCGGCGCGGGCGTCTATTATGCGTTGCAATTCACCACCGCGACCAACGGCACACTGATCTACACAACCTCGCCGTTGATGATCATTATCCTTGAGCGCCTCTTTTTCGGCCGGCCGACGAGCTGGCGGGAAATCGCCGGCATCGTGGTCGGGTTCATCGGAGTGGCGATCATCGTGCTAAAGGGTGATATCACACGTCTTGCCACGACGTCCTTCAACTGGGGTGACCTGATGTTCATCGCCGCCGCTTTGTCCTGGGCCGGATATTCCGTCCTGCTCAAGGGCAGACGCACGGCTGGGCTGCCGGTCTCGGCGCTGTTTGCGGTTGTCGCTCTCTCCGGAGCGCTTCTGCTGGCCCCGTTTGCACTGTGGGAATTTCTTGCGGGGGCCATGATGCCGCGGAGCTGGAGCGCCTGGGGCGGCATTGCCGGCATTGTCGTGTTCTCGTCGTTGCTGGCGTTCTCCGGCTACCAGTACGGCGTCGCCCGGCTTGGCGCCTCGACCGCAAGCGTCTTCATGTATCTCCTGCCACCCTATGGCGTCGGTTTGGCGGTGCTGGTTCTCGGCGAGCCGTTCGAGATCTACCACGCCATCGGCATCTTAACCGTTCTGACCGGACTGGTACTTGCGACCGCGCCCGGGTTCAAGCGCTGATCCGGTCGTCGATTGCCGGCAGGCTCAGCCGATCCTGCCGAGCGCGGGAAACGTCTCGAGCAGCCAGTAGGCCATCGTCGCCATCCCACCGGTCAGAAACAGGATGCCGGTGAGCACCAGCAGTGCGCCGGTGGCTTTTTCGATGGTGCCCAGATGCCTGCGGAACTTTTGCGAGAACCGCATGAACCGTTCAGAAAACAGCGCGGCAATCCAGAACGGAACAGCGAGACCGAGGGAATAGGCGGCGAGCAGCATAGCGCCGGCACTGACGGTCTCCCGGCCCGCCGCAACCCCGAGCACGGCGCCCAGCACCGGTCCGATGCACGGTGTCCAGCCAAAGGCAAACGCCAGCCCCATCACATAGGCGCCGGACAGCGTGGCCGGCTTGCCTCCGCCGGCGAACCGGGCTTCCCGCGCCAGGAGACCGATCCGGAACACGCCAAGAAAATGCAGTCCCATCAGGATGATGACGATCCCGCCCAGCTTGGCCAGGAGATCCATGTGCTGGCGCAACGCAGCGCCGATACTGGAAGCACCGGCTCCGAGTGCGACGAAAACCGTGGCGAAACCCAGGGTGAAGAACAGCGAGGCGAAGAACACCGCCCGCCGTGTGTCCCGAGCCCGTGCCTCGGCACCGCTGCCGCGAAAATCCTCGACCGAAACGCCTGCCATGTAGCACAGATACGGGGGCACCAGCGGCAGCACGCAAGGCGAGAGGAAGGACAGGGCGCCCGCCAGGATGACGGTAAGCAGCGGAATGTCGGCGATGGTCACGAAATCTGGATCCCCTTGCCGGGCTACAGGTTGGACGGAGCGGGACGGAAAACCGCGTGGCCCTATCTAACCGCCAGCCGCGGGCTTCGCCAGTCACGTTTTTGCGCGCAAGCCGTGATAAATTGACACCCGGTTGCTGTAATCTTGCCTGTAATCTTGCCTGTAATCGTGCCTGTCACCGGTCCGGCTCAGTTTCAACAAATGCCCACCTTGGTCTGGTCAGGAAGCAGCCTGCAGAGCCCCCTGAAAAAACACTGGAGCGCATCGGTTTTTGCAGTTGACCATATGCAGATGCCTGCCTATGTTCCGCGCCATTCGAGCCCGACGCAAAGCGAAGCGCGCAGCGGGCTCCGGGAGAGCGTAGCTCAGTTGGTAGAGCAACTGACTTTTAATCAGTAGGTCCAGGGTTCGAACCCCTGCGCTCTCACCAAGAAAACTGACGATTTGTTCCTGAAATGCGATGGGCTTGGTGCTTTAGTGGGCGAGCCGCAGGAAACCGTCGACGTTACGATTTGCCTGACGAAATCATCAGGGCCTATAATTAGATGCCAGATCAATGAACCATCGGCCTCTGTGCAAGAGCGGATAAAACAGAGCTCTCAGGCTAGAAGTAATGGCCTGACCGAGATCAAGGTGAACGACAAAAACTCCGACATGACAAGCGCTTATTCGGTCATCTTCGTTGTCGTCTCTCCGCTAGACTGAAGTGACCATACTGCCCATACTTGGTTCTGGAAATGCCATGGAAGTGCGGAGCGGGCATAGTGGCGTGCAACGTGAAACGGGATTCGAGCTGGAGCATTGATGCCTTCATTCACGAACGGGTACAGGAGGCCACGGTTTATCAGATCGGCGGCGTATTGCTCGAAGAAATCTGGCACAGAAATACCCGCATTGGAGGCTGCGAGCAACGCAAGGGCATCCATACTCCTGTACGATATATGCGCGGGAATGTTTAAGGATTTCTGACCTTGCCAAGTAGGCGTATGGTAGGAACGCCCATCATCCCAGCCTGAATTAAACACACCTCCAGCGTATGACCACTTGTCCGGTCGCTGTTGGATGTTTTCTTCCGCAATAAAGCTTTCTATCATAGAAGCTATGATGGGCTTGAGCGCCTCGGGTGGGTTGGTGAGCGAAGCAGCCTCTATCCATCCGCTCTGATAGTTCCAGGGAACGTTAACACCGTCCGCCCAAAATGGCATGTACTTTCGATACTGAACCTCTGGACGAGGAACCAAAGAAATCAATTCGACTGTGTTTCTAGGGTTTCGGATCTGCGTGAGGACGCTAGAAAGCATCCTGTTGGCCAGATCATCCCCAATGACAGCCCGTGCGTGCTCGACCATCCTTGCTATCCTCGAAATGTGGATCAGGAAGGTGATTGGCTCTCTATCCAAGGAGTATCGACGTGTTGCGAGGCCGGGGTAAGTTGTCTCCCCAAGCCTTGCGATCGCTTCAATTTCCCGAGTTAACCTGTCCATTATTTCCGACTTAAAATCATCGGAAACTGGCATCTTGTATAACGCCGCCAAGCCAGACAAGAAGTAGACATTCGACCAAGCTACGCGGGCCTCAAGGTTCGTTTCGGCGTAGTTCGCGATACCCAAGCGTTCGTAGTCGAATCTGATTAGAGCTTCGGCATTGGTCGCAGAAAGATAGGTACCGTCAGCCTGAAGACTGTACGGAATGACGTTAGCGGGTACGGCTTCACAGTCGTAAATCTCTGTCGTGATAGAGCAGATCGAGAAAATCGGTTCATCTGGCGGCGGCATGTTCTCAGCTAGGTCGTCCCAACCTTTCTGAAGGAGGACATGAGATCCTTGAAGTTCAACAATCTCGTAGCCTGCAGGAACAGGGACATGGATGTAACTGGCGCCAAGCCAGCCATCCTGAATGCGGATACAGGCTGTCGTCCCGCAAATTAGGGCATCGTCGTCGATCACCGTCCGCAACTTGATGTCGATTCCTAACGGCAGGCTAGAAACACGATCAAAGGACGCCGACCCTTCGTTAACGGTGACGGTATAAAGATCACTTTCCTGTTTGCCTCTGGAAAGACGGTGCCCAGAAGGGACGTTGGCGGCTAAGTCGTAAACCAGGAGGTAGGCGGTGTCTTCAAATTCGAACGCACCTTGGGGGTAGTAATTGATCTTGGCATCTATAGGGATTTCGACCTGAACCCCAGCGCGAAAGATTTCCAATTGACCAGTTATAGCGTTCCGACCGAACG
This sequence comes from Parahoeflea alexandrii, assembly GCF_024105735.1. Classification (GTDB taxonomy): domain Bacteria; phylum Pseudomonadota; class Alphaproteobacteria; order Rhizobiales; family Rhizobiaceae; genus Hoeflea; species Hoeflea alexandrii. The sequence goes on along the minus strand of NZ_JAAAML010000001.1, from coordinate 1,861,754 downwards.
ACAAACCCGCCGCACCGGAAAGCTCGATGAATTCAGAAGCCGATGCTCCGGTAGCGAACAGAATTGAAACAAGGGCAAGGATTTTTTTCATTGTGTTTCATAGACCTTGATGAAAGTTGGAATCAATACTCTCGTCATCGCTCTCGCCAGCACAGCCCGTCACGATGAATGGATTTACCGGCCTTGCTCAGGTCCTCACCCGGGCTCCTGGCGCTATCGTCGCAGGCGCGGCGTTCAGGGTGTCGCGGGCAAAGCCTGCGGCGGCCTTGTATTTGGCCATGAATTCGGACCGTTCGGCTTCCGTGATGACATTGTCGATATCGTTGAATTCGCCGCCGCAGCGGTCATTGACCATGTTGAGCAACCCGAACGGCCCTGCCCCGCGATTGCGCAGGATGAGCGCCGAGACCGGCGCGCACAGCTCGGCATTGTAGGCCTCGAGCGCGTCCTGACCGACGCCATGCGCAAGAAACTTCGCCCCCAGGATCCGGGCATCGATGATCGCCTGGCTGGCGCCGTTCGAGCCGGTCGGATACATCGCATGTGCCGCATCGCCCATCAGCGCCACCGGCCCGTCCACCCAGGTCGGCACCGGGTCGCGGTCGATCATCGGGTTTTCAAAGGCGATATCGGCGCCACGGATCAGCGCCGGGACATCGAGCCAGTCATAGGTCCAGTCCTCGAAATGGTGAATAAAATCGTCGATTCCGACCGGCCGGAACCAACCCATGGTCTCATGGGCTGAAGGGTCTTCATAGGTGACTTCGGCAATCCAGTTGGTCAGCGCCAGCCCGGTTTCGGGATCGGGAGCCGAAATCGGGTAGATCACCATCCGGTGCTTGTGCGTCCCGAGGCCGATGAAGGACGAGCCGGTCCGGACCGGTTTTGCCAGCGACGTCCCGCGCCACATCACCGCGCCACCCCAGTGGATCGGCGGCTGGCCGGGGTGCATCTGCGCCCGGATCGCCGAATGGATGCCGTCCGCTCCGATCAGCAGCCTGCCTGTTTCCTGCATCTCGCCGGTCTTGGTCTGCAGTGTGACGGTTACGCCGCCCTCCGGATTGGTCGCATAGCCGGTCGCGCGGCATCCGGGCCGCACCGCGTCGGATCCCGCCAGTTCGACAAAGCGGCGATAGAGAGACATGTGGAAGGCGCCCCGGTGCACGGCATATTGCGGCCAGTCATAGCCGGCCTCCAGCCCGCGCGGCTCGGAATAGATGTCCTGGCCTTTCATGCCGACCAGCGCCCACTCCTTGACGGACACCCCGAGCCCGTCAAGGTCCTCGGCCGTGAAGCCGAGGTCGAGCAGTTCCCGCACGGCATTGGGCTGCAGGTTGATGCCGACACCGAGCGGCTTGAGTTCGTTGACGGCTTCGAAAACCGTACACTCGACCCCGATCTGGTGCAGGGTCAGCGCCAGCGCCAGCCCGCCGATTCCCCCACCGGCGATAATCACCCTGTTTTCCGACATGTCCTGCTTCTCCGCCCCCTGATTGACACGCACCCAAGCGCGCCACCCCCATTACCATATCGGGCAGGCAAGTCGACAGTTCGCACGCGCCACGCAGGCAAACATCTCAGTCGCGCGGCTGATAGAAATCGGAAGTCTTCTGCCGGCCCGCCAGCCACCAGCCTGATTGCTCCGGCCATGTTTCGAACAGCGTGTCATGGCCGAGATCGCGCGCCGCATGCAGAGCCCAGTTCGGATCCACAAGCGCCTCCCGCCCGATGGCGATGAGATCGGCGCGTCCTTCTGCCAGGATTTCTTCCGCCTGTTGCGGATGGGTGATCAGCCCTACCGCCATGGTCGTCATGCCAACGTCGTTTCGCACCCGCTCGGCATAGGGCACCTGGAAACCGGGCTGGCGCTTCTGGCCGCCACCTGCCGTCGCCGCACCGGCGATACCGCTTGAGGAGCAGTCCATCACGTCAACGCCGATCCGCTTGAGTTCGCCCGCCAGAACCACCGTATCGTCAAGCGTCCAGCCTTCCGGCACACCATCAACGGCGGATGTGCGGAAGAACAGCGGCAGATCGTCGGGCCAAACCGCACGGACCCGCGCCGAGATCTCCAGCGCCAGCCGCATCCGCCCCTCGAGGCTTCCGCCGTATCCATCGGTCCGCTTGTTGGACAGCGGCGAGAGGAAACTGTGCACGAGGTAACCGTGGGCGCCATGAATTTCGGCAATCTTGTATCCGGCGGACAGTGCGCGCCGTGCAGCGGCTTCGTAGTCATCCAGCAGTTCGCCGATTTCCTGTACTGTCAGCGCATGCGGCACCGGCCAGCCTTCAGCCACCGGCAATCCGGACGGGCCGACAGGTGTCCACGGCATGTCACCGCGTGCGAAATCGGCATCGTTGAGCGGCCCGTTTCCGAACCACGGCCGCTGCATGCCTCCCTTGCGTCCGGCATGGCCGAGCTGGATCGCCGGAATGGCACCGTTGCGGAGCGCAAACTGCGCCACCCGGGCATGCCCCGGGATCTGGCTGTCTGTCCAGATGCCCGGGCATCCATGGGTGATGCGGCCGCGTTTTTGAACTGCGGTGGCTTCCGTGAAGACGATCCCGGCGCCACCGATGGCGAACCGGCCGAGATGGGTCAGGTGCCAGTCGTCCATGTGCCCGTCATGGGCCGAATACTGGCACATGGGAGAAATCACCACCCTGTTGCGGGTCGAGATCGAGCGTAATGTCAGCGGTTGAAACAGATGGGGGACTGCAGTCATCGGAATTCCTTGCGTGATTTTCGCCAGACGCTATCGCCTGGGTCAGCCAGAGGCAATCGACTGCGGCCAGATTTCAACAAAGCGGCCAGTCGGGCCGCCCGCACCCTGCCGGCCCGATGGATGGAGAAAATCGAACTGTAACAGGGAGAGAAGACGCGATGCGTCGGCCCGGCCGCCTGTGGCGTATCAGGCCGTCTGGCTCGAGCTGATCAGCGGCAGAACGAAGAAATCCATCCCTGCCGGAACAGTACCAACCGCCATCGGACAGCCATAGACGGCCTCGAGGTTGGATGGCGTGAGAACTGCGTGTGGGTGACCGCTGGCATGCACCCTGCCCCCGCTCATCAGCACCACATGGTCGGCGAAATGGGCGGTCAGATTGAGATCGTGCAGGATGGCGATGACGCCGCCGCCAGCCTCGGCATAGCGCCGCGCGATCTGCATGATCTGCAGCTGGTGCCTGATGTCGAGACTGGAAATGGGCTCGTCCAGAAATAGACATCGCGGTTTCCCCTCGAAAACCGGCTCCCAGACCTGGGTGAGAACCCTTGCCAGTTGAACTCGCTGCTGCTCCCCACCGGACAGTTCCTGGTAAAAGCGGCCCCCGAACCCCTGAAGGTCGACCGCGGCCAACGCCTGGTCGACGCGGCTGCCTGCATCGGCTCCGGTCTGGATGCCTGTGGTCAGCCCCAGTCGCACCACTTCATGCACGGTGAAGGGAAACGATAGGTTGGCAGATTGCGGCAGCACTCCGCGCAGGCTGGCAAGCTCCACCGGCCGGGCGCTGGCGATATCGACACCGTTGAGGCTTACATTGCCCTCGAAGCCGATCTCGCCGGTCAGCGCCCGCAGCAAGGTGGTCTTGCCCGAACCATTCGGGCCTATGATCACGGTGAACTGCTCTTTTGCGGCCTGCATGTCGATCCCATGCAGGATTTCGGTCTTGCCCAGACGGACATGAATGTTTCGCACGTCCAGCATGTCAGATATCCATCAGCCCGCGCCTGCGCAGCAGGATCCAGAGAAAGAACGGCGCGCCAATGGCCGCGGTGACGATACCGATCGGCAGCTCCGCAGGCGCCACGATCTGCCGCGCGATCGCATCGGCAAACAGCAGCATCACAGCCCCGAGCAGCGCGCAGGCCGGCAGTAGAAACCGGTGATCCGGACCGATCAGCAGCCGCAACAGGTGTGGCACCACGATCCCGACAAAGCCGATACCGCCCGACACCGCCACACATGCACCGGTGGCCGCGGCAACCATGACAATCGCCACGCGTTTGAAGACCTGGACATTGACACCGAGATGCTGCGCGGTCGCTTCCCCCAGCGTCATGGCGTTCAGCCCGCGCGCCATGAAGGGGGAAAAGACCAGGATAGGAACGATGATCGGGGCAACGGCCAGCACCTTGATCCATGTCGCCCCGGCGATTGAACCCAATCCCCAGAAGGTGAGATCGCGCAACTGCTCGTCATCGGCCCAGAACACCAGAAGCCCGGTGAAGGCGCCCGCCATTGCCCCTAGCGCGATGCCGGCAAGCAGCATGGTCGCAACCGAGGTCCTGCCGTTCCGGGTCGATATCCGGTAAAGCGCCATGGTGAACACCAGGCCGCCGATAAAGGCCGCGAACGGAATGTGGTACATGCCGAGAAAGGACGCCACCGGCGCCAGGGCTCCCGCTCCGAGCACGATGAATGTCACCGCACCGAGGCTGGCGCCGGCCGAAACGCCGACAATGCCGGGGTCGGCGAGCGGGTTGCGGAACAGGCCCTGCATGGTCGCCCCCGACACCGCAAGCGCCGCGCCGATCAGCATGCCCAGCAATGTACGGGGCATGCGGATATCGAGGATCACCACGCGCTCGACCGCGCTGATGAGATCGTCCTGCCCGGAGACAAGCGCCCATGCGACCGAGACCACCGATGTATCGGTGGCGCCCGAAGCAATGCTGAACATCGCCGTCAGCACGAGCACGACCACCAGCGCCAGCAGCATTCTGCGGGCGAACCAGGTCCGGTCGCCCGCATATGCGCCGTGTGGCGGGTTCATGCCGGTTTCAACACTAATGCTCATGGCCGTAGAGCGCCCCTGCAAGCTGGCTGATGGCCTCGCCGGTCCGTGGGCCGAACCCGAGCATCAACAGTCCGTCCATCCTGATGATCCTGCCATTCTTCACCGCCGGCGTCGTCGACAGCGCCGGATGGGCCTCGATCAGCGCGTCCATAGCCGCATGATCGGCGGTCGCACCGCGCCCGTTCATCATCAGGATCACTTCGGGTGCGGCATTGATCACCGCTTCGTTGCTGATCTGCTTGTAGCCCTTGAACTCGCTGATGACATTCTCGGCGCCGGCCAGTTCGATGATGTTGCTTGCCGCGGTGCCGGTGCCGGACGCGTTGACCTTGTCATCCGTCAGCGCCAGCACGAACATGACCTTGCGCTTGTCTTCAACGCTTGCCAGATGCTCGCGGGCCGTGGCGATATCATTGGCGACTTTCCGCTTCAGCGCCTCACCCTTTTCTTCCACACCGAGTTCGCGGGCGATGATGGTGATGTTTTCATCAATGCCTTCAAGCGTGAAGGTGTCGGGCACATCGACCCAGCGCACCCCTGTGCTCTTGAGCACCTCGACCGCTTCGCGCGGGCCGTTGTTCTCGCGGGCAAGAATCAGGTCCGGTTTTACCGACAACACGCCTTCTGGCGAAAGCGCGCGGATGTAGCCCACATCCGGCAAGGCGGTCGCCTCCGGCGGATAGCTAGAGGTCGAATCGCGACCGACCAACCGCTCCTGTTCACCCAGCGCATAGACAATCTCGGTCACCGCGCCACCGATGGCGAGGACCCGCTGCGCCTTGGCGTCGCCGGCAAGGGCAGCACCGGAAGCCAGCGGCAATGCCAAGAAGACAGCGCAGCCGAACCCGGCGAGAAGCGCGCCGCGACGGGTGAAATGGCTTGGCCCTGATGTGTTCACGGGACTCATTGCGCCACCTCCAGACCTTCCATCTCGCTGATGCGCGGCAGCGCATGAATCATGGCGTCCCAGCGCGAGACACGCTCTGAAACATCACCGCCACGACGGTCACCATTGATCAGGATGATCTGCTCGTCATGCTCGTCGAAGACCTCGATCGAAAAGATATCGCCGTTCTTGGTCGGTTTCCGTACAACCCAGATCGCGGCAAACCGGTCCGAGCGAAGATGCAGATGAAAGCCGCTGTCGAGGACGTTCAGCCACGGCCCGACCTGCTTGATGTTGCGCACTGGTCCGGAATGGATCTGCAGGATCCCCGGATTGCGCACAAAGGCCATGATCGGCACCTGTTCCTCGGACAACCGGTCAAACAGGATGTTGACGGCATCACCGGTCAGTCTTTCGGCAAAATCCTCGCCTATCAGACGGATGGCGTCGTGCCGTGAAATCCTGGCCTTGCGCAGCATCGTCTGGAACTGATGCGTGTCTTCCATTCCGGCCCAGCTTTCTCGCAAGACGGCAACCGCCTTTTCCGCCGGTGCTTCAAATGCCTTGGCGGGCGTGGCCACCTTGAAAACCGGCCCGGCGTCTTCCCTGTGCAGCCGTTCGCGCATCAGGTTCCACTTTTCGAGATCTGTGGCCTCGCGGGCGAAGACCTTGTGGACAGCGTCGCCATGAGCGTCGAAAAACTGGAAGCTGCGCTGCACCGACCCATCATCCAGAGGCTTTGCAACATGATAGGCGTGCTGCCAGTGCTTGGGGAAAATGCGCAGGTCGATGTCTTGCCCCAGCACCATTGATGCGTGTTTTCCCGCCGAAAACTTTTCATAAACACCGGTCTTCTCGTGAACCGCATTGTCGTTGCGTGACAGCGCCATCACTTCCCCGGCTTGATTGAGCATCGGGAAGAACACATCGAGATCGGGTTCAATCCGGTCGACATGGTCTCCGACGAAGGCTTCGAGAAACTGGGCCTCGGATATCCCCAACTGGGTGGCGAGATCTCGCTCGCGCATTTTCAGATTGTTGCGGCGGGCCTCCTTGATGGCGGCCGCGTCGGGAAGAGAATTCGTGTTCATTTGCCAGCTCACTTGTTGAGAATCAATTTGCCTTGCCTGGTGATTTTCAGGCGGTAGACGGCACCGTCATGCTCGATGCCGATCTCTTTGCCATCTCCGAACAGGGCTCGGGATTCGATGATCCGTTCGGCCGAACGGTCCGCTTGCGAAAGCTCGAACCGCTGCGCTGCAGCGCTTTCTTCGCGAGAGTTCTTGTCCATGGTCAACATCCGTGTGTTGGCCTGGCTGGCTTGACGCTGGCTTGGCGAAATTAATTGCGCGTTTATATCTTGACGAAAGCGCTCAAGTTTTAGTAATCGGTGTCTCGCATAAGCTGAGCAAAATTGTCAAGTTTGATTTTGAACTCGATAAACCGAAAAAGCCAGCAAGCGAGCAAGCGTACCGCCAGCCAGCTAATCATCAATCAGATGGATCCAAGGTAAGGGCGTTATGACTGCTATGAGAATTAACCTAACCCGCACTGCAGTGACATTGGCACTGTGCACCACAACGGCGCTGACGGCGGTGCCGTCGGCACATGCGCAAGAGGAAGCAAAGCCGCAAAATGGCTTTACCCTGCTGCAACGGCTCGTGCTTGGCGCCGGGCGCGCCAAGGTCGCAACCGAAACACCGCAGGCGGTCACCGCCCTCGAACAGCAGGATATCGATGAGAGGCAGGCCTCCACGGTGACCGACCTGCTCAAGGACGTGCCCAATGTTAGCGTGATCGGCGGCGCCAACCGCGCACTCGGCCAATCCTTCAACATTCGCGGTATCGGCAAGGGCGAATCCGCCTCCGATGAAGGCCGCATCATTGTAAATGTGGACGGTGTCCCGCAGTTCTTCGAGCAATACAGGATGGGCGGTTTCTTCAATGATCCCGAACTGTTCAAGCGGGTGGAAGTGCTGCGCGGCCCAGCCTCATCGACGCTCTACGGCTCCGGTGCGCTCGGCGGCGTGGTCAATTTCGAAACCAAGGACGCGTCCGATTTTCTCGCGGACGGTCAGACCGGCACACTCAAGCTTAAGGGAACCTATGATTCAAACCCGAACGGCTATCTGACCAGTGCCATTCTCGCTCTCCGCCTCAGCGACTACGCTGAAGTGCTGCTCACCGGCAACTACCGCACGGCTGACGCATTCAGGGACGGCGGCGGGCTCGAGGTGCAGGGCTCAGAGTTCACGACACCGAATGGAATGGCCAAGGGCACGTTCTACCTCGATGAAGCCAGGGAGCGCAAAGTCCAGCTCAGCTACAGCCAGTTTACCAGTGACCAGGACAACCAGGGCTATTCGCAGTTACAGCCGACCGGCGCCTTTGGCACGGTCGACCGCGTAGTCAACAACAAGCAGGCGCAGATTTCCTACGAGGATGCGGCAACCGACAATCCCTGGCTCGATCTGAAGCTTTCATTGTCCTACAATAACATCACAAACGAGCAGACCAATGCCTCGCTCGGCGCATTCAGCTCAATCGGCCAGGATTCGACCTACGGTTACGAGAGCTACCAGTTTCTCGGGCAGAACACCTTCGAATGGACCGGCGACACTTACGAGAACTATCTCACCGTCGGCGGCCAGATCATCCGCCAGAACCGTACCACCGGCACGGCCACTCCTCTCGGCCACCATCCCGAAGGCACCGACTTCCAGACCGGGATCTTCGTCCAGAACGAATTCATCTGGAACGACAGGCTGACGCTTATTCCGGGTGTCCGCTTTGATTACCAGAGGCTCAGCGGCGGCGATTCCGTTGGAACGCTCACCGGTGCTGCGGTTCCGGAAGACAAGACCGACACCGCCTTCTCTCCGAAAATCGCGGCTCTCTACAAGTTCACCGACAATTTCTCGGCCTTCGGCTCCTATGCGCACACCGAGCGGTTTCCGTCGCTCGATGAAATCTATTCCAACGATTACGGTGTCGGGCGAACCCCGAACTACAGCCTCGGTCTGAAGAAGGAAAAGTCGAACAATTACGAAATGGGCTTTGTCGTATCGACAACCGACCTGATCCAGGCCGGTGACAGCTTCGATTTCAAGACCACCGGCTTCTACAACAAGATCGATGATCTCATTGTCCGCCAGCGCAACATGTATCCGCAATACGTCAATGTCGGCCGGGCGGAGATTTACGGTGTCGAGTTCGAGGCCGGTTACGAGAGCAACAATTTCTTTGCCGATGCCGGTCTTGGCCTGACGGTGGGAACCGACCTGACCAACAACACGGCGCTGACGGAAGTTGCACCGGCTGAACTCAACATCGGTGCCGGCTACCGCCTGCCCGATCGCGGCCTGAGCTTCGGTTGGGAAGGCCGCTTCGTCTTTGCCGAGACAAAGGTACCCATGCCCACCGCAGCAACGACGGACTTCGCCGCTGAAAGACTCCGCCGCGCGTCCTTCAACACCCATGATGTCTACATCAACTGGCGGCCGGACATGGAAAGCCAGTTCGCCGGATGGGAAGCATCCTTCCGGGTCGAGAACGTCTTCGACACCAGATATCGGGACTTCCTGTCCAACGACAACGGCAAGGGCCGGACCTTCAAGGTCAGCCTCGCCAAGCAGTTCGGCTGGTAAGTTCCAAGGAGGCCAAAAATGCCAATCGCAAGCTCCAAACCTGCAATCCTGACGCTCGTCGTAGGGCTTGCGATTGCCGCAACAGCCGCGCAGGCCGATCAACAGGACCGGCCTGCGCTTTCCCTCGACCTCAATGCGCTCGAACAGGTCGGCCCTGCCTGTCGGCTCGTGTTCGTGGCCACCAACAACACCGGCGTCGAGATCAGCGAGATGTCCCTGGAAACCGTGCTGTTCAACCGCGCCGGCACCGTTGAGCGTTTCGCCCTGTTCGATTTCCAGGCGCTTCCGCAGGGAAAGACACGGGTACGCCAGTTCGATCTGCCCGAAAGTCGCTGCGGCGACATTGGCCGCGTCCTGATCAACGGCGTCGCATCCTGCAAGGGCGAAGCCCTGAAAGGAAACGAATGCATGGACCGCCTTGAGCTGAAGAGTTCCTCAAAGACGGAGATCGTCGGATGACACTTCTCGAAAACCCGATTGCCCGGTTCCGCGACTTCATCGATATCGGCGGCCCTGTGGTCATGCTGCTGCTGTTCTTGTCGGTAATCGCTGTGGCCATGATCCTGTTCAAGTTGTGGCAGTTCAGCTCGCTCCGTCTCGGCACCCAGAAGGGCGTCCATAGCCTCGAGATGCTGGCTGTCCGCCTCAAACGACAGTCCGCTGAAAGCAACCTTGCCCGGACCGATATCGAGGATGTGCTCGCGGTCAACGCCAATGCGCAGATCAAGGCACTTCAGCGCGGTTTCCGGGTTCTCGACACGATTGCCCAGATCGCCCCGCTGATCGGTCTTTTCGGCACGGTCCTGGGAATGATCACCGCCTTCCAGGCCCTGCAGCAATCGGGCCACAATGTCGATCCCTCGATCCTTGCCGGCGGCATCTGGGTGGCACTGCTGACCACCGCCGTTGGCCTCGCCGTGGCCATGCCGACGAGCATTGCACTGACCTATTTCGAAAGTCGTGTCGACCGCCATCAGCAGGCCATCGAGATGGCGGTTACCCGCATCCTCAACCCGGTCGCGCATCACTCCTATCAGGACCCGCGCGCATCAGCGTCCATGACAGGTGCCTGGCCTGTTCCCGCCGATGCGGCTTGAAGTCTCCGGTTACAGGCGGCGGCAGATATCGATGACATCGCTCATCGATATCATCTTCCTTTTGCTGTTGTTTTTCATGCTCAGTTCAACCTTCTCACGCTTTGCCGATGTCGAACTCGATGCCTCCAGTGGCGGCAATCCGGCGAAGCAGACAAATGCGCCCGCCTTTCTCAAGCTTTCGGCGGATCGGCTGCTCCTCAACGGCTCAGAGCTGACCACCCTGACACTGCAGGCTGAAATCGAAAGGTTGAAGACGACGTCCAATCTCAACGCCGTCATCTTGTCGGTCGACGAGACCGCGACTTCGCAACAACTGGTCGACACCATGCTGGTGCTCCGGCGCTCCGCCGGTATCAGCTTGCAGATCGTACGGTAGGATCCCGATGCGGCTGGCCACAAGATCATCAAACCGGGCAAAGCCCGAACCGACAATTGCCCTGATCAACATTGTCTTCCTGATGCTGATCTTCTTCATCGTCGCAGCCCAGATCGCGCCGCCGCTCGATGGCGAGGTCAAACTTGTCTCGACAGAAAGCCTTGATAACCGTCGGCCGCCGGACGCGCTGGTGGTGATGCCGGACGGATTGATGAAATATCGCGGCGCGCTGGTGACCCCGGCGCATTACGTCACGATCAAGCAGGAATCCGCCCCGGACGATATCAGGGAAATCCGGCTGGTCCCCGACCGTGAGCTCCCGGCCGCCAAACTCATCGACATCGGGCGTGAACTGCGCGGCCTCGGCGCGGAGAAGATCATGCTCGTCACCGAACAGGGGCTGAAGCGTTGATCTCGACCCCATCCCGCTTGCGGCTTGCGGCAGTGTCTGCCTTGCTGGCTTCCTCATTGTTGCATGTTGCGGCAATGGCCGTTTCCCCAGATCTCGGCGAGGAAGTGCTCATCGAGGGCGGGGCCGACGCCCGGGAAGCAGCATTGGGCAGCAGTTTTGCTGACCTGATCAAGGCCGGAGACACTCTCGATCCCGTTGAAACCACGCAAGCCGCTGGTGCCAGCCCGTCTCCTGTAGCACCGCAACCTGCGGATCCCACCGCCATTCAACCGGTCAGGCAGCCACGCGAGCCGGTTTCACCGGCTGCTTCGACAGTCGAGGACGTATCTGCTCAACTCCCAAACAGGCTTGAGCCTGTGAGTGAAGCGGAACTCATTCCACCGTCCAGGACGGAGAAACTGGACGTGTCCGTATCCGATGTCTCCGTGACCCTTCCGACCCCCGAAATGACACGTCCGGTCAAACCCGCCGAGAGCTGGAAACCGGTCGAAGACCCCCTGCCAGTTGAAACCGCGATCCCGGCCAACGTTCCCACGCCCGTGGCGAAACCCGAACAGCCCAAACAACCACCAAGAAAGACAGCCGGAAATATAAAATCGAAATCGGAGGTCAATAGCAAGGCCGGCACCCGGGACGGCAAGGCCACCGGCAAAGCCGCATCGAGTGGCAAGGTTCAAGCCAGATCGGCATCCGCCAGTTCCGGCAATGCCGCAGCCGCCAATTACCCGGGCAAGGTCTTTGCCAAGATCGCCAGAACCCGGCAGCGCAATGCTGGCGGCAGAGGGGTGGTCCATGTTAGCTTCCACGTCTCCACCAGCGGTCAGGCAGTGCGTGTCACCGTATCAAGAAGTTCGGGCAATGCCCGGGTAGACAAGGCTGCATTGGCGCATATCAAGCGCGCGGCGCCTTTCCCCCGGCCACCTTCGGGCGCGCGCACCCGCTTCGTCATTCCGATCGAATTTCGGAGATAATCGGATGCATCGTTGCCAGACACTGTTTTGCTTTCAACTTCATCTCGGGCTGTCCACCGATCGGGTTCGGTCAGGCTTGCAGGTGAGCTGCTGGCTGCATCCGTTCGACCGAACCCGCCGGAAGCAATGCTTCCCGCGCGCAAATCAATCCGTACACCAAACACATAGGAGAAGACTGCATGTTTATCGCAATGAACCGCTTCATCATCAATGAAGGCCATGAGGAAGCGTTCGAAAACGTCTGGCGCAACCGCGATTCCAGCCTGAAAGAGGTCCCTGGCTTCAAGACCTTCCACCTGTTGAAGGGCCCGAGAAACGATGCGACCGGACAGACACTGTACGCGTCTCATACAGTCTGGGAGTCACATGGGAGCTTCGTGGACTGGACCCACTCCGAAAACTTTCGCAACGCCCACAAGAATGCAGGCAACAACAAGGCGATGTACGCAGGCCACCCGAATTTCGAGGGGTTCGAGGCCGTACTCGACGCCTGAATTCGCTTTCGTGGTTCAGGCAAACACGATCAGGGGCCGGGTGCAGAAGCCCGGCCCTCTGCCGCGGTGAAGATGCTCAATACCCGGAGGCCTGGCCCGCGGCTGCGCTGGTCCATTCACTAAACTTTCGGAATTCAAACCACGCCACGCAAACTAAAGGTTGCAGAAACGCGGCCCATCAAGCAACAATGTTCAAGAACCCCTCACTATCGAGCAAATAAATAAACACTTAATTAGCTTCCGGCGGGCAAGAATCAGACTTAGCTAAAAGCGGCTAAGTGAGGATATGTCCATGAAGCCGAAAAATTACTTGATCACCCACAACCTCGATGAGATCAAGGAAGAAAGGCGCGTCTATCCGCGTCGTGATGCCAATTGTCCGGTGATCGCCCGCGTCCGGCAGCGCGGCCGCGAAGAAGAGTTTTCCATCCCCTGCTGGATGGTCAATCTGTGCGAAGATGGCTGCCTGCTGACCTCGGACCATTTTCCCCGCAAGATCGACGATGTGAGCCTGACGATCCCCGGCATATCGACAAAGGTGCGCGGCAAGGCCAGAACGCAGGGCAAGTTCACCGTCAATGTGAAGTTCTCAAAACTTCTCAAGATCGAGATAGTGGATATGGTCGGTCGTATACGGACCATTCCCAAATCGTAAGCATATCAGCGCGCGCTATCACCACACCTCTCAGGCGAGCCAATCCGAGAGCTTCGCCGCCCTGACATCATTCATCAACTTGAGAAAACCTTCGGCCTGATGCCGGGCCGTCGCCTCGCCTTTGGCTGCGGTCGCAAGGGCTGCCTCTCCGACGGCACCGGCGGGATTGACGTCGCTCGCGATCCACGCGAAGGCATGCGTGCCGGTGTGCCGCAGGAGTTCGAATTCCGCCTCGGCACGGCTGACCGCCGAGACGAAGTTTTCCGCCTTGTCAAAGGCAACCAGGTCCGGCTGGAAATGCAGCATCAGCGATGTTTCGACATCACCGCCATGGATGCCGTAGGAGGTCTCAGCCGGGCTGTACAAACCGGTCGGCAGACCAAATCGCATCCATGAGGTCTTGACCGCAAGCATCCGCGCCCGGACCCTGAGTTCACGTGCAACGATCCCCATCACTTCTTCGTTTCCACCATGGGAATTGACCAGAACCACTTTCCGGATGCCTGCACGCGCCACCGAATGTCCGAGTTCGACCCAATGATCGATCAGCGTCGTGACAGGGATGGTCAGCGTTCCAGGCGCATGCTGGTGTTCGTTGGACTTGCCGACAGACTGGATCGGCAGGATCCTGATATCGAGATCCGCAGGGGCGAGGTCGATGACGCTCTCCAGCATGCCCTGCATGATCGAACTGTCCGTCGAGACAGGCAGATGCGGGCCGTGCTGCTCGGTTGCCGCCACGGGCAGCACCGCGATGGTGTTGTCCGGGTCCAGCCCCTCGAACTCACGCGTGGTAAAGTCACCCCACCAGATCTTCCGCTTCATTTCACCATTCCTTCGATACTCACGCCGGCGCGGCGGCGATGACTTCAATTTCCACCTTGAAGGCTTCACGCGCAAAACCCGAGACAATCATCAGCGTCGAGGCTGGAGCGGGGTCCCCGAAAAGCCGGTCGCGAACCTTCATGTATCCCGGCAAATGCGCCCGGTCGGTCACATAGGCGTTGATCCGGACGATGTCATCGAGCCGCATTCCCGCCGACGCGAGAATGGCGGCGACATTCTCAAAACAAAGCTCGGTCTGCGCTTCGGCAGATGGCGGGATCGCATCATCCAGCGTGATCGACAACTGCCCGGAACAGATCATCAGCCGGTGTCCGGCAGGCACTTCCACGCCGTGGCTGTAACGGGCAAACGGGGCCCTGATGGTGCTTGGCGTGTGATGCTTCATGGCGGAAATCCTCGGCAGACCTGATTGATGTTCATTAACCCCACAAAGTTTTGTCCGTCTATTCCAAACCGCCCGGGAATGGTTCAATCTGCAAGGGTGTCGCCAGATCGAGGCAGTTTTTTGGGCAGTCAGCCCGCAAAGCAAGCAATGTGTGCGGCAAACCCACGCGGCGAGGTGCCGGAAAACCGTGACACTGAGGATATGGCCTGTGATGGCATGACGCTTGCAAGGTTAGACAGTTGGCAAAATCACGAGGGGTGATTCGCAACCCCCAACCAAACCAAGGGATGGTGTAAATGACGCTTATTCTTCGTTCCTCAGCTGCTCTGGCAGTTGTTCTGGCCTTCGGTGTCCAGGCCTCTGCAGCCGAGAAGGTCACGTTCGGAACAAACTGGCTCGCCCAGCCCGAGCATGGCGGATTCTACCAGTCCGTTGCCGACGGCACTTATGCCGCCTGCGGCCTTGATGTGACCATCGCCCAGGGTGGCCCGCAGGTGAACAACCGCGCGCTGCTGCTTGCCGGCAAGATCGACTTCCACATGGGCGGAAACCTGCTCGAAGCATTTTCCGCCGTCGAACAGAACATCCCGGTCAAGGTTGTCGCTGCCTCCTTCCAGAAGGAGCCGCAGGTGCTGATGACCCACCCCGGTCAGGGCCTCGACACCTGGGAAGACCTCAAGAATGCCGAGCAGTACATTCTCGGCGACGCCGGCTTCCAGAGCTACTTCCAGTGGATGATCACCGAGTTCGGCTTTGATGCATCCAAGCGTGTTCCCTACACCTACAACTCGGCACCCTTCATCGCCAATCCGAAGTCGGTTCAGCAGGGCTACATCACATCAGAGCCTTTCGCCGTTCAGCGTGAAGGCGGTTTCATGCCCAACCTGTTCCTTGTCGCCGACTACGGTTTTGACACTTACTCGACCACGATCGAGGCCATGCAGGCAACCATCGACGGCAAGCCCGACGTGGTCAAATGCTTCGTCGAAGGCTCGATCAAGGGCTGGTACAACTACCTCTACGGCGACAATGCTGCTGCCAACGCCATGATCCAGAAGGACAATCCGGACATGAGCGACGAACAGATCGCGTTTTCGATCAAGGAACTCAAGGAATACGGCATCGTTGATTCCGGTGATACCGAGACCATGGGCATCGGCGCCATGACTGACGAGCGGATTGCCAGCTTCTACGACAAGATGGTCAAGGCCGGGGTGGTCAAGGACGGCATCGACATCAAGGCCTCCTACACCCTTGACTATGTCAACGCCGGGGTCGGGCTCGACCTGAAGAAGTAAGACCTCAACCCGCCCGGATCATACGTGTCCGGGCGGGCCTTCTTGTACTGCTAGACGATCCCCTGGACACCCATGCCCGACCGGACCAATCCCTTTCTGATCCTGCAATCCATCGGCAAGACCTTCGCATCCGGCGTCACCGCGCTGGACCGGGTCAACCTGACCGTCAACGAAGGCGACTTCATGAGCCTGCTCGGACCGTCAGGCTGCGGCAAGTCGACGGCCTTGCGGATTATCGCCGGGTTGTCATCGCCGACTTCTGGCGTCGTCGACTGGCGCGGGCCGCCACTTCAGCAGAATGACATTGGTTTTGTCTTCCAGGAACCGACGCTCCTGCCCTGGGCAAGCGTCTATGACAATGTCTGGCTGCCCCTGCGCTTGCGCGGCGTCTCGCGCAAGGATGCCGAACCGCAGATTGCCGAAGTGCTCGAACGCGTCCACCTGACAGGCTTTGAGAATGCAGTTCCGCGCGAACTCTCCGGCGGCATGAAGATGCGCGTCTCCATCGCCCGCGGACTGGTTACACGCCCGCGCATCCTGCTGATGGACGAGCCTTTCGCGGCCCTCGACGAGATCACCCGCTTCAAGCTCAACAATGATCTGCTCGAACTCTGGCAGGAACGCCGGTTCACCGTGCTGTTTGTCACTCATTCGGTGTTCGAGAGCGTGTTTTTGTCAAACCGCATCACAGTGATGGCGGCACACCCCGGTCGTGTATTCGAAGAGCTGACGATCGATGCGCCCTATCCCCGGGATGCCGCTTTCAGAACCTCACCGCACTATGCCGAATTGTGCCGCAACACATCGGACACCCTGTCAAGGGCGATGGGCATGGAGGCCGCAGATGCCGTCCATTGAGACTGTCCCGCCCGTCATCGACGCAGAGGAAGCCCGCCGCGAGCGCAGCCGCAAGCTCGAACGCACCGGCCGCTGGCTGCTGCCGCTGCTGATCATGGCCGCAGCGCTTTACTTCTGGGATCGCGTCTGCGTCTGGAACGAGATCCCGCAATATATCCTGCCGCGCCCCGGTGTTGTGCTCAACACCCTGATCGAGGACGCAGGCCTTCTGTTTGCGTCGCTTCTGGTCACCCTCAGGATCACCATGCTGTCGTTGGCGCTGGCCGTTGTCGGCGGCGTCGGGCTGTCAGTTCTCTTTACTCAATCCCGCTGGATCGAGATGAGCCTGTTCCCGTTTGCGATCGTGTTGCAGGTCACGCCGATCGTGGCGATCTTCCCGCTGATCAACATCTATGTCGATGACCAGACCACGAAACTTCTGCTCTGCGCCTGGATCGTCGCCTTCTTTCCGATCCTGTCCAACACCACGCTGGGGCTCAATTCCGTCGACCGCAACCTGATCGACTATTTCAAGCTCAACGGCGCCAGCCGCTGGCAGACGCTCTGGCACCTGAGACTGCCGGCAGCGATGCCGTATTTCCTCGGTGGGCTCAAGATCGCCGGCGGCCTGGCGCTGATCGGCGCCGTGGTCGCGGAGTTCGTCGCCGGCACCGCCGGCCAGTCATCCGGGCTGGCCTCGCGGATCATCGAAGCGGGCTACCGGCTCAATGCCCCGCGACTGTTCGCGGCCCTGATCCTCATTTCCCTGACCGGCATCATCATCTTCCTCGCCCTGTCATGGATCTCTCACCTCGTGCTGCACCGCTGGCACGAGAGTGCGCTGAAACAGGAGCAATGAGTGACAACGCGCAGTCTCTCCATACCAGTCTCTGGCGCCTATACTCTGGGCAATATCCGGCTGCACCGGTCGCATCTGGCAAGTTTCGAGGGCTTTGCCTTCGACGTCGAAGGATTTGCGCCGGCAACCGTTGCTGTCACTCACGGAGAGATCAGAGCCATCCATCCCGCCGGTGGCGCGCCCGTTGCTGCTGAAACAGTCGACTGCCGTGGCGGCATCGCATTCCCGGCCTTCGTCGATTGCCACACCCATATCGACAAGGGCCACATCTGGGCCCGCAAGCCCAACCCCGACGGCAGTTTCCCCGGCGCCCTCAACGCTGTCGGAGAGGATCGTGCGGCCCGTTGGACAGCCGAAGATGTCGAGCGGCGGATGGAATTCTCGCTGGCCTGCGCCTATGCCCACGGCACGCGGGCGCTGCGCACCCATATCGATTCCGTGCCGCCGCAGGAGGACATCTCCTGGCCGGTTTTCAAGACCATGCGCGAGCGCTGGAAAGGCCGGATCGAGTTGCAGGGCGCCTGTCTCTTCGGCATCGACCAGGCCCAGGACGAAAGCTGGTTCAATCAGCTCGCCGATACCGTCGCCCGCCACCGGGGCATTCTCGGCGCGGTCACCTACATGGTTCCCGATCTGGATGCACTGCTCGATCGCCTGTTCAAAAAAGCCATCGATCTCGGGCTCGATCTCGATTTTCACGCAGACGAGACCGACGATGTCAACGCGGTCTCGCTTGACCGGATCGCCGATGCCGCGCTGCGCCATGGTTTCGAGGGCAAGATCCTGGTCGGCCATTGCTGCTCGCTTGCAAGGCAGCCCGATGACCGGGTCAAGGCAACACTCGACAAGGTTGCCCGCGCACGCCTTTCCGTCGTCTCCCTGCCGATGTGCAACATGTATTTGCAGGACCGCCGCCCGGATGCGACCACGCCGCGCTGGCGGGGTGTCACCCTGCTGCACGAAATGGCCGCGCGCGGCATAAATGTCGCGGTCGCTTCCGACAACACCCGCGACCCGTTCTATGCCTATGGCGATCTCGACGTGCTGGAAGTCTACCGCGAATCCACCCGCATCGTGCATTTCGACCATCCCGTCGGCGACTGGCCCGCGACCGTGACCGCAAATCCGGCGCGTGCCATGGGGCTCGATGACGCCGGAGTGCTGGCGCCCGGCGGCAAGGCCGACCTTGTGCTGTTCCGCGGCCGCAGCCTGACCGAGTTTCTGTCGCGTCCCGAAAGCGACAGGACCGTGATCCGCAACGGCAAGGCGATTGACGCAAAACTGCCCGACTATTCCGAACTTGACGATTTGATGGAGCCCTGAGCCATGGACCTGACCGCACTGATCGCCGATCTGGACGGCATCCGCATCGAGCAGAATGACAAGATCATTCAGCAGAAGAGCCGGGATTTTTATTGGTATTCCCCTGTGCTCAAGCGCCAGCTCGATCATGTGACCGCAGACCTCGTCGCGTCTCCGCAGAACGAGGAAGAACTGGTCCGCGTGCTCAGGGCCTGCTACCGCCATGATGTCCCCGTCACCCCGCGCGGCACCGGCACCGGCAATTACGGCCAGGCCATGCCCCTGTCCGGCGGCCTCGTCCTCAGCCTCGCCGACATGAACGAGATCAAGGAGATTTCTCCAGGCCGCGTGATCTGCGGGCCCGGCGTGATCTGCTCCGATCTCGACAAGGCGGCGCGCGAAGCCTCCAGGCAGGAACTGCGCATGCACCCGTCGACGGCCCACACCGCCACCATCGGCGGCTTCATCGCTGGCGGTTCCGGCGGTGTCGGTTCGATCTCCTGGGGCGGCCTGCGCGACTTCGGCAACATCATCCGCTTGCGGGTGGTCACCATGGAAGAGGAACCGCAGGTGCTCGAACTCACCGGCGAGGATCTGCACAAGGTCACGCATGCGTACGGCACCAATGGCATCATCACCGAGATAGAGATGCCGCTGGCGCCGGCCTATGACTGGGTCGATGCCATCGTCGGCTTTGACAGTTTCGAGGCCGCGGCCGCTTATGCGAATGGGCTGGCGCGTCAGGACGGGATTCTCACCAAGCTGATCACCGTTGTCGCCGCCCCCTGCCCGTTCGATTACTTCAAGCGCCACCAGAAATTCCTCCGCGAGGGCCAGAGCGTGGTTCTGGTCATGGTGGCGCCGCAGAGCGATGACGCTTTCAAGGCCTTCACGGCGCGGAATTCGGGCGAGATCGTATTTGACGCTACCACGGCTGGTGACCTCAAGGGGCTTCCGCCGGTGTTTGAACTGGCCTGGAACCACACCACCCTGCGCGCGCTCCGGGTCGACCCGGCCTGGACCTACCTGCAGGTCCTCTATCCGTTCCCGAACCAGCTCGAACTGGCCTCTAAGATGGATCGCATGTTCCCCGGCGAGCTGATCTCGCATCTCGAATTCGTCCGCTTTGACGGCGACATTACCTGTTTCGGCCTGCCGCTGGTGAAATTCACCACCGAGGAGCGGCTTGAGGAAATCATGGACCTGCACAACGAAAACGGATGTCCGATCTTCAATCCGCACCGCTACACGCTTGAGGAAGGCGGCATGAAGCAGACCGATGAAATCCAGCTCGCGTTCAAGCGCGAGGCCGATCCCAAGGGCCTGCTCAACCCGGGCAAGATGATCGCCTGGGACGATCCGGACTATGACTTCGGTTCTGGAAAGACATGGTTGTTCAAGGGCTTGAAGCAGGCAAGCTAGGTCAATCACATGCGCGTTCTCGTGGTCCATGCCCATCCGGTCGGCTCAAGCTTCAATGCGAGCCTGTTCCGTATGACGGTCGGGAGGCTGCAAGCGAACGGCCACGAGGTCGATGCGATCGATCTCTATCAGGACGGTTTCAACCCGGTGATGAGCGAAGCCGAACGACTGAACTACCATGACATTGAGATCAACCGGCAGCCGGTCGAGGACTATGTGGAAAGACTGCTGAAGGCAGAGGCTCTGGTGCTGGTCTACCCGGTCTGGAATTACGGCTATCCGGCCATTCTCAAGGGCTGGATCGACCGGGTGTTTCTTCCCGGCGTGAGTTTCGGCCTGGTCAACGGCAAGGTGCGGCCGACCTTGCACAACATCACCCGGATCGTTGTCGTCACCTCCTATGGCGGCTCGCGCTTCAGAACATGGCTGA
Organism: Parahoeflea alexandrii; assembly: GCF_024105735.1. Lineage (GTDB taxonomy): Bacteria > Pseudomonadota > Alphaproteobacteria > Rhizobiales > Rhizobiaceae > Hoeflea > Hoeflea alexandrii. The sequence continues at coordinate 1,841,037 of NZ_JAAAML010000001.1, read as the reverse complement.
TGGGCGATCCGCCGCGCAAGATCGCCAACCGCATGCTGCGCGCGACCGTGAAGCCCGGCGCGCCGGTCAACTACCTCGCCCATTATGAAATGAACCTCTCCACCGACAAGACGCGGCACGCGTTCATGTCGAAGGTGGAACGCGCCCTGGACAGGATCTGATGCGAATTCTCCTGGTTTACTGCCACCCGGTGCCCGAAAGTTTCTGCGCCAGTATCCGCGACACGGCAGTTCGCACACTTGAGCAAAACGGCCATGAGGTTGATCTGCTCGATCTTTATGCCGAAGGCTTCGATCCGGTGATGCCGGCCGATGAACGTCGCCATTACAATGAAATGAAACTGGCCGATCACCCGTTTCCAACACATGCGGAACGGCTCCGGGCTGCAGAGGGCCTGCTGTTTGTCTATCCGACCTGGTGGTACGGGCTGCCGGCCATGCTCAAGGGCTGGCTCGACCGGGTCTGGACGCCTGACCTGACATTCCGCATCCCCGACGGCCCCGGCCCGATCGAACCGCTGATGACCCACATCAATCTGCTGGGTGTGATCACCACTTGCGGCGCGCCGCGCTGGTGGTCCTATGTCGTGGCCCACCCAGGCAAGCGCACCATCCTGCGCGGCATGCGCGCGCTCTGCGGCAAGCGCTGCCGCCGGCTGTTCATGGCGCATTACCTGATGGACAAGTCCACGCCGGAAAGCCGCGCCAGATATCTCGCCAGCGTGGAAAAGCGCCTGGCCAGGATCTGACTCAACTTTTGAAATTGTTCCGATCGGGATGCGCCCTGGCGAAAGCCGGCAGTGCGTCGCAGGCCTGCCGGATCATCTGGATGCGGCTCAGTCCGGAGATGTCTGCGCCCCAGCGTTCGGCATTGTAGATCTGCGGGATAAGGCAGATATCCGCCAAACCCGGCGCATCGCCGTGGCAGAAGGTTCCGGTATCCGGATGATCGAGCATCTTTTCGAAGGCTTCGAGCCCGGCGCCGATCCATTTCTGCATCCAGGCTGACCGGACCGCGTCGCCGCCGCCGGTAAGTTCGAGCAGATGCGCCACCACCGACATGTTGCAGACTGGATGGATATCCATGGCAATGCTGTCCGCCAGCGCCCGCACCCGCGCCCGCCCCGCCGCATCGTCAGGCAGCAGCGACACGCCGCGTGTCTCTATCACATACTCGATGATCGCCAGCGACTGCGTCAGCATCAGCCCGTCGATCTCGAGCGCCGGAACCAGCCCTTGCGGATTGCGCTTCAGGTGTTCCGGGCTCTTGTGTGCCTTGCTCAGCAGGTCCACCACCACGGGCGTGTACTCGACGCCGGCGAGGTTGAGCGCAATGCGCACGCGGTAGCTCGCTGACGAGCGCCAGTAGTCATAAAGAACGGGCGTTGCCATTGATGATGTCCTCAGGCTTTTGACAGCTCCTTGGCGTGCAGCCAGTCTGCATGCTTGGGCGCCCTTTTGGTCTTCGACCATTCTTCAAGCATGTCCCACTTGACCGAGTCCAACCGCTTGATCATGGCATCTTCGTCCGGGTCCGGGCAGGCCAGTTCGACGCGATGGCCGTTCGGATCGAAGAAATAGATTGAATGGAAGATCGAGTGATCGGTCACCCCGAGAACATCGATGCCGTTGGCCTCGAGCCTTTCCTTGAAGGCAACCAGCGTATCGCGGTCCTTCACCTTGAAGGCGATATGTTGAACCCAGATCGGGGTGTTCTCGTCACGCCCCATCTCTGGCTTGGTCGGCAACTCGAAAAAGGCCAGCACGTTGCCCTGCCCCGCGTCGAGGAACACGTGCATGTAGGGATCGGGCTCGTGGGTCGACGGAACCTTGTCCTCGGCAATGGCGAGCACGAAATCCATGTTGAGATTGTCGACATACCAGTTGACGGTTTCCTTGGCGTCCTTGCAGCGATAGGCCACGTGATGGATCTGTTCGATTTTCATGGCAATGCTCCTCCGTTCAATCTTTCAGCGCGGCGGCACGCAGGGCCTGCGACAGCACCTCGCGGTCGCCGATATGGTTGGCCATAAGCAGGATCAGCCGCGCATTGAGCGCGTCGCTTTGCTCTTTGGTGAGGCCCTCGTGCACCGAGAGCAGATCGGCATAGAATTCGTCAGGCCCGTTTATGTTGGCCTTTGTGTTGAGCGCGGTCATCGATTACCTCCCGATCGCCTTGAGAAGTGCCGCCTTGACGGCCGCTTCGTCGTAATGGTCCCATCGCGCCGCCACATGCTGGTCCGGACGGACCAGATAGACCGCGGAATTCGCGTCTCCGAGATAGCGTTGCTTGAGATAACCATCCGCATCGCCGGGAGTCGTCAGCGCCAGCCGCTTCACCTCGATCCCATCAACATCGAGTGCTTCAGGAGCATTTTCATCGATTGTCATCAGCTGAAAGCCGAAGCCCGTCCGGTCGAGCAGCCAGCCGCCCGGAACCGGCGCGTCGACCATCGGCGAGCCTGGACGGGTGCGCGCCGGCATCAACGCGCAATCATCGCCATTGAGCGGCGAACCGTCATAGGTGCATGGCACCGACAACCGTCCCGAATTGACCATCGGGCGTGTCGCCTCGTAGCGCTCCGACAGGTCCAGAACCGCATCGCGGAAAATGCGGCTGATCTCCGATTTCGGCGTGATGAAATCGGTCGACCGCGACGAGTTGAGAATGTTCTCGTCCGCTCCGTGAACCCGCTCGGCATCATAAGAGTCAAGAAGCGTAACTGGTGCCTTACCGTCGATGACCAGTTTGAGCTTCCAAGCCAGGTTGTCGGTGTCCTGCAGGCCGGAATTTGCACCGCGGGCGCCGAATGGCGATACCTGATGCGCGGCGTCGCCGGCGAAGATCACCCGGCCCTGATGGAACTTGTCCATACGCCGGCACTGGAACGTGTAGATCGAGCTCCATTCGAGCTCGTAGCTGATGTCGTCGCCAAGCATCGCCTTCAGCCGCCGGTCGATGTTCTCGGGCTTGAGCTCCTCGGCACGGTCGATATCCCAGCCGAGCTGGAAATCGATGCGCCAGACATTGTCGGGCTGCTTGTGCAGGAGCGCCGACTGGCCGCGATTGAAGGGCGGGTCGAACCAGAACCAGCGCTCGGTCGGAAACTTGGCCTCCATCACCACATCGGCAATGAGAAAATTGTCCTCGAAGACGCGGCCGACGAAGTCCAACCCCATCATGGTCCGGATCGGCGAAGCCGCTCCGTCGCAGGCAATAGCAAAGTCCGCCTGCACCCTGTAGGGGCCGTCTGGCGTGCTGATCGTCAGTTCGGCGCGTTCGTCATCCTGGGTCACCTCGACAACCTTGTTGCCGCCGCGCAGCTCGATCGGCTTGCCTTCGGCCTGCAACTGGCGCACCCGGTCAACCAGATACTGCTCCATGTAGTACTGCTGCAGGTTGATGAAGGCCGGACGCTTGTGCCCCTCTTCGGGCAGCAGGTTGAAGCCGAACACCTGGCGTTCGTCGAAGTAGACCTTGCCGAGGTTCCAGACCACGCCCTTGTCGACCATCGGATCGCCGCAACCGAGCCGGTCGAGAATCTCGAGCGGCCGCTTGGCAAAGCAGATCGCCCGCGATCCCCAAGAGACCTTGTCATTCTCGTCGATCACGACAACCGGTACGTCCTGCATCGCAAGATCGATTGCCAGCGCCAGCCCCACAGGTCCGGCGCCGACAACCACCACCTTGTGGCGCACCGGCGTTGCCTGATCCTGGTCAGCACAGCGCTGATACGGATAGAGCGGAACCTCGAATATCTTGCTCATGATCTCCCTTCCTGCCGATCACCGGGCCGATCCTGATCTGATCGGGCCGGAAATCGCACGCCTCAAACCAAAAATATTAGTTACAGATGTAACTATCAACCCGCGAATTGTCTTTTGGATGGACGGTCCATGCAAACCTCGAACCCGGAAGACCTGTGCTGAGGTTGCATGTCCCAATGCCCGATGGAACTCATCGCGTTGCGGTGGATGCAACGGGCGGACTGAGCCGCCCGCGCGCTTCAGCCCTGCAACTGCGCCCACATGTCCGCATCGCGTTCCGCGGTCCAGATTCGTGGCGTATCGATGCCGCGGGCTTCGTCATAGGCGCGGGCGACATTGAACGGAAGGCAGTGCTCGTAGATCGCGAAATCCTTGAACTTCGGATCGCATTCGGCCCGCACAGCGTCCCACGCTTCTTTCAGCGTGCCGCCGCGCGCCACCACCTTGGCCACCGGGCGATAGGTGGAATCGACGAAGTCGCGGGTGCTGTCGATCGCCGCATTGACCATCTCGCGGCCGACCAGCGCATCACCACGTCCGGGACCGATCGCCTGCGGATCAAACATCCGGATCATGTCGAGCGTATCGCCCCAGTCGTCGAAATGGCCGTCGCCGCAATAGCACGCCGAGTGGTACTCGACGATGTCGCCGGTGAACATGACTTCCTCATCGGGCACCCAGGCGACGATGTCGCCGGCGGTGTGGGCGCGGCCGAGATGCATCAGGTCAACCTTGCGCTTGCCGAGATAGACCGTCATGCGCTCGGAAAAGGTGGTCGTTGGATAGGTCAACCCGGGAATGCTCTCATGGCCCTGGAACAGCCGCGGGAAACGCTCGAACTCCGACGCCCAGTCCTCGGCGCCGCGCTCCTCCACCATCGCCCGCGCCACGTCGCCCATGATCACGGTCGGCGCATTGTAGGCAGACGCCCCGAGCACGCGCACGGCGTGATAATGGGTCATCACCAGATGGCTGATCGGCTTGTCGGTGACCGAGCGAATCCTCTCGATCACCTTGTTGGCAAGCCGCGGCGTCGCCTGCGCCTCGACCACCATGACGCTGTCATCGCCGATGATGACGCCGGAATTGGGGTCACCCTCGGCCGTGAAAGCCCAGATGTCCCGGCCGATCTCCGTAAAGGAGATGTTCTTTTCCGTCATGTCACCGGCGGATGCGAATTTCTTGCTCATTGATCTGTCCTAAACTTTTTCAACTGTTTGCTCGATGGCGCCGAATATCGAATGGCCATCGGCGTCCTTCATCTCGATGCGCACGGTATCGCCGAAGCGCATGAACGGTGTTGACGGCTTGCCCGATGCGATCGTCTCGATCATGCGGATTTCGGCAATGCACGAGTAACCCGCACCGCCTTCGCTCACCGGCTTGCCGGGGTCACCGTCCGGCCCCTTGTTCGACACGGTGCCGGAACCGATGATCGTTCCGGCGCACAGCGGACGGGTCTTTGCTGCATGTGCGATCAATTGCGGAAAATCGAAGGTCATGTCGACCCCGGCATTGGCGCGGCCAAAGGCTTCACCATTGAGATCGACATCGAGCGGCAGGCTGAGCTTGCCGCCATCCCAGGCATCGCCCAACTCGTCAGGCGTGACCGTGACCGGCGAGAATGCAGACGACGGCTTGGCCTGGAAGAAGCCGAAGCCCTTTGCAAGCTCCGCCGGGATCAGCCCGCGCAGGCTCACATCATTGACCAGCATCACCAATTCGATCGCCTCGCGGCAGGTGTCGATATCAGCCCCCATCGGCACATCACCCACGATGACTGCGACTTCGCCTTCACAATCGATCCCCCAGGCTTCATCCGCCATCCGGATCGGGCCACGCGGAGCCAGGAAACTGTCGGAGCCGCCCTGGTACATCAGCGGTTCTTCCCAGAAACTCGCCGGCATCTCCGCGCCGCGCGCCTTGCGCACCAGCTCGACGTGATTGACATAGGCCGAACCGTCGGCCCACTGATAGGCCCGCGGCAGCGGCGACAGCGCATCGCGCTCGTGAAACCGTTCGGTCGGCTCCGCGCCGCTTTCCAGCATCTGGGCCACATCCCGAAGCCGCGGCGCCACATGCTTCCAGTCATCAAGTGCCGCCTGCAGCGTCCGCGCGATGTGCGGCACCCCCGACGCACGGGTGAGATCACGCGAGACGACGACGAGACGCCCGTCCCGGCTGCCGTCACGAAGAGTGGCTAGTTTCATGCGATGTTCCTCTGTGGTTTGTCAGATGGACCTCAGGTTCCGGTCCATCTCTCCCTTTGTCTCTTCCCGGAACGGGATAACTTGGCCCCCGCGCTCAGGCCGGCCGGGCAGTCTCGGCATGCCCGGAGTACCGCTCGGCTTCCGCGTCGCGGCAATCTAGATGATGGCCTACTTGGCGCCCGACCACCCGCCGGCTTCCGGCGTGCCGTCGAATTTCCGCTCGATCCCCTCCCAGCAGTTCACATAGCCGTTCTGAAGCGTTTCCAGCTCTGCCGCGTAACGGGTGACCATCTGCGGGAAGCGGGTTTCAAACATGAACGCCATCGTATCGGACAGCTTGACTGGTTTCAGGTCCACCGTCGAGGCCTTTTCAAAGGCATCATGATCAGGCCCGTGCGGCATCATCATGTTGTGCAGGCTCATGCCACCGGGCACGAAGCCTTCTTCCTTGGCGTCGTACTGGCCTTCGATAAGGCCCATGAATTCGCTCATGATGTTGCGGTGATACCAGGGCGGACGGAACGAATGCTCGGCCACCATCCAGCGCGGCGGGAAGATCACGAAATCGATGTTCGCCGTTCCCGCCTCGCCCGAAGGCGCTGTCAGCACCGTGAAGATCGACGGATCGGGATGGTCGAAGCCGATCGCGCCAACCGGCGAATAGGTCCTCAGATCGTACTTGTAGGGTGCGTAATTGCCGTGCCAGGCCACCACGTCGAGCGGCGAATGGCCAATGGCCGTGACATGAAAGACGCCGCACCATTTGATGTGCACCAGGCAAGTCGTTTCCTTGTCCTCATAGGCCGCGACCGGGGTCTTGAAATCGCGCGGATTGGCCAGGCAGTTGGCGCCGATCGGCCCGCGTTCGGGCAGCGTGAACTTGGCACCATAATTCTCGCAGACATAACCGCGCGCCCGTTCGACGCCTTCGCCGCGCATCACCTTGAACATCATGCCGCGCGGCAGCACCACGATCTCCAGCGGCGCCACCTCGATGATGCCCATTTCCGTGAAGACTGTGAGCGCGCCTTCCTGCGGTACGATCATCATCTCGCCATCGGCATTGAAGAAGTAGTCGTCTTCCATATCGGCGGTAAGCGCATAGATATGCGTCGCCATGCCGGCCTGCCCGACCACGTCGCCGGCGGTGGTGATGGTGTGCAGCGAATCAAGAAAATGCACGTCCCCGTCCGGATAGGGTGTCGGGTCCCAGCGGCGTTGGCCCAACGACAGGATGCCCGAATCCTGAGCCGGCGCCGAACGCCAGTACGGCCGGTCGATCACCCTGAAATCCGTTGTGTGACGAACGCTCGGGCGGATACGGTAGAGCCAGGAGCGCTCGTTGGTGCCGCGCGGCGCGGTGAACGGAGAGCCGGAAAGCTGCTCGGCATAGAGCCCGTAGGCGCAGCGCTGCGGCGAATTCTGGCCCTGCGGCAGAGCACCCGGCAGGCTTTCCGTTTCAAAGTCGTTTCCAAAACCCGGCATATAGGCAAGCGACATTGCAGCACTCCGATAACTGGTCAAATCAGGCCCGCATAAAATCAGTTGTAAATGTAACTATCAACCTTGTCGCGCACGATATGGATGCGCCGTCGGAAGCATGGTGAAAATTGAGGAAACCCATTAGCATCGGATCAGACCTAATGGATCAACCACAGAAACCAGAGCTGCCACAGCCGCTATCCGGGAGGCTCATGTGTCCCTAGAATCAGAGTTGCGCACCTGGGACCGAAAGTCCGTAAAAGCCATCATTCAGATCCACGAGAACAATGCCGCGGACGAAGACTTGATGGACAGGCTTGTTACCCTGGCGGGCACCCAGGATCTCGAAACCGGCGCCACATGGCTTTTGAAGCACAGGCTGGAAAATGCGCTCGACAGGCTCGATCCTGACCTGACCCTCAAACTGGTGGCTTTGCTGCCCGGACTGTCAGACTGGGAGGCCAAGCTGCATTGCCTGCAGATTTTTCCCCATATCGCCTTCTCCGGGCCGAGCAAGGAGACGGCGTGGCGTTTCGTGCTGGCCTGCAGCCAGGAGCCAAACAAGTTTGTAAGGGCGTGGGCCTATTCCGGCCTGCATCAGCTTGCTCTTGACCATCCGACGTATCGCGAGCAGGCACGCGCCGTTCTGGAAGCTGCCGAACGAAGCGAAACGGCCCCTTCCGTGAAAGTGCGGTTGCGCCGGGTTCTCGAGCAGGGCTTGCCGGAAGGCCCAGCCTGAAGCCGCAAGGCCGGTGTTTGCCTGCGCTCTCCCGGTCGGTTTGGTGTCACAATTGGCAGTTCATCCGCGTTGAGGATCGGAATCCGAAAACATGGCGAAAAAGGCCCGTTTCGCTTGTCTCCAGGGCAACAAATCCCTGTCTTTCATAGAGCGCACGAGCGCGTGGATTGCTGTCGATCACATCGAGACGAATACGCGCCAGCCCAAAATCGATGGCTTTCAACCGGACGGCGTCGAGGAGCATGGTGCCCACACCCTGCCCTCGCGCAGACGCGGAAACGAAGATTCCGTCCATCAGCAGCGTGCCGGCTTCAACCGGCCGTTCCAGCACCGAAAGCAACAAACCGCGCCAGAATCCACCAACCGGCCCGTAAACCTTTGTCATCTCCCGCAAGCCGCCGCCGACAAACCCGCCTTCGGTCGTCTTGAAGCCGACAATCCCGAGAAGTTCCCCGCGTCCCGACACGGCGCTGATTGCATGCGACGGGTCGATTGCGCTAACCAGGAAAGCAAGCGCCTTGGTTTCGGGTTTCATCACCGGCATCAGCTTGCCCTTGAAGGCTTCCCAGAACAGGGCGGCTGCGACGTCGCGATGATCCGTTCTCAGACCTTGCTCAATCGAGATCGGTGCGGAATCGGTCATTGGACGTGGCCTCGTAGAAAAGATCCGGCGCTGCCGGTAGCGTCAGCGAAGACGCAGCTGTGATGAAAAGCCACCAGCGCGCAAGGCGCGCCGATGCCCTCTTCTATTTCAGTTCCTCGATAATCGCCGAGAAATCGCGTCCCTTGCCCTCACCCGCCACGAACTGATCATAGAGTTCTGTTGCCCGCGCGCCCATCGGCGTCATCGCTGAAACGCTCTCGGCTGCCTGTTGCGACAGCTTCAGATCCTTGAGCATCAATTCAGCGGCAAACCCAGGCTTGTAGCCATTGTCGGCCGGGCTTTGCGGACCGACGCCGGGCACCGGGCAATAGGTGTTGACCGACCAGCAGGAGCCCGACGAGGTCGAGACGACGTCGAACAGGCTCTGCGCCGACAGACCCAGCTTCTCGGCCAGCGCGAAGGCCTCACAAGCGCCGATCATCGAGATGCCGAGCAGCATGTTGTTGCAAATCTTGGCCGATTGCCCTGCCCCGGCCGCGCCGCAATGCACCGCCTTCTTGCCCATGATCTCGAAGAGTGGTGCGGCGCGCGAGAACGCCTCGTCGCTGCCGCCGGCCATGAAGGTCAGCGTCCCGGCAGCCGCTCCGCCAACGCCGCCCGATACCGGCGCATCGACGGAAAGCAGCCCATTTGCGGCCGCCATCTCATGCGCTGCGCGGGCGCTGTCCACGTCAACGGTCGAGCAATCGATGAACACCGAGCCCTTCGCGCCCGCAGGCACAATCTCCGCATAGACCGTGCGTAAAATCTCGCCATTCGGCAGCATGGTGATCACCGCATCCTGGCCGGATGCCGCGTCCGCCGCGGAGCCTGCGTTGGCCGCCCCTTCAACGGTCACGCCCGCGACATCAAAACCGGTCACCTGATGCCCGGCCTTGATCAGGTTCGCCGCCATCGGCGCGCCCATGTTGCCCAGTCCGATAAATCCGATTTTCATGACGTCCTCCCAAACACTTCATTCCCGAACGGCGACAGAGCCGTGGCTAAATATCGATATCGCCGCCCAGTGGTTCAGACAGCATCGCTGCCACCGTGTCAGCCGTCACCTCTTCAACGCTCGCGTGACGCCAGCGCGGGTTCCGGTCCTTGTCGATGATCGCCGCACGGATACCCTCGACGAAGTCTCCCTCAGACGCACTGCGCGAGGTAAAGCGGTACTCCTGTTGCAGCGCCGCGCGGATTTCGTCGCCGGTCCGCGCCCGCCGCACCAGTTCAATCGTGCAGTTGGTTGAAAGCGGCGATCCGGCGCGAATGGCCTTGACTGTGGCCGCTCCCCAATCATTGTCCGGCAAGTCCGCCAGAATGTCGGTCAGCCTCTCACCGCCGAAATGCTCATCCACCTGCGCGCGAAGCCCCATCAGCGGGCCGTCTTCCGGGTCCTGCGCGAGCGCGGCGACCGCCGACGCATCCCCGGTCTCGATCAGCGCTTCGGTCAAACCCGACCACTCGGCTTCCGGTATGAAATAATCGGCAAAGCCCGCGAGAATCGCGTCCGACGCGTTCATCCGGTAGCCGGTGACCCCGAGATACTCGCCCAGCCGCCCGGGAGCCCGCGCAAGCAGCAGCGTTCCGCCGACATCGGGCACAAGCCCGACCGCGCATTCCGGCATGGCGATCTTCGAGCTCTCGCCGACCACACGGTGCGAGCCATGCAGCGACACGCCGACGCCACCACCCATGGTAAATCCCTGGCACAGCGCGATATAGGGTTTGGGGTAAACAGCAATCTTTGCGTTGAGCCTGTACTCGTCGCGCCAGAAGGTCCGGCCCGCATCGAAATCGCCCTTGGACGCGGTGTCGTACATGTACTGCAGGTCGCCCCCGGCGGAAAACGCCTTGTGGCCTTCCGCGTCGATCAGCACGCAGGCGACGTCATCGTCGTCACGCCAGCCGTCGAGCGCCGCCTCGATCGCCAGCACCATCTCATAGGTAACCGCATTGAGCGCTTCGGGCCGCTGCAGCGTGATCTGTCCGATCCGGCCGATCTTGCGGATGCGGATGCTCATGCGGCGCGTTCCGCCAGCAGCGCCCGCGACACGATCAGCCGCATGATCTCGTTGGTGCCTTCGAGGATCTGGTGGACCCTGAGATCGCGGACGATCTTCTCGACTCCATAATCGGCCAGATAGCCATATCCGCCATGCAGCTGCAGCGCGTCATTGGCGACATTGAACGCCGTGTCGGTGACGAACCGCTTCGCCATGGCGCAGAACTTGGTCGCGTCGGGGGCCTTGCGGTCGAGCTTGCTCGCCGCCTGGCGCAGGAAGATCCGTGCCGCCTGCATTTCGGTTTCCATGTCAGCAAGCCGGAACTGAAGCGCCTGGAACTGGTCGATGGTTTTACCGAAGGCTTCGCGCTCGCCCATATAGGCGAGCGTCTTGTCGAGCGCCGATTGCGCGCCGCCGAGTGCCGAGGCTGCAATGTTGAGCCGCCCGCCGTCGAGCCCGCTCATGGCATAACGGAAACCGGCGCCCTCCTCACCAAGCAGATTTTCGGCCGGGATCACGCAATCGTCGAACTGCACCTGCGAGGTCGGCTGCGACCGCCACCCCATCTTGTTCTCCGGCGCACCGAAGGAAAGTCCTGGCGTGCCGTCCTCGACGACCACAGCAGAGATCCCTTTGGGGCCATCCGCCCCGGTGCGGGTCATCACCAGGTAGAGATCGGAAAACCCGCCGCCGGAAATGAACGCCTTGGTGCCATTGAGCTTGTAGCCTTCATTGGTCCGTTCGGCGCGGGTCCGAAGCGCCGAGGCATCCGATCCCGAGCCCGGTTCGGTCAGGCAGTAGGAGGCGATCTTGTTCATCGTGACCAGATCAGGCAACAGCCGCGCCTTCATTTCGACCGAGCCGTAGGACGAGACCATCCAGGTGCACATGTTGTGGATCGACAGGAACGAGGCCACCGAAGGACAGGCCATCGATAAGGCCTCGAACACCAGCGTCGCGTCGAGCCGGGTCAGACCCGAGCCACCGTCCTCTTCCGGCACGTAGATTGCCGCGAGCCCGAGGGCGGCGGCGTCCTCAAGCACGGAGCGCGGGATCGCCTCTTCCTTTTCCCATTGCGCCGCGAAGGGCGCGATCTTTTCGGCGCCGAAGTCGCGCGCCATGTCGAAGATCGCCTGCTGTTCCTCGTTCAGCTCAAAGTCCATGGCCATTCCGCCTCCCGGTGCCTGACAATATCTTTGCGTGGTTCGTTCAACCCATGGTCGGGATGACGAACTCGGCTCCTTCCTTGATACCGGAAGGCCAGCGCGCGGTCACCGTCTTGGTGCGGGTATAGAACCGGAATGCATCCGGGCCGTGCTGGTTGAGATCGCCGAAGCCGGATTTCTTCCAGCCGCCGAAGGTGTGATAGGCCAGCGGCACCGGGATCGGCACGTTGACGCCGACCATGCCGATATTGATCCGGCTGACGAAATCGCGTGCGGTGTCACCATCGCGGGTGTAGATCGCGGTACCGTTGCCGTATTCGTGCTCCATCGGGTAGCGCAGCGCCTCGGCATAGTTGGGCGCACGAACCACGGAGAGAACCGGCCCGAAGATTTCCTGCGTGTAGATGTCCATATCGCGGGTGACATTGTCGAACAGGCAGCCGCCGATGAAGTTGCCGTTCTCATAGCCCTGCAGCTTGAAATCGCGGCCGTCGACCACGAGCTTGGCGCCCTGCTCGACGCCGGAATTGACGAGGCCAAGGACCCGGTCGCGCGCCTGTTTCGTCACCAGCGGGCCGAAATCGACGTCATCACCGCCGGTGTACGGCCCGATCTTCAGAGCTTCAACGCGGGGTGCCAGTTTCTCGATCAAGAGATCGGCGGTCTTTTCGCCGACCGGCACTGCCACCGAAATCGCCATGCAGCGTTCGCCCGCAGCCCCATAGCCGGCACCGATCAGCGCATCGACGGCCTGGTCCATGTCGGCGTCCGGCATGATGATCATGTGGTTCTTGGCGCCGCCAAAACACTGCACCCGCTTGCCGTTGGCGCAGCCGCGGGCATAGATGTACTGCGCGATCGGGGTCGATCCGACAAAGCCGATCGCCATGATTTCGGGATGATCGAGAATGGCATCCACCGCATCCTTGTCGCCGTTTACGACATTAAGAATGCCGTCCGGCGCACCCGCCTCGCTCATCAGTTCGGCCAGCATCAGCGGCACCGACGGATCGCGCTCCGAGGGCTTGAGGATGAAGGCATTGCCGGCGGCGATCGCTGGGCAGAATTTCCACATCGGGATCATAGCCGGGAAATTGAACGGCGTGATGCCCGCCACCACACCCAGCGGCTGGCGCAGCGAGTACATGTCGATGCCAGGACCAGCGCCCTCGGTGAACTCGCCCTTCAAGAGATGCGGCGCGCCAAAGCAGAATTCGGCCACTTCCAGACCGCGGATCACGTCGCCCTTGGCGTCGGGAATGGTCTTGCCGTGTTCGCGCGACAGCGCTTCGGCGAGCTTGTCCATGTCGCGGTGCAAGAGCTCGACGAACTTCATCAGCACGCGGGCCCGCTTCTGCGGATTGGTCGCAGCCCAGCCGACCTGCGCTTTCGCCGCAACTGCGACGGCTTCGGCCATTTCATCATTGGAAGCCAGCGGCACCTTGGCCTGAACTTCGCCGGTTGCCGGGTTCATCACGTCGGCAAACCGGCCCGACTTGCCCTTCACGTGCTGGCCGCCGATATAGTGGGTGAGTTCTTGCATGGTCCTGCCTCCGGAATGATCACGTTGAGATCATCTTGCACTCACCGAACTTCAAGTTCAATCAACCGATTTGCTCAACCGATGTGCAAGAACCGTAGCTCGGTCGGCAGGTAGTTGCGTCAGGAAGCCGAAAGTCCGCCATCAACCTGCAAGGTCTGGCCGGTGACGAAACTCGATGCCGGATCAGCGAGATAGATCATGCCGGCAATCACTTCCTCGACCTCGGCCAGCCGGCGCATCGGGATTGCCTGAACCATGGCAGCTTCCGCCGCCGCACGATCCTTGCCGGCCCTGTCGAGAAAATCGGTCGCCATCGGCGTCCGCGCGAACGAGGGGCAAAGCGCATTGACCCGCACGCCGCGGCGCGCATATTCGATCGCCGCAGACTTCGTCAGGCCCACGACGCCGTGTTTGGCCGCCGCATAGACCGAAAGCATCGGGGCGGCGACAACGCCGGCGACGGAGGCGACATTGATGATTGCTCCGGTCTCGCCGGTCTCGCGAAAACGCTGCTCGAGCGCCGGCAATTGCGCCCGCATGGCGTAGAACACACCCATCAGGTCGATATCGATGACCTTGCGGGCGTCAGCGATCGGCGTCCTTGGCAGCGGCATCATGTCATGCACGATACCGGCATTGTTGATGGCGATATCGAGCCGGCCGAATTCCGACAGCGCCTTTTCCACCAGCCGTTCGGACAGTTCCGGATCGGAAATGTCGCCGCTGACCACGACCGCCTGGCCGCCGAGTTCTTCGGCCAGGGCGTCAAGCCGACCGGAGGCGAGATCGCTGAGCACGAGCTTTGCCCCTGCCTTCGCGAAATGCCTGGCTGCCGCCTGCCCGAAACCACCAGTGGCGCCGGTCAGGATGACCGCCCGTCCCTGAAAATCCGCCATTGTTCAAGCCTTTCCGGACATGATGTCATTCGCCATGGCCGCAAGTTGCGGCACCGCCTTGCCGATTTCGCGGGCGCGTTCAGGGTTTGAGGCATTGCCGTCGAGCGCGCGCTTATAGACGCCTTGCAGGATCGCCGCGAGCCTGAAAAACGAAAATGACAGGCAGAACGTCCAGTTGTCGACCGCAATGCCGCTGCGCTCGGAGTAGAGCGCCACATAGTCGGCTTCACTCGGGATGCCGAGTTCAGCCCGGTCAAGCCCGCCCAAGCCCCGGAACCCGCTCTTGTGCGGCAGACGCCACTGCATGCACTGGTAGGACAGATCCGCCAGCGGATGACCGAGCGTTGACAGTTCCCAGTCAATCAACGCTCGGACTTCCTCGCCATGGGGCGCAAAGATCATGTTGTCGAGGCGGTAGTCGCCATGCACCACCGAAACGAGTCCGTCATCGTCGGGCAGGTTTTCCCAAAGCCATTCCATAAGCCGATCCATGGCCGGAAGTTCCTCGGTCTTGCTGGCGATGTACTGTTCGCTCCAGCGCCGGATCTGCCGCGCGAAATAGTTTCCCGGACGTCCGTAATCGGACAGTCCGGCAGCCTCGACATCAACCTTGTGAAGCCGCGCCAGAACATCGTTCATGCCGTCATAGATGGCAGAGCGCTCCTGCTTGCTGACTTCAGGCAAGGCCGGGTCCCAGAAAATCCGGCCCTCGACCAGTTCCATGACGAAATACATCCGGCCGATGGCACTGTCTTCTCCGGAAAGCCCAAAGACCTTCGGCACCGGCACGTTGTTTGCAGCCAGCGCCTTCATCACCCGGTACTCGCGGTCAACCTGGTGGGCCGATTTTAACAATGTCCCGGGTGGCTTGGCCCGAAGCACATAGCGCCCGCTGTCGGCCTCCACCCGGTAGGTCGGATTGGACTGGCCGGTGTTGAATTTCTCGATCGCATGCAGGCCTGAAAACCCCGGCACGAGCTCATGCAACTCGTCTGCCAAGGCTTCCATGTCGAAAGGTTGTTCTTCCATCTCACGCATCCTTGAAAAGGCGGATATCGTGTTGCACCGACAGCCCGCCGTCAATCGGCAGGATCGCGCCGGTAATATAGGCCCCTGCCCGACTGCACAGATAGAGCGTGGCGCCGGCCACATCGTCGGGGCCGCCAATGCGTCCCAACGGTACGCCTGCGCTGACGCGTTCCACTTGTTCTTCCTTGGCCGTTGCGAAAGCGGTCATCCGGCTTTGAAACGGTCCCGGGGCGAACGCATTGACAGTGATGCGCCGTCCGGCAAGTTCTTCGGCGAGGATCCTGGTCAGGTGATGAACCGCAGCCTTTGAGGCCGAGTAGGAATAGGCCCCGTCGGCGGCCGGCTGGGTTCCCATCACCGAGCCCAGATTGATGATCCGCGCCGGATCGGCGTCACTTGCCGCCGCGACCAGCAGCGGTGTCAGATCCCGCGTCAAAGTGAAAAGCCCCGCCACATTCACCGACATCACCTTGGCCCATGCGGCGTGGGGAAACTCTTCATAAGCTGCACCCCAGGACACGCCGGCATTGTTGACGAGTATGTGGAGACGGTCAGTCCGCGCCTTCACGGCCTCGACCAGGTCGGCAACACCTTCCGCCGTGCCGACGTCGCCGGCAAATCCCTCGGCCGAACCTGCCGCACCCAGCGCGTTGATCTCGTCGGCCACACGCACGCAATCTTCCCCCTTGCGCGATGCGATCATCACGCGAGCACCGGCCTGAACCAGACCCGTGGCGATCATGCGCCCGATACCGGTCGCACCGCCCGTGACCAGGGCCGTTTTCCCCTTCACCCCGAACAGATCGCCCAGATAGCTGTCGCTCGCATCACTCATGTCTTCTCTCTCCCGGTGCGTTGAACGGCGATTGAGGCGCCGCATCGCGTCTTGACGATAGCGTTGTCTCGTCGATTGACAACATACTCGATAGTATGTTCAAGTCGCAGCCAACTGCAAGACGGTTTGAAAATATTCTTCGCAACATACGGCACGAGTGCCGCAGGACGGGATGGAGGCAGATCCAGGGATGGCGACCGCGACGCGATCGACCAAATACCGGCGTCAGAGCGACACCGACCTTTCCCGCATGGAAATCATGGAGGGGGCCGCACTGTGTTTCGAGGCTCGCGGATATTCTGCCACCAGTCTCGACGAGGTCGCGGCCCGGATTGCATCGACCAAGGGGCGGATCTACCACCACTACGCCTCCAAGGCAGAACTCTTCCTCGATGTCTATCGCACCGGCATGATGATGAACTTCCAGGCTATCGAGCCCATCCTCGAACGCGACATGCCGCCCATCGAGCGGCTGAAGGCCGTGCTCAAGGCGCATGTCATGTGCGTGATCCGCACCAAGGCTTTCCAGAACGTCGTCGGCCAGGGCGTCGATATGCTCAGGCACGGAACCATGCCCGCCAACGAGCACGCCGAACTGCGCCAGCTTGCGCAATTGCGCGACACCTATTCGGAGCATTTCAGCAAGGTGCTGGAAGATGCCATGGCCGCCGGTGACATAGAATTCGCCAACATCAAGATCGCGCTCAACTCGGTCTTCATGTGCATCAACGGACCCATTGTCTGGTTCACCCCACGAAAAGGCCAGGACCAGAAGGAAATCGAAGCCGTTGCAGACGAGTGTGTACTCTACGCAATCCGGCTTCTTGGCTACACGGGCAAGACGCCCTGAACGAACATCTGGAGGAGGATTTCCATGACCGAAGCAAAACCGATGGATCTTGGCGTTACCAAGCATCTGCAACCCATTCTGGAAGCCGTGCGCGACATGGTCCGCAACGAGATTATGCCGCTTGACGAGGAATTCCTCGCCGAAGTCGGCGCCAAAGGCGACCGCTGGAGCTACACCCCGCGCCAGACGGAAATCCTCGAGAGCCTCAAGGCCAAGGCCAAGGAACGTGGCCTGTGGAACCTGTGGCGCACCCAGTCCGACCGGGGGCTGACAACCGTCGAATATGCCTATCTCGCCGAGGAAATGGGCAAGGCGCATCTCGGCGCCGAGACCTTCAACTGCTCGGCGCCCGATACCGGCAACATGGAGGTGTTCGACCGCTATTCCACCGCCGAACACAAGAAGCAGTGGCTCGAACCGCTGCTCAATGGCGAAATCCGCTCCGCCTACCTGATGACCGAGCCGAATGTTGCCTCGTCCGACGCCACCAATGTGTCCATGGCATGCGTCCGTGACGGCGAAGACTACGTGCTCAACGGCGAGAAATGGTGGGCCTCTGGCGTGGGCGATCCGCGCTGCAAGATCTACATCGTCATGGTCCGCACCGGCGGCGAGGACACGCCGAAACACGCTCGCCACTCGATGATCCTGGTTCCTGCCGATACCGCCGGCATCGAGAAGCTGCGGCCGATGCAGGTCTATGGCCAGGATGACGCCCCGCATGGCCATTTCCATCTCAAGTTTACCGATGTCCGGGTTCCGGCGAGCAATCTGCTGGTTGGCGAGGGCAAGGGCTTCGAGATCGCCCAGGGCCGTCTCGGACCGGGCCGCATCCATCACTGCATGCGGGCGATCGGCCAAGCCGAAATGGCGCTGGAGCTGATGTGCAAGCGCTCGCTCGAGCGCGAGGCCTTCGGCAAGAAACTGGCCCAGCTCGGCGCCAATTACGACATCATCGCCGAATGCCGCATGGAGATCGAACAGGCAAGGCTTCTGTGCCTGAAGGCCGCTTGGATGATGGATCAGGGTAACGGCGTCGCCGCAGCCCCCTGGATCAGCCAGATCAAGGTGGTGGCCCCGCGCGTGGCGCTCAAGGTCACTGACGAGGCGGTTCAGATGTTCGGCGCCCAGGGCATTTCCCAGGACACGCCGCTGGCCCGCAGCTGGACCCACCTGCGCACGCTGAGGCTCGCCGATGGTCCCGACGCCGTGCACCGGCGCCAGGTGGCGCGCACCGAACTCAAGCGCTACACGCAGGAAAAGGTGTGATCTGTCATGAAGGCGATTGTCTGTCCCGAATACGGTCCGCTCTCCAACCTGGAATTCCGCGAACTGCCCGATCCCGAGCCCGGCACCGATGAGGTCGTGGTTCGGGCCGAAGCCATCGGCGTCAACTATCCCGACGGCCTGCTGGTCCAGGGGCTTTACCAGATGAAGCCCGAAACGCCGTTTGTTCCGGGCATGGAAGCGGCCGGGATCGTCGAGGCGATTGGCGACAATGTGAGCCACGTCAAACCCGGCGACCGAGTCGTGGTGATGCTCAACAATGGGGCTTACGCCGAGAAGGTCCTTGCCTCGTCAAACCGGGTCTTCCCGCTTCCCGAAACCATGCCCTTTGCCGACGCCTGTGCGCTGATGTGCGCTTGGGGAACCTCGCATCACGCGCTCAAGCAGCGGGCAAATCTGCAGCCGGGCGAGACCCTGCTGGTGCTTGGCGGTGCGGGGTCCACGGGCTTGGCCGCCATTTCCATCGGCAAGGCCATGGGTGCCCGCGTCATCGCCGTGGCCTCCACCTCCGAGAAACAGAAGGCCTGCATCGAGACGGGTGCCGATCTTGCCCTGCCCTATGAGGGATTGCGCGATGCGCTCAAGCAGGAAGCCCCGGGTGGTGTCGACGTTGCCTTCGATCCGGTCGGCGGCGCAGCCTTCGACGTCGCCGCGCGCGCCATGGCCCGCAATGGCCGGCTCCTGGTCATCGGTTTTGCTTCGGGCGAAATTCCCAAGCTTCCGGTCAATCTTGTGCTGCTCAAGGAGTATTCGCTGGTCGGCGTGTTCTGGGGCGCCTTCGTTGCAAAGGAACCAGAGGTCTACGCTGCCAACAACCGGGAACTATTCGCCTGGCACGCGGAAGGCCGCATCAAGCCGCACATCGATGAAAACCAACCGCTGTCCGAGGCGGGGACCGCGCTCAAGCGGATTCTTGACCGTGGCGGTATCGGCAAGACAATCCTTGTTCCATGAGGACTGCCCCAAAGGACTGAAAAATGACCCTGCCCGCCAGCATGAATGCCCTGATCCTCAAGGGCCACGGTTTCGCGCCAACCCGTGAGGGCGCGGCGATCGAAACCCTTGAACCATACCTTGAATATGGCTCGCTGCCGGTGCCGAAGCCGGGTCCGGGCGAGGTCTTGATCCGGGTGCGCATGGCATCGGTAAATCCGTCCGACCTCTACTTCATCAAGGGCGAGTACGGCCAGCCGCGAATCAAGGGCGCGGCTGCAGGGTTCGAGGGTGTCGGCGACGTCGTCGCTGGCTCCGGTCTTTACGCCACCTATCTCAAGGGCAAGCGGGTTGCCTTTGTCGGCGGCGTCAACGGATCCGGCGCCTGGGCCGAGTACATCATCGTGCAGGCCGCCATGTGCGTTGTGGTCAAGCCGGCGATGCGCGACGAGGATGCCGCGGGCCACGTGGTCAATCCGGTGACCGCCTGGACCATGTTCGACATCGTCAAGGCGTCGGGCTCGAGGAGCTTCGTATTCACCGCTGCCTTCTCGCAGCTCGGCAAACTGATGGCCGGACTGGCGCGGGACAACGGCTACGCGATGATCGCCGTCATCCGCAAGGAAAGCCAGGCGGCGCACCTCAGGGAGCTCGGCGCGAAACATGTGCTGCTGCAGTCGGACCCTGACTTTGCTGCCAAATTCGCAGCTCTTTGCAAATCCGAAAAACCCCGCATCCTGCTCGACGCAGTCGCCGGCCAGGTTTCTGCCGACCTGTTCACCGCCATGCCCGCTCGCGCGCGCTGGATCATCTACGGCAAGCTCGAAACCGAAATGCCGACACTCAGGGAGGCGGGCCAGTTCATTTTCATGAACAAGAAGATCGAGGGCTACTGGCTGATGAACTGGTTCCGGCAGGCTTCCATTCTGACAAAGCTCAAGACGCTGCGCGCCGTCCAGAACCGCTTCATCTCGGGCGCCTGGAGCACCGAAGTGGTGGCGACAGTCAGGCTCACTGATGCGATCCGCGACCTACCCGACGCCCTGAAACTTGGCGATGGCAAGGTGATGATCGTGCCATGATGCGACAGAGGCCTAAATCATAACATTAGGAATTCATCCTATCCTAATGTTATAATTCATCATTCGGCGACTCCTCATGAACCGGATGAACTGCCACCGTTTGCCGAAAAAACGTGAAACTTTCCAATTCCGTTCTCCGTCCTATCTTCAACACCATGGAGGTACGGTCATGACAAGAAACGTCCAGTTCATTGCATTTCTGACGGCATCACTCGCTGTCCTGTTACTCTCGCTGACGCCCGCTCGATCCGATGATGCGGCAACGGCACGGTCTGTCATCGAAAGCCAGATCAATGCCTTTCTCAATGATGACATGGCGGCGGCCTATTCCTTTGCCGCGCCTTCGATCAAGCGGATGTATCCGGATCAGAACCGCTTCTTCGATATGGTCAAGCGCGGCTACCAGCCTGTTTACCGTCCCGGCAACTTCGCTTTCGGCCGGTACAAGGGCGCACAGGACGGATCGGGCATGGTTCAGGAGGTCATCATCCAGGGGCCCGACGGACAAGACTGGACTGCCCTCTATTCGCTCGAGAGGCAGCCAGACGGCAGCTTCAAGATCAACGGCGTCCAGATGATCAGGGCCGCAGCCCCACAGACCTGATCCATTCCCCTGCTGGAGAAGAGAGGACCCGTGACGCTCCTAAACCAATCGGAACCGGACAGCTTCTGCAACGTTGGACCATAGGCGAGCCGGATTGCCAGTTGGCTCTGCATCACCCTATGATCGATCGCAATGCTGCTCTGGCGGTATGTGGATCAGCCAATGCAGAATGGAGAATTGCCGTGAGTGTGGCCTTCACCAAGGAAGAGAGTTCCGAAACCGCGGCAGAAACCCAACTCCCGGATCGGCCGGTCTCGGATCATCCCAACCTGGTAACGTTGAATGGACTGAAGCAGCTAGAAGCCGAACTGGAGAAAGCCCGCTCAGCCTATGATGCCGCCGCCGCCATCGACGACGTCAACGAGCGCCGCCGGCAGCAGGCAGTTCCCGTGCGCGATGCGCGCTACTTCGCCGAACGCGTTCGCACAGCACAGATCATGCCCGATCCGTCCTCCCGCGAGACTGTCGCCTTTGGCTCAACCATAACCTATTCACGCGACGACCGGCCGCCGCAGACCTACCGTATTGTCGGCGAGGACGAGGCCGATCCAAAGACCGGCACCATATCGTTTGCTTCACCCGTTGCCCGCGCGTTGATGGGCAAGTCGGTGGGCGATGTGGTTGAACTGGGCGATCAGGAACTCGAGATCATTGCCATCGCCTAACGAGACCCTCGGAACCGAGGAAAAGGCTTCTCAACCGGTCCCTTCGGCCACACGCAGTCTTCTGGCTCTGTCAAATCCCTACCGCCGGGCGGAATAGTAGAGTCCGCCGGCAATCAGCAGCAATAGGAACGCTCCACCTCCAGCTGCCATGGGAATGATACCGGCCATCTCGTCAAAATGACTTCGCCCGGAGACCGTCTCCAGCCCCCACCAGCCAAAAACCATTCCGGCAAGGCTGACGAGCGCCAGACCGGTCGCCAGCTTCTTCATCAGGCAGTTGCCGTGTTCATGACCAAGCCCAGCAAGCTCACATCCTGCTATCGCCGCCAGTGGCAGCGCGTGGTGTAAATCTTGCCTCTGGAATTGCGGTACTGGCATTTGCCGTCAGCCGTTTCGAACAGGTAGGTACCGAACCCGCCAATGAGAGCGCCGGCAACGGCTCCACCCACACTGTTTGAGGCAATCGCGCCGACGGCTGCGCCGATGCCCGCTCCGCTCGCGGTTTTCTCGGTTGTCGTGCAGGCGGCCAATGTGGCGGCTGCAGCGATAACGATAGCCACTTTCACAACATTCATAGCTTTGTCCTCGATCTGATGCAGTGCGGAGATCCCGATCTCCCCACTTGATAGTGCGCCCGAAGAATTTTCCGGTCAAGCGAGGGCGAGATCGGTTGCCATGACGGCACCGGCCGATCCCGTCGCGCCCGGGTGGGCCTATCTACCGCAACTTTTGTCGCATCACTCGCCCAGACAAACGATTTTCCCCGGGCAGCGAATCCGCTATGAGAGAGCGCGGCG
Source organism: Parahoeflea alexandrii (assembly GCF_024105735.1). Lineage (GTDB taxonomy): Bacteria > Pseudomonadota > Alphaproteobacteria > Rhizobiales > Rhizobiaceae > Hoeflea > Hoeflea alexandrii. Next base: position 1,818,500 of record NZ_JAAAML010000001.1, on the reverse strand, counting down.
GACGATCCGGCCGCGCAAAGGTTCACCCGCGTTCAAGGATATGTCGACCATGCGATTCCGGCTTGCACTTCTGGCAGTCTTCGCCGCTGCCCTTTCAGCCTGCACAACCGCTGGGGTGGCGTCAAACCCGCTTGAAGCACGCTGGAACGGCAAGTCGGCCGGTGCTTTCTTCGCCGCCTACGGGCCTCCGGTGTCCGATACGGCCGGGGCTGGCGGTACATCCACCTACATCTGGCGCGGCGGCTTTTCACGGGGCAAGTCCTGCCTTGTCGAACTCTCGGTCGGCAAGGACTATCAGATCAGGAGGATCAGGGCTCTGTCAGACCGGCCCGGCACAAACGGCGGTCCCTCGCATTGCGAACAGACGCTCGACGCGGCCTGAAATCCTCTCTAGCCGAGCGGCGCGATATCGCCGCTTGCCCAGCGCTCCTGAGTCTCGGCAGAGAACGCCTCGAACTTCTGCGCTTCGATCGAGGCGCGGATGCCGGCCATCAGGTCCTGATAATAGCTCAGATTGTTCCACGTGATCAGCATCATGCCGAGAATTTCGTTTGAGCGGACCAAGTGGTGCAGGTAGGCGCGGGAATAGTCGCGCGCGGCCGGGCATGAACTTTCCTCGTCCAGCGGCCGGTGATCCTCGGCGTGCCGGGCGTTCTTCAGGTTGATCTTGCCGTGGCGGGTGAACGCCAGCCCGTGGCGGCCGGCACGGGTCGGCATCACGCAGTCGAACATGTCTATGCCGCGGCCGACCGACTTGAGCATGTCGTCGGGTGTACCGACGCCCATGAGGTACCGCGGTTTCGCCGCCGGAAGCAGCGGACAGGTGACGTCGAGCATGTCGAGCATGACATCCTGCGGTTCGCCGACGGCGAGGCCACCCACCGCATAGCCCTTCAGATCAAGTCCGGAGAGGCCCTGCGCCGAACGTTCGCGCAGCTTCGGAATGTCTCCGCCCTGAACGATCCCGAACATCGCCTTGCCCGGCTGATCGCCGAAGGCCACGCGGCAGCGCTCGGCCCAGCGCAGCGACATTTCCATGGCGCGCTCGATCTCGGTCTCGCTGGCGGGCAGTCGCACGCATTCATCCAGTTGCATCTGGATGTCGGATCCGAGCAGTCCCTGGATCTCGATTGAACGCTCCGGGCTCATCTCGTGGCGCGATCCGTCAATATGCGACTGGAAGGTGACCCCCTGCTCGCTGATCTTGCGCAAGGCTGAGAGCGACATCACCTGAAAACCGCCTGAATCGGTCAGGATCGGGCGCTCCCAGCGGGCGAAATTGTGCAGCCCGCCGAGCCGCGCCATGCGTTCGGCGCCGGGCCTGAGCATCAGGTGATAGGTGTTGCCCAGTATGATGTCGGCGCCAAGATCACGCACCTGGTCCATGTACATTGCCTTGACCGTCCCGCCGGTGCCGACCGGCATGAAGGCAGGCGTCCGGATCGTGCCGCGCGGCATCGAGATTTCGCCGCGCCTGGCCTTGCCGTCGGTGGCGAGAAGCTTGAACTGGAAAATGTCGGTGGTCACAGATCGCTCCGGAACAACAGGCTCGAATCGCCGTAGGAATAGAACCGGTAACCGGTGTCGATGGCATGACGATAGGCATTCCGCATGGTCTCAAGTCCCGAGAATGCAGACACCAGCATGAACAGCGTCGAACGCGGCAGGTGGAAGTTTGTCATCAACACGTCCACGGCACTAAAGGCATAGCCGGGCGTGATGAAGATGTCGGTCGGGCCCGACCAAGCCTTTATCGTGCCGTCCTCATTCGCAGCGCTTTCCAGCAGCCTGAGCGAGGTGGTGCCCACCGAGACGATCCGTCCTCCGCGTGCGTGCACCGCATTGAGTGCATCGGCCGTCTCGGCACTGACATGACCGATTTCGGAGTGCATCTTGTGCTCGGTGGTGTCGTCCGCCTTGACCGGAAGGAAGGTGCCGGCGCCGACATGCAGGGTGACGAAGTGACGCTCAATGCCGCGCGCATCCAGCCTGTCGAACAGATCCGGTGTGAAATGCAGCCCGGCGGTTGGCGCGGCAACCGCACCATCCTCACGGGCGTAAATTGTCTGGTAGTCCTTGCGGTCCCGGTCATCCTCGCCGCGTTTGGACGCTATGTAGGGCGGCAACGGAATGTGGCCGGTCGCCATCACCGCTTCATCCAGTGCCGGGCCGGAAAGATCGAAGATCAGTTCGATTTCGCCCCCCTCGCCGCGCTCGCCGGCAGTCGCATCAAGCACTCCTTGAAGGCAGGTCTGACCATCTCCGCCAAAGCAAAGCCTGTCGCCCTGTTTGATCCGCTTGCCGGGTCGGACAAAGGCTTTCCAGCGATCGGGGCCCGATCGCATATGCAGCGTCGCCGAAACCCGAACCTGATTTTCCTCGCGAAACCGAAAACCCTCAAGTTGCGCAGGTATGACGCGGGTATCGTTGAACACCAGCGCGTCGCCCGGTTCGAGCAGGTCGGCCAGATCGCGGACGATCCTGTCGTCAAGCCCACCACCCTTTCCGACACACAACAGCCGTGCGCTGTCGCGCGGGTTCGCAGGCCTCAGCGCAATGCTTTCGTCAGGAAGGTCGAAATCGAAAAGGTCTACCCGCACCGGCGTATCCCGAGAATCAACACGCGGAATTGGCGGACATCTCTCCGGCCAATCCCGCGTGAATGATGTTGCTTATGCTTTGACGTCTGCCGCGACCTTCATCGAAACGATCTTGTCGGGATCGACAACCGGCTCGCCGCGCTTGATCTTGTCGACATTGTCCATGCCGGACGTGACCTGGCCCCAGACCGTGTACTGGCGGTTGAGGAAGCCAGCATCATCAAAGCAGATGAAGAACTGCGAATTGGCCGAATTCGGATCCTGCGCGCGTGCCATCGAGCAGGTGCCGCGGGAATGGTTCATGTTGGAGAATTCGGCCTTCAGGTCCGGCTTGTCCGAACCACCCATGCCGGCGCGGCGCGGATCGAACGACTTGCCGTCGCTCTTGCCGAACTTGACGTCGCCGGTCTGCGCCATGAAGCCTTCGATCACCCGGTGGAACACGACACCATCATAGGCGCCCTCGCGGGCCAGTTCCTTGATGCGGGCAACATGTCCCGGCGCCAGATCGGGCAGCAGTTCGATGGTCACCTGGCCTTGCGTGGTTTCCAAGATGAGTGTGTTTTCGGGATCCTTGATCTCCGCCATGGGGTCTCTCCTGTGTTGAATGAATATCGTTTGATTTCAGCCGCCTGAGCGGACCTTGATCATGCGGTCGGGATCCTGGACCGCGCCGGAGCCGGGTGCGCCGCGCTTGATCTGATCGACCAGTTCCATGCCCTCGATCACCTTGCCCACAACCGTGTATTCGCCGTTCAGATGCGGCGCCGGCGCAAACATGATGAAGAATTGCGAGTTGGCGGAGTTCGGGCTCTGCGAACGGGCCATGCCGACCGTCCCGCGCTCGAACGGCGTGTCGGAGAACTCGGCGTTGAGATCCGGCTGCGACGACCCACCCATCCCGGCCCGGTTGGGCACAAAACCGTCTTGCATGTCACCGAATTCGACATCGCCGGTCTGGGCCATGAAACCATCGATCACACGGTGGAAGGCGACGTTGTCATATTCACCGGCATCGGCCAGAGCCTTCAGACGCGCGGCGTGCTGCGGCGCCACGTCATCGGCGAGTTCGATGACCACGTCACCGCTGGCTAGCGTGATTGTCAGTTTCTCAGCAGCTGCTGCGATGGAGGTTGAGACCAGGCCAAGGGCCAGGGTCGCGGCAATAAGAAGACGTGAAGAACGCATGGGAGCTCCCGGTAAAGCGGCAGCCGGGTGGCGGTTCATGCACCCGGCGGCAATCGTTTGACATACCGCCGCGGGATTGGCAACGCCGCGGCGAAACTGGCTGCTCAAGCGCCGCACGTCCGACTGGACCCGCAAAACCTGCCGCAGCACCCTGATATGATGCAGGAATGCTGCCGTTCAACCCGAATGCCGAGCCGCAAGCGCTTTTTGCACGACCATCGGAACAAACGGCGTGACATCCCCGCCCATCTTGGCGATCTGCCGGACAAGCGTGGCGGTGATGTGGCGGGATTCGGGATAGGCCGGAGCAAACACCGTCGTGATCCCCGGCGCCATCGCCCGGTTCATGCCGGCCATCTGCATTTCGTAGTCGAGATCGGTACCGTCGCGCAAACCCCGGACAAGCACGGTGGCGCCTGCCTGCTTTGCGGCCTCGACAACAAGCCCCTGAAAGGACACGACCTCGACGTCAGCGGCCCGTGCCGGAAAATCCGTCTTCAGCGCCTCTGCGATCATCGCGGCTCGTTCATCGAAGGAAAACATCGGGGTCTTTCCGGGATGCACGCCGATGCCAACCACCAGCCGGTCGCACAAGGCCAGCGACTGCTCGAGCACATGAATATGGCCATTGGTCATGGGATCGAATGATCCGGGATAAAATGCTGTCCGCATGACAAAACCCTCTTTGCGAGGCCTTTTGTCATGGCGGCCGGAACGCATCAAGCCATGATCGCTCTGATCGCACTGATCAGCATGGAATCTTCTGGAAAAACCTTGCCGTTCCGTCAGAAGTCCGCGAACGACAGGCGTACAAGCGAGGCACGCTTCTTACCGTAGGAACGGATTGCGGCGGTTTCGATCTGCTTCCGGTACCGGTCAAACGCATCGAGATAGGCAGTGTCCGGTGAACGGGTCAGCCCTGCCAGTCTTTCAAGTGCCGGCGCTTCGAGAAGAAACCGGACCTCCATAACGCCGTCGTAACCGGAAAAGCGGATTGTCCCTGCGTCCTCGTCAAAACTGCGCATCGAATTGGGAAATCCGATCATTGCACGCCACCGCACCGCCCGGATCGCGCGCTCCTCATTTCTTGGCTTTCTTCTGGAAAGGGTTGGTTTCCAGCTGCTTGACTGCCGAACCGGGCACTGTGGCGGATTGTGCGGCCGCCTTGTCCTTCTTCGGTTTGCGGATTTCCTTGCTCGATCTCATCTGACCCTTGGCCATGACTGTCCTGTTCGGCGCTGCCGCAGGATGGCCGGGATTGGCCTGGTCCAGCGATGCAACGCAATATGGTTTCCCCTCGCCGTCGCCGGCAAACCCGGCGAGCACGAATGGCGTCAGTGACTGCTAACCGAAGCCAGGAGTTCAAGGTTGCTGCCTTGTTCTACGCGCTCGTGCCCATGCTCTTCATTGCGAATCCGGTACTGCGCCTTGCCCTGATTGTCTGGCAACCGCATCAGCACGGTGAAATCCATCGGTGTGCGCGGCGAGAGCCCAACGCGTGATTGAAGCGTGACCCGCTGCCCCTTGGTGAATATGTTCTTGGCCATTGTGATTATCCAATACTGTCTGCACCCGGCGCAGCGCTGCTGCGCACCGAGCGGCAATTTCCAATTCAAAGACAAGATGCAAGCGATGAGGCTTTAGGCCCGTTCCGGGCGATACCACGCGACGCTTGAGGTATTACTCCCCACTCATACGCCTCTATTGCGGTTTCTCAAAGGCGAAACTCGATACCGGCCCCGGACGCGGCCGACCGTGGGTTGATATTTTGCAGCAGCGAAAAGAACCGGGCCAATCGCATCGCACCGTGCCATACTGGATTGCGCTTTGTCTGGCGCCCGGCCGGGTTCGAATACCCGAAACCGGCTTTGGAACCAAGTGGAGCGGCGGGCGTTTCATCGGTTCACAACATGAGGTGTCCAGATGCTGATCAGGTTCGGGTTTGAAATCATTGTCGACTGTCCCGCACCGGTCCCGATGCTGTTGGCGCTCTCAACCCACACGGAATTCCAGGGTCGCCTGATCGGGCAGGATTATGTGCGTTCCACCGGCGTCACGCCCATCCGCTCTTACGTGGACCGCTACGGCAATCGCATCTCGCGCGCTGTTGCCGACCAGGGAAGAACAACATTCTGGTCCGATTGCGCAACCGAAATTGTCGGCGAGCCCGACAATCAACCGGACTACGCCATCCAGCACCGGATTGAGGACCTTCCCGATGACACGCTGACCTTCCTCACCGCAAGCCGCTATTGCGATTCAGACAGCCTGAGCAATTTTGCCTGGGCCACTTTCGGCGCCACGCGGGAAGGCTGGCCGCGGGTACAGGCCATCTCGACCTTCGTGCACAACCACGTCACCTTCGGCTACAAGTTCGGCCGGCCCGACAAGACCGCGCGCGACGTTCTGGAGGAGAAGTCCGGCGTCTGCCGGGACTTCGCCCATCTCGGCGTCAGCCTTTGCCGGGCGATGAACATTCCGGCACGCTATGCCAGTGGATATCTTGGCGATATCGGCGTTCCCGATACCGGATTTGACGACTTTTGCGCGTGGTTCGAGGTCTTTCTCGGTGGCGAGTGGCACACTGTGGACGCAAGATACAATGTGCCCCGCATCGGCAGGATCCTGATGGTCCGCGGTAGCGACGCCTCCGACGTGGCGATGATCACCTCTTTTGGCGGCTATGAACTGGCGTCGTTCCGGGTCTGGACCACCCAGATAGATGACGGCACAAGCGACAACGACATCCTGTCGATGATGGAAACACTACCGCCGCCACGTTCTGGCGGGCCCGACTTCGGCCTGGCGATGCCCGGCGCGGTTCATCTTTTCTGAGGTTCCACAAGGCCGCGAGCCTTACCAATCATTAGTCATGTTTCCATTCAGCTTGGGTTCATTCACATTTTGTCATGGTGTCTGCATCAGAGTTTGGTGTGACGAAAGGACAACCGTGATGACTGTAGCGCTCGCCTTGCTTGCCCTGATGATCGTCGCACTTTTCAGCGGCCTGGTTCTTGGCGCCCTGCGCCAGGAAATCCCCGGCAAGACCGCCGATCCGGTCTGGCCCCGAAATCACTAGACTTCTGCGGCTCCCACCTCCGGCCTCTTCCGGCCCGGCTCGCGATACCAACCGTGAGCCGGGCTTTTTACTTAACCCGGGTGTACCGGTCAGGATTTCACGCCGGCGACGACCCTGATTCTGTGGCCATCCGGATCTGCCGCGACGAAAGTTTGGCCGAATGGCATTTCAACGGGCTCGATCAGGATCGGCAGCCCCTTTCCGGTCCAGTCAGCGTGGATCTCACTGAGTGCGGCGCCATCGGCAACATCAAAGGAAATCTCGCTGGCGCCCGGCCTGCCACCACCACCGGGCGCAGCATCGGAAGCCAGCCACAGCCCGAGCATGACCTAGTCGTTGAGCGGCAACATGGCAAAACCGGGACTGGATTCCACCACAGGCTTGCCGAGCAGTCCGGAATAGAAGTCGGCGCTCACCAGCGGGTCGGCCACATGCAAAAGCACGAAATCGAAATTCAGCATCTTGTCTCTCCGTCATTTTTTGAAATCCATGACCGTGTGGTCATGAACGGAGACTACAAATCTGTGCTGTCACTATTTGTCAGCATTAAACATCGCTCCCATCGCGCCGTTTGCGCAGATGCAACCCAACCTTCTCCTGCCATTGCTTCATCAGAACCGCACGCCGCTGCGGGTAGCCGATTGCCTCGACATTCAGGCCAAGGATCCGGTCGGCCCGAAAATGCCGGAAATCATTGCGCAGTTCGCACCACGCAACGATCACGCGGGCCTGGTCAAAGAATGCCAGCGCGACCGGCCAGATCACCCTGTCGGTGCAGTTCCCGTTCACATCGGCATAGGAGATTGTCAGCTTGCGTTGCCGCCGGATCGCATCACGTATCACCGGCAATTCGCTTTCCCCGGCGGCAAGAGACGCACCAGGCCCCACCATCAATGTGGACTCGTCAAGCCCCGCCTTGAGATCGGGCGGCAGCACAGCCGCGATTTTGACCAGCGCATTGCGCGCCGCCTGGCCGAGCGGCTGGTCGGTCCGTTCCGCCACCCAGCGCGACCCGAGCACCAGCGCTTCGATCTCATCTTCGGAGAACATCAACGGCGGCAGCATGAAACCAGGCTTGAGCACGAAACCCACACCCGCCTCCCCGTCGATCGCCGCCCCTTGCGCCTTCAGGGTCTCGATATCGCGGTAGATGGTTCTGAGCGAAACGCCGAGCTCGCCCGCCAGTGCGGCTCCACTGACCGGGCGCTTGTAACGCCGGAAAGCTTGCAACAATTCAAGAAGGCGCGCGGCGCGGGACACATTGAGGCTCCATCTGGTGCGGGACACACGGGCCCGGCCAGGACTGCATGGGTCGAGCTGTGCAACTGCCCTAGCACAAAATGAACCGACACCAAACGAGACGAGCCAATGTCCAACTGGTTGTCGAACCAGTTGCCCTCACAAAAAAGGCCGGGACATTCATCCCGGCCTCCTTCAGTCTCTCTCGTTGATACGCCGTCAGTCCTGCGGACCCTCGTCGGCTCCCGGTTCGCCGGCACCGGAATCCGGGTCGATCCCGAGAACCGCCGTTGCCGCTTCGACGACTTCGTCCAGTTCGTCCTCTGCCTCCGGTTCGCTGATCCGGTCGACCGAGACCACGCGCTCGTCCTTGGCGGTCGAAAAGATGGTCACGCCCTTGGTGGCGCGACCGGCCATACGGATGCCGCCGACCGGAACCCTGATCACCTGGCCGCCATTGGAGACCATCATGATCTGGTCGCCGTCCTCCACCGGGAAGGCGGCGATCAACGGGCCGATCTCGCCGGTCTTGGAGGTATCGGTTGCGCGAATGCCCTTGCCGCCACGGCCCGAAATGCGGAACTCGTAGCTCGACGACCGCTTTCCGTATCCCTTTTCCGAGACCGTCAGGATGAACTGCTCGCGGGCTTTGAGTTCCTCGTAGCGGTCATTGGAGAGTTCGCCGATCTCGCCGGCCTCCTCGCCCACCAGTCCGACATCCTCGACCTCTTCACCGGTTGCGGCCCGGCGTTCGGCCATGGCGCGCTTGAGATAGGCGGCGCGTTCGGCGGCCTCTGCATCGACATGATGCACGATGGTCATCGAGATCAGGTGATCGTCCGCCCCCAGATTCATGCCGCGAACACCGATCGAATTGCGGCCGGCGAAGACGCGCACATCATCGACGCGGAAGCGGATGCACTGGCCCAACGCCGTGGTCAGCAGCACGTCGTCGAATTCGTTGCATGTCTCGACATTGAGGATGGCGTCACCCTCGTCGTCGAGCTTCATCGCGATCTTGCCGTTTCTATTGACCTGAACGAAATCGGAAAGCTTGTTGCGCCTGACCGTGCCGCGCGTGGTGGCGAACATCACGTCGAGATTGGCCCAGCTGTCCTCGTCCTCTGGCAGCGGCATGATCGAGGTGATCCGCTCGCCCTTTTCCAAGGGCAGCATGTTGATCAGCGCCTTGCCCTTCGAGGTCGGCGTGCCGATCGGCAGACGCCAGACCTTCTCCTTGTAGACGATGCCACGCGAGGAGAAGAACAGCACCGGCGTGTGGGTATTGGCGACGAACAGGCGCGTGACGAAATCCTCGTCCCGTGTCGACATGCCCGAGCGGCCCTTGCCGCCGCGGCGCTGCGCCCGGTAGGTGGCAAGCGGCACCCGCTTGATGTAGCCCGCATGAGACACGGTCACCACCATGTCCTCGCGTGCAATCAGGTCTTCGTCGTCCATGTCCGGACCGCCCTCGGCGATCACGGTGCGCCGCGGCACGCCGAATTCATCGCGCACGGCGATCAGTTCAGCCTTGACGATCTCCTGGACGCGAACCCGCGAGCCGAGGATCTCTAGGAAATCCTTGATCTCCTCGCCGATCTTGTTGAGTTCGTCACCGATTTCATCACGGCCAAGCGCGGTCAGGCGGGCAAGCCGCAGTTCCAGGATGGCGCGCGCCTGTTCTTCCGACAGATTGTAGGTGCCGTCATCATTGATGCGGTGACGCGGATCGTCAATCAGCCGGATCAGCGCCTCGACATCCATCGCCGGCCAGCGCCGGGTCATCAATTGCTCGCGCGCGGTCGCAGGATCGGGCGCATTGCGGATCAGTGCAATGACTTCGTCGATATTGGCAACCGCGATGGCGAGGCCAACCAGCACGTGGGCCCGCTCGCGCGCCTTGCGCAGCAGGTACTTGGTCCGCCGCGTGATCACGTCCTCGCGGAACGAGACGAACGCCTTGAGCATGTCGATGAGCGTCATCAGTTCCGGCTTGCCGCCGTTAAGCGCCACCATGTTGACCCCGAACGAGGTCTGCAGCGGCGTATAGCGGTAGAGCTGGTTGATGATCACGTCGGCAACCGCATCGCGCTTGAGCTCGATGACAACCCGGTAGCCCTGGCGGTCGGACTCGTCGCGCAGGTCGGAGATGCCCTCGATGCGCTTGTCGCGCACCAACTCGGCCATCTTCTCGATCATCGTCGCCTTGTTCACCTGGTAGGGAACCTCGGTAATGATGATCGCTTCGCGGTCGTTGCGCATCGGCTCGACGTGAACCTTGCCGCGCATCATCACCGAGCCGCGGCCGGTTTCGAACGCCTGGCGGATGCCGGCCTGGCCGAGAATGATGCCCGAGGTCGGGAAATCCGGGCCAGGGATGATCTGCATCAGCTCGATCAGGTCGATCGCCGGATTGTCCATGATCGCCATGCAGCCATTGATCACTTCGATCAGATTGTGCGGCGGGATGTTGGTCGCCATGCCGACGGCAATGCCGCCTGCGCCGTTGACCAGGAGGTTAGGGAAGCGCGCTGGCACCACCTTCGGTTCGGATCCGGAGGAATCATAGGTCTCCTGGAAGTCCACGGTTTCCTTGTCAATATCTTCCAGCATCTCGTGAGAGAGCTTCGCCAGCCGCGATTCCGTGTACCGCATCGCCGCCGGAGGGTCGCCGTCGATCGAGCCGAAATTGCCCTGCCCGTCGACAAGCATCGCCCCCATCGACCAGTGCTGGGCCATGCGCACCATGGCGTCATAGATCGACTGGTCGCCGTGCGGGTGGTATTTACCCATCACGTCACCGACGATGCGCGACGATTTCACATATTTGCGGTTCCAGTGGTAACCGCCCTCATGCATGGCATAGAGGATCCGGCGGTGTACGGGCTTGAGGCCGTCGCGCACATCCGGCAACGCCCGGCTGACGATCACGCTCATGGCGTAATCGAGATAGGAACGCTGCATTTCCTCGATGATCGAAACCGGCTCGATGCCTGGCGTTATCGGTCCGGCGGGTGTGTTTTGGTCTGTCAAAGCGGTCCACGACAATTGGATGGAATCATTTGTGCGTTATAGCCGAAAGCCACTGCTGTCGCCAATTTTCGCACCCGGATTCAGCGCTTGAAGGCAGTTTCTCCACCGTTGTGACCCGCCAAGGGGGTTTCGAACCCGCCGCCCGTGTCGTAAGTCCTTGGGAAGGGCTTTTTTGCCGGGCCAGCGGGGGTAAGCCATGAATGTCGAATTGATCATAAACGCCTTCGTCACGATCATCGTGATGTTCGACCCACCAGGACTTGCCGCGATCTTTCTGGGCCTGACGACGGGGATGACCCGCAGTCAGCGTCTGCAGGTCGCCATGCGCGGCACGGTGACGGCTGCCGGCATCCTGGCTGTCTTTGCCATCGCCGGCGCCAGCATTCTCAACATCCTTGGCATCTCGCTGGGTGCCTTCAGGATCGCCGGCGGATTGCTGCTCTTCTGGATTGCCTTCGAGATGATTTTCGAAAAGCGCCATGAACGTCAGGAAAAGAGCGCCGAGCGGGCAATCACCAAGGACCACATTTCCAATGTCGCGGTGTTCCCGCTGGCCATCCCGCTGATTGCGGGGCCGGGCGCCATCTCCGCGGTCATCCTGCTCGCGGGTTCATTTTATCAGCCGGTCGAGCGCGCCGGGCTGATCGGTGTCATCATAGCCGCATCGCTGGTGCTGTTCGCTTTCCTGGTGATTGCCGACCGCATAGACCGGTTTCTCGGCGACACCGGCCGCACGATCCTGACCCGCCTGCTCGGCGTCGTGCTCGCTGCGCTGTCGGTGCAATTTGTCGTCGACGGCATCAAGCAGGCCTTCGTCACGGTGTGATCGGAGGACAGGCCGGTGGACACCGAACAGACGTTTGCATTCGACGCGGAACTCTGGCTCCACAGCGCGACCAAGGCGTCATGGCACTTCGTCACCGTACCGGCAGAAATCTCCCGCCGGATCCGATTCCTTGCCGGCAGGACAAACGGTTTCGGCTCAATCAGGGTCCGGGCCTGCATAGGCGAAAGCCGCTGGGCGACATCGCTGTTTCCGGACAAGGCAACGGGGTGCTACTTCCTTCCGCTCAAGGCTGAAGTGCGCCGGGCTCGCGCCATCACCACCGGCGACCGCGTCAGCGTCGAACTGATGATGGGCTGATCATTCATGCCCAATGAATGCGCCGCGGCTCTTCTTCAGGCTCGACAGTCAGTTGCCGCCCCCCTGCGCCATACGGGTTGTCATGAGCAAAGAAAGCGACGCTTTTGACACCGGCAGGATTGGCAGGTCCCGACCTGCTGCGGATGACTGGTTGCAGCTCCAGCGCATCCGCCTCGGCAAGCGCGATCGTGATGCGCTGGCCTGTTGTCAATTGATACCGGCCTTGGACTAAAGTCGCCCCGCGGCAGCCAAGATTTATTTACGCGCGAAAACATATATAATTTACTTTATGATAGATATCTGATCTAAAAATCCACCCTAAACATGGGTTTCCTGAGGACAGTTCGTTCCAGCGGGAACACTTCAAAAGCGGTCGTGGTCATATTAGCGATGTCAGATACCAAGCATGAAAATGTGGTTTCGCGGTTGGTAGAACTGCTTCTGGACGATCCGGTGATTTCGGAACATGCAATCTCAACAACGAACTACTCGTTGGGAAGGCTTTGCCTTGATAGTGAAGACTTCATCGATCACAAATGGTGGGATGTACACGGTAGCATCGTCAGAAGAATAATCATGGATGCCTACGCGTACATGAATATAGTAGATAATTTCAAGCATACTCTTTAAGACATGGCGTGGCCGCGTGATTTCAAAGTACCGTACTAAGTGGCGAGTGCCGTACCGCTCGGCTTCCACGTCAAGCGCGGATTTGAAACGCGACGTGAGGCAAACCCCGAATCGCGGCACAACCACTCTTGTCACGAGCACGGCTTCTCACCGGTGGGGCGCGGGACACTGGAGTTCACCTCCACATGTGTCCGGCAAATCCCTGCGGCAACTGTCGACTGCAATCAGGTACGGTCAGGCAGCAGCCGGATGCCCATCGGTCAGTTGCAGTAGATCCCACAGATTGCCATAGAGATCCTGGAACACGGCAACCGTGCCGTAATCTTCGGTCTTCGGCTCGCGGATGAACGTGACGCCTTCAGCGATCAAGCGATTGTAATCGCGCCAGAAATCATCGGTGTTGAGAAACATGAACACCCGGCCGCCGGTCTGGTCGCCAACAAACGGCTCCTGTTCCGGCTTCGATGCCCGCGCCAGAACGATCGATGTGCCCTGCCCGCCCTTGGGACGGACCACCACCCAGCGCTTGTCCTGTTCGGGCTGGTATGTGTCTTCAAGAAGATCGAACCCGAGCACGCCGCAATAGAACGCGATGGCTTCATCATAGTCGCGAACGACCAGCGCAACATGGGTGATGGATTGGCGCATCCCGGTCTCCTGTTCCGAACGGCTGCCTGATCTTGCGGATCCGAAAGGACGCGCTTCCAGCAAACGCCGCTTCCTAGTCCTGCGGATTGTCCTCGAACCATTTTACGATCGATGGCATGAACTGCTCGAACCCACCCGGCATGAAGATATTGAGCAGACCGACGGGTGCATCAGTCCGGTTTTCGAAGTCATGCATGGTGCCCGCCGGAATGCGCAGAAAGCTTCCCTTTGAGAGCGTGCGCCATGTGTCACCGACAAGAATGCTCGCCGTGCCTTCAAGCACATAGAAGAGCTCCTCATTGGCTTCGTGCAAGTGCGCGCCAGGCCCGGCGCAGTGCGGCTGCAGCCACCATTCCGACACGGCATAACGGCTGCCGCTCTCATCATGGTCGGCCTTGAACACCGCCCGCATCCGGCCCAGCGAGTAGGCGCGGCCCTGACCTGGCCCAAGTTCGAGTACGTCGCTCTCAGACGTCATGAATCATCGCTCCACTGCAGAATGGAAACGCACACGCCCGCCGCAATGGCTCAGAACGGAATATCGTCGTCCAGATCGCGCGACGAGCCGCCGCCGCCGCCAAATCCGCCGCTGGAACCGCCGCGATCGCCGCCGGACGGCCCGCCGCCGAAGTCACCGCCGCCGCCATAATCGCCGCCACGGCCGCCGCCGCCGCCACCGCCTTCATTGCGACCGTCCAGCATCGTCAGGTTGCCGTTGAAGCCCTGCAGCACGACTTCCGTCGAGTACTTGTCCTGACCGGACTGATCCTGCCACTTGCGGGTCTGCAGCTGGCCTTCGAGATAAACCTTCGAGCCTTTCTTGAGATAATTCTCTGCGATCTTGCAAAGGCCTTCATTGAAGATCACCACACGGTGCCATTCCGTCTTCTCGCGACGTTCGCCCGAGTTCTTGTCGCGCCAGCTCTCAGACGTCGCCACCGACAGGTTGGCGATCGGACGACCGTCCTGGGTGCGCCGGATTTCCGGGTCCGCGCCCAGATTGCCGACGAGAATGACCTTGTTGACGCTACCCGCCATGATACTTCACCTTCCAACACTTCAGGCGGCCTTGCGCCGCCCCGTCCAAATCGTTTTTTACCTTACAGGATCGCCCCTCTGCCCGTCACTCGGGTGATGACAATCCACAAGCCTTTTTTGTTCTTTATTTGTTCTATTGCTTGTGTCAGTTTCTGTCAAGAGATTCGGCTTTCGCACAGGCAACAACCGGTCAGGTGTCTCGACATTACCTCCGAGGTGCTTATGTATGGATCTGGTCTGCCCCGGAACCATCTTTGATCTCCAGTGTTGCGCAGGGGCAAGGCATTTTGCGAAATGCGGATCAGATGTCTCAACGGTGCATTCCACCCGGCGAGACCTACAGGCAATTGAGCGATCCATGCGCGTTTTGCAAAATGCGCCGGACACTCCACGGCAAATCGGCGGCGACATGACTGAACTGAAATCCATCACCATTCGCGGGGCCCGCGAGCACAATCTCAAGAATGTCGATCTCGACCTCCCCCGTAACAGCCTGATCGTGATGACGGGACTGTCCGGATCGGGCAAGTCGTCGCTGGCCTTCGACACCATCTACGCCGAAGGCCAGCGTCGCTATGTCGAGAGCCTTTCGGCCTACGCGCGCCAGTTCCTCGAGATGATGCAGAAGCCCGATGTCGACCAGATCGACGGGTTGTCGCCGGCCATCTCCATTGAGCAGAAGACCACCAGCCGCAACCCGCGCTCGACCGTGGGAACCGTGACCGAGATCTACGACTACATGCGGCTGCTGTTTGCCCGCGTCGGCGTGCCCTATTCGCCGGCAACCGGCCTGCCGATCGAAAGCCAGACGGTCAGCCAGATGGTGGACCGGGTTCTGGCACTGGAGGAAGGCACAAGGCTCTACATCCTTGCTCCGGTGGTGCGCGGGCGCAAGGGTGAATACCGCAAGGAACTCGCCGACTTCATGAAAAAGGGCTTTCAGCGGGTCAAGGTCGACGGCCAGTATTACGAGATCGCGGATGCGCCGCCGCTCGACAAGAAATACAAGCACGACATCGACATCGTCGTCGACCGCATCGTCGTGCGCCCCGACATCGCCGCGCGACTTGCCGACAGCCTCGAGACCTGCCTTCGGCTTGCCGAAGGCCTGGCGATCGCCGAATTTGCCGACAAGCCGCTGCCGGACGCCGAAACCTCGGCCGGCGGCTCGGCCAACAAGTCATTGAATGAGACCCACGAGCGCGTGCTCTTTTCGGAGAAATTCGCCTGCCCGGTATCCGGTTTCACCATTTCCGAGATCGAGCCAAGGCTGTTTTCCTTCAACAATCCGCACGGCGCCTGCCCGACCTGCGATGGCCTGGGCACCCAGAAGACCATTGACGAGGCGCTGATTGTCCCCGAGCAGAACCTGACCCTGCGCGGTGGCGCTATCGCGCCCTGGGCCAAGTCAAGTTCACCCTATTACACCCAGACACTGGAAGCCCTGGGCAAGCATTTTGGCTTCAAGCTGTCAGACCGCTGGAACGACCTTCCCGCCAAGGGGCAGAATGCCATCCTGCGCGGCACCCAGGAGAAGATCTCCTTCAAGTATGATGACGGCCTCCGGTCCTACACCACCTCGAAGACCTTCGAGGGCATCATTCCCAATCTGGAACGCCGCTGGAAGGAAACCGACAGCGCCTGGGCGCGCGAGGAGATCGAGCGCTACATGTCAAACGCGCCCTGCCCGGCCTGTGACGGCTACCGGCTCAAGCCCGAGGCCCGCGCGGTCAAGATCAATGGCTGTCACATCGGCGAGGTCACCGAGCTGTCGATCCGCGTCGCGGGGGACTGGTTCGATGAATTGCCGGCGCAGCTCAACGAGCAGCAGAACCAGATCGCCGTGCGGATCCTCAAGGAAATCCGCGACCGGCTGAAGTTCCTCAATGACGTCGGCCTCGATTACCTGACGCTGTCGCGCAACTCCGGCTCGCTGTCAGGTGGCGAAAGCCAGCGCATCCGCCTCGCCTCGCAGATCGGCTCGGGACTGACCGGCGTGCTCTATGTGCTGGATGAGCCCTCCATCGGCCTGCACCAGCGCGACAATGCCCGGCTCCTGGAAACGCTCAAACACCTGCGCGACATCGGCAACACGGTGATCGTGGTGGAACATGACGAGGACGCAATCCTCACCGCCGATTACGTGGTCGATATCGGGCCGCATGCCGGTGTGCATGGTGGCGAGATCATCGCCCAGGGCGCGCCTGGCGACATCATGGCCAATCCGCGCTCGATCACCGGCAAGTATCTCTCTGGCGAACTCGCGGTCGAGGTGCCCTCCCAGCGCCGTAAGTCCTCCAGGAAGAAAGAACTCAAGGTCATCGGCGCCCGCGGCAACAATCTCAAGAATGTCTCGGCCTCGGTACCGCTCGGCGTCTTCACCGCAGTCACCGGCGTTTCGGGTGGCGGCAAGTCCACCTTCCTGATTGAGACACTCTACAAGGCCGCCGCACGCAGGGTCATGGGCGCGCGCGAGAACCCGGCTGACCACGACAGGATCGACGGTTTCGAACACATCGACAAGGTCATCGACATCGATCAGTCGCCGATCGGCCGCACGCCGCGCTCCAACCCGGCCACCTACACCGGAGCCTTCACGCCGATCCGCGACTGGTTCGCAGGCCTGCCCGAGGCCAAGGCGCGCGGCTATCAGCCCGGCCGCTTCTCGTTCAACGTCAAGGGCGGCCGCTGCGAGGCCTGCCAGGGCGACGGCGTCATCAAGATCGAGATGCACTTCCTGCCCGACGTCTACGTCACCTGCGACGTCTGCCACGGCAAGCGCTACAACCGCGAGACCCTCGATGTCACTTTCAAGGGCAAGTCGATCGCCGACGTGCTCGACATGACCGTCGAGGAAGGTGTGGACTTCTTTGCGGCTGTCCCAGCCGTGCGCGACAAGCTGCAAGCGCTTCAGGGCGTCGGCCTGGGCTATATCAAGGTCGGCCAGCAGGCGACAACGCTGTCGGGCGGCGAGGCCCAGCGGGTGAAGCTCGCCAAGGAGCTGTCCAAGCGCTCGACCGGCCGCACCCTTTACATTCTCGACGAACCGACGACAGGCCTGCACTTCCACGATGTCGCCAAGCTTCTTGAAGTGCTGCACGAACTGGTCGACCAGGGCAATTCGGTTGTGGTCATCGAGCACAATCTCGAAGTCATCAAGACCGCCGACTGGGTGATCGACCTCGGCCCCGAAGGCGGCGACGGCGGCGGCGAGATCGTTGCAGAAGGCACGCCCGAAGACATCGTCAAGGTCGAACGCAGCTACACCGGCCAGTTCCTCAAGGAACTGCTGGACCGCCGGCCCGGAAGACGGGTGGAAGCGGCGGAGTGAGGGCTAGGTTATGGCGATAATTATCGGAGATTGCCCACGTTGCGGTGCCAAACACAGTACATTTGATGTGAATTCATTGCTTTTAACTGGAGTTCAATACGGGTGGCAGAAATGGTTTGAGTGCTTTAGCGTTTGTCGGAATTGTAATCGCAGTACTATTCTAGTTATCTCGGGAGATGTCGACGGAGATAGAGCACTTCGAGATTTAAATCCTCTTGACTTTAAAGTATCCATTAACAATGGATACAAGATTGAAGGGCATGTTAGCTTAAAGGATAGGCACAAGCAATCTACGCCCTTGCACCTGCCTAAAGATATTGCGGGAACCTTCTCAGAAGCCGCGACATGTATGTCTGTTCGTTGCTGGAATGCTGCTGGTACAATGTTTCGGCTGTGTATTGATTTGGCAACGCGCCAATTGTTGCCGAGCGATGAAGTGAACGGATTGAACAGCAAGACGCGGCGCGATTTGGGACTTAGGCTTCCTTGGTTGTTCGATAATGGTAAGCTTCCCAATGACCTGCGTGATTTGTCAAGCTGCATCCATCAAGATGGAAATGACGCGGCTCATACCGGGAAGCTCTCGCAAGTCGATGCAGAGGATCTCCTTGATTTTACTGTAGAACTGCTAGAACGCGTGTTCTCTGAACCCGAGCGATTGAAGCTTGCCGCTAAGCGCCGAGCTGATCGACGCAAACCAGAATGATGGCAATGATTTGTGAGAGGCGATAATTCTATTGAGTATTTATTTTTTGAATCTTGTCATTGACCTCTAACGCCGTAAAAAAATTGCCCGATGGGAGACTGCAAATGACCACTTCCGGCACAATCCGCACCGGCATCGGCGGCTGGGTGTTCGAGCTCTGGAACGAGAGTTTCTATCCGCCGAAACTGCCCAAGACGCGGCAGTTGCAGCATGCAGGCAGCCAATTGCGCGCGATCGAGGTGAACGGCACTTATTATGGCAGTCAGAAGCCTGCGACATTCGCCAAATGGGCGGCCGATGTGCCGGACGGGTTTGTGTTTTCACTGAAGGCCAGCCGCTATTGCACCAACCGCAAGGTTCTGGCCGACGCCGAACCGTCAATCACCAAGTTCCTGACGCAAGGAATCACCGAGCTCGGCGACCGGTTGGGGCCGATCCTGTGGCAGTTTATGCCGACCAAGAAATTCGAGCCCGACGATTTCGCGGCCTTTCTCGCGCTCCTGCCGAAAGAGCAGGACGGCATTGCGCTGCGCCATGTGGTC
This sequence comes from Parahoeflea alexandrii, assembly GCF_024105735.1. Taxonomy (GTDB): domain Bacteria; phylum Pseudomonadota; class Alphaproteobacteria; order Rhizobiales; family Rhizobiaceae; genus Hoeflea; species Hoeflea alexandrii. Next base: position 1,799,322 of record NZ_JAAAML010000001.1, on the reverse strand, counting down.
GAGGCGCGGCACGAGAGTTTCTGCACGCCGGAGTTCATCGCACTGCTGGCAAAGCACAATGTCGCAACGGTCTGCGCCGATCATGAGACCTATCCGATGGTCGCCGATGTCACCTCGGATCTCGTCTATGCCCGCCTCCAGCGCGGCTCCGACGATGTTCCGACCTGTTATCCTGAAGAAAACATGGACCTCTGGGCCCAACGGCTTCGGACCTATGCGGAAGGGTCCGCACCATCGGATCTTCCCGTGATCGCCGCAGACCGGACCGTCGAAAAGCGGCCGCGTGACGTCTTTGCCTTCTTCATCACCGGCGGCAAGGTCAATGCGCCTGCCGGCGCGATGGCTCTGCAAGCCAAGATCTGACTCTCAGGCGGTTTCAGATATCCGTAACCGTCTTCAGCAGTATCAAGGCGGCTTCAGGTTCGCGAGTGTATCCTTGCCATCAGCGCAACCCTGAAGGAGCATTGAAGATGGCAGGATTTTCGGGAAAAACCGTACTCGTTACCGGGTCAGGCGCGGGGATCGGCCGTGCCACGGCGCTGAAGTTCGCCGCCGAGGGCGCCAATCTCGTCGTCTCGGACATCCACGTGCCCGGCGGCGAGGAAACCGTGGCGATGATCCATTCGGCGGGCGGCAAGGCGATGTTCCAGCATGCAGACGTCTCCAGGCTCGCAGACGTCGCGGCCCTGGTGGCCGGCGCCGTCGACCAGTACGGCCAGCTTGACTGCGCGGTGAACAATGCCGGGATAGAGGGCAAGATCGCTCCGCTCGCCGATCAGGCGGAAGACAATTTCGACGCCATCATGCGGATCAATGCCAAGGGCACTTATCTGTGCCTTCAGGCTGAAATCCGCCACATGCTCCAGGCCGGAGGCGGCACAATCGTCAATCTCGCCTCCGTCGCAGGCCTGATCGGTTTTCCCGGTCTTTCGCCCTATGTCGCCTCCAAACATGCCGTGATCGGCATGACCAAGAACGCCGCGCTCGAATACGGCAAGGCGGGAATCCGGGTCAACGCGGTCTGCCCCGGTGGTATCGACACGCGGATGCTGGATTCGCTTGCCGAACAGGCAACGTCAGGCGCCCAGTCAAGCAGCCAGATGATGGATCCGCTGCATCCGCTCGGCCGCATCGGCACACCCGAGGAAGTTGCCAATCTGATTGTCTGGCTGTCTTCGTCAGAAGCATCCTACATGCTCGGCGCGATCGTTCCTGTCGACGGCGGATATGTCGCGCAGTAGCGCGACATATGTAATGCAGTAAGACCTGCCGGAGCCGCACAGAGAAATCGTGGCTCCGCCAGTCTGGCCGAAATCAGCTTCGTCTAGCGGGCGTTTCTTGGCAGGAAGACCGTCAGCAGCCCGAGGAACGGCAGGAACGAGCAGATCTGGTAGACGAAGACGATGCCTTTAGCGTCCGCCACCTGTCCCAGCACCGCGGCGGAAATGCCGCCCATGCCGAAGGCGAAGCCGAAGAACACGCCCGCGATCAGCCCGACACGGCCCGGCACCAGCTCCTGGGCGAAGACCACGATGGCCGGAAACGCCGAGGCCAGCACGATGCCGATGATCACGGTCAGCACCGCCGTCCAGAACAGGTCCGCATAGGGCAGCATCAGCGTGAACGGCAACACTCCCAGGATAGACACCCAGATCACCGCCTTCGCCCCGATCCGGTCGCCGATCGGCCCGCCGATCAGCGTGCCCGCGGCCATTGCACCGAGAAACACGAACAGCAGCAGTTGCGCTTCCTGTACCCCCACGCCGAAACGCTCGATGGTGTAGAACGTGTAGAAGCTGGTGAAACTTGCCACATAGATGTTCTTGGTGAACACCAGAAGGGCCAGGACCACCAGCGCCGCAATCACCCGCCGGCGGCTGTGCACCAGGGCCGTGTCTGCCGCCGGACGTCCGGCAGAAGCCCGGCGATAGGCCGCGTACCAGCGGCTGACCCAGGTCAGGATCACCATCCCGGTCAGGGCCGCCAGCCCGAACCAGGCGACGGAAGCCTGGCCGTTGGGAACGATGATGAAAGCCGCCAGCAGCGGACCACTGGCCGTCCCGATATTGCCGCCCACCTGGAACACCGATTGCGCCGTACCGTGCCTACCGCCCGATGCCAGCCGGGCGATCCGCGACGATTCCGGATGGAACACGGCCGAACCAAGTCCGACCAGCGCCGCTGCGAGCAGCAGCAGCGCATAGTAGCCCGCAGACGACAGCAACAGGAGCCCTACCAGCGTGAACCCGGTTCCAACCGGCAGTGCATAGCCGATCGGCCGCTTGTCGGTGAACGCCCCGATCGCCGGCTGCAGCAACGAGGCTGTGAACTGAAAGGCAAAGGTCAGCAGGCCGATCTGCGTAAAGCTGAGATCATAGTTGATCTTGAGTATCGGGTAGATCGCCGCCAGCACCGACTGCATCGTGTCATTGAGAAAATGGCAGATGCTCAGCGCCACCACCACTGAAAACGCAGCCGGCGTTGCAGCCTTGGTGACTGGACCTGCCCCAGTGGTTTCGGGAACGACACTCATGGTTTTTCCTCGGCATCAGGCCAGGCATCAAAGCAGGGTTGTGACCTGCTGAAGAGCCGCCTCCAAACATCGACGTGACGAACAGCTCTGTCAGACCCGCATCTGACAGGCAGCAACGAACCCCGCGTTACGGTCCCATCCACCACGTCAAAGCCTGACCGGAGCCTTCGTTTTGTCACTGATACATGCCTTGCCTGCAGCCCGCCTTCGTGGTTTGGTCTAGTCTTTACGCATTTGGGCCAAAAACATGTCGCTTTCGAGCATCCCGCGGAACCCCTCGCCCGCCGTCGCATCATCGCAACCCCACCGCGCCGTGGTCGAAGCCTCAATCATGCCGGCCGTCGCCTTCGCGCACCGATTGGATCGCGACGGACATTTCACCGAACACGAACACAGCCGCTCGCAACTCCTGCACCCGATCACCGGTGTCGTCATCGTCAACACCTCAGCCGGACGCTGGATGGTGCCGCCCGACCACGCCTTGTGGATACCCGCTGGTGTCCGCCACGCGGTCGACACGATTGGCCGGGTCGAAATGCAGTCGGCCTATGTCAGGCCCAATGCCGTGGAAGGCCTGCCAGCCCACCTGCATGTCACGGGAATGACGCGGTTGATGCGCAGTCTGCTTGCCGAAACGGTCAGGCTGGGGCCGGATGCGGCCGACCCCCGGGCGCAGCTCATTCAGGAAGCATTGCTGCACGAAATACCGTTGTTGCCCGAGCGGCCACTCGGCCTTCCATTGCCGCGAAGCTCGCGTCTTGCAGCATTGTGCCGCGATTTCGTGGCGCAGCCATCGGCCCGCGTCGAGATTGACGACTGGGCCAGTGAGGCCGGCATGAGCCGACGCAGCTTCACCCGCGTGTTCCGCCAGCAAACCGGGCTTAGCCTTTCCGCCTGGCGCCAGCAGGCCTGCGTCATGGCGGCGCTGCCGCGCCTGAGCGCAGGTGAACCGGTCACTGCGGTTGCGATCGATCTGGGCTACGAAAGCCTGCCCGCCTTCACCACCATGTTCTCCCGCGTTATGGGTGCGCCGCCCAGAACTTATCTCAAGAACCAACGCGCGCATTGAAACCGAACCCGGTTTCAGGCACTGCAGTCCATCCCAAGCGGATATGCGCGCAAAACGGGCGCAGACTGATTGAATCCCCAATAAGTAAGCAAATTGTGACATTTGTGAAAATACGATAATCTGAGTCGCACTCCCGTCAGATCCGGCGCGCATGGACAGCAAGCCTTCGTTGGCTGGATCCGGCATGCCACCGGCTCTGGCGTTTCATTTCAGTCTCAGGTGTTTCATGTCCGGAATGGTCGTTTTCATCAATCTTGCCGGCGCGGTAGCGCTTTTGCTCTGGGCGACACGTATGGTCCGCACCGGTATCGAGCGGGCCTACGGGAACATTCTGCGCGAAAAGCTGCGCCTTGCGATCGGCAACCGGATCACCGCGGCCATAGCAGGCTTTTTCTTTGCGATAGCCCTGCAGAGTGCAACAGCGGTGGCGCTGATCGTCGCGGGCTTCGTTGCCAGCGGCTATGTCTCCACCGCGATCGGCATAGCAACGCTGCTCGGTGCGGATCTCGGATCGGCACTGGTCGTGCGCATCCTGCGTCAGGATCTCTCGCTGCTGATCCCGGTGCTGCTGCTTGCCGGAACCATTGCGTTCCGGGCTAGCGAGTCACGGCAATGGCGCCAGGTCGGGCGGATCCTGTTCGGGCTGGGACTGCTGCTGCTCTCGCTGCGCCTGATCGGAGAGGCATCGATCCCGCTCAAGACCAGTGAGATCCTGCCGGTCATCATAAACTACCTGTCGCGCGACTGGATTACCGCCTTCGTGCTTGCCGGCCTGCTCGCCTGGGCCTTCCATTCGAGCGTTGCCGCCGTGTTGCTGCTTGCGTCCCTGGCGGACCGGGCGTTGATACCACCCGTTCTGATCATTCCGCTGGTGCTCGGCATCAATTTCGGTGCGGCGGTCATCGGTGCTGTGCTGACCCGAGGCGAGCGCATCGATGCGCGGATCGTGCCGTTGGGCAATGTCGCCATCCGCGGGTTCGGCACGCTGCTGGCGCTCGCTGCACAACTCGCTTTCGAACTGGAAAGCAGTTTCTTCTCCGCTCAACCCGGCGATGCCGTGGTGCTCGTGCACCTGGCCGTCAACCTCGCAGTGCTTGTCTTCGGCCTGCCATTCTGCGGTCTCGTCGGCAAGATCCTGAAGGCCTGGCTGACGCCAGTGATCCAGCTTGATGAACAAGAGGCCGAAACCCGCATCACCGCGCTCAACCCGGACCATCTTTCTGATCCGAAGCAGGCAATCGCCAATGCCACCCGCGAGGTGCTGACCGTCTGTGACCGTATAGAACTGATGTTGACCTGGATTTTCGACGTGTTCGACAAGCTCGACAAGCAGAAGATTGCCCGCATCGAGGATCTCGACGATGAGGTCGACGAGACCCATCGCGAGATCAAGTTCTACCTGGCAAAGATCTCGCAGTCCGAACTCGACGACAGGTCCGCGGCGCAGCTGCAGGATTTGCTCGGCGCCACCATCAAGCTTGAGCAGGCCGCCGACATCATCGCCCAGAACATGGTGACGAGGGTGCGCAAGAAGCACGCACGCGATATCGCCTTCTCCGCCGAGGGCTGGCACGAACTCAAGGGCCTGCACAAGGAAGTCATGCGCAATGCGCGGCTCGCCTTCAACCTGTTTGTCAGCCGTGACGTCGACCACGCTCGCCAGCTTGTCGCCCAGAAGGAGGTTGTCCGCACCATGGTGCGCAACAGCGAGGAGAGCCACATGCAAAGGCTGCGCGACGGCAACGACGACAGCTACGACAGCAGCTCGATCCACATCGACACCATGCGAGATCTCAAGGAGATCAACTCGCTGTTCGCATCGATTGCCTACCCGGTTCTGGCCGGAGCCGGAATGCTGCGCAAGAGCCGGCTGCTGTAGCCCCGGGCCGGCACCACCGCCCGGACTCGAAGCGGTTCAAAGGGCCGGAATGTGCGCGGGCAGATCCTCAGCGGTCAGCCCCCTGCCAGCCCGGCGTGCGGCCTCCCCATGCATGGCGACACCGGCGCAGGCAGCTTCGAATACCGGCATGCCCCGCGCCAGCAATCCGCCTATGATCCCGGCGAGCACATCGCCGCTGCCCGCAGTCGCCAGCGAGGCCGGCGCATCCGCATTTACCGCGGCGCGTCCATCGGGAGCCGCGATCACGCTATCCGCGCCCTTGTAGACGACAACCGCATTCTGCGCCCGCGCCGCAGCCCGCGCCCGGTCGATCTTTGACAGCGTTACGTCATCGGCAAGATCGGCGAACAGGCGGCGGAACTCACCCTCATGCGGGGTCAGGACAAGACGTGTCTCACCGGCAAACAACTCCGCCAGTTCCTCGGTCTTTCCGGCGAAAGCAGTCAGTCCATCGGCATCCAGCACAACCGGCTGGCCGGCTTCAGCCAGCAGGGAAGTATAGGCCCGCGCCTTTTCCAGGTCCCCAAATCCCGGCCCGATCACGAACCCAGACAACCGGCTATCACCAAGCCAGTCCGTGAGCTCGGCGACATCCCGAATTGCCCTCTGCATGATGGCGGTCAGGTGGGTGGCCTGGACCATGACCGCACTCGGCTGCGCCGCAACCGTGACAAGCCCGGCGCCACACCGGAGCCCGGCCATGGCCGAAAGCCGCGCGGCTCCGGAGGAAATCAGAGGCCCGGAAAAGACAACCAGGTGCCCGCGCGTGTACTTGTGCTGGGATGCCGCACTGCCAGGCATGTGTGCTGCATAGAGACCTCGATGATTACGCCAGACCGTATCATCACTCGCGATCAATCGTGCCGGTATGCCGATATCGCACAAATGCATCTCACCGCAAAGCTCCCTGCCCGGCATCAGCAGATGCCCAGGCTTCAATGCGGCGAAGGTAACCGTGTGAAGCGCTCGAAAACAGGCGCCGGTCGGCTCTCCCGTGCGCCCGGAAAGTCCCGATGGCAGATCGACCGCGACAACCGGCGTTTTCGCTCGGCCGGCACGCTCGATCAGCGCCTCGACATCGCCACTGACCGGCCGGTCCAGCCCGGCGCCGAACAAGGCATCGACAATCACGTCACCGGCGCGCGGCCGCCAGTCCGCAAACGGGCAGATATCACCGGGAAACAGGGCCCGCGCACGAGCCGCATCGCCTCCGGGCTTTGGCTCCATGCCGAAGCGCTGAACCTCCATTCCGCTGCGCTCAAGAAGCTTTGCAGCGACATGTCCGTCGCCTCCATTGTTGCCCGGCCCGCACAACACGACCGCACGCTGTGCTTGCGGGAAGCGCGCAAGCACGACCGCAGCCACATGGGCGCCAGCGGACCGCATCAGGCCAAAACTGTCGATGCCGCTATCGGCGGCAGCCTTGTCAATTTGGCCCATCGCATCGGGCGAGACCAGAACGGTTCTGTCTATTGCCATGTTGTGTTGGTGACATGGCCTTACGGCAACGGTCAAGACGGCTGCGCCAACGAGGCCGCCAACACACCCCCATCACAATTATGCACACAATATAGGCATTCAGGGTGAAAAACATGCAGATGATGGCGCACAAAAAATCATCAACAATGAAATCCATTTTTGTGCATTTGCTGCAAATCGTGCAAGAACTGAGCCCCCAAAGGCTCGAGGTGACAAATCGAGCCAGCTTTTCCGGGGAATTTGCGTTGAATTTTAATTTCTTCACCCGGATCCGGAGTTTTTTCGACAAAGTGGCACGGCGTGTGCTTTGATAGACGCGAGTGGGTATTTGGCGTCAGTCTAGCTGCCCGCTTTCACAGGACAGAGCGGAGAATTGGTTCTCATGAAAAAGATCGAAGCGATCATCAAGCCGTTCAAGCTTGATGAAGTGAAGGAAGCTCTTCAGGAAGTCGGCCTGCAGGGCATTACTGTCACCGAGGCCAAGGGTTTCGGTCGCCAGAAGGGCCACACTGAACTCTATCGCGGGGCAGAGTACGTCGTAGACTTCCTGCCCAAGGTGAAGGTCGAAATCGTTCTCGCGGACGAAACGGCGGAAGCAGCGATAGATGCAATTCGCAATGCAGCCCAGACCGGCCGCATCGGCGATGGCAAGATCTTCGTTTCCAACATCGAGGAAGTTATCCGCATCCGGACCGGTGAAACCGGCAACGACGCCATCTGACCACTGTGCGCGGCCGCGCGCCGTGCACCCATCGTCATTTATAAACAGGGAATATCGCACATGACGACTGCCACTGAAATCCTCAAGCAAATCAAGGACAACGACGTCAAGTTTGTCGATCTGCGCTTCACCGACCCGAAGGGCAAGATGCAGCACGTGACCATGGACGTGTCCTGCGTCGATGAAGATCTTTTCGCCGATGGCGTTATGTTCGACGGTTCATCGATCCAGGGCTGGAAAGCCATCAATGAATCCGACATGGTTCTGATGCCGGACACCTCGACCGTCCACATGGATCCGTTCTTTGCACAGTCGACCATGGTCATCTTCTGCGACATTCTCGATCCGATCACAGGTGAAGCCTACAATCGCGACCCGCGCACGACCGCCAAGAAGGCTGAAGCCTATCTGCAGGCATCCGGCCTCGGTGATACCGTCTATATCGGTCCTGAGCCTGAGTTCTTCATTTTTGATGACGTCAAGTACAAGGCAGACCCTTACAACACCGGCTTCAAGCTCGACTCGTCGGAACTGCCATCCAACGACGACACCGACTATGAAACCGGCAACATGGGCCACCGCCCGCGCGTCAAGGGTGGCTACTTCCCGGTTCCGCCGGTTGACAGCTGCCAGGACATGCGTTCCGAAATGCTCACCGTTCTGGCCGAAATGGGCCTCGTGGTTGAAAAGCATCACCACGAAGTGGCATCGGCCCAGCACGAACTGTGCATGGTCTTCGACACCCTGACCCGCATGGCCGACAAGACCCAGATCTACAAGTACGGCGTCCACCAGGTTGCCCACGCCTATGGCAAGACAGCAACCTTCATGCCGAAGCCGGTCTTTGGTGACAACGGTTCGGGCATGCACGTGCACCAGTCGATCTGGAAGGGCGGCAAGCCGACTTTCGCCGGCGACGAATACGCTGGTCTGTCTGAAAACTGCCTTTACTACATCGGCGGCATCATCAAGCATGCCAAGGCGATCAATGCCTTCTCGAACCCGTCGACCAACTCCTACAAGCGTCTTGTTCCCGGCTACGAAGCTCCGGTGCTGCTGGCCTACTCGGCTCGCAACCGGTCGGCATCCTGCCGCATTCCGTTCGGCTCTTCGCCGAAGTCCAAGCGCGTTGAAGTCCGCTTCGGTGATCCGACGGCCAACCCGTACCTCGCCTTTGCTGCCATGCTGATGGCCGGCATTGACGGCATCAAGAACAAGATCCATCCCGGCAAGGCCATGGACAAGGATCTCTATGATCTTCCTGCCAAGGAACTCAAGAAGATCCCGACCGTTTCAGGCTCGCTTCGCGAGGCGCTCGAGAACCTCGACAAGGACCGCAAGTTCCTCACCGCCGGCGGCGTTTTCGACGACGACCAGATCGATGCTTTCATCGAGCTGAAGATGGCCGAAGTCATGCGTTTCGAAATGACTCCGCACCCTGTCGAATTCGACATGTACTACTCGGCCTGATCGACCAACACCGGGCCGCCCTGGCGGCCCGGCACAACAAAGCCGGCGAACCTCTTGTGGCTTCGCCGGCTTTTTATTAGATATTACTTATATTTATCGTCAGTTCTTCAGCCGCTGCTTTAGCAGATTGAGATATTCCTCATTGCTGTCCGCGGGTGCGGGCTGGGCCGTCTTGGTGCACTCCGGAGCATAGTCGAGTGCCATGCCTGCCTTGACGCAGGACCCGACCTGCCAGCCTGGCGGCAGCGCCGTCAGATCGACCGATTTCCATTTCGGATGGCCGGTTTCACGCAGTCTTTCCATGTTGTTGAGGACCAGGCTGGAGAAGTCCGATACCGTGGTGCAGCTCTCTCGATGGTAGGCGTTGCGGTTCGGATCGTAATCATACGTCATCAGCACCGCCTTGACCGCGACCAGGTCGACACCCTCCCGCTGAAAACCATAGGTCCCGCCGGGAATGCTGGTCTCGGTGTAGGTCGCCAGCAGCGGCGCCTCCGTTATGGGCAGAAGATGGAACTTCTCCGGGTCGATATCGGCCTTGGCAAACAACGAAGCCGGTGCCCCTGCGACATAAAAGAAGGCATCGATCTCGCCGGCCTGAAGCTTCGGCAGCGCCTGGTCCGGATTGAGCGGCAACCTCTCGGCGTCCTTGACCTGAAGAATGTCGAGGATCAGCGAGGCGGTAAGGAATGTACCGCTGTCCTTGACCCCGATGGCCACTCTCTGTCCCTCGAGATCCCTGATCCCGGAGAGGCCGGACCTCGCCAGAACATGAACCTCCTCATTGTAGAGCGGAAACATGATCCGGACGCCGCGCACCGCATCCTGGATTTCGGCGTCATTGGCCTCGAAGGTCTTGAGATACTCGAGCACATCACTCTGGACGATACCGAACTGGGTGTTGCGCCGCTTGCGCACGCCGACAAAATTTTCCAGCGAGCCTGCGCTTTCCATCACGTTCAGCGTCAATCCGCATTGAGCCCCAAGCGCGGCCATGTCCTGACCGATCCGTATATAGGTTCCGGTCGGCCCGCCGGTCATGATGTTGCGCTCGAATTCCTGGGCATGGCCCGGGCTCGCGGCACACAGCGAAATGCCGGCCGCCAGTGCCAGCCCCCGCAAACCGATGACAAAATCTCTCAAGGGCGTTCTCCTCATCTCAGCAGCTGCTGTTCAGGTCGCGGATCAGATTGCGCAGCGTCAGAATCGGCACCCGGTCGAACAGGCTTTCAAGCGCGCTCGTAACGCATTCGCCGCTGACCAGGCGATCGGCCAATTCCTGCCGTTCCGCCTCGCCCAGTGTTTCAAGGCCGGGCGCGGTGCGCAAGGCCTGGGCAACATCGCCGCGGTCACGCGGATCAAGGGCTGAAGCAGCACCTTGCGCGTCGTGCTCCTCCTGCGGCTGTTCGGGCAAGACATCTGTATTCTCAGCCTGATCGGTGTTTACTGCAGCCTCAACTTCATTGTTGAGCGCTTCAATCGCCAGACGGGCCGCCTCCAACTCTCTCCGCGTTGATGTCAGGCTCTCTTCCAGTTCGACGATCCGCGCTGCCTCGGCGACCTGGTCCTCGGATGCAGCCTTGAGCCGGGCTTCGAGCGCAACCTGATCTGCCTGAAGCGTTTCTGCCTGGCGTTTCAACTGATCCCGCTCCGAAGTCAGCGCCGGCAAGACCTCGCCCTGCAGCCGTTCCAGTTCCGCTTGCAGCCTTTGCCTGTCGGTCTCGGCTTGCCGTTCGAGCGCCTGGCGTTCGGCTTCCAGGGCTTCAAGGCCGGACCTGAACGCCTCGTTCTCCGCAGCCAAACCGTCACGCTCGCGTTCCAGCGCATCCATGGCTCCAATGGTCTCTTCCGGCAATGCTGTCGGGGTGTTGCTGGCGGCGAGTTGCTGTGCCAACGCGTCCAGATCTCCGGCCATCCGCGCAACATCCGCCTTCAACGCTTCGACTTCAGCAGCCCTCGCGGCCTCGGCGGCGCGGGCGTCACTGAGCTCATCTCGGGCCTCGGCCAGCGCCTTGTTGAGTTCGGCTGTCTCAACCTGCGCTGCATCGCTGACGACACTCTGGCCGTCCTGAAGGACCAACGAGGCAGAATAGCCGCCAGCCCCGCCGACCAGAAGGGCAATCAGAACCGCGATCACCGTGCGAGCGCCACCGCGCCTGGCAACAGCCCTGAAATCGTTGTCCCTACCCCACTGGTTTGCCAAATCGCTGCCTTCCCTGCGCAAGCACGTGCCATTTTCTTGCCGGATGCAGCCGAGGCAGCCGCTCATGGCACCGTCTGCAAGCGACACATCCACTGCCGCCAAGAGGTACCGGCAATGCGCCGGACGCGCAAGCAAGGCACCACACTCCCAGGCGGCCGCTAACCCTTGCTTCGTTTTATCTGGTTAGTCAGCACATTCCCCGCAAGACCGGAGCTCTGATTGTCCGCTGCGAAAACACAAAAGGCCGGGACGCGATCACACGCGCCCCGGCCGATTGGGTGACTTCTGAAAGCCTGATGCCAGAGACCTACTTCTTCGCCTGGCTGCCGATGAAATCACGGACGATGCGGACGATGCCGCGGCCGAGCACCGCATCGAGCGCGGTGATGAACTCATCCACATGCTCGCGACCACAGACAAGCGGCGGCTCGAGCCGGATGACGTTGCGGTTGTATTCGGTGAACGCCACTAGCACATTGTGATCGCGCAGCAGTTCGGCGCCGACAAAGCCCGACAGCGACCCCTTCAGCTTGTCGTCCAGCAGCGCCACCATGGGCCTGAGCAATGCCGGCAGGGTCTGGCTGAAGTCCTGGAACTCGAGCCCGACCATGAAGCCGCTGCCCCGCACATCCTTGATGATCTGCGGATACTTGGCTTTCAAGCCGTTCAGCCGTTCGATCAGGTAGGACCCGACCCGCTCGGCATTGCCGATCAGATCCTCGTCATACATGACGTTGAGCCCCTCGATTGCCGTGACACAGGCCTCGCCGATGCCACCAAAGGTGGCCTGGGCATGGATCATCGCGGTCTTCGGCGTGCCATAGGCCTTCATGTAGACCTTGCGGGAAGCGATCATTGCCGCCATCGCGGTCTTTCCGCCGCCGAGCGACTTGGCCAGCGCGGTGACATCCGGCACGACACCGGCCTTCTCGAAGGCAAAGAAGTGCCCGGACCGGCCCATGCCGCACTGGACTTCATCGGCGATCCACAACACGCCATGCTTGTCGCACAGCGCTCTCAGCTCCTGCCAGAATTCCACCGGCGCTTCGATGATGCCGCCGCCGCCCTGGATGGTCTCGAGCACGATGACGCCGATTTCCGGATCCGCTTCGAAAGCATTGCGAATGGCATCGATATCGCCGAAGGGTACCTTCACCGTGTTGCCGGTCAGCTGGAATTCGCCGCGGTAGAGTTCGGAGTCGGTCAGCGACAGCACGCCCTTGGTCTTGCCGTGGAACGAGTTCTGCGCATAGACGATCTTCGGTCGGCCGGGACCGGCGGCGCGTTCGGCCACCTTGATCGCGGCTTCCATGGCCTCCGATCCGGACGAGCCGAGGAACACCATGTCGAGGTCACCGGGTGCAATCGCGGCGAGGTTCTTGGCCAGAGCCGACGCATACTGGCTCATGAAGGCGATCGCGATCTCGTGACGATCCTCGTCCTGGAACTGCTTGCGCGCCTCGATGATGCGCGGGTGATTGTGGCCCAGCGCCAGCGAGCCGAAGCCGCCGAAGAAATCGAGGATCTTCCGGCCGTTCTGGTCGGTATAGTACATCCCCGACGCGGTCTCGATCTTGACCTTGTGGAACCCGAGAAGCTTCATGAAATGAAGCTGGCCGGGATTGATGTGATCCTTGAACAGCTCGGTCATTTCAGCGACCGACATCGCCTTTGCATCCGCCACCGTCAGCAGGTCGGGACGGTTTGTGCGGCCTGCAGGCGCGTGGCTGCCAGCGCCGGCATCAGACAAGGGCGGAGCGTCGACGGCGACGCGTATTGGGGTATCTAGCATGGTTCAGGCTCCTTCGGAACGAGTTCATTCGGCCGGTGCGACCTGGGCGGCAGCGGAAGACCCGCCGCGCGCCTTGGCTGCGCGATATTCGTCATAGGCCGCGATCAGCATGTCTTCATCGCGGTATTGCGGCACCCAGCCGAGCTGACGCTCGCCCTTGGAAACGTCGAGAACGCAGTTCTCGTCGGCAATCAGATACTGTTCCGGATCCATGATCGGCATGTTGACAAGGTCAAACAGGTCCAGCGTCCGCTTCACCGCCCAGCCCGGGGTGGGGATCAGGAACGATTTCGAACCGGCATGCTTGACCAGATCACCGAGGAGCTTGCGCACCGGCGGCGGGTTGATCGAGCCCAGATTATAGGCCTCGTTCGGAACGCCCGCCTTCCAGGCCAGCCGCGCGGCTTCCGCACAGTCGAACACAGAGATGAACTGATACGGGTTTTTGCCCGACCCGATCATCGGTACCGGCAGGCTGGCATCGATCAGCTTGAACAGTTTCTCGAGGATCCCGAGCCGGCCCGGGCCGATGATCAACCTTGGACGGAACAGCGATATCGACATGCCCCGCGTCCGCCAATCGGCTGCCAGAACCTCGGTATCGAGCTTGGACTGGCCGTATTCGCCAAGCGGCGCAACCGGATGGTCCTCGGTCATCGGGAACGTGACGGTGTGCCCGTAGATCATGTCGGTGGTGAAATGCACCAGCTTGCTGGCGCCCGCCTTGTCCATAGCCTCGATGATGTTCTTCGTACCGTCGTAATTGACCGGATAGAAGAACTCATGACGCTTGGAGCGGATCTGCAGCGGCGACAACATCTTGGCCGAAAGGTTGTAGACCATGTCGTCTGCGGCGATCGGCACATTGGCGACCATGTCCGGCCTGGTCACATCGCACTCAACGATCGTGGCATCGCGATAGAATGCCCGGTTGTCGTTGACGATATCGGCGATGATCACCTCTTCGCCATCTGCGAGCAGTTTCTTAGCAAGATGGCGTCCGACAAAGCCGTCGCCGCCGAAGAGAATGTGTTTCATCGCGTGATCTCATTTGCTGCTACGTTGATCTTGGAAAGCTGTGCGGACTGCTGCGCCTCGCCGGCTGTATCGTCCCGACCGGACTGGGCGATCAGCACGGTCCCGACGCAGATGAAGGCGATTCCGGCAATGCGCCAGCTGTTGAGGTCTTCCTTGAAGAGCACAAAGGCAAACACGGCCACGGCCACATAGGCGAGGCTCAGGAAGGGATAGGCAAACGACAGTTCAACCTTGGACAGCACATACAAGTGCGACGCCATCGAGATGACGAAAGTGGCGAGCCCGGCAAAGACCCAGGGGTTGAACAGGATCTGGAAGATCCGCGCGATCATGGTGTCGGCGGTAAAGGAGACAGGCCCCAGAGAAATCATGCCCTGTTTGAGCATCAATTGTGCCGCCGCATTGGTCAGCACAGTAAACAGAATGAAGACGATATATTTCATGTCCCGCTCCAAATTAGGATTGGTGCGGTTCTAGTCGTATTTCCCCAATATCCGGTTGATCGGCGCGGTCAATTTTTCCTTAAATTGAATCTATTCCCGAAATGAACCGTTCTCACCTGCAGTCAGGCAGCGGATCAGCGGCGCCTGAAGACAAATTCGAGCGTCTGTTTCCAGTCCGTCATCCGGATGGGTGTGCCATGCGAACCGGTGTCAAACAGGATGAATTGAGCCGGGTAGCCACCGGCACTGCGCCGGACAGCGTCGAAGACGGACTTCTGGTCCTGCCAGTCATAGACCGTATCGTAACTGCCATGGGTAAAGACCAGGGGCAGTTTCGAGCGCACGGCCAGGCTCCTTGCCAGTGTCATGTCAGGTGCACCGCCGAGTATTGCCATGCCCGCAAGCCGCGGCACCACAGCCGGGTCATTGGCAAGTTTCGAACAGATGATCGATCCCATCGACGCGCAGGCCAGCAGCACCGGAGCCCTCCCCGCCATGATCAGCGCCTTGATATCCCTGGCCCCTGCATCGTCGAAACTCGACACGGTCGGAGACAGGTATGCGCCGCCATTGAGCACCATCAGGTTCTTGAGCCGGTTGAAATTGCCCCCGAAGGTATAGTCATTCATGCCGAGCCGTTGGTCGCCGCCCCGCCCGTGTACGAAAATCACGGCGAGCCGGGCCCGCGCATAGTCACCGGCGACGCCGGTTTCGATCTTGCGGCCATTGGCTTCGTGTACCGCCACCCGGCTGTATTTTCGAACGCCGGTCGCCACATAATTTGATCGTACGCGCCTTTCCGGTTCGCTGTCTCGGCGATGGATGTCGCGCATCTTGTCGTAGTCGACTACGAAGAACGTCCCCTCGTCGGCCACCGATAGGATGCCGGGATAGGCAAACAAGCGGTCCTTGTGCCCTCTGAGGTCGAGTGCCTGGGCGGGAACAATCGCGCCCGGCATCAGCGTCAGGACGAGCAATAACGCGCCGGGCACGACAAGAACGTCGCGCCAAGCCGCAAACCAAATGCTACACAGTCGATTGAAGGAATGGATTCTGGCACACTCCGGCTGATTCGTTTCCACAATCTACATCAGGCATTACGGCGATATGGACGATTCCAACGATCTTTTTTCCACAACTGGCACCGCGGCGGCAACACCCGAGTCAAAATCGGAAGACATAACGCCCAGGCAAGCTCCGGCTGCGGCGCCGAAAGCGGCACGCCCGGCGGTCTCCAAATCCGGAGCGCCGGCCAGCGGCGACGAGTATGATGCCTCCACCATCGAGGTCCTCGAGGGCCTGGAACCGGTGCGGCGGCGTCCGGGCATGTATATCGGCGGCACCGACGAGCGCGCGTTGCACCACCTTTTCGCAGAAGTCATCGACAACTCGATGGATGAAGCCGTCGCCGGACACGCCAATTTCATCGAAGTCGAGCTTGATGCCGAGGGATATCTTTCCGTAACCGACAATGGCCGCGGCATCCCGGTGGAAAACCATCCAAAATTTCCCGGCAAATCCACCCTCGAGGTGATCATGACCGTGCTGCATGCAGGCGGCAAGTTCGACAGCAAGGTCTACGAGACCTCGGGCGGTCTGCACGGTGTCGGCGTTTCCGTGGTAAACGCCCTGTCGGATGACCTTGTGGTCGAAATCGCCCGCAACAAGAAGCTCTACCGCCAGCGGTTCTCCCGCGGAATCCCGCAGGGTGGCCTTGAAGAACTCGGCGATATCCACAACCGGCGTGGCACAAAGGTCCGGTTTCATCCAGATCCGGACATCTTTGGCGCAGGCGCGCGCTTTGATCCCGGCCGGCTCTACCGCATGGCCCGCTCAAAGGCCTATCTCTTCGGTGGAGTGGAGATCCGCTGGGTCTGCGCACCGTCGCTGGTCGAGGGCACGGAAACGCCTGAGAAGGCCGTGTTTCATTTCCCCGGCGGTCTCAAGGATTATCTCGAAGCCTCGCTCGGCAAGGAACACCGGGTTAACCGCGACATCTTCGCAGGCAAAACGGAACGTCCCGGCGGCCATGGCTCGCTCGAATGGGCCATAACCTGGTATGGCGGCGATTCCTCCATCAATTCCTACTGCAACACCATTCCGACGCCGGAGGGCGGAACCCATGAAGCAGGATTGCGGATTGCGCTGACCAAGGGTCTGAAATCCTATGCTGAACTGACCGGCAACAAGCGAGCCGCCGCCATCACCACCGACGACGTGATGATCTCGTCGATAGGCATGCTTTCGGTCTTCATCCGTGAACCGGAATTTGTTGGTCAGACAAAGGACAAGCTCGCAACCGTCGAGGCCCAGAGGATCGTCGAAAACGCCATACGCGATCCATTCGACCATTTCCTTGCAGATTCTCCCGCCGAGGCAGACAAGCTGCTCGAATGGGTCATCGATCGCGCCGATGAACGGGTCCGGCGGCGCAAGGAGAAGGAAGTCAACCGCAAGACCGCGGTACGTAAACTCAGGCTTCCAGGCAAGCTTGCCGATTGCAGCCAGACCAGCTCCGAAGGCGCCGAATTGTTTATCGTCGAGGGCGATTCCGCCGGCGGCTCAGCCAAGCAGGCCCGCAACCGTGCCAACCAGGCAATCCTGCCTCTGCGCGGCAAGATCCTCAACGTCGCCAGCGCCGGACGCGAAAAACTGGGCGCCAACCAGCAGATCGCCGATCTGGTTCAGGCGCTGGGATGCGGCACACGGTCAAAGTACCGCGAGGAAGATCTGCGTTACGATCGCATCATCATCATGACCGATGCGGATGTCGATGGCGCGCACATCGCGTCCCTGCTGATCACCTTTTTCTACCAGGAGATGCCCGAACTGATCCGCCAGGGGCACCTCTATCTCGCCGTTCCGCCGCTCTACAAGCTCACCCAGGGCGCCAAATCGCTCTACGCGCGCGACGATGATCACCGGGTTGAGCTCCTGGAGACGGAATTCACCGGCCGTGGCAAGGTGGAGATCAACCGCTTCAAGGGTCTTGGTGAAATGCTGCCGGCGCAGCTCAAGGAGACCACCATGGATCCGGCCAAGCGAACGCTGCTCAAGGTGGCCGTCGATGCGACCGATCCTGAATCGACCCGTGATGCCGTCGACAACCTGATGGGAACCAAGGCCGATGCCAGGTTCCGTTTCATCCAGGAACATGCAGCTTTCGCCGACAATCTCGACATATAGGCTGATCGCCAGTGCTTTGGAGGCTTGGTCGAGAAAGGTGAACCCTGCTTCTTCATCGGCGATGAACCGAGCATAAGCAGTTGCTTAAAGACGATAATCCTGCTGTAACATCGCCAAGCAATCATGCAATGTTCGGGGGGACAATGATTTGAGCAATCTTGCGATATCCTTTCTTAAGCGCACGATACTGGCCGCCGCGATAGCCATATCGACGGCTGGCGCAGCGGTCGCGGCGGACAAATTCGGGGCCATTGCGTTTTCGAAGTCGACCGGAGCCTACGGGTTTTCCTACGATCATCAATCGCGCCGTGATGCCGAGGCCCGCGCCATGTCCGAGTGCAAGTCACGCAGCCGCGGCTGCATGATCGGCATCTGGTTCAAGAATGCGTGCGGTTCCGTCGCACTTGGAACCAATGGCTGGGGGAGCGCATGGGCAGGCTCACGCGGCAACGCAGAACGCGCAGCTGTCGCCAACTGCTCGAAACACACCGGCAACTGCAGGGTGCTGGCCTGGACCTGCACGGCGCGGTAACCTGATTGCCGCCTACGCGGCCTCGGCCACCAGCGACTGGGCATAGTCGCGCGACTGACTGCGCTGCCAGCTCAGATGCATCGACTCGACAAGCCGCAACAGCTCGGCCACGGACGGCTGCAGTTCTGCGTCCTGCCAATGACGTTGCAGCAATTCGGTGGTGACACGCCCGGTGTCCACGTTTGCGTTGTTGCGCGATGCCGCGCGCCAGATCTGGGTCGCGGTGACAAACACCGGCGCAAGGTCGCCGCCAAGCCCGATCGACCTGTAAAGCGCCCGCATCGCGGTTTCACGTCCATCGACGAGAATGCCTCTTACCCGCGATTCGCTCATTCCTGACAAGGATACCACCGCGCCCGCGAAGAAATCGACATTCCCGGTGCAAAGAGCATGGATGAGAAAGGCGGGGGTCAGGCGTCCGGAGATGCGAAGGTGCTCCACCAGCGCCGGGATCTCGGCCGTGACAACCGTTTCCGCAAGCCTGAGCGTCGCGTTCATGCAGGCCTCTTCGGTGATCTTGCGCCCCCTGCCGCTGCCGATCGCCGCGCGGACAAGATCCGATCCGGCCAGCGCCGCACCCAGACGCTCAACCAGCGACTGACGCACGTCGCAGGGCAGATCCGCACGGTCAAACAGACGCGCCCGGATCTCCGGGTCATCGCCGAACCGCTCGGCGATCCGCCGCAGCGAAATCCGTGCCAGCGACACGTGCGGATTGTCAAGCAGGTCGCCCACGGCCGCGACCTCTCCGACCTCGGCCATTGCGGCCGCAACCGATATGGAAACCGGGCAGCGGAACGCCACGAACCTTTGCAGCGAAGACCGTCCACTTGCAACGATCTCAATCAGGTCATTGTCGCCCAGCACCGGCGAAAGCGCGATGATCCGCCCCGCAACCTCGATCTGGTCGCTGGCAAGCCCAAGCACCACGCTGCGCGGCGCGTGTTCGACCATCGCCAGCCCCTCGGCAAGCGAGAGGCGGACCTTTGGAGAAGGGTCTTCCATCAGCAGCGCCAGGGCGGCCTCCGCCTCGCGGCGTTCCGCCTGGTTCATCTGTCCCTGCGCGTAGGCCCTAGTCAGAGCCTTGGTGGCAAGGCAGCGATCACCGACCTTGGCGGTTTCCGACCACTTCAAAAACGAACTTACGATCATGAATTTGCGACCCCACTCGGTACCAGTTGCTCGACACTAGAGTGAAATGGTTTACGATCGGTTCACCATGATTGTTAAGGCCCCGGCAGTGCGCGGTTGCATGAGCGAGCCTGACCGGCCCTGATACCAAAAGGCCATGAAGCCGCGACAACGGCCCGGGATTTGCGAATCTATTCAACATCATCGCGTTATGTGACCCTGATGCCCCCTCCCGCTGTGGAGCTTCGGGATTCTTAAGCAACTGGAACTTGCGCATCGGTTTCGAACGCGGCATCAATAAAGCTCAGATTGTGTGAGGAGTAAGCCATGCGCGGCATGTATCTTGAGGAATTCGAACCGGGCGCGGTGATTTCCCACACCTTGCGGCGGACCGTCACCGAAATGGACAACATGCTGTTTTCCAACATGACGCTCAATCCGCAGCCGCTGCATATCGATTTTGAATTCTGCAAGACCACCGAGTTTGGCCAGCCGCTGGTCAACTCCCTCTTCACTCTGGGATTGATGATCGGCATTTCCGTCAACGACACGACTGTCGGCACCACAATCGCCAATCTCGGCATGAGCGAAGTCACTTTCCCGCATCCGCTGTTTCATGGCGATACCGTGCGCGTGGAGACAAAGGTTCTCTCGGTGCGCGAATCGAAATCAAAGCCCGATCGCGGCATTGTCGAGATGGAGCATCAGGCCTTCAATCAGCACGACAAACTCGTCGCTCGCTGTGTTCGCCAGGCGATGATGCGCAAGAGGCCTCAGTCATGATGCGGTCTCTGCTGTTCGTACCCGGGGATTCGGAACGGAAGATGGCAAAGGCGGCGGACACAGGTGCCGACGCGCTGATCCTCGATCTTGAGGACTCCGTGTCACAATCGCGCAAGGCCGATGCCCGACAGATCGTGACATCCTTTCTCAACGCCGCCGACCGGAGCGCCGGAACCCCTTGGCTGATCGTGCGCGTCAATGCACTCGATACCGGCATGAGCGATGAAGATCTCGCTGCCGTCATCTCCGCTTCCCCCGATGCGATCCTTCTCCCGAAAGCAGGCTCGGGCGCCGACATCCAGCACCTCAGTGCCCGGATTGCTGTCCATGAAGCCGAAGCCGGCTTGGAAGACGGCAAGATCAAGATACACGCCCTGATGACCGAAACGGCCGGCGGCATGCTGTCCGCAGGCTCCTTCGCCGCCAAGTCAGAGCGGCTTTCGGCGCTGGCCTGGGGCGCGGAGGATCTGGCCGCGGACATCGGTGCATCGTCCAACAAGAATGAAAACGGTGCCTACACCGATGTGTTCCGCATGGCCCGAACCCTGACGATATTGGCAGCCGCCAATGCCCGCGTCGATGCCATCGATACCGTGTTTACGGATTTCCGCGACATGGAAGGCCTGGATGCCGAATGCCGCGCGGCAGTCCGCGACGGCTTTACCGGAAAGATGGCGATCCATCCCGATCAGGTGGCGGTGATCAACAGGGCTTTCACGCCGCCGCCGGAAGATGTTGAGCGTGCGGTCCGGATCCTGGCGCTGTTTGCGGCGGCAGGCCCCGAAGCGGGGGTCCTGTCACTTGACGGAAAGATGATCGACAGGCCGCATCTGCGCCAGGCCGAACGGATTGCGCGCCGGGCGGGACTTGAGCCGCATACCTTGCCCGAGATCAGCTAGACCGGGTCACTTTTTCAAAGGCCAGGGCGGGCGCCGAAGTTCAAAAGTCTGGGAGCCATCGGCGTAGTCCATGTAGCCGAGCCTCGCCAAAGGTGCCACCGCAGCCATGTCGAGCCTGCCGTTGACCAGTGCAGCCTCGTCGATGTGAATGCCAACCACCTGACCGATAACGACGAAGGCATCGCTGTATTGACCATCGAGCGCTTTCGGCTGGAACATTTCAGTCACCTTGCACTCGAGCGCGGCATGAGCCTCGGCCACGAAGGGCGCATTGATCAGCCGCGCTTCGGCCATTTCCAGTCCGGAAAAGCCGAACTCGTTCTCGCCATAGGGAGCATTGGCCGAGGACAAGTTCATCTTCTCGGTCAAGGCGCGGCCGACCATGCTGGTGGTGAAAACGCCGGTCTCCTCGACATTGCGCAGGGTATCCTTGCGCCCGACTGAGGAAAACATGACCATCTTGGGGTTGTCGGAAATCGCGTTGAAGAACGAATAGGGTGCCAGATTGACCGACCCGTCTGCGCCCCTAGAGCCGATCCAGCCGATCGGTCGCGGCGAAACGATTGCCTTGAACGGATCATGCGGCAGGCCGTGAGCATTGTCCTTGGTTTCGTAAAACATGGCTCTCACTCACCTGCGAACGTAACAATGTCGGCAAGCGCCGGCCGTGGCCGTTCTCCCGGATGCATTTTCGGCGTGCCGATATGCATGAAGCCCGCGACCTTTTCACCATCGGCAATTCCGAGCACGCCGTACGCGTCTTCGTCAAAGGCAAACCATTCTGTCAGCCAGTTGGAAGCATAGCCAAGTGCATTGGCCGCCATCACCAGGTTGAGGCACACGGCACCAGCACTCATCACCTGTTCCCATTCAGGTATCTTGACGTGGGGAGCAGCGCGCGAAACCACCGCGATCACCACCGGTGCACGCGTCAGCCGGCTCTTCTCGACCGCGATCATGTCGTCTGCCATGTCCGGCTTCCGCGCCATGGCCATACCCGCGAGTTCCAGCGACATCCGTTCGCGAACGTCACCCGCATAGACGATGAACCGCCACGGTGCGAGCTTGCCGTGATCGGGAACCCGGCTGGCAAGCGTGAGCATTTCCTCGATCTCGCCCCGCGACGGACCCGGCTCGCTCATCTGGAAGGCGGGAATTGAGCGGCGGGTTTCAAGATAGGATTTCAGGGCAGCATTGACCGGCATGTCTTCCTCGTGCATTCAGGTTCGACCGAAAACGGCCATGAATTTGCCATGGCTTTGGGGTCCAAGTGACCTCTCGCATTCAAGAAGTCAACCGGACCGCGCCCGCATGAACAGACTGTCGATTGTTCTACTCTCTGCCCTGTCATTGCTGACGCCACCGTCCGCTGCCAATGCTCAGGATGCCTTCGGCAACAGCGGCGATCCGAAAATCGCGTTGCCGGGACTGACAGAATACGCACCGGCAGATTCCGATGGCGCGGCCGCGGCGGTCCGCAGGACCGTCAGGATGGAAGCGGCACTGACAGAGAACGGCGAACCGCTCAGGCATGGCCTGACCTGGCGGATCTTCCATCCGACGCCCGGCACCGACGGCAAGCTGCCGCTGCTTGCCAGTTCGGAAGGCGGTTCGGCCGAGTTCGAATTCGAGCCCGGCGATTATTTCCTGCACGTGGCCTTCGGACGCGCAGGTGTCACCAAGAAGCTGACAGTGCCAAGGGACGGCCCGATCGAGAAGCAGCACATTGTCATGGAAGCCGGCGGATTGATCCTCAACGCCGTCTCCGGGATCGATGCCCGCATCCCTTCAACCCAGCTTCGCTTCAACATCTACAAGGCCGAAGAAGGCATCGATGGCGAGCAGCAGCTTGTGGTCGAGGACGTCAAGCCGAACACGATCGTCAGGCTCAATGCCGGCACCTATCACATCGTCTCCGAATATGGGTCCGTCAATGCCGTCATCCGCTCCGACATCCGGGTCGAGGCCGGAAAGCTGACCGAGGCGGTCATTCAGCACCGCGCCGCCCAGCTGACCCTCAAGCTGGTGGCCGAACCCGGTGGAGAGGCGATCGCCGACACCGCTTGGTCAATCCTCACATCCGGCGGTGACGTGGTCTCAGAAAGCGTCGGCGCCTTCCCCACCATCGTTCTGGCCGAAGGCGAATACACCGCCATCGCACGCAACAAGGCCAAGGTGCACCAGCGCGACTTTACGGTGGTCGCTGGTCGGAATTCAGACGTGGAAGTCTTGCTGAACTAGGCGATTTCGAGCCGTTTTTCGGGTGCGCGCTGTGGCATTTCGAGTTCGAAAACAGCGTCGTAAAGCCTCCCGAGCAGCTGCTTCCGGTCGGAGATCTTCGCAAGCTCGTCGGCTTCGAGTACTTGGCCCGGATAGGCGACGATCGCCGAGCCGGACAGCCTCCGGAACTCACGCACCAGAAGCGACGTTCGCAACGTCAGCGACACCCGGCTTGCCAGATGGAACAGGGCGCCGCACTGACCCTCGAAATAGACCGGGATCACCGATGCCCGGGCGGCCTGCACCAGGCGTGCGGGAAACATCTTCCAAGGCAAGTCCACCGCACGGCCGAACCCTTTCGGCGCGGTCGCAACGCCACCTGCGGGGAACACGACGATGGTCACGCCTGCCTTGAGCAGTTCCACGGCCTGCTGCCGCGTTGCCATGTTGATGGCCATGGCCTCCCGCGTCTCATCAAATGAAATCGGCAAGGCGAAGGGCGCGATTTCCGGGATTTTCATCAGGTCATTGTTGATCAGCACCCGGAACGGCCTGCCGAGTGCCTCAGCCATGGCCAGAACCGCAATGCCGTCACCGATCCCGTAGGGATGGTTGGCAATGATCACGAGAGGGCCATCGGGCAGATTGCGCGGCGGCCACTCGGACCTGATATCCAGCCGTATGTTGATCAGCTCGAGCATGCGCGAGAAGACATGCCGCCCCTGCGGAACGATCTCCCGGCTCCAGATCTGGTAGAGCCGAAAGTAGCGGTCGCGGCCTGACAGGCCTTCGATCGACCGGATGATCCAGCGTTTGAACCGCGGCTGGTTCTGGTTGGCGTAGCTAAGCTGATCGAGGCGCATGGTGACTCTCGAAGAATGACACGGTCACTCCGAATGCCACGTCTCCATGAAAGTCATGTGACAACCGGCGCGGCATGGTTTTTCCCGCCGCGCCGGAAAGGGGTCAGGCCGCTCGCGACGCCTTCTCTGCGTTCTTGCGCAGAACGTCGGGTGGCGTGGCTTCCTCGGCCAGCTTCGCAATCGCGTCGGCAAGCGTCATCGACGCCTGGTCACGGCTGCCAAGCCGGCGGATATTGACAGTCTGCTCTTCCGCCTCGCGCATGCCGCAAACCAGGATCACCGGCACCTTGGCCAGCGAATGCTCACGGACCTTGTAATTGATCTTCTCATTGCGGAAGTCGGTATCGACCTGAAGCCCCGCATCCCGCAGCTTCTGAGCCACGGTTGCGCCATACTCGTCAGCCTCTGACGTAATCGTCGCCACCACGACCTGCAGAGGCGCAAACCACAGCGGCATGTGGCCGGCATGGCTTTCGATCAGGATACCGAGGAAGCGCTCGAGCGATCCGCAGATCGCGCGGTGCACCATGACCGGCTGCTTCTTTTCCGAATCCGCGCCAATGTAGAAGGCGCCGAAGCGTTCAGGGAGGTTGAAGTCGACCTGGGTCGTGCCACACTGCCAGTCACGGCCGATCGCATCGCGCAGGGTGTATTCGAACTTCGGACCATAGAAGGTCCCCTCGCCCTCATTGATGCCGACCTTGATGCGTCCACCGGATTCGGCTGCCATCTTGTCGAGCACCTTCCTGAGGATATCCTCCGCGTGGTCCCACATCGCGTCGGTGCCAACACGTTTCTCAGGCCGTGTCGCAAGCTTGACGACCACTTCCTCGAAGCCGAAATCACGGTAGACCGACATCATCAGGTCATTGATCTTCAGGCACTCCGCCTCGAGCTGCTCCTCGGTGCAGAACACATGCGCATCATCCTGGGTGAAGGCGCGGACCCGCATCAGCCCGTGCAGCGCGCCCGAAGGTTCGTAGCGGTGCACATTGCCGAATTCGGCCAGCCTGACCGGCAGATCGCGGTAGGATTTCAGCCCGTGCTTGAAGATCTGCACATGGCCGGGGCAATTCATCGGCTTGAGCGCGAAGATCCGGTTGTCGGCCTCCTCGTCGTCTGGATTGGTGAAGGCATGGGCGGATTTCACCGCGAACATGTTTTCCTGGTACCAGCCCCAGTGGCCCGAGGTTTCCCACAGGCTCTTGTCGAGGATTTGCGGTGCATTGACCTCTTCATAGTCGTTCTCGAGCCGCCGCCGCATGTAGGCGACGAGGTTCTGGAACATCTTCCAGCCCTTGGAGTGCCAGAATACGACGCCCGGCCCCTCTTCCTGGAAATGAAACAGATCCATCTCCCGGCCAAGCCGGCGGTGATCGCGCTTCTCGGCTTCTTCCAGCATGTGCAGATAGGCATCGAGTTCCGCCTGCTCGGCCCATGCCGTGCCGTAGATGCGGGTCAGCATTGTGTTGTTGGAATCACCGCGCCAGTAGGCACCCGCGACCTTCATCAGCTTGAAGGCGGTGCCGATCTGACCGGTCGAGGCCATGTGCGGACCGCGGCAGAGGTCGAACCAGTCGCCCTGCTTGTAGATCTTGAGATCCTGGTCAGCAGGTATAGCCTCGATCAGCTCGACCTTGTAGGCCTCGCCCTTGTCCTCGAACACCCGCTTGGCCTCATCGCGCGACCAGACCTCCTTGGTGAAAGGCTTGTTGCGGGCGATGATCTCCTTCATCTTCTTTTCGATCACCGGCAGGTCTTCCGGCGTGAACGGCTGGTTCCTGGCAAAATCGTAATAGAAGCCGTTCTCGATCACCGGACCGATGGTCACCTGGGTGCCCGGAAACAGCTCCTGCACGGCCTCTGCCATCACATGCGCGGTATCATGGCGGATCAGTTCCAGCGCCCGGGGATCGGTGCGGGTGACGATTTCCAGTGCGCCGTCGCGCACCGGGTCGCTCAGATCGGTGAGTTCACCGTCGAGCGCGATCGCAACCGCCTTTTTGGCCAGCGACTTGGATATCGACTCGGCCACCTCGCGGCCGGTCGTGCCGGCAGGGTATTCACGCTTGGAGCCATCGGGAAATGTGAGGGATACGGCGGATGCCATGGCAGTCTCTCCTTGATCCAGTCCCGCCAACGAACGCGGGTGGTTGAGTATGGTGTGTGTGCAGGGCGGCGTTTACGCGATTTGACGGGGGGCATCAAGTATCGGCAACCTGCTTGGCCGGGCATGCGTGGACGAAGCTTCTGCGCGGCACTCGCACAAGTCCATTATTCGTGGGCACACCGGCGACCAAATGCGGCAAACCTCCACGGCGCCCACCACACGAACCGGGGACCGAGAGTTTCAGGCACATTGTCGATGCCGTGGGTGCCTCCTGGGCCGCAGCGACCGACCCTGAACAGCGCCATCCATCCACCGTTCCACAGCCCGTGCCGGGCGATGGCCTCGTAGGCATACTCGGAACAGGTCGGCAGATGGCGGCACGAGTTGCCAATGAACCCGGAGAGCGTGAGTTGATAGAACCGCACCAGCCCGGTGCCAAGCAGCCGTCCCGGCGTTTTCGGCCAGGGGCCGGCCCAATTGCGGCCGGCGGATGTGGCACGCATCAGGCTGCGTCTTCCTTGTCCTTGCGTGCCTCGATCTGGTCGAGGCAGTCGACCACCGCGTCGAATGTCAACAGCGTCGAGGCATGCCGTGCCTTGTAGTCGCGAACAGGTTCGAGGAACTTGAGATCGGCAAACCGCCCTTCCGGTGCCGGGCCGTTTTCCTTCAGCATCCGACGCATGGTTTCGCGTACCTCGCGCAGTTCTGCAGCACTTGCCCCGACAATGTTGCGCGCCATGATCGAGGACGAAGCCTGACCAAGCGCACAGGCCTTTACGTCCTGGGCGAAATCGGCGACCTGATCGCCATCCATCTTCAGCCAGACCTTGACCTTCGAGCCGCAGAGCTTCGAATGGGCCGAGGCTTCGGCATCCGCATCCTCAAGCATGCCGATACGCGGGATGTTACCGGCAAAATCCAGGATCCGGGCATTGTAGACATCGTCAATCATCACTTCGGACCTTTCCTGTATTGCGATCCCGTCGTTCGGCTTGCGACACGAGATGGCGACGGCCATCTCGACGCGCGCCTCATGATGACTATATAGTAACCGTCAGGCGTTCGGCAAAACCTGTTTGCCGGAGCCAAGGGAGACCGTGCCGGAGGGTGAGCGCCCGAAAGCCCCGGAACCCGCTGGACACGAAATTCGGCGTGATCGAGTATCGGGCACCCGATTAAAATGTCCAACTGCGTGGTCCGATCGAATGTGAACAACGTAAAGGGTGCAATTCCCTACGGAGACCACGAGCATGGATGCCATCGTCAACAGCCTGAAGACAAACGACAATCGCCCAACCGAGGCAGAAGCGGAAGAAGCCGTTCGCACGCTGCTGCGCTGGGTTGGTGACGACATCAACCGTGAGGGCCTGCTCGATACCCCGAAGCGCGTGGTCAAGGCCTACAAGGAACTGTTTTCCGGCTACGATCAGGACGCCGAGGAAGAACTCGGCCGTACCTTCGAGGAAGTCGCCGGCTATGACGACATCGTGCTGGTCAAGGACATCCCGTTCTTCTCCCATTGCGAACACCACATGGTACCCATCATCGGCAAGGCGCATGTCGCCTACCTGCCCGACGGTAAGGTTCTCGGCCTGTCGAAAATCGCCCGCGTGATCGAGATCTATGGCCGCCGCCTGCAGATCCAGGAAACCATGACCGCCCAGGTTGCCCATTCCATCGACGACGCCTTGCACCCGCGCGGTGTCGCGGTGATGATCGAGGCCGAGCACATGTGCATGGCCATGCGCGGCATCAAGAAGCAGGGCTCGACAACAATCACCACGACCTTTACAGGCGCTTTCAAGACGGATCCGCACGAACAGGTCCGTTTCATGACACTGATCAGGGGTTGATTGCAGACCCCAGCATGAGGGGTTCCGATGACACCGTCATTCAAGACACCATCAGATGACAAGTCCGTGCTTGAGGAAGGCACGGACATATCTCCCCGTTTCGATGCCATGGGGTTGATCACCGCCGTGGTCGCGGACAGCCGCGACAACGAAATCCTCATGCTCGCGCACATGAATGACGAGGCTCTCAGGCTCACCATCGACACGGGAATCGCCCACTACTGGAGCCGGTCACGAAGCGCGCTGTGGAAGAAGGGCGAGACTTCGGGCAATCTCCAGATGGTCGATGAGATCCGGTTTGACTGCGATCAGGACGCCGTCCTGCTCAAGGTTCGCGTCAGCGGATCAGATGCCACATGCCATACCGGGAGGCGCTCTTGTTTTTACCGGAAAGTCGTCAAGACCGACGGCGAAACCCGGCTGGAAACCGATTCCGCGCCGCTTTTCGACCCAAAGTCTGTGTATACCGATCATTAGGCAAGCTGCGCCATTTTGGGTCAACTGCCCGCATCCTTCATGATTTTGCAACCCATGTCTGATGTCATGACCCTGAACGCGGAGGAGTGTTCGGCAGGGAAGGACCTGGGAAATGCTGAACTGGAACATGAGCCGTACCACAGAGCCAGTGGCTGCCGCTGACAGCGGCGACGTCATGGCCATGACACCGGTAGGTGGGATGCAACACAAGCCTTCGCAAAAACCCAAGATTGCCCTGGCGCTGGGCGGCGGCGCCGCCCGCGGCTGGGCCCATATCGGGGTTCTCCGGGCACTGGATGAAGCCGGCGTCGAAGTCTCGATGATTGCCGGCACCTCCATCGGCGCCCTTGTCGGCGGCTGCTACCTGGCCGGTCGGCTCGATGAACTCGAGAATTTCGCCCGCAGCCTGACCATGCGCCGCATCGCCGGCCTGCTCGATTTCGCCATCGGAGGCGGCGGCCTGTTTGGCGGCATGCGGCTTAACGACCGCATGCAGGAGCACCTGATCGGCGTCAACATCGAGGATATGGACAGGACTTTCGTTGCCGTTGCCGCGGAGCTCAACACCGGCCACGAAGTCTGGATTTCATCGGGGTCGCTGATTACCGGCATTCGCGCCTCTTATGCGCTGCCTGGCATTTTCGAGCCGGTTCGCTGCAACAACCGGATCCTGCTCGACGGCGCACTCGTCAATCCGGTGCCGGTTTCGGTCTGCCGCGCGCACGAGCAGCCGCTGGTGGTCGCAGTCAATCTGCATTACGATCTCTACGGTCGCTCGGCCGTCATCAAGCACACCGCAAGCGACCCGGCGCCCACCTATGATGGCCCGGAACGCCGCCAGAGGGCGCGCGAAAGCCGTGTCGGCATGACTTCGGTTATGGTGCAGGCCTTCAACATCATTCAGGACCGGATTTCCCGGGCACGTCTTGCGGGAGATCCCCCCGATCTTTCGCTGCATCCGAGGCTGTCGGACATCGGTCTGTCGGAATTCCACCGCGCCAGCGAAGCCATTGATCGAGGCTACCAGGAAGCCTCCGCCAAACTCGGCGAAATCATGCGCATGCAAGCAATCCTGGCGCCACTCTGAGCCAACAGCCAGCAACGAGAACCGGACCTCCGGCCTCATTAGAACACTGCGACCGGCTCGGCCCGCTTGCCGCTCCGGTCACGATGGTACCTGGTCCAGTGCTTGCCAGATCAGCCCGCGATGTAGGCCTTGATCTCCTCGGCCTCCCGCTCGACGTCCTCGATCCGCCGCCGGACCACGTCGCCGATCGAGATGATGCCGATCAGCGTTCCGTCCTTTTCGACCGGCAAATGCCTGAACCGGCCATTGGTCATCAGTTCCATCACCTGGTTGACGGTATGATCCTCACCACAGGTCGTCACCTTCGACGTCATGATGGCGGAAATCGGTGCGGTCAGGGCTCCTGCGCCTTTCGATGCAAAGGCACGGACGATATCACGTTCGGAAAGAATGCCTGCGATCTTGCCACCGTCACCGGTCACGACCACAGCGCCGATTTTGTTGTCTGAGAGAAAACGCACAGCCTCCTCGGTGCCCATAGAGGGATTAACGGTAACGACATTGCGTCCCTTCTGGTCAAGTATTTGTTTTACAGTCATTCAATCCTCCTTCCGCCAGATGCCCACTTGGTCCCGGTGCTCCCCCGCACCAGAACCCAAGCATATGGTGCGCTCGAACTCGAGCGTTTGCAAGCCTGCGCAGGTTCCGTCCCGCGTTGCTTGCCGGACACTCTTCGAGCTGTCCCGGAACGGGTCAGGAGATCTCTGCCATCCCCGCGGATCCACGAAAAAGGGCACCTGCGGCAGTGCTTTTCACACCGCCGGGACGACAAGGTTCACAAACCGCCCATGCAATCAATAAGCGTCCGATTGGCTATGGCCGATCGGATCGAACAGGGAAAAGGCCAGAAACCCGAACAGGAAGCCGCCGACATGGGCCTCCCAGGCGATCGCCGAATCGGCAATACCAAAGGAAAATCCCACTGCCGCCAGCAGGTTGATACCGAACCAGACCACGAGAAAACCGAACACTGTCCGGTTGGTCAGCGACTGGGCTATACTCAGGCGCTCATTGAGATGCGCCCGGTCGCGGCGGAAACCGCCCCCATCACCGAATGCAAACCGTGCCGCCGCGCCCATCAGCGCGGAGACCACGCCCGATGCACCGACCATGATGCTCTGGTCGCCCCAGTGGAAAATAAGGAAAAGCGCCGCCGACGCCAACGCGCTCAAAAGCCAGAAGATAACAAACCGGACCGGGCCAATACGGCGGGCGACAACCGCACCGAATGCAGCCAGCCAGAAACAGTTGAGTGCCAGATGCGCGTAGCCGCCGTGAAGCAGGGAATAGGTGATGGGCGACCAGAGATACGGACCCGCCTGCCCGGCCATGGAGACGGCATAGCGCTGCGGGATAAAGGCTGTCTGCAGATAGATTTCGAGCACTGCGGCCCGTGGCAGCAGTGAATCGAGCGCCACCTGTATCGCCACCATCAGCAGAACCATCGCCAGAACAACATTGGGCAGATTGAACACCGGCTCGCGCTTTCGCGATTCCGGGCCGTGGCCCGCTGGATCATTCTTATGGCTCATGCGAAAGCACTCTCTCTTCAGCTCACACCGACGTCACGAGCAGTAGAACCCATGCCCCGCACTGGCAACAGCGGGACAAAAAAAAGCCGTTCGCGCTGTGCGAACGGCTGGTCGAGTCCCCTCGTCCGAATTGTGCTGAAGGACATCCCTTCAAGAACTGATGGCCCAGAATGGCACGCACTCCGGGCAGCCGCAATCCAAACCGAAAATTAACCTTAACGGCGGCGCGGTGGCATGGTTTTCGCTTCGTTAAAGCCAGATCACGCCGTGGAGATCCGGTTGCGCCAGATTGGCACGACACCGGATCAAAATGGCACCTCGAAACGATTGGTGGCGAGCCGACATGAAACACAAGAACAGTTTTGAACTCTTCGAATACTGGACTGAGAAGCGCGGCAAGCGGGCCGCACCGAGCCGGATCGACATCGAACCTGCCGATATCCGCACTCTCCTGCCGAATGTCTTCATTTGCGATCTTGCAGCAGACAACCAGTTGAACTTCCGTCTCGCGGGTACAGCCCTGTGCGCGCTCCATGGCAGAGAACTCAAGGGCTCGTCCTTTGCTTCACTCTGGCTTGCCGACGGCGTTCGCAATGCCGGACGCACCGGCGCTTCCGTCGCAACCGGCGCAACCCCGGCCGTCATGTCACTCGATTGCCTGAGCCAGGGCGGACGAGTGGCGCAGGCAGAGATGCTGCTGCTGCCCATTACCGGTCCCAGCGGCCTCAACGACCGGTTGATCGGCCTTTTGTCGGTCTTTGATGCACCCTACTGGATCGGCCATGAACCTGTGGTCGGCCTGTCGACAACCGGCATCCGTTTCATCGATCAGAGCCGCAATCCGGTCTTTCTGGCAAACCGGCCGGAGGTCAGGATGCAAGCCTCTTCTCCGAATTTTGCCAATGGATTCAATGCAAATCGAAAGAAAGTGGCCCATCTGGTTGTGCTTGACGGCGGGCGTCGCGATTAACGAGTATAATCGACCGGCGCTTACCCATTGTTAACACTGCGCAGATTAACATGAGGGCTCAAATGTCAGGGAATCGACAGGCTCTCATGTTATCCGCAAGCTCCGCATCACAGCCGACCGACGGCAATGACACCGGCGAACAGAAGTTTCACCGGGTGACCATTTCGGTGCAGGGACGGTTCATGCGTGCGGACCACTCCGAGCATGACTGTATCGTCGACGCCATGTCCCCTTTCGACGCTGTCATCCTGAGCAGCTCCCGCCCGGAAACCGGTGAGCGCATCGTTGCCTATGTCGATTACATCGGCCGCATCGAGGGCAAGGTCACCGAGGCCGGGCTTCGCGCCTTCACGATTTCGCTCAACGCCACCGACCGCAAGCGCGACAAACTCTCCGCGCAGCTGACATGGCTTGCAAACAAGCACGAGCTCGGCCTGCCCGAAGACCGCCGCCACGAGCGCGTTTCGCCCAACAATCCGGTTTCCGAAATCCGCCTCGACGACGGCAGGCGATACCCATGCCGCATCATCGACCTGTCTGTTTCCGGCGCAGCCGTGGAAATCGACGTTCGTCCCGCCTTCGGCACCATGGTGCTGCTCGGCAATATGCGCGGGCGGGTGGTGCGCCATTTCCAGGAAGGCATCGCCATGGAATTCATGACGCTTCAGCCCGAGGAAACAATCGACAAACTATCCTAGAGGCCCTCCACTTGGGCGCCCTTATTGAAAGCCGGTCCTGTGACCGGCTTTTTTTGTGCGAACGGTTGAGGGCTGGCCGCCGCCATCTGCCGACGGCTTAGCGCTGGTGAAACACGGCTGCCCGGCTCCACCCCTCACCCTCCAGAGTCGCCACCCTTCCCATCCAGCAACGACGTCCTGACGCCTCATGCATTCGCACGTGTGCGTGATCGCGCGCGGTCAGAACAAACCACACTTGGTTGTCAAAACCTGAACCCGCAGGATCGAATTTTATAATTGTTTTAGATCAATTTTAATACAGATTTATACTTGTTTTAGTCGCATTAGACTCAACTAAGTACTTAATTATACTGTTGTTTTTTGCGTCATGTCAAAACCTGCATGGCATTGTTGTCCCATAACGGGGAAACAAGACAATGCACACACACATGCAAGCACTGGGGAAATTTGCTGCGGCCTGTGGCCTGGCAATCACATTCAGCACCGCCTCCATGGCGACACCGACAAATCTCGTTGCCGCCGGCAACACCAACCCGCCAATCGGACATTACGAGTTCTGCAAGAACTATCCGGATGAATGCACCTCGCTCGGTCGCGATTCAGGCCCGATGGCACTTACCCGAAAGCGATGGGCAACCATGCTCGAGGTCAACACCAGGGTCAATCAGAGCATCCGGCCCGACACCGACCTCAACATATACGGCGTCGAGGAGCTTTGGTCCTATCCGCGCTCGGTCGGAGACTGCGAAGACTACGTGCTGCTCAAGCGCCACATGCTCATGCAACAGGGATTTTCGCCCAAGGATCTGCTGATCACCGTGGTCCTTCAGCCAAATGGCGATGGTCACGCGGTTCTCACCGTCCGCACCGATTACGGTGACTACATTCTCGACAACATGCGCGGTGATGTCCGTTTGTGGTCGGAAACCGGCTACACCTTCATCAAGCGCCAATCACCTGAACACGCGGCCCGATGGACCAAGCTCGGACCAGGATCGGCCTCCAAGGTCGGCGCCATCAACAATTGATCTTGACGTTCCGGACTTAGGGCCTGCGGGGGCCGTCCGGAACAAGCAATCGCAACCGGTTGCTTACAACAGCCGGTTCAGGGTCAGGCTCTGGTCGAGTCCCCATGCTTCCCCGCAACGGCCAGGCCTCGAGCCGACCCCAATGTCCCCTGGGGTCGGCTCCTTCTTTTTCTGCAGAGCCGCAACGGCAGAGTTCGACCTAATCGATCCGCTTCAGACCTTGCGAAAATCGCCTGGCATTTTCAACATAATGCTCGGCCGAGAGTTTCAGCATGGCTTCCGCACTGGCATCTAGCTGTCTCACCACCTTGGCCGGCGACCCCATCACCAGTGAATTGTCAGGAATGACCTTGCCTTCCGTCACCAGCGCTCCCGCGCCGATCAGGCAATTCTCTCCGATCTGGGCTCCATTCAACACGGTGGCCCCCATGCCCACCAGGCTGTTGTTACCGATCGTGCATCCGTGCAGGATCGCCGAATGGCCGATAGTGCAGCCCTTGCCGATCACCAGCGGATATCCCATGTCCGTATGCAACACGCAGTTTTCCTGGATGTTCGACCCCGCACCGACCGTGATCGGTTCATTGTCGCCCCGCAGCACGGCGCCAAACCAGATGCCGGTACCCTCCTGCAGTATGACATTCCCGATCACCTGAGCGCTTTCCGCCACGTAGTAGAATCCATCAGGCAGTTGCGGCTGCTTGCCATCCAGGCTGTAGATCGCCATTCGATACTCCTCTCTAGCGTCACCGATGCCGAAACCCGAACACGCAGGCCTGGAAGCGAAAGCCCCCCTGATGCCATGAACCTGCGTCATTTCGATAGTCTCATACCATGTTAAATCAGGCTGCTCCGCCACCGCTAACATCAGCCTAAGCCAGAAAATAGCCGCTCGCAAAAGCCATCTGCAGAACAAGCACACCGGAACAGATCGACCATCCCGCGGCAACCAGTGCAAGAACGGCATACAATGGGAGCGATACCATGCCTGCCCGCCAGTTTCTGAAACCGTTGATCAGCAGCAACCGGGGACCGACAACAGCGGCAAGCGCCAGCTCCATGCCGACCCGGACCGGATGCGCCCGCATGCCGGCAAACTGCGGCTCACGCCATCCGGCAAGCCGAACAAGCTCGAGCCCAACCCAGGCGGCGGCAAATCCGGTCGCCATGGCGAAAATCGTGGCAAGGAAATCGAGAGAATAAATCATTGGTTAACCATGTCCGGTCCAGTGTTTGCATTCGTCAAGACATCAAGCAAGCGCCATGCCGCAGCGGGATGTTCCACTTTGGCACACATCGAAATCACTGGCACTCCATGTCCGAGACCTCATCCACACTTGAACACGCTCCATTGCTCTCGCCGCGCTTTGTGTGGAGGTTGACCGCGGTGATCGTGGTCATGTGTCTCGTCACCGCTGCAATTGCACTGACGGGCCGGATGATCGGAAAAAGCATTTCCTATGCCGGCAACACGGCCGACCGCACCATTCAGGAGATCGTCATCGGCGATGACGTCATCCACCTTCCATCGAATGTGATCCGGTTCGAAAGCCAAAGGGCGTCAGGCGTCCAGAATGCGGTGGACACCTATTTTTCCTGGCCTGGAATGAATGGCTATAGCGAAGCGCGCCGGGACATCTTCAACCAGACGCGGTCGGCCAACGGGTTGATTTTTGCGCGCATTACCCAGGCGACAATGTCCAGAGACATGTCCGGGCGGTTCGAGCCGATCTACAAGCGCCTGACCGACGGCCCGCCGCTTGCCGGGCCCAACGGCCTCGATTCCTTCCGGCTCCGCCCCGGTGCGGGCTATGCCAACGAACTGATGTATGTGGAGCGCACCGCAGGCCAGCGGCCCTATGCGGTGCGATGCCTGGTCGAGGATCTGACTGGAGCAGACAGCGGGTTTACCACCCAGACCGGTTGCCAGCGTGATATCTTCATTGGCAAGGACCTGTCGGTCACCTACCGGTTTTCGATCGATCTTCTGCCGCATTGGCGTGAGATCGAGCGCGATGTCCGCAACCGCCTCGAGACCGCGCTGGTCAGGTAAGGTCGACGTCGAGAATGGCCATCGAGAAATTGTATGACAGATCTCCGTCTTCATCGTCACGGAAAACGATGCCGAGAAACTCGTCACCGAGATAGACTTCCGCCGAATCATCCTTCCGCGGCCGGGCCTTGATCACCATCTTGTCATTGAAAATGCGCTTGAAATAGGCGTCCAGCTTGATGATTTCGTCCGGTTTCACAGTGCTCTCCTGGGCAATTGGGTTCGACCGGCTTTTGACACGGACCGCGGGCTAAATCAAACCCGCGATCCCGCCAAAGGACAAAAATCCCGCATCAACTGCGCGTGAGCGTGCTCAGTTGCCGCCGTTGAGCATCTGGTCCATCGCCCGCGATGGCTCCGAGCATCCGGCTGTTCCGACGACCCGTGCAGGTACCCCCGCGACAGTGGAATTGGGTGGAACCGGTTTCAGCACGACCGAGCCGGCCGCCACGCGGCTGCAATGGCCGATCTCGATATTGCCAAGCACATTCGCGCCGGCGCCGATCAGCACACCGTCCCTGATCTTCGGATGACGGTCGCCTGTCTCCTTGCCGGTACCGCCGAGCGTGACGCCCTGCAGGATCGACACGTTGTCGCCGATGGTCGCGGTCATGCCGACCACCAGACCGGTGGCATGATCGAGGAACAGCCCCTTGCCGACCTTCGCCGCCGGATGAATGTCGGTCTGGAAGATCTCCGAGGAGCGACTTTGAAGATACAGCGCCAGGTCCACCCTTCCCTTGCCCCACAGCCAGTGGGCCAGACGGTGGGTCTGGATGGCATGGAAGCCCTTGAAATAGAGCACCGGCTGGATGAACCGGGTGCAGGCGGGGTCACGGTCATAGACGGCCTGGATGTCGACCCGCAGCACCGAGCCCCACTCCCGCCAGTCACTGACCATTTCAAGGAAGGTCTGGCGCAGGATGTTGGCTTGAAGATCCTGGTGATCGAGCCGTTCGCAGACACGGTGGATCACTGCTTCCTCAAGCGACGGCTGGTTCAGCACGGTCGAGTAGAGAAACGATGCAAGCAGCGGATCCTGCGCAATTGATCTTTCGGCTTCCAGGCGAATCGAATCCCATATCGGGTCGATCGCCTTGACGGATTCACCCGCCCGCACACCTGATTTCGCTGACATTGCCGCCTCCGGGCCCGCTTCCGGGCTTGTTTGCACCTTCAGCACCAAAGCAGGTTTTTCTTGACCCGCCGGATGCACTGAAGCGCCTTGATAAGGTGTCCAGGACCGATGTTCAAACGAAGAGATTTGAACGTAGCCTTCAATAAAGGATAAGACACATCCGGCAAAAAACAATCGGGCGGATGAAATGGACGTAAACATATCCTTTGCAAACGGCGGAATTGGTGCCGCTGCCAATGAAAGCGGTGTCGGTTTTCTCACCGTCAGCAGGCCGGAAAAACGCAATGCATTGACCGATGCAATGTGGCGGTCGGTACCCGATGCAATCAATTGGCTGGTCGTCGAGCAGCACGTCCGCGTCGTCATCCTGTCCGGTGCCGGAGGCCGTGATTTTTCCGCCGGTGCCGATATCGGTGAATTCGCCACCCTGCGCAAGGACGCTACCACGGCGCGCGACTACGAGGCGGGCAACTCGGCAGCTTTCGCAGCAGTGCGCAACTGCCCGGTGCCCGTTATCGCATCGGTGCGGGGCATCTGTTTTGGCGGCGGTTTCGGCCTTGCAGCAGCAGCGGATCTGAGGCTGGCAGACCATACGGCCCGTTTCGCCATTCCCGCTGCCCGTCTTGGCCTCGCCTACCCGCTGGACGCCGTGCAGGATCTCGTCAGGGCATTGGGGGACCAAGAGGCGCGCCGGGCGCTCTATTCAACCGCCGAACTTTCCGCCGCGCAGGCCTTGGCCTGCGGATGCCTTCTGAAGCTGAGCGAGCCTGACGAGCTTGACAGCGATGCGCTGGCCCTCGCCGCGTCGATTGCCGGGGCAGCGCCCCTTTCCGTTCGCGCCTCAAAGGCTGCGATCGCGGCAGTGCAAAGCAACCATGAAGAAGACTACAAACGTGCGGCTGGTCTTGCAGCGTCGACCTTCGACAGCGCCGACTACGCGGAGGGCCGCCGCGCTTTCATGGAAAAGCGCAAACCCGCCTTCAACGGCCGCTGAGATCTCAGCACCGCCCCTCGAGCTTGTCGAGAAACGCAGAAATTGCGTCATTGAAGGCATCGTTGCGGTCGCCCGCCACCATGTGTCCGGCCCCCGACACATCGACATAATCGGCATGGGGCACCATTTCGCGGAAGGCTCTGACCGCTTCCTCGGTGACCAGCTCGGATTGCTGGCCGCGCACCAAGAGCACCGGGATTTTCAACCCGCATGCCGCTTCGATCAGACGCTGCTGACCGGTTTCCCAACCGTGATTGATGTTGCGTGGGCCATCGATAAAGGCCGGATCCCAGTGCCAGCGGTAGCGGCCGTCGGCGCCCAGCCGGAGGTTCTTTGCCAGACCGTCCAGCGAACGACGCGGCGCCCGGTTCGGCAGATAGGCGGCAATCGCGTCGGCCGCTTCCTCGAGCGTGGCGAAACCTTCGCGCATCCGTTCCGCCATGAAACCCTGAATGCGGCTAACGCCATCGGCATCCATGTGCGGCGTGATATCGACAAGAACCAGACCCGCAAGCAGTCCTTGTCCTCCAAGATGCTCGGCCATCAACCCGGAAATACCACCAAGCGAAGCGCCGACCAGGACCGCTTTCCTGCCGGTCATTTCGGCAATTTCGCGGCTCACCGCAACAGCGTCGGCTGCATAATCATCAAACGCATAACCTTTGTCCTCGACCCAGGCGCTGTCGCCGTGACCACGCTGGTCGAGCGTAAATGCCATGTGGCCCGCATCGGCGATTCGCCGTGCGGCGCCGCCCCAGGCATGGCGTGTCTGTCCGCCACCATGCAGCAGCAGCACCGGATTGCCATGCACTTCACCCCGCGGCTCGTGCACATCGGCAGCCAGCAGATTGTCTGATACACCTTTGAAATTAATTTGTTTTTTCATGTCTTTCATCAAATTGATCCGGCTTCCACGTCACCAAAAAATTCGAGCGCCGCAGCCTTGAAAACCTTGTCACCAACCGCAAGCATGTGGTCGCGGTTGGGAATATCCAGCGCCCTCGCCCGCAGCATCAGGCCCGCAAGGCCTTCGGCTGATCCGGCAATGTCGTCACGGCTCCCGACGCCGATCAGAGTTGGCACGGTGAGCCGGGCAATCTCCTCCCGGCTCACCAGCGTCCGCGAGGTCCGGATGCAGGCGGCCAGCGCCAGCCGGTCGCTCTTGGTCTGCTCGGCAAAGGCCCGGAACATGCGGCCTCGCTCGTCGCTGACATCATCGATTGACGGCGCCAAGAGGGCGTCGGCGATCGGATCCCAGTCCCCGACCCCGTCGATCATGCCGAGCCCCAGACCGCCGAACACCAGCGAATGAACCAGGTCCGGTCGCGCAATTGCCAGGAACGCCGAGATCCGCGCACCCATCGAGTAACCCATCACATGCGCGGATCCAATGCCGAGCGAATCAAGCAGGCCTGCCGCGTCCGCAGCCATGGTTTCGGGATGATAGGCTTCGGCATCGTGCGGCTTGTCGGACTGGCCGTGCCCGCGATTGTCGAGTGCAATGACCCGGAAACCGGCCTGATCGAGCGTCTTGACCCAGCCAGGGAACACCCAGTTTACATGAGCGGTGGAGGCAAATCCGTGAATCAGCAACACCGGAAATCCGTCCGGACTGCCCGCCTCGTACCATGCGATTTCAACATCCCCGGACGTAAACCGCCCGGCCTGCAGCCGATCCAGATTCATGTGAGGCCCCTTTCGCACCCTACCTATCTCAATCCCGTCGCCTTGCAAATGTTCCGGTCTGATGATGACTGCATTGCTCCCCACAAGTATCAGCGCTGTCTTCAATTACCGGCTACACTTTTGCCGGACCAGCGTATAAGGTCCGCTCGAAATCGAGTTCGCCACGACGGAGAGATCTATGGCTGACCACAAAATCCCGCATTTCCAGAATGACGCGGGACACGCCTCTATCGAAATCGGCGTCAAGGAATTCATGTGCGTGGGTGCCAACCCGCCTTTCGATCACCCGCACGAATTTCTCGACATGGGATCGGACAGCGAGAAGGTCTGCCCTTACTGCTCGACCCTCTACAAGTACAATCCGGCTTTGCACGGCGATGACACTCTGCCTGCAGGCTGTTCCTGGGCATACGCCGCAGCCTGAGACCGTTCCGGCCCGGATTGACTGGGTGAGAGCCGCGGACACGGCACCGGGTCAGAACCCCGGGACACAACCCCGGGACACAACATTGCCCGGATTTCCGACCTTCGTTTTCTCAAAGCCTTCAGGTCGAAAGACAGATGCTCTTTGCCGTGTCGGGAGGACGCAGTGACGGTCCGTAACATTCTGATCATCGGCGCGGGTATTGGCGGCCTGACAAGCGCGCTCTCCTTCGCCCGCCCGGGCCACGAAGTTCACCTTGTCGAACAGGCACCGGCCTTGAGCGAAGTCGGCGCCGGCCTCCAGGTTTCGCCCAATGCGAGCCGCATCCTCATTGCACTCGGGCTCGGCGAGGCCTTGCAGCGAGCAATGGTCCACCCGCACGAGATTGTGCTGGCCTCCGGCGGATCGCTGCGCAAGATCACTCATGTCCCCTGTGGCGCGTTTGCCGCCGAGCGGTGGGGTGCGCCTTATGGCGTCATGCATCGTGCCGACCTGCAAACACTGCTGCTAGATGCGGTCAACACCCAGCCCAGCTGCCATCTGCATCTGGGCCAGCGGATCAGTGCGACCGGAATGGGAGACCTTGCCAACCGCCTGGGAATGCCGCGCCCAGATCTTGTCGTCGGCGCCGACGGCGTCTGGTCTGAGATCCGGAAGCTGATCAAGGGGGCGCCGTCGCCACGCTTTTCCGGTCAGGTTGCCTGGCGGTTCAAGGTGCCAGCAGATGTTGCCCGTTCGGTGTTGAACCCGGCCAGTGTCACCGCACTTCTCGGACCCAGAACGCACCTCGTTGCCTACCCGCTAGAGAACGGAAAAACGTTCAACATGGTGGCGATCACCCGAGGCAACGATCCCGGCCAGACCTGGGCCCAGCGCGAACAGCCCGACCGCCGCCAGGATCTGCTCACCGCCTTTTCCGGCTGGCACCGGGATCTGGTCGCAATCCTGCGCCAAGCGCCGGAAATGACGCGCTGGCCGCTTTACGAACTGCCCGACGGCCCCTGGCATGATGGGGCGAGCACCATACTGATCGGCGATGCGGCGCATGCCATGACACCTTTCGCAGCCCAGGGCGCAGCGATGGCCATCGAGGATGGCTATGAACTTGCCCAGGCTTGCAACGGCGTTGAAGGAGAACTGGCCGCCACGCTTCAGGCCTATCAGGCCAAGCGCCGGGCACGTGTGGGCCGCGCCCGTTCCCGCGGTGCCTTCAACCAGTTCGCCTATCATGCCCGCGGTCCGATCCGCCTCGGCCGGGACCTGGTTCTGGCGCTGCGGCAGCCGGAAAACCTGGCAGCCGAACTCGACTGGCTTTACGCCTACCGCGCCACAGGGCTGTAACCGAACCGGTTTGACGTATTGTGCAACCCGAGACTTGTGGTCAGCAAAACCGGCAACGGCGTCCACCATCCGGTCGCCAGTCCCGCCTGCCTGAGCATCCGCGCGGTCCAGACATTGCATCCAACGATTGCATTGAACCGCCCTTCCGCCTCATAAAACCGGTCATAATCTCCGTAGCTGGCGCCCGCAACGAGAACCGGTACGCCATCGGGCGTTCGGATGAAGCTGGCAAGAACCGACTGGAGCAGACGTTGAAAGGATGCCTCGTCGAGTTCGATCGTCCGGACCGTCGGATGGCTTTGGTCGATGTAACCTGCAAGTCCGACATGCATCACCGACCGGTCCAGCGTCAGGGCTCTGAGCACCGGACCGGGTTTGAGATCCGACCATGTCGGCGTTTCGATGTAAAAACTGCGGCCACCCCATCCGGCGATCAGATACTCGACACCTGGTTGGGCCGGGTCAAGCCCGTCGGCCGCCATGAATGCGAAGTCAGCAGCCACCTCACGCGTTACCGGCAACGCCAGATCGGTATGGATCTCGCTGGAAAGCACCAGAACGGTCCGCATGTTGCCGAGAGCTCGGGAATCGGTTGCATCCGCCACAGGGAACAAAGCCGACAAGGGCCTCGGAACAACAGTCCCGAGGCCCAATGAAACGAGTATCAGAAGCGCCGCGGCCAACAGACATCGCCAGACACGGGGCCGGCGAGCGCCGGCGCCCGGTGCCATATCCTTCGACCCTAGTGCAGGATCTGGCTGAGGAACAGCTTGGTCCGCTCATGCTGGGGATTGTCAAAGAACTCGCCCGGCTCGTTCTGCTCGACGATCTGGCCCTGGTCCATGAAGATCACGCGGTTGGCGACCTGGCGCGCAAAACCCATTTCGTGGGTGACGCACAGCATGGTCATGCCTTCTTCGGCAAGACCCACCATGGTGTCGAGCACTTCCTTGATCATTTCCGGATCGAGCGCCGAGGTCGGCTCGTCAAACAGCATGATGCGCGGGTTCATGCACAGCGACCGGGCGATCGCCACACGCTGCTGCTGACCGCCCGAAAGCTGGCCCGGATACTTGTTCGCCTGTTCCGGGATCTTCACCCGTTCCAGGTAGTGCATGGCGATTTCCTCGGCCTTCTTCTTCGGCATCTTGCGCACCCAGATCGGCGCCAGGGTGCAGTTCTCGAGGATGGTCAGGTGCGGAAACAGGTTGAAGTGCTGGAACACCATGCCGACTTCGCGGCGAACCTCGTCGATCTTTTTGAGATCATTGGTCAGCTCGATGCCATCGACGATGATCTTGCCCTTCTGGTGCTCTTCCAGCCGGTTGATGCAGCGGATCATCGTCGATTTGCCCGAGCCGGAAGGCCCGGCAATGACGATGCGCTCGCCGCGCATGACCTTGAGATTGATGTCACGGAGAACATGAAATTCACCGTACCACTTGTTCATGCCGATGAGCTCGATCGCCACATCGGTTTCCGACACGGTCATTTTTGAAGGACCGGCACCTTCTGTTGCTGCTGCGTTGCTGTCAGCCATGGTTGAGTTCCCTTTTATCGTTTGTGGCCAGTATCGAGACGCCGTTCCATATAGGCGGAATAGCGCGACATGCCGAAGCAGAAGATGAAGAAGACGAACGCGGCAAAGACGAAACCGGTCGCCGGCGTTGCAGGTGAAATCCAGTTCTGATCGTTCATGTTCTGCTGAACGATGCCGAGCAGGTCAAACAGCCCAATGATGAGGACAAGGCTTGTGTCCTTGAACAGGCCGATGAACGTGTTGACGATGCCTGGAATGACCAGTTTCAGAGCCTGCGGCATGATCACCAGACGTGTGCCCTGCCAGAAGGTCAGCGCCATCGCGTTGGCTGCCTCGTACTGCCCCTTGGGGATCGCCTGCAGACCACCGCGGATCACCTCGGCCATGTAAGCCGAAGAAAACAGTGCCACGCCGATCAGCGCCCTGAGCAGCTTGTCGAATGTCACACCGTCCGGAAGGAACAGTGGCAACATCACGGAGGACATGAACAGCACCGTGATCAGCGGAACGCCACGCCAGAACTCGATGAAGATCACGCTGAACATCTTGACGATCGGCATCTCCGACCGGCGCCCCAGCGCCAGCAGGATCCCGAGCGGGAAA
This sequence comes from Parahoeflea alexandrii, assembly GCF_024105735.1. GTDB lineage: Bacteria > Pseudomonadota > Alphaproteobacteria > Rhizobiales > Rhizobiaceae > Hoeflea > Hoeflea alexandrii. The sequence goes on along the minus strand of NZ_JAAAML010000001.1, from coordinate 1,755,526 downwards.
GACACCACGATACCGACGATCGCCACGACCAGGGTCACCAGCAGACCGCCCCACAGGGCCGTCTCGACCGGTTCAAGCCCGAACTGGCCGGTGAGCAGGATGAAGGCCAGTATCGGGAAGACCACCAGCAGATAAAGCGCGTTCTCACGCTTGTAGGGCACCGAGGGGATGGCGATCGGGACAAGGCCGGCGATCAGCAGAAGCCCGGACAGGTTGACCCGCCAGCGTTCCTCGATCGGATAGCGTCCATAGATGAACTGACCGAACTTGGCCTCGACAAAGGCCCAACAGGCACCGGTTCCTGGCCCAAGGCAGGCTTCGCGGCTGTCACCGGTCCAGACCGCGCTGATAAAGGCCCAGTCGATGATAGGTGGGATTATCCACAGCAGGAAAAGGGCTGTCACGATGGTCAGGATCGTGTCGCGCGTGCTTGCGAAAAGGTTCTCCTTGAGCCAGCCACCGACACCACCGGTCGAAACCGGAGGCGCCATCGTCGGGCTTTCTTCAGAGCGAACATACCGTATTGAAGTTGGGAGTGTTTCCATGGTTCAGCGCTCCACCAGTGCGACACTGGAGTTAAACCAGTTCATGAATGCCGAAGTCAGCAGAGAAAGGGTGAGATAGACCAGCATGGTAATCGAGATCACCTCCACCGCCTGTCCGGTCTGGTTGAGCACCGTACCGCCGAAGATCGACACAAGGTCAGGGTAGCCGATGGCAACTGCCAGCGAAGAGTTCTTGGTCAGGTTCAAGAACTGGCTGGTCAGCGGCGGAATGATGACCCGCATCGCCTGAGGCACCACCACAAGACGGCTGGTCAGGTTTGGCCTGAGACCCAGCGCGAAGGCTGCCTCCGACTGACCATGTGACACAGCCAGGATACCGGCGCGGACGATTTCGGCGATGAACGAAGCCGTGTAGAGCGACAGCCCCAGAAGAAGCGCCATGAACTCGGGCTGGATCACCCAGCCGCCAACCATGTTGAAACCCTGAAGGCTGGCATATTCGAGCGACATCGGCATGCCGGTCACCAGGAAGGTCAGCAGCGGCAGCGCGATCACCAGAGCCAGCCCGGTGAGGAAGACCGGAAACTGCTGGCCGGTAGCCATCTGCCGCTTCTTGGCCCAGCGGCCGATAAAGAACCAGGCGACGACCGCGATGATGAAGGCAAAGAGAATGAACTGGGCCCCGCCCTCCGGGACGATGCGCGGCATGTAGAGCCCGCGGTTGTTGAGGTTGAAAACCACCTCGACGCCAGGCTCCAGTCCAACGGCGCGCGGCGACGGCAGGATGGAAAGCACTGCCTTGTACCAGAACAGCAGCTGCAGCAGCAGCGGGATGTTGCGCAGCGTCTCGACATAGACGGTGGCGAATTTCTGCACCAGATAGTTTTTCGACAGCCTGGCAAGACCGACGATGAAACCGATCACCGTGGCAAGGAAGATACCGATGATGGCCACCACCATCGTGTTCAGCAGACCGACGAAGAAGGCCCGAAGATAGGTGCTGTCATTGGTATAGGGAATGAAGGACTGGCCGATATCGAAACCGGCACGTTCACCGAAAAATCCGAGGCCGGAGGCAATTCCCGCCCGCGCCAGATTGTCAATGGCGTTGCTTACACCCGAATACACCAGAAAGATGACGGCAATGATAAGCAATGCCTGGAATACAAGGCCACGCGCCTTGGGATCATTCATCAACGATACGCGTCCGGCATCGTCAGCGTCAGCTGAGACGCCTGTTTGATGAGCCATGTCTGTCCCCAACTCTTTTCGTCCGGACCTTGTGGCCGGATCGTTTGATTGCCTGCCGTCGTTGCGTCAGGTTCTTGCGGTTCCGGATGGAACCGGAGAAAGCGGGCCCCGAAGAGCCCGCTTTCAGTTTTGGGTGCTTAGCGAAGCGGCGGTGCGTACTGCAGACCACCCTTCGACCACAGCGCATTCACGCCGCGTGCGATACCGAGCGGGGTCGAAGCGCCGACATTGGCTTCAAAGACTTCGCCATAATTGCCGACTTCCTTGATCACGTTGTAGGCCCAGTCGTTGCCAAGGCCGATGCCTTCGCCGAAAGTGCCTTCCTTGCCGAGCAGACGCATGACGTTCGGGTCGGTGGAATTGGCCATTTCATCGACATTGGCCGACGTGATGCCCATTTCTTCGGCGTTCAGCATGGCGTTGTGAACCCACTTGACGATGTTGAACCACTGGTCATCACCCTGGCGAACCACGGGGCCGAGCGGCTCCTTGGAGATCACTTCCGGAAGAACCATGTGCTCGTCGGGAGCCGACAGGCCGAGGCGGATCGAATACAGGCCCGACTGGTCGGTGGTGTAGACGTCGCAACGGTTGGCGTCATAGGCAGCGTTCACTTCTTCAAGCTTCTCGAACACGACCGGGTTGTAGGTCATGTCGTTGGCCTTGAAATAGTCGGTCAGGTTCAGCTCGGTGGTTGTTCCGGTCTGCACGCAGACCGAAGCGCCCGAAAGCTGCAGCGCGGAATTCACGCCGAGCGACTTGCGCACCATGAAGCCCTGGCCGTCATAGTAGTTCACGCCGGCAAAGTTGAGACCCAGCTGGGTGTCACGGCTCATGGTCCAAGTGGTGTTGCGCGAAAGCACATCGATCTCGCCAGACTGCAGAGCGGTGAAACGCTCCTTGGCCGAAAGCGGGCTGAACTTCACAGCGGTTGCGTCGCCGAAGACGGCTGCAGCAATACCGCGGCAAAGGTCAACGTCGATACCCGACCAGTCACCTGCGTCGTTCGGAGCGGAAAAGCCGGCGAGGCCGGTGGAGACGCCGCACTGGACGAATCCCTTTGCCTTGACATCATCGAGAGTCGCGGCGGAAGCAGCAGATGCTCCCATGCCAGCAACGGCAGCGATGCCAACGACAGCCGACAGAATCTTTTTGTTCATTTGATACAACCTTTTTTTCTGTTGCCCTGTTTTGGGTGCGACAAAGGCGGCAGGAGCCATTTACCTGGCTCTCAGCCGTATCTCTTAGCGCCCAAGCATACCATGCCGAAATCCGCCATGGGTCAAGTCTTCCATGGTCGAAAATTGTCAAATCAAACGATTCGCATGATAATTTCGGCCTCGGCGGACAGGCGGAATAAGTCACTCTGACGCAGCACGGCCGCCTCTCCTGACACAAATCGTCGCCCTGAGCGCAGCTGCTGCCGGTTCTTGTGATTGCCGACCACTCACGATAGATCTTTCCGCCTGAAGACACCCCAATGATGCAACTCCCAGGCAGACGGATCCGGCATGAGCAGCAAGAGCAAGACTTCGCAAACGGGCATCAACACGCGGCTGGCCCATACCGGTCATGATCCGCGCAGCTTCCACGGTTTCGTCAATCCTCCGGTGGTCCACGCATCGACCGTCCTCTTCCCCGATTCGGCCACCATGGTCTCCCGTGACCAGAAATACACCTACGGCACCTACGGCACCCCGACCACCGACGCGTTGACATCCGCTATCAACGAACTGGAAGGCTCGGAAGGAACCGTAGCGCTGCCTTCGGGCCTCGCAGCCGTTACCGTTCCTTTCCTGGGCACGCTAAGTGCCGGAGACCACCTGCTCGTCGTCGATTCAGTCTACGCCCCGACGCGCAACTTCTGCCACGGCATGCTGGCCAGGTTCGGCGTTGAAACCAGCTATTACGACCCGGCAATCGGGGCGGATATCGAAAGTCTGATCCGGCCCAATACAAAGCTCGTCCACACCGAAGCGCCTGGCTCCAACACGTTCGAGATGCAGGATATCCCGGCTATTGCCGAGGTTGCGCATGCGCACGGCGCGCTGGTCTCGATGGACAACACATGGGCCACGCCGCTCTTTTTCAAACCGCTCGATCATGGCGTGGACATCTCCATTCACGCCGCCACGAAATACCCGGCCGGTCATTCGGACGTCCTGATCGGCACGGTCTCGGCCAACAAGCAGGCTTGGCCTGCGCTGTGGAAGGCCTTTGCGATGCTGGGCGTTTGCGCCGCACCGGACGACAGCTACATGACCCTGCGCGGATTGCGCACCATGGGGGTCAGGCTGGACCGGCACCAGCAAAGCACCCTGGCGATTGCCCGCGCGCTCGAAAACATGCCTGGCGTTGCCAGGGTGCTGCATCCTGCACTGGAAAGCTTTCCGGGGCACGCGTTGTGGAAGCGCGATTTTTCCGGGTCGTCCGGCATCTTCTCGATCGTTCTCGACGTGGCCGACACCGCCAGGCACCAGGCCAAGGCACATGCTTTCCTTGATGCCCTTGAGATCTTCGGGCTGGGCTACTCCTGGGGTGGTTATGAAAGCCTCGCCGTCCACGCCAACCTGAGCGACAGGACCGTTGCCCTGCCACCCAAGGAGGGTCCGGTGATCAGGCTGCAGATCGGACTTGAGGATGTGGAGGACCTGATGGCTGACATCGAGCGCGGCCTGGACGCTGCTAAAGCCGCCTGATAGCCCGCGCCCTCAAACCGGCAGGGAAACCACGAACCGGGCGCCATTCCGGTACTCCGTATCGAGCACTATGCTTCCGTCATGGCTTTCGGCGATGCGGCGGCAAAGTGCCAGCCCGATTCCCGTGCCCGAATAAAGCTTTTCATCGACATGCAGACGTTGAAACACGCCGAAAATTCTTTCCGACTGCACCGGATCGATTCCGATGCCGTTGTCTTCAACGATGATCTTCACCCCCTCCGGACCGGTTCTGGCATGCACGCGGACAACCACTGCCACCCCCTTCCGGCCATATTTCAGTGAATTGGCGAAAAGGTTTTGAAACATCTGGGTGAGAAGGTTTCGGTCACCGTCAACGGAGATATCCGCTTCGAGTTCGAGCCGTCCCTTGACCTCGATGACGTTGACGGCAAGGTTATCCCAGGCCGCAGCCAACGCCTCGGACAGCCGGAAACTCTCCGGATTGATCTGCTGATAGGCCAGTTGGGAAAACTCAAGCAGATTCGAAATCATCCGCTCCATCGAACTGACTCGATCTGAGATGTAGCCCGAGAACTGTGCCAGCTCATCTGTCTTTCCCGCACTGACATCTTCGGCGATCATGTCTGCGAACAGCCTGATCTGTCTGAGCGGCGCCTTCAGGTCATGCGACACGATCCCGCTGAATTGCTCGAGTGCATCATTGCGCAGCTCGAGCTCCCTGGACTGGTCCGCTATCCTGGTCTGGAATTCCCGGATCTCGGAAATGTCGCGCCCCACCGAGACGAGCTCCACCGGTTCGCCGTCCTCGAACACCATCAGGTTTGACCACTGGTACCAGAAGTGCTTACCCATCGAATCAACCATCGCCTGCTCGCTCGCCTTCAGAGGCCGTTCCTCCGACAGGCTCGATAGATGCGCGATCAGCAATGGCTTGTGTTGCTCCGGCACAAACTCGAGAAATTTCCGCCCGATCATCTCGTCTGCAGAAAGCCCTACAAACCGGGCATAGTGCTCGTTGACATAGGTCAGCGTGGTATCCGGCGTTGCACGGGTAATGAAATCCGGAATGTTCTGCACCAGCGTCTGGAATTCATGCTCCTTGCGCGCCAGCGCCCGCTCGATTTCCCGCCGCTCGGTAATGTCTTCGGCAAAGGACAGGATCACCGGTTCCGGTGTCTCATCCATCAATTCCAGCCGCACCCTGCAGTCATAGGTGCTTCCATCCTTGCGCCGGTGGCAGGTCTCGGTGACCAGCACCTTTGTTTCCCCCGAAACGATCGGGGCAATCTTCTCGGCAATTTCCAGTGGGCTGTGCCCGACATTCAGATCGAGCGGATTGAGGTTGCGCAGTTCCTCCATGCTGTACTGGAGGTTCTCACGCGCCGACTTGTTGGCGCTGATGATCCGGCCGTTCTTGACGGAGATCAGATAGACTTCCTGCTTGACCCCCTCGATGATCAGGCCGAGCTGTTCTGCCTCACTCCTGATCTTGTTCAACGCCGTGATATCGGTTCGAACACCGACCCGGAAATTCTGCTCGGTCACGCGCTCTTCGACCAGCATGATCCTGTCCGGATTGAGATGCTGGACGAAGGGGTCCCCCGGCCGGTTATGCCGTTCCAGCCGCATCCGCAGCCATTCATCCTGTTCTTCAACCGTCTCCCCGGCATCAGGATACTGACCGTGTTCCAGCCCGTAGCGCAACACTGTCTCGAATGTATTGCCAATCCTTATGGCTGGAGCGGACAGTGCGTAGATCTCACGGTAAGCGTCATTGCACAGCACCAGCCGGTCCTGATCGTCATAGACGACAAACCCTTCCGCAATGGCATCCAGAGCGGTGTTCAGTATTGCTTCCGCCCGCAAGCGTTTCGCCCGCGCCTTGTAGACTTCGCTGAGATCGCGGACCAGGGCGACTGAACCGATCGCCTCTCCATCGGCCGTTTCGAGCCGGCTCACAGTCAGTTCGGCCGGAAACACACTGCCGTCCTTGCGTCTGAGGTCAAGGCGTCGGTGTATGGGATCGACCTTCAGGCTCAGGGGATAAACCGCGTTGCGCATCTCCTCTGCATCCACACTGGAGGCATAGAGGCCAACGGCATTCATCCCGACCAGCTCCTCGCGGGTGAAACCAAATTTTTCCGTTGCTGCGGCATTGGCGGCTACGACCTGTCGATTGCCGTCAACGACAAGAACCGGGTCCGGCAAAGTGTCGTAAAGAGCCTTGAGCAGATTCTCTGGGGACAGCTGCATCGGGCTTACAGGTCCCGCACGGCCGGTGACCGGGTCACATGTAGTCTTCGGAGCATGTGTCGGAAAGCTGCTCTTTCGTGTATTCTTCGATGATGAAACTTATGACGGTGCGATCGATCTCGTCCTTGCCAATTTTGAAATCGACGCCGTATTCCCTGATTTGCTCGAAATACTTGCCGCTGATATCCGATGAAATGATTCCGATCGGTCCGATGAACCCGGCCTGTCTGAGCTGCGGCGCGGTTTCCCGGAAATCGTTGTTGGGCACCAGGCGGTTGTCCAGAAACACCATGTCGATCGCGCCGGATTTCACCTTTTCAACGGCTGCCTCGATATCTCCCACATAGTCCAGATCGACTGCCTTGCCCTCGGCTTTCTCGAGTTTGCGCCTGAGCAGAACGTGCTCGGCAGGATCATCATCGACCAGCAACACCCTGACAGGAGTGTCATTCCGTGTGTCACTCATGATTGGCCTCCCGTTTTCTAGGTGATCAGACCGCTGCGGATGGCCGATGCCACCATCTGCGCCCGATTGACGACATGCAGCTTGCGCAGGACCCCGGCAATGTAGGAATTGACCGTGTGCTCGGACAGTCCGAGGATGATCGCGATCTCCGCAGACGTTTTTCCTTCCGACGTCCAGCGGACGATCTGCAACTCCCTGTCGCTCAGGCCGCTGATCGAATCCAGAGACAGGATAACCTCGAAATAGCGTTGGAAGATCAGTGCTGCATCGAGGGCAATCGAAGCAAGAGACTGGTGTTCCACCTCGGGATTGTCTCCGACCATGACCAGTCCATGCCGTTTTCCGCTCGCCCCATGCAACGGCACGATTGCCGCAACGGCTGATCCACTCGGTGTCAGCACCTCGGACGGGGTTTGCGCCAGGTCCAACACGCCGGGTGCCGACGAGCGTTGCAGATACTGCACCACCGGATCGTCCACGCCGATCACCAGGCTGCCAGGATCACAAAACCAGGAAACCGGAAAATTGTGCAGCGCATGGGTGTGTTTGAAGTCAATTCCCTGGTCCTCAGCCGCGATCTCGGCAACGCCGAAATGGGAAAAACCATGACTGTCCGTCAGGGATTTGAACAGCCGGAAGAAATCGATCCGGTTTAAAGCACGTGCAAGCTCAGGACCAAGATGGAGGGCGGTTTCCGTCACCAGCATAATGTCTCTTTCGAATCCGATGTTTCGATAACGCTGCGATAATCAAAGGCAACATCACATGATATGTCATATGTTATACGGCATTTGAGCAAGTGTGAAAATGCCCGCCGCGTGTGTCGTCCGGCTGCAGGTAACAAAATGTCTCTCGAAGCAGTGACAGTCATGCGAATGGCGACCCCTGCAGGATTCGAACCTGCGACCGTCGGCTTAGAAGGCCGGTGCTCTATCCAGCTGAGCTAAGGGGCCGTTACGCTTGACCAGACATTCGATGCGGCCAAACGCCGGTTTCTAGTGGGTCCAGGGCTGGCGGCGGTCAAAGCGGAAATTGTCCGAGTAGGCGACCCGGCGCCGCTTGCTTTCCTTCGGCTCGTCCACCCGGTAGGCAATTCCGTTGCGGGTTGCATAGGCAACCGCCGCATCACGTGTTTCGAACGTCATGCGGATCTGGCTCTTCATGTCGGCGGAGGATGTATAGCCCATCATCGGATCGATACTGCGGGGCTTCTCCTGCTCGAATTCGAGAACCCAGTCGAGGCTCTTGGCCTTGCCCGATTGCATCGCTGTCTTTGCGGGACGATAGATTTTCGCGGTCATGTCCCAATCCCTCTTCATGGCGGTTTCCACCGTAAGAGGCGGAACACGGCGCCCTAATTCATCACGTCCGGAAACCGGATGCGAAAAAAGTGGTCGGAGCGGAGAGATTCGAACTCCCGACCCTCTGGTCCCAAACCAGATGCGCTACCAGGCTGCGCTACGCTCCGATGCCTAAGGCGTGACCCGGATACACCGGAAAGCCATGCCCCGCAACTCCAAATCGTCGCTTATCCGGACATGGCGGCAAATCAGTTGCCGATCACCCGGTGCCGCACCCGGTCACCCACCGAAACACCGGTCTTCGCGGCCGTTCCGGCATTCAATTCGAGCACATACCGGACCGGGCTTCCAGACGGGATGATGGTCTCCGAATAGGGAACCGTGTTCTCTGCTATACGGGCGATCCGCCCGTTCTCCGCGATGAAGAGCATATCAAGCGAGAGCGGCGTGTTTTTCATCCACATCAGAACGTCGCGTGTCTGGTCAAATCTGAACAGCATCCCGTGGTCGGCTGCCATGCTCTGCCGGTTCATCAATCCGGTCGCCCGGTTTTCGGGTGTCAGCGCCAGCTCGACCGTAAAACCGACCGACCCCTTGGAAGTATCGATGAAAAGCCGTTCCGAATCGACGGGAAGCGGACCCGCCACCAAGGCAGCGGGACCGAAACACAGAACCAGGAAAATCAGGAATGCCGCGACCTGCTTGAAGTGGCGCATGGCAGCGTCAGTGGGAATTCGGGATGGGCGCATCGATATCCGGATGGATTTCGGCCGCCATAAGGCCCTTCTCGCCGTCGCCGAACCGCACCAGCACCACCTGGCCAGGCCGCAGCTCCGCCAGCCCGTAGCGCCTGAGCGTCTCCATGTGGATAAAGATGTCTTCCGTCCCCTCGCCCCGGGTCAGGAAGCCGAACCCCTTGGTCCGGTTGAACCACTTGACGATCGCGCGTTCAAGTCCGCTGGACGGCTTGACCTGCACATGGGTGCGGACCGGCGGCAGTTGCGATGGGTGAACCGCCGTCGAAGTGTCCATGGAGATGATTCTGAATGTCTGGTAGCCGCGTTCCCGCTTCTGGATTTCGCAGACAACACGGGTGCCTTCAAGAACGGTTTGATATCCGTCGCGGCGCAGGCAGGTCACGTGCAGAAGAACATCCTCCATTCCGTTGTCCGGAATGATGAAACCGAACCCCTTGGCGACGTCAAACCACTTGATGACGCCGGTAATCTCCATGAGATCCACCGCGTCGCCGCGGGCCTCGGCGTCAGCCTGGTTTTTCTCTGAGGACCTTTCCCCCATCCGGATGCCTCTCCAATACGCGCCACAAACAACTGAAGTGATTCTTGATTAAAACATTAACATTGTATTGCGAGGACAGCGCAAGCCCCGCCTGAAAACTTGTTCATTCATCCCCGCATATCCTTCGGCCATTGCCTCATGGACTTTTCCGCCTATCGTTACGCCCATCAAGAATCATGAGGTAAAGCCAATGCGTTATCTGCACACGATGGTCCGAGTCTCCGACGTCGATGCATCTCTCGACTTCTACTGCAACAAAATGGGACTTGTGGAAATCCGTCGCCATGAAAGCGAAGCCGGCCGTTTCACGCTGATTTTTCTGGCCGCGCCGGAAGACAAGGAGCGCGGGCTGGCCGAACAGGCGCCTCTTCTCGAACTAACCTACAACTGGGATCCGGAAGACTATGACGGCGGCCGTAATTTCGGACATCTCGCCTATGTTGTCGACAATATCTACGACCTGTGTCAGTCGCTGATGGAGAACGGTGTCATCATCAACCGTCCACCGCGTGACGGCCGCATGGCCTTCGTCAAGTCGCCCGACGGAATCTCGATCGAGCTGCTGCAGAAGGGTGACGCTCTTGAGCCCGCCGAACCATGGAAGTCGATGGAGAACAGCGGCACCTGGTAAGGCTCGCCGACAAGATGCCCGGAACTGTCGCTGTGCCGGGTCTTCGCGACGCACAAGGCTCACGCAACGATCGAGCCTTAGCCTTGGCTCAAGGGTCATGCTTTCGCCGTATTTGCGACGCATCGCATGGATTTTGGCGTCCGCGCCGGAATGCCTTATCAATGTGCCTGCATGCTCGTTTACAAAATCGTCGCAAATCGGTAGGCACTTTTTCGGACCTTCGGGTCCGCCACTGCAACAGACCCCGGGGGCTCCAGAGTTTGCAAACAGGCGGGAACAAAACGGGCAACGGGCGCGGCACCTCGCGTGCGTTGCTGTTGGCCGGAGCGGCAGTCATTCTCAGTGGATGCGTGTCGGCAGCTGACCCTGAGATGTTTGCCGTTCAGGGCTTCACACCAGGCACTCCCGGCCTCGCCGACAGCGGCATGATCGTTGATCCCTCCACGCAGATGGCCATGAACGGTGACACCGCGACCCAAACCGCCGGTGGCGTTCCTATGCCGGTCCCCTCGCCCAGTGCATCCGACGCAACAAGCCGCATGCCTGCGCCGACGGATGCAGCGCCCCAGACGGCGCTGTCCCCCGGACAATCGGTTGTCATGGCCAGCACAGAGGTAGACGCGCTCAATCGCGGCATCACGCAAACCCAGACTGCCCAGCCCGTTGCCAATCTCTACACGGCCCCGGCGGCCCCGGTAGCGGTTGAGGCAACGAACACGGCTCTGCAGCCGGCCGCTGAACAGGCTGTGCCTTCCGGTGAAACTGTCGCTGCAGAGGATGACGCGTCAGTCGCCGAACCGCAGCCTCCGGTGCAGGAACTCGCCGTTGTCGCGCCACCCAAGAAGAAGTCGATCTTTGCGCGCATGTTCGCCCCGCAGAAGACTTCGAGCAGCGATGCCCGCGCAGGCACGAAAAAACGTCTCGTATCTCAGAAGCCAGCTCCGGTAACAGTTGCGTCCGCCGGGGCAAGTGCACTTCCAGGCGTCAACGTGGCGAGAGCCCTTGGCACGGAATCGCTGAACGCCCCGACGGATCCCGACTCGGGCCAGATCCAGCTCGCCTCCGCCGCAGGCCTGGCGCGCCTTGCACCGAACGGGCTGCACCTTCAGACCGAGAAGGTGGAAGTTGCCTGTTTCAAGCCTCAGCTTGTCCGCACGCTCAAGAGCATCGAGCGCCATTACGGCCGCCCGGTGATGGTCACTTCCGGATACCGCAGCCCCAAGCACAACCGGCGAATCGGTGGTGCGTCGGGATCGCGCCACACCTCCTGTGAAGCAGCAGACATCCAGGTCGAGGGCGTTTCCAAGTGGCAGTTGGCAAAGTACCTGCGCTCGATGCCGGGCCGGGGTGGCGTCGGCACCTATTGCCATACGGAATCGGTTCATATCGATATTGGAAACAGCCGTGACTGGAACTGGCGCTGCCGTCGCCGCAAGTAAAACCGGGCCGGAAACGGCGAGGCTTTAGCGTCGCCCTCCACCTGACTTCTCCCAAGCCAAAAAATCTTCACACGGATGTCATTTTTTTCTCTCTGAGGCCAATTATCCGCTTGCGGTCCGAAAGCGGTCTGATTATAAGACGCCTCATCGCACGCGCCCTTCGTCTATCGGTTAGGACGCCAGATTTTCATTCTGGAAAGAGGGGTTCGACTCCCCTAGGGCGTGCCACCCTCTTCAAGCACTTAGCTTGAAATTCTCACCTGAAAAATGAACTTGGCCATTGCTCACGGACAGCGGCCGCTGTGCGGTCGTTTCGCTGTCCAGGCTATCTGGCAAGCGCCGTGAAATGGGACCGATCGAGCCGCCTGGAATGGATCTGCGGCGAACCCTGGAGGCGCTGCGCGCAGCATGTCAGCAGGGGCTCTCCTAGCGTGCCGGCGCGGCGTCGGTGACGCGCATCTGGACCCGCCTGACACCCTGCCAGTAATCCGCCGAGAGCGTACCCGCGACATGAAAACTCATGCCCTGCCCGCCAAGCAGCGCGGCTCCCATTTCCGTATCGGCCGCTCGGAATGCGATTCCGTTCAGGCGGCCTCCGTCGGGACCGGCAAAGGACAGCTTGATGTGATTCTGCCCGACCACGCGGGCGTTCTTGAGCGTGTGACCGGGCATCGCAAAGACAGGCTGTGGATGACCGGCACCGTAAGGCCCGGCGCGCTCGATCATGTCGACCAGATCCAGAGTTGCGCCCGACGCGGAAACAGCCCCGTCGATCTTCAGCCGGTGCGTCGATGTCAGCCCCGCCACCGCTTCCTTGGCGCTGTCTTCGAAGAACGCCCGAAGCTCTCCGAGGCGGCTCTGCTCCACGGTCAGTCCCGCAGCCATCGCGTGCCCGCCGCCCTTGACCAGCAGGCCGGTTTCCACCGCCTTGCGAACCAGCCTTCCGAGATCGATCCCAGGCACTGAGCGGCCCGAGCCGGTGCCCTTGCCGTTGCCGTCAAAGGCAATCGCGAAGGCCGGCCGGCGATAACGTTCCTTGAGTCGTGAGGCGAGCAGCCCGACCACGCCCGGGTGCCATCCCTGGCGTTCAGTCACAATGATTGCGGGTCCCTCGCCACTGGCCATTTCGGCCGCAGCTTCCGCGTCGGCTTCCTCCAGCATTGCGGCCTCTATGGCCTGGCGTTCGCGGTTGAGCTCCTCGAGCCGCTCGGCGATCGCTGCCGCTTCGTCGCGATCCTCAAGCGTCAGCAACCGGCTGCCCAGCGCCGCGTCACCAATGCGCCCGCCGGCATTGATCCGCGGACCGATCAGGAAGCCCAGATGATAGGGCGTCAGGGGACCGTTGACACCGGCTCTCTGCGCAAGCGCCGCAAGCCCGATATTGCCCATGCTCCGCGCCGCAAGCAGCCCCTTGACCACAAAGGCACGATTGAGCCCCCTGAGCGGCACCACGTCGCATACTGTCGCCAGAGCGACGAGGTCCAGGGATGCCAGCAGATCAAAGCTGGAAGCGCGGCTGTCGCCCTTGCCGCGCAAAAGCCGCAAGGTGCCCGCCAGCACCATGAACACCACGCCGCAGGCGCACAGGTGCCCGAGACCCGAGAGGTCATCCTCCCGGTTCGGATTGACCAGCGCGCGGGCCACAGGCAGCTCGTTTGCCACCTGGTGATGGTCGATCACCACGACATCCACCCCGCGCCGCGCGGCCTCCGCCAGCGCCTCGTGGCTGGTCGAGCCGCAGTCAACCGTGACGATCAACCCGGCTCCGCGATCGACAAGCTCGCCGATGGCCGTCGGATTGGGTCCGTAGCCTTCGAAGATCCGGTCGGGAATATAGATCTCGCTGACAACACCGAAATGGCGCAGGAAGCGCTGCATCAGCGCGGAGGAAGCAGCCCCGTCGACATCATAGTCGCCAAAGATCGCCACCCGTTCGTTTCGGGCAATTGCCTGGCCGATCCTCTCGGCCGCCTTGTCGCAATCCGTCAGCTTCGAGGGGTCGGGCATCAACGCCTTGATGGTCGGGTCGAGAAAGGCCTTCGCGTCACCGATGGCGATGTCCCGCCCGGCCAGGACGCGCGCGATCACATCCGGCAACCCGGTCGTCTGAGCAATCGAGATCGCCTTGTTCTCGCCAGCCATGTCGAGCCGCGCCACCCATTTCTGGCCGGAAAAGGATTGCTCAACCCCGAGAAAAGCGCGCTCCGATGTGGTCTTGCCTGTCATCCACTCACCAACCTGTTGCCGCCGTGCCGGGTATGCATCGACAGGGCCAAGGACCGCTCATAGCGCAAACCGGCCGGTGCGGCAAAGCAGCCCTGACGGACCCGACAGACAGTTTCGCCCCGTCTTCGGCGGAAGACGGGGCGAAACAATTGAACCATTGAACGCGGAAACCGGAAACGCCGGTTCTAGTCGAACTTGGCCAGGTCCTGATGGCGCGCCTTGATCTCACGCACGGTGCGCGATGAGGAGCGCATGACAATGGTGTGGGTGACGATCGCATCCCGGGCAAACCGTACGCCCTGCAGCAGGTTGCCGTCCGTGACACCGGTGGCAGCAAACAGCACGTCACCGCGCGCCATTTCTTCCATCGTGTAGATCTTGTTGGGATCGGAAATCCCCATCTTGGCGGCGCGAGCCACCTTCTCCTCAGTGTTAAGCTGGAGCCTGCCCTGCATCTGGCCGCCAATGCACCTCAGCGCCGCCGCGGCGAGAACCCCTTCGGGCGCGCCGCCGATACCGAGATAGATGTCGATGCCGGTCTCGTCGGGATCGGTCGTGTGGATCACTCCGGCCACGTCACCGTCGCCGATCAGCCGGATCGCGGCACCGGTGGCCCGCACCTCCTCGATCATGCGCGCATGGCGGGGCCGGTCGAGAATACACGCAGTTACCTGGTCCACGGAAACACCCTTTGCACGGGCGACCGCGTGAATGTTCTCGGTGGCCGAAGCCTCCAGCGCAACCGTGTTGGCCGGATACCCCGGGCCGATGGCGATCTTCTCCATGTAGACGTCCGGCGCGTAAAGCAGGCTGCCTTTTTCCGCAATCGCGATCACGGCCAGCGAATTCGGCAGGTTCTTGGCGCAGATCGTCGTGCCTTCGAGCGGGTCAAGCGCGATGTCCACCTTGGCGCCCTCGCGTGTGCCGACTTCCTCGCCGATATAGAGCATCGGCGCTTCATCGCGCTCACCTTCGCCGATCACCACGGTGCCGTCGATCGGGAGCCGGTTCAGCTCCTGGCGCATGGCGTCAACGGCCACCTGGTCGGCAGCCATTTCATCGCCCCGTCCGCGAAGCCGGGCCGCGGCAACCGCCGCCCGCTCGGTCACGCGCGCAATTTCAAGCGTCAGAATCCGGTCCAGCCCGCTCGTTTCCATCGATGGTTTCGCCATGTTCAGATTTTCCTCAGGGTAAATTCTTGGCCGCTCATACAGCTTTGAAAGCTATCAAGGCAATGTGAACCGCGCATTAAAAGCCGTTGTTTTTTCGAGATAATGGCCTGATCCAACACTAAATCGATTAAAGCGTGCGCTTTCCCGGCCCACCCTTCGGCGCCCGGCGCGCGAACCGGCCGTGGGTCACCGGCGCTTGCCTGCACGGCAACGTCCCTAACCGGTTCATCAATGGTAAAGGTCGATGCGCTGTGGCGGCTTGCACATCGCCTCTCGACTGGTAGACCTGACATCACTCAACCCAGAGGAGAGCCCCATGAACCACCCGATCGCCGGTCTAATCCTTGCCGTGTGCTGTCTCAGCTTCATGACCGAATCAAGGGCAACAGAAGCAGCCGCCCCGTTTGCGGCGAAAACGGTGGCCGAGCGCGACGCGGCCCTGCAGGCTCTTGAAAATGAACGACGGTCTCCCGAAACTGCCATGACACTTGCCACCTGGCAGGCGCTCTCCTCGATCGAGAGATTCGGGCAGGCGCTGCACCGGCACGGCTTCCGCTCTCCTCGTATCACCCTGCTTCCGCTGCTGCGGTTGCCGGTGCCCGAGAACGCGACCCCCGAGACCATGACCTACGAGACATGGCGCAGCACCCTTGCCGAACTCGTCGCCGATCTCGATAAAGCCAAATCCATGCTGGCCGATATCCCGGACGATGCAGAGATCGGTATCGATGTCGACTTGAACGCCTTGCGCTTCGATCTCAATTCAGACGGCCTGCTCGACGAAAGCGAAAGCGTTGCCGTGATCTTCCAGGCGATCAGCGGGCCGCAACGCCGTGGCCGGACGGCTCGCGCCCAGACAAATGACGACACGCAGTCATCGCCCCTTTCGCCGTCCTTCCGGTTTGACCGCGCCGACGGCTACTGGCTTCAGGGCTACGCGAATTTCGTCTCCGCCAACGCACGCATGTGGCTGGCCCACGATTTCAGCAAGACCTTCGACACCTCGTTTCAGATGTTCTTTCCCGGCGCGGGGATGGCCGCAGCAGCGCCTGACCGTGCGGACGTCGCCCGGCAGAAAATCAATGCCCAGATCAGACGCAACCCCTATCTGGGTCTGGAGTTTGCCGAAACGGAAGAAGCAAAACAGAGGTTGTCGCGAGAGATCGAGGCGCTTCCGGCGTCCAGGCAGCAACGCCTGGAGCGGGATGCGAAAATGGCGATGATGCTTTATCAGAGGGAGCTTCGCGGGACGGGCAACGGCGGCCTCAACTCCGAGATTTTTGACGCCATAAGCCTTATCCATACGGTCAATTGGCCGCTTGCAGACGCTGATGCGAGAGCCGGGATCCGTCTCGATCTGCTCGAGATGGTACGTTTGTCCCGCCTGAACTGGCGGTCGATCCAGGCTGAAACGGACAATGAGCGCGAATGGCTGCCGGGTCCACAGCAGCCCGGGCCGCACCCCCTGACAACACTTGAGGTCAGCGGGGAAACCGTCGCGGCATGGCATGATGCGCTGGACCTGTTTGAAAATGCGCTGGAAGGCCGCATACTGCTGCCGCACATCCGGTTTGCGGACCGCGGATTCAACCTGAAAAGGTTCTTCGACGAGCCCACGCCATTCGACTTGGTCCTGACAATCACCGGCCCGGGTGCCCAACCCTACCTGGAGACGGGGTCGGTGGCCTCGAACCGTGATTGGAGAGAGCTCACACGCGCCTTCGGACGGAACGGATTCTGGTCCTACGCGATCTGGTTCAACTAGGCGCGCGACGCTGCGAAGCGCCAGCAGGCCAGCGGCTGAACACCGCCGCTGTTCCGACCTGGTTTCAGCTTTCCCGGGTCCGCTCGATCCGGATCACCTGCGGCTCACCGGAGAGATAGCCTTCGCTCTTGATGGCGTCTACGGCGGCGCGCACCCGGGATTCCGTGGTCGCATGCGTGACCAGGATGACCGTCTGCGGCCCCGCCTCGGCGGCGGAGGGACGTGCCCGCTGGACGATCGATTCCAGTGAGATGTCGTTCTTCGCCATCAAGGTGGCGATGGAGGCGAACACCCCTGCCCGGTCATCCACCTTGAGCGAGATGAAATAGCCGCCTTCATGGCTCTGGATCTGCGCCCGCGTGTAGGGTTCGAGCTTGTCAGCTGGACGGCCAAGCGCCGGCGCATGCTGATGGCCGGGCCGGCTCTTGGCGATGTCGGCGATATCCCCCAGAACCGCTGAAGCCGTGGCATCGCCGCCGGCACCGGGCCCGGAAAGCATCAGTTCGCCCAGAATATCGGCCTCGATCGTCACCGCATTGGTCACGCCTTCGACCTGGGCGATCATCGATCCCTTCGGCACCATGGTCGGGTGCACACGCTGCTCGATGCCGGTCGCCGTGCGCTGCGACACGCCAAGAAGCTTGATCCTGTAGCCAAGCTCATCGGCGGCGTGAATATCGTCAATGGAGATATTGGTGATGCCCTCGATATAGACTTCGTCCGCAGCAATCTGCGTTCCGAACGCAAGGCTGGTCAGGATCGAGAGCTTGTGCGCGGTGTCGTTGCCTTCGATGTCGAAAGCCGGGTCGGCCTCCGCGTAGCCAAGCCGCTGCGCTTCCGCCAGACACTCGGCAAATCCCATGTTGTCGCGCTGCATCCGCGTCAGGATGTAGTTGCAGGTGCCGTTGAGAATGCCGTAGATCCGCGTCACAGCATTGCCGGTCAGCGATTCCCGCATGGCCTTGATCACAGGAATGCCACCGGCAACAGCGGCTTCGAAGTTCAGCAGGACACCGTTGGATTCGGCAAGCAGTGCGAGTTCGACGCCATGCCGCGCCAGCATTGCCTTGTTGGCCGTAACCACGTGACGCCCGGCGGTCAGCGCGGCAGTCGCCGCTGCATGGGCAGGATCGCCCTCCCCGCCGATCAGCTCGACCAGGACATCGATATCGGCGTCGCGCGCCATCACCACCGGATCATCGAACCAGGCCACGCCGTCAAGGTTGAGACCCCGGTCGCGGCTGCGGTCGCGGGCGCACACAGCGGTAATCGAAATTTCGCGACCGCAGATATCGGCCAGCAGATTGTGCCGGCTGGAAACGATCTGGAACAGTGCCGCGCCGACAGTGCCTAGGCCCGCAATGCCGATTTTCAGGGCATCAGTCATATCAAGAACCACCTGTATGGGATTGCCCGCAACGACTGTGCGGGCCAATGAAACTCCCGGCGGGTTTAACGGCGGCAAGCCGGACGGTCAACGCCGGGCGGTCAGGGAAACCACATTCTCGCCGCCGCCATTGGTGGCGGTCGAGAAGAAACGCTTGATGTTGCGGGCCGCCTGGCGGATGCGATGCTCGTTCTCGACCAACGCTATGCGGACATGTTCGTCGCCATGTTCACCGAAGCCGATGCCGGGTGCGACCGCCACGTCGGCCTTCTCCACCAGGAGTTTCGAGAATTCCAGCGACCCCAGGTGCTTGAACTGGTCCGGGATCGGCGCCCAGGCAAACATTGTCGCCGCCGGCGGCGGCACAACCCAACCGGCCTTGCCGAAGCTGTCCACGAGCACGTCGCGACGGCGTTTGTAGACCGAGCGGACTTCGGCAATGTCGGAGCCATCACCATTGAGCGCCGCGGTCGCCGCCACCTGGATCGGAGTGAATGCGCCGTAGTCGAGATAGGATTTGACCCTTGTCAGCGCGGAAATCAGCCGCTCGTTGCCAACCGCGAAGCCCATCCGCCAGCCCGGCATCGAAAAGGTTTTCGACATGGAGGTGAATTCGACGCAGATGTCCATCGCCCCCGGCACCTCGAGAACCGAAGGTGGCGGCATGTCGTCGAAATAGATTTCGGCATAGGCCAGGTCGGAGAGCACGATGATGTCGTGTTTCCTGGCAAAGGCCACGACCTCCTTGTAGAAATCGAGCGTCGCCACATAGCTGGTCGGGTTGGACGGATAATTCAGGATCAGTGCCAGCGGCTTGGGGATCGAATGCCGCACGGCGCGTTCAAGCGCCGCAAAGAAACTGTTGTCCGGCACCACGTCAAGCGAACGGATGACGCCTCCCGACATGATGAACCCGAACGCATGGATCGGATAGGTCGGATTCGGGCACAGGATCACGTCGCCCGGAGCGGTAATCGCCTGGGCCATGTTGGCAAACCCTTCCTTCGACCCCAGCGTGGCGACCACCTGTGTGTCGGGATTGAGTTTGACGCCAAAACGTCTCTGGTAATAATTGGCCTGGGCGCGCCTGAGCCCCGGAATCCCGCGCGAGGTGGAATAGCGGTGGGTACGCGGATCCCGGACCGCCTCACACAATTTGTCGACGATGGCCGTGGGTGTCGGCAGATCGGGATTGCCCATCCCGAGATCGATGATATCGGCGCCCCCGGCCCGCGCCGACGCCTTCAGCCGGTTGACCTGCTCGAAGACATAAGGTGGAAGTCTGCGGACCTTGTGAAATTCTTCCATGGAATTCCCCGGAATTGTGGGCTTGACTGCGCTGTCTGATCGCACGGATTTGCGTCCAAACCAAGTCAAACGCAAGCGCTAATTCTCGATTTCCTGCTGCGTGTCATTGCCATGGTTGGCCGCAAGCGCCCGCAATTGCCTGAGCCGCGCCTCGTATTGGGCCCGCGCATCGGCCGTGGTGGCCCGGTTTCGCAGCAACTCGGTCATCTCGGCTTCCGCCGCCAGCTTGTCCGCTTCGCTCAATTGCACATTTGCCGCGACAGGCTGCCGGCCAAACGTCGGATACCGCCCGCTCCGGCTGGCGCCGGCAGCGACGAAATCGCTGGTTCTCGCCGGAGCGGTCTTTTCGATCGGGACAGGCGAAATAAACCCGGGATTGTTGCGCACCACCCCCGGCGTTGAGCTGCCGCCTCCGGCTGCCTCGCCGGGTGGTGGCGTTGTCGCGTCAGAAACTGTCGTCTCATCCACCGGCACGACATCGGACCGCACGACCTGGGCCTGCCTCGGGGCCGCGTCTTCCAGCGAAGCGGTCTGGCAGCCGGCCACGATAAGGCCGGCGAGGCAGACAAGTGCGGGACGAATTCTCGGTCTCATGATCGTGATTATTCCGGTCTCCACCAAATGGTGGTCATGACATGGACAAAAAAAGCCCGTATCAAGAAAGGATAGATGCCAGTAACGGCACACAAGCAAAGCAAGTAAGCCGATTTAAGGCAGAAGACGGGCCGGAGGCAAGCTCGGGAACTCAGGAGGAGGCGCCATCATGGCGGACAAGGGGAAAACCACGGCCGGAAAAGATGGCGCGGAGACAAGCTCATCTCCTGCGGACGCCTATATTGTCAGGAACCCCGAAGCCTTTGCCCGCAACGTCGCACGCATGCTCGAAGGCCTTGGCAAGGCAGCCTCCGCCTGGGTGGAACCACGCGAAAAGGGCGAGGTCGTCGACACCGTTTCCGAACCCATGGCCGACATGGTCAAGACCTTTTCCAAGGTCGGGGAGTACTGGCTATCCGATCCCAAACGCGCGCTCGAGGCACAAACCTCTCTGCTGACAGGCTATTTCGACATGTGGAGCCAGTCAGTCAAGCGCATGTCCGGCGAAGACGAAAGCCCCAAACCGAAAACCGGCGACAAGCGCTTCTCCGATCCTGATTGGGAGAACAATCCGTTCTTCGAGTTTCTCAAGAACGCCTATTTCATCACATCGGACTGGGCCAACAAGCTTGTCGACGACAGCGAGGGCTTGGACGAGCACACAAGGCACAAGGCCGCCTTCTATGTCCGCCAGATCACCAGCGCGCTGTCGCCGGCCAATTTTCTCGCCACCAATCCCGAGCTCTACAAGGAAATGGTCGCGTCCAATGGCGAAAACCTGGTCAAGGGCATGCAGATGCTTGCCGAGGACATCGCCGCCGGCAAGGGCGAGTTGCGGCTGCGTCAATCCGATGCGTCGAAGTTCAAGGTCGGAGAGAACGTCGCCGTTTCGCCTGGCAAGGTAATCGCCCAGAATGAAGTCTGCCAGATCATCCAGTACGAGCCTTCGACCGAAACCGTTCTCAAACGCCCTCTGCTGATCGTGCCGCCCTGGATCAACAAATTTTACATTCTCGACCTCAACCCCAAGAAGTCTTTCATCAAGTGGGCCGTCGACCAGGGCCATACGGTGTTTGTGATTTCCTGGGTCAATCCCGACCAGCGCCATGCCACCAAGGACTGGGAAGCCTACTCGCGAGAGGGCATTTCCTTTGCGCTCGACACCGTCGAAAAAGCCACCGGCGAGCGCGAGGTCAACGCCATCGGCTATTGCGTCGGCGGAACATTGCTGGCCGCAACCCTTGCCTTGCACGCTCAGGAAAAGGACAGCCGGATCGCCACCGCGACCTTCTTCACCACGCAGACCGACTTCACCTATGCCGGGGATCTGAAGGTCTTTGTCGACGAGGCTCAGATCGCGTCCATCGAATCGGCAATGCAGAAGAACGGCTATCTCGACGGCTCCAAGATGGCGACCGCATTCAACATGCTGCGAGCGTCCGACCTGATCTGGCCCTATGTGGTCAACAACTACCTCAAGGGCAAGGATCCGATGCCCTTCGACCTGCTCTACTGGAATTCGGATGCGACCCGCATGCCCGCGGCCAATCACTCCTACTACCTGCGCAATTGCTATCTCGAGAACAACCTGTCTCAGGGCAAGATGGAGCTCGCCGGCAGAACGTTGAAGCTCGGGGACATCAAGATCCCGATCTACAATCTGGCCGCAAAGGAAGATCACATCGCCCCTGCCCGCTCAGCCTATATCGGCGGCAAGCTGTTGGGCGGCGAAGTCACCTATGTGATGGCCGGATCCGGTCACATCGCCGGCGTCGTCAATCCGCCGGAAGCCGGCAAGTACCAGTTCTGGTCGGATGGCCCGCAGAATGCCGAGTTCGAGGACTGGGTAGCCGGCGCCAGGGAAACACCCGGTTCCTGGTGGCCGCACTGGCACAACTGGATCCGCGAGGGCTCGAATGAAGAGGTTCCGGCACGCAAGCCCGGCGGCAAGAAACTCAAGCCGATCGAGGATGCGCCGGGCTCCTATGTTCGCTCCCGGGTTTGAGCAACCCCACCCGAGCGCGACCAATGAGGGCTTGGCCCGCTAGACCACCCGTGTTTTCAGCACGGCGCGCACTGTGCTAGGTGCCGGAGCATGAAGTTCGACCCGCCCCTGGTGCCCGCCACTCTCATCCGCCGCTACAAGCGCTTCCTCTTCGACGCGGAACTCGAAACCGGAGAAAGGATCACCGGGTCGTGCCCCAACACGGGCTCGATGCGTGGTCTGACAACACCCGGCTCCAGATGTTTCCTCACCCGGCATTCCGGAGGCACCCGCAAATACCCTCACGCGCTTGAACTGGTCGAGGCGGACGGCACGCTGGTAGGCATCAACACCGCGCGCCCCAACCGGCTGGTTGAAGAAGCGATTGACCGGGGCCTGATCAGATCTCTCGAAGGCTACACCGAACGCAAGGCCGAGCAGAAATACGGGATCAATTCGCGCATCGATATTCTGCTGAGCGACCCGTCGAAGGGATTGGCCTATGTCGAGGTCAAGAATGTCCACTTCCGCCGCACCGGCCGCATGGCTGAGTTTCCCGACAGCGTCACCGCACGCGGCGCCAAGCATCTCGAGGAACTCGGCGCCATGGTGGAGGCTGGACACCGCGCCATAATGGTCTATCTCATTCAGCGCAGCGACGTCGACAGCCTCAGCTTGTGCCGCGATCTCGATCCGGCCTATGCCTTAGCCTTCGATCGCGCCATGAAACGCGGGGTTGAAGCTTGCGCCATACGATGCAAGATCACATCTGAGCATATAGATGCTGAAACGATGGTTCCCGTTGAGGAATCCGGTGTAAACAGCGTATCATGAAGCAATACCGGCCCTTGCGGCCGCGACAAGACAGAGTGAGCCTGACATGGTTACCTATATCGATGCCGCTTCGGCCCCGATGAAAAACACCGGCCAGATCCGGCTTTACGGCCCGGAAGGCTTCGAAGGCATGCGCAAGGCGAGCCAGATTACCGCCCGCTGCCTTGATGAACTGGTCAGCCGCGTAGTCCCCGGTGTAACCACCAACGAGATCGACCGTTTCGTCTACGAATTCGGCATGGACCACGGCGCCCTTCCCGCAACACTCAACTACCGCGGCTACACGAAATCCTGCTGCACCTCGATCAACCACGTCGTCTGTCACGGCATTCCCAATGACAAGCCACTGCGCGAAGGCGAGATCGTCAACATCGACGTCACATACGTGCTCGATGGCTGGCATGGCGATTCAAGCCGGATGTACCCCGTCGGCGAGATCAAGCGCGCTGCCGAGCGGCTGCTGGAAATCACCCACAAGACGCTGATGCTGGGTATCGAGGCGGTCAAGCCCGGCGCGCGGACCGGCGCCATCGGCGAAGCGATCCAGAAATACGCCGAAGCCGAACGCTGTTCGGTGGTCCGCGATTTCTGCGGCCATGGCGTTGGAAAGCTGTTTCACGACGCACCCAATATCCTGCACTACGGCCGCGCCGAGGAAGGTCCGGAAATGCGTCCCGGCATGATCTTCACCATCGAGCCGATGATCAATCTGGGCCGTCCCCACGTCAAGGTTCTCTCGGACGGCTGGACAGCCGTGACCCGTGACCGATCACTGACGGCACAGTACGAGCACACGATCGGCGTCACAGAAACCGGATGCGAGATCTTCACCCTCTCGCCAGCCGGTCTGGACCGGCCCGGCCTTCCCGCATGACATCACGCCGTCGCCCAGGTCTGAAGGAGGAGGGACCGGAGGCAGACGGCATGAACGATGAACGTCTTGGAGCTGAGCCTTCCGACGACCTGCCGCAGGACGAACGCACCTACTTCGCCGAGAGCCGCCAGGGCAAGACCCGCGGACAGGCGCTCGGTCCCGGAGCTGACGCCGCACCTGCCGCACGCGACGAGCATTTTCACGGCCACCGCGATCGGCTGCGTCAACGCTTCCGCGACGGCGGCGACCGGGCGCTCGCCGATTACGAACTGCTCGAGCTGCTGCTGTTCAGGCTGATCCCGCGCCGCGACACCAAGCCGGTCGCCAAGGCGCTGCTGGCCCGGTTTGGCTCCCTGGCCGAAGTGCTCGGCGCACCGGCGCACCTGCTTACCGAGATCAAGGGCGTCGGAGAGAGTGTCGCCACCGAGCTCAAGCTCACCGCTGCAATCGCCCACCGCATGCTCAAGGGCGAGCTCAAGGACCGGCAGGTGCTGGCCTCCTGGACGTCAGTGATCGAGTATTGCCGCGCGGCGATGGCGTTCGAGGCCCGCGAGCAGTTTCGGGTGCTGTTCCTCGACAAGAAGAATGCCCTCATCGCCGACGAGGTGCAGCAGACGGGTACAGTCGATCACACACCAGTCTATCCACGCGAGGTGGTCAAGCGCGCGCTCGAACTCTCCGCCACCGCGATTATTCTGGTCCACAATCACCCTTCCGGCGACCCGACCCCGTCACGCGCTGACATCGAGATGACCAAGCTGATCATCGACACCGCCCGCCCGCTTGGGATCACTGTCCATGACCACATCATTATCGGCAAGGACGGCCATGCGAGCCTCAAGGGGCTGAAGCTGATCTAACCGGACGCGGATTCGTCCCATACCCTCATTTCGGAGCTGTCGAAAAACCGTTCGGAATCAGTCCGCACCTCCTCCAGCCGTTCCTTCTTCATCTTGCCGAGCGACCCCATGATGAGTCCCATGCGGTGGTTCTTCTTCAGAACCTTCTCGTTCTCGTACAGGAAATTCCAGTAGAGATAGTTGAACGGACAGGCCTTCTCCCCGCTCTTCTGCTTCACATCGAACCGGCAGGAACCACAATAATCGCTCATCTTGTTGATGTAGGATCCCGAGGCCGCATAGGGCTTGGAGGCGACGAAGCCGCCATCGGCGAACAGGGCCATGCCCACCACATTGGGCATCTCCACCCATTCATAGGCGTCGGAATAGACGATCAGGAACCACTCTTGGACCTCGCGCGGATCAATGCCGGCAATCAGGCAGAAATTGCCGATCACCATCAGCCGCTGGATATGGTGGGCATAGGCGTTGGATCTGGTTTCCGAGATCGCCTGGCTCAGGCAGTTCATAGCTGTTTCGCCGGTCCAGAAAAAACCCGGCAGGGGTCGCGTCGCCTCCAGCGCATTGCTGTTGGCATAGTCAGGCATCTTCAGCCAGTAAACACCGCGAATGAATTCGCGCCAGCCAATGATCTGCCGGATGAAGCCTTCGACCGCGTTGAGCGGCGCGTCTCCGTCCCGATAGGCCTGCTCGGCCTTTTCACAACACTCACGCGGGTCCAGCAGGCCGCAATTGATCAGCGTCGAGAGGTGACTGTGAAACAGCAGCGGCTCGCCCTGTTTCATGGCGTCCTGCCAGTCGCCGAAACAGGGAAGCGCTTCGGCCACGAACCAGTCGAGATAGGCTTTCGCATCCTTGGCCTTCACCGGATAATCGAAGGGTTCGAGATCGCCAAAATGCCCGTCAAACCGGTCGGCGACGAGCTCCATCACTGCGCGCGTGGTCTCGTCGGGTGCAAATTCGGGACGCTTCGGAACCTTGATCGAATCGGGCAGCGACTTGCGGTTCTCGGCGTCATAGTTCCATTCTCCGCCGGTAGGCTCGCCATCGTCCATCAGATATCCGGTCCGCCGCCGCATCTCGCGGTAGAAATACTCCATCCGCAGTGATTTCGGCTGACCGCCATCATCTTTCGTCGCCCAGCTGACGAAGTCTTCATGGCTCGCCAGAAAACGGTTATCGGCCAGGATGTCGAGATCGACGTCAAGTTCCTCGCGCCAGCTCTCGGCCGCCTCGAGCACCCGCATTTCGGACGGCTCCGTCATGACCACGCGGGCCGCGTCATGCCGTTCCACCGCTTCGGCCAGCGCGCTGCCGAAATCGCCAGGACTGTTCTGTGCATCCAGGCACAGATAGTCGACCGTAAAACCTTCGTCCCGGAGATTTTCGGCGAAGTGCCGCATGGCCGAAAACAGGAACGCAATCTTCTTCTTGTGATGTTTGACCGAAGTCGCCTCGGCCATCACCTCCGCCATGAAGATCACATCGGTGTCGGGTCGGGCATCTTCAAGGCTTGAAATCCAGCGCGACAGCTGATCGCCCAGGACAAATCTCAGTACTTTGTCTTTTACCATGAGGTCTCCCGGCTCAGGCCAGAAATGCCGCAACCATCAGCGGCGGGCCTGCCCTACCTACGGTGCAGGATGCGATATGGATTGCCGGGCACGGGACTGGCCGGCATCCGTCTGCCGTCGGCAAATGCTGCCCACAAACGCAAAAACGCCGGAGCAAGCCCCGGCGTTTTTCCGATCTGGGAACGAAGGGCTTACTCGGAAGCCGCTTCATCCTTCTTGGCGGCCTTTTTCTTGGCAGGCGCCTTTTTCTTCGCGGCCGGCTTTTCCGAGGCTTCCGCCTCGTCTTCGGCCATCAGCTCGTCCTTGGTCACCGTCTTGTCGGTCACCTCGATGACGGTCATCAGGTGATCGACGGTCTTTTCTTCGAAGATCGGCGCGCGCAGCGAGGCGACGGCGCCGGGTGTCTTCTGGAAGTATTCGTAGATTTCCTGTTCCTGGCCCGGGAACCTGCGAACCTGTTCGAACAGCGAGCGCTGCAGCTCTTCGTCGCTGACTTCGACACCGGCCTCTTCGCCGATCTTCGACAGAACCAGTCCAAGGCGGACCCGGCGCTCGGCCAGGGCGCGGTACTCTTCCCGCGCGGCTTCCTCGGTGGTGTCCTCGTCGGCGAAGGTCTTGCCGTTGTCGGACAGTTCCTGGTTGATCTGGCGCCAGATGCTTTCGAACTCGGCGTCGACAAGCTTCGACGGCGTATCGAACTTGTGCGCTTCATCGAGCTGATCAAGGATCTGCCGCTTCAGCTTCTGGCGGGTGACCTGACCATACTGATCTTCGATCTGCGACCGCACGATCTCGCGCAGCTTGTCAGCCGACTCCAGGCCCAGCGTCTTGGCCAGTTCGTCGTTGATTTCCAGCTCGCCCGGTGCGGCAATGGCCTTGACCTTGATATCGAAGGTGGCTTCCTTGCCGGCAAGGTGTGCAGCCTGGTATTCGGCAGGGAAGGTCACGGTGATGACCTTCTCGTCACCTTCCTTGAGGCCAACCAGCTGCTCCTCGAAACCCGGAATGAAACGGTTCGAGCCGATCACCAGCTCCGCATCCTGGTCGGCGCCGCCTTCGAAAGGCTCGCCATCGACCTTGCCGAGGTAGTCGATCGTCACCTTGTCGCCGTCGGCGGCCTTGCCCTTCTTGGGCTCGAAGCTGCGGCTGTTTTCGGCAACGCGCAGCACCTGCTCCTCGACTTCTTCGGCAGGAACTTCAACCACTTCACGGACAACCTTCACGCCCGAAAGATCGGCGATATCGAATGCCGGGATCACTTCGTAGGACATGGTGAACTCGAAATCGGCCGCACCGTTGAGGATCTGGTCGGCTTCCTTCTCGTCCTCGGTCATCGAGATCTCGGGCTGGGTCGCCGAGCGTTCGCCCCGCTCTGCAAGGATAGAGGCCGGCTTTTCCTGGATCATTTCATTGACCAGCTGCGCCATGATCGACTTGCCGTAGACCTTCTTCAGATGCGAGATCGGCACCTTGCCGGGGCGGAAGCCCTTGATCTGCATCTTGCCCTTGGCTTCGGCAAGCTTCTCGTTCATCTGCGATGTCATGTCCGCAGCCGGAACGACAATCTTCAATTCGCGCTTCAGCCCTTCGGCAAGCGTTTCGGTTACCTGCATGTTCAAACCTTCATTTCCTCGCGACTGCGACCGTTCGGGTTGGCCCCGCGACTGGGCCGGTTCTCCGGCGTCGCTTGTGGCTTTCTTCATTATAAGCCCCAGACCGGATCAACCGACTGAATGCCTTTCGTGCACGCCCTGCCATCCAACACCATGCGGTGATCGGACCGGACCTTAATCTGGTGCGGGTAGAGAGACTTGAACTCCCACGCCTTGCGGCACCAGAACCTAAATCTGGCGTGTCTACCAATTTCACCATACCCGCTCTTAGGGCCGCAAAACCACGCTCGCGCGAGGCGACCCTGAACGCGGTCGCTCTATATCACCCGATTGCCGGTGATCAAAGGAAAAATCACCCCGAGCGTCAGGGATTTTGAGGCCTATTGTTGCACCGGGCGGTTTTGAAGCCGGCTTTTCAGTACAACGGCTCCTCATATAGGGTCTCGCCGTCGATCATCAGGCGGGAAATTTGTGGCTCTCCATCCTCTGACACGCGAACCGCGACTGTTGTCCGGCCTTCGTTCTGTGCCTTCTCGATCTCGAGCCCCTCGCCTTCGGGAACATAATAGCGTTCGATCCCAAATCTCAGCGGACCAATGGAATTCAGCCCGCCGTCGGGACGAGCGACCGTTATGCGCACTGGCAGCGACCTGAGAACCACGAGTTCCTGCAAAGCCATCACCGAGGGCTTCGAGAAACGAGCAGCCTTGGGGACATAGGCACCATCGCCGCCCGGTGCCAGGATCAGCCACACCGGCGCGGTCGTGTCCTGCGCGGGCCAGCCGCCCTCGATAAGGCCTTTATCTATGGATGAGATGTCGGTGTAGCCCAGACGGACATAATCGCCGCGCATCAGATCGCGCGGATCGACCGGTTCGGTCTTGAGCACGATTTCAGCCCCGTCACGCAGGATTGCGGCACGGCCCTGTATCATCACGACCAAACTTCCGACCAGAACAACGCTGCACACGATCGCTGCCAGCAGCGGATTGAGTTCGCGGCGGAGCAGCCTATCCAGCATGCTCATGACAGGCCCTCCCCGCTCTTGAAGCGCTTTTCAATCTTCATCACGACAAAGGCGACAACGGCCAGCACCACGCCTCCGAAGAACAGAAAGCCGGAGCTGCCCAGAAGTGAGCCCAGGGTTTCGCTGACCACATAGATGGTTTCGCAGGCAAAGGCGAAATAGGCAAAGGTTCGAATCAACCGGTTCTCTCTGCCGGCCATGATGAGGAGGATGACGCTCGCTGCCAGAATGAGCCCGGCCAAGCCCACCTCCCACGCAAGGCTGGCATCATGGAGATCCAGCTGAACCATGCCGAGCCCTGACAAGATCAGAAAGGCGCCATAGGCCGACAGCACCCCGTGCCGCGCCACCACGCCGGCCAGAATCGGAGGCGCAAGCGATCCCATGACAAAGGCTGCAACGCCGATCACCGCCAGCATGTAGCCCGGATTGCTGTCCGTCGTCTCGACAACAACCCAGATGACCCATCCAAGACAGAGTAAAGCGCAAAGATGCCCCGCGACGACGGAGCGCGACCGCCAGGCCGACACCCCGATCGCAATCGCTACCGCCAGCACACTCAGGTATGCAGCCACATTGATCAGGTCGACCGACCGGAAATCGAAGACTGCGGCCTCAGCGAAAAGGTAGCCGAGACCCAAAAACCCTGCACCGATGGCGGCCATCGCCGACGAAAACGCCAGCGATACGACCAGCGCCCCGATGGTCCATGTCAGCATGAAGGCGGCTTCGTCACCACTGAGATGATACATCTGCCCCACCAGGGCGACACCTGCCCCGTAGCACAGCACCGCAAACACAAGTGCCGCTTCCATCACCCAGCGGGCGTTGCGGCGCACGGCAAAGGCCGCCGCCACCAAGGCGCCCACAATAAAGAAGATGATCATTGCCACACGCACGGGCCGGGCGATGGCTTCCCAATTGGCCGCGATGAGCGCCACGACCGCGCCACCCAGCAGCAGGGCAGCCAGTACCGCCAGCACGCTGGAAAGGCTGAAGCCTGTATGGCGACGGTCATGATCCTTGAGCAGCGCCTGGCCTTTCTCCGGCTCAAGCAATCCGGTCCGGATCCAGTGATCGATTTCGCGCGACAGGTATCTCCGAAACATCTGGCGATTCTTCCCTTGCAGCAGCCGGTTTCGAGATTACATCAACGGCCGAACCGCACAACGGCGAGATTTAAGGCACACTGCCCGCTGATTGCGGCCACATTGCACAGCTCTGAGGCAAATAACACTGGATCACCACCCAGTTATGCGTTCTCGGAATGGCTTCCATGACGATATTGCACTGCACAAATCGATTGAATGCCCCTATATTCAAAACATCGGAACGCCACGGTGGTGGACCGGACAACAGCAGGACAAAGGACGATCGACCATGAAACTGATCCAATCCTACGCCAGCTGGCGGAAGTACCGCGAAACCTGCGTCGAGCTGAACCGGCTTTCGGAACGCGAGTTGAGCGATATCGGCATGACGCGGGGCGATATTCCATTCGCCGCACGGCGCGCCCTGTAACAGATTTAGGAATTCGGAGCGGCATCCTCCTCCTCCCAATAGCCGCTTCGATGTGACTGGCGTTCATCCTCCTCCCGAGCGTCAGTCTCCCAAAATGACGCCCACCGGATCCTCCTCCCCCGGTGGGCGTTATTTTTTTGTCCGCATTGCATCATCCCACCAAACATCATCTCCCTTAAAGCCCGCTGGTCAGCGCGCTTATTCGAGCCGCTGCCATTGCGCCCAGCGGCACGGATCGCGCTCACTGATTGCCAAGCCATTTTCCAAGCCATGCAAATTAACGATCATTAACAACCGTTTGTTAAGGCGCAATGCACAAACCGCATGGCTCCTTTGCAATATTTTGCACTGCACAAAACACCCGTTTGCACCTATATCAGGATCAACCAAACACGGCGGCCATTCTTCGGAACGGCACCACATCGAAAGGAAAAGACCATGAACTTCCGTAAGGCTTACAAAGACTGGCGCGAATACCGCAACACCGTCAACGAACTCTCCCGCATGTCCGAGCGCGAACTCAACGACCTCGGCATCTCCCGCGGCGACATCCCCTTCGTTGCACGCCGTCCCGGCCAGTAAACGGCAACAGCCCTGACCGGTCCGATTGACCGGTCATGTCAAACGGCGCCCTGGAAACAGGGCGCTGTTTCTGTTTGAGCGCTTGGTAAAGTCTGCAGCCGTGTCCGGTCACCCCGATCGCGGCAGTGCCCAACTATTGATCATGTCGAAGTATTGACAATCCGATAATCCAGCCATTCCGGGCTTGCATATCAGGGCTGCGATTATTGCGCTGCACAAATGGGCAGCAATCGCCTATATGACAGGCATAAGATTGCTTACATCGTCATCACCGCCCGAACCGGGCGCACCTCAGGAGACTGCCATGAAGATTCTCAGCAGAGCCCGCAACTGGATGAAATCGCGCCAGACTGCACAGGAACTCGCAAACCTTTCCAACGAGACCCTCGCCGACATCGGCCTGACCCGTTTCGACATCGACAACGTGGCCCGCGGTCTGCGCACACGCTGATTGCATACACACTGTCCGTTCGTTACGGCGTCCCTCGGGGCGCCGTTTTCGTTTTGGTCGAACAGAAAACAGCTTTGAGACGGCATCGCGCCCGTGGTAAATGGACGCCATGACCCAGACCAGACCTTCACCCGCCCCGATCCACGTCATTGGCGGCGGACTCGCCGGCTCCGAAGCCGCCTGGCAGATCGCCCGGCGCGGCCTTCCGGTGGTCCTGCATGAAATGCGCCCGGTGCGCGGCACCGACGCACACAAGACCGACAGCCTTGCCGAGCTGGTCTGTTCCAACTCGTTCCGTTCCGATGATGCGGAAAACAACGCCGTCGGCGTCATTCACGCGGAAATGCGCATGGCAGGTTCGCTGATCATGTCCTGTGCTGACGCCAATCAGGTTCCCGCCGGCGGCGCGCTTGCCGTCGACCGTGAAGGCTTTGCCCAGGCCGTAACCGATGCGGTTGAGGCCGAGCCGCTGATCACCATCGCACGCGAGGAAGTCACCGGCCTGCCGCCGGCAGAGTGGGATCAGACCATCATCGCCACCGGACCGCTGACCGCACAGGGGCTCGCGGAAGCCATCAGTGCCGAGACAGGCCAGGACGCGCTGGCCTTTTTCGATGCCATCGCACCGATCATCCATACCGATTCGATCGACATGTCGGTCTGCTGGTTCCAGTCCCGCTACGACAAGGTCGGGCCTGGCGGCTCCGGCAAGGATTACATCAACTGCCCGATGGACAAGGATCAGTATGACGCCTTCATCGACGCACTGATCGCCGGCGACACCACCGGTTTCAAGGAATGGGAAGGCACGCCCTATTTCGACGGCTGCCTGCCGATCGAGATCATGGCCGAGCGGGGCCGCGAGACCCTGCGTCACGGGCCGATGAAGCCGATGGGGCTGACCAATGCGCACCAGCCCGACATCAAGCCCTATGCGGTTGTACAGCTGCGCCAGGACAATGCGCTCGGCACACTTTACAACATGGTCGGTTTCCAGACCAAGCTGAAATACGGAGCCCAGGGCGACATCTTCCGGATGATTCCGGGCCTTGAAAACGCTGAATTTGCAAGGCTCGGCGGCCTGCATCGCAACACCTATCTCAACTCACCGCTGCTGCTTGACGGAACCCTTCAACTCAAGAGCCGGCCCGGGCTTCGCTTTGCCGGGCAGATCACCGGTTGCGAGGGATATGTCGAAAGCGCGGCCATCGGGCTGCTGGCCGGCCGCTTCGCCGCAGCCGAGCGCCTTGGCGACGAACTGTCCGCGCCGCCGCTGACATCTGCCTTCGGCGCACTGCTCAATCACATCACCGGTGGTCACATCATCAGCAACGATGAGCCGGGCAAACGCTCGTTCCAGCCGATGAATGTCAATTTCGGGCTGTTTCCGCCGCTGGAGCCGGGCGCCATAGTTCGCCCGGAAGGTGGCGGCCGCTTCCGCGGCAAGGAAAAGGCCAAGGCAAAGAAACAGGCCATGGCCCGCCGTGCCCTGAATGACTTCGGTGCCTGGCTGGGTCAGTCCGGCGCGCGGCAGGCTGCCGAATAGCGCCCTTCTTCCAATCGAACGATTGACCCACGCCTTCTGGCGTTTCACCATGCCCTTCTTAAACACAGGGGTGGGCGTCATGGGGTTTGAAAGCGGGGCAATCAACGCAAGTACCAAAGGCTTCGCGGCAGCAGCAATGCTTGCCGCTGTTGGCGCGGCGCCAGCTCAGGCTGCAACCGAATGTGCCGATGCGGTCCGAGCCCTGATACAGGGCTCGCCATCGATAGAGATTCCAGTGAGAAGCAGGTCGACCACGACGATGGCCGGTGGTCTGAAAATGGTCAATCTCGGACTGACCGAAGGCAAGAACCACCTGACGATGGACGAAAACGGCGTTCCGGTTTCGCTCTTTCGCGAGGACAAGTTCTACACCACCGCCGACAAGGGCGAGACCTGGACGCTGGTGCAGACCTATTCGCCCGAGGTGATGGCGCAGACCCGCGAGGGACTTGCCTCCCAGGCCGAGAACGCAACCAACATCACCTGCAACTACGGCGTCGACCTGGATGGCAGGTCCGTCAACCACTTCACCGTGGACTACGCTATCTACAACACCGGCACCCCGGTCCACAGCGAGTACTGGGTGGAGCCCGAAACCGGTTTTGCCTGGAAAGCCAGAACAGTCACCGATCCCGGCGGCAACGAAATCATCATCGAACAGGTGAGCGAGCCTGCGCCGGGGGAAAGCCCGCCCGACCCGGACAACTGACCGCCGGGTTTCAGGCTGGTAACGGTGCCATTGCGCGGGCAGCTATTCCGCTGCCGCTACCGGCGTCGATGCACCGGGGCCGGTAGCGCGGCCTGGCAGGCCCGGCATGCCGGCGGCCTCAGGATGCAGTGCTACATAATCGGCCTTGAGCAGTTCCGAGCCTTTTCGCGACCCGTCGTGGCTCCAGCCCGGCGGCGCGAACAGATAGGACAGCCTCTGCCTGATGTTCAAGCCTGGCCGCATCGCATCCCTGAACATGTCGACCCATTCATGAAAGGCGACCCGCACCGGGTTGAACGTGCCGATGTTCTTGACGATGCCGTAGCGCGGCATGTCCTCGTCGAGTTCGGGCACGAAGGTGCCGAACATCCGGTCCCAGATGATCAGCGTGCCGGCATAGTTCGAATCGAGATAGCGCGGATTGGTGGCATGATGCACCCGGTGGTGTGACGGCGTGTTGAAGATCGCCTCGATTGGCTTCCACACCCGGCCAATCGTCTCGGTATGGATCCAGAACTGGTAGACCAGGTTGAGACCGCCGACAAACAGCAACAGCACCGGATGAAACCCGATCAACGCCAGCGGTATCCTCAGGATGAACATGCCGGTGAATGTTCCGGTCCAGCTCTGCCTGAGCGCGGTTGAAAGATTGTAGTGCTGCGAGGAGTGGTGGATGACATGCTCCGCCCAGACCCAGCGGCAACGATGCGCAATCCGGTGGTACCAGTAGTAGCGCAGATCATCGAGCAGGAAGCAAAGCGCTATCACCCACCAGGAGCTGCCGAGGTCAACGAGGCGGAACTGCCAGGCCCACATCAGGACGCCGAAGGCTACGAAGCCGAGCAGCAGGCCCGATGCCACATTGCCCACCCCCATCAGCAAAGAGGTCGTGGTATCGCGTGTCTCATAGTCGCCACGCCCCTTGAGATAGCGGATCACGAAGACCTCTATGAGGATGGCGATCACGAAGAACGGAATCGCCATCTGCGTTACATCGGGAAAATCCTTGAGGTCAGGCATTGCCGTTTTCCTCAGGTGTTTCATGCCCGGGGCTCGCCAGGGCAAATGTGCCGCAAAGCCAGAGCGAGACCTCCGCAGCGTCCTCGGTCGAATCGAAAACATAATCTCCGCCCTTGAGCGTCGATTCGTGGAACTGTACCCGTAGACCAGGCTGCTCCTCGAGAGCTTCCACGCTGACGTCGCCGGGAAGGATCAGCCGTGCCACCTGATGCCGGCCCATACTTTGTATGAAGCCGGTCTTGCCATCCGCCAGCCTCAGGAAGCTGGCATTGCCGTCCTTCGTCATGGTGACGGAGCGGATCGCCTCACCGGGATAGGCGCGGGCGAACTCCATGATGACCTCGCCGTGGTCACGACCGGTCCTCTGGCGCGATCCGCCGGTATAGTGAACCACGCCGATCACCAGCATGACCGCGAAGGCGACGACAACGATCAGGGCTCCAAGACTCATGCATTCCTCCGACTGACGTAGCTTGCGACCGCGTCAACGTCTCGTGACTATGCCGCTCCAGCTAACACTGCGCAAGCCACCATAGAATCCTTGCGCGAGGCGGTTTTCCGCACAAATCGAGCGAGCATCAATGAAAAACTCAGATACTTCCGCGCCGCGCGGCGCTCCAGAGCTGCCACTGCCGCCGCCATTGCGGCAAGCGAACCGAGGTGCTGAGGCAGCCGGCGCCCTCGCGCTCGGCTCTGGCAAAAACCGATTCGGCAAGCGCGACCGGCAGATAGGCCGGGCGGGCGGAAGCCGGAACACCGGTCAGGGCCCGCCTCGCCTTGTCGAGATGCTCGCGACCGAAGCCGGCGAAGGCACGAACCGCATTCGTCACCCTTTCGGTTTCCGTGCCAACCAGGAAAGCCTCGCGATCGAGCCCGGTCGCCGCCAGCAGGTCGCCAGGAATGAAGACCTGTCCCCGCGCCTGGGAAATGGGAAGCATCAGCAGATGCCCTGCCACGGCCTGCGCAACGCCGGCATGGCCACTGGCCGTCGCGCTCAGCGTGGAGGCATCCGGATCGATCAAAAACGCCGACATCTGCAGAAGCGCGGAAGCCGTCTCGCCCGCGTAGCCCTCGTAACTGGTGCGGTCAGGCATCGGATCGTCATAGAGATCGAACACCCGCGCGTCACACATGGCAATCAGCGGAGCGACGGGCATTGCCCGCCGCTCTATTACCTCAACCAGGGCGGAAGCAACCGGATGCGCCCGCGCCTCGCTATCCCTTTGCCCGTAAAGCACATCCCTCCACCACTGCAGACGGACTTCCCCGGGCAGGGCTTCGCGAATCCTGTCACGGATGGATGCGATCTCGGTGTTGAACAAGAACAGCGCCAGCAGGTCGTTGCGAACGGCGTCAGGCATCAGCAACAGCGAGAGGTACCGGTCGATATCCGCCTCGCGAAGCGCTGCCAGCATGCCTGACCGGGAACTGTCAGCCGGCTGCATTGACGAGGCGGCCATCCGCTCAGACAGCGATCAGCGCGACTGCCACCGCGCGTGATTCGGCCAGCATGACATTGTAGGTACGCACTGCGGCCCCCGTGCTCATGGGATCCGAAGATACATTGGCAGCCCGCAATGCCGCTTTCAGATCGACCGGCAAGGGCCGGATCGAGGAGCCGGTGCCAACCAGCAGGAACTCTATGTCCCCGGCTTCATCGAGAACGCGCCGGAACTGCTCCATGTTCAGCGGCATATCCTCCGTCACATCCCAGCCGTGCACGCCAGACGGCAGACACAGGATTGAGCCGCGGTGCGACATCTCCGCAAACCGGAATCCGCCATTGCCATAGGCGTCTATCGGCGGCCTTCCCGGAAAATGCGCCTCGCGGATCTCGATGCCTGACCCCATCCGTCAGGCCCTGCTCTGGCCCGGCATCTCGGGAGGCGTCTCTCCTTCGGTCTCCGCATCCAGCCCGACCCGGAAATTGTCCGCACGGAGCTTGAAAAGGATCAGCACCGGCGCCGCGATGAAGATCGAGGAGTACGTGCCCACAGCGACACCGAAGATCATGGCGAATGTGAACGAGCGGATAACCTCCCCGCCAAAGATGAACAGAGCCAGAAGCGCCAGAAGCGTCGTGACAGAAGTCAGGATGGTTCGCGGCAACATCTGGTTGATCGATAGATCAAGCAGCCCGGTCAACGGCATCTTCTTGTAACGCCTCAGGTTCTCGCGCACACGGTCATAGACGACAACCGTATCGTTGAGCGAATAGCCGACAATCGTCAGCACCGCCGCGATACTCGAAAGGTTGAACTCTATACCCGACAACACGAAGATCCCGATCGTCAGCACCACATCGTGCAGCGTCGCGATAATCGCGCCGAGCGCGAACTGCCACTCGAACCGGAACCAGATGTAGACCAGGATCGCAAGCAGGGACGCGATCACAGCGATCGTGCCGGCCTGGGCCAGCTCGCCCGACACCGTCGGTCCGACAACCTCGACACGGCGGATGTCGTAATCGCCCTCGAGTTCGCCGCGCACCAGGGTGATGACGGTCTGCTCGGCATTCTCGCCGCCGCCCTGCGCCTGAACCCGGATCAGCACTTCACGCGGTGAGCCGAACTCCTGTACCTGGATATCGCCAAGATTGAGCTCGGACATGCGTGCGCGGATATCGGCAACATCGGCATTGCCTTCCTTCGCCTGGACCTCGATCATCGATCCACCCTTGAAGTCGATGCCGTAGTTCATGTTGATCGTGGCAAACAGAACCATTGCACCGACCGAGAGTACGGCCGACAGCATGAAGGTGAACCTGCGCAACTTCATGAACCGGAAGGTGAAATCGCGGATGATGCCATCCAGCGCCCCCCTCGGCATTGATTTTGGCCGCCTGCGCTTGACCCACTCGGCCACCATCCACCGGGTAAAGGTGAAAGCCGTGAACACGGTGGTGACGATACCGACGGCAAGCGTCACCGCGAAGCCGCGCACCGGACCGGTGCCGAGATAGAACAGGATCACGGCTGCGATCAGGGTGGTCACGTTGGCATCCAGAATGGTCGCAAAAGCCTTGGAGAAGCCCGCGTCGATGGCCTGAATCAGTGATCGGCCCGAACGATGCTCCTCGCGGATGCGCTCGTAGATCAGCACGTTGGAATCGACCGCCATACCGACGGTCAGCACAATACCCGCAATACCAGGCAAGGTCAGCGTCGCGCCGATCATGGTCAGCACCGCCATGATCATCACAACGTTGGCAATCAGCGCCAGATTGGCGATGAAGCCAAGCATGCCGTAGGCCACGAACATGAAAAACAGCACCAGGACCGCGCCAATGATACCGGCGATTTCACCGGCGGCCACCGAATCGGCGCCGAGGCCGGGCCCGACGGTCCGCTCTTCGATCACCGTCAGGGTTGCGGGCAATGCACCCGCGCGCAGCAGGATCGCCAGATCGTTGGCACTCTGAACATCGAAATTGCCGGAGATCTGTCCGGTACCGCCGAGAATCGGTTCGCGGATCACCGGTGCCGAAATCACCTGTTCATCGAGCACGATGGCAAAAGGCAAACCGACATTCTGCGTGGTTGCCTGGCCGAACCGCTGCCCACCTTTGGAATCGAAGCGGAAGCTGACGATCGGCTCATTGGTGCGCTGGTCATATCCGGCCTGCGCATCGACCAGGTTTTCACCCGAAACCAGGACAGAACGCTGGATGAGATAGGGAATCGGCGGGTCATCGGTTGTGTAGAGAACTTCCGAATTTGCCGGCGGTCGACCCTGGATGGCTTCCTGCACCGGCATCGTGGTGTCCACCATGCGGAAGGCCAGCTTGGCGGTCTGGTTGAGCAGGCTCTTCAGACGCTCCGGATCGTCAAGACCGGGAACCTGGACGAGGATCCGGTCTGCACCCTGCCGCTGGATGACAGGCTCGGTCGTTCCGAGTTCGTCGATACGCTTGCGCACCACCTCGATCGACTGGGTAACGGCGGACGAAATCCGGTAGGTGATGCCGTCATCGGTCAGAAGAATCCGAAGCTGGCCAGGCTGCATTTCCTCGATTGTGGCCTCGGAAACAGTACCACCGCCGAACAGGCCGGAATTGACCGGCTCGGTCAGCTCGGAAAGAACTGTTTTAGCTTCCTCTATCCGTGCATCGTCGCGGATCCGGACCTGAACCATCTGCCCGGTGCCAGACAATCCGGTGTATCCGATGCCGGCCTCACGCAAAAGCCGCCGCACGTCATCAACCGTGGTTGTCAGGCGATCCTTGATAATGTCCTGCCGCTCCACCTGCAGCAGCATGTAGGAGCCGCCCTGCAGGTCGAGACCGAGAGTGATTTTCTTCGAAGGCGCCCAATCCGGCAGGCTGTCCGCCTGCTGCTGGCTCAGAAGATTGGGGAATGCGAACACCACACTGGCGAGCACGGCTAGCCAGATCAGGGTTGTTTTCCAACGGGAGAAATAAAGCATGGGGCTCTCGGTTCATCCTCGGGGACGAAATGGGGTTAGGTAATCAATGCCGCCGGCAGGCGGACAGGACCGCGATCCTGTCCGCGATTTGCGGTTATTCCTTGACCGGTTCGCCCTTGACCCGAACGTCCGCGATCAGGCTGCGAACGAGGCGTACCTTGACGCCGTCGGCGATTTCAACTTCGAGTTCCGCGTCGTCAATCACCTTTGTGACCTTGCCGACAACACCGCCACCGGTGATCACCTGATCGCCGCGCCGCACGTTCTTGAGCATTTCTTCGCGCTTCTTCATCTGAGTCCGCTGCGGCCGGATGATGAGAAAATACATGATCACGAAGATCAGCAGGAACGGCAGGATCGACATAAGGATCTCGCCGCCACCGCCTGCGGTCTGGGCATAGGCCGGGGTAACAAACATGAAAAACTCCTTGAAGATAAGGCATGGCGGCCTTCACGGGGCCTCCAGCGGTCGAGCGGAATATAGTGGCAAGATGGCCGAATGCAACGCAAACATGGCCCCTTTCCAGCTGATTTCACGCTCAAAACCGCTTTTCGGCTTCTGTCCAGCGTGCTACCCGGTTTTGACAACCAGCCGCCCGCCGCATTTACCGGTGTTAAGCAAGACATAGCCCGCGCCGTGCCTTCCGCAGCCCGTACCGTATCTTGAATGGGCACGACACCGCAAACGCCGACCTACGGGCGCCCTGAGACATGGACCAGCCATATGCAAGATGAAATCGCCCGCCAAATCCTCGCGGAACTCACACGGCTCTCCCGCGCGGTGGAATCCCTGGCGCCGGCAAGATCGGCAGAGAATGATTTCGATGCCGCACAGTGTTTTGTGTGGAACGCAGAGGCTGCTCATCTCGCTCCGGTCGCCAAGCCGAACCGTATCGATATTGGCCTTATCAAGGGCGTAGATCATGTC
Organism: Parahoeflea alexandrii; assembly: GCF_024105735.1. Lineage (GTDB taxonomy): Bacteria > Pseudomonadota > Alphaproteobacteria > Rhizobiales > Rhizobiaceae > Hoeflea > Hoeflea alexandrii. Next base: position 1,715,299 of record NZ_JAAAML010000001.1, on the reverse strand, counting down.
CGCGACATCCTGGTCGACAACACCCGGCGTTTTGCCCGCGGGCTGCCTGCCAACAATGTCTTGCTGTGGGGCGCGCGCGGCATGGGAAAATCGTCTCTGGTCAAGTCAGCTCATGCCGAACTGGCCGCAGAGGCCGAGACCATCGCACCATTGAAGCTGGTTGAGATCCACCGGGAGGACATCAACAGCCTCCCCGAGCTTATGGCCATTCTCAGACCGGCCACCGCCCGCTTCATCCTGTTTTGCGATGACCTGTCCTTCGACCATGATGACACCGCCTACAAATCGCTCAAGGCAGCTCTTGACGGTGGCATCGAGGGACGGCCCGACAACGTCGTGCTCTACGCCACCTCCAACCGCCGTCACTTGCTGCCGCGTGACATGATGGAGAATGAACGCTCAACAGCGATCAACCCCAGCGAAGCCGTCGAGGAAAAGGTCTCGCTCTCCGACCGGTTCGGACTGTGGCTCGGCTTTCACAAGTGCTCCCAGGAGGACTATCTCGAAATGGTCGACGGCTATGCTCAGCATTTTGGCCTCGAGACCGCTCACGAAGACCTGAAGGCTCAGGCGCTTGAGTGGTCGACCACACGAGGCGCACGCTCCGGTCGCGTAGCCTGGCAATTCATACAGGACCTGGCGGGTAGGAGCGGACATAGGCTCTAAGGCGCACCGCATCGATCCGGCCCCACATTGCGCGGTTCAATCTTTTGTTTTTAAATGTCTTTACCGCGGTGTCGATACAATTCTTGTCCGGCATGCACTGGCGCAGTGCCACCGTTAGCCCGGCAACGAAAAAGCCAGGCAACGAAAAAGGCCGGCACCTTACAGCACCGGCCTTTTTGCGTTTTGCCTGGAGGGGCATCTATTCCAGATACTTCATCGGATCGACCGGTGAGGCGTTCTTGCGGACTTCGAAGTGCAGACGCGGGGTCTTTGCCACGCCTGTCATGCCGGAACTGGCGATCACCTGACCGCGCGCCACCTTGTCGCCACGGTTGACCTGAAGCTGGTCGGCGTGGGCATAGACCGTGACGAGGCCGTCATCGTGCCGGATCAGAACAGTCTTACCGTATTCCTTGAGCCCGTCGCCCGAATAGATCACCACACCATTCTCAGCGGCCTTGATCGGTGTTCCCGTCGGCATCGAGATGTCAATGCCGTCGTTGCGCTTGCCATTTTCGCTCTTGGCAAAGCCGGTGATGACCTGTCCGCGCGCAGGCCAGCGGAACTTGCCGATGCCGGTGGCGGCAGGCGCAACGGCTGCGGTTTCCACCTTGGTCTTTGCCGCGACAGTGTCGGTCGCTGCACTTGCCGGAGGCGTGTAGGCCTTGGGCGCTTTTGCCTCCGGAACCGATGCGGTCGATGAGGGTTCGAGCCCGGCTGAACCGGTTCCAGGTATAGAGAGCGCCTGCCCGATACGGATGTTGGAGCCCGCCACATTGTTGGCAGCCTTCAGCGCATCGACGCTGACACCGTGGTTCCGCGCGATCTTGCTCAGCGTGTCGCCACCCTTGACGACATAAACCCCACCGGCAGCCTGTCCGGTGTTGGAGGCAGTGCCGGAAACGGCCTGGTTCGATGCCGACTGGTTCGACGGGCTGCGCAGGACCGGTGCGCTCGGCAGGACCGCGACGTCACGACCCGGCGACGGCGCAGGTACCGGCAGTCTGTCATGCTTGACCTCGCCGACGAGACCGGAACTGGAATGCGACGCCCGCGTCTTGGGGTTGTTGTCCGGCGCAGACACCGGCGCCTGCCGCGAGTAGACATAGACCGGAATCAGCAACTGCCGCCCGCTCGCCACATTGGAGGCGTCGGTGATGCCGTTTGCCTTCATGATCTCGTTCGCCGGAACTCCATAACGCTTTGACAGGTTATAGATCGTCTCACCCTGGCCCAGCGTGATCCTGGTGGCGCCTGCGGTGGTCCAGCCGGCGCTCTGCGGCGCTGAACCGGTAACGATCGGATCAGGCGCCAGAACCGGATCGGCGTTCTGATAGCGCGGATTGACCGGGACCGAGGAGGAAAGTTGCTGCGGGCGCTCGGGGAAAGCCTGTGCCTGGGGCGCCTGGGGTGCCTGAGCAGCAGGCTGGGACATCGGCTCAAGCAACGGCTGCTGGACCGGCTGCCGCGACGGCAACACGTTGCGCGCAACCGAAGACACGCGCTGCACTCCGTTGGTGATGATGTTCGAGGACGAAGACGCCACCCGCGCCACCGAACCGGGTATGGACCCCGTCGATCCGGGGTCGTATGCCGGCTGTGACGGCGACCGGTAGTCTCCAGGAAAGGCCTGGGACACCGACGCAGGAGCGGCCGGATAGGAGTTGTTCTGGGGAAAGGAATTGCTCTGCGGATAGGCAGGCGCCTGCGGGAAACCCTGCGGTGCCGCGCCTGCACCGATATCACCCATCGGGGCAAGCCGGTCGGCGGACGGCTGCGGTACGGAAGCCGTCGTCAACTGATCCGTGTTTCGATAGGCGAAGCGGCTGGCGTCCGAGCTGCACGCGGCAGCAGAACCCGCCAGGAGCGCAACACCGAGCAAACGGGTTACCGAAGCACCGGAAACAACAGTCTGTCTGAGACGCATAACACTACCCAATCAACGCAAAACCAACTGGGATGATTAAAGCGCGTTAGTGTTACTCATCGGTTAAGCTGGCGAAATTCGATGCTTTTTGTGGCGATTTTGGCGCTACAAGGCGGCGGCCACGCCCGGGATGAATGCCCGGTAGGGCACTTCGAACAGGTCCTCGCGCTCGAAGCGACTGCCGATCTTTGTCAACCGTACCATCCTCGCCTTGCCGTTTTCCTGAAGCATCGGCGCGAGCATCACGCCGCCGGAGGCGAGCTGGTCGACAAACTGGCGTGGCATTGCGTCAAAAGCGCAGGTTGCAATGACCCTGTCGAAACTGCCCTCCCCGTTCATACCCTTGAGCCCATCCGCCTGCCGCGACACAACATTGCCGAGCCCGAGATGGGCAAACCGCTGCTGGGCAAGCTGGATCAGTGTCTTGAAACGGTCCACCGTCACCACTCTCTCGGAAAGCCTTGCTGCAACCGCTGCAAGAAAACCGCTGCCGGTTCCCAGATCGAGAACCCGGTGCCCGGGTTCGATCCCGAGCGCCACGATCAGTCTTGCGACGAGGTCTGCGCTTTCAGCAAATCCACCGCAATCGATCGGCACCAGCCGGTCCTGGTATGCACAATCTGAATAGGCGGCAGACAGGAACAGCGTACGCGGCGTCTGCTCGAGCGCTGTCAACAGCGACTTGTCGGCAAGCCCTTCGGCCCTGAGGCGAAGAAAAAGCCCGGCAAACCCTTCCTTCTCCGCCAGCCGCACATCCATCGTTCAGTTTTCCAGCACGCTGGCGATCTGTTCCTGAACCTCGTGATTTGTCAGATCCAGCTTCAACGGCGTCACCGATATGTAGCCGTTGGAGATCGCCTTGATGTCGCTGTTGGCCTCGGGCGAAAAATCGCGGCGACCGAATTTGAGCCAGAAATAGGGAAAGCCGCGCCCGTCATGGCGTTCTTCGATCGACAGCCCGTGGGTCATTTGTCCCTGGTCTGTGACGATCACCCCCTTGACCTCGTCGGCGGCGCAATTGGGGAAGTTGACATTGAGCAGCGTGCCTGCCGGAAGATCGATCTTCACCAGCTTCTTGAGAAGGTCCGGCGCCAGCGTCTCGACCACATCCCAGGGAACGATCCTGCCATTGACGAAGTTGTAGGCCTGACTGATCGCGATCGAGCGGACGCCGAGCAGCGTGCCTTCCATGGCGCCTGCAACCGTGCCGGAATAGGTCACATCGTCGGCAACATTCTGGCCCGAGTTCACACCGGAAAGCACCAGGTCCGGAGCCTCGTCCATCAGGCTCCTGATGGCCATGATCACACAATCGGTGGGCGTGCCGCGCAACGCGTAGGTCTTGTCGCGGACCTTGCGCAGCCTGAGCGGCTCCGACAAAGTCAGGGAGTGCGCAAGCCCGCTCTGGTCGGTTTCAGGCGCGACGATCCAGACATCATCCGAGAGTGTCCTTGCGATGCGCTCAAGCACCTCCAGTCCCTCGGCGTGGATGCCGTCGTCATTGGTGATGAGTATGCGCATGCCTGCTCTCCTGAATTGAATGCGTTACGCCGCCTTCTCGATCTTCGTGATTCCGCCCATATAGGGCCGCAATACGTCGGGCACGGTGATCGAACCATCGGCGTTCTGATAGTTTTCCATGACCGCGATCAGGGCACGTCCGACGGCCACGCCGGAGCCGTTCAGGGTATGGACAAAGCGCGTGGCCTTGTCTCCGGCCTTCCGGCAGCGTGCGTTCATGCGCCGTGCCTGGAAATCGCCACATACCGAACAGGACGAGATTTCGCGGTAAGCCTTCTGCCCGGGCAGCCAAACCTCGATGTCATAGGTCTTGCGCGCGCCGAACCCCATGTCTCCGGTGCACAGCACAATGGTGCGGAAATGCAGACCCAACCCCTTCAGCACGGCTTCCGCGCTCGCGGTCATCCGCTCGTGCTCCTCCAGCGAGGTTTCAGGCGTGGTCACCGAAACAAGCTCGACCTTGGTGAACTGGTGCTGGCGCAGCATGCCGCGCGTGTCACGTCCCGCCGAACCGGCTTCGGAACGGAAGCAGGCCGTTTGTGCCGCATAGCGCTTCGGCAGCTCTTCCTCGGCAATGATTTCGCCTGCCGCCATGTAGGTCAGCGGCACTTCCGCCGTCGGGATCAGCCACCGGCCATCGGTGGTGCGGAACAGATCGTCGCCAAACTTGGGAAGCTTGTCGGTGCCGTAGGCTGCCGCGTCATTGACCATCAGCGGCGGATTGACTTCCGTGTAACCGTGCTCGCCGGTGTGCAGATCCAGCATGTACTGACCGAGCGCGCGCTCGAGCCGCGCCAGACCGCCCGACAGGATGGTGAACCTTGAGCCTGACATCTTGGCCGCACGTTCGAAATCCATCATGCCCAGCGCTTCGCCGAGTTCGAAATGCTCCCTGGTCTCGAAGCCGAGTTCAGGTTTCGCCCCTGAAACCCGGATCTCGACATTGTCGCTCTCGTCCTTGCCCACCGGCACGTCATCATGCGGAATGTTCGGCAACACCGAAAGCGCGTGCTTGAGCGCATCGTCGAGTTCGCGTTCCCTGGCTTCGCCGGCCTGCAACTCGTCCTTGAGTTTGGCCACCTCCGCCTTCAGACTGTCGGCCGTTACCTGATCCTTGGCCGCCATGGCCTTGCCGATATCCTTGGAGGCAGCATTGCGGCGTTCCTGCAGGGCCTGCAGCGCACCGACATGGCTTCGGCGCGCCTCATCAAGCGCAATCAGCTGTTCCGACTGAGGCTCGGCACCGCGCTTGGCAAGCGCCGCGTCGAGAGCTGCGGGGTTCTCACGTATCCATTTGATGTCAAGCATGGCAGGTTCCGGTACTTAAATGGCAGCGCCAAACCCGCAACCGTGCCGCCAGACGGTACGGTCTGCACATCAATACGGAGCTCAGGCGTCCCCTTCGGGATCAGAGGCTGCCGCCGATTTCTTGTCATCGGCTTCCGCCAAGGCCGCGTTCGCGGCGCGCTGGCGCTCCACGAGTCGGGCGCAATAGATTGCAATCTCGTAAAGAAGGATGGTTGGCAGCGCAAGCCCGATCTGGGAGACCGGGTCCGGCGGCGTCAGGATGGCCGCCGCAATGAAAGCCGCGACGATGGCGTACTTGCGCTTGTCGGCGAGCCCCTGACTGCTTACCAGCCCGACACGGGCGAGCAACGTCGTCACCACGGGCAGCTGGAACACCAGCCCGAAGGCGAAGATCAGCGTCATGATCAACCCGAGATACTCGGAAACCTTGGGAAGCAGCATGATCGAGGCTTCACCGGTGCCGCCTACCTGCTCCATCGACAGGAAGAACCACATCACCATCGGCGTGAAGAAGAAATAGACCAGCGCCGCGCCGAGCAGGAAAAGCAGCGGAGATGCCACCAGAAACGGCAGGAAGGCGCCTCGCTCGTTCTTGTAGAGCCCAGGAGCGACAAACTTGTAGACCTGCGCGGCAATCATCGGAAACGCCAGCACCAGACCGCCGAACATGCCGATCTTGATCTGCGTGAAGAAAAACTCCTGCGGCGCGGTGTAGATCAACTCGATCTTGCGATCCGACATCCCCGCCCAGTCGACCGCCCAGGTAAAGGGCTGAACCAGCATGTTGAACAGCGGTTTTGCAAAGGAGAAACACAACAGGAATGCGATGAAGAAGGCGCCGATCGCCCACATCAGGCGATTGCGCAACTCCAGCAAGTGCGCCAGCAGCGGCTGCGGCTTGTCTTCGATATCGTCGGTCACGCCTTGTCCTCGCCTTGCTTGGGTTTACTGGCGCGAGGCGCAGTTTTCGTCGTTGCAGGTTTGGCGGACGATTTCGCCTTGATACCTGAAGCCGCGGTCTTTGAAGCGGGTTTCGACGCAGCGGCTTTTGTGGCTGCCGGTTTCGCCGTGGACTTAGCAGCGGCAGACTTGGTACCTGCTGGCTTGGCAGCGGCGGGTTTGGCCTTTGTGGCAGACGCAGCTTTGGCAGGCTTGGCCGCGGCGACCTTCTTTGTGTCAGATTTTGTCTTGGCAGCAGCTTGTCCGGCATCGGATTTCGCCGGCGATCCCGCTGTTTTGGCCGGAGCCTCCGCCTTGAACTCCGGCGGACCGTCAGACAGCTTCATGGACGGCTCCGGAGCGGTCATCTTCGGCGGCTCTTTTTCCGCCGAAGATGGTGAGTTCACCGATTTTTCAAGATCCGCCTTGATATCCTTCGCCGTGTCCTTGAGCGGATTTACGGCATCGCGAATGCCCTGCATTGGGTTGAGCTTGCGCGCGTCGTCAAACGTCTTCTTGACGTCATCGAGCTCCGCCTCCCGCAACGCTTCGTCGAACTGCCCGCGAAACTCCGAGGCCATGCCCCGGAGTTTCTTGGTGGTCCGTCCGAAAGCGCGCAGCATTGGCGGCAAGTCCTTCGGACCAACCACGACGATCAGCACAATGGCTACGACCAGAAGCTCTGGCCAACCGATGTCTAACATTCAGGCGTCTCCTCACCCGTCAGGGCAACGGGATAGGGATATTAGCCGCGATCCTTGGCTTCTTCGGCCTTGCTTTCGACTGTCTTGGTTTCGGCTGGCGGAGTTTCTTCCTCGCCCATGCCTTTTTTGAAGCTCTTGATGCCCTTGGCTACATCGCCCATCAGTTCCGGAATCTTGCCGCGACCGAAAAGAAGCAGAACGACGACCAGAACGATTAGCCAATGCCAAATGCTGAATGAACCCATGATACTCTCCTGTATGCACCTACCCTGATTTAGGGTGTTTATCCGTTTCTTTCAAACACCAAAATGTCACGCGCGTTGACAGTGACCGAAACATCGCGGATGCCGCCCCTCAATTGACCTGCGCGGATGCGCGCGTCAATCGGGTTTTCTCCTCCCGCAACCACCACTGTCACCAGTTCCTCCACTCCGAGGAACCGCCGCGCCACAATTCGTGCCGAAACACCGCAAGGCGTTTCCGTAACTTCAACGCCCGGAAGCCTTATGGCAATCGAGACGTTAGCACCATCTCTAAAACCCTTGGCCGCAACCGGTCCAAGCGGGGTTTGTGCGTACTCGTCCGAAACCGTCCCCTCGAAAACGTTGATTTCGGAAAAGAATCCGGCGGCAAACAGGTTGGCGGGGCGATGATAGAGATCTTCCGCTGTACCGACCTGTTCCAGCGCTCCATCCTTGAGCAGGGCGATCCTGTCGCCCATCCGCATCGCTTCCTCGGCATCATGGGTGACCACGATCGCCGTGGCCCGCGCCTCACGCAGGATGGCAAGCGTCTCGGCCCTCACACTGTCCTTGAGCCGGGAATCCAGCCCCGAGAAAGGCTCGTCCATGAGCAGCACCGCCGGACGCGGCGCCAGGGCGCGCGCCAGCGCCACGCGCTGCTGTTCGCCGCCCGACAGGGCATGCGGATAGTTGTCGGCATAATGCACCATGCCGACACGATCGAGCGCGGCAAGCGCTTCCCGCTTGGCGTCCACTGACGAAAGTGCGGTCAGCCCGAACCGGACATTGTCAAGAATTGTCAAATGGGGAAACAGCGCGAAATCCTGAAACATCAGCCCGATGCCGCGCCGTTCAGGCGGCAGATTGATCAAGGGCCCGGCAATCTCGCGGTCGTTGAGCAGCAGCCGTCCGCGGTGCAGCGGTTCGATTCCCGCCGCAAGCCGCAATAACGTCGTCTTGCCCGAGCCTGAAGGACCGAGAAGGCACAGCACCTCGCCCGGTTCTGCCGCCAGCGTCACGCCACGCAGCGTCGGCAGCTCACCATAGGAATGATGAACATCCTCGAAGGCCAGACGCGCGGCAAAGGTAACACCGGCCGTCCTGCGCGCGATCGCCGTTCTTGTCTGCTGTGTAACGATGGTCGCAACCCTTGCAATCAGCCTCAAGCACCCCGGAAAGTTCCGGGGCCGGACGCTTAGTCCTCCGCTTCACCCATCGGTGTCAAGAGACCAAGCTCTTCCAAATCGAGTTGGGTAATCGGATCCTCGTCATCGGTAAGCTCGTCGCCCGATGGCAGAAGCGGCGGCTGGAAGTTCGAGGGCACCCGTCCCGAGAGCAGGCCCGCGCCCTTGAGTTCGTCCATTCCCGGCAGGTCGCGCAGGTCCTCAAGGCCGAAATGATCGAGAAACGCCATCGTCGTGCCATAGGTCACAGGACGGCCCGGCGAACGGCGGCGGCCGCGCATGCGCACCCAGCCGGTCTCCAGCAGCACATCGAGCGTTCCCTTCGAGGTCGCCACGCCACGCACATCCTCGATCTCCGCCCGCGTCACCGGCTGGTGATAGGCGATCGTCGACAAAACCTCCAGGCCGGCCCGCGAGAGCTTCTTGACCTCGGTCTCGTCCCGGCGGATCAGGAAACCGAGATCGGCCGCCGTCCGGAACGCCCAGGCGTCGCCGACACGCACAAGGTTGACCCCGCGCGCCGCATAGCGCTCGGCAAGCCGTTCCATGACCACCCCAACCGGTGTATCTTCGGGCAGCTTGCCCGAGATCAGTTTTTCCGAGACCGGTTCGCTTGAGGCAAACACCAGCGCCTCGGCAATCCGTTCGGCCTCGTGCAGGGCCCGCTCCTTGAGCGCATCAAGTGCGTCCGACCCCATCTCGCCGTCCTCCGCGCCATCCGTCTCTGCCCCGTAGGCGAAAGCTGCGCTGTGGCCTGGATCCATAATCATGCTTTGCTCCCTGCGCTGACGGCACTCTCCGGCGGCCGTCGCATGAAGATTGGCTGGAACGCACCGTCCTGACGGATTTCCAGCCGCCCTTCCCGCACCATTTCAAGACTGGCGGCGAACGAACTGGCAATCGCCGTGGTCCGTTCTTCCGGATCGGACAGATAGCGCAACAGATACTGGTCCAGCGCGGTCCAGTCCTTGAGCTCTCCAATCAGCCGGATCAGGATCACCCGGGCGTCGCTGAGCGACCAGACCCGCCGCCGTGAAATCGTCACCTGGGTGATGGTTTGCCGCTGCTTCTGCGCGGCATAGGCCGTCAGCAGATCGTAGAGGCTTGCCTCAAAGCTCGATTCCTTGTCGATCACCATCGGCTCTGGCGCACCGCGGGCGAAGACATCGCGGCCAAGCCGTTTGCGGTTGACCAGCCGCGTCGCAGCTTCCCGCATCGCTTCGAGCCGTTTCAGCCGGAAGGCCAGCTGTGCCGCCATTTCCTCGCCGCTGGGCTCGTCGCCCTTCGGGCCTTGCGGGATCAAGAGCTTCGACTTGAGATAGGCAAGCCAGGCAGCCATCACCAGATAGTCGGCCGCAAGCTCGAGCCGGAGCGCACGAGCCTTCTCGACAAATTGCAGATATTGCTCGGCAAGCGCCAGGACCGAAATCCGCGCGAGGTCGACCCGCTGGGTGCGCGCCAGATGCAGAAGCAGATCGAGCGGTCCTTCGAAACCGGCGACATCGATCACCAGGGCGGGGTCGCCGGTTGCCCGGTCGGCCTTGGCATCATCCCACATCACGTCCATGGGCGTTTTGCCCTGGGCCGCCCTGCCAGGATTTCCAGCATTCTGCCGGTTGCCGTTGCTCACACCTGCCACCTTTCGCACCAGAGGTTAGGAGGCCGCCATCAACCCCTCGAATTCGTCCCGCAATGCCGCCTCGTCGCTCTTGTCGGGCGCCTTGAACGCCGCCATCACCGCATTTGCACGGCGCAGGCTTTCGCCGGAAAGCGTTGGCGTGACCGACACCACGGCGTCCATTTCGGCGCGATCACCATTGCAGTGCAATGTGACATCGCATCCTCCGGCGAAAATTGCACTGGCCCTTGTGGCGAAATCCCCAGAAAGCGCGTTCATCGACACATCATCGGACATCAACAGCCCGTCAAAACCGATCTCGCCGCGGATCACCTCATCGACCACACGGCGCGAGGTCGTCGCCGGGTTGGCAGGATCTATGTCGGTGAACACCACATGCGCCGACATCGCCATGGCTTCGCCGGCAAGCGCCTTGAACGGAACAAAATCACGGCCTGACAGTTCGGAGCGGCTCGCATCCACATGCGGCAGTTCGTGGTGTGTATCCGCCCCGGCACGGCCATGCCCGGGAATGTGCTTGATCACCGGCAACAGCCCCCCCGCCTTGAGACCTTCGCACGCCGCAGCGCCGAGGACAGAGACCACATCGGGCGTGATGCCATAGGCTCGGCTGCCGATGACCTCATGTCCACCCGGTGACGGCACATCCAGCACCGGCAGGCAGTCGACATTGATCCCGAGCGGATACAGATCGAACGCATGCAGTCGCGACATGATCCAGGTTGCCCGCAGACCTGCCTCCGGGTTCGCATTATAGAGTGCGCCGAGGTCGGCTCCGGATGGATATTGCGGGACCAGCGGCGGTTTGAACCGCTGCACCCGCCCGCCTTCCTGGTCGATCAGCACCGGCGCGTCGGGCCGGCCGATGCTTTCGCGCAGGCTGTTGGTCAGTTCCGCGACCTGATTGAGACTGACGATATTTCGGCCGAAAAGGATGAACCCCCACGGCCTTGTATCTGCAAAAAACGCGGCTTCCGCCGGGCTAAGCTCAGGCCCGGCACACCCGAAAATGACTGCTCTTGATTCGCTCATCGGACAATCCTAGTCCAACCGCCTGGTTTTGACAGCAAGACATGGCCAGATCACCAGAACAGGAAAGGCCGCGCTGCCATAAGCTGCGCGGCCTCCTGTTGGATCACGGTCCCTCTGAAAATCAGCGCGAGACGAAACAGCTTCCACCGGCCGCCTTGTAGCGGCTACACAAGGCATTGGCCTGATCACGTGTGCCTGCAGGCACACGCACCCGGTGAAACACTCCCTTGCCGGGAATGTCCGCACGCTGGATATCCACGCCGCGCCCGCCCAGGACGGAGCTGTAACGATTGGACAGGGTCTGCCAAGAGGCCTGCGCGCCCTCCGCTGTCGGCTGAGATGCAATCTGCACGTAATATCCGCCAGGGTTGGCTGCAGGTGCCACGGCCTGGGGTGCGGCAGCAACTTCGACCGGAGCAGGCGTGACAGCCGCAGGCGCGACCGGAGCAGCGGTTGCCGTCGGCGCTGTGGTGGTTGCGGGTGCGGCACCAACCCGGCCAGCCTGGCTGACGGTGCCAACCACATTGACCGGCTGGTCTGCGGGACGGCCCTGCGGAACCGGAGCATTGGCAACGGGCCGGATCGGCTGGGTCGTGACAACCCGTACCGGCGCCAGCGTGCCTTCAGCCGCCGGTGTCTCGGTTGCGGCGGCCTGCTCCTGCGATCCGGCTTGCGTCTGTGTCGAAGCGGCTGTCTCCGCAGCCTCGCCATCAGCCACCGGTCCGGCCGCAGCAGCATCCTGCGACGAGGCCGCAGCAAGAGCCTGTGGAGCGGCTTCGGAAGTCTGCGGCGCGACTGTTTCAGGCTCGGAAACCTCGCGCGCGACAATGGAACCATCGGGCTTGACGATCATGGTGCGCACCTTGCGCGGTGAAACAACCGGCGCCGGCGCACCGCCTGCAGCGGTCTCCTCGCCATTGGTTTCGGCCGACAGGCGTTCTTCGGACTTGACGGAGAAATCTGTCCTCCCTTCCAGCGGAAGGATTTCAGGATCAAGTGTCCGCTGAACGACATCGACCGGTTCTTCGGCCGAATTCACCAGCGCCGGCTGCCCGGTCGAGGATTCGGATCCGCCGGCGACGCGGTCATAGACAGCCTTGTCCTGGTTGGGCACGGTCACGCCACCGGGATTTTCGGGCAGCACCTTCACCGGCTCCTTGTCGGCGCGGATGATCCGGGGGCCTCCGTCGGCCGTTGTCGAGTCACCGCCGGACAGCATGCTCCAGCCAAACCCGCCAATGCCCGCGACCACGGCCAGCGCCAGCACCGCGATGACCACCATCGGGCCGCGTGAGCGGTTGTCGGCCTCAGCCGGATCATTCTCCGAGGCGTCGGAAAAATCGCCGGTATCCGACAGCCTGTCGCCAATCAGATCCGCGGTTGCTGCGGCAGCGAAATTCGTCCGCTCCGCACCACTGCCAAGCTCGCGTTCGAGCGCGATGTAATCATCTGAAACCTCGTAGCCGCGCGGAGTTGCCGTATCCCGGCTCCATCCTTCGGCTGCGGCAAAGACCGCACCGCCGCCGTCAACCGGAAGACTGTCCGCGCTCGGCTCATTGCGATCGATGATATCGGCAAACTCACGCTCTATCTCGATATCATAATCCGGATCCACCGTTTGCGGCTCCTGATGCTCAAGTTCCGGCACATCGATATCGGGAACAATCTCAACCGCTTCATCCGGTTCGGAAATCAGATCCGCATCGAAATAGTAATCCGAAGATGGCGATCTTCCGGAAGCTTCATTGGCGGTCTCGTCCGCGGCATCGAACCCGGCAAGCCAGTCGCCCTGCCCGGCGGGATTGCCACCCGCATCACCGGTATTCGCAGGCACCGCAGCCGTTGCGGCTTGCGAGGTGGGCGGCTCTTCATCGGGCAGCAGGCCCTGAAACGCCTCGGTCAACTCGTCCCGCTGCGGCGGTTGATCGTCCGTGGGATACGAGGAAAGCCAATCGTCATTTTCAACACCAGCAACGGCTTCGATCTCAGGCTCGATTTCCACCGGCTCCGCCCAGTCGTCGTCGCCGTCGAAGCTGTCAGCCAGGATCTTTTCCAGATCAAACTCCAGATCATCGCCCGCATCCGGTCTCGCAGCGACGGGATCGGCACTGCGCTCGGGCAGGCCGAACATGTCGCCAAGCTCTTCGTCGAGCTCTTCTGCGGCGCCTTCCTCGATGCTTTCGATCGACCAATCATCGGGAGTCTCGCCCGCGGCCGCTGATCGGCCGCTGAACTCGACATCATCGTTGATTGCAGCCAGCAATTCCTCTGCTGCATCATCGAAAACCGTGACATCATCATCAAGCGTGCTGTCATTCAACGCTTCCAGAGCGTTTCCGACATCGAAGGGATCATCAGCGTCTGAAGACTGCGGCGTGGCGTCCGGTACCGGGGTCTGTTGCCCAGTATCGGAAACGCCGCCAACTTCGCCCATCGAGTATTCCTGCTCGAAGACATCGAGTTCTGTCGACAAATACTCTTCGAAGTCCAGAGCCGCTTCCCGGCTCGTAGTGTCGGACCCCGCACCACTGCCCGAACCACTGTCAGCAACGTTCTGCGTCGACACCGTGCCTTGCGGATCCCGCGGATCCTTCGAAGACAACTCGAACCGGGCCATGTCGGCAAGAACCTGATCATCGATCGCATCTGCCGGATATGCCGGCTGGACAATGTCCTCGGCTTCCACGGCAGCTTCGGTCAAATATTGGGGAGTGTCTTCTTCGTAAACGGGCTGCTCGTCGGGCGCAGCTGGCTGTTCTGCTGGCAACTCCTCTGGTTCCGAAGAGACAAACCAATGATCGTCTTCGCCAGCCAACAGGTCAGCCGCGGCACTTTCTTCTGGTTCGGAGGGAAACTCGTTCTCTATCGCCTTGAGCAGGGATTCGGAGGATTGCCCCTCTACGGGCGTGCGGTCCGCACTACTGGCGTCCTGGATTTCATCGCCCTGGAAATCGTCAGGCAGATAAGCGAAGGCATCGTCCGCACCTTCAGCATCATCAGGCCCGGCTTCCGGTTCGATTTCAGGTTCCGGATCCGGCTGAGGCTCGAAAGGCGCTTCGGCGAGAATGACATCAAGGGCTTCATCGGCCTCTATCCGGTCCAGCTCGTCGATGGACGGAGCAAGCGGCACATCGAGCTCGCGCATCAGCTCAGCTTCCAGATCGAATTCACTCGATTGGGAAGCCCCGTCGGTCGTCGCCGTATCGCCGGATGGCCGTTCGTAACCGATGATCCTGGCAAGCTCTGCCAAAGGATCATCGATTTCGGCATCCGGATTCGGGGACCGGGCGTTGTTATCGAATTGATCAGCCATGCATCACTCACATACTCTCGCACACTCTACTGCCAGAGCAATGTGGGGAAAAGGTGTCGTTCAGCGCATTTCTTCGGGTGCGTCGGTTCCTGTAATGGCGAGACCTGACTTCAACACCGACGCTACTGCGTACACCAGACCCAACCTGGCAATTGTCGATTGTCTGTTTTTATCGTTAACAAACCGCAAACCCGGCTCATCCCGGCCCTTGTTCCAGTGCCCGTGCAGCAGACTTGCCAGTTCATAGAGGTAGAAAGCGACCCTGTGTGGCTCCTGGCCGGAAGCGGCAGCCTCAATCATCCGCGGATACTCGCCGAGCTTGGCGATCAGCGCCAGCTCGCTCTCGTGGGCGAGATCGGACATATCGGCCGAAGCCAGCGTTTCTGGCGCCAGATCGAGGTCCGGAAAGGTCTCAAGCGCCTGCCGCATCACCGAGGCACAGCGGGCGTGGGCATATTGAACATAGAAGACCGGGTTGTCCTTGGACTGTTCGGTCACCTTGGCAAAGTCGAAATCGAGCGATTCCGAGCTCTTGCGGTAGAGCATCATGAAACGCACCGAATCCACGCCGACTTCATCCACGACATCGCGCAGCGTGACGAAATCGCCCGAGCGCTTTGACATCCGGACGGGTTCGCCGTTGCGATAGATCTTCACAAGCTGGCACAGCAGCACGGTGAGCTTCGCATCCCCGGCGGACACGGCCCTGGCAACGGCTTCAAGCCGCTTGATGTATCCACCATGATCGGCGCCGAGCACATAGATCATCTCGGTGAAGCCGCGCTCGAACTTGTCGCGGAAATAGGCAACGTCAGCTGCGAAATAGGTATAACTGCCGTCTGACTTGATCAGCGGCCGGTCAATGTCGTCGCCGACCTCGGTGGAGCGGAACAGGGTCTGCTCGCGATCTTCCCAGTCCTCGGGCGACTGGCCCTTGGGCGGCGGCAGCTTGCCCTTGTAGACATGGCCCTTGAAGGTCAGGTCGTTGATGGCGTTGCGGATGGCGCGTTCGCTGTCGGCATGCAGGCTGCGCTCGGAAAAGAACACGTCGTGCTCGACATTGAGCGCCTTGAGGTCAGAGCGGATCATGTCCATCATCGCATCGATGGTCCTGTCCTTGATCAGGGCAATGCGCTCGGCTTCCGGCATCGCCCTGAGCGACGTGCCGAATTCATCGGCGAGGCTCTGCCCGACCGGGACAAGGTAATCGCCGGGATAAAGCCCTGCCGGGATCTCGCCGATCTCCTCGCCAAGTGCCTCGCGGTATCGCAGATAGACCGACTTCGCCAGCACATCGATCTGCGACCCGGCGTCGTTGATGTAGTATTCCTTGGTCACCTGGTAGCCGGCAAACCCCATCAGGTTCGCCAGCGCATCGCCGACAACCGCACCGCGGCAATGGCCGACATGCATCGGCCCGGTCGGATTTGCCGAAACATACTCAACATTGACCTTGCGGTCCGCACCCAGGGTGGAACGCCCGTAATCCGTTCCCTCCCGGATTATCGTTGCGGCCAGCCGGCGCCAGAAGGCAGCAGTCAGCCTGAAATTGAGAAATCCGGGGCCCGCGACGGCCGTTTCGGCAACGTCGGCATCATCGGCAAATTGTGCCGCGATCATGTCGGCCAGTGCGCGCGGGTTCATGCCCAGCGGCTTGGCAAGGACCATGGCCGCATTGGTCGAGATGTCGCCATGTGCGGGATCGCGGGGCGGCTCGACAGCCAATCGCTCGAAGCTGACTTCGCCGCCCTTTTCCTGCACTGCATCAAGCGCTTGCACAGCCTGCTTGATTCTGTTTTCGAAGTCCTTGAACACGTTCATTGTAAAAGTCCGGATATGGCGGGATGCGGGGCGAGACTGCTGCTCGCTCGAGGTGAGCGCTGCCTATCGCAAATCCGGCGTATGGTCAAACAAACGCCGGTGCGCCGCAATGGCGTAAGTGTCCGTCATCCCCGCAAGATAGTCGCGCACCTTTCGCGCACGCTTGTGGACCGGCAAATCCTCGATTCCCGCATGCCGGTGCTTCTCTCCCATCGCCGAAGGATTGGCCATGAAGGCTGAGAACAGATCACGCACGATCAGGGTGGCCGATGCCCTCACCCGCATCACATCCGGATGACGGTAGAGATGGCGATAGAGGAAGGCCTTGATGTGTCGGTCGGCCTCAACGAACTCTTCGGAGAAATGCGCCATCGTCCGTCCCGCATGACGCACATCGTCAGCCGATTGCGGCTTGATCTCTTGAATGTGAGCCTGGGTCACCCCGATCACGTCTTCAACCATACGGGTGATCTGCCGCCGCATCACCTCGTGAATCAGACGAGGTTCCTCAAGACCGGGATATCGATCCCGCACCTCGGCCAGCAAACGCGAAATCAGCGGCAGTTCTTCAAGCATCTCGAGCGTGATCAGCCCAGACCGCAGCCCGTCGTCAATATCATGGGTGTTGTAGGCGATATCGTCGGCAATCGCCGCGACCTGGCTCTCCAGGCTGGAATGGGTAGACAGCCAAAGATCATGGGATGAATTGTAGTGCGCAATCGGCTCGGGCACAGGCTTGCCGCCCTCGACAATCAAAGGGCCGTTATGCTTGACCAGCCCTTCGAGCGTTTCCCAGGTCAGGTTCAACCCGTCGAAATCGGCGTAGCGCTGCTCCAGCTTGGTGACGATACGCAGCGACTGAGCATTGTGATCGAACCCGCCGGCATCCGCCATCAGCTCATCCAGCGCTTCTTCGCCGGTATGGCCAAACGGCGTATGGCCGAAATCATGCACCAGGGCCACGCCTTCGGCCAGATCCTCGTCCAGCTTCAGAGCCCTGGCCAGCGCCCGGGCAATCTGCGCCACTTCGATGGTGTGCGTCAGTCGGGTGCGGTAGTGGTCGCCCTCATGGGCAACGAAGACCTGGGTCTTGTGCTTGAGCCGCCGGAACGCCGTGGTGTGTATGATCCGGTCCCGGTCGCGCTGGAATTCGGACCGGGTCGGACTGACCGGTTCGGCGACCAGCCGGCCGCGGCTCGACCACGGATCAACCGCCCATGGCGCACGCCCACCGGTCCCGAAGCCCAGTTGCTTGATGTCGATTTCCATGCCTATCCCGTCAACAGGCGCCAAACACATGCCCGACTCGCTCCGTCCAAGCATTGACGCCGGGCCAGCGCCTTCATACCTATAGAACAAGTGATTTGAAACATGTCTCTTCCGGACCTTGACCCCGGCAAGGAGGTACCATGACTGAAACAGCCAATGTCACCCTTTCGGATTCAGCCGCCCGCAGGATCCGCGAGATCGTTTCCGCCGAAGCCGGCAAGTCCGCTCTTCGCGTGTCAGTGGAAGGCGGCGGATGCTCCGGATTTTCCTACAAGTTCGATCTCGCCGATCAGCCAGCGGACGATGACATCGTTCTGGAAAAGGACGACGCCAGGGTGCTCATCGACCAGGTGTCGCTTGTCTACATGGCCGGATCGGAGATTGATTTCGTCGACAATCTGATGGGACAGGCGTTCCAGATCAGGAACCCCAACGCCGTCGCCTCCTGCGGCTGCGGCACCAGCTTTTCCATTTGAGCAGCCGTTCAATTCCGCAGTCGGGCGGATCATCTGCTGAAGGACACATGCCTTGAAAATCGTCACCTGGAACATCAATGGCGTCAAGGCGCGTATCGACAATCTGCAGACCTGGCTGAAGGAAAGCGATCCCGACATTGCCTGCCTGCAGGAAATCAAGTCAGTGGATGAAGGCTTTCCCCGGCTGGAACTTGAAGCGCTCGGCTATCACGTTGAAACGCATGGACAAAAGGGCTTCAACGGCGTAGCGATCCTGTCCAAGAAAAGCCCCGATGAAGTCAATCGCGGTCTTCCCGGCGATGACAGCGACGAGCAGGCCCGGTTCATCGAGGCGGTGTTCTCGACCGATGGCGGCGTGCTGCGTGTGGTGTCACTGTATCTTCCCAACGGCAACCCAGTCGACACCGAGAAGTTTCCCTACAAGCTGTCCTGGATGAAGCGTCTGCAGGCGTTCGCCGAAGACCGGCTGGCGCTTGAGGAGCCACTGGTTCTTGCCGGCGACTACAATGTCATTCCCGAGCCCGTCGATTGCCACGACCCCAAGGCTTGGGAGGGGGACGCACTGTTTCGTCCCGAATCCCGCAATGCCTTCAGGCAGCTTGAGAATCTCGGCTTTACCGACGCCTTGCGGGCGGTCAATGACGAAGCGGAAACCTATACGTTCTGGGATTATCAGGCCGGCGCCTGGCCCAAGAACAACGGCATCCGCATCGATCACCTGATGCTCTCGCCCGAGGCGGCCAACCTGCTGAAATCGGCAACAGTGGAAAAACACGTTCGCGGCTGGGAGAAACCTTCGGATCACGTCCCCGTGGCGATCCTGCTGGCAGCCTGATCACCAGCAACGCGCGCTCACCTTGATCCCGGCCCGGCAAGTCTTGCCAAATTTCCGGAACGAGCGCATCATCGAGCTATGAAACAAGCTCTGACACAGCGGATTGCCTTGAGCATCGGTTTTGTGGCCGTTACCTTTTTTACCGCGCCTTCGGCATTTGCCGGCCAGGACTGCGAGTGTGTCGGCAACGGCAAGCGCATCAAGGAAGGCGGCGTGATCTGCCTGCAGATCGGCTCGTCGCAACGCTATCTGGCGCGCTGCGAACGCAACCTCAACAACACCAGCTGGAAGAAGATTTCGGACGGCTGCCCGGTGTCGGAAACGTCACCGTCGCAGATGTCTCCGTGGCAGGCTGGATAGGTTGCCCTGAAAAAAGGCTGACACGTCAACCACCGGCCATAGACACGGTGATCATCGTGAACTGGCACTTAACCGAATGAGCAGCGGTTTGCGGCTGTCCTAGTTCAGGCCCTTCGCCAGCATATCCTGTGCAAGCGCGATCGCGGTACGGCGGTCGGCTTCGCCGGCAAGCGAGAAGGCTCGCTCTTGCATCGACTGGATCCAGGCCTTGTCGGAGGCCGGCGAGCGCTCGAGCGCTGCGGTCATGAACGCCAGGCCGCGCACGGTCTGGCCCTCCTCAAACACCACATTGCCGAGAACCGCGGCGGCTGCCGGATGGCCGCTGACCCGGGCGCGGTTCAGCCATTTCTTGGCCTGCTGGATGTCGTTGGCGCCACCCTGCCCTTCAAGGATCATGCGTCCAAGCCGGTACTGCGCTTCCGGCACGCCAAAAGCGGAAGCAGCCTGGAAATAGAGCTGCCGGGCGGCACCGAGATTGGCCTTGACCGGGCTGCCGGGAATACCTTTCTGGTAATAGGTCGCCAGCGACAGCAGCGCATTGACGAAGTAACCGGTGTCCTGCGATCCCGGTTCCACACCCTGGCGGGCGATATCGTCATAGATCTTGAAAGCCTCGTAGTCGTTTTCGACCACGCCATCGCCATAGGCGTACATGTTCGCAAGCGCCCACCGCGCTCCCGGATGGCCCTTTTCAGCCGCATACCGGTAGGCCTCAACCGCCTCATCCTTGCGGCCGCTCTTGTAAGCTGAAAAGCCAAACTTGAAGAGATCGAACGGTCCCGATTCGCGCGTCACCCCTGCATTCGGATCAAGCGCAAACGCCTGTCCGCCAAAGCCGAGGGCAGCGGCAACAACAACACCAAAAAGACCCGTCCGGGTGCGGCTAGATGTCTGCATAGCAGTGTTTTTCTTTCGCTCCGCCCGGATGGGTGACAGCACCGTAACGCGCCGATCCCACTGTCTGGGCGTATTTCCAAAGCGCGCCTGATGCGTAATCAGTCTCCCGCGCCATCCATTTTTCCCTGCGCGCAGCCAGTTCCTCGTCGGAAAGTTGCACATTCAATGTACCGGCAACCGCATCGATCTCGATGATGTCGCCATCTTGAAGCAGGCCGATCGGCCCGCCTTCGGCGGCTTCCGGGCCGACATGGCCGATGCAGAAACCGCGGGTCGCGCCGGAGAACCGGCCGTCGGTGATCAGAGCTACCTTGTCGCCCATTCCCTGGCCGTAGAGCGCCGCGGTGGTCGACAGCATCTCGCGCATGCCCGGGCCACCCTTGGGGCCCTCATAGCGGATCACCAGAACCTCGCCTTCCTTGTAATTCCGATTTGTGACAGCATTGAAGCAATCTTCCTCGGAATCGAAACACCGTGCCGGACCGGTAAATGCCAGCTTCGACATCCCGGCGACCTTCACGATCGCGCCGTCTTCGGCCAAGTTACCCTTCAGGCCCACAACTCCACCGGTCTTGGTGATCGGCTTGTTGGCCGGATGCACCACGTCCTGATCGTCATTCCAGCGCACATGCTCCATGTTCTCGGCAAGCGTCCGGCCGGTCACGGTCATGCAGTCACCGTGAAGATAGCCATGCTCCAGCATGGTCTTCATCAGCACCGGAATGCCGCCGGCTTCGAACATGTCCTTGGCAACATATTTGCCGCCGGGCTTCAGATTGGCGATGTAGGGCGTGCGCTCGAAGATCCTCGCAACGTCGAAAAGATCGAACTCGATGCCGCATTCATGGGCAAGCGCCGGCAGGTGCAGCGCCGCATTGGTCGACCCCCCGGTGGCCGATACGACGGCCGCGGCATTCTCGAGCGATTTGCGCGTGACGATATCGCGCGGCCGGATCTGCTTGGCGATCAGCTCCATCACCTTCTCGCCTGCCGCGTAGCAGAACTTGTCGCGCATGTCGTAGGCTGCCGGAGCGCCGCAGGAATAAGGCAGAGCCAGTCCGATCGCCTCGGCCACGGTCGCCATGGTGTTGGCGGTAAACTGGGCGCCGCAGGAGCCTGCAGAGGGACAGGCTGCCTGCTCGATCTCAAGCAGGTCCTCGTCCGAAATGTCGCCAACCGAATGCTGGCCGACGGCTTCGAACACGTCTTGGATCGTAATCTGGCGGCCCCGGTAGCTGCCCGGAAGGATCGATCCGCCATACAGGAAGATCGAGGGAACATTGAGCCGGACCATCGACATCATCATGCCCGGCAGCGACTTGTCGCAGCCTGCAAGACCCACAATCGCATCATAGCAGTGGCCGCGCATGGTGAGCTCCACCGAATCGGCAATCAGGTCACGGCTTGCCAGCGACGCCTTCATGCCCTGGTGACCCATGGCGATGCCATCGGTCACGGTGATGGTGCAGAATTCACGTGGTGTGCCCTTGCCGGCGGCAACACCCTTCTTGACGATCTGCGCCTGCCGCATCAGCGAGATATTGCAGGGCGCCGCCTCGTTCCAGCAGGACGCCACGCCGACCAGTGGCTGTGCGATCTCCTCGCTTGACAGTCCCATTGCATAAAGGAACGAGCGATGCGGGGCGCGCTCCGGCCCAACCGTCGTATAACGGCTCGGAAGGCGGGACTTGTCAAACTTCGTGGTGCTCATCATATCCTCAGACGCGTCATGCCGGCAGGGGCGAGCCGCGGGGCTGAAACGGTACCCTGCCCTGCGCCCCGTTTGTGGCGGGAAATGGGCATCTCATACCCCTGCATTTTCATAGCAGAAGCTTTCATGAAATGTGTTGCGGAATCGTCACATTGCGTGATCTCGCGCATCCAAGTGACAAAAAATCGAAAGCTCGAACAGCTACGCCGAGCCGGGCAGAGCCATCGATGCGCCGCCACCAGGCGAAAAGCATCTCAATGACAAGCGAGGCAGGAACATCACGCGCGATGTTCCTGCCTCGCAATAGACAAGGCGGCCCGTTTCCGGACCGCCTTCACTTCTGGACGTTCTGCCTTGCTGTCAGCCCGCCTGGCCAAGTCGCTCGATGGCCGCCGCGAGCTTCTCGTTCTGACCGGTGAGATCGACGAGCTTTTCACGCTCAGCTTCCACCACTTCCGGCTTGGCATTGGCCACGAACTTCTCGTTGGCAAGCTTGCGCTCGATCTTCTCGATGTCATCACGAACCTTGGCGAGCGCCTTTTCAAGCCGCGCCTTTTCCGCATCAAGATCGATAAGATCACCGAGCGGAAGGCAGGCGGTTGCCTCCCCCACCACGATCTGGGCCGAGCCAGACGGCACCGCGGCTTGCAAAATGATGTCGGTCACCCGCGCCAGCCGCTTGATGGCGGGATCATGACGCAACAGCCTTGCTTCCGTGGCCTGGTTGGCGCCGACCATCACCAGCGCCGCTTTGGCCGATGGCGGAACATTCATTTCCGCGCGCACCGATCGCAAACCGGAAACCAGATCGATCAGCCAGTTGATTTCCGAGGCCGCATCCTCATCCGAAAACACCGGCTGCGGCCAGGATGCATGGCAGGCAAGACCGGCGCTCTCACCGGCCAGATGCTCCCAGAGTTCCTCGGTCATGAACGGCATGAACGGATGCAACAGCTTGACGGCTTCCGCCAGCACGTGGGCCGCACAGGCGCGGGCCTCGACCTTGGACGCCTCGTCCTCGCCGTTGAACACCGGCTTGAGCAGTTCCAGGTACCAGTCGCACAGCTGGTTCCAGACAAACCGGTAGAGAGCGCTCGAGGCTTCGTTGAACTTGTAGGCCTCGATCGCGGTTTTCACCTCGTTTGCGGTCCGGGTCAGTTCCGTCAGAATCCAGCGGTTGATCGTCAGCTTCGCGGCAGAGGGATCGAAGGCCGGGTCCAGCACGGCGCCGTTCATGTCGGCAAAACGGGCGGCGTTCCAAAGCTTGGTGCCAAAGTTGCGGTAACCGGCGATCCGAGCAGGATCAAGTTTCACATCGCGGCCCTGTGCCGCCATGATCGCCAGCGTGAAGCGCAAGGCATCTGCGCCATACTCGTCGATCAGGTCCAGCGGATCGATGACATTGCCCTTCGACTTGGACATCTTGGCGCCATCCTTGTCGCGGACCAGCGCATGGACATAGACCGTGTGAAACGGCTCTTCATCCATGAAGTGAAGTCCCATCATCATCATCCGGGCAACCCAGAAGAAGATGATGTCGAAGCCCGTCACCAGAACGTCGGTCTGATAGTAGCGGGCAAGTTCTGGCGTCTTGTCGGGCCAACCCAAGGTCGAGAACGGCCACAGGGCGGAGGAAAACCAGGTATCGAGCACGTCCTCGTCCCGGGTCAGGATCTCTCCCGGCTTGAAGTTCTCAAGCTTTTCCTCGACCCAGGCCTTCCAGGGGCCCTCATGGGCGATGTAGTGCTGGATCGCGGCTTCGAGCGCGGTTTCCTCATCCTTCTCGACAAACACCTGGCCATCGGGTCCATACCAGGCCGGGATCTGGTGCCCCCACCACAATTGCCGGGAAATGCACCATGGCTGGATGTTCTCCATCCACTCGAAATAGGTCTTTTCCCAGTTCTTCGGAACGAAGTTGGTCCGCCCCTCACGCACGCTTTCAATGGCGGGCTTGGCCATTTCGGCAGCGTTGACATACCATTGATCGGTCAGGAACGGCTCGATCGGCACCCCGCCACGGTCGCCATGCGGCACCATGTGGGTGTGCGGCTCGATATGGTCGAGACAGCCGATCTCCTCCATCTTGGAGACGATTTCCTTGCGCGCGGCAAAACGGTCCATGCCGTCAAGCTCCTCGATCACCTCGATGAGCTTGCCCTCGACCTTGAGGCCTTCGAGAAAATCCTCATTGTCCTTGAGCGTCACGCTGCCATCGGCGGTCAGGATGTTGATCGCCTTGAGGTGATGCCGCTTGCCGACCTCGAAATCGTTGAAGTCGTGCGCCGGCGTGATCTTCACCGCGCCGGACCCGGCCGTTTCATCAGCATAGTCGTCGCCGACGATCGGTATGCGCCGTCCAACCAGCGGCAGAACCACCTGCTTGCCGATCAGGTCCTTGTAGCGCACGTCCTCCGGATTGACCGCCACAGCCGTGTCGCCCAGCATGGTTTCGGGCCGGGTCGTGGCGACGATGATATAGTCACGGGTCTCGTAGGTATGGGTTCCGCTTTCCTCGTCGTGGGAAACAGGATGCTCATAGGTCATGCCGTCGGCCAGCGGGTAACGGAAATGCCAGAGATTACCCTTGACCTCGACCTGCTCCACCTCGAGATCGGAAATCGCCGTCAGCAATTTGGGATCCCAGTTGACCAGACGCTTGTCCTTGTAGATCAGCCCTTCCTTGTAGAGGCTGACAAAGACTTCCAGCACGGCCCGCGAAAGCCCCTCATCCATGGTGAAGCGCTCGCGCGACCAGTCACACGATGCGCCAAGCCGCTTGAGCTGGTTGAAGATCATGCCGCCGGACTGGTCTTTCCACTCCCAGATCTTGTCAACGAACGCTTCCCGGCCAATTTCGCGGCGATGGATCTGCTGCTCCGCAAGCTGCCGCTCGACAACCATCTGGGTTGCGATCCCCGCGTGGTCCATCCCGGGCTGCCAGAGAACATTCTCACCCAGCATGCGGTGATAGCGCACAAGGATATCCTGCAGCGTGTTGTTGAGCGCGTGCCCCATGTGCAGAGAGCCGGTGACGTTCGGCGGCGGGATCACGACACAGAATGAATCCTGCTCTGGCTGCGCCCCCGCGCCGGCAGCGAATGCATTCGCCTCCGCCCAACGTGTCGCAATTTTCGGCTCAATAGCCGCGGCGTCATAGGTTTTTTCGAGCATGATCGGGGAACCGTTCGCATCTGTGGGAATAGGACTGTGATAAAGCGGAACCGATTGGCAGTGTCAACACGAGCGGTACTGCCGATGGCGTCATGCAGCAGGCACAAAACCCGCTGCAAAGGACCATCAGGCTCCGCCAGTCAAACTGCGAAGCATCGGACCGCCCCGGGTCGGCGGGGCACGCCCAATGCGTAAAAGGAGGTCTCAGCTCGTAGTCTTGGGCTCACATTTTTTCGTATGAGCACATCGCCTCAGCGGCGATTGCCGCGCGATACCCGCTCGATTTCTTCCCTTACAAGCCGCTCGACCAAGGTCGGCAGATTGTCATCGAGCCACTGCGTCAGCATCGGCCGCAGCATTTCTTCGGCAATCTCGTCAAAGGAGCGTTGCTGGCCGGCAGCAATCGCTGCATCAAGTTCGTTGAACGCCGCCGCAACCTTCTCGCCGGTTTGCAGCGAAACCAGCTGCCCCCCGCCCTGAGGCTCCTCAGCCCTCGCTGAAGCCCCGGACGCCGTTTCGGGTGAGACGGCAACCGCTTCTTTCGTTTCGGGGTGTTCGACTTCTTCCGCCTCGTTTGAAACCGGATTTGGTTCTTCGGCCACAGGCTGAACCGGCGCTTCCAACGGCTCCTCGGACACCAGTGCTTCGCGCAATTCCTCTGCCGCCGCATCCACTACCTCGGGCGCGGGGTCCGCGGCATAGTCTTCTGCGCCCTGATCATGGATTGGTGCCTGATCGGTCTCGGGCATCGTGCGCGCCCGCGCGGCCACTTCGGCCAGCGAAACCGGCTGCGCGCCAGCCGCATCATTCGCCGCTGAACGCTGGCTCTCCACACCGCCAACCGCGGCGCTCGCCTCGGAGGTGTCTGCTTCTGCGTCGTGGGAAACTTCATCGGCGTCGTGCCGGCCGGCCGGGTCGCCGTCGGCGAGACCAAGACCGAGTGGATTGCCATCGGCACCAGGCTCGTTGTTCTCAATGATCCTGCGGATGGAAGCCAGGATTTCTTCCATCGTCGGTTCGCGCTGTGCGCCGGCCTGTCCCATGAATACGCTCCGTTACTCTCGTCGCCAGGCTCATGCCAACCGGCGAATCACCAGCCCAGTCTACGGCATTGATCTGGATTTGAGAATCGCACCGGCCGCCGCTTGCATGTTCATGCACAGGAATTCATGGCGGCCATCGGCTGCAGCAGTGCGCGGCAGCAGCGTGGCTCAAGCGTGGCGGCTCAGCGGCCGTCGACGGTCCGAAGACCGTACCAGCGGTCCTTGGTCGCTTCGTAATGGACTTCAGGCCGGTAGTTGGCAACCTGAAGGCCAAGCTGGTCGATCGTCAGCTTGCCCGTCGAAGCAAGCACGGAGAAGCTTGCAACGATTGCATTTCGTTCCGACTGGGAAATCGCTTCCTTGGCATTGAGCACAGTCTGCTGGGCATTGAGCACGTCAAGCGTCGTGCGCTGTCCGACCCGGCGCTCCTCTACCACGCCGTTCAGGGCAAGATTGGCGGCCGAAAGCTGCGCCCTGTTGGCTTCGATGGTCGCCCGCGCCGCTTCCATCTGCGTCCAGGAGGACACCACAGACTGCTCGATCGACCGACGGGCCGAATCCACCAGAATGCGCTGCTGGCCAAGCTGCTCCTTGGCCTGGCGCACCTGCGCCGAGGCAGCGCCACCCTGGTAGAGCGGCACGGTCAATTTGGCCTGGATCTGGCTGGTGCTCACGCCGCCATCGGCTTCCGCAACCGATCCGGACACCGTCACACCTGGAAGGAACGCGCCCTCCTCGGACTTGACCTTGTACCCGGCTGCATCAACACCAAAGAGAGCGGCAAGCACTGCCGGATGCTCGCGGGTACCCTGCGCCACCGCTGTATCGAGCGATGCAGGCAGCAACTTGCCCGGCAACGGCACCGGCTTGAGGTTCTTCGGCATCGAGCCGACAATCTGGGCATAAACAGCGGCGCTGGACTTGGCCTGTGCCACCGCCGCCGTCAGGCTGGCCTTGGCGCCGGCGAGCTGGGCTTCGGCCAGGCTCACGTCCGTACGCGTGCTCTCTCCAACGTCGAAACGGGCCCGCGCCGCCGAAAACTGCTCCTGAAGGAACGCAATGTTCTGCTTGCGGTAGACGACGATCTGGTTGTCGCGGTTGACGTTGGCATAGGCCTGTACGGTTGCAAGCAGGATATCGATTTCGGTACCGCGAAGGTTCTCGCGACCGGCAAACACCGCAGCTTCGGCCGCCCGCACATTGTTGCGGGTCTGGAATCCGTCAAAAAGGGTTTGCGTGATCGAGACCCCGATGCTGGCCGATTTGGCGACGCGCCCCTCGGTGTTGACAACTGCCGTGGTCGCTTCCGCACCGATGAACGGCCGGTAGCCCGATTTCGCCAGCGCCACCCCCTCGTCGGTTGCGCGCAAGCCGGCACGTGCAGCATTGAGATCGGGATTGTTCTCGTAGGCCTTTGCCATGGCCTGGTAGATTGTCTCTGCGAAAACCGGCTGCGGAGCCAGGGTGACCATGGAAACGACGGCAACACAGGCCAGTGAATTCTTGAGAAATGACACGAGTACATACTCCAGCATGCGCGAAAGCGGTGATCCCGAAGCTGCGCAGGACACCATCATGATGTTCCATCAATATATGATGGCTGGCGCCGCAGGACGCAATCGCGCAGAGTGAATAATCGTTCACTAATCCCCATCAAGTTGCCATCGCGCAACAGCGCGACGATTGGCAGCACCCTTCAAACCCCTTGAGGCAGGAGGCTAGAAGACGAATTCTTCGGCCTTGCGGAAACCTGGCAACGGTTTGACGGAGACGTTGAAAGCTGCCCTGCCCGACACGGCGCCACCCTCCTTGACGAAGAGTCTGGCCTGGGCGGAAAGTCCGACACCGACCGCGGCAACAAGGCGGCCGCCCTCGCGCAACTGGTCGAACAGGGCTGCAGGAACCGTTTCCACCGCGCCGTTGATGAAGATCACATCATAGGGTGCTTCGGCTGCGTAGCCCTTCTCGAGATCGCCGGTCACCACCGCGACATTGTCGTAGCCGCCGTCACTCAGCCTCTCGCTTGCCGCATCTGCAAGTTCCGAATCGCTTTCGACCGCAACCACGGATCCTGCCAGCAGCGACAGAATGGCCGCGGTGTAACCCGAGCCGCACCCGATCTCGAGGACAACCTGGTCACGGTTGATCTGCGCCAGCTGAAGCATCTTTGCCAGCGGCGACGGCTCCATGACATAACGGGCAACGCCGTCGTCTCCGCCTACAGCAATCCGGATATCGTCGTCGATGTAAGCCAGCGGCTTGAGCGGCGTTGGGACAAAGTCCTCACGCGCAACCGTCAGGAAAGCCTTCAAAACGGAATGCGATGTCACATCCGTCGTGCGGATCTGGTTGTCCACCATTTTCTGGCGCGCGTCTTGATAGTCGGTGCCCATCCGGTCTCTCCGATGCATCTGGTCTTGCGCTTCATTAAAGCGCCGCACCGCGAGATTCAAGCTGATCCGGACTGCCGCCCGTCGAATTCAGGGTTTTCAACCGGAGAGGCTCACTAGAAACCGGTACGCGGGCCAAGATCCCCCCTTGCGCCGCTGCGATTCTCCGTCTATTTGCCAGCCGTTCGGTGAGTAACCGGCAAGAGGCCTCGTGGCGGAGTGGTTACGCAGAGGACTGCAAATCCTTGCACCCCGGTTCGATTCCGGGCGAGGCCTCCATTCATTTCCCCTTCTCCTCCTTGTCTGCCGGGCGTCGTGACGCGGCGCCTTCGCGCTGCTCTTTCTTGCCGTTCCGTCGTTCCCTGCGCACCACGAAAGACCTGCGCCAACGCCTGACCAGCGGCAGATCAAGGGAAAGCACCAGCAATCCAAGCGGAAGCATCCAGAATCCAAGCACTGGCAGGAAACCGAGAACTCCGCCAAGAATGAGACCCACGCCCAATGCGATTCGCAGGGACGGGTGTCGCGGCAGGCCAAACAGCCTCGACCCGATCCGGATCTCACCACGGCCGGCATTGAATGTGAAGAACGGTTTTCGGGTCATTGTCACCAGAGCCGTCCAGGGCGGCTGAAGAGGCTGCGGTGAGCCGGGTTGGATGAGCGCAAGAGATGGGCTTTGGAAGACGACTTCGCAAGATCGACACATTTTCTTCAAAAACCGCTTGGCAAATCAGAGAGGCATTTGTTATAGGCCCCCCACGCTGCTTGACGCAGTGATCCCCGGTAGCTCAGTGGTAGAGCAATCGACTGTTAATCGATCGGTCGCTGGTTCGAATCCGGCCCGGGGAGCCAGATTTCCAAAGGCCGCATCCCGCTCGGGACTGCGGCCTTTTTTTGCCGGCTCGCGACAGGCCGCAACTCTTTCGCAATCAAGCATTTTTTCGTGAAACTTTTGATCCGGCTTTTACGTACATCCGTAGAGACATTCAAAAGGCGCGGCGACTTTCGCCAAAACGGAAACAATGCATCGAATGGAACGCGACACAGACCATCTGGAGAGCCCGGCGATTGTCTGGTTTCGCGGTGACCTGCGGCTCTCCGACAACGAGGCGCTGGCTGCCGCTTGCAGCCACGCGTCCCTGATTCCGGTCTACATACGAGAAACCTCGTGCTCGGCACGCCCGCTCGGGGCGGCACGGCAATGGTGGCTCCATCATTCGCTTGCGCGGCTGGCGTCCGACCTCGAGAACCGCGGAACTCCGCTCGTCCTGCTCACCGGCAAGCCCGCTGAGCTGATCCCGCAGCTGGTCAAGGCCACAGGCGCCTCGACAGTGTACTGGAACCGCAGATACGACCCGGCCTTCAGCGATGCCGATGCGGCTCTCAAGGCCGAACTCCAGTCAGACGAGCTTGTGGCGGAAAGCTTTCCCGGTCAGTTGCTGCACGAGCCGACCCGGCTGCGCACGGGATCGGGAACCTACTACAAGGTCTACAGCCCGTTCTGGCGTGCCATCGAATCCGGCATCGAAAACCGGCCGCCGCTTGACGCCCCCGAAAGTCTCAAGGCCTTCCCCGGCATTTCCAGGCTCGAATCGGAAAACCTTGAGGATTGGGGTCTGCTTCCAACCAAGCCCGACTGGTCGGGAGGGCTCAGGGAGACCTGGACGCCCGGGGAAGCGGGCGCCCGACAACGGCTGGCCGACTTCCTGGAAGACCGGCTCAAGGGCTACTCCGAGCGTCGCGATATCCCCGGCGTGGATGCCACATCCGGCCTCTCGCCGCACCTTGCCAACGGCGAAATCTCGCCAGCACAGATCATCGAAGCCATGAGGGACGCGGACACCAGCGCCTCTTCCGATGATCGCACCACGTTTCGCAAGGAAGTCGGCTGGCGTGAGTTCTCCTGGCACCTGCTGGTCAACCAACCGGAACTCGCGAAGAAAAACCACAACTCCAAGTTCGATGACTTCCCCTGGCTCAATGACGACGAGGCGTTGGTTGCGTGGCAGAAGGGGCAGACCGGATATCCCATCGTTGATGCAGGAATGCGCCAGCTCTGGCAGACAGGCTGGATGCACAACCGCATCCGCATGGTGGTTGCGTCCTTTCTCACCAAGCATCTGATGATCGACTGGCGCAAGGGCGAGGAATGGTTCTGGGACACCCTCGTCGATGCCGACGCCGCCTCCAACGCGGCAAGCTGGCAATGGGTCGCAGGTTCCGGCGCCGATGCGGCTCCCTATTTCAGGATCTTCAATCCGGTGCTTCAGGGCGAGAAATTCGATCCTCAAGGAGACTATGTCCGTCGATTTGTGCCCGAACTGGAAAAGATGCCGGCCAAATTCATCCATAAACCGTGGAGCGCGCCCGACAAGGTTCTCAAAACCGCTGGCGTTTCCCTCGGTGACACATACCCTACACCGATTGTCGACCATAAACGGGCGCGAGAGCGCGCGCTGGACGCCTATAAGCAGATCAAGGATGCCGCATGAACGTACACATGAAACCCTTCCCGGCCACCACGAGCCCCAAGCGCCTGAAAGTGGCCGTTGTCGGCTCGGGCATTTCCGGCGCTTCCGCGGCTTGGGCCATGCGCGATCTGCATGACGTCACGCTCTACGAAGCCGAAAAACGGCCGGGCGGGCATACGGCAACGGTCGACATTGACTATGACGGCGCCCCGATCTCGGTGGATACCGGCTTCATCGTCTACAACGAGCTGAACTACCCGAACCTCACCGCGCTGTTCGAGCACCTCGATGTGACAACCCATGACAGCGACATGAGCTTTGCCCTGTCACTGGACTACGGCAAGCTCGAATGGGGTGGCGACAATCTCTCGACGCTGTTCGCCCAGAAACGCAATCTTCTGCGTCCCTCGTTCCTGCTGATGCTGCGTGAGATCCTTCGCTTCAACAAGATCTGTCTGCTCGATCGCGCCGAGGGCCACCTCGCCGCACGCTCGATCGGCGATTATCTCAACTGGCGGGGCTTTTCGCCCGGCTTCATGAACAATTATCTGGTTCCGATGGCGGCAGCCATCTGGTCGACTCCGGCCAAGCGGATGATGGAGTTCCCGGCTACCTATTTCGTCAACTTCTTCGAGAACCACCGGCTCATCTATTCCGAGCGCCCAACCTGGCGCACCGTGACCGGCGGCAGCCGCAACTATCTGACCAAGTTGCTGGCGCCGCTCGGAGACCGCGTCCGCCTCGATGCCGGCGTGGTGTCGGTGCGCCGGAGCGCGGACGGCGTCGACATTCTCGACACCAGCGGCGCGACCATGTCCTATGACCGAGTCATTCTTGCCTGCCACACCGACCAGGCACTGCGCATTCTTGACCGGCCGACCGAACAGGAAACATCAATCCTCAGCGCCATACCCTACAGTCCAAACCGTGTGCTGCTGCACCGTGACGATCGCTTGATGCCGACCCGCAAGAAGGTCTGGGCGTCCTGGAACTACCTGCGCTCCTCCGATCAGCGCAGCGATGCCAATGTAGCCGTCTCCTACTGGATGAACCGGCTGCAGGGCATTGACGCCTCCAAACCGTTGTTCGTCACGCTCAATCCCGACCGGGAGCCGCGGCCCGAGCTGGTTTTCGGCGAATTCAGCTATGACCATCCGCAGTTCGGTTCGGATGCGATGGATGTCCAGGCGCGGCTGCGGCAGATCCAGGGTGACAACAACACTCTGTTTGCCGGCGCCTGGACCGGCTACGGCTTTCACGAGGACGGACTGACCTCAGGCATTCTGGCAGCAGAAGCGCTCGGCGCGGTTCTGCCGTGGCGCAAGGACCCGGCGCAAATCACAGAAGTGGCTGCGTGATCATGAAACATGCCCCACAATCCGCCTCGGCGGATCCGGACGCCGCCAGATCACCGGCATGCCTTTATGCCGGTGATGTCATGCACCAGCGCATGAAACCCGTCGGCCACCGGTTCCGCTACCGGGTCTATTCGCTGCTGATCGATCTCGATCGTCTCGACGAGGCCGACCGGCTTTCGCCGCTGTTCTCGGTCAACCGGGCAAATGTCGCCTCCTTCCACGAGGCTGACCACCTGCGAGGCGCGAAACAGCCGTCCCTGCGCGCCCATGTCAACGCCCTGCTCACCGATGCAGGTCTTGACCGGCCCGCCGCACGCATCGAACTGGCCTGCTATCCGCGCATCTTCGGCCAGGTCTTCAATCCGCTGTCAGTCTACTACGCTTATGACGAGGCCGGAGAGCTGCTGGCGCTGGTTTACGAGGTGCGCAACACGTTTGGCGAAAACCACACCTATGTCTGCAAGCTCGAGCCGGGCGACATGACACCCGCCGGAATACGTCAGAGCCGTTCAAAGCTCTTCTACGTCTCGCCCTTCATCGAGATGCAGGCGCGCTACAATTTCCGTATGAACATTCCGGGCGAGCAGATCAGGTGGCGCATTCTGGAAACAGATCGCTCCGGGCCGCTGCTTGCTGCCACCTACAGTGGCCAGAGACGGGCCCTGACAACACCGTCAATTTTGGGCTGCCTCTTGCAGATTCCACTGCTGACGTGGAAGATTGTCGGTGGCATCCACTACGAGGCGCTCAAATTGTGGCTCAAGGGGGTGCGTTATGTGCCGCGCCCGGCGCCGCCTCCCGCAACGAGTTATCGTGACCGGGAAGAGTTCGAAAGTCAGGCGGCAAGGCCGTGACGAGTGAAACATTGGCGAGACGGAGGAGGCTGCTATCATGAAGACTGAAGCCACCTGGAATGAAACTCAAGCGGTTGAAAAGCTCTCAACCGACAATTTGTCAGCCTATCTTCGGGGGCTGCCGGCCAAGGCCAAGATTGCCTTGCGCGGCCTGCTGCACATGGCACACGGGCGATTGTCAATCCGCATGCCCGACGGCCGTATGGTGCTTATAGAGGGCAGGTCCGAAGGCCCCGATGCAACGCTGATCCTGCACAACTGGAATCTTGCCCATCGTGCCCTCACCGGTGGGACCATCGGGGTTGCCGAGTCCTACATCGACGGCGACTGGGAAAGCCCGGATGTGACGGCCTTTCTCGAGTTGTTTCTGGTCAATGTGGAAGTCGGAGACAATTTGGCCAGCGGCGCGCGCGGCATCGCCCGTGTCGTGGAGCTTATCCGTCACTGGCTCAGATCGAACTCGCGGTCGCAGGCCAGGAAGAACATCTCGGCTCATTATGATCTCGGCAACACCTTCTACTCGAAATGGCTCGACGAGACGATGACCTATTCCTCGGCGCTGTACAGTGACGGCGCCAATGATCTGGCCAGCGCCCAGACGGCAAAATACCGCGCACTTGCCGAGGCCGCGGGCCTCAAGGCCGGCGATCATGTGCTTGAGATCGGCTGCGGCTGGGGTGGTTTTGCGGAGTTCGCCGCAAGCGAAATCGGGTGCCGTGTCACCGGCCTCACCATCTCCAGGGAACAGCTGGCGTTTGCACGCGAGCGCATTGAAAAGGCTGGTCTTTCCGACAAGGTCGACCTTCGGTTCCAGGATTATCGCGACGAAACCGGCAAATATGACGGGATCGTCTCGATCGAGATGTTCGAGGCGGTGGGTGAAAAGTACTGGCCCACCTACTTCTCCAAGGTCCGTCAGTGCCTCAAGCCCGGGGGCAAGGCCGGCCTGCAGATCATCACCATCAAGCCCGACGCCTATGAGGCCTATCGCGCCAATCCCGACTTCATCCAGCGCTACGTCTTCCCCGGCGGCATGCTGCCGACCGAAAACCATCTCAAATCTCTTGGCGAGGCTGCCGAGCTTGAAATGGTCGGGCATCGCGCCTTCGGGCCCGACTACGGCCGCACTCTGGCCGAATGGCGCCAGCGCTTCTGGAATGCCTGGGACGAAATCCAGCCGATGGGCTTCGATCTTCGCTTCAGACGGCTGTGGGAATTTTACATGTACTATTGCGAAGCCGGTTTCCGCTCCGGTCACATCAATGTCCGGCAGGTCGTCTACAGCTGATCACACCGAACACGTCTTGTCACCCCGCTGAAGCGATCTTCGGCGGGGTGAACCATTTCCGGCTTCGCAGCGTATCCAACCATACACCCAACATTTCTCAAGGTCCCGACCGCTAGGGTCCGGCCAAACCCCGGATGAAACATTGGCCGCAAGCTCCGATACTGCCTCCCGTAGCCCGCAGGTGACACCCGAGCGCCTCGCGTTGACCCGGATCGTGGCCTATGCGCTGCCGGCCATTCCGCTGGCGGCACTGACATTGCCGCTCTATGTGCTGGTTCCGACCTTCTACACCGAGACACTCGGCCTTTCGCTGGCTTCGGTCGGCTTCGCGCTGCTGCTGGTGAGGATTTTCGATGCGGTCAACGATCCGCTGATCGGCTGGGCCGCAGACAGGTTCCGGCCCCGCTTCGGCCGCCGCCGCGCGCTTTTCGCGATCAGCCTGCCCCTAACCGCGATCTCGGCCTTCATGCTGTTCTGGCCTCCCGTCGATGCAACCGTGCTGTGGCTGGCGGTCTGGGGCCTGATGCTGTCTCTCGGCTACACCTCCGCCATGATCCCATTTGCGGCCTGGGGCGCCGAACTTGCGACCGACTATCACGGCCGCTCGCGGATCACCGCCTGGCGCGAGGGCCTGATCCTGGTTGGAACCCTGATTGCCATCGCCCTGCCCTTCACGATCGGGTTTGACCAAGCCGACGGCGTCCATGGCCTTGCCGTGCTCGGGCTGACCATCCTGATCGGCCTGCCGCTGTTCGGCGCCCTGGCGGTCTCTCTGACGCCGGAACCGATTGAACATTCGCGGGTCCGCGTCGATCTCAAGTCAGGTCTCTCGCATCTCGTTCGCAACCGGCCATTCGTTCGGCTGATCGTGGCGTTCTTTCTCAACGGATTGGCAAACGGCATACCGGCGACATTGTTTCTCTATTTTGTCTCCGCGCGTCTGGGCCTTCCCGACGCGCGCGGTCCTCTGCTGTTCTTCTATTTTCTGTGCGCTATCGCAGGCGTACCACTGGCGGCATGGGTGGCGCGAAAGGTCGGCAAGCACCGCGCCTGGTGCTACGGCATGCTGGCCGCCTGTGTCGCATTCGCGCCTGCGCCGCTTCTGCCCGAGGGCAGTCTGATCGCTTTTGCCGTCATCTGCGCCCTGACCGGCGTGTTGCTCGGATTTGACCTGACCCTTCCGCCTGCAATTCAGGCGGACGTCATCGATGTCGACACCGCAGCCTCCGGCGAACAACGGTCAGGCACCTATTTCGCTGCCTGGAGTCTGGCAACCAAGCTATCGCTTGCCGGCGGCGTCGGCGTGGTTTTCCCGGCGCTTGCCGCCTTCGGGTTCGACCCGGCTGAAAGCAACGCGACCGGAGAAGGACTGACGGCGCTGGCCGTCGCCTACGCCTGGGTGCCGATTGCCGCGAAGCTCGCCAGCATCGCCATCATGTGGAATTTCCCGCTGGACGAAGAAACCCAACGTTCCTTGCGTCAGCGGATCGAGTCCGCCTGACGCATCATGTAATCACGCGAAACCGACCGACGCGGATAAAATCTCTTGAATTGAATTTCCCGGAGAGCCTCTTGCGCGCCGTACTGCACGCGCTACCGCTCGCCGCAGCTCAGTCAGTGGCCGTTTCGAGCGGCCGCTTTTTCCAGCCGGTCGCCGCGTTCATCAGCCAGAAATAGGCTGGATAAGGCAGGAACTGCAGCGCCTTGAGCACATAGGTGAAGCGGCGTGGAAACGTGATCTCGAAAGATCCGGATTTCAGACCTTGCGCGATGCGCTTGGCCGCCTCCTCCGGCTGCAGCAGAGCCGGCATTTCGAATGCGTTGTCCGCGGTTGCCGGCGTATCGACGAAGCCGGGATTGACCACCTGGATGCTCACGCCGAATTTGTCGAGATCGAATTTCAGGCTTTCCGCCATGTTGATAAGCGCGGCTTTTGTCGCACCATAGGCTGCACTTGTCGGCATGCCGCCATAGCCCGTCACCGACGAGACGATGGCGATCTGACCTCGTCCGCGGGCTTTCATCCGGTCGATGGCCGGAACAAGTCCGTTGACCACGCCGGACAGGTTGACCGCGAATGTCTTGTCAAAATCGCCGACCTTCAGTGTTTCACCATGAACGGGGAGATAGACCCCGGCATTGAACACTGCGAGCGCCAGCCCTTTGCCCTCGGTGTCGATGTGCCCGGCAATTCGGGCCATTGCCTGGCTGTCGGTCACGTCCCCGGGTGCGGCGACGATCCGGCCCTTCAGCTTCTCCGCCTCGCCGGCAAGTTTGGCCAGCGCATCTTCGCTGCGTGCGGTCGCATAAACGGTAAATCCTTCGGCGGCCAGCTTGAGCGCCAGCGCCTTGCCGATGCCGCTGGATGCTCCGGTCACCCAGACGGCTCCATCTGCGGGGCTGGCGGTAAATGTGCTCATCTGGTTCTCCAATCAAAAAGGCCGTCTGGAACTGATACGTTCCAGACGGCCTGTTGGTTCAATAAATTCGAGGCTTGCGCGGCGTCAGCCGATGATATCTCCGATAAGCTGGCGGAACGACCCGGTCAACTTCAGCGGCGCATCCATGACGGCCAATCCGATGCACGGACGACCCATATCGGCATTCGGGCGGTGATCGACACTGTCGTCGGCCACCGAGATATCACCCCGTCCGTAATGCCCGCGCGCATCGCTGAAGGCACCATCCAGCACCAGCGAAATTTCGCTGCCTTCATGCGTGTGGGCCGGCACCGTACGCCCTGGCTTAATCCAGAACAGGTTGACATGGCAGCCTTCGATCTCGCCGATGTCATATTCCTTGAAGCCGGGCATCCGCGTGCGCCACGGTACGTCGTCGGCGTCAAAGCCGACGAAATCGTAAAGCGCCTTGGGAAACACCCGCTCAGAGCCACCGGCGTCGCGTCCAGAAACCTCGGGCGCGGATGATCCAAGCACCGCAGCCAGCATGGCATCGCGGTTGCTGAGAGGAACCGGGTCAATATCCATCAACTCGAGGCCGGCCATTGATTCAAGATTGGCAACCTTGATCCGGTTCTTCGGCTTGAGTTCGAGATGAGCCTCGACGAGAACCCTTGCTGGTGTCGGAAGTGTTCCTGCGACATACCTTGCAAGCAGCGAGTCGATCGTATCGATGTGTTCACGCACCATGCGTATCTAGCTTTCTTTCATTTGCGGCAGCTGCTTTCCACAAGGGACACCACAGCCGTTCCTCAGTACTCCGATTTACCTTCCTTACGCCCACGGACACAATATGGATCACCGGAACATGCCATTTCTCATTTTTGCCGATTGAAGGCAAATTTTCCCTTATCCCCGAGCACCCGGAGTGCCTGTGTCTTGCAACAAAAGCCTTGAGAAGCCAGAACTGGCTGCTTAGTCTCGCCCAGCCTGTACACAAGCAGCCACCACCAGGAAACATCATGCCAGCGATAAATTCCGTTCTCGACGCCATCGGCAACACCCCTCTCATCCGCCTGAAGGCGGCGTCGGAGGCCACCGGCTGCACCATTCTCGGAAAGGCGGAGTTTCTAAATCCCGGCCAGTCGGTCAAGGACAGGGCAGCGCTGGAGATCATCCGCGACGCCGAACGCAAAGGCCTGCTGCGTCCCGGCGGCACGATCGTCGAGGGAACTGCAGGCAACACCGGCATCGGACTGGCCCTGGTTGCCCGCGCCCTGGGCTACAGGACGGTGATCGTCATTCCCGAAACCCAGAGCCAGGAAAAGAAGGACGCGCTGCGCCTGCTCGGCGCCGAACTGGTCGAGGTGCCTGCCGCCCCCTATCGAAATCCCAACAACTACGTGCGGCTGTCGGGCCGGCTGGCGGAACAGATCGCCGCATCCGATCCCAATGGCGCGATCTGGGCCAACCAGTTCGACAATGTCGCCAACCGTCAGGCCCACGTGAAGACCACGGCGCCGGAAATCTGGCGCGACACTGACGGCAAGGTCGATGGTTTCATTTGCGCGGTCGGTTCCGGCGGCACCCTCGCCGGC
This sequence comes from Parahoeflea alexandrii, assembly GCF_024105735.1. Classification (GTDB taxonomy): domain Bacteria; phylum Pseudomonadota; class Alphaproteobacteria; order Rhizobiales; family Rhizobiaceae; genus Hoeflea; species Hoeflea alexandrii. Next base: position 1,676,880 of record NZ_JAAAML010000001.1, on the reverse strand, counting down.
GTGGCCGAAGGGCTGCGCAGCCACAAACCGTCGGTCAAGATCGGCCTTGCCGATCCCGATGGCGCAGCGCTCTACAATTTCTACACCACCGGCGAAATGAAATCTTCGGGCGGTTCCATCACCGAGGGTATCGGCCAGGGACGAATCACCGCTAACCTCGAGGGCTTCACCCCCGACATGAGCTTCAACATCCCTGATTCGGAAGCCATCCCGCTGGTCTTCGACCTGCTCGAGCATGAAGGTCTGTGCCTTGGCGGCTCATCGGGGATCAATGTCGCCGGCGCCGTTCGCATGGCCCGCGAAATGGGTCCGGGCCATACCATCGTCACCATCCTTTGCGATTACGGCAACCGCTACCAGTCCAAGCTGTTCAATCCGGAGTTCCTCGCGTCCAAGGATCTGCCGGTGCCGGAATGGCTGACCAGAAACAGCGACCTTTCCATCCCCTATGCGAGTGAACAGTAATCAGATGACCGCCCTTTTTCTTGAAGACGCCTATCTCTCAACCGTTGAGGCACTGGTCACTGCGGTTCGCGAAGACGGCGGCATATTGCTCGATCAGACCTGTTTTTACGCAACCTCCGGCGGCCAGCCGGGCGACACCGGCTTCCTTGAGCGCGAAAACGGCGACAGGATCGAGATCGCCGGCACCGTCACCGGCGACACCAAGGCCGAGATCATCCTGATCCCGGCGCCCGGCCAGCCAGCACCTGCGGTGGGCGAGAAGCTGGTTCAGCACATCGACTGGGACCGGCGCTACAATCTGATGCGCATGCACACCGCCTGCCATCTGCTGTCGGTGGTCTGCCCCTACCCGATCACGGGAGCTGCGGTGAGCGAAACCGACAGCCGCATCGATTTCGACATGACCGACACCATCGACAAGGCCGAGGTGACGGCAAGGCTGATGGAGCTGGTCAACGCCAACCATCCGGTCTTCCATCAGTGGATTGCGGAAGAGGATCTTGAAGCCAATCCCGACCTGGTCAAATCCAAGAATGTCCGCCCGCCACGGGGTCAGGGGCGCATTCGCCTGGTCTGCATCGGTGACGGTTCCTCGATTGACAGCCAGCCCTGCGGCGGCACCCATGTTGGTGAAACCGCGGAAGTCGGCGAAATCCACATCGGCAAGATCGAGAAGAAAGGCAAGGAAAACCGCCGTTTCCGCATCCGCTTCGGCCCGCTGCCCGATTGACGGCGGTTCAGCCGGACAATGGCGATCTATCAACAAGCCTTTCGGCGCGGCCATGCGGCGCGATAACGGCAATTGCAAACAATTTGAACCATCGAATTGATAATGCATTAAGCCGCGCCGCGTAAAACATGCGGTGCGTCTCGTGGCAGCTTGTCCTTGCGGCGTGTTCATCCGGTTGCATCAGCCACTTCGGCTGAGGTCCCCAAGCGTCGGAAAGCGCTCGAATGTCCTTGATTCTCGGTAGCACTTATCCCGTCTCCGCCCTTGTGCCCAGCATCATGCCTGCCCCCGCTGCAGGCAGCGACAGCAAGCAGCCCGCACCCAAGCCGAACGAATTGTCTGCAGCAGAACCATCCCGGGTTCTCTCCAACCGCGTCACGGCCTTTCTGACAACCGACCAGACCGCCGCGAGCAAAGGCTCTCGCCCCGATAGTCAGGGAACTCGCGGTCCCGCTCCGCAAGAACCCAAAGTAGGCAGAGAAGCCGAAACAGCGCTCTTGCTGGACAAAGCCGTCGACGACGAGAGCGACATCCCCGCTCATCAATCCGGGAACCTGGCCGGTTCAATCGTTCTTGACGAGGCGAAGATCTATCGCCCCTCCTCACTCTATTGATCCGTTTCGCCAGCTCTGGAGTGATTTTCAGGCCAGGCGATCGGTTGGACTTTTCTGCGATTTTCCACGCTCAAGCGCAGCACCTGTCATTGCGACAGTGCTTGGCCATGGCATAACATGCATGTCGATCCGGCTCCGGTAGCCGCACCCCACGCCACATTGCTTGCAAGGACATATCCATGACCGAACCCACCGACCGGAGCCCGTTTGTGGTCTCCTTTGATTGGCTGGCGCAATCGCTGGGACAAGCGGACCTCAAGATCGTCGATGCCTCATGGTACCTGCCGGCACAGAACCGCAACGGGTCTGCCGAATTCGCAGTCTCGCGCATTCCGGGCGCCGTGTTCTTCGATCAGGACAGCATCGTGGCGGCCGGCTCGGATCTGCCGCATACGATCCCGGACCCGGACGCATTTGCACGCGCCGCCGGCGATCTCGGCCTGAGCAGCACGGACACCATCGTCGTCTATGACGGCCCCGGCATGTTCACCGCACCGCGGGTCTGGTGGCTGTTGCGCATTTTCGGCGCGGCCAACACCTATGTGCTGGACGGCGGCTTCGATGCCTGGAAGGCACAGGGACTGCCGCTTGAAACCGGCGATCACGCCCGACCTTCGCCCGCTGACTTCAATGCTTCTCTCACTTCCGGTGCGATAACCGATTTTTCCTCGATGCGGTCGATCGTCGAACACCGGTCTTCCCAGATTGCCGACGCCCGCGGGCCAGGCCGTTTTGCCGGGGTGGAGCCCGAACCACGCGAAGGCATGCGTTCCGGCCATATGCCCGGTGCGCGCAATGTCCCTTTCTCCAACCTCTCTGAGGGCGGCACACTCAAGCCACTGAGTGAGTTGCGCCGGGTGCTGGAGGGATCGGGGCTCGATCTCGACAAGCCCGTTGTCACCACCTGCGGTTCCGGCGTCACCGCCGCGGTGATCACTCTGGCCCTTCACTCCATAGGGCACCGCGACAACACGCTCTATGATGGCTCCTGGTCGGAGTGGGGCGGTCGTGACGATACGCCGATTGCCACCGGAGACGTCTGACATGGCCAAGGCCGCAAAACCGAAATCGCTCAAGGCGACCGTCACCCATCTCGAAATGAAGCGCAGGCCGCGCACGATTACGCCGTTGCCGGTCAACCTGCACGCAACCCTGATGAAGGCAACGGATATCCCGTTGCATTTCTACCGCTATCTGCAGTGGCAGGTGGGCCGCGAATGGCATTGGGTTGCGCGCCTGCGCATGACAGATGACCAGCTGTCCAAGATCGTTCATGCCAGGACCAGCCGCATTTTCGTTCTCAGCGTCGACGGCGCACCGGCGGGTTTCTTCGAACTGGCCGATCTTGAAGAGTCCACCGTCGAACTCTGCTATTTCGGCCTGATGGAACATGTGCGCAGACGCGGGCTTGGCGAATGGATGCTCGGCCAGGCGCTGACAACCGCGTGGTCGACCACTCCGGCCCGCGTTGTCGTTTCGACCAACACGCTCGATCATCCCGCCGCCCTGCCGCTCTACCAGAAGATGGGGTTCGAGCCGGTCAGTCAGAACCAGGCCATCATAAGGCCGCTGGCAGACGAGGAAATCCTGGCGCTGATGAAGGCGGGTTCCGCAACGCCGGGCTGAAATCGGGTGGCGGGCTTTTTGGCCGCTGCATAGACGTGATGACGCTAAACCAGAAGGAGCGTCGTCATGAACATCAAGTTTGTTGCCCTCGAAACAGAGACAGTCCGCGCACTGCAACGTGGCGGACAAGATGCCAATCAACAGATTCCCCAGCGGGCCATATCAGATGGCGGAGCCATTCCCTGCCGGCATTGCCTCTCGCCTGTCGCCAAGGGAGAGGAATACCTGATCCTGTCACACCGCCCGTTTCCCCGGGCTCAGCCCTATGCCGAGTCCGGACCGATTTTCCTGCATGCGCGCGAATGCGAACGCGCGGCCGACACACACGATGCGGCACCCATGTTTACCTATGGACGCGCCTTCATTCTCCGTGGGTACAGGAACAATGACTGGATCAACTATGACGCAGCGGAGGTCGTGACCCCGGACAAGATCGAGCAGACTGCCAAGCGCCTGCTTGAGCGTGACGACGTCGCCTATGTCCACATGCGTTCATCACAAATGAATTGCTATCAGTGCCGCATCGAGCGTGCCTGATTCAAAAAAACACCCGCCGGTATCTTGCGGCGGGTGTTTCAATACACGTCTGATGGCCCCTGATGCTACGTCAGGCGACCTTGAGGACCTGATCGAGGTCCGCCAGTTCGTACCCGAGCGCATCGGCAACCGGACGGTTGGTGATGCGGCCCTTGTGCACATTGAGGCCGGCGCGCAGGTGACGGTCTTCTGCGATCGCCTTCAGCCCCTTGTCGGCCAGCATCAGGCCGTAATACAGCGTGGCATTGTTGAGGGCATGCGCCGAAGTAATCGGCACCGCGCCGGGCATGTTGGCGACGCAATAATGGATCACGCCGTCGACCTCGTAGGTCGGTTCAGCATGGGTGGTGGCATGGGAGGTCTCGAAGCAGCCGCCCTGGTCAATGGCGACATCAACGATCACCGAGCCCTTCTTCATGCCCGACAGCATGTCGCGGGTCACCAGCTTCGGCGCCGCGGCGCCGGGAATGAGAACCGCGCCAACCACGACATCGGCCGAGAACACTTCCTCTTCCAGCGCCTCGATGGTCGAGTAGCGGGTATGAACCCGGCCGTTGAAAATGTCATCGAGCTGGCGCAGGCGCGGCAGCGAACGGTCGAGAATGGTCACGTCGGCGCCCAGCCCGACAGCCATCTTGGCCGAGTTCAGGCCAACCACGCCACCGCCGATGACCACGATCTTGGCCGGCAGTACGCCGGGGACTCCGCCCAGAAGAATGCCGCGGCCGCCATTGGCCTTCTGCAGCGAGGTTGCACCGGCCTGGATGGCCAGGCGACCGGCCACCTCCGACATCGGCGCCAGCAACGGCAGGCCGCCGCGGTCGTCGGTCACGGTTTCATAGGCAACGGCGGTGCAACCCGAGGCCAGCAGACCCTTGGTCTGCTCCGGATCCGGAGCCAGGTGGAGATAGGTGTAGAGAAGCTGGCCATCGCGCAGCTGTGCCCATTCGGACGGCTGCGGCTCCTTGACCTTGACGACCATGTCGGAGCGCTCGAAGACTTCCCTGGCGCTGCCGACGATCTTGGCGCCTGCCGCCTGGTAGGCCGCATCGTCTTCGCCAATGCCCATGCCCGCCTTGGTCTCAATGATGACCTCGTGGCCATGGGCCACATATTCGCGGACAGCGCCTGGGGTCAGGCCGACGCGATATTCATGGTTCTTGATTTCCTTGGGGCAGCCTACGCGCATTGACATCTCCTCCGAGCGTTGACCGGCGCATCAGGCGCCAGGTCAGGTTTCAATGCGGCCAATAAAAACATTCCCCCCCCGAAATGTCCTTGCAAACTGAGCTTGTCCCTCCCCCCTCGATCGAATATTCTTGCGCAGACAACATCGATATTCGGACATTCCACACATGCATGAGCTCGACGCAATCGATACTGCCATTTTGAAGACGCTTCAAAACGAGGGGCGAATCTCCAACGCGGCACTGGCGGAACGTGTCGGACTGTCGGCATCGGCCTGTTCCCGGCGGCTCGACATTCTGGAAAAATCCGGCGTCATCAAGGGCTATCACGCACGGTTGTCGCACAAGGCGCTCGACTACCGGATGATCGCGATCGTGCACATCTCGCTCTCAGGCCAGTTCGCCAAGACCCTGACGGAATTCGAGGCCGCTGTGAAACGCTGTCCCAACGTTCTGGTCTGCTATCTGATGAGCGGCGAGTATGACTACATCCTGCGCATCGCCGCCCGCGATCTCGAGGACTATGAGCGCATCCACCGCGACTGGCTGTCCGCTCTGCCCCACGTGGTCAAGATCAATTCGAGTTTCGCTCTGCGCGAGGTCATCGACCGCCCCAATGTCGGCCTTGCATGATACATGACTATTTTACTCATGTTATTTTGCGAAAGACCTGCTAGACAGGCTCCCGAAGTTTGAACTCAAGGAGCGCTGACATGGCACGGCCCGAACCAAGACAACTCGTTGTAATCGCCAAGCGGCAGGTAACGCCGAACATGCTGCGCATCACGCTGGGCGGAGCCGGCATGGCTGCTTTCCCGGAAGACCAGGCCAGCGCCTATATCAAGCTCCGAGTGCCGGATGCGTCAGCCGGACGCGAAGTGGTCCGTACTTATACGGTCCGCTCGCACCGTGCAGATGAGATCGACGTCGATTTCGCTCTGCACGAGGAGTGCGGCCCCGCAACCCTCTGGGCGTTGAATGCGCAGGCTGGCGACAGCATCATGGTCGGCGGCCCGGGCCCGCGCAAGCTCGTCCACCCGGAGGCGGACTGGTATCTGCTGGTCGGCGATATGACCGCGCTGCCGGCAATTTCCGGCAATCTCGAATTGCTTCCGGATACGGCAATTGGAACTGCCGTGATCGAGGTCATGGATGAAGCCGATGTCCAGGACCTGCGAAAACCACCGCATCTGACCATCGAGTGGGTGATCAATCCCCGGTCCGGCCATGACAGTGCTCCGCTGATTGAACGCGTCAGATCCGTTGAATGGATCGAAGGACAACCCTCTGTCTGGGCGGCCTGCGAATTTGCAAGCATGCGGCAACTGCGCGAATATTTCCGCACCGAGCGCGGACTTGGCACCGGCCATCTCTACATCTCGAGCTACTGGAAGGCCGGCAGCACGGAGGAAACACACAAGCTCGCCAAACGTGAAGATGCCATCGCTCAAAGCGGCTGAATTGGGGCAGCAGCAAACATTTACCCCTAAAATCTAACTGGACCACAGGATTTCCAACCGCTACGCTTTGCCAAGGGATCACCAAGAGACCTGGGGGAAAACAAGCGTGAAACAGATCAATCTGAGAGCAGCAATCGTCTGCGCGGCAATATGTGCCGCCAGCGGCGCCTGGGCGCAGTCGGGTTCGGAAGGTGTTTTCACCATCCACAACGACACCGAATCCAATGTGCTGACCGGCTTCTACACCAATGACGGAAGCGGCTGGAGTTCTAACTGGCTGTCGGAAGACCTTGATCCTGGCACCGCGGCCTCGGCGGAGTTCACCGCTGAAACGGGGTCCTGCGAACAGACATTTCAGGCCGGATGGCTGGGTGACGACGGTTCGGAAGTCATGGATGAGCCACATTCGATCGACATCTGCGAAGCCAGCAATGTCTATCTCGGCGACAACGAGATCAGTTTCGACTGATCGCTCTCTGATCCGCTCGACAACAAAAGGCGCGAAACCCTAGGTTTCGCGCCTTTTTCCGTTTGAAGGCAACATGGTCGCCGATGGCAACAATCGTTGACGAAACGGCCACAGGCCACAGGTGCGGCATGCAGATTACCGGAACAGCGCCGAACCCTGTTCGTCTATGATCTGGCGCGCCTTGCGGTAAGTGGCCGCTTCAACCTCATCGCGGTTGGTGAAAATGTCAGCGCGGATGAACTTATGCTCCCTGGCCGCCTCTCCTTCGCCCTTGACGATCCGTCCGGCCAGCCGCCACTGCCCGCCTTCCGGCATCGGCTCCGCATAGATCTGGCAGTCCTTGTAGGTTTCGGGCTCATTGGCGGCCACCGGAGGGCTGGATGCGGATTTGCCGCCGAACAAGTTGCGGATGCTGCCCAAAATACCTGCCATGCCATGTTCCTCACTGTCGATACTGCCCGGCTTCAGACTACCCGGTTTTCGCCTCAACGCTCGCTATCCGCGTATCAGTCGCTGCCGCTGAATTAGGTTGCACAAGTGTCACGCCGGGATCACACTCATTCATTATGGCTTGCCGCCATGAATGACGGTAGGCGGCAATTTGAATGCGTGCCGAACACCCGCATGCACCCTTTTTAGGTCATCTGCAGGGAGAAAGTCCATGAAAGACCAACAACTTCTTGAAATGCTGCACCCGATCTCGCGCCGCTCGCTGCTGGGCGGACTTGCCGCCACCGGCGCCCTGGTCATGGTTCACCCATTCACAGCAAGGGCGAATGCCAACCAGGCCCACCTGCGCATCATGGAGACCACCGACCTTCATGTCCACGTCTTCGCCTATGACTATTATGGCGACAAACCCAACGACACCATGGGCCTCGCCCGCACCGCGTCGATCATCGACCAGATCCGTGCAGAGGCTCAGAATTCGATCCTTGTCGACAATGGCGACTTCCTGCAGGGCAATCCGATGGGAGATTACATTGCCTATGAGCGCGGCATGAAAGAGGGCGACATTCACCCGATCATCGCCGCAATGAACGTGCTCGGCTATGACGGCGGAACGCTGGGCAACCACGAGTTCAATTACGGCCTCGATTTCATGTTCAAGGTCTTGGGCGGCGCCAATTTCCCCATGGTCTGCGCCAACCTCACCAAGGGCGCGCTGGCCGAAAACCCGCGCGACGACGACCTTTTCCTCAAGCCCTACATGATCCTCGACCGCACCATCACGGATGGCGCCGGCGCCGAACACAAGATCAGGATCGGCCTCATCGGCTTTGTCCCGCCCCAGATCATGACCTGGGACGCCCGGCACCTCACAGGCAAGGCCGCCACCCGCGACATCGTCAAGGCTGCCGAAGCCTGGGTGCCGCAGATGCGCGAGGAAGGCGCCGACATCGTCATCGCCCTGTCCCACTCCGGCATCGGCCAGCAGCAATGGGCGGAAAACCTCGAGAATGCGTCGGTGCCGCTCGCCGCCGTGCCCGGCATCGACGCCATCGTTACCGGCCACAGCCATCTCGATTTCCCCGGCCCGAAATTCGACGGCTTCGCCGGCGTCGACAATGCCAAGGGCACCGTCTCCGGCAAGCCTGCGGTCATGGGCGGTTTCTGGGGCTCGCATCTCGGCCTGATCGACCTGATGCTCGAGCGCGACGGCAATGCCTGGAAGATCGTCGGTCACAGCTCCGAAGCAAGACCGATCTACGAGCGCGTCGACCGCAAGGTCAAAGCGCTGGTGGGCGACAATCCGGAAGTGCTGGCCGCAGCCAACGCGGATCACGAGGCCACGCTTGCCTATGTCCGGACCGCGGTCGGCAAGACCTCTGCACCGCTGCACTCCTATTTTGCTCTCGTCGCAGACGACCCGTCCGTGCAGATCGTCAGCCAGGCCCAGACCTGGTACATCGCCGACATGCTCAAGGACACCGAATGGAAGGATCTGCCGGTGCTCTCAGCCGCGGCGCCCTTCAAGGCCGGCGGCCGCGGCGGTGCGGACTACTACACTGATGTGCCCGCAGGCGACATCGCCATCAAGAACGTGGCCGACCTCTACCTCTATCCCAACACGGTTCAGGCGGTGGTCATCTCCGGCGCCGAGCTCAAGGACTGGCTGGAAATGTCGGCCGGGATCTTCAACCGGATCGAGCCTGGCGCCAGCGATGCGGAGCTGATCAATGGCGACTTCCCGTCCTACAATTTCGATGTCATTGACGGCGTGACCTACCAGGTCGACCTCACCCAGCCCGCCAAATACACCCCCAAGGGAGAGCTGCAGAATGCCGGCGCCAGCCGGATTCAGGATCTCAGCTTCAACGGGCAGCCCGTTGATCCGGAACAGAAATTCGTGGTTGCCACCAACAATTATCGTGGCGGCGGCGGCGGTAACTTCCCCGGCATCGGTCCCGACAAGGTGGTCTTCCAGGCGCCAGACACAAACCGCGACGTCATCGTGCGCTACATCGTCGAGCAAGGCACCATCAACCCTTCCGCCGACGCCAACTGGAGCTTCGCGCCTGCCGAAGGCACCACCGTTCTGTTCTCGACGGGCCCCAAGGCGAAAGACTTCGTCGGTGACGTCAAGGGCGTCTCCATCGAACCGGCCGGCGAAGGCGCCGACGGCTTTGCCCTCTACCGCATCAAGCTCTGAACCATTTCGAAGGCCTGCCTGTCCCGGCGTTGACCGCGCCGGGACGACCATCGGCGGCGTTCTCTCGGCACCCGCACCTCCCGCTTGTGCGAACAGGCAGTTTCCATCCGCGCCTTAGCAATTTGATTACCGGCAAATGCGAGACTGAACCGTCAGTCAGCCAGGGGGAACTTTGAAATGACCGGATTGACCGGCCGCTCCATCAAGCGGGACAAGACCAGGGTAAAGGCCAGGATCGACTGCATGGGGCAGAAGACCACCGGAGCGGTTATCGACCTGTCGCCGCAGGGCATATGCCTTCAGCTTGATGCCGGTATTCCCATGGCCCGTGGCGACAAGATCGATGTCGAAACCGAGGAAATGGGTCTGCTGGTCGGCACCGTCCGCTGGATAAGGGCGGGTCGCATCGGCGCAGCCCTGGTGTTGACCTCCAACAACCGCGCCAAGGTCGAAAGCTACTACAAGATGTTCCTGCACAATCGTCAGCCGGCCTGACACCGGACCCACAGGGCCTGTCTTGCGGACCAACACGCCGCGATCTAAGTTCAGCTCAGCTAGACATGACACGCGGTCGATGACCCGGCAGGCAGGACCTATCCCATGGCGAAGACCACTACGAGGAGGCGCATTGTGCTCTATCTCCTTGGCCTGCTGATCCTCGCTGGCCTGGCCGCCTTCGCGCTTGGCCCGAGACCCCAGGCAGACACGACGGTCAGCTTCGATGAAGCCACCTTGCCCGTTGATCTCGATGCCTATCTCGCTTCAGCGGAGGCAAGGTTTGAGGATCTGCGCCCCGTCAATGAGCGGCAGATCATCTGGGCCTATCCGGCGTCGCGCGCCCGCACGCCCGTGGCCATCGTCTATATTCACGGCTACTCGGCCAGCCCCGGAGAATTGCGGCCCCTGCCCGACATGGTCGCCCAAAGACTGGGCGCCAACCTCCATTTTGCCCGTCTCAGGGGCCATGGACGCAGCGGCGATGCCATGCTCGAAGGCTCAGTCCACGGCTGGGTCGACGATTTTGCAGAAGCCGTCGCCATCGGCCGCAGGCTGGGGGAACGCGTCGTGATAATGGCGACCTCCACCGGCGCTTCGCTCGCCACCTGGGCGGCTACGCAACCGGCCCTGATGCGCGATGTCGTTGGACTGGTCCAGTTTTCCCCCAATTACGGCATCCAGGCCTCTGGATCGGGCCTGCTGACCATGCCCTGGGCCGAGCAATTGGTGCGATTGATTGTCGGGGAACGCCGCGCTTTCGAACCGCGCAACGAGCTGCACCGGCAATTCTGGACCTACGAATACCCGAGTGCTGCCTTGCTGCCGATGGCGTCCCTGGTCGATCTTGCCAACGCGGTTGATCCCGGCACGATCACCCTTCCCTCGCTCTTCGTCTATTCGCCGCTGGATCAGGTCATCCGGCCGGAACTGGTCAGGGACAAGGCCTCCCGATGGGGCGGTCCGGCCACAACGGTCGAAGTCACTGATTCTGATGATCCGAGCCACCATGTCATCGCCGGCGATGCCCTGTCGCCGTCCACCACAGAAAGACTGGCTGCTGAAACGGCGGAATGGATTTCCGGCCTCTGACATGGTTCAGATGATCAGGTTCGAAATGATCTCGTTGTCCGTGATGTCCTGATAGCTCAGGCCGGCGCCGTCAAAAGCCTTTGTCAGATGCAGGAAGTTTTCGGGCGAGCTGGTCTCGATACCGATCAGGATCGAACCGAAATTGCGTGCCGATTTCTTCAGGTATTCGAACCGGGAAATGTCATCTTCCGGCCCCAGCAGTGTCAGCAGGTCCCTCAGCGCCCCCGGTCGCTGCGGCAGGCGCAGAATGAAATATTTCTTGGTGCCCGCATAGCGCATGGCCCTTTCCTTGACGTCGGGCAGCCGGTCGAAATCGAAATTGCCGCCCGAGACCACTGCCACGACCGACTTGCCCTTCAGGCTTGCCGGATCCATGGCCTCAAGCGCGGCAATTGAAAGAGCGCCGGCCGGTTCAAGCACGATGCCCTCGGTATTGAGGATCCTCGTCATGGTCAGGCAGATCGCGTTCTCGGGAACGGTAAGCACCTGATCGGCGCGAAACCGCTGCAGGATTTCGAAGTTGCGTTCACCGATTTCCGCCACCGCGGCGCCGTCGACGAAATTGTCGATCTTTCCGAGCTTGACCCGGTGACCGGCGGCCAGGCTCTCCTTCAGGCTCGGCGCTCCTTCCGGTTCCACAAGCAGGAACCGGGCAGCATCGAGCCTGCCCTCCAGATAGCGCGCCACACCGGCCGAAAGTCCGCCCCCTCCGACCGGCAGCACGACAAGATCCGGCGCTTCGCCCTCGGGCAACTGCGCTTCGATTTCCGCTCCGACGCTGGCCTGTCCCTCGATGATGTCGTCGTGATCGAACGGCGGCGCCATCAGCGCGCCTTCAGCTGCCGCGAACTCCCGCGCCGCATCGTAGCAGGCGTCGAAAAAGTCACCGGTCAGGCGGATCTCGATGAACTCGCCGCCGAAGACCCGGGTCTTGTCGATCTTCTGCTGCGGTGTCGTCACCGGCATGAACACGACGCCCTTGCGGCCGAAATGCCGGCAGACATAGGCAAAGCCCTGAGCATGGTTTCCGGCCGATGCGCAGACGAACAGCTTCTGCTCCGGATTGGCCACAAGCGCCTTGCGGATGAAATTGAACGCGCCACGGATCTTGTAGGATCTGACCGGCGACAGATCCTCCCGCTTGAGCCAGATCCGCGCGCCAAATCGAGCCGAAAGATGATCATTAAGCTGCAGAGGCGTTTCCGCAAACAGCTCCCGCATCTCGGCAAGAGAGCCGTCGACACAGCGGCGGAAATCATCGGGAGATTGTTTTTCGGTCATCACGGGTCTATGCCACGGGAACCGGCCGGTTGCCAACCTGAACCGGCTTTCGAGAGGGCAAGGGGTGCACGGCAACACTTTCCGATCCGCGATTTTCATTGCGTCCATGGCTGGACTCTATCTTTCGCTTGCCATGCTGGCTCCAGCCGCGGTCGATTTCTATTTCGGCAATCCCGACTGGCAGGTCTTTGCGGTCTCGTCTTTTGCGGTCGGAGCGATCTGCCTGGCATCGGCGGCTGCCAACCGCGGCATCAACGCGCCGTTCTCGCGGCGCCTCGGCTTTCTCGTCGTCAACCTTTTGTGGATCACGCTGTCGGTCACCGGCGCCATTCCGTTCTATCTTGCCTCGCTCGGGCTCGACATGGCCGATGCGTTGTTTGAATCGGTCTCCGCCGTCACCACCACCGGCGCCACGGTCATCTCCGGGCTCGATTCTGCGCCCCCCGGGCTTCTGCTCTGGCGCTCGCTGCTGCAATGGATCGGCGGGATCGGCATTGTCGCCCTTGGCCTGCTGGTACTGCCATACCTCAAGGTCGGCGGCTTCACTGTCTTCAAGATGGAATCCTCCGACACCTCCGAAAAGCCCTTCGCCCGCTTCGCGGTTTTCGTCCGCGCCTTCTTCGCCATCTATATCGGCCTGACCCTGACCTGCGCCATTCTCTACCGGGTGCTCGGCATGAGCGATTTCGACGCCCTCAACCATGCCATGACCACCATGGCCACCGGCGGGTTCTCCACCCATGACGCCTCCTTCGGCGCCTTCACCTCCCCGGGGTTGATATGGACCGGCACCGTCTTCATGGCGATTGCCGGCCTGCCCTTCTCGGTGCTGATCCTGTTTGCCGTACGCGGCCGTCTCGACGCACTGCGCGACCCACAGATCTTCGCCTATGGGGGCATCCTTCTCGTGCTTTCCATCGTCATCGCGCTGAGCCTTCGGCTTTCGCATGACGAGAGCTTCGGCATGGCCCTGACCCATGCGACCTTCAACGTGGTTTCTGTCGTTACCACCACCGGCTACGCCAGCAGCGACTACACGCTGTGGGGCCCGCTGACCGTGGCAATCCTGCTGGTGGCGACCTTTCTTGGCGGCTGCTCAGGATCCACATCGGGCGGCATCAAGGCCTACCGGCTGGTGATCATCGCAAGTTCGATCCGGTCGGGACTGATGCGGCTGATCTATCCCAACAGCGTGCGCCCGGTGCGTTACGGCTCGGTCGCCGTCGAACCCGACATGCAACGCACCGTGTTTCTCTTCGTCTGCGCCTATATCGGCATCTGGGCGCTGGGATCGATCGCCCTGGCCGCGACCGGCCTCGATATCGAAACCGCACTTTCAGGATCGATTACCGCGCTGGCCAATGTCGGCCCGGGCATCGGACCCATCATCGGGCCATCGGGAAACTTCAGCTCGCTCGGTGATCCCGCCAAACTGATCCTGGTCTTCTTGATGTTGCTTGGACGACTGGAGATTCTGGTGGTTCTAGTCCTGCTGCTTCCCGCTTTCTGGCGCGAGTAGACCATCGGATAACCTACAGGGCCGCTAAATTATCCATCGGTTAACCAAAATCTGCTTATCTCTTCAGATCTGGAGGACCGAAACCTATGCAAGCATTGCAAGTTGCCTATGCCGATGAGCCGGAGGTTCGGCACGACGCAGACCCACAGCATGTGGACGTCTTGACGCCTCCCGCAGAAGACCAGGCCAGGCTCGAGCGGGCGATGAACGTCATCGGTTCGCAGATCGGCGAATTGTCCGTCAACATTGCCGACACCAGCGGCATGGTCGGCGATGTCTCGAGTTCAATGTCGCAGCAGGCTGACGAATTCCACGCCCTGACCCGTGACATCTCGATGATCGCCCGGTCCAATCAGACGGTCGCCGAGGCTTCGCGTGGCGCAATCGAGGCTGCCAGAACCACCCAGGCAGGACTCGACACCACAACACAGAGCGTCAACGGCATCCTGGTCAACGCAGTCTCCGACATCAAGTCGATGGCAAGCAACGCCACCGAGATTACCGGCGTGCTCGATTCTGTCTCAAGCCAGATCAAGGAAATCCATTCCTTTTCCGAATCCATCCAGGGCATTGCCACGCAGACCCAGCTGCTTGCCGTCAATGCCGGCATCATGGCAGCCCACGCCGGCGAGGCCGGCCGCGGGTTTGCCGTCGTCGCCGATGCGGTCAAGCAACTGGCCGACAAGACCGGCACGGTCTCGCGCGACATCGTCTCCCGGCTCGAGGCGCTGCGCTCGATCGTCGACAAGCTGCAGAAACAGAACGCCGACAACGAACTGGTGGCCAATGCCGCGCACCAGCGCTCGACCGAGATCGACGGAGAACTGCAGAAATTCACAGGCTTCAGCCAGACGGTTGCCGGCATGATCAGCGAAATCGAACGGATCAGCGACCCGGTCGAGGAAACCACCCGCGCCTGCTCGACCGTGCTCTCCAAGGTCTCCGAACTCGACAAGCAGGTTCACAACAGCGCGGAGATGCTGACCGCGGCCAGCGCCAAGATCGACCGCCTCGTGTCATTTTCCGAAAACGTCATCGGCGAAGTCGCCGAAAGCGGCATTGAAACCGAAGACACCCCGCTCATCCGCCATTGCATCGCCAAGGCCGGCGAAGTCTCCACACTCTTTGAACAGGCCATAAGATCCGGGGCGATGTCGCTCTCCGATCTGTTTGACGAGAACTATACCCCCATCCGTGGGACCGATCCGCTTCAGCACATGACCCGGTTCACCCAGCACACCGACCGGCTGCTGCCGCCGATCCAGGAGGCGATGCTGGAATTCGATCCACGCGTCACCTTCTGCGCGGCGATCGACCGCAACGGATATCTGCCCACCCACAATTATATCTATTCTCAACCGCAGAGCGCGGATCCTGTCTGGAACGCGGGCAATTGCCGCAACCGCCGCATCTTCAACGATCGCACCGGGCTTGCCGCGGGCCGCAACACCAGGCCGTTCCTGCTGCAGACCTACCGCCGCGACATGGGCGGCGGCAATTTCGTGCTGATGAAGGACCTCTCGGCCCCGATCGTGGTCAACGGCCGCCACTGGGGCGGCCTGCGCATAGGCTTCAAGATCGCTGTTTGACCGAGCTTCCGGTTCGGCTATGCCGACCGGGTCGCTTGCGACATCCGTCAGGCAGATGCTATTTGTCACCGTCCCGGACGATAGAGGTGACGTCAGATGCGCTCAATGGCCCTCTCCCTGCTGACAGCAGCATTCCTTGCTGGCTGCCAGTACTCCGCCGAACCCACGATCACCGAGCCGGTGCAGGTCTACGTATCAGACACACGGAAAAACCCTGGCAAGTATCTGCTGTACATTGATGCGTCGGAGCTCAGCCGGAACGTGCGGGCTTCGGATTTCACATGCATCGCCCACACATTCCCGGTCGATCTGCGGGCCGGCTTCAAGACCGCTGTCGAGCTGGCAATGCAACAGCAGTTTGAGACGGTTGAGACCGTTATCGCGCCGGTGAAGCAGTCCGAGTTGCGGGCGCGTCAAGCCGCAGGCGTGATAAAGGTGACCGGCATCACACTCGACGCCGAGCTGACAGCCGTTCCGGGTTTCCTGCGCAACACCATGAACACATCGGTTCTGATGACTGCCGGCCTTACAGTCGACGGCAGCGCCAACGGCAGGCTGCTGGGAACGACGGTTCAAGGTGCGGGCAAGGCGCAAGCCGATGGCGGAATGGCCTGCGAAGGCGGGTCAAGGGCATTTAACGCCTCATCCGAAGCCGCAATCGCGCAAGCAACACGACAAATCGTCGAGGCAATCGCCAACTCGCCGGAAATCCGAAACAACCGCTGATAAGCAATCCCACCGGCCACTTCCCTGCCGGAAGCCTTCAGCTTTGATTGTCGGGCGGGCCCTGTAAATGGAAAACGCCTGGAGCCGGCACGCGGATTCACGCGCTCATGGGCTAGCAGGTCTGGGAAAATTGGTGCGGACGACGGGGCTCGAACCCGTACAGCCTCGCGGCCGAGGGATTTTAAGTCCCTTGCGTCTACCAGTTTCGCCACGTCCGCACGTGAGCTAGTCGGTAGCTGACGATCAGCATGCAGGCAAGGCTTGCAACCCAGTTTGGGTAAAAAACGACAAGTGCCCCGCTGTCACTGACGGCGGGGCACAAACCATCCGGCCTGCAATGGCCCGGGGTCTCGGCCAGTCTGTTCAGGCGACCAGCTTGGCAGCGATCTCGGCGACCCGCTTGCCCTGGAATTCGGCGCCTTCGAGTTCCTGCTCGGAAGGCATCCGCGAACCGTCGGTGTTCGACGTGGTGGTCATGCCGTAGGGCGAGCCGCCGCGCACGACGTCGTTGCCCGACTGGCCCTGGTAGGCGTAGGACAGCGGCACGATGATCATGCCATGGTGCTGCAGTGAAGCCTGCGTGGTCAGGATCGCAAGTTCCGCGCCACCATGCTGGGTGGCGGTCGACGACATCACCGAAGCGACCTTGTTGATCAGTTTGCCTTCCGCCCAGAGCGGCCCCGTCTGGTCGAGGAAGTTCTTTAGCTGCGCCGACATCATGCCGTAGCGGGTCGAAACACCGAAGATGATCGCGTCGTAGTTGGCAAGCTCCAGCGGGTCGGCGATTTCCGCGTCCTGATCGAGCTTGTAGTGAGCCGCCTTGGCAACGTCTTCGGGCACCAGTTCGGGCACGCGTTTGATCGTCACATCGGCGCCGGCGGATGCCGCGCCCTTGGCAGCAGCTTGCGCCATTGTTTCCATGTGGCCCCAGCTCGAATAGTAAAGCACCAGTACCTTCGCCATTTTCATCTCCTTGTCCGTGGTTGCCGCCCGCGGCGGTTCATGCAGACAAGTAAGCGATCTGCTGTTCACATAAACCTCCCGATCACAGCACAGATTGTTCACAATCCAACCCAAGCGACACGGCGATGCTCTCTTGCGCCGGCGCCGGAAACAGGTCTATTCAAACGCGTTTGGCTGAGGAGCAAAATCATGAGCGACACCCGTTCCGTCACCGCAGCAGCGCTCGCCATCGGCGACGAATTGCTGTCCGGCCGCACCCGGGACAAGAACATCGGCCACCTGGCCGAATTGCTCACCGCCACCGGTATAGAGCTGCAGGAAGTCCGCATCGTGCCCGATGAGCAGGACCGGATTGTCGAGGCCCTCAACGCCCTGAGAAGCCGTTATGATTACGTTTTCACCTCAGGCGGCATCGGCCCCACCCATGACGACATCACCGCCGACGCCGTGGCCGCAGCCTTCAGTGTCGAATGCACCCATGATGCGGCTGCGCTCGCCCTGCTCGGCGCGCATTACGCCGAGCGTGGACTGGAGTTCACCGAAGCACGGCGCCGCATGGCGCGGATGCCGGTCGGAGCCAGGCATATCGACAATCCCGTCAGCCGCGCGCCTGGCTTCGTCATCGGCAACGTGCACGTAATGGCCGGCGTACCCTCCGTCTTCCAGGCCATGCTCGACAATGTCCTGCCGACCTTGAACACCGGCGTGAAGATTCTCTCCGACAAGGTCAGCTGCCCTTATGGAGAAGGCGATATCGGTGACCCGTTGAGCGCCATTGCCAAGGCTCATCCAGACGTCAATATCGGCTCCTACCCGCGTTTTTCCGGCGACAGCTTTTCAACCGAAATTGTCATTCGCGGCCGCGATTCGGTTGCCATCCGTGCCGCCAGGCGGGATGTCGAGGCCATGTTGAGCGAAATCACCTCGAAATTGACCAAAAAGGACGTTTGATAAGGATCAATGCGGCAACCTCCCGCGCGACGCATGGTGGCCGGACAGACACCTGCCATTGTGCCTCGACAAAGGAGATCAACCCATGGCCTACCATACGATTCTTGCCGTCTACTCATCCCAGGCCGACGTGGCACCCCTGACCTCCGCCATCGCCGATTTTGCCGCCGGCAGGGATCTGCACCTGATTGGCTGCCATGGAGAGCCGTCGCAGTTTGTTGTCCTCTCTGCCCCCATAGACGTCCCGGATGCAGCGACCATCGCCGCGCTCTATGAGCAGGCCGACCAGCGCATGCGAGATCTCGGTGCGGCTTTCGAGAAAGCCTGTGAAACCGCTGGTCTTTCGCACGAATGGCGGCCGGTTCGTTCCCCCGGTGGCGACAGTGCCGTTTCTGCTCTTGTCAGCGCCCGCTCGGCCGATCTGGTGGTTGTCCGTCAGCCCGACCGGGCCGCAGACGAGGACATGGCCACAAATGTCGAGGCGCTGCTGTTCGAAGGCGGCCGCCCAGTCCTCTTCCTGCCGCCCAACGGCAAGCTTGCCTCGCCGATCCGCCGAGTGCTCATCGCCTGGGACGGCTCACGCGAGGCCGCCCGCGCCACCCATGACGCGCTGCCGCTGCTCAAGGCCGCCGAAGCGGTCGAAGTAGTCATTGTCGATCCCGACAAGCTGCCTGACATCGACGCGCCGCTGGCGGGCACCGACATCGCCAGTTGCCTGTCGCGCCACCACATCCACGTCAATGTCACGACCGTTTCCAAGGGATCGGGCTCGACTGCCGAGGCGATTTCGGCCCAGGTTGCCGCCAGCAATGCCGATCTGGTGGTCATGGGCGCCTACACCCATCAGCGGCTGAGGGAATGGCTGTTTGGCGGCGTTACCCGGGCATTCCTGGAAAGCTCTCCGGTACCGGTGCTGATGTCTCGCTGACCTGCTGCAGGCACCGCGCGGCTCACAAGGGGCGCGCGGTCCGTCATCCG
The DNA here is from genome assembly GCF_024105735.1 of Parahoeflea alexandrii. Classification (GTDB taxonomy): domain Bacteria; phylum Pseudomonadota; class Alphaproteobacteria; order Rhizobiales; family Rhizobiaceae; genus Hoeflea; species Hoeflea alexandrii. The sequence continues at coordinate 1,657,545 of NZ_JAAAML010000001.1, read as the reverse complement.
AGCATCATCCAGAATCCGACACCGGCCAGTATGGCGGCAAAGACAAGGTTGAGCCGGCGCGCATGGGCTTCGCTGCGAAACAGCCGGCCCAATCCGTCCCCGGCCACTGTCCACAGCAGGAATGCCAACAGATTGTTGAGCGTGAACACAAGCGATATCACGCCAACCCGCGCGAGCAGGTCGGTGGGTCCCATCGTACCGAACTGCGAGTACATCAACAAGATGATGACATAGGCCTTGGGGTTGAGCAGAAGCAGCCAGACGCCATCAAGAAACCCGGCCTTGCCGCTCTCCATGCCCGCGCCGGTGCTGCCTGATGTCGCCAACTTCCAAGCGAGCCACATCACGTAGACCGATCCGGCCAGCTTCAACCCCACAAACAGGGATGTGCCGGGGTGCACCGCCGACACAAGTCCCAGGCCCAGCAGGCCGGTGACCACCAGCGTGGCGATATGATAACCGGCATTGGCCGGCAAGGTAGCCACGGTCCCGAAACGCGCGCCAAGCGCGGCAAAGAACATGTTGCCGGGCCCCGGGCTGTAAGCCAGCGGAAACAGGAAGGCCATAAGAGCAATAACAAACAGCATGATCAATCATCCCCGTTTTGCAATGAGACGTGATGATTGCGCACGGGTGACGCGGCCGCCACCCGATTCCAGCCGCAGCTTTTGGGGATAGCCGCAGCTCTGCGGCTTGCGCTTGATACCGGATTCCGGCTATTTGCCGCGTTTACTCATGTTGGAACGCAGCCATCGCGGTTGCCAGCTCTCGCAAGGAAGCAAACCATGTCCCTTCCAGACAAAGCATTTCCGGTCTCATGGGACCAGTTTCACCGCGACGCACGCGCGCTCGCATGGCGTCTGAGCGGCACCGGGCAGGAATGGACGGCGATTGTCTGCATCACCCGCGGCGGCCTGGTTCCGGCCGCAATCATTTCGCGGGAACTCGATATCCGCCGCATTGATACGGTGTCCGTCGCCTCCTACCATGACTACATCAGTCAGGGCGAAATGAAGGTGCTCAAGGAGATCAACTCCGACATCCTCGAAACCGAGGGCGAAGGCGTTCTCATAGTCGATGACCTCACCGACACCGGCAAGACCGCGGCAATCGTCCGGGCCATGCTGCCGAAAGCCCATTTTGCCACGGTCTACGCCAAGCCCAAGGGCCGGCCGCTGGTGGATACTTTCGTGACCGAGGTCAGCCAGGACACCTGGATCTACTTCCCCTGGGACATGGGTTTTGCCTATGTCGAACCGATTGCCAAGGATTCCCGCGGTTAAATCGCGCAATGCCTCACTCGAAGAAGCTGTGGCCGCCAGTGACCTGACGGCCTTTTTGTTTTCGCGCTGACGTTAACCGTCTCTTATATAGATCTGTAGCAATATGGGTCACTAGGACACCATCCCCGGCTGGAATGATATCAGCTTGTCAAAGCCTGTGACAGGCATGTACCGCGGCTCACCGGCGTATCATTCACCACCATGCAGCATGCCACACCAGCTTCCAGCAAAACGCTCAGTCAGTACCGTATCGTCGGCATCAATCTTGCCGTGATCCTGTTCGTGCTGTCCGCAGCCGCCATTGTTCCACGCAACGGGCAGGCCCTGGTGATTGTCGCGCCATGGAGTGATCCGGGACGCGTCATCGACGTCATCGGGCGGGCCGGCGGATCTGTGATGAACGGCACCGGCGCGCCCTATGCGGCTATCGCCTATTCCGACGACCCGGGTTTCACCCTTCGCTTGTTCAAATCCGGCGCAATGCTGGTTCTCGACGGCAGTCTCGCTTTCTTTTGCAGGAGTACATCTTCGCTATGAATTACATGAATTCGCTCCGTACCCGGGCAGCCATCGCCATCGTATCGCTGCTGTGGATCAATCTCGGCATGATGGTGCTTCGTTACCTTTGGGGCATGGAAGCAGATCCCGTTGTCGTTCTGGGTGGCGGCGCCGCCATCGCAGGTGTTGCAACGCTTACCTGGTGGCGCGACCGGACCGGCACCGCGACGCAGATATCGACTGCGCTGGCACATGCCGCAAGCGTGGCGCTGCTTGTCTACGCCTTCTCCGGCTCGCCGCTGCAGATCGACATGCACATGTACTTCTTCGCCAGCCTTGCGATCTGTGCGTCATGGGTGAACTGGCAGCCGATTCTGGCTTTTGCCGGCCTGACCGCCGTCCACCATCTTGCACTGTTCTTCCTGATCCCGGCTGCCGTCTTCCCCGGCGAAACGGATTTCAGCCGCGTGGTTCTGCATGCGGTCATCCTGATCCTCGAAGCCGGCGCCCTGGTGGCCCTTGGCCATTCGCTTGCCACCGCCTTCGCCCAGAATGACGAAGCGATGCGTGAAACCGAAGCCGCCAACAAACAGGCCGGCGAAATGTCACGCAAGGCCGAGGCGGCGCAGCAGCAGAACCTTGAGGATGCACGCAGCCGCGAAGCCGAACGCGCAGCCGACACCGAACGCCTTCAGTTCGCCATGCAGTCGCTCGGCCGCGGCCTGCGCCAGCTGGCGCAAGGCGACCTTCGCATTCGCCTGACCGACCGCTTCGACGAGACGCTGGAAGTCCTCAGGAGCGACTTCAACTCCTCCATGGAGTCTCTCGAGCAACTGGTTGCGGAATTGAGCCGCTCTGCCCGCAAGATGAGCGAAGGATCGAATGACGTGTGTTCCGACGCGGAGCGTATCTCGCAGCGCACGGAGCAGCAGGCTGTCTCGCTTGAAGAAACCGCCGCAGCCATCGGCCGCATCACCGAAAACGTCCAGACCGCATCAAAGCGGGCCGGCGAAGCCGGTCGCCTGGTCGACGAGGCAACCAAGAATGCCTCCGTCTCCGAGCAGATCGTCTCCAAGGCCGTCAGCGCCATGACCGAGATCGAGGGCTCGTCCCGACAGATCGGCCAGATCATCACTGTGATCGATGAAATCGCCTTCCAGACAAACTTGCTGGCGCTCAATGCCGGTGTTGAAGCAGCCCGCGCCGGTGAGGCCGGCAAGGGATTTGCCGTGGTTGCCCAGGAAGTCCGCGAACTGGCCCAACGCTCGGCTGGCGCCGCCAAGGAGATCAACGCGCTGATCGAAACGTCCTCGACGCAGGTCAGCAGCGGCGTGACCCTGGTCAACCAGACCGGCGAGGCGCTTCGTTCGATCGGCGAGCAGGTCAAGCACATCAACGACTACATCGCCAAGATTGTCGATACGGCGCGGGAACAGGCGGCCGACATCTCCGAGATCAACTCGGCCGTGGTCAACATGGACCAGACGACCCAGCAGAACACCGCACTGGTGTCCGACACCACCAAGTCGATCCGCGGCCTGGCAACCGATGCCGACGGTCTGGTCGCCAAACTTGCGGTGTTCAGCGTCAACGAGACCAGCACGTCTCGGCCGAGCGCGCCTGCGGCGAGGCCAAAGACGGCTGCCGCGGCTCCCGCGCCCAAGCCCGTGCGGCGCGCGGCCAGCGGCGGTGGCGCAGCAGCTGCGGCCGCAGAACAGTGGGACGAGTTCTGATACCGCATGCCTCCTCTCCCCGTCCCGCCAGACAAGAAACTTGGCCAGACGGATTGAGACACTATATCAGGGACACGGCCAGCGCCGTGTCCCTTTTGCGTTCGCTTGCCATGCATCCGCCAATAGCCCTTTCAGAACACGGCGATGATGCCATGACACACCAGCATGAAGGCGGGCACAGGCCGAAAGAATGGTCGGCCAGGGTCCGATTGTAGCAAAACGGTCAAGATTCCATGCGAAGACCAATCAAGGAGATGATTCGTTCCCATGACTGCATTTGACAGGCTCAAACACCTGCTGGACCTGTTCAGGCTTCCGGACGATGAACCGAATGGTCTCAAACGCAAGACCAGGCGGCAATCGGCAGCAGCGGTTTTCCGCGGCTCGGGCGAAGCGCGGGAACTTCTCCTGGTCACCAGCCGTGACACGGGACGCTGGATCATACCGAAGGGCTGGATCGAGGAAGACGAGGACGGTGGGCAGGCCGCACTGCGGGAAACATGGGAAGAAGCCGGGCTCATCGGCGAGGTGATGCCAGGCGGCCCGGTCGGTCACTACCGCTATGTCAAGCAGCGCACCCGGCGCGGCGATGCCCTGTGCGACGTCGATGTCTACCTCCTCCGGCTTGTCGAGGAAAAGGAACAATGGCCCGAAAAGGGCCAGCGCCGACGCAAGTGGTTCCCCGTCGCCACCGCCATCGGCCTCATCGGGGAGGACGGATTGAAGGACGTCATCCGCGACGCCTTCCAGCTTTTGCGTGCGGCCTGATTCGCGCCTCAGGATCAGTAATCCAAGCGGCTGCAGCCGCGATGACTGCGAACATCTGACTAGATCCCTGCCGATCGCGGCGAGGCATCCCGACACTGACCGCGCGTTACTTGACCTTCCCGCAGTCTTGAGTGTGCAGTTCAAGGATCTCCTAAAGCTTTGATTGTTCGGGCATCCTGCCTGAACTGAGTCGGCCCTGAACAGTCGCCGCACCCCGGCAGGCGTTTCCATCATCTTTCTTGGAGCAATGGGCGACAGGCGCATTTGCGGCCTTGTCCTCGTTTTCCACAATCGCAGTCCACTAGATATGGTGTGCAAGAATCTGGCACAGACAACCCCTTGACGCATTCATACGAGTCGCTGCTTATAGGAAACACGTTGCGGCGGCGGCGCGGCTGGAATGTTTAGAGCCCAGTCAAATCCCGACATTTTCGGTTCAGAGCATCTTTCCCCGTGAGTTTTGCGGTGGTTTGAGGGGCACGCTTTGATGTGCGGAATTGACGGCGATCTGCCATGATGGGGACTGGCATAAATGAGTTGTTAACACTATATTTAGTGTTTACAGCCAACCTACCCACAAGATAGAGCGTTCCCCTGAGCGGGAACACATTGAGTGACCGAGTTGAGCAACTGGCTGTACAATGACTGTGCGGCCTGCGGGGAAGATATTGTCGCGACGCAAGAATGCGTTCGGCTACGAATTTAAAAAAGAGGACGACAATGCGCATTGAACGCCGGTTCACCAAAGAGGGCCAATCTGCCTACGCGGACATCGAATTCCGCAAGGCGACAAGCGAGATCAGGAACCCGGACGGCTCGATCGTCTTCCGCCTCGCCGACATTGATGTCCCGGTACAGTTCAGCCAGGTCGCAGCCGACATCCTGGCGCAGAAATATTTCCGCAAGGCGGGTGTTCCCGCGCGCCTGAAGAAGGTCGAGGAAAACTCGGTCCCTTCATGGCTGTGGCGCTCGGTCGCCGACGAGGAAGCCCTCGCGGAGCTTGCCGAAGACGAACGCTACGGCTCGGAAACCGATGCCCGCCAGGTCTTCGACCGTCTCGCCGGCACCTGGACCTACTGGGGCTGGAAGGGCGGCTATTTCTCCTCCGAGGAAGACGCCCGCGCCTTCATGGACGAGCAGGCCTACATGCTCGCCACCCAGCGCGTTGCCCCGAACTCCCCGCAATGGTTCAACACCGGTCTGCACTGGGCCTACGGCATCGACGGCCCCGGCCAGGGCCATTTCTATGTCGACCCGTTCACCGGCAAGCTGACCAAGTCGAAATCCTCCTACGAACATCCGCAGCCGCACGCCTGCTTCATCCAGTCGGTCGAGGACGATCTCGTCAACGAGAACGGCATCATGGACCTGTGGGTGCGTGAAGCGCGCCTGTTCAAGTATGGCTCGGGCACCGGCTCCAACTTCTCGCATCTCAGGGGCGAAGGCGAGAAGCTGTCGGGCGGCGGCAAGTCGTCGGGCCTGATGAGCTTCCTCAAGATCGGCGACCGAGCCGCCGGCGCCATCAAGTCGGGCGGCACCACCCGCCGCGCGGCCAAGATGGTCGTGGTCGACATCGACCACCCCGATATCGAGGACTACATCAACTGGAAGGTCAAGGAAGAGCAGAAGGTCGCGGCTCTCGTCACCGGCTCGAAGATCGTCGCCGGTCACCTGAAAGCCATCATGAAGGCCTGCATGAACTGCGAGGCTGACAACGACGCCTGTTTCGACCCCAAGCAGAACCCTGCGCTCAAGCGCGAGATCAAGGCTGCCAAGAAGGACCAGGTGCCTGAAAACTACGTCAAGCGCGTCATCCAGTTTGCGCGCCAGGGCTACACCGACATCGAGTTCAAGACCTACGACACCGACTGGGATTCGGAAGCCTACCTGACGGTTTCGGGCCAGAATTCCAACAACTCGGTCTCGATCAAGGACGACTTCCTGCAGGCGGTCGAAGCCGACGGCGAATGGAACCTGACCGCCCGCAAGGACGGCAAGGTGATGAAGACGCTCAAGGCCCGTGACCTCTGGGAATCGATCGGCCATGCCGCCTGGGCCTCGGCCGATCCCGGCCTGCACTACAACACCACCATGAACGACTGGCACACCTGCCCGGCGGCCGGCCCGATCCGCGCTTCCAACCCGTGCTCGGAATACATGTTCCTCGACGACACGGCCTGCAACCTGGCCTCGCTCAATCTGCTGCGCTTCAAGGACAAGGACACCAAGCGCATCAACATTGCCGATTACGAACATGCGGTCCGGCTCTGGACCATCGTGCTTGAAGTCTCGGTGATGATGGCGCAGTTCCCCTCGCACCAGATTGCCGAGCTCTCCTACAAGTACCGCACCCTGGGCCTCGGCTTCGCCAATATCGGCGGCCTCTTGATGACCACCGGCATTCCCTACGACTCCAAGGAAGGCCGCGCCATCTGCGGTGCGCTGACCGCGATCATGACCGGCGTCGCCTATGCCACCTCGGCCGAGATGGCCGGCGAGATAGGCCCCTTTGCCGGCTACAAGGACAACAAGAAGAACATGCTGCGGGTGATCCGCAATCACCGCCGCGCCGCCCATGGCGAGGTCACCGGCTACGAGGACCTGTCGGTCAACCCGGTCGCGCTGATCCATGAGGATTGCCCCGACCAGGACCTGATCGCCCACGCCACGGCAGCCTGGGACAAGGCTCTGAAGCTCGGCGAGAAGCATGGCTACCGCAACGCCCAGGCCACCGTAATTGCCCCCACCGGCACCATCGGCCTGGTGATGGATTGCGACACCACCGGCATCGAGCCCGACTTCGCGCTGGTCAAGTTCAAGAAGCTCGCCGGCGGCGGCTACTTCAAGATCATCAACAACGCGGTGCCCGAAGCCCTGCGCACGCTCGGCTATTCCGAGGCCCAGCTGGCCGAGATCGAAGCCTATGCGGTCGGCCACGGCAACATCAACCAGGCGCCCGGCATCAACCCCGGCTCGCTGAAAGCCAAGGGCTTCACCGACGAGAAGATCGAAGCCATCAACGGCGCCACCAAGGCCGCCTTCGACATCAAGTTCGTCTTCAACAAGTGGACCCTGGGCGAGGACTTCTGCAAATCAGTGCTCGGCTTCACCGACGAGCAGATGAACGATTTCTCCTTCGACATGCTGTCCGCCATGGGCTTTGCAAAGAAGGACATCGAGGCCGCCAACATCCATGTCTGCGGCGCGATGACGCTCGAAGGCGCTCCGCACCTCAAGGTCGAGCATTACCCCGTGTTCGATTGCGCCAACCCGTGCGGCAAGGTCGGCAAGCGCTACCTGTCGGTGGAAAGCCACATCCGCATGATGGCGGCGGCCCAGCCGTTCATCTCCGGCGCGATCTCGAAGACCATCAACATGCCCAACGACGCAACCGTTGATGACTGCAAGAGCGCCTACATGCTCTCCTGGAAGCTGGCGCTGAAGGCCAACGCGCTCTACCGCGACGGCTCCAAGCTCTCGCAGCCGCTCAATTCCTCGCTGATCGAGGATGACGAGGACGAGGATGACGCGATCGAGGCATTGGTGGCCCAGCCCGCCGCCGCCCAGGCCGTCACGGTGACCGAGAAGATCGTCGAGCGCGTGGTCGAGCGGCTTTACCGCGACCGCGAGAAGCTGCCGAACCGCCGCAAGGGTTACACCCAGAAAGCCGTCATCGGCGGCCACAAGGTCTACCTGCGCACCGGCGAATTCGACGACGGCCGTCTCGGCGAGATCTTCATCGACATGCACAAGGAAGGTGCTGCCTTCCGTGCGATGATGAACAACTTCGCCATCGCCATCTCGCTTGGCCTGCAATACGGCGTGCCGCTGGAAGAATATGTGGAGGCCTTCACCTTCACCAAGTTCGAGCCGGCAGGCATGGTGCAGGGCAATGACGCCATCAAGAACGCCACCTCGATCCTCGACTATATCTTCCGCGAGCTGGCCGTCTCCTACCTGGCGCGTCACGACCTTGCCCATGTCGACACCTCCGATTTCACCAACACCGCGCTCGGCAAGGGGATCTCGGAAGGCAAGGCACAGCCCTTCTCCAAGGGCCTGACCCGCGGCGCCTCGCTCAAGGTCGTCACCGGTGCCGGCACGGCGGCCAACGCCGAGCCCAAGGGCCAGGCCGCACCTTCGCCCTCCTCCGGCGCTTCGGTGATCACCGCCTCGTTCTCGTCGAAGACCACCTCGACCAAGGCCTCGGGCAACCTGGCCGTCCGCGCCGAACCGGAAGCCATCGCCTCCGACGGCGCCCTCGCCTTCAAGCGGGAATACGAGGAACGCGCCGAGGAACTGGCCGTCGAGATCGAGATGGACGAAATGTTCTCCGACGACGCCGCCGAGGCAGCGGCAGACGCCAAGGCCGACGCCAAAAAGCTCGAAGCCAACCGCCGCATGCGCTCGATCGCGCAAGGCTATACCGGCAACATGTGCGCCGAGTGCCAGAACTTCACCATGGTGAGGAACGGCACCTGCGAGAAGTGCGACACGTGTGGCTCGACGAGCGGGTGCAGCTGAGGAAATCGCTACTGATATGCCAAAGGAAATGGCGATATAACTGACTTCCGAGTGTGCTAGGCAATGTAACCTTTGCCTAGCACACTGTTGCTTGACGTTTGATACACGCTATCATAGAAAAAATGCGGGACGTCAATCAGATTTATACAAAGGGGAGCGCAGTGACCATTGGGATGAAAGACGATTTCGCAGCAGAAGCTTTCTTTAAAGACTTGGTTTCCAAGCGTGCTCGAGCAGAGTTTGCAGATAAGACCAGAATTGAAGCGGCCAACACCGCGGCGGAGAAAATCGTTGAACAGATTGAAATTGAGAAAATTAATGCCGGAGTTAACAATTCAGGAGGCGAATCACGTAATACTCTGAAAAAGGATCGACCCAGCAATCGCCGAAAAGTGGTGAAGAAGGCAGCAAGAGACATCGCTACTGGACTGATCGATGCAATAGCGAAAGAAGGCAATCATTTGAATACCGTCCGTAGACGGATTGATGATTGGTGCAGGAGAAGAATTAACAGAATTAAGCTATAGGAGACTACAATGGCAATTCTTCCAAAAGAAGCGCTAGAGTATCAAAGAGCTTTGTTCGAGTTGCCAAGGTTTTTGTTTACAGGAATAACCATATTTACAACCGCTGCATCTTTTTTAATTAGATCAATAGATGAAGACGCATCAATGAGCGGCTTCTTATACACCATGTATATTATAGGGATTGCACTAACACTTCTAGCCTTCGCATTTGGATACGCTGTTATCTCAGGTACAGTTGAATCTATGCGATCATCAAACAGCTCAGATGAAGCAGAAGTATCCGTAGATCGCATATTGCGAAACGAGTACTATTGGCTATCTTGGAGCGGTGGCGGAGCTCTTGTTTTTTGGGTGATTTTGATAATAGGTATAGTATTTCTCGGATAGAATTCTCAACTTTTCAGCGCATTATAAAGAATAGAATCTCCTAATTTTATGCTTGTCAGCCCGAAAGTGGTTCAGGAACTGGCCACCGCGAAACTTACTCGGTAGCAGACTCTTCCGGCTCTGCGGACGCTCGCGGGCCGTGATGACGGATCAGGTTCAACACGACAGCCGAACAGATGTGCAAAGAAGCAGCGCAATCCCCTCACCTGCAATTTCTGGCACTTGGCCTTCGACCAAGTCGCAGATTTTGTTGGTGAGGGGGTAAAGTCTCTCGGCCAACCTCAGCGTCGCGCCTTGCGGGCGGCGTAGCGCTGATCGCGCTTTTCCTTCATCGCCGCCATGTCGGCGACGGCTCGTTCGGCGCGGGCGGCTTCTTCTGCCTCGCGGGCAATGGCTTCGGCATGTTCGGCTTCATAGGCGGCAGCGGCGTCGGCAGCATCCTGCGCAGCCTTGCGCTCCTGCTCTTCAAGCTTTGCCCGCGCGCGTTCGGCCTGGCGCTCTTCGCGCGCCTTGGCCACCGCGGCGCGTTCGGCGCGCTTGGCAATGACTTCGGGATCATCCGCCTTCGGCGCCGCCTTCATTTTCTCCAGAAGCTTCTTCTTGGCTTCCATGGCATCCTGACGGCGGTCGGTGAAGGCAGTGCGTAGTGAGTTTTTCAAACGAAATTCATCCTGGGTTGAGATCAATGCCGCGTGGGCAAGCCGCCGGATGCGGCGATCAGCCCCGTGTTTGAACGCTGAGGCGCGTTTGCACAACCCCATCTCCCCCGATTGGCCCGGACTTTTTGACACAACGGTGCCTTTCGGAGGAAAAACCGCCCCCGATTGACCGGTTCCGGCCAGACCACGCCTGCCACGCTCGCAATCAAGGCTTTGAGCAGTCGGTCTTGACGAGCCCCACCCGGCGGGTCAGACAATTGTCCCTCCGGCTGCGACCAGACACTGGCGCGGTCACCGGCACCTCGGACGACACAGCAAAGGTTCCCGAATGTCGCTCACCTATGCCATCGGAGATGTCCACGGTCGGCGCGACCTGCTGCAAGCCCTGCTCGAAGCCATCCGCACGGATGCGGGTGATCGCCGGTTTCGCATCATCTTCCTGGGCGATCTCATCGATCGCGGCCCGGAAAGCCGGCAATGCCTCGATCTGGCAATTGCCACGCTCGAGGCGCATCCCGGTTCGCGGCTGATCCTCGGCAATCACGAGGAATTTCTGCTCAGCTTCCTCAATGCCGCCCACGACCGAGAAACGATAATGCACCGCTGGCTGATGAATGGGGGCGATGAGACCCTGCGCTCCTACGGGTTTGAGAACATCGACGACGTCGACGGCGCCGTCCGACAACTGGCCATCGCTCATCCCGGCCATGTCGCAGCCCTGCGTGCGGCGGACTGGATGGTGGAAACCGACGACCACGTCTTCGTCCACGGCGGCATAGACCCCAATCTTGCGCTTGCCGATCAGGACCCGGTGACCACCCGCTGGATCCGCGAGAAATTCCTTGGTTTCACCGGGCCGCTCCCCAAGACCGTTGTCCACGGCCACACCATCACCGCCTCTGCGTTGCCCGAACTCCACGCCAACCGCATCGCCATCGACACCGGCGCGGTCAACACCGGCCATCTCACCTGTGCGGTGTTCGACGCGGATGCGCCGCCACGGTTTCTCGCCACCGACGATCATGGCCGAAACATCGAAGTCGGCGAGGTCCGCCCGCTTGACTGCCGCTGAGACCGTGCCCGCCATTCTGCGCACTGGCAAGGCATCAAGAAGATGGCCACGCCTTTCCGGCGTGGCCATCTTCGCATCAGCGGTACCTGTGAAGGATTACTTCAGGCCGGTGCAACTCGCGTAATAGCTCACCGTCGCCGGCCAGTCGGAGAACATGCCGACAATGCCGACCTGGCGCGCCAGCACGTCGAGCACCTCGTACATCTGCCCGTCATTGTTGATCACGTCGCCCACCGACTGATAGTACCAGCCGCCGCCGGTGTTGAGCGGGCCCGACCTTTCGAACGACCAGGCGATGATGTTCAGTCCGGCCTTCTTCGCCTCCAACGCATAGGGCGACGGCACCATCTTGCCATCCGTAAGCGTCAGCAGCATCCAGATCGGCGGCGCGATGTAGTTGACGCCCTGGTCGGCAAGCTGCTGCATGGAGGGCTTGAACGTTTCCGGCTTGCGGAAATCAAACCCGTCTTCGCTGTAACGGCCATCGAGATAGACCGCCTGGGCGCCGAATTCCGGCTCGTTCTCGATCCAGTAGAGCACATCATCGAGATTGAACGACTGCGGCCAGACATCGGATGCGGGGATGCCGGCATCCTTGTACTCGTCGATCATCTTCTGCGCATAGTCGGCCTGGCTGAAGCCGTCATAGGGCATCTCCACTGAGGGAGATTTCAGCTCCGGCGTGAACTTGCCGCCGAGCGAGGCGATCAGCGCGATTGATTCGCGGTGGGTCAACACCGTGCCGCCGGCCGCCGCATAAAGGTCGGTCCGCCACTCCGCGGTACCGTTAATGTAATCCTCGACGGTCTCGGCCTGGCTGTTGGCTGCGTCCATCTTGCCATTGAGCGTCTTGAACTCCGAAAGGGTGATGTCGGAGGCGCGACACTCGGCAGAAGCCTTGCCGCCAGCCGCAGGCGTGAAGCCCTTGGTGCATTTTTGGGCCAGGTCGGTCGCCAGGATATTGGTCGTGGTGTGCAGATCGTTCTGAGCGTGGCGGCAGACCAGTTCCTTGTCCTTGGTGAACGTCACGTCGCACTCGATGATGCCCGCGCCCATCTTCGCGGCCGCCATGTAGGATTCCCGTGTGTGCTCGGGGAACTGCAGCGGCGCGCCGCGATGGCCGATCGAGAACAGCGTTGTCGACACCGGCTTGCCGTCACAGGCGAGCAGCTCGTCCTTGAGCGCCCCTTCGGCCATCTTGTCGATCAGGAAGGCGGGACGCGGTCCCAGTTCGATATCCGCCGCCGGCGCGGCACCGGCCAGTGTGGCCGAGACAAGAATGGCGCCGGCAACAAGCCTGTACAACATCGTCATGATCAATCTCCATGTGCAATGACGCCCCCTTAAACCGTCATTGCGACAGCCACGTGTCAGCCGGACAACGGTCTGGTTCGTAGTGCGAAACCGCACCCGGGCGCCAACCCGCCTGCCGGCCCTTCCCCTGGGCGCATCGAAACGCTACACCGGCCGCCAACCCCTGCGAAAGGCAAATCTGATGAGCGACGAAACCCGGGATTCCAATGGCGCGGTGCTGGCCGACGGAGACAATGTCACCGTGATCAAGGATCTCAAGGTCAAGGGCACCTCCTCGACCATCAAGCGCGGCACGCTGGTCAAGGGCATCAGGCTCACCGGCAATCCCGACGAGGTCGAGTGCCGGGTCGAAAAGATCAAGGGTCTGGTGCTCCGCACCGAGTTTCTGAAAAAGGCCTGAGCCTCGCAAACACTCCCTCGCAGCCCGGCCGGAACTCAACGTCCCGAGACTCTGCCGATCCACCGGGCCAGCGGCGTCGAACTCAGCCCGTGAACGATGATCGACAGCGCCACCGTCATCGATACGCAGGCAAGCAGTTCGGCCTCGTTGGCAAACTCGAACTCGTCGATGATCACCAACGTGAACAGGATCGAGGCCAGCCCGCGCGGCCCGAACCAGCCGAGAAACAGCTTTTCGCGCGTCTTCAGCCCCGAGCCCAGAAGCGACAGCCAGATTGCGCCCACCCGCACGACGGTGAGGAACAGCACCGCTATCAGCACGGTCTTCATCGAGGCATGCGCCAGTCCATCGGGCAGGAGAAGCGCACCGAACACCAGGAAGGCGGACATGGTCAGGATGAGTCCCGCCCCTTCCATGAATTCGCGCACGAAGCGGATATTGTGCCTGTAGCTGTTGCCGAAGATCATGCCCGCAACGAACGCCGCGATGAATCCGTTGCCGCCGATGACCGTGGCCAGCACATAGGCCGCAAAGGCCGCTGCCAGGAACACCACCCCTTCCGCCGATGCGGCAATCAGCCGGCGCGCCTGCGCCACATCCATCAGCCGCGCCACCACCCATCCCGTGAAAATCCCGGCCAGCGGGCCAAGCACGATCTGCAGCACCGCCTTGAGCGCCAGCCCGTCGGTCGCAGCATTCGCCATGCCGGCGGAGGCGAGGATCGCGCCCAGCAGCACGAAGGGCAGCACCAGCCCATCATTCAGTCCGCTTTCCACATTGATGGTTTCGCTTAGCTTTTCAGGGACATTGGCGCTGGTGACAACGCTCTGGCCCAGAGCGGCGTCGGTCGGCGTCAACACCGCGGCCGTCAGCAGCGCCATCGCGACCCCGCCCTCCGGGCTGACCAGGAAGGTGACAAGCGTGCCAAGTCCGATCGAGAGCGGCAGGCCGATCAGCAGCATCCGGGCAGGCAATCGCCAGCTTTGCCTGAGTTGCGAGAACTGCACGTGCGATGCGTCGGAAAACAGCACCAGCACCAGGGTGACTTCGGCGAGCAGCCGTTTGCCCTCGTCGAGCACTTCCGGCGGCGCGGCCGTCCGCAACGGTTCCGACAGCGCGAAGCCCAGACACATGAAGATGATCGGCAGCGTCAGCAGCGAGCGGTCAACGGCGCGGGTGACCAGCGAATAGGCGATGAAGGCACACAGGATGCCAAGCACCACCAGATCGAAATGCATGTTCTGGTTCATTCAATCCGCCTCGAGCCACCCTTCTCAGGCCCGACTATGGCCCGGCGCGGGATGATTATCCACCACCCAGGCCCCTCGGCCCGGATCAGGTGCCGCAATAAGTGGTGTAGGGGCCGAAGTCCGAGGGCGCCCCCAGCGCGAAGACCTCCAGCCCCTTGCGCTCCGTGAACGGGTCGGCAAGCACCTCGACCAGCCGCTCGAATGGCGCCAGGTCGCCCTTTGTCGCCGAATCGAGCGCCGCCTCGACCATGTGGTTGCGCGGAATATAGACCGGGTTAACCCGGTTCATGGCCGCCCTCTTCTCATCATCCGTCCTGTCTTCGCGCGCCAGCCGTGCCTGCCACAGCGGCAGCCAGACATCGAAACCGGCCGGATTGTCGAAGAGCGAACGGGGAGCAGCTGCCTCGCCCGAAACAGCGAGCGAGAGGCTGCGGAAAACGCGGGTGAAATCGGCGCCTTGGGTTTCCAGCACCGCAAGCAGCCCGACGGCAAGATCAATGTCGTCCGGCTGTTCGCGCGTAAGGCCCAGCTTGGCGCGCATGCCGGAAAGCCAGGCGCGCTCATAGGCAAGCGGAAAGCCGTTGACCACATCGCTGGCGCGCTTGACCGCGTCGTCGCTGTCCTCGGGATTGATCAGGTCGAGCAGGGTTTCCGCGAGCCGCGCCAGGTTCCACTGCGCGATCTTCGGCTGGTTGCCATATGCATAGCGGCCATGGCTGTCGATCGAGCTGAACACCATCGCCGGATCGTAGCCGTCGATGAAGGCGCACGGACCATAATCAATGGTCTCGCCGGATATCGTCATGTTGTCGGTGTTCATCACCCCGTGCACGAAACCGAGGTTCATCCACTGGGCGATCAGCGAAGCCTGGCGGTCGCGCACCGCTTCAAGCAGGCCGAGATAACGCTCAGGCTGTCCCGCAAGCTCGGGATAGTGCCGGGCGATGGCATAGTCCGCCAGTTGCCTCAGCCGCTCGGTTTCGCCGCGCGCCGCGAAGAACTGGAACGTGCCGACCCGCAGATGGCTCGACGCCACCCGCGCCAGCACGGCACCCGGCGCGGGTCCGTCCTGCCGCATGATCTCCTCGCCGGTGGCAACCGCCGCCAGCGCCCGCGTCGTTGGAACCCCGAGCGCATGCATCGCCTCGCCGATGATGTATTCGCGCAGCACAGGTCCAAGCACCGCCTTGCCATCACCGCCGCGTGAGAACGGTGTCCGCCCCGATCCCTTGAGATGGATGTCGCGGCGCCTGCCCTGCCTGTCGATCACCTCGCCCAGAAGCAGCGCCCGCCCATCGCCCAGCTGCGGTGAAAACCCGCCGAACTGGTGCCCGGCATAGGCCATGGCCAGCGGCTCGGCGCCCTCGGGGGCTTCATGACCTGCAAAGATCGCGGCGCCGGCGTCGCTCTCGAGTACTTCCGCATCAAGGCCCAGTTCCTCCGCCAGCGCCCGGTTGAAACGAATCATCCGCGGCGCGGGCACCTCGGCCCCCTTCCAGGGCACGTAAAACCCCTCAAGGTCGCGCGCGTAGGTGTTGTCGAACTGGAAGCCGGCGATGCTCATGGTGAAGTCCCTTTGTTTGCTGGTTCCGAAAACGCAAGCGACCGGCTGATGCCGGTCGCTGCATTTTCCATGGAGATCCGGCTGCCGCTATTCAGCCGCATCCCGCTTCGGCAGCACCCAGTCAGGCCGCACGAAATGGCAGGTGTATCCGTGCGGAATCCGCTCGAGGTAATCCTGATGCTCGGGCTCGGCTTCCCAGAAGTCACCGACAGGCTCGACTTCCGTGACTACCCTGCCCGGCCAGAGCCCCGAGGCATTCACGTCGGCGATGGTGTCGAGCGCGGTCTGGCGCTGCTGATCGTCGGTGTAGTAAATCGCGGAGCGGTAGGACATGCCACGGTCATTGCCCTGCCGGTTGGGCGTGGTCGGATCATGGATCTGGAAGAAGAACTCCAGAAGCTGCCTGTAGCTGATCCGGTTTGGATCATAGATGATCTCGATACCCTCGGCATGGGTACCGTGGTTGCGGTAGGTGGCGTTCTTCACATCACCACCGGTATAGCCGACCCGGGTCTTCTCGACGCCTGGCATCTTGCGGATCAGATCCTGCATGCCCCAGAAACATCCGCCGGCAAGTACTGCACGTTCGCTCATCTAGATATCCTCCACCTGGTCGAGATAGTCGCCATATCCTTCAGCCACCATGTCGGCTTTGGGTACGAACCGCAAGGATGCGGAATTGATGCAGTAGCGCAACCCGCCCCGGTCCCTGGGGCCGTCTGGGAACACGTGCCCGAGATGGCTGTCTCCATGCTTGGAGCGCACCTCCGTTCGGATCATGCCGTGGGTGGAATCGCGCAATTCCGTCACGTGAGCAGGTTCGATCGGCTTGGTGAAGCTCGGCCAGCCGCAGCCGCTCTCGAACTTGTCAGAGGATGCAAAGAGCGGCTCTCCGGAGACGATGTCGACATAGATGCCGACCGCCTTGTTGTCATTGTATTCGCCGGTAAAGGGCCGCTCGGTTCCGTTCTGCTGCGTCACCCGAAACTGCTCGGGTGTCAGTCGGGCAATGGCTTCATCGGTCTTGGCAAAAGCTTTGGTCATGCCGGTTTCCTCCTTCAAGGCGCATGGTGTCAGAAAGAGAGATGGGCCACACCGGCCCGGTTTTCAATCGGCCCATGTGGATCCGCCGATGGCTTTTCTCTCACTGGGGGTCAACTTGTGGTGAGGCAGGGCCAATCCGGCCATATCCCGTCTAGTATTCGCGCTCGTAGAAGATGCCGCCCTTGGTTTCACCGCCCGAACTGGCCTCGCCGCGCAATTTGATCCCGCGGCCGATGTCGAGGTCGATACGGGCCTTGCCCGATCCAGCAGACGATCCACTCTCGATTCCGAGGTAGGTGCGGTCGTTGAGATACTTGCCGACCCCGAGCGACGTGTCGCCGGTTTCCTCATCGGTGCGCACATCGATATCGTCGACACCGGTTGCCCTGCGCAGTCTTTCAAGCACACCACCGCCTTGCACCGCACCGGTCAACTGCGCGGCCGCTTCGGCAAGCTGGGCGATCTGCAGCGGTGACAGGCTGCTGATCGAGCGGCCGAAGATCAGCTGCGCGAGCACTTCGTCCTCAGGCAGCTCCGGGCTCGAGCTGAAAGTGAATCTCGGAGCATCCGCAGGCCCGGTGACGAGCACGGTGACCGTGGTGCTGCCCGCCTGGCTCGAGGCCGCAAGATCGAGAATGGGAACCACGGAGCCGGCAAACCCCAGCGAGCCGCGGGTGAACTCGAGCCGTTTGCCCAGAACGCTCAGCCGGCCACGCACCAGATCGAAGCCGCCTGCGGCAATGGGTGAGCCGGTGGTTCCAGTCAGGCGCAGCGATCCGCCCAATTCGACATCCATGCCCCTGCCGCGGATGAAAATGCGGCTGGCCTGCACCCTGATATCAAGTCCCAGCCCGCCAGATGAGCTACCTTGGCTGTCGCCGGAGAGGCGCTCGGCCTGGGATTGAATGTCGGCCGAAGCATTCTTGTGGGTCACGTCAAGGCTTGCGATCGAACTCGGCAGCGTGTCGGGTACCGTGATCGTGGTTTCGTCCAGCAGCACTGTTCCGCCAAGTTGGGGCAGAGCGGTCAAGGGACCCGACAGAGTCAGATTAGCATCGAAACGAGTGGCCACCATCTGGCCATCGGCATAGCGCCCACGCTCGACTTTCAGATTGAGATCGGCGGGAAAATTGCCTGCCGGATCGATCGCAACGGTCCCGGATCCACTGATCCGCCCGCCCGACGACAATTCCCCGGACAACGATCGAATCGAAGCCTGGTTGGGAGTAAGAGCAATGTCTGCGGCCAGGTTGTCGATGGCGATCCCGGACCGGCCATCAACCAGACGACTGCCCGACGTTGTGATCGCGCCGGAAATTTCCGGTGCGCCGACAGAGCCGCTGACGGAAATGTTTGCCTGGGCCGTCCCCGTTAGCGCCAGTCCCTGCTTGGCGATCGCGCCCGAGAGCAGCGAGAATGGAACGCTGCCATTTATCTGCGCCGAGATCGCCCGCGCGCCCGAGGTGGACAGCCCGCCGGTGGCTGTGAAGGCCAGACCGCCGCCGCTTGCCCGCGCCTCAAACCGAAGCCGGTCGGCCTCAAAGCCCCCCGCGGCACTGATCGACAAGGGCACATCAGCCACCGACGACGCAGCGGCGGCCCGCACCTCGCCAGCGTTGAGATCGTACTGCACCACCGGTGCGGAGGCCGTGCCGCGTACCCGGAGATCGCCGGAGAGAGCGCCTGAGAGCCCCGCTCCCGGCGCAACCGCATTGACCGAGGTCAGCGGCAGACCGGCGAGCGCCACGTCGATCGCCAGGGTTTCGCCAGCCGAGCCGGTCACCGAAACCCGGCCGCCGCCGGGAGAAAGCACCAGCCGTTCGATCTCCGCCACACCGTCGCGCACCACGACCCGTGCAGGTTCGAGCAGATTGATCGCCAGGCCTTGCCACGCGGTCCGCGCGGTTTCGACTTCGAGTTCCGTTCCTGCTTCGCTCTGCCGTACCCGCGCATTGACCGACACCGGAAGCCCGGCGGCCTGCGCCTTGCCTTCGATGACGGTCCAGGATTGAGCCTGGGTGAACGAGGCCGTGAGGTTTGACACGTCGGTCCCGCCGGCACTCAGGCTGGCCACATCCAGCGTTCCCTCGGGCTTGGGAGCGCCCAACAGGTCGGCGACGGTGAGATTGAGCCGCGCATCGCGCAGCAGGAACGCTTCACCCGACAGCTCCGGAAAGCCCAGACCGATTTCGGCAAACGACTGTTCGTCGCGAACCTTAAATCTGATCGACCCGCCGCCGTTTCCCTTGATCGCCTGCAGCGCCAGCGCCGAGAGCGACCCGATATCTTTCAAATCGAGATCGATAACGCCTTCCGGGCGATAGGCCTCATCCAGCACCAGCGATCCGGAAATCAGATTGTCGGCGACCTGCAATCGCAACGGACTGACCCGCACCACGCCGTCCGATTGCCCGATCACCAGGCTGCCGTTGACCGGCCGGCCTTCCAGCGCACCGGTCAGTTCGACATCGGCTTGCGGCGATGCGGGGTCGGCCACTCCTTTGGCCGTGAGCACCAGTTCGGAAAGATCGCGGCTCTGAACTTTCAACTGCTTGCCGGTCAGGCTCAGTTCGAATGCCGGTGCGGAGGAAGGACCGGAAAGACTGGCCGTCAGTTCCAGTCCGCCGGATATCGCCGCATCGGCGCCCGCGAGTTTCGACAGACTTGCGTTGATGTCGCCGGCTACTTCCCCCTCGGAGGAAAGCGCAACCGAGCCCGAGAGTGCGACAAACTCCGACGACGCCTCGAACTCCTCCACGGAGAGGTCACCGCCCTCCTCCAGTGCGAGGTTCGCGGAAAAACCGGTGTCCGGCCCCAGAAATCCCGGCGCCTGCTCGGACAATACGGCGTTCCTGATCGTGCCCGAAAGCCTCGCCGCCAATCCGCCTGCACCGTCGAAG
The DNA here is from genome assembly GCF_024105735.1 of Parahoeflea alexandrii. Lineage (GTDB taxonomy): Bacteria > Pseudomonadota > Alphaproteobacteria > Rhizobiales > Rhizobiaceae > Hoeflea > Hoeflea alexandrii. The sequence continues at coordinate 1,637,622 of NZ_JAAAML010000001.1, read as the reverse complement.
GCAAGATCCTCAATCGTCAGCGCCGCCACGCCCGTGCGCACCTCGATCGCATCGCTGGAGATCGCTCCGTCTTCCTCAAGTACCAAGGGGCCGGAGAGTGTGAGACCACCTGCCACGGCTCGCGCCGCGATGTCATTGCTCGATCCGATCGCATCGATGGCCAGCTTGATCGAACCCGTACCGCTGCGGCTGTCCATTGAAAACCGGTCGAAATCCGCAACAGCGGAGATGCCGCTGATATCGAAATCGGCTCCGGCGACCTCGCCCGCGGTGATTTCAAGACGCACTGCGGCTTCGTCCGCATTGCCGTTCACCTGGATCGTTGCCTCCGGCTCGGTCAGACTGATCCGGGCGGCCTCTTCGCCGAACACAAGCGGTGCGGCGCCGGGTCGCGATACCACCGAGGCCGAGAGGTCGACTTCGCCCTCCCGCGCCACCCGGCCGCGCCCTTGGGCGGTCAGTTGCGATGACGAGAATGTAAAGATGTCGATCACAGCGCCGTTGCGGTCCGGCTCAAGCAGGCCCTCAAGCACAAGCTCGCTCTGACCTGAGAGCAATTGACCAACAGACGGCGGCAGGAAACGGTCAAATGTACCGATGGCCTCAAGCGATACCGCATCGCCGGCTTCGCCGGAGACCATCTGCAGATGGGCTTCGGCAACGATTTCGTCGTTGACGGTGCCTGAAGCGTTGAGCCGCCAGTCCGCAAGCGAGCCCTGCGAGGTTGCGGAGAGGCTGATGGCGTCGTCGGGCGCAAGATTGAGCAGATGCGCCATCACCCCGCCGGCTGGCTCGGACAGCTTCGCAGACACGTTGAAACGGTCTTCCGCCTCAAGATAGTCGGCATCCACCGTCAGCTCGCCGCCGACCCCGTCGATGCGCTTGACCACAAGATCGGCAAGCGCGGACGACAGCGACGCGTCCACGCGCGCACTGCCGCGTGCTTCGAACCGGGCCACACGGCCGGCAACCGGTTCACCGACCAGGATATCCGGCGCGGTAAACCGCTTGATGTCGAACGCCAGCGGCAGTTGCAAGGCTCCGCCTTCCGACTGGCTCTCGGCGCTCTTGGGTAACTGCGCCAGCTCGACTGCCTCGATGGTCAGGTCATCCACCGCCAGGCCGGCATTCAACAATGCCAGCGGCGACCAATCGATCCGGATACCCTTGAGCAGCAGCCAGGGCTCGCCTTCCGCGTCGCTGAGCATGACATGACCGATCCGGGTCGATCCGGACAACAGTCCCTCGATCCTGTCGATCTCGACGCTCTGGCCGGGACCGGAACCGAGACGGTTCAAGGTCAGCGCGATCATCCGCCCACCCGGGCTCGTGGCGAAGATGAATATCAACCCGGCCAGAAGGATCAGGATGACAATGGCAAGCCATCGCGCCGCGCGCCGGATCAGACCCGGCCGGGAGCTTTTGCGTTCGTCGACCGTCATGTCAGAATGCCTGCCCGATCCCGGCATAAATCCCGTAATCGGGATCCGTCGCATCCTTGTTCAAGGGAACTGCGACGTCGACCCGCAGCGGGCCAAACGGTGTCGAATAGCGCACGCCGATCCCCGCTCCCGCCTTGAATTTCGCACCGGAGAATGTCTCGCTGGCGCTGACCAGCCCCGCATCCACGAACGGCACAAGCCCGATCGTGTCGGTCACGCCGATGCGCACTTCGGCCGATGTCTCAATCAGGGAACGGCCGCCCGTGGGCTGCCCCGCAGCGTTGACCGGACCGATGTCCTGATAGCCGTAGCCGCGCACAGAGCCTCCGCCGCCCGCATAGAACCGGCGGTTGGCCGGAACCGAGGCGAGGCTCGCGCCGTAAATGGTGCCCGCGGCGACGCGCCCGGCCAGCACGAATCGCTTGTCGGCATCAAGCGCCCGATAAGCCGAGGCTTCGGCCCGCAGTTTGACGAAAGTTGCGCCGCCATTGATTTCGTAAGTCGGCTCGACCAGCAGCGACAGCCGTGTGCCGGACGTCGGGTTGAGCTTGCTGTCGCGGGTATCGCGCACATATTCGAGCGGCAGCGCCACTGTGATGGTTTCGAGGTCGACATTGAAGCTGTCAGTCAACCTGGCATACTCGACATTGACGCCGGCCGAGACAGTCTGCTGCGGCGTCAATTCGTAAGTGATCCCTGCCGCTGCCTCGACGGAGAAGCGCCGGTAGGCGTCGGGATTTTCCTGCTCGACTTCAAGGCGGGAGACGAACTTCGAGGCGGGACCGAGCACCCCAGGCTTCTCGAACAGCGCGGCACCGCGCCATGTCATGTCCTTTGCCTGTCCGGTTGTGCCCAGGCTGCTGACGGATCCCTCAATCCTCAGTTTCTCGGCGCGTCCGAAAAGGTTCCGGTGGCCCCAATAGGCTTCCAGCCCGCCACCATCTGTGGACGAGTATGTGGCGCCAACCCCGAGATAGCGATGCTTGCGCTCGGCAACCGTCACCTCGACCGGCACCGATCCGTCGCCCGAAAGGCTTTCACTGCCGCGCACGGTCACACTCGAGAACACCTCGAGCGCCCGCAACCTTTTTTCGGCGGCTGCAAGCTCTTCGGGATCATACTGCTCGCCCTGGCGGATGCCCGCCATACGGGCGATGAATTGGGAATCGACACTTTCCGCCCCATCCACAGCGGTCTGCCCGAACGGAGCGACCGGACCCGCTTCGAGTTCGAGAGAGACATCGAGCAGACCCCGGGCGTGATCGGCGACAACTTCGCGGCCGGAAACCTTTGCGAACGGATGCCCATCCCTCTCCAGTTCCAGCACAAGCGCCTGTTCGGAGTCGAGGATGACGGTGGACTTGGCAAGCTGACCAGGCGCCAGCCCCTGTTCGCCGGCGGAATAGGCGCGTCCGTCGGCGTCACGAACCGAGACATCGCCGAATCGGAACTGCTTGCCGGGATCGACGAGAATACGAACCGGAACGGGTCCACTGCCCCCCAGGCTTGCGTCGGGCGGAAGGTCGGCAAGCCGCCTTCCGTCAAGCAGGATGCGGACTTCACCGGCATATCGGGCGTTTTCATAAAGCGCGGCGATCAGCTGCTCGAAGTCACCATTGGCACGCTGGATCAGTCCGATCGATCCCGAGACCGGCCGATCGGCTCCCTGTACGAGCTGCGACGCGGCTTCCAGCTCGCTGCGCAAGTCCCCGTCAGGATCATTACCGGTTACTTCAAGAGTTACCGAATAGGAAAGCGGATCAACCACTTCCACCGCTTCGGCGGTGTCGTTTTCAAACAACTTGAAGCCGAACAACTCGAACGCCTCGACCCGCTCGGCGGCCAGACTGACAGCGCCCGACATGAGCAAGACAGCCGGAAGGGTTCGCAGCCACGAGGAGCCGCGCGCCCGGGATCTGATGTCCTGCACGTTTGTCATCGTCACCAATCTAGCAGTCCACAATGAACGGTTACTGAACATTATGGCCCGAAGTCGAAGTCTTAGCTAACCACATGGGATCCTTATATAGAACATACGACCGGTTTGTCGCCCTCTCAGGTTAAGCCACGCCCAAAGATTTCGCGTCTGCCAAGCGACACGCCATTGACGCGGGATCGCGCAGGGCGCGGTGCTGTGAAACGCCCTGTCATTCAATGCAACCGGGCTGGCCGCCGGACCGTAGACGTCTTTGTTGCCTCATGTCGCTTTTCCCTCTTGTGCGCACCGGACCTATTTCGCAATCTGCCGCCGGATCGAGCCGGGAGAAACCGATGAAATCGCATGTCAGGGCAGTTGTAATCGGTGGCGGCGTCGTTGGATGCTCCGTGCTCTATCACCTGGCAAAGGCCGGATGGACCGACGTCATGCTGATCGAGCGCTCGGAACTGACCTCGGGATCGTCATGGCATGCCGCCGGCGGCTTCCACACTTTGAATGGCGACCCCAACGTCGCCAAGCTGCAGGCCTACACGGTTAGCCTCTACGACGAACTGGAAAAGCTCTCCGGCCAGTCCTGCGGCCTGCACCTGACCGGCGGCGTGATGATGGCCGACACCCCCGAGCGCATGGATTTCCTGCGCCTGGTGCACGCCAAGGGTCGCTATCTCGGCATGGAGACCGAACTGATCACCCCGTCCGAAGCCAAGGCAATGTTCCCGTTGATGGACGAAAGCAATTTCGTCGGCGCGCTCTGGGATCCGGTCGAAGGCCATCTCGATCCCTCCGGCACCACCCACGCCTACGCCAAGGCGGCGAAGAAACTCGGCGCGGAAATCGTGCTCCGCAATCGTGTCATCGAACTGACCCAGGAGGCCGACGGCACCTGGAACGTCATCACCGAGCAGGGTACGGTCAAGGCCGACCACGTGGTCAATGCCGGCGGATTGTGGGCGCGCGAAGTCGGCCGCATGGTCGGCCTCGAACTGCCGCTTCTGGCCATGGAGCACATGTATCTGCTGACCGAGGAGATGCCCGAGGTTCTGGAGTTCAATGCCAAGACCGGCCGCGAACTGGTTGGCGTCATTGACTTCAAGGGCGAGATCTACACAAGGCAGGAGCGCACGGGGATCCTGCTCGGCACCTACGAGAAGGCCTGCAAGCCCTGGTCGCCGGTCAACACGCCGTGGGATTTCGGCCATGAGCTGCTGGCGCCCGATCTCGACCGCATCGCCCCGTCGCTGGAAGTCGGCTTCAGGCATTTCCCGGCGATGGAAAACGCCGGCATCAAGCAGGTGATCAACGGCCCCTTCACCTTCGCGCCGGACGGCAATCCGCTGGTGGGCCCGGTGCCGGGACTTACCAACTACTGGACCGCCTGCGCCGTCATGGCCGGGTTCTCCCAGGGCGGCGGCGTTGGTCTGGCGCTGTCGAACTGGATGGTCAACGGCGATCCCGGCGCCGATATCTGGGGCATGGATGTCGCCCGCTTCGGCGAATGGTCGACGCTGCGCTACACCAACGCCAAGGTGCGCGAAAACTATTCGCGCCGCTTCTCGATCCGCTTCCCCAACGAGGAACTGCCCGCCGCCCGGCCGCAGCAGACCACGGCCCTTTACGACGTCATGGTGCGCGACAATCACGCGGTGATGGGCGACAGCTGGGGGCTGGAAACACCTCTCTGGTTCGCCCCGAGCGCAGAGGAGGCACACGACGTACTCTCCTTCCACCGCTCGAATGATTTCAAGCACATTGGCGATGAAGTCCGCGCGGTGCGCGAGCGCGTCGGCGTCACCGAGATTGCCAACTTCGCCAAGTACCGTGTCTCCGGCAAGGGCGCCGAGGCCTGGCTGTCGCAGCTGATGACCAACACCATGCCCAAGCAGGGCCGCATCGTGCTGACCCCGATGCTCAACGAGTTCGGCAAGCTGATCGGCGATTTCACCATCGCCAAAGCGGGCGACGAGGACTTCATGGTCTGGGGATCGTCGGCGGCGCAGCGCTACCACATGCGCTGGTTCGAAAAGCACCTGCCGAAGGACGGCTCGATCCGCGTTCACCGCTACGATCTCACGCTGGTTGGCCTGTCGATCGCCGGCCCCCGCGCGCGCGACGTGCTGGCCAAGCTAACCGACGACGATGTCTCCAACTCAGCCTTTCGCTTCATGGATTTCCGCCAGATGGATGTCGGCGGCGCGCCCTGCATGGTGGGCCGCGTCACCTATACCGGCGATCTCGGCTACGAGATTTGGATGGAGCCCTGCTACCAGCAGGCGGTCTACCGCGGCATCAAGGCGGCGGGCGAGGAATACGGCATCGTCGATTTCGGCATGCGCGCGCTTTTATCGATGCGGCTCGAGAAGAACTTCCCGACCTGGTTCCGCGAGTTGCGACCGATCTACGGCCCCTATGAGGCCGGCATGGAGCGCTTCATCAAGCTCTCGAAGAACGACTTCATCGGCCGCGAGGCCGCCGCCAAGGAACATGCGGACGGCCCAAGGCTGATGCGCACCTCGTTCCTGGTTGATGCGGCTGACGCCGACGTGATGGGCGACGAGCCGGTGTGGGCGAAAGTCGGCGACACCGACTACGGCACCGTCGAAGCCCCGCACGGTTACGGCGCCCCGCGGTTTGATGCGGATGGCATCGAAATCGCCAAGCCCGAAGGCGGTACCTTGCGCGATGGTCAATGGCGCGTCGTCGGCTGGATCACCTCGGGCGGCTATGCCCACACCATCGGCAACTCGATGGCCCAGGGCTACATCCCGGCGGCGTTGGCGACCAACGGCGATGCGGGCATGTTCGAAATCGAGATCATGGGTATCCGCCGCCCGGCCCGCATCGCGCTCGAAGCGCCGTTTGATCCGATGGGCGAGAAAATGCGGAGCTGAACCGATGACGCAATTCGAGAACGAAAACCGGGCGCAGGACATCCTCAAGGCCCGCCGCGACAGGCGGCAGATCGCCTGTACCGGGCCGGGAGAACTCCCGATGGACGCAGCCTACCGGATCAGCCGGCGGATCAGGGATCTGCGCACGGATGATGGGGAGCGTGTCGTCGGGCGGAAGCTCGGCTTCACCAACCGCACCATCTGGGATGAATACAACGTCCACGCCCCGATCTGGGGTTACATGTACGACACCACCTTCCACGACGTCTCGTCGGCGGAGACCCCGTTTTCACTCGCTCCTTTCTGCGAGCCGCGGATTGAACCCGAAATCGCCTTCGCGTTCACGCGCGCCCCCCGGGCCGGAGCAAGCGACGACGAACTGCTCAGCGCTATTGCCTGGTACGCGCACGGCTTTGAGATCGTCGATTCGCTCTACAAGGACTGGAAATTCGAAGCGGCCGACACGGTGGCCGCCTTCGGCCTGCACGGTGCCTACCTGTGCGGACCGCGCCGGCAAGTGGCGGATGAAGATGCTGCTCTGCTGCGGTCGGCTTTGCAAAGCTTTCAGATCGAACTCGCGCGCGATGGCGAACCGGTCGACACCGGCCTCGGTTCAGATGTTCTTGGCAGCCCGTTGTCGGCGCTCCGCCATGCCATCGAGGTGATTGCAGATGATCCCGACGCCGACCCGATACGCGCCGGTGAAATCGTCACCACCGGTACGGTGACCCGGGCGTTCCCGGTCAAGCCGGGCCAGACATGGTCATCAACAGTCAGTGGCCTTCCGCTCGACGGCCTGCGTATCACGTTCGCATAGCGCATCGCGCACGCAACAGAAAAATCGCTTGAAGCAAACACAAAAAAACCCGCGAAGTCAGCGACTTGCGGGAATTTCAGGACTCAGTGTCAAAAGCACTTGAATCGATCTCTCAAATCAATCGGTGCGCACCACCGGATTGCCGGCTTCCGCCAGCCTGGCTAGATCGGCGGGCTTGAGTTCCACCGATTCCCCGCAGCCGCAGGCCGAGGTCTGGTTCGGGTTGTTGAACACGAAGCCCGAGCGCAGCTTGGTGACTTCGTAATCCATCTCGGTGCCGAGTAGGTAGAGCACCGCTTCGGGCGCCACGAACACGGTGGCGCCGTCGCGCTCGATACGGTCGTCCTTCTCATTCACTACGGTCGCCATGTCGATGGCGTATTCCATCCCGGCACATCCGCCCTTCTTGATGCTCACGCGGATCCCCGCGGCATTGTCGGATGTCTTCACGATCGTCTTGACCCGCTCGGCAGCGGCCGGGGTCAAGGTCATTACGGCAAAACCCATCACGGTCTCCTTCGGCTACACGGGTTCAAGGCCCGCAGCTTCGTTCCATGAATGTAGTGTGGATCAGTCAACTTAACAAGCGACCAAGATCGCGGTCCGAGTTTTCTCTCAGTACCAGCCGACCGCAACTTGCGCCTCTTCGCTCATCCGATCCGGTGTCCAGGGCGGATCAAATGTCATCGACACGTCAACGCCCGAGATGCCCTCGACCGTGTTGACGGCGTTCTCGACCCAGCCCGGCATTTCGCCGGCCACCGGACAGCCAGGTGCAGTCAGCGTCATCTGGATCTTGACCATCCGGTCGTCCTCGATGTCGATCTTGTAGATCAGACCGAGCTCATAGATGTCGGCCGGAATTTCCGGGTCGTAGACGGTCTTCAGTGCCGAGATGATATCGTCGCTCAGCCGCGCCAGTTCCTCGCGCGGGATCGCCGAGTCCGCCACGTTTGGGTCGGCGGTTGAAGTGTCCGTTTCGGATGCGTCGCTCATTGGCTTTGCTCCTTCAAGAGTTTGTCCGGGAAAGTGGAAACCGGTATTCCCGAAAAGACAAACGAAAACAAGAAACCTTGACCTTGTCTGATTGAGACCAGGTCTAGGAGAAAAACGCCCGGGCCTTTTCGAGTGCTTCAACCAGCACATCGATCTCCGCGCGGGTATTGTACAGCCCCATCGAGGCCCGGCAAGTCGAGGTTGCGCCGAACCGCTTGAGCAGCGGCTGGGCGCAATGGGTCCCTGCCCTGACGGCAACGCCCGAGCGGTCGATCAGCATCGAGACATCATGGGCATGGATGCCCTCGATCTCGAAGGCGAAGATCGCGCCTTTGCCAGGAGCGGTGCCGATCAGCCGGAGCGCGTTCACCGCCGAGAGCCGTTGCTGCGCATAGGACGTGAGGTCGGCTTCATGTGCCGCGATCCGGTCACGGCCGAGCTTTTCCATGTAGTCGAGCGACGCGCCAAGCCCGATCGCCTGGACGATCGGCGGCGTACCGGCTTCAAACCGGTGCGGCGGATCATTGTAGGTGACGCTGTCTTCGCTGACATCGACGATCATCTCGCCGCCGCCCATGAAAGGTTGCATGGCGTTGAGGGCGTCTGTCTTGCCGTAAAGCACGCCGATCCCCGACGGACCATAGAGCTTGTGACCGGTCATCACATACCAGTCGCAATCGATGTCCTGGACATCGACCGGCATGTGCACCGCCGCCTGACTGCCGTCGACCAGCACCTTGACGCCGCGCTCATGCGCGATGCGGCAGACTTCCTTGACGTCAACAACCGTGCCCAGCACGTTCGACATGTGGGCGATCGCCACCAGCTTGGTGCGGTCGGTCAGCGCCTTGCGGAAATCATCGAGATCGAAATTGCCCTGGTCGTCGACGCCGACCCAGATGATTTTTGCACCCTGGCGTTCGCGCAGGAAATGCCACGGTACGATGTTGGAGTGGTGCTCCATGATGGTGATGACGATCTCGTCGCCCTCGCCGATGAAGGGCTGGCCATAGCCATAGGCAACGGTATTGATCGCCTCGGTGGTCGACTTGGTGAACACCACATTGTCGACCGATGGCGCGTTGAGGAACCGCTTGACGATCTCGCGCGCATTCTCATAGGCGTCGGTGGCCGCATTGGAGAGGTAATGCAGCCCGCGATGTACATTGGCGTACTCGTTCGCATAGGCATGGCTGACCGCGTCAATCATCGCCTGCGGTTTCTGTGCCGAGGCGCCATTGTCGAGATAGACCAGCGGCTTGTCATGAACCTTGCGTGACAGGATCGGGAAATCCCGGCGCACCGCTTCAACATCGTAGGTCTGATTCAGAATCTCAGCCATGATCGTTAAGCCATTGTTCAATCAAGGTTTCCAACGCCTCAACAAGCTCCTCATTGTCGAGTTCGTCAATCAGTTCATCGACGAAGCCGTTGACCAGCAGCCCGCGCGCCGACTTTTCGCTGATACCGCGCGCCATCAGGTAGAACAGGTGATTGTGGTCGATATCGATCACCGTCGCGCCATGCGCGCAAACCACGTCGTCGGCAAAGATCTCCAGTTCCGGCTTGGCGGCAAATTCACCGTCATCGGACAGAAGCAGCGTATTGCACGCCATCTGCGCGTCGGTCTTCTGGGCGATCTGAGCCACCCGGATCTGACCCTGGAACACACCGCGCGCCCGGTTCAGCACCACGTTGCGGACGATCTCGGAGGACGTGGTGTTGGGCACGTTATGGCCCAGCGTCAGCGTCACGTCGGTGTGGCTTTCGCCCGCCAGCAGGTTGACGCAGCGCAGGTCCAGATGCGCGCCCTCGCCCGCTGCCTCGACATGCAGCTCCTGGCGCACCAGCTTGCCGCCGGCATTGATCACGTAGAGCTTCAGTTTCGCATCGGCGCCGAGCCGCGCATTGAGCTGGCCCAGATGCTGGTCCGCGTCGCCGCAGCCCTGCAGGATGATCCAGGTCACCTCTGCGCCATCCGCAAGCTCCAGCGAGGAGACCGCCGTCGACAGCCCGGCGTCGGACGTGTCGGCGAGATACCGCTCGATCACCGTCGCACCTGCCTTCGCGCCGAATGAGGCCGCGTACCGGCTGTGCACCTGGCCGCCGGACTGGACCGACTGGATCTCGATGATTTCGTCGATCACCGTGTCGGCAGCGACCGTGAAACTGTAGCCGTCCTGAACAAAGGCGCCGTTGAACTGCCCGATCAGGTCATCGGATCCGCGCGCCGTCAGGCTTTTCGCGGCCGCTCCCGAGACCAGCAGGTCCATGAAGGGCTCGAGTTCCAGGCCTTCGGGCGCGCTCGGCTCCCCGCTCTGGCCCTGGACCATCGGCAGCACCAGGCTGCCGCGAACCAGCGGCTCGGCCAGCGTGGCCGATCCCTTGCCCGGCTTCGGCAGATCGCGCATCAGGTTGCGCAAATCGGTGTAGTGCCAGCTTTCGATCCTCCGTGTCGGAAGACCCGACGTGCTGATGTCGCTGAGCAGCTTGTCCCGCGCGGCGGTCACCGGCGCATCGCCCGGCAGTTGACCGATCATTTCGGCGAAACTGTCGACGATCGCCTGTTCTGCTGCGGTATGGGGCGGCTTTGTCTGCATGTTCATGCCTGTCTCTCCTGGCCTTGCGGCCCGTCTGTCCCGCGTCGCCTCAAGCGGCGGCTTCGATGATCCCGGCATAGCCATTGGCTTCGAGATCGAGCGCCAGGTCCTTGGTCCCGGACTTGATCACCTGGCCCTTGTAGAGCACGTGCACCGTGTCGGGCACGATGTGCTCGAGCAGGCGCTGGTAGTGGGTGATGACGATGACCGCGCGATCGGGCGAACGAAGCGCGTTGACACCGTCCGAGACGATCTTCAGCGCGTCGATGTCGAGGCCGGAATCGGTCTCGTCAAGAACGCAAAGCTGCGGCGCCAGCAGTTTCATCTGCAGGATCTCGGCGCGCTTCTTCTCGCCGCCCGAGAACCCGACATTGAGCGGACGCTTGAGCATGTCCGGATTGATTTCGAGGCTGGCGGCAGCCTCCTTGACCAGCTTGATGAAGTCCGGCGTCTTCAGCTCTTCCTCGCCGCGCGCCTTGCGCTGCTCGTTCATCGCCACCTTGAGGAACTGCATGGTGGCCACACCCGGGATCTCCACCGGGTACTGGAACGCGAGGAAAATGCCCTTGGCGGCGCGCTCGGACGGGTCCAGTTCGAGAATGCTCTCGCCATTGTAGAGGATGTCACCCTCGGTGACCTCGTAATCGTCGCGGCCCGCGAGAATGTAGGACAGCGTCGACTTGCCCGAGCCGTTCGGCCCCATGATGGCGGCCACTTCGCCGGCCTTGACCGTCAGGTTGAGGCCGCGAATGATTTCCGTGCCGTCTTCGGCGATACGGGCGTGAAGGTTCTTGATTTCCAGCATGTCTGATTCCGATACCTAGATAATTTCAAGCCACTTGTTTCAGCGGCGATACAAACTGCGAAGCTGCCGCCGGGTGCCTGACCTTGCCGGCTGGCACCCGCGGATCAGCCAATGGCCATCACCCCACGCTGCCTTCGAGCGAGATGCCGATCAGCTTCTGCGCTTCAACGGCAAACTCCATCGGCAGTTCCTGGATGACGTCCTTGACGAAGCCGTTGACGATCAGCGCGATGGCTTCTTCCTCGGGAATGCCGCGAGCCAGGCAGTAGAACAGCTGGTCTTCCGAGATCTTCGAGGTCGTGGCTTCGTGCTCGAACTGGGCGGTCGAGTTCTTGGCTTCGATATAGGGCACCGTATGCGCGCCGCAGTCATTGCCGATCAGCAGCGAGTCGCACTGGGTGAAGTTGCGGGCATTCGTTGCCTTGCGGTGGGCCGAAACCTGGCCGCGATAGGTGTTGGACGAATGGCCGGCGGAGATGCCCTTGGAGATGATCCGGCTCGAGGTGTTCTTGCCGAGATGAATCATCTTGGTGCCACTGTCGATCTGCTGGTAGCCGTTCGACACCGCGATCGAGTAGAACTCGCCACGGCTGTCGTCGCCGCGCAGGATGCAGGACGGATATTTCCAGGTGATCGCCGATCCGGTCTCGACCTGGGTCCAGGAGATCTTCGATCGGTCGCCGCGGCAATCGCCGCGCTTGGTGACGAAATTGTAGATCCCGCCCTTGCCGTCCTTGTCGCCGGGGTACCAGTTCTGCACCGTCGAGTACTTGATCTCGGCGTCGTCCATGGCAATCAGCTCGACCACGGCCGCATGCAGCTGGTTCTCGTCGCGCTGCGGCGCGGTGCAGCCCTCGAGATAGGACACATAGGCCCCTTCTTCGGCGATGATCAGCGTGCGCTCGAACTGGCCGGTGTTCTTCTCGTTGATGCGGAAATAGGTCGACAGCTCCATCGGGCAGCGAACGCCCTTGGGCACGTAAACGAAGGATCCGTCGGTGAACACCGCCGCGTTGAGCGTGGCGTAGTAGTTGTCGGTCACCGGCACCACGGTGCCGAGATACTTCTTCACCAGTTCGGGATGCTCGCGCATGGCTTCGGAGATCGACATGAAGATCACGCCGGCCTTGGACAGCTCTTCCTTGAAGGTGGTGACCACCGAGACCGAATCGAACACCGCGTCGACGGCGATCTTCGAATGCTGCACGCCGGCCAGGATTTCCTGTTCGCGCAGCGGAATGCCGAGCTTCTCGTAGACGCGGAGCAGTTCCGGATCGACATCGTCGATCGACTTCGGCCCGGTGATGCCCTTGGGCGCAGAGTAATAGTGAATGTCCTGGAAATCGATCTTCGGATAGTCGACACGCGCCCAGGTCGGCTCGTCCAGCGTCAGCCAGCGCTTGAACGCATCCAGCCGCCACTCGAGCATCCATTCCGGCTCGTTCTTCTTGGCCGAGATCATCCGGATGGTGTCTTCGTTGAGACCCTTCGGTGCGGTATCGCTCTCGATGACGGTCTCGAAACCGTATTTGTACTGGTCAACGTCGATCTGACGGACCTGATCGATGGTCTCCTGCACAGCAGGCATGGCGCTCTCCAATCTCGCCGGGTCAAGGCCGGCAGCTTGTTAACGTCGTGTGATGTGCCATTCACGGCTCACCACTATGTAGGGCGGGACGGCTGTCCACGCTATGTCATTCGCGAAATATTCTGGCTCGCGAAACGAATTCTATCGTGCCGCATCACGCGGCCACGGCGGCTCCCATTCGGGCAAGCCGACGTGTGTTAATCGCTTTGAACGCTTCAAGGAACCGCTCAATGTCATTTTCCGTGTGCGCGCTGCCCAGGCTGACGCGTATCGCGCCGAGATCGGCATCGGCACCCATCGCGCTCAGCACGTGGCTCAAGCCGATCTTTCCCGACGAACAGGCAGCGCCTGCGGACACCGCGACACCTTCCATGTCAAACGCGATCTGCGCCGTCTCCGCCTTCAGGCCGGGAAGCGAAAAGAAACTGGTGTTGGCAAGACGGTCCACCGCCGCGCCATGCAGGATCACGTCGGGCGCCTGGTCGCGCAAACCGGCCTCGAGCCCGTCGCGCAAGGCCGCGATCCGGCCGATCTCGCCCAGCCCCTCGAGCGCGGCATCGGCCGCGGCACCGAAGCCCGCGATGCTGACTAGGTTCTCGGTTCCGCCGCGATGGCCCTTTTCCTGACCGCCGCCGCGCAGGAGCGGCGCTGGCATCAGGATTTCGCCGGCACTGACAAGCGCCCCGATCCCCTTCGGCCCGCCGATCTTGTGACCCGACAGGATCAGGAAGTCGGCCCCGAGCACTTCAAGCGACAGCGGCAGACGGCCTGCGCCCTGCACCGCGTCGACAACCATCAGCCCGTGATGCGCCTTGACGATATCGGCGGCTTGCCGGACAGGCTGGATCACACCGGTCTCGTTGTTGGCAAGCTGCAGCCCGAGCATCGCCTGCCCGCTTGTCTGGTCATGTGCGGCGAGAGCTTCTTCCAGCGCTTCGAGATCGAGCCGCCCGTCACGGTCGACCGGAAGCACCGTGATCTCATCTGCTGCGAACCGGCCGCCGGCGAGAATGGCAGGATGCTCGACAGCCGAAACGAACAGCCGCGACACCCGCACCGGAGAACGGCCCATCCGGAAATCCGGTGTCAGAACATGGTTGGCGGCTTCCGTCGCGCCAGAGCAGAAAACAACCTGTGCGGCAGGAACACCGCAAAGCCTTGCCACGGCCTGGCGGGCATTGCTGACCACCGCCCGGGCCTTTCGGCCCTCGGCATGCACCGAGGACGGGTTTCCGGGCAGGTCCATCGCATCGACCATCGCCGACCGCGCCTCGTCAAGAAGCGGAGCCGTCGCGTTGTAATCGAAGTAAAGACGCTCCCTGGCCATCATTCCCGTTGCCTGTCTTCAACGCCGGCCACCATGGCAGGCGCATTTTTCTTGAATTTTCAGTGTCCGATGCCGTAAGACACACAGACTTTCAGCGACACCGCTGCAGTTTCGAACGATTCTAAACTAGGTTCTAGGGAGCCGCCCTGCCCCAGTCAAGGGCGCGGAAGCGATATCCACCCGCCCGCCGGCATCGCAACCTCGGACGGCAGGCCGCGCGAACCAAGCCCACGCATGGAGTATCAATGCCTGAAGTCATTTTCAACGGACCCGCCGGTCGTCTCGAAGGCCGCTATCAGCCGGGCAAGGAAAAGAACGCGCCGATCGCCATCGTGCTGCATCCGCACCCGCAGTTCGGCGGCACCATGAACAACCAGATCGTCTACCAGCTGTTCTACATGTTCCAGCAGCGCGGGTTTACGACGCTCAGATTCAATTTCCGCTCGATCGGCCGCAGCCAGGGCGATTTCGACCACGGCGCCGGCGAACTTTCCGATGCCGCCGCAGCACTCGACTGGGTGCAGAGCCTGCATCCGGATTCAAAGAGCTGCTGGGTGGCAGGCTATTCCTTCGGCGCCTGGATCGGCATGCAGCTTCTGATGCGCCGCCCCGAGATCGAGGGCTTCTTCTCGATCGCGCCGCAGCCCAACACCTATGACTTCTCGTTCCTCGCCCCCTGCCCGTCCTCGGGCCTGATCATCCATGGCGACGCCGACAAGGTGGCGCCCGAAAAGGACGTCAACGGCCTGGTCGAGAAGCTCAAGCTGCAGAAGGGCATCCTCATCACCCAGAAGACCATGCAAGGCGCCAACCACTTCTTCACCGGCAAGGTCGACGAACTGATGGAAGAATGCGAAGACTACCTGGATCGCCGTCTTGCGGGCGAACTGGTGCCGGAGACGGCGGCCAAGCGGCTGCGCTGAGTGTTTCAACGAGGATGAATGCGAGAGGCACGGCGGGGAAACCCGCCGTGCTTTTTTGTGTGCGGATTAGGTAGGGGAATGTGGTGATGGGTCGGGACTTGATTATCGTTGACGAATGGATGTGAGCTCGACGCTTATCCTACGTACGCCTGACGACGCCTTAAGCCTGGAATCGGCGAGGAACAGGCTTTCGCTGTAGTACACATCAAGATCAGCACAACAGGCCTTTGAGATATCCGCGCGGTCGATGGCAAAGACCGATCCGAGCCCAAAGAGGATACGGTCATCAAGCGCTTCGGGTGCAGGCTAGTTGCTCCATACGGATAAAAAAAGAAGGTCGCGACTGGGACACGGCGACATTCACCGAAGGTACCTGTTACGCTTTGTTGCTTGCACGGGCGAAATGGATGCCTATCCTTCACTAGTTGCAAAAGCCGAAGGGCAAGCCATGAACACCACCGAGAAGGGAAATAGGCTAGAAGACAAGCTTTATGACTACCTGCTTGATCAATTCAAACGCAATGAACTGGTTTTTGATATCTATCCGGCTAACTGCTGCACAGTTCGCAAGAAACCTAACTACTACTGCAGAGACCGTGAAGCGGATGTCAATTTTGACGTTGTAGTGGAAGTCCGCCGACAAGGAGGCGCCGACCCTCATGTGTATGTGGTATTTGAATGCAAGAACCACCAAAGATCAGTCGAGGATAGAAATCTCAGAGTTTTCTCTGACCAAGTCAGAAGCGTATTTGGGCAAGCTGCCAAGCCCCTCGTGGTCATCTCATCCAGATTGCAGTCTGGCGCTGAGAGTTTTACGAAAAATAGAGGTATCGGAATTGTAAAGTTCGACGAAAATGGAATCGACGTGGTTGTCGATCGGGCAGTTGGAGCGTGGCCAGAGAACCGATTCATTCAAAACCAAATTTTTACCGGCAACCGGAAGCCAAAGACGCTCAAGTTTGCCGCTTGCATCAATGGTCGCTATTTCGGTTCGCTTGATCAGATGCTGCGCAGTTTTGAATCAAGTTCGACTGACGAACAAGCTGACAATACTGATCAAACGGCTAGTTACGTAGCATTCTTGCCAGATATAAAAATCCAAGATGCCGCCCAAAACGCATTGTCTCTTATTAGTTATAGCTG
Organism: Parahoeflea alexandrii; assembly: GCF_024105735.1. Classification (GTDB taxonomy): domain Bacteria; phylum Pseudomonadota; class Alphaproteobacteria; order Rhizobiales; family Rhizobiaceae; genus Hoeflea; species Hoeflea alexandrii. Next base: position 1,621,154 of record NZ_JAAAML010000001.1, on the reverse strand, counting down.
CGGCGAAGTTGATGTCGAGCAAATCTGCAGAGTGTTGAATCTGAAATTAGCGTATTCGGAACGAACGCTTCAGGACGCAGATGGCGATACAATCCTAGGGTCTGCTAATTTCGGCAATAGGTCGATAGAAATCAATCAACATGGCAACCGACACCGAGAGAGGTTCACAGTTGCCCATGAAATTGGTCACTTTGTCCTACGGCACGATAAGTACCTTCGGTCGGAGTACATTGTAGAGCAAGACATTTATGAGGAGGTGAAGAAAGACGAAGCCTTCAATTATGAGCGACTTGAGTATCAGGCCAATCTATTCGCTTCAATGTTGCTACTGCCTGAGGCGCAATTTCTAGAAGCAGTAGCCGCACTAAGGAATAAGTTCGAGACTTATGGCAGAGCCTTTGGATATATTTTCGTTGACGACCAGCCTTGTAACTACCTTCCCTACAATCGAATGTTAGCTGAGTTGTCGGACCAATTTGGAACTTCGAAGCAGGCCATTGAAATCAAGCTCAAGCGAGCGAACCTCCTCACAGACCACCGCAGTCGAAGACAACAAAACCACTCTCTAGGTCAGGTTCTAAGTCATCTACGAAATCCCTTTGGCTCACAATGATTCGCTTCTAATCGAAAAACACCGCGGCTTTGGGAAAAAGAACCGAACTACTGCAAGCTCACTTCCAGCGCATTGCAGCCATTCATGACGAACGGCGCATCCGTCAAAGAGCATACCTTTAGGGCATTCGCTGCGGCCATCGCGAGCGCCGGCTAAGAGCCAGACAGCACCACCAGCCGCCCCCCCTAAACCTCCACCACCTTGCCGTCATGCAGCGTCACCCGGCGGTTCATCAGGCTGGCGAGGTCGTGGTTGTGGGTGGCGATGACGGCGGAGAGGCCCGACTGGCGCACCAGCGCATCGAGCGCCTCGAACACGTAGCCGGCGGTTTCCGGGTCGAGATTGCCGGTGGGTTCGTCCGCAAGCAACACCAGCGGCGCGTTGGCCACCGCGCGGGCGATCGCCACGCGCTGCTGCTCGCCGCCTGACAGTTCGGCCGGCCGGTGGTCAGCACGGTGGCCGATGCGCATGTAGTCGAGCAATTGCTCGGCACGTTCCCTGGCGTCGGCTTTGGGCAAGCCGGAAATCAGCTGCGGCATCATGATGTTTTCAAGCGCCGAAAATTCCGGCAGCAGATGATGAAACTGGTAGACGAAGCCGATCTCCGAGCGGCGGATCGCCGTCCGGCGGTCGTCCGGCAGCCCTGCACAGGATACGCCATTGACCAGCACGTCGCCCTCGTCGGGATGCTCGAGCAGGCCGGCCAGGTGCAGCAGCGTCGATTTGCCGGTGCCTGAGGGTGCCACCAGCGCAACCGTTTCGCCGGCGTGAAGCGTGAAGTCCGCGCCATCGAGGATCGAGATCTGGTTCTCGCCCTGCAGGAAGTGGCGCCCCACCCCGGACAGCTGGAGAACCGGGTGCGAGCCTGTGCCCATGCGATCACTCATAACGCAGCGCCTGAACCGGATCGAGCCTCGACGCCCGCCAGGACGGGATCAGGGTCGCGATGAAGGACAGAACCAGCGCCACCACCAGCACGATGATGGTTTCGCCCGAATCCATGTCGGCGGGCAACTGGCTGAGGAAATAGAGTTCCGGGTTGAACAGCGTGGTGCCCGACAGCCAGGAGAAGAACTGCCTTATGCTTTCGACGTTGAGACAGACCACGACGCCCAGAAGAAATCCGGCGATGGTGCCGGTCACGCCGATCGCGGCCCCGGTCATGAAGAAGATCCGCATCACCGATCCCGATGTCGCGCCCATGGTCCTCAGAATCGCGATGTCGCGCCCCTTGTCCTTGACCAGCATGATCAGCCCCGACACGATGTTGAGCGCGGCCACCAGGATGATCAGCGTCAGGATCATGAACATGACGTTGCGCTCGACCTGCAACGCCGAGAAGAAGGTCTGGTTGCGCTGCCGCCAGTCGGTGATGAACACCTGCCGTTCCGCCGCCGCCTCGACCAGCGGCCGCAAGCTGTCGATATCGTCGGGCTTGTCGACGAACAGCTCGATCGACTGAACCATGCCTTCGGCATTGAAATAGAGCTGCGCCTCCTCGAGCGGCATGTAGATGATCGAGGCGTCATACTCCGACATGCCGACCTCGAAGATGCCGGAGATCGGATAGGCCTTGACCCGCGGATTGACGCCAAACGGCGTCACGTCGCCTTCCGGCGCCACCAGCGTGATCATGTCGCCGGCGCCGAGCCCCAGCGACTGCGCCATGCGCGAGCCCACAAGCACGCCCTCCCCGGCAGTAAAGCCAACCAGGTCACCGCTGCGGATATTGTCGGACACGATCTTCATCGATTGCAGGTCCTCGGCGCGGATGCCGCGCACCAGAGCGCCTGTCCCTGCCCCGCCAACGCCCGAGGCGAGCGTCTGGCCCTCGACCAGCGGGATGGCGTTCAGCACCCCGTCGACCGCCTTGAAGCGGGTTGCCAGCGCCGCGTAATCGTCGAGCGGCCGGTCGATCGGCTGAACCACCATATGCCCGTTGATGCCCAGGATTCGGGTGATCAGTTCGCCGCGAAACCCGTTCATCACCGCCATCACGATGATCAGAGTGGCAACGCCGAGCATGATGCCAACGAAGGAAAACCCGGCAATCACCGAAATGAACGCTTCCTTCCGCCGTGAGCGCAGGTAGCGCCAGGCGACCATGCGCTCGAAGGTCGAGAACGGCCTGGCGGCGGCGGGAGCAATTGCGGCGTCTGGTTCGGTCATAGGCGTTTCCTTTGCCCCATGCTTGACCTAGCGGGCTTGCGCGAGGCGGTTGATGGCAGCCTCGATCGAAAGCGTTTCGCGCTCGCCGGTTGCCCGAATCTTGATTTCGACATTGCCATCGGCGACAGCCCGCGGGCCCGCGATCACCTGGATCGGCAGGCCGATCAGGTCGGCGGTCGCGAACTTGGCGCCGGCGCGTTCGTCGGTATCGTCGTAAAGCACCTCGAGCCCGGCATTCTCGAGCGCGCTCTCGAGCTTCTCGCAGGCCGCGTCGCAGGCAGCATCCCCGGGCTTCATGTTGATCAGGCCGATGTCGAACGGCGCCACGCCCTTGGGCCAGATGATGCCGTTGTCGTCATGCGAGGCCTCGATGATGGCGCCGAGCAACCGCGACGGCCCGATGCCGTAGGAGCCCATGGAAACGAAGTGCTGCTTGCCGTCGGGCCCCTGCACATAGGCGTTCATCGGTTCGGAATACTTGGTGCCGAAATGGAAGATGTGGCCGACCTCGATGCCGCGGGCGGAAACACGGGAATCCTCGCTCAAGCCGTCCCAGGCCTGGCGCGCCCAGTCTTCCTTCTCCATGATCTCGTCGGTGGCGGCAAACGGCGTCGTCCACTTGTCAACGATTGACGCCACCGCCGCGTCGTCATCATAGTTCATGTCCGCGCCGGGCACGGCAAAAGCCTCGAAATCGCGGTGGCAGAACACCTGGCTTTCGCCGGTTTCGGCCAGAACGATGAATTCATGGCTGAGGCTGCCGCCGATCGGCCCGGTGTCGGCACGCATCGGGATAGATTTGAGCCCGCAGCGCTCGAAGGTCCTGAGGTAGGAGACGAACATCCGGTTGTAGGCGGCCTTCGACGCCTCGTAGTCGAGATCGAACGAATAGGCGTCCTTCATCAGGAACTCGCGCCCGCGCATCACCCCGAAGCGGGGCCGGCGCTCGTCGCGGAACTTCCACTGGATATGATAGAGGTTGAGCGGCAGGTTCTTGTAGGACTTGACGTAGGACCGGAAGATGTCGGTGACCATTTCCTCATTGGTCGGCCCGTAGAGCATCTCACGGTCGTTGCGGTCGTTGATGCGCAGCATTTCCTGGCCGTAATCGTCATAGCGGCCGCTTTCCCGCCAGAGATCGGCCGGCTGAACCGTCGGCATCAGGATCTCGATGGCGCCGGCCCGGTTCTGTTCTTCCCGGACAATGTTGCAGACCTTGTCGAGAACCCGCTTGCCCAGCGGCAGCCAGGAATAGACCCCCGCCGACTGCTGCTTGATCATGCCGGCACGCGCCATGAGGCGGTGCGAGACGATTTCCGCATCCTTGGGATTTTCCTTCAGAATCGGCAGGAAGTATTTTGACAGGCGCATGGGATGATCCGGTTTGGCTTCAAGCCTTGAGGGCTGAATCGGGCAAAATGAGGGTTGTCATGACGAGCATGGTGACTCATGCGTACATAGCCGCTTCGTCAAGCAATGAAAACCCGTACAGCAAGGCTGTACGGGCACGATTCGGTATAGCTCGAGGATATATTTCACCACCGCCACGTCACTGTCACAAAACGCGTGACAAGCCGTCTTTGTTGAGCTAAATAAAGCTCACTAAAGAGGCATATCCCACTGGGAACTGCCCAATTCGCGGTCAAAGTCTTGGGAGGATAGGATCTCAGGCGCGCTTTGTTCGCAGCCCCCGGGCAACCGGGAAACAGATCACGCGACACCTGAACAACAAGGCTTCATGCCTTGTTTTTTTTTGGCTTGATCACCGTTCAGATACACGCGGCGGCACAACAACAGTACGGCCCCGGCACTACAAGTACCGGAACCGCTGCAGGCTCTGCCGGTTTGTCAATCGGGTTTACGGGCGCCCTTGCCGAGTTCTCTCTTGGCGCGGACGTCCTTGTCCATCTTCTCGAGGCTGTCGACCACGCTCTTGTCTGGCTCCTGCTTGGCGTCCGGGACAGCGTGGCGCTGATTGCGCACATTGGCCTGGTCATCGCCTTGCAGGGAGTTGTCACCCATCTTGTCCTGGGCAAGATCGTTTTCGTTGAGCCGCGACGTCTTGTTGAGGGTCTTCGACATGAACATCTCCTTGAAACTGTTGCATTCACTCGTCAACGGCACGAGGGAGGCAAAGTTCCATTGGGAGTCGGGCAAACGAACCGGCGAAAGCGCCGCCGAAACAGAGACCGCGGGTCAGTTGCCGGCAGGCCTGAAATCCGGCGACAGCGCGATAAGATCGTCGAGCGAATAACCGCCGATCACGGTGACAACAAAATAGGTGCCGAAGACCAGTGCCGAGATCAGCGTTGTGCGCCAGAAGATCGGTGCGAACCGGAAATTGGCAGGCGCGCTGTGGGCGGTGCCAAGCGTGATCTCACCTTCATCCGCCTGGCTGCGTGCGGAAAACGGCAGAACGGTGAACAGCACCACCCACCAGATGATGAAGTAGATTGCAAACGCTGTTCCAAATCCCATCAGAAACGCTCCTCAGACCTGCTCGAGTTCGATCAGGGTGCCGTTGAAATCCTTCGGGTGAAGAAACAGCACCGGCTTGTTGTGGGCGCCGGTCTTCGGCTCACCGCTGCCCAGAACCCGTGCGCCTTCGTTTCTGAGCCGGTCACGCGCCGCCAGGATGTCTTCCACCTCGTAACAGACATGATGCATGCCGCCCGAAGGGTTCTTTTCCAGAAACGCCGCGATCGGAGATCCTTCACCCAGCGGCTCCAGAAGCTCGATCTTGGTGTTGGGCAGCTCGATGAACACCACCGTGACGCCATGTTCGGGCAATGCCTGCGGTTCGGTCACTTCGGCCCCGAGCATGGTCCGGTACTGGGCGGCCGCTGCCGCAAGGTCCGGCACCGCAATCGCAACATGGTTCAGGCGTCCAAGCATCTTTGTCCTCTTACACCTTGGTGACGAACACCGTCACGACGGGTTTCTTGCCCCATACCTCGTTTGCGGCGGCGCGAACAGAGCGGCGAATTGCCTCGCGTACCCCATCGGTGTCCTTGCGCCGTCCGCGCGGAATGCTTTCGACCGCGCCCAGGACGGAATCATAGAGGATGTCCTCCATGTCGTCCCCCTCGGCATCGAAGGCCGGCAGACCGATGGCCGAGACCACCGGGTCACGCTGAAACTCGAAGCGGTGATCGAGGACGACATTGACCGACACGTGGCCGGCAAACGAGAGCTTTCGGCGCTCCGAAATGCCCATCTCGTCATAATCACCGATCAGCTGGCCATCCTTGTAGATGCGGCCATGATGGGCTTCACCGATGACTTCCGGATTGCCCGGCGCCAGACGCAGGATCGAGCCGTTGCGCACCCGCGGGGTAATCTCGATTCCCGATGCCCGGGCCAATTCGGCCTGGGCGGTCAGATGCGCCGCCTCGCCGTGAACCGGCACCAGGATCCTGGGCTTGACCCATTCATACATCTGCACCAGTTCCGAGCGCCGTGGATGGCCCGAGACGTGCACCAGCGCATCGGAATCGGTGATAATCTTGATGCCCTGGTCGATCAGGCCATTCTTGATCTCGAGGATCCCTTTCTCATTGCCCGGGATGGTGCGCGAGGAGAACACAACAGTGTCGCCGGAAGCCAGGGCAACATTGCGCATTTCGTCGCGTGAGAGCTTGGCAAGTGCTGCCCGCGGCTCGCCCTGGCTGCCGGTCAGGATCACCACCACCTTGTCGCGGGGAATATAGCCATACTCGTCTTCGGCCAGGAATTCGGGAATTCCCTCCATCATGCCGAGTTCGGTGGCGACATTGACCACCCGCTTGATCGAGCTTCCGAGCAGCAGGACTTCGCGGCCGGCATCGCGTGCCGCTTCCGCGATCGAGCGGATACGGCCAACATTGGAAGAGAAGGTGGTGATTGCCACCCGGCCTTCCGCCTGCTCGATGACCTCGCGCAGCCCCTGGCTGATTTCCTTCTCGGACGGCGACACGCCGTCGCGCATGGCATTAGTGGAATCGCACATCATCGCGAGGATCCCCTCCTCGCCCAACTGCCGGAACCTGTTCTCGTCAGTCAGCGGTCCAAGCGATGGCGTGAGGTCGATCTTCCAGTCACCGGTGTGAATGAGATTGCCCAGCGGCGTCCGGATCGCCAGCGAAAACGGCTCGGGGATCGAGTGGTTGACCGCAACCGGCTCGATCTCGAAGGGGCCGACGGTGAACCGCTCGCCCGCCTTGAACAGCGTGATCGGCACCTCCGCGCGGGTTCGTTCATAGGCCCGCTTGGCCTCAAGCATACCTGCGGTGAAGGCCGACGCATAGACAGGAACATTCAGACGCGGCCAGATCTGCGCCAGTCCGCCATAGTGGTCTTCATGCGCATGCGTGATGATGATCGCCTTGAGCTGCTTGCCCAGGCTCTTGACGAAATCCACATCGGGCAGCACCAGATCGACACCCGGAAGCTCCGGTCCCGGAAACGTCACGCCGCAGTCAACCATGATCCATTCGCGCTGTTTTGGTGAACCATAGCCGTAAAGCGCGAGATTCATGCCGATTTCGCCAACGCCGCCAAGCGGTACGAACACGAGATCCTGGTCTTTTGACATCAACTATCCTTGTCTGGTCATTGGCTGCGGCGCCCGGCATCAGGATTGACGCATGCAGGCAGCGGCAGGATTTGTGGTCTATGTATGGTTTTCATCTGGAGCCGGAACCGGATCAAGGTGAAAAACATGCCTTGTTACGAGAAAAACACATCACCTGAGGCGATTGTTTGTCTGTTCCCGTCCGGCAATGCAAGCATCAACCTGCCTTCGATATCTATTCCATCAAACAGACCACTGATTTGCCGGTCAGGCAAATTCACGGTCACCGGCTCCCCGATGCCCTGCGCGCGTTCGATCCAGGCATCGCGGATAGCTGCCACCCCCCGTCCCTGGTCCCATAGGCTCAGCACGCTGTCCATGGTGACAACCAGCTGCGCAAACAGGTCTTGCGGGGTTACCGCACTTCCCTGCTCCGCCAGACAGGTGGTCGGATAAAGCCCCGCTTCCGGGCGGTGGGCGACATTGATGCCGCAACCTATGACCACTGCCCTGCGTCCATCGGGCATCTGTTCGGCTTCGATCAGGATACCGGAGGTCTTGCGGCCGCCAATCAGCAGATCGTTCGGCCACTTGATCCTGAGCGCCTTCGCGGCCTCGGCCGGCAACGCCGAGGACACCGCCGCCTCAACCGCAACGGTGACCGCAAGCGGCAGGCTCGCCAACGCCGCCCATGGCGCCGGGTCAATCAGCAAGAGTGAGGAATAGAGATTGCCGGGTTCCGAAACCCAACTTCTGCCACGACGCGCGCGGCCACCGGTCTGGCGCACCGCCGTAATCCACAGATTGCCCTCATCACCGGAGCGGGCCCTGTCCATGCATTCGAGATTGGTCGACGCGACGTCTCCAAGCTCGATATGCCGGAAATCAGGCCCCCTCATGCAGCCTTCCGCCGCATGCTAGAAGAACGTCTTCGCGGCAACGTCGGCGGCAAGGCCCAGAGGGTTGGAGACAAGCACATAGAACATGACGAACAGGCCGGAAATCCCGAACACCAGCCTCAGTTCACCCGCAACCGGGGCAAACGAGCCGCTGGGCTGATCAAACCACATGATCTTGACGATCCGAAGATAGTAATAGGCACCCACGACCGAGGCCAGCACACCAATGATGGCCAGACCATAGAGCTTGGCCTCGATTGCCGCGACAAAGACGAAATACTTGCCGAAGAAACCTGCCAGCGGCGGAATGCCCGCAAGCGAGAACATCAGGATGGTCAGCATCAGCGCCATGAACGGGTTGGTCGACGACAGCCCGGCCAGATCGTCGATCTGCTCGACATTGCCATCTTCCTTGCGCCGCATGGCGAGAATGCAGGCAAACGTGCCGAGCGTCATGACCATATAGATCAGCATGTAAAGAATGACGCCGCGTACACCGGCCTGGCTGCCGGCCGCAAGACCAACCAGGGCAAAGCCCATATGGGCGATCGAGGAATAGGCCATCAGCCGCTTGATGTTCTTCTGGCCGATTGCCGCGAAGGCACCCAGCACCATCGAGGCAATCGAGATAAACACCACGATCTGCTGCCAGTCGAGCGTCACCGGCTCGAAGGCAACGATGACGATACGAACGAACAGCGCCATCGCCGCGACCTTGGGCGCAGCCGCAAAGAACGCGGTGACCGGCGTCGGCGCACCCTCATAGACGTCGGGCGTCCACATGTGGAACGGCACCGCGGAGATCTTGAAGGCGACGCCTGCAAGCAGGAACACCAGACCGAAGATAAGGCCGAGAGACCGCTCGCCGCCGGAAATCGCGGCCGCAATCTCGTCGAAACCGGTGTGTCCGGTATAGCCGTAGACAAGCGATGCGCCGTAAAGCAGCATGCCCGAGGACAGTGCGCCAAGCACGAAATACTTCAGGCCGGCTTCGGTCGAACGCTGGCTGTCGCGGTTGATCGCCGCGACGACGTAGAGTGCAAGCGACTGCAGCTCGAGCCCCATGTAGAGCGCGATCATGTCATTGGCGGAGATCATCAGCAGCATGCCGAGTGTCGCCAGCACGAACAGCACCGGAAGCTCGAACTTGTCGATCCGCTCCGCCTTGGCATGACCGACCGTCATCACCATCGCGGTGATCGATCCGATCAGCACCAGCACCTTCATGAACTTCGCGAACGGATCGGACAGGAAGGCGCCATTGTAGGCTTCCCCGTTCTCGGTCACCAGCACCAGCACAAGGCCGGCCATGATCAGGAGCGCCACCGCCAGTCCGTTGACCAGCGTCACCGACTTCTCGCCGGAGAACACACCGACCATCAGAAGCGCCATGGCGCCCAGGGCAAGCATGAGTTCGGGCACGGAAAGCAGAAGGCTGGAAGTGAGTATCTCTGACGTCATGGTCCTGCAGTCTCCGTAGCTCAGTTAACCGACAGCGCGAGATCGCGCGCTGCCTGCAGCGAAGCCGTGTAGTTGTTGATCAGTGCGTCAACCGAGGCTGCCGTCACATCAAAGATCGGCGCCGGATAGACCCCGAAGAGGATAGTCAGCGCGATCAGCGGATAGAGGATCGCCTTCTCGCGGCCCGACAGGTCCAGCATGGCCTTGAGGCTTTCCTTCTCCAGCGATCCGAAGACGACGCGGCGGTAGAGCCACAATGCGTAGCCGGCCGACAGGATCACCCCGGTCGCGGCAAACAGCGCCACCCAGCTGTTGACCTGGAACACACCCATCAGCGTCAGGAATTCACCGACGAAGCCGGAGGTGCCGGGAAGACCGACATTGGCCATGGTGAAGATCATGAACGCAACCGCGTATTTCGGCATGTTGTTGACCAGACCGCCATAGGCGGCGATCTCGCGGGTGTGCAGCCGGTCGTAAACCACGCCGACGCACAGGAACAACGCACCCGATACCAGACCATGGCTCAGCATCTGGAAGATCGCCCCTTGCACGCCCTGCTCGTTGGCGGCGAAGATGCCCATGGTCACGTAGCCCATATGCGCCACCGAGGAGTAGGCGATCAGCTTCTTGATGTCTTCCTGCATCAGCGCCACCAGCGAGGTGTAGATGATCGCAACAACGGACAGCGTGAAGATGAACGGCGCGAAATCGGCCGAGGCGAGCGGGAACATCGGCAGCGAGAACCTCAGGAAGCCGTAGCCGCCGAGTTTCAAGAGAATGCCGGCCAGGATCACCGATCCAGCGGTCGGCGCCTCGACGTGCGCATCGGGAAGCCAGGTGTGCACCGGCCACATCGGCATCTTCACAGCAAACGAGGCGAAAAACGCCAGCCACAGCCATGTCTGCATTTCCGCCGGGAAGTTGTGCGCCAGCAGCATACGGATATCGGTCGTGCCCGCATCCCAGTACATCGCCATGATCGCCAGCAGCATCAGCACCGAACCGGCGAGCGTGTAGAGGAAGAACTTGAAGCTCGCATAGACCCGGCGCTTGCCGCCCCACACACCGATGATGATGAACATCGGGATCAGGCCTGCTTCGAAGAACACGTAGAACAGCACGATATCGAGCGCGCAGAACACGCCGATCATCATCGTCTCGAGCACCAGGAAGGCGATCATGTATTCCCGCACGCGCGTCTGGATCGAATTCCAGCTGGCAAGGATGCACAGCGGCATCAGGAAGGTGGTGAGGATGACGAACAGCATCGAAATGCCGTCAACGCCCATCGCGTAGGAGAACATCGAGCCCGGAAGATCGATGCTTTCCACCATCTGGAACCCGGGGTCGGTTACATCGAAGCTCGCCCAGATCAACAGCGACATCACGAAGGTCGCGGTCGTGCCCAAAAGTGCGACCTGACGGATGTTGCGCCGGCCGATCTCGGTATCATCCTTGATCGGCAGCAGGAACAGCACGCAGATCAGCGGTATGAAGGTGACAACTGACAGAAGAGGCCAATCGGTCATCAGAATGCACTCCCGAGCATCATCCATGTGACAAGCGCTGCAATTCCGATCAGCATCACGAAGGCGTAGTGGTAGAGGTATCCGGTCTGCAGCCGGATAACCCGGCCGGTGATGTCCTGCACCCGCGCGGCGATGCCGTTGGGGCCGTAACCGTCGATGACGCGCATGTCACCCTGCTTCCACAGGAATGAGCCGAGCCACTTCGCAGGGCGGACAAAGATGAAATCGTAAAGCTCGTCAAAATACCATTTGTTGAGCAGGAACCGGTAAAGGGCCTGATGGTCCTCGGCCAGCTGCTTGGGTGTCTCCGGCGAGCGGATGTAGAAATACCAGGCGGTCACAAGGCCCAGCAGCATGGCCACGAACGGGCTCAGCTTCACCCACAGCGGCACATGGTGGAATTCCTCGAGAATCTGGTTCTCAGCGCCGGTGAACAGCGCGCCCTTCCAGAAAGCCTCGTAGTGATCACCGAAGAAGAAATCCTTGAACACCACGCCGGAAAGCAGCGCACCAACGGCCAGGATAAACAGTGGCACCAGCATCACCGGGGGCGATTCATGGGCGTGATGCATCACGTCCGACGAAGCGCGCGGCTTGCCGTGGAAGGTCATGAAGATCAGGCGCCAGGAATAGAAGCTCGTGAACAGCGCAGCGATCACAAGCAACCCGAAGGCGATGCCGGCGGCGGAGTTGTGCGCCACGTAGGCCGATTCGATGATGATGTCCTTGGAGAAGAAGCCGGCGGTTCCGATCAGCGTGCCGGGAATGCCGACGCCGGTCAGAGCGATGGTGCCGATGATCATCATCCAGTAGGTCATCGGGATCTTCTTGCGCAACCCGCCCATGCGCCGCATGTCCTGCTCGTCGGAGACGGCATGGATCACCGAACCGGCGCCAAGGAACAACAGAGCCTTGAAGAAGGCATGGGTGAACAGGTGGAAGATCGCACCGCCATAGGCGCCAATGCCGAGCGCCACGAACATGTAGCCGAGCTGCGAGCAGGTCGAATAGGCAATCACCCGCTTGATGTCATTCTGCACCAGGCCGACGGTGGCGGCAAAGAACGCCGTGATCGCACCGATCCAGGTCACCACGGTGAGCGCATCCGGTGCGTGTTCGAACACGGGCGACATGCGCGCGACAAGAAACACGCCCGCGGTCACCATGGTCGCGGCATGGATCAGCGCCGACACGGGTGTCGGGCCTTCCATGGCGTCAGGCAGCCAGGTGTGCAGCAGGAACTGGGCCGACTTGCCCATCGCGCCCATGAACAGAAGCAGGCAGACGCCGGTCAGAGCATGCGCCTTGTCGAGATGCATGCCGAACAGGTTGAGAACCGTCTCGCCGCCCTCGGCGCCTTCCGCCGGCAGATAGTCTGCAACACCGGCAAAGATCGCATCGAACGAGGATGAGCCAAACAGCACGAACAGGCCGAAGATGCCAAGCAGGAAGCCGAAGTCACCGACGCGGTTGACGATGAACGCCTTCATTGCCGCGGCATTGGCCGACGGCTTCTTGTACCAGAAGCCGATCAGCAGGTAGGAGGCCACGCCCACGCCTTCCCAGCCGAAGAACATCTGCAAGAGATTGTCCGAGGTCACCAGCATCAGCATGGCGAAGGTGAAGAACGACAGGTAGGCAAAGAACCGCGGGCGGTGCGGGTCATGATGCATGTAGCCGATCGAATAGACGTGAACCAGGCAGGACACCGTGTTGACGACAACCAGCATCACCGCGGTCAGCGTGTCGATCCTGAGTGCCCAGTCGACACTGAACCCGCCCGAATCCATCCAGCGCATGATCGGCACGCGAATGGTTTCGCTGTCGCCCATGGCAACCGTGAAGAAGGCCACCCAGGACAGGAGCGCGGCGACGATCAGGAACAGCGTGGTCACGTATTCCGAGGCCTTGGCGCCGATGGCGCGGCCACCGAAACCCGCAATCAGCGCGCCGATGAGGGGAAGAAAGACGATAGCGTGGTACATGGCTCTCTCAGCCCTTCATCATGTTGACGTCTTCCACGGCAATGGAGCCGCGGTTCCGGTAGAAGACGACGAGAATGGCAAGACCGATCGCCGCTTCCGCCGCGGCAACCGTCAGGATCAGCAACGCGAACACCTGCCCGACGATATCGTTGAGATGCATCGAGAACGCCACCATGTTCAGGTTCACGGCAAGCAGGATCAACTCGATCGACATCAGGATGACGATCACGTTCTTGCGGTTCAGGAATATCCCGAAAACGCCAAGCGTGAACAGGATCGCGCTGACAGTCAGGTAATGGGAGAGTCCGATTTCCATGCGATTATTCCTTCACGTCCCCGCGTTCAAATGCCCTGGCCGGGCTTGACCTTGACCACCTCGATGGCGGTCTCCGGTGTCCGGGCGACCTGCTGGTTGATGTCTTGCCGCTTGATGTGTTCCCGATGCCTGAGCGTCAGCACGATGGCGCCGATCATGGCCACCAGCAGCACCATGCCGGCGATCTGGAAGAAGAAGATGTAGTCGGTGTAGAGCACGTCGCCGAGCGCCTGGGTGTTGCTTCGCTCGCTCAGTGCCGGGATCGGACTGGACCCGCTGCCGGCCGCTGCCGGATGAAAGGCGTTACCGGCAAGCACGATGATCAGCTCGGCCGCCAGAATGATGCCGACAAGCGCGCCGACGGGCGCGTATTCGAGTGCACCGGACTTCATCTCGGCGAAGTCCACGTCGAGCATCATGACGACGAACAGGAACAGTACCGCGACCGCGCCGACATAGACCACCAGCAGGATCATCGCCAGGAACTCGGCGCCTGTAAGCAGGAACAATCCGGCCGCGTTGAAGAAGGTGAGGATCAGGAACAACACGGAATGCACCGGATTGCGCGCTGCGATCACCATGAAGGCGGAAGCCACTGCCACGAAGGCAAACAAATAGAAAAACAGAGCCTGCAGACCCATGATCGGCGCCTTTTCGTCTTTCCCCCGAGTGACAGGAACCATTTGTTCCCGCCCCGAATGGAGGCAGATGGACCGAAGCCGGCCCCTGCCCCCCGCATGTGAATTCAGGACGGCGCGCCCCGATGGTGCGCCGTTCCGGTGTCTTACCTGTAGGGCGAATCGATCGCGATGTTGCGAGCGATTTCCCGTTCCCAGCGGTCGCCATTGGCGAGCAGCCGGTCCTTGTCGTAGTAGAGCTCTTCGCGCGTTTCCGTCGCGAACTCGAAGTTCGGCCCCTCGACGATCGCATCGACCGGGCAGGCTTCCTGGCAGAAGCCGCAATAGATGCACTTGACCATGTCGATGTCGTAGCGAACCGTGCGGCGGGTGCCGTCATTGCGTCGCGGACCGGCCTCGATGGTGATCGCCTGCGCCGGGCAGATGGCCTCGCACAGCTTGCAGGCGATACAGCGTTCCTCGCCGTTCGGATACCGTCGCAGCGCATGTTCACCGCGGAAACGCGGGCTGACAGGCCCCTTTTCGTTCGGGTAGTTCACGGTCGCCTTCGGCGCGAAGAAATAGCGCATCGACAGGAAGAACGCGCCGACGAATTCCTTCAGGAACAGCGATTTTGCGGCTTGAGCCAACATGGTCAGTCTCCGCTCTTGATAGGCTTGATCAGCCGGATGGAAAAACAGGTGGTCAGGATCACGGCGCGGTTCCCGTCAGCTTGAGAACGAAGGCCACGATCACCAGCATGCCCAGCGAAATCGGCAGGAACACCTTCCAGCCAAGCCGCATCAGCTGGTCGTAGCGGTAGCGCGGTACGAAGGCCTTGACCATCGAGAACATGAAGAACACGAGGCAGGCCTTGAGCACGAACCAGACGATGCCGGGGACCCAGTTGAGGAACCACACATCTAGCGGCGGCAGCCAGCCGCCCAGGAACAGGATCGTGGTCAGCGCGCACATCAGCACGATCGCTGCATACTCGCCGAGCATGAACATCATGTAGGGCGTCGAGCCGTATTCGACCATGAAGCCCGCCACCAGTTCCGATTCCGCTTCCGGCAGATCGAAGGGCGGACGGTTGGTCTCGGCCAGCGCCGAAATGAAGAAGATGATGAACAGCGGGAACAGTGCGAACCAGTGCCAGTCGAACAGCGAATTCGGCAGCCCCATCCGGGTTCCGATGCCGTCGGCCTGCGCCATTACGATATCGGTGAGGTTGAGCGAACCGACGCAGAGCAGCACGGCGACGATGACGAAGCCGATCGAGACCTCGTAGGACACCATCTGCGCCGCCGAGCGAAGCGCGCCGAGGAACGGATATTTCGAGTTCGAGGCCCAGCCGCCCATGATGATCGCGTAGACTTCAAGCGAGGAGATCGCGAAAACGAACAGGATGCCGACATTGATGTCTGCAATCACCCAGCCGGCATCGAAGGGAATGACCGCCCAGGCCGCCAGCGCCAGCGTCACCGCCACCAGCGGGGCGAGCAGGAACACCGCCTTGTTGGCACCCGATGGAATCACCGGTTCCTTGAAGACGAACTTCAGAAGGTCGGCGAAGGACTGGAACAGACCCCACGGGCCAACAACGTTCGGGCCGCGGCGCAACTGCACGGCAGCCCAGATCTTCCGGTCGGCGTAGAGGATGTAGGCGATGAACAGCAGCAGCGCCACCATCACCAGCAGCGACTGCGCCAGAATGATGGCCCCGGGCCAGACATAAGATGTGATGAAACCGTCCATGGTGTTTCCCGCCCCTATTCCGCCGCCACTGCCTTGGCGGTCTTCGCCAAGGCCGAGCACTCAGCCATCACCGCAGAAGCGCGTGCGATCGGGTTGGTCAAATAGAAGTCTTTGACCGCGGACGCAAACGCCGATTTGTTCATCCGGCCCGCTTTCTTCGCAATTGCGGCAATTGCACTGCTGTCACCGGTGGAAATCATGTCGATTTCCGCGAAATGCGGGTACTCGGCATAAAGCGCGGCCCTGAGCGCGACGAGCGAATCATAGGGCAGCTTCTCGCCCAGAACGTCCGAAAGCGCCCTGAGAATGGCCCAGTCTTCGCGCGCCTCGCCCGGCGCGAAGGCGGCGCGGCTGCCAAGCTGAACCCGGCCTTCGGTGTTGACATAGGTCCCGGACTTTTCCGTGTAGGTCGCAGCCGGCAGGATCACGTCGGCATGGTGCGCGCCATTGTCGCCATGGGTACCGATATAGACGGTGAAGCCCGCGGTCTTCCTGGTGAAGTCGAGTTCGTCCGCGCCGAGCAGGAACAGAACGTCGGTGCCGGTCAGCATGGCTGCGGCATCGAGGCCGCCCTCACCCGGCACCAGGCCGAGATCGAGGCCGCCGACGCGCGCTGCCGCCGTGTGCAGCACCGCAAAACCGTTCCAGTCGCCCTTCACCGCCCCGACCGCATCGGCGAGCTTGGCGGCGTTAGCGAGAACACCCGCGCCGTCGCCGCGCGCCAGCGCGCCCTGGCCGATGATGATCATCGGCTTCTTGGCGCGCTTCAGCTTGGCCGCAAACTTGTTGGTGCCGTCGACCAGTTCCTTCAGCGTTTCCGGGCCGGCGCCGAGATACTCGTGAGCATAGCGCAGATCGGCCTGCTCGCCTATCAGACCGATCGGCAGCTCGCCCATGCGCCAGCGCTTGCGGATCCGGGCATTCAGGATCGCAGCTTCGCGGCGCGGGTTCGACCCGATGATCAGGATCGCGTCCGCATCCTCGATGCCTTCGATGGTCGGATTGAAGATGTAGCTCGAGCGGCCAAGTGACGGGTCAAGTGCAGCGCCATCCTGGCGGCAATCGATGTTGGTCGAGCCGAGCGAGCTGATCAGCGCCTTGAGCGCATACATTTCTTCAACTGCCGCCAGGTCGCCGGCAATCGCGCCAATGCGCTCCGGCTTGGCGGCAGCAACAGCCGTCGCGATGGCGCCGAAGGCCTCGCCCCAGCTTGCTGCTTCCAGCCGGCCGTTGCGGCGCACATATGGGCGGTCGAGGCGTTGCGTGCGCAAGCCGTCCCAGATGAACCGGGTCTTGTCGGAAATCCATTCCTCGTTGATCGCCTCGTTGACGCGCGGCATCACCCGCATCACTTCGCGGCCGCGGGTATCGACCCGGATCGCCGAGCCGCAGGCGTCCATCACGTCGATCGATTCGGTCTTGTTCAATTCCCACGGACGCGCCTGGAAAGCATAGGGCCGCGAGGTCAGCGCGCCGACCGGGCAGAGATCGATGACGTTGCCCTGCAGTTCAGAGCTCATCGCATGCTCGAGATAGGTGGTGATCTCGGCATCTTCGCCACGGCCGATCAGGCCAAGCTCGGAAATGCCGGCCACTTCGGTGGTGAAACGGACACAGCGCGTGCAGTGGATGCAGCGGTTCATGATCGTCTTGACCAGCGGTCCGATATACTTGTCTTCGACGGCGCGCTTGTTCTCGGCATAGCGCGAATTGTCCATGCCGAAGGCCATGGCCTGGTCCTGCAGATCGCACTCGCCGCCCTGGTCGCAGATCGGGCAATCAAGCGGATGGTTGATGAGCAGGAACTCCATCACCCCTTCGCGCGCCTTCTTGACCATCGGCGTGTTGGTGAACACTTCCGGCGTTTCGCCGTTCGGGCCGGGCCGAAGGTCGCGCACGCCCATGGCGCAGGAGGCTGCGGGCTTGGGCGGTCCGCCCTTCACCTCGACCAGGCACATCCGGCAATTGCCGGCAATCGACAGCCGTTCGTGGAAACAGAACCGCGGCACTTCCGCGCCGGCCTCCTCACACGCCTGCAGCAGCGTGTAGTGATCCGGCACTTCGATCTCGTTTCCATCAACCTTGATCTTGGCCATGCAAGCAGTCCTACCTTTGCGAACGGTCGGAGCGACCGCGTACCATCCCTCACCGGGACCTGATTGTGTTTTGCCGGGCGGCAGTCAGACCGCCCCGCTTTGCATTCCTGTTTGGCGGTTACCCGCCCTTTGCCAGCGCACCGGCCTGTTTAATCCAGTTGTCGCGGCCGATCCTGCCGCTGAACTGCAGATAATCGTCGACCCAGGCCGCCTCTTCCGGCTGCCATGCGGCGATCTGGTCAAAAGTCCAGATCCCCAGACCGTTGAGCACCTGCTCGAGTTTCGGCCCCACACCTGAGATCAACTTCAGATCGTCCGGGGTCTCCGGCTTCTCGATTTCTGCCGGACGGCGGAAATCTTCAGGCTCAAGCGTCGGCGCGGGTGCTGGCTTTGCCGGGGTATCAACGACGGCCACGCTTTCGCTGGCCACACCTGCAGCAACCTCGGCATCCGACTTCAGCTTCTCCACCGCTGCAACGGTGACGGGCTTGGTCTCAGCGGCTTCGACTTTGGCCTTGGCTAATGCGGCCTTGGCCGGAGCCGGCTTGGCATTGGCCGGCTTTGCCGCAGTTGGCTTTGCCTTCGCCTTGCTCTTGGCAGGCACCGGCTTGGCTGCAGGCGTCAAGGTGACCACATCGGCAGTCTTGGCCCTTGCCGCCGGTTGCACCTCCACTGCCTCGCTCTCATCTTCTTCGGGCGCAATGTCCTCGGCCAGCGTCGGCACGATCCAGCTCAGATCAGGGTGGTTGCCAAGCAACGAAGACTGGTTCTGCATCGCCGCCTGCATGGCGCCCATCATCATGCCGGCCATCTGGCCCGCCATGCCGAAACCGATGGCGGTGGCTGCCGCCGCCGCACCCAACGGATAGACCATCAGCGGCGAGACGGGCATCTCGTCGAGCTTGGTCCAGTCGGTCATGGATTGCATCGGTTTCATCATTTCATTCATGTCTGCGGGAAAAGAAAACATCGACATCAGTTTCTCCTTAGTCGGTTGTTGGCTCTTGTCCCTCGTGACGTTTCCTTGTCTTTCCGGGCCCGGCTAGGTGCGGGCCTCTTATTCCGCCGCTTCCAGCCGCGTGTTGCGGCTTTGCACGGCATTGCGTGTGTACTGGTCGATCCGCGCTTCCATCTCGGGACGGAAATGCCGGATCAGGCCCTGGATCGGCCAGGCTGCTGCGTCACCAAGCGCACAGATGGTGTGACCCTCGATCTGCTTGGTAACATCAAACAGCATGTCGATTTCGCGTTTCTGGGCGTTGCCTTTGACCATGCGGTCCATCACCCGCATCATCCAGCCGGTGCCCTCGCGGCACGGCGTGCACTGGCCGCAGCTCTCATGCTTGTAGAAGGCCGACAGCCGCCAGATCGCTTTGACGATATCCGTCGACTTGTCCATGACGATCACTGCCGCCGTGCCGAGGCCCGACTTGAGGTCGCGCAGGCTGTCGAAATCCATCGGCGTGTCGATGATGTCGGCGCCCGGCACGCATGGCACCGAGGAGCCGCCCGGAATCACCGCCAGCAGATTGTCCCAGCCGCCGCGAATGCCGCCGCAATGGGTATCGATCAGCTCGCGGAACGGGATCGACATCGCCTCTTCGACCGTGCAGGGCGTGTTGACGTGGCCGGACACGCAAAACAGCTTGGTGCCGGTGTTGTTGGGCCGGCCGATCCCGGAAAACCAGGCGCCGCCACGGCGCAGGATCGTGGGCGCCACCGCAACGGATTCAACGTTGTTGACCGTTGTCGGGCAGCCATAGAGACCCATGTTGGCCGGGAATGGCGGCTTCAGCCGCGGCTGGCCCTTCTTGCCTTCGAGGCTTTCGAGCAGCGCTGTTTCCTCACCGCAGATATAGGCGCCGGCGCCATGATGGACATAGATGTCCATGTCGTAGCCAAGCTTGTTGTTCTTGCCCAGAAGGCCCGCGTCGTAGCACTCGTCAATCGCCGTCTGCAATGCTTCGCGTTCGCGCATGTATTCGCCGCGGACATAGATGTAGGTCGCATGCGCGCCCATGGCGAAGCCGGCAATCACGCAGCCCTCGATCAGCGTATGCGGATCGTGGCGCATGATGTCGCGGTCCTTGCAGGTGCCGGGCTCGGACTCGTCTGCATTGATGACGAGATAGTGCGGGCGCCCGTCGCTTTCCTTGGGCATGAACGACCATTTCAGGCCGGTCGGAAACCCTGCCCCGCCTCGGCCGCGCAGGCCGGAAGCCTTCATCTCGTTGATGATCCAGTCACGACCCTTTTCCAGGATCTGCTTGGTGCCGTCCCAGTGGCCGCGCGCCATCGCGCCTTTCAACGACTTGTCGTAGACGCCGTAGATATTGGTAAAGATCCGGTCTTTGTCATCTAACATCATTCACCTCTATCGCGGCTTCTTGCCGAAGACCTTGATGTACTCGGCCTCGCCACCCTTGGCCAGCGCCTTAGCCTGCTTGAGCCAGTCCTCGCGCTCGATGCGGCCCTTGAACTTCAGATACCCGTCGACCCATTCGCGTTCGGCCTTCTTCCACGACGCAACTTGCGCGAACGTGTAGATGCCGAGCGAATGTAGGATGCCCTCGATTTTCGGACCGACGCCCGAGATCATCTTCAGATCGTCCGGCTGGGCCGGCTTGGCGATACCCGCGGGACGATTCTTGTCTTCCGGTGCCGCGGCGGGAGCCGCTTTCGCAGTGCCCTTCGCAGTCGCCGCAACGGCCATCGTCGCATTGCCCTTGGTCACCGGCTTGGCGGTCTTTCTCGCAGGCGCAACAGATTTGGCCGTTGAAGCCAGGTCCGAGGAGGAATTGCCCTTGGCAGCCGTCGCACCGGCGCTCTTTGTCTTCGCCGTTGCCGATTCCTTGCGCGCAGAACTCATCTTCGGCGCTTCGCTTGCCGTGGCAGCGGTCTTCGCATCAGCCTTCACATTCGCCTTGGCCTTGGCGGGTGACTTTGTCTCGGTTTCCGTCGCAGCCGATTTCGGGCGCCCGGCCTTGGTCGCGGCGGGCGATTTGGCCTTCGCCGGTGCCTTGGAACCGCCCTTGCTTCCCGGCTTGATTTCCTCGGTCAGGCTGGTCAGCCCGCCCTCAGGCGCCGAGAAGGTGCGCTTGACCTGTGGCCCCGGCGTCACGTCCTCGGGACGCCCCGCTTCGAAGCGGTCGATGATATAGGCCAGCCGCTCGGGCGACAGGTCTTCGTAGGAATCCTTGAAGATCATAACCATCGGCGCATTGACGCAAGCCCCCTGGCACTCGACCTCCTCCCACGACAGCGTGCCGCTCTCGTTGAGATGGAACGGCTCCGGGTGGATCTTGCTGCGGCAGACTTCCATCAGCGCTTCCGAACCGCGCAGCATGCACGGCGTGGTGCCGCACACCTGAACGTGAGCGCGGGTGCCCACCGGCTTGAGCTGGAACTGGGTGTAGAAGGTCGCCACTTCGAGCGCCCGGATGTAGGGCATGCCCAGCATGTCGGCAATCGTCTCGATCGCCCGCTTGGTCACCCAGCCGTCCTGTTCCTGCGCCAGCATCAGCAGCGGAATCACCGCCGACTGGGCGCGCTCCTTGGGATACTTCTTGATCCACACCTTTGCCTGCGCGGAAAATTCGCGGTTGAAGGCGAATTCCGCTGGCTGGACATTATCTTCGGCAAGTCGACGAACGGACATGATGTACTCTTTTGTCTTATTTCCGGCCTAGTGGATCTCGCCGAGCGGCGACCTGGTCATGAACCTGAAACCTCTGAGTCACGCTCACCGGTCAACCTCCCCGAACACGATGTCGAGCGAACCGAGCGCAGCCGACACATCAGCCAGCTGGTGGCCGCGGCAGACGAAATCCATCGCCTGCAGATGCGCATAGCCGGGCGCGCGGATCTTGCAGCGGTAAGGCTTGTTCGATCCATCTGACACCAGATAGACACCGAACTCGCCCTTCGGCGCCTCGACGGCTGCGTAGACCGATCCTTCCGGAACCCGGTAGCCTTCGGTGTAGAGCTTGAAGTGGTGAATCAGCGCTTCCATGGACCGCTTCATCTCGCCGCGCTTGGGCGGCACGATCTTGCCGTCAGTGGCAGACACAGGGCCAATCTTTTCCTTGCCAAGCAGCTGTTCGACGCACTGCTTCATGATCTTCACCGATTCACGCATTTCCTGCATGCGGATCAGGTAACGGTCGTAGCAGTCACCATTCTTGCCGATCGGGATATCGAAATCGAGTTCCGAATAGCATTCATAGGGCTGCGAACGGCGCAGATCCCAGGCGGCACCCGAGCCGCGCACCATCACGCCCGAGAAGCCCCAGGCCCAGGCGTCATCGAGCTTGACGACGGCGATGTCGACATTGCGCTGCTTGAAGATGCGGTTGTCGGTGAGAAGACCCTCGATGTCATCGCAGGTCTGCAGGAACGGATCGCACCACTTGCCGATATCCTCGACCAGTTCATGCGGCAGGTCCTGGTGAACGCCGCCGGGACGGAAATAGGCCGCATGCAGCCGCGCGCCGCAGGCACGCTCGTAAAACACCATCAGCTTCTCACGCTCTTCGAAGCCCCAGAGCGGCGGCGTCAGCGCGCCCACGTCAAGGGCCTGCGTGGTGATGTTGAGAAGATGCGACAGGATCCGGCCGATCTCCGAGTAGAGCACCCGGATCAACTGCCCGCGCTTGGGTACGGTCACGCCCGCGAGCTTTTCCACGGCCAGCGCGAAGGCATGCTCCTGGTTCATCGGCGCGACGTAGTCGAGCCGGTCGAAATAGGGAATGGCCTGCAGATAGGTCTTGGCTTCGATCAGCTTTTCGGTGCCGCGGTGCAGAAGACCGATATGCGGGTCCACGCGCTCGACAATCTCGCCATCGAGTTCCAGCACCAGCCGGAGCACGCCGTGCGCCGCCGGATGCTGCGGACCGAAGTTGATGTTGAAGTTACGGACGTTGTGTTCGTTCATGGTTCCCGTCCTCAACCCTTGGCTTTTTCGTCGCCCGGAAGCACGTAGTCGGTGCCTTCCCAGGGGGAGAGAAAATCGAAATTGCGGAATTCCTGCCTCAGCTCGACCGGCTCGTAGACGACCCGCTTGACTTCATCGTCGTAGCGCACCTCGACAAAGCCGGTCAGCGGGAAGTCCTTCCTGAGCGGGTGGCCTTCGAAACCGTAGTCGGTGAGGATGCGGCGCAGGTCGGGGTGGCCGGTAAACAGGATGCCATAGAGATCATAGGCTTCGCGCTCGAACCAGTCCGCGCCCGGAAACACCGGCGTCAGCGACGGCACCGGAACATCCTCCGACGTCATGACCTTGACCCGGATGCGGAAATTCTGGCGTGGCGAAAGCAGGTGATAGACCACGTCGAAACGATCCGCCCGCCCAGGCCAGTCGACGCCGCAGATATCGATGAAGCTGACGAACTGGCACTGCGCGTCATCGCGCAGGAAGGTCATCAGCTCGATCAGATTTCCCGGCACCGCAATCAGCGTCAGCTCGTCATAGGCGAGTTCGGCCCGGTCAATCAGATTGCCTTTGACCTCCACGAGATAGTCGGAAAGATCCTTGAGGGCTTGGCTCATCTTCCGCTCTCCTATCGCTCGATCGTGCCGGTGCGGCGGATCTTCTTCTGCAGAAGCAGAACCCCGTACAACAGCGCTTCGGCCGTGGGCGGGCATCCGGGAACATAGATGTCAACCGGGACCACCCGGTCGCAGCCGCGCACCACCGAGTAGGAGTAGTGATAGTAGCCGCCGCCATTAGCGCAGGAGCCCATCGAGATCACGTAGCGCGGCTCCGGCATCTGGTCGTAGACCTTCCTGAGCGCTGGCGCCATCTTGTTGGTCAGCGTTCCGGCAACGATCATCACGTCCGACTGGCGCGGTGAGGCGCGCGGCGCAAATCCGAATCGCTCTGCGTCATAGCGCGGCATCGACATCTGCATCATTTCGACCGCGCAACAGGCGAGACCGAAGGTCATCCACATCAGCGAACCGGTCCGCGACCAGTTGATCAGCTCGTCTGTAGATGTAACCAGAAAGCCCTTGTCGGCCAGCTCGTTATTGATCTCGCCGAAAAACGCGTCGTCGCTGCCAACCGGCTTGCCGGTATTGGGATCGATGATTCCCTTGGGCGCAGGCGCCACCAATGGTGCGTTGCTCACTCCCATTCGAGCGCTCCCTTCTTCCATTCGTACACAAAGCCGACCGTCAGCACGCCGAGGAACGCCATCATCGACCAGAAACCGATCCAGCCGATATCGCCGAACGACACCGCCCACGGAAACAGGAATGCAACCTCGAGGTCGAAGATGATGAACAGGATCGAGACCAGGTAGAACCGCACGTCGAATTTCATGCGGGCATCATCGAATGCATTGAAGCCGCACTCATAGGCCGACAGCTTTTCCGGATCGGGATTCTTGTAGGCGATCACGAATGGCGCGATCAGCAAAGCCAGACCGATAACCAAAGCCAGACCGATGAAGATAGCAATCGGCACATAAGCGCCCAGAAGTTCCGTCATGACGTCCGTTCCTGTATCCGTCACAGTCGAAGCCCCTGCCTTTCCCGAAGGTCTGGAGCCGGCCCCTCACCTGTGCGGCTGATCATGTTGCAACGCGGCGTGGTTAGCGCAGCCCGCCAAGCGGCGCAAGAGCACAAGAAACATTTGATCAGATAGTGTGAGCTTTCGCCACCCAATGTTTCGCCGCACCCCTTTGCACTCACCGTTTTTTCCGTTTCGCTTGCTGCATCGGTGGATTTCGGGGCTTGAAGAGAATCAGTGCCAACACGGCTTTTCCGGCTCAGGCACCTTGCGGAAACGACACGCGACCCAAGCTGCCCTGTGCGTCTTCGCCTTTCTGGAAAACCGTCCTGGCGTCTTTCTCCATAAGTGCGGCTGAAGCAAAGCGGCAAGGTCGTGGTGGACGCAGCAACAGGCGCGGCATGTCGCTGCGGTGCAGACTTTCAACGTGATGATCCTGCAATCCGCCCGGAAACGAAAAAAGCCCGGCAAAGCCGGGCCTTTTCGCAAATGTGTCCACCCCTCCAAGAAGAGAAGTGGCGCGAGTGACGGGGCTCGAACCCGCGACCTCCGGCGTGACAGGCCGGCACTCTAACCAACTGAGCTACACCCGCGCATTTGTTCCGGAACAGTGGGTGACCGCCGTTCCGTGAGCGGTGAATTACGGCGTTCGCACAAAGGTGTCAAGCGTCGAATGCGAAGGAAAAACGACAAAGTTCAAACTAGGCGAAAACAGTCCCCGGAAGTTCAGGCGTTCCGGGGCCTGTTCACAAAATCATGGTTCCGCAGCTACATTTTTTCTTGCGGATCGCAAGCGAACCCCCTAAAGCATGCGCCACCGATCTGGGGGCGATTAGCTCAGTTGGTAGAGCGCTTCGTTTACACCGAAGATGTCGGGAGTTCGAGTCTCTCATCGCCCACCATTCGGCCTTACCTTTGATGACAATCTCATATGCCAGGCAGGGTCAGTCCTGGGCCGTGGCTTTCGCCTGCGCCAGCACGCCGCCGGTTGCGGGTTTTTTCACGCCGGTGGTCCCGGGATAGGTGATAGGCAATCCCCTCAGCGAGCGCACCGCGAGCCAGGCCCAGGCCTCCGCTTCCATCGAATCGCCGTTCAGCCCAGCCTCCTCGGCCTTGATCACCTGGCCGGTGTGCCGCAGCGCCACGGTCAGATCCTCGACGACCTGCTGGTTATGGCGCCCGCCGCCGGTCAGGATCCAGAGTTTCGGCTTCTCCGGCAGATGCGCCTGTGCCTTGGCGATGGCCGCGGCAGTCACAAAGGCCAGCGTGCGCGCGCCATCCTCGAGTCCGGCCTCGTCGTCGTCTGGCAGTTGGAAATCGTTGCGGTCCAGCGACACCCGCTCCCGGGCCGTGAAGAACGGCGACGAAAGATAGCGGTTGGCAAGCCCCGACAGCACCCGGCCTTCAGAGGCGATGGCGCCGCCCGAATCGTAGGGAATGCCGGCATGGCGGCTCATCCATTGGTCGATCAGCGTGTTGCCGGGGCCGCTGTCGAACGCGCGCAGGTCTCCATTAGCGCCGATATAGGTGATGTTGGAAATGCCGCCGATATTGACGAAGACGACGGGCGTCTCACCGGCCCATTCAGCCGGAAGACCAGCGGCAAGCGCCCGGTGATAGGCCGGCACCAGCGGCGCGCCCTGCCCGCCGAGCTCCATGTCATTGGCCCGCAGATCGTAAACGACATCGATACCGAGCCGTTCCGCCAGCCGCGCGCCGTCCCCCAGTTGCACGGTCAATCCCTCGAGCGGGCGATGCAGCACGGTCTGGCCGTGGAATCCGACGACATCGATGTTGCTGGCCGCGAGCCCCTCGCGCGCCAGAAACGCCTCGACTGCCAAAGCATGCCGTTCCGTCAGTTCCGTCTCGAGTTCAGCAAGATCCCCCGGACGCTCGTGCCGCTCGCGGATTGCCTTTGCCGTGCCAAGCGCCTGCTCGAGCTGCTTGCGGAAGGCCGCATCATAGGGGGCGAAGGACGATCCGCCGCGCATCACGTTTCCGTCGCCGTCGGTATCGAGCATGGCGAGATCGATGCCGTCCATCGAGGTGCCGCTCATCAGTCCGATTGCCCGTTTCACAGTCGCGTGTGGTGCCATCACCCTCATCCTCGATGCCGTGGCTGTTCCGTGTCACGCAGAATCAGCCGTCTTCTGAGGCTGGTTTTTACACGCCCGGGCGAGACGCGTCAGCAGCCGCAGTGACCGGGTTCAGTTGAATGCGCCCGCTGCTAGTGCTAAAGGCCCGCCCGGGCGTTCCTCACCCCGTGACGCCTGATCTGTTTTCCGGAATTGCCGACAACCCCAAGGACAGTGTTATGTCAGCCTTCAAGTCCGATTTTCTCCGCACGCTTTCAGAACGCGGGTTCATTCACCAGCTCTCCGACGAGACTGGCCTGGATGACCTGTTCGCAAAGGAAACCGTGACGGCCTATATCGGCTATGACCCGACGGCCTCCAGTCTTCATGTCGGACACCTCACACAGACCATGATGCTGCACTGGCTGCAGGCGACCGGTCATCGGCCGATCTCGCTGATGGGCGGCGGCACCGGCATGGTCGGCGACCCGTCCTTCAAGGAGGAGGCCCGCAAGCTGATGACCGTCGAGATGATCGAGGACAACATCGCCTCGCTCAAGCACTGCTTCGGCAACTACCTCGATTACGATCGCGCCGACAATCCTGCCCTGATGATCAACAATGCCGACTGGCTGCGCGGGCTGAACTACCTTGAGTTCCTGCGCGATGTCGGCCGGCATTTCTCCGTCAACCGGATGCTGGCGTTTGACAGCGTCAAGACCCGGCTCGACCGGGATCAGTCGCTGTCGTTCCTCGAATTCAACTACATGATCCTCCAGGCCTATGATTTCGTCGAGCTCAACAAGCGCTACGGCTGCCGCGTGCAGATGGGCGGGTCCGACCAGTGGGGCAACATCATCAACGGCATTGATCTCGGCCATCGCATGGGCTGCCCGCAGCTCTACGCCCTGACCTCGCCGCTCTTGACCACCTCGTCGGGCGCCAAGATGGGCAAGACCGCCAATGGCGCGGTCTGGCTCAATGCCGACCTGCTTCCGGTCTATGATTTCTGGCAGTTCTGGCGCAACACGGAAGATGCCGATGTCGGCCGGTTCCTCAAGCTCTACACCACCCTTCCGATGGACGAGATCGCCCGTCTCGAGGCGCTTGAAGGCGCGGAGATGAACGAGGCCAAGAAAGCCCTGGCAACCGAGGTCACAGCGATGCTGCATGGCCGGTCGGCGGCAGAGGAAGCGGCCGAAACCGCCCGCAAGACCTTCGAGGAAGGTGCCATTTCCGAAAATCTGCCGACCATCACGGTCTCCGCCTCCGAGCTTGATGCGGGCATCGGCCTGCTGGCGCTGTTTGTCCGCGCCGGCCTGGCCGGCTCGAACGGCGAAGCCCGCCGCCATGTCCAGGGCGGCGCCATCAGGCTCAATGACGTGTCGATCACGGACGACAAGACACTCGTCGATGCCGGCTATCTCAATGATGACGGCGTCATCAAGCTCTCGCTTGGCAAGAAGAAGCACGTGCTGGTCCGCCCGCAGTAGCCGGAGGCTACCACCGCCACCGGACAAGGCCGCCAACCTCGGGATCTGGCGGCCTTTTTCATGGCCGGAATTCGAAAATCGAACGGAACACGCCGGGCGCGATCACCGAGAGTGGATTGACTTCCAGCAGCGGCGAAGCGGCCATGCCGGTCAGGCGGAAGGTAATGCCGATCAGCCCGCGATCGCGGCCATTGCCCAAGAGCACGCCGATGATCGGCAGTTCGCTGAACAGCCGGTTGACCCCGTAGGCAGGCATGAAGGTGCCGGTCAGGTCGATGCGCCCCTTGCTGTCATGGACCTTTCCCTGGAACGACGCGCCGATCTGCGGGCCGCGGACAACACCTTCGCTGATCAGAAGTTCTCCGTTGCCGGAGACGAGCCGTGCGCTGGCGATCTCGAACCGCGCCACCGACACATCTATATCCGCCTTGACCGCATCCCTGAGGCTCCGTCCGTCCTGCTTGCTCGGCGTGGACACAAGCGAGCCGAGCCGTGGCTCGCCCACGACCTGGAAATTCCTCAGATCGAGGGTTCCGCGCCGCAACGGACCACCCTCGCGCTTCAGCCTGACATTGAGCAGTCCGCCCTGAATCCGCGAATAGATCCCGGCAAACCGCGAAAACGCACCAGCATCACCGCTGGTGATCTGGATCGTTTCTCCCGATGCTCCGCCGGAAATGGCGATCACCACGGCCTGGCCACTTTTGGTCGCCGCCTTGAAATCGAGCAGGTCGATCCGGTCGCCCTGTCCCTTGTAGCTGACGGTCCCCGACGAAAGCTGCTCGTCGGAATAGCCATGGAGGGTCGCGACACTGCCCGACACTTCCACCGGCACCTTGTTGCCTCCCGTTCCCTGGCTGGCGGATTCTGCCGCCTTTGCCAGCGTGATGACCGGCCTCAGGTCGATCGATGCGCCGCTCACCTTGATCTGGTAGCCCTTGCCCTTGCGGTCGATAACTGCCTGGTAGTTGTCACGCGGCGACAGGCCGATCCGGTCGAAACGGGCGGAAGCGAGTTGACCCTTTTTCAGGGAAACCTCGCCCGAGGCCGCAAAGCCGTCGCCCGATAATTTCAGATCAGAAAGCGTCATCGCATCGCCATCGGCCTGCAAGACGAAGTCGAGCTTGGCGTCGACGCCCTCATCTTTCACCCAGCCTATGCCGGGAATGGTGAGTTTGGCGGCTTTCAGGTCAAGGCTGACAAGCTGGCGGCCTTCGGTGTCGGGATCGACTTCCAGTGAAAACCCGACAGGCCCGGAAAACAGTGCGCCACTGCCGGGCGCGATCTTCTCACGGTCTTCAGGGCTCAGCGTTCCGGACAGCCGGCGTTGCACCGCGATCTGGGACGCCTCGCCCACCGGCTGCACGATATCGAGGCTCATCTGCGCCCCGTCGACCTGCGCATCGGCTTTCAGCGTGGCTTTCTCCGGCGTGACCGACAGGGTGCCGTCCATGCTGCTCAGCATTCTGCCTTCGACCGGCTTGGCGATGTCCACACCGGTCATGTCAAGATTGACGGTCCAGTCCGGCGGCGGTGGAGACTGCTCCCGGATCAATCCGAATCTTGCCGTTACCGTCGATTCGATTTCCCCGCTCAGCTCGGACGGCTGCAAACCGATCCGGTCAAGCGCATTGATCGGGTGATAGGTGATCAGTTCGGCAACGGCGTCGGCCTTTCCCTGCACTGCCATCGACAGTTCGGCCATCAGCGGCTGCTTGTCGGCTTCCGGGATAGAGAACACCGCGTCATTGATGTCCACCGTGCGCCCGGTCGGGAAGAACGCGGTGGCCGATTCGATCGTGACGCTGATTTCAGAGCCGCGAAGCCGCATGTGGCCGGTCGTGTCGCGCAAGGGCGGGATGTCGCCAGCGACGTTCATCCGGGCCCGCTCGATATCAAAATCGATCTGCAACTGGTTTTCGTCAAACGTCACATCACCATAGGGCTTGTAGTGTCCGGCAGGCGCGGCCAGCTGAATGCGCGCATTGCTCACCGTGCCGCCGTAGAGATTTTCAAGCACCCACTGCCTGGCCCGCTTGCCGACCCAGTAGGGCCAAAGCTGCTTGACCGCGGCAGTCGACATCCGCTCTGCCTGGGCGACCAGATTGATTTCCGGGGATATGCCTTCGACAAAACGCCAGGAGGCCGAACCGAACATTGCGCCCTGCGCCGACGCAACCGTCAGCTCATCGGCGACAAGCCGCCTGTTGGCAGCGTCAAACCAGCCGAAAGCCTTGCCCGCGAAAGGAATCGGTGCCTCGTCGGAATCACCGGGAGCGGCAAGTCCCCTGTCGATGACGAAATCGAAGGCGATCCCTTCGCCGCCGAGATTGTCGAGCCGGTCACTGTCGATCAGCCCGCCGGTAAACGGGATGTTGGTTTCGCCGATCCGGAAAATCGAGGGCAAGATCTCGATCTTGTTTGCTGCCGGCATGTAAGCCAGGTTGACGCTGGCATCGCGGATATCCGCCTCGACCCCGCCCATCGTCATTGTCCCATCCACCGCGGCCACCTTGATCGAGAGCGCCGTCTTTCGCCTTTCGGTCGCCCGTCCCGCGGTGAAGGTGATCTCGAGTGGCGCCTTCATCCCGTTCTGCCGGTCGCTCGGCCCCTCCGTCAGAAAGTCAATCGCCAGCCCGCCGATCTCGCCGGTCACTTTGGTCAGTTCGGTTTCATTGGGCCGTGCGCTGGCTGAGCCGTTGACCGAGATCCGCCGCCCGGACTGTTCGATTTCCGCTTCGATCTGGTAACGCTTGGCGTCCATGCGGCGCACCAGCGCACTTTCCACCACCACGGGGTCACCGACGCCGGAAATGCGTATGTCCGAAAACCGGAACGCCCCGGCCTCGACGGCATTGACCTGAACGGCCACGCGGTTGAGCGCATCGAACAGCTGCTCGATCATCGCGTCGGTGCCATCCACCCGGAACCCGGCAAGGTCGGTCAGGTTGAAGCCATTACCCTGCGGTGCGGCCAGCTCAACACCGCCGATTTCCACCGATGAAATGGAGATTCTGCCGGACAGCAGCGCCAGCGGATCGAGCGCGATCAGGGCACTCTCGGCGCGGCTTGCGGGTGTCGTGCCGTCCAGCCGTTCCACCACCACGTCCCGCGCCAGAAGCGCAAGCTGCCCGCGCCCGGTAAGCCTGATCCCGGCACTTTGCAGCTCCGCCCGGTTGTCAGGCCCGACCGCGCGCGCCAGGGCCATCTGTGCCCGGTCGCGGATAAACCCGTCGGCCACGCCGGTTTCAAGGGCTGCCAGCAGCCCGCCGGCGAGTACCGCGAGCAACAGCACGAGTCCGAACACCCAGCGAAGTGTCGTCCCGCTCCAGTGCCGCGGATGATGCCCGCGCACCAGAATCGCGTCCTTGCACTGCGCCGACGGATACTCGTGCAACCCGGTAATGTCGCGTCTCTTGAACAGAACCTTGTCTATCGGCTTATCCGGCATGGGCGTTGGAACGATATCTTTCTATTATGGCGGTGATTCCGCTGGACTGTCGGTTGGCCGTTTATATATCCCCGGAAGGCAGGGTCACCTGCGAAAACGCGACTGAACCGGCGAAAGGGTTTGATAGTGAACGAATTGCTTGAAGGCGCACCGGCGCCAAATATGAATTTGCCACGCGATGGCGGCGGAAACGTGTCGCTGGCGGAATTGGCCGGCAAGAAAGTGGTACTCTATTTTTACCCGAAAGACGATACCAGCGGCTGCACGACCGAGGCACTCGACTTCACCGCACTCGCGGACGATTTCGCCGCCACCGGCGCCGCGGTCGTCGGCGTCTCGCCCGACCCCGTAAAGGCGCACGACAAGTTTGTCGCCAAGCACAATTTGGGCGTCATCCTGGCCTCGGACGAAGAAAAGACCGTTCTCGAGGCCTACGGCGTCTGGAAGGAAAAGAGCATGTACGGCCGCCAGTATATGGGCGTCGAGCGCTCCACCTTCCTCATCAACGCCAATGGCGAGATCGCCAGGATCTGGCGCAAGGTCAAGGTCAAGGGGCACGCTCAGGAAGTGCTCGAGGCGGCCAGAGCGCTTTGATCTCATCAGAACATCAGGATCCGGATTGAAGTGACAGCACAAGCCCACACCATACTGTCCCTGCGCGACGGCGCCGCGCAGGCGATCAGGGCTGCGGACCTGGTTGAGAAAACCGCTCTCGCTCAGGACGTCGCCAGGCGCTGGCATGCGCGACGGCTGTCGCTTCGCTCACCGCTCGACACGCTGGCTCCGGTGCGGCCCGGCCGCCCGGAAAGGCCGGAGCTTGTGCCGCCCACCAAGGTGGTCCGGCGCTCGCTCAATTCGCGCCGCGGCCGGATCGCGCTTCTGCATGCCATCGCCCATATCGAGCTTAACGCGGTGGACCTTGCACTCGACATCGTTGCCCGGTTCGCCGCCGCTCCCATGCCGCAGAGCTTTTTCGACGGGTGGATGCAGGTGGCATTCGAGGAAGCCAAGCATTTCAACCTGGTCAGAGAGCGGCTGCAGGCGCTGGATGCGGATTACGGCGACATGCCGGCCCATGACGGGCTGTGGCAGGCCGCCCACGACACCCGTAACGACCTGACTGCGCGTCTTGCGGTGGTGCCGCTCATCCTCGAGGCCCGCGGGCTTGATGTCACCCCTTCCCTGCGCGCCAAGATGCGCGAGGTCGGAGACCATGACACCGCCGCTGTCCTTGATGTGATCTACGAGGACGAGAAGAAACACGTCGCCGTCGGCGCAAAGTGGTTCCGCTTCATCTGCGCCCGCGAAGGCAAGGATCCGGCCGAAACCTTCCGCCTCCTGGTGCGGGCCAATTTCCGCGGAGGCCTGAAGCCTCCCTTCAACGATCTGGCCCGCGCCGCTGCAGGGCTGACCCCCACCTTTTACCGGGCTCTGTCGAGCCAGAACATGTCCTGATCCGATTGAATTTGCCTGTCGCGGCTTCAATTCAAAGCTTTATTAACCTTAACAGGCTGTAATCCCCTCGAACAATCAACGGCAACCCGTTCTGAGGATTATCGCGTGTCGCAGAGGCAGGACAGCCGCGTATTTGGCAAGAGGCCAAAGCATTCCCACACCATCATTTTCGCCAGCGGCGAAACCATCCGGCACATCACGGTTCGTCCCTGGATGGCTGGCTTGCTGATGTCCGTGCTCGGGGTGATGGCAATCGGCTATCTCGCTGCCACATCCTATCTGGTGCTGCGCGATGATCTGATCGGCGCGTCGATGGCGCGCCAGGCCCGCATGCAGCATGCCTATGAGGACCGGATCGCTGCCCTGCGCTCGCAGGTCGACCGGGTCACCAGCCGGCAGCTTCTCGACCAGCAACTGATGGAGGAGAAGGTCGCCGAACTGATCGCCCGCCAGAACGCACTCAGCAACCGCCATGGCAAGCTCGGCCCGCTTCTCGACCGCGCCGGAGCCGCGGCTGGCCAGGTGCCGGTTCCGATTGTCAAGCCGAAGGACCAGGCCTCGCTGCCTGCCGTTTCGGCGAAAACCGCGCGTCTTGCAGCGCTCGCTGCCCAGCCCACGATCGTCTCGGATCCGGCGGAAAAGCACGTCAATCCGCTGGCATTTGCGCCTGTCTCCAAGCCAGCGGGGCAGGAATCCGTCGGCGAACGCGCAGACCGGATCTTCTCAAGCGTCACGCTGTCGCTCAAGTCGATCGAGCGTGAACAGATCGAAAAGATGCAGGGCCTGGCCATCGACGCCTTCGAAACCGCTTCGGAGATCGGCGAGATACTCAAATCCACCGGCCTGCCGGTACCGGCCTATGACGACAACGCAGTCGGCGGTCCGTTTGTCAGGCCCAATGATCCCAATGCCTTCGAGGCAACGCTTGACGATCTCGACCAGGCACTCGGCCGGCTCGACACAGTGCGGCGTCATGCCCGGAAACTGCCGATAGGCATGCCTGCGCCCGGACGCGAGATCACATCCCGCTTCGGCAACCGCCGCGATCCCTTCCTCGGCCGGCTCGCCTTCCACGGCGGGATTGATTTTCGCACCCCGACCGGAACCCCGATCTATTCCACCGGCTCGGGCACCGTGGTGCATGCGGGCCGCAATGGCGGCTACGGCAAAATGGTGGAAATCGACCACGGCAACGGCCTGACCACCCGCTATGCCCACCTCTCCGCCGTCGAGGTTCGCGAGGGCGACCGCGTCGGCATCGGCGCCCGTATCGGAAAATCCGGCTCGACCGGACGGTCCACCGGCCCTCACCTGCACTATGAAGTCCGCCGCAACGGCAATGCCATCGACCCGATGCGTTTTCTCAAGGCCGCACAGAAGCTCAAGCCGCTGCTCGTCTCCAACTGACCGGGCGGTTCGGCCGCTCCGTCGGGGACGCGTCCCTGAGACACGAAAAAGGGCCGCAAAAGCGGCCCTTCTCGATTCCATCCGGTGTTCTGATTACAGAACGCCTTCAGGCACCAGCACCTTGTCGATGACGTGAATGACGCCATTCGAGGTATCGATGTCGGCGGTTACCACCTTGGCATCGTTGACCATTGCGCCGTTGTCGAGGTCAATGGTGACCATCGAGCCCTGAACGGTTGCAGGGGTCGAATCGTCGACGAGATCGGTCGACATCACCTTGCCGGGCACCACGTGGTAGGTCAGCACGGCAACCAGCTTGTCCTTGTTTTCCGGCTTCAGCAGGTCATCGACGGTCATTCCGAGTGCGGCAAATGCCTCATCGGTCGGTGCGAAGACCGTGAACGGGCCATCGCCTTTCAGTGTATCGACAAGACCTGCTGCCTGAACGGCTGCAACCAGGGTCTGAAAGCTGCCGGCTTCGACGGCCGTGTCGACGATGTCCTTCTTGTCCGAATGCGAAGCGGCCATGGCGGCACCACCGGCAAGACCAAATGCGATGACGGCTGCTGCGATAGTCTTTGTCAGTTTCATAAGTAAACTCCGTTGTGAGGTGTAGCCCCCCGACGCGACCTTTCACGCAGGCCGGCGTGCATTGGTTCACCGCCTCACCCCGTCAGAAGGGGTGAAAATGAAAACGCGCCTTCACCGTTTATCGAGCCTTGAAAAAAACAGCCGGCGCCCAAGCGCCCTAGAGCACCTGCACCGCGCTTATCCGGGCTTTTCCTTGACTTAATGCACTGCAGCGACTATTCGGAAGCCTATGGGACCGCGACAGACCCCGCGCTCCCGCGCATCGCCGCAAACTCCGAAACGGAAAACGCTCCCAATTGACCACTTTTGCTGATCTTGGCTTAAGCCAAAAAGTACTGTCCGCCGTAACTGACGCCGGCTACTCGACGCCAACACCGATCCAGGCAGGCGCGATCCCGCCAGCCCTTGAAAGGCGCGATATTCTAGGCATCGCCCAGACCGGAACCGGCAAGACCGCATCCTTCGTCCTGCCGATGCTGACCATGCTGGAACGAGGCCGCGCCCGGGCGCGGATGCCGCGCACTCTGATCCTCGAGCCGACCCGCGAACTTGCGGCCCAGGTGCACGAGAATTTCGAGAAATACGGCAAGAACCACCGTCTCAACATCGTTCTGCTGATCGGCGGCGTTTCCTTTGACGAACAGGATCGCAAGCTTGAGCGCGGCGCCGATGTGCTGATTGCCACGCCCGGCCGCCTTCTCGACCACACGGAACGCGGCAAGCTCCTGATGACCGGCGTTGAGCTTCTGGTGATCGACGAAGCCGACAGAATGCTCGACATGGGCTTCATTCCCGACATCGAGCGCATCGTCAAGTTCATCCCGTTCACCCGGCAGACGCTGTTCTTCTCGGCCACCATGCCGCCGGAAATCCAGAAGCTGGCCGACAAGTTTCTGCAGAACCCTGCACGCATCGAGGTGGCCCCGCCCTCCTCGACCGCAGCCACTGTCGAACAGCGGCTCGTGGCCTGCGGCAGCAAGGATTTCGAAAAACGCGAACGCCTGCGCGATCTGATCCGCTCCCAGTCGGAACTGACCAACGCGATCATCTTCTGCAACCGCAAGAAAGATGTTGCCGATCTCTACAAATCACTTGAGAAGCACGGCTTCTCCGTCGGCGCGCTTCATGGCGACATGGACCAGCGCTCGCGCACCAACATGTTGCAGGGCTTCAAGGACAACGAGATCACCCTGCTTGTGGCCTCCGATGTCGCGGCCCGCGGTCTCGACATTCCGGCGGTCAGCCACGTCTTCAATTTCGACGTCCCCATCCACGCAGAGGACTATGTCCACCGGATCGGCCGCACCGGTCGAGCCGGACGCGCAGGCGCCGCATTCACGCTGGTTTC
Source organism: Parahoeflea alexandrii (assembly GCF_024105735.1). Classification (GTDB taxonomy): domain Bacteria; phylum Pseudomonadota; class Alphaproteobacteria; order Rhizobiales; family Rhizobiaceae; genus Hoeflea; species Hoeflea alexandrii. Next base: position 1,584,825 of record NZ_JAAAML010000001.1, on the reverse strand, counting down.
GCGCCGCGATGCGAAATATATCGACGCCATCACCAAGCTGATCGACCGCGAGATCAGCTGGCTGGACGGCCAGCAGGCGATCGAGAACGCCGACCCGGCCGATGACAAGCCGGCTCGCGGCCGCCGCGGCGAAAGCAAGTCGCCGGCACGCAAGACCGCACGCGGAGAAAAACGCGCAAGGGAGGACGCAGTCGAACCCGCAGCAGTGGCCGAGAGAGCTGCCGAAACGGTCGAAGCCGACAAGCCCGTCGAGATGGCAACAGCCCCCAAGGAAGCGCCCCGTAAGGATCGCGAGGAGCGGCAGCCACGCCAGGAACGCGAAAGCCGTGCGGCGCCGCAACGGACCCCGGAACCGGCCAATGCCAACAATGACCGCAATCGCGGCCGCAACCGCCGTGGCGGTCGGGACAATGATGATCGCGAGCCCACTCCGGTCGGCTTCGGCGACGAAATCCCGGCCTTCATGATGATCGGCAGCTGATCTCACGATCCGCTTCTAACCATCCAGACAAACAGCCGCCAGCGTCCTAGCCGGCGGCTTTTTTGTCTGGGGCCTGGCATGAGAGACTTCAGGAAACTGCATCAATCGATGTGTTTAGCCTGCGGGTCAGCGTCGTCGAGTGGTGCCAGGATTTCAGCGATCCGGTCACGCAGCCAGCTGTGGCCGGGAGACGAGGTCGATCGCCGGTGCCAGACCATTGTGATCTGTGCCAGGTCGACAGGCATCGGTGCCGCATAGATCAACAAACCGGCCCCGGGCGCAACTTGCAGCGCCAGCTGATGCGGAACAAGCGCGATCAGGTCGGACTGGCTGACCGCACGGTATACCCCGGAAAAGACCGGCAGGGTCATGGCGACGCGGCGTTGTCGGCCGACCCGCGCCAGCGCCGCATCGCCCATGCCCTTGAGATTGCCCTCCGGCGAAAACAGCACGTGGCCGAGATCGCAGAACAGATCGATCGGCACGGTGTCCCCCGGACCCAGGCCTGCACGCTGAAGCCGGGAATTGCCCTGGCGCGCGATGACGGAAAAATTCGACCGGAACACAGGGCGTTGCTCCGCCCAGTCCGGCAGAGCAATAGCCGGGATCAGGGCGATGTCGACCTCGTAGCGCTCGATCGTGTCGATGTGGCTGTCGGGCACAAGATCGACAAGCTGCACCCGGACGCCCGGCGCCTGGCTGGAGACAAGCTCGGCAAGACGCGGCATCAGCATCTCGGCGAAGAAATCGCTACCAGAAATCCTGAAATTCGCCGATGCCGTGAGCGGATCGAAGACCCTCGGTTTCTCGAACATCAATTCGATGCCATCGAGGATGTTGCGCAAGGGCAACTCCAGTGATCTGGCGTAATCTGTTGGTTCCAGCCCCTGCCCCCGCCTGAAAAACAGCTCATCCTTCAGCGCCGTGCGCAAACGCGATAGAGAGGCGGAGACTGCCGGCTGCGACAAGCCGATCCTGCGCCCCGCCTTGACGGTGGAACCTTCACGAAGAAGCGCATCAAGCACCCTCAACAGGTTCAGATCAAACGCAGATAAATTCATCAGACGAATACCTATCATATCAAAATACGATTTCACGAATAGGTATAGCCGATCTAACATCGGTTCAATCGAATGCGCGTTCGTTTCTTTCCACACCTGAACCGGAGGAAACGATGAGACCGAACATCCTGGGCGCTGATGCCATTGAATGGCTTGGCGTTCACTACAAGACCATCCTCAGACATAAAGAGACCGGCGGCGCGATGTCCGTGGTGGATTCGGTGTCACCGCCGAATTCAGGGCCACCGCGCCACATCCATCATGATGCCGACGAGACCTTCGTCATCTTGTCCGGAGATATCCTGTTCTGGCTGGAGGGCGACGAGTTCACCAGGGGGCCCGGCCAGACCATGTTCGTACCCCGCGGAAAACAGCACACGTTCCGCGTCGTCAGCGACGCGCCCGCCCGCCATCTGGTCATCCTGACGCCTGGCGGTTTCGAAGGGTTCTTCGCGGAGATGGCTGACAACAACTACCGCATTCCCGAAGACATGCCGGCGATAGCCGATTGCGCAGCCCGTTATCAGCTCAGCTTCACCGGCCCGGCGCTGTAACCAGAGATAAACCAATGAGGAGCAGACCCATGAAAACCATCGCCAGCAGATTTTTTGCCACTGGAGCCATTTTCGCGCTGTGCGGCATGGCGTGGGGGATCGTCATGTCCGCCACCCAGGACCACACACTGTCCCCCGCGCACGGCCATCTCAACCTGATCGGGTTCGTGATCATGTCGGTGTCCGGCACGTTCTATGCGCTCAGTCCGGGCGCTGCTGCATCGAAGCTTGCCGGCGTCCACTACTGGCTGAGCCTTGCGGCGGTGCTCGCAATCGTGCCCGGGATCGTCATGGCGATTTCAGGCTCGGGCGAGGCACTCGCCAAGATCGGATCCGTGCTGACGCTTTCTGCAATGGCGCTGTTCGCTTTCCAGGTCATGCGTCATGGAATCGGAGGCGGCCCGCTGCGGGAAACGGCCTAGAGCATAAGTACCGGCACCGCCGTGCGCGCCTGCTGTCACCCGTCAACCGCGCACGGCTCACGAGTTCAAGTCATTGAACACCCTGTTTTCTGGCGCGAAGCGCTGCCTGCCAGGCGAGACCCACCCATTTCGCCAGCTCCTCCGGATCGTCGAGCGCCTGGTCGGGGATCGACCAGTAGGGCATCGCCACCGGCTTGCTCTTGCCGTCATAGATCCACTGGCTGGCGCCGGCATCGGCAAAGTCCGGTGCACTTTCCGCATCGGCCTTGAGCAGAACCTCGCCACTGACTTCCAGCGCCAGGATCCGGCCCTGATGATAAATCCCCTTGCCGCCGAACATGCGCCTGATCGTCACCTCGCCGAGGCTGTCAAACATGTCCCGGATCAGATCATTGTCCACACCAGCACTCCCGTTCCAACTGATCGGGCCCACTGTGCTGCGCATTTTTCCAGGCGGCAAGCTTGTCATCCCCCAAGACCGGACCATATCGCTCGAATGGGCAAGACCGTCACGAAATCGAACCTGCCGCAGAAGCTGTGCACGACGTGCAGACGCCCGTTCACCTGGCGGAAGAAATGGGCGCGGGCCTGGGACGAGGTCAAGTATTGCTCGAACCGCTGCCGCAACGATGCACGGCGTTCTGGGCGCCCCGGCTGAACCCGGGCCATGCAAACATGCAAACCGTGCTCAGCGGCCGAAACACCCACTCACCCGGTCGGCAAGGTGTTTTCAGTCACGCCGCCGGCCTCTCGAACTGCTTCGGGCGTGTCCACATCCAGCCGCGCCGCGGCACCGATCTCTACATCGATCACCGGCCAGACCCCGCTTTCGATCAACGCGCGGGCGCCGACATCGCCCGTAAGCTCCATCGCCTCGGCAAAGGTGCTTGCCGGCAGGATGACCGGATTGCCGCGCCGCTCGCCGTCACAGGCGCGCACGATGGCGCGGCCCCTATGGTCGGCAAACGCCTCGATCAGGCGGTCCAGGTGCGCGGCGGTCAGCGCCGGCATGTCGCCAAGCAGGACAAGCGCGCCATCACACTCGCTGCCAAGTGCGGCCAGCCCGGTTTTGAGCGACGACGCCATGCCGGTTTCATAGTCCCCATTGTGTACCAGGCTGACATCGAGGCCCTTGAGGCTCGCTTCGATGTCGGCGCTGCGATGCCCGGTCACAACCACCGTTTCCGCTGCCTTCGAGGACAGCGCCGTACCGGCCATGCGGCGGATCAGAGTTTCGCCGTCAAACTCGGCCAGCAGCTTGTGCCCGGCCTGTTCGCCCATGCGGCTTGCCCGGCCCGCCGCAAGCAGCACCACGCCGACTGACGCGCGCGCCATACGTCCGCTTGCGGAGGCATTCGTCTGCCGTGGCTGCGGTCGGGTCGGAATTTCCTTGAGCAGACCGCCAACGCCCATCCGAGCGATGTCCATCGATGTCGGTGTCTCTCCCGCCAGGATCCGCGCCAGCACCCAGTCGAACCCGTTCTCCTTGGGACTTCGGGCGCATCCGGGCGCGCCGATGACAGGAACGGCGCCGACCGAGCCCAGCACCAGAAGGTTGCCGGGATCGACCGGCATGCCCACCCGTTCCACGTGCCCGCCGGCCTTCCAGATCGCTGCGGGAATGACATCCTGCGGATCGGTCACCGCCGAGGCGCCGAAGACAATGATCATCTCGTGCACACTCGCCATGCGGACGATCTCGCCCGCGACCGCATCGGCATCATGCGCAACCCGTCTTTCCTCCGCGAGGCTTGAGCCGCTGAGCGCCAGCCGGGCCACAAGCAGTCCTCTGGTCTTGTCCATCACCGACGCCTTGAGCGAGGGCAGCACGGTCGAGATCAGCCCGGCACGGACCGGGCGGAACGGCAAGAGATGCGCCAGACCCGGCGCCGCAATCGCTGCTTTGGCCCGGTCGAGGGAATTGCCGGTCACGGCCAGCGGAATGATCTTGATCGTTGCCACCATTTCTCCGGCCTGGACCGCGGTATGATCGGCAAGGCAGGCAAAGGTGATGGCGGGATCGATCGCATTGAAGGCGTTGACGAGTCCCTTGTCGGCGCGAAAAAGACCGGCGCAATCGGTATGAAGATTGACCCGCCCGGTCGACGCATTTGCCGCACGGATGCCGGGTACCGAGAAAGCCCGCGACAAGGCTTCGGCGCTGGCATCTTCCCCGACATCGCCCGCCTCCAGCCGCGCCACGATCACCGTGTCGATGCCACCCTGCCTGATCTGTTCCAGGTTATCGGCAGTGAGCACGTGCCCCTTCTTCAACCGCATGCGGCCGAGCGCCAGCGAATGTGCCAGCACCGCACCCTCGGCCTCCAACAGAGCAACCGGGCCGAACTTCATGCCTCAGACTTTCTCCGCTTGCGCCAACGTGTGCGGTGACGGTTTGCGCAGCGCCGCAATCACCTGCCCGAGGATCGCCACGGCGATCTCTTCCGGGCTCTGCGCTCCGATATCAAGCCCGATGGGCGCATCGATCCGGCCGATTTCGGCCTCACCAAGACCAGCATCGCTCAGTCGCTCCACGCGCCTTGCATGGGTCTTGCGCGAGCCGAGCGCACCCACGTAGAACGCACCGGCCTTCAGTGCCGAGATCAGCGGCCAGTCGTCGATCTTCGGATCATGGGTCACCGCCACAAGCGCCGTGAACGGGTCGATCGGCCGGTCCTTGAGTGCGTCCTCCGGCCAGTCGGCGACAAGGTCCACATTCTCGAACCGCTCGGGCGTGGCAAAGGCCGTACGCGGATCGATCACCCGGACATCGAAGCCCGCCATCGCCGCCATCGGTGCCAGCGCCTGCGAGATGTGCACCGCGCCGATGATCACCATCCGCGGCGACGGCACATGCACATTGAGAAAGAAGCGCTGTCCTTCCGCCTCCACCACTCCGGCCTTGCCGGTCCGGAACGCCTTTTCTACGGCCTCGCCGAGTTCTCCGGCAATCGGATCGCCCTTCATCATCAGCCGGTTGCGACCGTCAGCAAGGTCAGTGAGCATGATGGCGGCCTGCCGGTCGCGCCGCGCAGCATTGAGTTTCCTGAGCAGATGCGGATCCATCAGCCGACCCGCTCCACATAGACCTGGATCTTGCCGCCGCAGGACAGGCCGACCCGCCAGGCGGTTTCGTCGGCCACGCCGAATTCGAGCATTTTCGGCTCACCGCAGGCAATCACTTCGGCGGCTTCCGAAATCACCGCACCTTCAACGCAGCCACCGGAAACCGATCCGCTGAAATTGCCCTCCGCGTCGATCACCAGATGACTGCCGACCGGCCGAGGCGCCGAGCCCCAGGTCTCGATCACCGTCGCCACGGCAACGTCACGCCCGTCCAGCATCCAGCGTTCGGCCACCATTAGCGGATCGAGCTGATCTTCCGCGGCCTGCGAAATGATTTGAGATGTCATGCCAGCCTCCGTCCTCTGTCACTCAATCAAATATGGCCACCACCACCGGGTGAATACAAGGGCGAATACAAGAGTGCTCAGAGATAGCGCCGGGGATCGGCCTTCGCCGCATTGCGTTCGCCCAGCGCCGAGACAAGATCCGCCATCGCATTGATATTGTGCACCGGCCGGAATTCGTCGACATGATCGAGCATGGTGCGCACGCCGCGGGCGCGGGCTTCAAAACCATCAAAGCGCAGCAGCGGATTGAGCCAGATCAGCCGGCGGCAAGACCGGTGCAGCCGGTCGATCTCGGCATCCAGTTCCTCGATGGAATCGCGCTCAAGCCCGTCGGTGATCAGGATCACCACCGCACCCTGCCCCAGAACCCGGCGCGACCATTGCCGGTTGAACAGCCTCAGGGCCTCGCCGATGCGGGTGCCGCCCGACCAGTCCTTCACTGCGCCGGTGCACTGGTCCACCGCATCGTCGGGATCCTTGTTGCGCATCTGCCGTGTGATGTTGGTGAGCCGCGTGCCGAACAGGAAGGTATGAACGCCGCGCCGCTTCTCGCTGATCACATGCATGAAATGCAGGAAGATCCGGGTGTACTGGCTCATCGATCCGGAGATGTCGGCAATGATCACCAGCGGTGGATGCACCTTCCGGCGCTTGCGGAAGCGCGGCAGGATCAGGTCGCCGCCGGTCCGCATCGCCGCGCGCATGGTCGCCCGCGGATCAATCTTGCGCGCCTTTGCCGCAGACTTGTAACGCCGCGTCTCGACCTGGTCGAAGGGCAGCGTCAGTTCGGCAATGGCGCGTTTGGCGTCCGCCAGTTCGACCGCCGTCATCTGGGCGAAATCCTGCTGCCGCAACACTTCGTTTCCCGACATCGTCTCGCGCGCATCGATGTCGATCATCGGCTTGTCTTCGGGCGGGCGCTGCTTCTCGTGCCCTTCGAACAGCGCCTGGCTGACCCGTGTCTCGCCGGCCTTCAGCTTCTCCCGCTGCTTGTTCTCCATCGCCACCGGCGAAAACAGCGCAATCATCTTCTCGACAAGGTCGCGTGTCCGCCAGAACAGCCGGAAGGCCTGGTCGAAGACCTCGTGGTCCTCGCGCCGCTTGACAAATACCGAGTGCAGCACCCAGTAGAATTCCTCGCGGCTGCCGATGCCGGCGATCTGCACGGCTTCCACCGCATCGCGCACCGCTGCAGGGCCAACCTTGAGGCCCGCCTTGCGCAGCACCCGCGCGAAATAGACGATGTTGTTGACGATGCGGCCGTCGCCGCCCTTGAAATTGATCGCGTTGCCGGGTTCGGCCATCAGATTGCCGCCATCAGATCGATTGCGCCAGCTCGGCCTTCACCTCGGCCAGCAGTTCCCGGCCGGCGCTGCCGTCGATGCGGGCGATGTCGTCCTGGTATTTCAGCAGCGTTCCGAGCGTATCGGAGACGGTCTCGGGATCGAGCGCCAGCCGGTCGAGCTCGGTAAGCGCCGTCGCCCAGTCGATGGTCTCGGCCACGCCGGGGCTCTTGAACAGGTCCATCTGCCGGAGCTTCTGCACATAGGCGACCACCTGCCGCGAAAGCTCCTCGTGGCATCCCGGCACTTTCAGCCGGACAATCTCGAGCTCGACATCGGCTGCGGGATAGTCGACCCAGTGATACAGGCAGCGCCGCTTCAGCGCATCATGAATCTCGCGTGTGCGGTTGGTGGTAATGATCACGATCGGCGGCTCTTGCGCCTTGATCGTGCCAAGCTCGGGGATCGTCACCTGGTAGTCCGACAGGATTTCCAGCAGGAACGCCTCGAAGGCTTCGTCCGTCCGGTCAAGCTCGTCAATCAGGAACACCGGCGCGCGGCCGCCTGTTCCCTCGAGCGCCTGCAGCACGGGCCGCCGGATCAGGTGTTTTTCGGAGAAGATGGTGCGCTCGATCGCCCCCCGGTCGTCCTCGCCGGTGGCTTCCGCCAGCCGGATCTCGAGCATCTGCGCCGGGTAGTTCCACTCATAGACCGCCGAGGAGACATCGAGCCCCTCATAACACTGCAGCCGGATCAGCGGCCGGTCGAGCGCCTTGGACAGCACCTTGGCAATCTCGGTCTTGCCGACGCCGGCCTCGCCTTCGAGAAACAAGGGCCGCTGCATCTTCAGGCTGAGAAACAGCACCGTCGCCAGCGCCTTGCTGGCGACATAGTCCTGGCTCGACAGCAGGGCCATGGTTTCATCAATCGAGATTGGCAGCGGGTTGGTGATCGACATCATGGCTCCGGCTTGAGGCTTGGGCGTGTCCCGTCGGGCAGGAAGCTAAACAGAATGGTATCCGCGGTCCAGATACAAAAGCGCCGGTCCTGCGGGCCCTGTGCGCAATCCCGTCACCTCGCCGAACAAAACCGTGTGAGTGGCCACGATTTTCGCCTCGATGAGACGGCAATCGAACACCGCTGCGGCTCCGACGAGTGTCGGCGCGCCGGTGGTGATCGTATCCCATTGTGCCCGCGCAAACCGCTCGTCGACGGTCAGATCCTCGAGACCGGAAAACGCCATGGCCAGATCCTCGTGACCGCTCATCAGCGAGTTGAGCGCAAACACGCCTGATTCGGCAAAGATCTCGTTGTGCGGGTTCGAATGATTCAGGCAGACCAGCAGCGTGCCGGGATTGTCCGACACCGAGCAGGCGGCAGTCACGGTCACACCGCGGCGCACGCCCTCATGCGCGGTCGTGGCGATCTGCACGTGCCCGGCATAGCGCGCCATGGCGTCGCGATAGTCCCTGGAATCTATAGTCTGCCGTTTCAACACGCCTGCGCCTCGGTTTCGGGATCGGTTCTGCAACGATGCAGCTTGCGACCATACATAAAGTGCATGCACGAATTTGAAACCCGCCGCCCACGACTTTTTCTCCCCCGACCCCGTCAGATCAGACCCAAGCGACGGATTTTGCTTTGATCCGCCGGGATCGCCGGGCTAAATACCGCCCATGTTGATCCGTCTTGCACTTTCACCCCTGCCGCTTCTCATGGCTCTGCTCATCGCCGCCGCTCCGGTGCGGGCGGACTCGCTGCATGTCGGGCTGGTGATCCCCCAGGAAGGCCAGTTCAAACCGCTTGGTGATCATGTCCGTGAAGCCTTCGAGATCTGGGAGACCGGGCATCCCGAGATCTTCGCCGACCTGGTCGAGGGCGATGACGGCTGTAGCGAAGAGGCCGGCACCGACGCCGCCGCGGCAATGATCGAGGCCGGCGTCAACGTTGTCGTGGGCTTTCTGTGCACCGAGAGCCTGGCGGCCGCCCTGCCGCTATTGTCGGCGGAAGACATCCCGGTCATGACGCTGACCGTGCGCGCCGACATCATCGCCGAGGAAGCGGGGCGGCTGGGCTGGAATTTCTTCCGCCTCGCTCCGCGCGCCGGCTCCGAGGCCGAGATCGCCGCCGACGCCATCCTCAGGCTCTGGGCCGACAAGTCCTTCGCCCTGATCGAGGACGGCGCCATTTCGGGACGGGAACTGGTCGAGGCAATCCGGGTCATTCTCGAAAACCGTGGGCTCAAGCCGAATTTCGTCGACAACTACCGCCCCGGCCAGGCCACCCAGCCGAGCCTCTTGCGTCGCCTCAAGGCCGCCGGCGTCTCCCGCGTCTTCGTCGGTGGGGAACGCTCCGACATGGCGGTCATTGCCATGGAAGCCGACCGCCAGGGTGTACCGCTTGAATTCATGGGTGGTGATCAGCTCAATGCGCCGCAGGGAGAACTCCCGCTGCCCGACGGCACGATCGCCGTGCTCGCTGCCGGCGCCACGCCCGGGCCGGAAGCGGAAGCCGCGCGGGCCGCTTTTGAAGAACGCGGCCTGATCGCGGAAGGGTTGCGCATTCCGGCCTATGCGGCAGCCGAGATCCTCGGCGCCATCGCAACCCGCATGGATTACAGCCAGACCGGGCTCGGCGAAGCCCTGCGTTCGACCACCTTTTCCACGGCGCTGGGACCGGTCACCTTCGACCAGAACGGCGAACGCCGCGAACCGGGATTCGTGCTGGCGATCTGGCGCGACGGCGCCTTTCATCGGCTCAGTCTCGAAGACATGGCGCGCATTGCCGGAGAAAGCCGATGAAGACGACCGGCCCGAAAAACCTGATCACCGACGTTGCAGGGCTGCGCGTCGGCAATGCCAGCGATCGCAAGCTCAATTCCGGCGTTACGGCGATTGTCTGCGACCCGCCGGCAACCGCCGCCGTTCAGGTGCTCGGCGGCGCGCCGGGCACCCGCGAAACCGATCTGCTCGAACCCCACAACACGGTCGAGACCGTCAACGGCATCGTCCTGTCCGGCGGCTCGGCCTTCGGTCTCGATGCCGCCAGCGGTGCCCAGGCCTGCCTGCGCCAAGAGGGCAAGGGATTCGAAGTCGGCCCGCACCGTATTCCGCTGGTTCCTGCGGCCATCCTGTTCGACCTGATCAATGGCGGCGACAAGGATTGGGGAACCTATCCGCCCTACCGCGAACTCGGCTATCAGGCCACCGAGGCCGCATCCGGGGATTTCGATCTCGGCTCGGCGGGCGCGGGCACCGGTGCGCTGACGGCGACCTTCAAGGGCGGCCTCGGATCCGCATCGACCCTCGTGGCTGACGGTATCACCATTGGCGCGCTGGTTGCCGCCAATCCGATGGGCTCGGCAACGATCGGAGACACCCGCCATTTCTGGGCAGCACCCTTCGAAATCGGCGACGAGTTCGGTGGTCTTGGCATGCCCTCCCCTCTGCCCGCTGAGACCAGCGAGCTGAAGATCAAGTTCCGTGACATGAACCGCGGCATCTCCAACACCACCATTGCCGTCATCGCCACCGACGCCAGCCTCACCAAGGCCGAAGCCAAGCGCCTGGCGATTGCCGCCCATGCGGGTTTCGCGCGCGCCATCTGGCCGAGCCACACGCCGTTTGACGGCGACCTGGTATTTGCGCTCGCCACCGGTGCCTCCGGCCGCAAGCCGACCCCTGACGAATTCATCGACCTGTGCGCGGCGGCGGCCTCGACCATGAGCCGCGCCATCGCCCGCGGCGTCTTTGCGGCCACGCCCGACGAGCGCGACCTGATGCCCGCCTGGACAACCGCCAAGGCTTGAACCGGCTTGCGGTTGCCCGCCCGCCCCGGCAATGCTAGGCGGTGCTGTCTTGAAGCCCGAGATCTGCTCATGCCGTCAGCGCCTCGCAAAGTGCCCGTTCTGAAAGCCCGAGCGCTGCGGATTTTTACCGGAACCCGAAACAGTCCATGACCAACCCCGTCAAACGCCACAAGGGACCGCGACCCAGACCGGCCAACGACAATTCCAATCTGCGGGACCGGTTTCTGGCGGCAAGACCGCACTGGCGTGACGTCGTCTACGGCGCGATCGGCTGGGGTGCGGCCATGGCAGTCTCGGCGCAGGGCTGGCTGTGGCTGTCGGTGGGGGCCCTCACCAGCAATTACTGGAGCCTCACCCTACTGGCTTTCTGCGGCGGGATGCTCGCCTGGCCCTTCGCACTTGCCACGTTCCGCTTCGTCGCCTTCGGGCGAAGCCGTGAGGCCGCCTTTGCGGCCGCCTTCATATGCCTGACCGTTTTCACCATCGGCGCCACTTCGCTGATATTCGCCATCATCTACCGCAATTTTTATGCGCAATGGCACGGCGACCCGTTTACCAGGCTCTGGGTCATCCAGCTTGTCTTCACCACGGCGGCGGCGCTCTACCAGTTCGCCGTCCAGGGGCTGCGCCTCTATCTTCCTTTGGGCGTGATCTTCCTGTTCGGCGCCTCCTGGCTGCTCGCCACCCGCAACATGCCCTCCAAACCGCGGAAAACCGTTACCAACGTCTAGCCGCTTGAGATCCCGCGTTTGATTTCGCCCGAAAATGGTCTAGACCCGCCGCAACGCCAACCTTTACGGAACTTGCCATGATACCTCGTTACTCCCGCCCGGAAATGGTCGCAGTCTGGTCGCCGGAATCGAAGTTCCGGATCTGGTTCGAGATCGAGGCCCATGCCTGCGATGCACTGGCCGAACTCGGCGTCATTCCGAAAGAGGCCGCGCAGACCATCTGGGAAAAGGGCGGCAACGCCACCTTCGACATCGACCGCATCGATGAAATCGAGCGCGAAACCAAGCACGACGTCATCGCCTTCCTTACCCACCTGGCTGAGATTGTCGGCCCCGATGCCCGCTTCGTCCATCAGGGCATGACTTCCTCCGATGTCCTCGACACCTGCTTCAACGTCCAGCTGGTCAAGGCCACCGACCTTCTGCTCGCCGACATGGATGCGCTCCTCGCCGCCATCAAGCGTCGCGCCATCGAGCACAAGGACACCGTCTGCATCGGTCGCTCGCACGGCATCCACGCCGAACCCGTGACCTTCGGGCTGAAGATGGCCGAGGCCTATGCCGAGTTCGACCGCTGCCGTACCCGCCTTGTCAACGCACGCGAGGAAATCGCCACCTGCGCCATATCCGGCGCTGTCGGCACCTTCGCCAACATCGATCCGCGCGTCGAAGAACACGTTGCCAAGGCCATGGGCCTGACCGCCGAGCCGGTCTCGACCCAGGTCATCCCGCGCGACCGCCACGCAATGTATTTCGCCACGCTCGGCGTCATCGCCTCCTCGATCGAGCGGGTCGCCACCGAAATCCGCCACCTGCAGCGCACCGAGGTTCTGGAAGCCGAGGAGTATTTCTCCAAGGGCCAGAAGGGCTCGTCGGCGATGCCGCACAAGCGCAATCCGGTACTGACCGAAAACCTCACCGGCCTGTCGCGCCTGGTCCGCATGGCCGTGACACCGGCGTTGGAAAACGTCGCGCTCTGGCACGAGCGCGATATCTCGCACTCCTCGGTCGAGCGCATGATCGGCCCCGACACCACCGTGACGCTCGATTTCGCGCTGGCCCGCCTGACCGGCGTCATCGACAAGCTGATGGTCTATCCCGAGCGCATGGTCGGCAACATGGACCGGCTTGGCGGCCTGGTGCATTCGCAGCGGATTCTCCTGGCGCTGACCCAGGCAGGATCGTCGCGCGAGGACGCTTACCGGCTGGTCCAGCGCAATGCCATGAAGGTCTGGAACAGCTACCAGACTTCAGGCGATTCCGAGGTCGACTTCCTCACCGAATTGCTCAATGACGAGGACGTGCGCAAGTATCTCTCGGAAACCGAAATCCGCGACCGCTTCGATCTTGGCTATCACACCAAGCATGTCGACACGATCTTCGCACGGGTGTTCAAGGACAGCTGATCCTCTCCCCCCGGCAGTTCACCTGAGACATAAATGACACGCATTCATCCGAAGTGATTGCGTGTCACCATACTGCCCTGCTGTTGCCCCCATCTTGCCGCGGTTACCGCCCAGTCTGGCGTTCATCCGACACATTGGAGGATCCCATGCAGGACCACCCGCCCCTTCCCGGCAACGGCTATCACCGCCGCGACGACGGCGCCGAACAGTATCAGACCCACGACAGCGGCATCAGCCTCTGGATTGCGGCCGCAACCGTGATCATCTCGCTTGGCGTCCTGCTGGTCTTCTCCCAGGGGCAACTGAAAAATGGCGGCGGACCGTTTGTGATCACCCCACCGACGGAAATCAGCGCCTACCCTGCAAGCGGCCTTTAGGCGGTCGCATGGCCAGTCAAGGCCGTAAAATGCCCGGCCCGGAGCCCACGCCGGTCGTCGAATGTGGCACGAAAGCCAGTTTCAACCACCCGCAGACCATCTCGGCCCGCTGCACCGGTTGACATTTGACCCGCCCTCGCCCACCTCGGCGGCATGAAAGTAGCAGAAGCAGACATCCTCATTGTACCGGGCTACACAAATTCCGGTCCCGACCACTGGCAATCCCGCTGGCAAGGCCGCCTGTCGACAGCCCGCCGCGTCGAACAGGACGCCTGGGCCAAGCCGGTCCGCGAAGACTGGACCGCGCGCTTCGCCGAAGCCGTCAACGAAGCAACCAGGCCGGTGGTGGTGATTGCCCATTCGCTGGGCGTGGCAACGGCGCTGCAGGCATTGCCACAGTGCAACAAAAAGATTGCCGGCGCCTTCCTGGTGGCGCCCCCCGAAGTCAACAACCCGAGAGTCCGGCCAAAGCACCTGATGACCTTCGGCCCTTACAAGGAAGAGCCGCTGGAGTTCCCGTCGATCGTGGTGGCCAGCCGCAACGATCCCTTCGGATCCTTCGAACATGCCGGCGACATGGCCAATGCCTGGGGGTCGATGCTGATCGACGCCGGCGAAGCCGGTCACATCAACGCCGAATCGGGCCATGGCCCCTGGCCGGAAGGCATCATGGTATTCGCCAACTTCCTGACCCGGCTGCAGCCTTAGGGCAGCTGGACGGCGGTCAGCCCCGCGCCTTGTCCAGCATCACCGCGGCACCGGCATGAATGATCGCAGGATCCGTATTCAAGGCCGCCAGCCGGTAACCCATCTTGCCGAAGCGCGGTACATCGGCCGGATCGACGGCAAAGATCGCCGCTGCCTTGCCGGCCCGGTGAGCCCGGTTGCCGATCTCGGCAATCACGTCCTGAAGCTCTTCGTTTTGCGGATCGACACCCGCCCCGTCCGACCACGAGATCGAAAGATCCGACGGTCCGACAAAGATTCCGTCGATCCCGTCGGTTGCAAGAATCCCGTCAAGCGCTGCGAATGCGGCGCGGGTTTCGATCATTGCCAGCGCCAGGGTCTCGCTGTTGGCCGACCTGAAATAGCTCTCGGGCGAATGCCCCGAATGCAGCTGCAGCGCTCTCATCGGTCCCCATGAGCGTTCGCCCACCGGCGGGTATTTCATCGCGGCCGCGAACGCCTCTGCATCGGAAACCGAATTGATCATCGGCGCGATGACCGCCTCGAAGCCCATGTCGAGCGCCCGGCTGGCAAGATCGTTCCGCCCCACCGGTATGCGCATGATCGCAGGCTTGCCCGCGGCAAAGATCGCCTTCGCGGAGGCAAAGGCAGTCGTTTCTGTATGGGCGCCGTGCTGCATGTCGACGGTGACGGTGTCGAACGGGCAGCGGGCCAGTGCGCCCGCCATTTCCTCGGACGGCGAGGTCGACCAGGCGGTGATCAGCATCCTGTCCTGATCAAGCTTGTCTCGCAGTTGCATTGCCGGCTCCTCCCGAATCGCTGTCACGCCCGCTGGTGGCGGTTTGTTTCCTTCAATCCAACAAAAAACCGCCCCCGGCAAGCCGCGGGCGGTTTGAAGATAAGACGACAGAAAAGCCTTAGCTGTTCTGGATCTGCTCGACGGCGACCGCGAGAAGCTCATCCATCCTGCGGCGCAGCTGATGATCGGACTGGTCCACACCGGCCGCATCGAAATCAGCGCGCACCTTGCGGAACACGTCCTCGTCGCCCGCTTCCTCGAAGTCGGCCATGACAACAGACTTGGCATAGGTTTCCGCCTCGTCGCCGCTCTTGCCGAGCAATTCGGCCGCCCAGAGGCCCAGAAGCTTGTTCCGGCGGGCTTCCGCCTTGAACTTCAACTCCTCGTCATGGGCAAATTTGTTTTCAAATGCGTTTTCGCGGTCTTTCATACTGCTCATGAGCTGGCTCCCGGCGGTGAATCGATAATCCCTATATGGGGGTTTGGTCCATAAAACAAAAGACCGCCGAAAGTGCAATGTAAACTCGTCTCATGCCGTGCAATTCGGGGGACATTGCCGACAACAGCGTTGTGAAAGCCTGGACAATCCGCTAAAGCACGGCTCAAAATCGACCCTATGCCGAGTTGCCGCGGCTTCAGCCGGCTCAACTGACAGAGATGCTCCATGACCCGTCGCCGCCGTATCTACGAAGGCAAGGCCAAGATTCTTTATGAAGGCCCAGAACCAGGCACGCTGATCCAGTTCTTCAAGGACGACGCCACCGCGTTCAACAAGAAGAAGCACGACGTGGTTGACGGCAAGGGCGTGCTCAACAATCGCATCTCCGAATACATATTCTCGCATCTCAACCGGATCGGCATCCCGACGCACTTCATCAAGCGCATCAACATGCGCGAGCAGCTGATCAAGGAAGTCGAGATCATCCCGCTGGAGATCGTCGTGCGCAACGTTGCCGCCGGCTCGCTCGCCAAGCGCCTCGGCATCGAGGAAGGCACCGTGCTGCCGCGCTCGATCATCGAATTCTACTACAAGGCCGATGCGCTCGACGACCCGATGGTTTCCGAAGAGCACGTCACCGCCTTCGGCTGGGCCAGCCCCCAGGAAATCGACGACATCATGGCGCTTGCCATCCGCGTCAACGACTTCCTCACCGGCCTGTTCCTCGGCGTCGGCATCCAGCTGGTCGATTTCAAGATCGAATGCGGACGCCTGTTCGAAGGCGACATGATGCGCATTGTCGTCGCCGACGAGATCTCGCCCGATTCCTGCCGCCTCTGGGACGTCAACACCAACCAGAAGCTCGACAAGGACGTCTTCCGCCGCGATCTGGGCAATCTGGTCGAGGCCTACCAGGAAGTCGCCCGCCGGCTTGGCATCATGAACGAGAACGAGCCGAACCGCCCGACCGGGCCGGTTCTGGTCAAGTAAGCCTCAGGAGTTGGGTCAATGATCAAGGCACGCGTCACGGTAACGCTCAAGAACGGCGTTCTCGACCCGCAGGGCAAGGCCATCGAGCATGCGCTCGGCGGTCTCGGCTTCTCCGGCGTTGATTCCGTCCGCCAGGGCAAGGTCTTCGATGTGGTTCTTGAAACATCCGACCGCGCCAAGGCCGAGGCCGAACTCAAGGCCATGGGCGAAAAACTGCTCGCCAATACGGTGATCGAGGATTTCGCGGTCGAGGTGCTCTGAGCCATGAAAGCCGCCGTCATCCTGCTTCCCGGCCTCAACCGCGACCGCGACATGATCGCGGCGCTGACCAAGATTTCGGGCCAGGCCCCGCAAACGATCTGGCAGACCGAGACTTCGATCGATGACGACGTCGATCTGATCGTCATCCCGGGCGGCTTTTCCTATGGCGATTATCTCCGCTGCGGCGCCATTGCCGCGCGCATGCCGGTGATGCAGGCGGTGCGCGAGAAGGCCGAAAAGGGCACCCGCGTCATCGGCGTGTGCAACGGCTTCCAGATCCTGCTTGAAGCCGGCCTTCTGCCCGGCGCGCTGATGCGCAACGCCTCGCTTAAATTCGTCTGCCGCGAGGTCAAGCTCGAAGTCACCAACGCGAAGACCGCGTTCACGCAAGGCTATAGCCAGGGCCAGGTCATCCGCTGCCCGGTGGCCCATCACGACGGCAACTATTTCACCGATCCCGGAACGCTTGCCGACCTCGAAGCCAGCAATCAGGTCGCGTTCCGCTACACCGCCGACACCAACCCCAACGGATCGCTCAACAACATCGCCGGCATCGTCAACAAGGCGGGCAACGTGCTGGGCATGATGCCGCATCCTGAAAACCTGATCGAACCCGCGCATGGCGGCAGCGACGGTCGCGCCCTGTTCGAGTCCGCGCTGGGACTGGTCGACGCTTGAGGCGGGTTATGGCGATCGGCGTTCCTACCACAGGATCTCATCCCCGCTCGCGAAGGGCCGCAATCTGGCTGCTGGCAGCCCTGGTTCTGGTCACGCTGACAGGTGCGCCTCGCGCTGAAGCGGCAAGCAAGACAACTGCCACAACGACCCAGGTCTATTTTATTCGCGGTTTCATGGGCGTGTTTTCGACCGGTTTCGATACGATGGCAAAGACCCTTGCCAAATCCGGGGTCACCGCCAAGGTCTACGGACACCTCAGCGGCGCCGCCATTCGCTCCGCCATTGTCGAGGAGTACGCCGGTTCGAAGCGAAACAAGCCCGTCATCCTTGTCGGACATTCCTTCGGCGGCAATGCCGCGTTACAGGTTGCCGCGGGCTTGCGCAGGGACAACATCCCGGTCGCCCTGGTTGTCACCGTGGATCCGACCCGCGGCGGCCCACTTTCAACCAATGTCGGGCGCTATGTGAATTTCTTCTTCTCCGGCAATGGCCTGGGATCCCGTCTCAAGTCCGCCCCCGGCGTGCCGCAGTCGCGCATCACCAATATCGACATGGGCGAGCGCGACGAAGTAGCCGGAGCCGGTGACGACCACTGGACCGTCACCCACAACGCCGTCATACAGTCCGAAATCCTCAAACTGGTCAAACGCGCCGCCCGTTGAGGCAAAGCGCGATGCTTACCCGCGCAGTTCTTTCAGAACCGCTTCCAACTCGCCTTGGTATTCGTAGGTTTCGACCTGTACGGCATGCCGTGGGCTGGCCTTGTACCGCAAGGCATCGCGCCGGTTGTCCCGCTCAATCAGCATGGCCATGTCACTTGGCCGCTGCCATTTGCCCGAGATCTCGGAAGCCGCGATCTTGGCCTGCAGATCGGCAAGCACCCAGATACATCCGACCGGTTGAATGAGGCCGATGAAGAACAGTCCGGGCACGTCCGCCATCATCATCTTGAGGTAGAGCGGCACCTGCTGCGCCTCGCTCCAGTCCGGACAGACACGGGAAAGGTAGGTCGTACCAAGCCGGTAGCCGGTGGCCCAGATGATGGTGTCGAACTCGTCACTCGCGCCATCGCTGAACTTCACCATGCGGTTGTTGGCAGAACTGATTCCGCGCCGCATGGTTACCGTGCCATGGCGGATCCTGTCGAGAACATCCGTGTTGAGGGTCGGATGCTGCCTCAGCACCCTGCCCTGTGGCTCCTGCAGCCCGTACCGGTCATAAGGCCCGACCGCCAACCTGACCCCGAGCTTGAGAAGCGTGTCCCTGAGCCATCGCGATTGGATTTTGCGCAACTTTGAGAATTGAACATCCACCGGGCGTCCGGCGATCAGTTTCGGCACGATGACTTGCGGGCTGCGTATGCTCAGACTGACATGATCAGCGACCCGGCTGAGTGCTGCCGCAATATCGCAGGCCGAGTTTCCTCCCCCGACAACAAGCACCTTCTTGCCTTCGAAGCCGCGAGCCGTCTTGTAGCGCCCGGCATGAAGCTGTTCGCCCGAAAAATCCCCTGCAAGGTCCGGAACAAACGGCTCCCTGTGGTGGCCCGAGCAGATGATCAGGTAATCAGCCGTCTGGGTGTGCCGCCCAGAAGCATCTTCATAGGCGATCACCCATCCACCCCCATCTCGGGCGCTCACATCTGCGACCCTTGAGTTCAGCCGGATGTGGCTGCCGAGATCGAAATGGGATTCGTAGGCGCGCATGTAAGCGAGGATTTGCCGGTTCGACGGATAATCGGGATAGTCCTCCGGCATCGGAAAATCCGGAAATTGCGACAATCGTCTTGAACTGATCGTATGTGCGTTTTCATAGACGCTCGGTCGGTCCGGATCATCGCTGAAAACCCAGATACCGCCGCTCTCGCCCTGCGCTTCATGGCAGACGATATCGGTGATACCCGCCTCGACAAGGTTCTTCACCGTCGTCAGTCCGGTCGGACCCGCCCCGACCACGCAAACCCGGACATGATCCGCTCTGCTCATCCCACCTGTACTCACACTTATGTCCCCTTGCCGTGCGTCTTACCAGCAGGTATCCCCCGCGACAATGTCTACGCCGCCCGGCTCAGAGCGATAGAACCCAACCAAGAACCGCTGTCACGCGCAGGAATCGTGCTATTGCAGCAGCATAACTGACTTCCATCCCTGAAGCCGCCCGGAGACCTTGATGAAACTGAGTAAGACCCTGCTTGTCCCGGCTGTTGGGTTCGTCCTGTCCGCCTGTGCGCCTGCGTCAGGCCCGCCGGCGGGAATGAGCAGCAATGCAATTGCTGTCGCGACCCTGCAGAAGGTCAACAGCCAGGCCCATGCCTGCTGGCTCAAGGATGGCGACTTCGCCGCCTACGGGATTGTCCCCGAACTCGACACCACCAGCACGCCGCGCCTGTTGATCATCCCGCGCGGCAAGCCACAGTCCCTGCCCCAGGCGGTCATCATTGCTTCCGCCGGCAATGCTCAGTTCTACGGCCCGCTCTCCACCTCGCCGCTGGCCGGCCGGATCAATGGCGACATTTCGCGCTGGGCGTCAGGCGGCACCGGCTGCTGACCGGTGCCGGCCGGGCGGATTGGCATCGGCCATGTCCACAGTTTAGCGCTTTCTTTCGGCCCAAATCCCAATTTACAGGTGCCAACCGGCCCGTCATTGCGCTATAGCCACAGGCACGCTGAGGACAAGAAGGGCGACCACCGCCATGAGCATTCCAAACATCATTCCCATCACAGAAGACCTGATTGCCGCTCACGGGCTCAAGCCCGATGAGTACCAGCGCATTCTCGATCTGATCGGGCGTGAACCGACCTTCACCGAACTTGGCATCTTCTCGGCGATGTGGAACGAGCACTGCTCCTACAAATCCTCCAAGAGGTGGCTCCGCACCCTGCCGACCACCGGCCCGCGGGTCATTCAGGGCCCGGGCGAGAACGCCGGCGTGGTTGATATCGGCGATGGCGACTGCGTCGTCTTCAAGATGGAAAGCCACAACCATCCCTCCTACATCGAGCCCTACCAGGGGGCGGCCACCGGCGTCGGCGGCATCCTCCGCGATGTCTTCACCATGGGCGCGCGGCCAATCGCGGCGATGAACGCGCTCCGCTTCGGCGCGCCCGATCATCCAAAGACCCGCCACCTGGTCTCGGGCGTCGTCGCCGGTGTCGGCGGCTATGGCAATTCCTTCGGCGTGCCCACCGTCGGCGGCGAGGTCGAGTTCGACCCGCGCTACAACGGCAACTGCCTGGTCAATGCCTTTGCCGCGGGCATCGCCAGGACCGACGCGATCTTCCTGTCGGAAGCAAAGGGCGTCGGCCTGCCGGTGGTCTATCTCGGTGCAAAGACCGGCCGCGACGGCGTCGGCGGCGCCACCATGGCCTCTGCCGAGTTCGACGAATCCATCGAGGAAAAGCGCCCCACCGTCCAGGTCGGCGACCCGTTCACCGAAAAATGCCTGCTTGAGGCCTGCCTCGAGCTGATGCAGACCGGCGCGGTCATCGCCATCCAGGACATGGGTGCCGCAGGCCTCACCTGCTCGGCGGTCGAGATGGGCGCCAAGGGCGATCTCGGTATCGAGCTCGATCTCGACCGCGTGCCGGTGCGCGAAGAGAACATGAGCGCCTACGAAATGATGCTCTCGGAAAGCCAGGAGCGCATGCTCATGGTGCTTGAGCCGTCCAAGGAAGAGGTTGCCAAGGCGATCTTCGTCAAGTGGGGCCTCGACTTCGCCATTGTCGGCAAGACCACCGATGATCTGCGCTTCCGCATTCTGCACCAGGGCGATGAGGTCGCCAACCTGCCGATCAAGGAACTGGGCGACGAAGCCCCCGAATATGACCGCGAATGGCGCGAGATCGGCGGCCTGTCGCCGCTCGACATCACCGAAGTCGAAGAGCCCGAGGACTACGGCCAGTCGCTGCTCGACCTTCTGGGCTCGGCCAACAACGCCTCAAGGCGCTGGGTCTGGGAGCAGTACGACACGCTGATCCAGGGCAATTCGCTGCAAATCCCCGGCGGCGACGCCGGCGTGGTCCGTGTCGAGGGCCACGACACCAAGGCGCTGGCCTTCTCTTCCGATGTCACGCCCCGCTATGTCGAGGCCAACCCCTACGAGGGCGGCAAGCAGGCCGTCGCCGAATGCTGGCGCAACCTCACCGCCACCGGCGCCGAACCGCTTGCCTCGACCGACAACCTCAATTTCGGCAATCCGGAACGGCCCGAGATCATGGGCCAGCTGGTGATGGCCATCCAGGGCATCGGCGAGGCCTGCACGGCGCTCGGCTTCCCCATCGTTTCCGGCAATGTCTCGCTCTACAACGAGACCAATGGCGAGGCGATCCTGCCCACGCCCACCATTGGCGGCGTCGGCCTGATCGACGACTGGAACCACATGGCCCGCATCGGCGGTGCCAATGCCGGTGATGCCGTCATTCTGATCGGCGGCGATTGCAGCCATCTCGGCCAGTCGGCCTGGATGCGCGATTGCCTCGGCCGTGCCGAAGGCGCGCCACCAACGGTGGATCTGATGGAAGAGCGCCGCAACGGCGATTTCATCCGCTCCGCCATCCGCAACGGCCAGGTCACCTCTTGCCACGACATTTCCTCGGGCGGCCTCGCCACCACGCTGGCCGAAATGGCCATGGCTTCCGATCTCGGCATGAAACTTGACCTCTCCTCAAGCCACGGACCCGCCCATGCACTTTTGTTCGGCGAGGACCAGGCCCGCTATGTCATCACCGTCCCTTCCGATCTGTCGGGATACATCATGGCCAGCGCCGAGGGAGCGGGTGTTCCCTTCCGCCACCTGGGCACGATGTCCGGTGACAGCCTGACCATCGGTGGCCTGCTCTCGCTGCCGGTATCCACATTGCGCGCCACCCATGAATCGTGGTTTCCTGCCTTTATGGATGTTCCCGAAACCCTTGCCGCCGAATAGCCCAATCAGGAGCCGACCCACATGCCAATGAATGCAGGCGATATCGAAAAACTCATCAAGACCGGGATTCCTGACGCCAAGGTAACGATCCGTGACCTGGCTGGCGACGGTGATCACTATGCGGCGGAGGTTGTCTCCGAGAGTTTTCGCGGCAAGAGCCGGGTGCAGCAGCACCAAATGGTTTACAACGCGCTTGAAGGAAACATGGGCGGCGTTCTGCACGCATTGGCGCTGCAGACCAGCGTGCCCGACTGAGCCAATCCATGGCTGGGTTTCTCGACGGCCTGATCAGCGAGATTATCGACGGTGTGGTTGACGGCATGGCCAAGGGCGCCGTCACGCGCAAGCGCCGCCGCTCCACCACACGCCGCACGACAACCCGCCGGAAAACCACGTCGCGGCGCAAGCGCTCGACCACCACATCGACAATCGAGAAAATCCTGGTCGAGGCGCTGACCGGCAAGAAGCCCGCGCCCAAGCGCACCAGGATCCGCCGCACAAAGAGCCGCAAGACGCGCACCACAAGGCGGAAATCGACGGCTCGCAAGCCTGCATAGACCGACCGTCAGAGATCTAGTGGTCCGCTTTCGCGAACACCGCCACCACCGGCCCCGCCGGTTCGCCTGCATCGATTTCCATATGGATGCTGAGGGCCAGGCTCGAGACCGCACCGTCGAAGAACAGCGCGTTGTCACATCTCGCGACATCCCGAAACAGCCGCGCGAAGGAACCGAGGCTGACCCGATCGCGGGTGATCGCCAGCACGATTTTTCCGTCAGCCCTCACGCCGACACCGTTGCGGATGTATTTCGAGGTACCGTCAGGCAGGAAGCGCGGATGCATGGCGCCGTCGATCAGAAGCATGGGCCCAGACTGGGTCGCAAATTCCGGCGCGATACCGGCAGCCAGATAGGCATCGGTTTCCATCACCCCGGCGCTGCCGTCCTCGCGGACAAAGAACACCCCGTTGGGCTTGAGAAAGAAATTGCCGAACCCGTCATCTTCATTGAGCGGCGCAATCTCCACACCGTTTTCGACATAAAGCCCCACCGGCGTCATGTCGGCGTGATACATACCGGCATTCATCGCCATGATCGGTGTTTGCCCGCCGGCCGCCAGCGCCGTCACCGCCTTCTCCACGCTGCCCAGAACAGCGCCATCCGGCCCGCGATAGGCAAGCCGGACCGAATGAACGGAGGGATCGGCAACACACAGGATCGATCGCGCACCCTCGAACACGGTTTCTTCGCAGATATCGGGCATGTCGGTCACCGTCTCAGTCCTTCCTTGCGGGCTCTTCTCCATTGCACCTTCCGGCAGGCTTCGCTGCGGCAGGACCAGCCCGGACGGCTCGCTTTGGCCACCCACAACATTCCACACAGCCCAGCCGCCCCAAAGGGCCAGCAGGATCAGGACTAGATAACCGGCGCCACGTATCCACATCTCATCACTTATAGGGCTCCCCTTCTTGTCTTGTCATGCCGCCCGCGTTATCTGAAAGGCAAGAACTATCGTGGCCACACGCTTTGAAAGGATCCAACGATGTCCGGCATCAATGATTTCATCGACAACGAAGTGAAAAACAACGACGTGGTGCTGTTCATGAAGGGCACCCCGCAGTTTCCGCAATGCGGCTTCTCCGGTCAGGTCGTGCAGATTCTCGATTACCTCGGCGTTCCCTACAAGGGCGTCAACGTTTTGGCCGACGATGCGCTCAGGAACGGAATCAAGGAATATTCCAACTGGCCGACCATCCCCCAGCTCTACGTCAAGGGCGAGTTCATCGGCGGCTGCGACATCATCCGCGAGATGTTTCAGTCAAGCGAGCTGCAGCAGCACATGACCGACGCCGGCGTGCCGGTCAAAGCCGCCTGAGACTGACGACAGGACGACACGGCAAGAGGCGGATTTTCCGCCTCTTTTCGTTTCAGGGGCAGAAGGCAATCGAGGACCTCTGCCAAGACATGCAAGACACGACTGGAGACGATCATGACCTGGACCATTTATCTCTCGGGCGAAATCCACACCGACTGGCGCGAGCAGATCGAGGCTGGCGCCAAGGCGGCCGGACTGCCGGTGACATTCTCGGGCCCGGTCACCCATCACGAGGCTTCCGACGATGTCGGCGTCGCCATCCTCGGCGCAGAGCCTGACAAGTTCTGGCACGATCACAAGGGCGCGCAGATCAACGCCATCCGCACCCGCACGCTGTTGCAGAAGGCCGACATCGTTGTCGTCCGCTTCGGCGAAAAATACAAACAGTGGAACGCCGCCTTTGACGCGGGCTTTGCGAGCGCCCTCGGCAAGCCGCTGATCATCCTGCACCAGGACGAGCACGCACACGCGCTCAAGGAAGTCGATGCCGCAGCCCTTGCCGTCGCCAAGTTTCCTGACCAGGTGGTTTCGATCCTCAGCTACGTGATCGACGGGGAGTTATCCGGCTACACCGGTGTCAAGGACGCCGCGCAGTAAGCCGCCAATTGCGATGGCCGACAGCAGGAACTCTTGATGGCCGCGGCTGAAGCCCCGTCACTCTCACGCTCCAGCACCGTACATTTTGTCAAACCCGCAAAGGTCGCTGCAGAACGTTGACTCCCTGCATGATTTTCATCCTAGATCGATTCCGATTTGGAGAATTGAGCAGTAAAGTTGGCACGTCAGGATTTCGAATTGAGCAAAGAACCCGACCCGCCTCGACCAGAAGCCCGGGATTCGCGGATGGCTTTGGTGGTCACCTCATCATCGCTGTTCAGGCTCACGCTTACGGTCGGGCTTGCCGTCGTCATCTCGATCGCTGCGGTCACCCTGCGTGCCAATAACCAACACAACCACTGCGAAACCTATCTCGAAGCCCCTGCTGAAGTGACCCTTGTTGCCCACGCCGGCGGCGGCTTGCCGGAGGGAGACTATTCGAATTCGAAAGAGGCGCTTGATCAATCGGCGGCAAACGGCCTTCGCCTTTTCGAACTGGACTTCAACTGGACCGCGGATGACGAGCTTGCAATCGTCCATGATTGGAACCGTGAATACCGATACTGGCATCATCTGGACTGGACCGATTGGCTGGCATCCCATTTTGTTGCACCTTCATCCGCAAGATTTCACGCCAGCACTCCCAAATACGGCCTGACCAGGCTGTCCCTGGAAACTTTGTTCGAATGGCTACGGGCCAATCCGGGCAGGATCATCACCGATATCAAGGGCGGCAACATCGAAGGCCTCGCCCTTATTGCCAGCCTGGCCGGACCATTGCAGAACCGCTTCGTGCCTCAGATATACTCGGCTGCGGAGTACCAGGCGGTGCGGCAAATGGGGTATGAAGACATCATCCTGACAACCTATCGGCTGTCTCTTTCTCCGGAATCGCTTCGAGAGATTGACGAGCTTGATCTCTTCGCCGTGACCGTGCCCGAAAAACAGGTTGAGGCCGCAGCAGATATCATCTCGAAAAACCGGATCTTCACTCATACAATCAACACGCCGATCAATTTGACGGCGGCAGGCTATTACACCGATTGTCTGATTCCGGCAGAAACACGCAACGGTGTCTGAAAGCGCAATCCACGAGGACGGGCATCAATGACAGACACCACTTACACAGGTTTCGGCGACAAGGCCCTGCCCTTCCTCAAGGCGCTCGGCTTTCACCAGAACCGCGAATGGTTTCACGAGAACAAGCCCATCTTCGAGGAGCATCTCAACGAGCCGCGCGGACGGCTGATTGACGATCTGGCTGCGCGGCTCGCGGAAAAGAAGATCCCGCTCACCTGCTCCCGCAAGACCTCAACCTTCCGCATCAACCGCGACGTCCGTTTTGCCAAGGAAAAACACCCCTACAACACCCATGTCAGCGCGGTCATCACCCGCTCGGGCACCAAGAAGGACCAGGGGCTGCTCTATTTCCACGTCTCTCCGGACGACAGTTTTCTCGCCGTCGGCTTCTATTCGATGGAATCCGATGAATTGCGCGCCTTCCGCGAGGCCATCGTTGCACGCAAGGATCAGTTCGACACGGCGCTGAATCCGCTCACCGCTCTCGGGTTTGTCTTCGACCAGGAAAACAGCCTCAAGCGCACCCCGCGCGGTTTTGAGGACATCACCGATCCGGCGATCATCGATCTGCTTCGGCTGAGGCACCTGACCCTGTCGCGGCGTTTCTCCCCGGACAGGCTCGAAGGCACGGCGCTGCTCGATGACCTCACCGAACTTGCCATCGCGGCGCAGCCGTTCCTGAATTTCGGCTGGCGCGTCATCGACCCGGTGCGCGCCGCCCGCGACGAACCCAACCGCTAGGAAAGAAACACGGCCATGCACCTCAAATCCCTGTTCGGCCTGCTGGCCTTCGCCGTTGCCCTGCTGCCGGTTCCGACCGCCGCCGACGATGCCAACGAGATCGACCTCAAGCTGTTTGGCGAGAACGTGATTCAGGGCTGGGATGGATGCCGCTTCGCGCTTTGGCAGAACAACCGCGATCCGTCGGAAGACCGATACGCCTATGTGTTCTTCGCGCCGATCCCCGATGGCGAGGCGCTGCCGGGATGGGTCAAGATCGGCGACGATGTCATCGAGATCTCCCGGCTCGACATCGGCTCGGCCGACACCGGCATGCTCGAGCCGTTCCGCCTCTATCGCGACCCGGACGCCAGGCTGACGGTGATGATGGAGATCCTTGAGCAGACCCGCACCGATGACGGCATCGAGGTCACCGACGGACGCCTGACCTTCCTCAGGAACGACAAGTTCCCCTTTGCCATAAGGGTCAAGGGCCTGAATGGCTGCCCCGGCGCCGGTGCCGATGAGGCGGCAATGGCGCCGGCCTCGTCTGGTCTCAGCCTCGGTGCGCCGGTCGGCTATGACAGCCTCTCGGCTGTCCCCGCGCCGGTGCTTCGCGCCATTGCCGCCGATGCGCCTCAGTGCGAGCCGCAAGCCACCGCTGGCTATTCCTCCGCCTATGCCATCAACACCGAAGTGACCTTGTGGGAAGTACCGTGCAATCTCTACGCCGCCAGCGGATCAAGCGTGTTTGCGGTGACATGGGCCGGCTATCCCGATCACGCGACCATTCTCCCGTTCCCCGCTCCACCCGGCATGGGCATGAATGATGACGCCGAACTGTTGAACGCGAGTGTCGATCCGGCCAGCGGCAGCGTCACCTCCTATTCGCTCGACAGTGGCGGCGATTGCGGCTCCTTCAGCCGGTTCCAGCTGGTCGATGCCGAGGGCGAAACGGTCGAATTCGTGCTGCGCGAATTCCGCGAGAAGACGCTATGTGACGGCGTTCAGTCCGATCCGGCAGGCTTTCCGCTGGTTTATCAGAATCCTTGAGCCGGCCTGGCGGCGGCCGGGCATCACCCGAGCTGCACCATGGCACCCTGTTGCGATGACTGTGTGATCGCATCGATCAACGCATGGACCTTGAGCGCCTCGCGCCCGGTGATCGCAGGAGGACGGTTGTCGCGGATTGCACCGGCGAAATCCTCAATCACCGCCCTGTGCCAGTCGCACGGAAACGCCATCGGATCGGCCCCGCCGCCGGTTGCCGCCGGTTCCCCGGTCTCCTCTCGCCGTCCATCGCGCCAGGAAACCGTCAGCTGTCCTGCCCTGAGCACCGCCGTGCCAAGCGCACCATCAAGCGTGATCGTTTCCTCCGAACCCGGATAGCTCGCCGTCGTCGCCATGATCGTGCCAACCGCGCCGGACGCAAAGCGGACGCCTGCGGTAGCGAAATCCTCCGCTTCCATCCGGTGCAGGCGCGTAGTGGCGCACATCGCCTGAACAGAGACCACCGGTCCGGCAAGATGCAGCATCAGGTCAAGCGGATGGATGGCCTGGCTGATCAGAACACCGCCGCCATCGCGCGCATAGGTGCCGCGCCCCGGCTGGTCGTAGTAATCCTGGCCGCGCCACCAGGGCACCACGACCCGCACCAGCCCGATCTCGCCGAGGGCGCCATCTTCCATCAGGGTGCGCAAATGCCGGACTCCGGCGCGAAACCTGTGCTGCAGCACAATGCCCAGATGCACACCATGACGCTCGCATGTCTCCACCAGGCCTCGAGCGGCTGATACCGTCCGCTCAACCGGCTTTTCCATCAGGATATGCTTGCCGGCCTTAGCCATCATCCCGACAATCTCGGCCCGCTGGTCCGGTGGGGTGGCAAGGATGATGCCATCCACGCCGGGATCGGTTGCAATCTGCTCCAGACTGTCAAAAACCTGATAGCCGCGGCCTTCAGCGACACTCTCCGCTTTCGCCCGGCTGCGGTTGAAAATACCCGCAACATCAATGCCCTTTCCCGGATCCGACAGGGCTTCAAGATGTGGTTTGGCCGCCATGCCGAGACCGATCAGGGCAAGGCGCACAGGCCGCTCTCCATTCATTCCCCGCATCTCCCTTTCTGGCAGAGTTTCTGATCCGGCCGCACCCGGTGTCCCGGACAAGCCTAGCCATGTTGTGTCGTCGCTGAAAGACCATCCGCCGTGACTGCACCGTTTCGCCGAACTCTCATGAAATTCCGAGGCTTGCCGGATCGGAAAACCGGGTTTAAGAACGAAACCGGCACAAGCCAGAACGGCCTGCCTTCTGATCTCAGGACCGGTCAAGTCCAGGCAAATGGTGCGCCGAGCGGCGTCCATTGCAAAGACAGCTTCGAAAATCAACCGGGCGCTTTAACGCGCTCTGGTTCCGATAGGACAGCATCCCCATGCACGGAACAACGGCAACCGCCGTCAGCCCACCTGCGACCATCGGCGGAATTGGCCGCCCGCAATTCATCGCCATCATCGCTTCGCTGATGGCGCTCAATGCGGTGGCCATCGACATCATGTTGCCCGCGTTCCCCAACATCGCCGGCAGTTATGGAATCACCGATGCCAACCGGATTCAGCACATCCTGCTGTCCTATGTGATCGGCTTCGGCCTGGCGCAGCTGTTTTTTGGGCCGGTGTCCGATCGCTACGGCCGTCGCGCTCCCCTGTTCATCGGTATCGGGCTCTATGCCGTGTGCGCGGTCGCCGGGGCCTTCGCGCCGAGTTTCGAGTTTCTCCTGATTTCACGGTTTCTGCAGGGCGTCGGCGCAGCTGCAACCCGCGTCATTGCCATTTCCGTTGTCCGTGACACCCATTCGGGCCGCGGCATGGCGGCCACCATGTCGCTGGTCATGATGGTCTTCATGGTCGTCCCGGTTTTCGCCCCGATGATCGGACAGGTGATCATTCTGGCCGGCGACTGGCACCTCATCTTCATTTTCATGGCATTTGTCTCTCTCGCGGTTGGCATGTGGGCGCTGTTTCGCCTTCCCGAGACCCTGCATGAGCAGAACCGCCGCCCGCTGACCGTGAAGAGCATCAGCCAGGCCTTCGCCATCGTGCTGTCGAACCGGATCGCGCTGTTCTACACGCTGGCGACGAGCTTCTACTTCGGTTCGCTTTTCGGCTTCCTCAATGTGGCCCAGCCGATCTATGTCGACATCTATGGTCTGGGATCCTACTTTCCGATCGCTTTCGCGGCGGTGGCCGTTGTCATGGCCGGCTCATCATTCATCAATTCACGGCTTGTTGGACGCTTTGGCCAGCGCCGTCTGTCCCATGGTGCGCTGCTCGCCTATTTCGGCTTTTCGCTGCTGCTTGCGGGGCTGACCGCGATGGGCCCGATCCCGTTCTGGCTGTTCTTCGGAATCTCCATGCTGATGATGCCGTTGTTCGGCTTTGTCGGCTCCAATTTCAATTCGATCGCCATGGAGCCGCTCGGCGCCATTGCCGGCACCGCGTCGTCGACGCTGGGCTTTGCCCAGACCGTCGGCGGTGGACTTGTCGGCGCGCTGATCGGCCAGGCCTATGACGGCACGGTGTTCCCGCTGGCAGCCGGCTACGCCCTGGTCTCCGCAGTGGCGGTGGTGATGGTGCTCATCGCCGAGAAAGGCCGGCTGTTCGGCGTCGGAACGCCGGACTGATGTGAATCAGGATCAGCCCCGCCAAAGCGCCTCACGCACCATGTTCCAGCTGTCGATGTCGGTGGTCGCAAGCACGCCGCCATCGGTGTGTTCGGGCCGGTAGATGCTGCCATCGAAACGGCGGACATAGCCGCCTGCTTCCGTGGTGATCAGGCTGCCCGCCAGATGGTCCCAGGGCATCAGCTTGTTGTAGAGCGCAAAATGGATATGGCCGCCGGCAAGCAGCCGGTATTCCTGCGCGGCACAGCGATAGGCGACGCTGCCCAGGCAAAGCGCCTGGTTGCGCGCCAGAGTACTGCGCTCGGGCTCGGGCATGTATTGCCAGGAGGCCGAGCCGATCATCCGGTTGACCGCCCCGGCCGGCTCGGCAACCTGAAGCGCGGTTTCGCGGCCATCGAGCCGGCGCAGGATCGCGCCGCTGCCCTTCTCGGCCATGATCCAGTCCTTGCCAACCGGATCGTGTATGATACCTGCGATGGTCTCGCCGGCTTCGACGACCGCCAGCATGACCCCAAACGGGGCCACCCCTGAAGCGAAGTTGAAGGTACCGTCGATCGGATCGACCACGAAAGCCAGCCCCTCGGCCCTGCTCCAGCCCTCGAGCAGCGCCGGATTTTCTGAAACGGCCTCCTCGCCGATTACCACGGCGCTGTCAAATCGCTGCAGCAGCGCATCGGTGATCACCCGTTCCGCGTTGACATCGGCCTCGGTGACCAGATCGGCGGCAGAGGTCTTCTCATGAACCGCGCCATCACCGAGATTGCGGAACCGCGGCATGATTTCCGCCGTGCCCACATCCAGCAGCAGAGCCGCCAGCCAGTCCATGTCCCCTGAACTCAGAGTGCTCATGTATCCACCTTCCTGGATTGAACGGTAAGTCCCGCAAAATCGAACAGCGATCTGTCCAGCAGATGGGAAGGCCGCGTGTTGGAGAGCGCCCGGATCATCGAATCCTTGCGGCCGGGCATCCGCCGCTCGATGTCGCCGATCATCAGCTTCATGGCATTGCGCTGCAAGCCATCCTGCGATCCGCACAGGTCGCACGGAATGATCGGAAACTTCAGCGCTTCGGCAAAGCGCGCCAGATCCTCTTCCGCGCAATAGGCCATGGGGCGGAGCACCATCACGTCGCCGTCATCGTTGAGCAGCTTCGGCGGCATCGCTTCCAGCCGTCCGCCATGGAAGAAATTGAGAAAGAAGGTCTCGAGAATGTCGTCGCGATGATGGCCAAGCACCAGCGCCTCGCAGCCTTCCTCGCGCGCGATGCGGTAGAGATTGCCGCGCCTCAGCCGCGAGCACAGCGCGCAATAGGTGGCCCCTTCGGGAACCTTCGAGGTCACCACCGAATAGGTGTCGCGGTACTCGATCCGGTGCGGCACGCCATGGGCAGTAAGATAATCGGGCAGGATGCGTTTCGGGAAATTCGGCTGCCCCTGGTCGAGATTGCAGGCGATGAGATCAACCGGCAGCATGCCGCGCCATTGCAGGTCCATCAGGAGCGCCAAGAGCCCGTAGGAATCCTTGCCGCCAGAAAGCGCCACCAGCCAGCGCGGCCGCTTGCCGGTCCCGCCCGCAGCCGGCCCGACCATGGAGAAATCCTCGATCGCCTGGCGCACATTGCGGATCAGCCGCTTGCGCAGCTTGTTGAAAGACACGCTTGACGGAGCCTCTGCATAAAGCGACGGCCCGGCCTCCATTGCGTCCGCAAGCGCAGGCGCGGCCTCCCGCTCCGGTGACGGATCGGTGCCGGTGTCCTGCACGTTTGGGGTCTGAAGTGTCTCGTTCATGCCACCGGGCATGATGGCTTTGCGCAGCTCCGTCAAGCCCCGAACACCGACCAATCCATCCGCCGGGCCAATTGTTCCAGCGCCGCCGTTCCGAGTTTGGAATTGCCGACCCTGTCGAGCCCCGGCGACCAGACCGCGATCGAGGCCTTGCCGGGCGCGATCGCCAGAATACCGCCGCCGACACCGCTCTTGCCCGGCAGGCCGACGCGAAAGGCAAATTCACCCGATCCGTCGTAATGGCCGCAGGTCAGCATGATGGCGTTGATGCGCCGTGCGCGCTGTTCCGAAACCACCTGCGCGCCGGTCACCGGGTCACGCCCCTGGCTGGCCAGAAACAGCCCCGCGCGCGCAAGCTGCCGGCAGTTCATCACCAGCGCGCACTGGTGGAAATAGACGCCCAGAACATGGTCGACCGGATGATCGATATTGCCGAAGGACCGCATGAAATGCGCCAGCGACGCGTTGCGGTCTCCATGCGCGGTTTCCGAGCGCGCCACATGTTCGTCGATCAGAATGGAATCATCATCGGCAAGATGGCGGATGAACTGGATGATCTCGCCGATCGCCTCCTTCGGCTGATGCCCGGCCATGATCAGGTCAACCACGGCGATGGCGCCTGCGTTGATGAACGGATTGCGCGGCCGGCCCTTTTCCTGCTCCAGCTGAACGATCGAGTTGAACGGGTTGCCAGATGGCTCGCGCCCGACGCTGCTCCACACCGAATCGCCGAGCTTTCCCAGCGCCAGAGCAAGGGTGAACACCTTCGACACGCTCTGAATGGAAAAACCGGTCGCCGAATCGCCCGCCGAGTGGACGGTTCCATCCGGCAGGGTGACGGCAATGCCAAACTGCTTCGCATCGACCTTGGCAAGTTCGGGAATATATTGCGCCACCACGCCGCAATCTTCGACACTGGCGGCCTCGGCGGCAATCTCGTCTAGAACCTCTTGCAGATCAGTCATCGGCGATCTCCGGAGCTGGACCTTCATGTCTTCGCATACAAAAAAGCCGCCCCGAAGGGCGGCCTTGATCTGACGCGACCCGGAAAGGGATCAGCGCGAATAGAATTCGACGACCAGGTTCGGTTCCATCACGACGGCGTAAGGAACGTCCGACAGGGCCGGCACGCGAACGTATGTGGCAGCCATCTTGTGGTGATCGGCTTCGACGTATTCGGGAACGTCACGCTCGGCCAGCTGCGAGGCTTCGATGACGAAGGCCAGCTGCTTGGACTTTTCCTTGACCGCAACCACATCGCCCGGCTTGCAGCGGTACGAACCGATGTTGACGCGCTTGCCGTTGACGGTGACATGGCCGTGGTTAACGAACTGGCGGGCAGCAAAGATCGTGGCGACGAACTTGGCGCGGTAGACGATGGCGTCCAGACGCGATTCCAACAGGCCGATCAGGTTCTCGGGCGTATCGCCCTTCATCCGGTTGGCTTCGTCGTAGATCTTGCGGAACTGCTTTTCCGAGATATCGCCGTAATAGCCCTTCAGCTTCTGCTTGGCGCGCAGCTGCACGCCGAAGTCGGAAAGCTTGCTCTTGCGGCGCTGGCCGTGCTGTCCGGGGCCGTATTCGCGGCGGTTGACCGGGGACTTCGGACGGCCCCAGATGTTTTCGCCCATACGGCGATCAAGTTTGTATTTTGCCGATTCGCGCTTGCTCATCGCATTTCCTCTCAAAAGGTTACACCGGTCTGTTGTCAAACCGGATGAAGGAAACGCGCCCTCCTCTGGCCCCCGTTTTCGAGACCTGACAGGACGGTTCACGCACGCATTGTGACAAACCGTCCACGGGACACGTAAGAAAACGCGAGGGCATGAACCCTCGCGCTGGCCGGGTCTCTAGAACATCGTGCCGTGGCTGTCAACGCTTGCAGCAAAAGGCAGATGCCGCAAAACGGATTGCCGGCATGCGCCCGATCCGGCGCAGGCATCCCTGCCTGCATCCCCGGTCATCAATGGATGGCGGCGACGGCAGCGCAATGCCGCGTCAAGCCGATGTTCCCCAAGCCCGCAAGGATCGGTATAGCAGGGCATGCCCCAATTGGAATCGGATTCTCCCATGACAGACACCGTTCTCGACCGCCTGCTCCGCTACGTCGTCATCGACACCCAGTCAGATCCGGAATCGCACGCGCAGCCCTCGACGGAAAAGCAGAAGGATCTCGGCCGCGTTCTGGTCGAGGAGTTGCTGGCTCTCGGACTCTCCGACGCCCACATGGACGAGCACGGCAATGTCTATGCGACGCTTGACGCCAACACGGACAAGGACGTTCCGGTCATCTGCTTCTGCTCGCACATGGACACCGCCCCCGATTTCACCGGCACCAACGTCAAGCCCAATATCGTCAGCAACTACCAGGGCGGCGATATCCAGCTCACCGGCGACACAACCCGCATCATCAAGGTCTCAGAGCATCCCGACCTCAAGCACCAGATCGGCCACGACATCGTCACCACCGACGGCACCACCCTGCTCGGCGCCGACGACAAGGCCGGCATCGCCGAGATCATGACCGCCGCCGCCACTCTGATCGCCAACCCGGAGATCCGGCACGGCACCATCAGGATCCTGTTCACCACCGACGAGGAAATCGGCCGCGGTGCCGACAAGGTCGATATTGCCAAGCTTGGCGCAGCCTTCGCCTACACGCTAGACGGTGGCCGCATCGGCGAGATCGACGACGAGACCTTCTCCGCCGATGGCGTCGACATCGAGATCTCGGGCGTCGCCCAGCACCCGGGCACCTCCAAGGGCGTGATGGAGAACGCCATCAAGATCGCCTCAGACATCGTCGCACGGCTGCCCAGGGATCTGGCGCCCGAAACAACCGACGGCCGCCTGGGCTTCATCCATCCGACCGACATATCCGGATCAATGGACGCGGCACATGTGAAGTTCATCATTCGTGATTTCGTCAACGAGGGCCTCACCCAAAAGGAAGACCTGCTCAGATCCATCGCGGAAGACGTGATGAAAGCCTATCCCGGCTCGACCATGCGCTTCACCGTTACCGAGCAGTACCGCAATATGAAGCAAGTGCTCGACCGCAATCCCGAGATCGTCGGCAATCTCATCGAAGCCGTCCGCCGCGTTGGCCTCGAGCCGGTGACCAGTTCGATCCGCGGCGGCACCGACGGCTCGCGGCTCTCCTTCATGGGCCTGCCCTGCCCCAACATCTACACCGGCGGCCACTCCTACCACTCGCCGCTCGAATGGATCAGCGTTCAGGACATGGAGAAGTCGGTGGAGACGATCGTCGAACTGGTCAAGGTCTGGGAGGAGCGGGCGTGAAACACAGTTGACTGTGGACTGCCGCTCCTGGTCACAATCCGGCTCAACAGCCTGGTAGCGGGAAACCCGCCATTGTTGTCATCACAGTTGTTCCCCGGCGCCAGATCAGACAGGAAAATCATGCAAGCCTATTTGCTGTGAACCTTGATGCCCCACCATTTCGGGCGACTTCCAGTGTAGGAATGTGCCACGGGAACAAGATCACTTCGGCCGGGTTTGTCAAAGCAGCCCACCAGCAAGGCAATCGTGGGCTGATCATCAATAGCGCCTAGAGTGCTGCCGCATACTTGGCAAAAAGCGCGACTGGAGTAGTCCGATGATCGGTACACCGACGGAGGACCTCCCGGCCCGGTCCACGACACCGCGTCCTTTGGAAAATCCACCCAGACCGAGGTAGGGCACCCGGTATGACGCTGGCACATCTTGCACGAGCAGGTGTGAGGGTTTGACGCTGGCGCTCGAGCTTCGAAACGGATCGCGCCGCAAAGACACCCACCAAGATGTATTGACCTGCTTGCCATCATCACCTCTTTAGGCTGCATACTGAAGATCACTCGCCAATGAGCTCATTGCTCACCCCCATGATCAAGCAAGGATTGTGTCCTTACGTCAATGCGACACCTCGTTGTTTCCGGGTGAATGAAACACGGGCCAGAACCGCAGGTTCAGGAATTTCAACCTGAACGGCGAGCAAGCAACAGAATGCGGGCCCGACTCAAACTCCAGAAAAATTCATCCGACCGGGCTCACCCGCCAGGCCACACACGAAAACCCGGAAACGGCCTTCTATCCAATTCTGACTTGTGAAGGGCGCTTCTGGGCAGCGGTGGTGGGGCCGTTTTCACAGCGGTACTCCACACCTCGTCTCCCACAAAGCGAGGAAAACAGTGCCTGATTACTCCGCCGCCTGTGCCGCGTTCTCGTCCGGCGCATCCGCGGCTCCCGGCGCTGTCTCCGCCTGCAGCTCCGGGATCCCGACGATGCGTTTTCCCGAATGATCGGCGTGCACGATGATCAGCTCCTGCTCCTCGAAATAGCCGAGCAGCCTGCGCGCGCGCCGCGCCGAGTGGGTGCCGTAGGCCCGCGCAATGCGGGCGTCGGACGGGCACGGCTCGGCCCGGATCGCGGCCACCGCCAGCATCAGGAACACGCCCTGCAGATCCTCAGACACCTGCGCCGAGAGCCTCAGCGCCGTGGCCCAGGCCTCGCCGGCCGAAGTCTCGACGTCGACGCCCGAGCGGGCGATGGCGACACGGCGGCGGAATTCGGCAAGCGGCATCGGCGAGCCGGTCACCCGCCGCATCCTCAGCCGCACCAGGAAATCCTGGTAGAGCGCGGCATCGGTCCGGTAGCCGGACTCCGGATCGGCGAGGATTTCCGAGAGCACCGCGGCCACCCGCTCCTCGCGCTCTTCCGCCGACAGGCCGCCGGCGCTTGCCGCCTCCCCGCCAGACCGCGCCATCGGCTGATCCTGCAAGGGCGTGGCGCGCGACAATTCGGCCAGGATATCGGTGGTCGGCCGCGGCGCCGGACGCGCCCGGCGTGCGGGTGGCCGGGTGAGTTCTTCCGGATCGGGGGTGAAGATCAGATCTTCGACGTCTTCGACGGTTTCCGGCATCGGCATCAGCTTCGGGCTCGAGGATCGCGCCTGGGTTTCCACCGCACCGATGGCGATCGGCAGCGGCCGCCGCGAAAGCGCCGGGCCGAGGCCGACAAAATTGCCGCGCTGCAGGTCGCGGAACATTTCCGCCTGGCGCCGGTCCATGCCCAGGAGATCGGCAGCACGGGCCATGTCGATGTCGAGAAAGGTCCGGCCCATCAGGAAGTTGGAGGCCTCCGCCGCCACGTTCTTGGCCAGTTTCGCCAGCCGCTGGGTGGCGATGACGCCGGCCAGCCCGCGTTTTCTGCCGCGGCACATCAAATTGGTCATCGCGCCGAGCGACATCTTGCGCGCGTCCTCGGAAACATCGCCGCCGACGGCGGGCGCAAACATCTGCGCCTCGTCCACCACCACCAGCACCGGATACCAGAACTCGTGCTCGGCATCGAACATGGCGTTGAGAAAAACGGCCGCGGCGCGCATCTGCTGCTCGACATCGAGCCCTTCGAGCGACAAGACACAGGAGACCCGGTGCCGCCTTATCCGGCTGGCGATGCCGGCAAGCTCGCCCTCGCTGCGCTCGCCCTCGACCACCAGGTGGCCATACTTTTCAGACAGCGTGACGAAATCGCCTTCGGGATCGATGATCACCTGCTGCACCCATTGCGCCGATTGCTCGAGCAGGCGCCTGAGCAGATGCGACTTTCCCGAGCCCGAATTGCCCTGCACCAGGAGACGGGTCGCCAGCAGCTCTTCGATGTCGAGCTTGGCTGGCTGTCCGCCCGTCAAGCTTCCCATGTCAATTCCGACCTGCACCTTGGCTTTACTCCGTGAACGCGACGCGACAGTTCTGCGATTCGGCCACCACCAGGCCACCGCATTCCCTAACAGAATTTGCCGGTCCTGCCGCCGCTGATACGTGAAATACACAGGATTTCGTGCCCGGCGGACGGCCTCAGCCGGCGGTCAATCCAAACCCGTGCATCAGTCTGAGCGCGCTGTAATCGGGCTTGCCCGAGGTGAATACCACGCTGTCGCGCGCGTCGGGCAGCGCGTGGCCGCCCGGCATGGTCTCGACGATCGCGAGCGCCCGCCGGGCGATGGCTTCCGCCGGATCGATCCAGTCCACCGGCCATGGCGCGAGCTTGCGCATGCGGTTGACCAGGAACGGGAAATGCGTGCAGGCAAGCACCACGATGTCGGTCTTTTGCCCGTCCTTCTCGACGAAACAAGGCTCGATCTCGGCCTTCACCGCCGCTTCGTCGACAAAGCCCTTGCGCATGTAGGTCTCGGCCAGTTCGGCGAGGTTTTCCGATCCCACCAGCCGCACATGCACGGTGTCGGCATAGTCACGGATCAGGTCCCGCGTATACTGCCGTTTCACCGTGCCGGGCGTCGCCAGCACCGAGACCAGGCCCGAGCGGGTCCGTTCCGCGGCCGGCTTGATCGCAGGCACCGTGCCGACAAACGGCAGGTCCGGATAGGCCTGCCTCAGCGAGGGCATGACGATGGTCGATGCGGTGTTGCAGGCAATCAGCGCCAGGGCCGGGTTGTGACGCTCGATCAGGCCAGCGAAAAGGCCGACGATCCGGTCGTTGAGCGCGCCTTCTTCCCAGCGTCCATAGGGAAAGCCGGCATCATCGGCGACATAGACGAATCGCCTTCCCGGCATGATCACCCGGGCCTCGCGCAACACGCTCAATCCGCCAATACCGCTGTCAAAGACCAGAACCGGCCGCTCGCTCATTCCTCGTTACCCCGCCCTTCGTCCAGAGGCTCACTGCCCGCGCCGGGCACGCGCTGTCCAGGGCGAGCAAACCTGTCAAATGAGGCGAAAAGACCGCGCAGCACGGCAATTTCATCGCTGGAAAACCCCGGCCGCGTCAGCACGGCGCGCAAGTTGTCGACCGCCTTCATCTTCTTGGTCTCGGAGCGGAAATAGCCGCGCGCCTCAAGCCCCTCCTCGATCTGGTCGAACAGGCCAAACAGATCCGCCTTCGGCGCCGGCTCCACCTCGGGCGTGGAAAACGCGGTCTCGTGCGGGCTCGAAAGCCCAGATTTCATCCATTCATACGACATCAGCAGCACGGCCTGGGCGATGTTGAGCGAGGCGTAGGCCGGGTTGACCGGAAAGGTGACGATTTCGTCGGCAAGCCCCACCTCCCAGTTGCGCAGCCCGATGCGCTCGCGCCCGAACAGGATCCCGGTCTTCTCGCCGTCATTCTCCCGCCCGCGCAGCACTTCGCCCGCCTCCACCGGCCCGCGCACCGGCTTGTGCCCGTCGCGCGGCCGCGCCGTGGTGGCATAGACAAAGTTCAGGTCCGCAACGGCTGCTTCCAGCGTCTCGTACACCACTGCCGCGGCAATCACGTGATCGGCCTTCGCCGCAGCACTCACCGCCTTGTCATTGGGCCAGCCGTCGCGCGGATTGACGATCCTGAGATTGGACAGGCCGAAATTGGCCATGGCGCGCGCCACCATGCCGATGTTCTCGCCCAGCTGCGGCTCCACCAGGATGATCGCCGGCCCGCCGGTCATCAGTTCACGATTTCGGTCGGTTCCGGCCACTAGCTTGCTCCCAGCCAGGCGCAACGCAGAAACAACGCCGCCCGGCCGGGATACCGGGACCAGCGGGGGTAAGGCATATTGGTTTTCACGAGCACAGATCTTCCATTACCAATCCGGACATGCCTAGAGCCCGACGTCTGCACAGTCAATCTGAACGGTAGGTTCGAAAGCTGTCGCGCCGGCGCGATATCAGGCTTTGGTCGCGATCCCGCCTGAACGGCCGGCCTGCATGTTGTGCGCCCGCAACTGTTTTGTTATGAGAAGCGCCAACTGAACGGGCGGTTTTCTGCCGCCCCCCGACAACCCTCTCAAAAGGTCAAATAAGAATGGCAAAGATCAAGGTTGCAAACCCCGTGGTCGATCTCGACGGCGATGAGATGACACGCATCATCTGGCAGTTCATCAAGGAAAAGCTGATCCTGCCCTACCTCGATCTGCCGATCGACTATTACGACCTTTCGGTCGAGTATCGCGACGAGACCAACGACCAAGTCACGATCGACGCCGCCAACGCCATCAAGAAGCACGGCGTCGGCATCAAGTGCGCCACCATCACCCCCGATGAAGCCCGCGTCGAGGAATTCGGCCTCAAGAAGATGTGGCGTTCGCCCAACGGCACCATCCGCAACATCCTTGGCGGCGTCATCTTCCGCGAGCCGATCATCATGAAGAACGTGCCGCGCCTGGTTCCGGGCTGGACCAAGCCGATTATCGTCGGCCGTCATGCTTTCGGCGACCAGTACCGCGCCACCGATTTCAAGTTCCCCGGCAAGGGCAAGCTGTCGATCAAGTTCGTCGGCGATGACGGCGAGACCATCGAGCACGAAGTCTATGACGCACCATCCTCCGGCGTCGCCATGGCGATGTACAACCTTGATGATTCGATCCGCGATTTCGCCCGCGCCTCATTGAACTATGCGCTGATGCGCGGCGTGCCGTGCTACCTGTCGACCAAGAACACCATCCTCAAGGCCTATGACGGCCGCTTCAAGGATCTGTTCCAGGAAGTCTTCGATGCAGAATTCAAGGCTCAGTACGACGAAGCCAAGATCTGGTACGAGCACCGCCTGATCGACGACATGGTCGCTTCCGCGCTGAAATGGTCCGGCGGCTACGTCTGGGCCTGCAAGAACTATGATGGCGACGTGCAGTCCGACATCGTTGCCCAGGGCTTCGGCTCGCTCGGTCTCATGACCTCGGTCCTGATGACGCCGGATGGCAAGACGGTGGAAGCCGAAGCCGCCCACGGCACCGTGACCCGTCACTACCGCCAGCACCAGAAGGGTGAGGAAACCTCGACCAACTCGATCGCCTCGATCTTCGCCTGGACCCGTGGCCTGGCCCACCGCGCCAAGCTCGACGACAATGCCGAGCTCGCCACCTTCGCCGAAACGCTGGAAAAGGTCTGCATCCAGACCGTCGAATCGGGCTTCATGACCAAGGACCTGGCGCTGCTGATCGGTCCCGACCAGCCATGGCTCTCGACCACCGGCTTCCTCGACAAGATCGACGAGAACCTGCAGAAGGCCATGGGCTGATCCATGGCCACCGGACCTGCCGTCACGCTCAAGCGGTTGTGGCGGCAAAACCGGTGGCTCACGATTGCCTTTGCATTGACATTGACGCTGGCGCTGGTGTTCATCATCCGCGCCGGCGTTTTTCTTGTCTACTGGCAGCAGCATCAGGACGAACCGATCGAAGGCTGGATGACCGTCCGCTATGTCGCCCGCTCCTACCGGGTTGACCCGAAACTGGTTCACGATGCCATCGGCCTGCCGCAAACAGGCCCGGACCGCCGCCCGCTGATCAGGATCGCCAACGACCAGCGTCAGTCGCTCGACGCCCTGACCGACAGGATCATCGAGGCCATCAGGCTCGATCGCGCCATCCGCGGCGTTCCCGATGCCGGCCTCAACGCTGCCCGCCCGCCGCTGCCACGCGCCTCTGCGCCATCCGATCCCCAGCCATGACCGCAACCCTGCTGGAGTTCCTCACCAGCTATGGCCTCCCCGCAGCCGCCCTGCTGCTGGCCATCGGGCAAATGGGTGTGCCGCTGCCCACATCCCTGGCGTTGCTCACACTGGGGGCACTGGCCGCCAATGGCGACACCGGCCTGGCAAACGCCTTCATCTGGGCGCTGGGCGGGACCGTCCTGGGTGATCAGGGAGGCTATCTGGCGGGGCGCTTCGTCATCCTTTCCGCCGAGGGCCGCCCCGGCTTTCGCGGCAGAATGGCCAGAAAGGCGCGCTCCGCAGAGCCGCATCTCGCCAGATGGGGCGGAAGCGGCGTGTTCTTCACCCGTTGGCTGTTCACGCCGCTCGGCCCGGCCATCAACATCGCCAGCGGCATTGCCGGCCTCTCCTGGCCGCGTTTTTCTTTCTGGGGCGTTGCCGGTGAAGTTGTCTGGGTGTCGATCTACATTGCACTGGGTTACAGTTTCGGTTCGAACATCGAGACCCTGGCCGGTATTTTGGGCAACCTTTCAATGGCGCTCGCCATGCTGGCTCTGGCAGCCTTTCTCGGCTGGCGGTTGTTGCATGCCGTTCGCGCAACGCAGACCAGGGCACACGAGGATCGGGACGAAGAGCGATGAAATCTCCGGGCGATCGGGTAATTCCTGTCCTGTATGGCGCGAGCTACAGCGTCTACACGCGCATCTGCCTTTCCACGTTCGGGATGAAGGCTGTGCCCTTCCGGTTCGAAGCCCTCGATGTGTTTGCCGGGGACGGCCCCGCCCGGGCCCGCCTTGCGGGGCACCCGTTCGGCAAGATCCCTATCCTGCATCATGGCGATCTCACCCTTTACGAGACGCTCGCGATCACCCGCTACATTGATGATCGCTTCGAAGGCCCGCCGCTGCAACCCGATGATGCGGCCGGTCGCGCCCGCATGAACCAGTTCATTTCGATCGTCGACACCCAGGTCTACCCGGTCCTTGTCTGGGGACTCTACGTGCCGAAATCGGAAGGCAGGAAACCGAAGCCCGGGACGCTGGGCAAAGGCCGCGCTGTTCTCGCAGCACTTGAAACGCTTGCCGGGCCTGAATGGCTGTGCGGCGCCAGGCCGACGCTCGCCGATGCCTATCTCGCCGCCTGCATGGACTACATCATCGACAGCGCCGCCGGAAACGACATGGCCAGCCATGCGCCGCGATTGATGAACTGGTGGCAACGCGCCCAGGCACTGGAGCCAAAGGCCTGATACTGCGGCATGC
This sequence comes from Parahoeflea alexandrii, assembly GCF_024105735.1. Lineage (GTDB taxonomy): Bacteria > Pseudomonadota > Alphaproteobacteria > Rhizobiales > Rhizobiaceae > Hoeflea > Hoeflea alexandrii. Next base: position 1,542,091 of record NZ_JAAAML010000001.1, on the reverse strand, counting down.
CGCTGCCGAACAACCGCCGGAAGCCCGTCTACCTCTCCTGCTCGGCCGCCAGCGCGCGCACAGGCTGACGCAACAGCGTCCTGATCTTTTCCGGCGCCACCTTTCGCGGATCGTTGAGATAGATCTCGTGGTGCAGCCCGGCAGGCTGATAGCCATGTTCGGGCATGAACCGGTCGTGCAGATCGATCAGCAGCGGCGCCTCGTCGACATAAGGGCCGAAATAGAGCCGCTGCAGCGAACGTCCCTCCTCGTAGGCGTTCAAAGCCACAGCCTTAATCGCGCCCCTGGAGGCTTCGGCCTCGGCACCCTTGATCTTGCCCAGCACCGTCGCACGGACGGCCTCGAGATCCGCATCCGTGATCCAGTCCGGCTGCCGGATCATCATCCGCCATTTCCACGCCGCCCGGTCGCCTGCCCTGTACGCCTGCATGTCATCGGCCCACCACAGCCCCTCGAGCGGGCCGACCACGCAATCGCGGTCATGAACCGATTTCGACCGGAACTTCAGCCCGTAGGACAGGCTGTAGAGTGCGGAAACGGCCGCGGTGTAGCCGGGCGAGCACTGCGGATCGCCCTGCCCTTCGGCACTTAGAAACTGCCATTCGGGAACATCGACCAGTTCCCACCGGTCGGTCCTACCCGTGTAGAATGTCCTGTCGGTTTTCTTGAAATCGATCTTGTCCATGTCAGCCTCTCCAACCGCCACGCTTCAGCCGAGCTGCATGTGGATTTCAGTGAGCAATTCGGTGGGCGCGGCATCGAGCGGCGTGTTCAGATAGCGCTCCACCGCCGGGGCCGGACCGGCGCTTTCGCCGCTCGCCGCCAGCCAGGGCCCGAAGAACCAGTGATAGGCCTTGGCCAGTTCCGCATAGGGACCCTTGTGGGTGAGCACCGCATAGCGGCCTGCCGGCAGCACGCAGGTTTCCACCCCGTCCGGTGGCACAGAACCGGGCTTCAGCGCCATGCCGGCCAGCGACCTGAGCGCTTCGGGCGGGGTGATGTCGGGATCGGAGAAATAGACCGCGGCCATGCCCGCTGATTTCTCCCAGCCGCCTGTCCCCGCCATGTGCGAGCCGAACCTCTCGAAGGCCGCGCCAACTTCGATATAGGGTCCGGTGTGGGCAAGCCCTGCGATCACCACCGGTTCGTGCTCTTCTATGCGGACATCATACATGTCTTCGGTCTCCCGCCAGTCAGGATTGTCATAGCGCCGGTGACCGCCCTCGGCGCGATAGCGAAGCGGTGGCAGACCGAAATCGGATTTGAAGGCCTGGGAGAAAGCGCGCGGATTGGTGTATCCCGACCTCTCCGCGATCTCTTCGATCGGCAAAGTGCCGTTGACCAGGTCCGAGGCTGCACGGTGCAACCTCAGCCGTCTGACCGTCTGCCACACGGTTTCCCCGGTCAGTCCGCGATAGGTGCGGTGCCAGTGAAAGCGGGACAGGCAGGCGATGTCGGCAAGGTCGTCGAGATTGAGCGGCCCATCGAGATTGGCGCGGATATGTGACCGCACCCGCTCGAGCCGTTCGCGATAATCCCTGATACCTTGCGTCGTCGCCATGCCTCTCCCTCCGTCGGTCGACAGAGTAACAGCACACCGCGACCGCACAAATCTTGCTGAATTGCTTACCCCGGCACCGGCTGATGATTCCTGCAAACGCAAAACGCCCGGGACAGTCCCGGGCGTTTGACGAAATCAAATATTCAAGAACCGGCCGCGCAGGCAGCCTATCCGATGGCGGCCGCCACTGCGTCTACCGCCGCGCTGGCCTTGGTCCCATCCGGGCCACCGGCCTGGGCCATGTCGGGCCGTCCGCCACCGCCCTTGCCGCCGATGGCTTCGGAGCCAGCACGCACCAGATCGACCGCCGACAGTCGCGATGTCAGATCCTCTGTGACGCCGACCACAATACTGGCCTTGCCGTCTTCGCTGACTGCGACAAAGGCCGCCACGCCGGATCCAAGCGACGCCTTGGCGGCATCGACCAGCCCCTTGAGCTCCTTCGGCGCCACACCGGTAACCACCTTGCCGAGATACTTCACGCCACCAATGTCGCGGCTTTCATCGCCGCCCGCGGCACCGCCGCCGCCCAGCGCCAGCTTCTTGCGTGCTTCGGTAAGCTCGCGCTCGAGCTTCCTGCGCTCGTCCATCAGCGCTTCGATCCGCGAGGGAACGTCTCCAGGCTGCACCTTGAGCAGCGATGCCGCCTGCCTGAGCTTCTCGTCCTGCTCGCTCAGGTGCTGGCGCGCGGCATCGCCAGTCAATGCCTCGATGCGGCGCACCCCGGCGCTTACCGCGCTGTCCGACAAGACCCGCACCAGGCCGATCTCGCCGGTGGCGGCGACGTGGGTGCCGCCGCACAGCTCGACCGAGTAAGGACGGTTGGCCTTGACCCCGCGCATGGCCGTGCCCATCGACACCACCCGCACCTCGTCGCCGTATTTCTCGCCGAACAATGCCATGGCGCCCTCGGCAATGGCGTCATCGACCGCCATCAGCCGCGTTGTCACCGCGCTGTTCTGAAGGATGATCTCGTTGGCCATGGTCTCGACCTCGGCCAGTTCCTCCGCTGTCATCGGCTTGGGGTGAGAGACATCGAACCTCAGCCGCTCGGGCGCAACCAGCGATCCCTTCTGCGCCACATGGGTGCCAAGCACCTCCCGGAGCGCTTCGTGCAGAAGATGCGTGGCCGAATGATTGGCGCGGATCTTCGCCCGCCGGGAATGATCGACGGCCAGTTGCGCCACCGCACCCGTCGTCACGGCGCCCGAAACCACCTTCGCCCGGTGCACGAACAGGCCTTCGCCGCGCTTCTGCGTGTCGCTGACTTCGAGCTGGTAGCCTTCGCCCGAAATTTTGCCCTGGTCGCCCATCTGGCCGCCGGACTCACCATAAAACGGCGTCTGGTTGACCACGACATCGACCAGGTCACCGGCTTGCGCCGTGTCCACCTGCTTGCCGTCACGGACCAGCGCCTGGATGACGCCCTCTGCGGTCTCGGTATCATAGCCGAGGAAATCGGTGGCGCCGGCCTTGTCCTTGATCTCGAACCAGATCGTTTCGGTCGCCGCATCACCCGAGCCCGACCAGTGCTTGCGCGCCTCGGCCTTCTGCCGCTCCATCGCCTCGCTGAAACCCGCCGTGTCGACATCGACACCGCGCTGCCGGAGCGCATCCTGGGTCAGGTCGAGCGGAAAGCCATAGGTATCATAGAGCTTGAAGGCGGTCTCGCCATCGAGCCTGTCGCCCTCGCCAAGCTCGGCGCTGGCCTCGTCAAGCAGGCTGAGCCCGCGTTCCAGCGTCTTGCGGAAGCGGGTTTCCTCAAGCTTCAGCGTCTCCGAAATCAGCGCTTCGGCACGCTGCAGCTCCGGATAGGCGCGGCCCATCTCGGCCACCAGCGTCGGCAGCAGCCGGAACATCAGAGGATCGCGCGCACCGAGAAGCTGCGCATGGCGCATGGCCCGGCGCATGATCCGGCGGAGCACATAGCCGCGGCCCTCATTGGACGGCAGCACCCCGTCGGCAATCAGGAACGAAGCCGAACGCAGATGGTCGGCAATCACCCGGTGGCTGGCTCGGTTCTTGCCCTCGGCGGGGACGCCGGTGGCATCCTCCGAGGCAGAAATCAGCCGGCGGAACAGATCGATGTCGTAATTGTCGTGCTGCCCCTGCAACAGCGCCGCAATGCGCTCAAGCCCCATGCCGGTATCGATCGACGGCCGCGGCAGGTCGACCCGCTCATCGGTCGTGATCTGCTCGAACTGCATGAAAACCAGGTTCCAGATCTCGATGAAGCGGTCACCGTCTTCATCCGCCGAACCGGGAGGTCCGCCCCAGATATGATCGCCGTGATCGTAGAAGATCTCGGAACAGGGACCGCATGGCCCGGTATCACCCATCGCCCAGAAATTGTCATTGGTCGGGATCCGGATGATCCGGCTTTCGGGAATTCCGGCGATCTTGCGCCACAGATCGAAAGCATCGTCATCGGTGTGGTAGACCGTGACCAGCAGCCGCTCCTTGTTGATCGCGAAATCCCTGGTCAGAAGGTTCCAAGCAAGCTCGATCGCGCGCTCCTTGAAATAGTCGCCAAAGGAGAAATTGCCGAGCATCTCGAAGAACGTGTGATGGCGCGCGGTGTAGCCGACATTGTCGAGGTCGTTGTGCTTGCCGCCGGCACGCACGCATTTCTGCGAGGTCGCCGCCGTCGAATAGGGACGGTGTTCGAGTCCCGTAAAGACATTCTTGAACTGCACCATGCCCGCATTGGTAAACATCAGTGTCGGGTCATTGCGCGGCACCAGCGGGCTTGAGGCCACAACTTCATGCCCGTTTGTCTTGAAATAGTCGAGAAACGCCGACCGGATTTCGTTCACCCCACTCATGATCAACCCTTTGTCTGATAGGCAGGCAGTCCCGGAAACCGTGCCAGATGACCGTTCCGGAGTCCGCATCGCGACTTGCGGACCGCCGCTTTTATCGTTCGCCCGGATGCCTGTCCAGACGCCAGCCGCCGCACGCTCAACGGAAAACCGGCCGCAGGCCCTTCAAGGGACCGGCGACCGGCTCAAAACAGCGCGATGGCTGCGAAAACGGCCTACATTTCGGCCGCACCATCGCTGTCGTCGTTATCCTCGCCGCCACTGCGGCCATCCTCGAGGAACTTCTCGGCGATCAGCCCGGCGTTCTGTCGGAGCGCCAGTTCGATCTCGTCGGCCAGCACAGGGTTGTCGCGCAGGAACTGCTTGGCGTTCTCGCGCCCCTGCCCCAGCCGCTGGCTGTTGTAGGAGAACCAGGCGCCGGATTTCTCGACGATGCCGGCCTTGACGCCGAGATCGACCAGTTCGCCCATTTTCGACACGCCCTCGCCATACATGATGTCGAACTCGACCTGCTTGAAGGGCGGCGCCATCTTGTTCTTGACCACCTTGACCCGGGTCTGGTTGCCGACCACCTCGTCGCGGTCCTTGACCGAACCGATGCGGCGGATGTCGAGGCGCACCGAGGCGTAGAATTTCAGCGCATTGCCGCCGGTGGTGGTTTCGGGCGAGCCGAACATCACGCCGATCTTCATGCGGATCTGGTTGATGAAGATCACCATGCAGTTCGACCGCGAGATCGAGGCGGTGAGCTTCCTGAGCGCCTGGCTCATCAACCGCGCCTGCAGGCCGGGAAGGCTGTCGCCCATCTCGCCCTCGATTTCAGCCCGCGGCGTCAGCGCCGCCACCGAATCGACCACCAGAACATCAAGGGCGCCCGAGCGGACCAGCGTGTCGGTGATTTCAAGCGCCTGCTCGCCATTGTCGGGCTGCGAAATCAGCAGGCTCTCGAGATCGACACCGAGCTTGCGGGCATAGACCGGGTCGAGCGCATGCTCGGCGTCAATGAAGCCACAGATCCCGCCCTTCTTCTGGGCTTCCGCGATGGTCTGCAGCGCCAGTGTGGTCTTGCCCGAGCTTTCAGGCCCGAAAATCTCGATCACGCGGCCACGCGGCAGGCCGCCGATGCCGAGCGCGATGTCGAGCCCCAGCGAGCCGGTCGGAACCGTCTCGATCTCGACCACGCCCTCATTGGCGCCGAGCTTCATGATCGAGCCCTTGCCGAATGAACGTTCGATCTGGGAAAGTGCGGCGTCGAGCGCCTTGCTTTTGTCCACGGATTTTTCCTCTACCAGCCGCAAAGAGTTCTGTGCCATTCGGTCCACCTTTAGGTTATCGTGCCATCGCAAGCAATGAATGCTCGTTTGTCCAATTTGTACCCTATTTGTTCCGACTTCGCAAGGCCCCATCAAGGCGCTGAAATACAATGACAAATCCCTTCATGTTCTTTTTTTGTTTTTCAACTGCGGAGAGAGCTGCCGCAGGCGGGGCGGCGGTCAATCACCATTGCTTGCGGCGCGGGGCGATTCGCCCTGGCGCGGCTCTGGGGGGACATTGAGATGGCGCGCATTCTGGCAATCGGCGGTGCCCATATCGACCGCAAGGGCTGGCTTTCGGCCCCGCACCAGCCCGGCGCCTCCAATCCCGGCCGCTGGGAGACCGAGGCCGGCGGCGGCGCCTTCAACGCGGCGCGCAACCTGGCCCGGCTCGGCCACCAGGTCACCCTCGTCGCCCCCCGCGGCGGTGATGCGGCTGCCGACATGGTCGCCCGCGCGGCCGACGAGGCGGGCATCGAGGATTGCCCGCTGACCTTTATCGACCGCGCCACGCCGAGCTACTCGGCGATCCTCGAGCCAGACGGCAATCTGGTCACGGCACTGGCCGACATGGCGCTCTACGATCTCATCCCGGCGCGCCGGCTGCTGACGTCGCGGCTGCGCAAGCGCCTCACTGACGCCGATCTGCTGCTGATGGATTCCAACCTTCCGGCAAGCGCCCTCACCGCGATGGCCGAGGTCGCGTCTGAGCGCAGCCTGCCGCTGGCCGTCATTGCCGTTTCCCCGGCCAAGGTGGTGCGCTGGAAGCCAAGCCTGTCGAAGATCAGCTGTCTCGCCATGAATGCCGCCGAGGCCGCAGCCTTGACCGGCGCGCCGGCGCAATCGCCCGATGACTGGCAGGCGATGCTTTCTGCGAGCGGGCTGAAAGGCGGCCTTGTCACCGCCGGCGCGGGCCCGGTGGCGGCCTTTGCCTCCCTGCCCTCTACCACCGCATCCAGCGTATTGGTGCCGCCACCGCTCGACGATGTCCGTGATGTGGTCGGCGCCGGAGATGCCCTCGCCTCGGGCTATCTCGACGGCTGGCTGGCAGGAGACACAATCGGCGACAGCCTCACCCGTGGCATCGCGCTGGCCCGGCTGACGGCATCGGTGCGCGGACCCGTGCGGCAGGATTTGTCACGCGAGCTGCTTGCGCAAGCGCTCAAGACCATGCCAAAGCCAGCCCAATTCCCGTTGCCCGCCTCAGGAGCACCCGCATGAAAGCCCCCCTCACCATCGAAACCACGCCGGAAGTGAAGGCCGCCCTGTCGGCGGGCCGTCCGGTGGTGGCGCTCGAATCCACCATCATCACCCACGGCATGCCCTGGCCCGGCAACCGCGACATGGCGCTCGAGGTCGAGGCCGTTATCCGAGCGGAAGGCGCCGTGCCCGCCACCATCGCCGTCATCGACGGCCGCCTGCATGCGGGCCTCGACGAGGCCGCCATCACCGCGCTCGCCCAGGCGAAAGATGTGATGAAACTCTCGCGCGCCGACTTTGCCTATGCGCTGGCCGAAGGCCGCACCGGCGCGACCACGGTTGCTGCCACCATGATCGCGGCCCATCTCGCCGGCATTTCGGTCTTTGCCACCGGCGGCATCGGCGGCGTGCACCAGGGCGCTGCGGAAAGTTTCGATATCTCCGCCGATCTCGACGAGCTCGGCCGCACCCCGGTCATCGTCGTCTCCGCCGGCGCCAAGGCCATTCTCGACATTCCCAAGACACTTGAAGCACTCGAGACCCGCGGCGTGCCGGTGGTGGCTTTCGGCCAGGACGCCATGCCCGCCTTCTGGTCGCGCGAGTCCGGCCTCAACGCCCCGCTCAGGCTCGACACGCCGCAGGCCATTGCCCGTTTCGAGGCAACGCGCCGGGCGCTGGGCCACCATGGCGGCATGCTGATCGCCAACCCGGTGCCGGTGGAGGACGAAATCGCGGCGAGCGAAATGAACCGGCACATCGCAGCAGCACTGGCCACGGCGAAGGCCAGGGGCATAGAGGGCAAGGCGGTCACACCGTTCCTGCTCGGCGAGATCCTGAACCTGACCGATGGCGAGAGCCTCAAGACCAACATCGCGCTGGTGCTGGGCAATGCCCGCCTCGCCGCCCGCATCGCCGGTGAATTGACCGCCGCAACCGCCTGACCGCCAGCCTGCGCCTGCTATCAATACGAGAGGACCTTGCCATGAAGCCACCCCGCCGCACCGGCAGCGCCTTCGAACGCGCCGAAGCCGCCTTCAAGTCCGCAACCACCAAGCCGGTTGAGGCAGCGTCCAGGCCCGCGCCCAAGACCATCGGCGTGCCTGAAGGCAAGGAGATGGTCTCGATCCGCCTCGACCGCGCCGTGCTTGAGCATTTCCAGGAAGACGGCCCCGGCTGGCAGGACCGCATCAACGCGGCACTTCGCACCGCCGCGAGGCTGGAAGGGGAATAGGGTTCGGCGTCCGGCGATTAGTTGGCCCGCTCCCGGAATTCCGTCATCCCGGACTTGAGCCAGACAAGCGAAGTGAGGTCGCAGACAGCGGGATCCGGTGACCCGACGCCTGTCGGGTCGAAAGACTGATTCAGCCCAGGGAGTTGGGCTGGCTGGATTCCGGAACAGGTCCGGAATGACGGGGGATGATTGCCTTTGCGCGCCCTGACAATCCCCTTGCAGCCCCCATGAGTTCCGCGACAACCGCTATCGCACCATCAGCAAATCCCTCAGCCCCCAGCCCGACACAAAAAGACCCGGCCGCTTGCGCAGCCGGGTCCGGTGTCGCCTCAAACGATCTGGTGCGTCGCTGATCAGCTCAGCGGCGAGATCTGGATTGTCACGCGGCGGTTGGCGGCGCGGCCGGCCTCCGTGCCGTTGTCGGCGATCGGCTGGCTTTCGCCAAACCCTTGCGTGAAGAAGCGGCGCGGGTCGTTGCCCTGCGAGATCAGGTAGCTCGTTACCGACTGCGCCCGCTGCTGCGACAGTGTCAGGTTGTAGCTGTCCGACCCGGTCGAGTCGGTGTGCCCGGCGACGTCGACCAGCGAACGGTTGAACTTCTGCAGCACCAGCGCCACCGAATTCAGCGTGTCGTAGAACTGCGGCTTGACCGCCGACTGGTCGGTATCAAAAGTGATGTTGGAGGGCATGTTGAGCACGATCTTGTCGCCGACGCGGGTCACCGACACGCCGGTGCCCTGCAGCTGTGCGCGAAGCTGGGCTTCCTGCTGGTCCATGTAGCCGCCCACGGCGCCGCCGGCGAGCGCGCCGATGCCGGCACCGATCAGCGCGTTGCGGCGGTCGTCGCCGCCGGCCAGCGTGCCCAGCGCCGCGCCGCCGAGCGCGCCAAGCGCCGCGCCGCCGGCCAGGTTGGAAACCTTCTGCTGACCGGTATAGGGATCGGTCGTGCAGCCGGAGACGAAGACGGCGGCAAGCGCCGCGATCAAAAGTTTGGATTTCATGGTGGCCCCTCTTGGCGAAACTCGAAAATCGGACTTTAGCGGAAAATGCGGCAGGATGATGAATATTCTGTCACCGCAAAATTAACCCTGTGCCGGGCCGTCAGTATCTCGGATCCTGGCAGATCTTCTTGCCGCAGGCTTGACCCGTCCGCCCCGGCTGGCGCAGATGGCGCGGATTGATCCCCGTAGATGCGATTCCGCCCCCAATGATTGACCTTCGACCCGACGTGGTGTTTGTGATTGACGGCAGCCTCTGGCGCGATTTTCTGGCGCTGCGCGATGAGTGCGGCGATGCTCTCACCAATCGATTTTACGAGGAATGTGTCTGGCGCACGCGCCGCGCCATTCGCGCGGGCGATCCGAAGCTGGCGCTGCACTGGCAGCGCGTGCGGCGCTTCGCCGAAGCCTACAGCGTCTCCTGGGTGAGCGCGGTCGAGGTCGACGGCGAGCTGATCCGCGAGGTGCCCAAATCCTCCGCCCTGCGCTATCCGGAAGACAACGCGCTCAAACGCATCGAGATCGGTGCGGAGCTGGCGTGACGCCGTTCTGGCCATCGCCGATCCCAGCATCATAGCCGCGATTGTCGGAATCCATCGACAGAATGGCCAGGAACAGTTCAGGCGAGATACTCGTGGTCATGATCAATTGCTCCTGAGATATCCGATTTCGGGCGGCAGCGTATTGGTGAATGGATTTTTTGGATCTGTTCGGTAGGCGGAAAGATTGTCCAACCACCCCAGCACCGCCTCCACCCGGCCCATGGTCACCGGCTCGTCGGTGATCGCAAGCGTGATCGAGGAGAGCGCATAGCCGGGGCCGAACTGGGCTGCGAGATCGTCGGGATCGACGCGTTGAACGCTCGCCGGGTCATTGATGTCGGCGAAGGTGACCAACAGCGGGTAAGCCTCGACCGGAAGGACAAGCGGCTCCTTCAGTCCGAGAATGGCCCGGCTGTTGTCCTTCATGCTGGCGCCGCGGCCATCCTTGTTGCGGAACTGGTAGAGCAGCTTGCTGTCCATGCCCTTGAGCAGCGTAAACAGATAGCGCCCGTTGCCGAGCTTCACCACGGGAGCTTCCCCCGTCAGATTGAAGCCGCCGCCCTTGGCATCGCCTACGATAAAGGGAATGCCGCCGCTCCACGAGACTTCCATGACGCTTGCGCCGGACACTTCGCCATTCGGGGTTGCGACCGTGACTGTCACCTTCTGCTGCCAGCTGACATCATTGCCGCAGCCGGCCAGCCCCGCGACGGCCAAGGCCAGTACCAAACCCGTCCAAAACCCGCGCCAGTCACTCATGCGTACTGCCCTCCACTCTCGTCATCCTCGGCCTCCGAGCAAAACAAGCGAAGCGCCGTCGTTGCCTCCGAGGATCCATTCCGTGATCCTCCGGTATACCGTTTGTCTGGAGAGATATCGGAATGGATCCCAGGGTCGGAGCCCTGGGATGACGAATGAAGTTGATGCGCCCAGAATCGACGATGTAGCCCGCGCTTGGCCTGTGTCTCCGTCGCTTCTGACTCATCGCACCCCCGCCCTCTGCAACCCAGAGACGAGCACCGTTTGCCATTGCGCACAACCCGAAATTCTATTGAGCCTGCTGGTATGCTTGACGGTCCGTTAGCACCGGCCCGCTCGAAGCGCCCGCAGATTTGCGCCCCGCCTCAGGCGTCCAGCATCTCGCGCACCGCCGTTGCCAACTGCTTGAGCGAGAACGGCTTGGCGAGGAAGCCGAACTTGGCGTCGGCGGGCAGGTTTTTCGCGAACGCGTCCTCGGCATAGCCTGAGACAAAGATGAACTTCATGTCGGGGTAATCCTTGCGCAGCTCGGTCAGAAGCGTCGGCCCGTCCATCTCCGGCATCACAACGTCGGAGACGACGATGTCGACCTTGCCCTCGAGCTCCTGCAGCACTTCCAGCGCCTCGACGCCGGTGCCCGCCTCGTGCACTTCGTAGCCGCGGGCCTCGAGCATGCGCTTGCCGCCGCGCCTGACCGCTTCCTCGTCCTCGACCAGCAGCACCACGGCCGAGCCGCCGGTGAGGTCTTCGGGTCCGTCCGAACCCGCCTTTGCGGCTGCGCCAGGCGTACCCTCGGCAGCGGCGCGGCCGGCGGCGGCCTCGGCTTCGGCCAAAGCTGCCGCCTTCTCAGCCTCGTCCTCAACGTGGCGCGGCAGGTAGATGCGGAAAATGGTGCCCTGGCCCACTTCGGATTCGGGATAGATATAGCCTCCCGACTGCTTGACGATGCCGTAAACCATCGACAGCCCCAGCCCGGTGCCCTTGCCGACATCCTTGGTGGTGAAGAACGGCTCGAAAACCTTTTCCATCACCTCCGGCGCGATTCCCGTGCCCTGGTCGGCGACCTCGATCAGCACATAGTCGCCGACCTCCATGCCGCGGTGGTTGAGGCCTTCGACCTCGTCGGCCTCGACATTGCGGGTCCTGACCGTGATCGTGCCACCCTCGGGCATGGCGTCACGGGCATTGACGGCGAGGTTGATCAGCACCTGCTCGAACTGGCCCAGATCGGTCTTGACCGGCCAAAGGTCGCGGCCAAATTCGAGATCGAGCTTGACATTGGTGCCGGTCAGCCGGTCGACCAGCATTCGAAGGTCCCCGATCACATCTGTCATCGACAACACCGTCGGCCGCATCGTCTGCTTGCGCGAGAACGCCAGGAGCTGCCGCACCAGCACCGCGGCACGGTTGGCGTTACGCTTGATCTCGATGAGGTCGGCAAAGCTCGAATCCGCGGGCCTCAGCGACATCAGCAGGTGGTCTGCCGACAGCAGGATCGCCGTCAGCACGTTGTTGAAGTCGTGCGCGATACCGCCGGCGAGCGTTCCCACGGCATTCATCTTCTGGGTTTGCGCCATCTGCGCTTCCAGCGCCTTCTGCTCGGTGGTCTCCACCGCGTAGATGATCGCGGTCTCTTCCGGCGCTTCTTCCGAATGTTCGATCACCGCGTTGACGTAGAAGCGGAAATGCCGCTCCTCGTTGTCGGCGCGGCGGCTGTCGATCGGCGCGATGTCGCCCTGCTTGTCGGCCGCCTGGGAAAGCGCGTCCTGAAAACTCTTGCGGTCATCCTCGCGCAGCACGGTCTCAAACAGCGAGCCGCGCTCCATGTCGTCGCGCGTCACCAGGCCGTGAAACATCTGCAGGAACGGTCCGTTGGTCCTCAGGATCTTACCGTCGCCGTCGACCGAGGCGATCGCCATCGGCGTGTTGTTGAAGAAACGGGTAAAGCGCATCTCGGCGCTTGCCGCATCGTGCACGCCCGAGCCGCCCTCTTCGCGGCTGATGACGATGGTCCGGCTTTCGCCCGGCGCGCCGTCGCGGGTGGCCGAAACCCGGTGCACCAGCCGCACCGGCAGGCTCTGGCCGTTGGATTTCAAAAGATCGAGATCAAGCTGCGCGGTGCGGTTGAGGCCCGGTTCGGCCTGCACCGATTCGACCAGCGCCATGCCGGCGCCGGCAACGAGATCGCGCAGCATCACCTTGCCCGGCAGGAACGAGGTCAGGTCGATGCCGAGCCAGTCGGCCAGCGTCGCGTTGAGATAGACGATCTCGCCGTCGCGGCCCGCCGAGAAGAAGCCGACCGGCGCATGATCGAGATAGTTGATGGCGTTCTGCAGCTCCTTGAACACCATTTCCTGCTCGGTGCGCTCATGGCTGATATCGGACAATTGCCACGCCATCAGCGTGACGTCCTTTTCACCCGAGGCGACCGGCCGGCCGCGCAGCCGGTACCAGTGGCCCGCATCGGTGCTCTCCTGGCCGGAGCCCAGCGGCTGCGGCATGCGGAACTCTTCCTGCCCCTCCCGGCCCTCGCGCATGGCGTTGGTCAGCCGGTAGACGGCTTCGGCCGATTCCCGGTGCCGCGACAGGATCGCCTCGATCGACTGTACGTCGCTCGCACTGGTCGAGCCGGTCAGCCGCCCGTAGGCGTGGTTGGCATAGATCACGCGGCCCTTCTGGTCGGTGACCAGCGTGCCTTCTGGATGGGTGTCGATGAAGGCGCGGGCCAGCGGGTCGGCGGTGGTCTTCGGCATGATGTCGACGAAGCCGATCACCGTGGAGACCAGGAAGAAGATGCCGACCACGGCGAGCACGCCGAGAATGCCGAGCATCAGCTCGTTGTTGAGCTTGTCCTTGAACAGGAAGAAGGTGACCGACGCGCCGATCATCACCAGCGCGAGGAAGATCAGCCTCGACACCGAGCGTGGTTTTGCGCTTCGGTCTACAAGCGCCGCCGGGTTGCCGGCCGCAGGTGTCGTCTCGGTCATGAATCGCTCTTTCGCCCCGCCACGGATCCGTCCGGTTTGAATCACATTCCGCCGCTGATGGAAAGCCCAAACACGGCTGCTTGCGGTTTGGCCGCCCAGTTTGCCGGAGAATCCGACGCCGCCCGGCGACCGCGAGGCATACCCTCGCCACATTTCACACCATATTGGATAAATCCCGCGCGCCGCTTGTGGACCGGGTGCAAAACAAGTCAAATACATTCTGGTCACGATCAGATCCGGAAAACGACCCGGATTTCATCGCCAAATCTGGACTGAAACAGGAGGACACCGGATGCCGGACAATCTTTTGGGCGGCCAGGGTGCAACTCTGCTGACCGCCATCATCATCGTCGCCGTGGCGCTTCTGGCCCTGGTCGGGGTGTTCTGGCTGATCCGCAACCGCGCCGCCTCGACCTTCATCCGCGGCGGCAAGAACCGCCAGCCGCGCCTGGCCGTGCTCGATGCCACAGCGGTCGACACACGCCGCCGGCTGGTGCTGATCCGGCGCGACGATGTCGAGCATCTGGTCATGATCGGCGGACCGACCGACATCGTCATCGAAAGCCGCATCACCCCGCACGACGACATCCAATCCGCGCAGGCAGCCCAGCCGCGCCAGCAGCGGGCAGCACCGCCTGCGCCGGAACCGGCGCGCCCTGCCCGCGCCGCTGCCCCGGTCCAGGCCGCGCCGCAACCACCCGAACGGCAGGCCCGCTCGGCCGACACCGCCGCCCCGACGCCGCCCCAGGCCCGGCAGCAGCCGGTTTCGGCGCCACTGGCGGCAGCATCCGCAGGCGCCGCCGCTGCCCCGGCAGACAGCGCCCGCAGCGAGGCGGCGGACCTGCTGGAAACCGCCCGGAACAGGGTTTTCGAGGAGCCGTCCTTTGAGGACGCCGGCCTTGATGAGGACCTGTCAGCCGCCCCGAAACCGGCGCCGGCTGCACAAGCCCGGCAACAGCCCGCACCCGCTTCGCGTCCCGAGGTTTCCCAGGCCGCATCGCCGGGCGCAAGACTGGGCGCCGGACCGGGCGCCGCAGCCGCCGACCCGATCCAGGCCAAGGCCGTCGATGTGCTTGACACCGTCAGGACCCGGGTCTTCGAAGAACCGAGTTTTGACGAGAGCGCCTTTGACGAACTGACCTCCGCGCCACAGCCGGACCCTGCCCGCGCCACCCGCCCCCCTCCCTCGGCGCCTGTCGCTCCGGCAGCTTCTGCACCTGCGGCGGCATTGGCGGCAACCGGGTCAGGCATGGCAACCAGCCGCCCGGCTCCGGCGGCCGAGCAGCCTGCCGCGGCCTCTTCCGACTTCGAGACCGTCCTCGCCGCGGAACTGTCGCAGGACCTGACGATCGAGCCCGCACAGGACAGCCTCATCACCGCGCATTACAGCGAGCACCAGCTCGACCCCGAGGAAGCCGAACTGCTCGAAGCCCCGGAAGTCCAGCCGGAAACACAGGAATCAAGGGACTCGCTCGAGGCCGAGATGGAACGGCTGCTTGGCGACCTGTCGCGCAAGACCTGAGAGTGGAACTGCTCGCCTCCATAGAACGGCTTGACCCGCCCGGCGCAGGTATGGTGCCGGACTGGATCTGGCTTGCCGCAACCTGGTTCGGCGCTGGGCTGCTGGCGCCGTTCCGGGCCGGGCTCGCCGTCTTCGCGGTGCTTCCGATGCTGGCGCTGGCAATCGCGCTTCCAAGATACGTCCTGCCGGTCCTCGCCGTTGCGATCTTCCTCGCCGGCGTTCATGTGGCAACGGAGATCGAACTGGCGACCGGCGACAAGGACGACCGCCGGATCGTGATTGACGAGGTCGCCGCATTCGTCCTCGGAGCCGCCATCATTCGCCAGGCCGGATGGAAAATGCTTGTGCCGTTCGCGGCCATCTTCCTGTTTCTGGATCGGCTCAAGCCCTGGCCGATGGCCTATGTCGAACAACTGCCCTCGGGCTGGGGCGTGATGGCGGATGACCTTGTGCCGGCAGTGGTCCTCGGCGTGCTGTTCATGGGCGTTCAGACCCTGATCAGACGACGGACGACCTGAACCGGGCCTCGGCGCAGCAGACCGATGTTAAAGTGCGCAAGCCCGTTCAAGCCACGTTGGGGGAATCCGGAGCCTTGCTGACCAGCAGCTTGTCAATGCGGCGGCCATCAAGATCGATGATCTCGAAGCGCCAGCCTTTCGCCGTGAAGCTTTCGCCGAGCGCAGGCAGGCGCTTCATTTCGTCGATGGCGAAGCCGGCCACCGTCTCGTAGTCGAAATCCTTGTCGAGCGAGAACCCCATTTCATCGGCAAACTCGTCAATTGGCATCCAGCCCGAGACGAGAAAAGAGCCGTCTTCCCGCTCCAGCATGGCGGCCTCCTCGGTGGTGTCCTCACGAAACACCCCGGTGATCGCCTCCAGCACATCGCCCGACGAAATGACCCCTTCAAAATGGCCGTATTCGTCATAGACCAGCACCATGTGCGAAGGTGACTTGCGCAGCGACCCGATCACATCCATCGCTCCCGACCGGTCGGACACCACCGGCGCGTCGCGCATCAGGCTGCGAACGTCAAGATTGGCGCCCTGCAGGAAGGCGTCCAGCGCATCCTTGACGAAGATGACACCGATGATCTCGTCCGTGGGCCCGTTCCGAACCGGAAGGCGGGTCCGGTTCGAGTTGCGCAACTGCTCGCGGATATCGGCCGGATCATCCTCGATGTCGATGACCTCCACCTCGCGGCGCGGCGTCATCAGACCGCGCGCCGTGCGATCGGCAAGCCGCATGACGCCCGATATCATTTCCGATTCCGCTGTTTCGATCACACCGGCGCTCTGCGCCTCGGCCAGCACCGAACGGACCTCCTCGTCGGTCATCCTCTGGTTTGTTTCACCCTTTTGGCCCAGAAGCGCCAGAACCGCCTTCCCCGAGGCGTTCAGCAGCCAGACCAGAGGCAGGGCGACCCTCGACAGCATCGCCATCGCCGGCGCGACCTTCGCCGCCACGGCTTCCGGCGCCCGCAAGGCGATCTGCTTGGGCACCAACTCGCCCACGATCAGCGACAGATAGGTGATGGCCAGGACGACCGAACCGACGCCAAGGGCATCCGCCATCACGTCCGTCAGACCCCGGGCTTCGAGCCAGTCCGCCAACCGCGCGCCCAGCGTCGCACCCGAAAACGCGCCGGACAGGACGCCGACCAGCGTGATGCCGATCTGCACCGTGGACAGGAACCGTCCCGGATCCTCCGCCAGGCGAAGCGCCGTGGCGGCTCCCGTGCTGCCCTGGTCGGCGAGCAGCTTCAAGCGAACGGGGCGCGAGGAGACGACAGCCAGCTCCGACATGGCGAGAACGCCATTGATCAGGATAAGGACGATGACGATAGCGATTTCGATAAACACGCGAGGTCCATTGATTGGGTCTGGATGTCCGGCAACGCAACAGCGCCGGACTCCGGGATGCCGATGAGCCGGCCAATCCTCCCATCCTTGCATGGGAATGATTACTCACCAGGCGCAAGGACGTCGACCCCGTCGATATAAGATGCCCACCCCGATGTGAGCAATGCGTCCGTGAAAATTCTGTCGCTGGCGCCTGCCGAGCTCGGAGACCTCCCAGGCTTCAAAGCTCATCGCGAGAAAAGGCAGCCCAAAAACGCCAAAACCGGCCAGAAGGCCGGTTTTGCAGTCCTGTCCCGATCCATCGCAACCCGATTACTCGTCGCGGTAGACCTTCTCCCGCCGCTCGTGGCGTTCCTGCGCCTCGATCGACAAGGTGGCGATCGGCCGGGCGTCAAGCCGTTTCAGGCTGATCGGCTCGCCGGTTTCCTCGCAGTAACCGTAGGTTCCGTCGTCGATGCGCGCCAGAGCCGCATCGATCTTGCCGATCAGTTTGCGTTGACGGTCGCGCGCCCGCAATTCAATGGCGCGATCCGTCTCGGACGATGCGCGATCGGCCACATCAGGGTGGTTGGCACTTTCCTCCGCGAGATGGTCAAGCGTCTCGCGAGCCTCCTTGAGAATGTCATTCCGCCAGTCAATCAGCTTGGCCCGGAAATAGGCCTTCTGCTTGGCGTTCATGAAATCCTCGTCATCCGAGGGCACATAAGAGGAAAAATCGAAGTCTTCACTCATGACGATTCTCCCGGCTAAGCCATTCCGGGGGGTGTATAGCCAGACGGGGGCATTGGTACAAGCGGTAAAGTAGCGTTTCACGGCAATTTCATTGAACTGTCAAACTGTGCCAATGCGATGAAAAAAACCAGCTTTTACGCCTGAAAAGCCCCGAAATCCGGTCGCGATTCGGTGAAATCGAGCCAACTGACGCGAGCGGTCGGGCTACATCCGGCCAGACGCGATGAATGCTGCAGTGCACTTTGTGCTTTTGGTCAATTGAAGCACCGCCGCAAATAGCTACATTCACAAGATGAGCCCGGCACCCGATACGAATCTGCGTGTTTTCCTGGTCCGCCACGCCCACGCGGCATGGGGGCTTCCGGGCATGCGCGATTTCGACCGGCCGCTGGACGAGCGGGGCCGCGAGGAAGCCGCCCGCCTCGCCGCCGCCATCTCGGTCAACGGATTTGAACCCGATCTCGTACACTGCTCCAACGCCCGCCGCTGTATGGAGACATTCGAGATCCTGAATGCCAGCACGGGTGCCAATCTGAAGGTCGAGTACTCCGACGCGCTCTATGCGGCCAATCATGACGCCTATCTCGACCTGATCGCCGCGGCCGGCAACGACACCATCCGCTCACTGATGATCATCGGCCACAATCCGATGCTTGAGGACACCGCCCAGGCCCTGCTGCAGGACGATCCGGCAAGCTTCGAGACAGCGCTTGGCTCTGGCTTTCCCACCGCCGGGCTGCTGATCGTCGATTGCGGGCAAAGGGGCGTCAACGCCGTGCGCGGCGGCGCGAGCTTCGTCGGCCGGCTCTCCCCGGTCGACGCCTGACGGTCGAGGCCTGCCCCGGCTTTCACCGCTCCCGAGCGTCCCAACGCGGCAGCATCGCAATTGCCTTGCGTGCTTTTAATCGACCGGGCCATCTCCTATATCGATAAAAGCAATTCGGAGCAGTTTCCAACGTGTCATCGCCCATAACCAGTTTCACCGACGAGGCCCTGATTGCCTTTGACACGCTCGCGGACCGGGCAAGCAATCTGATCCAGCCAACGCTGAGACTGGGCGTTACCGGGTTGTCCCGGGCCGGCAAGACCGTTTTCATCACGGCACTTGTGCACAACCTGCTGCATGGCGGCCGCCTGCCGATGTTCGAGGCTGCCCATTCCGGCAGGCTGGCGCGCTCCTTTCTCGAGCCCCAGCCCGACGACGCGGTGCCGCGGTTTCAATACGAGGATCACGCCGCCCGCATGATCAGCGATCGCATCTGGCCCGACTCCACCCGCGCCATCTCGGAATTGCGGCTGGTCGTCGAGTATGAATCGGCCAGCGGCTGGAACCGTTTCTTTTCCGGCGGCCGTCTGTGCCTCGACATCGTCGACTATCCCGGCGAATGGCTGCTTGACCTGCCTTTGCTGGGCCAGGATTTCGCCGCCTTCTCGCTCAATGCCGCCTCGCTGGCCCGGTCCCCGGTGCGCGCCGATCTGGCTGCGCCCTGGCTCGAGAAGGCCGGCACCATCGATCCGCACAAACCCGCCGACGAGGCCGATGCGCGTGAGCTGGCCCGTCTCTTCACCAACTATCTCAGGGCCTGCAAGCAGGACGAACGGGCACTGTCGACGCTTCCACCGGGCCGGTTCCTGATGCCGGGCGATCTCGACGGATCACCTGCACTGACCTTCGCACCGCTGCCCAACCTGCCGGACACGCCCGCGCCAAAAGGCTCGCTGATGGCGATGATGGAGCGGCGCTACGAGAGCTACAAGTCTGTCGTCGTCAAACCGTTCTTCCGTGAGCACGTTGCCCGCCTCGACCGGCAAATCGTGCTGATCGACGCCATGCAGGCGATGAATGCCGGCCATGAGGCGGTCATCGATCTCGAGCGCGCGCTGTCGGATGTGCTGTCCTGCTTCCGCCCCGGCAGCGGCAGCCTGCTGACCAGCCTGGTCTCGCGCCGCATCGACAAGGTGCTGATCGCGGCCACCAAGGCCGATCACCTGCATCATGAAAGCCACGACCGGCTCGAAGCCATCGCCCGCCGCATCGTCGAGCGCGCCTCGAGCCATATCGGGTCGTCAGGCGCCGATATCGAGGTGCTGGCCATGGCGGCGGTCCGGGCCACCCGGGAGGCCACGGTCAGGCAGGATGGCGAAGAGCTTCCCGTCATCGTCGGCACTCCGCTTGACGGCGAGCGCATCAGCGGCGAGCTGTTCGACGGCAAGCGCAAAACGGCCATTTTTCCCGGTGACTTGCCAAAGAACCCTGATGCATTTTTCAAGGCGGTCGATGCAGCATCCAAACCACCGCTGCCCGACATCAACATCGTCCGTTTCCGCCCGCCACTGATCGAGGAAACCGAAAACGGCATCAAGCTGTCCTTGCCGCATATTCGCCTCGACCGGGCCTTGGACTATCTCCTGGGAGACCGCCTGGCATGACCACCGGCAATGACGCCAATTCCCCCACCCGCAAGCCACGGTCCTTCAGGGTGGATGAGCCGGAAGGCAAGACAGCTTCCGCACCATCCGGCGAAGAGCCCCGGACAAAGCAAAAACCGCGCAAGCCTGCGGCCATCCCCGTCACGGTTTCCATGACGATGGAGGAAGACGACCCGTTCCTGTCGCAGCCGGAAGAGCTTGACGGCCTGACCCCGCCACCCGCAAAACCCCGCCGCCGCCGGATGACACCGGGCAAGATCCTTCTGGCCAGCCTCGGCTTCCTTCTGGCCCTGGCCTTGGGCATCTGGACGGACGCTCTGATCCGCGACCTGTTCGAGCGCATTCCCTGGCTCGGCTGGGCCGCGATTGCGGCAGCAGCCATTGCCGCCGTGGCGCTGCTGGCGCTGATCATCCGTGAGATCATCGGCATCCGCCGCCTGGCCAAGGTCGCGCATCTGCGTGAGGCCGTCGCGGCAAAGTCCCGGTCGGCGACACCGAAGGAGGCCCGCGCGCTTGCAGGCGAAGTCTCGGCGCTGATCGCCGTCAATCCGCTCTCGGCTCGGGGCCGGAAGAACCTCGAGGCGCTCGATGACGAGATCATTGACGGCCCGCACTATCTGGCCTTTGCCGAACGCGAGCTGATGACGCCTCTCGACCGCCAGGCCCGGCAACTCACCGTCAACGCGGCCCGCCGGGTGTCCGTCGTCACCGCGGTCAGCCCGCGCGCCTTCGTCGATCTCGCCTATGTCGGCTTCGAGGCCATCCGCCTGATCCGCGCCATGGCCGAGCTTTACGGTGGACGGCCGGGCGCCATCGGCATGATCCGTCTGTTCCGCGATGTCATCGCCCATCTGGCCGTGACCGGCGCCATCGCCGCCGGCGACAGCCTGATCCAGCAGGTGGTCGGCCATGGCATGGCGGCGAAGCTCTCTGCCCGGCTTGGCGAAGGCGTGATCAACGGGCTGATGACAGCCAGAATCGGCATCTCGGCGATGGACCTGTGCCGCCCGATGCCGTTTGCAGCACTCAAGCGCCCCGGCATCGGTGACTTCATGTCGGACATCGCGGGCTTTGCCGGCAAGTCGGCGGGCAGCGGAAAAAGCACCGACGGGCTATGAATTTCCCCGAAACTGTGGATTAATCGGCGCCGATTACGGTCCATTAACCATTCTGGGTCACTTTCAGACCTCGTCTCCAGCCGCAACAGGTGTGACCATGTTCTCCAAGTTTCGCATCATCCCGCTTTGTCTTGCGGCAATCATCCTCTCCCCCGCCTCGCCCTCTGTCGCACGCGACAAGGATACGGTCTTCTTCGAATCCGTGGCCGGCGAGTGGAAGGGCCCGGGCGAAATCGTCGCCGGGAAATACAAGGGGACGAAATTCGTCTGCAATCTGAGCGGCGACCCGGTTCAGGGCAGCGCCGCGGGCATTTCGCTTGACGGTCACTGCCGTGTCGGCGTCTTCAACCAGAAAATGTCGGCGCTGATCACCCGCAAGGGCAAGACCTATACCGGCCGCTTTCTTGACGGCTCCGCCGGCGACGGCCTCGACATCGTTTCGGGCAAGATCAGCCGCGACCGCGCCGTCATGGCGATCAACCGCAAAACGCTCGACGGCGCCATGATCGCCCGCCTCCACGACGAGGAAACCATGAACGTCACCATTTCCGTCAAGGTCGGACAGGAAATGGTCCCGGTGATCGGCATGACCCTCAAGCGCGGCGCCCGCAAAGTTGCCTCCGGCATCCTGCGCTGAAGCCAGCCTGCCGGCCTAAGCCTCGTCCCGCCACCAGTCGCCGGTGCGGGTCAGCGCCTCGATCCCTTCGGAATCCACCTCGCTCGACCAGTCGGCCACGCTCTGCAGATTGACCACGGCCCGCGGCGCGATGTCGGCCAGCGGCACCATCACGAAGGCGCGCTCGGTCATCCGCGGATGCGGGACCGTCAGATCGGTATGGTCTGAGAGAAAATCGCCATGCAGCAGAACGTCGAGATCGATCGTCCGCGGCCCCCAGCGGTCGGTCCGCACACGGTCAAGCTGCAATTCGATATCAAGGCATACCCTGAGCAACTCGTGCGGATCGAGGGTCGTCTCCACCAGCGCGCAGGCGTTGTGGAACCATTCCTGGTCGGTCTTGCCCCAGGGCGGCGTCCGGTAAAGCCGTGACACGGTGCGGATCGAAACGTCGTCGCGCGCATCAAGCAGCTTGAGCGCCCGCGCCATGGTCCGGCGCGGATTGCCGATGTTGCCGCCGAGCCCGATCGCCGCAATGACCTTCTTCACCTCAGGCACGATGCTCGACCGTCACTTCAACATGGTCGAGGATGCCCGGAACCGCAGCGCTCGGCTTGCGCACCGTGATCCGGGCCAGACGGATCTGTGCAAACCGCGCCGTCAGCGCCCTAGCGATGTCCATCGCCAGCGCCTCGATAAGGTAGCGCCGCTTGCCGGTGACGATGTCCTCGATCACCTTGAACGCGATACCGTAATGTACCGTGCCCTCGATGTCGTCGGTTTGAAGCGAATCGCCCGGATCGACTTCCAGCTCGGCGTCGACGAAGAAGCGCTGGCCGAGGAACTCCTCCTCGTCATGCACGCCGTGGCGGGCGAAGAATGCGCAATTGGCAAGGCGGATTGTGTAACTGTCAGCCATGGCCGGGTTCCTTTTTGCGGCTGCTTTGAACCATCGCGTCGGCGACCGCAAGCCCGTCCTTGTTGAATGCCACATTGTGTACCCGAAACATCGCGGCACCGGCGAGCCTGAGCGCGACGCTGGTCGCAACGGTCCCGACATCGCGGTCCGCTGCCTCTCGCCCCGTCAGCCCGCCGATGAAGCGCTTGCGCGAGGTCCCCGCAAGCAGCGGCAGGCCGAGCGCATGCAGTTCCGCAAACCGCGCCATCAGTTCGAGATTGTCATCCGCGTCCTTGCCAAAGCCGAACCCCGGATCAAGCAGGATCCTGTCGTCTTCGATCCCCGCCTTCCGCGCAATCTCCAGCGACGTGGCGAACCAGAAGAACTGGTCTTCGACGAGATCGGGCAGACACTCACGTTCGCGGCCGGTATGCATGATCGCCACCGCGGCGCCGGCCTCGGCGGCAACCTGCGCCATCGCGGGCTCGCGCTGCAGCCCCCAGACATCGTTGATCATGTGCGCCCCGGCGGCGAGCGCCAGCCGCGCGGTCTCGGCGCGCCAGGTGTCGACCGAAATCAGCACATCGTCATGCCCGGCCAGCGCCTCGATCACCGGCAGCACCCTGCGCTGCTCTTCCAGTGCGCTTACAGGATCTGCGCCGGGCCGGGTCGATTCGCCACCGATATCGACGATATCGGCCCCCTCCCCGACCATCGCCAGCGCCGCCTCGACGGCGACGCGCGGATCAGCGTGCAGCCCTCCATCGGAGAATGAATCCGGCGTCACGTTGACAATGCCCATCACTCGCGCCCGGGGACCAAGGCCGATCACCCGGTCGCGGCCAAGGCGCAGAATGTTCGGGTCAAACACGGAGTCCGGCGGCAGTTGCATGGGGAAGGATCCTGTCACCTGTGGCAAATTGGCTTGCGCTTCCTGTTGCATGAGCCCGCTCCATGACGCAAGTTCGGGCTTCGTGTTTGTTAACGGGAGTCTGCAATGCGCCGCCTGGGCACCACTGTCACCGCCCTGACATTGCTGTGCGCATCCGCCATCGCGGTGGCGTCTGCACCGCTGATCAAGAAGACCTATTCCTACTTCAACATCTCCGGGCTGACCGGGGCCGATCTCGAGCGCGAACTGTCCAAACACGGACCGATGCTGGCGGAAACCGGCATCCGCCATCCCGGGGCCACCAAGATCAAACTCGGCGGATCGGTCGACTACAGGAATTCAGACGGCAGATGCCGCGTGCTCGACGCCAAGGTGACGCTCGAGACCCATCTCACCCTGCCGCGTTGGACTGACCGCAATCGCGCCAACCGCGAAACCGTGCTGGTCTGGGACACGCTGTCGTCCGACATCAAGCGCCACGAGGAGCGCCACGCCGAAATCGCCCGGCAGTATGCCCGCAAGCTCGAAAAGACGCTTGAAGCGCTGCATCCCGAGCGCAACTGCCAGCGGATGGAAGCCAAGGTCGACGCGACCAGCAAGCGGATCATCGAGGAACACGCCGCCGACCAGCAGAGGTTCGACCGGGTCGAAGCCGCAAGCTTCGAACGCCGCATGCTCAGAATGCTGCGTTTCAAGGCAGCCAAGCAGAACAACCGCAGCTGACCCCTGGTTCGCGGCAAGAAGCACCCGGTTTGCCGGCGGTCCGGCATCGACGCCTGAAGCGGACAGGAATCCCCCCGCTTCCATAAGGGAAGCTTTTCGGCATCAACAATCGGCAAAGTGAAACGACGCGCGCAAGAGCTGTCTGGCACAGCAAAGGCGCGTTTGCGGCAACTCTCGCTCAACTAAGCTTCGCCGAAGACCAAACAGTTCCACTATATGGACTAAGATTAACGCTGAACATCTCGCCAACTAAGGCGCACCCCAAGTTTCCACCGGGCATTACTTCCAATATTCGCACAAGCTTCATTGTATAAGAGTGTGCTTAAGGGGCAGTTTTCAGCATTTGATTCGGGTTCCCCGGCGCATGGATGTCACCTGACGGTCCTCCCTCGTCAGGTTTGATACCTGAGCGCCCATTGGCCCCGCTTTGCCGTAACGGGAAAGCGGGGCTCTTTTTGCGGTTTTTCCGGGAATGCTGCGCTGGGCCTGTGTCTTACTGGACGCCGAGCTTCTTCTGCAGGCTGGTCGACGATGTGGTGTACTGGAACACCATCTTCTCGCCCGGATGCGCCAGCCGCTTGACCGCCTGGGTCATCAGCGCGGCTTCGTGGAAGCCCGACAGGATCAGCTTGAGCTTGCCCGGATACCAGTTGATGTCGCCGATGGCGAACACGCCGGGAATGCTGGTCTCGAATTTCTCGGTGTCGACCTTGATCAGGTTTTCATGCTGGTTGAGGCCCCAGTCGGCAATCGGACCGAGCTTCATGGTCAACCCGAAGAACGGCAGCATCCGGTTGCAGGCAACCTCGACCTCTCCGTCGGGTCCCTTGATCGTGGCGCCCTCAAGCTGGCCGTTCTCGCCCTTCAGCCCGGTTACCTGGCCGACTTCGAACTTGATCTTGCCCTCTTCGCGCATCGCGAACATCTTGTTGACGCTGTCGGGAGCCGCGCGGAATTCGGGCCGGCGGTGCACCAGCGTCACCGATTTGGCCACCGGCTGCAGGTTCAGCGTCCAGTCGAGCGCCGAATCGCCGCCGCCGACGATCAGCAGATCCTTGTCGCGAAACTCTTCCATCCGGCGGACCGAATAGAACACGCTCTTGCCTTCATAGGCCTCGATGCCCGGCACCGGCGGCCGTTTCGGCTGGAACGATCCGCCGCCGGCCGCAATCACCACCGCATGCGCATGGAACAATTCGCCCTCGTCGGTCTCGACTTCAAACCGGCCGTTTTCCAGCTTGCGGAAGCCGGTCACCATCCGGTTGAAATGGAACTGCGGCGAAAACGGCGCAATCTGCTCCATCAGCTTCGAGGTCAGTTCCTGACCGGAAATCTCCGGCCATGCCGGAATGTCGTAGATCGGTTTTTCCGGGTAGAGCTCGGCGCACTGACCGCCCGGCCGGTCCAGAATGTCAATCAGATGGCACTTGAGGTCATAAAGGCCAAGTTCAAACACGGCAAACAGGCCAACCGGCCCGGCGCCAATAATCACGACATCGGTTTCAATCGGGGAAGTCATCGCAAAAATCCGGAAATCAGAGAAAAATCAGGCCTGCCGCTCGGGCACATGCACCACCAGACCGTCGAGTTCGTCACGCACCTTGATCTGGCACGAGAGCCGCGAGGTCGGACGCACATCGAAGGCGAAGTCCAGCATGTCTTCTTCCATCGCCTCGGGCGCGCCCACGGTCTCGGCCCAGACGTCATCGACATAGACATGGCAGGTCGCGCAGGCGCACGCCCCGCCACACTCGGCTTCGATGCCTGGAACAGAGTTGCGGATCGCGTTCTCCATCACAGTCGAGCCGTTCTCGGCATCAACATCGAAACGCGTTCCGTCAAAAGCGACGAGGGTGATCTTGGTCATTGCGGCCTCTGGCATAGTCTCGGGAGTAGGAGGCTTTCATACACGCTGGACTGTGTGAGGCAAGAATGAAAACCGCGCTGCGACAGTGATTCGCGGCATGGTATTCCAAAAAGCGGATTTCCCGGATGCAATCGGCCGGCGCCTCAGCGCATCAGTCCGACGATGAAGCTGTCAGCCTCGACCACCGCCTTGGTGAATGCGGCAATGGCGGCGGAATTGCCGGGTTCGGCTTCGATGGTGGCGGAGCAGCGCGCCACTTCGAATGCGCCCACGCCCTTGGCTGCGCCTGCAATCTTGTGTGCCAGTTCGGAGCGCGCGGCTTCCTTCATGTCACCAATCTGGGTCACTGCCTGGCGGGCCTGGCGGGCAAACAGCGCCAGCACTTCGGTTTCCAGCGCCTTGTCGCCACCGGTCTGACGCGCCAGATGGACGAGATCAATCGGCCGGCCGCCCGAGGGGCGCGGCGGGTGGGCGATTTCCTGGACTTCAAACGCGATACCGAGTGCCGCCATGGCGGTTTTTCCTTTCCTTCGACAACAGTTAAGTGAGTTTGGCGTCAACAGTCTCTAGAACCGGTAAACACGGGAGCGCCCCGGCTCCAAAAACTTGCCGGGATGGTTAACGACGCGTAAATGTGGCGTTTCATTGACGTTTGTGGCTCTTTTTGAGACACGCAATCGTTAAAAACCAGTGGATGCAGGGGCCATCCCACCGGTTTCATTTGTGAATTCGAGCCGTGTATGCCACTTAATTGATAGTTTAAGAGGCCGGAAAGCTGTTTTTCGGATCTCGTCGCGTGCCCGGACAGAGCGTGTTTTACCGCACCGGGGCCGCGAACAATGACGGGGCATGCGCAAACCCCGTTTGGAGTAATGAGGCTTGAGTGGCATGAGTAAGACACCAGCGGACAAGAGCATAGAAGACCAGACGTTCGAAGCGCTTGAAGATGCGCTGAAAATCGATCTGAACGACGACGGCCTGGGTGTTCTCGACGACGTTTCCCTGGACGAACTGGAAGACAAGGTCTCCAGCGCGGCCCGCGAACTCAAGAGTGCTGGAGCCACGCAACGCCAGTCAGCGCAATCGGCGAAGACTGCGCCGGGCGAAAACACTGCGCCCAAGACCCCCACCCCGCCGTTCACGCCGGCAGGCCCGATGGCCCCGGCCAACGACGACAGCCGCAAGAACACCGCCGGTTTGCTGCGCGCGCTCGAAAGCCGTTCAAGCCGCGGCGCGATCCGCAACGCCGCCCTGCTCTCGCTGCTGTGGGCCGTGGGCGTGCTCGGACTGGCAAACCTGCTCTACGCCCCGGCGATCTGGCAGATCCGCTCCGTCTCCGATCTGCTGGCAATGCCGGCGGCCATCGGCTTCCTGGTCGCAATCATCATTCCGATCCTCGTCTTCTTCGCGTTCTCGATCATGATGGCGCGCGCCCGCGAGATGCGCTCTGCCGCCCGCTCGATGGCAGAGGTTGCCCTGCGCCTCGCCGAGCCGGAAAACATTGCCGGCGACCGCATCCTGACCGTCGGCCAGGCCGTCCGCCGCGAAGTCTCCGCCATGAACGAGGGCATCGAGCGCACCATTGCCCGCGCATCGGAACTCGAGACCCTGGTCCATTCCGAGGTCAACGCGCTTGAACGCAGTTATTCCGACAACGAGATGCGCGTGCGCAGCCTGGTGCAGGAACTTGGCAGCGAGCGTGATGCGATCGTCAGCCACGCCGAGCGCATCCGCGCCTCCATCGCCGGCGCGCACGAGCAGCTCAAGGAAGAGCTGACCACGGCCAGCGAGGAAATCGCCACCCGGATCTCGACCTCCGGAGAGGCTTTCGCCCAGCTCATGGAAACCCGCGCCGCTGCCCTTCAGGAGCGGACCACCCAGACCAGCCGCGAGCTGGAGCAGCTGCTCGACGGCCGCACGGAAGCGCTCGTCACCACGCTCAAGACCTCCGGCGGCGAACTCACCGACGAATTCGACACCCGTCTGGAAATGCTCAACGTCCAGCTCAATCATCGCGGCAAGGCGCTGCTGGCCGAGTTCGAGACCCGGGCATCGACGCTCGACGCCAACACCGAGAAGCTCAACGCGGCTCTTGGCGAGCGCGCCCGCCAGCTCAACGAAACCCTCATCGCCCGCACCCGCGAAATCTCCGACAGCCTGTTTTCTGGCCAGCAGGCGATCTCCGCCGGTCTCGAGGAAACGCTGGCAGCCCTCAATTCCTCGCTCGACGAGAAGGGCTCGACCTTCAGCCAGGCGCTCAAGTCGAGCGCCGACGACGCGATCATGGACCTCGATCTGCGCTCCGGCTTCTTCGAGGAAAAGCTCGAATCCACCATCGGCCGCATCACCACGGTGTTCGACGAGCGTGTCGGCGAATTCACCTCCGCCTTCGACAGCCGCGCCGGCAATCTGGACACCAAGCTGTCAGAAAGCCTGTCGCAGATCAACGAGACGCTCAATGGCGGCACCAACGCCATGGACGGCATCCTCTCGGCCAGCCTCGAGCGCATCGGCGCCACCCTGGCGGACCGCAGCCAGGCGCTGGAAGCAACCCTCGGCACCGGGGCCGAACGGATCGAGAATTCGGCATCGGCAGTCTCCGAGCGCATTGAAGCCACCAGCGCAAGCGCAGCCGAGCGCCTTGAAGCCAGTGCCGAAGGCCTGGCCCAGCGGATCGAAGCATCGACCGGCAGCGCCACCGAACGGCTTGAGACAACGGCCACAAGCGCCGCCGATCGGGTTGAAACCACGGCCGCAAACCTTGCGGAACGGGTCGAAACGGCATCGAAGAGCACTGCCGAACAACTCGAAGCCACGGCCACGAGCCTCACCGAGCGCATGGACACGACTGTTCTCGATCGCACCATCGCACTGGAAATGGCGCTGG
Source organism: Parahoeflea alexandrii (assembly GCF_024105735.1). GTDB lineage: Bacteria > Pseudomonadota > Alphaproteobacteria > Rhizobiales > Rhizobiaceae > Hoeflea > Hoeflea alexandrii. The sequence goes on along the minus strand of NZ_JAAAML010000001.1, from coordinate 1,513,133 downwards.
CAAGCGGCGCCGAGCGTATCGAGGCCTCGACGAGCAACGCGGCGGAACGGGTGGAAACCTCCACCAGCAGCGTTGCCGAGCGGGTGGAAACGTCGACCCGCAATGTCACCGAGCAGATCGACAGTACACTGGCAAGCCGCACCGAAGCTCTTGAAAGGGCTCTGGAAGCCGGCGCCGAGCGCATTGACAGCAGCTTGAGCGAGCGCTCCACCGCATTGTTCGGCTCGATCGCTGAACACGCCGACGCGCTGGATCTCCGGCTCGCCGAGCGCGCCAACTCCTTCGGGACCGCCATCACCCAGTCGACAGAGGCAATGGACGGGCTGCTCAACGAGCGGACAAGCGCAGTGCAGGCAAGCCTGTCGGAAGCCTCGGAGCGTCTGGCGGCCACGCTCGATGTCGAAGGCCAGCGCTTCGCGGAACTCTCGAACGCGGCATCCGAACGGGTCGACGCCAGCTTCCTCAAGGGCACCGACCATATCAACGAACGCCTGACGACAATGAACAACATGCTCGGGATCGGCCTCGATTCCGTGTCCAAGACCATCGAAGGCAAGGCAACCGGCCTCGCGGCGAAACTGCGCGAAGCCGTGGCTCAGGCCGCCACCGAACTCGACGCCGAGGCCCTCAAGGCGGGCGACGCGCTGCAGTCGGTCGGCACCGGATTTGCCGGGCGCATGGATGAACAGGCCCGCAACTTCGTCGAGCGGCTCGACAGCCACGTCGATGAGCGCACCGCCGATCTGGCGGCCCACGCCGAGAACATCGCCAACCGCATTTCCAACGGCGCAACCGAACTGCGCAGCGAAGCCAGCCGCATCAGCGAACTGGTCGAGCGCGTCGGCGAGACCGTCGGCAAGCAGGCAGACGCCATTTCCGGCACGCTGGACGCCACCGAGAGCCGCTTCACCGCCCAGGCCGAAGCCCTGGCTTCGCGGCTGGAAAAGGAAACTGGCGCCATCTCGAACCGGCTTGGACAGACCGCCAGCGAGCTGGTCTCGACCCTCGACGAGAAGACCAGCACGATCGATGCCCGCCTTGCCGAATCCGGCAAGAAACTGGTCGACCAGACCGGCTCGCTGGGCACGGCGCTCGACCAGAAGGCGGTCTCCATCATCCAGCGGCTGGTGGAAGCCGAGCAGGCAATGGACGTCCGCGCCACATCGGTCCACTCGACCCTCGACGAGCGCACCCGCGAGCTCAATTCGATGCTGGCAAGCCGCTCCGCCGAACTGTCCCGCGTCATCGACGAGCAGGCACGCCCGCTGGTCGACCGCTATGCCGCAAGCGGCGAGGAGTTCGCCAACCGCCTGACGGAAGTCACCCAGAACTCGACCGATCGCCTGCGTGCCGAAAACGCAGCCCTGATCAACGCCATCACCAATCGCACCAGCGAGACCCTGTCGGCCCTCGAAACCGTCAACCAGAGCCTGAGCAGCAGTGTCGGCTCGCTGCTTGACCGTCTGGGCAGCAGCAACGAGGAAATCTCGAGCGTCGTGGCCAAGGCCGCAAGCACGCTGGGCGAGGCCAACACGCAGTTGAGCCAGACCTCCGGCGAGATCTCCTCGTCGACAGAAAAGGCGGCCGAGCTCTTGTCCGGGTCGGCCCGCCTGCTCGACGGCAAGGTCGAACGGCTCACCGACATTTCCAGCCGCACCCTCAACCAGGTGGGCGCCATTGCCGGTCGGTTCGACGATCATTCCAAGGTGCTCGCTTCCGCCTCCGACCTTCTCGGAGCGGCGCAATCCAACCTCGCCACCACGCTCGAGGAACGCCGCGAGGCGCTGCAGGCGCTGTCACTGGGACTGGTCAACCGTTCCGAACAGATCGAAGCCACGATGCACTCGCTCGAAGAGATCATCGAGAAGGCCTTCGACGGTGCCGAGGAACTTTCCAGGCGCTCCGCGATGCGGCTTGAAGGCGGCCTGCGCAATGCCGCTGAAAATGCCGGCAAGCTGATGGGCGAGACCGAAGAACGGGCACATGTTGCCGCCGGACTGATGCGCGAAAGCATGCGCGAGGCCGTCGAGGACGCCGACAAGCTGCTCGGCAAGACCGAAAACCGCGCCCACTCGGCGGCCGGCACTGTCCGCCACACCGTTGGCGAGGCCGTCTCCGAGGCCGACAAGCTGCTCAGCCAGACCGAAAGCCGGGCGCAGGCCGCGGCCGGAACAATGCGCGAAAGCGTTCGCGAAGCCATCGAGGACGCGATCTCGCGCTTCTCGGGCGCCACCGAGGAGATCCGCCAGTCCGCTTCCAGCATCCGCAAGGAACTGGAAGACACCAGGGGCGAACTCAAGCGCGGCGCCTTTGACCTTCCCGAGGAAACCCGCGAAAGCGCCGCGGCAATGCGCCGTGCGGTCGCAGACCAGATCAAGGCGCTGCAGGAACTCTCGCAGATCGTCGGCCAGTCCAGCTACCGCGCCGAAGTCAGCGAACCCGCTCCACGCCCTGCCCCGCGCGCGGCAGCCCCGCAGCCTGCTCCCGCACCGGCGCCTCAACGCGCGCAGCGGCGTGATCCGGCGCCCGCGCCGCGCCCCGAGCCTCAGGCCCAGCGCGCTCCGTTGCGCGGCAGCCTCGAGCCCGCCGGAGCCGCGCCCGCCAAGAGCGAAGGCTGGGTCAGCGACCTGCTGCGCGGTGCCTCCCGCGAGGAGAACACCCCTGCACCGGCGCCGGTGGCCAGCAAGACGCCCGAGCGCAATCCGCGCCATGTCGTCGAATCGCTCAACTCGCTGTCGGTCGACATCGCCCGCGCGATCGACCACGACGCCTCGGTTGACCTGTGGCGCCGCTACCAGCGCGGCGAGCGCGACGTCTTCACCCGAAGGCTCTACACGCTCAAGGGTCAGCAGACCTTCGAGGAGATCAAGAACAAGTATGGCCGCGAACCGGAATTCCGCGATGCCGTCGACCGCTACATCGCCGATTTCGAGAAGCTGCTGTCCGATGTTGCCCGCAACGACCGCGACAACATGATGACCCAGACCTATCTCACGTCCGATACCGGCAAGGTCTACACCATGCTGGCCCACGCCAGCGGCCGTTTCGGACGGGACTGACACCCGGATAAGTCAGACGATCTCAGCGACCGGACAGACACCAAGAACCCCGCCACCGAGCGGGGTTTTTTCTGTTGAGGGCCGCAACGAGATTGCCATTCGCCAAGTGGTTTGCGCGCGGATTTGTCACCTCAGAAGCACGGATCACACTCGATGTGGTGTCTGTACCCAGGATGTTCGAGGAGTGTCAGAGCGCCATAGGCGAAACCCAGCCAGAGTATGGGAAGGAACAAGACCAACACGATCGATACTGCGGCCAACTGCCCCTGGATACCTAGCCTCGTCGAACCGCATTTGAGAACCGCGAAAAGAACCCCCGCCGCAATCGCAATTGTCAGGACGGGCACCCAAAGCACATGGGCATAGATTTCCAGAACCAGATGGAATGGTGTGTCAGTGTGAACCTGCATCGTGGGGGGCTTCCGTCTGCAATCTGTTCAAAACGGGATCATCCCGAAAAAACCTTCGCAGGCATGAATGATCCTGGCGAGAGCAGCGGTTGCCGGAGCCCCGTGCTGCCAATCCGGAACGGCGACGGGCAGTGTCATTTTGTCTCGCCCCTATCCCCCCAAATGCGGCGTTTTGCCTTCGTGCAGGCCTTCATCCGCCGTGCAAGAAACCTACATCCCGGTTACACCTATTGCGCTGGGCGCTTCACGGTACGGAAAGCAAGGAACACAATCATGGCTCTGGCAATACTGGCTTACGCGGCAATCATCGGTCTTCTCGGCTGGGCGGCCTGGAACAGCGGCGTAACCGAAAAGGCGATGTTCGTCGTCAATGTTGTTTTCCTGTGGATAAGCGCCATCTGGTTTTTCGGCTATCCGGCACTGATCGGCCCGGCCGTACTCGCAGCGATCGCCTATCTGGCGCTACTGGTGGTCATGACCTCGTCAGATCTGCGGGTTCCCGTCACCGTCCCGGCGCGTCAGCGGCCGGACTACCCGCACGACGAAAGCTGATTGCGCGACGATCTTCGAGGATGGAACAGCGGTCGGTGGTGGTGATCGCAGCGTGATTGCGGCGCCCGGCAATGCCGGTCAGATCCGCGACAGGGTCCAGCTGACGATATCCTGGACCACTGTCTCGAAGGCCCGGTCAAGCGACTGCACGTAAGCCGCATTGCCGCTTCCGGTGACCGGCGTGCTGGCGCTGAAGACCCGCGTCGCCACCACCACGCCATTGCGGTCATTGAGCACCTTGACCGACAATTCGACCACGGCGCGTTCGCCCCGGTCCGCCTTGATCTCGAAAGCGCGGATGGCAGTGATGATCTTGAAGTCGATCGCCAGGCCGTCTCCGGGCCGGCCGACACCGCCGACCTGGCCCGAATTCTCGAACGCCTGAACCAGCTTGTCCTGCACGATGCTGGGCAAGCGGTCCGACCATTGCGAGTTGGCGAGATACTGAATTGCCGACGGTGTCGGGCGGATGACGATCTGCTCGCTGTCGAGCGCCTTGAGCGCGGTCGGTTCGCCGATCAGGATCTGTCTGTTCCTGGCGCGCTGACCGGTAACCGCCGGTGCCGCAGACAACCCGTAGGTGTCGGGCGGAGGACTGGACACAAGCCCGCCGCCGGCGCAACCCGACAGACCCGCGGCCAATGCCAGCGCAACTATCCATCGACCCGCTCTCACGCTTACGCCACTCCCCTGGGCCGCGACCCGGCCCATAAGCATTTCGTTAACCATTGTCTTGCGACGTGAAACCCGAAGAGTCAACGCCGGTTCCGTCCGTCATACTGCTTGACCGTGTCGCCGCCAAAGATCAACCGCTGCGGGTCCTGCTCGATGGTCGAGATCGAACGCTCGATCCGCTGGATCGAGCGGCGCGCATCATTGACCAGCGCCTCGACATTGCGCAGCCCCGAGCCGGAGAACCGCTGCAAGTTGTCAGCGATCGGGCCGACCCGGGCATTGAGCGAATCCGCCACGTCACGGAAGGATTTCAGCGTCGCTTCGGCATCCGCGATCAGCGACGAGGCGTCCCCCTCGCCAAGGAAATTGTCGAGCTTGGCAAGCACCCCGTCAACCCGCGTCGACGCCGCGTTGAGCCTGCCGGTGAGCTGCTTCACATCGGTGATGATGAGGTCGTAATCTTCCTTGCGGGCACTGAAGGTTTCCACCACGCCACGCGCATCGGCGAGCGCCTTGCGCGCATCCGCGCTGGCGAGCGCGATGTCGTCCATCGACTGGCCGACCTTGGCCGGATCGATGCTGGCGATGATCGTGTCGACCTTGTCGAGGGATTCGCCTGCATCCGCAGCCAGTCGCTCAAGCGACCCTGCGGCCTGGCTGAAGCTCTCGAGCGTCCTGGTGATCTCCCCCGACGCGCTGGCGACATCCGAGGTCACCTTGTCGACATTGGCGAGGATCCTGTCGATCTTCTGAGGATCGATCGAGGTGATGAGGTTCTCTGCCGAGGCCAGCGTGCTGTCGATCCGGCCCGAAACGGACTTCACCGTCTGCGACAGATCGGCAACGCTTTGCAGGAAATCGTCAATGCCATCGGCATTGTCACGCAGGGCAGCGGTGAAGACCTCGGTGTTCTTGAGTGTCTCGGTCAGCGGCGACCGGGCATCCTTGACGAACCCTTCGACCTCGCCGATCACCCGGTTTGCGCGGTTGAGAATGTCGTCGGCGGTAGCCAGCAGGTTGGTGACACCCGACGGATCGGCGTCGATGACAGCGACCTGTCCCAGCTCCCGCGCCCGCGTCAGGATATTCGGATTGCCGGGCGAACCGCCCTGCAGTTCGATATAGGCCGATCCCGTCAGGCCCTGGATTTCGAGCGCCGCGCGGGTGTCGGTGTAGACCGGCGCGTCGGCCCGGATCGTGGTTTCCGCAATGACGAAATCGGGGCTGTCCGGATCGATGCTGATGTTTCGGATCACGCCGTAGGGAATGCCGTTGAAGCGGACCGGCGAGCCGTTCGACAGACCGTTGGCGGAACCGGGAATGCGCACGATCATCGGCGCCGTCTCGCCGGTATTGCCGAATTTCGCCATCCAGTAGACGAAGCCGAACGCCGAGAGCATCACCACCAGGGTGAAGAAGCCGACAATGGCGTAATTAGCCCGCGTTTCCATCAGTTTGCTTCGCTTTCCTGGCCGCTTTCAAGCGTGACGCCGGTTTCCTGGGGTGGACTGGAGCGTTCCTGCGATGTCCGGTCAGGGATCATCCGCGCCCGCTTGCCCTTGAAGTAGGACTGGATCCACGGGTCGTCAAATGAAAGCATGTCCTCGATCGTTCCTTCCGCGATCACCCGCTTCTGTCCCAGCACCGCGATGCGGTCACAGACCGAGAACAGGCTGTCGAGATCATGGGTCACCATGTAGACCGTCAACCCCAGCGTGTCACGCAACTGCGCGATCAGCTCATCAAACTCCGCCGCGCCGATCGGATCAAGCCCGGATGTTGGTTCATCCAGAAAAACCAGGTCCGGATCGAGCGCAAGCGCCCGCGCGAGGGCGGCGCGCTTGATCATGCCGCCGGAAAGCTCGGAGGGGTACTTGTCTGCCGCATCCGGCGCGAGCCCCACCATCGCCACCTTGAGTTCGGCCAGTTCATCCATCAGCGACTGCGGCAGGTCCAGATACTCGCGCATCGGAACCTGGATGTTCTCACGCACGGTCAGCGCCGAAAACAGCGCCCCGTGCTGGAATAGCACACCGAGACGCATGTCGAGCTCGATCTTCTTGGCCTCGTCGACCTTGTCGTAATCCTCGCCGAGAATCCGGATCACACCGCTTTGGCGCGGGATCAGACGCAAAATCGAGCGCATCAAGACCGACTTGCCGGTTCCCGAGCCGCCGACGAAGCCCAGGATCTCGCCGCGATAGACATCGAGATCGAGCTTGTCGAGCACCACGTTGCTGCCGAAGGCCACGGTGACATCATGCGCCGACAGGATGACTTCGCGTTTGCCAGGTTCTTTCTCGCTGCTTTGGATCATCCGGTCGGCCTCAGAAATCAATGGCAGCGTAGAACATGGCAAACAGGCCATCGACCAGGATGACCACGAAGATCGACTTGACCACTGAAGCGGTTACTCGCCGGCCCAGCGATTCGGCGCTGCCGCCGACCTTCATGCCCTCGACCGAGGCAACGATGCCGATGATCAGCGCCATGAACGGCGCCTTGATCATGCCCGATGTGACGGTCGACATGTCGATCGCCTCGCGCAACCGGGTGACGAACACGTCCGGCGTGATACCCGAATAGCTCCACGACACCGCAGCCGCGCCTGCAAGGGCGGCGAAATTCGCCACGATCGTCAGCAGCGGAAGCGCCACGGTAAGCGCCACCAGGCGCGGGAACACCAGCACGCCGACGGGGTTGAGCCCCATCACCTTGAGCGCGTCGACCTCCTCGCGCATCTTCATCGAGCCGATCTCTGCGGTGATCGCGCTGCCGGAGCGACCGGCGATCATGATCGCGGTCAGAAGCACGCCGATTTCCCGCAGTTGCAGGATGCCGACCAGGTCGACAACGAAGACTTCCGCGCCAAAATAGCGAAGCTGGAACGCGCCCTGCTGGGCAATGATCGCCCCGATGAGGAAGCTCATCAGCATGATGATCGGCACCGCCCGAACACCCATATGATCGATCTGGGTGACAATCGCCGCGGGCGAGATGCCTGCCGAGCGGTTGAGCTTGAGTTGCGCACCGCGGACGGCCGAGCCGAGAATGTAGAGCGAGGCGATGAAATCGTCGTAGAGCTCGTACATCGCCTTGCCGACCGGCGAGAACATGCGCTCAAACCTCGGCGGCAGATCCTTGGGCCCTGCCTGAGGCTCATCGACCAGATCGGGAATGGCCTCGATCAGTTCGGACACCTGTTCCGACGCGCCGGTCAGGCGCACATCGGCTCCGCGCGAGCGCGCCGCCAGCATGGTCTTGCGCACCAGCCAGGCGCCGGCAGTGTCGAAATTTCCCAGTTCGCTCAGATCGATTTCCAGCGGCTTGCCCGACAGTTTGCCCTGGATTTCCAGCATCTTGCCGCACACGCCGGAGATCGCCGCATGCCGCCAGTCGCCGGCAAGCACAAGCCGTTCCACGCCGTTCGAGACATCATGCTCGATCCGCGCAGGCTGGCTTTTCAGGCCGACCTTGGGGGCTTCGGCCCTTGTATCTTCTTGCTGTTTGGTCAACATGATCCACACATAGCGGCTCGTTCCGGACCTGTCACCGCACAGGCTCCGGAATAGCGCCCATCCCGACCGTTCATCGACCCTTTTTTCAGGACCCGTTGCAATGCCCCGACACCTCAGCGCCCGGATCGACAGTTTTCCGCTCAAGCGAGCCTTCAACATATCGCGCGGCGCCAAGACCGCTGCCGATGTCGTGACCTGCACGCTGACCGAAAACGGCGTCAGCGGCCACGGCGAATGTGTGCCCTACAAGCGCTACGGCGAAACAGTCGAAGGTGTGCTCAAGGCGATCGAGGCGCTGGCCGGAGCGGTCTCGGCGGGCATGACCCGGCAGGAGCTGCAGACCGCGATCAAGCCCGGAGCTGCCCGCAACGCCGTCGATTGCGCCATGTGGGATCTCGAGGCCAAGCTCACCGGAAAGCGGGTCTCTGCCAGCGCCTGCCGGATCCTGCCGCGCCCGGTTCCCACCGCCGTCACGATCTCGCTCGGCGATCCCGCCGACATGGCCGACGAGGCCCGCGCCCACTCTTCGCAGAAGCTGCTCAAGGTCAAGGTCGGCACTTCCGATGACCGCGCCCGCATGCATGCGGTGGCCAGTGCTGCGCGCGACGCGGAGATCATTCTCGACGCCAATGAAGGCTGGGATGAAAGCAACATCCGCGAACATCTTCTGCTTGCCGCCGAACTTCACATCGGGCTGATCGAGCAGCCCTTGCCGGCGGGCAAGGACGAGCTTCTGGCCCATATCCCTCACCCGGTCCCCATCTGCGCCGATGAAAGCGTCCACACCATCGACGACCTGCAGGCGCTTTCGGACCGTTATGACGCGATCAACATCAAGCTCGACAAGACCGGCGGCCTGACCGAGGCGCTGGCCATGCGCGACCGCGCCCGCGAGCTGGGGTTTGGCGTGATGGTCGGTTGCATGGTCGGCACCTCGCTTGCCATGGCGCCGGCGGTGCTGCTTGCCCAGGATGCGGACTGGGTCGATCTCGACGGCCCCCTGCTGATGGCCAGGGACCGCTCCCCGGGCCTGGTCTATTCCGGTTCGCTGGTCTCTCCGCCCTCGCCGGACCTCTGGGGCTAGCCGCGCGCCGTTGCGGCGGTCCCGATCGACCATCAAACAGGTTCCATTTGGCCGCGATCGGTTCTAGAACGGAATGAACCGTTCAAACGGTTTATCGAGGGGGAAACCGATGAATCCTGACAGGCTCGCCGCAATTTGCGCCGGAATCAGCTTAAATGCCGGTTCCTGCCCCTCAAGGCGTCTGTTCCCGATCCCGGCACATTGACCGCCTGATCCCTGTTCCACGACCACATACAAAGAAGAGCCGCAGATGACCTCAACAGACAACAAGCGCGCCGCCGATCCCAAACCTTCAAGCGGTGAACTCGACGAGAACGCGCTGTTCTATCATCGCTATCCGCGGCCGGGAAAACTCGAGATCCAGGCCACAAAGCCGCTTGGCAACCAGCGCGACCTGGCGCTGGCCTATTCGCCCGGCGTTGCCGCACCCTGCCTCGCCATTCGCGACAATCCGGACGCCGCTGCCGCCTATACCGCGCGCTCCAATCTGGTCGCAGTGGTTTCCAACGGCACCGCTGTCCTTGGCCTCGGCAATATCGGGCCGCTTGCCTCCAAGCCGGTGATGGAAGGCAAGGCGGTGCTGTTCAAGAAGTTTGCCGGCATCGACGTCTTCGACATCGAGATCGATGCGCCCGACGTAGACCGCATGGTCAGCGTGATTTCCGCACTCGAACCAACATTCGGCGGCATCAATCTCGAGGACATCAAGTCTCCCGAATGCTTCGAGGTCGAACAGCAGCTGCGCGAGATCATGGATATCCCGGTCTTCCATGACGACCAGCACGGCACCGCCATCATCGTCGCCGCCTGCATTCTCAACGGCCTGGAGCTTGCAGGAAAGAACATCGAGGATGCCAAGATCGTCACCTCCGGCGCGGGCGCTGCGGCACTGGCCTGCCTCAACCTGCTGGTGGCGCTCGGCGCCAAACGCGAGAACATCTGGGTGCACGACATCGACGGACTTGTCTACGAAGGCCGCGAAGTGGCGATGGACCAGTGGAAATCGGTCTATGCGCAGAAATCCGACAACCGGGTGCTGACCGAATCGATCGGCGGCGCCGACGTGTTTCTGGGTCTCTCCGCCGCGGGTGTGCTCAAGCCCGAAATGCTGGCCACGATGGCTGACCGGCCGCTGATCATGGCGCTTGCCAACCCGTCGCCGGAGATCATGCCGGACGAGGCCCGGGCCGCCCGCCCCGACGCGATGATCTGCACCGGGCGCTCGGATTTCCCCAACCAGGTCAACAATGTCCTGTGCTTTCCCTACATCTTCCGCGGCGCGCTTGATTGCGGCGCGCGCACCATCAATGAAGAGATGAAGATGGCTGCCGTCCGCGCCATCGCGGCGCTTGCGCGGGAAGAACCCTCCGACATCGCAGCCCGGGCCTATTCGGGAGAAACCCCGGTGTTCGGCCCCGAATATCTCATTCCCTCGCCCTTCGACCAGCGGCTGATCCTCAGGATCGCCCCGGCCGTGGCCGAGGCGGCGGCCAAATCCGGCGTCGCCCGGCGGCCGATCGCCGACATGGACGCCTATGTCGACCAGCTCAACCGCTTCGTCTTCCGCTCCGGCCTGATCATGAAGCCGCTGTTCACCGCTGCCAAGTCCGCCACGAAAAAGCGCGTGATCTTCGCCGAGGGCGAGGACGAGCGGGTTCTGCGCGCAGCCCAGGTGCTGCTCGAGGAAGAGATCGCCGAGCCGATCCTGATCGGCCGGCCGGGCATCATCGAGACCCGCCTACAGCGGTTTGGCCTCAGGATCCGGCCCGGCGCCGATTTCACGGTGATCAACCCCGAAGATGATCCGCGCTTCCGCGACTATGTGGACGAATATTTCTCGATTGTCGGACGCAGGGGCGTGATTCCGGAAGCCGCCCGCACGATCGTGCGCACCAATGCCACCGTGATCGGCTCGCTGGCGGTCCGGCGCGGTGAAGCCGATGCGCTGATCTGCGGCCTCGAAGGCCGCTACACCAAGCACCTGCGCGATGTTTCGCAGATCATCGGCAAGCGCGAGGGTGTGATTGATTTCTCCGCGCTCAGCCTGCTGATCTCCCAGCGCGGCGCCACCTTCTTCACCGACACCTATGTGTCGTTCGATCCGAGCGCCGAGGAGATAGCCGAAACCACGATCATGGCCGCCCAGGAGATCCGCCGCTTCGGCATTGCGCCGAAGGCTGCACTGGTCTCGCATTCGAATTTCGGCTCGCGCGATTCAGGCAGCGCCGACAAGATGCGACGCGCGCTTTCGATCATCCGCTCGCTGGCCCCGGAGCTGGAGGTCGACGGCGAGATGCACGGCGATTCAGCCATATCCGAGGTGCTGCGCCGCCGGGTGATGCCCGACAGCACGCTCACCGGCGAGGCCAACTTGCTGGTCTTCCCCAATCTCGATGCCGCGAACATCGCGCTCGGCGTGGTCAAGACCATGACCGAGGCGCTGCATGTCGGCCCGATCCTGCTCGGCCCGGCCCTGCCCGCACACATCCTGTCTCCGTCGGTCACCTCGCGCGGCGTCGTCAATATGGCCACACTCGCTGTGGTCGAGGCGTCCTCGGCCGACTGAACCATCAAGACGCGGCTCCCGGCTCTGCAATCCCGGTTAAGGTAAACAACCGGATGTGATTGGAGCAGTCGCCCTCTGGCGCTAGTATAAAACTGTTAGGGTATCTGAGGTATGCCTTGGGTGACTGACGGTGTTTTATATGTGTTGGAGTTGATCATGCGTCGCGTCTGGTTTCGCAGTTCCCTGGCCATGCTGGTGCTTGCCCTTGCCGGCACCGGAGCGGCGGAAGCTTCTGCGGTGTGCTCACGGCTCAAGACACAGCTCGAAAACGTCTCCTCGGGCCCGGGATTCTCCGAAAAGTACCAGCGCTATGCCCAGGCCGCCGAGCAGCAGTCGCGCCAGATCGACCAGGTTGAAGCTGACCTCGTCCGGTTTCGCTGCTCCTCGGGCAGTTTCATCGTGATGGGCGGACAAAACGCCAAGGCCTGCGCCAAGCTCGGCGCCGCCCACGCCAAGATGCGCGCCAATCTCGGCTCGCTCGAGCGCAAGCGCGACTCCTATGCGACCCGTGACGACCGGACCGCCAAGCGCCGGATCCTTGCCGCGCTCGATGCCAATGATTGCGACGGCAACCGCGCCGCTATCCGCGCTGCAGAACTCAAGGGCAAGATGGCCGCACTGAAGGCCAAGTCCCGCCGCAGCCCCGGCCTGGTTGCCGTACTCGGCAATGGTGACGGGGCTGGCAGCGACACATCGCGCGCCCGCGCCGCGGCCGGCCGCATCGTTGTCGAACCCAGATCGACCCGCGGCGGCAATTACCGCACCCTGTGTGTGCGCAGTTGCGACGGCTTCTTCTTTCCGGTCTCCTCGGCAGCCGCCCCGTCCGATTTCGCCCGTGACGAGCGCACCTGCCAGATGATGTGCCCCGGCACCAAGACCGCGCTCTATTTCCACGACGCCCAGGGCCAGGAGAGCGAGGACATGATTTCCGCCCGCACCCGCGAACCCTATACGGAAATGGAAAACGCCTTTGCCTATCGCAATGCGAGCGCACCGATGAGCAAGGCTTGCGGCTGCAACATGCGCGCCTTCTACAACGAAATGCAGCGCCGCGAGGCGATTCTCAACGGCACCGCCGACAACGAAGGGTCGGTGACCACCTGGGTGCGTCCGTTCAAACGGCCCGATCCCGGCGAGGATCCCGAATCTCTTCTCAACGCCGAGATGCGGCTGACTTCGGAGGATGTCGCAGCCGTGCTTGCAGCCTCGACCGCCGAGCGGCCGCTGACCCCAGACCGTCAGGACGTGCGCGTTGTCGGTCCGGTGTTCCTGCCCGACCAGTCCGAACAGCTGGATCTGAAGGCACGCCCGCCCTCGCTGATCCGCTAATTCATGCCCGGCCAGTCTGCTGGCGCGCCAGCGCTCTACGGCTGACCAGCGTCATGATCACGATCACGGCCACGCTGTAGGCGCCCATCGCCGCGATCTGTCCCGGGTAGGATATCCCCGCATCGATCAGCGCCCCGGTCAGGCCCGGCCCCATCGCCGTGGCAAAGACCATGAAGGCGACAATCAGCGAGCGAATGCCGCCAAGGTGCTTCGAGCCGTAGAGTTCCGGCCAGAGCGCGCCGAACAGGGTTGATGAGAAGCCGTAGGAGATCCCCATCAGCGCCATGAATGCATAGGCGCCCCACGGCGCATCGGTCGATGCCAGCACGAAGCAGCTGAGCGACAGCGGCACCAGGAAGGACGGCAGCAGCCGGATCGCCGAAAACCGGTCGACCAGTTGTCCGGCGATCAGTGCGAACAGGATGGTCATTGACGACATGATCGCAAACGAGGCCGCGAACACGCTCGGCTCCCAGCCACGCAATTCCGACAGGTAGACCTGGTGGAAGAAGATGGTGGTGCCGATGAACGGCGGAGCGAGCACGCCCGACAGCGACGCCCAGAACAACGGATCGCGCACGACCTCCGCACGGGTCCAGTCGCGCACCGCCGGACGGCCCGGATCCAACACCACCGATTGCGGTGTGCGTTCGACCTTGAGCAGGCCATAGATCACAGGCAGTGCAACGACAAGCAGCACGCCCGCGGCCAGCAGCCATGACCCGCGCCAGCCGACCAGCGCCGCAACGCCGACGAAGCTGATCGGAAACACGGCCTCGCCGAGATTGACGCCGATGGCGGTGAGCGAGATCGCCCGGCCGCGCTGAGCCGCGAACCAGCGTCCCATCGCGGTCATGGCGATATGGGTGAACATGCCCTGCCCGAACAGCCTGAGCAGGTAGATCGCCAGCACCAGCAGAGCCAGCGATCTTGACCAGGCCATCAGGATGCAGGCAATCGCCAGCACCGGGGCCGCCAGGAGCACGGTCGAAGCGACAGAGATCCTGTCGACGATCTTGCCGATCTGCGGCAGCGTCGCTGCACTCGCCAGCGTCGCCAGCATGTAGATCGTGCCGAAGCCACCATGGCTCAGGCCATACTCCGCGCGGATATCCCCCGCCGACAGCGAGATGAAATAGGTCTGCCCGAACGAGGAAAAGAACGTCAGCAGGAACCCGCCGGCGACCCAGCGGGCATTGTCGCGCAGGAAGGTGAAAATCATCCCCGGTCTCGGAACCGGTTTGTGATCGGGTAGCGCCGGTCGCGGCCGAAATTCTTTCGGGTGATCTTGACGCCGGGCGCCGACTGGCGGCGCTTGTATTCGGCGATGTACAAGAGATGCTCGATCCGGTGGACGGTGGCGACATCATGGCCGCGCGCGACGATCTCCTCGACACCCATCTCGTGCTCGACCAGGCATTCGACAATATCGTCGAGCACGGGATAAGGCGGCAGCGAATCCTGGTCGGTCTGGTCGGGCCTGAGTTCGGCTGAGGGCGCTTTGTCGATGATGTTGACCGGGATCACCTCGCCTGACGGTCCGAGCGCACCCGGCGGAACATGCGCATTGCGCCAGCGCGATAGCCCGTAGACCTGCATCTTGTAGAGGTCCTTGATCGGGTTGAAGCCGCCATTCATGTCGCCGTAGAGCGTGGCGTAGCCGACGCTCATCTCGCTCTTGTTGCCGGTGGTTACCACCATCGAACCAAACTTGTTGGAGATCGCCATCAGGATGACGCCGCGCGCCCGGCTCTGCAGGTTCTCCTCGGTCACCCCCTCGTCGGTGCCCTCGAACATGTCGCCCAGCGCCTCGAGAAAGCCCTGCACCGGCTGTTCGATCGCCACGGTGTCATAACGGCAGCCGAGCGCCCGGGCGCAGGCCTCGGCATCGGTAAACGAACTCTCAGACGTGTAGCGGTAGGGCAGCATCACGGTGCGGACCCGCTCCTCGCCGAGAGCATCTACGGCGAGCGCCGCGCAGATTGCAGAATCGATGCCGCCCGACAGGCCCAGCACCACATTGCGGAAGCCGTTCTTGTTGACGTAGTCCCGCAAGCCCAGCATGCAGGCCCGGTAATCGGCTTCCTCGCGCTCCGGGATCACCGAAACCGGCCCGTTGCTGCAGGTCCACTGCCCGTCCGGCTGCCGCTTGAAAGTGACGATGGAAACGGTTTCCTCGAACTGGCTCATCTGGAAGGCCAGGCTCTTGTCGGCATTCATGCCGAAGCTGGCGCCATCGAAGACCAGTTCGTCCTGGCCGCCGACCTGGTTGGCGTAGATCATCGGCAGACCGCTCTCGATCACCTGGCGCAGCACCACCTGATGCCGGATGTCGACCTTGCCGCGGTAGTAGGGCGAGCCATTCGGCACCAGCAGGATTTCCGCACCGCTTTCACTCAGCGTCTCGCAGACGCCGAGATCGCCCCAGATATCCTCGCACACAGGAATGCCGATGCGCACGCCGCGGATCGCCACCGGCCCGGGCATCTCGCCGACGTGAAACACGCGTTTTTCATCGAATTCGCCGTAATTGGGCAGATCCACCTTGTCGCGGCTGGCGATAATCCTGCCGCCGTCGAGCACCGCAGCCGAGTTGAACCGCCTGTCGCCCTCGGTGCGCGGATAGCCCATGATCACCGCCGGGCCGCC
Source organism: Parahoeflea alexandrii (assembly GCF_024105735.1). Lineage (GTDB taxonomy): Bacteria > Pseudomonadota > Alphaproteobacteria > Rhizobiales > Rhizobiaceae > Hoeflea > Hoeflea alexandrii. The sequence continues at coordinate 1,497,291 of NZ_JAAAML010000001.1, read as the reverse complement.
ATCCGCGGTGTCCAGCGCAAGCGCTTCCACAGCCTTCAGGCAGGCTTTCAGGAACGCCGGCTTGAGCACAAGGTCCTCCGGCGGATAACCGGCGATGAACAGCTCGGTGAACAGCACCAGGTCCGCGCCGTGGCGGGCCGCGTCGGCCCGGGCTTCGCGCGCCTTGGCAAGATTGCCGGCGATATCGCCGACAGTCGGGTTGAGCTGCGCGACGGCGATGCGGATGGTGCCGGACGTGGATGATGCTTCGGTCTGGGTCATGGATTTGGTGTTATCCCAACTCGCAGCGCTTGAAAATCATTCAATCCCGATTGCAGCGCCTTCGCCGCAGTTTTTTGCCCCACCCGCACGGGCTTGCTGAACACCCGGCAGGCAATGCGCCGGCCATGGGATCAAAGCGCCACGGGATCAAAGCGCCACATGGTCATGGCCAGCACGCCGAATTCCGCGCTGTCATGAACCCGGCTGGCGCGGGCGCCCTCGCCTGCGGCCCCCAGGGCGACATAGAGCGGCAACAGGTGCTCGTCGGTGGGATGATTCCTTGCGGCGAACGGGGCTTCCTTGCGGTAATCGATCAGCGCGTCGACATCGTTCTTCGCCAGCCGCTCATTCATCCAGCCGGTAAACTCCTGCACCCATCCGGGCACATCGGCCTCGCGTACGCCGGCGCGCAAGAGCTTGAACGCCTCGCCGAGATTGTGGGTGAACGAACCGGACCCGATCACCAGCACGCCCTCCGCGCCAAGCTCCGCCAGAGCCTGGCCGAGCCGGAAATGATGGTCCGGCCCCTTGTTGGGATCAACCGAAACCGACACCACCGGGATATCGGCATCGGGATAGGCCAGCTTCAGCGGCACCCAGACGCCGTGATCAAAGCCGCGACGGTCGACCGCCTGCGCCGGAAACCCTGCCGCTTGCAGATCATCCGTGATCCGCCGCGCCAGTTCAGGCTCGCCCGGCGCCGGGTATTGCATGGCGTAAAGTTCCGGCGCGAAGCCGCCGAAATCATGGATGGTTTCGGGATCCGGGTCAGCCGAGACGGCAACCCCGCCGGACACTTCGAAATGGGCGCTGGCGACGACGATGGCCCGCGGCCGCGGCAGATCGGCGGCCATCTGCCTGAGCCAGGCGGCGGCCTGCGTGTCGGCAATCGCCGTGTCGGGCGAGCCGTGGGAAATGAACAGGGCGGGAAATGCTGTTTTGCTCATGGTCTTTCTCCTTGCCACCAAGATAGGCCGTCTCAACTGTTCATAAAAGATGCCGTTTTGATCACTCATCGTTCGGCATATGAAGACAGCCTTTACCGTCTTCGCGCCATGTCACGGCGGAACGCCCGTATGGTGCAGCACCACCGGGATGAGAAAGTGCAAGTCCGGAGGGCCGCGCGCAGGCTGTGCCGTTCGGAAAAGGTTTGGTGTGCATGCCCCGCTTTCGCGGTAGCATGCGGGGTGGCGCAGATTGCGCGCGGGCCCGAATATCGCCGGATGGTGTCCGCATCCGACAGGCAGTTGCGTGCCGCTTGTTCGCCGCCCGGACACGGGCAGCCTTGAGCGACGGGTGGCATCGTCCGGCACGGGTTGGGCCTTGCGTTTATGATCCGGGAACGCCAGGGCGGCTGACACTGCGCCAGACGCCCTTCCCGCATCCGCAAGGCGGCCCGCCACAGGCCCGTTTCCACCCGCGCCCCGACAGCCGGCCGGCGCTGGCCGGCACAAGGGGCAAAGGTTTCTCCGGTGGCTGGCTTGGCCGATCCTCCCGTTGGACATCCCATATGGTCACCCGTTCAGGCTGATCCTGCTGCCAGCGGAACCCGCCGGTGCACCGCCTCCTCCTTCGTCCTGCCGCACGTTACGGCAGCCACCTGGAGGCCTTCCTCCCGCCTGGACCGCAACGTTCGCAATCCATCCGGTGACGGGAGCGAGGCCATGATCGCATGGGGTTTGACAGGTGTGGATGAAATGGGGTTGAGAGCGCGGCAGACACCCTCCCCCCCTAGGTGGGGGAGACTTCGAAGCGGTGGCTGTAGGCCAGAAATCGGAGAATCCGATTTCAGTGAACGAAGGCCTGAGCGCGACGCCACGCGAAGGCTGTATCAGCACCTTGGCTTCAGCCAAGTGCTCGAAATTTCAAGAGAGGGGGTCGGTTTCGGAGACGGGACCGCCCCCTCACCTGAAAAATCTACGACTTGGCGCTATCGCGCCAAGACCGTGATTTTTCTTCCTCTCCCACAGGGGGAGAGGAACAAGACCCTCACTCCGCCACCAGCAACCCGGCAGAGCCTTTCTCGTATTGCGGCAGGCCATCCGCGATCTCGTAGAAATCGCCCTTGTCGGCACAAAAGATGTGCTTGGTCATTTTGAGCCCCGACGGCTCGTCAAAGCTGCCCGCCAGCACCGAGATGAACGGATCGGACTGGTGCTTCCAGAACAATGCCGAGCCGCAGGTCGAACAGAAGCCGCGCCTGGCGAAATCCGACGCCTGGTACCAGGTGATCGCGTCCCCGCCCTCGATCTCGATATTCTCGTCGGCCACATTGGTAGCAGCGAAATAGAGCCCGGACTGACGCCGGCACTGCGAGCAATGGCAGGCGATGACATCGCGGAGCTGACCGCGGGTGCGAAAACGCACAGCCCCGCAATTGCACCGTCCGGTGCGGATTTGATCGTCTGACATGCGGGCCTCCGGGGACTGTGATTCAGGTCGGAGGCGATACAAGCACGCAGGCACCCTGTCATTCTACTGACATTTGCGACATGCAAGGCCGCGACTTGAAGCCGAGGGCTCCAACACAGTGAAGGCCAATGGCGGGCATTGGCCCGGCCGCTGTTCGGAGCGGCCGGGAACGCGACGCAAAGCGACCGTCTACTCCACCGGAGCAAGCGACACGTCGGCGGATGCGCCGGGGCTGACGGTGATGGTGCGGCGCGCGATCACGCGGCGGTCGCCCTTCATGCCCTCGATGACGTAGCGCAGGTCGTAGCTGCCGGGTTCAGCCGGCGCGGTCAGGCTGCCTTCCGTGAAGGGCGCATCCGGTTCACCGAGATAGAAATAGCCGATTTCGCCGCTGAATTCGGAGAAACCCGGCGTGACGATGTCGACCCAGTGACGCGAATTCTGCGGCCCGCGCGCACGCACCGGGAACTCTGCTCCCGGCGCCACCTCTTCCGCTGCCTCGATCTCCGCCCTGCCCTCGATCACGTTGAGCGGCACCGACAGTCCGACCGCGCGTGCGCTCTCGCCCTGCACCACGTAGCGCAGCTGGTACTCGCCGGCCGTGATTGGCGCCATCAGCTCTGCCGGATTGCCGTCTCGGGTCCATGCATAGGAGGGTTCGTTCTCCGTTGCAGTCGAGCCCTTCTCCATGATGTCGATGTAATTCTCTTCGCCTTCCGGTCCGCGCCAGTTGACGCGGAAGCTCTCGCCCACCTGAACAGTGAGCGGCCCGTCGAGAACGAAATCGCCTTCAACCACCTTGATCGGGCGGCTTGCCACCACCGGTTCGGCAGCATCGGGCGCGATATAGCGGATGACATAGTCGCCGGGTTCCGGCGGCATCCGCAGCATCACGGTGTCGCTGTCACCAAGCTCGACCCAGGAGGCCCACTCGAAGGCGGGCGCACCCAATGGCGCGACATCGATATAGTCGCGTTCGCTGCGCGTCGCGGTCCAGGTGACCTCCACGGCCGAGGTGATGGCGGCACTGTCGGCGGCATCGAGCGTGGCCTCTGGCTGAACCGGTTCCGGTTCAGGTGCGGCGGGCGTTGCCGCCGGAGCGGCGGTCTTGATCGCCTGATCGAGCGCCTTGCCCAGCCCCTCCCGGTCGGAAGCATCGAAGTAGGAACCGCCGGTGTTGCGCGCCAGGCAAGACAGTTCGAGCCCTTCCTGACGCGTCAGGCCGAAACCGACGACATGGGCGGTGAACTCGACGCCGGACTGCTCGAGTTCCTTTCCGAGCGCGCAAGGATCAGCGTTGCAGGTCTCGATGCCATCGGTCACCAGAACCACAGTGGCAGGGTTTTCTGTGAAGCGGAGCTCTTCGGCGGCGCGGCGCACGGCGTCGGACAGCGGCGTCCGCCCCTGGAAGCGCATGGTATTGACTGCCTGCGAAATAGCATCGGCCGTTCCCGCCGCCGGCGGAACCATGATCTCGATGTCGCTGCAGTCTCCTCGCGTCCTGTGACCGTAGGCAACAAGCCCGATTTCCCGCTCCTGAGGAAGGCCCTTGAGCACCTCCGCAACAGTCTCCCGGGCGATCTCGAGCTTAGGGACGCCATTGATCTGGCCCCACATCGACCCGGAGCCATCCATGACGATGATGGTTCTGGCTCCTGCAGACGCATCTTGGGCAAAGGATGTTTCAGCCAATTGCGGAGCAACAAGGGAGAGAACAAATGCAAGACCAAACCTGCCGACAAACCTTCCAGACAACATACACCTCGAACCAATGAAACAAACAACAAGAGACCTGTTGTTTTTACCGGCCAATTTTGCAGTGTTCAAATCGTTTCTGGCATCGCGCAGGAACTGCACGACCCGAAACGCAAAACGCCGGGGACTTGCCCCGGCGTTCTTGCATTCATGTCAGTCGGTTGCGACCCGAACCTTACCCGTTCACAACCTGCTTTTCCTCGTCCCGGCCGCCCTTCATGCGTTCGGCGACGAGGAAGGCGAGTTCGAGCGCCTGGTCGGCGTTGAGACGCGGGTCGCAATGGGTGTGGTAGCGGTCCTGCAGGTCTTCGCCCGACAGTGCACGGGCACCGCCGGTGCATTCGGTGACGTTCTTGCCGGTCATCTCGATATGGATGCCGCCGGGATGGGTGCCCTCGGCGCGGTGGATCTGGAAGAAACTGTCCACCTCCGACAGGATCCGCTCGAACGGACGGGTCTTGTAGTTGTTGAGCGTGATCGTGTTGCCGTGCATCGGATCGCACGACCACACAACCTTGCGGCCCTCGCGCTCAACGGCGCGGATGAGCTTGGGCAGGTGATCGGCCACCTTGTCGTGCCCGAAGCGCGCGATCAGGGTGAGCCGGCCGGCCTGGTTGGCAGGGTTGAGAATGTCGATCAGCGTCAGCAGTTCGTCCGGATCGAGCGACGGGCCGCATTTGAGGCCGATCGGGTTCTTGATGCCGCGGGCATATTCGACATGGGCGTGGTCGGTCTGGCGGGTACGGTCACCGATCCAGATCATGTGGCCCGACGTGGCGTAATGATCGCCCGAGGTGGAATCGATGCGGGTCATGGCTTCCTCGTAGCCAAGCAGCAACGCTTCGTGGCTGGTGAAGAAATCGGTCTCGCGCAGGCTCGGGTGATTTTCACCGGAGATGCCGATGGCCTTCATGAAGTCCATGGTCTCGGAGATCCGGTCGGCGAGCTTGCGGTAGCGCTCGGCCTGCGGGCTGTCCTTGACGAAGCCGAGCATCCACTGGTGCACATTGTCGAGATTGGCGTAGCCGCCCTGGGCAAAGGCGCGCAGCAGGTTGAGCGTCGCCGCCGACTGCCGGTAGGCCATGATCTGGCGTTCCGGATTGGGGATGCGGTCGGCCTCATTGAACTCGATGCCATTGATGATGTCGCCCCGGTAGCTCGGCAGCTCGACGTCGCCCTGCTTCTCGATATTGGACGAGCGCGGCTTGGCGAACTGGCCGGCAATGCGGCCGATTTTCACGACCGGCTGCTGCGCGCCGAAAGTCAGCACCACGGCCATCTGCAGGAAGACGCGGAAGAAGTCGCGAATATTGTCGGCCTCGTGCTCGGCGAAGCTCTCGGCGCAATCACCGCCCTGGAGCAGAAAGCCCCTGCCTTCGGCGACATCGGCAAGCGCCGAGGTCAGCCGGCGGGCCTCACCCGCAAAAACCAGCGGCGGAAACTTGGCCAGCCGGGCCTCGGTCACCTTCAGTGCCTCTGCATCCGGATAATCCGGGACCTGCTGGATCGGTTTGTTGCGCCAGCTTGATGGGGTCCAGTTCTGTGCCATGTCGTTCACCGTGTTGGCCGGGCTCATGCCCGGCGGTTTAAACGGGCGATCCGCCCGCGGGTTGGCCGGGCGCATACCCGGCTGTTTTGCGGGCAACATGCCCGCCGATCCGTCGATTTCACCGGGCTTATAGCGATCAATTGGGCGGCTGCAAACCCGGCAATGCGAATCAGCGCTCCGGACCGCTCCCGCGGCGGCCGAGAGCCAGATCAAACAGCTCGGTTTCACTGGCCGTCAGGCTCACCGCGCGGGGATAGAGCGGGCGGTCGCGGTCCTCGTGGATCGGCAGGTGAAACGCCTCGGTCTCCGCCACGAAACGATGCACCCCCTCCTCCCCGAACTCGCGGAGAAACCCCTGCATCACCGCATCGAGATAGGACCTCAGGATCGGCGACGGGCCGCCGGCCTCGGGATGCTCCACCCTCGCCTCGTAGACATGCAGCCGCGTGCCGGAACCGAGCCTCAACCCGGTCTCCCGTTCCGCGCGCTCTGCATCGAAGCTCAGCTCCGCAAGCGTGATGTCACGCCGGTGATAGCGGAATTCGCGGGTGTCGATGACCGGCAGGTTGACGGCAAGATCAATGATCAGGACGCCGTCGATCGATGCCTTTTCAGCGCGATGCGCGGTCAACAGCGAGGGCACCACATCGCCGGCAAGCGCGGTCTCGGCCATGGTGTCCGCCTCCATCAGCGGCCGCGGCCGCCAGGTCCGCCGCCAGCCATTGAGCCGCGCCGGGATGGCCGCAAGGATCTCGGTCCGCAGCGTCACCCGGTTGACCAGCGAGCCGTAGCCGAAATAACCGACGATTTCGCCCGGCCCGGCGGGTGCGGCGCGACGCTGCGGCGAAGGGTCGGTCCGCGGTTTGCCTCGCAACCCGGCCTGCAGCGGCTCTTCAATCTTGGACATCGTGATCGCGTCTTCCTACATAAAAGCTATAGCCATGAAGCACAGTCTACTCACAAACGGGCAAAGATCATGACCAACCCATCAGAGCGCATCGCCAGCCTCCGCGCCAGTTTCGACAGCGGCAAGACCCGCCCGGAAGAGTGGCGGCGGTCGCAACTCAAGCGCCTGCAGGCCATGATCGAGGAAAACGAGGAGGCCTTCAACGAGGCGCTGCATGCGGATCTCGGCAAGTCCGGCTTTGAAGCGCGCATGACCGAGACCGGCACCGTGCTTGCCGAGATTGGCCACACCCTGTCCCATCTCAAGGCCTGGATGCGGCCCGACAAGGTCTCGACACCGCTGTCCAACCAGCCGGGACACAGCCAGGTGGTGCATGAACCGCTTGGTGTGGTGCTGATCATCGCGCCGTGGAACTATCCGGTCAATCTGGTGCTGACGCCGCTGATCGGCGCGATTGCCGCGGGCAACTGCGCCGCCATCAAGCCTTCGGAGGTCTCGGCCCGGACATCCGAACTGCTGGCGCGGCTGATACCCGCCTATCTCGACCCGGACGCGTTCCAGGTCTTCGAAGGCGGCGCGGATGTATCGACCGCGCTGCTTGAACAGCGTTTCGACCACATCTTCTTCACCGGCAGCGAGGCAATCGGCAGGATCGTCATGACGGCGGCGGCCAAACATCTCACGCCGGTGACGCTGGAGCTGGGTGGCAAGAGCCCCTGCATCATTCATGAGGACTGCGACCTTGCGACCGCGGCCCGGCGCGTCGCCTGGGGCAAGTTCCTCAATGCCGGCCAGACCTGCATCGCGCCCGATTACATCCTTGTGCAGGAAGGCGTCGCGGATGCCTTTGTCGAACAGCTTGGCAAGGTGACCGCCGAGTTTTTCGGCGACGATCCCAAGTTGAGCCCGGATTACCCGCGGATCATCAACGAGCGGCATTTCGACCGGGTCAGCGGGCTGATCTCCGATGGCGACATCACCATGGGCGGCGAAACCGACCGCTCGGAGAAATACATCGCGCCCACCGTTCTCACCGGCGTGCAACCCGAGGCAGCCGTCATGCGCGAGGAGATTTTCGGCCCGGTGCTGCCGGTGATGACCTACCGCGCAATCGACGATGCGATCCGGTTCATCACCTCCCGCCCCAAGCCGCTGGCGCTGTATCTGTTCGCCAAGTCCGGCGACATCCACCGCGAGGTGATCGAGCGGACCAGTTCGGGCGGCGCCTGCATCAACGATGTGGTCATGCATCTCGCAGTCCCCGACCTGCCCTTCGGCGGCGTCGGCGCCAGCGGCATGGGCGCCTATCACGGTCGCGCCTCCTTCGACACCTTCAGCCACGCACGGGCGGTGCTGACCAAGAGCGAGCATTTCGACGTGCCGCTGCGCTACCCGCCCTTCTCGGAGCGCAAGCTCACCTGGCTCAAGCGGCTGCAGTAGAAGCACGGGGTCACCGAGCCTGCACCAGCGGTGTTCCCGGCGGTCTTGACGCATATCAAGGTTACAAATTCAAATCTTGCTATGAATAGGTTCAGCCTAACGTTGAGCGGAGTGAAGACCATGACCGGACAGTCTGCCTATTCCAACACCACCGAAGCCGTCGGCATTTTCCATACCGCGGAAGATCTGCAGGCCGCGGTCGATGATCTGCTGAGCCAGGGCTTCGACCGGATGGACCTGAGCATTCTGGCATCGGAAAGGGCGATCGAAGACAAGCTGCACCAAGCCTATGTGCCGGCGCGCGAGCTCGAGGACCGCGTCGAGGTACCGACCACCGCCTTCGTCTCAACCGAATCCGTCGGCGACGCCATGGGCGCCGTCATCGGCGTCCTGGTCTATGTGCCGGCGATGATCGGCGGGGCGGCGGTCGTCGCCTCCGGCGGCGCACTGGCTGCGGCCGCCACCGCGGCGCTGATTGCGGGTGGCATCGGCGGCTCCATCGGCACCGTGCTGGCGGGTCTTATCGGCGCGACCCAGGCGAGGGAAATGGAAACGCATCTTATGTCCGGCGGCCTGCTGCTCTGGGTCCGCACCCGCGATGAACAACACGAACAGCGGGCGCTCGCCATCCTCGCAGGCCACAAGGGCGAGGGCGTGCACCTGCACACCCTGCCCTCGCTGGTGGGCTCAGGCATGAGCAAGCCGGTCGAGGATGTCGTCGACCTGGACGCAGCCAAGGTTGAATGAACCGGACATGACAGACCTGACCCACCTCACCTGCCCCTCCTGCCAGGCCAAGAACCGGATCCCGGCGGCCAAGCTCGGCGCCCGGCCCAGCTGCGGCGTCTGCAAGGCGCAGCTCATGCCCGACACGCCGTTCGAGCTCGACGAGGCGCAGCTCAACAAGCACCTGAAGAACGACGAGGTGCCGCTGCTGGTCGATTTCTGGGCGCCCTGGTGCGGGCCCTGCCGGATGATGGCACCACAGTTTGCCGACGCCGCCAAACAGATGTCGCCAAAAGTGCGGTTCGCCAAGCTCGACACCGAGCAGCACCAGGCCGTCGGCTCCCGCTACCAGATCCGCGGCATCCCGCTGATCATCCTGTTCGATCATGGCCGCGAAGTCGCCCGCCAGCCCGGCGCCATGGACGCGCGGTCGATTGTAAGCTGGGTCAGCCAGCACCTGAAGCGGTGACGACATCCCGGCGAGGCCGTCAGACAAATGACTTGGGTGCTCTATGAGAAAGGCTGGTTGTTGAATTGCGGCTACGCTTTCGGCCCAATGCTGACCTTGGTGCGTTTAGCGGCGGAAGGCAGCTTCGAGCCCGGAGTGTCCGATATTGTGTCCTTCCCTCATGACCTGCTTTACTTTGCGGTTACAATTCGCTGTAGGGGCAAACATCATCTTCGAAAGGCACATGGCGGCGGCGAAACTGGGTTTCGGTCACCGCTTCTATGCGGCTAATCCTGTCCATTCTGAAATGGCGGAAGTCCTCACGCGAGGGGTCCCAGCCTACGAGGTACCAAAGGGGTGGCAAGATCAGCATGGCTTGCGGCTCGACCTCGCGTCGGGTCTTACGGCCCTTTGCGTCGCGATAGTCAAAACGAACAAATTGGCGTCTCAGAAAAGCCGTTTCAAACGCGGGTAGCAGTTCCGGCTCCATTTTCCCCATGTCCGACAGGTCCTGTAGCGGCGACAGCGGGCCAATGTGCAGACACTCCAGGAAACTGCGCAGGTCCTTGATCTTGTCCGAGGGCAAGGCTTTTTCGATCTTGGCAAGACCCGCGTCGGCAAGTTCAGAGAACGGCAGGTTTCCGGCGGCCCGCGTGGCGGCAACACTGATCAACAGGGCGAAGACCTCTGGGACCGAAAGTTTGGCGTTGGTTTGGACCGACTGCGGATCAAGCTGAAGACCACCACCGCGGCCGACATCAGAATGGATCACATAGCCTTCTTCCCGCAGGGCGCTGATGTCGCGCAATACGGTTCGGCGAGAGGTGCCAACTTCCATCGCAAGCGCTTCAACCGTGGATGTGCCGTTGCGGCGCAGGCTGCGCACGATGGCGTCGTGTCTGAGTCTCACATTCATATCGCCACCATAACACAAATAGTGACAGGATTTGGCACTGTTTTATCCTATTCCGAATACATCAACGCAGAGAAGGAGATTGCGACATGAAACGGACAGCAGTGAACCCCTGGGACTGGTCGATCAAGCTGGGCTACAATCAGGCCGAGGTGATCGAAGGCGCGACGCGGCAAGTGATCTGCGCGGGTCAAACCGCGGTGGATAGCGATGGCGCTCCGCAACATCCCGGCGACATGCGTGCGCAGATTAGCCTCGCCCTCGACAATCTTGAAGCGGTGCTGAAAGGCGCGGGAATGGACCTCAGTAATGTGGTCAAGTTGGGTATCTATGCCATTGACGTAGATGATGCGCTGAAGAATTTTGACCTGCTGGGCATGCGTTTCGGTCCCCATCGGGTTGCCCCGCCGATGACCCTCCTGGGCGTGACGCGCCTCGCGATCCCTGGACTGCTTTTCGAGATTGAAGCGACTGCAGCGGCCTGACCAAAAGCAATGCGGCCATTGGATTGAGACATGTCAATGGCCGCATTTCCAAATTGGGGTCATTGCTGGAAATTGCCGCCAAAGTCTGCTCCTCAGAGGTGGGCGCGCGGCCCGCCCTGGCTGCCAAGACCATCATTCAGGCGCATGAACCGGCGTCTCAACACCATGAATCGAATTACCTGAATCTGTCCGCAAGCCGCTGAAAAGGCGCAATGAACCGCTGCAGCAAAGAGGGGCGCCTCTGACCCGGCCAATCCACCGGCGCCTCCGGCGGGCCGAAATCCCTGTCGGCGCCCGCGGCCCGCAAGGCCGCCTCGAAGATCTCGCAGTTGCGGGCGATCTCCTCGCCGATCATCTTGGCGTCGCCGTTGACGATGTCGCGGGCGGCGGCGTAGTCGAGCCCGGCGTCAGAGCAGAAATCCGCAAGCTTGCAGGGCCGGAACCAGCCCTCGATCATGCCGGAATAGGCCACGTGGGCGGAGACCACCGGATCGAGGATCAGGTCGTAGTTTTCGCCCAGCCCGACCGACACCCCGAAGCGGCGTTTGAGTCCCTCCTCCGCGCCGAGATAGTTGCGCCGGTGGGTGAGCTGGATGTCGCCGCCGCCAACCGGGTGGCGTCCGGTCTCGTCGGCCATCCAGTAGGGCTCTCTCACCCATTTTAGCCGTCCCGCGTTAAAAGCCTTCTGAAGCCGCTCGGCCGAGGTCGCCCGATCCGGCGCAAAGGCCTCGAGCACCGGCTCCATCCGCCCGCCGGTCTCGCGGTAAATCTGCCCCAGTGCTGCGGCGAGATAGGTCAGCGGATGATCGGCGGCATACCATCTGGCCCAGACATCGAGCTTGACCCCAAGCCCTTCCCGCTGCGCGGCCGTCATCCCGTTCGGGAACAGGCGCGGATCGGTTTCGGTCAGGTGATGAAAGAAGGCGGCGCGGTTCATGGCGCGACGATGAACGGTTCCGAGCCGATGCTCAAGTGGGTTTCCCGGCATGAGCGGGTGTCCTTGCATGAGGGATTGCCGGGCTTGTCCGAATGCCTCGCCCTCCCCGCCGGGGGCGGCCACGAAGCCGGTCAGGGAAAAGGATGCAAACGACGCCACAGGTAATTGACGTGAACGTAAACGTTAGACAGAGTGACGGCAGCGCCACAGGAGGTCCAGCGCCATGCCATCACCAACCGGTCAGCCAGCCGCTGCGTTAGAGCAAGCCGCGACGATGGAACATTCCGCCAGCGTAGAAATCATCCGCTTCGAGGCGGACGACGGCCATCCGCTCGAGGGCACGCTGACAACAGGGACCGGCGACGGACCGCTGGCGCTGATTTCCGCCGCCACCGCGGTCAAGCGCGGTTTCTACCAGAAATTCGCCGAAAGCCTCGTCACCCGGCACGGGTTTCGCGCAGCCCTCACTTATGATTACCGCGGCACCGGCGGCTCTGTGAGCAGAAACGTCAACCCACGCCATATCTCGATGGCCGACTGGGGCATGAAGGATTTTCCCGCCGCACTCGCCCGGCTCGAAAGCGTGGCGCCGGGCCATCCGGTCGTCGGCGTCGGCCAGTCCTATGGCGGCCAGGCGCTGGGGCTCGGCAATGTGTCCGAACGCTTCGAGCGCTACCTGATGGTGGCGACGATTTCGGGTTATTGGCGCAATCTCGGCGGCGGCCTGAAACTCTACGCGCTGATGAACTGTGTCGCCAACCCGGTTGCCAAGGTGCTGGGCCAGGTGCCGTCCGGAATGGGCCTCGGCTCCGGCCTGCCCGGCGGCGTGTTTGCGGACTGGACCAGATGGTGCAGCAGGCCGGACTACTTCTTCTCCGAGCCTCGCTTTGACGCCAAAACCCTGTTCGCTTCGGTGCGGACGCCGATCCTGGCCATAGGTGCTGCCGACGATCCCTGGGGGACGCCGGCGGCGCGCGACGCCATCATGCGCCATTTCGTCAACGCGCCGGTCGAAACCAGATGGCTCGACCCCGAAACCGCAGGCGGTCCGATCGGCCATCTCGATTTCTTCCGCTCGCGCTTCAGCGAGACGCTCTGGCCGGAGCCGATCGCCTGGCTGAAGGGTGAGGAAAACGGCTGACGAAAGTCAGACCCGTTCGCCGTTCTTCACCCGGTAGCTCGGCTTGTACATGGTCACGAGTTCTTCCGACGCGGTCGGATGCACCGCCATGGTCCGGTCGAAATCATCCTTGGTGCAGCCGGCCTTGAGCACGATACCGAGAATCTGCGCCAGTTCGCCCGCATCATGGCCAAGAATATGGGCGCCGAGTACCTTGCGGTCCTCGGCATTGACCACGAGCTTCATCACGGTCTTTTCCTTGCGGCCCGACAGCGTCGCCTTCATCGGGCGGAATTCGGCCCGGTAGATTTCCAGTTCATCATACCTGCTGGATGCCTCGTCCTCCGACAGGCCGACCGTGCCGATTTCCGGCTGCGAGAACACCGCCGTGGCGATCAGGTCGTGGTCCGGCGAGGTCGGCCGGTCATGATAGAGCGTGTCGATCAGGCACATCGCCTCGTGGATGGCCACCGGGGTCAGCTCGACCCGGTTGGTCACGTCGCCGACGGCATAGATACTTTCGACATTCGTGCGCGAATACTCATCAACGATGATCTCGCCCTTGTGGCCTGTTTCAACGCCCGCCGCCTTGAGCCCGAGGCCGTCGGTGTTGGGATCGCGGCCCAGCGCCAGCATCACCTGGTCTGCCACCAGCGCCTTGCCGTTGCTGGTGTGGGCGACAAGACGCCCATCCGGGCCCCGCTCTATCTTGGAGAAGACCTCGTGGCACAGGATGCGGATGCCCTTTTCCTCCATCGCCGAATGCAGGCCGCGGCGCATGTCCATGTCGAAGCGCGACAGGATTTCCTTGCCGCGGTAGATCAGCGTGGTGTCGACGCCGAGCCCGTGGAAGATGTTGGCGAACTCGACCGCGATGTAACCGCCGCCGGCGATCAGAATGGCCTTCGGCAACGCCTCGAGGTGAAACGCCTCGTTGGAGTGGATGCAAAGCTCGTGGCCAGGCAGCGACGCGTGCGGATTGGGCTTGCCGCCAACTGCGATGAGAATGTGACGGGCGGTCACCTCCTGCCCGGTTGCCTTGATCAGGACGGAATTGGGTCCGGTCAGCTCCGCCCGCGAGGCAATGATCTCCGCCCCGGCGTTTTCAAGCCCGTGACGGTAGAGCCCCTCCAGCCGGTCGATCTCGCGATCCTTGTTGGCAATCAGTGTCTGCCAGTCGAAGCTGGTCTCTCCGACCCGAAAGCCATATCCGTGGGCGTCCTCGAAATGCTCGTTGAACTGCGAGGCGTAGACGAACAGCTTCTTGGGAACACAGCCGCGAATGACGCAGGTCCCGCCGAAACGGTACTCTTCGGCGATCGCCACGCGCTTGCCCAGGCCCGCCGCCAGACGTGCCGCGCGAACGCCGCCGGATCCGCCACCAATGACAAACAGGTCGAAATCGAACTCGCTCATGTGCGGATATCCTTATTGGGGCGTTGTCAAAAGGCTCATCGCCTTTGCGGGACGATGCGGGATCTCTGATGTCCCGGCGGCAGTCGCCTTTTTAGCCAAGACCGGCCAAGATAAAAGCCCGGGCTCTCGCCCGGGCTGTGAAATCGATACGCCAACACGGCAATGTGATCGCGCGCGACGCTGCTGGCGGCCGCACGATATCGCCGATTACTGGTTGTCGTTGGAGAGCTTCGGGCGCTCGCCGACCTTCTCTTCCAATGCCGCGCCGACATTGTTTGCAAGGTCGCGGGCAACGCCGGAGGCCCAGATATCGGCCGATTTGACCAGTTCGCGCGTCACCAGCGGACCGGTCTCGATCAGCTTCTTGCCTGCCGGAGAATTGTAGAAGTCGGCGATTGCGGTCAGTTCGTCCTTGCTGAAAGACTTGGCGTAGATCTGCGCCGCTTCCCTTTCCAGATCACCCCGACGCGGCACGATTTTCAGCGCCTCCTCGTCGACGGTGGTGCTGATCACTTCCTGAAGGTCCGCATTGGTTCGAATCATGTTGACTTTCAGTTCCTCGGCAGCGCCGGGAATGATCGCGTCGAACTGGTTGGTGGATCCCAGGGCATCGATGGCGGCCCGGGCGGCGGCAATGTGATCGTCGCTCAGTTCCTGCGCAATGGCCGAATGGCCGGCCACGGCGAGACCGGAGATCACAATCATGCCCGCGCCGAAGCGCTTTAGACCGGTGAGGATAGTCATGTTCGGTTTCACTCCTGTTTAATCCTTCGCGAGCAGGGTGCGCGCGCCGCTTTGCGAAGCGATGATCGCGGCATCCGCCATTTTGAGAAACAATCCGTGTTCGACGACACCGGGAATGGCGACGAGCCCGTTTGCGAGCGCTTCTGCATCCGGAATGCGGCCAAAAGATGCATCAAGGATGAAATGGCCGCCATCGGTAAGATAGGGGCCGTCCTTGTCGGGGCGCTGCACGATATCGCCGGTCAGGCCCAGCCGCGACGCCAACCGTTCGACCGCAAGCCGTGTCGCCGTCATGCCGAACGGAGCAACCTCGACCGGCAGCGGAAACTGGCCGAGTGTGTCGACCAGCTTTGTCTCGTCGGCGATCACGATCATCCGGGCCGAAGCAGAGGCGACGATCTTCTCGCGCAGCAGCGCACCGCCGCCCCCCTTGATCAGGCCGAGCGAACCATCCACCTCGTCAGCGCCATCAATGGTCAGGTCGAGTTCGGGCAGGTCATCAAGCGAATAGAGCGGCACTCCCAGCTCGACGCAGAGCCGCGCCGTGCGTTCGGATGTCGGCACGCCCTGGACATTGAAGCCTTCGGCGACCTTTTCCGCAAGAAGACGGACGAATTCATCCGCGGTCGAACCTGTCCCGATACCGAGCCGCATTCCGTCCTCGACATGTTCGAGGGCTGCCTGTGCTGCTGCGATCTTGAGTTGCCGGGCGTCCATGCCTGTCTGCCATTGTTGTTGATACCGGCCCGCCTGTTAGCATGGAAGCATGGCAAGGCAAAGCCCGTGATGGCGCTCCTCGACCCCGGCGCGGTGGCCAGCGCCGTATTCGGCGGAATCGGGCGGCCTTTTCAGCAAGGCCGGCTTGGTTTTCCACTGAAAACGTCAGATCGGCAGGCCAAACCGCCGATTGCGGAGGTAACGCCTGCCTGATAAGCCAGCACCGCGTTGCCAGTCCGGCGCCGCCTGTCCCCTTGCCCCGGAGCATTCATGACTTCTTCCCTGGTTATTTTCGACCTCGATGGCACCTTGATCCACACCGCTCCGGACCTGATGGCGAGCCTCAATCACGTGCTCGCGCTGGACGGTCTTGCCCCGGTGACCTTCGAGGACATGACATGGCTGGTCGGTCAGGGCGCGAAAGTGATGATCGAACGCGCCTGGTCGCATCACGGTTACGCCTTCGCACCCGAGAAGCTCGAAACCGCCTTCGATGCCTTCCTGGTGCACTATGCCGCGGAAATGCCGGGGCACTCGCAGCCCTATCCCGGCCTGCTCGCAGCACTCGACCGGCTGGAAGCCAGCGGCATGAAGCTCGCCGTGTGCACCAACAAGACCGAGGCGCTGGCGCGGCGCCTGCTCGACAGCCTCGGCCTGACCGGGCGCTTTGCCGCAATCACCGGCGGCGACACCTTCGCGGTCAGAAAACCCCATGGCGAGCATGTTCTCGGCACCATCGAGATGGCCGGCGCCCTGCCCGCCAACGCGGTGATGATCGGCGACAGCATCAACGACATCCTCGCCGCACAGAACGCCGCGGTACCGGCGATCGCGGTTCCCTTCGGCTATTCAGACAAGCCGGTGTCGGACTTCAACCCGGACATCATCATCAACCATTTCGACGAACTCGACGCGGACATGGTCCGCTCCCTGATCGAGAGCCGGCACACGGCCGGCTGAAAGGCGGCCTGCTCGGCTTTTGCCAAAAACCGCGACACCCGCGGATCTGCCGCTTGACGCCTGCCCCGCGCTACGCTTATACCGCCGATCAACCGTTCGCGCCGCACCTTGCGGGCCGGCGACGGGCGCGTAGCTCAGCGGGAGAGCACTGCCTTCACACGGCAGGGGTCACAGGTTCAATCCCTGTCGCGCCCACCATTTATTTCCTGATACCTGGCAAGCCCGATCCCTTTGTGATCGGCCGCGTCGCCGTCATTGCCAACTGACCGAATGCCCACTCCAGGCTTGATTGGCTCTAGAGTTTCAAGGCATCCGCCAGCGAGAGCGGTGATCTGTTCACATCACTCAAATTCAGCCCCGAATGCAAGTCAACGATATGGCTGCGCATGATCTCTTCGGCGGCTGCCGGGTCACGGTGTTCGAAAGCTTTCATCAAGGCATGGTGGGAATGGCTCTCACAGGTCGTGTCAGCCCTGCGCCAGTAGAGTGCGATGATCAGCGACGACCGGGAAATCAGCGCGCGGATAAAGTCGGTAAAAACCTCATGCCCGGCGATTTCGGCGATCTTGAGATGGTACCCGCCTGAAAGCGACAACGCCCGGCCCTTGTCCCCTGACGCCGTCGCCGCATGTTCATCTTCGATATGGCTCGCCAGAATTTCAAGCATCTGATCGGTCATGCGCTTGGCGGCCATCGCCGCGACCCGGGGCTCGATCAGCCCGCGCGCCTCGAAAACCTCGTGCGCTTCCTTCGGTGTCGGGCTGGCGATGAACGCGCCGCGGTTCTTTTCGATGGAGACCAGTTGGGAGTGGGCCAGGGCCTGCAGCGCGGAGCGGACAATGGTGCGGCTGACCCCGAAGATCTCGCCGACTTCATCCTCGGACAATTTGGTGCCCGGTGCGATCTTGTGTTCAAAGATCGCACGCTGAAGGCCGGCGACCACCATATCCGACCGGCTTGCCGGGCCTGCCTGGCCGTGCGCCTCGCCTTGGACTGTGCGTAGAGCTTTGGTCACCGCTGAATGCCTGAAAGAGCTGAAGTTCTTGACCTGTGTTCATAGAATTTGCCGCCCGATTTGGCAATGCAATATTGTATACGATAATTAATCATATTGTATAAAATATTGGCTACAATTTAGGCAGACGATGAAACGTGCGTCGGACGCACAAAATTATAGTTCAAGAAATCAATGACTTGAAAATTCCGCGAGTCTGGCACGGCGCTTGCTCACCCTGTGTGGAAGGCAAGGAACCAGACCATGATGGACAAATCCGCAGCAGAGCTGATCTCGATAACAAAATCCTATGGGCAATCGATTGCCGTCGACGACATCACATTAAGGATTCCCGGAACGTCCTACACCTGCCTTCTGGGGCCCTCGGGTTGTGGAAAGTCATCCACCCTGCGGATGATCGCCGGGCATGAAACCGTCACCCGGGGTGACATTCTGCTGGGTGGCAAGAACATCACCGATCTGCCGCCGGCCGGCCGCGGCACCGCGATGATGTTTCAGAATTATGCGCTGTTCCCGCATCTCAGCGTCGCCGACAATGTGGCCTTCAGCCTGAAGATGAAGGGCGTAGAGAAATCCGCGCGTCACGTCGAGGCGATGAAGCTTCTGGAACTTGTGGACATGGTGGGCTTTGCCGCTCGACTGCCGGCGCAACTCTCGGGCGGTCAGCAGCAGCGCGTGGCGCTTGCCCGGGCGCTGATCACCAATCCATCTATCCTGCTGCTTGACGAGCCCTTGTCTGCACTCGATCCATTCCTGCGGCTGCGCATGCGCTCCGAGCTCAAGCGGTTGCAGCGTGAGCTGGGGATTTCCTTCATTCACGTCACCCATTCCCAGGACGAGGCGCTGTCCCTTGCCGACCAGGTCATTGTCATGAACAAAGGCCGGATCGAACAGGTCGGCAGCGCCCAGGACGTGTTCAACAAGCCGCAGACGCAGTTCGTGGCCCAGTTCATGGGCGGACACAACGTGATGCGCGATGGCCAATCCTATCTCGCCATCCGCGCGGACAAGGTCCAGATCAGCAAGACCAGCTCGAAGGACGGCGCCGGGCTCTCCGCTGTCGTCCGCGAGATCGAGTATCTGGGCACCACCTTCTCCGTCGGCCTCGACGAAGCCGATGCGACGCAAGCGTCAAGCCCGATAAGCGTCACCATTTCCGATGCCCTCTTTTCCCAAGAACCTTTGGAGATTGGCCAGACGGTCTTTCTCAACTGGAAGCCCGGCGACACACACCGCCTGGCGAGCTGACCCTTACCAACCACCACCAACATGCCAATCACCAGCAAGGAGAATGAACATGACCGAGACGCCAAACTCCAAATCCATCAGCCGACGTTCAGTGCTCAAGGGCACCGCCGCCGTTGCGGGTGCCGCAATCGGCTCGGGTGTTGTGACCGGGTTTCCGACAATCTGGGCGCAGAACATCAAGGACGTGACGCTCCGCCAGTTCGGCACCGGCGTGTCCAACCTCAACGACGTCGCCATCAAGGTAAAGGAAGACCTGGGCTTCACCCTGGAAATGACCGCGCTTGATTCCGACAGCGTGACCCAGCGCGCCGCCACCCAGCCAAAGAGCTTCGACATTGCCGACATCGAGTACTGGATCTGCAAGAAGGTCTGGCCGACAGGCAACCTTCAGGCGATGGATACGTCCAAGATCAAGAATTTCGACAAGATCGCGCCAATCTTCACCACCGGCAAGCTGACGCCCGAGAGCACCGTTGCCCAGGGCACCGCACCGAGCACGGTCGGCTTTGTCGACGGCAAGGACGGCACAGCCTTCGCCAAGGACGTCACCGGCTGGATGACGCTGATCCCGACAATCTACAATGCCGATACGCTGGGGATCCGTCCGGACCTGATCGGCCGCCCGATCGACACCTGGGCCGAGCTCCTGAACCCCGAGTTCAAGGGCAAGGCCTCGATCCTCGACATCTCGTCGATCGGCATCATGGATATGGCCATGGTCTGCGAGGCCATGGGCGAGATCAAGTATGCCGACAAGGGCAACATGACCCGCGAAGAGATCGACAAGACCATCGCCATCTTCACCGAGGCCAAGAAGGCCGGCCAGTTCCGCGCCTTCTGGAAGAGCTTCGACGAGAGCGTCAACCTGATGGCGTCGGGCGAAGTCGTCATTCAGTCGATGTGGTCGCCCGCAATCACGGCGGTGAAGGCCAAAGGCATCGAGTGTGTCTATCAGCCGCTGAAGGAAGGCTACCGCTCCTGGGGCGGCGGCATCGGCCTGTCAGCCAACCTCTCGGGCCTCGAGCTCGAAGCCGCCTATGAATACATCAACTGGTACCTCTCTGGCTGGGTCGGCGGTTACCTCATGCGTCAGGGCTACTACTCGGCCGTTCCGGAAACCTCGAAACTGTTCATGTCCGAGAACGAGTGGGGCTACTGGTACGAAGGCAAGCCCGCGACAGGGGACATCACCAGCCCGACCGGCGACAAGCTGGCCGCTGCCGGCGACGTTCGCGACGGCGGCTCCTACGAGGCCCGCATGGGCGCCGTTGCCTGCTGGAACGCCGTCATGGACGAAAACCAGTACATGGTCGGCAAGTGGAACGAGTTCATCGCCGCCTGACGCCAGCCGGTATGGCAACTCCCCGCGCCTATTTCCGGCGCGGGGTTTCATCCCCCGAATGTCAGGTGATCAATGTCTTCCAAGCGATCCATTTCCAATGATCTGACCGGCTGGCTGATGGCGTCGCCGCTGGCCCTCGTGCTCGCGCTTTTCCTGGTGCTGCCGATCGCCATGATTGTCGTGGTCAGCTTCTGGGGCGCCACGGAATTCTCGATCTATCCGGCCTTCAAACTCGACAATTACCAGTTCCTGTTCGGCTCGGCGGTGACCTACTCGGTCTTTCTCAAGACCTTCATGTTCACTCTCATCTCCTGGGCGTTGTGCCTGGCGATCGGTTTCACGGTTGCCTATTTTCTCGCCTTCCATATCCGCACCCAGACCTGGCAGATCGTGCTGTTCCTGGTGTGCACGGTGCCGTTTCTGACATCCAACATCATCCGAATGATCTCCTGGGTGCCGTTTCTCGGCCGCAACGGCATCGCCAATCAGACGCTGATCTCGATGGGCATCATCGACGAGCCCCTGGAATGGCTGCTGTTTTCCGACTTCGCCGTGGTGCTGGCCTTTGTCCATCTCTACACGCTGTTCATGGTGGTCCCGATCTTCAACACCATGATGCGCATCGACAAATCGCTGCTGGAAGCTGCCCGCGATGCCGGCGCCACCGGGTTTCAGACGCTGACCAATGTCATCCTGCCGCTGACCAAGCCCGGAATCATGATCGGCTCGATCTTCGTGGTCACGCTGGTGATGGGCGATTTCATCACCGTGCGGTTCATGAGCGGGTCGCAATCGGCCAATGTCGGCCGCCTCATCTCCAATGACGTGGCCCTTCTGCGATATCCGTCCGCCGCCGCCACTTCCGTTGTGCTGCTGATCACCGTGCTGATCGTGATCGGCATCATGCTGCGCTTCGTCAACATCCGGAAGGAGCTCTGATATGTCGGAACAGCGCGGTCGATCATTTTATGTGCTGGCGGCTTTCTTCGCCCTCTTCATCCTGTTTCTCTACGGCCCGACGATCACCATCGCCATTCTCTCGTTTCAAGGCCCCAAGGGCGGACTGACGTTTCCGATGAATGGTGTCTCGCTGCACTGGTTTTACGATCTGTTCGAGCAGCAGGCCGTGGGCGACATCTGGGGCTCGTTCCGGCGGTCGCTGGGGCTTGGTCTGATGGTGATGGTCACCACCGTTGTTGTTTCCGTGATGGGCGGTCTCGCCTTCCGCAAGCGCTTCCTCGGCTCCGGCGTGCTGTTCTATATGGTCATCACCAGCCTGATCATTCCCTCGATCCTGATTTCGCTCGGCGTTGGCCTGATCTTCAACCAGCTGGATCTCGACGTGCACTGGACAACCTCGGGCTTCGGTTCGCAACTGACATGGACCCTGCCGTTCGGGCTGTTGATCATGTTCGCGGTGTTCAACCGCTTCGACAAGACCTACGAGGAAGCCGCCCGGGATCTCGGCGCGACGTCATGGCAGACGATCCGCCATGTGGTGCTGCCGATCATCGCCCCGAGCCTGATCGGCGTCGCCCTGTTCGGCTTCACCCTTTCCTATGACGAGTTTGCCCGCACACTCCTCACTGCTGGGTCCTACAATACCCTGCCGCTCGAGATCTTCGGCATGACCACCAACGTCACCTCGCCGGTGCTCTATGCGCTCGGCACGCTGACGACGGTTTTCTCGCTTGTTGTCATTGCCGTTTTCATTCTGAGCGCCTGGGTGCTCAACCGCAGGCGCGCCAGCAGCGGAAATGATTCCGGAAACGGTCTTGTGTAACCAGCCATGCGAATCCTGATCATCAATCCCAACACCACGACCACCATGACCGAGGCCATTGGAACAGCCGCGGCAAAGGCCGCTTCAGCCGGAACGACCATCCTTGCAGTCAATCCAGACCAGGGTCCGGCCTCCATCCAGGGAGCCGAAGACGGCGAAGCTGCACTTCCCGGCCTCTACGCCGTCTTCGACAGGCACATGAGCGCCGGGCATTCCTTTGATGCGGTCATCATCGCCTGCTTTGATGACACCGGACTGTGCGAATTGCGCGCCCGCTGCGAGGTGCCGCTGACCGGGATCGGAGAAGCGGCCTACTTGCTGGCGGCCGAAAAGGCCACGCCATTCTCGGTGGTCACAACCCTTGCGGTCTCCATTCCGGTGCTGGAGCACAACATCAGAGCCTACGGCCTGTTGCCCCAGTGCGCCCGTGTTCGCGCCAGCGAAATTCCGGTTCTCGATCTCGAACAGCACCCTGATCGGGCGCTGGCCCGCATCGGCGCTGAAATCGCGGATGCGATCAGGACGGATCGGTGCGGCTCCATCGTGCTGGGATGCGCCGGCATGGCGGATATGGCGCTGATCCTCGAAAACACCTATTCTCTGCCGGTTATTGAAGGTGTCAGCGCGGCGGTTGCCTGGTGTGAACGTGAGGTCACCGCGCGGATGGCAAAGACGGATATGGCCTGATCATGGATCCAGAACCGCAGGGCGGGTTTAGAGTGCGCAGTGCAACGCCGGAGGCATTCGCGGTGGCCAAAGGCTGGGCACGCGATGAGGGCTGGAACCCCGGCATTGCAGATCTCGAGGCTTTTTTCGCAGCCGACACGTCCGGCTTCCTGTTGGGCTATGCGAATGACAGGCCAGTGTCCTCGATCTCAGTGGTGAAGTATGGCGAGACCCAGGGCTTTTTGGGCTTTTACATCGTTCACCCCGATGCCCGGGGCAAAGGCTTCGGCATGGCTACCTGGAGCGCGGGAATGGCCTATCTCGGCAAACGCACCGTCGGGCTCGACGGCGTTGTCGCACAGCAGGAAAACTACACGAAAAGTGGCTTCCAGCTCGTCGGCCGCAACATCCGCTTCACCGGCGTGCCGATACCGACTGAACTGCCGGGATCAGCGGTGACGGTCGAAGCGGCTTTGGATCAACATGCCGGCCAGATAGAAACACTCGACCGGGTCTGTTTCGGTTCGCCAAGGCCGGGTTTCCTCAAGGCCTGGATCTATGCAGCATCTGAGGCGGGCCGCAAAACGCTTGTGGCGTTCGATAGCGGCGCTTTGAGCGGCTATGCGACGATCCGCAAATGTGTCGAGGGTTACAAAATCGGGCCGTTGTTCGCGCAAACCCGGCACGCTGCCGAAGCGTTGCTTAAAGCCTGCTGCGCAGAGGCCGAGCGCGGGGCATCAATCACGCTCGATGTGCCGGAGACCAACAATCAGGCGATGGGAATGGCTCAAAGCGCGGGCCTGACCCCGGTGTTTGAAACCGCCCGAATGTATCGCGGGTCTGCCCCGGAGCTGCCCTGGGCCAGCATCTATGGCGTCACCAGCTTCGAGCTTGGTTGAAACCAGCAACCTCTGCCCGCACGCATGGGACTAGAGCTAACCAGCCAGCCGGTCCTCGATGATCTGCGCCGCGTTGAGGCCGCTCTGATAGGCGCCGTGCACGGTGGCGTGATACTCGAAATTCGTGTGTTCGCCGGCCAGCAGGACGGTATCGGCGATCGGTGTGGCCAGATTGTCGAAATGCGCAGGCTTCGAGCCGACCGCACTGTAGGAATAGGCGCCCAGGCTGTTCGGGTTGGTCGACCACCGGGTGACCAGATGCGCAACAGGATCCGGGGAGCCGGCCCCGAACATCGACCTTACGGCGTCCATGCAATCGGCAACCATGTCTGCATCGCTCATCGCCTCGACCTTGCGGGCATAGTCGCCGACACACAGCCCCAGCAGGATGTTCTCCTCGCTGAAGGTGCGGTAGTTGAGAAAATAGTTCCAGCGCCCCCGCGTCTCGGTCATCAGTCCGAAATACTGAACATCGTCGGGCCAGAAGGCTTCGTCGAACTTCAGCGCCAGTTTCGTCACATTGCCCATGCCGATGCTCTCGATGCCGCGACGGTGGGCTTTCGGCAGCGGCGGATCGAACCGGATCGCGCCAGCCTTCAGCACCCCCAGCGGCACCGTACAGATGACGAAACTGGATTCGAATTCTCCCGCATCTGTGGAAACCAGCGCCCCCTCGCCCTTCTCGTAGGATATTGCGGTGACCCTTGTGTTCAGCCGGATATCCAGATCGCGCGCCAGGTGCTTGACGATGCTGTCATATCCCCTGGTCAGCACCACGTCTTCGCCCGGGTAAACACCGTCTTCATCGAAATAGTACGCGGACAGCTTTTCGATCGGTCCGCCGGTGGAGAATTCGGTATAGGCCGACGTCATCCAGCCGAGTATGGGGTCGGACTTAAGCTTGCCCCCCATCCGCGAAATCGCCTTGGAAAGCGCCATGTCGTCGTCGAGCTCGTCATCAATGGCCGCATAGAGCTTCTCGAGCCGCCGGTAGCCCGCCTCGATGTCACCCGCAGAGACCGGGTCACCATTGGCCGCAAAGACCTGGTAGCTCTCGTCGTCGGTCACGAACGGCCCTGCATCCACCGCCTCGGCAAGCGCCGAGACCGGATTGCCGTCAGGCCCGTGAATCCAGCCCGCGCCGACCTCGAACGGCGCATCGAGCGACCAGTCCGTCTTCACCCGTCCACCGGCGATGGCATCCGCTTCCAGTACGATGGTCTCGTAGCCAAGGTCGACCAGGCGCCGGGCAGCCGCCAGCCCGGCGATCCCGGCGCCGATGACGATGACGTCGACATCGGCAATCGCGGCACGCGACCGCCGCGGCACAAGCAGAGGCAGCACAGCCGTGCCAAGAAGCCCGGTCTTGAGGAGGTGACGGCGCGAGATCATGGGCGTTGTCCTGTGCTGGGTCTTGTGCTGAGTCCTGTTCTGGGTCCTGTGCTGGCGGGACTTGCCGGATGGTATCGCCTGACGGAGCACGTGGCTAGCTGTGTCCGACACGAGCCCCCGCGTTCGCAGCAAGAGCGGCAGGCCCGGCTCTTCAAGACTGGTCCTTCAAGACTGGCCATTTAAGTCTTGCCCTTCAAAACGAGCCCTGCCGTTCCCATCTGTGCCGCATAGACAGCGACCTTGGCAGCGGCAGCTGGAGCGGCTTGATCAGGCTCAATGCATCCCGCCTGCAGGCAATGCTAGCAAGGATGTGCAGGTCGTCTTTGCGTCGGTCGACATGCTGACGGGAAGGCCGTCCAATGCAAGAGCCATGGCCGCGCTGCCGCGATGATGTCAAGGATTGCCGATTGAAGCTGGAGCGAACCGCATGAAGAACCCCTACGAGGTCCTCGGGCTGAAAAAGGGGGCAAGCGATCAGGAGATCAAGCTTGCCTTCAAGAAGCTCGCCAAGAAGTACCATCCCGACCTGCATCCCGACGACAAGCAGGCCGAGGCCAGGTTCAAGGAGATTTCTGCGGCCCATGAATTTCTCAAGGACAAGGACCGCCGCCGCCGTTTCGATGCCGGCGAGATCGATGCCTCGGGCGCCGAACAGTACCAGCAGCAGTATTATCGCGACCATGCCGGCCCGCGGGCCTCGGGCTTCCACGCCGGCCAGGACGGCTTTGCCAGCAACGAGGATCTCGAGGAGTTTCTCGCCCGCGCTTTCGGTGGCATGGGCGGTGGCATGGGCGGCGGTATGGGCGGCGGTATCGGCGGTCGCAGCCGAGGCCAGGCCGGGATGAAAGCGCCGGGACAAGATGTCAGCTACACCTTGCGGGTTTCTTTTCTCGACGCGGCCAGGGGCGGCGTGAACACGCTGCAGCTTCCCGACGGCAAGACCCTCAAGGTCACGATCCCCGAGGGCGCCGAGGATCGCCAGACCCTTCGTCTGAAGGGCCAGGGCATGCAAGGCTATGGCGGCGGCCCTGCCGGTGACGCTTATATCGAGCTGCACATCGAGCCCGATGCACATTTCGTGCGCAAGGATGACAACATTCATCTCGATGTTCCGGTGACACTGAAGGAAGCCGTCCTGGGAGCAAAAATCGAGGTTCCGACTCTGACCGGCCATGTCAGCCTGACCGTGCCGAAGGGATCGAATTCCGGAACCAAGCTCAGGCTCAAGGACCGCGGCATCAAGAACCGCAAGACCGGGGTGAGAGGTCATCTCTATGTCAGCCTCAAGGTGGTTCTGCCCGAGGGCGACGAGCCGGAGCTGTCGGCGTTCCTTGAAGGCTGGACACCCAGGCAAGCCCAAAATCCGCGCAAGGAGATGCTGTCATGAAAAACCTGGAAGAGGTGATTGCGCTCATCCCCGAGCTTCATCGCGACGATCTTGAGCGATGGATGCGTGGCGCTCTTGTCGAGGTCGCAGAGCAGTCGGGAACCGCGAGCTTCAGCGAGATCCAGTTCGCCCGGATCCGGCTGATCTGCACGCTGCGCTACGACATGGATGTCGAGGAAGAGACTCTGCCGGTGGTTCTCGATCTGCTCGACCAGCTGCACGACACCAGACAGCGCCTGTACACGCTCAGCCACGCCGTGCTGGCCCAGGACGAAGACGTCAAGGCTGCCGTTCTTGAGGCCCTGGCGCAAACCAGGCGGTCCCGCCGCGGGTAAGCGCCAGGGCGCAAACTCCGGTCGCTCACGGCCACCCCGGGGAGCCGACGCTTTGCAGTGCAGCACCGGCCCCCGTCTGAGCCCTCCCGCCAACCAGCGCAGACCTCATCACGTTACGTCCGGCTGTCAGGATGTGCCGTCCATCAGTTTCTCGACATAACCGTCAAAGCTGATGATGCCGCCTTCCGCCGCCGCACGGCCCACGTCCCTGGCGGGAAGCGCGTCCTGCACCAGATCGATCCGTTTCCAGCTCGGGAACGGCTGTTCGCCCTTCGCGTCCGGAACATAGGGGCTCGGCGCAATCCGCGTATGCGTGTGGATGTAGCGCGCGCAATTGAGAAAACAGGCCGTCACATCCACCCGCACCAGCATGTTGGCGCCGGGATAGCCGGCAAGTTCCGGATCGTCTGCCGAAAGCGTGGCAGTGCCCTGAACCCGGACCCGGTTCGGCGTTTCCATGTCGATGAACAGCAGACCCACCTTGCCGGCTTCCGATATGTTGCCCATCGACTTGAACATGCCGTTGCCGTCGTAATTGGGAAACACCAGGGTCCGGGAATCGAGAACCCTGACCAGCCCCGGCGCACCGCCCTTGTAGCTTACCGTCGGCTCGCCTTCCGCACTGACCGTCGAGAGAAAGAAGAAATCCCGGCTCTCGATGAAGGGCACGTGCGGGGGCTCGATTTCGTCGCGGACGATCGCCTGGACCACCACATCGGCGAGCTTGACGCTGTCATGCCGGGCCTGCAGCTGGCGTTGCGCATCGGTGTAGAACTCGTTGCTTGTAAGCATCTCGACAATCCTTTTGATGTGGAGGCGCCCCCTGCCCTCAATGTTCCGGACCTTGCGTGCCGGGGAGACAGAGGGCCTGGCGCTTATTCGGCAGCAGCTTGCTGAACCACGCCGAGCTGTTCCTCGGCCGCGTCAGCAATCGCCCGCGCCGCCTCGTTGTCGAAGGCCATCACCACCGGGCTCGGTTTCTGGTTGAACATCAGCCGGAACACGTCGGGGCGCGAGTAATGCCCGCACGGATCACCCGCCGCCTTGGCGATCGAGATCATGTTGAGATCGATCTCGGCGATCACCAGCCCTTCCTCATGCTCGTCCAGCACATTGCCCATAGGCGAGCCGTCGGGCCCGAAGATGCGCGCAAAACCACCACCTGTGGTCAGGAACTGCTGCTTCATCGGATTGTCGCAAAGCATGTCGACCATCTCCTGGCTCACCGTCGCGCAGGCGGCAATGACGAAGCACTGGCCCTCGGCGGCGTACATCTGGCTCGCCGCGGTGTTGAGCTCTGACCCGAGCGCATAGGCACCGCCCTTGTAGAGGCTGAAGCTCGGCCATGAGGCGACATGGATCTGCTCGTTCTGGGAGTACAGCGCGTATTTGTTCAAGGGCTGAAGATGCTCCCAGCAGCACAGCGCACCGACCCGGCCGAGATCCGTCTGCCGCACCACCATGTCGGAGCCGTCGCCTTCGCCAAACACGGTGCGCTCGACATGGGTCGGCTTGAGTTTGCGCCGCCGCGAGATGATCTCGCCATCGGCGCCATAATGCCACTGGGCAAGGTAGAGCGTGCCGTTGTGCTTTTCGGACAAGCCCATGACGACCTGGATGTTGTTGTCGCGCGCGGCCTTGGCGAGCCGCTTGTCGTGCGCGCTGCCGCGTTCGACCGAGTTGAGATTGTAGGGAATGACATAGGGCATGGTCACAGCCGGCGCATCGAGCCAGATCCACCACGGATAGCCTGGCAGCCAGGTTTCCGGAAAACCGATCAGCTTCGCGCCCTCAGCCGCCGCCTGCTCGATCAGTCCGACCGCCTTGTCGATACCCGCATCCAGATTGAGAAAGGCCGGAGCGGCCTGCACTGCTGCAACTTTGAAAGATCCTGACATTTCCAGTGTTCCCTTGTTTTGATTATGCGTCGCAGATCACCCTGCCACCGCCGGGACTGCGATGCTTTGCAGTTTGGGCGCGTGGACTTGTGATTCCGGGCAGCGGTGAAAAACCGCTTGATTTTCGACGGGAATGGTCAATCCTCAAGACAAGACAAAGGAGGCTGTACTGATCGAGACCGGCATCCACCTGAGCACGTCGAGCGTGCATCAACGCGACAGATTTGCATTCTGGCGCGAGGCTGTTTGTGACGCCTATGTCCAGCTCGAGTGCATTTCGGAAAGCCGAAGCGACTTTACCGGAGAAATCCGGCTCAATCGCATGCCGCGCATATCAACCTCCATAGTCTCCGGCAGCCAGCAATTGGTGCGCCGCCGCAGGCACGACATCGCAAAGGCCACCGACGAGTGGTTTCTGCTCAGCATCCAGCTGGAACGGAACGGGCTGATCCAGCAGTGCGGACGAATGGCCGAACTTGGCCAGGGCGATTTCGCCCTTTACAGCTCCATCGACCCCTATGATCTGTCTCTGCCCGACGGGTTCCGCCAACTGGTGGTTCAGATACCCCGCCTCGAATTGCTGCAAAGATTGCCCAATGCAGACCTCCTGACCGGTCTGACCGTGAGCGGGGCATCAGAGATCGGCGGGCTTGTCCGCGACAGTGTGCTGCGCCTGATTGGTGCCCAGGTGACGGCAAATCCAGCCACCCGCCGTTGTCTCGAAGACAGCATCATAGACCTGTGCGCCACTGGACTGACGACATTGCGCGGTGCGGAGGCGGTCCGAACGGCGACAGAGAACCGGCTCATCCACCAGGCTGACACCATCATTGCACAGCGGATCCGCGATCCTGATCTGGATCGCGCGGAGATTGCCGCGGCCCTGTCGGTTTCAGTGCGCCGCCTAAGCGAAGTGTTTCAGGCGGAAGGCACATCGGTCGCCTCGAAGATCCGGCTACTGCGCCTCGCCGGCGTTGCCTCCGATCTGCGCAATCCGCTTTTTGCCGGCTGGACTGTGAGCGCCATCGCCATGCGCTGGGGCCTGAACAACATGCAGCATTTCTCGCGCATCTTCAGGGAACACTACGGCATATCTCCGCGAGAATATCGCGCCGCCGGGCCGGACGGCAGTGTCCAGTCAGCAAGGCTTGCGGGAAAGCCGGAATAGAGCGCAAAATCCTGAAACTTGTTCATGGCCGCAGCACTGGTCCGGCCGCAAAAACTCTTTGCAGCGCAATCCCCGGAACGACCGGACAATACCAGATACAGATCACCGCACCCAGAACCGACCGCAAACCCACCATGTATCAACCTGATATATCTGAAATACTTCTATATCGATACATGGGTCGCAAACGACATCTTCGGCAACCGTGGCGCACAAATTAGTTAGAAATCAAACTTTATACAGCATTGTACGTTAGATGAATGACCTGTTGCATGACAATGATATTTGCACCACTTAATTTTAAGGGTTAGTTTATCCAGATGATGAGCTGATTCAATCGGCGCAAAGGCCTTTTCAATTCGGGTATTTAGATGGGTGTGCAGGATACGAAAGTCTTCGAATTTATCGAGCGCGTCGACAATCACATCCTGATTGACGACCTGCTCGATGATCTGCTGCAGGTGGTTGGCGATTACGGCTTCCAGCACATGATCTATACCGGCCTGCCGGTCGGCAACAACGCGATCGACCCTCTGGTCAAGACCAACCGCTTTCCCCAGGACTGGTGGGATCGCTATGTCGAGCGTGATTATGCCGGCACCGACTCGGTCTGTCAGCAGGTCTATTCGACCATGTCTCCTTTTGCCTGGCATGAGGTCGACCAGAGATTTGCGCAACGCGACGGCGCGGCCCAGGTGGCAGGCGAAGCCGCAGAGCACGGTCTGGCAGACGGCTACATCGTGCCGGTGTTTTCAAGGGATGAATGGCTTTCGGCCATCTCGTTCGGCGCAGCGACCAGGCTGAGGCTGAGCTCGCGAGAACGCGGGGCTCTCAACCTGATGGCAGTCTACACCTCCTCGGCAATCGAGCGACGCCAGCAGAGGCGGCCGGGCCGCGGCAGACTGTCTTCCCGCGAGCGCGAAGTCCTGTTGTGGACCTCGGCGGGCAAATCCTGCTGGGACGTCTCGGTCATTCTCGGTATCAGTGAAAAGACGGTGCGCTTTCACACCGCCCAGATCCGCATGAAGCTCAACGCCACCAACACGACCCACGCGGTTGCACGTGCACTTCAACAAGGCGAGATCACCCTGGGTCAACTGGCCGAATCGCTAGGCGACGCTCGCTAGCCACGAGGACTACCTTTCCCCCAGGAGCAAAGGGGAAAGAAGATGATTGAAGCTCATGTTGTCAACACACGGAACAAGCATCTCTACGAACGCGAGTTCGAGGAGTTCCTTCGCCGCCGCCACGACTACTATGCGGTAGCCAATCGCTGGGTGCCAATCAGCGACGATGGGCTGGAACTCGATCCATTCGACACGCCGGACTCGACCTATCTGCTCGGCATGCTCGAAGGCCGGGTGGTCACCTCCGCGCGGCTGATGCCGACCACGGTCCCGAATCTGGTGTCGGAAGAATTTCCGCACATGTGCGAAAACATCGGCCTGCCCCGCAGCCCCGAATGGGCTGACTGGACCCGCACCTACGTATTGCCCGAGTATCGCGGCGTTGGTGCCACTGGCATCCTCGGGCAGATGTTCTGTGCGGTGATGGAATATTGCCTTGACGAAGGGGTGACCCATACCGGCGGTGTTCTGCAACAGTTCCTGCTCAAGCGCTGGCTCGATCTGGGATGGAAAGTCATACCGGCGGGCATGCCGCGCATCCTGTCGGGTGACTGGTGCCTTGTCGCCTATGTCGAAGTCAGCGAGGTCGCGCTGCAATCGGGCAGGATCCACGCCGGTATCGAACGGTCGCTGATTGTCCGCAGGGGTGCGCAACTGCCTTTCATCACGCAGGATCAGGCCTCTCGGGCCGGGGCTTTCTCATGAGCGACAAGCCGGCTGGAATCGACCAGACGATTACACTGCTGAAAATCCAGGCGCTTCTGGCCAGCGCCTATGAGCTCTCGCGCAGCACCGGCGAAGATCAGCCACGCTCCGACACGCGCTTCCTCTCCTACCTGATCAAGATGGCGCGTATGGAGGTCACGGCCTGCTTCGACACCGCCAACTCGCCGCACAGCGACCCGGATGCGCGCGACAGCCACAGCCGCATCTGATCCCGGCTGCGCCGGTAATCGCAATCGCATCATCGGCGCACCATCATGCCGGCTCCGGCTTTATCCGCCGCGCGGCTTTCACCTTTCCTTAAATCCATTCGGTTAACCTTAAACTGCGAGACCCCTCAAGGGGCGGCATGATGCACTCTCGCGCGCCAACCCGATCGCTCCCGATCCCGGCATGTTAATCAACATTGCAGACCGCGTTCGCATGGAACCGCAGCCCGTAAGGGCGCGACACGTCCTTGCGCCGGTTCAGGTCAACATTTTTGTTATCGTGTAAGGAGTTCGTCGTGGCTGCCCAGAAATCAGAAAAAACCAAGGCTCAGAACGGCAAAGGCGGCTTGATGGGCTTGGTTGCGAAACTCCTCGGGGTCGTGGCGATCTCGCTCGGAACGCTGTTTTTCGCGGCCATGTTCGACATCGGTCACGCAGGGCTTATTCACACCCTGGCAGGCCCCGCGGCCATACTCGTTCCGCTGTTCGCGGTTCTTTCGATCGGTGCAATGTTCCTGACGCCGAAATCCACCGCCGATCTCGATGAGCAGGAAGCCCAGATCGCCGCGCTGTCGGAATTCCAGTCAAAGATGAAGTCGCAGATCCTCACCCTTCAGAACCAGATGGATTCGATGAACGGCCAGGACGTCGAGGCTCTGCGCGCCCGCAACAAGGAACTGCAGGAAGAGCTCGACGCGATCCACCAGGCCGAGCGCGAAAAGATGGATGTCGAGGTCGATGCGCTGCGTCAGCGCAACGAGGAACTCGAAGCCCAGATCAAGCAATGGGCACTCGACACCGTCACCAAGAACATCTCCGGTGACGCCGCCAAGGCTGCCTGATCCGGATTTCCCGGTCAGAGCCGGTTTGAATAGCTCTCAGCGTGTTGAGCTCCCGGCAAAAAGTCAGCCGGGAGCGTTTCTGATTGTGACGTCCCGTCAGCCCAGCCTGACCGGGACCCCGGTTTCAAGTGACATGGCAGCCGCATCGGCGATCATCTGGGCTGCCAGCCCGTCGCGGATTCCGGGTGACGGCGCCATGCCCGAGGCCGCGCACTCCACGAAGTGGATCATCTCGGCCACATAGGCCCCTGCATAGCGTTCGAGGAAGAAATGCTGCGCCGGCGCCGAGCGGAACCCGTTGCCGCTGGCGATCTCGACATTGTTTTCAGGCACATTGTTGGCCTTGATCAGCCCGAGCGAACCGTGCACCTCGGCCCTCTGGTCATAGCCGTAGGTGGCGCGGCGCGAGTTAGAGATCTGGCAGATCCTGCCCGAGGCGGTGGTCAGCACGGCAACGGCGGTATCGACGTCGCCGGCCTCACCGATCGCCGGGTCGACCAGCGCCGAACCGGTGGCGTAGACCTGAACCACCTCCTCGCCGAGCAGGAACCGCGCCATGTCAAAATCATGGATCATCATGTCGCGGAACAGACCGCCAGAGCTCTTGATGTAGCTGACCGGCGGCGGCGAAGGATCACGCGACAGGATGGTGACGAGTTCGACGTCGCCGACCTCGCCGGCAGCGATACGGGCGCGCATGGTCGCGAAGCCGGGATCGAAGCGGCGGTTGAACCCGGTCAGGAACGGCACGCCCGTAGCCTCGACGATCGTGATCAGCTGACGGATCCGGTCGGCGGACATGTCGACCGGCTTTTCACAGAAGATCGCCTTGCCGACCTTCGCGCTCTTATCGATCAGATCGAAATGCGTGTCAGTCGGCGTTCCGATCACCACCGCGTCGATATCCGGGCTGGCGATGATCTCATCCGTACTCATCACCCGGGCGCCGGTCTTTTCGGCAAGCGCGCTGGCCGCCGCGGGAAACGCATCAGCGACGGCGGCCACCCGCGCACCATCCACGTGGCTGACGCTGCTGGCATGAACCTGGCCGATGCGGCCGCAACCCAGAATTCCAATATTGAGCATGTCCGTCTTTTCCTGTTGCGCCGGCTAAAATTGCGCCGGTTCGGGTTGGGTTGGGCCAAGCGCACGGATCACCTGCCGTGCCACAGCTGTCACCGGGTCGTGGGTCTCTTTCAGAATCGTCACCCGGTCGAAGCGATCCGGATCACGGTTGACCGCCTCGCGCAGGGCCGCGCCAAAGGCCATGCGGAGTTCGGTGCCGATGTTGAACTTGCAGATCCGCGACCCACGCGCCAGCGCCGTGCGCTGGGCAACCGGCACACCGGAGCCGCCATGGATGACCAGCGGAACCGCGGTCAGCGCCTCGATGGCGCGGATGCGCGGCTCGTCCAGTCCGCCCTGCCTGTCCTGTTGCAGATGCACATTGCCGACCGAGATCGCCATGGCGTCGACCCCGGTTTCGCGCGCAAACTTTGCGGCTTCCTCGGGATCGGTGCCGGCCGAATTCTCGCCGCCGGAATAGCCGACGAAACCGATCTCGCCCTCGCAGGAAATGCCGGCCTCGTGCGCCATTTCGGCGATCCGCGCGGTCTCCTCGATGTTCTGCTCGAGCGGCTTGCGCGAGCCGTCAAACATCAGCGAGGTGAAGCCGCTGTCGAGCGCTTCCCTGCAGTCCTCGAAGGTGTAGCCGTGATCGAGATGGGCCACCACCGGCACGCTGGCATTCTCGGCCAGGTACCGGAACATCTTGCCCAGCACCGGCAGTGGCGTATGCGCCCGGCAGGAGGGCCCGGCCTGCAGGATCACCGGCAGGTTTTCGGCTTCCGCGGCCGCCACATAGGCGCGCATGTCTTCCCAGCCGAGCGTGACCAGGCCGGCGACCGCATATCCACCCTTCAGCGCCGGTTGGAGCACCTCGGCGAGTGTTGCAATGCTCATTTGAACTTCGCGACCATGTCCTTGATGCCCGGGATCGTCTCGATCTGGTAGGCATGGGTGGGCTGGAAATACTGGATCAGCGAGCGCTGGCTCAACCCGCCCAGAATGGTGAAATAATACATCTCGTAGCCCGGCAGCACGCAGCACGGGTGGTAGCCCTTGTCGAGGCAGATCGTCGAGCCGTCGACGATGTGATAGGCGTCGCCCGGCTTGTTGTCTTCGCGCTGCAGCATCTGCACGCCGGAGCCGTGATTGGGCCGGAAGCGGAAATTGTAGGTCTCGTCATGCCGGGTCTCGTCGGGCAGACGGTCGGTGTCGTGCTTGTGGCTCGGAAAACCCGACCAGCCGCCCTGCCCGACGGTGAACAATTCGCTGACCAAGAGCCGGCCAACCTTGCCATGCTGCTTCTGGCCGAGAATGTGCTTGATCTTGCGGTGGGTCTTGGTGTCGTCGGAGCCGTACTGCACAAGATCGAGCCCGTCGGCGCGCACATCGAAGGGTTCCAGCACCTTGTCGTATTTCGCACCGGCGATGAAGGTCTCGGTCTGATTCGACACGCAGACAATCGTCACCTTCGCGCCGACGGGCACATAGACACCCTCCGGTTCGCCGTCCCAGACATCGACGCCGCGGTTTCCCAGCCTGGCGAAGGACACGCCCTCGACGCTGACATCGACGCTGCCGGTGGCAGGCACGATGCAGGTCTCGTAGCCGGGCACCTGGTATTCGAACGCCTCGCCCTTCCTGAGCTTGACGATGTTGAAATAGTTGAGCGGAACACAGGCGTTCTCGACATCCACAATGGGTTTGTTGGCGTTGTCATAGGGCGCGATATGCATGGTTCTGGTCCTTTCAGACGATATGGGGCTCAGACAGGCGTCGGGCCGGGATGGGATGCGAGGAAGGCCTCGAGCTGCTCAGTGTCGGGCATGGCCGGGGCGCAGCCGGGCCGTGAGACGACGATTGCAGCGCAGGCCGAGCCGCGCAGCACGGCGTCGCGCATGTCGCGGCCTTCCGACAGCGAGGCCAGGAGGCCCGCCATGAAACTGTCGCCCGCGCCGGTGGGTTTGAGCGCGTCCACCGGATAGATGCCAGTGCGGATCTCCTGGCCGTCAAAAAACGTGATCGCGCCTTCGGGGCCCATCTTGTAGACCACGATCGCGGCGCTCGAACCGGCAAGGTCTCGCGCCTTGGAAAGCCCCATCTCGATGCCGCCGGCCATGAAGCCGAATTCCTCATCATTGCCGACGATGACATCGGCCAGGCTGCCCGCGCGCGACAGCACCTCTTCGGCGACCTGCGGCGAGGGCCACGAATAGGGCCGGTAATCGACGTCGAAGATGATCGGCAGCCCGCTAGCCCGCGCCAGTTCGAAGGCCCGGAACGCGGCCGTGCGCGAAGGCTCGGCCGCAAACACCGTTCCGGCGGTGATCAGCGCGCCGTAGCTGGCGTAGTCAACCGCCTCGACATTCGCGATGTCCATCTGGAAGTCGGCGGCGTTGTTGCGGTAGATGACGCTCTGGTGCTCCTCGACCCGGGTCTCGTAGACCGCAAGCGAGGTCCGGTATTCCCCGGTGACCGTCTTCACGTGGCCGCGGTCGATGCCGTAGTGATCGAGCTGACCCAGACAATACCAGCCGACCGCATCGTCGGACACTTTGGTCACCAGCGCGGCCTTGCAGCCGAACTTTACCAGGCCCGCCGCAATGTTGGCGCTGGAACCGCCCATCGCCACCATCATCGAACTTGCGTCCCGGGTGCGGGTGCCCGCTGGATCGGGCGACAGATCCATGCCGACCCGGCCGATGACGAGGAAGTTCCGCGCTCTGATGCCCTCGAGAACGTTCATCTCCGTCGCCCCCGCAAGGATTGGGTCTGAAAGCTCTTCATCGCCTCAGATACCCTTGCGCTGCTTGACGCGGGTGGATTCCTGCTCCTTGTGCGCGGCTTCCACCTTCGGGTTGTCCGTCACGTGGGGCGTGCCGACTTCCCACCAGGCATGGCCTTGCGCGGTCCAGCCGTCATAGGCATCGACCTTCATGACGATGACATGGGTCTTCGGGCTCGCCTTGGCGCGCTTGAATGCCTCGCCCAGTTCGGCCGGGCTGGAGACCGTTTCGGCAATCGCGCCCATCGCCGCCGCATGCGCCTCGAAATCGACAGCGAAGGGCTCGGCAACCGTCGGGCAATCGGCGATCAAATTGTTGAAGCTCTCATTGCCGGTGTTGTTCTGCAGCTTGTTGATGACGGCAAAGCCGCCATTGTCGAGCACCAGAATGATCAGCTTGCGGTCGCTCAGCACCGAGGAATAGATGTCGGAATTCATCAAGAGATACGAGCCGTCGCCGACAAAGACGATGGTGTCCTTGTCCGGCTCGCGCTCGAACTGCGCAATGCGCGCCCCCCAGCCGCCGGCGATCTCGTAGCCCATGCAGGAAAAGCCGAACTCGACGTCGACGGTGCCGATATCGAGCGTGCGCCAGTTGGCGGTGACTTCCGCCGGCAGCCCGCCCGCGGCGGTGACCACCCGGTCGCGGGCATCGCACAGCGCGTTGACCACGCCGATCGCCTGCGCATAGGAATTTGGCCGGTTTCCATGCGCCACATTGCCCGCGACATAGGCGTCCCAGGCCTTGCGCTGGTCCTGCGCGAAACCGGTCCAGTCCGCCGGACTTGTGTAGCCGCCAAGCGCCGCATCGAGCGCTTCGATCGCAAGTTTCGCATCCCCCACAACGGGCAGTGACAGGTGCTTGGACGCATCGTGCCGCGCGGCATTGAGGGATACGAGCTTCGCCGCCTTGTCGAAGGCGGTCCAGGAGCCGGTGGTGAAATCCTGCAGCCGCGTGCCGATGGCGATGATCACGTCGGCCTTTTCTGCAATCGCGTTGGCGCTGTCCGAACCGGTGACGCCGACGGGGCCGATGTTGAGCGGATGATCATTGAGCAGGTTCGCACGCCCGGCGATGGTCTCGATCACCGGGATCTGCCGCACTTCGGCGAAGGCAGTCAGCTCCTTGACCGCGCGCGAATACTGCACCCCGCCGCCGGCGATGATCACCGGTCGCTTTGCCGAAGCGATTGCCGCCGCGGCATCGGCGATTTCCGCCGCATCCGGCGCCTGCCGGCGGATGCGATGGACTTTCTTTTCAAACAGCTCGACCGGGTAGTCATAGGCCCAGCCCTGCACATCCTGCGGCAGGCCGAGGAACGCCGGGCCGCAATCGGCCGGATCGAGCATGGTGGCGATCGCCGCGGGCAGCGACTGGATGATCTGCGCCGGATGGGTGATCCGGTCCCAGTAGCGGCTCACCGCCTTGAAGGCGTCGTTCAGCCCCATGGCCGGATTGCCGAAATGCTCGAGCTGCTGCAGCACCGGGTCGGGCAGCCGCGTCAAAAAGATATCACCGCAGAGCATCAGCATCGGCAACCGGTTGGCGTGCGCCAGCGCCGCCGCTGTCAGGAGATTGGCCGTCCCCGGCCCCGCCGACGCGGTGCAGAACATGAAGCGCTGCCTGAGCCACTGCTTGGCATAGCCGGCGGCGGCAAAGCCCATGCTCTGCTCGTTCTGGCCGCGATAGAGCGGCAGCGCCTCGCGATGGTCATACAGCGCCTCGCCCAGGCAGGTGACATTGCCATGGCCGAAAATGCCGAAGCCGCCGCCGCACAGGCGCATCTCCTCGCCATCGATCTCGATGAACTGACTGGCCAGATACCTGATGATGGCCTGCGCTGTCGTCAGCCGAACGGTCCCGTCATTCATGAGCGCTGCAACCTCCCGATGGCAGCGGCAGATTCTCCGGATTGTTTCCGGTTCCCAAAATGCCGCTTGCGAAACTCCGATTCCGAGGATACTTATTTTGCAACCGGTTGCAAACTGAATTTCAAAACAGAGGCTGATATGGGAGAGATCGGCATCGGAATCGTCGGCGGAGGCTACATGGGCAAGGCCCATGCGGTGGCGATGACGGCTGTCGGCGCGGTGTTCGACACCGGCCTGCGGCCAAGGCTTGAGATGGTCTCCGCAGGTTCGCCCGACTCGGCCGAACGCTACCGCAGAGCCTACGGTTTCCGGCGCGCGGCGCGCGACTGGCAGGAGCTGGTGGCCGATCCGAAGGTCGAGGCCGTGATCATCGCCTCGCCGCAATCCACCCATCGCGTCATTGCCGAGGCCACCTTCGCGCTTGGCAAGCCGGTGCTGTGTGAAAAACCCATGGGCGCCACGCTCGACGACAGCCGCGCCATGGTGGAAGCGGCGGAGGCAAGCGGTGCGGCCAACATGGTCGGCTTCAACTATATCCGCACGCCAGCAAGCCGGTTCGCCCGGCAATTGATCGCCGAAGGCGCGATTGGCGACATCACCTGGTTCCGCGGCGAGCATACCGAGGATTTCTATGCAGACCCGCAAGCCCCGGCGAGCTGGCGCACCGACGGTCGCGCCAATGGCACCATGGGCGACCTTGCCCCGCACATGATCAACGCAGCCCTGGCGCTCGCCGGCCCGATCCGCGCGTTGATCGCAGAGATCGAGACCGTTCACGCCACCCGGCCCGGCGGCAAGGTCGGCAATGATGACCAGGGCCAGATGATGTGCCGCTTTGAAAATGGCGCGATGGGACAGATGCATTTCAGCCGCATCGCCACCGGCCGCAAGATGGGCTACGCCTACGAGATTACCGGCACGAAGGGCGCGATCCGCTTCGACCAGGAAGACCAGAATGCGCTCTGGCTCTACCGGATGGAAGAGCCGGAAGCCGTGCGCGGCTTCCGCAAGATCCTGACAGGCCCCGCACATCCCGACTACCTGCCGTTCTGCCAGGGCCCCGGCCACGGCACCGGCTACCAGGACCAGATTACAATCGAGGCACGGGATTTCCTTCGCGCCATCGAGACCGGCGAGCCGGTCTGGCCGACATTCCGCGACGGGCTCGCGGTCAACGAAATCGTGGCGGCGGCCTTCGCTTCGTCACGGACAAAAACCTGGCAAACCATCCAAACGCTCTGAGGCTTTAGGACATGACCATCCAAATCGGCAATGCGCCCTGCTCCTGGGGCGTTGAGTTTCCAAACGATCCGCGCAACCCGGCCTGGCGCACGGTGCTCTCCCAATGCGCGGAAGCCGGTTACACCGGCATCGAGCTCGGGCCCGTGGGCTTCATGCCCGAGGACCCGGCGATCCTTGCCGAGGCGCTTGACCAGCACGGGCTGGAGCTGATCGGCGGCGTGGTGTTCCGCGCCTTCCACGATCCGGCGCAATGGGACGACGTGATGGACGGCGCGGTCAGGACCTGCAAGGCGCTTCATGCCCATGGCGCAAAGCACCTGGTGCTGATCGATTCGATCTCGCCGCGCCGCGCGCCGACCGCCGGCCGCGCCGGCGAGGCCGAGCAGATGGACCAGGCCGAATGGTCGGCCTTTCGCGAC
Source organism: Parahoeflea alexandrii (assembly GCF_024105735.1). Taxonomy (GTDB): domain Bacteria; phylum Pseudomonadota; class Alphaproteobacteria; order Rhizobiales; family Rhizobiaceae; genus Hoeflea; species Hoeflea alexandrii. The sequence continues at coordinate 1,457,084 of NZ_JAAAML010000001.1, read as the reverse complement.
CGCATCGCCACCGTGGCGAAGATGGGCGCGGAAGACTACGGCCTCACCGTCGGCATCCATGCCCACGCGGCGGGCTTCATCGATTTCGAACCGGAACTCGAGCGCCTGCTCGACGAGGTCGACGAAACGGTGCTGAAGATCTGTTTCGACACCGGCCATCACTCCTATGCGGGCTTTGATCCGGTGAGATTCATGAAACGCCATATCGGCCGCATTTCCTACATGCATTTCAAGGACATCGATCCGGATGTGAAAGCGAAGGCGATTGCCAACCGCACCGGTTTCTATGATGCCTGCGGCCAGGGCATCTTCTGCAATCTCGGCCAGGGCGACGTCGATTTCCCGGCGGTGCGGCAGATCCTGCTCGACCACGGTTTCGAGGGCTGGTGCACGGTGGAGCAGGATTGCGATCCGCTGCTCGACCCCGACACGCTGGGCGACGCCACAGCCAACCGCGCCTATCTCAAATCCATCGGCTTCTGAGCGGGGGACCTGGCCATGACACGACTCAAATGGGGCATGATCGGCGGCGGCGAAGGCAGCCAGATCGGCCCGGCGCACCGGCTCGGCGCCGGTCTTGACGGCGAATTCGAGTTTTCAGCCGGCGCGCTCGACCACCGGCCCGACGCCGGCCGCGATTATGGCCAGCGGCTTGGACTGGACGAGACCCGCGCCTATGGCGACTGGCGTGAGATGCTTGAGGGCGAGCGCACCCGCGATGACCGCATCGACCTGGTCACCGTCGCCACGCCGAACGCCACCCACTACGAGATCACCAAGGCCTTTCTCGAGGCGGGCTTTCACGTGCTCTGCGAAAAGCCGATGACCATGACGATTGAACAGGGCGAGGATATCGTCCGCACCGCCCGCGCCACCGGAAAGATCTGCGCGGTCAATTACGGCTACACCGGCTATTCACTGGTCCGCCACATGAAGGCGATGGTCGCGCGCGGCGATCTGGGCAAGATCCGGCTGGTCAAGGCCGAGTTCGCCCATGGACACCATGCCGATGCAGCCGACGCCGACAATCCGCGCGTGCGCTGGCGCTACGATCCGTCCCAGGCCGGCGTCTCGGCGCAGTTCGCCGATTGCGGCATCCACGCGCTGCACATGGCAAGTTTCGTCACCGGCCAGGAAGTCGAAAAACTCTCCGCCGACATTGTCTCCTGTATTTCGAGCCGAGAGCTCGAAGACGATGCCATGGTCAATTTCCGCATGGACGGCGGAGCAGTGGGGCGGCTTTGGACCTCGTCCATCGCCATCGGCCGCCAGCACGGGCTGACGTTGCAGGTGTTCGGCGAAAGCGGAGGGCTCCGCTGGGCCCAGGAACAACCCAACCAGCTTTACTGGATGCCGCTTGGCGGCAGACTGCAGGTGATTGAGCGGGGTGAAGTCAACCTCTCTCCCGAGGCCGACCGCACCAGCCGCGTCACCATCGGCCACGCCGAAGGCATGCCGCTGGCCTTCGCCAATATCTACAAGGATCTGGCCGAAGCCATCCGCGCCGGGAAAGAAGGCCGGGCGATGGACACTGCCGCCAATCTCTACCCCCGCGCCGAGGACGGACTGCGCTCGATGGCTGCCGTCTTCGCGGTGGCCGAGTCCGGCAAGGCGGACGGGATCTGGGTCGACGCTCGGCCGCCGATGTTCAGGTAGCGGGCAAGGCCGGCAGAGTGCAAAGAATGCTGCCGGCCGGCAAGCGCGTTCGCCAACCGGTGGGCTGACATGGGTATGGCTCAGCCCGATCAGCCTGTGTATGAGCGGCGCGGTACTTGGCTGACGCTGTGACAGGTGAGATGAGCGACACCCGACCTTTACGGCGCTTCAGAGTGGCAGGGCGCAGAGCCAGCGGTGCATCAGGGCCGTTTTGTTGACAGGAAGAACAAGGCCGCGAGACCTGCCTCGCCCATGGCCGACAGGATCATCTGCGGGCCTGATGTACCGCTGAAGTAGCTCCAGAAACCGGTCAGCGCAGCACCGCCGAAGGCGACCGCCGCGCCAAAGCAGATCGCATCGCGAAGTGCGCTCTTTTCGGCATCGCGCGCGAGCCAGAAGATAACGGCAAGGCCAAGGAACAATACGGAGGCGCGACGGCCCATGAAGGCGGCCCCTGCGTCGGCACTGGCACCATAAAGCATGACGAAAGTCGTCGGAACGAAGAAGCACAACAGGAACAAGCCTGCGCACATCGCGGTGCCGATTGTAGCTGTCAGTTTGAACATCGAAGGTTTCCTCTTGAAAGACGATTGGAGATCGGGACGGCTAGTAAGGCTGCATGTTCGCCAGCCGTTTGACGGCCGGGGTAAAGAAGGTTTGCACCTCGGATGGATCGCGCTTCGACATGACTTCTCCAGTCGCGCAAACGCCCTTTTTCGGGACGATTGGCCGTTGGCTCAAAGAGAATACTTATTCTTTTTGTAGCGTGAGAGCAAATGTTGTCAAGCGCCCGGCCAAACGATAAGGGTTGCCGATGCCCCGCATTTCCGAACGAAGACGCCAGCAGCAAAAGGACCGTATTCTCACGGCCGCGCGCCTTTGCTTTCAGGCCAATGGCATTCAAAACACTTCCATGGCCGACATTATTCAGACATCCGGAATGTCGGCGGGAGCGGTCTATACATATTTCGACAGCAAGGAGCAGTTGGTCCGTGCCAGCATCCAGCAGTCCCAGGATCTGTTGTCTTTGGTTGCCGCATCGGCCTCGAAAGCAAACGGCGATACATCCATCGCTGACGTGATCGGGTCCCTGTGGGCCGCGCTCTCCGCAATCGAAAGCGACGACGGTGTGGATTTCAAAAGGCTGGCGGCCGTCGGCCTGGAACAAGCGCGCCACGACCCTGTCGCACACGAGATGCTGCAGAAACGATACACAGAATTGATTGCGCAACTTGGGGTATCGACATCTTCGGAATCCAATGGTCTATCCAGGGAGCAGGCGGCCAGCTTCATCTTTGTCTTTCTGTGGGGCTTGAACGTCACGGAAGGGCTTTTTGGAGCGACGACAAAGGTGACCACCGACGCGCTTGAGGGGCTGGTAACGTTGGCGAAGAAACGCGATACCTGACACACCCTATGCGGTCCGGGGTCAAATTTCCCGCGTTTCACACGAATGGCTATCATGAGTGCGGCGTCCCGAGGGTCCCATCCCCCACTCCAGCAAACGATCCCCAATGGGGAGCGGAATGGCTGGCGGCTGAAGCCCGGCCTCCAGCGTCCGGATCGCTTGGCGTGTCGGGTAACCTTCCGGTCCCGCGAGCAGGGCTTACTGCTGCGGTTGCATGTGACAGTCGTTTCCGCCAAAAATACCTTATGGCCCTTGAGATCGAACGCAAATTCCTCGTGGAAAACGACGGCTGGCGCAATGCCGTCGAGAGCTCGAAGGCCATCGTCCAGGCCTATGTCGCTATCGACGGTGGCACCTCGATGCGGGTGCGCATCTCCGATGAGACGCAGGCGGAACTGACGGTCAAGGTCGGCGTTTCGGACATGACCCGGCACGAGTTCGAATACCTGATCCCGGTTGCCGATGCGCATGCCATGGCGCAAGCCAGCCGCGGGCGGCTGATCGAAAAAACCCGCCATGTCCTGACCATCGACGGTTTCGTCTGGGAGATCGATGTCTATGCAGGCCAGCTTGCCGGGCTGGTGACAGCCGAGGTGGAGATGCGCTCGGAGAGCGACGATCCGGTCCTGCCCTCCTGGCTGGGGCGCGAGGTCACCGGCGACCCGGCCTGGTCGAACGCCATGCTGGCGATGAATGGCTGGCCGGTAGGCGGGCCTGGGGATGAGCGCCCGTGAGTTACCGCATCAGGCCCGGCAAGCCCCTGACCGGTGAAGTGGTCCGCATCGCCCAAATCCAGTATGAGCGCGCCATCCATGTTTTGCGCCGCCAGCCCGACGGCCCCTATCAGGCCATTCACGACGCCCGCAAGCGCTTCAAGCGGCTCAGGGGCCTGTTCCGGCTGGTCCGTGCCGCCGCACCCGATTTCTTTGCCCGTGAAAATGCCCGGCTGCGCGACATGGCGGCCACATTGTCCGAGGTGCGCGATGCAACGGCACTGGTCGAGGCACTCGACCATCTGCTCGCCTCGGGCGCGGCAGGCGAGAGCCGGCCGGCTCTCAAGGCAATCCGCGCCCGGCTGGCCGCGCGCCGTGACCGGATTGCCACCGCTGCAGTTGACCTCGACGCCAGGATCACCGCGGCCATCGCCATCTGCCAGGACGGCATTGGAGCCCTCGCCGATCTGCAGCTTCCCGCCAGGCGGAAGAAGGCCATCGCCCTGCTGGCAGGGGGCACCGCAAAGAACTACGGCAAGGCGGTCTCCGCCCTGGAAAGGGCCATCGAAAGCGGCGATCCGGAAGACTGGCACGACCTTCGCAAGCGTATCAAGTATCACCGCATGCATATCCAGTTATTGAGCCTCGCCTGGCCCGGCGAGATGGCCCTGCGTGCACGGATTGCCGACATCGCCGGCGAAGCGCTCGGCGACGACCATGACCTCGACGCCCTTAAAACGCTGATCGCCACGGACCCTGAGGCGATCGGCAGCGAAGCCGAGATCGCCGTTCTGCGCGCCTGCATGATTGCCCGTTCGGCACGCCTGCACGATCAGGTCCGAGACATCGTCAAGAACCTGCTCGGGGACAGCCCGGGCGCGCTCGAAGCCCACATATCCGCGCTGTGGCGGGACGCGGCGGGCTGAGCATGGCCGCATGGCCGACAAAATCCGGCAAGGCAACCGGCCGCTCGAAGGGCAGACAACCGCCTACGGCCGCTGCGGAAAACCCGCAGCGGCCGTTTCATGATCGAACGACCTGTTGCCGGATGCTCAGCCGGACTTCTTCATGTGCTTGGGTGCACCCGTGGTCATGTCGGTGCCGGTGTAGGTCAGACCGGCCTCCTTCCAGGCGCCAAAGCCACCCTCCATGTGGGCGATCCGGTCGATGCCAGCATTCAGGCACATTTCCGCGACTTTTTTCGAACGCACGCCCGATCCGCAATGAAACACGATGCGTTTCTCGCCCTGCCCCGGCATGTGCACCGCCTGGAAGGCCTGCATCGGAGCCAGCAGCGCGCCGTCGATCCGCTCGAAACTGTATTCCTGCGGCGTGCGCACGTCGATCAACACGATCTCGTCGCGTTCGAAGGCTTCCGCAACCTCCTGCGGGGTCCAGTTTTCCAGAGTGCCCTTGTTGGTCTCTTCGGTTTTCATGCTGTCTCCTTGGGAAAACGGTTCAGTGGAATCTTCAGGTAGCGTTTGCCATCGCTCTCGGGCTCGGGAGCCCGCCCGGCCCTGAGGTTCATCTGCAGCACGTGCAGCATCCGGTCCGGCAGGGCAAGCGTCTTGTCGCGGGCGTCACGTTGCTTGACGTAGTTTTGCTTCGATGTTCCGCCACCGATATGGGCGTTTGAGGTATGCTGTTCGGCAACCGTCGATTCCCAGGCTGGTTCGGTGCGGCTGTCGGTGCCGTAGTCATGGCCGACAAACAGCCGCGTCTCGTCATCGAGCGCAAGGATGGATTGCAGGCTGTCATAGAGCTGGCCGGCCGAGCCACCGGGAAAATCGGCCCGTGCGGTCCCCACATCGGGCTGCATGAACGTGTCATTGACGAAGGCCGCGTCGCTGCCCACGACATAGGTCACCGATCCAAGCGTGTGTCCCGGCGTCAGCATGACCCGAACCGGCAGCTTTCCGATCTTGAAGGTTTCGCCATCGCCAAACAGTCGATCAAAATCCCGCTCGGGCCGAAAGGCGTCGGGCAAATGATAGAGCTTGCGCCACAGCTCGGCGATGTCCCGGACCTTCTCGCCGATCGCGTTGACCGCGCCGAGACGTTGTTTGAGATACCAGGAGGCCATGAGATGGTCCGCATGCGGATGGGTATCCAGAATCCATGAAATGTCGATATTGGTGTCACGGGCATATTCAATGATCTTGCTGACACCCTGGGGATCGATTGATGCATGCGCAGGATCAAAGCCCATGACGGCATCGATCAGCGCGCCCTTTCCGGTTTGCGGATCTGAAACCAGATACTGAATGCTGCCGGTGTCATCATCATAAAAACCGACGACGTCTGCCGAACCTGTTCCGCGCGAGTGGCTTTGCTTGTGTGGACTCAACTCTGCCTCCTTCATATCTGCATTTGACAATGTGTCAGCAGGAGGAAAGTTCCGGATTTGATCAGGCAATACGTCCTGCGGGTCCGGCCAGTGGCTCAGTCCCCGTGGTCATGAGCATGCCCGTGGTTGTGCCCGTGTCGGTGCTCCCGGCTTTCCGGCTCCGGTCCGTCGCCGATCACCTCCGCGCCCACGCAGGCATGTTTCGAGCATTCCAGTTCCAGTGTCGTGTGGCCGATTTCGAAATCGGCTTTCAGCTTCTCTTTCACCGCCAGCTTGATTGCGTCGGCATCGTCCCAGCGGCCGGAATCGATTACCAGATGCGCATCGAGAGCCGCGCGGTGCTCCTGCATCTGCCACAGGTGCACATGATGGATGCCGGTCACGCCATCGATGGCCTCGACGGACTTTAGCACCGCGCCGGTATCCAGGTCCGTGGGAGAACCGAGCATCAGGATGCGGATGACACCGCCGATCTCGGAGAACGACATCCAAAGGATATAGCCGGCGATCGCCAGCGTGACGAGCGGATCGATGATCTGCCAGTCATAGAGAATGATCAGGGTGCCGGCGAAGATCACCGCCACCGAGCCGAGCGCATCGGCGACATTGTGCAGGAAGGCGGCTCGAATGTTGACGCTGTCCTTTGACAGCGACCAGGTCAGAAGCGCGGTGACCACATCGACCACAAGCGCCACCCCGGCGATGATCACAACCAGCCAGCCATCGACGCCGGATGGTTCGATGAAGCGCATCACCGCCTCGTAGATGAGATAGAACCCGATCACGATCAGCGTCGTGTAGTTGATCAGCGCCGCCACCACCTCGGCCCGGCCATAGCCGAATGTCATGCTGCCGTCGGCGGGCCGCCGCGCGATCTTGCGGGCGAAGAAGGCAATGACAAGCGACATCGCGTCGGAGAGGTTGTGGATGGCGTCGGCGATCATGGCGAGGCTACCCGAGACGATGCCGCCGATGATCTGCGCCACCGTCAGCCCCAGATTGACGACGACCGCCCAGGCCACCCGCGCGTCGCCTGCGCCGGGATCCATGTGATGATGATGGTGATGGCCTGCCATGATGGAATTCCGCCCTTGCCTTAAAATTCGCCGCTCCCGGCCTAAACCCTCCAGCAGATGGAAGGGCAAGCAAAAAAGCCATCCCCGGCCAATTGTCCTGGAACAGACCGTCAAGACCGAATTGTATTGACCCGGCGCGCCGCCTAGATAGACCCGGAAACTGAACCGAAAATCAAGGCAGCACGAGGACGCAGCGCGTGAGCCGATACAGCTATCCGGCATTTCCCACAAGACATGGCTACATGACCGAGAAGATCCAGCGTGACTACATAACGTCTGCCATCGCCCGCGGGCTGCTTCCCGAGGATTCACACCGCATGGCGCAGATCCTCTCGCTCGAAGCCCCCGACGATCTCTCGAAGCCGATCCAGTTCTGGCAGCTCTTCTCCGTGCTCGGACCGGACAGGATCGTCCGCATCGTCGAGAATTTCTACACCCGGGTCTTTGCCGACGAGGACTGGTTTGTCTCCGTCTTTGCCCGCGTCGGTGGGGTAAACCACCACATCAACACCCAAGCCTCGATGTGGGTCGACGTGATGGGCGGCGGCCCGTATTATCACGGCGCCGACTTCAGGCTGAGCTTCCATCACACCCACAATGCCATCCAGCTGATGAACGACAAGGGCGCGGCGCGCTGGACCGCGCTGATGGTCAACACGCTTGAGGACTGCCAGGCCCACATGACCGACGATCCGAGAGTGAGGCCGGCGCTCAACACCTTTCTCGATCATTTCATGGGCAAATATGCCGAGGAGTTCGCTTTTGCCAACACCAGCGTGTTCGGAGACCTCAACCCGCCGGTCAAGCGCAAGATCAACTTCATGAAGATGACCAGCGAGGCGATCGAGGCTCTGAGCGAAGACGAACTCCGTACAGCACTCGAGGAAAATGGTGTCGATACAGAACCCTATCCGGGCAAGCGGGATCTTGTCGAAAAGGCAATGATGCTGTGACCTGTCATAGGGCGAGCCGAGCGTTTCCACCCGATCATGCTTGTCCCCTTGAGGCCGTGCCCTAATTCCCGGTCACGGCAACACGTTCGCCCGGAGAAAGACTGCACTCATGGAAACCATCCTGGCGCTGGTGCGCGACTACGGTACGGCGGTCTACCTGCTGCTGTTTGCCTATTGCGCGCTCAAGAGCGGCTCCCTGCCGCTGTTTGCCGGTTATGCCGCGCAAACCGGAGCTCTCGATGTGGCAACCCTTGCCGCGGCGACCTTTGCCGGCGGCTATCTGGGCGATGAAGCCCGCTTCTCGCTTGCCCGGCGCTACGGCCACAGGCTTTCCACCGGACGCCCCAGGATCGCGCGGCTGATCGCCCGGGGAACAGACCTGCTTGACCGCTATGGCCTGATCTATCTGTTTCTCTATCGCTATCCGAAAGGCATGCGCACCATCGGCGCCCTGCCCGTGGGACTGACCACGATGCGCTGGCAGAGCTTCACCGCGCTCAACGCCGCATCGGCAGCTCTTTGGACCGGGCTTCTGGTCGGTGCCGGTTTTGTCTTCGGCAAGACGCTAGAACAGGCGGTGGCATCGAACTGGGCGGCAGCCAGTGTGCTGCTGCTGCTGGCCTTCGCCGGGTTGACCGGATGGCTGTGGTGGCGCGCGTCCCGGATGGCGCCGTCCCACCCCGCACCGGCACACCCGCCGGCAGCTGACATCAATCGACCGGCCTGAGCGTGCCGCGCTCGATCACCTTGCACGGAAACAGCCGGGCTTCCGGGTAGCGCTCGGGATTTTCCAGCATCGAGACAATCAGTTCGATCGAGGAATCGATGATCTGGCTGATCGGCTGGCGGATGGTGGTCAGGTTGATGTTCTCCCAGCCCGCCATCTCCATGTCGTTGAGCCCGATGATGCCGATGTCGCCGGGCACCTTCAGCCCGCTGTCTGATATGGCGCTGAGCGCGCCGATAGAAAGAACGTCATCGCCGCAGAAATAGGCTTGTGCCGGCGTGTCCTTCAGGCGCGCAAGCATCTCCGCCCGGCCGGCGTTGAACGAATAGGCTTGCGCGAAGGAGTGCCGAAGCGAAATGCCGGAGTGCTGCGCGAGCTCTTCCATGAAACCGCGAAACCGGTCCTGGGTCGAGGTTGCGGATTCCGGCCCGCCGAGAAAGGCCACGTCGCGGTAGCCGCGCCGGACCAGTTCGCGCGCCGCCATCCGCCCGCATTCGGCGTTGTCGATGCCGACCACATGCACTTCCGGCGAGCTGGCATAGCGGCCGAAACTGTGCACCACCGGCACGCCGGCATCGCGGAACGCCTTGGCGAACCCCGGCGGCAGCGTCGATGAGGCCACCACCACGCCGTCGACCGAATACTGCCTGAGCATCCGGATCGAGTTGGCGGGATCGGTTTCATCCGACAAATTGACCAGGAGCGGTCGCAAGCCTCGTTCCTGCAGGCCGCGGGTGAACAGATCAAACACCTCGAGAAAGATCGGGTTGTGAAAATTGTTCGAGACCAGGCCGATCAGCTTGGTCCGACCGGTGGTCAGGCTCGAGGCCAGCGCGTTGGGACTGTAACCGAGTTCAGTGGCGGCCTTCTCGACCTTCTTGCGCATTTTCAGCGAAACCGATGCGCCATCGGTGAAGGTGCGCGAGACCGCCGCACGCGACACCCCTGCCCTTTCGGCGACATCCTTCAGCGTTGGCGGCATTGAGCAGCGTCTCCATTCTGCGGCCCGCACACGGTCGGACCTTCCCTCATTACTGCCCAGAATGCCTCGCGAAAGCAAGAATTTCGGTTTCCATTTTGCAACCGGTTGCAAAATGGGTTGATTCGTGGTTTCCTGATCATCGAGAGACGGCGGGAGGCCGGACTTTCCATTCATTCGACGAAAACTCTGGGAGGAGATCATGATGTCATTGACCAAGAAGCTCGCATTGGCCGTTGCGGTGTTCGCAGCACCGGTGCTGAGCGCCGCCACGGCGTCCGCCGAAGGCGAGCGCTACGTGCTCGTCAGCCACGCCCCCGACAGCGACAGCTGGTGGAACACCATCAAGAACGGCATCGCGTTGGCCGGCAAGCAGATGAATGTGGAAGTCGAGTACCGCAATCCGCCCACCGGCGACCTCGCCGACATGGCCCGCATCATCGAACAGGCAGCGGCTTCCAGCCCCAACGGCATCATCACCACCCTGGCCGATTACGACGTGCTGTCCGGTCCGATCAAGGCAGCTGTCGATTCCGGTGTCGATGTCATCATCATGAACTCCGGCACCCCGGACCAGGCCCGCGAAGTCGGCGCGCTGATGTATGTCGGTCAGCCCGAATATGACGCCGGCCATGCAGCCGGCCTGCGCGCCAAGGGCGACGGCGTCGGCTCTTTCCTGTGCGTCAACCACTACATCTCCTCGCCGTCCTCGACCGAGCGCTGCCAGGGCTTTGCCGACGGGCTCGGCGTGGAACTGGGCAACCAGATGATCGATTCCGGTCAGGATCCGGCTGAAATCAAGAACCGCGTGCTGGCCTACCTCAATTCCAACCCGGACACCGACGCCGTTCTGACGCTTGGCCCGACAAGCGCCGACCCGACGCTGCTGGCGCTTGAGGAAAACGGCATGGCCGGTCAGATCTACTTCGGTACCTTCGACCTCGGCGCCAACATCGTCGAAGGCATCAAGGCCGGAACCATCAACTGGGGCATCGACCAGCAGCCGTTCCTGCAGGCCTATCTGCCTGTGGTGGTGCTGACCAACTACCACCGGTACGGCGTGCTGCCGGGCAACAACATCAATTCCGGCCCCGGCTTCGTCACCGCCGACGGACTTGAAATGGTTGAGAAATACGCGGGCGAATACCGCTAATGGTTCCTCCCCGGCAGTGGCGCCCCTGTGCGCCGCTGCCATTTCTTGCAGTTTCCCATTCAAATCAACGTCTGTGAGGCCTCATGTCCGATACGGCTGACGCACCCGCAAGCGACGAACGCATCAAGCAGACATCGGCCCTGCGCAAAGCCCTGATCCGGCCTGAACTGGGCGGCATCTGCGGCACGGTGATCGTGTTCGTGCTTTTCGCAATCTTTGCCGGAGACAGCGGCATGTTCTCCTCGCAAGGGGTTCTCAACTGGTCCGTCGTCTCCGCCCAGTTCATGATCATCGCCGTGGGCGCCTGCCTGCTGATGATCGCCGGCGAATTCGACCTCTCGGTCGGTTCGATGATTGGCTTTGCCGGGATGATGATCGCGATCTTCACGATCACACTGGGCTGGCCGGTCTGGCAGGCGATCCTGATCACGTTTGCCTTGTGTATTGCCATCGGCGCGCTCAACGGCATCATCGTCGTGCGCACCGGCCTGCCGAGCTTCATCGTCACGCTGGCGTTCCTGTTCATCCTGCGCGGCTTCACGATCTATTTGCCGCAGTTGATCGAGCGCAAGACCATCATCGGCGGCATCGACAAGGCGGCCGAAGGTGACTGGCTGGCCGCTCTCTTTGGCGGCAAGATCCTCACAGGACTGTTCACCTGGCTCGGTGACGCAGGGATCATTGCGGTGTTCGAGCGCGGCAACCGCGCAGGTGAGCCGGTCGTCGACGGCATTCCGATGCTGATTGTCTGGGCGCTCATGCTGGTGGTTTTCGGACACTTCCTGCTCACCCGAACCAAATTCGGCAACTGGATCTTTGCCTCTGGCGGCGACGCCCAGGCTGCGCGCTATGTCGGCGTTCCCGTCAACCGCGTGAAGATCCTGATGTTCATGTTCACTGCCTTCTGCGCCTGCGTTTTCGCCACCTGCCAGGTGATGGAGTTCGGCTCCGCCGGCGCCGATCGCGGCCTGCTTAAGGAATTCGAGGCGATCATCGCCGTCGTCATCGGCGGCGCGCTGCTGACCGGCGGCTACGGCTCGGTCATCGGTGCGGCCCTGGGCGCCCTGATCTTCGGCGTGGTCCAGCAGGGCCTGTTCTTTGCCAATGTCGAAAGCTCGCTGTTCCGGGTGTTCCTCGGCGTCATCCTGCTGTTCGCCGTGGTGCTCAACACCTATATAAGACGCATGATCACGGGGGAGAGATGAGATGAACCCGGAACACGCTCCCCTGATTGAAATGAAGAACATCGAGAAGCATTTCGGCTCTGTGATCGCATTGAACGGCGTCTCGCTGGAGATCTATCCAGGCGAATGCCATTGTCTGCTCGGCGACAACGGCGCCGGCAAGTCAACCTTCATCAAGACCATGTCCGGGGTCCACAAGCCGACCCGCGGCGAGATCCTGTTCGAAGGCAAGCCGATGCATTTCGAAGACCCGCGCGACGCGATCTCGGCAGGAATCGCCACGGTCTATCAGGATCTGGCCATGATCCCGCTGATGTCGGTGAGCCGCAATTTCTTCATGGGCAACGAACCCGAAAAGAAATTCGGCCCTTTCAAGCTGTTCGACCATGCCTATGCCAACGAGATCACCATGCAGGAAATGCGCAAGATGGGCATCAACCTGCGCGGGCCGGACCAGGCGGTGGGCACGCTGTCAGGCGGCGAACGCCAGACCGTGGCGATTGCAAGGGCCGTGCATTTCGGCGCCAAGGTGCTGATCCTCGACGAACCGACCTCGGCGCTCGGCGTGCGCCAGACCGCAAACGTGCTCGCCACCATCGACAAGGTGCGCAAGGACGGCATTGCCGTGGTGTTCATCACACACAATGTCCGTCATGCGCTGGCCGTTGGCGACCGCTTCACCGTGCTCAACCGCGGCAAGACGCTGGGAACCGCCCAGCGCGGGCAGATCACCCCCGACGAGTTGCAGGACCTGATGGCGGGCGGCCAGGAAATGGTGGCGCTGGAGAGCTCGCTTGGCGGCACCGTCTGACGTCACGCTCTGACTTTCCACAGGAACAGGACGGCGCGGCGGCAGGCCGCGCCTTTTCGTTACAGGTCCGTTTTTGTTTCGTTTTCTTCGATTTTCTGTCGCAAAACTGTCACGTTTTGGCTCGTATTCGCGAAACGCGATCAGCTTCAGTCCTGTTAATTCAAACAGATGACCTGTCATAATCGCTTGCCATTTCGCCGCTGACCCAGAATAGTCAGCGCGGGAGAAACGAAATGCCATTTGGGAGGAAGATCATGACCTTGAAATCACTGCTTTTGAGCACCATCGCCGGTGTTGCCCTGACAATCGCGGCGCCGCTGGCCGCATCCGCTGCCGATTGCGAGCGCGGAACGCTCGATGAACGCTATTGCGACGTTGACGGCGACATGATCGCCGACATTCCGACCGATGCGGCCGAGCTCATCGATCCGGACACTCTGATTTTCGCCTACACGCCGGTGGAGGATCCTGCCGTCTACAAGGAAGCCTGGTCCGACTTCCTGACCCACCTCGACAAGATCACGGGCAAGAAGTCGGTGTTCTTCCCTGTCCAGTCGAACGCCGCCCAGATCGAAGCCATGCGCTCGGGCCGCCTGCACATCGCAGGCTTCAACACCGGCTCCAACCCGCTTGCGGTCAACTGCGCCGGCTTCCGCCCCTTCACCATCATGGCCTCGGAAGATGGCGGCTTCGGCTACGAGATGGAGATCATCACCTATCCGGGTTCCGGCGTGGAAAAGGTCGAGGACATCAAGGGCAAGACCATGGCCTTCACCTCGGAGACCTCGAACTCCGGCTTCAAGGCGCCGTCGGCACTGCTGAAAGCCGAGTACGGCATGGTCGCCGGCACCGATTTCGAGCCTGCCTTCTCCGGCAAGCACGACAACTCGATCCTCGGCGTCGCCAACAAGGATTATCCGGCTGCTGCCATCGCCAACTCGGTGATGAGCCGGATGATCGAGCGTGAGGTGATCACCGCCGATCAGGTCAAGTCGATCTACAAGTCGCAGACCTTCCCGACGACGGGCTTCGGCGTTGTCTACAACCTCAAGCCCGAGCTTCAGGAAAAGATCAAGGAAGCCTTCTTCACCTTCCCTTGGGAAGGATCCTCGCTGAAGAAGGAGTTCGAGAAGTCCAACGAAGGCCAGTTCCTCGAAATGAACTACAAGGATTTCTGGGAAGTCGTTCGCAAGATCGATGCGGCCAATGGTGTTGAATACACCTGCGGGTAATCCCCTTCCCTCTGGCGCCGCGCGTTTTCGCGCGGCGCCGTTCTGTTTCATGACGGGGCCCCATGCTCGAACTCAAGAACCTGTCCAAGACCTATCGCACCGGCGACAAGGCACTCCAGAACGTCACGCTGACCGTGCCGAAAGGCCAGGTCATGGCGCTGATCGGTCCATCCGGCGCCGGCAAGTCGACGCTGATCCGCTGCATCAACCGGCTGGTTGAGCCGACATCAGGCAGCGTCATCCTCGACGGCACCGATGTCACCGCTCTCGGTTCCGGGGCACTGCGCAAGATGCGGCGCAAGATGGGCATGATTTTCCAGCAATACGCCCTCGTCGAGCGCCTCACCGTGATGGAGAACGTACTCTCAGGACGCCTCGGCTATGTCGGTTTCTGGCGCTCCTATTTCCGCAAATATCCGCAAGCCGATGTCGACGAGGCGTTTCGCCTGCTCGACCGGGTCGGCCTGCTGGCCATGGCCGACAAGCGTGCCGACGAACTGTCCGGCGGCCAGCGCCAGCGCGTCGGCATCGCCCGCGCGCTCATCCAGAATCCGCGTCTGCTGCTGGTCGATGAGCCGACTGCCTCGCTCGATCCGAAGACCTCGCGCCAGATCATGCGCCTGATCTGCGAACTCTGCGCCGAACGCGATCTCGCCGCCGTCATCAACATCCACGACGTGGCTTTGGCGCAGATGTTCGTCGAGCGCATCGTCGGCCTCAAGGCGGGTGAACTCGCCTTTGACGGCAAGCCGGTCGAAATGACCGAGGACGTGCTGACCAACATCTACGGCGAAGAGGACTGGCACGCGACCATACGCGAAGTCGACGATGAAGATGCGGAAGCTGAGGAACCCGTTGCATGAGCGCGGTCCTGCTTGAAGACAGGCTCGGCACCACCTGGAAGAAGCCGCCGCTGATCTCCAATCCGACGCTGCGCTGGGGTCTTTTCATCGCAGCCGCGGTCTATCTCGTGCTGGCCACTGCCTCGATCGACGTCAACTGGTCCCGCGTCGCCGAGGGCCTGAGCCGCGGCTGGGCCTTCATCGCCTCGTTCTTCAATCCCGATTTCGTCTCGCGCGGCACCGATATCCGCGACGGCATACTTGAAAGTGTTATCATCACTGTTGCTTCGACCGTGGTCGGCATCCTGATCTCGATTCCGATCGGGCTTGGGGCCGCGCGAAACATCGCGCCATTGCCGGTCTATCTGATCTGCCGCGGCATTGTTGCACTGTCGCGGGCACTCAACGAGATCATCGTCGCCATCCTGCTGGTGGCGATCTTCGGTTTCGGCCCGCTCGCGGGCTTCCTCACCCTGTCGTTTGCCACGATCGGCTTCCTCGCCAAGCTCCTGGCCGAGGACATCGAGGAGATGGACAAGGTACAGGCGGAAGCCATCCGCGCCACCGGCTCGACATGGATGCAATGGATCAATTACGGGGTCCAGCCGCAGGTGATGCCCCGGCTGATCGGCCTGTCGATGTACCGCCTCGACATCAATTTCCGCGAATCCGCGGTTCTCGGGCTGGTCGGCGCCGGCGGCATCGGCGCCACGCTCAACACCGCCTTCGACCGCTACGAGTTCGACACGGCGGCAGCGATCCTGCTGATCATCATCGTCACCGTCATGGTGCTGGAATACCTCTCCGGCATCATCAGGGCAAAGGTGCAGTAATGCCGGTTTCACAAAACGCGAGCGGCGCGAAAATCTGGCAATTGCGCAACCGCAACCAGACGCTTGCGCGCTGGGCCGCCTACCTCGCAGGCGTGGCCGTCTTCATGTGGTGCTGGCAGCGCATATCAGATGCCACCACATGGTTCTTCGTCTGGGATGCCCCGCGCATTGCCGCCGACATCGGCGGTCGCGCCTGGCCGCCGCGCTGGTCGTACATGGACAAGCTCTGGGGCCCGCTCTGGGACACGCTCAACATGGCGACGCTGGGCACCCTGCTCGCCTTGGTGATGGCGGTGCCGGTGGCCTTTCTGGCAGCCCGCAACACCACGCCGAGCGCCACGTTCATCCGGCCGATCGCACTGTTCATCATCGTTGCCACGCGCTCGATCAACTCGCTGATCTGGGCGCTGCTGCTGGTCGCCGTCATCGGCCCCGGCGTCTTCGCCGGGCTTCTCGCCATCGCCTTCCGCTCGATCGGATTCTGCGCCAAGCTGCTCTACGAGGCGATCGAGGAGATCGACCCCACCCAGGTCGAGGCGATCACCGCCACCGGCGCCAGCCGCTGGCAGGTGATGGCCTATGGCATCGTGCCGCAGATCATGCCTGCATTTGCCGGCATCAGCGTCTTCCGCTGGGACATCAATATCCGCGAATCCACCGTTCTCGGCCTCGTCGGCGCCGGCGGCATCGGCCTGCAGTTGCAGTCCTCGCTCAACACGCTGGCCTGGCCGCAGGTGACGCTGATCCTGATTGTCATTCTGGCAGCCGTCGTGATAGGCGAATGGGTCTCGGCCAAGGTGCGTGGAGCCATCATTTGAGTACAGGATCAGAGGTCATCAGCGACCAGGGCGCCGCGTGGGCCTTCCGGGAGTATGAATCCGTGCGCCACCGCCTGCCGGCAGTGCGCCGGCAGGCCGAGTTCGTGCGCGCCGACGACCTCGACGCGATCGCCGACCGGTTCGATGTGTTCCTGCTCGACGCCTTCGGCGTGCTCAACATCGGCGAGACCGCCATTCCCGGCGTCGTCGACCGCGTCAACGGACTGCGCGCACGCGGCAAGCAGGTGATGGTCGTCACCAATGCCGCAGGCTACCCCTCTTCCGTGCTTCATGCCCGCTACGAGCGTCTGGGCTACAGCTTCGCCACCGAGGACGTGGTCTCGAGCCGCATGGCCCTGCTCCGGGGGCTTGAAACCCACCCGGAGCTGAAATGGGGCATGGCGGCGCAGCCGAAATTCGGCCGCGAGGAACTTCCGGACGGCGCAGATTTTCTCGAGGATGACGCGGCCGCCTATGCCGGCGCCGAAGGCTTCCTCATGTTCGGCGCATCGGCCTGGAGCGAGCCCCGCCAGGCGCTGCTCGAACAGGCGTTGAAAGACAGCCCGCGCCAGGTGCTGGTCGGCAATCCCGATCTGGTCGCACCCGTGGAGAACGGCCTGTCGCGCGAACCGGGCCATTACGCCCACCGCCTCGCCAACGCCACCGGCATCGAGCCGGTGTTCTTCGGCAAGCCGTTTCCGGCGATCTTCGACATGACCCGCGAACGCATCCGTCCCGGTGTCCCCGACGAGCGGGTGCTGATGGTCGGCGACACGCTGCACACCGACATTCTCGGCGGCAACGCAGCGGGCTTCCGCACCGCGCTGATCGCGGGCTACGGATTTTTCGACGGCGAGGATCCCGCCGCGGCGATCGCGGAATCAGGCATCATTCCGGATTTCATTCTCGACCGGCCCTGATGCTCCGGCCGGCTTCCGCCGCCGTCATGGTCCGATTTCAATCGTTTTGCATCCTGTCTTGACGCACATCAAGGCGGGGCAAAATCCTGCACCTATAGTTGCCTCTCGTTCTGACTGTTTCAATCAGCCTCCGGGAGAGCCTCATGTCCGCAGCCAACAAGAATGTCATCTGGTTTGAAGATCTGTCGCGCGGCGATGTCGGTCTGGTGGGCGGCAAGAACTCGTCACTGGGCGAAATGGTGCAGCAACTGGGCGAGAAGGGTATCGACGTTCCGCCCGGCTTCGCCACCACGTCTGATGCCTTCCGCGCCTTCATCAAGGCCAACAATCTCAATGAGGTGATCGCCGAGGCGATGGAGATGCTCGATTCGGGCAAGCGCACACTGGCCGAAACCGGCAAGGCTGTGCGCGCCGCAATCGTTGCCGGCGACTGGCCGGACGACATCCGCGAGGCGATCCTGTCGGCCTACCGGGAACTGTCCGAACGCACCGGCAACACAGACCTCTCCGTCGCGGTGCGCTCGTCCGCCACCGCCGAGGACTTGCCGGACGCGAGTTTCGCCGGCCAGCAGGAAACCTATCTCAATGTGCGCGGCGAAGCCGCGCTGTTGTCGACATGCCGGCGCTGCTACGCCTCGCTGTTTACCGACCGGGCGATCACCTACCGCAAGCTCAAGGGCTTCGACCACAACCAGGTGGCGCTGTCGATCGGCGTCCAGCTCATGGTGCGCTCCGACATCGGCGGTTCCGGCGTGATGTTCTCCATCGACACCGAATCCGGCTTCGACAAGGTGGTTCTGATCAACGCTGCCTGGGGCCTGGGCGAGAACGTCGTCCAGGGTGCTGTCACGCCCGACGAATACGAAGTCTTCAAGCCCTTGCTTGAAACGCCGGGCCTGAAGCCGATTGTCGAGAAGACCTGCGGCGCCAAGGAGATCAAGATGATCTACGCGGGTGCAGCGGGCGGCGAGACCAAGAACGTGCCGACGTCGAAGGCCGAACGCCAGGCCTATGTGCTCTCCGACGAGGAAATCCTCAATCTGGCCCGCCAGGCTGCGACCATCGAGAAGCATTACGGCCAGCCGATGGACATGGAGTGGGCCAAGGACGGCGAGACCGGCAGGCTCTACATCGTCCAGGCCCGGCCCGAGACGGTGCAGTCGCGCGCCGATGTCACAGCCCTGAAAAACTACACCATCAAGAAGACCGGCAAGACCCTGCTGACCGGGCTCAGCGTCGGCGCCGCGGTCAAGGCCGGTCGCGTCTGTCTGATCGAAAACGTCAAAGACATCGACAAGTTCGTCGACGGCGCGATCCTGGTGACCTCGACCACCGACCCCGACTGGGTGCCGATCATGAAGCGCGCGACGGCCATCGTCACCGATCACGGCGGCCGCACCTCGCACGCGGCCATCGTCAGCCGCGAACTCGGGCTCCCGGCCATCGTCGGCACAGGCAACGCAACCCATATCCTGCATGACCAGCAGGAAGTCACCATCTCCTGCGCCGGCGGCGAGGAAGGCGCAGTCTACGAGGGCATCGCCGAATACGAGGTCGAGGACGTGCGCCTCGACAATGTGCCGGAGACCAGGACGAAGATCATGCTCAATCTTGCCGATCCATCGGCTGCCTTCCGCTGGTGGCGGCTTCCGGCCGACGGCGTCGGTCTGGCGCGGATGGAATTCGTCGTCAATTCCGCCGTCCAGGTGCACCCGATGGCGCTGGTGCATTTCGATACGCTCAAGGACGAAGAGGCCAAGGCGGAGATCGCCAAGCTCACCCGCCGCTACGAGAACAAGGGCGACTACTTCGTCGAGACCCTGGCGCGCGGCCTCTCGCGCATTGCAGCCGTCGCCTACCCGAAGCCGGTGATCGTGCGGATGAGCGATTTCAAGACCAATGAATATGCCGAACTGCTCGGCGGACGCCCATTCGAGCCCAACGAGGAAAACCCGATGATCGGGTTCAGGGGGGCCTCGCGCTACTATTCCGACGCCTACCGCGACGGCTTCGCGCTCGAATGCAGGGCGATCAAGATGCTGCGCGAGGAGATGGGCTTTGACAATGTGGTCGTCATGATCCCGTTCTGCCGCTCGCCAGATGAGGCCGACAAGGTGCTCGCAGTGATGGCCGACAATGGCCTCAAGCGCGGCGAGAACGGGCTGCAGGTCTATGTCATGGGCGAGATCCCGTCCAATGTCATCCGCGCCGCCGAATTCGCCGACCGCTTCGACGGCTTCTCCATCGGCTCGAATGATTTGACCCAGCTGACGCTTGGCGTCGACCGCGATTCGGGCGAACTGGCGAACCTGTTCAGCGAATCTGACCCGGCGGTGATCTGGATGATCGAGACGCTTGTCGCCCGCGCCCACGAGGCGGGAGCGAAAGTCGGGCTCTGCGGCCAGGCGCCGTCCAACAACCCGGCCTTCGCCAAGATCCTTGTCAAGGCCGGCATCGATACCATCTCGGTGACGCCCGACAGTTTCGTGGCGGTCAAGACCAACGTCGCTGAGGCGGAAAAAGCCGGGAATTGATCGCCCTCCTCGTCCGACGAGATTGAAACCGCCCTGCCCTCTGTGTGATGGTTCGCGCCATGTCTGACATCCTGACCATCACGCTCAACCCTGCCTATGACGTGTCGACCTCGGTCGGCACGGTGACGCCCGGGCCGAAACTGCGCTGCGAACCTGCGACTTACGATCCCGGCGGCGGCGGCGTGAATGTCAGCCGCGCCATCTCCCGGCTCGGCGGCGTGTCCACCGCCTTCGTGGCGCTCGGCGGCCAGACCGGGGCGATGTTCCATGCGCTGCTCGACGCCGAGGATTTCGAGGTTGCGCAGTTCGAGATCGAGGGCAACACCCGCCAGTCGCTCGCCGTCATCGAGACCTCGACCAGGCAGCAATATCGCTTTCAGCTGCCCGGCCCGGACTGGCGGCCGAAACAGACCGCGGCAATGCTCGAGCATTTGCGGTCACACCTGACCCGGGGCCGCATCGTTGTGATGTCCGGCAGCCTGCCGCCGGGGGTTCCCGCCGACATCGCCTCAACCGTCAACAAGCTGGCGGTTGAACGCGGATCGCGGCTGATCCTCGACACCTCGGGTGCAGCCCTTGTCGCCGCTGCCGCCAACCCCGGCCCGCCCTTTGCCTTGCTCCGGATGGATGGAGCGGAAGCCACCGAGGTTTCAGGCCGCACATTCACCTCACCCGCCGAACTGGCCGATTACGGGCTCGAACTGGTGCGTGGCGGCGTGGCGGAGCAACTGGTGATGTCGATGGGCGCCACCGGCACCGTCGGCGTGTCAGCCACCGAACGGTTCTTCTGCCGCCCGCCGAAGCTCGAAACACTCAGCGCCATCGGCGCCGGCGACAGCATGGTCGCGGCCATCGCGCTCGAGCTGTCGCAAGGCATGAGCCTCAGGGACGCCGTCCGCCACGGCGTTGCCGCCGCCGGGTCGGCCGTGCTGACACCGGCCACCGAACTGTGCTCGAAGGCAACCGCTGACGAGATACTGGGCCAGGTGGTGACCGAGGAAATCTGAGCACGAAATCTAAAGGCTGAGTCTGGACGAAAACGCCGAGATCACCTCGGCGCTGCGCTTGAGCGCCGCGCGTTCGGTCTCGTCCAGATCCGGCATCAGCGTGGCGATGATGCCTTCGCGGCCAACGATACGCGGCAGCGACAGCGGCACATCCCTGACGCCCTCGATGTCCACGTTGACCTGGGAGACGCTCAGCACCGTGCGCTCATCATCGGTGATCGACTGGACAATGCGAGCAAGCCCGGCGCCGATGCCATACCAGGTCGCGCCCTTGCCCTTGATGATGGTGTAGGCAGCGCCACGCACCTCTTCGGCGATGCGGGTCCGGGTGGCCTGATCAAGTGGGCGGCCGATCTGTTCGGCAAAGGAAACGATCGGGACGCTGCCGGCCATGGCGCTCGACCAGACCGCCAACTCGCTGTCGCCATGCTCGCCCAGCACATAGGCATGCACGGAATTGGGCGCAATACCGAGATGATCGCCCAGCAGGCTCCTCAGCCGCGCCGTGTCGAGAATGGTGCCCGATCCGATCACCCGCTCGGGCGGCAGACCCGAGATCTGCCGGGCGGCAAATGTCATGACATCCACCGGATTGGTGGCGATCAGCAGGATCGCATCCGGCGCCGCTTCCATGACGCCGCCGATCACGCTGCGGAACACCTCGACATTGCGTTCGAGCAGCGCCAGCCGGTCTTCTCCGGGCTTCTGGCTGACACCGGCAGCAATGATCACCACGGCGGCATCACCAAGGTCCGCATAGTCACCGGCGCGGATGGCAACAGTGGTGGCAAACGGCACGGCGTGGGCGATGTCCTGAGCCTGTGCGCGGGCGAGAGCCGCATCGGCATCCACCAGCACGATCTGTGTGCCGACACCCATCAGCGCCATGGCATAGCCCGCGGCGCTGCCCACCATCCCGGTTCCAACGATTCCGATCTTCATCTGCTCTTTGCTCCGAAGCTTGTCCCGCGCACATCCTTGCGCCTGACGACCTTCCTAGCAAATCCGATCCCCCCGCAATGTGACACGGGTCAAATCGGTTTTCTGCAATACATGGCGGCAGCCACCGCAAAGGCACAGCCGCGAACCAGCGGGTGGCCGCAGCTTCGAGCCCGCATGCGGGTCAACGCTGGGCAGCCCTGCCTGAAAGCGCGGGCGCCCGGTTTCAGGATCCGCGAGCAGATTCCGTGGCGTCGATTGCCTTGCGCAGATAGCTGTCGCGGGCATAGACGTCTGCGAAATACTCGACCTTGCCGGCATCATCAGGCCACGCGGTAAAATAGGCCACGTGGACAGGAATCTGCGTCGACAGCTGCACCTGCTTGTTCTGCCCGCCGGCAATGTGACCACCGATGGCGTCGACAGAGGTGCCAAGCACCTTGGCAGCCATGGCGCGAGGATCCTGCAGGCGGATGCAGCCATGGCTGTAAGCACGGGTATCACGCTGGAACAGCGATTTCGACGGCGTGTCATGCATGTAGATGGCGTGGCTGTTGGGGAACAGGATCTTCAGTTCACCCAGCGCGTTGCCGTCGCTCGGCGGCTGGCGCACGCCGATATTGCTGCCGCGACCGACCGTCGACCAGTTGATGTTGCTCGATGACACACGCTTGCCGCCGGCGGTCACCTCGTAGCCGAGACGGTCGAGATAGGACGGATCGGCCCGAAGCTTCGGCACCATCTCGTTGAAGATGATCGACTGCGGAACACCCCAGTAGGGATTGAACTCGACCAGTTCGATCGTGTCGTCGAAGAAATAGGTCTGGTTGGATTTTGTGCCGACAACGACCCGCATCGACAGGTCGGCCTTGCCATTCTCGACATAGGTCGCGGTGTAGGCCGGCTGGTTGATGAACACCCGCCGCGAAGCCAGCACGCCCGGCAGCCAGCGCGCCCGCTCCATGGCCAGTCGCACCTTCTCGATCTTGTCGGCATTGGTGATGCCGACCATCGCACGGCGCGTTGCAGGGCCGACAACGCCGTCGGGCTTAAGCCCGGCTTCCTTCTGGAACGCCTTGACCAGCGCAACCAGTTCCTCGTCATACTCGGGCTTGCCCGCATAGCTCGCAAACAGCAGCGCATTGTCGGTCTTCAGCGCATCGCTGCCCTTCATCAGGAGTGCCGCCATCACATTGGCTAGCTCCGGATTGGACTGTCCCGGCTTGAGCAGCACATCGGGCGCGATTTCGATGCGCGCGCCCTCATCGAGATCCTGAAGCCGCTTGAGCTCCGCCGTAAGCGCCTCGAAATGCGCCCCTTGCGGATTCTGCGCCAGCAGCGCCTCGTCGGGATCTGAAGCCTTGGACAGCGCTTCAAGCTGCTTGACGAGATCCGGCGCCTTGCGCTTGAAATCATGGTAGCCGGAGATCCGGTTGGGATCGACCCGCCCGCGGGTCGCGTCAAGCATGTAGCTGGCGACCGCGACAGACAGCTTCATTTCAAACGCCATCAGCTCCTTCTGACGCTCGGTGCCCTGGGTCACGTCGAAGCCATCCGCCGGAACCTCGACCTTGTAATCATCGGCCGACAGACCGACCTCGTCGGCGGCATTGAGCACATCGATCACCGCCCGGGCGCGGTCAGTGATCGCGGTTCCCGCAACCCACATATAGGCGGGATGGGTTGAATAATGTTCGACAACCGCTTCAGCGGCTTCCGGCAGGGCGCTGACAGAAAGGTCTGCGAGAGCCGGACGGCCTTCCTCGAACGGATCGATCCCGAGCGGTGCCAGCCCCATGTCATCGATGGCACCGGTCACCACCGGGTCGGCGATCTTGCCGAAATCGACCTTGACCAATGTGTCGGGCTTGTAGGTACGATAGCTCGGCCCGCTGATCCGGACCGGTTTGACCTGCCGCGCCGCAGCGGCATCCTGGCGCGCTTGTTCGCGAGCCGCCTGCTCCCGCTTGCGCTGCGCCGGGCTCTTGAACAAGGCATCGAGCAGCCCCTGTGCCTGTACCGGAGGTGTTGTCGCAACCACGCCAGTAAATGAAACCGCGATGGCGATCAGCGCCACACCTGCACGTATCTTGATGCTCATACCCAACCCAGATTGTTGTGCGCGAGCCAGCAGCCACGCGCGTTCATGCCCAGTCCTCAGTCAGCGAAGACCCTAACAAATCGCGCCTTCCATGGAAAGAACGGAGGCTGACATCAACGCATCAAAAAAACTTGTCCGGACCGGCGCACCGATCAGCGGCCCGGACATGCCTCCGGTTGCGATCATCTGTTCCGGCTTTGCCCTTGCACTGGGATCATCGAGACTGCTTGGCGAAATCGGACGGATTCATGCCGGTACGGGCCTTGAAGGCTTTCTGGAAATACGAAGAATCGCGAAAACCCACGGCAGCCGCGATCTGTTCCACGCTCAAGCGGCGCTCAGCAAGGAGAACCCGCGCCGATTCGATGCGTTGCCTGAGCACGTATTGATAGGGGCTTTCACCAGTTTCGGCCTTGAAAGCCCTGTTGAAGTGAAACCGGCTCAATCCAGCCTGTGCCGCAAGATCTTCCAGGCTGATCGGATTGGCCAGATTCGCTTCGACATACTCGACAACCCTTGCCAGGGCGCGGCGCGGCAAAGCGGGCTTTCGAGCCGGCTGGTCGATCTGGTTCTTGTGCAGGGTCAGCACCGTCATCAGCCCAAGGGTTTCGGCGTAGAGGTCGTCCGCACCGTCCCCCTGTTCAAGCAGCCTGGTAAACCTGTGCAGACAGGCCGAGAGCTCGGGATCGCGAAAATACAGCCGTACATCCCAATCATCGGGGAACCGTTGATCGAGCTCCTCATGCAATTCGCCCGGATTGAAATAGATCGCGCTGTACGAATTTTGCCTTTGCGTGAGCTCAGACCAGCCCTCAACCTCGGCTCCTGCCGGGACATAGGTCAGCAAGCCGCGAAGATCTTTTCTTTTCTCCTCCCTGCCGCCTCCAGCACGAATGCCACCATCCTTGAGCAGGATGTCATGAATTGCGCAGAAATGGAGATCGCTTTGCCACTGGTAGGCGAAGCGGTCGCCTTGGGCAGGGATGACATGTTCGACCGAAATCCCCGGCCAGGCGCGATGCCGACGGACCGCCTCGCTTTGCGAGTTCTTGAGATCGAAGCGCTGGCCGGTCAAAATTCACCGCCAAAAAAGTTGCGCAAAATCGGCGTATATTGCTAGAACAACCTTCATTGCAACCTCTCATTTTACAACGCTCAGCCGACAATCGTCAGCCATTTCCGAACAGAATTGAGTCCGATGGAAGACAGACTAAAAGGATATCCCGAACAAACAAGCGTCCTGCGTGTCTTGTTCACCCTGCCTGCCTTCCGAAACGCAGTGCATGGACCGACCTCGTCAAGCATGCTGGTCGGCCAGATCGCGGCGCTCGCCATGACCTCCATCGCCCTGGCTCTGCGGTTCTACCTCGACCCGTTGCTGCCGCCGGGCTTTCCCTATCTCACCTTTTTTCCAACCGTCGTGATCACCGGTTTCGTTTGGGGCATTTTTCCCGCCATTACCGCCAGCGTCCTTTCAGGTCTGGCGTCCTGGTACTGGTTCATAGAGCCATCGGGCAGTTTTGCACTCAACGGACCCGCCGCCACCGCACTCGTCTTTTATGTCTTCGTCGTCGCCACGGACATAGGGCTCCTGTTTCTCGCGCTTCGCGCCCTGGGCGCGCAGATTCGCTCACACGAAGCACTCACCACGGCCCTGGAGTTGCAGAAACTTGTTTCCCAGGAGGTCGACCATCGGCTGAAGAACCTGATGGCCACCATCAATGGCCTGATCTCGATGCTGCAGAAACATGCTTCGACACCCAAGGAGCTCGGCGATCAGCTGCGGCAGAGGATCGACGCTCTGAGCCACTCGATCGCATTGCTCCGCGGAGCGGTGGAAGGGGAACGCATCTCCTTGCGCAAGGCAATCGAGTCGGCGCTTGAGCCCCTCGGCCTGACCGAATCGGATCGGCTGGCTATCAAAGGGCCGGATTTGACGATCAGTCCGAACGGACTCATCCCGCTCAACCTCATCCTGCACGAACTCGGGACAAATTCGGTCAAGCATGGTGCGTTCAGCAACCAATCGGGACGGCTCAGCCTGTCGTGGGATGTGGTTACCCGTGAAGACGACAGGTCGATGCTGTCATTTGTCTGGGTGGAAAGGGCCGGTCCGGACGTAAGCCCGCCCGAGCGGACCGGTTTCGGGACCGAACTGCTGGACCGGATGAGCCGGTCGCTCGGGGGCTCATGCGAGTTCGATTTTGATGGCGAGGGGCTGACGGCACGGCTTTCGATGCAGTCGCTCCACGTGCTTGAAGGCGATAGTGCCTAGCTGCCGGATTGGCCCGGCGGCACGGCGGCGGACCGGCGGGCGAGTGCTGAACTCGTGTCGTACCAGCCTTTCGACCGGTTCACGACCCAGACCAGCGAAAGCATCACCGGCACTTCGATGAGTACCCCGACAACGGTGGCCAGCGCCGCCCCCGAATTGAATCCGAACAGGCTGATCGCCACGGCAACGGCAAGTTCGAAGAAATTGCTGGCGCCAATGAGCGCGGAAGGCCCTGCGATGACGTGGGTCTCGCCCACAACGCGGTTTGCGAAATAGCCGATGCCGAAGATCAGGTAGGTCTGGATGATGATCGGGACGGACAAGAGCACAATGATCAGCGGCTGGGCAAGGATCGCCTGGCCCTGGAACGCGAACAGCACAACGAGCGTGACCAGCAGCGCAAGGATCGACAGCGGCTGCAGTTTCGAAAGAAGCCCCTGAAGCGCAGCCTCGCCACCCGACGCCAGAAGCCTGCTGCGCAGGAACTGCGCAATGGCCACCGGAACGACGATATACAGCGCCACTGACAGCATCAGGGTTTCCCAAGGAACCGTGATCGCCGAGATACCAAGCAGAACCGCCACGATCGGGGCAAAGGCAAACACCATCACCAGGTCATTGACGGTTACCTGGCTCAGTGTGAACAACGGATCGCCCTTCGTCAGGTTGCTCCAGACGAAGACCATCGCCGTGCACGGCGCGGCGCCGAGCAGGATGAGGCCGGCGATGTAGCTGTTGATCTGGTCAGCAGGCAGATAGGGAAGAAACAGCCAGCCGATGAAGAACCAGGCCATGACCGCCATGGTGAACGGCTTGATTGCCCAGTTGACGATCAGCGTGACCGAGATTCCGCGCCAGTGCCGGCTGACCTGTCCCAGCGAGGCGAAGTCGATCTTGACCAGCATCGGGATGATCATCAGCCAGATCAGCACCGCCACCGGCAGGTTGACATTCGCAATCTCGGCCGATCCGATGGCCTGGAAGAAGGACGGAAAGACATAGCCGAGGCCAATGCCCGCCACGATGCAAAGGGCAACCCAGACCGTCAGGTAGCGCTCGAATGTCGACATGTCTTTCTCCTGGTCATGAACTTCGCCGGCTGCGCACGATGAACGAGGCCCTGTAAGCCCGGATTCGCAAAAAACCGACAGATTATTAATTTCCATAAATCATGATATCTCGAAGCATACAAGACGTCCGATCCCGCACCTATGGCGCAATTGCAATTCACCGGCCTTCATCTTAAGACCGGGCCTCAATCAAAGCGACAAACAGGCGACCGGAAAGGTATCCCGTGGCAAACGATCTCTTCCCCCTTGGACCCGACACCACCCCCTGGAAGAAACTGACCGACAAGCATGTCGGCGTCGAGGAATTCCGTGGCCAGGAGATCCTGACGGTCGATGTGGACGGTTTGCGCCTTCTTGCCGAAGCGGCCTTCGGCGACATCAACCATTTGCTCAGGCCCGGTCATCTCAAGCAGCTGGCAGCGATCCTGGACGATCCGGAAGCCACCGAGAACGATCGTTTCGTCGCTTTCGACCTTCTCAAGAACGCCAACATCGCGGCCGGCGGCGTGCTGCCGATGTGTCAGGATACGGGAACCGCGATCATCATGGCCAAGAAGGGCCGCAAGGTCTGGACCGAGGGCGGCGATTACGAGGCACTGGCCGGCGGCGTGATGGACGCCTATGAGCGCCGCAACCTGCGCTACTCGCAGCTCGCTCCGCTTTCCATGTTCGAGGAGAAGAACACCAAGACCAACCTCCCCGCCCAGATCGACATCTATGAGGAAGGCGAGGACAGCTACGACTTCCTGTTCGTCGCCAAGGGCGGCGGTTCGGCCAACAAGACGTTTCTGTACCAGGGCACGCCATCGCTGCTCACCCATGAGCGGATGGTCGAGTTCCTGCGCGAAAAGATCCTGACCCTGGGCACCGCCGCCTGCCCGCCCTACCACCTGGCAATCGTCATCGGCGGCACTAGCGCGGAGATGAACCTCAAGACCGTCAAGCTCGCCTCGACCAAATATCTTGACGAGCTGCCGACCGAGGGCTCGGAATCAGGCCACGCATTCCGCGATCTGGAGATGGAAGCCGAAGTCCACAAGATGACGCAGCAGATGGGCGTCGGCGCGCAGTTCGGCGGCAAGTATTTCTGTCACGATGTCCGCGTCATCCGCCTGCCCCGCCACGGCGCCTCGCTGCCCATCGGCCTCGGCGTCTCCTGCTCGGCCGACCGCCAGGCCAAGGGCAAGATCACCAGAGACGGCATCTTCCTCGAGCAGCTTGAGACCGATCCGTCGAAATACCTGCCGGAGATCGATGAGGAAAAGCTCTCCGAACACGTGGTCAAGATCGATCTCAACCAGCCGATGGCGGACATTCTGGCCGAGCTGTCGAGGCACCCGATCAAGACGCAACTGTCGCTCACCGGTTCGATCATCGTCGCCCGCGACCTGGCGCACTCGAAAATCCGCGCCCGGCTGGAAGCGGGCGAAGAGATGCCCGATTATCTCAAGAACCACCCGGTCTACTATGCCGGCCCAGCCAAGACGCCGGAAGGCTATGCCTCGGGCTCCTTCGGCCCGACAACCGCAGGCCGGATGGATTCCTATGTCGATCAGTTCCAGTCCTTCGGCGGCTCAATGGTCATGCTCGCCAAGGGCAACCGCTCCCGCTCGGTGCGCGAAGCCTGTGCCCGGCATGGCGGCTTCTACCTCGGTTCGATCGGCGGCCCGGCGGCCCGCCTGGCCCAGGACTGCATCAAGAATGTCGAGGTCGTCGAGTACCCTGAGCTCGGCATGGAGGCGATCTGGCGGATCGAGGTGGAGAATTTCCCGGCGTTCATTGTCATCGACAACAAGGGCAACGATTTCTTCAAGGAATTGAATTTAGGCTGAAATCACGAAAGAGTTCGGAGATTAGCACATTAGACATTGGTGCAACGGAGGTGTCTGACTTCGTTGCCATTAACATTTCCCCAAGATTTAACCCGTAAGAATATCGGTAGTCAGAGCTATGAAAGCCACTTTGGGGACGAAAGATGACGGTAGCGCCTACGAACAAGGTCCATTCAATGGACACGGCCACTTTGGTGCTCGCCACCATGCGCCGTCGTGGTATTGCCGGCCTGCCGCGCAACTACGAGCTGGTCTACGAAGCCCTCAACGCATCCAATCCGACCCTGACAAGGCAGTTTGAAGCGCTCGGACGCAACCCAAGCCAGGAAGAACTCGATGTTCTTGGCAAGAAGGTGTTGCCCCATCACCATCGCGCCGCCGTTGTCGAAGGCGCGCACGACAGGATTTCCGGAGAACTCGACGGTATGCTGCGCCTGCTCAAGCAGGAACAGTCATCCATGGAGAGCTATTCGAAACTGCTTGGCGAAGCTTACAACCGCATTTCCAGCAAGAGCATGGCAAGCGCCGAGATCCTCAACAACGTGATCAGCGTTCTCACCAATGCCACCGGCGACAACATGGAAAAGGGCAAGGTCGTCGTCGAGCACATGGTCGAGCGCGCGCGCGAGATGGAACAGGTCAAGCTTGAACTCGACGAGTACAAGCGCATTGCCAACACCGATCCGCTGACCCGGCTTGCCAACCGCCGCGCCTTTGACGAGGTCCTCGCCAACATTTACAACGAACAGCGCGATGCGATGTATTACGCGTTGATTGTTGCCGACATCGATCATTTCAAGAAGTTCAACGACACTTACGGTCACCCGGTCGGCGACAGGGTCCTGGGCGTGGTTGCTGCGGTGATGAAAAGCACGCTGCGCAAGGATGTCTTCATCTCGCGCACGGGCGGCGAGGAATTCGCGGTCATTCTCCAGGGAACCAGCCTCGAGATCACCCTCGAAATCGCCGAGCGCCTGCGCAAGGCGGTCGAATCAACGCCGTTGCGCAACCAGAAAACTGGTGTGAATTACGGCCCCATTACGCTGTCTCTCGGAATATGCATGGCCACCGACGCCGACAGCGCCGAGGAACTCTACAACAAGGCCGACGTTGCGCTCTATACCGCCAAGCACAGCGGCCGCAACAGGTCGCAGCTCTACAAGCCGGAACTCAACCAGGAGTTCGAGAAAAACTGGGCCATATACAAAACCTGAAGTTTTACTCCGCCATACTGGACATGGCCTGTATTCACCGGGCCGGAACATCAAGAGATTTTGGCGCAACCGAACCGCTGCATGCTGGACAGCCCGTGGCGAAGCAGTTACCCATAACAATTGAGGGTCGGGTCTTGTCAGTGGGCAGGCGCGAGCCTGGCAGACCGAACCGTCCCGCAACATTTCAACGACAGCCCTGGATCGTGACATGATACGCCTGATTTCCTCCGCTTTTCTCGCCCTGTGCCTGATGGCGCCCGCTGCCGTGCAGGCCCAGCCGGCCGGCCAGACTTCATCGGAATCCAAAACCCTCCTGCAGATTCTTTTTCCGCCATCGGAAAACTACAACAAGTACCGTCGCTCGGATAAGTCGCCGATCAAGCGCAAGGTGATCTCCTTCAAGGAAAACCATCCCGAGGGCACGATCATCATCGACACGTCAGACCGGCGCCTCTACCACGTCACCGGCAAGGGCAAGGCCATGGCCTACGGCATCGGTGTCGGCCGCGACGGCTTCACGTGGCAGGGCAAGAACAAGATCACCCGCAAGGCTGAATGGCCGGGCTGGACCCCGCCACAGGTCATGCGCGATCGCGTAAAGCGCCAGGAAGGCCGCGTGCTGCCGGCCTATATGCCCGGCGGCCCCGACAACCCGCTCGGTGCCCGCGCCATGTATATCGGCTCGACCATCTACCGCATTCACGGCACCAATCAGCCCTGGACCATCGGTCAGGCGATGTCGTCGGGCTGCATCCGCATGGCAAACGAGGACGTCGAACACCTCTACGACCAGGTCAAGGTCGGAACCAGGGTGATTGTCCGGAACTGATCGGGCCGCCACACCGTCCAGCAATGCAAGAACCGGCCTCTCAGGCCGGTTTTTTTATCACCACAAGCTATTCTTCGCCCGCTCCGGCCATTCCCGGTCGTAGGCGCGGCCGTCAAAATCCTGCTTGAGCTCGCGCATCAGCGCTCCGGGCGTCGGCAACCCGGACGCATCAGGCCAGGCTTCCTGCTCCCAGAGCCTGGCCCTCATCAGTGCCCGCGCACACTGGAAGTAGATCTCCCCGACGGTAATGACGATCACCGAGCGCGGCGGCTTTCCCTCCATGGCAAGGCTGGCGAGCAGCGCCGGCTCAACCGATATCTCGGCGGTACCGTTGACCCTCAGCGTGCTGTTGGATCCGGGAATCAGGAACAGCAACGCAACCCGGCTGTCGCGCACGATATTGCGCAGAGAATCAATACGGTTGTTGCCGCGCCTGTCGGGCAGCAACATCGTCCGGTCATCCCTGATCGAGATAACCTGGCCCGGATCACCCCGCGGCGAGCAATCGAGGCCTTCCGGGCCGCAGGTGGCAAGCGCAACGACCGGCGAAGCTTCGACAAGTCTGCGGTAGCCTTCGGTCAGCCGGTGGCTGACCTTGATCCGAGAGGCCTCCGAGCTCTCTCCGTAGATCGCCTCGAGTTCAGCCACCGTCCTGACAACGCTCATGCGAGCCTCCGTTTGCTCCCCTGTTCAGCGGGCGGTGCCACTCTATTCGCTTCGCGCTCACATGGAAGCGGCAGGCCGACGATTTCCCCCGCACCTGCGCCCTGTTGCAGAAATTCGACAACCGCCTGTGTGACCGGAGGAGCAGCGACGATGCGGCGATGCCCGAAACCGTTCGTCTTCATCAGCCGGACATGCGGTCCGAGCCGGGCGATGGCTTCCGCATTGGCAAATGCTACTTCCTTGTCGTCCTCGGCGTGGATCACCAGTGTCCGGATCGGCAGGTCGTGCATCATCCTTTCAACCTGGAACTCGGACAATGGCCGGCCGGCAAACCTCAAAACCTGACGTTCAAAGGCCCGCTGTGCCGCAGCACCAAGACCAAGCAGCCTGCCGGCCCACCTGAACACATCGGCCATGTCCGAGGGGGCTGCGATGGTGACGATACGGTCGGGCCGCCGTTGCGGCACATGCAGGATCGACCCCGCCGCCGCCGCCATCACCGAAGGGCCGCCGAAGGAATGGCCGACAAACGCATCGAACGGTCCATGCTGCCGCCAGGCGGCATCGATCGCCTCCACCGCTTTGCCCAGATGAAGCGTGCGACCGGTCGACGCCCCGTGCCCCGGAAGATCAAGGCAGACCGCGGTATGGCCCGCGGCAACAAGCGCATCGGCAAGCGCAATCATGTGATCGCTGCGGGATCTGTAACCATGCACGAGGAGCACCTTCTGCCCCCCGGCGCGGCAGGGATCCGGCCGGAATACATGGGTGGCAATGACGCTGCCGGGAATGACGAGACGGACGGTTTCGCTCTCATCCATGCGCGCCCTGGCCAGTTCCAGCGCCTTGCGTTCCTTGTCGCTCTGCGGCTTGGTCGATCTGGTGCGCGTGAACAGCCAGAACGCCATTTCGCCTGCCCGGTCGGGCGATTGTGCGGCGACAAGACCGAGCAGCGCACGGGTGACCTTTTCAACGAGAGATGCCATAGTGGGATTTCCAGATTGGTTCAACTATGAACAGAATTGTACAACCATGAACAAAAAGCAACCCCTTCCCTGGGACAACCCGCGTTTTCACAACTGGATCGCTGTGGCCCGCGCCTGCCAGGTGATGGGACTGAGCCTTGCGCGCGCGCTTCAGCCGCTCGACATCAAGCCGCCGCACCTCGACATTCTGGTCAATCTGTTCCGCACGCCGGGTATCTCGCAGCAAGATCTGGCCGACAAGCTGCTGGTGGGCCGCTCCAACCTGTCGATGCTGTTGCCGCAACTTGAAAAACGCGGGCTTCTGGTCCGGCGCAGCGACCCCCAGGACCGGCGCGTGCTGCGGCTGGAACTGACGCCTTCGGGAACCGATCTGACGCTTGAGGCAATTGCCATCCAGACAGACCTGATCGACCGGACCATGAAGACAGCAAGCACGGAGGAGTGCAACCTCGTTGGCGAAGTGATGACCCGCATCATCCACGAGCTGACCCGACCAGACGGTGCAATTGAGGCCCGGACGGAAGAAGCCGAGCGCAAGAAGGCCTGATCCAGCCCTTACCGGGTCCGTGTCATGCCCTTGTCGGCAAGTTCAGCGATATACTCCGCCCAGCGCTCTTCCTTCGCCTCGCCAATCTCCGACAGGAAATTCCAGGTGAAGATGCCGCTGTCATGACCATCGTCGAACACCAGCCGCACGGCATAATTGCCCACCGGCAACACCTTCGTGATGGTCACGTCGGACTTGCCGCCCACAGTCACCCGTTGCGCCGGAGAGTGCCCCTGTACTTCCGCCGACGGGGATCGGACCCGCAGCAACTCGGCCTCTATCGCATAGGACCTATCGTCGGTGAATTGGACCGTCAGCATGCGACGGTCGGGAGAGACCCGCAATTGCTTGGGCCAAGCCGTTTCATGAACGCTCATCGGTCGCTGTCCTCAAATTCTTCGCATTTGTGGCTGATCTAGAACCGATCCGGCCTGATCACAAGCCAAAGCCGTCAAAACACAGCGTACTGGCGCCAATCCGTTTGCTCCGCCCCCTTGACGCACCGGCGGAGGATGACGACATTGCACACCACAAGTGAAGGATCATCCGCCATGGAAGACACCGCAGCGCCGATCATGATCGACCCCTTTGGGCGGACGGTGAACTATCTCCGGGTTTCGGTCACCGACCGTTGCGATTTCCGCTGCACCTATTGCATGGCGGAAAACATGACCTTTCTGCCCAAGAAGGATCTTCTCACGCTTGAAGAGCTTGATCGGGTCTGCACCGTTTTTGTCGAGAAGGGCGTGCGCCGCATCCGCCTGACCGGCGGCGAACCGCTGGTGCGCAAGAACATCATGGAGTTCGTTCGCCAAGTCGGACGCCACATCGACGCCGGCCGCATGGATGAGCTGACGCTGACCACCAATGGCTCGCAGCTCACGCGCTTCGCCTCCGAACTCCATGATTGCGGCGTTCGCCGCATCAATGTCTCGATCGACACGCTGGATCCGGACAAGTTCGCCAAGATCACCCGATGGGGAGATCTCGGCAAGGTTCTCGACGGTGTTCGCGCGGCCCAGGCAGCGGGTCTGAAGATCAAGATCAACGCCGTGGCGCTCAAGGGCTTCAACGACACCGAGATTCCCGAAATGCTCAAATGGGCGCATGGCCAGGGCATGGACATGACGGTGATCGAGACCATGCCGATGGGCGAGATCGACGAGGACCGCACCGACCAGTACATGCCGCTGTCGCTGCTCAGGAGCAATCTCGCCAAACAGTTCACGCTTGAGGATATCCCGTTCCGCACCGGCGGCCCTGCCCGCTATGTGACGGTCAAGGAAACCGGCGGCAAGCTCGGCTTCATTACCCCGATGACCCACAATTTCTGCGAAAGCTGCAACCGGGTGCGCCTGACCTGCACCGGCACGCTCTACATGTGCCTCGGCCAGAACGATGCCGCAGATCTGCGCGCCCCCCTGCGCGCTTCCGAAGGTAATGAGCTGCTGTCGGCCGCCATCGATGAAGCCATCAGCCGCAAGCCCAAGGGCCACGATTTCATCATCGACCGGACCACAAAGCAGCCGGCGGTCTCGCGCCACATGAGCGTCACCGGTGGCTAGGCTCACCGATCACTGCTTGGCGCCGCTCGGCGTTGGACCGACAGATCCCAGCCCCTGATCGATCAATTTCCGTGATGGACCGGTCATTGACGGCAGCTGTCTCGACTTTCCCAACGATGCTAGGGTGAGGCTCGAGCCAGCGATTCCTGCCGGCCAGTTCCGGAAATCACATGGCACTTTCCTCCAATTTGCGCGGTGCGTTGTTCATGTCCCTGTCGATGGCCGGGTTCACGTTCAACGATTCGATCGTCAAGCTCCTTACCGATCACATCAATGTCGGACAGGTGATGTTCCTGCGCGGCGTCGTTGCCACGGTACTGATCTATCTTCTGGCCCGCCAGCGCCGCGCCCTGCGTCCAGTACGCGTACTCGCCGATCGCTGGGTCGGCCTGCGCGTGGTTGGCGAGGTGGGCGGCACCCTCACCTTCCTCATCGGCCTGTCCCATATCCCGCTCGCCAATGCCTCGGCAATCCTGCAGGCGCTGCCGCTGGCGGTGACCATGGGAGCAGCCGTGTTCCTGTCCGAACCGGTCGGATGGAGGCGATGGGGCGCCATTCTTGCCGGGTTTGCCGGTGTCTTGATCATCGTCCGCCCGGGACTGGACGGGTTCTCGCCCTATGCGCTGATGATCGTCGGCACGGTCCTATTCGCGGCCGCGCGCGACCTTGCCACGCGCAAGATCAATGCCGCGATCCCCTCGCTGTTCCTGTCAACGATAACGGCGGCTGCCGTGGCTGTCGCCGGCCTCTTCATGACCTGGCCGATGGGCGGTTGGCGGCCGGTCAGCGCGGCCGATTTCGGACTGATCAGCCTCGCGGCATGCCTTCTGCTGGTCGGATACCAGTTCATCATCATGTCGATGCGCGAGGGCGAGATCTCGTTCATCGCCCCGTTCCGCTACACCAGCTTCATCTGGGCCCTGCTCCTGGGAATGGTGGTGTTCGGCGAATATCCCGATGCCTACATGATCACCGGCGGCGTGATCGTCATCGGATCAGGTCTTTACACGCTTTATCGCGAGCGCGTCAGGGGCACGGCCAAACCCGCCGCCCGTTCCGCGCCCCGCCATTCGCCATGATGAGCGTTCATCCTGTACCTGAAATCGACTTCGGGCAATCGGGCTCATCGCCATTGCCGGCCGTGCCTCCTTCGGCGGAACTGTTGACATTGCCGGCCCGAGGCGTACTTGCAGAGGACGTCACGCCGGACCGGGAAGCTGCTTCCTTGTCCAGATCAACGAGCAACTTGACATGCATACATTCGCCCCACGCAGCGTTGCAGAATGGACATTGGTCTACTTCGCTGTTGCCGGACATGCGGCTCCACCCAATCGCAACACAGCTCCCATCAACAACAAACACCCTAGGAATCTACTGCTTTCAAGACTTTCCTTCAGAATCACAAAGTAAATTTTATTGGTCCTGCATGCAACAGCGTCAAAACAGTTCTCCCGGCGGTAAAAATCCGCGCGATCAGGCACCGTTCCTGTCTCAATTCGTTTGCATCGCGATCAACAAGGACACACAACACACGCAATGACCAGAACAGTATTCCTTGATCGTTCGACTCCGCCGCACATTGCCACCCTCGTGGTGATCGCCGGGCTCAGTGCGTTGAACATGAACCTCATTCTGCCGTCCCTGCCCGGCATCGCTTCCTATTATGAGGCGGACTATGCACTGGTGCAGCTGGCAGTATCCGGTTACCTCGCCGTCACGGGCCTGCTGCAGCTGATCATCGGCCCGCTGTCGGACCGGTACGGCCGGCGCCCGGTGATGATCGCGAGCCTGAGCATCTTTCTCATTGCCACCGCCCTGACCCCGTTTGCCCCGACCATCGAGGCTTTCCTGATAATCCGCATGGTTCAGGCCGGCGTCGTGTCGGGAATGGTTCTTTCGCGCGCCATCGTGCGGGACATCGTCGGCACCGAAAAGGCAGCGTCGATGATCGGCTATGTCACCATGGGCATGACGCTGGCGCCGATGATCGGGCCGGCCCTGGGCGGCATCATGGAGGAACTGTTCGGCTGGCAATCCGTGTTCGGGTTGCTGTTCCTGTTCGGGGTGATCGCATTCGTGATGCTCCTGACCGATCTGGGCGAGACCAACCACAACCGCTCCGCCAGCATGCTCAAGCAGTTCGGTGCCTACCCCGAACTCATCCGCTCGCGCCGCTTCTGGGGCTATGCACTGACAGCCACCTTCGCGTCCGGCGCATTCTTCTCGTTTCTCGGCGGCGGTCCTTTCGTGGCAACCGCCATCCTCGACTTGCCGCCCTCCCAGCTCGGCCTCTATTTCGTGTTCATCGCCCTGGGATACATGACCGGCAATTTCCTCTCCGGGCGCTTCGCCAGCCAGATCGGCATCAACCGGATGATGGTCACCGGATGCATCATCGCAACGCTTGGCATGAGCCTTTCGCTGACGCTTTTCCTCGCAGGCCTCTGGCATCCGCTGTCCTTTTTCGGACCGATGCTGCTTGTCGGCCTCGGCAACGGCATCACCCTGCCAAGCGCCAATGCCGGCATCGTCAGTGTCCGCCCGCATCTGGCGGGATCCGCATCGGGTCTTGGCGGGGCCATGATGATTGGCGGCGGCGCAGCCCTGTCGGCGCTTGCCGGAGCGATCCTCTCCGCCGAAACAGGTCCCTACCCGTTGATCATCGTCATGCTGGTTTCCTGTATCTTCAGCGTCTTTGCCACGCTCTACGTGATCCGGGTCGAAAACAGCCTTTCGGACGATGCAAAGATCACACGCGTGTCCTGAAAACCGCCCACCGGTTCAGTCGTTGACCGGCCGCCGGCCTGATGGTCCTCGATCAATTCCGGCTCCGGCCGGGCAGTGATTGACAGCTCGGCAAAACTTACGCGAAACGGATTTGGGTAACCTGGGATTTCCTGTTGCAATCATCTGCTAAACAATGGGAATATTCCCCATAGCGCGGTGAGCATCACCAGCGATCAACGGAAAGCGGCGGTCAACAAGCCGCTATCCCGCCAACAGAGAGGACACCTATGTCAATTTCCAGACGCTTTACCCTCGCAGTCTCCGCTGCAGCCCTTGCCCTTTCCATGAGCGCTGCGGCCCAGGCAGCCAGCCACGGCGGCATGAAGAAGGTCATCATCGGCACCGAGGGCGCATACCCTCCCTTCAACAATCTTGAATCGGACGGCAGCCTCGTCGGCTTCGACATCGACATCGCCAACGCCCTGTGCGCCGAGATGAAGGTCGAGTGCGAATTCGTCACCCAGGATTGGGACGGCATCATTCCCGCCCTGCTCGCCGGCAAGTTCGACGCCATCATTGCCTCGATGTCGATCACCGAGGAGCGCAAGGAGAAGGTCGATTTCACCAACAAGTACTACAACACGCCCCCGGCCGTCGCCGTGCCAAAGGACAGCCCGATCACCGAAGCCACCGATGCCGGCCTTGCCGGCAAGATGATCGGCGCCCAGTCCTCGACCACGCATTCCAACTATGCCGAGGAAAAGCTGCCGTCGGCCGAGCTCAAGCTCTACCCGACTCCGGACGAGTACAAGCTCGACATCGATTCCGGCCGCATCGACGCGGTCATCGACGATGTCATCGTGCTGACCGAATGGCTCAAGTCGGACGCCGGCACCTGCTGCAAGCTGCTCGGCACCCTGACCCCTGATCCGGTCATCAACGGCGAAGGCGCCGGCATCGCCATCCGCAAGGGCGAGACCGAACTGCGCGACATGTTCAACGAGGCCATTGCCGCCATCCGCGCCAACGGCACCTACAAGGAAATCAACGACAAGTATTTTGACGTTGATGTCTATGGCGACTAAGCCGCAAAAGCTTCTCTGAGGCATCAGGGGGCGGCGGGCAGCAATGTTCGCCGCCCTGCACCACACCAGAACCGCCGGAAAGGCGGCAAGGGTCAGGGGACAGCATGGAACCGACGGCATCGCTGGGAGAGCAGCTGTATTGGCTTGCATCGCTGTTTGACCCGTTCTGCGGCCCGCTCGGCTTTCTCAACCTGCTGCCCGACGGCTCGCTCTTGTCCTGCGGGGACACGGGCTGGGGTGACGAGGTGGCAAGAGGCTTTTTCGTTACCATTACGCTGGCTCTGTGCACGCTTCCGATCGGGCTGATCATCGGGCTTTTCCTGGCTCTGGCCAAGCAGACCGAAGTCCGTTCGCTTCGGGCGGCGGCGAACATTTACACCACTATTTTCCGCGGCCTGCCCGAACTCCTGACGATCTTCATGATCTATTTCGGCCTGCAGATCGCAGTCCGCGAAGTAGCCATCGCGCTGGGTTTCGAGCGCGGCTTCGACATCAACTCCTTCATTGCCGGCACCATTGCACTGTCGTTGGTTTTCTCCGCCTATGCCTCGGAGGTCCTGTCGTCCGCCTTCAAGGCAATCCCCAAGGGCCAGTACGAGGCGGGACATGCGCTCGGCCTGCGCCCGGGCAAGACCATGCGGCTCATCATCCTGCCGCAGCTGGTCCGTATCGCTCTGCCCGGTCTCGGCAACCTCTGGATGATCCTGATCAAGGATACGGCGCTGATATCGGTGATCGGGCTTGGCGACACGCTGCGACAGACCGGCATCGCCGCCAAGGTCACCAAGGAAGCCTTCTTTTTCTATGGCATCGCCTGCCTGCTGTTCCTGGCCCTGGCGATGGCCTCATCCGTGGTGTTCTCCAAGATCGAGACCCGCGTGCGGCGTTCGGGGGTGAGCCGATGAGCATCGCCAACGACCTGATCCCGCCGCAGCCGCCACCGCCTGTCACGGCCTTCCGCTGGACCGGACTGCGCATCCTCGGGGCGTCCCTGCTCGGCCTCTGGATCCTGGCGGGCATCGCCCTGGTGCTCTGGCTGATCGACGCCTGGGACATCGACAAGGTAAACACCTATGGCCCGAAGTTCCTCTCGGGCCTCGGCACCACGCTGACCCTCGTCGGCATCTCGATCACGCTCGGAGCGGTGTTGTCGGTTCCGGTCGCCTTCGGCCGGATGTCGTCGAACCGCATCCTGTCGTCGCTCGCCTACGGCTATGTCTATTTCTTCCGCGGCACTCCGCTGATTGCACAGCTTTTCCTGATCTACTACGGCTTCGGCACTTTCCGCGATCAGCTTGAGGCAGTCGGGCTTTGGGTATTCTTCCGCGACGCCTGGAACTGCGCGCTGTTCGCCTTCACGCTCAACACCGCCGCCTATCAGGCCGAGATCCTGCGTGGCGCCATCGAGAGTGTCACCCGCGGCCAGCATGAGGGCGCAGCCGCCCTGGGCCTGACCCGGTTCCAGACCTTCTACAAGATCATCCTGCCCCAGGCGATGATCGTGGCACTGAGGCCCTATGGCAACGAGATCATCCTGATGATCAAGGGCTCGGCGATTGTCGCCATCGTCACCGTCTTCGACCTGATGGGCGAAACCCGCCGCGCCTATTCCCGCACCTTCGATTTCCAGACCTATATCTGGGCCGCTGTGTTCTACCTGGTCATCGTCGAGGCCCTGCGCAACATCTGGGAAAAGCTCGAGCAGCGCCTGACCCGCCACCTCAAGCGCTAGCCGGGCCATTCGCCGCTTGCCGCGACCGCACCTTTGTATAAAAGGGGCGCGAAACCAGATGTGGAGCCTCCAGATGGCCAGAACAGACGACGATGCTTTGGCGGAAGCCTATAACCGCGCACTTGCGCTGGAGAAATCCGGCGAGTTCGATCTCGCCGCAGCGGCCTACGCCGAGGTTCTGGCGCTCGATCCCGATGATCACGGCGGTGCCGCGGTAAGGCTCGCCTCGATGAAGCGCGGCGAGATCCCCGTGCGCGCACCCGAAGCCTATGTCGCCACCCTGTTCGACCAGCATGCCGATGTCTTCGACAAGGTTCTGGTCGAGGACCTGGGCTACCATGTGCCGCTCTTGCTCAGGCAGCGCCTGATCGAACTCGGCCTCACCAGCTTCGACCGGATGCTCGATCTCGGCTGCGGCACCGGCCTGACCGGCGGCGCGCTCGAAGACATGGTCGATGACGCTACCGGCCTCGATCTCGCCGAGAACATGGTCGAGATCGCCCATGAGAAGGGCCTCTACGACACGCTCTACGTGGCCGACGCTGTCGACTATCTCGAGGACAATGACGACGAGCCGTTCGATCTCATCGCCGCGACCGACGTGTTGCCCTATCTCGGCGCACTTGAGCCGCTGTTCGAGGCAGCAGCGAAAAACGCCACGCGAGGCGCACTGTTCTGCTTCTCGAGCGAGACCCTGCCCGACGCC
The DNA here is from genome assembly GCF_024105735.1 of Parahoeflea alexandrii. Taxonomy (GTDB): domain Bacteria; phylum Pseudomonadota; class Alphaproteobacteria; order Rhizobiales; family Rhizobiaceae; genus Hoeflea; species Hoeflea alexandrii. The sequence goes on along the minus strand of NZ_JAAAML010000001.1, from coordinate 1,415,617 downwards.
GATTTCGAGGGCCGCCCCTACACGGTTGGCCGCTTCCAGCGCTTCGCCCACACCGAGTCCTATGTCCGCGAGGCACTCACCGCTGCGGGCTTCGAGACGCTGGAGGCCGGCGACATCATTGTCCGCCACGAACAGGGCCTGCCGATTGCAGGCCATCTTTTCATCGCGCGGATGAGATAGGGCATCCTGATCGGGCGGCGGCAGAGTTCCGGCCCTTAGAGGCAGGCCTGTTCATCAACGATGATCTGATGACTGCTGTGCAGCTTTTCTAAAGTTCATTACGGTACCGCCAATCGCCGCTTCCAAATTTGTATTGGCATGCTCAGCATTTCAAAATTCAATTGTTACATGAGGTTGCATTCTCAATTTTCAACCAATCAGCTTAGCTAAAGCGGCACTAGCACCTGCGATTTTCGCAACGTCAGGAAGCACTTCGACAAGAGATTTCCATGACCGCCTAAGTAGAGACTTACGTGGCTCCGAACGTGACAATTCTTCATTGAATTGGTCCAACAACTCTCCAGCCTCTTTATTTTGCGATTTCTCAACAACCGCCGAGAGAGCGCCAACAAATGAAGCCAAATTTTCGTCCGACCGAATTCTCAGATTGTTCAGCGTATTATTTACAATTGACCTGTTGATTATCTGAGATTCTCTTATGTCTTTGAACACATCACCCACATGCATTCTCCCATAATTTATAATTGGTGAAATGTAGCCGTCGTTCAACGATTGATATTGACCCGCCATCTCCGAAAAATCAGATTTTGTTACCTCAATAGCCTTGCGGAGTTTTTTGAGTAGATCTTCGCCTGTCTGCCCGTCGGCAGCTTCTCGTAGAACGGAAACAATATCATTCAGGTTGTCTTCAAGCCTGGATATCATCAGCTCCAGAAGCGCTTTCCCGTCATCGTTCAAAAAGTGATCGTTAGCCCTGATATCAATGCATGCCGTGGCTATTGGGGCCCAGCCTACCTGAGGTTCAAAGCATTGCTTCCCGTCAAATGCAGCAACTAAGTCGACCTCCAAGAAGGTTCGTATTTGAGAAATCGCAGTCTCAATTTTGTTACGGGCTACAGAATTCATCAATCTCTACCCCACACAAGCGACATTCCAATTTCCACTAAATACATAACCCAACGCACTAAATATTATCCTTTATATCCCACACATTTTATCGAGATCAACAAAAGATATTGGCTACGTGAGAACCACAATCAATTCATTTTGCCACTTCACGGTTCTTGTATAACGCCCTATTCGGAAGTGACTACTTCATCTTGAACACAGAGGGATCGGGGCCATTGCGCAGGCCGACATCGAGACCCTCGATAGCCTTCATTTCGTCGTCGGTCAGCGTGAAGTCGAACACGTTGAGGTTCTCCGCCTGACGGCCCGGATTGACCGAGCGGGCGATCGCAGCATGGCCGAGCTGCATGTGCCAGCGCAGGATCACCTGTGCCGGGCTCTTTCCGGTACGCGCTGCAGCCGTCGCGATCGGCTTGGCCTCGAACGAGCGTGCATTGCCAAGAGGAGTCCAGGCTTGCGTTACAATCTTGTGCGCATCGCAGACCGCACGCAGGTCGGGCTGCTGCAGGAGCGGATTGATTTCGATCTGGTTGAGCACCGGCGTCTCGCCGGTTTCCGCGATCAGCCGGGCCAGATGGTCGGCATTGAAGTTCGACACGCCGATCGAGCGCATCAGGCCCTCGTTGCGCATTTCGATCATCGCCTTCCAGGTTTCGATATAGAGATCCTGGCTCGGCACCGGCCAGTGTATCAGAACCAGGTCGAGCTGATCGACACCGATCCTCTTCAGGCTTCGCTCGACCGAAGCCCGGGCCTTGTCGCGCCCCTGATCACGGTTCCAGATCTTGGTGGTGACGAAGATCTCCTCGCGCGGCACGCCAGAACTCCTGAGGCCTTCGCCAAGACCGGCTTCGTTACCGTAGATGAAAGCTCCGTCGATCAGCCGGTAACCGGTCTTGATGGCGCTGGCGACGGCGGCCGCAGTCTCGTCCTGCGGGATCTGCCAGATACCAAACCCGAGCTGCGGAATTGCGTGTCCGTCATGAAAAGCAATGTTTTTCTGGTCAGTCATTCTCGATCCTTGATGTGAAAAAGGCGGTGCGACTGCAGCGTCGTTCCAGCCTGTCACTTAAGCACCTCGCGCACCGCCGCAACCCCAGCCCACAAACTTTACCAAGAGAAGGGGGCGGCAGGGCTGTGTCGAATTTTGGCCCGCTGTAACGTAGCGCAAGCAATTCCGGCCGGATCGCATTCAGATTCCGGCGATCACAGAAGCGTGATCTCTTGAAATTATCCAGCGGGCGGCAACGTATGACTCATGTCAACGCACTCGGAAGGAACCTACAATGCGCCGTCTTCTCTTCGCAGCAGCACTCATGATGCCGACCGCGGTCTTTGCCGCCGGAACCACAGACACATCTCCCCCGAAGCCGACAGAGACCACCAAAGTCTGCAAGGATGGCAAGATCTGGGACAAGAAAACCAAATCCTGCGTCAACGCAAAGGAGAGCCGGCTGGATGACGACACGCGTTACTCCGCGGTACGTGAACTCGCCTATGCCGGCAAGTATGACGACGCGCTCACAGTGCTTGCGGCAATGTCGGATCAGAATGAGAGCCGTGTGCTGACTTACTATGGGTTCACCCATCGCAAGGCCGGACGTGTCGAACTTGGGATGCAATACTATCAGGCCGCATTGAAGAGCAATCCGGACAATCTGCTTGCACGGTCCTATATGGGCCAGGGTCTGGTGGCCGCAGGCGACGTCAAGGGCGCCAGCGTGCAACTGGCGGAGATCGAAGCCCGTGGCGGTAAGTGGGATTGGCCTGGCCTCGCGCTGCGTCAGGCAATCCAGTCAGGCAAGACCTACAGCTACTGATACTCGTCGCTGCAGCAAGCCGCGACCCGGCAACGGAGTGGTTTCTCTCCTCGTCCGGGTCGCATCTCTTCGGTCGCAATAAAGGGCCGTGGCTATGACGGAGCCTTGCCGGATCAGCCTTACCCCGGGCTGAGGCTCCATACCCCCACCGGATCGGCCACGTCCGTGGCCGGGATCTCGATCGAGTTCACATCGGCCCAGATCGGCGCGAAATCGTTGTAATGGCCAGAGAACACATTGCCTGATTGTCCGGTCGTCTGGATGTAGGTGGAGCGGTCGAGATCGGCCATGTCGAAGATGCCGCGATAGCTGGCCGCATTGGTGTTGGCATAGGGATCCTTGTCGTCCTGGACCTGGGTGCGTCCGCGGTCCAGCGTGAACGGCCCGCCGCCGCTTTCCACCTCGACATTGAAGAACCGCCTGAGCAGGCTCACTTCGCCGAACGGGCGGTGCGCGCCCTTGGCGTAATGCGCCTGACCCCAGCGCCATGTGCCCGGATCCTCGCCATACCGTTCGGAAAGTTCTGCAACCGCAGCCCCGAAGGCGTCTGTGACGATCTGCTCGCAGCTTTCCTCGTCCGTGGTGGATTTGACATCGCACCAGTTGCGCGCGGTCTGGCCGTCGAGCAGCCGCTCGACCACCTTGCCGCGGATCTTGAACCAGTCCCTGAACATAAAACCCAGATCGTCTTCAAACGTCATCATCATGGTGTGACGAACCCAGGCCATGAACAGGAGCGGCTCCATCTTGTCGCGCGCCATGGTCTCGTCCCAGGAGGCAAGCCGGGCAACAAGCGCCTGATTGTCTTGAGACAGGGACTTGCCCTCCAATGCCTTGAGCATGCGCGGCTTCAGACTGGCAAAGGCCGGAGAGAAGATATCGGCCTGCATCTGCCGCGACATCGCCGGCGTGTGCTTCTCGCCGGATCCGTTGAACAGCGTCTCGATGCGGTTCTGACGGTAAGGTTCTTCCCAGTCGAAGGTCAGATGAAGCGGATACTCCGGCCCGACAATCTTGGTGTTGGCCGTGGCGATCAGCCCGCTGTCCGGGTTGGTCTGCCGCGGCAGATCCCTGTAGGGCGCATAGCCACGCCAGTCATAGATCGCGTTCCATCCCGGCGCCGGCGCACGGCCCATCAGCCGGTTGGCAGGATCGCGCCGCGGCACCCGCCCCGCAGCAACAAAACCGATATTGCCGGACCTGTCAGCCACCACCATCGACTGCATCGGCGTCAGGAAAGCGTCGAACCCGTTCTGGAAATCCTCGACCGTGCGCATGCTGTAAAGCCGCGGCCCGACCATGGCCGTGGTGTCGTCATGCGCAAGCGCCACCCATTGCAGCGCCGCAACGGTGTTCTGGGGCAACAACCTGTCGAAATGCTTGTAGGTCGCCGGGAAGACAGGTCCGTGGCGGGTCCAGCGCCGGGTGAAGCTCTGGTCTTCACCACCCTTGACCTTGATGACTTCCTCTTTCTGCCCGAACGGCGCCCAACCGGTGGGCGTCAGATACTCGTCCGGATTGTCGGGATTGACCCGCTCGACAAACACGTCCTGCGCATCGGTCGCCGTGTTGGTGAACCCCCAGGCGATGTCGTTGCCCCGTCCCAGCAGCACGAAGGGCGTGCCCGGCAGCGAAACTCCGATCAGGCGCCTTGGTTCGTCGAACTCCCCTGTCACCTCCAGATGCGCAAGGTACCAGATCGACGGCGCCATCAGGCCAAGATGCGGATCATTGGCAACGATCGGCAGTCCCGACTGGGTCCGCTCACCCGAAACAACCCAATTGTTGGAAGCGCCCGTCGCCAGAACGCCATCGATGTCGTCAAAGACTGCCGATGCATCGGCCGTGGTCGCGGGCTCGCCGATCGGCGCCGGATCAAGACCAAGCAGCGCCGTCAGATCCGGCATCTCCGGCGGAGTGTCGACATCGAGGTAAGGCAGCAGATCGCGGATTTCCGCCTCGCTCAGCCCGATCCGGTGAAAACCGAGACGCAGCGCTTCTTCGCCAAGGTTCTCTGCGAGCGAAACCGACATCATCTTGATCGCGGTCAGCGTATCCACCGGCCGCCAGGGCTCCGGCTTGTAGCCGAGGATCACATATTCGGGCGGCAGCCGGGAGGAAAACACCTGTGGGTTCCGCTCGATCCAGGCGTTGACGCCGCGCGCATAACCCTCGAGCATCACCATCGTGTCCGCGTCCATGACGGCAAGCGAAGCTTCCGCTGCCTCGCTGATCGCCATGGTCCTGAGCCAGATATCGGTGCTGACCGTGGCGCCGCCAAACAGTTCGGACAGGCGCCCCTGCCCGGCCATGCGGCTGACTTCCATCTGCCAGAGCCGGTCCTGTGCATGCGCAAATCCGAGGCCGGCTGCGACATCGCCCCGGGTCGCGGCCTTGATGTGCGGCACGCCGTTAACGTCCCGCGTGATCGTCACCTCGCCGCCCAGTCCGGCAATTTGCATGGCCCCGTCGGAGGGCGCTTGCGAGCGCGAAGCCCACAGCATTCCCGCGCCCAGAGCCATTACCGCCAGCGGAACCAGCAGAAGAATGAGCTTGATAAGCCCTTTGACGATGCGCATCATTGGTTTATGTCCCTCCCAGGAACCGGCGGCCTGCCTTACGTATCGCGCAATCAGGTCAGCCGTAAAGCGCATTTGTGACAAAAGGATAGGCGAAATGGCAACAGTTTCCTTCATCGGACTTGGCGTGATGGGCTACCCCATGGCGGGACACCTCAAGACCAAGGGCGGCCACGAACTTAGGGTTTACAACCGCACTGCGGAGAAAGCCCGCAAGTGGGCCGATGAGTTTGGCGGCACCGCCTGCGACACTCCGGCCGAGGCTGCCAAGGGCGCCGATTTCGTCTTCACATGCGTCGGCAACGACGATGACCTGCGCGCCGTGACGCTTGGCCCGGACGGGGTTCTCAGCGGCATCAAGAATGGCGCCATCCTGATCGACAACACCACGGCTTCCGCCGAAGTGGCGCGTGAGCTGGCCGAAGCCTGCGCCGCCAAGGGCTGCGGCTTTCTCGATGCGCCGGTGTCCGGCGGCCAGGCCGGGGCCGACAACGGCGTGTTGACCGTCATGGTCGGCGGCGACGAGGCGACGTTCGAAAAGGCAAGCCCCGTCATCGACGCCTATGCCCGAATGGTCGGCCTGATGGGCCCGGTCGGCAGCGGCCAGCTGACCAAGATGATCAACCAGATCTGCATCGCGGGCCTGGTTCAGGGTCTGGCCGAAGGCATTCACTTTGGCAAGAAGGCCGGTCTCGACATCGAGAAGGTGGTTGATGTCATCTCCAAGGGGGCTGCGGGTTCCTGGCAGATGGAAAACCGCCACAAGACCATGAATGTCGGCAAGTACGATTACGGCTTCGCTGTCGACTGGATGCGCAAGGATCTCGACATCGTGCTCAACGAGGCCAAGCGCAATGGCGCGACGCTGCCGGTAACGGCATTGGTCGACCAGTTCTACGCCGATGTCCAGGCGATGGGCGGCAACCGCTGGGACACCTCCTCGCTGCTGGCCCGCCTGGAAAAATGACATGGCGCCCCGCCGGCCTCCCGAAAACGCCGACTACAGCCTGCCCGACATCCTGGCGTGGCTAGAGGCGCACGGGTCGGCTCACAACATTGCCGGCATGGCGCGCTTCGGCATCAACACCGAAAAGGCCTATGGCGTCGGCAACACCGCGCTGAGGCCATTCGGAAAGACGCTGGGGCGCAATCATGAGCGCGCGCTGGACCTCTGGCGGACCGGCATTCGCGAAGCCCGGCTGCTGGCCCTCTTTACCGAGGAGCCGGCCCGGGTCAGCCCGGATCAGGCCCGCGAGATGACCGGCGACTTCGACAGCTGGGAAATTGTCGACCACGCGTCGGATCTGTTCGTCGCCGCCGGCCATCTCGATGAACTGGTGCCGGAGTTCGCCGCCGACGACCGCGAATTCGTCCGCCGCACCGCCTTCGCCATGATCGCCTGGGCCGCGGTGCACCTGAAGAAACGCGACGACGCGGATTTCATCGCGCTTCTACCAATGATTGAAATCCACGCCACCGATCCGCGCAATTTCGTCAAGAAGGCTGTCAACTGGGCGCTCCGGCAGATCGGGAAACGCAGCATGGACTGCCACGGACCAGCGCTCGCTCTGGCGGAAAAGCTCGCCTCATCTCAAGACAAGACGGCGCGCTGGATCGGCAAGGACGCGGTCAGGGAACTGTCCGACCCCAAGCGCATTGCCATGATCGGCCAGAAGAAGACCGCCGCCAACAGACAGCGAATACTGGGCAAACTGTAAGGCCCGCAACTTCTCAGCAGCCTGATCTGCTGTCAGAAGCCCTCAGCAGCAGACGTCACGATCTCATCGAGCAAGACATTGACCTGATCGCGCTCACCACCTGCCGGCAACAACCGATGGCCGACCACGACCGTGCCCGGATTGGCTTCCGCTTCATAGACAAACACCACATAGGGGCAGTAGGCGATGTCGCCGATCTCGGCTTCCATTACCTGGCGCGACACCACCGCCGAGCAGAAGGTGAAGAATTCAGCATCCTTGTAGAGCGCCTTGCCGGCCTCCACATCGGACGCGGTGCGCTTGAGCATATCGCCGATGAAACCGTGATAATCGATCTTGAAACCGCGGTTGACGATGGCGTTCTCGATGCCCGAGGCAACATCGGCGAAGACTGCTTCGGTCTCGACGGTCCTGACATCGTCACCCGCAGCATGGGCCGATGCGGCAAAGCAGGAAAGAGCAATGGTTGCAGCAAGTAGCGTTCTCATGTGACACCTCCGGTCAGGGGACACCCCCAAACATATCGAGTTTTCACTATATACCAAGAAGGCGAAGACCGCGACTGATTTGATCGCAGGTTGCCCAGACCGCTACTTTCCTCCCGAACCAAAAGATGATTTTGGGCGCAATCAGGCGCCGGCAGGTCGATTACGAGTTCGACTCAGACTTTTCCTTGGCGAGTTGAATATAGTCGAGCGGCAACTGCGTGGTGTACTTGATCTGCTCCATGGCGAAGGACGACGATACGTCGCGGATCTCGATCTTGGCGATCAGCCGCTTGTAGAATGCGTCATAGGCGGCGATGTCGGGCACCACCACGCGCAGCAGGTAATCGACGTCGCCGCTCATCCGGTAGAACTCGACCACCTCCGGAAACTCGGTGATCACCTCCGAAAACCGCTTGAGCCATTCATTCGAGTGCGAGTTTGTGCGGATCGAGACGAAAACCGTCACCTTGGCATTGACGGCAGCAGGCTCGAGCAGCGCCACACGCCGCTTGATCACGCCGTCTTCCTCGAGTTTCTGGATTCGCCGCCAGCAGGGCGTGGTCGAAAGCCCTACCTTCTTGGCGATTTCAGCCACCGCCAGCGTGGCGTCCTCCTGGAGGAGGCGTAGTATCTTGCGGTCGAGGCGGTCCATGAAAATCTCCGGAAACAGGAATAAACACCCTGATACTCCGTCTCTTGCCCCTTCACAAAGAAGATTTTACCTCTCAAAGACAAATCGATAGTTTATCGTTTCTGTTTATGGCGAGATCTCCCGTTTCACGATCTGTTTGAGCTCCGGCAGCAGCTCCGTCTCGAACCAAGGGTTCTTGCGGATCCAGCCGCTGTTGCGCCAGGACGGATGCGGCAGCGGCAGCACGGCGCATCCGGCACCGCTCTCGGCCATGATGGATCTCCAGTTGCGCACCGTTTCCGTCAGCGATTTCTGCCTGAGCCTGCCCAGATGCCAGGCCTGCGCATACTGACCGATCACCAGGATGAGCTTGAGTTGCGGCATGTGCTCCATCACCATGCCCCGCCAAGCGGGCGCGCATTCACGCCGTGGCGGCAGGTCGCCGCCCTTCGCGTCCTGGCCCGGAAAACAGAACCCCATTGGCACGATGGCGAAGTTGTCTCGATCATAGAACTGCGCTTCGTCCACACCGAGCCAGTCGCGCAGCCGGTCACCGGAGGGGTCGGTAAACGGCCGGCCGCTCCGGTGCACCCGTGTCCCCGGCGCCTGGCCGGCGATCAGGATCGGCGCCCTGGACGAGGCTACACAGACCGGGCGCGGCTCGTGCGGCAGCGCATTGGTAGAACCGCCGAGAGGGGCATCCCGGCAGATCCTGCAGGATGCGATGTCGGCAAGCAGTGCGTCGAGCGCCGCCTGCCTGTCCCCGGAACCGTCGGCGGCACCGCTCATTGGCCAGTCAGGCCTTGGCGCTCGGCCGCGAAGACACTGCCTGGTACCAGCGCATCACATTGCTCAGATGTTCCGGACGCTCGATCTTCGCCGGTTTCATGAAGTCCATTCCGATCATCCCGGTGATGTCGGCAATCGTGTAGCGATCGCCGGCGATGAACTCGCGATCAGCCAGTTCAGTGTCCAGCATTTCCAGAAATTTCAAAGCCTTGGGCCGGTTGACCTCACCCCATTCGGGAAGTTGTGGCACTTCCCACTCCTTCATCGCCGGATGCGTATGCCGGAAAGCGTTGGCGACCGCACCAAGGAATATCAGTTCCACCCGGCGGTTCCACATCTCGACGATGGCCTTGTCCTTGGCATCCGTGCCCATCAGCGGCGGTTCGGGATGCAGTTCCTCGAAGTAACGGCAAATCGCCACCGTTTCCGAAATCGCCGTGCCGTCATCCAGCTCAAGCACAGGGAGGCGTTGCAGCGGGTTGAGCCTGGTGACTTCCTCGGACTTGTGGCCCAGTTGCCCCATGTCCACCGGCACCTTTTCGACCTCGATCCCCTTTTCCGCCAGAAACACGGTTACCCGGCGCGGATTTGGCGCCCGCCCGCCATCATAAAGTTTCATGCAATTTCCTCTCCCAAACAAAGATCCGATCAGACACCAAACAGCCGTCGCAGGAAAGCCGTCAGCGTTGACAATCCCGCATGAAAATCTTCGTCGAGCCCGCCATGAACGGCGCGCCACGCTTTCGGCTGTTCAAATTCACCGGCCCAGAGCCCTGCCCGCGCCGACCTCGCTTCCGCTTCCGCCAATACATAGTCCCCGAAAGCCACCGCGTGGCCGGACCGCACCATGGCCGCGTTGAGATCGATGCCGCCTGACCGGCATCGCACCAGATCCCGGCCGTAGCGATCAATGCCTTCACCCTTGCAGTCGACCGGCGTGCTCCCGACAAGACTTCTCAGGTGGGCTGCCGATTCCAGACCACAGCCATAGTCCAGCCCGTCCCTCAGACAGCGCTGCTTGAGCTCGGGTGCATCGATACCCTTGAGCCGCAGCCGCCGCGCTCCCATAGCCAGACTGTCGCCATCGACAACGCGCACGGACCCCGAAATCTCGGTTGCTGCGAACTCTTCCATGCGGGCGGCAAAGAAGGCTGCGCCGGCAAACAGCAGCACGGCAACGCAGATATCGAGGATCCTGCGCCAGCGCGGCCGCCGTTTTCCTGATCGCCGTCCGGGGAATCTCATTGGGAGAGATGATCCTATTCATCCATTGGATTCAAGACGATTGATCCGGTTGAGATTCAAAATGCAAACAGGTTCTTAAACTTTGACGACTAGATTTTCAGCCCAAACCGGAGAAATCGGAACCGCTGTGTCGACGCCTCAGACCATGACCGACAAGAACATTGTCGATCGTTCGCGCATTCACAAGAACGCGGCGGTGATGAAAACCGTGCGTGCCACCCGCGAACAGTTGCAGTATGGCCGTGAGCGTTCGCCCTTCTTCGACCATGAGATGCTCCGTCTCCACATCAACGCAGTGCTGCAGGGCGCCGCCGCACCGGCTGTTCTGGTGATCCTGGCCGCGGTCGGCGGTCTCTGGTTTGACGAAGCGCTGTGGTTGCTGGGCTGGGCGCTGATGACGCTGGTGGTCTATGCCGGACAGATTCTCATCGCCCGACGCGCCTCGCGCGAACACTCCAGCCAGGAGAACTTCGGTCGGTGGCGCAAGCGCTTTCTTGCCGCCTATACGGTTATCGGCCTGACCTGGGCCCTGTTTGCCTTTCAGAACTGCACCACCTGTCAGGGTGACACGTTCGTGTTCTACAAGGCGGCTGTGTTGCTGATTGCGCTCGCCGCAACCGCGATGACCACATTCGCCTTGCGCTATGCGTTCTACTTCGCGGCCATTCCCGCCATCCTCGCGCTTGCGGCCCGTGCCTCGATCAGCCACGATGCGGCAGACCTCTCCGCTTTTGCCATGATTGCCGCAGCAGCCCTGTTCTTTGCCTTCATGTCGCAGCGCCTCTACAGCACCAACCTGAAGATGCTCAGCTACCAGACCGAGAAGGACGACCTCATTGCGGAACTCGAGGTCGCCAATTCCGTCTCCGACGAAGCCCGCCGCCGTGCCGAGGAATCCAATCTCGCCAAATCACGCTTCCTGGCCTCGATGAGCCATGAACTGCGAACCCCGCTCAACGCCATCCTCGGCTTCTCCGAGGTCATGTCCGGCGAGGTGCTCGGCCCGATCGAGAATGCCAGCTACAAGGAATATGTCGGCGACATCCACCGTTCCGGCCAGCATCTTCTCAATCTGATCAACGAGATCCTCGACCTGTCGCGAATTGAAGCAGGTCGCTACGAGCTCAACGAGAATGCCCTGTCTCTTGCCGATATCGCCGAGGACTGCATAGGCCTGGTGCAGCTCAAGGCGCGCAGCAAGAACATCCGCATCATCGAGGCGTTCGAGGAAAACCTGCCGATGGTATGGGCGGACGAGAAATCCATGCGCCAGGTGGTGCTCAATCTTCTCTCCAATGCGGTCAAGTTCACCCCGTCCGGAGGGGAAATCCGCGTCAAGCTCGGCTGGACCGCCGGTGGCGGTCAGTACCTGGCGATCAAGGACAACGGCCCCGGCATTGCCGAGGAAGAAATCCCGGTGGTGCTTTCCGCCTTCGGCCAGGGCTCGGTCGCCATCAAGAGCGCGGAACAGGGCACCGGCCTCGGCCTGCCCATCGTCCAGGCAATCCTCGCCAAGCATGGCGGCGAATTCGTGCTGAAATCGAAACTGCGCGAAGGCACCGAAGGCATCGCCATCCTGCCACGCAACCGCGTGCTTGAAAGCATGGCGCCGGTGGAAGGCGTCCCCGGCGGAGCAGTCAAGAAGAAGCGGGCCTTCGCCTGAACTTCCGCCTCTTGCCTGACTGACGGAGCTTCACTCCTTGCCGGCAACTCCTGCCTGGGAGAAGGTTGCCATGCCTGAATGGCATTGGGCCGCCGACTTGACGATGCCGGCGGCCAGTGCGGCGCCTGTCCCCTCGCCCAGGCGCATGCCAAGTGCCAGCAGCGGCGTCTTTCCGAGCTTTTCGATGGCCGCCATATGGCCCGGTTCGGCCGAGACATGCCCGATAAGGCAATGATCCAGCGCAGAAGGGTTGGCCGCATGCAGCACCGCAGCCGCCGCGGTCGCCACATAACCGTCGATAAGCACCGGGATGCGTTCCATCCGCGCCGCGAGGATCGCCCCGGCCATGGCCGCGATCTCGCGCCCGCCCAGCCGGCGCAGCACTTCGAACGGATCATCGAGATGGCTCTTGTGCAGCGCCACCGCGGTTTCAACGACCGCGATCTTGCGCGCCAGCACCTCGCCTTCAGCGCCGGTGCCCGGACCGACCCAGTCGACCGCAGATCCGCCATAGAGCGCGTAGAAGATCGCCGCTGCAATGGTTGTGTTGCCGATGCCCATTTCACCGATGCACAGAAGATCGGTGCCACCGGCGATCGCCTCCATGCCGAACGCCATCGTCGCAGCACAGGTGCGCTCGTCCATCGCCGCTTCGACCGAGATGTCACCGGTCGGCACTTCCAGCGCAAGGTCGAAGATCTTCAGGCCAAGGTCATTGGCAACACAGATCTGGTTGATCGCGGCGCCGCCGGCGGCGAAATTTTCCACCATCTGCGCCGTCACCGAGGGCGGGAACGGCGACACGCCCTGCGCGGTGACGCCGTGATTGCCGGCGAAGATCGCCACCAGCGGGCGCGTCACCTGTGGCGAGCGTCCGGTCCAGGCGGCCAGCCAGAATGCGATTTCCTCGAGCCGACCCAGCGAACCTGCCGGCTTGGTCAGTTGCGAATCACGCTCGCGCGCCACCGCCAGCGCGGAGCTGTCCGGGCCCGGCAGATTGCGCAGGAGTTCGCGAAAATCATCAAAAGGCAAACCGCTGGCACTCATTTTATTCTCCAAGACTTTTCTGCGCATGACGCGCGACGTGGCCCGGTGTAATTGTCAAATCGCCCAAGGACAATAACGTTCGCGACATCCGGGGTCTTGCCCCGGACAATGCCGCCCGCCGGAGAGCCCATGCAGATCAGCGACTACATCGACGACCTCGTCCGCGCCACCGGCTTCCTCAGTCGCCTGCCGATGCCGGCCCGCCATTTCCAGGGCCATGACGGGTCGTTGAGCCGGGCGTCAGGCATGGCCCCGATGGCAGGCATCGTGATTGCCCTGTGCCCGGGTCTCGTGGCGCTGCTGCTTTCGGCCGCGGACGCCAATGCGGCGCTGACGGCAATCCTGTGCCTCATGGTCCTGATTGGCGTGACCGGGGCGCTGCACGAGGACGGGCTCGCAGATTGCGCCGACGCACTGGGCGCGCGGGGCGGACGGGACAAGATGCTCGACATCATGAAGGACAGCCGCATCGGAACCTACGGGGTGCTTGCGCTGCTGCTGAGCTTTTCGCTGCGCGCCGTGGCACTGACCGTCATCCTGTCGGTCGCTGGCGGATGGGGTGCATTCTTCGTGCTGCTGGCGGTTGCATCTGCCTCCCGTGCAGCCATGGTATGGCACTGGAACACGCTGCCATCGGCACGCTCGAACGGCGTCGCCGCAGCAGTCGGCGCGCCGGAAGAAGGCGCTGCGACGCTGGCACTTGTCTCCGGCACCGTCGTTTTCGTGGCTCTGGTCACATTTGCAGCGGGCATCGTCGCCGCGCTGTTCGGTCTGGCCCTTCTGGCGGCGGCAGCACGCCAGTGGACCACGATGGTCCGCTCCCGGCTGGGCGGGCACACCGGCGACACGATCGGTGCGACCCAGCAGATCAGCGAGACAGTCTGCCTGACGACCCTTGCCCTTTTGCTGTGAACGACCGATATAAAACACTGACTGTTGTACCAAACGAGCGAAACCACCGATGAGCATAGAATCGCCCTGCATCCTGGTATGCTCGATCGACATGAAGAGCGGGTTTTGTTTTGGCTGCGGTCGAACCCGCGACGAGATTGCCGGCTGGATGAACTATTCCCCCGAGTCCAGACGCCAGTTGATGGCGGAGTTGCCGGCCCGGCTCGAAACGGTCGAGCGCAAGCCCCGCCGTGAAACCAGGCGCCAGCGCATTGCGCGCGAGCGCCAGGACAGTTGAGAAGGATGGTTTTCGTTCTCGCGCTGATCGGCGCCGCCCTCGCCGTCCTGATTTTCAATCATGAAACGGGTTTCAGCTTCGGCCTGCCAAACACCGACCTCGCCAGCCTCGTCTATCTCGGCCTGATCGCCTCGGTCATCGGCGCAGGCGTGGTCGGCGCTCACCGCAACATCGGCGAGATGGTCAAGAACCTGCTGATCTGGGTGGTGATGATCCTCGGGCTTGCCACCGGCTGGCTCTACCAGGACCAGGCCAAGGAGGCCGTGCTGCGCGTCGCCGGGGGCCTGGCGCCGGGACGGCCGGTCACTGTTTCCGACGAGAAAGGCCAGGCGGTGCTGATCCGCAAGTCACTCAACGGCCATTTCGAGGCGGCAGGCGACGTCAACGGCCAGCCGGTGAACTTCCTGATCGACACCGGCGCAACGTCGATCGCCCTGTCGCACCGGGATGCGCTCAGCATCGGCTTCACCGAGGGTGAGTTGAACTACTCGCTCATCATCAACACCGCCAACGGCCAGGCCCGCGCGGCTCCGGTGCGGCTTGACAGCGTCGCGATCGGCACCGTCGAACGACGCGGGCTTCGCGCCACCGTGGCCGAGCCCGGCCGTCTCGACCAGAGCCTGTTGGGAATGAACTTTATCTCTTCCTTAACCGCTTTCGAGATGCGGCGGGACGAAGTCATCCTGCGCGACTAGTATCATCTTGATGAGAAATGCCGGCCTGGTTCAGGCTGCAGCCCGTCCGACCGGCGGAAAGCCTCGGGCAAGCGACCGGTGACACTGTGACAGACGTTCCATCGCTGCGCGGTGGAAACCCGATTGTTCAAATATTGCTGCATTTGTTTCCCGGTCACAGGTCGCGCCATGATAACGAGTTTTCAATCCTACCAGTTCTACACAAAGGACATCAACGAGACCCTGCGCCGTGCTGCGGCGGACGCGGTCACCAGCCGGGAACTGCAATACTACCGCGACAACATCGGCTCGATCACCAGCATTGACGAGTTCCTCGGCGACGACCGGATCTACGCCTATGCGATGAAAGCCTATGGCCTGGAAGAGATGACCTACGCCAAGGCCTTCATCCGGAAGGTGCTGGAAAGCGATCTGACCGACACCGACAGCTTTGCCAACCTGCTGACAGATACCAAGTACCGCACGCTGGCGGCGGCCTATGATTTCGGCAGCACCGTGACATCCGAAATCATCCAGACCACCAGCCAGATCGACAACCTGATCGATACCTACGAGCAGTCCATCGAGGACAATGACGGTCAGTTGAAGGCAGACACCGCCTACTTCACCGCCGTCTCGCAGACATTCACCACTGTCGACGATCTCTTCAGGGACACGCGGGCGCGGGACTACGTTTTCACCACCTTCGGAATCGATCCCTCGACCTTCGACTACAACACGATCAGAAGCGTCATCACCAGCGACATCAGCGATGCCAACAGTTACGTGAATTCCGTGATTGCGCCGCAGGTCAATGACTGGCTTGTTCTCGTCGACGATCTCAACACGCAACTCGCCGACCCGGCCAATACTCCGGCGCAGAAAGACAAGATCAACTACCTGATTGCCCAGTACTCCAAAGCCATCGCCAAGGCCGACAATTTCTACAATCTGGCGGCCGCATTCAACTTCAAGGCTGACGGCACGCTGGATGCCGGCGTCGACGCGATGAGCGCCGCCCAGCTGAAAATGGTCACCGAATCCTACGTTCTCTCGCAGCCGAGACTGACGACCACCGGCGCCCTGCTCAACAAGCAGTATTACGAGGACACGATTTCGACCGTCACCACGATCGACGAGCTTCTGAACAATTCGCGCCTCAGCATCATGTTGTTGACCGCCTACGGCATTCCCCTGACCACCAGCCGTGCCGATGTGAAATGGGCGCTGGAACAGGACACCTCCGACCTCAATGGCGAGATTTACACCAAGAGCGAGGGAATGATCGCTCTGGCCAAGGCCTTCAATTTCGAAGCCGATGGCAGCATCACTCCTGGTCTGGATATTCAGGACAGCGATCAGCTCTTCTTGACCATGGCCAATTACATCGACAAGTACAATGATGCCGATGAGGAGGCCGACCAGGCCGCGATCGCCAAGTACAAGCTCTATATCGGGCTGACCAAGAACCTCGATGACTTCCTCTCTGCCGAACCGGCAGCGGTGACCATTCGCGAATTTGCGCTGAAAGCCTTCAACATCGCACCCGAAGAGGTCTCCACCTTCAAGCTCAAGCAGATCTTCACCAGCGACCCCTATGATCCCGAGAGCTATGTCAACCAGATGAAGGACGACCGGTTTGTGCAACTGGTCAAGGCCTACAACTTTGCCGCCGACGGCAGCATCGGCTCACCGCGTTATGCACAGTCCGAAAACGAGATCACCCGGATCAGCAAGGCCTACTACACTGCCGTCACCAGGCTGGATTCGAGCGAATCCTCCAAGGCTGCGGCTGAAGCCGAAGCGGTCTACTACCGCACCCAGCTGCAGTCGCTGGAAACCGTTGATCAACTGCTCGCCGATGTCCGCCTGAAAAACGTACTGCTTGTCGCTGAGGGCCTGAGGCCGGTCGATGTCAGCAACGAGATGCTCAGGGCCGTGCTGACCTCGGATCTCGATGATCCCGACAGTTTTGCCAACCAGCAAAGCGATATCGGATTTCAGAAGGTTGCCGGCTCCTTCAATTTCGATGCCGACGGCTTCATCCGCAGCGAGTCCGGCCGCAGCGTCCAGAATGAGCGCGGCCTGGTTGAAACCCAGCGGCTATACCTGACACAGGCGATCGAAGAAGAAGCAGGCCAGGAAAGCCTCGGTGCCCGTCTGGCGCTCTATTTCGAACGCATGGCGCCCACTGTGACCAGCAACTTTGAAATCCTGGCCGACGATGCCCTGGCGCAATTTGTCCGTACAGCGTTCTCCATATCCGAAGAGACGGCAAGCAGCGACATCGACAAGCAGAAAGCCATGCTGGACAGGTACCTCGATGTGGACGACCTGCTCGATCCGGAAAAGCTGGAATCCCTTATTCAGCGTTTCCTGGCGCTTTACGATCTCGACAATGGTGCGCCGGACCCACTGCTTACGATCATGAACGGCAGCACCTCGATCAACTTCGAGACGGTGGCGACACTGGCGCAATTGCGCGCCAGCTTCTGATCCTGACACTGTCGCAGCCGCCTGAGCATGGCATCCGACGATGGCACCGATCTCCGGGACTTGACGGTCAGCTCAGGCTGTAGAGGAACCGCGCTGCGACCGAAAGCATGAAGATCCCGAACCCGATCTCCAGTTGCCGCTTGTTCAGCGCATGGGCAAAGCGAACGCCCAGCGGTGCAACCACAAGCGTGATCGGGATAATCAGTGCCGCGACCACCCAGTTGATGTAACCGGTCGAAAACGGCGGCAGGCCACCAGCCCCCCATCCCGCCCAGATGTAGCCGAACAGACCGGGGATGGCGATCAGCACGCCAACGCCTGCGGAGGTGGCGACCGCCCGGTGAACCGGGCTGCCGTAGAGCGTCATGAAGGTGTTGTTGAGAACGCCGCCGCCGATCCCCATCAATCCCGAAAGCAGCCCGATCAGCCAGCCAACGACAGCCCTTACCGGATTGGAAGGCAACACGGTTCCAAGCCGCCAATGCTGCCGGTTGAGCAGCATGCGCACCCCGACGAGAATGGCGATCAGGGCAAAGATCGCCCGCAATCCGGCGCTCGAAACCGACGCAGCGACCACTGCTGCCGAAAAGACCCCGAGTGGCACCGGCAGCAGCCAGCTCCTCAGCAGATCCTGATCCACGGCGCCGCGTTTCCTGTGCGCCAGGAACGAGCGGATCGACGTGGGCACGATGATTGCCAGAGACGTGCCGACGGAAAGGTGCATGCGAACGGCATCATCAATGTGCAGCAACCCGAACAGCTGGTAGAACACCGGCACCAGGATCGCCCCACCCCCGATCCCGAAAAGGCCTGCAAGCAAACCTGCCACGGCCCCAGCTCCGGCCAGCGCAGCCGCAAACCAGATCAAATCCCCCACTGCCGGCATTGACGATGTTCCTTGTACACGCTTTGCGGCGGCTGCCGCAGCATCTCGCCTGCCGGCTTACCCCAACGGATAGCCGTCATCAAACCGAGACATAGATCAGGCACTCTCCCCCTGCGACCGGCGTACACAATTCCGGCCGCATGAACTTCATGGGCCGGTTCCCCGCACGCAACCCGGCCGCGTCTGGAGTTCCCCGATCCGGGTTGACGCCCCATCCCCCGGCAACGGGCTGAAGGCTGGCACGTCCAGCCTTCTTTTTTACCTCAGTCGCAGTGTCGGTAGCCTGCCTTGCGCGTTCTCAGGTCGAAATGGAAGTGGTCCTTGTGGTGGATATCGCTGCCCGGACCAAGCACTGTGGTGAAATACTTGCAGCTGTCGTGCCTGATCGTCTTGAGCAGGCTCTTCTCGCGGAAGGAAAAGAAGCCGGGCTTGCGCACGGCAATCGCCTGGCCGTTGTTGAGCGTGATCTTGCCGACATCGATCGCATTGCCGCTGGCATGCTCGGACATCGGGGCCCCGCGTTTGGAGTTCATGGTCCTGCACGAATAGGAGGAGAGCTGGCGGATCGAACTAACGCCGGAGAGATAGCGGAGCCGCGCCGCAGGCGCGAGTTCGTTCTTGACCCATTGCGCAAACGCGTCCGTAATCTGGCAGTTGAGCTTCGCCGCCGGCTTGATCTCGATACCGCCCGAAAGCTCGGTGACCTCGATCGGATAGGGGATCGAGCAGCCCTTGCCGCTGTTGATGGCCGGAAGGTCGCGGAAGGTCACGCCCAGGCGTTTCAGCCGGTTGCGGCAGGCCTTCTCCGAAGCCGGCATGCCTCCGGCCCATTGCGGTGCGTTCATCGGATCGGTGACCCGCGGCATCAACCCGGCCACCTGCACCTGGGCATTTTCGGTGCGGTCGTTCTGCAGCGAACCGTCGGATCCGCTGCTGGAGGGATAGCCCGAAGCGGTGACCAGTTGCGGGTTGTCGGTGCCGATGCCCGTAACGATCGGCTGATCGCCGCCACTCTCGGGAAGGGCCGAAGTCATCTGTCTCGCGTCGACGCCGTCAGAGACCGGATAGGCAAGAACATTCTGCATCGGCGCATCCGGACTGTTGGGCACGGCACTGTCGGAGACGTCGGCAAACATGGCCGGCGCAAGCGGCGCGCTGGTCATTGCTGGGGCAACCGGTTCGCTCAGGATGACCGGCGCAGACGGCTCGATTGCCAGGAGATCACCCGGAGGCGCCATGTCGCCCGAACACCCGGCAGCAAACAGCGCGGTTGTCAGCGCCAGTCCGGCTCTGGAAAGCCGGCAATGGCGGTATCTGGATACGCGGGACAACATGGCTTACTCCGGAGATACGCAAAACTAACCATGACACTCTCACACAACAGTAAAGGAAGACTGATCCCCGGCGTTAACGGCTGGGGCAATATTGCGGCAATTGGTCGATCCACGGCCCCGACTGCGGGGACGATGGCAACCGTGGAGGTCGGATCACCCGGCCGTCTTCCCCATGTTCTCGCCGACTCTCCCTTCAAAACAATGCGGCGCCGGGTTAAAGCTTCAGTCAAATGAGGAGATGACCATGATCAGCCCGACCGGTGAATTGACTTTGCGGACCCTTGCCATGCCGGCCGATGCCAACGCCGCCGGCGACATTTTCGGCGGATGGGTGATGGCCCAGATGGACCTTGCCTGCGGCATCCGCGCCGCAGAGCGGGCCCGTGGCCGTGTGGTCACCGCCGCCGTCAATGAGATGTCCTTCGCCATGCCGGTCAAGATCGGTGACACGCTGTGCATCTACACCGACATCGTCAAGGTTGGCCGCACCTCGATGACGCTCCTGGTCGAGGCCTGGGCGCAGCGCTATCTCTCGCCGCAGATGGACAAGGTCACCAACGCCCTGTTTGTCATGGTGGCGCTGGACGCAAACAACAAGCCGACACCACTACCGGCCGAGTGATCCGGCAAACCAAAGCCCAGCAGCACGGCTTGAATCAGCTTATCAGCCATGCGATTCAATCCGGCAACTCGCTTGCCTAACTCATTGAAAAAAGACAATCGCAGCTCTGGCGGCAACCTTGGTCCAGCGGACACAAAGAGCATTCATCAGCTGGCTTTCGCTGCAGCACCATCCCCAGCACTGGCCGCTTCCGCCTGGTGCATCTCGTAAAGGTACAATCGCGTCTTGCGCCGGTCGGCGAGCTCCCAGATCTCCGAAGCCTCGACACCGGGCACTGCGAAACTGTTCGAGACCAGCAGGCTGCCGGGCTTCATTTCCCGTCTCGCCTTTTCAAACAGCTGCGGCATCGGTTCAGGCGACAGAAACGCATAAACAATGTCTTCACCGGACAGGTCGGTTGACCAGATATCCTGGCGCACAATCTCACCCCGCCGCTGGATTTTCGACAGGAGGGCAGAAACCAGCCAGACCATCGGCGCAGATTCGACGCCGGTCGCATGCCGCCCCTCCCCGTCCAGCGCCCGCACGACACCGCCAAGACCCGAACCGAGATCGATGAAGCGCCGGGCGCCGCGTTGATGCACCAGCGACAGCAGAGCTTCGGTGGTGAGCCGGTTGGTCAGATACAGCGGTACGCGCTCCCGCGCGGTGTTGGAAAAGAAGAGATAGAGCACGACAAACCCGACACCGAATGGCCAGGCCGGTAGTTCGCCAGCATTGAGCGCCAGCGCCAGCGCAGCCGGAAAGCACAGGCAGATCCAGACCCACCAGACCGGCAGGCCCAGCAGCCTGGTCACCAAGGCGGCCGCCACGCTCTGGACAACCAGCCCGAGCCAGAACAGGCTCTGCGCATCGAGCACACCCGCCAGCCCGGCGCTGATCGCGATCACCGTGACGCCGGCTGCGACCTGCGCAATGACCGCGCCGATGATCGGGTAGCTGCGAATTGCCCTCATGCCGGATCCTGTCGATTGGACCGCCTGCCGTGCCCCATCGTCAGGCCGCGGCTGTCAGATCGCTGAAGTCGATTGCGTCGAACGCGGCCGCGATTACCTCGGGGCCCGCACCGGGACGAACCGCGTCCGCCGACAGGATCTGGCGGAAACGGCGCGCCCCGCGCACACCCTGGAACAGCCCGACCATGTGCCGGGTGACGTGAACAACCCGGCCACCGGCCACAAGATGCTTCTCGGCGTGTGCCATCATGGCTGCGCAAACCGCAGCCCAGTCGGTATCAGCCACATCCATCCCGTAGATCTGCCGGTCCACCCCACCGAGCAAAGAGGCATTGTGGTAAGCGGCCCTGCCGAGCATCACGCCATCGACATGATTGAGATGCTCAACGGCCTGATTCAAATCCGTAACACCACCGTTTATCCCTATGAAGAGATTGGGATAATCCTGCTTCAATCGGTAAACTCGATCATAGTCGAGCGGCGGAATGTCACGGTTTTCCTTGGGCGAGAGCCCCTCGAGCCAGGCCTTGCGTGCATGCACCCAGATCGCGTCGACGCCCGCATTCGCAACCGCGCCGGCGAGGTCCGAGAGGGCAACCTCCGGATCCTGCTCATCGACCCCGATGCGGCATTTGACTGTCACCGGCACACTCGCGACAGCCTTCATCGCTGCCACGCAGCGCGCCACCAGATCGGGCTCGCGCATCAGGCAGGCGCCAAAGGCGCCGGACTGCACCCGGTCGGACGGACAGCCCACATTGAGATTGATTTCGTCATAGCCAAAATCACTCGCAATCCGCACCGCCTCGGCCAGCTTGTCCGGCTCCGAGCCGCCCACCTGCAACGCCACCGGATGTTCACACGCATCATAGCCGATCAGCCTTTCGCGATCGCCATGGATGATGCCATCGGCAACCACCATCTCGGTGTAGAGCAACGCCTCACGCGTGAGCTGACGATGGAGAAACCGGCAATGCCGGTCCGTCCAGTCCATCATCGGCGCGACCGCAAATCGATGTGACGGATAGGTGCTCATATCGTCCTTTTGATCGGATCAAGAAAAGGCTGGATTTTCCGGCCAAACATTCTGGCCTGCGTATAGCGCAATTTTCCCAGGTGCGAAACTCCGGCCTCGGTAGCCTTGCGACCGGCCTGGTGGAACAAGTCCCGGCACTTCTGCGTTGACCACCAAACAGCAACGGAGATCTTCATGCCGACAGACAAGAACGGATCGCCCATAGACCCCGTCGACGCCCAGATCGGCGGCGACGGGGACATCGACGGCATCGCCCAGACGCTGACCGCCGACGATATCAACGCTGTGCTGATGTCGCCACAGCCGGCCGAACAGCGGCTTGAAAGCCTCAAGGCGATGCGCGCTGAAATAGAAGCACGATCCCATGCCGACTTCGGAAACGACATGGGACCGTTGCTCGACGACATTGATGCCGCCATCGCCCAACTGTCATCCCGGGCCTGAACCCGGTTCGATCAACCAGCCCGGTTCGATCAACTCGTTTGCAAGGAGCAATATCCATGGCCAGCAATTCGCACGGAGCTTCCGTCAAGGACGACGACACATACGAGGCATTGCGCGACGACGGCGCCTCCAAGGAAAAGGCTGCCCGCATCGCCAACGCCCAGGCCAATGACAGCCAGAAGCCATCGGTCAAGGGTGGCAAGGCTTCACCCTACGATGAGTGGACCAAGGACGACCTGTATCAGCGTGCCCAGGACCTTGATCTCGACGGCCGCTCCTCAATGAGCAAGGACGAACTGATCACCGCACTGCGCAACAACTGAAGACGCGATCAACCCTCCGGCCCGCCCAGGCAGGCCAGAAAACCCCGCTCGGATTGCCCCCTCCGTAGCGGGGTTTTCGAATCCACGAACCCATTCAGACCTTCAGGCTTGCGACCTGCGCCACGGCATCCGCCGCTTCGCGGCCCTTCTGCACAAAGTGGGTTGTGAAAAAGGCTTCGTGTTCGCCCTTGGGCTGGAAATGATGCGGGGTCAGGGACACAGAGAACACCGGAACTTCCGTCTTGAGCTGGACATCCATCAGCCCGGTGACGACCGCCTGGGCGACGAAATCATGCCGGTAGATGCCGCCGTCGACCACCAGGGCGGCAGCCACGATCGCGTCATAGTCGCCCGTTTTTGCCAGCTTCTGCGCCAGGAGTGGCATCTCGAACGCACCGGGCACGTCGAAGGGACGGACTTCGGCGTCAGGAGCCAGCTCCGCCATGCGCTGCCTGAAGCCCACAAGCGCCTGGTCGACGATATCGGCATGCCAGCGAGCCTTGATGAAAGCAATTTTGAGGGATTTTGTCATTGCTCGGATCCTTTCAATAATGACAAGATCCCAGAGCGCACAAGCGCTTGGAACGGGTCTTTCGACCCGCTGCCTCACGCCCATTCTCTACCATCCGGACTGTAACCGTCGGCCCTGGAGTTTCACCAGTGTCTGCTGACCCACCCGAAGGTGGCGCTCGCGGGCTGTAACCGCCGGTGGGGAATTCCGCCCCGCCCTGAGAATAGGGTGGTGGTAATTTGTCAGCTGACCGGAGTCAATTCGTTCCAATCCGCGACTGGCTCAGACCCTCGGACCAGTCCCGTGACACTGCGTTCACCGCACCGAACCCAGGCTATCGGGAAATGTCGGAACTCAAGCCGCGGGCATGCGTTGACTGCTCGTAAGTTTCACGACCAAGGAGCAAACCATGCCCACAATGGAAAATGCGAAGATCCTCATCATGTCGACCCACGGCTTTGAGCAGTCAGAACTGGAATATCCGCTCGAACACCTCAAGAAGGCCGGCGCTACCGTTCACGTCGCCACCCTCGACGGCAAGCCGATCAGGGGTTGGGATGAGAAAGACTGGGGCAATACCGTCGACGCCGATCTGAAGATATCGGACGTCAATGTCGATGACTACATCGCTCTTGTGCTGCCCGGCGGCCAGATCAACCCGGACCTCCTGCGCGTCGAAAAGGATGCCGTGCAACTTGTCCGCGACTTCGTCACCAACGACAAGATTGTCGCCGCCATCTGCCATGCCCCGTGGCTGCTGATCGAGGCCGGCGTCATCAAGGGCCGCGAGGCAACCTCCTACCACTCGATCCGCACCGACATGGAAAATGCCGGCGCCAAGTGGGAAGACAGCGAGATCGCGATCGACAACGGCATCATCACCAGCCGTTCGCCCAAGGATCTCGAGGCCTTCGTCAACAAGATCATCGAGGAAGTCCGCGAAGGCGAGCATCATCGCGATTCCGCCAACGCTGCCTGACCTATACCGGGGTGGCCACCTCTGTGGCTGCCCCGGGCCAGCCCGTTCAGCATCCAACCGGTGTCCACTGGGCTGAACATCCACCACCCGAGGGAGATTGCATGACCCACCTGCCCGTTCCACACAAGACCCTCATCGTTGTCGGCACCGGAGAGGGCGCCAAGTTCTACCGGAATGCCGGCAAGAACGGCGATCTCAAGCTGCAGCATTCGAAAGATCTCGAACCCGGCGACCTCGCCGATCAGGGTCCCGCCGGCAAACAACCGCCGGATATGTCAGCCAAGGAATCGATGGAAGCGACATTTGCGAAAATCCTGGCAAACCACCTTTATGCGCTTGCCCAGTCGCACAAGTTCGACGACCTCATCCTGGTCCTCGATCCCGACACGCTCGGTGAAACCCGCCCGAGCCTGCATGTCAGCGTGACGGACAAGATCATGCTGGAATTGCCCAAGACTTTGGTCAACAGCCCAACCGACGAAATCGAGAAGTCGATCATGGCCGCGCTTTGATCGCCAGTCTGACTTCCGGCCGGGCCCCACACCCGGCCGGTTTCACGACTGCCCTTCTCCGCTCCTTTTCGAGATAGCTTGCGATTACCTTTCAAACCTATGGGGAGTTGCCTCATGGCCTCATGCATGCGAAATCCGGGAGGGATTTACGTTCAAGGGGGGATCATGACTGTCAGCTTTACCACAGATCGCATGCTGCATTTCGGCGACTGCGACATTTCCGGCACCGCTTATTATCCGTCCTATCTCAACCTGCTCAATGGCGTGAACGAGGAGTTCTGGGCGGCGATCGGCTACCCCTGGCACGAAATCATCTGGAAGGAACGCTGGGGCACGCCGACGGTGCATCTGAGCTGCGATTTCTCCAAGCCCTCTTTTTTCGGCGACAAGCTGACCTTCGAGCTGACTGTCACCAAGGTCGGCAGATCATCAATGACCGTGGAGCACACCGTGCTGTGTGGCGAGGAGGAGCGCTGGACGAGCAAGCAGGTGCTGGCGGCGAGCCATCTCGACGAACACACCTCCATGCCCTGGCCGGACGACGTCCGCGCCAAGCTGCTCTCGTTCCTGCCAGCCGATCCCGCAGAGTGATCTGCGGGACTGTGCCGGCAGTTCAGGTCAATCGGATCTGATTTTCGGCGATTTCTCCGGGATCAGCCCGGAGCGGAACTTCTGCAGCACGAACTGCAAGAGCAGGCCGACCAGCAGCATGCGGATATAGGATGAGCGCGTAATCCATTCCGGCGGCAAGCGGCTGGTGATGATCTCGGTCGCCGACCAGATGAACCAGATCGCAAGCGCACCAACGATGGCGCCCTTGTTGTTGCCGGATCCTCCGGCCATCAGCATCACCCAGACCAGGAACGTCACCAGCAGCGGCTCGGTTGCCGACGGTGACAGGAACTTGAAGTAATGTGCCGACAGGGCGCCGGCGAGGCCCATGATGGCGCAACCGATGACGAAGGTCTGCAACCGGAACCAGTCGACATCCTTGCCCGCGGCGCGCGCCGAATCCTCATTGTCGCGGATCGCCCGCAAGGTCCGCCCCCAGGGACTGACGTAAAGCCTCTGGCACAGGATGTAGACGGCGAGCACGCAGAGCCACACCATCGCCAGATAGAGAAGATCGGCCTCCCTGCCCTGCACCAGATCGCCGAACGGACGCGGCACCCCGGCAATGCCGAGGCTGCCGTTTGTCAGCCAGGATTCGTTGACGATCACCAGCCGCAGGATCTCGGCGATGCCGACCGAGGCCATCGCCAGGTAATCGCTCTTCAGCCGAACGCAGATCTTGGCCACCACCCAGCCGGTCACCCCGGCGACGATCATCGCCGCCACAAGTCCGAACGGGATCGGCAGCTCGAAACCACCCAGATGCTTGGTGGAGACAGCCGTAGTGACGATCGCCGAAGTATAGGCGCCGACCGCGAAGAACCCGGCGATGCCGGCATTGAACAGACCACCCATGCCCCATTGCACATTGAGCGCGAGACAGAGCACGGCATAGATGCCGCCGGCGATCAGCACGCTGACCAGGTAGAAGAAAAGGCCGGTGAGTTCCATTACAGAAGCCTCCCCTTGAACAGGCCCTGCGGCCGGAACAGCAAAAGCGCCACCATGATGAAGAAGGCGACCGCGGATTTGTAGGAAGGCGAGATCAGCGGCTCGTCGCTGAGCCAGGTAAATGTCGCGGTTTCCTCGGCAATGCCGATGATCAGCCCGCCGGCAATCGCGCCCATCGGCTTGCCGATGCCGCCGAGCACGGCCGCGGCGAACATCGCCAGCAGCAGGTTCCAGCCGAGATTCGGATGCATCGAGGTATCCATCCCGGCAAACACGCCCGCGGTTGCGGCAAGTGCGGCGCCGATCACCCAGGTCCAGCGCACCACGCGCTCGGTATCAAGCCCTGCAACGGCTGCCAGTTCCGGCTCGTCGGAAACCGCGCGCATGGCCCGGCCAAGCTTCGACCGGGTCAGGAAGAAGTGCAGCGCAACGGCGATGATCAGTGTCAGGATGATAACCTGCAGATGCAGTTCCGAAATCCTGAACGTGTCGAAGAACACCATTGGCGGCCGAACGCCGGAAACGAACACCTGGTTGCCGGAACTCCAGAACAGCTGCGCCAACGAGCGGAAGATCAGTGCCACACCGAAGGAGGCGATCACCGTGTAGATGGTCGGCAGCTTTCTCAGCGGCTTGTAGAAGAACTCATCCACCGCCAGCGCCGCCCCGATGGCCAGCGCCATGCCGACCGGCAACAAGAGCAGCGGATGCAGCGGAATGAACCAGACCGCGGTCAGCACGCCGTAGCCGCCGATGGTCATCAGGTCGCCATGGGCGAAATGGGCAAACCGTAAAATCCCGAAGATCATCGAGATGCCGACCGCGCCAAGCGCATAGACGCTGCCGATGGTCAGTCCCGGAACCAGATAGAGGTTGATAAAGTCGATCACGCTGCTGCACCCCCGAGGAAGGAGCGCCGCACCGCATCGTCGTTGAGCAGCGCCTCCCCCGTTCCTGAAACGAAATTCTTGCCGCTGACCAGCACATGGCCATTGTCGGCGATCCTGAGCGCCTGCTTGGCGTTCTGCTCGACCATCAGGATGGTCACGCCGCGCTTGCGGATGTCGAGCAGCAGATCGAAGATGATCTCGAGATAGGCCGGCGAAAGACCCGCGGTCGGCTCGTCGAGCAGCAGCAGCTTCGGCTCGCTCATCAGCGCCCGGCCCATCGCCACCATCTGCCGCTGGCCACCCGAGAGTTCACCCGCCGCCTGGTCAAGCTTGCCCCTGAGGTCGGGAAACAGCGACAGCACGTTCTCGCGCACCTTTTCCTTGTCCTTTGGCGGCGCGGCATAGGTGCCGACATCGAGGTTCTCGTCGACGGTGAGCGTCGGAAACACGTTGCGGCTCTGCGGCACCATGGAAATGCCCAATGGCACCAACTGCGCCGTCCTCAGACCGGTGATCTCCTTGCCGGCAAAGCTGATTTCGCCCTCCGAACGTGCGGTCAGGGCGAAGATGGTCTTGAGCAGTGTCGACTTGCCGGCACCGTTCGGCCCGATGATGACGGAGATCTCGTGTTCGGCCACATCGAGATTGACCCCCTCGATGATCGGCACACCGCCATAGCCGGCAGTAAGCCCTGCAACCGACAGCAAAGCGCTCATGACTGAGCCTCGTATTTTCCGCCACCGAAATAGGCTTCGATGACACGTGCATCCTGGCGCACATCATCGACCGAGCCACGGGTCAGAAGCGTGCCCTGCGCCATGACGATGACCTCGTCGCAAAGTTTCGAGACATAATCGAGATCGTGCTCGATCAGGCAGAAGGTCAGCCCCTGCTCCTTGTTCAAGAGCAGGATCTTGTCGGAAATCTTGGCCAGCAGGGTGCGGTTGATGCCGGCGCCGATCTCGTCGAGCAGGATGATCTTGGGCTTGCGCATCAGCGCCCGGCCGAGTTCCAGCAGTTTCTTCTGGCCGCCCGAGAGGTTGCCGGCCTTCTCGTCCTTGACATGGTCGATCTCGAGAAAGGTCACCATGTCGCGTGCCGCGCGGTATGTCGCCTCTTCTTCGGCGGCAAACCGGCCGCGCCGGAAAATGACGTTGAACACGTTCTCGCCGATTGGGGTGGCGGCGGCGGCCATGAAGTTCTCGATCACCGTCAGTTGAGAGAATTCATGCGGGATCTGGAAGGTCCTCGCCAGACCGCGCGCCGCGCGCTGATGCGGCTTGAGCCCGGTGATGTCCTTGCCCTCGAGCAGGATACGACCGCCGGCCAGTCCCACATGCCCCGCAATCGCATTGAACATCGTGGTCTTGCCGGCGCCATTCGGCCCGATAAGCCCGGTGATACGCCCGGACGGTATGTCGAAGCTGACGTCATCGACGACATTGGGGCCGCCGTAACTCACCTTCACATGTTCAACTGATATCATTTGCGCCCCATAGTGCGGTTTTGTTCAACCGCCGGCGAGCCTTTCCGAGCAGGTCCTTGCCCGACGGATGGCTCGCGCTTTGTTTATGCCCCTCCCCGCGGGTCGCAGGGAGGGGCTTAAGTTTCAGGCCGGTTCAGGCAGAATCACTCGACGATGGCAACCTGCTTATAGACAGTGCCGTCAACGACGAACTTGCCGATAAATCCGGCCACATCGCCGTTTTCGTCGAAGTCGTAGCTGCCGCCGGCACCATCGTAATCGATGTCCTTGCCTTCGGCGATTAGTGCCTTGGCCTTGGCCCACTCACCAGGACCAACTTTTTCGCCTGGAGCCGAGGCGACGGCGCGCAGTGCTTCGGCCATCTTTGTGCGGTCGGCGGAACCGGCCTGCTCGACGGCGAGCAGCGCCAGGAAGGTGGCATCATAGGTCTGGTCGACAAACGGCTTGTCGGCTGGCTCGTTGTAGGCCGCGGTGTAGAGTTCGTGCAACTTGGCCTGGTTCGGGTTGTCGGCAGGAGAGGTCGGCGCCGAGAAGAACGAGGTCGCCAGCGCTTCCGCGCCAATATCGGAGATCAGGGCTTCATCGCGAAGACCGTCGGTGCCGATGAACCTTGTGAACAACCCGCCTTCGATCGCCTGCTTGACGATCTTCCCGCCGGAATCACCGGCATAGGCGACCACCACCAGCGCGTCGCCGCCGGCTTTCGACAGCGTTGCCAGTTCGGAACGGTAGGAGTTCTTCTTTTCCTCATGCTTGACTTCGGCCACGACTTCGCCGCCGAGCGCCTTGTAGGCCTCGACAAAGGTGCCGCCGATGCCGACGCCGTAGTCATTGTTGACGAAGGTTACGGCGACCTTGGTCAGACCTTCATCCATCACCATCTTGGCCAGCACCTGACCCTGGAAGTTGTCGGACGGCACGATGCGGTAGAGCAGGTCATTGTCCTGGATGCCGGTCATCGCCGGCGAAGTGGCAGTTGGCGAAATCTGCACCACGCCGGCCGGAATGCCTGCGGCTTCGGCCGAGGCGATCGTCGTGCCCGACATCAGCGCACCCATGATGATCGGCACATTCTCGACGTTGATCAGCTTGCCGGCGGCATCGACCGCGCCCTGCGAGGAGCCGGTGGTGTCGCCATAAACCGCCACGGCCTGACCGTCGAGCAGTCCGCCCTGTTCGTTGACCTGGCTGAAAGCCAGATTGGCCGCGTTCTGCAGCGGCGGAATGAAGCTCGCGATCGGACCGGTGATGTCCATCAGGACTCCGACTTTGGTGTCGGCTGCGAGAGTTGACGCGCTCGACGCGAGCAACGCCGCAATCGCCAATGCATATGTTGTTTTTTTCATTGTTCTGCTCCCATTGAATTTGTGTGCCCTATGCTATGTGAGCGCCTCGCGGGCTTGATCAAAAACGCTCAGATTTCTTCAACGACCTGTGTTTCAAACGATCCGGGAAGCGAGACTTCCAGCAGTTGCAGATCGCCGCTCGGGTCACTGTAGCGCGTTGCCATCCGCGGTGGAATGACAAAAGCATCGCCTTTTTCAAGACGATAAGGCTCCTTGCCCTCGCCTTCCAGCACCATGGTTCCCGACATGACAAAATTGAACAGGATGTCGCCCTCGTGCCGGGTCCAGACCGGCGAATGCACTCCCGAAGGCCGCGCCACCATGACCGACGCGACACCCTTGGTGTTCTCGTTGATGGTCGTGTCGCGGGCTTCAAAACCGGGAATCCGGAACGGTGTGAAGATGCCGTCCTTGACAAGGCTGTGGACGAAGCGTTGGCCGTCCCATTCCCGGTCCGGCCGCTCATGCGGTGTCGGCAGTTCCATCGTGTGATCGATTTCGGTGACATGTTCGGCCGGAACGCCGATCTCGATCACCTCTATCCCGTCCGCCGCATGCAGCACCTTGTGGCGGATCTGCGGTGGCTGGATGAAGCAGTCGCCGGCATGCAGCCGGCGGGTTCCGCCCTGATCCTCATAAAGCACGTCGACCCAGCCATTAATGCAGAAGATCAGCTGGAAACCCACCTTGTGGAAATGCACCATGTCGGGCACCGGGCCGTCAGGTACCCGGATATGCGAGGCGATCATCGCGCCGCCGAGCCGGGTCGGGATCAGGTCGCGGTATTCCATCCCGGCACGGCCTATAATCCAGGGCGCCTGGTCGGCCAGCCTGCGAACCACGAAAGCGTGTTCGGTCCGTGGCAAAACCATCGGCGGATTGAGTTCGTCGATCTCGATACGGGTGCCGTTCGGCGCGACCAGTTCGCGCTTGCCATCGGCAAAACCGTCCGGATCATCGGTCAGGATGCGCAACGTTCCCGGCGCTTCCGGCGCGCCCTTCTCGATCCGGATCCTCAATCCATGACCCGAAAGAACCGCCACTTCCGGGTCATCCGCCGGATAGATCATGTCGAGACGCATCTTCAGCGTCTTGGTGTAGAATGGCAGGTCGTCCCTGAGTTCCGAAGTCGGCAACCTGATTTCTGCGCGCGTATCCAACCTGCTCTCCCAATTTCAGGCAAACCGTCATGGTGGTGGTTTCGGGATCAGCCTAGCCCGCCCACCAGAGGCAGTCCAAGACTTTCGAACCGAATGGATATTTCAAGGCTGAAATATCTCTCCCGGGCTGCCCCGACCGCTGTCTACAACTCGGTCCGCACACGCCAGAGTTCGGGGAAAAGCTCGACATCAAGCATCCGCTTGAGATAGCTCGTACCGCCGGTGCCGCCGGTGCCGCGCTTGAGCCCGATCACCCGTTCCACGGTGGTCACATGGTTGAAGCGCCAGCGCCGGAAATAGTCCTCGAGATCCACCAGCTTCTCGGCAACCTCGTAGAGCGCCCAATATTTTTCCGGCGCCTCGTAGATCATTTTCCAACCCTCGGTCACCCCGTCATGCAGCGCGTGGGTCTGCCGCACGTCGCGGGAAAGCACCTCTTCGGGCATGGCGATGCCACGCCGTGCCGCGAGCCGGATCGCCTCGTCGTACAGGCTCGGTTCGCTGAGCTCCGCCTCGAGTTTTGCAGACACACCGGGAACATGCGCATGCGGCCGCATCATCGCGTGATTGCGGTTGCCGAGCGCGAATTCGATCATCCGGTACTGATAGGACTGGAAACCCGAAGATTGCCCCAGCTTGCGCCGGAAATGGGTGTAATCGCTCGGCGTCATGGTCCTGAGCACGTCCCAGGCCGAATTGAGTTGTTCGAATATCCGCGACACCCGCGCCAGGGTCTTCATCGCCGGCTGCAGCTGATCGGCGCGGATTGCCGCCCGCGCCGCGACGATCTCGTGGATCGCCAGCCGCATCCACAATTCCGATGTCTGGTGCTGAACGATGAACAGCATCTCGTCATGCGCATCGGTTCGCGGATTCTGCGCCGAGAGGACCTTGTCGAGACAGAGATAATCGCCATAGGACATGCGCCCGTCGAAATTCATCTCCGCACCCTCGGCGGAAGGATCGTAGTCCCGGGGCTCGCTCATGTAACGGCTTTCCGTTGCTTGAATTCGGGGCGATCCCATTCGCCGGTGGCGATGATCTCGCAGAGCACCGCTGCCGCATGGCTGACGTCTTCGGCCGTGTTGTACAATGGGCAAAATCCGAACCGCATGATGTCCGGCGCCCGGAAATCGCCGATGATGCCGCGCGCGATCAGCGCCTGCATCGCCGCATAGCCTTCGTGAAAACGGAAAGAGACCTGGCTGCCACGCGCCTGCGGGTCGCGCGGACTGGCGAGCTCCACATCCTTGCAACCGGTTTCGACCTCCGAGATGAACTGCTCGGAAAGCTCGATCGAGCGCGCGCGGATATCGGTCATGTCGACGCCGTCAAAGGCGTCGAGCGCCGCGTCGAGCACGGCCATCTGGATCACCGGCGGGGTGCCGACCCGCATCCGGCTGATACCCTCGCCCGGACGGTAGTCGAGATCGAAGGCGAACGGCGCCTGGTGCCCGAGCCAGCCCGACAGCGCAGGGCGCACCTGGTCGATCAGGTCGGGGCGGACATGGATAAACCCGGGCGCGCCCGGGCCGCCATTGAGATACTTGTAGGTGCAGCCCACCGCGATATCGGCATTGCAGCCGGTGAGATCGACCGGCAGCGCGCCGGCGGAATGCGCCAGGTCCCAGATCATGATGGCGCCGGCGGCGTGTGCCTTGTCGGTGATCGCCTTCATGTCGTGCACCCGGCCGGTGCGGTAATCGACATGGGTCAGCATGACCGCGGCCACGTCCTCGGTGATATTCTCCGCCACTGCTTCCGGATCGACGACCTTGAGCTCGTGCCCCTGCTTGAGGCTCTTGAGCAGACCGTCCGCCATGTAGAGGTCGGACGGAAAATTGCCGTTGTCGGACAGTACGATCTTGCGGCCCGGACGCATCTCCACCGCAGAAGCCACGGCCTGGTAGACCTTGATCGACAGTGTGTCGCCGACCACCGTGCTTCCGGCCGGTGCGCCGATCAAACGGCCGATCCGGTCCCCCAGACGCCCGGGCAGATCCATCCACCGGGCCTTGTTCCAGCCGGTGATCAGCATCGGACCCCATTCCTCGGCCATTGTCGCGCGGGCGCGTTCGACCGCCGACTTCGGCAGGGGGCCGAGCGAATTGCCGTCGAGATAGGTGATCCCCTCCGGCAGGTCGAACAGATCCCGCCGCGTCTGGAAGCTGCTCATGGTCTCACGCGTCCTTTGCCGATTTGCCGATTTCCGCTGTCGCCTCGATCTCGATCATCGCCTCGTCCTCGATCAGCCCGGCAACGACGATCACCGACATCGACGGAAAATGCCGGCCCATGACCTTCCGGTAGGCGGCACCGACATCCTTCTGCCGCGCCATGTATTCCTTCTTGTCGGTGATGAACCAGGTCAACCGCACGATATCCGTGACTTCACCTCCGGCCGCGTGAACGATCGCAACAATATTGGCCAGCGTCTGCTCGAGCTGGCCGACGAAATCGTGGTGTTCGAACACCTGATCCTTGTTCCAGCCAATCTGGCCGCCTGTGTACAGCCGGGAGCCGTCGACCAGCATGCCGTTCGCATAGCCCTTCGGCTTTTCCCAATCCGGCGGATTGATGGCTTCTATCATTTTGAAAATCCTCGTTTATGTCCTGGGAAACTGGGCTCAGGCGTCGCCGGTGCGAAGCCGGAAGCGCTGGATCTTGCCGGTCTGGGTCTTGGGCAGCGCGTCGACGAAGACGACCGACCGGGGATACTTGTAAGGGGCGATGACGGCCTTCACGTGATCCTGCAACCGCTTGGTGGTTACCTCGTCGGCGGCGACACCGGCCTTGAGCACGACATGCGCCTGCACGATCTGCCCCCTCGCCTCATCGGCGACGCCGATCACCGCGCACTCGGCGACATCCGCATGTGCCAGAAGTGCCGCCTCGACCTCCGGGCCGGCAATGTTGTAACCGGCGGAAATGATCATGTCGTCACTGCGCGCGGCGAAATGGAAGAAGCCGTCGGCATCCTGTGTGAACGAATCCCCGGTGAGGTTCCATCCGTCGCGGACATATTTCTGCTGCTGCTCCGGATCGGCAAGGTAGCGGCAGCCGGTCGGCCCGCGCACCGCCAGCCGTCCAACCTCGCCGCGTGGGACTTCGTTCATGTCGCCATCGACGATCCGCGCCTCGTAACCCGTGACCGGAAGCCCGGTGCAGGCAGGTTGCGAGTTCTCGAACCGGTTGGAGATGAAGATATGCAGCATCTCGGTGGCACCAATCCCGTCAAGCATCGGCTTGCCGGTCTTGGCCATCCATTGCTCATAGACTGGCCCCGGCAACGTCTCTCCGGCGGAAACGGCTGCGCGCAACGAGGACAGGTCCGCCCCCTCCTCCATCGCCGCCAGCATGGCGCGATAGGCGGTCGGCGCGGTGAAACAGACAGTTGCCCTATGGGCCTGGATGATCTCCACCATGTTCGCCGGCGTCGCCTGCTCGAGCAGGGCCGCAGCCGCGCCGAAGCGCAGCGGGAACACCGCCAGCCCGCCAAGACCAAACGTAAACGCCAGCGGCGGCGAACCAATAAACACATCCTCGGGCGTGACGCCAAGCACTTCCCTGGCGTAGCCGTCGGCGATGATCAGCATGTCGCGATGAAAATGCATCGTCGCCTTCGGCATGCCGGTCGTGCCGGAGGTAAAGCCAAGCAGCGCCACGTCGTCGCGGCCGGTCTTCACCGTCTCGAAGCGCACCGGCTTGGACAGCGCCAGCCGGTCGAGCTCCGCATCGTGATTTGCGGTGCCGTCAAAGCCCACCACCTTGGTGAGGAACCGGTTTTCCTTGGCGCAGGCCACCATCTCGTCCATCAGCCGCGTGTCGCACAGCGCCAGCGAGATCTCCGCCTTGTCGGCTATCTTGGAGAGTTCGACAGCGCGCAGCATCGGCATGGTGTTGACGACCACGGCACCCGCTTTCGTCGCCGCCAGCCAGACGGCCACCATTGCCGGATTGTTGGCCGAGCGGATGAGAACCCGGTTGCCCGGCTTGACGCCGTAATCCTCGACCAGCACATGGGCGATGCGGTTGGTCCAGTCGGTCAGTTCCTTGTAGGTCCTGATCCGGCCATTGCCGATCAGCGCGGTGTGATCGCCGAACCCCTTGGCCACCATCGCATCTGTCAGCTCGTAGCCGCAATTGAGCCATTCCGGATACTCGAACCCGTCAAGCCGCATCTGAGGCCATTGATCGGCCGGCGGCAGGTTGTCGCGTGTGAAGCTGTCGATATGGCCCGATGGTCCCAGCACGTTACACTCCCTTGGAATTCGCCAGTGTCTGCCGCGCGATCACGACCTTCTGAACGTCTGACGCGCCCTCATAGATCCTCAGCGCCCGGATCTCGCGATAGAGGCTCTCGACGATGTGGCCCTTGCGCACGCCGTCGCCGCCATGCAGCTGCACCGCCTTGTCGATCACGTCCTGGGCATGATCAGTGGCGTAAAGCTTTGCCATCGCCGCCTCGCGGCTGACGCGCGGCGCACCCTGGTCCTTAAGCCAGGCGGCCCGGTAGACCAGCAGTGCCGAGGCATCGACATCGAGCGCCATGTCGGCGATGTGGCCCTGCACCATCTGCAGATCGCTCATCGGCGCGCCGAACAGCTCGCGTTCGCTGACGCGGTCGAGGCTTTCATCGAGCGCCCGGCGGGCAAAGCCCAGAGCGGCCGCGGCAACAGTGGAGCGGAACACGTCGAGCACAGACATGGCGATGCGGAACCCGTCGCCCGGATTGCCGATCATCGCCGATGCCGGGATCCGGCAATCGTTGAAGGCGAGCCGCGCCAGCGGATGCGGCGCCACCACTTCCAGCCGTTCGGCGATCTCGAGCCCCGGCGTGTCGGCAGGCACGATGAACACGGACAGCCCCTTGGCGCCCGGCGCCTCTCCGGTACGTGCGAACACGCAGTAGACATCGGCGATGCCGCCGTTGGAAATCCAGGTTTTCTCGCCGTTGAGAACATAGTCGTCGCCGTCGCGGACCGCCGTCATTGCCATGTTGGCGACATCCGATCCCGATGCCGGTTCCGACAGTGCAAAGGCGGACAGCGCCTTGCCCGCACGGGTCTTGGTCAGCCACTCGGTCTTCTGGTCCGGCCTGCCGAACAGCGAAATGCAGCCGGTGCCAAGCCCCTGCATGGCAAAGGCGAAATCGGCCAGCCCGTCGTGCCGGGCCAGCGTCTCGCGCAGGATGCACAGGCTGCGCACATCGATCTTCGACCTCTCGTCTTCCGGATCCACCGCGGAGAGCTTGAGCCAGCCGGCATCGCCCAGCGCCTTGACCAGCGCCTTGCAGGTCTCGTCGACATTGGAATGGTCGAGATCGGCCAGTTCCTTCCTGGCCCACGCATCGACGCGATCGGCCAAGTCACGATGGGCCTCATCGAAGAACGGCCATTGGAGAAAACTGCGGTCAGACATCAGTTGCCCTCGAACACGGGTTTCTGTTTGGCGGCAAAGGCTTCATAGGCGCGGCGGAAATCCTGGGTCTGCATGCAGATCGCCTGAGCCTGTGCCTCGGCCTCGATCGCCTGCTCGATGCCCATGTTCCATTCCTGCGCCAGCATGGTCTTGGTCATCATGTTGGCGAATGTCGGCCCGTCGGCGATCCGTTTTGCCATCTTTCGCGCCTCGTCCTCGA
Source organism: Parahoeflea alexandrii (assembly GCF_024105735.1). Lineage (GTDB taxonomy): Bacteria > Pseudomonadota > Alphaproteobacteria > Rhizobiales > Rhizobiaceae > Hoeflea > Hoeflea alexandrii. The sequence continues at coordinate 1,378,500 of NZ_JAAAML010000001.1, read as the reverse complement.
TGTCGGACGCGGCCACGACACGATTGTAAAAGCCCCAGCGTTCGCCTTCCTCGGCGCTCATCGCGCGTCCGGTGTAAAGAAGATCGGCAGCCCTGCCCTGGCCGATGATCCGCGGCAGGATCGCGCAAGCGCCCATATCGCAACCCGCAAGGCCAACCCGGTTGAACAGGAATGCGGTCTTGGCTTCCGGTGTTGCCATGCGCAGATCGGAGCACATGGCGATGATCGCACCGGCCCCGGCGCAGACCCCGTCGACAGCCGCAATCACGGGCTTGCCGCAGCCGATGATGGCCTTGACCAGGTCACCGGTCATGCGGGTGAACTCCATCAGACCCTTCATGTCCTTGTCGAGAAGCGGACCGATGATCTCGAACACGTCTCCGCCCGAGCAGAAATTGCCGCCGTTGGATCCGAAGATCACCACCTTGACATCATCACGGTAGACCAGACCGCGAAACCAGTCGCGCAGTTCGGCGTAGCTTTCAAAGGTCAGCGGGTTCTTCTTCTCCGGACGGTCCAGCGAAACCTCGGCAATGCCGTCGGTCAGGGTCAGTCGGAAATTGACGGGGGCGTCAGTCGGCATGGGTTCAGTCCTCTCCCTTGGTACTCTTGCGGGCGATGCATTCGAGCTGATCGGACAGATGCTGCACCTCGGAGACATTGATGCCGTCGAGAAGGCTGTCGATCCAGGTTTCGTGGCTTGCCGCCATCGCTTCGAACTGCTCTCGGCCCGCCTTGGTCAGCCGCACGGTTGTCGCGCGCCGGTCATTGTCCACCGGTATCCGGACCAGGATTCCGTCATCGACCAGCCGGTCAACAATACCCGTGACATTGCCGTTCGAAACCCTGAGCACGCTCGACAGTTCGCTCATTTTCAGGCCCTGCTCGACGCGGTACAGCGCCGCCATCACGTCGAAACGCGGCAGCGTCGTATCAAAGCCGGTGCGGAAATTCTCGCGCAACTCGGCCTCGACATGCTTGGTCGCCTTGAGCAGCTTCAGCCAGAGCCGCAGCCTCGCCTTTGACGCCGCTGGGTCCTTGATGCCGGTGTCGGCCATGCCCGACCTGCTTGCCAGTTTGTCGCTCATGTTTCTCCCCCCGATAGCGAGATTGCCTGACCGGTCACGGAAGCCGCCGCATCACTGCAGAGCCACAACACCGTCTCGGCGATTTCCTCCGGCTGTATGAACCGCCCCTGCGGATTGACATCGCGCAGCGACGCCTCCGCCTCCTCACGCGATCGTCCGGTTTTTTCCACAATGTTGTCAATTGAGCGATGCAACATCGGCGTCTCGGTGAAACCCGGACAGATGGCATTGACCGTCACGCCGGTCCTGGCGAACTCCTGCGCCAGGCTGCGGACGAGGCCGACAACGCCGTGCTTGGCCGCGCAATAGGCGCTGACATAGGCATAGCCCTTCAACCCGGCTGTGGAGGCAATGGCGATCAAGCGGCCGGGCTGCGCCCGATTCATCTTCACAAATGACGCCTGAAACGTATTGAAAACACCGGTCAAATTGACATCCAGCGTGGCACGGAACAAGGCCGCATCAGTGCGCTGGAACGGCGCGCTCTCAGCCGACCCGGCATTGGCGATGACAATCGTCGGCGCCCCGTTCTTCTCGACGGCTTCGGCAATCGCGGCCGCCATGGCGTCCGCATCCGTCACATCGGCGGAAACCGCTATGATCCGGTCATCCTGCGCCGCCAGCACCTCAAGCGGCGCCAGCCGCCGGCCGATCGCGGTGACCCGCGCCCCCTTGCCCGCAAGCGCCAGCGCGATCGCCTCTCCGGCGCCCGATCCGGCACCGGTGACGATCGCATGATGTCCCATCAGCTCGGCCATGGTCAGACCTTGCCGAGCATCACGTCGTTGCGTTCCGCCAGCCGCCACATCTGGTCGCGGCCGGGATGATACGGATCAGGCCATTTCTCGTCATGGTCGCCAAGCGCGCTCGCCGCATGCAGCGTCCAGTAGGGATTGGAGAGATGCGGACGGGCAAGGCAGACCAGGTCGGCACGTCCAGCCATCAGGATCGAGTTCACATGGTCGGGCTCGTAGATGTTGCCAACGGCCATGGTCGCCATTTGCGCTTCATTGCGGATCCGGTCGGCAAAAGGTGTCTGGAACATGCGTCCATAGACCGGCCTTGCGAGCTTCGAGGTCTGGCCCGCCGAAACGTCACAGATGTCAACGCCGGCTTCCTTGAGCATGCGGGCGATATCGACCGCGTCCTGCGGGGTGACGCCATCCCCCTCAACCCAGTCGCTGGCCGAGATACGCACGGAGATCGGCTTGTGCTGCGGCCAGGCTTCGCGCACCGCGTGATAGACCTCCAGCGGATAGCGCATGCGGTTCTCGAGGCTGCCGCCATATTCGTCGCTACGCCGGTTGGTCAGCGGCGTGATGAAGGACGACAGCAGATAGCCATGCGCCATGTGCAGCTCGATCATGTCGAAACCGGCGCGCTCGGCCATTTCGGCGGCGGCGACAAACTGGTCGCGCACCTGATCCATGTCCTCGCGGGTCATCGCCTTGGGTGCCTGATTGTCGGACGACCAGGCAACATCGGAGGCCGACATCAGCGGCCAGTTGCCCTCCTTCAGCGGCGCATCCATGATTTCCCAGCCGAGCTGGGTTGATCCCTTTGCCCCGGAATGGCCGATCTGCATGCAGACCTTGGCTTCGCTTTCGGCATGGATGAAATCGGCGATCCGCTTCCAGGCTGCTTCATGTTCCGGGGCATAAAGCCCGGGACAGCCCGGCGTGATCCGGCCTTCAGGCGATACGCAGGTCATCTCGGTGTAGACCAGGCCTGCGCCGCCCTTGGCGCGCTCGCCGTAGTGAACCAGGTGCCAGTCGGTCGGGCATCCGTCGACGGCCTTGTACTGCGCCATCGGCGACACCACGATCCGGTTCTTGAGCTCCATGTCGCGCAATTTGTAGGGTGCGAACATCGGCCGCCGAACCGGGGCCTGGGAGGAGACCTCGGCCTGGGTCTGGAACCAGCGCTCGGCATCCTCCAGCCATTCCGCATCGCGCATGCGCAGGTTTTCGTGGCTGATGCGCTGCGAACGGGTCAGAAGCGAATAGTTGAACTGCACCGGATCGAGGTGGAAATAGCGCTCGATTTCCTCGAACCACTCCATCGAGTTGCGCGCCGCCGACTGCAGCCGCAGCACTTCCAGTCGCCGCTCGTCCTCGTATTTGTCGAAAGCCTTCTGCAGCGTTGGTTCGGAGTGCAGGTAATTGGCCAGCGCGATGGCGCTTTCCAGCGCCAGCTTGGTGCCCGACCCGATGGAAAAATGCGCCGTTGCCGCAGCATCGCCCATCAGCACGATGTTTTCATGGCTCCAGCGCGCGCACAGCACCCGCGGGAACCGGATCCAGGCCGACCCGCGGATGTGGTTGGCATTGGTCATCAGGCTGTGGCCGCCAAGATGCTTCGCAAAGATCTCCTCGCAGGTGGCTATCGTTTCCTGCTGGCTCATCTCGCCGAAGCCATAAGCCTGGAATGTCTCCTCGGTGCATTCGACGATGAATGTCGCGGTCTCGTCGTCGAACTGGTAGGCATGCGCCCAGATCCATCCCTTGTCGGTTTCCTCGAAGATGAAGGTGAAGGCATCATCGAACTTCTGATGCGTGCCCAGCCAGACGAACTGGCACTTTCGCACATCGATCTCGGGCTGGAACTTGTCGGCGAATTCGGTGCGCGTGTGCGAGTTCAAACCATCCGACGCCACCACCAGGTCGAACTCCTTGGCATATTCGGAGGCACTGGCCACATTGGTCTCAAAGCGAAGCTCGACATTCAGTTCTCTGGCCCGCGCCTGAAGCAGCAGAAGCAGTTGCTTGCGGCCGATTCCGCAAAAACCGTGACCGGTGGATACCGTCTTGGTATCCTTGAACAGAACCGCGATGTCATCCCAATAGGCAAAGTGCGCCCGGATCGATTCCGCGCTGACCGCATCATTCTCCGCCAGATTGTCGAGCGTCTCGTCGGACAGCACGACCCCCCAGCCGAACGTGTCATCAGGCTTGTTGCGCTCGATGACAACAATCTCGTGCGAAGGATCGCGCAGCTTCATCGAGATCGCGAAATAGAGACCGGCAGGACCACCACCAAGACAAGCAATTCTCATTTTTCGCACCTCCAGACCGGTTTTCACTGACAGCAATCCTACGCCTGAAGAATTATATTTCAAGCATAAAATTTTAAGACTGAAACAAAATGGGATGTCGGGAGCTCACTGGGCCGTGCGCAACAACGGACGCCCGTTTTGCCGGCTCCGCCGCCGCTCGCGAGAAAGCGGGGGACGGGACCCGGCCGGGCCACATGCTCTTAATTCAGGTAGCGGGAATTTTCGGCAGGTCAATGCGCTCCGAATGGAGCGGACGCCTTGCCCTGCTGCCACTTCAACTCTGACTCAGGGCAGCTGTCAGCCGTCCGATGCCGTCATCGGTCGTCAGGAAGCCCGGCGAGCATCTCAGAATGGCGCCGCGCGCGTCTGCAAACACGGAGACTGATCGCAGGTGCGCAAGCAACGCCTGCGCAGCGTCCGCGTCGGACAAGCGGATCATGACGCTGCCACCGCGCCTGGCTGCATCCCGCGGCGAGGCCAGCTCAAGACCGGCCGCGTCGGCAGCGGCGATGATCGCGTCACACTGGGCCCGGTTCTTTGCAAGCTGTTGGCCCCAGTCCTGCGCCGCATGCCATTCAAGTGCAGGCACCGAAGCCACGCAAGCCATCACCGACGGCGTACCATTGTCGAAACGGCGGATATCCGGCGCATAGGCAAACGCGTTGATGTCCCAGGAGAATATGTTGTCCTGACTGAACCAGCCTCTCAGGCTGGGCTGGCAGCGCGCGATCACATCGGGCATCACCTGCAGGATGCCGCCACCGGGCGATCCACACATCCATTTCAGGCTGGTCGAGATCGCAAAATCCGCGGCCACCGCCATGCAGTCATAGTCGAACAGTCCCGCAGCCTGGGTGATGTCGACCCCGATGAGCGATCCCTGCTTGCGGCCATGCGCCACAAGCGCCTCGAGATTGCAGCGGTTTGACGAGGTGGAGCTGACCCAGGTCAAGAGCGCCAGCCCCACTTCCGGACCCCAGGCGGCGATGACATCCTCATCCTCGACCCAGTTTGCACCTTCACGCAGTTGCACGGTGCGCAGCTCGAAACCATATCGTTCGGCAAGACCTGTGAGCAGGAAATGCAAGCTCGGAAAACAATCGCCCGCCACCAGCACTACCCTGCCCTCAAGATCCTCGCGCGGCAGCGCCATGATCAGCGCCGCCAGCCCCGAGGTCACGTTCTCGGTCGTTGTCAGTGACGCAGACGGCGCCTTCAGGAGTTGACTCCACAGATCGATGAACCGCTGCCGTTGCCCCAGCGCGTAGCCCCACTGCTCGTCATTGGGCGCGCCCCAGCATTCGGCAAAAGCAGTCAATGAGGCCGCCATATCCCTGGCCTTGCCGGGATACTGCCCGATGGAATGATAAAGCAGATAGCCGTCGCCCTCGGCGCGCCCGTTCTCTGTCCGGCCTGTCTGGTCTGTCATTTCAGTCTCCCCGGACCACGCCGTCCCGGCGTTCCCTGGCCCATTGCGATGGTTTGCATCATCATGTTTCGCTTCTGGCCGGTCTACCAGCCTGCCTGCCGCGGATCGGGCAGAGGAATGGCGTCGAGCAACTCGCGCGTATAGGCCGCCTGCGGCGCATCGAACACGCTGTCGGCATCGCCATACTCGACGATATTGCCCCGTTGCAGCACCATCACATGATCGCACAGCCGCCGGATCACCGACAAATCGTGGCTGATGAAGGCGAGCGTCAGTCCCAGTTCCTTGACCAGGTTGGCCAGCACATTGAGCACCTGCGCCTGCGACGACACATCCAGCCCCGAGACGATCTCGTCGGCCAGGATGAATTCCGGTTTCAGCGCGATGGCGCGCGCGATCCCGACCCTTTGGCGTTGTCCACCCGACAACTCGTGCGGATACCGGCTCCGAAACCCGCGCGGCAGGCCGACATGATCGAGCGCATCGTCAACGCGCCCGGTTACATTGTCAAACCCGTGCATCTGCAGCGGATCGGCGATGATCGCGCCGACCCGCCGGCGCGGGTTGAGCGACGACATCGGATCCTGGAAGATCATCTGCATGCGCCGCCGGGTCGGCCTGAGCGCATCCTCGCTGAGATGGGTGATGTCACGGCCATCGAACTCGATTGCGCCCGCCGTCGGCTCGATCAACCTGAGCAGCGCACGGCCAAGCGTCGACTTGCCTGACCCCGAGCCGCCGACGATGCCGAGAACCGAACCGCGGCTGATGTCGAGATCGATGCCGTTGAGGATGCGGATCATCGGCGCCTTGCCAAACAGCGGTTTGGCCGCCATGTCCGGCAGGGCTACTTCGAGGGAGCGGGCCGAAAACAGGATGTTATCCTTCGGAGCCGCATTGGCCATGCCGTTCTTATCGACCATGACGCCACTCCTTGTCGGCGGCCAGGACCTCGGCTGCCACCGCCTCGATCACGGATTCATCGACGGGCAGCAGCGACGCATCCGGATCGGTGTATTTCGGCGTCGCCGCCAGCAATGCCCGGGAATAGGCATGTTTCGGACCTTTGAAAAAGTCCGGAACGCTCGAGTTTTCGACGATCTTGCCGCCATAAAGCACCGACAGCCGCTGGCAGACCTTGGAGACGACCCCGAGATCATGGGTGACGAACACCATCGCGGTGGAATGCCGTTCCTGCAACTCGCGGATCAGCCGCAGGATCTGCTTCTGCACGGTGACGTCCAGCGCCGTTGTCGGCTCGTCGGCGATGACCAGCTTCGGGTTGGCGGCAAAGGCCGAGGCAATCAGCACGCGCTGGCGCATGCCGCCTGACAATTCATGCGGATAGCTGCCCATCACCCGCTCGGGATTGTCGATATGCACCTCGTTGAGCAGTTCCATGGCCCGAACCCGGGCATCCGCCTTGCTCCAGCCAAGGATATCCACCAGCCGGCTGGTGATCTGCGGCTCGATCCGCCGCGACGGATTGAGCGCGGTCAGCGGATCCTGCGGGATCAGCGCCGCGGTGGCGCCGATAAAGCGCCGCCGGTCCGCCGGTTTCATCTTCTGCAGATCCTGCCCGTCAATGAGGATCTCGCCCTCGATGATCGAGATGGCCGATGGCAGGATGCCGAGAATGGCCTTGCCGATCATGCTCTTGCCGGCGCCGCTCTCGCCAACCAGGCCGAGCACCTCGCCGGTGTCGATGGAGAACGAGACCGATCTGAGCACCCGCTGGTCAAAGCCGTGCAGTGCCGCGGACAGATTTTTGACGGTGAGAAACGCGCTCATCGCAGCACCGGATCGAAGCGGTCCTTGAGCCCTTCGCCGAACTGGCTGAAGGAAAGGACGGTCAGAAACAGGACAGCCAGCGGGAACGCCAGCACCCACCAGGCCTGGTAGATCGAGGTGCGGCCCTCGGCGATCATTCCGCCCCAGGTCGGCGCATCGGTGGAGATCGACAAATTGACGAAGGACAGGATCGCCTCGACGATCACGGCGATGCCCATTTCCAGCGTCAGCAGCGCGACAATGGTCGGCAGCACGTTGGGCAGGATTTCGCGCCACAGGATATCGCGCCGCGGCCGACCCGCGACGATGGCGCTCGAGACATAATCCATCGCCGACTGGTTCATCGCCTCCGCCCGCACCACCCGGCAGAACCGGGTCCAGTCAATGACCACGATGGCGATGATGATCGAGGTGAGCCCGGTGCCGAGCACGGCGATCAGCAGGATCGCGAACAGCACCGGCGGGAAAGCCATCCAGATGTCGACCAGCCGCGAGATCAACACATCGACCCAGCCGCGCATGTATCCCGCAAGCAGGCCGAGCATCGATCCGACGATGGCCGTCGCAAGGCCGGCCACCAGCGCCACGGAAAAAGCAATCCGCGCGCCGTGAATGAGGCGCGAGAGCACGTCGCGACCGAGACTGTCGGTCCCCAGCAGATAGGCCGGATCCGAGCCGTTCATCCAGAACGGCGGCAGCCGCCCTGCAAACAGGTCCTGCGCCAGAGGATCGTGCGGGCTGATCATCGGTGCGAACAGCGCGAGCAGCGCCATGACGCCGAGCCAGGTGCCCGACAGCCACAGTCGCGCGCCGAGCCGCCGCTTGATGGAACCGCGGCCGTCAAGCATGACGAAGCCTCGGATTGAGAAGGGCATAGGTCATGTCGACAACCAGGTTGATGATGGTGAACAGCAGCGCGAAGACGATGACGATGCCCTGGATCAGCGGCAGGTCGCGGTTGATCACCGCATCGATCGCCATGTTGCCGAGCCCCTCGTAGGAAAAAAGCCGCTCGATGATCACCGTACCGCCGATCAGGAAAGTGAACTGCACGCCGATCAGCGTCAGCGTCGGCAGAACCGCGTTGGGCAGCGCTTCGGACAGGATCACATGGTTCTCGCTATAGCCCTTGGTCCGCGACAGCGTGACGTAATCGAGATGCATGGTTTCCTTGAGCGACTGCTTGAGCAGCTGGCTGATGATTGCCGCAAGCGGGATCGCCAGCGCTAAGGCCGGCATGAACATGTGCTTGAGCAGGTCCCACCACAGATCAAAGCGCAGCCGCACGATGCTTTCAAACACATAGAATTGCGTGACGAACGGCAGATCGAGCGACGGCGAGATCCGCCCCGAAATGTGAAACACCGGCATCAGCACGCCAAACAGCACGATCAGGATCAGCGCCCAGAGGAAATCCGGGATCGACAGCCCGACGCCGTTGGCAACATCGATCGCCGTTTCGGTGCGGGTCTCACGGTGCCGCACCCCGGTCAGCGCCATCGCGCCGCCGATCACGACGGCGATGACAAGCGCGAAGATCGCCAGTTCCAGCGTCGCGGGCAGCCGTCCGAGCACCAGCGGCATCACCGGCTGTCTGAGCGAGATCGATGTGCCGAAATCGCCGTGAAAGACCCCGGTCAGCCAGATCCAGAATTGCTCAAGAATCGTTTTGTCGAGCCCGTAATGGGCGGTCAGACGGGCAATGTCCTCTTCCGATGCGCCGGGAGGCAGCATCATGGCGATCGGGTTTCCCGGCACCACGCGGATGACGAAGAACACCACCACCGCCGCCCCGATCAGCGTAACCGACATGGTCGCAAGGCGTAGGAGAATTGCGCGCAACAGTTTCAAGAGAAGATGTCCTGCAAGAAGGGGCCGCCACCCTCAGGCGGCGGCCCGTACATGTGAAAGAGGCTTACGAAGCCCGCTTCATAAGATGCGGCAGCAGCGCGCCCGAGGCATGCGGCGTCACCGCCACGCCATCGGCGTGAAGGATCGGCTGTACATACTGCAACAGCGGGATCACCAGTGCATTGTCGGCAATGTACTTGTCGACGGACTTCCAGCCTTCGATACGCTTTTCCTCGTCGGCTTCGCCCCAGAGCGGCCCGATCATGCCGATCAGATCCTCGCCGTCCCACACCGAGTGCGGCGACGGGCCGAACATGGCAAAGCCGGTCGACGTCGTCGGATCAGCAACCGAGTTGCCCCAGTTGTAGAACGCGGCGGGCGCCAACTGATCGGCTGCGCGCAGCTCGTAGTGCTTGGCGATCTCGTAGACTTCGATTTCCGCCTCGATGCCGATCTTGCGCCACAGGCCGACGATCGCCTGGATCATTTCATAATCCTTCGGCTTGAAGCCGCGCGTCGTCTGGATCTTGAACTTCACCGGGTTTTCCGGCGAATAGCCGGAAGCCGCCAGCAGTTCCTTGGCCTTCTCGGGGTCGTAAGGAACCTTGATCGAGGCGTCATAGGCCGAGTACTCCGGCGTCTGCAGCGTGTCGATGGCAACACCGTAGCCCGACAGCAACCGGTCGATGATGAGCTGCTTGTCGATCGACATCGCGGCCGCCATGCGCACGTTCGGATCAAGCATCGCATCGATGTCGTTGAGGAAGATCATGCCAATATCGGAGATCGGAGCATCGGTGCCGGCGATACCGCTGCCGCCCTTGAGACGGTCATATTCCTCGTAGGGCATTTCCAGCGTGACATGCGCATTGCCCGATTCGATTTCGGCCACGCGCGAGGCGGCGTCGGTCACGAACTTGATGGTCACCGTCTCGAAGTCCGGCTTGCCGCCCCAGTAATTCGGGTTGGCCTTCAGACGCACGAACGCGTTGCGCTCGAACTTGTCGACCATGTAGGGGCCGGTGCCGATCGGAGCGGCTTCGAAGCCTTCGGCGCCGACCTTCTCGTAATAGGCCTTGGGCAGCACATAGCCGGTCAGGAAGTACATCCACTTGAAGATCGTCGGCTCGAAGCGGGCGACGTCAGCCGTCACAACATTGCCTTCGGCCTTGATATTGGCGAGCGTCGACCAGATGAACTGGATCGGGTTGCCGGTCTTCTCGTCGGCAGCGCGGGTCAGCGACCAGGCGACATCCTCGGCGGTGAACGGCGAACCGTCATGCCATGTGACGCCCTCGCGGACCGTCATCATGATCTTGGTCTTGTCGTCGTTCCAGCCCCATTCGGTCAGCAGGCCGGGTGCCGGCGACAGATCCGGCTGCTGCAGGATGAACTGGTCGAAGACCGACTGGTAGATGCCCTGGATGGTCGGGTTGACCGCCGACGGACCAACGGTCGGATCCCAGGACGGCAGGTTGACGTTGTAGGCAATGACAAGTTCTTCGATGCCCTGGGCAAGCGACGGTCCGGCAAAGGCGGTGATCGCCATTGCCGCTGCCGTGCCCTTGAGCACCGTGCGACGCGAAATCTGTTTCATGCTGTTCTCCCTGTTTTTTGGGTGTTCATTTCCCGCCCAGTTTCTGGGCGAGCATATAGCCTGCACCCGCCCCGGTGCCCGCACCCGGCCAGACACTGGCGCCGGTGAGATGCAGGCCCTCGACGGGGGTTTTTCCCGTGGCGTGGCCGAGAGCCGGCCGGAACAGGAAATTCTGTGAAAGATGATGGCTGCCAGCCACCTGGTCGCCTCCGACCAGGTTCGGGTTGTCGGCTTCCAGATCGAGCGGGGACACCACCGCACGGCCAGTGATCTTCTGCCGGATTCCCGGCGCATGCCGCTCGATGATATCGAGAGCCCGCTCGGCATAGATCTCCTTGACCCGTGTCCAGTCGGTTTCCGTGATCTTTCCGGCCGCATCGCCGCGGATTTCTCCAGGCACCATGCGCACCTGAACCCACAGCACGTGCTTGCCGTCGGGCGCCCGGCTCGGATCGACCGTCGTCGGCTGGCCCACCACCAGCACCGGTTCGTCGGGCAGAAGGCCTGCGACCGCCTGCTGGTAGGTGCGCGCCATCTGGTCGAGCGACGGCGCGATGTGCACATAGGCGAAAGATTTCAGCTCATCGCTCGCGGTCCAGTCCGGCAGGCCATCGAGCGCCAGGTGGATCATCATGGTTCCCGGCGCATGAACAAAGCCGGTCATCTTGCGGTCGAACCCGGCATCCCCGGATTGGCCATCGATCAGCGACATCAGCCCGCTGGGCGCCACATTGGCGATCACCGCCTTGTTGGCCTTGATCCTGGAACCGTCAGCAAGCTCGATTCCCGTCGCCTTGCTGCCTTCCCGAACGACCCGCGTCACCTGACTGCCGCAATGAACTTCGCCGCCTGACGCCTCGATCTTCGACACCAGCGCCCGCGTCACCGTGTCGGCGCCGCCCTTGCCGATGACCATGCCGAAATTCTGGTTGGCCATCGATTCAAGATACGGAAACACCGCGCCGCCGGCCATGTCGGGGGCGAAATCGAGATGCATGCCCCACGCTGCCATGGTCGCGCGCACATGCTCGGACTCAAAGGTCTCCGACAGCCACTTGCGTGGCGACGAGAGCAGCATGCGCACCAGATCGGCCGTCCATGCGAAGCCCTTGCGAAACAGCGCCTTGGCCAGCAGTTTGCCTTGTACATGCATTTGCATGGGATTTCCGAGCAGCGCAAAAACATATTCCGCCGTCCCGGGGAACTCGGCGCACAGCCGGTCCCAGGCCTTGGCGTCAGCCTCGGAGAAAGCGGCGATGCGGGCCCGCGTCTCCCCTGCCCCCGTGCTGACACCCATCCACCGGCCATCATCGAAAACGCTGGCAAAACAATGCGTAGCAGGCGCGAACTCAAGCCCACGACTTACCAGATCCTCTCCGTAAGCCTTGAAAAAGCCGGATCCGCCAAAGAGGCTGAGGTTCATTGCGGCCCAGTCATGGCGGAAGCCCGACTCGGTCAGCTCCAGCGTCTTGACCGCGCCACCCGGTACCGCCGCCTGCTCGAACACACCGACCCGCCAGCCTTTGGCGCCCAGGTGAACCGCGCAGGCAAGACTGTTGATCCCAGCGCCAACAATTATCGCGTCATAGTCACTTTGCACGGCAGTCGTTCCCCATTCGCGATTTATAATTGCAAATGCATATTATTTTGTCTAGCATCTATTTATCGCAGAACGGCGGCCTGCAACCGGGCCGCACATACAAACAGGGCACCGCCAGAGGAGGGTCAGTCATGAACGCTGCAGAAACACTGGGTAATCTCGCCGCAATGCTAATCGAGGGTAAGGTTGAGGTCGTCGACCTGTCAGGCCGGCTTGGCCCCGACACTCCCCTGCTCCAGTTGCCCGAAGATTTCGCCAAGAACACACCCAAGATCGAGATCCACAAGATCTCCGAATACGACAGCGACGGCCCCTTCTTTGCCTGGAACTGGCTCAAGCTCGGCGAACACTCCGGCACCCACTTCGATGCGCCGCATCACTGGATCACCGGCAAGGACTTTGCCGACGGCTACACCGACAGCATTCCGCCACAGAACTTCGTGGCGCCGGTCAACGTGATCGATTGCTCAGCTGAAGTGGCCAAGAATCCCGACTTCCTGCTCGATGCAGCCGGCGTCAAGGCATGGGAAGCCAAACATGGCGAGATCAAAGCCGGGGAATGGGTGGTAATGCGCTCTGACTGGGATTCCCGCGCAGGCGATGAGGCAGCCTACCTCAACGCGGATGAAACCGGACCGCACTCACCTGGCCCGACCGTTGATTGCATCCAGTACATCCTGTCAAAGGGTGTCATTGGCTGGGGCAACCAGTGCATCGGGACCGATGCCGGCCAGGCAGGCGGAATGGAACCGCCCTACCCGGCGCACAACCTGCTGCATGCGGCCAACAAATACGGCCTCGCCTCGCTCGCCAATCTCGACAAGCTTCCTCCAAAAGGCGCAATCCTGATCGCTGCGCCACTCAAGATCGTCAAAGGCACCGGCAGCCCGATCCGCGCCATGGCTTTGGTCGCTCGCAACTGAGGCAAACCCTACGCCGGAGACCAGCACGATGGCAGATCATGACCACATCATCGTGGGCAGCGGCATCAACGCGCTCGTTGCCGCGGCCATGCTTTCCTCAAAGGGAAAACGCGTGCTGGTGCTCGAACGCGGCGACCGCTTCGGCGGTTGCATGCGCACCGAGGAAATCACCCTGCCGGGGTTCCACCATGACGTCATGGCGGCAACCTTCGTGCTCTTCCTTACCTCCCCCGCCCATGCCGCGCTCGGATCCGACCTGGCGCGGCATGGTTTGGAGTTCTGCCATACCCCGCAGCCGACAGCGGTGCTCAGGCCGGACGGCACATCTCTGGTCCTGACCACCGACCGGGCGGCCAATATCAAGACATTCAATGCTCTCGCGCCGGGCGATGGCGACCGGCACGGCGCTGATGTTGGCACGATCGAGGCCGATGCACCCTTCCTCTTCGCCCTGCTCGGCGGTGAATTGTGGAGCTGGCCAACCGCCAGATTGCTAATCCAGCAAGCCTGGAAGCGCGGACTTCGTGGCCTCGCCGCCTGGATGGGAGAGGCGCTGCGCCCGATCCGCGCCTGGCTCGAGAGCAATTACACTTCCGATCTCGTCCAGGCGCTCTGGGCGCCCTGGGCGCTGCACACCGGACTGACGACCGAATCCGCCTATGGCGGCCAGATGGGCAAGGTCATCGCCTTCGCGCTGGAAGCAGCCGGCGCTCCCGTGGTCCGGGGCGGCGCCGGTCAGGCCGTTGAAGCCTTCAGGCGGCTGATCGAGGAAAACGGCGGCGAACTGCGCAACGGCGCCGATGTAGACAGGATCCTTGTCCGCAATGGCAAGGCTTGCGGCGTCAGGCTTGCCGACGGCAGCGAACTCTCGGCTTCCCATGTCATCTGTTCCGTCGCGCCCGGCCAGCTCTACAACCGGCTTCTGCGCGATGAGACCGCCGATCTCCCGGACAGCACCACCTCCGGCCTGAACCAGTTTCGCCACGGCCGCGGCAATTTCCAGCTGCACTATGCGATTGACGGTCCGATCAAATGGAAGTCGGAAGGTCTTGAGGATGTCGCCCTCATCCATCTGGCCGAGAGTATCGATTCCGTATCCAAATCCTCCAACGAGGCCGAGCGCGGCATGCTGCCGGTCACCCCGACAATCTGTGTCGGTCAGCCGCATCGCCTCGATCCGTCCCGTTGCCCCGAGGGCAAGTCGATCCTCTGGCTGCAGATCCCCGATGCGCCGCGCACCATAAAGGGCGATGCCGCAGGCGAGATCGAAACCGATGGCGGCTGGACCGAGGCCACGCGAGAAGCCTTCGCCAACCGCATCGAGGCCATTCTCGCACGCCACATCGACGGGTTTGCCGACAGTGTCCTCGCGCGCAAGGCCTATTCGCCTGTGGATCTGGAAAGCATGAACATCAATCTGGTTGGCGGCGACCCCTATGGCGGTTCATGTGCGCTTGACCAGTTCTTCATCTGGCGGCCTTTCCCGCACTCGACGAACAACGCAACGGCGATCGCCAACCTGCACCATATCGGCGCTTCGACCCATCCCGGCCCCGGCCTCGGCGGCGGCTCGGGCTTCCTGCTTGCCAAGAGGTTGGGCGGATGAACGAGATCAAGACGCCCCCCTCCGGCAAGGCCGAGCCGCTGCAGCGGCTTGGTGAAATCGGCCTGTCCAATTTCGCCCCCTACCTGATGAACCGCATCATGGGCCGCTACAATGCGGATCTGCGGCAGGAGATGACCGGACTTGGACTGACCACGCCGAAAATGCGCGCGCTTGCCGTTCTCTCGGTCATCGATGATCTGCCGATCAGCGAGCTTGCGGTCTATGCCGTGGTGGAGCAGTCGACATTGAGCCGTTCTCTCGAGCAGCTGGCATCAGATGGTCTCGTCCGCCGTGATCCGGATCCGAGCGACAGCAGGGTTACACGCATCGGCATCACCGAGACCGGCCGTGCCGCCCTTGATCAGCTCTGGCCCTCAATGGCGCGCATCTACGCTCAGATGTTCAAGGACATCCCGGACGAAGAACGCCAGGCCTTCGTCACCACCTTGCAGAAAATGCTCAAGAACATCCGCAAGCACGATTTCTAATGACGGGAAAGACACAGCATGGCTGAACGTTCATTCGCCAAGGAAGTGCAGAAACTCAAGGTCGGTGAAGGTGAAACCTTCTCTGGCGAGGGCATTCTGGCATTGACCAAAGCGCTTCTTGAAGCCGGGGTTGGCTATGTCGGCGGCTACCAGGGCGCGCCGATCAGCCATCTGATGGACGTGCTCGCCGATGCCGAGGAGATCCTCACCGAGCTCGGCGTGCGCTACGAGGCCAATGCCTCCGAGGCTGCCGCGGCGGCAATGCTTGCAGCCTCGGTGCATTATCCGATCCGCGGTGCGGTCACCTTCAAGGGACCGGTCGGCGTCAATGTCGCCTCCGACGCGCTGGCGAACCTGTCTTCCTCCGGCGTCACCGGCGGGGCGCTGGTGATCATCGGAGAGGATTACGGCGAAGGCTCCTCTATCATGCAGGAGCGCAGCCATGCCTTCGCGATGAAATCGCAGATGTGGCTGCTTGATCCGCGCCCCAACCTGCCCTCCATCGTCCAGTCCGTCCACCAGGGGTTCGAGCTGTCGGAAGCCAGCAACACGCCTGTGATGCTGATGGTCCGCATCCGCTCCTGCCACGTCACCGGCAGTTTCGAGGCGAAGAACAACAAGCGTCCGCCGTTTACCGTCAAGGACGCGCTGGCCAATCCGCGCAGCGATTATGCCCGCGTCGTGCTGCCTCCGATGTCCTACATGCAGGAACACGACAAGATCAACAACCGCTGGCCGGCGGCGCAGAAATACATCGTGGAGAACAAGCTCAACGAGATGTTCGGCCCGAAGCAAGCCCCCGTCGGCATCGTCCTGCAGGGCGGCATGTACAATGGCGTGATCCGCGCTCTGCAGCGCCTCGGCCTCGCCGACATCCATGGCGATACCGAGATCCCACTCTACGTGCTCAACGTCACCTACCCGCTGGTCAACGACGAATTCTTTGAGTTCTGCG
The DNA here is from genome assembly GCF_024105735.1 of Parahoeflea alexandrii. Lineage (GTDB taxonomy): Bacteria > Pseudomonadota > Alphaproteobacteria > Rhizobiales > Rhizobiaceae > Hoeflea > Hoeflea alexandrii. Next base: position 1,362,117 of record NZ_JAAAML010000001.1, on the reverse strand, counting down.
AAGGCAAGTCCTCAGTCCTGGTGGTCGAGGAAGGCCAACCGGAGTTCATCGAGCAGGCGCTGGGGTCGGCGCTCTACCGGGCCGGAAAGAGCATCAGCCTGCACGGCAAGGACATGCTGCCGATGGCGGGCGAATATACCGGCCAGGTGATGCTCGACGGCATCGAGGCCTTCCTCAAGAAGGCAGCGCCCGAACTGCTGCCCGCCCGCCTGCGCGCGCCCAACTCCGAAGAGAAGCCGGCACTTCCCGATCTCTCCAAGACCGTGCCGATCCGCCCGCCCGGGTTCTGCACCGGCTGTCCGGAACGGCCGATCTTCGCCGCACTCAAGATGACCGAGCAGGAATTCGGCAAGCACCAGATCGCCGGCGACATCGGCTGCCACCTGTTTGCCAGCCTGCCGCCATTCGAAATCGGCGGTTCGACCATGGGCTATGGTCTGGGCCCGGCCTCGAACGCGGCTTTTGACGGCGGCGGCGAGAAACGTTCGATCTCCATTCTTGGCGATGGCGGCTTCTGGCACAACGGCCTGTCCTCCTCGATCGGCAACGCCGTCTACAACAAGTCCGACGGCGTCATCGTCATCGTCGACAATTTCTACTCCGCCGCCACCGGCGGCCAGGACATCCTGTCATCACGCGCCGACAACCCCTCCAAGGCCACCGGCCACCCGATCGCCGATGCGGTCAGGGGCGTCGGCGTCAAATGGGTGCGCCAGCTCGACCGCACCTATGACGTGCCGAAGATGCGCGAGATCCTGAAAGAGGCGCTAACAACCGACCATGTTGGCCCCAAGGTCATCGTCGCCTCTTCTGAATGCATGCTCAACAGGCAGCGCCGCGAAAAGCCGTTGATGAACAAGGCGATCAAGGAAGGCCGCCGGGTCGAAAAACCGCGCTTCGGCGTCGACGAGGACATCTGCACCGGCGATCACGCCTGCATCCGTCTGTCGGGCTGCCCGTCGCTGTCCTTGAAGAAACTCGACGATCCGCTCAGGGATGACCCGGTCGCCAGCATCGACCAGAGCTGCGTCGGCTGCGGCAATTGCGGCGAAGTCGCCGATGCCGCCGTGCTGTGCCCGTCGTTCTTCCGCGCCGATGTGGTTCACAATCCGGGCTGGTTCGAACGCACACTGGGCTCTTTCACCAGCCGGACCATCGCCTGGCTGCAAAATCGTCGCTCGCGCGGCCGCATCGAATTCGTCCGGACCTGAACCATGGCAAGCAAAACCCAGACAGCACTCAAATCCAAGGCCCATGACCCGGCGCTCGATCAGATCATCAAGCTGGCGATCATGGCCGTCGGCGGCCAGGGCGGCGGGGTGCTGACCAACTGGATCGAGGATTGCGCCCATCGCAACGGCTACGTGGTGCAGGCGACCTCGGTGGCGGGTGTGGCCCAGCGCACAGGCGCGACGATCTATTACATGGAGATGGCGCCGGCGCAGGAACGGGCGCCGGTATTCTCGCTTCTGCCGGCTGCCGGCGACGTCGACATCCTGGTCGCCGCCGAGATGATGGAAGCCGGCCGCGCCATCATGCGCGGTTTCGTCACCCCTGACCGCACGACATTGATCGCATCCTCGCATCGCGCGCTGGCCGTCTCCGAAAAGACCGTGCCTGGCGATGGCATCGCCAATTCCGAGGAAGTGATCGCTGCAGCAGAAATCGCCGCGCAGCGCTTCATTGCCTTCGACATGGAAAAGATGGCAGTCGACGCAGGCTCGATGATCTCGGCCAGCCTGTTCGGCGCGCTCGCCGGTTCCGGCGCCCTTCCCTTCGAGCGCGAGAGTTTCGAGGCCGCGATCAAGGCTTCCGGCCGTGGTGTGGAAGCCAGTCTTCGCGCCTTCGCAGCCGGTTTCGAGGCCGCTGCCGGCGGCAAGATCGAACGTCCCCAGGCCGGCCAGGCAAAACTCCCCGCCGCCAACGCGCCGGCCGGACCGAAACATCTCGTCGAGCAATGGTCAAAGCTCGAGGCACGTGCTGCCGCCATGCCCGAGGCCGCGCGCGACATGGCCCTCACCGGTCTGCGCGCGGTGGTGGATTTCCAGGACCTCGATTATGGCGCCGAGTATCTCGACCGGCTCGAGCATGTGCTCGCCCAGGACGACCCGGCCAAGGGGCACGAGCTGACCCGGGAAGCGGCGAAATACATTGCCAAGGCAATGGCCTATGACGACGTCTTCCGCGTCGCCGATCTCAAGACCCGCGGCAGCCGTTTCGCCCGGGTTCGCACCGAGATCGCCCCGGCAAAGGGCGCGCAGATGAAACTGACAGAATTCATGCATCCGCGCGCCGAGGAGATCGTCGGCATGATGCCGTCCGGCCTCGGACGCCGGTTGTCCAACAGCCAGGGCGGCATGCGTCTGATCGACCGGCTGTTCAACAGGGGCCGCAGGCTCAGAACCGACAGGCTGCTGCCCTTTGCCCAGCTCTATGTGCTTGGCGGCCTGCGCAAATACCGCCGCGGTACCTTGCGTCACGCCATCGAGAAGGAACACATGGAAGCCTGGCTCGACAAGGCCCTGACCTACCGAAAGATCGACTATGCGCTCGGTGTCGAGACCCTGCGCAACCGCCGCCTGGTCAAGGGCTACTCCGACACCCATGCGCGCGGCCTGTCGAAATTCGACCGGGTGATGGATGGCGTGGCCCTGCTCGCCGGCCGGGACGATGCCGCCCACTGGTGCAGGCTCTTGCGCGAGGCAGCGCTCGCCGATGAAAAGGGCGACCAGCTCGAAGGCGCGCTCAAGACTGTACGCTCCTTTGCGGGCCAGGCAGAAACCGCAATGCAGAACTGAGCCCTTTGGCCCGGGAAAGGCCGGTTTCTTGCCCTGCATCAACGCCGTGCCAAGTTTGCCTGCCACCGCAGGCCTTGCGGAAAATCACACCCGGACTTACATAGGCCGCATCAGCGAGGACGACCTCCCCATTCAGGAAAAACCGCCGGGACGACCCGGCAATCCATGAGGGACTCCCATGCGAACAGTCAGGGACAGACTTCGTCACGCGCTGAGTTTTGAAATCATAGCTCTTTTCATCGTCATACCGGTCGGCGCCCGGGTGTTCGATGTTCCGCTTGGCAGCATCGGCATTGTCGCGATCGTCAGCGCCACCATCGCCACGATCTGGAACTACCTCTACAATCTGATGTTCGATCATGCGCTTCTGCGGCTGGTTGGCCGCGTGCAGAAGTCCCTGCCGATCCGAATCATTCATGCGCTGCTCTTTGAAGCGGGACTGCTTCTGATCCTTCTGCCCTTCATCGCCTGGTATCTGCAGGTCAGTCTGACAGATGCCTTTCTGATGGATGTGTCCTTCGCGGTTTTCTACCTGGTTTACGCCTTTGTCTTCAACTGGGTTTACGATCTCGTCTTTCCCCTGCCGCGGGCTACGGCGGCACAGGATACGCAAACGCGGATCTGAACCCGAGCACCGCCGAACAAACGAGAACGGCCGCGGATTGCTCCGCGGCCGTTTGCATCTTTGTCAGGTGACGCCTGGGATCAGGCAAACCACCAGCGCTCGGCAACCTTGTTGCCATCGCTCTGCCAGTTGGCTGCCACGGCATCATCATGGGCAAGGCCCTTGCCATGGGCGTGGATGAAGCTCGCCCACATGCCGACGATGGCACCGCCATCATCCTGCAGCAGCTTCTGGGCTTCCCAGTACTGCTCCTTGCGCGTGGCTTGGTCGGTTTCGGAGCGGGCCATAACCACCAGCTCGTTGAACTTCTCGGCCGACTCGCCGGTTTTCCAAGCGGTGTCGTTCCACTCGGTATCCGATGTGTAGGCTGCCGAATACATCCAGTCCTGGGTCGGGCGACCGCCCCAGTAGCAGGCGCACCAGGGCTTCTTGTTCCACACATTGGACCAGTAGCCGTCGCTCGGCTCGCGCACCAGTTCGATGTCGATCCCGGCTTCCTTTGCCGAGGCTGCAACCAGCTGGGCCGCATCGACGGCGCCCGGGAAGGCGGCATCGGAGACCGAGAGCTGGATCGCACCGGAATGGCCCGACTTCTTGTAATGGAACGCGGCCTTTTCAGCGTCGAACTCGTGCACCGGCAACTCGGTGTTGAAGAACGGCATCGAGGCATTAACCGGCACGTCATTGCCGGGTTCACCGTTGCCAAGCAGGATCTTGTCGACCAGTTCCTGGCGCTTGATCGCGTACTTGAGCGCCATGCGCAGGTCGTAATTGTCAAACGGGGCAGAATTCACCCGCATCGGGAAAGTGTAGTGCTGCGTGCCGGTGGTCTTGAGGATATCGAGCGTCGGCACCCGCCCAAGCAGGGTCACGGTCTTCGGGTCGACATTGTCGATGAAATCGACGTCGCCGTTCATGATCGCGTTCTGGCGGGCTGTAGTGTCGGACAGGGTGATCATCTCGACTTCATCGAAATGGGCACGGCCTTCCTTGAAGTAGTTCGGGTTGCGCTTCATCTGGATCCGCACGCCCGGCTCGTAGCTCTCTACAATGTAGCCGCCGGTTCCCACCGGGCTGTTCGGATCAGAGATCGCGCCGTCTACCGATGGCATGATCATGATGTGATAGTCGGAGACGATGTAGGGGAAGTCGGCATTGCCACCGTCGAGTTCGAAGATCACCCGGTTGTCGCCGTCCTTCTTGATCTCCTTGATCGCCGAAAGCAGCCCCTTGGCGGCGGACTTCGAGTTTTCGTCGCGATGATAATTAAACGTCGCGATCACATCGTCGGCGGTCATTGTCTTGCCATTGTGGAACTCGACGCCCTGCCGCAGGTCGAATGCCCAGGTTTTCGCACCGTTCGAGGGTTCGAAGCCCGATGCGAGTTCAGGGATCAGCGTGCCGTCATTGTTGACTTCCGTGAGATGGTTGCCGCGCGCATAGACAATAGCCTGCGTCATGCCGTTTTCCGACGTGCCTGCATCCAGAGCATCCGTGGTCGAGCCATAGGACGAACCCATGCGAATCTTGCCACCCTTCTTCGGCGTCGCAGCCAGCACGTCGGTCGCAAGCGTAAGCGCCGAAGGAACAGCAAGGCCGGCTGCAATGGCGGCCCTGATGAACTGCCGGCGGCCAATCTGACCTTCGCTGAGCCAGCGGGCCTGTTTTTTCAGATACTCTTCTTTCATGGTACGTCTCCGTTTGGTTCCCATAATTTTTGATTGGCGGCGTGGCACAGATCGCCCCGCCACTGAGGTTTTGCCTATCCTCCCCTGCTGCACCGGATTGTCAACTGAGCAGCAAGCCTCGGTGATAGTTTGCTATACCCCATCGACACCGGAAAATGTAGGGCAAAGACGCACTTAACCAACTCCATCGGAAATACGCATGGCGAAGCAACGCACCCGATACACGCTATGCGGGCTCTCCCGGTGGCACGTTTCGACCGCTTGGTTGCGTGTAACACCGGCATAAACCCATGACCCGGTTTACAACTGCCCTGCACTGGACAACAATGTGAACCAAGGCTGGCCGGAGGGGGGCTCATCACTCCGGTCGCTTTCACGAGATGGCAACAAGACCATCGGAAATTCGGGGAAGGAAAGCGCACTTGAATGCAGTGCTGTCGACCATACTGAAACGACTGGGGCTGGGCATCGCCACGCTTTTCGTCGTTTCAGCCATCATATTCAGTTCGATTTCAATGCTGCCCGGCGATTTCAGCGAAGCCGTGCTCGGCCAGGCCGCAACCAAGGAAACCGTGACCGCATTCCGCAAGGAACTGGGCTTGGACAAGCCCGCGCCCGTCCGTTACTTCGAATGGGTCGGCTCCGTACTTCAGGGCGATTTCGGAACGTCCTTTTCAGGCCGCAACGCATCCGGACAGGACCGCTCGCGCCAGGTGGTCGATCTTGTCATGCCGCGCCTTTGGAACACCTTGTTCCTGGCAGGGGTCACGGCCCTGATCGCGGTTCCGCTGGCTCTTTTCCTTGGCCTGACAGCCGCGCTTTACCGCAACACCGCCTATGACCGTGTTGTCAATGCCGCGACGCTGACGACCATCTCGACACCGGAATTCTTCGTTGCCTATATCCTGATCCTGTTCTTCGCCTCTCTATGGCCCGTGTTTCCCTCGCTTGCCAATATCGATGCCTCCACCGCCTTGGGCGAAAGGCTATACCGGGTTGCGCTTCCGGCGCTGACGCTGACGCTGGTGATTGTCGCACACATGATGCGCATGACCCGTGCCGCCATCATCAACCTGCTGGCCAGCCCCTATATCGAAATGGCAAGGCTGAAAGGTGCTTCACGGTCCGAAATCATTCTCAAGCATGCCCTGCCTAACGCCTGGGCACCGATCGCCACCGTGATTGCCTTCAACCTCGCCTACCTGGTGGTGGGCGTGGTCGTGGTTGAAGTGGTCTTCGTCTATCCGGGCATAGGCCAGTTGATGGTCGACGCCGTGACCAGCCGCGACATTCCAGTGGTGCAGGCCTGTGCGCTGATTTTTGCGGCGACCTATATCCTCCTGAACCTGACCGCCGACATCATCGGCATCGTCACCAACCCGCGATTGTTGCACCCCAGATGAGCGAGCAGCCCGAAACCTACGCCGCCGCTGCCGAAGTCGGTGCGGTCAGAAAGCGCCGCACCCGTCTTGAGCGGTTCAGCTTGCTGATGAAATCGGCCCCGCCCAGCGCCTGGTTCGGCATGATCGTGGTCGCGCTTTACATCCTCGTGGCCATTTTTGCCGATGTCATCGCCCCCTATGGCGAGGCGGAGATCCATCCGGTTCCCTTCGCCCCCTGGAGCGATGAGTTCATCTTCGGAACCGACCAGATCGGCCGTGACGTGCTCACGCGGCTGATCTATGGCGCCCGCAACACCATGGGCATTGCGCTGGCCACCACCTTCCTGTCGTTCCTTATCGGCGGCGGCCTTGGTCTTGTGGCGGCGATCAACCGCAGCTGGCTCGATCAGGGGCTCAGCCGGTTCGTTGACGTGCTGATGGCCATCCCCAGCCTGATCTTCGCGCTGATGCTGCTGTCGATCTTCGGCTCGACCATCACCAGCCTAATCCTGATCATCGCGGTTCTCGATTCCACCCGCGTCTTCCGCCTCACCCGCTCCGTCGCCGTCAACGTCGCGGTGATGGACTATGTCGAGGCCGCGCGCCTGCGCGGCGAAGGCCTGGGCTGGGTGATGCGGCGGGAAATCCTGCCCAACATCATGCCCCCGCTGGTCGCGGAATTCGGCCTGCGCTTCTGCTTCGTGTTCCTCACCATCGCGGCGCTGTCGTTTCTCGGCGTCGGCATTCAGCCGCCGACCGCGGATTGGGGGTCCATGGTCCGCGCCAATGCCTCGCTGATCCAGTTTGCAAAATACGACATGACAGCAGCCATCACGCCACTGCTGCCGGCAGCCGCCATCGCGCTGCTCACCGTGGCCGTCAACTTCATCGTTGACTGGTTCCTGCAGAAAACCAGCGGGCTTCGCGAATGACCGACAACCACGAACCCAATCATGACATTCTGCTCAAGATGCGCGACATCCGCATCGATGGCTTTTCCGACGAGCAGTGGCATCCCATCATCAAGGGCGTCGACCTGACCCTTCGCCGCGGCGAGATCATGGGACTGATCGGCGAATCGGGGGCCGGAAAATCGACGCTTGGCAAGGCCGCGATGGGCTACACCCAACCCGGCTGCAAGCTGACCGGCGGTTCGATCCTGTTTGACGGCATCGATCTGGCAAAAGCCAGCGACAGGGAAAAGCGCAGGCTCTGGGGCACGCGCATCGCCTATGTCGCCCAATCGGCCGCAGCCTCCTTCAATCCCGCCCATCGCCTGATCGACCAGACCGTGGAAGCGGCCAACCGGCGCGGGATCAGGCCCGACGCGGACTCGCGCACCGACGCGGTCGAGCTGTTCAGGGCCCTGCAATTGCCCAATCCCGAGACCATCGGCAGCCGTTATCCGCACCAGGTTTCCGGGGGTCAGCTGCAGCGGGTCATGACGGCCATGGCGATGTCGCCGCGCCCCGACCTGATCATATTCGACGAACCGACCACCGCCCTTGATGTGACCACCCAGGTCGAAGTGCTCTCGGCGATGCGCAACATCGTTGAGGAGTTCAACACTGCGGCAATCTACATCACCCACGACCTTGCCGTGGTTGCCCAGATGGCTGATTTCATCAAGGTGTTGCGCTACGGCGAGGAGGTCGAGCAGGCACCCACCCGCAAGATGCTGACCCAGCCCGAAGAAGCCTACACAAAATCGCTATGGTCTGTGCGGGCGCTGGAAAAGCCGGAAGTCAAGGGAGAGGACATCGTTCTCTCGATCAATCACGTCGACGCGGCCTACGGCCCGGTCAAGGTATTGCACGACGTCAACATTTCGATCCCGCGCGGGCGAACCGTTGCTGTGGTCGGCGAATCCGGATCGGGCAAATCGACAACCGCGCGGGTGATTACAGGACTGCTGCCACCATCGGCCGGAGAAGTCGTCTTCAACGGCGAACCCTTGCCCGCGGCACTCAAGGACCGCAGCAAGGACCAGTTGCAGAAGATCCAGATGATCTACCAGATGGCGGATACGGCCATGAACCCGCGGCAGACCGTCGAGGAAATCATCGGACGGCCGCTCGAATTCTATCTCGGGCTCACCGGCAAGGCTCGCGAAGCCAGGGTGATCAAACTGCTGGAGATGATCGAACTGGACGACAGTTTCATGGACCGGCTGCCTTCGGAACTGTCCGGCGGACAGAAACAGCGCATCTGCATTGCCCGTGCACTTGCTGCAAACCCGGAAGTCATCATCTGCGACGAAGTCACCTCCGCGCTCGATCAGATCGTTCAGGAAGGCATTCTGCAACTGCTGTTGCGGCTGCAAAAGCAGTACAACATCACCTATCTCTTCATCACCCATGACATTGCCACGGTGAAGGCGATTTCCGACGAGATCGTGGTGATGCTGCAGGGCAAGGTGGTCGAACAGGGGCTCAAGAGCGAAATCCTCGCGCCGCCGTTTCCGGACTACACCGAACTCCTGCTGTCTTCGGTCCCGGAAATGGATCCCGACTGGCTCACCAATCTTCTGGCAGATCGCAACACCTGATTCGCTTGAGCACGTGGTTTAGCGTGCTGCCATAAGTGCAGGAAGATCGGCAACCGACCCGATCAGAACATCCGCCAGCGCCTCGAGGGTCTGGCGTGTGCCGGTTCCCGAGAGCACCCCGATGGCGGCACCCGCGGCGGCAGCCCGCGCCATCTCCATGTCATGGCCGTTGTCGCCAACCATGGCGATCTGGGAAGGATGCAAGCCCAGATGCATGGCAAAGGCCAGCAGCATGCCCGGTTCGGGTTTCGGCCCATGGCCGCTGTCATAGCCCGCGATAAACCCAACTTCGGAGGTCAGATCAAGCACGTCGACGGTGCGCCGGATGCTGGCCTCCCCGTCGCTCGAGGCAATCCCGATTGCCATGCCGGAACCGGCGAGGCTTTGCATCAATGCTTTGAGATCGCAGATCGGCCAGGGCGATTCCGCGCCCTCGACAAAGGTCTTGTCGAGAAGCTGCATCAGCTCTTCGGGCTCGAAGGGGCTGCCGTGTACAACCATGTGCGCGGCGATTTCCCTGGCATTGGCGGCAGCAAACATGCTGTCTGCCCTGGTCTTGCCGGACACCGGATCCATGCCGCATTCGACAAGCAGGCGTTCAGCCAGCGCTGGGTCGCCGTCGGCCGCAATCAGCGCGCCCTTGCGGTTGGTATCGGCCCAGGTCCGGTCAAAATCGACCAGTGTGCCATCCTTGTCGAACAGGATTGCCTTGATCTCGTGTCCCAGTTTGAATGTCATGATGCTTTTCCTGTTTGACACGAGCAGTGCCTCGCGATTGCATGTACGTCAACACCAAGGTGATCTCGAACATGAAGGACACATCCTTGCGCCCAGCCCCATACGACAGCTTGCTTGACGAAGAGACCTGGGCCTTCGTCGACAAATCGGTCGCCTTCTACCCCGAAAACGCGACCAGCCTCGATTATCAGGGCCAGCGCGACGTCTACGACGCGCTGTGCAAGGCCTTCGATGCGGGCCGTCCCTCCGGCGTATCGGTTCGCGATCATTCCCTCCCGGGGGCGGTCTCGCCAATCTTCGTACGCGAATACAGGCCGGCCAGCGCCACTCCGCAAGCAACCGTGCTGTATCTTCATGGCGGCGGCTTCATCCTTGGCGGGTTGGAGAGCCATGACAGCATCTGCGCCGAAATCTGTGACCGCACCGGATATGAAGTCGTGGCCGTCGACTACCGCCTGGCGCCCGAACACCTGCATCCGGCCCAGTTCGAGGATTCACTGGCTGCATTCCGGTTCATTGCCCGTAACCGTCGCCATCCCGTGATCCTCGCCGGTGACAGCGCCGGCGGCAATCTGGCTGCTGCGGTCTCTTGGGCGACGCGCGGTGAAGCGCATGTTCCCGCCGGACAGCTCCTGATCTACCCGGCACTGGGCGCGGATACATCCAGGGGCAGCTTTGTCACCCACATGAACGCGCCCATGCTGACCACCGCCGACATGCTCTATTATGACGAGTTGCGTTCGGGCGGTTCTTCTCCGACCGGAGATCCCCGCTTCACCCCGCTCGCCGCGGCCGATTTCACCGCAATGCCGCCAACCCTGGTCTTCACCGCTGAATGCGATCCGCTGGCAGGCGATGGCCCCGACTATTGCAACCGCCTGACCGCAGCTGGAGGCAAGGCGATCTGCTTTGAAGAGACCGGGCTCGTCCATGGCTACCTGCGCGCCCGGCACTCGGTCGGCCGCGCCCGAGACAGTTTCGACCGGATGATAACGGGCTTGAAGGCACTCGCCGCGAGCGAATGGGCCTATTGAGCACGGTCGACGGCGCTGCCGGCTTAGACAAACCGGCGTGGGATCCGTTCGTTCCATTCCTTGTCGAACATCACGGTGTCGTTCTCCGTCGCCGTCAGCCTGCCGGTTATGTGGAACCAGTCGCTGTCGCAGCGCATCTCCATTTCCGCGATCGTCCTGGTCCACCAGCTGTCGCGTCCCCCGGTCTGCTCCCAGCGGATATGCGCCGTTGCCGACAGCGGGTCGTCCGGCTGGATCGACCAGCGCTCATGCGTCTTGCTGCCGGAGATCAGACCATGCTGCAGATCCCTGTTCTCCCCCGCATCGTTGAGGATAGACGTGGTGATAACACCGGTCTCGGGATCGATCTCGGTGGTCCGCGTCGAGGCGGACGGCCGCAGGTTCTCATGCCGCCAGGGTTCGGCGCCAACCGGCTTTTCAAAGCTGCATTCATCCCTCTCGGCCAGCACGCTGCGGCAGGGAAGTTCAAGCATCCCCGCTTCAAGAGTTATCGTTGCGTTTTCCGGCGCGGGCCAGATGAACGGCCAGTAGCTGGTCGAAACCGCGATCCGCAACCGGTGCCCGGCAGGCAAGCGGTAGGCGATCTGGTCGAGCGTTACGGTCGCCTCGAAAGTCTCACCCGGAGTCAGCCGTTCCGGTGCCTCGGCGGAGGTCCGGTGCGTGAGATTGAGAACGCCCATGGTGATCAGCGCCGATGTCCCGTCCGGACGCAGGTCGCAAAGCCGCACCGCCACTTGCGCCAACGGCTTGTCGGACCTGGCGCGGATCACAAGCCGGGGCACGCCGACGATGTCGAGCGTCTCCTCAAGCACAGCGCCGTCGAAGCACGCGGATCTCAGATCATCCGCTGTTTGTTCATCGGGCAGTTCCGGCCCATAGGCGAACGGGAAATACTCGCCCGTCTGGCTGCCACAATCCACCGGTGAGCAGATTGCAACAGCCTTGCTTATGGCGCCCTGCCCGAGGCTGCCGTCACCGAGAGCAAACTCTTTCGAAACGATCCCCGCCGCCGGCCATTCGGCTTCGGCAATCCATCGTCCCGGCCGTTCATCCACCCAGCGCTCCGGCGCGATGCTGTCCATCAGCCAGGCCCGGTAGGCCGGCAGGTTTTCTGCGCCATTGTCGATGCCCTTGAGCCAATGGTCCCACCAGCGTCTGGCTTCCTGCAGGAAACCGATGCGCGGCTCGGGTCCGGCGTAGTGGGGATACTTGTGGATCCACGGACCGACGATGCCCTTGACCGGGGCCTCGAGATTCTCCACGAGGTTCGAGATCGTGTTGCGGTAACCGTCATGCCAGCCGCCAATCGACAGCACCGCCGCCTCGATTGCAGCATAATCCTCGCAGATCGAGCCATGTTTCCAGTAGTCGTCCCGCGTCTGCCGCGAGATCCATTCCCGCGCCAGGAACGGCATTTCCCGCAAACGGTTGAGCCACATTTCGCGCCACCCCGGCCCCATCAGCAGCGGGTCCGGCGGTCGCGACGAATAGGACAGCATGTTGGCCGCCCAGCCGAAATTCTCGCCCAGCAGGCAGCCACCCTTGAAATGGATGTCATCGGCAAAGCGGTCGGCCGTCGAGCAGATGGTGATGATCGCCTTCAGCGCCGGAGGCCTCAGTGCCGCAACCTGCAGCGAATTGAAGCCGCCCCAGGAAATTCCCATCATCCCGGCGGTCCCCGAGCACCAGGGCTGGCTCACCGCCCATGCGATCACGTCGCAGGCATCCTGCAATTCCTGCGGCGTGTATTCATCTTCCATCACGCCTTCGGAATCGCCGTTGCCGCGCATGTCGAGCCGGATACAGGCATAGCCCTGTCCCGCCATCCATGGATGGGTCAGGCTGTCACGAACGATCGTGCCGTCGCGTTTGCGGTAAGGAAGATGCTCCAGAATGACCGGAACCGGGTCGTCTTCCGCATCTTTCGGCATCCAGATCCGGGCCGACAACCGGCAGCCGTCGGGCATCTCGATCGACTGGTCCTCGATCTCGATGATCTCGCGCGCAAACCCGGTTTCGGTCTCCGGCATGAATGACACCATGACATGTCTCCCCGACAGTTGAACAGGCTCGAACCTGTCATGCCGGAACCGCGCTGCGCAATGGCCTTGGCGGCAGATTGTGGAAAACGGATTGAACCGATGGAGGTACGCAAAACTGCTCCGCCTGCTCCTTTCAGCACCGGTGCATTGTCAGGTGGCATGCAGCGGGCTTACCAGCCCGCGCGGGCCTTTTCCTTCGGGTGAAAGCGCACCGCCGGAAATCGCGGCAACGATCTCGATACCATGCTGCTCAAGCACGCGAAATGCGTCTTGATGCTCCTCAAAGGCGATGATGCGGCCCGGAGACAGGACAATTGGCGCAAGCCGCCTCAGCCCCTGCGATACAGGAGGCTGCTGATGCCGGACGTCAATAAGGTCCAGTTCCTTGACGCCCAATCCCTGCGCCAGCGCGTCGAGGAACGGCAATCTGCAAGGTTCGATCCCGAGCGGCGCGCCGGGATTGGCCGATCGGACCAGAAACGAGTTCGCACGGCCAAGCAGGTTCTCGTCGACCAGCATGCAATCGCGGCTGAGCGGCAAAAAACAGTCATCGAGACACGCGCAATCCGTCCCGGTCAGATCAAGCCAGAACACGGCGCCACTGCAGTCCTGGCGAAACAGCGATGCTGCCAACAGCGACAGCGCCTGCACGCTTGTGTTGGCTGTGATCGCTCCGACCCAGATCCTGTCACCTGGCATGGCGATGTCATTGCCACTGACCGGCGGGCACGACCGGTCGGCCCCATCGGCGCTCAGCCAGAACTCGAACCGGGACTGGTCAAACAGCGGCGCGAAGTTGAGCACGGTCGCAAGGGTGATCGTATTGGCTCTGGCGCTCCGCCCTTTCGGTTGGGCAAGCACCACTCCGCCATCAATCACGCGGAACCGTTCGCGCAAATGCATGACCCCGTCGAGTGGCGGCAGCAACCAGTGGGAATTCTCGTCAAAGCTTGGACCCACACGCTCAAATCCCGAAGGCAGATCGCCCGTCTTCATCCCCTCCATGAGACAACGCGTGAGTGTTTCGGCAGGCTGCTCGCTCAGCCACGAGATGATATCGCAACCCGCATTGCCCAGTTCATGATCGGCTCCGGTCATCCGCCGCTCGAGAATCCAGTCCCGTGCATCCGCAAAGCCCAGGGCCGAGCGCAGGAGCACATCCATGCGCCTGACGGACACGCCCGCTGCTTCCAGTTCCCGCACCATTCGCTGATGTTGCCGTGAAGCCGGATCCACTCCTCTTTCACCGCCCCAGCCCATGCCGGCTTCAGGGCTGCACATCGGTCCCTGGACCAGAACGTCGCGCAGAACGCCGATATCATTGATGACGGAAACTGGTGTGCCGGAACGGGTCATGATTTTCCCACCTCCAGGCGCATTGGCGCTGGTTGATGAAACCATGCTCCGTCTAAAGCGATACCCGCACATTGACGTTCGTCAATGCGGGAACCTCGCCTGTCCATGCTTGACGGCAAGCGCGCGGAACCGCGCCACATTCGATCCGTATCGCTCAGTAAGAGGCGATCCGGTTGAGATCTTCCCGGGTTTCGCCCGAGTGGCTGATGAGCGCGTTGGCGTCAATCAGTTCGAAATGCTTGGCATTGATGATGCGGATTACCTTTGCCCGCGCCAGGGTCTGTATGTTGCGACTGAGCGTCTCGGGTGTCGTTCCGAGATAATCGGCGATATCCCTGCGGCTCAGCGGGATATGCACGACCGATGGCGATGCATCGCCGCCTTCCCGATGCTGGTTTCTCGACCGTCGCGAGAACACATAGAGCAGTGTTGCCACGCGTTGCATCGTGGTGTGACCATTGGTGATCGCAGCCCACTCCCGGACCGCATCGAGTTCGTCGAGCTTGGCCTTGAGCATCTCGTGTTCAACGGTGGGATGGTCCGCGAGAAACCGCTCGAAGCCGGAACGGTTCATGGCGCACAGCGTCACATCTGTAACCGCCTCGTAGGAGAATTGCGATTCCTCGGCAAAAAGGCGCCCGAAAAAGTCCGATGGAAACAGAAGCCCGACAATATGGTCGTCGCCACTGGCCGATGCACTCGAGAGTTTGACAACACCCTCGACGATATTGCCGACAATGTCGCTGACCTCTCCCTGCCCCTGGATGACGGTGCCGCGCACAAACTTGCGGACATGCGATATGCGGTTGAGTTGCGCCATCGCGTCTGCTGACGCAGCGCTGCAGACAGACCGGTTGTGAATCGGGCAATTCGTGCATTTGCCGCACGAACAGGCAAGATCAACGGCATTGTCCATATGCACATTCCTGCTCGACCGGGGCCCAGGTCCACAGGCGGCCTGATCGCATGAAGAAACACCGGGCCACCTGGGGTTCGCGGCGCAGTCAATCGCACTGCCGGTAAGGCGTCAAGGACTAACCCGTGCGACCTTTGATTGAAAAACCGCCGTCGCGACTACGCCGATCAGTGTAAGCGATGATCACAGGCGCCATTCGCTTGTTCGAGAATTCGAACCACCTCCTGATCGTCGACCTGCCGGAAATCCCGGTAATGCGCCCCAACGGCCCGAAAGGAAGACGGAATTTCCAGACAAATCACATCCTCGGCCAGTGCATGCAACTTCTCCAGAACATCGACTGGCGCCACCGGCAGTGCAACGATCAACCGCATGGCGCCGCGTTCGCGCAACACCCGGAGGGCGATGCGCAATGTGGCTCCTGTGGCAGCGCCATCGTCAACGACGATCACCGGTCTGCCTTTGACTGCAAGGGTCGGTCGGACCGCGAAGTAAAGCCGCTTCCGGCGCTCAAGCTCGGGCAGGACCTCCCGCGCCAGATCGCGAACCTCTTCTTCATCGAGCCCGAGTTGGTCACAAATCTCCCGGTTGATCGTCACTTGCATCGTCTCACCATCGCTGATCGCACCAATGGCGACCTCCGGATATCCCGGCGCACCGACCTTTCGCACCAGCAGAATATCGAGCGGCAGATCCAGTGCCTCGGCAACCTGCTCAGCCACCGGCACCCCGCCACTCGGCAGCGCCACCACGAGCGCCATCTTGTGGTCGAAACCGGACAATTGCCGGGCGAGCTCCCGGGCAAGTTTCTGACCGGCGTCGTTTCGGTCCGCAAACATCGCCTTCTCCCCACGCGTGAAGTCGAGCATCAACCGTGGCAGGATAGCGCATCAGATCGTTCCGCCATTGACCGCCATCAAGACCGCAATGGCAGCCCGCCCCAAAATCAGCCCTGTGCAAGCGCGGCCGGCCTGAGCGCTTCGATTGCGGCAGGAAGATCGAGCAGGCTGGAAATCACTCGGTCCGCACCGAGTTCGTCGGCGGGCACATTGGTGTAGCCGCCATGCACCGCCACGCTAGCCATGTTGGCGGCCTTTGCCGCGCCGATGTCGGCCGGACTGTCGCCCACCATCAAGGCTCGGCTGGCCGCAACTCCCATAACCGAAAGTGCGTGATGCAGCATGTCGGGCTCGGGCTTGCGCGCCGGCCCGGTATCGCCGCCGACCACCACATCCACCTGCCCGTCGATCCCGAAATGCCTCAGGATTTCGTGGGTAAAGGCTTCCGGCTTGTTGGTGACCACCCCAATCCTGACGCCTGCCCGATGATAGCTCGAAATCAGTTCCACCGCGCCTGGCATGGCGACCGTGTGCCGGGTCAGGTGCTTGCCGTAGATCCCCATCATCCGGTCGGTTGCAGCATTCAGCGCATCGCCTTCATACTGCGTCCCTACCGATGCATAGGCCCGCTCTACAAGCTTCTTGACCCCGTTGCCGATCATGCCGCGAACCGCGTCCACGCTGACCACCGGCAGGTCATCGCCCGACAGCAGCTCATTCACCGCAGCGGCAATATCGGGCACGGAATCGATCAGCGTTCCATCCAGATCGAAAAGGATTGCCTCGGGCCAGCCGGACGGGACACTCTTGTTAACCGACGCATCACTCACGCATTTTCCTTCCACTTGATCGAACACCCCATCGAGGCGATCTGGTCGTCCGGCCCCTTGCCGGTCTCCGCCACATGGCGCATCGCCTCGTAGAGGTCACGCCTGAGATCCTCAGGTCCGGACTGCTTGCGCGACGCGTCGAGCCGCCCGCGATATTGCAGTTCCATCTGGGCATTGAAGCCGAAAAAATCCGGCGTGCAGACCGCACCCCAGGCAAGCGCCACGGACTGGTCTTCATCATAGAGATACGGGAACGAAAATCGATGCGCTCCGGCAAAGAGCTTCATGTTTTCAAATGAATCTTCGGGATAGGCCTCGACGTCATTGGACGAGATCGCCACGAAGCCGATGCCGATGTCGGCCAGGTCCTCGGCGTCGCGCACGATCCGGTCGATCACCGCCTTGACGTAGGGGCAATGGTTGCAGATGAAGGCCACCACCAGCCCATTCTCACCGGCCTGATCAAGAACATTACGGGCCTGTCCGTCGACGCCGATCAATCGGGCGTCACTCGGTTTCCATCCAAAATCACACAAGGGGGGAATTGCGGCCATTGGACGTCTCCTCGATCAGTTCCGGTAACAAGTCTTAGCGCAGCGCGCCATCGGATGCCGCGCGAATGGCTTCGATATTGGTCTTATACGCTGTTTGTGTCCCTCCTTTGAACACAGCGGAACCTGCAACCAGCACATTGGCGCCGGCAGCAGCCACCAGCGGCGCGGTTTCGGGCGTCACGCCGCCATCGATCTCGATGTCGATCGGCCGGTCGCCGATCATGCTCTTCACCCGCGCCACCTTGTCGACCACCGCCGGGATGAACTGCTGTCCGCCGAACCCCGGATTGACCGTCATAAACAGGATCAGGTCGACCCGGTCGAGCACGTAGGCAAGCACGCTTTCCGGCGTCGACGGGTTAAGCGAGACCCCGGCCTTCTTGCCGAGATCCCGGATCGCCTGCAGCGACCGGTCGAGATGTTTTGTCGCCTCGGCATGAACCGTGATGATGTCGCAACCGGCATCGGCGAAGGCCGCAAGGAACAGATCGCACGGCTCGATCATCAAATGGCAGTCGAAGATCCTGTCGGTGCGGTTGCGCACCGCCTTGATGATCGGAGGACCGAAGGTGATGTTGGGCACATAATGCCCGTCCATCACGTCGAGATGGATCCAGTCTGCGCCGGCTTCAACTACGGCCTCGATCTCGTCACCCAGCCGCGAAAAATCAGCCGACAGCACCGAGGGCGCGATGATGGTCTTTGTCATGCCCCCTCCTCCGCTTGACCGTCCGGGATGCCCATGGTGAACACCCGGCTGACCTTCAGGTCCTCCGCCGTGATGGTCGACAGTTCCTCAGCGGTCACCGGCCCGGTGGCGGTCGAGAACAGCCGGTTGGCCTGCCTCAGCCGCGCCCGGTCGAGAGCGTTGCGGATCGAGCGGGCATTGGCGAAATGCGGCTGCTGCCGCCTGAGCCGGATATAGCGCTGCATCAGACCGTGGGCTTCCTCGTCAAAATGATAGGTCTGCTGCTTGAGCATGCCGTCGGCGATCTGGAGCAGTTCCGCCTCGCTGTAGTCGGGAAATTCGATGTGATGGGCGATGCGCGACCGGAACCCGGGATTGCTTTCGAAGAACTTGTCCATCCTGTCGGCATAGCCTGCGAGGATCACCACCAGGTCCTCGCGGTTGTTCTCCATCACCTGCAGCAGGATCTCGATCGCTTCCTGGCCGTAGTCACGCTCGTTGTCGGGCCGGTAGAGATAATAGGCCTCGTCGATGAACAGCACCCCGCCCATCGCCCTCTTCAGGATCTCCTTGGTCTTCGGCGCGGTGTGGCCGATATATTGGCCGACCAGATCATCGCGCGTCACCGACACCAGGTGGCCCTTGCGGACATAGCCGAGCCGGTGAAGGATATTGGCCATCCTCAGCGCCACGGTGGTCTTTCCGGTGCCGGGATTGCCGGCGAAATTCATGTGCAGCGTCGGCGTCTCGTGGCTGAGCCCCATCGCCTTGCGGGCCCGCTCGACGATCAGCATCGCGGCGATCTCGCGGATCCGCTGCTTGACCGGCTTGAGCCCGATCAGCTCGCGGTCGAGTTCGGCCAGCACCTCGGCGACACCGGATTTGTTGTATTCCTCGCGCAGGTCGATTGCAGTCGGCAAGGCCTCTGCTTCATCAGGCGCAATCAGGTCGGCTGCATCTGCCATCATGGTCTCCTCAACGATTGCCGCCGGCCCCGTGATGCGGGCCGGCGGGTGATTTCAGATCAGCGCCGCGCCACGTCCCAGGCATAGGTCTGGCTGCGCGAGTGCACATCGGTGCGGGTCATGTGCAGTTTCGGCTCATCCTTTGGCCGGTTGACGATGAAGCTCATCATCACCGTCTCGAACCCGCGCGAGGAATCAAACGCGTTGATCCTTATGTAGCTGTCGCAATGCGCCTTGCGGCACTCGTCGAGTTCCATCATCGCGCCCTTGGGATCCTTGAGATCGAACATCGGGTGCCCCCACATCTCCCAGTAGGTGTTCCTGGGATGCGGATCGTCGGTGTACTCGATGCCGACGGCCCATTCGCGGCCCAGACAATACTCGATCTGGGCGGAAATCTGCTCGTCGCTGAGGTCGGGCAGAAAGGAAAAGCAGCCTTGGGTGATACGCATGTCTGTGTCCTCCTCGATCGGGCTTACATGGAGACCGACGCGGTCGGCACGAAGTCCGACGTGTCTGTCGATGTGTAGTTGAAGGTGATGTTGCCCCAGGTCTCGAGCGCGGCTTCGAGCGGCTTGCACCACTTGGCGGCAGCGCGAAGGATATCCGGACCCTCGTTGGCGATATCACGGCCTTCGTTGCGGGCGAGCACCATCGCCTCGAGCGCAACCCGGTTGGCCGTGGCCCCGGCCTGGATGCCCATCGGATGACCGATGGTGCCGCCGCCGAACTGCAGCACCACGTCGTCGCCGAACAGGTCGAGCAACTGGTGCATCTGCCCGGCATGGATGCCGCCCGAGGCGACCGGCATGACCTTCTTGATGTCGGCCCAGTCCTGCTCGAAGAAGATGCCGCGCTGCAGGTCGACCTCGTTGCGGGTTTCGCGGCAGACATTGTAGTAGCCCTGAACGGTCAGCGGATCGCCCTCGAGCTTGCCCACCGCAGTGCCGCAATGCAGGTGATCGACACCGGCGAGCCGCAGCCACTTTGCAATCACCCTAAACGAGATGCCGTGGTTCTTCTGCCGCGTGTAGGTGCCGTGGCCGGCGCGGTGCATGTGCAGGATCATGTCGTTCTGCCGGCACCATTCCGAGATCGACTGGATCGCCGTCCAGCCGACGATCAGGTCGACCATGACGATGACCGAGCCCAGTTCCTTGGCGAACTCGGCGCGCCGGTACATCTCTTCCATCGTTCCGGCGGTGATGTTGAGATAATGGCCCTTGATCTCGCCGGTCTCGGCGGTCGCCTTGTTGACCGCTTCCATGCAGTAGAGGAACCGGTCGCGCCAGTGCATGAACGGCTGCGAGTTGATGTTCTCGTCGTCCTTCATGAAGTCGAGACCGCCCTTGAGCCCCTCATAGACCACGCGGCCGTAGTTCTTGCCCGACAGGCCGAGTTTCGGCTTGGTGGTGGCGCCGAGCAGCGGCTTGCCGAACTTGTCGAGTCGCTCGCGCTCGACCACGATGCCTGTGGGCGGGCCCTTGAAGGTCTTGCAGTAGGCGACCGGGAACCGCATGTCCTCGAGCCGTGCCGCCTTGAGCGGCTTGAACGAGAACACGTTGCCGATGATCGACGCCGTCAGATTGGCGATCGAGCCTTCCTCGAACAGAATCAGGTCATAGGCGACATAGCAGAAGTACTGGCCCGGCGTGCCGGGAACCGGATCCACCCGGTAGGCCTTGGCGCGGTACTGGTCGCAGGCCGTCAGGCGGTCGGTCCAGACCACGGTCCAGGTCGCCGTAGAACTTTCGCCGGCGACCGCGGCGGCCGCCTCGATCGGATCGACGCCTTCCTGCGGCGTGATCCGGAACAGCGCGATCAGATCGGTGTCCTTGGGCTCGTAATGGCCATCCCAGTAGCCCATCTGCGCATATTTGAGCACGCCCGCCTTGTAGCGTTCCTTGCCCTTGATCTCGGTTTTTGCGTCCGTATTCATGGCGTTGACCTCTCTTCTTGAATCTCTCCGTCAGGAGCTTGAATCGGTTTCTCAGGCAGCCTTGGCTGTGGTGGCTTGCGGATCGAGCGCGCCGCTGGCATAGCGTGCCGCCATGTCGTCCATCGCGATCACCCTGATCTTCGACGCCTGTCCGGCTGTACCAAACGCCTCGAACCGGTCGCGGCAGAGATCCCGCATTGCGTCCATGGCGGGCTTCAGGAACTTGCGCGGATCGAACTCGCTGGCCTTGGAAGTGGCGATCTTGCGGAACTGCCCGGTCATCGCCATGCGGCAATCGGTGTCGATATTGACCTTGCGCACGCCGTGCCGGATGCCCCGGACGATCTCCTCGACCGGAACGCCGAAAGTCTGCGGCATCTCGCCGCCAAACTCGTTGATGATGTCCTGCAGCTCCTGCGGCACAGAGGAAGAACCGTGCATCACCAGATGGGTGTTTGGGATCTTGCGGTGGATCGCCTCGATCACACCCATCGCCAGGATGTCGCCGTCGGGCTTGCGCGAGAACTTGTAGGCGCCGTGCGAGGTGCCGCAGGCGATCGCCAGCGCGTCTACCCTGGTGCGAAGCACGAAATCGAGCGCCTGGTCCGGATCGGTCAGCAGCTGGTCATGCGAGAGCTTTCCCTCGGCGCCCGAGCCGTCCTCGGCCTCCGCCTCGCCGGTCTCGAGCGATCCCAGAACACCCAGCTCGCCTTCCACCGATGCTCCGACCCAGTGCGCCATCCGCGCCACCCGTTCGGTGATCGTCACGTTGTAATCGTAGGACGCCGGCGTCTTCATGTCGGCTTCGAGCGACCCGTCCATCATCACCGAGGTGAAGCCGTGGCGGATCGCGCTCATGCAGGTGGCTTCGTTGTTGCCGTGGTCCTGGTGCATGCAGATCGGGATATCCGGATACATCTCGGTCAGCGCGTCGATCATTTTCGACAGCATGATGTCGCCGGCATAGGAACGCGCGCCGCGCGAGGCCTGAATGATCACCGGCGCATTGCACGCCTTGGCCGCCTCCATGATGGCGAGCCCCTGCTCCATGTTGTTGATGTTGAAAGCCGGCACGCCGTAGCCTTGGTCGGCGGCGTGATCGAGCAGTTGACGAAGGGTGATACGGGCCATTGGGATCTCCTGTCAGGCTGAAGGGGCGAAAATCGGCGTCGTCGGTTCGGGCAGCAGTTTCGCAAGCTCCCTGATCCAGACGGATGCGCTCTCGGGCATGCCGCCCGGTACGGCGAAATAGTCGCCGAGCGCGCTCAGGCGGATGGCGAAGGTCCGGCTGCGGCGCTGGGCTTCGGGATGAAACCGCAGGTTCTCGAGAAGCGCGATCGCGCCGTCGGGTGTTGCGGCAAGACCGGATTCGGCCACCGGACCGACACAGTCGCCGACGAAATGCACCGGAAGTCCAGTCAGTTGCTCAAGCGGTTCAACCAGATGGCGCAGCGACAGGGTCGGATTCACATCCCCACCCGGATTGTCATAGCCGGCGATCACCGCCACCCTGGCGCCGCGAACGGCGAGATCGCGCAGGCCGGCGGCGAAATGGGCATTGAGCCCTTGGCTCAGGTCGCAGCGGACCAGCACCGTCCGGTCCTGAAGGTCGGTCACGCCGCTCATGCCCCGGCCCTGCCTGTCAGTTCAAGCGCCAGTCCGGCAACCCGTTCGGCGGTGATGCCGAAATGCTCGTAGAGTTCCGCGGCGGGCGCGGATGCGCCGAAACCGTCCATGCCGACGAATGCGCCCTCCGGGCCGATCCAGCGGTCCCAGCCCATCCGGGCCGCGGCTTCGACCGCAATCCGCGGAGCGGTTCCAAGCACCTCGTCGCGGTAGCCCTGATCCTGCGCTGCAAACTTTTCCCAGCACGGCATCGAGACGACTGCGGCGCTGATCCCGTTGAGGTCGAGCAACTGCTCGGCCGCCTTGCGGGCGATCTCGACTTCCGATCCGGTCGCAAGCAGCGTGACATCGCGCTTGCCTTTCGGCTGGTGCAGCACATAGCCGCCCCGCGCCGAAAGGTTTTCGGACGACCCGCTCTCGCGCAGCATCGGCAATCCCTGACGCGACAGCGCCAGCACACTCGGCGTCGACCGGTCCCTGAGCGCCAGTTCCCAGCATTCCGCCGTCTCGATGATATCCGCGGGCCGATAGACATTGATGTTGGGCGTCGCCCGAAGCATGGCCAGATGCTCGACCGGCTGATGCGTCGGCCCGTCCTCGCCAAGCCCGATGGAATCGTGCGTCAGCACATAGACCACCCCCTGCTGCATCAGTGCCGACAGCCGCATGCCGCCGCGCGCGTAATCGGAGAACACCAGGAAGGTGCCGCCATAGGGAATGAACCCGCCATGCAACGCCAGCCCGTTCATTACCGCCGCCATGGCATGTTCGCGAATGCCGTAGTGAACGTACCGGCCCTTGAACCGTTTCGGCCGGATGCTCTCGGTCTGCGACGTCTGGGTCAGGTTGGAACCGGTAAGGTCCGCCGATCCGCCGATCGTCAGCGTCGTCGCGCCGTTGATCACCTCGAGCGCCATCTGCGAGGCCTGGCGGGTGGCGACCTTGGTCGCCTTCTCAAGATGCTCCTTGCGGAAGGCGGCCAGCTTGCGGAACACGCTCTCCGGCAGCTCTCCCGACAGCGTGCGGTCAAACGCAGCCGCATTGCGCGCCGCTGCATGCCGCTCCTGCCATTGCTTGCGGGCGGCAAGACCACGGTTCGCCACCGATTCCCAGGCGGATTTGATGCCGGCAGGAACGGCAAACGGCTCATGCGGCCAGCCGAGCGCCTCGCGGGCTCCGGCGATTTCCTCCTTGCCCAGCGGCGCGCCATGGGTCTTGTGCGACCCTTGCATTGTCGGCGCGCCCTTGCCGATCGTGGTCCGGCAGGCAATCAGGGAGGGCCTGGCGCTCTTGCGCGCCGTCTCGATGGCGGCGGCAACGGCCTCGGGGTCATGGCCATCGACCTTCTGAACATCCCAGCCCGCGGCCTTGAACCGCATGGGCTGGTTCATCGACGTGGAGAGGGAAGTGGCTCCGTCGATGGAGATTTCATTGTCGTCCCACAGCACGATCAGCTTTTTCAGCTTCAGGTGCCCTGCGAGATCGATCGCCTCATGGCTGATGCCCTCCTGCAGGCAGCCGTCGCCGGCGATCACATAGGTGAAATGGTCGACAAGCTTGCGGCCGAACCGGGCAGCCATCATTTCCTCGCCGAGCGCCATGCCGACGGCTGTCGTAATCCCCTGCCCCAGCGGACCGGTGGTGGTCTCCACGCCGAGCGTGTGGCCGTATTCCGGATGACCGGGGGTTTTCGATCCCCATTGCCGGAAGTTCCGCAGCTGGTCCATCGTCATGTCGGAATAGCCGACAAGATGATGGATGGCGTAGATCAGCATCGAACCGTGCCCGGCCGACAGAACGAACCGGTCGCGGTCGGCCCAGTCCGGCATCGACGGGTCGATGCTGATGAAGCGGTTGAACAGCACCGTGGCGACATCGGCCATGCCCATCGGCATGCCGGGATGGCCCGAATTGGCCGTCTGGACTGCGTCCATGGCCAGGAAACGGATGGCGTTCGCCATGTCGCGTTCGCTGGTGGTGCCGGAAGCTGCGATGGCTTGGGAAATGTTCATTTCTGCCTCCTCAGGACATGCGGCGCTTGCGCTCGACCAGCTTGTGGATCAGCGGCGTGAAGATGAGCTGCATGGCGAGATCGAGCTTGTCGCCCGGCACGACGATGGAATTGGCGCGCGACATGTAGCTGTTCTGGATCATCGACAGCAGGTAAGGGAAATCGATGCCGCGCGGATTGGCGAAGCGGATCACCAGGATCGATTCAGCCGGCGTGGGGATCCAGCGCGCGATGAAGGGATTTGACGTGTCGACGATCGGCACCCGCTGAAAGTTGATATCGGTCAGCGAAAACTGCGGGCAGATATAGTGAACGTAGTCCGGCATCCGCCTGAGGATCGTGTCAGTGACAGCCTCAGTGGAATAGCCGCGCGCCGCCTTGTCGCGATGGATCTTCTGGATCCATTCGAGATTGATCACCGGCACCACGCCGATCTTCAGATCGCAATGCTGCGCCAGGTTGACCTCGTCGGTGACGACGCAGCCATGCAGGCCCTCGTAGAACAGCACGTCGCTGTCGCCGAATTCCTCCCACTCAGTGAAGGTGCCCGGCGCCGTGCCATAGCGCTCGGCCTCCTCGTCGTCGTGGATGTAGTGCCGGGTCCGGCCCTTGCCGCGCCTTCCATACTCCTCGAACACGCTTTCGAGGATTTTCAGCTCGTTGGCTTCGGCGTTGAAATGGGTGAAGTCACGGCCTTGTGCCTTTTCCTCGGCGATCTTCTCCTTCATCGCCTGGCGGTCGAAACGGTGGAAAGCATCGCCCTCGATAAAGGACGCGGTGACCTTCTCGCGGGCGAAGATCTTCTTGAAGGTCTGCTCGACCGTCGTGGTGCCCGCGCCTGAAGACCCGGTGATGGAAATGATGGGAAATTTAGCTGACATGATGGATCAAACCCTGAAAAGACCGCGGTTACCGAACAAGGGCGAGCGCTCGCTGATCATCTCCGGATCGACGTGATAGCGGGCGATGCGCTCGACCTTAGATTTCGAACCGAAGACCAGCGGAATGCGCTGGTGCAGGCTGGTGGGCTGGATATCGAGGATGCGGTTGACGGAATCGGTCGCTGCACCGTCGGCCTGCTCGACCAGAAAGGCGATCGGGTTGGCCTCGTAGACCAGCCGGATGCGGCCCGAGCCGTAGCCCTTGCGCTTGTCGGCCGGATAGAGAAACACGCCGCCGCGGATGAGAATCCGGTAACAATCGGCCACCAGCGACGCGATCCAGCGCATGTTGAAGTCTTTCTCCCGCGGCCCCTCGCTGCCGGCGAAACAATCGTCGACATAGAGCCGGATCGGTTCTTCCCAATGCCGGTAATTCGAGACGTTGATTGCGAATTCCGACGCATTGTTCGGGATCGCCACCGAATCGTAAGCCTCGATGAAATCGCCGAATTTGCTCGAATGAATGAAGATCCGGGTGCCGGTGCCGACGCTCAGGACCAGCGCCAGTTGTGGTCCGTAGATGAAGAAACCGGCGGCCAGTTGCGTCGTCCCGGGCTGCAGAAAGGACCGCTCCGGATCGGATTTCGGATCACCGGTGACCGGTAGGATGGAAAAGATCGTGCCGATCGAGACGTTGGTCTCGATGTTGGAAGAGCCGTCGAGCGGATCGATCGCCAGCGCCAGCGGCTTGGCCGGATCGATCAGGATCGCGCCGGTGTTTTCCTCCGAGCCGTAGAGCGCCACCGGCACCTCCCGGATGGCCTGGAGAAAGATGCCGTCGGCAACGACATCAAGATCCTTCTGGATGTCGCCATCGGTGTTTTCGCTGCCGCGCGAGGCCGCAAAGCCTGCATTGAGCGCGCCCTGCGTCGTCAGCTTGCGGACCTCAAGCGCGGCCTTGGCCAGAGCCCCAATGGTTGCCGAAACGGCTTCACTGTGCGGCTTCTGGGTGAACGATCCTGAACGCAAGAATGCGAGTAAAGATTGCCCTGACATTGCGGTTCTCCTCCCGAGCCACAATGAATAGGCACTTCCACATATTTGTAAATTTTAACTTATTGACAGTTTATATAAGTTTTTCTTACACTTCATTGATGCTCAATATCTCCATCCGCCAGATGCACACGCTGCTCGCCATCCAGAAGCACGGCAAGATTTCCGCCGCGGCGAAGTCGCTCGGGCTGACCTCGCCGGCCGTGACGCTGCAATTGCAGCAGCTGGAACAGGAGCTTGGCTGCCAGTTGTTCCTGCGCTCCAAGTCCGGTGCACAACCGACCGAGATCGGCGAGATCGCCATTCAAACCGCGCGCCGCATTGTCAACGAGGTGACCTCGCTCGGCGAAACCGTCCAGGCTCACAAGGGCGTTGCTGCAGGCACGATCCGGCTGGGCGTGGTCTCGACCGGCAAGTATTTCGCGCCGCGCGTCATCGCGGCCTTCACGGCTCTCCATCCCGGCATAGCGATGACGCTGGTCGCGGCCAACCGCTCCGAAATCATTCAGAAGCTGCACGATCACGATATCGATATCGCCCTGATGGGGCGCCCGCCGACATCGTTCAGGGTCAACGCGACGCTGTTCGGCGACCATCCGCTGGTCTTCATCGCCAGTCCGGATCACCCGCTGGTCGGCAAACTCGACATCAGCAGGGAGGAACTGGCGGAGCAGAAGTTCATCGTCAGGGAGAGAGGCTCCGGCACACGCTCGTCATTCGAATTCTTCATGGCCGACACGATCGAGGGCATGCGCACGGTGCCCACGGAAATGGATTCAAACGAGACCATCAAGCAGGCGGTGATTGCCGGTCTGGGCATTGCCTTCATCTCCGGCCACACCATCGAACAGGAATGCCAGGCCGGCCGCATCGCCATCCTCGATGTGGTGGAAACCCCGATCCGCCGACAATGGTTCGCGATCCGGCACGCCAACCGGTCCGCCACTCCGGCGCTGCAGGCGCTGGACGATTTCCTCAGAGTCCGCGGCCCCAGCCTGCTGCCGGTGATGAGCAAGCCCTACCAGGCAATGCTGCCCGTACAGACCTGAGCGTCCCGCAGCCCAAGCCTGAGTTCGGCATACACTCAGGCAATCGCCTCACTTCGCCCCGCCTGCCGGCCCGAGAAGATGCAGCCGCCGAGGAAACTGCCTTCGAGCGCGTTGTAGCCGTGATAGCCGCCACCGCCGAAACCGCTGACCTCGCCGGCGGCAAACAATCCCTCGATCCGCTCTCCACGCGCATTGAGCACCTGGCCGTTGAGGTCGGTCTCGAAACCGCCGAGCGTCTTGCGGGTGATGATGTGCAGCTTGATCGCAATCAGCGGCCCGTTTTCAGGATCGAGGAAACGATGCGGCTTTGCCGTTCGCATCAGCCTGTCGCCGCGATAGTTGCGCGCCGCATGCACTGCCATCAGTTGCGCGTCCTTGGTGAACGGGTTGGCCACCTGACTGTCCCGCGCCACGATCTGCGCCCGGATCTTCTCCAGATCGACGAGGCCGCCGCCTTTCCGGTTCATCCCCTCGACCAGCTCCTCCAACGTGTTGGCAACGATGAAATCCTCGCCATGCCGCTTGAAGGCTTCGACCGCCGGTATGGCCTGCTTGTTGAGGATCCGCTGCCGGATCACCTTGAGCCAGCTTTTCGACGCAAAATCCGGGTTCTGCTCCGACCCCGAAAGCGCCACCTCCTTCTTGAGGATCTTCTGCGTCATGATGAACCAGGAATGGTCATGACCCGTCGACAGGATCTCCCTCAGTGTCGACAGGGTGTCAAATCCGGGCATGCAGGGCGGCTTCAGCCGGTTGCCTTCGGCATCGAGCCACATCGACGACGGACCCGGCAGGATGCGGATTCCATGGTTGGGCCAGATCGGGTTCCAGTTCTTCACGCCTTCGGTGTAGTGCCACATCCGGTCGGCATTGATCACCCGGCCGCCGGCGGCTTCGGTGATCGCGATCATGCGCCCGTCGACATGGGCCGGCACCCCGGCAATCATCTCGCGCGGCGGCTCGCCCAGCCGGTCACGCGGCCAGACCTTGCGCACCAGATCGAAGTTTCCGCCGATGCCGCCCGATGTGACCAGCACGCTCGGCGCGCGGATTTCGAAGTCGCCGCTGATCTCGCGGCTGGTCGACTGGCCGCGCTCCTTGATATCATCGACAAGCACTTCCCCCGAGACGCCCTTGACCGCATTGTTCTCGGTGATGATGGCCGAGCAGCGATGCCGGAACCTGAGCTCGATCAGGCCGGTCTTCACATGGGCCCGCACTCGCTTTTCGAACGGCTCTACCGTACCCGGCCCGACGCCCCAGGTGATGTGAAACCGCGGCACCGAATTGCCATGGCCGTTTGCAAACGAACCGCCCCGCTCGGCCCATCCCACGACCGGGAACCAGCGCATGCCCATATCGTAGAGCCACGGCCGCATCTCGCCGGCAGCAAAGTTGACATAGGCCTCGGCCCATTTGCGCGGCCAGTAGTCTTCCTTGCGGTCAAACTGTGCAGACCCCATCCAGTCGCCAAGCGCCAGCTCACGGCTGTCCTTGATGCCCATCCGCCGCTGCTCGGGCGTATCGACCAGGAACAGGCCGCCGAGCGACCAGAAGGCCTGCCCGCCGAGAAAGTTCTCAGGCTCCTGATCGAGAAGGATGACCCGTTTGCCCCGATCAGCGAGCTCTGCCGCCGCCACAAGCCCGGCAAGCCCGCCGCCAACCAAGATCACATCACAACTGTCCATTTGCCCTCGTCCCGATCCATGTCCGTGCACCCTGTCCCGATCTCTTTGGCTCAGGCAAGGCTGCTCATATCAGTAAACCATCTGATCCAAGCGGCAACCACCGCAGCAATCGCTAGAAGCTCTTGATAAGCTGGTTCGCCGAGAACGCGGCCCGGTAGAAGCCGGCTTTCAGGCCCCTCATCGTCTCGGGCTTCACCCCGGTCACCGGCATCGGCAGGTCCGCCTCGCTGCCGCCGGCAATCAGCTCGGCCATGGCCTTGCCGAACACCGTTCCCGGCGCAATCCCCCGACCATTGTAGCCGATCGGCGTGTAGAGCCCCTCGTCCAGCCGGTGAATGCGCGGCAGGTGGTCACCCGTCATGGCGATCTGCCCGTGCCAGCTTTTCTCGAATTCCACCGGTCCCAGACCGGGAAAAAGCCGCTTGAGCTTGCGCGCCGCCCAGCGCTCCGAAAGCCCTTTCTCGCCGCCGATTACAGCGCCCATCGAGCCGATGATCAGCCTGTCCGCCGCATCGCGCCGGAGCGAGAACATGATCTGCCCGGTGTCCCAGATCCCCTGCCGCTCGGGTAGAATGCCCTGAACCCGGGCGCCCAGTGGAACGGTCGCCACCTGGAAATAGTGGATCGGGACGAAGCTCTGTTTCAGTCCCGGCCAGAGATCATCGGAATAGGCGTTGGTCGCCAGCACCACCGACTTCGCCCGGACCACGCCCGCCCCGGTTTCGAGCAGCCAGCCATCCGGCTGCTTGACCAGTTTTGTCACCGCTGCGCCCGTGTGAATGCGCGCGCCGGCGGCGTGGGCGGCACGGGCCAGGCCACGCACATAGCCCATCGGGTTGATCGTTCCGGCACGGGCGTCCAGTAGGCCGCCATGAAACGCGCTCGACCCGATTTTCTCCTCGGCCTCCTGCCGCGACAGAAGCCGCACCGGCGCGCCGAGCCGGGTCCATTCCTCGGCGCGCCGCGCCAGATCCTTGAAACCGCTTTGGGAATGGGCCGCATGAATGGTGCCGGACCGGGTCAGTTCACAGCGGATCTGGTGCCGTTCGACCAGCGACATCACGCAGTCAGGCCCCTCGCCCAGGATATCCACCAGGCGCGCGCCGCGCTCGCCGCCAAGCTTCGCCCGCACGTCCTGCGGCGGCAGCCACAGCCCGGCATTGACCAGCCCGACATTGCGTCCGGACCCGCCAAAACCGATCTGCCGGGCTTCCAGCACGCAGGCGTCAAGGCCCTTTTCCGCCGCATGCAGCGCCGTAGAAAGACCGGTATAGCCTCCGCCAACGATCGCCACTTCGGTCTTGATATCAGCCGTCATCGGCAACGCCTGAAAGCCCTCCTCCGAGGTCTCGTCCCACAAGGACACTGCCGACGAACCTGTCATCACCTGGCTTCCTTCATTCTACTTGCGTCTGTTGGCGGCGACATAATCTGCCTCCCCGACTTCAGGACTGTTGAACCAAGCGCCCGGTTGCGTCAATCATGCGCACGAACCCATTTCACGTTTGAACAGGTATCCTCATGGCCAAGACCATAACCCCGGTAGCCGACCTTGTCGCGGCCGCCCGCGCCCGCATCGAGGAGATCGAAACCGAGGACGCCATCGCCATGGTCAGTGACCCCGAGGTCGTCATCGTCGATCTGCGCGATGTTCGCGAACGCCAGCGCTCGGGCTTCATTCCCGGCAGCTTCCACTGCCCGCGCGGCATGGTCGAGTTCTGGGTGGATCCGCAAAGCCCCTACTACAAGGAGGTATTCGGACAGGACAAGAAATTCGTCTTCCATTGCGCCTCGGGCTGGCGCTCGGCGCTGACAACGGCAACGCTCAATGACATGGGCTTCGACGCCGCCCACATCAAGGAAGGTTTCTCGACCTGGGAAGCCCAGGGGGGCCCCATCGAATTTCCACCCGAGCACAAGCCGTGACGTCACAAACCGCGGCGACTGCCCCGTCAGCAGATATCAGTGCTGGTTAAAATCGGTATCGATCCGCCACTTGACCCTGTCAGCCTCGAGAAAGTCGATCGAATGCACCACCGTGCTGTTCTCGTTGAGGAAACAGACATTGTAGTTCGGCGCCAGGTCACCGTACCCCATCCGGTTGATCTCGCCTGAAAACTCAGGCCAGCAGGTGTGATTGGTCGAGCGCGGAGCCGAATAGGGAATGCCGCAGACTGCGCCGCTGAGAGTATAGTGGCAGTGACCGAAAAACAGATGGGCGACGGTGTCTTTGTACTCCGAGAGCAGCGCCTGGAGCGCCCGCTCGTCGATGATCCCGATGATATCGGCATTGGCCACGTGCACCCGCACCGGATTGTGGTGCATGAACAGGTAAGCCCGCTGGCCTTTGGCCCTTGCTCCGTCGAGCACGGCCCTGAGCCAATCCATCCGCTGCTGGCAATATCGCCCGCTGTGCTTTCCCTGATCAACCGTGTCCATGTAGACAAACAATCCGGCCGGCGTTTCCTCCGTCCACTGGACAAAGCCCGCCGCGTCCCGGCTGGTTTCCGCAAACATCGAGGCAAACATCTCGCGATTGTCATGATTGCCGATCATCAGCCGGGGCGCGAGCTTGCCCTTGAGTGAACTGGCTTCGAGGATGACCTGGAGCTCACGGTAGCTCTCCTCAAGCCCGTAATGGGTCAGATCGCCTGTGATCACCACCCGGTCGGCATCATGGTCATGCGCCTCGACATAGGCCAGGCATTTCTTGAAATTCGCAATTGAATCATGACCAAGGATGGGCCCGGCGTTGATATGGATATCGGAAATATGCACCAGCTTCATGAAAGTCTCCTTTGCGGCGGCGCAAGGACTACCGGCAATGTGTTGCGGCGCTATGACGGACGCCTTGGCACCATCGACCACGAGGCAAAACGCTGCGCAAGTCCTCTCCATACTGATCCCGGTATTTGGCTTTCAAAGCTGCCCTGGCGCTGCGGTCAAACCACCACGGCCTTGACTTCGTTCAAACGCAAAACGCCGCGCCTGTCCCGTAAAAGACGGAAAAGCGCGGCGTCGGACTGGTATTCAGTCACTCCCGGCCATCGTGCCAGCCCCGCGGGGATGGCACACCGGCCCGGACAGCTCCTTAGAGCATGTCGAGGTTGATCCCGACGGTGATCGCACCGATCGGCTCACCGGTTTCCGGATCCGAAATGGTCACGCTGGCCTGCGACTGCAGCGCCTGGGTGGATTCGTCTTCCTCGACGCCATCGACAAAGACCACGCCGGGGCCGGCGCCGTAGGTCTTCTGCCACTTGGCTTCGTCACCCTGCCAGTAGTCGGAAGTGACATCGCTCTGGCCGACATTGAGGCCCTTGGCATCCATCACGAACATTTCGGTGATCATGCCCTGGCTGCCATCCTTCTTTTCCATCAGGAACTTCGACAGTTCGCGTGCAAGCACCTCGTTGACGAAAGGCTTGTCCGAAGCCGTCGCCTGTGCGCGCCACTCCTTGTCCAGCTTGTCGATTGCCGCCTCATCCAGGCCACTGGTCTTGGCGTTCTGCTCCTTGATCGCGCCAACCACGACCGGGTCGGTCAGCCAGGCTTCGACGTTCTGGCTGATAAATTCCTTGACCGGTGCCACATGTGCGTCTTCGGCCTGTACGGTCACCGGTGCAAACGCGATCGTGGCGGCCGCAAGCATGGCAGATGCAAAAAGCTTGGTTTTCATTGGGGTCTTCTCCTCGTTTTGAAGTGGTTTGCGATCACCTCTGATCGCTGTTGGCTTGGGTACGCGGGCTTAAAACTCTTCCCATGTCTCCGTGCTCTGAGCGAGCGCGGCATTGCCCTGGGTCTGGTACTGGGGCTGGGCGGACGGTCGTGCTGCAGCCGCTTTGGCCGCAGCCGCCGGAGCGGGTCTTGGCGTCCCGGCGGTTCGTGCCTGGGCCGCCGTTCCGGTCAACTTGAAAGACCTCACAACATCGGCCAGGCGTTCGCATTCACCCGCAAGATTCTGGGACGATGCGTTGCTGTCCTGGACCATGGCCGCGTTCTTCTGGGTCATGGTATCCATCTCGTTGATGGCCATATTGACCTGGGACAGCCCGGTCGCCTGTTCGCGCGAAGCCCGGGAAATGGCATCGATCTTCTGGGCGACCGCAGTGATCTGCTCCTCGATCTGCTCCATGGATTTTCCGGTCTTGTTGACCAGGTCGACACCATTGCTCACCTGGGCGCCGCTCTCCTCGATCAGGTCCTTGATCTCCTTGGCCGCATTGGCCGAACGCCCAGCCAGGTCACGCACCTCCTGCGCGACAACGGCAAATCCCTTGCCTGCCTCTCCGGCTCGCGCCGCCTCGACACCGGCATTGAGCGCCAGCAGGTTGGTCTGGAAGGCAATGTCATCGATCACCTTGAGGATCTGCGCGATTTTCGAGGAGGACTCCTCGATCCCGCCCATCGCCGTGATCGCCGAACGGACGATCTGCGAAGACGATGTCGCTGCATCGCGGGTCGAGCCGACAAGATCGCCGGCTTCGGTCGCCTGTTCGGACGAGGCCTTGACGGTTGCGGTGATCTCGTCGAGCGCCGCAGCGGTCTGTTCGAGCGCAGCGGCCTGCTGTTCGGTCCGGCGCGCCAGTTCGTCTGTCGAGCCGCCCAGGCTGTCGGAAGCCTGCTTGACGGCGTGCTGGGCGCTGTCGATGGTGCCGACAGTTGCCTCCAGCGCCGACAACGCCTTGTTGAAATTGTCCTGCAGCGCGGCGAACTCGCCACCAAGGTCTGGAACCCGGGCCGTAAGGTCTCCCGAAGCCAGCTTCTCCAGTGCGGTGCCGAGCTCTTCGACCACCTTGCGCTGGGCCTGTGACGACCGCTCGGTCTCACTCATGTTTGCCTGCCGCTCCGCATCAAGCTGCTCGCGTTGCCGGACCATCTCGGCATCGGCTTCGAGCTTCATCCGCGCGGCGTCGCAGAATTCCGTCAGGGCGCGCGCCACGACACCGATCTCGTCGCCTTTTTCAGCGTGCGGAACAGGCGTTGTAATGTCACCGGCTTGCAGCTCGCCTATGCGTCGATTGACATCGGCCAACGGCCTGCCGACAAACTTGCGCATGGCAAACAGCAGGATCGCAACAGCAATGATCAGCACGGCGATCTGGGAAGCCATCGCCTTGAGCGCAAAATCGCGCGACGACATTGCAATATCGGCTGTCGACCAGACAGTCTTGACCTGCCCCAGCGACACGCCGTCCTTGCCCGCTGGCAACGGTGCAGAAACCACGACCCAGGAGGACGCCTCCTCGATACTCGCTTCCTTCATTTCACCCGGATTGACATTCAGCGCCTGCGCAAGGGCCGAATCAGGCGTTTCGGAGCGCGACCAGACGTCGACCTGGTCTCCGGCCTGGTTGAAGGCGGCGAACCCGATCAGCGCAAGCTTCGGATCATCCTGGAAAATTTCATAGGCCGAGCGGATCGCTTCGGTCTTGCCCCACTTCACCCCGCCGGCGGCCTGGGCACCGATCTGGGCGGTGTCCTTGAGCCAGTTGCGTTCTGCAGTCGCCATCTGGCTCGCACCAGACATCTGCGAGATCGCAAAGCTGATGACGACAAGGCCAAGCAGATTGATCAGAATCACGGTGATTGCAATTTTCTGCGTGATGCTTCGCGCTGCCCCCTTGGCTTTTTCAGCCAGGCCCTTTGTCGGATTGAACCCCATGAAACCCCCTCAACAATTACAGTAGCCAGTTGCCGGTTGTGCAATCATTGCGGGCCGACAGACGTCATGTCCGCCGAATGGCCTAGCATTCAAGATCTCTAATCTGTTCGAGAGTGGTTTAATTACCCTTAATTGTTAGGGGGTCATAACTTGCTAAAATGTGTCGTTTTCGGTCAATTTGTCTCTTTTGCAGGACCTGCGCCCTTTGGTCTGTACCTTGCTTGAGAATTTGATGACAACATCACAGCAGGCGAGCCCTGCTCGGCGAAATGAAGCGCGGTTGTTTGTGACAAAGGCTGTCGGTACAGCTCAGGAGAGGATGCTTGAACGTCTAAACCGCAAGAGAAGCCGATGCCGAAAAAGAAGATCCGCAAAATCTACGACGCATTGATCGAGGGGGCCTACCAGGGACTCAGCGATGTCGAACTGCATGACTATGTTTTTGAGCAGTGTCCCAAGGCAACGAGCAAGCGTCTTGTCCGTGCCGCCCTTCTTGCCCTGAGCGACCCCCAGGTCCAGGACCGCAATGTACTCAATGTTATTTATGCGCTGGCGATCAAGCACCGCCTGGATGGCGGACCCGACAGTGACGAGGATGACGACTGAGCGCGCCAGGCCCCGTTGATCCATGTTCAGGACTGAACATCCGCCCTTTGCGTCAGGTAGCCAACCAGAGCCAGACCGGCGCGCTCCAGCGTCCCGGAATTGTCGATGACGACATCAGCCTCGAAGCCCGTTTCCAGCGCGGCAGCACGGACCAGCCTGGCTTCAATCTCCTGAGCGCTCTCCCTGCCTCGCGATTGCAGCCGCTGTGCCAGAATGGATCTATCCACCCGGATTTCAACCGCCACGGCAGTCGGGAACACCTGCCGGATAACACCCCATGCCCCTCTCGATCCGTTGACAACGGCCGGCTTGCCCTGGCCCAGATGAGCTTCGATCGTGCGCGGCAGCCCGTAGCGCAAACCGTTTGCTGCCCAGGTCAGGGAAAAGTCGCCACGGTCGATCGCCGCGTCGAACTCGACATCTGTCATCGGCAGATGGTCTTCACTGCCCGCATCCGCCGGTCGCGTGATGGTGCGCCTTACGAACAATACGTCGTCGCGCGCGGCAAGCTCGTTGCGTGCATAGGACATCAGCGTGTCCTTGCCCGAGCCGCTCGGCCCGAGCACCACG
The DNA here is from genome assembly GCF_024105735.1 of Parahoeflea alexandrii. Lineage (GTDB taxonomy): Bacteria > Pseudomonadota > Alphaproteobacteria > Rhizobiales > Rhizobiaceae > Hoeflea > Hoeflea alexandrii. Next base: position 1,326,026 of record NZ_JAAAML010000001.1, on the reverse strand, counting down.
ATCAGAGGTCCCGGCACCGTGCTCGTCAGTTTCCGGGATGCCTGCATCACGCCACCCGCTCGCCCTGACGCCAGACCGAACGCACCACCGGAACCCCACTCTCACGGCGCACCCTGACCAGGTCCGCGCGTTTGCCGGCCTGGAGACTGCCACGGTCATCGAGACCGACTGTCCTGGCAGGCGTTGCGGTCACCAGCCGGATCGCTGTCGGCAGATCGAGATCATCGATCTCGTCGGCCAGCACGAACGGCGCGTGGATGAGGCTGAACGGAACATAGTCCGACGAAAGCACGTCGAGAACGCCGGACCGTGCGAGATCGGTGGCGGCGATGTTGCCGGAATGCGATCCGCCGCGCACCACGTTCGGCGCTCCCATCAGAACACTCATGCCGGCCTTGTGGGAAGCCTTCGCGGCCTCGATGCTGGTCGGGAATTCGGCCAGCCTGACACCAAAACCCACGGCTTCGTCAACATGATCGAGCGTCGCATCATCGTGGCTCGCAATCGTGATGCCTCGCTCGGCGCAGGCGCTCGCGATCGCCCTGCGATGCGCCTCGGAATACTGCGCCGAAGCCTCCTGCCGCCGGTTTACAAAATGGGCAAACGCCTCGTCGGACAAACCACGCTTGGTCTTGTAGTAGAGCGTGTACTGCTCCATCGTCTGGAACTGCCGCTGACCCGGCGCATGGTCCATCAAAGACGCCAGCCGCACCTGGGTATCGGTCTGGAAGTCGGCAAAATGGTCGAGCACGTCCGACGCCGAGACCTCGCAGCGCAGGTGAATGAGATGATCGGCCCGCAGCCGGTTTTCCGATCTCGCCTTGGCGATGGCATCGGCAATCGCCCGCATCTCGCCCATCCGGAATCCGTCATCCTCATCCGAGCCAAGCCGCAGACAGTCAAACACCGTGGTGATGCCGGAGGAAGCGATCTGTGCATCATGCGACTGGATTGCCGAAATCGCGTTCCAGCGCACGCCTGGACGTGGCGAATAATGCGCCTCGAGATGATCGGTGTGCAACTCCACCAAACCGGGAAGAATGTAGTCCCCTTCCATGTCCACACCGCTTGCCGAATTGCCTTCGGCGATCTCGGCAATCACGCCATCCCTGAACACCAGGCTGCCGGCAACGATCCGGTCCTCGAGAACAAGCCGGGCATTGGTCAAAACTGTTTCGGTGGTCATTCAGGCAGTCTTTCTGTGCTGGCCGAGCGCGAGCGGCGTCCGGCGTCTGATTACGAATGGCGCGCCGGGTTCCGGCTCGACAAACAGGGCAAGTTCGCGCACGGCGACCGGACCGGCCAGAACCGACGCGAAATGGGCACTGGCGGCGGCCTCGACACGTGTGATCTGCGGCCCCGCAAGCCGCGTGGTCAGGGTCATGTGAAAGCGGAAGCGATCAAAAACGTAAGGATACCCCCACCGCATCAGGTTTCTCAGTTCCTCTGACGAGAGCGAAACGGGATTGCGGCGCTCGATCTCCCTGTCGGTCAGCGGTGCACGCAATGGTTCAAACGCTTCGACGACGGAATTGGCGAATGCATTGAGCGCAGGCGCCGGACCAGCCGGCACAAGCGCCAGGAAGCCTTCCAGCCGGCCAACCTTCAGCGCCGGAATCTCGAACGTGCTGGTCTGCTCAGCGAAGACTTCCATAGCGTCGGTCAGGTCCGTTTCGCTGGCACCTTCAGCCAGGCGAAACGGGGCCTTCAGAGTTGCGTGAAAGCCATAGCGGCGGGCTGGGCCGGTGATCTCGGCCAGCTCGGTTGCGCCGAGCCCTTCGAGGTTGGGATGCTCGACGGACTTTCCCATCGCCGCATCCCGGCCCAGCCAGCTGGCAGCCAGCGCTTCGAACGACGAAGCAGCCTCCGGTGCAAAATAGATCGCGTATCTCATGCGTGCCCCGTTCGTCCAATCAGGCGGCTTCTGAGCCAGCCCGACAACGTGTCCATCGCCATCACCATCAGCACGATCAGGATAATGTAGTAGCTCACCTCTTCCCAATCCTTCTGGGTGGCGATGGCCTGGGTAAGCAACAATCCGATGCCGCCGCCAACGATGGCGCCGATGATTGTGGCGGAGCGGGTGTTCGATTCGAAATAATACAGAACCTGACTCAAAAACACAGGCGTGACTTGCGGGATGACGCCAAAACGGGCCTGCTGAATGCGCGACGCACCCGTCGACTGGACGCCTTCCACCTGCTTGTTGTCGATGTTTTCCAAGGCCTCGGAGAAGGTCTTGCCGAAGGTGCCGGTGTCGGTCAGCAAAATGGCCAGCGCGCCTGTCATCGGCCCCGGCCCAAAGGCACGCGACAGGATGATGGTCCAGATCAGCCCATCGACGCCACGCAGGAAATCGAAGATTCGGCGCAGCGTGAACAGGATCGGACGCGACGGCGAAAAGTTCGTGGCTGCGAAGAACGCCAGCGGCAGCGCAATCATGGCCGCACCCATGGTGCCGAGGAAAGCCATCAGTACGGTCTCGAACAAAGCCCACGCCACATCGCCATGCCGCCACATCGCATTGGTCCAGAAGTCATGCAGCATAGCTGAGAGATTCGAGCGATCCGGCGTGATCCGTTCGCCAATCGTTGCAAGCTTGACGAGCTCGACGAATGACTTTCCGTAAAACGGGCTGTCCAGCGTGAAGAAGAACAGCTCCCACCCGGCCTGGTATTTGAACACTTCGGTGCGGTTGCGGGTGTAGCTGAAGCGTCCCTGTTCGGTGGTCACCGACACGCGGGTGTCCGATGCATTGATCCAGTCGGGGATTCCGCCCTCCGGCAGGACAAGTTGCAGCTTGCCTGCCTGGGGCGAAATGTCGATCACGCCGTAGCCGGGAACCGTGTAGCGCGCGCCATCAGCATCAAATATCACTTCATGGCCCCGGTCGAGGTCGATCCGCGTCACGCCGTCCTGCATGGTCACCCAGTCAGGCAGCATGCCTTCGGGATAGGTGCCCTTATTCTCGCCCTCGATGGCGACCGTCACTTCGTTGACGCGGTTGTCGCGCGTCACATGGGTCTTGTGGGACCAGAAGTCCGAAACCAGGATCGCCGCATTGTCGAGCCTTGCACGCGACGCGATGCCGGCAATGTCAAACGCGAAGAACACGTAAACCAGGTAGGCCAGGATCAGCGCGGGAGCGCCGAAGCCAATCATTTGCTTGCGGCTGAACCCCTTGAGCACGTGCTGGCGCAAATCGTCCGGTGTGAGCGTCGCCGTATCGAGAGTGGTCATGTCAGTGTCCTTTGACCAGACGGTTGCGGTAGTGGCTCGACAACTGGTCGAAGAACACGATTGTCACGAAAAGCAGGATGAAGATCGCCACCACTTCGTCGTAGCGCCCCTGCCCCCACTGCATGGCGATCCTGAGATCGTGACCAATGCCGCCCGAACCGACGAAACCGAGAATGGCGGAAGCGCGAATGTTGATTTCGAAACGCAGCAATCCGTAGGACAGCCAGTTCGGCGCGACCTGCGGGATGACCCCCAGCCACATTTTCTGGATCCAGCTCGCTCCCACCGACGACAAGCCCTCGACCGGCTTGAGATCAGCGTTCTCCGAGACCTCGGAAAAAAGCTTGCCGAGCGCACCCGCGGTGTGAAAGGCAATCGCGATCATCGCCGGGACAGGTCCGCCGCCAAGGATGAAGATCAGCACCAGCGCAATGACGATTTCCGGGATCGCGCGCATGCCGTCCATTGACCGCCGGAACAGCGGAATCAATCGCGGCCAGCGCGCCAGCCCCCTGGTTGAGAGCAGCGCCAGAACGATGGCAAAGGCGGCTCCGATCAATGTGGATACCGCAGCGATGTTCAGGGTTTCGATGAGCGACGGAAGGAATTCCAGAAACAACGCAGGCAGCAACGCCGCCTTCTCGATCCCCTCGGCCAGAACCTCCGAGGGAAAGTCAAACACCTGGGTAAAGCCGGTCCAGAAACCGCCGGCATTGCGCGCATCCGCAAGCTGAAAGCCTGACACCATCATTGCGATGAAGACGATCAGCAGGATACCGCCATACATCTGTTTTTGGCGGGCCATCGCCAGATAATTTTCGCGGATGGCCATCGAGGCGGCGCTGCCGCCATGATGTGTGGTCATATCGCTCATCGGCGGACGCCCTTCCTGAATAGAAAGCGGGGAGCCGGACGGCCCCCCGCGATAGTTTTGGAAACCTTAGTTGCTCTGCGCCTTGCGGACGGCGACGATGGTCTCGTAAGCGTCATGGGTGATTGGCTTGAAACCGGCGGTTTCGCCAGCAGCGATGTTGTAGGCGCACTGTGCGTCCTTCTCGTGCATCGAGCCGACGAGTTCGATCATCTTGTCCTTGACATCCTGCGGCAGCGCCTTGCGCAGAGTGACCGGACCTTCAGGGATCGGCTTCGACTTCCAGATTTCCACGATGTCATTCATGTCAACGAGACCGGAGTCGACTGCCTTGCGCAGTGCACCCGAATTGTAGCCGTCTTCCCAGTTGCCCTGGCCATCGGCCCAAGTCACGCCGGCGTCGATTTCGCCGTTTGCAACCGCAACAATGGTCTGCTCGTGACCGCCAGTGAACTTGACTTCACCGAAATAGTCGCCGCTCTCCATGGAGGCACCGGTTGCCTGGGGAATTTCGATCGATGGGATCAGGTAGCCCGAGGTCGAGTTGGGATCACCAAAACCGAAAGCCTTGCCCTTCATATCATCCAGCGAGGTGATGTTACGGTCCTTGCGGGCAAAGCCGATCGAGTGATAGCTGAACGAGCCGTCGAGGTTGGTCTTGACCAGAACCGGCTCTACGGCTTCAGGATCGGTCAGGAAGGCCTTGGCATAAGAGGAAGCTCCGAGCCACGCCATATCGATCGAACCACCGAGCATGCCCTGGATCACGCCATCATAATCGGCCGGCGTGAACAGCTTGACCGGAACGCCAAGGGCTTCCTCGGCATAGGCGCGCAGGCATTCGTTCGAGGTCAGACGGTCCTGGGCGTTTTCGCCGCCGAGGATGCCGATGCGGAATTCGGTGATCGCGTCCTGCGCGAAAGCGCTGGTGGACAAGAGGGCTGCCGTGGCGGCCACGAGGATGGTCTTCATCATAATCTAGTCTCCGTACAAGGGTTGACAGTGGGGTAGGAAAACTGGCGTCTCGGGCCGGAACCGCAGGATGGTCCCGGCAACCGCGAGGTCAGATCGATTCCAGCGCTACGCCGGAAGGAGTGAGTTTCGCTTTGACGTCGGCCGGACGCCCGCGTGCGTGCAGGCTGGTGGACGTCATCGATTCAGAGATTTCCTCGCCGTCGGCACCCGCTCCATAGATCGCGCGAACTGCTTCCGTGGTCAGCTCCTCCGGCCTGCCGTCAAAGACGACCTTTCCGGCTGCCATACCGATGATGCGCTCACAATAATTGCGTGCTGTGTCGAGCGTGTGAAGGTTGGTGACCACCGTGATACCTTCCTGCTCGTTGATGTCCTTGAGCGCATCCATGACGATCTGGGCATTGAGCGGATCGAGCGAGGCGATCGGTTCGTCAGCGAGGATAAGCTTCGGCGATTGCATCAGCGCCCGAGCGATCGCCACCCGCTGCTGCTGGCCACCAGAAAGCGCCTCGGCCCGCTTCGGCGCGTTCTCGGCGACGCCGAGCCGTTCGAGGATCGAGATCGCCCTGAGGATGTCCTCGCGTGGAAACAGGTTGAACATGGTTGCGAACGTCGAACGCATGTTGAGTGTCCCGTGCAGCACGTTGGACACCACATCGAGACGCGGGACCAGGTTGAACTGCTGGAAGATCATGGCGCAATCGCGCTGCCAGCTGCGCAGTTCGCGCCCGGTCAGCGTCGAGACCGGACGTCCGTGATGGGATATTACACCGCCGCTGACGCCGGTCAGTCGGTTGATCATTCTCAGAAGGGTCGACTTGCCGGCGCCGGAGCGGCCAATGATACCGACCATCTGCCCCTCGGGAATAGACAGGGTCACTGAGTCAACAGCGGTGTTGGCGCCAAAGCGGCGGGTCACATCGGTCAATTCAAGCATAAGCAAATCCCCATGGGTCACGGCGGGTTTCGTGACTTTCGAGGATTGGACTAGCCCAGCCGTATGAAGGGCCGATGTCGGTTTGATGTCAGTTTTGTTACGATCCACAGCTGCCCGTCCCGATATGTCAAAACCCTTTGTTTTCCTTGTTTTTCCGGCTTGCGCTCAGGCCCCGGTCATGACCCTATGGCTGCATCTGGTGCCTGCATTGTGCGGGAGAATCGGGAATCCGGTGCAATTCCGGAACGTGCCCAACGCTGTGACGGGGACGGCAAGCGCAAGACGCCACTGGGAAAGTCCCGGGAAGGCGCGCCTGCCGGCGGAACCGAAGTCAGAAGACCGGCCAGATGTCATAGCCTTGCCGCGCATGGACAGCGCGGCGGGTTTTCACGGATTGTTGGGGATCAGACAATGCCGAACACATCAATGCTGGCCGCAGCACAACCATTCACAACAGGTGAACGTGACGCCGTTTACAAGGCCATCTTCACCCGCCGCGACGTGCGCGACCAGTTCCTTCCGGAGCCGATACCGAATGATGTGATCCGGCGGCTGCTTGAAGCCGCGCACAACGCGCCGTCGGTTGGCTTCATGCAGCCCTGGAACTTCATCACCATCAGGAATCAGACCGTTCGCGATCGGGTCGCCGATGCCTTTGCCCGCGCCAATGAGGAAGCCGCGGCCATGTTTACCGGGGAGCGGCAGTCCAGGTACAAGTCCCTGAAACTCGAAGGCATCCGCAAGGCCCCGCTCAACATCTGCGTCACCTGCGACCGGGAACGCGGCGGGAAAGTCGTTCTGGGGCGTACCCACAATTCCTCGATGGATCTCTACAGCACCGTCTGCGCGGTGCAGAACCTGTGGCTCGCAGCCCGCGCGGAAGGCATCGGCATGGGCTGGGTCAGCATCTTCCGCGATGCCGATCTAAAATCCATCCTTGGCATTCCGGACCGCATCGAAATCGTCGCCTATCTCTGTTTGGGCTATGTCGACGAACTCTATGAGCGGCCGGAACTCGAGGTCAAAGGCTGGAACCGCAGGCTGCCGCTCGATGATCTTATCTTCGAGGACAGATGGCGGGGAGGCGATTAGGCTCTCCGGAATGGCGAGGCAGGCGCTAACGAACCTGCCTCGCCAGTATCACTTTGCGGCCATCGCCTTGATGTCGGCGGCGCTCGGCGTATTGCCGCCGATGCCCCATTGGCCGCTGCGGATCTCCTTGACGCGAACCCATGTCACGCCGCGCATGGCCTCGCCTTCCACTTCGACCATGGCGTTGGTGACCTTTTCGATCATCTGCGCCTTCTGGGCGGTATCGAACACACCCTCGATCACTTCGATGTCTACCAATGGCATTGTCTCTCTCCTGTTTCTGACCGGCACAGGCTGGGCCTGAAACCTGCTTCGGTCCACTCCGGAAAGTGAAGCGACCCGCTACAGATTCTGTACTGGACCGCACCGGCCCGCCATGACACCCTCACCTTGGAGGTGCATCATGCCGCAGTCCGCCTATCCGCTGTTTTGTCCCGTCGCCATGGCGGCCGAGATGATCGAACCACGCTGGACCATGCTCGTGCTGTGCGAGTTGTGGTCGGGCTCCACCCGTTTCAATCAGATCCAGCGAGGCGTTCCCGGAATGTCGCCGGGACTGCTTGCCAAGCGGCTACGTGACCTGGAAGCAAGGGGCCTCGTGGTCAAGACCGGCGCCAACGGCAAGGAGCATTCGGAGTATTGCACCACGCCACTTGCCGACGAGCTGGAACCGATTGTGCGCAAGCTCGGCGAATGGGCCCACCGCAACATCAACAGCGAGGTGTCGCTCGAGCGTCTCGACGCCAGGATGCTGATGTGGAACATCCGCCGCAAGATCAACCGGCTGGAGCTGCCGCCAGGCCAAAGCGTCATTCAGTTCACGCTGAACGATCCGCCCAACGACACCGTCAATTACTGGCTGGTCTTCAAGCCGGGGATGGAGCCGGACCTGTGCTATTCCGACCAGGGCTTCAATGTCGACCTGTTCATCGTCAGCCCGTTGCGCAACTTGACCTCGGCCTGGATGGGCCACACCAGCTTCGACAACGAGATCGCTGCAGGCAACATCACCTTGATCGGCCATCAGATCATGGCCCGCAATCTCACCAGGTGGTTGATTACCAGCAGCTACGCGGAGGTCTGCGGGACGGCCAGGAACAATCGTCCCGGATTGCGGGTGGCAGCCGAATAGCCGCCTCTAGACCGACCGGACGGCAACCCGCTTGCGCCGGAAATGGCGGCGCCTTCAGCCGCCGTGCCGCTCGAGAAATTCTTCGGCCGGCAGCGACCGGAAATCCTTGAGCGCCGCGTGCAGCTTCTCATGCTCCCAGTCCCACCAGGCGAGTGCATCGAGCCGGCTGGCGATAGCGTCTGAAAAGCGCTGCCGGATCGTCCGCGCCGGCACGCCGACGGCAATGGCGAAATCGGCAACGTCTTTGGTCACCACCGCGTTGGCGCCGATGCTGGCGCCGTTGCCGATTGTTACTCCGGGCATCACCACCGCGCCGTGGCCGATCCAGGTGTCGTGGCCGATCGTGATCCCCTGCCCGGCGCGCCAGTCGAAGAAATCCTGGTCGTCGCTCTCGCCTTCGAAATACCACGACGAGCGATAGCTGAAGTGATGCAGCGACGCCCGCTCCATCGGATGCATGCTGGCGTAAATCCGCACATGGGCGGCGATGTTGGCGAACTTGCCGATCGTCGCATAGGCGATCTGGGTTCCCTCGACGCAATAGGAATAGTCGCCCATGCTTGAATGCGCGACGGTGCAGCGGGCGCCTACTTCGGTGTAGCGGCCCAGCGTCGAGTCGACGATCTTCGCGGTGGGATCGACCAGCGGCGTGTCGGAGAGCCGGGTCATGCCGCGGCCTTCCCGGCGGCAAAGGCCGAGACGTCGATGACGTGATCCGCCACCGCGTTGCGGACATCATGATCGTGGAAAATCCCAAGCAGCGCCGTACCTTCCGCCTTCTTGCGGGCGATCAGCTCGATGACCACGGCCCGGTTCGCTGCATCCAGCGACGCGGTCGGCTCGTCAAGCAGCAGGATCGGATGGTCGGTGATGAAGCCGCGCGCAATGTTGACCCGCTGCTGCTCGCCGCCCGAAAACGTCGCCGGCGGCAGCGACCAGAGTTTTTCCGGCAGATTGAGTTCGGCAAACAGCTCCCGCGCCCGCTGATGCGCGATCGCCTGGCTCACGCCGCGGATCAGCAGCGGCTCGGCTGCCACGTCGAGCGCGGAAACCCGCGGCACCGCGCGCAAAAACTGGCTGACATAGCCGATCGTGTCGCGCCGGATTTCGAGCACGGTGCGCGGGGATGCGCTGGCGACATCGACATGGCGGCCATGGTGTTGAACCAGGATCTGGCCGCTGTCGGTGCCGTAATTGCCGTAGAGCATCTTCAGGATCGAGCTCTTGCCGACGCCCGACGGGCCGCCCAGCACCGCGCAGGAGCCGGCTTTCAGCGAAAACGACACATTGGCAACGACAGGCAGTTCGACACCGCCGCGCATGTGCATGATGAAGGTTTTTTTGACTTCCGAAGCTACGAGAACCGTGGTCATGGGTCAGACCTGCAGGATGGAGGAAACGAGGAGCTGGGTGTAGGGCGCGCGCGGATCGTCAAGCACCCGGTCGGTGAGGCCCGCCTCGATCACCCGGCCCTCTTTCATCACGATCATCCGGTCCGACAGAAGCCGGGCCACGGCGAGATCGTGGGTGACGACGATGACGGCGAGGCCGAGATCGGAGACAAGCCCGCGCAACAGGTCGAGAAGCCGAGCCTGAACCGAGACATCTAGACCGCCGGTGGGTTCATCCATGAACACCAGCCGCGGTTCGGTCACCAGGTTGCGGGCGATCTGCAGCCGTTGCCGCATGCCGCCGGAGAAGGTGCGCGGCTGGTCGTCAACCCGGTCCTCGTCGATCTCGACCCGCGACAGCCATTCAATCGCGGTGTTGCGGATGTTGCCGTAATGCCGGTTCCCCACCGCCATCAGCCGCTCGCCGACATTGGCGCCGGCCGAGACCGTCATCCGCAAGCCGTCGATCGGGTTCTGGTGCACGAAGCCCCAGTCGGTGCGCATAAGGTAGCGCCGCTCGGCCTCGGCCATCTTGTAGATGTCGGCAGTCGCGCCGTCGCGCATCCGGTAGTGGACCGTGCCGCAGGTCGGCGTCAGCCGCGAGGAAATGCAGTTGAGCAGCGTCGTCTTGCCGGAGCCGGATTCGCCGACGATCGCCAGCACTTCGCCCGGCCACAGGTCGAAGCTGACATCGGCGCAGCCGATGCGCTTGCCGTAGACCCGGGTCAGGCCCTCGACGCTGAGCAGCGGCTTGACCGGCGCCGCGATGCCGGCCGCGGCAAGCGCTTCAAGTGTGTCGGAATGGCTCATCGAATTGCCTCCTTTTCGGCGCCCGCGTCATCGCCGGCCCCCGGACTTTCGCCAAGCAGCGCTCCGCGGTGCCCATCAGCCTGGCGGCTTTCGCAATGGTGGGTGTCGGAGCAGACGAACATCCGTCCGCCCTTGTCGTCGAGCACCACCTCGTCGAGATAGACCTCGACGGCGCCGCACATGGCGCAGGGCTGATCGAAATGCTGGATCTCGAAAGGATGATCCTCGAAATCGAGGCTCACAACCTCGGTGTGCGGCGGGATCGCGTAGATCCGCTTCTCGCGGCCTGCGCCGAACAGCTGCAGCGCCTCGGACTGGTGCATTTTCGGATTGTCGAATTTCGGCGTCGGCGACGGGTCCATCACGTAGCGCCCCTCGACCTTGACCGGGTAGGCATAGGTCGTGGCGATGTGGCCGTTGCGGGCGATGTCCTCGTAGAGCTTGACGTGCATCAGGCCATACTCCTCGAGCGCATGCATCTTGCGGGTCTCGGTCTCGCGCGGCTCGAGGAACCGCAACGGCTCCGGGATCGGCACCTGGTAGACCAGCACCTGGCCTTGGGTCAGCGGCGTTTCCGGAATGCGGTGACGAGTCTGGATGATCGTTGCATCCGGCGTCGCGGTCGTCGTTGCAACGCCTGCGGTCTTGGCGAAGAAGGCCCGGATCGACACGGCGTTGGTGGTGTCGTCGGCGCCCTGGTCGATGACCTTGAGTACATCGTCAGGACCTATGATCGCCGCCGTCACCTGCACTCCGCCGGTGCCCCAGCCATAGGGCATCGGCATCTCGCGGGACGCGAACGGCACCTGGTAGCCGGGCACGGCGATCCCCTTGAGGATAGCCCGGCGGATCATCCGCTTGGTCTGCTCATCGAGATAGGCGAAATTGTAGGTCGCCAGATTCTGCGAACCCTCGTCCTGTGCCAGCGCGTTCATTCCGCAGCCTCCTTTGTGTCGTCCGTTGCGGATGTCTCGCCATCGGCCCTTGCCGCATTGGCGAAATGCTCGGCACGCATGCGCCGCACCAGGTCGAGCTCGGCCTGGAAGTCGACGTAATGCGGCAGCTTGAGATGCTCGACGAAGCCGGTCGCCTGCACATTGTCACAATGCGACAACACGAATTCCTCGTCCTGGGCGGGCGCAACGATGTCCTCGCCGAGTTCGCTCGCCCTGAGCGCCCGGTCGCACAGCGACATTGCCATCGCCTTGCGCTCGGCCTGGCCGAACACCAGGCCATAGCCGCGGGTGAACTGCGGTGGCACCTTGGCCGATCCCTGGAACTGGTTGACCATCTGGCACTCGGTCAGCTTGACCCGCCCGATCACCACCGTGAAGCCGAGTTCCGGGATCATCACCTCGACATCGACGTCACCAATGCGGATTTCGCCCACAAACGGGTGGGTGCGCGCATAGCCGCGCTGGGTCGAATAGGCGAGCGCCAGCAGGAAGCCCTCATCGCCCCGCGCAAGCGTCTGCAGCCGCGCGTCCCGGCCCATCGGATATTCGGTCGGCGTCCGCGTGATATCGGCGACCGGCAGCGAGGCATCCGTCACCGGATCGTCCTCAATCAGCCCCTCGTCACCGAGAATGTCTGAAACGCGGATCACCCGCTCGTTGCTGTCCTGACCGGTTTCGGGTGCGTCCACCGGCGCGTCACCGGCGAGCACCGGATCGAGCAGCCGGTGGGTATAGTCGAATGTCGGACCGAGCAGCTGGCCGCCGGGCAGATCCTTGTAGATCGCCGAGATCCGCCGCTCCACAAGCATCTCGCCTGTGTCCATCGGCTCCGAATGACCAAACCGCGGCAGGGTGGTGCGGTAGGCGCGGAGCAGGAACACAGCCTCGATCAGATCGCCGCGGGCCTGCTTGATCGCCAGCGCGGCCAGTTCCGGATCGTAGAGCGAGCCCTCGCCCATCACACGGTCGACGGCAAGCGACAATTGCCCGGCGATCTGCTCGAGCGTCAGCCCCGGCACATCCGCGTCGCCGCGGCGGCGCGCGGCGAGCAGGCGGTGGGCATTGGCGATGGCGGTTTCGCCGCCCTTGACAGCAACATACATGACTTACGCCTCCCTGCGGACTAGACGGGTGCTGCGCGGCAATGCCGCCACGCATCCCGGAGCTGCGAGGATCAGGTCGACGCCGCGCGGAAACGCCGCCCGGTTGGCCCGCCATTGGTTTTCGAAATGCTGCGGCAGCGGATCGGGCGCCAATTGCGCCTGGTCCTTGATCCCGGGACCTTCGAGCGTCAGCTGGGCACCGTCCGAAAGGGTCGAGACCTGCAGGATGATCGTCGTCGAGCGGTCCGGAAACTCCTGGGTGCCGAGCGAGAAGCCGTTCAGCGCCGAGAGATTCTGGGGTGCGGCGACCAGCGCGAATGCCGCATCGGACGGATTGCTTACAACCGGCGCGCCGGTGTGAAACACGATCCAGTCCCTGATGGCGGAGGATTTGGTCAGCGCCGCATCGAGCCAGACCGGCGTGTCGGCATCGGCAAGGGTCGCGATCAGCGCGGACGCCGAGGCAGACAACGGCGCCGGCGGGGCGGTCACATCCGGCAGGACCTGGATCGTACCGGGGCGCGCCATGGCGTCCATCAGCGCCCGGAAGACCACTTGCGAGGCGCCGACGGGATCGGAGAAACCGCCCTCATAGACAGCGTTTGTTTGCGGGATCGCGGTCATCAGTCTTCCCCTCGCACCATGGTGAAAAAGTTGACCCTTGTGGCCGCGGTTTCGCGGCGGGCCCTGGCGTCGCCGGCACCAACCAGCTGTTCGAGCGGCGCAACGATCTCGCGCTCGACCAGTTCGGCATGGCCAGGGTCCTGGGCGAGCGCATCGATGACGGCGACCAGTTGCGCCTTGCGCGCGTCGCGGCCGCTGATCATAGCATGCCCCACCTGCCCCGACCCGATCCGGACGGTCACGCGGGTGGCCGAAACCTCTCCGACATGAAACGGCTGACCGGTGCCGCCGGCGCGCCCCTGAAGTGCCACAAGCCCGGACTCCGGACCGCGCAGCAATTCAACGGAGGGGTCGAGGCCAGTCTGCTTCCAGCACGACAGCAGATCCTTGCCTGGCGCCTTTGCGAGCACTGACAGCAGCCTCTGCCGTTGGGCAAAGCCCATGCCGGAATCCTCACCCGGCGTTTCATCCAGCCCATTCCCTGAAAGCGCCATCGAAATCTCCTTATTTGTCTATTTATCTAGACAACCATATCAATTACGATACACTTAAACCGCTCATGTGACGAGCCTGTGACATCACGAAGGGAAACTCCGGTGAAAGCACTGCAGAGACGGACCGGGATCGCGCTCTGGCGGCAGGTTGCCGACCAGATCCGCCAGTCGGTTCTCACCGGACTGGCAGCCAATGAGCGGCTCCCGGCAGAGGCCGAACTGGCCAGCCGGTTCGGGGTCAACCGTCACACGGTTCGCTCGGCGATCGCGGCGCTTGAGAAGGAAGGTATCCTGCGCGCCGAGCAGGGCCGCGGCACCTTCCTCAACGACCGCAAGCGCCTGCGTTACCCGATTGGCCAGCGCACCCGCTTTTCCTCGGGCCTTCAGGATCAGGCCCGGACCCGGTCAGGCAGGCTGCTTTCGAGCGAGACCCTGCCCGCTCCGCCCCACATCGCGAAGGCCCTGTCCCTGCCTTCCGGTGCGCCCGTCATCAAGCTCTCGACGCTCTCGACCGCCGACGCCGTACCAATCTCGGCGGCTACCTCCTGGTTTGACGCCAGCCGGTTTGGCGAAATTGCCAGCCTCTACGCAAAGACTGGCTCGATCACCGCCTCGCTGGTCCGCCTCGGAGTGGAGGATTACACCCGCAAGTCAACGGGCGTGGAGGCCCGGCATGCCAGCAACGAAGATCTCGATCTGCTTGCCCTGTCGCCCGGCGCCATCGTGCTGCTGACCCGCGGAATCGACATCGATCCGGCAGGCAGGCCTGTCCTCTACGGCGAATCCCGGTTTGCCGCCGACCGCGTCGAACTCGTCATCGAGAACCAGGCCGCGGAAACACTTGCCTGATCAGCCTGCCTCGACGTGTCACAATGACCGTCACAAAACTGAGAACTGAATCGTGTTTAAGCCTGCCAGCAGGACGATAGCTCAAAGTTCAGGCGGGGCCAGTGACCCAGACTTACCGGACCATTTTTCTTTCCGACATTCACTTGGGTACCCCCGATTGCCAGGCGGAGATCCTGATCGACTTCCTGCGCCAGCATGACGCTCCGACCATCTATCTTGTCGGCGATATCGTCGACTGCTGGCGCATGAAGCGCAAAGGCTTCTATTGGCCGCAATCCCACAATGACGTGGTGCAGAAACTCTTGCGCAAGGCCCGCAAGGGCACCCGCATCATCTATGTTCCCGGCAATCACGACGAGTTGCTGCGCGAGTATCAGGGCGTTCATTTCGGCGGCATCGAGGTGCGCGAACGCGATGTGTTCGAGACAGCAGATGGCAAGCGCCTGCTGGTCATCCACGGCGACGAATTCGACATGGTGGTGATGAACCACCGCTGGCTCGCTCATCTGGGCGACATCGCCTACGGCTTCGCGATGTGGACCAACAAGTGGCACAACCGTTCCCGCAAGCTGCTTGGACTGCGCTACTGGTCGTTCTCCCGCTGGGCCAAGCTGAAGGTCAAGAGCGCAGTCAACTTCATTTCGGACTTCGAGGAAGTGCTGGCGGACGAAGCCCGCAAGCACGGCGCCGACGGCGTCATCTGCGGTCACATCCACCACGCCGCCAACGAGATGCGCGGCGGCATCCGCTACATCAACACCGGCGACTGGGTGGAGAGCTGCACGGCCGTGGTCGAGCATTCCGACGGCCGCATGGAGATCATCGACTGGTCGCGCCGGATTTCCGATAAAGCCGGACAACTGGCGAAGGTCGAACCTCTCAAACAGATCACCGGCACGCGGGACCAGGCGGCATGAAGTCCGCGCCCATTTCTCCGATGGAGTCTTGATAAATGACCATGATTGAAGCAACAGCCGTCGGCGCCCGCATCGATGGCGCGGTCGTGCGCAACACAGCCCTGTCCTCCACCGGCATCCTGGAACGGGTGTTCTCCGCAGCGTTTCGCGGCCTCGTCTATCCGCAGATCTGGGAAGATCCGCTCATCGACATGGAGGCGCTCGAGCTCAAATCCACTGACACGCTCGTCACCATCGCTTCTGGCTCCTGCAATGTCATGTCCTACCTGACGGCCAGTCCGGCCGAGATCATCGCAGTCGACCTGTCACCCGCCCATGTCGCGCTCGGCAAGCTCAAGCTCGCCGCCGCCACCCATCTGCCTGGCCACACGGCGTTCTCCAACATGTTCCGCCATGCCAATCTGAAGACAAATCTGGCACTGTATGACCGTCACATCCGCCCGCATCTCGATGACGAGACGCGCAGATACTGGGACGGACGGGAAATCAACGGCCGCCGACGGGTCAGCCGCTTCACCCGCGGCTTCTACACCACCGGCCTGCTCGGCCGCTTCATCTCGGTCGCCCATGTGCTGGGCAAGCTCTACGGCGTCGATCCGCGCGAGCTGCTGCGGATGGACAGCGTCGAAAAGCAGCGCGAGTTCTTCAACACCCGGATCGCGCCGGTGTTCGACAGCCGCAGCTTCAAGGCGCTGACCTCGCTGCGCGCCTCGCTGTTCGGCCTGGGCATCCCGCCAGCGCAGTATGAAGCTCTCGCCGGCGACTCGACCGACGGGATGATCGGGGCTCTGCGGATCCGCACCGAGCGGCTCGCTTGCGGGTTTCCGCTCAAGGACAATTACTTTGCCTGGCAGGCCTTTGGCCGCGGCTACCAGCCCGGCGAGGCCGCCAGCCTGCCGCCCTATCTCGAAGCCCGCCATTTCGAAACCGTTCGCCGCAATGCCGGCCGCGTGTCCGTCGTCAACGAGAGCATCACCACCCTGCTCGCAGCAAGGCCGGCAGCCTCCGTCGACGCCTTCGTGCTGCTTGACGCCCAGGACTGGATGACCGACGCCCAGCTCTCAGAACTCTGGGCCGAGATCACCCGGACGGCGGCACCCGGAGCGCGCGTCATCTACCGCACCGCCGCCGCTCCGTCTCCGCTGCCCGGACATGTTCCCGATGGCATTCTCGACAAGTGGAATTACCAGGCTGAGCGCAGTCTGGAGCTCGGCGCACGCGATCGCTCGGCGATTTACGGCGGTTTTCATCTCCACGTAAAGCGCGACCAGGCCGCATGAGCGCCGTCTCCGCCAATGCGTCGGTGATGGATGGCATCTACCGCCACCAACGCCACATCTACGATCTGACGCGCAAATACTACCTGCTCGGACGCAACGACTTGATCGCAGCGCTGAAACCGCCCGTCGGCGGCTCGGTGCTCGAAATCGGCTGCGGCACCGCGCGCAATCTGCTGCTGGCGGCGCGGCACTACCCCGATGCGCGGCTCTTCGGCATCGACATCTCGGCGGAAATGCTCAAGTCCGCCGAGGCGACCATCGCGAAAAACCGCATCGGCGATCGCGTCACCCTGGCCCAGGGCGACGCCACCCGGTTTGACGCGGACGACCTGTTCGCTGTTGGGCGGTTCGACCGGGTGTTCTTTTCCTACAGCCTGTCGATGATCCCCGGCTGGGAAGCTGCGCTCGACCAGGCGATCCAGGCCGTGGCACCCGGAGGCGAATTGCATGTCGTCGATTTCGGCCAGCAGATCGCCCTGCCCGGCTGGTTCGGCAGGGGATTGAAAGCCTGGCTCGCCCGTTTTCATGTCACGCCCCGCTCAAGCCTCGGCGACGCCATGGCTGCCATCGCGCAGCAGCACCACGGTGAGTTGAGATTTTCGACGCTGTATCGGGACTATGCCCGGATCGGCGTCATCAGGCTGCCGCGGGACTGACCCATTGGAGCGCCGTGCGTCCCAGTGGACCCCCAAAGCACGCTCCGGCACTTTGAAATTAGAGCACCTTGTCTGCGTTCAGACGGTTTCGCCTGAACGCAGACAAGATGCTCTAGCCGGCTCCGCCGACTTCCGACTGGGCAACCGCGACTGATTTCAAGATGGCGAAACAGTCTGCACCGGGCGCAAGCTCAAGCGCCTGTGCCGACCGCCGCGTGATCCGCGCCAGCAGCAGGTCGTCCCCTGCCCTGAGCTGAATGACCGCCCCCGGACCCTCGCCGAGCCGCACCGCGGTCACCGTTGCCGGCAGGATGTTGAGCGCCGACAGGCCCTCGGGCCGTGTTCGTGACAGGATCACGTCTTGCGCCAGAATTCGGATGGACAGACGCGCGCCGAGCGGCGCGTCCACATGCGGCAGGAACAGCGGGCCAGCCGATGCCTCGAGCCGTGTCAGCCCGTCCTCTTCCTGAGTGGTCACGGTTGCATGCAGCGAAGCTCCGGCGGCGCGAATTCCAAGCGCCGGCACATTTTCGGGATCGGAGAGCACTTCGTGAGCCAGGCCGGACCGGACCACCCGTCCCTTGTCCATCAGAACCAGTGTCGTCGCCAGCCGCGCCACTTCCGCCATCGAATGGCTGACATAGAGAACCGGGATATCGGTTTCACCCCGCAACCGCTCGAGATAGGGCAGGATCTCGGCCTTGCGTTCCTCATCCAGTGCTGCAAGCGGTTCATCCATCAGCAGCAGCCGCGGATTTGCCAGGAGCGCCCGGCCGATGGCCACCCGCTGTTTCTCGCCGCCGGACAATCCGGCCGGCCTGCGCTCAAGCAATCCGTCGATGCCGAGCATGCCGACCACGTGATCAAAGCTCTCCCCCGGTCTGCGCGGCGCGAACCAGCGACTGTAAGTGAGGTTCTGCCGCACGCTGAGATGCGGAAACAGACGCCCTTCCTGAAACACGTAGCCCAGACGGCGCTGGTGCACCGGGACCCAGATGCGCCGCTCCGCGTCGAACAGCACGGTCTCCCCCAGCTGGATGCGCCCCGCCTCGGGTCTGATCAGCCCTGCCACGGCATTGATCACCGAGGTCTTGCCCGACCCCGAACGGCCGAACAGGGCGGTCACACCCGCGGGCGCCTCGAACGCAACGTCGAGAGAGAAATCGCCGAAGCGATGCGCGAAGCGGACCGAGAGGCTCATGAACCCGCAATCCTGCGCGCCACGGCCCGCCCGACCCATTCGGACAGCAGCAGCGCCAGAAGCGCGATTGCCACCGCGATCAGCACCAGTTGCGCCGCCTGGGCGTCGCCACCCGGGACCTGCAGGAAACTGTAGATCGCCGACGGAAGCGTCTGGGTCTGTCCGGGAATGTTGGAGACGAAGGTAATCGTCGCGCCGAACTCGCCCATCGCCTTGGCAAAGGCGAGGATCGCCCCGGCGATCACGCCGGGCAGGATCAGCGGCAGGGTGACCGTGACAAACACCCAGCCCGGGGATGCGCCGAGCGTCGACGCCGCCTGTTCGAGCTTTGGATCGACTGCCTCGATGGCCAGCCGGATCGCCCGCACCATCAGCGGAAACGCCATCACCGCAGCCGCCAGTGCAGCACCGGTCCAGCGGAAGGCGAACACCAGTCCAAAAGTGTCTTCGAGGAAACTACCAACAGCGCCACGCCGGCCGAATGTCAGCAGGAGCAAATATCCAGTCACCACCGGCGGCAGGATCAGAGGCAGATGCACCAGGCCGTTGAGCGCCTGCTTGCCCCAGAATTCACGGCGCGCCAGGACATAGGCCACCGCTACGCCCACCGGCAGGCTCAGGGCCGTTGCCCAGAACGACACCTTGAGCGACAGGGTCACCGCGCTCCACTGGTCCGGTGTGAGCCAGTCAGCCATTGCCCTGCCCGAAAAGGGGCGTGAATCCCTGCGCCTTGAACACCTCTTCCGCCGCGGGACTGCTCAGATAGGAAAAAAAATTGTCTGCATCGGGGGCAACAGAGGTCGCCACAATCGCCCCCGGATAGATAATCGGAGCGTGTGAACCTTCAGGAAACCCGGCCACCACACTGACACCGGCATCGGCCATGGCATCGCTGGCATAGACAATCCCGAATGGCGCTTCGCCGGAGGACACCAGCGCCAGTGCCGCGCGGACATTGTCGGTCTGCGCCACCTTAGAGACGACCCGGTCCCAAAGACCGAGGCTGCTCAGCGCCTGCTTGCCGTAAACCCCTGCCGGTACGGAATCGACCAGCGCCATCACAAGCCGTCCGTCACCGAGCAATTCTGCCAGGTCGGCACCTGCCTCCAGATCGACATCGGCAGCCTCCCGGCCGTGCGCGATCAGCACCAGACGGTTGCCGAGCAACTCCCTGCGGCTGCCGGTTCGGATCATTTCCGCTGACTGAAGATAGTCCATCCAGTCCACCGACGCCGAGATGAAGATGTCGGCAGGCGCGCCCTGCTCTATCTGACGTGCCAGACTGGAGCTGCCCGCATAGGAAATCGTCACGGTCTTGCCGGTTCGCGCGCGCCAGTCCTCGGCGATCTGGTCAAGAACGGTTTTCAGGCTGGCTGCGGCGAACACCAACAGGCCCTCCGCCCGCGCCTGTGCGGGCAAGACCAGCAACCAGGCCAGCACAAGGGCCGCGGCCATCCGGACCAACGAACGGGAAAACATCAGATACGCTCCGGCTCACTCATGTCCAACCGACGTACCAGCGCGGCCCCTGCACTGGCAAGCTTTATGCGGCAGAACGGCCGGCCTCGATCAGCCAGCCGTCAGCTACCGGAAGCGACGCCATCCGCTTCCGGTCGTTTTGCAAGGATGCACAGGGTCAGCCGAACATGTCTGCGGTAATGCCCGCATACCAGCCCACCGACTCCTCGTAGTTGGCCTTGCGCAGCGCATCCTCCTCGTTCATCTGGCTGATGAAACTCTGGGTCGATGCGATCTTGCCGTCTCCGGGCGCATACTGCGCACCGACCTTGATGGCGTCTCCGGTCTCGATCAGGCTCCAGCAGGTATTGGCATACTTCGCCGGGAACACCTTCGATCCGACCAGGTCGCCACGAATGTTCATCGAAGCAACCTTGGCCTGGCTGTTGGCGGAGAAGCCCGATTTCGGCATGTCGCCGGCGATGCAGGCATCTCCGATCACGAAGATCGCCTCGTCGACAGTCGAGCGCATGCTGGCGGCATCGATGGGACAGAAGCCACTGTCATCCGTCAGACCGGCACTGGCGGCGATTTCACCCGCTTTCTGTGCCGGAATTACGTTCATCATCGCCCCCTTGAAAGTATCGAGACCGGTTTCAACGGTGCCGGCATTCACATCGATCCCCTCGATGCCGCCATGCACGTCCGGCCCGTACCATTCGATCATGCCGGGATAGTATTTTTCCCAGCCCTCCTGGAAGACGCCCTGCTTGGAGAATTTCGGCTTCGGATCCAGAATGATCACCTTCGCATCCGTGAGCCCCTTCTCTTTGAGCACATGCGCCATCATCGAAGCCCGTTCATAGGGACCGGGCGGGCAGCGGTAGGGATTGGGCGGAGCCACCATCAGGATCTGCTGTCCGTTCTCGATCGCATCGAGCTTGGCCTTGAGCAATTGCGTCTGCGGCCCTGCCTTCCATGCGTGCGGGGCAATCTCCGACAATTCCTCGGAATAGCCCGCCACCGAATCCCAGATCAGATCGATACCCGGCGAGACCACCAGCCTGTCATAGGGGATCGAGGAGCCGTCAGCCATCGTCACCGTCTTCGCGGCGCGATCGACGCTGCTCGCCCGTCCCGTCACCTTGGTGATGCCGTAGCTCGATTGCAGCGTGTCATAGCTGTGGGTGATCGATTCGAAGCTGCGGTACCCCCCGACATAGAGGTTGGAAAAGAAGCAGGTGGTGAACATTTCCGAATCATCGATCAGCGTGACGTCGATCGCACCGTCCGAATCCTTGGCGATGTAGCGCGCTGCCGTGGCTCCGCCGGCCCCGCCGCCGATGACGACCACACGCGGCTTTCCCTGCGCACGCAAATAGGTTGGAAGCGAAAGCGCCGCGGCACTCGCACCGGCAAACAATCCGAATTGGCGTCTAGTCAGGCCTGTCATGATATCCTCCCGGGTTGCAAATTCTTTCTCGGTTTCTCTTTATTGCGGTTCAAGCGAACTGAAGTAGGCCGCCAGCGCCGCAATTTCCTCGTTCGAGAGGTTTGCGACGCGCAATTTCATCACGTCATTGGAACGCACATTGTTGAGATATTCAAACAGTGAAGTGACAAAGTAATCCTTTGGCAGTCCGACAATCGATGGAATGCCATCGGCATGCCCGGAGGCCTGGTGACAGGTCACGCACTCTCCGGCGAGATACTCGCCATATTCCGGATCGCCGTCCATCTGAAGCACGATATCGGCAAAGCCGCTCACCGGCCCGGAAGTGGAAACTTCCTCGACTGTGGGGTCAGCCGCTGGTGCTTGTTGTGTCGCGGTTTCAAGCCATGAAATCAGCGCCTGGCGATCCGCCGGATCGGCCATGCCCCGGAACGACATGCGGTTGCCCTTGATGAAATCGCGCGGCCTCTCGAGGTACTGGTCGAGTGTATCCGCGGTCCAGACCAGACCTGCCTCGCCCGCCGCCCGCATGCTTTCGGAATAGCGGAAATCGTCAAGCCCGCCGGCCTTCCGGCCAAACAGCTCGTCGAGATGCGGACCGACCTTGTGCTTCGCTCCCTCACCGATTTCATGACAGGTGGCGCAGCGCTTGTAGAGCGTCTCGGGTTCGGCTGCACCCACTCCATGCGGAGACGCCGCCCAGAGCACAATCCCAATGAAAATGGCAGGCACCGATGCGGGCAAACTCGAGATGTGCCAACGGTACCTGCCAAATGCTGCCATGTAGTGTCTCCTCCGGGAGTGCCCTCCAGCACGCCCCTTGTATTTCCCGTCAGTCGATACTGCCTCCGGAGTTCTCGTCGCCTTCCCCCTCCGGCGTCACGTCGATGACCTGTGCGCGGGCGGTGATTTCCACCGGACCCGGCTTGCAGTCGGTCATGCACGGCTCGACGCTCTTTGCGTAATGCGGCTCGTCCGCCCGGCCATCCGCAATGAAGTTGGCTTCATTTGGCAACCGCACGGACGCAAAGTTCTCCTTGGAAAGTTCAAACTCTTCATCATCGACCACGTCGTTAAGATACAACAGATAGGCCGTCAGCGCATAGACGTCATCGTCAGACATCGACCGGGCATTGCCGAACGGCATGGCCCGGCGGACATAATCGAAGACGGTCGACAGATAGGGCCAGTAGGACCCGATCGTCTTTTCGGGACGATCATTGCGAAGTGTATCCTGTCCACCGGCCAGCACAGGCCAGCGGCCGGCACCCTCGCCGAAATCGCCGTGACAGACAGCGCAGTTGTCGGTGTAGATCGGCTCGCCCTGGGCTACGGTGCCGCTCCCTTCGGGAAGGCCGGTCCCATCCGGACGGATATCGATGTCCCAGGCAGCAATTTCCTCGGGAAGTGCCTTGCGACCCAGTCCGAAGGCACCCTGGCTCTTCTCGACGACCATGTCCGCAGCGGGTGCAGGCTCGGGCGGAGCGGCCGCAGCGGCAGTTTCAACAGGTGCTTCACCGGTTTCCGCCGCCGCCGGGGCCGCCGCCGCCTCCTGGGAGAAGGTTCTGAGATACGCGAGCACATTGGCGACTTCGTCATCCTTCTTGAGCCCTGCAAAGGCCATCTTCGTGCCCTTGATCATGCCCTTCGGGTTGGTCAGATACTCGCCCAGCGTCGCCGCATCCCAGACCAGACCGGCGTCACCGGCCTCGATCATCGCCTTGGAGTACTTGTAGCCCTCAGCCGATCCGGCCGCGCGGCCGAAGATCTCGTTCAGCTCGGGGCCGACCTTGTGCTTGGCGCCTTCGCCGACAGCGTGGCAGGCGGCGCATTTCTTGAACACTTTCTGGCCCGCATCGGCGTCACCCTCGGCGAGCGACGGACTGGAAAGCGTAGCGAGCGCCAGAACGGCAAACGCCGCAGACTTAGGAAACTTCAACATTTTCAACCACCCCGTCGTTGTTGACGTGCCATGTCTGGATGCCATTGTTGTGATAGATCGAGTTCTCGCCACGCGCCAGGCGCAGCTCGTTCTTGGTCGGCTGAACCAGCCCCTGGTCATCCATGGCACGCGATTGCAGCAACAACTCCGAACCGTCCCAGTTGATGTCGAGATAGAACCGGTGCAGCGCCTTGGGCAGGCTTGGGCCGTCAAGCCGCGCGGTTTGCCAGGTCCGACCGCCGTCGAGCGTGACATCGACGCGTTTGATGGTGCCGTTTCCGGACCAGGCGAGACCCGTGATGACCAGCGGCCCCTTGCCATGGGTTACCGGCGCCTGCGGACTCGGGCTGGTGATGACCGATTTCACGTCCATCACCCAGGTGTGGCGGCGTGCTTTGCCATCGGCGAGAAGGTCGGTGTATTTCGAGGTTTCCTCGCGCTGGGCCCAGGGCTCGTCACCCACTTCCAGACGGCGCAGCCACTTGACCCACATGTTGCCTTCCCAGCCGGGAACGCAAAGCCGGAGCGGATACCCCTGCTCGGGGCGCAGCGCCTCGCCGTTCATCTTGAACGCGACAAGGCAGTCGTCCAGAGCCTTTTCCATCGGGATAGAGCGGGTCATCGCCGAAGCGTCAGCACCCTCGGCAAGCAACCACTTGCCGTTGGTCTTGACGCCGGCCTCTTCCAGCAGATAGCGCAACGGAACACCGGTATAGACCACGCAATGGATCATGCCGTGGGTGAACTGGCAGCCGTTGAGCTGAGCGCCGCGCCACTCCATGCCGCCATTGGCGGCGCATTCGAGGAAGTAAACGCGGTTTTCGCGCGGGAACCGTTTCAGGTCTTCCATGGTGAAGACGAGAGGCGTGTCGACCAAGCCGTTGATCATCAGCCGGTGATCGGCAGGGTTGATGATCGCGGTGCCGCCATGGTGACGCTCGAAACACAGGCCATTGGGCGTGATGATGCCATCAAGCTCATGCAGCGGTGTGAAATTGATCGAGGAAACCGGATCGGCGGTCAGCCACGGCACATTGCGGCGCACGACATTGGCTTCAAACTCCGAAGGCTTGCCATAGGGCGCGACATCGACACCTTCGCCAAGATAGCGGTTCCAGTCCTGGATCTCGGTGATCAGCGGGTCGCCCGCCGCCCGCGCGGCACCGGCGCTGGCTGCCACAGCCGCGCCGCCAAGCAGCCCGGCCTTGAGGAAGTCGCGACGCGACGCTGCCTTTTTCGTCGGTTTCGGGTCGGTGATATCTACCATGAGATCCTCCCGGTTTGCTTGTTCAGCATTGTTGTCTCCGTCTTCATCGCCGCGGCGTCATGGCCCGGCCTTTCAGTCGCGATCGGCATCACCGGATCACCCGGACGGCCGCAGCCTCCGGATCCAGCGAAACCACCGATTTCTTGGTGATGTAGTCTTCCATGAGGTCGTAGATCGCAGGACCTTCGACCCCTTCATTGACCGACGCCCAGCCACCGACCACATAAGTCTTGTCCGCTTCGATCGGCTCGCCGCTGCCTGTCAGCCGCATCTCCGAAATCCGGTCACCCATTTCCGCTTCCGGCGCGCAGGCGTAGCTGAACCCGCCAACCCGGACCATGTCGCCACCCTGCTGCAGGAACGGGTCCTTGTTGAACAGGTTGTCACAGACATCTTCCATGATGTCCTTGATCTGCGCTCCGGTGAACTCCAACCGATAGACGGAAGGGTAGTTCATCGAGGTTTCACTATAGAGATCGTCGATGGTGATGTCGGAGCCCGGCAGCAGTGTCGTGCCCCAGCGGAAACCGGGCGACAGCGCAATCTGCGTGTCGCGTTCTTCCATGATGCCCTGACAGATCAGGTCATCCCAGGTTCCGTTGAAATTGCCGCGCCGGTAAAGCAGGCTGTCGGTCCGCCCGATCACGCGTTGCGTTTCGGCCTCGTAGGGTGCGCGCACCTCGTCGATCTTGGCTGCCATCTCAGGATCCGGCGTGATGACATCCGAGAAGACCGGGATGAGATTGGAGCTGTAGCCCGCCACCTTGCCATCCTTCACCTCGAGATCGATGCGGCCGAGATACTTGCCGTGCGATCCCGAAGACATCAGCAGCGTGCCGTCGACCTCAAGCGCAAAGGGTGTCGCATCATGGGTGTGGCCGGTGACGATCACGTCCAGCCCGCTGACCGTTGAGGCGATCTTGCGGTCGACATCGAATCCGTTGTGCGACAGCATCACCACCACCTCGGCGCCTTCGGCGCGGGCGGCATCGACATTTTCCTGCAGCACTTCGGGGCGGATGCCGAAAGACCATTTCGGGAACATCCAGCTTGGGTTGGCAATCGGCGTGTAGGGCATGGCCTGGCCGATGACGGCGACCTTGACCCCGCCCCGCTCGAAATAGGCAGTCGGCTCGAACGCCGGCTCGTCCCACTCGGCGTCAAAGATGTTCGACGCCAGGAACGGGTAGCCCATGGCTTCGATCAGTTCGAGGAAGCGGTCTTCGCCGAAGGTGAATTCCCAGTGCCCGGTCATGGCGTCGGGCTTGAGCAGCTTCATGCACTCGACCATGTCCATGCCGTTGGTCTTCAGCGACGTGTAGGAACCCTGCCAGGTGTCGCCGCCGTCAAGGAACAGAACCTTGTCGTCACCGCGATCGGCACGGATCGCCTTGACCAGCGTCGCCGTGCGGTCAAGACCGCCAAGCTTGCCGTAGGTCCGCGCCAGATCGACATAGTCGACCATTGTGTGCGCGTAGGCGTAAGGGCTGCCTCTCTCGATGTTGAAGTAATCGAGGAATTCCTGCGCCACCAGGTGCGGCGGAACCCCTGCATAGGCGCCAACCCCGATATTGGTGTCCGGCGGCCGGAAGTAGACCGGCTTGAGCTGCGCATGGCAGTCGGTAAAATGCAGCAGCGTCACCTGCCCCTTGGAATCGAACTTGAGCAGGTCGTCCTGCGTCAGCTTCTGCTGCGCCAGCGCGCGCGTGGGGTTCGCCCCCAGCCCGGCGGCGCCGAGCACGAAACCGGCATTCAGGGCATATTGCAGAAAATCTCGCCTGGTATGCATCCCATTCTCCATTTGGGGTGAAAAACGGACAAACGACCTCGCTCCAGCAAATGCCAGAATCCGTATTTTCTTTTATTTTCAATCCGTTAACGCAAAACTCTTCAAGTCGTGTCGATCTGAAGAACGGTGATCGCGTATTGCTCCAGCAGCAAATCTGCTGGCACTGCAGGCCCCGAGGGGCACTTCTGTCAGGGGCTGGAGGCGCCGAAACGCCTCCAGCAAATTCAAGGCCTACTGGCGGACCGACGGGGTTTCGACCGAAAGGCCGGTACCGCGCCATGTCACGTAGGTTTCAAGCGCCATCAAATCGTCCGAGAATGCCTTGGGCTGCTCGGCGCGGGTATCGCGGATACAGCCGCGGAACCGCTGATGAAGAGATGTCAGACCACTCTTCAGACGATAGGTCGGGAACCCGTTGACCTGACCCTGGCTCAGATGGTCAGCGCGGATCATCTTGCCCATTGCTGTTTCGTGGCAGCTGGCGCAGGCGAGGTTCAACTGGCCTGTACGGGTGTAGTAGACGTCCTTGCCCTTTTCCCACCAGCTCTGCATGTCGCCCTGAGAAAGGTCCATCTCCACCGGCAAGCCAAGCGACTGATGCTTGATGTAGGCGGTCAGTTCCTGCTGGCCGCCCTTGTTGAAGGGCAGCGCTTCAGCGCCCATCTGCTCGGTCAGGCACTTGTTGATCTGCAGCTCGACATTGATCGGTTTTTGCGAATCCGCATCCCATTTCGGAAACTTCGCGCCAACACCCTTCATGCTCACAGCAGCATCTTCATGACAGGTCGCGCAGGACTTGCCTTCAGTGCCCATGACCGTATTCCACAGCGCCTCGCCATCTTCGACAGCGATCATGCCAGGGTTCTCGAACGAATCACGCGACAAGTCGCGGGTTTCGCTCTCACGGAAAAGCCAGCCCGAATACAGTTCATCGAAGGGATGCCCCTCGGGCGCAGCTGTCCGCGTGATGATTGGCGTGCCATCGATCTCGAGTGTATCGTCCACTGGATCGGCCAAAACCGGACCAGCCCCCGCGAATGTGGCTGCCAACACGACGCCGGCTATCAAAAGTCTTTTCATAACGTTCTCCGTCCTCCCGGGACTTCCCGTTGCAGGAACCTCCCCCGCCCGGGATCCCTCCCAAAGTTACTTGACTTCGATCGGCGCCTCGGCCTCGTAGACCGACCCGTCATCATCGAGCCAGGTGAACTTGAATGTCCCGCTGGAGGGCACCTTGGCGTTGAACTCGAAATAAGGGTTGGCGGAAACTGCCGGATCCAGATCGCACTCGAACACCATTTGCCCCTCGAAGGTGCAGGTGAATTTGTTGATGATCTGGCGCGGGATGGGGTTGCCATCCTTGTCCTTGCGCTGGCCTGATTCCATCTCGTGGCTGATCAGGGTCTTGATGGTGATCACCTCACCGGCCGAAGCCGACTTGGGCACCTTGATGCGTGGTTTTGATGCCATTTTCGTAAATCCTGTCCTGGCTCAGCCGCCGCAGCCGCCGATGGTTACCTTGACTTCCTTCTTGTCCATGAAGACCGAACCGTCTTTCATCTTCGCAACAGCGATGACGTTCTGGGTCTTGGCAAGTCGGATACGGGTCGTTGCGAGTGCTTCACCGCTCATTTCGGTAAAGTGGAACGTGGCGACGGCCGGGTTCGGGTTTCCATCGGCAAAGATGATGACCGATTCCACCAGATCGTCGCCTTCCATGGCGCTTTCGACAGTGACCGAAACCGGCACGGTATTGCCGTTCTCGGCAATTTCCGGCGTGTTCAGCGAGACCTTGCCTTCGCCGGGGGTAACACCACCGGTGAAGTCCATGACCATCTTTTCAGCATCTTCAGCGGATGCCAGAGCCGGCGAAAACCGTCCGCCGGCCATTGCGAAAGCAGCCGCACCGGCTGTCAGTCCTAAGACATTTCGTCTTGTCAGTTGCATTGGGTTCGAGCTCCTTTGCTCCGGTTTATTCCTTGAGTGTACCGAGATAGGCGACAACATCCTCAACCTGCTGCGCGGTCAGGATCGTCTTGCCGACGAAATCTTTGGCCACATCTTTCCCGGCATCCAGCGAATAGAAGCCGGGCATGACGGTCTCGTCGGTGAAGACGTGCTTCGAATTGACCACGATGGCCCTCAGCATCGGCTCTTCCCAGCGATCTGCCACACCATCAAGCTCGGGCCCGACATTGCCGTGAAACAACTCACCCGCCATATCGGCATTCGCATGGCAGGCCAGGCAATTGCCGAGACGGCGGTTCTTGAACGCCTCCGCACCGGCAACCGGGTCGCCGGCCACACCGGTCAGCGATACAGCCACGCCGTCATCGGTGAACTCCACCGTCTCGGGCGAAACCTCGCTCGCAATGGCTGCAGTCGACAGCGCAACTGCCGCTATCGCCCCCAGTGTGATTTTCATTCGCCTTGTCATCTGGCGCTCCCTCCTCCAATTGCCCGGACACATTACGTCCGGATCCGCTCCGATTCCAAGATACCCATACTTTGCCGCACAATCAATGCAAAAATATGATTTCTTGAATGTATGACTTGCGGGGATTACTCCGCCTCAAGCCGACCCTGTGCCCGCAATTCGTTAATGATCCGGGCATGGTATTTCTGAAAATGCTCGTCACTGTCGTAGCCTTTCTCGGCTACCCATTTGAACATATTGAGAAATGTCCACTTTCCGAAGGCGCCCGGCATGGTCGCAACCGCAGCTTCGGCGACGGTCATCCCTTCCGGCGCCTCCTCCGGCAGGAACACCAGCGTCGGCGTGAACACATAGCCCCATTTACGTGCCGCGGTCTTCTCTGTCAGCACGTCGCCGTCGAGATCGGTGACTTCCTCATCGCCAAACATGTTGTATTGCACGACCTTGAAGTTCGCCTTGATGAAATCCGAGACTTCCGGGTCTGACAACAGATCCTCGTGCATCTTGGCGCAATAGATGCAGCCGCGCTGTTCGAAGACCATAACCAGCCGCTTGCCCTCGTCCTTCGCGGCCTCGATGTCTTCGGCCACGTCCCGGAATGTCAGGGCAAACCAGTCCTGCTTGTGCAGACCATCCTCGCCGATCTCCGCCGACCATGCCTGGACGGAAAAGGCTACAAGGGCAACAGCTGCAATTATCACGCGTCTGATCATCATGTGTCTCCTATCCAATCGTAGCGAATGCCGGGAACATCTCAAGCAGCCATTGTGCGATCCGTGACATCTGACCGGTCATGAACAGGATACCGGTGATCACCAGAAGTAGGCCCATGGCTTTTTCGATGACAGCCATATGTTTCTTGATTCGGGTCGAAAACCGGATGAAACGGCTCGCGAAAAAGCCCGCGATGACAAAAGGGATGCCGATTCCGAGTGCGTAGAGCCCGAGCAGAAGCGCCCCCTGCCCCGCACTCTCCTTGGCCGCGGCCATGAACAGGATCGCCGCAAGGATCGGTCCGACGCAGGGTGTCCAGCCGAAGGCAAAGGCCAGCCCCATGACATAGGCGCCAACCATGCCCGCGGGCTTGCGCTCGACCTGTACCCGGGCTTCCCGGTAGAGCAGCGCAAAGCGGAACACCCCGAGAAAATGCAGTCCCATCAACAAGATGAGAACGCCAGCGACCACCGCAAGGACATCGAAATAGCGGGCGACGGACTGACCGATGACGCTGGCGGTCGCGCCAAGAGATACGAAAACGGTGCTGAAACCCAGAACAAAGGCTACGGAGGCCAGCGCGATCCGGCGCGAGGCCACGTTGTCTGCATCCGCATTCTTGACCTCATTGAAGCTCATGCCGGCCAGGTAGGCCAGATACGGCGGCACGATCGGCAGCACGCAGGGCGAGAAGAACGACAACAACCCCGCCAGAAACGCGGCGCCGTACCCGACATCGATCATCAGAAACCCTCCCCTGGCGCCGACTGTCGGATCTGACCCGCCGGAACCAAACAATTATATGAACCTGGTGCATGCCGGGTCTGCTCCTGCCATATCAATTGCACGAAACAAACACATTGTTATCCTGCCCCATCGCGCCTCCCGCAAACCGGGGGCAAACCAGAATGCGATTGCAAGATATGCAAAATTGCATATATATTGCAATCACTATTTTCAAAAGATCGGACCGGCCTCATGAGCACTGTCTATGCCGCTGCACTGGCCCTCGGCCTGGCTCTCTCGACCCCGGTCATGGCCGCCGAAATGATCATGTTCGAGCAAGCCGGCTGCGCCTGGTGCCAGCGATTCAACGAGGAGATCGCGCCCGCCTGGCCAAAGACCGAGCAGGGCCAGCGCGCGCCGCTGCGCCATGTCGACATTCACCAGCCCCTCCCCGAGGATCTCGCCGGCATCCCGATCGAGCGGTTTACCCCGACCTTTGTTCTGGTCGAGGACGGCCGGGAGATCGCAAGGTTGCGCGGCTATCCCGGCGATCAGTTCTTCTGGGCGCTTGTCGATGAAATGCTGGCGAAGCTGGAGCAATGACACCCGAACAGTCGGCAGGCCAGAATTTCAACGGGCAGAACATCACCCTTCTTGCCGGCCAGGCCCGCAAGGCCAGCGACATTCTCAAGGCACTGTCCCATGAAACCCGGCTGCTGATCCTGTGGCTTCTGTCGGAGAATGAAAAGACCGTCTCCGAACTGGAGCACTTGCTGGCGCTGCCGCAAGCGGCGGTCTCGCAACAACTGGCGCGGTTGCGGCTTGATCACCTGGTCAGCACCCGCCGCGAAGGCCGTATCATCCACTACTCGATCACCGACCCCGGCATCTCGGCGGTCGTGACCTCGCTTTACGAACTGCTGTGTGATGCCGATGAGCAGGACGGTTGACACCCAAGCATCGCTTGCGCCCGCACCGGTCACTGCATAAGCTTTGCTTCAGGGCCTGTGGGACGGCCCTCAAATGGAGGAGAAAACCATCATGATCGATTCAGGATGGCTGCTTTCGCTGTCGGGCTGTCTGGTCGGCGCGATCATCGGTTATGCCGCGAGGCGGAGCCACTTCTGCACCATGGCAGCGCTGGAGCGCCACTGGTATGCAAACGACGATGGCCCGTTGCGCGCCTGGGTTCTCGCCGCCATGACCGCACTGGTCGCAACCCAGCTGTTGAGCGCCGCGGGCATCGCCTCCATAGATACCTCGTTCTACCTGACCGAACCCCTGCCGATCGCCGGCGCGATCATCGGCGGACTGATGTTTGGCGTCGGCATGGCGCTGGTCGGCACCTGCGGCTTCGGAGCGCTGGTCCGGCTCGGCGGCGGCAATCTGCGCGCGCTGGTGGTACTGACCGGGCTCGGACTGGCTGCCCTCGCCGCCCAGCGCGGCGTCACCGCCCACATCCGCGCAAACCTGCTTGATCCTCTTTCAATTGACCTGACAGACTTTGGCGGACAATCGCTGGGCGCCTTGCTGTCACACGCGAGCGGGTTGGAAACCAGCCTTCCGCTCGCCTTGGTGATCGGCGCCTTCGGCTTCTACTGGGTTTTCAGATCCGCCAGTTTCCGCGCCGATCGGAGCCGGCTGAGCGCCGGTGTCATCATCGGGTTGTGCATCGCGGCAGGCTGGGTGATTACCAGCAACTTCGCGGCCCAGGCCTACTTCCCGGTCCAGGTCGAGGCAGGTTCCTTCGTCATGCCGGTCGGTGAAACCATCCTGCAGATCATAACCGTCACCGGCGAACTCCCCGACTACGGCGTCGGCCTCGTCGTCGGCGTCTTCCTCGGCGCTGCGGTCTCCGCATTTCGTTCCGACGACATGCGCTGGGAAGCCTGCGACGATGCGCGCGAACTCAGCCGTCACCTGCTTGGCGCCTTCCTGATGGGAACCGGCGGCGTCTTCGCGCTGGGCTGCACCATCGGCCAGGGCGTCAGCGCGTTTTCCGTGATGGCGATCTCCGCCCCAATCGTCATGATCTCGATTGCGGCTGGCGCCCGCATGGGGCTGGGCATGCTGGTCGAAGGCACGCCGTTCAGCTTTATCGCCGACTGGCGTGCCCCCAAGGTCTAGGCGGAAGCGACGAACCTGTAAGCCGAACCATCCCGTTCAACCCTGCCCTCGCCCGGTTTGGGCAGGTGATAGGCAGTCAGCATCGCCTTGTCCGCAGCCAACCGGTCGAGCAGCTTGAGCCGGGTGGCGACACCCTTTTCCGCATCCTGATCGGACCCGCTGGGCCAGCCCGGATGCGCGAATGACACCGCGAAATGAGTGATCGCGTCGCCGGCGATCAACACCGGACTGCTGCCGCCATGCACCATGTAGGACATGTGGCCGGGAGTATGGCCGGACGTGTCGACCGCCTCCACCCCGGGCACGACTTCCGCGCCGGGCTCGAACAGGTTGATCATGTCGGCGAGAACGGCCAGCCGGTTCTGCGCCCCGACCGCGAAGGTCTTGCGCTCTTCCGGCATGGCGTCGACCGTGCCCGGGTCGCTCCAGAACTCCCACTCGGCCCGCCCCATGTGGAAACTGGCATTTGGGTAGACGATTTCATCGAAATCATCGATCAGCCCCCAGAGGTGATCGGGATGGCCATGGGTGAAGATCACATCTGTCACATCCGCCGGATCAAATCCCGCCTCCGCCATATTGTCGAGCAGCTTGCCAGCCGACGGCATGAAGTTGGAACCCGAGCCGACATCGAACATGATCAGCCGGTCAGCCGTTTTCAGGATCGGCACATTGCAGTCGGGCGTCAGTGAATCGGTTGGCTCGCCGTTCTTTTCAAGCAGTGCAACGAGTTCGTCCTGCGGCGCATTCGGATAGGAAAAGCTCAGCGGCAGAACCAGATTGCCGTCGCTGACGCTGGTCAGCACCGCATCTCCGATTTCAAATGCATTGGCACCCTTGAGCCAGGCCGGCGAGGCCAGCGTCGCGGCCGCAGCCATGCCGGAGTGCAGGAATGTGCGGCGTGTCTGAATGAACGGTGCCATGATCTTTCTCCCATATAGATTTATATGAATATTTGCCTTTGTCTTGACCCAGGTCAATGCCCTGGACCGCAATAAGGTGTTCTTGGCCTCATGGGGGTGATACCATGAACCTTGAGTTTCTGGCTGACCATTTCGGCGACAATTTTGCACTTCTGATCGGCGGCGCAGTGATCGGCGCGATTTTTGGCGCTTTTGCGCAACAGAGCCGGTTCTGCCTGCGCGCTGCGGCAATTGAATTCTCGCGCGGACACGTTGGCGGCAAGGTCGCCATCTGGCTGATCGTCTTCTCCACGGCCATCGCCGGAACCATGTTGCTCAGCGCATTCGACCTCTTTACCGCCACCGAAGCACGGCAACTGGCCTCGCCGCAAAGCCTTTCGGGCGCCGCCATCGGCGGCCTCATGTTCGGCACCGGCATGGTGCTGGCGCGCGGATGCTCGTCCCGGCTTCTGGTACTTTCGGCGACCGGCAATTTGCGCGCCCTGCTTTCAGGCCTGGTCTTCGCCGTCGTCGCCCAGGCCAGCCTGCACGGCTTTCTCTCACCGCTTCGCGAAGCTCTTGCAACACCGTTGACCACCCTGTCGATCGGATCAAACGATCTGCTGGTGCTTTCCTCCGTGTCCGAACAGACCGCTCTCGGCCTCGTTCTGGCCGGCCTTGCTGCAAGCTTGTTTCTGGCGTTGTGGCGCAAGGTCGGGATCTGGAAAACCACCGCGTCCTTCGCAGTCGGTGCCTGCATTCCGCTTGCCTGGTGGTTCACCAATGCCATGACCTCCATAGCCTTCGAGCCGGTTCAGCTCGAATCGCTCAGTTTCACCGGACCGTCCGCCGACACGCTGATGCTGTTCCTGTCCTCTCCCGGCTCGATGATCGACTTCGACGTCGGCCTGGTTCCGGGGGTCTTCATCGGCGCTTTCCTGGCCGCCTGGGTGACCGGTGAACTCGAACTGCAGGGCTTTGAGGGTGGCGGCTCGATGCGACGCTATCTGGCCGGCGCGGCCCTGATGGGCTTTGGCGGCATGCTGGCAGGCGGCTGCGCCGTCGGCGCCGGCGTGACCGGGGCGAGCATCTTTGCGCTGACCGCCTGGGTGACCCTGTTTGCGATCTGGATCGCGGCAGCTGTCACCGACTGGGTCGTCGACCGCAAGATGGCGGGCCGGACTGTTCCGCCGCAGGCCTTGGCTGCCAGCCCCGACGCCCGGGGCAGCGAGCTTCAGCCCGGAATCTGAAAGACCGCCAGGCGAAGCGCTATCCGTACATCCGGGATGAGCGGCTTGCTGCCTGACGGCCTTCAAAGCGCTCTTTTCGAGCGTCGTTATGATCCCCTCTGGATCTGGCTTGTCAGATGCATGAACCGTGCCAATTTCAGAACACCCTCGAGATTGAGGCTCTCCGCCGTTTCAGACTGAACGTGTTGAAATCGTTGCACTTGCAATGAGCAAGAGCAGCACGGAAAATGCGGCACCCGCCCAAATTCCGGGCAGTCCGGCCGCTGCCTGGGCTCAGACCGAAACCGCCGCCCGCAGGGTTTCCTTGCTCAGGCTTTCGCGGTCGCCAGCCATTTTCACTTCTCCGCGCTCGATCACGCAGAACCGGTCGGCAAGGCCGTAGGCAAACTCGAAATACTGCTCGACCAGCACGATCGCCATCTCGCCCTGATCCCTCAAAAGCGCGATCACCCGCCCGATCTGCTGGATGATGTTGGGCTGAATGCCCTCGGTCGGCTCATCGAGCAGAAGCAGTTTCGGCCGGGTGATCAACGCCCGGGCGATCGAAAGCTGCTGCTGCTGGCCGCCCGACAGGTCGCCGCCACGGCGGTTGCGCATGTCTTTGAGCACCGGGAACAGCTCGTAGATGTGATCCGGAATTTTCCGTTCCGGGCGCGGCAGGCAGGCAAACCCGGTCTCCAGGTTCTCGGTGACCGTCAACAGGGGAAAGATATCGCGGCCCTGCGGCACATAACCAACACCCTTCGCGGCCAGTTGGTAGGCCGGAAGCTTTCCGATCGTCTCGCCCGCCAGCGAGTAGGCGCCACCGGAGCGGTGATGCACGCCGGAAATCGCCTTGAGCAGGCTGGTCTTGCCGACCCCGTTGGTGCCCATCACGCAGGTGACCTGCCCGACATCGGCCTTCAGCGAAATCCCCTTGAGGATCTGGGACTGGCCGTAATGCAGGGTCAGGTTTTCAACATTCAACATTCTCTAGCGCCCCAGATAGACATCAATGACCTCGGAATTGCCGGTCACATGATCAAGCGACCCTTCCGCCAGAACCGACCCTTCATGCAGCACCGTAACCTTGCAATCGAGCCGGCGGACAAACTCCATGTCATGCTCAACCACGACGACCGCGCGGGTTTCGGCCGCCCGGCGCAACAGGTCGGTGGTGTGTTCGCGTTCGCCAAGCGTCATCCCTGCAGCCGGCTCGTCAACCAGCAGCAGCTTCGGATCCTGCGCCAGAAGCATGCCGATCTCGAGCCATTGCTTCTGCCCGTGCGAGAGTTCGCCTGCGGTGCGGTCGAGTTCGCCCGACAGCCCGATCTCCCCGGCAAGCGCCGCCACCCGCGCCGCGTCTTCCTTCGAAGCCTTGTAGCGCAGCACCGAAAACGGCAGCCGGTCATTGCTCAGCGCCATCATCAGATTGTCGCGCACGCTCTGCGCCTCGAACACCGTTGGGCGTTGGAACTTCCGTCCGACCCCTGCCCGCGCGATCTGGCTTTCAGACAGCCTGAGCAGATCGAGCTGTGGTTCGCCGAACCGCACCCGGCCCTCATCCGGCCTTGTCTTGCCGGTGACGATGTCCATGAAGGTGGTCTTGCCCGCCCCGTTCGGCCCGATGATGGCGCGCAACTCCTGCCCGCCGATTTCGAACGACAGGTTGTTGATCGCCTTGAACCCGTCGAACGAAACCGAGATCGATGTTACTTCCAGAAGCGCGCTCACGATGCGGCATCCTTCCTGACCAGCTTGTCAAACAACCCGCCAATGCCCTTCGGCGCGAACAGCGTGACCAGCACGAAGCCCAGGCCCAGCAGCACCTGCCACCAGTCGACCCAGTTGACGGTGTAGAAGCCCAGCGGGATGCTCGGCGCCTGCCCGCCGGTGAACCAGGACGACAGAAGCGACACCAGCGCCGCGCCGATGACCGCGCCGTAAAGCCGCCCCCGGCCGCCGATTGCCACCCAGACTGCGAGGTAGATCGAGGCAATCGGCGCGATCTCGGCCGGATTGATGATTCCCGCCTGCGGATAGTAAAGCGCCCCGGCAATCGCCGCGATCACCGCGGTCAGCGTGAACACCACCAGCTTGTAGGCCTCCACCGGGTATCCCATGAAACGGATGCGCGCTTCGTCGTCGCGGATCGCCCGGATCACATTGCCGAACTTGCCCGAGACCACCCACGCAGCCACCAGATAACCCAGCCCCAGGGCAAAGGCCGAAGCCAGGAAAAACCAGACGGAGACCACCGATTGCGGCACTTCGGTCAGGCCGGGAATGTTCTGCAATCCCGAAAGGCCGTTGTTGCCTCTGAGGCCCGAGTCGTTCTGGAACAGATAGAGTGACAGCGCCAGGGTCATCGCCTGGGTCAGGATCGACAGATACACCCCGGTCACACGGCTGCGGAACGCCAGCCAGCCGAAGACCAGCGCAAGCAATCCAGGCACCAGCACCACCAGCGCCAGCTGCGCGAACAGGCTGTCGGCAAAGTACCAGACCATGGGAATCTCCGCGCCGCCGACGACACCGAAGATCTGGGTGCCGATGCCTTCGCGGATTTCTTCGGGCGTTGCCGGCAGTTCCCCGCTCGACAGCGAGGCGATGACGATATCCTTGGTCCGCTCGTACATCAGCCACATGCCGATCATGTAGCCGCCGAGGCCGAAGAACGCGAAATGGCCAAGCGACAGGATCCCGCAATAGCCCCAGACCAGATCCATGGCGATGGCGATCAGGCACAGGCACAATGTCTTGCCAAGGATCTTGATGAAGCTGGTTGAGACGATGCCGAGCCCGAAACCTTCCGAAAGAATGGTGATCACGATGGTGAACACCGCCAGAAGGCCGATGAAGATGAGCACCGAGGGCTGCCGGGCAAGAAGGGAGCGTTCCATGATCTAATCCCCCGCCGCACGGCCCTTGAGCGCGATGATGCCCTTGGGTCTGAACTGGATGAAGATGATGATGAAGATGATCATGTAGGTCTGCGCGGCGAGTGTGTTGGACGGATTGAAGAACTCGATCACCTTCTGCAGCGAGCCGATCATCCCGGCGCCCGCAAGCGTCCCCCAGATGTTGCCGACCCCGCCGACCACCACGGTCATGAAGCTTTGCACGATGTAACCGGAGCCGAGTTCCGACGTGACCTTCGCAAACAACCCGATGGCGACGCCTGCGATACCGGCGATGCCGGAGCCGAGGCCGAAAGTCAGCATGTTGATCCGGTCGGGATTGATCCCCATCGACGAGGCCATGCGCGGGTTCTGCGTCACCGCCCGGACCTCAAGCCCGAGCCGTGTGCGGTTGAGAATGAACAGCAGCAGACCCAGAAAGGCGAGAGCGAGAACGAAGATCGCGATCCTGATGTAGCTGATCGACACCACGTCATTGAGCACCCAGGCGCCATCGAGCCAGGACGGCGATGTCAGTGGACGCGCCTGTGTGCCGAAAATGTTCTTGGCGATCTGCTGGAGCGCAATGGAAATGCCGAACGTCGCAAGCAGCGTTTCAAGCGGCCTGTGCGCCAGATAGCGGATCACCAGCCGTTCCAGTGCCACCCCCGCCAGGAAGGCAACCGTGAAGGCCAGCGGCAGCGCCACGATGATCGACACGGTGTAGTTCGGGATGAACTGCTGCACGACATAGCCGGTATAGGCGCCGATCATGATGAACTCGCCATGCGCCATGTTGATCACACCCATGACGCCAAAGGTGATGGCAAGCCCGATCGCGGCCAGGAAGTAGATCGACGCCAGCGACAGCCCGTCAAGCGCCAGATCGACGAACTGGTACAAACCGACCGTACCGCTGATGTTGGCGAGCGTTTCCCGCGCGGCCGTGGTCAGCACCGGGTCTTTTTCGGCGTAGATCTCGGCAAACACGTGATTGGCGACTGCAGAACGCTGTTCGTCCGGGGTGACCAGTGGCGGCACGCTGCCGTCGGCCGCCAGCGCCAGATAGGCCCGGTCGCGTGCGGCCTGCGTCACCAGCTCGGCGACCGGAGTACCGGCAACCATGCCATTCTCGATATTGTCGATCAGCGCCTGCTTGCGGTCGGCCATCGGAACCACAGGCCGCGCCTTGCCGGCATCGACCAGCATTTGGTAGGCCGACTGGGGCTCGATGTCGCTGCCCGGCGTCAGCAGCCTGGCGACGTTGAGGCCCTCGGGCACCGCATCGAACACTTCCACTCTGGTCGCAAGCAGCGGATTGAGCGCCGCGCGCGCATCGACGCCGGGATCACCGGCAAAACTTTCGATAGCAGCCACCCTGTTTGCCTGGTCACTGCCGAACTGGATGGTCAAGAGCCGCTGCAGCCGCTCCTTCCGCGCCTTGATGGCCGGATCAGATTCTGATTCAATCGCCCCTCTGAGAATGCTCAGATGCGAAGCTTCGGGATCGCGCTCCAGCGCTGTCAGCGCCTGCAGCCGCCGTTCCGGATCAGGGTCCGAAAGCTGGAACTGCACCAAGGCTCCGGCTATCACGCCACGGACGCCACTGTTGGGCTTGAGGTTGTCGAGATCGTTCTTGTCGGCAAGCCCGGCCTCCGCGCCGCTGTCGACATCGATCAGCATCACCTTGCCGTCGGTAGCATCCTCGACAAAGAAGAACCGCCCATCGCTTTCCCGCTGCCACACCTCCTTCTCCCGCCATTTCTCCAGGAACACCGGCACGGCGGGCAACTGGCTGTCGACCAGGTCTTCAAGCACCGGTCCGATGGTGGTGCGCGAAGGCTTTTCGATATTGGCCCGGTAGGTCTCGAGCAGCGCGTTGAGATCAGCGTCCTGCGCTTTGGCGGGCGCAAACGCAGTCAGAGCGGCAAAAACAAAAAGGATGATGCGAAGCATGGGAGAACAATGACCAATTGGGAAGGTGGAAGGGGGCGCAAGGCCCCCTTCCCTTGGTGAAGATCAATAGTTGGAATTGAGCTGCACGCAGGTCTTGGTCTCGGTGTTGTACATGCCGCAGGCGAGTTCCTTCCAGTCCGATTCCAGCACGGCGGATTCGGGCAGGAAGTCGGTCCAGGCGTCGCCGGGAACCGGCTCGGTCTGGCTGACGATGTCGAACTGGCCGTCCTCCTGGATTTCGCCGATGAGCACCGGCTTGGTCAGGTGATGGTTGGGCAGCATTTCGGCTTCACTGCCGGTCAGGTTCGGAAACTTCTGGCCATACATGGCGGTGCGCACGGCATCGACATCGGTGGTGCCGGCGGCCTCGACCGCATTCACCCACATGTTGAAGCCGATATAGTGGGCTTCCATCGGGTCATTGGTAACCCGCTCTTCGCCGGCGAAGGCTTTCCATTCCTTGATGAATTCGGCATTCACCGGAGCATCGGCGGACTGGAAGTAGTTCCAGGCAGCAAGATGACCGACGAGGTTGGTGGTGTCGAGACCCGACAGTTCTTCTTCACCCACCGAGAAAGCCACGACCGGAATGTCGTCGGCGGAAATGCCCGCAGCGGCAAGCTCCTTGTAGAAGCCGATATTGGCGTCGCCATTGATGGTG
This sequence comes from Parahoeflea alexandrii, assembly GCF_024105735.1. Classification (GTDB taxonomy): domain Bacteria; phylum Pseudomonadota; class Alphaproteobacteria; order Rhizobiales; family Rhizobiaceae; genus Hoeflea; species Hoeflea alexandrii. Next base: position 1,285,937 of record NZ_JAAAML010000001.1, on the reverse strand, counting down.
GAGATCACGCCGACCTTCTTGCCGTCTGCACCGAGCGCAACCACGTCGGCAACGATCTTGGACCAGTCGGAATGACCGAAGGGCGTATAGTTGACGAAAATGTCCGCTTCCGCGATGCCCTTGTCCTTGAGGTACTGCTCAAGGATCTTGTTGGTTGTGCGCGGATAGACATAGTCGGTGCCCAGCAGTGCGAATTTCTCGACCCCGAGCTCTTCAAGGAAATAGTCGGTTGCAGGAATGGCCTGCTGGTTGGGCGCTGCACCCGTGTAGAAGACGTTCTTGGATGATTCTTCACCCTCATACTGCACCGGGTAGAACAGAAGCCCGTTCAGCTCCTCGATCACCGGCAGAACCGACTTGCGGCTCACCGACGTCCAGCAGCCGAACATGACATCGACATTCTGAACCGTCATGAGTTCGCGTGCCTTTTCCGCAAACAGCGGCCAGTCGGATGCCGGATCGACCACGACGGCCTCAAGCTGCTTGCCCAGCAGACCACCCTTTGCATTCTGCTGTTCAATCAGCATCAGCATGGTGTCCTTGAGCGTGGTCTCCGAGATCGCCATCGTGCCCGACAGCGAGTGCAGCACGCCGACCTTGATCGTTTCCTCCTGCGCATATGCCGTTTGGGTCAGGATTCCTGTTGTAATAAATGCCGCCGCCCCTGCGATACGCAATTTCGTGGTAAATTTCATGTCAGCCTCCGTGCTGTTCGTGTCCACGAGGGTGATCAATGCAAGCCCCTTGCCAGTTGCGAGGAAAGCCGGATTTTAACGGTTTCTTAATCCGCCAGGCCAGGATGGTGGAAAACGAATGTTCAAAAAGGCGCACATTTCTGCCTACAATTTAGGCGGCGTCCATTTTTTATACATTCTTGTCGCAGCCATCAGGCGCGGGATACAGGAGAAGGAAGCCCTCCGGAAAACAGTTCCGCCGGCAAGACTTGCGTAATCGTCATTTTTCGCTTCTTATCTGCCCAGATGAGGCGCTCGGCCTCTTGAGCAACACAAGACAAGGAGACCTATGCAAACCATGAGCGTACCTCTTTTCATGCTCGCGGCTCTGGCTGCCTTGTTCACATTTCTGTCTCCGGCGCTGGCTTCTACCTGGCTCAAGACGGGCAAACAGACCACCCGGCCTTACGGGCACGTGGAGTACTGTACACGCAATGCTTTCGATTGCCGCGGACGTTCGGCCGATGCCGCATTGCCGCCCGCCCGAAAGAACCTCCTCAACGGCGTCAATCGCGCGGTCAACCGCTCGATAAAGGCAGCAGCCGACCAGACCGCTTTCGGTCGCAAGGAATTCTGGACCGCCAATGCGCGATCGGGCGATTGCGAGGATTTTGCCCTCGCCAAACGCGCAAAACTGTTGCGTAGCGGCTTCAAGCCTTCCCAACTTCTGCTGACGATGGGATACAATGGCAGCGAGGCGCACACCGTGCTGGTGGTCAGAACCCGCGATGGCGATTATGTCCTCGACAATCTTGTCGACGAGGTTATGCCGGTGCAATCCGCGCGAATGAGCTTCCGCAAGATCCAGGCGCCGGATCATGGCGGCAAATGGCTTCAGGTAACCGGCAAGACCGGCCGCGCGCCCTGACACGCATCCGGCTGCAGACTGCCAAGTTTTGCTGATTCCCTCAGGGCCGTTTGAAAAGACGGCCCTTTTGCCGTCCAACCGCTTGCCGTCATACCGATAGCCTGTGCTATGGCTCGGCCTGACCCGATCAACCCAAATCCGGAAAAACCGGAGGACAATTCAATCGCCGGCTTCCGCTTCATTCACACCGCCGACATCCATCTTGATTCGCCGCTGAAATCCCTGGCGCTGCGCAATCGGGACCTTGCTGATCTGATTGGCGGCGCCACGCGGCAGGTTTTCAGCGATATCGTCGACCTGTGCGTCGGCGAACGCGTCGATGCATTGATCATTGCCGGCGATCTCTACGACGGCGACCAGACCTCCATGAAAACCGCCCGCTTTCTGGCAAGCGAGCTCAACCGCCTGGCGACAGCTGGCATTCGCACCTTCATCATTCGCGGCAATCACGATGCGCTGTCGCGCATTTCCCGCGAACTGGTGCTGCCAGACCTCGTCAAACTGTTCAGCGGGCGCGGCGAGCATGTTGTGATCGAACGCGAACAGGGCGAAAAGCCGGTTGTGATCCATGGCCTGAGCTTCGCCAACCCCACGGCGCCCGAAAGCCTGCTGCCGAAATATGGCCGGGCTCACCCCGATGCCATCAATATCGGCATCATGCACACAAGCCTTGGCGGCGCCCCCGGGCATGATCCCTATGCGCCCTGCAGTCCCGCCGAACTGGAGGCAACCGGGTATGACTACTGGGCACTGGGACACATCCACAAGCGCTCGGTTGTTACCGGCTCGGCCACCATCGTCATGCCCGGCATGCCGCAGGGCCGTGACATCAACGAGGACGGCCCCAAATCGGTTACACTGGTGTCAATCGTCGATGATGGGCAGGTGAGCCTTGAAGAGAAACCAACCGCTCTCGCCGAATTTGCCCGCATCACCATTGATGCGTCCGGTCTCAGCGAGTGGAGCGACCTCGCACATGTGCTTGCAGATACGCTGAAGCCGGTCCGCTCCGCTTCGACCGCTCCGCATCTGGTGGTTCGGCTCGCCCTTTCGGGGGAAACTCCGCTCGCCTGGCGCATGCGCCGCGATTCTGATTTGCTTCTGGCAGAGGCTGAGGAACGGGCCGAGCAGATCGGCAACACCTGGATCGAGAAGCTCGACATAGCCTGCACCCCGCCCGTTACTCCACAGGCATCTGCCGCAGACCCGCTTAACGAACTCCGGGCACTGATCGAAAACGACATCCTGGGCTCCGACGCCTACGAGACCGCGTTGGCAAGCGTGGCCGACACCTTGCAGGCGCAGCTGCCGACCGATATCCGGGATCTGTTCGGCACTGATGAGGCGGAGACCAAAGCGCGGCGCATGGAACTTGCCCGCCAGGGCGCCGATGACGTGCTGGCCCGGCTGCAGCCAGGTCAGGCCACCGGCAGCGAGACCGCCTGATGCGCCTCAATCGCCTCGACCTCACCCGCTACGGCAAGTTCACCGATCACGGGATCGATTTCGGATCGGCCGCCAAAGGCGGTTGCGACCTGCACATCGTCTACGGCCCGAACGAGGCAGGAAAATCGACCCTGTTCAGCGCCTGGCTCGACTTGCTGTTCGGGATTGCCGCGCAAAGCAGCTACAATTTTCTCCATCCCTACCCTAACATGCGCATTGGCGCCTGCGTGGAGATCGATGGAAAGACCCAGGAATTCGCGCGCATCAAGCGGCAGCAGAACAGCCTGCTCGACAACCGTGACCAACCTGTCTCCGATGGCGCACTGCTGGCCGGTCTTGGCGGGCTCGACCGCGACAGCTACCAGACCATGTTTTCGCTCGACGACGAAAGCCTTGAACAGGGTGGCGAAAGCATTCTGGCAAGCCGCGGGGACCTTGGAGAGTTGCTGTTTTCCGCAAGCGCCGGGCTCGGCGACCTCTCCCAACGGCTTTCGGGAATCCGTACCGAGACCGAGGATTTCTACAAGCCCCGCGCCCAGAAACGCATGCTTGGCGAACTCAAGGCCGAACTCGCAGAACTCAAGGCCGAGCGCGAGCGGATCGACACCCAGGCCAGCAGGTTTGCCCAGTTGGGCAAAGACCTTGAAGAGGCAGGCTCGCGGCATGACGAGGCAGGCGATCAGCGAAAACGGCTCAGGATCCGGCTTGCGGCAATCGAGCGGCTTCTCGCGGCCTGTCCCCGCCTGGCAGAGCTCGACCGGCTTCAGGACCAGCTTGCCCCCCTCTCCGACCTGCCCGAGGTTGCACCGGAATGGCGCCAGCAGGTCAGCGACCTTGGACAGCAGGAGGCAGCCCTACAGGCGGCAGGCGCCGCGCTCGAAGCCGAAATCGAGCGCCTGGGCTCCGAACGCGATGCCCTCGAGATTGACGTGCAGATCCTCTCACTTAGGGACCGGATGAGCGAACTCGAGCGGCTGCGCACCCGCCATGAAACGGCCGGCGAGGATCTGCCGGAGCGGCGTGCGGCGCTGTCCCGAATCGACGGGCGCATCGAGCAGATCCTGGCCCGGCTCGGGCAGGCATCGGCATCATCAGCCGAAGATCTGCTGCTGGACACGACCAGAACCGCCACGCTCCGCGACCTTGTTGATGCCCGCGCGAGCCTCGACGTCCGCATAACCTCAGCCCGCAAGGAACATGCCGACGCGATCGTCAACCACGACGAAGCCTTGGCTCAACTGCGTGCCGCGGGCGGCGCGCTTGAGCAAGGGGCTCCCCAACAACGCCAGGTCCGGCTGACCGAACTCGCCGAAGCGCTCACGGTCCTGCGCAACGACAATCATGACCTACTTTGCCGGACCGCGAGCCGCACCGTCGCCGCAGCGCGCGACAATTACGAGGCCCTGGTCGAAACTCTGGCACCCTGGAAAGGAGACATCGGCGAGTTGCGCGCCATGCTGCCACCCTCCGCGGAAACGATACGAGGCTGGAAAGCCGGGATCGAGGACCTTGAGCGCAAATGCCTCTCGACCGATGAGGACCGTGCCCGGCTCGACCAGTCGCTCAAGCGGTTAGAGGCGGAAACCGGCGCTCTCAGCCGTTCCGGCGCGCTCCTCTCGGAGGCGGAGACCGAAGCGCTGCGCACGACCCGCGACGACGCCTGGAAAACGCACAAGGCAAGGCTCGACCCCGAGACTGCAACAGGCTTCGAAGCCGCCATGAAGGCCTATGACGGCGCCGCCGACAAACGTGCCATGCACAAGGCCGATGTCGCCAAGCTCAATGAAATCTCGGTGCAAGCGGAGATCACAAAGGCCGCGCTCGAGAGTGCCGGAACCGCCAGATCCGCGCTGAAACAGGCAATCGCCGAGCTGCGAGAACGGATCGCCACCGCACTCGGCCAGCTGTCGCCCACACTGCCGGCCGGCATGACGCCCGAAGCCATCGCGGACTGGCTGGCCCGCCGCGAGCAGGTGCTCGACGCCGACGAGGCACTGCGCGCCCGGCTTGGCGAGTTGCAAGCCGTTGAGGAGGACCGGCAGGCCGCAGCCTCCCGTTTGCAGCGGTTGCTTTCACCGCTCGACCCCGAAGCAACCACCGGCGACAGTCTCGAAAACCTGCAAAACCGTGCCCAGCATCTGCTCAACCGCGAAACCAGGCTCGACGGCTACCGTCAGGCATTGGCCGAACAGGAGCGCCTGCTCACCCGCCGGCAGCGCGATGTCGAGAACGCCAAAGCGGAAGCCGATGCCTGGATGCTGGCATGGAAGCAGGCCTGTGACGGTTGCTGGCTCGGCAAAGGACCGCAGGCGCCAACCGCCGCGGTGGTTCGCGAGGCTCTGCCGCTGCTTGCAGAACTCGCAACCGCGATCCATGAACGCGACGGACTTTCCGACCGCATCGCCAAGATGCAGCGCGATCAGGCCGACTACACCGCAGCGCTTCACGCAACAGCATCCGAGGCCGGCTCCGACACCCGGGACACCCCGGCCGGCACCATCGCCCGGCAGTTGGCGGACCGGCTGGCAATGGCTGAGAAGGCCGGTGCCCGCAATGATGATCTGACACGACAGTTCGAGGAGGCTTTGGCCCGGCAGCGCCAGCATGATGAAACCCGCGCGGCCCATGCCGCCAGGAAGACGCAGATGCTCGATGCACTCGGCACAGATACATTGCCCGATGCGGCACTCAGGATCGACCAGGCTCTCGAACGCAAGCAGCTTGGCCAGCGGGTCAGCCAGATTGCCGCCGAGATCTGCGAGACGCTCGGCGTCGGCTCGCTTGAGGAAGCCCGCTCCCGGTTGAGTGCAGCCGATGCCGACGAGTTGAACGCGGAACGGCAGGAACTCGAGGCCTCGCTTGAAAGGCTCGACGCCGAAATCCAGCACCTGTTCGCCGCTCGCACCCGCGCCTCGGATGCGCTTGATGCTGTCGGCGGCGACGACGCGGTAGCCCGCATCGAACAGCGTCGCCGCACCACGCTGGAAGCCATCGCCGAAGGCGCCGAGCGCTATCTGAGGCTATCCGCCGGCGTCATCGCCATGGAGCAGGCGCTGACGCTTTACCGCGAGCGCCACAGCTCCTCAATGATGCAGCGCGCCTCGGAAGCCATCCGCACCATCAGCCGCGGCCGCTATACCGGCCTTGCATCCCAACCCGACCATGGACGCGACAAGGGGCGCGAACTGCTGATGGCCATTCAGAATGACGGCACCTCGAAACAGGCGGCAGAAATGTCCAAGGGCGCCCGCTTCCAGCTCTATTTGGCGCTTCGCGTCGCAGGCTTCCACGAGTTTGCCGCAACGCGCGACACGGTGCCGTTCATCGCCGACGACATCATGGAGACCTTCGACGATTTCCGTGCCGAGGAAACCTTCCGCCTGTTTGCAGGCATGGCCAATGTCGGCCAGGTGATCTATCTCACCCACCACCGCCATCTCTGCGACATCGCCAGAGCCGTCTGCCCGGACGTGACCATTCACGAACTGACCGCCTGATTTAGGGCTTTTGGTCAGTTTTTCCGCAGCTGCGAACAGGCTTGGCTTGGCATCAGCGGCTTATGCCTGTATCGAGACGGCACTCTCGTTGATCCGCATTCGGATCATTTGCCTGCAGGACGCAGGAACGCAGGGCCTGGTTCAGCTTTGCATCGGCCCACTCCTGCAAGCACAGCATCATCGAAACATCCCTTCACCGGACAGGACGCCAACTCTCCATGATCTCGTTCAACAGCTATGCGTCGCAATGGACCGGCAATATCCGCGGCGACATTCTCTCGGGCCTCGTCGTAGCCCTTGCCCTGATCCCCGAGGCAATCGCGTTTTCGATCATCGCCGGTGTCGACCCCAAGGTCGGCCTCTACGCCTCGTTCTCGATTGCGGTCATCACCGCGATCGTCGGCGGCCGGCCGGGCATGATCTCGGCTGCCACGGCCGCAACCGCGGTGCTGATGGTCACGCTGGTCAAGGAGCACGGGCTTGAATATCTGCTCGCAGCCACCGTGCTCGCCGGCCTGATCCAGATTGCGGCGGGCATTGCCCGGCTCGGCTATGTCATGCGCTTTGTGTCCAAATCGGTGATGACCGGATTCGTCAACGCGCTGGCGATCCTGATCTTCATGGCGCAGCTGCCCGAACTCATCGGCGTCCCCTGGCTCACCTACGTCATGGTCGCGGGCGGGCTTGCGATCATCTACCTGTTTCCGCTGATCACCACCGCCATCCCCTCGCCGCTGGTCACCATCGTCGTTCTTACCGCCATCACCTGGTTCTTCGGTTTCGACCTGCGCACGGTGGGCGACATGGGCGCCCTGCCCGACACGCTGCCGGTGTTCCTGATCCCAGATATCCCGCTCAACCTCGAGACCTTGTGGATCATCCTGCCCTATTCGGTCGCGGTCGCAGCCGTCGGCCTGCTTGAATCGCTGATGACGCAGACCATCGTCGATGATCTCACCGACACAACGTCCAACCGCAACATGGAATGCGTCGGCCAGGGCATCGCCAACACCGCCACAGGTTTCATCGGCGGCATGGCTGGCTGCGCCATGATCGGACAGTCCATCATCAACGTGAAATCCGGCGGCCGCGGTCGCCTGTCGACCTTCGTCGCCGGCGCCATGCTCCTGTTCTTCATCGTCGTGCTCGGCGACTCGGTCGCTGAAATCCCGATGGCGGCCCTGGTGGCGATCATGATCATGGTCTCGATCGGCACTTTCTCCTGGTCCTCGATCAAGAGCCTCAGGACCCATCCGCGCTCATCCTCCGTGGTGATGCTGGCGACCGTGCTGTTCGTCGTCTTCACCCACAACCTCGCCATCGGCGTGCTGGTCGGCGTTCTGCTGTCGGGCCTGTTCTTCGCCTGGAAGATCGCGCAGCTGTTCGGCGTCCGTTCGACGCTGTCGGACGACGGCCGCACCCGCACCTACATCGTCGAGGGCCAGCTGTTCTTCGCTTCCGCCGAAGATTTCATGAAGGCCTTCGATTTCCGCGAAGTGCTGGACAAGGTCGTCATCGACGTCTCCCGCGCCCACATCTGGGACATTTCCAGCGTCGCAGCCCTCGACATGGCGGTCTTGAAGTTCCGCCGCGACGGCGCTGAAGTGGAGATCATCGGCATGAACGAGGCATCGGAAACCATCGTCGACCGGCTGGCAATCCATGACAAGCCGGGCGCCATGGACCAGCTATTATCGCATTGAGGAGGACCTGATCATGACCAACATTCTTTTGGCCCTTGTTGATGGGTCCACCTATTCGAAAAGCGTCTGCGACCATGCCGCCTGGGCCGCGGCGCGGATGGATGCGGCAGTCGACCTGCTGCACGTGCTCGACCGGCAATCCGGCGCCGGCAAGTCCGATCTTTCCGGCTCGATTGCGCTCGGCGCCCGCACCGCATTGCTCGAAGAGCTCTCCACCCTCGACGAGCAGCGCGCCAAGCTCTTGAGCCAGAAGGGCCGCGCCATTCTCGACGATGCCCGCGCCATCATCGAGGCCGCGGGTCAGAAGGTCGCCGGCGCTCACCTGCGCCAGGGCGAGATCGTCGAGACAGTGATCGAGCAGGAAGGCCCCGCCGGCATGATCATGGTGGGAAAACGCGGTGAGGAAGCCGATTTCGCCAGCCTCAGGCTCGGCGCGCATCTGGAGCGCTTCATCCGCGCCAGCCACAAGCCGGTCTTCGTCGCCTCGCGCGCCTTCAAACCGATCAACACCGCGATCGTCGCCTTCGACGGCGGCGCCTCGAGCCAGCGCGTGGTCGACCATATTGCCGGCAACAAGCTGTTTTCGGGCCTCAGGATCGATCTGGTCACCGTCGGCCAACGCAACCGCGACACCGAGAAGGCGCAGGAAAGCGCCAAGGCCATCCTCACGGGCGGGGGCCTAGAGGTCGAGACCACCATCCTCGCAGGCCAGCCCGATGAAGTGCTCGGCAAGCGCGTCGAGGAGCACGGCGCAGCCCTCGTCGCCATGGGCGCCTACGGCCACTCCCGCATCCGCGCCTTCGTGCTCGGCTCGACCACGACGGAAATGCTGAGATCCTGCAAGGCGCCGGTGTTGTTGATGCGGTGAGGTTGGGGGGACGTTGAGTAAAGAAGGCTTCGGACTTTTGCTCCTATAGGCGCTTGTTACTCAATGTACGAATGATATCAAACCACTTGCAGTTATTACCTAATTGATTATAGTATGATTTGCTCTTAGCTGGGTGTTTTCTGAACGCTCTAGGCCGGGTGATTTGCCAGGCTGATTTCAATTGAACGATATCGGGCGCCGACTTCGAAAAGTTTGTCGTCACCGGTCGTTCCTCCTCGGAGCCGACAAACTTTTCGAAGTCGGACGCTTAAGTAAGAGAACTGAATGGACCATCCTATTCGCGAAGGCACAAACAAGGTGTTACGCGGTAGGATGGTCCAACTTCTAAAGGATGGTTACAACATCCTCAATCAATCAAACATCGTCTTTGTGTGTGGTGGAAACAGCCCAACTGACATGAGAAGCCTTTTTGAAGAGGCTTTTCCCAGTTTACTGCCTGATTACGAATTCTTTAAGCCCGAATTTGCAATGGAGAACTACTTCTCATTTGGCGATACTGAACCATTCGATATCGCTGATTTCGAGACGATGGTAGCAGACCTTTCGGTTGCAATAGTCCTCTTTCCTGAAGCCCCTGGCTCGTTTGCCGAGCTTGGCTATTTTTCTGGACAGCTCCCGCTGGCGAGAAAGATCGTTCTCGCTTTGGATTTGAACCATCAGCGTTCCGGAAGTTTCATTTCGCTTGGCCCGGCTACAAAGGTCTCAAAGACGTCCGTGTTCGGCTACCCTATCCAACTTGACTACAACAAACCTGATTTTTCCATGGTCTCAACTCGAATAACGGATCACGCAAAACTATCAAAAAGAAAACGAAAATTTTCTCCTAAAGAATTTAATAGATTGAGTACGTTCGAACTATTTGCCCTTATTCATCGACTCGTAAGCCTTCTTGTTGTCGCTACTGGAGAAGATATTGAATCGATCCTTCGAAGCGCGTTCAAGAGCCAAGTTTCTCCGAGTCGCATAAAAAAAGTTGTCTCCATTCTGGTGGGCTCTGAACGATTGGTGGAGGTTGGTGACTTTGGGCATTTGACGGCATCGGATAAGCGTCCATTTGCACTCTCGTTGGTAGATGGCGCTAAGACCGAACTAACGGAAATCTCTGTCGAAACATCAGCTTTGCTGTACTCAAGTGAAAATGGCTTTGGCCCAATTCTGGAAAGCCTAACGAAATGCTGATCAATCAAATTGCCAGATCAACCCAACTTCAGGAGACCGAGCTTTTGCGTTTGGCACAGAACGCAAGCCGCCACTATAAACTGTACGATATTCCAAAGAGGAATGGCGAACCCAGACGAATTGCTCATCCGAGCCGCGAATTAAAGGCGATTCAGAGATGGATTGTTAAAGTAATAATTCAACGGCTACCCATACATGATGCGGCTACTGCTTATAGAAAGGGGGGAGGCATCAGAGTTAATGCTGAACGTCATCGTAAGTCACTTTACACGAACAGATACGACTTTGCGAATTTTTTTCCATCATTCAGGAGAAATCATGTACAGGCATTTATTCAATCAGAAGGTAAGAAAATTGGTATTATTCTCAATGAAGAAGACATAGAATTCGTCGGAAATATTGTCTGTCGTTACGATCGATTGACTATTGGTGCGCCAAGCTCTCCATCTATTACAAATGCAATGATGTTTCCATTTGATCAAATGCTATTCAATTACTGCGTTGAACGAGATCTGATTTATAGCCGCTATGCCGATGACATTTTCATTTCGGCAAACAAACCAGACCAACTTGTTAACCTTGAGGCAAAAATCGCAGATGTTAAGAGGAATGTCCCTCACCTCTCGATACGCCTCAATCGCAAAAAAACTACGCACCTTTCGAAGAAGTACCACAGAAGCATAACTGGTGTTGTCATCACCCCACAACATCGACTTTCGATCGGAAGAAATCGGAAAAGAGAAATTAAGGCACTAATACATCGCTGGATTAATGGGAAGCTCGATACGTTTGAAGTAAGTTACATGCGCGGCCTCCTTGCCTTTTCAAGAGATATTGAACCGAGCTTCGAAGAAGCTCTGAGGGCGAAGTATGGTCAACAGAGAATTGAAGAAATCCTGAGAAACCCCGAGCTTTCCGATACTCCGGGTTGGCCGACTGAAGGCCATATCGACGATGAATTTCCGTTCTGATAAGCGATTTCGACTAGCTTGAACCGGTGCACTTTGCAATCGGTAATAGATGCACTAGTCACGATTGAGCGAGGATTAACGGGGTTGGTTAAAGCCTCACTGTCCCCCGCGGCTGTCTCACCTGGAAATGGCATCCGCCACAATGCAGTCTTTCATCTCAGCCCCACGCCCCAGCCCTACCCCGGCAACCCCAGCGGCCTTAGCCGCCGCCAGTGATAGAACACCTTGGCCAGCGCCGCCGAGACGATTCTTGCGTCCACCGTGTCGGAGCGGCTGGTCAGCATGATCGGCACCCGGGCGCCGAGTGCTATGCCGGCGGATGAGGCGCCGGCAAGGTGGATCAGCTGCTTTGCGATCATGTTGCCGCTTTCGAGATTGGGCGTCACCAGGATGTCGGCATGGCCGGCGACATCGGAGACGATGCCCTTGGCGGCGACCGCGGCGGGCGAGATCGCGTTGTCGAAGGCGAGCGGCCCGTCGACCTTGCCGCCCGTGATCTGGCCGCGGTCGTGCATCTTGCAGATGGCGGCGGCGAGCAACGTCGAGGGCAGCTTGCCGGTCACGGTTTCCACCGCCGACAGCAGCGCCACGAGCGGCACCTCCACGCCGATAGCGATGGCCAGATCGATGGCGTTCTGCACGATGTCTTTCAGAGCTTCGAGATCGGGCGAGATGTTGATCGCCGCATCGGTGACAAACAGCGTCCGGTCCTGCCCGGGCACGTCGAGCGCGAAGACATGGCTCAATCGCCGCTCGGTCCGCAATCCCTTGGTCTTGTCGAGCACGGCCATCAGAAGCTCGTCGGTGTGCAGCTTGCCCTTCATCAGCGCGCCGGCGCGACCCTCGTGCACCAGCGCCACGGCCACTTCCGCCGCCGCGTGGCTGTGCGGCGCATCGACAATGTCGAGACCCGCGAGATCCAGCCCCGCAGCGTCCGCCGCGGCCTCGATCTTGGCCGTGGGCCCGACCAGCACCGGCGTGATCATGCCCTCGTCGCGCGCGGCCAGCGCCCCGCCGAGGCTCAGCGCATCACAGGGGTGGACAATGGCGGTCAACAGCGGATCGAGCGCCCTTGCCCGCTCGACCAGCGCGCCGAAGCGCACGCCCGGAGCCTTGAGATGGGAGACCGGCATGCGGGCGATGCGCCGGCGGATCCTGGTACGCGGCGCCTGCACCTCGGCCTGCCCTGACACGATCGTCTCGCCCTCGGCATTCACACATGTACAGTCCAGAGTGATCCGCCCCGTGGCCTTGTCGATGCCGGTCACTTCAACGCGAACCACGATGCGGTCGCCGACATTGACCGGTCGGTGAAATGTCAGCGTCTGACCCAGATGTACGGTTCCCGGACCCGGCAGCCGCGTCGCCAGAACCGCAGAAATCAGCGTGCCGGCCCACATGCCATGGGCAATGCCCTGCGTGAGTTCCGGACCTTCCTCCTCGCCATCCACGAGAGTTGAGGGGTTGATGTCGGCGGACACCGTGGCAAACAGCGCAATGTCGGGCTGGGTCAGCACCCGTTCGATCTCGGCCCGGTCCCCGACCGCGATTTCGTCAAGCGTGCGATTCTCGATCAGATCCATTGAGACACTCCAAAGGCGCTTGGTTTGACCGCAACCGGTGGGGTGCGCGGAGACGGGCGTTGCAGGACGGTGTTCCAGCCAGGTTCCGGTTGCGGACCCGGACGGCAGCGAACTTGCCCCAGCAGTGCAACAGACACAAGACACCGGGGCTGCCGCGGCCCCTGTTTTCAGGTCTGCCGCCACAGCCCGGCCTCATATCCGCGGGCATGCGTTCAGCCTCGCGCGCCGCTGGCGGCGAGCAAGCACAAAATGACCTGCCAGCGCGGCGGCAACTGGCAGGTCGGCCCAAACTTCGTGCGGGGGCTTTGACGCTCAGGCGATGTCGTTCGGGCCAGGCGCGCGCTTGCGGCCGGTCACCATGGCGCGGACCAGGTTCTCGCTATGCTCGAAACTGGCGACAAGGACGCCGCCGACATGCAGCGCCACAAGACCAACGGCGCTGAAGGCAGCCGCTTCATGCAGTTCCTGGACCCAGCCCACGCCCCAATAGGCATCGGTTGTCATCATCCATCCACTCAGCGAGATCACAGCGATGGCCAGAAGCAACCCGAGCACCATCAGCCCGCCCGCGGGATTGTGCCCGAGATAACGCCGGGCTTTCATCCGCATCGTGTCGGCGAGGAACCCTGCCACGGTCGATGGGCGATAGATGAACGAGGAAAACCGTGCGTGGCGGGAGCCGGCAAATCCCCAGATCACCCGGAAGCCGATCAGCCCGGCAATGATGTAGCCTGCCACCTCGTGCGGCTTCTGCCATTCATCGCCGGTGAGAAAGGCGAAGGTGAACAGGCCGACAAGCGACCAGTGAAAAATCCTGACCAGCGGGTCCCACACCCGGACGGTCGCAGGCGACTGAATGTCGCCTGCTTCCATCGTGGCCTTGAGCGGTACCATCAGTCGTCTGCCGAGACCTTGAGAACGTCACCGGTAGCCGGGTGGAAATAGACCTCGACGCGCTTGCCGTTCTTGTCCATGGCATAGGCTTCCAGACAGCCGTCATCGACCTTGATCGAGCGCACGTCATAGCCGAGCGCCTTGGCCTTCTCGGTGATGGCGGCATCGCTCATCCACTGGTCACGCGGCACGTTCGGGCAGTCCTGCGAGGCGAACGCTGCGGCCGGTGCGATGACCGAAAAAAGGACGGCGGCGATAAGCGGTGTTTTCATGGTGTGTCTCCTTCGATAAAGTGGTTTGGCCGTCTGGCCGTTGACGCTGGCTTTATCGCAGAGCCATCATGACAATCCGCTGATGGGGTCTGTCAGCATTTTGTCATCTTCAAACAGCGATGCTGCACACATGAACCCTGCAATATGCCGTCTCTTGCTGATCACCCTACTCGCGCTGGCGCCCGCAGCGGCACGCGCTGACGATGACCATCGTCAACGCGAAGACATCGAGGCCGCGGTAAGAAAGGGCGAGATAATGCAGCTTTCGGAAATTCTCGAGAAACTGAAACCGCAGATCAACGGCAAGATCCTCGAAATCGAGTTCGAGAACTCGAAGCACAGCCCGGTCTACGAGATCTATGTTCTCGACCGCAGCGGGCGCCGCGTCGAGTACGAGGTAGACGCCCGGACCGCCAGAATTCTCAGCTTCGAAGCCGACGACTGATCCCATGCGCATCTTGCTAGTCGAAGACGATCAGAGAATCCGCCAGGATGTCACCACCGCACTCGAGGCGGCGGGCTTCGTCGTCGACAGTGAAGCCAATGGCGAGGAAGGCTGGTTTCTTGGCGACAGCGAAGCCTATGCCGCCGCTATTCTCGATCTTGGTCTTCCCGGCATGGACGGTTTGACGGTGCTCAAGCGCTGGCGTGCGGAAGGCCGTGATTTCCCGGTGCTGGTGCTCACCGCCCGCGGCGCCTGGACCGAGCGGGTCGAAGGCATCGATGCCGGCGCAGATGACTACCTGCCCAAGCCGTTCCGCATGGAGGAGCTTGTTGCCCGTCTGCGCGCCATCATCCGCCGCTCCGGCGGACAGGCCAACCCTGTCGTCATCGTCGGCGATGCCGAACTCGACACCCGGCAGATGCGGCTCAGCGTCCGCGGCGTTCCCGTCAGCCTGTCCCCGCAGGAATACCGGCTCGTCGCCTATCTGATGCTTCACAAGGGCCGTGTGGTGTCCCAGCAGGAACTCTCAGAGCACCTGCAATCGGTCCATTTCGAGCGTGAATCCAACGCCGTCGAGGTGCTGGTCGGCCGCGTCAGGCGGAAACTGCCCGCAGCCCTCATCGAGACGCGCCGCGGGTTCGGCTACATCGTTAACGAGCCGGATGGCTCTTCATGAGAACCGCCCGCTCCCTTCGCTTCCGGCTGTTTGCATATGCGGCAATCGTCGTCGCCGCCGCCCTGCTGGTCACGGGCTTCAGCCTTTCCGCGCTGTTCTCGCGCCATCTCGAACGCCGCGTCGGCCAGGAACTCGACACCCACCTCAACCAGCTGACCGGTGGGCTGCGCTTTGACCGGGAGTCCGGGCTTTCGCTCGACCGCGAGCCGGTCGATCCCCGCTTCCAGGCCATCTTCGGCGGGCTCTACTGGCAGATCGACGACACCGGAACCGGCACCCGGCTCAAGTCGCGGTCGCTGTGGGACACCTATCTCGATATCCCCGGTGATGTGCTCAGCCCAGGAGATACCCATGTGCACGACACCGGCGGTCCGCAAGGCTCCACGCTGCTGGTGCATGAAATCATGCTGGTCATTGCCGCACCGGACGGAGATCACACGCTCAGAGTATCGGTCGCCATCGACCGCGCGGAGATCAGCGCGCTGGCGACAGGCTTTGCCAGGGATCTCGCGCCGGTGCTGGCAATCCTGGGTATCGTCCTGCTGCTCGGCTTCCTGCTTCAGATCGGCGAAGGCCTGAAGCCGGTCTACCGGGTGCTCTCGGGCGTCAGCGCCATCCGGAGCGGTACCCTCAAACGGCTTGAGGCAGACCGCGTGCCGCAGGAGGTCGCCCCGCTCGTTGAGGAAGTCAACGCCCTGCTGGAGGCCCAGGATCAGGCCATCAGCCGCGCCAGAGACCGTGCTGCCAACCTCGCCCATGGCCTCAAGACACCCCTGTCCGCGCTGGTCTCCGATGTCGAACGGCTCCGCGCGAAGGGCGAAACCGGCATCGCCGATGACATTTCCGAACTGACCGGACGTATGCGCCGGCATATTCAGCGGGAACTTGCCCGTGCCCGTTTGCGTCATGGCCGAAGCCAGGACCGCACGCCGCTGCGGCCGGTTGTCGATGGCATCTTGCGTGCGCTCAAGCGCACACCGGAAGGGGAAAGTCTGGATTTGGAATGCACAGTCGAAGCAGCCCTGACTGTCCCGGTCGATGCGGACGATCTCAATGAACTGATCGGCAATCTTGCCGAAAATGCCGTTCGGTATGCAAGTTCACGGGTCCTGATCGCGGCCAAGGCATCACCGGACGCAATCATGATCCGGATCTCAGACGACGGCCCGGGGCTTGATCCGGACGCCGGAGCCGAGGCCATCAGCTCCGAAAAGCGGCGGGACCAGTCCGATCTCGGCGCGGGGCTGGGGCTCGCCATTTCCGGTGACATCGTCGAGTCCTTCGGCGGCCGGCTTGAACTCGGCACGGCACAATTGGGTGGGCTGGAGGCGCGGATTGTCATACCGCTGACCTCACCGGATGCACCCTCCGGGCGGGCGCTCCCAAAAAACACCCAGGAACACAACCGCTAGACTTCATGGAATTCCTCTGATCAAACTCGTTCGGCCGTCAATAGGCAGCCTTCCGCTCAGCCTGCTGGTTGCCGCCTGAATCATCCTTGCCGTCAACGATGACTTCTGGGCCAACACGGTCAGGGCCTTCGCGATCGGCATGTCGGCACTGCTGACTGCACTGTCGATCAGCGTGACCGTGAAATACATCACCAAGCCGATTTACATCGTCGCCCTTTTCAGCGCCGCGGCTGCGTCCTGGATCATGCAGAAACTTGGCGTCATCATCGACAACCACATGATCCGCAACGCCACCCAGACCACCCCCGCCGGAGCCGGCCACCTGATGACCCCGGCCTGGTGGACGAGACCCTGTCGCGTGACAAACTCTTCCACACTGTGCTTGGGCTGATGGATGTGAACGCGAAGCACTACGACCAGGCTCTCGATGTCACATCAGGCTGTCGTGCGCCGTCGAGATGAGCGGGATACCAGGGTCGGACTGAACCGCCCAGGCTTGCTTGCTTGCGTGATCCTAATCCAGCGTTCGGCGGAACCGCATCAGCGCCAGCACCATGTAGGCCGCGACAAAGACCATGAGCGCGCCGAGCGGTGTCGCCACGCCCTGCAGATCGGCTCCCTTGAGCATCACCGCGCGGATGATCCTGAGGAAATGCGTGAGCGGGAAGATTTCTCCGAGCGCCTGCGCCCAGGCCGGCATGCCGCGGAACGGGAACATGAAACCCGAGAGCAGCAGCGAAGGCAGGAAGAAGAAGAAAGTCAGCTGCATCGCCTGCATCTGGGTCCGCGCCAGGGTGGAAAACGCGTAGCCGAGCAGAACCAGCGCCAGCACGAAGATCAGGATGCTGACCAAGAGCAGCCAGAGCGAGCCGACAAACGGCACGCCGAACAACGTCTTGGCCGCCACCAGCACCACGAGGACCTGCACGCCGCCGACGACCAGGAAGGGCAGAACCTTGCCGAGCATGATCTCCAGCGGGCTCGCCGGCATGGCAAGCAGGTTCTCCATGGTGCCGCGCTCGGTTTCCCGCGTCAGTGCCATCGAGGTCATCATCACCATGGTCAGTTGCAGGATCACGCCCAGGAGACCCGGGACAATGTTGTACTGGGTGATGCCCTCCGGGTTGTAGAGCTGGTGCACGACCACATTGAGTGCTGCGGTTGATTGCTCGGCGGCCTGCGCTTCGGCGGACTGCTCGCGCAGCAATGCTTGCGCCGCCACGGTCCCGAGCGTCGAGATCGCTCCCGAAGCCACCGACGGATCGGTTGCATCAGCCTCGATCAGGATCTGCGGATGATCGCCGCGCTCCACCCGCCGCGCGAAATCCGAAGGCACCGTGACCACGAAGGACACGGCACCTGACTTGATCAGCCGGTCGGCCTCCTCGGCGCTCGCCACCACGTGATCGAAGCGGTAGTAGCCGGTGTTTTCCATCGCCGAGACCATGGCGCGGGTGTAGTGGTCCTGGCTGGTGGTCACCAGCGCCGCCGGCAGCCCTTTGGGATCATTGTTGATGGCAAAGCCGAACAGCACCAGCTGCATCAGCGGCACGCCCAGCATCATCGCGAAGGTGATCCGGTCACGCCGCATCTGGATGGCTTCCTTGGTGATGATGGCCATCAGCCGGCGGAACGAGAACAGCGTGTTCATGCCATGTTGTCCGTCGATTTGCCCATGAACTGGATGAAAACATCCTCGAGGCTGGTGCTGCCTTCGATGTAGCTGATCCCGGTTTGCCCGGCCACGCTCGCGATCGCCGCCGAAAGCGCTTGCCTGTCCTGACCGACCACATGCAGGGTCAGCCCGAATGGCGCCACCTGGTCGACGCCCGCCATGCCCTGCAGCATCCTCGCGGCCTCGGTGACTTTACCGCCCTCGACAACGAAGGTGGTCAGCGCCGCATCGCGGATGACCTCCGGTACGGTGCCGCTGGCCAGCAGCTTGCCATAGGAAATGTAGTGGATCCGGTGGCAACGCTCCGCCTCGTCCATGTAGTGCGTCGATACCAGAACCGTCAGACCGGCGCTGGCCCGCATGTGGATTTCATCCCAGAACTCCCGCCGCGCCTTGGGGTCGACCCCTGCGGTCGGCTCGTCCAGCAACAACAGCTTCGGTTTGTGCATGATGCAGGCGGCAAGCGCGAGGCGCTGTTTCCAGCCGCCCGAAAGCGTGCCGGCCAGCTGCTTGCGCCGCGAGAACAGCCCCAGATCCTCCAGCGTATCGCGCACGACGGCGGAGACCGGATCAAGATCGTAAAGCCAGGCGACGAAGGTCAGGTTCTCCTCGATCGACAGGTCCTCGTAAAACGAGAACCTCTGCGTCATGTAGCCGACCTCGCGCTTGATCCGCTGCCCATCGGTGCGGATGTCATGGCCGAGTACCCTCCCCTCGCCCTCGTCGGGTGTCAGCAGCCCGCACATGACCCGGATCGTCGTGGTCTTGCCCGATCCGTTCGGCCCGAGGAATCCCGAGATCTCGCCTTCGGCCACCGACATCGAGACATTGTCGACAACGGTCTTGTCACCGAAACGCTTGACCAGCCCCTGGACCTCGATCGCGTTCACTGTCCGCTCCCGGCAAGGTCGACGTCAACGATCTGCCCGGGCATCAATGCGCCGGCATCCGCAGCGGGGCGCGCTTCGACCAGATAGACCAGCTTCTGGCGGTTTTCCAGCGAGTAGATAACCGGCGGGGTGAACTCGGGATCGGGCGAAACATAGCTCACCGTTGCCCGCATGCCGTCACCGCAACCGTCACACCGCACCACAAGGGTTTCCCCCACCCCGATGCTGGAAAGCGCGGTTTCCGGCACATAAACCTTGAGCTTGACCGCACCTTCAGGCAGCACCGACAAGACCGGCGCCTGCGGCCCTGCCACCTCGCCGGCATTGCGGATGATGTCCGAGACGACTCCGGACAAGGGGACCGACAGCACCCGCTTGGAAAGCCGCCACTCAGCAGAATCGAGCACCGCGGCGGCCTGGTCTACCGCAGCCTGCGCGGCCCTGATCTCGTTTTCGCGTGCCGGCAGCCTGGCGACCGCCAGATTGGCTTCGAGCTCACTGACCTTGGCCTTGTTGAGCTCGACCGCGGTCGCGGCTGAGTCAAAGGCCGCCTGGGTGGAGATGCCCTGGCTGAGCAGGTCCGACTGGCGTTGCAGGACCCGTTCGGCCTCCGCCGCCTGGGCCTGGGCCGATCTCAGCGAGGCGACGATGCTGGCTATTTCTTCCGGACGTCGTCCTTCCTGCAGATTGGCCAGCTGCTGTTCCGCCTGCGCCAACCCGGCTTCAGCCTGCGCCACGGCAATCTCCGCATCCCGCCGCTCAAGCCGCACCAGCGCCTGTCCATTGGCGACCCTGTCGCCACGCCTGACCGCAAGATCCACGACCTGGGCCGTTTCGATGGGGGCGACCAGGACATATTCGCCCTCGACATACCCGACCGCGAGCGGTCCGGCACTACCGCAGGCAGCAAACAGGCTGGCAAGGATGGGGAGGGCGCAGATGAAGGACATCATGGCTGCTGCTTTCTGTTGGTGGCGATGAACGCGCGAATATTGGCCAGGATCACCGCCTTGATGGTGCCAACCTCATCCGGTCCGACGGCTTTCCACTCCATCCGCCTTGCGACGATGGCGTGCCCGATACGGAAATAGACGACCTGACCCGCAATGCTGAAGGTGCCAAGGCGGATCAGGTCGCTTTCCGGATCCTGGCCGGTGGCCAGTCCCAGGAGGTCGCACAGGCTGCGATGCACAGGCAGGATGAAATCGGTGTAGACCCGGTCGAAAACGGCGCCTGGAGCTCCCAGCTCGCGCACCATGAAGCCTGCAATGTCGCGGGCCTCGACCTGCCCGAGCATGAAATCGGTCACCCCCATGAGGACCCGCTCGAAGGCGGCCTGCGCCAGCACCGGGTCATCCTTGGGATCGATGGCCATCAGCGCCGGACCGACAACACTCTGGATCCGGCTCCCGACCATTTCCGCGCAGGCCAGTCGCAAGCCCTCCTTGCCTCCGAAATGATAGGCAATGGAGGCAATGTTTGCCTCCGCGGCAGCGGCGATCTCCCGCGTCGACGTGGCTTCGAACCCCTTTGTCCCGAACAGGCGGATGCCCGCCATCAACAGCGCGATACGGGTCTGGTCTCCGGCTTTCGCGGTGTTGGGTGAGGTTTCGGCACTTTGGTTCATGGTACCTTCCGGAACGTGATCTGGCAGAACCCTAACGCCGTTCCAAAAATTAATCAATCGATTGATTGAATTTTGTGGAAAACCTGCTTCTTCACCAGCCACCCGCCCATGGAAAGCCGGGTCCCTTCTCAAGCAGCGTCTCGGAAAGACGCTTGGGTTAGGGCTGGATCTTCCGCATCATCAGCCAGTTGTAGAGCCTTGGAGAGAGCCGGTTGATGCGCCAGCCAAGGCTTGCCACCCGGCCGACGGGAATGAAGTCTTTCCCGCGCCGCCAGCCATCCAGGATGATACCGGCGGCCTGCTCCGGGCTCATCTCGTCAAACCCGTCCGTGGCCGCCCCCGGCCTGCCTATGCCGTCCTCTCCAGCATCAAGGCGTCCCGGATTGGTCGCAACGAACGACGGAGCCGCGATCACAACCCTGACCCCGTGCTGCGCCTCTTCCGAGGCAAGCGAGGAGAAGAAGCCATTCAGTGCATGCTTGCTCGCGGCATAGGCCGTGCGTTTGTAGAGCGGCGCGAAGCCCGCCACCGACGAGACCGCCAGATGCGTCCCCTTACCCGCCCGCACCGCCTTGAGCAGGCCCGCCGCAACCCGGACGGAACCGAAATAGTTGATTTCCATCACCAGTCTTTGCGAGGCGAGAGTGGTTTCGTCAAAAAGCCCGATCTGGGTGACCCCGGCATTGTGGATGACAAGATCGAGTGCCGGATGCCGCGTCGAAATCCCGGCGCAGACCGAGGCAACCGCCGCTTCATCGGTCAGATCGCAGGCGACACGCTCCACCCGCTCGCTTTCAAGCTTCAAAACCTGCAAGGCACCCGGCAGGTCCATCAGAACGACACGCCAATCCTCCTTGAGAAGCTGATGAGCCAGCGCTTGTCCAAGCCCGCCGGCGCCGCCGGTGATGACTGCGACGCGGCTCATAGACCCGCCGCCTTGCGCCAAAGCTCAAATGTCTCGGCACTGCTGAGCTCCGGCTTGTACCCGAACACGGTCTTCAGGGCCGTATTGTCGAGCACCGGGCGGTATTGCAGAAACCGGACCTGCTCGGGTCCGTAGCGTGAAAGGCCCAGCGGCCGAGCGATGCCGAGCGCAGCCTTGAGCACCCAGGCCGGCAGCGCCATCACCGGTTTGCCGAGCGCTTTCGCGAGGTCGTGCACCGACAGCGCCCCGTCCCCGCAGACATTGAAGATGCCCGCCGGCCCCGCGCCCGCCGCGCGCTTGAGAATCCGCGCCAGGTCCCGCGTCCAGATGAACACGAAGGGGCTGTCCGATCCCGTGACCGCGATCAGTTTGGGCCGGTGAAACAGCTCCGTGATCTGGTTTTCAAGCCCGGCGCCGAGCACCGTGCCCACCCTGAGCACAACCTGCTCAAGACCGGGATGAAAAGCGCGCGCCTGAGCCAGCATTTCCTCCACCTGCCGCTTGTGGTCCGAATAGGGAAACTCGGGATTGCCCCGCACCGGATCGCTTTCGCGAAGCGGCACCGGACTGTCCGCGTGATAGCCGTATGCCGCCCCCGACGAGGTTACCACCAGGCGCTTCACCCCGTGGCTGAGGGCCGCATCAAGCACGTTGCGCGTGCCGTTCACATCGACATCATGGGCAAACTCGCGGGTCATGCCGCGCGACGGCGAAACGATCGATGCCAGATGCACGATCACGTCGGGCTTGAAACCGCTGATGACGCGTTTCGCATCATTGCCGCGCACATCGAGCTTCGTGAACCCGACACCATCGGGCATGTCGCCAGGCCTGCGAATGTCGGTCGCCAGCGTCTCGACACCGGCGGCCGCCAGTTCCTGGATGAGCACTTGCCCGACCGCTCCGGCAGCGCCAGTCACCAGAACGCGGCTCATCGCCGGGCCTCCCGGCGCGACCAGAGTGCCGCTAGGGCAAGCCCGGAGATCGCATGCCAGACACCCCAGAATGCCGCGGCCACCGCCATGCCGCCGAGCCCGCCGAAGAACGCAAAGATCAGCACCAGGCCAAGACCCGAATTCTGGATACCGGTCTCGATCGTGATAGCCCGCCGGTCATATTCTGACAGCCCTGCCAATCGGGCCGACAGATAGCCGCCCGACAATGCCAGCGCATTGTGCAGGATCACCAGACCCGCGACAGCACCGGCATAGGACAGGAAAAACGCCCAGTTCGCGGCAAGCGCCAGCACGATGAAGCTCACGAAGATCGCCATCGAGATCCGCTGCATGGTCTTGCGGATCCTTGCGGCAAAATCCGGCAGCCGAACATTGAGCAGAACACCGAGCATCAATGGCAGCAGCAGCATGAAGAACACGGTGATGGCAATCGACACCGGGTCCAGGGTGGTCTGCCGCAGGATCGCCCGTGTCGGCTCGTAGAGATTGCCCCAGAAGGCGACGTTGAACGGCGTCATGATGATGGCCGCTAGCGTTGCAACCCCGGTCATCGAGACCGAAAGCGCCGAATTTCCGCCCGCCCGGTGGGTGATGAAATTGGAAATGTTGCCACCCGGACAGGCCGCCACCAGAATCAGACCCAGCGCGATCGATGGCTGCGGATTGGTCGCAAGCAGCATCGCGAATGTCAGCGCCGGCAGCACCACGAATTGCGACACCATGCCGGTGAGCAGGGCTTTCGGCGTCCGCACCAGCGCACGGAAGTCGGATGGCCTGAGGTCAAGCGCGATCGAGAACATGACGATCGCCAGGATGGCATTGAGCAGCATCAGGCTCTCAGGACTGAAGTTCAGCCTGATGGCGTCGATATCGCTCATTTGCCGCCCCCCTTCAGCGCCGCGACCCAGTTGGTCACGGCATTTCGGTAGGTCGCCTTGTCGACGTAGTAGGCCATGCGCGGCAGATCGATATAGTTCATGCCGCCGGTGGCGCGCTTGAAGCCCGCGGCCTTTTCCCCCCGCAGTGCTGTGGCGGCCATGACACCGTTTTTCAGCCCGGCAATGTAACGCGCCACCATCTCGGCCTGCTCGTGGCGCCCCTGCCAGCCGAGGCCGGAAGCCTCCACCATGCCAAGCACGAACAGATCATCGCGCTCGGGATGCATGCAGTTGAGAAACAGATGCGGCGCATCGCCCTGCCAGTTCAGAAGTGCCTTGTCGATGAACGTATAGTGCAGCTTGTAGCCGGTCGCGGCCAGTATGAGATCGTATTCCGCCTGCGTCCCATCCTTGAAATGCACCGTGTTGCCATCGAACCGGTCGATATCCGGACGCACGGTGATATCGCCATGGCCAGCATGGAACAGGATCAGCGAATTGACCACCGGGTGGGATTCGTAAAGCGCATAGTCCGGCTTCGGAAACCCGTATTTGGACGGGTCTCCGGTAAACCATTTCAGGATCATGCCGTCGATCCGGCGCTTGAGCCACATCGGCAGCTTGATCGCCCCGCCCATCGTGTCTGCGGGCCGGCCGAACACATATTTCGGCACGAAGTAATATCCGCGACGCATCGAGATGTCGCAGCTCTTGCCGTGATGGATGGCGTCAACGGCAATGTCGCACCCCGAATTGCCCGCCCCGATGATCAGCACCCGCTTGCCCTTGAAGACCTCCGGGTCCCGGTAGGCGCTCGAATGCATCAACTCGCCCGAAAAGCTGCCTTTGAATTCGGGCATGTTTGGTTCCGACAAAGTGCCGTTGGCGATCAGCACCCCGGCAAACTCCGCGCTATGTTCGGAACCGTCCGCGTCCCGCCATGTCACCCGCCAGCCATCACCGGATTCGCCCAGAGGTTCGGCGCTCAGCACCTCGACGCCAAAGCGGTAGTGATCATAAATCCCGAAATGCTGTGCAAACTTGCGGAAGTAGTCCTTGAGTTCGCGGTGCGACGGATATTCGGCCACTTGGCTGTCCATCGGGAAATCCGTGAACTCGGTCATCTTCTTTGAAGAGATCAGGTGCGCGGTCTCGTACATGGTCGACTTCGGACCGTCGATGTCCCACAGGCCGCCGACGTCGGAATGCAGCTCGAATCCGGTAAAGGGGATGCCCTGTTCTATCAGCGTCTTGGCCATGGCCAGCCCCATCGGGCCCGCGCCGATCAACGCATAATGACCGCGCAGATCTCCGGGCCCGGCCGCATCCTTCTGGGCCGTCTCAACTCTCGTGTCCAACTGTCCCCCTCCCTGGCTTCAGTGGATTTCTTCCTCGACTCAATATTGAACGATCGTTCAATTTAAGGCAAGATGAATCATGAACCTTAGATCATCAAGCGCCTCAGCACCGGAAAAGCCGCGCCGCCGCGCCGTTTCCAAACGGTCGCTGGCAACCAGCCTGAGCATCCTCGATGCCGCCGAGCGGCTGTTTGCCGAGCGTGGCTATGACGGCGCCTCGGTGCGCGACATAGCCAAGGCCGCTGGCACACAGATCGCCTCGATCAGCTTCCACCATGTAAGCAAGGAAACGCTGTTCGAGCGCGTCGTCGAACGGCGCGCTTCGGAACTGTCGCAATTGCGGCTTGATGCACTGTCGGCGCTGAAGACACTCGACACCGAGCCAACGCTTGAGGCCTTGTTGTCTGCCTTTCTGCGCCCCTATCTCGAAAAGGCTGTCGCCGGCGACCCGCAATGGCTGGCTTATGCACGGCTGGTGGCAATGGTCTCAGCCGACGCCCGCTGGCACAGGATCTCCGAGCGTTGCTTCGACCCGACAGCCGGGGTCTTCATCGCCGAGATCGCGCGGCTGTTCCCGCATGCCGACAGGTCGACGATCGCTGTGAGCTTCATCTTCTCGGTTTCCTCGATGCTGTCGCTGTCAACCTCGACATGGCGGATCGAGGCCCTGTCCAAGGCTGCCGGCAATCAACCCGCCATGGACCGGCTCGCCGATCATCTGGTCAGGTTCTGCGAAGCGGGCATGCACGCCGCGCTTGGTGCTGCTCCAAACCGCTGAATTCTATTCCCCGGCCTTGTCTTCGACCGCATGCCCCTTGCGGATCGAGCGGACCACCATCCAGGTAAAGCCGATTGCCACCGGCACGAACAGTGCCGACATCATGCCCGCCTTGATCGGCAACCCGAGACCGTCGAGCGGCTTGACCAGGTAACCGAACAGACCGACGATGTAATAGGAAATCGCCGCCACCGAGAGCCCCTCGACGGTCTGCTGCATCCTGAGTTGCAGCTTCACCCTGCGGTTCATCGAACTCAGCAGCGCGCTGTTCTGCTGTTCCAGTTCGACGTCGATCCAGCTTCGAAGCAGCGCCGTGGCGCGCGACAGCTTGCGCGAAAGGTTCGCCTGGCGCTCCTCGATCGACTGGCAGGTGCGCATTGCAGGAGCCAGCCGCTTTTCCAGGAAGGCACCTATAGTCTCGAAACCGGGCTGGCCGCTCTCGTTGAGCGACGAGATGCGCTCCCCCACGATGTTGTAATAGGCCCGGCTTGCCCCGAACCGGTAGAGGCTGAGCGCTGCATTGGCCTCAAGCTCGGCGGCAAGCACGGTAATGTCGGCCAGCAGGCTGTCGGCATTTTCCCTGGCCCCGGTCTTCATGCCCTGCGTGATCTTGGTCAGCCCGTCCTCGATCCGCCGCATCTCGGGCGACAGCGATCGCGCCAGCGAAAGGCCGAGTGCGGCAAGCGTGCGGTAGGTCTCGATATCGAGAAGCCGCTGCACCACCGCGCCACGACCGGCATCGGTCATGCCCTTGTCGATCACCAGGATCCGGGTCAGGCCGTCCCCGTCCTGACGGAAGTCGGTGGCGATCAGCGCCTGTCCGTCCTTGACCTCGCTCAGGCAAAGACTGGTCGGATCGAAACTCTCGAGCGCCGCCTGTGTTTCCGCCGATTCCGGACGGACTTCCAGCCGCACCCCGGCAATCAGGCTGCCAGGCGGCGAAAACTGGTCGCCGAAGGGATGGGTATCGAGTGCATCGCCGAACCGTGACGGCGCTGGCGCATCCCAGAAATAGGTCGAGAATTCCGTGTGCCGTTCCCAGCGCAGGGTGCCCTGCCCCCAACCCATGGCGAAATGCGCGGCATCGCGACCGGGCGCGGCAACGCCCCGGGCCCGCGCCAGACCGGCCAGGACCGCGTGATCGACTACCGAGCCGCCCTCGGTGAGAAACGCCAGCTGGAAAATTACCCGGGACTGGCCGACGAGAGCAAAGGGGCGGGCGTGGATTTCACCCAGCGCTTCCGCGCGTCCCTGCGCCATCGGAAAAGAAAATCTGCCCATGCTGCTCATCCCTGTCATCGCCGGCCCGATCGGAATGCCCGATTGCTGCCCGCCCCGAATGGTGTGCATTTAGAGCCAGCATATAGATCACGTAAAGGCCATATGTGACACCATACGCGGATCGGACGCAAAGGGATCAGTTTTGCAACCCGAAGCGACAGGCTGGGGGCATTTCAACTGGCCGCAACGCCTGCCCGCACGCGACCGCGGCGGCCGGAGATAACGACAACCATCACGACAAGGCAGGCTCCGATGAGATTGGCCGTCCAGTTGAGAGGCCAGTAGGATCCAGCCGCACCGAGGATGACCATGCCGTAGAGCAGCGGAGTGAGCGGCCCCTCGGAATAGCGCTGGATCAGCACGTTGGTGGCATAGATTCCGAACAGACCGAAGAAACCGATTTGCAGCACCTCGTCCAGAGACCCGGTGATCAGCGGCGTGTAGGCAAACATCAGCGGCACGATGTAAAGCCCCTTGGCGATCTTCCAGCTCTCGAACCCCGTTGCCATCGGCTTGGAGCCTGCAATACCGGCAGCGGTGAAGGCAGCCAGACAGACCGGCGGCGTCACATTGCTGTCCTGGCTGAGCCAGAAGATGATGAGGTGCGCTGTCAGCAAAAACGCCGCCTGGGCCGCCGGGTCGACCAGCAGCGGCCGCACGGTGATCGCCAGTTCGAACGGCATTGCCGCCATCAGTGCAACCGCCTCCTCACGCAACATGCCGGTGGCAATCTTTGCGGTATGGGGACTGTCGACCAGCATGAACATCGCCGACTTGGCCGGATCGGCAATGCCCTGGACCAGCTGATCGATGATCAGGCTGTCGGCCAGGATGCCGGCCAGCGCCGGCGCGGTCAGGATCGCCAGGATGATGTAGGCCGCCGTCACCGGAAGCCCCATGCCGAGCACGAGCGACGCAAGGGCGATCAGCAAGATGGCGATGACCAGTGAACCGCCGGACCACTGCGCGATCATCAGCGAGAACCCGTTGCCGATACCGCTGGTCACGATCGCGTTGTTCATGATGCCGATGGCCACCAGCAGAATGCCGGTCATGATCGACGATTTCATGCCGATCAGCAGCGCTTCGCCAATTTTCGACGGCCCCATCTGCACCGGTTCGAACGTACCGGGCCCGACAAAACGCGCGGCAATGGAGGTGAACCACGACACCGCCACCAGGGCGCCGATGGCCCATGACGCTGCATAGCTCGGGGTCACCCCGCCCATCAGCAGATAGATCATCACCGCCAGTGGCAGGACGAAGACAAGGCCTCCGGAAACCAGCTTGCCCTTGTTGACCACCAGGTCGACGCCCTCACCGACCTGATGCTTCACCGCTTCAATGCGGACGATGAAAGCCACGGAGAGGAAATACAGAAAGGCCGGAATGATCGAGACCGAAACGATGGTGGAATAGGGTATCGAGGTGTAGCTCGCCATCACGAATGCGCCCGCGCCCATGATCGGCGGCATCAGCTGCCCGCCGGTGGAGGCGGCGGCCTCGACGCCGGCGGCAAATCTCGGACGGAAGCCGTTGGATTTCATCAGCGGAATGGTGATGACCCCGGTCGAGGCGGTGTTGGCGATTGCCGATCCGCTGATCGTGCCGGTTAGCGCGGATGAAAGGACGGCGACGAATGCCGCGCCACCGCGCGTGCGCCCGGCCACGACCTTCGACAGCTCGATCACGAAATCACTGGCGCCGGAGGCGACGAGGAAGCCGCCAAAAATCATGAAGAGGGTTATGTTGGTCGAGGAAATACTGGCAAGGATGCCGAACATGCCCTCGTCATTGTAAAGCGTTCTGAACAGGACATCATTGAGCGGCAGACTGGCGGCGCGGAACACGCCGGGCAGATAGCTGCCGAGATAGAGGATGTAGCTCAGCGAGATGATGATCAGGATCGGGATGACCCAGCCCGAGACGCGGCGCGAAAGGTCGAGAGCCGCAAATATAAGCAGGCCGCCAGCCGCCCAGTCCACCCAGGTGAACTGCCAGGACTGACCGGTGACTGCCAGGGTACGTTCGTAAACGCCATTTTCCGCATAGGCGACCCACAGCGCTGCGGAGGCGATCAGGATGCCGTAGGTGACATCGAACGCGAGCGCCCAGGACTTGTCTGCATTGCGGCCGAACGGGCTGATTGTCACCGCGGCGAGAAAGGCAAACCCGCCGAAATGGATGGCGTTCTGCCATTTGCCCGGCTCGTTGAGCCAGATGTTGGTGGCGATGTGCCAGAGCGCGAAACAGATCGCGAAGGCAACAACCAGCATTCTGAGCCGATTGCCCTGCATCGGCAGCGGCCCGAGCCAGGACGCCCTGTCATCGATAGGTGGGGTGAGTGCCGGATCTGCGGTCTTCATCCTGATGCCAATCATGTTTGTTTCAGGCAGTACCAGAGAGGCGGGAGTTTCCCCCCGCCCCAGATTGGTTGGTCCGCGCTGTTACGGCATCAGGTGTGCTGGGATTTCCAGGCCGGCTTCCTTGTAGAAGCGCGCCGCACCCGGATGCAGCTTCACCGGCAGGCCGGCCATGGCCTTCTCCACCGCCATCACCTTGGTGGCCGGGTGGATCGCTGTCAGGAAGCCGAGATTCTCGTACATTGTCTTGGTCAGCAGATAGACGTGGTTTTCGTCAACGCTCGCGTTCACCGCCAGGAAGTTCGGCTGTGCAATCGTGTTGATGTCCTTTTCCTGACCGGGATAGGTGCCTGCAGCGATCGTGTAAGGCACCCACAGATTCCGGCCGCCGTCCATTTTCGCAAGCTCTTCATCGCTCACGTCGAGAACCGTGAACTTGCCTTCGTTGGAAGCCATCAGCTTGGTGATCGCGCCGGTCGGCGGCCCCGATGGGATGCCTGCTGCGACAACCTGGCCGTTGGCCATAGCGTCCGTGGTCGGGCCATAGCCCGCATAAACGAGTTCGAAATCGGTATCGATGTCGATACCCAGCCCCGACAGCAGCACGCGGTTCGAGCCGATGGTGCCCGAATTCTGGCTGCCCATGCCCGCCGACATGCCCTTGAGATCAACAAGATCGCTGACCGTTCCGGTTTTTGCCTTGTCCGCGGCAATGACGAACTGCTCGACGTTCTGCCACAGCATCGTCACCGAGCGCAGGTTTTCCTGGGGTTCGGTGATCGGCCCGGTCCCTGTTGCGGCGTAGGAACCGAACAGCCCCTGCAGAATGGCGAAATCGGCAGTGCCTGCGCCCATCGCCTGCACATTCGCGCCGGAGCCCGCGGAGTTGACTGCGGTCAGGCTGAAGTTCTCCTTCGGCAACAACTTGACCTTGGTCAATGTCGAGATGGCGGTGCCGACGGGGTGGTAGGTGCCACCGGTCGAAGCCGTGTTGAGAACGTAGTCCTTGGCATCCTGGGCCAGGGGTGCGGTCGCCGAAAGCGCCAGAAATGCGCCTGCAGCCAGAAGTGTAAGTTTCTTCATGTTTTCCTCCTTGAAGCGTCGCCTCCACGGCGCCTGAGTAACTCTTAGATGATAAAGCAAATCCGGTACCATGAGAAATTCCGCCAGTACCGGGAAAACAGCCTGCGGAAATCCGCAGAGCTCAACTGTTCAGGATGGTTTCCTTGTCCAGCCCAAGTTTTACGATCTTCTCGTTCAGCGTTCGCCGGCCAATACCCAGACCGGTGGCGACATCATCCATCCGGCCCTGGTGCCGGGCCAGCGCCTTGCCTATCAGCTGCCGCTCGAACGCAGCCACCGCCTCGCGCAAGGTTTCCGGGGCTTCCAGACTGTCCCGGTTGTCGTTGAGCGCACTGTCGACAGATCCGGCACCGCGCCGCGCCGCAAGCACGTGGCGTTCGCAGACATTGCGCAGTTCGCGCACATTGCCCGGCCAGTCATAGGCGAGCAGCCTGGCGACATCGCCGGATGTCAGTGTCGGCGTCTCTGTCTCGTATGTGGCGGCAAAGACGTCGAGATAGTGCATGTACAACGTGGTTATATCGTCGCGCCGCGCCCGCAGAGGCGGCATTGTCAGCATGATGGTGTTCAGCCTGAAATACAGGTCCTCGCGAAACGTGCCTTCCTTCATCATGTCTTCCAGCCGCTCATGGGCCGCCGACAGGATGCGGATATCGGCATTGATCGCCTTCGAGGTGTCGATCGGCGTGTATTGCTTGGTCTCGATCACACGCAGCAGCTTGGCCTGTACTTCAAGCGGAATCGCGCCGAGCTCGTCCAGGAACAGCGTGCCACCCTCAGCCTGCGCCAGCAGGCCCGGGCCGTTCTCCGCGGTACCGAACAGCATCTCTTCAAACCTGGTGACCGGCACCGCCGCGCAATTGAGCGGCACGAACGGTTCTCCGGATCGGTGACCGAGATCATGCAACGCCTTTGCCACGAGTTCCTTGCCGGTACCGGTTTCGCCAAGAAGCATCACGTTGACATCGGTCGTGCTCAGATCGACGATCTCTGCCCGCAACGCCTTGATCGAAGGCGCGTTGCCGATCATCACCCGGTCCAGTCCGGACAGTTCCGCCAGCCTTGTCTTGAGTCTGTCCGCATTGCGTGTCAGGCGGCGCAGTTGCGAGGCGTTTTCAAGCAGCTTGATCAGCCTCCGCGGATCAAACGGTTTTTCCAAGAAACTGTAAGCGCCGTTCTGGATGGCCGAAACCGCCATCGGAATGTCGCCATGGGCCGACATCAGCACGATCGGCACATTGGTCTGGCCCTTGAGCTGCATCTGCAACTCCGTGCCACTCATTCCCGGCATCCTCACATCGCAAAGCAACACGTCGGCATCCTGCTTCTGGATGCAGGCAAGCACATTTTCCGGCCGGGATAGACACACCACCTCGAAACCGGCGCTCTCCAGCAAATGGGAAAGCGATTCCCGCATTGTCCTGTCATCATCGACAACCGTGATACGATATCCCTGGTTCACGCCATAACTCCGGATCTTGCCGCCACCAGCGGCAACCTGATTGTAAACACAGCGCCGCCTTCAGCCCGGTTTTCCGCGCTCAACTCGCCATTGTGCTCCCGGACGATGGAAGAG
Source organism: Parahoeflea alexandrii (assembly GCF_024105735.1). Classification (GTDB taxonomy): domain Bacteria; phylum Pseudomonadota; class Alphaproteobacteria; order Rhizobiales; family Rhizobiaceae; genus Hoeflea; species Hoeflea alexandrii. The sequence goes on along the minus strand of NZ_JAAAML010000001.1, from coordinate 1,253,978 downwards.
GCGATCGACAGCCCGAGGCCCATGCCGTCTCCCGAGGCCCGGGTCGTGTGGAATGGCTCCTGCAATTGCGAAAGCAACCGGTCGCCAAAGCCGACGCCCTCATCCTCGACCGAAAGAACGGCTGTGTCTCCGGACTGGGCAAGCCCGATCCTCAGCTGCGTTTTTGCCTCTTCCTGCAACGAATAAAGCGCGTTGTTGATGAGATTGATCAGAACCTGCTCGAGCCGCAGCCTGTTGCCCATGACCTCCGCTGTCCCCTCGATGTCACAGCTGACCTCGATCCCCGCCATGGCAAAATCATGCTGCATCAGCTCGAGTGCGCCCGCGATGACCTCGTTGAGCACCACCCGCTCCATCTTCACTTCACCCGGCTTGATGAAGAAACGCAGCTGCCTGGTGATGCTCTCCATCCGGTCGACCACGCCACTGAGCTTCTGATGGATGGGGTAAGTGTTGCCGTTGCCGGCAATCTCCGCGGCAGTGAGGTAATTGCGCAGCGCCGAGATCGGTTGTCCGAGCTCATGCACCACGGAGGCCGACAATTGCCCAAGCGCCGCAAGCTTGCTGGAGCGCGCCAGCTCACTGTGAGCCTGTTCGAGCTTCCTGTTGGCTTCGCGCAACTGGTCGCGGTCCGATTGGGAGATCGCCAATGCCGTCTGGATCCGCTTCGATCTGAGGTAGGTTGCTATGCCGACCAGCAACGAAATCGCCGATCCGAAAACGATTGTCGTCAGCAGCGCCCGCTCATAGGCCCGCGCCTCGCTGAGCAGGTAGTGCACCTTCCAGCCGAGATAATCTGCTTCTGCCTCCGAATAGATGTAGCTGTTGTCGCCCAAACGCACCGACGCGTCACCCGCAGTCTGCCAGGGCAAGCGGCGGATCGTCCTGCCGCCGAACTGTTTGGTTGCCTTCATCCTTGCAACAGCTTCATCGGTGAGGTCTTCCAATCCGCCGAACAGCCAGTCACGGTTCGACGCCAGCACGACGATGCCATCCGCATTGGAGGCAAGCACCGTCTCCTCGCCTTGCTCCCAGGTTTGCTGAAGCTCGCTGATATCCAGCTTGATGGCCATGACGCCAAGCACAGTGCCGCTGGCGTCGACCACCGGCTCGGAGACGAAGTAGCCCGGCCTGCCGGTCGTTGCGCCGATGCCGAAATAGTTTCCCCTCATGCCCTCGATGGCTTCGGTGAAATACGGACGGAACGCATAGTTCTGGCCGAGAAACGAAGGCGACTGGTTGAAATTGGATGAGGCCAGAACCAGGCCGTCCGCATCCATGAGATAGATGGCCTCGAGTTCCGATTCCTCGGCAAACCGCTCCAGCCGCAGGTTCAGTCTCAGGTCGTCGGCGCCGTTCAGCGTTTCCCGGGTGAGCGGATCCTGCGCCAGAACAAAGGGAAAATACTGATAGCGCTTCAGCGTGTCATTGAGCGAGCGCTTGTACAACAGCAGCCGCGTTTCCGCCGCCTCCCGGTCGAGGGATTTGAAATAGGCGAGCGAAACAACGAACAGCAGTCCGATGGACAAAGCCGTCATCGAGATCAGGATCACTGCCACGCTGCGGCGGGCCGTCCCCATGATCGGATGGACATTCTGTGTGGCAGGCTGGAGCATGATATCCTGCTTCTTGGTTCTGCGGGTTCTATATGCCCCACACAAAAGCACTTCTGCAACTTCCGCCTTCGCCAAGGCTGATTGCCGCGTGGACTGCCGCGCCCGCAGCGGTGAGCGGGGCGGAGCGCGACAGCCACATCAGGAGCCGATGAAATGAGCAGAAGGTGGCTGAAGCCGTCAGGACCTAAGGGTGGCCATCCGGAAGCTACCAGACCGCCGCCGATGCCCCGAGCTCTCCCGCAGGCCTGCCCCAGTGCATCTCCGCGTCGCCCACCGACAAGGGAGACCGCAATCGAAGCGCCGGCCCCCAGTCAGTACTCTCCACCTTCTGTGCATAATCGGCCGGCTCGGCCTTGCCGATCGGATCGGCGACCGGCCCCTGCGGGCAGGCTGCGAGAAACCCGCCAACCCGCGCCAGCGATGTGCGCCACCGCGATCCCGTCCCCGTTTGGACGCGCAGCGCCAGGCCGCGCAGCACGGCGGCCGCCATCAGGTAACCCGCTCCCTGATCGAGCGCCTGAACCGGCAACGGCACCGGCCGGTCGGCTCCCGCCTGTCGCATACCGAGCTCGGCAATGCCGCAACTCATCTGCACCAGGCTGTCAAACCCGCGCCGATTGACCCATGGCCCGCTCCAGCCATAGGCATCGAGCGACACATCGATCAGGCCGGGGCGGATCGATGCGCGCACCTCCGACCCCAATCCCAGCGCTTCCAGCGCCTCCGACCGGTAGCCATGCACCACCACATCGGCCTCTAAGAGCAGCGCCCTGAACCGCTCCCGGCCGGCGCCGGTCTTCAGATCCAGCCGCGCACAGCGCTTTCCGGGCGTGACTTCCGGGACCACGCCCGGCTCCTGCCATGATGGCGGATCGATGCGCAGCACATCCGCCCCGAAACCGGCCAGAAAGCGCGTCGCAACCGGTCCGGCCAGCACCCTTGTCATGTCGAGCACCTTGAGACCCCTGAGCGGCCGCAAGAGATCAAACGCGCCCTCAAAAGCCGCGGCTTCATCTCCCGTTTCCATCCGCATCAACGGTTCCGCCAATACCGCGCGCCCCTGTGGATGCTCCGCCCATTGCCGCGTGCTGCGCATTGCAGCCGCGCATCCCTGCTCGGCCACGATGGCCGCTTCCAGTTCGTCCCCGCGCCACCGCGCCACCGCCGCCGCCACCGCACTGCGCTCGGCAGCAGTCCCGAGCACCTTCAGCGCCGCCTCGCGGTGGTGCGGCGCGTTGGTGTGCAGCCGGATCCAGCCGTCGGCCGACGCGTAATCTCCGGCAACCGGGTCCCAGGCCGGTGGAAGTGCCCAGCCCTGCGGCGCAATCGAAAAGCCGAACCACAGCGACGCCAGCCGCCGGTCGACAGTGACGGATGCCAGCGTGCCCGACCGCGCGTCGATCCATTCGGCAAGCGCCATCCCCGCCGAAGCCACGGCAGCCGCAGCGAAATCGCTCACGGCAAAGGCCGACGGAAGCGCACCGCGCCCCACGATCTCTGCGGTCCCGGACATCCCCGGCTTTCCGCCGAGCGCGTCCCAAAGCTCCGAAATCATCGGATAGACCACGTTTGTCTCGGCTGTTGATCTCAGCGGCATGGCAGGCTCCTTTCGGTTTCGAGCTTCACACAACCGCCAGATCCGTATATCGTCAATATTGATCATATAAATCAACTATCAGGTTTCCCGAATGGCGGATTACATCGACGCAAGACAGGCCGCCCACCGCCTCGGCGTCTCCCGCCAGACGCTCTATGCCTATGTCAGCCGCGGCCTGATCAAGGCACTTCCGGGAGACGACCCGCGCCAGAGCCGCTACCTCGCCGATGCCGTCGAACAGCTTGCCGAAACAAGGCGGCGGGGCCGCAAGCCAAGGGAAATCGCCAGGGCGACGCTCGACTGGGGCATGCCGGTGCTGGAATCGTCACTGACGCTGATCGAGAATGGCGAGTGTTACTATCGCGGCCAGAGCGCGGTCGAGTTGTCGCAAGGCGCTTCGCTGGAAGACATCGCCGCCCTGCTCTGGCAGGCGCCGGTTGAGACCGCCTTTCCACGCCGCGCGCCCATCACCATCAAGGCCTATCTCGAACTCGCCTCGCAGGCGGGCAACACCCTGGCCGCCGAAAGTCTGCTGCCGCTGTTCGCCGTGGCGGCACGTGACGAACCGACTTCGGCCTGGCGGACCGATCCGGCGGCGCTGGCGCGCGGCAGCGGGGATCTGGTGCGCATCCTGGCGGCCTGTGCGATCGGGCAGGCGCCCTCCTCCGCCCCGGTCCACCAGCAACTCGCAGCAAGCTGGGGCGTCGACGCCGCGGGCGCCGGCCTGATCCGCCAGGCGCTGGTTCTCTGCGCCGATCACGAACTCAATGCCTCGAGCTTCACCGCGCGCTGTATCGCCTCCACCGGCGCCTCGCTGAAAGCGGTCATTGTCGGCGCTCTGGCGGCCCTGAGCGGCATCAAGCACGGCGCCACAACGACAAGCGTCGAGTCGCTTTGGACCAGCATCGATCCCGACGCCCCGGCCAGGAGCCTCCGCGACCGGCTGCAGGCCGGCGGCGCGCTTCCCGGCTTCGGTCATCCGCTCTATCCGGACGGCGATATCCGCGCCAGGGCGCTGCTCTCGGCAATGGGGGCTGATTTCCCGGAAGCCTTAAAATTGACGGCCGCTGTCGACGATTTGTCCGGCGCTGCCCCGTCGATCGATTTCGCCCTTGTCGCACTCAGGAGATATCTGCGACTCCCCGAAGGATCAGCCTTCCTGCTGTTCGCCATCGGCCGCTCGGTCGGCTGGATCGCGCACGGGCTGGAACAACGTACGACAAACCAGCTCATCCGACCGAGGGCGCTTTATACGGGCAAACGCCCCACTCATCGTCAGAAGACCTAGCCATTTTCCTCTTGACCTCAAGTTGGCTTGAGATCTCACACTACCTCGGAACAGGCGCTGTGGCCTGGCTTTTTCGTGTCCGGGAGTTCATTCGATGCTGCACCTGTTTCTGCTGACCCGTTGCCAGAACACTTGTTTCTGCGGAGTTCGATTATGCATGTACTGACTGTCCTTGATCACCCAGACCCTGGCTCATTCAGCGCTGCTGTTGCGCAACGGTTCATGGATGGCGCCGAAGCTGCTGGTCATTCCGTTGAGCTTGCGGACTTGAATGCCGAAGGGTTTGATCCACGCTGGTCAATGGCCGACATCGAAGCAGGGAACCAGGCAATCATACCGGCAGATGTGGGCAAGGAGCAGGAGCGCATAGCGCGAGCAGATGCCATCTGTCTTGTCTTCCCCCTGTTCTGGTGGGGCATGCCGGCTATGACCAAAGGGTGGGTTGATCGTGTCTGGAGTTGGGGATGGGCTTACGATCAGATGGACAATCCGGAAGGATCACTGCAACGCCCCCGTTCCGGAGTGCTGCTGATACCGGCGGGCGCCCGCTCGGACGAAATGAAGAGGTCCGGTTATCTCTCCGCATTGGAAGCGGCCTGGATCAAGGGAACCTTTGGCTACTTCGGATTCTCTCCCCGCAGGCTCGAATTGCTCTACGGTTCAACCGGGTCATTGAAGCGCCGACAATCGCTGCTGGAAAAAAGCTATCAAGTTGGTCGTAATCTGGCAGCGCCCCGGAAGACCAAGGGTGCAAGCTGATACCTTTTTTTCGGGGGTGTCTGCAAACACGCGACAGATCATGCCCCGCAGCGGTGAACATGCGGCAATCCGTTGCCAATCGATAAGCTGGCGCTGTCCCTAACTCTTGACAGCCCCCGAACACACCGCCGGCAGCCCGCCGATGACGAGATCCGCGACGATGTCGGCATAGGCGTCGCGGTCCACCGGCCCGCCCGGCTTGTACCAGAGATAGAACCAGTTGAGCATGCCGAACACCGACATCGTCACCGGCGCCAGCAGTTCCGGCCGCGCCGTGAAGCGTTCGGGCTCGATCTCGCGCACACAGTCCGACATGCACGCAACCAGCCGCCGCTGCAGCGCCCGCAGATGTGTCTGCTTGTCTTCAGGCAGCGACGACAGCGCATCGAGCTGCACCTTGTGCTCGGCGTCGGAATCCCGGTAGGCGATCAGGATCGCGCGGACCAACGCCCGTAGCCGCTCCGAGGCGGTCCCCGGCTGCGCAGCGGTTGTCTCCACCACCTCCACAAGCGCGGTCAGATGCGTGTCGAGGATGTCGAACAGCAACGCGTCCTTGGATGGATAGTAGTGATATATCAACGCTTTGGAGACACCACATGCATCCGCGAGCTTGACCATCGAGGCCCGGTCAAACCCCTGTTTGGCAAAGAACACCGCGGCGGTCTTCAGGATCGCCTCGCGTTTTGCCTCATGATCCTTGGCGATGGTCCGGGCCATGGCCTCAGGTCCGGTTCCGGTTGTCGACCACGCGCTTGGCCTTGCCTTCCGAGCGCGCCACCTTGCCCGGCTCGGCGACATTGATCCGGGCAGTGACCCCGACCACGCTCTTGATGTGGTGCGCCAGTTCCTTGCCCGACGCCGTGCGCGCCTCTTCGGACGCACTCGTGATGGTGCACTCCACATGCACGGTCATATCGTCCATCCGGCCATTGGTGGAGAGCTCGATCTGGAAATGCGGCGCAAGGCCTGCGCATTTGAGGATCTGCTCCTCGATCTGGGTCGGAAACACATTGACGCCGCGCAGGATGATCATGTCATCCGACCGTCCGGTGATCTTCTCCATCCGCCGCATCGAGCGCGCGGTGCCGGGCAGCAGCCGGGTCAGGTCGCGGGTGCGGTAGCGCACCATCGGCAACGCTTCCTTGGACAGCGTCGTGAACACCAGTTCGCCGATCTCGCCATCCGGCAGCACCTCGCCGGTGACCGGATCGATGATCTCGGGATAGAAATGATCCTCCCAGATGTGCAGCCCGTCCTTGGTCTCGACGCACTCGTTGGCAACACCTGGCCCCATCACCTCGGAGAGCCCGTAGATGTCGACCGCATGCATGTCGAAGGCCTGCTCGATTTCGCCGCGCATCGAATTGGTCCACGGCTCGGCGCCAAAAATACCGACGGCAAGCGAACTCTCGCGCGGATCGATACCCTGCCGGCGGAACTCGTCGAGGATCGACAGCATGTAGGACGGCGTCACCATGATCACCTGCGGCTTGAAATCGGTGATCAGCTGCACCTGCCGCTCGGTCATGCCGCCCGAGATCGGCACCACGGTGCAGCCGAGCCGCTCGGCGCCGTAATGCGCGCCAAGCCCGCCGGTAAACAGGCCGTAGCCATAGGAGACATGCACGATATCGCCCGGGCGCCCGCCCGAGGCCCGGATCGACCGCGCCACGAGATCGGACCACATGTCGATGTCGGAAGCCGTGTAGCCGACCACGGTGGGCTTGCCGGTTGTGCCCGAAGATCCGTGGATCCGCACCACCTTCTCGCGCGGCACCGCAAACATCCCGAAGGGATAGTTGTCCCTCAGGTCGATCTTGGTGGTGAACGGAAACTTGGAAAGATCCGCCAGCGTCTTCAGATCGTCCGGATGCACACCCTTTTCGTCAAACGACGCCTTGGTGTGCGGCACGTTCTCGTAGGCATGGGCCAGCGACCATTTCATCCGTTTGAGCTGCAGCGCGGCAATCTCGTCGCGCGAGGCGGTTTCGATCGGATCGAGACTTGCCCGGTCGGGCGTCAAATCAAGCATCGGGTTCTCCTGCAATACCGGGGCGGCGGCTCCTGCGAAACCGGCACACCCTCTCCCAAATTCTGTTATGCCGCCGCTTCAGGCGGCAGGCTCCTCGAAATGCGTGCCCGATACGGTCCGCGACAGCCCGCGGAACTCGGCGATCGTCACCCCGTCCTGCCGGGTCACGCTGACATCGTAGACGCCGGACCGTCCGGCCAGCGTCACCTCGCGCGCGGTTGCGGTCAGCCGGTCGCCTTCCCGTCCGGGCGCCAGAAACGTCACCGAGCAGTGCTGCGCCACGGTGATCGTGTTGTGGCTGTTGCAGGCAAACGCAAATGCGCTGTCGGCGAGCGTAAAGATCGCACCGCCATGGCAGGATCCATGACCGTTGAGATGGTCCTTGCGCACCACCATCGACAGCGTCGCCCTGCCCGGCCCCACCGCATCAATGTTCATGCCCATGCCCTTGGTGGTGTGATCGTCCCTCAGCATTGCCTCCGAGGACCGCTCGGCGCGTTCCTGATCCGAGATCGGGCTCATTTGCTGCCCTCGAACTTGGGCTCTCGCTTTTCAAGAAAGGCGCGCACGCCCTCGGCGTAGTCGGCGGAGAAGCCGGCCTCGCGCTGGGTCTCGGCTTCAAGATCGAGATGCGGGTCGAGTTCCTGCCCGGCAGCCGCCTGTATCAGGTCTTTCATCAGGCCCAGCCCGAAGGTCGGTCCCACGGCAAGGCGGGCGGCGAGCGCTCGCGCCTCGTCCATCAGCTCGGCGTCGTCATAGGTCTTCCAGATCATGCCCCAATGCTCGGCGCGCTCGGCGGTCACCGGCTCGGCAGTCATGGCAATCGCCTTGGCCCGCGCCTCGCCGATCAGCCGCGGCAGCATCCACGAACCGCCGGCGTCTGGAATGAGCCCGACCCGTGAGAACGACTGGATGAACTTGGCGCTGCGCGCCGCCAGCACGATGTCGCAGGCAAGCGCCAGATTGGCTCCGGCCCCCGCCGCCACTCCGTTGACCGCGCAGACGATGGGCTTTTCCAGCGTCCGGATGCGGCGGATCAGCGGATTGTAGAACCGGGTCAGCGTGTCGCCCAGATCCGGTGGACCGTCCATCTTGGCCGGGTCCCGCGCCGACAGATCCTGGCCTGCGCAGAACCCGCGCCCCGCACCTGTCAAAAGCACTGCCCGGCAGCGCGCATCATCCCGCGCCATGTCGAAACATTCGGCCAGGGCGACATGCATGTCGTCATTGAAAGAGTTCAAACGATCTGGCCGGTTCAGCGTGATTTCAAGCACACCGCCGTTCCAGGAATGCAGTACCGGTTCACTCATCGATGGGTCCTCCTGAAAAATAATGGTTGCATAAGCCGACCGGTTGGTCAATTAATAATCGTACGGTATTTGACACTTAAAATTTCCCGCCTGCCATCGAGGAGCCACCACTGTGACCACGCCTTCATCCACCTCTCGGACAATTCAGGAGAAGAAGGTGGTCGATGTCGCGATAGAAAATGGCCATGCACTGGTGACCATCGACAATCCGCCGGTCAATCCCCTCTCGGTCAGCGTCAGACAAGGCCTGATGGACGCCGTCCGCCGGGTCAACGAGGGCAAATGCGAGACGGCGGCGATCGTTTGCGCCGGGCGCACCTTCGTCGCCGGCGGCGACATTTCCGAGTTCGCCGGCCCGCCACCATTGCCGCACCTGCCCGACGTGCTCGACGCCATCGAGGCAAGCCCGACCCCGTTCATCGCCGTCATGCATGGCACCGTGCTGGGCGGCGGACTGGAACTGGCTCTCGCCTGCGCCTGGCGCATCGCAGACGAGAAAACCAGGTTCGGCCTTCCCGAAGTCAACCTCGGCCTGATCCCCGGCGCCGGTGGCACCCAGCGCCTGCCGCGCGTGATCGGGCTCGAGCGCGCCGCCCGCATGGCTGCGAATGGCAACCCGGTGAATACAAAGACTTTCGAGGAGTTCGGCGGTCTCGATCTCGTCTTCTCGGGCGATCCGACGCAGGCCCTCGCGGCTTTCCGCGCCGCTCTGCCCGCCCGTCCCGTCAACACCTCGGACCGCTCGGTCGAGAACGCCGACCTGACGGCGCTGAAGGCGGAAATCGCAAAATCCGCCAAGGGCGCCGACGCGCCGATGATCGCGCTTGAAACCACGGCGCTGGCGGCAACGCTTCCATTTGCCGAAGGCAGCAAGATCGAACGCCAGACCCATCTCGAGCTGCGCGCCAGCGCCCAGTCACGCGCGCTGCGCCGGCTGTTCTTCGCCAGCCGTTCGGTCACCAGGCCCGATCGCCTGAAAGCCTTCACCCCGGCCGCGATCAACCATGTCGTCATTGTCGGCGGCGGCCTGATGGGTGCGGGCATCACGGCCGCCAGCCTCGCCGCCGGCCATCGGGTGACCATTCTCGAACGAGACACCGAAAGCGCCGAGGCCGGACGCGGACGCGTCGAAGCCATAATCGCCAAGGATCTCGAGTCGGGCCGCATCACCGAATCCAAGGCAGAGGCCCGCCGCGCCAGTCTCTCCGCCGGCGCCAACTACGCCGCAGCCTTTGACGCCGACATCGCCATCGAGGCGGTGTTCGAGGACCCGGACGTCAAGCGCGCCGTGTTCGCCGAGCTTGCCGCCGTCATGTCCGAAGACGCGCTGATTGCCACCAACACCTCCTATCTCGATCCCAACCTGATCAGTGAAGGCTTGCCCGGACCGGGCCGCTTCCTCGGCCTGCACTTCTTCTCGCCCGCCAACATCATGAAGCTCGTCGAAGTCGTCGGCACCTCCGCCACTGCCGACCAGACCATGGCCACCGCCTTCGCCTTTGCCCGCGGCCTCGGCAAGATCCCGGTCGAGACCGGTGTCTGCGACGGTTTCATCGGCAACCGCATCCTCTCGGCCTACCGCCGCCAGGCCGACTACATGATCGCCGACGGCGCCTCGCCCTACGAGGTCGACAAGGCCATGCGCGCACTCGGCATGCCGATGGGACCCTATGAGCTGCAGGACCGCACCGGGCTGCAGATCAGCTGGGCCAACCGCAAGCGCCAGCTCGCCGCCGGCACCTGGCCAGGCCGCTATGTCGATATCGCCGACAGGCTCTGCGAGATCGGCCGTCAGGGCCGCGGCAGCCCGATGAAGAAGGGCTGGTACGATCACACCGGCGGGGCCGGCCAGCCGGACCCGGAGATCGAGACCATGGTCGCCGCATGGCGCAGCGAGCATTCGACCGGCGGGCAATCCTTTACCTCCGACGAGATCACGATGCGGATCATGGCGGCCATCGTCAACGAGGCCAACCTGATCCTCGAAGAGGGCATCGCGACAAGTGATGCCGCGGTCGATATCGTCTGGACCGAGGGCTATGGTTTCCCCAAGCATCTCGGCGGCCCGATGTTCTGGGCGGAAGAGACCGGCATCGAGCGGATGCGCGAGGCCTTTGCCGCGATCGAGGCCCAGAGCCCCGGCTCGTGGAAGGCCGCGAAAATATTTCAGGGATAATCATCCCGCGCCGCATGGGCGCAAGACAGATGGCGGTCAGCCGCCAAAAGGGAGAGAGACATGGGTTTGATCAATGTGAACAGCTTCGTCGCAGGCCAGTGGCTGCCGGCCGATGACGGCGCCCGTCCCATCGCCAGCGCGGTCACCGGCGAGCCGCTGGCCACCGCCGGTCAGGCCTCGCTCGACACGCAAGCGATGATTGAGTTCGCCCGCACCAAAGGCGGTCCCGCGCTCAGGGCCATGACCTTCCACGACCGCGCCCGCATGCTCAAAGCCCTGGCGCTGGAACTCGGCAAGTTCAAGGACGAGCTCTACGCCCTGTCCTACACCACCGGTGCCACAAAACCGGATTCGATGATCGACATCGACGGCGGCATCGGCACCATGATGGTCTATGCCTCCAAAGGCCGCCGCGAAATGCCCGACGGCCACATCTATGTCGACGGCGAGCTGGAAATGCTCTCGCGGGGCGGCACCTTTGTCGGCCAGCATGTCGCCACTTCGCTCAAGGGCGTCGCCGTCCACATCAACGCCTTCAACTTCCCGGTCTGGGGCATGCTCGAGAAGCTCGCGCCCACCCTGCTCGCGGGCATGCCGGCGATCGTCAAACCGGCGACCGCCACCTGCCATGTCACCGAGCAATGCGTCCGCCGCATGGTCGAGAGCGGCATCCTGCCCGAAGGCGCGGTGCAGCTGGTCTCGGGCGGTCTGGGCGATCTGCTCGACCGGCTCGATTACCAGGACGTGGTCGGCTTCACCGGCTCGGCCAAGACCGCGCTGATGCTGCGCTCCAGTCCGCATCTGCTCGAAAACTCCGTCCGCTTCGTCGCCGAGCAGGACAGCCTCAACGCCTCCGTGCTCGGCCCCGACGTCACGCCGGGGAGCCCCGAATTCGACATTCTGGTCAAGGAAGTGGTGCGCGAGATGACCGCCAAGGCCGGCCAGAAATGCACCGCCATCCGCCGCATCATCGTGCCTCAGGCCCTCATCGGCCCGGTCGGCGACGCCGTTGCCGGGAAACTTTCGACAATCCGCATCGGCGACCCGGCGCTCGAGACCACCCGGATGGGCGCGCTGGCGTCTGCCGCGCAGAAGGCCGACGTGCTCGACAAGGCAAGCCGCATCGCCGCCGAATGCCGCCAGCTCGCCGGCGACCAGGACGCGTTCGCGGTCGATGGCGCCGACAAGGCCAAGGGCGCCTTCGTCGCCCCGATGCTGTTTGCCTGCGACGATCCGGATGCGGCTGAGGCCGTGCACTCGGTCGAGGCCTTCGGCCCGGTGGCAACCCTGATGCCCTACCGCGACCTCCCCCATGCCGGGCAACTGATGAACCGCGGCAAGGGCAGCCTCGTTGCCTCCGTCATCACCCATGATCCCGCCGTCGCCCGCTCGCTGCTCATCGACGCCGGCGCCGCCCATGGCCGCATCTATGTCAACAACCGCGACAGTGCGAAGGAAGCGACAGGCCACGGCTCGCCGCTGCCGCACATGGTCCATGGCGGCCCGGGGCGCGCCGGCGGCGGCGAGGAACTGGGCGGCATCCGCGGCGTCATGCACTACATGCAGCGCACCGCCGTCCAGGGCAGCCCCGACATCATCTCCGGCATCACCGGCACCTGGATCAAGGGCGCCGCCAGGCCGAAATCCCCCGTCCACCCGTTCACCCGCACCTTCGACGAACTCGAAATCGGCGACACCATCGAAGCCGGCCCGCGCGTGGTCACGCTCGAGGACATCGAGCATTTCGCCCATTTCACCGGCGACACCTTCTACGCCCACATGGACGAGGAGGCGGCCAAGGCCAACCCGTTCTTCCCCGGCCGCGTCGCCCACGGCTACCTGCTGCTATCCTTTGCCGCCGGCCTGTTCGTCGAGCCTGCCCCCGGCCCGGTGCTCGCCAACACCGGCCTCGACGGCCTCAAGTTCATGAAACCCGTCTCGCCCGGCGATGCGATCTCGGTGCAGCTGACCGTCAAGCGCAAGACCCGCCGCACCGACGAGTACGGCGAAGTCCGCTGGCACGTGGCGGTCCTCAATCAGGACGGCGACGACGTCGCCGAGTACGAGCTGCACACGATGAACGCCTACGAGAAATGACGGGCAAGGGGCCGCTCGTTTTCCCGGCAGAAGCTGGGGGAAGTGGACCGTCCATTGTCAATGGTTTTCAGCGCCGCTTGATCGTCCAGGCCCGCGCCCCGGCCACGGCCTTGAGTGTCGCAACCAGCACTAGGGCACAGAGTGCGACCTTTGAAACGGTTTCCATCGTTCCATCGATCAAGAGCGCATGCACGATGCTTCCCGCGACGATGACCAGTGCAAGTGCCGTGTGCACGCGCCGCCACAGACGTGGACGCAGCCGATGCCGCAACCCGGCCAGGACGGCAGCGCCAAACAGCGCCCACATGGCGATGACGCCCCACGCGGAAAATGGTGTCGGCGACGTGAACAGCAGAGCGTCAACGACATCAGGCGGGCTGGTAATCCAGAGCCCACCAACGTGCAGCACCACCAAGGCGACCAGAGCACCACCGATCCAGCGATGGATTCGGCGCGCGCGCTGGAGCGTCAGTCCCGGCAGCAGACCCGCTGCCAGGAGCGGCTGCAGCAGGAGAAGCGCCATGGCCGCGATTCCCGCGAAACCGGCAATGATGTAGACCGGCTGCCGCCATGCCAGCAGCGGGCTGGCTGCTGCCGCGGCAATCGGCACGCAGATCGTGATCGCCAGCACGGCCCAGACCAGCATGGAACGGGTCCGGCCGCCGGCTCTTGCAGCCACCTCGCTCAAACGGGCTTGAGCACGAAGTCTGCATGAAGGGTGGTATCGTTCGGGCTCGCCATCACCGGACGCAGAAACACGGTTTCGAATCCGTCACCCTCATAGGCGAGATGGCCATGGGCCTGGCCGAAGGCCGGGACGATCTGCGGCATTTCCAGCCGGAATTCGCCGTTTGCGTCTGTCAGCGTGGCGCCGTGGCTTTCGGGATCGCGCTCGTGGCCCTCGGTCGTATGCGCCCAGATCTGGACCCGCTGGCCTGCAAGCGGGGCCCCGTCACCGGCGCGGCGCACCGTGCCGGTCATCCAGAAGCCGCCCGCCCCGATCCGCTCGACGATCGGCGCGCCCGGAAGATAATTGTTGGCCCCGCCCCGCATCGTCGGCGTCGGAGCCAGGCCTGCGGCCCGTGCCGGCAGGATCAGTCCGGACATCCCGGCGGCAACCGTCGCACCCGTGGCGGCAAGCAGTCTGCGGCGTGTGGTGAAGACTTCGGTCATGCAGCTTTCTCCTGTCGCATAGTGTCAGCCGATCGGCCGCAAGCTTCGCGCGACCGTACATGCCCGAAAGGATAGTGCACATGTCGGCAATCCCAAGGCAGCTTTACCGTCAGGCACAGAAAACCAGTTCACAGCTTCGTGAGCCGGTGCATAATGTCTGCAGTCCGACAGCCAGTCACCGGAATTGAACCGAAGGCAATTGTTCTATGCGCAGGCGCTGCGCAGGTTCAGAACCGCGCCTTCCGCGCCACCAGAATGCGCAAGTTCCCCACCGGCAAAAAGCCTGCATTGAGCGCATGCGCGAGATCATCGCCGGATTCATACCCCACAATCGGCGAATCCGGCGCCAGGCCGCTCACAGCGGCGGTGGCTTGCGCAAAAACCTCGCTTGAATTGGAAACCGAAAACACATTGGAGATGCCGACACAGTCATCCGAGAGTGAGGCGATGCAGCCCGCCAGGATCGCGCCATCAACGACATGGCCAAGGAAGACCGTGTCGGCCCGTTCCAGCAAGGCTGCAGGAAACATGATATGCGGCGTCGGCGATCCCGACTGTTTCCATGCCGCTTCCCAGCGTTGCAGCCCGGCCGCTCTGTTGATCCGGATCCAGCCGGGGACCTCGTCGCGACCCGGCCCCCGCCAGATCCACGAGGCTCCAAACAGGACTTCGAAGCCGTTCCACTCAAGAGCCAACTCGCAAAAACTGTCCTTCACACCGATGCCTGCAACGAATTTTTCCGACAGCGCCCGAAGCTCGGCAGTCACCTCGTCGGCATGACCGGGCAACGACACGGACAGATTGGAGTAATAGGGCGGCGGCCTGTCCTGACCGATGAAGCCATACGGCTTTCGCGTAAACTCCAGCCCATGGGCGGAGAACACGGCGGCGTAAAGGTCCGCATTGTTTTTCGCCGCCATTATGGCGCGCGGATCGGCATTCATCCTGTGCCCTCGCAATCCGGAAAGAGCAAGCAGTATGGCAGGGGGATTGGTAGCGTCAAACAAAGCCGCCCCCTATCGCATGCCGGCAAACCCGGAACATCCGGAATGGATCAGCGTGGCACCCTCTTCCACAGGGACACCAAACCGGCTATTGCCCTTCCCCCATGCGCGACCCTGATCCAATCACAGCGGCCATTTCGACTCGCCTCGAAGCCCTTCAGGCCGCACAGCAGCTTTCGGCGTGGTCGATGATCGTCACCTTCATGGGTGACGCGATCGGGCCGCGCGGCGGCGTGGTGTCGGCTGCGGCCCTGCAGGGCTTGATGCAGCGCATGGGCATCGGGGCGGGCGCAGTGCGCACCGCCGTCTCACGGCTTTCCGCCGAAGGCTGGATCGAGCGCAGCCGCGAGGGCCGCAACAGTTTCTATCAGCTCTCCGGCGCCGTTGGGGAAACCGTCCGCGCTGCCGAACGCCGCATCTATGCGGCTTCCTCGCTGCTGCCTGCCGATACGCCGCGAACCCTGGTGATCGCACCGGGACCTCTGCCGGAAACGGCCTTGCAGGCGCTGGAAGCGGAAGGTGCGCTGCAGATTGCATCGCAGGTGATGCTGGTCTTCACCCGCCTCGACGCTCTTCCGGCGGATCTGGTCCATACCGGCGCGACGCTGGCCGAAGCGCCCGTGATCCTTGCCGGCGCATCCATGTGCACTCACATCGCCGCAGTCAGGCAGGCCGATGAAATCGAGAGCCTGCGCCAGTCCTATCTCCCGGTTGCCGCGGCCCTCAAGCAGGTCCCTGCGCCCTCGCCCGAAGACGCCATGGCGCTCAGATGCCTGATGATCCATGAATGGCGCCGCGTGGCGCTCCGGGTTCAGTCGATCCCCGCCGATCTGATCCAGCCGGACGATCCCGAGCCCGCAACCCGCGCACTCATTGCCCAAATCTACGCTGAGTTGCTGCCCGCTTCTGAAGCGTGGCTTGATGACAACGCCACGACACCGTCAGGAGCCCTGCCGCCGCCCGACGCCCGACTTGCCTCCCGGTTCGGCGGCTGAACAACAGGCCTGCCATTTTGAGTCATATGTTACAAGTTGGTATTGACATACTTCAAACCTGTAACATATAACGGACTCAACATCGGAGGACGTCAGCCATGTACAGTCAGGGCCTTATCGGCGCGGATTCAAGCACCACGGAATCGGAAGAGTTTCTCGCAACCTTCCAGGCGCGGATCGACCGCGAGGAAAAGATCGAACCCAACGACCCGATGCCCGAAGGCTACCGCCGCACGCTGGTCCGCCAGATCGGCCAGCATGCGCATTCGGAAATCGTCGGCATGCTGCCCGAGGGCAACTGGATCACCCGCGCGCCGTCGCTCCGCCGCAAGATCGCGCTGCTCGCCAAGGTGCAGGACGAAGGCGGCCACGGCCTCTATCTCTATTCCGCCGCCGAGACGCTGGGCGTCTCCCGCGAGCAGATGACCGAGGAGCTTCTGTCGGGCAAGGCCAAGTACTCCTCCATCTTCAATTACCCGACGCCGACCTGGGCCGACATCGGTGCCATCGGCTGGCTGGTCGATGGCGCGGCGATCATGAACCAGATCCCGCTCTGCCGCTGCTCTTTCGGCCCCTATGCCCGCGCCATGATCCGCGTCTGCAAGGAAGAAAGCTTCCACCAGCGCCAGGGCTACGAGATCATGATGACGCTCGCCCGCGGCTCGGAAGAGCAGAAGCAGATGGCACAGGACGCGCTCGATCGCTGGTGGTGGCCGTCGCTGATGATGTTCGGTCCCTCAGACACCGACAGCACCAATTCCGACCAGTCGATGAAATGGAAGATCAAGCGCTTCTCCAACGACGAGTTGCGCCAGAAGTTCATCACCGCCACCGTGCCGCAGGCCGAATATCTCGGCCTCACCGTTCCCGATCCGGATCTCAAGTGGAACGAGGAGACCAAGCTCTACGACCACGGCGAGATCGACTGGGCCGAGTTTAAGGCAGTGGTGTCCGGAAACGGCCAGATGAACCGCGACCGCATCCGAGACCGCAACAAGGCCTGGGACGACGGTGCCTGGGTGCGCGAGGCCGCCCTCGCCCACGCCAAGAAACGCGCAGACAATCAGCATATCGCCCGGGAGGCCGCAGAATGACCGACAAGCACGACCTTACGCCGCTCTGGGAAGTCTTCATCCGCCCGCGCAACGGCCTGCACCACCGCCATGTCGGCTCGCTGCATGCCGCCGATTCAGCGCTTGCGCTTCAGGCCGCCCGCGATGTCTACACGCGCCGCGGCGAAGGCAACTCGATCTGGGTGGTCCGCTCGTCCGATATCGCCGCCTCCGATCCGTCCTTTGCCGAACCGAATTTCGAGCCCGCCGACGACAAGATCTACCGTCACCCGACCTTCTACGACATTCCCGATGAAGTGGGGCACATGTGATGGCCGCGCCGGAAACCTGCGTCCCCGCCATCCTCGAAATCGCCGATGACTGCCTGATCCTCGGCCATCGCCTGTCGGAATGGTGCGGCCATGCGCCGATCCTGGAAGAGGAACTGGCGCTTGCCAATATGGGTCTCGACTTGCTCGGCCAGGCCAGCGCGCTCTATGCCCATGCCGGCAAGCTCGAGGGCAAGGGCCGCAGCGAAGATGACTTCGCCTTCCTGCGCCGCGAGCGCGAGTATCGCAATTGCCTGCTGGTCGAACGCCGCAACGGCGACTTCGCCCACACGATGTTGCGCCAGCTCTATTTCGCAGCCTTCATGCAGCCGTTCTGGCGCACGGTCGCCGCCACTTCGTCGGACGAGACATTGCGCGGCATCGCCGCCAAGGCCGAGAAGGAAATGGCCTATCATTTGCGCCATTCCGGCGAATGGGTGATCCGCATGGGCGACGGTTCGGATGAGAGCGCTGCGCGCATGGCGGACGCCGTGATCGAACTGCACCGCTACACCGGCGAATTGTTCATGGCCTCGCCGGCCCGGGCTGCGGCCATCGCCGACGGCCTGCTGCCCGACCCGGACACCTTGCGCGCCGAGTGGGACGAGACCGTCGCCACGGTGTTCAACGCCGCCAAACTCGAGCTGCCGGAGATCCGCGTCATGCAGAAGGGCGGCCGCGACGGCAACCATGGCGAGGACATGGGTCACCTTCTGGCCGAGTTGCAGTTCATGCAGCGCGCCTATCCCGGCCATACGTGGTGACCACCGTGAGCCAGTCACCGACCATGAGCGAAGGCCGGGACAATGGTGCGCGCAACGACGTTGCCGATTTCGAGCTCGCCCGCGCGCTCGAGGTGGCAAGCGGCGTGCCTGATCCGGAAGTGCCGTGCGTCACCGTTGCCGATCTCGGCATCCTGCGTTCGGTCACCCGTGATGACGCGGGCCTTATCGTGGTCAGACTCACCCCGACCTATTCCGGCTGCCCCGCGGTGATCGCCATCGAGATGGCGGTGCAATCCGCGCTGCTCGACGCCGACATCGAGGCCAGGATCGAGCGCGTGATCTCGCCCGCCTGGACCACCGACTGGATCAGCGAGGAAGGCCGAGAGAAACTGCGCGCCTACGGCATCGCCCCGCCGGTGGGATCCTCCGGAGGCCGCCGCGCCTTCTTTGCTGAAGACGTGATCGCCTGCCCGCGCTGCGGCTCGGCGCACACCACCAAGGTTTCCGAATTCGGCTCGACAGCCTGCAAGGCGCATTACCGCTGCGACGACTGCGCCGAACCCTTCGATTATTTCAAGTGCATCTGAGGATCTGACCGATGGCCGCACCCCGCTTCCACACGCTCGAAATCGCCGCTGTCCGCAACGAGACCCCGGATGCCGTGGCCATCAGTTTCGCCATCCCCGAGGACCTCGGCGACGCCTTCGCCTTCCTGCCGGGCCAGTACCTGACGCTGCGCGCTGAGGTGGACGGCGAGGACATGCGCCGGTCCTATTCGATCTGCTCGCCATTGAACGAGAAAGACCGCCGTACAGTCGGCGTCAAGCGCATCGCCGACGGACGCTTCTCGAGCTTCGCCCAGACACTGAAGAAGGGTGACCGCATCGAGGTGATGCCGCCGCAGGGCCGTTTCACCGCCGAGATCGGCGGCGACCATGACTATCTGCTGCTCGCTGCCGGCTCCGGCATCACACCCTGCCTGTCGATCGCCAAGTCGGTGCTGGCCGGCGAGCCGGACTCGAGCGTCACCCTGCTCTATGCCAATCGCAATTCCTCGAGCGTCATGTTCCGCGACGATCTCAACGATATCAAGGACCGCTACACCACCCGCTTCACGCTGCTTCACGTGATGGACGAAGAGACCCAGGACGTCGAGATCATGAACGGACGCCTCGACGCCGAAAAGCTCGAAAACCTGGCGGCTCTCGGCGTCATCGATCCGAAAGCCGCAGACGCCATCTATATCTGCGGCCCCGAGCCGATGATCCGCTCGGCTTCGACCGCCATGGCCGCGCTCGGCGTTGACGAGGACAAGATCAAGTTCGAGCTCTTCACCCCCGCGCCCGGTTCAACCCCGAAGCCCGCCCCGGCCAAAGCCAACGGCGCGGCCAATGGCGCGAAACACGGCGCCTCGGTCGAGATCATCCTCGACGGCGCCCGACGCACCATCGAAGTCGACGCAAGCGCCGACACCGTGCTGACCGCCGCCATGAAAGCCGGGCTCGACCTGCCCTATTCCTGCGCCGGCGGCATGTGCTGCACCTGCCGCTGCAGGATCGTCGAGGGTACGGCCACCATGGACGAGAACTTCTCGCTCGAACCCTGGGAAATCGAGGCCGGCTTTACACTCTCCTGCCAGGCGCGCCCCGACACCGACAGACTGGTGCTGGATTTCGACGCGCAGTAGCAAATCGAGATCCTGCAGGCAGACGGGTCAGCTCAGCCCGGCGCGCGGCGGTTGCGGCCGAGCGCCCAGCCGAGCGCCACGCCGACGGCGAACACCGGCACCCAGATCGGTGCGTCGAACCTCATGTAGCCCAATGCGCTGTCAAGCCGGGTCGAGCCGTCCGGATTGACGCCGGGCGAAACCTGCAGGAAGAACAGCACGGCCACCACCAAGAGCAGCGGAACCAGCGCCAAAGCCACCCCGCGCACGGCACCCCATCGATAGGCGAAGACGAAGCCCAGGATCGCCGGCGCGATAAAATCGGCCAGGAACGCCATCGGATTTTCCAGCCAGAAGCCCATTCCCGTCTCCATCCCATGGCCTGATATGCAGGCGATCGCGCCAGGCTGCACCTTCGACCGCTCACCGCAATTTACGGCCATGCGGGCAAACAGGCAAGATGACCCGCTGGTGAGGCGGCCCGCCTGAGCCCGCCTCACCAGGTCCGGTTCATTCCGGCCTATTTCCCGCCGATGCTTTCGGCCGAGGCCATGCCCGGCGCGTCGGACTTGCCGCCGAGCTTGTCGCGCACGCCCTTCTCGATCTTCTCGCCGGTCTCGCCATCGATGTTGCGCCAGTACTCGAAGGCGCGCTCGAGCACCTTCTCGCTGACCCCGTCGCAGAGATGGCCGACGACACTGTCGACCAGGCGGCCGCGCGCGTCCTCGTCCATCACTTCGCGCACCAGCGCGCCGGCCTGGCTCCAGTCGTCATCATCCTCGCGCAGCGTGTAGGCCGCACGCACCATGTCGCCGTCCGAATGCCAGAGGCCCGCCTCCTCGGGCGCCGGCTGCGCCGCAGGCCCGCCATAGGAATTGGGCGCGTAGACCGGGTCCGAAACATTCTCCGTCCGCCCCGCGCCGTCCTTGGAATAGCTGTGCACCGGGCTCCTGGCGGCATTGACCGGGATCTGCTTGTAGTTGACGCCAAGCCGCGCCCGGTGCGCATCCGCATAGGAAAAGCCGCGCGCCAGCAGCATCTTGTCCGGCGACAACCCGATGCCCGGCACCATGTTGTTGGGCTCGAACGCCGCCTGTTCGATCTGGGTGTGGAAGTCGGTCGGGTTGCGGTTAAGCGTCAGCTTGCCGACCTCGATCAGCGGATAGTCCGCATGCGGCCAGACCTTGGTCAGGTCGAACGGGTTGATGCGGTAGGTCTTGGCGTCCTCGAAGGGCATCACCTGCCATTTCAGCGTCCAGCTCGGATGGTCGCCGTCGCGGATCGCGTTGAACAGGTCGCGGCGGTGGAAATCGCCGTCGGAGCCCGCCAGCCTGTCGGCCTCGTCCTGGCTCAGATAGGCATTGCCGTCGCCCTGGTCAGTGTGGAAATGGAACTTGACCCAGAACCGCTCGCCCTCTTCATTGACCAGCGAATAGGTGTGGCTGGAATAGCCGTTCATCTCGCGCCAGGTCTTCGGGATGCCGCGGTCACCCATCAGGTAGGCGACCTGGTGGGCGCTTTCGGGCGACAGCGTCCAGAAATCCCACTGCATGTCATGGTCGCGCATGTCGTTGTCGGCGCGCCGCTTCTGGCTGCGAATGAAATGCTGGAACTTCATCGGGTCGCGGATGAAGAAGATCGGCGTGTTGTTGCCGACCATGTCGAAATTGCCTTCCTCGGTGTACATCTTGACCGAGAAGCCGCGCGGATCGCGCCAGGTGTCGGGGCTGCCGCGCTCGCCGGCGACCGTCGAAAACCGCATCGCCACCTCGCAGGACGCGCCGGGCTGGAAGATCTTCGCCTTGGTGTAGCGCGACACGTCCTGCGTCGTCTCGAATCGGCCGAAGCCGCCCGAGCCCTTGGCGTGCGGCTGCCGCTCGGGGATGCGCTCGCGGTTGAAATTCGCCATCTGCTCGAGAAGGTAATGGTCGTTGAGCACGATCGGTCCGTCGGGGCCGATGGTCAGCGAATGCTCGTCGCTCTGAACCCGGATCCCGGCATCGGTTGTCGTGTGGGGGGTGGTGTGCGGAATGTCTTGCTTCTTCGTCATGCTGCGCCTCTCCTGTGTCTCAAGCGAGGACAACTCAACCGCTCCGCGAATGTTCCCCCGGCAACCCGAAATTGCCGGCCCGGGCGATGAGGTGCCCGGATGCCGGTTTCGGACGAAGGTTTCGGGCGCCCAGCGGGCCGTCCCCCGCAGCCATCGCCCGACGCCATCGCCAACCGCCATCGCCAGCCGCCATCCGGACAGCCGGAACCGGCCCGCGCGGCACCGCCGCCGGGATGTGGGAAAGGATAGTCCGGAGGGCCGCGCGCGGGCAGTGCCTCAGGTAAGAGGTTTTTAGTGGTGCATGTACGTTATCGTTCAAATGAAACCATTTGAACGCGACATGCACTTGGGTGGCGCTGACAGCGCGCGGCCCGGAACTCACCGGATGGTGTCCCCACCCGACAGGCGTCGGCCTCGCACGCACGTGGAGGTTGGCTTACTCACCCGCCCCTCTTCAGGGCCCTCCACCCGGGTTGCCCCGGCCGCGGCCTGGACGGGCCGCGGGAGATGCTTTGGGCGCGTGTTCCGGCACGGACCCTGACGCGAGAAGATGCGCCATGTCCGCCACAGGCCCGCGCCGGTGATCCACCCCGCCCGTCAGGCAGGCAACAGGACCCCGGCCCGGTGGCTGGCTTTGCACGGCGCTCCCGAAGGAGCGCCGCCCGCCAGCGGAACCACGTTGGCCATCGCCTCCCCCTGCCCGACACGCTGACGTTTGCGCACCAGATCAGGGGGCATTCCCTCCCGCCTGGCTCGAAACGTTCGCGATCCATCCGGCAGCGGGAGCGGACCGAGTCTGCCACGGGGATGGGAGGTGTGGAAAAGATGGGGTGAATTTTGTGGGGAATGGGCGGGATTGCGGGGGTGGTGGGTTGGGAAAGTGCACGAGCCTACCCGACCTCCCGGTCGATAACCTCAGCCTCTCTTGATCGTCATCCTCGGCCTCCGAGCCGAGGAACCATGCTGTCCTTGTTGCATAAGCAACCAAGTAGAGATCATCGTCTGCTACCGCTTTGCGCCGCCACCTCGGTCTTTCGCGATTTTGCACCGAGTACGCGTTTGCAGCATTCGCCATTGACCGCGCTTAAGCCCTGACAAGGCGGAGAGCCGCCATTTGGCATAACTAGAATCGCATCTTGATTTTGCGGAAAGCAGCAATTGCGGCTTACCAAGTTCGTCACTTACATTTCTGTCCAAAATTTAACCCGACTTGGGCCAACACATTTCGATGATGGGCTAGATTTGTTCTGTCTTGCGGCTTTCGGCATGGCAAAATCTTTACTGAAGCTGTCTGCATCTATTCATCTGGACTTTTGATGTGAAAAACCCGGCGCACCATTGATGACGCCCTTGAAGGTCCGACCGTTTCGCTACCAGTGATTTCCTTTGCAACTGCAGAACCTTCAGCTGCAATCCGTTGCAGAGATTCTGACAAACCTCCGACCTCCTTAGTGTTCATAACCATGCGAACAGCCGTGCCTTGGCATCCAGCCTCGACTAAATGCTCGGAACCTTCACTTATGAGAAGGCCGTTATTACCACTGGCCAAGAAGAAGTTACCACCGCGAGCGCACAACCGGCTTAACATGAACAACCCAAAACCGGAGTTTGCCCACGGGTCTTCATAGCTGGCCTTTCTCGATATTGGTTTGCCTGAAATTCCCGGCAAAATGGCTGCTTTAATAGCATCGGCGTCGGTTTCGATTGTCAGATGTGGATTTTCTTTTAGTGTCTCAAGCAATCCGACACCGCAGTCCGCTATGCAAACCTCAATCCGCTGCTTGGTTGGCCAGAATTGAGCGCAATAAAGCAGGCTGGGAGAGCTGCTGTGTTCTGCAATGTTCCTCCCCAACTCGCGAATTGAATATTGAACAACGTCGATCAAATTGGTTTCGGTTGGGTCGCGGATCAAAAGAGCCGCCAGTTTTTGCGCGGCGGCTTCAATCTCATCCTGCACAACCGTTTTGTTCGAGAAAGCCCTCGCTTCCAATTCAGACAGCTTAATTTCTGTAATTGGTGAATAAGTCTCGCTACCAGGGGTAGATCTCCAACGGTTACCTACAGAAATTCCGCAGTGCTGTAGAAAGCCCATATGAATAGCATAGCCCTGATCATGATATTTTTGAGCAAAAACGCGTAGTCTTGGAAACCTCACACGAACTGACTGAATGGTCATTGAAATGTACAACATTCCAAATGGCTCAACCCAAGAGACATTGCCGAAATCAAGCATGATCGCATCCGCGTCGGAGTGATCAATCAACTCTCGTGCGATACGTAGTGACGCCGGAGTATCTACTCTTGCCGGTAGTGTTAGTTGATAAACTGCCATTGCCTTACTCAAAGGCACCATCTGCAAGCGAAATCAGGTAGTCCTTGATTTCTGAAATTTGATCGGCCTTTTCGGGGTTGGCATTCATTAGGTCGTTTGCTTCGACAACTGCTTTTGTTACCGTTGTCCATGGAACTGCATCGCTCGTGGTTTTGCGATAACTCACCCATTGAGCATACTCATCAAGTTGGGTTTCTGTTGCAAATTGAGGTGCTTCTTCGCAGATAATCATATTGCCAATTTCGTGAAGGCGTTGATCTGAGAACTTTGTGACGATCGAAGTACGTTCAGGCCAATCTGAATGATGGAAAAGATTCATGAGGGCGACGTCTTCGTCGGCGAAAAAACCATCGAATATCTGCTCTTCGACGTATGCTGACTTATCCTTTGGCAAATATCGTTGCGGCAAGGCCTCCCCGACGGCTTCGGAAAAGTGGGTGGCATTCACCACCACATTTGCCCGACGTTGCAACTCTTGAAGGTCGGGCCCATTAGGTTTCAAAAAAGCTCCCGGAAGCGTCGGAGGCATGAGAATTGGCTGTTTGTTTGCCTGCGCTACTCGAATCACTTTAGGGGATTTTCCTAGGACCCTAATCAACTGCATTACGCCGAGGTTCACGTAATCATCGGGATTGTGCGCTAGGTCAAAGAGCGCGATTTCCTTCTGATTATCTACGCTCCGACCGATCTCTGCCACAGCAAAGCCAAAAGGTCGACCAAAGTACACGGCTGACATATAGTTAAGAGAACTTCCTTTGAGAAGCTCGTTGATTCCCGCCAAATTCACATTCTTAAGCATTTGGTCCCATACGACGGGAGATGCATCGCGCATGTACTTGGCCAATTCTAGAGTCGCGACAATGTCGGCAAAGGCATCGTGAGCTGTCGATTCATCGAAATCGATGCCGTTCAGCCTTGCCAGCGGACCGAGTCTAAAGCTGGGTTTCCCACCGACTTCAGGTACTGCAATATTCTTAGTGTCATGATGATGTAGCGCGTGCGCAATGATCATCGTATCTGCGCGAGTGTTTCCGTTCTGCAGCGTTAGGTAGGGGGCTTCCAGTGTTCTATAGAAACAACGGCGGAGGAAATCTTCATCGAAATCCAAACTATTGTGACCAATGAAAATTGCTGGAACTTTATCTGAAATCCAAGCCACAATCTGCCGGACCATCTCGTAGTGAGAGAGGTTGGGTTCTTCTAGGTCACTTGGTTTTAAGTTTGTCACAAGCATCGCACCAGGAGAAGGCACAACCTCCGGCCGTCTTCTGCATCGAAGATCGATCTGATCGATTACATTCAGATCATCATCGGCATAAATTGCGCCGAACTGGAGTATTTGGTCGAAAGGTTTTGAGAGGCCAGAAGTTTCTAAATCATAAAATATGAACGGCATCGCAACAACTCTCGCTTTGAGAAACGTATGATTTAACACTAACCTCGAACGAATTTCAGGTCCAGCGGAAAGCGGCGCTAGAGAATCAAGCACTAATTACCAAATTCAAAAATATACAGCTGCGGAGAAGCCTTATCATAAAGACGGCCTCTATTATTTTTTTTACAATACTTTGAACTATTTATGTTGGGGAATTAATTCGGAACACCGCAGAGATCATTGATTGGGGAAACTTGGTTCGAGCCACCAACGTCTGCTCCGTCAATTTATGTTTCAGGTGCTTGCCACCCTTTAAGGCCCGCTTCCAGCCCCATTGAAGCCGTACGTACCCAACGCGCCAACCGCCTGCTCCCATTGCTTACCTTGAGCCCCTCACCCGATCGCTTCGACGATCTTCCTCAGCTCCGCGTTCCGGGCGCCGAGCATCAGCACGTTCTTCAGCGCGGTCTTCGGGTCGGCGGTGCGGAACAGGACGCCGTTGTCGCGGATGTCGCGGTTGATCACCTGGCGGCGGTTTTCGCCGCCTTCCGCGTTTTTCATCGCCACGGCGAAATACATCCGGGAGTAGCCGGGTTTGACGTGGTGGAAGAAATGTTCGCGCGCTGCCTGCTCGGTGATGCTGTCGCCGGCGCCGGCCGCCACAGGCTCCGCGGGGAGGACCACGGCCTTGCCTGCGTCGATGTCGTCCCCACTCTCGGCGCCGATCTCGGCCGAGAAATTGGCGATGTAGAAGCCCCAGGTGACATCCTTGTGGTCGGCGAAATCGGCCTTCGAGGCGGTGACGTGGACGTAGCCGAGATGCGGCGCGGTCGCCAGCGTCTTGTGAAAGATGATCTCGGGAAAGCGGATCTTGCGGTGAAAGCCGTTGAGCCGCTGGTGCGTCTTCCTGCCGGCCTTTTCAAGCCGTTTGCCGGTGCGCTCCGCCACTTCCTCCTCGGTCAGGTAGCGGCGTTCTTCCGCGACCCAGTCGTCCTGCCGGTTGATCCGCCCGGTTCTGAGAAAATTGGTGTGGATCGCCTTGGCGGGAACAAGCGCCTGCCCCTTTGACTTGGCGGCATAGTATCTGAACATCGACATTTCGCGCCCGGGCTCCGGTTTCCTGAGCAAATCTATCGGCTTAAATGGTTAACCAATTGCTTCACCCCTCCCCCCAGAAACGGCCCATGAGATTTGGGCTGGCCCCGCCGAGCCATCGGGCAAGGCCATCGGCCTGCCCGGGGAGCGCACGCCCGGGGCCGGCAGCAGAGGCCGGCGGCAGGCCGGCAGAACCGGTGAATTTGGCGCGAGAACGCGCCGGCGCTGTTCGAGCCCGGAAGGCAGAAGGGCCAGGCCGGTTCGCGCTATCGCCGGACGTGCCCCTACTTTTCCTCGAGCGCCAGATGGATCGCATGGGCGATCATCACGTCGAGATGCGCGCCGCCGCCGTTCTTGAAGACCGTGATCTCTTCGGGCGATTGCCGCCCGGCCCGGCCCTGCACCAGCGCGTGCATGTCGCCCTCAATGTCCTCGCGCGCAATCACGCCCGCGTCCATCGGGATCATCACCTCGCCGATATGGCCGACCGTGGTGGCGAAACTGTCGACGAACAGCCGCCCGCGGGTGAGCGCCGCATCATCGGCCTCGCGCATCGAGGGCGTGTAGGCGCCGACGAGGTCGACATGGGTGCCCGGCGCAAGCATGTCGCCCCTGATCAGCGGCTCGGTCGACATGGTGGCCGAGGAGATCAGCCCGGCGCGGGCAACAGCAGCGTCGAGATCGCGCACCACCTCGGCGGCGATGCCGTCGCGTGTCAGCTGCGCCACCAGTTCGGCGGCGCGGGCCTGGCCCCGGTTCCACACCATCACCCTGTCGATCGACGGCCGCACCGAACGGTGCGCGTCAATCAGCGGCCGCGCCATCGAGCCGGCGCCGACCATCAGCATGGTGGAGACATCCGGCCGCGCCAGGCAGGAGGCGCCGAGTGCGGAATCCCCCGCCGTCTTCCAGGCCGTCAGATCGACGCCCTCGAGCACGGCGACCACGTGGCCGCGCGCCTCGTCAAACAGCAAGACCTGGCCCTGCACCGAAGGCATCGGCGGGGTCTGGGACGGATTGTCCGGATAGATCGTCACCGCCTTGACGCCCGAGGCGAGGCCCGGGATCCAGGCCGTGCGCACCAGCATCTTGCGGCCCGCCTGCTCGATCAGCGAATCGCGCAGATCAGCGGGCTGCATCAGGTGCCCGGCCCTCAGCGCCTCCACCGCGAACGGCCAGGAACAGACCGATCGAATGTCGTCTCCGGTAACAATGCGCATATTCACTCCCTCTCGCTGCAAAACTCTCGCGATCCGGCCCGTCAGGCATGTGCCGGAAAAGGCCCGGGGACCGTTTCCCGACCCGGCCCTGACCCGGCCCCGGCCCGGAAGGCCGGTCGGCCTGCATCTAACTGACCCGGCGCGCCGCTTTCAACCCCGCGCCCCAAACCGGCGCCCGAACTGCGCCGCCCGGGGCGTCCGGTGCACTTGCCCCGGCAAACGGCAACCGGCCGGCAGCGCGCTGCGCCACCGGCCGGACAGGATCTCTGCGGTTGAGGCCGCCTGCTATTTCTTCGTCTGCGTCATCGCACGGCGCGCTTCCTCCAGCGTCTCCTGCATGTTCTGCTGCAGCACCTTGAAGGCTTCCGTCGAGGATTTCTGCGCGATCCCGGCAATCTCGCTGGTGTTCTTGATCGCGGCTTCGAACGAGCGCCTGGCAAATTCGGCCTGGGCGGTCATCAGCGACTGCGGACCGCCGCCACCCTTGACGGTCTCGGCCATGGCCGAGATTTCCTCAAGCGCCTCCTGCACCATCGCGCGCTGCCGCGCCATGATCTCCGAGGCGCCGCTGCCGGCGGTCTTGGCCGCGGTATCGAGCGCCTGCAGATTTTTCTTGTGGCGCTCGACAATGGCCTCGAGGTCGGGGGAAGGAAGCTTCATGTCCTTGCCGAAATTCATGAACATGGAGACCAGGTCGTCGGTGTTCTTCTTGTCGGTCATAAAAGTCCTCCGGGTTGTGGCGGGCCCTCCCGCCGGTTGCTGTGGTTGGCCGCCGCAGCGGCACCTGCGGCCGATCCTATCAGACTTGGCGGCATCACGCCGCCGCCCGTGGCAGGTTTTTTCTCCACCCTTGAATCCATATCGCAACGCACCATTTATTGTGCATCGCACAATTTTTTGCGGTATCACATCGAAGCTTCGTGTCGCAACGAGCGAAGCCGAACCATTGCTCACAACGAGGATGACACCATGACCAAGACAACCAGGACCAACACAAATACAAAGACCAACACCAGCACGTCCGGGACGACGCCGGAAATGGCAGCCGCGGAAGCCGGCCGGATCATCAACGACACGCTCGACGCATTGCGTCCCGGCCTTGACGTGCCCGCCGCCGCACGCGACTTCGTCGCCGCACAGGCCGCAACCGCGCAGGCCCGCGTCGAGGACGCCCGCAAGGGCGCGACAGAACTCAACGCACAGGCCGGCAACGCCGCCATGTCCCTCGCCGGCGCCTATGCCGGTCTGGCCAGAACCATGATCGACATCTCCGCCGCCAATTCCGGCCATGCGCTTTCGGCTGCCGAAAGGCTCGCCACGGCAAAGACGCTGCCCGAGGCCATGCAGATCCAGGCGGATTTTGTGCGCGACAGCGCCAGCGCCAATTTCGATCGCTTCCGCGAGCTGACCGACACCGCCCGTCAGACAGCCTCGGAGGTCGCCGCCACAACGCAGGACTCTGCGCTCAAAGCCTGGAGCCTCACCAAGACGGCCGCCTGATCCAGGTTTCTGACAAGACAGTACAACGACGCCCGGGACGCGACCCTCGCTCCCGGGCGCCTGCACTCAACAGAAGACATTTCCAAGCGATATCAGAAGCTTGCAAACAGAAACGGATTCAGATTGGCATCAAGCTGAATCAGTTTCTTATATGAGCGATCCTGAAATTGCGGGCGCCTCACCCACCACCGGCGGCGGCAGCGCGAAGTCACGGCTCTTGAGCTTGCGGCCGGCGAGCCTGAGCCCGTCGGCGACATTGATCCGCCCGACCGACTGGTCTCCGGCAAACTGCATCTTCGCACCGAAGCGGCGCGCCAGCGCCTTCATCGCGTGGTTCTGCGAACCGGTCATGACGATGATGGTAGAAATGTCATTTTCAGAAGCAGCCCGCAGAAGCGCCTTCAAGAGCATCGTTCCGAGCCCCTTGTGGCGCCAGTCCGACGCCACGGAAAAGGCCGATTCACCCTGCCCCGGTTCAATCCGCCCGCCGGTGTGCAATTCGGCGACCGCCACCAGGTGATCATCGGCAAAGGCGCCGATGACGATGGCTTCGTTCAGCGAGCGGGCGATGTATTTGTCGAGCCATTCGTCCGACACCAGACCGTTGAACCGGTCACGGAAATCCTCGAAGTGGAGTTCGTGAATATGATCGCGGAAGGCACTCGCGTCAGCGGGGCCGAGATACCTCAGCCTGATGTCTTCGCTTAGAGCAACTTGCGGTTCACGCGGTTTGAAAAGAAACTTCAAGAGCATTGTCGACCTCCAACGGTCATTCCTCCCGAAAGATCCTGCCTACGATCTAATGCTGCAATGCAGCAAATGCAACACACATTTATGTGACTAAAGTCATATTCCGTGTTCGCCACTCATGCACCCGCCCCTGCGCTGGCCTCACCGCATTGGAGGGCCGAAAGGGACAGTGCGTCAAGCAAAGCGAGGCGGGACGCGGGTGATCGGATGGAGCTGAACAGTCAAGCAGCCTTGAAACAATTGGTTCGGTGCCAATCAAGATAGTACCGATGTGGTCGCAATCGCGGGTCCTCTGGCACCAGCGCTTTCATGTCCGGCCTCAGAAGATGCGAAACATCATGATTGAGATGCCGGGATCTCAAGATCGTATAGTCATCACTCATCGAGAGCAGGCCACGATCGAACATCCAGTGCACCGTTCCTGACAGCGCGATACCATTCTGCACAGAATCTGGCCCGTCCTTTTCAACAGGCATGATGTGTGCTGCTTCAACTTCTGGACGGCCTTTTCCGTTAATGAGCCTCAAGCCTGTGAATGCACAGCGCCGGTCATAAGCAATCCGAACGTGCTGCCGGAATTTCACATCCCGGAAACGTCGGTTGAGCAACTGCTCGACGAAAGGGCGGACAAGCGGCGTTTGGGGTTGGTCGTCAAATCCAATGCCAGGCTCGACATCATCATAGCGTTCGGGCCAGGGTGTCCGTTCACTCAAACCTGCAGTCAATATGGCATCAAACTCTTCATCACCGATCACTCGAACAGCCTGAACCGCGCGCCCCCCGCTCACCTTGCCATCTGCAAGGATCAGTTTTCGCTCAAAGCCGCCGTTTTCTCGATACCCAACCATCCGATCGAAATCGATGTAGTGATCAAGATCTGCGTAATAATGGTCCGCTCGCAACGGATCCTGGCGGATACCCGTCAAGAGTGCCGTTGCCCAATAGAAACGCCCCGCTTGGCTTCCCAAAGGGCCGTAATAGACGATAGACCGCCCAACAACCTGCTCGACCCTCGAAAGATATTGCCTGGGAAAATGGTAATAGAGTGCTGGCAGGTCGTCATAGGCACTGTCCGCCTTGTGATAGAAAACCGCCGCAACCATTCGAATCGCCCCAAGCTTCGCCGTAGGATCACTCACCGCAGCTTTGGCAAATATTTGCAGAATAACAAGCTTTTGGTGCTGGCTCGCGGCATCTCTGCCACGGAGCATGCCCAGATCGCATCTGTGCGGAAACATGCGCAGCCAAGCGGCCAGAGCCAATCCCAAGGCAGGCCGCCCTTGCGCTGCGCCAGGTCTTGGCCGCTTCGGAGAGCAGATGCGGCCAGCACGAAAAACCGCCGGCGAATGTTTTGCCCTCGAGAAATCGGCGTGCATGAAATCACCGGGCAGCTTGGAAGAAGCCAGCGGCAAAACGGCCCGGCCCCGTCACGGGACCGGGCCAGTCGACTTCAAGGCTTGATGTAGGTGTAGCCCATCTGCTGGAGATGCGAGAGTTCGGCCACGCCGCTTGGCACGATGTCTTCCTCGAACACGTCGAAGAGATCGTCCTGGTAGCTGATCTTGCGGCCCTTGAGCGTATTGTTACAGACATTGATCGCCACATTCTGGCCCTTCAGGCTCAGCACCTGACCCTGCAGAGCCTCATTGGTCTTGGCATGCGATAGCAGGCCCAGGCCGTTGCCGTGCAGCACCACCCGGATTTCCATGTTCTCCGCGCCGACCGCGTTGATGTGGTTCTGGATGTTTCTGAGCGCGCCGCGGTAGGCCTTGTCGTCCTCGCCGCCATTGTAATTGATGTGGTAGACAACCTTCTGCTTGCCATAGCGCTCATTGGCGCTCGCATTGCCGGCAATGGCCAGCACCAGTCCGAGTGTGATCGTGACCGCGGTGAAAAGTCTCGTGAAAAGTCGCATGAGTTCCTCCCGAATGTGACTGTGACGCGCGTCGCTGGGTAACAACGTCGCGCTTCACAGTGTCGCATCAGCAAGGATCGAACTTAACTGGAAGGACTGCGTGTTTTGCGCGTTCTCAGCCTAGGGAAACCCCTTGGTCGTAGCCCAGGCGGGTGGCGATCTGCACCAGATGCGCCATGGTTCCGGCTTCCGTCTTGTGCAGCAGATTGGTCCGGTGAAACTCGACGGTTTTCGGACTGATCCCCAGAGCAACGGCAATCGCCCGGGTCTGCTTGCCGTTGCAGATCAGCTCCAGGATCTCGCGTTCGCGCTGGGTCAGCCGCTTCATCCGGTCCTCGTAGACTTCAAACTCCGCGGGCATGCGCGGTTCAGGCTGATGTGCTGCCGCGGTGGGCGCCGCCACCCGGCGCTGCGAACGGAACAGGGCCGCCGACACGCCCATGACAGCAAGCGCCGCAAGGCCGAACAGGAGCCCCGGCGTAAGCACCGGCGAAGCCGGACTGGAGGCGGTCGCAAGCGCTACCCTTGCCTGGTAGCTTCCAACAAGCTTGCGCGTGTTCTCGTAGGAAAGCGGTGCCGACCACAGGTCGCGCAATCCGTAACGGGCCGAGATCTCCGTCTCCTGGCTTCGCAGCAATGCAAGCAACACCGTCTCGCGCAGTTTCTTGTCAACCTTCGGCAGCGCCGCGAAGGGCCATTCGGAAAACAGCGGACTGCTGGACCTGTAGGGAAAACCGGGATGATCCTGCTGATTGAGAACCCGGAAATCATCGAGTTTGATCTGCCCGTCGCCGGCGAGAATTTCCAGAAGCCCGGCACGGATGATGCCGGCATCAACCTCGCCCCGCGCCACCGCGGCGATCACCTCGTCATGGGGAAACCCCATGAAGCGCAGCGAAGCAAGATCGCGGAACGCATCGACCCCCTGTTTCTGCATCTGGCTCCAGGCGATCTGGAACCCGCCGAACGCATCCGGACTGACCGCAGCCACCTTCCTGCCCTTCAGATCGTTGAGCGAGGCCACCGCGCTGTTTTTCGCAACAATGATCGCGGTTCCGAACCGCGACAAATGCGAACCGGAGAGTTCCGCCCAGCGCTCCCTTGTGGCAATCGCACTGAGATCATGCCGGGCGGAAAGCGCAACATAATGACCGGGATTGGTGATCAGGAAATGCAGTCTTCCGGCTTCGATCTCGCCCTCCACAGATGACAGGGTCACCGGCAGCAGCTCGAACCTCCAGCCATCGACACTGTCACTGAGATAGGCCGAAAGCGGTGTCCAGTCCGCAATTGCGGCCCTGTTGCCGCGATAGGCCAGCACGCCGATGCGCGCCACCGCATCACCGGAGGCACCGACCTCGGATGCGGTCTCCTGCGCCCGGCTGCCGATGGCCGCCAGCAATTGGCATACGAAAATCAGCGCAATGCCCGTCAGTCTCGCTCCATGCAAGGCCTGTCTCCTTCCCGGAGATCATCCTACACATGCAATCTGACGAATACCATCCACCGGAAAAACCCGCGACACGACCCGATCGAGGACGCGAAGGAAAGCGACCGCAGCGCTCGCCCCGATCAATCGATCGGGATTCGCTCGAGTTTCTTCAGCCCGGCCAGCACCTTTTCCGAAGCCACGTTGACCATGTCGATCTCGCCCAGGGCACCTTTCACATTGCCGGCGTTGAACTTCCGTGCTGCTTCGATGCCATGCTGGTGGACAGCTGCGTGCGGCGCCTCAAGCGCGATGAAATCAGAGTTGGAGCCGATGACGGTGTTGCGAAGCCCGTCATACCATTTGCCCAGCCGGCAATTGTGGTGATTGGCAAGTTCGTCCGCCTTGAGCCCCTCCCGCCCGATGATCATGTTGGCCAGACGCCGCTTCCAGATCACATGGTCCGATTGCGCCAGCTTGACGATCTTGTTGGGGAAATTCGCCTTGCCGAGATAGAGCAGCCGCGAGTTGATACCCGCCTGCGCGTCATCCATGCAGTCGACCAGGTTTTCCAGCTGTTCCAGCGAATTGCTGGAACTCATGGCAACGGTACCGATTCCACTGGCGACGCTCTGCGACGCTTCCTTTTGCTGTTCCAGCGCCACCGCGATGTGGTCCGCATTGGCAATCACATCACTGAGTTCCTGAGATGCCTTTGAAAGCGCCGTGCGAAGATTGGCAAGCGCCGCATCGCCATTCTGTGCCGAGGCCCGGCTCGTATCCATCGCGCTCACCATGCCGCTCAGTCCGCTGTGCAGGCGAGTGACGATTTCACCGATTTCCTGTGTTGCGACCGCGGTCCGGTCGGACAGTGCCTTGACCTCGGCGGCGATCACCGCAAAGCCACGACCGGCCTCGCCAGCGCGGGCAGCCTCGACAGCCGCGTTGATCGCCAGAATGTTGGTCTGCGAGGCGATCTTGCGGATGTCGGCGGCAATCGCCGAGATGTTGGTGCCCAGTTCCTCGACCACGCCGATGCCGGCGCTGGTTTCCACCAGCGCCTGGTTGATGGTCGACATGCTCTTGGCAGTTTCGCTCAGAGCCTCTTCGCTGATGCTGCTGGCTTCATTGGCGCGCCGGACATTGTTCCTGATCTCCTCGCCATGCTGCGCCACCTCGTTCACAGTGGCAGCCATCTCTTCCGCAGCGGCAGCAATCCCTTGTGCCTCGCCATCGATATGACGCAGGTCATAGAGCAGCTTGGCCGACATCGCCGCGGTCTCATTGACACTGATCGAGGTCTTGACGACATCGTCAAGCTCGGACGAGGACCGGTCGCGGCAGCGGCGAATAAGCGCGGCAACGGACCGCGACAGTTCATCCGACCCCTGCGGCTCACGCGTGAAATCGTCATTGATGGCCGATTTGATACACTCGAGCAGGGTTTCCGTTTCCGAAACATCCGCCTGAACACTGACACTTGCTGGAAGGCCCACTTCATTCTCCTCAAACCAAGAAACGCGTGGGTTTTCTCCAACCCAAGTTCTCGCTACTCTTAATTAGCCTTTGTTAACCAAAACTTATCGGCAACGGCGGTCAGAACGAGTTTTTTGACGAGCTCGACACCGCCACGCAGCCTATGTGCTCCCGCCGTCGCAGCAGCAGCAACAGGCGTTGATTTCGCGGTCATCAAAAAGCCCATGCCCGCACAAGCAAACCGGCATTCGTGTCGCGGGACGAAGACTTTCGAAGCTCACCGCCAAGCCTCAGGACTTGATGATGGCACCAAGACGGAGCACCAACTTGCGGTCGAACTGATTGTTGCGCTCGAACATCCACCCAAGCGCCTTGCCTGCACTCCAGCCCTGCTTGTAGGGCCGGATCGAGGTCAGCGCATCGAAGACATCGCAGACGGTGCAAATCCGCACCAGTTGGTTGATATCGGCCCCGGCCAGCCGCGATGGATAACCGCGGCCGTCAAGCGATTCATGATGGTGCAGGCAGATTTCCAGCACCTCTTCGGGGATAGCGGAATGGGACTTGAGGATCCGGTGGCCACGCCTCGGGTGGCTTTTGATTGTGGCGCGCTCGGACACAGTCAACGAGCCCTGCTTCTGCAGGATCCCCGTCGCAATCGTCAGCTTGCCGATATCGTGCAGCAAACCGGCAACGATCAGCAGTTCAACGGTTTCAAAATCAAGATCCAGCGCATCGCCGAGTTTTCCCATCAGGATGCTCACCGCCAGCGAATGCTGGAATGTGGTTTCGTCCTTGTGCTTGAGCCGGGTGACCTCGAAGAAGAACGACGACGTCTGATCATCCGCCTGGGTGATTTCTTCCACCACCGGCTTGATGCTTGCCAGGTCGAAGGGATCGCCGGTAACCAGACCGATGAGTTCGGCCTTGAGAATCTTTGTCGAGCGCGCCACCGTGGCCGCGGCCTCGCTGCGTGCCTGCTCTGGCGAAAGAGGCGGGCGCATTTGCTCGGTGGCTGCCCCTTTCGCCAGGGCGCTGCCAACAGCTCCGCGAGCCGTATTGATGAGAACATAATCTGCGGGACTTTTCAGGATTTCCGCCAGTTCATCGTCGGAGTCAAGAATGAAGCGGCGTCTGCCGAAGGACACGACCGGACACTCCACGGCTTCAACATACATGCCTCTTCTGACTTCAGTCTTTGGAATGCGTGTGAGCATTTGGTGACCTGAACAAACCGGATGCATTCTTGCATGCCGTATTATGCATATGTCAGCAGGTATTGCGGAAGCGTGAATTTTAGCATGTTCTTTTTAGGTGGATTTTGTCGGATTTCAGCTTGCTGGCTGCCTGAGGCGAGACTCACGCCTGCAGAATGGTACAAAACGCCGCGAGATCATCTCGCAGCGGCCTTTTCCACGCTGAAACTGCATCTTGCGCTACAGCCAACAAAAAAGGCGGACCCGAGGGTCCGCCCTGTCAGATTTCACCAAGCCGAAGCGCTCAGAAAAACGCCTGAATGCCGGTTTGCGCCCGTCCGAGGATCAGCGCATGAACATCATGCGTGCCCTCGTAGGTGTTGACGGTTTCCAGATTCTGCGCGTGGCGCATGACGTGGTACTCGGCCTGGATGCCGTTGCCGCCGTGCATGTCGCGCGCCATCCGGGCGATGTCGAGCGCCTTGCCGCAATTGTTGCGCTTGACGATCGAGATCATTTCCGGCGCGAAGCGGCCCTCGTCCATCAGCCGACCGACGCGAAGCGAGCCCTGAAGCCCGAGCGCGATTTCGGTCTGCATGTCGGCGAGCTTCTTCTGATAGAGCTGCGTGCCGGCCAGCGGCTTGTTGAACTGGTGCCGGTCGAGACCATACTGCCGCGCCCGGTGCCAGCAGTCTTCCGCCGCACCCATCGCACCCCAGGAGATGCCGTAGCGGGCCCGGTTGAGACAGCCGAAAGGTCCCTTCAGGCCCGACACGTTCGGCAGCAGCGCGTCTTCACCAACTTCTACATTGTCCATGACGATCTCGCCAGTGATCGAGGCGCGAAGCGAGAGCTTGCCGCCGATCTTCGGCGCCGACAGCCCCTTCATGCCCTTTTCCAGCACGAAGCCGCGGATCTCGCCGCCATGGGCTTCCGACTTGGCCCAGACCACGAACACATCGGCAATCGGCGCATTCGAGATCCACATCTTCGAACCATTGAGCACATAGCCGCCATCGACCTTTTTGGCGCGGGTCTTCATGCCGCCCGGATCGGACCCCGCATCCGGTTCGGTCAGGCCGAAGCAGCCGACCCACTCGCCGCTGGCGAGTTTAGGCAGGTATTTCATCCGCTGCTCTTCGCTGCCGTAAGCCTGGATCGGGTACATCACCAAGGACGACTGCACGCTCATCATCGAGCGATAACCGGAATCGATTCGTTCGACTTCACGCGCCACCAGGCCGTAGGAAACATAGCCGGCCTCTGCCCCGCCATACTGTTCGGGAACCGTGACGCCGAGCAGACCCGCCTCCCCCATTTCCGAGAAGATCTCGCGGTCGGTCACCTCGTTGAGATACGCATCCGTCACCCGTGGCATCAGCTTGTCGGCAGCGAACGCCCGCGCCGCGTCGGCGATCATCCGTTCCTCCTCGGTGAGCTGATCAGTGATCAGAAACGGATCCTCCCATTGAAAGGACGATTTCGCGGATTTGATCGATACGGCGGGAGAAACGGACATTGCAAGACTCCAATTTGATCCAGAAGGGCAGCGTTCCGCCCCTGTTCAAGGGCATGTTACAGCCTCTGCGTCTTCTTTAACACGGAATACCCGAGATACTATAGGCTTAAAATAAATTTCGGAAAGCCGTTTCCCGCGGCTGCGGGCAGGAGGCGACAGTTGGTCACAGCACAGCCGGAGGCTCCATCACCTCCCAGAAGGCGATCAACTCTCGACCGGCCCCGGCCGCCAGCGGCGCGACCAGCCTTGCCAGCGAGACGGTGCGTCCACCGTGCATCCACGATGTCGTTTCGAAATAATCCGGGATTCCAGCCGACAATGTTTGCCTGAAGGAACTCATCACCCGCCTGATGCTCAGCGGCGGAACAGCTTCCTGCACCGGTCTTCCGGTGACCGGCGGTCCGAAAGGCCAGCGCTGGCCAGCGGCAACCTCACGCCAGACAAGCGACTCATCCCCATCGACACCAATCCGCGCAAGCAAAGGATATTCCCCGCTCAGCGCGGTCACGTCGAAATCGGACGAGAGAGGCAGCCCCTGCCCGGCTTTTGCGAGCCAAAGAGCATGAAAGGCCCGGATCCTGGGATGCACTTTTGACGATAGGTGCAAAGCTGTGTCGGGATTATGGTTGTTCATTGCAGTAATGCACTCTTTTCAAGGCACTCGATGGCGACACAATAGCTTTGATCTCGACAAGGTCGCCGGTTCAGCGTTTACTTGATACGCCGATGTCTTCACCTTGGACGCCATTTCATGAAGCCAACTCTGGCAGACCAGTTTGAAGTCGCCGCCGGAATCGCCTCCGGCATCAACCGGCATGCAGCAAGCATCGGCATTGATTCAGACCCGATCGCCAGAGCCTGCGGACTCGACCCGGAACGGTTTGGAATCATCAACCAGCGCGTCAGCCTCGACCGGGTGTGCCGCTACATGGAGGCACTTGCGCTGATCTCCGGTGACGAGTTGTTCGGGCTCAAATCGGCGGCGATGTTCGTGAAGGGATCAACGGGGCCCTTCGGCTATGCGATGATGAATGCGCCCACCCTGCGCGATTGCCTGGTTTTCATGGGCCGCAACCTTCAAAAGGTAAGCGAAACGGCCATCTGTACTTTGGAAATTGGCCCGAGAACCGCACATTTTGAATGGACTTACTCACCACTGATCCTGCATCGCGACCAGTATGTCGATATGAGTACCGCACAGACCTTCAATCACTTCCGCGCCTTCCTTGGTGACGACGTGCAACAGATGCAACTGGAACTCGAGCGGGACAGGCCAAAAAACGTCAATTACCACAAACAGTTGCTGACCCGAAAGATCAATTTCAGGGCGCCTGTCAACGCACTCGTCATTCCCGCGGAACTCCTCAATCGGGCCAATCCGAATGCCGATCCGCAACTGTTTGGGATGATGTCTCAACAGATGGATGCCATCGAATTGCGCCGGACAGATGCGACCGATCCGGTTGCCGCCGTCAGGCTGCATGTGGCCGAGAACCTGGAACACAACACACCGACGCTGGCCAGCGAAGCCGAGCGGCTCGGCATGAGTTCCCGCACGCTGCAGCGACGGCTCAACGAAGCGGGAACAAGCATGCAGGCCATCATTGATGACTGCCGCAGGGAAATGGCAACACGGTTGTTGCTGGAGACCAAGCTGACACTGTCCAGCATCGGCTACAAGCTGGGCTTCTCGGCGCCAGCCGCCTTCACGCGATCCGCCATCCGCTGGTACGCGATGACACCGAGCGAATTCCGCCAGAAGAACCACGCCAAGAGCTGAAGTCGGACCGAGAGATCACATTCAAACGGTTTAAATGGCAGGTAGTTAAAGTTTATCTCAACAGCAGCATTTTGGCGCGACCGGTGAATGTGTTTCCGGCCGGGGAAGCGCATAAGCGCCACCTAATCTGCAATTGTTGCGCTGAACACTTCACGTCGGGCTCGACGCCCTGACGTGTTCTGAGGATCGGCTGCAGCAACGTCAGACATTCCTGACAAAAGGACTTTGAACGTGGATCTCGGCAAGGATCGGGGGTTGTTACCCTTTACCCGTACAGAATTGGAATGCCTTCGCAAGTGCGCCATGGGCAAGACTGATCTTCAGATCGGTCTGGAACTGGAACTGACGGCGGGCGAAGTCGCCTCCGTGCTCAATGTCGTCATGCTGAAGCTGCGCGTGCCCAACCGGTTGGCCGGTCTGGCCAAGGCGGGCCGACTGGGCCTGGTCGACCAGATCGACTGCTGACCGACACGGAAAACCGCAGCCAGTCCTTGCCCCGGGGGCGGATCAAGGATCTGCGGCGCGGTTTCCCCGGACATCAGCCGGAGCCATGCGGGGCTCCGGCTGATGTCGACCTCTCCGGCACAATCGCCCTCAACGGCTAAAGCCAGCTGTCGTAATCCGACACCAGCAGATGCCGCGGTCGCTCATCCTCGATGATCGTTGAAAACCTGCCGATGGGTTCGCGGAAGACATTGTCGGTCAAGTCATCATTGACGGTCGAGACCTCTCCGATCAGCACATCGTCGCCCTCCCCCCAGAACGCGTGCCAGACACCCGGCATCAGCGTGACGCTCTCGCCCGGATCGAGTTTGAGCAATCCACCGGCGGGAAGCGTGCGCATCACACCGTCAGTCGGCACCGAAACCCTGGCTGCATCATCGATCGAGCCATCCTCTGCGGCCGCGAACAACTCCAGCACCAGCTTGCCACCGCCGCGGTTGATGATGTCCTCGGCCTTGATGTTGTGCCGGTGCATCGGCGACAGCTGATCCTTGCGCGAGATCATGATCTTTTCGGCATAGAGCATGCCCCTGCCCGCGGCCAGGTCTGCAGCCGAGCCGTTGCGGACGGTGAACAGGAACAAGCCCAGCTCATCAAACCTTCCCTGGCCGTAATCGGTGATATCCCAGCCCAGCCGGTTGTCGCGGATGCTGGCCGCATCCGATGCCGTGCGCCTGCGCATCTGCTCCGGATCCCAATAGGCAAAGGGCGGCATGACGTAACCGAAGGAGCGGATGAACCGATCGCTTTCCTCCAGGATTTCGTTGATCTGGCTACGCTCCATCACACCTCCTCGCGGCCTGAGCCGGCCTGCTGGCCGATTGGGTAAAGCCTGATTTAGAAGCCCGGTCCCGGCATGGCAATTGCACCAGGGCAAGTTTCACGCTATGTGAGGTCCGCAGAACAGTTGAAGCCACATAACAGTTGCAGTAGCAACCATGGCAGGAACGACACACGACGATGACCCTGGCTCAAAGATCACCCACGGAAAAGCCCGACACCGACGCGCTGGCGCTCGAAGGATTTCTTCCCTACCGGCTTGCCCGCGCGGCCGAGATCATCAGCCGTCAGTTTGCCACGCTCTACCGCGAGCGGCACGGGCTGACCCGGCCCGAATGGCGGACGCTGGCCACGATCGGACAATTCAAGCGGATCACCGCCACCGAGATCGGGGCGCATTCCTCCATGCACAAGACCAAAGTCAGCCGCGCCATCCGGGCACTGGAAGACCGTAACTGGATCACCCGGGAGATCGATCAGACCGATCGCCGGATCGAGCATATCGAACTCACCCGCGAAGGCCGCAGCCGTTACCGGGATCTGGTCGTTCTTGCCCGGACCTACGAAGCCCGGTTGATCGACACGCTCGGAGAAACCGGCGCCGGTCAGCTCGAGGCCGGCATCAGCGCCATCGAAACGAGGATTGGGGAGGCGTGAGCAGAGTTTTTGGGCGGGGAGCGGACGTTCGCTGCAGATGCGAAAATCCACTGGCACATTACCCGGCACGGACTTTCACACCTCGGATGACGAAGCGCACCGCAGCCACTCACCACGAATGAAAAACTCAGTGCATTTCCAAGAAGGAAGGCATCGGCATCTTTGGGCGAGAGTGATGAGGGCGATGTGATACCTTTTGCAGTCGAACTCATAACCGAGAATTCTTCAGTACGTTTCCGCCATTAAGCCATTACTTGTTCTTAACCAGTCCTACCGAAACGGCTCTATTGAGCGCTCCGAAAGACAAGTCTTTAAGGTTCGCTTTACGCCAACTGCTTATTTGTCCTCGCAATCAGGCTTTGGTCCGAACATGGCGTCTGGCGTCAGGAGCGTTCGAATGTGTGTCTCAAAAAAACTGCTTTCACAGTTCGGCAAATGCAAGCAGGGAAACTTCGGCTTGTTCTCAGCAGCTTTGCTCCCAGTGCTGTTCGTCTCTGCTGGTTTCGCTGTCGACTACGTCAATTTGGCGAGCGCAAGGTCCGAACTGCAGAACTCGGTCGACGCTGCAGTTGTGGCGGTATCAAGGAAAGACGTTACAGATGAAAATCGCTCGGCGGTGTTTGGCCAGTTTCTAACCGCACAGTTGGCATCAAACACCAATATCACCCTGGTCGATCAGCGCTTGGAACAGACGGTTGGCGTGAACTACATTCAAACCGATGCCCGCGCGACAGCGAGTGTTCCTCTTGCTTTCTTGGGCAAATTCATACCGAACAAGGTCTCAGTTGTTGCATCGACAACTTTTTCAACGCGCAGCATCGAAATCGCAATCGCGCTGGATAACACCGGTTCCATGGGGTCAGGCGGCATCTCAGCCCTGAAGCAAGCATCACATGCTCTGGTAGATGCGCTCGGCGGGATCAATACATCCCAGCAGAGTTTGAAGGTTGGTCTCATACCATTCGTGACATCCGTCAACGTGAAGGGTGAAGGCTACGACACGAGCTGGATCGACGAAGATGGGGACTCTCTATACAACGGCTGGACATTCTTGACGGACACCCAACGGTCTACGAGGAAATCATCGGGAAATAGCAATGCGGATTTTGGCAATGGATCTTATCCGCACCATTCCAATCTCTTTAAATGGTCGGGAGCAACATGGAAGGGATGTGTTGAAGCTCGTCCCGCACCTTACAACACTGATCTCACCCCGCCTGATTCCAGCAATCCTGACACCCTATTTGTGCCCTATTTCGCACCTGATGAGCCGGGGAACCGTTTTTCGAAAGGTGGGAACAGCGGCTCGGGATTCAACAACTCCTGGCTCGATGATGACGCGTCAGGTAGCGATGAAGAGATTCAGAGATCAATCAAAAAGTACAAGACCCAGAAGCCTGTTATCAGCAATCACAATGACGATGATGGCCCCCTTACATTGGGTCCCAATCGCGCTTGTCCGACCCCGATCGTTCCTTTGACAAGTGACATTTCAAAAGTCCGCGATGGCATCGATGCAATGCAGTTCTGGAATGGTTCAGGAACCAACATTGCGGAAGGCTTGGCATGGGGTTGGCGTGTTCTCTCGCCAGCGGCTCCTTACACTCAAGCTGCACCATTTGATCCAGATGCCGCTACTAAAATTCTGGTTGTCATGACTGATGGTGCAAATGTCTCATTTGGCGCGTCAAGCACCATCAACAAATCGGACTACGGCTCATATGGCTTTCTGAATGATGGTCGAATTAACTCCGCCAACACGCAGTCAAAAGCCGAGGACTATTTGGACGCGTCGACGGCAAAAATGTGTGTAGACATCAAAAAGCTCGGTGTCGAAGTCTACACAGTTGTCTACAAGACGACCGCATCCGGTGTGGTCAATCTTTTTTCAAATTGCGCAAGCCGTAAAGACAACTTCTTCATGGCCAAGGATGTCGTGGCCCTTAAGCAGGCTTTCTCAGCGATCGGACAATCGGTATCGGGTGTACGGATTAGCAACTGATGAATATCAAGAACACTTGCGGCATAACATCTGGAGGCTCCGCGCTGGACCAAGCGATGTCTTGATGTGGACGATCGGAAGGTCCGCAAAGGGCCGGAACCACCCCTTCAACCGATTTCAATAGAGATACCAGCCGGCCTTCCAAACCGGGGCTCACCCGGCCTGCATCACCCCTGCCCACCCCACGGACCATGATGCTCGCCATCCGCATCCAGCCGTTCAAACCCATGCGCGCCGAAGAAGTCGCGCTGCGCCTGGATCAGGTTGGCGGTGCCGCGCTCGCGCCGGTAGGTATCGAAATAGCCGAGCGCGCCGGCAAGTGCGGGAACCGGCAGACCGTTGAGCGCGGCCTCGGCGACAATCCGCCTCAGATATGGATCGGTCTCCACCAGCATGCTGGAGAAGGCCGGGCTCAGCACCAGGTTCTCGACATCGGGTGTTTCGGTGAAGGCCGTGGCGATCTCGTCGAGAAACCGGGACCTGATGATGCAGCCCGCCCGCCAGATACGGGCGATGGTGGCCATCGGCAGGTTCCAGCCGAACTCCCTCGAAGCCGCCGCCATCACCGCAAACCCCTGGGCATAGGCGGCAACCTTGCCCGCCAGCAGCGCCTTTTCCAGATCATCGACAACAAGCTGTCCCTCGCGCCGGTTCTGCTGCCCGGGAACCCCGAAACGCTTGTGCGCCTTGGCTCTCTCGGCCCGCATGGCTGACAGGCTGCGCGCCGCCACTGCCGCTTCGATCGCGGTCGCCGGAACCCCCATCATCTGGCTTTCGATGACCGACCACCGACCGGTGCCTTTCTGGCCCGCCGCATCGACAATCACATCGACGATCGGACGCCCCGTGGCCGCATCGTGGACCATCAGCACGTCCGCGGTGATATCGATCAGGTAGGAATCGAGCGGCCCGGTCGACCATGCCGAAAACACCGCCGCAATCGTCTCGGCATCCATGGAAAGATGATCGCGCATCACGCCATAGACCTCGGCGATCATCTGCATGTCGGCATACTCGATGCCGTTGTGGATGGTCTTGACGAAATGCCCGGCCCCGTTCTCGCCAAGCCAGGCGGCACAGGGTTCGCCCTGGTACTTGGC
Source organism: Parahoeflea alexandrii (assembly GCF_024105735.1). Taxonomy (GTDB): domain Bacteria; phylum Pseudomonadota; class Alphaproteobacteria; order Rhizobiales; family Rhizobiaceae; genus Hoeflea; species Hoeflea alexandrii. The sequence continues at coordinate 1,209,479 of NZ_JAAAML010000001.1, read as the reverse complement.
CGAGATCGCGGTGAGAACAGGCTCGACCCGGTTCCAGGCTTCTTCGGCACCGCCGACCATGATCGAAGGCCCGTGGCGCGCGCCTTCCTCGCCGCCCGACACGCCCATGCCGATGAAGGTCAGGCCCGAGCCATCGAGATCGGTAAAGCGGCGCATGGTGTCGCGGAAATTGGCGTTTCCGGCATCAATGATAATGTCATTGGCTTCAAGCAGCGGCTTGAGCGCCGCAATCTGCTGATCGACCGGCTCTCCCGCCTTGACCATGATGATGACCGGCCGCGGCGGGCGGATGGCGGCAACGAAGTCCTCGAGCGTCGCACAGGCTGTCACCCGGTCGCCAAGACTGCCGGCGGCGGCCGCGAATTCTTCCGTTCGCGCGGCCGTCCGGTTGAAGACGGCCACATGATAGCCGTTGTCGGCAATGTTAAGCGCCAGATTGGCGCCCATCACGCCCAGACCGATCACACCAATTTCCGCTGCAGCCATGCAAAGCCTCTCCCGGATTGCTGCAGCCGGTACCTGACCTGAGCGAACTCGGGGGATCGGCTGCACATAAACATGCTGACTTTACAATATCTTATCAACGCCGGTTGCAGCGCCGGACACAGGTATAGCCAAGCCTGACTGTGACCCACACCGCGCCGGGCGGCAAGCATCAAGAACCCTGTCAGGGCCGGTTACCACAGTTTTGCTGCACGGTACGGGATCAGGCCCCGGAATAGGGATGGAAGGTCAGTCCGACTTTGGCTTGTCGTCACCATCGTCAAGCACCCGCCAGGCGGCGCCGTCGAGATCTTCATACTGCCCGCTTTTCATCGACCAGAGGAATGCGCCCAGGCCCAGAGCGCCCAGAAACAGGGCAATCGGGATCAGGTAGATCAGGTTGCTCATGCCGATGCCCCCAAACCGGCACCCGGAACCGCGACATCGGAGGCCTGGTCGACCGCCGGGCGGGCAAAGCTCTCGATCCGGGTCTTGCGCCGCAACCTCAGCGAATTCAGCACCACCAGCACCGAGGAGGACGACATCGCCAGGGCTGCAATCAGCGGCGTGGCATGTCCCAGAACCGCCGCCGGCACCGCGATGCAATTGTAGATGATCGCCAGCGCGAAATTCTGCCGGATCAGCGTGCCGGCCTTGCGCGAGACCGCGATTGCCAGAGGCACGGCCTCAAGCGAATCATGCAGGAAGACGAAATCCGCGGCCATCCGCCCGACATCGGCGGCACTCGCCGGCGCCATCGACACGTGCGCTGCCGACAATGCGGGCGCGTCATTGAGACCATCGCCGACCATCAGCGGCTTGCCGCCGGCTGCGGACAGCGACTGGACCCGGTCGACCTTGCCGCGCGGACGCACTCCCGCCATGTACTCGGTAACGCCGAGTTCCGCCGCAAGTCCCCTGACCGGCGCCTCGCGGTCTCCGGAAAGAATTTCGGCCTGAACGCCGAGTTCCAAGAGCCGCGCCACGGCCTGTGCGGCACCCCGGCGCAACTGATCGGAAAACAGAAACACATCAAGGAACTGTCCGTTGCGCGACAGGATCACCTGGCTCGCATCAGCGGCCCGCTCGTAGCTCTCCCCCTGACCTTCGAGCGCGAACGCCCCGCGGCCCAGCCGGTAGACCGTCCCGTCGGCCAGCCTGGCCTCCACCCCGTCGCCGGGAATCTCGACGATGTCGAAGTCCGGAAGATCGGCTACGGCGGTATCAAACGCTGCAAGCGCACGGCTCAGCGGATGCCGTGATGCCCGCGCGATCCGCGCGGCAATGGCGAGATGATCAGCCGCCACCGCATCGGAATTGATCAGCCGCGGCTTGCCCTGGGTCAGCGTTCCGGTCTTGTCGAACACGACATGGTCGGTCTGCGCCATGCGCTCCATCGCCGAGCCGTCCTTGACCATGATGCCGTTCTCGAACAGGCGTCCCGCGGCAATGACCTGGACGACGGGAACCGCAAGACCGAGCGCGCAAGGACAGGTAATGATCAACACGGCAACGGCCGTCATCATCGCCATGCGCCAGTCGCCCGAAACCACCATCCAGCCGATGAAGGTGCCGAGCGCCAGGAGATGCACCACCGGCGCGTATATGGCCGAGGCGCGGTCGGCGATGCGCCTATAGCCGGCGCGGCCGCTCTCCGCAGCCTCCATCATCGAAACCATTTCGGCCAGGAACGAGTTCTGCGCGCTGCGCGTTGCCTCCAGCACCAGCGGGCCGGTCAGGTTGAGCGTGCCCGCCGGCGTCAGTGATCCGGCCTCGACAAGTTGCGGTGCGCTCTCGCCGTTGACGACGGCAAAGTCCATGTCGGAGCGGCCCGAAACGACCCGCCCGTCCACCGGGATCCGGTCGCCCGGCGCGATCGCCAGCCGCATTCCCGGTTCGATCTCGTCGATTGCCAGATACTCACGGCTGCCATCATCCTTGATCAGCATCGCCCCGCGCGGAGACAGCCGCACCAGGTTGCGCACCGCCGAGCGGGCCTTCTCGCGCATCATGTGGTCAAGCGTGCGCCCGGCCAGCAGGAAGAACAGAAGCGTCACCGACGCATCGAAATAGGCATGCGCACCATGGGTGATCGTCTCGTGCAGGGAGATTGCATAGGCCAGGATCACGCCAAGCGAGATCGGCACATCCATGTTGGCGCGGCCATGCCGGAGCGCACCCCAGGCCGAGACGAAGAAGATCCGGCCCGAATAGATCAGCGCGGGCGCAGCAATCAGCGCCGAAATCCAGTGAAACAGGTCACGCGTCGCAGCCTCAGCCCCGGACCAGACCGAGACCGACAGCAGCATCACATTCATCGAGGCAAAGCCAGCCACCGCAAGGGCTTTCAGCAGTTCGCGGAACGCAGGATCGCCCTTCTCGTCGATACCGCCCGGCAGATGTGCCGGGTAGCCCAGGGCATTGAACTTCTCGCCGAGCGCAGCCAGCAGCGGCTCCGGTTCCTTGCGGTCTTCGAACACCACCGAGACGCGCCGGGTGGAGAGATTGACCCGGGCATGGTCCACGCCCGGAACCCTCGGAAGCTCGCGCTCAAGAAGCGCAATACAGGCGCCGCAATGCACGCCGGGCACGATCAGGTCCACCTGCCGCAACCCCTCGTCCAGCTTGCGGCTCGAAAGCCACAATTCCTCCGGCGACGGTGCTTCGGACTTCAGCGCCTCAAGTTCCGCAGCGCTTTCGGTGCCCGCTGCGCAACAACTCACGGCCTCAGGCTCCCGTCCGCCCTGACGTGAAACCGGTGTCCGCGCTTGTAGATGGTCTGGCCGCCGCTTGTGGCGGTGACCGTGGCGATCCATTCGCCTTCCGCCAGTTCGCCCGCGCCCCGGTAAACGCCGTCGGAACCACGGATCAACTGCATTTGCCTGTCCTGGTGGGTTCCGACCGGCCGCCGCAATTCGGCGACCAGGCTGTCGGCAACGGCTGCCGCGCCATCAGGGTCTGTCAGCCTGATCGAAAGCCCGTCGGCGTTCGAACCCAGCACGATCTTGTAGCCGAGAGCCGCAATCGCCCGCGATTCGGCAGCCTTGCCATTGAATTGCTGGCTGGCGACATATGTGTTCGGAACCACCAGTCCGCTCCAGGTGGTGACTGCGAACCGGGCCATGATCATGTTGACGGTGATGATCACCCCGAAGAAAGCCACCATGGCGCCAAGCATGTGCTTGCCGGTGAACTCGGTGGGCTGGAAGATTGCGCGGATCATCTGCATCATTTCGTCTCCGGGCCATGGAAGTTGGCAGTATAGGCGTCACGTTCGAAACTCGACTTGTCTTCGGCGATGAAGCGGAATGTCGCGGTTTCGGGAGCGACGAAATCCTTCGGCTGCAGCACATTGACCCTGAGTTCACGAATCCGGTCTGGCTCCACCGGGATTGCGAAGGTAACCCCCGCAGGCTGATCGATTCCGGGGATCCTCATGGTCGCACCGGGGAGCCCCTCGATCGACAGGAAAATGACGCGTGGTTCCGGGATCATGTTGAGGATCTTGACCGAATAGCCGTTGCGGATGTCGCCGCTGGATTCCAGCACATATTGCGGGTTTCGGTCATGCAGCACATTGACCTCGAGCCGGTCGCGCGACAACAGCGCCACCAGGAGACCAATTCCGACCAGCGACCAGACGCCCATGTACAGGAGCGACCGCGGCCGGAAGACGATACGCCAGTTGAAATGCTTCACCGCATCGACGAAACCGCCATCGGCGGTCCGCACACGGGTCGGATCCAGCGCCCCGGTCTCCGGATCCTGCGCCAGCGCCATGTTGTCGGCGTAATCCGAAAGCGTCGCGTAGGAGATCAGGCCGCGTGGCCGGTCGAGCTTGTCCATGATGTTGTCGCAGGCATCGATGCACAGCGCACAGGTGATGCATTCAAGCTGCTGGCCGTCACGGATGTCGATTCCCATCGGACATACCGCCACGCAGGCATTGCAATCGACGCAATCCCCCTGGACCAGCCCCTGGGACGCCGCCTTCTTGGCGTGGCGACCGCGCGGTTCGCCGCGCCAGTCATTGTAGGTCACCACCAGCGAATTCTCGTCGAGCATCGCCGCCTGGATGCGCGGCCAGGGGCACATGTAGATGCAGACCTGCTCGCGCATCAGCCCGCCGAACGTGTAGGTCGTCGCCGTCAGGATCGCCACGGTGATATAGGCAACCGGCGCGGCATTGCCGGTCAGGAAGTTCATCAGCAGCGTCGGCGCATCGGCAAAATAGAAGATCCAGGCGCCACCGGTGGCGACCCCGATGAAGATCCAGACCGCGTGCTTGAGCACGCGTTTGCCGAGTTTCGAGGCACTCCAGGGCGCACTGTCAAGTTTCATGCGCTGATTGCGGTCGCCCTCGATCGCCCGCTCGACCACCAGGAACAGATCGACCCAGACGGTCTGCGGACAGGTGTAGCCGCACCAGGCGCGGCCGACGGCCGAGGTGATCAGGAACAGCCCGAACCCGGCCATCACCAGCAGGCCCGCGACGAAGAAGAACTCCTGGGGCCATATCTCGATGAAGAAGAAGTAGAACCGCCGGTTGGCGAGGTCGAGCAACACCGCCTGGTCGGGTGCGAACGGCCCGCGATCCCACCTGAGCCACGGCGTGATGTAGTAGATGCCCAGCGTCACCAGCATGATAAGCCACTTGAAGCGGCGATAGGTGCCCTCCGCCCGCTTCGGGAAGATCTTCTTGCGGGCCTCATAGAGCGGCTTGCGTTTCCAGGCGGCATTGACCGCCTCGGCCTCTAGCCGTTCGATTTCATCGGGATCTGCTGAAGGGTCTACGGGAGTCTGCGTGTTCATATCGGGCACCGTTGGTTTGGAGCGCACCATGCATCCGCGACCTCCCATATGCCTTGATCAAGATCAATCCGTCACAGCCAGCTGCCTGCCCGCACCCGTGCCCTGCGACCGCCATCGGGAGCCATGACATCAAGCAGTGTCCCCTCTTCCCAGAAGTCGCGGCCAATCATTCCAATCGCCACATTTGTCCCGAAATCCGGCGACAAGGCAGCCGATGTTATCTGGCCGACAACCTCGTCTCCGGCCCTGACAAGCCATGGTTCCGTGCATGGCGGGACCGCATCTCCCTCGATCTCGAGATAGCGGATCTGCTTGAGCGGACCTTCCTTTGCGACCCGCAGCAATGCATCGCGCCCGACGCAGCCGATGGCCGAGCGCGTGTCGCAAAACCGCCCCAGCCCGCATTCATGCGGCGTATTGGCGCGGGTCATGTCATTGCCGTAGGACAGCATCCCCGCTTCGATCCGTTCGATCAGATTGGGACATCCGGCCCTCACGTCGAGATCCCTGCCCGCCTCGAACAGCGCATCCCACAGCGGCTCTGCGTGCTGGGCTCCCTCGACATAGATCTCGAAGCCGCCCTGCTTGGAGTAGCCCGAGCGCGCCACCACCAGCTCTGCGCCGTTGAAGGACAGCCGCTTGTAGCGGAAGAAGCGGATCGACCGCACCGCGTCGCCGAACACCCGGGAAGCCAGCTCGTCGGCCTGCGGGCCCTGGATCGCAAGCGGCGAGACATCCGGTTCGAACACGTCGACGGCGAGCCTGAACCCGTGCGCCAGCGCCTTGACCCAGAACAGAAGATCGCTGTCGGCGATCGACACCCAGTAGCGGTCCTCGTCAAGCTTGACGGTTACCGGGTCGTTGAGCATGCCGCCGGTCTCATCCACCATCGGTGTATAAAGGCACTGGCCGATGATCATGTCCGAGAGATCGCGCGGGGTCAGCATCTGCACCAGTTCAGCCGCCTGGGGACCGCGCACTTCCACCTGCCGCTCGCAGGCCACGTCCCAGACCTGCACCGCGGTCTTGAGATGCCGGTAATCCTCCGTCACCGACCGGAACACGGTGGGCAACAGCATGTGATTGTAGATGGTGTAGGCCGACACGCCCGCGGCGGTGACGCGGTCAGTGAACGGTGTGCGCCGGGTACGGCGCGAAATCGACAGGAACGGTGGCATTGCAAGTCTCCCCCAGCAAAACACACCCTGAAACGGGGTGTTCCGGCAGACTAGATGCGACGTTTCATCGAAGGCGCGCCAAATCGCGCCATGGCATCACTATTTTTGGTCAGGCAACGAGCCCCGTGCGCTCGGCAAACCACCACACGGCCACGAAGGCGATGGCCAGCGACATCGGCATGGTCACGCGCGCCCGGTACCAGCTCTTATCCGAGAACCAGGCGCCGAACAGAGCATAACAGGCGGCCACCACGGCCAGTTGCCCGACTTCCACACCGATGTTGAACCCGATCAGCCCGCTGGCAAAATGCGCCGGCGACAGCCCGAACTCGGTCAGCACGCCGGCAAAGCCGAGGCCGTGCAGCAGCCCGAAGCCGAACACCACGAAAGGCCGCCACGGACTGAGCCGGTTGGTTGCCAGGTTCTCGACCGCGATGAACACGATGGAGGCGGCAATCAGTGGCTCGACAATGCTGGCCGGGGCAGAAATGAGCCCCATCATCGCCAGCGCCAGCGTCACCGAATGCGCGATGGTGAACGAGGTGATCTGGATCAACAGCGGCTTGAGCCGCGGCGACAGCAGGAACAGCCCGACAACGAACAGGATGTGATCGAGCCCCTTGGGAACGATGTGGGTGAAACCGACGCCGATGTAGTCCCAGAACACCTGCGCGGCGCTCACCGTGAGCCCGCCCACAACCGGGATCGGCTCGCTCGGACCGCCGTCACCCAGATAGGCGGAATAGCTGATCTCGCCCTGCCCATCGGGCACCCGGATAACGCTTGGGCCAAACGCGGGGTCGAAGGAATAGACAACGCTTTCGGCCCCCTCCGGAACCGGACCGGCAAGTTGCAGACGGCTCAACCGGGCAAAATCCGTGTCCCCGACCGGGTCGAGCTCCACAGTCGTGACCTCGAGCGGAATGCGGACGCCGTCCGCGCTCAGGCTGACCCCCTCGAGAAAGCGTGGCTTGAAGCGCTCGAACTCCGCTGCCAGTGCACTCTCGTCGAGAAGCCGCAGGTCGTCATAGCGCGCGGCATTGGGGCTCTCGTCGGTGTCGCTGTGTTCCGCCCCGATTTCCGCCAAGGCCGCTTCCAGGATCAGCGACATGTCGAGCCGGACCGTGCCGTCTCCGTCAAAAACCAGATCGGCGATCGCGGGCCGGATCTCGTGCGCACGCAAGGCTGAAGACCCCGCGACAACCATGAGAACGGCGACCAACAGGCTCGCAAACACTTGATTTATTGTACGGGAACACATCTTCATCTGGAAAGCCACTTTGGAGAAATCACAATGGAACGACCGGCACGTCGCAGCCCGTATCTTGGGACGGCATCGGCACTAATTGGAGCGATACTGGCCGCAAGTCCAGTCTCTGCCCATGAATTCTGGATCGAGCCCGCCGATTTTTCAATCGAAGCGGGTGCGACCATCGAGGCCGACCTCCGTGTCGGGCAGGATTTCACCGGCGACGCCTTCCCCTACATCCCGTCCCGTTTCGCCGCCTTCGAGCGTCATGACCGGCTTGGCGCGGCGGATGTGGAGGGCGTCACCGGCGACCTGCCGGCACTGAGCTTGCTGCCGCGCACCGAGGGCCTGTCGATCTTCACCTATGTCTCTGCCGGCGAACGCATCCGGTTCCGGCAGTGGGACAAGTTCCAGTTCTATCTGGACTACGAGGGTCTCGACAAGATTGCCGCCGTTCACGACGCCCGCGGGCTTCCGCGTGATGACATCCGTGAAATCTACACGCGCTGCGCCAAGACGCTGGTCGCCGTCGGGGATGCCGAGGCCGACCAGGATCGAGCCATCGGCATGCGGCTCGAACTCGTCGCCGCGGACACCCCCTCAAAGCTCGTTCCCGGAGCCGAGATCAGCTTTACCCTGCTATGGGAGGGAGGGGCGCTGCCGGACACGCAAGTGGCCCTGTTTTACAAGAAGGGAACAGCTGACGAGGCCACGCGAACCCTCACCCGCACCGACGGCAATGGCCGCGCCAGCTTCACCCTGCCCGCTTCCGGCTCCTACATGGCCGCATCCGTGCACATGATAGAAGCCGCGCCCGACCGCAATGCCGACTGGCAGAGTTACTGGGCCTCACTGACATTTGGCGTGGAGTAAGCAAAGGATAGGTGGCTCCGCCTGCAGGTAGGAGTGCCAACCACGACAGACTGATGGTTTGCTTTCGAACTCGGAGGAGTTCGGATGGAGAATGCAGCCTGATCGATGCGACCGCGCGCGCGTGATCTCAAGGCAGATGATGCAGCCGTAAGGGACAGGCTTCAGCTTGTCGCCTTGCACGAAACGAGAGCCGGCCCTGTCAGAATTTAGTGAATACTTCTGGCAAATTGACCTGTTTAAGAATTTTATGGAGAACTTAAATACAAACAGCGTTTGGGTGTTTACTGCAACCGATTCGGCGGGAGCTTCGAATGCGATGCTCGGAAAATCTGTTCGACGTACTTATGCCAATTCTCGCGGATACGAACAACTCCAGCGTTCAGGAAATATTTCACACAATTTTCCTGGAACGAATCTTAAACAACGCGATGACAGTGTACACGATCACAATTGAGACCGGGGCTCAAACAGGCGCACGGGTTCTTTGCGAGACATACAGATCCAATGAATTGCAGGAAAAGAATTCGGCTGAATTTGCATCGGTAGACGCTGCGGTTGTTGAGGCAGGTCGTTTGGCACACAACAAGATGTGCAATGGATTTCACTACAGACTGGCGTCGGCGGATACGCGCTTTCGGGACAAAGCACCCGTTTCGATCAGCTGAACCCGCTCTGAGGCAGCTTTTGATCGAGATCCAAAACCCCTCCAGCTCCGCGCATGGCGCAGGCTGACGGTCCGGCCATCGCAGACCACTATCACCAACACACCGGAATTGCACCGGAGGCGACCGCGCCATGTCGCGACAGGGAAAACCCGCCAGACTTGCATCCGGCGGGTTCGGTTTTTCGCGGGTCCTGGTCGGGACCGGTTCAGGTTTTACTGACCGCCGCCCAGCGTATGGACGAAGACGGCAAGCTGCTTGATCGTCGGTTCGCCGAGGCGGTCCACCCAGGCAGGCATGACACCGTGCTTGGGGTTGCGGATCTGCTGGACGATCTGCGCCTCGGTCGACCCCTTCAGCCAGATGCCGTCGGACAGCCGCGGCGCGCCGAAATCGGCAAGGCCTTCAGCATTGTCGCCATGACAGGCAGCGCAGTTCTCGGCAAAGACCACCTGGCCAGGCTCGACCATGGACGGATCGGCAGGTGTATCGCTCAGGCTGACCACATAGGCCGCCACCTGGTTGATCTGCTCGGCTTCGAGAATGTCTCCGAAGGCCGGCATTTCCGACACGCGGGTGTCCTCGTCGCCATCGTAGCGGATGCCGTGCGCGATGCTCAGGTAGATCTGGTCGATCGTTCCGCCCCAGATCCAGTCGTCGTCATTGAGGTTGGGATAGCCGGGGGACCCGGCAGCACCCGAACCATGGCACTGCGCGCAATTGACCTTGAAGGCGGAAGACCCGCCGGCAATGGCGAACTGCAGCAGTTCGGGATCGGAGGCGATCTCCTCGATCGGAGTCGCTGCGACCTTTTCGAGCAGAACACCCTGCTCGGCCTTGGCGTCGGCCAGGTCCGCGACCACATTGGCGCGGCTTGAATAGCCAAGCATCCCCGGGGTGGCTCCATTGATCAGCGGAATCGCCGGATAGGCGATCATGTATCCGATCGCCCAGACGATGGTGGCATAGAACGTCCACAGCCACCAGCGCGGCAGGGGGTTGTTCAACTCACGGATGCCATCCCATTCATGACCGGTGGTCTCGACGCCGGACACGTCATCAATGTGTTTTTCGGACATGTCTCAGTCCTCCTTGAAGGGAATTTGCGCGGCCCGATCGGCGGCAGCCTTGCCGCCGGGCCGGAACATGAAGAGGACAGCGCCGACAAACACGACAAACAGGAAGACCAGCCCCCAGCTGTCGGCAAATTGGCGCATTGCAGTGTAGGTTTCCATCACGCGTTCTCCTTACCGGTAGCCGGAGGCTTCATCGTAGGTCGAGAAATCGACCAGCGTGCCGAGCATCTGCAGATATGCCACGAGCGCATCCATCTCGGTGAGCAAAGCCGGGTTGCCGTCAAAATCGCCGAGCTTCGCCTTCGGATAGCGTTCCTCGATCCCGGACGTATCCGCATCGGGATCGGCTTGCGCAATCAGGTCGGCTTCCGCATTGGCAATCATGTCTTCGGTGTAAGGCACACCGACGGCAAGGCTGGAGGTGAGATCGGCCGTGACATTGGACACCTTGAGCGGGGTCGTCGCCAGGAACGAGTAGCTCGGCATGATCGATTCGGGCACGACCGAGCGTGGCTCGATCAGATGCGCGACATGCCATTCGTTCGAATAGCGGTCGCCGACGCGGGCGAGGTCAGGCCCCGTCCGCTTCGATCCCCACTGGAACGGATGATCATACATCGATTCCGCCGCAAGGCTGTAATGGCCGTAGCGCTCGACCTCGTCCCGGAAGGGACGGATCATCTGGCTGTGGCAGACATAGCAGCCTTCGCGGATGTAGATGTTGCGGCCGGCAAGTTCCAGCGGTGCGTAGGGACGCATCCCCTCCACTTTCTCGATGGTGTTTTCGAGATAGAAGAGCGGCGCGATCTCGACGATACCGCCGATGGAGACCACCACGAGCGAGCCGACAAGAAGCAGCGTCGCATTTCGCTCGATAATGCCGTGTTTTTCAATGAGTGACATTGTTTGTCTCCTTACTCTGCCGGCTGCATGACAGGTTCGTTGCCCGGGATCGGGGCCTCGTCCCGTTCATAGCCGCGGATGGTCATGAACACGTTCCATCCCATGATGATGCCGCCGGCCAGATACATGATCCCGCCAACTGCGCGCAGCAGGTAGTAGGGGAACATGGCCGCCACGGATTCAGCGAAGGAATACACCAGGAAGCCCTGGTCATTGTATTCGCGCCACATCAGACCCTGCTGGATGCCGGCAACCCACAGAACCGCCGCGTAGACAACGATGCCGAGCGTGGCGAGCCAGAAGTGCCAGTTGACCAGCCGCATCGAGTACAGCCGCGGGCGGTTCCACAGTTTGGGCACCAGGTAGTAGATCGCGCCGAACGAGATCATGCCGACCCAGCCAAGCGCGCCGGAGTGAACGTGACCGATGGTCCATTCGGTGTAGTGGCTGAGTGAGTTGACGGCCTTGATCGACATCATCGGACCTTCGAAGGTCGACATGCCGTAGAAGGCCACCGCGATCACCATCATCCGGATGATCGGATCGGTGCGGATCTTGTCCCATGCGCCCGACAGCGTCATCAGACCGTTGATCATGCCGCCCCAGGAGGGCATCCACAGCATGATCGAGAACACCATCCCGAGCGTCTGCGCCCAGTCAGGCAACGCCGTGTAATGCAGGTGATGCGGACCGGCCCAGATGTACAGGAAGATCAGCGCCCAGAAGTGGATGATCGACAGCCGGTAGGAATAGACCGGACGGTTGGCCTGCTTGGGGATGAAATAGTACATCATGCCCAGGAAGCCCGCGGTGAGGAAGAATCCAACCGCATTGTGGCCGTACCACCATTGCGTCAGTGCATCCTGCACACCGGCAAAGGCCGAATAGCTCTTCACCCCGAGGAATGACACCGGCATGGCCAGATTGTTGACGATATGCAGCATCGCGATGGTGACGATGAAGGCAAGGTAGAACCAGTTGGCCACATAGATATGCGGTTCCTTGCGCTTGATGATGGTGCCGAGGAAGGCGATCAGATAGGCGACCCAGACAACCGTCAGCCACAGGTCGACATACCATTCCGGCTCGGCATATTCGCGGCCCTGGGTGATGCCCAGAAGGTAGCCGGTTGCCGCCATGACGATGAACAGCTGATAGCCCCAGAACACGAACCAGCCCAGATCACCGCCGAAGAGGCGGGCGCGAGAGGTGCGCTGGACGACGTAGAACGACGTTGCGATCAGCGCATTGCCGCCAAAGGCGAAAATCACTGCCGAGGTGTGCAGCGGACGCATCCGACCGAAACTGAACCAAGGCTCAATGTTCAGGTCCGGATAGGCCATCTGCAAGGCGACGACAACGCCGACCAGAAACCCGACGATACCCCAGAAGGTCGTTGCGATGATGCCATAGCGCACCACCTCGTCAAAATATCCTGATTTGTCATCAGCCGATTGGCCAGTGGCCGGTGAGAAAGTGACTCGCCGCAGCAGCAGCACGGTGCTCACCAGCAGGACGAAGAACAGGACCCACATATGGGCCGCGAACAGGTCGTCCTTGGCGAAAGCCACGCCGAGCAACGCCAGGAAGGCGCCTATGCCCACGGCGATTGTTTCGAAAGCGTATTTCATGGTTGGTATCCCCCAGGGGTATCGGAATAAAGCCGGAGAAAACCGCGCTGCCTGCCCCCTTTAGACAAGCTGCGAAACTTCACCGGACTGTCGCACAATTCGCAGACCGCCCGCCGCAGCGCATTGATCCAAGTCAAGGACGCCCGCCGAATCCGACCCTACCTTCCGGTAATGAGGGAGACGGACTGAACAACAAGATCGCTCTTGGACTGGGATGAGAAAGTCATGACAGACATCGCCACAATCAGACTGGCGCATGGCGAAGATCCGATCGCTGCCTTGCGAAAGGCACACAAGGATCAGTTGCTGCTATGCGACCGGCTTGAGGAAATCGCCGACTCCCTTCCGGACGGCATCAACCGTCAGAAATGCATGTATGCCGCCCGCGCCCTCGGCCCGATGATCAAGGGCGTCCACCGCCTGGAAGAAGATGTGGTGTTCCCGCTCATCGCGGCGCAGCATGGCGCCGACGACAAGATCGAGACGACGCTCAACCGGCTGCGCTTCGAGCATTGCGAGGACGAGTGTTTCGCCGAGGAACTGACCGAGGCGCTCAACGCGCTCGGCACCGGCAATCCCGACGTCAACATCGAGGCGATCGGCTACATGCTGCGCGGCTTCTTCGAAGCCATGCGCCGCCACATCGCCTTTGAAAGCGAGATGCTGCTGCCGATCGACAATCCGCTCTCACCCGGACTTGCCCAGGGTCAGGCACCCTGCAGCACCCGGCAATAGCAGCGGAGTGCGGACACCGCGAGCCGAGCGGCCGATCAGGTGATCGGTTAAGCGCCTAAGCCCGCACGTCCAGAACACTGAACCGCTGACGGTAGTCGACAGCGCTCAGCCCGGTCACCGACCGGAACACCCGGCCGAAGGCTGAGACATCCTGATACCCCACCGCCCAGCTCACCGCGCTCACCGTGTCCCGGGTCCGCTCGAGCAGTCCGCGGGCTTTTTCGACCCTGAGCGCCTGAACATAGGCATTCGGGCTTTTTCCCGTCGCGGCCTTGAAGCGGCGCAGAAAGGTCCGCCCGGACAGCCTGCTGCGCTTGCTCAACGCATCGGCACTCAAATCATCCCGCACATGGCCTTCCATCCACAGCTGCAGCGTCAGAATCGTCTCGTCACCATGATTGAGGTTGGGCCGGAAACTGCGATAATTGCGCTGCTCGCGCTTTCCCGGATCAACCAGCAGGTGCCGCGCGGTCGCCGTCAGCACATCAACCCCCTGCCAGCGTTCGACGAAGAACAGCCCGAGATCGACCCAGGCCATCATGCCGCCGGCGGTGACAATATCATTGTCATCGATCAGCAGATGCTCGGGCTGCAGGTCCGCATCCGGGAAGGTCGACCGGACCTCCTCCTCCAGCCCCCAGTGTGTTGTCACCGGGCGCGAGGCGAGCAGTCCGGCATGACCGAGCCAGAAAAGCCCGGCACACACCGACGCCGTCAGCGTCCCTGCCCTGTGCTGTTGCCTTATCCAGGCGTGCAGCTCAACATCCTCCGCGCCCCGGGCACCGCTGCGGTTGGGCGGCAGGATGATCGCATCATAGGGAGCCGCTGTTTGTGTCCATTCATTCGGCCTGATCGTGTGAACATCAACCACGACACCATTGCGCCGCCTGCTGATCAGGTTCGCCGCATCAAGCAGATCGGCAAGCCCGAGCACGGCTGCTTCCTGGACTCCCTGGTAGGCGACAATGGCAAGTGATTTTCCGGGCAATGTCATTGTGGCGAATTCCGCATGATCTTTGTCATATCCGCCAATTTAACCGGACCGCCATCACCTGTAAATCAGATCCACCAAAGCAAGGAGAGCCAAGATGACTGATACCGCCCTGATCCTCGTCGACATTCAGAAAGACTATTTCGATGGCGGCCGCTGGACGCTGAGCAAGATGGACCAGGCCAGCGACAACGCGGCCAAGGTTCTCGCCCATGCCCGCACCACCGGCGACATGATCGTTCACATCCACCACGAGATCCCCTCGGATACCGCGCCCTTCTTCCGTCCCGGCAGCGAAGGCGCCGAAATCCATCCGAAAGTGGCGCCGCAGGCGGGCGAGGACGTGATTCTCAAGCACAAGCCCAACAGCTTTCTCAACACCCGCCTCCACGATACGCTCGGCTCACGCGGCATTTCCAATCTGGTCATTGTCGGCGCCATGAGCCAGATGTGCATCGATGCCACCACCCGCGCCGCAGCCGATCTCGGCTACAAGGTAACCGTTGTTCACGACGCCTGCGCGGCGCGCGATACTGAATTCGGCGGCGTGGCCGTTCCGGCCGCACAGGTTCATGCCGCCTTCATGAGCGGCCTCTCGGGCAGCTATGCGACGGTCGTCGACTGTGCAGGCTATCTCGCCGCCCGGTGAGCGGCTCACTTCCGATTCGGTTCCCGGCACAACCCGTCTCCGGCGCATTTCAACTTGCGCCGGCACTTTGCATGGCCAACGCTGTGGACAAGTGTGGACAACGTGCACAACATTGAAGCTTCGGCGATTCGCTTCTGATTTGGGCTGGCCATGCGCTGACATGGCCAACCAAAATCGCTATTGCAAGCCACCGCCCGCATCAAGTTCAGGACCGCCCAGACAATGAATGACGCAGCCCGCAAGATAGAGCCGATTCCGGCCCGCACGGAAAAAAGCCCGCTGTTTCGTGAGGCTCCGTCCAACATCGAGGCGGAACAGGCGCTTCTGGGCGCTATCCTGGTCAACAACGACGCCTTTTACCGTGTGTCGGACTTCCTCAAGCCCGAACACTTCCAGGAACCGCTGCATCGCAAGATCTACGAGGTCGGCGGCGACATCGTGCGCATGGGCAAGACCGCCAACCCGGTGACCATCAAAACCTTCCTGCCCGCCGACGCCAGGGTCGGCGACATGACCGTGGCACAGTACCTCGCCCGTCTGGCCACCGAAGCCGTGACCATCATCAATGCCGAGGACTACGGTCGCGCCATCTACGACCTGGCGCTTCGCCGCTCGCTGATCTCGATCGGCGAGGACATGGTCAACATCGCCTTCGACGCGCCGCTCGACATGCCGCCCTCGACCCAGATCGAGGACGCCGAACGCCGCCTGTTCGAGCTCGCCGAAACCGGCCGCTACGACGGCGGCTTCCAGTCGTTCAGCGACGCAGTGTCGCTCGCCATCGACATGGCGGGTGCTGCCTACCAGCGTGATGGCGGCCTGTCGGGCATCTCGACCGGCATCTCCTCGCTCGACGCCCGCATGGGCGGCCTGCAGCATTCCGACCTGATCGTGCTGGCCGGGCGTCCGGGCATGGGCAAGACCTCGCTCGCCACCAACATCGCCTTCAATATCGCCCAGGCCTATGAAGGAGAAGTCCAGGCCGACGGCTCGATGAAGGCCAAGAACGGCGGCGTCGTCGGCTTCTACTCGCTTGAAATGTCGTCCGAACAGCTCGCCACCCGTATCATTTCCGAACAGACCGAGATCTCGTCTTCGAAGATCCGCCGCGGCGAGATCTCGGAAGCCGATTTCGAGAAGCTCGTCGGTTGCTCGCAGATGATGCAGAAGATCCCGCTCTACATCGACCAGACCGGTGGTATCTCCATCGCCCAGCTTTCGGCCCGTGCCCGACGACTCAAGCGCCAGCGCGGCCTCGATGTTCTGGTCATCGACTACATCCAGCTGATGACCGGATCGGGCAAATCCTCCGACAACCGCGTGCAGGAAATCACCCAGATCACCACCGGCCTGAAAGCGCTTGGCAAGGAGCTGAACGTTCCGATCATCGCCCTGTCCCAGCTGTCGCGTCAGGTGGAAAACCGCGAGGACAAGCGGCCGCAGCTCTCTGACTTGCGCGAATCGGGCTCGATCGAGCAGGACGCCGACGTCGTGCTGTTCGTTTATCGCGAGGAATATTACACCAAGAACAGCGAGCCGCGCCGGAGCCAGGACGAGGTCGTTGCCGACATCAAGACACCGGAATACCTCGCCTGGGAAGAAAAGATGATGAAGGTCAAGGGCACCGCCGACGTCATCATCGCCAAGCAGCGCCACGGCCCGACCGGCACTGTGCAGCTGGGCTTCCAGGCCGAGTTCACCCGCTTTGCCGACCTGGCCGACAATTCCTACGCCCAGTTCATCCACGACGAATAGGCCAAGGTCTTGGCGTCAATCCCGACCACGCAGGACCATGGTCCCACCTCCCCCGCCACGGTGCGGATGGCTGTGGATCTGGGGGCGCTGGCGGAAAACTGGCGGACCATGCGCAAGCTGTCGGGCAACGCCCGTTGCGGCGCCGCCGTCAAGGCCGACGCCTATGGCACCGGCGCCGGTCATGCAGCGCCAAGACTGGCGCGCGAGGGCTGCCGGGATTTTTTCGTTGCCGATGCCAACGAGGGCGCGCGGCTGCGGCCGCTGCTGCCGGATGCAAAAATTCATGTTCTGAACGGCGTTTTCGAAGGCTCTTTCGCACACACCCTGGCGCACGACCTGATACCGGTGATCAACTCGCCGGAACAGGCCGCCTTCTGGTGCGGCAATGCCGACGGCCGGCCCTATGCGCTGCACATCGACACCGGCATGAACCGCCTCGGGCTGACGCCGGAACAGGCAGTGCGCCATTCCGAAAGCAGCGCTGCCGCCCCCTGCCTGGTGATGAGCCATTTCGCCTGCGCCGACGAACCCGCGCATCCGCTCAATGCCCGCCAGATGCAAATGTTCTCGGGGCTGCGCGACTGCTTTCCGGCAGCGGAAATGAGCCTCGCCAATTCCGCGGGTATCCACCTTGGCCCCGGCGCCCATCACGACCTCACCCGGCCTGGCATCGCGCTTTATGGCGGCGAAGCAGGCACCGGCGCTTTGACACCGATGCGCCCGGTTGTCATGGCGGAAGCACGAATTCTGATGGTGAGGCAGGCAAAGGCCGGTGAGACTGTCAGCTATGGCGCCGCCCATACGCTCGCCCGAGACAGCCGCATCGCGGTCTGTGGCGTGGGCTATGCCGACGGGTTTCACCGCTCGGCGTCCGGGGCCGGCGTGCCGCTCCGTTCCGCCGTCGCCCAGGGCGCATTTGGTGCTTTTGATGGCTCCCGCGTCCCGGTGATCGGCAAGATCACCATGGACCTGACCATGTTCGATGTGACCGATATGCCCGAAGGCGCCGTCAACGCCGGTGACTGGATAGAGCTCATGGGCCCCACCATCACGCTGCAGGACGCAGCGACCGCCGCCGGAACCGTCAGTTACGAACTGCTGACCAGCCTCGGAAGCCGCTACACGCGCAAGCATCGCGACTGACGCACGAGAGAGACGCGGGCAAGCTCCAGTGCCAAGGCCCGGCGAACTGAGATGACATCCGAATTGTTGCGTGAATCGCTCGAATAAATAGAACAAACAGTGGACAAAACACCCGCTTCCTGACAAACCGGCTAAAACAGAGAGGTATCCGACCCTTGGCCAAGACCCGCGTTCAATTCGTCTGCCAGTCCTGCGGCACAGTCCATTCCCGCTGGGCGGGCAAGTGTGACGGCTGCGGCGAATGGAACACCATTGTTGAGGACGACCCGACCGGCGGCATCGGTGGCGGCCCCGGCACGGCAGCCCGCAAGGGCCGGCCGGTGGCGCTCGCCAGCCTGGCCGGCGAGATCGAGGAAGCGCCGCGCATTTCGACCAGGGTGAGCGAACTCGACCGCGTTACCGGCGGCGGTTTTGTCCGCGGATCGGCGGTTCTCGTCGGCGGCGATCCGGGCATCGGCAAGTCGACGCTGCTGATGCAGGCCGCGGCAGCACTGGCACGACAGGGCCACCGCGTGATCTATGTCTCGGGCGAGGAAGCCGTCGCCCAGGTGCGATTGCGGGCCCAACGCCTGGGCGCAGCGGATTCGGGCGTGCTTCTGGCGGCTGAAACCAATGTCGAGGACATCCTGGCCACGCTGGCCGAGGGCAAGCGCCCGGATTTCGTCATCATTGATTCGATCCAGACCCTGTGGAGCGACCTCGCTGGCTCAGCACCCGGCACCGTCACCCAGGTGCGTACCGGCGTGCATGCGATGGTACGCTATGCCAAGCAGACCGGGGCCGCCATGGTGCTGGTCGGCCACGTCACCAAGGACGGGCAGATCGCCGGACCCCGCGTGGTCGAGCACATGGTCGACGCGGTGCTCTATTTCGAAGGCGACCGCGGTCATCACTACCGGATTCTCAGAACCGTGAAGAATCGCTTCGGCGCCACCGACGAGATCGGCGTCTTCGAAATGTCCGACAAGGGCCTGCGCGAGGTCGCCAATCCGTCCGAGCTGTTCCTCGGAGAACGCAATGCCAAGGCCCCGGGGGCCGCGGTGTTTGCCGGCATCGAGGGCACCAGGCCGGTGCTGGTCGAGGTTCAGGCGCTGGTCGCCCCCTCGAGCCTGGGCACCCCGCGCCGTGCGGTGATAGGCTGGGATTCGGCGCGGCTGTCGATGATCCTCGCGGTGCTTGAAGCCCATTGCGGGGTGCGGCTCGGAAGCCACGATGTCTACCTCAACATTGCCGGCGGCTACCGCATTGCAGAACCGGCGGCCGATTTGGCTGTGGCTGCAGCGCTGGTTTCCTCTCTCGCCGGGCTTGCCCTTCCCGCCGATTGCGTCTATTTCGGCGAAGTCAGCCTGTCGGGGGCCATCCGGCCGGTGGCGCAAACAGGTTTGCGGCTGAAGGAGGCCGAAAAACTGGGCTTTGCCAACGCGGTCTTGCCGTCGGGATCAGCCGATCTGCCGTCCAAATCGGGCGCGGGCCTGGCCCAGATGGAAACGCTGGCGGATCTGGTTGCGCGCATTGCCGGATCCAAGGGTGCCCTTCTGGCCGGGAGTGACGGGGACGAAAACTGAATGCAGCCTATCCGGACGCCGATTGGCAGGGATGGGCAGAGCCTGAACGGAACGCGATTTCATGCCTATAACCCTTCTTGACGGCATCCTGCTTGGTATCACCCTGTTTTCGGCGGTGCTTGCCATGGTCCGGGGATTTTCGCGCGAGGTGTTGGCCGTCGCATCCTGGATCGCTGCGGCCGCGGCAGCCTATTTTCTCTACCCGCTGCTCACCCCGCTGGCGCTGAAATACACCGCCTCCGACAAGATCGCCATGATCGGCTCAGCCGCAGTGGTGTTCCTGATCGCGCTGATCGTGGTATCCTACATCACCATGCGGATCGCGGACTTCATCATCGACAGCCGCATCGGCGCGCTCGACCGGACCCTCGGCTTCGTCTTCGGCGCGGCCCGCGGCATCCTGCTGGTCGTCGTGGCCATGCTGTTCTTCAACTGGCTGGTGCCCACGCCGAAGCAGCCGGAGTGGGTGGTCACCGCAAAATCCAAGCCGATGCTGGATTCGCTCGGCGCGAAGCTGGTCAACATGCTGCCCGATGACGCCGATGCAACGATTCTGGAGCGCCTGCGCGGCGGCTCCGGAGAGCCTGGATCCGAGGCAGCACCCGCCACCAGCGGATGACAAATTCCTTCCGGGATCAGTCCGGAGGATCTATATGAAGGGTTCGACGCCGATGACAGACAATGGCTTGAAACCGGACGACAACGAAGCAGATTGCTTTCATGACGAGTGTGGTGTGTTCGGCATTTTCGGCAAGCCCGAAGCTGCCGCCGTGGTCACACTCGGACTGCACGCGCTTCAGCACCGCGGCCAGGAAGCCGCAGGGATTGTCGCTTTTGACGGCAAGCAGTTTTCCGTTGAACGTCATGTCGGCCTGATCGGTGACACCTTCACCAAGCGCTCTGTCATGGACCGTCTGCCCGGCGACCGCGCCATCGGCCACACCCGCTACTCGACCACCGGCGGCGAAGGCCTGCGCAACGTGCAGCCCTTTTTCGCGGAATTTGCCGGCGGCGGTTTCGCCATCGCCCACAATGGCAACATCACCAACGCGCTCACCGTGCAACGCGAATTGCAGCAGCGCGGCTCGATCTTCTCGTCGACCTCGGACACGGAAACCATCCTGCACCTGATCGCCGTCAGCGAGAAAACCCGGATCGTGCCTAAGTTCATCGATGCGCTATCGCGCATCGAGGGCGCCTATTCGCTGGTGGGACTGTCCGAGAAGAAGATGATCGGCGCGCGCGATCCGCTCGGCATCCGGCCGCTGTGCATCGGCGATCTCGACGGCGCCTATATCCTGGCGTCGGAAACCTGCGCGCTCGACATCATCGGCGCCCGCTTCGTCCGCGACGTTCAGCCAGGCGAGGTTGTGGTCATTACCGACAAGGGAATCGAGAGCCACTTTCCCTTCGAGAAGCAGCCGCCGCGGCTGTGCATCTTCGAATATGTCTATTTCGCGCGCCCCGACTCGACCATCGAGAACCGCAATGTCTACGAGGCCCGCAAGAAGATCGGCGAGGAACTGGCAAAGGAATGCCCGGTCGACGCCGACGTGATCATTCCGGTGCCGGATTCGGGAACACCTGCGGCCATCGGCTTTGCCCAGCAGGCCAACCTGCCCTTTGAGCTCGGGATCATCCGCAATCACTATGTCGGCCGCACCTTCATCGCGCCGTCCTCGGAAATCCGCCACATGGGGGTCAAGCTCAAGCTCAATCCCAACAGGAACATGATCGAGGGCAAGCGCGTGGTTCTGGTCGATGATTCCATCGTCCGCGGCACAACCAGCCAGAAGATCGTCAAGCTCGTGCGCGAGGCCGGCGCCCGTGAAGTGCACATGCGCATTGCCTCGCCGCCGACGATGTCTTCGTGTTTTTACGGCGTCGATACACCGGAGAAGTCCAAGCTTCTCGCTTCCAGGATGTCGGTCGAGGCGATGGCGGATTTCATCCGCGTCGACAGTCTAGGCTTCGTGTCGATCGACGGTCTCTACCGTGCCGTGCGCGAGCCCGGCCGCAACGCCGAATGCCCGCAATTCTGTGACGCCTGCTTCACCGGCGATTACCCGACGACGCTCACTGATCAGGAAGATCAGGGCAATGTCCGCAGCCTGTCGCTGCTGGCCAACAACGGATAGTTATTCTCCATGACCTCTCTTGAAGGACGCATCGCGCTTGTCACCGGCGCTTCCCGCGGCATTGGCTACTTCACGGCGCTGGCGCTGGCCAAACAGGGTGCCCATGTCATCGCCGTGGCGCGCACCACCGGCGGGCTGGAAGAGCTCGACGACGCCATTCAGGCCGCGGGCGGCAGCGCCACACTGGTGCCGATGGATCTGACCGACATGCCGGCCGTCGACCGGCTGGGCGGCGCCATCAACGAACGCTGGGGCAAGCTCGACATTCTCGTCGCCAACGCGGGCGTACTGGGCACCATTTCACCGGTTGGCCATGTCGAGGCCAAGGTCTTCGACAAGGTCATGGCCATCAACGTCACCGCCACCTGGCGGGTGATCCGCTCGGTCGAACCGCTGCTTCTGAAGTCCGACGCGGGACGCGCGCTGATCCTGTCCTCTGGCGTGGCCCATTCGGCACGCGCCTTCTGGGGCCCCTACGCAGCCTCCAAGGCGGCCGTGGAAACCCTGGCGCGGGTCTGGGCCGAGGAAGCGGCAAAGACCGCCTTGAAGGTCAACTCGATCGATCCCGGCGCCACCCGCACGGCGATGCGGGCGCAGGCCATGCCGGGCGAAAATCCCGAGACCCTGCCCCACCCCTCCGAAGTTGCCGAAAAGCTGGTCCCGCTCTGCGCGCCCGAATGCACGGAGACGGGTAAGCTGTTCCGTGTCGCGGAGAACCGCTTTTTCGACTACCGGCTGCCCGAATAAAACAAGACCCTCGCGATGCGTTGATCAAACCGGTTTCCTTCGCATGAGATCGGCTCTAGGCTTGCCTGCGGGAGCAACCGCCGGGGTCATGTGAAAAGCCTTCATGGTCCGGCGGGCATGAAGGAGGTCGTGCATGACGGGGTTGCTGGCAACGCTGATTGGTCTGGCTATCGCGGGCGGTTTGTTCGCCGCTCTCATCGTGGCGCGCAAGCGACAATGCGGGTTCGCTCAGGCAATCGCCCTGCTCAAGCTCCGGTCCCTCTTCGACCTTCATCTTCCCGATCGAAAAGAGCCCTCCACACATTCTCGCAGGCCGGTTGTTCACCTCTATTCCCGCCAGTCGGGTCTTGATGCCGCGGTGCTTTGGGCAGCGCTTGACCGCAACTGTCTGCATGTTCTCCACGAAGACGATCAGCGCTCGCTGCTTCTTTTCGGACTTCGGCTTTTCGCCCGCACCGCGCATGCAGGCGACCACTCTGCCATAGAGGCGGCGTTGGCTGAGGGACGCTCGGTCACCCTTGGCTTTCCGCAAAACGCCGAACCAACCCCCGAAACCCTGACCGCCTACAAGCATGCGGCTGGCCTTGCCCGGAAGCATGGTGCGGTCCTGCAGGCGCTGCATGTGCGCGGCTCGAGCTTGTCACCCTGGTCGGTCTGGTCCCGTTTGGAAGCGCCGCGCCACCTTTTGCCTCGGCTGCGGCTGGCGCAGACTGCGCTGCTCGATCTCGACGATCCGCAACCGCCTCAGAACGGCGCCACCGATCCGCGCGACGAAGACCGGGTTCATGACCTGCTGGCCGAAGCCCGGCTTGCCAGCAACGACCTCGACCGCAGTCTGTTTCTGGCATTCCGGGACGCTACCGACCGATATGGCAAGGCGGGGCCAGTGCTCGAGGATGCGCTCGGCGGCAAGCTTTCCTACAAGAAACTTATGATCGGCGCCCGCGTGCTTGGCGCGCGGTTTGTGAAGATGAGCGAACCGGGCGAGGCCATGGGCGTCATGCTGCCCAACGCGAATGCCGCGATCGTCACCTTCCTGGCGCTGCAATCGGCCGGCCGGGTCGCCGCCATGCTCAACTACACGGCCGGCCCGGCAGCCATTGTCTCGGCACTGTCGACAGCAAGAATCCGCACTGTGCTCGCCAGCCGCGCCTTTGTCGAAAAGGCCGGCCTCGAAGCCCCGGTCGCCGCCATCGAAAAGGCCGGCATCACCATCGTCTGGCTAGAGGACATGCGCGAAGACATCTCCTGGCAGGAAAAGACAAGCGCTTTCCTCAGATGGCGCAGCCCGTTGCGCGAGGTCGATGCCGGCGATCCGGCGGTCATCCTGTTCACCTCCGGCTCCGAGGGCACGCCCAAGGGCGTTGTCCTGTCCCATCGCAACATCCACGCCAATGCAGCCCAGGCCGAAGCCCGTATCGACATCTCGGTTCGGGACAAGCTGTTCAACGTGCTGCCGGTGTTCCATTGCTTCGGGCTGACCGGCGGCGCCATCCTGCCGCTGCTCTACGGGGTCCGGCTGTTTCTCTATCCCTCACCGCTGCACTACCGGATCATCCCGGCGGTCGCCCGCGAGGTCAAACCCTCGATCATGTTCGGCACCGACACCTTCCTCGCCGGTTACGCCCGCACCGCCAAGGACACGGATTTCGCCAGTCTGCGGCTGATCGTGGCCGGTGCCGAAGCCGTGCGCGCGGAAACCAGGCGGATCTATAGGGAACGGTTCGGCGCGAGCATCGTCGAGGGCTTCGGCATGACCGAAACCGCGCCGGTCGCGGCCGTCAATTCCGGCAGTCACAACAAGGACGGCACGGTCGGCCGGCTTCTGCCGGCGATGGCGCTCAGGCTGGAACCCGTGGAAGGCATCAACGATGCCGGCCGGCTGTTCGTGTCCGGTCCCAATGTCATGCTGGGCTACATGCTGGCGTCCAATCCCGGCGTGCTGCAACCGCTCGCCGACGGCTGGCACGATTCGGGCGACATTGTTGCCGTTGATGAGGACGGCTACATCGCCATCAGGGGCCGTGCCAAGCGGTTTGCGAAGATCGCCGGCGAAATGATCTCGCTCGGCGCCATCGAACTCATGGTGCAGCAGCTCTGGCCCGAGGACTTCCATGCAGCCGTCGCCGTGGCAGACCGCCGCAAGGGCGAGCGCATCGTTCTCGTCACCACCAGAATGCCTGCACTGCGCGAGGAGTTGCGCGACTACTCCCGCCGCTTCGGCGCCACCGAACTGATGATTCCCAACGAGATTGTCAATGTCCCGCAACTGCCGTTGCTGGGCTCGGGCAAGACCGATTACGTGACCGCCCAGAAGATCGCCGACGAATGGATCAGCACCCATCGCGCCGACAAGGCCGAACGATAGAGACTGCCCAACTTACTTTTCGTCCTGGTTGTCAGTCTTTGCAGGAGCATCGTCCCGGGCTTCGGACTTGCCGTTGGCCGATCGCGACTTGGGCCCGTATTTCCGAGACCATGCACGGGCACCGAACGGCAGGGACGCCAGGTAGGCGAGCGCCGTCAAAGTCAGCGTTTCCCAGGTAAAGCTCATCAGCAGCGAAACATAGACCACCGCAATCAGAATGAACGGCATCACCAGGTCGCGGCGCACCCCGCCGCCAAGGCCCTTGCCCGAGAACACCGGAACGCGGCTGATCAGCAGAAAACCGATGAACATCGTGTAGGCCGAAGCCGCAAAACCCGTGCTCTGGTCTATCGGCATGCCCATGATGCCGAGATAGACCGGTAGCAACACCAGAAGCGCACCGGCCGGCGCCGGAACACCGACAAAATAATAGCTCTGCCAGGCCGATCGCTTCGGGCTTTCCGAGATCACGTTGAACCGGGCCAGCCGCAACCCGGCAGCGATGGCAAAGACAATGGCTGCAATCCAGCCGAACGAGCGCGCCTGATCCAGAATGAACACATACAGCACCAGCGCCGGCGCGACGCCGAAATTGATGATGTCGGCGAGCGAATCCATCTGCGCGCCGAACTTCGACTGCGCCTTGAGAAGCCGCGCCACCCGGCCATCGACGCCATCGAGAAAGGCGGCAACCAGAACCATGGCGACCGCGAGCTGGATGTGGTTTTCAAAGGCGAGCCGGATTCCGGTCATGCCGGCACAAATCGCCAGAACCGTGATCAGGTTCGGAATGAGCATCCGGAACGGAATTTCGCGCAACCGCGGTCCACGCCCCTCATCATGGTCGGTCTCGTCCAGACCGTGAGGGTCATAGGGTGGAAACGGCGTTTGCATGCTTGTCTCCCTTGTTCGCCGAGGCAGCCGCTCAGTCGCGGCGGCTGACCACCGGCCCCTTGCTCGATCCGAATTCCGCGAGCATGGTTTCCCCGGCGATCGCGGACTGTCCGACGCTCACCAGCGGCCGCGCCGCTGCCGGCAGGAACACATCAAGCCGCGAGCCGAAACGGATCAGGCCAAACCGCTCGCCGGCATCAAGCTGTTCGTTTTCCTCGGCCCAGCAGAGAATCCGGCGCGCAACAAGGCCTGCGATCTGCACCACGCCGATGGCGCCATGGCTGGTCTCGATCACCAGGCCACTGCGTTCGTTTTCGCTGCTGGCCTTGTCGAGCTCGGCATTGAGGAACGAGCCCTGCGAATAGACCTTGCGGACCACGCGGCCCTTCACCGGCGCCCGGTTCACATGGCAGTTGAAGACATTCATGAACACCGAGATACGCAGCATCTCGTCGGTCCCCAGACCAAGCTCGGCCGGCGGCACCATCCGCACCACCGAGGAGACGCGGCCATCGGCGGGGCTGATCACCAGATCCTCGTCGAGCGGCGTGACCCGCTCGGGATCACGGAAGAAATAGGCGCACCAGGCAGTCAGCACCATGCCGATCCAGAACAGCGGATCGGCGATCCAGCCCAGGATCAATGACGCGACGAAGAAGATCGCGACAAACTTGTAGCCTTCCCGGTGAACCGGAACCAGCGTGTTGCGAACGCTGTCGATGATACTCATGACGTTTTCCCTGAAATTCCCTTTGGCCGTGACTACAGCAAATTGCCGGAAAGGGGAAACCACTTTCGGGCCTCCCCTTCATGAAGGACTCAGGCCTGGTCGATTTCCGGCGTCCTGCGCCGTGTCACCACGCCCATTTCATCTTCTTCACGCATCCGCTTGAGCTGTTCCTCGGCCTCGGTCGCCTCCCGCTGACGATCCCACATCGAGGTATAAAGCCCCTTCTGGGCAAGAAGATCAGTATGCCGGCCGCGTTCGGCGATTTCGCCGTTCTTGAGCACGATGATCTCGTCGGCACTGACAACGGTCGACAGGCGGTGGGCAATGACCAGCGTCGTCCGCCCCTTGGAGACGAAGTCCAGCGCCGCCTGGATTTCCTGCTCGGTCGCCGTATCAAGTGCTGAAGTGGCCTCGTCAAGGATCAGGATCGGCGGTGCCTTGAGGATGGTGCGGGCAATGGCAACGCGTTGCTTCTCGCCGCCCGAAAGCTTCAGGCCACGCTCCCCGACCATGGCATTGAAGCCCTCCGGCAGGCCGCGGATGAAATCCCCGATCTGCGCCAGGTCGGCCGCCCGGTTGACCTCATCGTCGCTTGCATCGATCCGGCCATAGCGGATGTTGTAGGCAATGGTGTCGTTGAACAGCACCGTATCCTGCGGGACCATGCCGATGGCCGACCGCAGGCTTTTCTGGGTGACATCGCGCAAATTTTGCCCATCGATGACGATGTTTCCGGACTGGATGTCATAGAACCGGTACAACAGCCGCGAGATGGTGGATTTGCCTGCACCCGAAGGCCCGACGATGGCAACGGTCTTGCCGGCGGGAACCTCGAACGAGATGCCCTTCAGGATCGGCCGAGCCGGATCATAGCTGAAGTTGACATTGTCGAAGCGGATAGCGCCCTGGTCCACGGCAAGCGGCCGGGCTCCGGGAAGGTCGCGCACTTCCGGCTCGACATCGAGAAGCTCGAACATCTGCTCGATATCGGTCAGCCCCTGCCGGATCTCACGGTAGACAAAGCCGATGAAGTTGAGCGGCACCGACAGCTGCATCAACATTGCATTGATGAACACGAAGTCACCGATGGTCTGTTCGCCGGCCTGCACTGCCAGTGCCGACATCACCATCATCACTGTCATGCCGACACCGAAGATGACGCCCTGCCCCATGTTGAGCCAGCCGAGCGAGGTCCAGACCTGGGTGGCCGACTTCTCGTAGGATGCCATCGACACATCGAAGCGGCGCGCCTCCATCGCCTCGTTGCCGAAATACTTCACGGTCTCGAAGTTGAGCAGCGAATCGACCGACTTGGTGTTGGCGTCGGTGTCCGAGGCGTTCATCGACCGCCGGATCGAAATCCGCCAGTCCGAGGCCCGCACGGTGAACCAGATGTAGAACCAGACGGTGATCGCGGTGACCAGCACGTAGCTCCAGCCATAGGCCAGGCCGAAGATGACGGCGGTCAGGGCAAACTCGATCAGCGTCGGTGCAGTGTTGAGAATGGTGAACCGGACAATGGTCTCGATGCCCTTGGTGCCGCGTTCGATGACGCGCGACAGGCCGCCGGTTCGGCGCTCCAGATGGAACCTCAATGACAATTCGTGCATGTGCACGAAGGTCTTGTAGGCCAGTTGCCGCACGGCATGCTGGCCGACACGGGCAAACAGTGCATCACGCAGCTGGTTGAACCCCCACTGCACGATCCGGACCGCATTATAGGCGATGACCAGCATGACCGGGGTGGCGATCAGCGCCGGCATCCAGGAAACCACATCCGGATTTCCGTTGAGAGCGTCGGTCGCCCATTTGAAGAAATACGGCACCGAGATCAGCACCAGTTTCGACAACACAAGAAACAGGCTTGCCCAAAGCACCCGCATCTTCAGGTCGGGTCTGTCGGCGGGCCACATGTAGGGCCAAAGATTTTTCAGCGTGCCGAAGGGATTGCCCTGGTCGGCCGATACGGTTTTCGAAGCCAATTCAGATGTCCTTGTGTCCGGCCGGGTCCGCCGCGGCAGGCCCCGTCCGATTGTAGTCCGTCAATTCGTCCCGGCCCGCACCCGTACAACTGGCGCCGGCGCAGCAGCGATCAAGTGTCGTGCCGATAATGGCTGCCAATTCGCGCAGTGCATCGGAATTGACCGTGTATCTCGAGCTTTGCCGATCGGTCCGGAAGCTTACCAGTTCCGCGTCGACCAGGACCTTGAGATGCTGCGACACGGTCGACTGCGCCAATCCGATCCGACCGACCATGTCCTTGACGCAACAGCTGTCGGCGGCTCCAAGGTCCCTCAGCAATCGCAAGCGCACCGGATGAGCCAGCGCCGCAAGCTTGCGCGCCACTGCCCTGTCCCGATCCGAATTGTCCGTTGCATCAGCCTTCATCGTTAATCGGCGATATACGATGAAGGCTGAAGGGTCAAGCGGCCTACAGGTTTTTATTCCCGTCGAGCAGCTGCTTGTGCATCTCCTCCGCGTTGTCCAGCGGGTTCTCAGGCACGGAGAAGACCTGACCGGGCTTGATCCGGTTCGGATCCTGGATCTGCGACCGGTTGGCGACATAGATGGTGGTGTACCGAACACCCTCGCCATAGGTCCGCCGGGAAATCTGCCACAACGTGTCGCCACGGCGGATGATGACCGCACCCGGGGTGGAGGCCAGTGGCGCCTGCAGGATGGTCTTGGGTTCACCGGTCTGCACGGCCGCTTCCGCGACCTGCTCGGTTGCAGCATCCGCCGCAACGGACATGTCTGCCGGTTCTGCGAGTACCGTCTCGGCACGGGTGAGGATTTCACTCATCGCGGACAGGTCCCCGGTGTCAATCATTGCACCGGCGGCACTGGCACCTCCGTCAGCATTCGGCACCAGCACTGCAAGCGCCGACTCCGCCTGGATCCGCATTGAGCGGGCGATGGCCATCGCGTCGCTGCCGCTTCCTTCAGGCAGATCCGCAGAGGCCGCGCTCTTGAGTTTTGCGACGGCCTGGTCCAGAGCCTCGGCAACCCGACCAGACTCAGGCGCGTCAGCAGCCGACACCATGTTCTTGAGATCTGACAGCGCCTGGAAAGCGTCTTCGCGCATTTTCGACAGGCTGGCGATATCAGGCAGGATCAGTTCGCCTGTGCCGGCAGCATCAGCTTCCTGTGTCGCTGCGGGGGTTTCGTCGACGGGATCGGCCTCGGTGGCAACGGGGGCATCGGCCACGGGTTCCGCCGGCGCAACCGCCGCAAGCGCCTCGCCCTCGGGACGGTTGAACGGCACGGTGGCCCGCAAGAGCACATCGCTGCCGCTCGCGTCCATCAGGTCGGCACTGATGATATGATCGCCAACCGAAAGCTCGCTTATGGCCTCGACGATGAATCGTCCGGTCTCGTCCACCTTGTCGGAGCCGATGACGACCCCGTCTGCGGAGACCTGGACGGTGTATCCGGGTGTGGCCGAACCGGCGATGAAAATCCGGTCACCCTCGATTTCAACGGCATCGACCCGCACCGTGGTACCGGCCGGAAGGTCGGGTTGAGCCGCATCTGCGGACGCCTCGGGCGATGCCATGGCAACCTCCTCGGCGGCAGGCTGACCATCCGAAGAGGTCGCGGAATCGCCGGTTGCCGGCATATTCTGGACGCCCGCTATTTCTGGCGCTGATGTGGTCAGCAGTGAAGCCGCATCGGGCAGCGCCGGGGTCTCAGTTCTTTCGCTCGCCCCAGCCACGGCAACTTCCGCCGCCTGCCCCGCTGCTGCGTCAGACTGGGCCGTGCCGGAAGCATCTGACTGCGTATCGCCGGCAGCATCTGCCACCGGTTGGGCGCTAGCGGTCTCATCGCCGGATACCTGCTCCGCAGGCGCGGTGGCAACGTCGGTCGCTTCCTGATCGGTCGGATCCGTGTTCGTGCTGGCCCCATCAGTGTCAGGGGTTGCTGCAGCAACCGGCGCTGTGTCGGCGGCCTGACCGGCGGGAGCCATGGGCTGCGCGATGATCCGGCTTGCCTTGCCCGGTTTGCTGACCATGGCCAGCAATTCGCC
The DNA here is from genome assembly GCF_024105735.1 of Parahoeflea alexandrii. Lineage (GTDB taxonomy): Bacteria > Pseudomonadota > Alphaproteobacteria > Rhizobiales > Rhizobiaceae > Hoeflea > Hoeflea alexandrii. Next base: position 1,178,870 of record NZ_JAAAML010000001.1, on the reverse strand, counting down.
ACCGGCGCTTTCTGGAATGGAGACCGTGGCGACTTCCTCGGACTGCCGCATCTCGCCGTCTTCTCCGGTGATCCGCAGGGTCAGCTGGTAGTCCCCGGCCGAAAGCGGGGTATCGAGAATGACAGCGAAATCACCGCTGGGACCAACCTGTGTCGAGGCAATCACCGCATCGCCATTCATGATGTCGAGCGTGGTGCCAGGCTCTGCCTTGCCGGCGATCACGGTGGACCCATCAGGTTCGACACGCAGGATATCGAAGCTTGGCATGATCCAGCCATCGGCCACTTCCGCAGGCTCCGACCCCGCTGCCGGCCCCGATTCGGTGCCTGCACCATCCACGGGCAGGCCCTGGTTGCCGGCCGGCGCATCCTCTGCCGGCGCCGTGGCATCGACCATGTTGCTCTTCGGTGTGCTGTCCGAAGCAGTTTCTGCATTATTTTTCAAAAAGTTGGGTGCTAGAAAAAAAGCGCCGATGACAATCGCGGCCGCGACACCGAGGAACGCCCAGAAACCGGCATTATTCTTGTTCATTGTCTGCTCCGTGAATACGGCAAAAACTGCGTATGACGGCCGAAAACCTATATGCTTTGGGTACATGGCACAAGAAAAAGCGGTTCGAGCCACCAGCCCGGCCTTGACCAGGGTATCGGGCCGATGTTCAGTGCACCCATGAGCACAAACCCGTCGCGTATCTCTTCCATCTGCGTCTATTGCGGCTCCCAGCCAGGCATTGATCCATCCTACCGGGAAGCCGCCCGCAATCTCGGCCAGGCAATGGCGGAAAACGGCATCGACCTGGTCTATGGCGGCGGCACCAAGGGCCTTATGGGGGCCGTTGCCGATGCGGTGATGAGCAATGGCGGCAAAGCGATCGGGATCATCCCCGAATTCCTCATGGACAAGGAAGCCTCGCGGCAGGAATTGAGCAACCTGACCGAGCTGCACGTGACCAGCGACATGCATGAGCGCAAGCACATGATGTTCGATCGCTCGGACGCTTTCGTCACGCTGCCGGGCGGCATCGGCACGCTTGAGGAAATCATCGAGATCATGACATGGGCGCAACTGGGCCGTCACACCAAACCGATGGTATTCGCCAATATCGGCGGTTTCTGGGATCCGCTCAATGCCCTGATCGGACACATGAGCTCTCAGGGCTTCATTCACACCGCCCATCTGGTTCGGCCACTGGTCATCGACCGGGTCAAGGAGATCGTCCCGGCCATCCTGTCTGCGGCGGCCTTGACCGCCAACGGGCAAGATGCCGAAGTGATCGCTAAATTATAACATAATCAGCAACTTACAGCGACATCCTTTTCGGCAAAATTTGTCTTTTCCGGCCTTTCCCCGGGCCTGCGTTAGATCTTTTTTAACGCAACTGGCGCCACTATGGTCTCACAGAACAGGCGACATCAGCCCTGCTCTTCTGCAAAAGCGCTGAGCCATGACCGGCCCCGGCAAAATCTATTTCCCGGTTCCGGACAGAAGTCCGGCCCGATGACCGAAGACTTTACACACAGCCATTTATCGACATGCGAGGGTCCGGAACGACCTGACGGATTCACAAGATTTCTCTGTGTCCCGCCTCTCATCACAAGCGGAACACGAAGACAGCATTCTCGGACCGGTCCGGTTTTCGGGTCCGGCCCGCTTTCAGATACTGAACAGGCATGATGCCGATCATGGTCCCGCCTCCTCTTAACGCCCGGCGGTCATGGATTCCAGTCGGTTGAGCCGACAGCCTTTTTTTTAAAACAAGTGAATTTTGACAATGACGAGTATCATGACCAACACCGCGGCCATTGCCGCGCTTTCCACCTTGCGTGGCATCAACAATGACATGGAAACCACCCAGAACCGCGTCGCCACAGGCTATCGTGTCGCCAGTGCTGCCGACAACTCTGCCTATTGGTCGATCGCAACCACGATGCGGTCCGACAGGAAGGCCTTGGAGACGGTGACGGACGCCCTTGGCCTCGGCGGCGCCATGGTCGACGTCACCTATACCGCCATGGAATCGGCGATCGACATCGTCGACCAGATCAAGTCGAAGATGCTCGCCGCTCTCCAGCCCGGCGTCGACAAGAACAAGATCCAGCTCGACATCAACGAGATGCAGGAGCAGATCATCTCGATTGCCAAGTCCGCCAGTTTTGCCGGCGAAAACTGGCTCTATCACGAATTCGGCCAAAGCAGCCCCGGCATAAAATCGATCGTCGGCTCGTTCAACCGCGATGCCTCGGGCAATGTCAGCGTGACCACCCTGGACATCGACACCGAGTACACCTCACTGATCAAGCTCGGGTTCGGCGGACCCGTCGCCACCAGCGGCAACGGTTACCTCTCGGTCATCAAGGTCGGGGTCAGCTACACCAATTCCGCCGGCGCAACTGTGACTGGCAACACCACAGCCGGCGTCATCGACTTTGACCTGACGACGATGACCCGGGACGAGTTGCTGCTACAGGTCCAGGCGACCGACGACGCGCTTTTCGAGCTGACCGATGCCTCTTCAAATCTCGGCGCCATCAAGAGCCGCATCGAGATGCAGACGAAGTTCGTCGAGGACCTGGTGGATTCCATCAGCACCGGTATCGGCAGGCTGGTGGATGCGGACATGAACGACGAATCCTCTCGTCTCAAGGCGCTGCAGACCCAGCAGCAACTCGGCATTCAGTCGCTGTCGATTGCCAACTCCAGCTCGCAGGCAATCATTCAGCTGTTCAACTGAGCCAGCACCCGGCCGCAGAGAGAATGAACATGGACCGCGCTCCACCGGAGCGCGGTTTTTCGTTGGGAAGGACCGATAGACCTCGCGGCCCGCCTCAACGCTTCAGCCAGGCGGATTGACAGCCGTTGCGGCGGCTGCAGCCTGCCGCGCCCGCCGGCTGCGCAAAAGCGATGACGTATAGATTGCCAATGCAATCCAGATCAGCACGAAGGCTGCCAGCTTGTAAGGTCCGAAGGGCTCCTTGAAGGCGAATACCGCGATGAAGAAGATCATCGTCGGGGCGATATACTGCATGATGCCGATGGTCGAGAGCCTGAGAAGCTTGGCGCCGTTGGCGTAGATCATCAGCGGCACCGCGGTGACAACGCCGCAGCCCATGAGAAGCAGCATGTCCGCCGGCCCGGTGTCGCCGAAATGGCCGGTGCCATTGATTTCCGTATAGATGATGAAGCCAAGCGCGGGCACGGTTAGGATCAGGACCTCGAGAAAGAACCCCTGGTTCGGGCCGACCGGCAGCGACTTCTTGAAGAATGCGTAAAAGCCCCAGGACAGCGCCAGCCCGACAGACACCCAGGGCACCCCGCCCGATTCCCATGCCAGAATGCCAACCGCCGCCACTGCAAGCGCGATCGCGGCCTTCTGGCGCCCGTCGAGACTTTCCCTCAAAAGGATCGCGCCCAGAAAGATCGAGAACAGCGGATTGATGTAGTAACCGAGTGCCGTCTCGATTGCCCGGCCGGCAGCGATCGACCAGACATAGATACTCCAGTTGACGGTGATCAGGCCCGCCGTGATCAGCGCCATGCCCATTGTCCGCGGCGACCGGAAGGCGGCCCGGATATCCTGGGTCCGGCCAAGCAGGATCAGCACCACCGCGGCGATCGGCACCGACCAGACCACCCGGTGCGCCACCACCTCGACCGCGGGAATGTGGCTGACAGCCTTCATGTAGAAAGGCAGGAAGCCCCACAACAGATAGGCCACGAGCGCAAAGGCGAAGCCGCGCGGCGTGTCTTCATCATAGGCCGCCGGAGCCTTTCTGGTCGCCATTGTCTGTCCCGTTCTCTTGCTGGTTGCGAGGCTCGACGCATATGGCAAGCAGCGTGAATGCACAAATTCATTCCGATGAACAATGCATGCCGCCGCCGCGACGCAACCCTACTCCGCCGCCACCCTGCCCGCCATGTCGCGGTTCTTCATCAGCTTGAAGACGATGGAATCCATCAGCGCCTGGAACGAGGCGTCGATGATGTTGTCCGACACGCCCACCGTCCACCAGCGTCCGCCTTCGCCATCGGCCGATTCGATCAGCACCCTTGTGATCGCCTCGGTGCCGCCATTGAGGATGCGCACCTTGTAGTCGACCAGTTCGAGATCGGCGATCTCCGACTGGTAGACGCCGAGATCCTTCCTGAGCGCGATGTCGAGCGCGTTGACCGGACCATGACCCTCGGCCACCGACATCATCTCGACCCCGTCGACCGAGAGCTTGACCACGGCTTCAGATACCGTTCGTATCCGACCCATCGCATCGAAGCGGCGTTCCACCATCACCCGGAAACTGGTCACCGAGAAGAACTCCGGAACCCGGCCGAGCATCCGGTGCGCCAGAAGTTCGAAGCTCGCATCCGCACCTTCATAGGCGTATCCGGTGGCCTCGCGCTCCTTGACGATGCCGATCAGCTTGTCGAGCTTCGGATCATCCTTGCCGACCGCGATGCCGCGGCGCTTCAGCGCGTTGATGAAATTGGATTTTCCACCCTGGTCGGAGACCATCACCTTGCGGAAATTGCCGACGCTTTCGGGCGGCACATGTTCGTAGGTGCGCGGATCCTTGAGCAGCGCCGAGGCATGAATGCCGGCCTTGGTGGCGAATGCCGAAGCGCCGACATAGGGCGATTGCGTCGAAGGCGAGCGGTTGAGCAACTCGTCGAAGCCGTGGCTCAGTGCGGTCAGCTCAGCCAGTTTCTCCGGCACGATGCCCGTCTCGAACCGGTCGGCGAACGCCGGTTTGAGCATCAGCGTCGGGATCAGCGTCACCAGGTTGGCATTGCCGCAGCGCTCGCCGATGCCGTTGAGCGTGCCCTGGATCTGCCGCACGCCTGCTTCCACCGCGGCGAGCGAATTGGCCACCGCCTGGCCGGTATCGTTGTGGGCATGGATGCCAAGCCGGTCGCCGGGGATACCCGACGCGATCAGCGCGCCGATGATGTCGCGGATTTCCGAAGGCTGGGTGCCGCCATTGGTGTCGCACAGCACGATCCAGCGCGCCCCGGCGTCATAAGCCGCCCTGGCGCAGGCGATGGCATAGGCGGGATTGGCCTTGTAGCCGTCGAAGAAATGCTCGCAATCGACCATCGCCTCCTTGCCGGCATCGGCAACGGCTTTCACCGAACCCGAAATAGACTCGAGATTTTCGTCGTTGGAGCAGCCGAGCGCCACTTTCACATGGTAGTCCCAGCTCTTGGCGACGAGGCACACCACATCGCTTTCAGCCTGGATCAGGCCGGCGAGCCCGGGGTCATTCGATGCAGAGACGCCTGCCCGCTTGGTCATGCCGAAGGCCACGAACGACGCCTTCTCCGTCCGCTTTTTCGAGAAGAACGCGGTATCGGTCGGATTGGCGCCGGGATAGCCGCCCTCGACATAATCGATGCCGAACTCGTCGAGCATCTTCGCGATGGCGATCTTGTCCTCGACGGAAAAATCGATGCCTGGCGTCTGCTGACCATCGCGCAGCGTTGTGTCGAACAGGTAGATACGTTGCTTTGTCATGATTTCATTCCGGTATTGACGGGGCGAACACCCCCCTCTGTCACTTCGTGACATCTCCCCCGCAAGGGGGGAGATCGGACGCCGAGATTTTGCAGGGTCCATTCTACCCCTTTGCGGGGGAGATGTCGGCGCAGCCGACAGAGGGGGGTGTGACGCAGGTACTCAAGCATCGGCCTTCCCCGCAAACCTGTCGGTAGCCCGAACCAGTTGGTCGAGAATCCCAGGCTCGGAAAAGGCGTGCCCCGCGCCCTCGATCAGGTGGAAATCGGCCCGCGGCCAGGCCTTGTGCAATTGCCAGGCGATGCGCGCCGGGCATGGCATGTCGTAGCGCCCGTGCACGATGACGCCGTCGATGTCTGAGAGCCGTCCCGAATCGCGCAGCAATTGCCCTTCCTCGAGCCAGCCGGCATGGACGAAGAAATGGTTCTCGATCCGGGCAAAGGCCAGCGCGAACTGGTCCTCGTGGAACTTGTCGCTGGTCGAGGGTTCAGGCAGCAGCGTGATGGTCTCGCCTTCCCAGCCGCTCCACGCCTTGGCGGCGGCAATCTGCGCGTCACGGTCATTGCCCACCAGCCGCTTGCGATAGGCCGCCATCAGGTCGCCCCGTTCGGCCACGGGGATCGGCGCCAGGAACCGCTCCCACTTGTCGGGAAACATTTCCGAGACACCGAACTGGTAGTACCAGTCAAGCTCGGCCTTGGTCAGCGTATAGATGCCGCGCAGCACCAGTTCGCTCACCCGTTCCGGATGCGTCTCGGCATAGGCCAGCGCCAAGGTAGATCCCCAGGAGCCACCGAAGACCAGCCATTTGTCGAACCCGGCCATCTGCCGCAGCCGCTCGATGTCGGCGACCAGATCCCAGGTGGTGTTGTTGTCGAGCGAGGCAAATGGCGTCGAGCGGCCGCAGCCGCGCTGGTCGAACAGGATAACGTCGTAGAGCGCCGGATCGAACAGCCGCCGGTGAACGGGGCCAAAGCCTCCACCGGGCCCGCCATGCAGGAACACCGCCGGTTTGCCGCCGCGGGTGCCGACCCGCTCCCAGTAGATCCGGTGCCCATCGCCGGTGTCGAGAAAGCCGGTCTCGAACGGTTCGATCTCGGGGTACAACCCGCGCGGTTCACTCATGCTCTCACCCCCAACTGACCCAGACCACGACGGCCACCGTCACCACGGCCACCAGTACGCCCTTGCCGATCAGGCCGTAAAGCAGCCATTTCGGCATCTCCGTTCCCGGCTTGCGCTCGCTCATGCCCGATCCTCCGGCGGCCAGGCTTCGGTGTCGTGGTCCGGATGCTGGAAGGATGTCAGCGTTCTCAGAAACGCCACCGCCTCGGCATCCTCCAGCGTGTGCCGCTCGGGCAGCCCCGGAATGCCGTCGCACCAGATCCGCTTGGCCTCGGTGCCATAGGCGATGGTTGGCGCCACCCTGTCGGGATCGTCAAACGCCAGCACCGACAGCGCCAGGCCGTCGGGTGCATCATAGGCGAGCGGCGTTCCGCACTTGTCGCAGAACCCGCGCCGCGCCGCATTCGAGCTCTGGAACCAGGACGGCTGTCCCCGCGTCCATTCGAAGTCAGCATCGCCGACCGAGACAAGCGCCAGCGCGTGGCTTGCCGAGGCCTTCTGGCACATCCGGCAATAGCACACCGACGAGGTGCCGGGCGCGCCCGTCAGCCGGAACCGCACCGCGCCGCACTGGCAGCCGCCGGAATGGATATCCATGCTCATGGCTTTCCCTCCGCCGGCCAGACACTTGTGTCATGATCGGGATGCTGATGATTGGTTGAGGCAATGCTTTCGAGCCCGCCGGGCAGATCGTTACGATCGACGCTCTTTGCCGGCAGCCCGTCAAGAAGCGCATGAAACGGCACTCGCGTTTCCATGCCGTCATTGGCCACCGGTGGAAACGCCGCAGGATCGTCGAGACTGCCAAGCGTCACCGCTATCCCGTCCGATTGCAGCGTATCGAAGAACAACGGCGTGCCGCAGTCCCGGCAGAACCCGCGCCGGACCGGATCGGACGACCGGAACCACCCCGGCTCCCCGCGGGTGATCTCAAGCATCTTCTCCGGCGCGAAGCCGAGCGGCATGAAATAGTTTCCGGCAGCCTTCTGGCACATCCGGCAATGGCACAGATGCGGGTATTCGAGATCCCCATCGATGCGGTAGCGAACCGCACCGCATTGGCAGCCGCCGGAGTGGGTGGTTTGGTGTTTGAGCGGCTCAGTCATGGAGATACCCGCCAATGGTCTTTTCGATTTCGAGATAGACATGATCTTCCGCATCAATGAGGTCGGCATTGTCAAACCGCAAAACGGTATAGCCCTGTTGCCTCATCCATGCATCTCGAGCCTTGTCATGGGTCCGGCCCTGTTCGGTCTCGTGACTGTCACCATCCACCTCAATGACGATCTTCTTCGACAGCCAGGCAAAATCCGCGATGTAGGGACCAATCGGCGTCTCGCGTCGGAACCGCGCACCCCGCGGCCGGAAATCGCGCAGCAGGTTCCACATCTGCGCCTCCGCGCGCGTCAGTTCAGTGCGGAGCTTCCTTGCCCTGTCCCGGGTCTGAGGCGTGATGTTGGAGTGAGGCATCGTTCAGGTACCCCGCGACATCAAATTCGGGGATACAAAAGACCCCTCCCCAACCCCTCCCCACAAGGGGGAGGGGCTACCAAGCCGCACCATCCCATCAAATAATCCCCTCTTTGCAGTGTTGATGGATGGTTCGGCAGGCGCCAAACTCACGGAGCCGAGCCCCTCCCCCTTGTGGGGAGGGGTTGGGGAGGGGTCCTTGCCCAAGCTCGAACTCACCGCCGGACCTCCCATGTCGTCACCCGCTCACCAGTCTCCGGATTCTTGCCGTCCTTGAGCTGGATGCCCTGCTCCAGCAACTCATCACGGATCCGGTCGGCTTCGGCCCAGTTCTTGGCCTTGAGGAGCTCGAGTCGCTCGTCACGCAAAGCTTCGATTCTTGATTGCTGTTCCTCAGTCAGGCCAAAGCCAAGCAACGCCTTGGAAGCATATTCGATTTCATCGAACCCAAGCAAATCCAACCCCAACCGAAAAGCAATGCGGGCGCTCGCATCCCCAGCCTTGGCCTCCTTATACAGTCCTTGCAATTGATTGATGACCAACGGTGTGTTGAGATCGTCCAACAGTGGAAACCCTTCCGGAAGCTTCGGGCTATAGCCTGAAGTGTCTGTGCCCAGAGCGAGATCGGCCCAGCGATTGTAGATCCCCTCCGCCTCCTCGAGCCGCTTCACGCTGAAATCGATCGGCTCTCGGTAATGCGTCATCAGCATCGCAAGCCGCAGCACCTCGCCCGGCCATTTGCGGCCGCCGAATTTTTCGGTTTCCAAGAGCTCAGCGATGGTGACGAAGTTGCCGTCGGATTTTGACATCTTCTTGCCCTCGACCTGCAGAAAGCCATTGTGCATCCACAGGTTCGCCATCCGGTCATTGCCATGGGCGCAGCAGGACTGGGCGATCTCGTTTTCGTGATGCGGAAAGATCAGGTCGAGCCCGCCGCCGTGGATGTCGAAGGTCTCACCCAGATGATGCTCGCTCATCACCGAGCATTCGATGTGCCAGCCGGGGCGGCCATGGATGGTGATGCTCTCGCCGCCCTCGGTGAAACTCCCGTCCCAGCCGGGCTCGTCGGCGGCCGATTCCTTCCACAGCACGAAATCAGCCGGATTGCGCTTGTGGTCTTCCACCGCGATGCGGGCGCCGGCCTGCTGGTCTTCGAGCTTGCGGTTCGACAGCTTGCCGTAATCGGGCATCGAGCCGACCGCAAACAGCACTTCGCGGCCCTCGCGGCCGGAGGTGACATAGGCGTTGCCCTTGTCGATGAGCCGCTGGATCATTTTCACCATGCCGTCGATATGGGCGGTGGCGCGGGGCTCATGCGTCGGTTCTAGGCTGCCGAGTGCTGCCGCATCCTTGTGAAACCGGTCGGCGGTCTTCGCCGTGACCTTGGCAATCGCCTCATTGAGCGGCAGATCGGGATAATCCCTCAACGCCCGGGCGTTGATCTTGTCGTCGACGTCGGTGATGTTGCGCACATAGGTGACGTGATCCGCGCCGTAGACATGGCGCAAGAGCCGGAACAGCACGTCAAACACGATCACCGGCCGTGCATTGCCGATATGGGCAAAGTCATAGACCGTCGGTCCGCAGACATACATCCGGACATTGTTCTTATCGATTGGCTGGAACTCTTCCTTGGCGCGCGTCAGCGTGTTCCAGAACTTGAGCTCGGTCATGTCAACTCCCCGATGCCGGCCCCCGGGCCCGGGTCGTTTGTCCTGTTTGGTGAAAGAAGACGAAAACGGCCGAGCCAGCGGTGAGCTAGCGAATAATGATGCCGCAGATGCAGGTGGCGCGTGCGCCGTGTGCCGTTTTCATGCTGTTCTTATCCCCGATTGCATCCGCCCGGTCAAGATCCGGGCAAGCGGCTTTCAGCCGGTGAAGAACCGCACCAGCAGCGACACCGACAAGGCCGCCATCACCAGCGCAATCAGTCCGTCGAGCACGCGCCATGCAGACGGTTTGGCAAACAGCGGTTCGAGCACCCGCGCACCATAACCAAGCCCGAAGAACCAGATGAACGATGCCGACATCGCACCGATCGCGAACGCCAGCCGCGCGGTGCCCTCGTAGCGGCCGCTCAGCCCGCCGACCAGCAACACCGTATCGAGATAGACATGCGGATTGAGGAAAGTGAAGGCGAGGCAGGTCAGCACCGCAGCCTTCAGCGAACCCGGTCCTGTTTTCGCAGCCTCCAGTGTCGATGGCGAGATCGCCCGCCTGAGCGCCAGGAAGGCATAGACCGCGAGGAATGCCGCGCCGCCAAGCGTCACCAGCGCGATCAGCAGCCCGGACCCGGCAATGATCGCGCCGAGCCCCGCCACACCGAGCCCGATCAGCAGTGCATCCGACAGCGCGCAGATCAGGCACAGGATGAACACGTGTTGTCTGAGCAGGCCCTGGCGCAGGATGAAGGCGTTCTGGGCGCCGATGGCGATGATCAGCGAGCCGCCGAGTAGCAGACCGGCGATGGCAGGGGCGACGAATGGAGACATGGGGCCTAGAACAGTTTCATCTGGTCGGAATCCGTATCGGCAGTCTTGGGCTTCACCGGCCGTTTCACCGGTTTTGCCGGCGCAACGGCGGGTTCGGCGTCGGTCGCAGGCTTCTGCACCTCCGGCCCGCTATTGGCAACCTTGTTGACGAGATCGGAAACACGGATCGCCTCGAAACAATCATCCGGCGCCGGCTGCATCAGGTCGGCCACATGCCGCGGCTCCTGGTTGAGGCAGTCAAGCCAGCGGCTGAAATCCTCGGGCGCAATCACCACCGGCATCCGGTCATGGATCGGCGCAACCTCGCGATTGGGACCGACCGTCAGGATGGCGGCGGTGTCCATTTCCGCCCCATCGGCGCTCATGTAGGTTTCCATCAGCCCGCCAAAGGCAACGATGCCGCCAGCTCTGGGCCTGATCCAGTAGGCCACCGATTTTTCCTTCGAGCCCTTCGGCGGCCGCCGCCACTCGTAAAAACCCGAGGCGGCAACGAGGATTCGCCGGTGCCGCATGGCGGCGCGGAACGAGGCCTTTTCAGCCGCCGTCTCCGAGCGCGCATTGATCAGCAGCGGAAGATCGGCCGGATCCTTGACCCATCCCGGCAGGAACCCCCAGCGCGCCAAAAGCGCGCGGCGGTCGGTGCGGTTGTCGCCCTCCTCGCGGCGCCTGTCGCCGGCAATGATCAGGATCGGCTGGGTCGGCGCGATATTGTAGCGCGGCGGGAAATCCTCGATCTCCTCGAGCCCGAACAGCTCCTGCACCTCCTGGGGGGTTGCCGTAAGTGAAAAACGTCCACACATTGCCAATCCATGACTGAGGACAGGAACAGGGTCAAGCAATGAGCATAAAGTCCGGCAAGGCCGGCCCGAAAGCAGCCCTTGCCGTCTCGGTGGCGCTCGAACGCGATGGCAGGTTCCTGCTGGTGCTGCGCGCCAACCCGCCGGCGCAAAATCTCTATGCCTTCCCCGGCGGCAGGGTCGATCCGGACGAGACACTCGAACACGCGGCCCTGCGCGAACTCGCCGAAGAGACCGGCCTGAAAGCGATCAATCCCCGCCCCTTCGCCACTTTCGACCTCGGCTCCGATGCCCCGGGAGAACACAGCAAGTCGCATTTTTTTCTGACGGTCTTCCTTGCCGAAGATACTGGCGGAGACCCGGTAGCAATGGATGATGCCAGGCAGGTCGGCTGGTTCACGCCGGAAGAAATCCGTGGCCTGCCGGTGCCGCAAAGCATGGTCGACTGCATGGACATGCTTGAGGGCAAGCGCCCGGCGGTGTGAGATCACCGGACGGCGCAGTGTGCCGCGCCTCGAAACCGAAGCGCGGCGTTCTTGCATTTACACGAAGCTCACGAACTCTTCTCTCGGGCGCCGCACCTTCTTCAGCTTGACCAGCCAGTCGCCCTCGCTGTCACGGTAGCCCAGCGGCACAAGTGTCACCGAGCGCAAGCCTCGTGCCTTCAGCCCGAGGATCTCATCCACTTTCTCAGGATCGAAGCCTTCCATCGGCGTCGCGTCGACTTCCTCGAAGGCCGCGGCCGTCAGTGCAATGCCCATGCCAATATAGGCCTGGCGCGCAGCGTGCTGGTAATTGACATCCGCCTCGCGCGGAACATAGCCGCTCAGCAGTTTCTGCCGGTAGGCTTCCCAGCCCTCATTGGTGAAACCGCGTTCCTCGTTGACCAGGTCGAACATCGCGTTGATCCGGTCCTCGGTGTAGTTGTCCCAGGCGGCGAAAACCAGCAGATGGGAGCCGTCGGTGATCTGCGCCTGATCCCAGGCGACTTCGCGGATCTTCGCGCGGACCTCCGGGTCGGTCACGACGATGATCTCGAACGGCTGCAAGCCGCTCGAGGTGGGCGCAAGCCGCGCGGCTTCCAGGATTTTCTGGAGCTTTTCTTCGGGAACCTTCTCCTCAGGGTTCATTTTCTTGGTGGCATAGCGCCAGTTGAGTTTTTCGAGCAGCATTTCCAAGGGCCTTTCAGACAGTGATTGGTCTCGTCGTCCCTGCGTCCGGCGATAATGGGAGGATCCACCGTGGCGCAGTTCTCGGCGAAGTGCCCGGCCCAAATATGCATCAGAGAAATTGCTGCAAGTAGGCACATTTTGCATACCACCCCGCCGCGACCGGCGTTCACACGGACCCAATCCGGGAGTTTGAACAGCCGGAACATTGACCTTTCAGGACGACTCGGGCTCGGAGAAGGAAACAATTTGGCGTCTGAAAAACAGCGCGACCATGAGCGGCAACCGTCCCTGCTTCTCGTTGTAAAAGGATTGCGGAATGCACCCGGAAATGATGATCCTCGATGGCGGCATGAGCCGCGAACTGATGCGGCTCGGCGCCCGTCTCGTACAGCCGGAATGGTCGGCGCTGGCGCTGATGGAAAGCCCTCAAATCGTGCGCCAGGTGCATGCCGAGTTCATCGCGGCCGGTGCCGACGCGATCACCACCAACAGCTACGCACTGGTCCCCTTCCACATCGGCGAGGACCGGTTTCGGGCCGATGGGGCCTCCTTGATTGCCCTGTCGGGACAGCTGGCGCGGGAAGCGGCCGACGCGGCCGAAGGCCGCAAGGTGCTGGTTTGCGGCTCCCTGCCGCCGATTTTCGGCTCATACGAACCTCAGAATTTCAATCCGGCGCGCGTGCAGGACTATTTGCAGGTTCTCGTGGAAAACCTTGAACCCCACGTCGATGTCTGGCTCGCCGAAACCCTGAGCCTGATTGCCGAAGCCGAGGCGGTGACAAAGGCGGTCAAGGCCAACGGCAAGCCCGTGTGGGTATCCTTCACCCTCGATGACAAACCCGGTGCGACCGGCGCCGAACCGGCCTTGCGCTCTGGCGAGACCGTGGCCGAGGCGGCCCGCTGGGCTGCAGCGAACGGCATCCAGGCACTCCTGTTCAATTGCTCCAAGCCCGAGGTCATGGAACCGGCGATCCGGACAGCCGCATCGATTTTCAGCAATCTCGACGTCAGCCCCAGGATCGGCGTTTACGCCAATGCGTTCGACGAGGAGACGGACGAGAAGAAGGCAAATGACGGTTTGAGCGGCATGCGGGCAGAGCTCGACGGCGATGGCTATCTCGGCTTTGCCCGGAATTGGACCGAAGCCGGCGCAACCCTGGTTGGCGGGTGTTGCGGTATCGGCGTGGAGCAGATCGGCCGGCTTGCGCAAGAGCTCAAGGCCTGAAGCCGTTCAAGCAAATGTGAGCCGGCTTGATTGGCCGGTTTGCCAATTTTCGCCGATCATCCGCCCATGAACAGGTTCGGCCCACCCAGATCGATACGCGTGTTGCATGCCAGGCTCACCGGCATCATCAGCATGGCGCTGGTTGCCGGGCTTTTCCTGGCGGCTTCAGCCGTCGGTGCCGCCGCCGATCCGGACCGCTGGCGCGCCGAAGGCTGGAAGACTGATTTCTCGAAGTCCGGCATCGATTATTCAAGCGTCATGTCGGGTGGCCCGCCAAGGGATGGCATTCCGCCGATCGACGATCCGTCGTTTCTGCCGGTGTCTGAAGCCTCCGGTCTTGATGCGAAGGAACCGGTGATGTCGGTGGCAATCGACGGCCAGGCCCGCGCCTATCCGCTGCGCATCATGATATGGCACGAGATCGTCAACGACATGCTCGCCGGCCAGCCGATCTCGGTCACCTACTGCCCGCTGTGCAATGCAGCTATCGTGTTTGAACGGACGGTCGAGGGAACGATGACCAGCTTCGGCACCACCGGCAAGCTGCGCAATTCCGACCTGATCATGTACGACCGGGAAACCGAAAGCTGGTGGCAGCAATTCACCGGCGAGGCGATTGCCGGCGCCCGGACCGGCACGATGCTCAAGGTCATCCCCTCGCGGCTTGAATCCTGGCAGAGCTTTCGCGAGCGTTTCCCCGATGGCCAAGTGCTGGTGCCCGGCAATCCGGGCCTACGTGACTACGGGCGCAATCCCTACGCCGGCTATGACAGCTCGGCCGTGCCGTTTCTTTACCGCGGCCCGATGCCCGATGGCATCTCGCCGCTGTCCTATGTCGTCGTCGTGCGCGACGCATCGGAGCCACTGGCGGTTTCGCTGGACCGGCTGCGCCGCGAGGAAAAGATGGAAATCGACGGGGTGGAAATCGAATGGGTGCCCGGAGTCCGCTCGGTACTTGACACCAGCTCGATCGAAGAAGGCCGCGAGATCGGAAGCGTCAACGTTACCCGCAATGGTGCCCCCCTCGTCCACGAGTTGACGTTTGCTTTTGTCGTCGGCGCATTCCTGCCCGAAATCAGCATCCTCAAATAGCTTGCGCACTCCCGCATGGGATTTCATCGGGCCATGTCTTGGTGTAAGGGAGCCGTCATGATCCGCCGCTCGCTCCTGATCCTTACCCTTCTCACGCCCCTGCTGACGGCCCTCGGCTCCCAGCCGGTTCTGGCGCAGGAAAGCGATGGCGCGGACGCAGCCGCTTTGAACCTGCCACCGCCACCCTATGAGGACAGATTGCTGCGACTGGCCGAAATTCTAGGGTCGATCCAGTATCTGCGCAATCTGTGCAATTCCGAGGGCGAGACCGGGTGGCTCGAAAGCATGCAGGCCCTGCTCGACAGCGAGACCGCCGATGAACCGGAGCGTCGCACACGGCTGACTGCCGGATACAATCGCGGCTTCCGCACATTTGCCTCGGTTTACACCACCTGCACCTCATCTGCCCTCGTCGCGGAGCAACGATACCGTCACGAAGGTGCAACACTTATCGCTGAAATTGTCGCCCGCTACGGAAATTGACATTTTGTTAACTGATATCGCCTCTGCCCCGTGCCGAAACGCGTCAAGCCGTGCTAGGGTGTTAACGACATAGTAAGTAAGAGTTGTTTCGCATGACACATCCCACAGCGCACACGCCCGACGAACTCGATGATCTGATCATCCAGGAAAAGCTCCAGGTTGCTCTCGAGTTACAGCATGATGCATGGGCCGAGAGTGCGGCCGACGGCATCGAACCGGAGATCATCGCCGATGCCGCGATGATCACCGCCATTCGCGAAACGGTGCGCGCACTGGGCGAGGATCAGGCGGAAGCTCTGGTGGAATCGCTCAGGGGACGCATTCTGGCCGGCGAATTCTCTCCGGAACGCACCCTTCAGTAGGATGACCGGCGGGGAGCCAAGTGGTGATCAAGGGCAGGCGCTGCATCCCGACCCGTTTGAGCTTGAGATTATCGGCTGGGGCCGCGCTGCTGACCATCGGCCTTTCGGGACAGGTATTCGCGCTGAGCGAACTCAAGCCGGTCCAGCCTGCCTCTGACGAGGTGGAACAGGGTCCTTCGCTGCCACCGCTTGAAGAACCGACCACCGGCATCGATGGCGGATTGCCGCAGCCCGGCCCGATCATCCGCGAATTGCCTCAACCGCAGACCGGCGAGATCACTGGATCCGACACAACGGCCGGCGAAGCAATGGCTGTCGACATCATCACCGATCCGCAACAGCTGCCTGAACCGGCACGGCGCATGCGCGAGCTGATCCTTGATGCCGCAGCCACTGGAGATCCCGAAAAGCTCCGCGCACTGCTTGGAACAGGACCGAATGCCACCCAGCTTGCCTTTGGCGATATCGAGGGCGATCCGGTGGACTATCTGCGTTCGGTCTCCGGAGACGGCGAGGGCCTCGAAATCCTGGCCATACTCATCGATCTGCTCAACGCAGGCTTTGTCCGTTTCGATGCAGGGGAACCGGGGGAAACCTATGTCTGGCCCTATTTTGTCGCTCTGCCGCTGGACGGCCTGACCGCCCCGCAACGGGTCGAGTTGCTGCGGCTGGTCACCGCCGGCGATGTCGAGGACATGAAGGCCTACGGCGCCTACAATTTCTACCGGGTCGGAATTTCGCCCGACGGCGAATGGCGCTTCTTCATGGCGGGTGATTGACCGGCCGGCTCTTGCCGGGCGCGTTGCGACTGCATACCTAGTGACCAGCCTCGCCTTCCACGCACCATCCGCAGTCCAACCCCGGAGAGCCGCACCGTGCCAGCCCTGATCCTTCCCGACCGGAGCCTCATTCGCGTGGAGGGGGCGGATGCGCAACATTTCCTGCAGAACCTGATCACCACCAATATTGACGCCATCGCGCCCGGCGAGGCCTGGCCGGCCGCCTTGCTCACACCGCAAGGCAAGATCCTTTTCGACTTTCTGATCTCGAAGTCCGGTGAGACCGGCTATGACTGCGACATCCGCGCCGATCAGGCAGCCGATTTCATCCGCAGGCTGACACTCTACAAGCTGCGCGCGTCTGTCGAATTCAATCTCCTTGAGGATCAGCCTGTGATTGCCGCCTGGGATGAAGACGCGCCGCAGGGCGCATTGCGGGATCGCAGGTTTCCCGAAGAAGCCGACGTCTGGCGGCTTTATGGCAACGAAGCCATGCCTGATGGCAAGCCGGCTGACTGGGATGCGGTCCGGATCGCCCACGGAGTGGCCGAATCGGGCTCGGATTTCGCACTCTCGGATGTTTTCCCCCATGACGTGTTGATGGACAGGAATGGCGGCGTTGATTTCCGGAAGGGCTGTTATGTCGGCCAGGAGGTTGTTTCCCGCATGCAGCACCGCGGCACAGCCAGGCGCCGTGTGGTGACACTGACGGCACAGACCGACCTGCCCGCCCGCACCAGGAACGAGAACAGCAATGAAGATGAACTGAGCATCATGGCTGGCGGCAAGCCGGTCGGCAGCATCGGCTCGACCGCCGGCGGGTCGGCGCTCGCAATCGTGCGAACCGACAGGGTTGCCGACGCTCTCTCGCAGGGCACTCCCCTGACCGTAGGAGACGCACAGGTAACATTGAGCTTGCCAGGCTGGACCGGTTTGTCCTTTAACAGCGGCGACACAAACACGCCGGACAAGTGATCAATGCCTGCAAGAGAAAAAGCGCCCCGTGCCTGGCAACGCATGCTTTCGGGCCGGCGGCTCGACCTGCTCGATCCCTCGCCGCTCGATGTCGAGATTTCCGACATTGCGCAGGGGCTGGCGCGGGTCGCGCGCTGGAACGGCCAGACCCGTGGCGATCATGCGTTTTCGGTGGCGCAGCATTCGCTGATGGTCGAGGCGATTGTCGGACGGATCTCGTCCGCCTCGCCTCAGACCCTGCTTCTTGCGCTGCTGCATGATGCCCCCGAATATGTGATCGGCGACATGATCTCGCCTTTCAAGGCCGTCGTCGGCGGCGGCTACAAGACGGTGGAAGCAAAGCTCGAGGCAGCCATTCACCTCCGTTTCGGGCTGCCTCCCGCGGCCCCCAAGGCGATCAAGGCGCTGATCAAGCGGGCAGACCGGATCGCCGCCTATTTCGAGGCGACCGAACTGGCGGGATTTCAGCCCAGCGAGGCGCGGGCCTTCTTCGGGCCGCCCCGCGACATAAGCCGCGACATGGTGGATGTGTCACCACGCTCCGCGGCCGAGGTCGAAAAGATGTTTCTCGCGCGCTTTGAAACCATAGAGGCCCTCCGCCGGGCCGGGAAAGGCTGAGACATGCCCTACATCGTCATCTGCCGCCTCGACCAGATCGCCGAATCGGCCGTGCTGCATAGCGCGCGCGAGATGGTCAGTCTGCTGGCGGAGAACCAGGACTTTCATCGGCCCGGTGTCATCGATGAAGCCAGGCATCTCAAGCTTGGCCTCAATGATATCGCCGAAGCCCGCCCCGGCCTGACCGCCCCCGGCGAGATCCACGTCGACCGGCTGATCCGGTTTGCCCAGGGCTGGGACCAGCGCGCACCTCTGGTGGTTCATTGCTGGCTGGGGATTTCCCGGTCACCCGCAGCCGCGGCCATCACGGCACTGACACTCGAACCCGACCAGGACGAGATGGCATTGGCCGAACGGCTGCGCACCGCCTCCCCCTTCATCACCCCCAATCCGCGGCTGATCGAGATCGGTGACGCCATGCTGGGCCGGGGCGGCCGGCTGATCCGCGCGATCAGGGCAATCGGGCGTGGCGCCGACGCTTTCGAGGGAAACAGGTTCTGTTTTGCCATCAGGCCGGGCGAGGAGGTGCCGCCGGCAACGCCGGACCGCCCCAAGGGCACGGGCTGACACAGCCATGGAGCGAGACCGCCATGCAAGCTGATCGCATCCCCCCGCTCCGCATCGGATTGAATGCGGCCATCGTTGCCGTCACCAACCGCACGCCAAGCATTCTGACAGTCCCGGCAACGCCCGGCGACGGTCCCGCAGACGGACTTCCCTTCGGTCCGTTCGATCCAGTGCGGCACAGGACCTTCGAAGCCAGCCTGCGGGGCAGCGTCGAAAGCCAGACCGCGCTCAACCTCGGCTATGTCGAGCAACTCTATACATTCGGCGACCGCGGGCGCCAGATGGATTTCGATGAAGCGCGCGACGGCAGCCCGCACCTGGTCTCCGTCGGCTACCTGGCGCTGACCCGCGCCGATGCCGAAAATCCCGAAGCATTGCACGCGACCGGCGCCCGCTGGCGGGACTGGTACGAACTCTTCCCCTGGGAGGACTGGCGCGAAGGCCGGCCCTCCATGCTTGACGCGGCCATCCTTCCACGCCTCAAGCCCTGGGCCGAACAGCCGGCCGAACGCCCGCAGAATCCAAGCCGCAAGGCACGCATACGCCTTGCGTTCGGGCTGGGTGATTTTCCCTGGGACGAGGAGCGTGTGCTCGACCGCTACGAGCTGCTCTACGAGGCCGGCCTGCTCGCCGAGGCCGTCGCCGACCAGAGGGTGAAATCGACCGGGCTGGCATCTCCCCTGGGTCGCGCCATGCGCTTCGACCATCGCCGCATCGCCGCCACCGCCGTCCAGCGGCTGCGCGCCAAGATCAAGTACCGCCCGGTGATCTTCGAACTGATGCCACCCGAGTTCACCCTGACCGAATTGCAGACCACCGTCGAGGCCATCTCCGGCAGGCACCTGCACAAGCAAAATTTCCGGCGTCTCGTTGAGGGCGCGGAACTTGTCGAGCCGACGGGCGCTTCAAGCTCCGCCACCGGCGGCCGCCCCGCAGCCCTCTACCGCTTCCGCGCCAAGATCCTCGAGGAACGTCCCGCCCCGGGCCTGAGACTGGGCGGGCGGGGATAGAGGCAGCTTTGGGTTCGGCTCATGCCATGACCCAGAACTGGAACAACAGGCCTGTGGCAAAGGCGCCAGTCAGCGACAATCCGATGTAGAGGGCGAAGACCTGGGGTCGTGCCAGCGCCCAGACCGCCATCGCCGCCGGGATCGAGGTCACGCCTCCGGCCACGAGGAAGGCCAGTCCGGCGCCCGGCGCCATGCCCTGGTCGATCAGCCCGCCCACCAGCGGCAGCGCGGCATAGCCATTCAGATAGGCCGGTACACCTACCAAAGTCGCCATGGCGATGGGCATGAGACCGGTACCGCCCAGCGCCGCCGTCACAGTCTCGGCCGGGATCCAGGCCAGCATCAGGCTTTCGAGCAGAAAGGCGAGCGTCAGCCATTTCGCCAGGAACAATGTTGTCGTGAAGGCCGTCTTGCCGAACTTCGCCCGCCGTTCCGGTTCATCCCAGAACCGCCAGACAACCGGCTTGGGCACACGAATCTTCGAGCCGCCGCAACCGCCATTGCCAATGCCCTCGCGCAGCGGGTTGGACAGCGCGCCGCTGCGCGCCATGAGATGGACCACCACCCCGCCGAACAGCCCCAGTCCGACTGCGGCCAGTGTCTTGGCGACAGCGAATTCGAGGTTCAGCACGCCGGCCGTTAGCACGAACATCGACGGATCCATGATCGGCGACGCCAGCCAGAAAGCCATGACGGCTGACAACGGAACGCCCATCGCCAGCAACGCCGCAATCAGCGGAATCACCCCGCACGAGCAGAAGGGCGATATCCCGCCCGCCAGCGCACCGAGCGCGATCATCATCAGCGGCGCACCGGTGAAAGCCTTGGCAATCAGATTGTCCGCTCCAGTCGCACCCGCCCACGCTGCAATGCCGATCGACAGGATGAGGAACGGCGCCGTGTTCACCAATGCATCGCCTGCAAACAGCGCGCTATCAGCGGCCTGGGTCGGGTCGAACACCAAAAGCACAGCGAGAATCAGCGCCGAGGCAAGCCAGACGCGCTGATCGCGCCAGAGATGCCGCAGACCGGCCCATAGGCCGTTTGTGGAAAGACTTGCGGTAGTCATACCTATATCTCCGGATTTATGGTTGTTTTCAGATCAAAAAAAGCTGATTGGGCTATCATGCGGCATCCTCCGTCGGCTGCACGCGCACGCCGGAACAACATTCAGACGTGAGGAAAGACAGCACCCGGCGCATCGCCGGGTAGTCAACCCGGTTGAACACCTCACGCCCCTGCTTTTCCTGCACGACCAGCCCGGCATCCACCAGGCTTGAGAGGTGATGCGCCAGGGTCGACGGCGCTAGCTCAAGATGCTCACCGATATCACCCACCCTCAGCCCTTCATCCCCCGCCCTGACAAGGAGGCGAAAGATCGAAAGGCGGGCGTCATGACCAAGGGCGGCAAGCGCGCGAGCATGGGGTGTGGATGTCGTCATTTCTTTAATATAACCATAATTCTAGTTTTGTAAAGATTTTTGATGGGCCCAGCTGAAGATCTGAAGACTTGCCAAAATCGCCGCCTCTACCGCTTCCGCACCAGGATCCCAGAACATCGCCCGCTTCGCGGCTCGTCGGGCGGGGCTGAGCTTGATAATTCAAGATGAAACCTCATGAGATCGTCTCCATCCATTTGCGCAGCTTGTAGGCCGTCGTGGTCTCGTCGATTTCGACATCCTCGAAGCGAACCGGATCACCATCGGCGATGGCGCGCTTGAGCTTGACGTCGTGTGCCAGACCCAGGGGAAGATAGCCGGCAGCCACGGAAGCCTTGGCCGGGCGCAATCCGCCGGTCACGGTGTAACCGCCCTCCCCGTCGAGAATCTCGCCCGCCATGAGGTCACGCTTGGCAATCGCCGCAACATCGCCGTTGAAGCATCGCGCAACCCCCGTCGGCTCTCCACGCAAGCCCACCGAGGCGACCGAAACCGGAAGTTCCAGCCCGATCAGATGCCAGCGCTTGTAGAGCGACGAGTAGCGGCCGCTGTCATCGGTCCTGACCAGATATTCCTGGAAGCAGTTGCGCAGATACTCGGTCTCACCCTCGAACACCACCCAGACGCCCTGCCTGACGTCGTAAGGCACCGGCTTGCCTTCACGCGTGAGAGCCGAAGCGACCTCGACCATGCCCTTTTGCTCGAGCGCCCCGCCTTCGGATTTCGGTCGCATGATGTTGGCCAGATCCTCGGCGCCGCCGACCGGGTACTGCAACCCGTTTGACGGCACAAGAAGACCGGTGGCATTGGCGATTGCCGAGGACTCGATCGCCGGCTTGGAGCCGTCCAGAAACGAATTGAACATCTTCGGGTTCAGCCGCCCGCGTTCGGCGGCCTCTCGGGTGACGCCCCAATGATCCCAAACAGTTTCCGGTGTGGATTTTCGGAATTCGGGCAGCCATTTGTGTCCGCGTCCGGCGGCCGTCACGGTAAAGCCGCAGGTACGCGCCCAGTCGACCAGATCGCAAGTCAGTGCCGGCTGGTCGCCATAAGCCATTGAGTAGATCACTCCGGCCTCTGCGGCCTTGCGCGC
The DNA here is from genome assembly GCF_024105735.1 of Parahoeflea alexandrii. Classification (GTDB taxonomy): domain Bacteria; phylum Pseudomonadota; class Alphaproteobacteria; order Rhizobiales; family Rhizobiaceae; genus Hoeflea; species Hoeflea alexandrii. The sequence goes on along the minus strand of NZ_JAAAML010000001.1, from coordinate 1,156,665 downwards.
CAACGCATAGCCGCAAAATGCATCCGCCTCGACAGTGACATTGATCACGTGCTTGCCGTGGGCGAAAGCGCCCAGAACATGGTCGATCGCAGCCACCGGCGCGCCGGTGCATTCAATGATGATGTCGATCGCCGGATGCGCGACCAACGCCTGCCAGTCATCGCCGACATGGGTGGTTTTTCCCCGGGCCGCCTCATCCAGCGACGGGGCGCCGAACTGCTCCGGCGGCCAGCCGACAAACTCCATGTTCGACCGCGCATTGGCGGGCGACAGGTCGGCCACGCCGATCAGGTGAATACCGCCAAGCTTGCGCACCTGCGACAGGAACATGGTGCCGAACTTGCCCGCTCCGATCATCCCGATTCGGATCGGATTGCCATCCTCGGCGCGTTTGCCCAACATCGAAAACAGGTTCATCTGGCTTTCTCCTCCCCTGGTCAGCCGGTCACAACCGGGGCTCCTCAACCCTGTTGCGCCAGCCTTCTACAACAATCCATGGCCCGGAGCGAGAGGCCCGTGTCGGCAGCTTCTGAGAGAAACCTGACCCTGCGGTTTACAATCACACACCCGCCGCGTTAGCCTTTGGTCGCAATCAAGGCCGTGTTCGGCGTTGGTGAAGCATCACAAGCCTGAAACACCCGGCAGCCTGAAACAGTAACCAGAAATCGGCAGAAAAATGCCGGCCGGGAACAGACGGGGGAAAATCAATGTACAAGAAAATCATGGTGCCCGTGGATCTCGCACACGCTGAAAAGTTGTCACATGCTCTGGATACGGCGGCAAGCCTTTCCAAACTCTATCAAGCACCTGTTACCTATGTGGGCGTCACGGCCTCGACGCCTGGACCACTTGGCCACAATCCGGGGGAATACGATCAGAAGCTCGCCGCCTTTGCTGCCGGACAGGCCGATGCCCACGGCATCGAAACCGGCAATGTCACCGTGGTCAGCCATGACCCGGCGACCGATCTTGACGATGCGCTGATCAGGACGGTGAAAGAAACCGGAAGCGATCTCGTGGTCATGGCGACGCATATTCCCAACGTCGTCGACCACGTCTGGCCGTCCAACGGCGGCAAACTGGCGACGCATACCGATGCGTCTGTCTTTCTCGTCCGCGGCTAGTCCCCGACAGGAAGCACCTGCAACAAACATAACAATACGGGAGAAGACCCCATGAGTGACCCCAACGAACAGGGTATTCCGGCGCCGGAAGGGCCAGCCAACCTGATCGACACCGAATACGAGGTCGGCCAGGACAATGTCGAAGTGTCGGTCGGCCCGTTCGGCCTCGACATCCACAATCCGGTCTTCGCAATCTCCGGATTGACCATCATCGCCTTCGTCTTTGTCACGCTTGCGTTTCAGGAGAGCGCCGGGGCGGCCTTCGGCGACCTGCGCGACTGGCTCACCGGCACATTCGACTGGTTCTTTCTCACAGCCGCCAATATTTTCGTGCTTTTGTGCCTTTTCCTGATCGTCTCGCCCTACGGCAAGGTGCGGATCGGCGGCAAGGACGCCACGCCTGACTATTCCTATACCGGCTGGTTCGCCATGCTGTTTGCCGCCGGCATGGGCATCGGCCTGATGTTCTACGGCGTCTCCGAGCCGATCTCGCACTTCTCGTCCTCGGTCGCAGAAGGCGCCGGTTCGCCGGACAGCTGGGCGCCCCTGGGGGGAGCGGCCGGCAACACCGCCGAGGCGCGCGATCTCGGCATGGCCGCGACAATCTTCCACTGGGGCCTGCACCCATGGGCGATCTACGCCATCGTCGCCCTGGCGCTGGCGCTGTTTTCCTACAACAAGGGCCTGCCTCTGACCATGCGTTCGGTGTTCTATCCGATCTTCGGAGAGCGCGTCTGGGGCTGGACCGGTCACATCATCGATATCCTGGCCGTCTTCGCGACATTGTTCGGCCTCGCCACATCCCTGGGCTTCGGCGCGGAACAGGCCATGGCCGGCCTCGACCACATCTTCGGCATCGGGGTCAGCGATGTCTCCAAGGTCGTGCTGATTGTGGCGATTACCGGGGTGGCCCTGGTCTCGGTGGTGGCGGGCCTCGATGCGGGCGTCAAGCGCCTGTCCGAGATCAACATGATACTCGCAGCCCTGCTGTTGGTCTTCGTGCTCATCGTCGGGCCGACCGTGGCGATCTTGACCGGCTTCTTCCACAATCTGTATGAGTATGCACGCTATCTGCCCGAGCTCTCCAATCCGTTCGGCCGCACCGACGACAATTTCCGGCAGGGCTGGACGGCGTTCTACTGGGCCTGGTGGATTTCCTGGTCGCCCTTTGTCGGCATGTTCATCGCCCGGGTCAGCCGCGGCCGCTCGGTGCGCGAGTTCATCACCTGCGTGCTGATCATTCCGTCGCTGGTCTCGGTGTTCTGGATGACCACCTTCGGCGGCACTGCGATCGACCAGCTCGTCAATGACGGTTACCAGGTCGTGGTCGATGCGCCGCTCGAACTGAAGCTCTTCGCCATGCTCGAAGCGCTGCCCTTGCAGCAGATCACCTCGTTCATCGCCATCGTACTTGTGATCGTGTTCTTCGTCACCTCGTCGGACTCCGGTTCGCTGGTGATCGACACCATCACCGCGGGCGGCAAGATCGACGCGCCGGCGGCGCAACGCGTATTCTGGGCCTGTTTTGAAGGTCTGGTCGCCATCGCGCTGCTTTTGGGCGGAGGGCTTGCGGCATTGCAGGCAATGGCGGTCTCGACCGGCTTCCCCTTCACCATCGTGCTGCTGCTCGCCTGTTTTGCCATCCTCAAGGGATTGCACAGCGAACCGCGCTGACACAGCAAGGGCCGCCGTTGAGAACGGCGGCCCTTTTGACTTCCGACGCCGTACGAATCCGCAAAGCATCCGCCAGGCACCGTCTGGCTGACACGCTGCAAGTGCTCCGGCCGGATATCCGCTGCAACTGCTTCCGGCCAACCGCAAACGGGGCGGGCTTATTTTGTCCCGCGGACCTGACGGCCTCGCAACAGAATGAACAGGCCCGAAGCAACGATCAGCCCCGACCCGACCATCATGGCGAGGCTCAGTTGCTCGTCAAACAGGATGATCCCCAGCGCAATTCCGAACAGCAGCCGCGAATAGCGGAAAGGAGTGACCGCCGACACCTCGCCAGTCCGCATGGCTTTCATCAGGCATGAATAGGCGATTACCCCGGACAGGACAGCACCCAGGACATAAAACGAGGTCACCCCATCCGGCATCACGAACGGCACGCCCTGCCATGCTGCATAAAACCCGCCGGCAACCATGATGGGGAGGAATCCGTACAGCCCGAGGATCGCTGTGCTCAGCTTGGCCGGCGCGGCACGGCTTGCCAGGTCACGGCCGGCAAAGCCGATCATCCCGGCGACAGCCAGCAAGGACAGGGCGGAAAAGCTGTCCGTACCCGGCTGGATGATGATCACGACCCCGGCGAGCCCGACGAAAATGGCGCTCCACCTGCGCCAGCCGACCTTTTCGCCAAACACCAGTGCCGCCCCGGCGACCACCACAAGCGGTGCTGCCTGCAGGATGACGGTTGCCGCCGACAGTGGAATCAAGGACAGCGCAAGCACGTAGAACAGGCGGCCGATGATCTCGAAAACCACGCGAATCCACATCGGCCGGGAAATCACGTCTGCACTGTACAGCGGTTCCCTGTTGTAGAGCGCCAACGATGCGAACACCAGCGCACCGCCAAGGCCAAAGATGACAAGCACCTGGCCGACCGGCAATGTCACTGATGCAGCCTTGATGAAAGCATCTTCGACGGCGAACACCGCCATCGACGCGATCATCCAGCCACTGCCGACAAGGTTGGCCTTGAGATCCGTCGCGATATGTGTGGTCACGGAAATTCCAGTGCGGTTTGCGGCACGGACAGCAAGGCCAGGCTCGCTGGTCGCACCGCTTTGCCCTGATACGACAAGTCTGCTGGCATAGCCTCAGCCGATCGCCATATCCAGCCCGATATCGAGCGTCGGCGCGGCCATGGTGATCTTCGAGGTCGAGATATAGTCGATGCCGGTCTCGGCAATGGCCCTGATCGTGTCGAGATTGACGTTGCCCGAGGCCTCAAGAGTGATCGGACCGCCGCTCCTCGCAGCGTTCATCGCCACCGCCGCGCGCAGCATGTCGGGACCCATATTGTCGAGCAGGCACACATCCGCGCCCTGGTCCAGCACTACAGCAAATTGCTCGAGCGTATCGACCTCGATCTCGACCTTGACCAGATGCCCGGCGAAAGCCTTCGCGGCTGTCAGCGCTTCCGCAATGCCGCCGGCGACCGCGATATGGTTGTCCTTGATCAGGATCGCGTCATCGAGCCCGTAGCGATGCGACGAGCCTCCACCGCAGCGCACGGCGTACTTCTCCAATGCCCTGAGCCCGGGAATGGTCTTGCGTGTGCAGGTGACCTTGGCCTTTGTGTGGGAAATCGTATCAGCGAACCGCGCCGTGTAGGTGGCTATGCCCGACAGATGCATGAGGTAATTGAGCGCCACCCGCTCGGCCGACAACACCCCGCGCGCCGGTCCCGAGATACGGGCAACCATCGTGCCCGGATCCACCCGGGCACCGTCAGTCACCAGCGCTTCAAAACGGATCGCCGGGTTGATAAGCCGGAACGCTGCCTCGGCCAGCGGCAACCCGGCGATGATCCCCGCCTCGCGGCTGTTCATCTCGGCCCTTGCCTGCTTCTCCGGGCCGATGGTGGCATTGGAGGTGATGTCGCCGGCCCGGCCGAGATCTTCGATGAGCGCAGCACGCACCTGCTCCTCGACCATCAGGCCCGGCAGTTCGGGAAGATAGGCATGTTTCATGGGTCAGCCCTCCAGCAGATCGGGAATGATGGCATGGGCCTGATCAAGCGTCACCAGCGTCCGCCGCTTCCAGTCCGCCTGCTCTTCCGGATAGTCGGTGCGGAAATGCCCGCCGCGGCTTTCGGTGCGGTTGAGCGCGCAGACCGCAATCAGTTTCGCCGTGGTAATGACATTGTCGAACCGGACCGAGTGGCTTTCCCGCGCCAGATGCAGGATCGTGTGAAGCGCCTCGCGCATGCCCTCGCCATCGCGCAACACACCAAGATTGGCGCTCATGGTCTTGCGCAGCGCCACCATGTTGGGGTGATCGTTCTCGGTGATGTGCTCGGTGGTCGTTACCGAGCCGTCCTGCCAGTCCTTTGGTGCATCGGGCACGATCTCCGCCTTCAGCGTTTCGCCGATACGGGCAGAGAACACCACCGCTTCAAGGAGTGAATTCGACGCCAGCCGGTTGGCGCCGTGAGCCCCGGTCGAGGTGCACTCGCCGCAGGCCCAGAAACCCGGCAGCGAGGTCCGGCCATCGATGTCGGTCCAGATTCCGCCCATGAAGTAATGCGCCGCTGGAATGACCGGGATCATCTCCGTGACCGGATCAATGCCTGCTTCACGGCAGTAGCCATGAACAGTAGGAAACTCGGCCGCGAAACCCGGCACCGCGGTGCGGCAATCGAGAAACGCGCCCCGCCCCGCCTTCACCTCGGCAAAGATACCGCGCGCCACCACGTCGCGCGGCGCCAGTTCCGCATCATGGTGCAGCGGCAGCATGAAGCGTTCGCCGGCCGCATTGTGCAGCGTCGCGCCATGGCCGCGCAGCGCCTCGGTGGCAAGCGGCGCCGGATCCTTGCCGACATTGATGGCGGTCGGGTGAAACTGCACGAACTCCATGTCGGCCATCCGCGCTCCGGCCCGCGCCGCCATGCCGATGCCGCCGCCGCGCGCCTCGGTCGGGTTGGTCGTCACCTCGTAGAGATGGCCGATGCCGCCGGTGGCCATCACCACGTTCGAGCCGGTGATCCGCTGCAGTTCCTCGCCGCTGCCCGCCCGGTCCCGGGCAATGACGCCTGTGACCCGGCCCTCTTCGACGATCAGGTCCTCGACGACGTAACCTTCCAGCACGCGGATTGACGGCGTCTTGCGAACCGAGGCCACCAGCGCCTCCATGATGGCACGGCCGGCCATGTCACCCTTGACCCGCACGATCCGGCTTTCCGAGTGCGCCGCCTCGCGGCTGACCGCCAGATGGCCTTCCAGATCCCGGTCAAACGGCACGCCGTAGCCAAGCAGGTCATGCACACGGTCGGAGGCTTCCGACGCCATCATGCGGATGATCGCTTCATCGACGATGCCGTCGCCGGCGACGATGGTGTCCCGGACATGGCTTTCGATTGTATCACCCGCGCCCACAGCCGCGGCAATTCCGGCCTGCGCCCAGGCCGAGGAGGCGCCGCGACCGATCGGAGCCGCGGCCAGAACGGTGACCGCCTTGGGCGCCAGTTTCAGCGCGCAGAACAGCCCGGCCAGGCCGCCGCCGATGATGATCACCTCCTCCGATCGCCTGACCGGTTGCGGCTGATGGATAGCAATCGCGGTGGACGCCATGGCATGCTCCCTGCTGGTCGAGAGCGGCGCTGCGGCCGCTGGGCCAGAACGTCAGTTCTTCAGGTTGATCATACGTTCGACAGCCAATCGCGCACGATCGGCAATCGCCGGGTCGACCAGCACTTCCTCTGTCATCATCAACAGGCTGTCGAGGATCTTCGGCAGGGTGATGCGCTTCATGTGCGGGCAAAGGTTGCAGGGCTTGATGAACTCGACGCCCTGAACCTCGCTCTGGATGTTCGAGGCCATCGAGCATTCGGTCACCAGCAGAACCCGCGGCGGCCGCGTGTCCTTGACGTAATTGATCATCCCGGCTGTCGATCCCGAATAGTCGCAGACCGCGATCACATCCGGGTGGCATTCCGGGTGGCCGATGATTTCGATGGTCGGGTCGGCTTCCTTGTAGGCGAGCAGCTCCTCCGCCGTGAAGCGCTCATGCACCTCGCAATGACCCTTCCAGGTCAGGATCTTCTTCTTGGTCTGCTTGGCGACATTCATCGCCAGGTATTCATCAGGAATGCACAGCACCGTGTCGGACTCGAAGCTCTCGCACACGGCCACCGCGTTGGACGAGGTGCAGCAGATATCGGTTTCAGCCTTCACGTCGGCGGAGGTGTTGACGTAGGTCACCACCGGGACGCCGGGATAGCGCTCCTTGAGCAGCCGCACATCGGCGCCGGTGATCGAATCTGACAGCGAACACCCGGCCTTGCCATCAGGGATCAGCACGGTCTTGTCCATGTTCAGAAGCTTCGACGTCTCCGCCATGAAGTGCACACCGCACTGGATGATGATCTGCTCATCCACCAGTGTCGCCTCGCGCGCCAGCTGCAGCGAATCACCGACGATATCGGCAACGCAGTGAAAGATGTCCGGCGTCTGGTAGTTGTGCGCCAGGATTGCCGCACCGCGTTCTTTCTTGATGCGGTTGATGGCGTGCACATAAGGCGCGTAGACGGGCCATTCGATTTCCGGGATGTGGTCGCGGACCCGGTCGTAAAGATGCGCGGTTTCGCGCGCCACCGCCGGGGTATACTTCAGCTCCGGACGCTCGATTACGCCGAACCGCTGCGCTGCACTCTGCGCCCGGCTTGCGGCCTTGGCGCCGGTGCTGGTCTCCAACCGGGTCATGGCAAACCCTCCCGTCATCAGCAATTATGCTCAAACTGAGCATAATTGGGTTTTAAAAGAACCCGGCAATGCCGGGGAACCCTTCACATAGGACTTTGCTTTCGTGATTGCAAGCCGGCCCGCAGCGGCAACCCGGCAGGCCGGGCGTGCCTCATTTGAACAGTTTGCTTTTTTCCGCGTCTTCAGCCGGGGCTGCATCAGGTGATTCCGCAAGCGCCTTTTCCAGCGTGAATTCAGCCTGGGCCGCGAACTTCACGGCCGGATTGATGCCCAGTCCGAACGCCTTGGTTACACCGCCGAGCACGTGTTCGATCCGTACGGATCCGGCGTTGTTCTCGTCGGAGACGAACTTGAGCACCAGGTATTCTGCATCGCCTTCGGTACCGATCACGTCACCGATCGGTTTGGAAAAAAGGCCGACCTTGTTTTCTGCTGCAACCGCCGCCCATTCCGGCGCCTTGCGCAGATGGGCGATGAATGCGCGCGCCTGGTCGACGCTCATCATCATCGAATGCCCGCCGCCATCGGCACCGCCCTGTGCCGGTATCACGATGGACGCCATCAGCAGCATCCCGCGGGTTTTGTCCGGCATGGCCGAGCAATAGGTGAAGCCGATGCGGTCGGTCGACAGGTCAGCAACCTGCGCCGGATCGCCGATAATCGCGCCAAAGGGCGTGATGACAAACTTGCTCTCCGGGTCGAAGGTGGCGCGATCCGGATCGAAATTCTCGGCATACGCCCCCGACAACGGACCCAATAGAAGCGCCGATACCACCAGCGCTGCAAACACACCCTGCCTCATTGCCCTGCCTCCTGCGGTCGCTCCCATTCTCGCAAGCATTCCCTCAGCAGCGGCCACTGTCAACAAAGGCCCGGTTCAGGCCTTGTCCGCGGACCGGTTGCCGGTGCGCAGCAACACCCGCTGATAGAACCGGCCGATGACCATCAACGACACGCCGAGGCCGATGAACGAGAACGCCCGCAAGGCGCCGGTGAGCGCCGACATGTCGATGAGAAACACCTTCGCGACCGTCAGCGAGATGACCGCCGCCGACGCCGCCCGCAGAGGCAATGACCGCAAGACCAGTCCGAGCGCCAGCGTGCAGCCCCCCATGATCAGCCACGCCACCGAGTAGGCCCAGATCTCCGCATCCGATGTACTGCGCAGAAAGCCGACCCTCTCGCCCTGAAATCCGTGCCGGACCATCAGCGATACGTAGATGAACAGCAATATGGCGCCGGTTGCGCCATAGCCGATCCGGTACCATCTGGGCCGTGCTGCCGAGGCAAGATAGGCGGTCAGGGCGGCAAGCAGGCCAGGGATCAGGTAGCCGGGAAGCAGCAGGTTGAACACCCGCCCTTCGCCCACAGCTGCCTGGCTCAGGAACGGATTGAACACCACGATCAGCCCGATCACCATCGCCGCGATGCCGAGCGCTCCGACGACAAGCGAGGCCAGCGGAAAGACGCTCGCGTCGCTGCGCCGGGCAGCCCATTGCAGCCCGACGGAAAAGCAAAGCGCCGCAATAGACTGGGTCGCCATGTCGATCAGGCCGAACGGCGCACCGGTGATATCGCCGCCGGCGATGAAGTGGCGCAGCTCCAGCGCCACGAACAGCCCGGCAAGAGCAAGGCCGAAGGCAATCACCAGTTCGCCGGGCCGGCGCCCGCCCGATCCGCGCAACGCCAGACCGCCCCAAATCAGGAGCGCGGCCGGCAGGGCGATGATCACGACCAGCCAGTTGACGAACGGCGTCGACCCGATCACATCGGCGGAAAACGGTGCATTGAAATGGAGCCCAGAGGAGGCCAGCAGCGAGAGCACCACGGCAAGCCAGCCGAGCGCCGGCACCGGCCGTCTGCCATGGATCAGGCAGGCGCCGGCAGCAGTCACCGCAAACCCTAGCGGCATCCATTGACGCGTTAAAAGGATCGCAACCGCGAGCCCCGCGAGCGCCACCGCGCCCACCGCCAGCCATGCCGGAGCCGCGGCCGACCAGTCATCCGGTCTGGCGCGGCCGAATTTCTCCGTCAGTCCGACCATCATGGCCGACAGCGCCAGTGCCGCGAGCCCGGTCGGAACATGGGTCTCGAACGGGGCGACCGACAGATAGATCGCCGCCATGGTCAGGGCGGCAATCGCACTCACCGCGATCGCCAGACGCCCGGCCGCGACCGGGGCGGTGGCCGCTGCCCTGAGGCCGAAGAAGACGGCGAGCAGGAAGGACGGCACCGAAAGAAGCAGACTGTTGCGGACAAAGCCCCCCAGATCCGGCGCCATCAGGCCATCACGAACATCGAGACCCGATGTGATCCCCGGAATGACCGGGAAATCGATCCTGAGCGACAGCATCGCCACAACGGCCAGAACTGCGGAAAGCGGGGCGATGAGCGACAGCGACGGCCAGATCCCGCCGGCGCCCACCATGACCGCAGCAAGCCCGGAAACCAGCAGCAGCAAGGGCACCTGGGTGTCCCAGGCCAGAACGGCGAAGGCGGCAACCATGACAATGCAAAGCAGCGCACCGACCGCAAGCCGAGCCGCCGCCCGGTCCGCGAGCGGATCCGGGCGATCTTCGATACCGGCCACCAGGCTTGTCACGTGGACGGCAAACAGGGCCACGAGCAGAAGTCCGAGCGTGAACCACGCTGTCAGCGTCGAAATCGTCAAAAGCAGCAGCGCCAGACCTGTCGATCCGGCAATGCCGCCGATTGCCAGCCAGCGCCAGCCGCGAATCCGCGCAACCCCCATCACTGCGGCGGTCACCACCAGGATATGGGCGCCGAAGGCCACCGGGTTGGGGTCCTGCGAGGAGACCAGCAACGGCGACACATAGGCGCCGACCAATCCGAGAGCCGCGAGCTTCGGCCCGTGAACGGCGGACAGGAGCAGGCTGGCGATGCCGAGAACAGTAAGACCGACAAACGCCACTGCCGGGCCGACAAAACCGTAGAGCACGTAGGCCGCATAGATCGTGCCGAAGGCGCCGATGGCGCCGGCCCCGGTCAGGATCCCCGGAATGTCCGCACTCATCAAAGTCGGCATCGCTTCCTGGCGGTCGCGGCGGCGCATGAATTCGCCGGCCCCGAACAGGGCCAGCGACAACAGCGTGCCCATCGTCATCCGGGCACGCGGGCCAAGCAGACCGGCCTCGATGGAATAGCGTGCCAGAAACAGCACACCCAGCGCAACCGCAAGCCCGCCAAGCAGCGCCGACCAGCGGCCGCCAATCAGGCTCTCCAGATCCATGCCCTTGCCCGGGCTAGACGCGGCCAGAACAGCGGCCTCCGGCAACCCGGTGTCATCCTCGTCACGCCGCTCTGGCCCGGCGCCGCCGGTTTCCGCTCGCCCGGCGGCAGCGTCGGCAGAAAGCCGGGCAGCATCTGCCGCCTCAGCGGCCTTTGGCTCAGACCCCTCCGGTTCCGGCCCGGCGCCTGTGCTTTCCGGCGCATCCCGCCGCGGCTCTGCCGGTTCATCGCCTGTCCCGGCACCGGATTCCGCCGCTACCCCGACCGGAAGCCGGTCGAGTTCACGGCGCAGCAATGCCAATTGCTCGGCCATCCTGCGTTGCTCGAGCGAAACACTGCGGACCCACAAGGCCAGGGCAATCAGAAGCATAAAACCAAGCAAGGAGAACATGCGCAAATCCAGTAAAGTGAATGGTCCCGATTATAGACTGCCACAGCCATCCACAACCATGGTGTGCGAAATCAGCCGGCAGTGTCGACTTTCGCGGTTAACGAGTGGCGAACATCAATTCTGCTGATCCATTCCTTCAAACAAATGCACTTGTCGAATGGATGGAAATGCCTAAAGTCGCCCCACATCTCAGGAGCCGTTCATGTCCGAAACCCGCCCCTCCCCAGCCGTTCCATCGCTGCCCTGGCTGATCATCATCGCCGGTTCGCTGATCTCGCTCCTGTCCTTCGGACCACGTTCGGCCATGGGCTTCTTCCAGTTGCCGATGCTCGCTGACACAGGCTGGGACCGGACGACGTTTGGTCTCGCCATGGCGATCCAGAACCTGTTCTGGGGCTTGGGCCAGCCGTTTTTTGGCGCGATTGCCGACAAGTTCGGCACCTGGAAGGTGCTGGCCCTGTCCGCATTCGTCTATTCGAGCGGACTGTTCATCATGTCGGTGGCGCCAAGCCCCGGCTGGTTCTACATCGGCGGCGGCGTCCTCGTCGGGCTGGGCATTGCGTCGGCCTCCTTCGGCATCGTGCTGGCCGCATTTGCCCGCAATGTCGCGCCGGAGCGGCGCTCCATGGCCTTCGGCATAGGCACGGCAGCGGGCTCGGCCGGCATGTTCGTCTTCGCACCGCTGAGCCAGGGCCTGATCGATGCCTATGGCTGGCAGGAAGCGCTCATCTGGATGGCGGCGATGATGTTCATCATCCCGTTCCTGGCCATTCCGCTGCGCGGCAACTCGAATTCCGGCTCGCAATCGGCGCTTCAGTACAAGCAGTCTATCGGTGAAGCCCTGCGCGAAGCGCTCGGCCACAAGAGCTACCTGCTGCTGGTCTCCGGTTTCTTCGTCTGCGGCTTCCAGGTGGCCTTCATCACCGCCCATTTCCCGGCCTATCTACGCGATATCGGTATCGAAAGCTCCTTTGCGGTGCTGTCGCTGGCGCTCATCGGCTTCTTCAACATCATCGGTTCGCTGGCCTCGGGCTATATCGGCCAGCGCTATTCCAAGCCGATGGCACTGGTCTGGATCTATATCGGCCGTTCAATCGCCGTCACCGCATTCCTGCTGCTGCCGCAGACCAGCACCTCGGTGGTGATCTTCGCCATCGTCATGGGCCTGCTGTGGCTGTCGACCGTGCCTCCGACCAATGCGCTGGTGGCAATCATGTTCGGCACCGGCCATCTCGGCATGCTGGGTGGGGTGGTGTTTCTCGCCCACCAAGTCGGCTCCTTCCTCGGCGTCTGGCTCGGCGGCTATCTCTACGACATCTTCGGCACCTACAACCCGGTCTGGTGGCTGGGCGTGGCACTCGGCATCTTCGCCGCGATCGTCCACTGGCCGATCCGGGAACAGGCCGTGGAGCGGCCGGAACTGGCGCCGGCGGAATGAGACGACAGGGCGACTAGTTGTCGAAGTAGATTCCGGCGGCGAGATCCAGAAGATCCGTATCCGTGACGCTGTTGCCGTTGACCGTATAGACCAGCACCAGATCGGCATCTGGATAGTACCGGGCGTCTGCCTCGAAACCATCATAGCTGCCCGAATGGCCGTACCAGTCGCCCCAATCATCGCCGCCGTTGGCCATGCCGAGACCGTAGCTATCGTCCTGCTTAGTGCCGGCCAGCATCTCTTCAAGCAGATCGGCTTTGAGTATCCTCTGTTCGCGCATCAACGCCTGCAGGAAACCTGCAACATCCCGCGCGGTGCTGACCAGCGGCCCGTCCGCCAGAACACTCGCCCAGGACAACTGACTGATATCAGTATCCCCGGTTTCGCCGGCGTAGCCATGTGCGAGATCGGCCTCCTCCGCGGAGGCGCCGACCGTGGTCGCCAACATGCCCGAGGGAACGAACACGCTCTCCCGAAGTGCGGCCTCCAGATCCGCAGATCGGTTTTTGAGAATATGGCCGAGCAGCACATAATTGCTGTTGGAGTACTCAAAAATCTCGCCGGGCTCGCCATAGGCAGGTTCTCCATAGGCAAAGGCAAGGGCCTCGGCCTCGCTCCACCGCCGCTTCATATCAAGCAGGGCAGCGCCCACAAAACTGTCGTCGAGATAATCTGCGAGACCGGAAGTATGATTGAGCAATTGGCGGAGCGTGACTTCGCCAATCCCCTCAAGCGCATCAATACCCGGCAGATCGCGAACCAGCGGCCAGACCCTGGCATCGAGATCGAGATCCCCCTTTTCGACATGGGCGAGGACCGCGGCGGCAACCATCATCTTGCCGGTGGAGGCTATGTAGAACCGCGTATCCGGTGTCACCGGCCGCCGGGTCCCGGTCTCGGCCATGCCGGCAACAACCTCGATCTCGGTTTCCGGTCCCCGCACAAAGAGTGTCCCGCCGGCAAGTCCGTTTTCCGCAAGAAACTCTTCAAGCGCACTCCGGTAGTCTTCCAGTTCACCTGCCGCTGCCGGGACTGCCAGCCATCCGAGCGCAAGGCCGACAGCGCTTCCCAGCAAGACCATTCTCAGTGTCATCATTTCCACTCCTCCGAGCCGGCACGAACCGCGGGTAGGCCAGCGAGCGCGCTGCAATGCGCACCGCTTCTAAACAGGAAGGCTGCAATCCTGCGTCAACTGTCATAAGCTCGTTACGCAAATTGGTACATTTGGATTCATCGGGGTCAGTCCAACACGATGGAGAAAGCCATGAACGACATGTTCAAGCCAGATGAAGAAATCATCAACCTCACCGAACTGCGCGAAGCGGAAGAAGATGTCGGCCGCAACCCGTCAGACAATCCCACAATGGGCGACATTATCAACCGCCGTTTCTCGCGCCGCGGCTTCCTTGGCGGCTCGCTCGCCGTCACCGCCATTGCCACGACCGTCAGCCCGCTGGCGCTGATGATCGCCGATGAGGCCCGTGCGGAAGGTATGAGCGCCTTTTCGTTCACCGAAGTCGAGGCCGGCGTCGATGAAACCCATCACGTTGCCGAGGGCTATGACGCCGATGTTCTGCTGCGCTGGGGCGACAAGGTCTTCGCCGATTCGCCGGATTTCGACCCCATGAACCAGACGGCGGAAAGCCAGTCGAAACAGTTCGGCTACAACAACGATTATGTCGGCTTCATTCCGCTCGATGGTGCCGACGACCATGGCCTGCTCGTGGTCAACCACGAATACACCAACGCCGAGCTGATGTTCCCCAACTGGGCCACCATCGGCAAGGATGGTGAAGGCAAGGACAAGGTGATGATGGGCGAGTTCACAAAGGACATCGTCGACATCGAAATGGCCGCACACGGTGGCACCGTCATCGAAATCCGCAAGCAGGACGGCAAATGGATGCCGGTCCTCGACGGCAAGATGAACCGCCGTTTGCACGTCGGCACCGAGATGGCGCTGACCGGTCCGGCCGCCGGTCACGACCGCCTCAAGACCAATGCGGACACGTCAGGCACAAAGGTGTTCGGCACGCTCAACAACTGCGCCGGCGGCGTCACGCCCTGGGGCACATGGCTGATGGCCGAGGAAAACTTCCACGGCTACTTCATCGGCGAACTGCCGGAAGGCCATCCCGAAGCGGTCAACTACAAGCGCTACGGCGCTCCCGCCGGCTGGTACAACTGGGGCACGCATCACGACCGCTTCGATGTCTCCAAGGAGCCCAATGAACCCAACCGCTTCGGCTGGGTTGTCGAAGTCGATCCGATGGACCCCAACTCGGTACCGAAGAAGCGCACGGCACTTGGCCGCATGAAACATGAAGGTGCTGAAAGCGTTGTCAACAAGGATGGCCGCGTGGTGTTTTACTGCGGCGATGACGAGCGCTTCGACTATGTCTACAAGTTTGTCACCAGCGCCGCCTACAACCCCGATGACCGCGCGGCCAACATGGACCTTCTCGACGATGGCATCCTCTATGTCGCGCGCTTTGATGCGGACGGCACGGTTGACTGGATGCCGCTGGTTCACGGTGAAGGCCCGCTCAATGCCGACAACGGCTTCATGAGCCAGGCCGACGTGGTGATCGAGGCCCGCCGCGCAGGTGATCTTCTCGGCGCCACCAGGATGGACCGTCCCGAAGACGTTCAGCCCAATGCCATGACCGGCAAGGTCTATTGCATGCTGACCAACAACACCCGGCGCAAGGAAGGTGACGAAAACGCCGCCAACCCGCGCGCCAACAATGCCTTCGGCCACATCATCGAAATCAGCGAGACCGATGGCGACTTCGCCTCCACCAAATCGACCTGGGAAATCCTGCTCAAATGCGGAGATCCGGCGGTCGCCGAAGTCGGCGCCAGCTTCTCCTCCGCAACCACCACCAACGGCTGGTTCGGCATGCCCGACAACTGCGCCATCGATGCTGACGGACGCCTCTGGGTCTCGACAGACGGCAATTCCGAGAAGCGGACCGGGCGTACCGATGGTCTGTGGGCCGTCGATACGGATGGGGATGCGCGAGCCACCTCGAAACTGTTCTTCCGGGTTCCGGTCGGCGCCGAGATGTGCGGCCCGCTTTTCGACCCGACAGGCGAAACCGTGTTCCTCGCGGTTCAGCATCCCGGTGACGAAGGCCTCGCCACCTATGAGCAGCCCGCCACCCGCTGGCCCGATTTCCGCGACGACATGCCGGTGCGTCCGGCCGTCGTCGCCGTCACCAAACAGGGCGGCGGCAAGATCGGCATGGCCTGACCGGCTCACACAAGCCATCAACGCGAAGGGCGCCCCTGCGGCGCCCTTCGTCGTTCAGCGACCCATAGATCGGCGCCGGTCTATAATTCGAGTTCCGTCAATCCCGGATGCTCTTCCGGCCGCCGCCCCTGCGGCCAGTGAAATTTCCGGTCCGCTTCGGCGATCTCGACATCATTGATGCTGGCGTGGCGCGTCATCATGTAGCCCGCCTCGTCGAATTCCCAGTTCTCGTTGCCATAGGAACGGTACCAGGTTCCCGCCGCATCGTGCCACTCATAGGCAAAGCGGACAGCGATACGGTTGCCGGAATACGCCCACAGCTCCTTGATCAGCCGGTACTCGAGTTCTTTTTCCCACTTTCGGGTCAGGAACGCCTCGATTTCGCTGCGCCCATTGATGAACTCGCTCCGGTTCCGCCACCTGCTGTCCGGCGTGTAGGCGAGTGCGACCTTAGCCGGGTCGCGGCCGTTCCAGCCGTCCTCGGCGGCCCTGATCTTCTGGACCGCCGACTGCTCGGTGAAAGGTGGGAAGGGAGGCCGCGACATTACCAGGAATTGTAGCCCAGGAACTTGCCCGACATCTCGATCTTGACCCGGTCGCCCTTGGGATTGGCCACGCGGGTGATCTGCATGTCGAAATCGATGGCCGACATGATGCCGTCGCCGAACTCCTCCTGGATCAGCGTCTTGATCGTCGGACCATAGACCCCGACGATTTCGTAGAGCCGGTAGACGCAGGGGTCGGTCGGCACTGCCTGCTCCCAGATCTTGGTGGGATACTCCTGCAGCACCAGCGCCGCCTCCTGCGGCAGCCCCATCACGGAGACCATCGCCTCGGCCTTGTCCTTGGGCATCGCGTTCATGCCCATTGCGGCCGAATGCGTCCACACCGGCGACATGCCGATCTTCTCGGCGATGTCCTCCCATTTCATGCCTGTCGTGCGCTTGGCAGACAGTATCATTTCGGTCACGTCTTCCTTGGTCATCATTTTGGCCATGATGAAGTCTCCTGCTCAGGGTGTTAAACGGCGAGTTTCTTGGGCGACCGCGCAGCCGGCGCGGTCTTGTCGATGCGGACCGTCTCGGGCCGGTTCTCGACGGCGTCTGTCGGTCCTGCGAGTTCCTTCGAATGTTTGCCAAGGAACTGCACCAGATGATTGCGGATCGCGTAGTAGTTCGGATGCTCGACGATCTCGATCCGGTTGCGCGGCCGCGGAATGGTGATCTCCACGGATTCCGCCACCCGCGCGAACGGGCCGTTGGTCATCAGCAGGATGCGGTCCGCCAGCAGGATTGCCTCGTCGATATCGTGGGTGATCATGAACACGGTCTGGTTGGTCCCCGCCCAGACCTTCAGCAGCTCGTCCTGAATGGTGCCCCGCGTCAGCGCATCGAGCGCACCGAACGGCTCGTCCAGCAACAGCAGCTTCGGACTGATCGAAAACGCCCGGGCGATAGACACACGCTGGCGCATGCCGCCCGACAGCTGGCTCGGCTTTCGGTGGAACACATCCGCGCTCAGGCCGACCATCTCGAGATGCTTCTTCGAGTGGCTCAGAACCTGGTCCTTCGACCAGTCCGGATAACGGGCCGCGACGGCAAACGTCACGTTCTTGAGCGCGCTCAGCCAGGGCAGCAGCGAATAGTTCTGAAACACCACGCCGCGATCAAGGCTGGGTCCGGAGACCTCCTTGCCATCCATGATGACAACGCCCTCGCTGGCCTCGGCCAGTCCGGCCAGGATGTTCATGATCGTCGACTTGCCGCAGCCCGAGTGGCCGAGAATGACGACGAATTCGCCCCGCTCGATGCCGAAACTGGCATTCTCGAAAATCGTGGTCTGGCCGCCCTCCCCGTCCGGGTATCTCTGGCTAAGGCGTTCAACGCTCAAGAAAGGAGTGGTCACGGTGGTTCTCCTATTCGCTGTAGACGACAAAGCGCTGCAACACACCGAACATCGCGTCGAGCGCCATGCCGACAACGCCGATCATCAGGATGGAAAAGATGACCGAGGTCAGATCGAGATTGTTCCACTCGTTCCAGACGTAGTATCCAATACCCGTGCCGCCGACCAACATTTCGGCCGCAACGATCACCAGCCAGGCAATGCCGATGGAAATGCGCATGCCGGTCACGATCGTTGGAGCGGCCGCCGGCAGGATCACCATAAAGGCGGTGCGCAGGGCACCGAGCTCATGGGTCCGTGCGACATTGACCCAGTCCTTGCGCACTCCGGCAACGCCAAAGGCGGTGTTGATCAGCATCGGCCAGATCGAACAGATGAAAATCACGAAGATCGCGCTGGTCTCGCTGTCCTGGATGATGAACAGCGCCAGCGGCATCCACGCCAGCGGCGAGATCGGCCTGAGCACCTGGATGAAGGGATTGAGCGCCTTGTAGGCAACCGGGGACATGCCGATCAGGAAGCCCAACGGTATGGCGATCAGCGCCGCCAGGAAATAGCCGGCCAGCACGCGGTAGATCGAATAGCCGATCTGGATGCCGATCCCCTTGTCGTTCGGACCCGCATCGTAGAACGGGTCGCTCAGCTGCTCCCACGCCTTTTCCAGCACCTGGCTCGGCGGCGGAACGCCGGCTTTCTGCGCCCCACCCCCCGTCAGTCGCTCATATTCGGTCAGCTCTCCCACCGCCTTCTGCCCTGGAATGGCGGCCTCCCACAAAAGGAGGCCGCCGATCAGCAGGATGAACGAGAGGATAGCCGCGCGCTTGTTCACGGACATGTCAGTCATGCGTCAGCCTTTTTTGATCGCAAAGCTCGAAACGTAGTCTTCCGGCGTCGCGGGATCGAAAGTCTTGCCCATGATGACGTGCGACTTGTAGCTCTCCGCCGGGGCGTCGTAGCCGAGATCGGTCATGATCTTCCTCGCATCGGAGGCGAGGTACACCTGCTCGGCCACCGCCTTGTAGTCGATGTCGCCCTCGATATAGCCCCAGCGCTTCATCTGCGTGAGAATCCACACACCCATCGAGTGCCAGGGGAACGGATCGAAGTCGATGCGGTCGGGCACCTGCTTCACTTCGCCCAGCCCATCCGCGTAGGTTCCCGTGAGTACCTGCTCGATGACCTCGACCGGCTGGTTGAGATAATTGGTCGGCGCGATCGCCGCCGAGATCTCTTTCCGGTTGTCGGGATTGGAAGCGTATTGCGTTGCGTCGATGATCGCCTTGAGCAGCGCCCCGTAGGTGTTGGGCAACTCGGTGGCAAACGACAGCGGCGCGGCAAATGCGCAGCAGGGATGGCCTTCCCAGATTTCCTTGGTCAGGATGTGGATGAAGCCGATATTTTCCCAGACGGCACGCTGGTTGAACGGATCCGGCGACAGGTAACCGTCGAGGTTTCCGGCGCGCAGGTTGGCAACCATTTCCGGCGGCGGTACGACACGGATCTGGATGTCGACATCCGGATCGAGGCCGTGCTCGGCGACATAGTAGCGAAGCAGGAAATTGTGCATCGAGTATTCGAACGGCACGCCGAAGGTGAAACCCTTCCACTGCTTCGGATCGCGCTTGTCCTTGTGCTCGTTCGACAGCACGATGGCCTGGCCGTTGATGTTTTCAACCGCGGGCATGATGTAGGGTTCGGCCACCGAGCCGGCGCCGAGCGTCATCGCCAATGGCATCGGGGTCAGCATGTGGCTCGCGTCATATTCGCCGGCCAGCGACTTGTCGCGCGCCACCGCCCATCCGGCGGTCTTGATCACCTGCGCGTTCAGACCGTAGCGCTCATAAAAGCCGAGCGGTTGCGCCATGATGATCGGCGTTGCGCAGGTAATCGGCACAAAGCCGATGTTGAGATCGGTTTTCTCAGGCTTGCCCAAAGTGTCGAGCAATGCCGCCTTGGCCTTGTCCATCGGGAAGATAGACGCAAGAGCGGCGGCAGCCGTCCCTCCCCCGACCAGGCCCATGAAGGACCGGCGGCTGATGTCGGAATGCCCGAAAACAGACCGCACGATGGCGCTTTCGATCGCGCGCTCCATCATCTGTTCGCTCGACTGCAACGTACTCTCTTCGCGAATGCCGGACGCCGGTGCACACGCGGAGCATCCGCACTTGGCGCCGTGCCGCAGATCGGCCTTGCTTGAGAAGGGGTCGTTTAGACTCTTGACTGTCATCGGGGTCTCCTGCGCTAATTCCTGACCCAAGACTAACGGCTCAAACACAGAAGTCCGCAAAAATCGAATTCCCGGGAAAATTTGCAAGATGTTGTTTAAACTGGACTATTAGGCGTCACCCTTGTTCAAAAAATTACGAATTATCGTGAATTACGAAATTTCGTTGATTTTTCATGCTGCAATGCGCAATGTTGCCGGATGACCATCCCGCCGCCCCTTCCGCATAGCCATGTGCATTCGAGCATCCTTCCCTGCATCGCGCTCGACACCTTTAGCGGCCTGATTGTCGCGGCCAACGGTGCTGCCGCCCAGTTGCTTGCCAACGATGACTTGCCCGGCAAGGATTTTGCCAGCTTCCTGGTCGGCCGTTTGCCGGAGCTGATCGTTTTCACCGAAAAGGTCGACCACTACAAAACCAGCTGGACCCGCGATCTGCCGGTTATCAGCTCAGCCGGTCGCGAGATCGACACCGAAATTCACGGCTCCACGGTCAGCCATGGCGGCGCGACCTATCTGGTCATGCAGATCATCGACATGGCCGCCTATGACACCCGCTCGCAGAATGTCTCCACCCACAAACTGCACGCCAGGGGCCTGATGGAGTGGGACCGGGCGCGCGATTTCTTCCGGGAGATGGAAAACGAGAACCGGCTGATCCTCGACGCCGCCGGGGAAGGCATCTACGGCATCAATCTCGAAGGCAAAACCACCTTCGTCAACAATGCCGCGCAGGAGATGCTGGGCTGGACCAAGGAGGATCTGCTTGGCGAGGACATCCACGCCATGATCCACCATCACCATCTCGATGGCCGCAAATACCCCTCGCGGGAATGCCCGATCTACCATTCGTTCCGAAATGAGCAGGTCAACCGGGTCGAAGACGAGGTGTTCTGGCACAAGAATGGCCGCCCCATCCAGGTGGAGTACACCTCGACCCCGATTTACGACCAGCAGGTCTTGGCCGGCGCAGTGGTGATCTTCCGCGATGTTTCGGAGCGGCGCGAGAACGAACGCAAGCTGCGCGCGGCGATGGATCAGATCGACGCCCTGCGCGAACGCCTCGAGCAGGAAAACGAGTATTTGCAGGAAGAAATACGCAATGTCCGCTCCCACTACGACCTGGCCGGATCCTCACCCGCCATCATGCGCACTCTGGCGCAGATCGAACTGGTCGCCAGGACCCAGAGCAATGTGTTGATCACCGGCGAAGGCGGCACAGGCAAATCGCTGATTGCGTCCGCCATCCACAAGTCGAGTTCGCGCGCGCGGCGGCCGATCATCCGCATCAACTGCGCCGGCATCTCTCCCTCGACCTTCGAAAGCGAACTGTTCGGCCACGTCCGCGGCGCCTTCCAGGGCGCTGTCCACGACCGAACCGGCAAGCTGGAAATCGCCAATGGCGGTACTCTCTACCTCGACGAAGTCTCCGAAATCCCGATAGAGCTCCAAGGCAAGATCCTCAAGACCCTGCAGGAACAGACGCTCGAGCGGCTGGGCGACAACCGCATCAGCAAGATCAATGTTCGCGTCATCGCCTCCTCGAGCAAGGATCTCAACGCCTGCATCACGAACGGAACCCTGCGCCAGGATCTCTATTTCTATCTCAATGTGTTTCCGATCGAGTGTCAGCCCCTGCGCGAACGCCTGTCTGACATCCCCGAGCTGACACAGCACTTCCTTACCCTCGCCTGCGAGCGGCTGAACCTGCAGAAACCGACGATCACCAAAGCCAATATCCGCCAGTTGCAGGATTACCACTGGCCCGGCAATGTCAGGGAGCTGCAGAACGTGGTCGAACGCGGTGCCATCCTCTCGCGCGGCGAAAAGCTGATCCTCGATCTGCAAAAGGGCGCGAGCGGACACAGCCGCGCAGAGCATTTGGATATCCTCACCGAGCAACAGATGCAGGATTTGCAGGTCAGCAACATCATCGCCTGCCTGAAGCGCTGCGGTGGGCGCGTTTCAGGCGAAGAGGGCGCCGCGCAATTGATGGGCATCAAGCCCACGACGCTCTATTCCCGGATCAAGAAATACGGCATCGTGCTCGAGGAAAGCGAGTAGAGCTCGGGCCTGCCCGCGTCTGGGTGGCACCCCTCAGCGCATCAGCTTGTCGATCGGGAAGATCGCGCAGGTTTCCGTGCCATGCGCCAGAAGTTTGCCCGAGCTGTCTCTGAGATAGGCCTCCGAAGTGGCAATCGTCTTGCCCCGGTGCACAACCCGCCCCTCGCAGGCCAGTTCACCCATATCCGGCAGGATCGGCCGGGTCAGGTTGAGCTTGAACTCCACCGTCGTGTAGCCCTCGCCTGGCTTGATCATCGTCATCACAGCACAGGCGAGCGCGGAATCCATGATCGTCGCCGCCCATCCGCCGTGAACCGTGCCAAGCGGATTGAGATGGTCGACGCCCGGTGTTCCGGTGAACACGATCAGGCCTTCCTCGACTTTTGTGAGCCAGAAATTGAGCGTCCTGGCCATGGCCGCGCCCGGCAGCCGGCCTTCGAGAATGCCTTTCATCACCGACAGGCCGCCTTCCCTGGCGACTAAATCGAGTGGCACGACGCCGGTAAACTGACCGTTGGCGCGTTGGTTGGTGTCATCGGTCATGAAATCGGTTCCTGAAGTGAGGGGGAAACGCGCGGCTCTTGCGGCATTGCCCGCAAGGCTGCCGCGCAAAAGCTCTCGCGGCTGATCGGCGGCTCGACACCGCGCGGCTCAAATACGTGCCGGCCGAGAAAATAGCCGGTCAGCCTGAAAGCCTGGTCGAGCATATCCGCGCTCGTGCAGGCCTGGGTGCGATCGGGCAGGAACGCCGGCAGCGCCAGCATCCGGTCAGCCCAGGGGCGGCCGGCTTCGGCGGACACCGCCCGGCCCGATTTGGGCGAGACATAGATGAGATCGGTATGGGCGCCGGTGGCAGCACAGGTGCTCAGATCAAGTCCGAAGCCGAGGTCTTCAAGCACCGCGAGTTCGAACCGGACATAAAGCGCCCCGGCTTCCTGCGGCGTATCCAGGCTGTCGAGAATGATCGCGAACGAATCGTGCAGCCGCGGATGGGAATCGCGCTCCGGCAACAGCCGCAACAAGGCGGCCATCGCCTGCACACCGTGCACGCCGATGGCGCTCTCCATCAGCCGTCCGGCGCGCGCGTTCAACAGTTCGACCTGGTATTGTCCGAGATGCTCGTCGAGCCGGGCGCGCCAGACAAGATCCACCGAATTGCCCGGTTGAAGCACCGGCTGCAGCCGCTTGGAACGCCCGCCGCGCACGATGCCCAGGTGCCGGCCATGCGCCTTGGTCATGACCTCGGCGATAACCGAGGTCTCGCCGTGCTTTCGCAGGCCCAGTATGATGCCCTCGTCTCGCCATTCCATCGCGTGACCTTGCCCGCTTACAGCACCGCGCATCCTCCTGGATGCGCAAAGGCTGCTGCAACTCCTTAAATCGATGCATGTACGTTATCGTTCAAATAAACACATTTGAACGCGACATGCATTAATGCGGAAATTCAAGTCCCATCTCGCGGTATCGCTCGGGATCATTGCCCCAGTTCTCGCGGACCTTGACGAACAGGAACAGGTGCACCTTCTGCTCGAGGATCTCGGAGATTTCCTTGCGCGATGCCTGGCCGATGGCCTTGATGGTCTCTCCCTTGTGGCCAAGCACGATCTTCTTCTGGCTTTCGCGCTCGACATAGATGACCTGCTCGATGCGAACCGAGCCGTCCTTCTTCTCTTCCCAGCTTTCCGTCTCGACATGCGAGGCATAGGGCAGTTCCTGATGCAGCCGCAAAAACAGCTTCTCGCGAGTGATCTCGGCCGCCAGCTGCCGCATCGGCAGGTCGGAGATCTGGTCTTCGGGATAGTACCATGGACCTTCCGGCAGCGTTTTCGCCAGGTAATCCATCAGGTCCTTGCAGCCCGAGCCGTTGAGTGCCGAGATCATGAAGGTCTCGTCAAATCTGGCCTTCTCGTGAATGGCGGCCGTCAGCGCCAAGAGCGTGTCGCGCTTGACCTGGTCGATCTTGTTGATCACCAGGATCGTCCGCCCCTGGCGTTCGGCAAGCGAATCGAGCAGCGCTTCGGCGTCTCCCTTGATCCCGCGCTCGGCGTCGACAAGCACCAGCACCAGGTCGCCATCCTTGGCGCCACCCCAGGCAGTCGTTACCATCGCCCGGTCGAGCCGGCGCTTCGGCGTGAAGATCCCCGGCGTGTCGATGAACACGATCTGGGTCCGGTCGTGAATGGCAATGCCGCGCACGATCGCCCGCGTCGTCTGCACCTTGTGCGAGACGATCGACACCTTGGCGCCGACAAGCTGGTTCATCAGGGTTGATTTTCCCGCATTCGGAGCGCCGATCAGCGCCACGAAGCCGGACCGGGTCGGGCCCTGCGGTTCCGCCGGGCTTGCCTCTGTTTCAGGTGTATCATTCATCATCTTTTCCTGCATTTGCCTGCCAGACGCCTTCGCGCTCAAGGAGTGCGGTCGCTGCGGCCTGTTCGGCGGCACGCTTGGAGCGGCTGACGCCGCTGGCGGGCTTGGCCCCTTCAATCTCGACGGTCACTTTGAACACCGGCTCATGGTCGGGGCCGGACCGGTCGGTCACCCGGTAAACCGGGGTCACGCCGTAACGGGCATGGGCCCATTCCTGCAATTCGGTCTTGGCGTCGCGCCGTGCGGCGTCCTCCGCAAAGGCCCGCCCCTTCCAGTGAGCGTGGATGAAACCCCGCGCCGCCTCGAGCCCAGCATCAAGATAGATCGCGGCAATGATGGACTCGACCACATCGGCGCGCACATTCAACATCCGCTTGTCGGTCACCTGCTTCACATCCGCACCGGTGCGGATGAACTCGTGCAATC
The DNA here is from genome assembly GCF_024105735.1 of Parahoeflea alexandrii. Taxonomy (GTDB): domain Bacteria; phylum Pseudomonadota; class Alphaproteobacteria; order Rhizobiales; family Rhizobiaceae; genus Hoeflea; species Hoeflea alexandrii. The sequence continues at coordinate 1,131,790 of NZ_JAAAML010000001.1, read as the reverse complement.
CAAGCTCGTCGGCCACCTCCCCGCAGGTCTGCGCACTGACAAGCTGGTTGAGACGCACCGACAATTCGCCCTCGCTGGCGTCGCGGAAATGGTCAAACAGCAGTTCAGCCACACACAGGCCGAGCACCCGGTCACCAAGAAACTCCAGCCGCTCGTAGTTTCCGCCCGACGGATTGCGCAGGCTGGAGTGCGTCAACGCCCGCTCGAGCCTGCCCGCATCGGCAAATCTGTGGCCGATGCGTTCCTCGACCCGGGCGACGATGTCCGCTGCTTTCCTGGCCGCGCGTTTCATCGCTGAGCTGATTTGAAGAACCGCTCCAACCTGAGGTCAGTCGGCCATTTCCAGATCTCCAGCGGCGATGCGCCCTCGCCGATCGAGAAGAAGATGATCGTTGCCCGGCCGATGAAGTTCTCAAGTGGCACATAGCCAACCTCGAACCGGCTGTCCTGCGAGTTGTCGCGATTGTCGCCCATCATGAAGTAATGGCCTTCGGGAACCACGAACTCGCGCGTGTTGTCGCCCGGCGAGTTCGGCGTCAGATCGAGTGTCGTGTAACTCACCCCGTTGGGCAGGGTTTCCCGGTAGACCGGCACATCCGTGCTCTGGCTGTAGCGTCCTTCCGGCGTATAGCTGCCGACGAGTTCGCGCTTGACCGCTTCACCATTGATGAAGAGCTGTCCGTCAGTCACCTGGATACGGTCTCCGGGAAGCCCGACGACGCGCTTGATGTAGTCGATCTTGGTGTTGCTGGGCAGGCGGAACACGGCGACATCGCCCCGTTCCGGCTCACTGCTCCAGATCCGGCCGGAGAACAGGTCCGGCGAGAACGGAATCGAGTACTTGGTGTAGCCGTAGGAATATTTCGACACGAACAGATAATCGCCGACCAGCAGCGTTTCCATCATCGACCCCGACGGAATGCTGAACGGCTGGAAGAACAGGGTGCGGATGATCACTGCAAGCAGCAGTGCCTGCACGAGGACCTTGATGTTCTCCCAAAGTCCGCCGGATTGGTCTTCTTTTGTATCTGACACGCGTTGAGTTCCTCAAGATAGGGCGCGGAAGCGCTTTCTCTAGCCGTTTGCATCGTTCCGGGCAACACCGCTTGCCAATGTCGCGCATTGTGCCGCACGCGGCCGGTTCGAAACAGCTCGATTCCGGTAGAAGCGCCGGGTTGACGTCAGTCCCGGCCAAGCGCCTCGATGATCACGAACGCCTGCGCCAGCGGATAGTCATCGGTTATCGTCAGATGAATGGCGCACCTCATGCCGTCAGGCGTCATCTCCTTGAGGCGCTCGGCGGCACCGCCGGTCAATTGCATGGTGGGCTTGCCGCCCGGCAGGTTCACAACGCCCATGTCCCGCCAGAACACGCCTCTCGACAACCCTGTTCCAAGTGCCTTGGAGCAAGCCTCCTTCGCCGCGAACCGCTTGGCGTAGGAAGCCGCACGCAAGGCCCGGCGATCCGACTTGGCCCGCTCGACATCCGTAAAGCAGCGCCGGATGAAACGCTCGCCGTGACGTTCGAGTGTCTTCTCGATCCGCCTGATGTCAATCAGATCACTGCCAATTCCGATGATCACGCCCTGTTTGCCCTGTCCGCCGTTCGCTCGGCTCTTGCCGCGGCCAGCTCACGAAGCCGTGCCTTGGCCCGCGCCGCCAGTCTGGATTTGCGCTGTGTCTGAAACGCCCGCACACCCCAGTAGGTCAAGACATAGACTGCCACGCCGGTGATGACACCGGGCGGGATCGCCCCGATCAGCATTGGCTTGAGCACAGGCTCCCACAATTGACCGACATCAAGGTGACGCAGGAGAGCTTCAAGATTGACGTGCTTCTGGTGGACGCCGGTCTCGACCCCGATCAGCATGTTTCCGACCTTGAGCGTCAGCGCCCAGATGAAGGGAAACGAAAGCGGATTGCCGAAGGCTGTCCCCAATGCAGCGGCCACCATGTTGCCCGCGAGCACGTAGGAGAGCGCGAACGCCAGGATGAAATGAAACCCGAGCAGCGGCGTCCAGGATGCAAACACCCCTGCCGCAACACCAGCCGCGATCGCGTGCGGAGTCGCCGTCAGCCGCAGCACCCGCTTGATGAAATACTGGAACGACCGGCCAAACGATCTCCTCGGCCAGAGCGCGGTGCGCAACCGGTCAAAAAATCCTTCGGGTCTTCGGCGACGAAACAGCATGTCGTGTCCGTATATCGCTCTTTTTGTGTCAGCTCTAAGTCAGCCCGACAACAAATTTTCCAGAACGCCTTTCTTCCTTTGTCATTGCCACCAAGCCTGCCAGACAACCGCGAAGAACTGGTAAAGGCCTGCCTGAAAATCCGCCCGGTCTTCCACGCCGCCGCACGGTCACTGATAAATCCGTTCGACGGTCGATACGGATCCCAGTTCCTTCAATTGCGTGATCAGCTGGTTGAGGTGCTTGAGATCCCAGACCTGCAGATCAATCAGCATCTCGGTAAAGTCCGCCGCAACCCGCACCATGGTCAAATTCTGGATGTTGGTCTCGCTGGTCGCGATCGCCTGCGAAACCTCCGCAAGCGTGCCCGGTGCATTGATCGCAGTGACAAGAATGCGCGCCGGGAACCGGTTCTTGTTGTTCTCGTCGATGTCCCAGCGGATATCGACCCAGCGGTTGGGTTCATCATCGAATTTCGTCAGCTCCGGCGACTGGATCGGGTAGATGGTGATTCCCGCTCCGGTTTCGAGAATGCCGACAATGCGGTCGCCAGGCACCGCGCCGCCGGGCCCGAACTTGACCACCGAATTGTCGTCCATACCGCGAATCGGCATCGCCGCCATGTCGGGATCAGGACCGATCTGCCGCGAAGCCCTCGGTGATTTCTGGGTCTTGCCCAGACCGGGTAGCTTGAAAATGAGCCCGGCGGCGCTGCGCAGATTGAACCAGCCCTCGTCTGCCGGCTTGCGCGGCGATACCCGGGCCTCCTGGTGATTGGGGTAGACCGCGCGGAACACGTCGTCGGACGCCAGTTCGCCGCGACCAACCGCCGTCAGAACATCCTCGACATCCTTGTGCCCGAGCCGGTGCAGGACCGGCTTCAACCCGTCACGCGACAGCGGTTTTCCCGCCCGCGTGAAGGTCCGTTCGAGGATCCGCATGCCGAGCCCGGAATACTGCTTGCGCACGGCGGCCTTGGTGGCCCGCCGGATTGCCGCCCGCGCCTTGCCGGTCACCACGATTTCTTCCCAGGCTGGCGGCGGAACCTGGACGCCGGACCGCAGGATCTCCACCTCGTCGCCATTGGCAAGCCGTGTCACCAGCGGCATGATCCGACCGTTGATCTTGGAGCCGACGCAGGTGTCGCCGATATCGGTATGCACCGCATAGGCGAAGTCGATCGGCGTCGCCCCGCGCGGCAGCGCGATCAGCTGGCCCTTCGGGGTGAAGCAGAACACCTGGTCCTGAAACAGCTCGAGCTTGGTGTGCTCCAGAAAATCCTCGGGGTTGTCGCCGACGGACAATGCCTCGATGGTTTGCCTTAGCCACGAATAGGCCCTGGAATCCTTGGACAGCACGACGGCCTCGTCACCGGTCGTTGCATCCTTGTAGAGCGTGTGCGCCGCCACACCGCGCTCTGCCACATCCTGCATCCGGCGCGTCCGGATCTGCAACTCGACGCGCTGCCGTGACGGACCGACGATGGTCGTGTGGATCGAACGGTAGTCATTCTGCTTCGGTGTTGAGATGTAGTCCTTGAAACGTCCCGGCACGACCGACCAGCGCATGTGCACGATGCCCAGCGCCCGGTAACAGTCCGCCTCGCTGTCGACGATGATGCGGAACCCGAACACATCGGAAAGCTGCTCGAACGACAGCGACTTGGACTGCATCTTGCGAAACACCGAATAGGCCTTCTTCTGCCGGCCCTTGACCTGCGCCGTCATGCCCTGCTGCTTGAACAGCGCCGAAAGCTCGTCCTCGATGGTGTGGATCAGGTCGCGGTTGCGCTCGGACAGCTCCGCCAGCTTGCCCGTGACGGTGTCATAGGCCTCCTGGTTGATGTTCTTGAAGGCAAGTTCTTCAAGCTCCTCGCGCATTTCCTGCATGCCCATGCGTCCAGCCAGCGGGGCATAGATATCCATGGTTTCTTCGGCTATGCGGGCGCGTTTTTCCGGCGGCACATGTTCCAGCGTCCGCATGTTGTGCAGCCGGTCGGCCAGCTTGACCAGAAGCACCCGCACATCATCGGAAATGGCCAGCAGCAGCTTGCGCAGATTCTCCGCCTGCTTGGCCCGCTTGGTGACAAGATCGAGTTTCTTGATCTTTGTCAGCCCTTCCACCAGCCGCCCGATATCCTCGCCGAACAGCTCGTCGATTTCCGCCCGCGTTGCCGAGGTGTCCTCGATCGTGTCATGCAGCAGCGCCACGGCGATGGTGGCTTCATCGAGCCGCATCTCGGTCAGGATCGCAGCAACTTCCAGCGGGTGGGAGATGTAGGGGTCCCCGCTCGCACGCGTCTGCTTGCCATGTTTCTGCATGGCGTAAACGTAAGCCTTGTTCAGCAGGGCCTCGTTGACATCCGGTTTGTATTTTTGCACGCGCTCCACGAGCTCGTACTGACGCATCATCTGATGGGCACTCCAAAACAAGAAAATGCGCCGAATCGAACGACCGGCGCATTGCAAAGCATCAGCTGTCTATCGGCCTCCGGACTCATGGCCTGCCGATTCATGCAAATCGTCAGGCCACGTCCAGACGCTTAATAGTCGTCGCTTTTTTCCGGCGGCACAAGTCCTTCGATGCCAGCGAGCAGCTCTTCTTCCGACATCGAGCCGAAAGAAACGCCCTCGGGCTGATCGTCTTCGGCGACAACCTCTTCCGTCGTCTCTGCAGTCTGCAGGTAACGCTCCGGATCGGGCTCCGGCTCGTCAACTTCGACATGCTTCTGCAGCGAATGAATGAGGTCTTCCTTCAGATCGCCGGGCGAAAGTGTTTCATCTGCGATTTCTCTGAGGGCAACAACAGGGTTCTTGTCGTTATCACGCGAGATCGTGATTTGTCCGCCCTGGGAGATCTGGCGGGCGCGATGGCTGGCAAGCAATACCAGTTCAAAACGATTATCAACCTTGTCGATGCAATCTTCGACTGTGACGCGGGCCATTGCCTGTCCTTTGCAAACTGCTATGGGGGAGTTTGACCATGCGATAAACACATTGTGTGGCTAATTCAAGTCCTTTGCGGCAAAAGCACTTGTTTGACGCCCCGTATATTGCAGTTTACGCAACCGACCTTTGCGTCAGAATCATCGGTCCTTTAGCAGCTATGCATAAGTATCAAGGCGACAACCCTTGAAAAATGGGACCAACCGCAGCATTTGGTTCGGCCTGACGATTTATTGAGTCGTGGAACAGTATGAGAATGGTACTTGTATGGCTTTCAAAAAGTTCGAGATCGATCTAAATTGGTCATGCAGAAGCCAGACTTGCCTTCAGTTGAGACAGAGGGCTTCTTTGAAAGGAAGATCATAAGTGTTTGATCCAAGAGAGAAAATTGCGCTCTTTATTGATGGGGCGAATCTATACGCAGCGTCAAAAAGCCTGAATTTCGATATCGACTACCGGAAGTTGCTCAAGGCTTTTCAATCCCGCGGGTATTTGTTGCGGGCCTACTATTACACCGCTTTGATTGAGGATCAGGAATATTCATCGATCCGCCCATTGATCGACTGGCTCGATTACAATGGGTATAAAGTAGTTACCAAGCCCGCAAAAGAATTTACCGACTCCACCGGCCGTCGGAAAATCAAGGGCAACATGGACATCGAGCTCGCAATCGATGCCATGGAGCAGTCTGACGTAGTCGACCACTTGGTAATTTTCTCCGGTGACGGCGATTTCACGTCCTTGGTCGAGGCCTTGCAGCGCAAGGGCCGCAAGGTGACAGTCGTCTCCTCGCTTTCCTCCCAGCCGCCAATGATCGCCGATGACCTTCGCAGGCAGGCTGACTACTTCATCGACCTGACCAGCCTGAAATCGGAAATCGGCCGAGAGCCGTCAGAACGTCCGCAGCGATCCTACGCGCCGGCGGAGGAAGAGGAAGAATTCGAGGATTGACCCGGAAGTGGCTGTGTCCGGCCACATGGCCCGACCGAACGAGCCTGATCCCGATTGCAGCCTTTGTCCGCGGCTGCACGATTTTGCACTCAAGAACCGCGACCGGTTTCCCGACTGGCACAATGCTCCGGTCGAAACATGGTATCCCCCGGAAGGGTCATCCGCGGTTGAGTTGCTGATTGTAGGCCTGGCGCCCGGCCTGCGTGGCGCCAACCGTACCGGCGTTCCCTTTGTAGGCGATGATTCAGGCGCTCTCCTGCATGAAACACTGGCCAGGCACGGACTGGCCGAAAACGATGCAACGCCTGCTTCCGCGGACCAGCCGAGACTGAAGGGCATTGCAATCACCAACGCGGTTCGGTGTGTTCCACCTGAAAACAAGCCGGTCGGGGCGGAAATCAACACCTGCCGGAGATTTCTCACGGCCGCAATCGAAGCCATGCCGCGGCTCAAGGTCATCATCACGCTTGGCAGGATTTCACACGACAGCACCATTCGCGCGCTCGGCGGCAAACCGGCTCACCATCCCTTCAGTCATGGCGCCAAAACAGCAATGGGCAATATGTGCATCATTTCGAGCTACCATTGCTCACGCTACAACACCAACACCGGTCGCCTGACGGTGGAAATGTTTGATGCAGTCTTCGAAAGCGCGGTCAGATGGCTGGACTGACTCCGGACGTCAGCCTGGCGGGTGCAAGCCCTAGCCGCGATCGCGCAACAGCCTGGATTTGTCCCGGTTCCAGTCACGCTCCTTCTGGGTCTGGCGCTTGTCGTGCAGTTTCTTGCCACGTGCCAGCGCCAGCAGAAGCTTGGCCCTGCCCTTGTCATTGAAGTAGATCTTGAGCGGAACCAGGGTCATCCCGTCACGCTGAACGCCCTGCGCCAGCCGCGCGATTTCGCGCGCCTTGAGCAGGATCTTGCGCCGCCGCCGGGGCTCATGGTTGAAACGGTTGGCCTGCAGATATTCGGGCACGTAGGAATTGATCAGCCACATCTCGCCGCCTTCCTCATTGGCGTAGGATTCGGCGATGTTTGCCTTGCCTTCCCGAAGCGACTTCACCTCGGTGCCGGCCAAAACCAGGCCAGCCTCGATCGTGTCGACAATCTCGTAGTTGAACCGAGCCTTGCGGTTTTCAGCCACGACCTTTCCGTGCTGGGATTTGTCGTCCTTCCTGGGAGCCATGATCAGCCCGCCACGCCCGCCTGAGCAAGCGCCGCGTCAAGCAGGGCCGCGGTACCCGGCTCTACCGGAGTGAGCGGCGAGCGCACGACATTCTTGATCAGGCCCATCTTGGCCAGGCAATACTTCGTCCCAGCCACACCGGGCTCGTGGAAGATCGCCTTGTGAAGCGGCATCAGCCGGTCAAGCAGCGTCAGCGCCGTGGCATAGTCGCCGCGCAGGGTTGCCTCCTGAAACTCGACACATTGCCGGGGCGCCACATTGGCCGTCACCGAGATGCAGCCAACACCGCCATGCGCATTGAAGCCGAGCGCGGTCGGATCCTCACCGGACAATTGCACGAAATCCTTGCCACAGGCCATCCGCTGCTCCGGCACGCGGGCGAGGTTCCCCGTCGCGTCCTTGACGCCGACAATGTTGAAGAAGTCACGGGCAAGCGCCGCCATCGTCTCCACCGACATGTCGATCACCGAGCGCGGCGGTATGTTGTAGATGATGATCGGCAGCGTGATTGCCTCGGCCACGGCCTTGAAATGCTGATAGAGCCCCTTCTGCGTCGGCTTGTTGTAGTAGGGCGTCACGACCAGCACGGCATCGGCACCAGCCTTCTCGGCATGAACGGCAAGTTCGATCGATTCCGCCGTGTTGTTCGATCCGGCGCCGGCGATCACCGGAACCCGGCCCGCGGCAACCTCGACGCACAGTTCGACAACGCGCTTGTGCTCGGCATGCGTCAGCGTCGGGGATTCGCCGGTGGTGCCGACTGGAACCAGACCACCGCTTCCAGCCTTGATCATGCGCTCGACATGGCGCGCAAAGCCATCCTCATCCACCGCGCCATCCTCGGTGAAAGGGGTAATGAGGGCCGGAAGGGAACCCTTGAACATGCTGCTCTCCAAATACTGTACTTCGCGCCCCTGGGCGCTTTCACTCACCTGTACCGCAGGCGATACAGGAAATAACGGCAGCCGAAAAGCCTTGCGCAGGCTCTGGCAGCGCTTTTGCGCCGATTGACGTCACCTGAACGGGCGGTTCGCTGGTCTGGCCGCAGATTACCCGCAATTGTGTCGGAACATCGCATTCGAACGAAGTTTATAAGCTTTTCTTAATCCTTGTTTCACCGGGTTTTTGCTAGAGACGGTCAAGGGTGGGAAAACAGACCGGCAACCGGGAAGCCACGGGTGGTGACCGGATGGCGGAAACGTCAATGCGCACAGAAGGTGACGATGTCAAAAATCGCTCTCGCTACCCTGACTGTACTGACCTGTATCCTGGCAACCGCCAGCGGGGCTGCGCCCCTGCCCTCCGGATCGATTCCCTTGCCCACCCCGCGGCCCCAGGCCGAGGCTCCCGGCGTTCAAGCACCTGCCGCTCCGGTAACGCCCGTCATGAACGCGCTCGGCTCCGGCCTCGAAGCCCTCAGTGACGGAAACGCAAGCCTTGCCCGTCAGATCCGCGACATGCTTCCGCGCGCGACGCTCGACCGGCACATCCTGACCTGGGCGATCGCCCTCTCCGGGCTCGAAGATGTTCCTTCCGGCGAAATCTCGGAAGCAGCGGTGGAATTGAAAGGCTGGCCGGGTCTCAATGCTTTGCCGCGCCTGCTCGAAAACGCTCTTTTCCACGAGGATCCGCCGGCACGGAAGGTGCTCTCGGTTTTTGCCGGCAGGCAGCCCGAAACCGCCAGAGGCGCGATCATACTGATCAGGGCACTGGCCGCCACGGGCGACACCAAACGCGCCCGCGCCATTGCTTCGGAAGTCTGGCGCACGGTCAGCATGAACGACCGCGATGCCAGCCTTTTCCTTTCCGAGTTCGACAGCCTGTTGACCAAGGCCGATCATTTCCGCCGGATGGAAATGCTGCTTTATCGCGATCAGGTCAGCGACGCCGGCAAATTGTCGTCAAGGGCTGAAGCCCAGTCGCTCTACCGGGCCTGGGCCGCTGTGATACGAACGCCAACAAAGGCCGCCGACGCCATCAAGGCAGTCGACCGCTCCTGGCACCAGACGCCGGCATATCTGTATCTGCGCATTCGCCACCTTCGCGAGCTTGAGAAAAACAAGGAAGCAGCCGCGCTTCTGGCCAAAATGCCGCGCGACCGCGCAGCCCTTGTTGATCCGGACGAATGGTGGGTGGAAGCCCGCATCGTCAGCCGTGGCCTTTATGAGGACGGCGATCCGAAAGGAGCCTACAGGCTGGCTGGCGCCCATCTCGCACAAAGTCCCGAAGACGTGGCCGAAGCCGAGTTCCATGCCGGCTGGTATGCGCTCAGAGGTCTGGGCGACGCAAAGACCGCTGCCGGGCATTTTGCCAGGATCCTGACAGTGGCAAGCGGCCAGATCTCGACCGCCCGGGCCCATTACTGGCTCGGTCGCGCCGCAGACGCAGGTGCCGGCGGCAAGGCATCGGACCATTACGCAAGAGCCGCTAACCATCCCTCGACCTTCTACGGGCAGCTCGCCAGCGCAAAACTGGGCCGCAAGAAACTGAACATTGCCTACCCGTCCCCCTCGGCCAGCGACCGGAACCGGTTTGCAGCCCGTGAAGCCGTCCAGGCCATCAGCAAACTCGAAAGCGCGGGCGCCGAATGGCGTGCCGACACGCTCTACCGGGCGCTGGCCGCCGAACTTGAAAGTCCCGGAGAGCTGGCCATTCTGGCGGCCATGGCAGAAAGGCGGGGCGACCATCAACTGTCGTTGCAGGTCGGCAAGATCGCCTGGAACAGAGGGCTGGATGTGGCTGCCCTCGCCTACCCGCTGGGTGCCGTGCCAAGTGCCGCCAACATAGACGGGTCCGGCAAGGCGCTCGCCTATTCGATTGCGCGCCAGGAAAGCGCCTTCAACAAGGCGGCGATCTCGCCCGCCAATGCCCGCGGCCTGTTGCAGATCCTTCCCGGGACAGCCAAGGGTGTCGCGGCACGTCATGGTCTCGCCTATTCGAAGCAGCGCCTGACCACCGATGCCGGCTACAATGCCACGCTTGGCGCGCACTTCCTCGGCGAACAGATTTCCGATTTCGGCGGTTCCTACATTCTCACCTTCATCGCCTACAATGCCGGTCCGAGCCGCGTCCCGCAGTGGATCAATCGTTTTGGCGATCCACGCGGCCAGCCACTTGATGAAGTGATCGACTGGATCGAGCTCATTCCGTTCACGGAGACCCGTCATTACGTTCAGCGGGTGATGGAGAACTATCAGATCTACAAGGCCCGACTGGGCCAACCGGCCGACATTGAAAACGATCTGAGGTTCGGCCGCAGATGAAGTCTGTCCCATCCGGCTCGAAATGGGCTATAGGCTTGCTCGTGAAGAGAAAGCGACAGGAGCAGGATTGGCCATGACGAACGGAGCATCTGGCGGCACCAGCAAACTGAACACGGGCAAACAGGACACCGGTACCTGGGAAAGCGTGTTCTATTCCGCAAGTGACGGACTGAGGCTGCATGCGGCTGATTACGGCCGCCACAATCCCGCAACCCGTGACCGCTTGCCGGTGGTGTGCCTGCCAGGGCTGACCCGCAACACCCGCGATTTTGACGATCTGGCGAAAATCCTGTCGACCGATCCCAAGGCGCCTCGGCGCGTGGTCAGTTTTGACTACCGCGGCCGTGGCGGCTCGGCATGGGACAAGGACCCTTCGCGTTACACCATCACGGTAGAGGCCGAGGATGTGCTCAGCGGCATGGCGGCGCTCGGCCTCGAGCATGCGATATTTATCGGCACCTCGCGCGGCGGGTTGATCATGCACGTGCTGGCGGCGACCCGGCCGGGGGTCATGGCGGCGGGCGTGCTCAACGACATCGGGCCGGTGATCGAGGGCGCGGGGCTGGCCCAGATCAAGGCCTATCTGTCGCGCATGCCCAGGCCCAAATCATGGGAGGACGCCGCACAGATCCTGGCTGACGCCCATTCCAAGAGCTTTCCGGCTCTCACCGGCCCGGACTGGTCCGACTTCGCGCGCGCCGTGTACGTGGAGAAAGACGGTAAACTGATTGCCGATTACGATCCCGCCCTGGTCGACGGACTGAAGGGCGTCGACCTCAGCACGCCGTTACCTACGCTGTGGCCCCAGTTCGAAGGCCTGGGCGGAATGCCGCTGATGGCCCTGCGCGGCGAGCACTCGACACTGCTCTCCGAAGAGACGCTGATCGAGATGAAAAACCGGGTTCCCTCACTTGAGACGGTCACGGTTGCCGGTCATGGCCATGCCCCCATCCTGCATCTTGAAGGTATTCCGGGGATTCTCGCGAAATTCTTTGCTTCGGTCGACAAGCAACGGCGGCACTGAAACCAGCCCGAGAGCGGCCTCCCGCATCGAAAGCTCGGTATTTCGAAACCAGCCCGATGCTTCCCTTGGGCGTTCGCAGCTACTTTTGACCGCCACCCCTGGGCTTACCTTTCGAACTCGCCACCTCGCCCTTGGCAACCCGCTTGGAGAATTCGGTCTTTTCGCCCTTGGCCAGCACCTTGGCCTGGCGCACCCACTCTTCGCGCTCGATACGCCCGGAAAATGACAATTGCTCGGCGAACTCAGCCTGCTCCTTCTTGGTCCAGGCTGCTATCTGCGCGAAGCGGGTGATCCCTGCAGCCTGCAGCTTGGTTTCGATTGCCGGACCGATCCCCTTGATAAGTTTGAGATTGTCGGGCGTGTCTGGAACGGCGGAGCCGGCCTTGGCGGATGGCCTGGCTCTCGCGGAGGCATCGCTTCCCGCCTTGCCGGCTTTCGAAGCCTTTGCCTTGGCCTTCACCGGCTTGCTCTCTGTGGCATCACCTTTCCGGATACGCTTGCCGGTCGCAGGCTTTGTCGTTGCAGGCTTCGCAGTCCTGGCTCGGGCAGGCTTCTTGGTCGGAGCCGATTGGCCCTCGGGCTTCGGCTCTTGAGCCGGTGCCGGCGGTGCGGCGACAGTCTCCGGATCGGAGGTCAATGCGGTGGCCGGTTGAGGCGTGGTGGCAGGCTCGTAATGCGGTCTCGGCGCAGCAAGCTCACTTGCAGTCGAGGTCTTCGCGGCGCCTTCATGCGTCACCGCGGCCGCGGCACCCGAATGACGCGGATGAACCGTCATCCGGCCCTTGAGCCAGCATCCGAACAGGCATCCCAGGCCAAACGCAACGGCGATGAGCAACACGCTCTGGACGATAAACATGGTCATTTCTCCTCCTCCCAGGTGGCAGTGAAATCAGGCTTCAGCCCCGCGGACGCCCGCAGGTCTTCCACCCGACCAGTCCGCCGACAAGAAACGCCAGCAACAGCCAGAACCAAAGATGCGCAATCATGTACCACATTTGTCTCTCCCCGGGCCCGCAGCCCTTTGGCCGGACCGGCTACCTCATGACTTGAAACTCGATCCGGCGGTTTGCCGCCTTGCCTTGTACGGTTTCGTTCTCCCGCACCGGGCGACTTTCCCCATGGCCGACAGCCACCAGCCTTTTGGCATCAACGCCCGCCGCAGTCAGATAATCCGCCACCGCATCGGCACGACGCTCCGACAGCGCGAGATTGTCCGCTTCCGAGCCATCCGAGTCGGTGTGGCCGGATATTTCCATCCGGACGTCGCCGCATTGTTGCACAGTTGCCGCAATACGGTCGAGAAACCCGAAGGAATGAGGCTCGATGCCCGCATCGCCGGTTTGAAACAACACCGTGTTTGATCCCGCCAGAGAGTCGAGTTGCTGCTGGCAGTCCGCCAGAACCAACACCGTCTCCGGGATTTCCGCCCTCGACAACGAGCCGGTGCCGGAAAATCCCTCGGGCAACCCCTCTTCAATCAGGCGTCTTGTCTCACGTAGCGCAATTCCGCTCAGTGCGCTTCCCTGGACAGAGAGGTTCCGATCCTTCAGCACCGCCTCCGATTGCTCAAGTCTGCTGAGCGCCTGAAGCGCAATCAGCGCCGCTTGCCCGAACCCGTCCGGCGCGCCGGGCAACAACTCCATCCTGTCAAGGATCTCGATCGTCCCGACTTTCAACCGTGCGGCACTCAGAATAGCATCATGAACGGCCTGATCGGGCACCTGACCATCAAGTTCGAGTTGCTGCCGCGTCAGCCGCGCAGACCATTCATAGGGTTGTCCTTGAGCCATTCCGATATCGGCTGTCCCGAGCTTAACCCCGTCAGGCAACCGGTTTCCCAGAATGTCCTGAATGTTTCTGAAGGCTGCAGCGTCCCGCGCCTCACCCGATACATCCAGGGTCGCATCCGTCAGCGTGACCGTACCCTGGCTCATCGCAGCGAGTAGCGACAACCCGGTCTCGGTGGCTTCCAGCCAATCGACGAGTTGAGGTACGCCGGATGCGAACCGCATTCCGTCTTCCGTCTCTGCACCAGCGCCGATTTCCCCGGCTAGGGAGAGTATCGCCGAGCGAACCGCGGAATCGGGAATGTAGCCGGAGATGGTCAACCGATCCTCGTTCCGCGCCGCAGCCCATGTGTAGGACCCGGAAACCGCGGCAGGCGTGATGTCGATCGCACTGACGCTTCCTGCCGAGGGGGGAATCCTGGCAAGTGACGCCAGGGCAAGCTCGTGGTCGTCGGGATCAAGAGCCTGACCGCTGACCCTCATGCTCCGGTCGCTGATCTCGACGGAACCCGTCGACAAACGCGGGAAGACCGACAACCCGTAAGCCGCCAGGCTGGCAAGACCCACAGGCGCCCCGCGTGCCAGTTTCATCTGGTCAGACAGCGCGATCCCCGGGAGCAAGCCGGTCAGCGACGAAATGACTTCTGCACGCACCGTTTCATTGGGTACGAAACCACCCAGCACGATGCCGTTTCGGGTTTTCTCGGCTGAAAAACGATAGGGCGCCTCCTCGGGCAGCAGCACCGAGGCATCTGTTACACGCCTGACGCCCGAGATGCTCCGCGCAACACTCAGCGCACGGTCCCTGTCTTCTTCATCCGGTGCCAGCCCGGTCAGCGTCAGGTCGCGGCCCTTGAGCGTCACCTGGGCCCAGCCGTCTTCGCCGCGCAGCGCAGCGAGTGCCCTTGCCTTGAGTTCCGTCTCGACAACACCGGCCGTGAACCACACCGCCAATGCGGCAAGAAAGGCAACGGCGGCCACACCGGGCCAGAACCAGAGTCTGACGTTTCGCATGAGATCTCCGCCACGCAATTTGTGGCGGCAAGCCTATCACCCCTGCCCGACCAAGACCAAGCCCAAAGCGGCATTGCCCCGGTGGAGGCGGCACCCGCACCCGCAGGTCAGCTGCAAAAACGAAAAAACCCGGCAGCCAAAGCTGCCGGGTTCCATCAGATCAAACCGAGGTTTGATTAGAACGAACGACGTACCCAGACGAAGCCCGATGCAGTCGTGGTGTTCACGTTAGCATTGGACTTGTTCCAGCCGTAGTTACCTTCAAGACGAACGTTGAAGTTGGTAACCGGAGTCCACGACAGAGCACCTTCGACGAGGTGAGCGGTCTTGGTGGTACCACCGTTGGCGGCCGAGAAGCCGTCAAAGTACTGGTAGCCGAGAGTCGCGTTGACGGTTTCGGTAACGTCCTGGGTGTAGCCAAGACCTGCGGACCAGTTGGCGGTTTCGCCAGCTGCACCACCAGGAAGACCAACGCCGTAACGGTTGCCGACCTTGTTGTTGTAGAACATGCCGACGCGGAGCGAACCGCCGGTTGCTGCAACAGCAACTTCGACAAGGCCCTTGACGCCGACTGCCTTGGCAGATTCGTCGTAGGCGATGCGCACGTCAGCGCCGCCCCAACCCTGGGTCATGCCGAGAACGCCGACGACGTCCGGAGCCCAGTCACCGCGTGCAGCGCTGGTAGCTGCGCCGGGGACCAGATCGTTTTCGAGAACCAGAGCAGCGTAGAAGGCGCCCGCGTCATAGCGGTAACCGATCTGCTGGGTCTGCTGGTAAGCGTAGATGCCGCCGTTATCCGTCTGGATGATGCCGAAGTTGCCGACGCCGCCGCCCCACAGAGCTGCGAATGCCGATTCGGTGTAACCCATGAACAGGCCGCCGAGCTGCAGCATTGCCTGGTCCTGAACAACTGCAGCGTCGCCGTTAACGCCGCCCGAGTTGGACTGGAAGCGGATGTAGCCGCGCAGGGTGCCGAGTTCAGTTTCCGAGCGAGCGTCAAAGTTGAGGCGTGCGCGGGTGTTCTGCTGGTATTCCGAAGTGCCCTTGCTTGCAGTAACGCGGAAGCGGACATAACCGTCGATCTTCAGGCAGGTTTCGGTGCCCGGGATGTAGAAGAAGCCGGTGCCGAAAGCGTCGCAAACGCGGACGTATTCAACGGGCTCAGGCTCAGCTGCAACGATAGCGTCTGCAGCGCGTGCACCGGATACAGCAACGAGAGCTGCTGCGGAGCCGATGAGAAGGCTCTTAATGTTCATTTCTGACCTCCAGTCAAAAGTTAATGGTCTGGGTTGTCGCTGAAGGACAGTATTCTCTGTCCCATCCCCACAATGGAAGAAGTCAAGCGGGTTACCGCCGTGCCTTCGAGAGTGAACATACTCACCGGGGCTGAGCGCGCAACGCTGATCGCATCCACCGGAGGACCGTTCGCATGCCTTCACGGAACCCTGTTGCACAAATGACACGAAATCATCGCTGCGCCAGCCATTTGTTTACCCTTCATTAGGATATCCGGGGCGTTCACAGGCCATCCGGAACCGTTCTGCCGGCATGGGCCGGCCTGGCTTGCCTTGATTCACGGCGATTCTCACCGGCTTTGGCAGGCCTTGACGACGAATCGAGGTTGAACCGATTCAGCCGCCGCAAACCGAACCGGTGAATCCGCTGCCCCGAACATCCATTCTTGGCCGTCGGATATGTTACTTTGTATATAGCCGACCCAAGAGCGTGAATTTCGGACGCCCGGCAGGAGCAACAATGCCTTGCCCTGGCGTGGACTTAGACTGGGCTGGCCTGGACCGTTCAATTGGACGGGTTCATCGGACCAGGGTGACAGATGGGGTAACGGATCGGTGTTCACACATCAATCTTTGCTGGTCTTCTCTCGCCAAAAGCACCGAGGTTGAATCAGGTCATTCGGAGAAATTACACCAGCGCAGCCGTGGACGTTGACAATGATGCAGTCCGGCCTGAATTGCGGTTGATTACGCAGCCACGCTGGGGTAACAGACCTCTCGACGGAGAGGTGGCCGAGTGGTCGAAGGCGCTCCCCTGCTAAGGGAGTATACCCGGAAGGGTATCGAGGGTTCGAATCCCTTCCTCTCCGCCATTCCAACCATCTGATCTATTTGGATTTTTTTAATCCAGCCTGTCTGTTGCCCCGACAATATCCCTGACTTGTTGGTGTAATGCACCACCAGTCGATCCTTGGAAAAACTTCCCGACACGGCCGCTATCAGTCCACCGCGGCGAGTTCGTCATCGGTCAGCAAAGTAAAATATCGCTGTCCAGCCTCTCGGATCTGTGGGTCGACATACTCCGGAGTTGGTTTGATGGGATGTTATCGGTCCACTCGATCCACTCGTAAACGATCTGCCCTGAAACCGGGCTCCCTCCACTTTTCCGAACAGACCAGCCAAACCGTATCCCGCGGCGGCCGATCACTCCCTCAAGATCTCTAGGACTTGTTCAGTGGGGCTCATGCGAACATATCCGAAGCGTGCCACATCTGATGCCAGCTTCCGATAACGGCGCGGATCACTGCGATTGACCCGGCCAGAAGCCGAATACCTGTTCACCGTTCCTTCAGCGCATGGGCGATCTGGTCGCGCACTGGCTTGACGAGATAGGACAGAACGGTGCGGTCATCGGTCTTGAGAAAGGCCTCAACGGGCATCCCCGGGACCAGCTGCTTGCCGTTAAGTTTGACAAGCTCGACCTCCGGAATGGTCAGCCGCGCGGTGTAGTAACCAAGCCCGGTGGTCTCATCGATGGTCAGATCGGCGGACACTGTGAGCAGACGGGCCTCGAGCTCCGGCGTGGCTCTCTGGTCAAAGCTGGGAAAGCGCAGCCTTGCGTGCTGGCTCGGTGACAGCTGGTCGATGTTGGCCGGCTGGATCCGCGCCTCGATAACCAGAAGATCTTCCTTCGGCACAATCAGCATCAGCGTCTCGCCAGGTCCCACCACCCCGCCGAGCGTATGCTGGGAAAGTTGATGGACATAACCCGAGCTGGGAGCACGAATTTCGACGCGGGCCAGTTCGTCTTCGGCTGCGATCTTCTGTTCTTCCAATTGCGCGATGCGGGAGCGGACTTCCTGCAAGAGCTCAAGCACTTCGGCGCGCGATTCCGCCTCGATCTGGAGGATCTGGATCTTGCGCTCGCTGATCGCTTCGTAGGCCTGGGCTATCTCCGAGAGAAGCCCGCCATGAGCGCCCTCAAGCTGGGTCTTTTCCCGCCGCAACGAGCTCACCCGTTGCTTGGCAACGAGTTGCTGTTGCAACAGATCTTCGAGATCGACAAGCTCATCATCAACCAATTCGATTTCCGCTTGTGTGGCCAGGCTCTGTACCTGCAGACCGTCGATCTGCTTTTCCAATTGCCGGATTTGCTCGCCAAGCTGCTGCTTGCGGCCCTTCAGGCTGTTGCGCCGGGCTTCCATCAGGCGGATCTGGCTGTCTTCGATAATGCTTTTCGGCGCGTCGGCGACAGCGCCATCCTTGAGTGTGAATTCTATCAGTTCGGTACCGTCGCGCTCCGCCAGCAGACGGGCTTCCTGGGCGGACAGCTCGTCTAGCTGTTTGAGCACCACCGTGAAATTGGCCCGTGTCACCGTGTCATCCAGCCGGATCAGCAGATCCCCGGCTTTGACGGTGTCGCCGTCGCGCACGGTGATCTCGCGCACGATGCCGCCCTCGCGGTGTTGAACCTGCTTGGTGTTGCTCTCGACAACGACTGTGCCTGAAGCCACCACGGCACCGGAGATTTCGGTGTTGGCGGCCCAGCCGCCGACGCCACCGACAAGCAGCACGACCAGCGCCAAGGCAAAGACAAGATGCTTGCGGATGCTGCCCGCCAGCAAATTGTCGCTTGATCCATCATGCATTGGCTGCGACCCCGCGGGTTGGAACAGGTGCCACTAGTTTCTGCATCACCTCGTCCTTCGGGCCATAGCCCACGACCTTACCTTCAGCCAGGCACAGCACCTTGTCGACCGCGGCAATGGCGCTGGGCCGGTGGGCGATCACCACCACGATCGAGCCATGCGCACGCATTGATTTGATCGCGCCGGTGAGTGCTGCCTCTCCATCGGAGTCCAGATTGGAATTGGGCTCGTCGAGAAGCACCAGGAACGGACGGCCATACAGCGCCCGGGCCAGTGCGATGCGCTGGCGCTGCCCGCCCGACATGGCCATGCCCTCCGAGCCGATGAGTGTGTTGTAGCCGTCCGGCAGGCCAACGATCAGGTCGTGGACATCGGCGAGTTTCGCCGCATCGATGACGACATCGGAGGAAGGCTCAAGCGCAAAGCGGGAAATGTTTTCGGCGATGGTGCCATCAAACAGCTGCACATCCTGCGGCAGATAGCCGATAATATCGCCGATCCTGTCCGCCGGCCATTGTGTAAGTTCCGCGCCATCGAAGCGAACAGCCCCCTTGAGTGCCGGCGTCAGGCCGACGATCGCTCTGGCAAGCGTCGACTTGCCCGAGCCCGAAGGACCGATGACGCCAAGGCCCTCACCCGCGGCCAGTTCCAGGTTCACGCCCTGGATGAAGGCCTGGCGGATGCCGGCGGGACCGCAGGCAAGCTCCTCCAGCCGCAGCGATGATTGCGGCAACGGCAGATCAAGCATCTCGTCGTCGCCGGTTCTGTTCTCCGCCGCGATCAGGGCTTTCAGTCGGGTGAGCCCCTGCCGCGCGGCGATGAATCCGCGCCATTGCGAAACCGCCTGCTCAACCGGCGAAAGCGCCCGTGAAGTCATGATCGAGGCGGCGATCATGACACCCGGCGTGATCGCCTGTTGAATGGCCAGCCAGGCTCCGACACCCAGGATTGCCGACTGCAGCAGGAAGCGGATGGTCTTGATTGCCGTGCCGAAGAAGCCGGCCCAGTCGGCGGATGAGCGCTGCTTGGCGAGATAAGCGTCATTTTCCCTGGTCCAGCGCGATAGCATCGCGCCCATCATGCCCATTGACTGCACGGCTTCAGCATTGCGCCGGCTGGCCTCGACCACCGAATTACGCCTTCCCGCGACCTGCGCGGCTTCGGCTGCGGGCTTGCGGGAGAACATTTCGTTGAGCCCGATCAGCACACAGATGACCAGAGCGCCAGCGAGCGCCAGATAGCCCAGCACCGGGTGAAACAGGAACACCACGCCCAGATAGAGCGGGATCCACGGCACATCGAAAATGGCTGCCGGTCCCGACCCCGAGAGGAACTGGCGCACACTGTCGAGATCCTGAACCGGACGGTGCTTCGCGGCCTGCGCCCCGAGCCGCAGCGGCAATACCGTCGAGATCGCATAGGCGATGCCCGACAATTGCGCATCGACCCTCTGCCCAACGCGCGCCAGGATCCGGCCCCGGACCCCTTCGAGAAGCCCGTAGAAAACATACATCGACAGCGCCAGCCCGCCGATGACAATCAGCGTCGGCACCGAACCGCTGGCCAGCACCCGGTCATAGACCTGCAGCATGAACAAGGGACCGGTGAGCATCAGCACATTGATCAGCAGGCTGACCACGCCGATGCCCCAAAACGCCGAGCGCAGGGATGCAAAGACACCCGATACATCGATGGGTTTTGCTGCAGGTGGCCTTGGCGCGGACATGGCAACAGGCGTGCCGCCGGCGGCCGTTTCTGCTGCCGGCAAGGCCTGCACCGGGCCCGTGGTTCCGGAACCCGAAGAGGCTTGTTTACTCTGCACGATGACGCTCCGCCCCCAACCAGCAAGGTGTTTTCACCCTTGCAAGACCAACGGTTTGAACCTTAGCACCGCCCGAAGGCATTCTGAAAGGAACCATTGCAATCACGATTAATCCGCCGCCCCCTGGGAAACTGCCACGGGCATCAAGACTCTCATCCACAGGCCACGCCCCAGAACCGTTTGTGACTGAAAGCGACGCATGCCGCGCCGTGTGTGCTGAAACCACCCGGGGGCCCGAAAGCCCCCGGACGCCTGTCGCAGACGATCGCTTACAGGAAGTTGAAATCGTCATTGCCCAGATCGGCAACAAGCGTGTTGTCGAGCCTGATCTCCTGACCATCGCCAAGACCGGTGATGACGGCGTCCGTGCCGTCCTGGGTGAAGATCAGATCATCGACGGATACGAAGCCGAAGGACGAGACATCCACCAGATCAAGCCCGTCATCGAAATCGGTCACGGTGTCGACGCCATCGCCGAGGATGAACACGAAAGTGTCGTCGCCAAGTCCGCCGGTCAGCATGTCGTTCCCGGCACCACCGTTCACGACATTGTCCAAATCGTTGCCGATGAGAATATCATCTCCGCCAGAGCCAACGACGAGTACATCATTGGCGCCATCGATGACGATATCGACTGTCTGCGCCGTGCCATCCTCGGTGTAGACGATGAAGCTGTCGGAGAGCGTTTGCCCGTTATTGAGCGCACCAACCGCCGGGTTGGCGTTGTCGAGCGTGTAGGTCCACACACCCGCCGCGTCCACCGCATAGGTGCCGTAGCTGTTGACGGTCATAGCGCCCGCAGTGATCACCCGGAACGCGTCCGCCGTATTGTTGGCGTCGGCGGCGTTGAGATCGCCTGAGACGGTAGTCAGCGCCGCGTCCTCGATCACCGCACCCGAAACATCGCCGGTGATGACCGCGTCGTTGGCGGTCGCAAAGTTGATTTCGAGGAAGGCCTGATTGCCCACGCCTATGAACTCTACTGAAGGCTGACTTGCGTTTTGGTTCGGCGACGCCGGGTCACCAGCCGAAGCGTTGAGCGACAACTGATTGGAGCCCGTGCCTTGCTCGGGGATCGCATCCCTGAAGATGAAATTAGGGCTTGAGAACTGCTCCATGTCTCCCCGGTCCAGCAAGTAATAGGCACCGCCTTCCTGTGTCTGTATGTGCAGTCCGGAAACGCCGGCACCACCATAAGCGGAGGTGATCGTCTGGTTTGCCCCTGAGAACGTACCCACCGCGCTGGCCGAGTAATTCAGCGGATAGAAGCCGAACTGCAACTCGTCGCCAGCGCCGGTGAACCCGTCCTGATTGGTATCGATAACCCGGGCGATCAGCGTGTCGGCCGCCGGGTCATATCCGGCCACACCGTCATAGTCGATGTAGGCAACCACCAGCGGCGGACCGGAAACAAGCGCTGCTGCGCCCGTATTGCCGTTGATGGTGATATCGACCGTCTGCGCGGTGCCGTCTTCGGACAGGACCGTGAAGCTGTCGGTCAGCGTGTGCCCGTTGGTGAGCGCATCGACTGCCGGGTTGGCATTGTCGAGCGTGTAGGTCCATAAACCCGCCGCGTTGACCGCATAGGTGCCGTACTGGTTTGCCGTCGCAGCGCCCGCTGCGACCTCTTGGAAAGCGTCATCGGCATTGTCGATGTCGCTCGAGTCGAGATTGCCGGAGACAGTGGTCGAAACCGCGTCTTCAGTCACAGCGCCCGTCACGTCTCCGGAGAGGATGGCGGCATCGTTGGTGCCCGTGACAGTCATTGTCGCGGTGCCCGTATCCATGCCTCCATTTCCATCCGACACCGTGTAGATAAACGTGTCCGTGGTGCTGTCGCCTTCGCCCAGCGCCTGCAGCGCCACCGACGCCGTCGGATCATAGCTGACGGTACCGTCGCCTTTGAGCGTAATCGCCGCACCATTGACGCTGGTGGCAGAGACCGCCGAGACCGACAGCGTATCGCCGTCGGCATCGGTGTCGTTGCCGACAAGGTCAGCCGCTGTAAAGGTGTGTGCGGCGTCTTCCGAGATGGAGAGGCCCTTGGAGTAGGAGATGTTGTCGAGTTCGAACAGCCCATGACCCGCCACGGCGCCAAAACCGGTAACGGAAATCTTGAAGGCGTCGATGTTCTCGAAATTGAGCGCGACGTCGGTTCCGGTAAAATTCAGACTGACAGCCACGCCGGAATAGACCTCAACCCCGTCCCGGTATCCGGAAACTTCAACTTCCGTCGCCGCATAATTCGTTTGATACTCGAGGGTCTGCTCGAGACCAAATTTGCGCAAATTCAGGCTGTTGAGATCAAATTCGCTACCGTCCGGGCTTTCAAACGTCGAGTTTGCACCGACGTTGCCACTGTATCCCGAGGTTCGCCCGCCATACTGCCCGAAATAGAAGTCGGGGGTGGAGCCGTTTGGCGACGTGTCCGAACTCCAGTTCAGCCCGCCATATCCATCAGGAATGTTTTGCCAGGATCCCGGGTCAAAAGTGACGAGGGTCTCAGCAAGTGGCGCGAAGGTGTCATCCACCGCCACCGGCGCGTCGTTGACATCGCTCACCGTCACCGTCACCGGCAAGGTGGTCAGATTGTTCACCAGGCCGTGATCATTGACTTCGACCTTGAGACCAATGGTCGGGTCGGTTTCATGGTCAAGACTTTCACCCGAATTCAACCGCAGCTCGTATGTACCCGGCTCGCCATTTGTCGTGCCGCTGGCGGCAACCACCTCGAACCGCGTATCGACCTCATCAGAGGCATTGAGCACCTTGAAGGTGAGACCCGTGGCGGTATCGATGTCGCTGACGTCGAAGCTCGCGAGCAACGCCCCCGCATCGTTCTCGGCGGTCTCCGCGCTTTCCAGGCCAACGGCCACCGAGATCTGCAGGCTCCAGGTGCTTTCGTCCAGGTTCGGCGAACCCGCGAAGGTCCAGTCAGGGTCAGCGCCGGGATTGTTGCCAAAACCGATATCGGGAGTGCCATTGTGGTTGTTCCAGGCGAACACAGTCTGCGGCGCGGGTGCGCTGAGATTGTGAATCTGGAAGCTGCCGTAACTGCTGTTCCCTGTGTGCGTGTCAGAGACATCGTAGGTCGCACCGTCACCGGCAAATCCGGGCGCGGCGTTCCGCGAATAGTCGTACGGCCAGATTTCCAGCCGTCCCTCGAAACCAGAACCGTTGACGACGCCCGGATAATTGGACTCGACCGTCAGGTTGGTGACGTCGCGCTGGATGACAATGCCGTTGGCAGTCGTCGGAACGGCCAGATCCGCGGCCGTCAGACCGGGCCAGGCGTCGAACGAGACTTCAGCGTAATACAGCGTTCCGTTGATCCCTTCCACTTCCATGCGATACTGAACGCGTTCGATTGCTCCGGTTAGATCAGCCGCAGCGTTGGTCGTGTAGCTCGGCACTCCGCCGGAGAACGACGGGTTCTCAACCTGGTAAAGCAAGGCTTCCGTCGGGATCACCGGCGCGTCGTTGACTGCCGCCACATTGACAGTCGCGGTTGCCGGTGCGCTTTCCAGATCGCCATCGCTGGTGGTGTAGGTGAAGTCAGCCACACCGTTGAAGTCGGCATCGGGCGTAAACGTCACGGTGCCGTCGAGGTTGAGCACAGCCGTGCCGCCCGTCCCGCTGGTCACCGACGCGATCGACAGGTCGCCTGCCGGATTGTCGACATCGGTGTCGTTGCCCAGAAGCTCCGCTGCCGTAAACGTGATGACCGTGTCTTCAGTCCCGCTCAGTTCATCGGCAACCGCCACCGGCGCATCGTTGACGGGAGCAACATTGATGGCGACGGATTTGGTGACGCTGAGCGCGCCGCCCGAGCCGGTGTTGCCATTGTCGCTGACGGTGATCGACAGCGCGTCAGTGCCGTTGAAGTCGGCATTGCCGGTGTATTGCAGGGCGGCAAGTGCTGCGTTGATGTCGGAAAGTGAGCCCGAGAAGGCCAGCATGCCGTCGGATCCATCTGCTTCGGTGACGGTCAGGCCGGTGGAGCTCAGCAGATCCAGCGTGCCATTGCCGACACTCATTGTGACATCCATGATCCCGCCATCAGCGTCGATATCGGCAATCGAAACGCCGGAGAATACCGCCGAACCGTCCTCGTCGACTTCGAGACCCACGGGCACGGCCGAGGCCGTTACCGTGTAGGACGGATTGCCGCCGGTCTGGTTGTTGGCGCCCAGATACCAGCTCAGCGTCGTGTCCGCCCCGCCGGTAACCGTGTAGGTGCTGGTGAAGCTGCCACCTGGCACCTGATTGGAATACAGCCCGTCGAACGGCGCCAGCGCCGTGCCCGAGCCGTCGCGCAGCACGAAGAAGTAATTCGCACCGCTGACCGTGAAGGTCACCTGATCGCCGGCAGCGAAGCCGGAGATGGACCGGCCGTCCGACTGATTGCCTGGAAGACCGGAATAGGACGAATTGAAACCGCCGTTTCCGGGCGAATTCGGCACATTGTAGGCCTGAATGTCATTGACGGTGGTCGCACCGACCGATGCCGCGCCAAGGATCTCCGGCGCGTCGTTGACCGCCGCTACGTCGATGACGACCTCGGTGGAGGCGCTGAGCGCGCCGCCGGAACCGGTGTTGCCCTGATCGTCGGCGGTAATGGTCAGGATGTCCTGGCCGGCAAAATCCTGCTCGCCGGTGTAATCCAGCGAGCCGAGCGCCGCGTTGATGTCGGCCTGCGAACCGGTGAAGGCCAGCGTGCCGTCGCTGCCGTCGCTGTCGGTAAACGTCAGGCCGGAGGTGCCGCCGGTGAAGGCAAGGTCGCCATTGCCGACTTCCAGCGTTACCGCAATCGGATCACTGCCTGCATCAACATCGCTGATCA
Organism: Parahoeflea alexandrii; assembly: GCF_024105735.1. Taxonomy (GTDB): domain Bacteria; phylum Pseudomonadota; class Alphaproteobacteria; order Rhizobiales; family Rhizobiaceae; genus Hoeflea; species Hoeflea alexandrii. The sequence continues at coordinate 1,106,883 of NZ_JAAAML010000001.1, read as the reverse complement.
CAAGACCGGTGAAGCTGCCCGAAGCGTCCTCGTCAACGTCGAGACCCCCCGAGACGACGCTGGCATCGATCACCCAACCGGGATTGCCACCCACACCTGCTGCATCGGCGCGATAGCGAATTCCGCTCAATTCTTCCGTTACAGTGTAGCTGTAGACCTGATGCTCACCAGGTGCGACGCGGAAGCTGGCGTCAAGGGCCTGGTCATTGCTGTCATAAAGCTGGAAAGTGACGCCGGATTGAACCACACCGGTAATGTCGAAAGTAATGACATCGCCTGCATAAAAGGTCTGGTTCGCATAGTGGGTTTGACCTTGTCCCCATGTCACAGCACTATCCAGCGCACCAGTGTCATTGACCAGAATGGCGCCCGCTGACGTCCCGCCGAGGATGGCGGGGCCATCGTTGACGGCGGCGACGATAACAGTCGCGGTTGCTGAGGCACTTTCCAGATCGCCGTCGGTGACCGTGTAGGTGAAGTCCGCCGCACCGTTAAAGTCGGCGTCGGGCGTGAACGTCACGGTGCCGCTGGCGTTGAGCACAGCCGTGCCGCCCGTCCCGCTGGTGACCGAGGCAATCGCCAGATCACCCGCTTGGTTGTCGACATCGGTGTCGTTGCCCAGCAACTGCGCCGCTGTATACGTCACTGCCGTGTCCTCGGTGGCAGCCAGAGCATCGGCAACGGCCACAGGACCGTCGTTGACCGGCATAATCATGATCGGAATTTCCACCGTGTCGACCATCGCGCCGCCTGACCCGGTGTTGCCGAGATCGGAAACCTGTAGCGACAGGATGTCGTTGCCGTTGTAATCGGCATCGGGACTGTAGTTGAGCGCCGCCAGCGTGGTGTTGATGGCCGCAACGGTACCCTGAACCGTGACAGTCGCGCTATCGTTGGCGCCGGCCGTGACGGTGATGCCGGTCAGATCACCAAACGCGACCGATCCATGGACAACCGACAGGATGGCCAAGACGTCACCGGCGCCGGCATCGACATCGGAAATCGTCACACCCGTGATGAGAACGGTGTTGTCCTCAACCGTGGCAAAATTTGCCACGCTTCCGGCAAAGCCGTCCGCATCGAAAGCGGCTGCGTTTGTCAAGGCGCCCGTGTGGCCGTTTCCGGTCAGGTCGGCGGTTGTCCCGCCCGAACCTTCATTGAAGGTCCAGTAGCCTTCCAGCCCGGCTTCGTTTCCGGTCAGCTGTATATCCTTGGCCGCGACGATCTCAGCCTCAGTCCGTGCGACAGTCCAGACGCGGACTTCATCGATCAGGCCGACCCAGCCTGTGTCATTGTTGTTGTGGCCAATACCAAGTCCAGTACCGGAACTCGAAGGCGCGGTACCAGTCGCAACATGCGCCCCATTGACATAAAGCTTGCTGACACCAGCGTCGACGGTAGCGGCGACATGGACCCATTCTCCACGCGGCAGCGGCGTACTGCTCGACGCACCGCTATTCCAAAGATAAAGGTGTCCTGCTGGCGTCAGACCAAGATATGGGTTGTCATTGCTAAATTCCATGATCGTGGTGCTATGGATCGACAAGCTTGGCGCGTCATTTCTGACCCAGGCTTCCAGCGTGTAGGCAGACCCAAGCGTGAGACCGGGCACCGAGACACTGTCACCAACTGGACTACCACCGGTAAAGCTGATGGAACCGGCTGACGGCAGAGTGATCTCGGGGGCGTCGTTGACCGCCGCCACATCGAGCGTGACCGTGGCCTCGGCGCTCTCCTCCAGACCATCGCTGGCGATGTAGGTGAAACTGTCGGCGCCGTTGAAGTCTGCGTCCGGCGTGTAGTTGACAGCGCCGTCTGCACCGATGGTGATCGAGCCGTGATCGGTCGCAATCACCGCGCCGACCGTGGCGGCCTGGCCGTTGATGGAGACCACCGAAAGGGTCTGGGTGACGACCGGCGCGTTGTTGCCGTCGGTGTCATTGGCAAGAAGATCCAGCGTTGCCGGCGTGTCCTCCGTGACAGCGAGGTCATCGTCATTGGCGACCGGTGCGACATTGTCGCCCGAGCCTGCGATTTCCAACGTCAGGGTGGAGGTATCGGTGCCGCCATTGCCGTCGGAAATGGTGTAGGTGAAGGTCTCGATGCCGGTGTCGCCGTCGCCGAGCGCCTCGGTGTCGGCATCGAGGTTGTTGAGCGTGTACTCCCAGGTGCCGTCGGCACTGATCACCAGCAAACCGTAGCGGCCGGTCACCAGCTGGGTGAAGGATGGATCGACGGTCATGTTGGAACCGGTCTCGCCGGTGCCGGAATCGACATTGGTGACGGCGAGAACGTCCAGAGCATCGATGTCGGTGTCGTTGGCCAGAAGATTGCCCGCGGCGATGTCGTCGCCGGCAATGCCGAAGCCCTGCTCGACCAGCGCGTCGGTGGCATTGGTGTCGATGACGGCAACCGGCGCCTGATTGGTTCCGGTCAGCGTGATGGTCAGGGTCGACTGGGCAGTCGCGCCAAATTCGTCCGTAACCGCGTAGCCGGCAACCACCTCGAGCACTTCACCTTCAGCGAGATACCCGTAGGCAGCATCCGCCGGATCGAAGGCATAGGCGCCGTTGGCGCCGAGCGTCAGGCCCGCCACCGGTGCGACCAGCGCATAGCTCAGCGCTGCGCCAGCCCCGAGATCGACATCGCTGTCGTTGGTGGCAACCGAGCCGCGCGCCAGCGGGCGGGTGTCGATCTCGACCAGGAAGCCGACATCCGGGTTGGGATTGGACGAGAGGTCGTTCCAGTTGCCGAGATTGCCCGAATCCACATACATGATGAGGAAATCTTCGCCGGTGAAGCCGTCATTGGGCTCACCTGCGTCCCAGGGCTGGTAGACGATCGGTGTGCCTGCTTCCGGGCCCTCGACCCAAAGCCACTGGCCTTCGGTCGCAGTGTCGTTGCCGCCAAGCCAGGCAAACAGCGGCTTGCTGTCAAGCGACAGGGCAAAGGCGGATTCCTCCGGCGCGGTGATGGTGGCGAGATATCCACCTTCGGCCGCTGCAGCAGCAGACGCATCCTGCCAGGACAGGCCACCTGCGAAGAACTTGTAATAGTGGCCATTGTCCGGGTTCTGGACATAGCCGGACAGATCATCGCCATTGGCAAAATCGGCCACGGCGACGGGCGCGTCATTGGTGCCGTTGATTGTCACCGTCACCGTCTGGGTTGCGGTCGCGCCGAACTCGTCGGTCACCGTCGCGGTGAACGTCTCGGTCTCGACCTGGCCCTCGACCAGCGCCTGAACGGTAGGATCCGCATTGTCGATCGCATAGGTCCAGAGCCCTGTCGCCGGATCGATCGACATTGATCCGAGCGCGGTTGCGTTGGTGGCGTCTGGCGCAATCGACCAGCTCGCATTGTCTGTGACAATGGAATCCACGTCGCTGAAGCTCAGGGTCCCGGTGGCGGACGGAGTGCCGGCCACGATGGCGCCGTTGTCCTGGTTGCCCGCTTCGGTGACAGCACCCGCATTGCCGCCAACCGCCGTTGTGATCACCGGGGCATCATTGGTGCCGGTTATTGTCACCGCGACGGTCGCCGTATCGGATGCGCTGTGGTTATCCGTGACGGTGACCTTGAACGTGTCGATAGCCACCTGGCCTTCGGCCAGCCATTCGTAGCTGTTGTTGGTCGAGTAGGTGAAGGTGCCATCGCCATTGTTGACGACCGAACCGTTCGTTGCGCCGGTGTTCATGGAATAGGTGTGCGTGTCGTTGGCGTCGGGATCGGCAAACTCAACGCCGATTTCAACGGTCCCGGGATCAGTTGCCCCCGCGCCGGCCGCGTTCTCTCCGACTTCCGCCGCCACCACATCCGTCAGATTGACCAGCGCGAAGTCCCGGACCCCCTGGTTGAACGGATCCGAAATCGCGCGCCCTTCCGCAAAAGTGCCGTCGCCGTTGCCTGCGAAAAAGACCAGTCCGGTGCTGGATTCGGCCGCAACGACATCAAGAATGCCATCGCCATCAAGATCGGCGACCTGCACCTCATTCGGATAGGTATAACTGCTGATGCCGATGGCATAGGTATTGGGCGTTTCAAACGTGCCGTCGCCATTGCCAAGGAGAATACTGAGGCCATGCCCGGTGCCGACGGAAGTGGTCGAATTCTGGCCGGTTGCAACAGCGATAATGTCCAGATTGCCGTCATTGTCCAGATCGGCCAGTTTGACATCATTGGTGCGGTCGTAAACCGTGCCGTAGTAGATTGACCCCGGGCTGCCGAGATAGGTGTATCCCAGACCACTGGAGAAATTGACGGCGGCCTGAAAGCTACCGTCGCCATTGCCGCGCAGCAAACTCAAGCTGGTGGGCGCCGCACCGGCGCCGCCTGCGCCACCGCCGACCAGAATGTCGACAAAACCGTCATTGTCGACATCGCCAAGTGCCAGAGTGGCGTTGTTTTCATCCAAGCCAGTTTCCTGGAAGATGTTGCTTGCGTAGTTGACCGCAGTCTCAAGCCCACCAAGGCCATCGCCGAGCAGAACCGCGATGCCGCCATTGCTGCCGCCATAGTAATAATTGCTGCCCCCGGCAACCACAACATCCAGAACACCGTCACCATTCAGGTCAGCAAGTTCGACATCATTGCCATATTCGGAATCCGCGCCCGATGGAGCGTTCGGAGAGATCGAGAATGTGGAAGGTGTCTGGAATGTGCCGTCGCCATTGCCGAGCAGAAGGCTCAGGCCGTCGCCGGTTCCCGATGAATACTCATCATTGGATCCCTGCCCGGCAACAATGATGTCGATGTTGCCATCACCATTGATATCGGCAAGCTCCACATCCGAAGTACTCTCCGACTGGCTGCCACTATAAAGGTCAACCGCCGCGGAGCCATTGGAAAGCGTGCCCGCAGCCACGAACCGGCCGGCGCCATTGTTGAGGAACACCGAAAGCGCGTCACCGGACCCTGTATAGTTGTCGCCAAGATAGCCGTTCCCGCCAATGATAATATCAAGTGCCCCGTCATTGTTGATGTCGCCGAGCGCCATCGTGTAATTGTACTCATAACCGCTCTGCGAGCCGTTGTAGGAGCTGTAGTAAGTGTATCCCAAGGCGCTCGAATAAGTGTCGGTGGTCACGAACACGCCGCCGCCCAGGCCGGCCAGCACAGCAATCCCGTCAGGTGCGGCGCCATTGTATTGCGACGTGGAGCCAACCGCGACGACATCGAGCAATCCGGTCGCGCTGGATGTTGCGATCACCGGCGCGTCGTTCTGGCCGGTGAGTTCGACGGTAACCGTCGCCGTGTCGGTGGCGCCGAACTCGTCTGTTACGGTATAGCTGAAGCTGTCGGTTGCGCTCTCGCCTTCACTGAGGGCGTCAACGCCCACCGCACCGATTGAATCGTAGCGGACTGTCCCGTCTGTGTTGATTGAGATGGCGGCGCCCAGGGCACTTGCCGGATCGACGGATGCAACGCTGAGCTCAGCGCCCGCGTCAGGATCGGCATCATTGCCAAGCACATCAATGTCGACGGCGAAGTTTTCCGTTGCCCGACTGGCAACGCTCAGATTGTCAAGGAAGATATAATCTCCGCTGCCCGGAATGAAGGCAAGCTGGTCGATGCTGGCGAAGTCCCCGCCAAATGTGACATGGCCATTGGTGCCGCCATAGGGGGTCTCGTAATGGGGGTCTATGAAGACGGTCAGACTGCCGACCTCGACGCCGTCATTGTATCCGACGAAGGTGACTTGCGAGCCGTAGTTGTAATAGGACGAGACATCGAGCGACGAAATGCCGAAATCCGCGCCGTCGATGCGTTCGATCAGCCCGCCCAGATAATTTGTGCCATCACCATAGGCGTAGACCGACCCTGAACTGCCGGCACCATAAGAATAGGTGTCGATATAGGTGGAATAGTCAGCCCCGTTGGGAGAAACTTGGAATTCTTCATAGGTGTAGACGTAGTTTCCTGTCGTGTAGTCATAATAGTAACTGGCCGATGCGGACTCATCGAAGTCAAGCACACTCGCCGCCGCGAGCACATTTGGCACCACAGCGTCATCCTGCGCGACGGGACCGTCATTGGTGCCGGCGATGGTGACGGTCACGACCTGTGTCACGCTTGCGCCGAATTCGTCCGTTACCGTTGCCGTAAAAGTCTCGGTCTCGACCTGGCCTTCAGCCAATGTCTCGATCGCGGGATCAGCGTTGTGGATCTCGTAGGTCCAGAGGCCTGTCGCCGCATCGATCGACATCGACCCGAGCGCGGTGGTGTTGGTGGCGTTCGGCGCAATCGACCAGCTCGCAGTGTCGGCGACAATGGCATCCACGTCGCTGAAAGTCAGGGTCCCGGTGGCGGACGGAGTGCCTGCCACAATCGTGCCGTTGTCCTCGTTGCCGGCCTCGGTGACGGCGCCTTCGTTGGCGCCGGCAGCGCTGGTGATCCACGGAATATCATTGGTGCCGGTGATGGTGACCGTGATGTCCTGCGTGACGCTTGATGCGGGATCATTGTCGTCGGACACCGTAACCGTATAGATCTCGGTGATGACCTGCCCCTCGGCCAGGACCTGCGCGGCGTCATTGTCGAGCGTGTAGGTCCAACCGATGGATCCGCCGGGAGCTCCCTCCGCCTCGACGACCGGGGTCAGCAAAAACGCGCCCAGAGCAACGGCCGGCACGGCGGTCACCGCAGCCTGATGGCTGTCGGAGAAATCGGCATCGGTGAATGCAATCGTACCTGTCGTTTCAAGACCCGGAAACTCGCCTGCCGCATCCTCGACGACATCGCCCGATGCGTCCGCGGTCAGGATCTCAACGGCACTGTTTTCGGTGAGCAGCAGGGTTACTCCGTCAAAAGTGACGGTGATTTCGCCGGTGCTGCCCGCAAGAATGGCGACATCAACAAAATTGGCCGGATCGCCCGAACCGGTCGGATCGATGCTGACGATTGTGTCGCCGCCGACGATCCGCATCTGCATGAAGTCGGTCATGTTTCCGGCTGTGACCGTTTGCCCGGGTAAAAGCGCGGACAGATCCAGAATATCGGCATCAGTACCGGTGCTGAAATCGGTAATCAGATCGGGTCCGCCCGCGGTATCACTGATGACAAAAGTATCGGTGCCGCCACCACCGGTGAGAGTATCGAAACCGGCGCCGCCATCCAGAATGTCGTCGCCCGAACCGGTGACGATGGTGTCGTCGCCCGAACCCGTGGTGACGGAGTTGTCGCCGTCACCCGCATCAACCGTATTGCCGCCGTCGCCCGCCGTCACCGTGTCGTTGCCCGTGCCCGTGGTGATCGTGTTCGAGCCACCGCCGGCTGCAACCGTGTTGGTGCCGTCGCCGGCATCGACCGTGTTGTCGCCATCACCGACGGTGACAGAATCGTCCCCCGAGCCTGTGGTCACATCATTGTTGCCGTCACCGGCCTGGACCGTATTGGTGCCATCGCCAGCATCGACAGTGTTGTCGCCGTCGCCGACGGTCACAGAATCGTCGCCCGATCCAGTGGTGACATCGTTGTTGCCATCACCGGCCAGCACCGTATTGGCGCCATCGCCAGCATCAACCGTGTTCGTGCCGTCGCCGACCGTGACACTGTCATCGCCGGATCCGGTGGTGACGGAGTTGTCGCCTTCACCCGCATCGACCGCATTGCCACCGTCACCCGCCGTCACCGTGTCGTTGCCGGTGCCCGTGGTGATCGTGTTCGAGCCACCGCCCGCTGCAACCGTATTGGCACCGTCACCGGCATCAACGGTGTTGTCACCATCCCCGACGGTGACAGAATCGTCCCCCGAGCCTGTGGTGACATCATTGTTGCCGTCACCGGCCAGCACCGTATTGGCGCCATCACCAGCATCAACCGTGTTCGCGCCGTCACCGACCGTGACGCTGTCATCGCCAGACCCGGTGGTGACCGAGTTGTCGCCTTCACCTGCATCGACCATATTACCGCCGTCACCGGCCGTCACCGTGTCATTGCCGGTGCCCGTGGTGATCGTGTTCGATCCACCGCCCGCTGCAACCGTGTTGGTGCCGTCACCGGCATCAACGGTGTTGTCACCATCCCCGACGGTGACAGAATCGTCCCCCGTGCCTGTGGTGACATCATTGTTGCCGTCACCAGCCTGGACCGTGTTGGCGCCATCACCAGCATCAACCGTGTTCGCGCCGTCGCCGACCGTGACACTGTCATCGCCAGACCCGGTGGTGACCGAGTTGTCGCCTTCACCTGCATCGACCATATTACCGCCGTCACCGGCCGTCACCGTGTCATTGCCGGTGCCCGTCGTGATCGTGTTCGATCCACCGCCCGCTGCAACCGTATTGGTGCCATCGCCGGCATCGACGGTGTTGTCGCCATCGCCGACAGTGACAGAATCATCACCAGAGCCTGTGGTCACATCATTGTTGCCGTCACCGGCCTGGACCGTATTGGTGCCATCGCCAGCATCGACAGTGTTGTCGCCGTCGCCGACGGTCACAGAATCGTCCCCCGAGCCTGTGGTCACATCATTGTTGCCGTCACCGGCCGTCACCGTGTCGTTGCCGGCGCCCGTGGTGATCGTGTTCGAGCCACCGCCCGCTGCAACCGTATTGGTACCGTCACCGGCATCAACGGTGTTGTCACCATCCCCGACGGTGACAGAATCGTCCCCCGAGCCTGTGGTGACATCATTGTTGCCGTCACCAGCCTGGACCGTGTTGGCGCCATCACCAGCATCGACGGTATTGGTGCCATCGCCGACGGTGACACCGTCATCGCCGGTGCCCGTCGTGATCGTATTCGAGCCGCCACCTGCCGCAACCGTATTCGTGCCGTCGCCGGCATCAACGGTGTTTTCGCCATCGCCAACGGTGACGGAATCGTCGCCTGATCCGGTTGTGACCGCGTTGTCGCCCTCACCCGCATCGACCGTGTTTCCGCCGTCGCCCGCCGTCACCGTGTCATCGCCGGTGCCCGTGGTGATCGTGTTCGAGCCACCGCCAGCAGCAACCGTATTGGTGCCGTCGCCGGCATCAACCGTGTTGTCGCCAGCGCCGACCGTGACGCTGTCATCACCCGAACCGGTAGTGACCGCGTTATCGCCATCACCCGCATCAACTGTGTTTCCGCCGTCGCCGGCCGTCACCGTGTCATTGCCGGTGCCCGTGGTGATCGTGTTCGAGCCACCGCCCGCCGCAACCGTATTGGTGCCGTCGCCGGCATCAACCGTATTGTCGCCATCGCCAACGTTGACGGAATCATCGCCCGATCCGGTGGTCACATCATTGTTGCCGTCACCGGCCGCAACCGTATTGGCCCCGTCACCGGCATCAATGGTGTTGTCCCCATCACCGACGGTGACGCTGTCATCACCCGAGCCGGTGGTGACGGAGTTGTCGCCCTCACCCGCATCGACCGTGTTTTCGCCGTCGCCCGCCGTCACCGTGTCATCGCCGGTGCCCGTGGTGATCGTGTTCGAGCCACCGCCAGCAGCAACCGTATTGGTCCCGTTGCCAGCATCAACGGTGTTGTCGCCATCTCCGACAGTCACAGAATCGTCGCCTGATCCGGTGGTCACATCGTTGGTGCCGTCACCTGCCGCAACCGTATTGGTGCCGTCGCCGGCATCAACAGTGTTGTCGCCACCGCCGACCGTGACGCTGTCATCGCCCGAACCGGTGGTCACATCATTGTTGCCATCACCGGCCTGGACGGTATTGGTCCCATCGCCAGCATCAACGGTGTTGTCACCATCTCCGACAGTCACGGAATCGTCCCCGGCACCGGTGGTGACCGCGTTGTCGCCCTGACCCGCATCGACCGTGTTTCCGCCGTCGCCGGCCGTCACCGTGTCATCACCGGTGCCCGTCGTGATCGTGTTCGAGCCATCGCCGGCAGAAACCGTGTTCGTGCCGTCGCCAGCATCAATTGTGTTGTCGCCACCGCCGACCGTGACGCTGTCATCGCCCGAGCCGGTAGTCACATCATTGCTGCCATCACCGGCCTGGACGGTATTGGTTCCATCGCCAGCATCAACGATGTTGTCGCCATCTCCGACAGTCACGGAATCGTCGCCTGATCCGGTTGTGACCGCGTTGTCGCCCTGACCCACATCAACCGTGTTTCCGCCGTCGCCGGCCGTCACCGTGTCATCACCGGTGCCCGTCGTGATCGTGTTCGAGCCACCGCCCGCCGCAACCGTATTGGTGCCATCGCCGGCATCGATGGTGTTGTCGCCATCGCCGACGGTGACGCTGTCATTACCCGAACCGGTAGTGACCGCGTTATCGCCCTCACCCGCATCAACCGTGTTTCCGCCGTCGCCGGCCGTCACCGTGTCATTGCCGGTGCCCGTGGTGATCGTGTTCGAGCCACCGCCCGCTGCAACCGTGTTGGTGCCATCGCCGGCATCGATGGTGTTGTCGCCATCGCCGACCGTCACGCTGTCATCGCCAGAGCCTGTGGTAACGGAGTTGTCACCATCTCCGGTATCGATGGCCGTGTCGTCATCGCCAAAGACGAGCGAACCCACGCCAACACCCGTGATTGTCACGACTATGGTTCGTGTGACCGCCGAGCCTTGCTGATCATCGATGGTCACCGTGTAAGCCTGGGTGACGGTCCGGTTTTCGCCCAGATCCTCAATCGCACTGTTGTCGACCTGAAAGGTCCACGTGACAGCGCCGGTGCCATCACCGGTAGACGGATCGGAAACCACGGCGGTCAGCGCACCGCGCGCGGCGACATCGCCAAGCAGGCTGTCATAGGCCGTTTCCTGCGTGACTGTTACCGTATGAACATCGATCAGATCGACATCGGAGAAGACAATCGTGCCCGTGTCGGAAAGGACCGCTCCGTCCCCGTCGGCCAATTCTGTAACTCCGGCAACCGTATCTGCCGAAACGATGACCACGCCCTCGTTTGTTCCGACCAGGTTGATGGTGACGGTCGCGGTGTCGGTGTTGCCGCTGGCATCCTGCACGGTGTAGCTGAAGCTGTCGGAGGTGGCCTCATCTTCCGCCAGATAGGCGAACTTGCCATTGGCGTTATAGGAGAAGCTGCCGTCGGATTTGATAGTGACGATGGCGCCCGATTCGAGCGTGATCGTGGCTATGCCGGCGCCGCTGCGCACCGAGCGCGTGCCGACCAGCGAAACATCGTCGACTTCAAAAATCTCGCCGGAGGATGAAACTTCCGCAATCAGGCGGATCTGGGCGGTTGCCGCGTCACCGGCCAGTGCCGACAGGTCATAGGAGAGGTTGACGAACCCATCGCTGACAGCCACTTCCTGGCCGCTGTTCCGACCGACGAAGATCTGCTGTCCAGTACGCCATTCGACGTCGAAAGTATCGATGGTCTGGTAGGAGCCGTCGTCGAAACGGGCCTCGACCTTGACGAAATCGCGCGCCCAGCCATAGGATTCAAACCGGTTGCAGCCAAGAGCATCGGCATTGAGGGAGAAAGAGAAGGTTTCTCCGCCAAGCCCGGCGATATCGACTTCTGCGAACTCCAGTTCCCCGTCGCCACGCGAGGTCGCCTGGGCAACGCCATTCCGGCCCCGCAAATTGCTTTCTTCAACAGTATCAAGATCGTCCAGATGCCGGCCGGCATTATCGAAATTCTCATCGAGCACAGTGACGTCTTCATCGGCATAGCTGAACAGGCCGGTGCCTTCGGCCGAGATGATTTCCAGCGCCTCGCCATTGCCATCTGTGTCATTCGAAAGAAGGCCGGTCGCATAGCCTGTTTCGAAGGATTCCTCACCCTGAATAAGAACATCGTCGAACTTGATGATCTCGTCGCTGGACGACAGCTCGGTGATGAAGCGCAGCTGAACGCTGGTCGCGCCCACAGGCAGCGCGTAGGAAAGCGCGCTGCTTTGAGAGGTGAAGGTTTGGCCGGTCAGGCTGCCGACGAAGGTCTGCTGGTCGCCTCGCAGACCAAGGTCTTCCTGGCGGACCTCAAACATGTCGAGCAGCATGAACTCGCCGCCGTCGACGCTGATCTCGACGCGCACATAGTCGCCATAGCGGCTGTCGGCGGCCTCGAAGCCGCTGCGGTTCTTGCCGTCGGTCTCGATCGTGAAGGACAGCGTCCCGGTGTCGAGCATGGACACATCAACGGTGTTGAACAGCAATACGCCATCGGCGCGGGAATTGGAGAATGCCGCTCCATTCTTGCCGACAAGATCGCTGTCGGCAATCGTTTCCAGGCGCGTCAGATGACGCTCACCTGAAAAATCCTCGTCCAGAACGGTCACATCCCGCGTGTCGGTCCCAACCGTCGCCTCGACGTTTAGGATCTCGCTGACCCCGAGATCGAGTGCATAGGCATCGCTTTGCGCCTTCGGACCGGTATCGATGAAGCTGACATTGTCGATCAAAGCGCCGATGGTATCGCGGTCGGCATATTCAGCCGACGAAAAAGCCAGTGTGTAATCACCGGCGCTCAGTTCGAGGTCTTGGGTGAAGCGCTGCCAGGCGACCTCGAGGTTGCCCTCATGCCCGGAAAACTCCTGGAAAAAGACAACCGCGCCACTGGCATCCAGTATCGACACGGAAAAGTCGCTGGTTTTTGTGGTTGCGCGCGCGGCATAGCTGAACCCCAACTCAAACGTGCCATCCGTGTCTAGGGTGAAGGATTGAGCAACCGTGCTGTCCGCATTGTCGCGCCGGCCGAACCAGCAATTGCTACGGTAGTCATGGCTATCGAGTTCGAGCACTGCGCCAGAGGAGAGGATGCCAGTGGCGTCTGTCGGTCCAAAGGATCTTGACTGGATTTCAATACTACCTTCGGTGGCGCTCCAGCCTTCGATGGCGTCTGCGGTGTACCAGGTACCGTGATCAACCGAGTTTGTCGCCTCATCTGCCGTAGTTGCTTCGAAACCACCGTTTGCGAGAATATTGTTTTCGTCAGACATGGCATTTCCCCTTGGGATTCGTCGTCAACGAAGCCAACAGGGTTGCTGCAAGACAATAAAAGAGCGCTCTGGCAAACAGTGTTGCCAGTCGACATTGCACATCTTGTCCAGCAAAATCCATTCGCAAACCTTAGTCCGGTCGATGGATTCTACCCCCCTACCCCCGAAAACGCTTTTTTGGATGGCGTTAACCGATTGCTAACAGACTACGGTGCGACATCTTGACCGGCAATAACCCGAACGGGTGGTTATGGATGTCTGCGTCAATTCTGGTTAAGAGCGAAACCGAGATCGGACACTTGCCCCAAACTCATGTTATTATTGATTTTTTCGCTCGGAATCAATCAATCCGGGGAAGAAAACACATTGTTTAAAAATGAACACACTCAAACTGCCTCAACTCAAACGCGCCAAGCCGAAAAAACCCACCAAGTATTTGCAAGCGACTCACGCCATTTCCGCTTCAAATCGGCACGATGAAGTCAGATGATTTTTGAGCGGTAGCGTATTGAGAAAGCACATACGGGCTTCAGATCAATCCATAGTGCTGGGCTTTTTGGATGCAGGCTGTTCTCTTGGTAACGCCAAGTTGGCGAAACATCAGCTTGAGGTGACTCTTGACGGTGTTTTCACTGATCAAGAGATGCACTGCCACGTCTTTGTTCGACATGCCACGCCGTATGTGCTGCAGGATTTCGAGCTGACGTCCGCTCAGTTTCGGCACTGACGCATGGTCCTCCGCAGCGCCATAACGCAGTCCGGTCGAGACCGGCACCAGCGCGCTGTCTTCCAGATCAGTAAACACACCGCCACCCATCACCGTTTCCACGGCCTGGAAAAACATGGTCTTGTCGGCTTTTTTGGAGATGGAACCGCTGGCGCCACCCTTCATGATTTCAGCGAAGGACAACGGATCGTCAGATCCGGACAGGAACAGAACCGGGATTTTCAACGCTCTGGAAACCAGGGCATCAACCAGAGACGGGCCATCCGCCTTGGTCATCATGGCATCAGTCACGATGAGATCATATGTGTTCCCAGTATCCAGATCTGACAGGAGATCGTCGGGAGTGTTAAAGGTGGTTACAGCGAACACAAGACTGAAGGAAAGCAACAGATTTCGCATCCCATCAAGGAAGAGTTGATGCTCGTCGACGATAGCAATTCGTCTGTCTTTCAAAAAAATATGCCCCTGAAAATTTGCCCCTCATTAGTTATACATCAAACCATCCTTCGGCAAGCATGCTTAAAGTTGCATATTCAAGGTCTGAATTACGTCACGACTCCAACGAATGATCCGGTCTAGAGGTTGGTGAATACTCGACCGAAACGCGCCCGGGTTCCGGAGGCACTGTCTGGACGTTTCCTGTTTCAGATGGTTCAGTTGGCTGCAGCCGCTTCACGATTCCATCTTGGCGGGGTTCCGAGCCGGGATCGGCTTGCGCGCTGCTGCGGATGCAAATCCATTGAACTCTGCCGGAATGGCGGGTGTTCTCACCGCGCTTCCATGCGGCCTGCGTAGAGAGGCCGCATCAGGATCGGCGTCAGGTACATCGGGATCTGGTAGCAGCCGATGAACAGCAGAAGCGGGTCGGTCATGGCGGCTGGAAGTGCGACCAGGAAAAGCGCGATGTTGCGGTTTCCCGCGATGATCGACCAGGCCACCCGCGAACGCTCATGGCCTCGCCCGCCGGTCAGCATGAAGGCTGCAATCTGAAGCGAGAAGTTGATTGCAAAGGCCGCAAGCAATGTGAGCCCGACCAAACCCGGCGTCTGGATGATCGCGGGTCCCAGCGCCGACATCAGACCTATGACCAGCACTGCCATCAACAGGGCCGAGACCCCGTCGATCACCCCCAGGGTTTCAACACCTGGCTGGGGGAAGAACCGATGCCGGATGATGAAGGCAACGGCGGAAGAGCAGCCGATCAGCAGCAGCAGCTTTCCGGACGCCAGTGCAATGGCACTGAAGGACCCGAATATCGGCCAGAGCAAGAACACCGGCGCGACGGTCAGCGGCAACAGTGCCACGCCTGCAATCATCAGTCTGAGCGCCGGCGCCGGGTCGTGCCCGGTCATGATTGTCAGGTTAGGACTGCCCGAAATCGAGGGCGCAGCGGCCATCAACACCATCGCGGTTGCCAGCGTGCCGCCCAGGCCGAACGCCAGGAAGACAGCGGCCAGCACCAGCGGCAGCAGCAACTGATAGGCAGCGACCAGCCACAGCGAAATGTGGATATCCGCAAGGCTTCCGCGCGCAGCCGTCGGTCCGATCCGCAATGCCGCCACGCCCAGCATGCAGGCGACCAGCTCCGGCAAGACACCCCGCACCATGCCGGCAATCCCTGGCAACAGGATCCCGGCCACCAGGCCGGCGATGAGAACCAGCCGGCCGTGGCGCGCGGTTGCGAGCAGCAACGCCCTGAGCGCGCCCATCACATCAGCCCGCGTGCAATCAGGATCACAGCGGCGGTGCCGGAGATCGCCATCAGTGCCGGACGGAACCGGCTGTCGAGACGCCCGCCGATGCGACGCGCCGCAAAGACCCCTGCCAGCATCGGCGGAACCATCGCCAGCGCGATGTAGAGATCAGCCAGATGCGCCCAGCCGCTCACCGCCAGCCCGGCGAGCGAGGCCGCGCAGCCGAGCGCGAAGAACGCCGACAGCGTCGGCCGCGCCGCGCCCGGCTGGCGATCCTGATAGATCAGCGCCAGCGGCGGCGCGCCGACCGAGGTGATGGTGCCCATCAGCCCAGAAAGCCAGCCCATGGCGACGAGGCTGGAAGTGGAGAATTTCCACCGCCAACCACTGAGAGACAGAAGAACGGCGATGCCCACCATGATGCCGAACACCAGCATGAAGGCCTTGCGATCGACCAGCAGGGACAGCACCAGCGCGCCGCAGGCAACCCCGAGGAGCCGCCCCGCCATGCCGATGCCGACCTCCGGCCAGATGATCGAGCCACGCTCCCGCCAGCCGCCCAGGCCCGCAGTTAACATGCCCATGATCAGGGTCGGCACCGGCACCAGGTGCGGGTCGATCAGCGCCAGAAGCGGCGATGCCGTCAGGCCGAACCCCATCCCCAGGCCTGCCTGGACGATGCTTGCGACCATGACGATGACAAAGGCTGTCAGGATCAGCCACGGCTGATCGGCAAGGGGAAAGTCTGCGGGCAACACTCAGGAAGCCTTGCAGCTGAAGGGAGTCATGGAACGGTCTACCTCGCGGCGGTCTGGCGAATATTGTCGGGCAGCCAGGTTGCCAGGTCCGGAAAGAAAATCAGCACGAACACCATCAGTACCATGATCAGGAACATAGGAAACGCCGCGCGCGAGATGAAGCTCATCTCGTGACCGGTCATCCCCTGCAAAACGAACAGGTTGAAGCCGATCGGCGGGGTGATCTGCGCCATCTCGACAACGACAACGATGAAGATGCCGAACCAGATGATGTCGATCCCGGCCTGACGGATCATCGGCTCGACCACGGCGATGGTCAGCACCACCGACGAGATCCCGTCAAGGAAGCAGCCAATGATGATGTAGAACACCAGAAGCGCCATCAGGAGTTCGAACCGCGAGAGTTCGAGCGAGCCGATCCATTCGGCCAGCGCCCGTGGCAATCCGGTAAAGCCCATCGACAGCGACAGGAATGCCGCGCCGGACAGGATGAGCGCGATCATCGCCGATGTACGCATTGCACCCATCAGGCTCTCGATGAAGGTGGCACGGTTGAGCGAACCTTGCGCAATGGCGAGCAGCATGGCGCCGATCACCCCGATGGCGGCGGCTTCGGTCGCTGTCGCATAGCCCAGATACATCGAGCCGATCACCGCCGCGATCAGCAGCAGCACCGGAATCAGGAACCGCGAATTGGCGAGCTTTTCGCCAAACGTCATCCGCGGCTCCTCCGCCGGCGCATAGCGCTTCGAAAACTTCGAATAGAGCCCGACATAGGTCATGAACATCAGCGCCAGGATCAATCCCGGAACAATGCCCGCCATGAACAGCTTGGTGATCGATTCATTGATCGTCACGCCATAGACGATCAGCGTCAGCGACGGCGGAATCATCAGCCCGAGCGTCGCGGCTCCCGCCAGCGTCCCGATCACCATCTGCTCGGGGTAGTCGCGCTTGCGCAATTCCGGGATCGACATCTTGCCCACGGTGGTCAGCGTTGCCGCCGACGACCCGGAGACCGCCGCGAACACGGTGCAGCCGACGACATTGGTGTGCAACAGGCCACCCGGCAGCCTGGCCATCCACGGCGACAGGCCACGAAACATGTCCTCCGACAACCGCGTCCGGAACAGGATCTCCCCCATCCAGATGAACAGCGGCAGAGCGGTCAGCGACCAGGACGAGGCCGAGCGCCAGATGATGGTCATCATGGCGTCGCCGGCAGGCCGCAGCGTGAACAGCTCCATTCCGAGCCAGGCCACGCCAAGCAGCGCCAGCCCGACCCAGACGCCGGTGCCCAACAACAGGAACAGGACAAACAGAAAAACGATGATCGGTGCCATTTCAGCCATGGTCCGCCCTACTCCGCATGGCTCTGCTCGACCAGATCAGACCCGATATTGTCGCGTCTGGTCGCAAGCAGCGTGATCAGATTGTCGGCGAAACAGACCGCCAGCAGTACCGCGCCGATCGCCACCGGCGTCTGCACGATCCACAGCGGCGTGGCGTCCTGCCCCTGGCTGACATCATTGAGTTTCCGCGACCAGTAGACCAGCTTGACGGCGTACCAGGCCAGATAGCTCGATGCCGCCGTGCCGATGATCATGCACCAGACCTCACCCCAGAAACGGTGCTGCCCGAGCGCGGTGAGAAACAGGTTCACCCGGATGTGGACCCCGCGGTTGAGGCCGTGGGCGAAGGCGAGGAACGAGGCCGCCGCCATCAGGTATCCCGCATACTCGGCAAGTCCCGGCACGGATATGCCCATCCAGCGGGTGGTCATCTGCGCCACGATTACCAAAAGGATGGCCAGTAGGCACAGCGCCGCGACATAGCCGGCGAAATCATAGACGGCATCAAGTACGCGCCTGACGGGATGTTTGTCGACTGCAGTTGCCATGCCCTGCCCCCAAGAATGCGGGCGCCCGCATTGGGGCGCCCGCTGGTTATCTGACCTTCTTACATCGCCTTGTAGGCGTCGACGATGGCCTTGCCCTTGTCGCCGGCAGCCTTGATCCATTCCTCGGTCATGGTCGCGCCAAAGCCCTGCAGGTCGGTCTTGAACTGGTCGCTCGGACCGCTGACGCTCATTCCGTTTTCGGCAAGCGTCTCAAGATAGCCGCTGGTCAGTTCGCGAGACTTGGCATCGCCCGCAGCTTCAGCGGTTGCGCCGCAGTCCATGATCGCCTTCTTGCCGGCCTCATCGAGCGCATTGAAGGCGTCCTTGTTGACGAAGACGGTGTTGCGCGGCAGCCAGGCCTGGACGTCATAGAAATGCGTCAGGCTTTCCCAGACCTTCGAATCCACCCCGGTCGAGCCCGAGGAGATGAACGATTCCGCCACCCCGGTGGCCAGCGCCTGGCTCAGTTCCGCGGCCTCGATCTGCACCGGCACCATGCCGGCAAGTTCGGCAATCCGCGCGGTTGCAGCGTTGTAGGCGCGGAACTTGACGCCGTTCAGGTCAGCTGCCGAGTTGACCTCCTTCTTCATGTAGAAACCCTGCGGCGGCCACGGCACCGAATAGACATAGACCAGGTTCTGCTCGTCGAGCGCTTCGGCGACTGTTTCCTTGGCCGCCTTCAGCAATTTGGCGGAATCATCAAAAGACGTCGCCAGAAACGGTACCGAATCGTAACCGAAAAGCGGGTTCTCGTTGGCATGCGCAGACAGAAGCCGCTCGCCGATCGGCGCCTGGCCGGTCTGCACCGCGCGCTTGATGTCATTGCCGCTGAACAGCGAACCGCCGGGATGGGTGACGATTTCGATCCCGCCCGAGGTGGCATCGGTCACGCATTTGGCAAAGGCAGCACCGTTCTCGGAATGGAAGTTGCTGGCCGGATAGGCCATTGGCATGTCCCATTTTTCGGCATGGGCTGCGGTGGCGCCGGTGGCCAGCACGGCAACTGCGCCAAGTAGTTTCACGATCGTCTTCATGGCATTCTCCCTGTTGAAAAGCTCTTTGGTCAGATGTTGCATCTATCCCGACTGAAAACGCGAAGGCGCGTAGGGTGACATATCGAAGTTCGGTCTCCGCCCGGAGATCATCTGGGCCAGCATCCGGCCCGTTTTCGGCCCGCCCGTCAACCCCACATGGTGATGGCCAAATCCCATGAACGCGCCACGCATGACCGGCGATTCTCCGATAACCGGGATGGAATCCGCCGGTGCCGGGCGATGCCCCAGCCATTCGGTCTTGTGCTTCCAGCTTATCCCGGGAATGGCCGCCCTGATGTTTTTCTCCAGAAGCGCCAGCGGCGCCTTTGACGGCGGCGCATCCAGCCCGCCGAATTCAACGATGCCGGCAAGCCGCAGCCGGCCGTCCATCGGCGTGGCGACGAACTTGCCCGACGCAATCATCACCGGCGACCGCGGCATGATATTGGGCTCCCAAAGTTCCAGATGGTAACCGCGCTCGCTTTCCAGCGGCACCTTGAGGCCGAGCTGCCGTGCCAGAGGCCCGGACCAGACGCCCGCCGCAAGCACCACCGCATCGCAGGCAATCGTTTCACCACCGGCCCGCACGCCGCTGACCTTGCCGCCTTCCTCGATGATGGCCTCGGCATTGCCTTCGATCAAGCGGCCGCCCGACGCCATCACGTGGGCGCCCAGCGCCTTGACATAGGCCCCAGGGTCCGAGATCCGCCCATGATCCCCGAGCCGGACCGCAAAACCCTGCTCCGGTCCGAACGCCGGATCGAAGGACTTGAAGGCAGGCCCCTCCAGTTCCTCCCACTTGAAACCGTGTGCCTTGCGGATTGACCAACCAAAGGCGTCGCCTTCAAAATGCGCGCGGTCACGGTAGAGGAACAGGTAATCGTCCGGCTTGACCCAGGCTTCTGCGCCGGTGCCGGCCGAGAGCGCCTGGTGCTCGCTCAAGCTGTCGCCGACCAAGGGCGCCATCGCGGCGGCTATGCGTTTTGTATCGGCGGCATTGGCATGGCCGAGATATTTGATCAGCCAGGGCGCCAGTTTCGGCAGGTAGGACCACTTGAGAAACAGCGGCTGGCCCGGATCAAACAGCATTCCCGGCGCCTTGCGCAGCAGGCCCGGCGTGGTCACAGGCACAATCGAGCACGAGGCCAGCACGCCGCCATTGCCGTAGCTCGCGCCTTCGCCGATCCCCTTGCCGTCAATCAGGATAACCTTGTGCCCGTCGCGCTGCAGCCAGATAGCAGTGGAAACCCCGACGATCCCGGCGCCGATGATGGCGATGGTCTTGCTGCCGTCATTCTTGCCAGCACTCATGCCACCCACTCCGAAACAGGCGCCGCAGCCTCATGCAGCGGTTGCGATATGACATCGACCAGCGTCGGTCCGTCATGGACCAGCACCTGGCGCAGGACCACCTCCAGTTCGCCAGGGTTTTCAACCCGCCAGGACTTGACGCCGAACGCATTTGCCACGGCGGCATGGTCGGTGCGGTTGAAATCGACATTGTAGAAGCGCGCGCCAAAGCCGGCCTTCTGCCCGGCCTTGATCCAGCCGAAGGTCGCGTTGGAAAACACGATGCAGGTGATCGGCATCCGGTAGCGCAACAGCGTTTCCAGTTCACCGCAGCAGAATCCGAACGAGCCGTCTCCCATCACCGCGACCGTCTTTACGGCCGGCCGGCCGACATGCGCGCCCATTGCGGCGGCGAGCGCATAGCCGAGCGCGCCATGCGCGCGGTTGGTGATGAAATTGCGCCCGGCGCGGGGCCAGCGGTAATGTGCCGAGAAGTAAGGACACGGCGTTCCCGGATCGGCCACGACGATGGCGTCGTCATCGAGCAGCCCGGCAAGCGTCGCCACAACCCGTTCCGGCCGGATCGGGGTTTCATTGCTCGCAGCCAGCGGCGCAAAATCTCCAAGCTTGGCGTCCCACGCAGCTTTCGCCCGACGAACACCCTCCTGTGCGATCAGACCTGTCTCGGCCTCCAGCGCATCGGCAAGAGCCGCAAGCGCCAGCCGCGCATCGGCGCAGATGGCAACCGCTGTCGGATAGTTGGCGCTGATCACCATGGCATCGCTGTCGATGTGGATGATGGTCTTGTCCTTGCCAGGCGACCGCCAGCGCTCGGTGGTGACCGACCCCGCGCGGCAACCGATGAACAGGACCACATCGGCGCTGTCGACGACAGCGCGCGTGGCCGGATTGCCGCCGTTCGAGCCGACGACGCCCACCGCCAGCGGATCGGTTTCGGCAATCGCTCCCTGCCCCGAAACGGTGGTCGCAACCGGCAACTCGATGAGATCCGCAAGCCGCCTGAGTTCGGCAAAAGCCCCGGCGATGATCGGTCCGCCGCCACAGATCGCCACCGCCGATCTTGCGGCCTTCAGGATCTGCACCGCTTCCGCGATGGCGTCCGGATCCGGACCTGCGGGCTCGGACGGGTAGCTGCAATGCCGCTCCTCGGCCCATATCTCCGCGGGATCTGTCTCCGACTTCTGCGTATTGAATGGCAATGCCAGATGCACCGCGCCCGGCCGGCCGGTTGTCATCGCGCGGAACGCCTGACGGACCATCGCCGGCAACCGCGCCGCGTCATCGAGCGACGCATTCCACTTGGTCACCGGACGAAACAGCGCCGTCTGGTCGAGTTCGGTCAGCGGATAGCGGCCGCGCGAGGTGGTGGCGACGTCGCTGGTGATCGCCAGCACCGGAATGGAACTCTCGTTGGCCTCGACGACACCGGGCAACATGTAGGTCGCCCCGCCTCCCGACGGACCTTCGCAGACGCCGGGCTTTCCGGTGACGCGGGCATAGCCGTCCGCCATATAGGCGGCATGCCGTTCGTCGCGGGTGAGAAAATGCCTGATTCCGTGGTCCTGACGCGCAAGCACGTCATACAGCGGCAGGCTGGTATCGCCGCAAAGACCGAACACATCGGTCACCTTGTAGGCCTTAAGCATCCGGACCAGGGCTTCGGCGCCAACCAGCTGGTTTGTCGACTGTTGCACCAACGCCTGCCCTGCTCTTGACCGCCCCGAAGCGGGCATCTTGTGAAGCCGGCGAAGCTGTGTCAACAGATTCCCTTGGACCGGCCGGATCTATCGGTTTGATTCAGCGAAAGGAATGCAGCTTGAGCGCGAAGGTCAAAGGCGGCAAGTCGATTTACGGCGCATCGGTCGGCATCCTCATGCTGGATGCCCGCTTCCCGCGCATCCCGGGCGACATCGGCAACGCCACCACCTGGCCGTTCCCGGTGCTTTACCGCGTGGTTCGCAATGCAACGCCCGATCTCGTGGTGCGGCAGGGCGCCGCCGGCACCCTGGACGCCTTCATCGAGACCGCCCGTGACCTCGTACGCGACGG
Source organism: Parahoeflea alexandrii (assembly GCF_024105735.1). Classification (GTDB taxonomy): domain Bacteria; phylum Pseudomonadota; class Alphaproteobacteria; order Rhizobiales; family Rhizobiaceae; genus Hoeflea; species Hoeflea alexandrii. The sequence continues at coordinate 1,084,548 of NZ_JAAAML010000001.1, read as the reverse complement.
CGCCGACGGCATCACCACCAATTGCGGGTTCCTGTCCCTGTTCCAGGAGGAACTCTCCTCCGCCCTGCAGGTCCCGGTGGCAACATCCTCTCTCATGCAGGTTGATCTGGTCAATCGGCTGCTGCCGCCGGGCAGACGAGCCGGCATCCTGACCATTTCCGCTTCCACACTCACGCCCCGTCACCTCGAGGCAGCGGGAGTGCCTGCCAACACACCGGTCGGCTCAACCGAAGGCGGCAGGGAATTCACCCGCGCAATCCTTGGCAACGAACTCGAGCTTGATGTCGACCTGGCCCGCCAGGACAACATGGAGGCAGCCATGGCCCTGTGTGCCGCGCATCCCGATGTCGGCGCCATCGTGCTCGAATGCACCAACATGGTCCCCTATGCGGCCGATATGAGGATGGCGACCGGCGTGCCCGTCTTCTCCATGGAAACCTTCGTCAGCTGGTTCCAGTCAGGACTGACGCCGCGCCGCTACTGACGAAAACGGCGCCTGGTCGCGGCCAATGGGCGGCCATTGGAAAACAGCGGCGCCTCGACAAGGTGAAGTGTAAATCTCGGCGCCGCCGAATCGATTGCTGTGTTGACCGGACAGCACGACATGATTCCCAGAAAAGCTCATGTAAAACCCGCGCCGCATCCTAAAGTCTAATGACGAAGCAAATACTCAGCAGCATCGGCTGCAGACAGCCGGCATGCAGACCAGCTCCGCAAAAAATGCCGAAACCCGTAAAAAAGTACCCGCCTATTTGCAACACGGGTCGGATTCCATGCCGTCAAAGCGATTTTCAACGCGTCATGGGGCATGATTTGCCTCATCCTGCGGCTCTTGCAAGCGCCTGCCTGTACCACACAATCGGCAAGCACAGGCATTGGTTTGCATGAATATACAATAGTCTAATGGCATCGGAGCCCCGGCCATGTTTGTTTAAAGACTGCTATTAGCGTAGCTATGGTGGCAAGGCTGGGAGGCCTTGCACATTCCACTCCAGGGAGGATTTTATGTCGAAATTCCAATTGAATCGCCGTTCGCTTATCAAGTCGGGCGTTGCCGTCGGCGCCGGCCTTGCGCTGCCGACCATCTTCACGAGCTCGGCTCGCGCCTATCTCAATGAGCCGAAGGGCGACACCGTCACCTTGGGCTTCAACGTTCCGCAGTCGGGCCCCTACGCAGACGAAGGCGCAGACGAGCTTCGTGCGTTCGAGCTTGCGGTCGAACACCTCAACGGTGGCGGCGATGGCGGCATGCTCAACACCTTCAGCTCGAAGGTTCTCGATGGCACCGGCATCCTGGGCAAGAAGGTCGGCTTCGTCTCCGGCGACACCCAGACCAAGTCGGACGCCGCACGTGCATCTGCCAAGTCGATGATCGAAAAAGACGGCGCCATCATGATTTCGGGCGGTTCGTCCTCCGGCGTCGCCGTGGCTGTTCAGGCGCTGTGCCAGGAAGCCGGCATCATCTTCATGGCCGGTCTGACCCATGCCAACGACACCACCGGCAAGGACAAGAAGGCCAACGGCTTCCGTCATTTCTTCAACTCCTATATGTCGGGTGCAGCCCTTGCGCCGATCCTGGCCAAGGAATACGGCGCCGACCGCAAGGCCTACCACCTGACCGCCGACTACAACTGGGGCTACACGACCGAGCAGGCTGTTCGTGAATCGACCGAAGCCCTTGGCTGGGAAACAGTGAATTCGGTGCTGACGCCGCTCACTCAGACCGACTTCAGCTCCTACATCGCTCCGGTTCTCAACTCCGGCGCAGACGTGCTCGTTCTCAACCACTACGGCGGCAACATGGTCAACTCGCTGACCAACGCGGTCCAGTTCGGCCTGCGCCAGGCAGAGGCCAACGGCAAGAAGTTCGAAATCGTGGTGCCGCTCTATTCCGAGCTGATGGCCCGCGGCGCCGGCAAGAACATCGCCGGCATCCTCGGGTCGCAGAACTGGGACTGGAAACTCGAAAACGAGCTTGGCGCTCGCTATTCGGGCACCAACGCCTTCGTCAAGTCGTTCGGCGAAAAGTACGGCTTCCCGCCCAGCCAGGCTGCACATACCTGCTATGTCCAGACCATGCTGTATGCGGATGCGGTTACACGCGCCAAGTCGTTCGACCCCTGCGCGGTGGTCGAGGCCCTCGAAGGCTTCGAGTTCGACGGTATGGGCAACGGCCCGACCCTCTATCGTGCAGATGACCACCAGTGCTTCAAGGACGTGGTCGTGGTGCGCGGCAAGGAGAACCCCGAGAACGAATTCGATCTCGTGGAAATCGTTGAGGTCACCCCGGTCGAGCAGGTCACCTACGCGCCTGACCACCCGCAGTTCGCCGGTGGCGACCTGGGCGCCTGCAACTCCGGCGCCTGATCTCAAAAGGTCAGTTAAGGAAAACAACCGGTTGCGCCGCTCGCGGCGCAGCCGGCTAGACTACGATATATGCCCCACCCAGCGACTCCTTGAAAGGTGGAACCGATGGACGCCATCATCCTTCAAATTCTGAACGGTCTGGATAAGGGCAGCGCCTATGCGCTGATTGCCCTGGGACTGACCTTGATCTTTGGCACCTTGGGCGTGGTCAACTTTGCCCACGGCGCGCTGTTCATGCTGGGTGCATTCTGTGCCGTCACGCTCTCCCGGATCCTGTCGCTCTCCCACGTCGTGATCGATGAGTCGCGAAAGGACTTTCTCGGCAACCCGATGAAGGTCGAAGTGCCCTACCTCCATGAATGGTTCGGCCCGGAAGTCGGCGCCACGATCATAGATTGGTCGGTGCCCTTGTCGATCCTGTTTGCCATTCCGGTGATGATCCTGATCGGTGTGATCATGGAGCGCGGTCTGATCAAGCACTTCTACAAGCGCCCCCACGCGGATCAGATCCTGGTCACCTTTGGTCTCGCCATCGTGCTGCAGGAGATCATCAAATACTATTACGGGGCAAACCCCATCCCGACGCCGGCCCCCGAAGCCTTTGCCGGCTCCTTCGACTTCGGTGTCCTCATCGGGTTCGATGCAAACTCCATCATCTATCCCTACTGGCGGCTGGTCTATTTCGGCTTTGCCATGGTTCTTGTTGCCGCCGTCTTCTCCTTCCTGCAATTCACCACCTTCGGCATGGTCGTTCGTGCCGGCATGGCCGACCGTGAAACAGTTGGATTGCTCGGCATCAACATCGACAAGCGCTTCACCATCATGTTCGGCATCGCAGCAGCTGTCGCGGGATTGGCCGGCGTCATGTACACCCCGATCAATCCTCCAAACTACCATATGGGTATGGATTTTCTGGTTCTTTCCTTTGTCGTGGTCGTTGTTGGCGGTATGGGCAGCCTTGGTGGCGCCGTGGCCGCGGGCTTCCTGCTGGGCGTTCTGGAGAGCCTTGCCTCGATGGGTTGGGTCATCGACCTGGTCCCGGGGATCAACCAGATCATCATCTATCTCGTTGCCATCGTCATTCTGCTCACACGCCCGCGTGGCCTGATGGGTCGCAAAGGCGTGATGGAGGAATAAGCCATGCTTGGATTGAACACAAAAGACACTCGCCTGCTGCTGCTTGTCATCGCGCTGACTATGCTGGCTCCCTTCCTGCTCAACCCCTTCCCCGTTGACTCGGAGCTTGCCCAGTTCAACGCCGGCTATCCGGACCTGATGCAGCGTTTCGTGATCTTCGGGATTTTTGCCATCGGCTTCAATATCCTGTTCGGGCTGACTGGTTACCTCTCCTTTGGTCACGCAGCGTTCCTCGGAGTTGGCTCCTACGCGGCAATCTGGATGATGAAGCTTCTGACCATGAATGTGATCCCGGCAATCATCATGTCGGTGATCTTTGCAGGTCTGTTTTCGCTGCTGGTTGGCTGGATCAGCCTGCGCCGTTCGGGCATCTACTTCTCCATCCTGACACTGGCCTTCGCCCAGATGTCCTACGCACTGGCCTATTCGGTGCTCACACCGATCACCGGCGGCGAGACGGGCCTCCAGGCCAAGATCAGCGATCCGCGGATCCTGGACAGCAATGCCGGCGAATTCGGTCGCGCCAACCTGTTCGGCCTCCAGATGAGCGAAAATGTCAGTCTCCAGGTCGGAGGATGGGATTTCACCTTCAACGCCGGTTACTATGTAGCCGCCTTCATGATGATCATCAGTTTCTACATTGCCATCCGCATCTTCCGCTCGCCATTCGGCATGATGCTGCGCGCCATCAAGAGCAACCAGCAGCGGCTCAACTATACGGGTCTCAATTCACGCCCCTACACGCTCGCAGCCTTCGTTATCTCGGGCATGTATGCCGGTCTGGCCGGCGGTCTGATGGTGGCAATGGATACCCAGGTCGGGCCGGAACGCATGTTCTGGACGGCAAGCGGCGAGGTCGTGCTGATGACGATCCTTGGCGGCGCCGGCACGCTGATCGGACCGGTCCTTGGCGCAGGCATGATCAAGTACATGGAAAACATTGTCTCCAAGATCAACGATACGATCCTGCATCAGTGGTTTTCCTTCATGCCCGACGGACTGGAAGATTTCGTCGTCACCGTGATCCATCCCTTCATCGGCAAGGGCTGGCACCTGACGCTGGGCATCGTCTTCATGCTCGTCGTGATCTTCCTGCCGGGCGGCCTGATGGAGGGTGGCGAGCGCATCGCCAAGCTCTTCAAGCGCAAGAAGGGCTCCGGTTCCGGCGGCAAGGACCCCGAGCACCACCCCACTCCCAAACCGCACGTAGCCTGAGCTGGAGTCTGAACCATGGGAATTCTAGAAGTTAAAGGCGTCAACAAGCGCTTTGGCGGATTGCAGGCCTTGGGCGACGTGAACCTTGATATTGCCGAAAAATCGGTTCACGCCATCATCGGGCCCAATGGAGCCGGCAAATCGACGCTCTTGAACGTGCTGGTCGGGAAACTGATCCCCGATACCGGAAGCGTGACCTTTCAGGGGCAGTCCGTGCTCGGTCGGACACCATTTCAGATCAACCAGCTGGGCATCAGCCGCGTGTTCCAGACACCCGAGATCTTCACCGATCTGAGCGTCTTGGAAAACATGCTCATTCCCTGCTTTGCCAAGCGCGACGGGTCTTTCCGCTTGCATGCGGTGGAAAGCATCGAGAGCGAGAAGTCGATCATCGAAAAAGCCGAAGCCATGCTGGAAGAAGTCAACATGGCGGCCAAGCGCGACATGATCGCCGGCTCGCTGTCGCGCGGCGACAAGCGCCGCCTCGAGATGGCCATGTGCCTCGTGCAGGAGCCGAAGCTGCTGCTGCTCGACGAGCCGACAGCCGGCATGGCCCGCGCAGACACCAACAACACCATCGACCTGCTCAAGCAGATCCACGCATCGCGCGACATCACGATGGTCATCATCGAACACGACATGCACGTGGTCTTCTCCCTCGCCCAGAGGATCACCGTTCTCGCCCAGGGCACACCGCTGGTTGAAGACATACCCGAGAACATCAAGGGACATCCGAAGGTCAAGGAAGCCTATTTGGGAGAAAGCGCATGACGACGCTGGGAACAGACACGGCCGCGACCAAACCGCGCCCTGATTTTTCGAAGAATGCCAACCAGGCGGCCACCGCACCGGCCTATCTCTCGGTCTATGACCTGCATGCCTATTATGGTGAGAGCTACATCGTCCAGGGCGTCAACTTCAATGTGCACGAAGGCGAAATCCTTGCCTTGCTCGGGCGCAACGGGGCCGGAAAGACCTCAACCCTGCGCGCCATCGCACGCCTCGACAATCCCCAGGTCACCCATGGGGAGATATGGCTTGACCACAAGCCTCTCCACCGGATGACCTCATATGAGGCCGCGACCAACGGCCTGGCACTTGTTCCGGAGGACCGGCGCATCATTGCAGGGCTGACAGTCGAGGAAAACATCCAGCTGGCCCAGATCGCCCCGCCTATCGGCTGGTCGGTGGAACGCATCTACGAACTGTTCCCGCGGCTCGGCGAACGCCGCAAGCAGGAAGGCGTCACGCTGTCGGGTGGTGAGCAGCAGATGTTGTCGATCGGTCGTGCGCTGGCCCGCGACATCAAGGTCCTGCTTCTCGACGAACCGTATGAAGGCCTGGCACCGGTCATCGTTGACGAGATCGAAAAGACGCTCAACATCATCAAGCAGCAGGGCATCACCACGATCCTGGTCGAGCAGAATGCCGTGCGCGCGCTTCAGCTTGCCGATCGTGCGGTCATCCTCGAATCCGGAGGGGTCGTTTACGATGGCACCGCCAAGGAAGTTCTCGAGAACGAGCAGCTGCGACACGACTATCTGGCGATCTAGCCGCGCAGACAGGTCATACCTCGCAACACCTGCAATCGCGCCCTATCGGGCGCGATTTGCGTTTCGGACCACCGCGGACTGAATTGCGTTACAGGTTGATCATGCCGATGCTGGTACCACCGCAGACATAAAGTGTCTGACCGGTGACAAAGCTGCTCGCCGGATCGCAGAAAAACAGGAATGCGTTGCTCACATCATCCACCGAGCCCAGACGCCCGACCGGGATCCTGTTGGCAAGGTCCGCCTCGCGCTCGCTGCCTTTCGGGATGATGCCCCAGAAATTGTCGGTCTGGATCGGCCCCGGCGCCACCACATTGACGGTGATGCCATGCGGCGCCAGTTCCAGCGCCCATGTCCGGGCCATGCCAATCATCCCGGCCTTGGTTGCCGAATAGGCGGTCCGCGTCGGCACGCCGAGTGCCGCACGCGACCCATTGAACATCACGCGGCCGAATTTCTTCGCCTTCATCGATGGCAGGAAGCCCTGCAACAACGTCAGCGCCGAGCCCAAGTGCAGTTGCGACAGACCGGTAATGTCTTCTGGCTTTGCCTCTTCCACGAGATTGGGCCAGATCAGCCCGGCATTGTGGACGAAGTGGGTGACTTTGTGCTCGCTGGCAATGCGGTGGGCAGCCGCCTTGACCGCCTCCGCATCAAGCAGGTCGCATTCGAGGCTGACGAGCCGCTCATGCGTCCACTCGGGCGCATTGCGCGACAGGTTGATCACCGTATAGCCGCGTTCAAGCAGTTTGCCTGCCAGGTCCGCGCCGATCCCCTTGGAGGCGCCGGTGATGACGGCCGTGTACTCGCTCATTTGGTCTCTCCAGAACCTGATCCAGCCGGCACCAGCGCCAGCACCCGGAGCGGACTGCCGGTGCCGCCCTTGATCTTCAGCGGCGGCGCGATCAGCATCGCCCCCTTGGGCGGCAGGCGGTCGAGGTTGGAAAGACACTGAAGCCCGTACTTCCCCGCCCCGTGCAGCAGATAATGCGCCGGATAGGGCGGCACGTAATGCGCGCCCTGCCCAGCATCGGTCCCGACAGTCTCGGTACCAAACCCGCGGATGTTGCGCTTCAGCAGTGTCTCGATCGCCGCCGGAGTGGGCCCGGGTGAATGCGGCCCGTCGTCCGCCATATTGAGATACTCGGCACCGCGCCGTTTCGACCAGTCGGTGCGCATCAGCACCCAGTTGTCGGCCGGAATTGGGCCGTGTTCGGCTTCCCACGCATCGATGATCTCGGGCGTAAGCTCAAAATCATCGTTACTCGCAGCGCCCTCGGAACAATCGATCACCACCACCGGTCCGACAAAAACCGAGGGATCGATCTCGTCGACCGCACCATTGGCGACATCGCGGCCCGAGACCCAGTGGATCGGCGCATCGAAATGCGTGCCGGTGTGCTCGTTCATGGAAATGTTGTGCCATTTCCAAGCCGGCCCGCGGCCGTCATAGGCCGAGACTTCCTCCATCCGGAACCGCGCACACTGACCGAACTCCGGCGGCAGCACGATCACCGGAAAATCCGGATCCAGCGTGTGGGTGAGATCGACAATCTCGACCGTACCGCCTGCAAGAGCCGACGCAAGCTGATCAAGTGGATTGCTCATCAGGCGCCTCCCGCAAGTTCACGTTCCAGAACCTTGGGATCACGCCGCCAGCGCTCCTCCAGATCCTTTGCGACATCGCCGCAATACACATCCTCGAGCCCTTCGCAGAGCGCTTCGACGATGGACATGGCGAGCGCCTTCGGCGCCACTTTCGGCGGCGGCAGCGGCTGATGCCATTCATCGTCGGTCGGCCCGGCAAAGACATTGATCATCCTGAGACCCGAAGCGCGGAACTCGGCCCTCAGCGTCTGGCTGATCGACAGCGCCGCCGCCTGGCTGGCCGAAAACGCGCCATACTGCGGGTCTGCCGACAAGGCATGCACCGACAGGAGGTTGACGAAGGCAACGGCCGAATTGACACCGTCAGCGGTGCGCGACGCCATGCCTGGACCGAAGGCCTGCGCCAGCCGCATCAGCCCCAGCGCATTGATCTCGAACTCCTCGCGCGCAAACACCGTGTCGGAGCCGAGCACCCCACCGGGCCGCACATGCCGCGCGGTGTTGATCAGGATATCGGTCTTGCCGCCGATCTCGGCAGCCAGTCTCTTCACCGAGGACGGATCGGAGACATCAAGCGGCATCACCGAGACCTTGTCGAGTCCGGCAATCGCCGCATGATCGGATCCACGCCGCCAGCTTTCGGATTCGCCGACGAAGATCTGCGAGGCCCCGGCCTTGAGCAGCGCCTCGATCAGCGGCCGTGTTGCAGGAGACCTGATGTCGGTGATCAGCACCCGCCGGTGTTTGGGATGCGCGGTGAGCTCGCGCAATTGCGGATCGTCCGCCATGTCGGGACTCCTTTCCTGAGGCAGAGCGATCATCACACCCTGCCCGGCCTTGTCGAGCTTGAGATCCATAAGAACGATGTCGCCCCGCCCCACATCGCCGTGCAGGTGGCACAAAACAGTCGGTCCGGCCGAAAGCCGCACCAGACCGGAACGCCAGGGCAACCGCTCGCGATAATAGGGATCAGGCGACACGTTAATGCGGGTTTCGGCGATCACCGTGCCTTCCCTCGGTGTCTTGCGCCAGGCAAGATCGACCGAGAGACAGGCGCAGCATGCATCGCGCGGTGGATACTGGACAGCGCCGCATTCCTGGCAATGCTGCAGCGAGAACGCCCCGCGCGCCGCAGCAGCAGTCAGCCCCAGCGCCGCCCGCGAGCGCATCTGCGGCGGCAGCGTGGGCACCATCTGGCGCAACTGCGGGTTTTTCTTTTTCGGCGGCAGAAGCTTGTCGGTCATACGCCATCCCCTGTCAGGATCGCTGCCGAGGAGCACAGGCCACGGTCGTAGTTGATCATCCCGAAGCCAGACACCATCGCGGTCCGGGCCTTGGCAACCTGCGTGCCGCCAGCCTGGCCGGTCACCTGCCTTATCGCCTCGACCAGCCCGAGATACCCGCCGGCGGCCCCCGCCTGCCCGGCAGACAATTGCCCGCCCGAGGTGTTGTGCGGAAAATCGCCGGTGATCGTCAGATCGCGCGCGCGCACGAACCGCGCGCCCTCTCCCTTGGCGCAAAAACCCAGATCCTCGAACTGCATCATCGAGATCACCGGGTAATCGTCATAGGTCTGCAACAGGTCGATGGATTCCGGCCCGCAGCCCGCCATTTCATAGAGTTCATCGATATCCATTGCCCAGCCGCCGCGCAGCTGGATCGGATCTTCGGGAAAGGCGTTGTGGCGCTCGATCGTTGCAGAAATACGGGCATAGGCAAGGCCGCGGCTTTGCGCTTCGTCCTCGCGCATCACCAGAAAACCTTCGGCACCGGCGCAGGGCATGACGCAGTCAAACAGCCCGAACGGCTCGGAAATCGGCCGGGCGGAAAGATACTGCTCCAGCGTCAGCGGCGCCTTCATAATGGCATTCGGGTAGTGCAGCGCATTGGCCCGCTGCGCCACCGCGATGCGGCCGAAATCCTCACGCGTCACACCATACTCAGTCATGTAGGCATCGGCGATCAGCGCAAAACTGGCGTTCGGTCCGCCGGATCCATAGGGATAGGACGCATCCATCGCAAAGCGCGAAAACGACGACAGGAGCTGGCGAAAGCTGTCGATCCGGTTGGCATCGCCGGCAATGCAGGCCACCACATCAGCGTCACCGGCCTGTACCGCGCGTGCCGCCCGCCTCAGCGCCACCACCCCGCTCGCCCCGCCCATCGGAATGCTGTCGAGCCATCGCGGACTCAGCCCCAGATGCTGGGTCAGCCCCACCGGCGTATCGGGAAACAGCGTGAAACTCGAGACCGAAAACCCGTCCAGCTGGCGCGGCGAAAGGCTCGCCACCTCGAGCGTCTGCTTGAGCGCGCGCGCGATCCACCAGTGTGCGGTTTCCTGGGAATAGCGGACATAGGGCACCGAGACAGGCGCGGTCAGAACCACCCCGTCGTAACTCTGCCGCTTCACGCTGCCGTCCGCTTCTTCATGCCGCGAGTGTCTACCGTTGCAGGGTCCTGCACAAGCCTTTCGGCAAGCTCCTTGAGCTCACGGCGCTGGATCTTCTGCGTCGATGTCAGCGGCAGGGCGTCGACAAAGGCGACATAGCCCGGCGCCTTGTAATAGGCGAGCTGCCCCAGGCACCAGCCGACAATATCGAGAGCCAGCGCCTCGCCCGGCTCACCCTCGACCTTGAGGCAGGCAAACACCTCGTCTCCGCGCACCGGATCGGCCACCGCCGCGACCGCGGCAGCCTTGACCGCCGGATGCCGCATCAGCGCCGATTCGACTTCCACCGCGGCGATGTTTTCGCCCGAACGCCGGATCACGTTCTTCTTGCGGTCCACAAAGAACATCGAGCCATCGGCTTCGCGGCGAACAATGTCGCCGGTGTGAAACCAGCCATCCGTCCAGGCTTCATCGGTGGCTTCCGGGTTTTTGAAATAGCCGGCGAAGAAGCCGCGACGGGGATCCCTGCCCTCTCGCCGGACCAGCAACTCGCCCGGACCAGCCTGGCTGACATATCCGTCTGCATCAACGATCCGCACCTGAAGTTCGGCTCCCGGTTTGCCCAGACAGCTTTCGCCAACCCGGCGCGGCAACTGGTTGGCGCAAATCACGGCACCCGCGCCGGTCTCCGTCATGGCCCAGGCCTCGACCAGTGGAAAGCCGAAGCGCGCCTCGAAACCCGCATGGAGCTTTGGATCGACACCCGCCCCGAACCCGAACCGGACCGAATGGTCCCTGTCTGCCGGATCCTCTGCCGCGCCCATCAGCATCGACGGCATGACGCCGAGATAATGCAGGCATGTCGCCCCGCTTTCGCGCACGCACCGCCACCAGCTCGACGGGTGAAACCGGTCAAGCACTGTCAGGCAGCCACCGACCGCGACCATCGCCATGAAGGAATAGGCCATGGCGTTCATGTGAAAGATCGGCAGCGGCGTGATCATCCGCTCGCCATTGGGGGTAAGCGCGCACAGCCCACCCGCATTGGCGTACCAGCGCCCGGCTTCGAGAAAATAGGTATTGGTGAGAATGCATCCCTTCGGATTGCCCGTGGTGCCGGAGGTGTAAAGCAGCGCCGCTTCCATTTCCTCGCCAACAAGTGCTTCACCGGTCTCGTCTTCCCTGAGCGCAACGGGGCCCGCTGTTCCGGGTTGGGGCACCGCATCGCCCGGCGCGATCACCGGAACCGAAAGCCCAGCATCGCTGGCTGCGGCAGCAAGTTCTTCGCAGCGGTTCGCAAGTCCGACAATCAGGGAGGGCTCGGAATGGCCGGCCATATAGGTAAGCTCCGAGTGCCTGAGATCCGGATTGACCGGAACCACCGAGGCGCCGATCCGGTTCAGCGCCAGCAGCCAGACAAAGAACTGCGGACGGTTTTCGAGCAGCAGCATGACCCGGAAACCGGGGCTGTAGCCTTTCTGCTGCAGGGAAGCCGCCAGTTCCGTGACCTGCTCCTGCACCTGCCGGTAGCTTACCTCGCCGGGTTCGATGCCGTAGATTCCGGCAGTCTCCGCCATGATGTTGAACACAGGACGGTCCTGATAAAGCCCGGCGGTGGCGGCAAAAGCCTGCCAGATGGTCTGGGTCCCCGGCTCGATCATGGCAGCAGCTGAATATTGCGGAAGGCCGCGTCGCAATTGAGGATATCGACCCGCTTGTTGGCGATCCGGAGCTTTCCGTCAACCAGCGCGAGATCATGCCGCGCCGTCAGCGCCAGCAGGAACTGCTCGTCGAGCCGGGTCTCGACATAATGCATGAAGGTCTTGGTCACGAAGGTTCCGGCGGCCTCATCCATCTCGTCAACGAACGGACGCTGGATGACGTGATGACACCGGCTCTTGGGCTTTTGCGAGAATGTCCGGGCGCCGTTCAGGCGCTCGACCCGCAACTTCAGCATGAACAGATCTTCATACATCAGCGAAGTAACATTGATCGGATCGGTCTGGTTGTAATCGAGCGGCATCCAGTAGTGGCCGTCCTTGAGCCACAGCGCGAGCCATTCGTCATAGCGCCCTTCATCAAGCATCCGCGCTTCATCGTAGATGAAGTCGATCAGCTGGTCCTTGGACACACTCATTCCGCCGCCTCCCGCACATCATCCATGTCACAGGTCATGAACCTGACCCAGGCATCGAACTGGTTGCGCATCTGCCGCTCGGTGGTTCCGTTCTCGACCTTTTCCTCGCTGAAGTCCTCATCCTCCTCGTAAAGCCGCTGGATGTTGACCCACTCAAGCCCGTCGGACTGCAGCCCTTCCTGCGCCCGCTCGTACATTTCCAGATCGTCATGGCCGACGATCGAGGTCGGCGCATTGATCATGCGGTTGTACATCGCGGTGCGCGCGGTCAGTTGCTCGGGCCCGTCGACCAGGCGGTAGATGTAGCTTTCCACCAGCGTCTTGTCGGCGGCCAGCGGGATGAACACCCTGAGCTGCTGGATCGGCCCCTTGATCATGATGTTGGGGAAATAGACCGTGTTGTGACGGTTCTCATCAAGGATCGCCTTGGCCTTCTCCTCGCCATAGGCCTCGACCATCTTCTCCATGTATCCAGGGATGGCCGAATAGTTCGAATGGATCGAATGATGCACCCCGGTGTGGCCATGGCCGTTCGGCCAGGTCCGGATGCCCATGTTCTCGAAGAACTCGTAGGGTGACATGAACGGCGCGATGATTTCCATCGCCGGCGGCAGCGGCGATCCTTCCGGCATGTCGAGCTCTTCCCAGAGCTTGACCGCGGTACCGGCCGAACTCTCGTGCGCCACCATCGGATGGCAGGTGTCGGTCTGGTTCTCGACCAGCATTTTCCAGTTGCAGTGATGCATGTATCTGAGCGGCGGCCCGGCGACCTCGAGCCTGCCCGCTGGCGAGCGGTCGACCATGTTGTCGATCGAGGAAAGCGAATCGCCGAAGAAATCCTCGAACGAGATGCCGGTCTCGGCCAGGCGGCAGAAGATGAAGCCGCGGTAGTTCCTGACGTCACCGACGGCCCGCATGCCTTTCTTGCTGTCGCTGTTTTCAAAGCCGGTGTTTTCGTAGCCCTTTTTCAACGGGATCGCCAGCAGGCAGCCATCGGTCTTGAACGACCAGGCATGATAGGGACAACGGAAGAACTTGCCGGTGTTTCCGGCCCGGTCGATGACGATCTTGGTACCCTTGTGCGGGCAGCGGTTGTGCAGCACATGCACTTCGCCGTCACTGTGACGCACCTGGATCACCGGCTGGTCGCCGACTTGCGTGGAAAAATAATCGCCCTTTTTCGGCGTCTGGCTTTCATGGCCGACAAACACCCACGCATTGGCGAACAGGTGCTTCATCTCGAGCCGGTAGACCTCCTGATCGATGTAGACGTCGCGATGGACTTCGTTGCCGCGATACAGCGCCCTGATCGCCGCCGGATTTCCTGCATATCGTCCCATGAATACCTCCCCTAAAGATCAAGCACGAGACGGGCGGACTTCGCCCGGCTCACGCATATCTGCATCACCTTGCCTTCGGCCTTCTCGGCATCGCTGAGCACCACATCACGGTGATCCGGCAGGCCCTCGATGACATCCGTCTTGCAGATCCCGCAATCACCGCGCAGGCAGTCATGGATGAGATCGACGCCTCCCGCCTCGAGCACATCGATGATCGTCTTTCCCGGCGGGATCTCGAAGACTTCCCCGGTCGCGTGAACCTCGACTTCGAACGCTGTGTCACCGGCCTGCTCTGCCGCCGATGTAAACAGCTCGAAATGGATCCGGTCCGCGGAGACCCCGGCCGCCTCCATCGCCGACTTCACCGCATCGATCATGCCTTTCGGTCCGCAGACATAGACATGCTCTTCAGCGCTCACCGACGCTGACATGCTGCCGATATTCAAAGCCTTTTCAGGCTGGTCATCGAAATGCAGTGCCAGGTGATCGCCGAATGCCTTTTCCAGCTCATCCCTGTAAGCCATCACAGCACCGGTCCGGCCGGTATAGTGAAACCGGAACCCGGTTCCCGACTGCCTGAGTGCCGTAGCCATGCTGATCATCGGCGTGATGCCGATGCCGCCGGCGATCAGCAGGGCCGGCTTGGCCGCAACAAGCGGAAAATCATTGCCTGGTGGCAGCGCCAGAACCTCGTCGCCGGGCGCAAGCTCATGCATGTGCCGCGATCCGCCGGTGCTCTGCGCCTCGAGCTGGACTGCGAAGCGGTAGCTGGTAATGGCGGAATCAGTTGAAACCGGCTCAAAATCGATCAGCGAATAGGAGCGTTCGCCTGCCGGCAACGCGAACTTGACGTGAGCGCCGGGCGTGTAGCTTGCAAGCGTGCCGCCGTCGCTGCGCACAAATTCCATTTCCCGAATGGATGGCGTCAGCATCCGGGCCGTGGCGAGTTTCAATTTGACCGGTTCAACCAATTCACGGATCTCCTTTGCCAGAAAACATGAATTTTCATATAATTCTTGTCAAGAGGTTTTTGTTGAAGATGCACGTGGGGGATGCGATGAAAGCTCCCCCTGAGAACGCGGAATCCGGATGAGCAACACAATCGACGACCCCAAGGCCCCATTTGTACCCAACTACCTGCTCTATCTGCTGGCGGCGGCGAGCGAGGCGGCAAGCGCGCGCTTTCACAGCCATGTGCGCACGCGCGGGTTGCGCGTGCCCGAGTGGCGCGTGATGGCCTGCCTGACCGACACAGACGGATCCATGGTCACCGAACTTGCGCGCTACGCCATGATCGAACAATCGCGGCTGACCAAGATCATCATACAGATGGATGCCCGCGGATTGGTCACCCGTCGCAGTGATCCGACGGATGGCCGCCGGGTACGGGTGTTTCTCACCCCCCAAGGCAGGGCCCTTGCGGAGGAACTGGTGGCCGACGCCAGAGCACACGAACTGGAATTGCTCAAATCATTCCAGGGCGGCGACGGCTCCGAAATCAAGGATACGCTGCGGGCGCTGATCCGGCACCTCGAGGCTGACCAGCCTAACCAGCCCGGCATCTCCGATTCGCCTGCCAGAGATGCCGCAATCGCAGATTCCTGAAAAAGATGGATAGATGACGTTGCATATTTTTATATGATATTGCATGTTTCTCCTGTCTAGGTCGGCGAACAGACAGCTGACCGTCACCTACCGGGAGGAAGCGCATGCAAAAGATTGGGACCCTATTGGCAAGCACGATGCTGGCAGTTGGATTCTCCGCATCGGCCATGGCCGCGGACATCAACCTGACCATATCGAGCTGGCTGCCGCCATCACATCCGATCAACGTCGATATGCTCGAGGGCCTCGTCGACATGATGGAAGAGGCCACTGACGGCAAGGTCAGCGGCGAGATCAAGATGGGCCTTGCCCCTCCGCCCGCACAGATGGACCTCATCCTTGATGGTGCGGCCGACATCACCATCATCTTCAACGGCTACCAGCCGGGCCGCTTCGTCGGCACGAAGCTGATCGAGCTGCCAGGCTACGAAGGCAATGCGGAAGCCGCTTCCGTTGCCTACTGGCAGGCCCATGAGAAGTATCTGGCCCAGCTTGACGAGTTCAAGGGCACCAAGGTCATTGCGCTGACCACACATGGTCCCGGTCAGATACACTCCAACAAGCCGGTCACCACGCTGGCAGATCTCAACGGCCTCAAGACCCGCCTCGGCGGCGGCGTTTCGGCCGATGTCGGTGCCGAACTCGGTCTTATCGGCATCCAGGTGCCGGCTCCCAAGGTCTACGAGACCCTGTCTTCGGGCGCAGCCGACGCGGTCGCCATGAACATGGGCGAACGCCTGAGCTTCAAGCTCAACGAGGTCGCAAAGAACGTCTACGAGATGCCGGGCGGCTTCTATCGCGGCGCCTTTGCCGTCCTCATGAGCGAAGACAAGTTCAACTCGATGCCTGACGACGTGAAGGCAGCGCTTGAGGAAAAGGTCTTCGGTGAGCCCGCATCGAAGATGATGGGCATTGCCTGGGACGCAAGCGACGACAAGGCGCGCGAGGCCACCATGGCAGCGGGTGACAACACCATCGTCACCGCCAGCGCCGAAGACCAGGCCACGTTCGCAGAAATGGCCGCACGGGTCCGCACCAAGGTGCTTGCCGAGATCTCGGCCCTTGGCATCGATGCCGATGCTGCCGCCGAAATGGTCAAGTCGACAATGGCATCCTACGGCAAGTAACATCGTTGCGGGGGCACGGAACATCCTGCCCCCGCATCCATATCTGCCTGCAAGGAGCCACTGATGAAATCCATCGCCAGATTGCTGAACCGGCTGACGGAGTTGCCGATGCTCCTCGCCGCAGCAACTTTGTTCGTGCTCATGGTGCTGACATTCGCCGATGTCATCATGCGCTCCACCTTCTCCGCTCCCATCGAGGCCGCCACCGAGCTGACCCGCATCGCCATGGCGGTGATCGTTTTCTCGGCGCTGCCTGTTGTTTCAGGGCGAGCCGAGCACATCGTTGTCGACCTGCTCGATCCGCTCTTTCGCCGCGCCGGGATAGAGCGCATCCTCAACGGCCTGATCACCCTGATCTGCGGTGTTTTGCTGATCTGGCCGGCCATGCGCTCCTTTGATCTTGCCGCCCGCGCGAAAAGCTATGGCGACCTGACCGAGTATCTCTCGATCCCGGTCTTCTACATCACCTGGTTCATCGCCTTCATGACGCTTGTCACCGCCATCACGATGGCGCTTCGCGGCATGGTCACTCTCTTCAAGCCAGACCTTCTCCGAGGCGCACATGATTGAATCACTCATCGGTTTTGCCGCGGTGCTGCTGCTGGTACTGCTGCGCATGCCCATTGCTTTCGCCATGGCCATCGTCGGCATGGCCGGCATGACCTACGAGACCAATTTCCGGGCGGCGATCTCGCTGGTCTCCCGGCTGATCATCGACACCAGCCAGGATTACGGACTGTCGGTAGTCCCGCTCTTCATCCTCATGGGCCTGTTCGTCAACAAAGGCGGCATCAGCCGCGAACTCTATCAGGTGTCGAACGCCTTTCTCGGCCATTTCCGCGGTGGACTGGCCATGGCCACGATCGCCGCCTGCGGCGGCTTTGCCGCCATTTGCGGCTCATCGCTTGCCACCGCCGCCACCATGTCGAAAGTGGTGATGCCCGAAATGCGCAAGCTCGGCTATTCCGATGAACTCTCATCAGCCTCGATCGCCGCCGGCGGAACGCTCGGGATCCTGATCCCGCCGTCGGTCATCCTGGTGATCTACGGCCTTCTGACCGAGACCTCGATCGGCAAGCTGTTCATCGCCGGCATCATTCCCGGCTTCCTCGGCATCGTGTTCTACCTGATCGCCGTGCAGATCTCGGTTTTCCGCAATCCCGCCGCCGGACCGGCCGGCCGGAAGTTCAGCGTGAAGGAAAAGCTCGAAGCTCTGAGCGGGGTCTGGTCGGTTCTGCTCCTCTTCTTCCTGGTGATCGGCGGCCTCTACGGCGCGCTCGATTTCTGGCCGCTTCATCTGACCTTTTCGCCGACCGAAGCTGCCGGCATGGGGGCAATGGGCGCCTTTCTCATCGCCCTGTTCCGCGGCTCACTGTCGTTCGGTGAGACGATGACCGTGCTCAAGGAAACCGCGATCACCACCGCGCAGCTGTTCAGCGTTCTCATCGGCGCCTGGATTTTCTCCAATTTCGTCAACTACGCAGGCCTGCCCGAGGGCCTCAAGGACATGATCGTCAGCGCTGACCTCTCACCATGGCTGGTCATCACCGTCATCCTCCTGATCTATGTCGCACTCGGCTGCGTGTTCGAAAGCCTCTCCATGCTGCTTCTGACCGTTCCGATCTTCTTCCCCATTGTCACCGGCCTGGGGTTTGACCCGGTCTGGTTCGGCATCGTGGTGGTGGTGGTGACAGAGATCAGCCTGATTACCCCGCCGGTCGGCCTCAACGTCTTCATTCTCAAGAGCGTCGTCGGCGACATCTCGGTCGGGACGATCTTCAAGGGCGTCACGCCATTCTGGATGATGGACATCGTGAGGCTGCTGATCCTTGTGCTGTTTCCCTGGCTGGTGCTGTACCTGCCCTCGCACATGTAGCCTGGGACAGCCGCCGGCAGTGCTGCCGGACCGGCGACGAGGCTGAAAACGGTTGACTCCCCGTGCCTTCAACGAATACCAAAATCTTCAATATTTTTTGGTTTGTTGGAGATCCGGGTGTTCGGTTTCAAGAATGACGATGCGGCGACAGTCGTGCAGTTCATCGCCGAGCACGTTCGCCGGGACATTTCCTTCGGCGTTCTGCCGCCCGATTCCCGGCTGAAAATCGAGGATCTGCGCCAGCGCTATGGCGGCAGCGCCCATTCCTTCCGTGAAGCCCTGACACTGCTTGCCAATGAAGGCATTGTCGAAGCCAGCTCGCAGCGCGGCTTTCGCGTCGCCTCGGCCTCGCAGGCCGATCTCGAGGACGTGACCCGGCTGCGCGCCGAGATCGAAGGCCTCGGCCTCAAATGGTCGATGAAACACGGCGCGGTGCGCTGGGAGGGAGAACTGATTGCGGCCCGCCACGCTGTTGATCGCGCCGACAGAATGGTCATGGACGATATCGATGCGCTGGCGCTGGAATGGGACGAGGCAAACCGCGAATTCCACGCGGTTCTGGTGTCTCGCTGCAATTCGCCGCGACTGATCGAGTTCCAGTCCAGGCTGTTCTTCGAGAGCCGTCGTTTCCGTTTCGCAGTACTCAAGGAACGCGCCATCGAACCCGAACGGTTGAAGGACATGCGCAACCGGCTTGTCGATGCGGTTCTTGCCCGCAACGATCAGCAGGCCACCGAGGCGCTCGAAAGGCTCATCCTTGAGCCTTTTGGCGCACCGGGCAACTAGGTACCGGCGTGCGGGAGGAGTGTCATGCCAGCACGCTGAAACAAGACAACCGACACAAATCGATCAGGGAGGATCACATGATCAGGACGACACGCAGAACCGCACTATCCATGTTTGCCGCCACCGCCATCGGGCTGGTGACCGCAGCCGGACTGTCCACCGCCGCACAGGCCGCCGATGCCATCAAGATCGGCATCCTGTCGCTCACATCGCATTCGCCGAGCATCATCGCCGAGGGCAAGGGCTACTTCACTGAACAGGATCTCGCCGTCGAATTCGTCAGCTTCCAGGCTGCCCAGCCGATGGCCGTGGCAATCGCCTCGGGTGACATCGATTTCGGCATGACCGCCATTTCCGGCGGCCTCATCAGCCTGGCCGAGAAGGGTGCGGTTCGCATCATCGGCGGAGCGCTTCAGGAAACACCCGAGATCTCCGGCCAGAAGATCCTTGCCTCCAAGGCTGCCTATGACGCCGGCCTGACCAGCCCCGACAAGCTTGCAGGCCGTACCTACGGTGTTACCACTGCCGGCTCCTCGTTCCACTACATGGCCCACAAGATCGCCGACAAGTCGGGCTTCGACCGCTCCGAGATCAAGATCACCCCGATGCAGAAGGTGCCGGCCGTAATCGCCGCGCTGAAATCGGGACAGATCGACGCCTGGTCGATCGTCCCCAATATCGCCGGCGCGCTGACCAAGGGTCCTGAAGTGGTCGAGATCGGCAAGGTCTCCGACTACATCGACAACTACCAGGTCACCACGGTCTTCACATCGACGAAGAACGTCACCGAGAACCGTGACCTGGTCACGCGCTTTCTCGCCGGCCTGTCCAAGGGGATCGCCGACTACAACGCTGCCCTGGTCGACAAGACCATGAGTGCCGATGAAGTCGCCGAAATCACCGGCATGGTGCACAAATATGTCTATGCCGACCAGCCGATCGAAAAGGCGGGCCCGCGCATTGCCGCCGGCGCCATGCGCATCAATGCCGGAGCGCAGCTCAACATCGCGAGCATCGAGGACCAGCTGGCCTGGTTCCAGTCCGAGAAGCTCGCGCCCGAAGGCGTGACCATGGCTGATCTCGTCGACACCAGCTTCGTCGAGACCTATTGATCCGCTGACACCAACCCGTCACCATGGCACTTCGCGGCGCAAGCTGCTGCGGAGTGCCTCTTTCGAGCCGAATTCAGGATGCCCAGACAATGGAACTGATCCTTGATCACGTCAACCATTCCTATGGAGACGTAGAAGTCCTGAACGACATTTCCCTGTCGGTCGGCTCGGGCGAAATCGTCTGCATCGTCGGGCCTTCGGGCTGCGGCAAGTCGACCCTTTTGCGCATTCTGGGCGGGTTGGAAAAACCCGACGCCGGCGCGGCGCTGATCGCCGGGGATCCGCCGGCGGACAGCCTCAACCCGCTGACTTACGTGTTCCAGGATTTTGCCCTGCTTCCCTGGCGCACGGTCGAGGGCAACATCAGCCTGGTGCTGGAAGATCACTCCGTGCGCAAGGACAAGGCGCGCGCCATCATCACCGACGTGCTCGCCCGCACCAAGCTCTCCGAATTTGCCAATGCCTGGCCGCGTCAGCTCTCCGGCGGCATGAAGCAGCGCGTCGCCATCGCCCGGGCGCTGTCGGTCAATCCCGCCGTCATGCTGATGGATGAGCCGCTCTCCGCGCTCGACAGCCAGACGCGTGAATTGCTGATGGACGACCTGATCGAGCTCTGGGGACAGGTTGGCTTTTCCGCCTGCTACATCACCCACAATCTCGCCGAAGCCGTACGGCTCGGCCACCGCATCGTCATGCTGTCGCGCAGGCCCGGAAAGATCCGCGAGATTGTCGACATCGACATTCCGCTGAACGAACGCATCAACCATCCCGCCGAGACCGCTGCGATCCAGCGCCGGCTGTGGGAAGCCATGCGCGACGAGGCCCGCGCCGCCGACCGGGAGCTGTCCGATGTCGCTTGACGCCACCAACGAACTTGGCGCGCAACCGCGCCGCAATGTCAGCGAGCTTCAGCAAAGCGGGAAGATCAAGCCCGTGCCGTTCCGCGGCGGCGGCTTTGTCCACAGCCGCCATCGTTTCATTGCGCCGATCCTGTTCGTCGTGCTCGTCATTCTGTGGGAAATCGGCTCGCAAACCGGCTTCATATCCAACATCGCCCTGCCCGCCCCTTCGGAGGCGGCCGGTGCCATGTCCGATCTGTTCGAGACCGGCATGATCTGGAACCACCTTTCGGCAAGTCTCTACCGGCTGGTGGTCGGCTGGAGCCTCGGCAGCCTGATCGGCGTCTTTGTCGGTCTGGCTATTGCGCTGTTCTCCCTGGTGCGTGCAGGTGTCTCGCCGTTCATCTCGGCCTTGTTCCCGATCCCGAAGATCGCGCTTTTGCCGCTGTTCATCATCTGGTTCGGGATCGGCGAAGGCTCGAAGGTTGCCACCATCCTGTTCGGCGTCTTCTTCCCCACCGTCATCGCCACCTATGGCGGGGTCGACAATGTCGACCGCAATCTGATCCGCATGGGTCAGTCCTTCGGCCTGTCCTGGATCTCGATCGTCCGCAAGATCATCATCCCCGGCGCCCTGCCCGCGATCCTGTCGGGCTTCCGCATCTCCGCCTCGATCGCCATCATCCTTCTGGTCGCGGCCGAAATGATCGGCGCCGAGTTCGGCATCGGCGCCTACATCCTGATGGCCGGCGCGCTGTTTGCCACCGATCAGCTGATTGCCGGCGTGGCCATGCTCTCGGTGCTCGGCCTGACCGTCGGCTGGTTGATCAGCAGGGCCGAACACATGTTGCTGAGCTGGCGCGCCTGACATTTCCCGGTTTGCGGGCCTAAGCAGGTTGTTTGATCCTTGTCATGGACGGACCAGGTCCATGACGGCAAAGCATGGATGAGCTAGCAACCCCAGGAGCATGAAGACAATGGTCGATATGTCAGGAGCCGAACCCGACCGGCTCGAAAACTTTCCTGTCACTTTCTTTGCGGTCATGATGGGGCTTCTCGGACTGACCCTGTCGATCGCCGCAGCGGAAACTGCCGCCGGCTCATCGGCGGGCATTTCGCAGTTCATGCTCGGTGCCGCGGTCGCGGTTTTCGCGGTTCTCGTGTTCTTCTACGGCCTGAAGATCTTCCGCCACCCCGGGGCGGTTCGCGCCGAGTGGAACCATCCTGTCCGCATCGCCTTCTTCCCGACGATCTCGATCTCGCTTCTGCTGCTGGGCACCGCGCTGGCACCAAATGCGCCCGGCGCCGCCTACGTGGTCTGGAGCATCGGCGTTGCCGCCCAGGCCATGCTGTCTCTGAGCGTCGTGGCCAACTGGATCGGCCACAGGACGTTTCAGGCCATCCACCTTTCGCCGGCCTGGTTCATCCCGGCCGTCGGCAACGTGCTGGTGCCGCTCGCCGGCGTCCGTTTCGGTGTGATCGAGCTGTCATGGCTGTTCTTCTCGGCCGGGCTGCTGTTCTGGGTTGTGCTGCTGACACTGGTCATGAACCGGCTGATCTTCCACGAACCCCTTCCCGCCCGGCTGATGCCGACGCTGGTGATCCTGATCGCCCCGCCGGCCGTCGCCTTTGTCGCCTGGGTGCGGCTGACCGGAGAGGTCGACGCCTTCGCCCGCGTGCTTATCAACTCCGGCTACGTCTTTGCCCTGATCGTGCTGACCCAGGCGCCGCGGTTCTTCCGTCTTCCGTTTGCGCTGTCCTGGTGGGCACTGACCTTTCCCGTTGCGGCACTCTCCGTGGCCTCGTTCCTCTTCGCCCACGAAACCGGCTCTGCCGGGCATCGCCTGATTGGGTTCGCGCTGACGGCTTGCCTGGCGCTCGCCGTCGCCACGCTCGTGGTGCGCACGGCCCAGGCCATCCGCGCCAAACAGATCTGCCGCCCGGAGTAACGGGCAGGCAGACCCCGGGACAACACCCCTCAAAACAAAAGGACGCCCGGATGGCTGCATCCGGGCGTCCTCAAAAGCTTCTCGCCGCATGGGCAAAGACTGGTTATTCGGCAGCTTCACCCCTTGCCGCTGGCAGATCGCGCTTGTTCCCAAGGCCGACACGCGCCTTCATGCGCTGCCACCAGGCGATCACCTTGCTGTCCTTCGAACGGGTGACGATCATCAGCAGGGATGGCGTCACCACCAACGTCAGGATGGTCGAGAACGCAAGTCCGAAGACGATGGCGCTCGACAGCGAGATCCACCATTGGGTCGACGGCGCGCCATAGGTGGTCTCGTGCGCCATCAGTTCGAGATTGAAGCCAAAGGCAATCGGCAGCACGCCCAGGATGGCGGTGACGGCGGTGAGCACCACCGGCCGTGCTCGCTCGCGGCAGGTTTCGAGAATAGCGTCGAGCTTGTCGCTGCCCTCGCGCCTGAGATGATCATAGGTGTCGATCAGCACGATGTTGTTGTTGACCACCACCCCGGCAAGCGCAATCACGCCGATACCGGTCATGACTATCCCGAACGGCTGTCCGGTGATCAGAAGCCCCAGGAAAACCCCGATGGTCGACATGACCACGGCCGATAGCACAAGTGCCACGGAGAGGAAGTTGTTGAACTGGGCCAGCAACACGACAAAGATCAGGAACACCGCAGCAGCTGCGGCCTTGCTCAGGAACTCTCCCGCGGCTTTCTGCTCTTCATCTTCACCCGCCAGCTTCCAGCGGATGCCCAAGGCATTGAGATCGGCCTTCTCAAGTTCTGCGACGATACCCTGACGCAACGGATCGGCCTGGATACCTTCGGCTATCCCGGCAGAAACGGTGATCGTCCGCACCCCGTCGATCCGGGTGAGCGTTCCAACACTTGCCGCAGGCTCCCGGGTTACAAAATTCGAGATCGGGACAGAACCCTGGCTGGTTTCGATCCTGAGATCGTCGAGCGTGGCAAGCGTGCGCCGGTCCTCCGGCAGCCTGAGCCTGATATCGACCGCATCGTCGGCGCCCGCCGGCCGGTAGTCGGTCAGCTTCAGCCCGGTGGTGACAAGCTGCACGACCGTTCCGACCGAGGCCGGGCCTATGCCGTAGCGCGCGGCAACCGAACGGTCGACCCTGATTTCCCAGTCGACGCCTGGCGGCGGCAACCCGTCGGAAATGTCGATCACGCCCGGCGTCTGCTCGAGTTGCGCTGCAACCTGCCGCGCCACGTCGGAGAGGCCGGCCGGATCGACTGCCGACAACTGGATCTGGATGGCCTTGCCGGTCGGCGGACCACCCTCGGGCACCAGAACCTCGATATCGACGCCCGGGAAACCTGTCAGTTCACGCCGGAAATCATCGAGAATTTCACCCGCGGGCTTGCGCTCGCGCCAGTCGACGAATTCGTACTGGATCACGCCCACGACGTCTGCGGCCACATCATTGCCGCCGCCACTGACATTGCCGACGCGCGTATACACGCTTGTCAGGCCGGGCCAGCCGATAATCCTGTTCTCCACCATGCGAACCGCGGCATCCTTCTCATCAAGCGACAGGTTGCCCCGCGCATGAACGTAGAGAAGGCCGTAATCGGGCTCGACATCGGGGAAGAACTCGACGCCATTGCCGTACTTGCCGTAGGCCACCGGCACCACGATCAGTGCCGCCATGGTGAAGAAAACAACGAGGAACGGATGCCTGACCGCCCGCGCCACGAACCGCATGTAGAGCCCGTCGCGCTTGGGCCCGTCCTCGACGATCGGCTTGGCGAACATCGCGCCCAGCGTCGGCGTGAACACGAGGGCGTAAAGCAGCGATGCCGACAGCGTCGCAATCAGCGTGATCGGCATGTATTTCATGAACTCGCCGACCATGCCCGGCCAGAACAGCAGCGGCGAGAAGGCGGCGACACGGGTCAGCGTCGCGGCAACCACCGGCCCCGCCATGCGCTTGGCCGCGAGCGAGAACGCCTCTTTACGGTGCATGCCCTCGCTCATCCGGCGTTCTGCGAACTCGGTGACGATGATCGCGTCATCGACCAGCATGCCCACCGCCAGGATCAGGCTGAAAAGCACAACGATGTTGACCGTCAGCCCGGCAAGCGACAGCGCCAGGATGCCCATCAGGAACGACGCCGGAATGGCAAAGCCGATCAGCAGGGAGGCCCGGCCCGAAAGCGCGTAAAGGATGACGATGAACACCAGGATGACAGCGGTCAGCACCGAGTTCTGCAGGTCGCTCAGCAATTGCCGGATCGAGGTCGACTTGTCCTGGCTGAAACCGACGACCGCGCCTTCCGGCAGCAGCGCCTTGAAGTCGTTTGCGACAATTTTCACCGCATCCACGGTCTCGATCAGGTTCGCGCCCGTCCGCTTGGACACTTCGATGGCGATTGCCGGCTTGCCGTTCAGCCGGGTGATGGTTTCCGCATCCTTGAAGGTGGAGCGGATGGTGGCGAGATCGCGCGCCCGCACCACTGCGTTCGACCCCGCTATGATCGGCAGGTTGGCAACATCTTCGGCAGTCTCGATGAGGAGAGGAACCTTGACCGCATAATGGCCTTCGACGCCTTCAAGAGCACCGGCGGCAACCACGGAATTGGAAGCATTGACCCCGGCGATCAGCTGGTCAAGCTGCATCCCGTAAGACTGCAATTTGACCGGATCGATGATCACCTCGACCAGATCGTCGCGCGCACCCTGCAGCGAAGCATCGAGCACGCCATTGACTTCCTCGATCCGGTCGCGAAGTTCGCGTGCCGCGCGGGTCAGTGCACGCTCGGGCACATCGCCCGCAAGCGTGACCACCAGAACCGGAAACTCGGAGATATTGACCTCGTTGACCGTGGGCTCGTCGGCACCCTGCGGCAGGTCGGGCTTGGCATCCGAAACCTTGTTGCGGACATCATCCAGCGCCTTCGAAAGATCGGCACCGGCCATGAATTCGATGACCACATTGCCGCCGCCCTGATAGGCGGTCGACCGCATCTCCTTGATGCCGGTGATGTTCTTGAGCTTGGTCTCGACCGGCCGGAGCAGCAGCCGCTCTGAATCCTCCGGAGAAATGCCCGAGTAGTGCAGAGAAACATAGATGATCGGGATCTGGATGTCAGGCTCGGCTTCCTTCGGAATCGAGATATAGGACATCGTTCCCGCAACGATCAGGAACAGCAACACCGCCAGCGTCAGTCGCGCATTGCGGATCGCGACGTCGACGAAATTCATTGCGATTGCTCCGCCATGTCGCCGGTCGCACCGGTGATCAGGCTGTTGTCGGCGGCAACCGCATTGACGGTTTCACCGTCGCTGACGAGGTCCTGCCCCGCAACAATGATCCGGGCGTCCTGCGGCACGCCGCTCAACACCAGGCCCGCGGGCGAATCGTCGATCAGGTCAATCGGCACGAAACCGACAGTGCCGTCGCCATTGAGAATGCGCAGGCCGAGATTGCCGGCGGCGTCCAGCGTCACCACCGAGCGCGGCAGCTGGACCGCTCTGACGGGTTCGGACTTGATCATGATTTCCGCGGTCATGCCGGCGGGTATCTTGCGGTCCGGGTTGGCAATCGCGACCTCGATCGGGAACGTCCTGGTGCCCGATGTCGCCTCGAGACTCACATGGCGCACGATGCCGGAAACGATATCGCCGCTGATCAGGCGCACATCGGCCTCGCTACCGACTTTCACCTGTGAGATTTCCCGTTCGCTCACTTCACCGAGCGCCACCACCGGATCAAGCTGCAACAGCACCGCCGCCGCTTCGCCCGAAGGCAGCCAGCTGCCCTCCTCGACCATCACCTGGTCGATGATGCCGGAGAACGGTGCAACAACGGTCAGCCGATCGAGTTCGGCTTGTGCCGTCTCCAGTTGCGAGCGCGCCGAGGCCAGAGCCGAACGGGCGCTGTCGCTCTGTGTGGTCGGCGAGATACCTTCCTTGACCAGACGCTCGATGTTTTCCGCTTCTTTCTCACGCTGGTCGAGCAAGGCCCTGGCGGTATCCACCATTGCCTGCTTCTCGGCCGCTTCAAGGATCAGCACCGCGTCGCCGACCTGGACCGTGTCACCCTTCTTCACCTTGAGCTCGCCCAGGATTCCGGCGCTGCGCGTTGCGAGCGTCGTGCGCTTGTCAGGCGTGGTCACTCCGGAAATCCGGATGATACGGTTGTGCTCGATGAAATCCGGCTCCAGCACCGCGACGGTCCGCAGCACCTTCTCCGGCGCGGCTTCGGCCTGCACCGGCTTCGGCTCATCACCCGAAACATCATTTGCAGCACTGCCGATTGACGAGAACTCGCCCGTCAGCACCCATGCGGCGGACACAGCCAGCACCACGAATGCTGCGACGGTATGAAACCTTGGCTTGGCCATGATACCTGCTTTCAAACTTTTTCCGCGCAAAGGCACGGTCGTAAATGCGCCACCCAAAACCGCGCATGGCGGAGACTATTCGACTAAGGTCGGATAGCTGCGGCTGCTGCTATATAGTGACTTAGCCAAGTCCGAAAAAGCACAATGGCCAAGAAATGACCGCTGCGGGGCCATTGTTCTTTGGCCGTGGCTTCACTGCAACATATAGCTGTTCTCAAATATCAACCGCACTTCAGGCGCGCCGGCCCTGCCATCTGCCGAACTAGGGCAGCCGCATGGTCTCGATCAGCTCAACATCGAAATCACGGCAGATCTTCCGCACCCTGTCATCCGGACACTGATCCGTGACGAAGGTGTCGACCTGCTCGAGGTGACCGATGCGGACAGGCGCTGTCCGTTCGAACTTGGTCGAGTCCGCCACAAGGATCACCTGACGCGCATTCGCAATAATGGCCTGCGCCACCTTCACTTCCCGGAAATCATAGTCGAGCAGCGCGCCGTCGGGATCGATCGCCGAAGTGCCGATCACCGCGTAATCAACTTTGAACTGGCGGATGAAGTCCACCGCCGCCTCGCCGACGATGCCGCCATCCGACGCGCGCACCACGCCGCCCGCGATCACCACTTCGAACTGGGTGTAGGGGCGCATCCTGTTGGCGACATTGATGTTGTTGGTGATGATCATCAGCCGCCCGTGGCGAAGCAAGGCCTGGCTCACGGCCTCGGTCGTGGTGCCGATATTGATGAACAGCGAGGCGTTGTCAGGAATAAGTGCCGCCGCGGCAGCCCCTATCGCCTGCTTTTCCTCCGCGGCAATCTTGCCGCGCTGCGCATACTCCATGTTCTGGGTGCTCGACGGAATGACGGCGCCGCCATGAATGCGGGTGAGCAATTGCCGCTCGCACAGATCGTTGAGATCCTTGCGGATGGTCTGCGGCGTCACATCGAAGCGCTGGGCCAGATCATCGACAAGGACCCTGCCCTCGGTCTTCGCAAGTTCAATGATTTCCGTGTGGCGTGGTGCGAGGTACATCAGCATCGTTTTTCCGGACTCACCTGTTTCACATCCAGTGTAAAACGAAAGAAACGAAAACCACAATGCGGGCGGGGACGACGGTGTCGAGTTGTCCAGTGCCGGTCAGAAACGGTCGGGCCGCACCACCTCGACGTCGGAGATGGTGATCACCCCCATCTGCGTACTGACCACGTCGAAGATATCGGTGAGCACACGATCGAGATCCTCCTCGTCGAGCACCACGACAACCAGCACCATCTGGCCGGCATCGCCAATCATGCCTTCCCGGTCCCAATCGCCCTCCGATCCAGACCCTGAAAGCGCCGGAAACACCGTGTATCCCTTCACGCCGGCGCTGGCGAGATGACGTTGCACTCTCTTCAGGATGGGCCGTTCGCAGATGATCCGGATCTGTTTCTTCGCAAAAGTCTGCATGGTCATCTCCGCGTTAGCCGGCCGCCATCTGAGCCAGGGCGATATAGGCAGGTATGCCGATGGTCAGGTTCATCGGGAAGGTTATACCCAGCGACAGGGTAAGATAGATCGAAGGCCGCGCCTCCGGAAGAGCCAGGCGCAGCGCCGCCGGCACGGCAATGTAGGAGGCTGAAGCCCCCAGCACCATCAACAGCGCCACACCGCCGGTCGACAGGCCGATTGCAAGCCCGGCGGCCATCGCGAACACCGCGCCGACATAGGGCATCAGCAGGCCGAACAGCACAAGGCCCGGGCTCATGTGCTTCCATCCCGAGCGGATTCCGCGTCCGGCGACCGCGCCCATGTCGAGAAGGAACAGGCACAAAACGCCCTTGAAGGGATCGACGATGAACGGACCGATATCGGCGAGCCCCTTGGGTCCCGCCAGAAAGCCGATGACGAATGAGCCCACAAGCACGACAACCGATGAATTGAGCATCACCTCGGTCATCAGCCCCTCCTGCCGCCCGCCAGCCTTGCTCGCGGAACCGCTTCCCGACCGGCCCGCATGGGCGAGATAGAGCGCGACAAGGATCGCCGGTGTTTCCATGACAGCGGCGACGGCGACCAGGTAGCCTTCGAAACTCAGGCCTGCCAGCCGCAACGCCTCGCTTGCCGCCACGAAAGTGACGATCGAGATCGAGCCGTAATGGGCGGCCACCGCCGCGCGGTCGACCCGGTCGAGCCGGGCCATCACCGTCAGCAGCCCGAAAGCCACCAGTGGAATGAGCGCAGAAAGCACGATGCCCGCAACCAGCGCCAGCACGATGTCGACACCGAGACCGTGTTCGTTGACCGCCACGCCGCCCTTGAAGCCGATGGCGAGCATCAGGTAGATCGACAATGTTTTGGCCACGGCCTCGGGCAATGTCAGATGCGAACCGGCTATCGTGCCCAGGAAACCGAGCGCGAAAAACAGCACCGCCGGTGACAGCAGGTTTGCGCTCGCCAGCGCCAGAACATCTTGCATTGAACGTCAAAGCCCCTCTTGACTGCCCCTTCTGGCACCGCGTTTAGCGACAATGGGCCGGAAGTTCCAGCCTGTTGCAACTCAAACCTCGTGTCGGGTGCATTTCAGCCCAGCGCGGTGCGCCGCCGGAGGATATCCGCAAAGAACAAGGCGGCGTCATGTGGCCGATCCGTCTCGCGGGTGATCAGCCCCACCGCCCCCATGGTGGTGCCCGTGTCGATCGGCAATTCGACGAATTCGCCGGAGCCGAGTTCCGCCGCGACCACGCCGCGCGAGATGATCCAGATGGCGTTCGTGGATCGCAGAAAGGCGCGTCCGAAACTGTCCGAAACGGTTTCCACCGCCTGGACCGGCGGCGCCATGCCCTGCTCCAGCATCACCCGCTCGACGAAGGGATGAATGATCGAACCCGCCGGAGGAACCAGCACGGGATGACGGGAGAGAATATCCGCCGCCACCTGCCGCTGTCCCGCCAGCGGATGCCTGCTGGAAACAATGAACACCACCCGGTCGCGGTAAAGCTGCTCGAAGCGCAGACTTGCCATGTTTTCGGGCGCCGGCATCCGGCCCATCACCAAGTCGAGATCGCCCTTGCGCAACTGGTCAAGCAGAACCCGGTTTTCCCCGGTTGTCACCATCAGCGGACTTTTCAGGCCGGATGCCAGGAAATCAGCCACGGCCCCGGGCATGATGGTGGCGGACACGGTCGGCAACGCACCGATGCGCACCGGCGGCCCGGCCACCGTGGCCACATTGGCAAGCGCCGCGATGCCGCCGCGCACCGCCGCAAGCCCGGAACCGGCATGGGACAGGAAAACTTCCCCCTGATGCGACAGGCGGATGCCGCGGCCATCCCGCTCGATCAGCGGCGTGCCGACAATCTGCTCCAGTTCGCGAATGGTGCGCGTTACCGCCGGCTGCGTCAGCGACAGGGTGATCGCCGCCCGGCCGACGCTCTTCTGCCGGGCCACTTCGACGAAAGCCTCCAGATGGCGGATCTTGATGCGTCGCGAAATATCCATATCGATGTCGCTATAATTATTGCGATGAAAAATCATTATTCATTTCCATTCCAATATGTAAACCTGTTCATGGATTGGCGGGGAGGAACTCATGACGGAAACCAAGTCCAGTGGTGAACGCACACGCCGTGCGGTGCTGGGTGACGCCCATGTCGACCGTGCAATAGCGGCGAAGACCACCTTTGATGCTCCCTTTCAGGACCTGATCACCGCAAGCGCATGGGAAGGCCTGTGGTCGCGCCCCAATTGGAGCAAGCGCGACCGCTCGATTGTCACCATTGCGCTGCTGGCTGCCCTCGGCCATGAGGAAGAGGTCGCCATGCATGTCCGCGCCACGGCAAACACCGGCGCGACGGAAGAAGACATTTGCGAGGCGCTGATGCACGTGGCGATCTACGCCGGCGTGCCTGCGGCAAACACCGCTTTTCGCATTGCAAAGCGAACACTGGCGGAGATGAAATCGACATCGGGAGGATCCGGGGCATGAAAAACAGCAGGCCACAAGCAGCCAATTACTTCCCCAGGGACCGGGCATGGCATCCGCAAGCCTACGCACCGGGCTACAAATCGTCAGTGCTTCGCGCACCCCAACGGCCGCTGATCGCTTTCGCCAACACGCTGTCGGAAACCACCGGCCCTGCCTTCGGCCACGACCTGATCGGGCCGCTCGACAACGACCTGACGCTCAATTTCGCCCAGCCCGGCATGAGCGCCATCGGCGAACGCGTGGTCGTCCAGGGACGGGTGATGGATGAACGGGGGCAGCCTGTCCCCAATGTCCTGCTCGAATTCTGGCAGGCCAATGCCGGCGGCCGCTACCGGCACAAGAAGGACAATTATCTGGCACCGCTCGACCCCAATTTCGGCGGTTGCGGACGGACCGTGACCGGCGATGACGGCACCTATGCCTTCCGCACCGTGCGGCCCGGCCCCTACCCGTGGCCGAACGGTCCGAACGACTGGCGTCCGGCGCACATCCACATTTCGGTCTTCGGCCACGCCTTTGCCCAGAGACTGATCACGCAGATGTATTTCGAGGGCGATCCGCTGATCCCGCGCTGCCCGATCGTTCGCACCATCAATGATCCCGCGGCCATCGACATGCTGGTCGCCCGGCTCGACATGGATGCATCCGCGCCGATGGACTCGCTGACCTATCGCTTCGACATCATTCTGCGCGGCAGCCGCTCGACCCTGTTCGAAAACCGCTTGGAGGGCAACTGACATGACCAATGTGACACCGGGACCGCTCTACCCCTTCAAGGAATCGCCGTCGCAGACTGCTGGTCCGTACGTGCATATCGGCCTTACGCCGAACTTCTGTGGCATTGAGGGCGTCTACGACCAGGATCTCGGCATCGCCATGGTCTCCGACAAGACAAGGGGTGAGCGCATCACCGTTGAAGGCCGCGTCTTCGACGGTGCCGGCACACCGCTCAAGGACGTTCTGGTCGAGATCTGGCAGGCGGATACCGACGGCCTCTACAATTCGCCAGCCGAGCAACGCGGCACCGCCGACCCCGCCTTCACAGGCTGGGGACGCTGTGCGGCGGACCAGACCACCGGGCATTTCCGTTTCGAGACAATCAAGCCCGG
Organism: Parahoeflea alexandrii; assembly: GCF_024105735.1. Lineage (GTDB taxonomy): Bacteria > Pseudomonadota > Alphaproteobacteria > Rhizobiales > Rhizobiaceae > Hoeflea > Hoeflea alexandrii. Next base: position 1,052,042 of record NZ_JAAAML010000001.1, on the reverse strand, counting down.
CCGCGTTCCGTTTACCGATGGACGTCTGCAGGCGCCGCACATCAACATCTGGATTGTCGCACGCGGCATCAATCTTGGCCTCAACACCCGGATCTATTTCGAGGACGAGGCCGATGCAAACGCCGCCGACCCGGTGTTCGAGCGTTTCGAGCACAAGGACCGGGTGGCAACGCTGATCGCCAGGGGCGGCAATGGCAAATACAGCCACGACATCCACCTGCAGGGTCCGCAGGAAACCGTGTTCTTCGATATCTGAAAGAGAAGCAGGCCATGGCACAATTCATGACGCTGTCCGAGGCGGTAGCGCAAAACCTCAACTCCGGCGACACCGCCGCGTTCGAGGGGTTCACCCATCTTATTCCCCATGCCAGCGCCCATGAAGCGCTGCGCCAGGGGATCAAGGACCTCACCCTGGTCCGGATGACCCCCGATGTGGTCTACGACCAGCTGATCGGCATGGGCGCGGTCAAGAAGCTGATCTTCTCCTATGCCGGCAATCCCGGCGTCGGTCTGCTCAGGCGCTTGCGCGATTCGGTCGAAAACGGCTGGCCGCACGCAATCGAGATCGAGGAACATTCCCACGCTGCCATGGCCAATGCCTATGAGGCCGGTGCCGCAGGTCTGCCCTTTGCCGCCTTCCGCGGTTACAAGGGCGCGGAACTGGCCAAGGTCAACCCGAACATCCGCTCGGTAACCTGCCCGTTTACCGGTGAGGAACTGGCAGCCGCGCCGGCGATCCGGCCGGACGTGACTTTCATCCACGCCCAGAAAGCAGACCGCAAGGGCAATGTGCTAATCGAAGGCATTGTCGGCGTGCAGAAGGAAGCCGTGCTCGCGGCCAAGCGCTCGGTCGTCACTGTCGAGGAGATCGTCGACGATCTCCACGCCCACCCCAATGCCTGCGTGCTGCCCGGCTGGGCCGTCACCGCCATCTGCCTCGTCCCCGGCGGCGCCCATCCGTCCTACGCCCACGGCTACTATTCGCGCGACAATGCAAGCTACATCGCCTGGGACAAGATTGCCGCGGACCGCGATACGTTCCTCGCCTGGATGAAAGACAATGTTCTCGACGCAAGGCCCGAGGATTTCGCCGACCGGATCAAACATCTCAGGAGCGCGGCATGAGCGACACCGACTTCACCTCCAATGAAATGATGACGATTGCGGCGTCCCGCGCGCTCAAGAACACCGATGTCTGCTTCGTCGGCATCGGCGCACCGTCGGCGGCCTGCAACATCGCCCGCCTCACCCATGCGCCGGACGTGACGCTTATCTACGAGAGCGGCACCATCGGGACCGCGCCGCAGGTGCTGCCGCTGTCGATCGGCGACGGCGAACTTTGCGACACGGCGGTCACCACCGTCTCGGTGCCGGAAATGTTCCGCTACTGGCTTCAGGGCGGACGCGTCACCGTCGGCTTTCTCGGTGCCGCCCAGATCGACCGTTTCGGTAACATCAACACCACCGTCATCGGCGACTACGACCAACCCAAGACCCGCCTCCCCGGTGGCGGCGGCGCACCGGAGATCGCCTCCTCCTGCGGCGAGATCTTCATCACGCTCAAGCAGTCCAAGCGCGCCATGGTCGACAAGATCGACTTTTATACCAGCTTCGGCCACGGCGAAGGCGGCGACCATCGCCAGCGGCTGGGAATTGCCACCAAGGGGCCAACCCTAATGGTTACAGACCTTGCGGTCTGGAAGCCTGATCCTGTAACACGTGAGTTCACCGTGGTCTCGATGCACCCCGGCGTGACGCGCGAAATGGTTCAGGCGGAATGCGGCTGGACCGTGCGGTTCGCCGACAAGCTCGAGGAGACCCCGGCGCCAACCGGGATCGAGCTGTCGACGCTGCGCGATCTCAATGCACGCACCAAAGCCGCCCATTCCGGCGGCAAAACCGGAGAAGCCGCCTGATGGCCGAAGCATTCATCTGTGATTATGTCCGCACCCCGATTGGCCGTTTCGGCGGCGCCCTGTCCAGCGTTCGCGCCGATGATCTGGGCGCGATCCCGCTGCGCGCCCTGAAGGAGCGCAACGCCGGTGTCGACTGGGAAGTCATCGAGGAGGTCTACTACGGCTGCGCCAACCAGGCAGGCGAAGACAACCGCAACGTCGCCCGCATGGCAACGCTGCTGGCAGGACTGCCGGTCTCGGTTCCCGGCACCACGCTCAACCGGCTCTGCGGCTCGGGCATGGATGCGGTGCTGGCAGCCAGCCGCATCATCCGCTCCGGCGAGGCAGAGCTGGTGCTCGCCGGCGGCGTCGAAAGCATGTCGCGCGCGCCTTTCGTCATGCCCAAGGCCGACACGGCCTTTTCGCGCAATGCCGAAATCTATGACACCACCATCGGCTGGCGCTTTGTCAATCCGCTGCTCAAGTCCCAGTACGGCGTCGATTCGATGCCCGAGACCGGCGAAAATGTCGCCGAGGATTTCGGCATCAGCCGCGAGGACCAGGATAGCTTTGCGCTGCGCAGCCAGACCCGCGCCGGCAAGGCCCAGGCATCCGGCCGCTTCGACAAGGAAATCGTCGCGGTGGAAATTCCGCGCCGCAAGGGAGATCCGATCGTTGTCGACACCGACGAGCATCCACGCCCGGATACCACGCTCGAACAGCTGGCAAAGCTCAAGGCCCCGTTCCGCGCCGGCGGCTCGGTCACCGCAGGCAACGCTTCCGGCGTCAATGACGGCGCGGCAGCGCTGATAATCGCCAGCGAAGCGGCTGCGAAGAAGCACGGGCTGACCCCGATCGCCCGCATTCTCGGCGGCGCCACCGCCGGTGTCGAACCGCGGATCATGGGCATCGGCCCGGCCCCGGCAACCCAGAAACTTTGCACCCGGCTTGGCCTGAAACCATCCGACTTCGGCGTGATCGAACTCAACGAAGCCTTCGCCAGCCAGGGCATCGCCGTCCTGCGCCAGCTCGGGCTTCAGGAAGACGCCGAGCACATCAACCCCAATGGCGGTGCCATCGCGCTCGGCCACCCGCTCGGCATGTCCGGCGCCCGCATCACCGGCACCGCCGCACTCGAACTTGCGGTCCGCAACGAAAAGCTGGCGCTTGCCACCATGTGCATCGGCGTCGGTCAGGGCATCGCCATCGCCCTCGAGCGGGTCTGATATGGACGCTGGCGAACACCGATGGGCGGCGGGGCTCTACAGCGATCCCAAGATTGCTGAATTGTTCTCGGACGCCCCCCTGTTCGCCAGCTTCTCACGTTTCGAGCAGGCCCTGATCAAGGGACTTGCCAAGGCAGGGCTGGTCGCAGCGGCCGACGCTGAGGACCTGGCGCGCCAGATCGGCGACTTCGCACCCGATGGCGCGGCGATCGCTGAAGCCGGCATTCGCGACGGCGTTCCGGTTCCGGAATATGTGCGCCAGTTGCGCGCCCATGTTTCCGGCCCGGCAAAACCGATGCTGCATCATGGCGCTACCAGCCAGGACCTGATGGATACGGCGACGATCGAGGCGCTGATATCGGTCAATGTCATTTTTGCGGAACGGCTCGACGCGCTGTTGCAGCAGCTTGACGAACTGTCCACCCGGTGCGGAAAGAATGAGCTCCAGGCCATCACCAGGATGCAACCTGCCGTGTTGTTCCATGCCTCCGAACGGATCGCCACGTGGCGGCAGCCCTTGTCGGCCCTGCGCGAACGGCTACCCGCGCTGAGAGAGCAGACCGGCGTGCTGCAATTCGGAGGCGCCGTTGGCGATCTCCAGGCGCTGGGAGACAACGCAGCGACTGTAGCCCGCTCGATTGCAAGCGAATTGGGCCTTAGCTGGCCCGGGCACAGCTGGCATTCCGACCGTGGTCCTGTCATCGCACAGGCCAACTGGATGTCTGAACTCACCGGCACCCTGGGCAAGATCGGTCAGGATGTGGCGCTGATGGCGTTGCGGGGGGCTGATGACATCCGCATTTCGGGTGGCGGCTCGTCATCGGCCATGCCGCACAAGCAGAACCCGGTCACCGCCGAACGTCTGGTTACCATGGCCCGTTTCAACGCCACGCTGATCTCCGGCATGCACCAGGCCCAGATCCACGAACTGGAGCGTTCCGGGGCTGCCTGGATGCTGGAATGGATGATCCTGCCGCAGATCTGCGAGACCACCGGGACCAGCCTTTCAGCAGCTCTCGCTCTCATCCAGTCGATTGAACACATGGGGAAATCCGCATGAAGACCTTGTCCACTCAAGTCTGCATCATTGGCGCAGGCCCCTCCGGCCTGCTGCTCGGCCAGCTGCTGCATGACATCGGTATCGAGACGCTGATCCTGGAGCGCTCGAGCCTCGATCATGTGCTCTCGCGTGTTCGCGCCGGAGTGCTGGAGCAAGGGACCGTGAAGCTGCTCGAAGCTGCCGGTGCAGGCGGACGGATGCATGCAGAAGGCCTGCCGCATGACGGCTTTGCCATCACCTGCGAAAACGACACCCATCGCATCGACCTGGCCAAACTGACCGGCGGCAAGAGCGTCATGGTTTACGGCCAGACCGAGGTGACCCGCGATCTCGTCGAGCGCCGCAAGGACACCGGCGGCATCAGCCATTACGAGGTCGAAGACGTCCAGCTTCATGATTTCGACGGCGACAAGCCCCATGTCACATGCCGGATCGACGGCGAGGACGTCCGCATCAATTGCCGCTTCATAGCCGGCTGTGACGGGTTTCACGGCGCCAGCCGCCGCTCTGTTCCCGAAGACTCCATTCGAACCTTCGAAAAGGTCTATCCGTTCGGCTGGCTCGGCATTCTCGCCGATGTTCCGCCGGTGAGCCATGAACTCATCTATGCCAGCCATTCCCGCGGCTTCGCGCTCTGCTCGATGCGTTCGAACACGCGCAGCCGCTACTACATCCAGTGCAATGCCGGTGACAGCATCGAGGCCTGGTCGGACGATCAGTTCTGGGCCGAGCTGCGCCGCCGCCTGCCCCCCGAAACGGCGGAAACCATGATCACCGGGCCGTCATTTGAAAAGTCCATCGCGCCGCTCAGGTCCTTCGTTGCCGAACCGATGCACTTCGGCAGCCTGTTTCTCGTCGGCGATGCGGCACACATCGTGCCGCCCACCGGCGCCAAGGGTCTTAACCTGGCTGCCTCCGATGTCCATTACCTGTTCGAAGGTCTGCGCGGCCATTTCCTCGAGCGCGACACCGACTTGCTCGATGCCTATTCCAGCCTCGCACTCTCAAGGGTCTGGAAGGCGGTCCGGTTCTCCTGGTGGATGACCACCATGCTGCACCGTTTTCCCGAGCAGGCCCCGTTCGAAGCTCGCATTCTCGAAACCGAGCTCGCCTACACGCTTGACTCCGAGGCGATGAAAACGGCGCTTGCGGAAAACTACATCGGCCTGCCTTACTGAAGCCGGTTTTCCAACGTTTGTTCAGCTTGCATTCAGCAGACCATGGCAATGATGGACACATTATTGTCGCTCAAGCCGCAGGTTGACCACATGACGACCAAGATCCGCATCCGCCCCGCTGCAACCTTCCTCGCCGTGGCACTGATGAGTGCCGCGCCGATATTTGCTGCCCCGGCCTTTGCCGATCGGTACGGCGGTCAACGCATGGTCCTTGTAACGGTCGACGGCGAGTTGATGCGCAACATCCCCGAAGCCGGCTCCGTGCGGATCATCATTGACAACCAGGGCCGCAGGCTGCTCGTCGACAACTGGAACCAGGTGATCGGCTTCGAGATCCCGGCCTGGCAGTATCAGGAGCAGAACGGCGGCAGCCAGCGTGACACGCGACGTGGCATGGACAACCTCATCGATCAGTCCGGTTTTCCGGAACCGCCATCGGCTCGCGAGCAGGCCTCGCAGGACATCTTTCCCGATGCACCGCGCGCCCGCATAGAGCGCCGCGACCTCAACCCGATGACCGGAACCGTGCCGACGCGGCCGAAAATCATCGAAGTCCCGGCAGTCGAGGAACCCGCGCAACCGCGTGCCGAAAAACCGGCCAAGCCTGAAAAGAAGGCTCCCGCCCTGTCCAAGGCGCAGGTCTCCGCACTCCAGGTCTATCTTGACCGCAACGGCATTTCGCCCGGCGTCATCGACGGCCGCATGGGCTCCAATGTGGCAAAGGCGCTCGACGCCTGGTTCGAGGCCACCGGCGAACGGCTCGACCCCGCCGACACCGACCTGATCGTCAGCCGCCTGGCCGCTGAAGGCGGACTGGCTTTCACCACCTATGAAATCACCGCCGAGGACGCCGCCGGTCCGTTCATCGCCTCGGTCCCCACCGACTACGCCGAGAAGGCGCGGCTGGAACGTCTCGCTTTCACCTCCACATCGGAGATGCTTGCCGAACGGTTCCACATGGACGAAGCCTATCTCAAGGAACTCAACCCGGGTGTCGATTTCAGCCTTCCCGGCGTCCGGATAAAGGTTGTGGCAACAGGTCGGAAGAAGACCGGAAAGGTCACGCGCATCATTGCCGACAAGGCCCGCAAGCAGGTTCGCGCCTATGACGCCGGCGGCAAGCTGCTTGCGGCCTACCCGGCCACCATCGGTTCCAGCGACACGCCTTCGCCATCGGGTGACGTGACCATCGAACGTGTGGCCCACAATCCCGGCTACACCTACAATCCCAAGATCAATTTCAAGCAGGGCAACAACGACAAGATCCTGCAGGTTCCGCCAGGACCCAACGGCCCTGTCGGAACAGTCTGGATCGCGCTCTCCAAGCCGACCTACGGCATCCACGGCACACCGGAACCCTCGGCCATCGGCAAGACCCAGAGCAATGGATGTGTCCGGCTGACCAATTGGGACGCCGAGGAACTCGCCGGCATGGTCACACCCGGCGTCACCGTCAGTTTCATTGAGTAAAGCGAAGCACCGGCGCGAACGAATATTCGCACTCGCTTGAATGCCTTGAAAAGCAGATGCATGGGGCTCTGAACGGAATCAGGATGCGAGCAAGAGCGAGGCCGGCCGGTCAAATGCCTCTCGCCCGACCTGCCCAACCGATTATGGCCAGGAAACACTGATCTCAGTGCGGCCAAGCGATAAAGCGCGTGCGCACTCAACCGTCGCTACCATGAACCATTCGCAATCGCTTGTATGAGAGTAAAATCAGGCACTCGCCAAGCTTGTCGGAATCAACATCGCAAGAAACGCGAGGATACACTTCCCACCATCAGGAGTTGATGTCTGCACTCTTCAGCGGTGCTGATCGACCAGGATCGGGTTGCCGTCAGGATCCATGATCATGAAGCTTGCCGGCCCGGTGCTCGCCTCATCCGCCTCCGCCTTGAACGCGACGCCCTTGCTCTTGAGCTGCTTCTGCAACTCGCGGACGTCGGTGAACTCTTCGAGCGGCTCTGCCTTCTCGCGCCAGCCAGGATTGAAAGTAAGCATGTTCTTTTCGAACATGCCTTCAAACAGACCGATCACGCAGCCGCCATTGTGCAGGATCAGCCATCCCTGCGCGGCGTCCCCACCGAAGGCCTGGAATCCGAGTTTCTCGTAAAACGCTCTCGATGCCGCCAGGTTCTTGACGGCAAGGCTGAGGGAGAATGCACCAAGCTCCATTGCATCGTTCCTTCCTGAGATCTGCAATCGGGATCGTCTCGGTCAAAGTGTAGACGCATGACATATCAATCGGCAAACCGATTGATGGGACCGGACTGGCAGCGAGGGCATGAGGTCTGCGGTTTAGCCCGGCTGGCTCTCGAGCCATGACCGGATCAGCCCCGCCACCAGATCCGGCTTCTGGTGGCAGATCCAGTGATCGGCGTCCCCCACATGCTCGACCGTCAGATCTGCCGCGTACTCCTCGAGCCCTTCGATGCATTGCGGCAGCAGCGCGGTGTCATTGTCACCCCAGATCAGGAGATGCGGGCAGCGCACCTGCAGCCTGTCCTTGCGCAAAGCCGGAACATCGCTCAGTGCCTCGCCCGGAAGCGCGACCTTGAGCGGCGAAGCCCTGTACCAGTTGATCATCGCCTTCAGGCGCCCGGGGCGCGACCATTCCGCCTTGTAGAGTTCCAGCCTCTCCCCGCTCAGCCAGCTCAGGTCCATCTTCGCGGAAAACAGTTTCATCAGGCTTTCGAAGTCATTCGCGGACAGCTTGTCTTCAGAGCCTTCGGCGCGCAGGAAGCGAATGTACTGGGAGGCGCTGGTCTGAGCCCCGCCGGCAGCCAGTTCGCGCTGGAATGGCGCCGGGTGGACACCGTTGATGATGATCAGCCGCGATACCAGCTCCGGGCGGAACATCGCCAGCCCGTAAGCCGTCGCAGCACCCCAGTCGTGGCCGACCACCGTGACCTTCTGGTCCAGGGTGTCAATAAGCGCAGCCATGTCTCCGACCAGTTCGCGCATCTCGTAGGCCTCGACCTCGGGCGGAGCCCAGCTCTGGCCGAAACCGCGCTGGTCGGGAGCGATACAACTATAACTGTCGGCAAGCCGGGACGCGACCTCGCCCCATGCTCCGCTGTATTCGGGAAAACCGTGCAGGAACAGCAAGACCGGAGTCTCTTCCCTGCCCCACTCGAGATAGTGGAAAGGCTGGCCGTTCAAGTCGACAAAACGATGGCTGGCGTCCTGCATCACATCTCCTGACCTATTGCTCCGGTCGGGCGGAGGTTACCGGCATACCGACGGTCTTTAAAGCCGGCCTGGCCTCAACGCCCAGGAAACCGGACTATTGGCTCAGTGTCCGCCGCACTGCATCGCGCCAGCCTTTCAGCTTGGCGTTGCGGGTCTTGTCGTCCATCTCCGGCTTGAACTGGCGGTCACGCGCCCAGGCCTTGGCAAAGGCCTTCTGCTTGGGCCAGACCCCGGCCCGCTGGCCTGCAAGCCATGCGGCACCCAGCGCCGTCGTCTCCAGGATTGTCGGCCGGTCAACCGGCGCATCCAGAATGTCGGCGAGCCGCTGCATGGTCCAGTCGGATGCGACCATGCCGCCGTCGACACGCAGCACCGTCGTCGCGCCCGAGCTTTTCCAGTCCTTGCGCATCGCATCGAGCAGATCGCGGGTCTGGTAGCAGACCGCCTCCAGCGCCGCCCGGGCAAACTCGGCCGGGCCCGTGTTTCGTGTCATGCCGTAGATCGCGCCACGGGCCTCGGCATCCCAGTGCGGCGCGCCGAGCCCCGTGAATGCCGGCACAAGATAAACATCCTGGGTCGGATCAGCCTCCGCCGCGAGATCACCGCTGTGCTCGGCCTTCTTGATTACCTTGATGCCGTCGCGCAGCCACTGGACTGCTGCGCCCGCGATGAAGATAGAGCCTTCCAGCGCATAGGTCACCTTGCCGTCGAGCCGGTAGGCCACCGTGGTCAGGAGACGGTTCTTCGAACGAACCATGTCTTCGCCGGTATTGAGCAATGCAAAACAGCCGGTTCCATAGGTGGATTTCAGCATGCCCGGCTCGAAACAGGCCTGACCGATGGTAGCCGCCTGTTGATCGCCGGCCACGCCGAGGATCGGGATCTCCGCACCGAACAGCGACTTGTCGGTGACACCGAAATCCGCCGCACAGTCTTTCACTTCCGGCAGCATGTCAGCAGGAATCCGAAGGATCTTGAGAAGCTCGGCATCCCATTCCTGGGTTTCGATGTTGAACATCAGGGTTCGTGACGCGTTGGTGGCGTCGGTAACGAAGGCCTTGCCGCCGGTCAGCCGCCAGATCAGGAAAGTATCGATGGTGCCGAAGCACAATTCCCCGCGCGCCGCGCGTGTCCTTGTCCCCTTCACGTTGGCCAGCATCCACGACAGCTTGGTTCCGGAGAAATAGGGATCGAGCAGCAGCCCGGTCTTGCGGGTGAAAGTCTTCTCGAGATCCTGCCGCTTGAGCTTGTCGCAATAGGATGCGGTCCGGCGGTCCTGCCAGACGATTGCGTTGTGGATCGGCTTGCCGGTTTCGCGTTCCCACACCACCACCGTCTCGCGCTGGTTGGTGATGCCGATCGCGGAAATGTCCGCGGCCTCGACACCGGCATTCTTCAGCGCCTGCCTGACCGACCAGACGACCGTTTTCCAGATCTCCTCCGGATCATGCTCGACCCAGCCCGATTGCGGATAGAATTGCGTGAATTCCTTCTGACCGGTGCCGGCGATCCGCATGTCCGCGTCGAAGACGATGGCGCGGCTCGATGTGGTGCCCTGATCAATTGCGAGAATGTATCCGCTCATGTTGTCCTCCCATGCTGGTCTCATATGAGCCGGATTCGGGCCGGGGGAAAACCCCGCCAGGTCCGGCTTCAAAACTATGCAGCCTGCTTTTCTTCCATATAGGCATCAAGTGCTGCCACCTGGTCCCTGTCGAGGCGGAGCCCGCGCTTGGTGCGCCGCCAGATCACGTCGGCGGCCTCCACCGCCCATTCATGAGCTATCAGGTAGTCAACCTCCAGCGCATAGAGGCCGTAACCGAAATGCTGCCCGAGATCCTCGCGACGCTTGGCGTCGCCAAGCATGGCCCACGCTCTTGTACCGTATTGCCGGACATAGCGCCTTGCCTGTGCGGGATCGAGCAGCGGATAGTCCTGTTGCAGCCGCGAAACCTCCCGGTCGAAGCCATCCGCAGCGAAGTCTCCGCCCGGCAAAGCGGCCCGATGGGTCCAGCGCCCCGATTTTGTGCCGAGCCGCTCCTCGATCAGTTCCAGCATCGATTCCGACAATTTGCGATAGGTCGTGATCTTGCCGCCGAAGATGTTGATCAGCGGCGCGCCTTCTGCCGGATCGGGCTTGAGCACATAGTCGCGGGTGGCTTCCTGTGCCGCCGATGCGCCATCATCATAGAGCGGGCGCACGCCCGAGTAGGTCCAGACGATGGAGGATCGCTTCACTGGCGTGGCGAAATACTCGCTCGCCGCCGCGCACAGATATTCGATCTCCGCATCCGTGATGGCGACGTCTTTCGGATCGCCCGTATAGTCCTCGTCAGTGGTACCGATCAGGGTGAAATCCTCTTCGTAAGGCAGCGCGAAGATGATCCGTCCGTCGCCATTCTGGAAGATGTAGGCGCGGTCATGGTCGTGCAGCTTCGGCACCACGATATGGCTGCCCTGCACCAGCCGCACATTATGCGCGTCGTTGCGGCCGACGACGCCCGACAGGATCCGGTCGACCCATGGACCGCCGGCGTTGACAATCAGCCGCGCCCTGACGGTTTCCTGCGCACCAGTTGCCCGGTCGGCAATCGTGACTTCCCACACGCCATCCTTGCGCTCCGCCGAAATCACCTCGGTCCGGGTTCGGATCACGGCGCCCCGATCCGCCGCGTCGCGCGCATTGAGCACCACCAGCCGCGCGTCGTTGACCCAGCAGTCGGAATACTCGAAGCCCTTGGAGAACAGCGGCTTCAGCGGCTTGCCAATTATCGAAGTCTTGAGGTCCACCGTTTTCGTGCCCGGCAGCAGCTTGCGGGTTCCGATATGGTCGTAGAGAAACAGGCCCAGCCGGAGCAGCCACGCAGGCCGCATGTCGGTGTGATGCGGCAACACGAACCTGAGCGGCCAGATGATGTGCGGCGCATTGGCAAGCAGCACTTCGCGTTCGCTCAAGGCTTCACGCACAAGCCGGAATTCATAATATTCGAGATAGCGGAAACCACCGTGGATCAGCTTCGACGACCAGGACGAGGTACCCGAGGCCAAATCATTCATTTCGGCGAGAAACACGGAATACCCCCGGCCGATCGCATCCCGGGCAATGCCGCATCCATTGATGCCGCCGCCGATGACGAAAACGTCGTAGAGCCTGTCGTCCGCCATTGGGGTCCCCTGTCCCGCGCCTCCTGCTCAAATTTTCTAATTCGAAACAATTGCGAATGTCAAAAGAAAACAAACGAAAGCGCTTCAATCCAGAGCGCCCTAAATTAGTGGAGTTTCAGAGCAGGGTTTCCGCAATCAGCAGCCAGAGACCGGTCGAAACCGCGGCCAGGGCGGTTCCGATCGTCATGGAGGTCGAGGCCAGCCGCTGTCCGGTCCCCAACCGGCTGGCGATCAGCCACGAGTTGACCCCGGCAGGCAGCGAGGCAGCCGCGACCGCGACCTTTGCCTGCAGCTCCGGCAGACCCAGCAGCAGGGCCATGCCAAGCGCCACGGCCGGCATCAGCAACAGCTTCAGCGACACCAGCGCCAAAGCCTGCCGTACCTGTCCGCGAATCCCGTAGCCCCAGAGCGAAACACCCATTGCAAACAGCGCAAGCGGTCCGGCAACACCGGCAAGGGTCGCGATCACGCGATCGGCGATCGCGGGAATTTCCAGTTCGGAAAGCCGCGCCAAAAGGCCCGCGACAATCCCGATGATCAGCGGATTGGAGATGAGCTGGCGGAAAAAGCCGGTCACCAGCGTGACCACCGATTTCGATGCCACGCCTGCACCATCGCGCTTGAGCGCCCACTCGAACAGGATGATCGAGGCCGCCATCATCACCGGTAGGTGGATCGACACGATCTGCGACAGGATCGCCAGCCCGGCTTCACCGTAAACACCCGACATGAACGGAATGCCGAGCAGCACCAGATTGGAAAACCCCGCCGTCACCCCGGCGACGACCCCTGAACGCGCATCCCGGCCGAAGCCCGACCGGATGACCATATGCGCCGAACTCCAGGTCACGAAGATCGCGGTGAAATAGGTCACCCACAGCGCCCACGGCGCCCCATGGTCGAATGTCGCCGTGGCGATGGTGCGAAACAAGAGCAGCGGCACCGCGATGGTGAAGACGAAATCAGACAACCCGTCACCGGTCTCGGGCTTCAGCACCCGAAACGCCGCCGCACCATAGCCAATGGCAATCAGCGTAAAGACAACGAGGATGGTTTCGGCAAAGGGAGGCATTGCGGGGGGACTCAGAAGCGTGGCGGGAGTTCCGTCATAGACCGTGTGGACCGTTGACGCAAAACACCGTCCGGCAAACCGCGAAAGTCAAATGGTTCTCGAATGAGCCGGGCCAGGTTGGGCGCGACTTGAAGCACCGCCACATTGCCGCTAGGGCTTTCTCATCACTGACACAGGACAGATCTCGCCATGCCCGCCTTCTCCCATTTCACCGCTCTCGCCCAATCGCTGCCGCCCACCGTGCCGTTTGTTGGGCCGGAAACCCAGGAGCGCGCGCGTGGCGCGGAGTTCAAGGCCAGGCTTGGCGCCAATGAAAACGGTTTTGGCCCGGCGCCGTCGGTGATCGAGGCGATCGCCCGCCAGGCCGAGCTCAGCTGGCGATACGCCGATCCGGAGAATCACGATCTGCGCGTCGCACTCGGCACCCATCTTGGCCTTTCGCCTGAGCGGGTGGTTGTCGGCGAAGGCATCGACGGTCTGCTGGGCCTGATTGTCCGCCTGATCGTCGAGCCCGGAACCCCAGTGGTCACTTCGCTCGGCGCCTATCCGACCTTCAATTTCCACGTCGCGGGCTTTGGCGGCCGGCTGGTAACGGTGCCCTACAGGGATGACCGCGAGGATCTCGACGCGCTGCTTGACGCCGTGCGCCGCGAAAACGCGGCCCTGGTCTATCTCTCCAACCCCGACAACCCGATGGGGACCTGGCATTCCGCCGAGGCCGTGACAGAATTTGCCAAAGCTCTTCCCGAAACCACGATGCTGGTGCTCGACGAAGCCTATGGCGAAACAGCGCCGGCTTCAGCACTCCCGGCCATCGCCGCTCTGGCCGACCTGCCCAACGTGCTGCGCTTCCGCACTTTCTCGAAAGCCTACGGTCTGGCCGGTCAGCGTGTCGGCTACGTCTTCGGTGTGGAAGAGACGGTGTCGATGTTCCACCGCGTAAGGAACCATTTCGGCGTCAACAGACTGGGCCAGGCGGCAGCCCTTGCCGCGCTGAAGGACCAAAACTGGCTCGCTCACGTCATTGCCCAGGTCGAGACATCGCGTGACCGGATTGCGGCCATAGCAAGCCGCCAGGGTTTTGCGCCGATCGCTTCGGCCACGAATTTTGTTACCATAGATTGCGGTCGGGATTCGGGTTACGCCAAGGCAATCCTCGACGGCCTTGTCAGCCGCGGCATCTTCATCCGCATGCCCGGTGTCACACCGCTCAACCGCTGCATCCGCATATCCACCGGACCTGCAGCCGAGATCGACCTGTTCGAGGCTGAATTGAAGAACATTGTCGCGGATCTGGGCTGAACTGACCGCTGCGGTCAAAACAATAGGCCGCGACCGACCCTTTCCGGTCAATCGCGGCCTATCTGAAAGCCTCTCCGGTTTGTCCGAAGTGAAGGCTCCCGCCTCGTTCCCCTCGAGGTAAAGTCATTTCGCAGGCTGCTTTGTGCCGCCCGGCAAGGTGCCCTGCCCTGCAAAGGCCGTTCCGGCGCGATGCCGGGAACAAAGCCCCAATCAATGCATGGTCATCCATTCGCGAGCAGCACGCAGCGCCGCTGCCAGTTCGGCCTTGCTCATGCTTTCGGCGAGCTCGGCGCGCAGCGTGGCAGCCCGGTCCGAACCCTTGATGGCGGCAATGTTGAGCCACTTGTGCGCAGCAACGAAGTCGACTTCGCATTCGCGTCCGGTCGCATACATCAGACCCATTTCACAAAAGACGTCGGCCTTGGCTTCGCCGCCGATGATTGCCTGATCCTGATCGTGAATTTCGTAACGTGCCATTTTTCCAGTCCCCGTATTCGGTTTCGTTTCGTTGTCCCTGTCAGCTCTCAAGAGCCAGCATTTGATGCCTTTGTCCGGTTTGGCCCGGCGCTGTGTTGTTGGATTGAAGTGTGCCGCTATCGATTAAAAAGCGAGTTAAATTGCATGCTTAACTGGAAACGAACAAAGTCCGAAGGCTTGGTAAACTTGGGATTCTGTTAAACATCAAAGCCGTTGCGTTCCGGCCAGACTGAGCGGATTCGGTGTTTTCGGAACAGGCGGAAAAGTTACGGACGGCTAACCAAACATGCATCGCATTTTCTGAAAACGCGGCGGGACCAGGGATGAGGCAGGCAGAATTGCCATCCCGGAGAGATCATCGAGAACCGTTCTTCGCCCCTCAGAAATCCCAGTTTATCTTTACCTAAATCCGAGTTAAGTAAGAAATGCGCTTGAGGAAGCGCTTCATATTCCTGGGAGGAACACCATGATCCGCAAACTGATTGTAGCAGGCGCGCTTTTTGCAGCCCTGTCCGCTCCTGCACTGGCAGACCCTATCGAAGGCAACTGGAAGACTGAGAGTGGCGAGACCGCTGCGATTTCGTCCTGCGGCGGCGCTTATTGCGTGACGCTGAAAACCGGCAAGCATGCCGGCAAGAGAATCGGAAAGATGTCAGGCAGCAATGGAAACTACAGCGGTACCATGACGGATCCCGCCGATGACAAGACGTACAAGGGCGATGCAAAGATTACCGGGAACAAGATCAGGCTCCGCGGCTGCGTTCTTGTATGCACTCCGCTGACCAGCAAATCGCAAACGTGGGCCAAACTCTGATCCAGGTCTCCGTTGATCCTTTGGAACAAGGGCCCGCGCCGGCATTTCGGCGCGGGTCTTTGTTATTGACCGCGGCTATCGCGCCTTCTGACCGAAAAGCACTTTCTGCGCATCCTTGTCGTCAGCCAGGTTCCGGCGGTACTCGATACCGATATTGCATCCCTTCTCTACTGCCGGCCGTGCCATCAACGTTTCGAACCAGCGTTTCAGATTGGGAAAGTCCGCCAGGTCCTGTCCCTGGTTCCTGTAAGGCCTGACCCAGCCGATCGCCGCCATGTCGGCGATCGAATAGTCACCAGCAAGATAATCGCGGTCGGCAAGCCTCCGGTCCATCACGCCATAAAGCCGGTTGACCTCATTGGTGTAGCGCTCGATCGCGTAGGGAACCTGCTCAGGCGCATATTGACGGAAATGGTGCGCCTGTCCGGCCATCGGCCCCAGTCCGCCCATCTGCCAGAACAGCCATTGATCGACTTCCACACGCGCCCGTTCCTCCGACGGATAGAACCGTCCGAACTTGCGGCCGAGATATTGCAGGATCGCGCCTGATTCAAAAACCGGTATCGGCTCACCGTCCGGCCCCTCCGGATCGATAATCGCCGGCATCCGGTTGTTCGGCGCAATCGCCAGGAAAGACGGCTCGAACTGCTCACCCTTGCCGATATTGACGTATCGGACCTCGTAGGGAACGCCGAGTTCCTCCAGCATGATGGTAATTTTCCATCCGTTCGGCGTCGGCCAGTAATACAGTTCGATTGCTTTGGTCTGCGGGGTCATCGCCATTCCTTTGGTTGCGCGAGGCAGGATGTGGAATGGAGCGCCGTTTGGCAATCCCCGAACAGGAGGATGCTTCTTGCGCTGCCTATACGAGAGTTTTCAGGAGTTGAGTGTCAGGGACTGACCGCGATCCTCGGATCGACAACGTCGTTGCGCATGACGAACCGGTTTCGTCCCGCGCGCTTAGCCTGGTAGAGCGCCTCGTCCGCCTGTGACAGCATCTCGTGTTGCGAGACCGGCCCTGATAGCGGGTTGAGCGCCACACCGACACTGACGGTCACCACCTCGACCCCGTCGCTGCGTCCCGGATGGGGAATACCAAGAGCCTCGATGGCCCGGACCACAGCATTTGCAAGATGGCGGGCATGAACCTCTTCGGTCTCCCGGATCGCCAGAATGAATTCCTCGCCGCCAAAGCGCGCACAGAACGCATCCGGTTCAGAGAACGCGCTTCGGAAAGCGTCCGCGATCAGCTTGAGGCATTCATCCCCCGCCGGATGACCGAGCGTGTCATTGAACAGCTTGAAATGATCGATATCGATCATCATCACTGCCGCCGCCGATCCGTCACCGGTAAACCATTCACCAAGCCGCTCATCGAGAAAGCGACGGTTGGGCAAGCCTGTCAACGCGTCGGTTTTCGACATTTCCTGGAACTGCTTTTCCGATGTTTCAGCCATCTCGGCCCGCATCATTGCTTCGAGCGATGTGCGGTAGTCCCGGCAGCGCCGACGCTCGACCACGTAGTTCGAGTAGGTGGTCAGCAAGCAGACGCTCGTGAACTGAAAACACAGTGCAATCTTCAGTTCGAGAGCAACTCCCTGCTTCATCAGCACCGCGGAAGCGGCCCAAAGGAGCACCAGAGACGAGTAGACAAGGGCATGCCGGAACCTCAGCGCCATCACCATGTTGGCAAACACGATGCACAGGATCACTTCCGTATTCATGTGGGTGCTGTGTGGTGCATCCGAATAATACATCATGAAAATCGGCAAGGCGGTCGCGGTAAGTATTGCTCCCGTGGCCAAGAGTTCCCTCGGTCCGGCGGAAACCCTGGCCATCATATGGGCCACTGCAAGCGAACAGGGAACGATCACAAACAGGGTCGCGAGCACGATGATCCAGTAGTGGTCCGGCAGCAGCAGATAGGTCGAGATATCGTGCAGGACATAAAGCAGGACACCGAAGATGATGGTGTGGCGCAAATGCGCCGCCCGCCAGCGCCCATGCTCCGCTTCATACCGGGCTTCGGTGCTGCGATCGAACCGCAGCAGGCGGTCGAGCACCGGCCGCTGGATCGTGCCATCCGTGGGGTTGTCCGTAGGCCTTCTCATATTTCAAGCCCTTTGATTAGCAGGGCCGAATATGAAGACTGTAGTTTTATTTTCTAATAATCTGGCAACAAAGCGCCCGGGCTTTCCTCAGACAGCATGACCAATCCGTAAACATTTCCGCCGCCTTTCAGTTCAGCGCATTACCGCGAGCCCGCTGCAACAGTGCATTCGGAACGGCAATCCTCACCCTGCCCTCCCTGCCCGCTCTGCCTGTTCGGTTAATCACATTGAACGCCAGATGAACGCCTGTCTCAGGCAGCGTTCAGCAGGGCTATGCGAATGTCCTCCCACAAGAAGGGAACAAGACGCATGAGCACCATCGCACGCCGCTTCATCATCATCTGCCTGGTCTTTCTGATCTTTGCACTGCTGATGGCTGCAGCCGTCGCCAACAGCGACCGCCGCCGGAACGGTTGGCACAACGGCGCGATCGATGCCTGCGTTTTTCATCCCGCCCTGACCTGCACCGCTTCGCGCTGACGCCGACTTCAAAGGACCGATTTCATGAGAGCTCGTATTCATCACTCGATCACCACCCTGCTGCGCATCACTGCTCTGGTCAGCTTTTTGGTTGGTCCCGTCGGCGCTTTCGCCTACGCCCAGACCGGCGACAAGGGGCCGGGACTGTCAGGCGCCGGGTACGTCCTTTATGTCACCCTGCAACGCAACAGCAACTGACCCGGACGAGGCGACCCAAGCCAAAAGCAATTGGCATCGGATATCCATCCGCGGAGCTGAAAGTCCTTTCGGCTCCGGTCGTCTTTTCCTTGCAATCATTTCTCGTATATAACGATGCATGAACCAACGAATCTCTTCCCACATCGCCAACGGCTTCATTTCACCGGACCCGGTCGAACCGCAGGAATTTTCCGACGCGGCGAGCGCGGTTGCCGCGCTTGAAGCCATATATGATCGCAACACACGTTTTTTGTGCGAGGCCTTTCAGGGCCTTGCAACGGAAAAGCCGGCAGGCCGCTATCGCGCCTTCTATCCCCAGATCAGCCTGGAGACGACCTCCTTCGGCATGATCGATTCCCGACTATCCTACGGCCACGTGGTCTCACCGGGGCGCTATGCCGCGACTATCACAAGGCCCTCGCTGTTCCGCGCTTACCTGACAACACAGTTCGAACTGCTGTTGCGCAATCACGGCACACCGCTGACGGTTTCTGAATCGGAAACCCCGATCCCGCTGCATTTCGCCTTTGGCGAAGGCGCTTATGTCGAAGCGGCCGTCGCCGAAAAGCTCGACATGCCGTTGCGCGACCTGTTCGACACCCCCGATCTTGCCACCACCGATGATGAGATCGTCAACGGACTTTACGAGCCGGCGCCCGGTGAATCGCAGCCGCTCGCCCCGTTCAAGGCGCAGCGCATCGACTATTCGCTGGCGCGCCTGTCGCACTACACCGCAACCGCACCGGATCATTTCCAGAATTTCGTGCTGTTTACCAACTACCAGTTCTACATTGACGAATTCTGCGCCCACGCCCGCACCCTGATGTCCGAAGGCAATAGCGACTACGAGTTCTTCGTTGAGCCCGGCAATCTGATCACCCCGACAGGCCACGGCAGCCCGACCGAAGGTATTGCCCCCGCTCGCCTGCCGCAGATGCCTGCCTATCATCTGAAGCGCAAGGATCACGGCGGCATCACCATGGTCAATATCGGCGTCGGACCGTCCAATGCCAAGACCATTACCGATCATATCGCGGTGCTGCGCCCGCACGCATGGCTGATGCTCGGCCATTGCGCCGGCCTGCGCAACAGCCAGAATCTCGGCGATTACGTGCTGGCCCATGCCTATGTCCGCGAGGACCACGTGCTTGACGACGACCTGCCGGCCTGGGTGCCGATCCCGGCGCTGGCCGAGGTGCAGGTGGCGGTTCAGGACGCGGTCGCCGAAGTCACCGGGCTCGATGGCTACGATCTCAAGCGGATCATGCGCACCGGCACGGTGGCCACCATCGACAACCGCAACTGGGAACTCCGCGACCAGCGCGGCCCGGTGCAGCGGCTGTCGCAATCGCGCGCCATTGCACTCGACATGGAATCCGCCACCATCGCGGCCAACGGCTTCCGCTTCCGCGTCCCCTACGGCACGCTGCTCTGCGTCTCCGACAAGCCGCTGCATGGCGAACTCAAGCTGCCCGGCATGGCGTCGGCGTTTTACAAGACCCAGGTCAATCAGCACCTGCAGATCGGACTGCTGGCCATGCAGAAACTCGCCGCCATGCCTCCAGAACGGCTGCATTCACGCAAGCTGAGAAGTTTCTTCGAGACGGCATTCCAGTAGCGATATCCTGCTTCGGCCCGTGGCGATGCAAGCCAATGGACCGAAGCACCGGGATTCTCCACAAGACGCATGACAGACCGGGAAACATGACGGACAAGGCAGAGCTTCACACGCCCTATGACGGCTCGGCACCACCCTTCGCCATCGGGCTCTCGCGGCTTGATCCGGCAACCTGGATCGATGTTGACGACCACCATTCCGGCTACATCGCCGAAAAGCTCCGCCTGACCAATGATCGTTTCGAGGATGTCTTCGTGGCCGAACCCGGCACTGAAGATGCCCAGCGAGAGGTTTATGACCTCATCCACACCCATCTCGGCTTGCACTTTGAACCGGACGCACACGCCTCACCGGACCTCGCGTTTTCAGCACCGGATGGTGCACCGCTGCCGCTCCTGCACCAGGCCGCTCTTCGGGTGCAGGAAGATCTGGTGCTGATGCGCAAGGGCGAAGCGGGATGGCGGCTTGCCGCAGCTTCGGTGTGCTTTCCCTCATCGTGGAATCTGCGCGAGAAATTCCGCCGCCCGATGCATGAAATTCATGCGCCGGTCCCTGGTTTTGCGGAAGGCACCCGCAATGCCGGACTGATCGAGCGCATGTTCGACAACCTGCGTGTCGACATGCCCGTGGTGCGCTGGAACTGGTCGGTTTACGGCGATCCGGAGCTGTTTCATCCGAACACGCACGCAACCGGGGAAGGACGCTTCGGCCCGGGTCCGGTCGCCAGGAATGTCTATCTGCGGCTCGAACGCCAGACCCTGCGCAAACTGCCCGTAAGCGATGACATCCTGTTCACGATCCGGATCTACATCGATCCGCTGTCAGCTCTTGAAGCCGATCCCGAAGGCCCAAGACTGGCCTCGGCCATCGCCGCCCAGGTCAAGGCTCTCAGCCCCGCCCAACGGACCTACAAGGGCCTTGCCACCGAGCAGGATAAGCTGCTTGTGCGGCTGGCCAAGATCGGTGAGAACCAGACCGGCTGAGGACCACCGGGAACGCCTCAAACGGAAAACGGCCGCGCGAACACGGCCGTTTTCACATGCGGTCGAGGCCGCTGATTCTCAGTCCTGCAATTACATGTTCGTGTAGACAGGCCCCTCGCCGCCCTGCGGCGGCACCCAGTTGATGTTCTGGTTCGGATCCTTGATGTCGCAGGTCTTGCAGTGCACACAGTTCTGCGCGTTGATCACGAAGGTCGGCGAACCATCGGTTTCCACCCATTCGTAGACGCCTGCAGGGCAATAGCGGTTGGAAGGCCCGGCATAGACCTCGAGTTCGGAGGTTTTCTGCAGGGCCGGGTCCTTGAGCTGCAGGTGCACCGGCTGGTCTTCCTCGTGATTGGTGTTGGACAGGAACACCGACGACAGCTTGTCAAAGGTCAGCACGCCATCGGGCTTAGGGTACTCGATCTTCTTGTGCTTGGCGGCCGGCTCGAGCGCCGCGTAGTCCGCCTTGCCGTGAGCCATCGTGCCAAATGGCGAAACGCCGAAGAGGGTGTTGAGCCACATGTCGAGACCGCCAAGCGCCACGCCGCCGATGGTGCCGAGTTTCGACCACAACGGCTTGACGTTGCGCACCTTCTTGAGATCCTTGCCGATCTCGGATGCCCGCCAGGCCGCATCGTAGCCGTCAAGCGTGTCCTGCGCGCGGCCCGCAGCGATGGCTTCGGCGGCATGTTCCGCCGCCATCATTCCCGAAAGCACCGCATTGTGCGATCCCTTGATGCGGGCGACGTTGACGAAACCGGCCGAGCAGCCGATCAGCGCGCCGCCCGGGAAGACCAGCTTCGGCACCGACTGCCAGCCACCTTCGGAAATCGCCCGGGCGCCGTAGCCGATGCGCTTGGCGCCCTCGAACACCGGCGCGATGGCCGCGTGCGTCTTGAAGCGCTGGAACTCCTCGAACGGCGACAACCAGGGGTTCTTGTAGTTGAGGTGGACGACGAAGCCGACGGCCACCTGGTTGTCCTCGAGATGATACAGGAAGGAGCCGCCGCCGGTCTTCATGTCGAGCGGCCAGCCGAACGAATGCTGCACCAGGCCCGGCTTGTGATGCTCCGGCTTGACCTGCCACAGCTCCTTGAGACCAATTCCGTATTTCTGCGGCTCGCGCCCCTCGTCGAGCTTGAAGCGGGAGATCAGCTGTTTGGCAAGCGACCCGCGGACGCCCTCGCCGATCAGCACGTATTTGCCCAGAAGCGCCATGCCGCGCGCATAGTTGGGGCCAGGCTCGCCATTGCGCTCGACACCCATGTCGCCGGTGGCCACGCCGATCACCGCCCCGTTGTCATCGGTCAGCACTTCGCTGGCGGCAAATCCCGGATAAATCTCAACACCCAGCGCCTCGGCACGCTCGCCGAGCCACTTGGTCACGTTGGACAGCGACACGATGTAGTTGCCGTGATTGTTCATCAGCGGCGGCATCATGAAATTGGGCAGCCTGATCGAGCCGGCCGGCCCGAGCACCAGGAAGTGATCCGCCTTCACCGGCGTCTTGAACGGATGATCCGGATCGTCGCGCCAATCGGGAATGAGCTTGTCGATGCCGATCGGGTCTACCACGGCGCCCGAGAGAATGTGCGCACCGACTTCGCCGCCCTTCTCCAGAACGACCACCGTCAGTTCGGGATCGAGCTGCTTGAGCCGTATGGCGGCTGACAGACCTGCGGGGCCTGCTCCCACGATCACAACATCAAATTCCATGCTTTCGCGTTCGGGAAGCTCATTCACATCAGTCATCGGACGTCCTCGCCTCTGTGATCCGGCGACGCCCTGTCGGGGCAAACGCACCAAATCAATTCAACACCGGTCCGAGTGCGCGACCGGAGCATTGCTGCCCACCCTCCTCGCCCACAGGCCGTTTCATCCTGTTTGACAAATGACACGCGCGAAGTCGAGCCGGGATGCGACAGGATTTGCATTGTTCCCTAGCAAATTCTGACGTTCACGTAAACGTCAACAATTGAGAGCACCGATGTCCCCAGCGGCTTTCCGTTGGGCGCGGGTACCGGCGTACGATCGCAACGGTGAAGGAGACCGGGGCCAATCCCTCACCGGCGAAACAGATGGAAAAACACGAAGAAGCGAATGAACCTTGTCAGGCTGTCTTGGCGAAAATCGGCTGCATGTTGAGAACAAGCACCGCGCCGGCGATCGTTTTGTCAGGTGCCGTAAACGGGGTCATCCGGCATTGGATGTCGAAAAGCCGGCCGTGCGCGTCGGCTGCCTCGTAATTGTAGGAAATTCGCGCGCCGCCGAAACACTGGTCCATTCGGGGCTTGGCCCTGCTCTGGAAACGTTTGTGGTCGATCATGTCGAGCAGGTGCCTGCCGATGAAGTCCGACGGGCGCTTGTTATGGAACTCGGCATTGCGCTGGTTGCAGTAGATGTAGCGGTAATCAAGATCAAAAACAGCAACCCGCTCAGGGATTGAATCAAGCACAAGTTCATGCAGAGAGGGGTCGTACCCATCGATCAGCGCGGGTTGTTTGATCTTTGGTGAAAGCGAGTTGTGAGCGCCACCAGGTTCAAGATAGCGAACAAACAGGTTCGACATCATCGTGGTATAGCGCCTTACACTGCTGTCATCCTCGCAGTTTTTCATCGCAAGCCGATTGAAGAATGCGATCTGCGCCACCACCTCGCTGTGGTCCCTGGCTTCGAACTCAAAGATCCGGCAAGTAAGTGGCTGCAACTGGGCATCGATGCGATTGATCTCTGCCTCATCGCCACGCCCCACGGCAACGAGCAATTCGTTGCCAAGCTGGTCGAAATTCTGGATCAGAGCAGACAGCATCGAGCCCTCTATTATGCTTCCGGCCTTTTTTAGAATTATCTGTATAGTGGCAATTTTGCTGCTTCTGCAAGTCAGCTTTTACACGCATTCACACGCAACCGGTTCACTAAAAGCCCAAAATCGCCGAGCGCAGGTGGCCGATGCTGCGCAATACAGTTTGCATAAAGTCGGTATTTTCGGAAGAAGCACCCCAAAATACTGAAATTAATGAGAAAAAATATCACTAAAGGGTGATCATGTAACCTGCGCTCTCTGGTATACGCAGCCTCGACCGGCAGACAGGATGAACACTGCCTCAAAAACCGAGTTCTCAAGACCGGCCAGAATATCAGGCGCAGACAGTCATTTGGCAATGACAGTCACCTTACAGAATCAATACCGCAATGGACATCAACTGACTGATCGAAACTACATCGGCAGAGCCGAACAGAAAATCTCACAAGGCTCTAGGCGGAAGCTCTTTCAACCAGCCGCGCAAGGTCCGGCACTTCCACCATACGGTTGTTGCGGATCACGATCACGCCTTCCTTGCGGAGCTTTGTCATCTGGCGGCTCACCGTTTCGATCGTCAGCCCCAGGAAATCGGCAATATCGGAGCGGGTCAGCGGCAATTCGAAGCTCAGTGGCCCCGATTCCCATTCCGGGTTGATGTGGGTGGCAATGAGGGAAAGGAAGCTCGCGACTTTCTCTGACGCGGTCTTGCGGCCCAATGTCAGCATCCAGTCCCGCGCCTCGTCAAGTTCCTTGAGCGTTTGTTCAAGCAGCTTGTGCTCCAGTTCCGGAGTGTCCTTGATCATCCGGTCGATCATGGCCTTGGGGAAACTGCAGATATTCACTTCCGTCGCGGCATCGGCGGTAATTCCGCTGTCGGAACGAAACGGGCGCCCCAGAAAATCAGGTGCAAATTGCAAACCGACAATCTGCTGGCGGCCGTCGGCCATCATCTTGGTCAGCTTCACCACCCCGGAAATGATGTTGGCATAGCTGTCTGTTCGCTGGGTCTCGCCGATCAGTTCAACGCCGGAATTCACGCGTTTGCGGGTGGATTGCTTGTTCAGGGAAACGAGTTGGTCTGTTGACAGCGCGCCGCAAACGCCCTGGTGGCGAGCCTCACAGGCCCGGCAAAGCAACGGAATGTCGGAATTGTGGATGTCTTTGCGCTTTGCGTCCATCAAGTCCTCACTGGCGCACGGGATGACCACCCGCTTGCCTCCGAAAGGCGCCGTCCGTGCCGTGCCGGCGCATGAAGTTGTGCTCAAAGAACAGCGCAGTTTGATCAAAGTCAAGGCGGGATGGCGCATGTCAGGCAAAGTACGGCTTGCTAGGAAAGAGGCAGCAAATGCAAAAAGATTTCGTCCGCAAGCACGGTGGTCCGGCTCCCCGCTACACCAGCTACCCCACCGCCCCGCATTTTCACGCTGGCATCGACGGCGAAACTTATGCGCGCTGGCTGCGCGGCTTGAAGCCGGGCCAGACGCTGTCCCTGTACATCCACATTCCGTGGTGCGATCGGCTTTGCTGGTTCTGCGGCTGCAACACAAAGCAGACCCTGCGTTACGACCCGCTGAAGACCTACCTGTCCGCGCTCGAAAACGAGATGGAAACGATCTCGGGTCTGGTCGATCCCAAATGCCGGGTCACCGCACTGCACCTTGGTGGCGGTTCGCCGACAATGCTGCGGCCCGACGACATGGTGGCCTTGAACCAGATGCTGCGCAGCAGGTTCAGCTTCGATGCCAATGCGGAAATCAGCGTCGAGATGGACCCCAACGATCTGACAGCCGAGAAATACGACGCGCTCGCCGAGATCGGCATGACCCGCGCATCCATCGGGGTTCAGGATTTCGATGAGAAGGTCCAGAAGGCGATCAATCGCGAGCAGACCTTCGAGCAGACCCGGGATGTTGTCGAGCAGGTGCGCGCACGCGGCGTCAGGTCCGTCAACTGTGATGTGCTTTACGGCCTGCCGCATCAAACCCGTCAATCCGTCGATCAGACCATCAAGCAGGTGCTTTCGCTTGCGCCGGACCGGATCGCGCTTTTCGGATACGCCCATGTTCCCTGGATGAAGACACACCAGAAAATGATCGATGAAGCAGCGCTTCCGGACCTCACCGAACGATTCGCCCAGATGAACCGCGCTGCCTCGACGCTGACCTCTTCCGGTTACACCGCCATCGGCATCGATCATTTCGCCCTGCCCGGCGACAGCCTGGCGATTGCTGCAGCATCAGGCAGCATGCGCAGAAACTTCCAGGGCTACACCAGCGACACCGCCGACGCGCTGATCGGCATGGGCGCTTCCTCGATCGGTCAATTGCCGCAAGGCTATGTCCAGAACCAGCCTTCCACCGGCGAGTACCAGCGGCAGGTCAATCTGGGTCAGCTTCCGGTGGTGCGCGGCTTCGAGCTATCGGAAGAAGACCGCATCCGGGCGCGCATCATCGAGTTGCTGATGTGCGATTTCGCCTTCTCCTTCGCAACCATACGCCATGAGTTCGGCGGCGCTGCGGAAAGCATCCTGGATGAGGCGGAATACCTGGCGACGTCAGACACAGATGGCATGGTCGAGTTTTCCGGCGGCCTGTTCCAGATCACGCCAAAGGGACAACCCTTTGTCCGCTCGGTAGCATCGGCCTTCGACGGATACTTCGGCACCGGTGTCGCGCGTCATTCACTTGCGGTGTAAGCACAGCGAACCCATTTGATCGACGGAACCGGCCGCTTCGGAAAATGCCGGGCAAAGAAGCCATTGGCTTTTGCGCCGGATTTTTCTATAGCTTCCGCCAAACTGTGATCCAATGAGGAAATGAGCGTGACCGCAACATTCGACAAGGTCGCTGACATCATCGCCGAGACAAGCGAGATTGACCGCGATTCCATCACCCCTGAGAGCCACACCATCGACGATCTGGGAATCGACAGCCTCGATTTTCTCGACATCGTGTTTGCTGTCGACAAGGAATTCGGCATCAAGATTCCGCTTGAGCAGTGGACTCAGGAAGTCAATGACGGCAAGGCTTCGACGGAAGAATACTTTGTGCTTGGCAACCTCTGCACCAAGATCGACGAGCTGAGGGCCGCCAAGGGCTGAAGCCCGGCACGGCGAGGCGTCTCATGCAGCTTGAATACTTCCAGATGATTGACCGGATCGAGGCGCTTGACCTTGATGCCGCAACGCTGGTCGCAAGCTCCACGGTTCCCGATGCCAGTCCCGTTTTCGAAGGTCACTTTCCCGGCATGCCGCTTGTGCCAGGGGTCTTGCTGATTGAAACCATGGCCCAGGCCAGCGGCTTCATGATCCTGGCCAAGACCGGATTCGCGGCGATGCCGTTCCTGATGGCGGTCGACGGTGCCAAGATGCGTGATTTCGTCAAGCCGGGCACGCCGTTGGAGATTTCGGCGACACTTGAGCACGAAGGCTCGGGCTATGCCGTCACCAAGGCGCGCATCACAAGCGCCGGCAAGAAGGTCGCAGACAGCCAGCTCAAGTTCAGGACAGTCGCGTTCGATCAGGTTCCGCTTGCTGATATTGTTCGCAAGAGAGCCGAAGAGGTGGGGCTTTTGACCGCCTTGGCGAACGCTGCAGGAGAACCGCAATGACAGATACGCGCCACCAGGTGGTCGTTACCGGCATCGGACTTGTTACTTCGCTCGGAGTCGGGCGCCAGGCCCATCGCGAGCAGTTGATGACGGGTGGGACCCCGCAGAAGGTGACCGACAGCGAGCGGTTTGCGCCCTACACCGTCTATCCGCTTCCCGAGATCGACTGGTCCACGCAGATTCCCCGCCGGGGCGATCAGCGCCAGATGGAAAACTGGCAGCGGCTGGGCGTTTATGCAGCCGGCCTCGCCCTTGATGATGCAGGCCTGAAGGAAGACGCCGAGGCGTGTGCCTCGATGGACATGATCGTCTCCGCTGGCGGCGGCGAGCGCGACATCGCCGTGGACAGCCTCATCGTCGAGGAAAGCCGCAAGCGCAACGACCGTGAGCAATTGCTCAACGAGAAGCTGACCACCGAGTTGCGTCCGACCCTGTTTCTGGCGCAATTGTCCAACCTGCTGGCCGGCAACATTTCCATTGTCCACAAGGTGACCGGCTCGTCCCGCACCCTGATGGGCGAGGAAGGCGCCGGCATTTCGGCGATCGAGACCGGCCATGCCCGCATTGCCGCCGGACAATCGACCCACTGCCTGGTCGGCGGCGCCTTCGTTTCCGAACGGCTCGACATGCTGATGGTGATGGAAGCCGTCCAGGGCCTCGGCAAGGACCCTGAAGCAGCCTTCTGGAACAGCGACGGCACCGCCAATGGCATGAACCTGGGCACTGCCGGCGCGTTCCTCGTTCTCGAATCGCTTGAGCACGCCCAGGCCCGGGGGGCGCATATCTACGCCCGGCTCGATGCAGTGCTGGGTGACCGCGGGTCACGCGAAGGCGAGCGCATGGAACAGCGCCTTGCCGGCCTCGCCGATGAAACCGGTGCTTCCGACGACGGCGACACGGTGGTGTTTTCCGGCGCAAGCGGCTACCCGGATCTCAGCGCACGAGAGCGAGCTTTCCTGAAGTCTCGGTTTCCCTCCGCGCCCGTTCGCACGGTTGGCGCATTGTTCGGCCATTCCATTGAAGCCCATTTTCCAACCGCTGTGGCGCTGGCTTGCATGGCTCTCGATGATGACGCCCCGATCAGCCCGTTTGCTGCTGGCGAGGACGCGCCCGCATCGACAGCAGCCAACGCTGCGATCGTGACCAGTGTCGGTCATTTCCGCGGTGAGGGCATCGCCCGACTGACGAGGATGTCATGAGCAAAGCAGCCTACAAGGACCATCTTGGCCGTCCACTGGTCGCCGTCACCGGCATGGGGGTCGTCTCTTCCCTCGGCCAGGGCGTCACAGACAACTGGGCAGCCCTGACATCGGGAAAATCCGGCATCCACCCGATCACCCGTTTCCCGTCGGAAGGCTTGTCCACCCGCATTTGCGGCACCGTTGATTTCATCGACATCCCCGCACCCAACGCGGTCGAGCGGTCTTTTGCATTCGCCCGGGAGACCACCATCGAGGCGCTCGCACAGGCAGGTATTTCGGGCGACTTCGGTGGCCCCCTGTTTCTGGCTGCGCCACCGATCGAGCCCGAGTGGAACGACCGCTTTAACCTTGGAGACAGGGTCAAGCCCGAGCAGGTGACCGGAAACGCCTATGAGCAGTTCCTCGCGGTGCTGCGCGAAAAGGCAGATCCGACCTACCATGAAGCCATCCTGTTCGGCTCGATCTCCGAGCGACTGGCCGACAGCTTTGGAACCCGCGGCCTGCCCGTCACGCTGTCGACCGCCTGCGCTTCCGGCGCCACAGCGATCCAGCTTGGCGTCGAGGCAATCCGGCAGGGCCGCACCGACCGCGCCCTCAGTGTCGCCACCGACGGCTCGGTAAGCGCTGAATCCCTGATCCGGTTTTCGCTGCTGTCGGCCCTGTCGACCAACAACGACCCGCCGGAAAAAGCATCACGTCCCTTCACCAAGGATCGGGACGGCTTCGTCATCGCCGAAGGTTCCGCCACCCTGGTGCTGGAATCTCTCGAGGCCGCGATCAGCCGCGGCGCAAGGGTTCTGGGCATCATCAGCGGCTGCGGCGAGAAGGCCGACGACTTCCACCGCACGCGTTCTTCGCCCAGCGGCGCGCCGGCCATTGCCACCATTCGCGCAGCCCTCGAGGATGCCGGGCTGTCGGCCGACCAGATCGGTTACATCAATGCGCACGGCACCTCCACGCCGGAAAACGACAAGATGGAATATCTTTCCTTATCCACCGTCTTCGGCGAACGCATGCCGGAGGTTCCCGTCTCGTCCAACAAGTCGATGATCGGTCACACGCTGACCGCCGCCGGTGCGGTCGAAGCCGTCTTTTCGCTGCTGACGATCAGCACCGGCACCCTTCCGCCCACCATCAATTACGACAATCCGGACCCGTCCATACCGCTCGATGTTGTCCCCAACGTCAAGCGAGATGCCACGGTCACCAGCGTGCTTTCGAATTCGTTTGGATTTGGCGGACAGAACGCATGCCTTGTCATGTCGGCGGAACCCGCTTAAGTCATCACCCGCTCCGGCAGGACGGCCGGCTCCGGACTGATCATGCATCCTTGGACCGGTGAGCGCACAATCATGAGGCTGAGCGCGGGGTGCGCGCCATGCAGGGCAACCTGTAGAATTTCTGGTGGCTCACGCCACCGAGCCGAGAAGGACACTATCCATGCGGGCACTGCAACTGATCGAGGATCGCAAGCTTGAAACGGTCGATCTGCCGCCGCCGCCGCCGCCGGGCATCGGTGAAGTCACCGTTTCGGTCAAGGCTGTCGCACTCAACCATATCGATGTCTGGGGATGGCGCGGCATGGCCTTTGCCAAGCGCAAGATGCCGTTGGTCATCGGCGCAGAGGCTTCAGGCACCGTCGACGCCATCGGACAGGGTGTTGCGGGTCTGGTCCCGGGACAGCTGGTCTCGATCTACGGCGCACGCACCTGCGGTCTGTGCCGTCCCTGCCGGGAAGGCCGCGACAACCTGTGCGAACATGTCAGCGGCGTGCACGGCTTCCATCTCGACGGCTTCGCCCAGGAAAAGGTCAACCTGCCGGCCCGGCTTCTTGTTCCCGCACCGCCGGGCGTCACCCCGGTCGGCGCGGCCGTTGCTCCCGTCACCTTCGGTACGGTCGAACACATGCTGTTCGACAATGCCAGGCTGGAGCCGGGCGAGACCATCCTGATCCACGCGGGCGGCTCCGGCATCGGTTCGGCTGCAATCCAGCTTGCCAAGAAGATCGGCTGCACGGTCATTACCACCGTCGGCTCCGACGCCAAGATCGAGCCGGCGAAAGCGCTGGGCGCCGATCACGTCATCAATTACCGCGAGGACCGGTTTGAAGGCGTTGTCCGCAAGCTCACCAAGAAGCGCGGCGTCGATGTCGTCTTCGAACATGTGGGCGCGGACACCTGGGCCGGCTCCATGCTCTCGCTCAAGCGAGGCGGCCGGCTGGTGACCTGCGGATCAACCTCCGGAGTCTCGACACAAATGAACCTGATGATGCTGTTCCAGCAGCAGCTCAAGCTGTTCGGCTCCTTCGGCTGCCGGATGGAGAACATGGCGGACGCCATGCAGAAGATGGCTGCCGGTCTGGTCCATCCGGTCATCGACACCGAGGTCGGTTTCGACGATATCGACACCGCCCTGGCGCGCATGGAAGGCCGGGACGTGTTCGGCAAGATTATCCTCAGGATGGATTGAGCCCGGCGCAAAGCGATGTCGCACACATTCCGCATGGCGCTGACGCGCATTGTCATTGCACTCAGGCGTGTCCGGGACTGGCTGATCGCAAGAGCCATTTTCGGGTTGCTGCGGATCATTTCGCTTTTTCCTGCCGACGGGGCAATCAACTTTGTCGATTACATGGCCCGGCGCATCGGTCCCATCACCCCGCGTCACAATCTGGCCATGACCAATCTTGCCAGGGCCTTTCCGGATATGCCGGAAGCCGAGCGGCACAAGATCGCCATCGACATGTGGGGCAACATGTCCCGCCTGGCTGCCGAGTACGTGTTCCTCGACCAGCTGTTCGATTTCGATCCGGACGCCACCGAGCCCGGGCGCATCGAAGTCGGCGGTGCCGACACCTTTCTCAAGCTGCGCGACGAGAACAAACCCTTCATCGTCTTCACCGCCCATACCGGCAATTTCGAACTCCTGCCGATCGCCGCCGCCACGTTCGGCCTTGATGTGATGGTGCTGTTCCGCCCGCCCAACAATCCCTACATCGCCCGGCGGGTCCTGGCTGCGCGGCGCACGAAGATGGGGCACCTTGTCCCCTCGCGGGCCGGCGCCGCGTTCGCCCTTGCCCGCAGGCTGGAAAGCGGAGACGGTGTCGGCGTGCTGGTCGACCAGAAATTCCACAAGGGTGCCAAGACCTCGTTCTTCGGTTTGGAGGTCAACACCAACCCGCTGCTGGCAAAGCTGGTCCGCCAGTATGATTGCGAAGTCTACCCGGCACGCTCCATACGCCTGCCCGGCGGCAGGCACCGGCTGGAAGTCGAGCCGGCAATGGAGATCCCGCGCAACGCCGATGGCAGCGTCGACGTCGTGGCAACCGCCCAGAAACTGAACGACAAGGTTGAAAGCTGGGTGCGGGAATATCCCGGTCAGTGGCAGTGGTTCCATGATCGCTGGGCGATCAAGCATTCACTGAAGACGTAAGACGCCACTTCACCCTCATCGAAAAGGCCCGGCAGAACCGGGCCAGATCAGTGATGCGGTTGCTTAGTGATTGATCACGATGCGCGTGTTCTTGTTGCCGGCCTGCTGCACCAGCGCGAAGAACTTGGCTGCATTTTCCGGAGCCAGGCGAACGCAGCCATGCGAGGCGGGGCGTCCGAGACGCTTGGTGTCGTAGGTCGCGTGAACCGCGTAGCCGCGATGATAGAACACCGCATAAGGCATTGGCGCGTTGTTGTACTTGCGCGAACGGTGATGCCGCGACAGCCACTTGGCCGAATAGCTTCCGGTGGGAGTGGAATATCCCTTGCGCCCGGTGGATACTGGCCACGTGTACTTCACCTTGCCGTTGTGCTTGACCACCATTGTCTGGGACGAGATGTCCACGCTGGCAATAAGCTTGGCAGCGAACGCCGAAACGGATGAGAATGGAAGGAGCGAAAAGGCCAAAAGCCCGGCCATGATCAGTTTTTGCATGATAAGTTCCCCAGTTGCCCTGCTGCTGTTTAAGCAAGCCGACGACTACTTTAGACAGATGATTTTTCAAGTTAAAGTTAAAATACAATATAAAATTTTCGACACAGATCTAAAGTGTTGTTTTTAATTGCTTAAAAAACCACAAGAAAAAGCAGCACGACCAGCAGAGCAAGGCTGTCGCATGCTCTCCAAAAGATCCCCAGCGCAGCGACAATGTCCGCGGACCCAGCTTGCCTGCGGCCGGCGGCGTTGAGGCTGGCCTCCATCACCAGCTCTCCGCCGTACTGCCGCGGCCCGGCCAGTGCCAACCCGGTCGCGCCCGCCATCGCAGCCTCTGGCCATCCGGCATTGGGAGACCGGTGCAGGCCGGAATCCGTGAGTGTCGTTTCCGCTGCCCGCCGCATCGCCGGCACACCCCTGCTCAAGCCAGCCCCGGCAGCAATCAACAGTGCCGAGAGACGGGCGGCAGGCCAGTTTGCGAAGTCGTCCAGCCTGGCCGCCGCGCGCCCGAAATCCCGGTGCCGCTCATTGAGATGCCCGATCATGGAATCCGCGGTGTTGAGCATCTTGTAGGCCAACAGCCCGGGCAGCCCGAAAACCGCATACCAGAGCGCCGGCGCAACAATTCCGTCGGAGAAATTCTCCGCCAGGCTTTCAATCGCTGCACGCGAGACCCCGGATTGGTCGAGTGCTTCGGGATCGCGCCCGACGATCATTGAAACCGCGGCTCGTCCGCCCGCCAGGCCGCCTTCGCGCAAGCCATGCGCCACGGCTTCCACGTGGTCGGCAAGGCTCTTCTGCGCCAGAAAGACGGCAACGACGATTACTTCCAGTACGATGCCGACAAGCCCCAGACGACCGAACAGGCTGGCCAGCACGCCCCCAATGATGGCAGAACCGATCAACAGAACCGCGATTGTCACGTTCCCGTTGCGCCGCCGCTTGCCGGCCATATCCGCTGGGCGATTGAACTTTCTGTCGGCGAAGCCGATGGCATGGCCGAAAAGCACAACCGGATGGCTGATCCGGCGCCAGAGCCAATCGGGATCCCCGATGATGCGGTCGACAATCAGGGCGATCAGCAGAACCGCGAGATGACCCATTACGACGTCCGCGGCTCCATCAGCCGCAAGGTTTCGCGAAGCCGGACGGCGGAAAGCTCGTCCGGCGCCAGTCCGATGCGGATCCGCGACGGGCTGTGATCAAACGCGCGCACCAGCAGCTTGTGGCTGGCAAGCATGTCGCGAACCGCGGCACCGTCGCCGACCTCGCAATAGAAGAACAGCGCGGTTTCCCCGACAATCGGTACCCGCGCCATCTTCAGCGCCGAACGCGTCATGATGTGGGCCTTGTCGAGCTTGCTGCGGATCTCGTTGATAAGATCGAGCCTGCTGAAGGCGTGCGCTGCAATAGCCAGCGACGGACCGGAGACGGCCCAGGGCCCGAGCCGCTCGCTGAGGATCTTCGCAAGCCCCGCTTCAGCGAACACAAACCCGAGCCGCAGGCCGGCAAGACCGAAGAACTTGCCGAAAGAGCGCATGACCACCAGGTTTGGCTCCATCCCGGCAGCCCCCACCATCGACAGGTCCTGCCGCATGTCGGCGAACGCCTCGTCCACGATCACCAGGCGATGTCTCTGTGACCGCACGAAGCCGAAGACATCATCGCGCTGTGTCTCCCGGCCATCCGGATTGTTGGGATTTGCCAGAATTGCAACACCGGCACGCGTGGCGGCCGCGGCGTCAAGCGTGCCGACCGGATCGACCGTCATGTCCATCCGCTCATAGGCCCGCGCATACTCGCCATAGGTCGGCGAAACAATGGCGACCTCGGAGGCGTTCGGCGCCAGGAAAGGCAGCAACTGGATCGCTGCCTGCGTGCCTGGCACTGCGACCGGCACCACCGAGGCACCGTAGTGGCGCTTTGCCAGTTCGCAGACCCGTTGAACCTCAGCCTGCTCGGGCAGACACCGCCAGCAATCAGCCGGAAGCTCGGGCAACGGCAGGCTGAACGGACTGATCCCGGTTGAAAGATCGAGCCATTCGGAAGCCGTGCCGCCAAACCGGGCGATGGCTTCGGACAGCGCGCCGCCATGGGCAATCGGTGCGTGGATTTCCTGTGCCATCTCTAGTCGATCCGATCGATCACATGCATGAAGGATCCCGCCACATTGCCGCGGCGCAATCCCGCATGGCCAAGATCGGCGCCCAGCGCATCACGCGCTGCGAAAAGCCGCCCGTCCGCTTCGCCTTCCGAGATCACCGAGGCGTAGTGAAATTCGTGTGCGGAAAGTTCCATGTCCCAGAAGAAGCCACGCGTCGGCGTCAGCCGGCGATAGCCCAGGTGCCGTTTGGGAGCGGCAAAACTCGTTACCAGCGGCAGCGCACCGAGCATCTCGTGGCGGACACCCTCGGCATCGACCAGGCCCTCGCCAAGCACCATGTAGCCCCCGCACTCGCCATAGACCGGAATGCCACGTTCAATCGCCGCCTTCATACCCGCCTTGAAACCACTTGCACCGGCTATGATACCTGCATGAAGTTCGGGATAGCCGCCGGACAGCACCACCGCGTCGCAATCCGATCCTGGCCCCTCGTCGTCAAGTGGAGAGAAAAAGCTCAGTTCCGCCCCGCGCCGCCGCCAGCCCAGCAGCATGTGTTCATAGGCAAAGGCAAACGCCACGTCCCGCGCCACGGCAATCTTTTGCCCCGGCGGCGGCAGCCGCAGGATGTTGGCCGGTGCCGGCTTGGTGTGCGCCCGCTGTGCCAGCCTGGTCAGCTTGTCGAGATCGATCTGGTTTTCCATCACATCGGCGGCATCGTCAATCAGTTCGGCCAGCTTCTCGTTCTCGCTGGCCTGAACCAGGCCGAGATGACGCTCCGGAAGCTTGAGCTTCTCGTTGCGAGGCAACGCGCCAACCACTTCGACGCGGGCATTTTCCAGTGCCTGGCGCAGCATTCCCTCGTGCCGGGGACTTGCCACATGGTTCAGAATGACGCCCGGTACGAGCACGTCAGGATGAAAATTGGCAAACCCGCGGGCAAGGGCTGCCACCGAATGCGACATGCCCGAGCAATCGATTACCAGGATCACCGGCAGCCCGAGAAGACCGGCGAGGTCCCCTGCCGAGCCGGAGCCGTCCGCGGCCCCGTCAAACAACCCCATCATCGCCTCGATCACCAGCATCCGCCCGCCCTGCGATTGCAGCGAGGCATTGGCCAGGAGCAAATCGCTGCGCATCGCCCAAGGATCATAATTGAGGCAGGCCTGGCCGCTGGCGGCAGCATGAAACGCCGGATCGATGTAGTCCGGCCCCGCCTTGCCCGGTGCCAGCGCGACACCGCGGCGCTTGAGCGCCCTGAGCAGTCCGAGAGTTACGGTCGTTTTGCCCGAGCCCGAACGCGGCGCGGCAATCATCAGGCCTGTCATGCACTGTCTTTCTGCGCATCAGCGCGATTTCCCAGGGGATCGGCAACCAGCACCCTGCCAGCGGCGGCACCCATCCAGTCAAGCGCCGGACGAAGCCGCACCACCTCGCCTACAACAACGATCGCCGGAGGCTGCAGGCCAGATGCCTCAACATCGTCGGCTGCCCGGGCCAGCGTCGTTTCAAGCACCTGCTGCGTGGAGGTCGAGGCATCGGTGACGAAAGCCACCGGCTCATCGGGACTGCGCCCGGCACCAATCAGCCGCGAGGTGATCGTCAGGATATGTTTCATCGCCATGTACATGACGATCACCTGGCTGCCCCGGGCCACGCCGTCCCAATCGATCCTGTCGGGTACGACACCCGTCGAATCATGTCCGGTCAGGAAGGTTACGGTGTGGTTGGTGTCGCGATGGGTCACCGGGATACCGGCATAGGCGAGCCCGCCGATACCGGCGGTGACCCCGGGTACGATCCGGAAGGGAACATGATGTTCGACCAGCGTCAGCGCTTCCTCGCCGCCACGCCCGAACACGAACGGATCGCCGCCCTTGAGCCGCAAGACCCGGTGACCTTCGCGCGCCAGCTCGACCAGTCTCAATGAAATGTCGCGCTGCTTGGCCGAAGGCTTGCCGCCGCGCTTGCCGGCATATTCGAGGACCGCGCCGGTGCGCGCGAGCTTCAGGCAATCGGCATTGACCAGCGCGTCGTGAACGATCACATCGGCCTGGGCCAGCGCATTGGCGGCGTGCAGCGTCAACAGCCCGG
Organism: Parahoeflea alexandrii; assembly: GCF_024105735.1. Classification (GTDB taxonomy): domain Bacteria; phylum Pseudomonadota; class Alphaproteobacteria; order Rhizobiales; family Rhizobiaceae; genus Hoeflea; species Hoeflea alexandrii. The sequence goes on along the minus strand of NZ_JAAAML010000001.1, from coordinate 1,015,532 downwards.
GATCACCCGGACCTGCGCCCACCAGCCACACCTCTCCGGGCTTCATCTGCGGCAGATTCTGTTGCCAGTCAGTCATGCGTTTCCGTTCGATCTTTTCAGGCGATTTCGGCAAATCACCATGGGTTACACCCGTACCAATCGCACTCTATAACGGCAACAGGCAAGACACGACCGGGAACTGCGACATGGACGCTGGCGAAAACGAAATCCGGCTGGAAAAACCCGCCACGGCGCTGCGCCGCGGCTGGACCACCGGGGCCTGCGCCACGGCCGCAACCAAGGCTGCCCTGACGGCCCTGCTCACCGGCGAGTTCCCCGATCCGGTCCAGATCACCCTGCCCAAAGGCGAGATCCCGAGCTTTGCGCTTGCCCGCGAAACCCTCGGCGGCGATCATGCAATGGCCGGCATCGTAAAGGATGCCGGTGACGATCCGGACGTCACCCACGGCGCACTCGTGATGGCAACCGTCCGCCGCCTGCCCGCGGGTTCCGGTATCGTCTTCAAGGCAGGAGCAGGCGTCGGCACCGTTACCAAGGCCGGCCTTCCTGTCCCCGTCGGCGAGCCCGCAATCAACCCGGTCCCGCGCCAGATGATGACGCAGGTGGTGACAGACCTTTGCACCGAGAGCGGCATCGCGCCCGACATCGAGATCGAGATCGCCATCGAGAACGGCGCCGAACTGGCGCTGAAAACCTGGAACCCGCGGCTCGGCATCGTCGGCGGCCTGTCCGTGCTCGGCACCACCGGCATCGTGCATCCATTTTCCTGCGCCGCCTGGATCCACTCGATCCACCGCGGCATCGATGTCGCCCGCGCCGAAGGCCTCAAGCACGTGCTCGGCGCCACCGGTTCGACCTCGGAAAAGACGGCACAGGAATTCCACGACCTTCCAGACATCGCCTGCCTCGACATGGGTGATTTCGCCGGCGGACTGCTGAAATATCTCCGCGCCCATCCAGTGCCGCGCCTGACCATTGCCGGCGGCTTTGCCAAGCTGACCAAGCTCGCCCAGGGCGCGCTCGATCTGCATTCCGGCCGCAGCCAGGTCGACATGGGGTGGCTTGCAAGCCAGGCGGATGCGCTGGGTGGAAACCACTTGAGGGAGCGGATTCTGTCCGCCAACACCGCGCTCGAAGTGCTTGAAATGACTCGGCTCGAGGGGATCGACCTGCCGTCTGTCATCGCCGGGAAGGCCCGCGCCGTCGCACTCGCAACCCTGCGCGGCGCACCGGTTGAAGTCGATGTCATGATCATGGATCGTGCCGGAGTTCTGCTCGCCCATGCCGAATAGAACCGAAGCTCCAGAGACCATCCTGATCCTCGGCGGGACCAGGGAAGCGGCTCAACTCGCCAAGGAGCTGGTCGCAACCCATCCCGACGCCCGCATCATCACCTCGCTTGCCGGACGCACGAAGGAACCCGCGCCGCTCGCCGGCGAGGTCCGCACCGGCGGCTTCGGCGGTGCCGACGGGCTCTCGCGCTATCTCGTCGAAAATGCCGTCACCCGCCTGATCGACGCCACTCACCCCTTCGCCCGCCAGATCAGCGCCAACGCGGTGGAAGCTGCCAGCATCGTCGGTGTGCCGCTCGAGATCCGCACCCGCAAGCCATGGGCCCGGCAACCCGGCGACATCTGGATAGGAGTGGAAACGCTGGAGCAGGCCCGCGACGCTATCCCGCCCCGCGCCCGGGTGCTGCTGGCACTCGGCTCCCAGCATATCGGCCTGTTCGCCAGCCGCGACGACGTGCATTTCGTTGTCCGCATGATCGACCCCCCAGCAACGCCGCTCGACCTGCCCGATCACGCCCTCGTGCTCGGCCGCCCCGGCGACACCGCGGCGGTGGAAACAATGCTGCTGATCGCCCACGCGATCACCCACATCGTCTGCCGCAACTCCGGCGGCACAGCCGCCTACGCCAAGATCGAGGCCGCGCGGGATTTGGGGCTGCCGGTGATCATGGTTGGGCGCCAGACTGTCGCTGCAGAGCGGGATGAAGGGTTATCATGAAAAAATCCTTGGATACGATTTTTGGTTTTCAGAAGAGACACTTCAAGGAAATGATTACGATCGGGATAGGCGAAGCCGTATCCCTCTCAGGTATCCCGCTTGTGGGAACAGCCGCTGGATTGGTCGTCAAGTTCGCCCTGAAGGTGCTGGAGGATACAGCCGAGATACGGGTGCCCGGAGTGCAGCCAAGCAAACACGGCCGGTTCATATCGGAGGACAGTTTCTTCCTCGAAACCATCTATCGTCATGAAAGACCGGTCTGGCGAGGCATCCCCTACGTTGAAATGCACAGTTTTATAGACGAGATCATCACAACCAAGCGCGCCAATATCCGAATCCAGGCATCTCGCGATTTCTTCGATCTCGCGCCATTCGAGGATCCGGACACAGAATCACTGCGTGATGCGGCTGAACACGAATTCCGCAATCAGCGCCGCATGACCCATGACAGCGACGTCATTCGGCTAGACAGCGTTTCCAAGGAGGGAGACACTCTGGTCCTCGACATCCGCAGAACCAGATACTCGCGACAGGTTCGATCAAACCTTGTCCTCGATTTCGTGCCGGACGGCCGGGAGACTTCGCTCAGAAAAGCCCTGTCGGACGAGCGTTTTGGCCACCTTCCACACCTATCTGATACCCGCCTGGCCAACACCATCGGTTTGGCCATTCTTGTTTTCTACAAAGACAATGGCAGGCTGACACCATTCTTTGTCCCACGCACACGCGAAGTTGCGATCTTCAACAAAGGTGAATGGCATTGCACTGCCAGCGGTGCGGCTGAGTGGCCCGTTGATCCTGAGCGGACCCCTGAAACCTTTGAAGCCTACATCCTGGATGATCTCTACACCGAACTTCGCGAAGAGGTCGGACTGGAACAGGACGAGCTGACCAACATCCTACCTTTGGCCTTGTGTCGCGAAATGGCTAGAGGCGGCAAACCTCAGATGTTTTTCATAGGCTTTACCGACCTAAGCCACGCTGACCTTGTGGAGCGGATGGAGACGGCCAGAAAGACCGCCCTGCCCAGAACCGAACCAACCGAAGTGTATCGCATGCCATTCTTCCGTTTTCCGACGCAGTTCCCGGATGCTGAGTCGATCGCGCGCTCCTTTGAAGGCAGCGGCTTCACGTCAGAAGGAGCGGCCAATCTCTATTATGCCGTCAGGTTCCTGCAATCCGCGGAGAAGGATGCCGATGGCTGAAGCTCAGACCACCTTCGCCTTCTTCTTTTTGCCCACGTTCCTGAGCACATGCGAATACTCGGAATTGTACAGATCGCTGTCGCGAAAATTGTTCTCGCCGAACACCTTGCCCACCAGGATCAGCGCCGTGCGGGTGATCTTGTGGGCGCGGACCTCTTCCTTCATGCCCTCGAGCGTGGTGCGGATGTAGAGCTCGTCCGGCCAGGTGGCGCGGTAGGCGATCACCACCGGGCAATCGGCGCCGTAATGGGGCTCGAGCGCCCGCTTGATGTAATCGAGATTGCGGATCGAGAGATGGATGGCGAGTGTGGCGCGCGACTGGCCGAGGATTTCCAGCTGCTCGAATTCCGGCATCGACGACGCCTTCATACCGGTGCGGGTGATGATCACCGTCTGGGCAATTTCCGGCAGCGTCAGTTCGGTCGCGAGCTTTGCCGCGGCTCCGGCAAAGGCCGGCACGCCCGGAACCACCTCGTAGTCGATACCGAGCGCATCGAGCCTGCGCATCTGCTCGGCGACCGCGCCGTAGATCGCCGGATCGCCCGAATGCACCCGCGCCACGTCCTGGCCCGCCGCATGCGCGGTCTTCATCGCTTCGATGATCTCGTCGAGATGCATCGGCGCCGTGTCCCTGACCAGCGCATCGGCGGGCGCCGCGTGCACGATCTCCTCGGGCACCAGCGAACCGGCATAGAGACACACCGGGCAGCGCTGGATCAGCTTGAGGCCGCGCACGGTGATGAGGTCTGGTGCGCCGGGACCGGCGCCGATGAAATAGACGGTCATGCCGCGTCTCCTGCAATCGTGTTGGTCATGGCCGTGCCTTCCTTCCGCGCATAGCCGCGCGGCGTGTAGACCCAGGTCCGGCCGTCGCCGGTTGTTACCGTCGAGGAGTTGGACGAGCCGACGACGACTACCGTCAGCATGTCAACATCGTCGACATTGAGCGAGCCTAGGGCCGCGATGCGGATCAATTCGCCCTCGCGTCCCAGATTGGTGGCGAGGATCACCGGCGTCGAGGCCGGACGGTGCTTGAGCAGCTTGTCGCGCGCCCAGGCGAGCTGCGTCCGACGCTTCTTCGACACCGGATTGTAAAACGCGATAACGAAGTCGCCCTCGCCAGCCGCCGTTACCCGGCGCTTGATGTCTTCCCAAGGCGTCAACAGGTCCGACAGCGAGATGGTGCAGAAATCATGGCCCAGCGGCGCACCGGCGCGTGCGGCGGCGGCCTGCAGCGCCGAGATGCCGGGCGAGACCGCGATCTCGATCCGCCGCGCCGCGTCCGTCAGTCCCTCCGGCCCCTCGGCCTTGTCGAGCAATTCGAACACCAGCGTCGCCATCGCGTAGATCCCGGCATCGCCGGAACAGACCAGCGCCACCGATCTGCCCCCGCCCGCGAGCTCCATCGCATGGCGCACCCGCGCCTCTTCCTTGCCGAGATCGAAATCATGCCGCGCCTTGCCCTTGGCCAGCGGCCCGAGCAGATCGAGATAGAGCGAGTAGCCGACCAGATCCGTCGAGGCCGCGACCATGGAGGAAACCTCCGGCGAGCGCCAGCCGTCGGATCCAGGCCCGATGCCGACCACCATCAGCCTGCCCCGGGCCCGCCCCGGCAGGGTCGCCTCTGTGAACGGCTGCGGCGCCTGGGCAATGGCGCAAGTGGCGCGGCGGCTCTTGCGTTTCTCCGCGATAAGTTCACCGGACGCACCCACTGCCGCGAGCGCCGCACCCTCCGCCACTCCATGGCAACCGACCTCGGCAAAGACGATGTCGGACGGGTTCTTCAGCCGCGGCGTTTGAGCTTCCAGCGTCGCTGCGTCGAAGACCCGCACCGGGCAGCCGAAATGCCGCGCCACATGGTGCACCGCTGTCTCGTCGGCCTTCACGTCGATCGACGCCACCAGCCCGACGGAGCGAGGCGACAGACCCGCCTGAGCAAGCGTGTCGAGCGCCAGCGTCAGGGCTTCATCGCCCGCGGCGCCGCGCTCACAGCCGATCCCGAGGACGAGATCTTTCGGGTGGTACAGAAGCCCGTTTGCGGGCGGCGAAACAACCTTGTTCGAGACGGCCAGGACAACGTCACCATCAGCCGACAGCGGCAGCCCACTCCCGGTGAGCCATCCGGCCTCGCCGTCGATCCGCGCCGTTTTGCCGGCAACCAGATCGGCCATCACCTGCTTGGCGTCCTCACGGTTGGCCAGCGTCCAGCCTTCCGGCGGCTGATCCAGCGCAACGCCTAACTTGAGATCTCCCGCGGTCGTGATCGCCGCGAAGCCATCTACGATGGATGCTATCTCGCGCGCCAGATCATTGCCGCCATGATGTCCCCCGAGAAGCGGCACGACCGCCGAGCCGTCTTCCGCGACCGCAACCACAGGTGGTTCTGCATGCTTGTCGGCAAGCTGCGGAGCCAGAAGGCGGATCACCGCACCTGACGCCATCAGCGCGACAATCGTCCGCCCCGCGCCGAACAGGCCCCCCAGATGTTGACCTATGTCCGTAAAGGTTACGTCAACGGTTTCAGTGATACGCCGGGCAAGTCCGTGCACCTCGCCGCCGGTCGCCCGGGCAATGCGCCTCGCCATCGGTAAGGCCGCCTCGGAGAGAATGATGATTGCGGGAGATTGGGTCATGGCTTGCTCCCGGGCAGCTTCTGGATCCAGTCCTCGCCGCCCTTGTAAATGAGAATCATCGAAAAATACGGGGCCGTGTCTTCAGGCACATCGGCAAGCGGCATCAGCCGCTCCGCGTCGAGCGAAACCCGTTCCACATAGATTGCATGAGGCAGGAGATTCAACTTTTCAATCAGCGCCCTCAAGCGCTTGAAATGCCTGCCTATCTTAATGATCGCTAATGCATCCGCCGCGTTGAATCGATTTGTGAGCTCTTCATCGCCAAGTGGACCCGGCACGACGCTCAAGACATCGTTGCGCGCCGCCAGCGGACGGCCCGCGGCGCTTGCCGCCGCCATCATCGAGGAGACGCCCGGCACCACTTCCGTCGGGTACTGTCCGGCCAACCGCTCGAACACATACATGAACGAGCCATAGAAGAACGGATCGCCCTCGCACAGCACCGCCACGTCGCGCCCCGCATCGAGATGCGCCGCGATCTCGCCTGAAGCCTTGTCGTAGACATCGCGCGCCGGAAACCGTTCGGTCCGCATCGGCACCACGATGGGAATTTCCGTCTGCCCGCCGGGCAGGTGCGGGGCGGCAATCGCGCGCGCGAAACTCGGGCCCGTATCCGGCGCCGGCCAGGCGATCACCGGCACAACCCTGAGGATACGGTGCGCCTTCAGCGTGATCAGGTCCGGGTCGCCGGGACCAAGCCCCAGCCCGTAGAGTTTTCCGGTCATGCATCGAGCCCCTTTGTCACCGACCATATTGTCACCGGCATCAGTGGCTTCCATCCGAGATAGCGCCCGACAGGTTCGGCCCGGCTCACCTGCAAGCGCACCAACTCACCGCCATGAACGGATTGCAGAGCGAACAACCGCGCCTCGCCCTCCACTGTCACAGCGTTCGCGACCAGCCGCCCGAAGGGCTTGAGCGCGTCCCATACGGCTTCAAACACACCGTCATTGGAAACGCCGCCGCCGATGAAAACCGCGTCCGGCATCTCGAGATCCGCGAGCGCATCCGGCGCGGTTCCGGCGACAATGTCGAGACCAGGCGCACCCAGCGTCATCGCGTTGTGCGCCGCCATCTTCCTGCGAGCCTCGTTGACCTCAATGGCAATCGCCCTGGCCCCGCGCGCCGCGCGGATCCACTCGATGCCGATCGATCCGCACCCGGCGCCGACATCCCACATCAAACCGCCGGGCACCGGTCCAAGCCGCGACAGGGTCACCGCGCGCACCTCGCGCTTGGTCAGTTGCCCGTCATGCTCGAATGCATCGTCTGGCAACCCCGGAACCGATGGCAGCAGAACCGTTCCCGGCTGCGCCACGCAAGAAATTGCCAGGGTGTTGAAGTCGGCGAAATGCGGCCTGTCGGCGGCGATCCGGTCGGCGCGGATCACTTTCGTGCGTTCGTCCGGACCGCCGATGTGCTCGAGCACGTGCATCTCGGAGCGGCCATAGCCGCGGGCGCTGAGGATCTGCGATGCCTCGATCACCGTCTTCCCGGTCGAGGTCAGCGCGATGATCCGCGCATCCGGATGAACATGCGAGGCCAAGCCGTGCACCGAGCGTCCATGCAGCGAAATCATCGCCACGTCCTGCAGCGCCCAGCCGAGCCGGGCGGCAGCCAGCGAGAAGGCTGACGGCGACGGGATCACCCGCATTTCGCTGGCATCGAGCTGGCGCATCAAGGTCGCGCCGACGCCGAAGAACATCGGGTCGCCCGTCGCCAGAATGGTCACCGGCGTTCCCCGCCGCGCCATTACCAGTGCGATCGTTTCCTTGATCCCGAAGGTCCAGGGGATGGTTTCGCGCGCCCCGCAATCGAACCTTGCCAGCACGCGCTCGGGCGCAATGATGGTCTGGGCCGCATCGAACAGCAGCCGTGCCGGCGGGGTCAGGCTGTCGAGGCCGTTGTCGCCGATGCCGATGATGGTGAGCCAGGGCGTTCGGTTGGCGGCATCGTCAGCCATGACCTTCGAGCCCCCCGGCAATCGCGTTCACGGCCGCGCTCGCCAGCGCGCTGCCGCCACGACGGCCCCTGACCGTCAGGAACTCGACGCCGCGCGGATCGGCAGCCAACGCTTCCTTGCTTTCCGCAGCGCCGACAAAGCCAACCGGTATGCCGATGATGGCAGCCGGCCTGGACGCCCCGGCATCGATCAGCTCGAGCAGTCGGAACAGCGCCGTCGGCGCATTGCCGATGGCGATCACCGCTCCGCCCATCAACCCGGCCCAGAGATCAACCTGCGCCGCCGACCGCGTGGTCGCATCGCGCGCTGCGATCTCGCGCACCTGCGGATCATTGAGCAGGCAGATCACATCGTTGCCCGCCGGCATCAGCCGCGCAATCACGCCATGTCGCACCATCTCCGCGTCGCAAAGGACCGGCGCGCCCGCTTCCAGCGCCGCCCGCGCGCTCCGGGCAAAACCGTCCGACACGACAATGTCGTCAGCCAGATCGACCATGCCGCAGGCATGGATCATCCGCACCACGACCGACCTTGTGTCCGCGCCAAAACGCGCAAGATCCGCTTCCGCCTGGATGATGGCGAATGACCGCCGGTAGATTTCCGCCGGATCACGGATGGGCGTTGACGCGGTCAAGGTTCAGCTCTTCTTTTTTTCCATCGAGCGCGGCCCATGCGGATGGTCGGCATGCGGATAGGGATGGTGATGATGATCGTGCGCATGGCCATGGCTGTGATCGTGATCATGCGAGTGGCCGTGCCCGTGATCATGGTCATGCGAGTGACCATGGGCATGATCGTGTGAGTGATCATGCGGATGGCCGTGATCATGGGAATGGTCATGCACCGGTTCGAGCGGCGCCGGGCTTGCATGGCTGTGCACCGGCGTCCACGGCAAGCCGTGCGCCTTGCAGAAATCCTCGTCCCGGCAGGAGGCATCGCAATCGCCCTTGCAGGGGCAGTTTTCCAGCCCGCCGCCAATGCCCTCGACGTGGTGGTGATGGCTTTCCTGCGGCAGCCCGACCTCGGCCTCGAAGCCCAGCACCTGCTCGCGGTACTTGCACATCTGGCAGTTCATCAGGGCCTGGCCTTCGACAATCTCCTGCACCCGGTCCTGGAAGGTGTCGAGCACCAGCGGATGATCGCTAAGATAGGACGCCTTGATGAACTGGATCTCGGGATGGTTGGCCGCCACCGCGTCGGTCTCCGAATAGATCCGCTTGACCAGCACACCGGTGAACAGGAAGTAGGGAAACACGATGATGCGCTTGTAGCCGAGCTTCGCCGCATGGCTGAGCCCGGGGCCGACGAGCGGAAAGGTGACGCCGGAATAGCAGGTTTCGCCCCAGCCGAAGCCGAAGCCTTCCCACAGCATCCGCATCACTTTCGACACGTTCGAATTGGCGTCGGGATCGGATGATCCCCGGCCGACCACCATCAGAAGCGTGTCATGAAGCGCCACCTCGCCCTGCTCCCGGTTGGCGGTGTCCAGTGCCTCCTGGATCCGCGCGCCTGCAGCCCGGATCATCTTCAGGTCGATGCCGAGTTCGCGGCCGTAATTGATCACCGTTCCGGGGTTTTGCGCCTGGTAGGTGTTGAGCACGGACGGAATGTCGTTCTTCGCGTGACCTGCGGCAAACAGCATGCCGGGAACAGCCAGAACGCGAGTGACGCCCTTGGCGCGCAAGCGGTCGAGACCTTCGGAGATCACTGGGTTGCAGAATTCCAGATAGCCATATTCCACCGGAACATCCGGATAGCGCGCCTTCAGGCCTTCCGCGACCGTTGCAAACTCGCGGGCTGCATTTTGGTTGCGGCTGCCATGGCCACAAACCATGATGCCGGTCATTTCGGGGATCCCGTTCTTGCTCATGATTCAGGCTTCCGCAGTTTCGGTTTCTTTGCCGTTATCGGCCTTGTCTGATGTGTCCTCGCCGGCAGCCTTGCTCTTGCTGCCGCGCTTGATGGCCCAGGCCGCGATCGCTCCCGCAGCCGCCGCGGCGGCCCAACCGACCCAGTGCGAATGTCCGGCAAGGTCACCGACATGGCCGCCATGGGCAAACGCGGACTGCGCTGTCAGGACAGAAACAAGGGCGGATAATACAAGCATGCGCATCGGGGCCTCCGGACAACGTGACAAAAACAGCACGATACGCCGGATGAAGGGACGCAGACTCTGAAGCCGCATCCCGTCCTACCGAACCGGACAGCACCGGAGTTGGCCCTTGATTTAAGTCGGCCGCACCGGAATATCTCTCAGCCTGTCATCAGGCGCCGTCGCACATGGGGCGAGTCATAGGCGTTCGGGATTTCGAGGTCAAACTCCGAATGCGCCAGCCATTGCCTGATCTGCGTCAGACCACAAACACCGGCAGAAACCCGGTTCAGGCAAAGCCCAGGCGCCGGGCGGTAGCCTCAAGCAGACGCCGCTCGCGCGCATCCACCTCACCGTCGGCCTTGGCAATGATGGCCAGGTGATCAAGGATCTCGCGTTTGCGTGCTTCATCGAGACCGGCCAGCATGGAAGCGGCCTGCGCGTCCGTTGTTTCGTATCCGAAATCATTGAGATACTTGAGGATATCCTTGAGTTCGTCCGCATGGAGTCCCAGCAGCCGCGTGCAGATTGCCGCGAAGGCATCGGCCTCCTCCGGTTCGACGGACTTGTCGGCAAACGACATCCGGACCAGGAGAAGCAGTTCCGCCGTCAGCACCGGGTCGTGAGCCACCCGGCTGAGTGAAGCGTGGCTTTCAACAAAAGCTCTGACCCGCTCCGCAAATCCCGCGCTCTTGCCCGCTGCATCATTCATGACCTGTTCCTTTTTTCCGCTTCGGCGGCCGCCAGGTCCAGACCCAGCAAGCTGGCCGTTCTGCGGATCAGCCTGTCGTCCCGCTCATCCCTGACGATATTGGCGTCGGCGATCCGTATCATGTCATCAAGAAGGCTGGTTCGCGCTTCGGTGTCAAGCTGACCCAGCAGCGTGAAAGCCTGGGTGTCATAGGAGCGGGCCCTGGGCGAATCGAGAAGCGTGTGCAATTCCGGCATATCCCGCCGGCTGATGCCGAAATGCTGTTCGCAGATCCGCTCGAAGGTGGTCAGTTGAGACGGTTGCACAATCCCGTCGGCAAGAACCATCCGGAACAGCACCAGGATTTCCGCCAGTGCGACCGGATCCTCGGAGAGTTCACCGAGTTTGCCGGGCAAATGCGGTTTGCGCTCGAACAAACCGGCAATCGAAGCAAAAAGCCCCTTCATCACGTCAGCCCCCTCAGGCCCGGGTGATTCCCCCTCTTCCAAAAAAAGTACCTCACACCGGTCGATTGTCCATAGCCGCCCGGCATGCAATAGGTCGCGCCGCGTTCCTGCATCCAACTCCCCGCCAGACAGGCTTGTCCATGGAAGACCTGACGCTCACACTCACCCTGTTGCTGCTTGCTGCTGCATTCATGGCCGGCTTTGTCGATTCGATTGCCGGCGGCGGGGGCCTGATTGCAGTTCCCGCGCTTCTGCTGGCTGGCTTGAGCCCGGTCGAGGCACTCGGCACCAACAAGCTGCAGGGACTGTTCGGCTCCGCCTCGGCCACCCTCGCCTATGCCCGCAAGGGCCATGTCGATCTCAGGACCCAGCTTGCACCTGCGGCACTCGCCGCACTTGGGGCCGCGCTCGGCGCGCTGCTCGCCACGGTCATTCCCGGCGATGTGTTCCGCGCCTTCCTGCCGTTCCTGCTGGTCGCCATCGCACTTTACTTCGCACTCAAGCCAAACATGGACGACATTGATCGTGCCCGGCGCCTCTCACCCTTCCTGTTCGGATTGCTTGTCGTGCCGCTGATCGGTTTCTACGACGGCGTTTTCGGCCCCGGTACCGGCTCCTTCTTCATGCTCGCCTTTGTAGCCCTTGCAGGCTATGGCCTGCTCAAGGCCACCGCGCATACGAAGCTCCTGAACTTCGCCTCCAATCTCGGCGCCTTCGCCGTCTTCGCCTTTGTCGGCGTCATCTCCTGGAAAATCGGGCTGATGATGGGCGCCGCTCAGTTTCTGGGCGCGCAGACGGGATCCCGCCTTGCCATGAAGAACGGCGCCAGAATCATCAAGCCGTTGCTGGTCATCACCTGCGTGGCGCTGGCCGTCAAACTGATCAGCGATCCGGCAAACCCGGCGCGGGTCTGGTTCGGGATCTGACCGGTTAGAACACCGCCAGAAAAATCGCGCCCGTAGCAATCAGGGCGACGCCGAACCAGTTCATCATCGAAAGGTGTTCGCCCAGAAACAGCACGCCGAAGATCGCCACCAGCACGATCGATAACTTGTCGAGCGGGGCTACGCGGGCGGCATCACCGAGCTTGAGCGCGCGAAAATAGGCAAGCCATGACGCGCCGGTGGCAAGTCCAGACAGAGTAAGGAACACCCAGGTCTTGACGGGGATGGTCTGCGGCGCTCGCCATTTCCCCATCGCCGTCAGGATGGCGCCCAGAACCAGGACAATCACGCAGGTGCGGATGAAAGTGGCCAGATCGCTGTCGATTTCGCTGATGCCGACCTTGGCGAAGATCGCCGTGAGGGCGGCGAAAACCGCCGCCACCAGGGCCCAGAACTGCCAATTTGCCGTAAGCCCCATCATCTGCCCTCGCCTGTCAGAATTCCACGCCGATCTGCGCTTTCACACCGGAACGGAAAGGATGCTTCACCATCTCCATCTCTGTCACCAGGTCGGCAAATTCGATCAGCTCTTCCTTGGCGTTGCGGCCGGTGATGATCACATGTTTCATCTCCGGCTTGGCCTTGAGCGTCTCGATCACCTCGTTGACATCGAGATAATCGTAGCGAAGCACAATGTTGAGTTCGTCGCACAGCACCATGTCGATTTCCGGGTCCATGATCATCTCGCGTGCCTTGTCCCAGGCTTCGCGGGCTGCGGCGATGTCGCGATTGCGGTCCTGGGTCTCCCAGGTGAACCCCTCGCCCATGGTGGCCATGGTCACCTGCTCGGGAAACGCTTCGAGCACCTTGCGTTCGCCGGTCGACCACTTGCCCTTGACGAACTGGACCACGCCGACCTTCATGCCGTTGCCGATGGCACGGAAGATCATGCCGAAGGCAGCCGTCGACTTGCCCTTGCCCTTGCCGGTGTGAACGATCACCAGCCCTTTCTCGATCGTCTTGGTGGCGATGATCTTGTCGCGCGCCGCCTTCTTCTTCTTCATCTTCTCGGCGTGGCGGGCATTGAGTTCTTCCTCGCTCATGCCGTCGGTGATTTTCCCGCGTTCGCTCATCTCGTATCCATCCTGTCCATCATCTCACCCGGCGAGCAGCATAGCTGCGGCGGGGGCTTCTATTGCGTCTTGGCAGTCCCGCTGAGATCAAAGGTCTTGGCAAACCAGATCCGCTGCGGTGCACCGTCATGGGCGGGCAACCGGCCGCACTCGTTATAACCCAGGCTCTCATAAAACCGCGGCGCCTGAAACTCGAACGTGTCGAGATAGATGCCGACGAGGCCGCGCTGCCGGGCAATCTCTTCCGCCCTGGCAAGCAGCTTTCGTCCAATCCCGCTGCCCCGCTGCTCCTCGGCAACGCCAAGCAGCTTGACAAACAGCCAGCGCTGCACCGAATGCGCGGTCAACCCGCCCGCCAGCCGGCCACCGGCGTCGACTGCCTTGAGGTGCAGCGGCACCGGATCGAACGGATGGCCCAGCCGGGCAGCCGGCTCGTCTACAATCGCCTCGACCGTTGCGGCAAATTCGGCATCCCCGCTTTCGTCCACGGTGATTTCAATCGTCATGCACTGCCCTCATTCCCTTGCGCTGCCATCTTTTCCGCTGTCGACCGCTGGCCTCGCCGCGGTCATTGCTGACCGGACACCTGTCCGGCGAACTCGCCAAGCGCAAACTTGGCCGAATTGCTCTTCGGCGTCCACAGCCCGCGCTCGATCGCCTCCTCGAACTTCGCCGCCATTTCCTCAAGTGCATCGGGATTCTTGGCGCGCAGGAACGCGAGCGTTTCCTCATCCATCAGATAGGCCTGGTAGACCGCGTCGAAATGCGCGTCGCGAACGGCCCCCGTGGTCGCGGCGAAGGCGAACAGATAATCGACCGTCGCCGCCATCTCGAAGGCGCCCTTGTAACCGTGGCGCTTGACGCCCTCGATCCATTTCGGATTGGCGGCGCGTCCGCGCACCACCCGCGCAATCTCTTCCTCGAGTGAGCGGATCACCGGACGCTCGGGCCGTGAATGATCATTGTGATAGATCGCGGGCCGGCTGCCGCGTGCGGCCTCCACTGCTGCCGTCATGCCGCCCTCGAACTGGTAATAATCGTCGGAATCCAGAAGATCATGCTCGCGGTTGTCCTGGTTCTGCACCACCGCCTCCACGGTCGACAGCCGCTGCTCGAACAACTCCCGCGCAGGCTTGCCCTCTTCTCCCGCGCCATAGGCATAGCCGCCCCAGACGACAAAAGCCTCGGCCAGATCGCCACGGTCGGTCCAGCCCCCCTCATCGATAAGGGCCTGAAGGCCAGCGCCATAAGCGCCCGGCTTGGAACCGAACACACGGAATGAGGCCCGCCGGTTCGCTTCGGCATCGTCCATCCCTGTTTCGATCAACCGCACGCTCTCAGCCCGTGCCCGTGCCGCGAGCGGATTGTCCGCCTCATCCTCGTCAAGCGCCGCCACCGCGCGCACCGCCCGGTCGAACAAGGCGATCTGGTCAGGAAATGCATCGCGGAAAAAGCCCGAAATCCGCAAGGTCACGTCGACCCGCGGCCGGTTCATCATCGCCATGGGAATGATCTCGTAGCCGGTGACCCGCCGCGAGGCCGGGTCCCAGACGGGCCTCGCACCGATCAGCGCCAGCGCCTGGGCGATGTCGTCCCCGCCGGTGCGCATGTTGGACGTGCCCCAGGCGGTCAGCGCCATCGATGTCGGCCATTCACCGTGATCCTGAACATGGCGCATGACCAGCAGTTCCGCCGATTTCTGCCCAAGCTCCCAGGCCGCCGGCGTCGGCACCGCACGGCTGTCGACCGAATAGAAATTCCGCCCTGTCGGCAGCACGTCCGGCCGCCCCCGCGTCGGTGCACCGGAGGGTCCCGGCACCACAAAACGACCGTCGAGAGCAGTCAGAAGCCCGTCGATCTCCGCATCGCCGCAAGCCTCGACCGATGGCCTGATCCGGGCTTCGATCTCGTCCATCACCGCCCGCGTGTCGGCCCATGCGGCGGGCACCGGAGTGCGGCCCGAGACGAGTTCGATGGCCAGGAGTTCGATGCGTTCGACGGTGTCGCCATTGCTGCGCCAGGAGTCGGCGGAGACGTCTTGAAGCTCTTCTGGCCTTGGGCCGGCCCAAGGCTCGGCCATGGCGCAGTCAAGCGGATCGAAACCATCAAGCCGCAGATCCCGCGCAATCGCCCTATGCAGACTGTCCTCGCCCGGCGTCTCGCCACGCTTGATTCGTGCCAACGCGACCGTCAGATCGGTCAACAATCCGCCTTCGGGCGATTGTCCGAAGATGTGCAGCCCGTCACGAATCTGCATTTCCTTGAGATCACACAGCCAGGCATCGAGCTTTTCGAGCGCCAGATCGTCGTCATCACCCTCAGCAATACCCGCATCGTGATCGAGCCCGATATCGCGCACCAGATCGAGGATCTGGCCCTTGAGCAGTTTCAGCCTGCGCGGGTCGTGACCGGAGGCCTCGTAATATTCATCGACCAGCGCCTCGAGATCCTTGAGCGGACCGTAGCTCTCCGCCCGCGTCAGTGGCGGCGTCAGATGATCGATGATCACCGCCGATGTCCGCCTCTTGGCCTGCGTCCCCTCGCCCGGATCATTGACGATGAACGGGTAGACATGTGGCATAGGCCCGAGCACCGCCTCCGGATAACAGGCCCGCGACAGCGCCAGCGCCTTGCCCGGCAGCCATTCGAGATTGCCATGCTTGCCCATGTGGATGACCGCATGGGCGTCAAGACTTTCGCGCAGCCAGGCATAGAACGCCAGGTAGCCATGCGGCGGCACCAGATCCGGTGCATGGTAACTTGCCTTCGGATCGATGTTGTAGCCGCGCGCCGGCTGGATGCCGACAACCACATTGCCAAAACGCAGCAACGCCAGGCGAAATGCCCCTTCACGGAAAAACGGATCAGCCTCCGGCGCCCCCCAGCGTTCAGTCACGGCTGACTGGATCGAGGGATCGAGCCCGTCGAAAAACGCCCGGTAATCCTCAAGCCCCAAAGCAACACCGCCGCTGCGGTCTTCGCGCAAGGCATTGGTCGGCCCGGCTTTCAGCGCCGTCACCAGCGCATCACCATCGCCGGGAAGCTCATCGGTCTGATACCCGTCCGCCTTCATGGCGCGCAGCACTTCAATCGTGCCTGCAGGCGTGTCGAGCCCGACGCCATTGGCAATGCGGCCATCGCGGTTGGGATAGTTGGCAAGAACGATCGCCACCCGGCGATCCGCCGCTTGCGCCCGGCGCAACCGCGCCCAACGCGCGGCAAGTTCGGCAACGAATTCTACCCGGTCGGGCTCCGGTGCGTGAGTGACGATGTTGGCCTCGACCATCTCGTCGAACCGCGCCGCGGACTTGAACGACACTGCCCTGCTCAACACCCGTCCGTCAACTTCGGGCAATGCCACATGCATCGCCAGGTCGCGCGATGTGAGCCCCTGCTGCGATCCCGCCCAGGTCTCGCGACTGCCGCCGGCGAACACCGCCTGCAGCACAGGCGCGCCGGTGGATTCGAGCACCGTACCCTTCGTCTCCCCGCCCGGAGAAGACACCGCGAAGCCGGTGGCATTGATCACCACATCCGGCGCCGCCTCAGCAAAGATCGCTTCCACCGTCCCCACCGACACCGGGTCCTTGAGGCTTGAGACAAACACCGGCAGCGCGTTGACGCCTTCATCCGCCAGCGCCTCGCACAGGGCCGCGACCGGCGCGGTCTGCCCGCTCTGCACCAGCGCCCGGTAAAAACAGATTGCCACCACCGGCGCACCGTCCAGCCAGCTCTTGCGAAGTTCCGCCAGCGTCGGGTTGCTTGCAGCCGGATGCCACAGCCCGGCCTTGAGCAGCGGAGCAGCAGGCGCGGGCCGTTCCGCCTCGGTGATCAATGCTTCGGCGTAGTCGATGAGCCCGCGGGCGTTCTCTGCCCCGCCTTCGATCAGGTAGCCCCACAAGCGCTCCCGCTCTGCCGGCTCGAGCGTCGACAGCGGCTCCAGTCCCGGATCGGGCCGGTCGTCGCCGGGAAGGGCCGCAATCTTGAAGCCATGTGCTTGGGCTGCGGCGTGCAGGCTTTCAAGCGCGTAGGAGAAATAGCTGGCGCCACCGAGCGCGCGGACGATCACCAGCTTCGCGTGCCGTGCCATCTTCGCAACGAAGGTATCGACCGACATCGGGTGTTTGAGATCGGACAGGCTTGCAAGTCGCCATTTCAGGCTGCCCGCCATCTGCCGGGCCGCGGCAATGCTGGCAAGTTCCGTGTCCGCCGCACTGAGAAACAGCACGTCACCCGGCGACTGTCCCAGGTCGACGGCTTCGTCGCCATCGCTCAGGCTTCCCTTCTGTGCGACGAGGAGATGCATTGCGCCTACCCGGCCAACGTGGCCAGGCTCGCGCGGATCGCCGTTTCGTCGATATCATGCAGGCCGATGACCACCAGCCTGGTCTGGCGCACTTCCCCGCCACCCCACGGCCGGTCGAAATGCGTGTCGATGCGGCTGCCGACCGCCTGCACCACCATCCGCATCGGCTTGCCGGGAATGTCCGCGAAGCCCTTGAGCCGGAGAATGTCGTGGCTGACGATCAGCGTCTTCAGCCCATCCATGAAGCCCGCGGCGTCGCCGACCGGTCCAAGTTCGACCACGAAGCTTTCAAATTCATCGTGATCATGATCATGCTCATGGCCATCTTCATGGTGAAGCTCGTGATGCGATTTCCGGTTGGCAATATCGTCCTCGGTTCCGACCCCGAGACCGAGCAGCACTTCCGGCGCAACCTCGCCCTGCCGCGCTTCGACAAAGACCGGCTTGCGCGACATGTGTCCAAGTATGCCGGCGCGAACCCCCTCGAGATCGCCGGCGCTGATCAGGTCGGCCTTGTTGAGGATGATCAGGTCGGCGGCGGTCAACTGGTCCTCGAAAAGCTCCTCGAGCGGGCTTTCGTGATCAAGCCCTTCGTCCGCCAAACGTTGCGCGTCGAGCTTGTCATGGTCATGGGCAAAACGTCCCGCTGCAACGGCGGCGCTGTCAACCACGGTGACAACCCCGTCCACGGTCACCTGCGTCTTGATGCCGGGCCAGTTGAAGGCCGCGACCAGCGGCTGCGGCAGCGCCAGGCCGGAGGTCTCGATGACGATGTGATCGGGCCGGTCCTTGCGCGCCAGCAGTTTCTCCATGGTCGGAATGAAGTCGTCTGCCACCGTGCAGCAGATGCAGCCATTGTTGAGCTCGACGATGTCGTCCTCGCTGCACACCTCGTCGCCGCAGCCCTTCAGAACATCACCATCGACGCCGAGATCGCCGAACTCGTTGATGATCAGCGCGATCCGCTTGCCCTTGGCGTTGGCCAGCATGTGACGGATCAGCGTGGTCTTGCCCGCCCCGAGGAACCCGGTGATCACCGTGGCGGGAATTTTTGAACCATTCAACATCGGGTCAACCCTTCATCTTGAGCGGCAGGCCGGCGGCGACGAAATAGACTTCGTCGGCGAGGCTTGCGATTGTCTGGTGAAGCCGTCCGGCATGGTCGCGAAACGTCCGCGCCATGGCATTGTCGGGCACGATGCCCAGGCCGACTTCATTGGAAACGAACACAACCGGGCCCGTGAGCCCCGGCAGCGCCTTGGCGAGATTGGCAAAGGCGGCGTCGATATCATGATCACCGAGCATCAGGTTGGTCACCCAGAGCGACAGACAGTCGACCAGCACCGGCCGGTCCGGCCGCGCCCGGGCTTCAAGCGTCCCGGTGAGATCGATCGGCGTCTCGATCGTCTCCCAACCCTTCCCGCGCCGATCCTGGTGGGCTTCGATACGCACGCGCATCTCATCGTCCCAGGCCTGGCCGGTGGCCAGATAGAGCCGCGAGCTCGCCTCCGCCTCCAGCATGTGTTCTGCAAAGGCGGATTTGCCCGACCGGGCACCGCCCAGCACAAGCGTTACCGGCCGAAGCCCGGCTGTCATGCCGTCTGCTCCTCGTCCACACGCGAAAGGAAGTGACCGAGCAGGCCGCCAAGCAAGAGCCAGAAGAACAGCGTTGTCGCAAGTGAAGCGGCGGCATAGGCAGAGGCGATATAGGCCGGAATATTGCTCGTCAGATCTTCCGGAACCGGCGACCCCCAGAGATGCGGCGCGACGATGATCGCAAGTCCCAGAATCTTAAGGAGCCATTCCGGCCGCATCGCGATGCACCACAAGCCCACAGCCGAGGCCGCGATCGTGATCACCCACCACCCCTGGCGGTCGCCGAGGTCGGCATAGGGGAAACCAGGCACCGCCGGCGGCAGGCTCATCGCTGGCGCAAGCTGGACACAGAACCATGCAGCGGCACCAAACAGCAGCCCACGCGTGACCCCTGCCGTGCCGGTCGGGAATTCGACGCCCAGAAGCAGTGCCACTGCGGCCAGCATCAGCGCGAAACCGGCGCCGGCGACAAGATTGGCGACGATCGTGTCACCGAGCCGTCCGAAGCCGAACATCGACTGGTCCGCACCATGGTCATGCGCCGCCTCATCCGAGGCGGCGGCATCGCCATGATGATGCCCGGCCCCGCCGTTCTCATAGGCTTCGGCCTGCATGATCAGCGGAATCGTCTTGACATATTGAGCGGGCGTCATCGCCATACCAGCAATGAGCCCGGCGGCGAGAGCCGCCAGGAGCAACCTGACAATCATGAGATCAATCCCTTAGTGGCAGGGAAAGCCGTAGGAATGCCTTGTGTCGTGCGCCGCGTCGTGCAGCGCCTGCGAGTTGGCAAGCCCAACCCCGAACACCAGTATCGAGCCGACAACGAGTGCCATCAACCCGGCAACAGCGCGCGCGCCGATGCGGTCGGTGAGTGAAAGCGAAGCAGTTTTAACAGCCATGACAACCTCCGTGAATGGCTTCGGGAGCATACCTCTCCCAAAGGTCCGGCTCTCAACCGGTGCGAATGGCAGGTCTCCTGGCTCGCGGGTCCAGCACGATGTTTCCATCGCGCAACGGCAAATGCCCACCTTCCCGGCGCGTCTGGCGGTCATGAAAGCGGGACGATTCGTAGAAAAAGAGGCGTCCACGCCGGTTGATCATGCCGCCACGCCAGTGGCCAGCCCGGTCCGGAGTTTCGGATTTGCGGAAAACACCATTGTCCCCCGTCATCCGGGCCTCCCGGGCCGGTGACATTTGCCTTGCCGCTCTACAGTCGCGGGGTCGGCTGCGATAAAGATGCCCGGATTGGGTCCATCCCGTCGCATTCCCTTTTGATCCGGAAAACCAGGTTGGTTTTCTGGAACCATTCGAGGTTTAACTGATAGGGGCGGCGCGCCTGACTGTCAATCGCAGCCGCGTCCTGGATCGTCCCCTCAGCGACGGATCTGCACCGAGGCCTGCATCAGCCGCTCGAAGCCGACAAGCCGGTCAAGTTCTTCGGCGATTTCATCCAGCGCCGCATCGACATCGGCCCTGAAACTGGTCTGGCCTCCGCGAATGCCGAACTCGGCCAGCAGCCTGGCACGATAGGCATCCGCCCCGAACAATCCATGCAGATAGGTTCCCGACACCTTGCCGTCAGCAGAGACGGCTCCGTCCGGGCGCCCATCGAGAGTGGTCATAGGGCGAACGCAATCCGGCCCGCGGCTGATGCCCAGATGGATCTCGTAGCCTTCGAGCGGCAAGTCCCATTCCGCCGAACGCGCGGCGATGTTGCGCACGGTCTTTTCGGGCGCCATCACGGTCTCGATGTCGAGCAGGCCAAGCCCCTCGGCGACAGGCGCGCCCCCTTCAATCCCCAGGGGATCGCTCACAGTCCGACCCAGCATCTGGTAGCCCCCGCAGATGCCTATGATCCGCCCGCCGCGCCGGTGATGCGCCCGCAGATCCTCATCCCAGCCCTGCCGGCGGAAATCGGCGAGATCGGAAATCGTCGACTTCGAGCCCGGCAGGATCACCAGTCCGGCATCCCCGGGCAGGCGTTCGCCAGGGCGGACAAACACCAGATCCACCTCCGGCTCGGCTCTGAGCGGATCGAAATCATCGAAGTTCGCAATCCGGGAAAGCACAGGTATCGCAATCTTGAGTAAGCCCGCCCGTCCCTGGACCAGCCGTTCGAGTGCTACCGAATCCTCGGCTGGCAGCCGGTTTGCCGCCTTGAGCCAGGGAACGACACCCAGGCAGGACCAGCCGGTGAAACCCTCGATGGCTGAGATGCCATCGTCGAACAGGCTGACATCGCCGCGAAACTTGTTGATCAGGTAGCCTGAGATCGTCGACCGGTCCTCGTCGGGCAGGATCGTGTGCGTGCCGACAATCGATGCGATCACCCCGCCTCGGTCAATGTCGCCCACCAGCACGACCGGCACTCCGGCCAATGTCGCAAATCCCATGTTGGCTATGTCGCCGGAACGCAGGTTGATTTCCGCGGGAGACCCCGCGCCCTCGACCAGCACAAGGTCTGCCTGATCTGCGATCCGGCTGAAACTGTCCATCACAGCAGCCATCAGCTGGGGCTTGAGTTTCTGGTAATCGCGCCCCCGGGCATGGCCAAAAACCTTGCCCTGAACAACCACCTGCGATCCGGTCTCCGACTGCGGCTTGAGCAGCACCGGGTTCATGTGCACGCTGGCCGGAACCCGGCAGGCCAGCGCCTGCAGCCATTGCGCCCGCCCGATTTCGCCGCCGTCGTCGGCCACAGCGGCATTGTTGGACATGTTCTGTGGTTTGAAAGGCATCACCTTCAGTCCGCGATTGGCCGCCAGCCGGCAGAAGCCCGCCACCAGGACTGTCTTGCCGACATCCGACCCTGTTCCCTGAAACATCAACGCCCTTGTCATGGAGCCGTCGATAGCACTGCGGAAGGCGGATCAAAAGGCCTTTTGCCAGTTGCCTTTTCACCTTCGATTTACTGTCATTTCACACAGGCCGGATTTTCTTTGAGCGACATCTGAATTGCGACATGCGGTGACGGGAACAATGCATCCCGGCAGCCATGATAGGCATAGAGCAGCGTCAGATGGTTCACGCCATGAACCGCAGGGAAACCAAAGGCTGGAAGGACACCACCATGCTGTACGTATTCAATAACGCCGACACCGTCCAGATCGCCTGGAACAACGTGCTGCCGGTCCAGAAGACCAACGAAAAACCCCGCTTCGGCGGTCTGAGGAATTTCGTCCGCACCCTCTCTGCAGGCTGAGCGGACTGCGCGGACACCGCGCTGGAGCGATTGAAACAGATCTGGGCCGGGCGGCACACGCCCGGCCTTTTCTTTGCCGGCCCACTGATCTGATCGAAGCGCAATAGCGAAGGCCGCCGGGACCTTGCGATCCCGACGGCCTGCCAAAATACACTGGCGACCTCACAAAAACGCGCGAGGTTCGCGACATCCCGGTACGCAATACCTGATCCGGGATGGTCGGCGGTTGTCCCCCGCCGTGCGAACAGGTTTAACCCGGACATCGTTACCGGAGAGTTATTGAAACCCTAAGCATTGGTGAATCCGGCAATTTATTTGAACTGGCCGGAGCGGACAGCGTGACCTGCCAGCATCTGCGGCGCCAATGACGAATTCTCAAAGCTACGGTTGATTTCTGCTGCCAAGTCCTTACCCTGAAAAACGGTAATTCAAACGACCGCCCGCCCGCGACAGAGTTCCGCGGGCACTTTTGCGTCGGTTGAGGTCGCTTCTTGCGTCTTGATGACGCTTGGATTGGTCGTGACGGCCATGATGTGACATGCCTTCAATTCCATCGGCTCCCGGTAAAAAGCAGTGACCGGGCCTGTCGAGCTTTGGAACAACCACTGCACCAAATAAGACTGGGAGGTCTTACATATGAAGAAGCTTCTCGCTTCCACCGTCCTTGCCGCTGGCCTCATGGGCTTTGCTGGCGTTGCTCAGGCTGCATCTCATGGCGAATGCGGCCGTGTGACCGTGGCCAACATGAACTGGGCATCCGCCGAAGTTCTCGCCAACATCGACAACGTGATCCTCACTGAAGGTTACGGTTGTGACGTAGAGCTCGTTCCGGGCGACACCATGCCGACACTGACCTCGATGATGGAAAAGGGTGAGCCTGACGTCGCCCCCGAAGCCTGGATCAACGCGGTCCGCGAGCCGCTCGACAAGGCTGTCGAGGAAGGCCGCCTGGTCTATGCAGCGGAATCGCTGTCGGATGGCGGCGTTGAAGGCTGGTGGATCCCCAAATACATCGCTGACGCCAACCCCGACATCAAGACCATTGATGACGCGCTTGCCCGTCCCGATCTCTTCCCGGCTCCGGAAGACGCCTCCAAGGGCGCCGTCTACAACTGCCCGTCGGGATGGAACTGCCAGATCACGACCGCCAACTTCTTCCGCGCACACGACGCCGAGGAAAAAGGCTTTGTCCTGGTTGACTCCGGTTCGGCAGCAGGCCTCGATGGCTCGATCGCCAACGCCTACGGCAAGGAAGAAGGATGGCTCGGTTACTACTGGGCACCGACCGCCATTCTCGGCAACTATCCGATGACCCTGCTCGGCTTCAACGCCGAATTCGACAAGGACGCATGGGACAGCTGCATCGTCGACGCCGAATGCCCCGATCCAGAAAAGAACGCCTGGCCCAAGTCGG
Organism: Parahoeflea alexandrii; assembly: GCF_024105735.1. Lineage (GTDB taxonomy): Bacteria > Pseudomonadota > Alphaproteobacteria > Rhizobiales > Rhizobiaceae > Hoeflea > Hoeflea alexandrii. The sequence continues at coordinate 991,933 of NZ_JAAAML010000001.1, read as the reverse complement.
AAGTCTACACCGTGGTGACCGACGACTTTGCCAAGCGTGCTGGTCCTGCGATCGATTATCTCAAGAGCCGCGCCTGGTCCAACGAGACCGTCAACTCGCTGCTGGCCTGGAAGGACAAGAACCAGGCAACAGGTGAAGACACCGCCTACTACTTCCTGGAAAACCGGGAAGACATCTGGGGCAAGTGGGTTTCGCCTGAAGTGGCGGAAAAGATCAAGGCAGCCCTTTGATCCTTTGAATATCCAAGGGGCGGTTTCAGACCGCCCCTTCCTTTTCCGGCCACGCGCGCGCCGGCAAGACCAATGAAAAGAAATGACAGGGGGTGGGCCAATGGAATGGCTGACTGAGTTTCCCGACCTGGGAACAAGTACCTTGCGCAACATACGCCTGACGGTGGATGGCGCATTTCGCGATTTTACCCGTGCGTATGGAGAGTCGATCGAACTGCTGTTTGAACCGGTCAAATGGTTTCTGATCAATTCCGAGAATTTCATGACCGACATGCCCTGGCCGCTGATCCTCGGCATCGTTGCCGTTCTGGTCTGGATTGCCAGCCGTTCCTGGAAGATCACGCTGAGCTCGGTCGTCGTGCTCATCGTCATCGGTCTGTTCGGCATGTGGGAAGACACCATGAAGACGATCGCGATGACCTTCGTGGCAACCGTCCTGGCCATCATTTTCGGCATACCGATCGGCATTGGAATGTCGCGTTCGAACCGCGTTCAGAGCGTCGTCAACCCCATTCTCGACATCATGCAGACCATGCCGAGTTTCGTCTATCTCATCCCGGTGATCATGCTCTTCGGAATCGGCAAGGTTCCAGGCCTGATCGCCGTTATCATCTATGCCATCCCGCCGATTATCCGTCTGACCAATCTGGGCATTCGCCTGGTCGACAAGGATGTGCTTGAAGCCGCCGACGCCTTTGGCTCATCGAGCTGGCAGCGGCTCAAGAATGTCCAGATGCCGCTGGCTCTGCCGACCATCATGGCCGGCATCAACCAGACCATCATGATGGCACTCGCCATGGTCGTCGTCGCCTCGATGGTTGGCGTTCAGGGTCTGGGCCAGCAGGTGCTCCGGGCCATCAACAACCAGTACTTCACACTCGGTGTCCTCAACGGTCTCGCGATCGTCGGCGTTGCCATCATCTTCGACCGTGCCAGCCAGGCCTATGGCCAGCGGCTTCAGCGCCATACGGAGGTGGTCCATGGCTGAGCAACACACCGGGATCGGCATCTCGATCAAGAATCTCTACAAGATTTTCGGATCGAATCCGGAAGCCTACATCGATGCCGTCAAGGGCGGCATGACGAAGACCGAGCTCAACGAGAAGCACAATCATGTGCTCGGTCTCAAGGACATCAACATCGACATGCCCGGCGGCAGCATCCAGGTCGTCATGGGCCTGTCGGGCTCGGGCAAGTCGACACTGATCCGCCACATCAACCGGCTGATCGATCCGACAGCCGGCGAGGTCATCGTCGGCGACGAGGATGTGGTCAAGATGAACGAGACGGAACTGCGCGAGTTCCGCCGCCACCGGACCGCCATGGTGTTCCAGAAGTTTGCGCTTCTGCCGCATCGCACGGTGCTCGAGAACACGGTCTACGGCCTGGAAATCCAGGGCGTCCCGCGTGAGGAACAGGAAAAGCATGCCCGCCGCTGGATCTCCCGCGTCGGCCTCGATGGCTTTGAGGACAACTATCCCAACCAGCTGTCCGGCGGCATGCAGCAGCGCGTCGGCCTTGCCCGCGCGCTGACCAATGACGCGCCGATCCTGTTGATGGACGAGGCCTTCTCGGCCCTCGATCCGCTGATCCGCATGGACATGCAGTCTGTTCTGCTCGATCTGCAGAAGGAAATCCGGAAGACCGTGGTCTTCATCACCCATGATCTGGATGAAGCGCTTCGCCTGGGCGACCGGATTGCCATCCTGCGCGATGGCGAAGTGGTGCAGCAGGGCACCAAGCAGGAAATCGTGCTGCGTCCGGCAGACGAGTACATCTCGAGCTTCGTCCGCGAGGTCAATCGCGGCCGGGTGATCTCTGTCGATATGGTCATGACCCCGCTTTCGGGCGAGCCTCAGGGCATGCCGATCAGGTCCGGCACGGTGCTGGAAGTTTCTGCCAAGAAAATGACCGACAGCAATGCCTCCTTTGCCCATGTCACAGACGCTGATGGCAAGCCGATCGGCGCCCTGGACATCCAGGAAGTCATCTCGGCCATGGTCACGCCGGTCGATCACGAGACCGCCGCCTGAGCACCAAACGCCTTTCTGGCAGACGACGGCGCAAAGACTTGAACCCGCAGGCAGACAAGTGCCTGCGGGTTTTTCGTTTCAGGAGGCACGCGTCTATTGCAATGACATAAAGATATCTTTATACGATATGCAACTTTACAGGAGACCTGAATGTCCGCTTCCAACCCGCTTGCCGACCTGCTGTCCGAAAAAGGCGTGCTGCTCGCCGACGGCGCCACCGGAACCAACCTGTTTGCCATGGGACTGGAATCCGGCGAAGCGCCCGAGTTGTGGCTGGAATCGGCGCCGGAGAAGATCACCAAGCTGCATCAGGATTTCGTTGATGCCGGGTCCGACATCATCCTGACCAACAGTTTCGGCGGCACCCGCAACCGCCTCAAGCTTCACCACGCCGACGACCGGGTCTTTGCCCTCAACAAGAAGGCGGCCGAGATCGCCCGCGCTGTCGCCGACAAGGCGCCGCGCAAGGTCATCGTCGCCGGCTCAGTCGGCCCGACCGGTGATCTGCTGGTGCCCTTGGGTGCCATGACCTACGAATCCGCGGTCGAATCCTTCGTCGAGCAGATTGAGGGGCTGAAAGCCGGGGGTATCGACATCGTCTGGATCGAAACCATGTCGGCCAGGGACGAGATCCGCGCGGCCGCGGAAGCCGCCGTGCGCTGCGGCCTGCCCTACGTCTATACCGGCTCCTTCGACACCGCCGGCAAGACCATGATGGGTGTCCATCCGCGCGATATCCATTCCATCGCCAGCGATATCGGCGAAGGCCCTGTTGCCGTCGGCGCCAATTGCGGTGTCGGCGCATCCGACATCCTGTCGTCGCTGCTCGACATGACCGCTGCCAATCCGGAAGCCATCGTTGTGGTCAAGGGCAATTGCGGCATCCCGGAATTCAAGGGCACCGAGATCCATTACTCCGGCACGCCGCCACTGATGGCCGACTACGCCCGGCTGGCAGTGGATGCCGGCGCGCGCATCATCGGCGGTTGCTGCGGCACCTCCTGTGACCACCTGCGCGCCATGCGCGAAGCCGTCGACAGCCACATCAAGGCCCAGCGCCCGACGGTGGACACCATCGTCGACCGCATCGGCCCGATGCGCAACACGGTCGCCACCGACAATCCCGCGCCCACCCGCGAACGCCGCGGCCGCCGGGGCTGATTCCCAAGGCCGTTCCGGCGCAGGAAGAAACCGGTTTTGTTTCCGGAAGTGTGAATTGCAACAGGATAGAGCTTCTCCAGCGCTTCTGGCCTCACCGGAAATGCCTTAGCCGCCGAATGCCGCCATATGAAACCGCACCTGGTCGGCGCTGTAGCGATGCCTTCGCCCCACGGGACATGCATCCCGCGCCTGGCAGCCCACGTCCATGCAGGTGCTCAACCCTGCTTCGGAAGCCAGAAACCTCCGGCAATCCGCGGCGGCAAACCCGCTTCCGGTGAAGGCGTTTACCGGGCAGGCAGAAAGGCAAGGCTTCTCCGCGCATCCCTCGCAGGGATGCATAGCCACCGGTGGACCGCTCGGTGCCCGGTTACCCAGCCGCTCAAGCGCAAACTCATCCATGAGCATCGCCCCGCGATAGCCGTGCCAAAGCCCGAATTCGGGATGAACGAGCATGCCCAGCGGCGACGCCTTTAGCCCTTCGGCGGCCATCGCCCATTGCTGGAACGGATACCACGGCCGATCCGAAGGATAGACGGCCTCGCAGCCGAGCGTTGCCGTAACCGGATCGATCACCGCCCGGGACCAACTGTCTAGCGGCTCGGAGAGCCCCGGGTGGTTCTGCCACCATGCCTTGAAGACCGGCCAGAAACCGCCGCCGAAATGGCCGACCAGACAGATGGCTCGGGCGGATGCTCCATCTGACAGCAATGGTGCCAAGCCCGGTTCGGTCACAAACCACCCGCGCGGCACAAGACCGCTCGGCTCCAACGCCGCCGCAATGGCGGAGACCGGGTCAGCGTCAGCCACCAGTCCCCCCATCCTTGAACGCAGATCGCCAGACCTCCTTGTGAATGAGGCTGGTAACCTTGTCCTGTCCGCCTGTCTCCCTGGCTTTAGCGGGCTGTGTTCAGGTGAAAGCGTCGGGCATCGATTCCTTGCGGCCGGTGATATAGGCCAGCAGCGCCTCGTCGATCGCGGGATCGAGCTCTGGCGCCACGTAGCCGTCAAGCCATGAGCGGCACAGCGCGCGGGCGCGTTCCTCGATGCGCTTTTCGCCTTCAGCGAGCCACTGCTCGTAGGAATTGTTGTCGGCCAGCGACGAACGGTAGAACGCCTGCTGGAAATTGGCCTGGGTATGGGCGCAGCCGAGATAGTGGTTGCCGGGCCCGACTTCGGCAATGGCGTCCATAGCCTGGCCGGTTTCCGAAAGGTCGACGCCTTCAGCGAACCGTTGCTGCATGCCGAGCTGGTCGACATCGATCATGAACTTCTCGTAGGAGGAGACAAGTCCGCCCTCGAGCCATCCGGCAGAATGCAGCGCAAAATTGGTGCCTGCCAGAAGCGTCATGTTCAGCGTCGATGCGCTCTCGTGTGCTGCCTGTGCGTCCGGCACCTTCGAGCCGCACAGCGATCCGCCGGTGCGGAACGGGATCTTCAGGCGTCGCGCCAGCTGTGCTGCCCCATAGGACACCAGCGCAGGCTCCGGCGTGCCGAATGTGGGCGCTCCCGACTGCATCGAGATCGAGGCGGCAAACGTGCCGAACAGAACCGGCGCGCCGGGACGAATCAACTGAGTGAACGCAGCTCCCGCCAGCACTTCGGCCAGGATCTGCGTCAGCGTACCCGCCACCGTCACCGGGCTCATCGCGCCGGCGAGAATGAACGGCGAGACCACGCAAGCCTGATTATTGCGCGCATAGACCTTCAGTGCGCCAAGCATGGTCTCGTCAAACACCATCGGCGAGTTGGCGTTGATCAGGTTGAGGGTCACGCAGTTCTGGTCGACAAACTCCGCGCCGAACAGGATCTTGCACATCTCGATCGTGTCTTCAGCCCGCTCCGGCGCGGTCACCGAGCCCATGAACGGCTTGTCGCTGTACTTCATGTGGCTGTATACCATGTCGAAATGGCGCTTGTTGACGGGCACGTCGACCGGCTCGCAGACCGTACCGCCCGAATGGTGCAGGGCCGGCGCCATGTAGGCGAGCTTCACGAAATTGCGAAAATCCTCGATCGTGGCATAACGCCGCTCGCCATCGAGATCGCGCACGAAGGGCGGGCCGTAAACCGGGGCGAACACGGTGGCCTTGCCGCCGATCTGCACCGAACGCGCCGGATTGCGGGCATGCTGGGTGAACACCTCCGGTGCTGTCTTGAGCAATTCGCGGCACAGTCCCTTGGGAAAGCGCACCCGCTCGCCCTTGATGTCGGCGCCTGCCTCGCGCCACAGCGCAATGGCTTCTGCGTCATCACGGAACTCGATGCCGATTTCCTCGAGCACGGTGTCGGCATTGCGCTCGATCAGGCTGAGCCCTTCCTCGTCCAGCACTTCGTAGTTGCCGAGCTTTCGCAGAATGAACGGCATCGACTGACCGGGGCCGCCGCCCGATCGTTGCGCACGCCGCGCTGCAGCGCCCCTGCCGCGCCGTCCGCCACCCGCCTCGGGTGCTGCATCTTGAACCAGTTCAGGGGTGGAGAGCGTATCTGGATGAGCCATCGAATGCCTGCTTGTTTTTGAACGGCGCACCATCACGCCGGTTATCCCATGCTAGCCAAAACCATGCCCGGCACATTCCTCAAAGCGCCAAGCCTTGGCGCAGCAGGAATATCGGGCGCACAACGGAATACCGCGGAAACGGCATCCCGTCGCTTTTTCCGATATGCGCGTCGCTTTCAAGGAACTTTTTGCAAACAATCACCTATATCGCTATGCACGATGGGTCCGGTGCGTCGAACCACCTGACAGGTGCATTCAAGGGAGAATCCGATGTCTGACGAAGAAATCATCCTGTCCGAACTCTCTGATGATGAACTTGTCCAGCAGATGCATGACGATCTGTATGACGGGCTCAAGGAAGAAATCGAGGAAGGCACCAACATCCTGCTCGGTCGCGGCTGGACTCCTTACGACGTCCTCACCGAGGCTCTCGTTGAAGGCATGCGCATTGTCGGCGAAGATTTTCGCGACGGCATCCTTTTCGTTCCGGAAGTGCTGATGAGCGCCAACGCGATGAAGGCCGGCATGTTCATCCTGCGCCCGCTGCTCGTGGAAACCGGCGCTCCCAAGCTCGGCAAGATGGTCATCGGTACCGTCAAGGGCGACATTCACGACATCGGCAAGAACCTTGTCGGCATGATGATGGAAGGCGCAGGCTTCGATGTTATCGACCTGGGCATCAACAACCCGGTGGAAAACTACATCGAGGCCATCGAGCGCGAACAGCCCGACATTCTCGGCATGTCCGCCCTGCTGACCACCACCATGCCCTACATGAAGGTCGTCATCGACACCATGAAGGAAAAGGGTATCCGCGACGATTTCATCGTTCTGGTCGGCGGCGCGCCGCTCAACGAGGAGTTCGGCAAGGCCGTTGGTGCCGATGCCTATTGCCGCGATGCCGCTGTCGCGGTGGAAACAGCCAAGGAACTGATCAAGCGCCGGCACAACCGGCTTGCGGCAGGCGCCTGAACGCGCTCTGCCTCAGGCTCTGGACGAATGAAGCGGTGAACTGGCGGATCGCATTGCCTGGCTTGAACTGGCGGATCGCATTGCCTGGCTGAAGCCGGCGAGACGAGTGCACGTCCGTTCACCGCATGTGGCACGCTCCGTCCCGCACGACTTGTCCATGCCGCATCCGAAGCTTAGGTTCGGGCCGAATTGCCGGGAACTTCGATCCCCGGACACCTTGGCGCGCCGGTTCTGCAACAGCCAGTTGGGTGGCGGCTCCTTGCCCAGGCGAAAGGCACCATCATGACCGGACATACCGAATCAGACCGAAGCCCCAATGATCCAGGCACCCCGCAAGGCAAACGGGTACGGGTCATCGCCTGTGGCATGATTGGCCGCGAAGTCCTGGCGGTCAACCGGCAGCTCGGTCAAGACCATGTCGACCTCAAATGCATCGATGCCAATTATCATCATTATCCGGATCGCATCGCACCGGCGGTTGATCAGGCCATCCGCAAGGCGCGCGAGGAAGGGTTCGAACACATTTTCATCGGTTATGCCGACTGCGGAACCGGCGGCGAACTCGACAAGGTGTGCGAAAGCCATGGGGTCGAGCGGATCGAAGGCCCCCATTGCTTCTCGTTCTATGTCGGCAACCAGGCCTTTGAAGAGGCTGGCGATGACATGATAACAACCTTCTTCATCACCGATTTTCTCGCCCGGCATTTCGAGACATTCCTGGTCCGTCCGCTCGGGCTGGACCGCTTCCCGGAGCTGCGCGACACCTATTTCGCCCATTACGAGCGGGCGCTCTATCTGGCCCAGACCGATGATCCTGAGCTTGACGCAAAGGCGCGCGCCGCCGCTGAACGGCTGGGCTTGCGGTTCGAACGGCGCTTTACCGGCTATGGCGATCTTGAGAAGGCCCTTGCCCCGCTATGATCGCAAAGGCTTCCGGGCCTGCCCGAATTGCCAATGAAAAATATTCGGTATGCGCTGCCATTGAGATGTTTGTTGCCACAATTTTTAAGCAATCCATGCTTATATGAAATGCATCGTCATCCAGGGTTTTCCCAGTGAGTCACCAGTCCGCCGCCGCAACCGTTCCCGCCATCGCCGCAAGCTCGCACAAGCATCCTGAAAAGCTGTCCGAACTGCTTGAACGACTGGCCCGCGACGCCGGTGAACGCGTGAGCATGCGCGAAATCGCCACTGCACTCGATGACCGCTCTTTCGGGGCCTTCCTTCTGGTCTTTGCCGTTCCCAATCTGATTCCACTGCCGCCGGGCGCGACCATGGTCCTCGGCCTGCCGATGGTGTTTGTCGCCTGGCAGATGGTGATGGGGTACCACAAGGTCTGGCTGCCCCGCGCACTTGCCGACTACACCGTAGACCGGGCCACGTTCCAGCGCATGGTGACAAAGGTTTCGCCCTGGCTTCGGGGTGCCGAAAACTGGGTCCGGCCACGCAACTGGCCTCTGGGCGGCGCGATCCGCGAACGGCTGTTCGGCATCTTTGCCCTGCTTCTGGCGGTCACTTGCGTCTTGCCGATTCCCTTCGGCAACTGGTTGCCGGCCTTTGCCGTCGCCATCCTCGGCGTCGCCCACACCGAGCGTGACGGCAATTGCCTGGCTCTGGGTGTCCTTGCCGGTTTGATCTCGTTTGCTGTTGCCGGCTTTGTCGTTACAGCCACCGGCGCGTTTCTGCTGCACATATTCTGAGATCGGGTTTCCGGGCTATGGCCCGTGATCCGCGCAGCCATCAGAATTGAATTCGGCATAGCCGGATCTTAACCCCGCCATACTAGCCTGCGATTTCAACTCGGTGGGATCTTCATGGCAAGTCAGCAGAAAATCATCGTCATCACCGCAGGCGGCGCCTATGCCTGGGTCATTGTCAATGCTCTCGCCTCCCGCTTCGAGAACCTTGAAGTGGTCCTCGAACAGCCGGAATCAAAAAGCCTTTTCCTCAAGCGCAGGGCCCGCAAGATCGGCTGGCTCCAGACCGCCGGCCAGTTCGGCACGATGGTCATTTCACGTTTCGGCAAGCGCTTTGCCGGGAAACGGACGCGTGAAATCATTGCTTTGAGCGGCGCCCGGGCCGATCTCTCACCGGAGGTTACGGTCACCCATGTTTCCTCCGCCAATGGCAGCGATTGCCTTGAGCTGATAACCGCCCGCAAACCCGATGTGGTTTTTCTCGCGGGCTGCCGCATGCTGTCGAAAGCGACGCTGGCGGCAATCCCCTGCCCGGTGATCAACTATCACTCGGGCATCAATCCGAAGTACCGCGGCCTGGCCGGCGGCTGGTGGGCCCGCGCCACTGGCGATCACGAAAACTACGGCACCACGGTGCACCTGGTCGATGCCGGCGTCGATACCGGCGGCACACTTCATCAGGCCATTCTCACACCGCATCCGGACGAAACACTGCTGACCGATTCGCTGGCGATGGCGGCGGGCTCCCGCGAGATGGTGGTTCGTGCGGTGGAAGACACACTCAATGGGAACCTGCAGCCCGTGACAAGCGACCTGCCATCCGTCCAGCGGTTTCATCCTCCGATCTGGACCTACCTTGCGACAGGGCTTACCAAGCGCATCTGGTAGTTTTCCACGGTCCCGGTTTGACCCCGGGCATCATCGCAAATACCTCCATCTTCGCGCAGGTCGCTTTTGATGCGCCGCACGTCGTCGTGAGCGAAGCTGTGAAAAATTCCCATGCGCATTGTAACTTTCAAGGAGACCTCAAATGGCCAACCGCATCGTCGTCTACTGGCGTGACATTCCCGCCCAGGTGATCATCAAGAAGGGACGCGCGACCGCCAAGCGGGAGCTGTCGCTCCGCTTCACCGAAGCGATCGATATGTGCGCCATGCGGACCGGCGCCGCCGAGACCGACGACTATCTGGCCGAATGGCGCCGGGCCGATCCGGTTGAAGTCTCCGACGATCTTGAAGCCGAGGCCGACAGGGCGGCGGCAGAGCTTGAAGCAGCCTACGACAAGGAGCGCCTGGTGGCCCTGGTCAAGGGCGGAGGCAGGGAGAGCCATGGCTGACCAACCGACCAAACCGACACAGGCGAGCCTCAACAAGAAGGCGGCGCAGACGACGTCCTACAAGCCGTCGGGCGTCTCTGCCACCGGCCGCAAGGCCCGCAGCTTTGCCATCAGGCTCTGGTCGGTGCGCAACGCCCGCTTCCTGGAATGGTTCTACGCCCGCTTTGCCGACGCCTTCCTGATGCTGCATCCGATGTGGAAGGCCGTCGGCTACGAGCGTGCCGAGGCGCCGGTCAAGTTCGTCGAAAAACACGTCAAGGGCTTCCTTTTCGATTGCCGCATGTGCGGCCAGTGCGTGCTGTCGTCGACCGGCATGTCCTGCCCGATGAACTGCCCGAAACAGCTACGCAACGGCCCCTGCGGCGGCGTCCGCGCCAATGGCAACTGCGAAGTCGAACCCGACATGCCCTGCGTCTGGGTTCAGGCCTGGTCCGGCGCAAACAGGATGAAAGGCCGCGACAACATCCTCAACGTCCAGAAACCGGTCGATCAGTCGCTGCGCGAAACCTCGTCCTGGTTGCGGGTCACCGCCAACGCCGCCGCCGAACGTGAAGCCGCGGCCAACCCGGGAATGCCACAATGAGCCAGGCCGACAGCAACCCGCTTGATCCCAGCGCCCTGCTCGAACCGCTGCCCGGCCATTCGTCCCTCGGCCGGCTGGAGCGCATCCTGCGGCGCGGCGAATTCGCGGTCACCGCCGAGCTCAACCCGCCCGACAGTGCCAATCCGCACGATGTCTATGAGCGCGCCGCCATCTTCGACGGCTGGGTCGATGGCATCAACGCCGTCGATGCCTCGGGCGCCAATGCCCACATGTCCTCGGTCGGCATCTGCGCGCTGCTCACCCGCATGGGCTATGCCCCGATCATGCAGATTTCCTGCCGCGACAAGAACCGCATCGCCATTCAGGGCGACGTGCTCGGCGCCTCGGCCATGGGCGTGCAGAACATCCTGTGCCTGACCGGCGACGGCGTGCAGGCCGGCGACCAGCCCGGCGCCAAGCCGGTGTTCGATCTCGACTGCATGTCGCTGCTGGAAACCATCCGCATCATGCGCGACAACTCGAAGTTCCTGTCCGGCCGCAAGCTGACCAGCCCGCCGACCGTATTCCTCGGCGCCGCCATCAATCCCTTCGCGCCGCCGCATGATTTTCGCCCGCACCGGCTCGCCAAGAAAATCGCTGCAGGCGCCCAGTTCGTTCAGAGCCAGTACTGCTACGACGTGCCGATGTTTAAAAAATACATGCAGCAGGTGCGCGACATGGGGCTCGACAAGGAGTGCTTCATCATGTGCGGCGTCGGCCCGCTGGCCTCGGCGCGCACAGCCAAATGGATGCGCTCCAACGTACCCGGCGTGCATATTCCCGACGAGATCATCAAGCGCCTCGAAGGCGCCGAGGACCAGAAGAAGGAAGGCAAGCAGCTCTGCATCGACATCATCAACGAGGTCAAGGAGATCGAAGGTGTCTCCGGCATCCACGTCATGGCCTACCGCCAGGAGGAATTCGTGGCCGAGATCGTCCACGAATCGGGCGTCCTCAAGGGGCGCAGGCCCTGGCGCAAGGAACCCAACCCGGTCGATGAAATGGTTGCCGCCCGCATGGAGGAAATCCTCGAGGAGCCCAGGCAGGTGCCCCATGAACTGGCCGGCGTGGCTGGTGACACAGAGCCATCCGAATAGAGCCGAAGGCTTGCATCTCCAACCAATAACCTATAACGACATAAACAATTCTTTATGTCACTACCGCAAGGATCGAACATGACCCGCACCATCGTTGCCTCCGCGACCCGCGAAGTGATCATCGGCTTTGACCAGCCCTTCTGTGTGATCGGCGAACGCATCAACCCGACAGGGCGCAAGAAGCTTGCCGCCGAGATGATCGAGGGCAATTTCGACACCGTCATCAAGGACGCGCTGGAACAGGTCGCAGCCGGCGCCACCATGCTCGACGTCAATGCGGGCGTCACCTCGGTCAACCCGAACGAGACCGAGCCCGGACTGCTGGTGCAGACCATGGAAATCGTTCAGGGCCTGGTCGACGTGCCTCTGTCCATCGACAGTTCGGTGACAGCCGCAATCGAGGCCGCGCTGAAAATCGCCAAGGGCCGGCCGCTGGTCAATTCGGTCACCGGCGAATTGGAAAAACTCGAAGCCATCCTGCCGCTGTGCAAGAAGTACGACGTCCCGGTGGTCGCCATCTCCAACGATGAAACCGGCATTTCCGAAGATCCCGACGTGCGCTTTGCCGTTGCCAAGAAGATCGTCGAGCACGCCGCCGATTACGGCATCAAGCCGCATGACATCGTGGTCGACCCGCTGGTCATGCCGATCGGCGCCATGGGCACCGCCGGCCAGCAGGTCTTCGCGCTGCTGCACCGGCTGCGCAACGAGCTCAAGGTCAACACCACCTGCGGCCTGTCCAACATCTCCTTCGGCCTTCCCCACCGTCACGGCATCAATGCCGGCTTCATTCCGATGGTCATCGGAGCCGGCATGACCTCGGCGATCATGAACCCCTGTCGTCCGCAGGAGATGGAAATGGTGCGCGCCGCCAATGTGCTCAAGGGCAACGATGCCAATTGCATGAACTGGATCAAGACCTACAAGGACTACCAGCCGCATGTCGCCGGCTCCGCCCCTGCCCCACAGTCCGCAGCCCCCTCCGGCGATGGCGGCGGACGCCGCCGCGGCGGCCGCGCAGCCCGCGCCGGTGGAGCATAACCCACCCATGACCGACCATCTCGTCCTGTTCATGCCCTCGGGCAAGCGCGGCCGTTTCCCGACAGACACGCCGGTGCTCGATGCCGCGCGGCAATTGGGCGTGCATGTCGAGAGCGTCTGCGGCGGCCGCGGCATCTGCGGGCGCTGCCAGGTCGATGTGCAGGAAGGCGTCTTCGCCAAGCACGGCATCACCTCGTCGAAGGAGCATATCTCGCCTTTCGGCGGAAACGAGGTGCGCTACGCCGAAAAGCGTGACCTCAAAGCCGGTCGCAGACTGTCCTGCTCGGCCAAAATCCTCGGCGATCTGGTCATCGACATCCCGCAGGATGCCGTGGTCAATGCGCAGGTGGTTCGCAAGGATTCCGACGGGCGCGTCATCGAGCGCAATCCAGCCATTCACATGTGCTATGTCGAGGTCGAAGAGCCCGACATGCACAAGCCGCTCGGCGACCTTGACCGGCTGCTGATGGCCATCGAGGCCGACTGGGGCTTCAAGGGACTTGCGATCGACGCCTATCTTTATGGCCAGGTACAGCAGATTCTCCGAAAAGGTGACTGGAAGGTCACCGCCGCGGTTCACGAACCCGTCGATGGCGGGGCAGCGACACTGGTCGCGCTGTATCCCGGCCTGAAAAACGAAGCCTACGGCGTCGCCTGCGACATCGGCTCCACCACCATCGCCATGCATCTCTCATCGCTCTTGTCGGGCCGCACGCTGGCCTCGTCCGGCACATCCAACCCGCAGATCCGCTTCGGCGAGGACCTGATGAGCCGGGTCTCCTACGTGATGATGAACCCGGAAGGCCGCGAGGGCATGACAATTGCCGTGCGCGAGGCGATCAACGGACTGATCGACAAGGTCTGCAAGGAAGGCGAGATCGACCGCGGCGACATCCTCGACGCGGTCTTCGTCGGCAACCCGATCATGCATCACCTGTTTCTCGGCATCGACCCGACCGAGCTCGGCGGCGCACCTTTCGCGCTGGCCGTCTCCGGCGCGGTCAATGTCAAGTCCTCCGAGATCGACATCCCGCTCAACCCCGGCGCCCGGGTCTACATGCTGCCCTGCATAGCAGGCCATGTCGGCGCCGATGCGGCCGCAGCGACGCTGACCGAAGGCCCGCACCGCCAGGACGAGATGATGCTGCTCGTCGATGTCGGCACCAATGCCGAGATCGTGCTGGGCAACTCGGCCCGCACCGTCGCTGCCTCCTCGCCCACCGGCCCGGCCTTCGAGGGCGCGGAGATCTCCTGCGGCCAGCGCGCCGCCCCCGGCGCCATCGAGCGCATCCGCATCGATCCGGAAACGCTCGAACCACGCTACCGGGTCATCGGCATCGAGCCGTGGTCGGACGAACCGGGCTTTGACGAAGCGGCGAAGAAAGTCGGCGTTACCGGCGTCTGCGGCTCCGGTATCATCGAGATCATCGCCGAGATGTACCTCGCCGGCATCATCACCGAGGATGGCGTCATCAACGGCGATCTCGCAGCCCGCAGCCCGCGGATCACCGGCAACGGCCGCACCTTCTCTTACCTGCTGCGTGACGGCGAGCAGCGGCTGATGGTGACCCAGACCGATGTCCGCGCCATCCAGCTCGCAAAGGCGGCGCTCTATGCCGGCGTGAAGCTGCTGATGGACAAGCAGGGCATCGATCATGTCGACCGCATCGGGCTTGCCGGCGCCTTCGGCTCCTTCATCGATCCGAAATACGCTCTCGTCCTCGGCCTCGTTCCAGATTGCGATCTGGAGAAGGTCAAGGCGGTCGGCAACGCGGCAGGCACCGGAGCCCGCATGGCGCTCCTCAACCGCAGCCACCGCCGCGAGATCGAACAGACAGTGACGCGTATCGAGAAGATCGAGACCGCGCTTGAATCGAAATTCCAGGAGCATTTCGTCAACGCCATGGCCTTCCCCAACAAGGTCGACGCCTTCCCGCGGCTGACGGAAGTGGTCAAGCTGCCCGAGCGCTCGATGGACACCGATGCCGCCGACGGCATCGAACCCGGCGCCGGACGAAGGCGCGGCGGACGCCGCAACCGCGGCTAGAATTTAGGCTTTACCCGAATCGGCGTTCGGTCTACGGGCTTTCGGGTGTCCTCCATCCTCCGCTCACCGCTGTTCAAGGTTCTGGCCCTGTGGGCCGCAGGTCTCGGGGCTGCGGCGCAGTTTGCCAAGATCGTGGTCATCTTCCCCGAACTGCAGGCCTATTACGGAGAGACCGGAGCAGCCTCCGGCTATCTCGTCTCGCTGATCTCAGTCATGGGCATGGTGCTCGGACTGGTCGCAGGCCTCATTGCCATTCAGCTCGGCGTTCGCCGCCTGCTGATCTCGGGGCTGTATCTTGGAGCCGCCGTGTCCGCATGGCAGACCATGCTTCCCGGTTTCGAGTGGATGCTGGCAAGCCGCCTGCTTGAGGGCGTTTCCCACCTGGCGATCGTCGTCTCCGCGCCGACGCTGATCGCCCAGCTCTCGACACCCCGGCATCAGCCCAAGGCACTCACCTTGTGGGGCACCTATTTCGGCGTGGCCTTTGCCGGCATTGCGCTGGCCGCGCCATTCGTTCTGCAAACCGCCGGATTGGGCGGATTGCCGGCGATCCATGCCGTCTATATGGCGTTCTTCGCAGTGCTTCTGACCTTCGCGCTGCCTACCGAGGATCATCGGGCTGCCCCGCCCTGGCCATCGCCGGCAGATATCTTCCGCCGCCATGTGGCGGCCTATGCCTCGCCCTTCATCGCAGCACCCGCGCTGGGCTGGCTGTTCTACACGCTGACTTTCGTGTCGATGCTGACGGTCCTGCCGACCATGGTCGATCCATCACAGCGCGCCTTTGCCGCCGCCGCCATGCCTATGGCCAGCATCGTTTCCTCCATGACACTCGGCAATCTGCTTCTCGGGCCGTTCAGGGCCGTCACGGTGATCATCACCGGCTTTATCATCGCCATCGCACTGATCCTGGTCTTCCTGTTCACCGGACCGGGCGTCTGGCTGTTCATCGCCCTGTTTGCAGCATTGGGCCTGGTTCAGGGCGCGACCTTCGCCGCTGTCCCACAACTCAACATCTCGCTTGAAGATCGCGCACTGGCCAATGGCGGCATCGCCCAGACCGGCAATATCGGCAATGCGCTTGGCACACCGGCCCTGCTGGCGGTCGCCTCGACCGACCCTGCCATCGGGCTTCCTGCAATGCTGATCGGCTGCTACGTCATCGCCATTGCCGTTCACCTGTACCAGGCCCGTAGCCGGATCAGGGCCCAGAAGGCGTGAGCTGAGCAAGAAGTGCCGGTCGCGCGTCACTCTGGCCAGATGTACTTGCCCCGTGCCCAGCCGAGTTCGGCATCGTCGGTCATCACCTGGCACCATACGTGAGCCTTCTTCATCCGGGAGTAATTCCATCCGGCACTGCCTCCCTCGTCGATCCGGAAGGAGACATTGGTGATGATGTTCTTGCAGCGCCCGGTCATGCTGACCGGCCGGTTGAGCTCGTATGCATCGATGATCTGCGATTGCGCCGATGGCCATTTGCGGATGTTGAGCGCATCGTCCGGCGCGATGGCCGTGATGCTGCCGGCGGTAAAGGCCGACGACCAGGCCGGAGTGGATTGCAAACTGACGGCTGCAGCGGCAAGCGCCAGAATGATGCGGACGGATGGTTTCATGGTCTTACCTCCCCTTCAGCCGCTCCGGGTTGGAGCCGCCGTACAGGCAAACTGAACCATCACGGCTGACCCCATCCTGAACAGGGTGTTCAGGCGGCATTCACCCCCTTGCGCAGGCATTACAAGGCCTGCGCATCAAAGGATCCTGACTGGTTGTATCGTTCAAAGCCGGCACGGAAATGATCGCTGAGCGCGCAAACCTGGGGCGACGGATCGGCCGCGACCTTGAGCAGCAACTCGTATTGTCCCGGCGCAGGAAGCCCGCAATTTTCGTCAAGAATCTGGATATCCGGCCCCACGAAGTTACGCCCCATCGGCGCTATCGCAAGATCCGCCAGGATCGCCGCCCGTTGCCCCGCCATGTGCGAGGTCATGAACGCCACCCGGTAGGCCCGCCCGACCCTGTCGAGCGCTGAAAGCGCGCTTTCGCGCCAGACGCAGCCCTCGTCCCACATCGACACCGGCAGCGGATCCATCAGGCAGGCTTGCCCGCCCTTGGCACCGGCCCAGACGATCTCGTCGGTCATCACAACCTCTTCGGGGGTCGGTGTGTGGTTCTTCATGCAGCTGACCAGGGCGATGTCCAGGTGTCCCGAAGCAAACCGCTTCAACAGGCTCGAAGACTGGTCGATCACCACGTCGACAACCACCGAAGGGTGGGATTTTGCAAACAGTTTCAGAACCCCCGGCAACACCGCCTCGCCATAATCTGACGGCGATCCGATCCGCACCACGCCTGAGACTTCAGACGTCACAAAGCGCGAGATCGCTTCGCGATTGAGAGCGATCAGCCGCCGCGCATAGCCAAGAAGGACCTCGCCGTCATGGGTGAGCGAGACATTGCGCGCATCGCGCAGGAACACCGATACCCCCAGTTGCTCTTCAAGCCGCTTGATCTGCATCGAAACCGCCGAGGGGGTGCGATAGATCCTTGCGGCAGCGGCAGTGAAACTACCGGTCTCGGCAATGGCAACAAAGCTGCGCAGGACATCGGGATCGAGCATCAGCAGCGGATGATTGACGGGTGCGTTCATAACATTCAAATCCATTGATCATTGAAGTCAATTCATTTCGTTTGATTGAATCATGCATCGGAGAGATGCTGTTGTCAATCCAGCAGGTCTGGACAACACAGGTACAGGAGACAGTACAATGTTCGGATATTCCAGCATCACCCGGCAGATCCGCAAGTGGCGCGTTGAACGCGACCGAATCGCGATCGAGAACATGCTCTCCGAGCTTCCGCTCGAGCTGCAGAAAGACATCGGATGGCCCGCTGCAAGAGCACGGCAGCCCAGGAACGGACCGCTGTCTGGCATGCAAGCGCGTGCAACCCGGATGTAACCGGTGGCTCATGTCGCAGGCCAAAGATTTTCGCTGCCATGACCGTGACAAAGCGCGAAATTTATGGCCTGATCGCGACATGGGCCCCTCGGGGCGCGCAATACGGGTTCAGGCATGCCCTTACAGACCAAACACAAGCGTTCCATCGTCTTTTTCATGGTTCCCGACTTTTCGATGATCGCGTTCTCGATGGCGATCGAGCCATTGCGTCTGGCCAACCGCATGCTTGGCTACGAGTGCTACAAATGGCGCCTGACCTCGGCTGACGGCGAGCCGGTGAACGCATCCAATCAGGTCGTGGTCAACGTCAACACCTCGCTCGCCGACGAGCGGCGCAGCCTGTCGAGCGAAAACCGCCCATCCATGGTCTTTGTCTGCTCAGGCGTCAACGTCGAGCGGTTTCAGAACAAGTCGGTGCTGGCCTGGCTGCGCGAGGAACACAATCGTGGCGTCGCCGTTGGCGGCCTGTGCACCGGCGCTCACCTTCTTGCCCAGGCAGGGCTGCTTTCGGGACGGCGTTGCGCCATCCACTGGGAAAACCTGCCCGGCTTCGCCGAAGCCTTCCCCAAGGCCAATGTCTTTGCCGATCTTTACGAGATCGACGGCTTGATCCACACCTGTGCCGGCGGCACGGCGGCACTCGACATGATGCTCAGCCTGATCGGAGAGGATCACGACGACACGCTGGTCAACCGCATCTGCGAGATGGCTCTGACCGACCGGGTCCGCAACGCTCACGATCGCCAGCGGCTGCCGTTGCGCGCCCGTCTCGGCGTGCAGAACGCCAAGGTGCTCTCCATCATCGAGTTGATGGAAGCCAACCTGTCCGAACCGCTGTCGCTGATCGAGATCGCCGATGATGCCGGCCTGTCGCGGAGACAGATCGAGCGCCTGTTCCGCCAGGAAATGGGCCGCTCGCCGGCCCGCTACTATCTGGAAATCCGTCTCGACCGGGCCAGACACCTGCTCATCCAGTCACCGATGCCGGTGGTCGAGGTGGCCGTTGCCTGCGGCTTCGTTTCCGCTTCGCACTTTTCCAAGTGCTACCGCGAACTCTACAACCGCTCTCCGCAGCAGGAACGCGCCGAACGCAAGCAGTATCTCAGCGCAGCCTGAGTGACCGCATTGATGTCACGGTTCAGTTGAGTGCCTGGGATCAGGCCGGAACGGCAACGGCCGAGTACCGGGCCGCGGCCTTCTTCAGCGCTTCCATCTTCATCAGGATCCCGATGTTCTGTGCAATCCGGCACTGGAATTCTTCCTGAACGAAGGGGCGATAAAGAAAATCGCTGGCGCCGGCCTTGAGAAAGCTCGCTGAAAGTTCGGGATCGTTAGAGTTCGAGATGCCGATGATGCGCAGCATGTCGTCGGTGTAGTCGCGGCGCAGTTTGCGGGTCAGCTGGTAGCCGTCCATGTCGCCCATGTGATAATCGGTCAGCACCAGCTTGATGTCGGGGTTTTGCGCAATCGCCTGCAGAGCCTGCTGCCCGGAAGCCGCTTCCACCACCTCGAATTTCTGCGCCCGCAGCATGGCCGAGAGAATGCTGCGCTGGGTCTTGGTGTCATCGACCACCAGGATGCGGTAGTCTCGATTGGAAATGATCCGTTGCACGGCGGTGACGATTTCGTCAAACGCCCGGTCGGTATCCTTGATCACATAGTCGAGCACGTTCTTCTTCAAGATGCTGGCACGCGTGTTGAAGTCGAACTTGCCGGTGAAGACGATGGTTGGCAGGTCGATGTCGAGTGCATAGTCGAGCGCCTCGCAATGCGGCGAATCCGGCAGGTTGAGGTCTGTGACGGCGACGAAGAACCCGTGGTCCGCATCGCTCGCCGCATGCCTCATCTCCGCCAGGGAGCTGCATGTGACGACATCCACACCCAGATCGGTCTCGAACCGGAATTTCAGCGCGGAGGTGAACATCCGCGAATCTTCCACCAGCAGAACACGCAGCCGCTCACCTGTTGTTGACCGGTTGGCCTGCATTTCGAGTTCATTCGAAGCTCTCGGCATCAACTACTCCATTGGGTGCGCAGGCCAACCACTTGGTGACGCCATCGGACCGGGCTATGCGACTTTCGCCGCCACTTTGTTTCCAATCATCCGCCGTGCGGACTTGATCTGGTCGAGCGTGTCCAGGTTCTGGTTCACGCGGCAGTAGAATTCTTCATCGACGTAAGGCCGCAGCATGAAATCATTGCCGCCGGCCTTCAGGAACCGCGCCGACAACAGGCGGTTGTCGGAGGACGAGACGCCGATGATCCGCAGCTCGTGGCTTCCGCGAACCGCACGAAGGCGGCGGGTCAGCTCAAACCCATCGATATCGGGCATGTTGTAGTCGGTGATCACCAGACCGATATCCGGCGTCACCTTCAGCAGGCTGAGTGCTTCCGCGCCGCTTTCCGCGGCACTGACCTTGAAATTGAAGCGCTCAAGCCGGGTGCGCAGAAGTGCACGCGCCGTCGGGCTGTCATCAACGATAAGCACGTGATGACGATGATTGGTCAGAAACCGGCAGACCGATTCCTCGAGCATGTCGATCGCCAGCGGGCTGTCCTTGATCACGTAATCAACGATGTCGCGGGCAAGGATGCCTTCACGGGTCTTTTCATGAAAGCTCCCGGTGAAAACGATGATGGGAATCGACAGTCCGGCCAGGTAGGCCAGTGCCTCGCCGTTTTCCGCACCGGGCAGATTGATGTTGGAAATGGCCAGCGTGATCGGCCGCTCGTTGTAGTCATAGGCGAGCTGCAGGTCTTCGAATGAGCGGCAGATTTCGATGTCTATGTCGAAGCTTTCCTTCAGCTTCTGCCCAATCATCGAGGTGAAGACATTCGAATCTTCCGCCACGATGATGCGGTGGTCGCGAAGCGACCCTCCCGTATACTGCATTCCCGATAGACCGATAAACATACATGCACCCCTCTGTATGCTTCAGGCTAAACATGGTGGCATTGAATTTCGGTTAACAGCATTAGAAAAACGCAATGTTTGAATGAATTCCCGCCGGTTCGGAACACCGGTAATCTGCCCGTTTGCCTGCTTGCTTGCGCGCGTGCAGAGCAGCCAAGCAAAGCTGTCCGTGTTGCTTGGCGGATAGTGTGGGACGCCATGACCCTTGCCGGCCGCGCCGAGCACTTCTGGCTAAGCCGCTGTTCCGGAGTTTCAATCAGGAGCGCCGCTGCTCCCCATCCCTGTTAGGGGTCATCGAACATCCATCGCCGCTGGTCCCAGATCTTCTCCCCGATGAGGCAGTCATAAGGCTCGGAAGATGGCCGGAAACCCAACCCGGGCGAGACCTGTGCCGGGACGACCGATTGTTCCATGGCTGGCAGTCCGCCGATCTCGAGAATGAGCTTGCGCCGGATCGCCTCGGGAAACTGATCCCAGCTCGTCACCGGAACCAGGAAACTACCGGGCCCGCCGATCACGCACTCGCTGTAATAGGCGTCCAGGTCGGCGATGTTGAATCCGCTGCCTGGCCCATCACTGGTCATCAGCGGCAGCCCGTTGATGACGATGCGATTGGCGAGAGCGATCTCACGGGCCGCCAGTACCGGCTGCCCCTGATTGTTGGGCCCGTCGCCGGAGATATCGATCACCTTGCGGAAACCGTCGACGGGGGCCTCTTCGAGCCGCCTCAATGCATGCAGAATGGCGCCCGATATCGAAGTTCTGCGCATACCGACCGGTTGGGACTTGCCGACGATCGCCGAGAGACGATCCGCATCGGCACCCGTCTCCACAAGCGTCCAGTCAAAGACTTCGCGTATCGTGTTGTTGCCGGCCCACTCGAACATCGTCACCGCGATCCGGCCATAAGCGCCCTGGCCAATGGCGCGAATGACGTCGGGATGGTTGAGTGCAGCGGCGTAACCGTCCCGCTGGATCTCCAGTTCCATTGCCGACATGGAGCGCGAGACATCGACCGCAAGAACCAGCGCCACATCGACCTGCTCTCGGGCATGTCCGCCAGACGACGTCATCAGCAAAGTTGCGGCTGCAAGAGCAGCCCTGATCCATCCTGTCATGCCTCAGTCTACCATGGCCCCAGACAAGGCTGAACCGGATTTTGCGATCGCCGTGGCGCAGATCACGGGCAACCTGTGCCTGATCGCATGGAAACCACTCATGTCTTGCCGCATGCAGTCAGCCAGAAACCTCCGGTGTCACAGCACGAAAAAACGACCGCCCAGTCGGCCTTGACCGCGCGGTCGTTCGCTGGCGTGACGCGGTGACGATCAGCTCCGCGGCTTGAGGTTCTCGGGATCGTACAACGGCGTGTAGCCCACTGCCGCAACTTCGACCGGATAGGTTTCGCTGAAATACTCGATGTTGAGCTTGCGCCCCCCTTGGCAATACTCCCATGGCAGATAGGCCAGCGCGATGTTCTTGCCGATGGTCGGGCCGTAGGCGATCGACGTCGTGTAGGAGCGGCGGCCGAGTTCATCGACAAGCGTCTCCCCGGTCTCGGGATCCATCACCGGCAGGATGC
This sequence comes from Parahoeflea alexandrii, assembly GCF_024105735.1. Taxonomy (GTDB): domain Bacteria; phylum Pseudomonadota; class Alphaproteobacteria; order Rhizobiales; family Rhizobiaceae; genus Hoeflea; species Hoeflea alexandrii. Next base: position 969,786 of record NZ_JAAAML010000001.1, on the reverse strand, counting down.
CGACCGGGTAGCGGGCCACGCCCTTGGCGTCGACGTTCTCGGTCATCACCAGCGTGCACAGCATCGCCGGCTGATGCGCGCGCGCCTTGTATTCAAGGTGCTTTTGCTTGCCGCGGAAATCGGCCTCCTTGACCTTCGGACGCGCCAGATCCGATTCAATCAGGTTGTACTGGGTCAGAAGATCGGCGTTCTGCAGCCGCAGGCTCTTTTCCATGCGCCGCGAGTTCGCATAGGTCTCGACACCAACCGGCGTCACTCCGGTTGACCGCAGCGCGTCCCAGACGGCCAGGCCGTCCTCATATTTCATGTGCAGCTCCCATCCCTGCTCGCCGACATAGGAGAGGCGGAAAGCGGACACCGTCTTGCCGGCGATCTCGATCGGCTTGATCGCGGCGAACGGGAAGTTCTCGATGTCCAGACCCGCCGGATCGGACACCACCTTCTTCAGCGTCTCGCGCGCATTCGGGCCCCAGATGCCGATGGTGGTGAACTTCTCGGTCACATCGGTAATGGTGACGTCGTAGCCCTTGTCCTCGGCGACGCGGCGCATGTAGTGGAAATCGCGCGGCCCCGCATCGGCACCGTTGATCAGCCGGCAGCGGTCTTCCATGCGGATGACGGTGAAGTCGGCGCGGACCATGCCCTCGTCATCGAGGAAGTGGGTGTAGATGCCCTTGCCGATCATGTTGTCGCCGCCGATCTTGGCAGCACACAGCCATTCCATCATCGCCACATGGTCGGGCCCCTCGATGTCGACCATGTGGAAATGCGACAGGTTGATGATGCCGCAATCGTCAGACAGCTGCAGATGCTCGGCATTGGAGACCCGCCAGAAATGGCGGTTGTCCCACTCGTTCTCACGAACCGGAACCCGGTCGCCGAATTTCTCCAGCAGATGCGCATTGGACGCGTAGCCATGCGCACGCTCCCAGCCGCCAAGCTCCATGAAATGGCCGCCGAGCTCGACTTCACGCTCGTGGAACGGGGAGTGCTTGACACCGCGGCTGGTGGCATAGGGCTCACGCGGATGAATCGCCGGGAAATAGATTTTCTGGGCCGCCTCGTAGCAACGGCTTTCGATGAACTCCTCGGTCATCTGGTGCGGATAGAACCGGGCGTAATCGATCGAATTGTGATCGATCTCGGTGCGCCCATCGGTCATCCAGTCGGCAATCAGCTTGCCGTAGCCGGGACCGTCCTTGACCCAGATGGCAACGCAGTACCAAAGCCCGCGCACCTTCTGGCTCTCGCCACAGGAAGCCCCGCCGGCGGCTGACACCTGCAGCAGACCGTTGAAGGAATGGCTCTCATTGTAGCCAAGCTCGCCGAGAATGGGCGTGAGCTCCATGGCGCGTTCGAGCGGCTCCAGGATCTGCTCCATGTCGAGGTCGCGCTGCGAGGGCGAGAGCCGCGCTTGGTTCTTTTCAAGAATATCGCGCGGATGACACAGCCGCGGCTCGTCGGTCTCGTAGTAGCCCCACTCGATCTGCCCGCCCTCGGCGGTGGTCGGATCGCCGGTGTCGCGCATATAGGCCGAATTGCCCTGGTCGCGCATCAGCGGCCAGCCGATGTCCTTGCCGGTGCCTTCGAACTCCTTGTATGGGCCGAAAAAGGTCAGCGGGTGATCGACCGGCATCACCGGCAGGTCCTCGCCGACCATTTCGGCGATCTGGCGGCCCCATATGCCCGCGCAGACGACGACATGATCAGCCATGATCGTGCCACGATGCGTGACGACGCCCTTGATGCGGCCGCCCTCGACGATCAGCGACTGGGCCGGCGTGTTGGCGAAGACCTTCAGCTTCCCGGTCTTCTCGGCCGCATCGACCAGCTTGCCGGCCACCGTCTGCGAGCGCGGAATGACAAGTCCTGCATCCGGATCCCAGAGCGCGCCGGCAACCATGTCTTCCTCGACCAGCGGAAACTTCTCTTTCACCTCTGCCGGGCCGATGAAGCTGGCGCGTGTGCCGAAGGCCTTGCCGGAGGAAATCTTGCGCTTGACCTCTTCCATCCATGTCTCGTCGCCGGCACGGACAATCTCGAGGCCGCCAATGCGGGCGTAGTGGCCCATCCTCTCGAAGAAATCGATCGAATACTGCGTTGTCCAGACCGACAGATAGTCATGGCTGGTCGTGTAGCAGAAGTCCGAGGCATGCGCCGTCGAGCCGATATCGGTCGGCACGCCGGACTTGTCGATACCGACAATGTCGTCCCATCCGCGCTCGATCAGATGATGCGCAATGGAAGCACCCACAATGCCACCCACGCCAATAATCACGACCTTTGCCTGCTTCGGAAACTCTGCCATTTTGATCTGCCCTGATTGTGCTTCGAACAGAATTTAGAAGCTGCCGCCCCAAAATTAGAGCCTGTCTACGACATAATCACAATGCAGGACGACCAGTGACATCGGGAACGGCATCGCCATGCAGGCCTGCCGGCGGGCTCCGGTGCTCAAGGCGTTTCAGAGGGCATCACCGAGCGCTTTGGCAAGGCGTTCGATCTCGCGTTCGGAAAACACCGCAATGCCGTGCTCGGCAAGGGCAGGAACGTTTCCCTGGTGAACAAATCACGACAGATTTGGTGCAATGAAAACGAGGTGGCTGCGGGCCGGCCGGTGTTCAAACCGGCCGGCCCGGCGGGACTGCCTTCACCTTGCACAGACGCGCCGGCGATTACTTGATAACCGCTGCGCCGTTGATGATCTCGATGCTCTCGCTGCCGGCAAATGTTTCGCGGTCGCCCGAAGGCATGGTCACGAAACATCCGGCCGGGCAGAAACTCACCGTGGCGCCGGCTTCCACCACCATTTCGATCTTGTTGCCGGCTTCGGTCACGATAAGCACCTGCGGCTGCGCATCCTTGTTGGTGATGCTTGCAGCATTGGCACCCGCAATCATTGCCATGCTGGTCAAAAATCCGAGGATATGTGTTTTCATCAGTGTCCGGCGGAAACTATCCGCCGCTCCCTGTTGGAACTGTGTCGAGCCGGTTTTGGCCCGGTATGGATGCTTTATTGCATTGCGAGAATGAATGCAGCCTGAATGAACCGGGATCACCGGTCACCCCCCTCGCCTTCGGCACCGTCCTCAAACGAATCCGACTTGCTCTTGGGCACATCCTTTCTTCTGGAGCGCTTTGGCTTCGGCGGGTCCCCGGCGGCAGCAGCGGCCGCATCCCGGCTCGCAGCTCCCTTGAACTTCGCACCCATCAACTTCTCCGCAATCACAGTCACCGGCTCATTGTCGTCGCCGAGCTTGATATTGAGATCGCGCTGCGGGAACGGAATCTCGATATTTTCGGCTTTCAGCCGCTCGAAGATGCGCAGGCTCAACTCCGTCTTGACACCAATGCCGGTGAGAACGTCGGCGACGTGGCATTTCAGCACGAAGTCCAGCGAGGACTCGCCGAAACCGGAAAAATGCACAACCGGTTCCGGATTGCGCAGCACCAGTTCGTGGCCCTGAGCAACCTCGATCAGGAGGTCGATCAGCCGGCGCGGATCCGAATCGTAACTCACGCCCACCGGCACGTCGACTCGGCCGAGCTTGTTGCGGTGGGTCCAGTTGCCCACCGGCGAATTGATCAGCTCGGAATTGGGAACGATGATCGACTGGCGATTGAAGGTCTCTATCTCGGTGGCCCGCACGGAGATTTTCTTGACGAACCCCTCGGTCGAACTGGTCGACACCCAGTCACCAACCTTGAAGGGCCGCTCGGCCAGCAGGATCAGGCCAGAAACGAAATTGCTGACGATGTTCTGCAGACCAAAACCGATGCCGAGAGAGAGTGCACCCGCCACAAGCGCAAGACTGGACAGGTCAATCCCCGCCGCCGAAATGCCGATCAGGCCGGCCACCGCCACCCCGAGGTAACCCACCCCGGTCTTGATCGAATTGCGGACACCGGCATCCATGCGGCCCCGCGCCATGACGCTTCCATCGAGCCAGCGCTGGAACCAGCGGGTGACCACCAGCCCCAAAAGGAACAGCAGGATGCCGAACAGGATTCCGACTATCGAGATTGAGATCCCGCCAATGCGGATTTCTGTCAGGAAACGGTAGAACCACAGCTCGATGTCCTGGATCTGGAACCCCCAGAGCAACAGGATCAGCGGCACACCGAAGAGCAGCACAAGCAGGCTGATCAGCAGCCCCGCGCCCAGCCCGAACTGGTCGAGAGCCATGCTTCCCAGCTTGAAACGCTCCCCGACACGCCGCCCGATCGCCGTGTGGGCGAAAGCCTCGGGCTCGGAGATCGCCTTGCCCGAGAGATAGCCGATATACATGGTGGTCAGGATGGCGCCGGTCACGACGATCTGCGTCGCTGCAAATCGGGCAAAACCGACATAGCCCATGAGCGCGGTCGCCATCAAGCCGACCCCCGTCACCAGTAGCGCGACCGAAATGATACGCGGCCAGGGCTGTCCCTGGTCCGACGGGTCACCCGATGCTGCCACCATCGGCCTTCCGAGCGCCATCGCCATCAGGATCAGCGCCATCAGAAACACCGACAGCAGCCCCTTGAAGACTGTCAGCACCACGGGCGATCCGAGCGATTGGCTGATCTCGTCTCCAACGAAATCGATACCGTTGACGACCACCATGGCCACGACGAGATAATAGAGCGTCCGCGCGCCGCCATTGGACAGGTTGACCAGTCGCCAGGCCGATGTCCTGGGCGCAAGAATGCCGCGCGCCAGCTTGCTGACAAAGAAGATCGCGACGAGGGTCATCAAGACGCTGGCCACAACCGGCGCAACATCCGGCCTTAGCACCGAAAAGCTTTGCCCGAGCACATAGATCGTCGCCGCCAGCGCCGTCATTGCCGCCGTCGGTATTACCGTCGACCAGAACGCCACCGACAGCCGGCTCGTATAGGGTGGATCGTCGTCTGCGGGATCACGGTCGATAAGCCCGCCGAACACACGGTATGCCCCGGGCACGAACACCAGCGCTGCAAGTAGGGAGAAGAACAGCCACCCCAGCAAAGCCTGCCACTTGAAGGCGATGACGAAATTAGCCCAGGAGCCGTAGATGCGCACCACATCGCCGCTTTCCGCATAAAAGGCGCTGAGCGCCTGCGACAGCATTGCCGGCCCGATTTCGGTCCGTTTGAACAAGGTGGTGGTAAACAGCTCCCGCCGCGCTTCGGTGATGCTGTCGCCAAGCTGGTTGGCTCTCACCGAAACCGCCTCGGCGCGTCCGGTCAGGGCATTGATCTGTGCGCGTTCCGCGGCCAGCCTTGTCCGCTCCGCGATGACCGAATCCGGTTCGGCCGGCTCGCCCTCGGCTGGAGGCGGGCCCAGTTGCTCAAGCCGCGCCTTGACCTCTGTCAGTCTCGGGCGCAGAGACACCCCGATGTCGAGCATGCTGCGGGCAAGTTCCTCGACCTCGACCTTCAGATCGACCAACGAGCTGTCGTCGGTCATGTTCTCCTCAACCCGGCGGGTCAGCCGCGTGATGCTGGTTTCCGCCGCCGTCAGCTTCTCTTCTGCCTGGCTGATTGCCGGCGAGACTGTCGGCTCCGCCGGCGTGGCCGCGACAGAGGTTTGCGCCGGAGGAGACGCCGGGGGAACGGTTTGATCAGGTGCCTGATCCTGTCCATCCGTTTGCACGGTCCCGGAAGGGGATGACGTTTGAGACTGCGCTGACACAGCCTGACCTGCCAGCATGAAGGCAACCAGCAGTGCCGCGATCAACCGGTCAAAACGCATGAAGTTCCTGTCCATTCACAAAGTACCCGACCATCCATAGCAGGCTCGCAGCGGTTCTCAAACGATGACCGCTCTGTCACCGCCAATGGACCGGCGCTGTGACAAGAGTAAGGCTTGCCAGAAAACTCAGAAGCCTGCACCGGGCTCGGCCAGATAGGCTTTCTCCTCCGGCGTTGACGTCCGGCCGAGGATGGGATTGCGGTGCGGGAACCGGCGAAAGCGCTTGATCACATCAAGATGCTGGTGGGCGTAATCGAGGTAGTTCTCGTTGCCGAGCGCCTCGAACAGCGCCACGCAACGTTCCTGTTCGTCCATGTCCTCGGCGTGTTCGAAAGGCATGTAGAAAAACGCCCGTCGGTTTTCATCGATGCTCTTGTCCGCTCCCACCGCCAGTGCCGCCTTGGCTTCCTTCAGCGCAAGGCCATCGGTGGCGAAGGCCAGCGGCGAACCACGATAGATGTTGCGCGGAAACTGATCGAAGACGATGACAAGTGCCAGTCGGGCGTCCGGCGTTGCCCGCCAGGCCTCGCCGACCTCGCGTGACAGGGCAAGGTGCAGACCGGAAAATCGCTCGGCAATTCGCTTGTCCAGTTCCTCGTTCTTGACGAACCAGTCTTTCGGGACCAGATCGTTGAACCAGAAATCGAGGACTGTTTCGGGTGTCTCGGTCATGAAGGATTCCTGCTTTCGTGGGTGTGTTTCCGCAGATCGAATCTGGTGTCTGCAGCTTCGCTGTCAACCAGCCATGCCGCAAACCGCAGACGCGCATATGCGGCCGTCAGGCGGAGATCCTGCGCCTCAGCCCGCAGCCGCTTCGCTCTGCAGCATCACCAGGCTGACGCCGTCGGATACCTGCGCGCCTACACTTACCAGAACCTCCCCCACCACGCCATCGCGCGGCGCAGACAGCGTCATTTCCATCTTCATGGCTTCCATGATCACCATCGCCTCGCCGGACTTGACCTCCTGGCCCTGAGCCACGAGCACCTGCTTGATGATCCCTGGCATGGCCGAGACCACCTGGTCTCCGCCGGATGCCAGATCATCGGCGCGGCTGCCCTGCGGCTTGGCGAACCGGTGGGTCAGCCCCTCATGGAACACCGCCACTTCCGTGCTGCCTTGAACCAGCCGGCAGCGCTGTGTCACGCCACCAGCGCGGAAAGCCCACTCATCATGTTTGCATTCAACTGCGTTCAACAGCATGTCGGACGATTGGAGACCGCTCCCGGCTATCCGCCACGCAGAATCGCCCTCCCGCAAAACCCGGAAGCCATGCGCCGCTCCGTTGGCCTCAAGCGTCACCGACCGCATCGGAGATCCCCAGTTTTCGAAGGGACCGATCTCCGCGACCGAACCGGTATTTGACCTCTCCGGCGGAACCATCCCCGACGCTGCGAGCACCGCCAGCGCCACGATGGCGTCAGGCGCTGAAACCTGCTCGGTCAGGCTGGCGATATTGCGGTCGATCAGCCCGGTATCGAGCCGTCCCGCCGCAAAATCCGCGTCCCGGCACAGCCGCGCGAGGAATGCCGTGTTGGTCACGGTGCCGGCAATCTCGGTCCGGCCCAGCGCGCCCGCCAGTTTGCCCAGCGCTTCAGCCCGGGTCTTGCCATGCGCAATCACCTTGGCAATCATCGGATCGTAGAACGGCGTGATCTCGTCGCCTGCCCGCACTCCGGCATCGATCCGGATGTCGCCCTCGGGAAATCTCAGATGCATCAGCCGGCCGACGGCGGGCAGAAAGCCCTTCTCCGCGTCCTCGGCATAGATCCGCGCCTCGACCGCATGGCCGTTGATCGAGAGTTCGTCCTGGCCCATCGGCAGTGTCTCGCCGGCGGCCACGCGGATCTGCCATTCGACCAGGTCCAGCCCGGTGATCAGTTCCGTGACCGGATGCTCCACCTGCAGCCGCGTGTTCATCTCCATGAACCAGAACTTGTCAGCCTTGAGCCCGTTCGAAGCATCGACAATGAACTCGACCGTCCCCGCACCCGAATAGCTGATCGCCTTGGCCGCAGCCACGGCGGCAGCACCCATTGCAGCCCGCATATCCTCAGGCATGTCCGGCGCGGGCGCTTCCTCGATCACCTTCTGGTGCCGGCGCTGCGCCGAGCAGTCGCGCTCGAACAGATGCACCACGTTGCCATGATTGTCGCCAAACACCTGGATCTCGATGTGCCGCGGGGTTGCGACATATTTCTCGACGAGCACCCGGTCATCGCCGAACGAAGCCTTGGCCTCTCGCCGTGCCGAAGACAGCGCCGCCGGGAAATCAGCCTGGACGTCGACCTTGCGCATGCCCTTGCCGCCGCCGCCGGCGCGCGCCTTGATCAGCACCGGAAAACCAATCTCGTTTGCCTTGCCCGCCAGCACCACCAGGTCCTGCGCCTCGCCGTGATAGCCTGGAACAACAGGTACATCGGCCTTTTCCATCAGCGCTTTCGCCGCATCCTTGAGGCCCATGGCGCGGATTGCCTTGGCCGACGGCCCGATGAAGATCAGCCCTGCCTTCTCGACCTTTTCCACGAATTCGGGATTTTCCGACAGGAAACCGTAGCCCGGATGGATCGCATTGGCTCCGGTGCGCTTCGCGGCATCGAGGATCACGTCGACCTTGAGATAGCTCTCCGAGGCCGCGGCGCTGCCGATCAGCACCGCCTCATCGGCCATTTCGACATGCAGCGCGCCTGCGTCGGCTTCGGAGTAAACCGCGACCGTGGCGATACCCATTTTTCGCGCCGTGCGGATGATCCGGCAAGCAATCTCGCCCCGGTTGGCGATGAGGATTTTGCTGATCGTGTTCATGTCGGCTCCTCCGCGGCGAAATCTTCAACAACTTCGAACCGCTCGTAGATAAAGATCATCTCAGGATCGAATGAGCCCTGGCGCTGGTAGTAGGCACGGTAGCCCCTGCGCCAGTCCTCCAGATCCTCGAATTCGCCCTGCGCCGGGATCCGACTCTCGTCCATCTGCGCGTAACTGATTGTCTCAAGGCTCAGTGTGCGCGTCGCCAGCGCTGGGTCGCTGTTCCAGTCAAGCGCGATGTCGATGCGTCCGACCACGGGACAGGAATCCGGATCATCGGCGAACTCATCGGGCACCGCGCAGGTCGCCGTCTTCCGGCCCGCGCGCATCAGGTCGATGATCAGGCGATTCAGCTTTTCTCCGTCACCGGGTCTGTAGGTCTGTGCGCTCGGATAGCGTTCCAGAACGGATTTCAGGTCAGGCTTCACAGGTTTCTCCAACATATGCCGCGGATATGCCAACCATCATGCCCGTCCTCTTGTCCGGAGGAACCTTTGGAGATGGAAGGCGATCGCTTCAGAAGCATCCTCCTGCACCAGGTGACCGGCCCCGGGAACGGAAATGAACTGCGACCCCGGAATCATTGCATGCAGCTCCCGTCCGCGCTCGATCGGGATCCATTCATCGTCCTCGCCCCAAAGGATCATGACCGGACAACGGATTTCCGAATATCGATCCTGCACCTCATCGGTGAAGCGCTGATCCATCTGCGCGATCTGCCTGTAGAACGAGGCCTGCTGGCACCCGCCAATCCATTGCTCGGCATAAGGCGCCAGAACCTCGTCCGTCGCTTCCCGCTTCATTGCTGATTTCAGATAGGCAGGCAGGATCGCTTCATGCATGTAGCCAGGCATACCGGCGAACGCCGCCTCATGATGTCTGACGTGCTGCACCAGCGGCGACCCCCAGGGACGGATGGCCACAGGATCAATCAGGGTCAGGCTGTTGTAATCCACCCGGTTGATCAGATGCGCCCGCAAGGCCGTCGCCCCGCCGAAATCATGAGCAACGACATCCGGCGCGTTGAGGTGCCAGTGCTTCATCAGCGCCGCGAACACCCGGTTCTGGACACCCAGCGACACATCCGCATCCGGCCGGTCAGAATTGCCGTAGCCAAGCATGTCAAAGAAATAGACCTTGCGCTCAAGCGCCAGCAGTGGCGCCAGCCGGGCCCATTCGTAAGACCAGAACGGCGTCCCGTGCATCAGCACAACAGGTTCACCTTCGCCAAGCGCACCCCAGCAGATGCGATGGCCCTCGAACATGAATGTCTCCGGTGTTTCCCAATTCATGTCATCACATCCGGAACACGCCGAACTTCGTGTCCTCAACCGGTGCATTCAGCGCCGCCGACAGGCTCAGCGCCAGGATCTCGCGGGATTTCAGCGGGTTGATGATGCCGTCATCCCATAGCCGCGCCGAGGCATAGAGCGGGTGCGACTGCCGCTCGAACATCTCGATGGTCGGGCGCTTGAACTCGGCTTCATCCTCAGTCGACCACTCGCCACCCTTGCGTTCGATGGCGTCGCGCCGGACCGTGGCAAGCACGCCCGCCGCCTGTTCACCACCCATCACCGAGATGCGGCTGTTGGGCCAGGTCCACAGGAAGCGGGGCGAATAGGCCCGGCCGCACATGCCGTAATTGCCCGCGCCGAAGGAGCCGCCGACAATCATGGTGATCTTCGGCACCTTGGTGGTCGCCACAGCGGTCACCATTTTGGCGCCGTCCTTGGCAATGCCGCCAGCCTCATACTTCTGCCCGACCATGAAGCCGGTTATGTTCTGCAGGAAGACGAGCGGGATCTTGCGCTGCGAGCACAGTTCGACGAAATGCGCCGCCTTCACCGCGCTTTCGGAAAACAGCACTCCATTGTTGGCGACGATGCCGACCGGCATGCCCATCACATGGGCGAAGCCGCAGACAATAGTGGTGCCATAGCGCGCCTTGAACTCGTCGAACCGTGAGCCGTCGACGATGCGGGCAATCACCTCGCGGATATCGTAGGGCTGGCGGGTGTCGGCGGGAATGATGCCGGCGATTTCCGCCGGATCGTAGAGCGGATCTTCGGGTGGCAAACAGTCCATCTGGCAGAGCCCCACCCTGCCCCTTCCGTTGAGATTGGCCACCGCCTGGCGCGCCAGTTCCAGCGCATGCGCGTCATTGTCGGCGAGATGATCGGCGACGCCCGACAGCCGCGTGTGCACGTCGCCGCCGCCCAGATCCTCGGCGCTGACCACCTCGCCGGTGGCGGCCTTGACCAGCGGCGGACCGGCAAGAAAGATCGTGCCCTGATCGCGCACGATGATGGTCTCGTCGCTCATCGCCGGCACATAGGCGCCGCCCGCTGTGCAGGACCCCATCACCACGGCAATCTGTGCGATCCCCGCGGCACTCATGTTCGCCTGGTTGAAGAAGATCCGTCCGAAATGGTCCCGGTCGGGAAACACCTCGTCCTGGTTGGGCAGGTTGGCGCCGCCCGAATCGACCAGGTAAACGCACGGCAGATTGTTCTCGAGCGCAATTTCCTGGGCCCTGAGATGCTTCTTCACCGTCAGCGGGTAATAGGTGCCGCCCTTCACCGTGGCGTCGTTGCACACCACCATCACGTCGCGGCCCCTGACCCGACCGATGCCCGCGATCACGCCAGCCGAAGCGATGTCTCCGCCATAAAGGTCGTGCGCCGCGAAACGTCCGATCTCGAGAAACGGCGAATCCGGGTCCAGCAGTGTCGCCACCCGGTCGCGCGGCAACAATTTGCCGCGTCCGACATGACGCTCGCGCGAAGCCTCCGGCCCGCCCAGCCCGTGCAGAGCGGCCGCCGCTGCCGTCTCGGCAATTTGCGCAGCCATCCGCGCCGCGTTGTCCTTGAAGGCTTGCGAGCCGGTGGAGATTTTGGATTGCATGATGGTCATGAATAATACTCACTCGTACTCCGGTGCAGAAAATTTGATCTGTCGTCCAGGTGACCCAAACCAAACACAACGAGCATCAAGCTCATCCGAGTATGGGAAATCTATCAGATCAGGCCATTCAGAGTGAGGACGCCTTTTTCGAGGAGTTACGTAGTCTGTCTTCCACCACCGGTTCAAAACAGACACACTTCTTTTTGGAAGAGACTTCTTATTCGCATTGAGAGGAAGGTCTAGAAAATACGAGTGCAACCATTCGGCATTATCCAGAGTTGCTCGGGTAACTTTCATCTTCGGCCCGGATGGCTCGGCTGTAGCAGGCTCGCCCATCCAGAGTTGAAAGTCACGAGTAATATTAAACAGTTTATGATGTGCACTTCCAATACGAGAGCCGAGAGACTCGCTTATTCCGACATATTGCAAATTTGAATCGCGCTCATAAGGTTGCTTACCGATCCCCATATAGAGTCCGTACCCGTAGTCCTCTTTGGCCGCTTTTGACGCTTCCTCGACTGAGAAATATGGTCCGTACCAATTGATCGCTATCATCAAGTGTTTTTGCGCCATCACGCCGTTTCCGCCATCATTTCGCGCCCGATCAGCATGCGGCGCACCTCGGACGTTCCCGCGCCGATCTCGTAGAGCTTGGCGTCGCGCAACAGCCGGCCGGTCGAATAGTCGTTGATGTAGCCGTTTCCACCCAGCGCCTGGATCGCTTCCAGCGCCACCTGCGTCGCTTTCTCGGCCGCGTAGAGAATACAGCCCGCCGCATCCTTGCGGGTGGTTTCGCCACGGTCGCAGGCCTGCGCCACCGCATAGACATAGGCCCGGCAGGCGTTCATCGTCGTGTACATGTCTGCGAGCTTGCCCTGCATCAGCTGGAAATTGCCGATCGGCTCGCCGAACTGCTTGCGCTCATGGCAGTAAGGCACGACGACGTCCATGGCCGCGGCCATGATGCCGAGCGGTCCGCCGGCAAGCACCACCCGTTCGTAATCGAGCCCGGACATCAGGATCCTGGCGCCCTGGCCCTCCTCGCCGAGCACGCTCTCGAACGGCACTTCGCAGTCCTCGAACACCAGCTCGCAGGTGTTGGAGCCGCGCATTCCGAGCTTGTCGAGCTTCTGCGCGGTCGAGAACCCGGCCATGCCCTTCTCGATCAGGAATGCGGTGATGCCGCGCGATTTCGCGTCCGGGTCCGTCTTGGCATAGACCACCAGCGTGTTGGCATCGGGCCCGTTGGTGATCCACATCTTGCTGCCGTTGAGCACGTAGCGGTCATTGCGCTTCTCGGCGCGCAGCTTCATCGACACCACATCCGAGCCCGAGCCGGGCTCGCTCATCGCCAGCGCCCCGACATTCTCGCCGGAGCAGAGCTTGGGGAGATACTTCTGCTTCTGTGCCTCGTTGCCCCAGCGGTTGATCTGGTTGACGCACAGGTTGGAATGCGCGCCGTAGGACAGGCCGATCGAGGCGGATGCGCGGCTGATCTCCTCCATAGCCACCACATGGGCGAGATAGCTCATGCCGGTGCCGCCGAAATGCGGGTTCGCTGTCATGCCAAGCAGTCCGAGTGCACCCATCTCCTGCCACAGATGCATGGGAAACTGGTTGTCGCGGTCGGTCTCGTCGGCAACCGGCGCGATCCGGTCGGCGGCAAAGCGCGAAACCGTATCGCGGAGCGCATCGATCTCTTCGCCAAGCCCGAAATTCATGCTTGCTGTGAACACGTCAGTCTTCCTTCTTCTGCCCCACCAGTCGCGCCACCAGACGGACATAGAGCGCTTCGATTTCATCCAGCGACAGCCGGCCGTTTTCGCGGTACCAGGTGGTCATGCCGTTGAGCATGGCAATGATCGCCATGGTGGTCACTTGCGGGTCCACGATGTCGAAGGTCCCGTCGGCAGCACCACGGTCAAGAATGGCGCGCGGAACGCTCTCATATCTGCGCCGCAACCCCTCAATGGCGCTGAAGTTCGCCGCTTCGAGGTTGCGCAGCTCCATGTAGGAGATGAACACCTCGCGCGACTTGGCCAGGTGATAGCGGATGTGGAATCGGACAAAATGTTCGAGCGCCTGCGGTGGCGTCAAGCCGGGCTCTTCGGCCTCAGACCAGGCATTCAGCAGCGTTTCCATGTGAACCTGCAGCAACTCGTTGAGCAGATCCTGCTTGGTCGGGAAGTGATTGTAGATCGCCCCGGCCTGCACACCGGTTTCCGCTGCGATCTCGCGCATCGACACAGCGGCGTAGCCGGAACGTGCGAACAGTTCGAGCGCTGCATTGCGCAGCTTCTCCGCTGTCTCAGCCCCCGTTGATCCCGCCCGTCGCGCCATGGCCCACACAATTAAATGAACGTTTGTTTATTTTATCGTCTTCCGCATTGATCCGCAAGTCCTGCATCGCAACGGCTGGAAAGCCGCCGCTCTCATCCGCATCCGTGCAACCGGCTGTCAGGCCAGCCAGCGCTTGCGCCGCTTGTAGTGCTTGACGTTCTTGAAAGATCGCCGTCCTTCGCCGCCAACACCGAGGTAGAATTCCTTGACGTCCTCGTTTTCACGCAAGTCCTTCGCCACGCCATCCATGACGATACGGCCGGATTCGAGAATGTAGCCATAGGTGGCATAGCGCAGCGCAATATTGGTGTTCTGCTCGGCCAGCAGGAACGACACGCCTTCCTGCTCGTTGAGCTTCTTGATGATCTCGAAGATTTCTTCCTGCAGCTGCGGCGCCAGTCCCATCGACGGTTCGTCGAGCAGGATCATCTTTGGCCGGCTCATCAGCGCCCGCCCGATGGCCGTCATCTGCTGTTCGCCGCCGGATGTGTAGCCGGCCTGGCTGGTCCTGCGCTCTCTCAGTCGCGGAAAATAGTCATACACCATCTCGATATCGCGCTTGATCGCGGCATTGCCGTCACGTCGCGTGAACGCGCCTGTGAGCAGGTTTTCCTCAACGGTGAGATGGCCGAAGCAATGCCGGCCCTCCATCACCTGGATGCAACCGCGCCGCACCAGCTCATTGGCTGTCTGCGCCTCGACACGCTTGCCTTCAAATTCGATAGATCCCTTGGTCACCTCGCCGCGCTCGGAACGCAGCAGGTTGGAAATCGCTTTCAGCGTCGTCGACTTTCCCGCGCCATTGGCACCGAGCAACGCAACGATCCCGCCTTCCGGCACCACCAGCGACACGCCCTTGAGCACAAGGATCACGTGATCATAGATCACTTCGATATTGTTCACCGCCAGGATGTTCGGCTGTGCGGTCGCATCGGTTGATACGGACGTGGACATCGACATGGACCCTCTCCGGTCGGGAATGAAACTTGGGGCAGTTGCCTGCCGCGCGCAGCCAGGGCCCGCGCGGCAGGTTTTCGGTGTAGCTGTTAGTTCAGGCAGGCTTCCGTCCGCTCGGGCCACGGCGCATTGCTCGCGGCATAGTCTTCAGCGGCCTTCTTCAGCAGCGGCTTGACCACGTCGACATCCGGCGAGAACCAGTCGCCTGATTTCTGCCAGTCCTTGCCGTCCCATTCGACCACATAGACCTTGTGATGACCGGAATGGTCGTCGCACGACAGCTTCATCGGCAGCGCGAAGCCTTCCATGCCCATTTCCTTGAGGCGGGCCTCTGTGATGTCGAGGTTCTCAAGGCCATTGCGCATATCGGTCGCGTCGATCACGGTCTTGCCCGTGAGTTCCTGCGCACGACGGATGCCCTCGGCGATCAGCATCGAGTTGTAGACGCCGCGGTTGTAGAGGTTATCAGCGAACTTGGCCGGATCGACCTCGCTCTTGCCGGCATCCACGACGTACTTCTTGATGTCCTGGATCACGCCGAAGTCGGAACCGACGCCGTGGAAGTTGAGGGTGCGGTAACCCTTGGCGGCTTCACCGCCGGCTGCCGCATCATCATTGCCGCCCGACCACCAGATGCCGTAGAACTTGTCCATCGGGTAGCGGATCTTGGTGGCTTCCTTGACGGCCGTCGGGCTCATTGCGCCCCAGCCCCACATGATCATGTAGTCAGGCCGGTCGCGGCGGATGTTGAGCCACTGCGACGACTGGTTCTGCATTTCCTTGCCCGGAACCGGGTACTGCAGCAGCTCGAAGCCCATGTCGCTGGCCATCTGCTCCAGCAGCGGAATCGGCTCGCGGCCATAACCGGCGTCAAGGAAGATGTAACCGATCTTCTTGCCCTTGAGGGCCTCTGCGCCGCCTTCACGGCGGGCAATGTCGGTCACGATCGCCGAAGCACCGTCCCAATAGGTGTTGGGCGGGTTGAAGACCCAAGGGAAGGTGTTGCCTTCCGCGGCAGCCGAAAGACCATAGGCCATCGACAGCACCGGGATCTTGTCGACCGAGGCCTTCGGAATCACCTGCAGCGTGATGCCGGTCGAATAGGGGCTGATGACCAGCGCGCCTTCGCCCTTCACCTGCTCGTAGCACTCCACACCCTTCTGGGTGTCATAGCCGGTTTCGCATTCCGAGACGCGGATCTTGACACCGTTGATGCCGCCATCGCGCTCGTTGAGCATGGTGAGATAATCATGCATGCCGTTGGCAATCGGGATGCCCGAGCCGGCAAACGGGCCGGTCCGGTAGCTGAACAGCGGTACAAACAGCTCGTCGGCGAAGGCCGGCAGCGCTGCGCCCGCCAGGGTACCGGCCATGATGGTTCCGGCAATCAGACGTTTCAGTCGCATTGTATTCCTCCCATGTGGCGTGGGGATCACGCCAGTTCGGGGACCCAATTCCTCCCGACATTTTGGGTCCGGACGGGTCCCGTGCCCGGACAATGCCTTATGTTCAACGCTCCCGGACAGCCTCCTCTGGCCATCGCGGGAAACGTCAGCCGGTCAGCCGTAGGGGAACGGCCAGACACGCAATTTCTCCTTGCCGAGCGACCAGAGCCTTGCCAGCCCATGCGGTTCGACAATGAGAAAGAAGATGATCAATGCGCCCACAACCATGGTCGCAATGTGAAACACGGTTTCAGCACCGATATCGATGCCCATCGCAGGCAGCACCGCGCGCAGCACGATCGGCAGGCCCCAGATGAAGGCCGCGCCGAAATAGGAGCCGACCAGGCTTCCCAGGCCGCCCAGAATGACCATGAACAGGATCTGGAACGACAGCGTGATCGAGAACGCCGAAGGTTCGGCCGCACCGAGATAGAAGAAGATGAACATCGCGCCCGCGACACCGCACAGGTAGGACGACACGGCAAAGGCCGAGAGCTTGGCGGTCAGCGGCCTGACCCCCATCAGTTCGGCCGCGATATCCATGTCGCGGATCATCATCCATTGCCGCCCGATGCGCCCGCGCACGATGTTCTTCACCGCCAGCGTCACCACCACGACGATGCCGAGCACGACAAAATACTGGGTCATTGCACCGGCGGCCGGGCCGGTCAGGATGATGTCACCGAAGCCGCGGCGCTCCGGCACTTCGATCGCGCCGGAGGAATTGTAGTTGTAGAGCCACGGAATGCGGATGAAGCACCACTCCAGAAAGAACTGCGCGGCAAGCGTCGTCACCGCCAGGTAAAGCCCCTTGATCCGGAGTGAGGGCAGTCCGAAGATCACCCCGATGCCGGCCGAAAACAGGCCTGACAACAGAACCAGAATGATGATGTTCACATCCGGAAAGATCGTCGTCAGCTTGTAGCAGCTGTAGGCGCCCACGCCCATGAAGGCACCGGTGCCCAGCGACAGCTGCCCGGCATATCCGGTCAGGATATTGAGCCCGATCGCCGCCAGCGCCAGGATCAGGAACGGCGTCATGATCGCGTTGAGAAAAAAGTCGCTTGCCACGAACGGGATCACGATCGCAATCACGCCGATGATGGCAATGCCGATGCGATCTTCCCGGATCGGGAAGATCGACTGGTCGGAAATGTAGCTGGTCTTGTACTGGCCAGATTCGCGATACAGCATTACTCGTCTCCCCAGACATTCCCGCTCGACGGCAGTATGTGCGAATGTGGCCCCGTCAGCCGGAACCGGTGCCCGGTCGGCGCTTCCATGATCACGGTGTGATCAACCACGCTGACCTTGCGCCCGCCCAGCTGTTCGATGCGGTGGATCTCCGCCGCAAGATCGTCGGTCTCGATGTCAAAATGGATCCGCGCCTCGTCGTGCACCGCTTCGATAACCAGCGACACGCCCTTGTCTGCCGCCATGATGGTGGCGCGCTTGCCGTCATCAATGTGCGACGGCTGGCCCAGAAGCTGGGACCAGAAACTGGCTGCATGCTCGATATGGTCGGTGTGACAGTCGACGACGATGGCTGAAAGTCTGCTCTTGTGCATCGCTTACACCCTTTCGATGATACGTTCGCCGAACAGGCCCTGCGGCCGGAACAGCAGGAAGATCAGCGCGATCATGTAGGCAAGCCAGCTTTCGATGCCGCCTCCGATCAGCGGCCCCCAGTAGATCTCGCCGATCTTCTCGCCAATGCCGATGATCAGTCCACCGACGATTGCGCCCGGGATCGAGGTGAAGCCGCCCAGGATCAGCACCGGCAGCGCCTTGAGCGCGATGATTTCGAGCGCGAACGACACATCCGAGCGCGCCCCCCACATGATGCCCGTCGTCAGCGCCACGATGCCCGCGGCAAACCACACGATGGCCCAGATCTGGTTGAGCGAGATGCCGACCGAAAGTGCTGCCTGGTGATCATCGGCCACCGCGCGCAGCGCTCGTCCGATCCGGGTCTTGTTGAAGAACACCGCCAGGCATCCGACCATGATGATCGCGATTACGGCTGCGGCAATGTCGATATGCTGCAGGATCAGAAGCCCGCCGTCGCCGATTTCGAGCGCAGTCGATCCGGTCGGCAGCCCCAGCTCCTCGGTGATCATCTGCTTGGGTTCGCCGCCGAAGATGAACTCGCCAAAGCCGATCAGGAAGTAGGTCAGTCCGATGGTCGACATCAGCAGGATGATGTCGGGCTGGTTGACCAGCGGCCGCATCACGAAACGCTCGACCGCAAGTGCCAGAAGCCCCATCACCCCGATCGTCAGGATCAGCGCCAGGTAGGCGGGAACGCCCTTCTCATGCAGGCCGACCAGCGTCAGCCCGGCAAACACCACCATGATGCCCTGCGCGAAGTTGAACACGCCGGACGCCTTGAAGATCAGCACGAAGCCCAGCGCGATCAGCGCATAGAGAACGCCCGCCACGAACCCTTCCCACAGCACCTGCAGCAGGAAGTCGGGAAGCTCGACCATCTGGATAAAAGGGTCGATGAAGATTGCGTAGAGAAAGTCCATCAGTGCGACACTCCCAGATAGGCGTCGATGACATCCTGGTTGTTCTTGACGTCGTCGGGCGGCCCGTCACCGATCTTGCGCCCGTAGTCGAGCACCACCACCCGGTCGGAGATGTCCATGACCACGCCCATGTCGTGCTCGATCAGCGCGATAGTCGTGCCCATCTGGCTGTTTACGTCGAGGATGAAGCGGCTCATGTCCTCTTTTTCCTCGAGGTTCATGCCCGCCATCGGCTCGTCGAGCAGCAACAGGTCGGGCTCCATTGCCAACGCCCGTCCAAGTTCGACCCGCTTTTGCAGCCCGTAAGGCAGCTTGCCCACCGGGGTCTTGCGAATGTGCTGGATCTCGAGGAAATCAATGATCTCCTCGACCTTGAGCCGGTGCTCGATCTCCTCGTCGCGCGCCGGACCGACATTGAGCACCTGCCAGAAGAAGTTCTTGTGCATCTTCAGCGTCCGCCCCGACATGATGTTGTCGAGCGTCGACATGCCCTTGAACAGCGCCACGTTCTGGAAGGTCCGGGCAATCCCGGAAGCCGCCGCCTCATAGGGCTGCATCCGCGAGCGGGCCTGGCCACGAAATGTGATCACCCCTTCCTGCGGATGATAAAAGCCGTTGATCACGTTGAGCATCGAGGTCTTGCCGGCCCCGTTCGGACCGATGATGGCACGGATCTCGCCCTTGAGAATGTCAAAAGAGATGTCCGAGATCGCCTTCACGCCGCCGAATGACAGCGAGACATTGTCCACCTTGAGCATCACGTCGCCGGGGTTCAGCCCGTCATCCTCGGCATGCAGCTCGACATGTTGGATCCGCGCGTTCATTCGGCTGCCTCCGGCATTGTGTTCGACACCGGCAGCACTTCCGCATCCGCCACCTTCACGGTGGCCCGGATCACACCCTTGCGGCCATCCTCGAAGGTCATTTCGGTTTCGATGTATTTCTCCGCCGATCCGTCATAAAGCGCCTCGATCAGCGGGCCGTAGCGGTCCGCCAGGAAGCTGCGGCGCACCTTCTGGGTCCGGGTCAGCTCCCCGTCATCGGCATCGAGTTCCTTGTGCAGAACCAGAAAGCGCTTGATCTGCGCGCCGGCCATCATCGGTTCGGCGGCGAGGTCCCGGTTCACCTGGTTGATATGGCCGGTCATCATCTCGTAGACCTGTGGCAGACCCGCCAGTTCCTGGTAGGAGCCGTAGGAGATGTTGTTGCGCTCGGCCCAGTTGCCGACCGCCGTCAGGTCGATATTGAGGAACACGGCGACGAAGTCACGCCCGTCACCGAAGGCCACGGCCTCCTTGATGTTGGGGAAGAACTTGAGCTTGTTCTCGATATATTTCGGCGCATAGAGCGCTCCGGTCGTCAGCTTGCCGACATCCTTGGCCCGATCGATGATCTTGAGGTGACCCTGGGCATCGAAGATGCCCGCATCGCCGGTCATCACCCAGCCGTCAGGCGTCAGCGTTTCCCTGGTCTTTTCCTCGTCGCCGTAATAGCCGGCAAACATGCCCGGAGACTTGAACTGGACCTCACCATTCTCGGCAATGCGGATCTCCACGTCGGGCGCAGCCGGCCCCACCGTGTCCGGACGGACTTCGCCATCCTTTTGCGCGGTGACATAGAGGAACGCCTCGGTCTGCCCGTAGAGCTGCTTGAGATTGATCCCCAGCGAGCGGAAGAACGAAAACAGGTCCGGCCCGATCGCCTCGCCCGCCGTATAGGCAGTGCGGATCCGGGTGAAGCCGAGAACATTGCGCAACGGCCCGTAGATCAGCTTGTCGCCGATCCAGTAGGATATCCGCCCCGAAAGTGGCACCGACCGGCCTTCGAGAATTTTCTCGCCGTATCTCTTGGCAACACCGAGATAATGGTCGAACAGCCACTTCTTCAACCGGCTTGCATCCTCCATCCGGATCATCACGCTGGTCAACAGGCCTTCAAACACCCGTGGCGGAGCGAAATAGAAGGTAGGCCCGATTTCGCGCAGGTTCTGCGCAACCGTTTCGGGGCTCTCGGGGCAGCTCATGCACAGCCCGACAGCATAGCCCTGGGCGTAGTTGAGATAGTGATCGCCGACCCATGCCAGCGGCAGATAGGCCAGCACCTCGTCGTGTTCAGTCATGTTGTCGAATTTCGCGGTGTCTTCCGCAGCCTTGACCGAAGCTGCCGCCGTCAGCATCACACCCTTCGAACGGCCGGTGGTACCGGACGTGTAGAGAATTGCCGAAATTTCGCTGCCGTCCGACGCCCAGATTCCGGCCTCCCAGTCGGATATGGCCGACGGATTGGCGGAGGCTGCCGCCCGGCCCTTCTCCTGCACATCGGCGAAATCATGAAGGTGCGTGCGCTCGTAATCACGCAATCCACGCGGCTCGTCGAAAATGATGTCGGTCAGCGCCGGGATGTCGGCTGCGACCGACTGGATCTTGTCCACCTGCTCCTGATCCTGGACCACGGCGAACCGCACACCGGCATGATCGAGCACATAGGCCATCTCCTCGGCCACCGAGTCCGCATAGACGGGAACCGGAATCGCCTTGAGCGATTGCGCTGCGCAGAATGCCCAGTAAAGCCGCGGCCGGTTCGAGCCGACGATGGCGATGCGCTCGCCCTCGGCCAGGCCCATCGCCTTCAGGCCCAGCGCGAATGCGCGGATCTCGTCACGCTGCTCGCCCCAGGACCAGGTTTGCCAGATCCCGTAATCTTTGATTCGCATCGCAGGCCGCTCTGCAAAACGCTTGGCGTTCAACAGCATGTACTGCGGAAACGTAACCGGCTTGCCGCCGGCGGTCACGCCTGTGGCTTCCATTCCTCCACTCTCCTCCCTGTCCGGACGGCTTGTCGCAATGTCCGGGCGCATGGCTCTCACCCCATGCAACTGGCCGTTCCCACTGGCCACATTCCCACCGGTTTCAGCCGGCGTTTTCATTTGCGGGACCAGCCCCTGTCCTCTCAGAAGCCGATCCGCAAAGCGACCATCAATTAAATGAACGCTCGTTTACCTTATTCGCCTTTGCTGCCGTTGCAAGTCCTACTTTTGGTGTTTCTCACGCATTTGCCCTGATTATTTCCAGCTGGTCGACCAGAGCGGAAACGCCAAAACGGATCGGATCCGTGGCCGGCACACCATACTCGCTCTCAAGCCCGGCCAGCAGCGCCCTCGCCTCTTCCTCGCCGAGCTTCTGCGTGTTGACCGCTATTCCGGTGCAGCGAATCGCCGGGTTGGTCAGCTTTCCACAAGCGATGGTCATGTCGATCACTTCGCGGATGCTCGGCAGCCCGTGTTTGACGCCGCGCATCATTGTCCGCGTCGGCTCATGGCAGACAATAAAGGCATCTGCCTGCGCGCCGTGCAGAAGGCCAAGCGACACGCCGGCAAAGCTCGGATGAAACAGCGAGCCCTGTCCCTCGACCAGATCCCAGTGGTCCGGCTCGGCG
Organism: Parahoeflea alexandrii; assembly: GCF_024105735.1. Classification (GTDB taxonomy): domain Bacteria; phylum Pseudomonadota; class Alphaproteobacteria; order Rhizobiales; family Rhizobiaceae; genus Hoeflea; species Hoeflea alexandrii. Next base: position 947,653 of record NZ_JAAAML010000001.1, on the reverse strand, counting down.
GCAGGCGCGATCCATTCCACCGCGCCGGAAATGAAGTCCGCGGCCACCGCGTCGATCGCCGCACCACGGCCCGAAATAAACACCCCGGTCTGCCCGGTCGCTCGGAAATCCGCCTTCATGCCGCGGGCACGCATTTCGCGTTCCAGCGCGAGCGCCGTGTATTTCTTGCCGACCGAACAATCCGTGCCAACCGTCAGGCAGCGCAGGCCGGGACGCTTGGTTCCCTTGCCGGTGTCAAACCGCTGGTCCGAGAACCGCACGTCGTGCAGCTTGGCGCCGCTGCGCGCCGCGGCATCGCGGATCTCGTCAATCGAGGCAAGCCTTGTGTGCAGTCCGGTCGCCACGTTGAGCCCGGCGTCGAGTGCCGCGACGATCGAGGCAATCCAGTGCGCCGGCAGCACACCGCCGGCATTGACCGCGCCGACCACCATGGTCTTCACGCCTTGTGCCACGGCCTCTTCAATCGAAAGGTCGGGAATGTTTGCGTCCGCCTGGCATCCGTCGAGCCGCAACTGGCCGATGCACCATTCCGGCCGCCAGTCGACAATCCCCAGTCCCGTCTTCGCCGCAAGCGCATCCGGCACGTCGCCGAGAAAAATCAGATAGGGCGGATCGATGACCATCACATACTCCGGACGTTGGGACTGGCTTTAAGCCCCACTGTCCTGCGCCATGCCGGAGCCGTCAAGATGCCATTTGCCGTCTTTGCAGCTTTACCCGCAGCCAACGCTGCTCAAGGGGTGCGCGGCAGGATGAACGCGTCGTAGCAGGGTGTGAGCGTGATCCGCTCGTGTCCGCCCAGAGCCGGCGCATAATGCTCCAGCAGCACGTTCCTGGCATGATGCGTCGGACAGGTCGGCAGCAACACCAGATCGGTCTCGGCCACCGCGTCGCGCGCCTGCCCGTCAAGCTCCGGCACGGCCCTGTTCGGATCAGCGCCGATCGAGACATACCGGGTCCCCTTCCGGTTCAGGATATAGGGAAACGGATTGGCGAAATCGAGACTGAGGATGGTTTCGAACCGCCGCCGGTTTCTCAGCTCATAGGACTTGATCGCCTCGGTCACGCCCTGCATTTCCTGAAGCAGCAGGTACTGGTAGTCCGGGTCGGAAAACAACAGGAACGACGGCAGGATGCCTTTCTCCGCGATGTCCTCGAAGGTCTCGCGCCGGTCGATATAGACCTGCCGGATCCGCTCCGCCCGCGTGACGAAAACATCCTTGGCCGAGACCCGCCCCAGCGGGCCGAGATCGGGCGCATCAAGCGCGACATAGCCCGGCGCCACCGCCAGTGCCCGCGCCGCCTTGTGCAGCACCGTGCTGACATTGGGCAGCACGGTCAGCCCGACCAGCACCACGATGGCCGTGCCAAAGCGCCCGTAACCCGATCGCGGCCTGAGCAGGATTGCCAGCAGTGCCGGCCAGACCATCAGGAAGGCCTGGCTGCCCGTATTCTGCGTCTCGTAGAACAGGCCGCACAAAAGAAGCAGCCCAACCCAGAACCAGTCGGCATCGATCATCCGTGCAACCGGATTTCCATCGGCCCGGCCGCGGGCGGCCGCATGTCCGGCGAGAGCGGCAATCAGCAGCACGATCGCAAGCACCCCGCCGGCGCCGAACACGTTGAAGTGCAGCGATGCCGCCGTCAGGAAGCGCGGCAGCAGCGCATCGGTGTTCTGCGAGGCCAGCACGATGATGTCCTGAACGTAAGGCACGACCAGGCCCGTCGTCAGTTCCGCAATGCCGGTCACACCCACACAGACGAGTGCCGTGGTGACGGCTGTCGACAGCCGGATACGCCCGAGCACGAGGCCGAACAGCAGGATCGGCCCGGCAGCGAGAAACGCGGTGATCTTGCAGAACGCCAGCGCCAGCAGCAGCACGCTCAGCAGCACCGTCTGCAGCACCGGTCCGCGCACGAACAGCACCGTTACCGCCACCAGGTAGATCAGGTGCGCGCCGTGACGGTTGTAGATCCCGAAGGCGTCGGTGCCCGGATAGGGATAAAAATCGACCACATTGTAGGGCAGCGCCGTAAACAGCATCCACGGCGCGAGCAGCCAGAAGGCGGCCCTGCCGCCCTGGCGGCCCGCCACGTCCCAGAGAATCAGCGCCATGACCGGCACGGTCACCGGCAGCCAGATCCATTGCGTCAGCAGCACAGGGTTGGCTTGCGGGAACAGGAAGTCGGAAAAAGCTGCCAGGAAGTACTCGCCCGGCCCCACCGGTGCGAAGAAATCGATCGCCGGCCACTGGCCGTTGGCGATCCGGCCGATGGCGTCGTAATAGACCAGAACATCCCAGTACATCGGCCCGATCGGCAGCACCAGCGGCAGCGTCTGCAGCACGACAAGCACCAGCGTGAAGACGATGAGGACCGGGTAGAGCCATATCAGCGCGCGGTGGCCGCGGGCATCCCTACCATCCATCACATTCGTGCTCATGTCGCATCCCGCCCTGATTCTGTCTGCCCCGATACTCGGCGCAATCGAGCGGCAAGGTCAATCGCGCGACTGCCGCAACCGCTCTCCTGTCACGGGAAAGGCAAGAGCCCTGACGGCCCGGCCGGGGGCCGCGATCATGAGGAAAGAACCTAGAAGCCCTCGCCCTCTTCCTGAATGATTTTCAGGCTGCCGTTTTCGATCCGATGCACGATCATCCGCCGCTCGATCCGGCCATCGGGCCGGAACCGGAACAGGCCCGTGGCGGCGCGGAACCCCTGGCTCGAGGTCAGATTTTCGACCGTGATTGCATCAGGCCCTGCGGACCGAACCAGGCCCGCGGCGATAGCGATGGAATCATAACCGATCGCCGCGTCATAGCTCGGCGCACGCCCATACTTGGCCTTGAACCGCTCGGCGATCACGCTGACATCGGTGGTCGAGGGAACGGCCACCATCAGCCCCTGCGCCGAGGGCCGCTTGTAGATCTCTTCGGGAATAAGCGACGTGGCAATGGCGGTGGCGATCGACTGCCCGAACTCGCCCGCCGCAAGAATGTCGATCACCTCGCCGATGGCATCGCCGCCGCCCAGCAGCACGATCGTGTTGGCCTTGGCAAACACCAACTGCCCCTTGGCGAAGGCCGCGCGCAGGTTGATGCCGCTTGCGGGATAGGGCACGAAGCCGATGGTGGTTCCACCCTTGAGCTTGATCCCCTCGCGCAAACGCAGCAGGTTTTCCGCCGGGAACCCAGCCTCGTGCACCACCACGATGTTCTTCTGTTTGGCCGCGACCGCGACGCCGACGCCCTCGAGCGCGCTGTCGATGGCGTCGCCGTAGAGCGGCCAGATATGCGTGCCACCGGCCGAATTGTTCGGCACCAGCGCCAGGATCGGCGGCCGCGGCAGGCTGGTGCCGGAGATGATCCGCGACACTTCCCCGTTCGTCGCCGGCCCGATGATCAGCTTCGACCCCGCCGCGCTCGCCGCCTGGACCTTGCTCGCGGCCTGTCCGGAAGTGGACGCAGACGCCTGGAAATCGATCCTGAGCTGCCCCGCGCCAAGGTCGTCCAGCGCGAGCTTCGCGCCATCGGAGATATCGGCGGCCTTTCGTCTCAGCGAAGCGTCGGTCGGCAGCAGCATGGTCACCTGCACCGGCCCGTTGCCATAGGTTGAGTTCCCCAGCGCCGCGACACCCGAATTGGAGGCCGACAGGCCATCCCCGAGGTTCGACGCCTGGCACCCTGCAAGGCCGAGACAGGCCGCCAGGAAAACCGAGCGCACAGACCTTCTCAGCCAGCCCCGCCCGGCGCTCGCCGTACCGTTACTCGAAACGCTTGTCACTGCACCACCCCGACCAATCCGCATACCCGAAACAACCTGTATCATGGCACTACAGCGCCACCTCAATCATGACGCGACGCTGTAGCATTTTGAAACCCGCTGCGTAAGCCCGGCCCTGATCCGGCCCTGATCCGGCCCTGACCCGGTTCGGGTCAGGGCCGGATCATGCCGGATCAGATGGTCACCGTGGAGCCTGTGTCGTCATCCACGAGGATCTTGAGCGCTTCGGCACCCGGAGCGGCAGAGAACTGGGCGATCTCGACGAAGTTCTCACCGCCCGTTGTCCCATTAACATCGACCGTCAGGACATTGCCGTCCATTCTGACATAGTCGGTCTCATTGGTGTCATTGACGACCTGGCCGTCAAGCAGCGCCGAGAGATCCACGACATCGCCTTCGAGGATGTCGTAATCGGCGATGAGATCCTGGATGCCGTTGTTGACCGCATCCGAGAGCGCATCCGCATCGAAGACGAAGGTGTCGCCACCGTCCCCGCCAGTCAGGGTATCAAAGCCCAGACCGCCATTGAGGATGTCGTCGCCTTCACCGCCGAACAGCAGATCGTCGCCGCCCAGTCCGAGCAATGTGTTGTCACCACCATTGCCGGTAAGGGTGTTGGCAAGATCATTGCCCGTCCCGTCGGCACTGTTGTGAACCGACATCTGCAGGTCGTCGAACAGGAAGCCCTTGTTCTCGCCGCCGGGTCCGTCCACCGGTGCGCCACCGGCGCTCGGACGGAAGAAGATGCGGCTGGTCTGGTTGGCTTCCGCATTGTCCTCATGGGTCCCGCCGACAGTATCGCGATAGTTCTCGAAAGTCGTCGTTGTCCCGATGTGGGCGCCATCGAGGTAAACCTCGATCACGTCGTTGTCCGGGCCATCGGCATAGGTCAGATGGAGTTCGATGTCGTGCCAGTTGCCCAGGCTGACACCGTCCGCTAGCGTCACATTGCCGGTGAAGGCAGCGAAAGCATTGTTGGTCCAGTTGCCATCCAGGAGTGGCTCATTGACGGCAATCCGAATGCCTGCCGCTGTCGCCTCAAGAACCATGAAGTTGTTGCGGTCCGTGGCATTGGCCCGACCAAAATCCACTTCCAGGCGGGAATTGTCGCCTGCCGGATCAACCGGCTTGAAGCGGAACTTGATCGTATGACCATTGAAGTCTGCCGATGTTCCCGGTTCTCCCGCCGTCGCCGGCAGAGCCGCGGAATACGGCCCCGCGAAATCGGTGATCGATGGATCGCTCGACATCCGGAACACCTGGTTGCCGCCATCGTCGACAATGTTCTGATCGCGACCCGGGCCACCGGCCACTGCCCAACCATTCTCGCCATTGGCAATCGGGCCAAGATCGAAGCCTTCGAAATCCTCGAAGCTGCTGGCGCCGTCAAGCAGCGTCAGGGTCTCGACGTGATCCGGCAGGATGTAGCTGTCGGTGGTCCGGACCTCGTCCGTCCCCTCGCCAGCGGCTTCCACAACCGTGTCGTTGCCATCGACGAGATAGACGTCATCGCCATCCCCGCCAACCAGCGTGTTGCCGCCGATACGGCCCGATGCGGTGCTGTCGTCGCTTAGCGTGTCGTTGCCCGCCGTCCCGTTGAAGGTGTTGCCTTCAACCAGGTCGGTGGCAAGGGCCGGATCGTAATTGAACACCCCGGCGCCGTTGAAGGTATTGCCGGAAATGTCGCCGGCCCAGGAGGCGCCGCCCACGGATCCGATTCCCATGCCTTCGAGAACCTGGTCGGTAAAGGTGTTGCCATTGACCGCCAGGCCGGTTGCACCGGCATAGGCATCGAGCGACATCCCCACGAGATTGCCCTCGTAAAGGTTGTTCTCGACCGTCACATCGGTTCCGCCATTGACATAGGTGCCGGTGTGCCAGCCGGTAAACGCATTACCGCTCACCGTCAGACCGTCGCCCGAGCCCACCGAATGGGTTATACCGCGGGAGACGTCGGCATCGACCACACCGTCTCGGTAGAACACCGAGTTCTCGATGGTCACGTTTGCCGCCTGGACGTGGATGCCGGCATTTTCGAAAGCGCCGCCGGAATTGCCGTTGAGCACCCGGACACCGTCGATGGTGACATCATCGTGAAGAACGATGATCCGGCCATCGATGGTGCTTTCGCCTGCACCGCCAGTCAGATCGCGTGCTGCATCAGTACCGACCACGCCGCCATTGGCGCCAATGATCGTCACCAGCTTGCTGATCGTCAGGTCCTCGGTGAAGGTGCCTGCCCGCAGCATGATGGTGTCGCCGTCCGATGCATTGTCGATCGCTTCCTGGATCGACATGCCTTCGGCCACAATGAAGGTGGTGCCGAGTTCCGCATCGACATCGTCCGGACCAAGCGGACCGGTGATCACCGAGGCGGTGTTCCCGCCACCCAGAAGCTGCAGGTTCAGTGCAAAGGCAACCGCATCCGCTTCGGAGCCGAAGAAGAAGGTGAAGTCTTCGCCGCGGTTGTCTCCACCATCGCGATGCGCTTCGTTCTGCACCGCATAGACACCGCCGGGGAAGATGCCGCCAAAGTCGATGTTCCCGACCGAGGTGACACCCTCTTCGTCCGCGTAGATGCCGATCGGCTCACCATGGCTGTAGCTGCCATTGAAGGTGACGTCGTTGGTGCCGGGATCGTAGCTGCGGCCCGCCGAATAAAGACCGACCGAACCCCAGTTGTTGCCGGTGGTCGTGATATCGGTGAGCACGATACCGGTCGAGTCCGACAGGGCGATGCCGACGCCGGCAGTCCCCATGCCGTCAGCCGTCACATTGGTCAGGCTCGAGTTGTCAACGCCGTTCAGATCGATTTCGGACCGTCCCGCACCCTGAACCGTAACGTTTTCCAGCTGGAAGCCGGTCAGCGTGTCGGCTGGAATGCCGGTTCCCGGGTCAACCTTGAAGCCGTAATGCGTCGTCGCCGATGCATCCAGCGTCAGGTCGCTGATGTGGACATTGTCGGCAGTCACGTGAATGCCGTAGCCCGCAGTTGCGGTCTTGAGCGTCACCTCTCCTTCGCCGGCGCCGATGATGGTCAGCGACTTGGAGATGTTGAGCTGTCCTGCCAGCGTGTATTCGCCGGCCGCGATCCGCACGGTGTCACCCGATGTCGACGCGGCAATCGCCGCCTCGATCGTGGCATAGCTGGTCACTGCACCTGACGTGCCGTTGATCACCTGGATCGGATCGATGGTCACATCGCCATCCGCAAAGCGGACGGTCTCGACGCTGGTGGTGATGGTCGTCACGGCTCCGGTAGCAGGAACTGTTCCGCTACCCGTGTGGGTGATGGTGACGGTTCCGTCTCCGTTCACGACGCGTGTGTACTCGGCCTCATTGCCCGAAAGCACGACCCGGTCATTGCCAGCACCACCATCAAAGCTGTCGTTGCCGTCACCGGTGACAAAGACATCATCGCCCGCACCGCCGGAGAACTCATCATCGCCGCCACCCGAGGTGAACGTGTCGTTGCCGTCACCGCCGTTGAAGACGACGCGGTGCCCGCTGGTGATGCCCGAGGCATCGACCGTGTCGTTGCCGACACCGCCGTTCACGGTAATGGTGTTCACATTGAGCGCCGTCGTGCCAAGCGGTGTGGTTATGTTCACAAAGTCGCCGCCCGAGCCGAGATTGAGGACGATGTCCTCGATCTCGTCCATGCGGACGGAGCCGCCGCTGCTCACAGACACCTCGATGTCCGTGTTGTTGACGCCCGGCGCCTGCGGTGTGATTTCCGATCCGCCGGCAACCGCGCCGACCGTGAACGTCGCCGAAGCCCCCGTGTTGGTGAGAACCACCGTATCCGTGTCGGAATCGGGGCCTGCACCTGTACCGGCATTGCCGCCGTCAACGCGGTCAGTGCCGTCGCCGGTTGACCACAGGAACGTGTCGTCGCCTGCACCGCCGATCAGCGTGTCGCTGCCGGTACCGCCGCGGATCACGTCATTGCCGGAAGACCCGGTGATCGTGTCAGAGCCGCTCTCGCCGTCAATCCGCACGATGCCGCTCAGCATGGTCTGGCTGAAGTCCAGATTGTTGTTCGAATTGTCGCCGCGGATC
>NZ_JAAAML010000001.1:924988-939717 GCF_024105735.1 Parahoeflea alexandrii | reverse complement strand
CCAGTGCCGCCGCGGATCACGTCATTGCCGGAAGACCCGGTGATCGTGTCAGAGCCGCTCTCGCCGTCAATCCGCACGATGCCGCTCAGCATGGTCTGGCTGAAGTCCAGATTGTTGTTCGAATTGTCGCCGCGGATCGTGACATTGTCGAAACCGCCCGAACTGATTTCCTCGACCGCACCGGCCGCGAAGTGAATATCGATGCCGATTGCAACATCGTCTTCCGTCGCCAGGATCCGGTCCGTGCCGTCGCCACCATCGAAGGTGTCGACGCCATCGCCCAGATCGACCAGGAAGTCGTCATCGCCGTCGCCGCCATTCAGCGTGTCGGAGCCGGTGCCGCCGCGGATCACGTCATTGCCGGAAGACCCGGTGATCGTGTCAGAGCCGCTCTCGCCGTCAATCCGCACGATGCCGCTCAGCATGGTCTGGCTGAAGTCCAGATTGTTGTTCGAATTGTCGCCACGGATCGTGACATTGTCGAAACCGTTTGCACCGATTTCCTCGACCGCACCGGCCGCGAAATTGATATCGATGCCGATCGCTACATTGTCCTCTGCTGCAAGGATCCGGTCCGTGCCGTCACCGCCATTGAAAGTGTCGACGCCGCCATCCGGACCGATCAGGAAGGTGTCGTTGCCGCCACCGCCATTCAGGGTGTCCGTCCCGCTCTCGCCAACGATGATGTCATTGCCATCGCTGCCGTTGACCGTGTCGTTGCCACCGCGCGCAAGCACCAGATAGGCGTCTGTGGTCGCGCCACCGGCCGCGGTTGCAACATCCAGGAGGTTGTTACCCGAGGTCCCGACCAGCACCTTGTCGAACGGCAGGAAGCTGTCACCGATGGTGATGCCCTTGATGATCGTCTCGAAGCCTTCTGCCGAGAAGTCGAGGCCTGCGGCATTCACCGTGCCGTTGACGCCCGAACCCGCCACCAGGGCATCGATCTGGGTGATCAGGCTGCTGTCAGCAGCCTGGGCCAGCGTCAGCGCGATCCGAAGTGTGTCGGTGCCGTTACCGCCACGGTAGACCACATGGTCGCTCGTCGTCTGCGATGTGGTCACCACATCGTTGCCGCCGGAAGCATCGACGATGACACCGTTGATCAGCTGCACGTCGCGGAAGTCGAGATCGTTGACGGCATTGGTGCCCAGCACGCGCACATTGGCGCCGCCATTGGCATCAATCACCTCGATACCGGTCAGTTCCTGCGAGAAGTCGCCGGAGACATTGATCCGCGTATTGGTGTTGGTCGCCAGGATCGTGTCGGTGTCGGAAGCCGAACCCGTGTCGGTGATCGTGTCGATGCCGTCATTTGAGCCAAAGTGGTAGGTGTCCGAGCCTTCGCCGCCATCGAGGATGTCGTTGCCGGCATCGCCGCGGATCACATCGTCGCCGTCACCGCCATTGATGGTGTCGTTGCCCGAGCCGCCGCGGATCTCTTCGCCGGCGGACGTGCCGGTGATGGTGTCATCGCCGCCCTGGCCGTCAATATAGGCGATGTCCGTCAGCGTCACGGCGGAGAAGTCAAGCACGTTGCCGCTGTTGTCGCCACGGATGGAGACACCCGAATTGCCATTGCCTCTGATGGCTTCGATGCCATTGTCGGAACCGAAGTCGCCGGAGATCCCGATCCGGGTGTTGTCCGACAGCGCCACGATCGTGTCGGTGTCGCTGCCCGAACCATTGTCGTCGAAGATGTCGTAGCCGTGACCGGAACCCGAAACCTGATAGGTATCGGAGCCGTCACCGCCATCCATCGTGTCATTGCCCGCGCTGCCGCGGATCACGTCCGCAGCGGAGGACCCGATGATGGTGTCGTCACCATTCTGGCCATCGATATAGTCGATGCCGGTCAGCGTCATGCCGGAGAAATCCAGCGTGCTGCCGGTGTTGTCGCCACGAATGGTAACGCCATTGTTGCCATTGGCAGTGATCGTCTCGATGCCCGCATCTGAGCCGACAAACTCGCCGGCAAGGCCGATCCGCGTGTTGTCAGACAGAGCCACGATCGTATCACTGCCGCCGGCGCTGTCCTCATAGGTGTCATAGCCATGACCACCGCCGGAAACCTGGTAGGTGTCATCGCCTGCGCCACCCCGGAGGATGTCGTTGCCCGCGCTGCCGCGGATCGTATCATCACCGGATGTGCCGATGATGGTATCGTCGCCGTTCTGGCCATCGATATAGTCGATGTCGGTCAGCGTCATGCCCGAGAAATCAAGCGTGCTGCCGGTATTGTCGCCGCGAATGGAAACGCCGTTGTTGCCATTGGCGGTGATCGTCTCGATGCCCGCAACTGAGCCGATAAACTCGCCGGCAAGACCGATCCGGGTGTTGTCCGAAAGAGCCACGATCCTGTCGTCGCCGCCGGCGCTGTCCTCATAGGTGTCATAGCCATGACCACCACCGGAAACCTGGTAGGTGTCATCGTCTGCGCCACCCCGGAGGATGTCGTTGCCGCTACCGCCACGGATCGTGTCTTCCACCCCGGTACCGGTGATGGTGTCTGCACCGTTGCCGCCGTCAATGAAGGCTATGTCGGTCAGGCTCACGCCAGAGAAGTCGAGCGTATTGTCGCTATTGTCACCCGAGATGTAGACGCCATTGTTGTTGTCGCCGGTGATCGCTTCGATGCCGTTGTCGGAACCGAAGTGACCGGAAATCCCGATGCGGGTGTTGTCGGACAGCGCCACGATCGTGTCCGTGTCGCTCGCCGAACCATTGTCGTCATAGATGTCATACCCGTGACCGGTACCGGACACCTGGTAGGTATCCGAGCCTTCTCCGCCATCGAGCGTATCGTTGCCGCCATTGCCGCGAATGACGTTTGCACCATCATTGCCGTTGATCACATTGACAGTGTTGTTGCCGACCACCTCGAACGGTGCATCGCCGAGCAACGTCAGCGTGGTAACGCCGCCGCCAAGCGTGAAGACATTGCCGGTGTCGTCGGTACCGCCCTCGATCTTCAGATTGTCCTTGGAGATCGTCAGCGACTGGCCGGTGACGGTTCCGAACAGGTTGATGCGGAACCCAGGCACCGTGCCTGCATCGTCATGCGCAAGCTGCAGCGTTGCAAAGGTGCCCACCAGCGAGTCGCTGGCATCATAGACGTGAACCGGCATCGTCAAGTCGATCAAGGTCCCGCCGATGTTCAGGAGCTCGACATTGGCCTCGGCGGTATCGACCGCACCGCTCGCGGTATGTGTAATGGTCACCGTTCTGTCGGCTGCAACAGCAATGCTGTAGTCGGAGAATGCGCCGGTCGCGATGTAGGTGTCGATGCCGTCGCCGCCGTCGAAGGCGTCACTGCCCGCACCGGACGTGAATGTGTCGTCCCCATCATTGCCGTTGAAGACGACCCGATGATTGCTGGTGATACCCGAGGCGTTGACTGCGTCATTGCCGGTTCCGCCATTGACGGTGATCGTCGTCGTGTCGAGCGCCGTGGTCGAGAAATCGCCGGTGATGGTGACGCTGTCGCCAGCGCCGCCGAGATTGAAGACGATGTCCTCGATCTCGTCGGCACGGATCGTTTCCGTTCCGGCGGAGATCAGGATATCGGTCGCGTCAGTGCCCGTGACCGGAACGATATTGGGTCCGACAGCCGCGACATTGACCGCAAAGGCGGTTGCGCCACCCGTGTTGGTAATATCGAGCGTGTCAGCGACGGTGTGAGAACCACCGTCAACGATGTCGTTGCCGTCACCGGTCGACCAGGTGAAGGTATCGTCACCCGCAGCGCCCTTCAGCGTGTCGTTGCCGGTTCCGCCGATGAGGGTATCGTCGCCGCCACTTCCCAGTAGCAGGTCATTGCCCGCACCGCCATCAAGCGTGTCATTACCGGCATTCCAGGTCGAGCTGACGCTGTCGTCGCCAATCAGAACGTCATCCTGATCGCCGCCAGTGAGCGTATCCGAATTCTGGAAACCGATGAGGATCGAGCGTTCGCCGTTGTTTCCGACCAGGGTGTTGACCGCGTTTGAACCGCGAACCAGTGTGAAGGTGCCCTCGGCAAACGAAAGCTTCTCGACATCCGTGAACACCTTGGTCTGACCATCGCCATTCGGGCGGGTGTCAATGACAAGCGTGAATGTCGGATATCTCTCGAAGCTGTAGTCTTCCACCGAACCGGTAAACACGGCCGTGTCTGTTTCCGAACCACCATGCAGCTCATCATTGCCCGCGCCGCCGATCAGGATGTCGTCGCCTTCGCCGCCATTGACGATGTCGTTGCCGCCGCCGCCGGCCAGCAGGTCATTGCCCTCCGTACCGGTGATTGTCTCGGCAACCGGTGTTCCGTTGACGATGGCGCTCAGCACCACGCCATTATAGGCAAACAGCGGATGGGTCGGGTTGGAAACATTGACCGCCGTCGTGTTGACCAGTGTGACGCCCGAGAGGTTGACCGTGCCATCGGCGCCGGTGGTGTTGAAAGCCCCCGGATAGCCGGCAACGTCAGCCGGAGTGCCGGCGGGGTTGTCGATCGTCGGGTTGATATAGGTGGCATAGCCCCACCCTGCGGCCACGGTTCCGGTCACGCCGCTCAGCGAGAGGCCGTTGAGGTTGGTGTAGCCCTGGATGTAGACACCGACCTTGGCAAATGCGCCGTTCACTTCGACCGTGTCGATGACCACGGTGCCGATCGGGTCGTTCACATCGTAATCGGCCTGTTCGAACCCGGCGATCTGGATCGCCGTGTCGGCAGTGCCGGTTGCATTGTTGATGGTGACGTTCTGGATCGTGGCGTCGCCGCGATACTCGAACAGCACGATGTCGCCATCGCCATTGCTGCTGCCGTCGCCATTGTCGGCGAAGCTCGATCCCGAAACCGTGACCTTTCCGATGCCATCCGATTTGCCGTTCACGAACACGCCGTGCTGTGAATTGCCGCTGAACGAGGAATTCAGGATTTCGAGATGGCCAAGCGTTACCGCGCCGCTGGCCGACACGCCGTTGGTGCCGCCCTGGAAGCCGATTCCGTCGATCGTCACGGTACCTGCGCCGATATTGCCGGACACGGTGAGACCCGTGCCGCTCGCCGGATCGATGATGACGTTTGCCGCGCCGCCCATTCCGATCAGCGTGATTGCCTCATCGACGACCACATTTTCGGCATAGGTGCCTTCCGCGATCAGGATGGTGTCGCCATCCACGGCCGCATCGACTGCGTCCTGGATGGAGGCGAAACCGCCATTGCCAACCAGCAGGAAGCGGCCCGTTGCAGCCCCCACCGGATCCGTGCCCTCGACAATCTGCACGCCGGTCAGCGTGTCGGTGCCTTCACCGAAGCCGTTGGCATTGATCTCCCAGCCCGGGATGCCGGCACTGTTGGGATCGGCATCCGTGATGGTGGTGAAGTTCCCGACCGTCAGCTCGCCATTGTAGATGGCGGTATCTGTACCGCCGCCGCCGATCAGCGCATCGTTGCCGGCGCCGCCTTCAAGCGTGTCGTCGCCGATCTCGCCTGCAGCGCTGCCGGTTGGCTTGTCCGCGCCATAAAGCTGGTCGTCGCCTTCGCCGCCGCGCAGCGTGTCGTTGCCGCCCTTGCCCATGATCCGGTCATTGCCGGAGGTACCGGTGATGGTCTGGTCGACCGCCGGCTGGCCGGACTTGTCGCCCTGGATTTCCGTGTGGATATCCGAACCGGCAGGCAGCGTGATGGTGAAGCCCGACACGTTGATCTGCAGGTCTGTGACGCCATCGATGTTGAACAGCGGGCCCCAGTTGCTGACAGCGCCCGACAGGTCCAGGTCGGGGACGGAAAGACCGTCGATCTCGCTGAAGTTGAAGATCGCAATCGGGTTCTTGTGATAGGCCCCGGTAACCGTCACGTCATCGAACACGACGGTGCCGATGTTCGGCGCGGTGAACGGCGTCGCGGGGTTGCCACTGCCATTGTTCACGTAACCGGTGATTTCGACGGCATTGTCGGGCCGGTCGTTCTGGGCCGTGGCAGGCGTTGCTCCCTCGAACGTCACGCCCTGGAACAGGGCATTGCCCTCGTAGCCAAACAGCTTGACGTGGGCCGCGCCCTGGAAGTTGTTCTGGAAGCCGTTGTTGGAGAAATCCGTGTCGACAACTTCCAGCGAAGTGATGCCGGCAACGATCGGCGCATCGCCGTCATTGTCCGGATCATCGCCCACGAGATAGATTCCGTGCTGCGAATTGCCGCTGATCTCGCTGTTCACGATCGTCAGCTTGCCGGCATTGGCCGAGGTCTCGACAAAGATGCCGTTGGTGCCGCCGATCAGATCGATGTTATCGATCGACACGTTTCCGCCAGCCAGATCGCCGGTCAGCGTCACCGCCGTGCCCGAGGCCGGGTCAATCGTGACCGCCCCGATGCCGACAAAGGACAGCGCCTTGGTGACGGACAGATTCTCGGCGTAGGTGCCTTCCGCGATCAGGATGGTGTCGCCATCCACGGCCGCATCGACTGCGTCCTGGATGGAGGCGAAACCGCCATTGCCAACCAGCAGGAAGCGGCCCGTTGCAGCCCCCACCGGATCCGTGCCCTCGACAATCTGCACGCCGGTCAGCGTGTCGGTGCCTTCACCGAAGCCGTTGGCATTGATCTCCCAGCCCGGGATGCCGGCACTGTTGGGATCGGCATCCGTGATGGTGGTGAAGTTCCCGACCGTCAGCTCGCCATTGTAGATGGCGGTATCTGTACCGCCGCCGCCGATCAGCGCATCGTTGCCGGCGCCGCCTTCAAGCGTGTCGTCGCCGATCTCGCCTGCAGCGCTGCCGGTTGGCTTGTCCGCGCCATAAAGCTGGTCGTCGCCTTCGCCGCCGCGCAGCGTGTCGTTGCCGCCCTTGCCCATGATCCGGTCATTGCCGGAGGTACCGGTGATGGTCTGGTCGACCGCCGGCTGGCCGGACTTGTCGCCCTGGATTTCCGTGTGGATATCCGAACCGGCAGGCAGCGTGATGGTGAAGCCCGACACGTTGATCTGCAGGTCTGTGACGCCATCGATGTTGAACAGCGGGCCCCAGTTGCTGACAGCGCCCGACAGGTCCAGGTCGGGGACGGAAAGACCGTCGATCTCGCTGAAGTTGAAGATCGCAATCGGGTTCTTGTGATAGGCCCCGGTAACCGTCACGTCATCGAACACGACGGTGCCGATGTTCGGCGCGGTGAACGGCGTCGCGGGGTTGCCACTGCCATTGTTCACGTAACCGGTGATTTCGACGGCATTGTCGGGCCGGTCGTTCTGGGCCGTGGCAGGCGTTGCTCCCTCGAACGTCACGCCCTGGAACAGGGCATTGCCCTCGTAGCCAAACAGCTTGACGTGGGCCGCGCCCTGGAAGTTGTTCTGGAAGCCGTTGTTGGAGAAATCCGTGTCGACAACTTCCAGCGAAGTGATGCCGGCAACGATCGGCGCATCGCCGTCATTGTCCGGATCATCGCCCACGAGATAGATTCCGTGCTGCGAATTGCCGCTGATCTCGCTGTTCACGATCGTCAGCTTGCCGGCATTGGCCGAGGTCTCGACAAAGATGCCGTTGGTGCCGCCGATCAGATCGATGTTATCGATCGACACGTTTCCGCCAGCCAGATCGCCGGTCAGCGTCACCGCCGTGCCCGAAGCCGGGTCAATCGAGACCGCCCCGACGCCGACAAAGGACAGCGCCTTGGTGACGGACAGATTCTCGGCGTAGGTGCCGGCATGGATCTCGACCGTGTAACCGTCGAGCGTCGAGCCCGCATCGATCGCGGCCTGGATCGTGGCATAGGTGCCGATCAGGTTTCCGGATCCATCGAACACCATGACATCGGCGGTCAGATCGAGATCGACGCCATTGCTGCCGAAATCGATACCTTCGATGCCATAGAGCGCATCGACCTTGCCGTGTGCGATGTCTTCGACCCGCCAGCTGCCATCGGTCTCGCGGGTGACGTTGTAGTCACCGGCAACACCGTCATAGAGCGCCGTGTCGCTCTCGCCGGACTGAGCCAGCACGTTCGAAGCAACGCCGAGGTCGGTCTCGTTGCCGTACAGCGTATCGCTGCCGCCGCCGCCCTTCAGTGCGTCGTTGCCGGAGCCGCCGATCAGGATGTCGGCATTGCTGCCGCCATTGTAGCCCGTGTCGCCGATCAGCGTGTCGTCGCCGCCCATGCCGCGCAGGATATCGTCATTGTTGCTGCCGATGAGAACGTTGGCATTGCCGTCGCCGGTAAAGTCGGCGGTGGAATTGTGCGCCGCTGTCACGTTCTCGAAGCCCGAGATCGTGTCACCGGTCAGTTCGCCACCCGAGACCGTGTTGGTGGTCAGGTTGACGGTGTGGATCACCGAGGCATTGCCGCCGACCGACAGCCGCAGCGTGTCGATACCCGCGCCGCCGGAAAGCACATCCGCTCCTGCGCCGCCGTCGATGATATCATTGCCGTCATTGCCAGAGATCGTATCGTTGCCTTCACGGCCCGACAGGATGTCGTCACGACCCGATCCGACGATCACGTTGTCCACGCTGCTGCCGTTGACGATGCTGGCAGCGCCGCCGCTCAAATCGGCCGCGTTGAGGATAATATTCTCGATTTCGGTGAAGGTTGCCCCGTGCGCCGCGTAACCGCCCGCGCCGCTGGTCAGATCAACGGTAACCTTGCCGGTCAGAGCCGACAGGTCAACCGTGTCGACACCGGCGCCGCCGTCGAACGTGGTTCCGCCGCCATCGACCAGGTAGTCGTTGCCGGCACCGCCGCGCAGCGTATCGGTGCCCGCGCCGCCGATCAGCAGGTCGTCGCTGTCGTCACCAACAAACACGTTGTTGCCGCCAAGTCCCTGCATGCCAATGTCCTGCGGACCGGTTCCGATCGCGTTGGTCACGCTCAATGGCAGGCTGGAAAGGTCCAGATCCCCGTCAATGCCGTCAATGGACAGGCCAAACCAGTCAGCCGTGACATTGATCGTCAGCCCGGTGCCGATGATGTTGAGACCATTGGCATTGGCAAAATTGTAGATCGCCACGCCGACCTTGGAATAGGTGCCGGTGACGCTCACGCCATCGAGCGTAACCGTGCCCATCGGCTGGAACGGCGCATTGACGCCGCGGAACTGGATGCCGTTTTCGGCTGCAGCCCCCGGGTTTTCCACCGTGACACCGGTCAGCGTGATGTCGCCATTGTACTGGTAGAACGAGACCGGACCTTCGCCCGCGCCGCCCGATTCGGTTGTCGCGTTGCCCGTGAAGACGACGGTATCGAGGCTGATTGCCGCCACGCCGGTGGCGTTGCTGACATGCAGACCGTTGTACTTGCCACCGGTCACGGTACCGTTTTCAAGGCTGACGCTGTCATAGACCGCGGACGAATTGACCAGAATGACCTGGTTGCCCGCACCGGTGAAGTCGATGTTGTCGATGCTCAGCATCTGGCCTGCGCCGCCGCCATTCACCGTCAGGGCAATGCTGCCTGCGCCGTCAACCGTAACATTGCCGACCCCCTTGAGGGTGATCCCTTCGGATACCGTCAGGTTCTCGGCATAGATGCCTTCATGCACTTCCACCGTGTAACCGGCATCAGCCGCGGCGATGCCGGCAGCGATGGTTGCAAAGGTCCCGACAAGGTTGCCCGCTCCATCGAACACGAAGACGTTGGCCAGCAGGTCGAGATCGACACCGTCATTGCCGAAGTCGATGCCTTCGATGCCGTAGAGGGAATCGGTCTCGCCTGCGCCGATGTCTTCAACCCGCCAGCTGCCATCGACTGCGCGCGTGACATTGTAGTCCGTTGCCACGCCGTCGAACACCGCAACGTCATTTTCACCCACCTGCGCCAGAACGTTCGAGGAGACGCCAAGGTTGGTCGCGTTGCCGTAGAGCGTGTCGTTGCCACCGTCTCCCTTGAGAGTGTCGTCGTCGGTGCCGCCGATCAGCGTGTCTGCGCCGCCATTGCCGGTAAGCGCGTCGCTTCCCGCACCGCCATTGATGGTGTCGACACCGCTGGTGCCGGTCACGTCGTCATTGCCGCTGCCGGTGGTGATGTTCATGGCGCCGGAGCTGGAAAAATTGTTGGTCTCCAGGCTGCTCAGATCAATGGTGATGTCGGAAGTGACGTTTCCGAAATTGATGTCGCCGATGACATTGTTGAATTCGTTCCCGCTGATGCTGGCAATTACCGGTCCGCCAGTGATCGCATCGATCTGCAGGCCGTAGGCGATCTTGGTGAAGGTGTTGCCCGAGATCGAACCTGTCGCTTCATCGTAGGTGGCGAGCCTGATCGCCGAACCAAGCGAAGGACCGAAGCTGTTGTTGTCGATGGCCAGGTCAACGCCCGCACCGTCCGACTGGATCGCCGGATTCCAGTTGGTGTTGTAGTGGCCGTTGGCCGCACCACCGAAGGCATTCTGCGTGATGCTGACCTCTCCGGTTGCGTTCACCGTCAGGTAGATGCCGCGGTCGCCATTGGCGCCGCCCGTGCTGGTTGCGTCGAACACGCTGTTTTCAACGGTTACATTCGCGCCGCCATCTACGGTCACGCCATCAAACTGCGCACCCGGGCCGCTGGTGTTGGAAATCTCCACGCCGTTGATGACAACCGTACCGGTCGCCGCCGTCACGGTGATCTCGCCCTCAAGGACGGATTCCGCCCCTCGTGCGCCGTTGCCGGCCGTGCCCCAGTTCGCACCGAGGATCGTTACCGCCTTGTCGATGGTCGTGTCACCGGCAAAGGTGCCGGCCGCGATCATGATCGTGTCGCCGGCAGTCGCCGCGTTCACGGCCGCCTGCAGGCTGTCGAAGCCACCGTTGCCGACGAGCAGGATATTGCCGCCCGCATGCTGGATGATCTCGATCTCGATCAGGCCGTCAGAACCCTCCGTGCCGCCGGTCGCAACCGTCCAGCCGGTCTGGTCGCCGCCCGTCGCCGGGTCGGCATCGGCGACAAAGGCCACCATGCCCGGCATCACGGTCTGGGTGTAGACCGCGGTATCGGTGCCGGTGCCGCCGTCGAGCAGGTCGTCGCCATTGCCGCCGGTCAGCGTGTCGTTGTCCTGGTCGCCATACAGCCGGTCCGCGCCCGAGCCGCCCGAAAGCATGTCGTTGCCGGTGCCGCCGTGCAGTTCGTCGGCATTGTTGCCGCCGCGCAAATCGTCATTGCCGCCATTGCCGAAGATCTGGTCCGAGCCGCCGCCGCCATTGATGGTGTCGTCCATGTCGCCGCCGTTGACGACGTCGCTGCCGTTGCCGGCATTGAACACCTTGCCCGGGCCATATTCGCCCGCCAGCGCATCGCCGGCATCCGGCAGCGTGACGATGTCGTCGCCGTCCATGGCATCGAGATAATTGCCGTCCTGCGCGTCAGCTGCAGTCAGAACGGTCAGGTCGACCGTCTCGCCATTGTCGGTGAACAACACGTCGTTGGCGCCGTTGACGGTGACCGTGATCGTCTGCGTCGCCGTACCGCCTTTGCCGTCGGATACCTCGACCACATACTCGATCTCGACGGTTTCTCCCGTCTTCAGATAGTCGAAGAAATCGTCGCTTGCGGTGAATGCCCAGTTGATGCTGCCACCGGTGGTAGCACCTGTCGAGGACACCGACCCTGCAACGCTCATCAGCGCGAGAGCTGCTGCCTCGAAGGCAGGCTTGGTGTAACCGCCGATTTCACCGCTTGTCTGGGTGGCAGAGACGACGCGGAACGTCTGCGTGTCGGTGACATCGACATCGTTGAAGGCGAGCGATCCGGTCAGCGAACCGCCGGTCAGCACGCCCTGACCGGTGGCGCCGGCCACATCGACGGCTTCCGCATAGGTGACGGCGACCGGACCATCGGTGATCACCGGCGCATCATTGGTGCCGGTGATCGTGATCGTCACGTCCTGGCTGTCGGTGCCGCCGTTGCCGTCATCGACGGTGACCGTGTAGACCTGCGTCAGGCTCTCGCCGGCAGCAAGCGAATCGATCGCCGTTTCGGCCACTTCGAAGGTCCACGAGATCACGCCGGTGTTGCCGCCGGTAGCCTCGTCGCCCGCATTGATCTGCGCATTGAAGACGCCGACATAACCGCCGGCCTGCGCAACAGCGCCCACCGTATGACCATCGGTCAGGTCGACATCGGTGAACGGAATCTCGCCGCCCGCCGTGTGCAGGCCGCCAACGCCGCTGGCAAATTCGGCCACGCGGGTTTCGGTGCCGTCGACATTGAGGCCAAGACCGTCGACCGCCAGTCCGCCCGGCACGTCGACGAAGGTGAACCAGCCATAGCGGTTGCCGCCGACTTCACCCGGGATCGTGTCAGCCGCATTGGTCCTTGTTTCGGTCCAGACAACCGCTCCGTTCCCGTCGACCAGGTTGAGATCGACCTTGAGCACGCCGCCATCTTCATAGAAGCGGTGCTGAAGCGTGTACCAGCCGCTCGCCGTCACCTCGGTCTTGTTTGCAATGCCGAGGATCTTGCCGTCATTGGCCGCGAAATCCGTATTGTTGCTGCCCGCCACGTAGAGCGAGCCGTCGGACGCCTTGAGAACGTGGAAGATGAAGTCGCGCTGGTGCGATCCGTCCGTGCCGCTGGCTGCGACCGTGTAGTCGAACCCTGTGCCATTGGCCCAGGTGGTGTCGAGATACACCTTGACTTCCGCCGTCCAGTCGCCGGTCCAGTCCGACCGGTAACCGTCGAACCGTGTGAACGGTCCGTTGCCCGCAGCTTCGCTGATAAGCGCGTAGCCGGAGCCATCTTCCGTAGCAATGCCGTTGGTACCCGAGGCAACCAGCGACACCACGCCCCACCCGCTCCCGGTCGAATCATCGATCGTGTCGTTGGCATTGTCGAAGCCGCGGACGAATTCACGGGTCGCGTTGGCCGAAATCACCGGCGCATCATTGGTACCGGTAATGGTGATGGTCACGTCGATCGTGTCGGTCGCACCCTGCGGATCTGTCACGATAGCCGTAAACGTTTCCGTCTCGGTCTGGCCTGCCGCCAGTGCCTGCGTTGCCGCAGCACCATTGTTGACGAAATAGGTCCACACACCGGTATCGGTGTCGATGGCGAAGTTGCCGTAGGTTCCGGTCGCATCACCGGACCACTGCAAAAGCGCCGTCTCGCCCGTATCCACATCGGTGGCCACCAACTGGCCCGAAGCCGCCGGCAGCAGGCCGTTGGCCTGGTCGAAGGCCAGCGCATTGTTGGCCTGGCCTTCGTAACCGCCATAGATCGGCCGGCCGGTCAGGCCCAGATCGTCGATTGCCTGGGTCAGCTCGGCATGCAGCGCCGGCTGCGGATCGGCATTGTTCGAGCCATTGGGCGCTGCGAGGAACTTGTCGGCCAGCGACGGGCCGTCGAGATTGCCGAGCAGGTTGTCATGCAGGCTTTGCAGGCGCTGCGGAATGCCGTTGCCATTGGTGTCGGCCTGGAACTTGGCGATCACGTCGATGAGCGGCGAACCGCCGCCCTGGATGTACTCGGCATATTCCAGTCCAAGCCGGACAAAGGCCTCGTTGACGGTATTGCCATAATACGTGCCGTAATTGGCATCCAGATGCTGCCAGACTGCAGTGATCGCGTCTGCCATCGACGTGACGCCCGGCAGGCCCTGCACGTCCTGCAGCAAGGTCTCCATGTCATCATTGTAGCCCGGAGCAGCAAGCAGAGCCGCAATATCACCGCTGATGGCGGTGAAATCGGCAATAGCTGTCGACGGCGCGGCCGAATCCGCGTCTTCCGTCGCAGCACCGGCCACAACCGAGTTGGCCTGGATCACCGGCGCATCGTTGCTGCCGGTAATGGTGATGGTCACGGTGACCGTATCGGTCGCCAGGTGAGGATCGGTGACCGTCGCCACGAAGCTGTCGGTGACGATCTGCCCTTCTGCCAGCTCCTGCGTCGAGGCAAGGCTGTTGTCGAGCTTGTAGACCCACTCGCCGGTGTTGGCGTCGATCGAGAACGTGCCGTAGGTGCCGGTCGCATTGCCCGACCACAACAGCTGCGCCGTTTCGCCATTGTCGACGTCGGTGGCCGTCAGCTGGCCCGAGGCCGCCTCGACATAGCCATTGGCAATGTCGAATGCGCGTGCCGCGGCGTCCGAAGCGTTTTCGTTGCCCGAGAAGTAGGGACGGGTCAGAAGATTGACATCAACGCCGGTGACCAGGCCGGTCAGCGTGCCTTCAAGCGCATCGCCGCCGAAACGCTGCGCAATCGCTGCACTGGTGACGTTGCCCAACAGGTTGTCATGCAGGCTCTGTACCCGCTGCGGAATATTGTTGGCGTTGTTGTCCGCTGTGTATTTTGCCGTCACATCGACGAGCGGGCTGATCGTGCCGGCCTTGACCAGGCCGGCATAGGCCGCACCCAACCGGATGAAGGCCTCGTTGATCGGATCCTGCGTCGGACCGCCATTGACGTAATTGTCGTCAAGGTAATCCCAGATCACGGCAATCGCCTGGCTCGAATCGCCGAGCTCGGTGGTGATCGCCGTCAGCGCGGCCTCGAGCCCCGAACCGTCGGCCTGCAGCCCGTCCAGAAGCGCCTGCGAGCCAGCCGTCAGCACCACATCCGAGCTCAGCGAACCACCAAAGCCCGCCTCATTGATATCGGCAATGTCGCCGCTCTCGGTGACTGAACCCGTGATAACCGAAGTTGCATCGATCACCGGAACATCGTTGGTGCCGGTGATGGTGATCACCAGGTTCTGGGCGCCGACATTGCCCTGGCCGTCATCGACCTGGGCGACATAGGTCAGCACAAGGTTCTCGCCTTCGCGCAGCCAGTCGAGATCGGCGGCGGC
>NZ_JAAAML010000001.1:0-924894 GCF_024105735.1 Parahoeflea alexandrii | reverse complement strand
CGTCAGCGTGTCGCCAAGGTCCTGGTCGGTGATGGTGATGGTGCCGACCGTCGCCGGGATGTCCTGCGTCGAGCTGTCGCCGGCGACCTCCAGGATCGCAGCCGGATTCGTGGCCCCCTCGATCACCGGAACGTCGTTGGTGCCGGTGATGGTGATCACCAGGTTCTGGGCGCCGACATTGCCCTGGCCGTCATCGACCTGGGCGACATAGGTCAGCACAAGGTTCTCGCCTTCGCGCAGCCAGTCGAGATCGGCGGCGGCCGGATCCCAGGTCCAGTTGATGGTCTGGGTCTCGCCGTCGGAGATAAGCGCATCGAAGCTGATCGCGCCCTCGGCGATCAGGGCTGCGACATCGACCGAGTCCTCGGCGGGAACCGTGCCGGTGCCGTTGTAGTTGGCGGTCGCATCGCCGGTCACCGTGACCGTCAGCGTGTCGCCAAGGTCCTGGTCGGTGATGGTGATGGTGCCGACCGTCGCCGGGATGTCCTGCGTCGAGCTGTCGCCGGCGACCTCCAGGATCGCAGCCGGATTCGTGGCCCCCTCGATCACCGGAACGTCGTTGGTGCCGGTAACCGTGACCGTCACCGTCTGCGTCACGGTGAAGATGCCGTCATTGATCTGCACGTCGAAAGACAGCGTGATAACATCGCCCGCGGCGAGGAAATCGACGGCAGCATTGCCGACCTGGTAGGTCCAGTCGATCGAGCCGCCTGCAGCCGTGGTCGATTCGACGGTGATCCCGCCGGGCGTGTCGAGGCTGAAGCCGGCGAGCAACGCATCAAGCTGTGCGGCGGTGAGCGAGCCACCGCTCTTGAGCACCTGGGAGACCACGTTGCTCGCTGCAATTTCCGCGGTGCGGGTCTCGCCGAAATCCGGATCAAAGAAGGTGATCGAGCCGGTGGCGGCAACAGGATCAGCGTCCACGCCGCCCGGATTGTCGACCGATTCGACGATGCCGCCGGTTGAAACGCCGCCGGTCAGCACCGAAGCGATGTTGCCGGTGTCCTCGTCGAACGCGGCTGCGGCTCCGCCATCTCCGCCACCCGAAGTGTCACCCAGCAGGCCCAGAGTCTCCAGCCCGTCGCCGGCAATGGAGGCACCGCTCGAATCCTCGAATTCTCCGCCCGAACCTGTCGGTGACTGCGGCGAGACCGAAAGCGTGTTGCCGGGGCCTGCCGCGACGTTGAAGCCGCTGGTTTCCAGCGCCGCAACCAGCACCTCCTGCTGCACCTCGATGTCGCCGATGACGAAGGTCGGCACGCTCAGTGCGCCGCCGATGATCCGGATCTGGGAACCGTCCGGCTGAACCAGCAGCAGGTCGTTGCCGTCGAGCTGGATGTCCTCGATGCTGGCGCTGGCGGCCAGCGTGACGCGGTTGTCGGCGTCAGGAACGATCACGCTGATCCCCGGCGCTCCGCCGGATGCGGAAGGATCGGATGGAGGAGTGCCCGCCGGGTCGGTACCGGTGTCGGCCTGGGCCAGCAAAACCGCATCCATGCCGCTGTCGGCATCTGCGTTTTCGATAATGGTTTCCGAAGTATCAAGGCCGCGGTCTTCAATCATGACAGGACTCCCAAACAGAATTCACCCATCCTTAACCACTTAGTATTTCGTCAACAATTACTTTGAATCGAAAATGAATACACTCATATGCGATCTGGAAATTAATAAACTCATGGTTAATCCTATTGCATATCATTATATGCTTTTTAGAAAACGGTAATGCACATACTGCAACCTGCCGTTTTGACCGCCGGAATCGATCCGAAGCTCTTTCAAGAAAATTGAATCAATTTTTATCGAAACAACACCGGTTTCGTTAGTTCTGTTTGTTTCTAAGATCTTATGTTTATTTGAGTAGTCTTCTCCCAACAAACGGGGAAGGCCAAAAAGATGTATAGCTTTGCAAAAGAGACAGTAACTCTCAGAAATACTGCAATTGCATTCTCTTTGTTCTGTGCCACCGCAGCACAGGCCAATGTCTACGCCGAACCCAAGGCACAACTCCAGGTCTCATCCCCCGCCGCCACGCCGGTCATTCTGGCCGAGACCGGGGTCCCCGCTCCGCAATGGCTGCTTTCCGCCCACCGCGTCACCACCCTGCGCCTGACACAGGCCGGTCTCGAGCCGCTTGGCCTGGACCGGTTTGCCCATGCCGCAGCCAGCAACATCGCCCCCGAGCGCGCCCCGCTTTCCGGTTTCGCAGCTCTCGCACCCCGCGACCGGATCACCACCGCCTCGATCCCCGTCCCCGCGCCCCGCCCCGCAACCCGGGCCGCCAGGCGGGACACCAGTTCTCAGGCCACCAGTTATCAGGCCACCAGTTATCAGGCCACCAGTTATCAGGCCACAAGCCAGGCCGTCAGCCGCACCATCCGCCAGGACCGGCCGCTGTTCGGCGCCCACCGCATCCGCTTCGGCAAGATCGGCAGCGGCGCCCGCATCTCGGGCCTGATCCGCAATGCGGCAAGCACCGGCGCCTCCGCCATCTGCATCAACAGCTGTGCTGACCTCGCCGACCGCCTCGATCTCGGCGGTGCCGACATCACCGCCCAGCTCCGCCACGTCTCGGCTTCCGTCAACACCCTCGTCACCTACCGCACCGACGAGGAAACCCACGGCCGTCTCGACCAGTGGTCGACACCTAACGAGACGCTCGGCCGCGCAAGCGGCGACTGCGAGGACTACGCCATCCTCAAGATGGCGGTACTCGCAAGGCTCGGCGTGCCGGTGAACGCCATGGAGATCGTCGTCGTCAAGGACACAAGCCGCCGCCTGTTCCACGCCGTACTCTCCGTCACCCTGGAAGACCGCACCCTCATCCTCGACAACATGACCGATGCCGTCGAGACCGACACCGCAAAGCGCAGCTACGCACCGCTGTTCTCGCTCTCAGGCACTGCCAACTATGTCTTCGGCTACAAGGGCGGAAAGCAAAACCTCACAGCCTCGCTTAAAAACATCGCAAGCATCGCGCCGGGCGCGGGCTTCTGATACGGCGGCCCCCCGGCCGCTACGCCAAAGCCGGTGAAACCGAGCACCGCTCCCCGCCGATGAGGCTCGTCAGGCGGGACCGGAGACAAAGGCGATCGCCGCGGGCGGGTCGTCCATGTCCGGCGCCAGTGCCATGCTCAGCCGCCCGCGCAGGCGGCGCTCGCCATAGCCGACCGTGAACCCGGTGTATTTGGGACGGCTGCTGTCGCGCTTCATTTCCTCGATCATGTCGATCAGCGGAGACTCCAGCGTAAGCTTGATGTTGCTCAACGCCTCGACGCTGTCCAGACCGGTGAACCGGGTCTGCAGATACATAAGGAAGCCGCTGTTCTGGTAGAGGATCCGCTTGTCCACCGAAATGATGAACCCCGGCACCGGACAGGCTGCGACGATGGTCTTCGAATTGAACTTGCTGAACCGGTCCCGCAAGCGTTCATGCTGCTCAAGCACACGCTGCATGATCGAGGCCCGCAGATGCGAACTCAGCCCGTTGTCGCCGGTGCGGACATCGTTGAGTTTCGAGATGTATTCGGCCACAGACACGCCTTCGCTGCGGGTGACCGCGTCCAGCGCCTTCCAGAACACGCCTTCCAGGCGAAAGCCCCGGCGCTTTCCGCCGGAGTTGATCGCCCTGAAATGAGGCTTGAACGGATCTGGATCAGACATCGCGCGCGGGGCTCTCCATAGGTTCTCAGCGCTCGGTCAAGGCTTCGTAGCGTGCCTTGCTCAGCGGTTTGATGAGATAATCGAGAACTGATTTTTCCCCGGTCAGGATTTCCACCGAGGCGATCATGCCGGGCCGGATGGCGTGCTTGACGTTGCCCTTGCCGAGCTGTGAATCTCCGGTCTGGACCAGGACCTGGTAATAGGTCTCGCCGGTATCCGGGTTGACGATGCTGTCGGCGGAGATGTTCGACACCGAGCCATCGAGACCGCCATAGACCGAGAAATCATAGGCTGTGAGCTTGACCAGCGCCTTCTGCCCGGGCTGCACGAAGGCCACGTCCTTGGGCGAAATCCGCGCCTCGACCAGCAGCGTGTCGGTGACCGGAACAACGCCGGCCACCACCGATCCGGGTTGCAGGAACGCCCCGATCGTGTTGACTTCCAGCGTGTTGACGATGCCGTCCACAGGCGAAACGATGTCGGTGCGGCGAACCCTGTCCTGGGCACCGGTCAGTGTTGCCTCGAGCACGCTGACCTCGGCCAGCGTATCGCCGAGCTCGCGGCGGGCCTCCTGTTTGAACTGCGAATCCAGTTCCTGAACCTGGAGCTCCGCCTCGCGCAGCGCGCTTTCCAGCCGCTTCAGGCTCTGGTTGACATTGACGCGCTGACCCTGCTGCTGGGCGATCTCGCGGTCGAGCCGCAACAGGTCGATTTCGGGATGCAGCCTGCGTTCGACCAGCGGTGCGATCTTGTCACGCTCGTTGAGCATCGCCTGGATGACCAGATCGGTCTGTTCGACATTGGATTTGGCCTCGCCGATCTCGTCCAGCCGCTGCTGCTGCCTGGCCTCGAGCACCTGCAGCTTGTTGAGATAGTTTTCCCGCCGCGCATCGAGCAGGCTGGCCTCGTTGTCACAGATCCCCTGCGACACCCGCCTGGTCTGCTCCGGGCAGACGAACTCGGTATCGAACAGGTCGTCGATCTCCAGTTCCAGCCGCGCGATCCGCGCCTGCAGCGCATCGTAGCGGGCCTGGGATTCGCCGAGCGAAGCCAGATTGCCGGAACTGTCCAGCCGGATCAGCAGGTCGCCCTTTTCGACCAGCTGACCGATCGTCACCGCGATTTCCTGCACCACGCCGGGTTCACTCGACTGCACAACTTGCGTCTTGGAAAGCGGGATCACCTTGCCGTCGCCGCGCGAGATCTCGTCAACCCGCGCCCATGCCGCCCACACCAGGAACGACACCACCAACAAAAGGCAGACCCACACGATGTAACGCGACAATGCCGGCGGCGTATCCTGCTCCATCGCGCGCATCACTGGATCCCGTTCGATTTGCGTTGCAGCGCCGCGATCACCTGTTCCTTGGGACCGTCGGCGATCAGCTTGCCGTTCTCGATGACGATCAGCCGGTCGATCAGGTCGAGCATGCTGTAGCGGTGGGTGGAGAGAATCAGCGTCACGTCCGGCGCGATCGCCTGCCGCAGGCAGCCGATCAGGTGACGTTCGCTGGCCAGGTCCATGGCTCCCGAAGGCTCGTCCAGGAAGATGATCTTCGGATCGGCCAGCAGCAGCCGCGCAATGGCGACCGACTGCTTCTGCCCGGCCGAAAGATTGCCGCCGTTTTCACCGACCTGCATGTCGAAGCCGCGCGGATGCCGCGCAACGAAGGATTCGATGCCGACCTTGCGCGAGACCGCGATCAGATCCTCATCCGAGGCGTTCGGGTTGCCCATCAGCAGATTGTCCTTGACCGATCCCGAGAACAGGTCGCTGGTCTGGCCCGCCACGGCGACCGCCGAGCGGACTTCGGAGGGATGAAACTGCTGCATGTCGATGCCGTCGATCAGCACCCTGCCCTCGCTTGGCTGGTAAAGCCGCGACATCAGCCGCCCGACGGTGGTCTTGCCCGAACCGATACGGCCGATGATACCGACCTTCTCGCCGGAGCGGATCGAAAACGACAGGCCATCGAGCGCATCCTGATCGGCCTGCGGGTAACGGAAATGAACGTTTTCAAAAGCGATATCGCCGCGCGCGATCACCCGGTTGACGAAACCGGATGCTTCCGGCGTGTCCTCGGGCTGCTCCATGATCTTGTCGAGGATCCGGAGCGACAGGAGCGCCTGGCGGAACCGCGCCAGCGTCATCGCCAGCTGCCCCAGCGGGCTGACGGCACGGCCTGACAGGATCACCGAGGCGATGATGGCGCCGGTGGTGACATGGCCTTCGCGGAACAGGTAGGCCCCGACCAGAATGATGCCGACGGTCACAAGCTGCTGCACGAACTGCGTGGCATTGACCGCAAAGGCCGAGATGCTCTTGATCTGCTCGTTGGTTGCCGAGCTGTTGATGGTCAGGTCGCGCCAGCGCTTGAGCAGCAGGCCTTCGGCCCTCAGTCCCTTGACCGTTTCTGTCGTGTAGATGGTCTCGACCAGCATCGACTGTCGCAGCGCCGCCTCGTTGGCCGCCGCCGCGACCCGGCGGCTGATCAGCGTCTGTGCAACCAGCCCGATGATGACCACGGCAACGAGCGCAACTGCCGGCACATAGGCGAGCGGGCCGCCGATCGAGTAGACCACGGCGATGAAGATGAACACAAAGCACGTATCGATCATCGTCGCGATCGTGTTCGATGTGAAGAATTCCCGTACGAACTCGTATTGCGACACCCGGCTGACATACTCGCCCGTCGACATCGACCGGGCCGAAAGCGAGGTGTTCATGACTTTCTGGAACAGCACATAGGCTATCTTCAGGTCGATCTTGCGCCCGGTGTAGTCGATCAGCGCAGCGCGGGCGAACTTGAGCATGAAATCGAACAGAAACGCGACGCTGATCCCGACGGCCAGCACCCAGAGGGTCGAGATGGCCTCGTTCGGCAGCACCCGGTCCTAAACGTTCATGACAAACAGGGGCGACGCAAGCGCCAGGATGTTGATGAAAAGCGCCGCGAACGCAACCCGTACGAAAGAGCGCCAGTAGGGGCGCACGGCCGAAGACAGCCAGTGCTGTTTCTCGATCCGGCCGGCATGCAGCTCGCCGGCCTCTTCGCGGTTGTTGAAATAGACCTTCTTGAAATCCAGCACGGTCGGGTCGAGTTCCGCAGCCCTGCCGCGAAGATCGACACTCTCTGAGGCGATGGCGCCGATAGCCTCCTTGCAGACGAAAGATCCGTCGTCATTAAGGCCGAAAACCGGGATGAATGAACCGTCTGCGGTTCTGACTAGCGCGGGAAGGTCGGCATTGCCGCCGAGCAGGTCCGCCAGATGGATCTTGGTGACATCCAGCCCGATGCGGCTTGAGACCTCGCGCACGGTCTCGATGTCGGCCGCCTCAAGCTGATCGTTGGGAATGCCCGAATACAGAACGGTCGCGGAACCGCTGCGCTCGAAATGAACGCTGATTTCGCGGAAAGCCTCGTTGAAGTTCATCGCAGCTCACCGTCCGATCTTGCCACTCCGCTCAACAGGAAGAATCAGTTCTTCCTGACGGGGGCAAGCAGATCGAAGGGCGCACCGCTCACCTGCCGTGACGGAAGCCGGTGGTAAACCGGTTCGGTTTCATGCGAAACAGCCTTGAACTCTTCCCTGGCATAGGCTTCTGCCTGCGGGGCGCTCTCAAGATTGAAAGCGCGAACAAGCGACCCCATGGCTGCCAGCGTCTGATAATCGGCATAGACTGCGGCATACTGAGCCGTTTTGGCCAGCACCTCGGTGTTGAACCGGGTGTTCTGGGCACTCAGCACATCAAGAAGCGAACGCTCGCCAACCCGGAACTGGTCCCGGTAGGACGACACCAGCGATCCTGACGCTGAGGCCTGCTCGCGCAGAAGCGACGCCTGCTGGGCGCGCTTCGAGCGCTTGTCCCAGGCCGACTGGATCGATTCCTGGACTTCACGATGCACCAGCACATTGTCCATCCGGGCCTGGCTGGCGCGGCGGATACGCTCCTGCTCAGAGGCCTGATCACGGCCGCCGCGGTACAGATTCCAGCGCGCCACGACCTTGGCCTCGAGGTCGGAGGTGCGGCCTTCCGAACCATCGATGTCATTGCCGACGCGAGCCTTCGCCTCGAACGAGATCACCGGCAGATAGGCAGCCTTGGCGCCCCGGGCGAGTGCGTCGGCAGCATCGACATCGGCGCCCGCAGCCGCGATCCGCGGGCTCTGGCGCCGGGCGATATCAACGGCTTCGGCGGAGCTGCGGGGAAGCGCCTTGCTTACCGACGGCGGATATTTCATCGAGCCGAGCTTCACACCGACCAGGCGGAGAAAGCGGATCTGCGCCTGGGCAAGATCTTCTTCGGCTTCCTTGAGACGTGCCTGCGCCGAAAGCAGACGCTCACGGCCCTGCGTACGGTCGGCCGATGTCAGCGTGCCACCGGAAACGCCAGTGGAAATGTCGGAGACGATCCCCGAGAGCACATTGGCGTTCTTGCGCGCAATCGCGACAATCTCGGCCTGCAGCAGGATCTCGAAGTATTCCTGGGTGACGGCCAGCGCGATGGCTTCCGAACGCTCGGCAACACGGAACGAGGCGCCGTCGACGCGGGCTGCCTGGCGCTCGACCTCGGCGCGGCGGGCGCCGCCATCAAACAGGGTCTGGGTAAAGGTCAGGCCGACATCGGAGGAATTGAGGGTATCGTCCTCATTGCCGAGACGGCGACGGCCGGGGCTGTCAAGCTTGCGGCCACCTGCGGAGGCTTCAAGATCAAGGGTCGGAAGGTAGAGGCCACGGGCCTGCCTGAGCTCGAACTCGACCGCCTCGCGGTTCTGGATCGAAGACAGAATCTCAGGATTTGACTTCAGCGCCTCGTCAACCGCTTCCTTCAGCGTCAGCGCGTTGGCCGGAAAAGCCACGAATGCACTGAACCCAACTGAAAAGCAGCACGAATAGAAAAGCGATTTTATCATTTTTACCCCAAAAACCTACACCCGATGATTGCTTGTTACACATATCATTCGGCTGACGCGAGTCATGAAATTACGAATCCTTAAGTACTTACGGAACAGAAATCACCGTGTGGCCTTTTTGACACATGTCATCAATATGATGATTGACTAATATTCGAAAGTACATATGAAGTAAAAAATGTTCCTTTTTTGTAGAATTAAAATTTGATAACTTTAACGTTGCATATTTGTTTGATGGATTTTCGTATTTATTACGTTACTATAGATTTTTTTCTCGCATTGGTTGAGATTTAGACATAAAAATTATAAGATTTTGAACATAACATATATTATATGGCATAAATAGATATTCAATTGATGGTTGAAAATCGACAGTATAATTGGATCGCTCAAAAACTTGACCTTGCCCGGAAGAAATCCTCGAATTCATCTTCGGCGATCAAGGCAGGTCCTGGGGTGCCAACAACATCGGGCATGCAGTGGGACAAGTCGGGGAATCAGAGGTCTACCGCCGCTTCTCTGGCCACGTGTATCCGCATCCGACCCGGGAACACCTGCTGCTTTTCGAGTGAGACAGGTACAGCATTCCGCAGGCGCGGAACATCACGACACTGGCCTGAGAAAAATGGTGGGTGAGCACGGGCTCGAACCGTGGACCCGCTGATTAAGAGGCGGAACGCAACCGGCGCAGTATCAAGACGTTGCCGGAATTCACCCTGTAAAAAACCGCCTGAAATACCTCTTTGAAATCAGTAGCGACAAAAGCCAAGTGTAAAAAAAACTAGGCCTATGAATCCGGTGAAGAAACATGACTTGATGCAGTTAGACCCAAAGGCTTATAAGGCGAACATGACTCGACGTTTGATGATATTGACGACACTGAACATTGCCCTGGTGATTGGTGCCACGGCTCTGGCCTTCACCTATTTCGGAACACCAATGAACGTCCCGGAAGGTAACTGCGGGTTTGTGACTTGCCCACCCGGCGAATAGCCGGCCCGGACTATTAACCCCTTCGCCACCGGTCGAGCGCATCAAGCGATCGATCATTGCCGGCAAGCACTCGGCTTACCGTGATCCCCACCGATCCGCCGCACACTCGGCATTTGAATCTTGCACAGACATAGTTCCGATCGACCGGCAACTTAATCAGATCAATATCATCGTGCCGACCGCACGGGCGGCAGTGTCCGGTCAGCCTATAGCCGTAGCGCAGCAGATCGCCGAATGTCTCGAGGCTGACCTCATCGCTCATGCCGGACGGATAGCACCATTCTGGAACGCGAAAAAGCCCCGTGATCCGGCGGGACCACGGGGCTCTCTGAGCGGGTTGAGTTTCGAGTAGTGAAACCACCGGCGGGCTACGGTCGCTTGCCGATGGCGGGTTATCCAGCGGGAATGCTGGATCTCTGGGACGTCAAGCTGGTGTGAAGTCCACGAAATACTGCCCACCCAGCTCAAATGCATCGAGCGCGGCAGGATTTGTGATCATCATCTTGATCTCGCCCTGCGGCGTCCACTTCGACCAATCCTTGTTGGCGTCGTCGTAGACCGGGCCAAGCACCACCTCGCCGGCCTGATCCGCTTCAGGATTACCATTGTGGTGGTTGATGATCTGCTTGACGAAAAACTTTGCGCGTACCTTTGACATTGGTCTTCTTCCTTCTTGTTGAGCCGGGATAGCCGCCCCGGCAGCGGATGCTTTAAGGCCAAACCTTGATTTCTGTGATCCACAGTGGGTGACAACGGTAAGTGATGGTTGCTTCGGAATGGTGCCTGATCTGGTCGGGTGACATGCCCACATACCAGGGTCCAGCAATGTGCTTGCCCCTTGGCCGGGTTGACCCGCTCATGTCACCCACTGGCTTGAGGTTGAGGAAGACGCGCTGCGTCGTTCCGTCCGGGCGGATGCGGTTCCAATTGATGCCCAGATACTCGCAGGATCGCCACTTCTCGAACCGGGCGAAAACGCGGGATCCGATGCCGTCTGGTTCTATCTGGATGATCTCGAACTTGCTCACGACCGGAAGCAGAGTCCGCTCGATCGTAGGGCCAGAGGCGGCGAACAGGATCAGCGCCCAGAAGCCCGCAATCCACATCCACCAATGACGGTCTGAGATCTGCATCCGCTGAGCAATCATTTGCCGCCCCTCCACATCTTCAGGATCTCGAGCGCTTTTGTCGGATCGTTTGAGATGTTGATGATGAAGCGCATAGCTCCCTCACCCGTCAAAGCGATGACGGCCGCCATTGTTGTTGTGTATTGATCCGGGTCGAGCCCCAGCCAGGCAATCGCCGGCTGGGTGAAGAGATAGGCTGAAAAGACGGCAGCAAACACCGTCGCAACTGCACGCTTGATGCCTGCGTATGGTGATGTCAGCAACTTCACAACAACAGCCCCTCCCACGGCGATCCAGAAAGCCAGGTCGTGTTTTTCAATCATTGTGCGAAGCCCTTCCTGACGTCGTCATACCATCCGGCGCACTCCCGGATCTGTCCGTTCGCCCGGGACAAGGCCCGGTCTGTTTTGACGAGCGCGGCGTCGAGCCGGTCGCCATCTTTGACGCC
Organism: Parahoeflea alexandrii; assembly: GCF_024105735.1. Classification (GTDB taxonomy): domain Bacteria; phylum Pseudomonadota; class Alphaproteobacteria; order Rhizobiales; family Rhizobiaceae; genus Hoeflea; species Hoeflea alexandrii. The sequence continues at coordinate 913,750 of NZ_JAAAML010000001.1, read as the reverse complement.
TGATCGGTGAGTTCGTCGGCAGGCGTCGGGATACTCCGGGATGGCCCGCCCGATCCGCTGAGCCTCTTCCGCGACAGATAGCGCGTCTTCGACCTGCTCGGCACTTGCTCGTTCCCGTTCGGCCGCGACGAATCTACCGTCCGCGCAGCCGGTTAAGAAGATCAGGATCAACAGCACAATCCCCAGCAACAGGGCGCGAAAGAAGATCTGCCAGGTCGTCATTTAGGATCTCGTTTTCTGTCTGGATGGCGGCTAGGCGGTTCGCGAGGTTGGTGCGGGCGTTCACCTCCACCACCAGTCGCCGGTTTGCTTCAGCGGCAGCCGCGCCACGGGCCGCGGCGATCTTCTGCTCTGCCTCGAGCTTCGCCTCGAGTGCAGCTATCTCTGCGCCGGCCACCATCTCTGTGACCCGCTCGTTGACGGCTTGGCGGATGGTGCTGGCCTTGTCGAAGTGCAGCCATGCGAGGGCGGCGAGGATCACGCCGATCGGCAGGGGGATGGTGAAGCCGAGGATGCGCCACACCGCCTTCATGATGACCGCGATCACAACGGTGGCTCCTGATCCTGATAGGCATCAGCGCCCATGCTCTGCATGACATTCTTGTCGTCCCACGCCGCGCCGAACACGTAGGCGCCGATGACCGAGCCTGCGAGGAAGAAGCAGGCATTGGCGACGGCCGAGGCGAGGTTTGTGTCCTCGCCCCTCCAGATAAGCCACGCCACCATGCCGGCGCAGAACAGGAGCGTGGCGTGGACGATGCGACGGCGCTGCTTCCAAGGAGGCCGCTTCATCACCGTGTCCCGCCCTTGCTGCCGCTGGCACCGGATTCGACCAGGGCCGGATAGGCTTTCATCGGGTAGGTACGAGGCCATCGGAAGGCGATGAAGTCATTGAGGTCGAACCACGAGAGCGTGATCGCATTCGACTGGTTGCCGCCCAGGAGCTTCACCCGGCGACGGCGGGAGTCGTATTCCGCGACGATGCCGACATGACCGGCCTTCGAAGACCACCGGATAACACCGATGGCGCCGATATCGGAAGGGCCGGCCTTGATCCCGAACTTCGCCCATCCCTGCGCCCAGAACGGATTGTCCGGCACCGGCTCGTCGGGCAGCGTCTTGACGATCGCGCTCTCGATCGCGTCACCGCACCAAGGCAGCCGGGACGGATTACCAAGGAACTTGCCGATACGCAGCCATGCAGACAGTGCTGCGTTGTCGCGCACCTCATGCAGCCCCTTCTTGCGGTACATCTCCGCCATCCACGGCGGCATGAGTTCGGCCGGTGCTTTGCTGACCGGCTTGGTTTCGTGCTCCGGGTTTGTCCGGAGCGCCGCGACGGTAGCGGTGTCTGCCAAGCCGGAAACAGGAAGGCCATTCGCCCGCTGAAACGCCTTCAGCGCCTCGCGGCTGCGAACGCCGAACGCGCCGCCAATCGGACCCGGATTGTGGCCATGCGCCAGCAGCCGGGACTGGGTCCAGGTTTCGAAATTCATGTCGGTTTCCTTTTGGGCATTACAAATCGCCCGGAAACCGTGAAGGCCCGAGCGCGAAAAGTCAGTTGATTGAGGTCGCCGCGCCGTGATATGCAGCTGCATGGATAAATTGAGCCGTTGGCAGGGATTGCCACTAATCGCATTCGCCGCCTTTTTGGTGCTGGCAGGGTCAGCGTATTTGAACGCGGCCGGTTACGGCGATTGCGTGTTCAAGCGTTCGGCTGGCTTCGAGACTTCGCTTCCCGATTGCCGCTAAAGCGGGAACACCAGCCCGCTGAAAAAACCGTACGTCTGATTGCTGGACTGCCCAGCGTCTGTGTTGACACAGATCAGATCGTCCCGGTTGGTGTAGCCCGGTGAATCAGTGTGTGCGAAAAGCCACGGCTCAATGCGATAGGCCCCAGCCGGCAGATTAATGACAGCCTTGAGGAGCAGCGTCCCGTAATGGTGGGTAGCATCCCGAATGTTCCCTCCATCCTTGGCACCCGGTATCCACGTAAGTGGGGCCGTCGAATCATTCCAAAGTGGGGTGGATCTCGCCCCGGTAGGCCGCGAGCCAAGCGCAGCGAGATTAGCTGCGGTCCTGTAGCCGATAAAAGCCGACATCCCGATTGCTCCGGGCGCAATATCTTTGTGCTTCAGGTTCACATAACCGTCCATCACGACTCGCGACGTCTCGGTTAGTTCGATGTCCGCGACGAGATCGATAAGGCGCGAACCTGCCCTAAAGATATCGCTTGCCCAATTGTGGCGTAAATTCCAATACTGCATCGGTTAAGCCTCTCGTCCACGGCTATCGCGCCAGCCGAGTGTGTTGATCTGGAATTGGTCACTTGCACCGGAGGCAGATATCCTCCCGCGCACCTGACCGGACGTGTTTGTCCGCACCTCCACCTGATTAAGGTGGAGGTTGTTGGCCGAGTTTGTGTTGTTGTAAGAAGAGCAATTGTAGCTCGTACTCGTGGGCACCGCATCAGCAACATCGAGAGATGAAACAATCCCGTACCAGTTGCTTGATCCGTTTGTTCCTCCAGCGTTGACGGCCGCAATCACGTTGACACCTACCGGAACCGAAAGCGGGTATGTAACCGCGGAGGTTCCTGGGTTTGTCGATGCGACATCGCGGACAGGCGCTGCCAGCCAGAAATTATCTCCATCCTGCAAGAAAGGCCGGATTGCGCCTGAGAGCCTGATGATCGAACCTATACGCCGCTTTCGGTCATAGCTTGTCGGCAGCGTCGGCGTCAGCGAGGCGGACACACCGATATCGACCACGCCGGTGTCGGACCGCTGAATCAGGAAGGCATGGCCCGTCCCGTCGGGCATCGAGGTGCCGTCCAGCCAGCCGCCGTTGTTGGTGCCCACCGCCCACGCGGCATCCATCCGCTTCGTGAGACCGGCTGCGAGCGTCATCAGCACCGGCGTCGCGCCATCGCTCGCCGCGGAGCCCGCCGCGATGTCGATGTCGTTCGTCGCATCGCCGGAATTGTTCGCCAGTCGCAAGCCTGACAGATGACCGCGCAAGAACTCCCCCAGCGGCGCATTGACGGTCGGCGTGTTCAACACCGGCGCGGTCAACGTCTTGTTCGTCAGGGTTTCTGTGCCTGTCAGCGACGCCTTTCCCGCCACAACCGCAACCAGCGCCGCCAGCGCGTCTTCATTGTCCTCGATCTGCGCCACGAGCTCAAGCCATGTGTCGAGCAGTTCCGGAGACGAGGCGGTCAACCTGGCAATGACCAGGTCGGAAACCTGCTCAAGGGTGAGGCGCTTGGCTGACCCCGATCGCTGCGCCGCAATGACGTCGGCAGCTTCAGCCGCAACAACAGCAGGCAGGTCCTTGATTTCAATGCCCATAGATCACGCCCCCAGATCAAAAGAGATATAGCCGACCATTGACGAGTTGGTGTTGCCGGTGACCCAGTCGGTGATCACAGTTCCTGCAGCCGAATAGCGCGTGACCGTCGAGCTGGAGAGGTAGGCCGCATAGCCGTCCACACTTCCGGCCGGGTTCGGGCTGTTCGAGGCCACGTTGCCGTGTATTGCTCGAATTTTTGGAGCGCGAGCCCAATCGATGGTCTTCGTGAGCGAAAGAGTGAATGATCCGCTCGGGCCGGTTGATGGCGCTCCCGACACAATCTCGGTTGCGAAAAGCCGGTCCTTGTTCACCAGGTTGGTGATCGTCGCGACGTTCGAAGAATTGGTAACGACCCGTGCAACCAGCATGTCGTCATAGGTGCTGTCGAACGCCGAATTGGTCTCGGCCGCCACGGTCGGGTTGTAGCCGGTGTCTGCAAGGTCTTCGAGCGAGAACGTCAACGTGCCGGCGGCGATTGCGCAACGCAAATGATAGGTTTTGCTTGCTGTGGTCGTGAGATCGGTTTCGGCTGTCGTGATCGTGCGAATACCGCGGTGCAGGACAGTGACGCCGGAAGGAACGCGAACGGTGCCGGTTGATGGCGCCGTGACGGTGATCTTGCCGTCACTGGTCTGCGCTTCCGGGAAGATCGGGAGACGCGCTTGGGCCTGCGTGAACAGCACATAATTGGAAACGTCGCCGCCACCCGTTGCAGCCAGGATCATTGCCTGGATGGCCTGCAACACAGTTGTGTCGTCGCCTTCGGATCCAGTAATGCCGCCTTCGTCCTGGACAGCCTTCAATTCGGCCTCAATGCGGCCAAGCAGGCGGTTGAACAGGGTCAGGTCAGCCGATCCGCAGGAAAAGCCGCCGCTCTGCTCATCGGTTGTCGGCGAACGGTTCACACCGCCCACGCTCGCAAAAGGTGGATCAAAATCAGCCATTGGATTGCCTTTTCAGGGGGTCAGCAGGAATAAGGTTTCACGTCCGCCCGGCAAAGCCAGTCGGCGTCTTTGGTCAGTGGACCGGTAAAGATCTCAACGTCATCTTCGGTCACGATCGGCGTTCCGTCTTCGGTTACCAGCGCCAGCCCGTCCGGCTCCCATTCCTCACAGAAGCCGCCCCATCCTTCGCCAAAGCCGAACACAGCGAACGTGCCGAAATGCCAACGGGATGAGACGCCCGGTGCCAGAGGAAGTGCACGCGGGATGACCTGCAGAATGGCCGTCTCCAGATCCGTCAGTGCACGAAAAGGGGCGATGACCACCTGATTGTGCGCGGAGGACATGATCCGCGCCTGTGCGCCGAATATGGCCTGAATAGCCGTGGTCAGATCATCCCATCCGTACCGCGATTGCATCTGGTAGGATCGAGCGATCAGCAGGCTGCGATAGACCTCATCATCGGTGATGCAGATCTCGGAGACGCCATCCTCGCCGCATGCCAGCCATGTGCCGCCCTCGCAGAAGCCGACAATCGGACGCGAGCCGGGAACGTCCACCGCGCATTCGAAACCGAACACTGGCTGCACGTCGCAGACACAGTGACAGCGCGGAAAGCCCATCCACTTGCCGATGATGGTCAGCTGATCGCCGGTCGCGGTGTCGAGATTGAAGAACTGGGGCAGATCGCATATCGAGTTCTGAGCCTGCCACAACTGGATCAGGTATGTCCGGATCGTGTGCAAGAGCTTCGGGCTCTCGCGATACTGGGTCAGGACGCGGTTGATCCCTGCCTCGACGAACTCATCTTGGGTGACGCATGTCATGCGTTCACCGTGATCGTCACATCGGCAGACGCCAGAGACGCCCGCTCGATAAAGCCGATGATGACCGGCTGATTGTCGCCTTGTGCAATTTCGTCACGTTCGCCGTTGATAGTCAGCACTTCGACATTCGAGAATGCCGTTTCGATGACCGATCGGACCCGGTAAAAGCTGATGTCCTCACCATTGAGCAGATACAGCCCTTCAAGCAGCGATGTCTTGATCGCGCTTGCGGACGGTGGCGGGCAGCCGAGCCCATCCTTGAATGTCCGCACGATCACGGTGAGTTCCACAGGCACATCGATCGGTCGGAGAACGCGGAACGTCCGGCAATAGCCGTCCACCACGCTTTCAATGGCAGTGGATCCGAATTGAGACACGCCCGGCGCGATATATTGCCGGATGGAAGTCGCTATCTCGTCATCATCACCGCCCGTGACCGCGATACAGACAGATCCGACAGCCATGCCGCTGTCCGCCAGATCTTCGGCATTGTCGCGGACCCATACATAGGAATAGGTCACGCCGTCCAGCGCTGCGATTGCCCGGCTCACGTCCTGGATATCGATCCGGGACTGACCGGCATTGGTGATGGCGCGGCGGAAGCTTTCATCCGTCTCCCCGGCCGCGCGCACAATGCGACGGATCCGGCCAAGTATATCGAGCCGGATGCCTTCGGCCTGATCTGGATCGAGAGACTGATAGATGTTCTCGGACAATTCCCACGCCTTAGATGCCCCCTCGGCAAAGATGCCGTTGATCTGGCCCATCGGACTTTGGCTGGTCTGGATGATGCCAGGACCAAATTCAGTGATCAGCGAAGCCTCGATCTCGGCAAGGATCGTGTTTAGTGGCTTGCGCGAAAAGCCCGTGCTGATTGGTCCATAGTCGGTCATACGTTTGCAACCTCATCGAACATGGTCAGCACTTCCACATCGCGGATCAGAAGCCCGCGTGTAGCCTTGTCGAATGACACCGAGAAGCTTGTGATCTCGGTCACGCCATCGGTGTCGAGCAGTTCTGACTTGACCACGCTTTCGGCCAATGCGGGGTCATAGGCGCGCCCGAGGATCTGATCGAGCCACGGCACGCCGGCGGTATTGTCGAGAAACCATTCCCCGGAATAGGTCTGCAGGCGCTGGCGCCCATGCTGGCCGACTGCCTTGGCTTCTGTCGCCAGTGACAGATTGCCATCAGCGGCCAACTGCAGATCATTCGTCGTCTGGTCGATATCGAGGCCAACGCGGGTGTAAACGGTCATAGCGCCATCGCCCTCAGTTTGCCGGCGATCTCTGTCAACGCGGCCTTGTTTTCGAGCTCATGGATGCCGTTTCCAGCCGACGAGCCGGAGAGAATGTTGAGCCCATCCGAAGCAATCAATTCAATGGCCGTGGCTAAGAGGTCGTAGATGTTGCCCTCGGCACCATCGATCTTGATCTTGCCGTCCGGACTTCCCTTGATCCCGAATTCACCATCTGGCGAGAACCGCAGATGTGTGTTGTCAGCGTCCGCGTTCGGCAGCGGATCGGAGAGACTATCTCCACCCGAAAGCGAAGCCCGCATGTTCGAGACGTGAAAGGAGCGGGCGTCGTAGGGCGTGCCCTCGTTGCCTTCCTCGTATTCGTCGAGCGCCCGCATCTGTGGCGTGAGCATCACTTTCGTCCCGGCTGGGATCGGCATTGTCAGGCCAGCATTGCCGGTCCTGGGCTGATCAACAGGAACTTCGAATAGATCCGGCATGGTCAGCGTCTGGCCGACGACCTTCGGCTTGTAGAGTGGCCGCACAGTCGCCGTGCCCTTGGCGGCGTCATAGCTGACGATCTCGCCGGGGATCGGACCCCAGATGGTGTCACGCTCAGCTTGCGCCATGGACCCGACTGTGTCCTCGGGCAGATTGGTCTGTTTGCCGAGATATCCGGTCATGGTTTCACGCCCTCATCGACCTTGCCGCCCTTGACCGCTTCCCCGGTGATGTCGACCTTGAACTCGCCGGTCATGTTGTCGCCGGAATAGGTCACGTCAGACACCCGATACATCCCATCGGCAGCGTTCATTTCGAGCGTCTGGCTTTTCACCTGCACGCGCCGGTTCGGCCTGATCTCTGGATTGAGCATCGCCGCGACCTTGACGCCATTGTCAGTGATGGCCGGCGTTCCGATCATTCCGGTTTCCGGCGTGATCAGCGTCACGCTGCCGACAAAGCCGTCGCCCGGAATGATCTCGATCGTTTCGTTCTGGCTCGACCAATAGAAGTTGTTCCCCCGGCCGATCGTGTCCATTTCCCTGGCGCATGACCCGCAGACGACATATGGCCGCTTGAAGGTCTTGGATTTCAGTTCATCCGGATATTTGAACTCGCCCCGGGTGATCCCTTTGCCCTCGAGCTCGGCGGATATGTCCTCGATCACATCGGTCACTTTGGTCCCGGCCGGGTAGGACTTGCTGATCGTTGCCCGGCGCAAGGCCTTGTCGCCATCGCCGCATGTGATCGTAGTGATGATGTTCGGCCCGTCACGCTTGTGTTCAACGTCCCGCACAGCACCCTTGAAGATGATCCCGACATTCCCGCCCTCGCCCGGCGGCATGTAGCCGGCCTCCAGCGTGACCGCGTCGAACTCCTTGCCCATGCCGTTGCGCGTGCCTTCGGCCAGATTGTAGAGCTTGATTTCGGCGGTGTTCGCCGAACTCGACACGCTCTTGCTTATCGAGAACTCGATCTTGATCTCATGCGGTTGCACGGCGCCGGGGTTGATCGTCAGGCCGCCGCTGAACGTGGCCCGGACCTTGCGCAGATACTGAGTTGCCATCAGGCCACCGCCGCGGCGACTTCCGCATCCGTCGCATGGAACAGCTTCACCGTGCCGTCTGGCAGTGCATTGCGATCCGGAACAGCACCTGGCGTCACTGCAGCGGCGAAGATCACGCCAAGGCCAAACCGGAACGGCGCGAGCAGATCAACGCCTGTCACGATCTTGCGGCCATGCAGCACCGGCACATCATCGATCGAAAGATCAAATGCCCATCGATCCTTCGCCGGATTATAGCGTAGCCGAACGGTCACTCGCCGACCATCAATGACTGTGCCGAATTGCTGATCAGGATGGTCGAGGACTGAAAAGACATTCATGGTCAGCCCCCGAAGAAGCTTGAGAGATATGACTGGTCAGCTGCCGGGGCGCTGGAAACGCCCGCATCGCCCCGCTGAACGGTTCCAGACGCCCGGTTGGCCGTGGCAGCATCCTTGGACCGCTCCGCGCTTGGAGGGGCAGCCCTGGCGCTTTTACGGCCACCCGCCTGCCCACGGTTCGAAGCGCCTGCACCTGTCTCGCCGCCGGGATCCGCGGCATAGGCCGTGCTGACGATGATGACCTCCTGCAAATCGACCTTGGCGCGCAGCACTCGCGAGAATGTTGCGTCCCGCTCGGCATCGATCCGCTTGACCAGCATGTTTGAGTAGACCTTGAGGCCACTCACGATGGAGAACGGAACCCGGCTTTCCTGAAACCTGACCAGCGCGTTGAACGTTGCTGCGGCTGCGTCGTTGGCGATGTCGAGAGTGACTTTCTTTGGCATGACCACGGCATGGTCCGTCACCTTCGCGCCGGTCTCGATCGGGATCTCGGTGATGTCCAGTTCGGCGGTGTGCTTTTCGGAAATCACGCAGTTGATCGCGATCGGGCCGATAGCGCTTGAAAAGGCGATTGCCGTCATCAGAAACCGCCTCCACCGGAAATGCGCGCCGGCGGCAGGCCGGCCCTGGCAGCGCCTGCAGCGGCGTTTCCGACCGCTTGCCCGACAGCTGCCGGGGCCTGCGTTGCCTGCTGGACGTTCACGCCACCGACATTGACCGTGACGGACTTGTCGCTACTGTCGTTCACCGTGTTGGTGACTGCCGTGGCTGCGTTATCATTGCCGGTCTTGGCGATGTTGGCTTGAGCGTTGGAAAGCATCTGATTGATATCCGCAGAACTTTGCCCAGGTCGGAGGCTGATATTGCCATCGGCGTTCGGGCCTGCTGCGCGCGAAGATGTCGAAGACTGCCCGGGCCTGAGAGGGATATTCCCTTCGGCATCTGCCCCAGACGTATCTCCGCCGATGTCTGGAAGCCAGTTGAGCGGATTGATCGCGGACAGCTTGGCATTGGCCCATGCGACGAACTCGTCAAAGACGCCCTTGGCACGATCAAACGCCACTCGCCACGCATCAGCGAAAGCATCCCCGATATTGCCGGGAAGTGCTTCCAGCCACGCAAGAATTGCGTTTTTAAGCTCGCCCAGCCAGGCGATCGCATCACCGATGACGCTTTCACCGCCGCGCAGATAAGTCAGAAAATCGTCAATTGCCAACCCAAGCGCGACGAACAGAGCCGAGATCGGGAACAACCAGATGGCAACGCCGAGAAGAACGGCCTTGAGAACGTTCCACGCTTCGGAATTGGTGTTGATTAGTCCCGAGATCGTGTCGAAATGACGCGCCATCCGTGTTGCGAAATTCGAAATCACCTCAACGGACGATGTGAGGACGTCTGACAGGCTCTTCGCCCACCGGTCGAGCGTGTCGTCTGCATCAAGGCGGGCAACGGCGTCCATCAGCCCGGCAAGCTGGTTTTTGACAGCATCAAAGAACCCGGCTTCGCCGATTCGACGCTGAAAATCTACCCAGCCATCCGACAGGTTCGACATCATGCCGTTCCATGTCTTCGACTGGCGCATCATAGCGCCACCAAACCTGGCGCCGAACTGATCCTGGATGAACTTCGTGATCTCTGTTCCGGTCTTCTTGACCGTCTTGCTCAGTTCCTCGCCGTTCTGACTCCATGAGAAAGTGACATTGTCGCCTTCCTGTCTGGCCTTGATGCCGAATTCCTTGATGCGCTCGAACTCGCCTGTCGATGCATCGGCGATCATCTCGACGGCCTGCATCAGGCTCTTGCCCATGCCCGAGGACGCATCGCCAAGGCTTTCCATCAGCCCTTGCGTCGGGTCCATGCCATAGGCACGAAGCCGCACGAAAGCCTCGGTCAGTTCCGAAACTTCGAATGGCGTCTTCTTGGCGAACTCGCTGATCCAGTCGAGTGAGGCCTGAGCCTTCTCGCTCGAGCCTTCGATGGTTTCCAGCGTGGCCGCATAGCCCTCGAACTCGGCCGAGGTGTTGATGACCGAACGCCCGAGGACACCCATGGCCGTGGCGGCAGCGGTGCCGGCGACCGCGGCGAAGCGGACAAGGTTTGCAGCCGCCCGGTCGATCGACTGTGAGAACCGGCGCAGCTTTTCCTCGCCCTTGACCTCGTAACCGAGAATAGCAATCAGTTCGTCAACAACCATTTATTGAATCTCGATCTGCCCAACGGCATATTGAGGCCCGGAAGGAAGCCAAATGAAGAAAACTGAAATGCGCTACTGCCCCTCGTGCGATGCAACGATGCCATGCACCAAAAGCAGCCCGAACCACATCCTGCACATCATCCTGTCGATCGTGACAGCGGGCTTCTGGCTGATCATCTATGCCCTGGTAGCTCTTCAGACCTCATTTAGATCATGGAGGTGCCAGAAATGCGGAACACGTTGCTGACCATCTGCGTCCTTGTCGCCACTTCTCCAGCGGCTGCTTCCGACATTGCAGGTCGTGCGTCGGTCGTTGACGGCGATACGATAGAGATCCAAGGCAAGCGCATACGCTTCGACGGCATAGACGCACCAGAAGCACGGCAATCATGCCAAGATGCCACAGGGAAGAGCTACCGGTGCGGCCGAGTTTCCGCCGAAGCCCTCGACGCTTTCCTTGCAAAATCCAGACCTACGGCGTGCACCGTGACCGGAAAGAGTTGGGATCGGTTTGTTGCGGCATGCCGTCGCGCCGATGGTGCCGACGTGAACCGGTGGATGGTTGCCAACGGCCACGCCATAGACTGGCCAAAATACAGCCGTGGCCGATACGCATCCGTGCAACGCGAAGCGAAGGCACAGAAGCGCGGAATATGGGCCGGCAAGTTCGAATGGCCATGCGTGGTTCGCGGAGCAAAGTGCGATTAGGCCTGCTGCGCCTTTTCGTTCATCGCCGACCGGAGATCGAGCGCTTCATGAGCGTCCATGACATCCGCGAGGGTCACCCACTCGCGAAGGTCTGATTGCGTATAGATCGGTGGATCCGCGATGATCGGACGCCAAAGCCAAAGATTGAGGTTTGGCGCGATCTTCTCGACCTGGGCAGGGTTTAACCCTGCACCTTCATTGCGCGGGCTCCACTCGCCAGCGCGCCGGTAAAAAAATCGCCGAACACCGTTTTCAGTACAAAGACGGCAACCGGAATGATGGCTCCGAGGTTGTCGGAGAAGTCCCCGTCGATATCCGCCTGATCATAGTGCCCCGATGGCCGCTTGATCTTGGCCATGCCGATGATGTCGCCGACCAGTGATGCGTAGGCTTCTGGCGAGAGCCGTTCAAAGATCCCGGCCAGCGCAGTGAGCGCATCGGCATCCGCCTTGGCCCGCTGCTCATCGGTCGCGCCTTCCGCCCGGCTCGCAAGGATGCCTGGCAGCTTCTCGGCCAATCCGCCGGCGGCCGACATGAGCCGGGCCTGCATCTTGAGCGCTTCGGTTGCGAGCGGGCGATCAACCTTGATCTCGAACCCTGCGATTTTCTTCTCAGCCATTCGGGATCTCCGGGTTCCACTCGACGGCCCAGAGAACCCACTCGCGAACGGTGGCGTTCTTGCCCTTGCTGTCGGCAGGAGCGGTCATGATGTAGCACTTGTCCGCCGTACCGCCCTCGCCGGATACCGTGTCAATGAAATTGAACGGAAACGATGCAGCGGCGCCACCCAAGGCCTGCTGGCGCTTCATTTTCTGCGACAGAAGCCGGTGGGTCGGGCTCGTGTGCATCAGCTTGATGCTGATCGATGCCGACTTGTCAGCCGAAATCGAGAAGATGCCCGATCCATCTGCGCCGATCAGACCGGTGCCTTTGTCGGCGCCAGGGGTGACAATGAGCGCGTCATCGCCATCCCATGCGCCTTGCACCTGCTGACCATCGACTGTCGCGGAGACGTTGACCATGCTGTATGCGGAAGAAATAGCCATCTGTCAGGCCTCCTTAGAATGTCATCTGATAGGTGACGACCGAGTAATGCACAGCGCCGGAATAGCGGAACCGGACAGTGATCGCCGGGGCGATGCGAGCCTTGCGCTGGCTTTCCGGCACATCGAACACGCTCGGAACCGTGATCACAACGGCCGGGGCGTATTCGCTGGTTGTCGGATCAATGTCCTGAGCGACCAACCCGGCTCGGACGGCCTGCTGCATGACCGAACGGACCGCGCCGGCCAGCATCTGCATGCCCTGGTCGGTGAACGGGATTTTCGGATTGTTCAGCATCACACCGAGAACCTCTTCCTCGGTCCGAGCAATGATCCAGTCCGTCGCGTGCACCTCGTCGAGGAAGACGTTTGGCGTGAGAGTCGAACCCTCTACAACAAAATTGCGCGAGCCGATGTCGATGTAGGTGTTCGCGCAATGACCAGCGCTGGTTGACTGCCCGACGCCCGGCGTGAACCCGGTAACCGCGGTGATCGCGGCGCTGTCGATGTTGACCGCGGCGATGCCCTTCAGGTTCTTGAACTTGGCGGTGTAGGCGGAACCCGCATCATCGAAGTTGCGGGTCTGCATGTAGGCCAGAAGAGCGGCCGATGGATAGGCGGCTGCCGTGGTGTGATAGAACACGCCGGAGCGCTCATAGGTGCCCTTGTTCACAGCAGCGAGCACTGCGACATCTGCCGGGTCTTCGGTGTCGGCCGCGTTGCTGTCGATCAATGCCAGCTTGTTTTTGCTCTCCGTCCACACCAGGAAACCGACTGTGGCCGCGGTATCGCGAAGCTCGGACGTGCAGCTGATGAAATACCAGTCGCTGTCGTAAGCATAGAGCAGATCAAGCTGCGCCTGGAGTTCGGCGCTGGTCATCGTGTCGTCATCAACCACATGACCGATCTTGATCTGTGTTGGACGCGGGTTCTGCGAGAAGGCAGACGCGGCGGCCTTGTAAGGCTCGGTCGTGGTTGCCCAATCGGTAGCGACTTCCTCGATCGAGGCGTAAAGCTTCGTGCGCACCGTGGCGTCGACAACGTCGGTCACGCTTTCCGTGGTCACTATCAGCTGAGTCCCGAAACCACGGCGGCTCGGAAATGCATCATTGCGCGTGAGCGAGACGTTCACCACGCGAGTATAAGGCACAATAGCCATGCCGTTATCCTTTCAGGTTGTCGGGGTAGTCAGATCAGCTTTGAGCGATGTCGAAGCTGTATTCGTCGATGACATCGACATTCGATGCATCGCGGATGATGCCGCGGGCGAACAGGTCCATCTGTGCGCGCGGCTGCCATTCGTTGTTGATCCAGTCCGGAACGTTGCGGATCTGGGAAGCTTCATGGATCGTCAGACCCGGATAGGCCGGCTCCGTACCCTGCGATAGCTTCATGACCGAGACGATAGGTCGAAGCTGATCGGTCGGATTGTCGCCGTAGGCATGGACGGAAAACCGCCACTCCATTTCGGTGACCGGAGCCGCTTCGACGATCTTTTCATCTTCACTGTTGAGCTCGTCGGTCTCGGTGAACTCGATATCGATGGCGTTCTCGCGCACCTCGGCAAAGCCGGTCATGTTGACCATGATGTACGGGAGCGCCGGAGCCGCGCCGCCCTGATGCGCCTTGATCGTGGTCACACCGGTCTTTGCGGCCACCCATCGGACAATCGCGCTGTGGGCTTCGTCATTGGTCATGCCACCAGCCCCAGCGCCGCCCGATAAAAATCCCCGTCCCTTGTGCGCGGCCATGCGAACAGAACGCGATAGGTCTTGCCGTCGTCCGTGATCCGGTCATCAACGGCCATGTCCGACCGGCTCCATACGATCCAGCCGGCCTCGGTTCGGATGCCTTCCGGCATGTCCATCAACTGATTGCCTTTTACCGGCTGCACAACGGCCATGATCCCGACCGAAGTCGATGCGCCGGCAGTCCAGTCACCATTGGCGTCATAAGAGCCGCTTGCCGACCTGGTGCGCGTCACGCTGACGGCCTCACCGTCGATAGCAATGGCGACATCGATCATTCGTCAATCTTCCATGTCACCGCGGCGCGCATCTCGCCATTGTCGATAAGCGGATTGCTAGATCCCTTCATTTCGATCGTCACCGAGCTATTTGGCGGCGAGGAAAGAGAGGTGATCTCGGTCTGGATATCGCCTTGCGCCTTGATCCCGAGCTTGGACAGCACGGTATTCAGCGATGTCGCGCCAATCAGCAGCTTCTTGGCGCTGATCTTCATACCTTGGCGGTAGCTGGCACGGTTGTCGCGCATGGCGTTGGTCAGAAATGGCCGCTCTGGGATCGGGCCACCCCAGCCGCCTCCACTGGCCCCGCCTTTCGTGCCGAAATGGTTCCAGATGGCTTTCTTAATGTTGCCGGCGTCTGCCTTCCCGGACGGAAAACCCACCTTGACCTTTTTCGGTCCCATAAGGCTGGTCTGCACCTTGGACAGATCATGATGCCTGATCCGCCGGAATGTGATGTCGGGCATCTACTTGGCCTTCACAGCCTTTCGACCGCGCCTGACCTTGACCTCGAGCACATCGGACCGATCGACCAGCTTGGCGCCCGGACCGGACAACTCGACATCACGGGTCTTGCCGGGGTAGATCGTTACGACGCCGCCCGTAGTGTGGACGTGCTGCTTTGTGTCGCCGGTATTGGTGACCTTGACCATCACTTTACTCCCTTGACGCCGTTGCGGCGCAAGTTGACCGCTCTGGCCAAGTCTTCGGCGGATGTCCGGATGACGAACCGGGCAGCTGATCCGGCTTGGCGGATGCTCTTTGCCTTCGAAGCGGCCACTATTGCCGCCCTGCGCTCTTGACACCGGCAAGCCATATGCGAAACCTCAATGATGACCGAAGAGCAGTTTCAAGAGATCCGCCAATTGCTCCTTGACCTCGCCGCGAGAGTGGAAGCCATAGAGCTCCACCTGAAGCGTCAGGATGGCGATATCGCCGCGCGACTCGATCCGATCAAGAATTTGATGACCGCGATGATGCTGGTCGAAGACGAAGACGAATTACCCGGCGAACATCTTCAGAACTGAACAATCGCAATTGCAACGCACCGGCACCTGATCGGCTGACCAGGCTGCAATCCGCCTTCCGCCCCAGTTGGCTGTCCGTATTTGTAGACCTTGCCTTCCAATGCCCGATGGCGTTCGCGCACCCGCTCGTCTTTCGAAGTAGCCCACCGATATTCCGTAATCCCGGCCTGTTCGTGCCTAATGCGGTTCAGATCACTGTTGAGCTTTGCAAGCTGATCCTGGGCTATCAGCTGCGCCCGGCGATCAGAGATCCGAAGCTGTTCCGAGATCCTAGCCTGCAATTCCCGCGCAGGTGTTCCATTGATCAGGGCAGTCGAAACGGTCTCTTGAATCCTTTTTACGGCGTCCGTGCTCAAGCCCTTGATCAGGCCCGCATTTCGCATCCCGGCCAGTCGCAGATACTCGGCCAGATCCTCTTTCAGAACCACATCGGCCAGATCCACACCCAAGGCACGCTTTGCGGTCTGCATGAAAGCCGTGGTGTGCCGCTGCGCTTCAAGGTCCAGAATGCGATTTACCGTGCTTTCCGCTGTCAGGACCAGCATGGCAGCGGTCTGCGCCAGCCTCTCGAAATCGAAGCTTTCCCGCGCCTTCCGGCCCATCTGACCGAGCTCGCGCAGCATGGCTCGCAAAACCCTGAGATAGGCGACACGGTTGCGAACGCTTTCCTCGATCGGCGGAAGGTTGGCCTTCGATCCCTTCTTGCCCTTGGCCCTGTCGGAGATCCTGTAAGTCTTCATGCCCCAATGGTCCGGATCAGAACGCCGGTCCTGCTCCTGAGCAGTGGCGCGAGAAGGCCATCAAGGACGGAGACCGGCACATCGTCAGCGAACTGAAAAGTCGCCGCGGCTTCGGCGAATTCCACCTCCACATCACCGACCTTCCTGCGCTTGACGGCGGCCGGAGTGGAAAGCGAAAGGCTGTGATCGGAAGTCGCTGCGGCAAGGGCGGCATGATAGGATGCCTTGATAACCGCATCAGGAACAGCATCGCTTCCGATCTCGACGCCGTATGCGAAAGCGCCGATCCGCGGCCATGAGCGCTCTTGCGTAACCGGGTCTGTCGGATCACCAACAAATCGCCCGCCATATACGGCATCGACGTAGGATGATCCGCGCTGACGAATCACGGCCGATGCCGGCGAGCCAGACGGAACTGCATAGCCGTTTTCAGTCAGCCATGCAGTGAACCCTTCATCGGTGCCATAACCGGCCATATTCGATCAGCCTTTGTGCAGCTCGGCGAATGCACCCTTGTCCTCGTCGCTCATCGCGTCGAAGCCTTCGAGTTCATCCTTGCGCATGGCCTTGGTCACGGCAACGCCGTCCTTGTTGACGACGAGCCAGCCAGGCGACTTTTCGGCCACGGCGTAGCCTTCGACAACCGGAGTGACCGGATCCTGCGCCGGATTGGTCACAGCCTTCTTGCCGGAGCCGCCGACCGGACGGCACTTGTTGACCAGCCATGCCGGCACAGTGTCGCCCTTGACGTCGATGGTCGAGCCGATCTCGGCTTCCTTGCCGTTCTGGTCGAAGATGCCCTTCTGTGTGATTTCAAGCTTCATGATCCTGATCCTTTCAGGTTGCGGATGGTCTCACAAAGCGGGCCGACTGCGCGGCCCGCCATAGAGATCATCAAGCGATGGTCGAAACCGCAACGCCGCACTGGTCTTCGGCGTCGTATTTGATTTCGATAGCCGAGGCCGCCATCGTGACGAAGTTGTAATCGTCCTCAGGATTGGCGCGGAACTGCGCACGGGTCGCCATTGGCATCCCGTTAAGCACCTGGACCACGTCGCGGCGCTTGACCACGGCAATGATCTGGCTTGCAGCCACACCCGACGCCGGCACGATGTTCTCGATGCCGCCGATTTCACGCACCCGCTGCGCAATCGTCTTGTTGGGATACTGCGACGAATAGTCGGTGTTGCTGGCATAGAACCAGTCATCCCAGTTGACATAAAGCGTAGCAGGAACCCGGAAGTTCTTGGCATGCAGCAGCTTGAGCGTGGCCGTGACATCGGCAACCCACTGCGGACCGGTCGCGGTCAACAGTGCCTGTCCGGTGGCGCGGGTGGCGCGCTTCGGATGATTGCGCAGCCCGTAAAGGGTCGCGGTGCCGACCACGATCTTGGCGTCACCGTCGAGCGCAATGCTCTCCAGCTTTTCGGCCGTCTTGCGCATGGCGTTCATGCGCCCGGCGGCGTCGAGCTGGAAGCCCTCGGTCTGTGCCGCCGCGACCTGACGCCATCCGTAGGAGAACGGGCTGTCGATGATCGGGAGCGGAGTGCCGTGGTAGTCGATCACCGGCTGATCGGTACGTCCCTTGGACCTGCCGTCCAGCGAGATGTTCACTTCGCCACTGTCGGAAACAGTCTGGAAATGGTGAACAATCTTGCCGATCGGCATCGGGGTCGCAACGCTGGCCGAGAGATCATTGAAGACGGCAAGAACTGAACGCTGGATTTCGACAGCCTCCCGGTCCCACAGTCCCCAGACATCACGGGGCAGCGTGGCGGCGTTGCCAATCATGAGTTCACCACCCATTTCGGCAGCCATGGCCGCCTGGCGCGTGTTGAACGCACGGCGGTTGTTGAGCAGGAGTTCCTGCTGCGCAGGGGTAAAGGTCAGCATCTCAGGATCTCCTTATGCCGCTGCCGTCAGGAAGCTGTTGGCGATGCGAACATCGGCCAATGCGCCTGCGGTAATTGCGCCGGCCGTGCCCTGAAAATAGGCCACAACCTTCTCGGCAGTGCTGGTCGCCTCGAGGTAGCCCGAAGCGCCCACGGTCAGCGGGGCATTGTAGGCATAGGTAGCGCCTGCCAACCGCACCTGGTAGACTTCGCCGGGGCGCGGACGATAGGCTACGCCGGTATCGCCGGACGCATAGGCTGTGGCCACGTCCTGACCCACAAAGCGGCGATTGGACAGGATCAGCAGATCCTTTTCCATGTCGGCCGCGACGGCGACGGTCAACGCGGTTGCGCTTTCCGTGACCATGATGCCGGGCAGGTAGGCGCCCGCCACCGGCTTGTTGACCGTTTCCGGCTCGTCCTTGATCGGACCACGATAAATGACATTGGCCATTACGCGGCTCCCTTCTCGGTCTTGATGTTGGCGTTCAGGTCGTAGCCCGCCCACTCATCGTTGTCGGCGCCGGGTTTGAAAGCCGAGTTCACGCCAGCGGCGTTGCCGACCTTGACCTTCTCGGCAAGCTTGCGCGCAGCGTTGAGGGTCAGTTCCTTGGCTCCTTCCTCATCGAGGATGTTGGCCTTGACGATTTTCGCCTGCAGCTCAGCAAGCTCGGCCTCGTCCTTGGCCTTCTGGTTGGCGACCAGCGCCTCCTGCGCCTCGACCAGCGGCTTGACGGCGTTGGTCATGGCCTCGGCCACGGTCGTGGGGATCTTGTCGACGGCTTCCGAGAGGGAGTTGACCTTCGCGGAAAGCGCATCGAATGCTTTTTCATCAATCGGCATATCGATGTCCTTTTCGTTTGCCTGGGTTTCCCGCTCGGAGCGAAACGCTTCGATAAGTGCGGTTTTCAGTCGCTCCATGAGCGGCGCACGCTGGCGCTTCTCAAGAGCCCGGACGGCTGAATCCAGCGCCCAGTCGAGATCACGATCCGCCTCATCGATAGCGGAATTGATGACCTCAATTTCTTCGGCCTCGCCGGAGGCATTGACCAGCATTCCGACGCCCTGGTCGGGCGTGGCCGCGCCGTCCTCGTTCAGAAGAATGGCGTCATGGTCGAACATGATGTTCATGGCGGTATGCTTGTGATCATCGCCATTTGCCGCGCCGAGCTCGCAAAGCAGACCGGTCGAGGTGTGGACCGGCTCGCCCTTGTCGATCGCCTCAAGCACGGCCTTGCCGTTTTCGGACTGGTTGGCGATGGCGACATCGATGACCTTGTCGAGGAGTACTCGCCCGCCTTCTCGACGGACGTTTTCATTCCATGCGCCGACATAAGAGACGTTGATCCCCTCAGGGTCACGGGCCGAGACGAACTTGCCATTGACCTTGGGATGACCAAAGGGCGCCGGAGTCCGGTTGAGGGTCATGAAAGACTTGGCGATCTCATCGGCCGGGTACTTGATCCCGTTCATGACGATATCGTCGGGCAGCGTGGCCGAGGGCACGATCACGACGTCCCGACCGTTGCGCTTTTCCTTGCGGACGGCGGCGACATTGGCCAGCGACCGTATATTGACACGGATCTTCTTGGTCATGATGGTTTCCTAGAGCTTGTTAGTACCAATCGCCGCAGCTACTGCCGGGCCGCATTTTCAAGCGCGGCCGCGTCGTCTTCCGCGGTCTTTTCGTCGGTTTTCTCTCTATCAAAGACCGGATCACGGTACTTCTGCGCCTCGGGCAACGGATCGAAGCCAACAACCTCCCGAATCTCGTCTTCGGTAAACACGATCTCGGATCCGCCGGGCTGCGCATGCTTCTGATTAATGCCAGCCATCTTGTCGGCCCGGTCGATCTTCTCGCCCATGCTGCTTTCGGTCAGGTCAGGCCAGTAGAGCGACCATTTCAGGGGCTTGAGAATGCCGAAGTTCTTGAGCTTCTCGACCACGCCCATGATGTTCGGGATCACCGAGTTGTTTCGGCGCGCCATGTTGGTCTGCGCCCATTCGTCGGCGTCTTCCTTGCTGGCGCGCTCACCGGTCTGCATACCCACGAGGATCTTGATCGGAATGCCCCACGACGCCGCGAAGCTCTGCATAGGCCCGTCAATGAATTCCTTTGGCTGCGGAAGCGTGACGCCCAGCGTCTTGGCTTCCATGCCCTGCAGCATCAGCAGCGCGTCAAAGCCCTTCTGATAGTCCTCAACCTGGGCATTCATGGCATCGGCAAGATCCGCCTCGGCAACGCCCATGGTCTTGGCCATGTCGGAAATCTTGGCGTCCTTGTCGACCTGCAGGACAGGAGCGCTTTTGGCGTTTTTCCAGAACCCCTCGCCGCCGGCACCGGTCACCTTCTCGATGGTGACGAGATCATTGTAGCCCGGCAGCAGCGCAGACTCGCAATGGACCGTTCCGTCCTCCGACCAGATAAACACCCGATCCGGATGCACCTCGAACGAGCGGGTCTGACCCTGTTTGGTATCGACGGCCGTCTCATTGAAGCTGAACATGGTCGGCTGACCATAAGTCGGCGATCGCTCGTCCGTGTCCCATGTCGAGACGGTCAACTGACCAGCCCATGCCGGGATGATCTCGACCAGCGCATCAAGGCCCGGCAGGCTGCCGGTGACAGGCTGATTCATCATCTGATCGTCGGCAAACCGGAAAATGATGCCGGAATAAGCACCCACCAGCGAGCGACGGTCGGCTGTGGCGAGCTTCTGCCAGAACCGGAGCTCAGCGAACTTGTCCATGACCTCCTGCTCGGCCGGATTTATGTCGTCCGGCTTGTCGTCGGTCTGCAGGAACGGTTGATCCTGCCATGTCTTGAGGATCGTCTTGCTCACCGCAGCTCGAGCAATGCCGTTGCGGCTGTACATCTGCCAGAGCTGATTGAAGTCGACCTGTTCCGGAAAGCCGAAGTCGACGTAGTGGTTGCGCTTGGTTGTCGTCGCGAAGTAGCCCGGAAACATGCTCTCAAGCCTGCGCACCGCATTCGTGATCATCGGATGGATGGTCATTGGTGCCTCTTTCTCAGGAACATGGCGACGGCGCTGCCGGTTGCATTCACATTGTCGGCAGCGATCACCGCGTCAGCCAGGTTGTGCGACTTGACGCCGAGATCCTTCTTGAGCTTGAGCTTCGGCACGACGCGCTTCTTGCCCTCGCTCTCGACCCACCAGGGCACACACAACTCGGTAAACAGCGCGTCGAGCTTCTGGGCGCCGATGTCCGATGAGAAGGACAAGATGTCCTCGGTCTTGATTTCCTTGCCCCGCGTGACGGCGTTGAACGTCAGCATGGCGCGGCGCGAGGTATTCGCCCAAGCCTGCGCCTTGAGGTTCAGATACTCGTCCTTGTTGAGCGGGCTGTTGCTGTTCTGCGGATCACTGGGTTGATCCGCGTCCATCACGCCGCCGCCGGCATGAAAAGCATAGTGCTCGACGGCGGTCCCATTCGCGTCGTTCTGCTCATCGATGTAGCCGCCGACAAAGGCACCGACGCCGATCGTATCGTATGAGACTAGCGCGCCGCGGATCCTCGCCTTGCCCCAAACCTTCTTTGCGTTCTGGACGAGCTCGTCCTTGCCCGAAGACCAGTCGTCAACGTCGGCAAACACGCCGCTGATCTTTTCAGCCGTGGCGCACTTGTCCTCACCATCGTCGGCCGGGTCGAACCCGATGACGTTGCGGCCGGTCAACTCGATGCCCAGAACCTTGTGGGCGTCGACGCATGCGTCCAGCCAACGCCGCTTGAAAATCGAAAGCTCGCTATCCCCGAGCGGAACGCCGCCATAGATGTGTTCGAACATCTCCGGGTCGCGGTCCTGCATCAGCGCGATGTCGCGTAGGGCCTTCTGGGAGAGAAACGGGTTTTCGAGGTAGTTGATCTGTCGAACGAGACAGTGAGACGGCGTGTTGACGACGAAGTTCTTCCAGACGTAATCGGTGACCAGCTTCGGGTTGAACAGCAGGATCGCGAGGCTGTCTTCCTTGCGGATCGTCGGCGCAATCACAACCCACTGGTCTTCGGTCAGCTTCTCGGCTTCCTCGACCCAGAGAATGTCGATGTCCGACGTTCCCTTGATGTCCTCGAGATTGCGCTCGATTCCGTAGAAGATGAATTCCGAGCCGCTTGCCCGGTGGATGATCGTGGTCTTCTGGACCTCGTATCGATCGGAAAGCCCGAGATGGCCGATCGCCCATTTAAGCTCGGTGTAGACCGACTCCTGAATTCGGTTCTGGAAACGCCGGATGCACAACACGCGCATCTTGACCGGCAGATGGTCGATGAGGCGGATCAGCTGACAGGCTGTGTCCCGCGTCTTGGAGCTGGAACGGCCTCCATGCAGGACGGCAGTATCGACCTCGCCGAGGAATACCTGCTCCCAGAAGTCAAACAGCGCCGGGTTGGTGAGGTGAGTTGTCGCGCCTAGCTCTTCTCGCTGCGCAGCGCTTCTCGCCATGTCCTCGTTTCCGTCTGGATCGGCCCGCCGTTCGGGTCAGACAGCCCGACCTGATCGCGGAAGGCCTGAACACCGACATGCTTGCCGATCAACTCGATACGCTTGATCCGGTCGGACAGCTTGAGCTTCCTGACCTGACCGATCGTGCGGCCATCCTCGCGGATTTCCTCGACATCGATTCCGCCGACAAGGCCCTGCCGCCAGATCAACGGCCATTCATGGACCGGCTTCAGATTGCCCTCATCGTCATAGAGGTCGGCGACGTCTGCCTCGGCCTCGTCGGCCAAGCGACGCAAGACCCAATCGGCATTGACCTCAAGGCGTGCGGAGCGCTCGGCCTGGGCGGCGGCGATAGCTTCGGCAATGACAGGTTTTGTCAGGTTTTCGGCACCGACCTGGCGCGCTGTCTTCTCGCTGTACCCTGCCCTGATCGCTGCCTGAGTGGCGTTGAGATCGACGAGGTATTCCTTGACGAAAAGAGCTTGTTTCGGTGTTAGCGCCATGACTGACACCTCGCGAATTTGATCCGGCTTCCCACGATTGGCCCGGCATCATGAACTGCCAACGCAAACGGGCTGTGATCCATAATCGATGGGCTATCCCTCGCACCGGTTGGCGAAGGTCAGGAGTTTGCGCTGGTTGAAGAAAGCTGGCTCGAAAGCCGCGTCACATAGCCTAAGCCGTGCGAGGGATTGGAATTGCAGTAGCACCGGCACTCAGAGAGACCGGCGCTTGCAGGTGGTGAAGCCTGCCATGCTGGCGGGGGAAAAGCCCTCGTCGCCAAATCACCTATTGCGCGAAAGTTACGCCGCTTCGTTCACCTCGTCAATATCGGCCGGCAGGAAATCGATACGGCCAAGTTTGTCGGCGATGGCCTTGACCCGGTTCCGGTTCGTGATTGACAGGATGGTGACCGGTATCTGCCCATAGGTCTTGTGGCTGATCATGTAGCGCGCGCCCTCGACGAACCGATCGTGGACGGCCCGCTTTTCCCGATCTTCCGGCGGATCGAGATAATCGCAGAACGCCTGCCATTCGATCATGCGCAGATCGTGGATGTCGCGGCTTGGAATGCGGACGTTGTCCAACCCGCACTTGAGCACACCGACGACGCCCTCGGCATCTTCAAGGCGTTGCCAGTCCGGGACGTGCTGGACGAAGACGTAACCGGGCAGCAGAGGCGCGCGACGGGTAACCATGACGTTGCGCTTGCGGCGATGCGGCGCCTCGCTGATCGACATGGGCAAGAAGTACTCGATGCCCTGATGTTCGAGCTCGACCTCGATATTGGTTTTCTGATTGATGTCGGGCACGAGGTATTGATGCGACCCGCCCTTCGGCCCGGTGAAAATGATCCGGCGATGGGAAACGCGGGTAGCCTGTCCGGAAATGCGGACCGCGTACCATGAGTGGTCTGTGTGTTCCAAAGTTGCCGATCTCCGTTGATGAGACCGGACGGGCCGTGCCAGGCTGATTTGAAGATGCCGTTATTCGGTCGAGTTGGTCAAGGGGTGAAAACGGCCGCCAATCAGGCGACCGAATTTTTTAGGCATGATGATGGCTGGATCAGTCGGCCCGATAGACCACAGTGATCGAAAACGACTGGTAGATTTCGATCAAGTCTTCCTGATGCCCAACGCTTCCAAGAGACGGCGTAACGACGACGACCTTCTCCGGATCAATCGTGGAAAGGAAATTATTTGCCTGCTTTTCTACGCTGGCAAATCCACCAAAGGCGGTATCGGCAAAGACTTTCACTTGGATCATTTTAGGCTCCTTCGTCGGTTGATTTATCGAGTGGCGCGAGTGTCCCGCGTGAATAGGCACCCCCGGAAATATTACATTCTATAGGTTGTATAGGCCTCCTTATAGTTGTATTTCACGATTTAGTATTTATGTAGTGACACTTGAGACACTTGATATAAGATTAACAATTACAGTCACTTAATCTCTAACAAGTGTCACCCCAAGTGGCACCTTATGGTGACACTTGCTCGCCTCAAGTGGCCCAAGTGTCACCAAGTGTCACCTCAAGTGGCGCCATCGAATTTCAGGCCATGCGAGGCGGATTGAACCCGTGCGCAAAACCGATAATTTCGAGCCGGTGGACTACGGGCATGTCGAGCGCGCCCGTGTCAGCATTTTCGATGGTCTGGATACCCCCGCCGACCAGCACCTGAAAGTCTGGATACTTCTCGGCGAGGGCGGCGCGGATCGTCTCCAGCGCGCTTTCGATCCGCTCGTCTGGCGAGGCAAGAGCCCCGGTGCTGACCGCGAGACCAGCGAACGGCACGGCTTTCAAAACAGTGCGCCGCGTGATCATGCCGCCACCAGGACGCGCGCCGCGCCGTTCGGAAGCACGGGCTTGGGCGCGGCCGGAACGGCGTATTCCATGCCGTTGTCGCGCTCACCGCGAGCGAGGAAAGCCGCAACAATCGGGTCGCGAGCGATTTTCGAAAGTGGTATACGGGCGATAGCCATATCAATCTCCAGTCAGATTGGTTTCGGTTAGGGCCGATGTGGAATTCGCACTTCCCATCGGCCTGTTTATTTGGTACCAATGTTTCATGAGCAAGTCAACAACTTTGGTACCAAAGAAAAAACGAGGCCCTGCACCGACCGGTCAGGGGACGCAGATTTCCGTTCGGATGCATGATGATTTGCTCGCCGCTCTCGACGCATTCATTGCCAACGAGCCATCCACGCCTTCTCGCCCCGAGGCCATTCGTGGACTGGTAAGTGCGTCCTTGGTGCGGCTCAAAAAGCTGGACCCAAAAGACGCCCCCTAGGTTCCAGGCAGGTCAGGTGCTATCGCATCCCGGTATTCATCTATTTTCAAGAACGCCCGGTGCGCGGCCTCGACCGAAATGCCGTCCCGCACCACAACGGTATTGAACAAGATGAAGACCATGGCGGTGATTTCCGCCTCAGGTCGGTTCTTGAAATCGGAGTCACAAGCTCCCGCCGTAAAGCGAAACTCCCTTGACCACCGGGTTTTGTCGGGCCACGGGCCGCATTCAATGTCGCCGCCTGAGTTCCATGCAATCATCGTATTTGCGATCTTCATTGTCTTCTCCTAGGTGGCTGAAAACCAGACTACAGGATGACCTCCGCTCGGCTTTTGAATTTCCTCGCGACGTAGGATTTCCATTTCGCAAAGACCGGCCATCATATCCTTTATGTCCCGTGCCTTCATGTGCTTCATTGCCCTGGCGATATCACGATAGACCATCCGGCCGCCGCGCTCCCTGATTATTCTGACGACGCGCTGGGCATTCGCCTGATGGTCTGTCTCGGCCATGTAGTCGGCCGCGCCAGCGATCATCAGATCGGCGCTCTGCATGGCAAGATTAGCTCCAAACTGTATGTCATCTAGCCGGATGCTGTCATTGTGCCTGCCGGCAGCGACAATGGTGGCGATCCTCACGGCCATCTCTGCCGTTCGAACGATGAAATCTACGTTCTCCGGCTCCGCGAACATCTTGTTTTCGATGTCTCTGGAAAAGGTCGCGAAAAATTCTTCCGAGCCGTCGGCGCACCACTTCATTCTGAATGCAGCACCCGGTGTCCCGGCGATATCCGTGTCTGGGAAGATTCTGTTTGAGGCTGCCATTTCGCCGGACCGAAAATAGATAATCCTCATATCGTCGATGATTTGACGAGGAACGATGAATTGATCGGCCTTTGGCTTCACTGGCTTCGGTCGCTTGGCCCCCTCAATCAGGAGGAAGCGGTTTAGGGTTCCATCTGACACAGCTCCCGATTCGAGCGCCGTGTAAAATTGCTCATGGGTTGACGCCCCGAATATAGAAAGGTGCGGCGCCCAGATCGAAATGCTTTCCTTTTCAGCCCACTCTGCGGTCGATACCTCATCGAAGTTGCCGCCCCACATTGTTCTGAAAATTTTCGAGATCGCTCTCGCGTGAGAACTAGCCCGTTTGTCGTATATTCTCCGCATGAAGTCGCCAAACTCGTCCATGGGGCACAGGCAAAGAGGCCTGCGCTTGAGCACATTGACAACAGCGGAGAACGACATGAATTCGTCCGCTCCCAGGTGATGGGGAAGACTTGATGCGTTTAGAATCCTGCGAGCCTGCTTGAGTGGCAAATCCTTGCCTTGCCCCGTTGGAGCCAGCGCTAGAACATAGAGTGCGGTTCCTGCCTCTGTCGGCCCCATGAACTGGCGACCGGCAGCCGTTCCGACTATCGTCAATGCCGCCCCTATAGCGAGCGCCGGTTGTGGCTTTCGTGCGGTAGCGACGATCCACCGCGCAACATCTCCAACCAGTCCGGGCGGATAGTCGATATTCGTGACCCTCTCGGGTTGTACGTTTTGTTCAATCTGTACAACCTCCCCCGTCTCCGCATCTGCCAGCGTCCCGTCATGATGCTCGATCAGCCGGCGGGCCGCTTCCGCCGCCTCGACCGGATCATAGTCGTGCTCATGGCCGCGATGCTTGATGGCGATGGCGGACAGGTCCGCGCCGTTCTCGCGGGCCAGCGCGGCCAAGGTGGCAAGATTGACGCCCTGCCCTTTGAATGACCTCCACTTGGCCGCGAGTTCCTTCGTGCCCTTGTATTTCGAGCCCCGTGCGGACCAGTCATCGGCCACGGCCAACCCCGTCGAGGATCCGCCCGTAGCAGCATGGACGGCCATGAGGGCGGCAAGCCAGTCCTGATAGCCGGAGTCGGGGTTGATGTAGCCGAGCAGTTCCGCGATCTCATCAAGATCGGCTTGCTCGTGTGAGGGTGTCGGAGAAAGCGATACCCTTTCCCGCACCGGCTCAAGCGGCGTGGTGATCAGCCCATGCAGCCAGTCCGGAATGACTGGCGGATCTGTGATATCGCCCCATAGCTCATAGACGCGGCCATCTGCCATGACGGTTCCGGGCGCAATGACATAGCCGCCATGGCCGCGGACATTGATGCCCTTGCCGCGGATCGCACCTTCCGAGTTGCCGAGCGCCTCGCCTGGTCTCTGCCGGAAATAGTGATGGTTGCCCTGCGACGGCGTAGCGACCAGCGGCGCGCTGTCCGGGTCAAATCCGTGATCCGACATCAGCTGGCCGAACGCCTCGACACCATCGGCGCTCTCGTCATGCCGGTCCGCATCGATGACGATCAGGCCGGACTTGGCCAGGTCGAGCCCGATGGCCGCGTCCGGCCATTTCTGCCACCATTGCAGGATCTGGCGCTCGCTCGTCGTCGAGGCCTCGCGCCACTTTATAAACGGCATCGGCGACTTCGCCTTCTCGCCCCCGGAATGGCAGGGAAAGACGGAAAAGCCTGCAGCGGCAAGCGAGAGTGCTGTCTCGCGATTGGAGACGGTCGTGTCTGACATCACAGCACCACCTCGCCGGTCATGTCGGCAAGCAGGGCGGCGCGGTAGCCCGCAATGATGCGCCGGCGGAATTCGGACCATTCGTCGATGTTCATAGCCGTGAAATCGGTCTTGCCGATCGTCTCCAGGAACTCTATCCCGGCATCGCCCCCCTTGGCCGCGGCCAGGCTCTCGATCCGGGTGAACTCGTCTTGCTTCATTGAATGGACTGCCTTCGCGGCTTGAATGCATTTCGGATCGTCGCAGAGCCAAAGGATCTTGGATGCGCGTGGCGGGGAGTGGCCGATGCCAATCGCGGACCGGGCGCAGACGCCGCAGACGGCAGGATTGAACTGGTCAATCACGATCGCCCGCCATTGCTTCAATCGAGGTCTTGAGCCGTGAGACCAGGGCCAAGGCGTGGTTGACCTTGATCGCGTTGCCGTGCTTCTCGCTCATGACCACATCGGCCTTGATGATCTCGACGGTCGTGAAACGGAAATCACATGCCCTGCACTTTCTCCGCCGCATGACCCGCTCGTCTTCCGGCCTGGTGTCGATGACGAAGTGGCGCGCCGATTGGCATTTCGGACACTGGATGCCGATGTTATCGCTCACGGCTGCACCGATATCTGGTGATGAAACTCGCAATACGACTTTCCGGGTTCATGGGTGACGCATCCGCAAAACCGCGCATGCTCGCCAGCACCCTCGACTGGCCACTTGCATTCGTCGCGACCAAGGTCGATCAATGCGATCATGCGGAATTCAGGATTGATGACTGGTTCAGCTACAGGCTTCGGCGGCTTTGGTTCGGACGCTTTGCGGCGCGGCGCGAGTGCTGCCTTGATCGTCGATGTGCGAACGATGCGCGGAGCTCTCTGTTTTTCCGGTCGCTTCTTCCGTTGCCCGTTGCCGCCCTGTCGCGGCAGAAGTGGGCAGTTCACGAACTCGGAAGCCTTGCGATGATAGATGCTGATGATGCCGTTGCGCACCGCGCCGGGGATTAGCGACGCGATCTGCGAGGCGGAATACCCCGGCTCATAGACCCTCTTGATCGCCGCAATCTTCTCGGCAGGATCCATTATCCTCCAATCCTTGTGAATGGTCATAGCTTCACACCCTTGATTTGTGATGGATTGTTGACGCGCCTGGTCAGGTCATAGTTGGTCAGGCGCGGCTTGCCGGTGATCGCGGAATAGCGAGCCAAGCCGCTCAAGACCGATGTGTGATCACGATCGAACCACTCGGAAATCTTGATCGTTGATGCGACCTCGATCTCGGATTTTACCCGGTACATCGCCGACCATCTGGCCATGACGACCGGATTGCGACGGCTTGGGCTGAAAATGCTGTAGATTTTCACGCCGTACTGATGCGCCGCATCAACCACGATGCTGCGGACGCTCGGCGGCAGCTCGCGCATGATTTCTTGAACCCGGGCGTTCATTTCACCGCCTCTGGCGCCGGCAGCATCATTCGATCGACAAACTTCCGGTCGATGGCATCAATTAGCGCGCTTTCAAGCTGCTCTTTCTTGCCGATGTAAGGCAGCCCCTTGCGGATCCGCTCTTTGGTCTGGGACTGAATACGTTCCATCTCATCGAGAAGCGGCCACATTTCGAGAAAGTCGATAAACGCTTCGCCTCTCGTCACCGCTCGCGGTCGTTGCGAGCATGCCGAAAGAACCGGTAGGATGATGCTGCCGTCCCACATATCCGGCACATCCGAGAACCCCTCGGCCTGGGCGATTGCAGTCAGAGCAGCAACAACATTCTCACGCTTGTGCGCGGTCAGCAGTTTTCGAAACCCGGTAACTGCATAGATCTGCTTCGGCTTCTTGGTCCAGCTACTTGCATTCTGCACCATCAACTCGCAACCAGCCTCGCTGGCTACATTGGCGGCTTCGACCGCCCATTTTTCGCCAGCGGCCAGCGCTGCCTTGAACACCTGCCAGGCGGTGACCTTGGTCACATCGCCATTCACGGCGGCAAAAGCTGCAGCCTGTTCTTCTCGGGTCATGTGCACCACCTGGCACGGCACGCTCTCGATGCCGGCCATCATCGCCCCATGAACCCTGTGCTGGCCATCGATGATGGCGTACCGACCGCCCTCCACCGGAGCGACAAAAACGGGAGAGAAGCGCGACCAGCGGAAGCCCGTTGCAATACGATGGATAGCTTTCCAGTTGCCAGCCTTCAGCTCGCGCTGATAGCTGTCGTCGACAACCAGAAGGCTGATTTCGATCCACTGCAGCATTGGCGCCGGACCCGGCTCACCTTCCGTCTTGAGATATTTGGAAACCTCAATCTTTCTCATTCTGCTGCCTCCAGCTCGCGCCGCGCCGGAAACGATCGGCCGACGATGTCGAAATATTTCTTGTTCGGCTTCACGCTGATGGTGACCGGCATGGTCAGTTCTTCCATGCGGTGCAGCGCTTCATCGGTGGTCTTGGGGTAGGGCGACGAACCGCCGTGCATGGCCCACCACTGCATGGCCTTCTGGCTGGCGTATCCGCCATGCTCGAAGGCGAGCCATTCCCGGTATTCGGAAATGCCGGCGATGTAGGTCACGCGCACACTGTCCGGCGAATAGGCCTTTGTGTGCCGATCGAGCCGCCAGTCGACGACCGGGATCTGCTGCGGAGGCACCTTCTCACCTGACAGGATGCCGACCGACTTCTCGGCCTCGGCCTCGTGCTTGGGCTTTTCTTCGCGCGGGAATTCATGTCCGCAGATCTTGCATGTGATAGAGTTGATCGCGATCAGTTCCTGGCAGCCCGGGCATTCCTTGGCGCGCACGCTATCAACCGAGACTTTGCCGGTGTCGCTTTCTGGATTGAACGTCTTGCTCTCGGCGCCCACGGCATCGACCGGGCCATGACGGCGAATATTGCCGGCATAATCCAGAACGAGGCAGTTCGGTTTCGGCGACCGGGCGATGGCGTTGATGCGGTCCTCGGCATCGCCCTTGTTCTGATCGAAGCCATGCGGCCAAACAACGCGCGTTCCCCTGCCCGCGATTTGGACGTAGAGGGAAACGGACAGGGTTGCTCTGAGCATTGCGATCAAATCGACGCCCGGCGCGTCAAAGCCGGTTGTGATCATGTCGGCAGATGCCAGCGCCCTGATCTCGCCCTTTTCAAACCGTTCGAGATTGCTGTCGTTCAGTCCTTCCGCGTTCCCGCTATGGACGGTCCCGCAGATGATGCCGCGCGCCTTGAGCGCCGCGCAAACGGCCTCTGAGTGTTTGATGCCCGGGCAGAATATCAGCCACGATTTGCGGGTTTTTCCGATCTCGCAAATCTCGGCCACAGCCTTGTCGATGATGTCGAAAGAGACCTTTTCAAGCTCGGTTCCGACGAATTCGCCGCCGGCCCTGCGCACGTTGGATACATCGATTTCATCAATGCCGGCGCGCGAAACAAGCGGGGCCAGATAGCCGTCCGCAATGCCTTTACCGATGTCGTATTTGTAGATCGTCTCATCGAAAAGCCGCGACGATCCGGCGTCAAGCCTGCCGGTGTCCGTCCTGTAGGGAGTCGCGGTAAATCCACAGACGCGCGCATGCGGTGCGATGGCATGCATGTCGTCAAGCAACTGCCGATATTGGCCTTCGCCCTTTGCCGGGACAAGGTGGCACTCATCGATCAGTATGACATCGCGCGGCCCGAGCTGGCGCACCTTGTTGTAGACGGATTGGATGCCGGCGAAGGTAATCCGATGATGGGCGTCCCTCTTGCCCAGCCCGGCGGAATAGATGCCGACCGGGGCGTCCGGCCAAGCTTTCAACAGCGCGCCGAAGTTCTGCCGGATCAGCTTTTTGCGATGGACAACCATCAAGATGCGCATGGCCGGATAGTCTTCGAGAAGCTTTTTCGTGAGACCGGCAAGTACCATTGACTTGCCGACGCCTGTCGCCATTTCGATCAGCGGATTTCCGCCGCCGGCATCCCAATAATCGATGATCGATTTAATCGCCTCGTTCTGGTAATATCGAAGTTCAAATCCCATGGCTGGCCTCCAGTGCTTTCAGGGCATCGGAAAGCCGATTGACCTCGGTTTGACTTCTTGGTGATTTGCAGACCGCAGATGCCGCGGCGATCAGGGCGTAGATGTCCTGATACTTGACGCGCTTTCGCTTGTTTGCCGATTGTGTTGCTACATTCGCCCATCGGCAGTTGGATGGCTCATAGTTGCCGTTCACGTCGATCCTATCGATCGAAACGTTGTCTGGTTTTTCACCCATATCGGCGAGGAAGTTGGCGAAGTCGTTCCATCTATCGCAGACCGAAATTCCGCGCCCGCCGTAGTCGGGATAGGACATGTGGCGCTCGTTTTGACACCGCTCTTTCATGGCATGCCACGTCGAGTAGGTGCGCGACTGGAAGCCGATTGAAGTGTGGCCGTGACGCTGACAGCTCTTGATCCGCATGGTGTTCGTGAGGCATCCGCACGACTTGGATTTGCCACGCTTGAGGCTGTCGGCGGGAACTACCTTCCGGGCGCCGCAAACGCACTGGCAAAACCATTTCGCCTTGTGCTTCGGCGGTTCCGCACCTGCGAATTCCAGGACGATCCAATTACCAAATGACTGGCCGGTGAGGTCGTGGGGTTTACCGCTCATTCTTCACCTCCGCAGGAGGCGCAGAAGTACCGCCCCCCCCTGTTGATCCATCCGAACAAACGAACGAACAGCGAGCGATTGGAGCCGTGAAAGCAGAGCTGGCGCGGGCATCGGTAACAGGTGAGGATCATCCCAACACCTCCCGAACCGCACCCTGCAGCGCCTTGGCGACGGCAAGCTTGTTCTGGAGTTCCCAGCGCTTTTTCCAGTAGCCATCGCCGATCTGCTTGGCGGCCATGGCATTGGCGATGATTTGGTCCTCGCGGGCGATCTCGGCTTCGAGAAACGAAACCTTCTGATTGATCGGGTCGGTAATCCTCATGCCGCGTCTCCCGAGAAGGTGTCGAGAAGATCGCCGGCAGTCTGGTTTTCCTCGGCCGCCTGCAGATTGCGGACAGCGCGCTGGAAAT
Organism: Parahoeflea alexandrii; assembly: GCF_024105735.1. Taxonomy (GTDB): domain Bacteria; phylum Pseudomonadota; class Alphaproteobacteria; order Rhizobiales; family Rhizobiaceae; genus Hoeflea; species Hoeflea alexandrii. The sequence continues at coordinate 881,055 of NZ_JAAAML010000001.1, read as the reverse complement.
AGGCGGGCTTCAATTCGGTGCCGAGGAACTTGCGGCCCTCACGGATCGCGACCACACCTTCGGAGCCGATGCCCATAAAGGGGGAATAGACGGTCTCGCCCGGGTTGGAATATTGCAGGACGATGCGCTGGGTCAGGTCCAGCGGCATCGGGCAAAGATGCCGTTCCTCGTCGTTCTTGGCGCCGACATTGAGCACGTTCGTTTCGTGGGTATCCATCCATACCGGCGAGGCCCATTCCTGCCAGACATCGAGTGGGAATTGCGCGGGCGGATGAACGACGGCCGGAGTGTTTTCCATGTCGTCGTTCCATTTGCGGAACACGGCGATGTATTCGGGCATGCCGCCGCCGGTGCGCGCCGCATCGGTCCGGAAGTTCTTGTAAAGTAGCCTGTCCGACTTGGTTTTCTGCATCTCCTTGACCGGGCAGCGCCAGATCGTGATCAGCCGATGGAACGTCCAGCCTTCCTCGACGTGAACGCGAATGCACTCGCCGGTGAAGTGATAGAGGCCGCGATCGCCCTTCTCGGAACTGTTGGAATAGAAAACCAGATCCTTGACGTGGATCGCTGTCAGTCGGCCCGGCTTTGTGATGCGCAGCTTTTCGCGGATCAGGTGCCGGTATGTGGCAAAGAACTCATCATGCGAGTCGACGTTGCCCATGTCCCGCTCGCTCTCGGAATAGATATAAAGTGACGAAAACGGAGGTGAGTAAACGGACAGGTCGATAGAGTTGGTCGGCATGCCTGCCGTGAATTCCACGGTGTCGGCATTGTAGGCATGCCAGGACGTGCCTGCGGACTGGTCGAGAACATTGGTCATGCGCTGATCCACGCCGGGAGCGTGGCCTCCTGTTTCGGTTCGTAGGATTGAAGAACTCGGGAATTGGCGGCCGCTTCGCGCATCGCGATCTGCATCTCGATCTTCATGGCGAGATGGTCGCCGGACTTGCGGTCGATAACGCGCTTGATCGCTGCCTCAGTATCAGCCATGGCGATATGCACCTCGACCTCGCGCTTTTGCCCGAAGCGCCAGCAGCGGCGGATGGCCTGATAATAGTTTTCGTAGCTGAAACTGAGGCCTGCGAAGGCCATGCGAGCGCAGCCTTGAAGATTCAAGCCGTAGCCTGCGATTGAGGGCTTCGTGATCAGGACGCGGAGATTGCCCTGGGCAAATGCGTCGAGCCGCGCCTCTTTCAGGGATAGCTGCATTGATCCGCGGACTTCCAATGCGTCCGGAATGCGCTCGGCAACGGCATCGGCGTCATAGTCGGTGTCGCACCAGATCAGCCATTGTTCTTCCGGATCGCTGTCGACGCACTCAGCAACAAGATCGGCGCGATCCTGACAGGTCAGTCGCTTCTCGGCGTGAATAGCCGTTGCGGAAGTGTCCGGCATGCGAAACAGGCGCTGTTGACCGGCGAGCTTGCCCTTGGTTTCCTCGCCTGCATTGATTGTCCGGTCGGCTTTAACGGTGTGCTCGATTGTCGAGATCCTGGGCAGGACATAGCCGTCATCGGGAAAGCCGAGATCGGACGGCAGCGAGACGCACCGCGACCATGACGCGACCCAGCGCCAGAACGCTTTGACGGCCGGCTTCTTGAGCCGGTACTTGCCCGCGTTCTGCTGATCAGCGATGAACCACCGGGACATCATTTCCGGCGCGTCCATAATGCCAAGAAAGGCAGAGTGCTGCCCCAGCTCGGTATGATCGTTCGGCGCCGGTGTGGCCGTGCAGCAAAGCCGATAGGGCGTTTGCGAGAACAACTGGATCAGCTTGCGCGTGGTGACGCCTGCGAAGCTCTTGAGGATGGAGCTCTCGTCGAGGATCACGCCGCCGAACTGGTTGATCAGGAAGTTGTCGATCCGCTCATAGTTGGTGATGTAGATCCGGGCCGGTCCCTCGATCTCGTCGGCCGAGCGGATGTATTTGGCATCGATGCCGAAGCGCCGGGCCTCGCGTTCGTGTTGCGGGCCGACTGCCAGCGGGGCCAGCATCAGGACGGGCTTGTTCGTCTTCTCGACAACGACCCTGCCCCATTCCAGAGCCGAGAACGACTTGCCGAGTCCGGTATCGAGAAACATGGCCGCGCAACCCGCATGCAGGGCGAACTCGGTCACGGCGCGCTGGTGCGGGAACAGATCGGGATGGAGATCTGGGATCTGGTCAAAGCCGCGCGGGGTGAAGGCCACGGCCTTGCGGGCGATCAGATCCTCATACGACGGGTGGATCATTCCGCTGCCTCCAGACGCCGTGCCGGAGCAAGCAAGGTCAGTGCTTCGCGGGCAGTCTGCTCGCTTCCGGTGCGCATCGGCATTAGTATCGAGTTGAAGCCCTCCCGTTCTGATGTAACGCTGATCGGCGAACCGGCATCGATGAAACGCAGCGTGAGTGTGCCGGATCCGCGATGCGCCTTGACCATGTGCTGCAGATATCGGCCATCAAGGGCGGCAATGAGCGGCGGCCCGGATACTGTTGCCGGGATGATCTCGCGTGACGTTCCGGCGTCGATCCGTTCTCGCACTAGCGCCAGGCGACCATCATCGGACAAGGCAAATGTGACCGCTTCGGTTCGCCGGAATGGATAGAGTGAAGACGCCCGCCTGATCGCAGCACTGAGAACCTTGCCATCGACCGTCATCTCGGGCGCATTGTCCGCAATATTGGGGATGACGCGCTGATAGTCCGGATAGGTGCCGTCGATCAGCTTTGACCGGAGAACCGTGCCTGGCAGATCGAAGATGACAACATTTTCGCCGAAACTGATCTGCGACGGCTCGCCAAGCTCGAGCAAGGCAGCGACAGCGCCGCGCGGAATGATTGGCCGATTCTTGGACTCGATCCCGCAATCGACGTAGCCAAGGCGATGGCCGTCCGTTGCGACCAGCCTGCCGTCATAGATGCAGACGCCGTTGAGGTAGTACCGCGTTTCCTCGGTACTCATGAAGTGCGACACGAAGCGCAGCTTGTCGAGAAAGCCCTCGGGAGCCTTGATCGTCTTTTTGATCGGCCTCTTGACCGGGTCCGGGTAGTCCTCGGCTGGCAGCGTGTTGAGCGTGTAGAGCCCGCCATCGAATGCCAACGATGCGCCCGATTGACCCTCAATTGTTCCGAGGGTCAATGCGGTGTCCTTGGGCAGGTTGCCCGAAATCGCGGACAGGACGCGATGATCGAGGCAGATGGAGCCCTTGGCAGACGACGACGGGATCTTGGTCTTGATCTCGATATCGAGATCGGTGGCCGTCATGGTGTCGTTCTTGATCAGGACGTGCGACAGTATAGGGAGTGTGTTGCGCCGCTCGATTGCATGGCCAACGGTCTTGAGGGCGGAATGAAGTGCGCCCGCTGTGGTGGTCAGGTTCATGGTCATGCTGCACCGCCTTTCGCGCGACGGCGGGCTGCGCTGTGCAGATGCTGCGGCGGAACGATGGGATGCCAATTGATGCGATCCCGCCGCTGGCGCTTGCGATCGCCACGCGTCTTTCCGCTCGCATCAATGCGCGGCTCTTTTGGCGGCGTACGAAACCCGTTTGGATTGAGGCGGGCCATCGCCTCGTTGCGGAGCAGGAATTCATACTCATTGCGTGCCGGAGATCCGAGACGCGATGCACTCTTCCATTCGGCGGCGGTGATCTTGTCGAAAATATTCATGCTTCGCTCCATTCCGCGCCTTCCAGCGCTTGCAAAAGTTCGGGTGATGACTGATTGCGATCCGCGCCATCCACCCATTCGCGGCCATCTGGCAGGCGATAGGTGACGGTCTCGGCGCGCTCGTCGGCGTCGATCTGATCGCCCGTCACAAGCGACGGGATGTAGAGATGGCTAGGGCAACCGGCCCGCTGATCGTCGGTGGTCAGTTCTCGGTCATGGCGGATGCAGAACCATTCGCCGTTCTGGACGCAGCCTGAATGCAAGCACGTCCGGCAATTGCGCGGCGGGAATGCCCCGCCATGGCAGACTGAGTGCGCCTCGCAGCCACGGCACTGGTAATGATCGGGATCGTCGGCAATGCGAACCGGTGCGCGCTGCACGAACTTGATGCGCTCGGCACGGGCAAGGATCGCCATGGCGTGGGCCGCGTCATAGTGGATCCGCTCGGCATGGACGCTGCCGTCATTGCGGTCGCAACAGACATAGATCGCCCGGGTCAGGTCGCGCAGATGCATTCCGAGTTGCGCCTTGGCCAGATGGGCGGGATTGGCGACAGCAACGCCGTCCTTGACGGTCCGGCGATAGGCTTGCGTGTTGAGTGCGGCGGTCACGACCAGGTGCGGCGTTTTCGGCGCTTCCTTGATGCCGGTCGCAATGCCGTCGATTGGCGAGTAGAAATGACCGTCCAGCGCCGTGACGCCGTGATAGGTGCCGGTCGAGATGTCCAGTACTTCGACGGACACACCGGTATCGGTCAGCCAGCGGGTCAGAAGCGGCTTGACGGCCATGGCGATGTCACCGGCCCGGTTCCAGCGAGATGGGCGCGGCGCGGCGTTTGTGGCCCAGCGGAAGCCGTACCAGATCGACCGCTCGCACGGCTTTCCGATGTCGGACAGCGACATGCGGACCGGGCGGGACTGTGGACGCGCCACGGCCTCGATTGCCTCGACGGTTGGATTGATGGGCGGGGGAAGCGCGGTCATGATGCAAGCGCCAATGGCCTGCGGGCGCGTTCAATCGCCTCGTGCCTGAAACGCTGCGGTTTTCCGGCCTCATACCAGAACGCTACACGAGGCGGCTCATGGTAGCAGGCAATCACCAGCGGGTCGGCATAGGCGTACTTGCGCTCGGCTTTGCGCAACGTCGCGCCACTCTCCATGGCCGTATCAATGATAAGCAGCCTGCCTAGATGCGTCGGAACTTTTGCGCCATATGGGATGAACGGAATGTGCAACAGATGACTAGCGTAAACAGCGGCCACCGCGCCCGATCTGCCCGGACCCGTGACGCTGCCGATTTCTATGTCGTCAGTGTCGGCGGAAAGGACATGCGCTATCCGTGCGTGAAACTCTTGCTCGGAAACGATCCGCATCACGCCACCTCCGCCCGCATCGCGCGGGCAGTCTTGGCAATCAGCGCGCGGGCACGGGCACGATTGAAAGCGTGGAAGCCCTCGACCTCATTGGCGCATGTCAGATCGGCCGGGGCGCAAATGCTCTCGGGCTGTGGCGGGGTGAAGTTCGGGCTCGATTGTGCCGGGCGCTGGTATTCAGGCCACTTGCAAGGCAAGGCTTCGCCGTTCATTGTCGCGGTCCTTTCGCGGTCAATGTGAAAATCGTTGATGGTGAAGGTGCCGGGCGGGTTGGTTTACTAGGCCTGTTACCCGCCCGGCTGCATGGTCAGAACGGGATGTCGTCGTCGACCAGCTGCTGCTGCGCACCCGATTTCAGGTGCCCGAACGGATTGGCCTTGCCGCCACCAGCCGCAGGGGCCTTGCTTGGGGCAGGACCACGGGACGTCGGTGCCGGGCCGCGGGATGCGGGCGGTGCAGTGCGAGCGGCGGGGCCAGCATTCGCGGCCTTGACGCTGGTGATCTCGTTCTGCGGCCCATACTGCCCGGTCGGGTCGGTCTTGACCTTGACCTTGATGATGCACGGGATCTGCAGAAGCTCGTCGGTATCGGCCACGTTCAGCTTGCCCGTGGCCTCGCGGACCATGGCGAACTGCGAATTGGCGATGCTGATCACCTTGTCGAGATTGTTCATGTTCTCGGCCCACATATTGAGCCGCTGCCAGATCAGGCGACCGGCGAAGTGCTCGCCCGTGATCTTCCATGTCAGCACCAGGCAGCGGCCCTTCTCGGCCTTGCTGGAGATCTCAGCAATCTCGGATTGTTCGATGAATGCGGGATATTCACCGGCCGGGATCGGGTCGAAATCGCCCGACGACGGTTCGGCATTCTGGTCATAGTGTCCTGCGATCTGTACCATCAGTTTTGCTCCGGTTCCGGCGCCATTCCAAGCGCGTGAAGGTAGGTGTCGAGGATCGATTCAAGTTCCATCCGCTCGTTCTGATCGAGCTTGCGAAGCTTGATCACTTCGCGCAGAACTTTCGTATCGAACCCCATGGCTTTGGCCTCGCCGTAGACATCCTTGATGTCATCGGCGATGGTCTTGGCTTCCTCGTTCAAGCGCTCGATGCGCTCGACGAATGACCGCAATTGATCGCGGGCAACTGCTCCAGCGTCCGACATCACGCGGCATCCTTCTGTTTGACCGCAGCCATGGGCGCGGGCGTTTCTTCAAATCCGGGGAGATATGGCGCGAGGGCTGCAAAGCCCTGCCCCTTGTCGTAGCGAACCGTCGCGGGAATGCCGTAGCGGTTCTTGGCGTTGAGGCTGGGCTTGCCGACCGTGTTCATGGTCACGACCTCGCCGCCGGCGGCGCGAACGCGAGCCGTGCTCTTGTCATTCTTGGCGGCCACGCCGGTCTTGTCGTCGGCCTTGATGACCACGTTGCGCTTGAGCAGGATCACGGCATCAAGCCACCGCTCGAACAACGCTCGGTGATCCGCCCTGCCCTGATCGCCCTTCTTGGGCGCATGCAGCGAGATCTGATGCTGGTCATAGGCCGGAAGCTCCGGGTCCTTGTGCTCCTGGATTGCCGAGTGGGCGATCAGGATGATCGCCATACCGCGATCATTGCGCAGCGCGTCCAGCATGGCGATGAATTCCTGCCAGACCGTGGTCGCGAACATGAACCCCTTCGAATATGGGAAGTCCTCCATGCGGGCATAGCTCACGCCATTTTCATCACCGCGCGTGCAGGTTTCCTCATAGACGAGCTTCTGCATTTCGGTGACGCTGTCGATGACCAGCGTCTTGTAGCCGTGGTCGCCTTCATAGAGCGCAGCCAAAGCCTCGACCACCTCGCCGTATGTTCCGAGCTTGCCAAAGCTGGTCAGCTCGGCATCGCCGGGCGTACCGTCCTCGACCTGCAGGAAAACAGCGTTCGGGAATTCGCTCGCCAGCGTGGTCTTGCCAATGCCGGGCGGGCCGTAGATGAGCATGCGCGGCGGCTTGTCCGCTCGCACCTGCTTGAGATCAGCGAGTGAAATCGGCATGATCTTCTCCATTTTCGAGTTGTGGCGCGTCAACCACCAATGCCCCGCTTGCGCCATCGTGCGAGGGGTGGAACGTCAGCGTCATGCGCTGGCATGGGTAGATGGCGACATGCGCCAGATGATTGGCCTTCGGCGACCAGAAGGCGAAAGCGGCGGTCACGAAGCGGTCATCATCAATGATGTCAGCCTTGACCAGCGCGTCTTGTGTGGCCTTGATCCTGTTGTCGATATCGGCCTGGCTTGAGTGCCGCTCGACTCCGATCAGAATGATGACCCGTCCCGCGACCTTCTGGACGTTCTGCATGCGGATCGCGGTCGCGGCCTGCATCTTCCAATCCAGATATTGCGCTGTCGGCACCCTGCCCTTGCCAGCCTTGTTGAGAAACAAGTTATTGGTCGAGGGCGGGGCCGGAATGGTAAAGGTGACCGGGGCAGGCTTGGGAGGTTTAACCGCCCCGGTCGGGACGCCTGGCACGGTCGTCCGGTTCTTGATGGTTGTCTGGGTCAGCATCAGATGCGATCTCCGGCGCAATCCATTGCGTCCATTGCGCGGCGTCCAACACCACCCGAACGGCGCTCGCCGCGATGGTTCGTTGCCGTGCCGCCAGCCGCGCCGCTCGCCAGATCGCGAAGCGCTGCAATGTACTCGCCATGGAAATCCGCATCCTGAGCGGAAAGACGGTCAAGAACAGCCGATGCGCGATTGATGAATTCTGCATGGCTGGCCTTTGCCTCGTTGATCCTGTCGCGTTTCGTCTTCTCTGCAGCCGCAACCTCGGCCAGACTGACAATCTCGTTGTGGGCGACGATTGCCGCCTCACCATGCCAGAACGACCGGATGCGCCGCGCGGTGAAGTCCTTGCCGTGCTTGAGACAGGCGGAGTGGACGCGAGCGAGCATGTCGCCTTTGCCGTTCCATGCGTCTCCGGCGATCTCGCGGATCAGGTTTCTGGCGATTGCTACGTCAGACATGTGCGCGCGCCTTTCCGGGATTGCGGATATCTTTTCCATGACTTTGGGCCTTCATCTGTGTGTTGATCGGAATGAAGGCAGTGAATGACGATTGGCGCGGCGATGCTTGGCGGCTGGCGCGTTCAATCGGGGAATTTGCGCCGGACAGGCGGCGAACCCGTCCGGCTAGACGCGCACTGTCTGGGGTTGCGGGGACTGTGCGCGTGTTGGAGATCATGCGGCAACTCCCGTCCCCTTGGCGGCAATGCGCGCCAAGTCATCGAGAGTGACGCCATCAATGCCGCGAACGGATGCAGATGAGACAAGCGCAGCCCAATATTTCGATGGAATGCCATCGCGGGTGTACATGTTCGTCGCATGTTGCGGGGTGACGCCAAGATCAGCGGCGAATTCGCCTCGGCTTGGCCACTTCTCAATGATGTTTCGAAAGTTGCTCATGGCGAATTTATACGTTTTGTGTAATTTTTGGTCAATACGTTTTGTGTATTTTTTTTTGATATGCCGCTAAATCATGGAAACAATCGGCAAGCGACTGGCGACAGCACGGGAGAACGCAGGGTATCGTAGCGCGCGAGAAGCCGCCGAAACCCTGCAGTGGACCTACAGCACGTATGCGTCACATGAGAATGGTGCCAGAATTCCAAAAATTCACACCGTCAGGAAATACGCCAGGGCGTTCGGGGTGAACGCATCATGGTTGATGACAGGTGAACCGAAGGACGCAAAAGAAGCAGTCCCGTTCGAGCCGCGCGATAGGATCGGTGCCGTTCCAGTCACCGGAGAAGTTCAGGCTGGTCACTGGGTTGAAGAGGAAAGCTTCTCATTTCACGACAACTCATATGTGCCGATGTCTCCTGATCCGCAGTATCCTCCGGACGCCCAAATGGCTTTCCTGGTGCGGGGCAACAGCATGAACAGAGTGGTGCAGGACGGCGATTATGTCATCGCAGTCCGGACCGGACACTCTCGAGACGCAGTTGAAAACGATATCGTGGTGGTGCGCCGCCGCATTGGGGAACTGGCCGAGACTTCCCTTAAACGCCTTCGCTTCGTGGACGGCGCTTGGCAACTATTCCCGGACAGCACCGACCCAAAATTCCAAAAGCCAGTCTACCTTGGCAGCATTGAAAACGGCGACTCCGTCGAGATAATTGCAAGGGTGATCGGATCGTATAGACCGCTCGAATAATAAATTACACGTTTTGTGTTGACAGTTACACGTATTGTGTAGATAGTCGCTCCATAGCCAATCACGGCAATGGAGCCTCACTTGATGTCGACCACTCCCGCAAAAATCCAAGATCTGATCTCGCGAGGGGCGCTGTTTGTCATCAACCACAGCGCCGGCAAAGACAGCCAGGCAATGGCAATTGTCCTGCGTCGACTGGTTCCCGCCAAACAACTGCTGGTGATTCATGCCGACCTCGGCGAAGTCGAGTGGGCTGGGAATGTGGATCACATTCACGCCACGGTCGGCGATCTGCCGATTGAGACTTGCCGCAATCCAAACAAGACGCTTCTGGAAATGGTTGAGCGGCGAGGCATGTGGCCGAGCCCAAGCCATCGGCAATGCACCAGCGATTTGAAGCGTGGGCCGATTGAGCGCACGATCCGCCAATATCTGAAAGCGCATCCGGAGTTCGGCGGCCTCGTCGTCAACTGCATGGGCATCCGTGCGGAAGAAAGCGCTGCACGATCGAAACAGACGCCTTTCCGCTTTCACGCCGGAAACAGCAAAGCCGGTCGCGAATGGTATGACTGGCTCCCGATTTTCGAGATGTCCAAGGCGGACGTATTCGCCCTGATCCGCGAAGCTGGACAGACGCCGCACCCGGCCTATGCGGCTGGCATGAGCCGACTGTCCTGCGTGTTCTGCATCATGGCGAACCGCAGCGACCTGAAGACCGCCGCCCGGCTCAACCCCTCACTTTACCGCAAATATGTCGAGCTCGAACGCCGCATCGGCCACACGCTGGCGATGGATGGACGTGGGCTTGAGGAAGTCACTGGAATTGCAGCTTAACCCTTAACCCTCGGAGACACGACCATGCACCTTTATCTCGATATCGAAACCATCCCGACCGCCGACCCGATCATCATCGAGCGCGTTGCGGCCAACGTTACGCCGCCTGCTTCGATGAAGAAGGCCGACACCATTGCCGCGTGGGAAGCCGAAAAAAAGCCGGAAGCCGTGGCCGAGGCAGTCAGCAAGACCGGTTTGAATGGTGCATACGGCCATGTCGCATTCATCGGCTTTGCACTTGATGACGATCCGGTCGAGTGCTGGTCATGGCCGCTGTATCACGAAGACGAGCGGGCACTTCTGGCCGGCTTCTCGGAAGCGCTGTCCGATATCCCATTTGGCCGCATTCCGACCATTGTCGGGCACAACATCGCGAATTTCGATCTGCGCTTTCTCTGGCAACGCGCCATTGTTCTCGGCGTGCGTATGCCGTCATGGTTCCCGCGCGATCCGAAGCCCTGGGGCGACGATGTGTTCGACACCATGACCAAGTGGGCTGGGGCGCGCGACTATATCAAGATGGATGAACTGTGCTTTGCGCTCGGGATCGACGGGAAAGGCGATATCGACGGCTCCATGGTCGGCGAGCTGTTCGCGGCTGGTGAATACCAGAAGATCGCGGACTACTGCATCGATGACGTCGAGAAGGTCCGGCAAGTCCATCGGCGGATGCAGCTCGCGTTCGGGGCGGCGGCGTAATGACCCGCATCATCCATCCGTCGATCGATGGCGAGGGGCTGATCAGAGAGCGCGAGGCGCTTGGCGGTCCCTGCCCGATCTATCCACCCACATTTGTGCAGATCGTCGCGACCATCAGCCTGATCGGCATGGCATGGTTCTTGGCCTGTGCGCTTGATTGGAGTTTGCCGGTATGAGTGACAAGGCAGAATTGAAGCCGTGCCCGTTTTGCGGGACTGACTTGCAAGACGCAGACTATCCCGGAAGCACTGTGGAGGGTGGCGGATTCACGCTCTCCTGCGGGAAGTGCGAAGCGACATGGCCCCCGATCAAAAGAAAGGATCACGTCGATACTCTCGATAGCGAAGCTATAGCGGCATTTTGGAATGCCCGCATCGACGCCACCAAGGACGCAGAAATCGCCCGTCTCGTGGTCACGAACGAGCGGATGAGGGAAGCGCTGGAGCCATTTGCCAAGGTCTACGAAAAGGACGTTGGCGACGGCGAACACCCGGATGACATCGTCAAGCCGATGATGAAATACAACCACGCCCCGTTGATCAAAATTGGTGATTTGAAGCGCGCATTCATTGCGGTCAATCCCATCGACCCAGCAGGCGGCATGCCCGTCGAGCAAAGCCAGAAAGGCGGTGAAGCATGACCTTCCTCACCTCAAATCAGACCATCCTCGTCCTGACCGCGCTGACCACGTTCTCGCGACCAGGAGCCGTCAACCGGTTCTTTGAGCAGTCGGAACGCTTCGGAACGGAATTCGGCAGTGCCGAAGAATGGGTTCAGGCCTACGACAGCGATCTCGACAACATCGAGGCGGTCTACCGGCTTGATCTGGACATGGCGTCGGCGCCGGTCAATGTGTCTGAATCCGTGGCCGTCGCATGGCTCGAACTGCATCCCTACGCCAAGCCGGCTGACTTCCCGCCCGTCGTCGAGAACTCCGCAGCGGCCCGGCCATCCCGGCTTGTGCTTGATCGCGACGGCGCGGCTGATCTGGCGAACGATCTCGATCGGGAAAGGCGGGTGGCTTGATGGTCGCAGCCGACCAGACCCTGAAAGCCGTACCATGAGCCGCCCCAGCCGTTCCCGCACTTTTCTCAAATGCGAGATAAGGGATGCAGCCCAGGCAGCGGCGGAACACGGCCTGCGCATCACCATGCATCCGACCGGCGAAATGGAGCTTGCGCCCGCTGGGTCGGCCCACAGCCTTGACAGAAGCGACGAAACCAGTGCGGAATCTGCTCTTGCGCAATGGAAGGCCAGCCGTGGAAAAGCTCCCGGGCGTTCACATCATTAAGACCAGGGACCGGTCGGGCAGACCGATCGAGTATCACTATTCCTGGCGTGGAGGCCCACGCATCACGGCGAGGCCCGGCACACCCGCCTACGTCCGCGAGTATGCGCGCCACATGGCCACCAGAACAACCGCTGCAGCCCCGGGAACGCTGTCCGCCATCATCGACGACTGGCGCAAGAGCGCCCGCTTCACCGCGCTCAAACCGAAGACCCGCGCCGACTATGAGCGGATCGAGGCGGTGATCCGCGCAGAGTTCGGCGACATGCCGGCAAAAGCCATAGAGGCCCGCGGCGCACGCACCCTGTTCATCGACTGGCGCGATACCATGCGCGCCACACCACGAAGCGCTGATTACCACCTGTCGGTGCTCTCAAGCATCCTCGCCTTCGCAGCCGATCGCGAAACCATCCTGCGCAACCCGCTGGAGCGCGTCGAGCGGCTGCACCATGCGACCAGGTCCGACATTCTCTGGCCAAGGGACGCGATTGCGAGAGTGATGACCGAGGCGCAGCCGCACCTGCGGGCCGTTTTCATCATGGCGCTGACCACGCTGCAGCGTCAGGGCGATTGCCTGACCATGCCGACACTCGCCTGGGACGGCGAACAGGCATGGATCCGCCAGGGCAAGACCGGCGCCCGCGTCCGCATCACCCCGGCCGCCATGCTGCGCCCGATGCTCGAGGACGCACGCAAGGCGGGACGCGCTACTGTTCTGGTCAACTCCCGCGGCGACCGCTGGACATCGACCGGCTTCAGGGCGAGCTGGCGCAAGGAAATGACCCGGCTGAAGATCACCGGCGTGACGTTCCATGATCTGCGCGGCACAGGCATCTCGTGGCTGCACCACAATGCCCGCCTGCCGATCGCCGATATTGCCGCGATATCGGGCCACTCGCCCGAGGAAGCAGATGCAATTATTCGCCGTCACTACCTTGCATCAGAGGCCGTAGCGCACGCATGGGATCAGCTCAAGACGTGAACACTTCCAGCACGGAAGTGTAAAAAATTCCAACGCCTGTAAAAAACCAACAAAAAAAGCCCCGAAGGGCTTTGATCATATCTTTGATATCAAAAGAAAAAATGGTGGGTGAGCACGGGCTCGAACCGTGGACCCGCTGATTAAGAGTCAGCTGCTCTACCAACTGAGCTACACACCCACACGTTCCGTGCGGAACCGGAACGAGGGGGCGTATAGACCGGATGAAGAGGCTTGTCCACACTGTTTTTTACGCTGTTGCAACAATCACGCCATAATCTGCGTACCTGCCGTCAAACCAGCAGTTTGCCCTCGGAAATCCGCACTGCCTCGCCACCGATCCGGACGTGGGAAACCTCTGCCCCCCTGCAGGCGATGTGCAGGTGAATCAGCGACGGCCGGCCCATTTCGACGCCCTGCTCGATCAGCAGCGCATGGTTGCCCTCCCGCAGGCCGTCAAAATGGTGGATCGCGCCGGACAAAGCCGCGGCGGCCGACCCGGTTGCCGGATCTTCGCCGATGCCTTCGCCGGGGGCGAACATGCGGGCATGGAAAGATGCCTGGTGATGGGTCCCGCCACGGCAATAGACATAGGCCGAGGCCAGTTGCCCATCACCCATCGGCGCCACACGGTCCCAGTCTGCACCATTGCACTCGGCCTTGGCGACCGCGGCCTGGTCATGCACGGGCACCAGCACGAACGGCACTCCGGCGCTCCACAGCGAGATCTTGTGATTTTCAAACCCGATCTCGTGCGGATCAAGCCCTAGCGCCAGCCCGATATCCGCAGGTTCGATGTCCGCGCCCAGATTGCGCGAAAGCTTCGGAAGATCGAACTCGGCAAACCCGGCCTGGCCAGCGCTGATCCGCACGGCGCAGCGCACCTGCCCGATCTCTTCTTCCAGCATCTTGACCAGGTCTATGCCGTTGGCGGGCACATCCGCGCCCAGCCGCCGGTCCGCCAGCGCCACCGCGGCGCCAACCGTCGGGTGGCCGGCAAAGGGAAGCTCCCGCGCAGGTGTGAAGATCCGCAGCCGGGCGGTATGCGCGGGATTTTCCGGCTTGAGCACGAACACTGTCTCCGACAGGTTGAACTCGCGTGCGATCGCCTGCATCCGGTCGCCGCTGTAGTGATCGGCGTCGAACACAACCGCAAGCGGATTGCCGGCCAGAGCAGTGCCGGTGAAGACGTCGTAGATTGCGTAATCTGTCATGCCCAGCGTCATCCTCTACCGTGGCAGCCGGTTATCCGGCTCCTGCCAAGTCTTCAGCGTGCCCGCATCCTATCCATTTCCTTGGGCCTGCCAACCGCCACCTTGCCCGGGTGCGGAGAAATGAAAGTCGACCATGGCCCGCATGTAGGGCGGTGCGGTCGGTCCGGCGTCCTCCACACTGCGCACAACAACCACATCATCGATTTCCTGTTCCGGATCGGTCCGGATATGCTCCCGTATCCGCTCCGCCAGAACCGCGGCCGGGTCGTCCATCCGGAACCGCCGGAACACCCCCACCAGACCACCCCGGCGCCAGCACCACAGCCGGTCTTCGGCATTGCCCCGCGACAGGTCAAGCCCGGTCTCTTCCCGTGCCTCGCGCAGGATACTGCCTTCGACGTCGATGCGGCCGCCCTTGATGTCGGTCTCGTCAAGCGACCCTGCAGGGGCATAGACCTTGCCGGGATTGGCCGTCTTCGCGGCCATGCGGATCAGTAGCATGGCGCCGTCCGAGGACAGGATCACCGCCGAGCCGAACAGGTGCCAGACATCGGCTCCGGGCCGTGTCTTCACCCAGTGCAGCAGCGCCGCATAGGGTGCCCGGTGGCTGATGCCCGAGATCACGCCCGCTTCAAGCGCCAGCCCGCGATTGAGCACCACCGTCCCGTTGAACAGCCATGGCCGCTCCACCTGCTCGCGCGCCCAGTGCGCCTCGACCGCGCCGCGTTCCGCGATCAGCCAGGGATGCTCCGCCGCATCGAGCGTCAGATGGACGCGGTCGAAACCGAACACGCGGTTTTCCGGGATCGCGGCCATCACGTTCAGACCAGGTCGAAGGTCATCGCCACCGGGCAATGATCCGACGCCTTGGGCCGGTCCCACCCGGTGCGCGGGTAGCGGTCGACGTCCTGGCCTTCGGGGAACAGCGTCCGCCAGGGCTGGCCGGCGCGGATGATGTCGGGCTGCCGGTCACGGTTCGAGCGCGTCAGCGCCGGCGAGGCCAGCAGGTAATCGAGCTGGCACAGATGCCGTTCCTCCGGCCCGCGGGTGTGGTAGAGCGTCCAGCGGTCCATTTCCGGACGCCGCGCCACCACGTTCTCGGCAAAGCCGCCGGCGGTCAGCACACGGACCGCGCCGTCCTCGGCCTCTTCCGGCGTGAAGCGGTAGCCGTTGCGGCGGTCGCCGGTGATCACCAGCTTCTCGGTGTAATCGTTGAAATCCCCGGCGACCACGTAGCGCTTGCCGCCGCCGTCGGCACCGAAGCGCTCGCAAATGAGCTTGCGCACGGCCCGCGCCTCCGCCACCCGCACCGCCATCGTGTGGGTGCGGCCGTCGACGCCGTTGCGCGGGGATCCCATCGACTTGAAATGCACCACATAGACCGTCAGCCGTTTCGACCCGATCTTCAGGTCGACCTCGAGGCAATCGCGCTTGAACACCTTGTCGTGCGGCTTGGCGACTTCGGCCAGATCCGGCGTGTAGACCCCGGCCGCCTCGTAGCTCAGATGCGCGTGGCTGGTGACCTCGAGGATCTCGATCTTCGCCCCGTCGAGCGTGTGCTCCCGCGTCATCAGCGCGAGATTGATGCCGCGGCTGTCATTGCCGTCGATCAGCACCTTGTGGCGATAGCCGTCGCCGATCATCTTGAACAGGTAGCCATACTCGAACCGGTGCAGCGTATCGAGATTTTCCACCTCCTGCATGCACAGGATGTCGGCGTCCGCATCGGCGATCGCCAGCGCGGTCAGCTGCCGCGTGTCGTCGGTGAGCGAAATGGCGCGGGCGATCTCGGCCTGGTGGTACTGCGCCTCCGAAGTGAAATCATAGAGCTGCGCCACCCGGTCCTGCCGAAGCTCGTTGCGGAATCCGGAGAAATCGAACCGGCTCAACAGGTTCTCGGTGTTGAAGGTGGCGATGCGTACGGTCATGCGGCGTCCTGATTCTGGCCCCGAAGCGGTCCCCGAGCCTAGCAGCCCAACTCGGCGCCGCAAGCCAAATCGGGCTTTCCCCAGAGGCCGCCACAATCCGGCAGGCAGCATCCCGGCGACCGGCCGCCCTGCCCCTGCAATCCCGGCTCAGCGGCCGGTCAGGAGCCCCAGAACCAGCTGATGCACCGCGCCGCCATCGCCCATTTCGACCCGGTCGAAGGCGCGGCCACGGGCGCGCTGCTCGTCCGACAGCCGCTTGAGATGGGTCTGCAGCTCGGCGCGCACCTTGTGGCAGCCCGGATCGTTCGGCGCGGAGAGCCCGACGCTGACTGCCTCGATCGCCTGCACCATCTCGATGATGTGCTGCCCGTGCACCCGCTCATGTTCGGCCAGCCCGTCATAGAACCGCTTCCAGCTCGAGGCCACGCCCTGTGGCAGCCCCTCGCGCGGCTTCGGCAGCGTGTAGGTGATGATCAGCTTCGGCACATTTCGTGCAATCACGCAGCTGCCATCGGCGCGCTCGCGGTAATCGCGGCCCCAGGTCAGCTTGAACGTGGTGTGGGCGATGGTGCGGCGATCCCCCGAGATCACCGGCCCGTTCTGGCCGATCGACTCGTAGAGCTCCGGGCCCGACTTTCCATAGACCGGATAGGTCTTCACCTGCTCGACCGCGGTCCAGGCCAGCGCCGGTTGCGCCGCAACGGCGGCACATGCCACCAAGAAGGCGGCGGAGAGTGTATGTCGGGTCACGCGCATGGGCCTCACTTGAACACCATCAGATAGAACCACCAGCCGGCGAAGGCCAGCGCGAAACCGGTCAAGCCGAAAACTATGGCGCCCCTGAGACGGCGCCCGGGGTTTTTGCCAAACCCGCGCCAGGCGCCGAATGCGGCGCCGATCACGAACCCCGGCGCGCAGGCGACGAGGATCATCACGATGATGTCCCAGGTGGAAAAGATCGAGCCGATATCGGACATGAAGCGCCTCTCATGGTTCGGCCCATGGTGGCACAACGCACAGCCCGCCGCCAAGCACCCCGCCGCCAAGCACCCCACCGACTTCAGCAGATCGGTCTGCCCGGCTGCGCCCACTCCTCCAGCCGGGACTGCGGTGCAGAGCCCCGAAAGGCCGGGCGACGGACACATTCGTTGATGTGCATCAATGCGCAGGGCTGACGGGCGGATAGCGATGGAGACAGGGCGGCCCGGCACACCGGGTTCGTGCCGCGCATGCAAAGGAGATGCAGATGAAATCCACCCCGATGATATTCGCCGCCGGCCTGCTCGTCGGCCTCACCGGCCTCGTCCCCGCGGCCTCTGCCGCCAGTTGCTGGGATCTCTGGTACGAGCGCAACGCGATCTATGACCGCAACGGCTACTGCTTCTCCACAAATCTCGGCCAGCGCACCTTCAACAATGCCGACTGCTGGACCAGGAACCCGACCCTGAGCCAATGGGAACAGCGCCGGGTGGCCCAGATCCAGGCCGAGGAGCGCCGCCGCGGCTGCAAGGTCAACAACTAGGGGGCTGGGCGCTTGAACACCCCCCACCGTCGTCATCCTCGCCCTTGAGGCGAGGATCCATGCCGTGACGCTTCAAAGACTGCAGTGGCCGAGAGACCACGGAATGGATCCACGGCTCGGGGGCCGAGGATGACGACGGTGGGAGGCCGAAGTTGCATCCCGCTCAGGCGTCACGACGCGCTTCAGACAGCCGAAACCGCGCCCGCGCGAAAATCTCCGCCGGGGTGTGGGAAATACTTTTTGCGGCGCCTGTACGTTATCGCTCAAGTGCAGGCACTTTCGCGCGACAGGCGGGCAGTCCGGAGGGCCGCACGCGGGCAGTGCCTCTGGGATGGGTGTTGGTGATGCGGCGACCGGCAAGGGTCCCGCATCATGGGTGGCGCTGAGCGCGCGCGGCCCGGAACTCGCCGGATGCTGTCCGGCATCCGACAGGCGGCGGCCTGCATGACGCGAAGGTTGGCTTATCCACCTGCCCCTCTTCAGGGCCCTCCGCCCGGATTGCTCCGGCCGCGATCCGGACAGACCGCGAGAGATGCTTTTGGCGCGGGTTCCGGCACGGACCCTGGCCGGCCGTTTCCGGCCCGCCATGTCCGCCACAGGCCCGGCCCGGTGACCCGCCCCTCGCCCGCCTTTTCAGGCGGACGCGGAACGATCCCGGCCCGGTGGCTGGCTTTCCACTGGCGTACTCGGGAACTTGCCCCGCGAAAACCGGTGCCGCCAGCGGAACCCCGATGGCCTCCGCCTCCCGAAACCTCGCGCGCCACGTCAGCACGCCCGGCCCCGGACATTCCCTCCCGCCTGCATCGAAACGTTCGCGATCCATCCGGCAGCGGGAGTGGAGCGAGTATGGCATGGGGGTGGAGGGTGGGGATGAAAAGTGAGGAATGAGGGAGCAATGAAATCAAACATGGCATCACCTCACCTAGACCGTAGGCTTCAAAGAGTCTCCCGCGCCTGCAGGCGCAGGCTCTACTGGATCCTGGCTCAAGGCCGGGATGACGACGGAGGGTCCGGTACCGCCAATCTCCCCCCTTGCGGGGGAGATGTCGGCATCGCCGACAGAGGGGGGTGAACGCGAGGCTGGCGCGAGGGGAGTGATTACCCCCCTCTGTCACCTACGGTGACATCTCCCCCGCAAGGGGGGAGATCAGGCGCGAGCCGCGGGTCTCGTCCAGGCTGCAAACCCCGCCGCAAGGAGCGAGATGGTCTGCTCCTGACATCCGCCGCGTCAGTTGACGAGGAAGATGCCGAGCAACGGGCGCTTGATGCCCAGCTTCTTTTCCATGGTGCGGATCGTGCGCTTGGAGTGCTTGATGTTGCGCTCGACCGATTTGATCTCGGCCAGGTGCTTGCGAACCTCGGAATTCGTCTTCCAGACCTTCGTCTTGCGCTCCCTTTCGAGCCTTTTGAGTTCCCTTTCGAGGTGCGCCACGCTCTTTTTGGCATCGTTCAGGCGTTTCTTGTCTTTGGCTGTCTGCTTCGCCTTCTTGGCCTCGGCCTTGGCTTTCGCCTTGGCCTCTTTCTTCGCAGCCTGCTCGGCCCGCCGTTCCGCGGCGCGCTGTTTGAACGTCTTCTTCGCCTTCTTGGTCACACCCAGCCGGCTTTCGCCCAGCGGTGGGCCGCCGCCTTCATTCGCCATTGCGGGGGCGGTAAACTGAATGCCGCCAACGGCGATGGCAAAAGCGAGAGCGATTTGTGCAATTCTCCTGGCGATCATGGCATTTCCCCTTCGTCGTCCCTGTGTGGGTCCTGTGGATTGTTGCGATCCTGTCATTGGGTCGTCCGGGCTGATCATCTCACCCGTGCCTCTTGTCGTTGTGTGACCTGATACTGGTCCACCGGCACTGACGCGTAATCATCAGATGTGATGAGCCGCCGACACCTGACCGACATGGTTCGAACGACCAAAAAGCCTTCAAACGGCCTGGTGAAGTTTCCGCATCAAGGTCTGGAGAATGCCGGGCTGACTTTTCGGGATGAGATTACGAGATGGAATACCGGAATTCGAACCCGGACAGCATTCGTTTTCCGACACTTGGCCGAAGCCAGGATCATCAAACGTCCCGGCGCCGCCCAATGCGGCGGCACGGTCCGGCGGCGCGGGCAATCGCGCTGCCCCTCTCCCCTTGTGGGAGAGGACACAAAATCGCGGTCTTGGACCGGCAGGGCCAAGTCGCAGATTTTGTTGGTGAGGGGGTCCGGGGCAAGAGCCGATGGCGCAGCAAGACCCCCTCTCTTGCGATTTCTAGCACTTGGCTGAAGCCAAGGCGCTGAAATCGCTTTCTCCCCCACCAGGGGGGAGAGGGGCCGCAGCCGGCGTCGCGCTCAGGCCTTCGTTCGCTGAAATCGAAACCTCCGTCTTCTGGTCTCTGGTCACCGCTCCGAAGTCTCCCACCGCAAGGGGGAGATCGTCCGCGTCCGGCAAGGTGCCCCTACCCCCGCCTGCCCTCGCCCAGCGCCGCGGCCAGCAGGGCCCAGAAGTCGGCACCGGTGTCGGGCAGGGTGATGGTTCCGGTGTAGGCGATGGTGGTGCTGCTCAGGTCGAGCAGTTCGCCGGCGAGATTGATCGTGGCGGGATCCGGCCAGACCGGACGCACGCGCGGGGCCGGGGCCTTGACCGGCTGCGGCGCGGCACTGGTCGCGGTCAGGTCCGGCGCCGCGGCCAAGCCGGCGGGAGAAGACGACCGGGAGGCAAGCGGCCCGAAGGGCGGGACGGACGATCGGAGCATCTCGGCGGACATTGCTGCGGACTCCCCTGCGGCTGGCGGCCTGCATCAGGCTTCGGCTGAACCATGGTTCGCGCACAAGCCTACCGCCCGCCGCCTTGGGCACGGGTAAACGCAAAGCTGCGGATTTGATGAAAATGCGCGGGAAATGGCGATCCCGGCGGCGCCCCGGTAGCTGCCCCTACTTCTCCTCGATCGACAGGCCGCTCTCGCCGATCTTGATCTCGACGCCGGAGGTCTGCTGGTCCTGGTAGACCATGTAGCCGAGGATGGCGGCGCCGACGACGACAATGGCAATGACGATGGCAAGCGTGTTGCGGGACATGGCTGTGATCCTGGAATGAGCGTGCGGCGGAGGTGCGCGCCTGTGTGTGGGACCGTGACAACGCCGGATGGGACGATTGGTTCCATGTCGGCGGAATGTAAACACCCCATCCGGTCTGTTCTGTTAGCAACCTAACCGGTCTGGATACCGCGTTCCCCTCTCCCTTGGTGGGAGAGGACACAAAATCGAGGGCTTAGCCGAAGGCTAAACCTCAGATTTTGTTGGTGAGGGGGTCGGGGTGTACGGCGGTTTTGCAGCAAATACCCCCTCTCTTGGAATTTCTAGCACTTGGCTGAAGCCAAGGCGCTGAAATTCCATTCTCCCCCACCAAGGGGGAGAAGGACAGCATCGCGCTTGCAGCTCCCTACCGTCCCGGCCGCCCCGTCTTGCCCGGACGCCGTTTCTGGCGTGACGCCTCGACGGGATCCTCGTAACTCCCGGCGCCGACCTTGCCGCGCTTGACGATCGGGTCAGAATTCCTGTCGCTCACGGCCGTACGCTCGCCCTGCTCGCTGGCCTGCGAGGGCGCGGCCTGACCGGCCGACGGGCGGTCGCCCTTGCCGTCCACGGGACGGGGTTTTTGCGGCAGCTTGCCCGGAGGCATCGGTTTTTCGGTGCGGCCGACGGTCATCTCGTCGAGGTCATTTTTCCTAAAGTAGCTGGACTCGCGGTTGCGCAAAATGTCCGGGTTGGGCTCCTTGGAGGGCCCGCGCATCGGCTTTCCGGTGGCCTCGGCCTTGCGCTTGGCGCGAGTGTTGTCGATGCCGGAATCGCGCGCCATCGGGTCGTCCATCAGGTCGAGCTCGACGGCCTTCAGCCGCTTGATCTCATCGCGCAGACGCGCGGCGGTTTCGAAGTCGAGGTCGGCGGCGGAATCGCGCATCTGCTTTTCCAGCGCTTCCAGATGCGCCTTGAGATTGGAGCCAACCAGCGCGCCCTCGTCCGTCTTGGCGCCCTTGCCGCCAGGTGCTGCGATGGAGGCGCGGACATGGTCGCGCTCGTAGACCGAATCGAGAATGTCGGAAATATGCGCCTTGACCGATTCCGGGGTAATGCCGTTGGCGGTATTGTATTCCTCCTGCTTGGCGCGGCGGCGCGAGGTTTCCTCCATCGCCCGCTCCATCGAGCCGGTGACCTTGTCGGCATAGAGGATGACCTTGCCGTCGACATTGCGCGCGGCGCGGCCGATGGTCTGGATCAGCGAGGTCTCGGAGCGCAGGAACCCTTCCTTGTCGGCGTCGAGGATCGCCACCAGCCCGCATTCGGGAATGTCGAGCCCCTCGCGCAACAGGTTGATGCCGACCAGCACGTCAAACGCGCCGAGCCGCAGGTCGCGGATGATCTCGATCCGCTCCAGCGTGTCGATGTCGGAATGCATGTAGCGCACGCGTACGCCCTGCTCGTGCAGGTATTCGGTCAGATCCTCGGCCATGCGCTTGGTCAGCACCGTGCAGAGGGTTCGGTAGCCGGCCTCGGCGGTGGCGCGGATCTCGCCCAGCACGTCGTCGACCTGGGCGCGGGCCGGACGCACCTCGACCGGCGGGTCGATCAGCCCGGTCGGACGGATCACCTGCTCGGCGAAGACGCCGCCGGCCTGCTCCATCTCCCAGTTGCCGGGCGTGGCGGAGACGGCGATGGTCGAGGGCCGCATCGCGTCCCATTCCTCGAAGCGCAAGGGCCTATTGTCGAGGCAGGAGGGCAGCCGGAAGCCGTATTCGGCCAGCGTCGCCTTGCGGCGGAAGTCGCCGCGGTACATGCCGCCGATCTGCGGGATCGACACATGGCTCTCGTCGATGAACAGCAGCGCGTTGTCGGGAATATATTCGAACAGCGTCGGCGGCGGCTCGCCCGGTGCGCGGCCGGTGAGATAACGCGAATAGTTCTCGATGCCCTGGCAGACGCCGGTGGCCTCGAGCATCTCGAGGTCGAAGCGGGTGCGCTGCTCCAGCCGCTGCGCTTCCAGGAGCCGCCCCGAGGCTTCGAGCTCGGCGAGCCGGTGCTTGAGCTCCTCGCGGATCGATTTCGTCGCCTGGTTCAGGGTCGGCCGCGGCGTCACATAGTGCGAGTTGGCGTAGATCTTGACGCTCTTCAGGTCGCCAGTCTTCTGCCCGGTGAGCGGGTCGAACTCGGCGATGGACTCGATCTCGTCACCGAACAGCGTGATCCGCCAGGCTGCGTCCTCAAGGTGAGCCGGGAACAGCTCGATCGTGTCGCCGCGCACCCGGAAGGAACCGCGCTGGAAATCCATGTCGCGGCGCTTGTACTGCTGCGCCACCAGGTCGGCCAGGAGCTGGCGCTGGTCGATGCGGTCGCCGACCGCCATCTGGAAGGTCATGGCGGTGTAGGTTTCCACCGAGCCGATACCGTAGATGCACGAGACCGAGGCGACGATGATGACGTCGTCACGCTCCATCAGCGCCCGGGTGGCCGAGTGGCGCATCCGGTCGATCTGCTCGTTGATGGTCGATTCCTTCTCGATGAAGGTGTCGGTGCGCGGCACATAGGCCTCGGGCTGGTAGTAGTCGTAGTAGGAGACGAAATACTCGACCGCGTTGTCGGGGAAGAAATTCCTGAACTCGGAATAGAGCTGCGCGGCAAGCGTCTTGTTCGGCGCCAGGATCACGGCGGGACGCTGGGTCTCCTCGATCACCTTGGCCATGGTGAAGGTCTTGCCCGAGCCGGTGACGCCCAGCAGCACCTGGTTGCGCTCGTTCTCGTTGGCGCCAGCGACAAGATCAGCGATCGCGGTCGGCTGGTCGCCGGCCGGCTTGTACTCGGTGGCCATACGGATCTGGACGCCGCCCTCGGATTTCTCCGGCCGCGCCGGGCGGTGCGGCGTCCAGGTCTTGCCGTTCTTGAACAGCGGGTTGCCCGATTCAATGAGATCGGAAAGCGCCTGCACGGTGGCGGTGTTGGCCGAGGTCGCGCCCGAGGCTTCCGCCTCCTCCACCGAGATGTCGAGCCCGGCCACCGCATTGAGCCCGGCGGCGGCGCGGGCGCGCGGATCGTTCGAGCTGCCGATCGAGGTGCCGCGGGCGGTCTTCCTGGATTTCTCGGCGGATGCAGCCTTTGCTTTCGCCGGGCCCTTCGCTGGCGCCTCGTCCTTCCCCTTGCCCGCCTTCAGCCGGTGCTTGCCAGCCTGAGAACGAAGTTCCCGGTTTTCCGCCTTGCGCCGCGCCTTCACCGCGTCGAGCTCGGCTTCCTTGGCGAGGTCCGCGGCCCAGTCGGCGATCGATCCGGACGAGGAAACCGGCGCGCCCGAAAGCTTCGGCTGCGGCGCCTCCTCGAAACCATCGAATTCGGAACCATCGGGACGGGTGTTTTGTGCAGGGGTCTTGGCCATGGCGGCAATATGGGCAGAGTCTGCGGCGAAAGAAAGAGGTCTAAGGGGCAAAAGGGGAACGAAAACGGGCCATACTGACAGCAGATGTCAGCATGGCCCTCCCCCCCCCGGCTGGTCCGGACCAGCCGCCGTCAACCCCGCCCCCGTGAGCGGGGAAAAACCATATGCAATTTATGGGTATAGGCTGGTCACCGGGATGTGCTAAACAGTCACGCGCAAAACCGAAGCTCTCCGGAATCATGCCTAGCTCTTGACCATCCGGCCTCATCTCAGTGACGAAGATATTATGGACACAACCCTTTCAGCTCCGCTGATCTTTCTTGATTCCGATGCGGTGATCACCGGCTGGAGCGACGGCGCCCAGAGGGTGCTCGGCTGGAAGGCCGAGGAGATGATCGGTCATCCCTTCAGCGAGATCCATGATGATCGCGGCTTCTTCATGGGCGCAAGCGGCGCGCTCGACCTCGATTCCGTCTCGGTGCCGACGCCCGACAATGGCCGGGTCGTGGCGCTCAGGAGTTCCCAGACCAGGCATCTGCAGGAACGGCTCGACCTGACCATGACCAATGCCGATGTCATCGGCTCGTGGAACTGGGATGTCTCGCAGGATCTGATCTTCACCGACGGCCGCTTTGCCGCAAGCTTCGGGCTGGACCCGAAACAGGCCGAGACGGGGCTGCCGCTCGAGGAATTCATCAATCGCATCCATGAAGGCGACCGCGCGCGCGTTGCCGACGAGATTGTCCGCACCATCGAATCCGGGGACGCCTACAGTTCCGAGTACCGCATCAACCGGCCTGACGGATCGGTCTCCCACGTGCTGGCCCAGGGCAAGCTGGTCAAGGACGCCGAAGGCAAGCCGGCACGTTTTCCCGGCGTCCTGTTTGACGTCACGGCCCGCCGCAAGGCCGAAATGGACGCGCTGGCCCAGCGCGAGCGCTACCGCAACCTGTTCGAGAACCTCGACTCCGGTTTTTGCGTGATCCGCATGATCTGGGACGAGGACGGAACTCCGGTCGACTACGAGTTCCTCGAGGCCAACCATAGCTTCACCCGCCACACCGGCATCGAGGATCCGATCGGCAAGTGGATGCGCCGCGACATTGCCCAGGGACATGAACAGCACTGGTTCGAGCTGTATGGAAACGTTGCCCGCACCGGTGAGCCGGTCAACACCGAGTTCCCGGCCAGCGAACTGAACCAGCGCTGGTTCAAGGTCCAGGCCTTTTCCATCGATGGTGTCGGCAGCGACAATGTCGCCGTGCTGTTTTCCGATGCCACCGCGGAGAAGCGCTCCGAACTCGCCCTCAGGGCCAGCGAGGAGGAGTTCCGCTCGCTGTCGCAATCCCTGCTCAACCACATCTGGACCGCAACACCCGACGGCAAGATCGAATGGCTCAACGATCGTGTGCTGGCCTACAGCGGAGAGACCGCGGATCGACTGAAGGGCGATGGCTGGGCCAGCATCGTTCACCCGGAAGATTTTCCCGCCGCCGCTGCCGCATGGTCGCACTCTGTGGAAACCGGCGAGGTCTACCAGATCGAGTTCCGCATCCGCCGCCACGATGGCAACTACCGCTGGCACGTGGTCCGTGCCACGCCGGTCAAGACCGAGACCGGTGAAGTGCGCCGCTGGGTTGGCAGCAACACCGACATCGAGCACGCCAAGCTCAACGAGGCAGCGCTGGCGGAACTCAACGCAACACTGGAAGAGAGGATCGCCGAACGCACCGAAGAGCTGCTTCAGTCGCAGAAGGCGTTGCAGCAGTCCCAGAAGATGGAAACCATCGGCAAGCTCACCGGCGGCGTCGCGCACGACTTCAACAATCTGCTTCAGGTCGTCTCCGGAAACCTGCAGCTTCTGGCCAAGGATGTCTCCGGCAACGAGCAGGCCGGGACCCGGGTGAACAATGCCCTTGCTGGCGTTCAGCGCGGCGCCAAGCTGGCAAGCCAGCTGCTGGCCTTCAGCCGCCGCCAGCCGCTCGAGCCGAAGGTCATCAATGTCGGCCGCTTCGTCCGCGGAATGGACGATCTGCTGCGCCGCTCCATCGGCGAAACAGTAGATATCGAGGTCGTGGTCGCCGAAGGCCTGTGGAACACCTCCGCAGATCCGACCCAGGTCGAAAATGCGATCCTGAACATGGCCATCAACGCCCGTGATGCCATGGACGGCGCCGGCAAGCTGACGATCGAGGCTGCCAATGCGCGGCTCGACGACACCTATACCGCCGGCCTCGAAGACGTCGAAAGCGGCAACTACGTGCTGCTTGCGGTGACCGATACAGGCGCCGGCATGGATGAAGCCACGCTCGAGCAGGTGTTTGAGCCGTTCTTCTCGACCAAGCCCGAAGGCAAGGGCACCGGGCTCGGCCTGTCCATGGTCTACGGCTTCGTCAAGCAGTCCGGCGGACACATCAAGATTTACAGCGAACCCGGCCAGGGCACGACGGTCAAGATCTACCTGCCGCGAGCGCTTGCCGACGAGGAACAGGACATCCAGGCCCCCGCAGGCCCGGCCACGGGCGGAACCGAGACCATTCTCGTGGTCGAGGACGACGAGGATGTCCGCGCCACCGTGGTCGCGACGCTGAAGGACCTCGGCTACAGCGTCCTGACCGCGCGCGACGCCCAGGGCGGCCTGGCCGTCATCGAGAGCGGCGTTCCGGTCGATGTCCTGTTCACCGATGTGGTGATGCCGGGCACGCTGAAGAGCCCCGAGATGGCGAAGCTCGCCAAGGCCATAAACCCTGATCTGGTGGTACTGTTCACATCCGGCTACACGGAAAACTCCATCGTCCATGGCGGCAAGCTCGACCCCGGTGTCGAACTGCTCTCCAAGCCCTATACCCGCGAGGCGCTGGATGGCAGGATCCGGCATCTGATCGCCAACCAGAAACAGGCCTCGCAGGCGGCAGCCGCCCCGTCCTCGGCCCAGGCCACGGCCACCCCGGTCGGGGACGCCGAGCCGGCTGCGGCCACGTCCGGCCAGCGGAAGTTCAAAGTCCTTCTGGTCGAGGACGAGGCCCTGATCCGCATCAACACCGCCGACATGCTCACCGACATGGGCCATGACGTGATCGAGGCCGGAACCGCCGCCGAGGCGCTCGCGGCAACCTCGGAGCACGAGTTCGACATCCTGGTCACCGATGTCGGCCTGCCCGACATGAAGGGCGGTGAACTGGCCCGCAAGGTGCAGGCACTAAAACCGGGCGTAGGCATTGTCTTCGCCACCGGAGAGAGCCAGCTCCCTGAAGGCGCCGACGCCGAAGCGGTGCTGCTGACCAAACCCTATTCCGATGAGTCGCTGAAAGCGGCGCTGGAAAAGCTGGGTTCGCTTGCCTGACGGCGCTTGCTGAACCGCGGGTTGATCCACTGCTGGACAGGCGTTGAGGCTGGGCATGCTCGACAGGGTTTTTGGGCATAGGCTCTCGCCTTCCGCAGTTTTCAGCCCGACAGGATCCTGCAATTGTCCAGGAAGAACGATTGCGCCGCCGATGCAAGACCGATGCCCCTGCCCGCTTCACCGCTTGCGGGCCACGATGAAGAGTGCATGCCCTCCGGCTGCATGCAGGCCTGTTTCCTCAATGTCGAAACCGGCTTCCTGCATCGCTTGGCGCAACGCGTCCTTGCCAAAATAACTGACCGGCGGCGCCTTGCCGAACAGTTGCATCGCCGGGATGACCAGCCGGAGCATAACTGGCATGTCGCCGAGGCAGGGCGTTTTCGAGATCAGCAACCCACCCGGCTTGAGCAGCTTGCCAATCCGTGTCAGCGCATCCGGCAAGTCTTCAAGCAGGTGCAGCACATTGAAAGCCATCACGACGTCGAAAGCGGTCGGTTCGAGCCGCGCATCGGAGAGTGCGGCGGCCAGGAAGGTGACATTGCCGGGACCACCGTCTGAGCGCCTTTCCTCTGCAATCGCGATCATTTCGGGCGAGATGTCAGTCCCGGTGATACGGCCGGCGTGGGGCGCAAGCCTGATCGCGGTGGAGCCCGTGCCGCAACCGATTTCGAGCACATCGTCAGTCGGTGTGAGCCATGCGCGGGTGCGCTCGAGCGTGGTCTCGTATGCCTTGCTGTCGGCGACCGGTCGGGCAGCATAACGTCGGGCCGAGCGGTCCCAGAAGCGGATCCTGGTGATCTCTGCAGGTGTCATGGCGTCGGTCCTGTTGCATGCCGGTGCGATCATATCACGGAGCGCGCGGCCCCGCGGAGGGATCGCTGCTTATCACCCATGGATTTTTCTATGGGAATTGCGATTATTTGCAGCCTTGATATACATTTATGCATGAGCAAATTCGACTGGAATCATGCGCTGGCGTTCTGGACCACCGTGGAAGAGGGATCGCTCTCTGCCGCTGCCCGCAAGCTCGGATTGACCCAGCCGACCCTGTCGCGGCAGGTCGCGGCGTTGGAGCAGAGCCTCGGTGTCACCCTGTTCGAACGCCTTGGAAAGTCGCTGATGCTGACCGAAGCCGGCCTCGACCTGATCGAGCACGTGCGCGCCATGGGCGCCGCTGCCGAAACAGTTCGACTTGCGGCTTCCGGACAGACCCAGTCGATCGAGGGCCGCGTCACCATCTCCGCGTCCGATGGCTTCGCTGCTTATGTCCTGCCAGATATCGTGCATCGCATCCGGGAGGCCGCGCCACAGATCACGCTGGAGATTGTTGCCTCCAACGCCTTTAGCGACCTGCGGCGCCGCGAGGCCGATATCGCCATCCGCCATGTCCGCCCCGATCAGCCCGACCTGATCGGCCGGCTGATCAAGGAATCCGAGGCGCATCTCTATGCTGCACAAAGCTGGGTAGAACAAAACGGCATGCCGCGCCATCCGGCCGATCTGGCAAGGGCCGGCTTCATTGGCCTGGGCGGCGGCGCGCGGCTTGCGGGGCACTTGCAAAGCCGCGGCCTGCCGGTGACCGAAGCCAGTTTCATCCTTGCCTCGGAGAATTCGGTGGTGGTGTGGGAGATGGTCAAGCGCGGCCTTGGCATCAGCTTTCAGATGCACGAGATCGCCGCACGAACACCCGGTATCGTGCGGCTTCTACCGCAGATCGAGCCGTTTCCGGTGCCGATCTGGCTTGTCACTCACCGCGAACTGCGCACCAGCCGGCGCATTCGCACGGTCTTCGATCTTCTGGCCGAAGCACTGATCCTCACCCCACAAGCAGCCCTTCGAGATGGTGCTGATCAATCCCGAACATCGCCTTGATCTCGGCAATCTGCCGGAGCACCGCTTCGCGGTCGCGGCCAAACCGGCCATCCTTTTCGGCCACGATCAGGTTGTTTTTCGGGGTGTGTGCGTCGGAGACGAACTCGAACACGCGGGTGCGGTAGCCGTTGAGTTCGAGCAGCAATGCGCGGAGTGTGTCGGTGACCATCTCGGCCTGGCGTTCGACGAAGATGCCGTGCCGGAGCAGCGGTTCCAGGGTCTCATCGGGCTTGCCGGCTTCCATCTGCCTACGGATCTGCTTGTGGCAGCACGGCGCTACCGCGATCAGGGCGGCCCCGGCGGCAATGCCCTTGAAGATGGCGTCGTCCGTGGCCGTGTCGCAGGCATGCAGCGCAATCACCGCATCGGCGCCCGAGGCGTCGAACGCCATGATCGCACCTGCCTCAAAACTCAATCCGGCGAAGCCCGACGCCTTCGCCGTGGCGTTGCCGTCCTCGACCAGTTGCTCACGCAGTTCCACGCCGACAATCCGCACCGGCCGCTTCACCACGGTGGCGAGATAGTCGTAAAGCGCGAAATCGAGATAGCCCTTGCCCGCGCCCATATCGACGATCAGCGGCGGTTCGGCCTTCAGCGCGGCAACCAGCGGCGCAAAGATCTCGACCATCTTGTTGATCTGGCGGAACTTGTCCTGCGCGTCGTGGCGGATGGCGCCGTTCTTGCCGGCAAGCCCGAGCGCCTTGAGCCAGGGCTTTCCGGTTTCGCTCAACGGCCGGTTCTTGGCGCGGTTGTGCTCGGTTGAGGGTGCCGCGCGGCCTTTGACCTCGGTCCGCTTGAGCCGTTGCTTTTCGCCGTTGCGCTCGAACAGCATGTCGAATCCGGTGGTCGCAAGCTGCGCGCTGCGGAATTCGACCGCCAGACCATCGCGCAGCAGTTCCATCGCCTCGTCTTCAGCGTAATTCTTGATCGTGTCGCGGGTCTTGTAGCGCCAGGTGAAGGAGTATTTCTCGCCGCCCTTGGTTGCGATCTTCTTGACCAGCACCGCCTTCAGTTCCGGCTCCGGTCCGTGGTAGCCGCCAAGCTTGAGCTGCACCAGCGCCCCGCTCGAAAAGGAGTCCCTGGTAGCGTTCAACAGCTCTTCGATGCGATCGGGGGAATTCACGGGCGGTCCTTCGGGGGCGGTTGGCGTGCCTTCGGAAAATCAGGTCATCAGTGGCCCTTCTACCTGTCCGGCAGGAAGAAGCAAATCAGCCGGTTGGATATTCGGTCAATCGGGCTTTAGCGGCCCTCGACGCAAACCGGGCCCACGCTGGAAGCATGGGCCCGGTAGCACAAGTCAAAACTGGAAGACGCCTGTAGCCTCAGCCCATGGCGCCGTTGTACCAGTCGTGCAGTTTGACCTCGGTCGAACTGCCGGCCTCGCTCAGCATGTTTGCAAACACCTGCGGGTCCTGGGTGCCGCCGTCGCGGCCGCGGTAGTGGTAGGGAACGACCATGCCGGGGGCGAATTCGGCCACCGCGTCAGCCGCCTGTTCGGCGTCCATCGTGAACGGCAGGTTCATGCAGACAAAGGCGAGATCGATGTTCTCGAGCGCCCGCATTTCCGGTGTCCCCTCGGTGTCTCCGGAGACGTAGACGCGGCTTCCGTCGATAGTCAGCACGAAGCCGAGGTCACCGCGGGCCTTGGGGTGGAAGTCCTGCCGGTCGGCGGAAGTGTTGTAGGACGCGATGGCCGCGATGGCGATGCCCATCATGTCAGTGCTGCCGCCCGGGGCGATGACCTCGGTGCGCGCCTGCAGGTCTTCCGGCATCATGCCCTTCACGTCCGCATTGGTCAGGATTGGTGCCTCTGCAAGCGCGGCCAGAAGATCGGCATTGTAGTGATCACCGTGGCGGTGGGTAATCAGGATCAGGTCCGGCTTGGGCAGCGCCTCATACAGTCCGGCCTCGCCGACCGGATCGACATAGATGGTTCCCGCCGGGCTCTCCATGACGAAGGAGGCATGCTCCACCGGATGGATGACGATCTTTCCGTCCATCAGCTCGAAACTCGCCGCATGCGCGGCTGCAAGGCCGAGCGATGGCAACAGCGTGATGGCTCCGACAGCGGCGGCGCCGCCAACAATAAAGGTGCGTCTCGTGGTCATGGCAATCTCCTTCAGCATGGTTCTGGTGGGTGCTCTTGCAGGGTCTTGGTAATGCCAAATGCAGCGCCGCACCGGAAATTCAAGGGCACGTCACCTCAGCACCCTTATCCAGCGCGCCAGGTTGAGCAGGCTCGTGAGCGCTGCCGCGACATAGGTGAAGGCCGCGGCTTTCAGCACGCTGCGGGCGCCGGCAATGTCCTCGTCGGCGAGGTAACCGCCCTCGCGCAGGATCGGCAGCGCCTTGTTGAAGCTCGCGTCGTATTCGACCGGCAGGGTGACCAGATGCACCAGCACCCGCACGCCCAGCAGCCCGATGCCGATCACCGCCATGCCGAGCATCGCCGCCGGCGTGCGCAGCAGCACGGCCAGCACCGGTGCGGCAATGAAGAACACCGACGCGATCCGGTCCGTCGTCATCGCG
Organism: Parahoeflea alexandrii; assembly: GCF_024105735.1. Taxonomy (GTDB): domain Bacteria; phylum Pseudomonadota; class Alphaproteobacteria; order Rhizobiales; family Rhizobiaceae; genus Hoeflea; species Hoeflea alexandrii. Next base: position 849,241 of record NZ_JAAAML010000001.1, on the reverse strand, counting down.
ACACCGACCAGCTTCTGCCTGAGCGCCAGCCCGCGTTCGCCGCGATGATGCTGCAGCGCGTGGCCGACCTCGTGCGCCGCAACGGCCACCGCGGTCAGGCTCGCGCCCTGGTAATTGGCCTGCGACAGCCGCACCACCCGCGCTTCCGGATCGTAATGGTCGCCCTTGTCGGTCATCTCCACGCCGACACCGGACAGCTCAAAACGCTCGACGAGATGCTGCGCCATCTCCCCGCCGGTGCCGGGAAAATCAGGCCGCTCGTCGCTGTGACGGCGCATGGTGTGGCCGACCCAGAACTGCGGCGCGTAAACCAGCGCCAGAATCAGCAGGACACCGAAGAGTCCGAGAAACGCCATGTCAGCCCTGATCCACCAAGATTGTTTCCATGCCCATTAGATAGGTGCCACGCCGGGCCGATAAAGGGCCGCACAGGCGCATTAAGCCGCAGGTCCGTTGGACATGACCGTCACCGGGTTGACGAACCGGCCGATGTGGCCTGTTGTAGCGTTTTGCCAGCCATGGCCTGCCCCGTCCCGGTCCTTGATCCAGGACGATCCGGAAAGGAAGTTATACCATGACACGCCCGATGCTCCGCCCGCTCACAGCGCTTACCGCTGCCGGTATGATCGCACTCGCACCTGTTGCCGCCAGCGCCCAGGAAGCGGCGATCTACAGCTCCATGGATGCGGTGCATCCGGTCTGGGCGAAATCGGCGATGGTTTCGGTGCAGGAGGCGGTCGCCGCCGAAGTGGGGCTGCAGGTTCTCAAGGACGGCGGCAACGCTGTCGATGCGGGCGTCGCCGTGGCGCTGGCGCTGGCCGTCACCCTGCCCCGCGCCGGAAATCTCGGCGGCGGCGGCTTCATGATGGTGCATGACGCGGCGAGCGGCGAAACAAAGGCGATCGACTACCGCGAGATGGCGCCGGCGAGTGCGACGCGCGACATGTATCTTGATGCCGAGGGCAATGCCGACAGCAATCTCTCGCGCTTTACCGGCATGGCCGTCGGCGTTCCCGGCACCGTCGCCGGCATGCAGCTGGCGCTCGAGACCTACGGCACCATGACGCTGGCGGAGGCCGCGGCCCCGGCGATCAAATTGGCTGAAGACGGCATCCTTGTCACCGCCGATCTGGCCGATAGCCTCAAGGCGCTGGAAAAGCGGCTCAAGACCTGGCCGGCTTCGGCGGCGATCTTCTACAAGCCCGATGGCAGTTTCTATGAGCCCGGTGACCTGTTCAAACAGCCGGACCTGGCGGCGACACTGAAGACGATCGCGGCGGAAGGCCCCGACGGATTCTACAAGGGCGAAGTCGCCGAGAAGATCGCCGCCTCCGTGCAGGAGGCCGGCGGCTCGATGACGGTGGAGGATCTGGCGAACTACAGGGCGGTGATCCGCGCGCCGGTGACCGGAACCTATCGCGGCCACGAGATCGTCTCGATGCCGCCGCCAAGCTCGGGCGGCACCCACATCATCCAGATCCTCAACGTGATGGAGGGCTACCCGATCGGCTTTCTCGGGCACAATTCTTCCGACACCATCCACCTGATGGCGGAAGCCATGAAGCGCGCCTATGCCGACCGCTCGGAATATCTCGGCGACCCGGATTTCGTCGATGTGCCGGTCGCAGCACTCACCTCGAAAGACTATGCCGCCAAGATCCGCGACGGCATCAGCCTCAACCGCGCCACGCCATCTGAAACCATAAAGCCGGGCAAGCTGGCGCCCTACGAGAGCGACCAGACCACACATTTCTCCATCGTGGACAAGGACGGCAACGCGGTGTCGAACACCTACACGCTGAACTTCTCCTATGGCTCGGGCATGACCGCGGCCGGCACCGGCGTGCTGCTCAACAACGAGATGGATGATTTTTCCGCCAAGCCCGGCGTGCCCAATGCCTATGGCCTGATCGGCGGCGACGCCAATGCGGTCGAGCCCGGCAAGCGGCCGCTGTCCTCGATGAGCCCGACCATTGTGCTCAAAGACGGCAAGCCGTTCCTGGTCACCGGCAGCCCGGGCGGCTCGCGCATCATCACCACCACGCTGCAGGTGATCTCCAACATGATCGATCACGGCATGAATGTCGCCGAAGCCACCAACGCCGCGCGCATCCACCACCAATGGCTGCCCGACGAAATCCGCGTCGAGGACGGCGGGTTAAGCCGAGACACGGTGGCAGCACTCGAGGCCAAGGGCCACACAATCGCGGTCAGAAGCGTGATGGGCTCGACCCAGTCGATCCATGTCGATGCGGAAAAGGGGCTGTTGCTGGGGGCGTCCGATCCGCGGCGGACAGGATCGGCGACGGTGGGGTATTGAGGGGGAAGCGCTTTGGACCGCCTCCGGCTTGCAGTTTGACCATGCGCTAAGCGGGACGAGCCGTTGGAAGCCTGATAACTTGTGAACCGCATGATGTTCATGTATTGTTCTTGTGTATTTTCAGATCCGCACCTGCGATCCTCGCACAAGGAGAATCTTCTATGTTGAAGTCAGTCGAACTATGTGCGGGTGCGGGCGGTCAGGCCTTGGGACTAGAGCTGGCTGAATTCGAACATATAGCTTTGTTCGAAAACGATCCGCACGCTTGTCAGACGCTTCGGTTGAACCGCCCAAACTGGAATGTCGTCGAGCATGATTTGTTTCAGGATTATGATTTTTCCCAGTTTCGAGGCGTCGATCTGCTTGCAGGGGGGTTGCCCTGTCCACCATTCTCGAAGGCTGGCAAGCAGCTAGGTGAAGGAGATGAGAGGAACCTCTTCACAAGAGGAGTAGAAATCGCCGAACTAATCCAGCCCAAAGCAGTAATGTTTGAAAACGTTAGGGGGATGCTCGATCGCGCCTTTGATGATTATCGTGATTATATCGAACTCCGGTTGCGCAAAATTGGCTATAAAGTCAGCTGGCACCTCCTGAATGCCAGTGATTTTGGCGTGCCTCAACTACGTCCACGCGTGGTTATGGTGGCTCTCAAGAGCACCTTCGCTGACAGCTTCAATCTCGATTTTGATGTGGTTAAGGCCCCAACTGTCGGAGAAAAACTAAAAGATCTGATGGCAGCGAATGGATGGCCGGGAGCAGAGCACTGGGCGCAGAATGCAAACCGCATAGCCCCAACACTTGTTGGCGGATCAAAAAAGCATGGCGGGCCTGACCTAGGTCCAACCCGAGCCCGTCAGGCGTGGGCCGAGCTTGGAGTGGAAGGTAGAACCATCGCTGATGAAAACCCAGCATCCGATCATACCGGCATGCCGCGTTTGACGGTGCGTATGGCTGCTCGCATCCAGGGTTTTCCCGACAGTTGGGATTTTTATGGCCGCAAAACTGCAGCCTACCGCCAAGTCGGAAATGCATTTCCGCCTCCGGTGGCAGCGGCCGTGGCACAAAAAATTTGTCATGCTCTGAACAAACAAGATAGTGTTTTGGCACTTGCCGGATGACACCGGACCATCCTGACTATGTTATAGTTTCTCAAATAGTTCAGGAGATTGAACGACTGATTGGCGGTCACTCTGAGCTTCTTGCCAGTTTTCCAGAATTGGTTCAGGACGCCGTTGACTTTGTTATCGACCCAATCAGAACAGCCAGAACACGAATATCGGATCTCGACAATGTGGAGAAAACGTTCATAGGTCTGAAAATAGAGCATTTCCTCCGGGATTTCCTCGGCGTTCCGAAAGGACTGAGAGACCTTCGTATCGGCGGTATGGATGTGGACGTGAAAAATACAGTTCGCAGCACCTGGATGATTCCACCCGAAACATTTTCCAATCGAGAACCCTGTGTTTTGGTTATGGTTGCAACAGAGAAGCACGAATGCTCGCTCGGTGTTTTTGTCGCCCGTGCCGAATATCTAAATGCGCCAAACCGCGACGGTAAACGCAGCGTTAGCAAACACGCCTTCAACCATATTTGGTGGTTGCTTCAGCATGAAAAGCTACCCCAAAGTCGCTTTGCCGGTATTGATATGGCACGTTTCCGGGAACTACGCGCAATGAAGGGCGGTTCTAAGCGTACTGCACAGTTTTTCCGCGAAAACCTCAATAGGATCGTTCATAGAAGCGTGCTTCTCGGACTGCTTCACGATCAGCTTGATCCCATGAAGAGAATAAGAGGGAACGGGGGAGCGCGGGACATTTTGGCTCCTGAAGGTATCTTGTTACTCTCAGGTGCCTATGATCGCAGTTTGATAAACAGCTTAGGTTTACCATATTGTTCGCGGAACGAGTTTATCGCGACATTTTCGGGGATACCTGAAACGCTGAATATAAACCTTAGTTCAAGAGGTTCCTGACAAAGGTTGGCGGACAAACTTTCAGAAAATGCGCGTTCAGCCAATATGGCTGCTATACGATCAAAGGACACAAAACCTGAAATGATCGTGCGGCGGCTTGTACATAGCCACGGCTACCGCTACCGGCTTCATCGGAAAGAGTTGCCAGGCAAGCCCGATCTCGTGTTTGGCCCAAGAAAAAAAGTCATATTTGTACATGGCTGTTTTTGGCATCAACATAATGATCCAGATTGTCTTGATGGGCGGCTGCCTAAAAGCCGTCTGGACTATTGGCTCCCAAAACTGGAACGCAATCAGCAGCGGGACAGTTCAAACCAGAGATCGCTAGAATCGTCTGGCTGGAAAGTTCTGATTATTTGGGATTGCGAAACCAAGGAGATCGCTGCACTCGAAATGAAAATCAAAGCTTTCTTGGATTAAGCATCAATCCCTGCTCTCACCGCCCGATATACCCCGTCAGCGCCAGCCACGCCTGGCCGAGCACCAGTGGCACCAGGCTTGCGACGGCCGCCAGCGCCAGGCCTTGCGGGCCCGGCCAGGGCAGGCCGAGGAGGTTCGCGAGCGTTGGCAGCCCCACCGCAAAGCCGATCAGTCCGAGGCACAGCACGATTGCACCCCAGACGTAAGCGTTGCGGGTCACGTCGTTGCTGATGAGCCCGGCATCGGGATCGCGCATGTTGAACACATTCCACAATTGCGCCAGCGCCAGCGTCAGGAATGCCACGGTCACGGCCGCGACGGGCGCCAATGCCAGCCAAGTGAGCGCCAGCAGGAAGGCGCCGAGCGTGGCGACGGTGATCAGCGCCCCCAGCACGGCGATGAGCCGCCAGTGCAGGCGATCCAGGATCTGCTCCTTCGGATCGCGCGGCGGCTTGCGCATGACCTCCCCGTCGCCCCGCCCCAGCCCCAGCGCAAACGCCGGAAAGACATCGGTGACCAGGTTCAGAAACAGGATCTGCAGCGGCAAGAGTGGCATCGGCAGGCCTATGCCGACGGCAAGGCCGACAACCAGCACCTCGCTGACATTGCACGACATCAGGTAGACCACGAATTTGCGGATGTTGTCGAAGATCACCCGGCCCTGCCGCATTGCCGAGATGATGGTGGCAAAGCGATCGTCGCGCAGCACCATGTGGGCTGCTTCCTGGGCAACCTGGGTGCCGCGCTTGCCCATGGCGATACCGATGTCCGCCTGCTTGAGCGCCGGCGCGTCATTGACGCCATCGCCGGTCATGGCCACCACGTGACCGGCTTTCTGAAAGATCGACACCAGCACCAGCTTGGTTTCCGGCGCAACGCGCGCGAACACATCAGCCGACAACACCCGTTGCCGGGTCTCTTCACTGATCGCATCAGGATCGATGCCGCTGATCTCGTGGCCTTCGATCACGCTGAGATCACCGTCGCCGAGGCCCGCCTGCCGGGCGATCGCCGCAGCCGTATCGGCGTGGTCGCCGGTCAGCATAATGACCCGGACACCGGCAGCGCGGCTCGCACGGATTGCCGGCGGCACATCCCCGCGCACCGGATCGTTGAGACAAACCAGCCCAACCAGGGTGAGGCCGGCGTAAGGGTCCGCCTCGCCGCTTTCAGTGTGCTGCATCGCCAGTCCCAATAGCCGGTTCCCGGCTTGCGCGGCTTTCGAACTCCGGTCTTTCCAGGCTTTGCGGGTGGCGGCATCCAGCGGGCGCGGACCATCAGGGCCGAGACCATACTTGGCGCTGTCGATGACAGCCTCGGGCGCGCCCTTCACCGCAATCAGGAAACGATCCCCGTCTTCATGGACGGTCGCCATCATCCGTATGGCGGGATCGAAGGCATGCTCGCGGATTTCCGGAAAATCCTTGAGGAGTTCGGACTGGGACAGCCCGGCTTGAACTGCCGCCTGCAACAATGCCAACTCCATCGGATCGCCGGCATGCCCGTCTTCCCCGCCATCACCGAGTTCCGCATTGGTGCACAGGGCGCCGATCCGGATCGCCCAGCCAAGCGCCTTGTCTCCATCGGGATCGAGCCGTGCATCGCCAGCTTTGAGGATGTGTCCTTCACCATGAGCTTCAGGGCCAACATCCCGCCCTTCGACCAGGTAACCCACCACCGTCATCCGGTTTTCGGTCAGCGTCCCGGTCTTGTCGGTCAGGATCACCGTGGTCGCACCCAGCGTTTCAACCGAGGATAACCGCGTGATCACCGCGTTGCGCCGGGCCATCCGCCACATGCCGCGCGCCAGACTAAGCGTGGCGACCACCGGCAGCCCCTCGGGCACTGCCGCCACCGCCAGCGCCACGCCGGTCTGGATCATCGCAACCACGTCATGCCCGCGCAGAATGCCGGCGCTGATGGTCAGCACCGCAAGCACGAAGGTCAGCCAAACCAGCCGGTGGCCGAGCCTGTCGAGCCGCCTCTCCAGCGGCGCCGCTTCGCTTTGCGCGCTTTGCACGAGATCGCTGATCCGGCCGATCTCTGTGGCCATTCCGGTTGCCACCACCAGCCCCTCGCCGGTCCCTTGCGTAATTGCCGTTCCCTTGAACGCCATTGATGTCCGGTCGCCCAGAACCGCTTCGCGGTCCGTCGCTGTCTCGGCCTTGAGAACCGGGACAGATTCGCCCGTCAGCACCGATTCGTCCGCCTGGAGATTGGAGGCCTGGCTGATCCGCAGGTCCGCCGTCACCACGTCACCCGCCTCGAGAATGACGACATCACCCGGCACGAGCCCGTGCGCATCGATCATCCGCTGCTGCCCGTCCCGCCGCACCCTGGTCTTGATCTCGGCGATGCGCATCAGCGCTTCCATCGACCGCGCGGCCCGGAGCTCGGTGAAAAAACCGATGGCGCCGTTAAGCAACAGCACCACGATGATGGCGCCGCCTTCGGCAATGTCACCTAGCAGAAAGGACATCAGCGCCGCCGCTGCCAGCAGCCAGACGATGACACTGCTGAACTGGTGCGCGAGGATCGCAAGGCTGCTCTTGGTCTTTTGGCGGCGCAATTGGTTGGGACCGTGCGCGCTTAGCCGCTGACCCGCGTCCCGATGGCTCAGCCCTGCTTCGGGATCGGTCTCCAGCCGGACGGCGACATCTGCCACGGAAAGCGCATGCGGGTTTTCAGGCCTGCCTTTTGTCACGTGAACGTCTGCCTTTGAAACGGATGCGGTTTGCTCGCCCGCCGCGCAAGAAACGCGATGGACAGACAAACAGAACCACAAATCCCGTCACATCAGCATGACCGAGATCAAGTGCCCGCAAACCGGAGGCAGACGGCTTACGGTTTGCCGTTTCTCCAGGTCACGTCCTGGCCGTAGAGCGGCACCGTCGAGATATTCATCTTGGCCGAGCCGTCCTGCACCTGCTGCGAGTTGACCAGGTAAATCAGCGTGTCGTTGGCCTTGTCGTAGATCCGGCGCACCACGAGCGACTTCCAGATCAGCGAGCGCGATTCCTTGAAGACCACGTCGCCATCCTCGTCGAGGTCAATGTCGCCGATGGTGATCGCCCCGGTCTGGCGGCAGGCAATCGACGCGTTGGAGGGGTCCTCGAACCAGTTGCCCTTCTGCAACCGGTCGATGACGCCGCGGTCGAAATAGGCGACGTGGCAGGTCACCCCCGCAACTTCGGGGTCGCTCACCGCATCGATCAGGATGTCGTTGCCGAGCCAGTCAACTCCGACCTCTCCGACCTGCTCGGCCGACGCCGGGCTTGCTAGAATCGGCGCGACGAGACAGCTCGCAGCAACCAGACCGGCGGACAGGGTTGAACGGATGCGCGTGCTGTGGATCATGTGTTTTCTCCTTAGCCTGTGAAACGCGCCAGCAGGCGGGATGTTCCACGAAGCGTGTTCTGTAAAATGACCATCCCGATATGGGTTCTTGCCGTGACAAATGAAAGACGCAGGCCGCGTCATCACATTTTGCCCGGACACATGCGAGCGGAAATGGTGCGCAGTCCAGCCACAGACTGCAGATCCGGTGCTCGCGCCGGCGTCGATGCCGCGGTCTCGGTACCCATCAAACCTCTTCCCTTCGGATACGATCGGCTCTAAATAGTGGACATGACCGCACGCACCGCGCTCAGGCGCCAAACATATCAGACCCGAACCGGGTCAAACGGGGTATTTGTCTACCGCGCACTCGGCCTTGTCGCTGCGGCGATGGCAACAGGTCTGGTTTTTGCCGCCTGGCAGTCAAACGGACCGGCCCTGCTCGAGGCGTTTGCCGCCAATGGTCTGGCCTGGTGCCTCTGATATAGATTGCGCACGCTCAAGCCCACTTGCCAATTCAACTGCATAAGGCATCTGCCGCCAGCCTGCGGCAACCTTACTGGAGACATTGATGAAAACCATACGCCTTGTCCTTTGGGTTCTTGTCGCGGCCATGGCTGTGGCGCTCGGCTGGTTGACCTATGAATGGCAGCGGACCGAAAACGAACTGTCAGGCAAACCCTACGGCGTGCCGTTCGAGCTTGTCGATCAGAACGGTGAGCCCATTACCGAGGCCGCTCTCCGCGGCCGCCCGACGGCGATTTTTTTTGGCTTCACCCATTGCCCCGAAATCTGCCCTACCACCCTGTTCGAACTCGACGGGTGGCTCAGGCAGGTCGATCCGGATGGCGGCAAGATCGGTGCCTATTTCATAACCGTCGATCCCGAGCGCGACACGCCTGAACTGCTTGGATCCTACGTCTCAGGGGTCAGCGACCGGATCATCGGCATTTCGGGGGAACCCGATGACGTTTCCGGCGTTATCAAGGGATTCAACGTCTATGCCAAGAAGGTGCCGATCGATGCGGCCGACCCCGATGGCGAATACACAATGGATCACACCGCATCGGTATTCCTGCTGGATCCACAAGGCCGCTTCAAGGGAACCATCGCCTGGGGCGAAAATCCCGACATCGCCATAACCAAGCTTGAGAACCTGATCAAACCGTAACCAGCGCCAGGGGCGGCGCCAGAGGGGACAGACATGGACGACATCGTTCTCAAACTTGCCGTCATCGGAGCCGCCGGCATCGCCGCGCAATGGTTTGCCTGGCGGCTGCAGCTTCCGGCCATCGTCTTGCTGCTGGCAGCCGGTTTCATTGCCGGCCCGGCGACCGGTTTTCTCGATCCGGCCGCCGATTTCGGCTCGATCTACCGGCCGATGGTCTCGATCGCCGTCGCGATCATCCTGTTTGAAGGCGGGTTGACGCTCAATTTCAAGGAAATCCGCGAAACCTCCACCGCCGTCCGCCGCATCATCATGTATGCCGGACCACTGACCTGGGGCATGTCGGCGCTTGCCGCTCACTACATCGGCGGCCTGAGCTGGCCCACGGCAATCGTGCTCGGCGCCATTCTCGTGGTTACCGGCCCGACAGTGATCATGCCGCTGTTGCGCCAGGCCCAGCTTGATGCCCGCCCGGCCTCGCTGCTGCGCTGGGAAGCGATCGTCAACGACCCGATCGGCGCCCTGTTCGCCGTGGTCGCCTTCGAGATCATCCTCGTCTATATCGGCCTGCACGAGGCTGACAACCTGATCCTGCTCTTGGGCGGCGGCTTCATTGCGGCCATCGGCCTGGGTTTCGCCGCAGCCAAGCTCATCGTCTGGTCCTTCGTGCGCGGCCATGTTCCCGAATTTCTCAAGGCGCCTGTGCTGCTCGCCTCCGTGGTGGCCGTCTATGCCGCGACCAATTCGGTGCTTGAGGAATCCGGCCTTCTGACAGTGACCGTGATGGGCGTCGTGCTGGCCAACAGCCGCATCGCCTCGCTCACCGACATGCGCCGTTTCAAGGAAACCATCACCACCCTGCTGGTCTCCGGCGTGTTCATCATTCTCACCGCCTCGCTCAGTCTCGACGAGATCCGCTCGCTCGATTGGCGGGCCGCGCTGTTTGTCGCGGCCCTGCTTGTCGTCATCCGTCCGGTCGCCATCATGCTGGCCACCATCGGCTCCGGAGCCACTTTCCAGGAGCGCCTTCTCAGCGCCTGGATCGCGCCGCGCGGCGTTGTCGCTGTTGCCGTCTCGGGTCTCTTCGGCACGCTGCTGGCCGATGTCGGCGTCGAGGACGCGGGCCGCATGGTCGCCTTCACCTTCGCCGTGGTGGTCACAACCATCGTGCTGCATGGCTTCACACTAGCGCCGCTGGCAAGTTTTCTCGGCCTCAAGAAGGCCTCCAAGCCCGGTATTCTGATTGTCGGTGGTTCGCGCTGGTCGACAGCGCTCGCCGTCAAGCTCAAGGAAGCCGATGTGCCGGTGATGCTTGCCGACCAGAACTGGAACCACCTCGCCGAGGCGCGACTGGCCAACATCCCGGTCTATTTCGGCGAGGTCCTGTCCGAAGCGGCCCATCACAGCATCGATCCGAAGCGGTTTTCAAACCTCATCGCCACTGGCGACAACGACGCCTACAATGCGCTTGTCTGCACGGATTTCGGTCCGGAACTGGGCCGCAGCCACGTGTTCCAGATTGGCCGTGTCGACGAAAAGGCCCGCCAGGCGCTAAGTTTCACGCTGGGCGGCCGCTCGCTGACCAGGGAGCCGGTCAGTTTTCTCGATCTTCGGGAAAAACTGCTGCAGGGCTGGACCTTTCAGCTCACCCGTCTGACCGACGAGTTCAGCTGGGAAGACTACAAGGCAAGCCGACCCGACGGTGCCATGATCCTGTTGTGGGTCAAGCCTTCGGGTGCGATCTCGTTTGCCACCGCCGCATCAAACTCGCCCGGTCAGAATGACAGGATCCTGAGCTTCGCCCAGCCAAAGGATGAAGCCCGCGCCGCGGCAGCCAGCAAGACAACCCGCAAGGCAGAGGAGACGGCCGCCGCCCAGGCCGCAACCGATGAAGGAAAGAAGCGGACGTGAGCGACCACAGATACTATTTCCGCACCGACGAAGCCGGAGCACAGCGCGGCCTGGATCTGCTCGACGCGGCCTTCGAGGATGAAGGCCTACCACTGACCACCATGGAAATCGACGAGGACGCCGGGATCTGGGAGGTTTCCGTCTACGCCCCCGGCGAGCCGGACGAAACCCTGCGAAACCGGATTGCCGCCTGCATTGCCGACGAGTTTCCCGATGCCACGATCGACCTCGAGGCCTTTGGCGAAACCGACTGGATCGCCAAATCGCTCGAAGGGCTCAAACCTGTGCGTGCCGGGCGCTTTCTCGTGCACGGCTCGCATGACCGAGACGCAGTGCGCCCCAATGATCTTGCCATCGAGCTTGAGGCCGGACAGGCCTTTGGCACCGGTCATCACGGCACCACCGCCGGCTGCCTCGAGATGATCGAGATGGTCATGCGTGCCCGTCCCGAAGGTCCGCGCGGGACGGGTGCAGTGCTCGATCTGGGAACCGGTTCCGGAGTTCTTGCCCTCGCCGCAGCCCAGCTCGGCCCGGTCCGGGTTCTGGCCACCGACATCGACCCGGTCGCCACCCGCGTCGCCCGCGAAAATGTCCGCCACAACCACCGGACCGCCCAGATCCGCTGCGTCACCGCAACCGGATTTCATTCGACCGCCTTTTCCGATGCCGGTCCGTTCGGGCTGATCATCGCAAATATCCTCGCCCGGCCGCTGATGCGCATGGCGCCCGATATCAAGCGCAACCTCGCCCCCGGCGGCTCGGTGATCCTGTCAGGCATCCTGGCAAGCCAGCGCTGGCAGGTTCTCGCAGCCTTCAGGGGCCAGGGCATACGCCATGTGAAAACCCTCTGGCGCAATGGCTGGGTAACGATCCACCTTAATTGACGCGCAATCGATCACCGGTTTCCACAAGAACAAACCCGCAAAAACAAGAACGGCCCCCGAAGGAGCCGTTTGCATTGGTCTCGGTTCAAGGCGCCGTCATGGCGCAGCCGGCAAGGCCTAGAAGAAGTACGCCTGGGCGCCTTCGCGCTGAAGTTCTTCGCGGGTGCGGCCGATCGACTTGAGCTGTGCGTCGTCCATTGCCAGCAGCGCACCGTTTACATAACGGCGAACCTGGCGTTCGCGGGCGCTGACGAGACGGTCGAAGGCGTTCTGAAAGATGTTCACGGACATTTGGTAATCCCCTTTGGGTAAGTGATTGTTCTGTCCTCCTGCAAACCAAGATAGTGATTTCGCCCGGAATGTGCAGAGCTTATGTTGCAGTGCAGCTATGTACAAGACGCATACCAAATCCAATAGCAATGCAAATTGCTGCCTAATTAGGCGGCAAACTGCATCGCACAGAGATTGTGCGCACGATTACGGGCAGCCCGTCTGTCCTGTCGGATCAAATCCGTTTCCCAGCCTCCCAATCCGGACCGGGATTGTTATAAGGAGAACCAAGGTACGGCTTGCAGGAATCCCATGATGTTTCAGAATTTTGAAGTGCTCTCTTCCCCGGACCAGGCGGCCGGGCGCGTTGCCCGCCTGCGGGCCCGTTTTGCCGACTGGGGCGTCAACGCCGTCGCGGTGCCGCGCTCCGACGAGTATCTGGGTGAATATGTACCCGCCTGCGCCGAGCGGCTGGCCTGGCTGACCGGCTACACCGGCTCCGCCGGATCGGTGCTGGTGCTGCAGGACAAGGCCCATATCTTTGTCGACGGACGCTACACCAACCAGGTTCGCGCACAGACCGACCCCTCGGTCTTCGATTACCAGGATGGCGTCGCAACGCCACTTGCCGCGTTTGTCGAGGCAGCAGACCACCCCGGCCTCAGGCTCGGCATTGACGCCTGGACCTGGCCCACAAGCGAGGTGCTGCGCCTCGAAAACGCCTTGAAACCACTCGACGGACAGTTGGTGTTCCTGCCGCGCAATCCGGTCGACGCCATCTGGGACGACCGGCCGCAACCGCCGCTGGGAGCAGTGTCGCTGCAGCCGCTGGACCTGGCCGGCGTGCCGGCCGGAGAGAAGCTGGCGATGATGGCTCAAGCCGCAGCCAAAGCAGGAGCCGACGCTCTGGTTCTTGCCGACCCGTCCAGCGTTGCGTGGAGCTTCAACATCCGCGGCGAGGATCTGCCATCGACACCGCACCCGCTGTCGCGCGCCATCATCCCGGCTTCGGGCCGGCCTCAGCTGTTCATCGACAAGCGCAAGACCGGCATCGAACCGGAAGCCTATCTCACCCAGCTTGCCGATCTCGAGCCGCCATCTGGCTTTGACGATGCGCTGATGGCGCTCGGCAAATCCGGCGCGCGAATCATGATCGATCCCGCCGTCGCACCGCATGCGGTCTCGTTACTGATCGAACAGTCCGGCGGATCGGTGCTCAGTGCCCCCGATCCCGCCCGCCTGCCCCGCGCCTGCAAGAACGCGGCGGAGATTGCCGGCAGCGCGTCCGTACACCGGCAGGATGGCGCCGCGATGGTGCGGTTTCTGGCCTGGCTTGATGACCAGGAGCCCGGCTCGATCGACGAAATCACGGCCGCCACACGGCTTGAGGAGGCCCGCAGGTCGACCGGCGAAGCCATGCAGATGCCACTCCGTGCGCTGTCCTTCGACACGATCTCCGGCGGCGGTCCCAATGCCGCGATCATCCACTACCGGGTCAACACCCGCACCAACCGCCTGATCGAGTCCGGCGAGATGCTGCTCATCGATTCGGGCGGTCAGTACACCGCCGGCACCACCGACATCACCCGCACCATTGCAGTGGGCGAGGTCCCCCATGAGCAGAAGCGGTTTTTCACGCTGGTCCTCAAGGGCATGATCGCGATCAGCATGCTTCGCTTTCCTCCAGGCACCCGCGGCCTCGACCTAGATCCCTTTGCCCGCATCGCGCTTTGGAAGGCCGGCGTCGATTTCGCCCATGGCACCGGTCACGGCGTCGGCAGCTATCTCTCCGTGCATGAAGGCCCGCAATCGATCTCGCGGCGCGGAACCCAGGAACTGCTGCCCGGCATGATCCTGTCCAACGAACCCGGCTACTACCGTGACGGCGCCTTCGGCATCCGCATCGAGAACCTGGTGGTGGTGCATGAGCCGCAGGCCATCGACGGCGGCGACAGGCCGATGCTCGGCTTCGAGACCCTGACCCTGTGTCCCATCGACACGCGACTGGTCGTGCCAGAACTGCTGGATTCGGTTGAGCTGGAGTGGCTCAACGCCTATCACGCCCGCGTTTTCAACGAACTCTCACCGCTGCTGACAGATGATCCGGCGCTGGTCTGGCTCAAGAACGCCACCATGCCGATGTGAAAACTTCGCTGTCAGCCGCGGATCACAGCCCTGCCGCCCTCAGCGCCACGATCAGCGCCCAGCCGATGCAGAACATCGCCATCATCGGCAGCCTGAAACCAATCGCCAGGCAGATGGCCAGCGTCACGGCTTCGGCCGGGCCGCTGGTCACGGCGGCGGGTGCGACCAGCGTTGCAAGAACCGCAGCCGGCACCGCATTGAGCGCCGCGTCGATGCGTGGCGGGATACGCCGGAACCGCGACAGCACCAGATGGCCGCCGGCCCGCGCCGCATAGGTGACGATCGCCGCGCCGATGATGGTCCAGACCGTCATCGGCAGGCCGAGGAACTCACCCGTCATGGCGCGATTTCCCCGTCTTCCGGGCTTTGCGGCGGCAGCAGCATGGCGACGGCCACCCCTGCCAGCGCCCCGAGACTGACATGCCAGGGGGAGCCGACCGTGTAGAAGGCAAGGATCGACCCCAGCCCGGAGGCAATCACCACCGGCAGCCAGTTGGGCCGCGCCCGGAAACCCAGAACCAGCCCGAGGAAGTATATCGGCAGCAGGAAATCGATGCCGAGAGCCGCCGGATCGGTGATCAGGCTTCCGAACACGCCGCCGATATAGGCCTCGACAATCCAGAGCACATAGACCGGCAAGGCCATGCCCATGTACCAGCTCATGGTCAGGGCGAGTTTCCGGTCAGCCCGCGCCTCGGACGCTGCATACTGGGGATCGGTGAGAAAGAAGAATGCGATCGGCTTCTGCCACGGCTTGAACAACCCGATCCGCCGGCCGAGCGCAGCCGAGTAGAGCACATGGCGGAAATTGACCGCAAACACCGACAGCACGACGATCCAGGGAGCGATACTGGCGCCGAACAGTTCGAGACCGACCATCTGGCTGGCCCCGGCGAACACGGTCGCACTCATCAGCACCGCCTCGCCCACCGTCAGACCGTTGTCGACGGCCAGTGCACCGAACAGCATGCCGAACGGCGCGGCTGCGGCAACAATAGGCAGGCTGGCGCGAACGCCCTGAAAAAACTCCGACCGGGTTGGGGACATGGAAAGACTCTCCTGTATCCCCTCGATAGGTCAGGGATACTGACCGGTCAATTCAATAGGTTTGATGTGAAGCTTGAACAGGGCTGATGCGCCAGACCGCCGGGACCAGCAAACCTCCGCTCGATCAGGCCGAAAGGGTCACAGGCGTTTCACCATCGCCGGGCTCTGATCGGATGGAGGTTTTGACCCGCGGTCCCTGTCCAGAGGCGGCTTCAGCGTTCAGGCTGATACGGCCGCTTTCAACCAGCATGCCGATCGGAATCGGCCTTCCCAGCAGAAACCCCTGTGCCTCATCGCATCCCTCTTCACCGAGCAACGACAATTGACCCTCCGTCTCGATGCCTTCGGCGAGGATAGGGATCTCAAGGCTCTTTCCAAGCGTCAGCACAGCCCGGATGATCGATTTGGCCTGAAGACTGTCCTCGGCCTCGTTGATGAAAGAGCGGTCGAGCTTGATCTTGTCGAAAGGGAAGGACCGCAGCATCTCGAGTGACGAATAGCCGGTACCGAAATCGTCAAGCGCGATGTTGACGCCCAGCGCCTTGATCTGCCGCAGCACGCTGAACGACCGTTCCTTGTCCTGGAAGATGGTCGATTCGGTTAGTTCCAGTTCGAGCCGGTTGGCTGCCAGGCCCGTCGACATCAGAACTTCAATGATCAGCTTGTGAAGGTCGGCATGGGCAAACTGGGCCGGAGACAGATTGACCGCCACCTTGTAAGGCGGCGTCCAGGAGGCAGCATCCGCGCAGGCCTGCCTGAGCACCCATTCCCCCAGTTGCACGATCAACCCGTTTTCCTCGGCGAGCGGAATGAACTGGGAAGGCGGAATGAAACCGTGCTCCGGATGGTTCCAGCGCAACAGCGCCTCAAAACCGCGGATCTGGGTTGTCGAGACCGAGGTCTGCACCTGGTAATGAACGGCAAGCTGATTGTTGTCGATTGCCGCGCGCAGGTCATTGACCAGGCAGCGGCGGGCCCGGACCACGTCATCCATGGACTGGTCATAGTAGCAGACATGGTGAGCGAGATCGGCCTTGGCCCGATACATGGCAAGATCGGCATTGTTGATCAGGCTTTCCTGGGTGGCTGCATTGTCCGGATAGAGCGCCACACCGAGACTGGCCCCTGGCGTGATTTCAAGATCAAGCACCTTGACCGGCTCGAAGAGGGCTGCCTTCAGCCGCGCCAGAAAATCCTCAAGCTGGGCCTGGTCGACATAGCGTTGGATCGCGGTGAACTCGTCGCCGCCGGTCCGCGCAACGAACTCGCCTTCGCGCGAGAGCTCCATCAGCCGTTTTCCCAGACTGCGCAAAAGCATGTCACCGACACCATGGCCACGCAGGTCATTGACCTCCTTGAAGCGGTCGAGATCGATGCCGATCAGCGCCACCTTGCTGTTGGTCTCCTTTGCAATGTCGATCTCGTGATCGAGCCGGTCGGCGAAGCTTGCACGATTGGGCAGGCCGGTCAGGCTGTCATTGAGCGCCATGTGGCGCAACTGGTCGAGCGATTCCGTGCGGGCACTGTCATCAATCATGTAGCTGGCCAGTCCCGCACCGACAATGACCAGCGCCACGATCGCCACCGCCAGAGCCAGTGCCTGCATGGCTGCCGGGTTGGAGAAGGAATTGTCGACAAGCAGCGGCGTTACCCTGAACGCCGTCATTCCGGTGAAATGAAGGCTGACGATCGCAAGGAAGAGAACCGCGGCGGACACAGACCTGCTCAACCGCATGGATCTTCGCAAGGCGACATGAACTGCCGCCGCCGACAGGCCGACCGAAAGAACAATCGACGCAAGCAGATAGGCCTTGTCCCAGGTTATGATGCCCTGTACCCGGTACGCCATCATCCCGGTGTAATGCATCACCGCGATCGCCATGCCGACCATTGCACCGCCAAGTGCCGGCGCATGACGCCTTGTGCCGCTGGCCGCCAAGAGAAAGCCCGACCCAGCCCCGACTATGGCGACAAGCAGCGAGATGATTGTCATCAGCGGATCGAAAGACACCGGCGCGCCAGGCTGATAGGCCAGCATGGCAATGAAGTGGGTACACCAGATCGCTGCGCCGGCCGCCACGGCGGTCAGAAAATGCCATCCCGCCCGCTGCATCCCGGTTGTGCGTGACGCCCGCTCGAACAGGCAGATGATTGCCCAGGAGCCCGCTGCGCAAACGATGGCCGCCACAACAACCAGCCAGATATTGTGCTTGTCGACCACGCAGTCGAGAATTGTCATCATGGAGATCTGTCTTCGCCGCTTGGGGCCGTTTGGCCACTGTCCGTTTTCCGGCGATACCAGCACGAGCCGGCTTAAGTCCCACTTAAGCGCTTACTGAAACACTTCGCAGTCGGATGTTAACCTTTGCTGCCAGACCATGGTCAGGCGGTTGTCATCCCTTTGACTGACATCATGGAAACAGCTTTCCGCGCTTCTTCGCACAAGAGCCGGAAATGATCCGACCGGACAGAATTTCTGCGCCAGGCCAGGCCGATCTGCCGGTCAAGCGGCAGATCGGACAATTCGAAGAGTGTGATCCCTGTTTCACGCTCGAATTCGGAACTGACATAGGCGCTGGGGAACAGCGAAAGCCCCATTCCGATAGACACCATCTGGCGCAGGGCATCGAGGCTTGTTCCCTCATAGTCGCTTCGCATCTGCGCCCCGCTGACATCACACAGCCTCAACACTTGCTCGAACAGCCGGTGGCCCCGGCCGAGGGTCAGCAGCTTCTCGCCAGCAAGGTCCGTGGTACCGATGCTCCGGCGATCGGCGATCGGGTGTTCGTTCGGAACACCGAGGAAGATCTTCTCGACGCAGAACGGCATCGCATCAAACCCCTCGGTGGCAAGCGGCATCGGCGTCATGATGCAGTCGAGCTTGCCGTCTCTCAGGTCACTCTCGAGAGTGTTCGGGCGATCCTCGCGGATATAGATCTCCAGTGCCGGATACAGCCTGTGCAGTTGCGGCAGGTAATGCGGCAGGAAATAAGGTCCGAATGTCGGCGCGACGCCGAGCCGGACCAGCCCTCCGAGATTGTCCGCATCCACGCTGGCCATTTCGACGAACTCGTCGAGACCGGACAGGATCGTCCGGGCAAGCGGCAGAAGCCGGGCGCCCGCTGCGGTCGGAACCGCTGTTGCGCCGCCCCGCTCGATCAGAACCACGCCGAGCTGGTCTTCGAGAAGCTTGAGCTGCGTTGAAAGCGTCGGTTGCGAGGCATTGCAGGCCCGGGCGGCCTCGAGGAAGTGCCCCTTCTGTGCGACGGCGACAAAATACTGCAGCTGGCGATGGCTGGGGCGATAGGACAAGGCAACCTCATAGAGAAAATCTATGAGAGACATATAAACAATCGATTTGAACTATCAAGCGATCCTTCCCATCTTGGTGGTGTAACCAAGCACAGGAGAAGTTCATGATCGCACGACTGAATGCACTGCGCACCAGGCACGGAATTCTTGAGGCCAAGATTGACGCTGAACATTCACGCCCCAGGCCCGACACCATCCGCGTCAAGATCCTCAAGAAGATGCGCCTGAAGCTTCGCGATCAGATCAGCCGTTACGAACGCATCCTGGTGGGCTCCCGCCGCCAGATGTCATCCCAGTCGTAATTCAATTCAACCGGAGGAAACCAATGTTTCTCATGTGGGACGATTCTCACTCGAAATCTGACGAAAAAACCGAAAGGCTGAGGGATCTCGAAGCGCGCATGGACGCCTATCTTGTCCAGAAACGCGGCAAGGCTTCCAGCGAACTGGTCCGCGCCGTCGCCGAAGCCCGCGAGAAGGTGCGCGAGGCGATGAGCCCAAACTAGCTTGGGCAGGCATGCCAGGTTTTTCAGCCTGATGATTTGCGCGCCAGATAGACCGTCTGAGTGAATGGCTTGTCTTGCAACGGATTGTGAAATGTCACCGGTTCGGCCCAGGCGTGTGCAAACACGGCTGAGAGCCGGCCGGTGAATGCATCGTCGGTCCGCTCGTCCGACCACAGGCCGAACATCCCGCCGGGTTTGAGATGCGCGGCAAGCTTGTGAAGGCCCTCGGGCTGGTAGAAGCTCTCGCTGCGCGCATCAAGCAGCGCATCCGGGGAATGGTCGATGTCGAGCAGGATCGCGTCAAACAGGCGGCCCGGAGCCTCCGGGTCGAACCCGGCTTCGCTGCGGGCCATCGCGAAGAAATCCCCCTCCACCAGCCGGCAGCGCGGATCGGCGACAAGCTCGGGTCCGAGTGGCAGCAGACCGGTCTGGTGCCAGTCGATCACCGCCTCGAGATATTCGACGACGATCAGGGATCCCGTCCGCGGCTCGTCGAGCGCCGCCCTGGCGGTGTAACCAAGCCCCAACCCGCCGACCACCACGTCGAGCCCGTCGCCTTCGCAGGCCGCCAGCCCCAGCTGAGCCAGCGCAATCTCGGACGCGGTAAACAGGTCCGACATCAGATGCTCGTCGCCGAGCTTGATCTCCAGAACGTCGACCCCGAGCCGCGCCTCGTGCCTGCGCCTGAGCACCAGTGCCCCGATCGGCGTCGGACGGTAGTCGAGTTCTTCGAACAGTCTGGACATGGTGTCTCCTCGCTCAAGGCAGATGATCATGGCAACCGATGCGAAAGCAATTGCCCGGGACTTATCGGCGCTTTGGTTGCGGATAACAAGAAGTGCCGTCTGCACGCAGATCGGCGTCCGCCGCTAGAAACAGCACCAAGCCGGCCTTCAAATCGGCAAAAAGCATGAATATCCGTTGAAACGCCCGGGCTGCGGCTTGACGGAACCCGCCGGGACCTTCATCGACGGCAGTCACAGAACTGTCACATTCGGCCGACGCCGGATCCGCACCGGAAAACGGGAAGCATCACCTCGCATGGCTGACACCTACCGCAAGCCCACCCTCGACAAGGATCTCGACAAGTTCGCGACGATGGAGGAGGCCACCGGCCTTCTCAATCGCGGCTTCGTCACGCCGGGTCTTGCGATCGTCTTCATCTTCCTGTGCGCCATCATTGCCGCGGTCTTCGTCACCGGCCATCCCGGCGCGGTGACCATCATCGCCGCCGCCATGATCGGCGCCTACATGGCGCTCAACATCGGCGCCAATGACGTGGCCAACAATGTCGGTCCGGCGGTCGGATCACAGGCAATGACACTCGGCGTGGCTCTGGCCATTGCGGCAGTCTTCGAAAGCGCCGGCGCGCTGATTGCCGGCGGCGACGTGGTCTCTACCATTTCCAAGGGCATCATCGACCCGGTCGCGGTTTCCGACCCCAACGTCTTCATCTCGGCGATGATGGCGGCCCTGGTTTCGGCCGCCATGTGGATCCACCTTGCCACCTGGCTCGGCGCGCCGGTTTCCACCACCCACTCGATTGTCGGCGGTGTAATGGGCGCGGGCATTGCCGCCGCCGGCGTCGACGCCGTCAACTGGCCGACCATGGCCTCGATTGCCGCAAGCTGGGTGATCTCGCCTTTCATGGGCGGCCTGATCGCCGCCGCCTTCCTCGCCTTCATCAAGACCGCCATCATCTACCAGGATGACAAGATCGCCGCCGCCCGGCGCTGGGTGCCGGTGCTGATTGCTGTCATGTCCGGCGTCTTTGCCACCTATCTGGCGCTCAAGGGCGTCAAGAAACTGGTTGCCATCCCGTTCGAAATGGCGCTGCTGATCGGGCTTGGCGTTGCGGTGCTGAGCTGGCTCGGCGCGAGACCGCTGATTGCGCGCCAGGCCCAGGGTCTGGAAAACCGCAACCAGTCCCTGCGCAAACTCTTCGGCCTGCCGCTGATCTTCTCGGCTGCCCTGCTCTCCTTCGCCCACGGCGCCAATGACGTGGCCAATGCGGTTGGTCCGCTGGCCGCGATCGTGCACACCGCCGAACTTGGCGAAGTCGCGCCCAAGGTGGTGATCCCGCTCTGGGTGATGGCGGTCGGCGCCGTCGGCATCTCGCTCGGGCTGTTGCTGTTTGGCCCGAAGCTGATCCGCATGGTCGGCAACCAGATCACCAAGCTCAACCCGATGCGCGCCTATTGCGTGGCGCTGTCGGCGGCAATCACCGTGATCATCGCCTCCTGGCTGGGCCTTCCGGTCAGTTCCACCCATATCGCCGTGGGCGCGGTCTTCGGCGTCGGCTTCTTCCGCGAGTGGTACACCGAGAAATCGACCCGCAGGGCCGATTACGTCGCCCGTCACAAGCTCAACAAGTCCGGCGATGAAGCCCGCAACACCCGCCTCGCCGATCAGCGCCGCCGCAAGCTCGTCCGCCGCTCCCACTTCCTGCAGATCATCGCCGCCTGGGTGATCACCGTGCCGGCTGCCGCGGTGCTGTCGGGCGTGATCTTCGTGGTGTTGCGGGCTGTGCTGGTCTGAGACACCCCCGCGGCCGGCAAACAGGCTCGGACAGCACAGAACGGCCGGTGCGCGCGTGTCGGCGCCCGTCTTGAACCGAAAGCCTGTGCGAAGGCTTCAGGCGATCCTTCTTTCTTGTTGCGGTCGCTCCGTCGAGCCCAAACGACGCGTCACATAGTCGTCCAGCGGTTCCGGGCGATGCAGATGGAAGCCCTGGCCATGTGTCACACCCAGCTTGCGCAACTGCGTGATGATGTCCTCATTCTCGATTTTCTCGGCCACGACATTAAAACCAAGGTTTCTGGCCAGCTCCACGACGGCGGCAATGATCGCCCTGTCGACGGTGCTGTCGACAATTTTTTCAACGAATGCGCCATCGATCTTGATGCAATTGATGGGAAACCGGCGCAGATAGTCGAACGAGCAAAGTCCCGAGCCAAAATCGTCAAGCGAGACCATGCATCCGTGGTCTCGCGCCCTGCGAACAAAACGGCTTGCGGTCTCGAAACTGGTGACAGCAGCCGTTTCGGTAATTTCAAACGCAATCTGTGACAACTCGGTCCCATATTCACGAGCGGCATCGTGAATGAAGGACCAGAGGCTTGGGTCGCTCAGGGTCTGAGCCGACAGATTGAATCCGATTTTCAGATCCAGCTTCTTGAGCAGAGGACCGTGGTCCGCAAGCGCTTTCCGGAAGATCCATCTGTCGAGGACCGGAGCCATCCCGAAGCGTTCAGCGGCAGGAATGAACCCATCCGGGCCGACAATACGGCCATCGCGCGCCCTCAACCTTGCCAGGATCTCCAATCGCCCGCACTGTTGCCCGGAATGCTCGATTGACTGAATCTCCTGGCCAAACAGGATCAACCTGTTTTCCTCAAGCGCTTCCGTCAGGTCAGCGACCTCACGTGCGGCGGAAAGTCCCGAAGTCGCCCTGGATTTGCCTTCACTGAAAAACGAGACCCGGTTTCGTCCCGAAGACTTGGCGGCGTAACAGGCGTCATCCGACTGCGCCAGCGCGTCTGAAGCAGAAATGAAGGGATCGCTGACGATGGTGATGCCTATGCTGCATCCCAGGCGAGGACCACCGACACGGTAGCCAAGATCAATCGCCTGCACGGCAGCGATCGTGTCGCCGGCTATTCTCTTGAGCTCCTCCCGCTCGGTCCCAAAGACCAGTATGGCGAACTCATCACCGCCCAGACGCGCAAAGATCGCCTTTTCGGGGAGGATGTCGGCGACGCTGGCGGCGATCGCCTTCAATGCTTCATCTCCGGCAGCATGACCGGCAAAGTCGTTGAGCGCCTTGAAGTGGTCGAGATCCAGATAGAGGATGGCAAAAGCCGTCGTCGCTACATTCGCAATGGCCTTTTCCAGCGCGCCGTCAAAGGCAATCCTGTTGTACAGCCCGGACAGCGCATCATGATGGGCCGCATAGGCCAGTTGCTGCTGCCGGCGCGTTTCCTCCGAGATGTTCTGGAACGTGTAGACATTGCCACAGCTTTCACCCGAAGCGGAGAGGATGGGACGGCTCTTGCACCGGTACAACTCGGAATAGATCTCCAGTGTCACGCCGTTCTTGAAGTCATCCCCGCAATCCAGATCGACACTCTGTATCGCTGCATCGTTCCGGAACAGTCGGAAGATGTTCGAGCCTATCAGAGCGTCATGGTCCACCGACAGCATCCCCAGCGCGGACGGATTGGCGAAATTTATCACCCCGGAGACATCCGTGCTGATCACGGAATCGCTGATCGCCCCCAAGGTGATCTGGTACCGCTCCTTTTCGGCGTAGAGCGCGCGCGCGGCCCTGATCTCCTCGGTGACATCCCTGATCGTACCGACCAGATATCCGGCGCTTCCCTGGCTCTGCAGGGACTTTGCCAGTGTCTCCACATGGCGGACTTCGCCATCCTTCCTGACGATCCGGTAGGGGATCTTCACCACCTCGTTCTTGTAGATAGCCGCCATATGCTGGCGCTCCGCGTCAAGCTTGTCCTCGGGGTGGAGGAAACTTTCCCAGGTGTGGCTGTCGATCTCTCGGGAACGGGACTCCAGCCCGAATATCTCGCAGGTCTTGGCATCCCAGAAACTTCCCTCGCGCCCCACGTCGAAATGCCAGATGCCGGTCTCTGAGGCCGCAAGGGCAAGCTTGAAACGCTCATTCGTCAGGCTCGCGTCTCGCTCGGCCTCTTTCTGTTGAGTGATATCGGTCTGAACACCCATCACTCTCGTTGGACGACCATCCTGGTCCCGTTCGACAATGGCGCCCCTGTCAAGCACCCAGACCCAGCGGCCATTCTTGTGTTGAAGCCGCAGCTCGGTTTCGATGCTGTCGCACTTGCCGGCCAGATGCCGGTCACCACTTTCGATTGCGCGTGCGCGATCTTCCGGATGAACCAGCAGAAGAAACAGATCCTCCTTGGCTGGAAGCTCCTTGCGTCGATATCCGAGCATTTGACACCAGGACTCGGAATACTGGGTAACGTTTGTCCTGAGATCCCAATCCCAGACGCCCAGGCCCGCAACTTCCAGAGCCCGCCTCCAGGTGTCGGGGTCTTTCACGGTCGCATTTTTCGGATAGTCCATCAAACAGCTCCGCCCGGGGTCTTGTCCCAACCCTCAGCCTTGATCATGGGTCGAGGGGTGTCAAAAAGCCGTTAAGCAGAACTGCAAGTTCTAAAGAACCAATCTCCGGCGACAGCTGTCACGTCCGGGTTGGCATCCCGCCACGAACAGGAAGCGCCGGCACGCCGCGGCCAGCGCCGAGAGTTCGATTGGAGAGTGCCGCCCTACCCGACCAGTTCGAACCAGCCGTCCTCGTCCATGGTGCGCACGCCAAGTTCTTGGGCTTTCGCAAGCTTGGATCCTGCGCCGGGGCCGGCCACCAGGATATCGGTCTTTTTTGATACCGAGCCTGCCACTTTGGCGCCGAGGCGTTCGGCCATGGCCTTGGCTTCGTCACGGGTCATCTTTTCAAGGCTGCCGGTGAAGACGACGGTGAGGCCGGCGACGGGGGAATCCTGCGCCGGTTTTTCGGCTTCAAGGATCGTGAGTTGCTCGGTGAGCCTGTCCACCATCCCGATATTGTGTGGCTCGCCGAAGAAGCGGCCGATGGCCTCCACCACCGCCGGACCAATGTCATCGAGTGCGTCCATCTCCTCGATGGCTGCCTTGTCGCCGCCAGCAATCGCAAGCGCGGCCTCATGCACCGAGGCCCAGTCGCCATAGGCCCGCGCCAGCGTCTTGGCGGTCTGTTCGCCGACGTGGCGGATGCCGAGCGAGAAGATCAGCCGGTCGAGCGCAACCGTGCGCGCCGCATCAATCGCGTCGAACAGCTTCTGCGCGCTGGTTTCGCCATAGCCTTCGCGGTTCTTAAGGCGCTGCAGCCCGTTGGCCTCGTCGCGCGCCTTCAGTGTGAAGATGTCGGCAGGCTGACGGATCGGCAGCAGGCTGTCGTCGTAGAAGAACTCGATCTGCTTGTCGCCCAGGCCGTCGATGTCGAAGGCCTTGCGCGAAACGAAGTGCTTCAGGTGCTCCTTACGCTGGAACGGACAGGCAAATTCCCCCGAGCAGCGGCGGATCACGCCTTCCACACCGCCCGCGGTCTCCTCGCGGATCACCGGCGTTTTCAGATCGCACGGACAGGTGGTGGGGAATTCAAAGGCGACGGCGTCCTCTGGCGAGGAGACCACGCCGAGCACCTGCGGGATGACATCACCGGCACGCTGGATCTGGACGATGTCGCCGATCCTGACACCCAGTCGCTCAATCTCCTCGCCATTGTGCAATGTCGCATTGGTCACCACCACGCCGCCCACCGTGATCGGTTCAAGCCGCGCCACCGGCGTCAGCGCGCCGGTGCGCCCGACCTGAATGTCGATGGCTGTCAGCCGCGTCGAGGCCTTCTCGGCCGGGAACTTGTGCGCGATCGCCCAGCGCGGGCTGCGTGAACGGAAGCCCAGACGCGCCTGCAGATCGAGCCGGTCGACCTTGTAGACAACGCCATCGATGTCGTAGGGCAGATCGGCGCGGGCCAGCCCGATCTCGTTGTAGTGATCGATCAGCGCCTCGATGCTTTCGAGCCGCCTTGTCAGCGGATTGACCGGAAAGCCCCAGTCTTTGAAGACCTCGATCATGGAATGCTGGGTGTCGGCCGGCATCTCAGACATCTCGCCCCAGGAATAGGCGAAGAACCTTAGCTTGCGCCTGGCGGTCACCTTGGCATCGAGTTGGCGGAGCGAACCCGCGGCGGTGTTGCGCGGATTGACATAGGTCTGCTTGCCTTCCGCAGCCATCCGTTCGTTCAGCGCCAGGAAATCCTCCTTCGCCATGTAGACCTCGCCGCGCACCTCCACGACCGAGGGCGCGACGGCAGGCAGCGTGTTGGGAATCTCGGAGATGGTTTTCACGTTGGCGGTAACATTCTCGCCCGTGGTGCCGTCGCCCCGGGTGGCGGCCGAGACCAGCTTGCCGTCCTCGTAACGGATCGACATCGACAGCCCGTCAATCTTTGGTTCTGCGGTCAACGCAATCGAATTGTCCGGCAACTGTCCCAGAAACCGGTAGATCGAATGGACGAAGTCGCGCACGTCTTCATCTGAAAACGCATTGTCGAGCGACAGCATCGGCACCCGGTGGGTGATCTTGCCGAAGCCTTCCGCAACCGCGGCGCCGACTTTTTCTGAAGGGGATTCAGCCAGCTTGAGATGTGGAAACCGCTCCTCGATGGCAAGGTTGCGCTGCTTCAACGCATCATAGTCGGCGTCGGCGATGATCGGCGCATCCTGGGTATGATAGGCCTCGTCGTGGCGGCCGATTTCGCTCAAGAGCCGCTCAAGTTCGGCTTTTGCCTCCGCCTCGCTCAGCGCATCGACAGGCTTGGTCTCGTTCTTCATCTGCGGCACTCCGGAATCGTCTGTGTTGTAGCGCAACTGACGCGAATGAAAAGCCGCTTGCCTTCCCCTTTGCCGCGGTCAATCGGCGGTTAAGGATTGGCTGATAGACTTCACACTGTAAGCACCGACTTGATCAGACCATCAGGAAGACCAGACGAATGCTCGTCGGAGCCATCCACACCTTCACGAAAGCCCCCTTGAGCGAACGCACCGCCCCCGCATACGAGCAGCCCGACGAGAACACGTCAGGCGCGCTGGACCGGCTGGGAAACCTCACCGAAGCCGCGGCCCACAGCCGCAAGGCCTTCGCCGAGGAACGCCTCAAGCAGCTCCGCGAACAGATGAACAAGCTGATGCTGTTCGACATGGCGCCAGCTGTCCAGGCGGGCCGGTCCGCACAGTTCGCCCGGGAACTCAAAGCTGCAGCAGAAGATTTTGCCGGCGCATTCGAAGCGCTCGCCGCCCTGCCGCGCCCTGAAGCCCAGGGACTGTCGCTGGCTCAACAGGCCTACCTCGATCTCGACGACGGCCCGCAACCCGCTCAACCGTCCCGCAGCCCGGCCGATATCGAGACGATGGACAGCTTCATGAGCGCCGCAAAGCAGCTCACAGCCATGGCCGAAAGCGCCAATTCACGCATAGATCGCAGGGACAGCGCATCCGCCCTGGCGGGCGAAGCCTACGGCACCGCGTCGGAGGTGATCGAGATGATGGGTCGCGTCAAGAGCGCCTCGGCGCCCAGGTCGTTCTACTGGTAGAAGGCCTCAAGGCCGCAGGACATTGCACCTGCACAGCAACCCGTCAGACATTGCCCTCAAGCAAGCGGCCAGCGGCGGCGCGCGCCTCGTCCGTCACGTGTTCGCCGGCCAGCATCCGCGCGATTTCCTCGCGCCGCGCATCCGCGCCCATGGTGGAAACCCGTGTCGACACCGTTTTCGAGCCCGCTTCGGTCGGCCCCTTGGCGATCAGCAGATGCGTGGCGGCGCGTGCTGCGACCTGCGGCGCATGGGTGACAGAAAGCACCTGGACGCCCGCCGACAGCCGCTTCAGCCGCTTGCCGATCGCATCGGCCACCGCACCGCCCACTCCGGTGTCGATCTCGTCGAACACAAGCGTCGGCGCCGAACCGCGATCGGCCAGCGCCACCTTCAGCGCCAGCAGGAAGCGTGACAGCTCGCCGCCGGAAGCCACCTTCATGATCGGTCCCGGCCGCGAGCCGGGATTGGTGCGCACGTGAAAGGCGACGCTGTCGATGCCCGACGGCCCGGCATGGGCTATGTCACTGGCGATCTCGACGAGAAACTCAGCCCGTTCGAGCTTCAGCGCCGGCAATTCCGCCATTACGGCGGCCGCCAGCGCCTCACCGGTCTTGTGCCGGCGTTCGGAGAGCTGCTCCGCCGCGTGCAGGAAGGCGGCCTTTGCTTCGCGAACCCGGGTTTCCATCGCGGCAAGCCGTTCCTCTCCGGCATCGAGATCCGAGAGGTCGGCAACCATCCGCGCGGCCAGTTCCGGCAGTGCCTCGACCGGCACATTGTACTTCCGCGCCGCCCCCCGAAGCGCAAACAGCCGTTCCTCGGTCTCTTCGAGCTCGCGCGGATTGAAATCAGCCGCACGAAGGGCCGCTTCAACCGCCGTCTGCGCATCGGCCAGCGCGTTGAGCGCCGCATCGAGCGCTGAGACCGTATCATTAAGCAGTTCCGGCGCTTCCTGCGCCTTGCGCTCCAGCCGACGCACCAGTCCGCTGATCACCGGCATCGGCGAGCCCTGGCCGTTGAGTACCTCGTTGGCCTCGTTGATGTCGCTCGCCATCTTTTCGGATTTCATCATCAGCGACCGGCGGATCGCAAGCTCCTCCTCCTCGCCTTCGACAGGGTGAAGCTTTTCCAGTTCATCGACAGATGACCGCAGCCAGTCGGCCTCCCGCCGGGCTTCCTCGACCTTGGCCCGGTGCGCCTTCAACGCCCGCTCGGCTTCGCGCCAGCCTTCGTGCAGACGCCCGACGTCCGCGGTTCGCTCGCTCAAGACGCCAAAGACATCCAGCAGGGCCCGGTGTGCATCGGTGTCGATCAGTGCGCGGTCATCATGCTGCCCGTGGATTTCCACCAGCAAAGATCCTGCCTCGCGCATCAACGCCACGCTGGCAGGCTGGTCGTTGATGAACACCCGGGTACGGCCATCGCCCGATTGCACCCGGCGGAACACCAGGTCGCCGTCATCATCAATGTCATTGGAGCGCAAGAGCTTGCGCGCGGGATGATCCGCGCCGACGTCGAAGACCGCCGTCACCTGCCCCTTGTCGGCGCCGTGGCGCACGAGGCTGCCGTCGCCGCGACCGCCAAGCGCCAGCGAAAGTGAATCAAGCAAAATGGATTTACCGGCACCGGTCTCGCCGGTGAGCACCGAAAGACCTGCGTCAAACTCGAGATCAAGCCTCTCGATCAGAACGATATCGCGGATCGACAGCTGGACAAGCATCGCCGTCCGTTTCAGGAGCCGACGAGGGCGGCCCCGGCGCGTGAAATCCATGACCCCTTGTTTTCCCGTGGCTCGAGGCCTCGGGTCGACAGGAGCCTGTAGGAATCCGCATACCACTGGCTGTCGGGATAATTGTGCCCGAGAACGGCCGCCGCCGTCTGTGCTTCGCTTTCCAGTCCCATCGCGTAATAAGTCTCGACCAGACGCGCCAGCGCCTCTTCGACCTGACGGGTGTTGGGAAACTGCTCGACCACCAGGCGATACCGATTGGCAGCAGCGACATATTCCCTGCGCTCCTGGTAGTAGCGACCGACCTGCATTTCCTTGCCGGCCAGCTGGTCACGCGCGTAGCGCAGCTTCGCCTGGCTGTCCTCGACATATTCCGAATCGGGATAGCGCTCGACCACTTCCGTAAACGCCGCGATCGCCCGCGCCGAGGTGCGCTGATCGCGGGTGACTTCGGGGATCTGCCGGTAGTAGGCAAGCCCGACGATGTACTGCGCATAGGCGGCATCTTCATCGTTCGGGTAAAGGCTGAGGTAGCGGTTAGCCGTGTTGATTGCCTCGGTATACTGCGCCTGGCGGTAATTGGTGAAGGCACTCATTACCATCGCCTTGCGGGCGAATTCCGAATAGGGATGCTGTTTGTCGACGGCGTCGAACTTGCGGCCGGCCTCGGTCAGCTGACCCGCCTCGAGATTGGCAAGTCCCTGATTGTAAAGTACGTCGGCAGGCTCGATCGACTGCGCATAGGTGCTGATATCGATGTCCGGGTCAGATTGGCAGCCGCTGACGAAAGATGAAATGCCAGCCAGTCCGGCGACAAGGAGCGCTACCCGAAACACGCGTCTGCGCTCGCCCATGACCGAAGTATTCATCCTG
Source organism: Parahoeflea alexandrii (assembly GCF_024105735.1). Classification (GTDB taxonomy): domain Bacteria; phylum Pseudomonadota; class Alphaproteobacteria; order Rhizobiales; family Rhizobiaceae; genus Hoeflea; species Hoeflea alexandrii. The sequence goes on along the minus strand of NZ_JAAAML010000001.1, from coordinate 819,179 downwards.
CAAACCTCTCAACAGCCGCGGAAACCAGATGCCCCGCGGAACCAGACCAGCGTTTCTATCCGGAAATGACCGAACTTCGCAACGTCATGAAGACGCTTTGCCGCAATTTTGTGGCAGCGATCCTCTTCAATATCACGAGTTTAGAACCTGATGGTGACAGGAAAACCTGATCGAGCCGTTAAAGCGCCCAGGGAGCGAAGACCGCAGCATTGACAGCCACCAGTTCACCATGACGAACCGTGTCGCGGCGCGCCGGTGCCTCGACCACTTCATAGGCCGACTGATCAGCCAGAAGCGCCCGCAGCGCAAGCGCGTTGAGCTTGTGGCCACCGCGGTAGCTGCGATAGCAACCGATGAACTGTGCGCCGGCAAGTGCGAGATCGCCAACCGCATCGAGCGTCTTGTGACGAACAAACTCGTCACGGTAACGCAGACCCTCGACATTGATGACCTTGTCGTCATCGCCGATCACCACGGAATTGTCGAGCGACGAGCCCAGCGCATGGCCGGAAGCCCAGAGCCGTTCAACATCGCGCATGAAACCAAAGGTGCGGGCACGGGCCAGTTCGCGGCGGAACGTGTCTGCGGTGACTTCACCTTTCCAGGACTGGCGTCCGATCAGCGGAGTCTCGAAATCGATGTCGATCTCGAAGCGGGTGCCATTGTGCTGGCTGAATTCTGCCCAGGAGCCGCCCATTTCAATCCGCACCGGCTTGATCACCCGGATATAGCGGCGCTTCACCGAATGATTGACAAGACCGGCGGTATCGAGCGCCTCGATGAACACGGCGGCGCTGCCGTCCATGATCGGCACTTCGCCACCGTCAAGATCGATGTTGATATTGTCGACGCCGAGCGCGTAAAGCGCGGCCATCAGGTGCTCGACGGTCGCGATCGAGCGATCCGGCGCCTTGCCAAGCAGTGTGCAAAGATCCGTGGAACCGACCTGCGACGAGACAGCACGAACACTGACCACATCACCGGAGGGAAGCTGACGGTTGAAGACGATGCCGTTGTCGGGATCTGCGGGATGAAAGGAGATAGAGACATTTTCACCGGAATGGACTCCGATGCCAGACAGAGAAATCGACCGCGAAATTGTGGTCTGCAGTCCTACTACATCACTACTCATAAGGTTCGCCGTTTCCCGCAATATCTGGCATGGCCGGTAAAGACCATGATGTCCCCAATCGTCAGGAGCAGCCCCACTCTTCCCCAGTGCGGTCGGCTACCCCAGCCCCTTGTTGTTGCGGGGCAAGATACGGCGATGGACCCAAGTTTCCAAATCACGCTTTTTTTCCATCTGTTACGAAACCGTAACGCCAAGACGATTTAAAAACCTCACGCTAAACAAGCAGTTAGAAATGGGCATGGCGACCCGGTGGCCGCCATGCTCAAAGCTATGTAACAGATCGTCGCCGGTTCACTTGGCCTGACGGCGCAGGAACGCGGGAATTTCGAGCTGTTCGTCTTCATGCGCCGAGCGGGCCTGCGGTGTCATCCGGCCCTGGTCATCGAGCTGTCCGCGGCGCGGAGCATAGACGCTGGCTTCTGGCGACAGCGGCCGCCGCGCTTGCGGTGCCTGGGCAGCGGCAGGCATCTGGGAGGATTCCTCGTCCTCACGGCGCCCCAGCGTGCTCGAGATCCGCTTCAGCAAACCCATCGGCCCACGCTCGTCGGCGTTGCCCTGCGGAGCGGCGCGGTGTTCCATCTCGGCCTTGACGACCGGCGGGAAGTCTTCAACCCGCGGCATCCGGGTCGGCTGCGGCTCCATGCGCATTTCAGGGACCGGCTGCGGCTGCGGTGCCGCCGGGGCGGCTGTCGCGGCAGGGCGTTGCGGCGCGGTCATCGCCGGCTGCGGCTGAGCCATCTGCTGCGCAGTATCGGCTGCACCTGCAAAAAGCCGGCTCTGCGGCTGGAAGCCGGGCTGGGCAACCGGCGCTGCCGGCTTGGCCGCCTGGGCCTGCGCGGCAAGTTCGATCTCGCCGGCGATGTCCAGTTCCCGCTCCAGATCGGCTTCCGCCGACAGGATGGTTTCTGCGACGGCGTCTGCCTGGCTTGCCGCAGCAGGCTGCGATGCGGGCGCTGCCGGACGGGCAGGCTGCTGCTGGGCGGTGACCGCCGGACGGGCAGCCGGACGCGACGCCTGCATGGTCGGACGCTGTTCGACAGCACCTTCCACCCGGTCGATGCCGGTTGCAACGACCGAGACCCGGATCAGGCCTTCGAGAGCTTCGTCGAAGGTTGCACCAAGGATAATGTTGGCGTCTGCATCGACCTCCTCGCGGATGCGGGTTGCGGCTTCGTCGACCTCGAACAGGGTCATGTCGCGGCCGCCAGTGATCGAGATCAAGAGGCCCTGCGCGCCCTTCATCGTGGTCTCATCCAGCAGCGGGTTGGCGATCGCGGCTTCGGCGGCGGCCATTGCGCGGCCCTCGCCCGAAGCTTCGCCGGTGCCCATCATGGCGCGGCCCATCTCGCGCATCACCGAACGGACGTCGGCGAAGTCGAGGTTGATCAGGCCTTCCTTGACCATCAGGTCGGTGATGCAGGCAACGCCCGAATAGAGCACCTGGTCGGCCATCGCGAAGGCGTCGGCGAAGGTGGTCTTGTCATTGGCGATGCGGAACAGGTTCTGGTTCGGAATGACGATCAGCGTATCGACGCATTTCTGCAGCTCCTCGATACCCGATTCGGCCAATCGCATGCGGCGCTGACCTTCGAAATGGAATGGCTTGGTGACCACCCCAACGGTCAGGATGCCCTTGTTGCGTGCAGCCTGGGCAACGACCGGGGCAGCGCCGGTGCCGGTGCCGCCGCCCATGCCTGCGGTGACGAAGCACATATGGGTGCCGTTCAGGTGATCGATGATCTCGTCGATGCACTCTTCAGCGGCCGCGCGGCCGACTTCCGGCTGCGAGCCGGCGCCAAGACCTTCGGTGACCGCCACGCCCAGCTGCACCAGCCGGTCGGCTTTCGACATCGTAAGCGCCTGGGCGTCGGTGTTGGCGACGACGAAGTCGACGCCCTGCAACCCGGCATTGATCATGTTGTTGACGGCATTGCCACCACCGCCGCCAACCCCGAACACAGTGATGCGGGGCTTCAGCTCGGTGATGTCCGGCTTCTGCAAATTGATGGTCATGGCACCCGTTCCTTCCTTTGGCATGGCCCGCACCGCCGCGTCGGCCAATTCTGTGAATTCAAAAACTCTCTTTGAGCCACTGCCCCATCCGGGACAGGCGGCCGCCGGCGCCGGCCATGGCGGCAAAGCCGCCCTCGCCCGCGCCGTGTGATTCAAGATGGGCGACCTGGGGATAGATCATCAGCCCCACCGCCGTTGAGAATGTCGGCCCCTTGGCCGCGGCCGGCAGCCCCGAAACCCCCAGCGGCCGTCCGATCCGGACATTGCGGGCCAGGATGCGCCGGGCAGACTCGGCCAGGCCTGTCATCTGGCTGGCGCCGCCGGTCAGCACCACACGCTTGCCGACAAGCGACCCGTAGCCCGACTGTTGAATCCGGTCGCGCAGCATTTCGAGTGTCTCTTCAACCCGGGCGCGCACGATGCGCGAGACCAGTCCGCGCGGCACATGCGTCGGCAGGTCCCGTTCATCCTCGCCGAAAGGCGGAATCGAGATGACGTCCCGGTCCTCGCCCGCCTGCGGCAGCGCCGAACCATGCACCACCTTGATACGCTCGGCATCGTCAAGCCGCGTCGACAGTCCGCGCGCCAGATCCATGGTCACGTGATGACCGCCAAGCGCGATTGCATCGGCGTAAACCAGCTTGCCTTCGGAAAACACAGAGATCGTGGTCGTGCCGCCGCCCATGTCGATTGCCGCGCAGCCCATTTCGGCCTCGTCGGAGACAAGTGCTGCAAGCCCGGAAGCATAAGGTGTCGCCACCATCGCCTCGACGGTCAGGTGTGCCCGGTTGATCGACAGCTCGAGATTTTTGAGCGGCGCCCGGTCGGCCGTCAGCACATGCATGTCGACCCCCAGCAGGTCGCCATACATGCCGGCCGGATCACGGATGCCGCGCTCGCCATCAAGCGTATAGCTCGAGGGCAGCGAATGCAGGATCGCGCGCTCGTGGAGCTGGCTCTGCCGGGTTGCGGCATTGACCACCTTGGCCAGATCGCCGGACGCGATCTCATGACCGCCGAGATTGACCGAGGCGGAATGGGTCTCGCTCTTCAGCCGACCTGCCGTGACATTGACGATCAGGCTTTCCACGGTCACGCCGGCCATCCGTTCGGCGGCGTCGACAGCCAGCCGCACCGAGCTTTCGACGGCATCCATGTCGGAGATGACGCCGGCCTTCAGTCCGCGTGACTTCTGGTGACCGATCCCAAGGATCTCGATGCTGTGAGTGCGGCCCGAAAGAACCTCCGCACCCTCGACAGGTGTCAGCCGGCCGATCATGCAGACCACTTTCGACGAGCCGATATCGAGCACCGTGACGATGCTGACGCGCTTTGATGAAAGCGGCTTGAGCCGTGGGAGCATGGAAGAGGGGCGGAACAGGCTCACGATTTTTGACCCGCCTTGATCATCTTGGCGCGGGCTTCGAGCGCCTGCTTGCGGCGCTCATAGGAAGCTTCGCTCAGCCGCAACGTCACCCGGTCTTCAAGCCGAAGATCGACAGCGGTGATATCGCGCGACAACACATCACGGCCGGCATCGAATTCGGCAAAGCGCTTCAGCGCCGCGCCAACATTGTCAGCGGGCAGGCTTAGCGTCACGCCATTGTCGAGCCGCAGGTCCCAGCGACGGTCGGCGATACGGATCGCGGCCTTCACCCGGGCGCGCAGTTCCGGATAGAACAGCAGCCGCGCCTCAAGCTCGTCGGCATGGCGGTCGGCGCCCAGGCCGACATACAGAGGCAGTCCGGCATGACGGGCGCCGTTGAGCGGGGCGATCACGTCGCCGCGCGCATCGATCAGCGACAGCATGTCGCCGTGCTGCCAGATACCCACCGGCTTGCGTTCGACGAGCTGGACCGAGAGCCCGCGCGGATAGACCTTCTGGACCTGCGCATCGGTAACCCACGGCAGTTCCATCAGCTTTTCGCGCGCGGCATGAGCATTGATCGCCACCACCGAGGTCGACCCGTCGAGACCGAGCTGCTGCAGGATATCGATGTCGGAGGTCTCGACATTGCCGCTGACCTGAACGTCCTCGAGCGCAAATCCTGCGCCGGTTGTCACGGCCTGCGTCACGGCCTGGGTGTGGCCACCCAGCGCCATTCCGTACAGGCCGGTCGCGGTAAAAAAGGCAAAAGCGGCAACCGAGCCTGCATGCGGACGGATACCGACACGACCGGTGGCCAGCGCGATGCCGAAACGCACCGGGCGTCTGAGGAAACGGGGCAGCACAAACGCGCCGGAGAACGCATCACGTCCCGACCCGCTGGCCGCATGAGCGGCACTGCCCTTGTTTCCCTTCATCGACGACACGAAGCGTCCTCCACCATCCAGCTGACAAATTCTTCAAACGAATGGCCCGCCTGAAGGGCCATTTCCGGCGCCAAGGATGTCGGTGTCATGCCGGGCTGGGTGTTGACTTCGAGCCAGATGACCTCCCCTTCTTCGGAGAAACGGTCATCGTAACGGAAATCCGACCTGCTCACGCCGCGACAGCCGATCGCTTGATGCGCCTTCAAAGCCAACCTACGTATTTTTTGGTAAACAATTGGTGAAATTTCCGCCGGACAAACGTGTTTGGAGCCCCCGGCGACGTATTTAGAGTCATAATCGTAAAAGCTGTGTCCTTGCGGCACTATCTCGGTCACCGCAAGCGCCACATCGCCCATGATCGTGCAGGTCAGCTCCCGCCCCGCGACGTAACGCTCGACCATGACCGTGTCGCCATATTTCCACTCTTTCGAGGTGATCACCTGCGGTGGATGCGACTGCCCCTCGCTGACAATGACGACGCCGAAGCTCGAACCCTCATTGACCGGCTTGACCACATAGGGCGGCTGCATCGGGTGGGCTGAGGTGAACTCATGCCGGTTCATCACCTTGGATTCCGCTACAGGGATGCCCACCGCCTTGGCGACGATCTTCGACAGCCGCTTGTCCATGGCCAGCGCGGAAGCCGTGACGCCCGAATGGGTGTAGGGAATTCCGAGATACTCGAGCACGCCCTGGATCGTGCCGTCTTCTCCGTAGGGCCCATGCAGCGCGTTGAAGCAGACATCCGGATTGAGCTCGGCCAGGATCGAAGCTACATCGGGGCCGACGTCAATCCGCGTCACCTGATACCCGGCGCTCTCCAGCGCATCGGCGCAAGCGGCACCCGAGGAGAGGCTGACCGGCCGCTCGGAGGAAAACCCGCCCATGAGCACGGCCACGTGCTTTTTCGCTGTATCAGCAGTCATCCCATTCCCTCTTATTCTGACGCGCGCGACGCCGGCAAGGCTCCTCACGCCGGCCCGCTTGGGCCAATTCATCAAGGCGGCATCCGGCGCATTGCCGGGTGCGCACCACTAAGCACTATCCTTCAACCTACAAAACGAAGATTGCGCCAAACCGGTCGAGCCAGGAAAAATGAGGCATACAGCGCCAGGCACAAACGGTTCAGAGCCGACCATGATTGAACGTGCAAGAGCTTGAGGATCAACAATCGTCAGGGAAACTCATGGTCGGCGAGCCATGACGGACAACACGTCCGCAGGCGTTCAAGTAAAAACCGCCACCAACCTTCCGGCATCCCATGGAACGGACAAATCAACCCAGTGTAGATAATTTTTTAAGCAGAACTAATCAACGATTTCCTCAAGAACAGTACGTTAACCGTTCGCCCGTAGAGTAGCCGATGTAACAAGAGACGGGATGCTGTTCATGACAGAACACGCGCTCAAGATCCTCTCTTGGAGATGTCAACGCACCCGTCCGTTCAGCCGAACCGGGCACCTGGCACAATTCCCGAACCATAAGCCGACCGCCACCGCCTCCCTGGAGAGGAGCTGCACGGACCGTATTCGGATGTTGTTGTTCAAAACGCTGATTTGAGAAAAGTGTAGATATGAAACTGGTCAGTCTGTTCGGCAATATTGCCCCCTCGATCGACCCCTTGCGGCAACAGGCCATGGCAAGGGCCTATACGCCGATCATTCGCACCATTCTTGTGCCCGGATGCGCCTACTATCTCTTTATTACCTTCAGCCACTGGCGGGATGAAACCGGATTGCCGCTTGCCATTCTTGGCTCACTAAGCGCCTTTACCGCCTTTTGCTTCTACCTGCTCAGACAGCACGTGCTGACTGAACAATCGACTTCGCTGCTGCGGCTCGAATTGTCGGGGCTACTCATCAACCTGCTGCTCTACACTAATGTCCTTGTCTATCTGCTGATCAATTTCGAGCAATCGAAACTCGTCTATTTTGCCATGCTGGCAGTGGTCTTCTCCACCACCGCGGTGACACTGAGGATTACCCTGGCCAGCGTCTTCCTGTCGCTGACCACACTCTACTGGTTTGCCTCCAGCCTTTCGACGGAACTGTTCGACCAGTATGTCTCGATCGGAGTTGCCACCGCCTTCGGTTCGCTTGCCATGGCAACCCTTCTGCGCAAGGCCATCCTGCAGCAGATCGATGCGCGGCTGCTTGCAGACAGACTGGCTGCCAAGGCGCGCCGCCTGGCCGACACCGACATGCTCACCGGCGTACCGAACCGGCGGGCCATCTTCGAGAAGATCGATTATCTCGTCCAGCAGCGCCGGCCTTTCTGGATGGGCATTTTCGACCTCGACGGGTTCAAGGCGATCAATGACGTTTACGGTCACATTGTCGGGGACGACCTCCTGTGCGCCGTTGTCAACCGCGCATCCGCGCTCAACATTGAAGGCGCAACCTTCGGTCGGATTGGCGGCGACGAGTTCGTTGCGATCTTCACCGGACAGGTTGACGCCAAGACTGCCGAACACCTCGGCGCGACTGTCATCGATGCCATCAGCACCCCCTACCCGGTAGATCTCCTTCACCTCTCGATCGGAGCTTCGGCCGGCTTTTCCCATTTTCCCAGCATGGGCGCTTCCGGAGCCCAGCTCTACGAGAAGGCCGATTACGCACTTTTCAAGGCCAAGACCCAGACCCGGGGCCAGTGCGTGCTGTTCGACACGGCTGAGGACGAGGAAATGAAGCGGGCCATCGAAATCGAGCGTGCACTGCGCGAGGGCGATCTGGAGCAGGAATTGTTCCTGCTATACCAGCCGCAGTATTCGCCGGAACAAGAACGCGTCGTTGGCTTCGAAGCCCTGGCGCGCTGGCAGAGCCCGAAACTGGGCCTGGTGCGCCCCGACCTCTTCATTCGCGCGGCAGAACGCGCCGGCCACATCCGCCGGGTGACAAACATCCTGTTCAGCAAGGGCCTGGCCGAAATGGCGCACTGGCCGACCGACATCAGCCTGTCCTTCAACCTCTCGGCCCAGGACATCTCCGATCGCGCCTTCATTCTATCGTTGCTGGGCCAGATCATGAAATCGGGAATCGCGCCGCAACGCATCGAATTCGAAATCACCGAAACCGCGGTGATGACCGACCTCGACACTTCGAGCAAGCTGCTCGAGGAACTGCAGGCCAGCGGCTGCCGGATCGCGCTTGATGATTTCGGCTCGGGCTATTCCAGCTTCGAGTACATCGACCAGTTGCCGCTCGACAAGGTCAAGATCGACCGCAGCTTCGTGCGCAAGGTCGCTCACAGCAACACATCCCGCGAAATCGTCGCAGGCGTCATCGGTCTCTGCCGCAAGCTGGACCTGCGCTGCGTTCTCGAAGGTGTCGAGACCGAAGCCGAAATGGATATTCTCGGCAAGCTTCAGCCGGACCTGATCCAGGGTTATCTTTTCGGCAGGCCCATGAGCGCGGAGGATGCCAGGCGCAAGATCCTCGAACAGGACGGCGCAAAGCCCAAGTTGAAACCGGTGCCCCGGTCGGCCTGAAACCGGTCGGAAGACAAGACAAACGGCGGGGAAACCGGAGCACTACGTTTTTGAATCGAGACGAATCCAGAGAGCGGTAGGCTTTTCTGCCCGTCGTCGCCGAGCAAACGATCACCCCGCTGTAACGCTGACGGTCAATACCCGTGGTCGGCTTTCATAACCCGGGGTCTTTCCAGGCGCTGGCCGGAGACGGCTCAGGCGACCTTGCGCCCTCGCTCCGGCTGGCCTGTTTTGTCACCGGTCTCGTAACAAATCACGATCCTGTCCCGGCCGCCAGACTTGGCCTCATAGAGCGCCTTGTCCGCCCGGGAAAAGACTTCGCCAAAATGTTCATGCGGCAATGCCCGCGCCAGGCCCCCCGATACAGTGACCGAAAACTCCCCGTCCTTCGTCGCAAACCGCATGCCGGCGATTTTCCTGCGCGCTAGTTCTCCAAGCACCATGAACTCGCCAAAGGGCATGTCCCGGCAGAACACGGCGAACTCCTCGCCGCCGATCCGGGCGCACAGGCACCGGTCGTTGAACACCGTTGCAAGCATCTTGCCGACCTTGACGATCACCTCGTCGCCGGTCATGTGGCCATAGGTATCATTGACCGATTTGAACCGGTCCAGATCGATCACCAGCATCGCCTTGTCGCCCTCGCAGCCGTCGAACTGCTCAAGAAAGGCCCGCCGGTTGGCAAGCCCCGAAAGCATGTCGGTCCGGCTCAGCTTCTCGAACTCCGCCCGCGAAACACCCAGGTCGTGGATGGCAAAACCAACCGCGATATAAGCAGCAACCGAGACAACAAAGGTGATCGGCGGGGTCAGCGCCGTGGCGATGATCAGCGCCGAGCCCAGGCTGTAGGGCATAAGGCCGAATGCATGGAGCAGGAAATGGGCGCAAAGGTTGAGGCCATAGGCAACCAGCGAGACCTTGAGCGCCACCCACACCGACTTGCGGCAGACATCGCGATAGCTGGCGAATTCGCCAAACATCAGCTGATCGACAATCCATTTGCGGATGACGCTGACCATGGAACCACTCCTGTTTATTGGGGACAATTTTAGGTATGCCGCGTTAAGAATATGTTTCCAATAGATATTTCCCAAAGGTCGGCCGCGCGATTAGGGGCGCCCGGGCTGTGGACGGGATGTGGTCCATGCTTCTCGCGACAGCTTGCTCCGTCTTGTGCGCCGGCCCGGTTCCATGTCACCTGTCTCTCGCCATTCACCTGCCCAGCCAAAGGAGAGCCGCCCGATGAAGCCGGAATGGAACACCACACCATCAGGCAAGCTGCGCGGCAGGGGTCTCGGCCTGCCGTTCGAAGGCATCAGCGGACCGTTCAACGCCATCACCGACGTGCCGGGCGTGAGCGTCGGCTATTCGACGATTATTGAAGGCAACGGCGTGCTCAAGCAGGGCGCCGGTCCCATCCGCACCGGCGTCACCGCAATCGTGCCGCGGCCGCTTGAACAGATCCATCAACCATTGTTCGCCGGCTTTTTCAGTCTCAACGGCAACGGTGAATTGAGCGGTACCCACTACATCGAGGAAACCGGCAAGATGGCGCTGCCGGTCACCATCACCAACACCCATTCCTGCGGCATCGCCCGCGACGCGACGATCAGATGGGCCGTCGAGTATCTCGCCGAGCGCTACCATGATGATTTCGCGTTGCCGGTGGCGGCCGAGACCTATGACGGCTTCCTGAACGACATCAACGGTTTTCACGTCGAGGCCCGGCACGTGATCGAGTCCATCGACACGGCGCGCGGCGGCGCCATCGAGGAAGGCAGCGTCGGCGGCGGCACCGGCATGAAGTGCTTTGGCTTCAAGGCCGGTTCCGGCACGTCATCGCGGCTGGTCGGTTACGGCGGCGAGAAATTTGCCGTGGGCGTCTTCGTGCAGGCCAATTTCGGCACCCGCCGGCACTTAACCATCCTCGGCAAAAACATCGGAGCGGACCCGGACCTGCCGCAGATGCTGACCAACACCAAAGACACCGAGCTCTCGTCGATCATCGCGATCATCGCCACCGACGCACCGTTCCTGCCACACCAGTTGAAGCGGCTTGCCCGCCGCGCCAGCTTCGGCATCGGCAGGACCGGCGGCATCGCCACCCACGGATCCGGCGATCTGTTCCTGGCCTTCTCGACAGCCGCATCGGACCTGGGCGGCGGCGCGATGCGTACGGTGCGCTTCGTGCCGGACGAAGACATCGACCCGTTCTTCGAGGCCGTGGTGCAGGCGACCGAGGAAGCCATCCTCAATTCGATGGTCGCCAACGAGGACATGACCGGGCGAGACGGAAATTTCGTGCCGGCGTTGCCGCATGAGGCGGTGAAATCGGCGCTGGGACTATGAGAACTCGCCGGCCCGGCTGAACTGCATCGTCCAGTTGGTTTCCCAAGTGCTGCCGCCATCGGCGGAAAATGCCTGTTCCCAAAGGCAGGTGTCCTTATCGAGGCTGATCCAGGTGAAGCGGACCTTGATCGGTCGCCCTTCGAAACAATCATCGGCCAAAAAAGTCCCGACCCCGTTCTCGAAGCGGCCGACCACCGGGACGTCAAGATGGTGCGGATTGCGCTGGTCAAGCCACCAGATCGCCCAAAGCCCGGTGGCCTTGTCATAGGACCGCAGAGCCACGGCGCGATAGGCGCCGCCCGGGAATTCGATGAAGTTGTCCTCGAGATTGCCATTGCCGCCCAGCACCGGGCGCGTCGAACTGGTGCCGTCGAACTCGTCCCACACATCGCTGCCCGCAAGGCGCACGGTCAGACGGCGGTGGCGAACGAGCCAGTCGCCAAACACGAAATCGAAATCGCGGCAAACATCGTCAGACATGGCTTGCTCCCGATGGCAGGCGAAACCTGATGACTTCAGGTTTCATTCCCACCACCTAAGCACAAGAACAAACCAAAAACATTTGAATTGTTGTGCGCGATTCGCATCTGGAATTGATGGGAAGCCCGGACCATATCCGGACCTTCCACCTCACTTCAGGAAGTCGGTCTCATACCAACTGCCCCAAAAATTCCTGCACCACCTGCCCCGGCTCGAACAGGCCGAGCCGCTTGATTTCCCATTCGAGACGGATGCCGGAGTTTTCCAGTACTCTTGCGCGCACGGTCTCGCCGAGATTTTCGAGCTCGTAGCCCGAGGCGGTGCCGGTGTTGATCATGAAATTGCAGTGCATCGGCGACATCTGCGCCCCGCCCACGGTCAGGCCGCGACAGCCGGCCTCGTCGATCACTTTCCAGGCCGAATGGCCTTCCGGGTTCTTGAAGGTCGAACCGCCGGTCTTTTCGCGGATCGGCTGCACCGTCTCGCGGTGATGCTGGACGGCGTCCATCGCGGCCCGGATCTCGTCCCTGTCGGCGGGCATGCCTTCGAAGATGGCGCGGGTGAAGATCAGGTCCTTCGGCGCCGACGAGTGCCGGTAGGCATAGCCCATGTCGGCATTCGACAGCACATGCCGCACGCCCTTGCGGTCAATGGCGTGAACCTCGACAACCCGCTCACGGGTTTCAACCCCGTTGGCCCCGGCATTCATCCGAAGCGCGCCGCCGATGGCGCCGGGAATGCCGTGATAGAAGTGAAATCCGCCAAGCCCGCTCTCGAGCGCCAGCGCCGCCAGATGCTTGTCCGGGCAGACCGCGCCCGCTGCGAGCCGCGTGTCCGACACCTGTTCGGCGCGGCCGAACCCCTTGGCCGACAGCCGGATTACCACACCGGGGATGCCGCCGTCACGGACCAGAAGGTTCGATCCGATGCCGACCGGCAGGACCGGGACGTCTTCCGGCAGCGCTGCCAGAAAGGCCGACAGGTCGTCCTCGTCGAGCGGCTGGAACATGAGCTCCGCCGGACCGCCCGTGCGAAACCAGGTTACCTTCGACATGTCGGCATTCGGGGTCAACCGGCCCCGGACATCACCCAGCCTGCCGTCGAGCGAGGCCAGCAGCTTTTCCCCATCGACCTGCAACGGCTTCATGCGTCGCCCCCGGACTGGGGCTTGAGCGCATTGAGTTCCTTGGGCAACTGGTTGGCCCATTGCGTGATGGTGCCGGCCCCGAGGCAGACGACATAATCACCTGGCCGGGCGATCTCGGCAACCAGCGGCGCCAGCGCCGCGGGTCCGTCGATCAGCCTTGCATCGCGGTGTCCGCCCGCCTTCATGCTCATCACCAGATGGGCAGAATCAATCCCCTCGATCGGATCCTCGCCAGCCGCATAGACCGGTGCCATGATCACTGTGTTGGCGTCATTGAAGCAGGCGGAAAAGTCGTCAAACAGGCTTTCAAGCCGGGTGTAGCGGTGCGGTTGGGCCACCGCGATCACCCGGCCCTGGCAGGCATCGCGGGCAGCCGACAGCACCGCCTTGATCTCGACCGGATGGTGACCGTAGTCGTCGAACACCTCGACGCCGTTCCATGTACCGGTATGGGTAAAGCGGCGCTTGACCCCGCCGAACTGCCCGAGCCCCTTGGCGATCTGTTCCGGCGTCAGTCCCAGCTCGCTGGCGACCGCAATCGCGGCAACTGCATTGGAGACATTGTGCTTGCCCGGCATTGGCAGCCTGAGGTCCCTGAGCTCGACAGTCTTGCCGGTCTTGCGGCTGTGGATCACCACGTCGAAGACCGAAACCGGACCGTCCATCCGGTGGTTGGAATAGCGCACGTCCGATTGCGGGTTCTCGCCATAGGTGATGACCCGGCGGTCCTCGATGCGGCTGACCAGCGCCTGCACTTCCGGGTGATCGAGGCACATCACCCCGAAACCGTAGAACGGCACGTTCTCGACGAATTGCCGGAAGGCAGCGCGCACCGCGTCAAATGTCCCGTAATGATCGAGGTGCTCGGGGTCGATATTGGTGATGACCGCAATGTCGGCGGGCAGCTTGAGGAAGGTGCCGTCGCTCTCGTCGGCCTCCACCACCATCCACTCGCCCTCGCCCATGCGGGCATTGGTGCCGTAGGCATTGATGATGCCGCCATTGATCACGGTCGGATCTAGCCCGCCGGCTTCCAGAAGCGTTGCAACCATAGAGGTGGTCGTGGTCTTGCCGTGGGTGCCGCCGATCGCGATCGCGTTGCGGAAGCGCATCAGTTCAGCCAGCATCTCGGCACGACGCACCACCGGCAGGAACCGCTCGCGGGCCGCCATCAGCTCGGGGTTGTTCTTCTTGATGGCGGTCGAAACCACCACCACTTCGGCATCACCCAGGTTGGCGGCCGAATGGCCGATATGCACCTCGATGCCCTTGTCCCTGAGCCGCTGCACATTGGCGCTTTCGGACTGATCCGAGCCCTGAACCTTGTAGCCAAGATTGTTCAGCACCTCGGCGATGCCGCTCATGCCGATGCCGCCGATGCCGATGAAATGCACCAGGCCGATTGTTTGTGGCATCTTCATGCGGGCGGACTCCTGAATTGATCTACACTGACGCCCTCCGCAATAGCTTCTGCCAGATTGGCAAGCAAGCGCGCGGCATCGGGTTTTCCTGTGGCCTGGGCGGCGGCGGCGGTGGCCGCCAGACCGGCGGGATCTTCCATCCTGTCAGCCAGCATGCCCGCGAGAACCTGTGGTGTCAGGTCCGATTGCCTGACGACACTGGCCCCGCCCTTGTCCATCAGCGCCTGCGCATTGGCCGCCTGGTCATGATCGAGCGCATAGGGATAAGGCACGAGAATGGCCGAACGGCCGATGACGGCGATCTCGGAAACGGTGGAAGCACCGGAACGGGAAATCACCAGATGTGCTGAGCCAATACGGGCGGCCATGTCGTTAAAGAACGGCGAGACCTCGGCCTCGACGCCCATTTCCTCGAGCCGCGCCCTGACATGCGCCTCGTCCTCGGGCCGGGCCTGCTGGGTGAGTTGCAGCCGTGCCCTGAGCGGCTCGGGCAAGAGCCCGATGGCCGACGGGATGGCATCGGAAAAGAACTGCGCGCCCTGGCTGCCGCCAAACACCACCAGCCGGAACGGCTCGCCATCGACCGAAGGCACATAGGGGATCGCCGCCGCGGCGATCACTTCGGGACGCACAGGATTGCCGGTGATCACCGTCTTGTCCGCATAGCGGCCCTTGCCTTCGGGCAGGAAGCCGCCGGCAATCGCCTTGACCCGCGAGGCCAGCGCCCGGTTGGCGCGCCCCATCACCGCGTTCTGCTCATGCAGCATCGTCGGCAGCCCGGCATTCGATGCCGCAAGCAGCGGCGGGATGGTCGGATAACCCCCAAAACCGATCACCGCGTCGGGCCGGATCTTCCGGATCAGCGCGCCTGCCTCGCGCACACCCTTGAACAGGGTCCACAGCGATTTGATCACCTTGAGCGGGTTCTTCGAGCCGATGGTGGCCGAACGCACGACGTGAATGTCGGAGGCGGGAAACTTGCCGGAGAACCGTTCCGCGCGGCTGTCGGTGACCAGGTGTACCCTGTGCCCGCGCGCCGTCAGTTCGTGCGCCAGCGCCTCGGCCGGAAACAGATGCCCGCCGGTGCCGCCCGCCGACAGCAGAAAAAGCTTGGTCTTTGTCATGATGCTATTCCGCCGCCACGCTCGCCACCGGCCGGTAGATGCCGCGCGGCTGCGCCCGGCTTTCGGGCCTGCGCCGTGTCAGCGCCAGCACGAAGCCGGCGGTCACCGCCACCGCGATCATCGAGGAGCCGCCATAGGAGATCAGGGGCAGCGTCATGCCCTTTGCCGGAAGCAGTTCCAAATTGACGCCGATGTTGATGAACGACTGGAACCCGATCAGCAGCGACAGCCCGGCCACCGCCAGGCGCGTAAAGTCATCCTGTTCCTGTCCGGCGCGAATGAGGCCACGAACGACCACGAAGGCAAACAGGGCCACCAGCACCATGCAGAAGATAATGCCGAATTCCTCGGCCGCGACGGAAAACACGAAGTCGGTGTGGCTGTCGGGCAGGATACGTTTGATCGTGCCTTCGCCGGGCCCCTGGCCCAGCCAGTCTCCACGGATGATGGCTTCACGCGCCGTGTCGACCTGGAAACTGTCGCCTTCGCCGAAGAGAAAGCCGTTGATGCGTTCCGCCACGTGTGGGAACATGAAATAGGCGGAGATGAAGCCGGCAATGGCAAGCCCGCCCAGCAGCATGATCCACAGCCAGGACATGCCGGCCATGAAGAACATGCCGCCCCACACGGCGGTGGTCAGCATGGTCTGGCCAAGATCGGGCTGGGCGACGAGCAATGCGGAAACGATGCCGAACAGGATGATGGCGAACAGGTTGCCCGGGATTTCGGGATGCCGGGACCGCTCCGAGAACAGCCAGGCGCAGATCACCACAAAGGCCGGCTTCATGAATTCCGAAGGCTGCACCGAGACTCCCAGGATCGACACCCAGCGCCGCGACCCCTTGATCTCGACACCGAAGAACAGTGCCAGGATCATCATCAGGATCGAGCCGACCAGCAGCAGCAAGGCCACCCGGCGCACCTGCCGTGGGCTCATGAACGACACGCCGATCATCACCGCCAGCGCCGGCAGCAGGAAGAAGCCGTGACGTTCGACGAAATGGAAACTGTCAAGCCCGAGCCGCTCGGCCACCGCCGGGCTGGCGGCAAACGACAGCATCAGGCCGATGCCCATCAGCCCGACAAAGGCCGCCAGGAACAGGCGGTCGATGGTCCAGAACCAGTCCGCGACCGGTCCACGTTCGACGCGGCTAACCATGGCGTTCTCCATTGTTTTCAACATCGATGAGCATTTTCGTATCACTCAACGCTGACACCAGGCTGACGAAGGCATCGCCCCGCACCTCGAAGTTGCGGTACTGGTCGAAGCTGGCACAGGCCGGCGACAGCAGTACTGCGGGCATCTCGGCCGTGTCGGAAGCCGCGTCCCGCGCAGCCGCCGCCACGGCATTCTCCAGCGTATCCGAAATCTCAAAGGGCGCATGCGCACCGATCGTGGCCGCAAACCCGGCCGCCGCCTCGCCGATCAGATAGGCTTTGGCAATGCGCGGGAAAAACGGCTCCAGCGCGGCAATGCCACCCTCTTTCGGCAATCCGCCGGCAATCCAGTAGATCGGATCGAAGCTTTGCAGAGCCGGAGCGGCAGCTTCCGCATTGGTCGCCTTGGAATCATTGACGAAGACGACCTTGCCGCGCTGCGCCACCGGCTGCATCCGATGCTTGAGCCCGGGAAAGACGGCAAGCCCGGCGCGGATCTCGTTCTCGCTCAGTCCAACTGCAAGACAGGCGGCAATCGCTGCCGCGGCGTTTTGGGCATTGTGTGCACCGCGCAGCGTGGCGATGCCGCTCAGGTCGGCAAGTTCATGAACCTTGCCGGCCCTGGCCAGCCGGATCAGTGCGCCTTGCGCAAACAACCCCTCGTCCAGGGGATGATCCTTGGAAACGCGCTCGACCCGGCGCTGCTGACCTTCAAGCCTGTCTGCGATCCCCCGGCACCAGTCGTCGTCAACACCGATGATTGCCACATCGCTCTGCGCCACCAGCCGCGCCTTGACGTCGGCATAGTGCTGCATCGTGCCATGCCGGTCGAGGTGATCCGGCGTCAGGTTGAGCAACAGCCCGGCACTCGGGTCAAGCGATGGCGCCAGATCGATCTGGTAGGAGGAGCATTCGATGACATGGATGCGCTCCGGCGAAGGCGGGGCCAGCGTCATTACCGCCGTGCCGATATTGCCGCCCAACTGCGCATCGCGGCCGCTATGGGCGATCAGGTGCGCGATCAGCGCCGTGGTGGTGGATTTTCCGTTTGTTCCGGTAATCGCGATGAATGGACTTCCCGGCGCATGCGCCCGCCGTTCGCGCACGAAGATCTCGACATCGCCAATGATCTCGACGCCATGGCTGCCCGCCAGTTCCGCCGTCCAGTGGGGCTTCGGATGGGTGAGCGGCACGCCGGGCGCCAGCACCAGCGTGTCAACCGACGCCCACTCAAGCTCGCGCAGATCGACGACCGGAATTCCGGCGGCCCTCGCCGCGTCAACCTGGGCCGGATTGTCGTCCCATGCCGAAACATCTGCTCCTCCGGCGGCCAGAGACCTGGCAGTGGCGAGCCCGGAGCCCCCCAGCCCGAAGAGCGCCACGCGTTTGCCGTCAAATGTCGACGCCGGGATCATCGATCACCTCAACTTCAGCGTCGCGAGACCGATCATCGCCAGCCCGACCGAGATGATCCAGAACCGCACCACCACCTGGCTTTCGGTCCATCCAAGCTTTTCGAAATGGTGGTGGATCGGCGCCATCAGGAACACCCGCTTGCCGGTGAGCTTGAACCAGCCCACCTGAATGATCACCGACAGCGCTTCGATGACGAACAATCCACCGATAATCGCCATGACGATTTCGTGCTTGGTGGCGACCGCGACAGTCCCGATCAGGCCGCCGAGCGCCAGCGAGCCGGTGTCGCCCATGAAGATCGCCGCCGGCGGCGCATTGAACCAGAGAAACCCGAGGCCCGCGCCGATCACTGCACCAAGAATGACGGCAAGCTCGCCGGTGCCGGGGACGAAATGGATCTGCAGGTAGTTGGCAAACACCGCATTGCCCGCCAGGTAGGCGATGGCGCCGAAGGAGGCGGCGGCGATCATCACCGGCACGATTGCCAGCCCGTCCAGACCGTCAGTCAGGTTCACCGCATTGCCGGCCGCAACGATCACGAACGCGCCAAAGACGATGAAAAACAGGCCCAGGTCCAGCAGCAGATCCTTGAAGAACGGGAACGCGATCGAGGATCCGAAGGTCGAGCCGTTGACAGTCGGTGCCGCCATCGAGGCCTGCATGATGAAGAACACCGCCGCTCCTGCGATGATGAACTCGATCCCCAGCCGCGCCTTTCCGGAAAACCCCTTGTCGCTCTGCTTGGTGACCTTGAGATAGTCGTCGTAAAAACCGATCGCGCCAAAGCCGAGTGTCACCAGCAGCGTGGTGACCACATAGACGCTCGAAAGATCCGCCCACAGAAGCGAGGAGCCGACGATGCCCGCCAGGATCATCAACCCGCCCATGGTCGGCGTCCCGGCTTTCAGGAAATGGGTTTGCGGACCATCCGCCCGGATCGGCTGCCCCCTGCCCTGACGCACTTTCAACGAAGCTATGATTCGAGGTCCGAACAGGAACACGATCAGCGCGGAGGTGAACATCGCCCCGCCGGTCCGGAAGGTGATATACCTGAAAAGATTGAAAAACTGGACCTCGTCCGCCAGATCCACCAACCAGATGAGCATGAGTTCGGTCCCCGCGCCGTTTAATCTTGAGTGCTGCTGTCAGACAGCACCGGATAGTTGTCAAGCAATGCCTTAACAATACGGCCGAAGCCGATGCCGAGCGAAGACTTCACCATAACCACATCGCCATCCCGCAAGACCGACTTGAGATAGTCGGCCAGTTCCGTGGCTTCTTCCCTGTAGACGGTCTCGATATTGGTGCCCAGTTCGTCGCGCAGGGCACGCATTTCCGGACCGGCCAGGCAGACCAGGTCGGCGCCGGCTTCGGCCAGCGGCGCGGCCAGGTCACGGTGGACCTGCTCGGAGAACCGCCCCATCTCAAGCATGTCGCCGAGCACCGCGATGCGGCGGCCCCTGAGCCGCACCGGAGAATCGCGCATCAGTTCCAGCGCCGCCCGCATCGAAGCCGGGTTGGCATTGTAGCTTTCATCGATCAGCACGAAGCTGCCGCCGTCAATCTTCAGGGTGTGGCGCGCGCCCCGGCCCTTTTCGGCCGAAAGCCCGGCAAGCGCATGGATCGCCTTGGCCAGGTTTGCGCCCGCAAGCTGCACCGCTCCAAGCACCGCCAGCGCGTTCTGCACCTGATGCCGTCCGGGCGCGCCGATCTTGACCGCAACTTCATCCGGTCCGATCCGTGCGGTGATTGTCGAACAGTCAGGCAACAGCTTGCATTTGAGCAGCCGGTAGTCTGCCTTGGCGTTTTCCCCGAAACTCAGAACGTTCCCGACACCCAGTTCTCCGGCGCGCTTTTTCAGCCAGCCATACTTCTCGTTGTCGCGATTGAGAAGCACATGACCGTCTTCCACCACGCCTTCCATGATCTCGGACTTTGCCGCCGCGATTTCCGTCAGGTTCTTGAAATTGCCCAGGTGCGCCGCGGCAATGGTGGTGATGATGGCAATATGCGGTCTGACCATCTTGACCAGCGGACGGATCTCGTCGGGATGGTTCATGCCGATCTCGAACACGCCATAGGCCGTGTCCGCAGGCATCCGCGCCAGTGTCAGGGGAACGCCCCAGTGGTTGTTGAACGACGCCGCAGACGCGTGAACCGCGCCGCTGGGCTCGAGCGCATGGCGCAGCATCTCCTTGCTGGAAGTCTTGCCCACCGATCCGGTCACCGCGATGATCCTGGCTTCCGACCGCTCACGGGCGGCGCGTCCGAGGTCTTCGAGCGCGGCCAGAACATCCTTGACCACGATCATCGGTGCGGTCAGCCGGCCGAGCGCCGGCAGTTTGGCTTCCGACACGACGAGCAGGCTGGCCCCGTTGGCCACCGCCACACTGGCGAAATCATGACCGTCAAAACGGTCGCCCTTGATGGCGAAAAAGGCGTCGCCCTCACCCACGGTCCGGCTGTCGATGGAAATGCCCGTCACGCCATCCGGCACAGCGCCGACCGGACGCCCGTCCATGGCTTCGATCATCTCTTGCGCGGTCCACAGCAGGGTCATGCCTTGAGTTCCTCCAGTGCCTTGCGGATTTCGATATGGTCTGAAAAGGGCAGCACTTTCTCGCCGATGGTCTGTCCTTCTTCGTGCCCCTTTCCGGCAACAATCAGCGTGTCGCCGGCGTTGAGCATGCCGACCGCCTGACGGATCGCCGCCGCCCGGTCGCCGATCTCGGTCGCGCCTTGAGCCGCAGCCATGATCTCGGCGCGGATGGCCGCAGGGTCTTCAGAGCGCGGATTGTCGTCGGTGACGATCACCACGTCGGCGAGTCGCGTCGCGATTTCGCCCATGATCGGCCGCTTGCCGCGGTCGCGGTCGCCGCCGCAACCGAACACGACAATCACCCGGCCGGTGGTAAACGGCCGCACCGCCTCCAGCACATTTTCCAGCGCTTCGGGCTTGTGGGCATAATCGACATAGGCGGGCGCCCCCTTCGACGTCGTGCCGACCAGTTCGAGCCGGCCCGATGCCCCGCTCAGATGGTCCAGCGCCGCCATCGCCTGGTCTGCTGACGTGCCGCTGGCAATCGCCATGCCGGCCGCAACCAGCGCATTGGCAACCTGGAAATCGCCCGCCAGCGGCAGGTGCACCTCGAAGATCCGCCCGTCCATGTGAACTTCGGCAATCTGCTTGTCACGCAGGTGCTCAACCCGCTTGAGGCTCAGGAAACCGCCCTTGCGGCCAACGGTCAGCACGCGGGCGCCTGCCCTTTCGGCAACCTCGACAGCCTTCGGCGACCAGCGGTCGTCAGCGAAGATCACCGCCGGCGCACCTTTGGGAAGCAGCGTGTCGAACAGGCGCATTTTTGCCGCCATGTAGTCGTCCATGGTCGGGTGATAGTCCATGTGATCGCGGCCCAGATTGGTGAAGCCGGCAACGCTCAGTGCCACACCGTCGAGCCGGCGTTGATCGAGCCCGTGGCTCGAGGCCTCCATCGCCGCATGGGTCACACCTTCGCTGGCCAACTCGGCCAGCAAACGGTGCAGCGCCACCGGGTCCGGGGTCGTCAGCGTGCCGTATTCGGTACGACCGGGCGCTGTCACGCCGGTGGTGCCGAGCATGGCAGCCTGCTCGCCGGCATGGGCCCAGATCTGCCGCAGGAAGGAGGCGACCGAGGTTTTCCCGGCCGTGCCGGTCACCGCCGCCATGACACGCGGCTGCGGACCGAAGAAGGCGGCCGCCATCCGCGCCAGCGCCTGTCTCGGATCCTCGGCCCTGAGCACCGGCACGCCGATATCCGGGAGCTCCGAGCTCAGGCCCGCCACAACAGCCACGGCGCCGCGGGAGGCAGCCTGTACGGCAAACCGCGCACCGTCTGTCTTCACGCCCGCCAGCGCAAAGAACAGGTTTCCCGGTTCGACCATGCGGCTGTCGGCTGTCAGCCCGGTAACCGGAAGCTCGGTATCGGCGGTCTGCGAAGCGACGACAGATCCGGGTGGCAGGGCGGAGATCAGGGCGGACAGTTTCATGAAGTGCTATGGTCTTTCATTGCTGCGGCGGAACCCGGAATACGAGACAAACAAACGCCCTGCCCGCCACTTGTGTTTTCAGTATGACAGGGACAAAGCCTGCATATCATTTCCAAAACGCGGCCTGACACCCAGAAATGCAGCCGAACGGCGGATGATTGCGCCAACCGTTGGAGCGGCATTCAGACCGGCAGTGGCCGAACGCATGCCCTCTTCCGGTTTGGGTTCGTCGATCACCACCAGTACAACATACTCCGGATTATCGATCGGGAAGGCAGAAAGGAAGGCATTGAAGCGAACAGCCGACGAATAACGGCCATCAACCACCTTTTCGGCCGTGCCGGTCTTGCCGCCGACGCGGAAACCGTCAACAGCCGCACGCGAGCCGGACCCGCCCGATCCCTTGGTTGCGTTGAGTTTCATCAGGTAGCGCATGTTCTGACTGGTCGAGGGCTCGATCACCGGGACCGCGACTGTTGCGGCTTGCTCGGCGGTACGCGGCAGGAAGGTCGGTTCGATCAGCTTGCCGCCGTTCATCAGTGCTGCCGCGGCAACCGCTGTCTGCAGCGGCGTGGTCGAAACCCCGTGGCCGAAGGAAATCGTGATCGAGTTGATCTTCTTCCACTCCGCCGGCTGGTTCGGCATTGCCACTTCCGGCAACTCGGTCTGCATCCGGGTCAAAAGCCCCAGCCGGGTGAGAAACTCCTTGTGGCCGTCGATACCGACGAGATCCGCCATCCGGGCAGTGCCGATATTGGACGAATAGATGAAGATCTCCGGCACGCTGAGGATGCGGTTCTTGCCGTGGAAATCCTTGATGGTGAAGCCGCCGATGCGGATCGCGCCGCGGGCATCGAATGAATCCGACATCTTCACCAGGCCTGAATCGAGCGCCATGGCCGTCGTGAAGGCCTTGAACGTCGAGCCCATCTCGTAGGTGCCCGCCGACATCCGGTTGAGCCGGTCCTTCTGCAGCGCTTCGACCGGGTTGTTCGGATCATAATCGGGCAGCGACGACATGCCGATGACTTCGCCGGTGTTCACGTTGAGCACCACCCCTGCCGCCGCAATCGCCTTGTAGCGGTCCATTGCCGCCGCAAGCTCGTCGCGCAGCACGTGCTGGACCCTCAGATCGAGTGACAGGCGCACAGGCTTGAGATCCTCGTTGACCGTCAGCCCCGCCGCCGCCAGGTCACCAAGCCCTTGTCCGTCGACATATTTCTCCATGCCGGCGATGCCCTTGTTGTCGATGTTGACGTGACCGACAACATGCGAGGCCGTGGGGCCTCCCGGATAGAATCGCCGTGTTTCCGGCCGGAATCCGATGCCGGGAATACCAAGCGCCAGGATCTGGCTCTGCTGCTTCGGTGTCAGCTGACGACGCAACCACTGGAACCGGGAATTCGATGACAGTTTGCGGTGAATGCCGCGCATGTCGAGATCCGGCAGCACCGTGGCCAATAGCTCGATGGCCTCGTCCGGGTCGACGATCTTGTTGGGCTCGGCAAACAGCGACACGGTGCGAATGTCGGTGGCCAACACCTCGCCATTGCGGTCGAGCAGGTCCGGCCGCGAGATCAGCAGCTGGTCTGCGCGCGATATCGAGGAGACGGTTTCCGGGGACCGCATCCCGTATTGTACAAGCCGCGCCCCGATAGCCGTGTAGAACAGGCCGAAACAGGCGATGGCGATGATAATGCGGTTCTTCGCCTGGGCGCCTTGTGCCTTGCGCACACCATCAAATTCGAGCGGCGTCTGGCTTCGGCCCGCCGGCTTGCTGGCTGCCCTTTTTCCGGAAAGGAGTATCCCCAGTTTTCTCATGGCTGCACCGACCCCGTTGTCAATTCCGCATCTGTGACACCTTCGGCGATCTGCGGTTCGAAATCGCTTGCCCGTCCGGGCAGTTCGTCAGGCTCCGCCATCTGCTCGGGAGCGATCGGCTTGAGACCGAGCTCTGCCTCGAATGCCGTGGAAAGCTGCTGAAGCCGCGACGGCTGGTTGAGCAGGCTCCAGTCGGCCTCGAGCAGATCGATGGTTTCTTCCTGCAGCTTGATCTCGGCCTGCAGCTCTCGCACTTCGGCCAGCTTCTCTTCCGCTGCATGCTTGATCTGGTAGGTGATTGTGGCGGCGGCGACCATCGCCACGACAAGCACCACGTCGAGCGTTCTCAGCATGGATCAGCCTCCGAGCGCCGCGAGCGCGGCCAGGTTGGGGACGGGAAGAATATCGGCGTCGGCCTTGCCCGCAGGTGCGCCGGTGCGCGAGCCTGCCCTGAGCTTGGCTGACCGTGAGCGTGGATTGGCCTCGCACTCAGCCTCCCCGGCTGTCACCGGCTGCTTGCCGATCAGTGTGAATGTCGATTGCCGCTCTGCCACCATCGGCAAATGGCGCGAGCCCGACGCCTTGCCGGCCCGGTCCTGGAAGAACCGCTTGACGATCCGGTCCTCGAGCGAATGGAAGCTGACCACCACCAGCCGCCCGCCCGGCTTGAGTGCCCGCTCGGCGGCAAACAGCGTCCGCGCCAGTTCACCAAGCTCGTCGTTGACATAAGTTCGAAGCGCCTGAAACACGCGTGTGGCCGGATGGATCTTGTCCTGCGGCCGCCGCGGCGACACCTTCTCGATCAGTCCGGCCAGCTGCCGCGTTGTCTCGAAGGGCGCCTTCTGCCGCTCCGCCTCGATCGCCCGCGAGATCCGTCCCGCATGCCGTTCTTCGCCCAGAATGCCGAAGATACGGGTCATGTCGGAGGGCTTGGCCCGGTTGACCACGTCGGCGGCGCTGACGCCCGATTGCCCCATCCGCATGTCGAGCGGCCCGTCGCGCATGAAGGAGAACCCGCGCTCGGCCTCGTCGATCTGCATCGAGGACACGCCAATATCGAGCACCACGCCGTCAAGGCTTGCCTCCGCGACATGATCGAGCAGTTCGGAAAACCTTGCATGGATGAGCTTGAGCTTGCCGCCCGAAGCCTCGACCATCGCAGCACCCGCGGCAATCGCATCCGGATCACGGTCAAAGGCAACGACATCCGCCCCGGCCTCGAGGATGGCGGCGGTATAGCCGCCGGCCCCGAAGGTGCCATCGACAATGGTTTCGTCGGAGGCCGGTTCCAGGGCTGTCAGGACTTCCTGGAGAAGAACCGGAATGTGGCGGACAGGTCCGCCTTGGACGTCAGTTTCACCGTCGCCCATGTCCGCCACCATTCCGTTTCTCCATCCGTTGCGGACGGTCAGGAAATGGCCGTCCGTTCTTTCCGGGCCCGCGACTGCATTTCCTCGAATGCCGCCGGCTCCCAGAGCTGAAAATGATCCCCCCGCCCCGCGAACGTCACCCTGTCGGTGATGCCCGTGAAATCGCGGATGAAATCCGTCACCAGAAGCCGACCCTCGCCATCGAGCTTCATGAACACCCCGCCGCCGTGAATAAGCAGCGACATCTTGTTGGCTTCCGCAGAGAACGGGTCCGCCGATCCGATCATCCGCTCGAAGCGTTCGAGCACTTCCGGCCCGGCCATCGAGACCGCCGGAAACACGAAATCCTGCCAGGCGTAGAGCTCTTCCACCGCCGAGCGCGCCAGCACAGCACGGAACATCGATGGCACGGAAACCCGCCCCTTCGCGTCGATCCTGTTTGTCGCATTCGACAGGAACCGGTTCATGACTCTGTACCGCCGCTTCCGCCTGTTGGCCCCACTCCATCGATCCCCCGGTTGGGCACCGCTCATCCGCGCACAGGACTTCCAGGGCGGCGAACACCGCCTTCACGGATTCCGCTTGGAACCGCAGTCCGGATTGGGATGAAACGGCGGATGCCCGCCTGCTGATCTTGGGCATTTGGGATACCATGGGCCACTATGGGCGTCAATGGGAACCACCCCCATCAGGCGCACGAGTTTGCGCCATTAATATCCTGTCAAGATTAACGAAGGGTTAGGAATGATGGACAGAGTGTGAACGCAAAACGAGCCGGGAAGCCGCCTTTCCAGGCTCGAAATACTCCACTGCAGGTGCTTTCAACACATCGAAACCGTCGAGACAGGCGAAGCAGCCGGGACGGCCTCGATCATATCCACTTTGTTTGCGAAGGCCCGAAAGCAGGCAGGCGAGTTTCAGCCGAGCATCACCGGACCAAACAACACCGCAAATCCCGCCAAACCAAGCGCCGCACGGCGCAACGGCGTGAACACGCCGATCAACGCGTAGGAGATCAGCGCCAGCCCCAGTCCGATCTGCACCAGTGCCAGGATGGCCGCAAGCGGCTCGGTCGCAAGACCCATGATCGCCGGGTTGGCAACCATCGTCAGCGGAATGATGTAGAGACCGAGGCCGAGACTCATGGCGGTGACCGCGACCTTCAGCCAGTTCTCGCCGATCATGCCGGCGGCAATGAAGACTGCGCCGCAGACCGGCGGCGTTATCGTCGACAGCAGCGCGAACCAGAACACGAACAGATGCGCTTGCAAGGGTTCAAGCCCCAGCTTGGTCAGCGCCGGACCGGCTACCGACACACAGATCACGTAGGCCGCCGTCGTCGGCACCTCCATTCCGAGCACCAGGCAGGCAAGCGCCGTCAAGAGCAGCGACGGCCACAGCATGCCGCCCGAGGCCGACAGGATCAGCGAGGTGATCTTCACCCCCAGGCCGGTGATCGACAGCACGCCGATGATGATCGAGGCGCACAGGATGATCGCCGCAATCATCGACACCTGCCGGGCCGCCGTGATCACCGCGTTTTCCATCCGGAAGAGGATTCTGCGGATATCCAGCACGCCGTCAGCATGGAAGAACAGCATTGCGAAGCCGACGAGGATGGCCAGGCAGGCGGCATATTGAGGCGTGTACCGGGCTGCGAACATGCCCCACATCAGCACCGCGAAAGGAATAGCAAAAAACGCCGAGGTGATGATCACCGCGCGCAGATCCGGGCGGTCTTCCCTGGCCAGCCCTGCCAGCTCATAGCGGCTGGCATAGCCGTTGATGCCGATCCAGACGGCGAAGAAATACAGAAACGCCGGCAGCAGCGCCGCCGCCATGATCGCCGTGTAGGGAACGCCGGTGAGTTCGACCATGACGAAGGCGCCCGCCCCCATCAGCGGCGGCATGATTTGCCCGCCCGACGACGCCACTGCCTCCACCGCTGCCGCAAGCCGTTTCGGGTAACCGAGCCTGGTCATTGCCGGCAGCGTGATCGCACCGGTCGAGGCAACATTGGCCGACGCCGAACCGGAGATCGAGCCGAACAGCGCAGACGAAATCACCGACACCTTGGCCGCCCCGCCCTTGAGCCGGCCGGCCGCGGCCGAGGCGATGTTCATGAAGCCCTGGCCCGCCTCACCGGCATTGAGCACCGCCCCGAAGATCACGAAGATCGCCACGACACTGACCGACACCCCGGCGAGGCTGCCCCAGATGCCGCCCTCGGCAATGGTCAGCGTGCCGAGAAAACTCGCAAGCGGCGTGCCGGAATGGCCGAATTCTCCCGGTATATGCTGTCCGAAAAGGCCGTAGATGAGCGCCAGCAACGCCACCGTCGGCAGCGGCCAGCTGATCGCCCGGCGCGCTGCCTCCAGCACCACCAGGAGCAGCACGATGGCGATACCAGTCTGCACATCACCTTCGAGAAACCCGTATTGGTCGCCCAGTTCCGAGTGATTCCATGCCACCCAGAGACTTGCCGCCATCCCCAGCCCGCAAAAGGCGGCACCGCTTGCCCGGTAAGCCCGGCTGCCTTCCACGAACAGGAAGATCCAAGGCAGCGCCAGCGCCAGGTGCAGCGGCCGGCTGACCAGGTTCGGCACCAGCCCCCAGAAGATCAGCCCGAGATGAAACACCACCAGGCACACGGCGCTGGCAATCATGGCCATTCGCATCCGACAGGCTCCCGGTTTTCAGGATATTGGGGGCGGATTGAGGTGAGACGTGCTTCCCGGCTTCGGCAGCCGGGCAGCAACTGCAGCTTCTTACTGCTGGTCTGCCGTCAGCTCGATCCCGGCTTCCGTGTAGTAACGGACCGCACCCGGATGCAGCTTGGTGTTGATGTTGGACATCAGCGCCGCGTCGACGCCCTTCCACCAAGGCGCGTCCTCGGCCATGGCAGCCTTGCTTTCCCAGAAGGTCTTGGTCAGCTGATAGGCGGCATCATCGCTCATCGCGGTGGTGGTGAAAGCCGCAACCGGCAGAGAGGTGGTGGCGATGTCGGCGCTCTGGCCGGCATAGGTTCCGGCCGGGATGACCAGCTTCGACCGCTTGGTTTCCGCGATCTGTTCATCGCTGAGCGACAGCACGACGACATCGGTTGAGGCGGCGGCCTCGATCACGTTCGGCGCGGGCCATGAGCCGGCGGTCACGAAGCCGTCGATCTGACCGTTCTGCAGCGCCGGAACAGCGTTCGACAGCTCGACCTCGGCCAGGTTGACCTTGCCTTCAAGGCCGAACAGCTTGAGATATTTCTCGCCCTCGGTCGCGCCGAAAGATCCCTTGCCGAGCAGGATGGTCTTGCCTTCCATGCCGGCGAAATCGGTCACACCGCTGTCAGCCGACATGACGAAATGCATGGTCAGCGACGGGATCGGAAACAGCGCCCGGATCTCGTCGAATTTCGGATCGCCCTTGCCCTCGAACATCGCCTTGCCGCCCTGGGCAAGCCCGATCAACGCCGGCGGCGTGGTAAAGACATAGTCGCCGCCACGCGCCTTGGCTTCCATCACGTTCTGCACCGAGCCCTGGCTTTCCTCCACCGTGACGATGATCTCGCCATCGGTGCCGGCCTTCATCGCTTCAGCCAGTTGCACGCCCATCTGGTAATAGGACGAACCGGTTTTCGCGGACTTGTAGGTGATGCGTGTTTCTGCGAACGCGCTCGATGCGAACATGCCGGCGCAAATCCCCAGCGCCAAAACCATTGTCGTGTTTTTCAATTGCTTTCTCCCAACAAGCGTTTGAATTCAGAATAGCTTCCGAACCGTGGTCTTCGCATGAAAGAAGCGGTTTCGCAATTTGCGATTATCAGCAGACCCGAATATCCGGCCGCGGTTGACCGGCCTTCACGAGGCCTGTCAGGGACAAACCCCGCGCGCATCGACATACTTTCCCGACACCCAGCCCGATGGCATCGGCGTGCCCCACATCGGCTGCATGCAGCGACCCGACATGCAGGTGATCGCGTACCAATTTCCGCGCCGGTCGTAGACCGAAACCTCGTCGCCGCGGTAGACCTCGCCAATCTGCTGAAAGCTCGATCCCGGCCCCGTGCGCACCGCCAGAAAGCCGTTGCCGCGCGCATGGTTGTACTGGCTGATCGGCTTCACCCCGACGACATAACCGGTGCAGTCACCGGCTAGCGCCGGTCCATTCGACCATCCGGCAAACCCTGCCAGCGAGAGGGCGAACAAGGCGGATCTGATTGAAAGGGCCATAAGTGTTTCCTTCGGACATTGAGCAACATCGGCTGTCCTCAATCTGCGCACACATGCATCCCGCCGCATTGACGTGGATCAACGGCCGGATGCGCAAGACCGCCACCATCATGCGCCATTGCAAGCCGCCCGCGCCCTATGCCGCGAGACAGGCTCAGCCCTCGCCGAGCATGATCATCACGCTGCTCTTCAAGGTGGCGAGCAGGCTTTCGAGATGCTTGCCGTCGCGGGCGGTGAACTTGAAGCTCGAGGCGCTCGCGTAGAAGAAATCCGCCAGCTCCGCGGCTGTCATGCCGTGAGCGGCAAGTGCATCCCTGCGGGTGTCGAAGAGGCCCGCCAGAAGGTCGATCTTGCCTTGCTCGGCACCAAGATGGGTCGCCGCACCATCCCCGCTTCCGATCATCAGGTCGCCTGAATCCGGCATCTGCTTGATCTGGTCAAAGAACCGCACGATCGCGCAGTCGAGAAAGATGTCGATCCGTTCACTGATCGTTTCGGCGGATTGCCACGCCTCGACCACCTCGTTGATCACGCGTTCGGAGATCAGCTGCATCGCTGCCGCCATGATCTCGTCCTTGTTGGCGTAACGGGCGTAAAGCGTTGGCCGCGACATGCCTGCCTGTTCGGCAATGTCGCCCATTGTCGCCTTGCGCACGCCGTAGCGCGCAAACACCGCGATGGCGGCATCAAGAATTTTGTGGTCACGGTCTGTCATATCAATACATCTTGACAACTATTGTAATTTTGTAAAATACTTTCTTCGACGATGTCGGGAAAACGACCAATGGCCACGCCCTGCTGCCGGTTCCGCTCCCCATATACCGCATTGACCAAACCCTGCTGCTGCTTGGAGGCACGCCGATGAAACTCACCGTAGACGGAAAAATCCATGAGGTCGATGTCGAACCCGACATGCCGCTGTTGTGGGTGCTGCGTGACGAACTCGGCATCACCGGCGTGAAATACGGTTGCGGCATCGCCCAATGCGGCGCCTGCACCGTCCATGTCGATGGCTATGCCATCCGCTCCTGCCAGCAGCCGGTTGGCGATCTCGAGGGCGAGGTCACCACCATAAACGGCCTCGGCACACCTGACGCGCTGCATGCGGTTCAGGCGGCCTGGATCGAACATCAGGTCGCCCAGTGCGGTTATTGCCAATCTGGCCAGATCATGTCCGCTGCGGCATTGCTGGCGGAAAATCCCAACCCGAGCGACGAAGACATCGACGATGCAATGAGCGGCAATCTGTGCCGCTGCGGCACCTATCCACGCATTCGCGAAGCGGTGAAAACCGCCGCCAGAACCGTCAGGAGCGCTTGATATGGGCCGTTTGAAGACATTCACCCGCCGCGCCTTCCTGATCGGCTCCGTCGCAGTCGCCGGCGGCGTCGCCTTCGGCGCCTACATGGTCAACAAGCCGCACGCCAATCCGCTGCTGGACAATCTTGGTGACGGCGAGGCAGCCCTCACCCCTTACGTCCGCATTGACGCGGATGGGGTGACCCTGATCACCCCCCGCGCCGACAAGGGCCAGGGCGCCTACTCGGTCCAGGCCGCCCTGATCGCCGAGGAACTCGACGTCGAGCTCGACCAGGTAAAGATCGATCCGGGCCCGCCCTCGCCCGCCTACTGGAACACCGCGCTTGCCGACGAAGCCGCCACGTTCATGGCGCCCGGCGGCGGTGTGGGCGAAAGCATCGCCTACGGGGCCCTGTCTGCGGTGATGAAGACCATCGGCATGCAGATCACCGGCGGCTCCACCACCGTTCCCGACGGTTTCGTCAAGCTGCGCCAGGCCGGTGCCGTGGCCCGCGAAACCCTCAAGCTGGCCGCAGCGCAGAAGACCGGAGCAGCTGCCAGCGAGCTGAGGACCGAGGCCGGACGCGTGCTGCTTCCCGATGGGTCGTCCCTTGCCTATGCCGAACTGGCACCGATCGCCGCCACCATCGACCCGCCGCAGGACATCCAGTTGCGGGCACCATCCGAGTGGCGCCTGATCGGCAAGCCGATGCAGCGCGTCGACATCGTCGCCAAGTCGACCGGTACGCAAAGCTATGGCATCGACCACAAGGTCGACGGCATGGTCCACGCCGCGATCAAGCTCAACCCGGCGCAGATCGGTCCCTTGATTGGTTTTGACGCCGGTGAGGCGCTGAAGATGCGCGGCGTCAGCAAGGTCGTCGCGGTCACCGGCGGCGTGGCGGCAATCGCCGACAACACCTGGCGCGCCTTCCAGGCCGCCGAGGCGGTCGAGGCCGAATGGGGGCCCGCCCCGTTCCCGGCTACAATGGATGAACACTGGCAGGCGCTCGCCGACAGCTTCACCGAGGATGCGCTCGACAGCCGCAAGCGCGATGACGGCGATGTCGAGATCTCGATTGCCGAAACCGGCGAGATCATCAGCGCCGAATACCGCGCGCCCTACCTGGCCCATGCGCCGCTCGAACCGATCAGCGCCATCGTCCGGGTCGATGACGACCGCGCCGAGGTCTGGACCGGCACGCAGATCCCGCGCTTCATCCAGAACAATGTCGGCAAGATCGCCGGCATCGATCCGGAGAAGGTCACCGTGCATGCGCTCTACATGGGCGGCAGTTTCGGTCACCGGCTGGAGGACGAAGTGGTCAAGCAGGCCGCAGAGATCGCCGTCCAGATGAAGGGCACGCCGGTCAAGCTGACCTATTCGCGCGAACAGGACATGAGCCACGATTTCACCCGCCAGATCGCCATGGCGCAGTTGCGCGGCGTGGTCCGGGACGGCAAGGTCGAGACCTATGATCTGGGCATCGCCATGCCTTCCGTCGTCGTCTCGCAGATGAGTCGCCAGGGCCTGTCTGTGCCCGGTCCCGATAGCCAGATCGTCGCCGGGGCCTGGGACCAGCCCTTCACCATCCCCAACCAGCGCGTAACCGGATACCGCGCGCCCGAACTCGCGCCGATCAGCTCCTGGCGTTCGGTTGGGGCTTCCTCGAACGGCTTCTTCTACAATGCGGGCCTCGACGAACTGATCCATGCCGCCGGTGCCGATCCGATGGAGGAACGGCTGCGGCTGTGCAGCAACCCCGAGGCGCGCAAGGTGCTCGAGGCGGTCGCCGAGATGTCGGGTTGGGACGGCGTTCTCGGCGATGGCCGCGGCCGCGGCGTCGCCTTGACCCAGTCCTTCGGCGTTCACTGCGCCGAGGTGATCGAGGTCAGCAACACCGAATACGGCATCAGGATCGACAAGGTCTGGGTCGCCGCCGAAGTCGGCACCGTCGTCGATCCGGTCAATTTCGACAATCTGGTCAAGGGCGGCGTTGTCTTCGCACTCGGCCATGCCATGAATTGCGAGATCACCTACACCGACGGCATTGCCGACCAGAGCAATTTCGACAGTTTCCAAGGCATGCGCATGTACCAGTGCCCGACAATCGAGGTGCGCGGGCTTGAAAACGGCGACCGTGTGCTGGGCATCGGCGAACCACCGGTTCCGCCCGCGGCCGCGGCCCTGGCCGGCGCCATCTTCGCCGCGACCGGAACAAGGTTGCGGGAAATGCCGTTCAGCAAGTTCGTCGATTTCGCCTGAGCCGCCAGAAACAGTTCGCCCGGCATCATCTGCCGGGCGGCTTCGTCAGCCTGAAGAGTGGTCGGAGACCGTCCCGTCACCCAGCACCACCTTGTGCATGGGAATGTCCCAGGGCATCGGGAAGATCGTCTTGATCCGCGCGAACGCCTGACCAACGCCAATGATCAGCACCTCGCCGTCAAGCCGCGCCAGCGTCCGGTCGTAGTAGCCCCCGCCATTGCCGAGCCGGTACCCGTCTTCATCGACACCGAGAAGCGGAACGATCACCACGTCCGGTGTCACCGGATCCGGCTCTGCCGGCACGGGAATATCCCAGATCCCCTTGGCCATGACGCATCCCGGGCTCCAGCGATGAAACTCCACCGGATGGTTCTTCTCCACCACGACAGGCAGGCCGATCTGCGAACCACGGTCGATGGCCCCGGCCATCCAGCCATGCAGGTTGACCTCGCCACGGATCGGCCAGAAGGCGGCAATCCTCCGCCCCGCCACATCGCCAAGTATCTCGTCCAGCCGCAAGGAGATGGCGGCCGAAGCAGATTTCCTCTCGTCGGCGGACTGGTTCTGCCGGGCAGCATAGAGCCGCTTGCGTTCGGATTTGCGGAATGTCGAGACATCCTGCCAGGTCTGCGGATCGACGACATGGCCATCGACAAGCAGATGCGCAAGGCAGACCGTGGAACCCGGAACGTCATCTTCGTCTTCATGGGTCATGGCAGCGATTAAACACCCCGCACGAGGCCATTCACAGGTCTGATTGCGGCATGCCTCGTCTCACCGGCTGACTTTGCCAATGGTTGGCACACCTGCGCCCTTACCATGTCAAAGCGGCCCGGATCATGATAAACCGGAAAGCAGGGTCACACGCCCGCCACCTCAAACCACAGGCGAGACCATGCAAGGCTCAAACTCCGGCGATGCCAATGTCCCTTCGCTCGAAGGGGCCATTCGAAACCCAAACAACCCGAACCATCTCATGGTCATCAGGCGCGTCAGGCGAACCGTAAGCGTTCATGTCGGCGACACGCTGATTGCGCAAACGCAAGACGCGCTCCGCGTCTTGGAGATGGGCAAGTCCCTCTACGATCCAGCCATATACATCCCTGCGTCTGATATCATTGCCAGTCTCGAACCCGTCGACAAATCCACCCACTGCCCGCTCAAGGGCGATGCGAGCTACGTTTCGTTCAACGGCAACGAGATCGCCTGGACCTACGACCGGCCGCTTGAGGGCTCCCGGCAACTCGCGGGACATTTCGCCTTCTGGCCGGACAAGGTCAGGATCACGGAAGGCGACTGAGTTCGCACGCCGACTGCCCCTCCTGCCATCCTTCATGTGGCTTGCCGCGAACAAGCTGCGGGAGCACGGCATAGAACCGTCCTCCCGCAGCAAGCCTTAGCGCACGCAGCATGGCAGTGCGCAGATCCTGATTGCCCTATTCTTCGTTGATCGATGAAACCGCCAGGTTGGTCAGCTTGCTGTTGGCGGCCTTTTCCTCGTCGAGTATCCGGGTGAGCAGGTCATGGGCTTCACTGTGGCCAAGCACCTTTGCCCATTCCCTCAAGGTACCGTAACGGGCGATTTCATAATGCTCGACGGCCTGGGCGGCAGCAATCAGCGCGGCGTTCTTGGCCACGCCGGTGGCCTCGTCGATGATCCCGTCGGTTTCCTTGATCAGACCTTCGATGGCATCGCATTTTTCGCCTGAAGCGGTCTTGCCGATCGACTTGAACACCTTCTCCAGTGTCTTGATCTGGCCCTTGGTTTCTTCAAGATGCTCGCCGATCGCATCCTTCAGCTTCTTGCCGTTGGCGGCTTGCTGAACCTTCGGAAGCGCTTTCACCAGCGCGTTCTCGGCATAGTAGATGTCTTTCAGAGTGTGTTCGAATGCATCGGACAGGGTCTTCATGGCGTGTTTCCTTTGAAAATGATTTTGTGCGGCATGGTTTCTGAGCGGCCAGGATGGAACGACCTGATCCCTGGAATGAGGGTGATCGCCGTCCTGTCTGCGCTCAACGAAGTTGCTGATGATTGGTTCCCGGCACTGCGGTGCAACCGGGCCCTGCACCGTTCAAAGGCGGCCTGCCTCACTCTGTCGCGGAACACGCCAGTTCCGTAGGAAGGGATAGAGTTGGAATGATCTGGAAAAATACCAAAAAGACCTGGGGCACCACGGCGAGCTGAGCTGCGCCGGGTGCCCAGGTCCCTGTCACAAGCCGGACCAGTGGCTTGAGTTAGAATTTCACTTTAAGGCCGGGCGACAAAAGCACCGTGGTCCGGTTGGTCTGAGCACCGAAAGTGCGGCCGACCTCGGCTTTCATCGTCAGGTAAACCCGGTCCTGGACAAGGCTGTAGTCCAGTTCCACGCCGCCATAAACCGCATTGGCATTGTCGGTGAGCTTGGTGGTTGCGCCAACGCCGGTCACGGTCGTCTGGGTAAAGAAGCGCCGCAGGCCCACATAGGGCGCGATGCCAACCTGCTCCATCTGCTTGCGCGCCTTGACGAAGCCGCCAACCGAGGCAACCCGTGTGCTGGTGGTCATGGTGCCCGTGGTCTTCTTGCCATTGCCAAGAGTGTGAAACACGTTCAGGCCACCGCAAAGATCGAACCCGCCGGCATTGGCGCGGCAGACCTCGCCGCTGGCATCAACACCGTAATAGGTCTTCGCCACATTCGAAGAACCGCTGAAGATCAGCGCGCTGCCGCCGATCGTGCCGTTGAAATAGAGATCGCCGGAAGACATAAGCGCTCCATCCTGGGCCTGTGCGGCGGTCGAAAGGGCCAGTCCTGCGGCGACCACTACTCCTGCGGTCAGATAAGATGCGAGCTTCATGACATACTCCTGCTCAATATCGTGATGAAACCAGACTACCCGCCCGGCCCCTCGGCCTGAATGTATGGAATCATACACTTTTGTCGTTTGGCGACCGGCGGCCTTGCGGCAGTCCTCGATTCAGCGGCAATGCGAATAACGGATCGCGCAGGATCCTTCGGCATTGCTGCAAAATCCCATGGCGAAGCTTTCAGCGGCCCGCTTGCTGTTTCCCGCACCGAACCAGTGGCCGTTGCGATTGCCGCCCACCAGCGCATGGCACTGGGCCTGTGTCATGTCCTCGATGCCGCAGGAAGCATCGCCGCAATACTGCATCGCGTAAGACTGTGCTTCCTGGCGGCTGGCCCCGGCACCGTGGCCGAACCGCCCGTTCGCGCCAATGGCAAAGGCCATCCAGCCACCGCCGCTCGCGACCGTCTGGACCCGGGCCGGCGCCTGGCTGCGAAGCAGCGAGGCGCAGTCACCAAACATGCCCGCGATCGCGCCTCCATCCGAGCACATGATGCCGCCCCACTGGTAGGCGACCCCGCCGCCGTGCCGGATTTCGAACCAGTCATAGCCATCGAACCGGACACCG
Source organism: Parahoeflea alexandrii (assembly GCF_024105735.1). GTDB lineage: Bacteria > Pseudomonadota > Alphaproteobacteria > Rhizobiales > Rhizobiaceae > Hoeflea > Hoeflea alexandrii. The sequence goes on along the minus strand of NZ_JAAAML010000001.1, from coordinate 782,722 downwards.
GTATTGGCCAGCACCGATACCGGCGTCCCTTCGGCGAGGCTTCCAGCAACCGAGAAGTTCGTTCCCGGACCGTTGCGCAGCTTGCCGCCGAGCGACCGCGCCTTCTGTCCGCCGAGCGGTGTCTCGTTGCCACCAACAGCACCCGAAGCATGGTCCTGTGATATCGCGCGTTCGGCGCAGGGAACCGGTGCGTCGTTCGGATACTGCTTGAAGCGAAGCCGGGCATCGGTGCCCTTGCCAAAGAAACTGTAGCTGCGGCTGTCGAAGCTGAACCCGCTGGCCACGCGCTGCTCGCGCGCGGTTTCAGTTTGCGCCGCCGATTCCGCCGCGCTGATGTATTCGCTCTTGGGAGAGATCCGCGCGGTGGAGCTTCCGTCAACCCAGAACACTTCGACCTCGTAGAAGACGTCACCCTCGGGTTCGCACTCATAGACCGTAAGCTCCGAGGCCTGAGCGGCTGGCATCGCTGCTGTCAGCACTGCGCCGAGCGCCACTGCCATGCCGCCGGTGACAAGCAACATGCGACGGAAGCTTTGCAGGGCGGAAATGCGAGGAGAGTGGACAGACATGGCAGTATTCCCGATCATGGTTTGGTCTTGGTCGGGGGAAATCTATTGCCGGCTCGGGTGCAGGCACAATAGATGGATTAATACATGCAAGCCTGGCTGTTCCTTTGCTAGACTTGCCACCATGCACACTCTCGCAATCGACCCGCATCATGGCTGAAACTGTTTCTCACTCCGTTCTCATTGTCGAAGACAGGCGCGAGATCGCGCTGCGGCTCAAGTCAGCCATCGAGAAGACGGACGAACTCAGCGTCTGCGCCATCGCCGATGACGTCGACGGCGGCCTCAACCAGCTGTACGCGCACAGGCCCCGCATCGTGCTCGTCGATCTCGGCCTTCCCGACGGCTCCGGCATCGAGGTGATCAAGGCCGTCTCCGGGGCTGACTGGACCTGCGAAGCGCTCGTCGTCAGCATCTTCGGCGACGAGGCACGCGTAATCGATGCCCTGCGAGCCGGCGCCCGCGGCTACGTGCTCAAGAGCGGATCGCTGGCCGCCATCGGCAAGGACGTACTGTCGGTAATCGAGGGCGGCAGCCCGATAAGCCCGCAGATTGCCCGTCATCTGCTGGCCATGGTCAGTTCGGGCACCGCCGGATCCTCCGAAGGAGCCCCGCAGATCGATCTGACCAATCGCGAAACCGAGATCCTCAATGCCGTCGCCAAGGGCTACAAGCGCCGCGAGATCGGGGAAAAGCTCGGCATCTCCACCGGGACCGTCGGCAACCACATCAACAACATCTACCAGAAGCTCAACGTCAATTCGAACACCGAGGCCATTGCCCGGGCGACACGCATGGGGCTTCTCTAGGTGCAGAACAGCCGCACGCTTCTTGCCGTCCTCGCCTGGATCGCAGCCATTGCAGGGCTGATCTGGGCGTTGAATATCGGTGCCATCGAGCCGATCGACCCTGCGGTGATGCTGACCGCGGGACAGGTCTGTGAAACACCCGGATGCGCGCAACCCCGCGACATTGAGCTTCCTCATCATTTTCCCGCACGCCATGCCGCCGGCCACGAAACCCGGCACCTGCGCTTTGATATGTCCCTGCCAAAGATCCCCGACAGTCTCCAGGCGCTCTATCTGCCGAGTTACGCCGACGAAGTCTTTGTCAGCGTCAACGGCGCACAGGTTTACGGCAACGAACTCACCGACCGCCAGCCTGCACGGATGTGGAACATCCCGGTGCTGGCGACGGTTCCGCAAAGCCTGTTGCAGCCCGGTCAGAACCGGATCGAGATCACCCTCTACGGCTATCCTCAGGAAGGCCTGGTGCTCGAGCCCTTCCATTTCGGCGAAGCACAGCTTCTCACTCCGCACTACAATTGGCGGTTCATCACCAGCGCCGGGATGGCGCGCTTCAATCTCGGCTTCATGACCATAGCCGGAATCATGCTCGGCATCATCTGGTTCGCCCGGCGCAGCGAACCGATCTACGCGCTGCTGGCCACCTCCTGCGGCTTTGCCTGCATCATCTGCATCCATTTCGGCTTCGACACCAGTGCCATCGGCTACCGCTGGTCGACCCTGATCTGGCAGGTCTCGGTGAGCATTTATGTCTATCTGATATTCAGGTTCTGCAATCATTACATCGGTGAAGGCCTCAAACCACTCGAGACAGTCAGTCTGGTTCTGATCATCGCCGAGTTGGCTGCCGGTTCCCTCGTCCCGGCCCCTTATCTCTTCGACACACTGCTGCTTTTCAAGCTGCATCCGGCGATCCTGTCGTTCCTCGTGCTGGCGGTGCTGCTCGGCAACAGGAGCAAGATCGACAAGCCCGACCTGCGCATCTTCTTCTTCTTCCTCTCGATGGCCTCGGCCATGGGCGTCTATGAACTCTACATCACCGCGGTCGTGGATCCGGGGCGCAATCAGCACATCTTCCAGTTCATGCCGCTGGCCATGCTCTGCGTCTGTCTCTGGCTGGTGATCTCACGCTTCATGCTGTCGCTGCGCAGCTACGAGGAACTGACCGGAACGCTCAAGCAAACCGTCGCGGCCAAGACCGAGGAATTGCGTCTCACCTACGAGAAACTCGGCCAGGCCGAACGTTTGAAAGCGATCAACAACGAGCGCCAGCGCATCATGCTCGACTTGCACGACGGCATCGGCGGCCAACTGGTGAACACGCTGGCTTACATGCAGAACAACGAAAAGGGCGACGCGGTCATCAAGACAGCACTTGAAGACGCGTTGCGCGACCTGTCACTGATGCTTGACAGCCTCGAGACCGATGCCAGCATCTCGACCTTGCTCGGCATGCTGCGCACCCGTCTGGAAACGCTTCTGGCCGAACATGCGCTCGAATTCGACTGGCGCATTGATGATGAACCGGAACTGCCCCATCCCGGCCCGTCGCAGAATCTCAACCTGCTCCGGATCGTCCAGGAGAGCATCACCAACATCATCAAGCACGCCGAAGCCAGTATCATCACCATCGCCTCCGACCGCAATTCGATCACCATCAGTGACAATGGAAAGGGTTTCGACCCGAGGCCGGACGGCCGCAGGCACCATGGCCACGGCCTCGCCGGCATGCGTCGCCGCGCCGGAAGCATCGGCGCCGATTTCGACCTCAGCAGCGATCCAGGTGGCACAACGATACGGCTGGTCTGGCGTTGAGCCGCGCCACACGCACCCTCACCGCCGCGGGTTGCCGATCAGATTGAAAACGCCAGCCGGCCTGTAAGCCGGGTTCTGTATGGCCCTGGCCCTTGCGGACCAGAACGTGGCAGCCATTCCTCTGGGATACGCATTGCTGCGCACCTCAAGCAACCTACCCGGATGATCAACCCCGGAAAAAGGGCCGGGCTTGCGCCCTGCGTCATCCCTATTCGGTTTTGCTCCCGGTGGGGTTTACCGTGCCGCTTCCGTTGCCGGTCGCGCGGTGGGCTCTTACCCCACCCTTTCACCCTTACCCCGCCGCCTCATTGCCGCTCGACCGTGGGATCGGATCCGGCAATCAGGTGGCGGGGCGGTTTGCTTTCTGTGGCACTTTCCCTGGGGTCGCCCCCGCCGGATGTTATCCGGCACCGCTTATCCGTGGAGCCCGGACTTTCCTCACCCTGCTGTCTTTCGACGCTGCAGGGCGCGGCTGCCCGGCCGACTGGCGCGCCCTCCTTAGACCACCGTAGCACGGATGGCCAGAACAATAGCGGTTGCCCGCGCCAAGGGTTCCGCCTGCGCAAGATCGACAATTGACAAATCCAGCATCGGGGCCTATCGAACCCACAGGGTGAAGGCCCCTGCCGCTCGCTGGCTTGTCCATGGTGAAGCCCTTCGCATCAAAGTCTCATCCACCGATTTCAGTTGAATGCGGTCCGATGGCAACGCGAGCACCCTTCCTGATCCGCATCCAGACACTGAAAGAGGTTTGTGATGACAGGATTGTCCACACCCCACGACAACATCTATCTTGCCGGATCATTGCCGGCACTGTTTGCGAAAACCGCCACGCCGATCATTGTCGTCATGGGCGTCAATGGCCTTTTCACCGTGGTCGACGCCTATTTCCTGGGTGCCTATGTCGGAGCGGACGCGCTGACAGCGGTCACCCTGATGTTCCCGCTCTACATGCTTCTGGTCGCGCTCGCGACTCTGGTCTCGAACGGCTTCGCCAGCGTCTTCGCGCGCATGATCGGCGGCGGCGAGCGGAACAGCGCAGGTATCGTGTTCGCCCAGGCCGTTCAACTGGCGCTGGTTGTCTGCGCCATGCTGATCGCACTGTTTCTGCTCGTGGGCGACGCGCTCAGCCTGATGGCCGCCAATGGCGACACCGCTTTGGCCGGGATGGGCTATACCTATATCTCCATCCTGATCCTGTCTTCGCCGCTGGTCTTCGTGCTCTCGATCAACATCGCCGCCCTGCGCAGCGAGGGCCTGCTCACCGCCATGGCAGCGATCACGCTGATGTCGGCATTGCTCAACATCGGCTTCGACTATGTCTTCATCGTCGAACTTGGTGCAGGCGTCGCCGGTTCGGCCTATGGAACCGTGCTGGCAGAGCTCTGTTCAATGCTGGCCGTGATCCTCTACCGGAGATCTGCCGGGCGGAGAACTATGGCCCCGAGACTTCCCGCCTGGCCCGGAGCCGGACATTGGGGCGAATTGCTGGCACTCGGCGCGCCCTCGAGCCTGGGCTATATCGGCATGTCGCTGTCGGCGGGTCTGACACTCTACTGCCTGCAGCTCTGGGCGGCGGAGACCTATGCCGCGACGGCAGGCGCGTTCGGCATCATCACCAGGCTGATCACCTTCACCTTCCTGCCATTGCTGGGGCTGAGCATGGCGTTCCAGACCATAGCCGGCAACAATTTCGGTGCCAGACTGCCAGTGCGAACCGACAGGAGCATCAAGATTGCTGTCCTGCTCGCCCTGGTCTACTGCATCATCGTGGAGCTGGTCTTTCTCGGCACCCGTTCCCAGATCGGCTACATCTTCATCGAGGATCACGCCATCGTCGGCGAGATCGCCCGGATCCTGCCCTACATCGTCCTGACCACCTTCATCTTCGGTCCGGTGATGATGATCGGGTCCTACTTCCAGGCGATCGGTGATGCGCCCAGAGCAGCGCTGCTGGGCCTGTCGCGAACATATATGTTCGCGCTGCCCCTGACCTTCACGCTGCCGTTCTGGTTTGGTGAACCGGGCATATGGTATGCGGGCATTGTCGCCGAGCTGCTGGTGTTGATCACGACCATGCTCGTGCTCATGCATCGCAAACGGCGAACTGGAAATCGCTGGGGGCTTCTCGAAGCACGGGGCTGAACGCGGAACAAGCGACCCGGCGGAATTGGCTGTTTGCCAAAATAGCGCCGGACACTTCACCTGCAAACGCAAAGCGACCGCCAGAAATGGCGGTCGCCAATTCTTCTTTTTCCCGGAACCTTTTTCACCAAACCGCGTTGTGTGATCACCAGGTTGATGAAAGCAGGGGCACCTCCAGCCTTATTTCATCAGCCTGGCAACCTTGCCGCAGTAGCGCTTGGAAACGGGATTCATCCGTTTTGCGCCATGGCCAGCATTGTATTTGAGTATGGTGCCGCAGGTGCTGCCGCCGCCAAGCTCATGCGCCTTGGCAAGATACAGCATGCCGTACTTGATGTTTGTCTCTGGGTCATAGAGCCCTTTGGAAGACCCGCGATATCCCATCATCCGCGCGGTCGCTGGCTTGATCTGCATCAGCCCGATTTCTCCCGCCGCTCCGCGCGCCGTCGGCCTGTAATTGCTTTCCACCGAAATCACCGCATGGGCCAGCGCCTCGGGCACTCCGTGGCTCTTGGCGTAGCTTGAAATCAGTTTCCCGTAGGGCCGCGTGGAATAGCCAAAGCTCATGCTCGAGCTCTTGATCTTGCTGTTCGAGATCGAGCCGGTCGTCTCGTTGGAGGTGCCGGTGGTTTCGCAGCCCGAGAGCGCAAGTGAGAGCAAGGCCGCCGCGGCAGCCGTGAAAATGAGACGCATGTTTTTAGATCACTCCGATAGCGCCATGCCCGAACGTTCATCGATGAGGACGGGTCATACCCTTGGCGCGTTGCTTTTCAGTCCGGAACCGTGACCGGCTTATGCCGTCGCCCGTTCCGTGCGTGGAAGCCACCTCAATCAGGGCGCAGGCCGGCGTATTTATGGCCGGTAACCCAAAAAATGCTGCATCGCAATAAACTTAGATGTCAGAGTGTAACACTGCGCTTGCCGTGCGGTGGTTTTGCCACGGCATTCGAAAGCCGCTCACGCCACCGTCGGAAGCGCCGTCAGCAGCTTGTGCAGGGTGCCAATGGTCGAGGCGTCGGCGATGCCGTCGACCCGCTGGGGACGGAAGTGCCGTTGGAACGCCCGAACCGCCGCGGCCGTCTCGGCGTTGAAGGCCCCGTCGACGCTCACCTGGTAGCCGTACAGCGCCAGCATGGTCTGCAGCGCCTCCACCGGCTGGCCCGCATCGCCTTCCTGGAAAAACCGCCCACCACCTACCGGCAACGGTTCGACCCAGTGGCCGATGCCCTCTTGATGAAGCCGTTGCCAGGGGAAATTTTCGCCCGGATCCTGCTTGCGCATCGGCGCGATGTCGGAATGGGCCAGCACCCGGTCGGCTGAAATCGCATGACGTTCGATGATGTCGCGGCACAGCGCGATCACCGCCCGGATCTGCGCCTCTTCGAAATCCGGCGAGCCGGCATCGTGGCCGGGATTGGCGATCTCGATGCCGATCGAGGACGAGTTGATGTCGGTCTCGCCCTTCCAGCAGCTCTGGCCCGCATGCCATGCCCGCGCGGTTTCGGGCAGCAGCTGGGTCACCACTCCGGCCTCGTCGACGAAGTAATGCGAGGACACCTGGCTCTCCTCGGAGCACAGCCAGTCCAGCGCGGCCTGGGCGGTCGGCATGCCGGTATAATGCAGGATGAGCATGTCAGGGGTACGCCCGCCCTTGCGCTCGCCACAATTGGGGGACGGGCAAATCCGTGCGGAGCTGTAGTCGGGAACAAAGGCACTCATGCGGCGGCGCGGGCTTTCTCGATCACCGAGAACGCATCATTGAGCGTCGCCATCCTGTCATTGGCGATGGTCAGGAATTCCTCGGGCACACCACGAGCGCGCAGCCGGTCGGGGTGGCTTTCCGAGGCAAGAGCCCGGTAGCGCTTCTTCACCTCTTCGAACGGCGCAGTCTCGGGCAGGCCGAGCACCGCATAGGGATCGATGCCGTCGGGATGAACGTGACGGGCCATGATGCGCTCGAAATAGGCTTCGTCGAAGTGGAAGATATCGGCCACGTCGGCGATGAATTCGAGCTCCTTGTGGTGGATCACCCCGTCCGCCTTGGCGATGTGAAACAAACCGTCGAGCACATCCTCGAGCATGGCGCAATTGGCCTCGCCCGAGCCGCACATGCCCGCCACCCGCTGGGCGTAGGCCTGGTAGCCGGCGACATCCTGCTTGGCGAGATTGTAAAGCCGCGCCACATTGTTCGCCTCGGCCTGCGGGATCGCGAAGATTTCCTGGAAGGCGCGCACTTCTTCCGGCGCCACGATGCCGTCGGCCTTGGCCATCTTCGCCGACAGCGCGATGACAGCCACCGAAAACGCCACCTTGCGCCGTGTTTCCGGATCGCCGGCGAACACCGTGCGCACGGCTTCGATCACGCCCGAAAAGGCGGTGGAAGCGGTTTCGCCAATGGCGTCAAACAGGCGGCTGAACAAGGACATTGAACCTTCTTACGTGATTTGGTCTCAAAAATCGAGTATGGCGCAATGCACAATCGTTGAACGATGCATTTCGCATCGCGATCGGTTCCATCGCCGGAATTCGTTGGACCCGCGCCGGATCGCCCCGTAATGCCGTTGTCATGACAGATACACCGCTTCCCTCCGCGCCAACCCCGAAGGCCTCCGCCCACCCGCTCACCGGCATGGCGCTCGGCTTCATCGGGGTCGTCATCTTCGGCGCCACCCTTCCGATCACCCGCATCGCCCTCGAGGGGTTCTCGCCGGCCTTCATCACTTTCTGCCGCGCGGCCATCGCCGCCTCGGTGGCGGGCGTCACGCTTGCCCTTCTGAGAAAACCATTCCCGCGCCAGCATTCGCTCTCGTTTTTTCTTGCAGGCCTGTTGCTGGTCTATGGCTTCCCGGCTTTTTCAAGCGTCGCGATGCAGACCGTGCCCGCATCCCATGGCGGGGTGGTGCTGGGCGTGCTGCCGCTGATGACCGCCACCTTCGCAGCCCTTTTCGGCGGCGAGCGGCCCGGCCTCGCCTTCTGGGCCTGGAGCCTGACAGGGGCGGCACTGGTGCTGGTCTTTTCCCTCTCCGGCGCCGATATCGAGCCCGGCATCGGTGATTTCTGGCTCGCTTGCGCCGCCCTGTCGGCCTCCTGCGGCTACGTCATTTCCGGCAAGCTCGCCCGCACCCGGTCGGGATGGGAGGTCATCAGCTGGGCACTGGTGGTCACCGCGCCGCTGTCGCTGGCGGGCACGGTTTTTACCTGGGAAAGCGGCATCATCCGGCCCGACGGCCATGCGCTCGCAGCACTCGCCTATCTCTCGCTCGGCTCGATGTTCGCCGGCTTCATCTTCTGGAACCAGGGTCTCGCCATCGGCGGCATTGCCCGTGTCGGCCAGGTGCAGCTGTTGCAGAGCTTCGTCACGCTCGGCCTTTCGGCCCTGCTCCTGGGCGAAACAGTGACCCCGGTCATGCTCGGCTTCGCGCTCGCCGTCGGCATCGTCGTCTGGTGCGGCCGCAAGGCCAAGGTTGGGTGACGAGGGCTTAGAGCCGATCATCTTTAGATTACAATCGTCCTGTCTTGGCGAAACATCCGTGTGCACCAAGCTTGGAAGTCCACCAAATCGCTTCCAGCTAAAGATGACCGGCTCTAGCTGTGCCCCGCCACCTCGCGCGGCTTGTAGGCGCCTTCGAGCAGCCGGATCGAAGCCGCGTCGAGCTTCACGTCAAGCGCACCGATGGCTTCCTCAAGCTGTCCGATCTTGGTGGCGCCGACAATCGGTGATGTGACGTAGGACTTCGACAGGACCCAGGCATAGGCCACCTGCGCCGGCTTGACGCCGAGCTTGGCCGCAACCTTCTCGACCCGACCCAGGATCGCGTAGTCCTGTGCCGAACCGAAATAGCCTTGCGCCATCTTGTCTGTGGCTGCCCGGTTGGTGGCCTGCCCCTCTTTCGGCCGGTTGCCCGCCAGGAACCCGCGCGCGATCGGAGACCAGGGCACGACACCCACCCCTTCGGACGCGCAATAGGGCATCATCTCACGCTCTTCCTCGCGGTAAGCGAGGTTGTAGAAATTTTGCATCGCCACGAATGGCTGGTAGCCCCGCGCCTTCTGCATTTCCCTGAGCTTGGCGAACTGCCAGGCCCACATCGACGACGCCGCGACATAGCGCACCTTGCCGGCCTGGATAACCGCTTCGAGGGCTGCGAGCATCTCTTCGTGCTCCGTGTCGGGATCGAGGCGGTGAATATAAAGGAGATCGATGTAGTCCATGCCGAGACGGTCGAGCGACTGGTCGACCTGGTCGAAGATGTGCTTGCGCGACAGCCCGCGGTCATTCGGCCGGCCGTCGCTCATCCTCAGCCCCACCTTGGTCGCCACCACGATCTCGTCACGCCGGGCGTAGGTTTTGAGCGCCTTGCCGGTGATCTTTTCGGAATCACCGAAATTGTAGTGATTGGCCGTATCGAAGAAATTGATCCCGCTCTCGACCGCCTTGCGGAAGAACGGCTGCGCCTCGTCTTCCGGGATCACCCAGGGGTGCGTCGGTCCGCCCGGTGTGCCGAAACTCATGCAGCCAAGGCACAGCGGCGAAACCTTAAGGCCTGTCTTTCCCAGCCGGACATAGTCCATGCGCCCTCTCCCGTCGTGATTGAAAATATGGCTCGACGATAGGCAGCCGACAGGCTCGCGGTCAATAGCTGGCGGCAGCCCGCGAGGCCTGGTCATATTGACCCGACATCACCCGCATCAGCGCTGCTATCTCGCTGACCCGGGATTCGTCCAGACCAAGTGACTTGACTGACTCAATCAACAATTTCTCCCGCAGATCCCGGTAACGCAGGCACAGATCGGCCCCGTCCCTGGTGATCCGCGCCGTCTTTTCCTTGCCGCGGCGGCCCGATTCCACCAGCCCCAGCGCCTCGAGCTTCTTCAGCGCATAGGCCACCACATGGGTGTCCTCGATGTTGAACATCATGCACAGTTCCGACTGGCTCTTGTCGCGCTCACGATGATTGACCGCGTGCAGGATCTGCACCTCGATCGCCGACAGCCCCTCGCCGCCCGCAGCGGAAGTGCAGCGGGTGATCCAGCGCTGGAAGGCATTGCTCAGGATCACAAGTGCGAATTCCATTTCGGAAAGTGCAGGCAAGCCGCCATCGGCCAGATGCGACGCCGAAACAATCGGGCCGATGCCCTTCTGGGTTGCGGAATCCTGTCGGGCCATTTTTCACTCACATTTTATCGACAAAATATTGACGTTATGCTGACAATAAGCATTATACGCGGACAAGAGCCGCTGTCCATGGCAAGATCCGGAGCGGCGAGAACCTGCTGGAGGCATGATCATGACGGGCGTTTGGGATTTCTGGATCGATCGTGGCGGCACCTTCACCGATGTGGTCGGCCGCGCCCCCGATGGCACGCTGCACCAGCGCAAGCTCTTGTCGGAAAACCCAGAAGCCTATCCCGATGCCGCCATCCAGGGCATCCGCGATCTGCTTGGCGTCGATCAGGACAGCCCTATCCCCGCAGAACGCATCGGCCACGTCAAGATGGGCACCACGGTTGCGACCAATGCGCTGCTCGAGCGCAAGGGCGACCGCACCGCTCTGGTCATCACCAGGGGCTTCCGCGACGCGCTCCGCATCGCCTATCAGGCCCGGCCCGACATCTTCGCCAAGGAAATCATCCTGCCAGAGCAGCTCTATGAACGCGTCATCGAGGTCGATGAGCGCACCATGGCGGACGGCAAGGCGGTGCGTGGTGTCGACCTCGAAGCGCTCGAGCCGGAACTCGCAAGGATCCGCGCCGACGGCATCGATTCCGTCGCCGTGGTGCTGATGCATTCCTGGCAGAATTCCATCCACGAGATCATCGTCGAGGATGCCTGCAAGCGCGCGGGCTTTGCCCAGATCTCGGTCAGCCATCAGGTCTCGCCGCTGGCCAAGCTCGTCGGCCGTGGGGACACCACCGTGGTCGACGCCTACCTCTCACCCATTCTCAGACGCTATGTCGACCGCGTTGCGAGCGTTCTCGGCGCTACGCCCTCGGGCGAGCCCGGACCAACATTGCAATTCATGATGTCATCCGGCGGCTTGACCGCGGCAGACATGTTCCGCGGCAAGGACGCCATCCTGTCGGGCCCGGCCGGCGGCGTCGTCGGCATGGTCGAGACCGCGGCCCTTGCCGGTTTCGACAAGGTCATCGGCTTCGACATGGGCGGCACTTCCACCGATGTCGCCCACTATGATGGCGACTATGAGCGCGCCTTCGACACCGAGGTCGCCGGTGTCCGCATCCGCGCGCCGATGATGCGCATTCACACGGTGGCCGCCGGCGGCGGCTCGATCCTGCATTCGGGCGAGGGCCGCTTCCGCGCGGGCCCTGATTCCGCCGGCGCCAATCCCGGTCCTGCCTGCTACCGCCGCGGCGGTCCGCTCACCGTCACCGATGCCAATGTCATGCTTGGCAAGCTGCAGCCCGACTTCTTCCCGGCCATCTTCGGTCCCGGCCAGGACCAGCCGCTCGATGTCGACGCCGTTCGCCGGGCATTTGACACCCTGGCGAGCGACCAGCCCGGCAAGAGCGCCGAAGAAATAGCCGAAGGCTTCATCACCATCGCCGTCGAGAACATGGCCAACGCCATCAAGAAGATCTCCGTGCAGCGCGGTTATGACGTCACCCGATACCTGCTCAACTGTTTCGGCGGCGCCGGCGGCCAGCACGCCTGCCTTGTCGCCGACGCGCTGGGCATGGAATCGATCCTCATCCACCCCTTCTCGGGCCTGCTCTCGGCCTACGGCATCGGCCTCGCCAGCGTCTTCGCCAGCCGCCAGCAGGCATTGATCAAGCCACTGGAAGAAGACAGCCGCACCGATGTCAAACTGCTCGTCGATGTGCTGTGCAAGGGCGTGTTCGAGGAACTCAAGACCCAGGGCGTGCCCGACGATGCCATCAGCTGGCGGCCGATGCTGCAATTGCGCTATGACGGAACCGACACCACCATTCCGGTCGCCTTCTCGGATTTCGATTTCGCTGCTGCCCGCACCGAATTCGAGACCGCCCACAAGGCCCAGTTCGGCTTTGTCTACGAGAACAAGACGGTCATCATCGAGGCCATATCGGTTGAAGGCATCGACGACCGGGAAGACCACCGCATCGAGCCCGAACACGCGCTCGATTCGGCAGAGATATCGGACGGAGAAACCCGCCCGGTCTACGCCAATGGCAAATGGCACGACGCGCGGATTGTCCGCCGCGACCGGCTCAGCCCCGGCAACCGCCTCAAGGGCCCGGCGCTGATCATCGAGCCCAACCAGACAATTGTCCTGGAGCCGGGCTGGGAAGCAACCATCAATGCCCGCGATCACGTCTTGCTGACCCGCTATGAAAAGCTCGACCGGGCGCTGGCCATCGGCGCCGACAAGGCCGATCCGATCATGCTCGAGGTGTTCAACAACCTGTTCATGTCGATCGCCGAGCAGATGGGCGTGACGCTTCAGAACACCGCCTATTCGGTCAACATCAAGGAGCGGCTCGACTTCTCATGCGCCGTGTTCGACCGCAACGGAGCCCTGGTCGCCAATGCGCCGCACATGCCGGTGCATCTGGGCTCGATGGACCGCTCGGTGGAAACCATCATCCGCTTGAACGAAGGCGACATCCATCTCGGCGACGTCTTTGCTTTGAACGCCCCCTACAATGGCGGCACTCACCTGCCCGACATCACCGTTGTCACTCCGGTGTTCTCCGACGACGGAACCGAGATTCTGTTCTGGGCGGCCTCGCGCGGCCACCACGCCGATGTCGGCGGCACCGCACCCGGCTCGATGACGCCGCTCGCCACCACCGTCGACGAGGAAGGCGTGCTGATCGACAATTTCCGCATCGTCGAGCGCGGCCGCTTCCGCGAAAAGGAGCTGATCGAGCTTCTGACCGACCATCCCTACCCCGTTCGAAACGTCACCCAGAACGTCGCCGACCTGAAGGCCCAGATCGCCGCCAACGAAAAGGGCGTCGCGGATCTGAGAAAGATGGTCACTGACTTCGGTCTCGATGTCGTCGAGGCCTATATGGGCCACGTCCAGGACAATGCGGCGGAAAGCGTCGCCCGCGTGATCGAGACCCTGTCGGATTGCGAATACGAGTATCCGACCGACACCGGCCAGGTGATCAGGGTGAAGATCTCGGTCGACCGCGAGCGTCGCGAGGCGACTGTCGATTTCACCGGCACCTCGGATGCGATGGAAAACAACTTTAACGCCCCCGAACCGGTGGCCCGCGCCGCCGTGCTCTACTGCTTCCGGGTGATGGTCGAAAAGCCGATCCCGATGAATGCCGGCTGCCTGCGCCCGATTCACATCGCCATCCCCGAAGGTTCGATGCTCAAGCCCGCCTATCCGCGCGCCGTGGTCGCCGGCAATGTTGAGACCTCGCAGCACGTCACCAACGCCATCTTCGGGGCGCTGGGCGCTCTCGCCAACAGCCAGGGCACGATGAACAATCTCACCTTCGGCAACGCCAGGTACCAGTATTACGAGACCATCTGCTCGGGCTCGCCGGCGGGTTACGAGAACTCGGGCCGCGGCTTCCATGGCACCTCGGGCGTCCACACCCACATGACCAATTCGCGGCTGACCGATCCGGAAATCCTGGAAATGCGCTTTCCCGTTGAACTCGAGGATTTCCACATCCGAGACGAATCCGGCGGCAAGGGCCGCTTCAGCGCCGGCAATGGCACGAAGCGAACCATCCGCTTCCTCGAGCGCATGGATCTCGCCATCCTGTCCTCGCACCGCAACCGCCCGCCGCTCGGCATCGATGGCGGAGGCGAAGGTGAAGTCGGCAAGACCGAGGTCCGCCGCCGCGATGGCAGCATCGAAACGCTGAAGGCCTGCGACCAGACGGTTCTGGAAGCCGGCGAAGCCGTCATCCTGACCACACCGACCGCAGGCGGCGCCGGCAAGCCCTGATCGGACCGGGAAAGCCGGTCAGGCCTGGTTCTGCTGTCAGGCAGACTTGGACAATGTCGGCACCTCGAGAGGCGCCGTTTCCCGGAAGGACGTGGAAAAGCGTGAGACCTGCAGGGCGCAGAGCCGGACACCGGCAAAGCCGCCCTGCACCTGTTCCGCACCGGCGTCACAGGCGCATTTGAGATCATCCTCGCTGTCCACACCGGTCAGGATCACCGCGGTTTCAACAGTGGAAGCGAGCTGCAGGAACAGGGTCAGCATCTGCACGACACGGGTCTTGCCGGCGAGCTTCCTGATCTTGCCAAGGTCAAGCCGCACCCGGTCGACCGGAAAATCGCGAACCATCGACAGTCCGGCAATGCTGGCGGCAAGTTCGCTGACCGATATCTTCACACCGTGCTCGCGCAGCTGCTCGAGGTTTGCCAGCACGATTGCGGCCTCGCGCCGTGCCGCGTTCGACTCCACATCCAGGACCAGCCGTCCCGGCTCGAAACCGGACTTTTCAAGCGCAGAGATCACGAAACCGGCAAAGCCCGGATCGCGCAACTGGACTGCCGCGACCGGCAAAGTCAGATCCGCCTTGTCGATCCATCCGCTTGCATCCTCAAAGGCGCGCTCGAGCATCCATTTGCCCAGCGGCAGGATCAGGCCGCTTGCCTCGGCAACAGGAAGGAACACCTCCTGCGCCAGATCGCCATCCTCGGGATGCGCCCAGCGCAGACGAACCGAGAACCCCGAAACCGAAAGGGTCGAGATCTTGACCACCGGCTGGTAATCAAGATGGAATGCGCCCGTTGCCAGGCCATGGCGCATGTTTGCTTCCATCTGCTGACGACGCCGGTGGCTGCTCTCCATTTCATGGGTAAAGAAGCTGTGCTTCACGCCCGGCTTTTCCTTGGTGTGGTACAGCGCCAGGTCGGCCCGCTTGAGCAAATCGGAGAGGCTGCCGACCTGCTCGTCGGTGATGGCAAAACCGATACTGCCACCAGTGTCTATCTTCCCGGCCGGGCTTTCGACCGGACGGAACACAAAGGCCGACAGGCCGTCGCAGAAGCTGGAAATGGTCTTGATTCCCGGCGCGTTTTCCCACAACAGCACGAATTCGTCGCCACCCAGCCGATAGACGCGCTGTCCCGCCTGGCAATAGGCCTGCATCCGCTCTGCCAGCACCTTGAGGACCAGGTCACCGGCCGCATGGCCCATTGTGTCGTTGATGTATTTGAAGCGGTCGAGATCGAACAGCAAAAGGGCCGTGTGCTCGGCCTGCCCGCTCCTGCAGCGGAGGATCCGCCCGACATCTTCACCAAGCGCATGGCGGTTGCGCAAACCGGTCAGGCCATCGTGATAGGCTGCCTGACGCAGCTGCTCTGTCGCCGCCCGTTCGCTGCGGATCTGCCGCGCCAGCCGGTCATGGCGATAGCCCAGCCCGGCAACCAGCAGGACCATTCCCAGCGGCGCAGCAATGGCTGCCATTCCGAACGGACTTGTAAGAAAGACATACCCTGCATGCGCCATGCTGGCGCCGGCAAGAACTTCAGTTGCAATGGCCGCCAGTGGCGTCACAATTGCCATAACCAAACCAGCGATTGCATATCGCCTGAATGCGTTTGGTACATACGTATTCAGCATCATGCCAAAGACTCCTGTTCCGAAGTCCAGATGCCCCCTCATCGCTTAACAAAAAGTGACCACGCGGACGCCGTGGTAAACGACTGATTGATGGCATTTTTCAAAATTTAACGATTTGTCAGTAAACAGGGGAAGAGTTCAGGCGTGGCCAGGGTCCCGCAGGATGGCGCGGACCCGCAAGCATCCGCTAAACCACTGAAATGAAACACTGTTTCGCTGAAAGTCTCATTCATGCACTCCCGTAAGACAGTATTAACGCTATCGAAGCTTAGTTTCGCCTTGCGACAAATGCTGGGGCGCTCCCGGCCGGTACGCCAGGAGACAGCCGGCTGGCTGTCGTCCAGGTCTGTCGCCGCGCTGCTGCTGGTTGCCGCCACCAGCCTGGCCGGCTGCAGTTCGACAGGGCTTGAAGACAGCCTGCAGCCCATCGGCAACGCCAAGAAACAGACGGCGCAGTCGAACAGGCCGGACGTCAAGAAGCTCGATCCGCCCGGGAACGGCCGCTACGGCGACCGCAAGCCGGTCGATTTCGGCAAGTATCACCCCGACCGTTATCCCGTTCACGGCATCGACGTGTCCAAATGGCAGGGCGATATCGATTGGAACGAGGTCAAGCGCGCCGGCGTCGCCTTCGTCTTCATCAAGGCGACCGAAGGCGGCGACCACAATGACAGCCGCTTTCCGGAATACTGGCGCGGCGCCCGCGCCGCCGGCATCCCGCACGCACCCTACCATTTCTACTATTTCTGCCGCCCGGCGCGCGAACAGGCCGAGTGGTTCATCGCCAACGTACCGCGGGAATCGGTGCAGATGCCGCCCGTTCTCGATGTCGAGTGGAACCATGCTTCGAAGACCTGCACGACACGTCCGGATCCCGAAACCGTGCGCATCGAGATGAAGGTCTGGATGGATATGGTCGGCCGCCATTACGGCAAGCGCCCGATCATCTACACACCGGTCGATTTCCACCGCGAGAACCTCGACGGCCATTTCCAGAACTACCAGTTCTGGCTCAGATCCGTTGCCGCCCACCCGCAGGACATCTATCCCGACCACCCCTGGACCTTCTGGCAATACACCGGCACCGGCATGATGGACGGCATCAAGGGCGACACCGACATCAATGCCTTCGCCGGCAGCAAGAAGCAGTGGGAAGCCTGGCTGAGGAAATATGCGCGGTAGGCAGCGGTTTCGCCCCACGCCATTCCAGCCTAAGCTGTGAGTGGAACAGTGCAGAACCGGATGGAGGCGAAACTGCAAGATATTGAGATTCGACCGAGCCGGTCCGATGACATGGCCTCCATCGAGAGGCTGTATCCCGCGGCCTTCCCGGAGGAGGACTTGCTGCCGCTGGTCCGGCAACTGCTCACGGAAGACCCCGGCATCCTCTCGCTAGTGGCCGAAGCCGGCGATGCGACGGTCGGCCATATCCTGTTCACCCTGTGCGGGATTAGCGGAAGTGACGCCAAGGCCGCACTCCTGGCTCCGCTGGCCGTCGCGCCCGAATGGCAGCGAAAGGGCATCGGCTCAAGCGGGACGGCGTGGCCCATGTCTATGTGCTCGGTGATCCCGCCTACTACGGGCGCAGCGGCTTCAGCCCGGAAACCGGCGTCGCCCCGCCCTATCCCCTGCCCGAGGAATACCGTGAAGCCTGGCAATCGCTCGGCCTGGGATCAGCCCCATTGCCGGATCACGGAACTCTCGGGCTCCCGGACGTCTGGATGCAACCGGCGCTGTGGGCTCCGTGAAGCCGATCCTCCGGCGCCAGCAGCTCGGCAAGACCCAAGACTTTGCGCATCCAAGGAATCACCTCATCATCGCCACAAATCCGGGGTCCATTCATCGCCCCATCAGGAGTTGACGCCGCCATGACATCGAAGCTTCCCTTAGCCATCCTTCTCGCAGGCCTCGCAGCCACCCCGGCCATGGCGCAGGCGCCCGCCTGCGGCGGCAATTTCGCCCAGTTCCTCGAAGGCGTGAAAGCCGAAGCGATGGCCAATGGTGTCAGCGGTGAGGTTGCGACGCGCGCGCTGCGCAACGCCTCAATCGACAACAAGGTGCTGTCGCGCGACCGCGCGCAAGGCGTTTTCCGCCAGACCTTCCTCGAGTTTTCCAGGCGCTCGGTCAGTTCCAACCGCATGCAGGTCGGCGCAAAGAAGATGAAGCAATACGCCAACACCTTCGCCCGCGCGGAGGCCGAGTATGGCGTGCCGGCCGCCGTCATCACCGCCTTCTGGGGCCTGGAGACCGATTTCGGCGCGGTGCAGGGCGATTTCAACACCATGAACGCGCTGGCGACGCTGGCGCATGATTGCCGCCGGCCCGAACTGTTCCGTCCGCAGCTGATCGCGGCCGTCGAGATGGTCGGCCATGGCGATCTCGATCCGAACGGCACCACCGGCGCCTGGGCCGGAGAGATCGGCCAGGTCCAGATGCTGCCAAGGGATATCATCGAATACGGCGTGGATGGCGACGGCGACGGCCATGTCAATCTGAAGACGTCTTCCGAAGACGCAATCATGACCGCCGCGAAATTCATCAAGTCGCTGGGCTGGCGCGCCGGTGAACCCTGGTTTGCCGAAGTCTCGGTGCCATCGGGCAACTTCCCCTACGAGAAGTCAGGGCTGAACGGCGGCATGACGCTCAACGACTGGACCGCGCTCGGCGTCAGCTTCCCCAACGGCCAGCCGACCTCGCAGAACCTGCCCGCTGACCTGCTGTTCCCGCAGGGCCGCAACGGCCCGGCCTTCCTGGCGTTTCCGAATTTCTCGATCTATCTCGAATGGAACCAGAGCTTCATCTACACCACCTCGGCGGCCTACTTCGCGACAAGGCTGGCCGGCGCCAAGCCCTATGACGCGGGCAATCCCGGCAACGGTCTGGACGATGCGTCGATGAAGCAATTGCAGCAGAAACTGGCCGCCCGCGGCCATGATGTCGGCAAGATCGACGGCATTCTCGGCGGGGGCACCCGCGCCGCGGTCCGCGCCGAACAGCTGCGCCTCGGCCTTCCCGCCGATGGCTGGCCGGATCCGGCGCTGCTGGGCAAGCTCTGAAGCTCTAGGCGGTTCCCTTCTCGGGCTTCTCTGCCGCCGGCGGAGCACCGTCACCCGAAGGCTCGGGCACAGTCTCGCTGTCCGAAGCCGGGGCGGCTGCAGCATCGTCGGCGCTTTCAGCCGCTGCACCGGCTGGTTCCACTGGCGGCACGGCACTGTCTATGGATTCCGCCTTGAGCGCCGATTTGCGCATCTTCCGCTGATAGAGCGCGAAGCGTGCCGCGCGGTAGCGGGCCCTGGCAGCCCACACCACGTTCTCGACGCCGTCGAGTTCGTCCTCATAGGCCTGTGCCAGCGCTTGCTTGTAGGAGCTCAGGCTTTCACTCGCCAGGTCCTCGACACGCTCCATCAGATTGAACCAGATCGGCGACACCAGCAGCGAGATCGCCGTCACCGCGATCGCAAGCCGGTAGATGTCGGAGCCGAACGCGCCCGAAGCAAAGCCTGCAGCCGCCAGCACGAAGGAAAACTCCCCGATCTGCGCCATCGACAAGCCGGCCAGCAGCGCCGTCTTCGGATCCGATCCTGTGATCCGGAGCAGGAAGATGTTGAGCGCCGTCTTCAGCCCCACCACGAGAAGGGCCGCGGCAAGCACCAGAGAAATGTTGGCGAGAATGAAGTCGAGGTCGATCAGCAGTCCGATCGAGAGAAAGAACACCACCAGCAGAATGCTCTGGATCGGCTCGATCACCGGGATGATGCGGCTTCTGAGCGTGGAGTTGCCGATGACGATGCCCGCCAGGAATGCGCCATAGACCGGCGACAGACCGGCGAGACCTGACAGCGCGGCCGCCGAAAAGCACAGCGCCAGCGATCCGATCGCCAGCAGATCGACATTGTTCTCGATCGCTTCGGCAAACGGCAGCTTGAGTTTCGGATGCCGTCCGAACCACCACAACAGCCCGGCAAGCAACGCCACCGCGACCACCACCTTGAAGGCGACATCGGCAAGGTCGAACTCGTCACCGCCCAGGCTTGAGACCAGGATCAGCATCGGCACGACCGCGAGATCCTGCGCAATCAGGACGCCGACCGCAATCCGGCCCGGCGCGGCGCGCAACTCGCCCATCTCGTCGAGCATCTTCATCGCCACCACCGTGCTCGAGAGCGCGATGATAAAGCCCAGGATCAGCGTCTCCGACGGGCTGGCATCAAGCATGAAGGCCAGAAGCGCCGCCAGCGCCATGGAGGCCACCAGTTGCCCGCCGGCCACGATCACTGCCGGCTTGAGGCTGAGCACGAAGGCCTTGATCGACAGTTCCATACCGATGAAGAACAACAGCACCACCACGCCGAGTTCAGCCAGCAGCGACACGTTTTCAGATGTCGAGATCACGCCCATGCCGGTGGGGCCGAGCGCCAGGCCGGCCAGGATGAACCCTACCAGCGGCGGCTGCCTGAGCCGCATGAAGCCGAGCCCGAGAAGGGCCGCGATGGCGACGGCGATCGCGATCGCCACCATCGCATCGCCATGGTGCCCGCCCTGGCCGACAGCCTGCTCGACGACTTGCGCGACAGCCTGCTCGACCACGCCGCCAACCGCTTCCACTGCACCTGAAATCTGTTCTTCCATCAATTACTCCTTGCCGGCAAGCCTAGTGTGCTTTGCAGCAAAAAGGAAACGGCATTGATGCCGGAGACCGCGGATGTTCTGACGGCCGATAAGGGACTTGGACAATTCGCGGGCTTGATCTCTTGCTTTGCAATCATGGCTTTTGCAGTCCTCCATGACGCAGATCCCACCAAACTGCACCCCTATATTTCGAGCTCACCCGTTTACCGAACTGCAATGATTACAATTGATATTCATTTTAATATTTTAATTTGTGCATATTTTAGAGTTGCCTTCATTTCAGCGGATACAGCCTGCTCGTCACTGAACCGTGGACCGCAACAGCCACATGCCCTCGCCCGCAGCGGTATTTCTCCGCACCTAAGGATCCCGACATGATCAAGATGAACATCAGCAGCAAGTTCAACACACTGCTTTTTGGCGGCGCCCTCATTTCTGCCGTCGCTGTCGCAGGAACGGTGTTCACGCTGAGCGAGCTCTTTGTCTCCCAGGCAATGCAGGACAAGCTCACCAGCGTTGAGGGAGAGTTCAGGTCCGAACTTGCGAGTTCGCAGCGCGCGGCCACGATGCTGGCTCTGTTTGTCTCCGAACAGCAGACATCAAAGGATGCGATGGCAGCAGGCGATCGTGATACGCTGACACGCGAAAATCTCGGCGCATTCAGCGCTTTGAAAGACAAGTACGACGTTCGCCAGTTTCAGTTTCATCTTCCGCCCGCAACCTCCTTCCTGCGGGTTCACAAGCCCGAGAAGTTCGGCGACGACCTCTCCGGGTTCCGCAACACGGTGCTGGAGGTCAACAGGACCAAACAGACCCTGAACGGTCTTGAAGCCGGCGCTGCCGGCATCGGCATCCGCGGCCTGGCACCGATCTCGAAGGATGGCCAGCATCTTGGATCTGTGGAGTTCGGGCTCAGCCTTCACAGCGGTTTCGTCGAAAAATTCACGAAGAACAGCGGGCATCCTGCCGCCATCTTCGCCATCGGCGACAACGAACTCAGGCAGATCGGCAACACCTTCTCGGGTGACATCAGCCCCGACAAGGTTTTCGATCTTGCAGGCCTCGTCGACAAACGCGAGACATTCGAGACAATGCCCGGCACCGGCGAAGCGTTCGCCGCCGTCATTTTCCCGGTCAAGGATTTTTCCAACACCACCATCGGATTGGCGGTCGTGGCGGTGGATCGAACCAGCTACAACGCCATTGCAACGACCGGCCAGTGGGCAGCCGCAGCTGTTTTCCTGCTGATGATCCTGATTGCCGGCGCCATCTCGCTGATCAGCAAGCCGATGATCTACCGGCCGCTTTCCAGCATGACCGATTACATGGGACTGCTGGCCAAGGGCGATCTGAAGACCGAAGTTCCGTTCACCGGGCGCTCGGATGAACTTGGATCCATGGCCAAGGCCGTCGAAGTGTTCCGCACCTCGGCCCTGCGCAACATCGACCTCGAGAACGAAGCCGAGGAAACCCGCTTCGCTACCGAGGAAGAGCGCGCCGCCAACGAAGCTGAAAAGGCCCGCCAGGCGCAACAGCTTCAGGAAGCCGTCGCAGCCCTTGCCGAGGGTCTGGGGCAATTGTCCAAGGGCAATCTTGCCTTCCGGGTCACAAAGCCCTTCCCGGCTTCTCTCGAAGCCGTTCGTCAGGATTTCAACACCTCGATCGAAAGCCTCGAGGCGGCCTTCACCTCCATCGCCGGAAGTTCTGCCAACATCGGCCAGGGCACAGCTGAGATCCGCAGCTCGACCGACAATCTGTCACGCCGGACCGAACAACAAGCCGCATCGCTTGAGCAGACCGCAGCCGCCCTCGACGAGATCACCTCCACCGTCCAGGCCGCCCACCAGCGCGCCACCGACATCGGCCGCATGGTCAGCGAGGCATCCAGTGTTGCCAGCGAATCCGAGACCATTGTTCAGGACACCGTGACCGCCATGAGCGAGATCGAAACCTCGTCAAGGCAGGTGACGCAGATCATCGGCGTGATCAACGAGATCGCCTTCCAGACCAACCTGCTTGCGCTCAATGCCGGCGTCGAGGCCGCCCGTGCCGGGGAAGCCGGCAAGGGCTTCGCCGTCGTGGCCCAGGAAGTGCGTGAACTGGCCCAGCGCTCGGCAAGTGCGGCCAAGGAGATCAACTCGCTTCTGGAAAAATCCGAGGCCCATGTGCAGTCCGGTGTGGTTCTCGTGACCCGCACCGGCGAGGCCCTGCAGAAGATCGGCGGCCACGTTCAGTCGATCAACTTCAACGTCAAGGCAATGGTTACCTCCTCGCAGGAACAGTCTGTCGGCATTCAGGAAATCAACACTGCCGTCAACCAGATGGACCAGATGACCCAGCAGAACGCCGCCATGGTCGAGGAAACCACCGCCGCCGTTCACACCGTGTTCGAGGAAACCGAGACCCTCAACCAGGCCATCTCGCGTTTCCAGATCAGCGGCCAGGCAAGCCACCAGAGCCACGCCCGCGCCGCCTGACACCAACCAGCATGAATGCTGGAAGGACCACGTTCACCAGCCGGTGAGCGTGGTCCTTTTGCGTTTTGGCGAGCTCCGCCTCGACGGGCGCGTCCTGAACCGGCCATCCGCGGCAAGTCTTCTTGACATCATAATAATGGACATAACATATCCATTATTATGAAGCACTCTGAAGGCCTGGAATGGGCCATCCACTCCTGCGCCCTACTGGCCATGATGCCGCCGGGAACCCCGCTTCCCCGACGTCTGCTGGCGGAGTTCTTCGAACTTCCAGAACCCTATCTCGCCAAGCAGTTGCAGAAGCTGTCGCAGGCCGGCATCGTCGAGACCCGGCGCGGGCCGCGCGGTGGCTATGTCCTGGCGCGCAAACCCGAAGACATCACGCTCCTGCAAATGGTCGAGGCCATTGATGGCCCGGACCGTCATTTCGTCTGCACCGAGATCCGCAGATGCGGCCCGACCGGTGTCGCCGGAAAGCATTACACCCGCCCCTGCGGCATAGCCCGGTCGATGTGGAAGGCCGAAGCCGCCTGGCGAAAGGAACTCGCCGCAACAAGCCTTGCCGATATTCAGCATCTCGGAATGGCGGAAACTCCACCGGAACAAACCGCCAAGGCAATCGCCTGGTTTCAAGCCAATCTCTTGCAAGGCGAGACCGAATGACACCATTGCTTTTCCACCGCTGGAACTCGGCGTTCCTCGCGCTGTTTATCATTCTGCACTTCGCAACCCATCTCACCGGCGTGGCCGGAATAGAGGCTTACAACACCGTGCAGAGCGCGCTGCGGCTCATCTACCGCAATCCTGTCGTCGAACCATTTCTGCTGCTCTCGGTTGTCCTGCAGATAGGAATTGGCCTGCTGCTTCTGATCCGCAAGACCCGCCGCGGATTGCGTGGGCGCTGGGCCTACGCGCAGGTGATTTCGGGATTCATAGTCCTGTTTTTCCTCGCCCAGCATTTATCCGCGATGGCTCTCGCCCGCTGGGTCGAGGGTCTCGACACCAACTTCTATTGGCCGGCATCGGTGATGAGCGGCGCGCCATTCATCTGGTATTTCCTGCCCTACTATTTTCTCGGAGTTGTGGCGCTGTTCGTCCATCTCGGTTGCGGCATCCGGCTGGCGCTGTTTCGCAGCAACCTCAGGTCTTACGCCACGATTGGTTTCTGGGCGCTCAGCGCGCTCGGACTGGCAATGGCCGTAACAATTAATCTGACATTGATGGGCGTCTTCTTCGAGATCGAACTGCCACCCGCCTGGCTCACCTATCTTCAGGGGTTTGTTGCAGGCTACACGCAATAAGCAGAAGACAAGGACCAAGGCCGCTACAACTTGTCGAACTCGTCCTTGTCGACCGGCATCAGCATCACCGCCGTCGCCATCACCGCGAAGCCGAAGGTCGAGCCGAACGAGACCAGCAGGATGAACACCGCCGCGATCCGGCTTGAGGAGCCAAGCACCAGGTCTCCGAAGCCGTTGATGTTGAAATAGACCACGGCTGCAGCCACGAACCATCCGATCAACACCCCGAGAGCTGTATTGATGAGCACAAAACGGATGAGTTTGGGCATGCACGACCTCCAGACCAGCCAGACGGCTGAGTATCGAAGACCATCCTACTCCAGAACCGTCATTCGCACCGCGTGACACATGCGCGCGGTGCAATATCCCGGTTCATGTCAACGAGAAACGGCCTTGAACACGTTCAACGCCCCATCGGTCTCGAGCACCACCGAACAGGACGCGGGCATGTCGCCATGCCCGTTGGCATGCAGCGCAGCCGTGATCTCCTCCCGTGTCACCCTTTCGGCCCGCATCGCCTTGTCCTGGTAGACACCGCGGTGCACCAGAATTTTCGGCTCGCTCTTGATCAGCTTCTCGAGCGGCTCCCAGCGCACCGAGAGCCAGGTCATCGCGAACTGCAGCGCGATGAGCAGCGCCAGTGCAACGACCCCTTCCAGCAGCGGAACCGACTTGGTGATGATGATCGACGACAGCATCGAGCCCAGGCAGATCGTGACGATGAAATCGAACGCGTTGAACTTGCTCAGCGTTCGCTTGCCGGATGTTCTCAACATCACGATCAGCGCTGCATAGGCAAGCACTCCGGTGATCAGGATACGGCCAATTCCGGCCCAGTCGTCGAAAAAGATCGGATTGTCCATGGTCGGCATCTCCCGCGAGGTCATCGATTGCAAACCCGGCATCGAGACGGAGCGGACCGATGACCGGCTCGCCATCGAGTGACGGTACACCTCAATCCACCAACAACCGCTTTGGTTCCGCCCGCCGCCTCAATCACACCTCGGAAGGCCCCTCCGCCTCAATCCGCCATCGTTTCCAGGCTGGCAAAGCCATCAGCCCCCTCGCCGTCAAACGGTGTTGTCACCTCGACGAAATCGTCCGGATAGAACCCGTTGAACCGGGTTCTCAGCGACAGTGAGTAGGCGCCGATATGGCCGATCTCGATCCAGTCTCCGGTATCGACCGTTTCCGGCAGCCAGAACGGCCGTGACAGGATATCGACCGAATCGCAGGTCGCGCCGCACACCTTGAACGGCACCACATTCTCGGCATTGCCCTTGCGGATGCGCCGTGCCGGATCGGGAATGAAGCGCGCCGGCAGGGTGATCTTGCCGGTCCAGCTGTCCGAAAGCGAGGCCCAGATCCCGTCATTGATGTAGAGCCTGCGGCCCTTTCTCAACAGCACCCTTACCACCAGCGAAAACGCCCGCGCCACCACCACCCGGCCGGGCTCGGCCACCAGCGGCATGTCGTCGAAGGCCCATTCGGTGATATTCGACCTGAGTTCGCCCATCAGCTCCTCAAGCGGTGGCATCGGCTTGGCCTTGCGGTTCGGATCATGGCCGTAAACAGCCGGGAAGCCGCCGCCGACATCAAGCCCGACCAGCGCCACGCCGGCGCGGTTGCGCACCCAGTCGGCGGACTTGAGCGCCAACTCGTAGGATTCGGCCTCCTCAACCTGGCTGCCTACGTGAAAGCAAAGCCCCACCTTGAAGCCGATCTTGTCGAGCCGTTGCACCAGTTCCACCGCATGGCCGGGTGCCGCGCCGAACTTCTTCGACAATTCGTACATCGCGTGGCCCTTGGTCTGCAGCCGCACGAAGATCGTGATCGAGCCCGGATCGAGATCCAGCGCCCGGACGATCCGGAGCACCTTGGCAATCTCGTCCTCATGATCGAGCGACATCACCCTGATCCCATAGGTCTCGAGCGCCAGGCGGATATCGGACTGCGCCTTGACCGGATGCATGTAGAGCATCTCTGCATCGGGTGAGGCCGCCCTCACCGCCTCGAACTCGCCGGGCGAGGCCACATCGAAGATCTTCACTCCGGCTTCGACCAGTGTCTTGAGCACCATCGGCTCGCCATTGGTCTTGACCGCATAGGCCGTCTCGCCCGGAAACAGCTTCATGAAATGGCGTGCATCCTGCTTGAGTACCTCCGGCCGGAAACAATAAAGCGGATGGTCCGGTCTGAGCGCCAGGGCTGCGTCGGTTCCGGTGGCGAATCGTTGCATTTGGTGTCTCCAGATTGGTTCGCGACACTATCAACAGGCCGGACGACCGGCAAATGACGGTTGTCGGGCCGGTCGCGGATTTCGGGTGGTGCACATCCCTGACCTGTGGCAAGCAGCGGCATCTGCAGCCAGGAAATTTCAATGTCCCAAACCGCCAATCGTTCCATGGATCTTGCCACATGGAGCCTGCTTCTCCTGCTCGGGTTCATCTGGGGCGGGTCGTTCTTCTTCGGCCGCGTTGCCGTGCAGCACGTTCCGCCCATGACTCTGGTGCTGGTCCGCGTCGCACTGGCCGCCCTCGCACTGCATCTGGCGTTTGCCCGCCTGCCCGGCTTCTACCAGACACTTGTGAGCCGATGGCGCGAACTGCTGGTGATGGGACTGATCAACAACGCGATTCCCTTCACCCTGATCTTTGTGGGCCAGACCGAGATCGGCTCTGGCCTCGCCTCGATCCTCAACGCCACCACGCCTTTGTGGGCGGTTCTCGTCGCGCAAGTGTTCACCACCGACGAGAAGATCACCGCCGCCAAGCTGATCGGCTGCGCACTGGGGCTTGCGGGCATGGTCATGCTCATCGGTCCGGCGGCGCTCGGCATTGCCGACAGTCCGCTCTGGGCCAAGCTCGCCGTGGTCGGTGCGGCGATCTCCTATGGCTTTGCCGCTTCCTTTGGCAAACGCTTCAAGGGCATCTCGCCACGCGTCACCGCCACCGGCCAGCTCACTGCCTCGACGCTGATCATGCTGCCCATGGCCTTTATCGTCGACCGGCCATGGACGCTGCCGGTGCCACCGCCAGATGTCATCGCGGCGATTCTTGCGCTGTCGCTGGTCTCCACCGCCTTCGCCTATGTCGTCTTCTTCCGAATCCTCAGCGTGGCAGGCGCCACCTCCGCCTCACTGGTCACGCTCCTTGTGCCTCCCGCCGCCATCCTGCTCGGCATCCTGTTCCTGGGGGAAACCCTTTCACTCACCGAAACACTCGGCCTCGGCCTGATTGCGCTCGGGCTCTTGTCACTGGACAACCGGCTCGGCATAAAACGGGGCGGATAGGCCGAACGGCCTTGTCCGGTTTGAGAGGGGCAGGATGGACACCAACAGCATGATGAGCCTTGCGGCACTGGTCAGGGCGCGCGACGCGGGCAAGGCGAGCCCTGAACTGATGCTGGCGCTCTGCCGTGATGCCATCGCCCGCAAGGACGGCAGAATCCGCGCCTTCGCCCATGTCGCTGAGACAGCACCCGCCCAGGCCGCCGGACCGCTCGCCGGGATAGCCATCGGCGTCAAGGACATTCTCGACAGCTTCGACCAGCCGACCGCCTACGGATCGCAGGTCTATGAAGGTTACCAGCCCCGCGTCGACGCCGCGATTGTCGATCTCGCCCGCAGGAAGGGCGCCACCATCATCGGCAAGACCGCAACCACCGAGTTCGCCTTCTTCAGCCCCGCCGCCACCGTCAACCCGCACAATCCCACCCACACGCCGGGCGGTTCCTCTTCCGGCTCCGCCGCGGCGGTCGCCGCAGGCATGATTCCCGCCGCCATCGGCACCCAGACCGGCGGTTCCGTGGTCCGTCCCGCGGCTTTCTGCGGCATCGCCGGCTACAAGCCGAGCTACCGCCTGCTGCCCGCCACCGGAATGAAGCACTTCGCCCCGTCGCTCGATACCGTCGGCCTGTTTGCGGCCGGCGTCGTGGATGTCGCACTCTTCGCAGCCCTTCTCACCGGCCGCGATCTTGTGCCCGGAGACGGTGAAGCGCCTCTCGATCCGGCGACGATTCGCGTCGGGCTTTACCGCTGCTCCCAGCTGGAAAGCGCTGATCCCGCCATGCGCGATGCGCTCAGCAAGGCCGCGGATCTGGCGGCTAGTGCCGGTTTCGATGTCGGCGAGATCGGCGAACCCGAAGCCATGGCCCGCGCACGCGAGGCGCATGCCACCATCCAGAACCATGAGGCCGGCCTCAGTTGCGGCTCCGACCTGGCTCGTTTCAGAGACCGGTTGAGCGGTATCCTGACCAGCACCATCGAGGACGGCCAGGCGATCACGCCTTCGCAATACGACGAAGCACGAAGGCTGGCCAAGCGCGGCCGCGGCGCAACCCGGGGGCTGTTCGGTGAGGTCGACATCCTGCTTACGCCGTCCGCCCCCGGCGCGGCACCGCGCGGGCTGGAGACCACCGGAGATCCGCGCTTCAACAAGCTCTGGACCCTGATGGGCTCACCCACCATCAACATTCCGGGCTTCAGGGATCAGGCCGGAATGCCGCTCGGCATCCAGGCCGTGGCGCGGTTCGGCCAGGACAGGACCTTGCTCTCCGTTGCCGCCATGCTCGAAAAATCGTTCCGGACCTAGCGAAGTTCCAGGGCAAGTGGAAA
Organism: Parahoeflea alexandrii; assembly: GCF_024105735.1. GTDB lineage: Bacteria > Pseudomonadota > Alphaproteobacteria > Rhizobiales > Rhizobiaceae > Hoeflea > Hoeflea alexandrii. The sequence goes on along the minus strand of NZ_JAAAML010000001.1, from coordinate 753,824 downwards.
CCGGTTTCGCGCCCGGAATTCCATGACACAACATGCGAGGGCATTTTCGGTGATTCCGTTGTCACCGCAAATGTTCCGGCCCCTTGATGACGGCTGTCCCTGTCAGACCATTGCCGTTGCGCGGGCGCAAGCCGTTTACAAGTGCGGCGGAAATGCGGCAGGCCGAATTCGGTTGCCGATTGAGAAATCACCCTCATAGGCAGTATTTTACAGTTTCTTAACAGTTTATTAAATTGCTAATATTCAAATTTTTTCAATAAGATGGAATGCGGTCAATACTCGGAATTTTCAATCTTAGCTGCAGTGCAGCAACGATTTTCCTTTCCTCGGCCCCAAACCCGTGCCTATCATTTGCCGGTAAACGCGATGGAGGACCACCATGGGATTTACGCAGTCGCTCAATGCCCTTGTGATCTGTGCAGCGTTCATATTCGTTGGAGCAATGCTCTTCATCTGATCATGAAAAGCATTGAATAAAATCAGAAATTCAATGACGGGAGCGTTTCGGCGCTCCCGTTTTCTTTGACTATCAGACAGCCGCTGACCTGCAGCACAGCCCATCCGATCGGTTGATCAGGCGGCAGCGCCAACGGAGCCGGCATCGTCGCCGCGCAGCCCCAGCATGTGGCAGATTGCATAAACAAGCTGGGCGCGGTTCATCGTGTAGAAGTGAAAATCGTCGATGCCGCGCTCGACCAGGTCGTTGACCTGCTCGGCGGCGATCGCCGCTGCCACCAGCGCCCGGGTTTCCGGGTCCTTTTCGAGGCCGTCGAACCGCCGTGCCAGCCAGTCCGGCACCGATGCGCCGCACAGCTTGGAAAACCGCGCCACCTGCCCGAAATTGTGGATCGGCAGGATGCCGGGCACGATCGGGATGTAGATCCCTGCCCGCCGTACCCGCTCGACGTAGCGCTCGTAGATGTCATTGTCGAAGAAGAACTGGGTGATCGCCCGCGTCGCGCCAGCGTCAACCTTGCGCTTGAGCATGTCGATATCGGTGGCGAAATCCGGGCTTTCGGGATGCCGTTCGGGATAGGCCGAGACCGAAATCTCGAAATCGGCAATGGCGCGCAGTCCCGCCACCAGTTCCGCGCCATTGGCGTAGCCCTCCGGATGCGGCTCGTATGCGGCACCAACGCCCTCCGGCGGATCGCCCCTCAGCGCCACGAAATGATTGACGCCCACAGCCTGGAATTCACGTGCCACGGCATCGACCGTCGCCTTGTCCGATCCGACGCAGGTCAGGTGGGCGGCGGCGGCGAGCTCGGTCTCGTCGCAGATCCGGGTGATCGTGTTCAGCGTCGGCTGCTTGGTCGAGCCGCCCGCACCATAGGTCACCGACACGAAATCCGGCTGGAATGGCGCAAGCCGCGAGATGCTTTCCCACAGCTGGCTCTCCATGTCGCCGTTTTTGGGCGGGAAGAACTCGAAGGACACCTTGATGCGTTCGGAAAGAGCTTCTGCGCTTGAGCGGAAGGAGCTGGTCATGTCAGGCAATTCCTGTGCTGGAAGAAGGTGTATCGGCGGCAATCAGCAGGCGCGGGTCGCGGGCCAGCCAGATGGTCACCGTCAGCGCTCGGGTGGCGCCGGAATCAGGTGGAAGGTCGACGATCTTCTCGACCGTCAGCCCCGCCTGCTCAAGCCATTCGGCAACCTGGCCCTGGCTGAAGCCGAGCCGGGCATGGGCATGGTCGCTGCGCAGCTCTTCGTGATCATGGGCCGCGAAGTCGACCAGCACGATCCTGCCGCCGGGCCGGAGCATGCGGGCGGCCTCGGTGATCGCCGGCAGCGGATCATGCAGAAAGTGCAGCACCTGGTGGATGGTCACCACGTCAAAGCTCTCGCGTTCGAGCGGCAGGTTCAGGATATCGCCCTGCCGGACCGAGGCATGAGTGATGCCCGCATCATCGAGCTGGGCGCGGGCGATCGCCAGCATGCTGCGGCTTGAATCGATGCCGATGGCGCGGCGGTAGCGATCGGCCAGCAGCTCAAGCATTCGCCCGGTGCCTGTTCCCAGATCCAGCAGTCCGTCAAACGGAGTGCGTCCGATCAGCTTGAGAATTTCAGCTTCGACCTTTTCGTCGGCCACGTGCAGGCTTCGCAGATCGTTCCAGCTTTCGGCATTGGCAGAGAAATAGGCTTCCGCCCGGCTCGCCCGCGCCTGCTTGACGCTTGCCAGACGTTCGGAATCGCGCGCCAGGTGCGCATCGGAAGACGACGTTGCATCGAGAGCCTTCTGCATCAGCTTGGCGCGCACGCCGTCGCGCGTCAGCCGGAAATAGGCCCAGGCACCTTCCTGGTAGCGCTCGACAAGCCCGGCTTCACCGAGCAATTTGAGATGCCTCGATATCCGCGGTTGCGACTGGCCCAGCACTTCGGTCATTTCGCTGACCGTCAGGTCGCCATGGCTCAACAGCGCAATCAGGCGCAACCGGGTGGGCTCGCCCGCCGCCTTGAGAACTTCGACGCATTCCTCGAGAGTGAGGGGAGAAAGTGACAACATCCGGCAACCTCGAAAATGATATAAAGATATGTTTATGTCATTTTCGAGTTGTTGGCAAGCGCAATCTCGCGCAGATCATACAATCTGTCGCAATTCCCCGGGAACTCGGGCACTGGCAGGATCATTGCCGGGTCAGGCATGTCAGGCTCCCAAACGCCTTGCCGCCATCAAGCGAAAGACCTGCGGCGTTACCGGAAACGGGTCTTCACGCGCCGGGATAGACCCACTGTTCCCAGATCCGTGCGGTAACCGCTTCGCCGGCAGAAATGACGCCGGGTTTCTCCACCCAGGCCACCACCCCGCGGCGGCGTTTGGCAGCACTGACGAAACTCAGCGCCAGCCTGGTCTCATCCATATGCGGAAAATTCCGGGCAATCTGGGCCCCGGCAATCCGGCACGGCGCGTTGTCGCCATCGATCCTGAGCGTCACCCCGCCTTCGAAAAACAGCTGCGTGCGCGGCGGCAGCATCGACAGAAGCGGAATGCCCTCGATCACCAGATTGGCCCCGATCCAGCCGGGCTCGATCCGCTCGATTCCCATATCCCTTGCGGCCAGCGCCAGTTCGTCCGCTGCCACGATTGAAAGCTGACGCTCGTTGCGGATTTCGGTGCCGCGCGGATACCATGGTTCGCGTCCACCCGATTTGCGGGTGGGCCCGGCATGGTAATCCCCCTCCACGCCGTCAAACCCGATTGCCAGGGAAGAAACGGCCTCGGTCGGAAAATCTCCGCCCAGCGCTGCCAGCAGCAGCGGTGCTGTACCCTTGATCCGGCGCGCCGGGCGTATGTCCGGCAGAACCGGCGCTGCGTCGGGAAACATCGGCAGGGTCATTATATGCTCCAGGCTGGTAGGTCGATCCAACTTGAGGCTTACCCGTTCCCCCGCTGATGAACCAATCAAAAATCATGAACAGGGAAGACAGAGCCGGGTGAATGGCCGGAATCCACTCTACCCGCGCCGTTCCCTGTCCGGCCCGGCGAGCGCCTGCCAGGGCAGCGCATTGGGGGGCAACCGGCGCGCCAGCATCTGCATGGCCAGCATCAGCACAAGCACCAGCAGCGTTGCCGTCACCGCAACGGCGGCTGCTTCCGCCCCGAGCCCCGAATCCTCAAGGCTCAACAGCGCCACGCCCAGCGTCTCGGTGCCAGCCGACCACAGCAGCGCCGACACCGTCAATTCGTTGAACGCCAGAAGAAACACCATCAGCATTCCGGCGAACACCGCCGGAAACACCAGCGGCAGCACAATGTGGCGAAGCCTCTGGCCAAGCCGCGCGCCGTCGCAGACCGCCGCCTCCTGCACCGCATCATCAAGCGTCGCCATCGCCGCCATCACCGGTTTCAGCGCGATGGCGAAGAACCGGGCGTGATAGGCAAACAGGATGATCCACGGCGTGGCGTAGATTGAAACCCCGATCAGCGGCAGCGGCTTGATGAACAAAAGGATACAGGCAATCGCCAGTACGATGCCGGGCACCGCATAGGGCAGCTCGATGAGCGCGAAGGCAAACGCCTTGACCTTGGGTTTGGCCCGGTCAAGCACATAGGCCGAGACCAGTGTGATCACCGCAAGGCTGAGCGCCGCCCCGCCGGCCAGCAGCATGGAATTGCGGAACGCCCGGACGGTCAGATCCTGGCGGAACAGCACTTCCACATACTGCGCCAGCGTGAGGCTGCTGGGAGACAGCCGCACGCCATAGGCTGGCACAAGCGAGGTCGCCAGCAGCGAGGCCAGCGGCAACAGAACCGTCAGCGCGATGACCCCCCAGACCCCGGCCTCCACCGCTGGGCGCCAGCGTCCCAGTTCCCAGAACGGCTCGATGCGGTGATCGGTCTCGAGCCGGCTCGCCGACCGGGCCAGCAGCAGGCTGGCGGCGATGACGCCGGTGCCCGCGATCAGCGCAATCAACACCGAGATCGCGGCGGCGTCACCGATCGTGGCGGGTCCGAAACTCGCAAGCTTGCGAAACAGCAGCGTCGGCAGCGTGACATAACCCACCGGCAGCCCGAGCAGCGCCGGAATTCCGAAATTGCCCGTGCCGGCGACGAAGGCCAGGAGCGCCGCCGAAAGCAGGAACGGCCGCAGCAATGGCAGCATGATGCGGTTGACCACCTGCCACGGGCTGGCGCCGTCAAGCCTTGCCGCCTCGATCAGCGGCCTGGGGATCGAAGCCAGGCCCGAGGCCAGCGTGATGGCGACCAGCGGCGCATGGTGCAGCCCCATCACCACAATGATGCCGAATTCGCCGAGCATCGGGTTCGGCGTTCCCGGCGCGGGCGCGAGGCCGACGAGCTTGAGCAGCGGCGACGCCGGTCCGGCCAGCGTCTTGAACGCCAGCGCCGAAATCTGCGGCGCAATCATCAGCGACATCACCATGATGAACGCAAGCGCGGTGCGCGCGCGAAGCGTGGTGACCGACAGGATCAGCGCAAAAACGACACCAATCAGCAGCGCCAGGCTTCCCGACCCGAAGGCCACCACAAGCGTGTTGCGGGTTGCACGCCAAACGTCCGGGGCATCGAGCACCTGCCAGAAGGCGCCGAAACCTCCCTCGAATGCCGCCACGATCAGGCGCCCTACGGGAATGAGGGAGAAAACCAGGATGAACAGGGCAAGTGCCAGCGTCGGGCCCCGGCCCTCCCGCTGCCGCCAGCCGTTGGAAGGTCCGCGCCACGAGAAGCGCGGACCGGCAATGGATTGAACCGTCAACGGTCCGCCTTACTGGCCGAAGATATTGGCGAAACGCGCCGTGTTGGCCTCGGCCTCTGCAAGCGCCTTGGCGGCATCGAACGGCATCACCTTGATGGTCGAGCGGTCGGGAAATCCGGCCGGCACGGCCACATCGGGATGCGCCGGCAGATAGCCCTGGCTCAGTGCCAGTTCCTGTCCTTGCTTCGAGATCAGGAAGTCGACGAAGGCCTTGGCGGCGTCCGCGTTCTGGGTCGACGCAAGGATCGCCACCGGCTCGGAGATGGCCGACACGCCTTCTGCGGGGAAAACGAATTCGACCGGAGCGCCCTTGGCCTTCTCGCGGATCGGCAGGAAATCAACCACCATGCCGTAAAGCTTCTCGCCGCCGGCAACCTGCTTGAGCACGCCTCCATTGCCGCCCGAGGCCTGCGCCCCATTGGCGGCCAGGCCCTCGTAATAGCCCCAGCCGGCCTGCAGATTGCCCACCAGCGTGGCGGTGTGGATCAGCGCCGCACCCGAGGTCAGCGGCGACGGCATCGCGAGCTGGCCCTTGGCCTCTTCCTTGAGCAGATCGCTCCACGAAGACGGGATCATGGTGGCCGCGGTGTTGTACATGATGCCGGTGGTGATCAGCTTGGTGCCGAACCAGGTCTTGTCGGCATCATGGACGCCCTCGGCGTAAGCCGAAACATCGGCGTCGGGATAGGCCATCAGAAGATTGCGGCTCTTGAGCCCTTCCATGGTGACGCTGTCGGCGATCAGCAGCACATCGGCCGGTGTGGATCCGGCAGCAAGTTCGGCCTCGAGCTTGGCCATGATCTTGGTGGTGCCATCGCGCACGAAGGTCACCTTCACATCCGGATAGGCCGCCATGAAGGCGTCGACCGACTGCTGCGCATCGGTGTTGGGCTGGCTGGTGTAAAGCGTCAGCGTGCCGTCGACGGCGACGGCCGGGGAAGCGAGGAGAGCGAGCGAGGCAACGAGGCCGAGCGACAGCGGGATGATACGATTCATGGGGGCAACTCCGGGGTTTTCAGGGTCGGTTCCCGGGAGCCTTATGCAGCCCCGATGACACCCCGATGACACCACCCCCCACAACACCTCACCGGCATTGCAATCCTGACATGCAAGCCCAATTCACCTCGCAGCAACAGCGTGCTATGATCCCGCCGCGGGGAGCTGATTGCCACGATATCATGGAGATGATCGATGATGCTTGCCCACCACCTTTCAACACCCGCCAGCCTCGCCCTTGCTCTGCTGCTGGTCCATCCCGCAGCTTCACTCGCCGCGGACCTCTCCTGCAACGGCCTTCTCGAGACCGGCCAGACCATGATCTGCTCCGGCTTCGAGCCCAACTGGGCGCTGGAGATCACCTGCAACGGCGAAGCCGCATCAAACTTGATCGACGCCTTCTCGGGCGACGGCATCCAGACCACGCCGGGCACCGTCACTTTCACAACCGAAAACCCCTGGCAACTCGAAACCAGCCACCCGGTTTCAGGCTCGATCGCCTACACGCCGGGCAGTTGCACCGACGAGAGCGATGCCGTGCGCGACTTTACTTTCACCCCCACCGCCGCACCGGGCCTGTCGGAGCCGTTCTTCCCGTTCTGCTGCCGGATCAGGTAGTCGCACGAGGCGAGACAACATGCTGCCTTAGGTCAGCGGCTTCACCACTCGGACGGCGAACCGTCCCAGTTGTAAAACCGTCCGGTCCCTTCGAGCGTCAGCCCCTCGGCGAGTGCGAGGATTCCGCTTGCACTCTCGGTCGCATCGATATCGGCGCCCGCCCCGCCCATATCTGTGCGGACCCAGCCCGGATGCACCAGCGCCACGGCGATGCCCATCGGCGCGAGATCGGTGGCGAGCCCCTGCATCACCTTGTTGACCGCCGCCTTCGACGCCCGGTAGGCGATCCTGTCGGACTTGGCGTAGGACATCCGCCCCATTTGCGAGGAGACCGTCACGATACGTGGGTTGGTGCTTTTCTTGAGCTGCGGCAGGAAAGCCTGGCTTACCGCCAGCGGCGCCAGCGTGTTGACGGCCAGAGTCTGCGCGAACCCGTCGAAATCCATGTCCAGCGTCGACTGCCGCTCGGGCCCGATGATACCGGCATTGTTGATCAGGATATCGATCGGCGCATCGATGGCTTCCGCCGCCGCCCGCACCGCCGCATGGTCGGTGACATCGAACCTGAGATCATGAAACTTCGGATGTTCGCAGATATGTGCGTCCGCATCGGTGACTTCGCCGCGCGCCGAGCCATACACGGTCCAGCCCTTGGCCAAAGCCTGTTTGGCCATTTCCAGCCCGATGCCGCGATTGGTTCCGGTAATGAGGATGGTGGTCATGACTGGGATCTCTCAGGTCGGGGACAGTTTACTTTTCTTGCTGATTTTCAGCGCATCAGCAACAAAGTAAACTGTCCCCGATTTTCCCTAACTCCGCTCCCTACCGCTTCAACGGCTTGTACGTCACCCTTCTCGGATTGACGCTGTCGGCACCAAGCCTCCGGATCTTGTCGGCTTCGTAGTCCTCGAAATTGCCCTCGAACCATTCGACATGGCTGTCGCCTTCAAAGGCAAGAATGTGGGTGGCGAGACGGTCGAGGAACATGCGGTCATGCGAGATGATGACGGCGCAGCCAGCGAAATTTTCCAGCGCATCTTCGAGCGCGCCGAGCGTTTCGGTGTCGAGGTCATTGGTCGGCTCATCGAGCAGCAGCAGGTTCCCGCCCGATTTCAAGAGCTTGGCCAGGTGCACCCGGTTGCGCTGGCCGCCCGAAAGCGTGCCCACCTTCTGCTGCTGGTCGCCGCCCTTGAAGTTGAACGTCGAGCAATAGGCGCGGGAGTTCATCTCGTGCTTGCCGAGCTTGATGATGTCGTTGCCGCCGGAGATTTCCTCCCAGACAGTCTTGCTGCCGTCAAGCGAATCGCGGCTCTGGTCGACATAGGCGAGCTGCACGGTTTCACCCACGGTGACAGTGCCCGAATCAGGCTGTTCCTGGCCGGTAATCATCCGGAACAGCGTGGTCTTGCCCGCACCGTTGGGACCGATCACGCCGACAATGCCGCCGGGTGGCAGCTTGAAGCTGAGATCATCGATCAGCAGCCGGTCGCCATAGGCCTTGGAAATACCTTCGACATCGATCACCTGGTTGCCCAGCCGCTCTCCGGTCGGAATCACGATCTGCGCTTCGCCGGGTCGCCGGTCGCCGGCGGCTTTCACCAGCTCGTCATAGGCACGGATACGCGCCTTCGACTTGGCCTGGCGGGCTTTCGGCGACGACGCGATCCATTCCTGTTCGCGCGCCAGCGATTTCTGACGGGACGCTTCCTCGCGGCCTTCCTGCTTCATCCGCTTGGCCTTGGCGTCGAGATAGGCGGTGTAGTTGCCCTCGTAGGGAATGCCACGGCCGCGGTCGAGCTCGAGAATCCAGCCCGTCACATTGTCAAGGAAGTAGCGGTCATGGGTGATCATGATCACGGCGCCGGGATATTCGCGCAGGTGCTTTTCGAGCCAGGCGATGCTTTCGGCATCGAGATGGTTGGTCGGCTCGTCAAGCAGGATCAGGTCGGGCTGCCTGAGCAGCAGCGCGCACAGCGCCACGCGGCGCTTCTCGCCGCCCGACAGCGCGTCGACCGAGGCTTCCGGCGGCGGGCAGCGCAGCGCTTCCATCGCCATCTCGACCTGGCTGTCGAGATCCCAAAGGTTCTGGCTGTCGATGATGTCCTGGAGTTTCGCGCCCTCGTCGGCGGTCTCGTCGGAATAGTTCATCATCAGCTCGTTGTAGCGGTCGAGGATCGCCTGCTTGTCGGCCACGCCCTGCATGACGTTGCCGAGCACGTTCAGGCTCTCGTCGAGCTGCGGCTCCTGCGGCAGGTAGCCCAGCGTCGCACCTTCGGCCAGCCAGGCCTCGCCGGTGAACTCGCTGTCCAGTCCGGCCATGATCTTCAGGACCGTCGATTTACCCGCGCCGTTGGGGCCGAGAATACCGATCTTGGCGTCCGGGTAGAACGACAGGTGAATGTTTTCGAGGATCTTCTTGGCGCCATAGGACTTGTTGAGTCCCGCCATGTGATAGATGAACTGCCGTGCCACGATACGCTCCAGACATGATTTGGATAATTGCCCGCTGTCTAGTCGAATTGGCGCTCAAGGGCAATGATCGGCTTAGGCCGAGAAACCGACCGCTACGCCCTTCTTGCGGAAATAGGACTGCATGATCTTGCGGCCCTGCCGGTTGGGCTGCACCAGCTTGCCCGGCTCGAACACCGCTTCCTTCACGCCCTCGCGCGCCATCGCGGCCTTCAGCGCGGCAATGTGGATGTCGAGGTCTTCATTGTCATTGTTGATCGACGTGTAGATATTGTCGATGGCTTGGTTGAGGGTCAGATCGCTCACGTATCGGCACTCCATGGCTCGTTGCCCCTCAACTAGCGATTTTTGCGCCAAGAGCAAGCGCGGCACGCATTGGCGGCGCGGTCGATCTCCGATCATTGCTCTTGATTTTCCTCCGTCGGCCATGGCCAATGGGTCATGAGCGATTTTTCAGCCTTTCCCCATTCGAGCCCGAGCGGCGCAACGCTGGCCGTCCGCCACGTGCCGGCAACAATCACACCGCGCGCCGTGGTGCAGATCAATCACGGCCTGGCCGAACACGCCGCCCGCTACCAGCGTTTCGCCCGCTTTCTCGCGACCCGCGGCTATCATGTCTATGTCCACGACCACCGCGGCCACGGCGCAACCCGCGCGTCTGATTCGATCCCCGGCGCCTTTGCCTCGAAAGACGGCGCATCGAAGGTGATCGCCGATGTCGCCGCCATCCACGCCCTGATCGGCGAGCGTCATCCGGGTCTGCCGGTCGTCACCTTCGGCCATTCGATGGGCGGGCTGATCGCGCTCAATTTCGCTGAGACCCATCCCGCGGCCAGCGCCGCGCTGGCGGTCTGGAACTCCAATTTCAATGCCGGACTGGCCGGCCGCGCCGGTCAGGTTGCCCTCAGGCTTGAAGCCTTTTTCAAGGGCTCGGACACGCCGAGCGCGATTCTGCCCAAGCTCACCTTTCAGGCCTGGGCAAATGCCATGCCCGACCGCCGCACCGACTTCGACTGGCTGTCGCGCGATCCGCTCGAGGTCGATCTCTATGTTGTCGACCCGCTGAGCGGCTGGGACGCGACGGTGAGCATGTGGCAGGACGTGTTCAGGCTGATCTATGCCGGCGGAGACGCCGTCAATCTGGCGAAACTGCCGAAGGCCCTGCCGGTTCACCTGATCGGCGGCGCCGAGGATCCGGCAACCGACAAGGGCGAGGCGATTGCCTGGCTTGCCGAACAGATGCAGAAGGCCGACCTGAGCGATGTCACGGTCGAGATCCTTGCCGCAACCCGGCACGAGACGCTCAACGAGATCAACCGCGACCAGTCAATGGCCGGTTTCGCCGCCTGGCTCGACAGCCGCATTGCCGCCCCGATGCAGGCCTGATCGGCGCGGCAAAATCCGGCGCCTCAGCGCAGGGCGCCGTGGTCGATCGCAAACAGCATGAACGTGTCGTCAGCTCCGCTCAGCCGCCTCAGGCCGGGCCAGTCGCCGCCACGGGCGACGACGGCAAACAACGTGTCAGCTCCAACGGAGTCCGGCACGGGCAAGCGGCACAGCGCAATGTAATCGAAGTCCCCGAGCGCCGCACGGCGGGTCGCGCCGTCGGTGGAGGCAAAGCCCTGCAGGGTCCTGCGCATGCCGGGTGCCGCCCGGTGAAAGGACACGGAAGCAACCGTCATCCCCGGTGGCAGCTGGTCCATCAGTTGCAACCCCAGCCAGGGCGGCGCCATGATCCGGCCCGGTTCAACCCGTTCGAGAACGCTCACATCAGCCTGTTCGCAATGGGGATAGGCCAGGTAATCCACCACGTCGAATTGCTCGGATCGGGCAGGCACCAGGGCCTGCAACGCCAGGCCTGTTGCTGCAACCAGCGCCACCGCTCCCGCCAGCAACTTCGACGTGGCTTGTCTCTTGTGTGAGACCATGCTCAGGACATAGGGCACGAAAAGCGTCGCCAGAGCGATCGGAAACCGCACGTAGCGGGTCTGCAGCAGCGTCAGCACCAGCGCGACGACGGCGCATGCATAGATAATGGCAAGCGCCGAACGTCCCTTTCTCAGCGTCGCCAGAACCATCGGTGCGGACACCGCCAGAACAACCGCCAGGGTGCCGAGCACCACCAGTGTGGCCGAATTGCCGTTCTGGAAATAGAGCAGGAATGATTTCTCCTGCTCTACCCGCTCCAGCCAGAAGGTCCGCGAGAGCGGATCGATCATGTGATAAGGCCCCTGCAGGCAAAGCGGATACTGCCAGCCCAGCCAGCCGGCGAGCGCCGCACCTGCCAGAACCAGGAGCGCGCCCCGCCCGATCCAACCCGCCCGGACAGGCATCCCGGCAAGCGCCGCGATGATGCCGCCATAGCCCGCAAGCGCGATCGCGAAGGGAGCGGACAGGGCATCGCACTGGGTCGAGACAAGCTCCGAAGGCCCGATCAGCAATAACCCGAAAAGCGGCGTCGCCACCAGCATGGTCAGTCCAAGCGCGAAGGCAAATGCCCGGCTTCCCGGCCGGTCGAGCATCCAGCACAGGCTGACCCCGCCCAGAACGACACTGATCACGGGCAGCAGTTCCAGCCCGACGGCAACCGAGCCAACGCAGCCGATCCCGGCCAGCACCGCGCCGCGCGGCGTCCAGAGGCTCAGGCCCCAGAAACTGAGCATGATCAGCAGCAATTGCACATTATGGTGGTCGATCCGGCCCGGGCTGAACTCCCACAGCGCCAGCCACATCAGCATGAGGCTGGCGATCAGGCCGACCCTTTCCACTGGCACGATCCCGTCGAACATCGCCAGAAGTGTCTTGACCAGGATTGCGCAGAAACCCACCAGCATGATCATTGGAACGAATGAGAACGCAGCTTGCAGCGCGGTCTCTGTCCCCAGCACCGGGCTCAACACCCAGGCGAAGACCGCATAGGGCAGATCGACCAGCCGCGACCAGGGAGAGATGTAAGCCTCGGGCATCTGGATCATCGGGATGGTCCGGTCGAACCAGGATCCGCCCTCGACCAGCAACCGGATCTGGACGGCCCGCAGATCGTCATCGATGTCGCCGAGAAAGTTGACGCCGTCGACGGCATCAAACAGCACCATCGGCAAGGTCACGCAGAGCGCCAGCAGGAACAGCGGCCAGAATCGCGCTGTTTTTTCGCTGTCCCGGGCCATTGCCGGCTCTGATGTGGCCATGTTCACGGGTCCTGCCTTGCAAGCCAGCATCACACTGATCAATAGTCACTCAAGACATAGCCCCGAATGCCTAAGATTGAGTATCTGACTTCACCCTGAGCCAGGGTTTGGCTCTCGCTGCCGATCAGCATGCCCCGGCTCGCCTAAATCATGCCATCACAGAAATTAATGTGTCAGCGCTGGTTTGCGACGCTATACAGGCATCACTTGTCAGAACCCCAAGGGTGGCGCCCCTCACCCCGCCAGACGTCAACGGAGACCCGCATGAGTGAAACCAGGACCGACAATGCTCCGCTTGCCGGAATCCGTGTGATCGAGCTTGCGCGCATCCTCGCCGGCCCCTGGGCCGGGCAGCTGCTTGCCGATCTCGGCGCCGACGTGATCAAGATCGAGCACCCCGAAGGCGGCGACGACACCCGCCGCTGGGGCCCGCCCTTTGTCGAAGGCGCCGATGGTGAGAACCTCTCGGCCGCCTATTATCACTCGACCAACCGCGGCAAGCGCTCGATCACGCTCGATATCGCCAGTCCCGAGGGCGCAGAGACCGCCCGCCAGCTGATTTCGACCGCCGATATAGTTCTGGAAAACTTCAAGGTCGGCGGCCTGAAGAAATACGGCCTCGATTACGAAAGCCTCAAAGCCACCAATCCCCGGCTCGTCTATTGCTCGATCACCGGCTTCGGCCAGACCGGGCCCTACGCCCCGCGCGCCGGCTACGATTTCATCATCCAGGCCATGACCGGCATGATGTCGATCACCGGCGAGCCGGGACGCGAACCGCAAAAGGCCGGCGTCGCCATCTCCGACATCTTTACCGGGCTCTATTCGGTCATCGCCATCCAGGCCGCGCTTCGCCATGCGGAAAAGACCGGCCAGGGCCAGATGATCGACATGGCGCTGTTCGACACCCAGGCGGGAATCCTCGGCAACCAGAACCTCAACTATCTGGTCTCCGGCGTCGCACCGGTGCAGATGGGCAACGCCCACATGAACATCGCCCCCTACGAGGTGTTTCCGGCTTCAGACGGCCACGTCATCATCGCGGTCGGCAATGACGGGCAGTTCCAGCGCTTCTGCAAGCTGCTTGGCGCTGCCAAACTCGGCGCCGATCCCGAGTTCCAGACCAACCCGTCGCGCGTCGCCCACCGGGTTCGCCTGCGCGCCGAGATCATCGCCGAAATGGCCTCCTGGACAAAGGCCGACATGCTGTCCGCCTGCGACGCCAATGCTGTTCCAGCCGGGCCGATCAACAATATCGAAGAGATGTTTGCCGACCCGCAGATCATAGCGCGCGGGCTCAGAATGGACCTCACCGATCAGGCCGGCACAGAAATTCCCTCGGTGCGTGCACCGATCCTGTTGCCGGCCTCGCCGCTGCACTATGACCGGCCAAGCCCGCGGCTCGGTGAGCATACCGAAGAGGTGCTGGCCGAACTCAAGACCATCAAATCCAAAGGACCAAGCACATGAAAACCGGCGGCCAGCTGATTGTCGATACACTCAAGGCCAATGGCGTCGAGCGCCTGTTCTGCGTGCCCGGCGAAAGCTATCTCGCAGTTCTCGATGCACTGGTGGATTCAGGCGTCGGCGTCACCGTCTGCCGCCAGGAAGGCGGAGCGGCGATGATGGCCGACAGCTGGGGCCGGCTGACCGGCAAGCCCGGTATCTGCTTCGTCACCCGCGGCCCCGGCGCCACCAATGCCACCGCCGGCCTGCACATCGCGCGCCAGGATTCGATCCCGATGATCCTGTTCATCGGCCAGGTCCAGCGCGACGCCCGCGAGCGCGAGGCCTTCCAGGAAGTCGAGTATCGCCGCGCCTTCACCGAATTCGCCAAATGGGTGGCCGAGATCGATGATCCGGCCCGAATCCCCGAATTCGTCAACCGCGCCTTCTCCGTGGCCATGTCCGGCCGCCCCGGCCCGGTGGTGCTGGCCCTGCCCGAGGATGTGCTGCGCGAGGTGGTTGAAAACCCGCCGGCCACGATCCTGCCCAACCCGGTGCCGGCCACCCGTCCCGGAGATGCCGAGATGAAGGATCTCGGTGAACGTCTCGCCCGGGCGGAGCGTCCGGTGATGATCCTCGGCGGCACCCGCTGGACCGAAACCGCCGTGCGCCAGGTCGAGCGCTTTGCCGAGCGGGCCCAGATCCCGGTCGGATGCTCGTTCCGCCGCCAGATGCTGTTCGATCACACCCACCCCTGCTATGCCGGCGATGTCGGCATCGGCATCAACCCGGCGCTGGCCGAGGCAATCAAGGTATCCGATCTGGTGATGCTGGTCGGCGGCCGCTTTTCCGAAATGCCCTCCTCCGGCTACACCCTGCTCGACATCCCCTGCCCTGAGCAGCCTCTGGTCCACATCCATGCCGACGCCGGCGAACTCGGCCGGGTCTATCGCCCGACGCTGGCGATCAACGCTGATCCCGCCTCCTTTGCCGACGCGCTGTCAGCGCTGGACGTCGACCCGATGCCCGGCCGCGCCGACGTGGTGGCGCAGATGCATGCAGCCTATCTCGACTGGTCGACGCCGCCTGAAACCGGTCCCGGCGACGTCCAGATGGGCCCGATCATCGACTGGCTCCGGGACGAACTGCCCGAAGACGCGATCCTGACCAACGGCGCCGGCAACTACGCCACCTGGGTTCACCGCTACGTCCGCTTCCGGAACTTCGCCACCCAGGCCGCGCCCGCCTCGGGCTCGATGGGCTACGGCGTGCCCGCCGCCATCGGCGCTCAGCAGGCGTTCCCGGACCGGCTGGTCGTGGCCTTTGCCGGCGACGGCTGCTTCATGATGCACGGCCAGGAATTCGCCACCGCGATCCAGCACAAGCTCCCCATTATCGTCATCGTCGTCAACAACTCGATGTACGGCACCATCCGCATGCACCAGGAGCGCGATTACCCCGGCCGCGTCAGCGCCACGGAGCTGACCAACCCGGACTTCGCAGCCCTTGCCCGCGCCTATGGCGGCCATGGCGAGACCGTGGAGAAGACCGAGGACTTTGCCCCGGCCTTCAAGCGGGCGCGGGCCACCGGCAAGGCATCGATCATCGAGATCAAGCTCGACCAGCAGGCGATCACCCCGACAAGGACGCTGGCCCAGATCTCGGGCACCGGCGTGAAGAAATAGGACCTGTCGCGTTCACTTTCCCGCAAGGGTCCGGAAGTCCCAGTTCTGCGTCGCACTTGCCTGCTCCATGAAGGCGCGCACCTTGACCGAGAGCAGGCGCGAACTCGGATAGATGAACTGGACCGGATAGGGGTCGGGCTCGTGGTCGGCCATGACCAGCGAAAGCCGGCCGTCGCGGAGATGATCGGCGACCTGATAGCTCAGCGCCATCGTCAGGCCGCCGCCCTGTGTCGCGTGCCAGATTGCGGCATCAGCGCTGTTTGTCGCATAGCTGGGCTCGACCGCCACCCCGACCGATGCGCCCCCGACCCGGAAACGCCAGTGATCGTCAGCGGTCAGTGCCGTGAACGAAATCAGGCGGTGCTGCCTGAGGTCCTCGGTGCTGCGCGGCACGCCCTGGCGAGAAAGATAGTCAGGCGACGCCACCAGCACCCGGCGCACGGCTCCCACCTTGCGCACGATATCGCTTGAATCGGCAAGATTGCCGATGCGGATGGCGATATCGATCCCGTCCTCGACAAGATTGACGTTCCGGTCGGACAGCGTCAGTTCGGCGCTCACTTTCGGATGCCGTGTCATGAATTCGCAGATCAGCGGCGCGACATGCAATCGCCCGAAGACCTGCGGCGCGGTGACGACCAGACGTCCCATCGGTTCGCCGCGCTCGCTTTCGGCCATCTGCTCGGCGTCCTCGAGATCGGCCATGATGCGACGGCTGCGCTCGAGGAACCTCAATCCCGCATCCGTGAGGCTGACTGCGCGGGTGGTCCGGTTCAGGAGCCGCACCCCCAGCCGCTCCTCCAGCGCCGCCACGTGACGGGTGATCGCCGAGGTCGACATCCCCAGCTTCCGTGCGGCGGGCGCAAACCCGTTCAGTTCCGAGACCGCGATGAAGGCCCCGATGGCGTCAAATCGATCCATTTTCATTATCCCGATATTTGCAATGGTATATGGAATCAATAGTATATTCTCTAATTTTGGGAAACAATCATATTGCCTCCTGTGAAGCGCGGCACGTGCCGTGCACCAGACAGGAGATCAAACCAATGTCCCGTATCCCAACGCCCGCAACGATCGCCGCCGCCCCTGCAGCAGCACAGCCGCTGCTCGAGGCCGTCAAGAAGCAGCTCGGTTCCGCCCCGAACCTCTTCCGCATCACCGCCACCAGCCCTGCCGCGCTCGAAGGCTATCTCAGCCTCAACGGCGCGCTCGCCAAGGGCGCGCTTGACGCAGCCACCCGCGAACGCATTGCCCTTGCCGTGGCCGAGGTCAATGGCTGCCGCTACTGCCTCGCCGCCCACACCTATCTGGGCAAGAACGTCGCCAAGCTCGCCGACGCCGAGATCGCCGCGAACCGCAATGGCCGTTCGAGCGACCCCAAGGCGGATGCCGCTGTAAGCTTCGCAAGGAAGGTGACGCTCGACCGCGGCGCCGTCACCGATGCCGACTTCGCCCGGGTGCGTGGCGCCGGCTATTCCGATGCCGAGATTGTCGAGATCGTCGCCCACGTCGCGCTCAACACGCTCACCAACTACATCAACGAGGTGTTCGGGACGGAAGTCGATTTCCCCGCCGTGCCGGTCAGCCAGGCCGCCTGATTGTTCACCCCGGGGCGCCGGCAATGGCGCCCCTTCCACCTTGAAGGACACGATCATGCCGACACCGGAAACTGCCCGCCCGCCCCTGCCGCCATTTACGGATCAAACCGCCGCCGAGAAGGCACGCCTCGCCGAGGACGCCTGGAACAGCCGCGACCCGGAGCGCGTCTCGCTCGCCTATACGCCCGACAGCCAGTGGCGCAACCGTGCCGAATTCCTCACCGGACGCCCCGCAATCGTCGAATTCCTGACACGGAAATGGGCGCGAGAACTCGAATACCGGCTGATCAAGGAAGTCTGGGCCTTCCATCACAATCGCATCGCCGCCCGCTTCGCCTATGAGTGGCGCGATGACAGCGGCCACTGGTTCCGCAGCTTCGGCAACGAGAACTGGCAGTTCGATGCCCGCGGCCTGATGCGGTTGCGCATCGCCTCGATCAACGATCTTCCGATCAGCGCCGACGAGCGCCTGTTCGACTGGCCCATGGGACGCCGCCCGGATGATCATCCCGGCCTGAGCGAACTCGGCCTGTAAGCAAAGAGCGAGAACACCATGAAGCCCAGCCAGCCCCCTGCGAGCGACATCGCCTTCACCCCGACCGTCAAGGCCATCCAGAGCCGCAAGGGGTCGCGCGCCACCTATGCCGGGATGGAACAACGCGGCGGCTGGCAGACGGCGATCGAGCCGGACCTCGCGGCCTTCATCGAACAGGTCAGGAGCTTTTTCCTCGCCACCGCCAACAGCGAGGGCCAGCCCTATGTCCAGCATCGCGGCGGTCCGCCGGGATTTCTCCGTGTGCTCGACAATCAAACGCTGGGCTTCGCCGATTTCAAGGGCAACCGCCAGTTCATCACCACGGGCAATCTTGAAGACAATCCGAAAGCCTTCATCTTCCTGATCGATTATGTGCTGCAACGGCGCATCAAGATCTGGGGTACGGCGAAAATGGTCGAGGCAACGCCCGCGCTCCTGTCCCGCCTGATGCTGGAAGGCTACCGGGCAAGGCCCGAGCAGATTGTCCTATTCGAGGTAGAGGCATGGGATGTCAATTGCCCGCAGCACATACCGCAGCGCTTCGAGGCCGACGATGTCGCCCGCGTCCTCGCCAAGCGCGACGCTCGAATAGCCGAACTTGAGGCGCTTCTTGCGGCCAGGGACGGAACCTGACCGCACACCCAACCATCGCAGCCCGCCTCCCGATTGGGCGAAAGCCTCGACGCCTGTAGAACCCGGGGTTTGCATCAACCGTTCCCCTGCGGCCAATCGCCCCTTGTCCCGGCGACCTGCCGCACCAGATTGGCGCT
Source organism: Parahoeflea alexandrii (assembly GCF_024105735.1). Taxonomy (GTDB): domain Bacteria; phylum Pseudomonadota; class Alphaproteobacteria; order Rhizobiales; family Rhizobiaceae; genus Hoeflea; species Hoeflea alexandrii. The sequence goes on along the minus strand of NZ_JAAAML010000001.1, from coordinate 735,306 downwards.
CATGAACAGCACACAGCCAGCAATCCCGCTTTCCGTCTGGTATGACGGCGACTGCCCCGTCTGCCGCCAGGAAGTGGCGCTCTATCGCCGCATCGACCGCGACGGCCGAATCGATTGGATCGACATCACCGCCCTCGCCGATGGCGATCTGCCCCCGGACAAGAGCCGCGCCGATCTTCTCGGCCGGTTTCATGCGCGCGAGGCGGACGGGCCGTGGCAGATCGGCGTCGATGCCTTCGCCGCGATCTGGCGGGTGCTGCCCGGGTTCAGATATTTCGCCTTCCTGTTCCGCCTGCCGGTGATCAGGCAGATGGCGCAGGTTGCCTATCTCGGCTTCCTCAAGTGGCAGCGCCATCACCGAGCACGACGCGAGCAGGTGGCCCAGCCGGCCCCCGCGCCCGAACCCGGGAGCTGAATTCAGTAGCGCGCATCTTCGAGCCCGCAGAACGGGTCGACCGGGTTGTTGCTGTTCCATTCACCTTCGCCGGTCAGCAGATCGGCCACCGCGCGCTGCATGGTCTCCGTCGTCGAATAGGCGTTGATATAGGTCGGCACCCGCGGCGCATCGTAGAGCAGGTAGGGATAACCAAACGAGATCATCACGGTGGGGATCTCGTGCCAGTGCCGCGCCATCGCCGCACCGAAATGCCCGGTCAGCCCCAGCCAGTCGAGAAAGATCCGCCCGCGCGTCAGAAGCGTCTCGTCGCCGAACAAATAGAGGATCAGATCGAATTTTTCCGCCCTGACGTCCATCCCCGGCTCATGCATGGTGATCTCGAAGCCCTTATCGGCAAACATGTCCGGCAGCGCGAACGGCAAGGGCTCGGGCAGGAACGGGAACACGATGCCGCCGGAAATCACCAGCACCCGCTTGTGGCTGTCGGGATCGAGCGGCAACAGGTCTCGCACGTCCTTGACCAGCGTCGGCGCCCGCCGCGCCACCTCAGCCGCATAGGCTTTCGCGGCTTCCGGTTCGGTCCGCCGGGGTGGCTCCGCGGCCGCATGCAGCCCGAGCGCCGCCTTCAGGCCGAGCTGGCGCATCACCGCCTCGTCAACCCGCTCCCAGGTCAGCCGTCCGTCGGCAAGGGCTGCCTCAAGAAAGCGCAGATCCTGTTCTGGATCGTTTGAAAACAGGATCACGTCGCAACCCGAGGCGATGATTTCGGGCAGATGCTCCGAGCGCTTCGACCAGGCTCCGAGCCCGGCCATCGCCGTGGCGTCCGAGACGATCAACCCGTTGAACCCGAGCCGCCTGCGCAGCAGGTCGTCGTTGAGAATTCGGCTGATCGAGGCCGGCCGGAACGCTTCCACGCCCGCACCATCCCCCGCCTGCTCGCGCACGAAGGCGGGCAGCGCGATATGCGCCGACATCACCGACATCACTCCGGCCTCGATCGCGCCACGATAAAGCCGCCCGAAGCTTGCTTCCCACTCGTCCATCGACAGCGGATTGATCGTGGTCACCAGATGCTGATCGCGGTCGTCATGGCCCTCGCCCGGCCAGTGCTTGACCGCTGACGCGATGCCATGGCGCTGGAACACCCGCATCTGGGTCAGCGCATGCCGCGCGATCACCTCCGGGTCCGAGCCGAAGCCGCGGGTGGCGACGATCGGGCTGCGCCAGGCGGCATTGATGTCGAGAACCGGCGTGAAGCTCCAGTTGATGCCTGCGGCGCGCGCCTCCTCCGCCATCATCCGGCTGACGGTCTCGGTCACCTCGAGATCGTCGATCGCCGCCAGCGCCAGCGGGTTGGGCCATTCGGCGCCGCCCGCCAGACTCATTCGGCTGCCTTCGAGATCCGCCGACACCAGCAGCGGCACCTGGGCTTTCACGTTGAAATCGTCGATGACCGCCCGCTCATGCGCGATGTCGCCTCCGCGCATCCGGGTGATCCCGCCGGGCCGGAACGCCTGCACCCTGGCGATCGCCTCGGGATCGTCGCCGACCGAGAGCAAATTGAACAGTTGCCGGAGCCTGTCGTCCGGGCTGAGCCGGCCGAGCGTCTGCCGCACCCAGCTGATTGCCGGGGCGTCAAGATTGAACGGTGGCTTGGCGAGATCCTCGATGCGCATGCGTCCCCCCGCAACAGCCCGTATTCAGGCCGGCGTCCCTCACCCGGCGCCCCCCGGCACCGGGCCGTCATTCCGCACCTTCAGTTGCGCAGATGCGCCGTGTGCTGGAAGATCGCCGTCGAACGCGCGCCTGAGCGGCAGTAGCCCAGCATTGGTTGCGGCATTTCGTCGATCGCGTCGACCATCTCGCGCACCGCCTCCGCGGTCACGCCCATCGGACCGACCGGGATGTGACGCGCTTCGATGCCAAGACCCTCGGCCGCCTGCCTGATGCTGTCAAAGCTCGGCTGGTCCGGCGCTTCGCCATCGGGACGGTGGCAAACGATCGACTTGAAGCCGGCGGCCTTGATGGCGGCCAGATCCTCAGCGGAAATCTGTCCTGAAACGGAATAGGTTGGGGTGACTGGGCGAAGATCCATGAAGTCAACTGCCTTTGAAACGTGGCGCGCATCGGTTGGCGCGCCGAAATTCGGTTTGTCCGACTGACTTAAGCAATGGCCGCCGACGCGTCAATGCAGCGGCGATGCCGCAGCCTGGTGTCAACCGCCTATTCCGCTCCGTTTCTCACCCGTGCGGTGACCTCGCCGATGATGTCCACCACGTCGGGAAAACAGCCGCAGCAGCGGCCACGGATCCGCATCGAATGGTAGACCTTCGACGGCACGATCAATTGCCAGGGGTCCTCGGCAAGCAGTTTTTCGACCGCAGCCTCGATCTCGTCTTTCGACACAAGGTTGCACTGGCAAACAATCATCAACGTTCTCGATACTCGCGCGCAAGTGCCAGTCCTGCCTGCCAGTTGACGCTAAAACCTGTATGAATTACTCCACAATCTTTGACCGAGCTGCCGTCCGCTGTCAAACATCGGGTGGCGCCTGTGACCTGTGCCGCAGATTGTATTCTGAGGCTCCGGTGGCAGCCCCGGAGCCAAATGTAAAGGAAGACCCCGCCCGTGGGCGAACGCGCACTCAAGACCGCAGCCTGGATCGTCTCCCTGCTTTGCCTCGCGCCGATTGTCGCGGTGGCGTTCGCGGCGGTCTCCGGCACTCTTGACACCTGGAACAGCCTGATGGCGACGGTGTTGCCGCGCTATGCCTGGACCACGGTCGAACTGGTGGTGCTGGTGGGGATCGGCACGGCAATCGTCGGCACCTCGACCGCCTGGCTGGTCACCACCTGCTCTTTCCCTTTCCGCCGCACCTTCGAGATCGTGCTGGCGCTGCCGCTCGCCTTCCCGGCCTATGTGCTGGCCTATGCCTATACCGACCTGCTTGATCATCCAGGTGCCGTGCAGACGGCGCTGCGCGCCATCACCGGCTGGGGCCCGCAGGACTACTGGTTCCCCGAAGTCCGCTCGCTCGGCGGCGCGAGCGCCATGCTGATCTTCGTGCTCTACCCTTACGTCTACCTGCTCGCCCGCGCAGCCTTCCTCAAGCAATCGCCGACCGCCTATTTCGCCGCCCGCACGCTGGGGCACACGTCCTGGTCGGCCTTCTGGCGCGTCAGCCTGCCGATGGCCCGCCCGGCCATTGCCGGCGGCGTCATCCTGGCGCTGATGGAAACCATCGCCGACTTCGGCACGGTGGCGCATTTCGGCGTGCAGACCTTCGCCACCGGCATCTACGCGGCCTGGTTCTCCATGGGCGACCGCATGGCCGCTTCGCAGCTGGCGCTGTGCCTGCTGGTCGTGGCGCTGAGCTTCGCCTTGCTCGAGCGCGCCCAGCGCGGCGCGGCAAAACGCTTTCCGGCCGGCTCGCGGCTTGAAACCATGGAGCGGCATCAACTCCGCGGCTGGCGGGCAGCCGCTGCCTTCACCGCCTGCATGGTGCCGGTCGCCGTCGGCTTTGCCATTCCGCTCGTTGTCCTTGCCGACATGGCGATCAGCGCCGGAAGATCGCCCTTCTCGCCGCGCTATCTCGGCTATGTCCAGAATTCCCTGACGCTGGCATCGATCACCGCCTTCGTCACCGTCGCCGCCGCCATCATCATCGGCTTCTGCGCCCGCATCGCGCCGAGCCTCGCCGCCCGCTTTTCCGCAGCCGCCGCGGGCATCGGCTATGCTGTTCCCGGCGGTGTCATCGCGGTCGGCCTGCTGGTCCCTTTCGCAGCCCTCGACAACGCCGTCGACGCCTGGGCCCGGGCCAACTTCGATGTCTCCACCGGCCTGTTCTTCACCGGTTCCATCGGGCTTCTGGTGGTTGCCTACATGGTGCGTTTCATCGCCGCGGCCCTTGGCGCCTTTGACACCGGCATCTCGGCGATCAAGCCCAACATCGATGCCGCCGCCCGCACATTGGGCCGCACCTCAGGCCGCATGCTGGTCGAAATCCATCTGCCGCTATTGCGCCCCAGCCTGCTGACCGCACTGCTGATCGTCTTCGTCGACGTGATGAAGGAACTGCCCGCAACGCTGATCATGCGGCCGTTCAATTTCGACACGCTCGCCGTCCAGGCCTATCGCCTCGCTTCCGACGAACGCCTGCAGCAGGCAGCCCTGCCCTCGCTGATGATCGTCGGCTTCGGCCTGCTGCCGGTGATCCTGCTCTGCCACACCATCGGAAAATCAGGCCGGCAGCAGACCCGGCTCATCCGCCCGAAAGCCGATGCACTGCTGCCAAGCGCTTGATGTTCTTCAGCTTCGCTCGACAGATGTGAGAAGCTGCGACAAGCCGTTCGGGCGGGCTTTGTGCAAGGACACTGGCCCGCCCGTTCTGGTTGGCCCTTACCAGGACAAGGTCTTTATCGCAGGATCGAAGAGGTATCCTTCCACGACCGGCCAGCTGCCCATTTCAACACCGTCGATATAGTCATCGACGGTCAATCCGGCTGCGGCCGAGCAGGCCTGGCACATAAGTACGGTTCCACCATCCTTCATGAAGGCCGTCAACATGTCCTGGATCGACATGTTCTGTTCGCGCATCAGTCCGTGTACATGCGACGGGCGCTTTTTGTCAGCCAGGTACACGCCACGGACATTCAACCAGATGACCACCGGCTTGTGGCCGTTTTTCAGTGCCTTCTGATGTGCAAACATGATCGCCTTACCGGCAGCCCAGGTGTCGTCAGTGGTGAGATTGACGAACAGGCCCGGTTTGGCGTCCTGAGCCTGGGCAGCCGCTGCGGGGATAAGGGTTGCCAGCACCAGAGCGATGGTGGCGAGTATGTTTCTCAAGATATTCATGGGTAAGTCTTTCCGAATTGCTGGAATTGTCGTGAAGTAACGCAGGCGCCTTTCCATGCACCCACGGCTTCCGTCTGATGAGATGCCCGGCCATCAAGCCGCGCACTCACGGGTCATGCAGCAATCGAAGGCGGGCCGCGCACCGGCGGCAGCAGATCAGCCTTCCTGGCAAGCAGCGGCTCGGCTTGCTCTGGAAGCAGCGGTTGCGAAATCCCGATGCGGGTAGCCCGGTCGAAATGATCTGGTGCGGGAAGAACCACCGAACTGGCAAGGCGGCAGAAATCACAGGCGTCCTGATGGGCCCGTTGGCCGCTGCCGCTGTCATTGTCGCCAGTCAGGCAGAGAACCGGAAGAGTGCCGTCCGGCAACACATATCCGGCAAGATCGGCATCCTGAGAATCTGCAAGGTCCACAGGCTTGTGAGCGAACCCGGCCATGATCAGCGCAAAAAGGCCAATCATGCCGACTGTCAGCTGCCATGCGGGAATTCTGGACCTCAACATAAACCCTCCGCGGTCAAACTCGCAGATCAGTTTCCCATTGCAAAGGTGCGGGATTGTCGCACGGACAGTACGTCGCCTGTTCCCGGTTCCGGGACCCGAAACCGAACGTACTCAAGCCAATAGTCTGATGCAGCAAGTGGTTTGCGCCCGGTACAGCAACTTCCGGCAGTCTCCGTCCAGGCTGTGGTCGAGCTTGCGCATTTTCTCGGCGTCGTCCGGTGCGCCCGTGGTCTGTTCGAGAGTGATCTTGACCGGCGACGGCATGTCGGCGCGACCCTAACGGTGCTCGGGATCCGACAGATGCGAGCAGGGGAACGCCTTGGCGCAATGTATGAAGGCCTCCCTGACCCTGAGCACGATGGCGAGCCTGGACCAGGTATTCCCTGCCGTCAGGCCTCTTCGGCAGCCTCAATTGGGCGCTCCGCAGCCCTGTTGTGTCACGACACCGGGAACTCAAAGCACAATGAATTCACCGGAACAATTGTTGGTCTGATCGGGATTCCCGCGCTCTATGCCCTGTCGTCGGCGGTCTCGTCGCTTGTTTCCCGCCCGTTGTGGTCTCCGGGGTCAAACTCATCGGGATCGTATCCCTCCGCATCCTCGGCAATAGCGGTCACGTGGGTCGTACCGCTCTCTTCATCGTACACAAGTCCGTATCTCGCCCGGCCCTCGGATTTGTAGCGCTGGTATTCGTGGATGCCCGAATAGAGGAACAAGAGGGCGAAGGGCAGCAGCATAATGATGGCTATCAGTCCGGCGTGCATGGTCGATACTCCTTTGCAAGGAAGTGTTAGGGAGGCGCGGGCGCTCCGGGCAACGATCGCCATTGCGCTCGTTGAGTGGGTCGTTGGTCGGTCCAGCCGGCAACGAAAGCCTTCGGGCTTTGCTGATTGGCAAGATGCCTCGGGAGTTCGCGCGACATGACCCGCAGATCGCCGACAGCGGCATGTCGACCAGGCGCTTGATGCTGCGAGGCTCGGCAAACGCAGCGCCCGCTGTTGAGGGCGTCCAGCAACAACCTAGTTGGAAGCAGGCGTCCTTTCAACCTTCGGCCTGGGCAAAGGCGGGCTCGGTCCAGCCGTCGCTTGGATGATCCAACAGTACCCGCCTATGCGCTCTTGCCCGCCCTGAACAGCCGCCCCGGCGCATCCCCGGCCACTGGCGCTCCTGTCGCCTCGGCCATGTGCCAGGCCAGCACCTGGTTGCTGCTGAGAACCGGAATGCCCAGTTCGGCTTCCAGCGCATCGATGCTCCCGAGCGTCCTCAGATTGGTGCAGGAGAGAAACACCGCGTCCGCGCCCCCGGCCGCATCCCGTGCCGCAGCCTCGATCGATCGGGGCGCAATCCGGGCCACGCGCGCCTCGACTTCCTCGCCGAAGGTCAGCACCTCCCCGACCGCGAAGCCCGCCGCAATGAAGGCATCGCGCACCGGCCCCGCGACACTTTCCACGTAAGGCGTCACCAGCCCCAGCCTGGTCACGTCGAGCGCCCGCAGCGCGGCGAATGCCGCCGTCAGCGGGTCGGTGACCATCGGTGTCTCCACCCCGCGCCTCAGCATTTTCGCCACGGCCTCCGCTCCGATCAGCGTCGTGCCCGATGTGCATGCATAGGCAACCGCGTCGAAGCGCGCGCCCCGCGGAAACAGCCCGGCGCTGCGCGGCAGTTCGGCTTCCATCGCCGCAATCGAATCAGTCGACAATTCCTCGCCCGAGGCGATCCGGCTGGTGTAGATCGCCACATCCGGGTCGGAAAACAGCCGGCGGAAATCCTGCTCCAGCGTCTCATCGGCCTGCAGCACGACCAGCCCCAGCGTCGCCTTTGTCCCGATCGGTCCGGTGAGATCGAAGCCCGCCAGTTTCATCCTAAAATCTCCGGCATCTCGGCGGGCGCGCGGCACGACAGCAGCTCCGGTCCGTCGGCGCGCAGCACGATGTTTTCCTCGTGCACCAGTATTCGCCCAGGCGCGATTTCCACACCCGGTTCCAGCGTCAGCACCATGCCCTCGCGCAATTCGGTCGCATCAAGCGGCGTCACCGAAGGCCACTCCGTCAGCGTCAGCCCCAGGCCGTGGCCCAGCCTGCCACCTCCCGTCTTGGTGCCCTGCCGCGCAAGCGCCTCGCTCAAAATCCGGTGCAGGTCACGTGCGAGCATGCCCGGCCGCAGGCTGGCGAGCGCGGCATCGGTAGCGGCAAAGAGAGCCGCATGGGCCCGGCGCACATCGTCAGTGGCGCGGCCGATGGAGAAATTCCGGTCGAAGTCGCAGAAGTATCCCTCGCGCACCGCGCCGGTATCGAGCATCAAGACATCGCCAGTCTGCAACGGGCGTTCATCGGCGGGCGAAATGACGTCGCCATAGCCACCCGGCCCGGCGCCGCCCGCGACATAGCTTACCCAGTCCGCCCCCTCCTGCAAAAGCGCCACCTGGAAATCGCGAAACACCCGGGCAAGCGGCACCCCCTGGCCTGCGAACTCCGGAACCCGCTCGAAAGCGGCATCGGCAACGGCGCAACTGGCGCGGATCTTCGCGATTTCCGCTTCGGACTTGATTTCCCGCACCCGGTAGACGGCCGCAGTGCCATCGGCAATCCGGCGCGGCGTGATCATCTCCTGCAGCCTGAGGAAATCGGCAACCGGCATGCGCAGATGGCTTTCGAGCCCCATCGGAATGCCGATCCGGCCCGAGGCCGGCACCAGGCCTGTGAGCGTGTCAGCCAGAAGGCTCACCCCGTCATCGACAGGATCGGGCGCATTCCATGTCCTTACGTCCGAAATCCAGCAGCGCCCCATCAGTTCGGCGCCGATCGAGGGAATCACCGCGACAGGATCTCCCTGAGCAGGCACGACAACGAACCACGGCCGCGCCGGGCTCTCCCAGAACCGGGTGAGAAATCCCGTGGTGTAGAACACATCCGCCGGCGTGGTCAGAAGCAGGGCATCGAGATCATGGCGTGCCATTTCCCGCTGCAGCGCCCGGATGCGGCCCCGGTATTCCCCGGAAGGAAAGATCAGCGATTTTTCAGGCATCTTCCGGCCCCTCGCTCAGGATACACAGAACGTGCGACTGCGGTCCGATGCCGTCAATCCCGGCCAGCAGCGCGGCAATGCCCGCAGCGCCCGACGGCGTCGAGGCAAGCCCGGCCTCGACCACCGCCGCGGTTCCCGCCGCTGCCTCGGCTTCGCTCAGGGTGACGAAAAGATCGGCGTCCCGGGCAAGATCGGCAAGCGCCAGCATCGACGGCGTTTTGCAATCAAGCCGCCCCATGGCCGAGTCCGGCCCTTCGGTGACCACCACCCTGCCTGCGCGAATGCTCTCGATCAGCGCCGGAGCGGCATCAGGCTCAACCACGATCATGTCGGGCGCATCGCCCCAGGCAAGCCGCAATTGCCCGGCCACCGCTGCCGCCAGTCCGCCGACCCCTGCCTGCAACAGCACGTGGCTCGGAATGTCGTCGATCTGGGCTTCGATTTCCGTTGCCATCTGCCGGTAGCCTTCCATGACCCTGTAGGGCAATTCGACATAGCCGGGCCAGGAACCATCCGACAACAGTGTCCAGCCGTGGGCGTCCGCGGCGCGGGAGGCTGCCTGCATGCTGGCCTCATAGTCGGCCCCGGCCCGCACCACCTGCGCGCCCATTGCCTCCAGCCGCCTGGCGAAGGCTGCCGGCACCGCCTCGGACAGATACACCACTGCCCCGGCACCGAAGACCCGGGCGCCGGCCGCCACCGACATGCCGTGATTGCCGGCGCTGGCCGTCACGTAGGTGCGGCCGGAGAGAGCCGTTCGCAGATCGCCACCCATCGCGGCCGCCTCGCGGGCAATGGCGTAGGCCGCACCCAGCGCCTTGAAGCTGCCAAGCCCCATCCGTTCCCGCTCGTCCTTGATTGTCAGCCGTGCAACACCGGCCGCCCTTGCCAGCTCCGGGCAATCCAGCAAGGGGGTGGGCTGATGTTTCGGACACTGCGCCAGCAAGGCCGCAACGGCCTGCGCATCGACCCCCTGCATCGGCGGAAGGTCCGGCATGCCGGTACCGCGATATCTGTTCTCAAGTGCCTTGGTCATATCCGCCTTCCCTTGGTTATCGTGTCTCAAGGATAGCTGCGGATGACGTGCCGTTTCCCGGAAATCTTCACACCATATGGTCCGGTTTTCAGATCACCATCGCCTTGCCGTGCGGATTTCCGGAACAGATGCCCCATTTTCGCTGGCGCAGAAGCCGGTTTCCGGCAAGTATCGGGCATGGACAGATTTGACGCAGCCATTCTCGATGCCATCCAGACCAACAACCGCCTCACCGCCGAGGCGCTGTCGAAGCTCGTGCATCTGTCGCCTGACAGCTGCCGCAAGCGCCTGGCGAGGTTGCGCACCGAGGGCTATATCGACGCCGACATTGCGGTCCTCAACCCGGCCAGGCTCGGCCGCGGTCTGATTGTCATTGTCGAGGTGGCGCTGACCTCCGAACGGCCCGCCGATCTCGACCGCTTCCGTGAAAAGATGAAGGCAGCACCCGAGGTGATGCAGTGCTACTACATCACCGGGGCCAGCGATTTCCTGCTGATCCTGTCGGCCAGCGACATGGCCGATTACGATGCCTTCACCCGCCGCTATTTCTTCGCCGAGGAAAACATCATGAAGTTCCGCACCAGCGTGGTGATGGACCGGGTCAAGACCGGGTTCTCGATCCCGCTGCCCTTTCTCAATGATGACCGGACGACGCAATAATCCGCTTCTCGGTCAACCGGACGCAAGACCGGACCGAACAGGCATTGGCCCGGGCCACGCCATTGCCGCGGATCATTGCAGGTTCAGTTCCGCCGTCCATCGAGCCAGGCGCGCACCGCGGCCAGCACTGGCAACGCACCGGCGATGTGCGTTGCCGGAAATTCCTGCACGAACTCCTGCATCATCGGCGCTATCGCTCCGATACAGGCATCGCGCATGGCCCGCCCCTGGTCGGTGATGGCGACCCGCTTGGCCCGGCCGTCGCTCGGATCGGGGGAGACCACGACAAGGCCCTTGCCCTCGAGATGCTTCAGTGTCCCGGTCATCGCACCTTTCGTCACCTGCATGGCGCGGGCAATCCGGTGCGGCGTCCAGCCATCACCCAGCCGGCAAAGATGATTGAGCACCGAAAATTGCGCCAGCGTCATGCCCTCCGGCATCGCCTTCTCGAAGGCGTGACCGGAGAGCTGCGAGATGATGCCGATCTCGTTGAAGAAGCCGAAAAGGGCTTCCATGTCTTTGGGACCTGCGCTCATGCACTCCTGATCCGGGTTTCGAGTGGCCAGCGCGGCGCCGGCCTGATCCCGGGACCATAGCCCAGCCGGACGAACATTTGCAGCGTTTCATTGTCGCTGATCCGCAAAGCCGTGCGCATCTCCATGTATTTTCCGGCCATCTCGTCATATTCCTGCAAGGCCTGGCTGAACGGCTGCAGCGCAAGCCCGGCGGCGGTGACGGCGAGATGCATGCGAAGATAGTCGCGTCCCGCGGCAATCTGGTCGGCGCGGCTGTTGCCCGGCGTCGCCAGCCAGAAAAAACCCATCGCGGTGTCGAACTGCACCTTCTGCGCCTTCATTCCTTCGGTAAACACCATCGCGTTCGGGTCGAGCATGGCCTGCCTGTCCATAAGGCCGAGCAGGTCGAGCCCCTCGTTCAGCGGGCCGCCGAGACTGATTCCGTCGGGATTTGCCTCGATCTCGGCCTTGCCGATGCGCATCAGGTCGACGCTCTCCTTCATCGTCCGGTAGGTGCGCAACTCGATCTCCATCGCCTCCCAGGAAAGCGCCCTCAGCGTGGCCACCTCTTTCTCGCCGGTTGCATGGGCAATCCGCGCGGTACGCGCCGCCGCGGCAATAGTGTCAAGCGCCTGGGCGGAAACCGGCCTGGCGGTGTCATAGGCTTCGCGGTTGGTATGACGCGCGAAGACCTGCGCAAACAGCGGATCGCGCGCAACGCCGCTGTCGGCGACAAGGCGGATATGCGCCACCGGACGCCGGTCGAGCATCGGCTGCGGCTCGCCCTCAGGAAACAGGTTCACCTCAGCGCGGTGGCCGGTTTCCGCCGCCGCCATGGAAAGCAGCTCGACAAAACAGCCAAGCCCGATCGTCAGCTGCCGGTCATAGGGATCGGTTTCGGGCAGCCGCCGCGCGGTGTCGAAATAGAGCTTGATCTCGCCGGGCGTCGAAAGCTCCGCCACCCAGGGCTGACGGTTGTGTGGATTGGGCGCAAGGATGGCATGCGCCAGCGCAAAGACGCGCGGATCGCCGCTCGCGCCCGCATCCAGCGCTTTCGCTGCCTCCCACGGCTTGCGCGCGCCCGCCGGGTCGCGGCTCGTGGCCCAGGCGCCGATCCCGCCTGCCGCCAGGATCACACCGCCGCCAAGAATCGTCATGAATTTCCGTCTGCTGGTCATGTTGGGCTCCATATCGTTTAGTAATAAACGAAATATAGTTTATCACTAAACGATATGTCAAGCCCAAACCGGCAGGCCCCGGCGCGCTGACCGTGACCGCATCAACACCCTCTCGCCGAAGCTCTCAGATGGTTGAAGGCAACGGTTTTCTGGCGGGGCCGCGGCCCTGCCTCCAGCCGCGCCACGTCAAATCCTGTCAGTTGCTTGATCAGACGCCCCGTCTATTCGGACCGGCCAAGGCCTTCGAGCCAGCGCACGGTGGCGGGAAGCCGTTCGGGGTGATGCCGCACTTCGAGGATCAGCCGCGGCGTCTCCTCGAGCCCCTCGAGCGCGTCGAGCAGCGGCTGCCAGCTGATCCGCCCCTCGCCCGGATGCCAGTGGCGGTCGGCATAGCCGTCGACATCCTGCAGGTGGACATGGCCCAGATGACCGGCGGCGGCGGCGATGAAGTCATTGACCGGCGGCGCCTGGTAGCGCCCATGCGCGAGATCCGCATGGCCGGTGTCGATCGAGATCTTCAGGTTGGGGTGATCAATCTGCCGCACCAGCTCGACGCGTGTCGCCGGATCGGTATCGTCGATATTTTCCAGCATCAGCGTGCAGCCGGTCTCGGCGGCGCGCTTGAGCACCGGCTCAAGGCAGTCGGCGGCAGCCGAAAACATCAGCCCCAGGACATCGGGATAGTTCCGGTGGTTGAGCAGGTGCCAGTAGGTGAACGGGCTGTGGATCACCATGTGCGTCGCCGAAAGGCTTTCCGCGATCTCCAGCCCCTTGAGGAAGCGCTCCTGGATGACGGCCCGGATCGCCCGGTCGGGATTGGACAGATCGAGGCCGAAGAACGGACCGTGGATGCCGCGCGGGCCCCGATGCGGCTCAAGCGCGCTTTTGTACTTGCCGACCAGATCCGAGCAATCGCCGGCGATCACCTCCGGGAAAACGAAGTCCTGGATCTCGATTGGCCGGTCGGCATCGCAGATCCAGTTTCTCAGGGATTGATAGCTGTCGAATTTGACGGCCGCGCCAAAGGTGGAAAGGGTCATTGGAAAATCCTCATTTGATGCCGGCGCGCATGAAGCTCTGCACGAACTGGCGTTGAAACAGCAGGAAGCCAAGCAGAAGCGGCGCGGAGGTCATCAGCGTCGCGGCGTTGATCACCGCCCATTCGGTACCGCTGTCGGTGGTGGCGAAGATCGACAAGCCAACGGTCAGCGGCCGGGTTTCGACGGAATTGGTGATGATCAGCGGCCAGAGGAAATTGTTCCAGTGGTGGCTCACCGACACCAGCCCGAAGGCGAGCATCGCCGGCTTGCCGAGCGGCACGTAGACCCGCCACAACAGCCCCAGAAGCGAACAGCCTTCCACTCGCGCCGCCTCGTCGAGTTCCTTCGGAATGGTCATGAAGGTCTGCCGCAACAGGAAGATCGCAAAGCCCGAGGCGAAATAGGGCAAGCCTATGGCGATGATCGTGTCGACCAGGCCCAGCGCCCGCATGGTCTTGTAGTTTTCCACCAGCAGGATGTCGGGCATCACCAGGAGCTGCATCAGGATCAGCGTGAACAGGAACGTCTTGCCCGGAAATTCGAGCCGGGCGAAGGCGAAGGCCGCCAGCGTGCACAGCACCAGCTGCGCGCTCAGGATCATCGTCACCAGCACGATGGTGTTGAGGAAATAGCGCGCAAACGGCGCCTGCGACCATGCGGAGGCGAAATTGTCGAGCGTCAGCGGCGCCATCAGCTCGAACCGCGCCTCGAAGGCGGGCGGATGGAACGCGGCCCAGACCGCATAAGCCAGCGGCGCGATCCAGATCAGCGCCAAGAGCGCGCCGCCGCCACGGATCAGGATCCGGTCGAATGTGGTCTCGCCGATCATTTGTAGTGCACCCGTCTGTCAGCCAGGAAGAACTGCCCGATGCCCACCACCGACAGGATGGCAATCAACACCACCGTCAGCGCGGCGGCATAGGCCGTGTCCCAGAACCTGAACCCGGTCTCGAAGATGTAGTAGAGCAGCAGCATCGTCGCGCTGTCCGGCCCGCCCTTGGTCATGACGAAGACATGGTCGACCAGCCGGAAGGCGTTGATCACGGCATTGACCGAGACGAACAGCGTTGTCGGCATGATCAGCGGCAGCGTCACCCGCCGGAAGAAGGTCCAGCGGCTGCAGCCCTCGATCGCGGCCGCCTCGCGCAGCGACAGCGGGATTGTCTGCAGCGCGGCGAGGAAGAAGATCATGAAGAACCCCGCTTCCTTCCAGATCGTCACGGCGGCGACCGAGTAGAGCGCGGTGTCGGGCTGGCCGACGTAGTTGGCCGATGGCAGCCCGAAAGTGAGCCGGATCTGGTCGATCAGACCGAAGCCGGGCGCATAGAAGAACAGCCAGATGTTTGCCACCGCGATCAGCGGCAGCACCGTCGGCGTGAAGAACGCCATCCGCACCAGGCTGACGCCGCGGAACGAACGGTGCACCAGAAGCGCCATGGCCAGCGACAGCGCGATCGAGGCCGGAATGGTGATTGCCGCATAGATCGCCGAATTGACCATCGCCTTCACGAAGATCGGATCCTCGAGCATCTTCTGGTAATTGCCCAGTCCGGTGAACACGGCCGGGCGCCGCCCCTTGGCGGTGGTGAAGAAGCTGTCGATGAGGGTGGTGACGGCGGGCAGATGCGTGAATGCGATCAGGAAAACGAACGCAGGCAGCAGCATGAGCCAGGCATAGATCCAGTTGCGGCTGTTCATCTGCGGGTTCTCGGATAGGAAAATGGCGGGGCGCTGATGGCGCGCCCCGCCGGAGTTGAGATTAGCGGTAGGCCGACAGGATGGCGTCCGCCTCGGCCTGGGCGCCGTCAAGCGCTTCCTTGGCCGGCTTCTGGCCGGTGATCGCCGATTCCAGCGCCGAGTTGAGAAGCTGCGTCACCTTCGGTCCCTCGAAGGTCGACAGTTCGGCGACCGCGTAGTCGAGCTGGTCGCGGGCAACGAGTGCCTGCGGGAAGCCCTTGACGTAGTCCTTCATCGTCTCGGTTTCCCAGACATCCGGGCGCGGCGCGACGTAACCGGTCGCGATCGTCCACTTGGCGGCCTGTTCGGGCGCGGTCGCCCACTTGACGAAGTCGGCGGCTGCCTGCAGCTCCTCGTCGGTCGAGCCCTTCAGCAGGTAGAAGTTGCCGCCGCCGGTCGGCGCGCCGTTCTGTGTCAGGCCCGGCAGGAAACCGACGCCGAAGTCGAACGGGGCATTGGTGCGCACGTTTGTGAGGTTGCCGGTGGTGGTCCAGATCATCGCGGCCTGGCCTTCGAAGAAGGCCTTCGGCGTGCCGCCCCAGTCGAGGATGCCCGGCGCCATCACGCCGTCGGTCGCCGACAGCTTGACCAGCGATTCGAGCGCGCCCACGGCGGCGTCCGAATTGAAGGTGACGTTCTTGCCGGTGTCATCGGCCAGCAGGCCGCCATTGCCCGCGACGATGCCGGTCCAGAGCCATGACGGGAAGCCCGACGAAGGAATGTGCACGCCCCACTGGGTGACGTTGCCGCTCGCATCCTTGACGGTCAGCTTCTTGCCCATCTCGACCATTTCGGCCCAGTTGGCCGGACCCTTTTCCGGGTCGAGACCGGCGGCCGCGAAGGCTTCCTTGTTCCAGTAGAGCACCGGCGTCGAGCGCTGGAACGGGATGCCCCAGGTCTTGCCTTCGGTCTGGCTGTTGGCCATGAACGCCGGGTAGAAGCCGCCGATCCAGTTCTTCTGCTCGTCTGCGGTGACGTAGTTGTCCCAGGCGACGATCATGTCCTCGTCGATGAAGGTGTACATGTCGGTCGACAGCGATATGATCAGCTGCGGCGCGTTGCCGCCGCGCACGGCGGTGATCGCCTTGGTGGTGGTGTCGGCATACGACCCGGTGTAGATCGCGTCGATCTTCACGCCGGGATTGGCGGCCATGTAGTCTTCGGTCAGCGACTGGATCGTGCCGGCAGCGGCGCCGCCGACGGCGACCGGGAAATAGAATTCGAGATCGACGGCATTTGCTGCCGTGGCAAACATCGTCAGCGCCGAAGTCGCCAGAAATACGTTAAGCAGTTTCATGGGTCAGGTCCTTCTTGGGGTTGGAAGCGGTGGGATGGTCGAACTGTGTGAGACGGGCGCCGGTGGCCGCATCGAAGATGCTTTCACGCCCTTGAGCCCAGCCAAACGCGAACCGCGCCGGCGGCGGCGGAGCACTGGCAGGCGCGCGCATGATGAAATCCGTGTCGCCCAGCCGGGCGGAGACAAGCCGGTCGGCGCCGAGATACTCGATGCCGCGCGTATCCGCCTCCGGACCGCTTTCGGCGATGTGAATGTCTTCGGGCCGCAGACCGATCAGCTGGGCATCGCCCACCCCTTGCGGCAGGCCGTCCTGCCCTGCGAACAGCCGGCCCGGAAACAGGTTCATCGGCGGCGTTCCGATAAAGCCGGCGGTGAAAATCGTCGCCGGCCGCGCATAGACCTCTTCCGGCGTGCCAACCTGCTCGATCCGGCCGGCATTCATGACGATGATCTTGTCCGCCATCGTCATCGCCTCGATCTGGTCATGGGTGACATAGACCACCGTCAGCCCGAGTTTCTGCTGGATCGCCCGGAGCTCGACGCGCATGTCGGCACGCAGCTTGGCGTCGAGATTGGAAAGCGGCTCGTCCATCAGGCAGATCGGCCGCTCGCTGATCACCGCCCGGGCGAGTGCGACGCGCTGCTGCTGACCGCCCGACAGCTCCGACGGCTTGCGCGCCAGCAGGGGCGTGAGCCCCATCATCGCAGCCACCAGGTCGAGCCGCGCGAGCCGCTCCGCTTTCGAGACCTTGCGGACCTTCAGCCCGAAGAGAATGTTCTCTGCCACCGAAAGATGCGGAAACAGCGCGTAGGACTGGAACACCATCGACAGGTCGCGCATGCTCGGCGGCCGGTCGCCGACGTCCTCGCCGCCGATGCGGATTGCTCCGCCGGTCTGGCGGTCAAGCCCGGCGATCAGCCTGAGAAGCGTCGATTTCCCGCAGCCCGATGGCCCGAGAAGCACGGAAAAGTCGCCCTTGCTCAGCGAAACCGAAACATCATCAAGCGCCGCCGTCTGGCCAAAAAGCCGCGACACATGCTCAATCTGGATCTGGGCTTGGCTGGTCTGCATGAGCGAGCAGGAACCATTGTTGCGTGAACGCTCGATGACAGGTTTGCGAAGTTTTTGTGTACCCCCGATCGTTTCACACGGTCCCGGCTGAGGTGGTGGGCCCTGCGGGATATCCACGGGCCGGAGACACCGGGGATTTCCGGCTGTGCAGACGACATCCGCCACGCTGCGGCATGGGGAAAAGCAGGCGAACAAGACCGAAAAGAACGACGCGCGCGGCAGCAGCGCGACAGGAGTGAAGCGGTGCACAGAGCAAAGAAGCCTTGCGACAGCCTTCATTTTGCCCCCTTCTTAAGGGCTTGTTAAGAACTCTTTCCTGACGGAGGTCTTCATGGCGCTCGCCGCATCGCATCGCTTGCAGGACGGCGTCCTCGCTGTCGAAACCATGACGCGCTTTGCGCTTGCTGTCCTGGCTCTTGCCTCCGGCGTCTACACCTATTTGGGTGTCCGCAGCCTGCTCGATGGTTCTCCGACAGCCGTGTTCTTCGCCGCCATCATCTACTCGGCTTCGGTCTCGGTGGCGATCTATGCCTTCTGGTCCTACATGGCGCGCTTCTATCCGCATGTCATCGGAGCGTCGTCCCGCGGCGCCATGATGGGGGTGATGGCACTCGGCTGCGCCATGATCATCGCCATGTCGAGCTGGCTCAACGCGGCAGCCCTTGCCGGGTCCGCAGCGCTCGAACAGCATCTGGCAGAAACCGTGCAGGATTACACCGCCGACCTCGACCAGGCGCATCAGAACGCGCTGGCCGCGCAAAGCCTGCTGCCCGACATCCAGCGGACATCGGAGCGCTTTTCAAGGCTTGCCGAGGACGAACGCGAGAACGGGGCGTTGACCGGAACCACAGGCTCCGGCAGCGTCGTCCAGCTTCTGTCGCAGATGTCCTCGCAATTGAGCGAACTCGAGGCTGGCGTCCTTGCCTCGCGTGAGCGGGTCACAACCCTCTTCGATGAGGGGCGGAGCCATCTTGCGACCATGCGCACGCTTGTGTCGGCGCCGGGCGCCATCGCACCGCGCAGCGACGACTTCTCTGCCGAGGTCGTCGCCCTTTCCGGCGTCATCACCTCGCTCGAACAGACCTCGATCGCGCCCTCGGTCAAACGCGCGGCCGAAGACCTGTCACTCGGTTTCATCGCGCCCGTGGCCGATGGCCGCGGCGCCGATCTCGCCAATCGCCAGGACCAGGTGATGCAGACCATCCGCGCTTCGGTGGCCGCTCAGTCGCAGGTGCTCTCGCAGGCAGCCGATGACATTCTGG
Organism: Parahoeflea alexandrii; assembly: GCF_024105735.1. GTDB lineage: Bacteria > Pseudomonadota > Alphaproteobacteria > Rhizobiales > Rhizobiaceae > Hoeflea > Hoeflea alexandrii. Next base: position 716,728 of record NZ_JAAAML010000001.1, on the reverse strand, counting down.
CGCGTGAGCCGGTGGCCGAGCGCCGCTTCGTGCCGCTGTCTTCCGCGGAAGCCGTTCTGCGTTATGCCGCCGACTTCATTCCGGCCTGGGCCGGCGCCATCTCCATCGACCTGCTGCCTGCCGTGCTCGTCTTCATCCTTGCCGTCGTTCACGGCGCGATCCGGCGGCAGGAGGAGCGGCTCCCCTTCGCGCAGCGGATCACCGCGGCGGAACTTCTCGAGGCCATGGAAGTCCAGCGCGCGCTCGGCCGGCAGGGGATCGGCATTGAGGAGGCATTGCAGGCAACGGAAAACGAGGACGAGCGCACGCATACGGATTCCAACATCACCAGCCTCGACACGTCGGTGAAGACGCCGCGCAAGGGCCCGCCTGCATGAAATCACCATCATTTGCCCTGCGCCTGAAGACAGCCTTTCTTACCGCTGACGACGGTCTGCTGATGCGTGGCGCATTCTTCACGCTTCTGGCGGCGGCAGGCGCCTTTCTCTTCGTCGATCTCAGGGAAATGACCCAGGCAAGTGCGGCCTTTCCCGGCCACGATCCGATGACCACAGGCGCGCCGGTGCTTCCTCCCGCGCTCACGGATGGCGTTCCGCAAACAGCACCGGTCGACCCGGCGAGTTCGCCCGAAATCCTGCGCCAGCCGATGCGCTTCGAACTCCTGCCCGGGGGCCAGCTCAAGGCGGAAGGCTCGATCGATCCCGGCGCCGCCGGCCGCTTCGCCGAGGAGATCGCGGCGCGCGGCGAGTATGTGAAAGAAGTGACGCTGAATTCGCCCGGCGGCTCTGTCGCCGATGCGCTGGTGATGTCGGCGCTGATCCGGGAAAAGGGCCTGAACACCAAAGTGGCGACGAAGGCGCTCTGCGCCTCCTCCTGTCCGCTGGTCTTTGCCGGCGGCGTCGCGCGCGAGGCGGAACAGGACGCCATTCTCGGCGTCCACCAGGTCTTCAATGGAAGCCAGGATCAGCCCTCTCCCGAGCAGGCCATGTCGGGCGCCCAGAGCACGACCGCGCGCATAGCCCGCCATCTCGACGAGATGGGCATCGGCAACGGCCTCTGGATCCACGCACTGGAAACGCCGCCGGACCGGCTTTACTACCTCACGCCCGAAAAAATGGCGGAGTTCAAGCTGACGACCGAACCGGTGGCGACTGCCAAAAAGGCGGATTAGGGGGGCACGGCGCGAGCGAGTGCCGGCGGCTTGAATGGAGTCTGTAACAAATGGCAGGCCGTGGATATACCGCGCACTTCAGTGGTCATTGAAATGCAGCTGATACCCTTACGCTTTCGACCCGGAGTGGACGTTCGTGCCGAACGAAAAGAATGTTCTGAATGAGCCCATTCCAGTCCTTCGCCTCCCCCAAGTGAAATGGTAAGATCGGCAAAACCGCTTGCAGACCGGGACGTGGGCGCTGCTGCGCAGCGTTATCAGATCAGTCATTCGTGCGTCAGCCGGGCGACAATGCGATTGCACGGGCCGTGGCCGGACGGGCGACGTTGCGTTTGATCCACGCCATGACATTGGTGCAGTTGGTCAGGCGCTCATCTTCCATCATCGGGGCCATACCCGCCCAGACGACAGCAGCCATATCGGCAATGGAATATTCACCGGCGATATAGTCGCAGCCTTCCAGCTGTCGGTCGAGAACGCCAAACAAGCGCGCGGTTTCGTTCCCGTAGCGGGTCTCGCCATAGGGGACTTTTTCTTTCAGACCGCGAAAATGGTTGGCTTGTCCCATCATCGGGCCCAGCCCGCCAATCTGCCAGTGCAACCATTGCGCCACGGCCATGCGCTCTTGCAAGGTATTGCCCCCGAACCTGCCTGTTCTTTCTGCCAGATATTGCAGAATCGCGCCCGACTCCATCAGGCTGATCCCGGTCTCGTGGTCAACGATTGCGGGGATTTTTCCATTGGGCGAGATCTTCAGATACTCCAGATCATGCTGTTCGCCTGAACCGATGTTTACCCAGTTGATCTCATAGTCGAGGCCCATTTCCTCAAGTGCGATGGCTACTTTGTAGCCATTGGGTGTGCCCCACAGATATGCAGTGATCATTTGGACTTCTCTTTCAGCTTGAAGGTTTGGACAGCTTTCGCCGAGGCGACCAGTGCGTCCTTTACCGGAATGAATTTGAACCCGAAGGTTTTCTCGGCCTTCTCACCAGAGACAGCGAGGGTACGACCAACATTCGCGAGAACCCCTTGGACGTCCCTGGAAAACAGCCCCACGATCCGGAGCAGCCAGACGGGAGCTTCACGGCCCGGCGTCTTGAGCGCGGAATCCCATGCCTTCAGCATCCGCCCAAGTTCAAGCAAGCGATGCGTCCCGCTCGCGGCGGCGAAACGCTCGCCCTTGGTGGCCTCCAGATCGATGGCCGCAACATGCATCCGCGCCACATCCCTTACATCCACCGCGACCATGTCCATCGGCGGGGCCATCGGAACCTTGCCGGTCATGAGCTGCTCGACCAGTTCAAGCGACGATCCGTAGCGCGCGTCCATTGGCGGTCCAAAGACAGCACCGGGGTTGATGGTGGTCAGCGCGATATCCGGGTTTTCATCGACAAAGTCCCAAGCCGCTTTTTCGGCAAGTGTCTTGGACGCTTCATAGGCCCCGACGGACGGATCATCCGGACTTGTCCAGTTGGTCTCGTCCGAGGGCTGCATCTTCGGCTTACCCGCCTGTTTGTAGATCGCGGCGCAGGAGGATGTGAGGATAACCCGCTTTATGCCGGCCTCCTTTGCTGCGCGCATTGCGCGGAGCGTGCCATCGACCGCCGGGCGGATCAGGTCTTGCGGATCTTTGGGCTCTGTAAGCGGAAATGGCGAGGCCGTGTGCATCAAGACATCACAGCCTTGCAACGCATCCTGCCAGCCTTCGTCCTTGGTCAGGTCCAATGTGGCAAACTCCAGTGACGCGTCTGGAAACAGGCCCTGCAACTCCTCCTTGCGCTTGTCGGACCGGATCGAGGCGCGGACCTGATAGCCTTGTGCCAGCAATTCGCGCAGGATGTGTTTGGCTATAAAACCGGACGCACCGGTCAAGAAAACCTTCGTCATTTGAATACTCCCTTGAATTTTCGATAATGGCGGAGCCTAGACCGACTATTCGGACAAAGCCTCGATCAGCAGATCCGAGAAAAGCCGCGTACTGTGCTGCTGTTGGCCAGTGATGATCTGCCCGTCGCGGATTGCGAAAGGTGCAAGAGGAGCGGCGGACTCGAAGGTGGTGCTCGGGTTCTTCTTTGCCTCGGTCTCGATGGTGAATTCGTTCACCGTCGTTCCAAGCGCCGCGTTCATCATTTCCTCTTCACTGTCGGGATAGCCGGTCCAAGTCTTGCCGTCCGCCATCAGCGTGCCGTCGCTGAGCGTCGTCCAGAGCATCAGGCAGGTGCCGTGGCAAATCATACCGATGATCTTGCCGCTTTCGTAGAAATCAGCGATCAGCTTGTGGAGCGCCATGTCGTCCTTGAAAGTGATCAGCGGACCGCCACCGCCTGCAACGCAAACCGCATCATAATGGCTGACATCGACATCTGCGATTGAAGGCGTATTCTCCATCAGCTTGCTGAAGCTCGCGTGGTATTTGAATCCAAGCGTGATCAGGTCGTTGGGGTATTGCGTCATCTCGTTTTCAGGATCCGAGAACCCGTCAAACTCAACTTTTCCCCCTTTGGGCGAGACGATGTCGACCGTGCAGCCAGCCTGCATAAGGTCAAAGAATGGGCCGGTCATTTCCTCGGCGAAGAAACCGACCGGAAACCCCATCAGTGTGGCGGGGTTCGAGACGATGTAGAGGACTCTCTTGCCGGCCACGTCGGCATGGGCATGTCGGCGAACAACGGAAGTCGTGGTCATGTTTCCTCACTGAGATCGATTGCGTTGATCTCAACTTGGGTGTTCCCGCCTCCCCAGTCACTCGCAGGCTGCGCCAGAACACTTGCGATACGTGCCAGCGTCTTAGGCACGCATCCGCTGAGCCTCGCGCCATGCCTCCGGCGTGGCATCGGTCCAGCGGCGAAACGCCCGGAAGAACGAGTTCGGGTCCTCGAAGCCAAGCAGGAAGCTGACCTCGGCCGCACTCAGGGTTGTGTTCTTCAGGTAATGCTGTGCCAGTCTCATGCGCGCGGAATTGAGGACATCCAACCAGGTTGTCCCTTCTTCGGACAACCGCCGTTGGAGGGACCGGCGGCTGACCGCGAGTTCGCTGGCCACATCGTCGATCTGGGTCCGTCCGCTCGGCAGCAGTTCCAGAAGCGTGTTCTCGATCCGGGCACGGGTACTCAGGTCTTCGCGGGCATCCTCCATCCGGCGGCGCAAGCCGGGCTCGAACGATTGCCACATCTGATTGTCCTGGGTCAGGAACGGTCGCATCGCATCGATCGGATCGAGGCTGAAGGATGCAGTGTCACCATAGGAGATCCCGCTTCCAAACCAGTCTTCGAAGGCAGAGGTCTCTTGGAGTGCCGATGGCAGGAAAACATCCTTCGGTACAACGCGCCAGCGTGTAGCGCGACGCAGCAAATTGATGAGGAAAACGATCTCGGTTGCCGCAAGCGTCGTTGGCAAATCGGGGCGATACTTGCATCGGTAAGTAAACCGCGTAGCAGTGGACATCACCTCAACATCAAGGCTGAAGGCTCCCACAAGGCGTTTGAACTCGCCGAGCCGCTGTCCCGCCACGGTCATATTGGGCGCGCACATGGCCGCAAAGAAGGCAGGATCGAAGAATTCGCTCGCCTCGATCTGACCGAGTTTCAGCGCCAGTGTCGGTGATTGCGCCTCAGCGTCAAAGCTTTCCCAAAGTGCATAGAATTCATCCAGCGTGATACGGCTGCCATCACCGTCCAATAGCCCGCTTGGCAGGCCCGCACGGCGCAAGACAGCCACGGCGTTGAGGCCAAGATCGGCCAGCATCAGCCGCCAGACTTTTCCCACATGTACCGTCGGATGGTCGGATGATCGCTCCATAGGTCCCTCCGTTGGTCCATAGATACAGGGAAGGTGTCTTCCAGCCAAATGCATTACACGCCAAGCCACTTGCCAGATGCGCCATCGCATCTGTCTATCGCCCGACCTGCATCACCGGCGGCGCGAGCAATCCCCCAAAATAAAAAGGCCCGGACGCCAAATGTCCGGGCCTTTCCTGGTGCCGGGGGAGCGGTCATTTATCCCCCGGCGGTATGGGTCACGCGGCGGGCTTACTTGTAGCCGACCTCGTTGTAGATTTCCTGGGCGCGGGCCTGATTCTTGCCGAGCTCGTTCAGGTTCAGCGTGTCGGCGGTAAACTCGCCCAGGCCCTCGACCACCGAGGAGGCCGCCACCGACGGCACCGCCGGATATTCGTTGTTGCCGTTGGCGAAATAGGACTGCGCGGAGTCCGAGGTGAAGTATTCGAGCAGCTTGACCGCGTTGTCGCGGTTGGGCGCATTCGCAGCCACGCCGGCGCCGGAAATGTTGACATGGGTGCCGTTGCCGCCCTGGTCGGGGAAGACGATGCCGATCTTGTCGATGCCCTCGGTCAGCCCGTCGACCTGGCCGGCGACGCCACGGGCAAAGTAGTAGGTGTTGGCGACCGCAATGGCGCATTCGCCCGAGACGATGCCCTTGAGCTGGTCGGTGTCACCGCCCTGCGGGTCGCGCGCCAGATTGTCCTTCAGTCCCTGCGCCCAGGTCTTCGCGGCCTCCTCGCCATTGTGCGCGATATAGGCCCCCATCAGCGACAGCATGTAGATGTTGGAGCCGGTACGGGTGCAGACCAGGCCCTTGTATTTCGGATCGGCCAACGCCGCATAGGTCTGCGGCGGCTCGCTCACCTTGTCCTTGTCGTAGAAGATCACCCGGGCGCGCTTGGAAATGCCGAACCAGTGGCCGTCGGGATGGCGCAGGCTGTCGGGAATGCGGTCTTCCAGCACTTCGGAATCCACCGCCTGGAACAGGCCGGCCTCGTCGGCGCGCCACAACCGGCCCGCATCGGCGGTGATGAACACGTCCGCCGGGCTGTTGGCGCCCTCGGCCTTCATCCGCTCGATCAGTTCGTCTTCCTTGCCCTCGATCAGGTTGATCTCGATGCCGGTGGCTTCGGTGAAATCGCTGTAGAGCCGCTCGTCGGTGTCATAGTGACGCGACGAATAGATGTTGACGACATCATCAGCCTGGGCCGGTGCAGCGAACGCTGCAAAGGTTGCGACGGAAGCAAGAAGCGCGATCATGCGCGGTGCCGAAATGGCCATTGGGAACCTCCCTGGGTTTGAAAATGTAAACATGACAGTTGCGATCATGTTTATTCAGCCCCCGAAATCCTGTCAACCGACCGCCAGGCAATAAGTTGAGCTTTTGAGAAAACTTTTTCGGGGCCCATGCACGGCAGCCAACCATTCAACAGCGGAGCAAGCGCCTCTAGAACTTTACTCAGCACGCCTGCGCGTCGAACCGACCGGAACCGGTGCTTGGCGAGGCAAGCGAAGCCGAAACCGGGTGCAGCGTTGACCGTCTCCTCACCAAGCAGGCCCTCGGGCAAAGCGCTGGCCGGGACAGATCGGCCCCCGGGCAGCCCAATCGGACGACAGCCTGCAACCACGAAAACCGTTCCTCGAAATCTCACGCCATCGTGACTAGACGACCGGTCTATTTTTGCCTATGTCGCCATCATGAACGCACCGAAGAAATCAGACCTGACCCGCTCGCGCATCCTCTCGCAAGGCCGCGCCCTGGTGCTCGCCCAGGGTTTCGGCGGCCTCGGACTGACCGAGCTGCTCACCGCCTCCGGCGTGCCCAAGGGGTCGTTCTACCACTACTTCGGCTCCAAGGAGGCCTTCGGCTGCGACATGCTCCACGCCTATGTCGAGGACTACCTTGCAGCCCTCGACGCCATCATCGCCCGTCCGCAACCCGCTGCCGAACGTCTCGACAGTTTTTTCAGCGCAGCACTTGCAGGCGATGCCGGATCGATGGCCGACCGCTGCCTGGTGGTCAAGCTTGCCGCCGAGATTGCCGACCTGTCGGAGAACATGCGCAAGATCCTCGACGAGGGCGTCGCCGCCGTCTGCGGCCGGCTTGCGATCCTGTTGCGCGAGGGCGCCGGGGACGGCTCGGTCATCCCGCAACCGGACCCCGAGACGGCCGCCGCCCTGCTCTACAGCCAGTGGCTGGGAGCCGCGATCATAGCCAAGCTCTCGCGGCGGCCCGAACCGCTTGAACAGGCGCTCGCCGACACCAGGCGCCGGTTCTTCGCCTGAAGCCCCATCTTCTTTCCATCGCGGAATCCTGCACGAAGCAGGCAAACCAAAGGAATTTGTCATGAAAGCTGCAACCTACACGCAATTCGGCGAGCCCGCCGAGGTCCTGATCGTCAAGGATGTGCCCCGTCCCGAGCCCAAACCCGGCGAAGTCCTGATCCGCACCATCCTGTCGCCGATCCACAATCACGACCTCTGGACCATCCGCGGCACCTATGGCTACAAGCCCGAGCTGCCGGCGCTGGGCGGCTCCGAGGCGGTTGGCATGATAGAGGCGGTCGGCGAAGGCGTCGATGCGGCCATGATCGGCAAGCGCGTCGTCAATGCCGGCAAGATCGGCACCTGGGCCGAGTATTTCACCGCCTCCGCCGCCGGCGTGCTGCCGCTGCCGGACGTGATTTCCGACGAGGCCGGCGCGCAGCTGATCGCCATGCCGTTCAGCGCCATCTCGCTGCTGGAATTCCTTGAGGTGAAGGAAGGTGACACGGTCATCCAGACCGCCGCCAACGGCGCCGTTGGCAAGATCTTTGCCGATCTCGCCCGCGCCCGCGGCATCACCACCGTCAATCTGGTGCGCCGCGCTGAAGCCGTCGCCGAACTCGAAGCGCTAGGCATGGAAAACGTGCTGTCGACCGATCAGGACGGCTGGCGCAAGCGCGCCCGCGAGATCGTCGGCAAGGACGGCGCCCAGGCCGCTATCGATTCCGTCGGTGGACCGATCGTCGCCGACATCGCCGACCTGCTCGGCGTGAGTGGCCTGCTGGTGGTCTTCGGCACCGCCACAGGCCAGCCGCTCGAACTGCGCGCCGGCTCGATGATCACCAACCACCTGACCGTCAAGGGTTTCTGGGGTTCCCGCGTCTCAAGCGAGATGGCCGCCGACGAAAAGGTCCGCCTGATCACCGAACTGGTCACACTCGCTGCCCACGGCAAGATGAAGCTGCCCTCGGGCGGAGAGTTCAGCCTCGACAACGTCACTGACGCGGTCAAGGCCTCGCTGACCCCGGGCAAATCGGGCAAGGTCCTGATCCGGCCCTGATCTGCTGCATGATGAAAGCGCCCGCGCCGGATGCTCTCCGGCGCGGGCCTTTCCTGAACTAGCTACCGCCCGACCTGTTCCTCCAGCCGGTCGGTTGCCGGCGGCGGCGTCCGTGACAGCGCGGCGATCCGGGCATGCAGCTCCGGCGTCATCTCGACCTCGACCGAGGCCAGCGACGGCTGCAGCTGCTCCACAGTGCGCGCACCGAAGATCGGGCTGGTCACCGCCGGATGCGCGCCGGCCCAGGCGACCGCCAGCGAGACCGGATGCACGCCGAGCTCGTCCGCCAGGCTGGTGAACGCCTCCGCCGTGTCGACAAACCACGCCTCGCTGTAGCGGGTCGCATATTTGTCGTTGCTGACGACTCGCCCGACGTCGGGCCGCCGGCCCTTGCCGTACTTGCCGCTCAACAGCCCTGCCGCCACCGCCGAATAGCTGATCACCCCAAGCTCCTCCGCCATTGCCAGCGGAAAGATCTCGACCTCGGCCTGCCGCTTGACCAGCGAATACATCGGCTGCAGCACATCAAACCGCGGCCAGCCGTGCTTTTCCGAAATCCCCAGCCCCCTGGCGATCTGCCAGGCCGCGTAATTGCTGGCGCCGAGATAGAGCACCTTGCCGTCCGCCACGAGTTGCTCGAGCGCCCTCAAGGTTTCCTCGAGCGGCACCGTGGCATCCCAGTGATGCATGAACAAAACGTCGAGCCGGTCGGTGCCAAGCCGCTTGAGGCTTGCCTCCACCGACTGCAGGATGTTGCGCCGGCTGGCGCCGCGGGCATTGATGTCACCCCCCATCGCGCCAAAGCATTTCGAGGTGATCACCAGCTCGTCGCGTGTGCCCTTGATCAGCTTGCCGAGAATGGTTTCCGCCGCCCCGTCGGAATAGACATTGGCGCAATCGAAGAAATTGATCCCGGCCTCGCGGCAGGCGGCAAACATCCGCCCCGATTCCCCGGCGTCGGCATCGCCGCCGAACGACATCGTGCCAAAGCACAGTTGCGACACCTGAACGCCTGTCCGGCCAAGCTGCTTGTACCTCATTTCGCTTCCACCCTCGCCTGTTCAATCTTCCATCCACGACCGGTCACCGGTTCCCGGTATCAACCGTCCAGCGGATCCCGGTTCCAGTTCTTGTAGATCAGGTAGCGCGCAGGCGTGGCGCCCAGCGCCCCGAACCATTGCGGGCAATAGGGACCCATCCAGATCACGTCACCCGCCGCCACCGGAAACCAGTCGTCATCAAGCCTGTAGACACCGCCACCATCGAGCATCACCAGGCCGTGCTCGACAAAATGCGTCTCCACGTAAGCCAGGCTGCCGCCCGGCTGGAACTCCATCACGTTGATCTCGCAGTCAAACCGCTCATCCACCGGGATGAGCTTGCGCACCGAAAGCAGGCCGTCCTCCGACATCGGCCTCGATGGCTGCTTTCCCACCGAGCCGATGACGAGGTCCGGATGCGCAGCACCTTCGAGCGGCACGAACATCTTTTCCAGCACCATCAGCCGCGCAGCACTCACGGCTTCGATCTCGTGTGCCGTCCCGGCGGGAACCAGCGCGTAGTCCTCCGCCTCGAGCCGGTGCGCCTCACCACCGAGAGTGAGCGTGACCGCCCCTTCGAGCACGAACACGAACCGCTCGACACCTTCCCCCGGCGCCTGCGCCGCGGCACCTTCGGGCATGCCGGCGAAAAACTGCACGAACCGCGCCCCCATATGCGGCGAGATCACCACCACGATCCGCGCCCCCGGCCAGCCCGGCATCGGCGTGACTTCGTGGCTGTCGGCCGAGATCAGCGCATGCCGCCGCCCGACAACCGAGCGGGTTTCACCAAATTGTCGTCTCACGGCATATCCTTCTGAAGGGCATCCGGGAACCGGAGAGCCGGTCCCGCGTGCGAATCCGGGCAGGCCCGTATAAAAGCACCAAGTGGTGCGAATGGCGACCCGCCGCCATCAACTTCCCACGCAAACACGAGACCCGCCGGACAGTCGCAGCATCACCCACCACCCGTGCTTGCATCCGCGCCGGCAAGCTGCAAAAGTCGGAGCAGCGGATTGATTGTAAGTTTCTGCTTACTTATTTGATGCCACCACCGGAGACCGGACATGACGCGGACAGAAGAGAAAACCGGCTTTGTCGGCGTCGGCCTGATGGGCCACGGCATGGCGAAGAACATTGTCGAGAAGGGCTACCCGCTGACGGTGATCGCCCACCGCAACCGCGCCCCTGTCGAGGATCTGGTTTCGCGCGGCGCCACCGAGGCGAAGTCGATGCAGGAACTGGCAAGCGCCTGCTCCGTCATCTTCCTCTGCCTGACGGGATCGCCGCAGGTCGCAGAAGCGGTCGCAGCGCTGAAGCCGGGCCTGGCCAAGGGCAGCGTCATTGTCGATTGCTCGACCAGCGATCCGACAGTGACCGAGCGGCTGGCAGCGGAGCTGGCCGAAATCGGCGTTGCCTTTGCCGACGCCCCGCTCAGCCGCACGCCGAAGGAAGCCTGGGAAGGCACGCTCGACTGCATGGTCGGCGCCGATGAAGCGACCTTTGCCCGCGTCGAACCGGTGATTGCCACCTGGGCCGCCAAGATTGTCCGCGTCGGCGGTCTCGGCGATGGCCACCGGATGAAGCTGCTCAACAACTTCATCTCTCTCGGCTACGCGGCGATCTATTCGGAAGCGCTGGCCATGTCGCAGAAGGTCGGCATCCCGATTGCCGAGTTCGACAAGGTGATCCGCGGCGGCCGGATGGATTGCGGCTTCTACCAGACCTTCATGGGCTACGCGCTGGAGGGCAACCGGGAATCCCACAAGTTCACCCTGACCAACGCCTACAAGGACATCCGCTACGTCGAATCCATGGCCAATGCGGCCACCGTCGCCACGCCGATGGCAAGCGCCATCAAGAATTCCTTCGCCACCGCCGTCAACACGGGCGGCGACGGGCCGGAAGACTATCTGCCGCATCTGGCCGATTTCGTCGCCAGGGCAAACGGGATCGGGTAGCCGGCAGCACACAGCAGATCAGGCACAGGAGACACAGCCGGTCTGACAGCAAGCCACCGCGCCTTGCAACCTGTCAGGCCACCCAATTCCTGCCCCGCATCAGCGATGCACTGTTGGGAGCGTTCCGCCGCAAGCCGGAATCAGTCACCATCACCCAGATATCTGCCGCTTGAACCACCGCCTCCACATCCGACTGCCGTCACAGCCGTTGCCGCCAATGCCCCGAGCAGGACCAGGCGCGACCGCTCGACCTTGCTTTCGGCATTTGCAGGCTTGGCGGTCCCGTTTGAAGTTGATTTCACCATGCTCGAACTCCTTTTGAGGAATACTCGATCTTGACGGGAGCAAGTGTAGGACCATCACGCCGCTTTCACAAATCAGCCGCGCCAAGGTCTTGGGCAAGGTCTTGGGGAGAGCGCTCGCTTCCCAGTTAGACTGCGCTGCGAAGAACAGGCAGAGAGCGAGGCAACACATTGTTTACAAAAGACTTATAAAAGAATTGCTGAAACCTGGTCGGGTCATCTGCCGGCCGGGTCGTTTCAACAGGTTGAACTTGGCGCAAAGACGCCCAAAAAGGTAGCCTTATGCGTTTTTTTGCCCTGTGGAACCCCTTCGTCTTCGTCGGATATGACATCGCGTCGAAGCAGCAGATCAAGGAAACGGTCCGCGAACTCTACAGCAGCAAGCCCCATCTCACCGCAACGATCGGCTTCAGCTTCGCCGGCCTCAGCGCCGCCTTGTCAGGCGCAGTCTGGACCGGCGCCGTGGCGACGCTGATTGTGCTGGCATGCATGATGTTCCGTGTCTGGATGGAACACCATTTCCGCGCCCGCAGCTCAGAGGATGTGGGAGAAAAATGGGTCCGGCTTTTTGTCTTCGGCTCGCTGCTCTCGGGCTTTGGCTGGGGCCTGTCCGGTGCGCTTCTGCTTTACGGCACATCGGCGGAAACCCAGGCCATCACCATGGGCATTGCCTGTGCGATCCTGCAGGGGGCCGCCGGCAGGGCCTACATGACGCCGGGAACGGCACTCATCAACATCTCCCTGGTCATCGGCCAGATGAGCATCGGAGCCTTTGCCGAGGGCAATTACATCTACGTTCCCGCTTTCCTGCTGTATTTCACCTTTCTCGCATCGTTCATCCAGCAGATGGTGGACAACCGGCTGCGTCAGCTCAATGCAGAACAGACCGCCGAGCGGCTCTTCAGGGAGATCACCGAAAAGAACGAATTGCTCCGCATCGCCAACGAAAGACTTGCGACCAAGGCCTATGAGGATCCGCTGACCGGCCTCGCCAACCGGCGCAAGTTCGATCTTGCGCTTGCCGAGAGCCTGGCTGCCAGCAATGATACGGGTTCGACGATCTCGTTGATGATGATCGATGTCGATCATTTCAAGGCCTTCAACGACACCTACGGCCACCAGTCCGGAGACGAATGCCTGCAACTCATCGCGCGGGCGATCGGCAGCAGCCTGGCCGGCAGGGACAGCCTCGTCGCCCGCTACGGTGGCGAGGAGTTCGTAGTCATCGTGCGGGGTGAGGCGCCGGACATGGCAATCGCCATAGCCGAACGCATCTGCCTGGCCGTCAGGCTGACTTCGCTTGACAGCCTGCCCAGTGCGCCGCCGCGGCAGACGATCAGCATCGGCCTTGTCTCAAGCCGGGCTGGCACCCCTGAAACCCGCGAAGCCATGCTCGCCGCCGCGGACGCCGCTCTCTACAAAGCCAAGAAGGGCGGCCGGAACCGCGTCTGCGTCCACCGGGGCCCGTGCCCGGGCCAGCAACAGGAACAGGACACGGTCGTGCCCTTCGACGCGGCGAAACAGGCTTGAACCCCACAACGGGCCCCGCTGTTCGGACGCGGCCTTTGCCGTGGCCTGCCACCTGCCGCACCCCCCAATTTCAGTGCGGCAGGACTGACCCCGCTCCGGAGCGGGGTCAATAACGATACAAGGCCCTCAGTCCCGTCCCGCTTGCAGGATGGCTGCCGCAAGTGCTGCCGGATCGGTGAAGCAGAGCTCGTGGCTGCCGGGGATCTGCACCAGCCGGAACAGCCCGAGTTTTTCCGACAGCCGCGGATGCCAGCCAAGGCTCTGCGGCAGCGCCGTGTCCTCGGTGCAGTTGATGTAGGATTTGGCGATCTCCATCTCGGCCGGGTTTTTCTTGAGCCCGATCCTGTCGGTGAAGGTCGCATAGGGATGCGGGTTGAGCCTGTTGAAGGCGGCTTCGGCCTCCTCGCCGCTGGCATCGTTCATGAAGGCTTCGCGCCAGATCGGATAGGGCAGCATCACGCTGTTGTCGGAGCTTTCCGAACTCACCGCGTCGAACAGCCCGACATAATGCGCGGGCACCATGTCGTTGAGGCATTCGCCGTCATTGGGCACGAAGGCGTTCCAGTAAACCAGCCGCCGGATGCGGCCGGGCACGCGGTCGGCGGCCCCGGTGATCACCATGCCGCCATAGGAATGGCCGAGCAGAACGATGTCAGTGAGGTCATTGTCCTCGAGATAGGTGACCAGCGACGCGATCGCCGCATCGAGCCCCAGCGTGCGCGCGTCGCCCGGCCGGTTGCCGGCAAGCGTCGGGCAATGCACCTCGTGGCCTGCCGCCCGGATCGGCGCCGCCACATCCTCGTACAGCTCTCCGGTGTGCCACGCGCCGTGAACCAGAACATAGGTTGCCATTTCAAAATCCTCCCTTTGGCGTTAGGATCACGACGCTAGACAGGCGGGAAAATCGCGACAATGGACCAGGGTGAACAGACATGGTCTGAGACTGCACAGCCCGCCGGGCCGCGCATCTGGCGCACCTCGGAAGTCGCCGCCAGCGACGCTTTCGACTACTACCGCGAGGGCATCTGCTCGGCCTTCATGCCGCTCAGGCCCGAGCTCGACCGGTCGCTCCGGCACAGCTTCCGCGCCACCCATTATGCCTATGGCATCGGCGCGGGCACCCTCAACCTCGTCACCGCGCAGTCGCACCTGGTGCAGAAGGGGGCCGCCGAGATCGCCGCCTCCGCCGAGGATTGCTACTATCTCAATCTGCAGATTTCCGGCGAGTGCCGGATCGCGCAGAACGGTGCCGACATCCTGCTCGGCCCCGGCGATGTCGGCCTGTTCGACAGCGCCCGCGTTTTCAGCCTGCACCACGAACGCTTTCCCGAGCTGAAGGTTGCCTCTCTGATGCTGCCCAAGCAGGCCATGGCGACGGGCACGGCAGGCGGACCCGGCAGAACGCCGGAGCTTGTGTCACGCCACCCGGTCTATGGCCGGCTGATCGCGGAAGCCATGCAGACGCTGGTGGAAACGGCTGCCGCGGGCGCGCATACCGATCTTGAAGACCTGCAGATGCTGATTGCCTCGCTGGTGGAGCTGGCAGGCCGCCCGGTGTCCGGTCCGGACAGTCTGCCCGGCCGCTCACCCACCACCTGGAAAAGCGCCCGGCCCGACGACAGCCCCCGCAGTGCGGCGCACTTGCTCAGAATCAAGCGCATCATCCGCGCCCGCTGCACCACGCCGGGCTATTCGGTTGCGGCCTGCGCCGCCGAGGCCGGACTGTCGGAACGCTACATCCATCGCCTGTTTTCAGGTGACGAGGACAGTTTCGGCACGTACCTGATCAACCAGCGCCTGAACGCCGCAACCCGCATGCTGCGCCACCCCGGCTCCGCGCATCTGCCGCTCGCCACCATCGCCATCGAGGCCGGCTTCACCGACCCCTCCCACTTCACCCGCACCTTCCGCACCCGCCACGGCATGACGCCCGGGGAATGGCGGCGGAGGGGGTGAAGGGGTTTGGGACATGGGCGCCGCAGCCATCGCATAAGATGGATATATGGAACTGGATGCTGTCTCACGTCGAGTTCGAACTACAGCCGAAAGCGAGGACCGAGGGGCGAGAAAACTCGGAGTTATTCAGCCATGTACATCACAGATGACACCTAAAACAAGATGATTAGGCATAATAAGCATAGGGTACATCCACCCTTTGCGACGACACCATTTGACTCCATGAGAATAGGGTCTTTCCCGGGAGACATTTGAAATACGAGGCGTGTCGCAACTTCGTCCTTATCGTCTTCGGTAGGAACGAGCATATTGCCATCTAACCAATGGACATGGAAACCATCAGGAACCTCCTGTCCTTCAGAAATCAAATTGCTAATCATATAAGACTGCGGGTCTTTTTTGAACGCCTCCCTTTTTTCTGCGTCAGCAAGTTCGTCTATAATTTCCTTGGCTACTGACAAATCAAATTTTTTGAAACCAGGTGCACTATTTCTTACGATTAGATCTACTGATGCTAACATGTAAATATCCCCACTCTTAGCAATTTCCTCGTGATACACTTACGGGCTTACCCGGCTTATGCTTTTGACACTTCAACATTGCACTGACTGAATTACTCGCACGAACCGCCCTCTTACTTCCGTCATGCCATCGACAACAATAGTCTTTTCGCCCTTTGTCGCCATCACTATTCTCTTGAGCATCAAATATTTTCTGTAGCTCTTCAATTTCGGCTTGGTCGAATGTGAATTTTTTACCATCTGAGGTGCCAACTATGTCTGCGTCATCCATGCTACAATCTCCAATTATTGAAACGCAATAATAGTTGGGCAAAAAAATACTTATGTCAACTTGCAACAAATCGGCATTCTCCAGAATCTGCAAAATCGGGTTGAAGTGTTCCCCGTCTTTGGATCGCCTCGAACAGGAACTTCCAAGGGTGTTGAGCCTGCCCCGAATGCTGGACCGCCGGACTTTGGAGTTTTCCGGGAACATAGCCCTCCATTTATGAGACGATGATGTTTAAGAACGCTATGCTCTATGGCGCAGTCGGCGCTTCCAACTTGCAGGACCACGTCATGGACCGACGCATCGCGAACCTGGAAAAGCTAACACCATGATTTGCCAACTTACACAGTTCACGTCTGACCATGAGCACGGATTAAACGGATTATGAAGTCACCTTCTCAGTCCCGTTTGGAGTTTGCCATCGCTTGAATTCAAGCAGCCGACTGAAAAACCAGGCCTTCAAAGTCATGGAGACATAGATTCTATTTGCATTCTTGGAAATCTCAAACCGCCCTCAAAGCCGATTTGAAAGAATCTTGAAATCGCGCCCCGAACATACGAGCCCGCCCCCGGGACCAACCAGACAGCAAATCCCACCCACAGCTCACTCTATAACCACTCCCACAAACCACTGTATTCACAAGAATTCCCGCAATTTCCCGCGCAATCCCACCATTTCCCGCCTTCCTATAGGACCGGGTGACAAACTACAGCGATGGACAAAACTTGGTAGGCCTGGAGGGATTCGAACCCCCAACCAAGCGGTTATGAGCCGCCGGCTCTAACCGTTGAGCTACAGGCCTTCCTTGCGGGTGCGGCGCCTTGGATCGACCCTGTTGCGGGCGGAGCAAGCCGCCGTTTGCAGGACCGGATGCGCCGTCCGGATGCTGGCGGTTTAGCCCAAATCAAATGCGGCGACAAGACGTGCCGGCACGACATCCTCAAGCGGCCGCAGGGAGGACCGGGCATGGACGGCGCGCCGCCTTCCCCATCGGCAGAGCGCCGCCGCAATGCGTCCACATTCGCTCGCCATGACTTTCGCTGTCGGGACATCACAGCGCTTGCGCTTCCAGCCGGATGCGCAATGCACGTTGCAACCCTATGAATTGATGCATGGACGTCATCGGACAAATGGTAGATTCGAACGCAACATGCATCAGGTACCAGATCGGAGATTTTTCATGACCTCATCCTTCCACGCCCGCCGCCGCATGGCTGTCGCCGGCGCACTCTCCGCGCTCATGCTCACCGCGGCCCCCGCGGCCTTTGCCGATGATGTCCGCGCGCCGCAGCCCGGCGTGATTTCCGTCTCCGGCGAGGGCGTGGCGGCGGTGGCGCCCGACATGGCGGTGATCTCGCTCACCGTGCTGCGCGAGGCCGAGACGGCACGCGAGGCGCTTGACGCCAACAACGCCGCGATGAGCGATGTGCTTGCCGCGATGAAGGCCGAGGGCATTGCCGAGCGCGACCTGCAGACCGGTGGCTTTTCGATCCAGCCGCGATGGGTCTACCCTGAAAACCGGGACGGCGAGACCCGCGAGCCGCGGATCGTCGGCTACACCGTCAACAACACGCTGACCGTGCGCATACGCGATCTGAGCCGGCTCGGCGCCATTCTCGACACCTCCGTCAGCCTCGGCGTCAACCAGGGCGGCAACATCATCTTCACCAATGATGACAAGGACAAGATCCGCGAAGCGGCCCGCCTCGACGCGGTCGCCAATGCCAGGGCCAAGGCCCAGGCGATGACCGGCGCGCTGGGCGTGGGTCTGGGCCGCATCACCCAGATTTCGGAGAACTCCGGTTCCGCGCCGCCGATGCCGATGGTCCGCGCCGAAATGGCGATGATGTCGAAGGCGGCCGATGAGGTGCCCGTCGCCTCGGGCGAGAACGAATATCGCGTCACCGTCAACGTCACCTGGGAAATCGCCCAGTAGCCACAGTCTACCCTGGTTTTCCGCGACGGGGATATGAATACGACCAACAGCACCAAACCCCGGGATGGAAACATCCCGGGGTTTGGTTTTCAGGCGGTGGCCGTGACCGCCCGTGAAACGGCGTATCCGCGTTAGCGGCGGAAGCCGATCACCGGGCAGTTGCGCTCGTTGGCGAAAACCACCCGCACCGGACGGTGATGGCGGAAGCCCTCGACGACAACCCGGCGGTCACCGGCGCGGACCACATCGGCGCGGCGGACGCCCATGTCACGGGCCTTGTCGACAGCGATGTCGGGCCGGCAGACATCGCGGTAGCCGCCGAAACCGTCCCGACCGCCACGCCGGTCATGATCGCGGCTGCCGCGACGGTCAAGATCGCGAACGGCAATACCGCCGCCCGGTCCGCCGATGGAAAATTCGAAACCGATGCCGCCTGCATTGGCGGAAGCGGCCGAGGCGGCAATGCCGGCGGTGGCGACAACGAGAGCGGCAAACGTGGAACGGATGAAACGGTTCATGACGGTATCTCCTGGGGGCGACATGGCGCCTGGGGCTGGTGGTGTCTGTCTCGACCGGCTGCCCGTTCGATTGATCCGACACTAGCCCCGCCGACCTGAACCGAACTGGAACCAGCCGTTAATCCGCGGTTCATGCCGGCGGGGCCGCCGCCGGTTTGAAAGCACCTGTCAGACCGCCGTCACCGCGTCGCCGCCCGGACCGGGTGAGGCAAGCTGCGGACATGAAAAACCCCGGCAGGCAGGCGCCCCCGGGGTCTTGCTTGGTCTGGATGGAAATGCGGCTTAGCGGCGAACCTTGATCACCGGGCAATGGCGCTGGTTGGCGAAGACCACACGGACCGGGCGGTGATGGCGGAAGCCCTCAACGACGACGCGGCGGTGACCGGCGCGGACGACATCGGCGCGGCGGATGCCCATGTGGCGGGCCTTCTGCACGGCGCGGTGCGGACGGCAGACATCGCGATGACCGCGGTGCCCCTCGAACCGGTCCCAGCCGCCGCGGCGATCGTAGTCGCGGATGACGACACCGCCGCCGGGACCACCGAACGAAAATTCGAATCCGACACCGCCCGCAGTGGCGGCAGGAGCGGAAGCGGCAAGCCCGGCGGTGGCGACAACGAGGGCGGTGAGTGCATTGCGGATGAAGCTGTTCATGACTGTTCTCCAGATGTGGCGGCGTTTGATGCCTTGAGTGGGTGTCCATGACTTCGAACTTGTCCCGATCGGATGTCCCGTTCGCCGGGTGTCCCTATCGATTGACCCCACACTAGTCCCACCCGCCTGAACCGAAGCGGAACCGGCCATTCATCCTGTGTTCATGAAAAGATCCGCGCCGCGAAAGCGGCGACGCCGCGCGTCGGGCGGCATGCCTCAGAGATCCCGGCCCCAGACCTGCAGCCGCTTGACGCTTTCCGCCGTCTTGCCGATGTCGCGCCAGGAGAACTCTGCCTGAAGCCCCTCGAGCGGACGGTAGCCGATGCGACGCCAGAACCCGTCCAGGGGCACGTAATCGTCGGGCCTTGCCGGATGATCGGTGGGCCGCATCACCGAGGCAAACACCGCGCGCCCGAACCCCTGAGCCCGGCCCTCAGCCTCGCGCATTTCGAAAAACGTGCGGCCCGCGCCCTGCCCCCGGTAGCCTGGCAACAGAACCGATTCCGCCAGGTAGAAGAAGTCCTTCGGATCAAGCCCGGCACCGGCGAAGGGCGCGGCAAACTCATCGGCGTGATCGGCAAGAGGTGCTGCCGTCGCAGCCCCCACCATGCGGCCGGCATCATCCCGGGCCGCAACCACCACCGCGCCCGGCGAGGCGGCGAAGGTGCTCAGATAGCGCGCCTCATAGGCGGCATCGCCCTCATAGAGATAGGGCCAGGCGGCAAAGACAGAGATTCTGAGCTGCGCCAGGTCATCGAGCGCCGCCTCGATCTCGCCCTTTGCCAGCACGGAAAAACTCAGAGCCGACCTTCCAGCCGCTGCCATAGCGTTTTCTCCGGGCCGGCTCAGCCGGCTTTGACCTGCTCGATCCAGTGGTTGAGATTGTAGCTGGTTGTCACCCGGCTGATCAGGCGGTCATCGATCTCGAAGAAGATCCCCGCCGGCAGCGAATAGCGCTGCCCATTGGCGTCCGGCAGGCCCTCGGCGGTGGCGAGATAGGTCCCGCGCACGGTGAATTCCGCCGCCGCGCGGCTGCCGCTGTCATCGACCATGATGGCGATGTCGCCGAGCTCCTCGTCGTAATGACGGCTCATCATTCCATTGAACCAGCGGAATTTTTCCTTGCCGATCTCGCGATCGCCCTGGTTGATGTCATGCGCCACGTCATCGCTGAGGCACGCCAGCATGGCTTCGGAATCCTTGGCGTTGAACGCGTCGAGATAGCGGCGGATCAGGGCGGTGGTGTCGTCTCGGCTCATCAGGGGTCTCCGGAAGGGAATTTCGGTTGCAGCACTGGTGCCACAGCCGGGGCGCGGGTGGCAAGGGCAAGGGGCAAGTAGCGAACGCGCCAAGCGGACCGCCGCGGATACGGTCGTCAACTCAGACTGTAACGCCGGAACGGGTGATCCGGTTCCGCGGGAGAACGACGCACGAAAGCCCTCCGCGCGTCTCGACGCGAGGAGTTTTGGAAGGGACAGTCCGGAGGGCCGCGCGCAGGCTGTGCCGTTCGGAAGTGGATTTGGTGCGCATGCCACCGCCGTGGCGGAGACATGCGGGGGGTGGCGCAGATTGCGCGCGGGCCCGAATATCGCCGGATGATGTCCACATCCGACAGGCAGTGGCGTGCCGCGTCCTGCCACCCGGACATGGGCAGCGATCAGCGGCGGGTGGCATCGTCCGGCACGGGCTGGGCCTTGCGTAAAAGATCCGGGAACGCCAGGGCGGCTGACACTGCGCCAGACACCCTCCCCGCATCCGCAAGACGACCCGCCACAGGCCCGTTTCCACCCTCACCCTGACAGCCGGCCGGCGCTGGCCGGCACAAGGGGCAAAGGTTTCTCCGGTGGCTGGCTTGGCCGATCCTCCCGTTGGACATCCCATTGGAGATCCCGTTCAGGCTGACCCTGCTGCCAGCGGAACCCGCCGGTGCACCGCCTCCTCCTTCGTTCCGCCGCACGTTACGACAGATACCCGGAGGCCTTCCTCCCGCCTGGACCGGCACGTTTCCGGTCCATCCGGTGACAGGAGCGGCATGAGTGTGGCACGGAGTTGGAGGGTGTGGAAGAAATGGGCGCTGATTTTCATGCAATGGCGCGGCGCACACCCTTGCCCCCTCAGTGGCGAAAAGGCGGGAGCGGAACAACGCGGGGCCTATCTCCCCCCTTGCGGGGGAGATGTCTGCGAAGCAGACAGAGGGGGGCATGGTTCTGCTTGTCTCGAACGCGCGCATCTTGGAGAGGATTCACCCCCCTCTGTCACCTACGGTGACATCTCCCCCGCAAGGGGGGAGATTGGGGCTTGTCCAGACCGGTTAGGTTGCCAAGAAAATGAACCGGATTGGGTGTCTACATTCCGGTATAGGCAGTCCCCCCTCACCTGAAAAATCTACGACTTGGCGCTCTCGCGCCAAGACCGTGATTTTTCTTCCTCTCCCACAAGGGGAGAGGCTTCGGGGCCTCAAAACTCGGGAAACCCCCTCGCGCGCCAGTCCTGGCGCGGGATCGGCGTGCCGACCTTGAAGCTGAAGTCGGTGACGCGGAGCGCGTCTCTGTCGACGGTGCAGCGAAAGCTCAGATTGTACCAGGCGCCACCGGCGCGGAAGGCGGCGTTGGGGACCGCGAGCAAGGTGCCGCCTGGCAGCCGGTAGGCCGGTAGCAGTTCCACCCGGTAAGGTTCGGGCGCGCGGCGCAGCTGCTCGCGCAATTCGGTCGTGCAGAGCCTGCTGCCG
This sequence comes from Parahoeflea alexandrii, assembly GCF_024105735.1. GTDB lineage: Bacteria > Pseudomonadota > Alphaproteobacteria > Rhizobiales > Rhizobiaceae > Hoeflea > Hoeflea alexandrii. The sequence goes on along the minus strand of NZ_JAAAML010000001.1, from coordinate 695,035 downwards.
CGTTCTTCGCGCGGCAGCGCCCGCATGGCCGTGGTCGCAACGGCATGACCGGTGTCGACGATTGAAGACAGCGCCCGCACCCCGGGCAGGCCGTTGTCAACGGCGGGCGCGGTGTCCGCAGGCGCGGCGGACGGCGCGCGGGTGGCGGAGGCGGGCGGCGGGCTTTCAACCGGGTCGGGCACGACCGGCTCCGGCGCCACAGGTGGCGGGGCGTCCACGGGATCTTCCGGCAGCAGCGCCAGCTCGGCCTGGTCAGCGGCGTCAGGCAGATTGCCCGGGGCGTCGCCCGCCAGAACCTCGTCCGGCGGGGTGATCTCGGCAGGCATGGCCGGCGCCGGGGCATCCTGCTGCGCCGGCTGCTCGACAGGGGTTTCAGCCAGCTCTTCGGCCGCTTCTTCGGCGGGGACTTCGTCTCCGGCTTCCGTCTCCGGCGGAACCTCCGCTGCGGTTTCAGCTTCGGGCTCGGGTTCGGGCGCGACTTCCGTTACCTGCGGTTGCGCCTCCGGTTGATCCTGTTGCGGCGCTTGCGCAGCCCCGCCATCAAGTGCGATCTCCGGACCCGCGTCTTCCTCGCCGAACTGGAACACCGGCCGCATAACCTGGATCGGCACGGCCCTGCCTTCGCCCTCACTGTCCGGCCCGGCGGGAGCAGGCGGCGTTTCCTCAGCCTGCTCGGGTTCAGGCTCCGGTTCGGCCGGCGCTTCGGCCTCGGGCTCCGGCGCGGGCTCTTCCGGCTCAGGTTCTGGGGCTGCCGCCGGTTCGGGCTCCGGCGGCGGCACGATGGTCACCGCGACCACCTCTTCCTCCGGTTCCACCTCGGCCATCGGCTCGGGCAGGTCAAACAGCAGGACGGCCACGACCAGCCCGTGCAGCAACAGCGACACAAGCAGACCGCCGCTCAGGGTATTCAGTCTGACATTCGACCAACGCATCATGAGGCGATGCTTAGCAGAAAATCAGGCGGAACAAGGACACGACCGCGTGAGGCGGCATTTTTGTCTGGGGATCTCAGTCCCGCCCGGCAGTTCACCCGGCAAGGCCCGGCGAAACAGACAGCACAGCTGCGGGCTCCTCGCCACCGGGAATTCGGCCGCCCGTCCATGGAACACCTCCCGCGCTCGCGCGTTGGCGAAGTACACCCCATGGCCAAGGAGAATGCCTTATGACCACCAAGACCCTTTTCATCACCGGCGCATCGAGCGGCATTGGTGCCGCGACCGCACGGGCGGCACGGCTGGCAGGCTGGAATGTCGGCCTGTTCGCCCGCTCGGAAGACAAGCTCACCGCGCTGGTTGAGGAACTGGGCGACCGCGCGCTGGCGCTGCCGGGCGACGTCACGAGCCTGGATGAGCTGAACCAGGCCATGGCCAATCTGCGGCACACCTATGGCGGTGTCGACGCCGCCTTCGCCAATGCCGGAATGGGGCTTGAGACCGCCGGCACCGAGCACGGCGACCCGGACGAATGGCGCAGGCTCATCGACGTCAACATCGTCGGCCTGCTCAACACCGCCAAGGCGGCGATCCCGCATCTCCGGGCACGCAAGGGCCACATGCTGATGACCGGATCGGCAGCCGGCCGGGTGCATATTCCCGGTTCCGTCTACGGCGCCTCGAAATGGTTCGTCCACGGCTATGCCGGCAACCTGGCCGAGGAAATGAAGGAATGGGGCGGCCGCTGCACGGTGATTGCGCCGGGCATGGTCAACACCGCCTTTTTCGACGAGGAGAAACCCGACAAGCTGCAGCCCGAGGACGTTGCCGACGCGGTGATTTTCGCGCTCGAGGCCAAACAGCGCAACACCGTGCGCGAGATCTTCCTGATGCCCTCGGACTGACCCCCAAGGGCAGCAGAATCGGCCTCTGCAGCCTTGCAGCCCCCGACCGGTGCATGGCGGCCACAAGCTGGCCGCGATCCCGTCAGCGGGCACCTTGCTCCTGCCGCCTGAACCTGCCATGACAGATGCAATCTAGGCAGGCGGGAGAGGTCCCCATGAGCGGCTATACGCTATACTGGAAACCGGGTTCGGGCTCGATGGTGGTGGAAGCGGCACTGCGGATGATCGGCGTCGCTTTTGACGCGGTTGAAGTCGATGACACCGCCGATACCGCGTTCCTGGCGCTTAACCCCGCCGGCAAGGTACCTGTTCTCAAGCTCGCCTGCGGTCCGGTGATCGCCGAGAGCGCCGCCATCCTGATTTCGCTCGACGACATGTTCCCCGAGGCGCGCCTCCTGCCGCCGCGCGGCAGGTCCGGTCACGTCAAGGCGGTGCAGTGGCTGATCTTCATGGCCACCAACATCTACCCCGCCTGCCTGCGCTACTATTACCCCGAGCGTCACACCACCGACCCGGCGCACGAGGCCGCCGAGGCGATCCGGAGCCAGGCAGCCCTCGACATGGACCGCGATTTCGCCCGGCTCGCAGCAGTGGTTCAAGGCCCGTTCCTCGCCGGCCAGACCATGACCATCACCGATGTCTACGCGGCGATGCTGGCCGACTGGTACGATCCGGCGAAGAACACGCCGGAGATCAAGGCGCTGGTGGGCCGCGTGCTCGAGAACCCGGCCGTCAGCGACGCCTGGCGGCATCACGGCTTTCGGGCGTAGCTTGACTGCCCCCGGCTATTTTGCCGGAAGAAACGTCAGCGCCAGCTTCAGACCGGCGATCAGGAACGGGGTGGCGTGCATCAGGAGATCGAAGATATCGATCGGCTTGACCAGCGTGCCCGACGCCAGCATCTTCAGCTTCTCCCAGATATGTGGCTCGGGAAAGAACGGCGCCAGGCCGAGCGTCAGGCACAGGATGATGACGATCGGCCAGGAAAACTGGTTGAGGATCTGGGCAAGCAATTCCATCGCGACAGGCTCCGGCGTGAGATAGCCGCGCGCTGGACGCGGGCGGCTTTCACCCGCATGTCATGCGGATCGCCGGGGATTTCCAGAGGAATACATGCAATTGCGCGAATATGTCGCGGTGCGGCCGTGTGGCGATCAGGCCGCAGTTCTGCGCAGGCGGCCCTGCTCCGCCATTTCCCGATGCAGATTGATCGCATCGACATCGAAACCGTTGGGCCATGTCGGGACGCCATTCGAGAGAAAGACGCGGCTGAAAAACGCCTCATCGGCAAGCGGTCCGACCATCTCGCCGGTTGCCTCGCAAAGCAAGGAGAAATCCGCCTCGCCTTCCTCGCCGGTCGAAAACCGGACGAAAGCGGTATGATCAGCCAAGAGCTTCACCTCGACAACCTTCACGATCTCAATCATTCGACGTCGGCTCCGGGAACTTGATTGAACGCCATGTGAAGTCTGCCACGCTCCCAGTTTTCCAGCAAGTCAGCCCTGCGCAACTCTATCCAGTCGGCATACACCTCCTACCCCATGGCTGAGAAAGCTCTCGCCGCGAGACGACACGCCAAAGCCACACCCCGCGCAACAAAAAACCCGGCGCAATGGCCGGGTCTTGATGTTTTGGGCTTCCCCTCACTTGCGATTTCTAGCACTTGGCTGACGCCAAGGCGCTGAAATCGCTTTCTCTCCCACCAGGGGAGAGAGAGGCGAGCATCAGCTATCCAGAAAGCTCCGCAGCTTGCGTGACCGGCTCGGGTGCTTGAGCTTCCGCAAGGCTTTGGCCTCGATCTGGCGGATGCGTTCGCGGGTGACGGAGAACTGCTGGCCGACTTCCTCGAGCGTGTGGTCGGTGTTCATGCCGATGCCGAAGCGCATCCTGAGCACGCGCTCCTCACGCGGCGTCAGCGAGGCGAGCACGCGGGTCGTGGTTTCCCTGAGGTTCGCCTGGATCGCCGCGTCGATCGGCAGGATCGCGTTCTTGTCCTCGATGAAGTCCCCGAGGTGCGAATCTTCCTCGTCGCCGACCGGCGTTTCGAGGCTGATCGGCTCCTTGGCGATCTTGAGCACCTTGCGCACCTTCTCAAGCGGCATGGCGAGCTTTTCGGCCAGTTCCTCCGGCGTCGGCTCGCGGCCGATCTCGTGCAGCATCTGGCGCGATGTGCGGACTATCTTGTTGATCGTCTCGATCATGTGCACCGGGATACGGATGGTCCGGGCCTGGTCGGCGATCGAGCGGGTGATCGCTTGCCTGATCCACCAGGTGGCGTAGGTCGAGAACTTGTAGCCGCGGCGATACTCGAACTTGTCGACCGCCTTCATCAGGCCGATATTGCCTTCCTGGATCAGGTCGAGGAACTGCAGCCCGCGGTTGGTGTATTTCTTGGCGATCGAAATCACCAGGCGAAGGTTGGCCTCGACCATTTCCTTCTTGGCAATCCGCGCCTCGCGCTCGCCCTTCTGCACCATCTGCACGATGCGGCGGAACTCGGAGATCGAGATGCCGGTCTCGGTCGCCAGGAACTGGATCTCGGCGCGGATCTCGCGGATGTTGTTGGACTCGGACTTGGCGAAATCCTTCCAGCCCTTGGCCGACAGGTTGGCGATCGACTTCATCCAGTTCGGATCGAGCTCGGCGCCGGAATACTGCGTCAGGAAGTCGTCGCGCTTGACGCCATAGCTTTCGGCGAGCCGCAAGAGCCTTCCCTCGTTGGAGACCAGGCGCTTGTTGATGTCGTAGAGCTGCTCGACGAGCGAATCGATGCGGTTCTGGTTGAGCGACAGCGACTTGACCGCGGTGATCAGCGCGTCTTTCAGCTCCTTGTAGCGGCGCTCCTGCGCCGGCGACAGCGTGCCGGTGGCGGCAAGGCGGGCCTCCACCTGCTGGTCCTGCAGCTTGCGGAGCTTCTTGTAGGTCTCGGCGATGGTGTCGAGCGTCTCCATCACCTGCGGACGGAGTTCTGCCTCCATGGCCGCGAGCGAGAGATTGTTCTCGTCGTCGTCCTCGTCGTCCTCTTCGAAATTCTGGCTTTCACCGCCGACATTGGTGACGTCGTCGGAGGCTGCCTTCTCGGCGCGGGCCTTTTCCTTTTCCTCGGCCACCTTGCGGTCGGCCTCGATCTTTTCCGGGCTCTGGAACTGCGGTGCAGCCTTCGCCTCGGGACCGGAATAGGTGGTCTCCAGATCGATGATCTCGCGCAGAAGCGTAGCACCCTCGTTGAGTTCCTCGCGCCAGATGATGATCGCCTGGAAGGTCAACGGGCTTTCGCAAAGCCCGGCGATCATGGTCTCGCGGCCGGCCTCGATGCGCTTGGCAATGGCGATTTCGCCTTCGCGCGACAGAAGCTCAACCGAGCCCATCTCGCGCAGATACATGCGCACCGGATCGTCGGTACGGTCGGTCGGCTCTTTCTTCTTGGTCGCGGCAACGGCCGAGCCCGACGCGGTGGCGAGTTCGCCGCCTTCGCTGTCGCTGTCCGAATCGTCCTCGGCTTCCTTGTCTTCGCCGGCCTCGTCTTCCTCGACCACATTGATGCCCATGTCGGAGAGCATCGACAGGATGTCCTCGATCTGTTCGGAGGTTACCTCCTCGGAGGGCAGCACGGCATTGAGCTCGTCCATGGTCACATAACCCCGTTTCTTCGAGGTCTTGATCATTTTCTTGACGGCGTCATCCGACAGGTCGAGCAACGGCCCGTCAGGCGAAGTGCCCTCGCGCTCGTTCTCTGTGTCGTCTGCTGCTTCTTTTACCTTGGTTGCCATGGGCAGTCACTTTCCCCGGATTTCATTCGGTTGACATCGTCTGCGCCTGCCGTGAGGCGCGCGCTGCCGCCCCGATGGGCAGACAGCATGTGCGAATCATCCGGATTGTTGTGGCGTATGCATGCTTAATTCCCCATTAACCATGCCGATCATTGAACTCTTCGGTCGTTGGCTCTGCGGTCATCCGAACCCCGGAAAGCAGGACGTCATCGCACGCCGCCCGGCGCGCATGTTCCCGCGTGTTTTTGATCCAACAGGTGATTCCCACAAAAAACCTATCCGTCAAGGCTTTACGGGCAAAAAGCGCCTGGATCCGGCGATTAACGCCATTTTGCCTGCATTTTCGGTTTCACCGCCGGATAACCCTATTTAGGAGCCCGGTTTGATTCCACAAGTGCGCCGGAAACGAATTGCGACAGACCGGCCCGGGGGTCAGCCGCCGCGCGCACCCTTGACCCGGCCTGAAAGAACACCGAAGCCGTCGATGATGGCTTCCTGGTTCTCGAGCCGCGCCACCTCCAGCTGGACTTCCTGCAGCGCCAGCATCAGGCCGGGGATGGCATCCCCGTCGCCAGCTTCCGTGGCCTCTGCAATATCGCGCTGCAGCTCCGCCTTCTGCCATTTGAGCGCACGGGTGCGCTTGTGCAGCGCCAGCGCCTGCTGATAGCCCTCGCGCGCATCCTCGGCCGCGGCCTCCACCGTCGCCGTCCAGATCCGCGCATTGCGGATCTGTGCTTCGAGCCGGGCAATGAACTCGGCCTGCCCCCCGGCTTCAAGCGCCTCAAACAGCCGCTCGCGGTCAAACCGGCCGCCGACCGAGGCCGCGTCAAGCATCACCTGCCAGACCCGCATCAGGTTCTTGTCGTCAAATTCGAGCGCCGCCAGTTCATCGAACTCGTCGTGCAGCATCTGCGGGTGGTTGGCCACCGTCATCACCAGCACCGTTTCGCGCAGCGACGGCATCGCGCCATGGCCGCGCACCAGACCCGATTGCGTCAGCCGCTCGGAAACCGCCACGGTGCGGCCCGCCTGCAGACCGCCGCCACGCCCCTCGCCCGGTCGCCCGCCGCCGCCATAGGATCCGCCGCCACGCCCGTAGGATCCACCGCCGCTTCGGCCGTAAGACCCGCCGCCGGCCTTGCCCGGCTCGCGATTGCCATAGCCCGTCCCGCCGCCGAAGAAGGCCCGCATCCGGTCGCGCATGTCCTGCTGGTAGTGGCGGCGCAGACTTTCATCGGCGATCTGCCCCGTGGTCTGCCTGAGTTTCGCCTCGAGCTCGGCCCGGCTCTCCGGTGTCTCGAACACGCCGCTGCCGGCTTCGCGCGACCAGACCACATCGGCCAGTGGCCGCGCCGAGCCAATCACCTGGTCAAACGGTTCCCGCCCGTCATCACGGACAAGGTCGTCGGGATCCTTGCCCGGCGGCAGCACCGCTATCCGAAGCGAGCGGCCCGGCGCGATCAGCGGCAGCGCCAGATCAACCGTCCGGTTAGCCGCCCGTTGTCCGGCCTCGTCGCCGTCGAAGCACAGCACCGGTTGCGGCGTCACCCGCCAGAGCAGCTTGAGCTGGTTTTCACCCAGCGCCGTGCCCAGCGGCGCCACCACATTGTCGATGCCCGCCTGCGCCAGCGCAATGACGTCCATGTAGCCCTCGACCACCACCAGCGTACCGTCCGGTCCGCAGGCGCGGCGGGCGCGGGCATAGTTGTAAAGCACGTTGCCCTTGTGGAAGAGCTCGGTCTCGTTGGAATTGAGATACTTGGCAGGCGCGCCGGGCGAGAGCGCGCGTCCGCCAAAGGCGATCACCCGTTCGCGCGCCGACAGGATCGGAAACATGATCCGGTCGCGGAAGCGGTCATAGGAGACGGCGATCTCGGGCCCGTGCACCACCAGGCCGCAGGCCTCGATCTGCTCCTTGTCGACGCCGCGCGAGGCCAGGTGCTCCTTGAGCGCACTGCGGCTGTCAGGGCCGAAACCGAGGCGGAAGGCGGCGATGGTGCGCCCCGACAGCCCGCGGTCGCGCAAATAGGCCCTCGCCTTGGCGCCCTGTGGTCCCTGCAGCTGGTTTTCGAAGAAAGAGGCCGCCATTTCCATGACATCCTCGAGGCTGGCGCGCTGGCGCTCGCGCCGTGCCTCCTGCGGATCCTGCACCGGCATCGGAATGCCCGCCATGTCCGCCACCCGCTGCACCGCTTCTGGGAAATTCAGGCTTTCGAGCTCGGTGAGAAACTTGAAATGATCCCCCGAAACGCCGCAGCCGAAACAATGATAGCGGCCCTTGCGGTCCTCGCAGTGAAAACTCGGGGATTTTTCGCCATGGAACGGACAGCAGGCCCACCAGTCACCACGCGAGGTGTTGGTTTTCTTCCGGTCCCACGTCACATGCCTGCCAATCACGTCCGAGATCGGAACGCGTTCGCGGATATCGTCGAGAAAGGACGGTGAAAACCGCAATATCGGCGCGCCTCCGGCGCAAGCAGTGGGTCTGAGTGAAGATCTTGCCTATATAGGCACGCCAGGCACCGCTGGCAAAGGCCTTGGCGCCTCACTCCCCGTTATGCACACCGGTGAGCCACCGGAAGACTTCAATGCCCTTGGCCGGTAAAAAATGCACCGATGCCTAAAATTATACGCATATTAGAAAACACCAATAAATAATTTGGTCTTAAATATTATCCGAGGCAATGAGAAAGAGAACAGCGGTCATGAGCCCGCCCTCCATTGCAGAGCCGCGAGAACCGGCATGTTCAGGGTAACTTCACATGAGTGCGGGCCGGCGGTTTGCCGGATTTGAGCCTCGGGGCGGCGTCTATGGCTTGGAAAGCAGTTCGTTACGGCATCGGTACCAATTCCCTGGGGTTCAGGCTGACGGCGATCTATATCGCGCTTGCAGGCATTTGCCTGGCCCTTGCCACCATACCGTTTCTCTCCGAGCACAGCGTATCGGACGTCGCGCTGCACATGAACATGGCGATCGCCGGTCTCATCGGGACAGCGATCCTCATGGCACTGATGAGCCGCCGGCTCACCGGCCCGATCCGCAAGCTGACCGAAGTCGCCAGAAAGGTCGCAGAGGGTCATCTCAATGTGAAGGTGCCGGTCGATTGTTCCTGCGAAATCGGCGAGCTTGGCGCAAGCATGCGCACGATGGTCGCCCGTTTGCAGGCTTCGACGACCGAGATAAGCGAACTGGCCAATCATGACCTTGTCACCGGCCTTCCAAACCGGAACCGGTTGCAGACCCTTCTCGAGCGACAGACCGGCCTCGTCGGCGCCGATGGCGCCCCGGCGAGCGGTTCGGTGTTTTTCATCGATGTTCTTGAGCTCCGCAAGGTCAACGACCGGTTCGGCCACGAGACATCCGACCAGCTTCTCAAGACAATCGCCAGCCTGCTCGTCGCGGCCTCGCCCTGCAAAAGCCATGGTGACAACCTGCGCAGTTCAGGCAGCGAGGACGACGCCCTCCGCGAACCGGTCCTCGCGCGGTTTGGAGGAACCGAACTCGTGCTGTCCGTTCCGGATCTCACTGACCCGGACGGGATAGCCTCGGTGGCGAGGCGGCTGCACGCCGCACTCGCCGGCGGTGTCAAGGTCGACGGACGGCAGTTCCATCCTTCCATCGCGATCGGCATAGCCCGATACCCGCAGGATTCGGCCTCGGCCATCAAGGTCAAACAATACGCAGCACTTGCCTGCAACAATTCGATCGCGCTGCAGGAAACAGAGAGAACCGTCCTGTTCCAAAGCTGGATGATCGAGGTGATCAAGTCGCGCGAAACCATGGAGCGCGATCTTCGCACCGCCATAGCCGATGGCCACTTCGAGGTCTATTACCAGCCCAAGGTCAGCGCTCGTGACTGGACAGTTACAGGCGTCGAGGCGTTGGTCCGGTTCAACCACCCGGAGCGCGGCCTGGTGGGACCCGGCGATTTCATCGAGATCGCCGAAATGACCGGGCTTATCTACGATATCGGCCTGATCGTGCTGGAGGAAGCCATTTGCCAGTGCGCCGAATGGCACCGCGCCGGCCAGTCGACCGAAGTCTCGATCAATGTCTCAATCGAGCAATTCAGGAATACCGAATTCTCGAACCTGGTCATCTCTATTCTCAACGAACATGAATGCCCCGCCGATCTCGTCACCATCGAGATCACCGAAACCATCGCTCACACCAACATTGTCAGTGTCTCAGACCATATCAAGGCGCTGAGGGCGGTTGGCGTCCGCATCGCGATTGATGATTTCGGGACCGGATACTCGAACCTTGCACAACTCACCGGCCTGAAGTTCGACATTCTGAAAGTCGACCGCTCCTTCGTTTCCGGCATCGACAGCGAGGGCAAGGCGCGGGAAGTGTCCAGGGCCATCATCCAGCTCGGCAAGAATCTCGGATGCCGGGTCGTGGTCGAGGGTACCGAAACACCGGGACAAGTGGCCGCGGCGGCGCAGCTCGGCTGCGATGAGATCCAGGGATTCTTCTTCTCAAAGCCGATGAAGCGCAGCGACTTCGACACCTGGAAACAGCTTCGGGCCAGCAATCCGGTGCGCAAAGCACTGGACAGCATCGTCGCCGGCGGCCTTACCAAGATCATCCCGCCGCAAGGCAGGCTGACCGCGAGTTAGAGAATGGCCAACCCGGCCGCCCTACTTGAACAACCCGAGCCGGATCGCGTAGACCACGGCCTGCGTCCGGTTGGAGCAGCCAAGCTTCTTGGTCGCAATCGTCGCGTAGTGATTGACCGTATGTTCCGACAGCCCGGTGATGCGGGCGATCTCGGGACTGGTCTTGCCTTCGGCAGTCCATTTCAGGATTTCGACTTCCCGGTCATTGAGAACCGATTTCGCCGCATGATCGGCAACGCTGATCTTGGAAATCTGCTCAACCAACATGGTCGCAAACAGCGACAGCGTCGACAGCTCCTCGGCAGAAGGAGAATCACGGTCCCCCATGAAGGACACCGCGTGACGCAGGCCGTGATTGTCGTGAACCGGAAAGTACACGCCCATGGTCAGGTCAAAACGGCCGAACAGCTCGTTGGCGTTCTGCGGTTCCTCTCCGGGGCGGTTGCTGTTGACATCCGCAACCTCGAACACGAGCGGCGTAATCCGCTTGCGCAACTGGTCCAGAATCGGGCTGTTCCTGGCGAGGCCCAGCCGGTCGTAACCGGCGATCAGCTCCGGCGGCCAGCTTGAAATCGTCGCCATGCTGGCAATCGAGCTGTCATCACCTGAGACAGCCGAGGGCAACGTGATCACAGAAAAATAGCGAAACCCGTAACTCAGGCAAACCTTGCGCAACACCTGCATGGCATCGAAGATGGTGCGGATATCCTTGATGACGCCGAAGGGTTGGGCTGCATAAGCCGGGCTCTGAAAGAGAGTCACGGCGCCTCCCCTTCCAGTACCACCGCGCGCACCATATCCTGGTACTCATGGCAGTATCCGATCAATTCGCCGTCATTGTCAGCCCTGTATCGGCCCGCTACGGCAATCAGTCGATAAGATCCGGAGCCCCCCTTCACCCTCATGACGAATCGGAAGCCGTTGCGCCGGGTTGTCGCCGATTCCAGCAATGCCTCAATCACTGCCACATCCTCCGGATGATAGCAGGTCAGTATCTTTGCCAGGCTGACCGACCCGTTGGTGGCCTCCATGCCATGGATACGCGCCGCATCCTCGGACCAGAACACCAGCCCCGTCGCGATATCCAGCCGCCAGATCCCCAAAGGCACAATGGAACCAAGCAGATCCACAACTTCGCCGCTGGTGACGCCGACGTGCTCCCAGCACTGTTCCGGAAACCGGCGATGAACCTGGTCGAAATGAATTTGGGAGGCGGTATTGAGCATCATGAGTTGTCCTATCCGCGGATCGAATCCGCGCTTTAGCGCGAATCATCTCACCGCCGTATCTCATCGGTTACAGGCGAGGGTTGCGTTGGGATACTCCCAGAATTTAGGGTATTAGACCACCGCGAAATGGTTGTGTACCCGACGCCCGGTCGCCGATGATACCACCGCAGATTAGGGTGCCCACCCGGACACGCAAGAGATACTTTTCACTTGCAACCCGGTGCCTGATTCCAGTGGCCCGCGGCTCCGCCCGGCCGCAGCGCACTGCATTCCCGGGCGAACTCCCGACAAGCTACTGCAGAAGACCCTTGACCATACCGCAGGCCTTGGAAAAATCCATCTGGCCCGGATAGCGCTCTTTCAGCACGTTCATGCACTTGCCCATGTCGCGCAGGCCCGAGGCTCCGGTTTCCGAAACCACGGACTTGCACAACTCGCGCACTTCCTCCTCCGGCAGCTGCTGCGGCAGGAACTGACGGATGATGGCAATTTCGTCCCGCTCCTGCTGGGCAAGCTCGAGACGTGCATTTTCTTCGTAGATCGCAGCCGATTCCTCGCGCTGCTTGATCATCTTGGTCAGGATCTGAAGGATATCATCGTCACTGACGGGATCCTTGCCGGCACCGCGATTGGCGATGTCACGATCCTTTATGGCAGCCTGAATCAGCCGCAATGTCGACATGCGGCGCGAATTCTTGGCGCGGATGGCATCCTTGAGCGTTTCGCTAAAACGTTCACGCATCATCTAACTATCTCCGGCAGTTCCTTCTCGACCCTTTCGGGGCTGCATATGCAGGAGCAGAGGATTACCCCTTTGGCTGCATCCTGTTCAAGCGATTTATTGACAAGGACACAGGACTGTCCTGATTGACCGCAGCCTGCACCTTCTCTATTTACCGGCACTTGAAAGACCGGACCAAGATCCATCCATCGCGAGAACTGCTGACCGCTGGTGGCTTCCGGATGTCTTAAATGGCGATGCCCCGACCAGAGATCAAGGGGCCCCAGCCCGGTGTGACACCGGCTTCTCAGCTGTGAACGGAGTTGACATGACCACGAGCCCCTGGACTGAAAAAAAGCCGACCGCCGTCCTGGTCTTTGCTGACGGAACGGTTATCCGCGGCCATGGTGTCGGCGCCACCGGCCAGGCCCGTGCCGAGGTCTGCTTCAACACGGCGCTGACCGGCTACCAGGAAATCCTCACCGACCCGTCTTACCTGGGCCAGATCGTCACCTTCACCTTTCCCCACATCGGCAATATCGGCGCCAATGCGGAGGATATCGAGGACCTCACCCCCGCAGCCCATATCGGCGCGGTCGGCGTGATCCTGAAGGCCGACATCACCGAGCCGTCGAATTACCGCTCGGCGGAGCACTTCGACGCCTGGCTCAAGGCCCGCGGCATCGTCGGGCTGTCGGGCGTCGATACCCGTGCATTGACCGCCTGGATCCGCGAGAACGGCGCCCCGAATGCGGTCATCGCCCACGACCCTTCCGGCGAGTTCGACATTGAGGCGCTGACCGCAAAGGCCGCCGAATGGAGCGGTCTCGAAGGCCTGGACCTTGCCAGGGACGCCACCTCCGGCCAGTCCTCGACTTGGACCCAGGCCCCCTGGGTGTGGAACGAAGGCTTTGCCGAAACCGGCGAACCGGTGGCCCACATCGTCGCCATCGACTATGGCGTCAAGCGCAACATCCTGCGGCTGTTCTCGGGCCTTGGCTGCAAGGTCACGGTGGTTCCGGCCAGCATGAGCGCCGAGGACATTCTCGCCATGGCGCCCGACGGGGTGTTCCTGTCGAACGGCCCCGGCGACCCGGCAGCGACCGGCGAATATGCCGTGCCGGTGATCCGCAAACTGATCGAAAGCGGCATTCCGATGTTCGGCATCTGCCTGGGCCACCAGATCCTGGCGCTGGCGCTCGGCGGCACCACGGTCAAGATGCACCAGGGCCATCACGGCGCCAATCACCCGGTCAAGGACCACACCACCGGCAAGGTCGAGATCGTGTCGATGAACCACGGCTTCGCGGTCGATGCCAAGAGCCTGCCCGAAGGTGTAGAGGAGACCCACGTCTCGCTGTTCGACGGCTCCAACTGCGGTCTGCGGCTGGTCGGCAAGCCGGTGTTCTCGGTCCAGCACCACCCGGAAGCCTCGCCCGGCCCGCAGGACAGCCACTATCTGTTCCGCCGCTTCATGAACATGGTCGGTGAACGCAAGGGACTGCCTGCGCTGGCCGAGCGGTGAAACCTGAAGGCCGGCATCTGGCTGGAGCGGCATGCAAATTCCCGGTCCCGGCAAGGTCGGGATGATGGAGTGAAACCGGCCCCGGCGGTCATGATACACGGAGAAGCGCGATGATTGGCTACGTCACGGTCGGTGTTGATGATCTCGCGCTTGCCGAAAGCTTCTATTCGGCATTCCTGCCGGGTCTTGGCTACAGTCTCGACGTCTCCTCTGAAGGCCTGAGCTATTCGATCGCCGTCACCCCTGACCAAGGGTATCAACCGCCCGATTTCTACGTCAAACCACCCTTTGACGGGCAGCCCGCATCCACCGGCAACGGCGCCATGGTGGCTTTCGAGGTGCCGACCCAGGCGATGGTCCGCAAGCTTCACGCGGCAGCCCTTGCTTCCGGCGGGCGAAACGAAGGCGCGCCCGGTTTTCGGGCCGCCTACAGCGCGCATTTCTATGTCGGCTATCTCCGCGATCCCCAGGGCAACAAGATCGCATTGTACTGCAGCAGCCGTGACGAGCCCGGACGGCCGGACTGACGGCTGCCGTCAATCAGCCGATTGGCCCGATGCCGACAGACACCGCCGCGACAGGTGAGACCCGCCGCGACGATTGGCCGGAACCTGCAACGCTCAGGCGTGAGCCTGCCGCGGGCGGCGGAACACCAGCAGGAACAGAACCACGAAACTGACATTCGCAACCGCGTTGAGCGGCACGCCAGCTGCAATCGACCCGATCGAATCCACCACGAACCAGGAGTAGAGCCCGGTCATGGTGATCGATCGGACGGCGGCCGGATGCTCGGCCATCAGATGCTCCGCCAGTTTCCACAGCGTTACGCCCCAGCCGACCATGACACCGCCGGAAATCGCCATGAAGACGCGAGTCTCCGGTGCTCCAAGCGTTTGCAATCCGTCGAGCGGCCAGATGATCAGGTCGGCGAGGAACACCACCGGCGCGGCCAGCGGCGGCAAGGCCCCGGCTGCCAGAAGCAGCCCGACGCCGATGACGATACCGGCTGCCGCCTTGAGCCAGGATTGCGTATATGCGATTTCCATGTCGAAACTCCCTTGTTGACCATCCCATGAGAGCTTTACGGCTGACGCTGCGCAATTACCTTGAAGGTAAGTGACAGGCCTTGCCGCCGGTCTATGATGGATCACGGTCGGGCGCCTGAACAAGCGCCGGGCCGGGTGGCGAAGGAGGCGGCAATGACCACGCAATTCGGTGATCTGCTCAGGCACTGGCGTGAGGCGCGAAAGCTGAGCCAGCTTGACCTCGGTCTGAACGCCAATGTCTCGGCCCGGCACATTTCCTTTCTCGAAACCGGCCGCGCCCGCCCCAGCCGCGGCATGGTGCTCAATCTCGGCGGCGTGCTCGACGTGCCGCGCGGCTCCCGCAACGCCTTGCTGCATGCAGCCGGATTTGCGCCGAACTATCGCACAAGGGCGATGGACGAGGCCGAAATGGGCCCGATCACCGCGGCGCTCGGCTGGATGCTGGACCGGCACATGCCCTACCCGGCCATGGTGCTCGACCGCCGCTGGACCATCGTCCGGGCCAATACCATGGCGACGATGATGCTCGGGCAGATGGGGCTTTCCGTCGACGCGAACCTGGTGGAGGCACTGATGGACGAGACCGGGCTGCCGGCGCTGATCGAGAACTGGCAGGAGGTGGCCCATCATCTGGTCCACCGCCTGCGCGCCGAAGCAGCCCATCTCGGCGGCGACGCCTGGCTCGGGGAGATGGCAGACAAGCTCGCCGGCCGCATTGACACCGCGGTACCCGGACCGGGCGTCGGCAGCGAGGCCGTCATCCCGACACGCTACAGGCTGGGAGAGGTAACGCTGTCCTTCTTCTCGACCATCAGCCAGTTCTCCACCGCCGAGGACATCGCGCTCGCCGACTGGAAGATCGAGCACCTGTTTCCCGCCGATGAAGCGACACGGGACATCGTCGTGGCGCTGGCCCGGGACATGAGCCGAAACCCGATGGCATGACGACTGGTCACACCTTCGCCACATCCAGATATCGGTCCCGGTTGACGAACCTGAGATTGAGCAGCACCGCCGCCACGCCGAGCCCGATCGCCAACCCCGCCCAGATGCCGGGACCGCCATAGCCTAGGCCGAAGCCGAGCCCGTAGGCCGCCGACAGGCCTATCGGCCAGTAGCTGATCACCGCGATTATCATCGGCGTGCGGGTGTCCTTGATGCCGCGCAGCTGACCCGCGGCAATCGCCTGGACCGCGTCGACCAGCTGGAACGCCGCCGCCACCAGCACCAGCGGCACCGCGACTTTCAGCAGTTCCGCCGCATCGGCATTGGCCTCGTCGAGGAACAGGCTGACCAGCGCCTCCGGGAAAACCCAGAACAGCGCGCCGGAGGCAAGCGCGATGACCACCGACAGACCCATCACCGTGTGCGCCGCGCGCGCCAGGCCTTCCATGTCGCCGCGGCCATAGGCCTGGCCGATGCGTACGGTTGCGGCATGCGACAGCCCCAGCGGCACCATGAAGCTGATCGAGGCAAGCTGAATGGCAATGCCGTGGGCGGCAAGCGGCACGGTGCCGAGCCAGCCCATCATCACCGAGGCCGCCATGAACAGCCCGACCTCGGCCAGGATGGTGAAGCCGATAGGCAGTCCGAGCCGGAAGACCTCGAAGAAGGCCGGCCACTCCGGCCGCCAGAACCGCTGGAACAGCCGGTACTCGAGATGCTTGGGATGCAGCACCGCCCAGCCCGCCATGATCAGGAAGATCACCGTCGAGCTGACCACCGATGCCACCGCCGCTCCGCGCACGCCCATCTCGGGTGCGCCGAAATGGCCGAAGATCAGCGCATAGTTGAGAACGCCGTTGACCAGTGTGCCGATCAGCGCCGACCACAACACGATGCCCGCCCGCGAGCGTGCTGCAAAGAACGAGCGCAGCGCCATCATCATCAGCGCCGGGAACATGGCCCATTGCGCGATCCGGATGTAATCGCTGGCAAGTGCGGCCAGTTCGGGCTTCTGGCCAAGGCCGATCAGCGCCGGCTCGAGAAACCACAGGAACGGCATCACCAGGACCGCGTAGAGGAGCAGGATCCACATCCCCATCCGCACCGAGCGGCGCACATGGGTGGGATCATTTCGGCCCTCGGCCTGCGCCGCCAGCGGCAGGATCGCGCTGGCAAAGCCGGCACCGAAAATGTAGACGACGAAGAAGGCCTGCGAGCCAAGCACGGTGGCGGCCAGTTCCTCGGTGCCGTACCAGCCGAGCATCACCACATCGGTGGTGGCAATCGCGATCTGGGCGATCTGGGTGCCGACCAGCGGCACTCCGAGCGCCAGTGTCGCCCAGATATGAGCGCTCCAGCGCTGCTCTTTCCGCATGTCCGGCGATAATGCGGTCATGAAAAACTCCCAAATCAAAGACCTGCTTATGGTCGGCGGATGTCGTCTTGGCAAGCGGGCAAGCGCCCGAAACACCCCTGACGAAAACGCGGCGGTGAGGCCCGGGAAAGCGACCAGCGAACGGCCCGGCAATCCCACCCGGCGGGGCCGGTATGAACTCGACGCTTCTCATACACGCCGATCGCTCTCATAATGGGGCCATGCAGACCATCGACCTTCCCGCCTTGCTTGACGCCGTGCTCGCCTTCGCCCAGACCGCGAAGGCCTATTTCGGCCTGCCCTGGACCTACTACCAGATCCTGATCATCGGGGGCTGCTACTTCGCGGGATGGCTTGTCTCGCGCAGGGTTGAACCCTGGCTTGAGGACTGGGCGCGCACGATCAAGGGCAAACCCGGGCTGCTGCGCCTTCTCATTGCCGTCATGCGCCGGACCAACTGGATCTTCTTCTTGCTATTCCTGGCCGGCGCCCGGCTGGTCACGCTGGAGCTGACCTGGCCGTCCCGCACCTATCTCATGGCATTGGCGCTGGCGCTTGGGTCTGCCTGGCTTGCCATATCGGTGTCGAGCCGGATCATCCAGAACAGGACCATCGCCCGTCTGGTGGCCTTTGCGATCTTTGTCTATGTGGCGCTCGGCATCCTCGAACTGCGCACCGAAACCGCCGATTTTCTGGATCAACTGGCACTGCAGCTGGGCGATTTGCGGATTTCCGTGCTGTTCGTGTTGCGCACGGTGATCATCACCGCGGGCTTCCTCTGGGTTGCCAACCTGCTTGGCAATTTCTTCGAAAGCCGCATCAGCCAGGTGGAGGATCTCTCACCCTCCTTCAGGGTTCTGGCCGGCAAGGTGGTCAAGATCGGCCTCATCATCGTCGCCGGCATGATGGCGCTTTCCTCCACCGGTATCGACCTGACCGCGCTGACGGTCTTTTCAGGTGCCGTCGGCGTCGGCCTCGGCTTCGGCCTCCAGAAAGTCGTGTCCAACTTCATTTCCGGGGTCATCATTCTCATGGACCGGTCGATCAAGCCCGGCGACACCATCGCGCTCGGTGAGACCTTCGGCTGGATCCGGGAACTGCGCGCCCGTTTCGTTTCGGTGATCACCCGCGATGGCCGCGAATATCTCATACCGAACGAGGATTTCATCACCCAGCAGGTGGTCAACTGGTCGTTCTCCGACAAGCTTGTGCGCCTCGATGTGGATTTCGGCGTATCCTATGACAGCGATCCGCACGAGGTCACCCGTCTTGCAATCAGCGCAGCAACTTCGGTTGACCGGGTGCTCTCCACGCGGCCACCGGTCTGCTGGATGACGCAGTTCGGCGCCTCGTCGCTGGATTTCAAACTGCGTTTCTGGATCTCCGACCCGCAGGCGGGCCTGACCAATGTCCGCGGCAAGGTGCTGATCGCGCTCTGGGACATCTTCAAGGAAAACGGCGTCAACATCCCCTTCCCGCACCGCGAGATCATCATGCGTTCGCCGGTGGAGGTGGTCAGCCGCGATGCGCCGGAGGCGGACTGAGAACGCCAGCGGCTTTGCTCAGCCCTGCAGGCCCGGGACAATCAGGGCATCAGCCCCCACCTGTTTCAAAAAAGCCGGGAACCCTGAGGTCCCCGGCAAGTTCCTGAAAACACGATGATGCCCAGAAGATCAGAACTCCGACCATTCCTGTTCGGCTGCCGCGGAGCCGCCGGATGAGAACGCCTGCCTGACCTGGTTGACCATCTTGTGGGCCGGAGAAGGCCGCGCAACCGAAGCCGGGGCGGCAGCCGCCGGACCGGAAATCCTGCGGCTGGCCTGTGCCGATCCGCGGGCCGATGCGGAAACGTGCGCAGGTGCTGATCCCGCTTCCGCAAGCTGGAACCTTTTGACGAGCGACGTCAAACCAGTTGCCTCGTCAGACAGCCGGTGTGTTACCGCTGTGGTTTCCTCGACCATTGCCGCGTTCCGCTGCGTCACCTGATCCATCTGGCTGACCGCCGAGCTGACTTCCTGCAAGCCGGTCGACTGCTCCCTGGCGGCCGTCGCGATCGAATGGATATGCTCGTTGATCTCGCTGACCAGTCCCGCGATGGTCCCCAGAGCCGTACCTGTCTCCTTGACCAGATCGACACCGCTGTCCACCGCTTCGGATGATTTGCCGATCAGGGTCTTGATCTCCTTGGCAGCCGTTGCCGAGCGTTGCGCCAGTTCGCGCACCTCCTGGGCGACCACGGCAAAGCCCTTTCCGGCCTCGCCGGCCCGCGCCGCTTCCACCCCGGCATTGAGTGCGAGCAGGTTGGTCTGGAAGGCGATTTCGTCGATCACGCCGATGATCTTGGAGATTTCTTCCGACGCGCCCTTGATGTTGCCCATCGCTTGCACCGCATCCGCGACAACCCTGGTCGAGGCATCGCTTGCGGTCTTGGCTTCCGACACCTTCAGATTGGCGTCCTGTGATCGGTCTGCAGAGCTTTTGACGGTCGAACTGATCTGCTCGAGCGCCGCAGAGCTCTCTTCGAGGGCTGCAGCCTGCTGTTCGGTCCGTTTCGACAGATCATCGACCGCGCTGCGCATTTCCTGCGAATGCCCGAAGATGCTGTCGGTATTGTGCGTGATCTCGATGAGTGTCTCGCTGAGCTTCTCGACGGAGCTGTTGAACGAGGTGCGCAGACTGTCGAGTTCGCCGACGAAGGGCTGGGAGATATGCGCAGTCAGGTCGCCATCGGCGAGCCTGCCGAGCGCATTGTCGAGCGCCCCGATGGCTGTCTCCAGATTGCGCTTGCGCTCTTCGTCCTGACGCGCGGTCTCTTCCCGGCGCTGCCGGTCCGCGGCATCACGTGCATTGGCCTCTTCCTGTTCGCGGCGGGCCTTTTCAACGGCCAGCGCCTGGCAGGCCTCGAAGGCGACGGCAATGCCGCCGATCTCGTCCTTGCGGTCACGGCCTTCGATGACAACGCCGGTTTCACCGCGCGCAAGCGCCTGCAGTGCCTCAACGGTTGCCGCCAGCGGCTTGCCCACCGACCGCGCAACCAGGATGGCCACGGCGCCGATGATCAGCATCGCAAGGCCGGTCACAATGATCACCAGCTGGCCGATACTGGCCTTGGTGGCGGCCAGTTCCCTGGCGGTGGCATCGCGGCGCTCGGTCAGGAATGTCCGGATTTCCGCCAGCACAGGCTCGATTTCCGCGTAACTGGCCGACAGTTGCGACCGCAGTTCGCGTTCTTCCAGCGTTGCCGAGGCAAATTTCTGGAAATCGGACTGATAGCTGTCAATCAGCGAAAACACTTCATCCCGTTTGCTGGCGGAATCGAACAGCGCTGTCGGAAACTGCTTGAACTCGGCCACGCGGTCATTGAGTCGGCCGACGTATTTTTCGTCGACGCGCATGATGAAATCCTTCTCATGACGCCGCATCATCAGCATCTTGACCGTCAGTTCCGGCTGACCCACCGTTTCCAGCACGCTTTCTGCCTGCTTCACGGCATCGCGCAGGGAACCCTGCAGGCCGGTCTCCTCGTCGAGGCCAAGCATCCGGACTTTCTCGGCCAGTTGGCCGAAAATGGCGACATAGCGCTCGAAACCGGTATCCAGCGCCGCCACCCGCTGATCCATTTCCGAGGCGAAGCCCTGAGAGGCAAGTGTTTGCATCCGCTGGATCTGCGCCTCGGCCGCCGCGGCGACTTCGGCATGACGGCTGACATCGGTTTCCCGTTTGCGCAGCAGGAAATCCTTCTCGGCCCTGCGCGCTTGCAGCATCGACATTTCGAGATCCTGGTCGAGAATGTAAAGGTCCTGGATCTTGTCGAGATCGGTGCGGTAGGTCTGCTCAACCCTTTCGCCAAAATAGAAAATCGATCCGACGAGCAGCATGCCGAGAATGGCAAGCGGAGCCAGAAGGAAAATACGGGTTCTGAGGGTCATGGGCTACCTGCCTGGATTTGGGAGCGGGGACCGTTCATCGGCCCCGAAAACAGGCTTCATGCCTTTGCCGGACGTGGGCAATGCAATACCCGCCAGCGGTTCCCATAAAATCCTACGGGGCATCTCAATGAACAGTTAAGCAAGACCTAAACTAGTTACTGGCTACAATTCGCATGCGAGATTTCATACAGGATTGTTGAACGTGTCGCAGGCATCCAGGCGGCCGGTTTCGAAGCCGCGGGCAAACCACTCCTGCCGTTGCGCCGAGGTGCCATGATTGAAGCTTTCGGGCACCACGTAACCCTGCGTCCGGCGCTGCAGCGTGTCATCGCCGATCTGCTCGGCGGCATTGAGCGCCTCTTCCAGGTCGCCGCGCTCAAGCAGGCCCTTCTGCGCGGTGTAGTGGCCCCAGATACCGGCGAAGCAATCGGCTTGCAACTCGACCCGGATCGACATCTGGTTCTGCTCGGACTGGCTCATCGACCGGCGCATCCGGTTGAACTCGGGCAGAACGCCGATCAGGTTCTGCACGTGATGGCCGACCTCGTGGGCCAGCACATAGGCCTGGGCGAAATCGCCCGATGCCTTGAAGCGCTGCGCCAGTTCGTCGAAGAACGCGAGGTCGATATAGACCTTCTGGTCGCCCGGGCAGTAGAACGGTCCGGACGCAGAGCTGGCATTGCCGCAGGCCGAAGCCACCGCGCCGGAAAACAGCACCAGCGTCGGCTCGGGATAGTCGAAGCCCTGAGATTTCATGATGCCGTTCCAGACATCCTCGGTCTCCGCCAGCACGGTGGCGACGAATTGCGTCATCTCGTCCTTGCGGGTTTCCGAGATCTGGCTGCCCGGCCCCGAAGGCTGCCCGGTGATCACCGTGCCGGGATCGCCACCCAGCATCTGCAGCGGATCGATGCCCATGAACTTGAGCACCAGATAGATGACGCCGATGATCAGGATGGTCTTGAAGCTCAGTCCCGAGCGGCGGATACCGCCGCTGGGCAATCGCATGCCGCCGCGCCCGAACGGATTGCCGCCACGCGATGAGGTGCCGCGGCGGTCCTCGATATTGTCGCTCTGGCGACGGCCCTTCCAATCCATGCTTGCAACTCCCCGGCGGCTTCAGCCTTTGCTTATGCAGCGTTTGTACGGGCCGCCGCAACCAGTTTCAACACTGCGTCTCGCTGGTCAACTGCCGGCCCTTGAAGCGGAGCGGATTGAACCCGGCTTGCGCCAGCGCGCGCGCCGCCATCAGCGCCGCAAACAAAACCGGGATCAGCACGAAAAGTTCCGCCACGCCTGGAAGTTCTTGAAGAGAGGAACCGGTCGCCTCAAGCATGCCGGCGGCAAAGCGGCTGGCGAAGATCACCAGTATGGCCATCAGCGAGACAAACTCACCGCTGACCCTGACCCGGTTGCCGGCAAGCCGGTGCACCTCGACATCGCGCATCGTCCACCAGCCGGCCATTGCCCCCAGCACCATACCCGCGGTCAGCGCCAGCAGTGCCGCTGCATTCAGCCCGCCGAAGAAAACCGTGAGCACCGACACCGAGACCAGGAACGCGGGCAGCAGCAACAGCCGCCAGACCGGCATCTCACGGTCGCGCATGCGGCTGATCCCGAGCGCGACCAGCGCCACCAGCAGCGGCCAGACCCAGACCGGCGCTCCATCGCCCCGCCCCGGGGCGAAAACCACCTCGTGCATGATCCGCCCCGGCAGCAGGGTGAACAGCCCGGCAATGCCGATGGCGCCGAAATAGAGCGATTTGACCACCCTTTGGTGACGGACGAAATCGCGCCGCCGCGCCGAGCGGATCACTTCGGCGGCGCTCACCAGAACCACCACCGAAAGAATGTGGATCGGCGAGAAGCCGCCGATGAGCTTGATCTCGTGGATGAAGAAACTCGACAATGCTGTCAGCACCATCAGCGCGATCCACAGCCTGCCGGCCATGCGGTGCAGAGAGGTGCCCTTGCGCATCAGCAGCATGATGCCGCCGATCAGCGCCGCGGGCACGACCGTTGCGACATGAAACTGAATGGCAGGGCTGGCGGTAAGCAGCGGTTCGAGGGTCATGGAAACTATCCGTTGTTGTGGACCGCAACCCAGGAAACTCCGAAAGGCTGGCGGTCCGATTGCCAAATCTGCGCCCATCGGCCATGGTCGCCGCCGATCCTCAACGCCTGATGCGCCTGTGACCCGGAGAACTTCGTGAGCGACACGTTGCTGCAATCCACGCTTCGTGAACTGCGCGCGCTGCTCCTGCGCCCGCGGCTGTGGCTGGTCTTTGCACTGGTCGTCGGCCTGTTTGTGCTCACCGGTCCGTTCGGCACCTATGAGCGCCTCGCCTTCCCCACCCGGCTTGGCTACTGGCTGGTGTTACATGCGGTCACCTGGGCCTGCGCGCTCACGAGCATCTCGTTTTTCGACGCCGCGCTGGGCAAGCGCCTCCCATCGCGCATGAGCCGCATGCTGGTGGGCGCCGCTTTCGCCGCACTGCCCGTCGGACTTGCCATTACAGTGATCAATTTTGCGCTGCTGATGCGGCCGCTGAATCTGGAACGCATTGTGGAGAATGCTCTCGTCTCGCTGCCGATCTCGATCGCCTTCTGCCTGCTGACCTGGCTCAGCCTGAGTGGCAGCGATCAGGCTGACCCGGAAGCAGCACCCGGCACCGCAGAACCACCTGCCCTGGACGGGGCCAGGGCCGCTTCCATTGCTGATGCGCCTGCCGCACAGGCTCGTGAAGCCGGAACAGGCCGCCCCGACCTGCCCGATCGCCCGGCCCTGCTCGACCGGTTGCCGGCGAACAAGCGCGGCACGCTGATCCGGCTCGAGGTGCAGGACCATTACGTGCTGGCGGTAACCAGCAGGGGCACGGATCTGCTGCTGATGCGGCTTGGCGACGCGATCAACGAGACCGGCAACGACACTGGACAGCAGATCCACCGGTCGCACTGGGTCTCCGATGCCGGCGTCCGCAAGATCATCCGGCAGGGTGGCAAGAACCCGCGGCTTGCGGTCGAAACCGTTGACGGCCAGACCCTGCCGGTCAGCCGCAGCCAGCTCGCCGAGGTGCGCGCCCGCTGGGCAGACCGCATGGATGGCGCTTGATCCCGATCATTGCGGTGGCGAAGTGCAGGGTTCACCGTGAACCAAACCGGGCGATCCGGAGCAACAGACGCAAGCAGCGGGCAGAAGCGATGACACCGAGACAATCATCACGCAGCACCATGGCGCCGAGCGCGGTTCCCACCATGCGCGCCCTCATTCTGGCGGCCTTGCTGATGCCGCTTGCAGCAAGCCCCGCACTGGCCGACAGGGCGGCGGTCAAGCGTGGCCAGAAAGTCGTCGACGAATGGTGCCGTGACTGCCATGTCCGCGAGGGCGCAAAACTCACCGCCGATATGGCCCCGCCCTACTCGATGATCGTCAGCATCGAGGGCCGCGACCGCGCCTGGTTCGAAGCCTTCCTCGAGGCTGACCATTTCCCGATGACCACCTTCCGCCTGTTCGATCACGAAAAGGCCGACGTTGTGGAGTGGTTGCTGGACCTGCAGAAGCGGCAGAAATAGCCGCTCAGCCGCCCTTTGCGAAGACGTGCCTCCCGGCATCACCGGTCCGAAACATCCGCCTGACCAGGAAATGGCCGGACACGACAAGGGCGATCGAAATGTAGCCGTCGATCGCGTAATGCCATCCCAGATACACCGAGCTCAAAACAATCAACGCCACATAAACAAAAGCCAGCCCCCCAAGAAGACGCGAACGCTCGGCAACGAAAAGCGCATTCATGGTGATGAGAGCCACGTGCACGCTGGGAAAGGCAGAGATACCCGCGCCGAAAGCCTTGATGTCATTTTGGTAGAGCGCCCACAGATAGCGCTGATATCCGTAGGGCGATGCCGTGTCGGGATTCTGGGAAAGCAAGGCCAGCAGATCGGCAAAACGTCCGTGATCGCCCGTTACCTCGCCGTAAAACGCCGGGCCCGCCGACAGGAAAGCGCCCGCAAGAACATTCCCCACGACCATCCAGCACACCATGAACATGACCAGGTAACGGATCCGGATCGTATCGGCCTTGGGCGAGGTGGCGACGAAGAACACTCCCCCGAAACACAGGATGAACCAGATCGTACCGTAATTGAACTCAAGCATGCTCCGAACGATTTCACTGCCGGCAACACCGTGCAGCCAGCGCCAGGGGTCGACGCCGAAATGCAGCATCCGGTCAATATCGGCATGCAGGCGGTCATGGGGAAAACCGTCGAACAACAGCGGCAAGGATATCTTGATGGTAGTGAAGGTCCCCATGAACAGGACAATCCCCGCCATCATGATCATGCCCGCCATCATGCTCGCCATGCGTTCGGAGGAAAACACCATGCGGAACGCAAGCGGTCGGCGATGATCAAGTCGCACGATCACCCGAATGGCGTCAAAGCCCAGGGCAATGACCGGCATGAAGAGCCCGAACACCTTGAACAAGGGTTCGGCGTACGCGGCATGAGCGGTTTCACCGGTCCCTCCGAGAAGGTAGACGAAGACAAGGCCGAAAGCCGTATAGAAGAAGACCGCGTAGTAGAACCAAGCGTCGCCCAGAAGCCTGTCGCGGGTATTGGACAAAAGCACATCATAAGGCCGCGCAGAGACTTGAGCCGTCATCAGCTCTTCTCCTCGGCAGTGCCGCAGCCGCGGTCAGTGACCGGAGGCCGGACGCTTTCCATCAAGTCGATGACAGCAAAATCAGCAGAAATAGGGAAGTCCGGGCGCACAAATCCGCGACACCGGGAAGCCGATAGGCCCAGGAGGAAAAACATAATATCACCAGCAAATGTACTTTAAGTTGTATTCAAGCCTGACGCTAACCTCCTAAGAAAGTGTTACCAAATTTCGGGATTTGCAATTTCAGCGTGCGCGGACAAAGATTTCGCCGGACGTCGTTGCACGGACTGAAAACAGCTCACGCGCAATCGATCACCAGCCACCTCGATGCAGGCCTTAAGCAGCGAGAAACCGCCGGATCGTCGCGGAAAAACAGCGCCGGACCGGCTTCAGACCTTCGGCAGGTTTGCCGTCTGGCGGCACTTCCCCCGTTTCGGCCCTCTTGCAGCTGTTCCGCTGCCTCGGCCAACTGCCCGGTCCCGCTCACTTTCCCCTGCACAAAGCCCGTTTTGGGGTTTCGCCCCGGCCAACATTTCCCTATAAGCCGCGTCTAGCCTCAGATTTTGCGCATGGCGTCTCCCGGATGGTCGATCTCCGACGGGGGACTTTTTGCGCGAAGCCCGTACAACAGGGACCCGGACCATGCCAAAACGCACCGATATCAAGTCGATCCTCATCATCGGTGCGGGACCGATTGTCATCGGGCAGGCCTGCGAGTTCGACTATTCCGGCACCCAGGCCGTCAAGGCGCTGAAGGAAGAGGGCTACCGGGTTATCCTGGTCAACTCCAACCCGGCCACGATCATGACCGATCCGGGGCTCGCCGACGCCACCTATATCGAGCCGATCACGCCGGAAGTGGTGGCCAAGATCATCGCCCGCGAACGCCCAGACGCGCTTCTGCCGACGATGGGCGGCCAGACAGCCCTCAACACCGCATTGTCATTGAAGCGCATGGGCGTGCTCGAGCGCTACAATGTCGAGATGATCGGCGCCAAGCCGGCTGCCATCGACATGGCCGAGGACCGCGCCCTGTTCCGCGAGGCGATGGCCCGCATCGGGCTCGAGACGCCGCGCTCGTTCCTCGCCAATGCCACCGAGATCAAGGATGCCGACCGCAAGCTGCACGAGGCCGAACGCGCCCGCCTGCGCGCCGAGCTCGAGGGCGACGAACTCGACGCGGCACTCGACGCGCTGGAGAACACCTGGAACTTGGGCGAATCCGACCGCAAGCAGCGCTACATGAGCCATGCCATGGCCCAGGCCGCCAGGGCGCTCGACGAGATCGGCGTGCCCGCCATCATCCGTCCGTCCTTCACCATGGGCGGCACCGGCGGCGGCATCGCCTACAACCGCTCCGAATTTTTCGACATCATCGAGAACGGCCTTGATGCCTCGCCGACCACTGAAGTGCTGATCGAGGAATCGGTGCTGGGCTGGAAGGAATACGAGATGGAGGTGGTGCGTGACACCGCCGACAATTGCATCATCATCTGCTCGATCGAGAACCTCGACCCGATGGGTGTGCACACCGGTGACTCGATCACTGTCGCACCGGCGCTGACCTTGACCGACAAGGAATACCAGATCATGCGCAACGCCTCGATCGCGGTGCTGCGCGAGATCGGGGTGGAGACCGGCGGCTCCAACGTGCAGTTCGCCGTCAACCCGAAGGATGGCCGCCTGGTGGTCATCGAGATGAACCCGCGCGTCTCGCGCTCGTCTGCGCTGGCCTCGAAAGCCACCGGCTTCCCGATCGCCAAGGTCGCGGCCAAGCTTGCCGTCGGATACACGCTGGATGAGCTCGAAAACGACATCACGCAAGGTGCTACGCCCGCCTCCTTCGAACCCTCGATCGATTATGTCGTCACCAAGATCCCGCGCTTTGCCTTCGAGAAATTCCCCGGCGCCGAGCCGCTCTTGACCACCGCGATGAAATCCGTGGGCGAAGTCATGGCCATTGGCCGGACCTTCGCCGAAAGCCTGCAGAAGGCGCTGCGCGGCCTTGAAACCGGGCTCACCGGCCTCGACGAGATCGAGATCCCGGGCCTTGGCGAAGGCGACGACGACAACGCCATCAAGGCGGCCATCGGCACTCCGACTCCCGACCGGCTCAGAATGGTCGCCCAGGCGCTCAGGCTTGGCATGAGCGCCGAGGAAGTGCATGCGATCTGCAAGATCGATCCGTGGTTCCTGGCCCAGATCGAGGACATTCTGGCCATGGAAGCCCGCATCCGCGAGCACGGCCTGCCCAAGGACGCCGAGAACCTGCGGCTGATCAAGTCGATGGGCTTTTCCGATGCGCGGCTGGGTTCGCTCACCGGCAAGCGCGGCCATGAGGTCGCCAAGGCCCGCCGCGCCTTGGGCGTGCGTCCGGTCTTCAAGCGCATCGACACCTGTGCCGCCGAATTCGCCTCGCCCACGGCCTACATGTACTCGACCTACGAGACCCCCTTTGCCGGTAGCCTCGCCTGCGAGGCCCGCGTCTCCGACCGCACCAAGGTGGTCATCCTCGGCGGCGGCCCCAACCGCATCGGCCAGGGCATCGAGTTCGACTATTGCTGCTGCCACGCCGCCTTCGCCTTGAAGGACGCCGGCTATGAAGCGATCATGATCAACTGCAACCCGGAAACCGTGTCGACCGATTACGACACCTCCGACCGGCTCTATTTCGATCCGCTGACCGACGAGGACGTGCTCGAGATCCTGACCAAGGAACAGGAGGCCGGCACGCTGCTCGGCGTCATCGTCCAGTTCGGCGGCCAGACCCCGCTGAAGCTCGCCGACGCGCTGGAAAAGGCCGGCATTCCGATCCTGGGCACCGCGCCCGACATGATCGATCTGGCCGAAGACCGCGACCGCTTCCAGAAGCTCCTGCACAAGCTCGACCTGGTCCAGCCCAACAACGGCATTGCCTATTCGGTCGAACAGGCCCGGCTGGTGGCCACCGACATCGGCTTCCCGCTGGTCGTGCGCCCCTCCTACGTGCTTGGCGGCCGCGCCATGCAGATCATTCGCGACGAGACCGGGCTGTCCAACTACCTGCTCGGCACCGTGCCCGAGCTGGTCCCCGAGGACATCAAGGCGCGCTACCCGAACGACAAGACCGGCCAGATCAACACCCTGCTCGGCACCAATCCGCTGTTGTTCGACAGCTACCTGACCAACGCCATCGAGGTCGATGTCGACTGTCTTTGCGACGGCACCTCGGTCAATGTCACCGGCATCATGGAGCATATCGAGGAAGCCGGCATCCACTCGGGCGATTCGGCCTGCTCGCTGCCGGTTCACACCCTGTCGCCGGAGATGGTCGACCAGCTCGAGGCGCAGACAGAGGCACTCGCCCGCGCACTCAATGTCGGCGGGTTGATGAACGTGCAATACGCCATCAAGGATGACGTGATTTACGTCCTCGAGGTCAACCCGCGCGCCTCGCGCACGGTGCCCTTCGTCGCCAAGACCGTCGGCGCGCCGATCGCCAAGGTGGCGGCACGGGTGATGGCGGGTGAAAACCTGGCCGACGCCTTTGCCGCTTACGGCGCCGTGCCCGACCACCGCAAGCTCAACCACATTGCGGTCAAGGAAGCGGTCTTCCCCTTTGCCAAGTTCCCCGGCGTCGATACGCTGCTGGGACCGGAAATGCGCTCGACCGGTGAGGTCATGGGGCTCGACCGCGACTATGCGCTGGCCTTTGCCAAGGCCCAGCTCGGCGCCGGCAACGAGCTGCCCCGCTCGGGCACCGTGTTTGTCTCCGTCCGCGACGAGGACAAGCCGCGCGTCGTCGAGGCGGTCCGCATTCTCACCGACAACGGCTTCAAGCTCATGGCCACCGCCGGCACCGCCGATTATCTCAGCGAACAGGGCTTTGCCGTCGAGCGCGTCAACAAGGTGATGGAAGGCCGTCCGCATATCGAGGACGCGATCCGCAACCGCCAGGTCCAGATGGTGCTCAACACCACCGAGGGCGCCAAGACGATATCGGATTCCAAGTCGCTGCGCCGCGCCGCGCTGATGCAGAAGGTGCCCTATTTCACCACCATGGCCGGCAGCCTCTCCGCCGCCAAGGCCATCGCCGCCCTGAAGGCCGGAAACCTCGAGGTGCATCCGCTGCAGAGCTATTTTTGAGGGCGGAGCCGGGGATCGGATGAGGGCATGATGACCCGGCATCCATCCCACCGGCCTTGAGCCGGACAAGCGAAGCGACGTCGGAGCCTCGGGGGACAGCCACGGCGGGTCAGCGCGGTGAGTGTTTCTTCGCAACCCGCAACCAAAGTCTCCCGGCGCGCAGGATAGCCCGGCAGAGAACCTATGCCCTGTTTGCGGGCAACGTCTCTGCAAAACGCTGGCGTATGACAGGAGAACGGATCAGATAGGTGGAAAGCCCGATATAGACGGTAAATTCAACGAGCATGATCGCCACGCCCGTCGCCCCGCCTCCGAATGCGCCGAAATCAATTGTCTCGACGAAGCAGAGTGTTGCCAGAACGGCATACATTGTGATCGTCGCATGGGGTGTATGGGGCCAACGGCCAAGGTAGCCAAAGACAAAGATTGTCCCGGTGAGTGCGATCGCAAGGAAATGCAGAAACTGGAGCCCGGCTGGAAAATTCCCGTTCTGCAGACCGAGTGCCAAGACCGGAAACACATATTCCAGAAGCCCCAGAGCGCCCCAGCACAACAGACCGGCCGAAACGATCAGCAGCGCTCTTGGCAGGATTTTGTCGAGCGTCTCCATCAGGCCCCTCAAGTCTCTGTTGCATGCCAGCGGCAATGGATGACCGGAACATGCCGATCACGTGACGATGCGCACAGCCGGACCTCGTGCAATTCGCCGCCTGCATGAAACCACCATTCCCCATTCAACACCAGATTGAAGGGTAGGTTCAAGTAAACGAAACACCCCCTCTGATTGCTGAACCCCGCCGTTTCGCGTATCCTCTTTATGGTGGAGGGCCTGACCATGGCCAAGAACATCGTCATCCTGCTGGACGGCACGTCGAACCAGATTTCCGGCGACCGCACCAATGTGTTGAGACTCTATGGCAGCCTTGAGCGGTCGAGGAGCCAGCTGGTGTTCTACCAGCCCGGCGTCGGCACCTTCGGGCTCAATGGCTGGTGGCAGCAGCTCAAATCCAAGACCCGCATCGTGCTCGGGCTCGCCACCGGCGCGGGCATTGCCGACAATGTCATGCAGGCCTACGAGTTCCTGGTCAGGAACCATGAATATGGCGACCGGATCTATGTTTTCGGCTTTTCCCGCGGATCCTACACTGCCCGGCTGCTGGCCGGCTTCATCCGCATTTTCGGGCTGGTGCGCGAAGAACAGTTGCAGCTGGTGCGCTATGCCTGGCGCGCCTATGCGCGGCTCGGCCAGCCGGGATCGAAGGATTTCTCCGCCGAAATCGGCCACTTCCAGAAGGTGCTGGATGGCAAGGGCATCCGCATCGAATTCATGGGCCTGTGGGACACGGTGGCCTCGGTGTTCGATGCGAAGGCCGGCTTTCCCTGGCTCACCATCACCCAGAAGGCCTATACCAACCAGAATGACCGGGTGAAGATCGTCCGCCATGCGGTGGCCATCGACGAACGCCGGACCTATTTCCAGCCATCGCTGTGGGAACCGGGGCAGGACTACGAGGAATGGTCGCAAAAGACCCGCTCCTACGAGAAGCGGCCGCAGGATTTCGAGGAGGTCTGGTTTGCCGGCTGCCACGGCGATGTCGGCGGCGGTTACCCGGACAAGAAAAGCGGCCTTGCGAAAATCCCGCTGGAATGGCTCTACCGCGAGGCGGTTGCCGCCGGCGTCGAGGGCGATGAAAGAGTGTTCAACCTCCTCACCCATGGCAAAGACCATGCACCGGTCATCTCCGGCGAGGCCCGCGACGAGGCGGAAAAGGACAAGAAGCGCTACGGCGCCCCCGACCCGCTGGCCGACAGCAACAATTCGATGAACTTCGCCTGGGGCTTCGTCGAATTCCTGCCGCGCAAGGTGCCGAAGACCTCGTTTTACCGGCAATTGCAGATCGGCAAGGTCTATTTCCCGGTCTTCGACTACCGCCGCGTGCCCGAGGGCGCGAAACTGCATGAAGCGGTGATCGAGCGGATCAACAAGCGCGAGGACTACAGTCCGCCGAACCTGCCGAAAACCTACCAGGTGGTGAAGACACGCCCGAAACCCTAGACCTGAGCCGTGGTGACGCCTTCTGCCTGACCCGGCCTTTCCACCCTCCTGCCTGACCCGGTCTTTCCATCGGGATCCGACGGATTGACGCTTGCGGCTCGGTGCCTCCGCGCGGCGCCTTACAGTGCCGGGCCGGGGATGAGCTTGCTGCCGTCGGTAAAGCGCGAAAAGCGGAAGCGCGAGATGTCGTGGCCCGTGGGCCGGCCGGTGGCGATATTGGCAACCACCTTGCCGAAGCCCGGCCCGATGCCGAAACCATGACCGCTCATGCCGGTGGCGACGATCAGCCCCTCGAGCTCCGGCACCCGGTCGACCACCGGAACCACATCCGGCATGGCGTCGATCATGCCGGCCCAGGCATGGGTGATCTCCGGCTCGCCGAGCGAGGGAAAGCGGGCGGCGAAGCGCCGCTTGAGCACACCCATCCGGTTCTCGTTGGGGTTGGGATCAAGCACCCGGCAGCGCTCGAACGGGGTCTCGTCGCCCGCGCCCCAGCGCCGCGCCGTGCCCCACGCGTCGGGATAATGCTTCGGCGCGGCAGGCAGGAAGCGGGTTTGCCCCAGCACCTTCGCCGCTGTCGGCAGCCAGGTGCGCAGGTGCCTGAAGGAATCCGGCCCGATCAGCAAGTCATGCGCATCCAGCGCCGAGACCGTGTAGCTGCCGTCCTCGCGGCGCCGCAACGCCAGTTCCTCGTCGAGCGCCGCCCCGTCATAGACCTCCGGCATCGGCGCGGTGCGCATTACCGTCGAGCGCACCGAGAGCTGCGGCAGCGATACACCGCAGTTGCGCAACAGCAACGACGTCCAGGCGCCGCCCGCCACCACCACCTGGGAAGCCGCAATGAAACCGTGCTCGGTATGGACGCCGGACAGTTTCCCGGCTTCGGTTTCGATTGTCCGGATCGCGCAATCCTCGCGAATGCCCACACCTTCGCTGTGCGCCAGATGAGCCACCGCAGGCACCGCAACCCAAGGCTCGCCCCGGGCATCGGTGGGTGACCAGACCGCACCGGCCCACCGCTTGCCGCCGGCCCCGGTGTCGATCCGGCCGGCAACCGCGTCACCATCGATGGCACGCACGTCGAGCTGGTGCCGGCGGGCCACATCGAGCCACTTCGCCCGCTCTTCCATCTCCTTGTCGGTACTTGCGAGATACATGATCCCGGTGCGGCGGAAGCCGGTTCGATTGCCGGTATCGCCATCGATCTGCTCCCACAGCCGCGAGGCTTCCATCATGATCGGCAGTTCCGCCTCGTCGCGGCCGAGCTGGCGGATCCAGCCCCAGTTGCGCGAGGACTGCTCACCCGCCACCCGGCCCTTCTCGACCACAAACACCGACAGTCCGGCCCGCCTGAGATAGAGCGCGCTCATCATCCCGATCACGCCGGCGCCGACAATGACCACATCGACCCCGGACGGCAGAGGATCGGAAAAGCTGACGGGAGAAGCCGTGGTGATGGGGGCGGCAGAGCGCGCAGACATGAAAACTCCACGACAAGAATGGAAACGCTGAATGGCTGGTCCCGATCTTGATGCCGGCCCGGTCCAAAAGCAAGCGCGCCACATGGCCAGAACCGGATCGGTCAGGCCGTCCCCTCGATTGTCGTCACCACCGGCGCGTGGTCCGACGAACGGTCTTTCGGCGGACCAATCTCGAAATGCGTATCAAAGACCTCGACCTTGGTGACCGTGCCGCGCCGGCGCGGGTTCTTCGGATTGAGCCCGTTGGAAACAACGCAATAGTCCAGCACGGAGCCGGAGATGATCCCGCCATGGGTATTGGGCCGGCTGAGCCCCTGCATCACCACCAGATTGAAGGCATCGTAGAGCTTGTAGACATGCTTGAGATAGGCGTAGGGCTCCGGGATGCCATTGGCGGGGACGCTGCCCCATGACCAGACCCGGTAGGCCTGGGTGAGGATCGAGAGCATGTGCGAGCCGGGCGCCTCGTTGAGATCACCGAGCAGGATCACCGGCGCATCCGGATCGGCGTCGATCGTCTGCCGGAACATGCGGTAGATCGCGCCCGCTTCCGCCGCGCGCTTTGCCACCTGGTTCACGCCTGCCATGGCGCGCTCCATGTAGGTGGTGCGGATCTTGGCGCCCCAGTCCGCAAGCGCATCGATCTCGTCGTCATCGACGAAGGCGCCCTGCGACTTGAAATGGCAGACGAAAATCCGTGTTTCGCCGATCCCCGGCAGGTCGATCACCGCATCGACCGGGGTGCGGGAGAAATTGAAATCATCGTCGATCACCGTGTCGGCAGGCAGGCCGCCGACGCCCGAAAGCGGGTGGACACTGACAAAGGGATGACGCGAGGCGATCGCCACCGTGGCATTGACATAGACCGCCGGATCGTCCGGATCGAACATCGGGTGGCCCGTGCAGAAGAAATGCGGATAGCCGCTGGCCGCCATCAAGGCCTTGAGCTCCTCGTGCGAGACCACTTCCTGGAACCCGATCACGTCGGCATCCATCTCTCTGACGAGCTCTGCGATCCAGTCTTTCTTCTCGGCCCATTGCGCCGGTGAATAGGTCGCCGTGGATTTGCGTTCGTGCCAGAAAATGCCCGGCGCCGCGAAGTGATAGAGATTGAACGTTGCAACTTTCACGCTTGTCATGGAGGCTCTCCGGACGGGCAACACTTGCAAAGTCCCATCATGGCACCAAACTGGAGAGGGTCCAAATGCGCCCGCCCGTGAGTACGTTCTGCAGCACGTTCTTCACCTCTTTTTTCACGTGAATTTTCATGTCAGATTTGATAAGCCTGAAAAAAGGACTCTGGAACGGCTCCGAAGTGTGCGCTTCGGGGCGCGTTTTATTTTTGTGCCCTGCCGCTGGTGAAACTGGCGTCGGGGCGATGTGAACAAGGAAGAGACTGATGGTTGAGAAGGTTCCGATGACGCAAGGAGGCTACGCCAAGCTGCAGGAAGAACTGCGTTGGCGTCAGCAATCCGAACGGCCGCGGATCATTGAGGCGATTTCCGAAGCCCGCGCCCATGGCGATCTCTCGGAAAACGCCGAGTATCACGCCGCCAAGGAGGCCCAGAGCCACAATGAAGGCCGCATCGGCGAGCTTGAGGATTACACCTCGCGCGCCGAGATCATCGACGTCTCCAAGATGTCCGGCGACACCGTGAAGTTCGGCGCCACCGTCAAGCTGGTCGACGAGGACACGGAAGAGGAAAAGACCTACCAGATCGTCGGCGACCAGGAAGCTGATGTGAAGGCGGGCCGGATTTCCATTTCCTCGCCGATCTCGCGCGCGCTCATCGGCAAGTCGGTGGGTGATTCCATCGAGGTTGTGGCACCCGGCGGCTCCAAGGCCTACGAGATCCTCGCGGTGAAGTGGGGCTGATCCCGGGCTTCCGCAAACAGGTTCAGGTCTGAGGTTCCATGCTTGCCGATCCATCCTCGACCCTCGTCATCGCTCCCAATCTCAAGCGGCGCCTGTCCGGAGTGACGACGTCGATCATCCAGCTTGTCCCGGTGCAGAACCGGCTGGGGCAGGAGATCGCCGTTTTCGGCCCCGGCCTGCCCGACCATCTTCCCAGGCTGCGCTACCGCGACCTTGTGAGACTCTGGCGCGCACCACAAGAGCGGCCAGCGCGGATCTGGCACGCGCGGCGCAATGTCGAGATGCTGATGGGCCTGGTCATGCGCGACATCCTGCGCATGCCGCTCAGGCTGGTCTTCACCTCCGCCTCGCAACGGGTGCACACCGGATGGACCCGGTTTTTGATCTCGCGCATGGATGGCATCATCGCCACCAGCCACAAGACCGCCTCCTATCTGAAGGTGCCGCACCGGGTCAGCCTGCACGGCATCAACGCCGAACGGTTTTCGCCCCCGGCCGACCGGGCGGAGGTGCGGCGCACGCTGTCGCTGCCCGAGGCACAGAAGATTGCCGGCTGTTTCGGCCGCATCCGCCGCCAGAAAGGCACCGATCTTTTTGTCGACGCGATGATCCGGCTGTTGCCTGACCGGCCGGGCTGGAGTGCCATCGTTGCCGGGCGTGCCACGGCCAGCCATGCGTCCTTTCTCAGCGAGCTCAAGGCCCGTGTCGCAAGAGCCGGCCTCGAAGACCGGATCCTGTTCGTCGGCGAGCACACAGATATCAACGCCTGGTACCGCGCCCTCGACCTGTTTGTCGCCCCCCAACGCTGGGAAGGCTTCGGCCTCACCCCGCTCGAAGCCCAGGCCTCCGGCGTGCCGGTGGTCGCATCCGATGTCGGCGCCTTTGATGAAATCATCGCCCGGGGCACTGCCGAAACCGGTGTGGTGGTTGAAAAGGACAGTCTCGAAGCGCTTGCCGCAGCAGCAGCAGATTTCATGGACGATGATGCCCGGCGCGATGCCGCCGCCGCGAGGGCGAGGCCGCATGTGCTGGCCAACTTCACCATCGAAGGCGAGGCCAAACGCCTTTCCGAAACCTATGACGAGGTCTGGCAAAACGCCCATGCTTGATATCCTGATCATCGGCAAGGACTCCAAATACGGCCTGACCAAGGACAGCCAGTTGCTCGAGGAAGCCGTTCGCGCAGCCGGCCTTCCCCACGTCATCGGCCATGCCGATCACAAGTCGAGATCGTTCGCGGAGCGGCTCTTCAGGACCAGGCGGGCACGCATCGCCATTCATATCGAGCGGGTCTACCCGGCCTGGTATTCGGCAGCCGACATCCATTACCTGCTGCCCAACCAAGAGCGTTTTCCACGCCGTCAGCTGGGCCGGTTGCACCACATAGATCTGGTCCTGTGCAAGAGCCGCCATGCGGCCGAAGTGTTTTCAAGGGAAGGCGCCAAGACGTTTCGTCTGGGTTTCACCTCGGAAGACAGGGCGGCTGCCTCAGCTTCCAAGGACCGCGACCGGTTTGTGCATATCGCTGGAGCCAGCACCCTCAAAGGCACCGAAGCCGTTCTCGCGGCCTGGCAGGCGCACCCGGAATGGCCGGAGCTGACGCTGGTAATGAACGCGCGCCTTGCCCCCGCTTCGGTGCCTGGCAATGTCAGGCTGATCAGCGAATATCTCGGCGACGAGGAGATGCGCGCCCTGCAGAACGCCTGCGGCATCCATCTCTGTCCCTCGCAGGCCGAGGGCTGGGGGCACTACATCGTCGAGGCGATGTCGACGAACGCCGTGGTGATCACCACCGACGCTGCGCCGATGAATGAACTCGTGGATGCGCAATCCGGGATGCTGGTCGAGGTCGCATCGAGCACACCGCGTCATCTCGGCACCTGTTTTCAGGTCGACCAGTCGGCACTCGAGGCCGCGATCACCAGAGTGATGGCCATGGACGCCGAAGAAAAGGCAGCGATGGGCGCGCACGCAAGAGCCGGTTTCGATGCCATTCGCAGCGGCTTTGCCGAGCGGCTGAGGGAGCTGCTGGGCAGCGCCGGGCGATGAACCTGCTGCACCTGTCCAGCGAAAAGGGACTGCGCGGTGGCGAACACCAGCTGGTTCTGCTGGCTCGCCAGCCACGACCCGACATGTCGGAATGGTACGGCATTCCTCCGGGCTCCAAACTTTACAGCGCCCTTCCCGCGGATGCGGCGAGACTTCCGGTCCGGTGCCGCGGGCTGTTCGATCTGGCTTCGGTCGCCCGGATCAAAAGCCTGCTCGGCGCAGAGAAAATCGATCTGATTCACACCCATTCCAACCGCGCCCACAAGACCGCGGTCGCGGCAAAGCTTGGGGGCCGGCAGCGCCTGGTCGTTTCGCGACGCAACGCCTTCAAATGCCGCGGCGGATTCGCCTATCGCGCCGTGGATCAGTTCATCACGGTTTCAAAGGCCGGCTACCAGGCCCTGCGCGAAGGCGGCGTTGCCGGCGACCGGATCGAGATCATTCACGACGCGGTGGACGAGGCGGCACTTGCCGCAGCACGACCCGAGCGCCTGGGCCTGGGTGACGAGGTCCAGATCGTCCTGTGTGTTGCCGCCTTCACGGCGGAAAAGGATCATGCAACCCTGCTCAGAGCCTGGGAAACGGTGCAGAAGACCACGCCAACCGCGCAGCTGGTGCTGGCCGGTGACGGCCCGCAGCTTGCCCTGATGCGGCGGCAGGCCGAGGGTCTGGCGCGCGTGACCTTTCTCGGCTGGCGAGATGACGTCGCTTCGCTGATCAAGGGCGCTGACATTGTCACCCTTGCCTCGCGCGAAGAAGGCCTTGGCTCCAGCCTCTGCACCGCGCAATGGGCCGGCAGGCCGGTGGCTGCAACCGCCGCCGGAGGCATCGGCGAAGCCGTCAGCGACAGGCAGACCGGGCTCTTGAGCCCGCCGGGGGACTCCGAAGCGCTGGCACAAAACCTCGCCACTCTGTGCCGGGACCCGGCGATGCGCCGAGATTTCGGTGAAGCCGCAACCCGGCGCGCCCGCGGCCTCTTTTCCCTTGAGACCTTCAACGCCCGGCATGTCGACCTCTACCGGCGCCTGCTCGACAGCTGAGGCATTCCGGCCGGCTAGCTCTGCCGGCGTTGTCCGGTGCGGCGGTCAAGATGGGCGATCATGTATTTCCAGAACACCGTCTGGCCATGGATCCAGGCATTCACGAAGCCTTCGACCCCGCCCAGAAAACCGCGCTTGATCAGGTAGGTCTTGATGAAGGCCCCAAGCGCATGGGTGAAGGGGCTGGCCAGCGAAACCCGCTTTCCGGTCTTCTTCAACTGCTCGGCACCGAGAACCGAGTAGTGATGCGCCTTGGCAAGCGCCTGCTTCAGAGAGCGCACGGTGTAATGGTCGAGATGATGCGACAGTCGGCCAGTCGGCCGGTCGGTCTCGGCGAATTCATGCACCATTTTCGAGTTGAAGCGCGCCGCATCCCGGCGAAACAGCCTGAGCGGAGCATCCGGCCACCATCCGGAATGGCGGAACGGCTTGCCGAGAAAATAGGACAGGCGCGGCACCAGGTAGGCGTCATGACCGGGCGCGGCCACGGTGGCGACAATCTCGTCGGCCAGCGCGGCCGGAACCCGCTCGTCCGCATCGATCGAGAGAATCCAGTCACCGTTTGCCTGGGTCCGGGCAAATTCCTTCTGATCGCCGAACCCGTTGAAATCGCGCTCGATCACACGGGCATTGAAGCTTGCAGCGATCTCGCGGGTGGCGTCCTGGCTGTGGCTGTCGACGACGACGATCTCGTCGCAGAAATGCAGGCTTTCCAGAAGACCTGGAAGCATCTCTGCTTCGTTGCGGGTAATGATGACGGCGCTGATCGTCGGGCTCATGCATCTGCTTCCATCATTATCTGAGCCGCCTGGATGAAGAAGGACCATAAGCCCTGTCGCCTGGCCTGAAGCTACTCGCCGGGGCGGCCACTACAGCGCCACCAGACCTTCGTTCTTGACCTTGCGGATCGTCAGCATGGTCCGGACCGTGTCGACGTTATCGGCCGCCGTCAGCTCCTCGATGACGAAGTCCTGGAAATGGCTCAGGTTGCGGGCCACGCAATGCAAGAGGAAATCGCTTTCGCCCGAGACCATCCAGGTTTCCCGCACGATCGGCCATTCATTGGTCCTGGCGGCAAATGCCTTCAGGTTGGCATCGCTCTGGTGCTTGAGGCCGACCATGCAGAACGCGACCAGATCAAACCCAAGACTGGGAGCATTCAGCTGCGCCCGGTAGCCCTGGATGATGCCGGCCTGCTCGAGCTTGCGCACACGCCTCAGGCAGGGCGGTGCCGAGATCCCGACGCGCTCGGACAGGTCGACATTTGTCATCCGCCCATCCTTCTGCAGTTCGCGCAGGATCTTGAGGTCTATCGCATCGAGTTCGGCCTTGATTGCCATGAAGTCTTCCCTGTCATGAGCGGCTCCGTCCGGCTTCCGGCTCCGGCGTGCGCGAAACTTTATTGCGTCAGTGCGCAGCATCTGTAAAGCCTCGACGGCCTAGTTGACGCGAAGTTCTGTGCGTAACTTTGCCTGCAAGCTTGAAACACCGGCTTGGTCGCACCTAAATGGTGGCAAGTCACACCTCATCATCGCGCCGGTCGCCAAATTCTTGGCTTTCGTCATTGATGGGTCACCGGGGATGCCGCAAGATGGCAGTCTCACCACTTGTTTCAGGATTGTTCCATGTCCAACCGCCACGTCCCCGTTCTCATCATCGGCTCCGGTCCCGCAGGCTACACGGCCGCGATCTATGCAGCGCGCGCGATGCTCAAGCCGGTGCTGATTGCCGGGATGGAACAGGGTGGGCAGTTGATGATCACCACCGACGTCGAGAACTACCCGGGCTATGCCGATCCGGTGCAGGGCCCCTGGATGATGGAGCAGATGCTCAAGCAGGCCGAGCATGTCGGCGCCGAAATCGTCAACGACCTCGTCACCGAAGTCGAGATGACCGACCGCCCCTTCACGGTCAAGACCGATTCCGGCGCCGTGTGGACTTGCGACGCGCTGATCATCGCCACCGGCGCCCAGGCCAAGTGGCTTGGCATTCCGACCGAGAAGGAATTCATGGGCTTTGGCGTTTCGGCTTGCGCCACCTGTGACGGCTTCTTCTATCGCGGCAAGAACGTCGTCGTGGTCGGTGGCGGCAACTCCGCGGTCGAGGAGGCGCTGTATCTTTCCAATCTCGCCGCACGCGTGACCGTGATCCATCGCCGTGACTCGTTCCGCGCCGAAAAGATCCTGCAGCAGCGGCTGTTCGACAAGGACAACATCGACGTTATCTGGGATACCGAAGTGGTCGAGTATCTGGGCGCGCCGGCCATCCCGCCGATGCCCGCCTCGGTCAACGGTGTCAGGCTGAAGAACCGCAAGACCGGCGTGAGCACCGACATGCCGATCGACGGTGTCTTCGTCGCCATCGGACACGCCCCCGCCGTCAGCCTCTTCAAGGACAAGCTCAAGCACAAGCCGAACGGTTATTTGTGGACAGCGCCGGATTCGACTGCCACGGATGTACCGGGCGTTTTCGCTGCCGGGGACGTCACCGACGATATCTACCGTCAGGCCGTGACTGCGGCCGGCATGGGGTGCATGGCGGCCTTGGAGGCCGAGCGCTATCTGGCGGGACATGTCAGGCACGCCGAAGCTGCAGAATAGGCGCATGAGCGCCGGATAGAGGCTCGATCAACGGGCCAAGGGGAAGAGAGCTTGGTGCCACTCGATTGGGACAAACTGCGCATTTTTCATGCTGCCGCGGAAGCCGGCTCCTTCACCCATGCCGCCGAAAAGCTGCATCTGTCGCAATCGGCCATCTCGCGGCAGGTCTCAGCACTTGAGATGGACATTGGCGCCAAGCTGTTTCACCGCCATGCCCGGGGCCTGATCCTGTCGGAACAGGGTGAGATCCTCTACCAGACCGCTCACGAAGTGCTGATGAAGCTCGAATCGGTCAGAAACCGTCTGACCGAAACCCGCGAGCGCCCGTCCGGCAAGCTGCGGGTGACGACCACGGTCGGCTTCGGCCAGGGTTGGCTGACAGAGAAGGTTCAGGAGTTCCAGGGCCTGTATCCCGACGTCCAGGTGCAGTTGCTGCTCGACAACGAGGAACTCGACGTCAACATGCGCCAGGCCGATTGCGCCATCCGCCTGCGCCAGCCGCAGCAACCCGACCTGATCCAGCGGCGACTGTTCACGGTGCACCTGCACGTCTACGCCTCGCCGACCTATCTGGCGCGCCACGGTGAGCCCAAGACCATCGAGGACCTCGACAACCACCGAATCATCACCTTCGGCGAACCCGCGCCAGGTTATCTGACCGATGTAAACTGGCTGGAAACAGCCGGCCGCACGCCCGAAAACCGCCGCCAGGCGCAACTGCAGATCAACAATCTGCCGGCCATCCGGCGGGCCACACTCAACGGCGCCGGCATTTCACTGCTGCCAGATTACATGATCAACCGCGACCTCGCGTTGGTCCAGCTCAACCTTCCGGCAGACATCCCGACCTTCGACACCTATTTCTGCTATGCCGAGGAAATGAAAAACGCGGCCAAACTCAAAGCCTTCCGGGATTTCCTGATCTCGAAGGCGCGCAACTGGAATTTCTGATCAGAACGGCGTGCACGCTCGCATTTCCGGACTGAACAGTACTGAACACGATTTTTGCATTTCCAATTCTGCCTGTTTTTTGGACATGCAAGTAGCCATGCAGTATTCGCATGGCTGACATGCGCATCATTCCCTTGCCTATTGCATAAATAAGCACCATATCGATTACAGCTGATGCACCTTTGGCGGCCTACTCCTCCCAGTGCCGCCGCATGAGCTGTTCCCCTCTGGAGGTTTTTTGACCTTCATACCTATTGGGCCCGAGAGCAATCTCGCGGCCCATTTTTTTTGGCCCTTGCCTTGTCCGGGCAAGCCGCTCGGCGGATTCAGGCCGGTGCGGCGCTGGCCGACAATTGGCGGCGCCCAGGCCGCCAATGACCGGATGCTTCGAGCTCAGACGGGCTTGCCGCGGGAGACAGACCCAATAACCGGAGCATTGCGCGGATCCTGCCCCAGACAGCCCATGCTGCTCAACGTATCCCTCACGGCCTGGTCGATGGGCGTGTGCGGCTCGGCGCCGAGAAATGCCACCAGCCTGTCATTCCGCATATGCAACTCTCTCTGCCACAGGTAGCGCATCTCCAGAAGTTCGCGCGCAAGCGGCATGACCGGCCTTGCAAGGCGCAGCAGCCACCAGGCAAACCGCTTCGCCCGCAGCTCCGTCCGGCCGGTGACGCGGCGGATCGCGCTTGCCAGCTGTTCGCCGTCATGGTCCCAGACCCCTTCCATGTGAAACCGCGCGAACGCCGGCAGTTCTCCGGCCCGGGCCACCAGTTGCATCATGGTCTCAGCGACATCCGGCAGATAGGCCCATTGATGCCCGACACCGGTGTCGGACGGGATGGTGATTGCCTTGACGGGCCGGCCTGGCTTGACCACGGCCTGGGCAAACCAGTTGTTGCCTGCGCCCGGACCGAAGAAATCACCGGCCCGCACGATGATCACGCGTGTACCGCGGCGGGTTGCGGCCTCGAGCCGCTGTTCAAGCTCGACGCGGATCTTTCCCTTCACCGTGACCGGCCTTTGCGGGCTGTCCTCGGTAATGGCGTCGAACGTCTCAGGCCCGAAATTATAGACCGTTCCCGGCATCAGGATGAGCGCGCCCGCTGCCTCTGCGGCCGCAATGGTGTTGTCGATCATCGGCAGCACCAGTGTACCCCAGTTGCGGTAACCGGGCGGGTTGACCGCATGCACGATCAGTTCTGCCCCCTTGGCTGCTGCCATCACATCGGCGCGATTGATCGCGTCACCGGCGATCCATTCATATTGCGGCGTTTTTGCTGCCTGCGCCCCGGCATTGCGGTGCATCGCCCGCACGG
Source organism: Parahoeflea alexandrii (assembly GCF_024105735.1). Classification (GTDB taxonomy): domain Bacteria; phylum Pseudomonadota; class Alphaproteobacteria; order Rhizobiales; family Rhizobiaceae; genus Hoeflea; species Hoeflea alexandrii. The sequence continues at coordinate 651,875 of NZ_JAAAML010000001.1, read as the reverse complement.
TATAGCCCTTCGCCAGAAGCTTTGCCGCAACCGCGCCGCCGATGCCTCCGGTGGCGCCCAGTACAAGCGCCACCGGCCTGGCGGTCATTGCTACCGAGTTTTCCTGAGTTTCAGTCATCACAGATCTCCTTTGGTTGTGATGACCGCATCATCGCAACACCCGGCCCTAACCGGAATTGCGGAATTCCATGGATATGCTATACATTTTTGTATGCCTATGAATCTGCTCGACTGGGATCATTATCGGACCTTCCTCGCCATCCTGGAAGAAGGCTCGCAATCGGGAGCGGCGCGGGCGCTGGGCCTGACCCAGCCAACCGTCGCGCGCCATCTCGATGCGCTGGAATTCGCGGCGGGCAAGCCGCTGTTCCTGCGCTCCTACCAGGGGCTGCTCCCCACCGAGACCGCGCTGAGCATGCGCAGCTATGCCGAAACCATGGCCGCCAGTGCAGCCGCGCTTGCGCGGGCTGCTTCGGCAGACAGCGAAACCCCCGAGGGTTCGGTGCGCATCACCGCCAGCGAGGTGATCGGGCTGGAAGTGTTGCCTCCGATCCTGGCAATCCTCCAGGAACGCCATCCTCGGCTGTCCATAGAGCTGTCACTCTCCGATGCCGTCGAGGACCTGCTCAAGCAGCAGGCCGACATTGCCGTGCGCATGGTCAAGCCAACCCAGGGAGCGTTGATCAGCCGCAAGATCGGCGGCATCCCGATCGGGGTCTACGCGCACCGCAGCTATCTTGACCGTCACGGAACGCCGAACAGCTTTGAAGATCTCGCCGCCCACCGCTTCATCGGCTTTGACCGTGAACTGGCCTATGTGCGCGAGATGCTGAAGAGCATTCCCTATTTTCCGGACACCCGCTTTGCTTTCCGCAGCGACAGCAATGTCGCCCAGCTCGCAATGATAAGGGCCGGAGCCGGCATCGGCATGAGCCAGGTCGGCATCGCCGCCCGCGATCCGGATCTGGTGGAATTGCTGCCCGGTCAGTTGAAGCTCGAGTTGATGACATACCTGGTCATGCACGAGAACCTGAAGACAGTGCCCCGCTGCCGGGTCGCTTTCGACGCCCTCGCCGAAGGCCTTCTCGCCTACCGCACCACCTGCCTGGCGGACGCGGGCTGAAGGCGCGACAATCCGGGGCCTGCCCAGCGGCCTGGACAGCTGCCGGTGATCCACAGCCAGCCAGCGCCCGTATCCCTTTACAGTGGAAGACGTGATGGAACTTTGCCGCCCCAGTATTGTTGACTTGCGTCGTTCCACGCACACGGGGTCTGAAATGCGTATTACCATGATATTAAATCAGGACGGCGGTACCATTCGGGGAATGGATGCCCGCGAGTTCGGCGACATGGCGTGTGCCAGACTGGCCGGGCGCGGCGGCGATTGCGAAGTCCGCCTGGTCTCCGGCGACACCCTGATCAGGACCCTCGAAGAGGTTGCCAATGATCCGCAGACCAGCACCATTGTGGCCGGCGGCGGTGACGGCACGATTTCGGCCGCGGCAGGCGCCTGTTTCAGGTCAGGAAAGACCCTCGGCGTGATCCCCCTGGGCACCATGAACCTGTTTGCCCGCAGCCTTGGCCTCCCGCTCGACCCGGCAGAAGCCCTTGATGCTCTCGCCGCGGCGGATGAGCGGCCGATAGACATCGCCACCGCCAACGGGCGGCCCTATGTCCACCAGTTTTCCGTCGGCCTCCACGCCCGGCTTGTGCATCAGCGCTCGCGGCTCGACACATCGACGCGGCTGCGCAAGATCAGCTCAACCGTCAAGACGCTCGGCCGGGTGATCCTCCACCCGCCCCGCTTCGGCGTCGAGATCGACACCGGGTCTGGACGCACACGCCAGATCGTCTCGGCCGTGTCCATATCCAACAACCTGTTTGGCAACACCCCCCTGTCCTACGCCACCGTGCTCGATGAAGGCGTGCTCGGGGTCTATCGGGCGAAAGCCCTCGAACCGGGCAAGGTGTTTCGCATGACGCTGAATGCGGCTTTCGGCAAACTCCGGGAAGACCCGGACATGAATGTCGAGACCGCACAGAAGGTCACGCTGAACTTTCCCAACCTCCGCGGTGGATCGAAAGCAGCCATTGACGGCGAGATCATTCAGCTCGAGCAGTCAGTCGAATGTGTCTGCCACCCGGGCGCCTTGCGCGCACTAGTCCCCCAAGCCTATGCGGCCAATGCCGGAACTGCTCCGGCCTCACTGAAAATGGCGTCGGCTTAGATGCGCGCACCGTCAAGAAAGGTTCTTCAATGATCAGAAACCACCGGCTTTTTGCCGCAATCGCCTTCTGCTATCACCGGCAGACCGGAGCCGGCCTGTGATCCCGGCGGGTTTTCTCAAGGCCTGGGCCGGAACGGCGGCGTTCATCCTGGTCATCGATGCAATCTGGCTTGGTTTCATCGCAAGGGGCTTCTACGCCCGTCAGCTTGGCGATCTGATGCTCGATCAGCCGAAACTCTCGATCGCCGCGCTCTTTTACATCATGTACTCGGCCGTAGTGGTCCTGCTCGCCTCTGCCCCGGCATTCCGCTCGGGCTCGCTTCAGGACGCCTTGCTGCTCGGCGCGATTCTCGGCTTTGCCGCCTACGGCACCTACGACATCACCAACATGGCGACACTGAAGAACTGGCCCGTCACCATGAGCCTGGTCGACATGGCCTGGGGAACCCTGCTGACTGCGGCGGCATCCGCCACCGGTTACTGGGTGTTGCGCTGGGTCTGAAACGACAACGACCGCCCTTTTCGGGGCGGTCGCAGGGATTTGTCAGTCGATTGCGCTGGATCAGGTGATCAGCGCAGGGCTGCACAGAAGCGCTGGATGCGGTTGCAGGCTTCTTCAAGCTGCTCTTCCGAGGTCGCATAGGAGATGCGGAAGTTCGGCCCCAGGCCGAAAGCCGAACCGTGCACCACGGCCACACCTTCGGTTTCGAGAAGCTCGGTGACGAAATCCTCGTCGGTCTCGATCACCTTGCCAGACGGCGCGGTCTTGCCGATGCACCCGGCGCAGGACGGGTAGACATAGAATGCACCTTCGGGGACCGGGCACTGGATGCCCTTGGCCTGATTGAGCATCGAGACCACCAGGTCGCGACGGCCACGGAAGATCTCCTTGTTGGCCGGAATGAACTCCTGGGTACCGTTGAGTGCCTCGACCGCGGCCCACTGCGCTATCGAGCAGGCACCGGATGTCTGCTGACCCTGGATCATGTCCATCGCCTTGATCAGTTCAAGCGGACCGGCCGCGTAGCCGATGCGCCAGCCGGTCATGGCATAGGCTTTCGACACGCCATTCATGGTCAGCGTGCGATCATAAAGCGATGGCTCGATCTGTGCGGGTGTGCTGAAGACAAACTCGCCATAGGTCAGGTGCTCATACATGTCGTCCGACAGGATCCAGACATGCGGATGGCGCATCAGCACTTCGGTCAACGCCTTCAGTTCGGCTTCCGAATAGGCCGCACCCGAGGGATTGGACGGCGAGTTGAACATCAGCCATTTCGTCTTCGGCGTGATTGCGGCCTCCAGATCGGCCGGCTGCAGCTTGAAATCATTCTCGATGGTGGTCGAGACAAACACCGGGGTGCCGCCGCAGATCGCCACCATTTCCGGATAGCTGACCCAATAGGGCGCAGGAATGACGACTTCGTCGCCCGGGTTCAGCGTCGCCATGAAGGCGTTGAACAGGATCTGCTTGCCGCCGGTGCCGACAATTGTCTGCTGCCAGTCGTAATCGAGATTGTTCTCGCGCTTGAACTTGGCGGCGATCGCCTTGCGCAGCTCAGGGATGCCGGAGACCGGGGTGTACTTGGTCTCGCCACGGTTGATCGCGTCGATCGCTGCCGCCTTGATGTTGTCGGGCGTGTCGAAATCCGGCTCGCCCGCGCCCAGTCCGATAACGTCACGGCCCTTGGCTTTGAGTTCCCGCGCCTTCTGGCTGACGGCAATGGTGGCGGACGGTTTGACCCGGGAAAGGGCGTTGGCGAGAAAGGCCATGGAATGCGCTCCGGTGCTGGGACGTGATGCAAAGGGACGCGGCGCCCGCGCCCGTTGCCCTCTATGTCGCAACCGGCCCGCCGATGCAAGCCGCCAGGTAAGCTTGTAGCGGTACATTTAACCTTGGCGAAAGTTTTGAGGATTACCCTTTATTGCCGACACGCAACGGAAATCGGAGTCCAGGACATGATGGCCGGGCATCGCGAACCGCATTTTTTACAGGACGACCGGGGTTTTTACACAACCTCCTACGGGCCTTTCGTCCTGCGCTCGGCGTTCCAGCCGATCTTCAGCCAGAACGATCAGGGCCACCTGACCATCGAGGCATTCGAGGCGCTGATCCGCGCCCAGCAGGACGGCAAGCCGGTCTCTCCCGGTCATTTCTTCTCGGTGGTCGAAAAGGCCGATGCCGTCACCGTCGACACGCTCTGCCGCGAATTGCACATCCTCAACATGGGCAAACTCGGCCGCCGCAAGGCAAAGCTGTTCATCAACTTCAATCCCGGCCTGTTTGACAACGTCACCAATATCGATGCCGAGGTCGACCGGATGGTGGAGGTAACACTGCGCGCCGGCCTTCGGCCTGGCCGCATTGTCTGCGAGATCACCGAACAGGGCAGCGGAGACGAAAGGGTCCTCGACCGGTTGGTCAACGGATTGCGCTCGAGACTTTTCAAGATCGCGGTCGATGACTTCGGAGCCGACGATTCCGATTCCAAACGGGTCTCCGAGCTCAAGCCCGACGTGCTGAAGTTCGACGCCGCCTGGGTCCGCCGCTTCACCGAGACGTCAGCCGGAATGGGATTGCTCAAGCTGATGGTGGAGCAATTCATCGAACGCGGCATTACGGTGCTGTTCGAGGGACTTGAAGAAGACCACCAGATCGAGTTCTGTCAGAAGATCGGTGTTCAACTGATGCAGGGCTATGCGCTTGCGCGCCCGGAAATCGTGCCGCGCACATTTGACGACCGTTTCCCCGAACCCGAGCTGACGCAGGTCGGTGATCCGGTCCGGCCCTACTACGAACCGGCCCCGCGCGCACCGAGCCAGCCAGCGGCTCCGACAAGCGATTTCGTGCCGCGTCCGCCGCTGGCGCGCCGCGCGGCAGCCTTCGGCAAGCGCACCCGTTAACCCGAAACACAATCTTGACATCATAACACTCCGGCACCGCCACAATCCGGTCCGATTGGCGACGCGATCAGCCGCTTAGATGCGCCCCGAACAGCAAAGAACGGGGAAACACGATGCTTCCGGACGATGACTTCCTGTCAACAAAGCCCGCCCGCCGGGAAAGCGTCACGGCGATGCGCATTGCGCTGATGGCATTGCTTGGATGCCTGATCCTTCTGTCGGTTCTTGTCTTCCAGGCCCGGGCGGCGCCCGATGCCATGTTTGACCGGCAGATCAGGGCCGGACACCAGACAACAGACCTGCCCGTATCCGGCGTTCCGGCGAGCCCCCGGCATCTCAGTCCGCGAATTCCCGCCCCTTGAATGTCCTGCACCGGTTCGAAAGATCGGCAAGCGCCGCATCAGGGTTGGACAGGCCGGATACGATGACCGGAGACCCGCTTTCCCTCTCGATGACAAGCGAGCCAGCACCGGTGATCCAGCCCGACAATCCGCGGCGCAGCGACAGGCCGGCAATCGCGGGATAATTCACCACGATCGGGTCGCGTGCAGGGAACCCCGGATGCGCCTCCAGATGGGCGCCGCGAAGCATCAGCCGGGTTGTCGACAGCCTGAGCCCGGCATAGGCGAACAGCAGCGGCACAACGATGACAAGCACCAGCAGACAGACCCGAGCCAGCGCACCGCCTCCCCTGCCATTCACAAAGAGGATAATCCACAGCGCCGCATAGCCTATAGCCACGACGAGACCGGGAAGAAACAGCGCCATGGCGCTTGCCCGCCACTCGGCGCGGCGGGGTTCCCGCCCGGATCCGGAGGGCGAGGGTTTGGTGGGCGAATCAGCGCTGTCCATGACTGATGATGTTATCTCGAAATTACGCATCGTCACCGGAACACAACACGCGCGCAGGGGTTTTCCTGCACCTTTCGTGCACCATATCTGGTCAGGGGCACCAACACGGATCGCAAACGAGGTACTCATGACACATCACCGCAAACGGAAAAGGGCAGGCGCATCACTGGTCGCGGCTTCGACGGCTTTCCTGCTGGCTGCCGCGACGAGCGCATTCGCGGGCGAAATCATTCCCACCAGCGAGGTCAGGGTCGAGGTTGATGTGATCGCCAAGGGACTGGACCATCCCTGGGGCATCGAGCAACTTCCCGATGGAGCGCTGCTGGTCACCGAACGCTCCGGCGCCTTGCGCCTGGTGCGCGGAGGTGAGGTGTCAGCGCCGGTAACAGGCCTGCCCCCGGTCACCGCCTCGGGCCAGGGCGGCCTGCTCGATGTGGCGCTGGCACGTGACTTCGCCGACAGCCGGACCCTCTTCCTGAGCTACACGGCCCGCGGCGACAACGGCCTCGGCACCGCGATTGCCCGCGCCCGCCTGTCCGAAGATGGAAGCCGGCTGACCGAGGTGACGGAGATCTTCCGGATGAACCGGTTTTCCGGCACAGGCCGTCATTTCGGCTCCCGTATTTCGGTATCGGATGACGGTACACTGTTTTTCACCATCGGTGACCGCGGCGAAGCGGAACGGGCGCAAGACATGGATGACCACGCCGGCGCGATTCTCAGGATCAATGCAGACGGCTCTATCCCTGCCGACAACCCCTATGCAGACGGTGGCGCCGCCGCCGAAATCTGGTCGAAGGGACACCGCAACCCGCAAGGCCTCGACATCGATTCCGAGACTGGCGTGCTGTATGCGGTGGAACACGGCGCCCGCGGCGGCGATGAGGTCAACCGCCCGAAGCCCGGACAAAACTATGGCTGGCCCGAGATCTCCTACGGCCGCCACTATTCCGGCGCGGAAATCGGCGTCGGCACCAGGGCCGAAGGCTTCGAACAGCCGCTGCATTACTGGGATCCCTCGATCGCGCCCGGCGGAATGGTGGTCTATCGCGGCGACATGTTCCCCGAATGGGACGGCGACCTTCTGGTGACCGCACTCAAGTTCCAGATGCTGGTGCGGCTTGACCTTGATCCGGAAACCGGCGAAGTGCTTGCCGAAGAGCGCCTGCTCAAGGGAGATTACGGACGCATACGCGATGTCCGTGTGGCTTCCGATGGCGCCCTGCTGATGGTGACCGATGAAGGCAACGGCGAAATCCTGCGCCTGTCGCGGGCACCGGCATCGAGCAACTAGCCGGCAAGCACGTGTTTCGCGCCGTGCCCGCCTGGCCAAAGGTGAGAGGTCACGTCGCGCCATGGTCAAGACCATTCTGTTAAGCGTCGCAATCCTGTGCGGCGCATTGGTGGCGGCCTTTGTGCTCGTCGGTCGGGAGCGAAGCTGGGAACTGATGGCAGGTTCGCCTGATCGCGGGCAGCGCGATTTCGGCGCCAACAAGCGAAGCCCCACCCCGAACGACGCGCTCGCCTGCAGTCCGGGCCTTTGCCAAGATCCGGATTTCGAGGTCGCCCCGTTCGACGACGCTCCACCCATCGCCATCGAACGGCTGTCGCAACGGCTTCTCGACACCGATCCGCTGGCCCGCAGGATCGACGACCGCAGCAACCCGTCCAGGGCGCGCTTCGTCACCTACTCACCGATGATGCGGTTTCCCGACGTGATCCATCTCGAAGCCACCCCCATGGCTGATGGGCGGACCGGTATCATGGCCTATGCACGGGCGCAGCTTGGCAAGAGCGACATGGGCAAGAACCGCGCCCGCCTCGAGGCGCTGCTGCTCAGCCGCTGAGACAGCGCACCCTCCGGCAGGAATGGTATCGGGTGACAGGAATCGGTCACATCGGCCCTTGCCGCTCACAGATCCACCTGATAGCCGTCCGGCATCATTTTCGCTTGCCCGGACCACTCCATGCCGCGTCATCTCGCCAATCTGCTGTTGCTTTCGGCCGGTGCCATATGGGGCGCGGGTTTCGTCGCGCAATCCACCGCAATGGACAATCTCGGTCCCTACCTGTTCATCGGCCTGCGCTTTCTCGTTGCCTCCGTGGTTCTGGCCCCTTTCGCATGGCTGGAAAGCCGCAGGGCCGTTCATCCGGTCGCACCGGCCCATCTCGGAGGATTTGCCCTCGCCGGCCTGGCGCTGTTTTCCGGCATGGCGCTCCAGCAGGTCGGCCTGACCATCACCACGGTGACCAATTCGGGCTTTCTGACGGGCCTCTACGTGGTCTTTGTCCCCTTCATCACGCTTATGGTCATGCGCCAGCGGCTGCATCCGGTGATCTGGCCCGCCACCCTGATGACCTTTGTCGGGATCTGGATGCTGGCCGGCGGCAGTCTGGCTGATCTCAATGCAGGGGACGTGCTGACCATCGGCTGCGCCGTGATGTGGGCAATCCAGGTCATCCTGGTCGGCCGTTTCGTCGGACCGAGCGGGCGGCCGTTGACGCTCTCCTTCGTGCAGTTCTCGCTCGCCGGCATCCTCGGACTTGGCCTGGGACTGACGGTCGAAGGCTTCGACCTTGCCGCGGTGATTGCCACCCTGCCCGAGATCCTGTTCACCGGCGTCATCGCCACCGGCCTTGCCTTCACGCTTCAGGTTATCGGCCAGCGCTACACCACCGCACCTCAGGCGGCGATCTTCCTGTCGACGGAATCGCTGTTCGCCGCTCTTTTTGGCGCCGTCATTCTTTCCGAGCAGATCCCGGCACTTGGTTATGCCGGTGGCCTGCTGATCTTCCTGGCCATTCTGCTGGCCGAACTCGGCCCTGTTCTCAGACCACGGCCAGCCGCCTGACTTCTTTTTCTCCGGCATCCGCCGCGGTTCGTGATCGCACCTTGTCGAGGCAGGTCCAGAACCTGCCATGATCGGGGCGGAAACGGGGCAGTTTCAACCGCTTGTCTTGCAGCCTTCTCGTGCATCAAGGATCTGATCTGCAGGTGGGAGCCGCCTTGGAGATTTCACATTGCGGCAATATTATGTCGTTGATATTGTTGATTTTATTTACGCCAAGTGATTTGCATCCGGGCTCCCGCGGCCACAGGTTTGGTCCTGCAAGCACCACTGACGGTGCGCAATGCAAAACAAGGGAGACATCACATGAAGAAGATTTTCATCACCACCGTTTCTGTCCTGGGCCTGACAGGCGCTGCCTTTGCCGCGGAAGTCGAAGGCGTGGTCACCAGCTACGACCCGGCCACCAAGATGATCGTGCTGGAAAGCGGTGAGGCATTCCGCATCACCGACGGCGTCCAGCTCGACGGGCTCCAGCCGGGCGGCAAGGTCGTCATCACCTATGACGACGGCACCACCGACGCCACTGCTGTCACCGTGGTGGAATGACAAGTCGCGGTCTGGCCGGACGTTTTCCGTCCGGTCAGACCTGCCGTCTTCAGGGCTGAAACATGCACAAAAGCCGGACCGATCTGATTGGATCATGGCAAAATTAAGCCGGTTTCAGCCTTGAAAAATATATCTTTCTGCCGCTTGCGCGGCGTTTTCTTCAGGCGCATATCAGCGCCGCCCCGCCGCAACCGACACCAGTCTGGCAAATCTGCCAGCCGGTCGCGGATCGGGTAACAACCTATGGAAAAGACCAATGAAAAAGATCGTTGCAATCGCTTTCGCATCCGCAGCCATGCTCTCGACCGCCTTCGCCGGCGAAATCGAAGGCGTCGTCAAGACATTTGACCCTGCTGCGAGCACCGTCGAACTTGAATCCGGTGAAGTCTACACCATCGCTGCAGGCGTTGAAGTGGAAGGCATCGAAGCCGGCAAGACCGTGATGATCATGTTCAACGACGGCACCACCGAAGCCACCGAGATCGCAATCGTCGAGTAACCGCAGACACCTGGCCGGATCACCCTGTGGTGATCCGGCCAGGTCCTGGACTTGCGGCCGGCAAGCGTCACCAAACTTTTGCTTGCCAATTTCAAACAAAACAATCATCTTTGATATGTTCGGGCAATTTGCGAACACGGGAAGACCAGAAACATGCGCGCCGAAGCCGCACAAAAAACTTCGGACGACTTCAACACACACTCACACGCCATACCGCGTGCAGGAGCGAAGCCGTTAAAATCAGGACCTTTCCACACACTTCAAGAACTGCCTGCCATAACCCCCGCGCCAATGCGGGATATGACATGATGCTCGCCAACCGGACAATCCGAGCGGAGACCGGAAGGCAATCAAAGGACCTGACAGCATGGCCGAAACTGGTACCGTAAAATTCTTCAATGTCGACAAGGGCTTCGGCTTCATCAAGCCTGACAATGGCGGTGCGGACATCTTCGTTCACATCTCAGCCGTCCAGGCTTCGGGAATGACCGGCCTTGAGGAAAACCAGAAGGTGGCCTTCGACACCGAGCCCGATCGCCGCGGCAAGGGACCGAAGGCCGTTAATCTGCGCCTCGCCTGATTGACATCGACCCTGTAGACCATGAAAGCCCGGTGCCGCAATCACCGGGCTTTTTTGTTTCCGCCCGATTGACGCTTGTCAGATTTTCGCCTGACTGCGGTGTTATGATACTGTTCAGCTGGCGTTCAGCTTGAGCCGGATAGGGTTCATTCAAGCCGGGAAAACCGGTCATCACAAAGAGACGCCAACCGGGAAGGATACACCGATGAACATGTTTGCAAGAAAGCTTGGCATCACCCTGCTCACCGCCGCGACCGCTTTCGCGCCGCTGACGACCGGTATCGCCAGCGCCGGTGAGGCCGAATTCTTCGACCCGAACCAGCCGCATCTGTACCGGCCTCACGAGCAACGCTGGGTCAACCCGAACCGCAGCTACCGCCACCACAAGTATCGCGGCTACCGTCATCACGACAACAGCGATGCCATCGCGCTCGGCATCATCGGCCTGGGTGCGGCAGCCATCATCGGCGGAGCGATTGCCAACAGTAACCAGCCGCGCGTCATCTACCGGGAGCGTTCAGCCCCGCGGGCCGTCAGCGGCGGCAGCTACGAGCCGTGGAGCCGTTCCTGGTACCGCTATTGCGCCAACAAGTACCGCTCCTTCAATGCCTCGACAGGCACCTACCGGGGCTATGACGGTCGCGACCATTTCTGCGTCGTCAGATAGAAAGCCACCGGCGAGCGTCCACAGCGAAGCCTGCCACAGGCCCTGATACGACCCGCTCGAAAAAAGAACCGGCCTCGCTCTGACAGCGATGGCCGGTTTTTTAATGATTTATGGCAATCCGGCTGGCGCCGCAGCAGCGCTATAGCCCCTTGAGGAACGGGTTTGTCCGGCGCTCCTCGCCGATCTTGCCGCCAGGTCCGTGGCCGCAGATAAAGCCCGTCTCGTCGCCCAGTGGAAACACCTTGTCACGGATCGAGTTGAGCAGGGTCTGATGATCACCGCCGGGCAGGTCAGTGCGGCCGATGGAGCCGGCGAACAACACATCGCCAAGATGCGCAAAGCCCTCGGCCCGGTTGAAATAGATCACGTGACCCGGCGCATGGCCAGGCGTGTGCAAGACCTCGAATTCGTGCACGCCAAACGACACCTTGTCGCCGTCCTCAAGCCACTGGTCGGGCGCAACATTGCGCACATCCATCTCCAGACCAAACATCTTGGCTTGCGCCTCAAGTCCCGAGAGCAATGGCAGGTCGTCCTTGTGCGGACCGATGATCTTGACCCCAAGTTTTTCGCGCAACTCGTCCGCACCGCCGGCATGATCGATATGCCCATGCGTAAGCCAGATCGCCTCGATGGTAAGTCCGTTTTCGCTGATCGTCTGCAGGATCACGTCGACGTCACCGCCCGGATCAACCACCACCCCTGACTTGGTATCCTGATCGAACATCACCGTGCAGTTCTGCTGAAACGGTGTCACCGGGATAATGCCGGCTTGCAAATTGCCCATTTTGAACGTTCCTGTTCTTCGACTCGCTGACCGCAAAATGAACGCACAGACAATGGATGTCACCCTCCAATGCCTGTGCTTCGCGCCATGATGCGGATTATTGAGCCTGCTCGGAAGCCGTCTTTTCGGGCTCGCGAGGTTCGACGTCCAATGAACCGGAATAAGTGACCTGCGGGAATGGGATCGAAATGCCGTTCTCGTCAAAGGCGATTTTCGCCGCCTTGGTCATTTCGCGGCTTGTGGTCCACCAGTCGGCGGACTTTGTCCAGTAGCGCAAGGTCACGGCAACCGCGCTGTCGCCAAGTTCCGAGACATAGGCCCAGGGTTCAGGATCGGACAGCACCCGGCTATCCGCACGCGCCAGATCCATGAGAACCGACTGCGCCTTCTCGATGTCGTCCTCGTAACCTATCCCGATGACAAGGTCATGCCGGCGCTCGGGCAGACGCGAGTAATTTGTCACCGGAACGTTCCAGAGCTGCGAGTTCGGCGCCATCCGGTACAGACCGTCGAGTGTTTTCAGTTCGGTGGCGAAAAGCCCGATCTCCTGGATCGTGCCCGATACACCGTCCGCATCGATGTATTCGCCCACACGGAACGGCCGCAGCACCAGGAGCATGATACCGGCGGCAATGTTCTGCAACGTGCCCTGCAACGCCAGGCCGATCGCCAGGCCGGCAGCACCCAAGGCTGTGATGATCGATGCTGTCTGAACGCCGAACTGGCCCAGCACCATGATGACGACCACCACCAGAACGGCGTAGCGGACGAAGACCGAGAAGAACCCGACCACCGTTGGATCGACCCTGTGCGACCTGGTGAGCAGGCTTCGCACCCAGCGCCCCAGCAGGCGCGAAATGCTCCACCCGACAATCAGGATCAGGATCGCGCCGATCACCGAAAAGGCGTAGGTGACGATCAGCACCTGAAGCCCGTTGAATGCCTCGCCCCAGCCGCCCAGCAATTGTCCCAACTGGGATTCGGATGCACTCGCCATCAGATCTTCCATTCTGTCTCAATCACCTTTTTTGTTACTGTTGCGCCACAAGTCGCCGTTACCCGGAACGCTTTCGGAGGGGTTTGGTTCCATCCGCAGGCAAAAAAACATGCCCGCACCCGCGCCGCCCGTCAGCGTGGCCGTTCCTTGTCATACTGGAAGGCCGCCGCCCTCTTTCAAGGTGTCGAGAACGATCGCGGTCTTGACGTGCTGGACGGATTCATGCGGCAGCAGCACATCGCTGACAAAGGCCGAAAGGCTGCGCAGGTCTGGGGTGACCACCTTGATGATGTAATCCATCTCTCCGGTCAGCGAATAGGCTTCCAGCACCTCGGGCAAGCCGCCGATCAGTCGGGCGAATCGCTGGGCATTGTCTCGATTGTGCGTTGCCAGTGTCACCGTGATCAGATTGACGATACCGACACCAAGCTTCTCCCGGTCAAGGTCGGCGCGATAGCCCCTGATATAGCCGTCCTGCTCCAGCCGTGTGCGCCGGCGTGAGCATTGCGAGGCCGACAGGTTCACCTTGTGCGACAGCTCGTTGTTGGTCAGGCGGCCGTCCGCCTGCAGCAGGCGGAGCAGCTTGCGATCGAACTCATCCAGATGCACGAGATGATCTCCATTTCACATTTCCATGCACATTTCACGCAACATTCATCGGTTGATTGTCGTGAATGCATGCACCTTGCACCGAATATGCAGCATCATGTGCAACAGTCAACCAGCGCTGCCGAGATCATGAGCCGCGCGGACAAAACGAGGAGAGAAACCATGGGTCCGTTCCCCCACGACGCACCACGCGCAACCATTTCCGAAGACAACCCGGCCGGCACAAACGGCTTCGAATTTGTCGAGTTCGCCCATCCGGAACCGGAAGTGCTTGAGGCGCTGTTCGCCCGCATGGGATACGAGCCGGTTGCCCGCCACCGGACCAAGGCGATCACGGTCTGGCGCCAGGGCGACATCAACTACATTCTCAATGCCGAGAAAGGCTCCTTCGCCGACCGCTTCGTCGGCATCCACGGCCCCTGTGCACCGTCAATGGCCTGGCGCGTTGCCGATGCAAAACAGGCGCTTGCCCATGCCGTCTCGAAGGGCGCCGAGGAATACAAGGGCAGCGACAAGACACTCGACGTACCGGCCATCGTCGGCATCGGCGGGTCGTTGCTCTACTTCGTCGACACCTGGGGCGACCAGGGCTCGGCTTACGACGCCGATTTCGACTGGCTCGGCGAACGCGATCCCAGGCCGAAGGGCGCGGGCTTCTACTATCTCGACCACCTCACCCACAATGTCATCCGCGGCAACATGGACAAGTGGTGGGATTTTTACCGCAACCTGTTCAATTTCAAGCAGATTCACTTCTTCGACATCGAGGGCAAGCTGACCGGCCTGGTGTCGCGCGCCATCACCTCGCCCTGCGGCCGTATCCGCATCCCGCTCAACGAATCCACCGACGACAAGAGCCAGATCGAGGAATATCTTCGCAAGTACAATGGCGAGGGCATCCAGCACATCGCGGTCGGTACCGATGACATCTATTCGGGCACCGACTGGATTGCCGACAAGGGCGTCAGATTCATGCCCGGTCCGCCCGATACCTATTACGGCCTCTCGAAGGAGCGGGTTCACGGCCACGACGAGCCGCTCGACCGGATGAAGAAACACGGGATCCTGATTGACGGCGAAGGCGTGGTCGATGGCGGCATGACCAAGATCCTGCTGCAGATCTTCTCCAAGACCGTAATCGGCCCGATCTTTTTCGAGTTCATCCAGCGCAAGGGCGATGAAGGCTTTGGCGAGGGCAATTTCCGTGCGCTCTTCGAATCCATCGAGGAAGACCAGATCCGCCGCGGCGTCATCGGCGACGCCGCGGAGTAAGCCACCCACACCGACAGCAAAAAAGGCGGCGCTTCCATTGGGGAGCGCCGCCTTTTCGTTCTGAATGGGTCGCAGGGATTACTCGGCGGCAATCTTTTTCGGCTGCACCTCGGACATGTAGTCATTGACCAGATTCTGCGTGATCTCGCCGACAGTGAAGCTGTAGGGACCGATCTCCGAGACCGGAGTGACTTCGGCGGCTGTCCCGGTGAGGAAGCACTGCTCGAAACCCTCGAGTTCTTCGGGCTGGATCGCCCGTTCAATCACTTCGTAGCCGCGCTTCTTGGCAAGGCCGATCACGGTGCGCCGGGTAATGCCGTCCAGGAAACAGTCGGGCGTCGGCGTGTGGATCTTGCCGTCCTTTACGAAGAAAACATTGGCGCCGGTGGCTTCAGCCACCTGGTCGCGCCAGTCCAGCATCAGCGCATCGGCATAGCCGCGTTCTTCGGCGCGATGCTTGGACAGCGTGCAGATCATGTAAAGCCCGGCGGCCTTGGATCGCGACGGCGCGGTCCGCGGGTCCGGACGCCGGTACTCGGCCATGTCGAGCCGGATGCCCTTCATCCGCTCTTCCGGCTTGAAATAGCTGGGCCACTGCCAGATGGCGATGGCCAGGTTGATCCGGTTGGCCTGGGCCGACACGCCCATCATCTCCGATCCGCGCCAAGCGATCGGACGCACATAGGCATCCTCAAAACCCTGCCGCGCCAGCAGTTCGACGCAGGCCTGATCGATCTCGGCGACGCTGTAGGGGATCTTGAAGCCGAGAATATCAGCGGACGTATGCAGCCGCTCGGTGTGTTCGGTCAGCTTGAAGATCTCGCCGCCATAGGCCCGTTCACCTTCGAAAACGGCGCTGGCATAATGCAGCCCGTGGGTCAGGACATGAATTTTTGCATCTTTCCACGGCACGAACTCGCCGTTAAACCAGATTTCGCCTTCGAGCTGGTCAAAAGGTACGGACGCCATCGCGTTTCCTCCAGGCGGTATGCCGCCGTGATAATGGTTGTCTTTAAGCCGGTGTCGGTGACCGTGGCTCAAGCGCCAAAATCAGGCGTGAGGCAAACGGGCATTGGCAAGCCGGCGGGCAAGGCCAGTTTGCCTCGCGCGCAAATCGAAGCTAGCAATTGCGCCAAATTATGTCAACATAGCTGACATATTTGAAAGGAAAAGTCGCCATGAACCGTGCCGGCGCAATCAAGCCCGAATCCGACCAGATCCTTGACCGTCCCATGGGGGACAATGACGGTATCGACTTCGAGATCATCGAACTGTTGTTCTTCGCCTACCGTGATTTCATTTCCGATCCCGACGCCATCCTCGACACGTCCGGGTTCGGACGCGCCCATCACCGTGTCGTCCATTTCGTCAACCGCGAACCCGGACTGACGGTAGCCGCCCTGCTCGACACGCTGAAGATTACCAAGCAGTCGCTGGCGAGGGTTCTCAAACAACTCATCGATTCAGGCTATATTGCCCAGGTTGCCGGCCCGGAAGACCGCAGGCAACGTCGTCTCTTCCCCACCGACCGGGGGCGCGAACTGGCGCTGGCACTGGCAAGGCCACAGTCTCGCCGTATCGCCAATGCACTGGAAGGTATGGATGAGAATGGACGGACAGCGGTCACGACCTTCCTTTCCGGCATGATCAATCCCGGTGCGCACAGGCCGGAAGAGGATCACAGCGAGATCAATGAGGGACGAGACCAATGACAAACCCCTTGCCGGAAGATGATGCAGCCCACCTGCTGGTCGTCGACGACGACACCCGGATCCGTGACCTGCTGTCACGCTATCTCACCGAACAGGGGTTTCGTGTCACCACTGCCGCCGAAGCCGACGAGGCCCGCCGCAAGCTTGAAGGTCTCGATTTCGACCTGCTGATCATCGACGTGATGATGCCCGGTGAAAGCGGCCTGTCACTGACCCGGTCGCTGCGCGAGATCAAGACGGTGCCGATCCTAATGCTGACCGCGCTGGCCGAAGGCGAGGCCCGGATCGACGGCCTCGAAGCCGGCGCCGACGACTACCTTGCCAAGCCGTTCAATCCGCGCGAACTGGTGCTCAGGATCAACAACATCCTCAAGCGCGGCGGCCAGCCCTCGCCGCCAAAGGTCGAACAGGTGGTCTTCGGTCCGTTCACCTTCGTCATCGCCCGCCGCGAACTGAAGAAATCCGGCGAGCCCGTCCGCCTCACCGACCGCGAACGCGAGATCATGGTCGCCTTTGCCGAAAACGCCGGCGAGACCGTTCCCCGCCATGAACTCGTCGGCGGCGACATAGAGGTCGGCGAACGTACCATCGACGTTCAGATCAACCGCCTGCGCCGCAAGATCGAGGACGATCCGGCCAATCCGGTCTGGCTCCAGACCGTGCGTGGCATCGGCTACCGGCTGAGTGTGGAGACAAAGGTCTAGAGCGCCGGCTCCATCGGAAGACCAAGTATGTACCCGAGCCCCTACCTTGGAAAAGCTGAGGCTGCCTTGATTCCACTTACTCCTCCAACAGCAAGATTGCTGCAGCAATTCAAGCGTGAATGCTACAGAGATATACTACCCAAGAAACCTGTATCAATCCGGAGCATCTCGGGTTGAACCCCTTAAAAATGTCGGGGTTAAGTTTAATTTTCTTAACCATTCAATACTAATCTCTGTCAAAATTACGGGGGTTAGCATGTCAATTTTTTCACGCTTCGGGGTAGTCAAAACCGTAACGGTGATGACCGTATCTCTTCTTCTGGTTGCACTTGGTGTGGTCGAACTGGCGGTCTCCGCCAATATCAGTAAACGTATCCAGGCTCAGGCGATCGAAAGCCAGAACACAAGCTTGCGGACGGCGGCGACCATCGTGGCTCGCGACCTTCCGGGCACCACCATCGCATGGGCAGCCGACGGCAACGTCCAGCGAATCGAGATGGAATCGATCCCGACCGGCTTCGAAAGCCACGAGATGATCGACACCATCGGCCGCATGACCGGCCAGACGGCGACGATTTTCGCCTGGGATGCAGAAACCAGGGATTTCTGGCGCAAGACCACCAACATCATCAAGCCCGATGGCAACCGGGCGGTCGGAACCCCGCTGGGTCAGAAGGGCGCGGTCTACCCGGTCCTGACCAAGGGCGAGACCTTCCGCGGCGAGGCAGTGATCCTGGGAACGCCGTACTACACCATCTATGAGCCGATCTACTCGCCGGCAGGCGAAACGATCGGCATCCTTTACGCCGGTGTACGCTCGGCGGAAATCGATGCCATGGCCAGCGAAATGGCCTGGACCATCAGCATCGTTGCAATCCTGGTTCTCTTGGCTGCAGTCGCCATCGCAGCGTTTGTCACAAAGCAGGTTCTTGGTGGCATCCCGCGGCTTACCAACGTCGCCAACGCGCTCGCCGAAGGCAATCTCGATATCGACGTGCCTGGCCAGGACCAGCGCAACGAGATCGGCTCTCTCGCCCGCTCGTTGACGATCCTGCGCGACGGGGCGGTCGAAAAGATCGCGCTTGAGTCGGACTCGGTCCGCAGCCGTGAAGAGACCGAAGCCGAGCGCCAGCGCCGCGAGGCCGAGAAATCCGCTCGTGACCAGGAAACCGAAGCAGCTGTTCGCGAACTGGGCGCAGCCCTGAGCGAACTCAGCAATGGCAACCTGAAGGTCAGGCTGGATCATGCCTTCACCGGAGAGTTCGAAAAGCTGCGGACCGATTTCAACCATGCCGCCGATCGTCTCAGCCAAACCATGGCCGAGCTCAGCGGAGAAACCCACGAGATCAATGCCGGCGCATCCGAAATGCAGGCGGCAACGGACGACCTGTCGCGGCGCACCGAACAGCAGGCAGCCTCGCTCGAGGAAACTTCTGCCGCGCTCGACGAGATCACCGCAACGGTGCGCAGTGCAGCGACCCGCGCCGAGGAAGCCAGGGACATGGCCGAGAAGGCACAGAGCAGCACGGTCAATTCCCGCAGCGTCGTCTCCAACGCCGTCAACGCCATGTCGCGCATTGAATCGGCATCGGACGAAATCTCCAAGATCATCTCCGTGATCGACGAGATTGCCTTTCAGACCAACCTGCTGGCGCTTAACGCCGGCGTCGAGGCCGCCCGGGCAGGTGAAGCCGGAAAGGGCTTCGCCGTCGTCGCCCAGGAAGTTCGCGAACTCGCACAGCGCTCGGCAAGCGCGGCCAAGGACATCAAGGGCCTGATCACCAAGTCCGGCGAGGAAGTGGCAAGCGGTGTGCAGCTCGTCAACGAAACCGGCGATGCGCTCGGCACCATCTCCGAGCAGGTTGCCGCGATCAACGATCATATCGCTTCGATCGCAACAGCCGCCCGCGAGCAGACCACCGGCCTTGGCGAGATCAACAGCGCCGTCAACCAGATGGACCAGGTCACGCAGCAGAACGCCGCCATGGTCGAGGAAGCCACCGCGGTCATGCACAAGCTGGCAGCAAGCGCCCAGAAGCTGAGCGGCATGGTCGATCAGTTCGAGGTTTCCTCAAACCGGGCCCATGCGCCACGGGCACAACGCGCCGCCTGATTGACCCCAGTCCTGGCAGGCCCAACAAGAATGAGCGGCCCGTGCTTTATAAGCACGGGCCGTTTTCTTCATGTCCGATGGCCCACAGGTTGCCTTACCGGGCGCACCGGGGCTGCCCGGCCTTGGAATGCTACAGCAGGCCGTCAGGCAATTTCTGCTCTCCGGCGTTATTGATCCGGCGGAACCAGAAGGTCAGCATCGTCGATGTCATAACGATAAACAGCGAATAGAGTGCCGGTACCGCCATCACCGACTGGGCCTCGGTGCCGGAGAAGGTGAAGGCGATGATGGCAATCGCCAGCGGTCCGTTCTGAATGCCGGTTTCCAGTGCGATTGTGCGGGCATTGCGCGGATGCAGTTTGAGCAGCGTTGCAAAGCCGTAGCCGATGGCGAACCCGAACACGCCAAGCCCAATGGCGCCAAAATAGGTGGCCCAGGTCGTCGTTGTCAGAAAGTCCCAGTTCCTCGGAATCCAGGACACGATCAGAAACAGGATGAAAATGACGGCCAGCAGCGAGCCGAGGAACTCGGTCACCGCTCCGGCATTGGCATTGAGCTTGCGCAAGCCCATTCCGATGGCAACCGGCACCAGGAGCAGCACCAGCGTCACGATGATGTTCTCGCGCGGGATCTGCAGATCGAGCGCCCCCGCATAGAGCACCAGCACCAGCGGGATCAACACCACGCCGAAGACGGTCGAGTTGACCGTCATGAGCACCGACAGCGCCAGATTTCCCTTGGAGAAATAGGTAAAGATATTGGACGTGGTGCCGCCGGGCATGCAGCCCATGATCAGGATCCCGATCTTGATCGGGTCCGGTACCGGCAGGCTGATTGCCAGCAGGAAGGCAATGAACGGCATGAAACCATACTGCGAGGCCACACCGATAAACAGACCGTAGGGCCGCTTCAGCGCCAGCGCGAAATCGCGCGGGGTAAGGGACGCGCCCATGCCAAGCATGATCACGAAGATCATCAAAGCCAGAATTGCTTGTTCCAAAGGTCCGACCATGGTTCCTCCCTGAAAGCCGGTCGTTTCTACTCGATTCCCGGACCGCCACAGCGCTCCGGTCGGCCATGCTTGTCCTAGGCGCTTGCGGCTTCGGAAGTCCTGGTCTCTTGCTCCGCACGCAGATCCTTGCGCAGGATCTTGCCGACATTGGACTTGGGCAAGTCATCGCGGAACTCGACCAGCCTGGGCACCTTGTAGCCGGTCAGGTGCAGCTTGCAGTAGGCGCGGACGTCCTCGACGGTCAGCGCCGGGTCACGGCGGACGACATAGGCCTTCACCGCTTCACCCGATGCTCCGTCCGGAACACCGATCACGGCGGATTCGACAATGCCTGGATGCGCTGCAAGGCAATCCTCGATCTCGTTGGGATAGACGTTGAAGCCCGAGACCAGGACCATGTCCTTCTTGCGGTCGACGATCCGGAAATAGCCGTCCGCATCCATGGTGGCGATGTCGCCGGTCAGCAACCAGCCATCCCTGATGGCTTTTTCCGTTTCCTCAGGCCGGTTCCAGTAGCCCAGCATCACCTGCGGCCCGCGCGCAGCCAGTTCGCCCGCCTCGCCTTGCGCCACCGGCTTGCCGCCGGCATCGAGGCAGGCCACATCGGTTGAGGGCACCGGCACGCCGATCGAATTGCTGCGGGTCCGGCCAAGCGGGTTGAAGGTGATCACCGGCGAGGATTCAGTCAGCCCGTACCCCTCGAGAACCGGCTTTCCGGTGATCTCTTCCCAGCGCTCGGCCACCGCCTTTTGCAGCGCCATGCCGCCCGCGGAAGCAAATTTGAGATGCTTGGGAGGCGTGTCGAGAAACCAGACCTCGCTTGAGAGACCATTGAACAGCGTGTTGACCCCGCTCATCCAGGTGATCTTGTAGTTCTCGAATGCGCGCTTGAGATTGGACAGCGGCCGCGGATTGGGGATCAGGATGTTGCGCGCGCCAAGCCAGTAGAACCCGATCAGGTTCACGGTGAAGGCAAAGATGTGGTACATCGGCAGCGCTGTCAGCGCCACTTCCTCGCCCTTCTTCACACCGCTGATCATTTCCATGGTCTGCGCCATGTTCATGATGATGTTGCGGTGCGACAGCATGGCGCCCTTGGACACACCGGTGGTGCCGCCGGTGTATTGCAGACAGGCGATGTCATCGGGATCGACTGACGCCGTATAGGACCCGGCCCCGATCTTGCCTTCATCCCGCCGCGCCGCGCCTGCCGCAATCGCGTCTGGCAGCCGGATATGGGCGACATCCACCGGATGAATGGTCTTGTCCCAGTATTTCTGAACCGCACCGACAATCATTTTCGGCAAGGAAGGCATGAACTCGGCCACCCGGGTCACGATCACCGTCGGGATGTGATGGCCCTTGAGCGCTTCGGGCAGCTTGTCGGCAAACATGTCGACGATCACCAGCGCCGAAGGTTTGGAATCGGCAAACTGTTTGGCCATCTCCTCGGCGGTGTAAAGCGGATTGACGTTGACGAGCACGCAGCCCGCCTTGAACACCCCAAAGGCGACCACCGGAAACGGTAGCCCATTGGGCGCCTGCAGGGCCACCCGGTCGCCCTGTTGAAGGCCGGCGACCTCGCGCAGATAGGCGGCGAGTGCCGTCGACATCTCGTCGACCTGACGGAAACTCAGCGTTCCATTCATGCCATTGGGAAGGCAGACCGTGAAAGCCGCAGCCTCGCCATAGACCGAGGCAGTATGGCTGACCAGATCACCGAGATTGCGAAACGGCAACTCATCGATCTCGGCGCGGACGGAAGGCCCGTAAAAAGAAGTCCAAGGTCGTTCCATATGCGTGATGCTCCTCCCAGAACAATTTCAGATTAGATGGGTGTGTTGGCTTGCTTTGCAAGCTTTTTGCAAAGACTGTCCGAAAGAAGTTTCATAGGGTTTCAGAAGCCGTCCTGTACCACTGTGATCGAGGACGTCAGCAGAAGTCAGTCAGGTCCATCCCGGTGCAACGTGCGATGCCCCGCTGCACCATGACATGGAGGCGCGCTGCCGCTTGTCGCTACCCATTCCGCCTCAGCTTGTTTATAACCACCAACAATCAGCAATGACCGCGCAGGGCGGGAGGTTTGGGAGCCATGGCCAGCATCGACTCCATTCGACGGGAATATGAGCGTTATCCGCCAAGCGGCTTCCGTCGTTTCACGCGCTGGTTCACCAAACGCATTCCGACGCGGCTCTATGCGCGAGCCCTGCTGATCATCATCATCCCCATGGTGCTTCTGCAGTCGGTCATCGCCTTTGTCTTCATGGAGCGGCACTGGCAGACCGTCACCCAGCGGCTGTCCATGGCCGTCACGCGCGACATCGCCGCCATCATCGACGTGCTGTCGACCTATCCGCAGGATTCAGACTACGACGAGATCATCCGTATCGCCCGCGAACGGCTTGAGCTCAACATCGCCATCGAGCCGCCAGGCGACCTGCCCGCCCCGCGCCCGAAGCCGTTCTTCTCGATTCTCGATCAGATCCTCTCCGAGGAGATAACCAGGCAGGTGCGGCTTCCCTTCTGGATCGACACCGTCGGCAATTCCAACATCGTCGAGGTCCGAATCAAGCTCGAGGACAAGATCCTCAGGGTCTTTGCCAAGCGCAGCCAGGCCTATGCCTCCAACACCCACATCTTCCTGTTGTGGATGGTCGGCACCTCGCTGGTTCTGCTGGTCATCGCCATCCTGTTCCTGCGCGGCCAGATCCGGCCGATCCTCAAGCTCACCCAGGCCGCCGAAAGCTTCGGCAAGGGCCAGCGCATGCCCGACGACTTCCGCCCCCGCGGCGCCGACGAGGTCCGCCGCGCCGGCATCGCCTTCATCAAGATGCGCGAACGCATCGAGCGCCAGCTCGAGCAGCGCACCGCCATGCTTTCCGGCGTCAGCCACGATCTGCGCACCATCCTCACCCGGTTCCGATTGCAACTGGCGCTGGTCGGCGATGGACCGGAGCTCGACGGCCTGAACAAGGATATCGACGACATGCAGTCGATGCTCGACAGCTACCTCTCCTTCGCCCGCGGCGAAGCCGAGGAGGATGTCGGCACGGTAAGCCTGAACAACGTTGTCGAGAAGGTTGCGGCAGACGGACGGCTGCGCGGCGCCACCGTGAGCGTGTCGGTGCAGGGCGACGACGAGATCAATGTCCGGCCCAACGCATTTGACCGCCTGCTGACCAACCTGGTCTCCAACGCCTGCCGCCATGCCGACGAGGTTTCCATCGAGGCCGTCAACCGCGGCAGGTGGCTCACCATCAACATCGACGATGACGGTCCGGGCATCCCCGCCGACGCGCGGGAGGACGTGTTCCGGCCGTTCTACCGTCTTGATGCGGCGCGCAACCAGGATGAAACCGGCACGGGTCTCGGACTTGCCATCGTGCGCGACATCGCCCGCAGCCATGGCGGCGACGTCACCCTGTCAGACAGCGCCATGGGCGGCCTGCGCGCAACGGTGCGTCTGCCCGCCTGAAACGGCTGGCACAAATGTCTAAACAGGGACTTTTCAGAAACCCCGAGGCGCCGCGGTCACATCAGCCGGGCGCCGTTCGGAACCATCTTGTCGACCGCCGCCAGAACGATATCGCCATTGGCATCGGCAAATCCCAGTGTCAGCACTTCCGACATGAAAGGCCCGATCTGGCGCGGGGGAAAATTCACCACCGCCATCACCTGCCGTCCAACGAGACCTTCGGGCGTGTAATGCACGGTGATCTGTGCCGATGATTTCTTCTCGCCGATCTCCGGCCCGAAATCGATCCGGAGCTTGAAGGCAGGCTTGCGCGCCTCAGGGAACTGTTCGGCGGCAACAATGGTGCCGGTGCGAATATCGACCTTCTCGAAATCATCCCAGGCAATCGTCGCGCTCATCATCGGCCTCGCATGTCTTGAAAGGGTGGATCTCAGGAAGCCAGTTCGCGGGACCGGTCGGCGGCAGCCTTCAGCGCCTTGTCGAACACCGGCTGGATGCCGTCCTCCGCCATCAGCACCGACAGAGCCGCCGCCGTCGTGCCGTTCGGCGAGGTCACGTTCTGCCTCAGTGTCTCAGCCTCGCTCGGGGACCGGTGCATCAACTCTCCGGCGCCGGTGACGGTTTCCCGTGCGAGCCGCATGGCAAGGTCCGCCGGCAGGCCGCATTTGCGCCCCGCCTCCGCCATGCACTCGACGAGATAGAAGACATAGGCCGGGCCGCTGCCCGACACTGCGGTGATCGCATCGATCATCGCTTCGTCTTCAACCCATTCAACCGGCCCGCAAACCGACAACAAGCGGTCGATCTCGGCTTTCGCTTCTGCACTCACGGCCGCATTTGCGACCGCGCCGGTAATGCCGCGTCCGACCATCGCCGGTGTGTTCGGAATGGTCCGGACCACCGCGCCGCCAAGCCGCTCTTCAAAATAGGAAATCGTCTTGCCGGCAGCGACCGACAGGCTGACCGTGTCCGGACCGACGAGGCCTTTCAGGCCGGGCAGCACAGCATCCATGATCTGCGGCTTGACCGCCAGCATCAGGATGCCCGCGGTCACGCCCTGAGGCGCGGAGGCTTCGCATCTCACACCGGCATTCGCCAGCCGCTCCACCATCGCTTCCGGCGGCTTCGGGTCGATCACGACAATCGCGGCCGGATCAGTCCCTGCATCCAGCCAGCCGCTGAGCATGGCGCCGCCCATATTGCCGGCGCCGACCAGAACCAGGGGAGTGCCGGGAGAAATCATCTCATGCCTCGCCGCGCGTTTCGAACATCACGGCCGTGATCGCCGACTTGGCATCCATTCCCGACCAGACGACAAACTGGAAGGCCTGGAAATAGGCCTCGCAGGAATCAAGCGCGTTGGACAGCAGCACCTCGACCTGGCGGTTGGTCGGCTCGGCACCGCCAGCCAGAAGCAGAGACTGGCGGAAGATGATCACATGCTCCTGCTGCCAGAGGTCGAAATGCCCCATAAGCACCTGGCCGTTGACATGGGAGAGAAGCTTCATCACCTCGGTGACCCGCATGTCCGGAACCTTGATGTCGAATGCGCTGGCGATATGCAGCGCCTCGCAGTCCTCCATCCAGGAAAACGACACGTGATAATCGGTCCAGTGCCCCTCGACCGTCATCGCGATCTCGTGTTCACCGGAGCGTTCGAACGTCCAGTCGTTGGACGCCGCCACGAATTCGATCATGTCTACCGGATTGGAGTGCCGTTCGAATTCGAAATTACTGAGATTCATGCCCCACCTAGCTTCATTTCAAGCGTCCGGCGAACCGCTCCTGCGGCATCCGGACAACCAATTCTCTCACGCATGATTCACCCGCATCCCGGGGCGCACGCATTTGCGACTCCTGCCGGGGCTGTTTGCTGCCCGTTCCGAATCATCATTTAGAATCAGTGTATAAATGCAGAGTCCGAGCGCCAGTCCCCCGGCAGCATTTTGTCAGCCGAAGCCTGTGGACCGACCTGCGAAAGTGATTCCGCCGGGAGTCATAACTGACTCACGCAAAAGGCTTTTTGAGCCTCGCGGTCCGGTGGATAACCTGTGCAAAAAAAATTGGGTACAATCGACCCTCAGGCGTCCTTCGGAGGAGCCTTCTTGGATACAGGCCGTTTGGCGGCTTGCGAAGCCGTCGCAGTCGGCTTCTTTTCAAGGGCATCGAGCCGTGCCGACAGCGCGTCATTCTCTTCACGCGCCTTGACCGCCATGTCACGAACCGCCTCGAACTCTTCGCGCTTGACCAGATCCATCGAATTGAGAAGCCGTTCGAGCTGACTGCGCATGGCGGTTTCCATTTCCCGCCGCACACCCTGGGCCGCACCCGCCGCGTCGGTCATCACCTTGGCAAGTTCGTCGAGAAGTCTGTTCGATCCGCTGTTCATCATCGTCATCCCTGTTTCGGGTTCATTCGGGCGGCTTCGCCTTTGCAGTCAGGATCTGAGGTAAGCATTCCGGCGCCGAGTTGCAAGCCAAACCATGCAGCGCAAGGCTTGCGCAAAGCCCGCATGCCATGCCAGAGGATCAATTCTGTACGGAACACGGGTAGAGTGGCTGCCCTGTAACAATGACGATGCTGTCCGGGAACCACATCCTCCCGCTCAGACAGGAAGGACACCGCGTTGGAGCACACCGCAACACTGTTGTCGCTGATGGCCTTTCCGGACATTGATCCGGTAATCTTTGCCATCGGCCCGGTGCAGGTGCGCTGGTACGGGCTTGCCTATGTGGTCGGCATCCTGCTCGGCTGGCAGTATGCCCGCAGGCTTGTGGCCAACGACAGCCTCTGGCCGCAGTCCGGTCCGCGCATGACACAGCTCGACATTGATGACTTCCTGATCTGGGCGACCGTCGGCATCGTCGCCGGCGGGCGCATCGGATACATTCTGTTCTATGACTTTGCATCCGTTGCAGCCAATCCGATGCGCGCGCTGGAAATCTGGAATGGCGGAATGTCCTTTCATGGCGGCCTTCTGGGTACCCTGGTCGCTATGATCCTGTTTGCCCGCAGCCGCGGCATCCCGGTCTTCAGCCTGTTCGACATCGTCTGCGCCGTTGTCCCGGTGGGCCTGTTCTTCGGCCGCCTGGCGAATTTCATCAATTCCGAGCTCTGGGGCAAACTCACCGATGTGCCCTGGGCTTTCGTCTTCCCGACTGGCGGCCCGTTCCCCCGCCACCCCACGCAACTCTATGAAGCCGCCCTCGAGGGCCTGCTTCTGCTCGCTGTCCTGGCCTGGCTGATCTACCGCCGCAAGGCTCTCAGCCAACCCGGGCTGGTCGCGGGCTGCTTCGTTATCGGCTATGCGCTGTCGCGGATTTTCATCGAGTTCTTTCGGGAGCCGGACGTCCAGATCGGATACCTCGCGGGCGGCTGGCTGACCATGGGCATGGTGCTGTCACTGCCGATGCTGGCGGTCGGCATCTGGGCGGTCGCGACCGCCAGATCACGCGCTTGAGCAAGTCCGGAAAGGTCCCAGGGATGACACCGCTTGCCGAGAAGATCAGGAACCTTATCCAGCAAACCGGACCGCTGAAGATCTCGGACTACTTTTCGCTTTGCCTGGCCGATCCCGACCATGGCTACTATCAGAGCCGCGAGCCCTTCGGCCAGTCCGGCGACTTCATCACCGCTCCGGAAATCTCGCAGCTTTTTGGCGAGATGATCGGCGTGTTCCTGGTCCAGGCATGGCATGTCCAGGGCGCGCCTGAAAACACCCGGATCATCGAAATCGGACCGGGACGCGGAACGCTGATGTCGGACGCGTTGCGGGTAATCTCCCGCCTGGCGCCGGCCCTTTACGAACAAGCCACGATCCACATGGTCGAAACCAGCGAGCGGCTGCGCAATGTGCAGCGCCAGACACTGGTCCGGGTCAAGCAGAGGATCAGCTGGCACGACGCCTTCGAGGAGATCCCGGCGGGCTTTACCCTGATGGTCGCCAACGAATTGTTCGACGCCATACCAATTCGCCAGTTCATCAAGACGCGGCAGGGTTTTTCCGAGCGCATGGTCGGGCTCGATGACACAGGCGCCCTGGCTTTCGGCCTCGGCCCGGCTGGTCTCGACACTTCGCTGTTGCCCATCCCCGAAGCGGCTGTCCGCGAAGGCGAGATTTTCGAGATCTCGCCGGCACGGGCGGCTGTGATGCAGGCCGTGGCCGCGAAACTCGTGCGTGACGGGGGCACCGCCCTGATCATCGATTATGGCCATCTGGTCACTGGTTTCGGCGACACATTGCAAGCCGTCCACCAGCATGAATTTGACCCACCGCTGGCCCGCCCGGGCGAGGCCGACCTGACCAGCCATGTCGACTTCCAGGTCCTGGCCGAGGCCGCGGGGGCCGCCGGCGCCCATGTCCACCGCCCCCTCACCCAGGGCGATTTTCTCCTGGGCCTGGGCATCCTCGAGCGTGCGGGAGCTTTGGGCGCCGGACGTGACAGTTTGACTCAGGCGACCATAGGCGACGCGGTCAACCGGCTCGCCGGCGAAGGGGAAGGCCGCATGGGAGCGCTGTTCAAGGTCCTGGCGGTCAGCGGCCGGAAGGTCCGCATTGCGCCCTTTGATCCCCAACAGGCTTGAACCGGTCAATTGACAGGAGCAGCCCGGATGGCCACCATCTGCGCGCTGAGAGGCACGATCGGCGGATTCGACTCGCCCCACAGGCCCTACGGGAGGAGCAGTTCATGACGGTTGAGGGCAACGCACCAGCCCCGGTGCGAAGCGCACTGCTGGATGGCTTGTCCCCGGACAACCGCATCGCCCATGGTTTCTTCAACCGGGCCGGCGGCGTCTCCAAGGGACTTTACAACGGCCTGAACGTTGGCCTTGGCTCGAAGGACGACCGCGCAGACATCATCGAAAATCGCACCCGGGTCAGCCGCTGGTTCGGACTGGATCTCGACCGGCTGGTCACCGTGCATCAGGTGCATTCGCCGCGGGTGCATATCGCAACGTCCGGGAACCGCGCCGAGCGGCCGGAAGCCGACGCGCTGGTTACCGGCACCCCCGGACTGGTGATCGGCGTGCTGACCGCTGATTGCGGTCCGGTGCTGTTTGCCGATGCGGAAGCGGGCGTCATCGGCGCAGCCCACGCCGGCTGGCGCGGCGCCTTTGACGGTGTGCTCGAAAGCACCATTGAGGCAATGCAGCAACTGGGCGCGAAGCCCGCGCGTATCGTCGCGACCCTTGGCCCGTCGATCAGTCAGGAGAACTACGAGGTCGGGCCGGAATTCGTAGACCGCTTCCTCGCCCGTGATGCTGCTCATGACACCTATTTCAAGGCCTCGTCGAGACCGGGACACGCCCTGTTCGATCTCCGGCAGTACACGGTCGACCGGTTGCTCAAGGCCGGGCTGAGATCCGAAATGCTTCCCGATTGCACCTATGCCGATGAGCAGGCCTGGTATTCCTACCGCCGCTCCACCCACCGCAACGAACCCGATTACGGACGACAGATCTCCGCCATCGCCATCAAGGAGGACGCCCATGGCCCTGCATTTTGAACGCGAGGAATACGCCGCCCGTCTGGACAAGCTTACCGCCAGCATGCGCGAGGAAAAGCTCGACGCCATTCTGCTGTTCGCCCAGGAAAGCATGTACTGGCTGACCGGCTACGACACCTTCGGTTTCTGCTTCTTCCAGTGCCTGGTGGTCAAGGCCGATGGCAACATGACCCTGCTGACGCGTTCGGCCGACTTGCGCCAGGCCCGGCAGACATCCAACATCGAGCGGATCATGGTCTGGACCGACAGGACCAACGCCGATCCCGCGCTGGACCTGAAGAACCTGCTCTCCGACCTCGATCTGCTCGGCGCCCGCATTGGCGTCGAGTACGATACCCACGGACTGACCGGCGCAAACTGCCACAAGCTCGACAATCAGCTTCAGAGCTTTGCCGAGCTGGTTGACGCCTCCCACGTCGTCAGTCGCTTGCGGTTGATCAAGAGCCCGGCGGAAATCGTCTATGCCAGGCGTGCGGCGGAATTGTCCGACGCGGCGCTCGATGCGGCCATGCCCTTGATCAAGCCCGGCGGCAGCGAGGCCGACATTCTGGCGGCGATGCAGGGCGCTGTGTTCTCCGGCGGCGGGGACTATCCTGCCAACGAGTTCATCATCGGCTCCGGCGAGGACGCGCTTTTGTGCCGCTACAAGGCCGGGCGCCGCCAGCTCGAGGCAAACGACCAGCTCACGCTCGAGTGGGCCGGTGTCTTCGCCCATTACCATGCCCCGATGATGCGCACCGTGATCCTGGGCGAGCCGACACCCCGCCACGTCGAACTCTACGAGGCCTGCAGGCTGTCGCTGGACGCCATCACCGCCATCCTCAAGCCTGGCACCACCTTTGGAGATGTGTTCGACGCCCATTCCGAGGTCATGGACGAGCGCGGCCTGACGCGTCATCGCCTCAACGCCTGCGGCTACTCGGTCGGCGCGCGGTTTACCCCGAGCTGGATGGAGCACCAGATGTTCCACACCGGCAACCCGCTGGAGATCGCCCCGGACA
This sequence comes from Parahoeflea alexandrii, assembly GCF_024105735.1. Classification (GTDB taxonomy): domain Bacteria; phylum Pseudomonadota; class Alphaproteobacteria; order Rhizobiales; family Rhizobiaceae; genus Hoeflea; species Hoeflea alexandrii. The sequence goes on along the minus strand of NZ_JAAAML010000001.1, from coordinate 621,558 downwards.
TGACGCTGTTCGTGCACATGATCATCATGGATTCGGAAACCGGGACCGCGATGACCCTCGGCCAGACCTATCTGACGACCCAGGATGAGCCTGAATCCCTGTCTGCCAAACCACTTGATCTGATCATCGCCGCCTGAACGATCCGGCCGGCATCCGCCTTTTTGAAGTCTTGCAGCCTGCCGCATCGACAAGGTGTAGGGCTTCACCATCCTGCCCACCCGTCTCGTCAAAGATTGACAGGCCTGCCTCCGGGATTTCATAACAGCATGGGAAACGGGCGGGAAGCATGATGCAAGGCATCAGATTTATCGGCATGATCGCCATACTGGCGACGGGACTGGCGGGCTGCAATGTCACAGAGCAGTCTCTCCAGCCGATTCCCGGTGAGCAGCAACAGGTTGCGGATACGCCATCGCCAGGCGGCTTTGATCCGTTTGCCGGCGCACCTGGAACCGCGGCTGCGCCTCCGACACAGGCAACAGTCCCGCAAGGACAGGCCCCCACACAGGCAGCCCTCCCCGCCGGCCAGGTTCGCGGGCAGATCCGTTTCATGCCGGTCATCGGCGCGCCGGTGAATGCGGTCACCCCGCTGTCACGGCAACTGGCCGTCGAGGCCCGCAATCGCGGCCTTGCGATCCTCAGCGCCTCCGATCCGGGCGGTGAGCATGTGCTCAAAGGGTATTTTTCAGCCGACAGCTTCGACGGCCAGACCACCGTCTACTATGTCTGGGACATTCTCGATCCCTCAGGCACCCGTCTGACGCGCATCCAGGGGCAGGAGAGCTTCCCGGGCGGCTCTGGTGATCCGTGGGCCTCCGTGCCCGCCAGTGTGATGGAGCAGATCGCCACCCGCACCCTCTCTGACTACATTGCGTGGCGCGGCCTGTAGCAACCCTGGGGATGTGTCGTGCTGTGGCCTCGCCGCGTCACGGCTCGAGAAGTTTAACAGAAAAATTACACCGCTTGGCGATGTGTGCTTGCAATCATCAAAACCCCCGCTAAAAGGCGGGCAAACGGGTTGGCGCCCCGTCCCCTTGCGTGATCCTGCGCACGGAGCGACGCGGCCGAAAAAACAGGCGGTCCCAAATGAAGGTTTTCGCAGGAAACTCGAACCGGCGTTTGGCAGAGTCCATTTGCAATTATCTCAACGTGCCTCTGGGCAAGGCCAGCGTCAGGCGTTTTGCCGACCAGGAGATCTTTGTCGAGATTCAGGAAAACGTCCGCGGCGAGGATGTCTTCATCCTTCAGTCGACGTCCTACCCGACCAATGACCACCTGATGGAACTGCTGATCATGATCGACGCCTTCCGCCGCTCGTCGGCCCGGCGCATCACCGCAGTTCTTCCCTATTTCGGCTATGCCCGGCAGGATCGCCGCGCATCCGGCCGCACACCGATTTCGGCCAAGCTGGTGGCCAACCTGATCACCGAGGCTGGCGCCGACCGCGTTCTCACGCTGGACCTTCACGCCGGCCAGATCCAGGGCTTTTTCGACATTCCCACCGACAACCTGTTCGCCATCCCCGTGATCGCCCGCGACATCAAGGCCAAGTATGAGCTGGAAAATGTCATGGTCGTCTCCCCCGATGTCGGCGGCGTGGTGCGCGCCCGTGCGCTCGGCAAGCGGCTTGGCTCGCTGCTCGCGATCGTCGACAAGCGCCGCGACCGGCCGGGTGAATCCGAAGTCATGAACATCATCGGCGAGGTTGATGGCAAGGATTGCATCCTGATCGACGACATCGTCGATTCCGGCGGCACCCTGTGCAACGCCGCTGAAGCGCTTCTCAACAATGGCGCCAAATCGGTAACCGCCTACATCACCCATGGTGTGCTTTCCGGCGGCGCAGTCGCCAGGGTTTCATCCTCGAAGCTCAAGGAACTTGTCATCACCGACTCGATTCAGCCGACCCAGGAAATCCACTCGGCGCCGAATATCCGGGTGATTTCAACGGACGCGCTGATCGGAGAGGCGATCAACCGCACCGCTGCCGAGCAATCGGTTTCGAGCCTCTTCGACTGAGATCTTTCAGGCCAGCAAGCTTACGCCAATCCCGGCAAGTGTCGCTCCACCGAGCACCACAAACAGGTTGAGATGATACCGCAGCAGCGCCACGCCCGCGGTGAGCGCGATGACGACCGCGGCGGCGTTGAGGCTCGCCAGATCGAGCGTCGGCAGGGTGAATGGCCCGCGCACCACCTCCCCGACGCTTTCGAACAGGACGTGAAGCGCAAACCAGACTGCCAGGTTCAGGATCACCCCCACCACGGCGGCGGTGATCGCCGAAAGCCCCGCGCTCAGCCATTTCACTGAGCGCAGCCGCTCGATATGCGGCGCGCCGGCGAAGATCCACAGGAAACACGGCGCGAAGGTGAAGAACAGCGCCAGCGATCCGCCGATGAGACCGCCTGAGAGCGGATCCAGCCCGGCCTCGCGCGCGCCGCCGAGAAAGCCGACAAACACCAGCACCAGGATCAGCGGCCCCGGTGTCGTCTCCGCCAGTCCCAGTCCTGCAAGCATATCGCCGGGCCTGAGCCAGCCATGCACCTCGACCGCCTGCTGCCCGACATAGGCCAGCACCGCATAGGCGCCGCCGAAAGTGACGATCGCAGCCTTGGAAAAGAACGCGGCCATGGCGGAGAAGGCTTCCGGCATACCCGGCAGGACCACCAGAGCCGCCAGCGGCGCCAGCCAGATGGCACCCCAGACCAGCACCGTCTGCAGCGTCGGCCCGGCCAGTCCCGGCAATGCCACAGCCGTCGTGTTATCCGAAGAAGCGGCATCGCCCGGCTCTTCGGCCCGCATGGCAATGGAAGTCACAATGCCGATTGCTCCCGCCCCCAGCACGATCAACGGAAACGGCAGTTTGAGAAAGGCGATGGCGATGAATGCCAAAATGGCCAGTGCCCAGGCCAACCGCGACTTCAGCGCCCGCTTCGACACCTTGATCAGCGCCTCGATCACGATTGCCAGCACGGCCGCCTTCAACCCGAACAGGATGCCCGCCACCACCGGCAGATCACCGTGAAAGAAATAGAGAGCAGACAGTCCCATGATGACGGCGAAACCGGGCAGGATGAACAAGAGACCTGCCAGCAACCCGCCGGCAACGCCGCGCAGCAACCAGCCCGAATAGGTGGCCAGCTGCATGGCTTCGGGCCCGGGCAGCAGCATGCAGAAATTCAACGCATGCAGGAAGCGCGGTTCATCCAGCCATGGCCGTTCCTCGACAAGCTCCCGGTGCATCAGCGCGATCTGTCCGGCCGGCCCGCCAAATGACAGAAGACCGATATGGCCGAAGACGCGGAACAGCTCCGGCCATGAGGGAGGCGCGCCATGATGTTCAGACATCGGCACTCTCCACCGGCGCGACCGGCAAATCAGCCGCTCTCCAGGCCTCAAACCCGCCTTCGACAATCATGGCTTCAATGCCCATATCCGCCAGAAATCCCCGCACCGCCTGGCTGACCTCATGCCCGTGCACACAATAGACCACGACCCGCCCGCCCCTGAATTCGTCAGCCCAGTTCACTGCATCGAAGGGATGCCGCCAGACCGAACCGGGGATCGCCGATCCCGACGCTAGCCGCGCCGCTGGTTTGCGGACATCGATGATTTCCCATGCTTCCGGCGAATTGACCAGAGCGACAGGCGATAGGGAAATATGATTGTGGTTTTGTGACATTGGCAAGCTCCGCAAGATTTTGCGTTGTTCGCGGAGCTTGGAGCCATTCCAGCTTGTGGCAGGCTCTCGACGGGAGGTCCGGATTTCCCCGTGCCCGGCATTTAAGCTATGTGGAACTGCAGGGTCAACACGCAGGATCATCCCGCCTCGAACTTACCTTCCTTCTAACACAGTGGCTTGAGCATCCGCTGGTCTGAAACAGTGTTCACACCATCGCCCGCTCAAGTATCTCCTTGAGCAAGGCGTCCCGATCTTCCGGCGGCTTGCAGTCCAAGGGACCCAGTCTTCCGGCAATATAGAGATCGGCAAAACCGTGCACCATGCTCCAGATCGCCATCACATCGTTCATCGCCGCCGGCGCTTCAAAAGGTGAAGTCCCCCGCAACCGGGCGACGCCATCAACCAGATGCATGAACGAGGCCTCGGCGGCCGCGGCCAGTTCCAGTGTCTTGGGTTCGGGCTTGTCGGTCGAAAACATCAGCCGGAACAGTGCCGGTGAACTGATCGCAAAATCCAGATAGCCGAGGCCGGAGGCAAGCAATTGCTGACGTGCGTCCTTGTCCGGTTCAGCCGCCTGTCGCGCCTCCATGGCCGCGAGAAAACGTCGGAAGCCTTCGGTGGCGAGCGCATCGAGCAGCCCCTTTGCATCGCCGAAATGATGCGCCGGCGCCGAATGGCTGACGCCGACGCGTTTTGCCACGGCTCTAAGCGAAAAGCCCGTGACTCCGGTCTCGGCCAGCACGGCTTCGCCCGCCTTGATCAGCGCCGCGCGCAGGTCGCCGTGATGATAGTTGTCTTTTGATTTGGGCATGACCTGACACTAGTCCCTCATCTAGACAGTGTCAAATTTATCTTGACAGCGACAAGATTGATCCGCATGCTCCATCTTGTCACTGTCAAGATGGAGGTTTCCGTGCAACCTGACGCGTTATTCGAACTTTCGGGCCCATTGGCCATTGCCGGCTGGCTGGCTCTCGCCCTTTCGCCGCTCGCACCGCGATTGACCAGGCTGCAGCCAGCCTTGTCATTCCCGTCATCCTGTCGCTTGCCTATGCCGCCCTGATCCTCGCCAACTGGTCGGGCGCCGAAGGCGGTTTCGGCAGCCTCTCTGACGTGATGCTGCTGTTCACCGATCCGGCAATCGCACTTGCTGGCTGGTTGCACTACCTCGCCTTCGACCTGTTCGTCGGAGCCTGGGAAGTCCGCACCGCCCGGCGCGAGGCAATCCCGCATCTTCTGGTGCTGCCCTGCCTGGCTCTAACCTTCCTGTTCGGTCCGATCGGACTGCTGCTTTTTCTTGCCCTGCGGCTGGCGCGCGGCCGGTTTGCACTGCCGGTTTCGGGAGGTGTGGCATGACCGACCTGACGCTGCCTAACCCCAACCTGACGGAAACCCGCCGACACCTCTTTGACGCCGAGCCGCTGTTCGCGGCAACCGGGACACTGATCGGCCTGTCCCTCGCGGTGACGCTCTCGGCAATGGCGATCGACACCCGGGAGTTCCTCGGCGAGAATGTCTGGCTCAAGCCGGTAAAGTTCCAGATCGCGCTGACGCTCTACCTTCTGACACTCGCCTTCTTTGCCCGCTGGCTGCCCTCCGGCATGACCGCGCGACCGGGCTATCGCGTCTACGCTGGCCTGGTCGTCTTCGCCGTGATTGCCGAACTCATCTGGATCGGCGGCGCCGCCATGTTTGGCACAGCCTCGCATTTCAACGTCTCCAACCCGTTCCTCCAGTCGATCTATGGCCTGATGGGCGCTTTCGCCGTGCTGCTCACCTCCGCTACCCTGTTCCAGGGCATCGCCATCTGGCGCAATGCCCGGACTGGGCTCGTGCCGGCCCTGCATCTGTCCATCGCGCTCGGGCTCGTGCTCACCTTTGTCCTGACGGTGATCGTTGCTGGCGCACTGGCCTCCCAGTCCGGCCATCTGATCGGCACACCGGTGACCGGCGTAAAGGTACCGGTGCTCGGCTGGTCGCGCGAAGTGGGAGACCTGCGGGTGGCGCATTTCTTCGCCACCCATGCCCTGCATGTCTTGCCGGTCGCAGCAATGATTGCAGGCGTGCTGCTGCCGCAGCGATGGGGCGTGCCCGCCGTATGGGTTGCGGCGTTCCTGTTCACGGCTCTCGTCACCGTCAGTTTTGCCGGAGCTCTGGCCGGGCATCCGTTCATCCCCGAGCTCTGAACTCCGGCAACCGCGCAAAGCTTGCATTTGCGCGGTTGCTCGTCTATAGCGCCCACGTCCGTGCAGACACCCTTGGAGGCAACGCGGATGAAGCGCCGTCACTCTCATGATTGGGACGGCGTTTGATGTTTTTGGGACCGGCCCGTGCCGGTTGCTGGAAAACAGCCTTTATTAGAACCTCGAAAGGATATGCCATGAGCAATGCTGCATATGAGCTCAAGGCCGAGGCGCGCGCACAGGTTGGTAAGGGGTCCGCCCGTGAACTTCGCCGCAACGGTTTGATTCCCGCTGTCATCTACGGTGACAAGCAAGACCCTGTGTCCATCGCGCTCTCGCGCAAGGATGTGACCAAGAAGATCCACGACGGCGGTTTCCTGACCACCCTCGTCACCATCGAAGTCGACGGCAAGAAGTACAACGTCCTGCCGAAGGACTATCAGCTTGATCCGGTCCGCGACTTCCTGATGCACGTCGACTTCCTGCGCATCTCGAAGAACACCCAGGTCACCGTGGAAATTCCGGTGCACTTCGAAAACGAAGAGAAGTCGCCCGGCCTCAAGCGCGGCGGCGTTCTCAACGTCGTGCGTCACACGGTCGAGTGCAACTGCCCGGCCAACGCCATTCCGGATTCGATCACCGTCGATCTGACCGGTCTGGAACTCGGCGCCGGCATCCACATCTCGCATGTCACGTTGCCTGAGGGCGTCGAGCCGACCATCACCGATCGCGACTTCACCATTGCCACCATCGCATCTCCTGCTGGTCTGAAGAGCGACGACAACGCCGCTGGCGACGACGAAGCTGCAGAAGAAGCCGAAGGCGACAGCGAAGAATAAGCTGTCCCGGCACGTTTTTGAGGGCCAGGCTCCATGTTACTCATCGCAGGACTTGGAAATCCCGGCCCTCAATACGCCAGGAACAGGCACAATGTCGGTTTCATGGCGGTGGACGCAATTGCCCGCCGCCATTCGTTTTCCGGGTTTTCGAAAAAATTCCGGGCTGAAATTGCCGAAGGCACGCTGGCCGGCGAAAAGGCCCTGATCATCAAGCCCATGACCTTCATGAACCTGTCGGGCGACAGCGTTGGCGAAGCCATGCGGTTCTACAAGCTCTCGCCTGCCGACATCATCGTCATTCACGACGAGCTCGATCTTGCGCCCGGCAAGCTCAAGCTGAAGACCGGCGGCGGCAATGGCGGCCACAACGGTCTGAAATCCATCGACGCCCATTGCGGCAAGGATTACAAGCGTCTGAGGATCGGCATCGGCCATCCCGGTCACAAGGACCGCGTCAATCCGCATGTGCTTGGCGACTTCGCCAAGTCGGACCAGGAGTGGCTCGAGCCGCTGCTCGATGCCATCGCCGATCATGCCGACCTGATCGCCAAGGGCGACGACGCCGGGTTCCTGAACAAGATCGCGCTGGCCACTGGCGGTGCCGAGGCAAAACCCGCCAAGCCGGAAAAAAAAATTGAAACTGCAGCCGCTGGCGGAAAACCCGCACCGGCCGGTAAATCTCACATCCGCCAGGCGCGCAACTCGGCGCAACCCAAGCAGTTGCCGACATCCGGCCCGATGGCCGACATGCTGAAAAAGCTGTTTGGCAACAAGGACTGAGCTCCCGGCTCTGCGAGCTCCCGCCGATCCCGCCTGCATTCGCGTGATCAGCATCCCGCCAATGTTCACACCAACGTCATTCGCTCTTGATCGTCAGTCCGGGCAAACTGCGCATATCGGCGACTTCGCGGCGAGACTTCCGCGCTGTTCGCTGCAGCCTGGACAGAGGAGGCAAACCATGCACTCAACGCACTTCACCCGCCGAGCGCTTCTCGGCATCGGCATTGGGCTGTCGGCCCTGCTGACGACCGGTGCCGGGCCGGCCGTGGCCGGTCCAGTCAACACCAGCAACGCCGGCATCGCCATCGACGGCCATGATCCGGTCGCCTACTTTACCATGAGCAAGGCCGTGCGCGGCGACAAGGCGATCACCGCAGACCATGGCGGCGCGACCTATCAATTCGTCTCGCAGGAGCACAGGGCGCTGTTTGTGGCCAACCCGGCGAAATACGTACCGCAATATGGCGGCTACTGCGCCTATGGCGCGTCACAGGGCTACAACGCCCCGGTCGAGGCCGACAAGTTCACCGTGGTCGATGGCAAACTCTACTTGAACTACAACGGACGCGTACAAGGCACCTGGCGCAAAGACACGGCCGGCTACATCACCAAGGCCGACGCCTATTGGGCCGGGCAATAGGCGCCGGATGCAGCAGGACCTGCAGCCTCAAGCCCTAAGGTTTTCGATGCGGTACCAGAACAGCTCGACGAAAGCCGACAGCCCGGTCTCGATGCCGTAGGCCACCATCTGCGCGGCCTCGGCGGAAATCAGCATCATGCCGAATCCGGCAAACAGCCAGTAGCTGATCGACAGCCTCAGGTTCTTCAGGCTGTCGAGCCGGTAGTAGCCGCCGTCATCGAACTCGGTGCCGATCAGGTAGTCGCCCCAGCTGTAGTCGCTTGAAACAAGAACATTAACCGCCGGCGTGTCCGACAGCTTGTCCGGAAACACGTTGAAAACCGCGCGCACCACATGCGCAAGCGCGCCCAGCATGACGAACACGATGCCAGCAACGATGAAATGCCAGGTGGCAAGTTCGGTTTCCATATCCCGCTCTCCCGCATCTGAAGAAGAACTCAATGACACAAAAACCTTTCAGCCAGATTGACCGCTATGTCTGAAACCGGGGCCGGCAGCACCGCCTGCCCCGGTTTGCAGATGAGCCGAAGCCACCGCCAGCCTAGAGATACATCCCGCCCGACACCTCGATCCGCTGGCCGGTCATCCACTGGTTGTCACCGAGCAGCAAGCTGGCGATGGTGCCGCCGATGTCATCGGGCAGCCCTGCACGTCCCATCGCAGTCACGCCGGCCACGAAGGCATTCGCATCCGGATTGTCGCGGACCGCGCCGCCGCCAAAATCGGTCTCGATGGCACCGGGGGCAATGACGTTGACGGCAATGCCGCGCGGACCAAGTTCCTTCGCCATATACCGGGTCAGAGCCTCAACTGCGCCCTTCATGGTGCCATAAGCCGCATATCCCGGCAGGCTGAAGCGGGCCAGGCCCGACGACACGTTGAGGATGCGCCCGCCATCGGCGATCAGTGGCAGCAGCCGCTGGGTGAGAAAGAACACCCCCTTGAGATGGACGTTCACCAGCGCGTCGAACTGGTCCTCGCTGGTCTCGGCGAAGGTTACATGGATGCCCATACCGGCATTGTTGACGAGAAAATCGAAGCTGTCCCGCCCCCAAACGGTCTGCAGCGTGTCTGACAACTGGTCCTTAAAGGCCGCAAATTGCGCGGTGTCGCCGGTGTCAAGCTGCAGCGCGGCCGCCTTGCCGCCCAGCGCCTCGATTTCCGCAACAGCGGCTGCTGCCTCGTCGGCGCGCGAAAGGTAGGTGAGGACGATGCCGGTCCCCTGACGGGCGAGATGCAGGGCGGCATTGCGGCCGAGGCCGCGGCTGCCGCCGGTGACGAGTGCGATTGCTTGGCTCATGATCTTCTCCATGGGTTTGAGGTGACCGCAAGCTAGCCGCTGCACCGCCACCCGGCCTGCCGGATCCTCCGTGAGATCTGCCCGATCCTCCGAAAGTCTGATTCCGGGCGTGACGCATCTGACCGAAGGGCATATCCCTGAAGGTCGAAAGGAAGGTCCCATGACACTGCAGGAGCTGGCCCGAAGCGTTGATCACTTCGCGGGCGAACATGCTGAAACCGTGAAGGGTTGCGAAACAGGTATCGCCGGCCTGTTCGTCCACCGCCAGACCAGGCCAAGCCCGTTCGAGGCGACGGTCTACAATCCGGTGATCTGCCTGAACCTGCAGGGCTGCAAGGAAGTGACGTGCGGTGACAGGACACTTGGCTTTGGCGCCGGGCAATCGCTGATCGTCAGTCACGACGTCCCGGTCATGGCGCGCGTCACCGAGGCCAGCGCGCAACACCCCTATCTCGCAATCATCGTGGCCCTGGACATCGCCATCATCCAGAGCCTTTGCGATGAGGTCGGCGAAACGGTGCTGGACCGGCGGCAGGCGAGCACGCTCACCGCCAACGCAACCGACGGCAGGATCATCGAGGCGATAGCGCGGTATTTCGCCCTTGCCCGGGATCCGCTGGAAGCAAAGGTGATGCAGCCCCTGATCCTCAGGGAAATCCATTTCCGGCTGCTGACGGCCAGCCACGGCGGCATGCTGCGGCAGCTGATGCAGCGTGACAGCCATGCCAGCCGGATATCGCGCGCCATAGGCCGGATCCGGTCCGGCTATCGCGCGCCACTGGCTGTCGCCAGCCTCGCCGCGGAGGCCGGCATGAGCCCGTCATCCTTTCACGAGCATTTCAGGCACGTCACCGGAACCACGCCGCTGCAGTACCAGAAAGAACTCAGACTGATGGAGGCGCGCCGGCTGCTGTCGATGGACGGGCTGTCCGTTTCCTCGGCGGCCTTCGAGGTCGGCTACGAGAGCGCCACCCAATTCAGCCGCGAGTATTCCCGCAAGTTCGGAGCGCCGCCGCGCAACGATGTCTTCCGCGCGGCGGCGGCATCTGAAAGTCGCTCCCTCTAGCGCGACGTCAAACAATCCGCTGCCCGCATACCCTGCCCGGCCGATCACCCCTTGACGCGGCACGCCACATCCATACAAAGCCCGCAAGTATCACCTTTAAGGACACCAATTCCATGGGTTTCAAATGCGGCATCGTCGGGCTGCCCAATGTCGGCAAGTCCACACTGTTCAACGCGCTGACGCGCACGGCCGCCGCGCAGGCTGCGAACTATCCGTTCTGCACCATCGAGCCCAACACCGGCGAAGTCGCCGTGCCCGATCCGCGCATGCAGAAGCTCGCCTCGATTGCCGGCTCCAAGGAGATCATCCCGACCCGCATCTCCTTCGTCGATATTGCCGGCCTGGTGCGCGGTGCCTCCAAGGGCGAAGGCCTTGGCAACAAGTTCCTCGCCAACATCCGCGAAGTCGACGCCATCGTGCACGTGCTAAGATGTTTCGAGGATGACGACATCACCCATGTCGAGGGCCGGATCAATCCCGTCGGCGACGCCGAGACCATCGAGACCGAACTGATGATCGCCGACCTCGAAAGCCTCGAGCGCCGTACCGATCAGACCCGAAAGCGCGCCGCCGCCAAGGACAAGGAGTCGCTGACCGTCCTGCCGATGATGGAAGCCTCGCTGAAGCTGCTTCAGGACGGCAAGCCGGTCCGCACGATGCTGAAGTCGCTCGCGGCCGAGGACCTGGCCATCCTGCACGGGCTCAACCTGCTGACTTCGCACCCGGTGCTCTATGTCTGCAACGTCTCCGAGGAAGATGCCGCGACCGGCAATGCGCACACCGAAGCGGTGGCAAAGATGGCGGCCGAACAGGGCGCCGAAAGCATCGTCATTTCCGCGGCCATCGAATCCGAGGTCGCGCAGCTGCCTGACGAGGAAGCCAGGGAATTCCTCTCGGCCCTCGGCCTCGACGAGGCGGGCCTCGACCGGCTGATCCGCGCCGGCTACCAGCTTCTCGACCTGATCACCTATTTCACCGTCGGTCCCAAGGAAACCCGCGCCTGGACGATCGAGCGCGGCACAAAGGCGCCCGCGGCCGCCGGCGTCATTCACACCGACTTTGAACGCGGCTTCATTCGCGCCTTTACCATCGCCTATGACGACTATGTCGCGCTCGGTGGCGAAGTCCCGGCCAAGGAAGCAGGCAAGGCCCGCGACGAGGGCAAGGAATACGTGGTCCAGGACGGCGACGTCATCCATTTCCGCTTCAACACCTGAGGGCTGATCCGCCTCGGAAGACCCCGCAAAGGCAGGACACTGGCGTGTCCCGTGCGGAATTGGACCAATGCCCCCGGATCGCCGCCTTGCGCAGTGGCGTCCGCAGGTGCAGTGTCAGGCCATGAACACCCAGACGCATCTGCTGCTCGCTTCTGCATTGTTTGCCCGGCCGGGGCGCGAAAACCGGCTGCGCAATGCGGCCGTCATCTGCGGCGCGCTGCTTCCCGACGCCGTGATTTTCGTGATGTTCGCCTGGTCCAAGCTGATCGGCACGCCGGAATCGGAAGTCTGGTCGGACTGGTATTTCAACCCGCCCTGGCTGACCGCGATAGACTGGATGAATTCCCTGCCATTGTTCGGCGTGATCCTGCTGGCAGGCTGGATGCTGCCCAGGGACCCACCCACCTCGAACCTTCTGTCATCGGCCCTGATGCTGTTTGCGCTTGCGGCGATCACGCACCTGCTCGGTGATCTGCCTTTCCATGTCGATGACGGACACGCACATTTCGTCCCGCTCACCGAATGGCGCTTTGTCTCGCCGGTCTCCTACTGGGATCCGCGGCATTACGGGAACATCGTTGCGCTGCTCGAACTCGGTCTGGGACTGATGCTGATCATCATCCTCTGGCGCCGTTTCACGGGCAGGCTGGTCCGCGCGCTCCTCGGCTTGGCCGTGGTCAGCTACGCGGTTCCCTATGTCTGGTTTGTGCTGCTCGGTGGACACAGCGATCACTTCGCCGCACTCGGTCAGACAGCCGCGATCTGATCAGCGTATCGCGGCTGCGGACCCCGACAACCCTCTGCCTAGGCCTTCTTGACCGGACAGGTCGACAGCCCGATGATCGAATAGAGCGGGCAGGTGCCGAACAGGCCGGTAAACAGCGGAATGACGCCGATCAGAGCGAAATAGCGCCACGAGGCATCCGGATAGATGAAAAACAGGGCCAGCAACACCAGGCCGGCGATAATGCGAACCCCGCGGTCGAGACCGCCAACATTGTTCTTGAACATTTCCGAAACTCCCATTCCCATGACCGGGCACATTGCCGGAACACATGCTGAATATCATATTTGTAACCAGATGCTTTGACACCGATCAATTGACGAATTCGGCGCCCCGAGGGCCCGCCTCCGGCTTGTCTTGCGACTGCCTTCAATTTGACCATGCCGCCGCCGCAAACCTTTCACACCTAAAAGAAATCGACTAGGTTGCCCTCGACCGACAATCAGGAAGCGATCCATTCCATGCCAGACGATAGTCTTCTCCATTTCGAGGACATGCCGCCCGGAACCACGTTCCCGCTCGGCCCCAAACATGTCACCGCCGATGAAATCATCGCCTTTGCGATGGAGTATGACGCGCAGCCCATGCATCTCGATGCCGAGGCCGGACGGCAATCCATCCTTGGCGGTCTGGCGGCCTCGGGCTGGCACAGCTGTGCGATGATGATGCGAATGATGACGGACTCCTACCTGCTCCGCACCGCCGCCGAAGGTGCACCGGGAGTGGACTACGTAAAATGGAAGAAGCCGGTTCTGGCGGGTGATGTCCTCTCAGGAGAAACCCGTGTGCTCGACAGCCGGGTTTCACAGTCCCGACCCGGTATCGGGATTGTCAGCCTGAGGCATGAACTGCGCAACCAGAAAGGCGATACAGTTCTGGAATCGGAAAATCCCGTCATGATACGCCTGAGAGATCCCGGGAGCACCAACGCATGACAAAAGACCGGTATTTCGTGCCCGGCGACCGCCGGGAGCTGGGCAGCTATGTCTTCACCGCCGAGTCCATCATTGCGTTCGCCCGCCAATTCGATCCGCAACGCTTTCACGTCGATGCCGAGGCTGCCCGCGACAGCGTGTTTGGCGGGCTGTGCGCATCCGGTTGGCAGACTGCGGCAACATGGATGAAGCTCAACCTGGCCGCAGGCCGGGAGGAAGCACGCGATGACAAGGCAGCAGGACGGGACAGGCCGGAATACGGCCCCTCGCCCGGCATCCGCAATCTCAGATGGTTCAAGCCGGTTTATGCTGGTGATGAGATCTTCTACTCAAGCACGATCCGGGGCACACGCCCGCTCAATTCGCGGCCAGGCTGGTCGATCCTCGAACTGACCGCCGAAGCACGCAATCAATCGGGGGAACTTGTGATGAGCTTCGATTCTGCCGCCCTCGTCCGGCTGCCCGAGGCCGAGCAGCCGGACGTCTAGAACTTGCGGGAGAACCTGCCGCAAACCTGCTCCGGTGCTGTGTAGCCGGAGCGAACATGCATCTCAGTGGCCTTCGTAGGAAACCAGCGTGCGCACCTGGACGCCGAGATCCTCGAGTTTCTTGCGGCCGCCAAGATCGGGCAGGTCGATGACGAAGCAGGCCGCAACGATATTGGCGCCCATCTGGCGCAACAGCTTGACCGCGCCTTCCGCCGTGCCCCCGGTGGCGATCAGGTCGTCAACCAGGATGACGCTCTCGCCCTCTGCCACCGCATCGGTATGCATCTCCATCTCGTCGACGCCGTACTCGAGGCTGTAAGCCACCCGGACCGTGTGGTGGGGCAGTTTCCCCTTCTTGCGGATCGGCACGAACCCGGCTGACAACTGGTGTGCCATCGCACCGCCGAGAATGAAGCCTCGCGCCTCGATGCCCGCAATCTTCGAGACCCTGAGCCCCGAATAGGGATGCACCAGTTCGTCTACCGACCGCCGGAACGCCCGCGGCTCCCCCAGCAGGGTGGTTATATCGCGAAACAGGATCCCCGGCTTCGGATAATCCTTGATGGTGCGGATGGAAGCGCGGAGTGCGTTTTCAAGGTCAGACATGATGGCTCCAGGGTCTGGGGGCAATGTGCATGGGGTCCGGTTGCTGTGCAAGCAGCATTTGCGGCACCCGGGGCGGAAGCGCTCCCAATGCGTGCCTGAACTCAACCGACGCGAGATTGATCCGGGTCGACTGCTGGCAAAAGCAGATTGCGGACACGAAAACGCCGCCCGCAGGCGGCGCTCTCTCAACTCAGGACCGATGGCGGTCTCAGTGTTCCTTGCTGGCAAACACCGACTTCTTGGTCAGGAACAGCAGCGATGCGAAGATTGCCAGGAAGATGATGACCATGAAACCGGTCTGCTTGCGCTCCTCCATGTGCGGCTCCGCGGCCCACATCAGGAATGCAGAAACGTCCTTGGCATACTGGTCGACCGTTTCCGGCGAACCGTCATCATAGGCCACCTGTTCGTCGTAGATCGGCTGCGCCATGGCCAGTGCCGAACCGGCGATGAAGTACGGGTTGTAATGCGCACCATCCGGAACTTCCACACCCGCAGGCGGCTCCTGATAGCCGGTCAGCAAGGAGTAGATGTAGTTCGGGCCGCTCTCGTTGTAGCCGGTGAAGATGTCGAAAACGAACTGCGGGAAACCGCGTTCGACATATCGAGCCTTGGCCAGAAGCGAGAAATCCGGAGGAGCGGCACCGTTGTTGGCATAGGCCGCCGCTTCCTGGTTGGGGAACGGTGAGGGGAAGTGGTCCGACAGCACCGCGGTGCGGGTGAACATTTCACCTTCACCGTTAGGCCCGTCCTCGACCTCGTAGTTTGCGGCGAGCGCCTTAAGCTGATCTTCCGAGTAACCCAGATCCTCAAGCGTGCGGAACGCCACGAGGTTCATCGAGTGACAGGCCGAACAGGCTTCCACATAGACTTTCAGACCGCGTTGCAGCTGACCCTTGTCGAAGGTTCCGAACGGCCCGGCGAAAGACCAGTCGATCTCACGCGGCTTGTTGATCGGGTAGCCCGCGGCAAATGCAGACCCCGCGCCAATGACCAACGCCATGGCGGCCGGAACGATGCTTGCGAGAAGCTTTTTCATGTCTTCGGTTCCTTTCCGTCGCGCGCCGCTCAGCCGCGGGTTTCCGGTGATGCTGCAGCAGGAGCAGCACCGCCATTGCCGGCCTTTTTGGCGAGCACGGCTTCTGTGATCGAGTTGGGCAGACGCTTCGGCGTTTCGATAAGCCCCAGCACCGGCAGGATGACCAGGAAGAACGCGAAGTAGTAGAGCGTCGAGATCTGCGCCAGCGGGGTGTAGATGCCTTCCGCCGGTTTCGCGCCGAGCCATCCCAGGAAGATCGCGTTGGCCACGAAGAGCCAGAAGAACAGCTTGTACCAGGGACGGTAGACCGCCGAACGAACCTTTGACGTGTCCAGCCAGGGCAGCACGAACAGCACTGCGATGGAACCGAACATGGCAAGCACGCCGCCAAGCTTGGAGTCGATCGGGCCGATGTCGAAGGTGATCGCACGCAGGATCGCGTAGAACGGCAGGAAGTACCATTCCGGAACGATGTGCGCGGGAGTCTTCAGCGGGTCAGCCGGGATGTAGTTGTCGGCATGGCCGAGGAAGTTCGGCATGAAGAAGATGAAATAGGCGAAGACGAGCAGGAAGATGCTCAGCGCCAGCGCGTCCTTGACGGTCGCGTAGGGCGTGAACGGCACGGTGTCGGTCTTCGACTTCACTTCAACGCCGGTCGGGTTGGTCTGGCCGGTCACATGCAGCGCCCAGACGTGCAGGATCACAACACCGGTGATCATGAACGGCAGCAGGTAGTGCAGCGAGAAGAAGCGGTTGAGCGTCGGGTTGTCCACCGCAAAGCCGCCAAGCAGCAGCTGCTGGATCGGCTCGCCGATCCCGGGGAACGCCGTGAAGAAGCCGGTGATCACCGTAGCCCCCCAGAACGACATCTGGCCCCAGGGCAGAACGTAGCCCATGAACGCCGTTGCCATCATCAGAAGCAGGATGACGACGCCGAGGATCCAGAGCACTTCGCGGGGAGCCTTGTAGGAGCCGTAATACATGCCGCGGGCGATGTGGATGTAGACCGCAACGAAGAAGAACGACGCACCGTTGGCATGCATGTAGCGCAGCAGCCAGCCGGAGTTGACGTCACGCATGATCTTTTCGACCGACTGGAAGGCGATCGCGGTATCGGCCGCGTAGTGCATGGCCAGCACGATGCCGGTCAGAAGCTGCACCACCAGCATCACCATCAGGATGCCGCCGAACGTGTAGGCATAGTTGAGGTTCCGCGGCACCGGGTAGGAGACGAAACTGTCATGCACCATCCGCGGCAGCGGCAGGCGCGAGTCGATCCACTTTCCGAATCCGGAAGTGGGCTGGTAAGTCGAGTGATCGCTGCTCATGGTCTAAAGCCCCCTCAGCCGATTTTGATGACGCTGTCAGACACAAAGGCGAACGGCGGAACCGGAAGGTTCGTCGGGGCCGGGCCCTTGCGGATACGGCCAGCCGTGTCGTAGTGCGAACCGTGGCACGGGCAGAACCAGCCGCCGAAATCGCCGGCCTGGCCGAGCGGCACGCAACCCAGATGGGTGCAGGAGCCGATCATGACGATCCAGTTTTCCTTGCCCTCGCCCGCCGAGCGATCAATGTCGGTTGCCGCCGAACCGTCAGCAACGTTGGCATTGCGCGCGATCGGATCCTTGAGGTCGTCAAGGGCGACAGCCTGGGCTTCCGCCACTTCCTCGTCGGTGCGGTTGCGGATGAACACCGGCTTGCCGCGCCATTTGACTGTCAGCGACATGCCAGGCTCGAGGGCTTCGACATTGACCTCGATCGAGGCCAGCGCCAGCGTCGAGGCGTCTGGGTTCATCTGGTCGATGAACGGCCAGGCGAAACTGCCGACGCCGACCACGCCTGCCATCCCGGTGGCGATGTAAAGAAAATCGCGGCGGGTGGGTTCGCCCGCGCCTTCGCTTTGTGTCATTGGCTCACTCACGGCTCAACGTCCTCTTCAAGCTGCGTCTGGACAAACATTCCACCCCAATGCGCCATGCATGTAAGGCTGATCCGCTATAGGCAGATTCGGCCAGTGCCGACAATGCGGCGGAATTCTGTCAATCGCGCGGTTTCTATGCGGGATAGAAGTTAAAGTCCAGACCGCACGAGGCCAGAAGGGCACAATGTCGCGGAGAAATTAGACCAACTATTCAGCAGCCTCATCCACGCCGATGAAACCGCCCGACTGCCGCGCCCACAATTCGGCGTAAAGCCCGCCGCGCGCGATCAATTCCGCATGGGTCCCGGTTTCGAGAATCCGGCCATGATCCATGACCACCAGACGGTCCATCCGCGCGATCGTCGACAGCCGGTGCGCGATGGCGATCACCGTCTTGCCGTCCATCAATTCATCCAGGTTTTCCTGGATCGCCGCCTCCACCTCGGAATCGAGCGCCGATGTCGCCTCGTCGAGCACCAGGATCGGTGCATTCTTCAGCATTACCCGGGCAATCGCGATTCGCTGCCGCTGGCCGCCGGACAGTTTGACGCCGCGGTCTCCCACATGGGCATCAAGCCCCTTGCGTCCGCGCTGGTCCGACAGGTCCTTGATGAAATCCAGCGCCTCTGCCCGCCGTGCCGCCTCCAGGATCTCGTCATCATCGGCGTCGGGACGCCCGAACACGATGTTTTCGCGAATCGATCGGTGCAGCAGCGAGGTATCCTGTGTCACCATGCCGATCGAATGGCGCAGCGATTCCTGCTTCACCGCCGCGATGTCCTGGCCATCGATCTCGATCCGGCCCGATTGGAGATCATAAAACCTCAACAGCAGATTGACGAAGGTCGACTTTCCGGCCCCGGAACGGCCGACAATCCCGATCTTTTCGCCCGGTGCAATCGTCAGTGACAGATCGTCGATCACCGGCCGGTCGGCATGGTAGCCGAAGCTTGCCCGGTCGAACCGGATTTCCGCCTTCTCGACCACAAGCTCGCCCGCCTCGTCCCGGTCCGGCAGACCGATCGGCCGCGCCACCATCTCGGCCGAGTTCTGCAACGTGCCGAGATTGCGCATCAGCCCGTTGAGCTGGGTCATCATCCGTCCCAGCAGCATGTTGAGCCGCAAGACCAGCGACAGGGTGAACGCCACCGAGCCCACCGAGATCGCTCCAGCCAGCCAGAGATCGATCGCGAAAGCCGCGATCACGGCGATCATGATGCCGGAAAGCGCCGCCAGCGACGCACGGACGCCGGTCAGATGCCGTGTAAACGGCATGATCGTGGCAATGAACTGGTCGAAGCCTTCGCGGATGTAGCGGTCATTGTCCGCGTCCCGGGCATAGAGTTTGAGTGTCTGGATGTTGGAGTAGCTG
The DNA here is from genome assembly GCF_024105735.1 of Parahoeflea alexandrii. Classification (GTDB taxonomy): domain Bacteria; phylum Pseudomonadota; class Alphaproteobacteria; order Rhizobiales; family Rhizobiaceae; genus Hoeflea; species Hoeflea alexandrii. The sequence continues at coordinate 602,706 of NZ_JAAAML010000001.1, read as the reverse complement.
TCGGTGATGCGGCCGGTCAGCATTGCAGAGGCTTCCGCGCTGGCCCTGGCATGGCGGCGGATCCTCGGCACGAAGTACCGCGCCAGCAAGCCGAAGACCACGATCCAGATCAGCACCAGCGCCGACAGCCGCCAGTCGAGCTGCGCCACCAGCGCCATGGTGGTAACGGTGTAGATCATGATGAACCAGACCACCTGCAGCAGCGACACCATGAAGTCACCGGTCGCTTGCCCGGCAGACCACACCTTGGTGACGATGCGGCCGGCGAAATCGTTCTGGAAGAAGGCGAGGTTCTGGCGTGACACATGCGAGTAGGCTTGCCAGCGCACCAGGTTGAAGAACCCGGGCACCACCGCCTGTTCCTCGACCAGCGCGGCGATTGTCACCACCGCGAACCGCGCAATGACCACCACAAACAGCATGAAGGCCAGCGTCGCGCCGTGCTCGCCGATCAGACCGTCCCAGCCGGCGGCGGGCTCTGAGACATCGAGAACATCGACCAGCTGGCCGACGAAATAGAACAGCGCCGCCTCAAGCAGCGCCACCAGGCCGCCAAGCGCCAGCATTGCAGCAAACGCACCCTTCGCCTGACCGACGTAATGCCACAGAAACTTGCGGGTCGAATTGGGAGGCCGGTAGGTCGAACGCCGGATAAACGGATCGATCCAGCCTTCGAAAAGGTCAAGCAACGGTTTGAAAATCATGGACGACAGAATAGAGCGAGTGGTGTCTTTGGCAATATGGACATCGCTTTACTCCGCCGCCGTCGCGCCGGCGTCCACATCGATGAACCCGCCCGACTGCCGTGACCAGAGGTCGGCATAGATGCCGCCCGATTTGATCAGTTCGTCATGCGTCCCGGTTTCAACGATCTCGCCATGATCGAGAACCACCAGCCGGTCCATCTCGGCAATGGTCGACAGCCGGTGCGCGATGGCGATCACCGTCTTGTTCTCCATCAGCGCGAAAAGATTTTCCTGGATTGCGGCCTCGACCTCGGAATCGAGCGCCGATGTGGCCTCGTCGAGCACAAGGATCGGCGCGTCCTTGAGGAACACCCGGGCGATGGCGATGCGCTGGCGCTGACCGCCCGAGAGTTTCACCCCGCGTTCGCCGACATGGGCATCGAGCCCGGTGCGGCCGGCAAGATCCTCGAGCCCCCCGATGAATTCATGCGCATTGGCCTTGCGCACCGCCTCGAGGAGGTCCGTCTCGCTTGCGTCGGGCTTGCCATAGGCGATGTTGTCGCGCACCGACCGGTGCAGCAGCGACGTGTCCTGGCTGACCATGCCGACCTGGCCGCGCAGGCTGTCCTGGCTCACCTGGGAGATGTCGTGACCATCGATCAGCACCCGCCCGGATTCGAGATTGTAGAACCTCAGCAGCAGGTTGACGAGCGTCGTCTTGCCGGCGCCTGAGCGCCCCACGAGACCAATCTTCTCTCCGGGTGCGATCTTCAGCGACAGGCTCTCGATCACCCCACTCTGCTTGCCGTAGTGGAACCGGACATTCTCGAACTCGATCGCGCCTTTCCTGGCAACGATCTCGTTCGCGCCGGGCCGGTCCACCACCTCGTGCGGCTTGACCATCATGCCCATGCCGTCCTGGACCACGCCGATGTTCTCGAAGAAACCCGAGACCTCCCACATGATCCACTGCGACATGCCGTTGATCCTGAGCGAAAGCCCGATGACGATGGCGATCGAGCCGACCGAAACGATGCCGGTCAGCCAGAAGCCGATCGCCATTGCCGAAACCGCGAAGACCAGGATCGAATTGTTCAGATAGATCAATGTCTGGAACAGCGTCACCTGCCGCATCTGCCGGTGCACGGTCTGGAGGAACATGTCCATGCTTTCCTGCGCATAGGCCTCCTCCCGGCCCGCATGCGAGAATAGCTTGACCGTCGAGATATTGGTGTAGCTGTCGACCACCCGGCCGGTCATCACCGAACGGGCATCGGCCTGATCGGCGGAAATCCGCTTCAGCTTCGGAACGAAATGCGCAATCAGCCCGACATAGACTGCCAGCCAGACCAGCATCGGCAGAACCAGCCGCCACTCGGCGCTGGCCACCATGCCGATCATAGCGATGAAATAAACCGAGACATAGACGAAGACGTCGAGCAGCTTCATCACCGATTCCCGGATCGACAGCGACGTCTGCATCACCTTTGTCGCTACCCGGCCGGCAAATTCGTTGGAAAAGAAGCTCAGGCTCTGGCGCAGCAGGTAACGGTGCATCTGCCAGCGCGCAATCATCGGGTAATTGCCCAGGAGCGTCTGGTGAATGATCAGTGAATGCAAAAGCACCGTGACCGGCAGGCCGATCAGCACGATTGCTCCCATCAGCATCAGCCGCCCGGATTCGCGCTCGAGAAAGCCCTCCGGATCGGACGTGGCGAGCCAGTCGACGATCGAACCGAGAAACCCGAACAGCATCACCTCGCCGATCGAGATCAGGGCCGTCAGAATGGCCATGGCGATCAGCCACGGCGCGGCTTCGCGCGAATAATGCCAGCAAAATGCCAGCAGGCCGTGCGGCGGCGCGGAAGGCTGTGCTTCCGGATAGGGGTTCAGTCGTCTTTCAAACCATCCGAACATGGATGTCTCCTAGAGAAATGCCGCAAGCTGGCCTATGCATTGCACCGGCGAGATAAAAAGTGGGCCGGGATCACGCGATAACGCCGATTGCCCGTCAAAATGGGCGCAAAAACCGGAAAGAAATACTGGAACCGCGAAAAACCCGTCTGGTCAGTGGCCCGTGGCCGCTGGCAGAAAGCTGTTATAGATGATGCGCATTACAGCCTCCGTCAGGTTCGCGTTGAAGATGAGTTGTTGTAGGCGAGATTCGGCTGTTAAGCCAGATTGCCGCTACCGGTTTTGTCCACCATGAACCTGCCCTCGCCCGACATTGTGATAAAATGACCACAGAAACCCTTTCCACTTCAAAACCCCTGATCGCGCTTTACCAGCCGGATATTCCCGGAAACACCGGCTCCATCCTGCGGCTCGGCGCTTGCCTGGGCATCGGTGTCCACATCATCGGACCGGCAGGCTTCGACATGACCGACCGGGCGCTCAAGCGCGCTGGTATGGACTACATCGAGATGGCCACCCTCACCCGCCACGACGGGTGGGAGGAGTTCGAACAATGGCGCCAGGGCGAAGGCCGCCGTCTGGTGCTGATGACCACCAGGTCCGCCACTCCCTATATTGATGAAACTGCCCACACCCTGACCGCCCAGGATGTGGTGCTGTTCGGCCGCGAAAGCGCCGGCGTGCCCGACAGGGTCCATGATGCGGCCGACGCGCGCCTGACCATTCCGATGATCGAAGGCCGCCGCAGCCTGAACCTCGCCATGAGCGTCGCCATCATCTCCGGCGAGATCAACCGTCGGTTCGGGCTGTAGCCGAGGGCGAAATCAGTCATAATTGACAACCTCGAACTCGATGCCGTTCTCGTCATCGAAATAGAAGCGGCGTCCCGGCTCGTAATCATCGTGGTTGTAGGGCACATAGCCCAGTGCCTTGACCTTGGCCTCGACCGCCTCGAGATCCTCGACCACCACGCCGACATGGTTCATGTTGCCGATCCGGTTCTTCTCGACGGTGCCGCGTGCGCGCGCCTCCTTCGGCGTATAGACCGCCAGATAGGCGTCGTCGGTTCCCACGTGGATCGACAGTCCACCGTTCTGCGCCGGCCCCTGCCAGCGAATTTTCCAGCCGAAGACGTCACACAGCCACTTGGCCGTGGAGGACGCATCGGGAACGGTGAAATTGACATGCTCGAGGGTGGATCGGGTCATGATGTGCTCCTGTGTTCATGGTCTTTGCGTTGATGTGGACACATGCTACTTTCTCAAGTGAACTTGAGATCAAGAGGTTTTTTCAAAAATGTCCGTTTCACCCGGCAAGGGCCTGCTCAGCATCGGCGAAGTGGCCAGCCGCACCGGGCTCGCGGTCTCGGCGATCCGGTACTACGACGATGAGGGATTGGTCACGGCACGGCGCACAGCCGGCGGCCGGCGCATGTTCATCCGCTCCGATATCAGGCGCCTGTCCTTCATCCTGATCGCCCAGCAGATGGGGTTTTCGCTCGAGGAGATCCGCGCCCAGCTCAGGCAGCTGCCGCTCGAACGCACACCCAACAAGCGCGACTGGGAGAAGATCAGCCGCGGTTTCCGCGCCCAGCTTGATGCCCGCATCGGAATGCTCGAGCGGTTGCGCGACAGGCTCGACGGCTGCATCGGCTGCGGCTGCCTGTCGCTTGAGACCTGCAAGCTTTACAATCCCGATGACCGGGCCCGCGAAACCGGAACCGGCCCGAGGTTGGTGGTGCAGAAGTCGGTGATTGGATGAGGTTCAATAGGCGGCCGCGTCATAACGCATCAAACGGCATTGACGTCCGTTAATTCGAAATCATTCCCCTTGAACAAAAGCGGCAGTTTCATGACCTTGGCGCACCCATAGGACAGACAATCGCCGAAATTCAGCGAAGCGGGGTGTCGCCCCTTGCCGAAACGGTCAAACGCATCAATGGCCGCGAAGCCGGCCTCCGGCGGAATTGGAGCAATGCTTATCTCAAACGCAGTCAGGAAATCGTTCAGTTCGGTTTGAGCCCTTTGCAGCGAAAGATTCTTTTTCTTGGCAAGGTTGATGACAACCTCCCAAACCACAGCAGCACTGACAACGCGCGTTTCCGCATTCCTCATTTGCTCTGCAAGCGGGATTGCATCAGCCTCTTTGGTCATCACAGCAATCAGAGCTGAGGAATCGACAAACATCAGTTTTCCTCATAGAGACTGTCGATAAACGCTTTCTCGTCATACTCAGTTTCGCTTTGTTGCGTTCGCGCATTGAAGTCTTTGCTCCACGCCACCATGCGATCGACATAATCCTGTTTCGTGTCAGGGTCACGAAGCGCCCGCTCCAAAGCCTGTCTGACAGCTTCGGTCTTGGTCTTGGCTTTTATGGCCGCCTGATAGCGCTCGGCGAGCGCATCGACAGTTTGATCCTTGATAAAAAGAGCCATGATGCACACTCCTGTTCGCGTGGATATATAGGGGATATCCTTACGAGAAACAAGGATATCCCTCAATCCGCAGTCGGCAGGCGGCGCATGGTGAACTCGATCTCGTCGCCTTCGCCGGGCAATGCACGCCAGCTCTCGACTTCGGTCCAGTAGGCGGCTTTCGGCCAGGCGGAGAACCACTCCCGCGCCTTTTCGCGCGCCGCACCGCGGCTCAGCCGGTAGGTCTCGCGCACAAAGCTGCCCGATTTCTGTCCATCGGATTTTTCCTTGCGCGCACGGGCGATCTCGCGTCGCAGCCCTTCCAGTGGCGGGCGTTGCTGATACCGGCTCATGGTCCTTCCTTTGCCTTCATGGCTGACCCACTCTAACCCAGAAGCGGCTTTCCGGCGAGTCCCGTCAAAACCCGGACAAGCGGGATGCAATGCTGCGGTTACATCAGGCGGGATCTGCTGCTATGAGGGATCCGAAGCCAGAACGAGGACCCCCAATGCAACGCCCAAGCCTGCCGGTCGGACTGCCCGACGACATCGAAGAAAAAAAGACCAAAGCACGCCAGTGGTTCGAGGAACTGCGCGACCAGATCTGCCTGAGCTTCGAGGCACTCGAAGACGAGGTCGACCATCCGCAGTGCACTGGAGAGCCCGGCCGCTTCGAGCGCACACCATGGCAGCGCGACGAAGGTGCCGGCGGCGGCGGAACCATGTCAATCATGAAGGGCCGGCTGTTTGAAAAGGTCGGCGTCCACACCTCCACCGTCCACGGCGAGTTCTCGCCCGAATTCCGCGCCCAGATCCCCGGCGCCGAGGAAGATCCCCGGTTCTGGGCCTCCGGCATCTCGCTGATTGCGCACCCGACCAATCCGCATGTGCCGACCGTGCACATGAACACCCGCATGGTCGTGACCACCAGCCAGTGGTTCGGCGGCGGCGCCGACCTCACTCCGGTGCTCGACAACCGCCGTACCCAGACCGACCCCGATGCCATGCTGTTCCACCGCGCCATGGAGATTGCCTGCAACCGTCACGACGTCGCTGACTACTCGAAGTACAAGGCCTGGTGCGATGAGTACTTCTTCCTGCCCCATCGCGACGAGCCGCGCGGCATCGGCGGCATCTTCTACGACTGGCTGCACGGCGGAGAAGACCATGGCGCGTGGGACGCCAATTTTGCCTTTACCCAGGATGTCGGACGCGCCTTCAACGTGGTCTACCCGAAGATCGTTCGCTCCAACTTCGGCAAGCCCTGGAGCGAGGCGGAGCGGACCGAGCAGCTGATCCGCCGCGGCCGCTACGTCGAGTTCAACCTGCTCTACGACCGCGGAACCATCTTCGGGCTGAAGACCGGCGGCAATGTCGCCTCGATCCTGTCTTCGCTGCCGCCGGTGGTGATGTATCCGTAACAGGGATCTGCAGCCGAAACTGGATGGGGAAACCTTAGCTCTTCCCCAACCGCACGCGGTCGGCTTCTGCCCCGCGTGCGGTCAGGCTCGAGCGGCGAGCTTTCCACGCAGCGCTTCGTCGACCATGTGGTTTGCGATCTTCATGCGGATGGTCGCGGCTTCCCGCCATTCCATCGGCGTCCGGTCGGGGTGATTGAGCCGCGCAAAGCGTCGCCGCTTTGATTTCAGCTCGGCCGGTGTATCCGTGGCCAGCAAATTGATGTCCTTCGCAACGTCCTCGGGACTCAGCCGTTTGTAGAGCGACGTGTCGATGTCTGGCTTGGGCTTTGGCGGCGGCGTGGGTGCAGCGTTGTGAACGGCCGGCTTCGGCCTCGGCGCCGATGTTGATGCGTCGATGTGAACAGCCCGATCTGCGGTGCCGCGCTGTTCCCTGCTGGGCCAGGGTTGTGACCTGAGACTGGTTGCAACAAAACTGGAATTCCAGCCGCGCATGGCCGTCCAGTGCCCGGATCCATGCGACGAGGCCTCTGCCCGCTCGTTGCTCATGCGATCGAGAACGGCATCAAACGAGTCCACACCCACAACCATCCCGACATCCCGCTGCAAACAACCTTGTTGCGTCCATTGCTAGCGAAACAAGGTTAACGCTTTCACAGAATTGGCGGCGTCCCGGGCGAACGCCGCAATCATCAGCCGCACGACTGTGGTCTAGACCGAGCGCTACAGGAAATAGTAGCCGCAGCGCGGATCTTGCTACCGCCGGTCGCAGTGTTTTTCGCGGCAAGCAACCACTTCGGGGTGCATCCGGACCGTTTTTGGGCTATCATGTTTTCCCGTCGGCCGGTGCGCCGGCTCGGGCGGGTTTCCGGTTTTCGACATCGAAAAGGAGACAGCCATGAAAACCTTCCATTGCGGATCTCTCGTTCCCGGTTGCGAATGGCACACGCGGGCCGAAAGCGAGGCGGAGATCGTGTCCCGCGCCATCGACCATCTGCGCCAGACCCATGGTGAAACCACCATCCGTCCGTCGATTGTCGAGCAGATCAAGGAACGCACGCTCGAGGAGACTGACGCCGCCTGATCCGGAACGGGCCCTGGCCTTGCGGGCGGGGCTCAGTCCATGGCGTCGAGCAGAACGGCCTTGTCGAGGGTGAAATTGCTTTCGACCCAGCGTTCTTCGAGCGCGGCAAGCCGTGCGCCCATCTCCGGTCCGGGAGTCACGCCGCGGGCGATCAGGTCGGCGCCGGCAACCGGGAAAGCCGGCCTTTCCCAAGCGCCTGCGCGGGCGAGATGCCGGCTGTGACCGGCAGCATCGGTGAGCGCTGACGGATCGGTCTCGGTGCGGCTGCGCGCCGAGACCAGCGACAGCCGGAGCCGGTCGACGAGCGGACCTGCGCCATGGCGGTAAAGCAGCCGGTCGAGCGCCGTGATCGCCAGCGTTGGGGCCACGACCGGCGCCTCGGCCCATTTGACCAGCCGGTCGGCCTCGACCCGCGACATCTTCAGGCGCGCGGAAAGCCCACGCATGCGGTCCGCATCCGGCGGCACCATCGCCATCAGCCGCAGCATCGGATCGGGCTCCCAGTCGAGCGCAGTCTCCGTGGCGATCAGCGGTCCGATCGAATCGATCCCCCATTTCTCGCTCTCCGGCAGCACCTTGGACAGAACCCCTGACTGGCGCATCCACAACAGCGCCCGGCCCGGATCCTGCGCCTTGAGCAGCGTCTTGAGTTCTTTCCAGACCCGTTCCGACGACAATGTGCCGAGCTTGTCGCGCGCCCGGGCGCAAGCCTTCAGCGCCGCGGCGTCGGGCCGGCCGGCACCGTAATGTCCGTAAAAGCGGAAATAGCGCAGCACCCTGAGATAGTCCTCGGCGATCCGCGCGTCGGCGTCGCCGATGAACCGGACCGTCCGGCTTTCGATATCTTCCAGTCCGCCGACAAGATCGATGACGCTGCCGTCCTGGCCGGCATAGAGCGCATTGATGGTGAAATCGCGCCGCTCGGCATCGATCTGCCAGTCACTGCCAAACACCACCTTGGCCCGCCTGCCATCGGTCTCGGCATCGTGCCGGAGCGTGGTGATCTCGAAACCGCGGCCGTCGATGACCAGCGTCACCGTGCCGTGATCGATCCCGGTCGGCACCGCGCGGATGCCTGCGGCCTCGGCCCGCGCCACCACCTGCTCGGGCGCCCAGCTTGTCGCCAGGTCGGTATCGGTGACCGGCAGTCCCATCAGCGAATTGCGGACCGCCCCGCCGACCACCCGGACCTCTTCGCCGTCCTGATTCAGAAGCGCGAAGATCCGGCCGAGCGCTTCCTGCTGGAACCAGTCCTCATGGGCAACGCTCGCATCTGAGCTCATGCGTAGAGCCTTTCATACATTGTCCGGATGATCCCGGCGGTGACACCCCAGATGTGATGCTCGCCATAGGGCATGACGTAATAGTGCCGTTCGATGCCTTCCCAGACCCGACTTTCTCGCCGGTGGTTTTCCGGGTTCATAAGGAAGGACAGCGGCGTTTCGAACACCTCGTCGACTTCGACCGGGTTGGCCGTGACGGCATAGCCCGGCCTGACCACGGCAAGCACCGGCGTGATCCGGAATCCGGTTGTGGTCATGTAGACCGGCAGCCGGCCAACCGGCTCGACGAACCGGCGGTCCAGTCCGATTTCCTCTTCCGCCTCCCGCATGGCGGCGATCTCCACGCTGCCGTCTTCCGGATCGACCGAGCCGCCCGGAAACGCAACCTGGCCCGAGTGCTTGCGAAGTGCTGTGGCGCGCCGTGTCAGGATCACGCGCGCGTCGGGGCCGTCATCGGTGACCGGAACCAGCACGGCGGCGTCCCGCAGCTTGGCATCGACCAGGCCCGAGACCAGGCCGGGATTGAGCACATGGTCGCCATGGCCGAGATGCGCCGGCTCCGACCCGAACGCATGGTCGGGATCGTGCTTCTGGGCGCGCAGTCGGAACCCCTCGGCGTCAAAACCCGGCGGCATCAGGGAACCCGTATCGATCAAACGCCCGCCTCCAGCCTGTGCATCGGCATGACGGGGAACACCGATCCGGCAGAGCGGATGGCGTAGGTCGCTTCGCCATCGATCTTGATTTCTTCGCCAAGCGCCAGAAGATCATAGGTCACCGCCCGATTGACCAGGGCTTCCAGCCGGCCGCGCACAAGGATGTAGGGCTTGAGTTGATCGGCCTCTCCGGTGACGACGAAGCGCAGCGGGTTGTCCGGACCGGCGCGAACCACATCACCGACATTGGTCCGGAAGGTCAGCACCTGTTCACCTTTTTCTTCGCTTACCGTCATCTCGACAGCCAGGAAAGGCGCGTCCACGACGCGGATCCCGATCTTTTCCACAGGCGTGACGAGATAGGTCTTTTCGTCCTCGTCACGGCGCAGAACTGTGGAAAAAAGACGCACCAGCGCCGGCCGCCCGATCGGTGTCCCCAGGTAGAACCAGGTGCCATCTGCACGGATTTCCATGTCGATATCGCCGCAATAGGGCGGATTCCATCGCTCGACCGGCGGCAAACCATCCTTGCCGGCATTCCTGTCGGCCTGGGCGCGCGAAATCAGCGCGGCAAGATCGCCTGCATCTGTTTTCGTGTTGGTCCTTGTTTTTGCCATTGTCCTGTCCAGCTATGTTTACAGGTAACCAGATAGTCATCTGAACTGCTCTTGTCAGCCTTTCAGCGTAGAATAAGCTGTTTGAGAGTGACGAACCAGAACGCGCGGAGACACCCATGGGACGCATCGACACTGGCGCAAAGCCGATCGACGAAAAAGCAGTCATCGCAGCCGCGGAGCAGGCCCTGGCCGACATCTCCGGTATAAAGCAGGCCGTCTCCGATGTCATTTTCGGTCAGGAAAGCGTCGTCGAACAGACACTTCTCGCAGTCCTCTCGGGCGGCCATGCCCTTCTCGTCGGTGTCCCCGGACTTGCCAAGACCAAGCTGGTCACCACGCTCGGCACCGTTCTCGGCCTCAATTCCAACCGTATCCAGTTCACGCCCGACCTGATGCCGTCCGACATTCTTGGCTCCGAGGTCATGGACCAGGACGAGAACGGCCGCCGCTCGTTCCGCTTCGTCCCTGGCCCGGTGTTCACCCAGCTGCTGATGGCCGACGAGATCAACCGCGCCTCTCCGCGCACCCAGTCGGCACTGCTGCAGGCCATGCAGGAGTATCATGTCACCGTTGCCGGCGCGCAGCATGACCTGCCAAGGCCGTTCCATGTTCTGGCAACCCAGAATCCGCTCGAGCAGGAAGGCACCTATCCCTTGCCCGAAGCCCAGCTCGACCGTTTCCTGATGCAGGTCGACGTGCCCTATCCGGAAATGGCCGCCGAACGCCGCATCCTGCTTGACACCACTGGCGCAAAGGAAGCCGTTGCCCGGCCCGCCATCACCATGGAGCGGCTGACCGCCATCCAGGCACTGATCCGCCAGATGCCGGTTCCTGAATCGGTGGTCGATGCGATCCTCGAACTCGTCCGGGCCGCCCGTCCCGGCCATGGCAATGCTAGGGTTGACGAAACCATCTCCTGGGGCCCGGGCCCGCGTGCCGGCCAGGCAATGATGCTCTGCGCCCGCGCCCGCGCACTCTATGATGGCAGGCTCGCCCCGTCGATTGATGATGTCCGCGCCCTTGCCGAACCGATCCTGCAGCACCGCATGGCGCTGACCTTCACCGCGCGCGCCGAAGGTATTGGCATCCGCGATGTGATTGCCGGCCTCGTCACCCCGAAAGCCGGGTGAGCCGATGGCGTCGATCGGCCAGCTGACCCGACCGACTGCGCGGCTTGATGCGCTTGCCCGCGCCCGCCAGCGCGCGGCGCTGCTGCCCGATTGCCTCGCCGAGGCCCGGCGCGTTGCCAACACGGTCATTGCCGGCTGGCACGGCCGCCGCAAGCGCGGCATCGGCGAAACATTCTGGCAGTTCCGACCCTATGTCGACGGCGAATCGCTGTCCCGGATCGACTGGCGCCGCTCCGCACGTGATGACAGTCTTTATGTCCGCGACCGCGAATGGGAAGCAGCCCACACCATCTGGCTTTGGGCCGACCAGTCCCCCTCCATGCTCTACAAGTCCGATGTCGCGATCGTCAGCAAGGAAAGCCGCGCCCTGGTGCTGATGCTGGCGCTGGCCGAAATCCTCTCCCGCTCGGGCGAGCGCATCGGCTGTCCGGGCGTGTTGGAACCCGTCGCCTCGCGAAATGCCGCCGAGCGGCTGGCACTGGCACTGTCACACGCACCGGTCCAGGACACCCTGCCGGAACTCGGCCAGATCGGCCGCATGAGCGACATCGTCCTGATCGGGGACTTCCTCGATACCGAGGAGATGCTCGACAACTGCATCGGCCCCGCCGCCCGGCGCGGGATCCGCGGGCACGTCATCGAGGTCGCCGATCCGGCCGAGGAGATGTTTCCCTATTCCGGCCGCACCGAGTTCCGTGACCCCGAAACCGGCCAGAAGCTTGTCGCCGGCCGCGCCGAGACGGTTGCCGCCGATTATCGTCAGGCCTGGCTTGCCCGCCGTGAGACCCTGGCGCAAGGCGTACGCCGCATGGGCTGGAGCTTTCTCGCCCATCGCACCGATCGCCTGGCGTCCGAGGCGCTTGCCGCAGCCCATGGTCATCTCTCGGGCATTCCAACAGCCAAGAAGGCGGCATTCTCATGATTGCAGGCCTTCCCTTCGCTTTCGGCGCACCGGCGATACTGTTCGGATTGCTCGCCCTGCCGGTAATCTGGTGGCTGCTGCGGCTCACGCCCCCTCGCCCGCAGGCCGAACCCTTTGCGCCGCTGGCCATTCTAGCCCGTGTCCTCAAGCCCGAGGAAACCCCGTCGCGCAGCCCTTGGTGGCTGACTGCCTTGCGTTTGTTGATTGCTGCCCTGGTGATCCTGGCGCTGGCCGAACCCGTCCTCAACCCGCGCGACCGGGCGCTGTCGTCGAACGGGCCTCTTGCTCTCGTCATCGACAATGGCTGGGCCAGCGCACCCGATTGGGATGCGCGGGTGGAGGCGGCACAGATGCTGATCAACGAGGCCGAGGACCTGGACATTCCGGTGGCGATCGTCTTCACCGCCAACCGCCGCCATGACGCCACGCCAACCGGCTTCGAGCGCGCGCGCGACCAATTGCGCGCAGCCAGGCCGCAACCCCTGCGCCCGGAACGGGCCGCGGCCGCGACCGCACTCATTGCCGCCCTCGGAGAAACCCGCCCGGGAACCATCGCCTATATCAGCGACGGGGTCGAAACTTCGGATGCCGCCGATGCGCTGAACCGCCTCGCCGGGCTGGAAGCCTCCGCAATCCGCATCATCGGCGCTTCGGAAGCCCGGGCCCTGGCGCTCACCGGTGCCGACAACGGCGCCGACAGGCTGAGCGTTACCGCAAGCCGCCTCGACAGCGGACAGGCGGAAAACTTCGCACTGACTGCAAGCGACAGCAAGGGCCGCGAGATCGCATCCGGCGAAATCCGTTTTGCGGTCGGGGACGCCGAGGCCACCGGGACCATCTCGGCCCCCTTCGAAATCCGCAACGACATCGCCCGTCTCGATGTCACCGGCGTCGACACCGCGGCGTCGGCCCGCTTGCTTGATGACAGCTTCCGGCGCCGCAGGGTGGCGCTCATTTCGGGAGAGGCCGCTGACATCGCCCAGCCGTTGCTCTCGCCGCTCTACTATATCAACCGCGCACTCTCCCCCTATGCCGACCTGATCGAAGCCGGCAACGAGGAGATGTCCGCATCCATTCCGAAACTGCTGGCCCAGTCTCCGGCGGTGATCGTCATGTCGGATATCGGCACCCTGCCCGAGGATGTCAGCACATCGCTTGACGAATGGGTCGAGCGCGGCGGCACACTGATCCGCTTTGCCGGACCACGGCTGGCTGCGGCGCCGTCCGACAGCCAGTTGCTGCCGGTCCTGCTCCGCAAGGGCGAACGCGAGCTTGGTGGCGCGCTCTCCTGGATCGAGCCGCAACCGCTGGCCGCCTATCCGTCGACCGGACCCTTTGCCGGATTGCCGACGCCCCGCGACATTGCCATTCGCCGCCAGGTTCTGGCCGAGCCATCGGCGGATCTTGCCGCGCGCACCTGGGCCAGCCTTGCTGACGGCACTCCGCTGGTGACAGCCAGCGAGCGCGGCTCCGGCCGGATCGTGCTGTTCCATGTCACCGCCGAGGCCAGCTGGTCCAACCTGCCGATTTCCGGCCATTTCGTCGACATGCTGCGCCGCGTGGTGCAGCTCTCCCGCGCAGTTTCGGGCGGTGGCGAAGCCGGCTCCGGCATCCTGCCGCCCTGGCGGCTGCTTGATGCCAACGCGGCCCTGTTGCCGGCAAGTGGCGACGCCAAGCCGCTCGCCCTGACCGGCAGCAGCGTGGTTCGGGCAGGCCCCGACAATCCACCGGGCCTGTATGGAGGCGAGGACGGCTTCGTGGCGCTCAACCTGTTTGAGCCCGGAGAAACCCTTGCTCCGATAGCGATCCCGGAATTCGAGGTCCCGGTGACCCGTTCCGCGATCGCCGGCGACAGCGCGGTCGATTTCAGGCCCTGGCTGTTTTCCGCCGCCCTCATCGCCCTGCTGGCCGATACTCTGATCGTTCTGGTGCTCAACGGCGCCTTCCGTCGCCGTGGTTTGAAGCCCGCAACACGGGCTTCGGCAGCCGCAGCGATATTGCTCATCTCCGGCCTGTCGGTCGCGCTGACAGTCGCCCCATCGACAGTTCATGCCCAGGACGCCCAGCCCGGCGATGTCGATCTTCTTGAGAGTCTCGACCGGACCCGGCTTGCCTATGTCATCACCGGAGATGACGAGACCGACAATGTCAGCAAGCTCGGCCTCGACAGCCTGTCTCGCTATCTCTTCAGCCGCACCGCACTGGAGCCTGGAACGGCGATGGGCGTTGACATAGAGACCGACCAGCTGGCGCTCTATCCGCTCATCTACTGGCCGATGAGCGAAGACGCAGACATGCCTTCGCCCGCCGCCATCAGCCGCATCGACGCTTACATGAAGAGCGGAGGAACGGTGCTGTTCGACACCCGCGACCGGATTGTCGATCTGGGCGGCGGTTCGAGCGCCCTGACGCTGCGATTGCAGCAGATCCTGGCCAGTCTCGACATTCCGCCGCTGGAGCCGGTTCCCGCCGATCACGTGCTGACCAAGTCCTTCTTCCTGCTCGAGACGTTTCCGGGCCGCTATTCCGACGGTCCGCTCTGGGTCGAGGCCATACCCGACACGAACAACCCCGCCGAGCGGCCGGCGCGCACCGGCGACGGCGTCTCATCGATCCTGATCACTGGCAACGACATGGCCGCGGCCTGGGCCGTGGACGAGCAGGGCTTTCCGATGTTCTCGACCATCCCGGCCGACCCCTGGCAGCGCGAATATGCCTTCCGGGCCGGGGTCAACATCGTCATGTACATGCTGACCGGCAACTACAAGGCTGATCAGGTCCACATCCCCGCACTTCTCGAACGATTGGGGCAATGAAATGAGCCTGGCCTTTGATCCGTTCCTGCCGCTGCCGGCGATCCTTGCAATTGGCGTCATTGCGCTCCTGCTGATCGGCTGGGCCATCGCCAAGCGGATGCGCGGAGCAGCACTTCGCGCGCTGGCGCTCGCTGCACTCGTGCTGGCGCTTGCCAATCCCGTCGCCAATTTCGAGGACCGCGAACCGGTGACCAGCGTGGTCGCCATCGTGGTCGATCGCAGCCCCAGCCAGATGAGCGGGGACCGGACCGCACGCACCGACGCGGCGCTGAAGGCGCTGACCGAGCGGATCGCGCGCTACCCTGCGTTCGAAAGCCGCGTTATCGAGGCTGTCACCGATCCGGATGCACAGTCGCCATCGACCCGACTGTTCGAAGCCCTGGCGTCAGGCATCCGCGATGTTCCGAGCTCGCGCCTTGCCGGCGCGGTGATGATCACCGACGGACAGGTCCATGACGTCCCCGGATCGCTCTCCGCGCTGGGGCTCGACGCACCTCTGCACGGCCTGATCGTCGGCGAACCCGACGAGAGAGACCGGCGGGTCGACATTGTTCGCAGCCCGCGCTTTGGCATCGTCGGTGAAGATCAGGAGATCGTCTACCGCGTCAGCGAGGATGGCGCCGCATCACCAGGCGGGCCGGTAAATGTCACCGTCCGGGTCAATGGCGACGAGATCGCGACCGAAACTGCCGTCGCCGGTGAGGAGACCCCGTTTTATCTCAATCTGCCACGGGGCGGCGAAAACATCGTCGAGTTCTCCGTCGATGAGCTCGACGGCGAGGTCACCACCGCCAACAATCACACGGTCACGCTGATCGAGGGCATTCGCGAGAACCTGCGCGTGCTGCTTGTTTCGGGCGCGCCGCATTCGGGCGAACGCGCCTGGCGAAACCTGCTGAAGTCGGATGCGTCCGTCGATCTGGTACACTTCACCATCCTGCGCCCGCCCGAAAAACAGGACGGCACTCCGATCTCCGAACTCTCTCTGATCGCCTTCCCGACCCGTGAGCTATTTGTCGAGAAGATCGATGAGTTCGACCTGATCATCTTCGACCGCTACCAGAACCGCGGCGTTCTGCCGGTGCTCTACTACGATTACATAGCCCGCTATGTCGAAGACGGCGGCGCCCTGCTCGTGGCCGCAGGTCCGGAGCTGGCCGGTGTGGAATCGATTGCCGAAACGCCGCTGGCGCCCGCGCTTCCGGCAGTGCCGACCGGCGCGGTCACCGAGGCAGGTTATTATCCGCGGCTGTCGGATAATGGCCGTCGTCATCCGGTCACCCGAACCCTGCCCGGAGCCTTGAGCGAGCCGCCGGATTGGGGCCGCTGGTTCCGTACGGTTAGCGTCGGCGACACAGCCGGCGATGTGGTCATGCGCGGCGCTGCCAACGAGCCGCTGTTGGTCCTCAACCGCTACGGTGAAGGCCGGGTGGCGATGCTCCTGTCCGATCACGGCTGGCTTTGGGCCCGAGGCTTTGAAGGCGGCGGCCCGCATGTCGCTCTTTATCGCCGCATTGCCCACTGGCTGATGAAGGAACCCTCGCTTGAGGAAGAGGCACTGCGCGCCACCGCCAATGGCCGCACCTTGGTCATCGAGCGCCAGACCATGAGCGACACGACGGACCCCGCCACCATCGAACTGCCCTCAGGCGAAACCCGCGAGGTCATTCTGGCGCCCGCAGGGGACGGACTGTTCCGCTCGGAGCTGGCGCTCGACCAGCCGGGTCTTGTCGAAGTCACCTCCGGAGATCTGCGTGCGCTCGCCCATGTCGGGGCGGTCGACGCACCCGAGTTCCGTGCAACCGTCTCGACCACTGACGTCATCGCTCCTGTCTCGGCAGAAACCGGCGGCCTGACGACACGCGTCAATGCCACCGCCAGCGACTTGCCGCAGATCCTGCCAACGCGATCAGCGCGGATCGACGCCGGCGAGCGCATGGGCTTGCGCGCCAGCAACGAAAGCGTGCTCAAGGGCGTGCGCTCGGTGCCGCTTTTCGGTGGTTTCCTGGGGCTGGCGCTGATGATCCTGGCGCTTGGCGCGACCTGGTTCCGCGAGGGCCGCTGAGCCCCCGCCAAGCCCCTCCTCTGGAGCCTCCCGAGCGTGCGAATTGCGCAGGTTATTGCGCTGCGGGGAGCGTTTCGTCGTCGGTGAAATAGCTCATCTGGTCTTCTGCCCAGGCCTTGATGCCGTAGCGTTTGACGGTTTCACGCATCATCGCCATGCGCTGCCGGCGTTCTTCCTCCGGCATCGCAAGTGCCTGCTCGATCGCCATGTCCATCGAGCGGTGCGAGAACGGATTGGTGATCACCGCCGAAGACAGTTCAACCGCCGCTCCGGCAAACTCCGAGAGCACCAGAACCCCGTCCCCATCCGTGCGGGCTGCCGCATATTCCTTGCAGACAAGGTTCATGCCGTCAGCCAGCGGGGTGATCCAGCAGATATCGGCGGTCTGGTAGTAGGCAATCAGATCCTTGAACGGAACGGCTGAGGATATCAGCGCCACCGGCTGCCATTCGAAGGAACCGAAGGTGCCGTTGATGCGGCCCGCCATCTGCTCGATCTCGCTCTGGATTTCCTCGTAGGCCGCCATGTTGCGGTTGGCGCCGACCGAGACATGCATCAGCCGGACCTTGCCATGCAGTTCCGGATGGGTCTGCAGCAGCCTCTCGTAACTCTCCAGTTGCTGGACGCCACCCTTGGTGTAATCGGTTCGCCCGACCGAGAGAATCAGCTTGCAATCTCCCAGTTCCGAGCGGATGGCGCTGGCGTCCTCGCGGGTCGGCTCGGAGGCTGCAAGGTCCTGGATGAAGTCCCAGTCGATCCCCACCGGCGCGCAGGAAATCCTGATCCTGCGGCCCTGGTAGAGCACGGATTCGGGAACCCGCCGGTCCGACAACGCGGTTCCTTCCCAGATGAAATCCGGGTTGACGTCCTTGCGGACGACCGAGCCGACCTCGAGCAGGCTTTGCGCCACATGGACAAAATTCACCGCATAGCGCGGGATGTGGAAGCCGATCACGTCGCAGGCCAGCAGGCTTTCGACGATCTCGCGCCGCCACGGCAGCACGTTGAACATGTCGGCCGCCGGGAACGGCGTGTGATGGAAGAACGAGATCTTCACGTCAGGCCGCAGCGTGCGCAGATAACCGGGAACCAGCCAGAGATTGTAGTCGTGCACCCAGACAGCGGCACCGGGCGCTGCTTCCGCGGCCGCGGCCTCGGCAAAGGCCCAGTTCACTTCGCGGAAGGTCGGCCAGTCCACCGGGTCGTAATTGTAGCGTTCCTTGAACGAATGCAGGATCGGCCAGAACGCTTCCTTCGAGGTGATGTGATAGAAACTTGATACCTGGTCAGGCGTCAGCGGCAACCGGGTAACGGAGTATTTTCCGTAGCTGTCCTCGATCTCGATGACCCGTTGGAAATCCGGATTGGCGGCGTCTTCGGCCAGTTTCCAAGCAACCCAAGCACCCTTGTCGACCCGCCCGAAAAACCCTTTCAGGGTTGGGACGATGCCGTTCGGGCTCTTGTTTTCCTTGAAAACGATCTTTCCGTTTTCTTCGACTTCCTCGTAGGGTTGACGGTGATAAACGATGACAAGATCGCTGGCCATGGAGTCAGTATCCTTTTGGTAGATCGTGCATGTCGAACGCACGAATAGCCTCCAGTATGCCCGCCGCGCCGTGCGCCTGCGCCATATGAAGGTGCTCAAGGTGAGCAACGCGCTCGACCAGAGAAGGTTCCGAATTTCCTACAGCGACCGCCGGAAGACCGCATTCGAGCATCGAAAGATCGTTGAGCGTATCACCGGCACACAGGACCCGGACGGGATCGATCTCCAGATAATCCACCAGCCTGCGCAGCGACGGCCCCTTGCTCACGCCATCGGGCAGGACATCGAAAAACCGGTTGTCGGAGATCAGCCACTGATGCCCCATCTCCTCGATGATCGAGCAGGCGGAGCGATCGAACGCAGCGTGATCAAGGTCATAACTGACCCGGTAACGGAAACCGGTCGGCTGCAGCTTCAGCCCCGGGTGGTTATCGAGCCCCGAACGCACCGTGTCACCAGCGTCGCCCCAGCGCGCCGCGATCTCCTCTTCGAGATGCAGGATCGGCGACACCCCGTCCGACGGTGAAACCGTGGCGATCGTCGTGCCCACGTCCCCCACCGCATATTCGGGCCAGGGCACTCCCTGTGTGGAGCACAGCTCGCCGATGAATTCGGGATCGCGGCCGGTCACAAAAATCAGGCCGACGGTCTCGCGATTGGCCTCGATCCAGTCATAGAGCTTGCTGCGGTCTGCATCGCTGCCGCCAAGAAATGTGCCGTCGAGATCGGTGGCCAGCACGAATTGCCGGTCCTTGAGGGCGCCGGCCTTCGGGGAAATGCGGTTCATTGGGTGGTCCCTGTTGCAATGGCGATAGGATGATCCAGGGAAATCGCAAGGCCGCGCCGCTCGCCCTCGATCGGGCGCGACCAGTACTCGGCGAAGGTCTCCCGGACATCCGCACCCTGGTGCAAAATCCGGTATACGCATTCGCAGATCGGCATGTGGATGTTCATCCGGCGCGCAAGGTCCATCACCGACACCGAATTGACTTCACCTTCCACCACCACCGGCTTGCCGTCGAAGCACCGGTCGCGCGCAATGCCTTTTCCGAGCTGCACGCCAAGCGACATGTTGCGCGAGGTCTGCGACGAGCAGGTAAGGGTCAGGTCGCCCGCGCCGGCAAGCCCGGTCACCGTCTCGCGGCGCCCGCCGAACACATCGGCAAGCGTCTTGATCTCGTCCATGCCGCGCACGATCAGCGCCGCCCTGGTGTTCTCCGCATAGCCTGCGCCTGTCATCATACCGCAGGCAATGGCGATGACGTTCTTGACCGCGCCGCTCACTTCCACGCCAACAAGATCATCCGATATGTAGGGCCGGAAATACTCGGACCCCATCGATAGCGCCAGCCTCGCTGCCGGGCTGGAAGCCATGTCGAGCCGATCAGCATAGGAAAACTGAAACGCAATCGTCGCCGCGGTCAGGTGACCAAGCGCGGTCTCGGTCGCAAAGGTCGGTCCGGAGAGCGCCCCGATCCGGTGACCGGGCAGCATTTCAGACGCAACTTCGCTGAGCAGGTAGCCGGTTCCCGCCTCGATCCCCTTGGCACAAAGCGCGATCGGCACGCCATCCGCCAGATGCGGACGCATCTGTGTGCAGATGTCGCGCAAGGTCCGAGAAGGCGTCACCAGCAGCACTGCCTCCGCACCCGCCAGCGCTTCGGCCATGTTGGTGGTCGCGCGCAAGCCTTCGGGCAGCGCGATGCCGGGCAGGTAGCGCGGATTTTCGTTTCGGCTGTTGATTGCCTCGATCGTCGCCCGGTCTCGTCCCCAGATGGAAGTCGTGCGGCCTGCGCGGCGCGCCACGGAGGCCAGTGCGGTCCCCCAGGCCCCTGCACCGATGACGCAGATTTTGGCGTAGGGACGTGCGGGAGAAGACAGGTCGTCGGCTTTTTGGCCTAGATAAGTCATGTGGTGTACTTAGGGCGCTTCTTGCTGCAGTGCAACCTTTGCGACCCGGCGACAGGCGAACCGTCGGCTTCAAGACGCCCAACGGCCGGCCCCAAAACAGCAACCACGTCATGATTGCACGATGCTAGCCCCCAGTTGGCGGCAGCGTCCGGAAGGCTGTGGAAAAGCAGGATGGGCTGCCGCCGGGCCTCAGGCCAAGTCGCGGTGACGGATCTCGCCTTCAAGCGCCGTGGCGTCGTTTTCGCCATAGCAGGCCGCCAGCAGCCGCCGCGGGTCGAACGGTCCCGGCATGCTCAGCGCACCGGGCCTGGTCGGCTTGAAGCCGAGCGGCGCGTAATAAGGCGGATCGCCAACCAGAAGCACGACGTTGCTTCCAACCCTCTCGGCGGCGGCAAGGGCAATGCGCACCAGCTCCCGGCCGATGCCGAGGTTCTTGTGCGATGGACGGACCGCCAGCGGCCCGAGCAGATGACCGGACGTGCAGCCTGCATGAATTGGCGTCATCCGCACCGAGGCGATGATCTCGCCACGGTCGCTGCCGACAAAAGACAGCCGCCGGTCATGCGGCCCCTGTTCCCTCACCCGTTCGGACGAGCGCACGAACCGGCCGGGACCGAAGGCTTCTTCGTTGATGAGATCGATGGCCGCGTCATGAGACGCGTCTTCGGTGAGAAAGACAAGATCGTGGAGGGACATTGAAAAAACCCGGAAGAGACGACAAGACATGATGGAGCGCGCGCTCAGCGCGTTGGCAGTCTGTTCAGCGTCGTCGCAAGGCCGTGGCAGGCATCCGGTTTTCCTTTTTGCTCTTCGCCCATAGCAAAGCAAATTGCCGTCGTCCAATGCAAAACGCACCGTTCACCCCTCGATGCTTCGCTTTTGCAGCCCGGCGGCCTATGTCACTGGGCAAAGGAGAACACGATATGGGTATGCTGGTAGATGGCGTCTGGAAGGACGTCTGGTACGACACGAAATCAACAGGTGGACACTTCAAACGCTCGGAATCGGCGTTTCGCAACTGGGTCACCGCCGATGGTTCGCCCGGACCGTCCGGGACTGGCGGCTTTGCAGCCGAAGCCGGGCGCTACCATCTCTATGTCTCGCTGGCATGTCCGTGGGCACACCGGACGCTGATCTTCCGCAAGCTCAAGGGTCTCGAAGACGCGATCACCGTCTCGATCGTCGACCCCTACATGGGCAAGAACGGGTGGGAATTTCACGAGCGCGACGGCGGCACAAGCGATCACCTCGGCAATGCCGACTATCTCTGGCAGGTGTATGTTGCCGCCAAGCCGGACTATTCGGGCAGGGTCACGGTGCCTGTGCTGTGGGACAAGAAGACCGGCACGGTCGTTTCCAACGAATCCGCTGAAATTATCCGGATGTTCAACTCGGCTTTCAATGCAATTGCCAAGCCGGCGCCCGACTACTACCCCGTGGCTCTGCGCGGGGAAATCGACGACATCAACGAGGTTGTTTATCACAAGGTCAACAACGGAGTTTACAAGGCAGGCTTTGCCACGACCCAGGACGCCTACAAGGAGCACGTCACCGAACTCTTCGATGCGCTCGACATGCTGGACAAACGCCTCAGGCACAATCGTTACCTGACCGGCGACTCGGTGACCGAAGCCGATTGGCGTCTGTTCACCACGCTGGTCCGCTTCGACCCGGTCTATGTCGGCCATTTCAAGTGCAACATCCGCCGCATCGCCGATTATCCGGCGCTTTCGGGCTATTTGCGCGAACTCTACCAGATCCCCGGTATCGCTTCGACCGTGAACATGGATCACATCAAGAACCATTATTACGGCAGCCACGAGACCATCAACCCGACCGGAATCGTGCCTGTCGGGCCGGCGCTTGATCTCGACGCCCCGCACGGCCGGGAGACGCTGCCGAAGGCTGCCTGACGCTCTCCTGCATCCTGCCGTCAGGGCCGGACGTTGATATGTCGTATATGAAATACCATATCAATTGAAACCCTGACGACAGGCACCAAAGGAGAAGTCTCATGGCTTACACAATCGACCGGGCAATCAGTGACGCTTCATTCGAGGACGTCACCGAGCGCACCCGCAAGGCACTAGCGGATCACGGCTTCGGGGTGCTGACCGAAATCGATGTGGCAGCGACCATGAAGAAGAAGCTTGACGTCGACATGCCGAGCTACCTCATTCTTGGCGCCTGCAATCCATCGATGGCGCACCAGGCGATCGGCATCGAGCCGCGCATCGGCGCCATGCTTCCCTGCAATGTCATCATCCGCGACACCGGCAATGGCGATATCGGCGTCAGCGCCGTCGATCCGGTCGCGTCGATGCAGTCCGTCGCCAACGACAGGCTGACATCGGTGGCCGGTGAAGTCCGCAAAATGCTCGAGACCGTCGTCCGCGACATCTGAGCCGTCGCGGACGTGGCCGGGTACCTGATCAGGTCTTGATCTTGTAGCCGGTTTTGAAGGTCCAGCCGATGATTCCAAGACAGATCAGCATGAACACGGCGATCATCATCAGGCTGATCCCGATATTGATGTCAGAAGTGCCGTAAAACGCCCAGCGGAAACCGGAAATCAGGTAGACCACCGGGTTGAACAGCGTCACGGTCTGCCAGAACGGCGGAAGCATCGAAATCGAGTAGAAGCTGCCGCCCAGGAACACCAGCGGTGTGATCACCAGCAGCGGCACCATCTGCAACTGTTCAAAGTTCTTCGACCAGATGCCGATGATGAAGCCGAACAGGCTGAACGAGATGCAGGTCAGCGCCAGGAATGCCAGCATCGCGCCCCAGTGCAGGATCTCGAAATCGACGAAGAACTCCGCTGTCGCCAGAATCACCAGCCCGATCAGGGCGGATTTTGTCGCAGCCGCCCCGACATAACCAAGCACGATCTCGACGAACGACACCGGGGCGGTATGCAACTCGTAGATTGAGCCGAGGAACTTCGGGAAGTAGATCCCGAAGGAGGCGTTGGAAATGCTCTGGGTCAGCACCGAAAGCATGATCAGTCCCGGCACGATGAAGGCGCCGTAGCTGACGCCGTCGATCTCGTCGATGCGCGAGCCGATCGCGGCGCCAAAGACGATGAAATAGAGCGAGGTCGACAGCACCGGAGAAATCAGGCTCTGCGACAGGGTGCGGAAGAACCGCGCCATTTCGAACGAGTAGATGGATCTGACCGCCTGGAAATTCATGCCTTGTCCTCCACCAGTCCGACGAAGATGTCTTCGAGCGAGCTTTGCTTCGTTTCGATATCCCGCAGGACGATCCCGGCCTTGCTCAGATCGGCAAACAGCGACGCGATGCCCGTGCGCTCGCCATTGGCCTCGTAGGAATAGATCAGTGTCTGGCTGTCGGCGGCATACTCGAGATCATACCGGCTCAAGGCTTCCGGAATGGCGTCGAGAGGCTGCATCAGCTCGACCCGCAACTGGCGCTGGCCCATCCGCTGCATCAGCCTTTCCTTCTCTTCCACCAGCAGCAGTTCGCCGCCGCGGATCACGCCGACCCGGTCGGCAATCGCCTCGGCTTCCTCGATGTAGTGGGTAGTCAGGATGATGGTCACGCCGTCCTGCTTGAGCTGCCGGACGACGTCCCACATCTCCTTGCGCAATTCCACGTCGACGCCCGCCGTGGGCTCATCGAGGAACAGCACTCGCGGCTCGTGGCACAAGGCCTTAGCGATCAGCACCCGGCGCTTCATGCCGCCCGACAACTCCATCGTCTTGGCGTCCTTCTTGTCCCACAGCGACAGTTTTTCGAGAATCGACTGCAGCAGCGCCGGATCGTTGCGCTTGCCGAACAGCCCGCGGGTGAAGCGCAGCGCGTCGATCACCGTCTGGAAAGGCTCGAGCGCGATCTCCTGCGGCACCAGGCCGATCAGCGAGCGCGCTTGCCGGAAGTCGCCCACCACGTCAAAGCCGCCGACCTTCGCGGTTCCGGAACTGGCGTTGACCAGGCCGCAGATGATCGAGATCAGCGTGGTCTTGCCCGCCCCGTTGGGCCCGAGCAGGGCCAGGATCTCGCCCTCGTCGATCTCGAGATTGACATTCTTCAGCGCCTGGAAGCCGCCGTCATACTGCTTGGATAAGTTCTGCACCGAAAGAATGGCTGCCATGATCTTCTTCTCAAAAAATGGAAATGAACGGCCGCTGCGAATTCTGCAGCATTGGCGGCGCAATAGACGAAAGTCGAGGTCGCTCACAATTAAGCGCTAAAGCCGGGTGTTCAAGAGCGATGGGGCAAAGTCACGTCAAATCCTGTCAGCAGCTTTCGCCGGACAAGCAGTTTTTTGAGACCGGATCGTCCGGTTTCCGGCATCAGGCCGCTTCACCAGGTTTCGCTGACCGGTATCCGTCCCGCGAGCTCCTCAAGCCGCCGCCGGGTCGCGGGCGTCACCCCGTCGGGCAGCGCATCGAGCGCAAAGAAGCCACTTTCGATGATCTCCCTGTCCGGCCGTTTCGGCGCGGTTTGAGTAACGTTGCAGCGGTAGAAGGCGACATGGTCGCGGCGGCTGGTGCCCTTGTTGAAATAGACCGCGAACAGCTCCGCCTGGCCGATCATCTCGAGATTGCCTTCCTCGCGGAGTTCCTTGACCAGCGCATCCTTGAGCGTTTCGCCGCGCTCGACACCGCCGCCGGGCATGTGCCAGCCCGGCACATAGGAATGACGCACCAGGAACACGCGGCCGCCTTCGTCGAACGCCGCGGCGCGGACGCCCAGCGTCATTCCTCGGGCAAGAGCGAACCAGCTGTGCACCACCCTGGTGACCAGCCGCGCCCGCAAGTTGCGCATTTCCGGTGGCCGCGATGCTTTTTCATCCACGGCTTGCGGCGCTCTGGCAGGATCGTTATTGCTCACATCATGTTCCGGCTTGCTCATATCTCCGACATCCATCTCGGCCCGCTGCCGCGCGTCACGCTGGCAGAACTCGCGTCCAAGCGGATCACCGGTTATGTGAACTGGCATCGCAATCGCCGCAAGCACCTTTTTGGCAACACGCTGGAGAATGTGCTGACCGGCTTGCGCGCGACGGCTCCCGACCATGTGGCGATCACCGGCGACATGGTCAACCTCGCGACACGAACGGAAATAGAAGTGGCTCGGCTCTGGCTCGAAACCCACTTCGATCCTCTCAAGACCACCCTGGTGCCCGGCAATCACGATGCCTATGTGCCCGGTGCACTGGCGCGGGCCAAGGCTGCATGGCGGCCATGGCTGCTCTCGGACACCTATGCGCCGGATCAACCGCTGTTCCCGAGTTATCGCCGCCGTGGCCCGGTGGCGCTGATCGGGCTGTCGACGGCCAATGCCACGCTGCCGTTCATGGCCACCGGCGACTTTGGCCACAAGCAAGCGCGCGCCGCCGGCAAGTTGCTCGAGCAGGCCCGTGAGGACGGGCTCTACAGGATCGTGCTGATCCACCATCCGCCGGTTCGCGGCGCAGCCCCCGCGCACAAGCGGATGCGCGGTATCTCCCGCTTTGCCAAGATGCTCAGGAAGCATGGCGCCGAACTGGTGCTGCACGGCCATACCCATCTCGACACGCTGCATTACCTGAAGGGCCGCGATGGCGAGGTGCCGGTGGTCGGCATAGCCTCGGCAAGCCAGGGCCCGGGCGGGCGCAAGCCGCTCGCCGGCTTCAACATCTTCGAAATCGACGGCGGCCCGGGCGATTGGCAGACCATTCATCGCCGCATGCAGCTGGGCGAAGACGGCCCGGGTTTCGCCGAAAATCCGGCAAGCGTCATCGCGCTGGAAGAACGTCTCGGCTGATCAGGTAGGGGCGGCACCAGCGAAAGCGGAAACCGGTCTCGCCCAAGGAACTGCCCTGAAACAAACAGATAGCGCATTCATCGCGATTGTGTTTTCGCAGAAAGCACTCTGGTGAGACGTGTAGCCGTCTGGAAGCGCAGATGCCACTCCGTCACCTTTGATTTCAGGGCATCATCGGCTTCAGCCGATCATGGCTGAAATCCGGTCCCAGAAGGCCACGACCAGTGCGGCCGCACCGGCCACGCAGCCGAGAATGAACCAGGAGGTGCCAAGCACCAGGCCGGCTCCGCCGGTGCGCGCAGGTACGGAAGTTTCGGTCGGCCTGGTCTGGTCAGCCCTGTCCGCTTGCCGCGCAGCTTCGCTTGCCTGCGGTTTCGCAGTCTCGCTCACGGTCTCGACGTCATTGTCAGGTTCGGTCCGGGGCATGGCGGGAGCGTCTGCGGCGGCTTCATCCGCCATCTTGTGCCCGGCGGCACCGGCCTTCAGTTCCTCGAAATCACCCGCCAGGATCCGTTCCCGCTCGATCACCCGTTCGGCAATATAGCGGCTGACCGCATCCGCCGTCGCTGCCATGTCGCTGGTATCGGACATGATCACCCGGCCAAGCCGCGTGTCACGGACAAAGCGGAACACCCTGCGATCATGGCCCATGTGGACATGCGCCACCGCATCGATCCACAGCCGTGGCTGCAGCCCCTTGGAAAGGCCGAAGTCGAAGCGGTCGTCGTCAGGATCGATGTCGGCCAGCACGGGCCGGATTTCCTCGGCCAGCAGTTCCAGCCGGGCGCGGTCGGCATCACGCATGTCGACCACCACATCGGTACGGTCGGCCGCGGCGATTTTCACGTCGCGCACGATATCCGACAGGCGGCGGTCATTCGATGGCGTCTTGGGTCGGTCGGTCATGGCATGGATCCAGGCGGAATCGGGGCTGGGAATTGGTTAACAACTCCTTACCACAGACCGGCATTGATGGCGACAATGCGGCAGCGCCCGATTGTGGACGTGGTAAAGACGCCAAATCCGGCTTTTCCGGCGCTTTCAAACCCTTCGGGATCCTCAACCCTCGCCGCCGACCGCCTCCGTCAGCACCCGCACCACCGCATCCGGCGCTTCCTCGGGCAGCATGTGGCCAAGACCCGGCAGCACGTTGAAGGCAAAGGACGCCGGCAGCGCCGATGGCTTCGGGCACGGCAGCACCGTGTCGCCGGTGCCCCAGATCACCGCAACCGGCATCGTGAGCGCCGCCAGCGCCTCGCCCGGCAGCACCCCCTGCCCCTGCTCGGGCCCGTCGGGGAACATCGCCCGGTAGGTCTCATCGAGCGCCTCGGTCTGGCCCGGCTTCGCGCGTGCCGCAGTGAAATGATCGATCACCGCCTCGGCTGTCACGAAATCCGGCGCCGACATCTCGTCGAGACAGCCGCGGATCTCGGCCTCCGTCGTGGCCTTGGCGTAACGCGCCAGCAGGTCCGCATTGATCTCTTTTGCCATGCCGCCCGGCGCCACCAGCGTCAGCGACTTGACCCGGTCGGGCGCCCGCATGGCAATCAGCGCCGACACCGCCCCGCCCATCGAATGGCCAGCGAGGTGGAACGCCATGACACCCGCAGCCTCAAGCCCCGCCAGGATCGCCTTCGCCATCCGCCCGGCGCCGCCGCGGCCATCCGAATTCAGCGAACCGCCATGGCCGGGCAGATCGACCGTAATCACCTGCACCGTGTCGGGCAGTTCCGCCCTGACCGCATCCCAGGCCGAGCCGTCGCCGCCAAAACCGTGCAGCAGCACCAGCGGCGTGCCGGTGTCAGCTCCTGAAAAGTCCATGTGAAGTCCGGTCACGGCGCGCTCCTCCTTGATCACTAAAAAACCGCCGCGCTTCTTACAGCGCCGCGCATCCTGTTGGATGCGCAAAGGTCGCTGTAACTCTTTTCAGCACGCGGCGGTCAATTCGTCCTGTCTCAGCCCTTTGCCGCCAGCGCCCGGTTGGCCGCCGACACCACCGCCTCGAGCGACGCCGCCACGATGTTGGTGTTGACACCAGCGCCGTAGAGCATGCCCGCCGGTGTTTCCATCTGCATGTAACAGATCGCCGCCGCGTTCGAGCCGTGCTGCATCGAGTGCTCGGCATAGTTCGCCACCGTCAACTCGATGCCGAGATAGGTCGCAAGCGCGTTGACGAAGCCGTCGATGGGCCCGGTGCCGCGGCCTTCGATCCGCCTGGTTTCGCCATTGTCGGTGATCTCCGCCGAGACAACCCTGATCCCCTTGTTGTTGGGGTCCGTGTGGGTGTGGTGATCGACGAAGCCGAGCCGCGCTCCGGGCTGGTTGACATAGAGCTCCATGAAGCTCTCGTAGATCCGCTTTGGCGGCAGCTCCACGCCCTCCTCGTCGGTGATCCGCTGGATCTCCTCGCGGAACTCCACCTGCAATGCCCGCGGCAGGTCGAGCCCGTAATCCTCCTTCAGGATATAGGCGATGCCACCCTTGCCCGACTGCGAGTTGATGCGGATGATCGCCTCGTAGGAGCGGCCGACATCCTGCGGGTCGATCGGCAGATAGGGCACTTCCCAGTCCGGCTTGTTGGCCTTGCGGATCGCCTTCATGCCCTTGTTGATCGCGTCCTGGTGCGAGCCCGAAAACGCGGTGTAGACCAGTTCGCCGACATAGGGGTGCCGCTCGCCGATCTTCATCTCGTTGGAATATTCAAACACCGCCTTGATCCGCTCGATGTC
Source organism: Parahoeflea alexandrii (assembly GCF_024105735.1). Taxonomy (GTDB): domain Bacteria; phylum Pseudomonadota; class Alphaproteobacteria; order Rhizobiales; family Rhizobiaceae; genus Hoeflea; species Hoeflea alexandrii. The sequence continues at coordinate 573,742 of NZ_JAAAML010000001.1, read as the reverse complement.
GGAGCAGTCGAGCTCAGGGTCCACCCCTTGCGTGAACATGTTCAGCGCCAGCGCCACCACGTCGACATTGCCGGTGCGCTCGCCATTGCCGAACAGCGTGCCCTCGACCCTGTCGGCGCCCGCCATCAACCCCAGTTCCGTGGCGGCAATGCCGGTGCCTCGGTCATTGTGCGGATGCAGTGACACCAGCACGTTCTCGCGATTGTCGATGTTGCGGCACATCCACTCGATCTGGTCGGCATAGATGTTCGGCGTCGACATCTCCACCGTCGATGGCAGGTTCAGGATCAGCTTGTTGTCGGGCGTCGGCTGCATCACCTCGACCACGGCGTTGCAGATCTCCAGCGCCACTTCCAGCTCTGTGCCGGTAAAGCTCTCGGGCGAGTACTCGAACCGGTAACCGCCGCCCGCCTTCTCCGCCATCTCCCTGACCATCTTCGCCGCATCGACGGCGATCTGCTTGATGCCTGCGACGTCCTTTTCGAACACCACCCGGCGCTGCAGCTCCGACGTCGAATTGTAAAAATGCACGATCGGCCGTGTGGCGCCTTCCAGCGCCTCAAAGGTCCGCGTGATCAGTTCCGGCCGGCACTGCACCAGCACCTGCAGCGACACGTCATCGGGCACCCCGCCCTGTTCGACGCACCAGCGGGCAAAATCGAAATCGGTCTGCGAGGCCGAGGGAAACCCGATCTCGATTTCCTTGAAGCCCATGTCGATGAGCAGCTGGAACATCCGCGCCTTGCGGTCATGCCCCATCGGGTTGATCAGCGACTGGTTGCCGTCGCGCAGGTCGACCGAGCACCAGATCGGCGCCTTGGTGATCTGCTTGGACGGCCAGGTCCGGTCGGAAAGGTCCACCTGCGGGTAGGCGTGGTACTTTTGGGCTGCCTTCGGCATGCCCTTCGGTCCGGATGCGGTATGTGCGGTCATTGGTATCTCTCGTTTCCTGGCCCAATCCCGGGAGCCGCGTGTAGCGCGACATCAACCGGCCTCAGGCCGTCATGTTGCATTCAGGAAAAAATGTAAAGTCGAGAGAGGAGCAGGAGTGCCACGCGGCGGTTTCGACCGCCGGACGCTCCTCAACGAGCCCGGCGATCGCCGCTAAGCGCGAGAAGAAGAAGACCGCCGAGACGCGCATGCGAGAACGCCGCCGCCGCAAAGCGGGCGAAAGAGGTCTCGGAGGGGCGCGGGGTCGTGTTCATGGGCGGAGTGATACAGCGGGCGGGGCGGGATGGCAAGGGGGATTGGGAGGCAAGACGGTAATGGGTTTCTTCCAATAAAATTTCTCGAACGTCAAACCGAACTCACGGATCCGATCTGCCCATACAGAGAACAATAGGCCGAACTGGTGCGTGCCACTTAACGATCCCAAAACTTCGAAAATTCTCACCGCATCTTGAGCTCGGTGTCGCTTGTGATTGCAGCATGCCCGGCGTATCAATTTCTATACATTGAAACCGGAGGTTTAATCGGTGGACAAGCAGAATTTTGAATTCGTAAATTTTCCATTTTCGTACTCAGCGCGTCCACGAGATGAAAAGAGCATAGAGAACATACGATACGCCGATCGAAACGCATACCTATTATTGAGTAAAATAGCGCTAAAATTACTGCCTAATGATGAGACGTATTTAAGAAACTATGTCAAAAAAGTTGTACAAAACATCTCCAATAGTGAAGACGTAGCTAAGCTATTGCCACCTCTTGGTGTGGATGCGGTTCAGGAGTTTTCAGCTCGGCTCGATAGCGTGTTATCCCAGTCACCTAATATTTACGCTCACATCGGATTTGCGCTCGTCTCAGCATTCCTCGTCGAGACCGCATACGCAGCAGGATCATCGCCTGATCTGGCGCAATCAAATTTTGGATCTGCCATTTCAATTGAAATCTCGAGTTATTTGAGCTGGAAATCATTGCAGGAAGTTGAAATTTCCACTCAAGGTTGGATATCCGAGGCAATTCAGAATTTTGAATTAAGTGGGCAAAATGCTATCGCGCACGCCTCCAAACAATTGGAGACAATGAACCAAAGAATCTTAGATCTCCAAGAAAACGAGATGGCGATTCGAAAGAAAACTGAAGGTCAAGAAATTGCTTGGGATCGCAGACTGGGTGCAATATCAAAGCAAACTAGCGGCCTTGAAAGCACGTTAAAATCATTACAAGCCCAAGCCTTTGAAAGCGCAAAGAAAATTGACCTGACTGACAAAAACATCGCTGCATTTAAAGAGGCACTCATTGAGGACGTTCGAGGAACGGAGACGCGGAAACTCTGGACAGATAGAGGCAACGACAGCTGGGTAGCTTTCCTCATTTCTGCTGGAGTTCTGGCGGTTTTTTTATTGGTGGTACCCATTGCAGGGTTTTGGAATTTGGACCAATTGCTCGGCGTTCTGAAACATATAGGCGATGCAGCTACTGAGGGAATTCCGCTCAACGCCACAAATACACAGCTAACCGTCGCAACCTTAAGTAGATTAGTCGTGATCACTTTCCCGTTGGTTTTGTATCTTTGGGTTATCAGGCTGGTTGTGAGATTCAATACACGATCTTTGGTGCTGCACGACGACGCGAGACAGCGGCAAACTATGATGGATACTTACTTCCTGCTCATTGCTCAACAGGCGGCCTCAAAGGAAGAGCGTGGATTGATTTTGAATGCACTTTTTCGACCTTCACCTGGCCACGGCAGTGATAATATCGAGCCACCATCATTCAGCGAGTTGGTTGGAAGAGGTGGCTCAAATCAATAGCTTGTTCACTGATCTATCAGACCGGATCTACGACCAACACGAGAATTACCTTTGTAGGCTATTCAAGCCCCCCCCAATCTCCGCCCTTGCGGGGGAGATGTCACCATAGGTGACAGAAGGGGGTGACACCGCAAACACCGGACCCGGATCAATACCCCCCTCTGCCCTGTCGGGCATCTCCCCCGCAAGGGGGGAGATCAGTGGCTGCACGCATCGCTCCTCACGGCGCCGCCAGCCGAAAGCTCTCCACCGCGGCGCGGATGCGTTTTTCGCCCTGGGCGTCGCCGAGGAAATGGTAGCCGACAACGGTGAAGCCGCGCTTCTTGTTCACCACATAGGCGGCGACGCTGCGCACTGTGGCGCCGTTGATTTCGCCCTGGTACTCGCGCAGGATCCCCGGCGTCTTGGCAAGGCCCACGCCCGGATGGTCCTTCTGCGGAACCGCAAGGCGGTTCTTCATGAAGAAGATCTTGTCGGCCAGCACCAGTTCCCAGGCGTCGGCGTATTCCTTCACCTTCGACGTCTTGGTCATATCGACCACAAAGACGATCACGCCTTCGACCCGGTCGGGATGCTGCATGTCGACGGAATAGGGTTCGGACTGATCGGCCTTGTTCGACCAGGTCGACGGCACCGCGATCCAGAAGTCGCGATCGGTGTTGTGCCGCCAGATCAGCGTTTCCTCGCTGCCCGGAGCCACGGCGTCGGGAACCTCGGTATCCTGGGCTTGACCCTCCGGAGCAGCGGGCGGCTGGGGGGCGGGTTGCTCGGGCGCGGGCTGTTGCGGCGCGGGCTGTGACGAAACCGGCGGCGCGGGCGTGCCCGCGGCCTCGATCTGCAGCGTCGCCGAGCAGTTCTGGAACACCCGCATCTCCTGATCGAAGCTCTCGTCGGGCGCCGAATAGGACATCAGCAGGAAGGCGCGCGGCGTGGTCACCACCATCTGGATATGCCGGAAAGCGCGCTGTGTGTCCGCCGTGTCCAGCGCCGTGTAGCCGGCGATGAGATACGGCACCTGCTGTCCGGCAATCGGAGCGGTCCCCTCGTTCAGGATCCGGCCGTCAGGGGCGCGGAGAAGCTGTTGTTTGAGCGCTTCAAGCTGCCCGGCCACTGTCTTTTCCGCAGCCTTGTCCTGCTCGATCACCTGGATGATGATGGTCGCGTCCGGAGCCTTCGCACTGGTGAAGATCCGGTCGAAATTACGCGCCTGATCGAAGTCCCAGTCCGACGGAAACTCGCAGGAGAACCCGGCGACATCCTTGTAGGTCCGGAATGTCACGTCCTGGGCCATGCCGGCCTGCGCGCCGGCGATCACCAAAAGCGCCGCCATCAGCAAGCGCCAAACCATGTCCTTGCCTTGTGTACGCATCAGCGTCGACCCTCACATTGCAGCTTTGCTATATTAGCAAGACAGAAAGGATCTCGGCATTGACCGAGGTCAATACATTCGCCACCAGCTTAGGACCCGTCACAGGAATATCGGCAGACCCGGCCCGCGCCGCCATGTTCAACCTTTGCCAACGCAGAGAAAACCTGGCTTTTTCGCCAAATTCCCGTTTCGGCCTTGCGTGTGACACCGGATTTTCCTAATTGCCCCTGACGCCCGGGTCCGCGCGACCGCGTGCAAACGCCTTTCCGTGACAGCCAGGATGCCCCAGGATGGATGAGACCGTGATCCAGACCCCCTATTATCTGATCGACAAGTCGAAGCTCCAGATCAACATGGAGAAGATCGCCCGGCTGCGCGAACTCTCCGGCGCAAAGGCGTTGCTGGCGCTGAAATGCTTCGCCACCTGGGGCGTGTTTGATTTCATGGCCGACTACATGGACGGCACCACCTCGTCGTCGCTCAACGAGGTGCGCCTCGGCCGCGAGCGTTTCGGCAAGGAAACCCATGCCTACTCGGTGGCCTATGCCGATCACGAGATCGATGAGGTCGTCTCCCACGCCGACAAGATCATCTTCAATTCCATAAGTCAGCTGACTCGCTTTTCGGATCAGTCGTCCGGCATCATCCGCGGCTTGCGGCTCAATCCCGGCGTCTCGTCCTCGACATTCGATCTGGCCGATCCGGCCCGGCCGTTCTCGCGGCTCGGCGAATGGGATCTCAAAAAGGTCGAGCCGGTGATGGAGATGATCTCCGGCTTCATGATCCACAACAATTGCGAAAACGGCGATTTCGCGCTGTTTGACCGGATGCTCGGCGACATCGAGCAGAAATTCGGGCCCCTGCTGAAAAAGGCCGAATGGGTCAGCCTCGGCGGCGGCATTCATTTCACCGGCGCGGATTACCCGCTCGAGCAATTCGCCGAGCGGCTCAAGCGCTTCTCCGGCGAGTATGATGTGCAGGTCTATCTCGAGCCTGGCGAAGCCTCGATCACCAAATCGACGACGCTGGAAGTCACCGTGCTTGATACGCTCTACAACGGCAAGAATCTGGCCATCGTCGATTCATCCATCGAAGCCCACATGCTCGATCTCTTGATCTACCGCGAAAGCGCCAAGATCGAGCCCAACACGGGCGGTCACCGCACCATGATCTGCGGCAAGTCCTGCCTCGCCGGCGATATCTTCGGCGAATTCGATTTCCCGGCCGAAGTGAAGATCGGCGACCGGATCTCGGTCCAGGACGCCGCCGGTTATACAATGGTCAAGAAGAACTGGTTTAACGGCGTGCAAATGCCGTCAATCGCCATCCGAGAACTGGATGGCAGCATCAGAACGGTCCGTGAGTTTGACTACGCGGATTTCGAACACAGCCTCTCCTGAGGCATCTGACGATTGGACACAGGAGTTAGTCCCCATCATGAAGAAGAACGTCCTCATCATCGGCGCCGGCGGCGTCGCGCAAGTTGTCGCCCACAAATGCGCCCAGAACAATGACGTGCTCGGCGACATCAACATCGCTTCGCGCACCAAGGCCAAGTGCGACGCCATTGTCGCCTCGGTTCACGAGAAGAACGCCCTGAAGCAGGAAGGCGTGCTGGCGGGCCACGCACTCGACGCCATGGACATCGAGGCCACCAAGGCGCTGATCAGGTCGACCAACTCCGAGATCGTCATCAATGTCGGCACCGCCTTCCTCAACATGTCGGTGATGCGCGCCTGTCTCGACACGGGTACTGCCTATATCGACACCGCCATCCATGAAGAGCCAGGCAAGATCTGCGAGACCCCGCCCTGGTACGGCAATTACGAGTGGAAGCGCGCCGACGAGGCCGCCGAAAAGGGCGTCACCGTCATCCTCGGCGCCGGCTTCGATCCCGGCGTCGTCAACGCCTACGCGGCACTGGCCAAGAACGACTATTTTGACAAGGTCACGGATGTCGACATCGTCGACATCAATGCCGGCAGCCATGGCAAGTATTTTGCCACCAATTTCGATCCGGAGATCAATTTCCGCGAATTCACCGGCGTGGTCTATTCCTGGCAGAACGGCGAATGGCAGACCAACAAGATGTTCGAGATCGGCAAGACCTACGACCTGCCCGTCGTTGGCCCGTCGAAGGCCTATCTTTGCGGCCATGACGAGGTCCACTCACTGGCCAAGAACATGGACGGCGCCGATGTGCGCTTCTGGATGGGCTTTGGCGATCACTACATCAACGTCTTCACCGTGCTGAAATCCATCGGCCTCCTGTCCGAACAGCCGGTCAAGCTGGCCAATGGCGATGAAGTCGTGCCGCTCAAAGTGGTCAAGGCCTGCCTGCCCGACCCGGCCTCGCTGGCGCCCGAGTACACTGGCAAGACCTGCATCGGCGATTTCGTCAAGGGCACCAAGGATGGCAAGGAACGCGAGGTCTTCATCTACAACGTTGCCGACCACAAGGACGCCTACAATGAAGTGGGCAGCCAGGGCATTTCCTACACCGCCGGCGTGCCCCCGGTCGCAGCTGCCATGCTGGTCGCCACAGGCGAATGGGACGTGAAGCGGATGGCCAATGTCGAGGAACTCGACCCAAGGCCCTTCCTCAACATCTTGAACCACAACGGCCTGCCGACCCGGATCAAGGATGCAGACGGCGACCGCGCGCTGGATTTCTCGTAAATCAAGCTATCGGTTGCACCATAGTCACCTGATATCAGGCGCAAGTTAAGCCCCCGTTGGTAATTCCGGCGGGGGCTTTTTCATGAAGCCGTTACCGCATGTGGCGGTAGACCAGCACCTCCGGCCCTGGGCGGTCCGGATCGAGTTCCAGCACGGCGCCAAGCCGCTCGGCAAGCTTGCGCGAGCGGTGATTGCCGGGATCGATGTGGCTGACCAGCGTTTCAAGTCCGCGGACGGTGAAAGCCCAGCGGCGCATGGCTTCGGCCGCCTCGAAGGCATACCCCCTGCCCTCGGCGCCCGGATAGACCATCCAGCCAAGCTCGTGCTCGGGAAACAGCGGCCCGTGATTGATGCCGACCTGACCCATGCATTCCCCGGTTTCCCGGTCATCGATCATCAGCGCGCCGCAGCCCAAGAGCGGCCATTGCGCGAGATCATGGCAGAACAGCCCCCAGGCCTCGGCCATAGTGTGCGGGCCTTCCATGTGAACCGCCCGCTCCGACATCATCAGGTTCGCATAGGCAGGCCAGTCCTGCATGGTCTGCGCCCTCAGTCGCAGCCGTTCGGTCTCAAGTGTCGGGATCAAGAAGCAGGCCTCGCTTTTGTCTGCTGTTTTCCACATGACGGAATCGTTTCCGCATCGATAGCATGGAATGCTATGATGAAAGCCTGTAGAGAGCGCCAGGCGCCGCAATGCAAGGCAGAACAAGCGCTGCAGCTGATATTCCGCATTCGAGTTTCAGGACCCGTGAGCATGAAAGCCATTCTTGATGACGCGTGACGCCACGCCGCCTGCCGGCAACGGCGAAAGCCCCGTACAACAGGTCACGCCGCTCAAAAGCCTCGGCTGGCAGAATGTCTTCGCCCAGCAGATCAGTGTCGATGACATGCACGCGACGCCGCCGGTCCGAGTCACCGAGGTGCATCGCAGTGGATTGCGCGTGCTCGGCGAAGGCATCGACATGATGGTCCCGCCCCGTGCGGATGCCACCGTTGGCGACTGGCTGCTGCTCGATTACAATCTGCCAAGCGCAAGCCAGCTGCTGGAACGCAAGAGCCTGATCAAGCGCCGCGCCGCCGGTCACGACCGCTCGGTCCAGCTGATCGCCGCCAACATCGACACCGCCTTCATCGTCACCTCCTGCAATCTCGATTTCAACGTCGCCCGGCTTGAGCGCTACATCGCACTCGCCTTCGACGCAGGCGTGACACCCGTGATCCTCTTGACCAAATCCGATCTCTGCGATGACCCGGCGCCTTACATCACGGATGCCGAGGCAATTTCCGCCGATGTTGCGGTGCTGACGCTCAACGCCAAGAGCGACGAGCCGGCATCGAAACTGGCACCCTGGTGCAAACCCGGCCAGACCATCGCCTTCCTCGGCTCCTCCGGCGTTGGCAAGTCAACGCTAACCAATGCGCTGTCGGTCAGCGAGGTCGCCGCCACGCAGGCAATCCGCGAGGACGACGCCAAGGGCCGCCACACCACCTCGCACCGCCAGCTTCACATCCTGCCCAATGGCTGCGCAGTGCTCGATACGCCGGGCGTACGCGAGCTGCAGCTGACCGATGCGGAAGAAGGCGTCGCGGAGGTCTTTTCCGACCTCGACGATCTGTCCACCCAATGCCGCTTCAACGACTGCAGGCACACGAGCGAACCCGGCTGCGCCATCCTCGCTGCACTTGAACGTGGCGACATCGACGAGGCGCGCCTGAGCCGCTGGCGAAAGCTGGTGGCCGAAGACCAGCACAACACCGCAAGCCTTGCCCAGCGCCGCTCGAAGGACAAGGCCTTCGGCAAGATGGTCAAGCAGGCCAAGAAGCTGAAATCGAAGTAAGGCCATCGATGCAAAAGCCCCGCCGGCTTGCACCGGCGGGGCTTGATAAGTCAGTCAGCGGACTCAGTTCAGATTTCGCTCTGATTGGTGATGATCTTGCCCACCAGGCCGTACTCCTTGGCGTCCTCTGCCGACAGCCAGTAATCGCGGTCGGTGTCGGCGGCGATCTTTTCGATCTTCTGGCCGGTGGCCTTGGCGAAGATCTTGTTCAGACGCTCGTTCATCTTGATGATTTCGCGCGCCTGGATCTCGATGTCCGAGACCATGCCGCGAGTGCCGCCGGACGGTTGATGCAGCAGGAAGCGGGTATTGGGCAGGCAAAGCCGCTGCTCCTTGGGCACCGAGACATAGATCAGCGCACCGGCAGAAGCCACCCAGCCGGTTCCGATGATCCAGACCTTGGGCTTGATGAAGCCGATCATGTCATGGATCGAATCACCCGATTCGACATGGCCGCCCGGTGAATTGACGAAGATGCGGATATCGTCATCGCTGGCCGCGGCAAGCGCTGCAAGCTGGGCGCAGACCTTGTACGCCAGTTCCTGCGTGATGCCACCGTAAATGAAGATCGAGCGCGATTTGAACAGGTTTGCTTCCGCTTCCTTGCCCAGCGGCAGTTCGGTCGTCTTGTCGTCTTCGTCGCTCATAAGCAGTCTCCGTGTGTTTGCATGTCTCGCAGATAGTACGATCCGGGCCACGAAACAATGGCAGAGCCGCGAATGGATCATCAACATGCAAACGGCGCCGCGAAAAATCGCGACGCCGTCCGGTTCTGGTTTGGAAGACGCCGATCCCACATCAGCGCCGGTCAAGGCTCAGGCGCGGCCCTGTCAGCCCTGCGCAACGGCCTTGTTGCCGCCCTGCTCGGGGCGCGGACGACGGTCACCGCTGCGACGGCGGCGGCGCGACTTGGCTGCCGGCTGGTCGCCGTTCTGGTTGGCTGCTGCGGCAGGTTGATGCCGGTTGGCGCCCGGCTTGCCGGCCTGCTGACCATTGGCAGGCTTTCCGCCCTGACCCTGGGCCTGCCGCCCACCCGGCTTGCGGCCCTGGCCCTGCGGCTTGGCGGCTCCCTGTGGCCGTGCACCCTGGCGCGGACGCTGGGTGCGGTTGAGCGGGGCAAAATCCCCATCCGGATCGGCCAATGCGTCGACATAGGTGCCTTCCGGCGCCTTTTCGACCGGGATCTCGGTCTTCAGCATCTTTTCGATATCGCGCAGCAGCGAACGTTCGTCCGGTGCACAGAAGGTCACAGCAGTGCCTTCGGCGCCGGCACGCGCGGTGCGGCCGATGCGGTGGACGTAGACTTCCGGAACATTTGGCAGTTCGTAATTGACCACCAGGCTGACGCCCGGCACGTCGATGCCGCGGGCGGCAATGTCGGTGGCGATCAGCACCGGCACGGTGCCGGCGCGGAAGCCTGCAAGCGCACGCTCGCGCTGGCCCTGCGACTTGTTGCCGTGAATGGCTGCAGCCGAGATGCCGTCGGCTTCAAGCCGCTTGGCGGCCTTGTCGGCGCCGCGCTTGGTGCGCGTGAACACGATCACCCGTTCGCCCTTGCGATCGCGGATCAGCGATGCGAGCGCGCCCATCTTCTGGGGCGTCTGGATGTGCATGACGGTATGCTCGACCCGGTCGGCGGTCTTCTTCGCCGGGATCACCGACACTTCCTTCGGGTTCTTCAGGTGGCGCGAGGACAGTTCGCGGATTTCCTTGGGCATGGTTGCCGAAAACAGAAGCGTCTGCCGGGTGTTCGGCGTCATCGCCAGGATGCGCTTGATCGCCGGCATGAAGCCGATGTCGAGCATCTGGTCGGCCTCGTCGAGGACAACGACTTCGATCTCGTTGAGCGACACCGCGCGCTGCTCGATGAGATCCATCAGCCGGCCAGGGGTGGCGATCAGAATGTCGACACCGGAAGCCAGCGCCTTGATCTGCGGACGGATCGACACGCCGCCGACCACGACAGTCGAGGTCAGGTGCAGCCTGCGGCCGTAATCCTTGACGCTGCGGGCGATCTGGGCGGAGAGTTCGCGGGTCGGCGCCAGGATCAGCGCACGGGCCTTCTTCGGCGCGGCCTTCTTGCCGGGCGCCAACCGGTGCAGGATCGGCAGCGAAAACGCCGCGGTCTTGCCGGTGCCGGTCTGCGCCAGGCCGATGACGTCGCCGCCCTCGAGCACAAGCGGAATGGCCTGCATCTGGATCGGTGTCGGCTTGGTCAGGTGAAGACCTTCAAGCGTATCGAGAAGGGCCTTGGAGAGGCCGAGTTCGGAAAACAACATGATATAACTTTCGAATTTTGGGCAATACGTCGGGGAGCGCCTGTGCGCTGCCATTCGCGGACCATGCCCGATAACAAATACCCGCCGTCTGCGATCAAACCGCAATCGGTGGAGTTCGGGTTGGGCGCATCGCCGCTGGCCGACGCGAAAATTTCAAGATGGATGTTAGGGGAAGTCAGAACACGCTCATCTCTAGGGAGGCGTGCAGCGGCCGAATGGGCCCCTATCCAGTTGGGTCTCTTAGGCCTGACAAATGCGGCCATGTCAAGGCGTGGCGCGGGATTTTCGCTGCGACGCAGCAAACAGGCTTAACGATTTGAACGATCCTCGCCTTCCACAGCGATGTTCGCCGCCACGCTGCGAATCGATCTTCCGGGCGTCAGCGCGATCGCCGATATGACGATGCCGCAGGCGATCCACTGGGTCAGCCCGACAGGTTCCGCAAAGGCGAACCAGCCCACCAGGAACATGGTTGGAAGCTCGAAGCTGCCGGCAATGGCGGTCCGCGCAGTTCCGATCACCGGCGCGCAGACTGTATAGAGCAGCTGCGGCACCAGCGCCGAACCGAACGCGATACCCGCCACCAGCCACCAACCTGACACGCTGCCGGGCATGAGTCCTGCCACCGGGGTAGCGGCCATCAGCGGCAGCAGCCCCAGCACCGAGCCGAGGCTGACACAGGCAATGCGCGCCAGCGGATCCAGTGCGGTGAGCTTGTGCACCAGCACGTTGATGCCGAAGCCAAAACCCAGCGGCGCGGCAAGGGACAGGATCAGCGCCGGTGCCTGTTCGGGCGACACCGCTTCTGGAGACGTGGCAAGGGCTGCGGCCGCCACGATCATCAGCGATGCCGCGACAGCCCGCCGGCCGGGCATGTCGCCGAACACCAGCCAGGCGATCAGCAGCGTGAAAACCGGATAGGTCATGTAGAGAATGCCGGCCGTCGACACCGGCACGATTTCCACCGCCCGAACATAGCCGACCCAACCGACGCCCATGCCAAGTCCGGCAAACAGGCCCCACGCGAGTGCTTTCCATCTCGCCCTGGCCCGCCAGACAAACGGCACAAGCACGGTTGCAGCGAAAGCGTAACGGAAGAAGGCGATTGCATGCGGCGCCATGCCTTCGGCCGTCAGCGTCCGGGCGAAATAGGGAACCAGCCCGAAACCCACCGACGCCGCGATCACGCCCAGCGTTGCAAGTCCCGGTCCGAGCAGATGCGGATGGTCGGTGTTTTCGACGCTCATGCAGGTTGAGTAGCAGCCTGTTCCTGCCTGGGCAATCGCCTGCTCAGCGAGGCTCCGGTGCTGGTCGTCATCATCGAGCCGGTTGCCGACCTCGCTGTGCTGGCAATTGCCAAGAACGTTTCAGGCATCGCGGGCAACCCGATGTTCAACGGCCGGCTGCACACCCCTGCCACCGCCTGATACTGGCTTTCACGATCTCTGAAACTGGGCCGCGCGGGACACCCTCGCGCGGCTTATTCTTGCTGGCAATGGTTCAATTCGCTTGGAGAATCAGCCCTGCCCGCCCTACCCTGCCCGCCCTACCCTGACCGCATCTTCGACATCGGGAAGTCTGACATGAACATCGAGATGATCCGCGCCGCGCGCGACCGGCTGGACGGTCATGTCCGCCGCACGCCGCTGCTCAATTCCCCGTTTCTCGACGAGATCGCCGGACGTCGGGTCTGGGTCAAGCCCGAATGCCTGCAGCACACCGGAAGCTTCAAGTTCCGCGGCGGCTGGTCTGCGGTCTCGGCCCCGTCGCCTGAAGACCGGGCCCGTGGCGTCATTGCCTTTTCCAGCGGCAATCATGGTCAGGGCGTGGCTTTTGCAGCCGCCCGCCATGGCGTCCCGGCGGTCATCGTCATGCCGTCGGATGCGCCGAAGATGAAGATCGACAACACGGGCGCACTGGGCGCCGAAGTGGTTCTCTACGACCGGGCCACGGAAAACCGCGACGAGATCACCGCACGTCTGGCTGCCGAGCACGGCCTGACACTGATCAAGCCCTTCGACGAGCCGCTGGTCATTGCCGGCCAGGGCACCTGTGGGCTGGAAATCGCCGAACAGGCCGCCGAACAAGGCATCGCCAAGGCCGATGTCCTGGTCTGCTGCGGCGGTGGCGGCCTTGCGTCCGGCATCGCGCTGGCGCTTGAAGCCGATGCCCCGGGGCTGCGCGTGCGACCGGCCGAACCCGAAGGGTTCGACGACATGGCCCGCAGCCTGCGCTCGGGAACCATTGAGCGCAACGCGCGGCTGTCCGGCTCGATCTGCGACGCGATCCTGACGCCGCAGCCCGGTGAGCTGACGTTTCCTATCCTCAGGCGTCTCGCCGGCCCGGGCATCGTCGTCACCGAGGACGAAGCGCAGCACGCCATGGCGCTGGCTTTTTCAAGGTTGAAGATCGTGGCTGAACCGGGGGGAGCAGTCGCCCTGGCCGCTGCGCTTTTTCACGGCGGCGAGATCGAGGGTGAGGACGTGATCGTCACGGTCTCAGGCGGCAATGTCGATGCAGAGGTGTTTCGCCTGGCGCTTGAGCGCTTCACCGGCTAACCGGACGCCGGCCCTCTTGCCCATGCCCCGCGGACGGCCCACCTCTGCCGAGATCGCTCAGCCCAGCACGACACCCTCGTCCTTGGCCTTGTGACCCGGCTCTACATGGATGATCACCCGGATGCCTTCGACCTCGGTGCGAAGCGCCGTTTCCAGCCGGTCGCAGATCCGGTGCGATTCCTCCACGCTCATCGCGCCATCGACGACCAGGTGAAACTCGACAAAGGAGGCGCGGCCCGCCATCCGGGTGCGGATGTCGTGCGCCTCGATCGCGCCATGGGCCTCAGCCTTGATGATCTCCTGGATGCGCTGCTCATCGACCGGATCGATCGCCCGGTCCATCAGCCCGTCGACGGAGGACGCAATCACCTTCCAGCCCTGCCAGAGCACGTTGATGGCAACGATCAGCGCCAGCAGCGGATCAAGCCGCGGCTGATCGAAGGCCAGCGCCAGACCCAGGCCGAAGATGACGCCAACCGATGTGACTACGTCCGACAGGATGTGGTGGCCATCTGCCTGCAGTGCCGGCGACCGGTAACGGCGGCCAAAGCGCAGCAGCACCGCTGCCCAGATCCCGTTGATGACGGCAGCGCTTGCATTGACGGCCAGGCCAAGCACCGGCGCCTCGATCCGGCGAGGTTCCAGAAGCCCGCCGATTGCTTCATGGACAATCAGCAGCGCCGCCACGACAATCAGCACACCTTCGAGAACGGCGGAGAAGTACTCCGCCTTGTGGTGGCCGTAAGGGTGCGAGATATCGGCAGGTTTCTGCGCGTAACCGATGGCGATGAAGGCCGCCGTCGCGGCAATCACATTGACGATCGATTCAAGCGCATCGGAGTAAAGCGCGATTGAACCGGTCAGGTACCAGGCGACGAATTTGAGCCCCATCACCCCGAACGCAAGCGGAATGGACCAGAACGCCAGCTGGCGGATGGTTCGTGAGGAGTGGGGCATGACGGCTAGTCCTGCAGGGACGCGATATAGGCGATGATGGCATCCATCTGTTCGGGTGTTGCGATGAACTCCGGCATGTCCGGGTGACCCGAATAGATCCGGCCGTCGGAGAAAGCTTCCTCCAGCGCGTCCATCGGAAACATGTCCGACAGTTTGCGGAAGGGCGGCGGCCCCTCATGCGGGCTGGCATCGGCTTCACCCACCGCATGGCACTTGCCGCAATTGACCTCGACCAGTTGCCGGCCCTGATCGATCCCGTCGCCGGACTGGGCCCGCGCCGGTTCGCCCGGCAGCAGCAAGAGCATCGAGGCCCCAAGCACCGCTGCCGCCACCAGCCTGTTCACGCCGCGTGCATCGATCATGCTGCCTCCACCTTTTTCCGCCGCGCCAGATGCGCGACCACGTTCTCGATCATCCGCATTCCGGCATCCTGGCCCAGCGTCATGATCGATTCAGGGTGAAACTGCACCGCCGCGATTGGCAGGCTTTCATGCTCGAACGCCATGATCACCCCGTCATCGGTCTCTGCTGTAACACGGAATTCCTTCGGCAATGTCGCGTAATCGGCGAAAATCGAATGATAGCGCCCGACCGTCACTTCCTTCGCCAGACCGGAGAATATCACCCCGTTCGACGATACCCTGATGCGCGACGGTTTGCCATGCACAGGCACTGCCAGTTCGCGCAGGCTGCCGCCGAAACTCTCGGCAAGCGCCTGCAGGCCAAGACAGACGCCAAAGACCGGCAACTCGCGCGTCCGGATCTTCTTGATCGTGGCAGCGCAATCAAAATCCTTCGGATTTCCCGGTCCCGGCGACAGCACCACCAGATCCGGCGCCACCCGGTCAAACACCTCGTCGGACACCGGCGAGCGCACTGTGGTCACCTTGGCCCCTGTCTGGCGGAAGTAGTTTGCCAGGGTGTGGACGAAGGAATCCTCATGGTCGACCAGCAGGATCGAGGTGCCCTCACCCACCTTTGCCGTTTCGCGGGTTCCCGAACCGGCATTGCCGAGCCGTGCATCCCGGATCGCCGAGAGCATCGCCGATGCCTTCAGTTCGGTCTCGGCTTCCTCTTCCTCGGGATTGGAATCAAACAGCAGCGTGGCCCCGGCGCGCACCTCGGCAATGCCGTCCTTGATGCGGATGGTCCTGAGCGTCAGGCCGGTGTTCATGTCGCCGTTGAAACTGACCATGCCAACCGCGCCGCCATACCAGGCACGCGGGCTCTTCTCGTTGTTTTCCAGAAACCGCATCGCCCAGAGTTTCGGCGCACCGGTCACCGTCACCGCCCAGGCGTGGCTCAGGAAGCCGTCGAACGCATCCATGCCATCGCGCAACCGACCCTCAATATGGTCGACCGTGTGAATCAGCCGCGAATACATTTCGATCTGGCGGCGACCGATGACCTTCACCGATCCCGGCTCGCAGACCCGGCTCTTGTCGTTGCGATCGACATCCGAACACATGGTCAGCTCCGACTCGTCCTTCTTCGAATTGAGCAGCTTGAGGATCTGCTCGGAATCCGCGATCGCATCCTCGCCGCGCTTGATGGTGCCGGAGATCGGACAGGTCTCGATCCGCCGTCCATTGACCCGCACGAACATCTCCGGCGATGCGCCGACCAGGTATTCCTGGTTGCCCAGGTTGATGAAGAAGGAATAGGGCGACGGATTGATCGCCTTGAGCCGCCGGCTGATTTCCGATGGCCGCGCCTCGCAGCGCTCGAAAAAGGTCTGCCCCGGCACAACCTCGAACAGGTCGCCGCGCCGGAAACTCTCCTTGGCGCGCTTGACCAGCTCGGCATATTCGCCCGGCGTATGATCGCCGCGCGGTGGCATCCGGTCGGCGGGCTTGAAGGCTTCGGGCGCGATCTCTGCATCACGGCCTTCCGTGGTCATGCCGTCGAAGCTGAAATCATAGCGGTCGATCCAGGCCTTGGCGGCGTGGTGGTCGACGATCAGGATCTCGTCGGGCAGGAACAAGAGCAGGTCGCGCTGATCCTCGGGCCGTGTCAGCTTCGGCGCCACCGGGTCGAACTGGAACGCCAGATCATAGCCGAAGGCTCCGTAAAAGCCGATATTGCCGTCTTCGGCCGAATGGAACAGATCGACAATCACCCGTAGCACTGAAAACACAGTCGGTGCGCGCGAGCGTTCTTCCTCGGAGAAGACCCGGTCAGGCCTCGCGATCTCGATCTCGATCTTACGCGCGTCCTTGCCGGTGATTGCAAATTCCGCGTGCCCCTCGAGCCGCCCGGCCAGAATGGAAATCAGCGCCTCGCCACGGCCGTTATAGGCCTCGATTGTCAGCTTGCGCTCCCGCGACGAGATCCCGAGCGGCGGATCGACGATCGCCGTATCCCACCGGGTGTAACGTCCCGGATATTCGTAGTTTGACGAGAACACCGCGCCGCGGCGGCTGTCGAGCGCATCGATATAGCCCGATATGGCATCCGCGTAAGGGGTTTCACGCCGCCGCCGCGTGACCAAAACCCCGCCGCGCGTCTGGTAGTGCGCAGCCTTGTCCGAAAGTTCCGTCGTGCCCATGTTCAAGCTCCGTTTGAACCGGCCGGAACTCTCTTGGCCAGCGGGTCAAACAAAAAGCCGCCGGACCTTGAGGTCCCGGGCGGCTTGTTGATCTCTAACGCGCATGCGTGGTCAAGGCCGCCTAGAAGCGAACCCACCACCAATTCTTCTGTGCCACGTGCATCGTCATGAGGAAGTTCTTACCGCAGGCTTTATGCCGCTTCAAGTGGAGATACACAGCTCATGCATCTTCGACGTTGATGCGCCGCCAGATGCCCTCCGAAAAGGAATAGAGCGAAAACAGCAGGAAGCCCGTTCCGGTTGCCCCAAGCAGCCATGCACCAAGGGGAAGGCCGGCAATGAAATCAAGCGCGTCCGCCAGGCTGGCCCGTCCTTCCTGCCCGGCAAGACCATGGCGGAACAGCAGGAAGGCGATAACGAGGAAGATGATACCGCGGGCGCAAAGACCGCCGATCGCGGCAATGTCGATCCACCTCTTTGCCTCCGCCGAAGCCTCAATGTGGTCGCGGTACTTGCGGCTGACCGCCTTCCAGATATGCGCCCCGCCGACAACGACGAATATCGAGCTCAGGATCAGGGATACAGGTCCGGCCCCGATGAAGCCGGCAACCGTGCGCGCAAACCCGCCGCCGGATCCGTCTTGAGACGAAAACATCCCTCCCCACCACAGGGACAGGGCGTAGAGCATGAGCAGGCCATAGGTCGCAGCCGATCCCAGCAGACCGGCACGCACAGCCAGGCCGGAAGGCTTTACGCCGTGATCATCGGTATCGAAGACAGCCTGCACGATGCGCCACAGGCAATAGCCGGCAAGACTGACAATGAGCAGCGGCGCGAGGATGGCACTTGCCGTGGACTGTGTGAGGAACCTCACCGCATCCTTCGAATCGCCGCCGCTGCCGGTTGTCATGGCAGCGCTGACGATGAAGAAGGCGAGCACCAGGTAAACCAGACCTCGGGCGCCGTAGCCAAGACGTGCGAACGGCTTGAACCAGTCATGCCAGCTCATCGTGCATCCTCCGTTTGGCGCAGCGGCAGTGCCCTTGCCCTGCGTCTTTGCAAGACATGCACGATGAGCCAGGAAAAACTCGCCCAGGCAACACCGAGCGCCCAGCCGGCGGCCACGTCGCTCGGCCAGTGCACGCCGAGATAGACCCGGCTGACGCCAACCATCACGGCAACCAGCACGGCTACAAAAAGCACATAGACCCGGGCCCGCGCGCGCTCGAGATAACCGATGACGATGGCGGCCAGTGTCAGATAGGCGACCGTCGTCACCAGCGCATGCCCGCTGGGGAAACTGGCGGTGTGAACCGCATCGAGATGATCCACAAGATCGGGCCGCGGACGACCGTAATACTGCTTGAGCGTCTGGCTCAACAGCGCACCGGATCCCACCGCCAGAACGGCATAAAGCGCCGCACCATGGCGCTTGGTGACGATGAAGAAGCCGGAAACCGCAGCCAGGGTCAGGATTATCAGCGGGTAGCCGCCGATCGAGGTGATCTCGAGCGCCGTCTCCTGCAACCAGGCTGGCCCCAGCGGTCGCGACGGGTCGGTCGCCTCCCGCATCATCAGGAACAGCATTTCATCCAGCTGCCGGATTTCGCCTTCAGCCATCTCGTCGGCAATTTCGATGAAGGCGTAGACGCCAAGCGTAACAACACCAAGCAGCATCACCGGCATGCGGTTGGCGTTGCCATTCTTGAGCCCGCGGACAAGCCATTCCCGCGCTGTTTGAACAATCGATTTTTCAGTCACTCACGCCCACCCCGGGATCTTTCTGTCGGAATCAACAACCTGCAAGCCGATGTTTCGTTCCACGAATTGCAGCATTCGCGCCCAAAACCTTACCGACACGTAACTTTCTCGCCACCGCGTGGAAAGGTTGGGGAGTTCATCTTCACCAGGTCCAGACCGGGACGCCAGATCTAAAAGGAGACCAGCATGGACCGTCCGTTATCCTATCTCGTCATCGCCGGTGTCACCATCATTGGTATTGTCGCAAGCGCCGTCGCGGCCGGGGCCGCATCCGGATCCGTTTCAATCACGAAAAGCCGTGGCAAGATCTGTATGACCTCGAACGGGTTGCCGGATCACGCCACCGGCAGATTTCCCAACCCGGGCAACCCGCACCGGATGACGGCGCAATTCATCGAGGTCTGCGTTCCCGAGAACCCTGTCAAAACCTCCCGCGCCACCCAGCTCCGCGGCTCGACCGGCTTTGCACTCAACGGTGTCATCATCCGCCCCGGGACCGCCGATTATTACGATCCATCCTCGCGGCGCGGTTTCAGCCGAAATCCGGCCTCGGGCTGGAAACTCGACGGCAAGGGCGCGGGCGCCATGCTCGGCCTCGACCAGAACAATGCCCATGTCGATCACCGTGGGCTCTACCACTACCATGCCATGCCAACGGGCCTGCTCAAGGGCAACACCTCGACCCTGGTCGGCTTCGCAGCCGACGGGTTTGAAATCCACTATGTCGGCTCGAAAGCGAAATCCGGGTTCACGCTCAAACCCGGAAACCGCAGCGGTGGACCCGGAGGCCGTCACGACGGCACCTATCTGCAGGACTGGCAGTTCACCGGCGGAACCGGGACGCTCGACCAATGCAACGGCGGAAGGCTCGACGGCAGGTTCGTCTACTTCGTCACCGACAGCTACCCATACTTCCCCCATTGCGCCTGGGGCGAGATCAGTCGCGATTTCGCCAGGCCCTGAGGGCCGGCCGCGGCTGTCATGATGCCTTATTGTCGTCGGGCTACAACTTCTTCGCTATTCCGGATGGCAGCTTCAGCCGATTGATCACCATCAAGGCTCTCACTGAAGCAACCGTCTAAGGAAAAACAGTCTCAATCACCTTCAGGCTCACCAAGGAGAAATCCATGAACACGCAGGACGGCAAGGGAAAGAGAACATTCACCGAAGAAATCGAGGTGCTGGGCGACCAGCTTGTGCAACAGGTCAAGGATTTGCTCAACGAAGGCAATGTCCGGCAATTGCGGATCAGGGCGTCCGATGGCGATATCGTGCTGGAAACGCCGCTGACCTTCGGCGTCGTCGCCGGTGGCGCGGTGGCACTCGCCGCCCCGTGGCTGGCAATCCTGGGCGCCATCGCCGCCTTCGTGACACACGTCCAGATCGAGGTGGTCCGCGAAGTCGAAGAAGCCGATGCAGAAACGGCCGACACGGCGGATGAAGCGGCAGATCCACCGGCCGACAAGTCCGGCGGCGCCTGAGGCGGCAACCCTGTCGTCCCGGTGAAATCCTATGCCGTTGCCCCCCCGGGGCAAGGCATCCCATCAGAAAACCGTCGCCTCCCACCGGCCAGGAAAGACCGTCGTGACCGAACAAGCCAGCCTTTCACAGCAACCCGGTCCTGCAAGCGGACCAACAGCCGGAACTTCCGCCATCAAGGACTGTCGCTGCCTGCTGGCTGAATGCATCGAAAGGATCGAAACTGACAGCACTGCGATCTTCAAGGATTGGGAAAGTGAAATCGCGCGTCCGGTTTTCCGGCCGGGCGCGGAAAACCTCGCCTTCTACCTGGCCGCCCGCCAGTACGATCTGACGGGTCTTCAATCAAACCTTTCCGTGCTCGGCCTGTCATCGCTCGGACGCTCGGAATCCCATCTGCGCAAGTCCCTCGCCGCCGTCAGCGCAACGCTTGACGGGCTGTCCGGACTGCCCGCGACATGGCCCGAACCGTCAGTTCTCGACGCAGGACTGGTGCAGATCACCAATGATCAGGCCCGTTTCTTTGGCGACTATCCCGGTGAGCGCAACACCCGCATCATGGTGACGGTCCCGCCGCAGGGCGCCACCGATCCTGCCTTTGTCGATCAACTCGTCGAGGCGGGCGCCAGCTGCTTTCGCATCAACTGCGCCCATGACGGACCCGAAGTATGGGCGGCGATGATCGCCAACATTCGCGCCGCTGCAGCCAAGGCCCGAAGAACCTGCCCCGTGCTCATGGACATCGCCGGGCCGAAATGCAGGATCGAAAGCATTACGCCGCCAAAGGCAAAGCGCCTGTCTCGCGGCGACCGGTTCAGGTTGCTGGCCAGGCCGCCAGCGACGCCCGGCCGGCTGCCCGCGATCACCATCACCTTTCCGGAGATTGCCGCCAGGCTGCAGCCCGGACTGCAGGTCTGGATCGATGACGGCAAGATCGGCGCGCGCGTTGTCGAACTGCTTGAAGACGGCGCCGTGCTGGAAGTCACGGTGGTGGCCGACAAGGGCAAGAAGCTTAAGCTCGAGAAGGGGATCAACTTCCCTGCCATCGATCTCGAGATCGAGCATCTGACCGCAACAGACCTTGCCAACCTTCCGTTTGTTGCGGCCAATGCCGATATCGTCGGCTGTTCCTTCGTCCAGCGCCCGGAAGACGTTCGCGGCATTATGGCGGCGCTCAGGCAGCATCGCGGAGACCGCCCGCCACAACCGCTGCTTCTCAAGATCGAGACCGGACTCGCAGTCCGCAATCTGCCCCGGCTGATTGTCCAGGCCGGGTCACATCATCCCGTCGCGGTGATGATCGCCCGCGGCGACCTGGCCATGGAAGTCGGCACCGAGCGCCTGTCTGAAGCCCAGGAGGAAATCCTCTGGCTCTGCGAAGCAGCGCACATTCCCGTGGTATGGGCGACGCAAGTGCTTGAAACGCTGTTGAAGACTGGTGCGCCTTCACGCGCCGAAGTCACCGACGCCGCCATGGGCCAGCGGGCCGAGTGCATCATGCTCAACAAGGGCCCCTATATTGCCGAGACGATCCGCTTTCTCGCCGGCATCCTGCGGCGCATGGACCGCCACCAGTTCAAGAAGACTGCGCGGCTTTCGGCGCTCACATCCTGGCGCGGTCCGCAACCGCTGTGAGCCGGCTGCTTTTACCGGGCCCAGCTCCCGTTCCCTCGTTTTCCCTCACCTGAACCAGGGGCACGGCGGATCACTTTGAAGCCTGCTGATCCCCACATGCATCTTTCTCGCCCTTCGTGCGTTGTAGCCATGTGACAGGCTTCGAGCATTTGCGACGACACGCCGTCACGGTCGCAACGGGAACACTGACGATGGACAGATTTCAGGTCATCCTAGCAATTGCCGCCGCCACATTTGCAGCGGCAGTGACATTCGCCAAGGCAAACGCCGCGCCCATGGATCCGGTGGCGATCAACGCCGCGACGTTTGCCGGTGAACAATTGCCCGAAGGCCAGAGCCCGCTGGCGGCAAAGTTGCAGATCCTGCTTGATCGGGCCGGGGCTTCGCCTGGGGTGATCGACGGCTATGCCGGTGACAATGTCGAGAAGGCGATCCGTGGCTTCCAACAGGTCAACCGGCTTCCTGACGACGGCCTTATCGATGAGATGACGTGGAACACCCTGCAGGCCATGGGCAACGACGTGATCGTCAGCTACATCATAACCGGCGCCGACGTCTCCGGCATTTCAGAACCCTTGCCGGACGACTATGCGAGGCTCGCCAGACTCGAGCATCTCGGCTATACCAGCGTCCAGGAAAAGCTTGCCGAACGTTTCCATATGGACATGGAATTCTTAGCCGAGCTCAACCCCAACGCGGCATTCAGCGCCGGCGAAACCATTTTCGTCGCAGACCCCGGCAGCGACCAGAAGGCTGATATCGCCAGCCTTGTCGCCGACAAGAGCCAAGCGCGGCTCTTAGCCTACGATGCCTCGCAAACCCTGGTCGCGATCTATCCGGTCACGATCGGCAGTGCGAGCACGCCATCGCCCAGCGGGATCCACACGGTCAACGCCATCGCCATTGACCCGACCTACAGCTACAATCCGGAAAACTTCGTTCAGGGCGACAACACCGAGCCGCTGACACTTCCGCCAGGGCCGAACGGACCGGTTGGCAAAGTCTGGATCGATCTGTCAGAACCGACCTACGGCATTCATGGTACTCCGGAACCCTCGAAGATCGACAAGACCATCAGTCACGGCTGCGTCCGCATGACCAACTGGGATGCCAACGAGCTTGCGCATCTGGTCAGCAAAGGTGTGACCGTCGAGTTCCGGGACTGAGAACATGCGCCGAGTGTTTTTGCTGCCCCTGATCGTGACGCTGTCCATGGGCGTAAAACTGCCGGAGACCGGCCCAGTTCCGGTTGAGAGCCCGCGCGGTGAGACCGCGAAGGGGAAAGCCGTCGCGGTTCCCGCAGTCCCGGCTCCTGCAGTCCCGGTCCCCGAAGCAAAGCCCGATGCTGACACGTCAACGGCCAAACCAGCCCCCGGCGCTTCCGAAGAAGATTCCGACCAGTCCGGTCAAGCCGGATCCGCCGGGCAAGAAGCCGAAGAATCGGAAAACGCTGACAAGCTTCCCGTCATCAGTGCGCCGCCGGTCGATGAGGCCGCACTCGCCAGCTGCGAGGCCGAGTTGCGTAAGCTTGGTGCCGTCTTTGACAGACAGGATTCTGTCCGCGGCGAAAACGGCTGCGGCATTGAGGCCCCCTACAGCATCGAACAGATCGTCCCCGGCGTTTCCCTCTCACCCGCCTCGCAACTGCGGTGCCCGACCGCCCTCGCCCTGGCGCGCTGGATGGAGGGTGTTGTCGTTCCTGCGACCGAAGCCCTGCCGGCCGCTGTCACGCTTGCGCGGGTCAATCACGGCTCGACCTATGTCTGCCGGCGCCGCAACAACTCCGCCACCGGCAAGATGTCGGAACACGCCATCGGCAATGCCATCGACATCATGAGCTTCGAGTTCAAGGGCCGGGACCCGATCCCTGTGTCGCCGCGCGCCGGCGACGGCACGGTGGAAGAAGCTTTCCAGCGCGCCGTGCGCGGCGGCGCCTGCCTGCATTTCACCACCGTGCTCGGCCCCGGCACCAATGCCAGCCACGCCGACCACCTGCATCTCGACATCATTAAGCGAAACCGCGGCTACAGGCTGTGTGAGTGACGGCAGGCCAATGGGAGGGATTGCCCGCCAAATCTCCGTTTAACGCGGGCTTTCGATCCCGCCAATATGATTGAGAGGACGTTCCCAACATTGAAAATCATACACGTAATGGTAGCATTTTAGAAACGGTTGCGACATAGGCTGCGCCGACATCAAACTGCGCAATAGGAGACCGCCGTGAAGTGGGTCGCGATAATTTTATCAATCACCATACCGGCGTCGATTGTAGGGTTTTTGAATCCCAATATTATTATCATCCTAATGTTCACCGGCATAGGAATACCGATAGCGCTTCTAATTATTTCAGCCCCCACAATATCTATATATACTATATATACTATAATTTCTATTTGGATTTCCGTATTAATTTATTCCGAACGTACCAAGAAGATAACAATATCAATAATTTCTACAATGATTATATTGTTTTCGTTGCCAACAGCAATGAACCTAATAACCAAATCTTCTGCAACCACGGAATATATTTCGGGCGACTTCAACGACATCGCGCAGCCAATGAGTGCATCCACAATTGCGGTTCGCCAGGACGTCGGAATTTACCCGGTGAAGGAAATCAAATGCGACGGGTTTTGTCTGCATGCGCTGTTGACCGGCGTCGCAGATAGAATTTTGATGTTGCCCACCAAACATCCGTTTGCTGAAATCGATCCGGAATTGGAATTGCTCAGTTACCGTTTCGAAAAACGGGACAGCTGTCCCATCGTCAATATCAATCCAAATTCCTCCCAATTTTCATTGCCAAGAAAACCGGGAGACAATCGAAAACAGCAAAATGCTGCAGAAGAGGCCAGGCTTCGGATCAGCGAAGGTCAATGCCTTATCGAGGAGAAAGCCAGGCTGTCGGATGCCGACATCATTCTGTCGAGAGGACAATTTTACAGCGCAGATACCCGGAAAATCTACTCGTACTCGCTGACCGCAGATACATTTTCAGTTCATCGAATTACCGCACACATTCCTAACGTAAAAGGTGAGTTTGAACTGGTGTTCAGAAGCACGACGGGCCAATACATGCCTCTGTTCGCACCCTTGATCCCGACATTTGTGAGCTCAGGACAGCTTCACGTTAAACCAGGGTGGCTGAGAACCAAAGAAAGCCTGAAAGCTTCCCGTCAGGGAGCGCAGACTTCCGACTGGGTTTATTTTCTAACCGCCACTCTAGGCTTGGACCTGGAGCTGAAAACTGACGATCTAAATAAAAGATATCGCCAACTTATCAATGTGATTCTCGATAATATAAATCCGCCCAGCGCGGCAGACGTAAGCACAATCGAGTCCTATTTTCGTCAGCTTAACACCTGGAAGAAGCCCGGAATGGGTAAAGCCGACCATGATCTGATCTCCCGTATCATGGATAGGCCTGATTTCCCACCTCCGCCAAAATTGTATGCCGTTACCCGCAGGTTGATCGATGGCGGTGATCGTCAGCAGATGAACAATTGGGTTACGAAAATGATTGATCGCTATGAGTCTGGGCAGACATGGTCCGGTGACCTTCCAGTCAACTGGACCATGGGGATTGAGCGGATTCACGGTGGTCTGAAAGAAACTCCA
Source organism: Parahoeflea alexandrii (assembly GCF_024105735.1). Classification (GTDB taxonomy): domain Bacteria; phylum Pseudomonadota; class Alphaproteobacteria; order Rhizobiales; family Rhizobiaceae; genus Hoeflea; species Hoeflea alexandrii. Next base: position 548,265 of record NZ_JAAAML010000001.1, on the reverse strand, counting down.
GCCAACCATACGAAAGCATATTCTGACCAGCTTGCGAAACTGGCGTCCGAATTGGACATGCAAAAATAGACACTCGACATAGGCAGCGATTGCAAGCTGACCGGGCGGACACGCCGCCCGGAAACTCGTCTAGAACAGCCCCTCGATCTGGCCTTTGTCATTGAGACAGATCTTTTCTGACGATGGCGTTCTTGGCAGGCCGGGCATGGTCATGATCTCGCCGGTGATAACGACGATGAAACCAGCGCCCGCCGACAGCCGTACCTCGCGGACGGGGACGGTGTGACCCGAGGGCGCGCCACGCAGATTGGGGTCGGTCGAGAACGAATACTGTGTTTTCGCCATGCAGATCGGCAGCTTGCCATAGCCCTGCGTTTCCCATTGCCTGAGCTGCTCGCGCACGGATTTCTCGGCAATCACCTCGCCTGCATGATAGATCGACTTGGCGATGGTTTCGATCTTGTCGAACAGCGGCATCTCGTCGGGATAAAGCGGCGCGAACTGCGCCTGCCCGGATTCGGCAAGTTCGACCACCTTGTGCGCCAGATCCTCGATGCCGGCCGAGCCCTGCGCCCAGTGCTTGCACAGGATCGCCTCGGCGCCGAGCGTCGCAACATAGTCCTTGACCGCCTGCACCTCGGCTTCGGTGTCGGTGACAAAATGGTTGATCGCCACCACCACCGGAACGCCGAATTTTTTCACGTTCTGCACGTGGCGGCCCAGATTGGCGCAGCCCTTCTCCACCGCTGCGACATTCTCCGGCCCGAGATCGTCCTTCTTGATGCCGCCGTTCATCTTCATCGCCCGCACGGTGGCGACGATCACCGCCGCATCGGGCTTGAGGCCGGCCTTGCGGCACTTGATGTCGAAGAATTTCTCCGCGCCGAGATCGGCGCCGAAACCGGCTTCGGTAACGACATAATCGGCAAGCTTGAGCGCCGTTGTGGTCGCCACCACCGAGTTGCAGCCATGGGCGATATTGGCAAACGGCCCGCCATGCACGAAGGCGGGATTGTTTTCCATCGTTTGCACCAGATTGGGCTGCATCGCGTCTTTCAGCAGCACCGTCATCGCACCATCGGCCTTGATGTCGCGGCAATAGATCGGCGTCTTGTCGCGGCGGTAGGCCACCACGATCGACCCCAGCCGCTGCTGCAGATCCTCGAGATCCCTGGCCAGGCACAGGATCGCCATCACTTCCGACGCCACCGTGATGTCGAACCCGGTCTGGCGCGGAAACCCGTTGGCCACGCCGCCAAGATTGACCACGATGTCTCTGAGCGCCCGGTCGTTCATGTCCATCACCCGGCGCCAGACGATGCGGCGCGCATCGATTTCAAGCTCGTTGCCCCAGTAGATGTGGTTGTCGATCATCGCCGAAAGCAGATTGTGGGCGCTGGTGATGGCGTGGAAATCACCGGTGAAATGCAGGTTCATCTCTTCCATCGGCACCACTTGCGCCATGCCGCCACCCGCGGCCCCGCCCTTCATGCCGAAATTCGGCCCCAGCGAGGCTTCACGGATGCAGATCATGGCCTTCTTGCCGATGCGGTTGAGCCCGTCGCCAAGTCCCACCGTGGTGGTGGTCTTGCCCTCGCCCGCGGGCGTCGGATTGATCGCGGTGACGAGGATCAGCTTTCCATCCGCCCTGTCTTTCTGCCGCGCGATGAAGTCGGCGGAGATCTTCGCCTTGTCATGGCCGTAGGGAACGAGATCCTCAAGCGGAATGCCAAGCTTCTCGCCGATCTGCTGGATCGGCTTCTTGTTCGCCGCGCGGGCGATCTCGATATCGGTTTTGTACTCAGCCATGGTGTCGTTGTCCTCTTCCCGACCCGGCCACATCTCCCGTGCGGCCTTGGCCATGAATAGAAACCGAAAGCAGGCTTCATGCTTGCATGAAACGGGACGCGCAATGCGCCAATTGCGACACTGGTGGCCCCCACCGCCGGATCCGCGGCATCAAGGCCGCGAAAACCACCTAATGCGACTCCGCCCCCTGTCTTCAAGCAGCGCGTTTACCTCTCAAGCATTAATCCCGCAAACACAATGCAGGTTAAAGAACGTCGGACACAGATCGTGTATCACTCCCACCATTCGCACATTTGCCCCGAGGCTTGCATGAGAGTCCACCCGGCAGCGTGATGCTGTTTCGACAGCGAAATCAGCACCACCCGGATACCGGCTGTAAGACATTGCCATTTGCGTCATTCCCCACGTGAGCAGAAGCGGCACGCTTTCTGACCGAACTCGAGAATTTGAAAAAGGTATAAGTTATGAAGGCTCCCCTGCACCCCCGCCAGGCCGAACGATTGCAGGCGCTGCATGCCTACGAAATGCTCGACAGCAATCCCGAAAAGGATTTCGATGACATCGTGCAACTGGCGTCCTCCATCTGTGGAACGCCGATCTCCCTGATGAGCCTGGTGGATTCCGAACGGCAGTGGTTCAAGGCGTCAGTCGGTCTCGATATCAGCGAAACACCGATCGAGAACGCCCTGTGTGCCCACGCCATCCTCGAAGATGAATTTATCGAGATCGAGGACACGCTGGGTGATGAGCGGATGAACGACAATCCGCTGTGCACCTCGGATCCGGATCTCAGATTCTATGCCGCGGCCCTGCTCAAGACACCTGACGGTCTGCCGATTGGCACCTTGTGCGTGCTTGACCGCAAGCCACGCAGCCTGACGCCGCTCCAGCGCGACACGATCAAGGTGCTGGCACGTCAGGTGATGGCTCAGCTGGAAATGCGAAAGGCGCTCGCAACCGCCGCCACCATGCGTCAGGAGGTCGACCACCGGGTGAAGAACTCGCTGCAGTCGCTTTCCGCCTTCGTCCGGATACAGGAGCGTCGGCTGCAAACGGAGGAAGCCCGGGTGGCTGTCTCCAAGATCATGACCCGTATCGATGCGGTCTCGACGCTGCACGAGTATCTCTACAAGACCGATGCCGGATCGAATGTAGATCTGGGCGTCTATCTCGAGAAGATCGTCGACTATTTGAGAGAAACCGCTCCGGCCAATGTCGAGATGGAATTCACGCCCGTTTCAATCACCGTCGGCTCGCAGCAGGCGGTCTCCGTCGGCACCCTGGTCAACGAATTTGTCGCCAACTCCTTCAAGCATGCATTTCCCGACCAGCGGAGAGGCGCTGTCAGCATCGTATTGGCAAAAACCGCATCGGGCGCGGTTTCTGTCACCTGTTCCGACAATGGCACCGGCATGACGCCGGATATCCCCAGCCAGTCCGGCGGCCTGGGCATGAAGATCGCCGAAATCGCCTGCATGGAGTTGAGGTGCGAGCTTGACCTGAAGATCTCCAATCAGGGCGTCACCGCCTCGATCGAGTTCACGCCCGAACCACGCCCCCAATACCGGAGCTAACTTCCCACCGCGCGGGGTTTCCCGACGCGGCCTCTCTTGGCGAGGACGGCTACCCGTCACCCATGGCGATCAACCCGGCATTGCCGCCGGCCGCTGCGGTATTGACCGAGACCGCCTGCTCGACCGCGAACCGCATCAGGTAGTGCGGACCGCCGGCCTTGAAGCCGGTGCCCGACAGGCCCGAGCCGCCGAACGGCTGGGTTCCGACCACCGCGCCGATCATGTTGCGGTTGATGTAGACATTGCCGGTGTCGAGCCGGTCGATGACCTTTCGCACCGTCGCCTCGATGCGCGAATGCACGCCGAGCGTCAGGCCGAAACCGGTGGCGTCGATGGCGTCGAGCACTTGGTCGAGCTTCTTCGCCTTGTAGCGAACCACATGCAGCACCGGACCGAAGATCTCGCGGTCGAGAGCTGCCGCCTCCTTGAGTTCGACAATATGCGGCGCAAAGAACAACCCCTGGTTCGGCGCATCTCCGGCATAGACCAGTTTCTGGGTTTTCGAGATCGTCGCGATGTGGTCCGCCAGCATCTGGCGCTGAGCTTCGTCGATCACCGGGCCGACATCGGTCGACGGTTTCGACGGATCACCGAGCTTGAGTTCGCGCGCGGCCCCCTCGATCATCTCGATCATGTGATCGGCAACATCATCCTGCACGAACAGGAGCCTCAGCGCCGAGCAGCGCTGTCCGGCGGAGCGGAACGCCGACATCACCACGTCGTCGGCCACCTGTTCAGCCAGCGCCGTGGCGTCGACGATCATCGCGTTGAGCCCGCCGGTTTCGGCGATGAACGGCACGATCGGACCGTCCTTGGCGGCAAGCGTGCGATTGATGGCGCGCGCCGTTTCGGTCGAGCCGGTAAAAGCAACGCCGCCGATCTTCGGATGCGAGGTCAGCGCCGCGCCCACATCGCCTTCGCCCGGCAGGCACAGCAGCACGTCCTTCGGCACGCCCGCCTCATGCATGAGGCAGATCGCTTCATGGGCGATCAGCGGCGTCTGTTCGGCCGGCTTGGCGATCACCGCATTGCCGGCGGCAAGCCCTGCCGAGACCTGGCCAAGAAAAATTGCCAGCGGAAAATTCCACGGCGAGATGCAGACGAAGACGCCCCGGCCGCGCCAGCCGAGCCGGTTTTCTTCGCCGGTCGGGCCGGGCATCGGCTGCATCTTCGAGAACATGTCGCGGGAGCGGGCGGCGTAGTAGCGCAGGAAGTCGACCGCCTCGCGGATTTCTGCAATGCCGTCATCGAGTGTCTTGCCCGCTTCGATCGACAACAGCGCCATGAACCGGTCGCGCCTGTCTTCAAGCAGGTCGGCTGCCCGGTCGAGCGCCGCCGCGCGGACACCCGGGTCTGTTCGCGACCAGCTCTTGAAGCCTTTCAATGCGGTGTTCACCGCCGTGTCGACATCCTTGGGATCCGTGAAACGCACCGTGCCTGCAACCTTTGACGGATCGGATGGCGAGCGAATCTCCTGCGCCGCACCAGCTTTCAGCCCCGGTGCCAGCGGTCCGGCATCCACTGTACCGGCGGAGCGCCCCATGCCTTCGGTGAGCGAGGCAAGCTGGAAGCGGTCACCGAACTCGACACCGCGCGAATTCGGCCGGTCAGGATAAATCGCAAGCGGCAGCGGAATCTGACTGTTGCGGGCCGACTGTCCCCTGGAGATACCGAGCTTGGAGTCCGGCCGTTCCAGCAGCGATTCGATCGAAATGTTCCTGTCGCCGGCCACCGCCACGAAGGACGAGTTGGCACCGTTCTCAAGCAGCCGGCGGACGAGGTAGGCCAACAGGTCGCGATAACCGCCCACCGGGGCATATATCCGGCACGGCACCCGGTCATTGCTCTTGCTCAGGCTCTCATAGACCACCTCGCCCATGCCGTGCAGGCGCTGGAACTCGAAGCCACTGCGGTCTTCCGCCATCTCCACGATGGTGGCGACGGTGAGCGCATTGTGCGTGGCGAACTGCGGATAGATCACATCGCGCATGTCGAGCAGTTGCCGTGAGCAGGCGAGATAGGACAGGTCCGTTGCAGCCTTGCGGGTATAGACCGCGTAGCCTTCGAGCCCGCGCTCCTGCGCCCGCTTGATCTCGGTGTCCCAGTAGGCGCCCTTGACCAGCCGCACCATCATCCGGCGGCCATGCTTGCGGCAAAGCCCTGCGACATGGTCGATCACCTGCGGCGCGCGCTTCTGGTAGGCCTGGATGGCGAGGCCGAACCCGTCCCAGCCGCCGAGCGACGGATCGGCGAAGGCACGATCGATCACGTCGAGCGACAGTTCCAGCCGGTCGACCTCTTCCGCGTCGACGGTGAAATTGAGGTCATGCGCCTTGGCCATCTGGGCGAGCTTGACAAGGTCCGGCACCAGTTCTTCCAGCACCTGCTCGCGGTGGGTGGCGAGATAGCGCGGATGCAGCGCCGAGAGCTTGACCGAAATGCCCGGACGGTCCGGCAGCTTGCGCCCGGCGGACACCTTGTCGGCAGATTTTCCGATGGCCGCGATGGCATCGGCGTAGGACTTGAAATAGCGCTTGGCGTCGGCGCGGGTCCGCGCCCCTTCGCCGAGCATGTCATAGGAATGGCGGAAACCCCGCGCCTCGTTCTTGGCGGCGCGGTTGAGCGCCTCGCCGATGGTTTCACCGAGCACGAAATGGTGCCCCAGGAACCGCATCGCCTGCCGCGTCGCCGTCCGCACCGTCGGCATGCCCATACGCTTGACCAGCCCGCGCATCACCCCTTCCGGCGTCTCGCCCGGCTTTATTACCCGCGCCGACATTCCGAGCGCCCAGGCGGAGGCGGACACAAACCAGGTATCGCCATGGCCTTCATGTTCGCTCCAGCCGCCTTCCTTGAGCTTGTCTTCGATCAGCCGGTCCTGGGTCAGCGCATCCGGCACCCTGAGCAGCGCCTCTGCCAGCACCATCAGCGCGAGCCCCTCACGCGTCGACAAGCCGTATTCGCGCAGGAAGTCCTCAACCCCGCCCATCTGGCCTGAATCGGTGCGGATCGCCTGGATCAGCTTCGTTGCGCGCGCATCGATTGCCCTCTCCTGGGTACTTGTGAACGCCAGACGTTCACTGAATTCGCGGATCAGACGATCATCGTCTGGCGCGTGGGCGGCATGAAATGCGGTGAGAGCGGGCGCGGCAGTAGCGGTCATGGCATTTTCTCCGTGGATGCCGCAGCATAACGCTTGATGACTAGCGTTTCTCTCTATATTTGGGTTCAAGATACAATTTATTCTCTAGAAATTTGACGTATCAGGGGGACTAAATGAAGGAACTGGATCGCATCGACCGGAAGATCCTTCGCGCCATGCAGGACAATGGCAGATTGACCAATCTCGAGCTCGCCGACAAGATCAGCCTCTCACCCACCGCCACGGCCGAGCGCCTCAAGCGTCTTACCCGTGACGGCTACATCCAAGGCTACACCGCAAAGTTGTCCGCCGAAAAGCTTGACAGGGGCATGCTGGTCTTTGTCGAGGTCAAGCTTGACCGCACCACTCCGGATGTCTTCGATGCGTTTTCACAGGCAGTGCAGAAGTCCGACGACGTGATGGAGTGTCACATGGTCGCCGGCGGCTTCGATTACCTGGTCAAGGCCCGGGTCAAGGGCATGGATGCCTATCGCAGCTTTCTGTCAGACGTCATTCTGTCCCTGCCCGGCGTTCGCGAAACCCACACATACCCCGTCATGGAAGAAGTAAAAAACACGGGCAAGCTGCCAGTCTGATTGAACCGTTACTTCATTCATAATAACATCGCCCGATGAATTCCCGGCAAAATAACGGAAAACCAGACCCCGCATGAACAGCCCGAAGGAACACTGGATCACTCATGTCGCGATTTGCGGTTCTGCGACGGCCGGGTTCTGATGTCCGACCACAACCACCTGCTGCAGGAATTGAGCACGATACGTACAGAAAGCGAATTGGTGTCCTTTCTGCGAGAGTTGTCGAGACACTTCGATTTTTCAGGCTTCATCCTCTTTACCATTCCAGCCGCAACCGACGAAGCCCTTAAGGGCCGCATCGAGCTCGCCGATTTGCCGCGCGGCATGATCGAGACCTACGACCAGCTCGGCCTGTTGAAGAGCTCGAAGATCTTTCAGATGCTGCGTCGGGCAACCATCCCGCTCACGCTCGACACGCTGACATCACACGACACCCGGACAGCCGCAGAAGCGCAGACCGCCGCCGATTTCTTTAGAAGCTACAGCATCACCACCGCCGCCTTCTTTCCGGTCCACGGCCCGGGAGGCGCAAGGGCGGCTTTCAGCTTTCTGGGCGACCGCAATCAGCTCACCCATGCCGAACTTGGCGAAATGGGCATGTTCACCGCCCACGCCTACAACGTTTTCGCAAACCTCAGGAATGCTTCAAAGGCGCCTGAAGATCTGCTGTCGCCGCGCGAACTCGAAGCGGTGCACTGGGTGGCGAACGGCAAGACCTCCAGCGAGATCGCCTCCATTCTCTCGCTGTCCGAACACACGGTCAACACCTACATCAACAACGCCATCCGCAAACTCGACTGCGTCAACCGGACCCAGCTTGTCGCCAAGGCACTCAGGCTGCACCTGATCCACTAGAGCCGCATACCCCGACCTGGTTCAGGCGATCGGCTTGAATCAGCACCACTCAGCGATCGAGAATATCGCGCATTTCCACCAGGTTCGAACGCACCCGCAACAGGTAGAATCCCATTGTCGCCAGGTGCGACGGCATGATCCAGCTCGCTTCGTTGCCGTTCGAGATGATGAACGGCGTCATGTCCAGCGCCTGGCGAAGCTGCTCTCTGGCAACATTCCAGACAGTGCCGATGCGACGGTCGGCGAAAACCTCGCTGAAATCGGATTCCGTCGCGATCAGGATGCCGTAATAGGCATAAAGCTGGCCGTAGGTGAACCAGAACCTGTCATCAGCCCGTGTATCGAACCACCCCATGTCGCTCGCTTCCATCTGGCCGCGCAGGATATCGGAGGTGGAACCGATGTCGCCGGTAACCCGGTCGAGAAACTGCAGGAGATTGTCCGTTCGCGCATCGAACTGGCCGCTGCAATCAGCCATTTCCTTGTTGAAGGCGTCCAGCGATTCAATCGCTGTACGATGCCGTTCCGGCGTCGATGGTTGAATGAAGGGCGCCGAGAAGGTCAGCCACCAGGCATCTTCATTGTAGGACATCGCCTCCTTGGCGTCCTGAAGATTCTGGTTGATCTGCGATGTGCCGCGCACCCGGCCAAGCCTGTCAGCCAGCTCGATCGTGGTCCGGCGGATGACCGTGTTGATACCGAGCTGGAAGGCGGCCTTGTTGTCCATGAAGGGTGTGTTCTTCCACGGCACACCGAAAAAACCGGCCTTTGACAGCGGATGCGAAGGAATCCATGTGTTCTGGTTGACGTTGAAATCAATCAGGCCCTTGGTCACTTCGACGATCTGCGAAGTCACGCAGCTGTTCGGGTTGGCAGCATCGACCGGCTCCCCGACAGTACCTGTCTTGACGCCTGCCTCATACTGCGCCGGATAGTCCGGGTTCCAGTTCACCCAGCGCTCCGCCACCCAGAGGAACTGTGCATAGCCGAAGACGATCGCCAGCAGCACGATGATGATCGGCACACGGATCAGCCAGTTGCGCTGCCGGTACCATCGCCCGATCGCCACGAATGGCCAGAGCAGCGTCGAGACAACGACACCGATTCCACGGCCAATGGCGTGAAACACACGCTCGAAGAAGGCGATCACGGGATCAAGCATCGTCTTGGTATCCTTCCAGTCCGTAAAGCCGCGCCCTCAGCGCCGCCTTGTTGTTCAGATAGGTTTTCCCGAGCACATCCACAACATGAGTACGATAGCTTTCGGAATAGCCTTCATAAGCTTCGTAAAATCCCTGCTTGTCAAAGACGAAGCGGCTGACAAAGTCAAACGGCGCCAGCCTGGCCAGAAGCCGGTTGATTAGCCACTGGTCCGGATGCTCGGGCACTGCACGGCACAGCATCAGCCTCCGGTCGGCCCGCACCTCCCGCATTTTCACCTGCCCGGTGGAGGCTACCTCCCGCATTGCTTCCTGCAGGAACGGATAGATTCCCTCCTCGGCTATCAGCGAGGAATTGCGGTGCATCCATGTCTGCAGCCAGATCCTGTCGGTGCCGGCAAGATCAACCGACGGATCGGCGCGGCGAATGAGATCGTCTATTGCCATTTCCGCCCGGTGCACAAAAAAGCCCGATGGCTCGACCCAGGACGCCCGCGGCAATTGCAACCGCTCCGATTTCGACAGGTACTCGAAGATCCGGGCATGGTCGCGGATGTCGATATAGCTCACTTCCCACGGCCGCGAGCGCCGGAACCCCGGCGCGTGACTGTCGCAGATAACGGTGGTGGTCCGGTCATCTCGAAAGATGAAGACACCACCGAAATGGTTGGCCCAGTAGGATGTGTGCGGAAACACCAGCCTGTCCGGCACCAGGGCGTTCTGCCGGATATCGCCGGTCTCGCGGGCAAGCTCGACCATCCTGTTGAGCATCACATCGTCGCGCCAGCCGTCCCGGGACGTCTTGAGCCGGTCGACAAGTCCGCGCAGTTCCGCGGCCTTGCCGAGCATGTTTTCGGCCGACATCACCCGGAAGCGGACCTGGTCGATCGACAACAGGTCCTCCACCCCGGTGACCTGGTCGACCGGCTCTTCGATCTCTCCGAACAACGCGTCCTTGATCGTCACCGCGTGCACGGCCCGGCGATTGCCGTCGAAGAACTCGTGCATCAGGCCGGCGGTGTTGGAGAACTGCGTGTGGACCACCGGCAGGTTCTCCTGCTCCGGGGTCAGCACCACGAACCGCCGGTTGACGCCGTTGGGATCGAGATACTGCACGTCGCCGAGCTCTTCCGCGATTTCCGGCGAAAACCCGGTCATGTCGATGCGGAACTTTTCGAGCTTGGTTTCCGGCAGTCCGAACGCGCTGAGCGCCTTGTTGTAGCGCGCGACGAGATGCGGCTCCGCCACCGGCAGCAACCGTCCATAGATCAGTTCGTTTTCGACGAGCCGCTTCATTGCTGCCAGCGCCCGTCCCGCTTCATCTCCTCGATCTCGCGGATCGCGCGTTCGCGCTGACGCTCACGCCGGATGATGTCATCCACCGCGGTGGCGTCGGAGCGGTCGGTGTAGCGGAATTCGGAATCGGCGTAGCGGTTGATCTCCTGCAGCACCATGTCGATGGTGAACGGCTTGCGCAGTTCCGAAATCATCGCGACCTTCTCATCATAGGATTTGTGCATGAAGGCTTCCGGTGTCGCAAACCATTCGTCGGGCAGATCGATGTCCATCGCCCGCATCTTGATGGCGTCAGTGATGTTCTTGATCGCCCGGCCGGTGAAGCGCGGTTCGGCCAGCTTGATGCGGTGCAGATAGGCGCCGATATCGGCGATGGTCGCAACCTTCCCCTGCTCGCTTTCGAACCGCTCCCAGACCGCAAGCAACCCCTCCTCCTGCGGCCGGTCATGGCCGTCGTAGGATCGTGCCACTGCCTGCTTTATTTCCTGGTTGGCGAAGAGGTCGTGCGAGCCGAGCGGGATCGAATGATTCTTGCCCGCCAGCAGCGCGAAGATGTCGATGTAGTCATCAAGCGATTGCGGCCCGTCGACCAGCCATCGCGCGCCGGCGCGCTGTCTCAAGGCATCGTCGACATTCTCCGGATAGTTGGAAAACATGCCGAAACTGCAATTGCCGCGCACCACGGTCGAGGCGCCGGCGAAGGCCTCCATCAGCACCGCTGTGACTTCCTGCTGGCCCGCCGACGCGCGGTCGTCCGAACGCTTGGCGGCGACCTGGTCAATGTCGTCTATGGTACCGAAACCGATCGCCCGCGGGTTGAGCACATTGTCGACAAAGGCCTTGCAGTTTTGCCCCGATTTGCCCTGGTAGGAGGAAATCTGGTCGACGCCAAAATTCTCGTAGTGGAACGGATAGCCTGCAACCTCGCAGTAATCATTGATCATTCCGGCCAGCATCTGGATCAGGATGGTCTTGCCCGTTCCCGGCGCGCCGTCGCCCATGAAGGTGAACAGAAAGCCGCCGAGTTCGACGAACGGATTGAGCTGGCGCTCGAAATCATAGGCCACGATCATCCGCGCCAGCCGCATCGCCTGGTGCTTGGCGAGATGGTTGCCGATGATCTCACCCGGCTTCTTGAAGCTCATCACCAGCGGCTTGCGCCGCTGCCCCGGCGCCACGTCGAAGCCGTCGAGGGTGAAGTTGTCGCTTTCCAGCCTGAGATGCGTCTGCGCGAAACTGCTCAACGCATCAAAGCGTGCCCTGCGGCTGATCAGGCCCTCGATCGCAACCCGGGCCAGAGCCCGGGCCCGGGCAATCATCGCAACCTCGTCCGGTGCACCCGAGATGGCCTCGTCCAGCGCCGCGACAATGGATTTCAGCGCATCCTGCGGCGTATCGAACTGGAAATCCGGCTCATCGGTGTCGTTGGCCGGTTCGCTTTCGCCATCGACCGTCTGCAGGATGTACGCCGCAAGTGTAAAAGCAGCCACATAGGCCGAGGCCGACAGCAACCGCTTGAAGCGCTCCGCCTCCTCGCCCTGCAGCGGCGCACCGGCATTGCGCGACTGCAGGCTTTCGAGATCAGTCTGCCGGGAGAACATCTCCGCCACCGCCAGCGCCACCGCAATCCCGCGCCGGGTGCGGTAAAGCAGCGTGTGCTGCGGAATCGACAGCATCTGGTCATTCGCCCGGACAGATTGAATTGTCTTGCCGAACTCGATCTCACGGGTGCGACGCATGCCGCTGGTCGACACCGTTGAAACGAACCGCCGGTTGGTCCCCGCGAGCGGCGTCGAGGACGATCCGTCCTGCGCAACCAGCACGACAACGCGCGTCACCATCGACTGCGCCACCGACTGGTGCCGCGCGATGTCTTCCTCGGAAAGTGTCGTCAGCCCCGTTGTCTGGCTCATGATCTCATACCTCGCTGATGACCTGGTTGCCCGAAATCACATGCACGGTGAAGCCCGCGAAGATGGTTTCGGCCTCGCCCGACGCATACAGCGCCTGGTAGGCCTCGTGCGGAACCAGCGCATGCTTCTGGTAGGCGCTGACACCCTGACGTGTTGCCTCCAGATCGTCGGTTTCGATGTGATACTCGTCGCGCGCCGGCTCCGAACTCCACAGTCCGCGTTTGGCCGGGCGCTCCGCCTTGGAAAACACCTCCTGCATGGTCCAAGTCAGCAGCCATGCATTCTCGTCCTTGCGCACCTTCGACAGGATCGTCGAGATCAGGTCGCTGTTCTCCGTCACCCCTGCCGAATAGAACGGCCCGAGCACGAAGCGGCGCAACTGCTTGGGATGCAGGTGTTCGAAATCGGCATCGAGATTCTGGGCGATCGTCACCGGCGACAGCGAATAGGCGCCGTTGCGTTCAGCCGAGGCGTCAAAGGCACGGGCGAATTCGGGATTGAGCAGGCCGCCGACAGGAAGCGGGATATCGACATCGGGGTTGAGCTTGCCGTCCCTGGTCACCAGCATCTTCGAGATCGATTCGCTCGAATCCTCGATCGTTGCCATGTAGACCATCGGCAACGTCTGACTGCCATCGAACACACCCCAATGCACCACGTAGAAGGGGCGGCCGTTTCTCGGATTGACCGAGACCCTGATTGTCTCCGGAAGGATGAACGGCGCAAACACCGCATCCTTGCCGATGTCTTCCAGATAGAGCCGTTCGGCAATCTGTTCCTGAAGAGCCGCGGGAAATTCCTTGTGGCGGAGGATAAAGTCGGCCATCTCGGCTTTCAGCGTCTCGACGTCCGGGATCGCCGCCAGCCGTTCTTCCGCCGTCGCCCGGTCGTTCTCCAGCGTCAGCACGTTCTGGAACATCGGAAAGCCGCTGTCGGCCCGGCTGATGCGAAAGCGTTCGATGAACCCGACCCGGTTTTCCCAGGCCGAGAAGGTCGCTTCCAGCCGGTCGATATAGGGAAGCACCACCTGGCCGATCAGGCCGTGGGCGTAGAGCGGAGAATCGGCATCTGCAAGGTAGACCCGCAGCCCTTTAAGGGCCGCATGCATCGATCGGAAATAGGCGCCGGCGGCGCCGGTATCAGCCCGCATGACCGGCTCCCGGTTTCATCAAGGCGCGCTTAGGACTTCACGTAGTTGGCCGAATTGTGCTTTTCCAGAACTTCCGAGAAGCGCCGGGCGAAGGCATCGTCGGCAAGCTGCTTGCGGCGCTGGATATCCTGCGTCGACAGCATGTTTTTCTCATGCATCTCAAGAAGGTCGCCGATATGGCTCTGCGCCGCAGCACCGATACCGGCCATGGTCTCTTCCGCCGCGGTGTCGACGCGGCTTCCCAGCGTATTGATCTTGTGCGCAACGTCCTGCTGGGCCGCGGTCTTCAGCGAATCCTCCAGCGCCTTGTAGAGCACAATGCGCTGTTCGGTATCGATAGTCAGCTTGTTGATCAGCGTGTTCTGGGCCGCGATCTGGTTGTTGAGCGAATCCACGAAGGTCTGGAACATCGAGGTGTAGCGCTCCAGCGTCTGGCTTTCGGCCAGCAGTTCCTGTTCCTTGGCCTGACGTTCATTGTATTCGGTGGCGAGCCTCGACCGCTCGCTTTCAAGATTGGTACGCGCTTTCTGATCCGTCGATGCCGCGATCTGGTTTTCGATGTCCATCAGCAGCGGATTGAGTTCCTCGATCCGCTGCTGTGTCGTTTCGAGATTGGCCATGGTCACCTTGCGGCGCTCGATCACCTTGATCAGGCTGGCCTCGGAAGTCTTGTAGCGGCTGTCGAGGATGTCCTTCTGGTCCTTCAGAATACCGGTAATCGTGTCGGATTTCTGCAACAGCTCCTGCAGATTGCCCGCAAGCGACATGTTGCGGACGCGGTCCGATCGCATCCGCTGCGCCCGCGCCTTGGAGAAGACCGCCACGAAGCGCTCCATCCCCGAAAAGCCCTTCATGCTTTCGAACTCGGCGCCGAACACATTGGTCGCATCCTCGAGCCCGATGATCAGGTCGGCAATGTTCGTCTCCATCATCCGCTGCTGGCGCAGGACGTCCTGGATACGGGCATTTTCGATGTCGAACTGGGGGTCGCCAAGTTTCGCATCCGCGTCCGAGAGCCTCTCCAGCACTTCGCCGGACACCTCGATCTTCGACCGCATGTCGTTGACGACGGATTTGGTCTTTTCGATTTCCGCGTCGAGCGCCTTGATACTGGCCATGTCCAATTCCCCTGTTTTCGCGCCCGTGAACCAAGGGCACCTGCAACCCGTCCAGTAGCGCCGGACACCATGGCTTTAGTAGCACCGGTTTGGTGCTCCGCAAACCTTAACCAGTCAGAACCTAAGTATTGTGAAGGCGAAAAAAAAGACCGTTCCCGAAGGAACGGTCTTTGATCTTTAAATTGCGGGGTGTCTTATTCCGCAGCAGACGGATCCTTGAGGTAAGCAATCACGTTTGCGACCTCATCATCCTTCTTCAGACCGGCAAAGGCCATCTTGGTGCCCTTCACCACGCCGCGCGGGTCGCGCAGATACGCGTCGAGTGCTTCCTCGGTCCAGGTCGGAACTTCCGCCGCGTGCTCGGTCATGGCTTTCGAATACTTGTAGTCTTCGACCGAAGCCATCGGGCGGTCAACGATGCCGACCAGGTGCGGGCCGACCCTGTTCTTGGCTTCGGTGGCCACGTGGCAGGCGGCGCACTTCTTGAACACCTTGGCTCCCGCAACTGCGTCACCATCGGCAAACGCCGCAGAAGGAGCCGCGAGGCCTGCGGCAACAAGGGCGCCAAACATCATGGAAAGGGAAATGCGCATAAGACAGTCTCCGTTCGTTTCACTCAGGTCGCAGTGTTTATAGTGCAGATGGCGGCAAGAACAATCCTCTCCGCCGGCACTTCGGCCCGCAACCGGCCGGTTTCAGGCCGAAGCGGGACACTGAAACGCCATTATGGCGCTATTTGGGTACATCCGGATTCATCACGTCGTCCCAGTGACGGCGACAATAAGACACATACTTCTCGTTGCCTCCGACCTCGATCTGGGCACCTTCGCGGATCACCTTGCCGTTCTCATCGGTTCTTACAACCATGGTGGCCTTGCGCCCGCAATGGCAGATGGTGCGGACTTCGCGCAATTCATCGGCCAACGCCAGAAGCGCCTGGGAGCCCGGAAACAGTTGCCCGCGGAAGTCTGTTCGGAGCCCATAGGCCATCACCGGGATCTTAAGGCGATCGGCGACGCGCGCCAGCTGCCACACCTGGGCCTCGGTGAGAAACTGCGCCTCGTCGACAAACGCGCAAGCGATTTCACCATCCGCCATGAGCCCCTTGAGGGTTTCGAAAAGATCATCCTCGGGCCGGAACGCGTGCGCCTCGCTGTCCAGTCCGATCCGGGAGGCGATGCGCCCGACCCCGGCACGATCGTCGAACGCCGCGATGAACAGAACCGTCCGCATGCCGCGTTCACGGTAGTTGTAGGACGCCTGCAGAAGCAGCGTCGACTTGCCGGCATTCATGGTCGAATAGCTGAAGTAGAGCTTGGCCAAGATGGACTCCCGAAAAACGTTCCCGACACCCGAAGCGCACCGGTTCGAGGCCCGGAACCGCCAGGCTGAAGGCTGGCCACCGGGGCTCCAATCTCTTGCCGGTCGGCGCGACCGATTTCCACCCCTCAAGCGCCGCTTTCAACAGCCCTTTTGCCCAGTCCTCAAAGATTTGAAGCCATTGCGGCTTGAGTTCCCGGTCCATAAGTGGTTGTTTCTGCGCTGGGAACACCGGAGAAAGATATCATGAAAAAAACACTGACACTGTCATTCGCCGCAATTCTGCTGGCCGGAACTGCGACCGTTCAGGCCTCTGACGCCGAATCCTGCAAGAATGTTCGTTTCGCGGATGTCGGCTGGACCGACATCCAGGCCACCACCGCCGTCGCCGGCGTCGTGCTTGACGCCCTGGGATATACCCAGGAAGTTCAGGTGCTTAGCGTGCCTGTGACCTACCAGTCGCTGAAGAACAAGGACATGGACGTCTTCCTTGGCAACTGGATGCCCTCGATGGCCGCCGATGTGCAGCCTTTCCTTGACGACGGTTCCGTTGAAACCGTTGCCCAGAACCTTGAGGGTGCCGGCTACGGCCTCGTCGTCCCGACCTATGCCGCCGAGGGCGGGGTCAAGAGCCTGACCGACATCGGCAAGTTCAAGGACAAGTTCGACGGCAAGATCTACGGCATCGAGCCAGGCAATGACGGCAACCGCATCGTTCTCGAAATGATCGACGATCCGGCCAATGGCCTCGATGGTTTCGAGCTGGTCGAAAGCTCTGAAGCCGGCATGCTGTCCCAGGCAGAGAAGGCGCTGAAGAACGAGGAATGGATCGCATTTCTCGGCTGGACGCCACATCCGATCATGGGCGAGATGTCCATCACCTATCTTGACGGCATGGGGGATTCAGGCTTCGGAGCGGCCACCGTCCACACCAATGTGCGCGCCGGCTTCATCGAGGAGTGCCCGAATGTCGGCAAGCTGGTCAAGAATCTGACCTTCTCGCTATCCATGGAAAACCAGATCATGGATGCCATCCTCAAGGGTGAGGATGCCAATGATGCGGGTCTCGCCTGGCTCAAGGCAAATCCCGATGCGGTCACGCCATGGCTCGACGGCGTGACCACCTTCGATGGTGGTGATGCCGCTGCGGCTGTCGCGGCAAAGCTGGGCATGTAAGACTGCTATCACGGCCCGGGACTGCCGCGCGCGGTCCCGGGCCGTGACTTATGTCGGGGGACAGGACATGGACGGAATGGCGGACTTCATCACCGCGTGGAAAATCCCGGTCGGGAAATGGGGCAGGAGCTTCTTCAACTTCCTCACCGACAATTTCGAATTTGTCTTTGATGCCATCGCCGACTCCCTGAAGTTCTTTCTTGATTCAATGATCGACGGCCTGCTTTGGCTGCCACCGTTGGTACTCGTCCTGGCAATCGCTCTGATCGGCTGGCGCATCCAGAAGTCATGGAGACTGGCGCTCGGGATCGTGCTCGGGCTGGTCTTCATCATCAACCAGGGCCTTTGGAAGGAAACCGTCGAAACCCTGGTTCTGGTGATTTCCGCCGCCTTCATGTCGATGCTCATCGGCGTGCCGATCGGTATCTGGCTGGCGCACCGTCCGCGGCTTTACACCTATGTCCAGCCGATCCTCGACCTGATGCAGACGATGCCCACATTCGTCTATCTCATCCCGGTTCTGATCCTGTTCGGCCTCGGCCTGGCACCCGGCCTGCTGGTGACCATCATCTTTGCCTCGCCGGCGCCGATCCGGCTGACCTATCTCGGCATCACGTCCGTCCCCAAGCCTATGGTCGAGGCGGGCCTCGCCTTCGGCGCATCGAAGCAGCAGCTTCTCAGGAAGGTCGAATTGCCCGCCGCCCTGCCGACCATCATGGCAGGTCTGACGCAATGCATCATGCTGTCACTGTCGATGGTTGTCATCGCCGCGCTGATCGGCGCCAACGGACTGGGCAAGCCGGTGGTGCGGGCGCTCAACACCGTCAACATTCCGCTCGGTCTTGAAGCCGGCATCGCCATCGTCATTCTCGCCATCATCCTCGACCGCATCTGCCGGGTACGCATCGGAGCCACATCATGAGTATCGATGCTGCGCGCGGCTCGGTCCGCATTGAGAATGTTTCCATCATCTTCGGTGACAACACCGTCGAGAGCCTGGCGCTTGCCGATGCCGGCAAGTCGCGTACCGAGATCCAGGAAGTGACCGGCGACGTGCTTGGCGTGCATGATTGCAGCGTCGACATCAACGAGGGCGAGATCCTGGTGCTGATGGGGCTTTCGGGATCCGGAAAGTCCACGCTTCTGCGCGCCGTCAACCGGCTCAATCCGATCAGCCGCGGCAAACTGACCGTTCACTGCGGCGAGGAGACTTTTGACGTCGGCGCCTGCGACGACAGGCAGCTCAAGCAATTGCGGATGGACACCGTATCCATGGTGTTCCAGCAATTCGGCCTGCTGCCGTGGCGCTCGGTCGCCGACAATGTCGGCTTCGGCCTCGAGATCGCCGGCATCGCCAAATCCGAGCGCGACGTGCGCGTGACCGCACAACTGGCGCTGGTCGGGCTTTCCGACTGGGCCGACCGCATGGTCGCCGAGCTCTCCGGCGGCATGCAGCAGCGCGTCGGCCTCGCCCGCGCCTTTGCCACCGGTGCGCCGATCCTGTTGATGGACGAGCCGTTCTCTGCTCTCGACCCGCTGATCCGCAGCCGGCTGCAGGATGAGCTGCTTGAGCTGCAGTCGCGTCTCGGCAAGACCATCATCTTTGTCAGCCATGACCTCGACGAGGCCATGAAGCTTGGCAACCGCATTGCCATCATGGAAGGCGGCCGCATCATCCAGTGCGGCACGCCGCGCGAGATCGTCAATTCGCCCGTCAACAAATATGTTGCCGATTTCGTCGCCAACATGAACCCGATTGCGATGCTTACCGCCCGCGATGTCATGGCAGCCGGCAAGCCCGACGGCACGCGCGGCCAATCGCCGCTGTCCGCATCGGTCACTCCCGATACCCCGCTGTCTGACGTCATGGATGCACTCGCAAGGCGCGATGGGACCATCGGCGTGATTGACAAGGGCGTCGTGACAGGGTCCATCACTGCCGACGACATCATCCGCGGCTTGACCCGGCATCGGCGTTGACCGCCTGACCCGGACGAGGTTCCACGGACAAGGCGACACGGATACATCACATCAGTCAAGTCAAGGAGACCAGAGTATGGAAGTGAAGGGCAAAGCCGCCATCGTGACAGGTGGAGGATCGGGGCTTGGTGCGGCAACCGCGCGGGCACTGGCAAAGGCCGGGGCAAAGGTCTCGCTGCTCGACGTCAATCTCGCACAGGCTGAAAAAGTGGCCGCCGAGATCGGTGGCAAGGCGATCGCCTGCGACGTTTCCAACGCGGCGGCTGCAGAAGCGGCACTCGCCGAAGCTGCCGAAGCCCACGGCGAAGCCCGCATCCTGATCAATTGCGCCGGGATTGCGCCCGCTGTCCGGGTCGCCGGACGCGACGGCCCGCATGATCTTGACCTGTTTCGCAAGGTCGTCGAGGTCAACCTCGTCGGCAGCTTCAACATGCTGCGGCTGTTCGCAGACCGTGCTTCCAAGCTCGAGCCGCTGGCTGATGGCGAACGCGGCGTGGTCATCTCGACCGCTTCCGTTGCAGCCTTCGACGGCCAGATCGGCCAGGCTGCCTATTCCGCCTCCAAGGGTGGCGTCCATGCCATGGCCCTGCCGATCGCACGCGAACTGGCCCGCTTCGGCATCCGCATCATGACCATCGCGCCGGGTATCTTCGCCACCCCGATGCTGCTCGGCATGCCGCAGGAAGTCCAGGACAGCCTGGGCGCCTCGGTGCCGTTCCCGTCCCGCCTGGGACAGCCCGAGGAATATGCCAGCCTCGCCATGCACATCATCGACAACGCCATGCTCAACGGCGAGACGATCCGCCTCGACGGCGCAATCCGGATGGCACCCAAGTAAAGGAAATCCGGTGGCGATGAAGGAGCCCGTCAAAACCATTCGTGACACGGACGAGGAGGCGCGCCGCCTGGCGCGTCGCCTTGTCCGGGGGGCTCGGTTCGGCGCCATCGGCGTCCTCGAACCGGAAACCGGATTTCCCTTCGCCAGCCGGGTTCTGACCGGCACCGACATCGATGGCGTTCCGGTGATACTGGTCTCTGCGCTATCGGTGCACACCGGCGCACTGACGGCAGATCCGCGCGCATCCCTGCTGTTCGGGGAACCGAAAAAAGGCGATCCCCTCGCCCATCCGCGGATCACCGTTCGAACCCGCGCCGAACGGCTCGCCCGCGAGGATCCCGCCCATGGACGCCTGCGCGCACGGTTCATTGCCAGGCACCCCAAGGCCGCTCTCTACGCGGACTTTCCCGATTTCAGCTTTTTCAGGATGGTGCCCGAATCAGCCAGCCTCAATGGCGGCTTCGGCAGGGCCTTCCACCTCGACGCTTCCGACCTTTTGATCGCATCACCGGCAGTCGAGGGGGTCGCCGGGATCGAATCCGACGCCATTTCCCACATGAATGACGATCATCCCGACGCCGTTGATTCCTATGCCAGAATTCACGGAAAATCGAAAAAACCCGGGTGGAAAGTGTGTGGAATCGATTGTGCGGGGCTGGATCTCACCCTCGGTGACGAGCTTTTGCGGGTCGAGTATGACGTTCCGCTCACAGACGCATCAAGCTTGCGCTTCAAGCTTGCCGAACTCTCGCGTACGCTATGAAAAAATAGGGGTGTACATTAACCATTTTATGGTTGAAGTATGGTTGTCGAACTTTTTTGAGCATTTGCAGAATTTATTGAGACCGTCTTGAGCGGAGGGATTAGAGATAGCCATGATTGATACGCACCGTTTGGAAACCTACTCCGAAGAAGCAGCCGACCTTCTGGCGGCAATGGGCAATCAGAAGCGGATGATGATCCTTTGCAATCTGGCCAATGGCGAGATGCAGGTTGGTACGCTTGCAGAGAAGGTCGACCTGAGCCAGTCCGCTCTTTCCCAGCACCTGGCGAAATTGCGCACCCGGCAGCTGGTCAAGACCCGTCGCGAGGCGCAGGCGGTCTACTACTCGATCAATTCGGAGCCGGTCCTGCAGATGCTCAGGACACTGACCAGAATCTATTGCAACTGAGCTCACGAGTCTGATCCCGGAGTCGGTGCGCCGTTCGTTGCGGACGGCGCTTGACGATCCTGCATGCCGCGCCCCATATGAGGCGGGAAAGGATCTCCCTCATGACTATCTCACTACAGATCGACGGCATGCACTGCGACGGATGTGTCGGGTCCGTCAAAAAGGCGGCGGCGTCAGTGGACGGTGTTTCCAACCTCTCCGTCGATCTGGAGAGTGGAAAACTCACGGCTGACATTGCGCGGCCGGAGCTTGCCGAAACGCTCAGGGGCGTGATCGAGGATTGCGGGTTCGATGTGACCGGTGTGGCAGGCTGAGACCGGCCGGGTGACCGCCAAGCCTGACCATCTGACCTTCGACATTACCGGCATGACCTGCGCAAGCTGTTCTGCCCGGGTTGAGAAGGTCTTGAGCCGCCAGCCGGGGGTTTCCGGGGCTCGCGTCAATCTGGCCCTCGAACGCGCCGATATCGAAGGCCGCGACCTCGATCCTTCCAGCCTCGCTGACGCCATCGGCCGGGCCGGGTTCGGCGCCGTGCTGCGCAGGGATGATTTCACCGCGCACCGCGATGCCGACGAGGCCCAGGCAGCGCTGCGGCGTGCCGATGAACGACAGACATTGCTGCGTCTGGTCACCTCCGCCCTGCTGACACTGCCCATCGTGATCGGCATGTTGCCGATGATGACAGGGCTTGGCGAGGCCTGGATCTCTCCCGCCTGGCAGGCAGTGCTTGCAACAGGCGTGATGGCCATATCCGGAAGCCGGTTCTGGCGTGAGGCCTTTGGCGCCCTGCGCGGCGGGTCCGCCAACATGGCCGTGCTGGTAAGCCTTGGAACCGGTGCGGCCTATCTCTGGTCGCTGTGGGTGATGGCCGGCACTTGGGCCGATCCGCACGCGGGCCATGGCGATACGATGGCCTCGCATCTTCACTTTGAGGCGGCAGCCGTCGTTCTGACCCTCATCATGCTGGGCAAGTATCTCGAAGCCCGGGCCAAGTCAGGCGCTGCCGGCGCATTGCGCGCGCTTGGCCGGTTGCAGCCCGACACTGCAGATCTCAGGACCCCCGGCGGATCGATCAGCACGATTCCGGTCGAGCGCCTCGCCGCCGGCGATGTCATCGTGATCAAACCCGGGATGAGGGTGGCCGCCGATGGCGTCATCCTGACCGGTCATTCCTCTCTCGATGAAGCCATGGTCACCGGCGAAAGCATGCCTGTCTCGCGCGGACCGGGAGACCCGGTCATCACCGGAACCACGAACAGCGAGGGCGTACTCGAAGTGGAGGTCCGCGCGGTGGGATCCGACACCCGTCTTGCCCGGATGACCCGCCTCGTTGAGGAAGCCCAGACCGGCCACGCTCCCGTGCAGAAACTCGTTGACCGGATCTCGGCGGTCTTCGTGCCCGTCATTCTTATCATCGCCCTGATCACCCTTGCCGGCTGGATGCTTGCGGGTGCGGGTTTTGAAGCCGCCATGGTGGCGGCCGTGGCCGTGCTGGTCATTGCCTGCCCCTGCGCGCTCGGCCTCGCCACGCCGACTGCACTGGTTGCCGGCACCGGCGCCGCTGCCCGGGCGGGCATTCTCATCAGGGATATCGAGACACTCGAGCGCGCCACCGATATCCGCCTGGTCGCCTTCGACAAGACCGGAACCCTGACCATGGGCACCCCCGAAGTGGCCGGGCTCAGTCCTGCAGAGGGCGCAAGCGAGGCGGAACTGCTGGAGCTTGCCGCATCGGTGGAGACCGGCAGCGAGCACCCGCTCGGCCGCGCCATCCTGAGCCATGCCGGACAGCAAGGGGTCGTCATTTCCCAGGCAGACAACATCCGCGCTGTGCCCGGCCACGGGCTGGAAGGCACCGTTGACGGCCGGCTCGTCCGGGTTGGCTCCGAACGTTACCTCTCCGAAGCGGGCATCAAGACAGGCAGCGCCGGCAAAACCTTGGGGCAGGACCAGGCAGGAACCCTCGCCTGGGTCTCTTCCGGCGACCGGCTCGTCGGCGTGATCCGCCTGGCTGACAGGATCCGGCCGCAGACCCGAGAGGCTCTGGCGGAACTATCATCGCGGGGTCTGGCCAGCGTCATGCTGACCGGCGACAATCAGGCCACAGCCCGGGCTATTGCCGCTGAGGCCGGAGTGAGCGATGTCCGCGCCGGTCTGCTGCCCGCTGAAAAACTCGATGTCATCCGCGAACTCGCCAGCAGCACCGGCGGGCATGTGGCATTTGTCGGAGATGGCCTGAACGACGCACCGGCGCTTGCCGCAGCCGATCTCGGAATAGCCATGGCCAGCGGATCGGACGCCGCCCGCGAGGCCGCCGCCATCACCCTGATGCGTCCGGACCTGCGCCTGGTGCCCGCGGCCCTCGATGTGGCTGCCAGGACCCGGCGCACCATCAGGCAGAATCTCGGCTGGGCCTTTGTCTACAATCTGATCGGAATCCCGCTGGCGGCATTTGGAATCCTGCCGCCCGTATTCGCCGGGGCGGCGATGGCCTTCTCTTCGGTCAGCGTCGTCACGAATTCGGCCCTGATGGCACGCTGGCGGCCGGGCTTTACAGACAACTGAGCGCCCGGTTCTCGGCTTGATTTTGCAGGACGCGGCAATTCCGCGACCAACGCCAGGCAATCACACTGATATTCCGAGCAAGGCCAGTCATGGGATAAACAGCAAAAGACCCGCCTCCTGGAAGGCGGGTCTTTTTATGCTTGCTAGCTGATGCTGTGGGTCTTGATCAGAACTCTTCCCACTCGTCCTGTGCCACCGCGGCATTGCCCTGGCTGCGCATCTGGGGACGGGCCGGGCTGGCTGCAGCAGGCTGACGCGCTTGAGGCTGGGATGTGTGCGCCATCATCCTGGCTGTCTGATGCAGGGCTGCGGACTGGGCGCTCGCCGATCCGTCGATCTTGAACTGGGAAATCAGCTCGCGAAGTTTTCCAGCCTCGGCCGCCAGTTCCGACGATGCGGCGTTGGACTGTTCCACCATCGCGGCGTTCTGCTGGGTGGTCTGGTCCATCGAGTTGACCGCCTGGTTGACCTCGGACAGTCCGGTCGACTGCTCCTTCGCCGATATCGCGATCGCGTCCATGTGCGTGTTCATGTCTGTAATGAAGCCGCCGATGGTTCGGAGCGCCTCGCTTGCCCGGCGCACCAGGTCGACACCGCTGGAAACCTCGGTAGAGGAGTTCTGGATGAGTTCCTTGATCTCCTTGGCCGCGTTGGCCGAGCGTTGCGCCAGTTCCCGCACTTCCTGGGCGACGACGGCAAAACCCTTGCCGGCTTCACCGGCACGTGCGGCCTCGACACCGGCGTTCAACGCAAGAAGGTTGGTCTGGAACGCAATCTCGTCGATGACCCCGATGATGTTGGAAATCTGCTTCGAGCTTTCCTCGATCCGGCGCATTGCGTCTTCTGCCTGACCGACCACTTCGGAAGACTGGTTGGCCGAGGAATTGGCCTGCGAGGCAACACCGCGGGCCTCTTCGGTGCGCTTGGTCGAGTTGACCACATTGGCGGTGATTTCCTCGACGGCAGCCGCGGTTTCCTCGAGTGCTGCGGCCTGGCGTTCGGTACGCTTGGACAGGTCGTCAGTGCCGTTGGCGATTTCGCGCGTTCCGGTTTCCATCATCGACACGCTGTCGGTGATGGATGCCATCGTCGTGCTCAACTGCTTGACCGACTGGTTGAAGTCGTGGCGCAGCGCTTCGAAGTCCGGTGCGAATGCCTCTTCGAGCTGGAAGGAAAGGTCGCCTGCAGCAAGTCTCTGCAAACCGGTTGCCAGACCGGACGTCGCGACTTTCAGGCGCGCGGCGGCATCGGCCTCGGCGCGTTCCTGCGCTGCGATGCGGTCGGCCTCGGCCTGCTTGCGGTTTGCTTCGGCTTCCGACTGCAAACGCTGGTTGGCAATACCGGCTTCGCGGAAGACCTGCATGGCTTCCGCCATCTTGCCGATCTCATCCTTGCCGCCCTTTTCGATCTCTACATCTAGATCACCGTTGGCGAGCTTCGCCGTGGCGTCGGCAAGACGGCCCAGCGGACGCGACACCAGCTGGAAGTTCATGAACCCCATGCCGGCGGCCATCAAGGCCACGAAGATCGAGGCCGCGAGGCTGATGAACTCGACAGCTGTAAGCGCCGAGGCCTGTTCGCTGGAGGCAACGGCGCTCTTCTGCTGGACGGTGCTCAGCAATCCGCCGACCTTTGCACCAAACTCGCCCAGAAGCTTCGAGCCTTCTCCAGTCAGTTCCAGCACCCGCGCCAGTTCAACCGTCATCGGGTCCCGCATCAGCAGGATCTGCCGGTCGACGACAGTGGTTCGCCACTGGTCGAACACCGCGGCGGCTTCGCCGAGCACCGCCGTTTCACTGCTGGCATGCTCGGCGTAAAGTCCGTCGAGCTTGTTAAACTGGGCGTCGATCGCAGCACTGGTGTCCTCGAACGCACTGACGAATTCGCGGTTGCCGGTGAGCAGGAAATTCTTCACGTGGAGATTGGCCTTGTTCACCTGCGTGTTGAGGCCCGCCGTTTCCGCCAGCAACTCACCCATTGTCTGGCTGTGCTTAACAAGCTCGTTCGCGGTCAGGGCCCGCATGTAGATCAGGCTGGAAGCGCCGATCGCGATGAACGCAAGGATGGCGAAAGCCGCAAATCCCTTCGTGCTGACGGAGATGTTCTTGAGCATGTTAAACGTCCTGTTGGGTCTGAGGTGGCGCGGCTTGAAGTGTCAGGAAGGCGATGACGCTTCGTACCCGTGCTTGATCACGCGCCGGCGGCGACACGCCGCTGGAGTTCTGTCAAATTGACTTCCATTGTCACGGCCCCGATGGATTCGCCGTTGTCGGTGATGGTGAAGCTGACCTGGCCGCGCCAGATCTTGTTCTCGTCATCCCACTCAGGTTCATCGATGAACAACGCATCACTGGACACGTCATAGGTTTTCTGGAACTTGGCCTCGTCACCCTGCCAGAAGTCACCCGTGATCGAGCTCTGACCGACATTCAGGCCGTTGTGGTCCATGACGAAGATTTCGGCATACAAACCAAGCGATTGTCCCTGCAGCCGGGTGAGGTACACCGACAGTGGATTGGAAAGCGTGGCGGCGATCAGCGGCTTGTCATCGCTCTCGCGCTCTTCGCGCCATTGGGTATCAAGAGCGTCAATCTGGTCCTGCGGAAGCTTCTTGAGACGCTCATTCTGCGCACCGATCGAAATTCGCACGATATCCGTCTCGATCCAGCTGCGCATCTCGTCCACCACTGAAGCGGTAATGAGGCTGTTTATATCTGGTTTGGCGGGTTCCGCGGATGCGGGCGAGATCAGCGCACAAATGGCGGCTGCGGCAAGTATACTTCTCGAAAAGCCCATGATTGTCTCCTTTTGTACAACTTCTGGACCAACTCCTTTAAAACATGGTTAAGCACTAATTTTTTTATTAGAGATTCATGAAAAGACAAACATGGCCGGCTTCGTGATCCGCAGCTGTGAAATCGCGGGCAACCCGGCAGACACGCGACCGCTCATGGGGACAACGCATCCGGACCGACAGATAGACGGGCGTTATCCGGCGAGAATAACGCCCGTCAAGCGACGGCAGGGAATCCCTGCCATGCCGCCGGTCGCTGGCGAAAATGACCACCCAATCTTGCACCGGCCTTACCTTGCAGACGACCACACTTGTCGCGGCGCGCACACCATGCCAATGGAAGGCGCATGCGAGAAGGACTTTCCATGAAGCACAAGATCATAATCGATACAGATCCAGGCATCGACGATGCCATGGCGATTGCCTACGCCGTGGCCCACCCCGACCTTGAGCTTGTGGCGCTGACCACCATTTTCGGCAATGTCCGGACCCACGAGGCGACCCGCAACGCCCTGGCCCTGCTCGACCACTGGGGTGTTGCAGCCGACGTGGCGGAAGGGGAGCACGCACCGGTTACCATGCCTGCCAATGAACCAAGCTATCTGGTGCACGGCCGCAACGGCTTTGGCGAGGTTGAGATCCCGGCCTCCAGCCGCAGCAAGCATGCCCTTGATGCCGTCGATTACATCATAGAGGCAACCAAACGACATCCGGGCGAGATCTCGATCTGCGCCGTCGGACCCCTGACCAACCTCGCCCGGCTGCTCGAGCGTG
This sequence comes from Parahoeflea alexandrii, assembly GCF_024105735.1. GTDB lineage: Bacteria > Pseudomonadota > Alphaproteobacteria > Rhizobiales > Rhizobiaceae > Hoeflea > Hoeflea alexandrii. Next base: position 521,033 of record NZ_JAAAML010000001.1, on the reverse strand, counting down.
ATCCGGGCGTAGTATCGCGCGTCAAGTCCGTTATCGTGATGGGTGGTGCCGTGCATCGCAAGGGCAATGTCACGCCCATGGCCGAAGCCAACTTCTGGAATGACCCGGACGCGGCCGATGCCGTTCTGGCGGCATCCTGGCCGCTGGTCCTTGCCCCGCTTGACTGCACCATGCCGGTGGTGTTCACGCCCGATTTCATGCAGGCCCTGGCAAGGGAAAACCCGACACTGGGAAAACCGCTCGCAGCCATGGCCGAATTCTATGCGCGGTTCTACCGGTCGCACCTGGGTATCGGCGGCTGTGTGCCGCATGATGTCATGGCCCTGTCCTGGCTGACGGTTCCCGGCGCCTTCCGGCTGCAAAAGGGCGCGCTCGCCGTCATCACCGAAGGCCCCGCCATTGGCCAGACCCTGTTCCAGCCCGCCGGCACCCAAAGCCGCGCCCGTTGCTTTGACGGACGACCGAACCATATGGTGATGGTCGACACGGACCCGGAAATGTTCATGGCCGACTACATGATGGTGATGACGCGCCACGCCGGCTGAATCCGTTCCGGTCGGCTGCGCCAGAGGAGCAGCGATTTGGACAGTTTGAAAAGCGATGGTCTGGCTGTGGTCATTGGCAGCACCGGAGGTATCGGTGCTGCGGTTGCCGACGCCCTGCGCCACAGCGGCGCCTTTACCGAAGTGGTTGGCTTTTCCCGCAGGTCCGAGCCCGGACTTGATCTGCTTGATGAGCAGAGCATCCTCCAGGCGGCGAACACCATCAAGGCAAGGCAATCCGAACTTCGGCTGGTGTTCGACGCCACCGGTTTCCTGCATGATGACGGGCTGTCTCCGGAAAAGGCGCTGAGCGCCGTCACGCCCGATCATCTGGCGCATGCCTTCGCGGTCAACACAATTGGGCCGGCGCTGCTGATGAAGCACTTCCTGCCGCTGCTGCCCAGGCAGGGAAAATCGGTGTTTGCAAGCCTTTCCGCCAAGGTCGGCTCGATCGGCGACAACCAGCTCGGCGGCTGGTACAGCTACCGCGCCTCCAAGGCGGCACTCAACCAGCTGGTCCACACCGCCGCGATCGAGCTGGCGCGGCGCAGACCCGAAGCCGTCTGCGTGGCGCTGCATCCCGGCACGGTCGATACCGGATTGTCGTCCGATTTCGCCAAGTCCGGGCTGAGCGTGCAGCAACCGGCAGACGCTGCCGCCCGCCTTCTGAGCGTCCTCGATCGCCTGACGGCTGCCGACACCGGCGGTTTCTTCGATTACCGGGGCGATCCGCTGCCCTGGTGATCGCCGGGTTTGGCCGACTGCATCGCCAGTCGGATCCGGCCTTTACCCGGTTTTCACCAGCCTTGGCCTATAAGCGGGCATGACCGAGAACACGACCATCCGCTGGGGCATTGCCGGCACCGGAACAATTGCCACGCAATTCGCCTCCGACATCGGCTTTGCCAGGGGGGCAACCTTGTCCGCCGTCTGCTCGCGCGATCTGGCGAAGGCACGGCAATTCGCCGTTCGTCATTCCGGCGTGGCTTCATTCGGCTCCCTGCAATCGATGATCAGTTCGGGCGAAATCGATGCGGTCTACATCGCCACCCCGAACGCGGTCCATCTCGCCCAGACGCTCGAATGCATTGCGGCGGGCATCCCGGTCCTGGTCGAAAAACCCCTGACCGCCAGCCTCGGCGAAGCCCTGGAGATCGAGAAGGCGGCCCGGGCTGCCGGAAGCTTCGTCATGGAGGCCTTGTGGAGCCGCTACCTTCCAGCCACCACCAATCTGCGCAGAGCCTTGCGCGATGGCCGGATCGGCACCATCCGCAAGCTCGAAGCGGATCTGGCCTGGAAGCACGACTACGATCCCGAAAGCCGCTTCTTCGACAAGTCCCAGGGCGGCGGCGCGCTTCACGACCTGGGGATCTACGCGATCTCACTGGCACGGTATCTTCTCGGCGACCCCCTCAGCGTCGAATCCTCGTGGCGGGCTGCACCTTCGGGTGTCGACATCGCTTCAACCCTGCACATGCGTTTTTCAGGCGTTACAGCCGAGATCCGCTGCGGTTTTAACCGACAGGGCTCGAACCGGCTCCTCATCGAGGGCGACAAGGGCGTGGTGGTGATCGCCGCTCCCTTCATCAAGGCAGAACGCTTTACGGTCTACCCCTCGCGCCGTCTCGCTGATCTGCTTGAACCCGGCGGCAACAGCTTGCCTGAAAAGCTGCGCCGCAAAATCTTCACCCGCTTGCCGCTGCCGGGCGTGGAGCGGCATGTTCACGGCTTTCAAGGCTCAGGTCTGCAGTTCGAAATCGAAGCCGCGTCCAGCGCCATCCGCCAGGGCCTCGGCGAGGAACCCGACAACCGCCTCGAGGACGCCATTGCCGCGCTGCGCGTCATCGACGCCGTGTTGGCCAAGCCCCCAGCGGCGCAAGACACCGCTGCCTGATTTCAAGGCCGCTAGAAATCGGAGCGCGGCCTGAAGTGACCCGCACCTTCGTTCAGTGTCAGCGCCAGTTCCGTCAGGTGCAGGGCTCGTCGGCCTGAAAAGAACGGCACCTGCCCGTTCGCAAGATCCGCCGCCATGGCGGCAATGCCCCGGGCAAAATCGATCTGCGAGGGAAACGAGGCAAGCTTGCCCGCCCTTGCCGGAGCCGGATAGGCAACAGGGCGCCCATGGGTCAGCCGCAACGGCAACACCCGTCCGCGTTTGCGTTCGAACCTGCCCGCAAGCCTTTGCAGCAGTGGCCGTTTTTCGTCAAAGCGGCTGAGATGCACCGGCGAGCGGTCATCCCACAGGTCCCGGACCACGATGGTCCCCTGCTCGCCGACAATGGTCAGCGACCGGTCGCGCGGTGCCGCAAGGCCGCAGGTCAGGCGCGCGGTCACGCCGGAGCGAAACGACAGGCACCCAACGGCGAAATCCGGGGCCATCGCGATGCCCGCGGCTCCCGGCCCCTTGTCCGGGAATGTCAATGCCGAGAAGGCCTGGCCTTCCTCGACGGCGCCGAACAGCGACACCAGCCAGGACAGGCCATAGCCCGCGTGTTCGAGCGTGCAGCCGACTTCGAACTCGTGCAGACCCGGCCATTTTGCCCCAGACAGCGAGCGCCACTCCGTCCAGTTGTCCTTGAACACCGGCCCGTCTTCCATCTCCGCATAGGCCAGCCGTGGCTGACCGATGCGCCCGTCGGCAATCAGGCCCGCGACAAGCTGCTGTGCATCGGAAAGCCCGTTGGCCGGAGCGCCGCAGACCGTCAACCCCAGGCGCTCGGCAAGCTCGATAACTTCGCGGGCTTCCTCGAACGTCATGCCCAGCGGTTTTTCGCAATAGACATGCTTGCCCGCATTCAGCGCCGCGCAGTTCAGCGCGAAATGGCTTTCGGGTGTGGTCAGATTGACGATGATCGCAGTCTCGCCATCGCGCAGGCATTCGTCCAGCGAACCGTAAGCCCTGACATCGTGAAAACGGCAGAATTCGGCAAGCCGCGGCGCATCGTGATCCCAGACCCCGGCAAGGCCGAGCTCGGGATGGTTGGCAAGCGTCGTCATGTAGTAGTCAGCGACGAAGCCGGCGCCGACAAGTGCAATCTTGGTCATGGGTCCCCAGGTCCCGGCCTGCTGTCGCCACCAGGCTAGCAAGGCCGCGTTAAGATGCGGTTGCCTTCATTTCTGTCGAAACTGCAAAGCTCATGGTGCATCGGCCAGAAAGGATGCGATCCAGGCCAGCGGCGCATTCCAGTTGATGGCGATTTCGTTGGTTGAAAACGACCGTGAATCATCGACATAGCAGGCCTGTGGCGCACATCCGGAGAGTTTGCGGATGGCATAGTCATCGGCGAGCCCGCTGTTGGGTCCGCCCGCCAGCGCTCCCTTCGGAACAGCCGGGTAGGATGGATCGACGGAGGCGGCAAACATGTTGGAATACTGCCGCTGGGCATAGAGCGTGCCGTAGCCGGTCACGTAGGAAATCCCCAGCGCGTTGCGCCCGAGAATGTAATCCATGCTTTCGCGCACCGCCTGCAGGTAGCGCCGGTCGCCGGTGATGTCATAGGCCGTGGCGACAACAATCATGTTCTGGATCACCGACTGGTTCGAGCCCCAGCCAAATCGCTCGGGAGCGTACATAAAGCCGAAGGCTTCCTTGCGCTGGTCCCTCATGTAGGCTTCCGCCGCGTCCCGGACGGAAACCTGGACCGCCTTGAGATCCCGCTTCGGCAGCGCGGAGGGCACCGACGCAAGCTGCAGGCGCGCAAGAGCGGCCACCGAACGCCAGTCGAAGCCGTGCTCCTGGAACAGCGGCCCCGACCAGTGGGGCGACGCCTTGGCGCGCTCGAGCCAGACCGGATCGCCGGTGCTCAGGTACAGCTCCACGGCGGCCCAGTAGAATTCGTCGGAGACATCGTCATCCTGGTAATCGCCACCACCAAAGCTGCCGTCGGTGTAGGGCGCATACAACGCCGGATTTGCTTCCGCGGCGCGGTAGGCGCGAACCGCGGCGGCAAGCAGTGTTTCCGCGTATGGGCGATCAAATCCGGCAAACAGCCGCGCCCCTTGTGCCGCAGCGGCCGCCAGGTTGAGAGTGGCGGCTGTCGATGGCCGGTGCAACACCCGGAGCTCGCGGTCGCGGTGCGGCAGGACCGGCCCCACCGTCCAGCGGTTGCCGTGCACCTTGTGATGCGCCATGCCCGCCTGAGGCTCGCCCTCGGGAACCGTCATCGACAGCAGGAAATCAAGCTCCCAGCGCACCTCATCGAGGATGTCCGGAACACCGTTTCCCGCTTCGGGTATGAGGGCCAGCCCGTCCGCAAGCGCCGGGGACGAGGCACGGCTGTGATGAAGCGCCCGCTCATAGGTCCCGAGCAGCTGCGCTGCGGCAATGCCGCCATTGACCACATATTTGCCGAAGTCGCCTGCGTCATACCAGCCGCCGGCGACATTGAGCTTGTAGCCGCAGCTCCACGCCTCGCCGTAGACCTTGCGCGCCGTGCGGGTGTCGACGCAACCGACCGACGTGTCGCCCCGGTTGGGCGCCTTGCCCAGGTGCCCCGCCGGACGGCCATAGCCCTGCCCGGCCAGTTCCTCGCGGATTTCGATGCCGCTGCGCACCTTGTAGAAATAGCCGAGCGCATCGCGGCGCAGCTGGCCATAGGCCGTATCCGAAACCGAGAACGGCGGGCTGACGTCGTCACCGACCACCAGCCGGTAGCCGTCGCCAGGGGTCCTCATGCCGCTGAAATCGATGATGTGCACATCAAGGCCCGAGGAGGGATTGCGGCCTTCGGGCCTGCTGAACCCGGATGCGACGGTCTCGCCAGAGGCGGCAGTCATGCGCCATTCGACCCGCGCCTTGTCCTTGCGCACCAGGGTGGCGTGCTTGGGGCCGTCAGGGAAATAGGCGAACTGGTTGACGCGGATCGCAGACAGCGCGCCCGAAGCTGTGTCGGCCTCCGGCTCCTGGCCGGACTGCAGCGAGGCCACGTGCAGACAGAACCGCCACGGCGTATCCGACCCACCGAGCTGAAAGACCAGCTGGGCGCTTGCATGGCTCTCGGCAGCGGTGAAGTCTTCGCTCAGCGTCTGCTGGCCAACGCGCACGCTGCGCGTGATCTCGCCTTCCGCGGTCCACGGTTCCTCGGCCTTCTGCGCCAGCGCGCGCATCGGCCCGCCCGGATCGCCCGACACCGTGATCGACAGACGGTACCGCTCGCCCTTTGTCAGGCTGAGCCCGTTGAACCCGAGGATCGCATCCCAGGGCTGGGCTGCCCCGCCGGCCACCTGACCGCACAGCGAACCGGGCCGGTACTCGGCCTTGATGTTCGGAGTGGCCCACCATTCGCCGGCAAGCGTCGATTGGCCAAAGGCCGGATCAGGCAGCATTTCATCGGCTGCAGCATGTGCGGGAATGGCGGGGACCGCCAGCAAAGCAAGGAGGCCCGTCATGGCCCTGAGGTGCGTCATCGCTGTTTCCGGATTTTTTGATCGGAAAATGTGGCTGCCCTGATGGCCGCCATGGCTAAGCTCTTGCAACAAAATTAGGGTGTTGCCGTGAACAAAGGCTTAATTGCGCTCCCTCCCCCGACTTTCCATGCTTTCAGCCCTCCAGTCCGAGAAAGGCACGGCAGAGCGGATGCTCCGGATCGGAGAGCCCGTCAATCACGTCGAAATGGTGCTTGCCGGCTTCTTCGCAGATCTGCATCGGGGTCTCGAACCCGCGCCACATTTCGTAAAGCGCCCGGTTCTGCCGGACGAATTCCGGCCGCTCGTCGGCCCCCACCCAGGCCATCACCGGGATCGGCGCCAGCGGAGCGAGCAGCACCGGGCTTTCCGTTTGTGCTTCGGCCGCATCGGTATTCAGGATGTCGTTCATCTCGGTGCGCATCAGCGGACGCAGATCGTGAACGCCGGAGATCGAGGTGACTCCAACGATGCGGCTGAGGACTTCCGCTGGCAGCAAGGGGGTTCCGCTGATCATCCGGGTCACAAGCTGGCCGCCGGCGGAATGGCCGGTAAGCCGGATCGGGCCGGTCACCTCCTGTGCCGCTGCACCGATGGCCGCGGCAATTTCCCTGGCAATCCCGGAAATGCTGTTGTCCGGGCAGAGCGTATAGCTCGGCATCGCCACCGCATACCCATGCGCCAGCGGCCCCGAGGCCAGATGCGACCAGACCGACTTGTCAAACGCTTTCCAGTAGCCGCCATGGACAAACACCGCCAGGCCCTTGGGCGTGCCTTCAGGCAGAAACAGGTCGAAACGATTGCGCGAAGCCGGCCCGTAGGCGAGATCCAGTCGCGCCCTCCCCGCATTTTTCAATTCGTCCCGAAAGCTCTCCGCCATCGCCGTCCAACGAGGTGGAAAATCAGCTGCACCGGGGATATGGGCTCCATTCGCATAGGCATCGTCGTAGTCCGTAATTGGGTAATCAGTCACTTCAGGCTCCTTGGTTCTCAGCATATTTACCGGGCTTCAGCCGAAGCGCAATGTTGACAGTAAAAGTCAAATTTTGATCAATTGATAAAAAATTTGACCTTTTGATAAAACCGTTTCATTCTTTCAAAACTGCGGCGGCAAGGGCACCGGTGAGTTGCCCAAAAAAGACCGCAGACGAGGTTCTCGCAACGAGAGGGGTTCTGATGACTGTGTCCGAGACGAGCGATGTGAAGGCGAACCGGCTTTCCAGCGCCGAATATGTCGACAATTTTTCCGACATCCATCCTCCATTGACGCCGCACGAGGCGCTCGTGGAAGCCGACAGATGCTATTTCTGTTACGATGCGCCGTGCATGACCGCCTGCCCGACGTCCATCGACATTCCGATGTTCATCCGCAAGATCCAGGCCGGCAATCCGGTCGGCTCCGCAAAGACCATCTTCGAGCAGAACATCATGGGCGGCATGTGCGCCCGGGTCTGCCCGACCGAAACCCTTTGCGAAGAGGTCTGCGTGCGCGAGACCGCTGAAGGCAAGCCGGTCAAGATCGGTCTGCTGCAGCGCTACGCGACCGATACCTTCATGGAACGCGAACAGTCCCATCCCTTCACCCGGGCAACCCCGACCGGCAGGAAGATCGCCGTCATCGGCGCCGGCCCCGCGGGCCTGTCCTGCGCGCACCGGTTGGCAACACTCGGCCACGACGTCACCGTCTACGAGGCCCGAGAGAAAGCCGGCGGCCTCAACGAGTACGGCATCGCCTCCTACAAGACCACCAATGACTTTGCCCAGGACGAGGTCGACTTCATCCTCCAGATCGGCGGCATCACCATCGAGAATGGCAAGGCGCTCGGCCGCGATGTCACGCTCGAGCAGCTGACCGCGGATTTCGACGCGGTGTTTCTCGGCGTGGGATTGCCCGGCGTCAATGCGCTCGGCGTTGACGGCGACGACGCGGCCGGCGTGATCGACGCCGTCGATTTCATCGGTGTCCTGCGTCAGGCAGATGATCTTTCACTGCTCGAGGTCGGCCGCAGGGTCGTTGTCATCGGCGGCGGCATGACCGCGATCGATGCCGCCATGCAGGCCAAGCTGCTGGGCGCCGAAGAGGTTACCGTGACCTACCGCCGCGGCCAGGAGCACATGAATGCCTCGCTCTACGAGCAGGAACTGGCCCAGACCCACGGTATCGCCATCCGCCACTGGCTGATGCCGAAAAGCCTTGAGGTTTTGGACGGCGCTGTCTCGGCGATCACGCTGGAAAAGACTGCGCTCGATGCATCAGGCAAGCTTGCCGGCACCGGCGAGACCGTCACCATCCAGGCCGACCAGGTCTTCAAGGCCATCGGCCAGACCCCGGATGCCGGCCCCCTTGCAGGCGTTTCGATCACCCTCGAGAAAGGCCGCATCAGCGTCGATGAAAACCGGCGGACCTCGCATCAGAAGATCTGGGCCGGCGGCGACTGTGTCGCCGGAGGCGAAGATCTCACCGTGGTCTCCGTCGAAGACGGCAAGATCGCCGCTGAAAGCATTCACAAAGCCCTGATGGCTTGAGGAAGGAAAAGATATCATGGCTGACCTTTCCACCAATTTTCTCGGTATCAAATCACCCAACCCTTTCTGGCTGGCTTCTGCGCCGCCGACCGACAAGGCCTACAATGTCGAGCGCGCCTTTGAAGCCGGCTGGGGCGGCGTCGTCTGGAAGACGCTCGGAGAAGCCGGCCCGCCGGTCGTCAATGTCAACGGCCCGCGCTACGGCGCGATCTGGGGACCGGATCGCCGTCTGCTAGGTCTCAACAACATCGAGCTGATCACCGACCGCGATCTCGAGATCAATCTGCGCGAGATCAGGGAAGTCAAGAAGCGCTGGCCCGACCGGGCGATGATCGTGTCGATCATGGTGCCGTGCGAGGAGGCAAGCTGGAAGGCCATTCTTCCGCGCGTCGAGGACACCGGCGCCGACGGCATCGAGCTCAATTTCGGCTGTCCGCACGGTATGAGCGAACGCGGCATGGGTGCGGCCGTCGGCCAGGTGCCCGAATACATCCAGATGGTCGCCGAATGGTGCAAGCAATATTCGAAAATGCCGGTGATCGTGAAGCTGACGCCCAACATCACCGACATCCGCTATCCGGCGCGCGCTGCAAAGGCAGGTGGTGCCGACGCGGTATCGCTGATCAACACCATCTCCTCCATCGTTTCGGTCGATCTCGACAATTTCGCGCCGATGCCGACGATCGACGGCAAGGGCTCGCATGGCGGTTATTGCGGTCCTGCGGTCAAGCCGATCGCCCTCAACATGGTGGCCGAGATTGCCCGTGACGCCGAAACCCGCGGCCTGCCGATCTCAGGCATTGGCGGCGTCCAGACATGGCGTGATGCGGCGGAGTTCATCGCGCTGGGTTGCGGCACGGTTCAGGTCTGCACCGCAGCGATGACCTACGGCTTCAAGATTGTCCAGGAAATGGCCCAGGGCCTGTCCGACTGGATGGACGAGAAGGGCTATGAGACCATTGCCGACTTCCAGGGCCGCGCGGTACCGAATGTCACCGACTGGCAGTATCTCAACCTCAACTACATCACCAAGGCGAAGATCGACCAGGACCTGTGCATCAAGTGCGGCCGCTGCCACATCGCCTGCGAGGACACCTCGCACCAAGCGATTACCTCGATGGTCGATGGCGTCCGGCATTTCGAGGTGATGGACGACGAGTGCGTCGGCTGCAATCTCTGCGTCAATGTCTGCCCTGTCGATGATTGCATCACCATGGTGCAGATGACCGAGGGATCGGACCCGCGGACCGGCCAGTCGATCAACAATGATTATGCCAACTGGACCACACACCCCAACAACCCGATGGCAAAGCAGGCAGCCGAATAGCGCCTGCCATTCCAGTTGCTCACGAAATGCAGACCGGCCGCGAACAACGGCCGGTCTTTTTTGTGAAGTAATGCCGGTGCATCCGGCCGCTCGACGTCGGGGCAGGTGATAAAACCACCTGATTGGTTGTCTGGAAGTCAGCCAGTTGCTAACAAAGTTCCAGGGACTGTCTACTGCCTTGGGGATAATCATGAGACTGTATTCTGTACTTGCTCTTCTTGCCTGTCTGGTGCTGGCCTCATGCCAGACCATGTCCAAGGAGGAATGTGCGGTTGCCGACTGGCGCGTGATCGGCGAACAGGATGGTGCCGCCGGCTATAATCCGCAGGATCGCTTTGCGCGGCACGTCAAGGCCTGCACCAGAGCCGGTGTCGCTGCCGACCAGACCGCCTGGTATCAGGGTTATCAGCAGGGCCTGCCCCGCTACTGCACACCGCTCAACGGCTTGAGTGTCGGCAGCCAGGGCAAGACCTACGCCAATGTCTGCCCCGTCAATCTCGAGACAGGCTTCCGCGAAGGCTACGAACTCGGACGTCTGCACCATGAGAAGAAGCGCGAGATCTCCAGTCGGGAATCGCGCATCCGCAGCCTTGAGCAATCCATCCGCGACGATGAGAAACTGTTGACTGCCGGCACCGAGGACCGCCGCGCGGTGGAACGGCGGATAGATGACAACCGCCGCACCATCCGGGATCTCGATCGCGACATCGGCCGGATGGAATCCGATCTGCGCCGCATCGAGGACGACATGGAGGATTTCCGTTACCGCGTGGTACCGTTCTCGCAAGGCTAGGACCTGCCGCCTTGTCTCCGTATTCTCTTTCACATGGGTTTTCGCTCCGCGCGATGGCGCCTGCCGGCTGACCGGAACCCCAACTGCTCGGCACGTCGTTGCGGCGCTGCACGAAACACATGATTACCGGGTCTGCGTATGCGTAACACTGACACTCTGCCGACGGTTCGCCGGATCACCCTGGCACTGCTTCTCATCCTTGGATCACTGCTGCAGGGATGCACGGGAATCGGGACTACCGACAAAGGTGTGAAACCCGCCAGGGCAAGCCTTCAGGCCTGCTGCACCAGCATGGAGGACTATCCGCGCTGGTATGTGGACATGGCGCGCACCGTCGCCCCGGCGCTCGGCACCGTGTTGAGCCATGTGTCCTGGCGCAGCGGCTATCTCAGGTCGAAGCAGGCCGCGCAGGAAGCGGTCATGGACGTCCTGCAGCCGCTCGACATCGTTCTGGTCAGTTCCAAGGGAAAACGCTCGGGCCAGATGATTCCGGGACTCTTCGGCCATGCCGCGATCTATCTCGGCACCGAACAGGAACTGCGGTACCTTGGCATCTGGTCTGCGCCGGAAGTTGAACCGCACCATGCGAAGATCCGCGCCGGTCAAGTCTTCATCGAGGCAGATGCCGAGGGCGTGCATCTGTCGAGACCCTCCATCGTCCTCAATACCGATGCGGTCGCAGTCCTGAGGCCGCGAATTGCCAATATTGAGCGGCGCCGCAGGACAGCGGTCGATTTCTTCGCGGCCATGGGGATGAAGTTCGACTTCCTGTTCGACGTCGATTCCCCCGACTGCACCTTCTGCACCGAACTCATCCACAGGACCATGCCGCAGCTCGACCTGCCGATCATGGAAATCTACGGCGTCCGGACCATCATGCCCGACAGTGTCGCCGTTTCAGCCATCCGCAGGCGCGGCGGCACCCTGGCCTTTGTCGGATATGTCAAAGCCGACCGCTCCAACTGGAAGCAGGGCTCGATCGGTGAACTGGCAAACGACATCGGCAGCCATTGGGCCGATCGCTAGCGTTAGACTGTGGCCCGCTGCTCGCCCGCGATGCCGCGCATCGCCAGTGGTTTCTGCCCGTAGTGCTGCCGGAAGGCCCTGGCAAAACCCTCCGGGGACCGGTAGCCGTAGCGCCGCGCGACAGCCTCGACCCGGTCTCCCTTCTGTAGGTCCTGCCGGGCCAGCGTCAGCCGCCAGCGCCTGAGATAGGCCGCCGGTGTTTCGCTGACCACCGCAACAAAGGTCTCGGCGAAACGGCTGAGCGAGAGCCCCGCGATGACCGCGAGATCGTCATTGCGCCAGTCCCGTCCGGGATTGCCGTGAATGGCGACGATCGCCCGGTTCAACCTTGCATCCGAAAGCCCCGAGAGCAGTCCCGGCCGTGTCGAGCCCGCTTCGATTTGCGCCCGCAGCAGCCGAACGACCATGACTTCGCCAAGCCGGTTGACGACCGAAGCGGACCCACAGCGCGCCGCCGCGAGTTCCGAGTGCATCAGCCGGACGAGACTGAACGCTTCCGCATCCGCGGAGAGGTCAAAGCAGATCCTGTCGGGCAGTGCCGACAGAAGCGGATTTGACGCTCCGCCCCACGCGACGGCGGCAGCGAACAGGACCGTGTCCGGGTCAAGGTCAGCCCCGACGCCGGCACCACCAAACCAGACAACACCGGGAGTGCCGTCTTCGCGGCCGGTTACCACCATCGTTGCCGCGGCCAGGGCCACGGGCTTCACTTCCAGCGTGAAGCGCTCCATCAGCGTTGTCAGTCTGTCCATTTGGCTCATGTCGGCGTTTCAGTCAGTTTAATCGGATTTTTCTGACTTTATTTCCGCTATGCTGAAATCACAACCCCGATGTGAAAGGCTTTACCCATGCTGCTTCCCCGCCAGAAAACCCCGGATCTTAAACTCCCGACGCTCGATCACGGCGAATTCGACCTGACGACCGACACGTCGGATCGTGGCACGGTGATCTGCTTTTACCGCGGGCTGCACTGCCCGATCTGCGCCACCTACCTCACCGAGTTTCAGAAACGGGTTGCAGATTTTGCCGAGCGCGGCGTGGCCACCATCGCCATCAGTTCCGACGGCGAGGAACGCACCCGCCAGATGGCTGAGAAGATTGGTGCCGACACGCTCCGGTTCGGCTACGACCTGCCCTTGGCCAAGGCGCGGGAATGGGGGCTCTACATTTCCACTTCGCGCGGCAAGACTTCGATCGGCATCGAGGAGCCTGCGTTGTTCTCCGAACCCGGCCTGTTCATGGTCACCCCGCAGCAGACGCTGTACTACGGCTCCGTGCAGACCATGCCGTTCGTCCGGCCGCATTTCTCGGAACTGGTCGGCGCACTCGATTTCGCCATCAAGAACGATTATCCGGCGCGCGGCGAATACACCGGCGCGGTATAATCCCGTCCAGGGATGAATGACGGCGCTAGATCGAGCGCTGGTTGACCCGCAGGGAGAGCGCCTCGGCGCTTTCCACGCGCTCGGAGTAGCGGTCGACGAGATATTCCGACCGTCCGCGCGTCAGCAGGGTGAACTTCATCAGTTCCTCCATGACATCGACCATGCGGTTGTAGAACGGCGACGGTTTCATCCGCCCTTCCTCGTCGAATTCCGCGAACGCCTTAGGCACCGATGACTGGTTCGGGATGGTGATCATCCGCATCCAGCGGCCCAGAACCCGCATCTGGTTGAGCGTGTTAAAGCTCTGCGATCCGCCGCTGACCTGCATCAGCGCCAAAGTCCGCCCCTGCGTTGGCCGCACGCCGCCGATCGGCGCCAGTGGCAACCAGTCGATCTGCGTTTTCATCACCCCGGTCATCGCACCGTGCCGCTCCGGCGAACACCAGACCTGGGCTTCCGACCACAGCGACAGCTCGCGCAGTTCCAGGACCTTGGGATGGCCTTCCGCCTCGTCGGAGACGAGAGGCAACCCGGCGGGATCAAACACTTTGACCTCCGCGCCGAGTGCTTCGAGCACGCGCTTGGCTTCCAGTGTGAGGAACCGTGAATAGGATCGCCCCCTGAGCGACCCGTAGAGCATCAGCACCCGCGGCGGGTGGCCGGGCTCGCCCGGCAGTGAAAGCGTATCCAGGTCCGGACGCTGAAAGCTGTCCGGCTCGATGTTCGGCAGGTCCTTGGTCATGGGGCGGTGATCACCTCTCCGTCTTCCTTGGTGTAGGTGGCGCCGGGCGCGACATCGAGAAGCGCAAAGATCGCCTCCGATGGACGGCAAAGCGCTACCCCCTTCCGCGTGCAGACGATCGGTCGGTTGACCAGAACCGGATGCTCGAGCATTGCATCCAGGATCACCTCATCGCTGACCGTCGGATCAGTCAATCCCAGCTCCTCCGCCGGAGACTTCGACACCCTCAGCGCCTCACGCGGGGTCAGGCCGGCGGCGGCAAACAGGGCCTGCAATTGCCCGCGGGTCCAGCCGGTCTTGAGATATTCGATGACCACTGGTTCGCCGGCAAACGCCCTGATGATTTCAAGCACGTTGCGCGACGTCCCGCATCCGGGATTGTGGTGGATGACAATGCTCATGATCGGCTCCTGCACCATTGGCGTTGATCGGGTCGCCTTAGCGCATGCGGCGGGACAATGCCAGACTTATATCAAGCATTCTTGATAGCTCAATCGCGGGCAGCCCCCTGTCCGGACCGCCTGTCCCGATTTTCCAGGCGCCGGGGATCCCGGCAACTGATCGCGCAGGAACCCGGCCCGGCATCTTGATTACCCGCGCCATCAATTGCACAAGGTTGACCGGATAAAGGAGACCATCATGAGCATTGATCTGACCGGCAAGACTGCATTGATCACCGGCGCCAGCCGCGGCATTGGCGAGGCAGCGGCCCGCATTCTCGCAGGCTATGGCGCCAATGTCGTCCTCGCGGCGCGGTCGAGTTCCGACACCGCCCGGATTGCGGCCGACATTGGCGAAAGGGCGCTTGCCGTAACCTGCGACGTGGCAGATTACAGCGATCTCGACGCCGCGATGACAAAGGCGGTCGACCGTTTCGGCAGCCTCGACATCCTTGTCAACAATGCCGGCGTGATCGACCCCATCGCCCGGATCGAGGAGTCCGACCCTGAAGCCTGGGACCAGGTCGTCGATATCAATTTCAAGGGCGTCTACCATGGTCTCCGGGCCGCGATCCCGGTGATGAAGCGTGGGGGCGGCGGCGTCATCATCAACATCTCTTCAGGCGCGGCCACCGGTGCGCTTGAAGGCTGGAGCCATTATTGCGCCACCAAGGCCGGGGTCCTGTCGCTCACCCGCTGCGCCCATGTGGAATGCGCGGCCGACAACATCCGTGTGGTCGGCCTTTCACCGGGGACCGTGGCCACCGACATGCAGCGCTCGATCAAGGACTCCGGCGTCAATCCCGTGAGCCAGCTCGACTGGTCCACGCACATCTCGCCCGAATGGGTCGGCGAAGCCATCGCCTGGCTCACCACGGACGCGGCGCGCCCATATGATGGCGATGATTTCTCGTTGAAGACCGAAGAGGGACGCCGCGCTGTCGGGCTGATCGACTGACTGCCTCCAGCCTCAGCCTTCGAGTGGTCGCGGTGCTGCGACCGTCTTTTCATTCGGTCGCAGCCCCTCGAGAAACAGCGTCTCGAGATAGCGCGCAGCATCCTCGAACCGGCCCGCGGCACCGCGGTCCGGGCCGAGGATGACCTGAACCTGGACATCGAAATCGGCATAATGCTGCGTGGTTGACCAGATCGAGAAAATCAGGTGGCGGGGGTCGACCGGATTGATCTTTCCGGCCTTCATCCAGCCCTTGAGCACTTCCGCTTTTTCATCGACCAGCGGCTTGAGTTCGCTTTCCAGGAGCCGCTTGATCCGCGGTGCACCCTGCAGAATCTCGTTGGCAAACAGACGGCTTTCGCGCGGGAAATCACGCGCCATCTCGAGCTTGCGGCGGATGTAGGATTGCAGCTCCGGCAAAGGATCGCCAACCGCATCAAGCTCCTGCAGCGGCTCGAGCCATTTGACCAGAAGACGGGCGATCAGCGACTCGTAGATGTCCTGCTTGCGCCGGAAGTAATAGAGCAGGTTGGGCTTGGACATGCCGGCATGTTCTGCGATCCGGTCGATCGTCGCACCCCGAAATCCATGCACCGAGAACTCTTCAAGAGCGGCGTCGAGGATGCGCTCCTCGTTCTCCATCTGAATGCGGGTCTTGCGTTGGGTTTCGGTGGCCCTTGCCTTCAAGTCATGTGCTCCATTTCATTCCCACGACTGGCGGCAATCCGTTGCACCGAAGCTGTTGCGCACAACGCCGAATTTGCCTTGACCGGGTGATTGACCCTGATAGAGTTTTATCAAACAGTCAATATTTCGCAACAAAGCACTGTCGGCGGATACAAGCCACGTGAAGTGGCACTTGACTGAAGGATCGGGAACCCCACGCGTCAGGAGGCGCACCAGCCATGTCAAACCGGCTCAACACAACCCCCAATGATCTGCGTGCGTTCTGGATGCCGTTCACCGCCAACCGCCAGTTCAAGCAGAACCCGCGGATGCTGGTCGGCGCCAGGGACATGCATTTCACAGCCTCCGACGGCCGCAAGATCCTTGATGGCACGGCGGGGCTGTGGTGTGTCAACGCAGGCCATTGCCGCCCGAAGATCACCGAGGCGATTGCCCAGCAGGCAGGCGAGCTGGACTACGCGCCTGCTTTCCAGATGGGCCACCCCAAGGCATTTGAGCTGGCCAACCGCCTGGTCGACATTGCGCCCGATGGCATGAACCATGTGCTTTTCACCAACTCCGGCTCGGAGTCGGTCGAAACCGCACTGAAGGTGGCGCTCGCCTACCACCGGGTGAAGGGCAACGGCTCCCGCACCCGGCTGATCGGCCGCGAGCGCGGCTATCACGGCGTCAATTTCGGCGGCATATCGGTTGGCGGCATCGTCACCAACCGCAAGATGTTCGGCACGCTGCTGACCGGCGTCGATCACATGCCGCACACTCATCTGCCGGCGCAGAACGCCTTCACCAAGGGCCAGCCCGAACATGGCGGCGACCTGGCAAGCGAACTCGAACGCATCGTCACCCTGCATGACGCCTCGACCATTGCCGCCGTCATCGTCGAGCCGGTGGCGGGCTCCACCGGCGTGCTGATCCCGCCAAAAGGCTATCTCAAGAAGCTGCGCGAGATCTGCACAAAACACGGCATCCTGCTGATCTTCGACGAAGTCATCACCGGTTTCGGCCGCCTCGGCTCTCCCTTCGCCGCCCAGCACTACGACGTCATGCCGGACATGATCACATCCGCCAAGGGCCTGACCAACGGCGTCATCCCGATGGGCGCGGTTTTCGTCACCTCCGAGATCCACGACGCCTTCATGCAGGGCCCGGAGCACATGATCGAGTTCTTCCACGGCTACACCTATTCGGGCAACCCGATCGCATCCGCCGCAGCGCTCGCAACGCTCGACACCTACAAGGAAGAAGGCCTGCTGACCCGCGCTGCCGAACTGTCCCCCTACTGGGAGGAGCAGCTGCATTCGCTGAAAGACTGCCCGCATGTCATCGACATCCGCAACACCGGCTTGATCGGCGCTATCGAGCTCGATCCGATTGCCGGCGAGCCGACCAAGCGCGCCTTCTCGGCCTTCCTCAAGGCCTATGACGACGGCTTGCTGATCCGCACCACCGGCGACATCATCGCGCTCTCCCCGCCCCTGATCATCTCGAAGGATCAGATCGACGAATTGTTTGAAAAACTGCGCACAGTGCTCAAAGGGGTCACGTAACCATGCAGATCATTGAAAATGCCATCGGCGGCAAGCTGACGATTTCCGGCTCGGACCGCAGGTCCCCCGTCTTCAACCCGGCGACCGGCGAACAGATCGCCGAACTGCCGCTCTCGACGGTCGAGGAAATCAACGCGGCCGTGGCCAACGCCAAGGCGGCCCAGCCGGCCTGGGGCGCGATGCCACCATTGAAGCGCGCCCGCTTCATGTTCAAGTTCAAGGAACTGCTCGACCGCCACGCGAGCGACATCGCCCGCGAGATCAGCCGCGAGCACGGCAAGACCCATGACGATGCACTCGGTGAAGTCACCCGCGGCATCGAGGTGGTGGAATTTGCCTGCGGCATCCCCAACCTCTTGAAGGGCGATTTCTCCCGCAATGTCGGCCCCGGCGTCGATTCCATCGCCGACCGCCAGCCGCTGGGCGTTGTCGCCGGCATCACCCCGTTCAATTTCCCGGCCATGGTGCCGATGTGGATGTATCCGATCGCGGTCGCCTGCGGGAATACCTTTGTCCTCAAGCCCTCCGAGCGCGATCCCTCCGCGCCGATGCTGGCCTGGAAACTGTTCCAGGAAGCAGGCTTCCCCGAGGGTGTGCTCAACATCGTCCATGGCGACAAGCTTGCCGTCGACACCCTTCTCGATCACCCCGATGTCAAGGCAATCAGCTTTGTCGGCTCCACCCCGATCGCCGAATATGTCTATTCGCGCGGCACCGCCAACGGCAAGCGCGTGCAGGCGCTTGGCGGTGCCAAGAACCACATGGTGATCATGCCCGACGCCGACATGGACCAGGCCGCCGACGCGCTGATGGGCGCAGGCTATGGCTCCGCCGGCGAGCGCTGCATGGCGATCTCGGTCGCCGTTCCCGTGGGCGAGAAGACCGCCGACGCGCTGGTTGCCAAGCTCAAGCCCCGTGTCGAGGCGCTCAAGATCGGCCCTGCCACCGACGAGACGGCCGAGATGGGCCCGGTGGTGACCAAGATGCATCAGGAAAAGGTGCTGGGCTACATCGACCAGGGCGTCAGCGAAGGCGCCGAACTGGTGGTCGATGGCCGCGGCTTTTCGCTGCAGGGCTACGAGAACGGCTACTTCGTCGGCGGAACGCTGTTCGACCGCGTCACCACTGACATGACCATCTACAAGGAAGAGATCTTCGGCCCGGTGCTTTCGGTCGTCCGCGCCGGCAGCTTCGACGACGCCGTCAAGATGATCAACGACCACGAATACGGCAACGGCACCGCGATCTTCACCCGCGACGGCGACGCCGCCCGCGCCTTCTCGGATTCCATCGAAGTCGGCATGGTCGGCGTCAACGTGCCGATCCCGGTGCCGGTCGCCTATCATTCCTTCGGCGGCTGGAAGCGCTCGCTGTTCGGCGATCACTCGATCTACGGCCCTGAAGGCGTCCGTTTCTACACCCGCCTGAAAACCATCACATCGCGCTGGCCCAACGGCATCAAGTCCGGCGCGGTCTTCACTTTCCCGAGCTGAGCCCGAGCTGAACCATGACACGCGAACCTGCCACCGCAACAACCCTGGTCGATGACGACCGCGTCCGCGTGACGCGCTTCGATTTCGCCCCCGGGGCGGAGACCGGCTGGCATGTTCACGGTCATGATTACGTCGTCACCCCGGTGACCGAATGCGTCATGATGCTCGAGGAGCCGGGCGGTGGCACCCGTGAAGTGACCATGGCGCCGGGCGAGGCCTATCGCCGCCCGCTCGGTGTCGAGCACAATGTCATAAATGCCGGAACAAGGCCGATGAGCTTTGTCGAAGTCGAACTGAAATAGGAGACCACCATGTCCGCACCCGCAGCAAACCTCCGCATCAACCCCGACCGGCTGTGGGACTCGCTCATGGAGATGGCCAAGATCGGACCGGGCGTCGCCGGCGGCAACAACCGCCAGACCCTGACCGACGAGGACGGCGAAGGCCGCCACCTGTTCCGCAAGTGGTGCGAACAGGCGGGGCTCACTATGGGTGTGGACACCATGGGCAACATGTTCATGACGCGGCCCGGCACCGATCCCGATGCGCTGCCGGTCTATGTCGGCTCTCACCTCGACACCCAGCCCACTGGCGGCAAGTATGACGGCGTGCTCGGCGTTCTGGCCGGCCTCGAGCTGGTGCGCACGCTCAACGATCTCGACATCAAGACCAGGCACCCGATCGTAGTGGTCAACTGGACCAACGAGGAAGGCACCCGCTTTGCCCCTGCCATGCTGGCCTCGGGCGTATTCGCCGGCGTGCACGAGCAGGACTGGGCCTATGACCGCGTCGACGCCAAGGGCAAGCGCTTCGGCGACGAGCTCGAGCGCATCGGCTGGAAGGGCGACGAGGAGGTGGGAGCCCGCAAGATGCATGCGCTGTTCGAGCTGCACATCGAGCAGGGCCCGATCCTCGAGGCCAAGGGCAAGGATATCGGTGTCGTCACCCACGGCCAGGGCCTGCGCTGGGTCCAGTGCACCGTTACCGGCAAGGAAAGCCACACTGGCTCGACCCCGATGCCGATGCGGCTGAACGCCGGCCGCGGCCTCGCCCAGATCACCGAGCTGGTGCACCAGATCGCCATGGACAATGCGCCCAACGCGGTGGGCGCCATCGGCCACATCGACATCTACCCCAACTCCCGCAACATCATTCCGGGCAAGGCGGTCTTCACTATCGATTTCCGCAGCCATGAACTCGATACGCTCAATGGAATGGTCGACCGGCTGATGGCCGAAGCGCCGAAACTCTGCGATGCCCTGGGCGTCGGCTTCGAAGCCGAGATCGTCGGCCAGTTCGACCCGCCGGAATTCGACCACGGCTGCGTCAAGGCGATCCGCGACGCCGCCGAGCGGCTGGGCTACTCCCACATGGACATCATCTCCGGCGCCGGCCACGATGCCTGCTGGATCAACCGCGTCGCGCCCACCGCCATGGTCATGTGCCCCTGCGTCGACGGCCTGTCGCACAACGAGGCCGAGGAGATCACCAGGGAATGGGCCGGCGCAGGCTGCGACGTTCTCATGCATGCGGTGGTGGAAACCGCCGGCGTGGTGGAGTGAACCGATGAACACATCAGCCAAAGTCGTGTCCCTCGAGAACTCCGAAGAGACTCAGCTTCGCATAGACCTTGCAGCCGCTCTTCGGCTCGCTGCCTATTATGACTGGCACGAAGGCGTCGCCAACCATTTCTCGGCCGCAGTCTCGCCCGACGGGAAAAAGTTCCTGATGAACCCGCGCTGGAAGCATTTCTCGATGGCCAAGGCCAGCGAAATGCTTCTGATCGACGCCGATGATCCCGACACCATGAAGCGTCCCGATGCGCCCGATCCGTCGGCCTGGTCGATCCACGGCGCCATCCATCGCCGCGTGCCGCACGCCCGCGTGGCGCTGCATCTTCATCCGCCGCACGCCACCGCGCTCGCGGGCCTGAAAGATCCCTCGATCAAGCCGATCGACCAGACCACGGCCCGGTTCTTCAACCGGCTGGCGATGGACATGGATTTTGGCGGCATCGCCAATGACGAGGCGGAAGGCGAACGCATCGCAGCCACCATCGGCAATCATTCCAACGTCATGATGGCCAATCACGGCGTCACCACCGTCGCCCGCACCGTGGCCGAGGCCTTCGACGCCATGTACCATCTCGAGCGTGCGGCGCGGACCATGGTGCTGGCCTACTCGACCGGCCAGCCGCTCAACGTGATGAACGACGAGCTGGCTGAATCCGTGGCGCGCGAATGGGAGGTCTACAAGGACGCCGAATTCTCGCATTTCGAGGAAATGAAACGCGTGCTCGACCGGGAAAACCCCGGCTATGCCGACTAGACGACCTGCATCTTGAGAAGGCCGCATAAAGACGGCCGATCAACACACGAATTGGAACAGCAAGAGGACGTGCATCATGAGCACCACCGTCATCAAGAACGGAACCATCGTCACCGCCGACCTGACCTACAAGGCGGACGTGATGATCGAAGGCGGCGTCATCACCGCCATCGGCCCCAACCTGGTGGGCGACAAGTCGCTCGACGCCACCGGCTGCTATGTCATGCCCGGCGGCATCGACCCCCACACCCATCTCGAAATGCCGTTCATGGGCACCTACTCCGCCGATGATTTCGAAAGCGGCACCCGCGCAGCGCTGTCCGGCGGCACAACCATGGTCATCGATTTCGCGCTCCCCTCGCCCGGCCAGTCGCTTCTCGAAGCGCTGACCATGTGGGACAACAAGTCGACCCGCGCCAACTGCGATTACTCCTTCCACATGGCGATCACCTGGTGGGGCGAGCAGGTGTTCAACGAGATGGAAGCGGTGGTCAGGGATCGCGGCATCACAACCTTCAAGCACTTCATGGCCTACAAGGGCGCGCTGATGGTCGATGACGACGAGATGTATTCCTCGTTCCAGCGCATCGGCGAACTGGGCGGCATCGCCATGGTCCACGCCGAGAACGGTGACGTGGTGGCACAATTGCAGCAAAAACTGCTCGCCGAGGGCAACAACGGCCCCGAGGCGCACGCGTATTCGCGGCCTGCGGAAGTCGAGGGCGAGGCCACCAACCGCGCCATCATGATCGCCGACATGGCAGGCACGCCGCTCTATGTCGTGCACACATCCTGCGAGCAGAGCCACGAGGCCATCCGCCGCGCCCGCCAGAAGGGCATGCGGGTCTGGGGCGAGCCGCTGATCCAGCATCTCACGCTGGATGAGAGCGAATACGCCCATCCCGACTGGGATCATGCGGCCCGCCGGGTGATGAGCCCGCCCTTCCGCAACAAGATGCACCAGGATAGTCTCTGGGCCGGCCTTTCGGCCGGATCTCTGCAGGTGGTCGCCACCGACCATTGCGCCTTTACCACCGAGCAGAAGCGCTACGGCGTCGGCGATTTCACCAAGATCCCCAACGGCACCGGCGGTCTCGAGGACCGCATGCCGATGCTCTGGACCTACGGTGTCGCCACCGGGCGGCTGACCATGAACGAGTTCGTCGCCGTCACCTCGACCAACATCGCCAAGATCCTCAACTGCTACCCGAAAAAGGGCGCGGTGCTGGTGGGCGCGGATGCCGATCTGGTGGTCTGGGACCCGGAAAAGTCCAAGACCATCACCGCAGGCAGCCAGCAGTCGGCGATCGATTACAACGTCTTCGAGGGCAAGCAGGTCAAGGGCCTGCCGCGCTACACGCTGACCCGCGGTCACGTCGCTGTCCATGATGGCGAAATCCGGACCCAGGAAGGCCACGGCAAGTTCGTCGCCCGCGAACCGGTCACCCCGGTCAACAAGGCGCTGTCCTCCTGGAAGGAGCTCACCTCGCCGCGCAAGGTGGAACGCTCGGGCATCCCGGCAACCGGGGTATAATGGCATGGTCCTTGCCAGCATCACCTTTGGCGCTGGCAAGGACTGACACAAGGCAATTCTCGGGGGAATGCAATGAAACAAAAAGCGGCAACTCATGCCTGAGACAGTGATATCTGCCCAAAAACTGGACCTCACCTTCGAGACCAATGACGGCCCGGTGCATGCGCTCAAGGATATCACGCTCGATATCACTGAGGGCGAGTTTGTTTCGCTGATCGGCCCGTCGGGCTGCGGCAAGACCACCCTGCTCCGGGTTATTGCCGATCTCGAGCAGCCGACCGGCGGATCGGTTTCGGTCAATGGCCTGACGCCGGAGCAGGCCCGCCTCGCCCGCGCCTATGGCTATGTGTTCCAGCAGGCAGCACTGCTGCCCTGGCGCACCATCGAGGACAACATCGCCCTGCCGCTGGAAGTGATGGGGCTTGATGCCGCCACGCGCACGTCGCGCATCAAGTCCAACCTGGAACTGGTCAACCTGTCGGGTTTCGAGAAGAAGTTCCCCTGGCAGCTGTCGGGCGGCATGCAGCAGCGCGCCTCCATCGCCCGCGCGCTCGCGGTCGAACCGGACATGCTGTTGATGGACGAGCCGTTTGGCGCGCTTGACGAGATCGTCCGCGATCATCTGAACGAGCAGTTGCTCAAGCTCTGGGCGAAGACGAAAAAGACGGTGGTCTTCGTCACCCACTCGATCCCGGAAGCGGTGTTCCTCTCGACCAAGATCGTGGTCATGAGCCCCCGTCCGGGCCGCATCTACGAGATCATCGATTGCAGCGCGCTGGGCACGGAACGGTCGCTCGATATCCGCGAAACGCCGGAGTTCCTCAAGATCGCCCATCAGGTTCGCGAAGGTCTCAAGGCAGGGCACAGTTATGATGACTAGCGCTGTCCGAAGCCGGGGTAGCGAGATGTCGCTACGCTACGCCACCGTGGCCGATCTTTCGGTCTGCGCGGCCATCATAAATGACTATATCGACGCGACGGAATGGCTTCCGCGCACGATTGATCACGCGGCTGTCGAGGCATTGTTCGTTCCGGCCTTGCTGGAGACCCGCACCCTGTTCGTGGCGGCAGAAGATGGCGAGATCCTTGGCTACCTCTCCATGAGCAATGACGGCTTTGTCCCGGCGCTTTACTTGCGCCCCGATGCGCGCGGAAAAGGCGTTGGCAAGATGCTGCTCGACGCGGCCAAGGCGGCACACCCGGAGGGACTCGAGCTCACCGTGTTCGAACGCAACACCCAGGCGCTGCGTTTTTATGAACGGGAAGGCTTCCAGGCGGATTTCACCCGTCGTGACACCGCCACCGAAGAAGGCATTCCGACGCTGTGGATGCGCTGGCCGGGAGAGGCTGCATGAGTGAGCACAGCCTTCTCCACGACAAGATCTTGCCCATCGGCACCGTGGTGCTCGCCATCATCGCGCTCTGGTATGCGGCGGCCGTCTTCCTCAATACCCCCTTCGAGCGCGACCAGGCGCAACGTGCGGGAAACACCATCAGCTTTTCGGAAATCCTGCCGCGCACCATGGCCCAGGAACGCCCGGTGCTGCCGGCTCCTCACCAGGTCTTTGCGGAACTGTGGGACACCACGGTGGGCAAGAGCATCACCTCGAAGCGCAGCCTCGTCTACCATTCCTGGATCACGCTGTCCTCGACCCTGCTCGGCTTCCTGATGGGCACCGTGCTCGGCGTGGCGCTTGCCGTCGGTATCGTCCATTACCAGACGCTTGACCGCTCGCTGATGCCGTGGATCATTACCTCGCAGACGATCCCGATCCTGGCGATTGCGCCGATGATCATCGTTGTGCTCAATGCCGTAGGCATCTCGGGTCTGCTGCCCAAAGCCACGATCTCGATGTATCTCTCGTTCTTCCCGATTGCGGTCGGAATGACCAAGGGGCTGCGTTCACCGGAAGTCATGCATCTCGACCTGATGCGCACCTATTCGGCCACCGCGTCCCAGACCTTCTGGAAGCTCCGCCTGCCCGCCGCCGTCCCGTTTCTTGTCACCTCGATGAAGGTGGCGATCTCGATTGCACTGGTCGGCGCCATTGTTGGTGAACTGCCGACCGGCGCGGTTGCCGGCCTCGGCGCACGCCTGCTGGCCGGTTCCTACTACGGCCAGACAGTGCAGATCTGGTCGGCTTTGCTGATGGCCGCCGCACTTGCCGGGATCCTGGTCATGACCGTCGACATTATTGGAGCCTGGGTCAACCGGCGCATGGGAGTGAAGCCGGCATGAATGGTCCCTTTCTCACGGCAATCGCGTTCTGGCTCGCGGCCTGGGCAGTCAACATCTGGCTCGCCCGGCTCAAACCCTCGAGCCCGACGGTCGCAAACCTCGTCAATATCCTCATCCCGGTGCTCTTCGGTGCCGCGCTGATCGCGCTGTGGGAAGGCGTCACCCGCGGCTTCAACGTGCCGAGCGTGCTGCTGCCCGCCCCGTCGATGATCTGGGGGCGCATCCTGACTTCCACCCACATCCTCTGGGCGGATTTCCAGCAGACCTATCTCAAGGCGGTGATCGCCGGTTACGTCATGGGATGCGGCATCGGTTTTCTCACCGCCATCCTGGTCGATCGCAGCCCGTTCCTGCGCAAGGGCGTCATTCCGGTGGGAAACCTGGTCGCCGCCCTGCCGATCGTCGGCGTTGCGCCGATCATGGTGATGTGGTTCGGCTTCGACTGGCAGTCCAAGGCCGCCGTCGTCGTCGTGATGACCTTCTTCCCGATGCTGGTCAACACGGTGGCGGGCCTTGCTGCCACCGGCTCGATGGAGCGCGACCTGATGCGAACCTATGCCGCAACACGCTGGCAGACACTGTTCAAACTGCGGCTTCCCGCAGCAATGCCTTTCATATTCAATGCACTCAAGATCAACTCGACTCTGGCGCTAATCGGGGCCATTGTCGCGGAGTTCTTCGGCACCCCGATTGTCGGCATGGGCTTCCGGATTTCCACCGAAGTCGGGCGCATGAATGTGGATATGGTCTGGGCCACGATCTTTGTCGCGGCACTGGCCGGGTCGCTTTCCTACGGGCTGATTGCGCTCGCGGAAAGGGCCGTAACTTTCTGGCATCCGTCCTACCGGCGCAGAGCCGGTGCATAACAAGACGGAGCCTCAACCAGAGGAGAATGGCATGAAAAAGACGATCTCAATCACAATGGGTCTGGCGCTTTCGCTGATGGCCGGATCGGCGCTCGCTGCCGACAAGCTGACGCTGCAGCTCAAATGGGTCACCCAGGCACAGTTCGCCGGCTACTACGTCGCCAAGGACAAGGGCATGTATGAAGCGGCCGGCCTCGATGTCGAAATCAAGCCGGGCGGTCCCGACATAGCTCCTCCGCAGGTCATCGCCGGTGGTGGCGCAGACGTCATCGTCGACTGGATGCCTTCGGCACTCGCCAGCCGCGAGAAGGGTGTACCGCTGGTCAACATCGCGCAGCCGTTCAAGTCCTCGGGCATGATGCTGACCTGCCTCAAGGAAACCGGCATCACCTCGCCTGCCGACTTCAAGGGCAAGACGCTGGGCGTCTGGTTCTTCGGCAACGAGTACCCGTTCCTGTCCTGGATGAGCCAGCTCGGCATCCCGACCCAGGGCGGCGATGACGGCGTCGAAGTGCTCAAGCAGGGCTTCAACGTCGACCCGCTGATCCAGAAGCAGGCCGACTGCGTCTCGACCATGACCTACAATGAATACTGGCAGGTCATCGACGCCGGGATTTCGGCTGACGATCTCATCACCTTCAAATACGAAGAAGAAGGCGTCGCCACCCTTGAGGACGGCCTCTACGTTCTCGAGTCGAGCCTCGAAGATCCGGCCATGGTCGACAAGCTTGCCCGCTTCGTCAAAGCCTCGATGGAAGGCTGGAAGTGGGCCGAGGAAAACCCGGACGAAGCGGCCGAGATCGTGCTCGAGAACGACGCCAGCGGCGCCCAGACCGAAAAGCACCAGAAGCGCATGATGGGCGAGATCGCCAAGCTGACCGCCGGCTCCGACGGCACGCTTGACGAAGCCGACTACCGGCGCACGGTCGACAGCCTGCTGTCGGGCGGTTCCGACCCGGTCATCACCAAGGAACCGGAAGGCGCCTGGACCTCCGCTGTCACCGACAAGATGAAGTCCATGTAATCACCCGTTTCGGGTAAACTGGACCGGCCGGCTGCAAAGCCGGCCGGTTTTTGATTCGGACCACTGGACAAGAGGAACCAGCAATGAGCAGCACACTTGGCGACATGATTGACCAGGGCCAGGGCAAGGCACCGGCAGACATCGTGCTCAAGGGCGGCAGGCTTTTCGATCTGACCACCGGGACCTTGCGCGAAGGCGACATCGCCATATGTGGTGACCGGATCGTCGGCACGCTGGAAACCTATTCGGGGGTAGAGGAAATCGACATCTCCGGCAGAATCGTGGTGCCGGGCTTCATCGACACCCATCTGCATATCGAGAGCTCGCTCGTCACCCCTCACGAGTTCGACCGCTGCGTCCTGCCGCGCGGCATTACCACCGCTATCTGCGATCCGCACGAAATCGCCAATGTCATCGGCGCCACCGGCATCCGCTATTTTCTCGACTGCTCCGAACAGACGATCATGGACATAAGGGTGCAGCTCTCGAGCTGCGTTCCCGCCACCCATCTCGAGACCGCCGGCGCGCGCCTCGACATCGAGGACCTGCTGCCGTTCCGCGACCACCCCAAGGTGATCGGTCTCGCGGAGTTCATGAATTTCCCTGGCGTCCTCTCGAAAGACCCCGCCTGCATGGCCAAGCTCGAGGCCTTCCAGGGCGGCCATATCGACGGCCATGCGCCGCTCTTGCGCGGGCTTGGGCTGAACGGCTATCTCGCCGCCGGCATCCGGACCGAGCACGAATCCACCACCGCCGAGGAAGCGCTGGAGAAGATGTCCAAGGGCATGCATGTGCTGGTGCGTGAAGGCTCCGTGTCGCGCGATCTCGACGCGCTGATCCCGATCATCACCGAGCGCAATTCGGCTTTCCTGGCGCTCTGCACCGACGACCGCAACCCGCTCGACATCGCCGAGCACGGCCATCTCGACTACATGATCCGCCATGCCATCGCCAAGGGCGTGGAACCGCTGGCGATCTACCGCGCCGCCTCGATTTCCGCCGCCCGCGCCTTCGGGTTGCGCGACCGCGGCCTGGTCGCACCGGGCTGGCGCGCCGACCTCGTGGTCCTCGACAGCCTGGAAGATTGCAACGCGCAAATGGTGTTCTCCGCAGGTCGACTTGTCACCGACGCGCTGTTCGCCACGCGCGCCACGACCGAACCGGTCGGCACCGACAGTGTGCGAGCACCAAAGGTTGAGGCCGCCTCCTTCACGGTGCGCAAGAACAGAAGTTCGACACCGGTCATCGGCATCGTTCCGGGCAAGATCATCACCGAGCGCCGAGATCTCGATCTGGCCATCGACAATGGCGAGAAGCAGATCGATCTCGCGCGCGATATCCTCAAGATCGCCGTGATCGAGCGTCACGGCAAGAACGGAAACATCGCCACCGGCTTCGTCCAGGGTTTTGGCCTCAAACGCGGCGCCATCGCCTCGACCATCGGCCATGACAGCCACAATATCTGCGTGGTCGGTGCATCGGAGGCCGACATGGCCGCAGCCGCCAACCGGTTGAGCGAAATTCGCGGCGGCTTCGTCGTCGCTGAAGGCGGCAAGGTGGTTGCCGAAATCGCCCTTCCGGTAGCGGGCCTGATGAGCGACCAGCCCTATGAGACCGTGCGCGAGACCCTGATCCCGCTGCGCAAAGCGGCGAAATCGCTCGGCGGCACGCTCGACGAGCCCTTCCTGCAGCTGGCCTTCCTGCCGCTGCCGGTTATCCCGCATCTCAAGATCTCCGACCGCGGCATGATCGATGTCGACGCCTTCGAGATCATCGACCCGTAACCGGCCCGGTCCGAAGGATGGATCAGACCAGCCGGGCGCAGAATACGTCGAGGCCTTCGAGCATCACGGTGCCGCCTTCATGGCCCGGCGCAAATCCCGGCATCCTGAGGATTTCGGCAATCTGCAGGTCCGAAGATGGCGTCCACTCGACCGGTTCACGGCCCAGATTGAAGACGAACAGCAATCGCTCGTGTCCTTCGCCCCGGATGAAGGCAAGCACATCCCCATTGGTTTCGAGAAAAGCCATCGGCCCGTCGACAAGGCAGGCGTGCGATTTCCGGAAGGCCAGCGTCTGGCGGTAATGGTTGAGCAGCGAACCGCTCAGATGGTCCTGCTGGTCGACCGCCTGCCTGAGATGGCTTTCCGGGACGGGCAGCCAGGTGCGCGGAGCATCGGAAAACCCGGCATGGGCGGCGTCCTTCTCCCAGACCATCGGTGTGCGGCAGCCGTCGCGCCCCTTGTAGGCCGGCCAGAAGCGGATCCCGTAGGGATCGGTCAGATCCTCGAAGGCGATCTGGGCTTCTTCCAGCCCCAGCTCCTCGCCCTGGTAAAGGCAGATCGATCCGCGGAATGAGGACAGCATGCTGATCGCAAACCGGGCCAGATGCTCCGGGTCGTCGCCATCCCGCATCCAGCGCGACACGTGCCGCTCCACATCATGGTTGGAGAAGGCCCAGCACACCCAGCCGTCCTGCACCACCGACTGGAAATTGGCGATGCTGCGGCGGAAATGTTCGGCGGAAAACTCTCCGCCCAGCATGTCGAACGTGTAGCACATGTGCAGCTTGTCGCCGCCATTGGTGTAGGCGGCAACCGTCTTCAGCGACCGGCGGCCATCCCCCACCTCACCCACCGTCGTCCGGCCTTCATATTCGTCGAGCAGCGCGCGCAGCCGCTGCAGGAAGACGATGTTTTCAGGCTGGGACTTGTCGTAGAGGTGGTCCTGAAAGCCGTAGGGATTGGTGTCAGGCGCATCGACCCCCATGAAATTGCCGTCTTCCGCGTTCTTCGACAAGGGCGGGTTGTCGCGCAGATGCTTGTCATGGACATAGAAATTGACCGTGTCGAGCCGAAACCCGTCGACGCCGCGGTCCAGCCAGAACCGCACCGTGTCGAGAATCGCATTCTGCAGATCCGGATTGTGAAAGTTCAGATCCGGCTGCGAGGCCAGGAAATTGTGCATGTAGTATTGCCGCCGGACCGTGTCCCACTCCCAGGCCGGTCCACCGAAGATCGACAGCCAGTTGTTGGGCGCAGTGCCGTCGGGCTTGGGATCGGCCCAGATGTACCAGTCAGCCTTGGCGTTGTCCCGGCTCGACCGGCTTTCCCTGAACCAGGAATGCTGGTCGGAGGAGTGCGAGATCACCTGGTCGATGATGATTTTGAGCCCGCGGGCATGGGCCAGTTCCACCAGCTCGTCAAAATCCGAAAGCGTGCCGAACATCGGATCGACATCGCAGAAATCCGAAACGTCATAACCGAAATCGGCCATCGGTGACTTGAAGAACGGAGACAGCCAGATCGCATCCACACCCAGCGACGCAATGTGATCGAGCCGCCTGATGACGCCGCGAAGGTCGCCGATGCCGTCGCCCGATGTGTCCTGATAGGATCGCGGATAGACCTGATAGATGACACAGCCGCGCCACCAGTCCGCTAAAATTGTCTCGCTCACGGTCTGCTCCCTTCCGGGACGCAGGCCCCTGCGGGTGATCATTCTTCTAATCGTTTAAAACAGCGGGTTTGCGCTGACAAGGTCCCGGGCAAAGGACCGCGGGAAAAGACCGGTGCCCGTTAAAACCGTCCGGGAAAGGGCAAAGCAGAAGGTGATCAGGCTGCCGGTACGGCCGATTTTTCCTCGAGGCCGAGCAGGAAGTTGATCGACGGACGCGATTTGACCAGATCATCGATGGAATAGCCCGCCAGCACCTCGAAGAAAGCTCCCAGAGCCTTTCTCAATGCAGCATTCAGACCGCACGAATCCACCAGAGGGCATTCGGTTGCGTCGTTCTCGAAGCACTCCGCCATGGCAAAATTGTCTTCCGTCACCTTCACCACATCAAGCAGCGAGATCTTTGCGGCTTCCCGGCCGAGCCGAATTCCACCATTGCGTCCACGCACTGATTCCACCAATCCTGATTTGGTCAGCGGCTGCAGGATCTTGAACAGGAAAAGCTCGGAGACCGAGTAGGCCTTGGCAATGTCGCCAATCCGGCTCAGCGGCGCATCATTGGCGGCACAATACATCAGGATCCGCACCGCGTAATTGGTTTGGCGTGTCAACCGCATTTTCCGACTCCAGTCATCAGGCTCCGCTTCCAATCGGAAGAGTTAGCAGTTTAGAATGCTTCCAGAAAAAGGAAACCCTTTCATTCAAGTTTTTGTCGCTTGCCGGCAGAAAGTCGTAAAACAAGAGGATACGCATGGCGAATGCAGCACATTTCGAGACATTGAACGGTTTCCCGCGTGAAACGATAACTCTGGCCAACTGGCGCACCCGTCCCTACAGCTTCTGGGCGTTTCGAAATGTGGCGGAAATGGTCCGCTCCGCCCGGATCAGGACCAACAGCCCCGCGCTTCTGCCGCCGGTCGCGGACAACCCGGAGCTGCTGGCGCGCCCGGCGAGCCCTGGTGCAAGCCAGTCGGTTGCCGGTCTGCTCACCGGCAGCCAGGCCGACAGTTTCCTGCTTTCCCGGGACGGTCGCCTGATCTGCGAATGGCACGCGGACGGCGTTGATCGCAGCGATCAGCATCTGGTGTTCTCGATCTCCAAGTCGATCACCGCGCTGGTCGCCGGCATTCTTGAAGACCAGGGCCTGCTTGATCCCTCCACACCCGTCGGCAAGCTGGTGCCCGAGGCGGGCAACAGCGCCTATGCGGACGCCACCGTGCAGCATCTGCTCGACATGCGCGTCAGTCTCGATTTTGACGAATCCTACCTTTCCGAGCTGGACTATGCCCGCTACCGCCGCGCCATGTCCTGGAATCCGCCCTCACCTGAGGGCGGCGACGAGGCCATGCTTTCGTTCCTGTGCAGCCTTAAAAAGGCGCCGGGTAAACATGGCGGCGACCACACCTATCTCTCGCCCAACTCGGATATGCTCGGCATCGTGCTGGAGCGGGTGACCGGCGAGCGCTTCCCGGATCTCTGCTCCCGGCTTCTCTGGCAGCCGCTCGGCGCGACGGCCGATGCCTTCATAACGGTTGATCCCGAAGGCGCGCCGCGCACCGCAGGCGGCGTCTCCTGCCGGCCACGTGATCTCTTGGCGCTCGGACAGATGCTGGTCAATGGCGGCAGCGCGAACGGACGCCAGGTCGTCTCTGAACGCTGGATCGCCGACATGCAGCAGAACGGCGATGCCGATGCATGGATGCGCGGCACCCAGGCCAGTTTCCTCAAAAAAGGCCGCTACCGCAACAACTGGTACCAGGTCGGTGGCGGATCGAACGCATTTCTCGCCGCGGGCATCCACGGCCAGTTTCTCTATTGCGATCCGGACACCGGCACGGTGATCGCCTGCACCTCGTCACAGCACGAACCGCAGACCGACGGGCTCGACCAGGCTCTGCTTGCGATGTTTGCACATCTCTGCCGGGAGCCTTGAACCGGTTCTACTCGAACACGATCTCGGGCATCTCCCGCCCGCCTGCGCCCGAAAGTTCGTCAAGGCGGGCACGAACCTTGGCCGCGATCTCGAGGTAAACCTTGGCGTGCGGCCCGTCTGGCGCCGTGGCCACCACCGGGCGGCCCGCGTCAGAGGTCTCGCGGATCGGCATAGACAGCGGAACCTCTCCCAGGAACGGCGTGCCGATCCGGGCCGCCTCGTCACGGGCGCCGCCATGGCCGAAGATGTCATGCCGGCCGCCGCAATCGGGGCAGACGAAATAGCTCATGTTCTCGACGATGCCGAGCACGGGCACGCTGACCTTGTTGAACATGTTGAGCCCCTTGCGCGCATCGATCAGCGCCAGATCCTGCGGCGTCGAGACGATG
Source organism: Parahoeflea alexandrii (assembly GCF_024105735.1). GTDB lineage: Bacteria > Pseudomonadota > Alphaproteobacteria > Rhizobiales > Rhizobiaceae > Hoeflea > Hoeflea alexandrii. Next base: position 488,398 of record NZ_JAAAML010000001.1, on the reverse strand, counting down.
ACCGCCCCGGCCAGCGGTACATTCTGCGCCATCGAAAGCTGGGCGTCGCCGGTGCCCGGCGGCATGTCGACAACCAGAATGTCGAGCTCGCCCCAGGCCACTTCGCGCAGCATCTGGTTGAGCGCCGACATCACCATCGGCCCACGCCAGATCATCGGCGTGTCTTCCTCGACGAGGAAGCCCATCGACATGACCTTCAGGCCGTAATTCTCCATCGGCTTGAGCATCCGGCCTTCGAGCTGCTCGGGACGTCCATTGATTCCCAGCAGCCGCGGCATCGAGGGGCCGTAGATATCGGCATCGAGAACGCCGACCTTGAGGCCGGTCGCCTGAAGGCCCAGCGCCAGGTTGACTGCGGTCGTCGACTTGCCGACACCGCCCTTGCCCGAGGCAACGGCGATGATGGTGCCAATCCCCGGAACCCCCGCCTTGGCTCGCCCTTGTGGCTGCGCTGGCTGTGCGGGCGCATGCGAATGCGAATGCGCTGCCCTCTGCGGTGCGGGTGGAGGCGTCGACGGTCCGGATCCCGGTTCGCGGCTGGCGGTCAGGGCCACCATGGCACCCTTGACGCCCGGCACCGTCTTGGTGGCGCGTTCGGCGGCCTCACGCAGCGGTTCGAGTTCCTGCGCGCGCGCGGCCGGAACGGTGAGTGAGAAATAGACCTTGTCATCGGCGACGAAGATCTCCGACACCAGTCCGAGATCCACTATGTTGCTCTCGAGATCAGGCCCCTTGACCGATTTCAGCTTCGCCAGAACCTCTTCTTTGGTCACGCTCACCTTGCACTCCAATGTTTGTCGTTGCAGACCACTCCCACATAATGCGGATGGTCTCGCAATAAAATGGCGCGACGCCGAAAAAACCGGACTCAGTCCTCATCCCGCCGGGCGCGCAGGACAAAGATGGGGACAATCGCCGTCAGCATCAAAAGCCGCGCCACGTGGTGGCTGGCCACGAAGGTCGGATCGATGCCGAGGATCACCGACATTGCTGCCATGGTTTCAAGTCCTCCCGGCGCAAAGGCGATCAGAATGGCAATCAGGTCCATGCCGGTGATCCAGTGGGCAATGACCGCAAAGACCGCGGCGAGAGCAACACTGAGCACCGTGACCAGAACACCTGCACCCAGCGACCGGCGCAATTGCGGCCAGGTGACGCCGGAAAATCGCGACCCGATAAGACCTCCGAGCGAGACGAAGGCTGCGGCCGCCAGCCAGTAATGCATAACGCCACTGACCAGCCCCGTAGCATGCCCGATCACCGACACCAGCATTCCGCCGATCAGATAGGCAGCCGGCAATCGAAGCCGCGCCAGGACATATCCGGCAAGCGCGGCGGCAATGATCATTGCAAGAAGCGGCACCGCTGCGGTTTCAGGCGGAATGTCCGGCGGCTGATCCGGAATCTCTCCGCTGAGGGATACAACCACCGGCGCCAGCAGCGTCAGAGCCAGAACCCGGATCGACTGCACGATGCTGACCATCTTGAGATCCGCCTTGGCGCCTTCGCTCAGACCGAGCACATAGCTCAGATGGCCGGGTGAAGAACACAGAAATGCCGTCGTGCCATCCATCCCCCAGAACCGCACAAGCAGCGCTGGCGTAAGCCAGATGATCGCAAGCAGGCTGGCAGCCAGCGCCGCAAGCGTGACCGGCCAGGCCTGCATCGCGTCGAACACGTCCGGCGTAACGCCCTGTCCGATTGTCAGCCCGAGGATGATAAACACCACATCGCGCGCACTCTGCGGAGGAGCGGCTGTCCTGATGCCCGCCAGCCCGGCAAGCGTGACCGCAATTGCCGGACCGGTGAGGAACGGAGCGGGAAAAGACAGGGCGTAGGTAAGCGCCGCGCCGACTGCCGCGATTCCGAAAGTCAGCAATGGAATCCGCCAGGCTTCCGCCGTCATCCGCCTCAATTCCTGTCAGGGTTGCGTTCATCCCAATGCATGTCGCGTTCAAACGGATCCGTTCACACGACAACGTACATGCATTCGATCAAAGTGTTACAGCGTTCTTTGCGCATCCAATCGGGTGCGCAAAGAACACTGTAACCGCTCCGGCAGAACCATGATGCTCAGCCTGAGCATGGTTGGCAAACAGCCCCGGGGCCAGCCCGCTCAGGCAACCCGCGAGTTTTCAGCATCGGCCGCAGGCTTGTTGCTGTAGTCCAGCCGCTCACGCGCAATGCTCTCGAGAAACACCGGTTTTCCAAAATAGTAGCCCTGGAAACGGTCACATCCTGCGGCGTTCGCGCGCAACAGGTCGTCCTCGGTCTCGATGCCCTCGGCGACGACATTCTTGCCGGACCGCCGCGCGATTTCCACCACGGCACTCACAAATACATCTGTGACGTGGTCCGTCCCGAGCGCGCAAATATAGCTCTTGTCGATCTTGATGACATCATAGGGAAGCGCGCGCAACTGGTTGAACTCGGAGTAGCCCATGCCGAAGTCATCGAGCGCGATGCGGAAGCCCGCATCCTGCAAGGCCGAAATCTGGCTTGCGATCCGCTCATTTGCTGCCAGCGATGCACTCTCGGTGATCTCGAGCACGATCCGGCGCGGATCAGTTCCGGTTTCAGCGAGGATAGACAGCATCTTCTCCTGGAGAGCCGGCATTGCGATCTGGTTGGCCGAAAGGTTGACGCTGACCTTGACGTCCGGCAGCCTGGGGAGGTCTTCGCAGACCTGCCGCAGCACGTAGTTGCCGATCTCGCCAATCATCAGCGCCCGCTCCGCAACCGGGATGAACACATCCGGCGGAATGACACCCCTGAGCGCATGCCGCCAGCGCAGCAGCGCCTCGAAGCCGATCAACCGGCCATTGACATCAACGATCGGCTGATACGCCACCCGCAGATGCCTCAGCAACATTGCTGCCCGCAATTCGCGAACCAGAGCCTTCTCGTTGCGGATGTCGGTCAGCATGTTTTCCTCAAACAGCGTCGAACAGGCGCGGCCGCCCTTCTTCGAGGCATAAAGCGCCATGTCAGCATTGATCACCAGCGAGCTCCAGGTTTTGCCATGGTCCGGGGCAAGCGCGATCCCGATCGATGACGAGACGGAGATTCGTTGCGCACCGATGTCTACTTTCCCGGCCAATCCGGCCGCGAACTTGGAACAGGCTTCATGTGCCCATTTGGCCGTTATCGGATCCGAGTGCTCGATCAACACCGCAAACTCGTCACCGCCCAGGCGGCCCACCCGGGCGCTTGGAAAATGGGCCCGGAGTGTCTCTGCAACGAAGATCAGCACCCGGTCCCCTGAAGGGTGACCGTGGGTGTCGTTGACCTGCTTGAAATGGTCGACGTCCACGAGGAAAAGCGCAAAAAACCTGCTCTTGGCACGTGCCTCCAGCGCCTGCTTGGCTTCGGAAACGAATGTCTCACGGTTAAGAACATTGGTCAGAACATCCCGCTCGGACTGTGCGAGAAGATTGTGGTAGCGCCTTCCAAGCGTGCGGATCTTGCCCTTCAGGTCGACATGCGCAATTGCAAGGTAGATGATGACAAGAGAAAGCGCACCGATGATGGCCGCATCGAAGTTTTTGGTGAAGAACTCGTATGTGTAGTCCGCATTCCGGAAAAAGAACTCAAAAACCACGACAAGTGCAAAAAGTCCGAAAACAATTGCTGAAAAACTGACCTCGGTACTCCAGTCAAACCACCTCTTTTGCAACTTTCTAGACATATGAACAGCTCCGCCGCCGAATGGGTGCCGGACGCAATATGCCCGGCACATAAAGTCAGTTAACAGGGAGCCCTGGCGCAAGAATCCGGGCGAAAAGTGCGCACCGGTCCAGCGATAGCAGGGCTGTCCCCAAATCCATGTCCGCATCATGCGCTGCAACAGACTATCCGACGCCTGTTAACGGAGAACGAACAAACGCTTGCAATTGTTGAAAAATCTTCAGTCAGTGCCTGCAATCAAGTCTGCAGGAGTTTGCGCCATTCATCCGATCCAGACCGAACCATGATGAACAGCCGCTAGCGCTTGACACCGTAGCTTTCGTAGGTGGCATCCAGAAACTGTCGGGCACAGGCCGCCCAGGAAAATCCGAGCGCCCGGGCGCGGGCATCGTCTTTGGAAAGATCGAGGCACGCCATGGCCGCCTTGTGCAGATCCGTGTCGACCACACCCGCACCGCTTTGGCCGATGATGTCCTTCGGTCCGGTGACCGGATAGGCCGCAACCGGCACGCCGGACGCCAGCGCTTCCAGCACCACCAGCCCGAACGTATCGGTCAACGAAGGAAACACGAAAACGTCGCCCATGGCATACAGAGCCGCCAGTTCGGGTCCTGACTTGGCGCCCGTGAAGGTGACCTCGGGATATCGCGCCTTGAAGTCCGCAAGCATCGGACCGTCGCCAACCACCAGCTTGCTTCCCGGTAGATCCATGGCGAGAAACGTCTCGACGTTCTTTTCGACCGCCATCCGCCCGACATGCACGAACACCGGCCGGGGCAGATCGAGAGGCTTGGGATAGCCCGGATGGAACAGCTCCGTGTCCACGCCCCGCGACCAGATATGCAGGTTGGTAAATCCCTTTGCCGCGAGCTCGGCGCGCAGGCTTTCGGTCGCCACCATGCAGCCGCGCCCGGCATTGTGAAACCAGCGCATGAAACGGTAGAGCCAGCTTTCGGGGATCGGATACCGGGCCGAGACATATTCGGGAAACCGTGTGTGGTAGCTCGAGGTGAAGCCGTTGCGTTTGAGCGCTGCCCGTCTGCCGAGCAGCCCCAGCGGCCCTTCGGTCGCGATCTGGATGAAATCCGGATTGGCCGCCTCGATCCGGCGGGCAACACGGCCGGGTGTTGCCAGCGCCAGCCTGATTTCAGGATAACCCGGCAAGGGAACAGTGTGGAATTCCGCCGGCGAGAGAATGTCGATCTCGATGTCGAACTGCTCGAGGTCCCGCACCAGGTTCTCGATCGACCGCACCACCCCGTTGATCTGCGGGCGCCAGGCATCGGTGACTATCAGGAGTTTGGGCATCACCGTTCCGCCTGGGCGATTGGACTGTATGAAGCGTTCACCCCCTGATAGTCGCGCCTCTGCCTCCGCGCAACATCGGCGGAGAAATCAGAGCGCCAGCCGCAGCTTCTGTCCCTTGGCCCGCGAGCAGCAGGCCATCATCCGCCCGCCCTCGGCACGCTCGGAAGCCGACAGTACCCGGTCGCGATGATCGACCCCGCCGTCAAGCACCCGCACCTCGCAACTGCCGCACAATCCCTCTTCGCAATCGCTCGGCACGTCGATGCCAGCGGCACGGACCACCTCGAGCAAGGTCTGTCCGGCGGGTACGGTAAGATTGAGATCCGAATCCTCGAGTTCGATCTCGAAAGCCGTATCGCCGGGCTGCGCCGCACCGGACGCATCGGTGACAAACAGCTCGCTGCGCAACGTGCCCTCGGGCAGATTGGCGCAGAGCTCGCCCAGGGAATCGAGCAGTCTGGCCGGACCACAGGCGTGAATGCGGGCGCCGCTCTTGCCACAGCCGGCGACGATCGACGCGAGATCGGCCCCGCTTCCCTCCTCCGAGACATGCAGCACCGCCCGCGCTCCATGCTCTGCAAGCAGACGTTCGGCAAACGCCATCGCCGTACGCTTTCGCCCGCAATAATGCACGGTGTAGTGCCGCCCGAGCTGCTTGAGCCGGTCGGCCATGGCAATGATCGGGGTGATGCCGATGCCGCCGGCGATCAGCAAGTGATGGTCCGCCTCCTCCTCGAGCCGGAAATAGTTCTTCGGCCCGCGCAGCCGCAGCGTCATGCCCTTTGTGACCTTGTCATGTATGAAGCGTGATCCGCCGCGTCCCTTATCTTCGCGCAACACCGCAATGGTGTATCCGGGGTCTGACGGATTGCCGCAAAGCGAATACTTGCGCGAGAATTCGCCTGCGACCAGATCGACATGCGCACCGGGGCTCCAGGCTGGCAGGGCAAGCCCGTCCGGATCTTCCAGATGCAGGATCCTGATCCCGTCTGCCGCCTCGGTGATGTCGGCGACGCGGACGGTGCGTGCGATCTCCTTGCTCGACGGTGCGCCGATGGGAAACGAGACACGGCGATCGACGAGGGCCGGATCGGACCGTTCCGGATTGAGCGCCGGATCCCATTCGACCAGGAGCTGTTGCGGCCCGCGGAAGGCCAGATTTGGCAAGTAGCTGAATTGCTGGTCCTCGCTCAGCCGCATGTGCGGCAGGCGCCGGGAAAGCTCCTCGATGAAGATCCGCATTTCCAGCCGGGCGAAATTCTTGCCCATGCACTGGTGACTGCCGTAACCGAAGGTCAGGTGCTCGGCGGCGCTGTCGCGGTAGATGTCGAGGAAATCGCCATTCTCGAAATGCCGGGAATCATGATTGGCCGAGGCGCTGACGATCAGCAGCTTGGCTTCCGCAGGGATCGCCACGCCGGCAATTTCGGTGTCGCGCGTCGCCCGCCGGCGCCAGGCAACCACCGAGCCTTCGAGCCGCAGGCATTCCTCGATCGCGTTCGGGATCAGCTCCGGAGTCTTGCAGATCCGCTCCCAGACCAGCCGGTCCGACAGCAGCAGCTTGAGCGCATTGGTGCTTGCCAGCGACGTGGTTTCATGGCCCGCGACAATAATCGCCATCATCATCGAATGCAGGTAGGAATCGGTGACCACCTCCGGAATTTCGGCATTCATCCGTATGGCATGATGCATCCAGCCGGTGCCATCCGGTTCCCTGCGCATCTTCTCGAGCACGGTCCCGGCATATTGCCAGAACCGGCCGACCGCATCGGCAACCTTCAGCTGCTGTTCCGGCGACGGCTTGCCCCAGGTGTTGACCGTATGCGCAACCGAGAATTCCTTCAGCGCATCCATGTCCTCCTTCGGCACGCCGAGAAAATGCAACGCCACGGTGAGCGGGATCTCCCACAGCATCGCCTCCACCAGATCGACCCGTCCCGAATCGACGAAGGCGTCAACCTTCTGCCGTGTCAGTTGCCGGATCATGTCTTCCTTGGCGGCCAGGTTTTCGGGCAGGAAATGCTCCATCAGAGCCCGCCGCCGCTCCATGTGCGCCGGCTCGTCCTCGTTCACCAGGGTCCGGTTCATCTGGTAATTGTAGCGCTTGAGCGTCTCCATCGCCTCGTCGCTCGGCGGCACCACCCGTTCAAGCGCGATCGAGGGCGAGAAGGTGACATTGTCGCGGAACACCGCCTTGACGTCCTCGTAGCGGCTGACCACCCAGTAGCCGAGCTGCGGGCTGAAAAACACCGGCTCCTGGTCCCGCGACCATTGCAGCGCCGCGGCCGGGTTCGCCAGGTACTCGGCGGCAAACGGATCGAAAGCCTGCGCCTGCGTCGAGACCGGGCATCCGCCTGGAGCGGCGTGGACCGGACAGCCTGACGGTGTCTGCAAATTGCTTTCTGTTCCGGCCAGACGATCCGTCATGCCTTGCTCCGTTTACTAATAGTGCACATTATGTTCTATATTTGTAACTCACCAATTGTCCCGTGGTCAACAAACCCCCTGGTCAACGCGCCCGAAGGCAGGAGATCGAATGAGCACTTTGCAAACCCTGTCCCGCGGGCTCCAGGTTCTGGAGATCGTCTCCCGTTCCTCCACCGGCCTTTCAATTGCCGAGATCGCGCAGGTGCTGGGCGTCCACCGGGCGATTGCCTATCGCCTTGCCTCAACCCTCGAAGAGCACTTGCTGGTCGTGCGCGACGATGAGGGCCGCATTGGCATTGGCGGCGGGGTCGTGGCACTCAGCGAGCGCTATCAGCCGCAACTGCGCGCCGCGGCGCAGCCGGTTCTCAGATCCCTGGCCGAGGCAAGCGGCGGAACGGCTTTTCTCTGTATCGCCCAGGGCGATGAATGCGTGGCCATCGAGGTGGCCGAACCGGAAACACCATTTTTGAAGGTGTCCTACCGCGTCGGCAGCCGGCACCCGGTAAGCAGAGGGGCAGCAGGCCTGGCCATTGCCATGCAGCGCGCGCCACGGCGCACCGACACTGAATACCTCCAGGCCGCAAGGCGCGACGGCTTCGCGCTCACACACGGACAATTGCAGCAAGGCGCCATCGGCGTGGCGGCACCACTTGCGCGCACCGGCCGCACCGGCCTCAGTGCCGAAGCCTGCATCGGCGTTGTCGCCCTGCACGCGCTCGATACCGAACAGGCAGCATCTGCTGTGCTCCAACACCGCGACCGGCTTCTGGCCGCCTTGTCCTAGAGCAGTTTCAGCGAAAGCGGGAACCGGTTTCGCGTCCGGAATTGCACAAAACGATAGGTTTGGGCATCTCCGGTGATTCCGTTTTCACCGGCAATGATCTGGACTCCGCAAGCTTGGCAGCCGCTCAGTCGTGCGGCATCCCGGGAAGCAGCTCCCGGGCTTGCCGCTCGACCGCATCCATCGCCTGGCGCACGATCTCTTCCATCGGCATGGCGCCACCCTCGTCCACCTTGTGATCGAGCTCGATCCTGTCCCCGACAGCAACCGCAACCCGGGAAAACGGCAAAGGCAGTTCCTGCTTGTCCCAACGGGATCTTATCACGATCTTGCGCGAACTCGCCACCCCGATGGGCGCCAGCACCACGCCGTGAACGGCACTGAGCGTAAGCGCACCCGAACGGATGCGGTGAAGCGGGCCGATGGGGCCGTCAAGCGCCAGGGCAATCAGGCTGGCGTGTCCCTTGACCTGGGCCACCAGCGCCGGGAATCCATGAGCGTTGACATCGGCCGGAAGCAGAACCGGCCGGTAGCCGAACCGCTTGCAGATCTCGCCGATCACCCTGCCGCGAAACGAGTCGATGGTGATGACCACTGCATGCTTGCCTTTCGCCAGCGGGAACAGCGGCAGGTATTTGCCGTGCCAGAACACCGCCAGCACCTGTCGGCCATCGGCCATGTAACGGTCCAGCCTCTCGAGTTGTGACGTCTGCTTGCGAAGCGTCGCGCTCCAGACCCGCAGGATGGCGACCATGACCCCGGCGACCAGACCCACCGCCATGGCAGTCGCGATCTGCCGCCAGCGCTCACCCATCCTTCGTGCCCGCCATACCGTCCTCGCCTGGCATCACGGCATCGGCAGCCGCATGCGCAAGATTGCCGATGATATCCATTTCCTTTGCAAGCGCCCGCCTGACGCGCGCCCAGAGGCTGTCTTCATGAACGGCGCGGACCTGAGTGCGCTTGAGCACCTCCAGGTAATAGTTCCGGGTTCGCGCCACGGTCCGTTCGATCGTGTAAGCCGCTGCGGTCTCCTGCGCGGCCTGTTTCAGGGTCTGAAAGTCTCGCGATCCTGCAGTGCCTGCAACGTCCCAAAGCGCAACTGCAAACCCGGACGCAGAGGTCCCCGCATCAAGCAGCCGGCCATTGACACGGTCGGTGACAACATCACGTGCGCCTGGCGCATCCAGCGCAACCACCGGGCACCCGGCGGTCATCGCCTCGACCAGCACCAGACCCTGGGTTTCCGACAGCGACGAGAATGCAAAGACATCCATCGCCGCATAGGCGTCTGCCAGCGCATTGTCCCTGAGCACTCCGGCAAAATGAGCCCGGTCCTTCATTGCCGCCCGTTCGAACGCCTCCGCCATGCTTCGCCGCGACGGACCGTCCCCGACGACGAGCACATGCGCCTGAGGCGTTCGCCGGAGGAACTGCAAAAGCGCATCGGTCAGAAAACCGAGATTTTTCTCGGGCGCCAGCCGGCCGACATGGCCAACCACGAAGGCCTGCTGCGGTATCGCCAGATCGGCGCGGCCACGGCTTGCCACGCCGCTGCCGAAAGCGCGCGCATCGACCCCGGTCGGCACCACGCTGACCGGGGCGGCGACGCCGTGCTCGGCCAGGAAATCTGCAATGCTGACGCTCGGCGCGATCACCCCGTCGCAGAGATCGCAATAGCCAAGCGAAAGATTCAGCGCTAGGCGCTTCAGGAGGTCCGAATCCTGGGCGACATAGTGCCCATAAAGTTCGTAACGCGTGTGATGAGTAAACACGACCGGGACATTGAGATAGCTTGCGGCGCGCAGCGCCGTGTCCCCCAGGAGAAACGGGTGATGGCTGTGAATGATGTCCGGACCAAATGCCTCCGCCGCCTTTGCAAGGCCGGGTGACAGCGGCAGGGGCACGGAAAAATCACTCCCCGCGAAGTGCTGCACCGCCGGCATCCGAAGCACCCCGGCTTCCTCGCACGGCATGTTTTCGAACTCCGGCGCCACCACGAGAACCGCGTCACCGGCTTGCCGAAGGCCGGCCGCCAGTTCGCTGACGCTGCGCGCCACGCCGCCGACATGCGGTGTATAGGTGTTGGTGAACATCAATATCTTCATCATCCACCCTTCATCGGCCGGCGGCAGAGCTGTCCCGGTGTCGAGTTCTCTCGACCGCCCGGCAATCCGGCACCGCCATCATACCGCGCTCGGCTCTCAAGCCTTTAGCCTGGTGCCGATCTCCTGTTCCAGCGCCATATGATGCATCAGGTCCGAAAGCGAGATCACACCGACCAGCCGCCTGCCCTCGACAACCATGAGCTTGCGTCGCGAGCTTTTCATCATGAACTTGAAGACTTCGTTGAGAGGCGTGTCGGCGGCTACCGTGTTCTCGGCTTCCGCCGGCACCAGGATGTCACGCACAGGCCGCCCGCCCCATTCCTCTCTCTCGAACCTGCGCACACCGGATGTATCGGCGTATCCGATCAGCGTCTCGCCGGAAAGCACCGGCACGAAGCTGACACCGTGACGCAGCATCACATCGTCGACAAGCTCGGCGATTGTGGCCTCGGCATCGATTGTGTGAAGCGTCTCGCTCATAAGCTGCTTCGCGGTCTTGCCGCGCAGCGCTGCCTTGACCAGCAGGTTCTGATAGCTGCCATTGGAGGCATTGAGAATGAAGAAGCCGATCAGGATCTGCCAGAAACCGCCGATACCGCCACCGGAGAACACGGCAAGCGCGCCGGTCAGCATCAGGAACAGCCCGAACACCGTGCCGATGCGGCTGGAAATGCGGGTGGCCCGCAACAGATCCTGTGTCACCCCCCAGATCAGAGCCCTGAGCACCCTCCCGCCATCAAGCGGAAATGCCGGGATCATGTTGAACACCGCAAGCACCAGGTTGATCAGCGCCAGGTAGCCGAACACGGCGCCGGCGTAACTGCTTCCTGTCTGGGGTGCGGCAAGCGTCGCGGCGCCGTAAAACAGCGCCGCGAGAAACAGGCTCATCAGCGGCCCGGCAATGGCAATCAGGAATTCCGACTTGGGATCGTGCGGCTCTTCCTCAAGCTCCGCCACACCCCCGAAGATGAACAGCGTGATCCCGCCAACTTTCAGCCCATAGGATCTTGCCACCAGCGAGTGCGACAGCTCGTGCAGGATCAGCGAGATGAACATGCCGAGCATCGCGATGATGCCGAGCGCCGTGTAGAACGTCGCCGTCTCGCCCGGCAGGGCCGGCGGGAAATAGGACGTCGAAAGGCTCCAGACAATCAGCGCTGCGATCAGGAGCCAACTCGGATCAACCTTGAGCTTGAAGCCGAAAATCTCGAACAGTTGCACCGCATTCTTGAACATGATGTCTCCCGCCTGAGCGCTTGTCAGGGTCATCATGCCTCATCGGAGACGATGGCGAATTGATCGACATCATACCGGCCCGGCGATTGCGTCGAAGCTGCAGGGGCGCAGGACGGCCGAAGGCCCTTGGCGCTATTCCAGTTTGGCGGGAAACCCCGGCGCGCGCAGATCGGTGCCCAGACGGTCTTCGAGCAACTTGGCGATCATCGGCGACTGGGCGTTTCCGCCATAGGCCGCCTTGGCTTCGACATAGGTCTGCTCGGTCATCGAGGCGAGTTCCAGCGGCACCCCGAATTCCCGTCCGAACTCCATGGCGAAGCCGAGATCCTTGAGCGCAAGGTCGATGTTGAAGGCAATATCGTAGGAACCGTTCAGGATCAGCGCACCCTCGGTCTCGTGCACGAAGGAATTGCCCGACGATGCCTTGATCGCCGCCCAGGCCTGGCCGAGGTCGAGGCCACCGCGCTTGGCCAGCATCAGCGCCTCACCGCAGGCCTTCAGATGAATAAAGGCCAGCATGTTGGTGATCACCTTGATGATCGAGGAATTGCCGAGCGGCCCCATGTGGAAGATCTGGTTGCCCATTGCTTCGAGCGCCGGCAGGTGCAGATCGAACAGGTCCTTGTCGCCGCCCGCCAGCATGGTGATCTGGCCCTGCGCTGCCAGGTGCACCCCGCCGGTCACTGGCAGTTCCATGGTGCGAACACCCTTTTCGGCGGCGATTGCGCCGAGCCGCAGGATCTCGTCCCGGCCGAGCGTCGACATCTCGATCCAGGTGGCGCCGGATTTTGCGGTGGTCAGCACCTCCCCGAGAACCTTTTCTGACACCGCCGGCGACGGCAGGCAGGTGACAATGGCGTCGCAGTCGCGCGCCAGATCCGCCGGGCTGTCCGCCCAGACGCCGCCCATCTCGACATGGCGCTTGCCGAGCGATGGATCGAGATCGTTGACCGTGACCTTGAAGCCTGCCTTGAGCAGGCTCACCGCCAGATGCCCGCCAAGATTGCCCAAGCCGATGAAACCATAGCGCATGGTGATACTCCTGAGAATTTGTGTGAGATGAGGGGATAAGCCGCCCTAGCCGTGGCCGATCAGCGCCTTGGTTTCGAGGTAATCGCGCATGCCCCAGTCGGCATATTCGCGGCCGTTGCCGGACTGCTTGTAGCCGCCGAACGGCGCAAACAGATCCCAATCGGGCGAGTTGATGTGGACCTGGCCGGCCCGCATCTGCCGGGCGATGGCCCGCGCATGCTCAAGCTCGCCCGATTGCACGTAGGCGGCAAGCCCGTAGACCGTGTCGTTGGCAATTTCCACAGCTTGTTCTTCGCTGTCATAGGGCATGATCGAAAGCACCGGCCCGAAGATTTCCTCGCGCGCGATCCGCATGTCGGGCGTCACCCCGCCGAACACCGTCGGCCTGACATAGTAGCCCTGGCTCAAACCCTCCGGCCGGTCTCGCCCGCCGGTGACCAGGATGGCGCCATCCTGGATGCCCGAGGCGATCAGCGCCTGGATCTTGTCATACTGGACCTGGCTGATCACCGGTCCGAGATTGGTGGCGGGATCGCGCGGATCCCCGGTCACCAGCTTCTCCGCAGTCTCTTTCGCAATGGCCAGGGCCTCGTCGTGCCGCTCCCGCGGCACAAGCATCCGCGTCGGCGCATCGCAGGACTGGCCGCTGTTGGCAAAACAGCCTTCGACGCCGCCGGCTACTGCGGACGCCAAGTCGGCGTCTGCCAGGATGAGATTGGGCGATTTGCCGCCGAGCTCCTGCGCCACCCGCTTGACCGTATCGGCCGCGGATTTGGCCACCAAGATTCCCGCCCGTGTTGATCCGGTGAATGAGACGATGTCGATATCCGGATGGGAACTCAGCACCTGGCCGACACCCGGCCCGTCGCCGTTGACCAGGTTGAACACGCCTGCCGGCACTCCGGCCTCGTGCAGGATCTCGGCAAACAATATGCCGCTCAATGGCGCGATCTCGCTCGGCTTGAGCACCACCGTGCAGCCCGCCGCCAGAGCTGGCGCCACCTTGCAGGCGATCTGGTTCATCGGCCAGTTCCACGGCGTGATCAGACCCGCAACCCCGATGGCCTCATGCACGATCAGTGTCGAACCGCGCTGTTCCTCGAAGCTGAACGCCTTGAGCGCGGTCATTGTCGCCTCGATATGGCCCAGTCCGGACCAGGCCTGGTCGGATTTCGCCATGGCCAGCGGCGCGCCCATTTCCGTGCTGATCGCCTCCGCGATCTCGTCAAGCCGGGATTCATAGACGTCGCGGATCCGCCCCAGGAGCGCCAGCCTGTCGGCAGCACTCCACCCGCTGAAGCCCGGGAACGCCGCCCGCGCGGCGGCGATCGCTTTTTCCGCATCTGCGGATGTGCCGAGCGGCACCTTGGCGACGCTCTGTTCCGTCGCCGGATTGATCACGTCGATCAGCGTTGCGCCTTGAGAGGGAGCAACCCACTCGCCGTTGATGTAGAACCGTCCGAGATTGCCGTAATCGGCCATCGTTCAAACCTCACACATAGATTTTGAAGGCCGCCCGGATCGCCGCGTCGGTGGCAGGATCGAACAAAGGCCCCGTGGACTGCGAAAGAATCCGATTCTTCCGCTCGATTGCCTTTTGTACCAGATCCGGCTTGCCGATTTCAGCCCATTCCTTCGGGCTGGTGCGGTCGGCGACCGCCGGGTAGACATATTCGGTCTGCATCACGCTCAGCGTCTGCTGGTGGCCGAGGTAGTGTCCGGGCCCTTCCAGGCACACTTCCCGCATCGCTTCCAGGCTGACGCTGTCCTCGGTAACATCGATGCCGCGCACACATCTGAGCACCTGGCCCAGCAGATCGTCGCCGAGCACCAGCGATTCCAGGCAGAAGCCCAGGAGCGAGGCATGCATGCCGACCGCTTCATAGACCATGTTGAGACCGCTGAGACCCGCCATCGTGTTGGAGATTGCCTGCTCCCAGCCCGCCTGCATGTCGGGCAGCTTGGAATCCGCAATCCCTGCCGCAGCCCCACCGGGCAGACCGTAAAAGCGGTGCATCTGGGCGCAACCCGCCGTCAGCAGCGCCTGCTCGCCCGACCCGCCCGACATTGCGCCCGAGCGAAGATCGGAGACGAAGGGCCAAGTGCCGAACACTGCCGGATGACCCGGCGCCATGGCGTTGACATAGACGACGCCCGCCAGGCATTCGGCCACAGCCTGCACGATCGCGGTGGCGAGCGGCGCCGGCGCCGTGGCACCCGCCTGCCCGGCTGACAAGAGCAGCACCGGCATGCCGGCGCGAATGCATTTCTCCATCGTGATGCAGCTCTCTTCCGCGAACTTCATCGGCGGAACCACGAAGCAGTTGGAATTGGAGACGAACGGACGCGCCCGCCAGGCTTCCTCGCCGCCGGAGATCATGTGAATGAGATCCATGCAGCCTTCGAAATGCGATGGATCCGAGAAGCTGGTGCCGACATGCTTGGTGGTTCCGGCACAGCACGCATAGAGCGTGTTGATATCCATCTCGAAATTGTCGACCACGTCACGGCAGACCATTGCGCGCTGGAAGAAATGCACATTGTCGAGCGCGTGGGTCAGCCGCGCCGCGTCATAGAGATCCTGCGCGGTGGATTCGCGGTAGCTCCGGTTCTCGATATCGACCACATGCACCGCCGCACCTGCCGTGCCGAAATGCACCCTGGTTCCCGACAGGTCGAGATCGAATTTCGGGTCCCGGCCAAACAGCACCAGATCCTTCTTGGCCAGCGCCAGCATGTCCTCGACCAGCGCGCGCGGAAA
Source organism: Parahoeflea alexandrii (assembly GCF_024105735.1). Lineage (GTDB taxonomy): Bacteria > Pseudomonadota > Alphaproteobacteria > Rhizobiales > Rhizobiaceae > Hoeflea > Hoeflea alexandrii. The sequence continues at coordinate 473,058 of NZ_JAAAML010000001.1, read as the reverse complement.
CCGGATCCGCCCGTCATCTCCGAGGATGGCCCCGGCCTTGGTCATGATCTCGACGCCCGATGGCGGAGCCTGCGACAGGCCGATGGTTTCCAGCGCATCGAGTGCGGCTTCGTGGATGCGAAGCACATTGGCGTCGGTCAGCGGCGAATACTGCCCGCCGCTCATGCCCGGCCGGATCGGCCTCAGGTTTTCGGCCAATGGCGCCGTCCTGACGGCGACGCGCCCGGCACGGCCACCCGAGCGGCGACCCTGCCTTTCCAGAACCGGCGGTTCGATCGGCATTTCTGCCAGGGTTTCAATTGCGGGTTCGATTACAGGTTCCATCGCGGTCTCCAGGAGGTCCGAAGTAAAGGTCAATTCACATCCGGACGCGGAGCGCGCCGGGGTCGTACAAAGGCTTGAGGGAAGCGATCGCGGAATGGCGTTCCCCGGCTATCTCGATTTCGTAGGTTGAGGCGAGCACATCCTCGGCGCTCTCGCCCGCGCACGGCACGTAGCCGAGCCCGATGGCGCCGCCGAGATGGTGGCCGTAATTGCCCGAGGTGATGATTGAAACGATCTCGCCGTCGCGCACGATCACCTCGTTGTGGAACAGCAGCGGTTCGGGATTCTTGAGCTGGAATTGCACCAGCCTCCGGGCAAGCCCCTGCTCGCGCTTGGAAAGCACCGCGTCGCGGCCGATAAAGGCGCCCTTCTTGGTCTTTACCGCGAAGCCGAGCCCGGCCTCGAGCACGTGGTCCTCGTCGGTGATGTCATGGCCGAAATGCCGGAACGCCTTTTCGATCCGGCAGGAATCGAGCGTGTGCAACCCGCAGAGCTTGAGCCCGTGACCGCTTCCCGCGTCAGCCAGCGCCTCGAACACATGCGCGGTCTGGTCGCTGGAGACATAGAGCTCCCAGCCCAGTTCGCCGACATAGGTGACCCGGTGCGCACGGGCGAGCCCCATGCCGATCTCGATCTCGCGCGCAGTACCGAACGGATGCGCCTCGTTGGAAAAATCATTCGGGCTGACCGCCTGGAGCAGAGACCGGGCATTCGGCCCCATCACGCAGAGTACGGATTCCGCAGCCGTGATGTCGGTGATCACCACGAACTCGTCGCCGAGGTGCCGCCGGAGCCAGCTGAGATCACGCTGCAGCGTCGCGCCCGGCACCACCAGCAGGAACGCCGTCTCCGACAACCGCGTCACGGTCAGGTCGCACTCGATGCCGCCTCTTGTGTTGAGCATCTGGGTGTAGACGATCCGCCCCGGCTCGACATCCATGTCGTTGGCGCAGAGCCGTTGCAGATAGGCAGCCGCATCCCGCCCCTCGACCCGGATCTTGCCGAACGAGGTCATGTCGAACAGCCCGACCGCCTCGCGCACCGCCAGATGCTCGCGCTTCTGGTTCTCGAACCAGTTCTGCCGCTTCCAGGAGTACTGGTACTCCCGCGCCTGCCCTTCATCCGCGAACCAGTTGGCCCGCTCCCAGCCGGCGACTTCTCCGAACACCGCACCGCGCGCCTTCAATTGCTCATGGATCGGCGAGCGCCGAACACCGCGCGCCGTCGCCATCTGCCGGTATGGGTAGTGATCGGCGTAAAGCAGGCCGAGCGTTTCGGTGACGCGGCTCTGCAAATAATGCCGGTTCTTCTGGAACGGCTGTGCCCGGCGGATATCGACTTCCCACAGATCGAACGGCGGTTCGCCGTCATTCATCCATTGCGCCAGCGCAAAGCCTGCGCCACCCGAGGAGACGATGCCGATGGAATTGTAGCCGGCGGCGACCCAGTAGCCTTTGATCTCCGGCGCTTCGCCGAGATAGTAACGGTCGTCCGGCGTGAAGCTCTCCGGCCCGTTGAAGAAGGTGTGGATTCCGGCCGTGGCGAGAAGCGGCAGCCGGTTCACCGCCTGTTCGAGGATCGGCTCGAAGTGATCGAAATCCTCGGGCAGCTGGTCGAAGCAAAAATCCTCGCTGATTCCGTTCATGCCCCAGGGCTTGGCGACCGGTTCGAAGGCGCCGAGCAGCATCTTGCCGGCGTCTTCCTTGTAGTAGGCGCATTCGTCCGGCACCCGCAGCACCGGCAGCCGCGGCAGACCCTCGATCGCCTCGGTGACAATGTAGAAATGCTCGCAGGCATGCAGCGGCAGCGTCACGCCGGATTGGGCGGCGAGATCGCGCCCCCACATGCCGCCGCAATTGACCACGATATCGGCGTCAATTGTGCCCGCCTCTTCTCCCTGCTGCCAATTGACACCGGTGACCTTGCCCCCTGCGCTGTTGACCGAAGTGACCTTCACCCCCTCGATGATGCGCGCCCCGTTCTGGCGCGCGCCCTTGGCCAGCGCCATGGCGATGTTGGCCGGATCGCATTGCCCGTCGAGCGGCAGGTGAACCGCGGCGGTGACGTCGGAAATATTGAGATGCGGATACATCTTCAGCACCTCGTCGGGGCTGATTTCCTGCACGTCGATGTCGAACGCCCGCGCCAGCGACGCCTGGCGAAAGATCTCCTCCTTGCGCGCTTCCGTCAGCGCCACGGTGATCGACCCGCATTGCCGCATGCCGGTGGCGACACCGGTTTCCGCCTCGAGCTTGACGTAGAGATCGGCCGAGTACTTGGCGAGCCGTGTCATGTTGAGCGAAGCCCGCAACTGCCCGATCAGGCCTGCAGCATGCCAGGTGGTGCCGCAGGTCAGCTGCTTGCGTTCCAGGAGCACGATGTCGCGCCAGCCGAGCTTGGCCAGGTGATAGGCCACCGAGCAGCCGGACACGCCGCCGCCGACGATGACCACGCGGGCCTTCTCAGGAACTGTCACACTCATGCCCGCAGTCTTTCGTTGTTGGGATCCCACAGCGGCTGATCCGCCTGCACCGTGGCGGCAAAGCGTTCGCCGAAGATCTCGACTTCGAGCCGTGTTCCTGGCTCGGCCAGGTCTGCCCGCACCATGCCGAGTGCGATCGATTTGCCGATCCGGTGCCCCCAGCCGCCCGACGTGGTTTCGCCCACCACAATGCCGTCATGCCACAGCGTCGACATGTAGGGCGCGTCGCAGTCCCCGGCCTCGATGATCAGCGTGACGAACCGCTTGGAGACACCCTGCTGCCTTTCGGCCTCAAGCGCCGGCTTGCCGAGGAACTCCGGCTTGTCCCATTTGACGAAGCGATCGAGGCCGCCCTGCAGCACGGTGTAATCGGTCGAAAGATCGCCCTTCCAGGCGCGGTAGCCCTTCTCGAGCCTGAGCGAATTGAGCGCGAACATGCCAAAGGGCTTCAGACCATGCGGTTCGCCCGCCTTCATCACTGCATCGAAAATCTTCGGCGTATCCTCGACCTTGGAATGGATCTCCCAGCCGAGCTCACCGGCAAACGACACACGCACCAGCTGGCACCAGATGCCATCGACCTGCGCCGACTGATGTGTAAGCCAACCCTTACTCAAATCCGCATCGGTCACGGCGAACAGGATCTCGCGTGATTTCGGACCGGTCAGGATCTGGCAGGAGAACGCTTCGGTGACGTCCTCGACCGCGATGCCGGAACTCGCGGGAAGGTGCTTCGTCAGCCATTCAAAATCATGCAGCTGCGCTGTCGCCGCGGTAATCAGGAAGAAGAAATCCTCGTCCAGCGCCATCAGCGACATCTCGGTGACGATGCGGCCCTTGGCATCGGCGAAATAGCCAAGTCCTATCCGGCCCGGTTTCGGCGCCATGCCGGTGATCAGCGAATTGAGCCAGTCGCGCGCACCCGGTCCCTGCACCCTGAACCGCGAAAATCCGGGCAGATCGAGGATCCCGGCCGCGTCGCGCACCGCCAGGCACTCATCGCGCACCGCTCCGAACCATGAGCCCTCGCGCGCCCAGGTCTGCGTCGCCTCTTCGCTCAAATCATCGCCGGGCCGCGCATACCAGTTGGCGCGCTCCCAGCCATTGTAGGCGCCGAACTGGGCACCGAGCGCTGCCACCCGGTCATGCACCGGCGAGAGCTTCTTGTTGCGCCCCGCTGGCCAGGCATGATGCGGGAAATGCATCCCGTATTCGTGGCCATAGACCTCCATACCCTTTGCAATGGTGTAGTCCTGGTCGCAGAACGCGGTGAAACGGCGCGGGTCGCACGACCACATGTCCCACTCGGTCTCGCCCTCCATCACCCATTCGGCCAGCACCTTGCCGGCGCCGCCACCCTGGCAGATGCCGAAGGTAAAGACACAGGCCTCGAACGCATTGGGCACGCCCGGCATCGGCCCGATCAGCGGGTTGCCGTCCGGCGTATAGGGAATCGGGCCGTTGATGTTCTTGGTTAGCCCGGCCGTACCCAGCAGCGGCACCCGCTCGCAGGCATCGTTGATGTACCATTCCAGCCGCTCGAGATCGTCCGGATAGAGCTGGAACGAGAAATCCTCGGGCATCGGGTCGTCGGGCGTGACCCAATGGGCCTTGCAGTTGCGCTCGTAGGGGCCGAGGTTGAAGCCGTTCTTCTCCTGCCTCAGATAGTAGGAGCTGTCGACATCGCGCATCAGCGGCAGCTTGTGCCCGGTTTCCGCCGTCCAGGCGGCCACTTCCGGCACTTCGTCAAACAGCATGTACTGATGGCTCATCACCATCATCGGCACATCCCGGCCGAACCATTTGCCGACTTCGCGGGCATAATAGCCCGCGGCGTTGACCACGTATTCGCAGCGGATCTCGCCCTTCTCGGTCGAAATCACCCATTCGTCGTTTTCACGGCGCGCGCCGGTGGCCGGGCAGAAGCGGTAGATCTTGGCACCGAGATCCCGCGCTCCCTTGGCCAGCGCCTGGGTCAGCTGTGCCGGATCGATGTCGCCATCATTGGGGTCGTAAAGCGCCCCGGTGAGATCATGGGTCTCGGCAAAGGGGTAGCGTGACTTGATCTCGCCGGGCGAGAGAATGTCGAGATCCATGCCCTGGTAACGGCCCATGCCGACCACCCGCTGGAACTCCCTGAGCCGCTCCTTCGAATGACCGAGCCGGATCGAACCGGTGACGTGGTAGTTCATCGGGTAGTCGACCGCCGCCGCCAGCCCGCGGTAGAGCTCTGCCGAATAGCGCTGCATGTTCATGATCGACCAGGAGGAGGAGAATGTGGGCACATTGCCCGCCGCATGCCAGGTGGAGCCAGCCGTCAGCTCGTTCTTTTCCAGAAGCACACAGTCGGTCCAGCCGGCCTTGGCCAGATGGTAGAGCGCCGAGACGCCAACCACGCCGCCACCGATGATGACAACCCGTGCATGCCCTGCGATCTCGCTCACCCGTCTTCTCCCTCAGTTCGATCGGTCCGGAGCGAGTATCAAGCCCGAATTTTGAGTTCGCAATCAGGCCCGAACAGCATTATTAATCGACAAACTCGATTAGGGTGCAGGGCAACAATTTCCGGGAGGCAAGCCATGCAGATCGAATTGCTGGAGACGTTTCTCGATCTCATGGAGACAAAAAGCTTCAACCGCACTGCGGACCGGTTGAACCTGAAGCAGTCCACCGTGTCGGCCCGGATCAACACGCTCGAGGCCATGCTCGGCAAGAAGCTGTTCACCCGCAGCCGCGCCGGCACCCAGCCGACGCCTGCCGGACACCGGCTGCTCGACCATGCCCGCGCGCTGCGCCATCAGTGGAACGAGGCCCGACGCTCGGTGGCAAGCACCGGCAATTTCGACCAGTCGATGCGGATCGGCATCCAGCATGACCTTGCCTCCAACCACATTGCCGATTGGGTCGCGGGGTTTCGCACCATCCTGCCGAAGGCTGCCTTCTACATCGATCTCGATTTCTCCAACCAGATGAGCGTCGACCTGCTGGCTGGGGAACTCGATCTGTCCATTCTCTACACCCCGAAGAACCTGCCGGACCTTCATAACGAACTCATTGGCGAGGTCGGTTACCGGCTGATCAGCTCCAAGGCCCGGCGGATCGCGGAGATAGAACCAGCCAGCTATATCTTCACACGCTTCTCCCCGGCCTTCGAGAAGGTGCACAACCCGATGATGGCCGATCTTGCCGAGGCGCCGCTGTCGAGCGGCCAGAACATCACCGTCTGCGGCCTGCTTTCATCGCTTGGCGGCTCGGCCTATGTGCTCGAGGAATCCGCCAGCGAGATGGTGGCGTCGCAGGGCTTCGACTATGTCGACGACGCGCCGCGTATCCCCCAGGGCGTCTATTGCGCCATGCATCTGCGCAACCGTCATTCGCATGTCCACCGGCGACTGCTCGAAAGCGTGCGCCGGCAACTGGCAGCCGACCCCGGGCGGGGTTGAACAAATGCCCCACCAGACTGGGCCAGGCTAGGCAGCAACGCCCTGCGCGGTGCGGCCCGAAAGGTTCTTCCAGATCCGCCAGGCTTCCAGCGCCGCCAGCGGCAGGAAGTTGACCAGCGCCGGCCCGAGATTGTCGTGCACGAAGATCCAGTGCACGAGCGTCAGCACCGCCGCCGGATAGACGAACCGCTGCAGCGTCTTCCATTTCTTGAGCAGCCAGCGCTGTGAAATGTTGTTGCTGGTCAGGCCAAGCGGCACGAAGATCGCGAATGCCAGCCAGCCGGTCCAGATTCCCAGTTCCATGAACTCGGCCAGCATGGGCGCCAGCGCGCCCTTTTCCATCACGTAGACAACCAGGTGAAGCACGGCGTAGAGAAAGGCCGCCACGCCCAGCGCGCGGCGCCGGCGCATCAGCCAGTTGAGCCAGCCGGCCTTGGGAAAGATCATTCTGAGTGGCGTGATCATCATCGCGATGATCATGAAACGGGCGGAAAATTCGCCGGTAGGATGCAGCAAACCCTCGGCCGCGCCCGGATCCGAAGACAGCGTTATCATCATCGGCAGCGCCGGCAGGGCGAGCAGCGCCCAGAAGAAGTATCGTGAGGAGAGTATGCTTTTCACGGTTCGAGTCCTTTCCGATCTGTCTCCCAATCCGTTTCCTGCCTTACCCCCGTACGCAGACCGCTCCAAGTTAAACTCCTGTAACAAAACGCCGTGAACCATCCGCCGAAGACAAAACGGCGCCAGCGCTGCTGCGCTGACGCCGCGAGATGAAAGGGATGCGTCTCCGCACCCCTCGCTGTGGCAATCATGCCATCTAGTGCTTGAACTTCTTGATCTCGCCTGCGCTCAGCCGTGAGGCATAGGAACGCAGTTCCTTTTTCACCAGGCCCATCAGGAAGTAGAGGCAGAAGATGTTGACCACGGCCATGGCAAAGATCGCCGCATCGGAGAAGTCGATGACCGGCCCAAGGCTGGCTGCAGCCCCGATGACAATGAACACGCAGAAGATGATCTTGAAGGTCAGCTCCGAGTTCTTGCCTTCCCCGAACAGGTAGGTCCAGCTCTTCAGCCCGTAATAGGACCAGGAGATCATCGTCGAGAATGCAAACAGCACCACTGCGATGGCCAGCACGTAGGGGAACCAGCTGATGGCCGAACCGAAGGCCGCCGACGTCAGGGCCACGCCGCTCACATCCCCCACGGTGGCGATTGCGGACCCGGCTTCGTTGAGCTGGTAGAGCCCGGTCGCCGGATCGACGATCAGCTGCTGCGAGATGGTGATGACCAGCGCGGTCATCGTGCAGATCACCACCGTATCGATGAGCGGCTCGAGCAAGGACACGAAGCCTTCGGTGATCGGCTCCTTGGTTCTGACCGCCGAGTGGGCGATCGCCGCAGACCCGACACCGGCCTCGTTGGAGAACGCCGCCCGCTTGAAGCCCTGGATAAGCGCGCCGACGAAACCACCCGCCACACCCAGTCCCGTAAACGCGCCGGCAAAGATCTGGCCGAACGCCCAGCCGATCTTGTCATAGTTCACCAGCAGGATGATCAGTGCCGCGCCGACATAGAGAATGCCCATGAACGGCACGATCTTCTCGGTCACATTTGCAATCGACTTGATGCCACCGACAATCACCGCGAACACAACCGCCGCAAACACCAGCCCGGTTATCCAGCCCGGATAGTCGCCGACAATGCCCGAAATCTGCGCATGCGCCTGGTTGGCCTGGAACATGTTGCCGCCACCGAACGCACCGAGAATGCAGAAGATCGAAAACAGCACCGCGAGGATCTTGCCGCCGGGGAGACCCAACTCGCTGAAACCCTTGGAGATATAGTACATCGGACCGCCCGAAACCGTGCCGTCCTCATACTCGTTGCGATACTTGACCCCGAGCGTGCACTCGGTGAACTTGGATGCCATTCCGAGCAATCCGGCAAGGATCATCCAGAACGTCGCGCCGGGCCCGCCGATGCCGACGGCAACCGCGACGCCGGCGATATTGCCGAGCCCCACCGTGCCTGAAAGCGCGGTCGCCAGCGCCTGGAAGTGGCTGACTTCACCTGCATCATTGGGATCCGAATAGTCGCCCTTCACCAGCCCGATGGCATGGCCGAAGAAGCGGAACTGCACGAACCCGAAGTAAAGCGTGAAGACCGACGCGGCGATGACCAGCCACATGACGATCCACGGAAACGCCGTTCCCGGAAGCGGTGCAAAGATGAAACTGACAAACGGGCCGGTGACCGTGGCGAAGATGTCGTTGACCTTCTGGTCGATGGTCATCGCTTCCTGGGCATTGGCGGTGCTTGCCATGCCGGTCGCCGCTATCGCAAACAGCATGATTTTCTTGAAGTTCATCATGATTGTTTCCTCAGTTGACGACAGTCACGGGCACGGAAGCGTGCATGACCAGGTTGGAAGCGGCACTGCCAAAGATCCGCTTGGCGAACCCGCCTTCCGATGAGCGGCTGACAATGATCTGTTCGGCTTTTTCCTCGTCCGCCACGGACATCAGGATCGATGCCACGTCGCCGTGCCGGACCTTGCCGGTCGCCTTGATTCCGGCCGCCTGAACCTTGGCCACGGCCGGATCGACGACCCGCTGCATCGCCGTTGAGATTTCCTCCTCGCGGCGTTTGTGCCGCTGGGCGTTTTCTTCCGCCGTCTGGAACGAATAGGGCGACCATTCTACCACGTAGACAATCATCAGCTCGCAATCGCCAATGAGTTTGGCCAGTCGCTCGGCATAGGCCACGGCGCGCTCGCCCGACCCGTGGCCATCAAGGCCAACAACCAGTTTTGTCGTCATCTCAAGTCCCTCTCATTGAGTTGTCGCATCCCGGCTCGCTCTTCACACAACCGGCCGAAAGGGCCAGTCACAAGCGGTAAACAGACGCCGGAATACAGGTCCAACGCGGATACCCCCGCACAATTACTTTAGTCGAAAAGACTAGCCGTTGGACCTATTATTGGTCTAATATCAAGACTATTGGCTGAAATAGAGGAAATTGAAGGAAAAAAGACCAGATGAGAAGACAATTGGATTCCATTGATTGCCGCATCCTGAATGAACTTCAGTCTCATGGCAGAATATCTATAGTTGATCTTGCCGAGCGTGTGCATCTGACAAAGACTCCGTGTTCCGAACGGGTCAAACGGCTCGAGCGTGACGGTATCATTTCTGGTTACAGCGCCAACATTGACCCCGGCGAGGTCGACATGGGACACGTCATGATCGTGCACGTGAACCTGTCGAAGACCAGCGACAGCGCGCTGGAAGACTTCAACCGCGCGGTCCGCCTGATCCCGGAAGTCCAGAGCTGTATGATGATCGCCGGTCCGTTCGACTACATGCTGAAGGTCCGCACCCGGGACATCAACCAGTTCCGTCAGCTGCTCGGCGAGCGCATCAGCCAGCTGCCCTCTGTCATGCAGACCCATTCCTACGCGGTCATGGAATCTGTCAAGGAAACCGGCATGATCGAACTGCGGCCCTGAAGGATGCCCGGATCAGCCGTCTCTGCGGCAGGCCCCGGTATCGGGTCAGCGCTGCTGGTGTTGATGTCTGCCATATGACAGGCCGGCAATGACGCCGCGCAACTCTGCCAGTCCACGCATCCGTCCGATCAGCGGATAGCCCGGATGGGTGTTCCGGCTTGCATCATCGAGAAGCTCGTGGCCATGATCCGGCCGGAACGGGATCTCGCAGTCGGCTCTGCCGGCATCGCGGCGGCGGCCCTCTTCTTCGAGCAATGCCGCAACCAGATCCACCATGTCGGTGTCGCCACTCAGATGCGCCGCCTCCTCGAAGGACCCGTCCGCATCCTTGCGGACATTGCGCAGATGGGCGAAGTGAATCCGGTCCGCAAACCGCCGGGCGATCGCCGGCACATTGTTCTTCGGGTTGGCGCCGAGCGACCCCGCGCACAGCGTCAGCCCGTTGGCGGAACTGTCGACCGCCCCCAGAATCCAGGCGATGTCATCGGCATTTGAAACGATGCGCGGTAGCCCCAGGATATCGCGCGGCGGATCGTCCGGATGCACGCAGAACCGCATGCCCAATTCTTCGGCGGTCGGGATCACCTCTTCCAGAAACCGCTTGAAATGGCTCCGCAACACCGCGCGGTCGATCCCTTCATAGAGCTTCAGGGCCGTCCTCAGCCCGTCGGCATCATATCGGTCATAGGCGCCCGGCAGCCCGGCCATCACCGCGTGCATCAACCCGGCGCGCTCATCGTCGGAGGAGGCTTGAAACCAGCTCTCCGCCTGCGCGACGACCTCCGGCAGATAATCCCGCCGCGCCGCGTCCCGTCCAAGCATGAAGATCTCCAGCGCCGCCATTCTCGGTGCCGAGAAACGCAGGCAGCTTCCGCCCCGGTCGACAGGCGCGGCAAGGTCCGTGCGGGTCCAGTCAAGCAGCGGCATGAAATTGTAGCAGATCGTGTGGATACCCTCCGCCGCCAGGTTGGCCATCGACTGCCGGTAATTTGCAAACAGCGCAGACAGGTCCCCCTCGCCGCGTTTGATCCGTTCATGGATCGGCAGACTTTCAACCACCACCCAGTCAAAGCCGGCGGCCTCGATCTCTGCCTTCCGCGCGGCGATCGTCTCGCGGCTCCAGACCTCGCCATAGGGAACTTCGTGCAAAGCCGTGACGATGCCGTTGGCGCCCGTCTGCGCAATTTCACCAAGCGAGATCTTGTCGAGTGGGCCGTACCAGCGCCAGCTTTCCTTCACCGGACACCTCCGACAGCCTTGCGGGCACCCTGTGCGGCCAAGGTTTCATAAGCGCTGGTTACGGGCCCAACCAAATCAAGGGCGAGGCGCGCACTGAACACATCGCGGCAACCAAGCAGCGCGGCAACTTTCTCATCCGCCGTCTGCGCCGCATCAGAGAGCGCGCGCAACTGGGCCGCCAGCGGGTCCTTGACCTCGATCGGCTGGCCTTTCTCGTCGATTCCGCCGACGTAACGCATCCAGCCGGCGACAGCCAGCATCAGACCCGGGCAGGCTCTGCCCGCATCAAGATTGTCGGAGATCGTACCCAGGATCCGCTGCGGCAGTTTCTGGCTGCCATCCATAGCGATCTGCCAGGTCCGGTGACGGATGGCGGGGTTCGAATAGCGCTCGAAGAGCGCGTCCGCATAGGCTTCGAGATCAACACCCTCGGGCGGTGTGAAGGACGGCATGATCTCCTGCCGCCACAGCCGCTTGACGAACGCGGCGAAAACCGGATCCGCCACGGTCTCGGCGATGGTCTCGTGGCCTGCCAGGTATCCGAGATACGCAAGCGAGGAATGCGTTCCGTTGAGCATCCGGAGCTTCATGTTTTCATAAGGCGTGACATCCGCCACCATCTCGGCGCCCGCGGCGGCCAGGTCAGGGCGGGCGTGGGTCCCGTATGCAGGAACGAAATCATCCTCCACCACCCATTGCCGGAACGGTTCGCACATCACCGGCGCTTCGTCCCGGTAGCCGATTTTCTGCGCCAGCCGATCGATATCCTCGGGCTTCGTCGCTGGCGTGATCCGGTCGACCATCGTCGCGGGAAACCGGCCCTCGGCGGCAATCCACCCGGCAAGCGCCGGATCGATCCGGCCGGCAAGATCCAGCACCGCACGGCGGACCAGCCTGCCATTCTCCGGAAGATTGTCGCAGGTCAGCACCGTAAACGGCGGTCGCCCGGCATCGCGCCGCCGCTGCAGCGCCCGGACCAGAAAGCCCGGCGCGGACTTCGGCAGAGGATTGCCCAGATCATGGACGATGTCGGGATGTCCGAAATTCAGATTGCCCGTTGCCGGATCGTGGCAGTAGCCCTTTTCGGTCACCGTCAGCGTCACGATGCGGATCGCGGGATCCGCCATCCATGTCAGAACCGCCTCGGGACTTTCGGGCGCAACCAGAACATCCTGCACGATCTCGGTCTTGCGGAAGATTTCGCCTCCATCCGGTCCTTGCGTCACCACGGTGTAGACAAAATCCTGCTGAGCCAGCCTGTCCCGTGTCGCCGGGCTTTGCAGGCTGACACCTATGATCCCCCAGTCGCCGCCCGAAATTCTGACCGCGTCGTCGACATAGATCGCCCCGAAAGCACGAAAGAACGCGCCCAGTCCGAGGTGCACGATCCCCGGACCCGGCTGTTCGACCTCCGAGCGGCGCAGTCCTTGCTCGTCAGCGCGCAAGCCAGCCTCCGTCGACGTTGAGGATTGCGCCGTGGATGTATTTTGCCGCCGGCGACGCGAGGAAAACCGCCGTCTCGCCGATATCGTCGGGCTCGCCCCAGCGTCCTGCGGGAATCCGCTCGAGGATCGCCCTGTTGCGCGCCTCGTCCCTGATCAACGCTTCGGTGTTGTTGGTGGCGATATAGCCCGGCGCAATGGCATTCACATTGATGCCCTTGGCCGCCCATTCATTGGCAAGCAGCTTGGTGATGCCGGCAACGCCGTGCTTGGAAGCCGTGTAGGAGGGAACCCGGATCCCGCCCTGCAGCGACAGAAGCGATGCAATATTGACGATGGCGCCGGTCCCCTGGCGCGCAAGCACCGCACGCCCGAAGGCCTGGCAGGTAAAGAACACCGCCTTCAGGTTCACATCCAGCACATCGTCCCAGTCGCTTTCGCTGAAATCGACCGCGTCATTCCGGCGGATGATGCCGGCATTGTTGACCAGGATATCGATCTGATCATCCGCAAAAACGTCACGCGCCGCCATCGGGTCGGAGAAATCCAGAAGCAGTTCGCGGCCATCGGCGATCTGGCTCACGGTTTCGGCGCAGGATTGTCGTCCGGCGCAGATAACGCTCGCCCCGGCCCGGCCCATGGCCAGCGCGATAGCCTGACCGATGCCGGTATTGGCGCCGGTCACAAGGGCTGTTTTACCAGCCAGCGAAAATGGGCTCACCGAAGATCTCCCATCGCCACCATGTCCATGTCGGTGAAATCGACATTGTCACCGGCCATGGCCCAGCAGAAGGTGTAGGCGCCGGTTCCCGCGCCGCAATGGATCGACCAGGGCGGCGAGATCACAGCCTCTTCGTTGGCCATCACGATGTGGCGGGTCTCATCGGGCTGGCCCATGATGTGGAAGACCCGCTGCTCCGGTCCCAGTTCGAAATAGAGATAGGCTTCCATGCGCCGGTCATGCAGGTGGGCGGGCATGGTGTTCCAGACCGAGCCCGAAGCAAACTGGGTGTACCCCATCAAGAGCTGACAGCTGTCGGCCACTTCCGGGTGCAGGAACTGCAGGATCACCCGTTCGTTCGAGGTCTCCGCAGAGCCCATTTCCACCCGCCGCGCGTCTTCGATACGGATCAGCCTGCTTGGACAGGTCCTGTGCGCAGGCGCCGACAGGATGTAGAAACGGCCGGCGCCGGAAAAGGTCACCGGACCCGAGCCCATGCCGAGATAGAGCACGTCACCCTTGTTGACCGTGTAATCGGTGCCGCCGGCGGACACGGTGCCGCTGTCGCCGATGTTGAGAATGCCCATCTCCCTCCGGTCGAGGATCGAGGCGGTGCCGCATTCCTTGACCTGGTCCAGCGTCAGCTTGCCCGCACCGGGAACCGCACCGCCGAGGATCAGCCGGTCGTAATGGGTATAGACGAGCCGGATTTCGCCATCGGCAAAGATTCCGCCGGCATGGAAATGCGCACGCAGTCCGGCCGTGTCGAGGCCTTTGGCCGTAGCCGGATCGATTGCGTGCCGGGTTTCAACGGTCAGCATGAAAAGTCTCCCTTCAAGGGTTGGGCGTCAGAAAATCATCGCGCCGCGGCGCGAACGTGTCGATCAGGGTTCCGGGCTCAAGGCAGCGGCAGCCATGCACGGCGTTGGACGGAATGACGAAGCTGTCACCCGGCCCGACGTCGAAGCTCTCCCCGGCGACCGTGAACGCGAACCGTCCGGATTCGACATAGGTCGACTGCACATGCGGATGGTTGTGAAGCTTGCCTTCCGCGCCCGCGGCCTGGAACCGGAAGGCCACAACCATCAGCTCCGGACTGTCGCTCAGGACCTGCCGCTTCACGCCTGGATCGGCCTCGACTTCGGGGAAATGCTTGATCATGGGAACCTCAGTGGAACAGCGATGGAAGCCAGAGCGAAAGCGACGGGATGTAGGTGACCAGCAGCAGCGTGAAGACCGCGGCCCCGTAGAAGGGCCAGATCGTCCGGATCGCGTCCCAGACCGATATCCGGCCCACGGCGCAGCCGACGAACAGAACCGTTCCCACCGGAGGCGTGCAGAGCCCGATACCGAGATTAAGCACCAGAATGACGCCGAAATGCACCGGGTCGACACCGAAGGCCGTCGCCACCGGCAGGAAGATCGGCGTGGTGATGACGATCAGCGGCGACATGTCCATGAAGGTGCCGAGCATCAGCAGAACCAGGTTGATCATCAGCAGGATGATGATCGGGTTGTCCGAGACCGCCTTCATCAGTTCCACCAGCTCGGCCGGAATGCGAAGGAAGGCCAGCAGCCAGCCGAAGGAAGCTGCGCAACCGATCACCAGCAGCACCATGGCCGTGGTGCGAACCGCAGCCTTGGTCGCTTCGACAAAGCTGGTCCAGTTCATCGTGCGATAGGCCAGCGTTGTGACAAGCAGCGCATAGACCGCCGCGATGCAGGAACTCTCGGAGGCAGTGAAGATGCCCGAGCGAACGCCGCCGAAGATGATGACGATCAGAAGAATACCGGGAATGGCATTGAAGAAGATCGCCCCCAGCATGGCCCAGCCGGGAAACGTCTCGGTCGGATATCCTGCCTTCTTGGCGACGAACCAGGCGGTGATCATCAAGGAGACGGCGAGCAAAAGTCCGGGAATGATTCCAGCCGTGAAGAGATCGGCGATCGAAAGCCGGCCACCGGCCGAGATCGAATAGATGATCATGTTGTGCGACGGCGGCAGCATCAGAGCGATGATCGAGGAGACCACGGTGACATTGACACCGTACTCGACGCTGTAGCCCTTTTCCTTCATCTGCGGGATCATCAGCCCGCCGATCGCGGTCGCATCGGCGGCGGCCGACCCGGAGATACCGCCAAACAGCACCGAAGCCGTGATGTTGACCTGCCCGAGGCCGCCACGCATGTGCCCGACCATGGCGCCGGCAAGAGCAACTAGCCGCCGCGCGATGTCGCCGCGCACCATGAGCTCGCCGGCGAAGATGAAGAACGGAATGGCCATCAGCGCAAACACCGAAACCCCGGAATTGAGCTGCTGGAACACCACCACCGGCGGCAGACCGAGATAGAGGACGGTCGCGAAGGACGCCACACCGAGGCAGAAGGCCACCGGCGTACCGATCAGGAGCAGGAACACGAATGTTCCGAAGAGAACCCAGACTTCCATTTTCAATCTTCCAAGGGATCGGTTTCGCCAAAACGCGCGGTGGGCATGCCGGCTGCCCGGCGGGCCAGCCGTTCCATCGAAAACAGCACCATGAGGACACCGCCGCCGACGATGGGCAGAAAATCGAAGGCGCCGGATATGCCGAGTGAAGGCAACTTCACATCCCAGGCCGACAGCGCCAGTTGCGAGCCGAACCAGACCATTCCGACCCCGAATCCGGTCACGACCAGATCGGAGACGCTGTAGAGCCAGAGCTTGGCCGACTGCGGCAGGAAATAGAGCATCACGTCGAAGCTCAGGTGATAGCCTTCCCGGATGCCCACTGCGGCACCCAGAAAGATGAACCAGCCCATCAGGATGACGGCGGCGGGTTCACTCCAGACCAGCGAATCGTTGAAGATGTAGCGGGCCACGACCTGGGCCGTGATGAAGACGGTCATCATTATCAGCCCGGCTGCCGCAAGCCAGAGCGCAAGGCGCGCGACGTGGCGCAAGGCCCACGCGACGGATTTCATTGTGTCCTGCACCTTAACCCCCGGAAGCAAGGGACCATGGCGGACAACCCGCCATGGTCTTCAAGATGAGATCAGTCGGTTGACCGGATACGGGCAACCAGATCCTTGAGCTTGTCGGATGTCACGTGCTTTTCATAGACGCTGTCCATCGCCGCCATGAACGGCGCCTTGTCGATCTCGGTGATGACTTCGACACCGGCCGCACGCACCTTTTCCTCGGATGCCTTTTCGCGGGCCACCCACATTTCGCGCATCACGGAAACCGAATCCTTCGCAGCCTGGCGAACAGCGGCCTGGTCCTCGGCCGACAGCTTGTCCCAGGATGCCTTGGACATCACCAGCACTTCCGGAACGATCAGGTGTTCGTCCAGCGTATAGTAGCCTGCAACCTCGTAATGGCCCGAGGATTCAAACGACGGCCAGTTGTTTTCTGCACCGTCAATGACGCCGGTCTGGATGGCTGAGTAGACTTCACCATAGGGCATCGGCGTTGCGTTGGCGCCGAGTGCGGTCATCATGTCGACGAAAATGTCGGACTGCATGACGCGAACCTTCATGCCCTTCAGATCTTCGATCGACTTGATCGGCTTGACCTTGTTGTAGAAGCTGCGCGAGCCGCCATCGTAAAATGCCAGCCCAACGTAACCATGCGGTTCGAAAGCCTTGAGGATATCATCGCCGATCGGGCCGTCCATGACCCGGTGCATGTGGTCGACGCCCTTGAAGACGTAAGGCAGCGAGACGACCTTGGTCTCCTCGACCAGGTTGTTGAACGGGCCCATCGAGACGCGGTTGAGATCGATCACCCCGAACTTGGTCTGCTCGATCGTGTCCTTCTCCTGGCCGAGCTGGGCGGAATGGAACACCTCGACGCAGATGCGATCGTTTGTGCGCTCCTTGAGAAGCTTGCCCATATGCTTGACGGCTTCAACCGTCGGGTACCCGTCCGGATGCGTGTCGGATGACTTGAGCGTCAATTCGCATGCGCTGGCGGTCATCGCCATGGCTGCGGTTGCCAGCAGCACGCCGGCGAGTGTTTTCATCAGTTTCATGTCAGTCTCCTCCCAGAAAAGGCTCTCAGAGCCGGTAAGCTTGCTTGGCAAGCCGATAAGCAAGGTCATTTGCGACCTCGAATGCATCCTCCCCGGACAGCCGGCCGGTCGCGACCAGCGTGGCGAGAAAGGCACAATCCACCCGCCGGCTCACATCGTGCCTTGCGGGAATGGAACAGAATGCGCGGGTGTCGTCGTTGAAGCCGACGGTGTTGTAGAAGCCTGCGGTTTCCGTCGTCATTTCGCGGAACCGCCGCATGCCTTCGGGACTGTCGTAAAACCACCAGGCAGGCCCCAGCTTCAGCGCAGGATAGGCACCCGCGAGCGGCGCCAGCTCACGCGCATAGCTGGTCTCGTCCAGGGTGAAGACGATGATCGTGAGATCCTTCTCCAGGCCAACCGCATCGAGCAGCGGCTTGAGCGCGCGGACGTAATCCGTCCTCGTCGGAATATCGAAGCCCTTGTCGCGCCCGAAGGCAGACAGGATCGGGCCGGAATGGTTGCGATGGCTGCCCGGATGGATCTGCAGCACCAACCCGTCTTCCAGGCTCATGCGCGCCATTTCCGTGAGCATGTGCCCGCGGAAGGCATCGGCTTCCTCGGCGGTGCAGACGCCTTTCAGCGCCTTGGCGAACAATGCCGCCGCTTCGGGTGCCGAGAGGTTTTCCGTGCGCGCCGTCGGATGCCCGTGATCGGAAGATGTCGCGCCGAAGTCCTTGAAATAGGCGCGGCGAATGCGGTGCGCCTGGAGGTACCCTTCCCAGGTCGACGTGGCTTCGCCGGTCAGCGCGCCAAGCTGCGCCACATTGTCGGAGAAACCCGCGAACTCGGGGTCCACAACCGGGTCCGGACGGTAGGCGGTCACCACCCGCCCCTTCCAGCCGCTGTCCCGGATCATCCGGTGCCAGCGCAGATCGTCGAGCGGGCTTTCGGTGGTGGCAATCGCCTCGATGTTGAACCGCTCGAACAGGGCCCGCGGCAGGAACTCCGGCCTGGTAAGGCACTCGGCGATATGATCATAGGTCTCGTCAGCGGTTGCCTTTGACACCGGTATGGTCATGCCGAACACATCCTGGAAAGCGTGGTCGAGCCAAAGCCGCGAAGGCGTGCCGCGAAACAGGTGATAGTTCTCGGCAAACAGCCGCCAGATCTTGCGGCCGTCGGTTTCGGTCGCACCGCCATCGGCCCGCGGCACGCCGAGGCTTTCAAGGCTGATGCCCTGCGAAAACAGCATGCGGAAGACGTAATGGTCGGGCGTGATGAACAGTTGCGCCGGATCGGCAAACGGCTGATTCTCGGCGTACCAGCGCGGGTCGGTGTGACCATGCGGACTGATGATCGGCTTATCGGCAACGCTCTGATAGAGTTCACGGGCGATTCCGCGCGTCTGCGGATCAACCGGAAACAACCTGTCAGGAACCAGAAGTGTCACCCTAATCCTCCATGCAGGCCCGCTCCCAACAGGCCTTTCAATCAATCTGGTAATGTAATATGCTAGTATGCATAGCAAGTCAACGGAGTGAACGCATGCCCGTATCTTCCTCCTTGCGGAACCTGGAACCGCTCAATCGTCCCTCGGTGGCCGACACCGTATTCGACGAATTGCACAGCCAGATTCTGCTTTTGGAACTGCCGCCGGGGACCAAGATGTCCGAGGTCGAGGTGGCCAAGGCGCTGGGCGTGTCGCGCCAGCCTGTACGGGACGCGTTCTATCGTCTTTCCAAGCTCGGCTTTCTTTCCATCCGCCCGCAACGGGCGACGCTGGTCTCGCAGATTTCCTCCACCGCTGTGCTTCAGGCCCGCTTCGTGCGCAACGCGCTTGAAGCGGAAACCGTGCGCACCGCCTGCAGGGTCCTGACCAGCGAGGATCACGCGGCGCTCGATGAAATCCTGGAAATCCAGCGCAAGGCGGTGGACGCCAAGGATCCGGTCAGTTTTCACGGTCTCGACGACCAGTTCCACAAGGAAATATGCGAGCGCTCGGGCCTCGGATTTGCCTGGGACATCATCCGCGAGAACAAGGCGCACATGGACCGCGTCCGGTTTCTTTCGCTCTCCTTCGCCTCCCAGGACGCTTACGGCGACCATTTGAAGGTCATGGAGGCCATCCGCGCCCGCGACGAGGAACAGGCAATGCACCACATGCGCATCCACCTCTCGCGCATCAAGGAGCAGATCGTTCGCATCAGGGCCGACCATGGCCGCTATTTCGCTGACGAGACTGAGGCATGAAACAGACATTCCTGTCGATCGGCGAATGCATGGTCGAAATGGCGCCAACCGCATCCGGCGACTATCATCTGGGCTTTGCCGGCGACACGCTGAACACGGCCTGGTACGCAAGACAGACACTCGCACCGCACTGGGACGTCGCCTATTTTACCGCGGTGGGCCAGGATGCCATTTCCCTGCGGATGACGGATTTCATCGGCAACGCCAGTATCCGCACCGATCTGATACGCCGTCTGCCCGACAGGACCGTCGGCCTCTACCTGATCCAGCTCGACAACGGTGAACGCAGCTTCGCCTATTGGCGCTCGGATTCAGCCGCCCGCAAGCTGGCCACGGACCTCGCGGCGCTCAGGGAAGCACTGTCGACCGCAAGCCTCATCTTCTTCTCGGGAATAACCCTTGCCATCCTGTCGCCCGGAGACCGTCAGGCATTGCTCGACGCCATCGCCGAAGCCCGCGGGGCCGGCGCCACGGTGGCCTTCGATCCCAACCTTCGCCCGCGCCTCTGGGAAGATCCCGACACCATGCGTACCGCCATCATGGCAGCGGCTGCTGTCAGTGACATCCTGCTGCCCTCTTTCGAGGATGAGGCGGCAGCCTTTGGCGATACTGCCCCGGACGACACCGCGCGCCGCTACGCCGATTGCGGCGCAGGGCTTGTCGTCGTCAAGAATGGAGCGGATGAGATGATCGCCCTGGACAAGGGCCAGACCATCCGTTTCACCCCTGCCCCGGTGACCGGGATCGTTGACACCACGGCTGCCGGCGACAGCTTCAACGCAGCGTTTCTGGCAGCCTACCTTGAGCGCACCGACCTTGCGCAAGCGATCAGGGCCGGCGCAGAGCTGGCCGCGAAAGTCATTTCAAAACGCGGAGCCCTGGTGGATTAAGCGGCAATGAGCGCGCCGGCACCATTCAACACCTTCAGAAGCGCTTGATGCCAGCGACCTGATGACCCAGTCATAACCATAATGAATGCCCCTCTCCATGGCAGCCGATGCTGCGTCGCCGTCCCCGCGCTCGATCGCCTTGATCATCCCAAACTCATGCCTCCTGCCCGGCCGCAAAAACCCCAAGATATTTTTCTCGCAAACAGGCGTTCCGCAACCGGTTGCACATGCAGGGCGCCGCCGTGCTCACGCGGCGGTCGCGGGCCGGATCGGCAGATCCATCGGCAAGTGGGATATCTCCGGCCTGAAGGATCTGCAGCGACACCTGCTCGACACAGGCCGGGAACGCGGTCCAAGCTGCACAGGTCCGAGCTTCTAGCTGTCCTGAGTTTGCGCCGCCGGTTGCGGCTGAGTTCCGGAATTACGCGAGAACCACGTCTCCAGAAGCTGGTTGACCTGTTGCGGGTGCTCAAGCGGCGGACAATGACCGGTGTTTGGGATCGTAATGAACTCGGAGCCTGGTATGCCCTTGTGAATTTCCAGGGCGCGGTCGGGTGGCGTGACTTCGTCGCCATCTCCGACAATCACCAGCGTCGGGCATTTGACCAACGGAAGATTTGCCCGCCCGTCCGGCCGCTTGATGATCGCGTGCTGCTGCGCCCGGAAAGCTTCAACACCGAGATCGACCGCACTTTGCTTCAGGGCCTCACGCTGCGAGACCTCCAGGCTGTCCACATCCAGGCAGCTGAACGCCAGGCTGCGCTCGTTGGCTGCAGCCATTCCCTCCTGCTCAGCGGTCGCAAGGTTCTCAAGCCGTCTTTCGGTGTTGGCCGGATCTTCGGGCCGGGCAGATGTCGAGATGAGAACGAAGCTTATCAATCGGTCGCTGATCCTCGGAAGCATCTGCAGCGCGATGTACCCTCCCATCGACCAGGCGACAAAGTGAAAGCGGGGCATCAACTGGTCGGTCACGCAATCAGCCATTTCGGCAATGCTGGGCCTGGAGTGATAGCCCGTTGGTACAAAAACGTCATAGCGGCTCTTCAGGTGTTCGATCTGGTAGGCCCATGATGTGTGATCCGACTGGAGGCCGGGAAGCAACACGACTGTCTCACGCATTGTCTGTCTCTATCTCGTCTTGGTTGAGAGTTGCCTGGATATCTTCCGCATGATGGCACGCGGCCTGCTGCGCACCGCCAATCACACGCAGGACAGGCACTTCGGCAGCACAGCGTGCATCGGCGAACGAACATCGGGTACGGAAATGACAGCCGGAGGGTGGATTGAGCGGGCTGGGCAGTTCACCGCTGATCCGCGACCGCTTGCCTCGGCTCGAAGGCATCGGGCGCGGCACCGCTGTCAGCAGCGTGCGGGTGTAGGGATGCGCCGGCCGGCCAAACAGATCTGCCGTCTTGCCCAGTTCGACAATTCTGCCCAGATACATCACCGCAACCCGGTCGGCGACATGGGAGACGACGGAAAGGTCATGCGAAATGAAGACCAGCGTCAGTCCCATTTCCTCCTGCAGCCGCACGATCAGATTGAGAATTTGCGCCTGGATCGACACATCAAGGGCTGACACCGGTTCATCGGCAACAATCAGGTCCGGACTGAGAGCGATAGCCCGCGCGATGCCGATCCGCTGACACTGCCCGCCGGAGAGTTCGTGGGGAAACCGGTCAAGATGGAAGCTGCTGAGGCCGACCTGGATGGCCAGTTCCTCCACGCGCCGATTGATCTCTTCCGCATTGCCCTTTCGGAAATTGACCAGTGCTTCGGCGATGATGGCCCGCGCTCTCATACGCGGGTTGAGGGATGCGTACGGGTCCTGAAAGATCATCTGAAAACGCTGCCGCGCCGCCTTCAGCTCCGTCGCGTTGAGCCCGGCGGGATCGACCCCGTCGAATGCGATTGCGCCCGAGCTGGGTCTTTCCAGTTGCATGATCAGACGTGCGAGCGAAGATTTTCCGCAGCCGCTTTCGCCCACCAGTCCCAGCGTTTCGCCACGCGGCACATCGAGCGATATCTGGTCGACAGCCTGCAGGAAACGTTCCGGTCCGCCGAACTTTTCCCGCCCCAGCGCATAGGTCTTGCTGATCTTGTCGAGTGAAAGATAGGGTTTGGAACTCATGCCCAGGCCCTCACGATGTCTGTGTTCCTGATCGTCTCGAAAACCGTTTCGGAATGGATGCAGCGCGCGCTGTGTTCAGGTTCGATCCTGCGCGGCGGCGGCAGCGGATCGAGACAGGCCCCTGTCGCGAAGCTGCAGCGCGGCGCGTAGGCGCATCCCTCGACAACCTTGTCCAGCCGCGGCACGGATCCGGGGATTTCGGCCAGAACATCGCGGTGCCGGGTCTGCGTTCCCGGAAGCGACTGCAGCAATCCGGCCGTATAGCCGTGTGACGGGCGGGCGAATAGCTTTTCCACCGGCGCTTCTTCGACAATGCGACCGGCATACATCACCATCATCCGGTCCGCCGTGCTCGACACCACGCCAAGATCATGGGTGATGAAGATCACGCTCATCCCGAGGTTTTGCCGCAGGTCGGCGATGAGATCGAGCACCTGGGCCTGGACCGTCACATCCAGTGCGGTGGTCGGTTCGTCGGCAATCAGCAGTTCCGGATCGCACGCCAGTGCCATGGCAATCATCACCCTCTGGCGCATGCCGCCGGACAATTCATGGGGATAGGCGCCAAGCCTGTTGCGGGCATCGGGGATACGCACCAGCTCGAGCATTTCCAGCGCCCGCGCCCTGGCCGCCGCGCCAGACAAGCCGCGATGCTGGCGCACCACCTCGGCGATCTGCATGCCGATCGTGTGGACCGGATTGAGAGAGGTCATCGGATCCTGGAAGATCATCCCGATCCTGTCACCGCGGACCCGCCGCATGGTCCGCTCGCTGGCGCCCAGCAGCTCCTGCTCGCCCAGCCGCACAGACCCCGAGACAATGCGGGCACCATGCCTTGGCAGCAGCCCCATGATGGACATCGCGGTCACGCTCTTGCCGCAGCCCGATTCCCCGACCAGGCTGAGGATCTCGCCCTTGCGCACGGCGAAGGACACATCATCCAGCGCGCGCACCACACCGGCGCTGTTGGAAAACTCCAGGCTGAGATTGGACACCGTCAGCACGTTCTGCCCGGTATCGATATGGGGTGAAACGGCGGTCATAGCGATCCCCTGCGGGTCTTGCGGGGATCGAGCGCGTCACTCAGCCGATCACCAAGAATGTTCACCACCAGCACCAGCATCGACAACAGTGCGCCGGGATAGGCCATCAGCTCGGGATGAATGCGGAAATAGGATCTGGCATCGGCCATCATGCCGCCCCAGCTTGGAACTTCCGGCGAGGTGCCGACGCCCAGGAAACTCAGCACCGCGGAAGCGATGATCGCCGAGGCGCAGGCATAGGTCGCCTGAACCAGTACCGGGCCGAGCGTATTGGGCAGGATGTGCCGCCAGACCATCGCCAGTCCCGAGGTCCCGATCGAGGTGGCCGCGGCCACATAGGGCTGCTCGCGCACCCCGAGCACCACCGATCGCACCAGCCGCACCATGCGCGGGATTTCCGGAAGCGTTATGGCGATGATCACCGTTACCACTCCCGCATTCATCAATGAGGCCAGTGCAATGGCCAGCAGGATCGCGGGAATGGCCATCATCGCGTCGTTCAGCCGCATGATCACCGCGCCGCCAATCCTCGACATGCCGGCATAGATGCCGATGGCGACACCGAACAGTGTCGTCAGCCCGGCAACCGAAAATCCGACAAGCATCGATGTCCGGGTGCCGTACACCGCGCGGGCGAACACATCGCGTCCGAGATGATCGCGCCCCCAGATGGCGCTTTCCGATGAGGATGTCAGCCGCTCGGCGGGATTGAGCGCGATCGGGTCGCCCGCAATGAGCGGAGCAAAAATCGCCACAAGCACAAAGAACAGCAACACCGCCACGCAGCTAGCCGTCATGGGCTCGCGCCCAACCCATCCGATCAGGCGGCTCGGCTGGAAACCTTGGCGCGGACGGAGATCGGCAATTGAGTTATCCGGCACCGGCACTAGCCTTTCACACGCGGATCAAACAGCGCGTAGCTGAGATCGACGAGAAGATTGATGAGAATGAGCAAGGCGGAGAAAAACAGGATGACGCCCTGAACGACGGGATAGTCACGCCGGGTGATGGCATCGACCGTAAGCCGCCCGATACCGGGAATGTTGAAAACGGATTCGGTGACAACAACGCCGCCGACCAGGGTTGCGAAGCCGATGCCGATCACCGTGATGACCGGCACGCCGGCGCTCTTGAGCGCGTGCACGACCAGGATGCGGAATGTCCCCAGACCCTTGGCGCGTGCCGTCCGCGTGTAGTTCTCGTTGAGCGCCTCGAGCATGGAGGCGCGTGTCACCCGGGCGATCAGCGCGGCAAAGACAAGCGCCAGCGCCACCGATGGCAATGTCAGCGAGTGCAGCGTCGCCAGCACGCCATCCTCGAGCGGCTTGTAGCCTTGCACCGGAAACCATTTCAGCCTGACCGCGAAAACATAGACAAGCAGGTAGCCGATCACGAAAACCGGCAGTGAAAATCCAAGCACGGCAAAGGCCATGATCAGCCTGTCGGCCAGACCATTGGCCCGCCACGCCGCAATCACCCCCAGCGGCACGGCGATCAGGACGGTAATGACCAGTGTCACGACGGCCAGCATCATGGTTGGCTCGATGCGTTGAGCGATCAGCTTGGTGACCGGCTGGTTCGAATAGACGGAATCGCCGAGATCAAGCTGCAGCGCGTTCCCCGCCCAGATCCCGAACTGCACGATCACCGGCTGATCGAGATGCAGCCGCTCCCGGATCTTTTCCACCTGTTTCGGATTGGCGTTGTCTCCGGCCAGAAGCACGGCCGGATCTCCCGGCATCAGATGCACCAGCGAAAAGATGAAGATCCCCACCAGGGCGAAGATCGGAACGGCAGCCAGCAACCGTCCAACAATATAACGAAGCATCGCAAACCTCTAACGACAGGGCCATCCGGCAGGCGCCGGATGGCCTGTATATCACCACCTACTGAGTGCGGCGCACATTCCAGAAGAACGGCACGGGGCTTTCGATGAAACCTTCGAGATTTGCAGCAATGCCCTGCGAGGGAAAGCTCTGTCCCAGCGGCACATAGCTCACCAGATCATGCGTAAGAACCTGCATCTGTTCGGCAAGCTGCTTCTTGACGTCCGGATCCATTTCGTCGGCGAACTTCTTTCGAAGCTCCTGCAATTCCTCCGAACAGGCCCATCCGAACCACCCGTCGCCGCAGGCACCCGCAACATAGACATTGGTCATCGGGTTGGACTGATCGACAAAGCCCCAGCCGGTGAAGAACAGGTTCCAACCGCCATCGGCAACAGGCTCCTTGCTGGCGCGTCGCGTGGCAACGGTTGCCCAGTCGGTAATCTGCTCCTCGACAACGAAGCCGGCTTCTTCAAGCATCGGCTTGAGCACGGAATAGTAGGCGTCATGCGCCGGAATATCGGTGACGTGCATCAACAGCACCGGCGTCCCGTCATAGCCGCCCTCTTCAAGCAAGGCCTTTGCCTTGTCCAGATCGCGCGTCAGCACGGCTTCGGTCCCGGCATCGGATGCATACGGCGTGTCACAGAAAAACACTGCCGCGCATTCGAGATAGCGTTCCGTGGCATTGCCGTAGGCCGCCTGCAGGAACGGGGTCTGCTCGACCGACCATTGCAGCGCCTTGCGGATCTTCGGATTGTCGAAAGGCGGGTTGAGATGATTGACGACCAGCTGCATCGAGTTGCCCGATTGCCGCGCCGCGATCGGCTTTGCACTGTCCACGCCGTCAAAGAACGCAATCATGTCCGACGGCACCTCCTCGATCCAGTCGATCTCCCCGGCAATCAGCGCGTCCACCGCGGTCGCGGTATCGGGAATGTAAACCAGTTCCACCCGGTCGAAATGCGCGACCTTGCCACCGGCAGCCATGCTGGCCGGCTCGGAACGCGGCTTGTAGTCCTCAAACTTCTCGAACACGGCAATGCTGCCGGGCACCCACTCCTCGGGCACCAGCTTGTAGGGCCCCGAGCCGATAGGCGTAACCACCGGATCCGTGGGATCATTGGCAGCCATGCCTGCCGGCATGATCACCGGAATGTTCGAGGAGATTTTGCCGATCGCCGGGATCACCTGACCCCAGGGTTCATTCATCTTCAGCACGATCGTCTTGTCATCGGGCGCGGCAATGGAGGCCATCTTCGCAAACAGCGTCTTGCCCAGACCATCCGCCTTGCCCCAGCGCTCGAGCGAGGCAACCGCATCGGCAGCGGTGACCGGGGTGCCGTCATGGAACTTAAGGCCGTCACGCAGGGTGATCGTGTAGGTCAGCCCGTCATCCGAAAGTGTATAGCCTTCCGCCATCTGCGGCTGGACTTCGTAGTTCGCGTCCATCGAAAACAACGTGTCGTACATCAGATACGCCGCGTTCCGGATGGTAAAATTCGTCGTGGCAATCGGATCCAGCGTGTTGATGTCGCCATTCATGCGCAAACGCAACGTTTCGGCCGCGCTTGCGGCTGACACGCAGACGCTCAACATGGCGCCGGCCACAATCGACGCCAGCAGTGACTTGGTTCGTACCATGATATTCTCCTCCCAACCGCTCCCTGGCGGCACAAAACGTTACGTTACGAGCATCTTCAACTACCAATTTTTACCCATTTATTGGCATTTGGATAACACGAAACGATTTGTGTTTACAGATTACAGAGCTGCCTGACAAGGGTCTGAAGTCCATCACGGGAAACCGCTATGTGGAAAAAATCCCGGTCACCAGCAAAAAATGGCATTAACGTAACGATTTGTGTATCGTTCCCGCTTCTGCATGGAGAGGGATGAAATTGTCGACCATCAAGGATGTGGCGCGTATCGCGAAAGTGTCGATCACCACGGTTTCTGCCACGATAAACGGCACCGCGCCCGTCAGCAAGGCGCTGCAGGAACGCGTCTGGGAAGCCGTCAAGACAGCCGGCTACCACCCCGACCCGGTTGCGCGGAACCTGCGTATGGGCACCTCCAAGACCATCGGCCTGATCGTCCCGGACATCGCCACCCCCTGGGCGGCGCATCTGGCCAAGGCCATGCAGCGCGCTTTGTCGGATATCGGTTACAACATGCTGTTTGCCAGCAATGACGATGATCCCGAACGCGAGTTCCGGGAGATTGAACTGTTCAGCTCCCATCGCGTCGCGGGCCTCATCATTGCTCCGACAACGCATGGGGAAGATTACGCCGGCCGCCTGGCAGATGCCGTGCACACCCCTGCGGTCCTGGTCGACCGCGTCATCGAGAACTCGCGCTTTGACTCGGTCACCGACGACAATCATTTCGGTGCCCAGCTGATCACCCGCTATCTGCTCAAACTCGGCCACAGGGACATAGCGTTCATGGTCGGCCGCCCCGGCATATCCTCCTCGGACGAGCGCTATGCCGGGTTTCTCGAAACCATGGCGGCGGCGAACGTCACGGTCCGCGATGAGCTCATCCATCACCGCATTCATCTGCGTGAGCATGCCTTTGCATCCGTTCAGAAACTGATGACCCTGCCGCGCCCGCCGACGGCCATAGCCTGCATCAACATTGCGCAATTGCTGGGCACCATGGCCGGGCTGCAAAACATGGGATTGCGTGTGCCCGACGATGTATCGGTGATAAGCTTTGACGGCTTCCACCCGGCCGAAGGCTGGAACCCGAGCATCACCGCCCTGACCCAGGACATCACCACAGTGAGCACCAGGGCCGCCGAACTCCTGCTTGCCCGAATAGAAGGCAAGGTCGACACGCCCCCCCAGATCATTCGCGTCGCCCCGAGCCTGACGGTCAGAACATCCTGCCGCGCTGTTCCCGGCACGGCATGAACACTGATTGCCCCCTTTGAATCCAGCCGGAAGGCAACAAGAGGCTTTTCCTAGCAATTTTTCTGGATCAGACGCAGTCGAGCCGTGAATCTATTGGGACCCTGTTCAAACTCCACGATGCCGCCGTGGGCCCTTGCCACCTGATCGACGATTGCCAATCCCAGTCCGGCGCCTTCGCCACTGCGTGCCGAGCTGCCGCGCGCAAAGGGGCGCATCAGCACCGGCACGTCGTCTGCAGTCATGCCTTGGCCGGCATCCCGCACTTCGATCGTCAGGACGTCTTCTTCAATCCGCGAGACAATCTCGATTGGGGGTTTCCCATACCTAACGGCATTGCCCAGAAGGTTCTCGAGCGCCCTCAGGACAGCGGCCTCCTTCACTCTAACCACGAGATCCGTCGGCACGTGCAGCACAACGGCCTCAGGCAAGTCACAGGCCTGCCTTACCTGCTCGACAAGCGGTCGCAACGGGACCGCCCGCGTCTCTTCCTCTTCGAAGCCACGGGCGAAATCAAGAAACTGGCGCAGCATGCCTTCAATCCGGATCACGTTGCGTTCCGCCGTTTTGACGAGATCGGCGTCGGCACCCTTCAACATCGCCAGAGACAGGCGGAGCTTGGTAAGAGGAGTACGCAGGTCGTGGCTGACGCCGGCCAGCATCAATGCCCGATCGGCTTCTGCCGTATGCAGCCGTGCCGACATGTCTGTCAGCGCCCGGGACACTGCGGCGATTTCGCGGGGATGTGCAATCTCTATGTCGTAGATATCGGACGGTCTGGACATGCGATCAACCGCTTCCTCCAGATGCTTCAGCGGTCGAGCGATCCTTTTTTGCAGGGCGATGCCACCGGCGAGAGCCGCCAGCAGAGCTATTCCGAAAGCCACAAAGAGACCTGCAACGGGATCGGTGGCGGGCAAGGTCCTGAGCGACAACCAATAGGGCTGGTCGGCAGTGGCCATGCGCACCCAGACATGGCCTTTGGTATCAATCGAGACATCGGACGGGGAAATTCCGTGATGGTTCGACAACACGCGCAGGAAGTACCGCGAGAACCAACTGCGTTGCATGTTGGCGTGCTTCGGCGCAGTGTCGGCCACGAGGACATCAGGGGCCTCGTTTGCACGCAGGGCTTCAGCGAAGTGGATCTGCTGAAATGCGTCCATCTGTTGGAAGGACAGCTCGAGACTGCGGATCAATTGTGCAGTGTCGGCGGCCGACCGCTCGATCTGGGGCCGCAGTACAAGACCAGCGATCAGGACGAGCGACACCAGCAAAGCGGCAAGAATGGTGGCAGAGAGAACCGCGATGTTCTGTTTCAGGAGGGAATCAAGCACTGTCGGACACCAAGACGTAACCTATGCCCCAGACAGTCTTGATCAGTTCGGCATCGCCAGCCCGCTCGCCAATCGCACGCCGCAGGCGCGCGATCTGGACATCGACTGCACGATCCGTGACCTCGGCATCGCGCCCAAGCGCTCGCTCTATCAACTGCGCCCTGCTGAGCGGACGCCCGCGGCTGCGCACAAGCGCTGCAAGCAGGGCAAACTCCCGGCTTGACAGCTTCAGCGGAACACCATCGCGCTTCACCATGTGGGTCGAGAGGTTGATTTCAATCGGACCGACCGTGATGATGTCCTCGGTACGAACATCGCGCATGCCTTGCGTCCGCCGGAGTACAGCCGTTAAGCGGGCCACCAGTTCGCGAGGTTCAAAGGGTTTTGGCAGGTAGTCGTCGGCTCCACTCTCAAGGCCGATTATTCGGTCGATCGGATCACCCCGTGCCGTGAGCATGACGATGGGCGTAACGTCACCTGAAGACCGCAGGCGCCTGCAGATAGCCAGTCCATCTTCCCCCGGGATCATCAGATCCAGCACGATCGCATCGGCGGGATTGCGCGCAAGCTCCCGGTCCAGGGCAGCACGGCCATCAACGGCCCGCGTCTCGAAGCCATGCTCGGTGAGGAACCGGCGCAGCAGCGCGCGCAGTTCCGGATCGTCGTCAACGATGATTATTCTGTCCGGTTTCCAGTTCATGCCATCGACCTTGCCATGATGGCGGTTTGGGGGCAGCATCAAAGTATTGCAAATTGTTACATTTGGCGTCTCGTGTCACAGTTTGACGCATCCTCGCCGAAATCTGCAACATTCACGAAACATCATCACTTCAAACACTGAGCGTGCCCGGTCATTTGCCTTCATTTGATGGATGGGCACTGAAACACGTCCCGTTTGAAAAGGTCTGCTATGTCTCGCACGATCCTTCTGATTGCGGTTCTGTCGATTGCCGCCGGTCCCGCACTGGCGCAATCGCAAGACCCGATCCAGCAGCTGGCCGCCAATTTCGAACGCATCGATACCAATGGCGATGGCGCCATCTCCCATAGCGAATTCCGCGTCGTTCAGGCCGCACGATGGTCCCAGATCGATCGCAACAACGATGGCTACCTGGGCGAGGATGACTTCCCTCGCATTGCGCTCAATCGTGCCAGGACGCAACTTGCTGAGATTTCTTATCTCGATGCAAACGGTGACGGCCGGATCAGCCAGAGCGAATTCCTTGATGGCCCACCGCCGATCTTCCGCCGCGCTGACCGAAATGCCGACGGGGTACTGACCAGGTCCGAACTGGAAGCGGCAGCGCCTTAGCCGTGTGGTGCAATCAAGACAAACGGAGGCCAGCATGACTTCGTCCGAAACGAACTCCGGAACTGAAGACCGGTCGGCAAAACTTCCGCTCCTCGACAATGGCAAGGATCATTCGTCATTGAAGCCGCCATCAACCCGGAAGCGCAGCTGGTTGGTGCAGGTGCTGACCGTATTTGCGGTTCTGATCGTCGGAGCAATAGTCGGTATGTATTTCCAAGGCCCGGCATTGCGCGCGGTGTTCGAATGGACTTCGCTTGAACCTGGCGCGGGGGCCAGACAGCCGATCGCTCTGCCGGTGGACCGCGTCCCTTCTGCTCAGCGCGTCGCCGAAATGGCAACCGGGGATGTTGTCGCGCTTGGACGCCTTCAACCAAAAGCCGGGATTGTTTCGGTGGCGCTTCCCCAGGGGGCCGGCGATGCGCGCCTCGACCAGGTTCTCGTGACTGAGGGCGACATCGTCGCTGAAGGGGAGGTCCTGGCGGTGCTCGACAGTCTCCCGCTCTATGAGGCTGCACTGACAAGCGCCGAGAGCACGCTGGCGATCCGACGGGCGGTGCTGGCCCAGACCCGGGTGCAGATTGCGGCGACCGAAGCCGAGCTTCGCGCGCAAATCCGCGGCGCGGAGGCGACGGTGTCGGCGTCCGAACGCGAACTTGCGCGGGTGAGAAGCCTTATAGAACGGGGCGTTGCAACCCAGGCGACCCTTGAAGCGGCCATCCGGGCCAACGACAACGCCCGCGCCGATCTCGACCGCTTGCGAGCATCGCTGGCTCGCTATCAGCCCGGACCGGGCGGCGAACAGGTGGATGTTGCCGTGGCCTCCGCTGATCTCGCTGCGGCCGAAGCTGCGGCGGAGCAGGCGCGCAGCGATCTTGACCGTGCCCGGGTTCTCGCGCCGCGGGACGGAACGATCATCGAGGTGGCGGCGCGCACCGGCGAGCGTCCTCCCGCCAACGGTCTTTTGCAAATGGGCGACACGGCGCAGATGGAGGCCGAACTCGAGGTGTTCCAGATCATGGCGCCCCGGGTTGCTGTCGGACAGAACGTTTCGCTCGTCTCCGGAGTGCTGGGCGCCGAACCGCTCACAGGAACAGTGGCGCGCATCGGCACGCTCGTCGGCAGGCAGAGCGTGACGGCGGAAGATCCCGCGGCGAACACCGATGCACGTGTGCTTCTCGTCAACGTCGCGCTGGACGAAGCGTCGAGCATTCGGGCCGCGCGCTACATCAACCTCGAGGTCGTGGCCCGGATATCGGTCGCCGAAGGCAGTCCGTCGGAAGGCTTGGAACAATGACCACCTTCCTGACCCGGCTGCTTGGGCGATTGCCAATCGGGTATCTGCAGCTCACGCATCATCCGGGCCGTCTCCTGGCCGCGTTGGCCGGTGTGGCCTTCGCCAACGTGCTGGTTTTCGTCCAGCTGGGTCTGGCCGGATCGATGGCCGAGTCCGTCGCCATCCCCTACAGGCTGTTCCAGCCCGATCTGCTCATTCTGTCGCCGGCCGAATCCGAGGCGTTGTCTGATGCGGCCACACTCCCCCGGCAAAGGCTCTTTCAGGCGCTGGTGCACCCGGATGTGACAGGCGGCACGCCGATCTACATGGGCCGTTCGACCTGGATCTCGGGACATGATGCATCCTCGTCGATCCAGTTCTTCGGCATCGCCCCCGACGCGACTGCCTTCTTTCATGATGCGCTGGCAGCACCGCTGACCAGCCTGTCGTTATCGGACACGGCACTCGTCGACACGTTGACGCGTTTTGTCGACATGCGCAGCTTTGCCGCCGCGCAACCCGAAGCACCGGTGCCCTTCGAGATACAGAGCCGCCAGCTTGGAGCGATCGGAACCGTGTCGATCGGCGGCGGATTTGGAGGGGACGGCGTCTTTCTGGTGTCCGACCAGACCTTTTTCCATCTGTTTCCGCAGCGCAGCTCAGCAACGCCGAGCCACATCCTCCTCGCGCTGGCCCCGGGCGCCGATGCCGGGCGGGCAGCTGCGGAACTGGTGCAGCTCTATCCACCGGATACTGTCCGGATCCGCCCGGTCTCCGAAGCCATGGAACAGGAAGTCCGTTACCAGATGACCGAACGCCCGACTGGCCTGATCTTCGCATTCGGGGTGGCGATCGGGATCGTCGTCGGGATTGTCATTGCCTACCAGGTCCTGTCGGCCGACGTCGCCGATCACATCCGCGAATACGCGACCTTCAAGGCCATGGGGTTCCGGCAGGGCTTTTTCATCGGGATCATCCTGGAGGAGGCGATAATTCTCGCCGCGATCGGCTTCTGGCCGGGACTTTTGTTTTCGCAGCTGTTTTATGAATCGCTCGCCTACCTTACGAACATTCCGATCTTCATGACGACAGAGCGTGCGGTCGCTGTCTTCATCGGCACCATCATCGCCTGTGCCGTCTCGGGCATGCTCGCCATGCGCAAGCTGGCCGCCGCCGAACCGGCCGATCTGTTTTGAGGACGCCATGACTGACGCAGCGATTGATGTCAGAGGTCTCGATCACTTCTTCGGCGAGGGGGAAGCGCGGAAGCAAGCCCTGTTCGACGTAAACCTGTCGGTGCGGCGTGGATCTCTGACCATTCTCATGGGGCCGTCGGGCTCCGGGAAAACCACCCTCCTTACCCTCATGGGATGTCTGCGCGAGGTCCATGGCGGGAGCATAAGGCTGTTGGAGCGGGAACTGTTTCAGTCCGAAGAGGTCACGCGGATCGACATGCGCCGGCGGCTCGGCTTCATCTTTCAGGCGCATAACCTGCACGCCAGCCTGACGGCTCGGCAAAACGTCATCATGGGCTTGCAGGTCCATGGCCGGGGCGTTCCCAAACGCCATGCCGCGGCCGCAGATCATCTTCTGGACATGCTGGGCTTGGGCGAGCGGCTTGAGTACCTGCCGGGCAACCTGTCGGGAGGCCAGAAACAGCGGGTGGCCATCGCCCGGGCCCTGGTCTCGAATCCCGACATCATCTTCGCCGATGAACCGACCGCGGCCCTCGACAAGATCAGCGGCATGGCCGCCGTGCAGCTGTTCAGGGATCTCGGCCGCACGCGCGGCACAACGACCGTGATGGTGACCCATGACCCGCGCATCCTCGATCTGGCTGATCGGATTGTCACCCTGGAAGATGGGCGCATCGTCCAGGACAACGTGCGCACCTAAGCACCGTGCCACCGCGAGACAATCGGAGTTTTGTCCTTGGGCTAACAGCGTTGCCGGCCATGAGATTTTCTCAGCATGCAATTCTCGCCGATTAGGTTTTTCGAACAACCTTCCGGAAGGTCAGCGAGATCCTGCGCGACCGCTCGATCCTCCTGCCATCGACATGGTCGCTCTTGCGCGCAGGGATTTCGTGGGTCCAGTCGTAACGCGCCGCGCCCGTCATCACCAAGGCGGAACGGGGATCAAGAATGATCGCCCGCGCCGCGCCGTCCGGCCTATGCCGGAAAACCATCTCGCATCGGGACAAGAGACTGATTGAGATGATCGTGTCATCGAAGCAAGGCAGACATTCGACATGGGCACTGATCCCCTGCCCGGGCAGGTATTCGTTGGCAATCACCTGATCCGGCGTGCCGTCAGCGAGGCCCGCCACCACCAGCCGCGCTCCCAGACGCAGGAGCCAGTCAGGCAAGGCTCCCAGATAGGCGTCTGCTGTCACCGCCCGTGCCCGGTAATCATAGCGGTATCCGAAGTGCTGCACCCGGCGCTTGAGCTCCGAATTCCATTCACCGCCGTCCAGATGGCCAACAAGCGCTGCTTCCTCTTCAAAGGAAATAAACGAGGGCAGGTATAGAGCTTCAGGCGGCAGATCCTCGGATGTGTTGCTCGACCAAGCACCCATTTCCTCGCCACCTGCTTCTTCCGGTGAAACACATGGGTCAAGAACGCATCGCCCTTGCCGATGGCGCTTGAACCATCATCCTTCGTCTTGACATGAGAATAGCCCGGACAATCGGAAAGTAGAACGGATAGGCAGCGGGAATCTCGTATAAATTGCGTTGAGCCGCGCCGTCGACATCACATGCCCCATCATGGTGAGGGCTGTTAACCGCAGACATGGCAACATTGCCTTTGCCAGTCAGATACTCGGTCGCACTTTTCACAAAACGGCGAACCGGAATATGGTCCGGATTCCGTCCGTACAGTGGGTTCCTGCTCCCAACATTCGGGAACTGAAAAACAAAGAGGTCAAATTGTTGGCGAAGCAACCAATCAAAGCAAGATGGACCGTCAGGATCATCAGGCCATGCATCCACGCGCCCCCAGTGAACGCATGCGATCATATCTGTTGCATGAATGGTAGCGGGAGAGGGACTTGAACCCCCGACACGCGGATTATGATTCCGCTGCTCTAACCAGCTGAGCTACCCCGCCGCCAGCGGCCGATTGTTATCGGGCCGGACGGGCGGCATATAAGGTGCGGCCTGCTCTGGTGTCAAGCGCCGTTCCGGCTTTTCTTGCCTTCTCGCTGATCTCACCGCAGGCAGGGCCAGCCGCGGCTAGTTTAATGCGGATTTGCCGTTGGCCTTGCAGGGCTGAACCGGCGCCTCAGGACACCGTGCCGTGCCGCTGCGGGGCGGACGCTTGTCCGCTCTGCCCCACATTGCCGAAGCTCGCCCACCTCGCCCCCTTGCCTCGTCTTGCCCCACCTCGTCTTGCCTTGTTTCGCCATCGGGTCTAATCCCCTCAGCCAAGGATCTCGAGAAAGAAAACAGGAAACGCCCTGCCATGCAAAGCGCCCCCGCCCCCAGGATCGCCGTCGTCGGATGTGGTTACTGGGGCACCAACCATGCCCGTACCTTTGCCGAACTCGGCGCGCTTCATGCCGTCTGCGACCGTCATCCCGACCGGGCCGGCCAGCTTGCCGGCGTCCATTCGGTCAGCGCCATGACCATCGAGGAGGTTCTCGCCGATCCCGAAATCGACGGCGTGGTGCTGGCCTTGCCGCCGCAATATCATGCCGACCAGACCATTGCCGTGCTGGAAGCCGGCAAGCATGTGCTTGTGGAAAAACCCATCGCGTTGTCGGTCGCCGATGCGCGGCGCGTTGTCGACGCGGCTTCGAAGTCCGGCCTGGTGGCCATGACCGGCCACGTGCTGCGCTTTCATCCCGCTTTCGAGGCGCTTGAGGCGATGATCCGGGCCGGAGAGCTCGGCGCCGTGCGCTACATCCATTCCCACCGGGTAGGCCTCGGCAAGTTTCACGCCGAGAACGACGCCCTTTGGGACATCGCCCCGCATGATCTGTCGCTGATCCTGGCGCTGACCGGGGAAAAACCGATCAGTGTGCGCGGCGTCGGCTCGGCCATGCTCAACCGGCTGTCGGATTTCGCCCATCTGCACCTGCAGTTCGCCAGCGGCGTGCGCAGCCACGTCTTTGCCTCCCGGCTCAATCCCTACCGCGAACGCCGTCTCACCGTCATCGGTTCCAAGGCCATGGCGGTGTTCGACGATGTGGCGCCTTGGAACCAGAAGCTCGCAGTCTATCGCCACAAGCTGTGGGAGGACGACAATGGCTGGCAGTCGGAAATGGTCGATCCTGACTATGTCGATCTTCCCGACGGCATGCCGCTGACGCGCGAATGCGCCCATTTCCTCGACTGCATCCGCACTGGGGAGGAGCCACGCACGCCGGTCGCCGACGGTCTGGCGGTCATCGAGATCCTGTCGGAAGGCACAGTGCGCCACGACTGAGGCTTGCGGCGGCGGCAACACACCCCGCAGGAAAATGGCAGCAGGCGATTTTCCTGGGTTCGCTGCGACCAGCCTCAGGCGTCAACCTCAGGCGGCGGGCTGCAACAGGCTCGACAGCATTGCCTCGGCCGCCGGTGACCGCTCCGAGTGATCGATGAACCCGCCGCCGAACACCCGTGCCTCGTCACCCGGGCCCGAATAGAGCACGCAGGCCTGCCCCGGGGCCACGCCGGCCTCGCCTTCAACCAGCTCGACCGAAACCTCTCCAGTCTCGCCAAGCCGGACGATCGCCGGCCGCGGCGGGCGCGTCGAGCGCACCTTGGCAAAGCAGGAAAGCCCCTCGGGGCCGGTCTCGGCAAGCGGCATGTCGCCAAGCCAGTTCACATCGCGCAGGATCAGACGGCGCGTATCGAGCGCTTCACGCGGGCCGACGATCACCCGCCGCGAGCGGGCGTCGAGATGCACCACGTAAAGCGGATCGCCGGTGGCCACGCCCAGGCCCTTGCGCTGGCCGATTGTGTAATGAACGATACCGGGATGCTCGCCGAGCACCCGCCCGTCGATATGGACGATGTCGCCGGCCAGCGCTGCATTCGGCTTCAGCTTGGTGATCACATTGGCATATTTGCCCTGCGGCACGAAACAGATGTCCTGGCTGTCGGCCTTGTCGGCGACGATCAGCCCCATTTCCTCGGCCAGTTCCCGGGTCCTGATTTTTGGAAGTTCGCCGAGCGGGAAGCGGACATAATCGAGCTGCTCCTGCGTCGTGGCGAACAGGAAATAGCTCTGGTCGCGGTCAGAATCGACCGGCCGGTACAACGCCCGCCGCCCGGGATTCTCCGGCGACGGGTTGGCACGCGAGCGGATATAGTGACCGGTCGCCAGCGCATCCGCGCCCAGGTCCCGCGCGGTGGCCAGCAGATCGGCGAACTTGACCGTCTGGTTGCAGGCAACGCAGGGGATCGGCGTTTCGCCGGCCACATAGCTTTCGGCAAACGGATTGATCACCGCTTCTTGGAAACGCTTTTCATAGTCGAGCACGTAATGCGGGATGCCGAGCGTTTCGCAGACGCGCCTGGCATCATCAATGTCCTGGCCGGCGCAACAGGCACCGGCGCGGTGCACCGCGGCACCATGGTCATAGAGCTGCAGGGTCACGCCAAGCACATCATAGCCATCGCGGGCCAGAAGCCCCGCGACGACCGAGCTGTCAACGCCGCCGGACATGGCGACCACCACCCGCGTATCGCGCGGGTCCTTATCAAAATCGAGACTGTTCACTGTCTTCCCCGGCATTCAACAGCGTTCAAGGCGCTGATCAAGCGGTTGCAAAAACGTCCCTGGGGACCTTCCCATTATAGTGTCTGCGGCCGCGCTCAACAAGGTGCCTGCCCAACCGCGCGGCAATTCGGCCGGACCGCGCAGACCGCCTGTGCCAAAACTTACCAAAACCTTGCCGGCCCCTTAGCCAATTTTTAAATCCCCGCCTGTAGTCTCTGCTCGATAGGTCTTGAGTGTGTAAGAGAGTCCAATGACCGAAATGGTTCGACCACGTGTCAAATATGTCATCGGCCCCGATGGGAGCCCGCTGACAATCGCCGATCTGCCTCCTGCCAACACCCGCCGATGGGTGATCCGCAGAAAGGCCGAGGTGGTGGCTGCAGTTCGCGGCGGCCTTCTCAGTCTCGAGGAGGCTTGCGAGCGCTATACCCTGACAGTTGAGGAATTCCTCTCCTGGCAGTCCTCGATCAGCGATCATGGCCTCGCCGGCCTGCGCACGACGCGCATCCAGCAATACCGGCATTGACCAGGCCCGGCCACGGCCGGGCAGCCTGACCGGCAACGCGTGAGCGCAACAGCATATCCCCTGCCGCCAGGCGCATCCCGACAGGGTCGCGACGGGTGCCGCCTGTGCTCGACCGCGGCGCCGGCCGGGCGCTCCACCTCAAAATCTGCC
Source organism: Parahoeflea alexandrii (assembly GCF_024105735.1). GTDB lineage: Bacteria > Pseudomonadota > Alphaproteobacteria > Rhizobiales > Rhizobiaceae > Hoeflea > Hoeflea alexandrii. The sequence continues at coordinate 434,536 of NZ_JAAAML010000001.1, read as the reverse complement.
CTACATCGACAACACCGTTGATGATCGCTCTTGCGCGGCGCCGGACAGCCACCATGTCAGGCCCTGTCCGGCCCACCTGCCCGACCGGCCAGGCCGTGGGCGATGGCCGCCAGCAATGCTGATCCGCCATATAACCACAGTCCCGGCTGCGAAAACGCCTCGGCTAGTCCGCCGGTCTTGGCTGCCACGATCACCAGCGCCACCAGCACCACGTCCATCAGCGACCAGCGGCTCAGATGCGGCAGCAACCGCATGGCAAGGCCTGAGCCGCGCGCAAGCCCGACGGCCTCGGCGGAAATTGCCACCAGCTTGACCACCGGAAACACCACCGAAACCAGCCCGACCACCACCGCCAGGACCGGGTCATCGCCGGTCCACAGCATCGCGATCACGCCGAGCAGCGATGGCGACTGGTTGAAGAAGTACAGCGTCTCGAACCGCATCAGTGGAAGCACGATCCCCAGTCCGAAACACAGAGGAGCAAGCACCAGCGTCAGGGCAAGCAGCAGTCGCATGCACTCGTTCTCCTGTTCAACCCTCGTCCCGCCGGATCCCGAATCTGGTTCCCTGGCGGGCTGCCATGCATTAGCCTGTGCCGACCATACCGCTCCTGCTTAAAGGACTGCGGCCGGGATTGGCAATCAGGAGCGCACATGCAGATCACCGAGGAAAATGGCCCCACCGGCGGGCGCTACATTGCCAGGCTGGAAGGGACAGAGGCGGAAATGACCTTTTCGCGCGCCTCGCCCACGCTCGTGATCATCGATCACACCGGCGTACCTGACGCGTTGCGCGGCAAGGGCGTCGGCCAGGCCCTGGCGCTTCACGCCGTCGAGGCGGCACGCGCCGGCGGCTGGAAGATCATCCCGCTCTGCCCGTTCTTCAAGGCCCAGGCCCAACGCAACCCGGACTGGCGGGATGTGATTTCATGAACCGGCATAAGCTTGCCGGCTGAAACAGGTCAGCACATCGACAGGATGAGCGGGCTCGAAGGCGCATCTTGCACCAAAGCCCTGCAGCGCGGACGCAGCCACCCCCAACACAAACGAAAGGCGCGGGCAACCACCCACGCCAGGCCTGACGGCCATTCTGGATAAAACCGGCAGTGACAGCCTGAGGATCAGACTGCGCGGTTCGAACGGTGCCCGGCGTCGCGCACTTCCAGTGCGGCTGCCTTGTCGTATTCGGCCTGCGCTTCCTCGAGCGCCAGTTCGGCCGCATCAAGCTGCACCTTCAATTCCTTGATGGAAGTCTGCAGATTGTCGGACCGCTGGCGCGCGGCTTTTGCAAATGTTGGATAGGCGAAATGGGAAGGATCGGTAATGCCCGCCTTCTTTTCCTCGGCGGTGATCTGGTACTCCAGCTCGGCTGCCATTTTTTCCATTTCAGCCATCATCAGCTGGATCTGCCCAAGCTGACGGGTTTTCTCGTTGACCTGAAATTGCTTCAGGCGAACATGGCTCTCACGCGACTTCATACGCAATACTCCCGTGATGCGAGATCCCGGTTAATGAAACTCGTTACACTGGCCACATGCCAGTCCCGATGTGCAAATAATGACCACGACGTTAACTTTTTGCCCGTCGCGGTAACCATTCGTTTACGGGCATCGTTAATACTAACTCTCATGGTTTAAGGCGGGGTAAACGGAAAGCATGATTTTTTCACCCGCCATTCCGGAGTCCTTTGAATCACTTAGAGCCATTTCTTGATGTGTTGAATCAAGAAATTCTGAGAGTTTTTTTGGAATGAAATCAGGAGTCTGCCAGTGATAATTAACATTGTGATAGTGGTTGCCTAACCTGATCAGAATTTGTTAACCATTCCATGGCAGCCTCCAAATCAGGCAACGACTGGATCCGTATCGCGTAAGTGGATCTCAAAAACCTTGCGGCGGCGGAAAAGGGGATAAATATGCGGGTTCTACTGATCGAGGATGACAGCGCCACAGCTCAGAGCATCGAGTTGATGCTGAAGTCTGAAAGCTTCAACGTGTACACCACGGATCTGGGCGAAGAGGGCGTCGATCTCGGCAAACTTTACGACTACGACATCATTCTGCTCGACCTCAATCTTCCGGACATGTCCGGATACGAAGTCCTGCGGACCTTGCGGCTTTCCAAGGTCAAGACACCGATCCTGATCCTCTCCGGCATGGCCGGCATCGAGGACAAGGTTCGCGGTCTCGGGTTTGGCGCCGATGACTACATGACCAAGCCGTTCCACAAGGACGAATTGGTGGCACGCATCCATGCGATCGTGCGCCGTTCCAAGGGACACGCCCAGTCGGTCATCACCACTGGCGACCTGGTGGTCAACCTCGATGCCAAGACCGTCGAAGTGGGATCGCAGCGGGTGCACCTGACCGGCAAGGAATACCAGATGCTGGAGCTGCTTTCGCTCCGCAAGGGCACGACCCTGACCAAGGAAATGTTCCTCAACCACCTTTATGGCGGCATGGACGAGCCGGAACTGAAGATCATCGACGTCTTCATCTGCAAGCTGCGCAAGAAGCTTGCGACATCCGCCGGCGGCAAGAACTACATCGAAACCGTCTGGGGCCGGGGCTACGTGCTGCGCGAACCCGACGAGAACGAGATCCTCGAAAGCGCCTGATCTACCCTCCCCTTCACGGGATTGGGCCTTGAAACAAAAAACCCGCCGGACCGGCGGGTTTTTTGCTGTCTGCCAAACTGATCGCCAGCTCGGGAATACGAACGGATCTTCTTGCTCTCTTGGCGAATTCTGTGGATCGGTCAGGCAGCCGCCGCGTAGGGCGCAAAAGCTTCCGTCAGGCTGCGCCGGTCGAATGGCTTGAGCAGGAAATCATCGGCTCCGGCTCGCTTGCCCGCCATCATCTGCTTGAATTCCTTTTCGATCATCAGATAGAAAATGCGCACATCCTTGCCGCCCTCCATCTGACGAACCGACGAGATCAGGTCCAGCGCACCGGTCATGCCTGCATCGACGCAGAGGATATCGGGAAGCTGCGCATCGCACATGATCATCGCCTCTCCGGCGTTCGACGCTTCGATCACGAGATAATCAAGCCCGGTCAGGATGCGCTTGGCAACCTTGCAAATCACGGCGGAATCATCGGCGATCATAAAGCGGCGCATGGCACGTCTCCTCTGGCGTCTTTGGGACGCACCGATTTGCCGGTGCGTCCTCATTACCCAGGAGACTAGCCGAAACCAGCGAAGATTTCGTAATCAGACAGGCTTAACGGAGCGTTGCCGCCCGTTCGGCTGCCTGTGTCAGCCCGCGGCCTTCGGCTCGGCGGTGAACACCACCTCGTCCGCATTGGCCGAGCAGGACAGGGTCAGCCCTGCCTCGTCTGCGAGCAGCACCGTGTAATAGGGCTGGATCGAATGGGCATCGATCGCCTCTTCGATGTTGCCTGAATAGATCTCGAGAAACTTTGGCGGCACCCGCACCATCTTGCCCCTGCTGACCAGCCGGAAACGCGGCTCGGTCTCGGGCGTCTCGATCGTGACGTCGATCTGGCCGCCGCGCGGAATCGCCCCATAGGCGACGAGAAACAGGTTGAGCAACAGCTTGACCTGGTTCTTCGGAATGATCGCCCGCGGACCGCTCCAGCTGACTTCGGTCTTCTTGTCGGCCGACACATAGTCGATCACCGCCTTCTCGGCCTCTCCGGTATCGATCGATGCGCCGACGGAGCCCGAAGCGCCAAAGGCAAGCCGGGCAAACTTGAGCCGCACCGAGGCGTTGAGCGCGCTGGTACGGATCAGGTCCATGGCATCGGCGTCCGCACCCCCCTCGTCGAGCAGCTCCAGCCCGTTGTTGATCGCGCCGACCGGCGAGATGATGTCGTGGCAGACACGGCTGCAAAGCAGCGCAGCTAGGTCAGGACCTGCCAGGGTCAGGTTGTGATTTTTCGACATCAAGAATCTCCTCTTTGTGCCCCGCGCGTCGAATCGGCTGGGCAGCAAAATCGCACCGGGTGCAGTTGTTCGCAAGCGCTTGAGGCAAGAAGCCGGTTATTGGCCGCTTGCCGCAAGGCGCCTGAACGATCTCGCCCTAAAGACACCACATTTGGTAAACTGCTTATTAAGATCGCCGCGCCACAATGTGCTCAATCTTTCCTGCGGTATATACCGGCCAATCAACGGAGTGGACCTCATGATCGCGTCCCGCCTTTGCCTTCGCGCATTCGCCACTTTTTTCCTCGCAGCCCTGGTCATCGCCGGAACGGTGTCCGGCACCCGGGCCCAGGCAGCGAATTCCTCGCAGTACGACATGCAGGAGATCATCGACGCCGGCCATGGTTTCTTCGGCTCCACCTCAGGAGGCCTCGCCAAGCTTGTCGAAAAGGTGTTCCAGTCCTACGGCCTGCCGAACGGCTATGTGCTTGGCCAGGAAGCCTCAGGCGCCCTGATCGGCGGATTGACCTATGGCGAAGGCCAGCTTTACACCAAGAACGCCGGACAGCACGACGTGTTCTGGCAGGGGCCTTCGCTCGGCTGGGACTATGGTGGCGAGGGCAACCGCACCATGATGCTGGTCTACAACCTGCCCAGCGTGGAAGGCGTTTATGGCCGTTTCGGCGGCGTTTCGGGGTCGGCCTATGCGGTTGCCGGCCTCGGCATGACCGTCCTCAAGCGCGGCGGCATTCTCGTGGTTCCGATCAGAACCGGCGTCGGCGCAAGGCTCGGCATCAATATTGGCTACCTGAAGATGACACCGACACCGACCTGGAATCCGTTCTAGACAGGTTGAACCGGAAACTGGACTCAAGCGGCTGGAGACGGCCGCTTTTTCTTGAAATGATCTTCCATACACTGCGCCAGCCATGAGCTCATTCTGCGCTTGACGCTTGCCGATCGGGCGCCGCCATGCTTAATGCTTTTGCAAGTTTTGGCCGGAGGCGTCTTGAGCCCGGCATGTGACTGTGTGGATACGGTGTGATCGAGTTTGTCCTGTTATTTGCGCTGGGTTTTCTGGCTGCCGCTCTCGTTGCGCTGATCGTCGCGCCGATCATCCACCGGCGCGTGGTCAGCCTGACCGAGCGCCGCATTCGCGCCAGCGTGCCACTGTCGGTGGCCGAGATCCGCGCCGAGAAGGACATGGCGAGAGCCGCCTATGCTGCCGAAAATGCCCGCCTTTCCGTCGATCTCAAGCACAATCGCGACCAACTCACCGAAAGTGTAGCGCGCGGGACCCGGCTGAGCAACGAGCTGGTTGCTATCCGGGCCGAGAAACTCGACGCGGTGAAAACAATTGAGGAGCAGGAATCCAGCATCCGCGACCTCAATGCCCAGATGCATGATCGCGACGCGAAGATCACCACCCTGACCGGAAATTTTTCCGACGCCGCGCGGCTCGCCGAGGCCCGCAAGCACGAAATCGCCATGCGCGACGATCAGATCAACCGCCTTGGCTCCGAAATCGAGGAACTCCGCATCGATCTGGTCACACTCGACACGGAAGCGGAAAATTTCAAATCCCAGATCCGCGAACTCCGAACCGAGCGCAACCAGTTGCGCGAAGCCCTCAAGGACGCCGAGGCAACCAGCCGCGATCTTGAAAACCGGCTGAAGAGCAATGACGAGCGGCTGACGCAGAACGACGAAAAGCTCGCCAAGACCATCACCGCGCTGACCGATCGCGAGAATGCGCTCGAGCGGCGGATTGCCGAAGTCGACCGGTTCAAGAAGAAGAACCGCGAATTGTCCGACGAGTTGCGAGCCACCAAGTCGGCGCTGAAGGAAGCCAACAGCCAGGCCAGGAAGGCAGCCGCTGGAACCAGGAGCCAGCCGGTGACGCCGGCAAGCTCCAGCGCTGAGGCTGCCGGCAACGAGGACGCGGCCGCAAGCGAACCAGCCGAGGAAACCGAAGTCTCGGCACCTGAACCCGCATCCATTACGACCTCGGCCCGGCCGAGCGCCGAGATCCACGAGATCGTCCGCGAAAAGCCTGACGGAACCGCCAGGCCAGCGGCGGCGCAGGCTGCGGCGAAACCATCTGCGCCCCCCGCCGCCGAGCAGGCCGACACCCTCAGCGACGATGAAAAGGTCGACCGCCTCCGCGCCCGCCAGGCCGCCCTGATCGAGCGACTGCTGAAGGCCGACAAGGACGACAACGACGCCGCTTTACGCCGCGAAATCGCGATGGTTGCGGCCATGATGGTGGAACTGACCGCAAGCAGGGATGGCGGCGCATCGCCGATCCACAACATCCTCAAGGGCAGCGAAGACGCTTCGCAAACCCAAGGCGACGACCCGAGCCTCGCCGCCCGCTCAAGGGAACTGCTGTTCGGAAACCGCTAGAACTGCGACGTTGACCGGACCTGGTCCGCGGCAACATCCCAGCCAGCACTGCAGCCTGACATGAAGAAGGCTTCTAGGCTCTCGTCCGGCCCATCCGCGTGGCCGCATGCCACAGCGCAATGCCGCTCGCCGTCGCCACGTTGAGGCTGTCCATACCCGGCGCCTGCTCGATCCTGAGCGTCCGGATCCGGCTGACAAGGTCTGCGGGCAGTCCCTCCCCTTCCGTTCCGGCAAGCAAGGCCAGCCGTCGGCCCGGCTCAAAGCTGCTCAGCGCCCCGGTTCCGCGCGGCGACAGCCCGGCAACTTCGAAACCGTGCGCGGAGAGCGCCGACACCATCTCCCCGATCGAACCGGCCCGGCAGAACGGAACCCTCAGCGCCGCCCCGACCGAAACCCGGATCGCCTTGCGGTAGAGCGGATCGCAGCAGGAGCTATCCAGCACCACGCCGTCAGCGCCAAACACCCCGGCATTGCGGAAGATACCGCCGATATTGTCATGATTGGCAATGCCGCAGGCAGCCACCAGCAAAGCCTTTTCCGGCAGGCCCGACAGGAATTCCTCGAACGAGCTTGCCGGCAGATGCCGCCCGACAGCCAGGATGCCGCGATGCATGGCAAAGCCGACGGCGGCATCGAGCACCTCGCGGCCCGCAACATAGACCGGGCATGCGGGATCGATCCGGCCGAGAACGTCGCCAAGCCCGTCGACGCGGTTTTCAAGGATCAGCGCCTTCTCGAGCACGAACCGCCTGGACCCGGCCTCGGCATCCATGAGCGCCTGCAGCACCACCCGGCCTTCGGCGATGAAGCGGTCGCCGCGCCCGGCCAGGTCACGGTCGCGCATCGCGGTGAACTCGGCAATGCGCGGATCCAACGGATCCTCGATCCTGATCAGCCGGGCCGGGCTTTCGGAATGCATGATCAGCGGGTGATCACGACGATGTCGCTGACAATCCGCCCGACCGCAATGTCGTGAACGATAACGCGCCGCGAACCGTCGGCGGCCCGGCCGAAAAAGCCGATCCGGTTGCCGTCGAGCGACACGCTTTCGACGACGAACCCGGCCGGCAGCGCCGCCACGCCCTCCACCGGCGCATCGGAGGGAACGCTGCCTGCCGAGCCTGCCACCTGCGCGGTACCCGCCGCCGGGTCGTCGGCCTGCGTGAATTTATAGACAATCGCGCCCAGCACGGTCATAAGACCGATGAACATGATGCCGATCGACACGGCCAGCAGCCGGACCATCTTGCGCCGGACTTTTTCCATCTCTGGATCAAGCGGCTTCTCGTCGAGATCGTCCTCGTTGATTTTCGACATTTCCATTCCTTGCCGGGCGGACCCTGATAGTGAAGAACGCGACACCGTTTACCGAAGCCGACAGCGATAGGGAAGCCCAAGATGCCGATCAGGGCCAGCCGGGCGCCCAGACCCTGGTCGCCGGCGAAGATGCCGAGGGCCGGCTCGATGCCTGGCTCGCAGCCGAACTCGAGCCGGACCTGTCGCGCAGCCGCATCAAGGCGCTGATCGAGGCGGGGGCTGTGACCGTCAACGGCGTGACTGCCAAGCAGGCCAAGCACAAGATCCATCCCGGAGACCGGGTCGAACTCGAGATGCCCGAACCGGAAGATCCCGATCCCGTCGGCGAGGACATTCCGCTCGAAATCCTTTATGAGGACGACGACCTCATCGTCATCAACAAGCAGGCGGGGCTGGTGGTCCATCCCGGCGCCGGCAACTGGACCGGAACGCTGGTCAATGCGCTGATCCATCATTGCGGCGACAGCCTCTCAGGCATCGGCGGCGTACGCAGGCCCGGCATCGTCCACCGGCTCGACCGCGACACCACCGGGGTGATGGTGGTGGCCAAGAACGATCTCGCCCACCGCCACCTGGCCGAGCAGTTCGCCGACCACGGGCTGACGGGGCCGCTCGAACGCGCCTACCAGGCCATCGTCTGGGGCAAGCCGCAGGGGCTGAAGGGCACCATCAATGCCAGCCTCGGCCGCGCTCGGGACCGCATCCGACGCGCCGTGCGCACCGACCACGGCGACGATGTCCGCCACGCGGTCACCCATTATCTGGTCTGCGAGCGCTACGAGGAAAAACCCGACGGCACCTGCGCCGCGACGCTGGTGGAATGCCGGCTCGAGACCGGCCGCACCCACCAGATCCGCGTCCACATGGCCCATATCGGCCATCCGCTGATCGGCGACCTCGACTATGGCGGTGCCTTCCGCACCAAGGCCAACCGGCTGCCCGAGGAAGTCCGCAACGTCGTCAACGCCTTCCCGCGCCAGGCGCTGCATGCCTTCCTGCTGGTGTTCGAACACCCGACCAGCGGCGAAACCCTGCGTTTCGAGGCCCCGCTTCCCGCCGACATGGAAGCCTTGCGCGCGACCCTTGCAAGCCTCTGAGAGCGGTCGCCCGCCGCGGATCACATCACCGTGATGCCGGTTGCACCTTGAACCCGGCTTTCGCCACAATTAAATGCCATGTCAGGGCAGTTCGGGTGCGATGTTCGGTCCGAACCTGCAGGCTTGCCGCAAGGAAGCCGAAAATCGGGATAAGGGGGTGCTGTCATGGCCCAAGTCAAATTGCCGTCGATCTCTGCCGGCGAAAACGGTCTCAATCGCTATCTTGCCGAAATCCGCAAGTTCCCGATGCTGGAACCGCAGGAAGAATACATGCTGGCCAAGCGTTTCCTCGAGCACGAGGACACCAAGGCCGCCCACAAGCTCGTCACCAGCCATCTGCGCCTGGTCGCCAAGATCGCCATGGGCTATCGCGGCTACGGCCTGCCGATCGGGGAAGTGATCTCCGAGGGCAATGTCGGGCTGATGCAGGCTGTCAAGAAATTCGATCCGGAGCGCGGCTTCCGGCTGGCGACCTACGCCATGTGGTGGATCAAGGCCTCGATCCAGGAATACATCCTCAGGTCCTGGTCGCTCGTCAAGATGGGCACCACCGCCAACCAGAAGCGGCTGTTCTTCAACCTGCGCAAGGTCAAGAGCCGCATCCAGGCCGTCGAGGACGGAGACCTCAGGCCCGACCAGGTGGCCGAGATCGCGACCAAGCTTAACGTCAGCGAGGAGGAGGTCATCTCGATGAACCGCCGCCTCTCCGGCGATGCCTCGCTCAACTCGCCGATCCGCGCCAGCGAGGGCGAGTCCGGCCAGTGGCAGGACTGGCTGGTCGATGAATCCGACAGCCAGGAAGACATGCTGGTCGAGCAGGATGAGCTCGAAACCCGCCGCGCCATGCTCAAGAGCGCGCTCGGCGTACTCAACGAGCGCGAAAAGCGCATCTTCGAGGCCCGCCGCCTGCGCGACGACCCGATCACGCTGGAGGATCTCTCCACCGAGTTCGACATTTCCCGCGAGCGCGTCCGTCAGATCGAGGTCCGGGCTTTCGAGAAGGTCCAGGACGCCGTCCAGAAGGCTGCCGCCGCCCGCGAAAAGGCGCTGGTGACCGTCGAGGACTGAGGCTCGCCGCACGGCGAAACATTCAAGACCCCGGACGCGGAGACGCTTTCGGGGTTTTTTGTGTGTGCTCCAGAGTCGTCGTCCCTTCCACTGCCCCCTCACCAACAAAATCTGCGACTTATCTGCGCTAAGACGGCGATTTTGTATCCTCTCCCACGAGGGGCGAGGAGAGGGACACGCGCTGTCTGCGATCCTCCCTCTCCCCTTCGTGGGAGAGGAAGTAATTTCAGCATCTTAGCGCAAGCTAAGTGCTATAAATTGCAGGTGAGGGGGTTGGCGCCCTTCCCTGCCCCTCCATCCCACGGCAAAATCCCGCGCGCGAAAAACTTCGCCGGCGGCATGGGAGCAGTCTCGGTTTCCGGAACTTGTCCGGACTCGTGGGGCGCGGGCAACGGCCCGTGGTGGTTGGAAGAATGTGGCTTGGCGCGTTCACCCGCGCCCCACCGGCAAGGGATGCCCGCGCCTTCCGGGCGCGAGGCCGGCCCTCCTTCAAGCAAAGCATCACGCAAGCCCTGGGCGGTCTCGTCACGTTCGGCCCTTCGGGGACCAAACCCGCCCTCTCCCACCCGCGCCGCCGAAAAACTCCACCCGGCGCGGCAGGGACGTGTCAGACCAGCGTCCGGGGTGACGCCGCATCGGCCCGGGGGCCCGGCCGGCCCTCAAAACCATGCGGATCGGACGCCGCCGGCTGCACTCCAATCCAGAAGGCAACCGGTTCCGGCCATTCGCGCGAAACGCCCTTGCGTCCATCCACCCCGATGGAACAGGCGCCCGCGCTGGCCGGGGCAAAGCTTCGCAAGCTTCCGGCCCGCAGGTACGGCTCCCGCCAACCGGAACTCACCGCCTCCCGCCGGCCCGGGCTCCGTGGGCCCCGGCCATCCGTTCAGGACGGAAGGCAGGACAAGTGTGGCACGGGGCGGGAGGGTGTGGAAAAAATCTCCGGTTTCACCCGGAACGTTCGGGCCGAGAGGCGACAACGGGCGAACAGCTGATGTCCTTGCAATAGGCTTGATAGCCCATCGCGGGGAAAGAGCCGACCGTCACATCCCATGCAGCGGCGCTCAGGACCGGGGCATGCCGGCCCCTCACATCCCGGCTTCACATCCCGGTTTCGCCTTCCGTCTCGATCTTCAGCGGCTCTCCGCAATGCTTGCAGTGGATCGCATCCGGTTCGTGCCGGTTCAGGCCGCATTCCGGGCAATCATACTTGACCTTGGACGGCTGGAAGATCGCACGCGCCAGCTGCACGAAAAGCGCCACGCCCACGACCATGATGAACACCGACAACAGCTTGCCGCCCGGCGTCGTCATGGTGATGTCGCCGAAACCCGTTGTCGTCAGCGTCGCCACGGTGAAATAGAGCGCATCGATATAGCCCGCGACACCGGCCTGCTCGTCGAAAGCCAGAACGAAAACCAGCGACGTGATCACGAAGATGAAGACGAACAGGTTGACCGCAGCGAGGACCGCGTCCTCGTGACGGCGAAAGAACAGGCTCTCGCGCCTGAGGTCTCGCAGCAGATGATAGGCGTGGATCAGGCGCAAGCCGCGCAGCACCCGCAGGAAAGCCAGATTCTCGGCAAGCAGCGGCCCGAGCAGCAGCGACGCGACCACGACGAGATCCGCAAGCGTGTAGATCCGCGCAAGCTCCCGCCGCCGGTTGTCCGATATCCAGAACCGGGCCGCGAGGTCCAGGAGAATGAGCACGCCGAGACCGGCGTTCACCGCCATCATCATAGGCGTCATTGGCAATGCAGCGGTTGCGATGAAATAGGCGATCGTCAGCGCGTCGAAGACGACGAGCCCGTAGCGAAACCGCCGCGCGCCCTGGCTTCGGCCGGTGTAGAGCAACCTGATCGTTCTGTGCAATTCTTCCATGTTTTCAACATGCCACACCTTGCCGGCGGGAACCAAGTGCCGGAAACCGGCATGGGTGCGGACAAGTCCGGAGCCAAACTCGCACCTTTCTAGTGTTTACTCAGGCTTGCTGGCTCCGCAGCCTTTCGCAGACGCGGCGGATGACCGAACTCGCGCGAAAATTCGCGGCTGAACTGCGTCGCGCTCTGATAACCGACGTCGAGAGCGACGTCGGTCACGGTCTTGTTTCCTCGCTCCAGCAATCGGCGCGCTTCGAGGATACGAAGGATTTTCTGGTATTGAAGCGGCGAATGTCCCGTCACGGTCTTGAACTGTTGATGGAAGGCCGAAAGGCTCATGGCTGATAATGCTGCAAGCTCACTGACAACCAAACGCTCGCGGTAATGGTCCTGAATGTGGCGGACTGCGTGGGCGATGCGCCCGGCGTAGCCATCGAAACGCAGTACCTCTCGGAGCATCCCGCCATGATGCGACTGCAGCAGTCGAAAAACGATCTCGCGATGTATCAGGGGCCCCAACACCTTCGCTTCGAGCGAAAGCTTGCGAATGGCCAGCAATCGCTTCATCGCCTCAATCAGCGCTTCATCCGCCTCTCCAGCGTCGATGCAGCTTGTCGTTGAGGCTGGCGCAAGCTCATGCGCGACTTCCACGTAAAGACTTTGGATCGCGGCAATATCGAGCCGCGTCACCAGAGCCAGGTAAGGGTGCTGTTGTGTCCCCTCCACGACCCTGGTCGTCACCGGGACGTCGTGGCTGACGATCAAGGCGCTGCCAGGCCGCATCTCGATGCGTCTCGGTCCGATGACAATTTCCTTGCGGCCCTGCAGCACAAGGCAAAACAGGGGTTCATAGACCTGCCTATCCACACTGTCGGATGCCTGATCGCACACGATTGCAAGGTTGAGCCCCTGGATCAGATTGATCGACGATCCGGGATCAAGTTCCGAAAGCGCACGGTAAGTATCTGATATTAAGTGATCCAGAGACATGGCAGTGGGTTCCTTAGCGCCGTCTGATCATATGAGAGCAATTGCTCTGGTTCTACAGAAATCCTCAAGCATGGAGAATCGGGCAGAACATCAGGATAAATAGGCATGCTCCCGGTGATGGCGATCTTGTACAACAATCGTATTCGCCTTTCCCGTTACTTTTTCCCGCACGTGAGAGCCCGCCATGCAAAAGCTGACCGATTTGAAATTCCTGTTCCTGGCGGTTGCCATACTGGAGTTCTTCTATTTCGCCGCCGCAATGATGCCGCCGTCCATCATCCCCGTGCTGACGGGCTGGAACTTGAGCCCGGACGGACATTGGATTGTAAAGATCACGGGACTTGCTCTCGGCACCATGGGATACTTTGCATGGATATTCCGGCACGACCCGCATCTCGGTGTCGCGAAAGGCCTGGCTTTTTATCAGATGGCGAGTGCGACGGCGGACTGGGTCATGTGGCTGGTGATGCGAGACCAGGGAATTTTTGACAATGGCCTGGCGCAAACGACGGTGACCGCTGCGATCGTGTCACACTACTTTTTTGGAGTTTGCCTCATCCTGGCAATCAGGAAAAGCCAGGGCGGCGCAAGAGTATCGCAGTAACAGCGGGAGGCACATGGCGCCGATACATTTGTTGCCCGCTTGGCTTGAACGCGCCCGCAGCCCGGCTTTGACGCCGCAACGAAACCGTCAATGGCGGGCTGCATCCCTCCCTTGGGTGACAATGCTGAATGGCCGCTGAGCGCCCAAAGCGCCAGCGGCCCGCCGCACCATCCTGAATTGACCGAGGCCCGCCCGGCCACTTGCCCAAACCCGCCCGCCGCTTTACCAATGACCCGTCATCGCCAGCCTCTCGCGCCACCGGCGCCGGGGCATGAAAACAACCCGCCGGGCATACCGTGAAGCGCAGCCTCTTTCTCCCCCTGCTCCTGACCGCCCTTGCCCTGGTCCTCTCCGGCTGTATCGGGCCCGGCTATTATGCAGAATCGCTCAACGGGCATCTCAATCTCATGGCGGCGCGCAAGGATGTGGCGCGGCTGATTGCCGATCCGGCGACGCCTGGCGCCCTGCGCGGGCGGATGCAGACGGCAAGCGCGATAAGGCAGTTCGCCAGCGACGAACTCGATCTGCCCGACAATGCGAGCTACCGCTCCTATGTCGATCTCGGCCGGGACTATGTCACCATCGCGGTGTTTGCTGCGCCCGAATTCGCGCTGGCGCCTCTGGTCAAGTGCTTTCCGGTGTTCGGCTGCGTGCCCTACCAGGCCTTCTTCTCGCTCGACACCGCGCGCAAGACCGCCTCAGGGCTCCGCGAGGACGGCCTTGATGTGCATGTCTCGGGCGTCACCGCCTATTCGACGCTGGGCTTTACCGCCGACCCGCTGCTCTCCACCATGTTCCGCGATGACGACGCCTACCTGGCGGCGCTGATCTTTCACGAGCTCGCCCATCAGCGCCTCTACGTGAAGGACGACAGCGCCTTCAACGAGGCCTTCGCCGTGGCCGTGGAAACCAGCGGCGTGCGCAGATGGCTGCGCGCGGCGGACGATGGCGAGGGCTTGCGCCGCTACGAGGCCGCCCGCGCGCGCAATGCCGATTTCCTTTCCCTGATCGCGCAAGCGCGCGAGGAGCTGCACGCGGTCTATGGCGGCCCGGGCACCGCTTCCGAAAAACGCGCAGGCAAGCAAGCCGCGATCGAGCGGCTGCGCCAGCGCCACCGGCAGATGCGGGACACGCGCTGGGGCGGTTATGACGGCTATGATGCCTGGTTCGAGGCGCCGATCAACAACGCCAAGCTCGCCGCCACCTCGGTCTACAACGACCTGGTGCCGGCCTTCCTGCGCCTGTTCGACCTGTGCGGGGGCGACTACCCGCGCTTCTACACGGCGGTGAAGCGGCTGGGCGCGCTCGACAGGTCGGAACGGCCTCAAGCGCTTGAGGCAGCAAAGGCGTGTGAGTGAGAGGCAAGGCTGGACAGGAGCGCCGGCCAATCGCCCCCCTTGCGGGGGCGATTGGCCGGAGGCTGCACCCGACCATCCTTCGTCCCTGAAGAGGGGGAAATGGGAGGCAGCTGAGAAGCCTTACGCGCTCAGTTCTGCGGTTCGGCGCGCGCCCAGGCGTCGAGCGCTTGGTTGAACACCTCGGTGCCCGAAGTGCCCTTTTCCAGCGTGATCAGCGCCTGGCGGCCATTGGCGTAGACCACCGGGATGTCGATCCAGCTGCGGTCGCGCAAGAGCTCCACATTGGTGCTCCGGGCTTCCTCGAGATCGTTGAGCGCCACCATGTAGAAATCTTGGGTGATCTTGGCCGGCACCGCGATCAGCGGGGTGCCCTGGTCGGCCTCGGTCTGTTTCAGCGCGATGCGCTGCAGCTGGTCGATCGAGCCGCCGTCGAACTCCGCCGGCAGGGCAAAGACGATCTCGACCAGGTGGCTGGCGGGCAGCGACGGATCGGTGTTGCGCTTGATCGTCAAGAGCGCGGAAAGCCCCTTTTCCGGATTGTTGATCTCGCCGCGGATCACCTGCTCGTCAGGCCCGTCGCCCGACGGCTCGCTGACCAGGGTCCAGACCACGGTGCCCGGCTTGACCTCGAGCTGCTGCTGGCCGAGACGCTCCTCGTAAAGGATCATCTTCTGCTGAACGCCGAGCGGCTGGGCATCGGGCGCGGTGGCGTCTTCCGGTGCCACGGCCGCATCGGCGGTGGCGGCCTCGGCAACGCCTTCATCTGCAGGCGCCGGATCGGTCAGCTCGGCCACCGAGCGGCCCTCGACGGCATCGCTGCCGGCCGGGCCGGGCGCGGGACCGGCATCGGTTTCGCTACCGTCCGGGTTGAGCCGCTGGGTGAACTTGCCGTCCTCCGCGGGAACCGCCTCTTCGGTCAGCGCGGTTTCGACCGGCGCCGTCTCCTGCGCCGGTGCGGGAGTCTCGGCCGCGGTTTCCTCGGCAGCAGGCTCGGCATCCTCGCTGGCAACCGGCGTCTCCGCCGTGGTCGAGCCGAACAGCGCCAGAACCGTGTCCTTGTAGAGGAAGCCGCCGGCGGCAACCGCGGCTGCGAAGATCACGATGAGAAGGATCGCCAGCAGGCTGCCCCCCCTGCCGGACTTGCCGCTCGCGCGTCCGGCCGAGGCAGGCGCGTCGCGCCGCGGGGAATCATCGAGTCCGAACACCTCGTCATGCGCCTCGTCGACCAGGTCCGCCGGGCGGCGGGCAGGTTCCGGCGCGGGCACATAGGCTGGCTCGGGCGTATAGGCTGGCTCGCGCGGGTAGACCGGCTCCGGTTCCGGCTGCGGGCCGGGCTCAAGCTCCGGATAGGGCTCGTTCAGCGGATCATAGGCCGGCGCATCCTCATAGGACCGCGAAGGCTCCGCCCGGTCGGGATAGATCTCGTCTTCGGGCTCGTGCACCGGTGGCGCGACGGGCTCCGGTTCCGGTGCCGGCTCCGGCGCGACCGGCGGTGGCGGTGGCGCGACCGGCTGCGGCGCCGGCTTCGGTTCGGGCTTGGGCGCAGGTGCTGGCTTGGGTTCGGGCTCGGTGACGACGGGGCTTTTCTCCACCATCGATTCAAGCTCGGCCATCAGCGCGTCGGCTTCGTTCTCGTCGGCCGGCAGCGCCTCGGCGTGCTCGCTTTCGACCTCGTCGATGGCCGCACCGAGCTTGTCGAGCTGGCGGGCGATCACCTCGTCCGATGGCGGCGGGTTGATCGCTTCCAGCTGGCGGCGGATGGCGGCCCGCGCCTTGTCATAGACCTTGGCCCGGTTCTCCGGCGTATTGCTGGGCAGGCTATCGACCGCCTTCCGGATGACTGCTACAAAATCCGCCATGCTCTACCCTGGTTTGATCTCACAAAGCGCTCCAAATCACGCGAGTGCGCTAACCTAGTCTTCAAACGGGTCCGTCACAAGTATGGTGTCGTCCCGCTCGGGACTTGTGGACAGAAGCGCCACCGGCGCGCCGATCAGCTCCTCGATGCGGCGGACATACTTGATCGCCTGCGCCGGCAGGTCGGCCCAGCTGCGCGCACCCACAGTGGTGCCCTTCCAGCCCTCGATGGTCTCGTAGACCGGGGTGACGCGGGCCTGCGCGCCCTGGCTGGCGGGCAGGTGATCGATCTGGGTGCCGTCAAGCTCGTAGCCGACGCAGATTTTCAGCTCTTCGAGGCCATCAAGCACGTCGAGCTTGGTCAGCGCGATGCCGGTGATGCCGTTGACGGCGACTGACTGCCTGACCAGGGCGGCGTCGAACCAGCCACAGCGGCGCTTGCGGCCGGTCACCGTGCCGAATTCATGGCCGCGCTCGCCCAGGAACTGCCCGGTCTCGTCGTGAAGCTCGGTCGGGAACGGCCCCTCGCCCACCCGCGTGGTGTAGGCCTTGGTGATGCCCAGCACATAGCTCAGCGACCCCGGGCCCATGCCCGAGCCCGCCGCCGCCTGGCCGGAAATCGTGTTCGAGGAGGTGACGAACGGATAGGTGCCGTGGTCGACATCGAGCAGCGTGCCCTGCGCGCCCTCGAACAGGATGCGGGCCCCGGCGCGGCGCTTCTTGTCGAGCAGCAGCCACACGGTCTCGCGGAACGGCAGGATGCGGCTTGCCACCGAGGTCAGCTCCTCGAGGATGGTCTCGACCGAGAATTCCGGCTGGCCCAGCCCGCGGCGCAGCGCGTTGTGATGGGTGAGCAGACGGTCGACCTTGGCCGGCAGCGTCTCGAGATTGGCGAGGTCCATCACCCGGATGGCGCGGCGGCCGACCTTGTCCTCGTAGGCCGGCCCGATGCCGCGCCGCGTGGTGCCGATCTTGGTGCCGGAATTGGATGCGGCATCCTCGCGCAGCGCGTCGAGCTCGCGGTGCAGCGACAGGATCAGCGTGGCATTGTCGGCAATCCGCAAGTTCTCGCCGTCGATGACGACGCCCTGTTCGGCCAGCCGGTCGATCTCGCTCACCAGCGCATGCGGATCGATCACCACGCCATTGCCGATGACGGCGAGCTTGCCCGGCCGCACCACGCCCGAGGGCAGCAGCGAGAGCTTGTAGACCTTGCCGTCGATGACCAGCGTGTGGCCGGCATTGTGGCCGCCCTGGAAACGCACCACCACGTCGGCGCGCTCCGACAGCCAGTCGACGATCTTGCCCTTACCCTCGTCACCCCATTGCGACCCGACGACAACCACGTTGGCCATGACAACCCCTTGGAAAATGGCCTCTCGCACGAGGCCCGGAAAACAAAACCCGCGCATGCATACAGAACTGGGCTGGCAAAATCGACCCTTGGACACACAGTTCAGGCTTTTTTGCGTGACAATTTCCCCGCATCCCGGCAATCAGGGGCGGCGGCATTCCACAGCCCGTCCGTTTTGCCGCGCAATCGGCTGCGAGCCGGCCGGTTCCGGCCCTAAAACCGCTCGTGGCAGCCCCTGCCCGGCAAACCCGAAAGAGCCATCTTGATCCTGCGCGCCTACCTGTTCCTGATCATCACAGCCTTGTCCTGGGGCGGCAACGCGGTGGCGGGCAAAATGGCCGTCGGCCACATCTCGCCGATGCTGCTGACCTCGGTGCGCTGGGGTCTGGCGCTGACGATCCTGCTCGCCTTCACCCTGCCGCAAGTGCGCCGCGACCTGGCTGTAATCCGCGCCAACCTGCCCCTGCTTGTCGGCTACGGCGCGGTCGGCTTCACTTCGTTCAACATCCTGCTCTACTCGGCGCTCGAATACACCACGGCGATCAACGTCGCCATCGAGCAGGCGGGCATGCCGATGGTGATCTTTCTGGCCAATTTCATCCTGTTCCGGATCCGCGTGACGCCGGCCCAGATCGTCGGCTTCATGCTCACGCTCGCGGGCGTGGCCATCACCGCCTCGAGCGGCAGCCTGACGCGGCTGATCGGGCTCGAGCTCAACCGCGGCGACGCGCTGATGTTGCTCGCCGTGCTGTGCTATGGCGGCTACACCGTGGCGCTGCGCTACAAGCCGCAGCTGCACTGGCAGTCGATGATCACGGTGATGGCGGCCTCGGCCTTCCTCACCTCGCTGCCCTTCGCAGCCTCCGAGGTCATGCGCGAGACGGTAACCTGGCCCGACACCACCGGCTGGCTGGTCGCGGCCTTTACCGCGGTGTTCCCCTCGCTCGTCGCCCAGGTGCTGTTCATCAGGGGCAACGAGATCATCGGCTCCAACCGCGCCGGCATCTTCATCAACCTGGTCCCGATCTTCGGCACCCTGCTCTCGGTGATGATCCTCGGCGAGATGCTGCATCTGTATCACGTGGTGGCGCTGGGCCTGGTGCTTGGGGGGATATGGTTGTCGGAGCGGGGGAAGAGGTAGGGGGGCTTCAGTCCGGGAGTAAACATCAACAATCAGCAGGAACGGACGACCTAGGCCAAAATCGAAGCGAGCAAATAGCTTCAACTTGAGTTCGCTACCTAGTTGAATAACATCAGAAAATCAATACATATTGGTGTACGTCAAAACAAGTGGAAGGCCCTAGATTGCCGAAACGTTTCATTTTCAGACAAGTGTACCATGAAGATTTGGCCACCTTCCTTGCGGATGGCGAAATACGCGCCAAGCGTTATCAACCCATCCAACGGTGCCATCAAACGTCATATCAAGAAATTGTGGATCGAAGGGGAACGAATGAGTTCCAGATGCCCAACGGCGGCGTAGTGAACGACTTTGTTCCTTTTTACTTTAGCCCGATAACCTCATTCACATACACTATTTTCAGAAAAAACGTTCCCTTGGTCTCGCCGGACGGAGAACACCTTAGACAAGCTTGCGAAGATGAACGAATCTTTCTCGTGAGCTCACCGGAGATGTTTCGCGGGTCTGATTTATTTACATGTTTCAGCGATTTCGCATTGAATTCGAAGGCGCCCCTCCCAACTGTGGAAACAGATTTGGACAAGCTTGAGGCCCATGTTCACTGGGACGTATTCGATGAGAATCCGCAAATTGCAGCGATACCAGAGATCGGCTACGCTGGTGTCTGCCAGTGGTTTCAAAACATGGCAAGCCCAGCCAATCGGATGACTCGAAGCTCGAAGCGTATGGCGGAGTTCCTTGTTCACCAAACTGTACCGCTAGACAAGGTCCTTTGCATCATTGCCAAAACTGACGCGATGAAGGATACCGTGAGTGCGATGATGGCGGCTTCGGCTTGGAACATACCAATATATAAAAAGCGTGGATGCTACTACGGATGACGATAATTACCAAAAAAGGCGACATGTTTGCGGAGCCCGTAGAGGCCTTGGTCAACACTGTAAACTGTGTTGGCATCATGGGAAAAGGCGTCGCTTTAGAGTTCAAGAACCGCTGGCCCGCCAATTTCCGAGCCTACAAAAAACTGTGCGATGCCAAGAACCTGAAACCCGGGCAAATGTTTGTCTACGACACCAAAGAATTATTCACGTCAAACGGACCGCGATTCCTGATCAACTTCCCGACCAAAGCACACTGGAGGTCGAAGTCAAAGATCGAATACATTGAAGACGGTCTCGATGCGCTCTCCAGCGTTATTCGCGAGAATAGGATAAGATCTATCGCTATCCCGCCTCTTGGATGCGGCAACGGCGGTCTTGATTGGGCTGATGTCCGGCCTTTGATCGAGGCGAAGCTTTCAACCCTTGAAAACATTGACATCATCTTATTTGCTCCAAAGCACACTGCTGACGAACCGGAACATGTTCACTCTGGTCTTCCAATGACATATCCCCGCGCGGTGCTCCTTAAGGCGCTCAATGATCTCGAAAGTTTTTTTGACGGCTCCTTCGACAGAATTTCTCTGCAAAAACTTGTCTACTTCCTTCAAGCGTTAGGTGTCGATTTCAATCTCAAATTCGCTCGCAACCTGCATGGCCCCTATTCGGAAACCTTGAAACTGGCTTATGTTGCGTTGGAGCATCATGGAATGATTAGTGGATTCCTCACCGGCGACCGGCAAGCGCATGTCACGAATAGTGGATGTGCTGTTGCGGAGGATTTTTTGAGCAGATCTGATTCAAACGCCGCTGAGATCGTGGATCGTTTGAGCAAACTTATTCAAGGCTACGAGAGCCCCTATGGCCTTGAGTTATTGTCTTCGGTGCATTGGCTTGCCCGCCATGAAGGTCATTTCCCAGTCGAAAAGATCATTGAGGAGATGATGAGCTGGAATGAGACTAAACGTAATACGTATAGCGCGGAAGCTATCCGAGGGGCTTACGACCGTCTCAAAGAAGATAGCTTACTCCATTAAAAGGATAAGGAGATTAGACTCTCTCTATGCGAAATGAATCACGATAGTTCTTAGTGTGACGTCTATCGATGATGATCAAGTGCGTCCTCAATAAATTGTCGAACATACCGCTCTATACGCTTTGAAAGTACACTCAACGTTGATTGGCTAGGCAATTCTTGACCATCTAAGCAGCGTCAACCACGACCGCAGTGAGCACCAAGACTACGACAGGCTTGCAATCTGCACATAACGGATACGCGTGTATACTCCCCCCAAAAACCAAAACCGCCCCCCGAAACCCTCAGGCTGCGGGAGGCGCGCATTCAGGCACCAGTGCCCAGCACCCCTCAGTCCACGTTGAACACCAGCGGCTTCGCCTGCTTGATGGCGTGGTGGGCGGTGAGCTTGTCGAGCACGTCCTGGCTGACCAGCTCGTCGACATAGAGCAGCGCGATGGCGTTGCCGCTTTCCTTTTCGCGGCCGAGCTGGAAGTTGGCGATGTTGACGCCGGCGTCGCCGAGCGTGGTGCCCATGAAGCCGACATGCCGGGCACGTCGGTGTTGGCGATGTAGATCATGTGCTGGCCGACTTCGGCTTCCCTTTTCGCGGTCCGGGGGCTTCGCCGCCGCCCCTCACTCCATCTGCGCCTTCAGCTCGGCGCCGAGATGCGTGGCGATGTGGTCGTAGGCGCGGCGGACGCGGGTGCTGGTCCTGAGTTCGCTGTGGCAGGTCAGCCAGACCGGGAGCGTGAAGCTGGGGGTATCGGGCAGCACCCGCACCAGATCGGGCCTCGAGCGGCCCTGGAGGAGCTGCGCGACGCCGATGCCGCAGCCGGCGGTGAGCAGCTGCCAGGCGGTGAAGCGGTCGTCGCAGCGGTAACGCAGGCTTTCCCGGTCGGTATCAAGGCCGAGCGTTTGCAGCCCCTTCAGCACCTGGCCGTCGGCGTCGCCGCCGATCAGGTCGTGGGCCGCGAGATCGGCGACCGATGCGGGCGTTCCGCGCCGGTCGAGATAGGCGCGCGTGGCATAGAGCCCGAAGCTCAGCTCGCCGAGCTTGCGGGCGATCAGATTGGACTGGGTGGGCCGGAACATGCGAACCGCGATATCGGCTTCGCGCAGCAGCAAATTGGCCTCGGCGTCGCTCGGGACCAGTTCGAAATCGATCTCCGGCTCTTCCCTGGCGAGCCGCTCCATCACTTTTGGCAGCAGGAACCCCGACACGCCTTTTGAGGCGGTGATGCGCACGGTGCCGACGATCGCCTGGTCGCGCCCCGCCGCCACCGAGGCGAAGCGGTGCGCCGCCTTCGTCAGATCGGCCGCATGCGCAAAGAGCGCAACCCCGGTCTCGGTCAGCGACAGCCCGTCGCCGCGCCGCACGAACAGGGTGACGCCGAGCTCGGCCTCGAGCGTCGAGATATGGCGGCTCAGGGTGGCGGGACTGCCGCCGAGCGCCTTGACGGTTGCGGCCAGCGAGCCGTGCTCGGCCACCTGTGCAAAGGACTGGATCAGCTGCAGTTTCGGCAGGCGCTCGTGTCTGTTCATTTCAAAAATGGAAGCCTCTGTTCCGACATCCGCGATATCGTTCTGATTTTGATACTGCTAGCAAGGATCAGATGCAATTGATTTGATCGGAGCATGCCATGACGACTTCCAGGTCCCTGTTCATTGTCGGCGGTCTCGTCGTCGCCGAAGCTGCACTTCTGTTCGTGCCGCTCGCCATTCTCGGCGCGGCGATCAGCTGGCCCGACAGCCTCGATTTCGCCCCGTCCGAGGCGCTGCCGCTGATCTTTGATCAGATCGGCCAGGTGCGGCTCGGCTACGGCATCTACCTCGTCTATTCGCTCGCCTGGGCCCTGATCGGCCCGGCGATCGCCTGGATGGCGCTTGGCAGGAACAGGCAGATGGGACCGCTGTTTGTCACCGCGGTCGCCCTGATCTGCGTCTCGGCGCTGGCGCGCGCGATCGGCATCATCCGCTGGCTCACCGCCTCGACGCTGCTGGCCGAAAGCTATGGCGCGGCAACGCCCGAGCTGCGCCAGACGATCGATTTGCTGCAGTCCGCGGTCAATGCCTGGGGCGGCGCCATCGGCGAGATCCTCGGCGTCTCGCTGTTCACCGTCGGCTGGCTGATCGCCGTCTCGCTGATCATCCTGCGCAATGACGGGCTGCCGAAAATTCTCGGCTGGGCCGGCCTGATCGTCGCGCCGGTGCTGGCCTCGCCGGTGGTCGAGCTGTTCGGCATGGAGGCCAGCATTGCCCTCTCGACGACATCGATCCATCTCTGGCTTTTCGCCACCGGTTTCACCATGATCGGCATGGCTCTGTTCGGAAAGGGACACTGACATGGGATATCATGCGGTTCTTGGCGGCGACGGCGCCATCGGCGGCGCCACGCTTCAGGCGATCAAGGCAAGGGGGCTCGACGGCAAGGCGCTGACACGCGCCGACGCCAACGCGATGGAGGCCGATGAGCTGGTCAGGGTTCTCGACGGCGCGGACGTGGTCTACAACTGCGTCGGGCTGCCCTACAATTCCGACCTCTGGACCACGGGCTTTCCGGCGATCTCCAATGCCCTGGTCACGGCCTGCGAGAAGGTCGGCGCCAGGATTGTCTATTTCGACAATGTCTATCTCTACGGCCCGGCGCCGCTGCCGGTGCCCTTTGATGAAGAGACATCGCGCATCCCGCCGTCGCGAAAGGGCAAGGCGCGGAAGACCGCCGTCGAGATCGTCATGGCCGCCCATCGCGCCGGCCGGGTCAAGGCGACGGTCGGCCGTGCTGCGGATTTCTACGGCCCCGGCGCGCTCAACTCGCCCTTCTACATCAGCTTCCTCGAGAACATGCTCAAGGGCAGGCCGCCGCAAGTCGCCATGCCGGAAGGCCCGGTTCACACCTATGCCTATGCCGGCGACATGGGACGCGGACTGGTCGAACTGGCGCTTGACGAGGGCGCCTGTGGCGAGGAATTCCACCTGCCCGTCGGCCCGGCCGTGAAGGTGTCGGAGATGGCGGCGCTGTTCAACAGGGAGCTCGGCACCGCGCTCAAGGTGACCCATATCCCCGACATCGTCCTGCGCGGCCTGTCCCTGTTCAAGCCGCTGATCCGGGAGGTTCATGAAATGAGCTACCAGTTCAAGACCGACTACATCATGTCGGACGGCAAGTTCCGGCAGCGCTATCCCGAATTTGCTTCGACGTCTTACGAAGACGGCGTTGCCGCGATGGTCGCGCATTTCCGGGCATGAGCCTGGCGCCCGTAGTGCCACCCGAAGCATGGCCGGACACAAAACCGCCCCCCGGAACGCATTGTCCCGGGAGGCGGCCTGTCCGGTCCCAGAGTGCCGGCCGTCTCAGTCGACGTTGAACACCAGCGGCTTGGCCTGCTTGATCGCGTGGTGGGCGGTGAGCTTGTCGAGCACGTCCTGGCTGACCAGTTCGTCGACATAAAGCAGCGCGATGGCGTTGCCGCTTTCCTTCTCGCGGCCGAGCTGGAAGTTGGCGATGTTGACGCCGGCGTCGCCCAGCGTCGAGCCCATGAAGCCGATCATGCCGGGCACGTCGGTGTTGGCGATGTAGATCATGTGCTGGCCGACTTCCGCGTCCATGTTGATGCCCTTGATCTGGATGAAGCGCGGCTTGCCGTCCGAGAACACGGTGCCCGCAACCGAACGGGTCTGCCGTTCGGTGGTCACGGTGAGCTTGATGTAGCCGTCATAGACGCCGGTCTTGTCGCGCTTGACCTCGGAGAGCACGATGCCCTTCTCCTTGATCATGATAGGGGCCGAAACCATGTTGACGTCGGCCACCTGGTTGCGGATCAGGCCGGCGAGCAGCGCGGACGTCAGCGCCTTGGTGTTCATGCCCGCGGTGACGCCGTCATAGAGGATCTCGATTTCCTTGATCGGGCTTTCGGTGACCTGGCCGGCAAACGAGCCGAGCACATCGGCGAGCCGGATGAAGGGTTTGAGGATCGGGGCTTCTTCCGCCGTGATCGACGGCATGTTGATGGCGTTGGAGACCGCGCCGCGGACGAGATAATCCGACATCTGCTCGGCCACCTGCAGCGCCACGTTTTCCTGCGCTTCCGTGGTCGAGGCGCCCAGGTGCGGGGTGCAGACAACGTTCTCGAGACCGAACAGCGGGCTCTCTGTGGCGGGTTCGGTCTCGAACACGTCGAAGCCGGCTCCGGCCACGTGGCCGGATTTGATGGCGTCTGCCAGGGCCGCCTCGTCGACCAGGCCGCCGCGGGCGCAGTTGATGATGCGCACGCCGGGCTTGGTCTTGGCCAGCGCCTCGGCACCCAGGATCCCGCGGGTCTTGTCGGTCATCGGAACATGCAGCGTGATGAAATCGGCGCGTGCCAGCAGCTCGTCGAGCTCGACCTTGGTCACGCCCATCTCCTCGGCCCGCTCCTTCGACAGGAACGGATCATAGGCCAGCACATGCATGCCGAGCCCGATCGCCTTCTTGCAGACGATGCCGCCGATATTGCCCGCACCGATGACGCCGAGCGTCTTGCCGGTGATTTCGACGCCCATGAATTTCGACTTCTCCCACTTGCCGGCCTGGGTCGAGGCGTCGGCGGCGGGCAGCTGGCGGGCGACGGCGAACATCAGCGCAATCGCGTGCTCGGCGGTGGTGATCGAATTGCCGAAGGGCGTGTTCATGACGATGATGCCGCGGCGCGAGGCAGCCGGGATATCGACATTGTCGACGCCGATGCCGGCGCGGCCGATCACCTTGAGATTGTCGGCGGCAGCGATCAGCTTTTCGGTCGCCTTGGTCGCCGAGCGGATCGCCAGGCCGTCATACTGGCCGATGATTTCGAGCAGCTTTTCCTTGTCCTTGCCGAGCTTCGGCATGAAGTCGACTTCGACGCCGCGATCGCGGAAGATCTGGACGGCTGTTTCCGACAGGGCATCGGATACGAGTACGCGAGGTGCCATGATGGCCTCCATTGAGAGTAACTGAAGAAGGGAGTTGGGCAGCCGGACCGCACCGGGGACAGCCGGTGCGGTCACGAGGGCGTTGGATCAGGCGGCCTGCCTGAGCGCGGCCTTTTCCTGGGCGAAGGCCCAGGAAAGCCACGGCATCAGCGCCTCGAGATCGGAAGTCTCGACGGTGGCACCGCACCAGATCCGAAGACCGGCGGGGGCATCGCGATAGGCGCCGATATCGAGCGCCACACCTTCCTTGTCGAGACGCGAGACCAGCGCCTTGGCGAACGCCGCCTGCGCGTCGGCGGGCAGTGCGGTAATCTCTGGGTCGGCAATCACCAGGCATACCGAGGTGTTGGAGCGGGTTTCGTCGACCTTGGCGAGGTTGTCGATCCAGTCGTTGTCAGCCACGAAGCGGTGCAGCACATCGGCGTTCGCATCGGCGCGCGCCATCAGGCCCTTGAGGCCGCCAACGCTCTGAGCCCAGGTAAGCGCGTCGATATAATCCTCGACGCAGAGCATCGACGGCGTGTTGATGGTTTCGCCGACAAAGATGCCCTCGATCAGCTTGCCGCCCTTGGTCATGCGGAAGATCTTCGGCAGCGGCCAGGCAGGAACGTAGCTTTCCAGCCGCTCGACGGCGCGGGGGCTGAGGATCAGCACGCCATGGCCGCCCTCGCCGCCCAGCACCTTCTGCCAGGAGAAGGTGACGACATCGAGCTTGGCGAAATCGAGATCCTGCGCAAACGCCGCGGAAGTTGCGTCGCAGATGGTCAGGCCCTGGCGGTCGGCGGGGATGAAATCGGCATTCGGGACGCGTACGCCCGAGGTGGTGCCGTTCCAGGTGAAGACCACGTCGCGGTCGAAATCGATCGTCGAAAGATCCGGCAGCTCGCCATAGGGCGCGGTGATCTTGCGCACGTCATCGAGCTTGAGCTGCTTGACCACGTCGGTGATCCAGCCGTCGCCAAAACTTTCCCAGGCCACCATGTCGGTACCGCGGGCGCCAAGCATCGACCACATCGCCATCTCGACGGCGCCGGTGTCCGAGGCCGGAACGATACCGATGCGGTAGTCATCGGGCACGCCGAGGACCTCGCGGGTCAGGTCGATCGCCTGTTTGAGTTTGGATTTGCCGATCTTGGCCCGGTGCGAGCGGCCCAGAGCCGCGTCAAGGAGCGCTTCGGGCGTCCAACCGGGACGCTTCGCGCAGGGACCAGAAGAAAAACGGGGATTGGCCGGACGCAGGTCCGGCGTGGGTAGGTTCGTCATAATGGCTATCCTTCCAGATAGTGGCCCCTCGTTGGGGAGGGGTGGCCCACTGACCGGGTTAGTCCCGGGCCGATCCGAAGTCAAGCGGCATTATGCGGCGCACCATACGAAAAAGGGCGGAGATGATCCGCCCTTCTGGATGTCTGTGGAGCCACTGCGCCTACCAGAGCGAGTAGCGCAAACCGACCCGGACCTCGTGCTTGGCAAAGCCCTTGTCGACAACCTGGTAGCCTGCGGCACCGGCTGCGATATTGGTTGAATCGAAAGCCGCCTGGTTGCCGGAACCGATCTTTGAGTACTTGTAGCCCATGTCGAGCTTGATGTTGCGCGAGACATCATAGGAGACGCCGGCCATTAGCGCGTAGGTGAAGCGCCAGCTGTCGGCACCGATGCGGGTTCTGTCGGTGGCGGGGGTAGCGCCACACACATTACCGACAGCCGAGACACAGCTCACGTCATTGTTGTACAGCTCCCAGGCGACCCGGGTCACACCGGCGCCGGCACCTACATAGGGAGTGAAGCCGACAAAGGTGCCCAGATCCACATAGCCGTTCGCCATGAAGCCGTACTGATCAAAACCCTGTGTATCGGCGCTGGCGCATTGCCCGGTCGCCAAGCCGGCGCAGGCGGCTGTCGAACTCGTCGCGCCGGAAAACGTGCCCTTGGTGAAATCGAAGGTCAGGTCGCCACGAAGATAATCCGTGAAATTGTAGCCGACACCCAGGGACCCGGACCAGTCGCTGTCGAGACTTGAGGAATCGTACGCTGTGCTTGTGTAGGTGGACGGAGGACCGGCGCTGAACACCGAATAGCTTGTCGCCGGGCCACGGGTCTGGACCGAGTAGCCGAGATCGCCACGGAGATACCAACCCGACCCAATCTCGACCGGCTTGGTCACCGGCAGTTCCTTGGCATAGATGATCTCATCGAGATCCGCCGCATGGGCAGGTGCTGCAAGCCCCATCAACGTAGCAAGTGCGGTTCCAACAGCAAGTCGCATGAACATAGCCAAAATCCCTTCAATTGATCCGGCCCCGCTCGAATGCGTCCCGAATACGTGTGAAGGTCACTATGGCCACGACTGGTTAAGTCTCGGTTAAGCATGTTTATTAAGCATGTCTGTTAACCGGTTTCCCGGGCCGTGCCGGCATTTCTGCAGGCAACGAAAAACCGCCCGGCTGGAAGGCCGGGCGGCTTGAAGCTGATGGACGAAGGCCTGGTTGCCTTAAGGCTTACTTGTAGACCGCCGGCATGATCGGTGCAGGCTCGATGTAGACTTCCTGCTCGGCGCAGCCGCCGAAGCCGTAACGAAGACCGCCGCGCACCTCGTGCGAGGAGATGCTCTTGTGGTAGCCCTGGTAGCCCTGGCTGGTCAGGCTCTTGAACATCGCGCCGCTTGCCATGTTGCGGTAACGGTAGCCGACATCGCCCTTCAGGTTGCAGGTGATGTCAACCGAGGCACCCGCCATGAGAGCATAGGTGAAGCGCCATCCCTTTGCGCCGCCGTGATTGAAGGACGGATCGCAATTGCTGGAGTTGCCGGTCTGGCAGGAGGTGTTGTTGAGGTCGTCCCACTTCACGTGGGTACCACCGACACCGGCACCAGCGTAGAAGGTGAAGCGGCCCTTCTTGTAGAGGTCGACATAGGCGTTTGCCAAAAGACCGAAGCCGGAAATGCCGGACAGGTCGGTCGAAGTACAGGCCGTCGCCACACCACAGCTGCCGGTGGTCGAGCCCCGGAACTTGGCCTTGGAGAAGTAATCCAGCGTCACGTCCGTGCGCAGCCGCTGATTGATCTGGTAACCGACACCACCGCCAATGCTGTAGGATGTGCGAAGCGCAGCGGTGGTGAACGGCGCATAGGTGCCCAGGCCGCCCTGGAGGAAGTCGACGCCCCGGAGCTTGTTCCACGAGTAGCCGACGTCGCCGCGCAGGTACCATCCGCCAGACGACTCGACCGGATGTGAAACCGGCGATTCATAGATCGGCGCGTCGATGATCGGGGGAGGCAGCACGTCAGCCGCACCAGCTGCGCCTACACCGGCTAGCACCATGGCCGCGCCGGCCAGGAAAATCTTTCTCATGATTGGCTCCATCGTCGAGACATGCGCTGTCGCCGGTTCTGGTGACAACACTCTTGTTGGTTCGTGATGGAGAATGAAGCAGAAAGGTTAAAGCGCGCTTAACCACATCTATTTACCAAGAATCGCCAAAATACAGAAAAAAACGTCTCCACGACAGTTCCCGCAAGAACTGTCGCCGGCCTGCCGGACGAATACTGCCTGAGCAAAGGTCAGGCGGCGTTGCGCACTCCGGAAATCACATTGATCAGCTGGTCGACAACGGTTTCGATCATCTCGCGGTCGTCGCCTTCGGCCATGACCCGGATCAGCGGTTCAGTGCCGGAAGGCCGGATCACCAGGCGGGCGGAGCTTCCAAGTGTCGCTTCGGCTTCGGCAATGGCCGACTTCACCACTGCGTCGTTGAGCGGATTGCCGCCCGAATGCCGGACATTCTTGAGCACCTGCGGCACCGGTTCGAACCTGCGGCAGACTTCCGAAACCGGCCGCCCCATCCGCTGCACGCAGGCCATCACCTGCAGAGCAGCAACCAGGCCGTCTCCGGTGGTGGCGAAATCCGACAGCACGATATGCCCCGACTGCTCGCCACCGACGTTGAAATCATGCTTGCGCATATGCTCGACCACGTAGCGGTCGCCGACCTTGGTGCGCGCCAGCGACATGCCGTTGCCTTCAAGGAAGCGCTCGAGGCCAAGATTGGACATCACCGTGGCGACGATGCCGTTGCCGCGCAGCAGACCGTCAGCCGCCCAGGATTCGGCAATCAGCGCCATCAGCTGGTCGCCGTCCACCACCGCGCCGGTCTCGTCGACGATCAGCACGCGGTCCGCGTCTCCATCCAGCGCAATACCGATATCAGCGCGCACTTCGTGCACCTTGCGCGACAGCGCAACCGGGTGGGTCGAGCCGCAATTGAGATTGATGT
Source organism: Parahoeflea alexandrii (assembly GCF_024105735.1). Taxonomy (GTDB): domain Bacteria; phylum Pseudomonadota; class Alphaproteobacteria; order Rhizobiales; family Rhizobiaceae; genus Hoeflea; species Hoeflea alexandrii. The sequence goes on along the minus strand of NZ_JAAAML010000001.1, from coordinate 404,468 downwards.
TGGTGCCGTTCGGCTCCTCGCCGATGGCGATCACGTCCGCACCCAGTTCCCACAGGGCTGCCGGTGCCACCTTGTAGCCGGCGCCATTGGCGCAATCGATGACGACGCGCATGCCCGCAAGCGTGATGTCCTTGGGCAGGGTGCGCTTGGCGAATTCGATGTAGCGGTCATGCACGCCGTCGACGCGCTTGGCGCGTCCGATGGCATCGGGACGCGCGAGCTGCAGATGGATGTCCTCATCCATCAGCTCCTCGATCCGGTGCTCCAGATCATCCGACAGCTTGAAGCCATCGGGACCGAACAGCTTGATGCCGTTGTCCTGATAGGGATTGTGCGAGGCCGAGATCATCACGCCGATATCGGCGCGCAGCGAGCGGGTCAGCATGGCCACGGCGGGTGTTGGAATTGGCCCGAGCAGGAACACATCGAGGCCGGCCGCGGTAAAGCCGGCCACCAGCGCGTTTTCGATCATGTAGCCCGACAGCCGGGTGTCCTTGCCGATCACCACGCGGTGCCGGTGATCGCCGCGCCGGAACAGGTTTCCGACCGCAATGCCCACCCGCATTGCCAGATCCGGCGTCATGGGCGCCTTGTTTGCCTGGCCACGAATACCATCCGTGCCGAAATATCGCCTGCTCATGGAAAGCCCCCGGTAGTGTCCCGACTGTTTGTTTTTGTATCCCGCTTGATCCAACACATCGGCACAAGAATACAATCAGATTTTGTTACAGATCGTTGCAATACACACAAAACAGCCGCCAAACGGCGGCTGTCAACAGATCTCGGGGGTTATGGTTTACGCCACGAGCGCCTTTACTGCGGCTGCGGCTCGAGCCCGGCATCGGGCTCATCGCCCTTTTTGCCGGCCCCGCCCTTCTTTGCACCGGCGGTCGGCACGGCCGTTCCACGGGTCGGCGGCGTATCGTCGCCGATGTCGCGGGAGGGCTTCTCGCCGCGGATCAACGCCTGGATTTCATCGCCGGTAAGCGTTTCGTATTCGAGCAGCCCTTCGGCGATGGCGATGAAACCCTTCTTCTTCTTGGTCAGGATTTCCCGGGCTTCATTGTAGGCCTGATCGATCAGACGGCGGATTTCGCTGTCGATCTTCTGCGCCGTGGATTCCGAGACATTCTTCTGCTGGGCAACGGAATGGCCGAGGAACACTTCCTGCTGGTTTTCGCCATAGGCGACCTGGCCGAGTTCATCGGAGAAGCCCCACTCTGTCACCATTGCGCGGGCAAGCTTGGTTGCCTGGACAATATCGGACGAAGCGCCGGAGGTGATGTTTTCCTTGCCGAAGGTCAGTTCCTCGGCAACACGGCCGCCCATCATGATGGCGAGGCGCGAAACCATCCACTTGTAGCTCATCGAGTAGCGATCGGCCTCGGGAAGCTGCATCACCATGCCCAGCGCACGGCCGCGCGGGATGATCGTTGCCTTGTGCACCGGATCGGCCGCGGCAACGTTGAGCGCCACGATGGCATGCCCGGCTTCGTGATAGGCCGTCAGTTTCTTTTCTTCCTGGGTCATGGCTGTCGAGCGGCGCTCGGCACCCATCATCACCTTGTCCTTGGCATCCTCGAACTCGGCCATGGTAACGAGGCGCTTGTTGCGGCGAGCAGCAAGCAGCGCGCCCTCGTTGACCAGGTTCATCAGATCCGCGCCGGAGAACCCGGGCGTGCCGCGGGCCAGGACCTTGAGATCGACATTCGGCGCCATCGGCACATTGCGAACGTGAACCTTGAGGATCTTCTCGCGGCCGTTAACGTCAGGCAGCGGCACAACGACCTGGCGGTCGAAGCGGCCCGGACGCATCAGCGCCGGGTCGAGCACGTCCGGACGGTTGGTGGCCGCAATCAGGATGATGCCTTCATTGGCTTCGAAGCCGTCCATCTCGACGAGCAACTGGTTGAGCGTCTGCTCGCGCTCGTCATTGCCGCCGCCGAGGCCTGCGCCACGATGGCGGCCGACGGCGTCGATTTCGTCGATGAAGATGATGCACGGCGCATTCTTCTTGGCCTGCTCGAACATGTCGCGGACACGGCTGGCGCCAACGCCCACGAACATTTCGACAAAGTCGGAACCGGAAATGGTGAAGAAGGGAACATTGGCTTCGCCGGCGACGGCGCGCGCTGTCAGCGTCTTGCCGGTGCCGGGAGGGCCCACGAGCAGAACGCCGCGCGGGATCTTGCCGCCGAGCCGCTGGAATTTCTGCGGATCACGCAGGAACTCGACGATTTCCTCGAGGTCCTGCTTGGCTTCATCGACGCCGGCCACGTCGGCAAAGGTCACCCGGCCATGTGCCTCGGTCAGAAGCTTCGCCTTCGACTTGCCAAATCCCATGGCGCCGCGGGAGCCGCCCTGCATCTGCCGCATGAAGAAGATCCAGACACCGAGGATGAGCAGGATCGGCAGCCAGGAAATCAGGTACCCGACGAGTGTGTTGGAGCTGTCCACCTCAGGCCGCGCAGTGATCGACACGTTGCGTTCGTTCAGGCGGTCGATGAGACCGGAATCTCCGGGCGAGTAGGTCTGAAACCCAGTCGCGGAATCGGTGTAATTGCCCGAGATCCGCTCGCCGACGATCGTCACGTCACGGACCCGCCCCGCATCAACATCCTTGAGGAACTGCGAATAGGCGATGTCACGCCCTGCAGTGCGCTCGCTCGGACTCTGGAACATGTTGAACAATGCGATCAACAGGAGCGCGATGATTGCCCAAAGGGCAAAATTGCGGAAGTTGGGATTCATGCTCTTCCTCGGGATCAAGGTCTGCAGCCACCGGCGCGAGACCGAATTAAGAATGGTCAATCTACAACATAGGAGCCTGAGGGTGTCTTGCCAAGGCTGGCAGCGGCGTTTGTCATTCCGCTTTCGTCGTCTCGCCGACAGCTTGCTTCATCGCGGCAGGCCACGGACACGCCGGAAATGGCCTCAACCCGGCCAATCGCGCCACCGCCTGTGCCACCGGCAGCTGGTAGACCGGCAGGATGCGCGATGCACGGCCGGCCAGCGCCTGACAGATATAGCCACCAACGACGCCCTCTTCGGCTGTCAGGATACGCTGTGAAGCGCCATTATCGCGGCCAAAACAAGGCATGATCCCGTGTTCTCCGCCACCGGCCACCTTGAGCGCCGTGCTCCGCGAGAGATTGCGGATCTCAAAGCGCCTGTCCCAGATGCCGGTCTCTCCCGGCTCCAGCACCAGCTTGCCGATGTCGCGGTTTTCACGCCGCAACACAAGGTGGCCATTCAACCGCCGGATCAGCACCCGCCCGAGATTGGTCGCGGCCCCCTCCCCGCCCTTGGCTCCTGAAGCGATGAAGCTTGCAAGCGTCGCTTTGCCGCGCCTGTCGAGCGGTCGCGCCGCCCCGCCGAGCCAGTCAATCAGGGCTTCGAGGGCCGCCATGGCGGGATCGGACGGATCATGCGCCTCGCATCGCATCCGGACCAGGCCTGCCGCATCGACATGACACCGCTCGTCGATCAGACCGGCTGCCTGCCGTGCAAGATGCGACCGGCGGGCCGCGATGTCCGCGCCGTCCGATCCTTGTCGCAGCGCTGGATGGTCCGCAAGCCGGGCCCGAACCCGGACCCTTTCAAACCGCGGATCCTGATTGGAGGGATCCTCGATCCAGTCAGCCGCGCCGGCTTCGCGCAGGAACTGGCGTACCTGCTCCCGGTGACAGTCAAGCAGTGGCCGCAGGACCCACATGCGTCCGTCAAACAGCGTGGCCGGCGGGATGCCCGCAAGGCCCGGCGCTTCTTCCGAGGTGCTTCGGGCCTGCCGCATCACCAGCGTCTCGTTCTGGTCGTCGCGCGTGTGCGCTGTCACCATCGCCGAAAGACCAAGCCTTTCGCACGCCTCCGCAAGCAGACCGTACCGGGCGGCACGGGCCGCCGCCTGCAGCCCCGTCACCGGCTGGCCGCTTTGCCACCTGAGCGTTTCATGCCGGATACCGAGCCGCCGGCAGCGGGCCTTGACCCGCCGCGCCTCCTCTGCCGATCCGGCCCGCAATCCGTGATCCACGGTCAGTGCGACGAGTTTTTCAGGGCGCATGACCGCCGCGAGCCCGGTCAGCAGACCCAGCGAATCCGATCCGCCGGACACGGCGACGCCAAGCGGCCGGTGGTCGGTCAGGTTTGCATGAAAATGTCTCAGAAGCTCAAGATATGCGGGCGGCTGTGCCGCGGTGTCTCCCGAAAGATCTGACTTTGCGGGATCCGACAAGAATTCAGCAGCTCGCCAGCTGCTGTTCTTCGCTGACCTTGGCGCGAACCGCTGCGGAAGCGCCCGGATAGCGGATCAGCACCTCGCGCAGTGTCGCACAGGCCGTCTCGCGATTGTCGAGCTTGGCCAGCGACATGCCCAGCTTGAGCAGGGCGTCGGGACCCTTGTCGGCGCGGGGAAACTGCTTGTGTGCGTCGAGAAAGGTTTTGGCCGAATCCTGATAATGGCCTTGCGAATACTGCGCCTCGCCCAGCCAGAACATCGCATCCGCGGCCCGGGGATCTTCCGGATTGTTCGCCAGATAGTCCGCGAAAACCTGCTCGGCAAGCGCGTAATCGCCGGCCAGCATATGATTGTAGCCGGCCTGGTACATGTCTTCGGGAGAAGACAGCGAAGCCGTTTCGCTGCCGCCATCCATCGGTTCGATGATGCCGCCGATAAGGTCGCCATTGTCATTGAACCGGATGGTTCCGAGATCCGTCGCAGGCGCACCAAGCCCCTGGGTGTCCGGGGTGGTCGACGCGGTGCTCGACTGCTCGATCCCCGGCTGGGTGACCGCCGGGCCGGCATCTCCACGCTGATTGCCGGTCTTCTCAAGCTCCTGGAAGCGGAACTCGTTGTCCTGCTGCATCTGGCGCATCTGCTCCTGCATCTGCAAGAGCTGGAATCCCAGCTCCTCGATGCGGCCATTCAGTCCGCGGACCTGCTCCTCGAGCTGTCCGATCCGGAACACCGGATCTCCGCTCTGCGCCAGGATCACCGGCGCGCGGAGCGTCTCCGGAGCATCGATGGACGCCGGCGGCACCGGTGCTTGTTGCGAAAAGGCGGAAAGCAGCGGTGCAGCACTCACGGGATATGCAAGTGCGCTGATCGCCGCCGCGGCTAGTAGTCTGGAAATGGATTTCATCGGCCTGACCTCATGACGCGGGACATGTGCCCGGACAACTCGAATACCGCATGGCAGGACCCCAAATCAACGCACAAACCGGCCAAACTATGGTGAAAAGCGCCTGACACAAAAAAGATGGCGGCCCTGAGACCGCCATCCTGCATTCAACGCCCGCTATCTGCGGTCAGCTTCCGGCGCCGCCGAGAACAGTGACTGCACGCCGGTTCTGCGACCAGCAGGAGATGTCATCGCAGACCGCGACCGGACGCTCCTTGCCGAACGAGATCGTGTTGATGCGGTTTGCAGCCACGCCACGGGTCGAGAGATACTGCCGTGTGGCAGCGGCGCGGCGCGCACCGAGCGCGAGGTTGTATTCGCGGGTGCCGCGTTCGTCGGCATGGCCTTCAACGGTGATCTGATAGTTCGGATACTGGTTGAGCCACTGCGCCTGGCGATCAAGCGTCGCCGCGGCATCAGCGCGGATGACCGAAGAGTCGGTGTCGAAGAATATCCGGTCACCGACATTGACGGTGAAGTCCTGCTGCGTGCCCGGGGCTGCGTTCCCCGCAAGACCGAGATCGGCGGCATTGTTGGGCAGATTGTTCTTTTTCGATGCGCAGCCTGTCAGCATGAGCGCAGCAAAAAGCGCGATCATCGCCGGGTTGCGGGCAAGTTCTTGCATGCGGCGCATGGCCGGACTCCTTGGAAGTGTTTGGTTGACCGTTTGTAACCGGTCGCGGTTAATCGGCGTTGAACAAAGACAGTTAATTTTTCAACATTTTCGTTCCTGATTGCAGCGTTTGAACGCACAATGAGGCGCAAAGACGGCGAAATCCTGCCGTTTTCAGGATCTACCCCTACTCCAGCAAGGGCGACCAGGCCGGGTCCGACGCATAGCTCGGCGTGCTGACCAGTTGCTCGTTGTAGCCGGTCAGGTCGATCGAATAGATCTGCGGACCGCCGGCCCCTGCAGGCTGGCGGAAGAACATCAGAACCCGCCCGTTGGGGCTCCATGTCGGCCCCTCATTGTGAAAGCCGGTGGTCAGGATGCGTTCGCCGGACCCGTCGGTCTTCATCACGCCGATCGAGAACTTGCCGCCCGACTGCTTGGTGAAGGCGATCAGGTCACCGCGCGGCGACCAGACCGGCGTTGAATAGGATCCGTCCCCGAATGAGACACGCCGCTGGTTGGACCCGTCGGCACCCATGATGTAAAGCTGCTGGCGTCCGCCGCGGTCGCTCTCAAAAACGATCTGGTTGCCATCGGGCGAGTAGGACGGCGAGGTGTCGATGGCGGCGGTGTTGGTCAGCCGCGTTGTCTGACGCGAGCGCAAGTCCATGGTGTAGATATTGGCATTGCCATCCTGCTGAAGGCTCATGATCACCTTCTGCCCATCCGGCGAGAACCGCGGCGAGAAGGTCATTCCCGGGAAGTTGCCGACCAGTTCGCGCTGACCGGTTTCCAGCTGCAGCAGGTAGACCCGCGGCTGGCCGCCCTCGAACGACATGTAGGTGATTTCCTGCCGGCTTGGCGAGAACCTTGGCGTCAGCACGATGTCATTGGCATTGGTCAGCATGCGCAGATTGGCGCCATCCTGGTCCATGATCGCCAGTTGCTTCTGGCGCGCGGTCTTCGGACCACTTTCCGATACGAACACGACCCGGCTGTCGAAATAGCCCTTCTCGCCGGTCAGCCGCTCATAGATCGAATCGGCGATGATGTGCGCCACGCGCCGCCAGTTCTCCGGCCGCGTGAAGAACTGCTCGCCCGAAAGCTGCTGGTTCGCAAAAGTGTCCCACAGCCGGAACTCGGCCCGCAACCGTCCATCGGCCTCCCGCGCCAGCCGGCCCGTGACAAGCGCCTGCGCATTGATCACCCGCCAGTCCTGGAACCGCGGCGCTGCATCTGGATTGGAAATCTTCTCGATGAAGGCGGCCTTGTCGATCGGCGCAAACAGCCCCGACCGCTTCAGGTCGGCCGAAACAACCGCTGCGATCTGCGCACCCAGCTCGTCGTTCGAAATGAAATCGGTAATGGCGATCGGCAGCGGCTCGACATTGGCGCGGTTGATGTCGATTTCCACCACGGCGCGCGCCGGCCCGGCCGTGAGCAGCAGCAGTGCTGCAACCATGGCCAGGGGAACGCCAAGAATGTGATTGATCATTTTCATAATGCAGCCTTTCAGCGCTTAGAACATCTGGCTGGGATCGAAGTTGACGATCACTTCCGCCCATGAATCATACTTCTCTTTCGGCAACTGGTAGGGCTGCGCCCTGAGAACCGCGCGACGGGCGCTGCCCGACAGCGTACCACGGGTTCCAGCCGAACCGCCGCTGGCCGATACATCCGGTTCACCGATGATGTTGCCGGCCGGATCAAGCCTCATCTTTACCGTCACCCGCACATCGCCGCCATCGGCCATGCCCGGAATGATGTTCCAGTACTTCTGGATCTGTCCGCGCAGCGCATCCATCTCGCTCTGGCTGAGCGTGTTGCCCCGGGTTGTCCGGGTGCCGCCAAGCGAAGCGGTTTCGGTCGACCGCTTCGCGCCGCCACCCGCGGCATCCTGCTTGTTGAGCAGCGCTGCCACCTGATCGGCATTGAAATCGCTCTCCTTCGACGAGGCGGTTTCCTGCGCGGGCTTCGGTGCAGCCTCCCTTGCCGGCTCCGGACGGGTTTGCGGCACGGGTCCGGCACTCGGCAAGGCAGCAAATTGCGGTTCGGCCGGAGCCGCCTCGGTGATTGCTTCAGCCACCGGATCAGGCGTCGTCTCGGCCGGCAGCGCGGCGACATCGACCGGAGCCGGTGTCGGCTCCGCCGGCTTTTCAGCCGCGGGCTCTGGCACTGGGTCGGGTGCCGGCGTCGGCTCGGCCACCGGTTCCGGCGCTTCCGGTGCAGGCTTCGGGGCCGGCTGTTCTGCAGGTTTGGGCGGCGCTTCCGAAACCACTTCCCTGGGGCTGGGCGTGGCCGCCGCGCTGGACGTCAGATCAACCGAATTGTCTCCGGCGTTTTCCGCGTCCGGCACCGGGTTGGGACGTGACGTCGGCATTGGCGCAGCCCTCTCGGCGATGGGCGCGGTTTTCTCACCCTGCTGGATCTGGGTGATCTCCTCGACCGGCACGATGCTGACGGGAAACGATTCCACATCCGCGACCTCAAGCGTCCGCGGCGCGGTGAAGGACGACAGCGCAGCCCCGAGCACCAGCACATGCAAAACCGTAGATGTCGCCAGACTTCCCTTCATCAGCGCGCCGTCAACTGTCCTGTTCCTGCAGCGTCACCAGGCCGAGGTTCTTGAACCCGGCCGCGGAAATACGCGCCATCACCTTCATGACAGTGCCGTAATCCGCATTGGTATCGCCGCGCACATAAATCCGTTCATCATAACCGGTGGTGGCAATCGCCTCGAGCTTGGCCACCACTTCGTCAACGGCGATCTCGGTTTCCTGCAGAAACACCTGACCAGACGAATTGACCGAAACCGTGATCGGCTGGGTTTCGGAATTCAGTGCCCTGGCCTCGGTTTCCGGCAGATCGATCGGCACGCCCACGGTCAGAAGCGGCGCGGCCACCATGAAGATGATCAAGAGCACAAGCATCACGTCGACGAATGGCGTGACGTTGATCTCGCTCAGAAGCTGCTTGCGGCGGCCACGTCTGCCGCGGCGCGAACCGCCGCCCTGGCCGCCTGATACGGACATGCCCATTCCGGCCCCCTATTCTGCGGCCTGACGGGCGTTCATCCGCTCGTCGATCTGCCGCGACAGGATTCCGGAAAACTCGTCGGCAAAACCTTCCATCCGCGCGGACAGCTTGCCCGCATCGGATGAAAACTTGTTGTAGGCGATCACCGCCGGAATCGCCGCAAGCAGGCCGATCGCGGTGGCAAGCAGTGCTTCGGCAATGCCCGGCGCCACCACGGCAAGATTGGTGGATTTCGATCCGGCGATGGCCTGGAACGAGGTCATGATGCCGACCACGGTGCCGAACAGCCCGATGAATGGCGCGGCCGATCCGATCGACGCCAGCGAGCCGAGCCGGGATTCCAGAGCTTCCGCCTCACGCGCCAGCGCCACATCCATTGCCTTGTCGATCCGCATCTGCAGACCGATTGGCGACTTGGCGCCGCGCTCGAAGGACTTTTTCCACTCGCGCATGGCCGAGACGAAGATCGCACTCATGCCCGACGATTTCCGGTCCGACAGGGTCCGGTACAATTCCTCAAGCGACTGCCCCGACCAGAACACCTGCTCGAACTGGTCGAGCTGGCGCCGGAACTTGCCGAACGAGATCCATTTGTCCGCGACAATGGCCCAGGTCCATATCGATGCACCGATCAGTCCAAGCATCACCAGCTTGACCACAAAACCAGCCTGCATGAAGAGCGACCAGAGCGTTACGTCGCTGGTTGCTGCAAGTCCAACCTGTTCCATTCAATTAACCCTCGAATCCAAACGCCCGGCTTCATTACCGGGCGGCCAAGACGTCACTTTTACCGGGAGACCAGAAGTGAGCGATTGCCGCCTAACCACTTTCATTGTCTTCTCGCGGTCAAATTTGGTCAAAGGATGGCGCACGCGATCCGCGCAATCCTAATGATTTCTCTAATAAATTATTATGGTTAAGGCTTGGTTAGGATTCGGATCCGGTTGCGAGGCAGCCTCCGGCGCCTTCCATCAGTCCGGAAGCGTGAGGATGATCGGGCCGTTGCGGCTTGCGACAACGGTGTGTTCGAACTGAACCGTCAGCGCGCGTGGGAGGGAGTAGAGCGTCCAGGCGTCATTTTCATTGTCGCCGTCTTCGGCCAGCGTTGCTCCGAAGGACAGGAACGGTTCTATCGTGAACACCTGTCCATCCTGCATCAGGCGCTTCTCGCGACGGTCCGGCCAGGTGGCAATCTCCTCTGGCTCATCATGCAAGGACAGGCCAACACCGTGGCTGGCCAGATTGCGAATGAGCGTATAGCCGTTCTTCTTGGCAAACCGGCCGATGGATTCACCGATTGCCGCATAGCGCGCGCCACTCTTCACCTGGGTGAGACCTGCCGAGAGCGCCCTCTTGCCGTCCCGCAGCAAACGCTGGGTCTTGTTGGCCACCGGTTCGATGCCGAAGGATGCGCCGGTATCGCCGAAATAGCCGTCCTTGAGCGCCGAGACATCGATATTGATCAGATCGCCGGCGGCAATGACACGATCACTGGGAACGCCGTGAGCGACCTCTTCATTGATCGAGATGCAGGTCGCACCGGGAAAATCATAGCAGAATTCCGGCGCTGACTGCGCCCCGTGAGACTCGAGGTGCCGCCTGCCGATCCCGTCGAGTTCACGTGTCGTCATGCCCGGCTCCATTGCCTTTGCCATGACCTGTATCGTATTGGCGCAAATCTTCCCGATCTCGCGAAGCTTTCCGAGTTCATCGTCCAAGGAAACAATCACTATGCCTGCTCCTCGGCTGGCTTGTCCTCCGGACCGGAGCCGGCCAACCGCTGCATCAGCGTTTCCGGCAGCCGTCGCGCCCGGCCGAAACCGTTGATCACCGCCACAGTCACCTCTGCAGACGCCAGCACTTCATCCTCACGCCTGATCACCTGGCTGAGCAGCATCCGTGCCCCCCGCACTTCTGCCGGCGTCGTCTCGATGGTCAGCACATCGTCCATCCGCGCCGGAGTCCTGAAATCGATCTCCATCCGCCGGACCACGAAGGCAACCACATCCGCGGGATCGCTCTGCGCATGCAATTGCCCCTGCGAAACCCCGAGAAGCCGGATGAAGTCCGTGCGGCCGCGCTCGAAGAAATGCAGATAGCGGGCATGATAGACGAAACCGGAAAAATCCGTGTCCTCGTAATAGACACGCTGCGTCAGCCGGTGGCTGCCGTCCTGCATCTGTCCCGATAGCGATATGTCCATGTTTCCGGCCTGCCCGATCCTCTGCGCACTTGTCCACAACCCGAAGATGGGTTTGAGACAATCGTGTTTCTGTCATAAAACCGATCTATCAGGATGAAAACCATGCAGGCACAGGAGAATCATCGATGAAGATTGCAATCATGGGCGGCGACGGGTTCGTCGGCTGGCCGACATCACTGCATCTTTCCAATGCCGGGCATGAGATCCACATCATCGACAACCTGTCGCGGCGCTGGATCGACACCGAACTCGGAGTACAGTCGCTCACCCCGATGGATTCGATCCAGGAGCGCACCCGCATCTGGCACGCCGAGACCGGCCGCAAGATCCATTTTCACCTGATCGACATGGCACGCGACTATGACGTGCTGAAAAACTGGCTCGCCAAAGAGCGCCCCGACGCGATCGTGCATTTCGCCGAACAGCGCGCCGCGCCCTATTCGATGAAGACCGACCGGCACAAGAACTACACCGTCAACAACAACGTCAACGCCACCCACAATCTGCTCAATGCGATGGTGGAGCTCGATCTCGATGCGCATCTGGTACATCTGGGTACCATGGGCGTCTACGGTTACTCGACAGTTGGCGCGGCGATCCCCGAAGGTTATCTGCCGGTCGGCATCGACACGATGGCCGGCGAGACGGTGAAGCAGGATATCCTCTACCCGTCCAATCCCGGCTCGATCTACCACATGACCAAATGCCTTGATCAGCTGATCTTCCAGTTCTACGCCAAGAACGACAATCTGCGCATCACCGACCTGCATCAGGGCATCGTCTGGGGCACCCACACCGACCAGACCAGGCGTCACGATCAACTGGTCAACCGCTTTGACTATGACGGCGACTACGGCACGGTGCTCAACCGCTTTCTTATTCAGGCCGCCATCGGCTATCCGCTCACCGTGCACGGCACCGGCGGCCAGACACGCGCCTTCATCCATATCCAGGATTCCGTGCGCTGCATCGAGATCGCGCTTGAGAACCCACCGGCACGCGGCGCCAAGGTCGAGATCTTCAACCAGATGACCGAGACCCACCGGGTCCGCGATCTCGCCAAGATGATCTCCGGAATGACCGGTGCCGACATTGCCTGGCTGCCGAACCCGCGCAAGGAAGCTGCCGAAAACGACCTCGTTGTCCGCAACGAGAAGTTTCTCGGCCTCGGACTTGAGCCGACGACACTGAAGGAAGGCTTGCTGGAAGAAGTCGTCGACGTCGCGAAGAAATTCGCCTACCGCGTCGACCGTTCGCGTGTACCGGCGGTGTCGGCCTGGACCCGGGATATAGCCAATACGATCAACCGCGACCCGGAAGGCAAGGCGCTCAAATCCGTTTCATGAGCACCGCCGCCCCCCTGCCCGAGGGCCTGATCGCTGACAGGCCGGCCGCAAGCGACCGGGCCTATGTCACGCTCGTCACCAACCGGGACTACGCCATGGGCGCGCTGGCGCTGGCCCGGTCGATCCGGCACACCGGTGCGGATGCGGATATCGTTGTTCTGCACACCGGCGGAGTCGAGCAATCATCGCTGGCGCCGCTGTCGGATCTCGGCTGCCGCCTGGTCCGCACCGAGCTGCTCGACACCTCGGACGATTTCAACGCGCGCCATGCCCGCGGCAGGCTGCACGCCGATGCGCCCTTCACCAAGGGGCGCAAGCCGGCGTTTCATTCGCCGCTCGACAATTTCTGCAAGCTCAGGCTCTGGCAGCTGATCGATTACCAGTCGTGCGTCTTCATCGATGCCGATGCACTGGTGCTGCGCAACATCGACAAGCTGTTCGACTATCCCGAATTCTCCGCTGCCCCCAATGTCTACGAGACCTTGCGGGATTTCCACCGGATGAATTCCGGCGTCTTCGTTGCCAAGCCGTCGCTCGAGACCTTCGCCGCCATGCTTGAGATGCTGGACCAACCGGACGTGTTCTGGCGGCGCACCGACCAGACGTTCCTTCAGACTTTCTTCCCCGACTGGCATGGCCTGCCGGTGACCATGAACATGCTGCAATATGTCTGGTTCAATCTGCCGGACTTATGGGACTGGAAACAGATCAGCGTGCTGCACTACCAGTATGAAAAACCCTGGGAGGCCGACCATCCCAAGGCGGACAGGCTGCGGCCACTGATCGATTTCTGGCATGCGTTTCACGAGGGCAAGGCGATCCCGGACATTGCCTCGCTCGCCAATCCCTCCGGATCGGACGACGGATGAAGGCCCTGGTCACCGGCGGCACCGGCCTGGTCGGGCGGTATATCGTCGAGACGCTGCTTGATGCTGGTTACGATGTGACGGTTGCGGGCAGGACGCCGCCTGCCAATGACCTGTTCCCCAAGGCCGTCGCCTTCCGCCCCGCCACGCTCGATCCGGAAGCCTTCGACCAACATCTCTGTGCCGGGATCGATGCCGTTGTCCATGCCGCCTTCGACCACCTGCCCGGACGCTATCGCGGCGGAGAGGGCGATGATCCGGACCGCTTCCGCCGGCTCAATCTCGATGGCAGCATCCGGCTGTTCGAAGCCGCGAAGAACACCGGTGTACAGCGCGTGGTGTTCCTCTCAAGCCGCGCGGTCTATGACGGTGTGGCGCCGGGCACGCCACTGACGGAAGACCTGAACTTGAAGCCCGCTTCGCTCTACGGAGACATCAAGCTTCTGGGGGAACAGGCGCTCGCGGCCCTGAATGCGCCGGACTTCACCACCTCGAGCCTGCGCCTCACCGGCGTCTATGGTGATCTCAGACCGAACAAGTGGGACGACCTGTTTGCTGACTACCTGGCCGGACGCCCGGTCGAGGTTCGCGCCGGAACCGAAGTGCACGGCCGTGACGCCGGGCAAGCCGTGAGGCTGATGCTGGAGACGGATGCAGACAAGGTCGGCGGACAGAGCTTCAATGTCTCGGACATCGTCACCGACACGCACAAGATCCTCGCCTGTGTGAAAGCGGAAAACGGATGCGATGTGCCGCTACCCGCCCCCGCGGCCCGCGAGGACGTTGCAGCGATGACGACGGACAAGATCCGCGCTCTCGGCTGGCAACCGGGCGGACAGCCACTGCTCGCCGCGAGCATTGCCGAACTGGCTGCCCGATTCCGTTAGAACTTGGCCGTCCACAGGATCCAGGCACCCCAGGCGGCGACGGGCAGCGTGACCGGGAATTCCAAAAACCATGTCGCCACTGCTCAGAACTTCAACTGTTCGGCGACTTCGATGGTTCCGCCAAGCGAGAAGATCGGATTGCGGCCTGCGATTTCCAGCGCCGCCTCGATATCGGCGGCTTCGACCACGGTGTAGCCGGACAGAGGATTTCCCGCGGTTTCCTCCTGTCCCGGGCCCGTCAGAAAACGGGACTTGCCGAGGCCCGCGCCCGGGTCAACAAGCGCGTCCCCCAACTCGCCCATCCAGGTATTCCAGGCCTCCATCATTTTCGCTCCCTCTTCGGGTGATTTCGGCATGCCGCCGCGAAACGCAAGCAAGTACTGGCTCATATCGTGATTACTCCCTGTTGCTTTACAGCCAGGATGGCGGGCTCCAGAATATGTTCAAGAACATATTTTGATTCCGTGCTTTTTGTGCCGGGAACACAGGAGACTGCGCGATGCCCTACCCCAGTGACCACAAGCAGAAGACGCGCCAGCGGATTGTCGAAGCCGCAAGGGTGATGTTTAACCGGCGTGGTTACGACCAGGTCAGCATTGATGAGATCATGGCCGAGGCCCAGCTTACCCGCGGCGGCTTCTACGCTCATTTCCGCAGCAAGGAGGAGCTCTTCGCGGAAGCAACCATCAGCTTCCTGGGCGGACGCGGCGCTGAGTGGCGCCGGGAAGCCGGGATCAATCCCGCCGTGCGCGAAGCGCTCAATGCGCGCCGTATGGTGGATGCCTATCTTTCGCGCGAGCATCTGGAGGACAATGACGGCCAATGCCCGTTGATCGCCTACGCCACCGATGTCGCCCGTGCCGGGCCGCAGGTTCGTCAAAGCTATCAACGACTGGCGGAGGCCATGACTGGCCTCTTCGAGATGAATCTCGACGGCGAAGAGGATGAGCGCAGGCGCCGGGCATTGTCGATGACGGCCCTGTGCGTGGGAGGCATGATTCTCTCACGCGCCCTCAAGGACACCCACATCGGCGAGGACATCCGGGCAGCGGCGCATCAAGCGGCGACGGATATCTGGCACGACGGCGCCGCCGTTGCAGCGGAATGAAACCAGTGCGGAGGCACTGCAGCATTGCCGGCAGGTTCTGGTCCGAAGCTCGCACGCATCATGTCGCCAAGCATGCTCAATGCCACGGGTTCAGAGCACGCCGTCGTCCCAGACGACATGCTCCGTGGTGTCCGGCAGGACCTCGATCCGGTCCGCCAGGAACACCGGCGGCAATGGCAGCGCCGCGAGGCTATCGCGAGTCGCCGGCACCCATTTGAATTCGAGCCGGTTCTTGCCGTCGACAATCTCGTGGATGATCCTTCCATCCGTCGAAAACGGGAAGTCATGCGGCAGGTCCATCAGGTAGTACCAGCCGATCTCGTGCCAGGCACGGCCTTCGAAATCGAAGAAATTCTCCACCAGGAAAACCAGCCGTCCGACGCTGACCTCGATGCCGAGCTCTTCGCGCATCTCGCGTACGAGCGTCGCCCGGCTGTCTTCGCCAAGTTCCGCGGTTCCGCCGGGAATGGTCCAGAACGGCTCGTGCACGGCACGGTGGATCAACAGCTGGCCGTCGCGCAGCGCCAGTCCGGCGACGCGGGCATTGAAGCGCCGGCCCTCGTCGTTAAACCGGATCGTACGGCGTGTTGGCTGTGTCATTCGTCTTCGAACAGGCTGGCCTGGGTGGCGGCAAGGTCCTTTGGCGGATTGAGCCCCATATGCCCCCATGCCCGCGCGGTCAGCACCCGGCCACGCGGCGTGCGCTGCAGGAATCCCTGCTGGATCAGATAGGGCTCGATGATGTCCTCGATGGCATCGCGTGGCTCAGACAATCCGGCGGCAATCGTCTCGATTCCCACCGGCCCGCCACCGAAATTGCGCACGATCATGTCGAGATAACGCCGGTCGAGCTGGTCGAGCCCGATGCTGTCGACCGACAGCCGGGTCAGCGCCTCGTCGGCGATCTGACGGGTCACGGCTTCCGCCTTGGCCACTTCCGCGAAATCGCGCACCCGCCTGAGCAGACGCCCGGCGATACGCGGCGTGCCGCGTGCCCGGCGGGCAATTTCCAGCGCACCGTCATCGGTCATGCCGAGCCCCATGATCCGCGCCCCGCGCCGGACGATAAGCTCGAGCTCCTCGACCGTGTAGAACTGCAGCCGCACCGGAATGCCGAACCGGTCCCTGAGCGGCGTGGTCAGCAGCCCGAGCCGCGTCGTGGCGGCGACCAGCGTGAACCGCGACAGGTCGATCTTGACCGAGCGCGCCGCTGGCCCCTCGCCGATGATCAGGTCGAGCTGAAAATCCTCCATCGCCGGATAGAGGATTTCCTCGACCGCCGGATTGAGCCGGTGGATCTCGTCGATGAACAAGACGTCACGGTCTTCGAGGTTGGTCAGCAGCGCCGCGAGATCCCCGGCCTTGGCGATCACCGGACCCGACGTCGAGCGGAAATTGACACCCAGCTCCTTGGCCATGATCTGCGCCAGCGTGGTCTTGCCAAGTCCGGGAGGCCCGACAAACAGCACGTGGTCCAGCGCCTCGGCCCTTCCCTTGGCCGCTTCGATGAACACTTTCAGGTTGGCGCGCGCCTCGGCCTGGCCGGTGAATTCATCCAGAGTTTGCGGCCGCAGGGTCGTATCGACATCCTCGCCGCGCTTGTCCGGGGAGATCAGGCGATCGGGCTCGCTCATGCCAGAAGCTCCATACCAGGGACAGATTGGGCGGCCTTGCGGTCGAACGTCATCGTCGTTTCACATCCATTCGCGCTGTTGAGTCCGGCAATGATGACATCAGAGAAGTCCGGATGCGGCGATTTCAGCCACTCGCTCCAGCCGTCCATCTGCATAGTCTCCGGCACCTTGATTTCCACTGTGTCGAGCAGCCCAGCCACTTGCTTTCGGGCCGTCGCCCGGTCGGTCTTGTAGATTCGCTCGAGCACCCAGATGGTTTCGGCAACCACAATCGGATTGACAAACAGCGGCCTGTCGGGACCGCTGGCCTTCACCAGCCGGACCGCAGCGTCGAACTGTTCGGGATCATCCCGCGTCAAGAGCCGGACGATGACATTGGTGTCAATCCCGATCATGCGACCGCTCGTATCGGTCGGAGACAGACTCGCCGATTGCCTCGTTCATGGCTTCGACGGACACCGGTTCGCGGTCTGGTTCAAAAAGGACACCTGCGAAATCGAGGGCGCTCCGGTTCTTCGGCACCAGCACCACCTTACCGTCGACGAATTCATAGCCGATGCGATCGCCCGCCCCAACTTTCAGATATTCACGAACCTCGATCGGGATCGTTGTCTGGCCTTTGGTGGTAATCTTTGACTCCACCCCCATGTCCTTGCACTCCCATTGAATCCTTACATTTTAAAATAGTAAGGCCCTCCCCAAAAAGCAAGGAATTCGCTACCGTGCCAGTTCCTTCAACCCCAGCCTGATCAGCTTGGCTGAATCCGGATCGTCGCCGGCCACCTTCATGGCTGCAGCCACGGCATTGGCGGCCTGGTCGCGCGAATAACCGAGATTGGACAACGCCGAGACGGCATCGGCCACCGGCGCGGAGGCAACGCCCTCACCCAGTTCCTGCTTCAGCCCCATGGCTCCGCCGGCATCGCCGCCAAGCGCCGGCGCCTTGTTCTTCAGTTCGGCAACGATCCGCTGCGCCACCTTCGGCCCGATGCCCGGCGCCCGCGCCACCGTCGCCTTGTCCTGCAGCGCGATCGCATTGGCGAGTTCGGATGCCGTCAGCGTCGACAACACAGCCAGCGCCACCTTGGCGCCGACGCCCTGGACGCTCTGCAGCAGCCGGAACCATTCCCGCTCCAGCGCGCTCTCGAAGCCGAACAGCCTCAGCTGGTCCTCGCGTACATAGGTCTCGATGAACAGCACCGCCGCCTCGCCAACCGAGCCCAGCCGCGACAGCGTTCGCGATGAGCAGAACGCGACGTAGCAGACGCCGTGCACGTCAATCAGCACGTGATCCTCGCCGATTTCCTCGATGCTGCCTTTGAGCTTGCCAATCATTGAACTCTCACGAATGGGTGTCTGGCGCGATCACGTCGACACCGGGAAAATAGGTTCTGTAACCACGAGGATCACGCGTCAGCACCGAATAGCCGCGCACGGCGGCATGGGCGCCAATAAGAAAGTCTGGAAGCACTTTCTCCCTCTCTCCGCCCCGCAGCCGGTAGAGCCGGAAGGCTTGGCCAGCAGCATAAGCCGCCTCCCAAGGCAGGTTTTCCCGCTGGAACTCTTCGAAATCCAGTGCATCCATAGCCGCATCGTAGGTCTCGTAGCGGACACTGAACTCGGAAAAAACGATCGGGTTGATCACCAGTCCCCGTTCAAAGGCTTGCATCAATGCCGTCCGCGACCATTGTGCCCAGTCCGGATCGCTGACCGCCACATCCACCAGTACATTGGTGTCGACCAGCACCCGCATGTCTCACCGGTCCCGTGTTATCTGCATCAATTGATCGGCGTTGATCGCTTGATCCCCGGTTCCTTCGAGTTTGCGCAATGCCTGCATGAAACGCTCCAACCTCGCCCGGTTGGCCTTTTCCGCCTGCCGGTCGGCTGCCGCGATGATCAGCCTTCCTCCGTCAAAATCCACCGTCACCTCGGAATTCGGAGCAATCCCGGCCCGTTCCCTTAGGTGTTTGGGGATTGTGATCTGGCCTTTTTCCGACACACGCATGAGATTCACTCGGTTAGAATTTATCAGAAATTGTCAGAATTGAGTGAACAAGTCAAGAACATGGCGTTGACTCACTCAGCTGCCATCCGCCACTCCGGCGATGTGCGGTGATGGGCATGACAGATCGCGATCGCCAGAGCATCGGCGGCATGATCGCTGTCGAAGGTGGCTTTCGGGATCAGCATCTTGACCATCATCAGGATCTGCTTCTTGTCGCCATGCCCGACACCGATCACCGCCTTCTTGACCGCGTTCGGCGCATACTCTGCAACCCTCAGCCCGGCGCGCGCCGGTGCCAGCATGGCAATGCCGCGCGCCTGCCCGAGCTTCAGCGTCGCGGTGGCATCCTTGTTGACGAACGTGTTCTCGACCGCTGCCTCGAACGGCTGGAACTGGTGCAGCACCGTCTCCAGCCCGTCGTAGAGTTGGTTCAGCCGCGAGGCGAGATCGAGCTTGTTGTCGGACTTGACCGTCCCCGAGGCGACAAAGCGCAGCGAATTGCCCAGACTGTCGATCACGCCCCAGCCGGTGTTTCTCAGCCCGGGATCAATCCCGATTATCCGAATCGCTTCTTTCATGGAAAAACCCTAGCTGCATGCGTCAGACCATTCCATCGAAATGTGAACAAACCAAAAACAAACATCCTCTGGCGAAATCGCTTTGGCAATGCCGGCACGACTTCCTACATTGGGCCGACAGTGCACCGGAACCGAAAGACATTCATGACCGCCTTTTCCATTCTCGATCTCTGCCCCATCGTCGAGGGCGGCACCGCAAGAGACGCACTCGCCAGCACACGGCGGATGGCCAAGCAGGCGGAGGATGCCGGCTATACCCGTTTCTGGCTGGCCGAACATCATGGCATGAAGGGCATCGCCAGCGCCGCCACGTCTTTGGTCATAGCCGAGGCCGGCAATGCCACAACCACCATCCGCATCGGTTCGGGTGGCATCATGCTGCCCAATCACGCGCCGCTGGTCATCGCCGAGCAGTTCGGCACGCTCGAGGCGCTGTTCCCGGGCCGTGTCGACCTCGGCCTTGGCCGTGCGCCGGGTACCGACATGAACACCGCCCGCGCGCTGCGCCGCAACCTGGAAGCAGGAGCCAACAGCTTCCCCGACGATATCATCGAGTTGCAATACTATCTGGGCGAACCCGATGAACGCATGCTTCTCGCCGTACCCGGCGCCGGTTCGCACGTGCCGCTCTGGATTCTCGGATCCAGCATCTACAGCGCCCATCTCGCTGCCGCGCTGGGGCTGCCCTATGCCTTTGCCTCACATTTCGCACCCGACATGCTGATGGAAGCGCTCGACATCTACAGGAGCAAGTTCACCCCGTCGGCGCAACTCGACGCGCCTTACGTCATGGCTGCAACCATGGGCGTGATGGCGGATACCGATGCGGAGGCCAACCACCTGTTCACGACGCTGCAGCAGACTTTCGTCAACATGCGCCGCAATGCCCGTGGCAAGATGCCGAGGCCAATCGACACGATGGACGGCTTCTGGAGCGAGATGGAACAGATCGCCGTCGAACACACCTTGCGCTACGCCGTGGTCGGCGGCCCGGAAACCGCGTCGCGCAAGATGCAGGATTTCATCGCCGCCACCAAGGCCGACGAGATCATGATCTCCATGCCGATCCATTCCATTGAGGCCCGATTGAAATCCGTCGAGCTTTTCGGCGCCATGCGGTCCGCCCTTTGACCCATGAAAAAACCGCCGGTCGCAAAACCGGCGGTTCAAGATTGGCAGCGACAGGTCCGGTCAGGCGGACAGTTTCGCCATGACCTCGTCGGAAACCTCGAAATTGGCATAGACGTTCTGCACGTCGTCGTCATCATCCAGCGTCGCGATCAGCTTGAGCACGGAGAGCGCCTTGTCTTCATCGACAGGAGCCGACGTCTGCGGCTTCCACACCGCCTTGACCGATTGCGCTTCGCCAAGCGCCTCCTCGAGCGCAGTCGACACCTCGCCGATATCCTCGAACGCGCAGAGAATGACGTGCTCCTCTTCTCCGCTGGTCACATCCTCTGCGCCGGCCATGATCGCGGCTTCCATGATCGCGTCGGCATCGCCCGCGTCCACCGGATAGATGATTTCGCCCACGCGCGAGAACATGAAACCGACCGATCCGGTCTCGCCAAGCGCGCCGCCGGACTTGGTGAACGCCGCGCGCACGCTCGATGCGGTGCGGTTGCGGTTGTCAGTCAGCGCCTCGACGATAACGGCCACGCCGCCGGGGCCGTAGCCCTCGTAGCGCACTTCCTCGTAGTTCTCGCTGTCGCCCCCGGTAGCCTTGTTGATGGCGCGCTGGATGTTGTCCTTGGGCATCGACTGTGACTTGGCATTCTGGATTGCCAGTCTCAACCGCGGGTTCATCGCCGGATCCGGCGAGCCCATCTTCGCAGCGACAGTGATTTCGCGCGCGAGCTTGGAGAACATCTTGGAACGGACGGCATCCTGCCGTCCCTTGCGGTGCATGATGTTTTTAAATTGTGAATGGCCGGCCATAACGCCTCTGTTCTTTGCTCTGGAATCTGGTTTGGCGCGTTATAAGGTCCTTACCCCGTTTCGTCCAGAAGGTTCAGACCATGCAGAAAACCGCCATACCACCCCTGCCTCTGACCGGTGGATGCCAGTGCGGCCGCATCCGCTACCGGATGCTCGCAGCTCCTCTGGTGTTCTATCTCTGCCATTGCACCGAGTGCCAGCGGCACACTTCCTCGGCCTTCGGCGAAAGCCTCCGGTTCAAGCGTGAAGACATGGAGGTCGATCCCGGGCTGGTCAGCGTCAGCCGCATGAGTGAATCCGGCAAGGAGCGCCAGGGATGGTTTTGCCCCGACTGCGGTGTGCGGATCTGGCACGGCACCAATGGCTCGCCGGAGATCAACATCAAGGCCGGCACGCTCGACGATACATCCTGGCTGGTTCCGGCCGGGCATATCTGGTGCCGGTCTCGCCAACCGTTCATGAGGATAGCCGAAGATGAACTCAGTTACGACGCCCAGCCAACCGACGGCTATGAAGCGCTGAAGCTGCGCTGGAGCGAGATGACAGGCGCGCTTTGACCATGCTTGGGGTATGGCGCATCGAATTGCCCCTTTACCTTGGTTGGCCGCGCTCTAAACTCCTAGTGTGAGACTGTTTCACGGAGCCGCCGTCATGCACCGTTTCAAGGCCTTCATTCTCGTCGCCGCAGCGTTCCTTCTTGCCTCACCGGCGAGCGCGCAGGAAAGCCAACGCCCCTTCAGCCAGTGCCTGGCAGTGGCGCAAAGCCTGCCCGGCGTGACTTACGCCAACCTCACCCCCGAGGATCTCGACCTGAAGCCAGACCCGGCCGCGGCCGGAACGGGCGAGGTAGAGATCAGCTTCGCCGGCCACTCGACCTATGTCATCACCACACCCGGCGGCATCACCATCGCGACGGACTACAACGGATGGGCGGGCAACGTCGCTGTCCCGGACGTCGTCACCATGAACAAGGCGCATTCCTCGCATTTCACCCTGTCGCCGGACGAGCGGATCGGGCATGTGCTGCGCGGCTGGAATTTCGACGGCACACCGGCCGATCACGACGTGGTGGTTGATGATGTCTATATCCGCAACGTCACCACGGACATCCGCAATTTCGGCGCCATGGAGCCCGATGGCAATTCCATCTTCATCTTCGAGGTCGCGGATCTGTGCATTGGGCATCTCGGCCACCTGCATCACCCGCTGGAAGACCGGCACTTCGCCCAGATCGGCCGGCTCGACATCGTCATGGTCCCGGTGGATGGCGGCCTGACATTGAGCCACACGGCAATGACCGGAATTGCCCAGCGTCTGCAATCCTCGATCCTTCTGCCGATGCACCGCCGCGGCGCGCCCCTGTCGAGCTTCATCGAGATGATGGGCGACAAGTTCGCAACCGACTTCGTCAATGACACGGGCTTTACCATTTCGGCCCGCACATTGCCGCGCCAGCCGACAATTCTTGTTCTCAGGGGCGTTTGATGCTCGACCGCCGGCGTTTTCTGATCACGGCCACAGGTTTCCTTTCGATCGCAGCGACCCCCTCCTTGCGGGCCGAGACCTCCAGTGAACGCGCCAGGCTGTTTGCGGCGTTGAAAGCTGCAGAAACCGAGCGCGAGGGACGTCTCGCAGAGAGCGCGATATGGCAATGGTGGTTCGACCAGGCGCCCACGATCGACGTCCACGAGGCAATAGACTTTGGCATGAAACGACGCAGCAGCTACGACTACGAGGCGGCCGAAGAGGCCTTCGACAAGGCCATCGACCTCGCGCCCCAGTATGCCGAGGGCTGGAACCAGCGCGCTTTTGTCCGGTTTCTGCGTGACAATCCGGACGGCGCCCTGTCGGATCTGGAAAAGGCGGTCGCGCTTGAACCAGATCATTTTGGCGCCTGGTCGGGAATGTACCATGTCCTGATGCGCATGGGCCGCACCGAGGTCGCCGTCTCCGCTCTGACGCGCGCGGTGACAATCCATCCATGGATCCAGGAACGCGGACTTCTGCCTCCGGATCCGGATGCCAAGAGGCCTGTTGTGAAGGGCAAGCAACAGGAGCTGTGAAGCGATCCTCGAGCCTGCCCGCAAACCGCGGGTGGCTTTGGCTGATTGACATGCCCGGAAGCGAACCGCTATCGCTTTGACAGCAAACCTGCCGGGAGGGAAATACCATGCGTTGGATCGTTCTGGCCGCAACCCACGGCTTCATGCTGGCGGCAGGTTTTGCGCTCGGGATCTATCTCCTGCCGATCATCACAGCCCCGCCTTCGCCGGACCAGGCCATGCTCGAAGAGAGTGCGGCCTCCGCGCTTTATACCGCGGAATTCAGCCGCGATCTCAGGGGAAGCGATTTTCTGCACTGGGGCGAAGGCACGGTCAGCGTTTCACCCGAGCGGATCACCCACCGCGGAAGCCTGGCGCCCGGCCCGGACTACAAGCTTTACCTTGTGCCTGAGTTCGTCGAGGATGAAGCCCAGTTCGAGGCCATCAGGAACGAAGCGGTCCGCATCGGCGACATCAAGACCTTCGACGGGTTCCTGGTCGATATCCCGCCGACGGTCGACATCGAATCCTACACCACCGTCCTGGTCTGGTGTGAAACCTTCGGCGAGTTCATCAGCGCTGCCAGGTACCGCTGAGCGCAAGCGAGCCGACGGAGAAACCACCGTTGCCTCCTTGACCGGCGATTAAACCGGCCGGCTCTAGCTCCAGAACTCCGGATACGTTTCGGCCAGGCGCGGCCCGATCCTGAGCGGCGCGATCTTTTCGGCCAGCCCGGTCCGATCGGAAATCTCGACGGCGACGCCGCAGATCGTTGCCGGTCCCGAAGCCACCTCGAACCGGCCCTTCGGGATCTTGGAGACGAACCGGTTGACCGGTTCTTCCTTGTCCATGCCGATGGAGGAATCATAGTCGCCGCACATGCCGGCATCGGTCAGATAGGCTGTGCCGCCATTCAATATCTGTGCGTCGGCGGTCGGCACATGCGTGTGGGTTCCCACCACGAAGCTCGCCCGCCCGTCGACGAAATGCGCAAAGCAAAGCTTCTCGCTGGTGGCTTCCGCGTGAAAGTCGAACACCACCGCATCGGCCACTTCGCCCAGCGGGCACGCGGCGAGGATGGCTTCGCCGGCGGCGAACGGATCGTCGAGATCGGGATGCATGAACACCCGGCCCATGATGTTTGCGACCAGCACGCGCGCGCCGTTGCGCGCGATGTAGAGGTTGGAACCCCGTCCCGGCGTTCCGGCGGGATAGTTCGCCGGCCTGAGGAAACGGTCGTGCCGGTCGGCATAGACCAGCGCCTCGCGCTGATCCCAGACATGATTGCCGGTGGTCACAACATCGGCGCCGGCATTGAGCGTTTCGAGGAAGATTTCCTCGGTGATGCCGAAACCGCCCGCTGCGTTCTCACCATTGACGATGACGAAATCCAGCTTGTGATCGCGGATCAGGCCGGGAAGGCGGTTCCAAACCGCGGTGCGGCCGGATCGTCCGACCAGATCTCCAAGAAACAAAAGACGCATTCGCCCTCTATAGAGGTTGCTAAAACGAGCGCAAGCCTTGCTCTGTCAGGATCATGTCGAGGGCCACGTCATGATCATCCGCCGGCAGCGCCTCGACCTCCTGGACCGAGAAGGCGGCTCCGATCAGCGCGGGCGACTTGCCTTTGGCCCTGAGCCTTGCAATTGCCCTGTCATAATGACCGGCACCGTAGCCCAGGCGGTTGCCACGCGCATCGAAGGATGACAGCGGCATCAGCAGCAAGTCCGGGTCGATCACCTCGGCCTCCTCGCCCGGACCGGATGTGCCGAAGCCGGTCTTGACGAGATCCGCACCCCGGACGAAATCGCGGAAAACGATCGTCTCCCGGTCCAGCACCACCGGCAGGCAAAGCCGGGCGCCGCGCTCGCGCAGACGCGACAGCAACGGCCGGAGATCGGGTTCCGACCGGATCGGCAGGTATCCGGCAATCACGGCTCCCGGATCGAAGGAGAGCGTTTCCGCGACATCCACCATCGCAAGGCTCATCTCGATCCGCTGTTCCGGTGCCAGCGCATCCCGCCTGGCCAGAACCTTTGCCCGTATGCTTGCCTTGCTGTCCATCACCTGCTCCGTCGAAACCCAACCGCGGGCGGCGTAGGCTGCGCGCTGCCGCACGTCAATGGCTTCCGGCCATCCGGTCGCCCCGCGGCAGTCGATAGCATTTTAAGGATGCACTTCATCCCCCGTATACGACATCTGCGCTTTTCAATTGCCGTCGCAGGCGAGACAAGGCTATTCCCGGACTGCTGCTCGACAGCAGCTATGCTCATATTTTATTTGAACAATTTGTTTTACGGACAAAGATGACGGACTCCACGGATAGATTGACCCATTCCGAGAGAGCGTGCCTGCAATCGGTGGCGCGGGGACTGGACCCCGAGGCAACGATTGACCCGGATGGCAGCCAGGCAGGAAGCGCCCGCAAGCATCTCGAATCCGCGCGCCGGAAGCTGATGGCAAGCACAACCATCGAAGCGGTGGCGCGCGCCCTGAAGATGGGACTGATCGAATAGGCAGGAAGTGTGCAGCCGTTGCAGAGACGCCCGGTTTCCGAGCCGTCAGACCGTCAGGTGAAGGTGCGATCCACGGCAACCGATGGATTTATTGATCCTGGGAACCTACAACGTAGGTGGGCGCCATATGTCCGGACCCACGGGTCCGGTCAGGGACAGCTCCCTTTGGATCAATTAAGGCCCCAGGGATTACGTATCCTGTCGAGAGGCGCAGACCGCTTCCGCTATATAGGTCATGCCGGGCCCAACTCCAATCGGCAAATTGCGGCCCGGAGCATTAAACCGATGATGTGATGAAGACGGCCTGGCTGCAAGCACTTCAAGACCCTTGCCGGCATGGCGATGCACCTGAAGACCGCTCCTCACAAGATACGTGCGGTTGATCGGTTTCAGGCACAGACCCCGGCTCGGCCCCTCAGGCGCGTCCGGAGAGTTTTCCCGCGATCTGCTCGATCTTGCCGGTCACCTCCGAAAGCGCCTCGGCCAGATCGTGGTCTGTCTTGTCGACCTGGCTCAGCGCGTTGTCCCTGGTCTTTTTCAGGGTGTCGACCTCCGCCTCAAGCCCGCGCATCCGGCGCTGCAGCTCGTGCAACTCATCCATCACCATGATCCCCGCCATCACCGTGATCCGCAAATCGCCAATTTCGCCGAACTGGTTCTTCAGATGCCCGACATAACGGTCAAACCGCCCGGCGAGATCGCTCAGGTGCTCTTCCTGCCCCTCTTCGCATGCCATCCGGTAGGTCTTGTTGTCGATGGTAACCGTTACCTGCGCCATTCAACACGTCCTGTTCTTGCACGGCCTTGCGGGATCGAAGGCTGATGAAAATTGATAAACTATGCCTTAGCGATCCAGAACCGCCCTGATCGTTTCCATGGCAGTCACCAGACGGCGGGAGACTTCGCGGTTGGCTTCCTCGAGGCGGTTGGCCCTGTCCTGAGACTGGTCGAGTTCCAGCGCTATGCGTGTGCGATCCTCGATCATCCGGTCCAGTTCAGCCGCCGCCTCTGTCGAACTTCGGCTCGCTTCAACCTGCCGGTCAACCTCATTATCGAGCTGATTCAAGGCATTTTTCAGTGCCTCAAGTGCGGATTGTACTGTCTTTTCAACCGGCATCATCAGCTTCCCTGGATCTGGACTACAAGCCGAATCGCTTGAATTCCGGATACTTGTGAGCACGAGTTTACGCATCAGCCGAACAGGGCGTCAACAAAACCGCCTTTTGCATCCCCAGCCGTTTGCGGCCAAGCCATTTGTTGACTCCGGCGAAGCAACTGCTATGTGTGCGCGGCCTTCGGTCCGGACTAGTTCAAGCCCGGACCTGACATGAACGCGACCAGGCGGAACCATCATGATTTCACGCGAAAAACACGACCGGATGGCGAATGCAATCCGGTTTTTGTCTATGGATGCTGTAGAGAAAGCCAAATCCGGGCATCCCGGCTTGCCGATGGGCGCTGCCGATATCGCCACGGTGCTGTTTTCCCGCTATCTGACCTTCGATCCGAAAAAGCCCGACTGGCCCGACCGCGACCGCTTCGTACTGTCCGCCGGCCACGGTTCGATGCTGATCTATTCGCTGCTCTACCTGCTCGGATACGACGACATCACGCTCGACGACATCAAGAATTTCCGCCAGCTGGGTTCGCCCACCGCCGGCCATCCGGAATATGGCCACGCCGCCGGCATCGAAACCACCACCGGCCCGCTCGGCCAGGGCATCGGCAATGCTGTCGGCATGGCCATGGCAGAGCGCAAGCTTGCCGACGAGTTCGGCTCCGACCTGGTTGAGCACTATACCTATGCGCTTGCAGGCGACGGCTGCCTGATGGAAGGCATCAGCCAGGAAGCGATTTCGCTGGCGGGCCATCTCAAGCTCAACAAGCTCATCGTCTTCTGGGACAACAATTCGATCTCCATCGACGGTCCGGTATCGCTGACCGACTCGACCGACCAGCTGGCCCGTTTCGCGGCCTCCGGCTGGAACACACTCGACATCGACGGCCACGACCCCGACGCGATCGCACAAGCCATCGAGGCCGCGCAGAAATCGGACCGGCCGACACTCATCGCCGCAAAGACCGTGATCGGTTTTGGCGCTCCCAACAAGGCCGGAACCAGCGGTGCCCATGGCTCGCCGCTTGGCGACAAGGAAATCGTCGGCACGCGCAAGGCGCTCGGCTGGGCCGAAGAGCCTTTCGTCGTTCCCTCCGACATCCTTGACGCATGGCGACTTGCCGGTCTGCGTTCGGTCAAGGACCGGAAGGCCTGGGAATCCCGCCTTGCCGAGGCGGAAAATGATGTCCGCCTGGCCTTCGAACGCCGGATGAACGGTGAACTGCCTGGCGAATTCGAGCCGGCGATCACCGCCTACAAGAAGAAGCTCGCCGAAGACCTGCCGACCGTCGCCACGCGCAAGGCATCGGAGATGGCGCTGGAAGTGATCAACGGAGTGGTTCCCGAGACCATCGGCGGGTCCGCCGACCTGACCGGGTCCAACAACACCCGCACCAGCCAGACCAAGGCGATTACCCCGGATGACTTCTCGGGCCGCTACATCCATTACGGCATCCGTGAGCACGGCATGGCCGCGATCATGAACGGCATTGCGCTGCATGGCGGCCTGATCCCCTATTCGGGCGGCTTCCTGATCTTTTCCGATTACTGCCGTCCGTCGATCCGTCTGGCGGCACTGATGGGCATTCGTGTGATTCACGTTCTGACCCATGATTCCATCGGCCTTGGCGAGGACGGACCGACCCACCAACCGGTTGAACACATGGCGGCGTTGCGCGCCATCCCGAACCTGCTGATGTTCCGCCCCGCCGACGCCGTCGAAACAGCGGAATGCTGGGAAATCGCGCTCGAGCAGGCAAAACGTCCCAGCGGCATTGCCCTGACCCGACAGAACTTGCCGACCGTCCGGACCGATTTCACCGAGGAAAACCTCTGTGCCTATGGCGCCTATGACCTGGTTTCGGCCAGCGACGCCGAGGTGACGATCTTCGCCACCGGTTCCGAAATCGAGATCGCGCTGGAAGCCCGGCAGATGCTTGAGGCGAATGGTCACACCACCCGCGTGGTCTCGGTGCCCTGCTTCGAGTTGTTCGAAGAGCAGAGCTTGGAGTATAAAAAGGCCGTTATCGGGGATTCCAGGGTCAAGATCGCTATCGAGGCGGGCATCCGCCAGGGGTGGGACCGTTTTATCGGTTCCGACGGCCTGTTCATCGGCATGAGCGGCTTCGGCGCATCGGCACCTTACAAGGAACTCTACGAGCATTTCGGCATCACCGCCGCGGCCGCAGTGGCTGCGGTCGAAGCCCGCTTACATGACGAAGCCTGATCCCTTGCAGGGACAGGCGTACTCGGACCCCAGGACGGAGAACTAACATGAAGACCAGGATTGCCATCAACGGATTTGGCCGTATCGGCCGCAATGTTGTGCGGGCCATTTACGAATCCGGCCGTACCGATATCGACATCGTGGCGATCAACGATCTCGGTCCGGTTGAAACCAACGCCCACCTGATGCGCTGGGATTCGGTGCACGGAAAGTTCCCCAAGACCGTTGAGGTTGACGGCGACACGATCCGCATCGAAGGCGGCGACTCGTTCAAGGTGTTTGCGGAGCGCGATCCGAAGAACCTGCCCTGGGGCGATCTCGGTATCGACATCGTCATGGAATGCACCGGGATTTTCACGGCACGGGAAAAGGCTGCCTTCCATCTGGAAGCCGGCGCCAAGCGCGTCCTGGTCTCGGCCCCGTCCGCGGGCGCCGACAAGACCATCGTCTACGGCGTCAACCATGATGTGCTGACCAAGGACGACCTCGTCGTCTCCAATGCGTCGTGCACCACCAACTGCCTGGCGCCCGTCGCCCACGTCCTGCACAATGCCATCGGCATCGACAAGGGCATGATGACGACGATCCATTCCTACACCGGCGACCAGCCAACGCTCGACACCATGCACAAGGATCTCTACCGCGCCCGCGCTGCCGCCATGTCGATGATCCCGACCTCGACGGGCGCCGCCAAGGCCGTCGGCCTGGTGCTGCCGGACCTCAACGGCAAGCTCGACGGCATGTCGATCCGCGTCCCGACCCCGAATGTCTCCGTGGTCGACCTGAAGTTCATCGCCAAGCGCGACACCTCGGTGGAGGAAATCAACAAGGCCATCCGTGAAGCTGCTGACGGCGCTCTCAAGGGCGTACTGGGCTACACCGACGAGCCCAATGTCTCGATCGACTTCAACCACAACCCGCATTCCTCGGTCTTCCACATGGACCAGACCAAGGTCATGGACGGCAACATGTGCTCGATCCTGACCTGGTATGACAACGAGTGGGGTTTCTCCAACCGCATGGGCGACACCGCGGTTGCAATGGCGAAGCTGATCTGACGACCCTCTGCCGGGTCACGCGGCAACGCAGGCCCGGCCAAACACCTGAACATACTGGCGCCACCGTTCGAAGGGACGGTGGCGCTGGTGATTCAACACCATGGATGACTTGAGCCGGATGTCACGGCAGCCATGCGTGAAGGATCATTGATCGGCCCGGTCCGTGCCTCCATACTTGTTGGCAGAACAAAGACCTGACCGCAGCAATCAATCACGGACAAGGGGTGACGGTTGGACGCTTTCTATCTGGTGACGCTTGCCTCGATGGCGCTCATTCTCATTGCTGCCTTTTCCAGCCTGCTGGCGGAACGCTTCGGAGCACCGTTGCTGTTGCTCTTCCTTCTCATCGGCCTGCTTGCCGGTGTCGACGGGCTGGGCATCGACTTCTCCAACAACTCCGCCGCCTACATGCTCGGGTCGATCGCCCTGGCAATCATCCTGTTTGACTCCGGCTACGGCACATCGCTGCATTCCTTCAGGCAGGCCTCCGCCCCGGCGCTGACGATGGCGACCATCGGCGTATTGTTGACTGCGGTTCTGTTCGGCATCGCCGCTCGATTTCTGCTCGGGTTCACCTGGCTTGAGGGCCTGCTGATCGGCTCCATCGTTGCCTCCACGGATGCGGCGGCCGTATTCTTCCTGCTGCGCACCGGCGGCATCAACATCCGTGACCGGGTCCGTTCCACGCTGGAAGTGGAATCCGGTACCAATGATCCGATGGCGATCTTTCTCACCAGCGCGCTGGTCGGCATCATGGCCAGCGGCGAGGACCTCGGTGGAGCCGGGCTTGAGTTACTGGTTCTGTTCATCGAGCAGATCGGTCTGGGTCTTGTCGTCGGCCTCGCCGGCGGCGTTCTCATCGTCCAGATCATCCGTCGGGTTCCGGTCGAGCGCGGACTGGCTCCGATATTCGTACTGGCGCTGGCGCTGCTGGTCTTTGCCGCCACGTCGGCAATCGGAGGCAGTGGTTTCCTGGCGGTCTACGTCGCCGGGATCTACGCAGGCAACAAGAAGATCCAGCCCAAGGCATCGATCATGCGCTTTCAGGAGGGCATGACCTGGCTGGCCCAGATCGTCATGTTCCTGGTTCTCGGGCTGCTTGCGACACCGTCCCAGTTCCCGCAGATCATCCTTCCCGCCATCGGGCTTGCTGTTTTTTTGGTCTTCATTGCCCGCCCGCTTGCCGTCTGGGCATGTCTGCTGCCCTTTGACTTCACCCAGCGAGAGACCGGGTTTGTCGCCTGGGTGGGTCTGCGCGGCGCGGTTTCGATCCTCCTCGCCATCCTGCCCATCCTCGGCAATCTCGAGAACGGCCAGCTCTATTTCAACACCACCTTCATCGTGGTGATGGTATCGCTCGCCATACAGGGCTGGACGATCAAGCCGATGGCCCACAGGCTCGGCCTGATTGTCCCTCCACAAATCGGCGCCATCGACAAGCTCGAGCTTGATCTCCCCGGCACCGCCAGTCACGAGCTGCTTGCCTACAGGGTGGTGGCGGACAGCCCGGTCCTGCGCGGCGAAAGAATCCCCCGCTGGGCCCGCCCGTCACTGGTCATCCGCGACGGCAAGTCGATGCGCTATCAGTATGCCGGGCGGCTGCGCGAAAACGACCAGGTCTACCTGTTCATCGCCCCTGGCTTTTCCCGTCTGCTCGACCGGCTGTTCGCCTCCAAACTCGCCGTCAGCGAAAATGACAACGAGTTCTTCGGCACCTTCACAATCGATCCGTCAGGAAAGTGTGAGGAACTCGATGCCGCCTACGGGCCCGGGCTTCTTGGCGAGGCCGAGAAATCGCTGACCATTGCCGAACTGATGGAACAGCGGCTTGGCGGCAAGCCGGACTACGCCGACCGGGTCAAGATCGGGCGCATCGTTCTCATCGTGCGCGACACCCACGAGAACGGCCTGATCAAGACCGTTGGCATCTCGCTCGAACCGGTGGCACCCGCAACACGGCTGCCGCTGTTCCTCAACTTTCGTGAAATCCTGCAAATGGCCCGGGATTTTGCCGGCAGGCGAAAGGGTTGAGGCAGGAAGCCGCGACGGGTATTTACGTCCCCGGCTTGCGTCGTGACACATCCGGTGTAATCTCCGCGCCGAAATCCCGCCAGACCCCAACTTGACGATCGGAATATGCAATGACCACTTTCAAGACACTCGATGATCTGGCCGATCTTTCCGGCAAGCGCATTCTCCTGCGCGTCGATCTCAATGTCCCGGTCAAGGACGGCAAGGTCACCGACACGACCCGCATCGAACGGGTCGCTCCCACGATCATGGAACTGTCCCGCAAGGGCGCCCGCGTGATCCTGCTTGCGCATTTCGGCCGTCCAAAGGGCGAGGCCGTGCCGTCGATGTCGCTCGGCCCGATTGCCGGCATCGTCGAGAACGTTCTCGATCACCGGGTCCATTTTGCCGCCGACTGCATCGGCGAAGCCGCCCAAAAGGCAGTGGAAGCAATGGTCGATGGCGATGTGCTTCTGCTTGAGAACACGCGCTTTCATGCCGGCGAAGAAAAGAACAACCCCGAGTTCGCCAAGGCGCTGGCTGAAAATGGCGACATCTTCGTCAACGACGCCTTTTCAGCGGCCCATCGCGCCCACGCCTCGACCGAGGGCCTGGCCCACCTGCTGCCAGCTTTTGCCGGCCGGACCATGGAAGCGGAACTGGTCGCGCTTGAGAAGGGTCTCGGCAAACCGGCACGGCCGGTTGTCGCCATTGTTGGTGGCGCCAAGGTTTCCACCAAAATCGACCTCTTGCAGAACCTGGTCAAGAAGGTCGATGCGCTGGTGATAGGGGGTGGCATGGCCAACACCTTCCTTGCCGCTCGCGGCATCGACGTCGGCAAGTCGCTGTGCGAACACGATCTCGCAGAAACCGCCAAAACCATCGAAGCCGAAGCATCCAAGGCCGGATGTGCAATCGTCCTGCCGATAGACGGCGTTGTCGCGCGTGAGTTCAAAGCCGGCGCCGACAACGAGACGGTCGACGTCTCCGCAATCCCCGCTGATGCCATGATGCTCGACGTCGGCCCCAAGTCCGTCGAGGCCATCAACGCCTGGATCACAAAGGCTGACACGCTTGTCTGGAACGGTCCGCTCGGTGCCTTCGAGATCCCGCCCTTCGACGCCGCGACCGTATCTGCGGCGCAGCACGCGGCCCGCCGCACCCGGGAAGGCCTGCTGGTCTCCGTTGCGGGCGGCGGCGACACGGTGTCCGCACTCAATCACGCCGGTGTGGCTGCAGACTTCACCTATGTCTCGACTGCCGGCGGGGCATTTCTCGAATGGATGGAAGGCAAACCGCTTCCCGGTGTTGATGTGCTGAAAGCCTGAAGAGGGTCAACCGGCCTCGCCCGCGTTAACTCTGGTTGGCTTTCTCCAACCCATTTAAACGATTGAATTTTTTTCAATCGATTCAAGCTGCATCCAGGCTATTTTCTCTCTGTCGCGGCATCTGATAAAGGAGCCGCAAGACAGAGACAAACAGGGGTAAGGCATGATGAACTCGACCATGGCGAAACAGATGGCGGAGAAGGACGGCTTCATTGCCGCGCTCGACCAGTCGGGCGGCTCCACGCCAAAGGCGCTGAAACTCTACGGGGTTGCGGAAGACGCCTACGCCAATGACGAGGAAATGTTCGCGGCTATCCATGCCATGCGGGCCCGCATCATCAAGTCGCCTGCCTTCACCGGCGAGAAGGTCATCGGCGCGATCCTGTTCGAGCGCACCATGGACGGCGAGATCGACGGCGTACCAACCGCCGATTATCTCTGGAATAAGCGCGGCATTGTTCCGTTCCTCAAGGTCGACAAGGGCCTGCTCGACGATCAGAACGGTGTCCAGCTGATGAAGCCGATGGACGGCCTCGACGCGCTGCTCGACCGCGCCGCGGCCAAGAACATTTTCGGCACCAAGATGCGTTCGGTGATCAATGCCGCCGACAAGGACGGCATCGAGGCGATTGTCGCCCAGCAGTTCGAGATCGGAGCGCAGATCCTCGGCCACGGGCTGATGCCGATCATCGAACCCGAGGTCAACATCAAGATCGCCGACAAGGCCGAGGCCGAAGAATTGCTGCTGGCCTCGATCCTCCGTCATCTCGACCAGGCGCCCGCCGGACAGCAGATCATGCTGAAACTGTCCCTGCCGACAGTTGCCAACCTCTACAAGCCGCTGGTCGACGACCCGCGTGTGATGCGTGTCGTGGCATTGTCGGGCGGCTACTCCCGCGATGACGCCAACCGTCTTCTGAGCACCAATGACGGTGTGATCGCATCCTTCTCGCGCGCGCTGACCGAAGGCCTGTCGCATGGCCAGACGGATGCCGACTTCGACGCCACGCTCGCCGCAACCATCGACAGCATCTTCGAGGCCTCGCGCAAGGCCTGAACACCAGACTGAGAAAACCCTCGTCAAATGGCTGGGTTTCAACCCGCCGCGGCAACGCGGCGGGTTGCATTTTGCAGTGATCCCATTGTCTAAGGCTGTATGCTGAAGCCATGGGAGACACGACCAGAACCATGAACACTTTCCTTGCAGGTCTCGTCAGTTGGGTGCTGGTGCCGGTCGCCGTGGCCAAGGGTCTTGGCGTACGCAGAATCGTGCCGCGGCTGCCACCACCCCGCGGCCGTCCGATGGGACAGGTCGGCCAGGGCAGCGCGGAGATCAGGATTCTGGTGGTTGGCGATTCTTCCGCCGCCGGTGTGGGCGCCGACCGGATCGAGGATACGCTCGGTCCGCAGCTCGCCGCGATCCTCGGCAAATCAACCGGCAAGACCGTTGCCTGGCGCAATGCCGGGGCCAATTCCGCGATTGCCGCCCAGGTGCGCGATCATATGGTCCCGCATATCGAAGAGCGTGATTTTACCCATGTGATCCTGGCTGTCGGCACCAATGACGCCAAGAACTTTGTCACCAGGTCCGCCTTCAAGAAAGGGTTCGGCGGCTTGCTTTATGCACTCCATGCCCGCTGGCCGGAAGCCAGCGTCTACTGGTCACCGGTTGTTGCGATGGCGGATGTGCCTGCGTTGCCGCCGTCTCTCGCATATATCCTCGGTCTGCGCGCACAGATTATAAACGCCATCGGCACGCAGCTTTGTCGCGAGCGAACAGCCACCCCACTGGATCCTCTTCCTATCGAAGGGGCCGAAGGCTTCGCGATAGACGGCTTCCATGCCAACGCACTGGGCTACAGGCACTGGGCCGAGCACATTGCCCGGATCATTCTGGCCGAAACACCAGCGCCATCATCATCGCAAAAATCAGAATAAGCGCGATTTTCCACACATCGCTGCGCCGTTTGAGGCCGGGAAGACCGAACGGCTTGATCAAATGCAGGGACATGGCCACGAGAACCAGGACCAGCAGGATTTTTGTCGACATTCATTCCGCCTTTTTCACTTAAGCCATACACCTGTCATGATCCTGGTCAATCAGCTAGGCTTGACGAATGCGGGGCAATGATTCCCGGTTCATCGCAATCCCGAAACACTTTTTGCAAACCGGATTACCATGCGCAGCAATCTCCTTCCCGTTCTCTCGTTGCTTCTGGGCACGGCCTTTCTACTGGCAGGCAATGGTCTTCACGGCCTGCTGCTGCCAATGCGCGGATCGGCGGAGGGCTTCTCGCCGACATCGCTCGGTCTTCTGGGTACCGCCTGGGCAACCGGCTTTGTTCTGGGCTGCATCTTCTCGCAGCGGCTGGTCAGGCGTATCGGCCATGTGCGCGCATTCTCGGCCTTTTCGGCGACTATTGCCATCATTGCGCTCCTCACAGGCCTGCTGGTCGATCCGGTAAGCTGGATCCTGCTGCGTGTCGTCACCGGCTTCTCCCTGGCCGCGGCCTTCATGATCATCGAGAGCTGGCTCAATGAACGCGCCACCAACGAGACCCGCGGTCTCATCTTCTCGCTCTACATGACGGTGACCTATGTCGCCATCGTCGCCGGCCAGATGAGCGTCGCTTTCGGCGATGTCACGCAGACGACGTTCTTCATCATTGCAGGCATACTTTACTGCCTGGCGCTTCTGCCGACGGCCGTATCGACGGCATCGAGCCCGGCACCGCTGAAGGAGGTCAAGCTCGATCTGGGCATGATTTACCGGAACTCACCGGTCTCGTTCATCGCGATCCTGCTGATCGGCGTCGCCAACGGCGCTTTCGGCACGCTCGCGCCGGTCTTCGGTGCCGATGTCGGGCTGAGCACCTTCACCATCGCCACGATGATGTCGATCACGATATTTTCCGGAGCCGTCATGCAGGTTCCCGCCGGCCGCGTCTCCGACCGGATGGACCGGCGCTATGTCCTGGCGGGCCTCGCAGCCATTGCCGGTTTTTCAGGCCTCGCCATCACCCTCATCAAGCCTGATGGTCTCACCATCCTGTTTGGGCTGATTTCGCTTTACGGGGCGATGTCCTACACCCTCTATTCCATCACCGTGGCGCACGCCAACGACTTTGCCCCCAGCGACAAGTTCGTGACCGTATCCGGCGGATTGCTACTGCTCTACGGTGTCGGCACCATCATCGGGCCGCTTCTCGCCGGCCTTGCGATGGCCACGGAGCCACATCTTCTCTTCGTCGTCACCGCTGTCGCGCATCTCGGCGTTGCCGGCTACGCCCTGTTCCGGACCCGGGTGCGCGCGGCCATTCCAGTCGAAGAGCGCGAGAACTTCACCTCGACACCTTCCGCCCGCGCCGCCACGCCTGAATCGATCAATCTCGATCCGCGCGCCACGCCGGACGCCTAAGCTGGCAGGCGCTGGGGTCTGTCGATTGCCTGGCCTGTTCGGGACCAGCTTCAGCTCATGTCGAGCACGATCTTGCCGATATGGTCGCCATCCTCCATCCGCCGGTGGGCGGCAGACGCCTGATCCAGCGGAAAGATCGAATCCATCACCGGCAGCACTTTCCGCTCGCTCAGCAGCGGCCAGACATGCTTGCGCAGTTCCCTGGCGATCTCTGCCTTGAAGGCTACGTCGCGGGCCCGGAGCGTCGACCCGGTATGGGTCAGGCGCTTCGTCATCAGCAGGGCAAAATCTGCTTCCGCCTTGCGGCCACGCAGGAAGGCAATCTGAACGATACGCCCCTCGACTGCCGCAGCCTGGTAATTCCGGGTGATATAGTCACCGCCGACCATATCCAGAATGAGATCGACGCCCTTGCCGCCCGTGGCCTCCTTGACCGCCTCGACAAAATCCGTTTCGCGATAATTGATCGCAACATCGGCCCCCAGCTCCCGCATCGCCGTGCACTTGGCCTCGGAACCAGCCGTTGCCAGCACCGTTGCGCCAAACGATTTCGCGAGCTGGATGGCGGTCGTGCCGATGCCGGAGGTTCCACCGTGCACCAGGAAGGTTTCCCCCGATTTGAGCCCGCCGCGCTGAAACACGTTGTGCCAGACGGTGAAGAAGGTTTCGGGGATTGCCGCCGCCTCGGTCATGGTCAGCGCCGCAGGGGCCAGGAGCGCATTCGCCTGATCAACCGTGCAATACTCGGCGTAGCCTCCACCCGCCACCAGCGCACAGACCTGATCACCAGGCTTGAAGCCGTCAACGGAAGCACCGACCGCCTCAATCTCGCCAGCAATCTCCAGCCCCGGA
This sequence comes from Parahoeflea alexandrii, assembly GCF_024105735.1. Lineage (GTDB taxonomy): Bacteria > Pseudomonadota > Alphaproteobacteria > Rhizobiales > Rhizobiaceae > Hoeflea > Hoeflea alexandrii. Next base: position 366,506 of record NZ_JAAAML010000001.1, on the reverse strand, counting down.
ATATCGGAAGCACCCGGCGGCGGCGGATAAGCCCCTTGCCGCTGGAGGCAGTCAGGGCGGTTCACCCCGGCGGCGGCAATCTTGATCAACAGTTCGGTCTCACCGTGCGCGGGCTTGTCGCGCGTTGTCAGTGTAAGAACCTCGGGGCCACCCGGTTCCCGGATTTCGATTGCACGCATCACGTCATTCTCCTGCTCACACTTTTCCACAACTTAGGCACGGGCTAGGATGACGGCAATGCCATTGGATGATGTGGATCGGAACAATACACGGGAAATCCCGGATTGTGCGTATACGGTCCACGCGAGCACCAGAACGGGAGAACAGAACCATGTTTGCAGATGACGAGAGTCCCAAACCGAAGCAGCGGCATGAAATCGGCTGTGACCTCAGTTTCCTGTCGGCTGGCGAACTGGAGGAGCGAATCGGCCTCCTTGAGGATGAAATCGAGAGGCTGAAAGCAGAAAAAGCGTCGAAAACATCAAGCCGGAGCGCTGCCGAGAGCTTTTTCAAGTCAAAATAGGCCATATGAAGCAAGGCCTTAGAAAATTAGTACTGGCTGTTAAGCTTCGGTTAAGCTTTACAAGTCTTTACTATACACATCCAGGCTTCCTGGATTTGACAGTCTGACTTGAGGTCACACTGTTTGACGCCTCCCTGTTAAACTCTTGAGAGCCGCTGATGCGGCTCTTTTTTTGCCTTGATCCTGGCCGGCAATCGCTCCTATGGTGAAGCCGCATCACGCCTATGGTTTGCGCGGGCGGCCTTCCCGGCCCGCGGCGAAGACTGCGGATCGCGCTGAAAAGTGGCGTATCCCGGTCCGGAACACAGGTGTTTTTACCGCCATTTTGGCGTTAACCTTTTCTTAAGAATAGACTTGCCGGAAGCGGGCCTGCGGTCCATTCTATTCCGGCAAGACAGAGAGTTCTCTGCCCCTGTACAAGCCGCCTACCCAGTATTTTGTAATCAGGAATTTCCGGCCCATGTCTGAAACCAGCCTCAACACCGTCAATCTCGCCGATCACATGGCCAATTCGGCCCAGTTCAAGGCGCTCTATGCCGAAGGAATGGGACTGGTTGAGGAAACCGCGAACTATCTTGACGGCCCCGGCCGCGCGGCCTCGAAGGGCCTGCCACGCCTGGCCGGCGTTCTGTATGCGGCGGAATCCATGCGGCTGACCACCCGCCTGATGCAGATGGCGTCATGGCTGCTGCTGCAGCGGGCCGTCAACAATGGCGAGATGAACCGCGACCAGGTTCTCGCCGAGAAGAACAAGGTGCGCCTGGACAGCTTCAATTGCGACCGCACTGCCCAGGGCTGGAGCGACCTGCCGGACGCATTCAAGGATCTCGTCGAGCGCTCGCTGCGCATTCAGAACCGGGTGGCGCTGCTCGACCGCGAAATCTACCGCCCGGCGGAAGCCGCGGCGCTGAAGCCGGACAACGAAAACTCCGTCCAGGCCCAGCAACACTTGCTTCAGACGGTCTTCAGCAAGCGCTGAAGCCAGTCGTCAGCACCGATTTTACCTGCAAAGCCCGCGGCACGGTCCGCGGGCTTTTTGCATGCGCATGGCAGTGATCGGCCGGATTGAAATCCGGACAACAAAAAACCCGCCGGGACCGGCGGGTTCTGTTGTCGGCAATTGCCGTACGTCTTAGAGGCTGAGGCCTTCGAAACGCTTCTTGAACTTCGAAAGACGGCCGCCACGGTCCAGCATCTGCTGGTTGCCGCCGGTCCATGCCGGATGCGACTTGGGGTCGATTTCGAGGTTCATGGTGTCGCCTTCGGCACCCCAGGTGGACTGGGTCATGTATTCGGTGCCGTCGGTCATGACCACCTTGATCATGTGATAATCGGGATGGATGTTCGCCTTCATCTTCTTTGTCCTGCCGTTGGGAGGCCCCTGCGCAGCGATGCTTGCGGCATTTTGGCCAAACACATAAATGAAGCCGGTGTCCCTAGGAACAACGACTTCCCAATTCGATGGCGAGCCTATACATGAAGGCATTGGCGATAACAAGGGCCGTGTCCGTTTTTGCAGGTCAGCCAATAAGGTGAGTACGCATACCAGGAGCAGACGTGGCTGAACAAACCGATACACCCAAGACGGCTCGCCTGTCGGTGCGGCCACTCGCCCGGCTCTTTCCCTACATCACCCGGTATCCGCATCTGGTTGTCGGCGCGCTCGTCTTCCTGCTGCTGGCCGCGGTCACCACCCTGACCCTGCCGATGGCCGTACGCCGGATGATCGACCATGGCTTTTCCGCCCAGGATGCCGGCTTCATCAACACTTACTTCTCGATGCTCGCAGCCATTGCCATCATGCTGGCGCTGGCCTCGGCCTGCCGCTACTATTTCGTCATCACCCTGGGCGAGCGCGTCGTGTCCGACATCCGCCGCGATGTCTTCGATCACGTCACCCAGCTGTCCGCGGCCTTCTATGACGCCAACCGCTCGGGCGAGATCGTCTCGCGGCTGACCGCGGACACCACCCAGATCAAGTCCACGGTCGGAGCCACCGCATCGCTGGCCCTGCGCAACACGATCCTGTGCATCGGTGCCGGCGTGATGATGTTCATCACCTCGCCAAAACTGTCCGCGCTGGTTCTGGTAGCCATACCCGTTATCGTCTTCCCGATGGTCGGCTTCGGACGCAAGGTTCGCAAACGCTCCCGTCTCGCCCAGGACAGCCTCGCCGAGGCCATGACCTTTGCCGGCGAAGCCATCGGTGCAACCCGTACCGTGCAGGCATTCAACACCGAAGCCCGGGCCCGCACCCGTTTCAGCCAGGCCGTCGAAGCCGCTTTCTCGGCAGCGCGCCAGTCCATTCTCGCCCGCTCGATTCTCACCGGCTTCGCCATTGCGATGGCGTTCGGCTCCGTCGTGGCCGTGCTATGGTACGGCGCACAGTCGGTGCTCTCGGGTGAACTCTCACCCGGTACGTTGGGCCAGTTCCTGCTCTACTCGGTCTTTGCCGCGGGAAGCCTTGGCGCCCTGTCGGAAGTCTGGGGAGAATTGTCCCAGGCTGCAGGAGCCGCCGAACGCCTGAGCGAATTGCTTGATGAGGTGCCTGAAATCCGTGCGCCGCAGGCACCCAAACCCCTTCCCTCGCCGGCCATCGGCGACATCCGCTTCGATGACGTGCATTTCGCCTATCCGTCCCGGCCTGACACGTCAGCACTCACCGGAGCGAGCTTCCACGTCCGACCCGGAGAAACGGTCGCGGTGGTCGGCGCATCCGGCGCCGGCAAGTCGACCTTGTTCTCGCTGATCCTGCGCTTCTACGACACCAGCGCCGGAACCGTGCTTGTCGACAATGTCGATGTCCGCGAAGCCGACCCGGCCGACGTGCGCTCCCGCATCGCCCTGGTCCCCCAGGACGTGACGATCTTTGCAGGCAGCGTTGGTGAGAACATCGCCTTCGGCAGGTCGGACGCGAGCCAGGCCGACATCGAGGCCGCGGCCGAGGCAGCCCAGGCGCACGAGTTCATCATGGCGCTCGACCAGGGATACGACACGCCGGTCGGCGAACGCGGCATCACACTGTCGGGCGGCCAGCGCCAGCGGGTGGCAATTGCCCGCGCGATCCTGCGCGATGCCCCGATCCTGCTGCTCGACGAGGCGACCTCGGCGCTCGATGCGGAAAACGAGAAACTGGTGCAGAAGGCCCTTGAAGGGCTCATGCTTGACCGCACCACGATTGTCATTGCCCACCGTCTGGCGACAGTGCTGCGGGCCGACCGCATTCTGGTCATGGACAAGGGCCGGATTGTCGAGGAAGGCACCCACGCCGAGCTTGTTGCCCGCGGCGGGCTCTACGCCCGTCTGGCCAGGCTGCAGTTCGAGCATGGCGCCGAAGCCCTGACAAGCGACGCTGCTCTGACGCTCGAATCGACAGCCGGCAAATAAATAGCCGGCGGCATTCTTGTGAAACCCGTCAAATCAGGATAATTCTCTGGCGTTCGTCTGGAAGCCACGCGGAGGAAGGGACCTCTGTCCGCGGGCTATAACGGGAACATTCAGAAGGTGTATCCACAATGCGGAATGACGCGGAGTGGCGGACCCTGCTGTTGGCAGGAGTTTGCTATGCTGTGTGGTTGTTGCTGGCGTTCGGATGGGCTGACCTGCCGGACATTCTTCGTATCCTGCTGCTGATCCCCGTGATCACGCTGCATTCCTCGCTGCAACATGAATTTTTGCACGGTCATCCATTCAGGAACCAGAAGTTAAACGATCTCTTGATATCACCGCCAATTGGAGTGCTGGTACCCTACCTGCGCTTCAAGTCCTGCCATCTCACCCATCACATCAATGAAAACATCACCGATCCCTATGATGACCCGGAGAGCTACTATCTCGACCGGGACATCTGGGCGACGATACCCAAATGGGTCCGGGGCCTGCTCATTGCCAACAATACCCTTGTCGGCAGGATTACCATCGGACCGGCGCTTGCCACGGTCGGCTTTCTGCGCAGCGAATTCGTTCGCACCCGGGCCGGGGACACCCTCATCCCTAAGGTATGGCTGCGTCATCTTCTGGCAGTAGCCTTGCTGTTCTGGCTGATCGGCACCTATGGCAGCCTTCACCCGGCGGGCTATTTCATCGCCGCCTATTTCGGCATGGGCCTGTTGATGGTGCGCTCCTTCATCGAGCATCAGGCCGTCGAGAAAGCCAACCAGCGCTCGGTCATCATCGAGACCCGGGGGCCGCTGAGCCTGTTGTTTCTCAACAACAACTTCCATTCCGTGCATCACGCCTATCCGTCGCTTGCCTGGTACCGGATTCCCGCGTTCTTCCGGGAGAACCGGGCGCGGTTCCTGCGCATGAACGGCGGCTATCGCTACCAGAGCTACTGGGAGGTCTTCCGCCGCTTCGGCTTTCGGCCCAAGGAACCTGTGGCCTGGCCGATAGAGCCCCGCAAGCGGCGGGACCGCGGCACTTGAATGGCTCACCAACAGCAGGAGGCAGCTCTTTGACAGGTGCTGTCTCCCTGCCCATGTATGACTGGCCGGAGGTCCGTGAGGCGACTGACCGCCTCTGGGTGACCATCCAACGGGAATTGACGGAACGCGGCATCGACGCGCCCGAGTCTCTATTGCGCTGCGCCGATCCGGAAGCGCTGTGGACCGACCCAAGCCTGCTGCTGTCCCAGACCTGCGGCTACCCCTACGCCACAATGCTGGCCGGCAAGGTGGCTCTCATTGGCACCCCGGCGCATGCCGTCACCGGCGCAGCCCCCGGAAGGTATTTCAGCGTACTCGTCGCCCGGAAGGGTGAAGCGCCGCGCGATACCGGCAAACTCGCAGAAAGGCGCTTCGCCTTCAACATGGCTCAGTCCCAATCCGGTTTCGCTGCACCTGCCAGGCTGCTTGCCGCAACTGGTCACGCATCCTTGCCGCAACCACTTGAAACCGGCGCCCACCGCGCCTCCATTTGTGCCGTGGCTGAGGCCCGGGCCGACTGGGCGGCAATCGATGCCGTCACCTGGGAACTGGCCAAACGCCATGAACCTGCCGCAAGCGATCTGGTTGTCTTTGCAACAACGCCACAAACACCGGCCTTGCCGTTGATCACCGGCTCGAGGAATTCAGAGAAAGCCGGCGCGATTGCCGATGCAGTGGAGGCGGCCATCGCGGCGGCGGACACTGAGGTTCGTGATGCGCTGTTCATCACCGGACTAACGCGTTTCAGGCCGGCGGACTATGCGCCGCTTTCAGCACCCGTGCCGGCGCGCCAGGCATTTCCGAACCTTGCATGAAACTCGCTGTAGATTGAACGTCGCTGGGACAGGCCCCGAGCAACACGATCAACGTTCGGTCAGCTTGAGCTCGATGCGGCGGTTGGTGGCGCGATCCTGGTCGGTATCGCCTTCGGCAATCGGCTGGAACTCACCAAATCCGGCAGCCACCAGACGGTTGGCCGGTACGCCCTGGGTGATCAGGAATTTCACCACCGACGTTGCGCGCGCGCTGGAAAGCTCCCAGTTGTCGGCATAGCGGCCATTGCCCGACAACGGCACATTGTCGGTATGGCCGTCGACCCGCAATACCCAGTTGATTTCATCGGGAATCTCGCGGGCAAGCTCGATGATCGCCTCCGCCAGCTTGGCCATCTGCTCCGTGCCGGCCGGGTTGAGCTCACTGCCACCCGACGGAAACAGCACCTCCGACTGGAAAACGAACCGGTCGCCAACCACCCGCACATCTTCGCGGCTCGCAAGGATCTCGCGCAAGCGTCCGAAGAAATCGGACCGGTAGCGGTTGAGCTCCTGCACCCGCTGCGCCAGCGCGACATTCAGGCGACGTCCGAGGTCGGCGATCTTTGCCTGGGTTTCGCGGTCCTTGGTTTCGGACACTTCCAGCGCGTCTTCAAGCGCCCCGAGCTGGGTCCTGAGGGCTGCAATCTGCTGGTTGAGCAGATCGACCTGGTTGAGCGCCCGCTGCGAAACCTGCTTCTCCGCGTCCAGCGTTTCCGTCAGCGTCCCGATCCGGGCTTCTGCCGCTTCACTTGCCCCCGATCCGCTCGCCAGCAGTTCCTGCAGCCGAGAGCGGTCGGACTCCGATTCCGAAAGCGAAGCCTGAAGGTTGGCCAGCGTATCCTCCAGATCCTGCTTGCCCGATCGCTCCAGCGCCAGGAGCTGGGTCAGTTCATTGATCTGGCTGTTGAGCCGGTTGAGCACCTGGTCCCGGCCGGATATCTCGCGCGACAGGAAAAACTGCGCCAGAACGAACACGGTGAGCAGAAACATGATGGCAAGCAGCAGCGTCGACAACGCGTCGACAAAGCCAGGCCAGTAATCGACCGTGCGCTCGCGCCGCCGGTTTCGTGCCAGCGCCATAGCCTATTTTTCCCCGATCTTGTCGGACAGCTTGTCAAGGGTCTCGCGCATCCGCCGCGATTCCACCTGTTGCGCCTCGATCCAGTCGCGGAGCATCTGCTGCTCGTTGCGCATGTTCTTGACCAGTCCCTGGATGCCTTCCGCAAGGCTCGCCATCGCCGCAGTGGTGCGTGGGGTCATGCCGGATTCCTGCGACATCTTCTGCATCCGCTCCGACAGCATCCGGATCTCTTCGGTGGTTCCGGCGCTTTCAGCCGGCATCACCATGCCCGAATCGAGATCCGTCATCGTCGACAGCCAGTTTTCAAGCTCGGTGTAGAAGCGGTTCTGCGCCCGGCCCGCCTGCAGGTCCAGAAAGCCCAGGATCAGCGACCCGGCCAGACCGAACAGCGAGGACGAAAACGCTGTTCCCATGCCGTCGAGCGGCGCCGACAGGCCACTCTTGAGCGTCGACAGAACGTCCTCGGTGCCGCCGCTCCCCGGATCCAGCGACTGGATCACCTGGTTGATCGAACCGATCGTGCCAAGCAGGCCCCAGAACGTGCCGAGCAGCCCGAGGAACACCAGAAGACCGATCAGATACCGCGAGGTGTCGCGGGATTCGTCAAGCCTCGTGCCGATCGAATCGAGGATCGAGCGCAGCGAAGACGTCGACAGCGCCATTTCCTGGCGACGACCAATCAGCGCCCGCATCGGCGCCAGCAGCACCGGGTCGCGCCCGACCTTTTCCGCGTCACCGGTGGCCCGCAACGAATTGACCCAGCGCACTTCCGGACGCAGCCTGAGCACGTGGGTGAACACCAGAAGCACACCGACGGCGAGAACCCCAACAATCAGCCCGTTGAGGCCCGGATTGGCGAGAAAAGCCGTCTGGATCTGCCGGTAGAGAATGGCGGCAACAAATCCGGAGAGGATCAGAAAGATCATCATGCTCCAGAAGAAAACCAGCGGGCTGGAAAGCTTGTGCGGATCCGCTCCGCTGCCGTCTTCGGAGATACCCCATCCAGACAATGTCAGTTTCGCCATGCGCTGTCCGTCCCGGCCCTTGCACCAAATCAGAAGATCAGGCGGAGACTAACCGATATTATGGCGGAAATGAAAGCACGCTTTCAAAACAACGCTGTGACGAAGCCGTCAGGCCTTCGGAACGGGTCTTTGAACCAAGTCCAGAACGCCCTTGAGGATGTACTCGTTGCCCGCAGCCACGGATCTTGAGCCGAACATGTCTGTTCCGCCCGCGGTATCGGCGACAAATCCGCCCGCTTCCCGGATCAGGATGATGCCCGCCGCCATGTCCCATGGCTCAAGCGGGGATTCCCAAAAGCCGTCCAGCCGGCCGGCGGCGACATAGGCCAGATCCAGCGCCGCGGCACCCATCCGGCGGATGCCCGCGCATTCGCCCATGACATGGCGCAGCTCGACCAGGAACTTGCCGTGATGGCCGCGGCCAAGATGCGGAACCCCGGTGCCAATCACCGCATCCGACATCGCCTTGCGTCCGGCAACCCTGAGGCGGCGGTCGTTTAGAAATGCCCCGCCCCCGCGCTCGGCCGTGTAGAGCTCGTCCGTGGAGGGGTTGTAGACGACGCCCGCAACGATCTCGCCGTTGCGCTCGAGCGCGATCGAGACCGCGAAATGCGGCATGCCGTGCAGAAAGTTGGTGGTGCCGTCCAGCGGGTCGACAATCCAGCGGTGAGCCCCGTCGGTGCCTTTTTCCTCAACGCTTTCCTCGCCCATGAAGCCATAGGTAGGACGCGCGCGCATCAGTTCGGTCTTGATGATGTTTTCGGCCTTGCGGTCGGCCTGGCTGACATAATCGCCAGGCCCCTTGAGCGAGACCTGCAGGTTCTGCACCTCGCCGAAATCGCGCGCGAGCGAGCGACCGGCCTTGAGCGCCGACTGGACCATCACATTGAGAAGGGCTGAACGCGCCATCTGTCTTATTCCTTGGTGTCGGCAAAGCGCGGATTGAACGCGCCATGGACCGTTGTCTCAGGGCTCAAGGGAGCAGTGACCTGTGGCCGGCTCAGTCGGCGCGGCGCAGATAGGTCAGTTCGTTGGTGTCGACGACCACCCGTTCCCCGGCGGAAATGAACGGCGGCACCAGAATGCGCACACCATTCTCGAGCGTTGCCGGCTTGTAGGATGATGCCGCGGTCTGTCCCTTGACGACGGGATCGGCCTCGGCAATCTGCAGCGTCACGTGATCCGGCAGGGCGATGCCGATCGGGCGCTCTTCATGCAGTTCGACAGTCACCATCATGCCGTCCTGCAGGAAGGCGCGGCGGTCGCCGACAAAGTCCTTCTGCAGTTCAAGCTGCTCATAGCTTTCCAGATCCATGAACACCAGTGCTTCACCCTGCTCGAAAAGGAACTGGAAGTCCTTCTGTTCCAGCCGGATGCGCTCGACGGTCTCGGAAGCCCTGAACCGCTCGTTGAGCTTGGTGCCGTCGATGAGGTTCTTCATCTCGACCTGGTTGAAGGCGCCACCCTTGCCGGGCTTGACGGCATTGGTCTTCACAACCGCCCACAGGCCGCCATTGTGCTCAAGCACGTTGCCGGGGCGAATTTCATTTCCGTTGATTTTCATGAGAGCGTTCCGCGTCGAGCTTTGTCCGGGCCCGGTTTTCGGCCCCGCTTGGCGGCTTCAAGACCACAAAAAGCGCAGCTTTTCAAGTCTGCCCCTTGGCAGGCGGACTGATTGGGCGAAATCAGCGCTTGCTGAACTTGTTCGCCGCCTCGATCGCCTGTTTCTGCTCTTCTTCGGTCAGCCCCTGATAGAAGTCATCAAGTCCGCGGTCATTGAAGCCGGCACGACGCGAGATGATGTACCATTTTGCCGCTTCGATAGGGTCGCCCCTGGTCCCGATCGCGTTGATGTGCAGCACCGCCATCCGGTTCTGCGCAACCACATTGCCGCGCATGGCAGCCACCTGCATCCAGCGGAAGCCGGCCTCGTAGTCCTTCGGACCGCCAACGCCGTCAATCAGCCAGATCGCGTAGTCCAGCTGTGCGGTCTCATAGCCGGCTCGTGCCGCCTTTTCCATGAACGCCCGCGCACGCGCGCGTTTTTCGTCCGGAACGCCTTCGGTGTTGCTGTAGATCTGGGCCAGAGCGTACTGCGCATCGGCAATGCCCTGCTCGGCAGCCTGCTCGAAGTAGGGCAGTGCCTCAAGCACACCTGCATCGCCGGGCTTTTCCGAAACCAGTATCTGTGCATGATTGAACTGGGCGAAAGCATTCCCGGCATCCGCGGCCTTCTTCATCAACTCTTCGGCCTTGGCCCGGTCCGCCTCCACATACTTGCCCTCGAGCAGCATCACCCCATACTTGAACTGCGCGGAAGCATCGCCAGCTTCGGCGGCCTGCTTGTACCAGAAGGCCGCATCATCCATGCTCCGCGCCACGCCCAGCCCGGCGGCGAACAGTTCCGCAAGCAGGGTCTGCGCAGCCGGGTCCCCGAGTTGGGCCCGCGGCAGCGCCAGTTCCATTGCTGTCAGATAATACCCGCGCTGAAAGGCGCCGAACGCGCGGGAAGTGGCGTCGGTCGCAGGCTTGGTCTCCTGGCCATTCCCTTCCTCCGCGGTCTCGGCCTCCACCGCGGCCTCTGCCTCGGTTTCTGAAGGAGCCTCATTGCCCGCAGTCTGGGCAGCCGAAGGCCCGCCGGCGAGTGCCAGCATCAGGACCAGGGACAGCAGACGAAACAATTGCGGGATCATGGCATTCAGCTTGCGTAAGGCACTATTGCCGGGGTCGGACATCCTCGCCATTATGGGCCGAACCGTGGCGCTTTTTCGTCAAGGACGGCATTGATTTCGGCGACGATCCGCGCGGCATCGGCCGGATCATGGAAAACGGCTTTGGAAAAGGCGATGAACTCGGCTCTGGTTTGCGCCATCTCTTCCACGAACGCGATGCTGGTCCCTCCCATCAACAGGCAGGGGATCTCGATCATGTCGGCCCACCATTCCGCCAGCGCGATGTTCTTGGAATGCGGTTCCGGTTTGATGTCGCCATCGATTGATCCGAAGATCACATAATCGGGCTGCGCCTCGCCGATCGAAAGCGCGGAATGGCGCTCGCGCGCATTGCCGCCGCCGACAATCAGCCCCGGCGCGTATTTCTGAACCGCTTCGGCCATCGCCGTGGGCCCAACCTCGATATGCAACCCGTCGGTCCGCACCCGCCCGGCAACCCGGGAATCTCCAGCGACAAGGGCTGCCGCACCTGCAGCCTGGATCACCGGAACAAGGGCCTCGCACCGCTTCTGGAAGCTCTTTTCGTCCAGATCGTGCTGCGGAATGATGACGGAAGCCACATCACCGCCACGCAGTGCATCCCCCGTCAGCCTCGCCAGTTCGGCGGCATCGGCAATGTCGGGTGTCACAAGGACGAGACGGCAGCGGTCGATCTTGTCGGTCATGGGAATTCCTGTTTGGGCCGGCGCTTGAAGCCGATATGGCCAATTTGCTCCAAACGGGATAGACCGGCGCGACACAAGGATCAACTGCCCCGATGATGACAGACCCGTACTTCTACGCCGCCGCCATTCCGGCGGTGATCATGGTAGGCCTGTCCAAGGGTGGCTTCGGCGGCGCCATGGCATTGCTTGGAGTCCCGCTGATGGCACTGGCGATTTCGCCGGTCCAGGCAGCCGCCATTCTGCTCCCGATCCTGATTGTCATGGACATCGTCTCTTTATGGACCTGGCGCGGCAACAGCGACAACAAGACCCTTGTCATCATGTTGCCAGGCGCCTTGCTCGGCATCGCCATCGGATGGGCGACCGCCGCCTGGGTCACCGCACCGATGGTCCGGCTGATCGTCGGCACCGTGGCACTGTGGTTCGTCATGCGTTACGTGGCGCAGAAATTTGCGGCCGCCCGCAATGGCGGCACCCCGCTCCCGCAGGGGCACCGGCCAGTCGAGGGCACGCTTTGGGGAACGCTTGCCGGGTTTACGAGTTTCGTTTCCCACGCTGGCGGTCCACCCTACCAGATCTACACATTGCCGCTGCGCCAGGACCCAAAGATCTACACGGGAACGAGTGTCCGCTTCTTCGCCATCATCAACGCCATCAAGCTGGTGCCTTACTTCGCGCTCGGTCAGTTCGACGCCACAAACCTGTCGACCTCGCTGGTGCTGGCGCCGCTGGCACCGGTGGCAACGCTGGCAGGTGCCTTCATCGTCAGGCGCATGAAACCCGACATTTTCTACCCGTTCATGTACGTGATGGTGTTCTTTACCGCGCTCAAACTGATCTGGGACGGAACCGCTCATCTATTGGCCTGATGACAAGCCCGCATTCTGATGATTTGATGCCGCCCTGTCCCGGACACGATGCATTGGAACCTGACCTTGAGCGCCAATCCCTACGAAACCGATCTTGACCGCAACCCGGCCAACTATCAGCCACTGACGCCGCTGGCACATCTTGAACGCGCTGCGCTGATCCATCCCGATCACCTGGCCATCATTCATGGCTCGATGCGCGTCACCTACCGACGCTTCCTCGAGCGCTCGCGACAACTGGCCAATGCACTGACCGATCTCGGAATTTCAAAGGGCGACACCGTCTCGGTGATGCTGTCGAACACACCGGCCATGCTTGAGGCCCATCACGGCGTGCCGATGATCGGAGCCGTGCTGCACTCCATCAACACCCGGCTTGATGCCCAGGCCATTGCGTTTCAGCTTGATCACGCCGAGTGCAGGGTTCTGATCGTCGATCGCGAGTTTTCGGCCGTCATGGCCGAAGCGCTCGCCCTGGCCCAGGTCAACCCGGTGGTCATCGATTATGACGACACCGAGTACCCCGAGGATGCACCCTTCCCGAAAGGCGCCCGCATCGGCTCGCATGACTATGAGGAGTTCGTCCTCGCCGCGTCCCCCGAGTTCACCCGGACCCTGCCCGCCGATGAATGGGAGGCCGTTTCGCTGAACTACACGTCCGGCACCACCGGCAATCCCAAGGGCGTTGTCTACCATCACCGCGGGGCCGCCATGATGGGGTATTCAAACGTCATCGCTTCGGGAATGGGGCGTCATCCCGTGTATCTGTGGACCCTGCCGATGTTTCACTGCAATGGCTGGTGCTTCCCCTGGACGCTCGGTGTCGTTGCAGGCACCCATGTCTGTCTTCGCTGGGTTCGCGCCAAGGCCATGTATGATGCCATCGCCGATCATGGCGTCACCCATCTTTGCGGCGCGCCGATCGTCATGTCGACGCTTCTCAACGCGCCCGATGACGAGAAGCGCGAATTTGACCAGACCGTCAGCTTCAACACCGCCGCGGCACCGCCCCCGGAGGCCGTTCTGGCCGGCATGGCCGATGCCGGTTTCGAGGTTGTCCACCTCTATGGCCTGACGGAGACCTACGGTCCCGCCGTCGTCAACGAATGGAAGGCGGAATGGTCCGAGCTTGACCGTGGTGCCCGCACCACCAAGAAGGCCAGGCAGGGCGTCCGCTATCCGGCGCTGGAAGACCTGGCGGTAATGGACCCCGAAACCATGGAGAAAGTGCCGGCCGATGGCGAAACCATCGGCGAGGTCATGTTTCGCGGCAACATCGTCATGAAGGGATATCTGAAAAACCCTGCGGCCAGCGCCGAGGCGTTCCGCGGCGGCTGGTTTCATTCCGGCGACCTCGGCGTCATGCATCCAGACGGCTATCTGCAGCTCAAGGATCGCTCGAAGGACATCATCATATCGGGAGGCGAGAACATCTCGTCGATCGAGGTCGAGGATGCGCTCTACAAGCATCCCGGGATCATGGCGGCAGCGGTCGTCGCCCGCCCCGATGACAAATGGGGAGAGACGCCTTGCGCCTTTGTCGAGCTTCGGCCCGGCTATGATCTGAGTGAAGAGGACGTGATCGAGCATTGCCGCAGCCTGCTGGCCCGGTTCAAGTGCCCGCGCACGGTGATCTTCCATGAAGTCCCCAAGACCTCGACCGGCAAGATCCAGAAATACCTGCTGCGCGACGAGGCGAAGACGCTGGGCTCTGCATGAACTTACTCCTCGGCAAGTCAATATCATCGTGAGCACCAGGAATTGATTGATCCATCCAAGGTTCACCGGATTTAATCAGCTTGCAGCCCAATAGAACAAGGCCGTTTGCAGTGCACACAAAAGACTTGCCGGGCCGGAGTCTTTTATCTAGCTTGCATCCATGACCATGGATGCTTTCCAAGCCATTGCTGATCCGAACAGGCGTTATCTCCTTGAGGAGTTGCGGCGCCAGCCAAGAACAGTCAATGAATTGGCGGAAGGCCTGCCGATCAGCAGGCCGGCGGTCTCGCAGCATCTCAAGGCGCTTCTCGACAGTAAGCTGGTAACGGTCACCAATCAGGGCACGCGCCGGATCTACACCGTGAGAACCGAGGGCTTCATGCATCTCAACCTTTGGGTCGACCAGTTCTGGTCCTGAGCTGATCAGTGACCCGTCTCGGCGCCTCCGGCACGACAGGTCGGTGCGATTGAGGGGATGAGCCCAGCCGTGGAGTTCACCATGGCCAAAAACACATTTCAAAAACAAAAGACGCGGGAAAATTCCCGCGCCTTCGTCATCCTCGTGTCATGCAAATCTGGTCAGTGTTGGGTGTCGGCCTTCAGGCGCTTGATCTCATCCTTCAGCCGGAGCTTGCGCCGTTTGATATCCACGATCATCTCGTCCTGGACGGATGGTCGGGCTTGCACCGTGCGGAGTTCTGCCTCCAGTTCGCCATGCTTTTTCTCAAGTGTGGCAAGGTGAGCATCAATCGACATAAGCGACTCCTTTGTTGGAATGCGCCGGCGCCGGAGCACCGGTGCAAATCGTTAGTGGACACTAAAGAGTGTGCCATGCCTTTTTCGATTTGTCGAAGATGATTTCTTGAACAGGGATAACTTCCCGTTACACCTGTTTTTGTGGTACGAGCGCCGCCATGAAACCCGGACCGGACCATGCGCCGGCAGGGTGCGTAAAACGGGGAAACTGCATGTCCGATCAGGAACAGGCGGAGCTTCGCATGCTGGTGGCGCGTCTGCGTCACGAGCACGAAGACTTCGACGTAGCCATCAATGCAATGATTCAGACTGGCTGCGACCAGCTTCGCATTCAACGCATGAAGAAGAAGAAGCTGGCGATCAAGGACAAGATCACCGAGATCGAGGACCAGATCATACCGGACATCATAGCCTGACCGGGGAGTAGCCGATGACAAAGCCCGAATCACCCAAGGTCGCAGTCATCATGGGCAGTCAATCAGATTGGCCAACCATGAAACACGCGTGCGAGATACTCGACGAGCTCGGCATCAGCCACAAGCCGTTGATTGTTTCGGCTCACCGGACACCGGACCGTCTGGTTTCCTTTGCCAAGAATGCCCGCTCAGAAGGCTTCCAGGTGATCATTGCCGGCGCCGGGGGTGCTGCCCACCTGCCCGGCATGACCGCTGCCTTCACTCCTCTGCCGGTTTTCGGCGTTCCGGTTGAATCCAAGGCCTTGTCCGGCCAGGACAGCCTGCTGTCCATCGTCCAGATGCCGGCCGGCATCCCCGTGGGAACGCTGGCGATCGGCAAGGCCGGCGCCACCAACGCAGGGCTGATGGCAGCCAGCGTCCTGGCGCTCGCAGATGAAGACCTGGCGCATCGCCTCGATGCCTGGCGACAGGCCCGAACCGAGGCCGTGGCCGAACAGCCAGTGGATCGGTCATGAGCTCCGAACCACTCGCACCCGGCGCAGTCATCGGCATTATCGGCGGCGGCCAGCTCGGCCGCATGCTTGCCATGGCTGCGGCCCGGCTGGGGTTCAAGACCATCGTTCTCGAGCCCGACAGCAATGCCCCTGCCGCCCAGGTCGCCAACACCCAGATTGTCGCAGATTACGATGATCCGGAAGCCCTCCAGCAACTGGCGGATCTGTGCGATGTCGTCACCTATGAGTTCGAGAACGTCCCGGTGAAGGCGGTTCAATGGCTTGAGGCACGTGTTTCCGTCAGGCCAGGATCGAAGGCTCTCGAGGTCGCCCAGGACCGGCTGCTGGAAAAGGCCATGGCACGGGAACTCGGCGCGGAAACAGCACTGTTCGCGGCAATTTCCGAGCGCGGCGATCTGGATGAGGCCATGGATATCACGGGGCTTCCCGCGGTCTTGAAGACAACCCGTCTGGGCTACGACGGCAAGGGACAGGCGAAACTCCTGCGCCCCGAGGACGCCGACACGGCCTTCGAGGCCATGCTCGGCCAGATGGCCATCCTCGAATCCTTCGTTCACTTCGAGTGCGAGGTTTCCGTTGTCGCCGCCCGCGGCCTGTCGGGCGAAGTCCGGGCCTATGACGTCGCTGAAAATGTGCACCGCAATCACATCCTCCACACCTCGACCGTTCCCTCCGGCCTCGGACCGGAAGTCCAATCGGAGGCGCTGGAGATCGCTGCGGCGATCGCCCGGCATCTGGACTATGTCGGCGTCTTCGCGGTTGAGTTCTTCGCCGTCCGCGAGGGTGACCGGCACCGCCTCCTCGTCAACGAAATTGCCCCGCGCGTTCATAATTCGGGTCACTGGACCGAAGCTGCATGCGCCATATCGCAGTTCGAGCAGCATATCCGCGCAATCACCGGCCTGCCGCTCGGAGATCCCCGGCGTCATTCCGATTGCGTGATGGAGAATCTGATCGGCGCCGACATTGGCAGGACTGCCGAACTGGCCGGAGAACCTGATGCGGTGTTGCATCTCTACGGCAAGGCTGAAGCCAGACCCGGGCGCAAGATGGGCCATGTCACCCGGATCAGTCCCCGCACGACGCGGTCATGAGCCCGATCAGGACGGGAAAAAGCCGTGCCGGAGTTGACAGCAAATGCCCAAACAGCTACATGCCGTGCCAACCGATGAGCGCGTCCCTGGCTGGCGCGCTTTTGATTGAATAGGCGGCGTTTCCGCCCCGACAACTCGCGGATCAGAACAATGAAGATCAAGAATTCGCTTAAGGCGCTCAAAGCTCGTCATCGTGACAACCGTCTGGTTCGTCGCAAGGGCCGGGTTTACATCATCAACAAGCAGAACCCGCGCTTCAAGGCTCGTCAGGGCTGAAGCCGAAGGCCTCCCGGCCTTCACATAATTTTGCATTTGATATTTGGCGCAGACGGACTAGCTTTCCGTCATGCGCCATTTTTCGTTTTCCGGATTTATCCCCGTTCTCCTCGCCATGCTCCTGGTTGGCGGTTCCGCTGACATATCCGCTTTCGCCCAGAACAGGGCCGAAGCCGACACGGCGTCGGTTCAGCCGGCAGACAGCCTCGACACGCTGTTTGCCGAACTCAAGCGGGAACGAGACGAGAGGCAGGCCAAGCGGATCAGCGAGCGTATCTGGGCTGAATGGCGCGATTCCGGCAGCGCGACGGCAAACCTGCTGATGCAATGGGCCGACAAGGCGGTGACGGACAAGAAGAACAGCCTTGCGCTGGACCTGCTCGACCAGGTCGTCGTGCTGATGCCCGACTACGCGGAAGGCTGGAACCGGCGGGCGACGCTGAATTATGCGATGGGCAATCACGACAAGTCGATGGCCGACATCAGCCGCGTCCTGGCGCTCGAACCGCGCCATTTCGGCGCAATCTCGGGCATGGCCGCCATCATGGCGGCTGCGGGAAACGACGAACTCGAACTCAAGGCCTGGGAACAGATGCTGGAGATCTATCCGGCAAACCGGCAGGCGCAGGAAAGGCTCGGCGAGCTTGCAGACAAGCTTTCGGGCAGCAGAATCTGAAACTTTTCCCCTCCGGCATCCGTAAGAAGCCAGGAAAGCCCCAAACGATTTTCCCATTCATTGGCAGCACCTTCCCATGCTCGCATCAAGACCGGTCCGCACTTCCATGATTATTCTGCTCTCCATTCTCGTCCTGCTCCTGGCAGGTCTCGCCATCTGGACCAGGGCAAAGGCGCGCGACATCGAGGCACAGCACCCCGCGACGGGGGAAATGATCGATGTCGGCGGTTACAGCCTGCACGCCGTGCATGTTCCGCGCCCTTCCGGCGCCGACCTTCCTGCGCTGGTGTTCATTCACGGCGCCAGCGGCAACCTGCTTGATCAGCTGGTGCCGTTCCAGCCGGAGTTGGAAGGCCGCGCCGAGATGCTGTTCATTGACCGGCCCGGCCATGGCTGGTCCGAGCGCGGCGGTGCTGCCAACGACACGCCCGACGGCCAGGCCGCAGCCATCGCCCGCGCGATGCAGGCCAAGGGCATCTCCAGCGCCATCATCATCGGCCATTCCTTCGGCGGCGCCATAGCGGCGAGCTTTGCGCTCGCCCATCCCGAGATGACCGAGGGTCTGGTGTTCCTTGCACCTGCGACCCACGCCTGGCCCGGCGGCATTGCCTGGTATTATGGGCTGACCCGCACACCGGTGATCGGGCCACTGTTTGCCAACACCATTGCGCTACCGGCCGGGTTGACCCGGCTTGAAAGCGGTTCGGCCTGTGTCTTTGCGCCCAATCCGAAACCCGATGACTATGTCAGCAAGACTGCACCGGCCCTGGTGCTTCGGCCCCAGGCGTTCCGCTTCAACGCCATCGACGTCGCCAATCTGAAACCCTATGTCACCCGCGTCGCGTCGCGATATTCGGAGATTGCAAGCCCGACCGTGATCATCACCGGCGACAGTGATTCGGTTGTTCTTGCCCACATCCACTCCGAAGGCCTTGCCCGTGACATCGAGGGCTCGGAACTCGTCTGGATCCGCAATCTCGGCCACAAGCCCGACCATGTGACAACGGATCTTGCGGTCCGTGCCATTGAGAAGGTCGCAGGCCTTGAAGTCGACCTGAAGGCCGCAGCGGCGCGCGCGGAAGCCTCCCTGGCAGAGGACAGCGCCGTCTGCCAAGGTTAGGCTTGTGCCGTCAGACTGATGAAGACGGCCTGCCGGTTCTCAGATGCCCGTCATCCCGTCGGAACCGATATAGGCGATACGCAGCATGTTGGTTGAGCCCGGCGTGCCAAGCGGCACGCCGGCGGAGATGATTATACGGTCCCCTGGCTTCCCGAACTCCTCGCGGAAGGCAATCCGGCAGGCGCGATCCACCATGTCGTCGAGATCGGTGGCATCCTGGGTGACGACGCAATGCAGCCCCCAGACCACCGACAGCCGTCGTGCCGTCTGGATCACCGGTGAAAGCGCGATCACCGGCACCTGCGGCCGCTCACGCGCTGCACGCAGCCCGGTATTGCCCGAAGATGTGTAACAGACGATTGCCGACAGGTTCAGTGTCTCGGCAATCTGCCGTGCCGCCAGCGAGATCGCATCCGCACCGGTGGCGTCCGGCTGCGGGCGCTGGGAATAGATGATGCCGGGATAGTTCGGATCGCGCTCAACCTTGCGGGCAATCGAGGCCATGGTCTCGACAGCCTCGACCGGGTAGTCGCCGGCAGCCGACTCCGCCGACAGCATCACCGCATCAGCGCCTTCGAACACCGCGGTGGCAACGTCGGAAACTTCGGCGCGGGTCGGAACCGGCGCAGAGATCATCGATTCGAGCATCTGGGTGGCGACGACCACCGGCTTGCCTGCCTTCCGGCAGGCGCGGGTAAGCTGCTTCTGGATGCCGGGCACCGATTCGATCGGCATTTCCACGCCGAGATCGCCACGGGCAACCATCAGCGCATCGGACAATTCGATGATCTCGTCGATGCACTCGAGCGCCTGCGGCTTCTCGATCTTCGACATCAACCCGACCCGGCCGCGGGCGATCTTGCGCACCTCGGCGAGATCTTCCGGCCGCTGGATGAAGGAAAGCGCCACCCAGTCGACATCGTTGACCGCGAGCACTGCGTCCAGATCGCTGCGGTCCTTCTCGGTCAGCGCGCCCACACCGAGCGTGGTGTCCGGCAGGCTGACGCCTTTCCGGTCGGAGATCTTGGTGCCGCTCACCACCTTGCAGACGATCGAGGTCTTGTTTGATTCGACCGCCAGCAGCTGCAACCGGCCATCGTCGATCAGAAGCCGGTGTCCGGGCTGAACCGCCTCGAGAATTTCCGGATGCGGCAGATAGACCCGGTTCACATCGCCCGGGAGGTCCTGATCATCAAGCGTGAAGGTCTGGCCAGGTTTCAGCGTCACCGATCCTTCGGCAAACTTGCCCACCCGCAGTTTCGGTCCCTGAAGATCGGCGAGGATGCCAATCGGGCGTCCACAGTTTTTCTCCACCGCACGGATACGGCCGACCAGGGTGCGCATCAGCTCATGGCTCGAATGGCTCATGTTGATGCGGAACAGATCCGCACCTGCCTCATGGAGCTTCTGGATCATCGCCTCGTCCGACGACGCCGGTCCGAGCGTGGCGAGGATTTTTACATTGCGTAGGCGCTTCATCAATTCTGGCTTTCTGGCGCTTCCGGGGCATCCGATAACTGGACCATCCAGCTGCCTTGTCTCCCGGTATCGTACTCTTTGAACCCCACGCGCTGAAAACCACGGGCGAAACAATCCTCTACACCGACAATGCGGAATTCATTGTCGGCGACGCACATGTTGATGTCCCCCGCCCAGCGGCCACCGCCGCCGGCATCCTCGGCATAAAGATAGTAATATCGCGAGCCGAGCTGGCCCTCGATCAGGGTCGCGCAGGAATTGGCGGGAATCTGCCACCAGCCCTCGGTCACCCAGCCTTCCGCCGTGCGATAACCGATCGCGCCGCCGACCAGCGATTGAGTTCCGTTACAGACCCGGAAGTCAGCTCTCGCGTCCTGCGCCGAGGCGAGCATCATCGCTCCGGCAGTCAACGGTATGAGCGCAGCGAATCTGACGATGAGGAGATAGGCTTTTGGCAACTTGCGAAACAACAATTTCGGTCAGTCTCCACTCTCGATTTGTGCTTTGCTTTTTGCGCCGGGGGGCCATGAAAGTCAACGAAGGACGATAGACTAAAGTCAAGAACACCGCCCGCCATGCCTCCGCATTCCATTCTTCCTCACAGACTGCATGATTCGGGCAGTTGCTCGTAGACCAAGCCTGTGCAATTGATCCCCAACCCCTCATACTTTTCAGATCCGGTTCCGAAATCCGTCATGCCAGGCTTCCAGCCATTTGAAATCCTTCCCGGCGATCCCAGCCACGCATTGGTAATCCTGGCCGACCACGCCATGAACCGGTTACCGGCCGAGTATGGCGATCTGGGATTGCCTGCCGAAGCATTCGCACGCCACATCGCCTACGACATCGGCGTTGAGGACGTGACCCGCAAACTCTCCGCCAGGCTGGGCGTTCCCGCAGTGCTGGGCTGCTTCTCCCGCCTGCTGATCGATCCCAACCGCGGTGAGGACGACCCGACCCTGATCATGAAGCTTTCGGACGGCATGGTGATTCCCGCAAACCATCCGCTCTCCGCCGGAGAACGCGAGCACCGTCTCAACCTGTTTCACCGGCCCTATCACGATGCCGTCGCGACCGTGATTTCCGAAACCTGGCGCAAGTCCGGCAAGGCGCCGCTGGTGATTTCGATCCACTCGTTCACCCATGCCTGGAAGGGCGTTCCCAGACCATGGCACGCAGGCGTTTTGTGGGACACGGATCCGCGTGCGGTGCGTCCGCTGATCGATGCGCTGAGTATGGATCCGGCGCTGATCGTCGGTGACAACGAGCCCTATGACGGGGCGCTCAGGGGCGACACCATGCACCGGCATTGCTCGATGACCGGCCTTCCCCATGCCCTACTCGAGATTCGCCAGGACCTGATCGGTCATCCCGAAGGTGTCCAATCCTGGGTCGACCGGCTGGCGCCGATCCTCACGGATCTGACCGCACGGCCGGGCATCCACGAGGTCGAATTGCATGGTTCGCGGGTGGTGTGACGCGCGCCCGCCTCAGACCGGGATTATTCCCCGGGTATGGCGCAAACACCCTTGACCCGAAGCCTCGCTTTGGGCACTTGAAGCCTCACGAACATCACCCCTCGTTGTCCCTACAGGAGAGACCTCATGTCTGATGCCGGCGCAGTCGCCCGCGACCAGCTCCGTTCGATCGTCGAACGCATTGAACGGTTGGAAGAAGAAAAGAAGACCATTGCCGACGACATCAAGGATGTCTACGGCGAGGCAAAGGCCAACGGCTACGACGTCAAGGTGCTGCGCAAGGTCGTCGCCATCCGCAAGCAGGACCAGAACGACCGTCTCGAGCAGGAAGCGATTCTCGATACCTATCTGCATGCTTTGGGTATGGCGCCCGAACCGGAAGACGCAATCTGACCGGACACGCCTCACTCCTGCGGGAGTGACAGGCCGTGAGACCTTCATGTAAATCCAAAAGCCGCGCATTGTCCGATGCGCGGCTTTCTTGTTTCTTTCCCAAGGGTAAGCCGGCAAGGCACACCGGGAAAAGCCGGACAGGAAATCAGGGTGCGGTACGGCGCAATCTGCGGCGGTACATGCCTCAGTCGCCGAATCGGGCCACCGTGATGAAGTTCACCGCCGATCCGGTGAACTGGCTGTGCGGAAGCTCTCCGCCATCAGGGGAAAATCCGTTTGCATAGACCACTTTGGGCGCTTCCCTCAGCTGCGCGCCGACAAACCTGCGCGGCTTTCCGGGTTCCGAAGCCATGGTCTTCATCCGGTCCTGGGCAAGGGCCCATTTCGAGATGATCCTGTCGGTCAGCATGGGTTCGGTACGGATCGAGCTGCGTTGCGGCTGCTCCGCGGCAATCGAGGCTGTCGGACGGGCGCCCTTGCGGGCGGAGGAGGCGCTTGTCGAAAGGCTGCCGACCCGACCGCCGCGCGAGACAGGCTCAAGCGAGGCCACCTCGATTTCCCGCGACGCGGTTACCGGAGCCCTGTCACCGGCGCGCTCTCCCGGCCTGCGGATCGGAAGCGGAATAAAGTCTTCCGCCGAGGGCAGAGTTGCAGCTGCTGCAACCGGCCCACCGTTCTGCGCGTCTGCGGCCCGGTCAACCAACGCGGCGGCAATCTGCAGATCTTCCGCGGCCTGTTCCGTGGTACCGACCTCCATGCGGGCCTTGATCAGGTTCGGTACCGGCAAGGCGGCCAATTCCACCGCTGCGGGTTGGGCTTCATTTGCAGGCTGGCTCGACCGTTCACTGAGCAGTTGCGGTATTGGCGCGCGAATCGAGGCCAGGTCGACAAGCCCGGACTGGGCTTCAGGCTCGAGCGCCGGGGCCGCAACCTCGGCATTTGCGGCGGCGGCAAACGCGTTGATTTCGCTCTGCGCCGGCAAAACGGGATTGGGCGGAGCAAGTGCTGCCACCACCACCGGCTGCGGCTCTTCGATGACCGGCCGCGCCACAGGAACCGGCGGCTGCAAAGGCAAGACCAGGGCAGTCTCCACGGCAGGCGCGACCTGCGCAGGTGCATCGAGAACCCCTGGCAGAGCGGCAACCTCCGTCTGTGGCGGAGCCGGGACCGGCTTCGGCGCAGATGCGACGGCATCTGGTTCTTCATCCTCGTCACCACCGCCAAACAGGGCGGCAAGCAGACCACCGGAACGTTTGCTGTTGCCGGAATCGCCGCTGCTGGTCGAGACGATGGCTCCGCCGCGCCTCTTGTAATCGGCAAGCGCGGTCTGGTAGCCGGGCAAAGGCTTTCCGTCCGGTGGCAGGTGCAGGGTCTTGCCATCCGGAAACAGCTTGACCAGTTCCGGCCTGCTCATCCGCGGCCATGCACGCACACCGGCAACATCGAGATGGACAAAGGGCGATCCGGATTTCGGATAATATCCAACCCCGCCGCCCTGCAGCTTCATGGCCGTGGCGCGAAGCTTGCTCAGGCTGACGCCGGGGATGTAGAAATCCATTGCCTTGCCGAGCGTGTGCTGGCTTTTCTTGGCTTGGCCGCCGCGTGTCCGCCGCAGCATGTCGTTGGTCGCCGGAGACCGGTAGGCAGACACGACATTGATGTAATCACGCGCGCCGACCTGCTGGTAGACCTCCCACACCAGATCGAACAGCCTCGGATCCATGTTCGTCGGCTCATTGCGCCGCCAATCCCTGAGGAACCGGTTGAGCTTGTTCAGCCCGGCCTTGTCGTAACGGCCATTGCGTTTGAAAACGATCTCGGCCTTTTCCTTGGTGTGGATGTAGTAGAGCTTGAGAGAACGGGTCTCGGCAAAGGCTTCAGGCGCGGCGGCAAATCCCGCACAGGACGCGATGACCGCGATCAGGAGGGCACGCAGCGTAGCGATGCGCGCGATGTGCCAAAAGCGCACATTGCTGCGACAAGCAGCCGTAGGCAGTACTGATACTGTTTTCAATGTCGCCAATGCTGTCCCCGGACGCCGGAAAACCGTTACAGATCACCATTTGGTGATCAAATGCGGTGACACAATGGCAACCGCTGCCACGCATCGCTGCAGGGACACTTATAGTGAATGATCACTTAACAGGGAATGAAGCAGATCAAACAGGCAACACTATTTTCCTTACCAGGTGGAAATCACCCGCTCACGCCGCCTCCTGATCCGGATCGTCCGGGTTGATCGCGTAGTCCTTGAGCTTCCGGTAGAGCGTCGAGCGGCCGATGCCGAGCCTGCGGGCAACCTCGCTCATCTGTCCGCGATAGAACGACAAGGCAAACCGGATCAGTTCCTCCTCGACTTCCGCAAGCCTCCGCACCTCGCCCTCCGGCGTCACGGCGTTCACCGCCGGCATGCCCGTGTCGACCGGAAAGCTCGGTTCGGCGAGAACCGGATCGGCAGTGGGGTCGGCGTGAGCGGCTTCTTCCCGCTGCGCCAGTCCCGGACCCTGAGGTGCCTGCAGAGACACAGCCTGGGTTTCGTCTCCGGCTTCCAGCCCATCAAGCTTGTAGCCGGGAATCTGCGCGGCAATCTGCGGGAACAGGTCGGCGGTCAGCGTTTCGCCGTCGCACAGCACGATGGCCCGGTGAATGGCGTTTTCAAGTTCGCGGATATTGCCGGGCCAGTCATGTGCGGTCAGCAGCGCCATCGCATCCGGAGCGATGCTCCGAATCCGCTTGCCGCCGATGGCACCCGCAAATCGCTCGGTGAAATGACGCACCAGCTGCGGAATGTCTTCCTTGCGCTTGCGCAGGGCCGGAACATGGATCGGGAAGACATTGAGCCGGTAGTAGAGATCTTCCCTGAAACGCCCAGCCTTGACCTCTTCGATCAGATCCTTGTTGGTCGCCGAAATCAGCCGGATGTCAACCTTCCTGGGCATCCGCGAACCGACGGTCTCGATCTCGCCCATCTGCACGGCGCGCAACAGCTTGACCTGGATTTCGAGTGGCAGTTCACCAACCTCGTCAAGGAAGAGGGTACCGCCATCAGCTTCGGTGAATTTGCCCGCATGGCGTTCGGTTGCGCCGGTGAACGCTCCCTTTTCGTGTCCGAAAAGAATGCTTTCGACAAGATTTTCGGGAATTGCCCCGCAATTAACGGTCACGAACGGTTTGTTGCGCCGGATGCTTTCGGACTGAATCGCATGGGCGATCATTTCTTTGCCGACACCCGACTCGCCTTCGAGAACCACCGGAATGGTCGACGCCGCAGCCCGCTTTCCAAGCGAGATCACCCGTTCCATGGCGGGGCTTGCCGCCACGATGCCATTGAAGCCGACGTGACGCGGCGAGGGAATTTGGGAGGAAGTGATCCGCGCGGCCTTCAGCGCGTTGCCAAGCGCCAGGGTCAGTCGTTCCGGCGATACCGGCTTGACGACAAAATCGAATGCACCTGCGCGCATCGCCTTGACCACGGTCTCGATACCGCCCTGCCCGGTCTGCACCACCACGGGAATAGTGCTGCCGACCGCCGAGAGCCGTTCCAGCACTTCAAGCCCGCCCATTTCCGGCATCATCAGATCGAGCACAACTGCCGCGAGTTCGTGATCGGGCTCCACCAGGCGGGCGAGAGCCGACCGGCCCTCGTTTGCCAGTTCGACCTCGTAGCCTGCTTTTTCCGCGGCCGCCTTGAGCAGGCGGCGCTGAACCGGGTCGTCATCAACTATCAGAATTCGTTTGGACACGGATCTCGTTTCCTCATTCCCGGTGGAGTCATCAAGGGGTCTGACCATTCCCGGACAATGGCAGCAAAGGCTGAAAAACGGATTTCGAGAAATGTTTGCATTTTAATCGTCGCTGCCGGTAAAACCGGGTGGCGCCTGGCGGGCGCCATTCGATGACCTATTTCCTCACGGGTCCGACACCGATCTTGAAAGAGAGTGCCCTGATGCCGAAATCAATTCTGGACCACGCACCCGTTCGCGCCCCCGCAACGGCACATGGCGCGGATTCTCAGCTTGGGACCCTTCCGGGCTGGAACCTGAGCGACCTCTATCCCGGTCCGGAATCCGCGGAATTCAAGACCGACCTGGCCGCAGCCCGGACCGGCGCACAGGCCTTCGAGGCCCGATGGAAGGGAAAGATTGCCGAAGCCGCGGCGAACACCGGGGATGAAGGCCTTGGTGCGGTGATCGAAGCCTATGAGAAGCTTGAGGAACTGATGGGGCGGATCATTTCCTATGCCGGCCTGGCTTATTTCACCAACACCTCCGATCCCGCGATCGCCAAATTCTACGGCGATGTGCAAAGCACGATGACGGATATCAGCGCCCATCTTCTTTTCTTCGCGCTCGAACTTAACCGCATCGATGACACGCTGATCGAGGAGAGCCTCGGCAAGGATCCGCGCGCCGCCCGTTACACACCCTGGATCCATGATCTCAGGCTGGACAGGCCCTTCCAGCTCGAAGACCGGATAGAGCAGCTCTTCCACGAAAAATCGATGACCGGGCACGCCGCCTGGAACCGGCTTTTCGATGAGACCATGAGCAGCCTCGAATTTACTATTGATGACCAGGCGCTGCCGCTAGAAGTGACGCTGTCTCTGCTGCAGGATGCCGATGGCGCCCGGCGCAAGAAGGCAGGCCTTGCTCTTGCCGAGACGTTCAAGGCAAATCTGCGCACCTTCACCCTGATCACCAACACGCTGGCCAAGGACAAGGAAATATCCGACCGCTGGCGCGGCTTCGAGGACATCGCCGACAGCCGTCACCTGGCCAACCGGGTCGAGCGTCCCGTCGTCGATGCGCTGGCACAGGCGGTGCGCGAGGCCAGCCCCCGGCTGTCGCACCGCTACTACGCCATGAAGGCCCGCTGGCTCGGGCTCGACAAGCTCGAATTCTGGGATCGCAACGCACCTTTGCCCGAGACACCCCGCGAGACAATTGCCTGGGACGCGGCCAAGAACACGGTGCTTTCGGCCTATCACGGCTTTGCGCCCGAAATGGCCGACATTGCCCGCCGGTTCTTCGACCGCAGCTGGATCGACGCGCCGAGCCGTCCGGGCAAGATATCCGGTGCCTTCGCCCATCCCACGGTTCCGTCGGTGCACCCCTATGTGCTGGTCAACTACCTCGGCAAACCGCGCGACGTGATGACGCTGGCGCACGAACTTGGCCACGGCGTGCATCAGGTGCTTGCCGGCGATCAGGGCGCGCTGATGTCGTCAACGCCCCTGACGCTGGCCGAAACGGCGTCCGTGTTCGGTGAGATGCTGACCTTCCGGGCCTTGCTGGCCCGCACCACCGACCGTCGCGAACGCAAGGCGATGCTGGCCCAGAAGGTCGAGGACATGATCAATACCGTGGTGCGCCAGATTGCCTTCTATGAATTCGAACGGCGTGTGCACACCGCTCGCCGGGAAGGCGAGCTGACCTCGGAGCAACTGGGCAGACTCTGGCTCGACGTGCAGTCGGAAAGCCTCGGCCCGGCGGTCAACCTGTCGGAGGGGTACGAGACCTTCTGGGCCTATATCCCGCATTTCATTCATTCGCCGTTCTACGTCTACGCCTATGCCTTCGGCGATTGCCTCGTGAACTCGCTGTACTCGGTCTATGAGAAAACCCCGGACGGTTTCCGCGAACGCTATTTCGAGATGCTCAAGGCCGGCGGGACCAAACATCACTCGGAACTTCTCGCTCCGTTCGGACTTGATGCATCGGATCCAGGTTTCTGGAACCAGGGTCTTTCGATGATAGAGGGAATGATCGACGAGCTCGAAGCCATGGACGGCTGACTTGTCTGATTTCGCTTTATTGTAACAGCGAAGTATGGTTTAGCCGCCGCTACCGCCGCAGACGGCTGCAGCGCCATTTTTGGAGCGAATGACATGTCCCAGCAGGATTATCCGGTTTACGCGGAAATCACCGGCCCAATCGTGATGATAGGGTTTGGGTCCATCGGCCGCGGCACGCTTCCGCTCATCGAGCGCCACTTCAAGTTCGACAAGAGCCGCATGGTGGTGATCGATCCGCGCGACGACGCCGGCGACATGGAAATCCTGGCCCAGCACGGCATCCGTCACATCAAGGCGCATGTGACAAAGGACAATTACAAGGAGCTGCTCAAGCCGCTCCTGACCGAAGGCGGCGGACAGGGTTTTTGTGTCAACCTTTCCGTCGACACCGGTTCGCTTGACCTGATGAAACTGTGCCGCAAGCTCGACGTGCTCTACATCGACACCGTGGTCGAGCCTTGGCTCGGCTTCTACTTCGACAAGGACATGAAGAACTCCGAGCGCACCAACTACGCGCTGCGCGAGACGGTTCGCCACGAGAAGAAGAAAAATCCCGGCGGCACCACCGCCGTGTCCACCTGCGGCGCCAATCCCGGAATGGTTTCCTGGTTCGTCAAGCAGGCGCTGGTCAACCTCGCCAATGATCTCGGCATCAACTTCGACGAGCCCGGCCAGCATGATCGCGAGGCCTGGGCCAGGCTGATGAAGAAGGTCGGCGTCAAGGGCGTCCACATTGCCGAGCGTGACACCCAGCTGACCAAGCTGCCCAAGCCGCTCAACGTGTTCTGGAACACCTGGTCGGTGGAAGGCTTCATCTCGGAAGGACTTCAGCCAGCCGAACTCGGCTGGGGCACCCACGAGAACTGGATGCCGAAGAACGCCAGGAAGCACAAGAAGGGCTGCAAGGCGGCGATCTATCTCGAGCAGCCCGGCGCCAACACGAGGGTGAGGACCTGGTGCCCGACCCCCGGCCCGCAATATGGTTTTCTCGTCACCCACAACGAGTCGATCTCGATTGCCGACTATTTCACCGTCAGGAACAAGGACGGCGATGTCACCTACCGCCCGACCTGCCATTATGCCTACCATCCGGCCAATGATGCGGTGCTGTCGCTGCACGAGATGTTCGGCAACGGCGGCAACGCCCAGCCGGTCCTGCACGTGCTCGACGAGAACGAGCTTGTCGAGGGCCTGGATGAACTGGGCGTGCTGCTCTACGGCCACGGCAAGAACGCCTACTGGTATGGCTCGCGCCTCTCGCTGGAAGAAACCCGCCGTCTCGCGCCCTATCAGAACGCCACAGGCCTTCAGGTGACGTCAGCGGTGCTGGCCGGCATGGTCTGGGCACTCGAAAACCCGCAGGCCGGCATCGTCGAGGCGGATGAGGTCGACTACAAGCGCTGCCTTGAGGTTCAGTCTCCCTACCTGGGACCGGTGGAAGGTCACTACACCGACTGGACGCCGCTTGACGGTCGCCCGGGCCTGTTCCCGGAAGACATCGACAAGAACGATCCCTGGCAGTTCCGCAATGTGCTGGTTCACTGACACCACTCTAATCCCAGCTGTTCCGGCCGGCCGCAAGTCCGGCCGGCAAGTTGCTGCCTTGCTTTCAACACGCCGGCGCTGCATTCTTTCATAGATGGAATCATATTGATGACGGCTCGAGGGGAACACCGGATCATGAACCTGCATCGCATCATCGTCGTGGGCGCCCTTGCCGGGCTGCTTGCCGCCTGCCAGTCGGCCACCTATTCGCCGCGTCCCGTGGCGGTTCAGCCCCAGGGTATCGACGGCCAGTGGACCGATCCCAACGGCATCATCTCGAGCTTCTACAATGGCCGCTTCGAGACCCGCACGACCGACACCAATTCGCTGCTCGCGGAAGGTTCCTACCGCTACGTGTCGGACCAGATCGTGGAGATCGAATTGACCTCGCTCCTGCGTCAGACAACGTCGCGGGTCAATTGCGCCCTCGCCTCGCAGTCGCAGCTCAACTGCACCTCTTCGACAGGAGCCCAGTTCACACTGGTACGACGCGTCTAAGCAAGCACAGGCCTTTTTCATGACCAGCCATTTCGATGATCGCGAAACGCGCGCGCCGGACGCCCGTGAACAGGAAACCTTCGATGGGCTGAGGAAGCTGCTGACCGGCAGTCTCAAGCGGCTTCCGGCGCTTGCCTCATGGCTCGGCAACCCCGATCCCGAAAGCCTGGTCGATCGCGCCGCACTGGCAAGGCTTCCGGTCCTGCGCAAGCCCGACCTGATGCAGATGCAGGAAGCCAATCCCCCCTTTGGCGGTCTTGCCGATCCCGATGCGCTCAAGGGCAACCGCGTGTTCATGTCTCCCGGCCCGGTCTGGGAACCCCAGGGCCTTGGTGTCGACCCTTGGGCCTCTGCCCGCGCCTTGTTTGCAGCCGGGTTTCGTTCGGGTGACCTGGTACATAACAGCCTCGCCTATCACATGACGCCCGGTGGTTTCATTCTTGACGAAGGTGCGCGGGCATTGGGTTGCCTCGTGTTTCCCGCAGGCATCGGAAACACCGAAGCCCAGGTTGACGCCGCTGTCCGGCTCAAGCCGTCGGGCTTCACCGGAACCCCGGATTATCTCAAGACCATTCTCGAGAAAGCCGATGAACTCGGCAGCGATCTGTCGTCCATCCGGCGCGCACTGGTGTCCGGCGGGGCATTGTTTCCGTCGCTGCGCCAGTATTACAGCGACCGAGGCGTTTCAGTGCTGCAGAGCTATGCGACCGCCGACCTCGGCGTGATCGCCTATGAGAGCGCGGACGCCAATGGCGCGCCGCATCCCGGCATGATCGTCAATGAGGACATGATCGTGGAAATCGTCCGGCCTGGTACCGGTGATCCCGTGCCCGAGGGCGAGGTCGGCGAACTCGTTGTCACCACCCTCAACCCAGGTTATCCGCTGGTCCGCTTCGGCACCGGTGACCTCTCGGCAATCTTGCCAGGGGTCTCGCCCTGCGGCCGCACCGGCCAGCGCATTCAGGGCTGGATGGGCCGCGCCGACCAGCGCACCAAGGTCAGGGGCATGTTCGTCGATCCCAAGCAGGTGGCCGAAATCCTCAAGGCACATCCCGAAATCTCCCGCGCCCGCCTCGTGGTCAGCCGCGCGGACGATGCTGACGTGATGACCCTGCTGGTGGAGCCCGCAACCGGCGCCGCTCCTGCTGCGGACAAGATCGCGAAGACCCTGACAGCCATCGCCAAGCTGCGCGGCACAGTGGAAATCGTGGCCCCGTCAAGTCTGCCAAACGACGGCAAGGTGATTGCCGACGAACGCGACTACTCGGCCTGAATCCAGCCAAATCTTCCGCACGGCAGCATCGGGTACTTGAAGTTCCAAGCCGATAGTGAAACCATCACTTCAAGCCTGCCGTGGGTAGCCGCGAAGACGGTATTCTGGCACGCCTTGAGCTGCGAAACAGGGAGTTCTCAATGAACAGATTCA
Source organism: Parahoeflea alexandrii (assembly GCF_024105735.1). Classification (GTDB taxonomy): domain Bacteria; phylum Pseudomonadota; class Alphaproteobacteria; order Rhizobiales; family Rhizobiaceae; genus Hoeflea; species Hoeflea alexandrii. The sequence continues at coordinate 335,187 of NZ_JAAAML010000001.1, read as the reverse complement.
TCAAGCACGCGTTGTTGTCGGTCTCGGCCCTCGGGTTGTGTTCAGGCGTGGCATTTGCCGATTACACGCTCAACATCCTGCACATCAACGATCTGCACTCACGCATCGAGTCGATCAACAGGTTCGATTCGACCTGCTCCTCCGAGGACGAGACGGAAGGCAAGTGCTTTGGCGGCATCGCCCGCGTCAAGACCAAGATCGACGAACGCCGCGACGCATTGACCGGCGAGGGCGCCAATGTGCTGGTGCTTGATGCCGGTGACCAGTTCCAGGGCTCGCTGTTCTACTCGACCTACAAGGGCAAGGCCGCGGCAGAATTCATGAACGGCATCGGCTTTGACGCCATGGCCGTCGGCAACCATGAGTTCGACGATGGCCCCGAAGGCCTGCGCGATTTCATCGACATGGTCGAGTTCCCGGTCATCTCCGGCAACACCATCAGCGGCGCCAATTCGGTGCTCGGTGACCGCATCAAGCCCTACATCATCAAGGAAATCGGCGGCGAGAAGATCGCGCTGCTCTCCGTGCTTGCTGCGGACACCGTTGAAACTTCCTCTCCCGGCCCCTCGGTTCTCATCCTCGATGAAATCGACTACCTGAAGGGCGCCGTTGCTCAGATCGAGGAAGAGGGCATCAACAAGATCGTGCTGGTGTCCCATGTGGGCCTCCCCAAGGATCAGCAAATCGCGGCACAGGTCGACGGGATCGATGTCATCGTCGGCGGTCACAGCCACACGCTTCTGTCCAACACCGACGACGGCGCTGCCGGCCCCTACCCGACAATGGTCAACAATCCCTCGGGCGTCGCCGTACCGATCGTCCAGGCCTACGCCTATTCCAAGTATCTCGGCGAAATGAAAGTGACCTTCGATGACACCGGCAAGGTCGTCACCGCCGAAGGCGATCCGCACCTGCTCGATGCCAGCGTCACCCCCGACGAGGCTTTCGCGGCACGCGTCAGCGAGCTCGGCGCCCCGATCGAAGAACTCAAGACCAAGGTGGTTTCCGCGTCCACCGCGGATATCGACGGAAGCCGCGATACCTGCCGCGCCGGCGAATGCGAAATGGGCAACCTCGTCACCGACGCCATGCTCGACCGCGTTGGCGATCAGGGCGTGACCATTGCCATCCAGAACGGCGGCGGCCTGCGTGCATCGATCGACACCGGCGAGATCACCATGGGTGAAGTGCTCACCGTGCTGCCCTTCCAGAACACCTTGGCGACCTTCGAGCTCAAGGGCTCCGACGTGGTCGCGGCACTCGAAAACGGCGTCGGCCAGGTCGAGGAAGGCGCCGGCCGCTTTCCCCAGGTCGCAGGCCTTCGCTACAGCTTCGACAAGACCGCCGAACCCGGTTCGCGCATCACCTCGGTCGAGGTCAAGCAGGGCGATGGTTTCGCGCCGATCGACCCGGAAGCCGTCTACATGGTGGCAACCAACAACTACATGCGTGGTGGTGGTGACGGTTACGCAGTGTTCAAGTCCGGCGGCATGAACGCCTATGACTACGGCCCGGGCCTTGAGCAGGTGGTTGCCGATTATCTGGCCAAGAACAATCCTTACACGCCATTCACCGAAGGCCGTGTGATGGCTGCTGCGGAAAAGCCGATGGAAGAAGCCGCGCCCGCAGCCGCGGAAGCTGCTCCTGCGGCTGAAGCAGTTACGATGCCCGAGCCCCTGCCCGGTTTCAAGGATCTGACCACTTCGGCGCCGATGATTTCCGAAGAAGCCGCGCCGAGCGAGGAAACGGCCGCTGAAACCGCCGCAATGCCCGGCAAGCAGCATGTCATCGCCGCCGGCGACACATTGTGGGATCTCGCGAGAACCTATTACGGCGACGCCACCATGTGGACCAAGATCGCCGAAGCCAATCCTTCGGCCACGGCCAAGGATCTGGTGGTTGGCGAGACCCTGTCGATCCCGGCCGAGTAGGCTTTTTTCCCGACCGAACAACAAGGGCCCGGATCTCCGGGCCCTTTTTATATGCTCAAAGTTCAATATACGCCTGCCCGATGATTGATTTGTCGGCTTCCATCGCTATGTTCCGTCCCAACGATTGTGCACTGCCGAGAAAACAGAGAATTGGACGCGACCTTGAACACTCATGCGATTATGTCCGACGAGACCAGCCGGGCCATTGGCGAGCTGCCGGCGCAACACCCGCCGGTAAAAATCCAGAAGATTGGCGTTCTCATCGTCAACCTCGGCACGCCCGATGGCACCGACTTCACCTCGATGCGCCGTTATCTCAAGGAATTCCTCACCGACAGGCGGGTGATCGAATGGTCGCGCTTCCTCTGGTACCCGATCCTGTTCGGCATTGTTCTCAACACCCGCCCGGGCCGCGTCGGCAAGGCCTACGAGGAGATCTGGAACAAGGATCTCGATGAGAGCTATCTGAGAACCTACACCCGCAACCAGTCCGACAAGCTCGGCGCCGTCCTTGCCTCCCATCCTTCGGTCATGGTCGACTGGGCGATGCGTTACGGCCAGCCTTCCATCCCGGACAAGCTCAACGCGCTCAAGGATGCCGGCTGCGACCGCATTGTTTTGTTCCCGCTCTATCCGCAATATGCAGCGGCAACTACGGCGACGGTCAACGACAAGGCGTTCCAGGCCATGATGGACATGCGCTGGCAGCCGGCGCTCAGGACCGTGCCGCCCTATCACGACGATCCCGCCTATATCGAGGCGATCGCCCAGTCGATCGAGACCCATCTCGCTGGGCTCGACTGGGAACCGGAAATCGTGCTGGCCTCGTTCCACGGAATTCCGCAGTCCTACTTCCTCAAGGGTGACCCCTATCACTGCCAGTGCCTGAAGACGGCGCGGCTGGTGCGTGAACGGCTGGGCTGGTCCAAGGAGAAGCTGATGCCCACCTTCCAGTCCCGCTTCGGACCGGAAGAATGGCTGCAGCCCTACACCGACAAGACCGTCGAGAAGCTCGCCAAGGACGGCGTCAAGCGCATTGCCGTGATCAACCCTGGCTTCGTTTCCGATTGTCTTGAAACGCTTGAGGAAATCGCCGGCGAAGCAGGCGAGATCTTCCACGAGAACGGCGGCGAGCAGTTCACCCACATCCCATGTCTCAACGACAGCGATGGCGGCATGCAGGTGCTCGAAACCATCGTCCGCCGGGAGCTTCAGGGCTGGGTCTGAAGCCGGGTGCCTGCCGGCTGCCACGGTTCCGACGCGCAAACCGGCAGGCAATATAATCGCCCTGGAAGATTGCAAGCTTTGACAAGACCCACTACCTGTTTTGGCGTGGCTGCAGCAACCGCCACGCCGGATCAGGGCAGAGGAGGTCTACGGGCATGTTGGGACTGGACATCACGGTCATCGTCGTCGTTGTCATTGCGATCCTGGTTCTGTTTTCAGGAATCAAGACCGTACCGCAGGGCTTTGCCTTCACCGTCGAACGTTTCGGGCGCTACACAAGGACGCTGACGCCGGGCCTGAACATCATCGTTCCCTTCGTCGACCGCATCGGCCGCAAGATCAACATCATGGAGCAGGTGCTCGACATTCCCACCCAGGAAGTCATCACCCGCGACAACGCCTCCGTGTCCGCCGATGCCGTGTCCTTCTACCAGGTGCTCAACGCGGCGGAAGCAGCCTACCAGGTTTCGGATCTCGAACAGGCGCTGCTCAACCTGACCATGACCAACATCCGCTCGGTGATGGGCTCCATGGATCTTGATGAGCTTTTGTCCAACCGCGACGCCATCAATGACCGCTTGCTGCGCGTCGTCGACCAGGCCGCCGCGCCCTGGGGCATCAAGATCACACGCGTCGAGATCAAGGATATTGCGCCTCCGCTCGATCTGGTCGAGGCCATGGGCCGGCAGATGAAGGCCGAGCGCGAGAAGCGCGCCGATGTGCTTGAAGCCGAAGGCTCGCGAAACGCGCAGATCCTGCGTGCCGAAGGCGCCAAGCAATCCGCCATTCTCGAGGCGGAAGGCCGGCGCGACGCAGCATTCCGGGATGCCGAGGCCCGCGAACGCCTGGCGGAAGCCGAAGCCAAGGCGACGCAGATGCTGTCGACCGCCATTGCCGAGGGCGATATCACCGCAATCAACTATTTCATCGCGCAGAAATACACCGAAGCGCTGGGCCAGATTGCATCGGCACCCAACCAGAAGGTGATCCTGATGCCGCTGGAAGCTTCCTCGCTGATCGGCTCTCTGGGCGGGATCGGCGCGATCGCGCAGGAAGTGTTCGGCAAGGATGGCGGCGATGGCGCCACGCCGGTTGCAAGGCGCACGCCCGGCCAGCCGCCACGCCAGCCGCGCCCGACGACAACACCCGGATATCCTGCCGCTCCGCAGGGAGACCAGGAAACATGATCGCTAGCATCGTCGCCGAGCTCGGTCCGTGGAGCTGGTGGATCATCGGACTGGTCTTTCTCGGCCTCGAGATCCTGATCCCCGGTGTCTTCCTGCTCTGGGTCGGACTGGCGGCCATGGTGGTCGGCGTCCTGTCGTTCCCGCTCTGGGGCACCGCTTTCTGGGGGTGGCAGGTCCAGCTGGTCGTCTTTGCCGCCCTCGCCCTCGCTTTCGCCATGATCGGCCGCCGCATCTCCGCTTCCAGCGCGGAAAGCGATCAGCCCATGCTCAACCGCCGCGTCGAAGGGCTGGTAGGCCGCACCGCAACACTGGAAGACCCGATTTCCGAAGGCAAGGGTCGGATCCGGCTCGATGACACGACCTGGATCGTTCAGGGCCCCGACTTGCCGGCCGGCACGCGGGTCCGCATCACCACGGCTCAGGCCGGTGGGCTTACTGTCGAACGGGCCTGATCAGGCGACGCCGATCCTCAACAGATCGTGGAAATGGACGATGCCGATCGGTGACAGGTTCTGGTCGGTCACCATCAACGCGCCAATCGAATTCTTGTTTAGAATCGCCATCGCGGTGCTGGCCAGCGCGGTCGGCGCGATCGTCTTGGGCTGGCTCGTCATGATCGCATCAATCGGCTGATCGACCAGGTTGCGGCCCAGATTGCGGGCCACATCGCCGTCCGTGACGATGCCGATAAGGCGTCCGTCCGGCCCGGTTACCCCGACACAGCCGAACTTGCGCTGTGACAGCGTCATAATCGCCTCTGGAGCCGGTGTTCCCGAGGGAACCAGCGGAACCGAATCGCCGGTGTGCATCACATCGGCCACATGCGCCAGCGTCGCACCGAGTTTCCCGCCCGGATGGAACGTGTGAAAATCGCCCGCGGTAAATCCCTTGGCTTCGAGCAGGGCAACCGCAAGCGCATCGCCAAGCGCCAGTTGCATGAGTGTCGAGGTTGTGGGCGCAAGCCCGTGCGGACAGGCCTCCTGCTCGCGCGGCAGCAGCAGCACGATGTCCGCCTCCCGCCCGAGCGCGGAATCCGCGCCCGCCGTAAAGGCGATGAGCGGAATTCCAAAGCGGCGCGAATAGGCCAGAATGCCCTTCAACTCGGCACTTTCACCTGACCAGGACAACACAATGATTGCATCGTCCTTGGCAATCATGCCCAGGTCGCCGTGATTGGCTTCCGCGGGGTGGACGAAATGCGCCGGCGTACCGGTGGAAGCCATTGTCGCCGCGATCTTCGCACCGATATGGCCGCTCTTGCCGACGCCGGTCACGATGACCCGTCCGGAGATCACTCCAAGGGTTTCGACCGCCCGGGCGAAAGCTTCAGCCAATCCGTTGTCGAGCGAAACAGCAAGCGCCTCGAGCCCGGCTTTCTCGGTCTGGATGGTGCGAACGGCCGAGGCCAGGATCTCGGTGTTCGTAAAGTCTGGCAGGATCTTCTTCATCTGGCCCGAATACCCCTTACCCGCTTGCGTGTCCATCAACCACATCAGTGATCAGCAAAGCTGCCGATCGAAACCTTGCGTTAACCACAAGTGTTTACGCTTTGACAAGATTTGGACAAGTCCGGAACCCGACACGCATGCGCAACCGCATCAAGACGGCACAAACACGACTGGCGGTTGGTCGCAACGGCTTTCGGATCAGCGTGTCGGCAATCTGTGTCCTGTCGGCACTCGCTCCGGCCGCATCGCAGACACTTGGAAATCAAAGTGCCTCGGAATCACCCTATCAGTTACGCGGCACCACCGGCAGCAGCGTCACAGGTACGGCCAGTGCGGCCTCGACGCTTTACGGAGCCCTCCCTGCGGCCCGCCCGACGGGCGCCATATCATCATCCGGGGTCGGCGATGCGGGGAGCCTGGGCGCAACCAGCGCACGGCCGACCGGCGCGGGCGGGTTTGACGCAAATGCATCGGCGGAAGATCTGACCGGATCCATCGGCTCTCCGACGGGTCTCAGCCAGGCCGATCAGGATTATGCTGCCAGCCTTGCCCGCCAGAACGAACGTGTGGGCACCATCGACGGCCTGCCACTGGATTCCTCGTCGGATGCAGCCGAATTGCCGGGATTTGCCATCGGAACTCTGACCCTGCGCCCAACGCTCGACCAGCGCATCATCCGCGAAGCCGTGCGTTTCGGAACCTCGAAAACAAGCCGCACCTACAGCCAGACCAGCCTGTCCGGAACCCTTCAATCCGACTGGTCGCGTCATCAATTGAGCATCGACGGAACCGGAACCTGGCAGGAAAACATTTCCGGGACCGGCACCGAATCCCCGAGCGCCGACATCAACGCGCGGCTCGATCTCGATCTTGTCAACGACATCACGGCACGCCTCGGCGCAGGATACAGCTATTCTCAGGAAAGCCGCACAGACCCCAACGCCATATCAGGCGCGTCCACCCAGTCCGGCATTCATGAATTGCGGGCCAGCATTGGCCTTCAGAAGAACCTTGGGCTTCTGCGCGGAACCACGGGGCTCGAAGTCACCCGCAGGATGTACGGAAACGCCACGCTGCCGGACGGCACCAGCATTTCCGCCGACGACCGCGATACGCTCGGGGCAAATCTGACCGGCCGCATCGGCTATGAACTGTCGCCGGCACTGGTGCCATTTCTGGAGGCATCGATCGGCCGGGAGAAGTACGACCAGCGCGTCGATTCAACCGGCGCCGAACGCTCTTCCAACACCTATGCCGTCCGCGCCGGGGCAGAAGTCGACCTTGGCGAGAAGCTTTCGGGCGAATTTGCCGCCGGCTATGTCTTCCGCACCCTGGACGACAACAATCTGGCGGATATCTCCGGCTTGAGTGCGAACGGGGAGCTCAACTGGTCCCCGGCACGCGGAACCGACGTCAATTTCGGGCTGGCCACCACACTTGAATCGGCCACCATTGCCGGACAATCGGGCGCCATCGTCTATGAGCTTGATTCGACCCTGACCCAGCAGATCCGCAGCGACGTGGTCGCAAGGCTCGGCGCAACCGCGAGCTATCGCGACTACGACAGCGGAAGCGGCCGCTCCAACCAGCGCAGCTACGGCGCATCGGTCGGCCTGACCTGGAGCGTCAACCGCTATCTCGATCTGGAAGCCGACGCCAGTTACGAGCGGACCGAGGAACCCGGCGCGACCGATGAGGAAACAACCCGCATCGGGCTTGGTCTCAAGCTTCGGCGGTAGCGACAGGCGGGATCAATGAACCCCGCCTGCTCCCGACACCTCTTCCATGCTGCATTCAGACCCTTGAGATCAGGGCCTTCAACTCTGCGGCCACATCCGGCTTGATGTCTTCCCGGTCTAGCGCAAAGGCGACATTGGCCAGAATGAAGCCGGCCTTGGAGCCGCAGTCATAGGTTTCACCGCCGAATGTATAGGCCGAGAACGGCTGCTGATCCGCCAGTTTCAGCATCGCATCCGTCACCTGGATTTCATTGCCGGCACCACGTTCCTGTTTCGACAGGATATCGAAGATCTCCGGCTGCAGGATGTAGCGCCCGTTGATGTAGAAGTTTGACGGCGCGGTGCCTTCAGCCGGCTTTTCCACCATCTCGGTGATGCGGAAGCCGCCGTCCAGCGTCTCGCCCTTGCCGACGATGCCGTATTTGTGCGCCAGCGCCGGATCGCATTCCGCGACCGCGACAATGTTGCCTCCGACCTTCTCGTAAAGGTCCACCATGCCGGACAGGCAGCCGACGCTGTCGCGCATCACCATGTCCGGGAGCAACAGGGCAAACGGTTCGTCCCCGACGATATCGCGGGCACACCAGACCGCGTGCCCCAGACCCAGCGGGGCCTGCTGCCGGGTAAAACTGGTGGCCCCCGCTGTCGGCAGCATGTCTTCCAAGGATTTCAACTCCACCGTCTTGCCGCGCGCCCGCAAGGTCTCTTCGAGCTCGGGCTGGATATCGAAATGGTCTTCGATGACGGATTTGTTGCGGCCGGTGACGAACACGAAGTGTTCGATGCCGGCAGCCATGGCCTCTTCGACAACATACTGAACCACTGGCTTGTCGACGACGGTCAGCATCTCCTTCGGCACGGCCTTGGTTGCGGGAAGAAACCGGGTCCCGAGGCCTGCAACTGGCAAGACGGCTTTTCTGACTTTACGTATTTTCGTCATCTATTTTCCTCATTCTTCATAAATGATCTTCCCGGTGCATCCCGGCGCTTGCTGGCCAATACGCACCATTTGTTAGGAAGAGGCAAACGCCGAGACCGGGGCATGCAACATGGTAAACGATTTGTTGACGGCTGGGGTGATAGGATCGTCAATCAGTCACCCGCAATTGCCCTAAACCACAGGATGCTTGGAATATGATCCGATCACCCAGGAAATTTGTTCGCGCCGCCAGCCTTTTCCTCCTTGCCGGTGTTTTTGCCCCGATGTCCGCAAAGGCCGATGCCGGCTTCCAGAAATGGGTCTCGGGCTTCTACAGCACCGCCGCCAAGGAAGGCATTTCGCGCTCGACCTACGAGACAGCATTTAGGGGCGTGACCGCTCCAGATCCAGTGGTGCTCGAAAAAGCCCGTTATCAGCCCGAATTCACCACCAAGGTCTGGGACTATCTCGATTCCCGTGTAAACCCCTATACCATTGCCAAGGGACGCGAGATGGGCGCCAAGCACGCCAGGACACTGTCTGCCCTTGAGCGCCATTTCGGGGTGGAGGCATCGGTTCTCCTGGCGATATGGTCGATGGAATCCAATTACGGGGAAATCCTTACCAAGACCGATCGTCTGCATTACGTGCCCCAGGCGCTTGCAACCCTCGCCTATGCCGATCGGAAGCGGGCAAAGTTCGCACGCCAACAGCTTGTCGCGGCCCTGAAGATCCTCCAGTCGGGGGACGTCACCACCAGGGAAATGACCGGGTCCTGGGCAGGCGCCATGGGTCACACCCAGTTCATTCCGACCAGCTATCTTGCCTACGCAATCGATGCAGACGGCAATGGACATCGCGACATCTGGAACTCGATCCCCGATGCGCTGGCCACGGCGGCAAACCTTCTCAAGAAGAACGGCTGGCGCACCGGCGAAACCTGGGGTTATGAGGCCATAGCTCCGCGTGGCGGCGCCAAGTACGATGGCCAGACCAAGACCCTGTCGCAATGGGCGGCCCTTGGTTTCGCGCGGCCCGGCGGCAAGGGTTTTCCGGTAGGCGACCGCCGCGCCGAACTCAAGATGCCTGGCGGTGCCAATGGCCCTGCCTTCCTGATGACGAAGAACTTCTTTGTCATCAAGCGCTACAACAATTCCGATTCTTACGCTCTCGGCGTGGGTGTTCTGGCTGACGAGATTGCCGGATTTGGCGGTGTTGACCAGCGCTGGCCCCGGCCCGCGGGCACCCTCGATGTGAAGGAAAAGTTCGAGTTGCAGACCCGGCTCAAGCAACTGGGATACTATGACGGCGAAATCGACGGCAATTTCGGTTCCGGATCCCGCGCGGCCATAGCGGCGTTCCAGTCGCGGGCCGGGTTGACCGGCGAGGCGATTCCATCGCAGAAGATACTCGACGCGATCCGCCGCTACTGACGACCGGCGCGGCTTGAACCAACGGGGCAAACTGCCCAGCAGGAGATGATTTCCGCGTGTTCCACCGCCTGACCTTGTTGCGCAAGACAGTTGTTGTACTCGCTGCTGCGGTAACGGGTATGGCTGCGCTGCATCTGGTGGAACCTGCGGCAGCGCAGGAACGCGTTGAACGGAAATCCATCCTGCAGCTACTGTTTGGCGGCGGAAACTCGAGCAAGTCCGAGGCTCCGCAGCCCGAGCGGACCAGCCGCGTCAAGCGATCCGAACCTCGCAGCGCGGCCCCTGCGCCAGAACCGGTCGTTGAAAAGCTCGAGAACGCCCGCAAGATCCTCCTCGTCGGGGACTTCCTCGCCGGCGGCACGGCGGACGGGCTGAGCGCGGCCTTTGCCCAGGCTCCGGGGGTGGTCGTGGTCGACCGCTCCAACGGCTCCTCCGGCCTGGTCCGCGACGACTATTATGATTGGCCAGGAGAGGCGCGCGGTATCGTGGAAGAGGTCCAGCCCTCGATCATCGTGGTGCAGCTCGGCTCCAACGACCGCCAGCAGATGCTGGTCAATGGCGAACGGGAAGCAGTCCGCTCTCCCAACTGGCTCGCCGAGTACGAACGGCGCACCCGCTCACTTATCGATGCATTGGGAGGCCGCAACACCCCGCTTTTGTGGATTGGTCTGCCGGCCTTCAAGTCACCTTCGATGAGCACAGACATGGTTGCGCTCAACAGCGTCTTCCGTGCCCAGATTGAAAAGGCAGGCGGCGAATTCATCGATATCTGGGACGGATTTGTCGATGAAGATGGCAAGTTCATCTTCACTGGATCCGACATCAACGGACAACAGGTCAGGCTTCGCGGATCAGATGGCATCAACGTGACTGCAGCCGGGCGCCGCAAGATCGCGTTCTATGCAGAGAAGTCGATCAGAAGACTGTTGGGAGATGCCGCAGCTGAAGGTGTCTCCTCGATCGATTCAGCCGGTTTTCCGGAGATCTTCATGCCTCCGGCACCCGGGGAGAACGCCGCGGCGGTGATGCGGACAATGCCGGTAGCCATGACCGATCCGGCACTCGACGGCGGTTCGGCACTGCTCGGTGAAATGCCCTCGACCACGGGGCTTGTACGTTCGCCCCGCGATCAACTGGTGCTCGACGGCACCCTGCCCGAACCGCCACAGGGCCGTGTCGACAACTTCGCCTGGCCGCGAACCGACCCCTGAGCGTTTCTCCGCAATCGCCTGCCCAGCTGCGGACCCCGTATGACGCCCTAATTCACAAAAGAACAGCGCCTGACGCTCTCACGCAAAGCGCCCGGACCGTCTCCGGCCGGGCGCTTCGTGGTATTCAGTGTTTGCGGGATCAGCGCGGCAGGTCGGTGGCGCCCATCAGGCTCAGATCGATTTCCCGCGCGGCCTGACGTCCCTCGCGGATAGCCCAGACCACCAGGCTCTGACCCCGGCGCACGTCGCCCGCAGCCCAGAGTTTGTCGACGGAAGTCCGGTAGTCTTTCTCGTTGGCGGCAACGTTGGTCGAGCCGCGCCTGTCGGTGTCCATCGACAGACGGTCGCCCAGATCGCTGACCACACCCGTGTCAAGAACTCCGCGGAAGCCAATCGCCACGAACACCAGGTCCGCCTTGATGACGAATTCGGTGCCCGCCACAGGCTTGCGCTTTTCATCCACCTGGCAGCATTTGACGCCGGCCAGGATGCCGTTCTCACCCACCAGCTCCAGCGTCCCGACCTGGAATTCGCGAACGGCGCCTTCTGCCTGTGAGGACGATGTGCGCATCTTCGTTGCCCAGTAAGGCCAGACAGCGAGCTTGTCTTCCTTCTCCGGCGGCTGCGGCCGGATGTCGAGCTGCGTGACCTTGACCGCGCCCTGGCGGAAGGCAGTGCCGACACAGTCGGAGGCGGTGTCGCCGCCGCCGATGACGACCACATGCTTGCCCCCGGCAAGAACCGGATCGGACGGCCAGCCGACATTGTCGATGCTTTCGCGCGCAACCCGCTTGTTCTGCTGCACCAGGTAAGGCATCGCATCGTGCACGCCGACCAGGTCGGCGCCCGGAATGCCCACATCGCGCGGCTTCTCCGAACCGCCGGTGTATAGCACCGCGTCGTAGGTTCCGAGCAGCTCTTCCATGCTCTTGTCGACGCCGACATTGACGTTGCAGAAGAAGGTGACGCCCTCGCCTTCCATCTGCTCGATCCTGCGGTCGATGAAGTGCTTTTCCATCTTGAAGTCAGGAATGCCGTAGCGCAGCAGGCCGCCGGGGCGGCTTTCGCGCTCATAAACATGCACTTCGTGCCCGACGCGACCGAGCTGCTGCGCGGCAGCCATACCTGCAGGTCCAGATCCGATGATTGCCACCTTTTTGCCGGTCTTGGCCGTCACCGGCTGCGGCACGATGAAGCCCATCTCGTAGGCCTTGTCGGCAATCGCCTGTTCCACCGTCTTGATCGTGACCGGCGCGTCCTCGAGGTTGAGCGTGCAGGCTTCCTCGCAAGGCGCCGGGCAAATGCGGCCGGTGAATTCGGGGAAGTTGTTGGTCGAATGCAGGTTGCGGATCGCCTCTTCCCAGTTGTTGTTGTAGACCAGATCGTTCCAGTCGGGGATCTGGTTGTGCACCGGACACCCGGTGGGACCATGGCAATAGGGGATGCCGCAATCCATGCAGCGCGCCGCCTGTTTCTGCACTTCCTGGTCGCTCATCCGGATGGTGAACTCGCGGAAATGGCGAATCCGGTCAGACGCCGGCTGATACTTCGCCGTCTGCCGGTCGATTTCGAGAAAACCCGTTACCTTACCCATAATCTACTCCCTCACCGGATGACGACCGCAGTCCCCGATGCTGATACCATCAGCATCGAACCACTGGATCCGGTTGAAATATTTTCGTAGTCGAGATCGATGCCAATGACTGCATTCGCACCCAGTTTCCGCGCTTCGTCCTGCATCTCGTCAAGCGCGATTTCCCGTGCTTCGCGCAGTGCCTTCTCGTAGGCGCCCGAGCGTCCGCCGACAATGTCGCGAATGCCGGCGAAGATATCGCGGAAGATATTGGTGCCAAGAATGGCCTCGCCTGTGACGATGCCTCTGTACTCGGTGATCTCCCGGCCTTCGATCGTGTTGGTGGTTGATGTGATCATCGAACTCACTCCGCCGCCACGCCCATGCGCATCCGCTCCATGTCCTCAAGCGCGCGCCGGTATTCGACCGGCATCACCTTGCGGAACTTGGGACGATAGTCCGCCCAATTGTCGAGGATCTCCTTGGCCCGCGTCGACCCGGTGTAGTGCATGTGGTTGGAGATCAGCTGGAACAGCCGCTCCTCGTCATGCCGGGTCATGTCGCCCGATACGTCGACCCGGCCCTTGTGAGCCAGATCGCCGCCATGGTGATGCAGCTTCTCGAGGATATCGTCCTCCTCGGGAACAGGCTCGAGCTCGACCATCGCCATGTTGCAGCGGCTGGCAAAATCGCCGGCCTCGTCAAGAACATAGGCGACACCACCGGACATGCCGGCTGCAAAGTTGCGGCCGGTCTCACCGATGACAACCACGAGACCACCGGTCATGTATTCGCAGCCATGGTCGCCCACGCCTTCGACCACCGCGATGGCGCCCGAGTTGCGCACGGCAAAGCGCTCGCCGGCAACGCCGCGGAAGTAGCACTCGCCCTCGATCGCACCGTAGAGCACGGTGTTGCCGACGATGATCGAGTTTTCCGCGGTGATCGATGAGTTCTCCGGCGGGCGCACAATGATGCAGCCGCCCGACAGGCCCTTGCCGACATAGTCGTTGGCGTCGCCGGACAGATCGAAGGTGACACCATGGGCGAGGAACGCACCGAACGATTGTCCTGCGGTCCCCGAGAGCTTGACCGAGATGGTGTCTTCCGGAAGGCCCTTGTGGCCGTACCGCTTGGCAACTTCACCCGAGAGCATCGCACCGGCCGAACGGTCGACATTCTTGATATCGACGTCGAACTCGACCTTCTCCTTGCTCTCGAGCGCAGGCATTGCCTTCTCGATCAGTCTCCTGTCGAGAATATCGGCGATCGGGTGGTTCTGCCTTTCGGTCCAGTAGGTCTTTTCCTTCGGCGCATCGGGCTTGTAGAAGATCCTGCTGAAATCGAGACCCTTGGCCTTCCAGTGTTCGATCATGCCATCCTTGGCCAAGAGTTCCGACTGACCGATGATCTCGTCGAGATTGCGGTAGCCCATCGCAGCCAGCCACTCGCGCACTTCTTCCGCGATGAAGAAGAAGTAGTTGACCACATGCTCGGGCGTGCCCTTGAAGCGCTTGCGCAGAACCGGATCCTGCGTCGCCACGCCCACCGGACAGGTGTTGAGATGGCACTTGCGCATCATGATGCAGCCCGCGGCAATCAGCGGAGCGGTGGAGAAGCCGAATTCATCGGCTCCGAGCAACGCGCCGACAATCACGTCGCGGCCGGTCTTGAGCCCGCCATCGACCTGCAGCGCGATGCGCGACCGCAGGCCATTGAGCACCAGCGTCTGGTGGGTTTCGGCCAGGCCGATTTCCCAGGGGCTGCCGGCATGCTTGAGCGAGGTCAGCGGTGATGCGCCGGTGCCGCCGTCATAGCCGGAGATCGTGATGTGATCGGCGCGCGCCTTGGCCACACCGGCCGCAACCGTTCCGACGCCGACTTCCGATACCAGCTTGACCGAGATATCGGCCTCCGGGTTGACGTTCTTCAGATCGAAGATCAGCTGCGCCAGGTCCTCGATCGAATAGATGTCATGGTGCGGCGGCGGCGAAATCAGGCCGACGCCAGGTGTGGAATGCCGGGTCTTGGCAATCGTCGCATCGACCTTGTGGCCGGGCAACTGGCCGCCCTCGCCGGGCTTGGCGCCCTGTGCGACCTTGATCTGAATCATGTCGGCATTGACCAGGTATTCGGTTGTCACGCCGAACCGGCCCGAGGCCACCTGCTTGATCGCCGAGCGCTCCGGATTGCGGCCGCCGCCGTAAAGAGGCAGGTAGCGATCGGGCTCCTCGCCGCCCTCGCCGGTGTTCGACTTGCCGCCGATCTGGTTCATCGCGATTGCCAGCGTCGTATGCGCTTCCCGGCTGATCGATCCGAACGACATGGCGCCGGTTGAAAAACGCTTGACGATCTCCGCAGCGGGCTCGACTTCATCAAGAGGTACCGGCTTGCGCCCTGCGGCCTCCGCCGTGCGGATATCGAACAGGCCGCGAATGGCGTTCATCCTGAGCGTTGAGCGGTTGACCATCTCGGCGAATTCCCGGTAGCGGTCCTGGGCATTGCCGCGCACGGCATGCTGCAGCGTAGCCACCGCATCGGGTGTCCATGCATGTTCCTCGCCACGTATCCGGTAGGCGTATTCCCCGCCCACTTCCAGCGAAGTGGCAAGCACCGGGTCGTTGGAAAATGCCAGGCGGTGACGTTCGGCGGTCTCGGTTGCGACTTCATCGAGCCCGACGCCTTCGATCGTGGTCGCAGTACCGGTGAAATAGGTGTTGACGAAATCACTCGACAGACCGATCGCGTCAAAGATCTGCGCGCCGCAATAGGACTGGTAGGTCGAAATCCCCATCTTCGACATCACCTTGAGGATACCCTTGCCAATCGCCTTGATGTAGCGCGAGACAACCTCGTACTGGTCGACTTCCGGCGGAAACTCGCCGCGCTTGTGCATGTCGAGCAGCGTGTCGAAAGCCAGATAGGGGTTGATCGCCTCGGCGCCATAGCCCGCAAGGCACGCAAAATGGTGCACTTCGCGCGGCTCGCCGGATTCCACCACCAGGCCCACGGACGTGCGCAGACCCTTGCGGATCAGGTGATGATGCACGGCTGCGGTCGCCAGCAGCGCCGGAATTGCAATCCGGTCAGGGCCGATCTGCCGATCGGACAGGATGATGATGTTGTAGCCACCGGTGACGGCTTCCTCGGCCCGGTCGCAAAGCCGCTCCAGCGCCGCCTTCATGCCGTCCGAGCCCTTGTCGCTCGAATAGGTAAAGTCGAGCGTCTTGGTGTCAAAGCGGTCCTCGGTATGACCGATCGAGCGGATCTTCTCCAGATCGCCATTGGTCAGGATCGGCTGACGCACCTCAAGTCGCTTCTTCTTTGCAGCACCCTTGTGGTCAAGGATATTGGGCCGCGGTCCGATGAAGGAGACCAGGCTCATCACCAGCTCTTCGCGGATCGGGTCGATCGGCGGGTTGGTCACCTGGGCAAAGTTCTGCTTGAAATAGGTGTAGAGCAGCTTCGACTTCTGCGACATGGCGGAAATCGGCGTGTCGGTGCCCATCGAGCCGATGGCTTCCTGCCCGGTGGTCGCCATCGGCGCCATCAGGATCTTGGTATCTTCCTGCGAATAACCGAAGGCCTGCTGACGGTCGAGCAGCGAAACATCCTTGCGCAGCGCCCGCGGTTCGACCGGCTTGAGGTCTTCCAGGATGAGCTGGGTGCGTTCCAGCCATTCCCGGTAGGGATCCTTGGCGGCCAGCCGCGACTTGACTTCCTCGTCGGAAATGATCCGGCCTTCTTCCATGTCGATCAGCAGCATCTTGCCGGGCTGCAACCGCCACTTCGCGACAATCGTACTTTCATCAACCGGCAGCACCCCGGCCTCGGACGCCATGATCACCCGGTCATCGCTGGTGACGATATAGCGCGCGGGCCTGAGCCCGTTGCGGTCCAGCGTCGCGCCGATCTGGCGGCCATCGGTGAACGCGACGGCGGCAGGACCATCCCACGGCTCCATCAGCGCCGCGTGGTACTCGTAGAATGCCTTTCGCTCGGCGCTCATCAGCGAGTTGCCGGCCCACGCTTCCGGGATCAGCATCATTACCGCGTGGGCCATCGAATAGCCGCCGCGGATCAGGAATTCGAGCGCGTTGTCGAAGCAGGCCGTATCCGACTGCCCCTCGTAAGAGATCGGCCAGAGTTTGGAGATATCGTCGCCGAACAGCGGCGAGGACACCGACGCCTGCCGTGCCGCCATCCAGTTGACGTTGCCGCGCAGCGTGTTGATCTCGCCATTGTGCGCGACCATCCGGTAGGGATGGGCAAGTCTCCAGGACGGGAATGTGTTGGTTGAGAACCGCTGGTGCACCAGCGCAACCGCGGATTCAAAACGCGGGTCGCTCAGATCCTTGTAGTAGGCGCCAACCTGGTAGGCCAGGAACATACCCTTGTAGACGATCGTCTGGGTCGAAAGCGAAACGAAGTAGAAGTCCTTGTCACCGTTCTCGGCTTCGTGGTGAACCCGGTTGGAAATCACCTTGCGGAGCACGAACAGCTGGCGTTCGAAGGACTGCTGATCCTCGACGCCCTCGCCGCGGCCGATGAAGACCTGGACATGCCGGGGTTCCGTCGCGGCGATTTCCGGTGCCTTCGACAAGGATGAATTGTCCACCGGCACCTCGCGGAAACCGACCAGGACCTGGCCTTCGGCGGCAACGACATCAGCGATGATCTTTTTGAAGTGATCGCGCTGGGTTTCGTCCTGTGGCATGAAGACGAAGCCGACCGCGTAGTCGCCGGGCGCAGGCAGGGTGAGGCCCTGCGCGGCGAGCTCCTCGCGAAACAGCCGGTCGGGAATCTGCACCAGCAGCCCCGCGCCGTCGCCCATCAGGGGATCGGCGCCGACAGCGCCGCGATGCGTCAGGTTTTCGAGCATGAACAGGCCATCACGCACGATCTGGTGCGACTTCTGACCTTTCATATGCGCGACAAATCCGACGCCGCAGGCATCATGCTCGTTGCGTGGATCGTAAAGACCCTGTTTGGGCGGCAATCCAAAGGTATGCGCGGTGGCCGGCTTGGTCTCGGAACGAGCCTCACAAGCGGTAACGTCCGTCACAGATGGTAAAAGGTCTGCCATCTTCATTCCTCCTTCATGGCCGCCGTGGCGGTTGATCCCGGCTCATCGTTCGCCCCCGCCGGGTGCGGCGACGCTTCACGTTCCGGATACTTTTATCGTCTGGCCTTGCGCGCCTGTAAGGCTTCACCCGGTGTGCGCGGGCGCGCGGCGTGGTTTTGTATCATGAAGGGGCAGTACGGTCACGTTCCACCGATGGATCGCAAATAGCGACTGCCACCGCCAGCCCCTTGCATCCGCCTTGGTCAATATCGGCCCTGACAGACACAAATAGGACAGCAAGGCTGTCCTATTTCGGATGTTCTATGACAGAATGCGGACCTCAGCGCAAGATAGAGACCTTAAAAAACCTTTGCCAGACGACCGTAAATGACCTCTGCGACAAAATGCGCGCAACAATATTGCGCAGCAAGGCCTTTTGCCGCCTTTTTGCTGTTGTCAGGACGGAATCAGCGGTGATCGACCTTCCCGGTGCCGGGAAGCCTGGCTGGCGCCGATCAACCGACTTCGGCTTACACGCCCTTTGAAAGCCGAAAAAATCATGCGATAGCCGCATCAATGAAAGCTACCGGAGTCCCCATCTCATGATCTTCACCTCGGACAACTGGGCCGGCGCCCACCCGGCCGTTGCAGCCTCGCTGACAGCCCATTCCAGCGGCTTTGCCCCCGCTTACGGTGCGAGCGATCTGGACCGCAAGGTCGAGAAGACATTCAACGAGGTGTTCGGGCAGGAAGTTGCGGTTTTCTTCGTGGGCACCGGAACCGCCGCCAATTCGCTGGCGCTGTCGGCGATCAACCTTCCCGGCGGCGTGTCGTTCTGCCACCGGGAAGCGCATGTGATCGCCGATGAGTGCGGCGCACCGGAATTCTTCAGCCATGGCTCGAGGCTCGTTCCCGTGGATGGGCCGGAGGGCAAGATGGATCCGGCAGCGCTGGAAGCGGAAATCGCCCGTTTCCCGGCCGGTTTCGTCCATGCCGGCCAGCCCATGGCCATCACCCTGACCCAGGCAACAGAAGCCGGAACCGTCTATACGCCGGACGAGATCCGCGCGATTTCAAGGATTGCCAAGGCCCACGGCCTGCCGCTGCACATGGATGGCGCCCGTTTTGCCAACGCGCTGGTGGCGCTCGACCTCACACCTGCACAGATGACATCTGAACTTGGCGTGGATATCGTTTCCTTTGGCGGCACCAAGAACGGCTGCTGGTGTGCCGAGGCGCTTGTCTTCCTCAATACTGATATGGCCAGACAGGCTCCCTTCATTCGCAAGCGGGCAGCCCACCTGTTTTCCAAGAGCCGGTTCATAGCCGCCCAGTTCGATGCCTATTTCGAAAATGGCCTCTGGCTCGAGACCGCCCGCCACGCCAATGCCATGTCTGCGCGTCTGCAGGCCGGGATTGGAAACTCCGACAATGCGCGACTAGCCTGGCAAAGCCCGGCCAATGAAACCTTTCCGATCGTCTCCAAGGCGCTCGCCGCCGACCTCGCCAAGAAAGGCGCGATGTTCTATGAATGGTCGGCGCCACGCTCCGCCGCCCACCTCGTCGGGCCCGGAGAAACCATGCTGCGCCTGGTGACCAGCTTCGCCACCACTCAGGATCACGTCGACCAGTTTGTCGACCTCTTGGGCTAAGCCCGGTCAAAGCCACGCAAAACCGCAAGTCGAAAGAATAGACAGCATCACGCCTGGCTCACGGCCAAGTGATGCCGGATAACGTGCGCTTGATTTCCAAGTGATGCGACAATTCGTCATGGTTCTCCTGCCGGACACGAAAAGTCCGGGAATGGTTTTGAAACATCCAAGGAGAACACCATGTCGCAGAAAGCACTTATCGGCGCTTCCACTCTGGCCGGCGCAGTAGCGATGGCCATTTCGGGCGCAACTTTCCTCGCATCGACCCAGGGCGCAGCAGCCGCAACTGAGAAGTGCTATGGCGTTGCCATGGCCGGCAAGAATGACTGCGCAGCCGGCCCCGGCACCACTTGTGCAGGCACCTCGAAGGTCGACTTCCAGGGCAACGCCTGGAAAACCGTCGATGCAGGCACCTGCACCACGATGAGCGTTGAAGGCGGCCGCATGGGCTCGCTCGAGCCGCTCGACCGCGATCTTCCGGCCTGATCCGAAATCATCTGGAAAACGGGAAACACGAAATGACACAGTCCGCCCCCAAACCGCCGATTGTCGAAAACTCGCGTTTTCCGTCCGGCCCTCTCCCGCCTCGTGCGGGAGCGGGTCTGAAGACCGACCACGTCGATGCCATTCTCGCTGACGACTACAGGATAGGGTTTCTTGAAGTTCACGCGGAGAACTACATGGGCGAAGGCGGTCCCGCCCATCGCGCGCTTGCCGCGATCCGTAGCGAATTCCCGCTGTCCGTTCACGGGGTCGGCCTGTCGATCGGGTCCGAAGAGGGCATCGACACGGCACATCTGGAACGCCTTGCCCGCGTCGTGGACCGCTACCAGCCCAGCATGGTCTCCGAACACTTGGCCTGGTCGAGCCATGATGCAGGCTATTTCAATGATCTCCTGCCGGTTCCCTACGATCGGCAGACGCTTGATCGTGTCGTCGCCCATATCAGCCAGATCCAGGACCGGCTCAGGCGCCCGATCCTGCTCGAAAACCCATCCACCTACGTGGCCTTCGAGCAGTCGACGATGAGCGAGACCGATTTCATCCGCGAGATCGCCCAGAAATCCGGCTGCGGGCTGCTGCTCGACATCAACAATGTCTTTGTCTCCGCCACCAACCACGGCTGGAAGCCGATGAACTACCTGCGCGACTTCCCGCTGGAACTGGTGGAAGAAATCCACCTCGCTGGTCATGCCGAGGATGTCGACGACGAGGGTGATCTCATCCTGATCGACGCCCATGACCGCCCCGTTGCCGATGCCGTCTGGAAACTCTACGAGACTGTCATCTGTCAGGCCGGCGCCCTGCCGACGCTGATTGAATGGGACAATGATGTTCCCGAATGGCCGGTGCTGCGCCGCGAAGCCCGTCTCGCCGATGCCATTCTCGACCGGCTCGGACCGGCCTCGCTGCTCGGATCCCGTCATGCCGCGGAATGAACCAATGGTCGGCTCCGGCCAGCACGATTTCGGTGCGGCGCTTCTCGACCCTGACCTGCCGTTGCCCGAAGGCATTACCGCTCCGAACGGCAAGAAGGCCGCCAGACGTTTTGCCATTTACAGAAACAATGTCACTGTCAGCCTGATTGACGCCCTTGCAGGCATATTCCCCGCGCTCCAGCGTCTGGTCGGCGAGACGTTCTTTCGTGACATGGCCCGGCTGTACCTTGTCCAGGAGCCGCCGCGGTCTCCGGTCATTTTCGAGTATGGCGGCGGCTTTGCGGATTTTCTAAGCCAATTCGAGCCGCTCGCCGCGTATCCCTACCTGCCGGATGTGGCCCGGTTGGAACGGGCATGGCTTGATGCCTTTCATGCTGCCGACGCCGATCCACTGCACCCCGGCAGCCTCGGTGCCATTCCGCCCGAACGCCTGGCTGACACGACCTTCACCCCCCACCCGGCAACCCGGATCGTGCAGAGCCGGTTTGCAGCGATCTCCATCTTCTCGGCAAGTCGCGAGGAGCGAACACTTGA
This sequence comes from Parahoeflea alexandrii, assembly GCF_024105735.1. GTDB lineage: Bacteria > Pseudomonadota > Alphaproteobacteria > Rhizobiales > Rhizobiaceae > Hoeflea > Hoeflea alexandrii. The sequence continues at coordinate 313,829 of NZ_JAAAML010000001.1, read as the reverse complement.
TGGGATTCGGCCAGCCAACGCCGAAGACGGGTTGATCACGCGACCGGCCTATTCCGTCGAGGTCCGCCAGCTGCCCGCAGGTGCCGCCGATTTCTTCCTGGCGCTGATTTCGGGCGCCACCCTCGGGGAGGCAGCTGATTCAACTATCGCGCGATATCCGGAGTTCGACCTTCCATCAGCCATTTCAGCCATGCTCGAGGCCGGCGTATTTTCCGCCTGTTGGTTCGGCGAGCCAAATTCGGAGGACCCTTCATGACATCGACAATCGACTTCCTTACCGGTCTCCATGCCCGTGTTTTTGCCGGGATTGAGCGTCTCGGCGACAGCTGGCTGCTTGGCCTGATCGCACGGTTCGCCTTCGCCGCGGTGTTGTGGAACTACTTCCTCCACTCAGCAAACACCAAGGTCGGAGACGGACTGCTGGGATTTTTCTCGATCTCGCCGGGTGCCTACTACCAGATCGCCCTGCCGGCGGTGGAAGCTGCCGGAGGCGATGTCAGCGCCGTTCCGTTCTTTCCCTGGGGCCTGCTAGTGGTCATGGGCACCTATGCGGAGTTCATCCTGCCGCTTCTCGTTGTCATCGGTCTGTTTTCACGCCTGGCCGCACTTGGCATGGTTGGCTTCATTGCGGTGCAGACATTCGTCGACATCACCGTGCATCAGATTGGCGCCGAAAGTATCGGAACCTTGTTTGACCGTTTTCCCGATGCCATCATTGCCGATCAGCGGCTTTTGTGGCTGGTGCCGCTTGCCGTCATCATCATCAAGGGCCCGGGACTGCTCTCCGTAGACGCATGGCTCAGCCGCGCACGCGGCGGCAAGCCACATTACGCTCCCGCGTAAACCCCAGCAGCCTGAATTGCTGCAGGCTGCAGACCGAAAAAATGGCGCTCAGTCTCCTGAGCGCCACGAAACCTGTTCCATCTGGGGGAATGGATCAGGCCTGTTTGGCTTCGATCTGCTTCGGGTTTCCGCCAGCATCCTTGCTGATTGCAATCCGCCTCGGCTTCATTGCCTCGGGGATTTCCCGCACCAGATCCACATGCAGCAGACCGTTGCGCAGCGATGCGCCGGTGACCTCGACATGATCGGCGAGCTGGAAGCGGCGCTCGAATGCGCGCTTGGCGATCCCGCGATACAGGAACTCCGTACCTTCGGACGAAGTGTCTTCGGCCTTCTCGCCCTTGACCGTCAGCACGTGTTCGCGTGCCTCGATCGAGATCTCGGTTTCATCGAAACCTGCAACCGCCATGGTGATGCGGTAGGTGGTTTCGCCGGTTCGCTCGATATTGTAGGGCGGATAGGATTGTGACTGGTCGGCGGGAGCAAGGCTGTCGAGCATCGTCAACAGCTTGTCGAAACCGACCGTCGAACGGTAGAGTGGTGAAAAATCAACGTGACGCATGGGTGTCCTCCTTCAGAGCGACTTGAGTTTGCGTTGTGGCCACTGGTCTGCCCCGCATTGGGCGGCATTCCGGCCAGCAGACCCGGTATCCGGCGCCTGCAGGATCAATGTGGGAACTCCGTTGAACCGGTTCAAGACCTTCCACCAAGCCCAATCCGCCGCGACCCAAGCCGTGAACGCACAATGAACAGCCCGTTCGGCCCGCATTCAGTCGCCGGTCGCTATCCTCGCCCCATCAGACACGCAAGGTCTGAATCGCCGGGAACATCCCGTCCCTTCTGTTCCGGGCATCTGGCCGGGGTTGTCCGCAGGGCCGCCCCGGCCTTTTTGCGTCTCGTGACCTTTTCCTTTTGACCAAACAGGGGCGAAGCACTAATCGAAAGCACCATGAGTGACGATACTCCCCTGCTGATTGAGACCGAAGGCAACCCGTTGCCTGGCAATCACGTCGCCGGCTGGTTCGAAGGATCCGGCGGCAAGAGGCTGCGCTATGCCATCTTCAAGTCCGACGTGCCTGTCGCGCGCGGCACGGTCGTTCTGCTGCAGGGACGCAATGAGTGCATCGAAAAATACTATGAAACCATCCGGCATTTCACCGGCCGCGGTCTGTGGGTCGCAACCTTTGACTGGCGGGGCCAGGGACGGTCCGACCGCCTCGTGAAAAATCCGCTGCGCGGGCATGTGCGCCGTTTCCGAGACTTTGAAGCAGACCTGTCGGGGTTTCTGGAATCCATCGTGCTGCCCGAAACACGGCTGCCTTTCTGCCTCGTCGCCCATTCCATGGGCGCGCTGGTCGCACTTTCCATGGCGCCGCAACTGTCGAACCGGATAGAGCGCATGGTCCTGACGGCTCCCTTTATTGAGCTGTCAAATCAGCCTCTGCCGACCTGGAGCCTGCGCATGATGACCAGGCTGATGCGCATGATCGGGTTGGGCTGGGTTGGTTCGGGCAGAGACAGCTTTCCAAGACCATTCGACGGCAATCCGCTCACGACCGATATCGAACGGTTTGCACGCAACCGGGCGCTCTACACCAGCCATCCCGAACTCAGGCTCGGTCCGCCCAGTCTTGGCTGGATCAGCGAGATGCTCAACGCGATCGATCGCGTCACCAGGTTCGAACATCTTGACCGGATCAAGGTCCCGACCTTGCTGATCGGTGCCGGCAATGACCGCATCGTTGCACCGCAGGCCATAGAAAACCTTGGCAACCGCTTCCGTGCCGGTCGGGCAATCGTGATCGATGGAGCACGTCACGAATTGCTGCAGGAAGCCGATCGCTACCGCATCCCGACCCTGGCTGCCATAGATGCCTTCATCCCGCCGGACCAGGCATCGGACGCACCGGCCGCCGTCAGTTCCGGTTGAGCAGGTCCAGAACCGTTTCATGCAGGGCGGCGGAACCGCTGGCCACGATCGTGCCACCCATTTCCGGACGACCACCGCTCCAGGTCGTCATCACCCCGCCCGCCTCCTCGACCAGCGGGATCAGCCCGCCAACGTCATAGGCCTTGAGATCGGCTTCGACGACGAGATCTATGTAGCCGGACGCCACCATCGCATAGGCGTAGCAATCGCATCCGTACCGGGCCAATCGGACGCTGTCCTCGACCCGCTTGTAGCGCGGTTCATGCGCCTCGGAGAAGATCTTGGGCGAAGTCGTCATCATGATCGCCTGGTCGAGGGCCACACCCTGCCGGGTGCTCAGCCGGGACGTGGTCCCGTTTCGCCTGACCATCGCCTCGCCCGGCCTGGCGATGAAGCGCTCCCCGGTGAAGGGCTGGTCCATCATCCCCATCACCGCCTTGCCCTTGTGATAAAGACCCACGAGTGTGCCCCAGACCGGCAGTCCGGAAATGAAGGCCCTTGTTCCGTCGATCGGATCGATCACCCAGACATAGTCCCGGTCCAGTCCGACATCGCCATGCTCTTCGCCGAGAATGCCGTGATCGGGAAACCTCTCGGCGATGATCTGCCGGATCGCCTTTTCGGCGGCCCTGTCGGCTTCGGTGACCGGGTCGAACCCGGCCGCATGCTTGTTGTCGATCGCGACCGGCATCCGAAACCGGGGCAGCGTTTCCGCAGCAGCCGCTTCGGCAATGGCGTCAAAAACAGTGATGTCGGGAAGCATTGGATATTCCATGAAACGCAGAGGGTGTCTGGGCCCAGGGGCCCGCTTTGAAGGCACTCCTGGCCGGGCTTGACCGGAAATGCAAGTTCAGGCCGGAGTTCGGATGAGTTGTTTCGCACGCGCACAAAGAACAAGGCGCCAGCCATTGACATTTGTGCGTTGCAGCATTAGGCTTTTCTATACAGTCTCTGACTGTAAATGCCCTCCTTGGGCGTTTCCTCCCTAGATTTCACCGCGCCAACAAGCGCGGTTTTTTTTGACCCGTCTCGCCGGTCCGGGCAAGAGCCGAGGATTTCCCGGACCGCAACATGTGTTACTCCGCAGCCAACCGGTCTTCCGACAAGCCTTCTCGGACATGGTCCATCATCTGGCCGGCGAATTCTGTCAAATCGGCCTTGAGCACATCAAAGCCGGAGGTTTTCTCGAGCCTTGCCTCGTCAACATAAAGCCCCCGGTTCACTTCAATCTGCAGCGCATGCAACCCGCGTGAAGGCCGCCCGTAGTGCTCGGTGATGAAACCACCGGCATAGGGCTTGTTGCGCACCACGTGGTAGCCGAGCCCCGACAGGAACGACACCGCGGCGCGCGACAGGTCATGTGCCGCGCTCGCCCCGTAACGGTCGCCGATGATGATGTCGGGTCTGCGGCTGCCACCTGCCACACGGACACTGGCCGGCATCGAATGGCAGTCGATCAGGATCGCCTTGCCGAACTGGACATGAGTCTGCGCGATCATCCGGCGCAGGCTGGCGTGATAGGGGCGGTAGACCCGCTCGATGCGCGAAAGCCCCTCTTCCACGCTCAGCCGTCCCCGGTAGATATCCATGTTTTCCGCCACCAGGCGCGGAATTGTTCCCAGACCGCCGGCAACCCGCATCGACCCGATATTGGCAAACGGCGGCAGCGGGCCGTCGAACATCCGCGGATCGAGTTCATAGGGTTCGCGATTGACATCAAGCCAGGCGCGCGGGAATTGCGCCGCCAGCAAAGGCGCGCCCAGCTGAACCACCCCGGCAAACAACTCATCGACGAAATGATCTTCCGACCTCCGTATCGACAAGCGGTCAAGCCGCGATGACTGGACGAATGGTTCGGGGTAGATCCGGCCTGAATGCGGAGAATTGAACACGAAGGGTTCTGTCTGCTGCACGGGGCGATGTATCTCGAAGGGAGCGACCATTGTTGAACCCGCATCCGGCGTGCCGCCCGTGGCGGGCCTGTCGGCTTCCTGCATATCTGTCCCTTTGCCCCTGCAACTGCCCCGTTCACATTGCCAGTTGCCCCGACGGCTGTCCAGTCCGCCACAAACGCATCGCAAAATCGTCACGATTCACCTGATGTTTACTGGACTGCTCCATAGATGGACGAGATAGAGCTCGAAGAGCACGCTGACAGGTTTGGAAACAGAATGACCCCGAAAATTCTCCTTGCGGAAGACGACAATGATATGCGCCGGTTCCTGGTCAAGGCTCTGGAAAAAGCCGGTTACGAGGTTCGTTCCTTTGACAATGGCGCCAGCGCCTATGACCGCCTGCGCGAAGAGCCCTTCTCGCTGCTCCTGACCGATATCGTCATGCCGGAAATGGACGGGATCGAACTGGCCCGCCGCGCCACCGAGCTCGATCCGGATCTCAAGGTCATGTTCATCACCGGCTTTGCCGCCGTTGCGCTGAACCCCGACTCGAAGGCGCCCAAGGACGCCAAGGTCCTGTCCAAGCCCTTCCACCTCCGCGACCTGGTCGACGAGGTCAACAAGATGATTCTCGCGGCCTGATCAAACAGCCCCGCCTGTCACACCCCTGCTGGCGAACTGGTCTTGAAACCCGGGCATGTCTGTCCGGGTTTTGCCGTTCCGGGCGGGATTGTCCGCCCCTCCGGCGGGCCTCTGCGCCGGTTCGGCAGACAGCCCGAAAAAACGCGATAATTGCGTATTGACGCCGCAGGGGTTTCTGTGGTGTATGCGGCCCATCGGATGGGCGTATAGCTCAGCGGGAGAGCACTACATTGACATTGTAGGGGTCACAGGTTCAATCCCTGTTACGCCCACCATCCTTTCAAGCACTTAGCCGTGGTTTACGTAGTGGACGACAGGTTCACTGAACCTCGGCTCGATTTACTTACTACTCCCAAAAATACGGCAAGGTGCTGAATTCACGAGCCTAACGGGTTTCCAAGACGTCGTAACGCCCTGCGATCTAACGTGTCCAGGAACTTCCGCCGTCCGGCCGGCCGAGGCCGAGCCCGCTTCACGGTTCCTCTCTCTGCTGGTGTGTGCATCATTGTTTTTCTTGATGCACACTTGCTTTTGTGTGCATCAAAAATTAGATTGATGCACACAACGCCAGGAAACCGATAGAATGGAAATCGTCGCTCAAAGCCGTGCTGCCGTCGTCGCATACCAGGACTTGCTGCGTCTTCATCTCGACGAAAGGGCATCAAGCCTGATTGGCACCATTGAGGAGCGAAAGCGCAACGGACGCACCTATCTCTATGAAAAGTTCCGCATTGGCACCGAGATGGTCAGCCGATATCTCGGCGAGGACAAGCCGGAGTTGCGCGCACGCCTGGACCGCGCCGAAGCGCTGAAAGCAGAATCCGAGAACCGGCAGAAACAGATGACCAGGCTCGCCAGAGTGCTGCGCGCCGAGGGCTTCATCACGACCGACCGCGAAACAGGATCACTGCTTCTCGCATTCTCCCGGGCCGGCGTGTTCCGGCTTGGCGGCACACTGGTCGGCACGTCGGCCTACAGCCTCTATCAAGGCGAGCTCGGCGTGCGCATGGATTACGAAGAGCTGGCCCAGACCGGCGACATGGATTTCGCCAGCTTCGAGCGTCTCTCCGTTGCTCTGGAAGACCAGGTCGACGAAAATCCCGACGAGATCCTCAAGTCGCTCAAGTTCGATCCCGTTCCCGGTGTTAACGATCGACAGGTCTGGAGATGGCGGCAAAGCCATTCCGAAGCGATGGTCGAATTCCTGACGCCGGCCTTCGGCGATGAAACCGTCAAGCCACTGCCCGCCCTGGGGGTAAGCGCGCAGGGCCTGAACTATCTCAACTTCCTGATAGCCGACCCCATCCAGGCCGTCGCTCTTTACCGGTCGGGTGTTCTGATCCAGGTGCCACGACCCGAGCGTTTTGCCATCCACAAGCTGATCGTGGCGGACCGGCGCAAAGGCGGTCCCGATCAGCTAAAGGCACGAAAGGACCGTGCACAGGCAGAGTTCCTTATAACGGTTCTGGCCGAGGACCGGCCGCACGAGCTCCTGGAAGCTTACGAGGAAGCGCTATCGCAAGGTCCGAGATGGCGGGAGCGGATCGAAGCAAGCCTGAAAAGGATGCCTGAGACAAGAGAACGGCTTTCCGCGATAGATCGATAATCGCTAGGCTTCCAATCGGCCCGGAATGATCCGAAGTCATCGACTGCGGGCGTGCGTCGTCGCATTCGGGCACCTGAATTCAGTGGTTCCAACCTGCCCCAACAGCCGAGGAAAGAGGCCCTCGAGGCCACGCGGCCTTGGCATCCAATAAGCCACCCAGTTCCCAATTTCCCTCCGATAATGACCATCTCCCCTTCGCTATATCTGACTTAGCAGCAAGCTCGCTGCATCAGCGAACACGGAGAACAGATTGTCGACCAAGCCCTACCGAAACAGCCGCCTCGCCCAGTTTGTCACCAGGCGTGTGCTAGAGTTGAAATCCCGAAAGACCCAGGCCCAGATCGCCGCCGAGGCCGGCTTCCCCAATCCGAACATTATCTCGATGATCAAGGGCGGCGCATCCAAGCTTGCGCTCGATCGCGTTCCGAGCCTCGCCACAGCCCTGGAGTGCGACCCGGCACGGCTCTTTCTCATGGCCCTCGAGCAAATCGAGAACCCCACAACGGCCAATGCCATACAGCGCATCTTCCGCACGGCTGTCACCGAGAACGAAGGCGACTGGCTCCGCGCAATCCGGGAAGCCAGCGAGAACACCGACCCACCGCTGACCGCCAGGGCACGGTCAGCAGTCAGGGGGATTTTCGGCAAATGACGATGTTGTCACTGACAGAGAATGAGTGCTCCTGGATCGAATTCCTCCGCCTGATCGCCGACGGCACAGACCCAGCGCCGGATCTCAGAAGTGTTCAGGCCTTGAGGCACGCCCTGGACATCGGACAGTCCGACGGCGCACGCCACGCCGCCTTGGATCCGAATTTTGGGAACCAAGGCGCTCCGTTTACATCGCCCGCGTCGGCGGGCCCCGCAAGCAAACCGAGAAAGGTGACAGTCTTCAGGAGTGCCGCTCAGAACCGTCATCGACAGCCCTGTCTCGGCCAGGTCGGCGGAGAAGGTGCGTCCCGTGACTGAGCAACGATTTCAATCAAAGGCGGTGAAGAAGCACATGCAGAAGCACTTCCCGAACTGCCCCCCTTCCCATCGCGACGAGATCGTCAGGAGGGTGACTGAGAGGACCTGGCAGAACGCCACAATCGGACGGGCCGTCGGCATCACTGTGACGAATTATGTCCGGCACCGGCTGACCGACTATGAGCGGCTGATGAAGCTGCACGGACTGACGCGCGAGGAGGCGAGGATAGCTGAAGCGGGGACAGTCGCGGACATCTGGAGATCGTGGCAATCGCCTTCCCTCCTCGACTAGCCCGGGCGTCGCGATCCGCGAAATGACGTGGATATGCCGCAGAGGAGCCATATGACCGGGGCGACGCTGAGTGTTGCGGAAATGTCGCAACTTTCGGCGGATCGCCATGTTCGTTTCGCTATAGAATCCGAAGTGGGCCAATAATGGCCTGCCTCTTCTATTGGAGGTTTCATGAACATTGCAGTCGGCAGAATCCCTCGCCGTTGTCGAGACGAGATATCCGTGTGGCTACAAGAACAGCGGTTCACCCACTTCATCACCCTGACCACACATGATCCGTCACTTACTATCGAGGGTGCACGCGGTCGCCTCAAGCAATGGGATGCGCGACTCAACCGAGCCCTTTACGGACCGAAGTGGGCCCAGAAGCGGGATGAGCTTGTCTGGTTCTTCGCCTTCCTGGAAGCGCCCTTCTCAAATCCGCACTGGCACCTCTTGCTCAGAGTTGATGACAGCCCGGTCACTGGGAAGCTCATTGAGACCCGCACGCCTTATGATACCGTCAAACGCGTTTGGTCCAGACTTGCTCCGGCTGGAACGATTGACGTTCAGCCCGTCACCGACAAGATTGACACGGAACTTGTTGATTATGTTGGCAAACAGCTCGGATCTGTGACACGATATACATCGTTCGTGACGCCCGACGAGTTCCGGTGAACATGACACACTGAGGCGAAAGCCAAAGCCCGTTTGCGACGCTACGGGAACAACGATGACCTCAGTCGAAATTCGATCATGCCATCGCAGGTCAGAAGCCCGCGATGGCGCAGCTTTGCCTGGAAGGAAGAGCATTACGCTACAAGCAATCAACCCGGGCCAGTCGCATCAGGTCACTGGGCCATACAGAATAACGAGCAAGCCACCACGCCCAAGGCTCTTCCTGCAAAACCTACCCGCAGCGCTTTCGTTCAACCCCTTGATGACGCCGACGAGCTTATTGGCGCGGGCAATATAGATGAAGGGATTCGCAGAGCAGAGGCCATAAACCTTCACGCCTTCTTCAGTCAGATGCTTACTCGGCTTCAGAGTTGCCTCGTTGGCACTTACGACCTCTCCGCACCGGCTCGACTTTCCGTGCCGAAGCATGAGTTCGATGTTGTCGAGCCAAGCCTCTCGCCCTTACCAGTCCAGTGGCAACAGCTGGAAAAGGTGGACTCTCATGCCAGTTGATCGAAACCTCCAACATTGAAAGCCCCACCTATTCTGTTCAGGTTCAACCACATGGCCCATCAAGAGATTTTGCACCGCGCTCGACGATTGGTTCCCACTCCATCCCATCGCGGGCGGGATAGCGGAATTCGATGTGGTGAAGGATGTCGCCATTACAGCCGGCTGGACGTTCGACGCGCTGATAGAGAATGAGCCCCTGGTTTACGCCCGAGAGCACAAACCAGTTTTCGCCCGACGGCGTGTAGGTCAGCTTCCAGCCCTCGCTCTCAAGCGTGTCTTTGAGAAAGCTCCGGTAGCCAGAGAAACTGCCGGTGAAATCGAAAGCGCCGTAGACGGTAATCGTGCCATTGGGTCCGTCAAATCGCTGGCCATCACCGTTTTCCGGCGGTGGCGCAGGGGCAAAAGCGGCGGGGACATCGGCGCTGGTTCCGAACCGGGCATTCTGATAGTTCCGCCAATCCATGGCCGCAGCGCTGCCGGCAGTCACAAGTGACATCAAGATCAATGAGAGAGTTGCAACACGCATGCCGGTCTCCTTTCGGATGGGTCAATTATCCAGGGGCTTCGAGATCACGAAAAGCACATCCAGATCTGAAAAGGGCCAGAATTGCGCTTCACTCAGCTCGAGCCGCGAAGGCGAGATGCGCTTCAGCCCAGGAAGGCAGGCGAAGACGAAATCGACCGGTTCCCGCGCCTCAATGACGAGATGAAAATCCCGGATCGCGCCGCTCCAGTTCGCCGCAGTCTTGAGGATGTAGCCAAGCTCTTCGGAAAACGCCGTATAGGTCCTGCCATCGATCTTGCCGTCATGAAGCGCATGCAGAGCTTTCCTGTCCTGTTCCGAGATGCAAAACCTGATCGCAGCCCGGGCTGCGTCATGGTTGTCCGGATCGCTGCTGATAGGCGCATCGAAGCTCGATCCGGTAAGAGGTCGATATTGATGCTCGATCACCGTGTCCTTGCCGGCCGAAAAGACCTGGGTCCAGTAGAAAGTCGTCGCCACCGTCCACCCCGGCGAGGGATGTCCCTGCGGATCGATCCGGAGCAACCCCAGCGCGGCAAGCTCGCTCCACTCTGCCTCGCTCAAGCGCGAAAGCCCGTGAAAGGCAGACCGCGGATCTGTCGGAGGAATGTAGGACCCGATCGGGACACCAAGACGGTTCAGGATCTCCGTCCGGTCGAGGCCGAGCGCCAATGCCTTCTGCTCGACTTGGGTGACAACCGGCGTTCCGTCGGCCCATGTCTTGAAATCCACGAAATTGGCAGTGACGCCATCGCCGAAATTGTAACCTCCGCCGATGTCGCCGGAAGGTGCGGCCTCCGGGAGCGGGAAGGCAACAATCGTCTCGAGATCAGTGGCCGTTTCGTTGCGAAACACATACCTTACGCGGATAACGTCGGGAGAGATGTAGAGATCTTCCGATTGCATGACAACGCCAAGCTGCTTGCCGAAAACCAGACCACCGCTGGCGAGACGGGCGGAGGTGTCATTGGCCATCGCCATAGGGGCTGAGACGGTGGCCATGCAGACTGCCCATGCCAAGACGCGGATATTCATGGTGTGTCCCTCGCTCACGGGTAGTATTTCAACGGATCATGGAACTGGGTCATGTGTCCTTCGAGCCAGTCGAACTCAACACCTCCAACGTTAGCGGCACCTGAAGCGATGCCGCCGGCAACGGCCGGTTCCTGATAGTCCTCAACGGGCACATCTCCAGCTTCATCGTTGACGACACCAAACGGCGCGGCATTGTCAGGTCGCGGCGCATTGCCGCCGGGCAACCCGGGGAGAATGTAGTTGCCATGCGCCCAGCCGATACGCCCGTCCTGGGTTTGGATGTAGAACCAGTCGCCATCCGCATCCAGAATCTCGACAATCGTTCCCGGCCCCATGCGGCTGATCTCTCGCGATTTCGCGGTCGCATATTGGCGTAGCGTGAGGTAGTTATCCCCGTTGGGATTGAGATTGCCGACATAGTCGGCCAGCGTCGGCGTTACTGACAAAAGCATGGCCTGGAGAAAGGCGAATGCGACGAGTGTCATGGTTGCGAAACGTGTCATCTCCGCCTTCCTCAATTTCCGGTTTCCGCTGACGGCTGGAACTGTTGCTGCATTTGTTTGAGCAGATCCTCGATAGCTGCGGGGTTGGTGGCAGGATCAGCAGGAGCAGGAGCAGGCACGGCAGCCTCAGCCGCGGCGGGCGTTCCATTCAATCCCGGCGACCCCGGACCATAGGCAGTCAGAATACCGGTTTCGCCAAACAGCGCTGAGAATGGCTTTTCGCTCATCGGCAATACCGAGAAAGCGGTGATCATCAGAAATCCGCTGCGGGTGCGGATCAGAAGCAGCCGGGCACTGACAGGCTTGTCGCCTTCCGAGACCAGATCGAGCCCGCCCTCGAAATCCGCACCGGCTATCTCAAAACGGCCGCTAACGAGTTCAAACGGCGTGCGAGCGGTGACGGCACTCATAAGCTGGCCTGCAACAATGTCGGCGGCCTGATCGCGCATCGCCGCGATGTCAGGCCACGGATCGCCGTCCAGAAAGGTGACGGTTACCGAGATTAAACCGGACTCCTTCGGCGCCGGGTCCCAGGTATCGGCGCGCAGATGCCAGACTTTCAGAGCAGCGTCATCGTGATCTTCGAGCTTCCAGCCCCGCGCCGGTGGATTGAGACCAATACCCGATTTGCCAAGATCTATGGCGTTTGCGACGTCGGCCACGAGCGCCATCAAGAGAAGCGCCGACAGCATGAGCAAATAAATTCCCGAATTGAGCCTTGGCATGCGCATCTCTCCTATTCCGGGCTGGCGATCCAGCCGCCTCGATCGGACTGGTAGTTGTTTCCGGCGGTCCAGCTGCCGGTGAAAAATCCGTTGGCAAAGGCTCCCCTCACGGTCCCTGTGATCGAAACGCGCCCGAAACGGCCGGAGGAATCGATAAGGTAACCACTCAACGGAACGCTGAATTGGTTGCCGTCGGCATTGCCCTGGAAGGTCAGATTGATCTGGTCGCCTTCATAGGTGCCGGTGATCTGGCCATTGACCTGGCCATTGGAAAACTCGAAGGAAAGACGGCATAGCGGCGCGCCTTCAACAGAGCCTGAATAGCGTGTCGGTTGAGGCGTTGACGGCGCATCCATCGACTTGGGCTCGACAGGCTGTGGTGCCTGTTGTGCCGCGCGCTCCGCATCTGCAGCCTGCCTTGCCGCCTCTTCGGCCTGGCGCTGGGCATCGGCCTGAGCCTGCTGTTCCCTTACGATGGCTTCTTCGATAAGCACAGTCACCTGCTCCAGATTGGCAACGCGATCGGGATCAGCACAGATCGCGACACTTTTTCGTAGTGCTTCCAAGCCCCCAGTCCGATCACCTGCGCCAAGCAGATCGCTACCCCGGATCCAGCTTGCTTCGGCATCCGCGTAACGCGCACCACCTGGTTCGCAGTCCTTCACGGCCTGCTTGACCGCGTCCTCGATGCTCGTCGGTGCGCTCGGATCACCGGCGTCTCCGGCAACCTCGTCGCCATTTTCCTCGGAGATATTCAATTGCTGCCTGAGGGCTTCGAGCTGGGACTGGCGCGTGTCATCCGGACAGTCCCCGACGCTCATCTCCAGGAGGGCCACGCCCGCGCCGCTTTCACCGCCGCTGATCAGCGCGATGCCGCGCCGCCAGGCGTCCTCGGCAGATGCATACCGGTCACCGCCCGGCAGGCAGGCGCCGGCCTCCCCGGACTGCGGAGCGGCCGCCGCTTCAAGCTGCGTCTTCAACCGGTCGAGCTGGGACTGGCGTTGCAGGTCGGGACATTTTTCGAGGCTCCGCTCCAGAGCCACGACGCCGACCTTGTGATCGCCGGCGCCCAGCAGGGACAGACCCTGCTGCCAGTGGCTCATCGCTTCCACATAATCCCTGCCGCCTGAGCTGCAATCGACGGCTGGCAAGGGGGCCTGAGACGGTGTCGCCCCTGCCCCACCAAGCTGCTGGCGCAGGTTCGTGAACTGGGCTTGACGCGTTGGATCGGGGCAGACGACCAGACTTGCCTCCAATGCTTCGAGGCCGACCTCTGCATTGCCTGCCGAGATCATCGAAAGCCCCCGGGTCCACAACTCCACGGCGGCCGTATATTTCGGCGAACCGATCGCGCATGCCGCAGCTGCAGGAGGTGGTGCCGGTTGCGGCGGTGCGGGTTGCGGAGGGGCGGACTGCGGCGGCGTTGAATCTGGCGGCGGACTAGCGGGTTCTACCGGTGTTGGCGATGTGGTGGGACTGGCGGGCGCCGCCGTGGCGGGTTGTTTCGCGACAGGCGCAGGTGTGGCGGGAGCCGGTATCGGACGGGCGGGGTCCTGCCTCTGCGTCAAAGGTTGGCTGTCCGGTGTGTCAGCCGCATCCGGAACCGGTGCGGGTTTGGACGCGACCGACCCGGATTTATCAGTGGGTGGCTGCTCTTGCGCCTGCACGCTCAGGCTGATCGATCCCGACGCGAGCTCGACGCCGTTCTTGTCCGTGGCCATCACCTTGGCATCGATCTGCCCCGCTTGAGACCGCGAGACCGTCGGGGTCTGCGAGATCTCGTTTGAGATCGAGGTGCCATCATTGACCGACCAGCGCCACCGGACGTCGGCTGGCGCATCGCCGCCCGCGAACTCGGCACGCAAGTCGATCTCCTGTCCGTCGACATATTGCCCGTCGGGTAGATCGACCAGACCGCCACTGGCTCTGTCCCAAATTTGCGGCCGCGGCCCACGCGATCTCGCCGTGACATCGAGACTTCCAGCGTCCAGACTGTAGCTGCCGGTGACCGACCCGATCTCGTCGCCGTAAAAGGCGACATTGGCCGTAGCTTCGAGCGTCACAGGCTTGCCCGCCGCGCCGGAAAAGCGGATTTCGGAGCCGTTATCGTTGAGCTCCTCCCGGTCGGCGGTCGGCGGCTCCAGCCACCGGACAGTCCAGTATTTCGGCAAGACCATCGGGGTCGCGACGACCGTCGCCTTGATCTTCGATCCCGCCTTGGCCCCCGAAGCCGGATCGAACCTGATCGAAAGCGACGGTGCCAGAACACTTACGGTCTGCTGCTCGGTCTCGGCAATGGTCGAACCCTGCTTGACCACCTGGGCCCAGATCTTCATTTCACCGATGCGCTCGAAGGTCGCAAATGTCCGGCCATCGTTTGACGTCGTCGGCTCGAAGGTCACACCCTCGCTGCCGTGCCAGATATATTCAAGGCTTGGCAAAGGTCGGGCCGGACCGAGATCTTCGGTGTCATCGGCCGGTCCGATATACACGCTGGCTCCACTGGTTCCTGACGGTGTAACCTCGCAGCCCGTGAACGGGTTGGTGCTGTTGGGGTCGCACTCATCCGAACCGCCGGCAATGTCCTCGCCCCGGTAGGGCGTCGAGATCTGAATGGTATCGCCGAGATAGACCTGGCCGCGCGCAATGGTGAGGCCGACAATATTGTCGGATCCGGGAGCCGATGGCGCTACCTCGTTGCCGGCCCCGGCAGCGTCTTCGCCGGCCTCAGCTGCCGAACCGTCAACGGTTTGATCTGTTGAAGGCTGCTCCGGCGCGTCCACTGAATCGGCGGCTTGATCTGTGCCGGTCTCTTTAATGCCCACCTTGGCCGACTCGGGCGGCACGTCCACATCACCGGCGTCGTCCGTTCCGGCATCCACATCTGCCTCTGTCCCGGCCGCTACGGCGGGAACATCCCCCGCCGTCTCGGGACCAGGCACATCGCCCGCCGGCTCGGCGGGCTGTGCGGGCGCATCAGGCGCGGTTGCCTGCTGGGCAGGAGGTTGTTCCGGCTCTTGCGGAACAGGTTGCGGGCTCACAGGCTGCGGCCTGTCCGGCGCAACCGGCGCCGGCGAAACCTGCTTCACGGCAGGTTCAACCTCGACTTTCGGCTGATCGACTTCGGCATCCGCCTTTCCGGCGGCATCTTCCTTGCCGTCGGTGTCCGCCTCGTCCACGGTATCTGCCTCCGGCACAGCCTGCGCGGCTTTTTCGCGTTCCATATAGATGGTCGCAAACCTGCGCTTGGCCGAAAGGCTCAGTGACTTCAGCGCCGGCTTGAAACCTTCCGCGTCCACTTCGACGCTTAGTGGGTGGCGGGTATCGACCAGCGCCTCGATCCGGGTGAATTCTGCAACCCGCCTCTTGCCGGCTCCCGCCTCGCCGAAAACCAGCGGGATTCCGTCGATGCGGACGTCGCTCACATCCGGCGATTGCTCTCGGTCACGCGGATAGACATCGATGGTTACGGAAGCGAGATGGCGATAGCGGTCCGCCAGGTCACGCATCAGCCGACGCATGCGCGGATCGTAAAGGCACAACCCGCTGATTTCCGCGGAACGTGTAATCGCCGGCTGAAGCACCGTGCCGCTGGGCGCCCGGACTGCACCGGCATGGTCGAGCACATCGAATTGCCGCAAGATCGCGCGGAAACTCCTGTCCGAAAAAAGCTGCGCGTAATCATCGCATTCAGGCTTTGCCACGATCACTTTCGACCGGGTAACGACACGTGCGAGTGCCATGAACACAGCCGGGCTGGCGCGCTTGCTGTTGGAGGCGATCTTGCTTGACTTGAGCGCACGGAACGGATCGAGCAGATCCGGCTGATTGCCCGACGTCAGATAGGCAGCAACATCATGGTCCTTGTCGTAGAAGAACGTCTCTTTGCTTTCGGCATGGGTCCAGACGAGCACGGGCTTAAGCAGCGACTGCAGCTCGTAATTGGTATAGAAATTGATGCAGGACCCGCCCTTGATGTGTTCATCGAGCGCCTTCAGCTCTGCCGACAGCACGCCGAGCTGACCGCAGATGGACCCGTCGCGAGCATCGAGGATCCTGGTGTTCAGCTCGTCGAGCGCCTGGGTGAACTGTTCAGTCGCATCGATGTAGAAATCGAGAAGATGGCCGAAACCTGGAATGGCCTCGGTGATGTCCTTCATTGCACCAAGCACGTTGCCAATGGCCTTCAGGCTGGTGATCGGAGAATCCGGATCGACATTCGAAGGGTCGAACAGGGCGACAAAATCCAGCATGTCGCCGACCTTGTCGATATACTCCGACCCTTTCGCGAAACGGTCTTTCAATTTATCGAGTTTCTCGAAGACCCCACTCTTGCGCAGGTTCCGCTCGTAGCCGCTGAGCTGATACATATAGCCATAGAGTTTTTCGCGGCCCTGCTTGTCGACAAGCATTTTGAGCAGTTTCTCGGTATCGGGGATGCCGATCTGGATGCCGAGCTCCGCCTCGACCTTCTTCATCTGCTCGACGAACTCCTCGCTCAAGACCTGCTTGAGCAATTCGTCGCGCCCGGCGACCAGTTCACCTTCGAAGAGATCGTTGATGTCCTTGATCGAAGCGTTCTGGGTGCGTTTGGTTGTCGCCTCCCGCCAATTGGTGACAGAGCTTCGGATCGAACTGACTTTATCGTAAAGGTTGGTGAATTTGTCCTTCGCATTGTCGAAGGCGGTTTTCACCTCCGAATGCATTTCCTGGTAGATCTTTTGCTCCGCCTCGTCCTCGGCAAACGAATTGAGCGGCACCACTAACGCGAAGCAGACGGCAAGGAGCATGAGCACAAAGGCTCGCCGGCCTGACGTGGCCAAAGAACCCGTCCAGGGCAATGCAATCAGCCGCAAGCTCATGAAAATAATGTCTCTTTGCCCTGCCCTCCGGCGTCCGAAAGGCTTCTTTCAAGGCGTAATGACAACAGCTTTGCGCTGCCCGATCATTGACAGAAGTCAAGTCAGGAACGGATTTCGAGGTTTATACAGCCCCTACTGAAAAAGGGATTTGGATGATGTCAGACCCGATAGCCTGGACGGTCAACGTGCCTCTCCTGACAACACCGATCATTGTCAGGCAGCTTGCAGCCGTGACCATGATTCCGCTCGCAATTCTTGCGCTGCTGTTGATCGGCCTTGCCTGGCTCGAAGGCAATTTGCACCAACTGGGCGCCATCCTTCGGGCGATCCTCGGAGTTTCGGCCATTCTGTTGGTTCTTGTGCTCGCCGCTGTGGTGCTGTTCTTCAACAATCGCATGACGGTAAGTTTCGAAATCGACGCAGACGGCGTCAGATCCCGCGTCGTTGACAGGCGCGCAAAATTCGGCCGGACCTTGGCAATTGTTCTTGGCGCGCTGGCGCGCAACCCAACCGTCGCCGGCGCGGGACTGTTGGCCCGAAGCAACTCTTCCCGCTTCACCGGATGGGATGAAATTCGATCGCTCGAAACCGATCAGAAGAGACATAGTGTCTTGCTGCGGAGCAATCGGCTGGTCCTGGACGCCGTATTCTGCACGGAGGACAATTTTACGGATGTCAAATCCACAATTGAGAAAGCGATCCACAGGTCGCGAAAGGCGACACGGAATAATAGCGAAAGCGGAAATACATAAGCACCAGCCGGGTTGCCCTTGGAACACCGCATCCGACATCGAAAATACACAACGCGGAACGCCCTCTTTAGTCTTCGCCATTTGCTCCGCCCCCTGTTCGGAAATTGGGAACCAATGAACTCCATTTACCGGATCGGTGGATCCCAGGCGGCGCGACGTCCTAGCGAAAATCCAAGATCAGAAGGGGATGCCTTCTGGCGCCACCGCGGCTCCAGACGATGAGCCCAACTAACCGTAACGACGCCAACAAATTGAGATACAAGCCCTTGAAAACCCTCACGCAAATCCCCATATGTATCCCGTCTATGCAGGGCATCCCCGCCACACTATGAAGTTCCATAGGCCCGCCGCGAAGGCACTTACCAGCGAAACCACCAACTTGCCTGCCAGCTTAGCCGCGAACCGACCTTTGGCCAGTAAAGCGAACGTCGATACCCGTCACGTAGACGACGTGCCTCTTCCTGTCTTGGAATGCGAACCATAGCGGACTTGAATACAACGGCTAAGCTCTCATACCACGGGGGCACCATGAGGTATCCGCAACCGCCCGGAAGATCGATGCGCAAGCTCCCCAGGTAGAGAATACCTGGACGCCCGCACTCGGTTGTCGCCGGACTACAAAGGACCCCTAAAAGATCGCGGCACCGTATTGGGAAATACGACCGCGTGTCGCGTGCCGGTTGGAGTTAAGCCGAGCGCGATGATGTGAAGGCGTTACGGCGTCTTCGCTAACCGGATGGAGCCAATCGGCTCGGGATTCGGAGTTATGGACAGGTTACGCATCCCACCTGTTCGCCCTGACAAGGCTAAGCTCTTCCACACTGTCGATGCAGATTCGACAAATCCCCCTTGCAAGCCAATCGCACACTTCGCTGTGCGTTTTTGCCTTGCAGGGGGAAAGTCAATCTCAGCAGGGAACAATTCATATCAGTCAGAAGGCACGCTCCACGCACAAACGGTTAATGCAGCAGGGGGCGAGCTTCACGCGAACGGCTCCACCCTCTCCCAGCCGAGCATGTGTTCGTTCTCGTCGAGCCAGCCCTTCCGCTCTTCCCAGTCCGGTAGGATCTGCCCGACCAGGGTCCAGAACTCCGGCGCGTGATTGCGGTGCTTGAGGTGGCACATCTCGTGGACGACGGCGTATTCGAGCACCGGCTTCGGTGCGAAGATCAGGTGCCAGTTGAGATTGATCTGCTTGTCCTGGCCGCAGCTGCCCCACATGTGCTTCTGCTCCTTGATCTGGATGCCGCACGGCTTCAGGCCGTTCGGCTCGCCATGCCGGCGGACGAAGACCTTGGCGTCATCCCGAACGCGGCGCTTCAACCAAAGGCGCAGCGCCACCTCGATCAACGCGTCGGCGGAACCAGGCGAGAGCGCTTCCGGCTTGCGGATCTGGAAACCGTTGTGAAAGCTGACCTCGACGAGGCTGCCGTCGAAGGGCTCAATGGTCATCCTGGTCATCCGGCCGCGATAGGGGATCTTCGCTCCGGTAACAAACTGGCAGACTCTGGTCTGTGCCTTGGCGCGTTCCTGCATGTGCGTGACGGTCTGAAGGATCCAGGCGCGGCGGCGTTGCAGGACAGCGTCGATCTGGTTCTCGGTCGTCGCCTCCGGAACAAGCAGCTCGAACGACTTCGGCGTGATGCTGAGGCTTGCCTTCTTGGCCTTGGTCGAGCGCCTGAGCGTGTATTCGATCTCGCGTTCGCCGATCCGGAACACCGGCATGGCTAGTGCCCCGCGAAGTGCTTGAGCGCGTAGGCTTCGACCTGGTCGGGGATTTCCCTGAACTCGGTCAGGCCGGCCAGGTGCGCCATGGAACGCACCTGCTGACGCAGGCTTTTGCGCAGGCCGTCCTTCTCCCACCACCTTGCCGGCGCAGTCGCCGGATCGGTGTAGAGGCTCTCCAATCTGATCGCGAGGTCCTGCCCCTCCGCGCCGGCATCGAAGTCGTTGAGGATCTGCAGGATGCCGTAAGCGCCAGGCGAGAGACCGGCATCGACGTGCGCCTCGTCTTCCGCGGCGAGATCCTTCGCCATTTCCTCGGCCGCCTTCAGCTTGTCCGACCAGCTCAGCTGCGCGCTTTCGAGCTTCTCCAGCAGCTGGCGCAGGCGCTCGGAGAACTTGCCGTATTGGTGCGGGCTGGCGTCGATCCGCTCGCTCACGGTCTTCCTCAGCTCCGTTGTCTTGCGGATCGCGGCCGTCATCAGATCTTCCTCGGTCTTGCCGTCGGTGTCGAAGTCCTCCCAGAAATCCGGATCGGTGATGTGACGCAGCTTGACCGTGACGCTCAGGCCCGTTGCCTCCAGGTGATGGTTCAGCATCTCGCGGATCTTCTCGCTATAGTTCATCTGGTCGAAGGCCTGGCGCTTTTCGAAATGCTGCGTGCCGTAAAGCAGGAAGCTCGCCACCCATTTCAGATCCGCGGTGAACTCCAGCACACTCGGATCCGGGCTCAGCGTCTCGTAGAGCGCGATGAAGCTGCGCGCCCGCGCCTTGAACTCGAACCACTTGTCCTCGCTGCCCAGGGCATTGATAAAGGCGTCGAACTCCCCCTTCAGGCCATCCTTGTCGGACGCCTTGCGCTTGACCGGCTTCAGCATCACGGCCACTACGGCATGGGCCGTGCGCAGCTGGTTTCTCAGATCATCGAGATCGCGCATGGCGTTCTTCACGTCATCGGCGCGGTAGCTAGCGAGCGCCTCCTCCAGGTTCGCCGAGACGCCGATGTAATCCACGATGAGGCCGTTGCGCTTCTTCGGGTCGGAGACACGGTTGGTGCGGGCGATCGCCTGCAGCAGGCCGTGCTCCTTCAGCGGCTTGTCGAGATACATCACGCTTTCGATCGGGCAGTCGAAGCCGGTGAGCAGCTTGTCGCAGACGATGAGAAATTGCGGATCTTCGCCCTTGCGCCCGAATGCCTGCTTCACCTGCTTCTCGGTTTCGGCGTCGACATAATGCGCCTTCAGCCCGTCGCGGATCGCCTGTCGGTGCGCGTCCTCGCTCGGCTTGCCGTCTTCCTGGTTGATCGAATAGACGCAGGCCGACATGGCATCGGCACGCGCATGAGCTTCGGCTGCATCCAGGCCCTCGGCCTGCAGATCCTCGGCGATCACCCGTGTCAGCGCCTGCTTGTAGAGGATCACCGCCTCGCGATCGATGGCGACGATCTGCGCCTTGAAACCGTCCGGCTGCGCATAGGCCTTGAAATGGGTCCAGATATCATAGGCAATCAACTCGACCCGGCGCGGATGCTTGACCAGGTCCTCGATCCTCGCTCCGCGCTTCTTGATCTCGTTGAGCTTGTCGTCGTCGAGTTCGGCAAACCAGGTGTCGAACAGGATGTCGATCTTCGCCTCGTCGATGTGCCAGTCGGTCTTGCGGCCGGTGTAATAGATCGGCACCGTCGCGCCGTCGGCCACCGCGTCGTCGATGCCGTATTTGTCGAGATAGCTCTCGCCCGGCACGCCGAAATTGGCATAGGTGTCCTTGTCGTCCTTCTTGACCGGCGTTCCGGTGAAGCCGAAGAAGCGCGCATCGGGCAAGGTCGCACGCAGATAGGCGCCGAGATCCTTTTCCTGGGTGCGGTGGGCTTCATCCACCATGACGATCCAGTTCCCGGAATTGGCGATTGCCTGCTTCGAGCCCTGGAACTTGAAGATGGTCGACAGCGCCGTGTGCCCGTCCTTGCCGCTGCGGATCAAGGCGTGCAGATCCTTGATGCTGCCGATCGTCGTCGGGTTTGGCAATCCGCAGGCGACGAACGTGCCGCTGATCTGCGTGTGCAGGTCGACGCGGTCGGTCAGCACCAGGATGTTCGGGTTGGTCAGCGCCTCCGAGACGATTGTCCGATGCGTCTTCAGCTTCAGCGCCGCAAACACCATGGTCAGCGATTTGCCGCTGCCCTGGGTGTGCCAGATCAGCCCCTGGCGGTGCTTGCCTTCCAGCACGCGCTCGACGATGCGGTTGACGGCGCGGAACTGCTGGTAGCGGCAGATCTTCTTTATCGTCCCCGCATCGGTCTTCTCGAACACCACGTAATGGGCGATGAGATCGAGCAGCCGGCCCGGCTCCAGCAAGCACCAGAGCCCCTTGGCCAGGCTGTCGGCGAAGTTGACATCGCTCTTCGGCCAGGGGTCGCGCCATTCGCCGAAATATTTCGAGCTGGCGCCAGTGGCGCCATAAAGCACCAGCGCGCCGTCGGTGACGATGTTGAAGACGTTGGAGAAGAATAGGCGCGGAATGTCGCGCTCATACTGCCTTATCTGCTCGAAGGCCTCGCCGGTCTTGTCCCTTATGTTGAGCGGGCTTTTGGCCTCGATCACCACCAGCGGAATGCCGTTGACATGGACCACCAGATCCGGCCGGCGGGTGTTCTCTGCCTTCACGCGCAGCTGGTTGGTCACGCTGAACCGGTTGTTGCCGGGGGCGAGAAAATCGATCACCCGCAGCGTCTGCCGCGTGTCCTGGCCGGAGACCTTGCGACTGTAGTCGCCGCGCAGCACCTTGAGCCAGGTCTCGTTGTCGCTGATCGCGGCAAGCTCGCCGTAGGCTGCCTCGGCGGACGGCCGATCGATCCCGTTGATCCGCATCAGCGCCTCGATCAGCTGCGGGCGAAACAGCACCTGGTTCTCACCCTCGCGCAAACCCGAATGCTCCGCCGGCGCCACGAAGCCGTAGCCCATGGCTTGCAGAAGCTCGATCGTGGGACGTTCGGCGAAGTGCCACTCGGGGCCTTGGCTCATGGCGCGCTCACTCCGCCGCCATTGGGACGGTGTCCGGCATACGCTTGCGACCGGTGAGAAGGTCGGACATCAGGGCGGATTTAAACCCCATCTGCTGTTCCAAGTTCCGCTGGAGCGCAGCCTCGGTGCTCGCAAATTCTTGGACATGCGCCACGATCTCCTGTTGCTCGTTCAACGGCGGCAGCGGCAATTTCATCTGCTTCATTGCTCCGACATTGAAGTGCTTTTGCGCCAAGCCTCCTTCTGCCTTTAGGACTTGGGTCTTTCCGCTTGCGCTGTTGATGAACGTCGAAAGGAAGTAGGGATCGGCAAGTTCATTCTTTGGCCGCGCGAAGATGATGTCGATACAATTGGCTCCATCATACCTCGGCGGGACCACACAAGAGGTTCCTGGATAACCCGTTCGAACAACAAGAACATCTCCGGTCCGAAGGACTGATTTCCGGTTTGCGCGATTGCCCTCTTCACTGATGTAAACCCAGTCCGCATCTTCAACGAAGCCTTCACGGACATTGGCAGAACGGAAGCAGCGGACTCCGTTCTCGACATAATACTGGGACGGCTTGATAACGATCCCGACACTGACTTGCGTGCAGACGTTGTCGACACTTGTCAGCGGCCACCCCTCCGGAATCTCCCCGATCTCTGTCTGCTTGAAGCGCGTGTGGCCGATGCCTTTGGTGAGCAGGCGTTCCAGCACGCCCTGTTTGACCTTCTTGGTCTGCTCGATCACCGACCGCGTCGCCGCGATGGCCCCATCGACGCTGGAGAGGATTTCGGCGATGCGGCGCTGTTCGTGGAGTGGGGGGACAGGCACCTGGAAATCAAGAACATCCTGCTTCGTGATGTTCGGATCCTTCCTGCTACTAGCCGCGACCTTTCTCCAGTTGGGACGCAATGAGACCAGGCAATAGTTTAGGAATTCGCCCAGCATTTTGTTTCGATCCGGAATCAAAGCTGAAATGGCTTGATTGGTCGTCGCCGGGCATTCGAGCAAGGCGGACCGACCGATTTGTTGGAGCCCACCATACATGGCGACGAGAACGGTGCCCGGTGGGTGAACAGACAGTGATGTTTCGTTGACAGCCTCTTCTGTTACTCGCTCTTCCGTAGCGTAAAGCCGACCGTTATTGAGGTCCCCGGTCTTGACCCAGTTTATGGTGCCCCCGATGTAAAAGCGGTCCCCGTTTTTTCGTGCCGGTGTCGCGCCAGCTTTGACCGTGGCCAGGTTCCCAAGGCGCTCCCAAGGTAATTCACGCGACATAACCAAGCTCCCGCAGAAAGCCCATCATCCCCGCTTCCGCCGCGTCACGCTCAGCCTGAAGCGCGACCAGCTTCTCCACTTCCGCCGCGACATCGACCTCTTCGGCCTCCTCGCCCAGATGCACATAGCGGCTGATATTGAGGTTGAAATCATTCGCTTCGATCTCGCCCACCGGCACCACCCTCGCCAGCCTCTCGGCATCAGCGAAGTCGCCATAGGCCTTTGCCAGCGCGGCGACATTGGCCTCTGACAGATGGTTCTGCGCCTTGCCTTCGACGAACTGTTCGGCGCCGTTGACGATCAGGATCTGGCCCTTGCGCGCCGCCGGCTTCGTCTTGCGCAGGATCAGGATGCAGGCCGGAATGCCGGCGCCGTAGAACAGGTTGGGGGCGAGGCCGATCACGGCCTCGACCAGGTCGTCGCGGATCAGCCCTTCGCGGATCCGGCCCTCCGCGCCGCCGCGAAACAGCACGCCGTGCGGCAGCACCACGCCGCAAACGCCGTCTTCCTTCAGGCTCGCCACCATATGCTGCACGAAGGCCAGGTCACCGTAGGACTTCGGCGGGCAGCCATAGCGGTCGCGGCCATAGGCATCGCCCCGGCTCCAGACATCATGGCCCCAACTCTTCAGCGAGAACGGCGGGTTGGCCAGCTCCCGGTCGAAGGTGCGGATCGCCTTCACGCCCTCGCCTGTCAGGTGCTTCGGCTCCAGCAGCGTGTCGCCGCGCGCAACCTTTGCGTCGTCAATGTCGTGCAGGAACAGGTTCATCTGGCAGATGGCCCAGGTGTTGAGGTTCTTCTCCTGGCCGAACAGCGACAGGCTCTTCGGGTTCTTGCCCTGCCGCTCCAGGTGATGCACGGCTTCCAGCAGCATGCCGCCCGAGCCGCAGGTCGGGTCGTAGATCGACATGCCCTCCTCCGGCTTCAGGCACTCGACGATCAGCCGCACCACCATCTTCGGCGTGTAGAACTCGCCGCCCTTCTTGCCGGCATCGTCGGCAAATTGTGCGATCAGGTATTCATAGGCCTGACCGAGCACGTCCGGCTCGACATCGGATTTTCTCAGCCGATAGGTCTCGAAATGCTGCAGCAGCTTTTCGAGCATCGCATCCGGAAAGCGCTCCTTGTTGTTGAAATCGACATCCTGGAACACGCCGCGCAGCTTCATGTTGGCATCTTCAATGGCGCGGAAGGCGGCGTTCAGATGCGTGCCGATATCGGTCGTGTGCTTGCGCACGTCGCCCCAGAAATGGCCTTTGGGGATATCGAAGCGATGCTCTTCCGGATCGGCTGCGATCTCGGTATCGCCATAGCGCGCCAGCCGCTCCTCATACTCCTCCTGCCAGACGTCCGAGAGCCGCTTGAAGAACAAGAGACCGAAAATGTAGTGCTTGTAATCGCCTGAATCGATCGATCCGCGCAGGATGTCCGCCGCCCGCCAGAGATGGGTCTCCAGCTGCGAAAGGGTCAGAGTGGTCACGTTATGCGTTCCTCGCCATGCTTTGCGCCCACAGTATCAAATCAGAGCACTGGGGCAATTTAGCTGGACATGCGGGCTGAGGCGAATAGAAATAATCACCCGACACACAATCATGGCGAGCGATCCAGCGCAGCCGGGGTAAGTTGAATGAGCGAGCTTTTAGAGAATGCGGTTGTATCGATCCAGCTTGGAGTCGAGGACTATCAAGCCAATGATCCACGTCGTGCAATCTCTGCCGTCAGAAACTTCTATGCAGGCGTTTTGCTTCTCGCAAAAGAGACGCTTGTAAGGGCAGCTCCCGAAGCCGATCTCGATGACCTTGTCGCAGCAAGGTATAAGCCCATCCCTGATGGCCAGGGTGGAATTGAAGTCGTTCCCGATGGACGCACGACGATTGATTTCGTAACTATTGGCAAGCGCTTCAAAGACTTCGGACTAGCCATTGACCAGAAAGCTCTCGAAGAACTCAACAAGATCCGAAATGACGTTGAGCATCTTTACACACAGAAACCTCGAGAGGCTGTTCGCGAAGCGATTGCGAACGCGTTTCCTGTTGTTGTGCAGTTGTTCGAACATATGGGGGATCGTCCAGGGGATCACCTTGGCGAAGCTTGGCCTGTTATGCTCGAAGCTAAGGCGCTCTATGACAAGGAATTGGTTCGTTGTCGCGATAGCTTCTCAAAATTAGACTGGATTTCCGAAACGGTGGCAAATGCCGGACTGATTTGCCCGGAATGCGACTCAAAATTGATTAGGCAGAGGGATGTCGAGAACGCAGAACAACGACATATCGAGTTGATTTGCAGTTTGTGCGGTGCGGAGCCAGACTTAGACGCTGCAATCAAGGATACGCTAGTTGGTGAACTTAGCGGTGAAGCCTACCTTCGGATCAAGGATGGCGGCGAAGATGGCCCACTTTTCCTTTGCACAGAGTGTGGCAATGAGACTTATGTTGACTTCGAAGGCGCATGTGCGGTTTGTGGCTACGAATATGGTAGCCCAGACTGCGATCGTTGCGGCGTGGAGATTCCTCTAAACGAGATAATTTATACTGAACACCCCGGACTATGTAGCTATTGCAGCCACATGCTGGATAAGGTCATGAGAGAGTAGTTGTCCGATGGCTTTGCCCGAGCGCTGAGATAGGAATTGGAAGGCAACTGTTTTGGTTATCGGCTTCGATTCCGTCTAGACAGACAATCTGAATGAGCTGGGTCCGGTATTCATTATCAGGGTTAATGAGCACGGCTACCGTTTTCAAGTCGCGCAAAAACTTGCCTCTTTTTTTAAACACCGGATGCCATTCAGACATAAATGCGCGTCTCCCGAAACCACGTGATTGCAGTCGACGGTCCGCGCCGAACTTTTGAGGCTCGCGCTCGGTCAATAAGGTCGCCGGCTCGCGCATCCCTGCGTCGCGGACGCCGTCACGTTAAAGCACTCTTCATTTTCATCTATTACGTGTAGCCAGAAAAGGGAGCTCGCTTTTCTATTATGCCCAGTGCCACTATCGAATTCACCGTAGGCCAATATCAATCTGCTTTTCAGCTGGCAGCAGCGCTAAACTTTGGGTTAAGTATTTTTAGACAGTTGCGACAACCGTCGCAGGAGGCCGCTATTTCGCAGGCCAATTCAGTTCTTGAGCTTGCGAGAAGATCATCAGATTGGGCCGATTCGAAAATGCGTGCTATGGAAGAGGCCGCTAAGAATAAGTGTGTCGAAGCGGGTGGGAACCCAGACACTGAATTTGTGATTTACCTGGACCAGAAAGGCTATGATTTAGCTACTCAAAAAATGGTAGATACTGCAGAGTTGGAAAATGACGTGCTTCAGGTCTCTTGGGAGATTGACAAAAAAAGAATCGATTGGAACAGAATTGATGAAACTCTGGAGTGGTCAGCAATGCTTTTCTTTGTCTTTTCTATTTTTTGCCTGGGATATGCCACGTATTTTTCTAACATAAATCTTCTAGGAATTGCAGCGAACGCTTCAAATGACGTATTTCTATTAATAGCAGTATTGAACTTTCTACCAGTATTTGCATCGTTTGCATTAGCTGCTTTCGCGCGTTTTCGGCTTTCAGATACTAGGAAGAAACTACGCTGCTACGAACGCAGGATCGTTCGTTTGGAATTCAAGAACTAACGTACATACAGTGAGCGTCAAGTCAGCGTGCAACCCTTTGGAGCAGAGAGAGATCGCCGCCCTTCTAAATCTTGGCTCATTCACCAAAACCGAAAACCTGCCTGCCGACCGGGCCTCCAGCCCGCGAACGTATGGGAGTAGGTGCTGCGTGGCGACTGGATGCGAATACTAACTCAGGGACAACTGCGAATCGGAAGACATCAGGCATTGGCTCCCAAATGCGTTTACCAAACAAGCTGCTCGATCGTGGCGAGATTGGAATACAGATGCGATTACAAACTGCTTTGTTAGGATTGATAGCAAGGGACTCTGGGGCGCTCAGTTCTGGTGCAAAATCCGACCCCCGCCAGGACAAAAGCTATCAACTCATCAAGCATCAGCCTTCTTGCGGCGAGCCGGCTTCATGCGGACGCGCAAGTTTCTGCCTTCGCCCTGGTCGAGCTCGAAGGCGCCGGTCTTGCGGACAAGATCGCTCAGCTTGCGAAAACCGTAGGTCCGGGGATCGAAGTCGGACGAGAGGTTGGCCAGCTGCGTTCCGAGAGCGCCAAGGGGAACCCAGCCGTCTTCACTGTCCATTTGCATGATGACCTTTCTCAACACCGGCGTCGCGGCACTTGGCGGCTGGAGCGATTTCGACGCGTCAGCGGCATCGCTATTCTCGGATGCGAGTTCGGGCAGCAGGTTCTCGGTGTAGGTGAACCTCCGGCAAGCCTGCCGGAAACTCTCGGGCGTCTTCTGCTCGCCGAAGCCGAAGACATCGACCCCCTGTTCGCGGATGCGGGATGCGAGCCGGGTGAAATCGCTGTCGGACGAGACCAGGCAGAAGCCATCGAAGCGGCCGCTGTGCAGGAGGTCCATGGCGTCGATGACAAGGGTGATGTCCGAGGCGTTCTTGCCGCTCGTGTAGGCAAATTGCTGTTGCGGGATGATCGCATGCCGGGCCAGGACCTCCGTCCAGCCCTTCGACCGAGGACTGGCGAAATCACCGTAGATCCGTCGCACGCTCGCCTCGCCGATCTTCGCTATCTCCTCGAACAGTCCATCGACTATCTTGGCTGATGTGTTGTCGGCGTCGATCAGGACGGCAAGCCGTGGTGCGCGTGGTTCGGTTTGTATGGCCATGCTTCATTCCTCATGCGACTGATTGCGAGCAAAATCTTCCTTTGAGCATACACTATCGGCAATCAAATCAGCTGGAGGACTTTGCATACTGCTCAATCGACACCACCATGCGCAGCGCTCGATTGTCGCAAATCACCTCTTCAGGATTCGAAATCCGTTCTCATGCTGACCCTCCTCAACTGGAACCTTGAATGGAAGAAGGCAGGTAGTCTTCCTGGCCGCGAGATCCTGCGGATTATCTCGGCCTCAAATCCAACCATCATCTGCCTTGCGGAAGCCTATGACGATTTCCTTGATCCCTCTTCCTGGCATTCGGTTTATCCCGACGGCGACAGCGGCTATCCGACCCTTGAAGGCCGGAGGAAGGTAATGTTGGCCAGTAGATCTCTCTGGACCGAAACACTAACCGATCTAGACAATGCGCCCCCAGGGAGGTTTGTCAGTGGGTTGACAAGCAGCACAGTCGGACCGGTGAGAGTTCATGGTGTCTGCGTTCCCTGGTCGCATGCCCATGTGTCCACCGGACGACGAGACCGAAAGGCATGGGAGGATCATACTGCCTTTCTCAAGGCCCTCCTCGCTTACGACGGGCTTGTCGATCCGGTGTATCCCACGATCCTGGTCGGAGACTTCAATCAGACCGTCCCTCCCAAGCGCGCACCGGACGAAGCCCGTAAACTGATATCGGTCCTACTCGATAAGTTCGAACTGGCCCCGCCAAAGCATGTTGAGCACCGGACAGTCTGCCATACGCTATTCTCCCCCGGGATGAGGGGCACTGCGATTGACGAGCTACCCGCCAAGAAGGACGGCCTGCACTTGAGTGACCATCATGGGCATGTTCATCGTCTTGCGATATCTCAACCTTGATCCCCTTCGGGATAGATGGAAGCCATGTGACATCGTCATGGACATCAAGCGAGGTCCTAGAAAGTATGTCTTCACGGCAAGGGGATGCGTTCTGGCGCCGCAAGCTTTCCGGAAACCAATCCACCTCTGTGCACCAGGACGTAAAGGTCGGACGCTTGTGACCTTGTCATCATGTAAAGATATTCACTCCTCGCGCGCCGGCTTCGACAACAATTTCCCGTTTTGGTTGCTCGTTACGACAAGTTGTTTCTTAGGCAAAATAAGAGCCAGTTTACACTAAGTTGTCGCCAGGTTGTCGGCGAATCGGGGAATTCGACTTTTTTGTTGATACCGGCATCAAGAAGCACAACCATGGATGTCGTCGGCAATGAGCGGGAGGTAGCTGATGCTGTCGAACGACGAGTGCGCTGACAATCTCCACGATAACTATTTCCGAACGAACTCCACGGATCGCAAGCAACATCACGTCCATCACCTCCGACGCATACGAGGCAAGGTAAAATAGCTAATGACGACCGGCGTATGGACGCATCGACCCCGCCGATAGCCGACACCTGGTGAGCATGCTGCAGGCCTTTCACATGTTGTTTGATGTCAAATCAATTGCTTCCGTCTGACGCTCATAGCATCAGGATACATATAGTCCACGCAGCCCTAGACGACCCGCAAACGAACGCCGAGATCGCGTGCTGCCAACGATAGAAAATCTTGACCACCGCTATCGGCGGGAGACGTGTTGTTACGCCCAGCCTGACCTGGCGTGATCGATCGCAATCCCCACACCCACGCCTGTTAGCCAGCATATGAGCGCCTTGCCCGCGCACTTTATCCGGCCGCACCGGTCTACCTTCGCAGCGAACTCATCGGGGCCGTTGGCAATTTGAACATTCGGTCAATCGAAATTTTCTCCTGCGAGGGTCAGGGCGAATAAATTTTGGCAGAAAGTAATTGACTCCAAGGGTGTCGGTGTCTATATATTTGGACACCAAAGGAGATCTAACTATGGCACTGTCTAACGCAGAGAAAATGAAACGCCGTCGTGAACGCCAGAAGGCTGCACAACAAAGCCCCAAAGCCCGCAAGGAAGCTCTCAAACCGACGGAAGACGAGCTTGCTTCCTATCTGAAATCATCGTTTGCGGAGTTCTTGAAAGAGCGATCGAGCAACACCCTCTTTTACGAGTCCCTTCATTGGTGTGGTGTCGAAGTAGACGTCAATCTTGAGAACGACCATCCTGATTTCGAGATGGCATCAGAATGGCCGGAGTGGTCAGGATTGGAGCCAACATCACTGAACGTCGCGACTGGCCTCGTCGGTGCGTTCATCGACGCCGCCAAGGAGCTTTCAAAGCTCATCAATGAGTTCAAACTTCAAGAAATCGATGAGGCGATGAAGACCGCCTCACCCGCCGACAAGGTCAGGCTCGAATACATGCGCAAGCCGCTGACGAGGAAGACCAGCCATTTCTTCCCGGTCATACAAGTCAAGACTGACTGATCGGAGGAATCTGCCGGCTCGGCCAAAGTTTGGTAGCCGAAGCCGAACCGGCAGCAATAGCGAGGCAGGCGCTTTCCTGCCATCACCCAAGGAGAATAACTTACATGAATATCAACAATACCACCACCCCCGCTTATGGCGCAGTGTGGACTGAAAAGGAGCTGTTTCAACACTTCCTGACCATGACGCTGAAGGACTATGACGCCTTCGGCAATGTTCAATATGAGTATGAACCCGACATCCTGCTCGGTTGCCCCGGTGGGTTTGAAACCCTTGAAAACCTTTTCGATCAGATCGTCGATGATTTTAACGAAGACGACGAGCCAGAAACTCGGCTGGAGAACATGATTGACGATCTGGAGGGTTATATCTCTATTCTAAAGAAACTCCACGCCGCATTCGACGTCCTTAAACGGGATCGAATAATCATGCCACCAGAGCCTGAGGAAACCGTCGACAATGCCACTTGGCATGAATGGGAGAGAGCTGCAAACGAGGCGGAAAACAATCCACGCTTTCGACCCATTGTAACCGAAACAACACTTTCTGGGGAGGCAGCATAATGGCAAATCGCCACGAACGCCGTCGAGCCGCGAAGCTGTTTACGGAAAAAATGTCGGTTCAGGAATTCATTTCACTCCCAAGCATGTGTGCTTGGGCCGGATGTGGCAAGACTATAGAATCCCCAGACAGCGAGGGGTGGAGCAAAATGCTCCTCTACAAGGGAAAAACGCAACCCGACATTCGACACATCCATCCCGCTGACATGCAACGCGATTGTGTTCTGTGTCCGGAGCATTCCCGACATCTCGACGAGAATCTCATGATCGATATTGGCGGCCGACTTCGCGTGTTCGCTGGGACCGCATAGCGGGACCCAATTCCGAATGCGCTGTTAATGCCCGCCGCTCTTCTTTTTTGCGGCGGGCTGTTACAATATTGTGTTCGGATTCCCCGCGCTAGCACACCACCGGAAGCTGGTTCTAATGGCCACTGTCGGCGGGTCAGGCAGTAGGTGACCGGAACATCGACGTCTTCAAGTATGGTGCTCTGTCGAGCTTAGACTGGCATGATCAGTTTTGATAAAAAATCAAAAAAGTTTGCCCGCCAACGTCATTCCCTCGGCCTCGTTGCTATACTGAAATTTATCGAAAACAGAACGGCCTAAGCATGGCCGAGATCAGCGACGTCACCAGCAACCCGTTGGTGGCGAGGGATAAATATTGCGAACGTGCAGGAGAATATGACCAAGAGCGATTTCGAACCCCAGGTGCTCACACCGTCAATGCTGGCCGAACGCTGGCAGTGCTCAACCAGACACATCCGAAACCTTATCACAGATGGCGACCTACCCGCCTTCAAGATTGGAAAAAGCTGGCGCATCCGCGCCGCAGAGATCGAGGATTACGAATGCCGGAATGGAAACTCAACCGCTTCCGCGGTGCCTTCTGTATCGTCTGGAACGAAGGTGACACACGAAGACGCTATTCCCTTGGAACGAGCGATCATGAAGAGGCGCTCCGCCTCGCCCCGGCTAGATTCGCCGAGCTTACGCGCCCGAGCGGGACAACCGTCGAGGACCTCTGGTCAGGCTATACCAATGACCGACAGGGGCGCCCCGTGACTGGAACCATGAAGCACACCTGGAAGGCCTTGGCCAAACGCTTCGGCCCCTTGGAGCCATCGCAGTTAACTGCCGCGCACTGTCGAGCGCACATTGAAGACAGGCGGAAGGCCGGGATCAAGGACGGCACCATTCATACCGAACTCGGTCACCTTCGGATGGTGCTTCTATGGGCGGAGAAACAGAATCTCATTTCCAAGGCGCCCCATGTGGAGCGCCCAGGAAAGCCGGCACCGAAAGACGCCTGGCTGACTCGAGAAGAAGTGCGTGCGTTGATTGACACAGCCCAGGCACCACATTTGAAGCTCGCTATCAGGCTCATGATCGCCACCGGGGCGCGGAATGAAGCTGCACTCCAACTCACGTGGGATCGCGTCGATCTGGAGCGGGAGACCGTCTCCCTGCGCGATCCGCTCGACACGACACGTCGCAAGGGACGGGCTACGGTTCCGGTGAATGCCTCGCTAAAGGCTGCCTTGGTTGAGGCCAAGTCCGCAGCACTTACACCCTATGTGATAGAATGGGCCGGTCATCCGATAAAATCGATCAAGAAGGGCTTGAAGGCTGCGGCGAGAGCTATCGGCAGACCTGACACCTCACCACATATGCTCCGGCATTCTGTTGCCGTCTGGTTAGCCGAAGATGGGCACTCAATGGATGAAATCGCGCAATTCCTGGGGCACAAGAACTCCCGGATAACGGCCAGTGTGTATGCGCGCTTCTCTCCGACCCATCTTCGAAAACTGGCAAATTCATTGGACGTATGAATCGAGAATGAACCGGGCTTTCATGTCAAAAGGCGGCCTAGGATAAGCCGGCAACATATCTGTTGAGTAGCAGAAAGAAGATGGCGCAACCGCTTTTTTATTCTGACAAAAAGGCTTACAAAACAGACATATGAGTATGCCTGATGACTCGCTTCCGGTTCAAAGGCAGAATGACGAACACCTCTGTTTCAAACCATATCGAACCTTGCGAGGCCGTTCCGGCAATCAGTGCATGTCTTTACTCCTTCGAACAATTGAAAGCTTTCCTCGAGGAAGGACAACGGACGAATTGTTGGTCTTGATCGGGGCAGGTTTCTCGCACAACAAGCGGCTAGCAGCGCTGGCTGAGCTTGATGAACTTGTTCGCGACGGTCGGGTATCTAAGGGACGAGATGGTAAGTGGCATGCAAACACACAATCAGTTCCTCGACAAGAGCCAGCTAGCGGCGGGATTTCGTCACGAGCGTTCGGGGACCAGCATGAGCATTTGATCGCCGCACCAGCGAAATTCTCCCATTCTGCAGCAGTAGAAATGGAAGCGTCTGGGAGCGAGGATGTATCCGATTTCGGCAAATTCGATCACACCGCACTTCTTCGATATTGGCGGTCGGCTCTGAGAGCAGATCCACGGGGCTCCACTACTCAGGTGGCAGACAAGCACGGAATAGAGTGGGTCCTTGTCTCCGGTCGTGGTCCGATCGCGCCGCCTGAAGGAGAGGATCTCAAGCTGACCATTGGGCTGGATTCGCTGGCGTCGACCTTTCGAGAAGCCCTCGTCCGCAGAGAAGGCCATGAAAACGCACTCGCAATTGGATGGCCTATTGCGATAAACCGCCAAAGCGGCGTGCCAGTATTTCAGCCAGTCGGTCTATTATCTGCTCGTTGGGAACGTCGCGATGAAGACCTCATCCTCCACGTTGATGCTGATGATGTTCTGGTCAATCCCAACTGGTTACGCGAAGCAGCTCGCCAGACCGGATGGCGTCGCGATTCCCTTAACGAGCTATTCGATGCGGAGGACGGTGTAGGCCTGCTCGCTTCAGATTTCCTGCTTAAGCTCAAGGATGCGGTAGCAAGCCAAATTCGCGGAAAAATCACCGGAGAGGATCTTGTAACGCAGCTCGACGCTAGCTCGAGCGGCATATTCGACGCTGCAGCCCTTTTCCTACCAACAGATTCGAGTTTCACAGCAGGTGCCGCGAGAGACCTCGACATCTTGAGCACTTGGACAGCAGACCGCATTGCAAGAACCGCTCTAGCAGCGATATTCGATCTTCCGGCAGCTTACGACGCAAATGAAATACCAGCCTTGAATGTCGGGCCGCTCAATGAAGAGCAAACGACAGCGGTGATTAATGCGTGTTTACACCCGTTGTCGGTCGTCACAGGTCCACCAGGGACTGGGAAAAGTCAGGCAATTATATCCATGGCTGCTTCTGTGCTGCTTAATGGCGGTAGTGTGATTGTCGCTTCAAAAAACCATCAGGCACTCGATGCGGTGGAAGATCGCTTGGGATCGCTTGCACCTGACATTCCTTTTCTAATCCGAACACTAAAGCCCGAAGAAGGAATCGACGTCGGATTTGAGGATGCACTGAAGCAGATGGTGGATCAGGAACAGGCTGCTCGGCTGGGTTACGCAGACCAAACACTTTCAGAGAAACTAGCAGCTGCTGCCCGCTCCAGGAGTGAGGCAATGGATCAGCTCAAGACCAATACCGCACGAGAATGCGAGATCGCAGACTTGCTCGAACGTATTGAAGCGCGTGCCACAGTCTCCCGCCCGGAGGCTGCAACCGCCGAAGTGCCTGATCCAGCGTCATCTTGGTGGAAGCGCCTACTCGCCTCTCTCTTGATGTTCTTTTCGTCGAAAAAAGGAAACGCCACAAGTGAGGCAGCAGACCTTACTGCCCCCGGGGCTAAGCTCTCTGACCTTCGAACCCGGTTGGAGCAATTGAGAGCAGAGCGGGACTCCATAGAAACATTCTCGGATCCGATCGCTCTAGGCGACATGGTTCGAAAACTTGCCACAACACTCCTCCCGAAGGCGATGGCGCAGCGCGTCGCTCTTGGTAATGTCGAGCGCCAGTTGATCGGAGAAACATATGACGACTGGACCTTTGCCGGCGGCAAAGGTCCTCTCCCAGGTGATTTAGCTCGCGGAGTTTTGAGGCACAGACCACTATGGCTCGCTTCCATTCTTGGCGCACCAAAACGTATTCCGCTGGATGATGGACTATTTGACCTTGTGATATTCGACGAAGCCAGTCAGTGCGACATCGCAACCGCCATTCCTCTGTTCGCGAGAGCCAAGAGAGCGGTTGTCGTAGGGGATGATCAGCAGCTCTCCTTCATTGCCCAATTGGGCAGAGAGCAGGACCGCAACCTTATGCAGGCTCAGAATCTGCCGATTGCGAAGATGGGCCGCTTTGCGCAAAGCCGCCGATCACTATTCGATTTCGCGTCCAGAGTGCCCAATGTGCCGCGGATAACCCTCCGCCATCAATATCGATCTGCTGGGCCAATTGTCGATTACATCAGTGAAAACTTCTACGGGGGACAACTAACGACCTCCTATGATCCCGAAACCCTAAACGTTCCGCCTACCATGAAACCAGGTCTTGCTTGGGAGCATGTGCCGGCACCAGCGATACCGCAAACTGGCAACGTGAATCTGGTCGAGGTTGATGCGATCGTTCGCCACCTTCGAATGCTCCTCGTCGATCAACAGTATACAGGCAGCGTTGGAATCATTTCGCCTTTCCGCGCCCAGGTCATGGCACTGCAGCAAGCCGTAACGAGTATTCCAGAGACGAAGCGGATAGGCGCACAGCTGAAGGTCGGCACCGTCGATGGATTCCAGGGACAGGAACGGGATCTCGTTCTGTTTTCGCCATGCATCGGCCCCCGAAGCCCCAGATCCGGGGTCACCTTTTTCCAGAAGGATGCGCGCCGCCTCAATGTCGCGATTTCGCGTGCTCGCGCAGTCGCGATTGTATTCGGCGATCTTGAGTATGCCCGCTCGGGCGTGTCCAGAGCTCTTCAAAAACTGGCCGCGAGAGCGACCGAACCAAGAAAGAAATCCGCCGAAGGCGTCTTTGACAGTGACTGGGAACGCAAGGTCTTCCATGCTTTGCGGGATCGTGGTCTCGACCCGTTTCCGCAGCACGAAATCGCCGGACGACGTCTGGATTTCGCGCTCTTCGGCAAGGGCGGAATAAAACTCGATCTCGAGGTCGACGGCCGACGCTGGCATCAGACGCCCGACGGTCGTCGCAAGACAAGCGACCTGTGGCGTGATCACCAATTGAATTCCATGGGCTGGCGCGTGCGCCGGTTCTGGGTCGACGAACTTGCAAGTGACATGGAGCGATGCCTTGACATCATCGAACGGGACCTCTCGTAAAACAAGCCGGAACACGTGGTTTGCAATCGGACTAGCATCGACTGCCCTGGTCGTATCCGGATATCTGCTGTTTCAGGTAAACAGCTTGGACCGGGAGTATGGACATATTCGCTACGATCTTCCGCACCTTGAGAGCCTCCGCGAATCTGCTGTGCAGCAACGTGACGAGGCGCGTCAGCAATGGATCGAGAGACAGGCAGAGATTTCGATACTTCGGGACACAAAAGCCGACCTAGACGCTGAACTCGCAGATCTCACACAGGCTCGCGATAGTGCTGAGAAGCGGGAAGCGGATGCAATCGAAAGGGCGAATGATGAGCAGGAGCGTCTAGAAGCGATTCAGGCTCAGCTAAGCGAAGCGAAGTCCACGATCGCAAATGCCGGCCGCATTCGGAGTGAGGTTACTCGACTTGAAAACGAGAAATCAGAAATCGAGCAAACCATCGCTGCGAGAAAACAGACGCTTGCGGGGATCGAAAGTGACTTGGAAAGCCGGAACACCGAAAGGGCACTTCTCGAAAAGAGTATTTCAGAGCTGAAAGAGACCCAGAGTGGGCTGCAATCCGCGGTCGCTTCACTCGGGCCCACTGTGGTGAACCTCGAAGCCCAAGCGGCAAAAGTAGACCAGTTGAAAGAACAAAAGTCTGAACTGGAAACCGCGATCGAAAGCCTTAAGGAAAAACGACGAGACGCTGAGCAATCCGCGACGACATTGGGCAATGAACTGGCCTCGCAACGCGAAGAACTCAATGGCCTCCGAGGTGAGCTTGAACAGTCACAAGCAGCGCTCAGAGAGACCAGTGGCCAGCTGCAAGAGAAGCAAAATCAACTCGCTGAACTGACAGCAAAAGCTGAAAGCGCACGCACGACGGCCGAAGCTCAGGTTGCACGCGCCGCCGTTGCGGAGCAAAAAACATCTGATGCTGGCACAGAGTTAAGCCGATTGAATGAAGCTGTTAAGAACACACAGAAAGAACTGAGCGGTGTGGTTGCACAGCTCACGACCTCTACCGCACAGCTGGAAGCTTCAAAACGCGAGCTCGCAAATCTCGAAACACTACGAACAGATGTAGCCCGCCTGACGGCCGGCAAAGCGGAACTAGAAGCAGCCACCACAGCACTGGCAAATGCACTACCTAAATTCCGCGAAGAGGCTGACGAACTCCGCACAGCAAGAGCGGAAGAAGCGGCGAAGCTCGACGCCGCTCGAGAAAATCTGACCCAACTGACCGCGCGGGCTTCCGTTCTAGAGCAGCGGATTAGCCTATTGGAAGCCGACCAACAAAAACTCGAATTAGCCACCCAGGCGGCAAGCGCTGCATTAGAAGCAGCCCGATCGAATCTGGAAACGATCAATGTCGAAAAATCAAAAGCGCGAGCCGAGCTATCAGAAGCCAACGACCGCAAAAACGACATCCTGCGCCAGATCGCTAGCGCTAAGGAAGAGCTGGCGAACCGGCAGAGAGAGATAACAGAAGTGGATGCCAATTCTGCCACACCTGGTCGAATAGATGAGAAATCGCAGGAGGCGGAGCCGGCCCAATGATTACTGACAATACACTGCTCGTTTTCGTCATCATCGGAGCTCTGGCGCTTCTTGCGGTCATCCAGATAACTCTCGCCATAAGACAGGACCGCCTGATAAGCGCTGCAGGTCCGATTGAGGAACTCGCTGTTTATGACAAGCGCTTGGAGGAAAAGCAGCGCCTCATGGAAGATCTTGAAGTCGAAGTGCAGAAGCGACGTGAGGCTATGGCACATGTCACCGATGTCGAAGCCGAAGTCGACGGTTTGCGGCGGCAAAAAGAGGAGCTTCTCACCGAGTGGAACTCTCTGGAAGAAAAGAGAAACGAAGTGCGGGCCGTCCGAGGAGAAATCGAAGACGCTGTGATTGAACGACAGTCAATCGAAGCGGAACTGGTCCCCCTTAGAGCAGAATACCTTTCAATTAAAGAGAGACTAGAAAAGGCGGAGGAGCTTGAAGGTCGGGTAGAATCCCTGACAGCCCAGTATGAGGAAATGGCCGGCAAGATAGCCGAAACGCGCGATGAACTTCAGCGTCTCGAAGAGGCTGAATTGCGAGTGGAAAAACTTGAAACGCGCGAACGAGAGCTTGAAACAGAGTGCTCCCGTGTCCAGGGACGATTGGAAGCTCAGAACGAAGAGCTAGAAGAATTTGCCGCACGGATTGCCAAAGAACGAGAGGTTCTAGCCGAAGCTCAATCCAAACACTCGCAAGCGCAAGCCGAAGCGGCCGCTGTCGCCCTTGAGCTGCGCCGTCAGCAGGGTGAAATCGATGCTCTCGGAGAAACGCGCGGCAAACTGGAAGCCCGACTTGCCTATCTCAAGGGTGAGATTGCTAAGGCCGAAGGCCGAGCCCCCGATGAAGAGGACAACGCGACCGACAAGCTGCGAGAACTGCGGGAAACGCCGCCTGTCATCCGGCAGCTTAGCGAATGGAAACTGGCCGACTGGGAAGAGGAAAAAACAGCCCTGCTCCGAGTCGGTCAGCGCCTGGAAGCGAAGGGCCTTTATTACCCGTCAAGAACGCTTCGAGCGTTCCACACCGCAATGAAAGTCAATGAAACGACACAAATGGCAGTCCTTGCGGGCATCTCGGGCACGGGCAAGAGTCAATTGCCCCGTCAATACTCCGCTGGGATGGGCATTGGGTTCTTGCAGGTTCCTGTTCAGCCTCGTTGGGACAGCCCCCAGGATCTGATGGGCTTCTACAATTATATCGAGGGCAAGTTCCGACCAACCGACATGGCCCGCGCGCTCTGGGCCTTGGATGAAGAAAACAATGAAGAAGAGGCCATCAAAGACAGGATGATGATGATCCTGCTTGATGAGATGAATCTCGCGCGCGTTGAATACTACTTCTCCGATTTCTTGAGTCGGCTCGAAAGCCGGCCGGGGCCGGAGCATGTATCGAACAAAAATGAACGCAAGGATGCGGAGATCGAACTAGAAATTCCGAACATGCTGCAGCCTCCGAGAATCTTCCCCGGTTACAATTTGCTTTTCGCGGGAACGATGAACGAGGACGAGAGCACGCAATCACTGTCTGACAAGGTCGTGGACCGGGCAAATATCCTGCGCTTTGCGGCACCGAAAACAATCCGCACAGTGCAACCTAATGGGAAAGTGCCGGAGATCCGCGCCTTATCTCGACAGCGTTGGCAGAATTGGGTCCGTCCTGTTTCTTCGGTTTCGGAAGACCAACGCGTCACTGGTGGCGTCGACAGGATGGTGGACCTGATGAAGCAGTTCAAACGTCCGTTTGGCCACCGCCTCGGACGCGCAATCATGGCCTATGTCGCAAACTACCCAAAATTCGATGGCTCGGATCCGATCAACGAAGCGCTTGCGGATCAGATTGAAATGCGGCTGTTGCCCAAATTGCGGGGGGTTGATGCGGAAGCTGCGGATGCGCCCTTCCGCGAGCTGCTCAACTATGTCGAACAGGAGCTTGGAGACGCCAAGCTGGGCGAAGCGATTCGGACGTCGATGTCAGCGTCGGAGGAGACCGGGCAGTTCGTCTGGAGCGGAGTAATGCGCTGATGCGCAGGATTTCGAGGCCTTGGTCAATGTCATCAATCCCGGAGGCCACTCCCTTTGGAGCAGATGATTGCCTCATGATCTCCTATGACAGCGCCAAGCCTCCTAAAACATTAGCGCGCGCCGTCTTGATGTCGGGAACGTTCCGCGGCCAGGACATCTGTCTGGCACTCTGCCCGTATCCGAAGCGAGATCACGCGACTAAGCCGGACAGATCGGGCTTTCCAGTCCGTCCCCGCCGAGGACAGGATCCAAAGGATGAAGCCGAGGTCTTCGCCGCAAATGCCCTTCAACGCATGAACGAGGTGCTTGCGCGGATCCAAGAGCTCGAAGAAGCTCTTGATGATCCTGACGACATCTGGACCCGACTGAGAGCAGCGTGGAAGCGTGCGGAGGACGAAGAAGATCCACGAATGTCCGAGATCGTCAAACAAGCGAGGCAGCTACGTCCGGTATTGACCGATTTGGAGAAGCGTATACGCCGGGTGCTCCGGCGCCATCGAGAACTTACTCCCCTGGACCGTGTGCAGGAAATGGATCGTGCCTCCATGGTCTGGCTCAGCCGCCAACCAGGCCGAAGTGTTGCCGAGCGAGCTGGCTCTGATCAGAGAATTCTTGCTACGGTTCGTAGAGAAAACTTTGACACACTCGAAAACCGCGTTCTTCACGCCTACACACGTTTGGCTGCAGATGCGGCGCGGGAGTGGATTCGCGAGCATCCGCGAGCCAAACAGAGTGCCAGATTTCGCGACGTCGACAGTTTCAGAAAGAAATGCAGATCTATTGCTGCTGACCTGGAAGCGCACGACGTTTTGATCGCGACTCCGGGCGTCACACCGAATTATGTCCTCATGCAGGACAAAAGCTATCATCAGGTCCATGACGGATGGGAGCGGCTTCTCAAGCGGGAGAAGGCGATTGATGATCTCTGGGCCTGGCAAGCGCAGACGTGGACCGATTTCGCAGTTCT
Organism: Parahoeflea alexandrii; assembly: GCF_024105735.1. GTDB lineage: Bacteria > Pseudomonadota > Alphaproteobacteria > Rhizobiales > Rhizobiaceae > Hoeflea > Hoeflea alexandrii. Next base: position 272,634 of record NZ_JAAAML010000001.1, on the reverse strand, counting down.
TGCGGTAACATTGGCTATCGATGAGTTGGAAGAAGCTCAGCTCATCGCCCAATCGCCGATCGTTTGGAAATCCGAAGCAGTCACTGGCAGGTGGTTTGAACAAGACCGACCCATCGCAGTGTTCTGGCTTCGAGAAACAGGCCGAATTGTGGAGGTCCAGGCTCGTCCGGAAAAGCCTGGTCCCCTCCTCATAGGAGCCCAGGCGCATGTCGCGCTGAGAATAACCGATCCCACGCGCTCAGCAGTGCCGCGTCGTGTTGCCGTCTGGACCCCTCATGCGATGAATAGAATTGACTTGGGTGAAAGCGTGAGCGAGGTCGCAAATCTAATCGACCAGTTGCAGCAATTCGCACAGACAGAAGTCTTTAAACATGGCCTTGTGCTTACTCCCGACCACGGGGAGCCTGAAACCATCAAATTCGAAGGAAGTCGTTGCCGCGTGAATGGCATCGCATTCGGGGCCTCCGGAAAAAGCCTAGCTGCAGGGATGGAGGCAATCCGAGGATTCGTCCGTGATGAATTCAAGGGAGCATCGGTATGAGCCTGAAAAAGGCGGCCGGCCTGGATGTGAACGGCTGGCTCGATCATGTCGCAAGGAACTGGTCCATTGATCTCAGTGGAGACGAACAGATTGGCGATTTTTTCGTCGGGCAGGCGGGGCCGTTAACGGCGGTTGTCAAAACCGGAGATGGGAAGTGGATAGGGGGAAAGCCAGCCGATCTGGCTCCGCACGGCCGTGGCGGAGGCTGGGGCCAAGTTGGTGCCCCGGATCGAAGGGTCTTCGTTCGCGACTTGATCGAGGGGAAGAACGATTCCGCTCAAAAACTTGCCTCTGCATTCACGGAATTTGCGAGGGGCGCTACCAATACAGTTCTTGCAATTGAGGACAGCGGCGAAACCACGGAACAGGTTCAGGAGCGGCTCCTCGCTGCAATGTCTATCGCGAGACTGCGGAATCCTGCGCTTGTGTGGCGAACAGTTCTGTCGACACTTTTCGCGATCGCGGAGGGACTAATCAAAACGGAATGTGTCGTGGGGGTCATATCCCATGCTTCGTGCGGTCTTTCTGTCCAGAAGTTCAGGATTCGACTTGAAGGAGAGAAAGGCGATGTGCTCGCTCCGGAACGTAGAAGCGCTGCCAAAATACACGCCGAAGCGCTTGGGTTGCGCCAGCTCGTCTCAAGGGTCAGAGAACAAGCCTTGAGCTCTCAAAGGGCTTTACTAGAGACAAGCGGCGTCGCAGATTCAAAAACGCTTCCGAGACTGGCTTTCGGACTGCCTTACCAGCCCGAGATCATTCGGCGAGATAACGGTGACTGGGAAGAAGTCAAACTGGATGCGATGGACTCACTTCCCTCCGGCGGCATCGAAGCCGCCTCCTTAGGTCTTCAGGATTGCGACCAGATATTTCTGGAGACTATATCGGAGGGAAATATCCGATCTCACTTGGAGCGGATTCTCGAAGCTGCAGGCATCTCTGTCACTTGCACCTTACCCTCGGACGCGGTTGCCCGCGGAGCCTTGGTGGCAGCTCAGCGAATGGGTAATGGTGATCCAGTCTATTTCGATTTCTTGCCTCGCATCTCAACAATCGTGTCCGGCAGCGAAGGCGCCCGCAATTTTGATCTCGTAGACGAGACCGAAACACTTGAAGCTGGTAGAGTCTACAGAAGTCCAGAGCCAGCGCAGCTCGCCATTCCGAGAGGCTACACCACGACACCGGTGTATTTGAGGAAGGAAGCCGAACTTCATCCGCGGAAGGCAACAATTCAGCTCACTGAACCATTGGCAGAAGCTACACCTGTCTCACTCTGGGTGGAGCAGAAGCCAGCAGCAGGCCGAGCTAGGATCGTTATGGAGGCGCCCTCCCTCGGTCGGCATTTCACAATCGATTGGGACCAGGCCGACGAAGATCCGCGAGAATGGGACAACATCATCAACTCCCTAACGACCCCTCCACCCTCGATTCCGGAACGCCTAATCCTGAAATGCGGAATGATGCCTTGGAATGATGCGCCAAATTCCCCAGGCATGCTCTCGTTGCTTGAGCAGATGGACGATGAAAGAATTGACTGGCGTCAGATGGCGCAGAAAGCAAGTTCCCGACCGAACGGGGAGTATAGTGTATCCAGCGACGGTGAGCTGCCATCGGAATTATCGCCAGTGGCCGTGAAGCAGCTCGATAAATTGGTCCGCCAGGCTGTAAGTGACACAGAGAAACGTCTGAGAGCGGGCTCGAGGCACGCGGAACAAGACAATGCAGCGCTTCAGTTCCTCACTTGGCAGTTCCGCCGCACTCCGGACCAGGTGGCACAATGGCTGCTTGATTGTATTGAAAATCATTCCGGAGCCGTAGGCTCTCACCCTTTCGTCTGGCATCAGGCCAATTGGGTCCTTGTCTACCAAGGCATTGCGAGAACAGTAAATGATCAAGCGACCGAGGAACGCATCCTCGCGTCAATTCTGAAACGTGGGATTGAATCCTGGAATTACCGTGCAGAAAGCGCTTGTGTCTCTCTGTTGCTGTCACGTTCACAGACCGCCCCACTACTGCTATCTCGCAGTGATGTCGATAAGATTGCCGAACGCGCAATCTTCGAGTTCAGGCGGGAATATGAAACGCAATACACACGGTTCAACTATGCGCCATTCCTGGTCGGTGGGCTGTTACGCTGGAGACTGAAGGAACCTTGGGCCCTTCTCGTCGGCCAGGATCCCGTCGCAGATCGACTGGCACAGGCGATCATTGATGCACGTGCCGACCTCTTAAACCGATGGGGCACGGATGATGCTTTTGAGAAGAAGCAAAGGAAGTATCTGCCGATTCTCGATGACCTTTTGGCATATCTCACCGGCGAGGGCGGAAATCCGAACTTGCTATTAGCACTCTATGAAGCCTAAGCCGTGGTCAGCAGGAATTGGAACCGGTTCATACGTAGTGCCCTTTGGTTCACTGAACCTGGTTTCGTGACTTGACCCGCACCTTCATGCCGGAAACTGTAGAAACTGCCGTTTCATGTAGTGCTCTTTTCCCGAAAAGCCGCGCTATGCCGCTGTAATTGCTACATTGACATTGTAGGGGTCACAGGTTCAATCCCTGTTACGCCCACCATTCGATCTCCAAAAAATCATAGTGTTTCTGATTTCCGGAAATGCAAGGCCTGCTTCTCCTGCAGCTGCTCGCAATCAGCCTCGCGGGAACATGTTTCGTCCGTTTCCACCCGTTGGTTTGCCCCATCCACCGCCATTGGCGGTCGAAATTGTGATTTCATCGCCGGGCTCGATCACAAGACCGCTGACAAAGGCGTAGCTCTCGCTCGATCCATCCCTGCGTGTGACCGCAATCGCATTGGTGCCACCGTTTTCACCGCCGTTCAGGCCCCAGACGGGAACCCGGTTGCGGCTATAGCCGCCCGCAAGCACGGTGCGTCCGCGCGGCTTGTAGGAAACCGACAGGCCCTTGCCGCCGGCATGTTGACCATGTCCGTCAGCGCTTTCGTTGAGCCGCTTGTAGCCGACATCGATGCCGTAGCGGGTCTCGCAGATCTCGACCGGGCAGTTGAAGGTCTCGCCGTGGCTGGCCGAATACATCGCATCCAGCCCGTCACGCTCGGCTGTCGCGCCCCAGCCACCCATCTGCGGCTCGACCATGGTGAAGCGGCGGCCGGTGTCGGGGTGGTCGCCCGCAAGAACCGTTCCACAGATCGAGGCGAAATGGCCGGCCGGCATCCGCTCGGGCAGCGCCCGCGCCATGCATTGCCACAGCATGTCGTAGAGCCGGATGCGGGTTTCGAAATAATAGCCATGCGGCGCGGTGCCGGTGGCATGGAAGATGGTGCCCTCCCGGGTGATCACCTTCAACGGCCTGAAAGATCCCGCATTGGCCGCGAGCGTTGGATCCGACAGGGCCCGGAAGATCATCTGCGAGGAGATCACCGCCCCGTCGCGGCTGGTGTTGTAGGGTGCTGCCCGCTGGTCCGGATTGCCCGAAAGGTCCACCGTGAACGTGTCGTCGGTGATCCGGATCTCGGCCTGCCAGTGCGCGCCGTCATCTTGCTCTTCCTCGATCCGGAAAGTACCCTTCGGCAACAGCGCCAGACCGGCGCGGGCGCGCCGCTCGCCTTCCTCGAACAGGTTTTCAAGCGCTGTCTTGAAAGTGTCGAGGCCATAGGTCTCCACCAGTTGCGCCACACGGGATGCAGCCCTGCGGCTGGCAGCCACCTGCGCCCAGAGATCGCCGCGGACGAAATCCGGCAAGCGCGAATTGGCCATGATGATGTCGAACACCGGCTGCAACAATTCGCCCCCGTCGAACAGGCGCACCGCCGGCAGCCGCAGGCCTTCCTGGAAGATCTCGCTCGCCGTGGTCGACATCGATCCCGGTGTCATGCCGCCGATATCGTTCCAGTGCGCGATCGAGGCCGTCCATGCGACGAGTTCACTTTGTGCAAACACCGGCATGGCGATCACCACATCGTTGAGATGGGTCACCCCGCCATAGGAAGGGTCATTGGTGACGAAGAGGTCGCCCTCGCGCACATTGCTTGCACCTTCGATTTCGAGGATGCGCTTGACCGCCTTGTCGAGCACGCCGACGAAGGTGGGAATGCCCGCGCCGGATGACACCAGTTCGCCACGGGCGTCAGTGATGCCGGTGCCGACATCGAGAACCTCGTAGATGATCGGGCTCATCGCCGTCTTCTTCAGCACGGCAAACATCTCGTCGGCAGCCGCCGTCAGCCCGGCCTGGATGACGCTGAAAGTGATCGGATCATGTGTGTGCGGTGTCATGCCGGAGCCACGTGGAGATCGCGCGGCAGCGACGACAGGATCTCGGGACCGTCGGCGCGAAGGATGACGATGTCCTCGAGCCGCAGGCCGAAGCGGCCGGGAAGATAGATGCCGGGTTCGATGGAGAACACCATCCCCTCGTCCAGCACGGACTGTGACGTCGAAGTCAGATAGGGTGGCTCGTGCACCTCGATGCCGAGCCCGTGGCCGAGCCTGTGAACGAAATACTCGCCATAGCCGGCCTCGGCGATGACATTGCGCGCCGCCGCATCCACATCCATGGCCTTGACGCCGGGGCGTGCCGCAGCCAGTGCGGCTGAGACAGCGCGTTCGACAATGGCATGCACCTCGTCATAGCCGTCCGGCGCGTGTCCGATGACCGCCATGCGGGTCATGTCGCTCGGGAATCCGTCCTTGCGGCCGCCGATGTCGATGACCACGGCATCGCCGGCCTGGAGCTTGCGGTTGCCGGTGGCATGGTGCGGAAAAGCGCCGTTCGGGCCTGAACCGACGATGGTGAATTCCGGCTTTGCGCCATGCTTGCCGAACTCGGCACGGATGACATCGGCAATCTCCAGCTCGCTGACACCCGGCCTGAGCGCGGCCAGTCCTGCCTGCATGGCGCGGTCGTCAATCAGCGCGTTCTGCTTGAGCTTGGCATACTCGCCGGCATCCTTGCGCATGCGCAGCGCACCGACCGTATCGAGGGTGAAATCGTGACGGGCTCCGGGCAGTGCGCCGAGTACCAGAAGCGCGAAGTCGGCGCGCATGGTTTCGTCGAGAACCACCTTGACGGCTCCCTTTGCTCCGATGCGGTCGAGCGCCTGCTTCAGCGCCGCATCCGGCCCGTTCTCGTCGGCCCATTCACAAAACGCGATGTCGGTCTCGGCCCGCGTGCCCTGCGCATTGAGCGCGGGCATCAGGAACACCTCATGCTCTCGGCCGATCATCAGCAGGCAGGGCCGTTCGTCGCCATGGGGATGAAACCCCAGGAGCCAGTGCATATGCGCGCCGGGGCCCAGCACCACCAGATCAGTGCCGGTCTCGGCCATGGCTGCGCGCAGGTTTTTCAGTCGTATCGCTGTTTGGGTCATGATCTTTCGTGCTCCCTTGTCAAGCTTCGACGCCGTAGACGGCTTTTGCCCGTTCGGGCGTGATCAGGCCATTGCGGATATCGGCCCGGACCTTTTCGGGGTCACGCCGTTTCGGATCGCCCGAGCCGCCGCCATTGCCGGTGACGACGCGGATGACGTCATCCTTCTTTGTCTGCAGGCCGGAGACGAAGGCATAGCGCTGCGGCTCGCCCTCGCTCGGCCGGTACTCGACATAGTTCGAGGAGCCCTCCTGGCCTCCGTCGACCGCCCAGGCCGGGAACTTCGAGCGCGTGTAGCCCGCCGTCAGGAACCCATTGTCCGCGCGGACGCGGTAGTCCATGACGATGCCGCGGCCGCCGGTGAACTCGCCTTCGCCGCCGGGTTCCATGTTGAGCTCCATGCGGTCGACATAAAGCCCGTTGCGGGCCTCATTGATCTCAGCCGGGCAATTGTAGGTCTCGCCGTGAAACCCGCAGAAGATGGCGCTGTTGCCGTCGTGGCCCTGGCTCGCGCCCCAGCCGCCGATCTGCGGTTCGATGATGGTGTACTGCCTGCCGGTGTCGGGATGGATGCCGCCGATGAAGGTGCCGCAGACCGACCCGAAATGACCCGCCGCCAGCTTGCCGTCCATATGCGGCGCAAGGCAGCGCCACATCAGGTCGTAAACCCTGAGCTCGATCTCGTAGTAGAAGCCGATCGGCGCCGGCTCCTTGGCATGAAACACCGAGCCTTCACGCGTCAGCAGCGTGATCGGCCGGAACGAGCCGCCATTGGCCGGCGAATAGGGATCGGTCAGCGACTTGAAGATCATCTGCGCGGCGACCATCACGCCGTCGCGGCTGGTGTTGACGGGATTGGGCATCTGGTCGGGATTGTCACGCAGATCGACCTTGAACTCGTCGTCGGAGATGGTGATCTTGACGTTGAAGATACGCCCGTCGTCCTGCTCTTCCGACAATTCGAACGTACCCTTCGGGAGATGCGCCAGCTCCGCCCGCGAGACCTTTTCGCCGTAGTCCTGGAAATGCGTCATGGCAGCCTGGAAGGTCTCGCTGCTGTACTTCTCGGCGATCTCGGTCAGGCGCCTTGTGCCGATACGAACCGAGGCGATCGCCGCCCAGACGTCCCCTTCCAGAACATCGGGCATGCGCGAATTGACCTTGATGATGTCGAACACTGGCTGGATCGGCTTGCCCTTCGAGATGATCTTGATCGCCGGAAGCCTGAGCCCCTCCTGGAAGATCTCCGTGGCGTCGCCGGTCAGCGACCCGGGCGCCATGCCGCCGACATCGGAGTTGTGGGCGATGTTGGCTGTCCAGGCGATGATCTTGCCCTCGAAGAAGACAGGCATCGCGACGACGATGTCGTTGAGGTGAGTGACCCCTCCATAATAGGGATCGTTGGTGGCAAAGACGTCGCCGGGCTCGATGTCACCGGGCTTGTCATACTTGGCGACCACCACCTTGACGGCCTTGTCGAGCACGCCGATGAAGGCCGGGATGCCGGCGCCGGAACAGGCGATCTCGCCCTCGGCATCAAGGATGCCGGTGCCCATGTCGAGCACTTCGTAGATGATCGAGCTCATCGCGGTCTTCTTCATCGCCGCGAACATCTCGTCTGCTGCCGATTGCAGCGAATTCTGGATGATCTCCAGGGTGATCGGGTCATTCGTCGTCATGGCGTTTTCCCTTCTCAGTTCGCAAGCGTGATGATGACATTGCCGTAACCGTCGATCGCGACCCGGTTGCCCGGATGGACGACAATCGTGGTTCCGGGATCCTCGATGATCGCAGGGCCGGCGAACTCCATCCCGGGCTCGAGCTTCTCGCCGTCATAGATCTGCGCCAGATGGCGGCCCTCGGTGGCGTAGTCCACCTCGCGCTCGCCCTTCCTTGCAGCACCCGCCTCAGTGGAACCGAGAGGCTTCTTCTCCATGGTCAGCTTGCCGACCTCCGCGGAGGCCACAAGGTGAATGCCGACCAGTTCGACGGGCGCGTCGAGACGGTAGGTGTATTCACGCTCATAGGTATCGTGGAACGAGGCCGCGATCTCCGCGATGCGTTCGGCGGTCACGTCGCCATCGCCCAGCAGAACCTCGGTCGTGTGCTCCTGGTTCTGGTAGCGGAACTTGCCGAACCGCAGGAACTTGACCTTGGACGGTTCAACCCCTTCTGCCTCGAACTGGCTCTTCGCCAGCGCCTCGGTCTCTGTAAACAGCGCCTCGATGGAGGCTGCGCTGTCGGGCTTGAGGTCGGCGAGGCTGGTGACAAAGAAGTCGCGGCGCAGATCCGACATCATCATGCCCCAGGCCGAGAACACCGCGGCACCGGCGGGCACGACGACCTTCTTCACGCCCAGTTCCTGGGCCAGAGCCACGGCATGCATCGCGCCGCCGCCGCCAAAGGCAACAAGGGTGAAATCGCGCGGATCGAAACCGCGGTTGAGCGAGACCAGCTTGAGCGCATTGACCATGTTGTTGTTGGCGATGCGGACGATGCCGCGCGCCGCCTCGTCGGTATCGACTCCGAGCTTCTCGCCGACAGCCCGGATCGATGCCTGGGCGGCGTCCATGTCGGCATCGACCGATCCCCCGCAGAAATAGTCCTTGTTGATGCGGCCGAGCCAAAGATTGGCGTCGGTGGTGGTGGCCTCGGTGCCGCCGCGGCCATAGGCGGCCGGCCCGGGGGCTGCGCCCGCCGATTGCGGACCGACATGCAGCTTGGCGTAATCGTCGACCCAGGCGATGGAGCCGCCGCCATTGCCGATCTCGACCAGATCGACCACCGGCACCATGATCGGGTAACCCGCCGAGGTGCGGTCGCGCTCGATCCAGTAGTCGGTCATGATCTTGACCTGGCCGTTCTCGATCAGCGAGCATTTCGCCGTGGTGCCGCCGATGTCGAGCGCCAGCACATTGTCCTCGCCGATCATCTTGCCGAGTTCGGCCGCGCCCCAGAAACCCGATGCCGGGCCCGATTCGACCATGGTGATCGGAACCCGCGCCACCGCGTCGAGCGAATCCACGCCACAGTTGGACTGCATGATGTAGGGGCTGCCCTTGAAGCCGCGCGAGGTGAGACCCTCATCGAGCCGCTTGAGATAGCGCGCCGCGACCGGCTGCACATAGGCTGACAGCACCGCCGTGTTGGTGCGCTCATACTCGCGCCATTCACGGGTGATCTGGTGTGAGGAGACGGTGGCGACCTCCGGCCACAGCCGCTCGACTTCTGCCTGAACCGCCTTTTCATGCTCTGGATTGGCATAGGAATGCAGGAAGCAGATCGCCACGGCTGCGACACCATCGGCCTTGAAATCATTCAGGATCGCCTGGAGCGCACCCATATCGAGCGCTTCGCGCTCGATACCCTTGTAGGTCATGCGTCCGGGCAGTTCGCGGCGCAGGTAACGCGGCACGAACGGCGCCGGCTTGCGGTAATGCAGGTTGAAGAAATCCGGGCGGTTGCCGCGCGCAATCTCCAGCGTATCGCGGAAGCCCTCTGTGGTGATCAGTCCGACCTTGACGCCCTTGCGCTCGGTCAGCGCATTGATGACGACCGTCGTGCCATGGGCAAGGAAATCGACGGTCGTCGGATCGACGCCACCCTTTTCCAGAACGTTGAGCACGCCCTTTTCGAAATCCGGCGGCGTCGTGTCGGACTTTGCCGTGCGTATGGTGGACTTGCCGGTGGTCAGGTCGGTTTCAAAACAGACCAGGTCGGTGAAGGTGCCGCCGACATCGGTTGCAACGCGGATGGTCTTGTTTCCCATTAGAGCACACTCCTCGATGATATGGATTGGTTGAGCAGGAAGGCCGCCGCGCCGGGCAGCTTGAGAGTGTCGGAAGCCGCCACGCGCTCGGGCGTGTAATGGCCGGCCGCGTCAAGGCAGTTGATCGTGCCATAGACCGTGCCGTTGACAATGATCGGCACGTTGATCACCGATTGGCAGCCGAGCGATGAAATCAGTTCGTGGTCGGGAAAGACTTCGGCGATGGCGTCAATGTCATTGGCGACGAAGGTCTTGTGGCCATCGAGGACATGGTTTGTCCACCAGGTCTCGTTGACCGGCTTGGTGCCCAGTTCGGGATAGGCATCGGGCATGTTTGAAAAGATCCGCTGCGCACCACGCGTGCAGGCGTCGAACGTCATCAGGGTGAACAGCTTCGCGCCGACGGTCTGCTGCGCAAACGCGCACAGCGCCTCGAATGTGGTCCGCGGCTGGTTGTCGGAAGACGCCAAGGCGTCGGCAAGATCATGCAATTGGTTCATTCCGTCGTTTCCTCCAGGCCCGCTGCCAGCGAACTGCGCAGCGCGGCTTCTTCAAGTGTCACCACAGGTACCGCGCTGATCAGACGGCGCGTGTAAGGGTGGGCAGGGTTTGCAAACAGGGTTTCGGTATCTCCCAGTTCGACCATCCGCCCCTTTTCGAAGACGGCGATGCGCGTGGCGATGTTGCGCACCACAGACAGGTCATGGGTGATGAACACAAAGGTGAGATCGCGCGTTTCTCGCAACTGGTTGAGCAGCTTGAGGACCCGTGCCTGCACCAGGACGTCGAGCGCCGAAGTCGGCTCGTCCAGCACCACGATCTCGGACTGGCAGGCAAGCGCCCGGGCGATCGCCACACGCTGGCGCTGACCGCCGGAAAGGGCCGTCGGCGAACGTCTGGCAAAATCGGCAGGAAGCCCGACTTCCTCGAGAAGCGCGCCGACAAGGTTTGCCCTCTCAGCGCTCGCGCCGATGTCATGCACATCGAGCGCCAGGCGCAGCGAGGCGCCGATCGACCGCTTCGGATTGAGGGACGACAGCGGGTTCTGCTGCACCAGCTGGATGGCGCGGCGATGTTCGAGCTTGCGGCTCGCGGGAAGAGCGGTGCCATTGAGCCGGATCTCTCCGGACGAGGGCGGATAGATCCCAAGGATCATGTTGGCGACAGTGCTCTTGCCCGATCCGGATTCGCCGACGATCGCAAGACACTCGCCCCTGTTGACGGCAAACGAGATCGATTGCGCCGCGTGGACCGCATCGGCTCCGGTTCCGAAGGTTTTTGAAACAGCGTCCAGTTCGAGGATGGGAGCGGTCATGCCCTGCCCTCCGCATCATGGGTTTCGAGCGGCGCGCCGAAGTCCGGGGAATCCTCATCGATATCGGGAATGCCGCCACCGGTCAGCCGAGGTACCGCCGCCATCAGCGCCCTTGTGTAGGGATGACGCGGGCCTTCGAAAACCGCGCGTGTGGGCCCCTGCTCGACGATCCGGCCCTTGTAGATGACGTAGACCCGGTCGGCGAATTCGCGCACCACGCCGAGATTGTGCGAGATGAACAGCACCGCGGTGTGATGCTCTTCCACCAGCTTGCGCATCAGCTGCAGCGTCTGCGCCTGCACCGTCACATCAAGTGCCGTTCCGGGCTCGTCGGCAATCAGCAGTGCCGGCTCGTTTGCAAGCGCCATGGCGATCATCACCCGCTGGTTGAGCCCCCCGGACAACTGGAACGGAAAGGCGTTGAGCACGCGCTCGGCGTCGCGGACCGAGACTTCCGCCAGAATGGCCGCGGCACGTTCGAGCGCGGCATCGCGGGTAATGCGGGGATCGGCGCGGCGCAGCACGTCGTGGAACTGGTCGCTTATCCGGAACACCGGATTGAGCGAGGATGTCGGATCCTGAAAGATCATCGACATAGCCTTGCCGCGCAGGGCGTGGCGCTCGCGCTTGTTCAATCCGTCGAGCTCCCGGCCCTCGAAGAGGACGCTGCCGCCGATCCGCGCCGTACGCAGTTCCTGAAGCAACCCCAACACGATGCGGGCGGTGACGGATTTGCCGGAGCCGGATTCGCCGACCAGCGCCACGCGTTCGCCCGGTTCAACGGAAAGCGATATGCCGTGAAGCACTTCGGTGAAGCCGGTATAGCCCTTGAAGCCAAGCGTCAGGTTCCGGATATCGAGCGTCGGCGTACTCATTGCTCGGCTCCCAGAATGTCACGCAGCGCATCGCCGATCAGGTTGAAGCCGAAAACGGCAATCAGAATGGCGAGACCTGGAAAAATGGTCAGCCACCAGCTGTCGGGCAGATACTTGGCACCATCGGCCACCATCGAGCCCAGATCCGGCGTCGGTGGCTGGACGCCCAGCCCGAGGAAGGACAGTGACGAGGCGATCAGGATGACAAAGCCCATGTCCAGCGTCATTTTGGTGATAATCGCGGGCACGCAATTGGGCAGGATTTCACGGAAGATGATGTGGGCCTTGGACGCACCGATCACTTCGGCGGCGAGCACATAGCCCTCTTCCTTCTCGCCGCGGGTGATGTTGTAGACAAGACGCGTGTACCAGGGCCACCACATGGCGGTCACGGCCAGCATGCCGTTGGCCAGCGTCGGCTGCAGCACACCCATGATCGACATCGCCAGCACCAGCGGCGGCACGGACAGGAACACGTCGGTGAGCCGCATCAGCAGATACTCGGTCCAGCCGCCGAGATATCCGGCCACCAGGCCGATGGTGACGCCGATCGGAACGGCAATGGCCAGCACCACAATGCCCAGAATCAGGGAGATCCGGTAGGCGTAGAGGATGCGGCTGAACATGTCGCGTCCGACAAGGTCGGTTCCGAAGATGTAGGGCCACTCGGGCGGCTTGTTGAAGTTGGCGAAATCCACCACCGCGCCACTGTGCTCGGGAAACGGCGCGATGAAATCGGCAAACACTGCGGAGAGGATCACCACCGAGACCAGGACAACGCCCAGCAGCGACAACGGATTGGCCAGAAGAATGGCAAGGGTGCGTTTCATGCCGGCCTCTGAGAGTAGCGAATGCGGGGATTGAGAAGTGCGATCAGCAGATCGACGATGATGTTGACCAGGAGGAAGGTGGCCGAGATGATCAGCACCGTGCCGACAATGGCGTTCAGGTCCTTGCGCAGGATCACCGCCACGCCGTAGCGCGACAGGCCCGGCCAGGCAAAGATCGCCTCGACCAGGAACGCGTTGCCAAGCATGGCCGCGAAATCGAGCCCGATAATGGTCAGCGACGGGATCAGCGACGGGCGGAACGCGTAGTGATTGGCAATTCGGCGCGCCGGAAAGCCGTAGGACTGCGCCATTTCGATATAGGGCTTGTCGTAGGTTTCCACCATGTTGGCGCGGGTCAGCCGCGCCGCCTGTCCGATACCCGACAGGGCCAGCGCGAATGCCGGCAGCACGATGTGCCAGGCGGCGTTGCCAAAGGCGCGAACGTCTCCCTGGAGCAACGTATCGATCAGAAGGAAACCGGTTACGGAGGAAATCGCATAGCTGTCGGAGATACGGCCGGCGATCGGAAACAGCGGCAGATAAAAGGCAAACAGCAGCATCAGGATCACCGCCCAGACAAAGCTTGGCGCCGACACCCCGAGCAGCGAGACCAGCCGGATCATGTTGTCCGCCGCCCGCCCGCGCCAGCGCGCCGACCAGATGCCGAGCGGCAAACCGATACCGACCATCATCAGACCCGCAACCAGCACAAGCTCCAGCGTCGCCGGCAGATAAAGCGCGATATCGGCTGTCACCGGTCGGTTGGTGTAGAGAGAAACACCGAGATCGCCCCGGGCAACGTCGGCGACGAAATGACCGTACTGGACGACGATATGATCGTTGAGATGCAGGGCAGCCCGCAAATCGGCGATCTGTTCGGCAGTTGCATTCGGTCCCAGCGCAATACGCGCAGGGTCGCCGGGAATGATCCGGGCTATGGCGAATATCAGCATGGACACGCCGATGAGGACAATCAGCGACGTTGCCAGCCGCTTCGCAAGAAGGCGGGCCAGGGGTATCATGGTCTTGTGCTCCATCAGGCCGGGAAAGCTTGCCGCCCAAGGTCACCTAGGGGCGAGCGCTCCCGGCCGTCCCGGGAGGGTCCTTAGTCAGCGACTTCCATCAGCCGGAAGGTGAAACCCATTCCGTCCAGACCGAAGGCTTTCGAGGGGTCGGACAAGGCCGGAACCTTGACACGGGCACTGGCTGCGAACACCGACTGGCGGTCATAACCATAAATGGTGGGCGCGATCTCCATCAGCCGGGCATTCAGCGCGGCATAGGCTCCCTCGCGTCCCTCCGGCGTGGCGGCGGTCCGGCCTGCCTCGAGTTGCTTGTCCACTTCGGCGTCGTTGAGATATTCGGGCGACTGCCAGGTGCCGGCTGCTGACGAGTGGTACATGCCGTAAAGCAGCGTGTCGGGATCGCCGGTTACTGCGTTGACGAAGAGCTGCGACAGGTGCGGCGTGTTCTCGGGCTTTGACACCTGTTCGGCAAACAATGCCCAGGGCAGCTTCTTGATTTCGGATTTGACCCCAAGTTCCGCATAGTTTGCCTGCATAAGCAGTGCAAACCGCTCTTCCACCGGCACTTCCGCGATCCAGGAGATTTCAAGCGTGAAATCCTCGGGCTTGTACTTGCACTCGGCCAGATGCTGCTTTGCGGCCTCCAGGTCACGGGTAAGCACCTGATCGGCCGGGTTGGCTCCGAACATCCCCACCGGGACCGCGCCAGTGGAGGCTGCACCCTGGGAGACCGTATCTGTGACCGCAATCATCTTGATCGCCGCGCCGTAGTCGAACGCCTTGGCAAAGGCCATGCGGCAGTTGACGTCATCCAGCGGTGGCTTGGTGGTGTTCATCTTGACGTAGAAAGCCCCGGTACCGCTTTCCGTCAGCACCTGCGCCCCGTTTGCGGCCAGCGCCTTGATGACTTCGGGCGGCAGCCACTGCGAGGCAATGTCATGCTCGCCCTGCGCGATCAGTGTGCGGACGGTCGCCGCTTCCAGGCCGTAGCGAAGACGCGCGGTATCGGGAGCGGGAGCCGGAACGCCGAGGAAATAGTCGGGGTTCTTCTCCATCACGGTTTCTTCCTGCGGATTGTGCGAGACAATCCTGTAGGCCCCGGTCCCAGCGCTGGTGGATGTGAGGTAGGCAGCACCCCAATCCTTCATTTCGCCTTCGCCCTCGCCGAGGTTGGCCATCACCGTCTGCTTGTCGACGATCGGCAGGCGCAGGAGTGAAGCAACAAAGGGTGCATAGGGCTTGGTGAGTGTGAATGTGACGGTGGAAGCATCGACGGCCTCGGCCTTCTCGACATTGGCAAACAGGTAGGAAAGCCCCTTGCCCATCGCCTTCATCCGGTCCAGCGAGAAAACCACGTCCTCGGCTGTCATCGCATTGCCGGAAACGAATTTCACATCGTCGCGCAGCTTGAATGTGTAGCTGGTGCCGTCGCCTTCCCAGCTTTCTGCCAGGTGTGGAACATGGCCGGGAGCCCCCTGGGCCGGCAGCACCAGCGTGTCATAGACATTGAACATCAGGATCGAGTCGGCATAGTCCGAAGCAATCGCCGGATCGAGTTCGCCGACGGCGACTTCATCAAGCCGCAAAACGCCGCCTGCCTGCGCACTTAGAGGCGCTGTTGCCAGCATGGTCGACGCCATGGCGGCAATCGAAAGCAATTTGAGTGATTTGGTCATCTGTTGAGCCCTCTCTGAGTTCAGACCTTCAAGGATCATTTGTGGTGATTCAGGTGTCCTGCCCGGTTCCCGGGTTCTTGGTTTTGCTGCGGATTGTCGCCAAACACGTCCATCGTGCAGACGTGCAGGATGGTGGCCGGCTCGGCGGTATGGTTCCACGACGAGTGCCGCCGCATCGATGCGAAGTGAATCGAGTCCCCGGCCTGCAGCACGGTCGTTTCGTCTTCGACCTCGAGCGTGATGGCACCCTGCAGGACAAAGAACATCTCTTCGCCCACATGCTGAATCGGCTCGGAACGATAGCCCGGAGGCTCGTGAACGATAACGGAATTGAGAACACTGCCCGGAAACGTGGTCGAAAGACGCTCGTAGCTCAATGCAGCCTTGTCCACCGCGTAGATCGGGCGCTCATTGTGTCGCGTAAGTTGTGACTTACCTTCGGGTTGAGCGAGGAAGGTGGTTACATGGGAATCGAGAACGCCGGCGATCGATGCCAGTGACGACAGTGACGGAACGGTAAGCCCGCGCTCGACCTGTGAAATGAAGCCGACGGACAGTCCGGCGCCGTCGGCAACTTCCTTGAGTGTGAGCGACAATTCGCGGCGTCGAGCCCGCAAGCGCTTGCCCAGGGGGTCCTCAGTCTTGCCGGTATCGATGATCGCTTCCGCTGCAGTCTGATTGGTCAACTCATGCCCCCAATTTTAGTATTGGTAAAATTTAGGAGCATTTGCTTTTGCGTGTCAAGCAGATTTTACCAATACTAAAACTTCGGTCGCGTCCGTCAATGGCCTTCGATCACCCAGTCGACCACCAGAATTGCGTGGAATCCTCCCCTCTGCGATGCATTCTCAGGCCTCCTGCTTGGCATGGTCAGGAATCCAGGGAACATCATTCTGACCAAAGGCGGCTAGCGGCGAACGGCAGCATCAAGGCGTCCCCGCATTGCGAACACCGCCTTGTGCGCTTCCAACGCACCAATTGACCGCTTTGAAGTGCGCCTTTGCCACTCCCCGCAGCCTGATGGGGAAAGCCCCAGATCTTGATCAGGCCCTGTCACATCGCCAAACGCGCAACAATCGATTTTGCTTGTTTACTCTGGGCGAACAGGGATGAGAGGGTTCTGCCACATCATCGGTCGCAGTATGGCGGCCATGGATTTAATCCCCGGCACGCCCACCGTCCCCTCAAGGTCTTGTCAACACCGGACCAGACAAAATTTCAGCCGGGAAGCCCCAGCTTTCCCGGCCAACACTCGGAAGAGTCCTTGAACCGCGTGAAGACATGCTGATCTCGCATTTCTCACCACGCAATTCGTGCACGAACATCCCGGTCAACGCACCACGGCCGGGATTGTCCGGCCGTGCGCAAACGAAGCATCATATGACCACGGTCACATCGGCAGGATCGTCATCAACCAGGATTCTGAGCCCGTTTGTCGTTGGCACATCGATGAATTCAGCGATCCGGACAAAGCCGGCGCCACCCGCGGTTCCGTCCACGTCAACTTCCAGGAAAACCCCGTTCATCTTCACGTAGTCCGCCGCATGGCCGACAACGGTCTGCCCTCCGAGCAGCGACGACAGATCCACCACATCGCCCTCGGCAAAATCGTAATCTGCGATCAGATCGCGGATGTTCGCGCCGGCATCGGCGAGAGCGTCCGCGTCAAAGACGAAGGTATCGGCCTGGCCGCCGCCAAACAGAATGTCGCTGCCGAGGCCACCATTGAGCAGTTCCGCCCCGCCCTCTCCAAGAAGCACATCGTCCCCAGCAGTACCCGGGATCGGCGCTTCGTCCGCCCCGGTCAGCACCACCTCGATATCCTCGCTCACCGTCCCGCCATTGCCGTCGTCTATGGTCACCGTATAGGTCTGGGTAATCGCTTCCCCTCCCGCCAGGTGCTGGATGTCGGCATCGGCAACATTGAAGGTCCAGTTGACGGTGCCGTTGCTGCCACCGCTCGATTGGGTAGTGACGGCAGCGGAGAAGCTGCCCAGATAACCGGCCGCTGACGGAGAGACTGAAACAGTGTGCGTCTCTCCGACATCGTCATCGGTGTAACTGATCGTGCCTGCGGTGGTCTCGGTACCCGGCAGCTGCACCACCGAGATTTCATCCACGAACATCAGGTTCACTCTGTTCTCAAGCGCCAGCGTCAGCGTCGACGTGTCGGATGTAGCCGTGAACGTGTAGGTGAATTCCGTGTAGTTCGGCAGCGGCCCCCTGTAGGCGAGGTCGACTATGGATGCTACGGTCGCGCCGTTCCAGGTCACATGCAACGAATTGTCCGGCGCGGCATTGCCGTTGTTCTGAGCCCAGAAACTGATCGTGTAGGTCACGCCGGCAACCGTGCTGAATGTCTGGCTCATGGTCGCCGGGGTGTAAGGGGAATAAACCGTCCAGCCGCCCGCTGCATAACCACCCGAATGGACATACTGGAAATAGCCGGAAACGTAGGGCCCGCTGAAGGACCAGCCGCTCGAATTGCCCGTTTCAAAGCCGCCATTGGTGATCAGGTTCGTACCGCCTGCATAGGAGGCGTCCTCGGTCACCCCGCCGTCGGTGTGCGCAGTGATGACAGGCGCGACCGGCGCACTGTCGATTGCCAGTTCGAACGTGTCTGCGACCGAAAGGCCGCCGGTGTCGGTAGCGGTGACGGTGACCTCAAGTGTCTCTCCCGCAACGCCTACCGAAGGTGGCGTGCCGGTCAGCCGCCCGGTCACCTCGTCGATTGAAAGCCAGGCCGGAAGTGGCGCGCCGCCGTTCAATGTCGCCGAGAAGCTGAGAACATCGCCCGGATCGATATCGGCGAACGACCCCGACACATCGATGTCCACGGCGATGTTGGAGAACACTGCCGCATCGGCAATATTGGTCACCAGCACCGGTGCATCATTGACATTCTCGATCGTGAGGCTGACCGTATCGGTGTCGGCGGAATAGGCAGTCCCGCCACCAACAGTTCCCGGAGCAGAGATCTTGCCCCGTGGACTCGCTACACCATCCCACGCACGGAAGGTGATTGCCTGATCGACTGTGCCCACGTAACCTGCATTGGGTGCGAAATAGAGCTGGTCCTGGGCCCTCAGGTTCAGCACTTGGCCGGGCGCCAGATTGGCATTGAACCAGTACGGCCTGCCATCCGGCGCGTTGTACCCATCCAAATGATAGTACCAGACGCCGTGGCTGGTATCGAAGGCAGTGATCGACATGCCGGGCGCAGACGTCTTGCCATCCACATCGCTGACATTTCCCACACTGCCGCCCGGAGCGTTGACCAGTGTCGAGACCTGCGTGCCGACATCGCCGATCGGCAGCCCGGCATCCTCGGCCTGCGTCATCGCCGGAGAGGCGGCAACATCAAGCACCGGCGCATCGTTGCTGCCGGTTATCTCCACTTGAAGCGCACCGGTCGAGCCATCCGAACCATCTCCATGGAGCCGGTAGATGATGTCGATCTTCGCCGTTTCGCCGCGCCGCATGCTCTGCCAGGCGCTGTTGTTCAATTCGACCTGGATCCTGTTGCTGGCATCGACAGTGATGGTAAAGAACCCCGAAGTCAGCGGGTCGAGACTTGTCCCCATGGCCAACCCCGGTGCCCCATAGACGCGGATGGTGCTGAGGCTGATGCTGTTGGCTGCCCCCGCATCCACGTCCAGCGTGTCGTTGCCGAGCACGTCGAACACCCGGGCCACGGTCTCGTCTTCGCTGATCCTGAACTCCGGAAGCGAGCCATTGGGGTTGTCGTTCCTTGCCACCGGAAGATCATTTGTGCCCGCGATGGTGAAGACCAGCGGCTGCGCGGCAGATGTCGCCGTTCCGTCGGAGACGGTCACGTCGTAGCTGACGGTCAGCGACTGTCCCGCCGCGAGGAAATCGAGATCGGCGGCGGCCGGATCCCAGCTGTAACCGATGCCGACAGCGCCACCGTTGGAAACGGCGGACCCTAGTGTGAGCGCGCCGGTTCCAAGTACCGTCATCAATGCGCTGATCTGCACCGGCGAGAGTGTTCCGCCGCTCCAGCTGATAACCGGTGTTCCGGCCTGCGCCGTCAATGTGTCGCCGGCGTCCGCATCGGTGACCGACAGCGTCCCGGTGACCGGCGCAATATCCTGCATCGAGGCATCCGCGATCTCGGCAACAGCCGAGGTCTGCACGATTGGCGCGATCTCCGGCGCGTCGTTGACCGGGTCGATCGTCACCGTGAAGGTTTCGGTCGTGGTGGCTGCATCTCCGTTGGAGGTCTCGGTGGACGTCACCGAAACCCTCAAGTCGAACGAGCCGTTCCAGTCCTGCGGCGCTCTGAGGGTGAGGCCGTTCAGATCAGCCTGGGTCAGCGTCCAGGTGCCGTCATTGTTGTTGGTTCCGGCAGACAGGATGACGCCGGCGGGCACATCGGAGATGGTCACGTCAGACAGTGTTTCCGAACCATCCGTATCGCTCAGTGCGACCGAGAGATTGATGGCGATATCGGTGTCCTCATTCCCGCCTGCTCCCGGGGGAAGCTCGAAAAGGCGATGCTCGATCTCGCCCGCACCGGAATCCTGATCCCAGACAACGACGAGTGTTCCGTCATCCGTAACCGCGACCCCCGAGCCACTGAAGGCGCCATGCCTGTATTGATCTCCCTCGATGTTGTCGTTGATCCTGAATTCCCCGCCCTCGGGCGCGCCGTCGCTGGCATAGCGCTGCGCATAGATGCCGTTGCCGCTGCCGTCCTGAACGTAAGACGACCAGGTCACGACATAGCCGCCGTCAATCGCCGAAACGGAAGAATAGATCTGAGTGTTTGCCGTCGTGGTGTTGACCCGCGTCTCCCCGTCCTGGGGCGTTCCGTCGCTGGCATAGCGCTGCGCATAGATGCCGTAGCTGCTGCCATCCTGACCCAAAGACGACCAGGTCACGACATAGCCGCCGTCGATCGCCGACACCGAAGAATATTGCTGATTGCTCGCGGTCGTGGTGTTGACCAGCGTCTCCCCGCCCTGGGGGGTGCCGTCGCTGGCATAGCGCTGCGCATAGATGCCGTAGTCGCTGCCATCCTGATCGCGAGACGACCAGGTCACGACATAGCCGCCGTCAATCGCCGAAACAGAGGGATATCGCTGAGCACCTGCCGTCGTGGTGTTGACCAGCGTCTC
This sequence comes from Parahoeflea alexandrii, assembly GCF_024105735.1. GTDB lineage: Bacteria > Pseudomonadota > Alphaproteobacteria > Rhizobiales > Rhizobiaceae > Hoeflea > Hoeflea alexandrii. The sequence goes on along the minus strand of NZ_JAAAML010000001.1, from coordinate 252,119 downwards.
CGCGCCCTGGGGCGTGCCGTCGCTGGCATAGCGCTGCGCATAGATGCCGTAGCCGCTGCCGTCCTGATTGTAAGACGTCCAGGTCACGACATAGCCGCCGTCGATCGCCGACACCGAAGATTCTTGCTGATTGCTCGCGGTCGTGGTGTTGACCCGCGTCTCCCCGCCCTGGGGCGCGCCGTCGCTGGCATAGCGCTGCGCATAGATGCCCCAGCCGCTGCCGTCCTGATTGTTAGACATCCAGGTCACGACATAGCCGCCGTCGATCGCCGACACCGAAGAATACGCCTGATCGCTCGACGTCGTGGTGTTGACCAGCGTCTCCCCGTCCTGGGGCGTGCCATCGCTGGCATAGCGCTGCGCATAGACGCCCCAGCCATTGCCATCCTGATTGTAAGACGACCAGGTCACGACATATCCGCCGTCGATCGCCGACACGGAAGCAAATTGCTGGGTGTTCGCCGTGGTGGCGTTGACAACGGCATCACCCGAGAGCGGAACCGGGTCGCCAATGCCGGGCACGCTGATCACCGGCGCGTCCGCCACCGGCGCGACGTCGATGCTGACGGTGCCCTCGTCCGTGCCGGCTCCATTGTCGAGCGTGTAGGTGAACGACGCCTGGCCCGAGAAGTTCGCGTCCGGTGTGAAGGTGATGACGCCGGCATTGAGCGACACCGCACCGTTGACCGCACCCGAGACGCTGGTGATCGACAGCGGCTGCTCTCCTGGCGGATTGCTGTCATTGCTGATGAGATCCGCCACCGCGAAACTGACTGCGGTATCTTCGTCGGTCTTCGCGGTATCGTCCACCGCTGTCGGCCCTTCCGGCACGTCTGTGACCGTGACCGCGATATCCTGCGTATCGATACCTCCGGCACCATCGGACACTTGCACTTGCACATCGTACACGTTGTTTCCGCCCGTATCGGCGGCGACTTCGAAATTGGGCGCGTCGGCAAAGCTGAGCGCGCCGGTGGTGCTGTCGATCCGGAACAGTGCGGCGTCCGCCCCCCCGGAGATGGAATAACTTGCCGCACCGCCGTCAACATCCGTCGAGGTTACGGTTGTAATCGCCGTGCTGTTCTCTGCAATGGACACCGTAGCCGTCGATGCGCCGCCATCCGACGTGATCACCGGCGCGTCGTTGGTGCCGGTAACGGTGACGGTGATGGTCTTGGTAACCGTGTCGCCGTCGCTGTCCTCCACGGTGAAGGGGATCTCCATCAGCAGGGATTCGCCTTCGGCCAGGGCATCGAATGCAGTCCCCGGCGTGATGCTGACATCATAGCCGGTTGCCGTCTGGACCAGGGCAATGCCGGGTGTGCCCGGCACCACGCCCGCAGGCAGGTTGGAATAGGTCGGCGTTCCAAGGGTCACGGTCACATCGTCGGCGCCGGAAATGTAGGCCTCGCCGGCTTCGACAGTGGCACCGTCCCCTTCAACAAGAGAGATCAGGGTGGCCGTGTTCTCTTCCACTGTCGCGGTGACGTTTACCGCATCGGGCGCATCGTCATTGATGGTGACGGTGAAGGTGTTCTCAGCGGTTTCGCCGGCGCTGTTCTTGGCTGTTACCGTGAAGTCGAGCGGCATGCTGTTGCCGTCGCCGGGACCTACATGATCGAGATTGCCGCGAAGTTCGAAAGTGTACGCCACCTTGAAGCCTCCGGATCCGTCGGCAACAATCTTGACCTCAAGAACGAATATGGTCTCACTGGTCCGGAAGTTGATGGCTTCGAGCCTCTGTAAGCCTGGGCCTGGATTGATTAACAACGAGTAGCCCAGCGCCTGACCATCTGAGCTCAGGAGTATGAGGTTCCCCGACGGATCGAGCGGAGTGGCGCCGGACGTTTTAATCCGCGCAGACAGGCCGACCGAACTGTAGTCATTGAAACTGAGACCGACATCTCCACTGAAGGTCAGCGCGCCGGAATTGCCATTGGTCAGATCTTCCTCGTTGACGACGAAGTTGTCAGCCGCGCTGACCGTCGGCGCATCGCTGGTGCCTGTGACCGTGATCACCACATTCTGGGTTACGGTGCCGCCGTTAAAGTCATAGATCGTTACCACATAGGTCAGTTCGACACTGTCGCCGTCGCCGAGGAAATCCACGACGGAGTTGGCGACATGGTAGGTCCAGCCGGTCGAGCCGACGCCTGTCGTGTTGGAGAAGTTCGACAATGCCGCATCGTCCAGCGAGAACCCCGCCTTCAATGCGGCGATCTGCTCATCCGTCGGCGTGTAACCGTGGGCAAACGACATGTTCGTCACCGTGCCGCCGTTATGGCTGGCCTCGGGATCGTCCGACAGGTCGACATCCAGAAAGCTGATGGTCCCGGTCGCAGCGGCCGGATCAGGGTCAATGCCGCCCACCACATCGGCCGTCTCTTCGACCGCCCCCGTCTGTGCGCCCGAAGTGATCACCGGGCGGTCATTGCGCCCGGTGATGGTGACCGAAACGGTAGAGGTGGTGGTGCTGTTGGCCTCGCCTTCATTGTCATCAAGAGTGACGGTGTACGTGAGCGTGACCTGCTGGCCAGCGGACAGGTAGTCGAAGGCGCGGTCGACCGCGGCAAAGTTCCACCTCAGCGATCCGAATTGAGTGTTGATTGCCTTGGAAACAGAGTTGATGGAAACAGCGTTGTCGATCAGCGAGATATCGAGCCCTGCTGTCACTCCGGTCGCGCCTGCAAACGATGCATCGGCGCTGTGACCGACATCGTCCCGGTCCGCGTCGTAAAACAGCATGGTGCCGTTGTGTGTTTCCAGCGCATCCGATCCGGTCTGGTTGCGGTTCTCGCGCCCGGACGCAGTGGATGGAAACAGGATTTCCGGGCGATCATTCGTGCCGGTGATCGTGATTGGCACCTGCTGGGTTGTCACGCCGCCATCGCCATCCGAGAGTTCGACGGTGTAGGTCAGCGTCACCGACTGCCCCTTGGCCAGGTAGTCAAATGTCAGGTCGGGTACGGAGAAGGAATAGTCTATCGAGCCATCGCCGGACCCGGCGGGCTTTGCAACAGCGTCGATTGTCAGGAAAGCGCGCAGAACGCTGTCCGGCAAGGGGATTCCCAGAATGGACAATCCATCGGACTCCCCCGAGCGGATGACCGCGCCGACGACGCTGGCGCTGTGCCCGGTGTCGGACAGATCGACATCGGTGAATGTCAGTTGACCGAACGCAGTGACAGCCGCAAGCGAGAGCGTCGAATCGACGAGTTCGGAGCTCGAGGCGCCAGCCGTGACGTCGATCACCGGCGCATCATTGGTGCCGGTAATGGTCACCACGATCTGGCTCACGGCCGAGGCAGCGGTGCCGGTTCCGCTGTCATCCTGAACAATCACGTCGTAGGTGATGGTCAGCGTCTCGCCGGCGGAGAGGAAGTCCAGTGCGCTATCAGCGACCGCGTAAGTCCAGTCAGCCGTGTCAGCGCTCTGATTGAGAGCATTCACAACCAGTGCTCCCGGATCAGCCGTCGGGTTGACGCCGGCCGACCATACTGCCGAGACGAAGCTCTGGCTGGCCGTGTGCGTGTCGGTCAGGTCGACATCGGACAGAACGATCCGCCCCGTTGCCGTCAGCGGCGTTGCCGCACCCGTCATGTCGGTCTGCTCGGTGATCGTGCCGGCGAGAACCGAAGTCCCCTCGATCACCGGCTGATCATTCGTGCCTGTCACGGTGATGGTCACCGTTTGCGTCACGGTAAAGATGCCGTCATTGATCTGCACATCAAAGGACAGGGTAATGACTTCGCCGCTGGCCAGGATATCAACCGCTTCATTGCCGACCTGATAGGTCCAGTCGATCGAGCCGCCTGCAGCCGTGGTCGATTCGACGGTGATCCCGCCGGGCGTGTCGAGGCTGAAGCCGGCGAGCAACGCATCAAGCTGTGCGGCGGTGAGCGAGCCACCGCTCTTGAGCACCTGGGAGACCACGTTGCTGGCTGAGATTTCGGCGGTGCGGGTCTCGCCAAAATCCGGATCGAAGAAGGTGATCGAGCCGGTGGCGGCAACCGGGTCGGCATCGACGCCGCCAGGGTTGTCGGCCGATTCGACGATCTCGCCGGCGGAAACGCCACCGCCAAGCACCGAGGCGACATTGCCAGGTTCGATGATCTCGTCACCGGCACCATCGCCAGCCCCACTGGCTGCGTCGTCCCCCAGCAGGCCCAGCGTTTGCAACTTGCCATCGATGATCGTGGCATCGCTGGAATCCCCGAACTCTCCGCCCGAGCCAGTCGGCGCTTGCGGCGTCACCGACAGCGTATTGTTCGGACCGGCGGCGACGTTGAAGCCGCTGGTTTCCAGCGCCGCAACCAGCACCTCCTGCGGCACCTCGATGTCGCCGATGACGAAGGTCGGCACGCTCAGAGCGCCGCCAATGATCCGGATCTGGGAACCGTCCGGCTGAACCAGCAGCAGGTCGTTGCCGTCCAGCTGGATATCCTCGATGCTGGTATCTGCCGCAAGCGTCACGCGATTGCTCGCGTCAGGAACGATCACGCTGATCCCCGGCGCTCCGCCGGATGCGGAAGGATCGGATGGAGGAGTGCCCGCCGGGTCGGTACCGGTGTCGGCCTGGGCCAGCAAAACCGCATCCATGCCGCTGTCGGATGAGCCGCCGTCGATTGTGGTTTCAGAAGCATCAACAAAATCAATTTTCAACATAAACGTGTTCCTGGCTAAAATTACCCTTTTTTAACCAGTTAGTATTTCACAAACAATTTCTTTCACATCTTCACTACATATCAATATATGCAAAAATCTCTCTGTTAACGGTTTGGTCAATTTGAAGCATAATTTGATATGCTTTTAGCAACCATTACTTTAGCAGATTCGCAAAATATGCCGTCTTGCACGCAACTCACCTGCGCTTGAACAAGAATGGTTTCGATCAATTTTTATCGAAACAACACCGGTTTCGTTAGTTCTGTTTGTTTCTAAGATCTTATGTTTATTCGAGTAGTCTTTTCCCAACAAACGGGGAAGGCCAAAAAGATGTATAGCTTTGCAAAAGAGACAGCAACTCTCAGAAATACTGCAATTGCATTCTCTTTGTTCTGCGCCACCGCAGCACAGGCCAATGTCTTCGCCGAACCCGAGGCACAACTCCAGGTCTCATCCCCCGCCACCACGCCAGCCCTTCTGGCCGAGACCGGGGTCCCCGCTCCGCAATGGCCCGTTCCCGCCCTGCGCGCATCCACTCTTCACCTGACCGCGGCCGGGCTCGCGCCGCTTGCCTTCGTCGACACAACCCGTTCAGCCTATGCCCTGCCCGCTCTTACCCTGTCGGCAGGTCTTGCAGCTCTCGCACCCCGCGACCGGATCACCACCGCCTCGATCCCCGTCCCCGCGCCCCGCCCCGCAACCCGGGCCGCAACCCGGGCCGCCAGGCAGGACACCAGTTATCAGGCCACCAGTTATCAGGCCACAAGCCAGGCCGTCAGCCGCACCATCCGCCAGGACCGGCCGCTGTTCGGCGCCCACCGCATCCGCTTCGGCAAGATCGGCAGCGGCGCCCGCATCTCGGGCCTGATCCGCAAGGCGGCAAGCACCGGCGCCTCCGCCATCTGCATCAACAGCTGCGCTGACCTCGCCGACCGCCTCGATCTCGGCGGTGCCGACATCACCGCCCAGCTCCGCCACGTCTCGGCTTCCGTCAACACCCTCGTCACCTACCGCACCGACGAGGAAACCCACGGCCGCCTCGACCAGTGGTCGACACCCAACGAGACGCTCGGCCGCGCAAGCGGCGACTGCGAGGACTACGCCATCCTCAAGATGGCGGTACTCGCAAGGCTCGGCGTGCCGGTGAACGCCATGGAGATCGTCGTCGTCAAGGACACAAGCCGCCGCCTGTTCCACGCCGTGCTCTCCGTCACCCTGGAAGACCGCACCCTCATCCTCGACAACATGACCAATGCCGTCGAGACCGACACCGCAAAGCGCAGCTACGCACCGCTGTTCTCGCTCTCGGGCACTGCCAACTATGTCTTCGGCTACAAGGGCGGAAAGCAAAACCTCACAGCCTCGCTTAAAAACATCGCAAGCATCGCGCCAGGTGCGGGCTTCTGATACGGCGGGCGGCTTAAGCGAAGCGACAGCTGCCGAAACCGAGGCCACCCCGTTAAGGTTAACCGATCATTGCATTTGCCTATTGGGGGAATGAATGCGCTTTCTCTCCGGGAGTATTGACCGGAGAAGACTACATGGCGCGGATAATCAGCGACAGGCTGTTACAACGGCTGCAGGCATTTGTCCTGCACCCGCTGACTGCCGTCGCAGCCATTCTGCTTTGCGCCACGTTTCTCTACGCGCTCGAACGGGCGGTGGAACACATGCCGTTCGTCATGCTTTCGGTCCTCGGCATTGCTGCGGTGCTGTTCCTGGTCAGCTGCCGCCTCTACTTCTCAATTTATGCAGCGCTCGCGGCGACGGCGCTGATCTCCGTCATTTCCGTAATGAAATACAGAACAAAGGGATTTGATCTCCATGTCTACGATTTCGTGTTTACCGGAACGGACACCAAGGCCTTTGCCTTTCTGATTGACGGTTTCGCTATCTACATCGCTCCGGTCGCAGTCCTGCTGATCAGCTGTGCAATCGCGCTCTGCCTCGTTTTTGCCTGGGATGGAAAGCGCGAACTCTCCGCCATCAAGCGAAGCGCGCTGGTGGCCGCAACCTTTTTGCTGATTCCGGTCAGCTACCCACTCAAGGCCGATGAGCCCCGATATTTTCATTATCTCGGCGGCTTCAATGCCTCTGCGTTCTTCGTATCATTTCTCGATCTGCGGGATGCGGCAATCGGCAGAGGCTTTGCCGACCGCTTCGCTGGCATGCCCGATGTCAAGCCTTTCGCCGCCGCCGGTCCGTGCGACATGGCAGGACCGAGGCCGGACATCTTCATCGTGCTCAGTGAAAGCCAGACCGATCTCGGCCAGTTTAATCAGCATGGCCTCGCAGAGCAATTCGGAGGGCGGTTCAGATCCGCGGACGGTAAGCGACGCGAGCTTCGTGTCGAAACCTTCGGCGGCGGCACCTGGATTTCCAATTTCTCGCTGATGACCGGCCTTTCCAGCCTCGATTTCGGTTGGCGGGCTCCTTACCTGACCACGGCCTTGGAGGGCAAGGTTCAGCAGTCACTGGCGACAGAACTGTCCCGCTGCGGCTATCGAACCGCGGTGCTGATGCCCATGGATCATGGGTTCGTCAACGAGGGACCGTTTCTCGAATCAATCGGTTTCGACGAAGTCCTTGACTACGATCGCATCGGCGCCAGTGAATATGCCCATCCCGACCGGTTTTACTTCGAAGCCGCCCGCACCTTCATCGAAGACCATCGCAGAACAGATGGCAGACCCCTGTTTCTGCAGGTTCAAACCATGTTCGCCCATTCGCCCTATGGCAATCATCTGGCGGATAGCGAACAAGATGCTTTTGCACAAAGCGGCAATTCCGAACTGGACGAATATGTCCGCAGGGTTGCGCAATCCCAGAGAGATTTCGACTGGTATCTGGCCCAGGCCAAAGCGGAAAGCGCCAATCACCCTTCCATCGTTCTGGAGTTCGGTGACCACCAGTCCTTTGCAACGCGTGAGCTGGTCAATCATCTCTATCCGGACTTCGCCGTCGACAAGCTGACATCATCGGCCTATCGGACCTATTTCACCATCCATCCGATGGGCGCGGAGGTCGACATGAAGCCATTCGAGTTCGCCAGCCTCGACATCGGCTATCTCGGCGTGTCCCTCCTTGAGTCGGTAGGACTGGCAACATCGCCTATGTTCGCTGACCTCGCGGCGCTTCGCGACAGGTGCGACGGCCGTCTGCATTTTTGCGCCGACCGCGCGGCAGTCGATCGTCATCTGCAAAAGCGCATAGCCTCGGGTCACTTGACCGTCGATTGAGACAGGAACGGCTGCCACTGTCGGAAGACCTGGTGTTGCCCCGTCACGATTGAGGGCTGGCAGGGCTCCGAAAGGATTGATTGTCCGGGCCTGAACGAGGGTTATCTCCTGCAAATCGACGATCTAATGGATTTAAATTCTGGATATTCACGCCGAAATCATTCATTGCTTGGAGCGCCAAGTACCCTCATGATGCCCTCCACTGGGAGGAATCATGCGGCGTCCAACGCCCAAGCTGAATGGGACATCCGATGATATCCAAATCCGCCATTGCCGATCTTCCTGCTCCCGCACCGCGTTCCGGTGACTCCGCCACACTCGCTGCCGACATCATCGAACGTCTGACCTATTCGATAGGCAAGGACGCCAAGGTCGCCAAGCCGCATGACTGGATGACCGCCACCATTCTGGTGATCCGCGACCGTGTCATCGATCGCTGGATGGCATCCACCCGCAAGACTTACGAGGACGGCTCCAAGCGGGTCTACTACCTGTCGCTCGAATTCCTGATCGGACGGCTGACACGCGATGCCGTGTCCAATCTCGAGATGCTCGACGAGGTTCGCGAGGCCCTGCAATCGCTCGGCGTCGATTTCGATGCGGTTGCGGCGCTGGAGCCGGACGCGGCGCTGGGCAATGGCGGGCTTGGCCGCCTTGCGGCCTGCTTCATGGAATCGATGGCGACAGTCGATATTCCTGCCTATGGTTACGGCATCCGTTACGTCCACGGCCTGTTCAAGCAGCAGATGAGCGACGGCTGGCAGGTTGAACTGCCTGAAACCTGGCTCAGTCATGGAAACCCCTGGGAGTTCCCCCGCCGCGAAAGCGCCTACGAAATCGGCTTTGGCGGATCGGTAGACACCATCGGCAACGGTTCGGACGAAACCCAGCGCTGTATCTGGAAGCCGCAGGAGCGGATGATTGCCGTGGCCTATGACACGCCCGTGGTCGGATGGCGCGCCAAACGGGTCAACACGCTCCGGCTCTGGACGGCCCAACCGATCGATCCGATCCTGCTTGATGCCTTCAATGCCGGCGACCACATCGGCGCGCTTCGCGAAAGCAACAAGGCGGAGGCTCTTGCCCGCGTGCTCTATCCCGCCGACCAGACTCCTGCCGGCCAGGAACTGCGCCTGCGCCAGGAGTACTTTTTCTCCTCCGCCTCGCTGCAGGACATCCTGCGCCGTCATCTGCAGCAGTATGGCGATCTGCGCACCTTGCCCGACAAGGTGGCTATCCAGCTCAACGACACCCACCCTGCGGTGTCGGTGGCAGAGCTGATGCGGCTGTTGATCGACGTGCATCGCATGGAGTTCGATCCGGCCTGGGACATCACCCGCAAGACCTTCAGCTACACCAACCACACGCTTCTGCCTGAAGCGCTGGAAAGCTGGCCGGTGCCATTGTTCGAGCGGCTTCTGCCGCGCCACATGCAGTTGGTCTATGCGATCAACGCCAAGGTCCTGCGCCAGGCCCGCAAGGAACGTGGCTATGACGAGGGCCAGATCCGTTCGGTTTCGCTGATCGACGAAGGTGGCGAGCGCCGCGTCCGCATGGGCAATCTTGCCTTCATCGGCTCCCACTCGATCAACGGTGTCTCGGCGCTCCACACCGACCTGATGAAGCAGACCGTGTTTTCCGACCTGCACGGCCTCTACCCGGACCGGATCAACAACAAGACCAATGGCATCACCCCGCGCCGCTGGTTGATGCAATGCAATCCAGAGCTGTTCAAATTGATCCGGGAAGCGATCGGCGACGACTTCATGGATGACGCGGAGGCGTTGTCGGCTCTCGGCAAATTTGCCGACGATACCGAATTCCGAACCCGGTTCGCCGCCGTCAAACGCGAAAACAAGATCAAGCTGTCAAATCTGGTGGCCCGCCGCATGGGCATCAGGGTTGATCCCTCGGCCCTGTTCGACATCCAGATCAAGCGGATTCACGAATACAAGCGGCAATTGCTCAATATCATCGAGGCAGTGGCGCTGTACGACCAGATACGTTCGCACCCCGAACTCGACTGGACGCCAAGGGTGAAATTCTTCGCCGGCAAGGCGGCACCGAGTTATCACAACGCCAAGCTGATCATCAAGCTGGCCAATGATATTGCCCGGGTCATCAACAATGATCCATCTGTGCGTGGCCTGCTGAAGATCGCGTTTATTCCCAATTACAACGTCTCGCTGGCTGAAATCATGGTGCCGGCCGCTGACCTCTCCGAGCAGATATCAACCGCCGGCATGGAAGCGTCGGGAACCGGCAACATGAAGTTTGCGCTCAACGGCGCGCTGACAATTGGCACGCTTGATGGCGCAAATGTCGAGATCAAGGAATGTGTTGGTGACGACAACATCATCATCTTTGGCCTCACCGCGGCCGAAGTCGCCGAGCGCCGCGCAACCGGCCACGACCCACGAGGCATCATTGAAAGCTCGCCGGAACTGTCACAGGCGCTCACCGCCATCGCCTCGGGTGTCTTCAGCCCCGATGACCGCAACCGCTATGGCGATCTGATTGCCGGACTGTACGATCATGACTGGTTCATGGTCGCTGCCGATTTTGACGCCTATGCCCAGGCGCAGCGCCAGGTCGACAGTTTGTGGGTTGACGAGGAGGCCTGGTATCGCCGTACTATCCTCAATACCGCGCGTGTGGGATGGTTCTCTTCGGACCGCACCATCCGCCAGTATGCAAAGGAAATTTGGAAAGCCGGCCCATGACCCAAAAGGGAACCGTGCCAGACGCCGATCACAAGGTGCCTCACCTGTCGGCGGAAGAAGCAGAAGCAATCGCTTCCGGAACGCATGGAAACCCTTTTTCCATTCTCGGCGTCCAGGAAATCCCTGAGGGATTTCTCGCCCGCGCCTTCATCCCCGGCGCCAAGGATGTTCAGGCACTGACGCTTGATGGAGCACATGTCGGCCAGCTCCAGCCAGGCGCAGTCAGCGGTCTGTTCGAGGGCCGCCTCTCAATCACGATGCGCCAGCCCTTGCGCTATGCCGCAACCAATTCGACCGGCTCCTGGGAAGTCGACGACCCCTATTCCTACGGGCCCGTGCTGGGCCCGATGGATGACTACTTCATCGCCGAAGGCTCGCATCTGCGCCTGTTCGACAAGATGGGGGCCCATCCCATCAGCCACGAAGGCACGAATGGCGTGCATTTTGCCGTCTGGGCGCCCAATGCGCGCCGGGTTTCGGTCGTCGGCGATTTCAACGACTGGGATGGGCGCCGCCATGTCATGCGCCTGCGGGCCGATGTCGGGATCTGGGAGATCTTTGCCCCCGGCGTGAAGCCCGGTGCCGCCTACAAATATGAGATCATAGGTCCGAACGGCGAAAGACTGCCGCTCAAGGCCGATCCCTATGCCCGCCGCGCCGAACTCAGACCGGCGACAGCCTCGATCGTGGCGTCCAATCTCGACCATGACTGGGGTGACAGCGCCCACCGCGCCCACTGGGCCCAGGTCGACGCGCGCCGCCAGCCGATTTCAGTCTACGAGGTGCATCCGGGTTCCTGGCGCAGACAACCCGATGGCTCGTTCCTGTCATGGGACCAATTGGCCGACGAACTGATCCCCTACTGCGTCGAAATGGGCTTCACCCACATCGAGTTCCTGCCGGTTTCCGAACACCCTTATGACCCCTCCTGGGGCTACCAGACCACGGGGCTCTACGCCCCCTCGGCAAGGTTCGGCGAACCCGAAGGTTTTGCCCGCTTTGTCGACGGCGCTCACCAGGTCGGTATCGGCGTCATTCTCGACTGGGTGCCTGCGCATTTTCCGACCGACGAACACGGGCTTTCGCGTTTTGACGGGACCGCATTGTATGAACACGCCGATCCGCGCCAGGGTTTTCACCCCGACTGGAACACGGCGATCTACAATTTCGGCCGCCGGGAAGTGTCCTCGTTCCTCGTCAACAACGCGCTGTTCTGGGCCGAGACCTATCATGTCGATGGCCTCCGGGTGGATGCCGTCGCCTCGATGCTCTACCTCGATTACTCGCGCAAGGAAGGCGAGTGGATTCCCAACAAGGATGGCGGACGGGAAAACCTCGACGCGGTCGAGTTCCTCAAGAGCATGAACAAGGCTGTCTATGGCAGCCATCCCGGTATCGTCACCATTGCCGAGGAATCCACGTCCTGGCCAAGGGTCTCCGCCCCGGTGTACGAGGGCGGACTCGGCTTCGGCTTCAAGTGGAACATGGGGTTCATGCATGACACCCTGTCCTACATGCAGCGCGACCCGATCTACCGCAAACACCACCATGGCGACATGACCTTCGGCCTGCTTTACGCGTTCTCGGAAAATTTCGTTCTGCCGATTTCCCACGATGAGGTGGTTCACGGCAAGGGCTCGATGCTCAACAAGATGGCCGGTGACGAGTGGCAGAAATTTGCTTCACTGAGAGCCTATTACGGCTTCATGTGGGGTTATCCTGGCAAGAAGCTGTTGTTCATGGGCCAGGAATTCGCCCAGCGCGGCGAATGGAGCGAGGCGCGGTCTCTTGACTGGGACCATCTCGATGATCCGCGCCATCACGGCATGCAGGACCTGGTGCGTGACCTCAACCGGCTCTATGCAAAGACACCTGCCTTGCATGCGCGTGATTGCGAGCCGGAAGGGTTCGAGTGGCTCATCGCCGACGACCATGCAAATTCGGTCTTCGCCTGGATCCGGCGTTCACCCGGCGAGAAACCGGTCGTCATCATATCGAATTTCACGCCCAATGTGCTGACCGGTTATCAGATACCATTGCCGCAGGATGGCGTCTGGCTTGAGATTTTCAATTCGGACTCCACCATTTACGGAGGCTCCGGGAAGGGCAATCTTGGTGAGGTCATGACACGGCTTGAGGGTGGCCGTCACATTGCCGAGCTGACACTGCCGCCGCTGGCGACAATCATGTTCAAGCCCGGCTGAACCGGGCCGGGATCAAAAGGGGAGGTTACTATGGAGCAGAAACGGGTTCAGCCGCTGGCACGTGATGCCATGGCCTATGTCCTGGCCGGTGGTCGCGGCAGCCGCCTGATGGAACTCACCGATCGCCGTGCCAAGCCTGCAGTCTATTTTGGCGGCAAGACACGCATCATCGACTTTGCCCTCTCCAATGCCTTGAATTCGGGGATCAGGCGCATCGGCGTTGCCACCCAGTACAAGGCCCATTCGCTGATCCGGCACCTGCAGCGCGGTTGGAACTTTCTGAGACCGGAACGAAACGAGAGTTTTGACATTCTGCCGGCCAGCCAGCGTGTTTCGGAGACCCAATGGTACGCCGGCACCGCCGATGCGGTGTTCCAGAACATCGATATCATCGAGGACTACGGTCCCGAGTTCATGGTCATTCTGGCCGGTGATCACATCTACAAGATGGACTACGAGTTGATGTTGCAGCAGCACGTCAATTCAGGCGCCGATGTCACCGTCGGCTGCCTTGAGGTGCCGCGCATGGAAGCCACAGGTTTCGGTGTCATGCACATCAACGACAAGGACGAGATCATAGACTTCGTTGAAAAGCCCGCTGACCCTCCAGCCATGCCGGACAAGCCCGACATGGCCCTGGCGTCAATGGGGATCTACGTCTTCAACACGGACTTCCTGATGGACGAGTTGCGACGCGACGCGGAGGCTCCCGGTTCAAGCCGTGATTTCGGCAAGGACATCATCCCCTATATCGTCGAAAACGGCAAAGCCGTGGCGCACCGGTTTGCGGACTCCTGCGTTCGCGAGACGCCCGAGAAGGAAGCCTATTGGCGCGATGTGGGAACGGTAGACGCCTATTGGCAGGCCAATATCGATCTCACCGACATCTTGCCAGAACTCGACCTTTACGACCGCTCATGGCCGATCTGGACCTATGCCGAGATCAGGCCGCCGGCAAAGTTCGTCCACAATGAAGAGGGCCGGCGCGGCATGGCCTTGTCCTCGCTGGTATCGGGAGACTGCATCATCTCGGGTTCCGAACTGCATCGATCGCTGCTGTTCTCGGGCGTTCTGTGCCGGTCCTATTCCAGGCTGAACGAGGCCGTCGTGCTGCCCGAATGCGTGATCGGCCGTCACGCCAACCTGTCCAAGGTGGTGATCGACCGGGGCGTCAAGATTCCGGCCGGACTGGTGGTTGGTGAAGACCCCGAACTCGATGCAAGCCGGTTCCGGCGAACCGCGTCAGGCATCTGCCTGATCACCCAGGACATGCTCGATCAGGCGGGGTTGATCTACGAATGAGGGTTCTTTCTGTCGCCTCTGAAGTCTACCCACTGATCAAGACCGGCGGTCTGGCCGATGTCGCAGGTGCCCTGCCCGCGGCCCTGTCGGCCCATGGTGTCGACATGCAGGTTCTGCTTCCGGGCTATCAGCAGGTCATGGGCAAACTTCGCGATCCGGTGGCGCTGGTCCGCTTCGAGGATCTCCTGGGTGTGAGCGCAACCATACTTACAAGCACGATTGACGGCGTGGAGTATCTCGTTCTGGACGCGCCCGATCTGTTTGACCGAGAAGGTGGTCCCTACACCGACGCCGCCAATGCCGATCATCCCGACAACTGGCTGCGCTTTGCCGCACTCTGCCGCGCGGCCGCCAACATCGCCGAGGGCGCACTGGCGGACTGGACGCCCGACATCGTTCATGCGCATGACTGGCAGGCAGGCCTCACCCCTGTCTACATGAGACAGGGCAAGGCAGCACATACCCCGACGGTGATGACCATTCACAACATTGCGTTTCAGGGACAGTTTGGACCGGATATTTTCCCCGAGCTCGATCTGCCGCAATCGGTGTTTTCGATGGATGGGGTCGAGTATTACGGCGATGTCAGTTTCCTCAAGGGCGGCCTGCAGATGGCCACCGCCATCACCACGGTCAGCCCGACCTATGCCCAGGAAATCCGCACGCCGGAATTCGGCATGGGGCTGGATGGCCTTATCAACGCCCGCGCCGATAATTTGCACGGCATCGTCAACGGTATTGATGCCGAGGTCTGGGACCCCGCGACGGATACGATGATCGCGGCAAACTACAGCCTCGCCAAACCGAAGAAGCGCCAGGCCAACCGAAAGGCTCTCGCCGACTATTTCGGGTTCGGGGATACCAACAAACCGGTCTTCACCGTTGTCAGCCGGCTGACCTGGCAAAAGGGCATCGACGTGCTCACCGAACTCGCCGACGACATCGTCGCAATGGGCGGCAGGTTGGCGGTGCTTGGATCCGGCGACAAGGCTCTGGAAACCGCCTTACAGGCAGCGGCAGAACGGCATCCAGGCGACATAGGGCTCGTCATTGGCTACAACGAACCGCTGTCGCATCTCATGCAGGCCGGCGGCGATGTGATTCTTGTCCCGTCGCGGTTTGAACCCTGCGGCCTGACCCAACTCTACGGACTGCGTTACGGTAATGTCCCGGTGGTTGCGCGCACCGGTGGCCTTGCTGACACGATCATCGACGCCAACGAGGCCGCGAGCGCGGCCGAGGTGGCAACCGGCTTTCAATTTTCGCCAATTACACCCGATGCCCTGCGCGAGGCCCTGCGCCGCACCATCCGCGCCTTTGCCGAACCCAAGGTATGGGCGCAGCTGCAGAACCAGGGCATGAAGGCCGACGTCTCCTGGGATCGCAGCGCCCTGCGCTACGCCAGTCTTTATGCCGAACTTCTCAATGCAAAGAGCGACACATGAACCGGACCATATCCGTCTCCCCCTTTTCAGACCAGAAACCCGGGACATCAGGTCTCCGCA
This sequence comes from Parahoeflea alexandrii, assembly GCF_024105735.1. Taxonomy (GTDB): domain Bacteria; phylum Pseudomonadota; class Alphaproteobacteria; order Rhizobiales; family Rhizobiaceae; genus Hoeflea; species Hoeflea alexandrii. Next base: position 236,481 of record NZ_JAAAML010000001.1, on the reverse strand, counting down.
AGAAAGTACCAGTGTTCCAGAAAACCGGCTACACCGAAGCCTTCATACAGTCGATATTCGACAGTCTCGACGGCTTCGAGGGCAAGTCGCTGGTCATTGGTGGGGATGGACGGTTCTACAATCGCGAGGTCATCCAGACCGCGATCCGCATGGCCGCAGCCAATGGTTTCGGTCGCGTTCTGGTTGGTCAGGGCGGCATACTGTCGACCCCTGCCGCCTCCCACCTGATCCGGAAGACGAAGGCCTTTGGCGGACTGATCCTGTCGGCTAGTCACAATCCCGGCGGCCCCACCGAGGATTTCGGCATCAAGTACAACATCTCCAATGGCGGCCCTGCCCCGGAGAAGATCACCGAGGAAATACATGCCAGATCGCAGGTCATCGACCGATATATGATCGCCGATTTCGACGATGTGGATCTCGACCTGATCGGCACGTTCGAAGCGGGCGGCATGGCCATCGAGGTCGTCGATCCGGTCAGCGATTATGCCGACTTGATGGAAACCCTGTTCGACTTCGACGCCATCCGCACAATGGTCGCAGGCGGTTTCAAGGTCGCTTTCGACGCCATGCACGCCGTCACAGGCCCCTATGCAAGCGAAATTCTCGTCCGGCGGATCGGCGTCGATCCGGCACTTGTCTTCAATGCCACGCCGCTCGAGGACTTCGGCGGCCACCATCCCGATCCCAATCTGGTTCACGCCAAGGCGCTGTATGATCTGATGATGGGTCCTGATGCCCCCGATTTCGGCGCCGCATCGGATGGCGATGGCGACCGCAACCTGATCATCGGCAAAGGCGTGTTCGTCACCCCCTCGGATTCGCTTGCCATGCTGGCTGCCAATGCCCATCTCGCCCCGGGCTACAAGGATGGACTGAAGGGCATCGCCCGTTCGATGCCGACCAGCGGTGCCGCTGACCGCGTTGCCGCAAAACTCGGCGTCGAGATGCACGAGACACCCACCGGCTGGAAGTTCTTCGGCAATCTTCTCGATGCCGGGCGCTGCACCATCTGCGGCGAGGAAAGCGCCGGCACCGGCTCGGATCACGTCAGGGAGAAGGACGGGCTCTGGGCGGTTCTGCTCTGGCTCAACATACTCGCCGCACGTCGCCAGAGCGTGAAGCAGATCGTCGAGGATCACTGGGCCGAATATGGCCGTACCTACTACTCCCGTCATGACTACGAGGCGATCGAAACCGACAAGGCCAACGAGCTGATGGCGGCCCTTGAGGAGACACTTGACACCATGGCTGGCCGGCAGACCGGATCCATGGTCGTTGAACGGGCCGACAGCTTCACCTATCACGACCCGGTCGATGGTTCGGTGAGCCGCAATCAGGGCATTCGGATCTTCTTCGAAGGTGGCTCGCGTCTGGTTTTCCGTCTGTCGGGCACCGGCACTTCCGGCGCAACACTCCGGGTTTACATGGAACGCTACGAACCCGACTCCGCACGGCACGACCAGGAAACCCAGGCTGCGCTTGCACCGCTCATCGAAGCTGCAGAGAATCTGGCAGGCATAGCCGGTCGGACCGGCCGCACAGCTCCCACCGTCATCACCTGATGACCCGCTTCACAGACATCGGCCTGCCGGGAAAAGCCGGCGTTGAACTGAGTACGGCGGGTACGCGCTTCACCGTGCGGGCGCCATCGGCTTCAAGTGTCACGCTCTGTCTTTTCGATCGGTCCGGTCATGAAACAGGGCGTCATGATCTTGGTCAGGACGGGGATGGCACCTTCACCACCATGGTGAAAGGGCTTGAGCCTGGCGTCCGGTACGGCTTTCGCGCCGATGGGCCTTGGCAACCGGAAAACGGCCACAGGTTTGACCGGTCCAAATTGCTGGTTGATCCTTATGCAGTACGGCTTGACCGACCCTTTGTCTACGACCCGCGTCTGGCGGCATTCGGTGAAGATACTGCTGGTATTGTCCCCAAGGCGGTTCTCGAAGAACCATTGCCCCCGCTCAATCCGGGCCGCCCGAGGTTCGAACCCGGGGGGCTGATCTACGAGGTGCCGGTCCGCGCCTTCACCATGCTGCATCCGGATTTGCCGCGTGCGGAGCGTGGCACCCTGCGGGCGCTGGCGCATCCCGCGATCATCGACCACCTGCGCAAGCTTCATGTCAGCGCCGTTGAATTGATGCCGATCACGGCCTGGATCGATGAGCGGCATCTCCCCCCTCTCGGACTGACCAACGCCTGGGGCTATAACCCCGTCACCATGCTGGCGCTTGATCCCCGTCTCGCACCGGGCGGCATTGCCGACTTGCGCTACGCGGTCGACGCGCTTCATGCTGCGGATATCGGTGTCATTCTCGATGTCGTCTTCAACCACACCGGTGAAAGCGACAAGGAAGGACCGACCCTTTCCCTGCGCGGACTGGGCAACGCCACCTATTATCGCCACGACCGGGATGATCCGGGAACATTGGTCAATGACACCGGCTGCGGCAACACGCTGGCCTGTGACCGGCCCGAGGTTCAGGAACTCGTGCTCGCTGCCATGCGCCACTTCGTGACCCAGGCCGGGATTGACGGGTTCCGCTTCGATCTCGCACCGGTTCTCGGACGGGATGCCAACGGTTTCTCGAAAGATGCACGGCTGTTGCAATACATCGCCGATGATCCGGTGCTGCATGACCGCATCCTGGTCGCCGAACCCTGGGACATCGGTCCGGGCGGCTACCAGCTCGGTAATTTTGGCCCGCCCTGGCTCGAATGGAACGACCGCGCCCGCGACGACATGCGGCGCTACTGGCGAGGCGATCACGGCATGACTGGCGCCCTGGCGACACGGCTGTCCGGCTCATCCGATATCTTCCATGACTCCGGCCGGAACAGGACGCGCAGCGTGAATTTCATTGCAGCGCATGACGGCTTTCCGCTGGGCGACCTTGTCTGCTTCCAGAACAAGCACAACGAGGCGAACGGCGAGGACAACCGTGACGGCCACGGCACCAACTATTCCTGGAACAATGGAGTGGAAGGGCCAAGCGACGATCCGGCGATAGCTGCCGCTCGCGAAGCCGACGCACGCGCGCTGATCGCCAGCCTGTTTGCCAGCCGTGGCACCATTCTTCTCACCGCCGGGGATGAATTCGGCCACAGCCAGGGCGGCAACAACAACGCCTACGCCCAGGACAATACGATCACCTGGCGTCATTGGGACGAGTTCAATCAGGGCCGGTTGGAATACACCCGCGCTTGGGCCGAGTTGCGGGCCCAGTCTCCCCCGCTGACCGGCACCCGCTTCCTCAAGGACAGTGATGGCTCCGCCGAGCCCGACCAGGTTTCCTGGCTGACTGCCGATGGCCATCCGATGCAACCGGTCCACTGGGAAGACCCCGAGCGTCAGGGATTCATGATGGTTCTGGGGCCACCCGGTGAACGGCTGACGGTGGTTTTCAATCGCGGGCAATCGGAAATCCAGTGCGCGCTGCCCGCCACTCCCGGACTCTGGCGCCCCGCGAGCCCGGAAGCTTCGGTGGAGAAGGCGATTCCGGCCCGTTCGGTCGTCTGTTGGCGCGAAACAAGCGGCTGAGCACCTGAAGACCGCAGTTACCCGTCCATTTTCATTTCATTAAGCTGATGCATGGATTGATGTCACCGCCTGGATGGGCCAAAACGCCTCCGCACCAAAACGCCTCCGCATATGAGATCGGGAGAAACCTGTGCAGCGAGAAATTTCACTTTCAGAAGTCGAGGGCCTCGTCGGAAGCGAGCTCGGACTGTCCGACTGGATGGAGGTCCCGCAATCCCGCATCGACAAGTTTGCCGATGCCACCGACGACCACCAGTTCATTCACGTCGATCCCGAACGTGCAGCAGAGACGCCCTTTGGCGGAACCATTGCGCATGGTTTCCTGACCCTCTCGCTGCTTTCGGCGATGAATTACAATTGCGTCCCCAGGATACGTGAGCAGACGATGGGGATCAATTACGGCTTCGACAAGATCCGCTTCATGGCCCCGGTGCCTGCTGGCGCGCGTGTCCGCGGCCGCTTCGTGCTGGAATCGGCCCGGTTTCGCGGCGCCGGCATGCTGATGACCACTTATGTGGTGACCATCGAGATCGAGAATTCCAAAAAGCCGGCGCTGGTCGCCAATTGGCAAACCATCATCCAGTTTGACCCCAAGGATCGCCCTTCGGACGATTGAACGTCGACTGACGATCCCAAACGAGTTGCCGCCTCCGCCGGAATTCCTACCCGGCAATCAGGCCAGGCAATCCCTCGCCGCTTCCGAAAGCAGAATGAAAGCATAATCTGAAAACGAACGCCAGCATTCCACCCTGTAGTCGTCCTCGCCGGTCCGAATGATCACCACCTCAATCTTACCCATCACCGTACGGGTGGCTGAACCGACCGGAAAGACCCTGTCACTCAGGTTCTGCGGACAGCCGCTTTGCACCGTTGCCCGCGCGCCATTGCCGCTGACAAGTACCGCCGTGTTGCGGTGAGAGATGTCGACCGCGGAATGTAGCGTGGTGATTTTCTCAAGATCCTTCAGCGGATCGGCGTTTTCATCGATGATCAGCCATTCGTCCGGGCCAAGCCATGCGGCCAGCCGCCCCTTGTCGTTCTGAACGGATGTCTTCGGGGTCATCGGCAACTCAAGACCAAGCTTCTTGGAAACGGTCTTGGCTGCGGCCGGGTCGACACGCAACGAAACGCGATAAGCGGCACCAGCAGGCGTCAAGCTGACACCCGCGGCTCCGCCGACGCGGCCTGATAACGGTTCGATGCGATTGGCGTGAGCGATATCAGCCATTCAGGCGCACTCCTTCCTTGTCGATGAACACGGTGTCCGTGACTTCCACTTCGATGGTCTTGTCGGGCATCGGCACGTAAAGCGTCTTGCCCTTGATCGACCGCCCGTCAATGACCACACCCATTGCAATCGACCGGCCACAGTTCTCCGACCAGTAGGAGGATGTCACGTGACCGATCATCGTCATGGGAACCGTCTGGTTCGGATCGGCAACGATCTGAGCGCCTTCCTCGAGAACCGTGTTCGGATCCTTGGTGACGAGACCGACAAGCTGCTTGCGGCCGCTTGCCACCAGATCCGGCCGTTTCATGCCGCGGATGCCGACAAAATCGGCCTTCTTCTTGGCAACCGCCCAGTTCAGGCCCGCGTCATCGGGTGTCACCGTGCCATCGGTATCCTGGCCGACGATGATATAGCCCTTCTCTGCGCGCAGTACGTGCATGGTCTCGGTACCATAAGCGCAGGCGCCAAGCGGCTCTGCCCGTTCCCACAGCGCCTTCCAGACCGCCTTACCGTAATCGGCCGGAACATTGACCTCGAAGCCGGCTTCCCCGGTGAACGACATTCGGAACAGCCGTGTCGGCACACCGCTGATCTTGCCCTCGCGGACGCTCATATGCGGCATCGCCTCATTGGAAAGATCGATGTCTTCGACCAGTGGCGCGATGATCTCACGCGCTTTCGGCCCCTGTACGGCGATTACCGCCCATTGCTCGGTCGTCGATGTCAGCCAGACCTTGAGATGGGGAAACTCGGTCTGCAGATAGTCTTCCATATGGTGCATGACCCGCGGCGCGCCGCCGGTCGTCGTGGTCACATGAAAGCGGTCCTCGGCCAGACGCCCAACCACGCCATCATCATAGATGAAGCCGTCCTCGCGCAGCATGATGCCGTATTTGCAGCGGCCCGGCTCCAGCTTGTCCCAGCCATTGGTGTACATCAGATTGAGGAACTCCGCCGCGTCGGGACCGACCACCTCGATCTTGCCCAGCGTCGAGGCGTCGAACATGCCGGCAACCTCGCGCACAGTGCGGCACTCGCGGTTGACCGCCTGGTGCATGTCCTCGCCGGCACGCGGGTAATACCATGCCCGTTTCCACTGGCCGACATCCTCAAACACAGCACCTTGGGTTTCTTCCCAGCCGTGCATCGGCGTCAGCCGGGTCGGGTCGAACAGCGCTCCGCGCGAATGATTGACGATCGCGCCGAACGTCACCGGCGTGTAGGGCGAGCGGAACGTGGTCAGTCCCACCTGGGGCAAGGGCTTGTCGAGCATTTCGGCGGCAATTGCCAGGCCGTGAATGTTGGAGGTCTTGCCCTGATCGGTGGCCATGCCATTGGTGGTGAAGCGCTTCACGTGCTCGATCGAGTGCATGCCTTCGCGCACGGCGAGACGAATATCCTTGGCGGTCACATCGTTCTGGAAGTCGACAAAAGCCTTCACTGTTGTGTCCGGGCCCGCGCCACCCGCCGAGCCCATCATGCTTCCAGCCCAGGAGGTTTGTGTCTCCGCGTCCGGCGCAGCGGGCGGTTTGCCGGCCTCAACTCCTGCGGAGAGTGCCGCCTCATGGCCTGCCTTCATCGCACCGGCAATCGCTTCGGCCAAATCGTCAACGCCATTGCAGGCACCGACGCTGACGCAATCCTGGACATTGCGGCCCGGCAGGAAGCGTTTGCTTTCCTCGTCCCAGACCACCTTGCCGCGCGATTGCGAATACATGTGCACCGAAGGTGTCCAACCGGCCGACATGATCAAAGCATCGACGGCAATATCCCGTGTCGACCCGCCCGACGCCTTGCCAACCTTCATAGATTTGACGCGGAGTTTCCCGGAGGTGTCGAGAACCGATTGACCGGCGAACACCTCGATACCGAGTTCCTTGGCCCGCGCCACCAGTGCCGGATCTGGATCAGGACGCACATCGACGATCGCCGGCACCGATACGCCCGCCTGCTTGAGATCGAAGGCGGCGTTCCAGGCCGAATCGCAGGCCGTGTAGACCCCGACCTTGGCGCCGACCGCGACACCGAAGTGATTGAGATAGGTCCGTGCCGCCGAGGCAAGCATGATGCCGGGCCGGTCGTTGTTGGCAAACACCATGTGCCGCTCGATCGCGCCGGTGGCGATCACCACCTGCCTGGCCCGGACCTGCCAGAGCCGCTCGCGCGGCAGGGACGGATCGGGATTGGCGAGATGCTCGGTCACCCGTTCGACCAGGCCGACATGGTTTTGTGCCTGGTATCCGAATGCCGTGGTCCGTGTCAGTACCCGGACATTGTCCATGGCGCGAAGCTCTGCCGTCACCGCCTGCGCCCAGTCCCAGCCCGGCTGACCATCCACCGTCGCATCGGTTTCGTGGTGAAACGCGCCGCCGGTCTCCGGCTGCTCGTCGCACAGGATCACTTGCGCACCGGCATGGGCTGCCGCAAGGGCTGCCGAAAGACCGGTGGCGCCGCCGCCGATCACCAGCACATCGCAATGGGCGAAATGGTTGGAATAATGGTCCGGATCCGGCTCGCTCGGAGCCACGCCGAGACCGGCCGCAGCCCGGATCACCGGCTCGTAGATCTTCTTCCAGGCAGCCTTCGGCCACATGAAGGTCTTGTAGTAAAAGCCAGCCGCGAAGAATGGCGACGCGAGATTGTTGAGTCCGCCGACATCGAAGGCGAGCGACGGCCAGCGGTTCTGCGACCGGGTCTGCATGCCGTCATAGACTTCCTGCACCGTCGCCCGGATGTTCGGTGTCCGCCGCACCGCATCGCGGCCGACATCCATCAGCGCATTGGGTTCCTCCGGCCCGGCTGAGAGCATGCCTCGCGGCCGGTGGTACTTGAACGACCGCCCGGTCAGGTGAATGCCGTTGGCAAGCAGCGCCGAAGCCAGCGTATCGCCTTCCACAGCGGTCAGAATCCTGTTGTCGAATTTGAAACGCAGGGTTTTCGCCGGCGTCAGCCGGCCCTTGCCCTTGATCCGGTTTGCGCCGCTCATTGTGCCGCTCCCTTGACGGTCAGCACACCGTCGTCACCACGCTCGACCTCGGCCCGCGGTTCGCCCGCCTTGTAGGTCGTGACAAAACGGTCGCTCACCGTGTCGCGTACCGCGTTGAAGAACCGCGCGCAGCCGTGAATATGCCGCCAGCGCTCATAGGTGACACCCTTCGGGTTGGCGCGAATGAAGAAGAACTTCTCGAACTCCTCGTCGCTGATACCGGCGATGTCTTTCGGCCGTTCGATATGTGCCTCGCCCGTGTTGCGGAATTCGAGCTCGGGCCTTTCTTCCTGGCAGTAGGGACAATGGATCAGAAGCATCGCTTGGTCCTTGGTCAGATCTTGGTTTTGATCACGGCGGTTTCGGGGTCGCCGGTATTGGGTGTGCCGGCAGGCTCGATAATGACGAGATGGGTTTCCTCGTCGGCGCGCGGGCAATGTTCGACACCCTTCGGCACCACGTACATCTCGCCTGGCCCCAGCACGACATCGCCATCGCGCATCTGGATGGTCAGCCTGCCTGAGAGCACGAGGAACAGGTCATCGGTATCGGGATGCGAGTGCCAGTTGAACTCGCCATTCACCTTCACCACCATCACGTCATGGCCATTGAACCCGGCGACAATCCTGGGGGACCAAAGCTCGCCGAAGGTTGAGAGTTTCTCAGCCAGATTGATGGATTGCATGTTCATCACCCGCGCCTCAATGCGCCACGGCCGCTGCCGCGGCTTCGTCGATCAACCGGCCCGTCTGGAATCGTTCCAGCGTGAACGGAGCGTTGATCTTGTGCGGCTCGTCACGCGCGATCGTATGCGCAAAAACATTGGCCGATCCGGGGGTGGCCTTGAAGCCGCCGGTGCCCCAGCCGCAATTCACATAGAGCCCCTTCACCGGGGTCTTCGAAAGAATCGGCGAGCGGTCGGGCGTCACATCGACAATGCCGCCCCAGGAGCGCAGCATCTTCATCCGTGTGAACATCGGGAACATCTCGCAGATGGCATCGAGTGTGTGGCTGAGAATGTGCAGCCCACCGGTCTGCGAATAGGACGTATACTGGTCGGTCCCTGCCCCGATCACCAGCTCGCCCTTGTCCGACTGCGAGATATAGGCATGGACCGTGTTGGACATGACCACGCAAGGGAAAACCGGCTTGACCGGCTCGGAGACCAGCGCCTGCAGCGGGTAGCTCTCGAGCGGCATCCGCACACCGGCCATTTCCATGATCACCGAGGTGTGCCCGGCCGCCACGATGCCAACCTTCTTGGCACCGATGAAACCACGGCTGGTATCCACACCCGAAACTGATCCGTCCGCCGCACGGCGCACGCCGGTGACTTCGCAGTTCTGGATGATATGAACGCCCATGTCGGCCGCGGCGCGCGCATAACCCCAGGCCACCGCATCATGGCGGGCCGTGCCGCCGCGGCGCTGCAAGGCCGCACCCACTACCGGATAGCGTGCCGACTGGTTGATATTGAGCGGCGGGCAGAATTCCTTGGCCTGTTCCGGCGTCAACCATTCATTGTCAATGCCGTTGAGCCGGTTGGCATGGATATGCCGCTTGAAAACTTGCGTGTCATGGACATTGTGCGCCAGCATCATCACGCCACGCGCCGAATACATCACATTGTAATTGAGGTCCTGCGACAGCCCGTCCCAAAGCTTGAGCGCGTGGTCGTAAAGCCCCGCGCTTTCATCATAGAGATAGTTTGAGCGGATAATCGTGGTGTTGCGGCCGGTGTTGCCGCCGCCGAGCCAGCCCTTTTCGATTACGGCGATATTGGTGATACCGTGCTCTTTGGCCAGATAGTAGGCGGTTCCAAGCCCGTGGCCGCCGGCGCCGACAATGATAACGTCGTAGTCCTTTTTCGGCTCGGGCGAGCTCCATTGCTCGGGCCAGCCCTTGTGGCCGCGCATTGCCTCGCGGGCAACGGCAAAAGCAGAGTACTTGCGCATATCTGTCTGGCTCCAAACGGGTTTGGTATTACGTGACCAAGCAAGAGCAAATTCGAATGCTCCGCATCGGCTCTTTTGCGACTTCCGGACCACCATGAATGTCGCAGTGCGCTTTGTCGCACCCGGACCTTCCAGCCTGTCCTTGGAAACCTGCATGTTTTGCACGGCAATGAAAAATACTCCGGCACCTGCATTGTCAAGTTGCCGGGGACTGGACTTGAGCGTTCGAAACTGGTATCTGCCACCTCAATCGTAACGCCCTCGGCCGAACGAACGGAATTTTTGTTTGCCAGGGTTGCTTCAGCCAACCGAAAACTCGAAGGAACGGGATCAACGTGCAGGTACTTGTCCGCGATAACAATGTCGATCAGGCGCTCCGCGCTCTCAAGAAGAAAATGCAGCGTGAAGGCATTTTCCGCGAAATGAAGATGCGTGATTTTTATGAGAAGCCGTCGCAGAAGCGGGCTCGCGAGAAGGCAGAAGCCGTTCGCCGCGTCCGCAAGCTGGCCCGCAAGCGGGCGCAGCGCGAAGGTCTTATCGGTGGCGGTCGCCCCGCAGCGCCTTCTCGCTGATCCAGCCGTTTTTTTGCCCTTTTAGGGTTGCATGAATTGGAGGCGGAGACGAGTATTCGTCTCCGCCTTTTTCCGTGTGGTGGGCCGGCTTGATGCCGGGCAAGCAAATGATGGGGCGTGAACGATGGGCTTGATTTCAGCCGTTGAAACAAAACGAAGGGGGCCGACCGGCACCCGTTCCTTGTTGTTGATGGCTGCGTTTTCCGCAATCTCCATCGCACTGACAGGCTGTAATACAACGGCACCGGTCGACACGATCTCGATCGACCGGACCCAGGGCACGGAAGAAAACATCTCCTCGCTGACCGATGTTATCCGGCGGAACCCTTCCGATCCCGAGGGCTACAATGTGCGCGGGTCGGCCTATGGGCGCTCCGGTCAGTTCCGCAACGCTCTGGACGATTTCAACCGCGCCATCGAGCTCAACCCGTCCTTTTTTCAGGCCTATTCGAACCGCGCCCTGATCCACCGGTCGATGGGCAACCTGGTCGAGGCCGCCAATGACTACAATCGCGCGCTGCAGATCAATCCGCGCTACGATGTAGCCTATATCGGCAGGGGCAACCTCTATCGCCAGGCCGGGCGGACCAACGAGGCGATGAATGATTTCAATCGCGCCATCAGCCTGCAGACCACGGATCCGCGTGCCTACCACAATCGCGGACTGATCAAACAGTTGCGCAACGAACATACGCAGGCGATCGAGGATTTCTCCGCGTCCATTTCGCTGGCTCCGAATTCGCCCGAACCTTACAACGGCCGGGGCATTTCCTACGTCGCGCTGAACGACGATGAAAATGCTTTCGCCGACTTCAACCGAGCCATCGAGCTCAACCAGCGGGTAGCAGAATCCTGGGCCAATCAGGCGCTGATCTATGAGCGTCGCGGTGACAAGGCACGGGCTGCAAAATCCTACGCCCGCGCGGCTCAACTTGATCCCAAGTACCGCCCAGCGGTCGATGGGCTTGCCCGCGTCCGCTGACATTTCCGTCGCATTCTCAGCCGCAACACTCTGCCGGACACTAAAAGCGGATACCGCGCATGGTGGTGACCAGAGGCAGGCGGCTGATCGATTTCACTCCTTATCCAAAAGCAGGTCCGCGGAACCATTGAAACCCGAGCACGTTGTGGTGTCGAACCAACAAACAGAAAAGTGAGTTCGACATGATCGGGAAGACGAAAATTTCGGCTGCGGCTGCAGCCATCGCTACCATCGCACTTGGCGCTTCAGCCGTTCCCTCACAGGCGGACAGCGTTGAACTGGGACTGCTGGAATGCGTCGTCGATGGCGGCACTGGATTTATCTTCGGCTCCTCCAAGGACCTTTCCTGCGAGTACACGCCGGCAAACGCCACCGCCCCTACTGAAGCCTATTTCGGCGTCATCAACAAATTCGGACTGGACATTGGTGTGACCGGGACCACCGTCATCCAGTGGATCGTTCTTGCACCGACCACGGACTACGAGTACCAGCCCGGCTCGCTTTCCGGCGATTATCAGGGCGTCTCTGCCGAAGCCACCGCAGCGGCCGGCGCCGGCGTCAACCTGCTGGTCGGCGGCTCGGACGACACATTCTCGCTCCAGCCTGTCAGCGTTCAGGCGCAGGAAGGCGTCAATGTCGCCATCGGCATTGCGGAACTGCAGCTACGCTCGATCGCCGACTGATCGAACAATCAGCATCCACAATGCAAGAAAGGCCCGGACACTTGTTCCGGGCCTTTCCATTTCAGCTTCGCGCTTAATGCTCAGCCGTGTTCGATCGCCTTGACGATGTCGTCGGTCATCTTCTTGGCATCGCCCAGCAGCATCATCGTGCCGTCCTTGTAGAACAGCGTGTTGTCGATACCGGCATAGCCTGAACCGAGCGACCGCTTGACGAAGAGACAGGTACGGGCCTTGTCGACATCCAGGATCGGCATGCCGTAGATCGGCGAGGACTTGTCGTCGCGTGCTGCCGGGTTGGTCACGTCATTGGCGCCGATCACATAGGCCACGTCGGCCTGTGCGAATTCCGAGTTGATGTCCTCGAGTTCGAAGACCTCGTCATACGGCACATTCGCTTCCGCCAGCAGCACGTTCATGTGGCCGGGCATGCGACCGGCCACCGGGTGGATGGCATACTTCACCTCAACACCCTGCTCCTTGAGCTTGTCTGCCAGTTCGCGGGTTGCGTGCTGCGCCTGGGCGACTGCCATGCCGTAGCCTGGCACGATGATCACCTTGGAGGCATTGGCCATCAGGAATGCGGCATCGTCGGCGGAGCCGAGCTTGACCGTACGGTCGATGTCGTCGTCGCCTGCCGCCGCACTCTCGCCGCCAAACCCGCCGAGAATGACGGATATGAACGACCGGTTCATGCCCTTGCACATGATGTAGGACAGGATTGCACCGGAAGATCCCACCAGCGCACCGGTGATGATCAGCGCCAGGTTGCCGAGTGTGAAGCCGATACCGGCCGCAGCCCAGCCCGAATAGGAATTGAGCATCGACACCACCACCGGCATGTCGGCTCCGCCGATCGGAACGATGATCAGCACGCCCAAGACAAGCGACAGCACGACGATCAGCCAGAAAACGGTGTAGCTTTCGGTCGCCACCAGCATCCCGACAAGTACGACAATGCCAATGGCAAGCGCCGCATTGATGACATGGCGCATGGGCAGCATGATCGGCTTGCCGGACATCCGGCCGTCCAGCTTCAGGAACGCGATGATCGATCCGGTGAAGGTAATGGCACCGATTGCAACGCCAAGCGACATCTCGATGAGTGCCTGCGCATGGATCTCGCCCACCTCGCCGATACCGAAGGCGTGCGGCGAATAGAGCGCCGCAGCAGCAACCAGCACGGCGGCAAGGCCGACAAGGCTGTGAAAGCCTGCGACCAGCTGTGGCATCGACGTCATGGCGATCTTGCGGGCAATGTAGGCACCCGCGCCGCCACCGATGGCAAGACCCGCGATGATCAGCACAAACCCGCCGAACGACGGTTGCGCCAGAAGCAGTGTCGTCACGATGGCGATCGCCATGCCGACCATGCCGTAGAGGTTGCCCTGGCGGCTGGTGGTCGGATGCGAAAGGCCCCTCAGAGCCATGATGAAAAGAACGCCCGAAACGAGGTAGGCGAATGCGGCAAAATTTTCTGACATCAGCCGGCCCTCACTTCTCTTTTTTCTTGTACATGGCCAGCATCCGCTGGGTGACGAGGAAGCCACCAAAGATGTTGACCGACGCGAGCACCAGCGCAACAAATCCGAACCCGGTTGCCCAACCCGAAAGCGAAGCACCGACTGCGAGCAACGCACCGACGACGATGACGGAGGAGATCGCGTTCGTGACCGCCATCAGCGGTGTGTGCAGCGCCGGCGTCACCGACCAGACCACGTAGTATCCCACGAAGATCGCCAGCACGAAGATCGCCAGCCGGAAGACGAACGGATCGATCGCGCCGCCGCTTGCGGCATGAACCGCGGCAGCCACGCCATCACCGGCGGGACCGGCATTTTCCGCAGCTGCCCGGACAGCGCTTACGGCCTGCTCCAGGTTTTCAAGAGCGGTATCAAGTGCGGACCCTGCCATCATGCTGCTCCCTTGCTTGTTTCGCCACCAAAGGCCGGATGGACGACGGCACCACCATGGGTAAGCGCGGTTGCTTTGACCAACTCGTCTTCCATGTTCACGGAAACCGTCTTGGCTTCCTTGTCGATCATCGTGTCCAGGAATGTCAGCAGGTTCTTCGCATAAAGAAGCGATGCGCTTGCCGCGATCTGGCCAGGCATGTTGAGGATGCCGATCACTGTCACTCCATCGACCGTGACGGTTTCTCCCGCCTTGGAGCCTTCGATATTGCCGCCACGCTCGACCGCGAGATCGACCGCGACCGAGCCGAGACGCATGCTCTTGAGCATGTCCTTGGAGATCAGCTTGGGCGCCGGACGCCCGGGAATAAGTGCCGTGGTGATGACGATGTCCTGCTTGGAAATGTGATCTGCGACCAAGGCGGCCTGCTTGGCCTGATATTCCTTCGACATTTCCTTGGCGTACCCGCCCGAGGTTTCCGCTGCTTTGAACTCATCGTCCTCGACGGCGATAAACTTGGCACCAAGCGAGGCAACCTGTTCCTTGGCGGCAGGCCGCACGTCGGTCGCCGAAACCGCCGCTCCGAGACGGCGGGCTGTTGCAATTGCTTGCAGTCCTGCCACGCCGGCACCCATGACGAACACCTTGGCGGCAGGGACCGTGCCCGCTGCGGTCATCATCATCGGCATCGCCCTGTCAAACACATGCGCCGCTTCGATCACGGCCTGGTATCCCGCAAGGTTTGCCTGCGAGGACAGCACATCCATCGATTGAGCGCGCGTGATCCGCGGCATCAGTTCCATGGCGAAAGCGGTAACACCTGCCTTGGCCAGAGCCGCAAGGGCCTTCTCGTTGCCGTAAGGATCCATCTGCGCCAGCACGATCGCGCCGGATTTGAGAGACTTGATTTCGGTCTCGGACGGACGCCGCACACGAAGCACGACATCGGCCTTCTTCGCATCCGCGGCTGTCCCGGCCTTTGCGCCGGCTGCAACGAAGTCCGCGTCAGCAATCCGCGATTTCTCGCCGGCGCCTTTCTGCACGATGACATCGAGACCAAGCGCGGTCATCTTCTTTACGGTCTCCGGCGACGCGGCAACGCGCGATTCCAGTGAATCTGATTCTTTGGCTACAAAAACGATGGCGCCCACGAGAGCCCCTCCTTTGGCAAACAGGATGAGACGAGTCGAGACGGATCAGACGGGATCCGATACCAACACGCGGCGAACGTTCAACGGGCGAGAAGGCTGCCGCCGATGCTCAGAACGATGAATGACAGGATACCGGTTATCGCACCTGCGCCGGTAAAGAAGTACACGGCCATTGCGATGAGCAAGGCGACAATCACGATTGTCCCGTACTTGGCGCCTGCCAGAAACAGCGCATAGGTTTTTTCATGCTCGGAATAATCCATAGCAGCACCGGTTTCGGCAGGACCGTTCATCTGTTCAGCCATACTGTAGCTCCCCAATTGGCAATTCATGCACGGATTACACAAACCTCGACCATTGTGCAATGGACATCAGGTCACAGGACGGTGGCAAAGCCCCGGCGCATTCTCACCCGCGCCTCAGCCAGACAGCCGCATGAACGTGCCGATTGATCAGCCGGCCTGCTGGAGTGCATAGCGTGCCGTCGGCCGGATGGTCAGCGGCGGCATGTACAGTTCCTGCCTTGGCGCGAACATCAGTCGGCGCTCGCAGAGTTGGGAATTGAAAAATGGAAAACGGTCATAGATATTCTGCAATTCGACATGCGCATTGGACGCATGCAGCTCGATATTGCTGTCGTATTTTTCAAAATACCTCGGCTCCACAAGCGGATGGGAATTGAAGATCCGCTTGTAGAAAGCCCGATGATTCGGCTTGATTACCGAGAGGCAGTAGTCCGTGTGAAAATAATCTGTGGCCATGGTCGCGACCCTGAGGGTCAGGTACGGCAGGGCAGGATACTCGCGCATGATATCCGGGTCAGCTGCAAACCTGACTGGATCGATGAACGTCTGGCCGGCATCCAGCAAGGGGTTCATAACGTCGGGAAAATGCGAAACCGCAACGCTATCGCGCTGTGCGGAGGTCACGTGATGAACGCGGATGGTCGACACCAGTTGTTCGTCGAAATAGATGCCCATCACATGGGCATTGGGCTTGAAATCAAGGTCGTCGATCAGCAATGAGCCATTCTGCGGCGCAAGCCCCACCATGGTGAAGGCCTTGTAGCGAATACGGGCAACATCCTCGAGATCGTTCGCGTTGTCGACGCGGCGATACTCGATGCTCTCCAGGAAGCGCATGACGCTTGCACTGAAGCCCGTAATTTTGCCTTGAGCCGCATTGGCCATTGATGACAAGTCCTCATCGTTGCGTACGACGAAAGCTTATCGTTAAATTTGTCTTAATCAATCGCGCCAGGCCGGCTTCAGCGCGCTAACCCTTCATTAAGGTTAACGAAACCTGAAATTGCGATGGAAAAACAATGACGCTATGAAAAAATGCCGGGGAGAATTCATCGGTCTAATTGCAAGCTCGTTTTGCCTACAACCAGACGAGAGCTTGTGACTGTATGTGCGGCGAACGCCTTAGTTGCCGGACTTCCGCACCTGCTCCGCCTCGCCGACAACGCTAAGCCGTCGCGGGTTGCTGGACAGCTTGTTTGCCAGCTCGATAAAGGATCCGTGCGGCATCGGGGTGCCGAAAATGTATCCCTGGATGATATCGGCGCAATTGTTTTCGCTGATCATCACCAGCTGATCTTCGGTTTCAACACCCTCGACAACCACCTCAAGTCCGAGCTCACGGGCAAGGTGGACCACTCCCCGCAGCAGCTTCAGCTTTTTCGGATCCTTGGTCAGATCCCGCACGAACGACCGGTCGATCTTGACCTTGTTGAGCGGCAGCATGTCGAGATAACTCAGGCTGGAGTAACCGGTACCGAAATCGTCGATGGCGATCGACAGGCCCATGGAACGAAGTTCCGTGAGGATTTCGCGCGCGGTCTTCAGGTCATTCATGAGACCGCTTTCGGTGATCTCCAGTTGCAGCCGGCCGGGCGGTAGGTCGGTGCGGTCGAGAGCGTCGGCAATCACCGAAATGATCGCCCTGTCATTGAGATCATGAGCGGAGAGATTGACCGAGACCTGAAGGTTCCCCGGCCAGTTCGCCGCATCCTGCAAGGCGCGCTCGATTACGCACCGCGTCAGTTCGCTGATGATTCCCATTTCTTCGGCAAGCGGAATGTAGACCGCCGGCGAGACCGGCCCCAGCTCAGGATGAATCCAGCGGGAAAGCGCTTCAGCACCCACGATCCGGGTGCCCTGGGTGTTGAACATCGGCTGATAGAACAGGTCCATTGCCCCGGTCCGGATCGCCTCACGCAACGCCGCCTTCATGCCCTGGCGCTCCGAATAGCGCTGGTCCATGGAAGCCTCGAACAGGGTCCATCGGTTCTTGTCCCGCCGCTTTGCCTCATACAGCGCAAGATCGGCCTGGATATGCATTTCCTCGATCTGAACGCCCGATACCGGCGCCATCACCACACCGCCCGAAAGGCTGATGAAGAGCTTGTGCCCGTCAATGATGTAGGTTCCGCGCAACGTGTCGATCACGTGATCCATCGTGGCGTGAAGATCATCGAGATCCTTCACCTCGGGCAGGAACAGCACGAACTCATCACCACCGAAACGCGAAACCACGAATTTCGGCCGCGACAGCGAGCGGAGCCTGTTGGCGATCGCACACAGCAGCTTGTCGCCGTTGACGTGACCCATCGTGTCGTTGACATGCTTGAAATCATCAATGTCCAGCACGGCCAGCGCCAATTGTTGGCCCGGCTTTGCGCTGGCAATCTTCATACCAACCACTTCCTTGAACCAGGACCGGTTTGGCAGGTTGGTAAGATTGTCAAACCGCGCCATGTGCAGGATACGCTTCTCGGACTGGATCCGTTCGGACACATCTTCGAATATCAGCACCACGCCCTTTTCGCCGCGATAGCGCGCGGTGAATTCAAGCCAGGTTGTCTTGTCAAACCGCACCAGGGCCCGATCATCCCGACCACTGACGAGACTGTCGAGATGCTGGTTGATTTGCCCGAAATTCTCTTTCGCGATCACTCCATTGCGGGTACCCAGCCTCAACGCGGCTTTGAGCGCGCGCCCGGTCAGGTCCGTGTTCCTGTCAATGCTGAAGAATTCGCGTGCCTTGCGGTTGGCGACTTCTATCCGCCCGTCCCCGTCAAGCATGAACAGGCCATGGGACATGTTGTTGAGAGCAGTATCAAATCTTTCGGCAATTTCCGCGGTCTTCCGTTCGGCGGTAACCGAGTTGAAAAGGAAATCACGCACGCCATTGGCCATCGAGCGTGTCGTCAGGAAAAGCGGCAGCAGCAGCACCGCAAGAACCATCATGAACGGGTCCCGCGCCATCAGGAAGCCCGCCATCATCGGCAGGCAGGCGGCGAGGATGATCATGTCGACGTTGAGTTTAGAGCCAAAGTTCCGCCCGACCACCGAGATCATCGTGGCGATGGTGACCGAAATGGCCGCAAGTTCGGCAAACGGATCCTGCGCCATGACAAGCGCATGACCACAAACGGTCCCCAAAATGAAGGCCGCGACGAGGGAGCCGGCGACATAGCGCTTCTCCCAACGCAACGTGTCTGCCAGCTTGAAAGTCGATTTGTCCTTCCGGTCGAAGGCCATCATGTCGAGGGTCCGCGCTGCCCAGGTCACGAACAGGGCCAGGGCGGCATAGAGATAGAAAGGATCATCGATACGCAGATAGATAGCCAGGGTCGTGACGAGATGGGCCACCATCCCTGCAGCCAACGTGCCCCGCTTTTGATAAAGCGAGGCAACGAAGGACAGACGAACCTCGTCTGCAAATGTTGTGTTGTCTGCGGGCTGCATGAACACTAATCCCTGAATCTGAGACAGCAACGTACCAGAGGGAAATTAAGAACACATTTATCCGACACCCATTTTGGACAACAATCTCAATGAATTATCGTTTCCAAAATCTCGGTTAACAAGTTAATAATTAGGAAATACTAAAGTAACTTGAAAAGTTATTCCGCAGCAATTGAATCAGGTCTGGAAACTCCTTCAAGGATTGACTTCTTGGATTTCTCTTTCTCGGGAAATATTGACTTGAAATTACGCTTCTTGACGTGCCCGTAACCTTTTATTTTCATGGGATATGCAAGAAACTCCGAAATCTGGTCAGAATTATCCCTCCGCAGGGCAACGCAGATCTGCTTCAATTCATCCACAAACACTGCCAGGATCTCGCGCTCCATACGCCGTTCGTCACTGTAGCCGAACATATCAAGAGGCGTTCCTCGCAACACCTTGAGCGTCGCCAGAACAGGAAACAGCACCCTCATTGCTCCACCAAAAGAGGTTTTCTTCGGGTGGCCGTTGGCGTCCTTGCGTCCAAGTACCGGGGGTGCCATGTGGTATTCGAGCTTGTCATAACTCTCGAACTGTCTACCCAGCTGCCGCTTGAAGCTGCCATCGCTGTAAAGACGCGCCACTTCGTACTCATCCTTGATCGCCATCAGCTTGAACAACGAACGCGCGGCAGCCTCGGAAACCGGCCCCGCTTCGCCGCAGGCAAGCACTTCGGCTTCCACAAGCGGTTGCAGCGTTTCCCGGTATTTCACGGCCCAGGCCTTGTTCTGGTAGCCGCGGAGAAACTCCGCTCGGCGGTCGATGATGTCGGCAACGGTTTCCTTGGCCGCAGGCTCCGCGGCCCCAGGCTGGTCGGACATCAGCGCCTCGACGGACTGCGGGTCATGCGCCGCCTTCCTGCCCCAGCGGAAAGCCGCGATGTTCATCGTCACCGCCTGGCCATTGAGACGAATGGCTTCCTCCACCGAGGCAGGTGTCAGAGGCAGGGCACCCTTTTGCGACGCCATTCCCAGCATGAACATGTTGGCCGCGATGGCGTTGCCGAACAGGCGCGTGGCTGCGAGCGTCGCGTTGAAGAAACTGGTGCGATCCGCTCCGGCAGCCTTGACAATCGCCCGCTTCAGCCGCTCCGTCGGCAGGGAAAAGTCCGCATTGCGGGTGAAATCGCCTGGCATGACCTCACTGGTGTTGACCAGGAACGCGGTTTCACCTTCACGCACCGACGTCAGCACCTTCCGGGATCCCGAAACAACCAGATCACAGCCAAGCACCAGGTCGGCCTTGCCCGCGGAAATTCGGATGGCGTGAATGTCTTCAGGCTTGCTGGCGATGCGGACATGGGAAAACACCGCCCCGCCCTTCTGCGCCAGGCCGGCCATGTCGATCATGCCGCATCCCTTGCCTTCCAGATGCGCGGCCATGCCCAGAATGGCGCCAATTGTCACCACGCCGGTTCCACCAACGCCATCGATGATCGATGCCCAACCATGGTTGAGGGAGGCAACTTGGGGATCCGGCAGCCCTTCCAGGGGATCGGGCGCCGATTTGAGCACAGTGGTGTCCGCCTTGCGGATGCGTCCGCCATGCACGGTTACGAACGACGGACAAAACCCCTCGATACAGGAATAGTCCTTGTTGCAGCTGGACTGGTCGATCTTGCGCTTGCGCCCGAATTCGGTTTCGACAGGCTGGATCGAAACGCAGTTCGACTGGACACCGCAGTCACCGCAACCCTCACAGACCAGTTCATTGATGAAGACCCGTTTGTCCGGATCGGGATAGGTGCCCCGCTTCCTGCGCCTCCGCTTCTCGGCAGCGCAGGTCTGATCATAGATCAGAACCGTCACACCCGGCACGTCCCGCAGTTCGCGTTGCACGGCATCCATCTCGGAGCGGTGATGAATGCTCATTGCGGACGGCCAGGCCGTGCCTGCCGGATACCTGTCCGGATCATCGCTGACCAGAGCGATACGTTCGACACCTTCGGCGCGAACCTGGCGCGCAATGGCGTCAGCGGTCAGCCCGCCTTCATGGGTCTGTCCACCCGTCATCGCAACGGCATCATTGTAGAGGATCTTGTAGGTGATGTTGGCGCCCGAGGCGATCGCAAACCGCAACGCCAGAACACCGGAATGGTTGTAAGTACCGTCCCCGAGGTTCTGGAAGATATGCTCACGCGTGGTGAATGGCGCCTGGCCGACCCACTGCGCCCCCTCGCCGCCCATTTGCGTGAACCCGCTTGTATCCCTATCCATCCACAACGACATGAAATGACATCCGATCCCGGCTGCGGCAACCGAGCCCTCCGGAACCTTGGTCGAGGAATTGTGCGGGCACCCCGAGCAGAAATAGGGCGTGCGCGTCGACACGTCCGAAACAGTCGCCAGCATGCTCTGGAACTGGCGGATGCGCTTCACCTTGGCGTCAATGTCTTCAGCGTATCCGATTACCTTCAGGACGCGTTCGCCGACGGCGACGGCGATATCGTTGGGATCGAGCGCCCCCTTCACCGGGAACAGCCAGTCGCCGCGCTCGTCGCGCTTGCCGACCACCACCGGCTGGCGCGCGGTGCCGTAGAGCGCTTCGCGCAACTGGCTTTCCAGCAGCGACCGCTTCTCCTCGACGACAATCACCATGTCGAGACCATCGACGAATTCGGCCATGTCGGGCAAATCAAACGGCCAGGGACAGGCCACCTTGAACAGCCGGACGCCGATCTGGTTGGCCCGCGCCTCGTCGATCCCCAGGTCGTCAAGAGCCTGGCGCACATCCAGATAGTTCTTGCCAACCGTCAGGATGCCGATCTTGGCATTGGTCCCGCCTGAATAGATGATCCTGTTGAGGCCGTTTGCGCGAATATATGCACTCGCCGCATCGCGCTTGTATTCATGCAGCCGCATTTCCTGACCGAGAAAATCGAGGTCGTTGGCCCTGATGTTGAGCCCGCCCGGAGGCACTGTGAAATCAGGCAGGATGATCTTAAGACGGTCAACACCCGCATCCACCGATGCAGTCGATTCGACGTTGTCCTTGACACATTTGAGAGCGGCCCAGGTTCCGGCAAACCGGGACATGGCAAACCCGTGCAGGCCGTAATCGATCATTTCCTGCACGCCGGCCGGGTTGAGAATCGGAATCATCGTGTCGATGAAATTGAACTCGGTCTGGTGCGCATTGGTCGAACTTTCCGCCGTATGGTCATCGCCCATCAGCGCCAGCACGCCGCCATGCCGGGATGACCCGGCAAGGTTTGCGTGACGGAACACGTCGCCCGAACGGTCGACGCCAGGGCCCTTGCCGTACCAAAGCGCAAACACGCCGTCATACTTGCCGGTTCCATCCAGGCCGGACTGCTGCGTTCCCCAGCAAGCTGTCGCGGCAAGTTCTTCGTTCAGACCCGGCTGGAACACGATATTGCGCTCCGTCAGGGAGCGCTGCGCACGCAGGATCTGCTGGTCGAGGCCACCAAGCGGAGATCCACGATAGCCGGAAACGAAGCCCGCGGTGTTGAGACCTGCCCGACGGTCCCGCTCATGTTGCATCATCAGCAGGCGAACCACTGCCTGGGATCCAGTGACGAAGATGCGCTCCTTGGTCAGGTCGAACTTGTCGTCGAGCGAAACATCATGGACTGTCATTTCCGGTCTCCTCAAACCTGTGCAGCCGGGCTCACCGCTATGCCGGCCTGCTACGGGCTACTCCCAACCCGTGAACTTTGAAGTGATATTTGGGCCTGCGCTCGAAACGGTCAATCGATTTCATGACCGGCCTCCGATTGCGCAATCAGACAGGCGACCTATACGCCGAAACGAAATTATCTTTCGCCGCAACGCTCTTTGGCGACCGATTCAACGGCCGATCGAATGCCCGCCGTCGACGGTTATGGAGCTACCGTTGAGATAGGCGCCCGCTTTTGACGCGAGCAACAGCACGACGCCGTCCAGATCATGCGTCTCGCCAAGCCGTCCCGTGGGATTTTGGTCGGCCATGATCTTGGCTCCCGGCCCCTTGAGGAACGGCGCCGTCAGTCCGGTATCGAACCATCCAGGCCGGATCTCGTTGACCCTGATCCCGTGTTTGGCCCATTCCAGCGCAAGGCATCGCGTCATCTGGCTGACCGCTGCCTTTGACGCTCCATAGGCCGACACCTGCCGCATCGGCATCTCCGAAAGCACGCTCGACACATTGATGACCGACCCACCGCGACCGTCGCGGATCATCCGCCGCGCAGCTTCCTGGGCCACCATGAAGGCGCCTTCCACATTGATGGACATCAGGTTGCGCAGTGTCTCGCGAGCAAGATGTGTCGCTTTGTCGCGATGCGCGACACCGGCATTGTTGATCACCACGCTCACCGGGCCGAGGGCTGCCTCGGCAAGGTCGAACCCCGCGCTGATCGTGTCGTCATCGCGCACATCCATCGGCACCGCCACGGCCTGTCCGCCAAGTTCCAGAATAGAGTTCACCCCGGCTTCAAGGCTTTCCGGATCGTTGCCAGCAAGCGCAAGCCTTGCGCCATTGACCGCCAGTGCCCTCGCCATGGCAAACCCCATTCCGGTGCCACCACCCGTCACCAGCGCAACCTCTTCGGACACATTGAACAATTCGCTTGCCAGCACCATCCACCTCTTCCTGCCACATGCAACAAGCGGTATAGCGGCAGTCGGGGTTTGAAGCCACCGCCCGCGATCCCATCGACTGGTAAAATTAATGCACCACTCGTTGCTTTTCGCGTGTTTTTCCTGATATGGGCTGGCGCAGCATCCTGCAAATGCTATGGGTGATGCAAAACGGGAACCATGGTTGATCACACCTTGTACAAACAGGGGTGAAATCATCGGGAGGGCAATATGGGAAGTCTTTTGGCATTGAGCCGGCTCATCGACCGGATCAATGAATTCGTTGGACGCAACGTGTCGTGGCTTGTCCTGGCAGCGGTGCTTATCAGTGCCGGCAATGCGACGATCCGCAAAATGTTCGACATGTCGTCAAATGCCTGGCTGGAGGTGCAATGGTATCTCTTCGGAGCCGTTTTCATGCTGGCAGCGGGGTACACCCTGCGCAAGAACGAGCATGTCCGGATCGACGTGATCGCCGGCAACCTGTCGAAGAGAACCCGAGACTGGATTGATCTGTTCGGCCACTTCCTGTTCCTGCTCCCGTTCTGCCTGATGATGACCTACCTCGCCTGGCCGTTCTTCTGGCGCTCCTTCAGCTCCGGAGAAATGTCGAGCAATGCAGGCGGCCTGATCATCTGGCCAGCCAAGCTGAGCATTCTGATAGGCTTCATCCTGCTGACCGCACAGGCCTTCTCCGAGATCATCAAACGCATTGCGGTTCTTCGCGGCATCATCAACGAAGAGCCTGGGCATGATCACTCCATGCCGCCACAGGTCGAAGCAGCCTCTGAAATGAAGGACGGCAACAATGCTTGATCTCATTGCCCACAACCTCGCACCCATCATGTTCGTCACCGTTATGGCGATGTTGCTGATCGGTTATCCGGTAGCTTTCACCCTCGCCGCCGGCGGCATGTACTTCTTCGTCGTTGGTGTGGAACTCAGCCACATCTCTCCGGAAATCCGTCTGTTCTGGCCGCTCGCCCAGGCGAACATGAACCGTGTCTTCGACATCATGCGCAATGACACGCTGCTGGCGATCCCGTTCTTCACCTTCATGGGACTGATCCTCGAACGGTCGCGCATGGCCGAAGATCTGCTCGACACCATTGGTCAGCTTTTCGGCACACTTCGCGGCGGCCTCGCCTTCGCCGTGGTCGTCGTCGGGGCATTGCTTGCAGCAACCACTGGCGTCGTCGCCGCATCCGTCATCGCGATGGGGCTCATCTCTCTGCCGATCATGATGCGCTACAACTATCATCCCGGTCTGGCGGCAGGCACCATTGCGGCATCCGGCACACTTGCACAGATCATCCCGCCGTCTCTGGTCCTTATCGTGATGGCCGATCAGCTCGGCCGGTCAGTCGGCGACATGTATGTAGGCGCCTTCTTCCCTGCGCTGATCATTGTCGGCATGTACTGTGCCTACATCTTCGCAATCACCCTGATCAAGCCGGAATGGGTCCCTGCCCTACCGCCGGAAGCCCGTCCGCTTGGTGACGGCGGACGCTCGCTTTATGTCATTATCGGCTTGGCAGTCGCATTGTTCTTCGTCTGCGACTACTTCGTCTTCGACGATCTTCGCTATGAAACGCGAGTAGTCTGGTCAGCCCTCGTCGCCACCATGATCCCCTACGCCTTCGCGCTGCTCAATCGCAGCATGAATCTCGGCTATCTGTCGAAAATGGCTGAGCAGGTTGTTATCGTGCTGATCCCGCCACTGGCGTTGATCTTCCTCGTTCTCGGAACGATTTTCCTCGGCATCGCCACACCCACCGAAGGTGGCGCGATGGGCGCAACCGGCGCTCTGATCATGTCGCTGATGAAGGGCCGGCTTGATCGGAAGACACTTCTGCAGGCACTGGATTCGACCGCCAAGCTCGCAACCTTCGTGATGTTCATCCTGATCGGAGCGCGCGTTTTCGCCCTTACCTTCTACGGTATCTCCGGGGACCGCTGGGTGGAAGAGCTTCTGCTGGCGCTGCCCGGTGGAGAGGTCGGCTTCCTGATCACCGTTTCGATCGTCGTCTTCATTCTCGGCTGCTTTCTCGATTTCTTCGAGATTGCCTTCATCATGGTGCCGTTGCTGGCGCCGGTGGCCGAGAAGCTGGGGATCGATCTGATCTGGTTCGGTGTCCTGCTCGGTTTCAACCTGCAGGCCAGCTTCCTGACGCCGCCCTTCGGGTTCGCACTGTTCTACCTGCGGTCGGTGGCGCCAATCAAAGCCTGGTACGACAAAACCACAGACCGGATGATCGAGCCGATTTCGACTAGGGCGATCTACACGGGCACCCTGCCGTTCATCGTGATCCAGATCGTCATGCTTGGCATCCTGATCGCCTTCCCGGGCCTTGTGACGCACTACAAGACCGAACCGGTGATCATGAACCAGGGCGACATCAACGAGGAGATCAACAACATCGGCGGCGGCGGATTTGGCCTGCCGGGCTCGGGTCTCAGCCTCGATGGTGGCCTCAGCCTGCCCGGCTCGCCCAGCCTTGGAGAACCCGGAAACGGCATGCCGGCGATGCCAAGCTTCGGCGAACAGCCCGCTCCGGCCGATCAGGGCGCAGCCCCTGCGCCTGGCGGCTTGCCTGCTCCGGGCGGAGCGACCGGTTTGCCGAACTTCGATTGATGGAAACACACCAACCGCGCGACTGAAGTCGCGCGGTACCCCTCAAGACCCGGCAAAGAAATCTGCCGGGTTTTTTGTCTGTCACTTAGGGCGAAGAACTGTACCTCGTCCGAGCCTTTGCCAAGGCGCGCCAGGACAGGTGGGATCTGACGTCCATTATCCTGCAACTGTCTGCGCGACAGCCGTGAAGCACGCGGTATGAGTTGCCGGCAAAGGCGCTGCGGGAAAGGCAACGGAAACGCCGGCACTTCGTTTGAGGCAGCCCCGCCAATAACCCAGGAATGAGCCGTGCTGCCTTTCGGGCCGCAATCATTTTCATACAGAAAAGCCCCGGAGCTCTTCAGCTCCGGGGCCTTGAAGGCATTTTGCGAAGTGGCGTGGCTTAGAGCTTGCCGCCGCGCTGCTGGATCATCATGAAGGTGTCCATGTTGTATTCGGACAGCTGGAACCAGAGGTAGCCGTCGCCGCGATAGCCCATGTAGCTGTCATGCAGCTTCTTGAAGTCAGCGTTTTCCGCGCCGATTTCCGCATAGACCTTGTTGGCTGCATTGAAGCAGGCTTCCAGGATCTCGAGGCTGTAGGGACGCAGCTTGGTGCCTTCCGACACCAGCTTCTTCAGAGCCGGCGGGTTGAGCGTGTCGTAACGCGCCATCATCACGCTGTTGGCCAGAGCCGAAGCCGACTTGACGACGCCCTTGTAGGCGCTCGGCAGTTCGTTCCACTTGTCGATGTTGATCAGGTTCATCAGCGTCACGCCGCCTTCCCACCAACCGGGGTAGTAGAAGTACGGGGCAACCTTGTTGAAGCCCAGCTTGGAGTCATCGTACGGGCCAACGAATTCGGCCGCGTCGATGGTACCCTTTTCAAGCGCGGCATAGATGTCGCCGCCAGGAATGTTCTGCGGCACAACGCCGACTTCCTGGATGATCCGGCCGCCGAAGCCACCGATACGCATCTTGAGGCCCTGCATGTCGGCCACGGTGTTGATTTCCTTACGGAACCAACCGCCCATCTGGGCGCCGGTGTTACCGGCCGGGAATGCGATCATGCCGTTCTTGGCATAGAACTCGTTGAGCAGGTCGAGACCGCCGCCTTCATAGAGCCAGCCATTGGTCATGCGCTGGTTCAGGCCGAAGGGAACGCCCGTTCCGAACGCCCAGGTCGGGTCCTTGCCGAAGAAATAGTAGGATGCGGTATGTGCCATCTCGATGGTGCCGTCGCGAACCGCGTCAGCGCCTTCAAGCGCGCCAACGATCTCGCCAGCGCCGTAGGTCTGGATTTCGAAATTGCCATCTGTTGCTTCAGCAACAGCCTGCGCGAAAACTTCGGCAGCGCCGTAGATGGTGTCGAGCGCCTTCGGGAAACCCGACGAGCAGCGCCATGTGACTTTCGGCATTGTCTGAGCAATGGCCGGAGCGGCCAGGGTTGTTGCGGCTGCGGCGCCTGCACCGGCTACCCCAGCCTTTTTGATAAAGGAACGACGATCCATAAAAACCTCCCAGTTGAAGTAACGCCGCGAGGCAAGGGATTTGTCTACCAATTGCACCCCAGCGACATGGGCTGACCTAACCATGTTGCGGCAGGCCTTTCAAGCAAAAGAGGTCAATTTCGGCCACAATGGTCAATTTTTCTTGCCAGTTCGAACCCAGGCAAATTTCAGTAAAAATTTTCGTAATTCTCAGGCGCTGCCTCAAGCGCTGCGGAATTGACAAAGAACCCGCGAAACGCAAAAACCTCAGACTGCAGGTCGGTGTGGCCGATCGGGCGAACCAAGGGAAACGGGCGATGCACAGTGGACTAGTCGCAATACCGGCGGATATCCGCGAATTCGATGGATACAGTTGGCACGCCGCCCCCGATCAGTACATCATGGCAGCCGTCAAAGGCTCGAATGTGTTGCCACTGATTGTGCCGGCGCTGGCGGATGGGACTGATGTCGACATGGTGCTGGACCGTGTCGATGGCGTGCTGATCAGCGGGTCACGCACCAATGTCCACCCGTCCAATTACGGCGAGCCGGAAACCGAACACCATGGCCCCTTCGATCCTGCCCGCGACCTGCTCAGTATCGCGCTCATTCGCCGCACAATCGAGCGCGGCATTCCGCTGCTTGCCATCTGCCGCGGCATCCAGGAACTCAACGTGGCGCTGGGCGGTTCGCTTGCGACCGAGATCCAGGCCCTTCCGGGCAGGATGGATCACCGCAAGCCCCAGACCGAAGACCGGGATGCGGCTTTCGCCATCCGCCATTCCATCAAGGTCAAGGAGGGAAGCTGTCTCGCCTCCATCGTTGGCCATGGCGATGTGAATGTGAACTCGCTGCACCGCCAGGCGATTTCGGAACTGGCGCCGAGGCTGGCGGTCGAGGCGGTCGCCGAAGACGGGACGATCGAAGCCGTCAGCGTCATCGATGCCAAGGGCTTTGCCATTGGCGTACAGTGGCACCCCGAATACTGGGTCGGAAACGACGAGATCTCCGACAAGATTTTTGCGGCCTTTGGAGACGCCGTCCGCGCCCGCCACGCGCATCCGGCCGCGGCCGCGGCCGCGGAGTAGCGCAGACCGGCCAATGACACTCAACCGGCTTCGACTGCATGGCGCAATCGAAGCCGCAGAGCGATCACAAGCCACCGGCTTGATCAATTCACATGGCGTGCAACTGGCTCACTGTCAGCTGGATGCGCGGTCAAGACCGGTGCATTCGGGAACCGGTGTCAGTGCAGGACGTCCGGAAAGCCATGCCGCCAGATTATCCACCACAAGATCCGCCATGGCGTTGCGCGTCGACACCGAGGCGGACGCCACGTGTGGCAACAGGCAGGCATTCGGCAGATCCATCAGCTCCTGCGGCACATGCGGCTCATGCGCGAACACGTCGAGCCCCGCGGCCGCGATCCTCTTTTCCTGGAGCGCCGCGATCAGGGCAGGCTCGTCAATCGTGGATCCACGACCTACGCTGATCAGCACGCCCTGCGGACCAAGCGCATTCAGAACTTCCACGTTCACCGCCTTCTCGGTAGCGGCACCACCCGGAACCACCACCACAAGCGTGTCCACCGCTCCAGCCAGATCAATCAACCGTGCGTGCCAGGGATAGTCGACATCCGTGCGCTTGTTTCTGGTGTGATAATGGATCCCCAATCCGAACGCTTCCAGCCGCCGTGCGATCGCAAGACCGATCCGACCCAGCCCGAAGATCCCGACGGTCCGGCCCCTGAGGCTCAGGGACGTCAGCGGGTAGGCACCCTGGCTCTCCCAATTGCCGTCGCGAAGGTAAGCCTCCGCTTTCGGCAGCTCACGAACCGTGTTGAGCAAAAGCCCGACGGTCGTATCGGCAACCTCGTCCGACAGCACGTCAGGTGTGTTTGTCACCATCACCCCGCGGCTGGCCGCATGGGCCGCATCAACGGCATCGTAACCCACACCGAAATTGGCAATAACCTCCAGATTGGGCAGGGAATCAATGAACTCCGCCGAAATCGCAGTCGCGGCGGCGACGCCTCGGATGCGTGCGCGCGCATCCGTATCCAGAAGCGATGAATCACCATTCTCGATTGAAATCGCCTCGAACTCGGCCTCGACCCGCTCCCGGACCCGGGGATGAACCTTGCCGGCGAGAAGAACGGTTGGACGCGGATTGCTCATCGGCCTGCTCCCGGATTGAGTGGCGAGGTTGATTGCCTGATCCGCATTTCGGGCTTGATCAGGTGAAGCCCGTCGGCCTCGCTGGAGCCATTGAGCTTGTCAAGCAGCGCCCGCGCCGCAAAGCGGCCGACCTCCGACTGTCCATTCCACACGGTGGTCAGCGCTGGAGTGGCAATCGCCGCCTCCTCGAGATCGTCATATCCGGTCACCGAAATATCCTTTCCGGGCACGAGGCCCGCACGCGCGATACCGTTCATCAGGCCGATGGCCACAAGATCGTTCCAGCACACCGCGGCTGTCGGTTTCAACGGGTTGGCGAGGAAGTTAACTGCCGCTTCAAATCCGCTCTGCTTTGTCCGCGGCCCCGGAATCCGGAGTGCAGGATCAACCTCGATTCCCGCTTTTTTCAGCGCATTGGCATATCCCGCATAGCGGTCCCGGCCGGTCGAGGTGTGATCCGTTCCGCCGATCATGGCGATGCGGGTGTGTCCTAGACTGATCAGGTGATTGGTCGCAAGCGCGGTTCCATAGGCATCGTCGCCACGGAAGGTGGGTACATCGATCTCCGGCACCGAACGGGCGATGAGGATCGCCGGCATGCCGTTGTCCTCTGCCAACCGGATATCCGACGCTGGCGTACCGATCGCCGGCGACATGATGACGCCGTCCCCGCCCAGTTGCAAAAGCGTCTCGATGAAGTTGCGCTGCTTGTCGACCGAATCATAGTGATTGGACAGGATGAAGGTCTGCCGGCTGCGGTCGAGTTCCGTTTCGATCGCCTTGAGGATCTCGGCATAGAACGGGTTCATGATGTCATGCACGACCACGCCGATGATTCCCGACCGGGACGTTCTCAGCGAGGCCGCGCGACGGTTGTAGATATAGCCGAGTTCGATGGCCTTTTCCTTGATCCGGTCGCGCGTCACGTCGGCCACCAGCGGACTGTCGCGCAAGGCCAGGGAAACGGTTGCCGTCGAAAGTCCGAGCGCCTCCGCTATCGTAGAAAGCTTGATCTTTTGAGCCAAATTCCGATTCCCCCTCACGGAGCAAACCGCTCCGATTCAAACAATTAAACAAAACTAAAAGGTTTAAACCGGGCTGGCAATCAGGCAGCGTCACCGGACGTCGTGTCAACGGCAGCAGAACCTCCGGTCCGAAGCTGCTCCGGGGTGCTGGTCCCGGCGCTGTCAGGTACCACGGCTCCGTCCGGACGCAGGGTTGCGGAGATGTTCGCATCCACCGTCGCAAGCAGCCTGAGAAGTTCCGCAACTTCCTTTTTCTTCAAGCCGGCAAAGGCAGCTTTCTCGGTCTTGCGCTGGGATTTGCGTATCGACTTGATCTGGTCCCTTCCCGCCCCGGTCAGGAAAATCAGCATCATGCGCCCGTCATCGGGAGAGCCCTCACGCCGGACGAACCCCTGCGCGGCAAGCCGGCCGATGGTCTTGGTCACGGTCGGAGCCTTGACCCCGAGCGAGATCGCGATGGCTCCCGGTGTCTGCCCGTCCTTGGCGTCCAGTGCCAGCATCACGCCGTCC
Organism: Parahoeflea alexandrii; assembly: GCF_024105735.1. Lineage (GTDB taxonomy): Bacteria > Pseudomonadota > Alphaproteobacteria > Rhizobiales > Rhizobiaceae > Hoeflea > Hoeflea alexandrii. The sequence continues at coordinate 205,274 of NZ_JAAAML010000001.1, read as the reverse complement.
TGGCCCGCGTAGAGGCCGAGATCCAGCAGGTGCCGCGACAGCGCTGTCCGGGCATTGCGCGCCACCTGTGTGATCATCGACAGGGCCTCGGCCTGATCGCCCTTTTTGGCTTTCGGCATCTTGCTCTTCTTTTTGGCGGACATGGACAGCTCCTTCTTGCGGCCTTTGCTCCATCACCCTACGGTCCCGACACTAATCATGCCTGATCGGAATAACCACCCTATGTCTGCACGACCCGTACCGATTGCAATATTGCCGCTGGGAGCTCACGAGCAGCATGGTCCGCACCTTCCGTTCGAGACCGATGCGCTGATTGCGCAACATGTGGCCGAGCGGCTTCGGGATACAGCACCAGCCTCCGTCATGACGGAACTCCTGCCTGTCGAATCGGTCGGCTATTCCATCGAGCATATGGGTGTGACAGGTACGCGAACCTTGGCTTTCGACGAAGCGGTCAACCGCTGGATCGAGATTGCCGGGCGTTGTGCCGCACGTGGTGTAAGGCGGCTCATGCTGCTCAATGCCCATGGTGGCAATTCACCGCTGTTGACGATCGTTGCCACCGAGGCCCGCGCCCGCTTCAACATGCTGGTGGTGGCGACCAGCTGGACCCGGTTCGGGTTTCCGGCCGAAATCATCCCACCCGAAGACAAGGCCTTGGACATTCATGCAGGCGACATCGAGACTTCGGTGATGCTGGCCATACATCCCGAGCTTGTTCGCATGGACGCCATCGCGGACTTTCCTTCGCGCCAGGCGGAGTATGCCAGACGGTTCAGGCATCTGCGGGCCTATGGCCCGCATGCGTTCGGCTGGAAAATGTCCGATCTCAACGCCGACGGTGCCGCCGGCAACGCCAGCAGAGCGACAGCGCAGAAAGGTGAAGCATTGATCAACCACGCGGTTAGCGGATTGACGGAATTGCTCGCCGACATGGCCGAATTCGATGTCGATGAACTCGGCTGAAGCTGCTTGTGTGCAGACCTCATGAATGCACTGGCCGCCCTCTCCATGGCTTGAATTGCACAGGATCTCTCTAGTTCCGCAAACAAGGCATTTCGGGCCTCCGGTAAACTGGAACTATCAGAATGATTGAAACCGACATCCTTGTCATTGGCGCAGGCCTGGCCGGACTGACGCTGGCGCGGGAGCTTTGCGCGAAAGGCACAAAGGTGCTGCTCCTCGAGAAATCGAGGTCACCGGGCGGCAGGCTCTCTACCCGCCGTAGCGAATTCGGCAGTTTCGATCACGGTGCCCAGTACCTGACCAGCCGCACACCCGGTTTCACAAAAACGCTCAACCATCTTGCCGAAACCGGCGACCTCGCGCAATGGAACCCACAAGGCAAGGACAGTGACCATCCCTGGTGGGTTGGCAAGCCGGGAATGTCGACCCTGGGCAAGGCCCTCGCCCGGGACCTCGACATCAGCTTCGAGACAAGGGCCACCCGGATTGAAAAGCAGGGACAGAGATTCCTGGTTCACACCGAAATCCGGTCGGAAGCCGGCCCAAGATATCTTGCGTCGAGAGTAATCGCAGCCATCCCTGCCCCTCAGGCAATCGATCTGCTCGGGCCGCTTGATCCTGCATTCCAGCAAATCCGCAATGTTGAAATGGCCCCCTGCTGGTCGGCAATGCTTGCTTTCGACACCCCTCTCGAGGGGTTGCCGGATCTCATCCGTGGGCAGGATCCGGACACGCTGGCGCTGGTTGCCCGCAACGGTTCCAAGCCCGGACGCAGCGGCGAGACCTTCATCCTCCATGCAACGCCGCAATGGAGCCACGCGCACATCGAGAGTGAGCGCGATGCAGTAAAATCAGCCATGGTCGACGCCTTTGGAACCCAGACCGGCCAGAAGGACATCCTGCCCGCTCCGGTTCATTGCGAGGTTCACCGCTGGCTTTATGCGCTGGTGGAACAGGCGCTCGATCAAGCTTTTGTCGGCAATCCTGAAAACACCCTGTTTGCCTGTGGAGACTGGTGCATTGGCGGCCGCGCTGAAGCAGCACACCAGTCGGGAGAAGCGCTGGCCCGGCACATCATAACCTTGTGAGTGGCGCAAGGCGCACGAAACGCCTATATGGGGGAAAACACTCCTTCCTGACTGAGAGATCCGATGAGCGAAGCGCCCGCATCCACCCCCGTGTCCCCCGTTCCCGTGGCCCCGATCCCCGTGACCGTGCTGACCGGTTACCTCGGCGCCGGCAAGACCACCCTGCTCAACCGCATCCTGTCAGAACCGCATGGCAAGCGCTACGCGGTCATTGTCAACGAGTTCGGTGAAATCGGCATCGACAATGACCTGATCGTGGAATCCGACGAGGAAATCTACGAGATGAACAATGGCTGTGTCTGCTGCACCGTGCGCGGCGACCTGATCCGTGTCGTCGAAGGACTGATGCGCCGTCCTGGCCGGTTTGATGCCATCATTGTCGAAACCACCGGACTGGCCGACCCGGTGCCGGTCGCCCAGACCTTCTTCATGGACGATGATGTTCGCGCCAAGACCAGGCTGGATGCCGTTGTCGCACTGGTCGACGCCAGACACCTGCCAGCAAGGCTCAAGGACAGCCGCGAAGCCGAGGACCAGATCGCCTTTGCCGACGTTGTGCTCTTGAACAAGACGGACCTGGTGACCCCGGAAGAGCTGGAATCCATCGAACGCACAGTGCGGGCGATTAATCCGTCGGCACGGATTCACCGCACCGAACGCGCCGCAGTCCCGCTCGATAAGGTGCTCGACCGCGGTGCCTTCGATCTCAGCCGTGCGCTCGAGAACGATCCGCATTTCCTCGACCACGATCACCCCGACCACGCCTGCGGCCCGGATTGCGATCATGATCATGACCATGACCATGGTCATCACCACCACGATCACCATGATCACACGCACGATCATCATCACCACGGCCACGGCCACGCCGCCCCGGCGGCCATCCACGACATCACCGTTCAATCGGTTTCGTTGCGAGCTGGTCCCGTCGATCCGAAAAAGTTCTTTCCCTGGATCGAAAAGATCACCCAGCTTGAGGGACCCAACATTCTCAGGCTCAAGGGAATCATCGCCTTTGAAGGCGACGATGATCGCTATGTAATCCAGGGTGTCCACATGATCGTCGAGGGCGATCACCAGCGGGCCTGGAAGGAAGATGAGAAGCGGGAAAGCCGCCTTGTCTTTATCGGCCGTGATCTTGACCGCGAGAAGCTCGAACGGACTTTCCTCGCCTGCCAAGCCTGAGGAAAGCAATCTCATGCCGACTGTCGCGCCTATCGACATTGATGACCATTGCCTCACGGCTGTATTTCTGGACGACGTTCCGGTCTTTGCACTTGCCTCCGGGGAGGTTGTTCGCCTTGATCACGGAACACACCGCCACACCCTGCATGACGGCTTGCTGTGCAGCGCAGTCGGTTGGGACGGCAAGAGCCTGGTTACCGGCGGCGAGGACGGCAAGGTGATGCGGCTCGGCGCCGATGGCAGCGAGACCACATTGCGTGCCCCGGCCCGCAAATGGGTCAGTGCCATCGCCGCAGGGCCGCAAGGTGCCGTTGCATTCGCCGAAGGTCGCGCAGCAACGGTACTGCTGGCCGATGGTACCGAACGGACATTCGAAGAGGCACGGACCATCGAGGGGCTTGCCTTTGCCCCCAAGGGGTTGCGGCTGGCGATGGCCCGTTACAATGGTGTGTCGCTGACCTTCGTGCACGGCAGCGCGCCGGCCATGGATTTCGAATGGAAAGGTGCCCACAACCAGGTCCTGTTCAGCCCCGACAACCGGTTCCTCGTGACCGCCATGCAGGAGAACGCACTGCACGGCTGGAAGCTGGATGGCAAGCCGGGCGGTGAACAGCGCCACATGCGCATGACCGGCTATCCGGCCAAGGTCAAATCACTGTCATGGTCGAACAAGGGCAAGTGGCTCGCCTCGTCCGGCGCACCATCCGCAATTGTCTGGCCGTTTTCGGGCAAGGATGGTCCCATGGGCAAGGCTCCACTCGAACTCGGCCAGCGGGCTGACACCATGGTGACGTGCGTCGCCTGTCATCCGGTCGAAGATCTCGTCGCCATCGGGTTCGGCGACGGTATGGTGCTCGCCGTGCGCATTGCCGACAGCAAGGAGGCGCTGTTGCGCCGCCCGGGCAAGGGCCCGATCACCTCTCTGGCATGGAACAGGCCAGGTCGCCTGCTCGCGTTTGGATCGCAAGCAGGCGATTGTGGCGTTGTCGACATCGCTGGATGACAGCCGCCACGGTCACGACCAGGACAGCTCCAGTTGCGGACGGCCGTTCGACGTTCGGGCCTGGCTCACGCCATCCTTGCCGATGACGCCATTGACCCGTTTCCGAAACGACGAGAAGCTGTCGAAGGTGACAACGTCCACCGCTTCATCCAGATCCAGCGACACCCTGTAACTTCCCGGTGACGAGGTGATGGCGTGAATGCCGACCACTCGCGCCGAGAACGGCTGCCCGAGATAGGCCCCGGTCACGCGGGCGCCGGGAGCAAGGCTTTCCGGACCCCGCCGATTGCCCAGCGCGGCGTGCAAGGTGTTCCAGTCGTTGTACCCGTATTGGGCAGCGATCAGTTCCAGCGCGCGAGAGTGGCCGATTGTCTCGCCGCCGGCCTGCAGCCGGCTTCTCAGGCGCTTCGCCTGATCCTTCAATGTACTCAGATTTGGCAGTGGCGTGTCATCACGCATGGCAGTTCTCCTGTCATGACATGCCTTTGACTTTGGGGTATCCGCATTCCACCATCTGGCATGTCATCGAAAAAGGTGACTGCTCGAAAGCTGGAGGCTTCACCATGGCTCACGCCTGCGGACGGCCGGGGCTCCAGACCCGAAGACGCCCAGATAGGGATCCCGAAGCACATTGTCAATCGGAGAAGCCGAAGTGACGGCTCCAACCCCTGAACGTGGCCGCCAGCGTGTTTCCGGTTTGATCGGGAACCTTTGGTGCCCTCGGGCGTTAGCTGAGTGAAGACGCAAGGAGATAGGATGCCCCGAGCCAAGATTCCCAGCCAGTATTCGCCCACACGGCGTCATCTTCTCATCGGCGGGTCCGCTGCAGCTCTTGCGGCCTTTGCACAATGGCCGGGCGCCGCCTCGGCCGCTGAGCTCGATCCGGAGCGTTTCCTTGCCCTGTCAGAACGCCTGACCCGCAAAGACGACCTTTCCGGTGACATCGCCACTGCCATGCTTGAAGCGTTCAAGGCAACCGGCAGGGCAGATGAACTCGCCTCACTGGTGGATGGGACCGACAATCAGGAACTGGCAAATGAAATCGTTGCTGCCTGGTACAGTGGCGTCTCGCCCGATCCGGACAGCAACGATGTCCTAACCTACACGGACGCGCTGATGTGGCAGGCCATGAGTTTCACCAAGCCTATGGGCTACTGCGGTGGAGCGATGGGATACTGGGCCGAACCTCCAGCCGGCTGACCCACCTCTCCGCCGCGCGATTTTTTGACTACCGGGAGCCAGATTCATGGCCAATGACATTACTGCAGACATCTTGATCATCGGAACCGGCGTGGCGGGAGCCATCGCCGGTGCAAAACTTGCAGCCCAAGGGCTGACCGTCGCCTTCCTCGAATCCGGAAAGCGCATTGATCGGTACGAGGCGGTGGAAAGGTTCTGGAACGCCAAGATCAAGGTCCCGGAATCCGCCTATCCGAACGATCCCGAAGCCGCTCACCCGCTCACCCACCGGATCGAGGACTTCTACCAGCAGCAGGGGCCTGAGCTGTTCAAGTCGACCTATATCAAGGTCCTGGGCGGAACCACCTGGCACTGGCTCGGAACAACCCTGCGTAACCTTCCCTCGGACTTCAAACTGAAATCCCTTTACGGGCAAGGCGTGGACTGGCCGATCAGTTATGACGATCTCGAGCCCTTCTACCTCGCCGCCGAAAACGAGATCGGGGTTGCAGGCAACTCGAACGAAGACCTCGGCTCACCGCGGTCTGGCGATTTCCCCATGCCGCAGATTCCGATGACCTATCTCGACAAGCATTTCGCGTCAGCGCTGGATGGCACGCCCTACCAGGTAAGCTCCACGCCTCAGGGCCGCAACTCGGTCTACCGTCAGGAGAGACCGGAGTGCTGCGGCAACAATTCATGCATCCCGATATGCCCGATTCAGGCCAAGTATGACGCGACAGTCCACGTCGCGCTGGCCGAGAGTGCCGGCGCCCAAGTTCATTCCGAAACCACGGCAACCCGACTTAATGTCGGGAGCGACGGATCGATCTCCTCTGTCGATTTCCGGCGGGCCGACGGCAGCACCGGAACCGCTTCCGGCAAGGTTGTCATCGTCGCCGCTCATGCTGTTGAAACACCCCGGTTGTTGTTGAACTCGGCGCAGGAAAACGCCCCGAACGGAGTCGCCAACAGTTCCGATCAGGTCGGACGCAACCTCATGGATCACCCGACGCGGCTCAGCTGGGCGGAAGCCGCAGAACCTGTTTTCCCCTATCGCGGCCCGCTCTCGACCTCGGGGATAGAAAATCTCCGCGATGGCGATTTCCGCCAGGAACGCGGCGCCTTCAGGATCGAAATCGGCAACGATGGGCACAGCTGGCCCACCGGCGCACCAACGACCACGGCTGCGGCTCTTGCCGCTCAGGGTTTGCGTGGCGAGGAGCTGGATGCAGCTCTCAAGGATGCCGCCTCCCGGCAGATCCGGCTCGCTTCCCTGGTGGAACAGTCACCCGATGCTGAAAACCGCATAACCCTCGATCCGGAAAAGCGCGATGCCAACGGCGTTCCTCTGCCGCGGATACATTACGATTTCGATGACTATACCCGCAACGGCCTTGAAGCTGCAGAAAAGGCTCATGACGAGGTGTTCAAGGCATTGGGCGCAAGAAACATCCAACACTCCCCGGACATCCAGGGGGCGGGACATATCATCGGCACCGTCCGGATGGGCGCCGATGCATCCAGTGCGGTGGTGGATTCCGACCTGCGCAGTTTTGACCACCCGAATCTGTTCCTGCTCGGATCAGGCACTTTCCCGACCTCTGCAACTGCAAATCCGACGCTGACCATCGCGGCACTTGCACTGCGTTCCGTCGACGCCATCGCCGCCTCTGTCAGATAGGAGCATAAGGACGTTGACACCGCCGCGGAGGCAACGTGGCCATCTTCACCGGTTTGCCCTACTCTGTCAGTGCCAAACCGAAGGGAGCAAGGTCATGACCCATCTCCGCTTGATATTCGCGGCCCTGGCCCTGGGCTCGATGTGCAGCACCGGTATCGCCCAGGACCTGGACTTCAACAACCTGCCGGGCGTGGTTCAGCAAACTGGTCCGGCGGTCGATTTCAAGGATACCCAGGGTGCCGCAACACCTGACTGCACCACCGCGTTTGAAGTCTATGGCACCGAAAGCAACGTCCCCAAGCGCGTCTACAAATGCCGGCAGGGAAACATCACCATCACCAGCGATGAACGTCCCGAAGGATACTGAGGAACTGGCCTTTCAGGCAGCTTGCAGCTCTCTGGCGTTGTCCCTGTTGTTCCGGCGCAGCCATCGCCGGCCGGAAGCCACGAGCAAACCAGCAAGCCCGTCGAGATAGCCCGGCTTGAGGTCAACACCCAGCAAACGGTCCCGCTCGACCGGACCCGGCATCATCAGCGAACCGGTCTTTCCGGCAGAAAAACCAAAACGCTGATAGTAGGGCGCATCGCCCACCAGGATAATGGCACCATGGCCCTGTTCTTTGGCCCGGGTGATGGCATGCCGCATCAGCACGGAGCCGATACCCTTCCCCTCGCTCGACGCATCGACGGCGAGTGGACCGAGGAGAAGCAATGATCTGCCGCCTGCCGCAACATCCCAAAGCCGCACAGTGCCGATAACCTGCCCCGTTCCATTGCGCACAACAAATGCAAGCCCGCTCGAAGGCAGCCGCCCATTGCGAAGCTTCTCGGAACTCTTGCGCCGCCGTCCAGGACCCATGGCGCAATCAAGCAGGGCTTCACGCGCCAGCCTATCGCCTTCAGCTTCATCTTCGACAACGAAGCTCTTTTCACTGAAACTCATGAGATCGGATGTCATCGGCAAATCCTCGGCCACGGCACCATGAAAACGGGACACAGGTACCCCTCCGCAAGCATTCCATGCGCGCGGAAGGGAAGATCTGAACGGAGATTCCGTTCAGATCACGTAGGATCGGAGAGGCTCAAAGCCGTTGAAGGCGACAGCCGAGTAGGTCGTCGTGTAGGCGCCTGTGCCTTCGATCAGCACCTCGTCACCGATGGTCAGCGAAACCGGCATCGGATACGGGGTCTTTTCATAGAGCACATCGGCGGAATCGCAGGTCGGGCCGGCGAGCACGCAAGGTTCCATCGCGTCGCCGTCACGTGCGGTGACGATCGAATAGCGGATGGCTTCGTCCATGGTTTCCGCCAGGCCACCGAACTTGCCGATATCGAGAAACACCCAGCGCACGTCATCCTCATCGGACTTGCGTGACACCAGCACGACTTCCGCCTTGATGGCGCCGGCATTGCCGACCATGCCGCGGCCCGGCTCAATGATGGTTTCAGGAAGCTGGTTGCCGAAATGCTTGCGCAGCGAGGCGAAGATCGACTGACCATAGGCCTGCGCGGTCGGGATATCCTTGAGATAACGGGTCGGAAAACCGCCGCCCATGTTGACCATCTTGAGGAAGATGCCCTGCTGGGCCAGCTTGTCGAAAACGCGCTTCGCATCGCCGAGCGCCGAATCCCAGGCATCGAGCTTGGTCATCTGCGAACCGACATGGAACGACACCCCATGCGAGACAAGGCCGAGTTGGTGGGCATAGACGAGCACGTCTACGGCCATCTGAGGAACGCAGCCGAACTTGCGCGACAGCGGCCATTCGGCGCCTTCCCCATCGGTCAGGACGCGGCAGAACACCCGGGCGCCAGGCGCCGCGCGAGCGATCTTTTCAACTTCCTCGTGGCTGTCGACAGCAAACAGCGACACGCCGAGCGCATGAGCGCGGGCGATGTCGCGTTCCTTCTTGATGGTGTTGCCATAGGACACCCGATTGGCAGTCGCCCCGGCCTTCAGCGCCATTTCGATTTCGGCGACGGACGCGCAATCGAAGTTTGAGCCCAGGTTTGCAAGCAGACGCAGGATTTCCGGCGCGGGATTGGCTTTCACCGCATAGAAGATCGCGCTGTCGGGCAATGCCTTTCGGAACGACTGGAAATTGTCGCGGACCACATCAAGGTCGACCACCAGGCAAGGGCCATCTGGACGTCGGGTGCGAATGAAATCGAGAATGCGTGCAGTCGTCATCGGGTGCTCCGTTCCCGGCCCTTGCGGGGGCCATATCTAGACAGAGCATCGTACGGCCACTTGCAGGCCCGGCCTTTGGAGGAACCGGAGCATGAGTGTACGCTTGATGCGTCGATGAACCACGCCTGTCTGGGCGTTGGTTCGCTCTTGTCTGCCTTGGATTGGAGGGAGAACCCGACCGCACTTCCGGCAATGAAGGTGTGCCTCTTCAGTAACCCCGGCTGTTGGAAAGCCGGCAGACACCAGAAAGGCCCGCACCGTCGTTGCTTCAAGATGTCCTCGCTCTTCCGGATGGCCGGAGAAACGACTGGAGGGGTTAGTTCCAGGTACCTTACCGATTTCCTCACCATATCGAGGGTCGGCGGACACCCACAGGCACGTGCGACTTTGGGCAACTCGGACTTATGGTTTTCCGCTGTCGCAATCAAGTGTTTTCTTGCACTGCCCTTGAAAAACATCATTCCTGAACGAATATCCGGTAATCGTTCAAACAATGATGACGGTCCGGATCCGGGCCGGCGTGTATCGCAAGGAACTGCAGCCCATGGACACATTGACCCGGATCCGCGCTTTCATCGATGTCGTTGAGGCGGAGGGCTTTTCGGCCGCAGCGAGAAAAGTCGGCCGTTCCAAGGCGCTGCTATCGAAATATGTCCGTGAACTGGAAGACGATCTGGGAGCATTGCTGCTCAACCGGACAACCCGGCAGTTTTCACTCACAGAGGCCGGGCACACCTACTATCGCACCGCCTCCGACATCCTCAAGGAAATCGACAACCTTGCGGACCTCGTGAGGGAAGGCTCAACCGACCTCAAGGGCCGCATTCGTGTCTCGGCTCCACGCACCTTTGCGGACGCTGCCATCGGCAGGTCGCTGATCGATTTTGCCGCCGCCCATCCGGACATATCGCTCGAAGTCATTTCCGACGACCGTTTCGTCGATCTTGTCGAGGAGGGCTACGATGTGGCCATCCGCATCACCAAGCTCGAGGATTCAGGACTCATCGCCCGCAAGCTGTCGGCGTTTTCATTGATTCCCTGCGCGTCACCCGAATTCATCGAGAAACACGGCCCGATAACCCACCCTTCGCAGCTTTCAGGTATTCCCTGCATCGTCGACACCAATGGCAGGTTTCTCAACAACTGGCGGTTCGATGGTCCCGATGGCGCCACGGTGGCGGTCACGGTTCACGGCCGGCTGGAGGTCAACAGTCCGCTCACCGCCATGCGCGCAGCCGAGGCCGGCCTCGGCGTTGCAGTGCTGCCGGATTTCATTTTCCGCGAACGTCAGCCGAGCGGCACGCTTGTCCCCATTCTCGAGGAGTACCGGTCAAACGATCGCGGAATCTACGCAATCTACCCGCATCGCCGCTATCTGCCTGCCAAGGTTCGAGCTTTCGTTGATTATCTGACGCAGTGGTTCAAGACAGCGCAATGATTCCAATTGTCGCGGGATCTGGCGTGTGCCGAAATTTCGTCCATATTCTGTGCCACGGGAACTGAACCGAAATCATCGACAGGTCGGGACACCATGAACAACCCCTTTAAATGGCAATTACCGGCATTGGCGGTGCTTGCAGGCTTGTTTCTGGCAACCCCTGCATCGGCCCATCCCCACGTGTTCGCCGAAGCGCGCCTCGAGATTGATACTTCCGCGGATGGTCTTGTCACCGAGCTGCGCAACGTCTGGCGGTTCGATGAGGTCTTTTCCTCCAGCGTTCTTCTCGATTTTGACGAGAACGGTGATCTGCAGCTCGATCAAGCTGAACTCGCCGAGATCAGCACCATGGTGACCGCCTCGCTGGCGGAATTCGACTATTATGTCAGTCTCTCCGTCGACGGCAAGGATGCGGGCATATCACTGCCTGAAGACATCAAGGTCGATTACCAGGACGGCCAGTTGCTGATGTTCTTTGCGGTGGTGCCTGCGAAGGAACTCCGCCTAAGCGGCAAGATTGCCGTCGGTGTTTTCGACCCGACAATGTATGCGGCGCTGGATTTCATCAATGATGAAGACATGATGGTCACCGGCGGTTCGTCGGGACAATGCGCACGCAACGTCGTCCGGCCCGATCCGGACGAGATCATTGCCCAGAACCAGGCCTCGCTGACCGAAGCCTTCTTCGAAACCACGCAAAGCGGCGATCTGTCCAAGCTTCTCGCCACCCGGCTGGAGCTGACTTGCTGATGAAATCAGGCTCCGCGCGCTTTCTGCTGACGGCATCCATCGCGCTTGCCCTGCTTGCAGGTGCGGCGCACGCCCAGTCATCCCTTGGTATCGGTTCCGCCGAACCCGCGATCACCCCAACTGGTTTTGGCGGCTCGGTGCTGCACTGGATCAACCAGCAACAGCAGGCATTTTACCGTTCGCTGACCGGCGCCCTCAAAGCCATGCGGTCTGATCCCTGGCAGATGTGGGGTCTCGTCAGCCTGTCATTTCTCTATGGCGTGTTTCATGCCGCCGGCCCCGGTCACGGAAAGGCAGTCATCTCCTCCTACATGATCGCCAACGAAGTGGCCCTCAAACGCGGCGTGGTTCTAGCCCTTCTCTCCTCGATGCTGCAGGCCTTGACCGCGGTGACTGTTGTCGCCGCAGCTTTCTTTTTCTTGCGTGGCCTCTCGATCTCGATGACCAGCGCCACCTATTTCATGGAAATCGCCAGCTATGCGCTGATCACCGCCTTCGGTTTGTGGCTGCTCACGCGGAAGCTGCTCTCATTGCGCGCAGCTCAGACCATCAGCACTCATGCGGCGGCTGCGCAGACCGCAGGTCATCATCATGGGCACGACCACGCCCATCACCACCATCACACCCATGCCGAGGGAGAAGTCTGCGCGACCTGTGGTCACGCGCACCTGCCCGATCCGAAAATGATATCGGGCCGGGATTTCAGTGTACGGGAAGCATGGAGCGCAGTTATCGCCGTTGGGCTCAGGCCCTGTTCTGGCGCGCTCATCGTTCTGACATTCTCCATGCTCAACGGGCTCTGGATCGCTGGCATCGCTTCGGCCTTCGCAATGGCGCTTGGAACAGCGATTACCGTATCGGCACTGGCAACTCTGGCCGTGTTGGCCAAGGGCACGGCGATCCGTATCGCCGGCGCCTCCATGGGCGGCACCGTTGGCACAGCCATAGAACTCTTGGGCGCCGCTACGGTATTTCTGCTAGGACTTCTGCTGCTTGCCGCCTCGCTGCAGGCCTGACCGGAATTAGTCTGTCGTCCCCTGGTCCTTGCGCTGGCGCCTGCCACGCAGCCAGAACACCGCGAAAAACGCGAGCACGAACGAAATCGCCAGCGCATAGGACAACCACGGCGATATTTCAGAAAGCGACACCATCATCGCCGGCATGAAATAGAACACCAGCCCCGTGCCGAGCAGGATCACCGCTGCGGCGATCGCGGCAGAGCGGTTGGAGGTCGTCGGTTCGCTCATGAGCATGTTCCTTTGCAATCGGTGCTCCTGCACCAGATAGACCTTTTCGGCTTCACTGCAACACCTTCGGCTCGACATGAAGCTTCCGATGCCCGAAATTCATCCTTGGGACGCTCTAAGCGTTGAAACAGGCCTCGTCATGTGAACGATGCGGCGGTTTTCCTCGACCTCTTCATGGATCACTGAAAACCCCATGCGACCATACCATGCAAGCGCCGGGTTACGGCTGTTGGTGATCAGCCCGACGCGGTTCAGCCCGATTTCAGCCGCCCGCCGGAATGTCGCTTCGAGCATCTGCCGGCCGCAACCTGTTCCCGCAAAATCCGGTGCGGTCGCGATGGACTCGAGAAAAAGCTCGTCCTCGAGCACGCGCAGGATGAGCACGCCCGCAAGCACCCCGTCGCGTTCGTCCAGCCAGACCTCGCATTGCTCGAAGATCAGGCCGTAGTCCCACTCGAGCGGGATGGCCCGCGCACCGACCGCAGCCTCTGTCCGGGCGTAGGCCGCTCGCTGAAACAGCTCCACACGTGATCGGTCTTCGATCGAGGCCCGCCGCAAGTCCATCAGACCTGCCCTGCCCTGATGTCCTCCAGCCGTCTTTTCTGCGCTCCATCCTGATTGAAATTAGACGGTTCGAGCCACGCCTCGAAGGCCGTCTTGAGAGCCGGCCACTCGCCGTCAATCATCGAGAACCAGGCAGTATCGCGATTGGCGCCCTTCGACACGATGTGCTGGCGAAAAACGCCTTCGAACTGGAAGCCAAGCCGGGCGGCGGTAACCTTGGAAGGTCCATTCTCGTTGTGGCACTTCCATTCGTACCGGCGGTAGTCGAGATCATCGAAGACGTGCCGCGCCATCAGGTAGTGTGCTTCGGTCGACATCGGGGTTCGCGCCATCGCTGCGCCATGCGCCACCGAACCGACTTCGACCACCCCGTTCGCCGGATCGGGCCGCATCAGCGATGCCATGCCGACGATGTCACCAGTTGTCCGGCTGCGGAAAATACAGGTCACCCATCCGAGCTCGCGCTGTGACCGGTCCAGCCAGTCACACAGCTGGGACGGCTCCGCATAGGGGCCGTTCGGAAAATAGCGGATCAGCTCGCTGACGCCTGCCCCGCCGAGAGCGTTCCACAAGATCGTTTCATGGACCTCGCGCCTGTAGGGTTCGACCATCACGTAACGCCCCGTCGACGAAAAACCCGCCGGCGCCGCCCTCGGCGTCCATTTGCTCAAATCACGCATTTTGCCACCTGAATTGAAATTCGCGCCGGGATAGGACATGAGTTCAGCGGACAAGACAACCACCTTCGGCAGGAAAACCACGATGATCCATCCAGTTGCAGCCTTCGACCGCATCGGCGAGGAAAATGCCTTCGCCGTTCTGGCGCGCGCCACCGAACTTGCCAACCAGGGCCGCGACATCATCAACCTCGGCATCGGACAGCCCGACTTCAAAACTCCGGGGCATATCGTCGAGGCAGCGGTAAAAGCCCTGCGCGACGGCCATCACGGCTACACCCCGGCCAACGGCCTTCTTCAGACACGCGAAGCCGTATGCCGCCGCACCCATTTCATGACCGGCGTCGAGATCTCGCCCGACAGCGTGATGATCATGCCGGGCGGCAAGCCCACCATGTACGCAGCCATCCGCATGCTGGGCGAAGCGGGTGTCGATATCCTGTATCCGGACCCCGGCTTTCCGATCTATCGCTCGATGATCGAGCATGTCGGCGCAAACCCGATTCCCGTGCCGATGCGCGAAGAAAACGGCTTCGCCTTCTCGGCCGAAGAGACCCTGGCTCTGATCACGCCGCAGACACGGCTGCTGATTCTGAACTCACCCGCAAACCCGACCGGCGGCGTCACGCCAAAGGCGGAAATCGACAAGCTAGTGGCGGGCCTCGCCGCACACCCGCAGGTCGCCATCCTGTCCGATGAGATCTACGATGTGATGACCTATGACGGCGAGAGCCATACCTCGCTGCTGACCTATCCTGAAATCCGCGACCGGCTGATCGTGCTCAATGGCTGGTCCAAGACCTGGGCCATGACCGGCTGGCGCATGGGCTGGTCGATCTGGCCCGACAGCCTGATCGGTTATGTTCGCAAGCTCGCGGTCAACTGCTGGTCATGCGTCAACGCGCCGTCTCAATTCGCCGGTATCGCCGCAATCGACGGACCGCAGGACGCGGTGGCCGAGATGCTCACGGCTTTTGACCGCCGCCGCCGGCTGGTCACCGACCTGCTCAACGATTTGCCCGGTGTCTCGTGCATTCTGCCAAAAGGCGCCTTCTACGCATTCCCGAACATTTCGGCCACCGGCTGGAAGTCCAAGAAGCTTGCGAGCGCATTGCTTGAAGAAGCGGGGGTAGCCCTGATCGGAGGGCCTGATTTCGGCATCCTCGGAGAGGGCTACATCCGGGTGTCCTGCGCCAATTCCGACGAGAACATCGAAAGCGCGATCAAGAGGGTCGGTGAGTTCCTCGCTGCTGGCAAGACCTGATACGGTCCACAGATCAAGGGCGGCTTTCGCCGCCCTTATCCGTCATGCCGTTCTTGGGAGGAGTGAAGGGGCATGTCTGAGGATCAGGGTGCGCTTCAAAGGTTAACGACGTCTAAACGCCCGATGGCCTGATTTGACCTGCAGCTTCCAGAATGCGCCAATTCGGGATCGGTAATGGTTCACCAGTGCAGGCCTCTGGCAGGCAGCGGCGTCACATCCGCCGGGTGAGAAGCGTTATCCCGGCGAGGCCGAACGCGACGGCAAACGCGCCTTCGAACCACCGTCGCATACGCAGATACATCGCCACGATCCGGCTGCTGGAAAACATCAGCGCGTAGGCCGCAAAAACCGCTAGGCTCTGCAAGCCGACGACAACCACCACCAAGCCGATCTCAAGCGGCGAGGCTGTGACTGGCACACCGACCGAAAACAATGCTCCGAAGAACAGGATCGCCTTGGGATTGGTCAGATGCATCGCCAGCCCCTTGCCATAGGAAGCGCGGTAACTTCCCACGGAAACCGAACGGAGCTTTGCATGACCCGGAGATAGCGCGCTGCGGGCGCTCTTGTAAGCCAGAAACAGAAGGTAACCGGCACCGCAATAGCGCAGCACTTCGAAGACCCAGGCATTGGCTTGCATCAGCGCGCCAAGCCCAAGCGCGGCGGCGACAGACCAGCTCCAGGAACCACAGGCGATACCTGCCACCAGCGCCAGCGCCTGCGCACGCCCGTGGGCCATAGCGGTTCCGGCAATCGCAAGGGTGGAGGGACCCGGGCTGGCAGTCGCCAGCAAGGCCGCAGTCAGGATCAGGGGAAAGTTGATATCGCTCATTGTGGCGGCAGCATTGCACCGGACCGGGGCAAGCACAACGCGGCAAACAATGACTTTTTCTGAAGCCAGCCATCACGGAAGCTGATCGAGACCGAAGCGTTGCCCAACCATTGGCATGTCCGCCTGCATCGGCCCCAAATGAAAAACGGGGCGCTTTCGCGCCCCGAGAAGTCTGGTTTTGGGTTTTCTTTGTCTGAGGCACCCAACTTGCCTATCTGGTCACGATCTCTGGCCCCATCAGACTGTAGGGCAACCATGTGGAGATCGCCGGCACATAGGTCACGATGATCAGGAACAGGAAAAGCACCGCAACGAACGGCAGCGCCGCGCGCACCACCTGCACCAGGCTCATCCCGGTAATCCCGGAGGTGACAAACAGGTTGAGCCCGATCGGCGGCGTGATCATGCCGATCTCCATGTTGACCACCATGATGATGCCGAGATGTACCGGATCGACACCCAGTTCCATCGCGATCGGAAACACAACCGGCGCCACGATCAGCAGCAGGCCCGACGGTTCCATGAACTGTCCACCGATCAACAGCAGGATATTGACCGCGATCAGGAAAGTGAACCAGGTGAAGCCGTAGCCCAGCATCAAATCGGTGATGGCGTCGGGAATGCGCTCGGACGTCAGCACGTGGGCGAACAACAGGGCGTTGACGATGATGAACATCAGCATGATGGTGGTCTTGGAAGCGTCGACCATCACCTTGCGCGTGTCTTCGTTGAAGAAGGCGCGGCCGAAATTCCGGCCCATCAGCGACAGGTTGCGGCCCCAGATCGGCAAGCCGGCCATCAGCGCGGCAGGCACACCGGCAATTCCCTTTTCACCGCGCCAGGCAGTGTAGGCCACGAGAATGAAGAGCGAAATCGCAAGTCCCAGGTTTGAGCGACCGGCAAAGGTGACCGTCTCGGAACCACTTGTGGCAAAGAACGACAGGATCATCCAGACGAAATAGAACGCCACCGCATAGACCAGACCCGAAAAGCCGGCGCGTGCCCGGCGCGAATCCGTATCGTTGACCCATGTGATGCCCGCCATGGGCCCCATGTCGCGATAGATGAAGATGGCAATGAAGAACGAGTAGATCGCAGCCACGGCCGCAGCCTCGGTAGGCGTGAAGACGCCGCCATAGATGCCACCAATGATGATGATGATCAGGAACAGGCCCCAGCCTGCGTCCTTGCCGCCGGCGACGATTTCGCCAAATCCACGCCAGGGTTCAGACGGCAGACCCTTGATCCGCGCCACGATGTAGATCGCGATCATCAGCATGAGACCGGCAAGAATGCCCGGGATCACACCGGCAAGGAACATGCGACCGACCGACACATCCGTGGCCGCGGCATAGACCACCATGACGATCGATGGCGGAATCAGAATTCCGAGCGTTCCCGCATTGGCAATGATGCCGGCCGCGAACTCCTTGGAGTATCCAACCTGCCGCATCCCGGCGATGGCAATGGTGCCGATCGCCACCACGGTAGCCGGGGAAGACCCGGACAGTGCGGCAAAAAGCATGCAGGCGAGCACGCTCGCCATGGCCAGGCCACCGCGAAAATGCCCCACCGTTGCAATGGCAAAGCGTATGATACGCTTGGCCACGCCCCCGGTCGACATGAACGCCGAGGCCAGCACGAAGAACGGAATGGCAAGCAATGTGTAGTTCTGCGCGGCAGTGAACAGCTGGATGGCGACCGAGGACATCGAGTCGGCGGAAAAGAAGGCGATCAGGATGATCGAGGAAAGACCCAGCGACACTGCAACCGGCACGCCGACAAACAGAAGCCCGAGGACGAGAATGAAGAGAATTGCGGTTTCCATGACGGATCAGTCCTTCAGCACGTTGCGGTTTTCGGCAACGAGGTCTTCCGCCTCATGTCCGGCAATGATCAGCTCACGGTCACCGCGCCAGATGGCCACCATGGCCTGCAGCGCACGAAAACCGAAAAGGCCCAGTCCGATCGGCAGAATGAGGTAGGCAATCCAGCGCTGCACCCGCTCCTTCAGGCCGAATGTCTCCTGCATCCATTCCGGATAGCGCAGGTCATCGAGGCCGATGCCGATCTGGAAGAATTTCGCCCAGTAAACCATCGCGCCGCCGCTGGTGTTGGCGCCGAAGATCCCGAGCCATGCCGATTCGATCAGAATGGCGGCATAGAGAAAGGCGCAGACAGCGCCGAAGATGGCGAAGAACCGGAACACCGGTTTGGGAAACAGCCGCAGCAGCGCGTCGACGCCCAAATGCATGCCCTGCTTGAGCCCATAACTCATCCCGAACAGGATCATCCACGCAAACAGGATCCGGGTGAATTCCAGCGCTCCGGTCCAGCCGCTGTTGAAGCCGTAGCGGGCCACCACCTGTGTGAAGGAAACAATCGTGATGAGCGCCAGAAGAAAAGCCAGCACGTTTTCTTCAAACCGGGTGACCGCATCCGGGTTGCGGCGTTCCGCAAGCCAGAAAAGCGCAATCACCGCGCCCATGATGATGTAAGGCAGATAGATATTCATTGCGTCCCCCAGGATGCCGGATGCCCCAGCCGTCGTCGGGGTGGACCCGGCCTTTCCCGGGTCCACCCTTTTTTCGAGCTCGCGTCTTGTTTAGCTGGCGTCGTTCGAAGCCACGGCGGCATCGATCAGGTCGGTGCCGATATCGCCTTCGAACTTCGACCACACCGGCTTCATCGCATCGACCCATGCCTTGCGCTGCGCAGCATCGAGTTCGCGGATGGTGCCACCGGCATCCAGAATGTTCTGGCGGTTGGCTGCTTCCTTGGCAGCGACCGAAGCATTGGCTTCGTTGGTCACATCGTTGACGATGGAGACGAACTGGTCACGCACATCGGCGTCAAGGCTGTTGAGCCATTCCGTCGAGGTCACCAGAAGGTAGGCCAGCAGCTGGTGGTTGGTTTCGGTAACGCCATCCTGCACTTCGAAGAACTTCTGGGTGTAGATGTTCGACCAGGAATTTTCCTGCCCGTCGACAACGCCGGTCTGCAGCGCGCCGTAGACTTCCTTGAAAGCAAGCTTCTGGGCGGAACCACCCATGGCTTCGATCATTGCCACGGCAACGTCCGAGGTCTGAACGCGGAACTTCAGGCCATCGGCATCCGAAGGCACCAGCAGCGGCTTGTTGGCAGAGAACTGCTTCAGGCCTGAGGACCAGTAGCCCAGGCCGGTGTAGCCGACATCTTCCATAACCGTCAGCAGGCCCTTGCCGGCATCCGACTGCGTGAAGCTGTCGACAGCCTTGAGGCTTGCAAACAGGAACGGAAGGTCGAACAGGCGGTACTTGAGCGTGTAGGCCTCGAACTTCGACAGCGAAGGCGCTGCGAGCTGGACGTCGCCCAGCAACAGGGCTTCAAGTACCTTGTCGTCGTCGAACAGCGTCGAGTTGGCGAACACTTCCATGCAGGCCTTGCCGTTCATTTCGGAGTTCACGCGCTCGGCGAGCAGCGTGGCGGCGTCACCCTTGGGGTGACCGGTTGCAGCTACCACGTGGCTGAACTTGATGACCATCTCGCCGTCATCGCAATTGGCCGAAGCGGCATTGGCGGTGAACAGGAGAGCGGCGGCGGAAACGGCGCCGAGAAGAAGCTTTTTCATGAGATATCCTCCACTGGGGCAATATGCCCGGAACTTGTCAAGCGAAGCGCAGACCGGAGGAAGCGGCAGGACCGGGCTTTGGCCCGGCATCCTCCCGGCGATGACCTCCCGTCCACCGCATTCAGCGTAAGAGCTCTGCAAGGCCCGTGCCAATTGAAGAATGAAGGGGTAAAAGCAGCAAAATAAGCTCAAACAGCACAAGCTACGGCATCAAGGAGGGGAAAAGCATGATGCGCGGCCGCGATTACGGGCAACAGACAACCCGTCAGCAGGCAAGCATGGGCACTCTACGACCCATCGGCACTGTCTCCGGATGAGATCCCCAGCCGCCGCATCTTTTCATACAAGCCCTTGCGGGAGACCCCAAGCTTCTCATAGGTGGGCTTCAGCGCACCGCCATTGCGGCTGATCTCGGCCCTGATCACCGCGCTCTCGAACGCGTCCATCCGCTCTGCGAGACTGCCGCTTCCGATCTCGAGCCCCGTGTCGGGCTCGGAGCCGAAACCCGCCCACATGCCGAGCACGAACCGGTCCGCCACGTTTCGCAACTCGCGCACATTGCCGGGCCAGTCATGGGCAAGCAGCCCGGCCTCGATCTGCGGCGCGATCTCCGGGATCTCGCGGCGGTAGCGGGCACGGGCTTCGCGTGCCAGGTGGAAGAACAGCAACGGAATGTCGTCTTTGCGGGCGCGCAGGGCTGGAATATCCAGGGTGATTACATTCAGCCGGTAGTAAAGGTCTGTTCGGAACGCTGGGTTGTTGTTCAGATCAGCCTTGGTCGCCGCCACGAAACGCACATCGAGCGCCACCTGCCTGTTCGATCCAAGCCGCTCGATCGACCTTTCCTCGATCGCGCGCAGCAGTTTGGCCTGCAGGTCGATCGGCATGGATTCAATCTCGTCAAGAAAGACCGTGCCGCCATTGGCATGTTCGAGCTTTCCGATCCTGAGTTTCTGCGCCCCGGTGAACGCGCCGGCCTCGTGGCCGAACAGTTCGGATTCAAAGATATCGGCCGGCAGCGCCGCGCAATTGATCGCAACAAAGTTGCCCTTGCGCCGTGGACCGAAATCATGAAGCGCCCGGGCGACGACTTCCTTGCCGGTTCCCGTTTCGCCGGTGATCAGCACATCGGCATCGGTATCGGCCACGGCCGAAATCTGTGCCCGCAGCCGCTGGATGGCAGGATTGCGGCCCACCAGCCGCGACGAAAGATCGTCGCTGCCTTCGAGCGCATTTCGCAGCGAACGGTTTTCCAGCACCAGCCGGCGCTTCTCGAGCGCCCGCTCGACCACCGAGAACAGGCGATTTGCGGCAAACGGCTTCTCGATGAAGTCGTAGGCGCCGGCACGCATCGCTTCGACAGCCATCTGAACGTCGCCATGTCCGGTGATGAGCACGACCGGAAGAGTAGGGTCGACACCCAGAATGTGGCGCATCAGCGCGAGACCATCCATGCCCGGCATCCGGATATCGGAGACAATCACACCATAGAGACTGCGAAGCGGCAGATCACCGATATCCTCTGCGCCGGTGTGGCACCTCACACTCAACCCCTCGAGTTCCAGCGATTGCTTCAGCGCATGCCTGAGGTCGGCATCGTCATCGACCAGATGCACGACCCTGTCCTGCGGCCTCAGCGCTGAACTGTCTTCCAAATTGGGGCTCCTCCCGGGTCAATTTCTGCACTGCCTGAAATCATGAAGCAGCCGTTTTGTCCAGCATCATGGCATTGCCGCTTAAATTGCCGCTTCAGCGGCTGGCGCCGTGTGGTCATTCCTTCCAGCCACGTCAGCCTCCGCTGCCCGCAGATTGATCGTGAAACAGGCCCCGCCTTCCGGTCTGTTGTCCACCATGATGGTTCCGCCAAAATCACGGATGATATTGTCAACGATGGACAAGCCGATACCAATCCCCTCACCCACCCCCTTGGTGGTAAAAAAAGGCTCGAAGACCTTCGGCAACTGCGCGGGGTCGACCCCCGGACCGTTATCGATAACGGTGACGACGACACGGTCTCCCTGCCGCCGCGCGTCGATCTCAACTGTCGCATCGGCCTGCCCGGAAAGAGCATCGATCGCATTGTTGACGAGATTGACGAACACCTGCCCGAGCCTGATCCTGCCACCCAGCACGAAGAGCCCCGAAACGCCGTCACCGACGCGAATATCGGTGATACCTGCGGCCCGCGCCCGCGGGCGCGCCAGCAACAAGGCTTCGTCGATAATGGTGCCAAGCGGAACCGGTCCAACGCTGGCGCCCGGCTTGCGCGAGAAGGAAAGCAGCGTTCTTGACAGCTCCGCCATGCGCTCGACCAGTCCGTTGATCCGCGCCAGATTGCCCGAAACCTCGGAAAGTGCACCCTTGTCGAGAAACCGCAAGGCGTTGTCGGAATAGGACCGTATCGCGGCCAATGGCTGATTGTATTCATGGCTCAGCGCCGTAGACATCTGTCCGAGCGCGGCGAGCTTTGCGGTCTGCACCAGTTCGTTCTGTGTCTTGCGCAATCGCTCCTCCGCCTCGCGGCGGACCTCGACTTCCTGGCTGAGCGACTGGTTGGTGATTGAGAGCGCCCGCGTCCGGTCCCTGACAACGCGCTCAAGACGCAGCGCGGTGGCCCGGTCGGTGCGCGCCTTGATGATCGCCTCCTCGTTGCGGCGGAGAACCACGAGGGCGATCATCCCGGCAAGCAGCCCGACAAGCGTCGCAATCGACGCCGCGCTCAGACGTGCCGCAGCCACCGGGGCTGGATCGGCCAACACATGCAGATCCCATTCCAGCAGAGGCAGGCCGCGAACAAGATCCAGTCGCCGTTCGAAACGGCCATCGATTAGATACCGGTCGCTCTCTGCCGTCTCGCGCAGGTCGGCGATGTTCTTGAGCCGCCAGGCAGCATCATTTGCCAGAAACACGGTGCCTGTCTTGTCGGTGACAAAGATACGGCGCGCCGACAGCGCCCAGGCTGCTTCGACCCGATAGAAGTCGACATAGACGATCACGACACCGACGAATTTTCCCTCGCGGTGAACGCCGGAAGAGAAAGCATAGGTCCGCTCTCCTTGCCTGTTGGCAACAGCTGCACGGCCCAGCCTGCCCTGAAGGGCGACCTCGATAAGCTCCGGCAACCCTTCAGCGCGATCGACGAGTGAACCCCGAGCATTCGCCAGCAATTCTCCGTCAGGAAAGAAAAAGGCCACATCCATGGCAGCCGACATGCTCGCAGTCGATTCAGCAATCCTGCGCGCATCCAGAGCCTGAGCGTTGCCTTCGGCATCGCGAACGAACAATGCTCGGATTGATGATTGGCGTGACAGCAATGGCGGAAGCAGGCGGTACTTGTCGAGAACGCCGGACAGGATTTCGGTTTGCACCGACAGTGTCTCGCCGGCCTTCTGCATGACCTCCGAAAGCGCACGCTCTCTGGCCGAGCGGACGGACCATGCCACGATGATCGCCAGCAGGATGGCCCAGACAACAAACAGGCCAAACCTGAACCGGCGGAATTGTCTCTCGATGGCGGCGCGCGATTGCATCGGCTGACTCTAGAGCCAATCATCGCCAAAGGAAATCTCCCGGGCGACGGGATTTCACGGTCGCCCGGGAGCCGGCTTCATTGCAGCGTCAGTCCCGGGCCGGGTGAAAAAACCCGGCGCGAGACCCCACCAAGAGACTGAGATACCTTGATGATCAGACCTTAGCCGCCGCGACCGTTGCCTCGATATGGTCAACCAGGGGATCGGCCAGCCCAAGACGGCCTGCCAGCAGGTCAAGAAACCCGCGTTCAGCCCTTGTGTCGGGGTCGATCGCAAGCCGCGCAGCAGTAAACATCTCGATTTTTTGAACCTCGGTTGAAGCTGAGGCCAAGATGCCGTCCATGTCGACGGGCTTCGACAGCTCGTCATCAAGAAACGCGATGGCGTCTTCGCCGAGACCCGACAGCGCCAGCTTGTCGTGAATCCGCGCGCGCTCCGCATCATCCACATGGCCGTCCGCCCGCGCCGCGGCAATCATTATCCGGATCAACGAGAGGGCGAAATCGCTGTCGACACGGGCCGGTTCGGCGGAGAAATCCGAGTCCGCGGGCGGTGCCAGCATTTCAGGCTGCTGTGCGGCTGCGCCCTCCACCGGCGTCTTTCCGGCCTGGTAGTTTTTCCAGGCCTGGTAGCCGAGACCGGCAATGGCGGCCATGCCGCCAAGTTTCAGGGCTGACCCGCCGATCGCCCGTCCTGTTCCTGTCCCCAGGAGCACGGCCACGATCGCACCCGTGGCCAGCGGATTGTCCTTGGCAAGCTGCGTCGCCTGGCTGGCCTTGTCACGCACCGTACCTTGGGTACCGGGAACGTTGGAGCCGAGAAACTGGTCAAGCAGGGCTTTGGGATCGAACATTGGTGCAGGTCCTTGTCTTCCTGGTGTGGCAGCGCGTTCCGGCCGCTTCCAGCATCAGATAGGAATTCGCGGACCCGCTTTCAAACCATGGTCGACTTCTGACACTGACGCATCGAGGCCACGCACCGGTGGCTTCGATGACGACAAGAAAAAGCAGTGATCTCAGGCAGAAAACCGCGATGCCTCTGTGGCCAGCCGGGTGATGCCATCCCAGTCTCCGGCTTCGACCAGCGCATTGGGGGCCACCCAGGACCCACCAACGCAAACCACGTTCGGCAACGAGAGGTAGTCACGTGCATTGTCTGGCGTGATCCCGCCGGTCGGGCAGAACATCATTCCGGCCAGCGGCGATGAAAGCGATTTGAGGTAGGCGGCGCCACCTGCCTGTTCTGCCGGAAAGAACTTGAGGACCTCATAGCCTTCTTCCCTGAGCGCCATTACCTCACTCGGCGTGGCAGCTCCCGGCAACAACGGCACCGGCGACTTGCGGGCAACATCCAGAAGTTCAAGCGTCGTCCCGGGTGAAACGATGAATTGCGATCCAGCCTCGACAGCCTGGTGGTACTGTTTCGCGTTCAGCACCGTACCGGCGCCGGGAACAGCACCCTCGACCTCATCTGCCACCGCGCGGATTGCCTCCAGCGCCACCGGCGTCCTCATGGTGATTTCGATGGCTTTCAGCCCGCCCGCGACCAGGGCACGCGCCAGAGGTACCGCATGAGCGAGATCCTTGATGACAAGTACGGGCACCACAGGCTGCAATTTCAGAATGGAAATGAGGGCTTGGGTTTTTTCACCCATGGCGCTTGTCCTTTCGCGTCATCAACAGGAGCGCACCGAATAGCCTTTCGTCCAGGGATTGTCTACGCTGCGGCCTCAACCGGGCACCACAGACCGATTGCCTGAAATGCGCGAACGCGCTATTGCGGCTGGCATGAAGACACCTGCCAAAACACCCGCCCCGAACCAGCCCGTGGTCGTCGCGGCGCTGTACCATTTCGCCCGCCTCGAGGGCCATGAAGCGCTGCAGCCGCCGCTGGCGGAATTATGCGCCGAGCAGGGCGTCAAGGGCACCCTGCTGCTGGCCCGCGAAGGCGTCAACGGAACCATTGCCGGCTCCCGCTCGGCCATCGATGCCCTGCTGTCCCACCTTCGGGCCATTCCCGGGCTCGAAACCCTGGAGCACAAGGAAAGCAGTGCCCACAAGATGCCGTTCAGGCGCATGAAGGTGCGACTGAAAAAGGAAATCGTCACCATGGGTGTACCCGACATCGATCCGCTGGAGGGTGTCGGCGCCTATGTCGACCCGGCGGACTGGAACAGGTTGATTTCGGATCCTGACACCGTCGTAATCGATACCCGCAACGATTACGAAGTCGGCATCGGCACCTTCAAGGGTGCGATCAATCCTGAAACCAGCACCTTCCGGGAGTTCCCGGACTGGGTGGAAAAGGCCGGCATCGAAGACAAGAGCAAGCCAATCGCCATGTTCTGTACCGGCGGCATCCGCTGCGAGAAGGCAACCGCCTTCATGCGCGCAAAGGGCTATGAGAATGTCTACCATCTCAAGGGCGGAATTCTGAAATACCTGGAGAATGTTCCCGAAGACGAAAGCCTCTGGCAGGGCTCCTGCTTTGTCTTCGATGAGCGCGTGGCTGTCACCCACGGCCTTCGCGAAAGCGACGAGATACTCTGCCGCGCATGCCGCAATCCGGTGACGCCCGAGGAGCAGGCCTCGCCGCTCTACGAGGAAGGCGCGTCCTGTCCGCACTGCTACCACAGCCGCACCGAGGAAGACCGCGTCCGCTTCCGCATGCGCCACCGCCAGATGCTGGCCGAGCGCGCCGCAACACGCGCTGAAGCTGAGGACGCATGAGCCCCAGAAGGATCATCATTGTTGGCGGCGGCGTGGTCGGCATCGCCACCGCAGCACTGCTTTCAGAAGCCGGGCACAAGGTCACCGTAATCGATCGATCCGGCCTTGCGCAGGAAACAAGCAAGGGCAATGCCGCGGCACTGGCATTCTCCGACATCATGCCGCTGGCCTCGCCGAAGATCTTGCTCAGGGCGCCGAAATGGCTGCTTGATCCGCTCGGCCCGCTGACCATCCGTCCGTCCTATCTGCCGCGGCTCACACCCTGGCTCTGGCAATTCTGGAAGGCCAGCCTTCCCGCCCGCTACAGGGCTTCCATCGAAACGCAGACAGCGCTGATGCGGCTTGCCGAGGTCGAGATGATGGCGCTGGTCGACCGGGCCGGTATTGGTGCGATGGTGCGCCATGACGGCTCACTGGAACTTTACGAAAGCGAAGGAGAGCTCAAAGCCGCTTCTGCCGGCTGGCAGCAGCGGGAACAGGC
Organism: Parahoeflea alexandrii; assembly: GCF_024105735.1. GTDB lineage: Bacteria > Pseudomonadota > Alphaproteobacteria > Rhizobiales > Rhizobiaceae > Hoeflea > Hoeflea alexandrii. The sequence goes on along the minus strand of NZ_JAAAML010000001.1, from coordinate 178,856 downwards.
CGGCATCGCCTTCGAGCATGTCCGCGGCGAGAGGCTGGCCGAGCTTCAGCCCGGACTGTTATCGCGCTTTGTCGCCGGCACCTATGTCCCCGGCTGGAAGACCGTGTCCGAACCGCAGGCCTTTGCCCTGGCGCTCTGGGCCCATGCGGAACGCTGCGGAGCCACCTTCGAAAAGGCTGAGGCCGCGGGTCTGGAGCGGTCCGAAGCGGGCCCATCTGTCAGGCTTGCTGACGGCACCACGCGCGACGCCGACCGCATCGTCATCTGCGCCGGGGCCTGGTCGACGCGCCTGATCAACCCGGTCACCAAGCTGCGCATTCCGCTCGACACCGAGCGCGGCTACAACACCACGCTGCCCAAGGGCGCATTCGACCTCAAGCGCCAGCTGATCTTTGGCAACCATGGCTTCGTCATGACGCCGCTTTCGACCGGCGTGCGGGTCGGCGGCGCGGTCGAACTCGGCGGCCTCGACTTGCCGCCAAACTATGCCCGCTCGAAATCCATGCTCGAAAAGGCCGCAACCTTCCTGCCAGGACTAAAAACCACCGGAGGCGTCGAATGGATGGGATTCCGGCCTTCCCTGCCCGACAGCCTGCCGGTGATCGGCGTCCTCCCCGAGGATCCGTCGATCCTGCTCGGCTTCGGCAATGGCCATCTCGGGCTGACCCAGGCGGCAGCCATGGGGCGGCTGATCGCCGATCTGGCGGGCAACCGGACTCCGAGTATTGACATCGCCGCCTGCCGGCCCGACCGTTTTTGATAACCCCGTAGTGAGAGCAAGCCATGGCGCGCAATCGTTTCTTCTGCATCGACGGCCACACCTGCGGCAACCCGGTCCGCGTCGTAACCGGCGGTGGCCCGCAGCTTGACGGCGGGACAATGCTCGAGCGTCGGGCGCATTTCCTCGCCGAGTATGACTGGATTCGTACCGGCCTGATGTTCGAGCCGCGTGGCCACGACATGATGTCGGGCGCCATACTCTATCCGCCGACACGGGACGATTGCGACATCGCCTTCCTGTTCATCGAGACTTCGGGCTGCCTGCCGATGTGCGGCCACGGCACCATCGGCACGGTGACGATGGCGATCGAGAATGGCCTTGTCAGCCCGCGCGAACCGGGCGTGCTGGCGATCGACACGCCAGCCGGGCGCATCGTCGCCCGTTATCAGCAGAACGGCCGCAAGGTTACCGAAGTCCGGCTGACCAACGTGCCGGCCTTCCTGCATTCAACCGGCATCAGGACTTGGTGCGAAGGTCTGGGCGAGATTACCGTCGATGTTGCCTATGGCGGCAATTTCTACGCCATCGTCGATGCCCAGGAAAATTTCGCCGACATGGCGGACTTCTCGGCCGGCGATCTGGTTCGCATGAGTCCGGCTTTGCGCGAACGCCTCAACAGCGAGCACGAGTTCGTCCATCCGGAAAAGCCCGATATCCGCGGATTAAGCCATGTCCTCTGGACCGGAGCGCCGACCAGACCCGAGGCCCATGCCCGCAATGCGGTCTTTTACGGTGACAAGGCCATCGACCGCTCGCCCTGCGGCACCGGCACATCGGCGCGCATGGCGCAGTGGGCGGCCAAAGGCAAACTCAACCCCGGCGACGATTTCGTCCACGAGAGCATCATCGGGTCGCTGTTTCATGGCCGGGTCGAGGAAGCAACCCAAGTGGCCGGCAAACCCGCAATCATCCCTTCGATCGCCGGCTGGGCGGTCGAAACGGGGCTGAACTCCATCACCATCGACGACGAGGAAGACCCTTTCGCCCACGGTTTCGTCGTCCGCTGATCAGCTATTGCCTGCCTCGTGGGCGGCGATCAGCGACTGATACCAGTAGCCGGATTGCTTGATGGTGCGTGTCTGCGTTCCATAATCGACATGCACGATGCCGAAACGCTGCGAATAGCCCTCGGCCCACTCGAAATTGTCCATCAGGCTCCAGGCGAAATAGCCCTTCAGCGGATAGTTCTCGGCAATCAGGTCGGCAGCCACCGAGAGATGGCTTGCGATGTAATCGAGCCGCATCGTATCGCTGACGGCACCGTTCTCGACTTCGGTGTTGTCGGCGGCTCCGTTCTCGGTGATATAGAATTCCGGCAGCGTGTAGCGGCCATAGAGATCCTTGACCACGTGCGACAGGCCCATCGGCTCGATTTCCCAGCCGATGTCGGTCTTCCCCGGTTGGACCGCCGGCGCGCCAGCCACATGCGGAAACTGTGATGCGGCATCGTCCCTCACCCGCATCGGCGTGTAATAGTTCAGACCCCAGAAATCGAGCGGCTGGTGGATCGTCTCGAGATCGCCGTCCTTTATATGTCCCTCAAGAACCGGACATCCCTCGAGTACGGAGTGCGGATAGGATCCCTTGAACAGCGGCCCGAAGAAGACCCCGTTGTGAAAGTCATTTGCCCGTTCCGCGGCCTTGCGGTCCGCATCGCTGTCGCTGGCCGCCATCACGCTCATCGCATTGAGAACGATACCGACCGGCAGATCGGGCCGCTCCGCCCTTATCGCCTGCACTCCGAGACCATGCGCCAGATTGGTGACATGCAGCGCCGACATCGCCGCTTGCATCGACCGCTCGCCGGGCGCGTGAACCCCCATCAGATGGCCGAGATAAACCGAGCACCACGGCTCGTTGAAGGTAACGATGGTGTCGAGCCTGTCCCCAAGACGCCTGGTGACGATCCCGGCATAGTCGGCAAAGGCCTCAGCTGTCCCCCGGTCCGTCCAGCCGCCCCGCCCCATCAGCGCCAGCGGCAGGTCCCAGTGATAGAGCGTCGCGAACGCCTTGATGCCGCGGGCTTTCAGACCATCGAGCAGACGATCGTAAAAGTCGAATCCCTTTGCGTTGATCGCACCGGTGCCGTCAGGCAGGATCCGCGGCCAGGCAATGGAAAACCTGTACGCCTCGACGCCCAGTTCAGCCATCAGGTCGAGATCGGCGTCGAGCCTATTGTAATGATCGCAAGCCTCGTCGCCGGTGTCCCCGCCCTTGACCCGGCCGGGCATGTGGGAGAACGCATCCCAGATCGACGGCTTGCGGCCGTCCTCGGTCGCCGCGCCCTCGATCTGGTAAGAAGCCGTTGCCACCCCGAACAGGAATGCGTCCGGGAACCGGCGGGCCAGTTTCTGCGGCGAGGTCTCGGATGTCATGTCGATCCCGTTCAGGTGATGCTCTTCCAGAGGCAGGTTTCAGTTCGTCGAAAGCCGTTCGGTAAAGGCCTTGATGATCTCGCTCAGTTCAACCGGCTTCTCGATGCAGGGCAGGTGTGCGGCTCCGGGGATCTCCTGGTACATCGCGCCCGGGATCAGCCGCGCCATTTCCCCCACCAGAGACGGCGGTGTCGAGCCGTCCTCGGTGCCCACCACGCATATGACCGGCATCACTAGTTCCGAACTCGACTTGGTGAAATCGCTGTCGCGAATCGCGGCACAGGTGCCGACATAGCCTTCGACCGGTGTGCGTTCGAGCATCATCCGATAACCGGTAAAATCAGCATTGTCGGCCCTGCGGTAGTCCTTGGCAAACCAGCGCTCCAGGATCGCGTCCGAAATCGCGGCAATTCCCTGCTCCTTGATCGCCGAGATCCGCGCGTTCCACATATCCGGCGTCCCGATCTTGTGGCCGGTGTCACACAGGATCATCGCGCGCACCAGGTCCGGCCTTTTGGCGGCCACCCCTTGCGCGATCATGCCTCCGACTGAAAGTCCGCAGATGATGACATTCTTGGCTTCGAAATGCTCGATCAATGCGATCAGGTCATTGATATGATCATCCATGGTGATTTCGGCATTGCCCAGTTCCGACAGGCCGTGACCGCGCTTGTCATAGGCTATGATGCTGTAGTCACCGACCATCCGCACGATCACGTCGCGCCAGATCCGGTAGTCCGTTCCAAGCGAATTGGCGAAAACGATAGTGGGCTTGTCCGGAGCCGCGCCGATCACCTGGTGATGGATGACGACACCGTTCAGGCGGGCAAATTGCATGGCGAGGCTTCCTTCCGGGATGATCTGCAGATTGGAAGCCTGATTTACGCGACAGAACGCCGGCACGCAAACAAAACACTGTTCAATCAGACGGCGGCCCGTCACCATGAGCCGCCGTCCTCATCAATTGGATGTCAGGAATACCCGTCTGTCAGACGTAACGATTGACGACATTCTCCAGGTACTCCTGCCGGCCGGATTTCGGCTGCGGGTTGATGTCGGCCTTGCGCACCCATTCTTCGATCTCCGAAAGCGAGAAACCGCCATCAAGCATCTTCTTGGCTTCTGCACCGTTCCAGCCGGCATAGCGTTCCTCGACGAAGCTCGTCAGCACCCCGTCCTCGACCATTTTCGCCGCCGCCTTCAGCGCCCGTGCACAGGTATCCATGCCGCCGATATGGGCATAGAGCAGATCTTGCGGGTCGAGCGACTGACGCCGCAGCTTGGCGTCGAAATTGGTGCCGCCGGTTGCGAACCCGCCGCCCTTCACGATCGCGTAGTAAGCGAGCGCCATCTCGGGCACATTGTTGGGGAACTGGTCGGTGTCCCAGCCCGACTGATAGTCGTTGCGGTTCATGTCGATCGATCCGAAGATCCCCAGCGCCTGCGCCAGTTCCAACTCGTGCTCGAAGGAATGGCCGGCAAGGATCGCATGGCCCTGCTCGATATTGACCTTGACCTCGTTTTCGAGCCCGTGCCGCTTGAGGAAGCCGTAGACGGTGGCAACGTCGTAATCATACTGGTGCTTGGTCGGCTCCTGCGGCTTCGGCTCGATCAGGATCGTGCCCTCGAAGCCGATCTTGTGCTTGTACTCGACCACCAGGTTGAGGAAGCGGCCCAGCTGCTGGTCTTCCCGTTTCAGGTCGGTGTTGAGCAGGGTCTCGTAGCCTTCGCGCCCGCCCCACAGCACGTAGTTTTCACCGCCGAGCTTGTGGGTGGCATCGATGCATGTCTTCACCGTCGCCGCGGCGAAGGCAAAGACGTCCGGATCGGGATTGGTCGCGGCCCCCGACATGAATCGACGGTTGGAAAACAGGTTGGCCGTCCCCCACAGCAGTTTCACACCGGTATCTTCCTGCTTGCCGGCAAAATAGTCGACGATCTCTTCGAGGTTCTTCGTGTTCTCGGCGAAGTTGGAGCCTTCCGGACGCACGTCCGCATCATGGAAGCAGTAGAAAGGTGCACCCAGCGCAGAGAACATCTCGAAGGCAACATCGGCCTTCAGCTTCGCGAGTTCCATCGAGTCCTGCGGATACCAGGGCCTTTCGAAGGTGCGGCCACCAAACGGATCACCGCCCTCCCAGGCGAAGGAATGCCAGTAAGCGACCGCAAAGCGCAGGTGGTCCTCCATCCGCTTGCCCATGACCATCTCGTCGGCATTGTAATGGCGGAAGGCGAGCGGATTGCTGCTCTCCGGCCCTTCATACTTGATCCTGGTGACGTCTCCGAAAAATCCTGTGCTCATGACATGGCTCCTTTGATAGCGGGATAGAGCGCGCGATAGGTCTGGTATGCCTCGTCGAAGGCCGCCGAGAGATCGCGATTGGGGTGAATGGTTCTTTCCGTGGCCGGCTGCGTGCACACGGACAAGGGATCGGCGTTTTCCGCCGCGATCAGGCCAAGCCGGGCGGCGCCGAACGCGGCACCGAAGTCGCCGCCCTCGGGTATGTCCACCGGAAGGTCCAGCACGGTGGACAGTGCTTCCAGCCAGTAGTCCGACTTCGAGCCGCCGCCGATGGCGGTGACCCGTGCCAGCGACGTGCCCGCCTGGGCCAACGCGGCAAGACTGTCGCGGAAGGCAAAGCAGACCCCTTCAAGCACCGAACGGGTGAGGGAAGTGCGATCGGATGCGTGTTCGAGACCGGTAAAACTGCCGCGAATGGCGGCGTCATTGTGCGGCGTCCGTTCGCCCGAAAGATAGGGCAGGAACATCACCGAGCCCGGAGCCAGCAGGGTGTCGCCGAGCTCTGAAGTCAGCGCCGAAGGCTTCATCGAGGTGACCCCGGCAAGCCAGTTGAGCGAATCCGTTGCCGAAAGGATCACGCCCATCTGGTGCCAGGTCCCGGGTAGCGCGTGGCAGAACGCGTGCACGGCGCTGCCGGGATTGGGCAGATACCGGTTGTTGGCCGCAAACAGCACGCCCGAGGTTCCGAGCGAGGCAAAGGCGTGGTTGTCGCCCACGGTTCCCATGCCGCAGGCCGAGGCAGCATTGTCACCCGCCCCTCCCGCAATCGGGATGCCGGCGGGCAAGCCCAGGTCCGCGGCCACATCGGCGCGCAACGCCCCGGCCCGCTCCGTGCCCTCGACCAGCGCGGGCATGTGGCTCCGGTCAAGACCGGTGGCTGCGAGAAGACTGTCATCCCAGGCGCGTTTGCCGGTGTCGAGCCAGGACGTTCCGGCCGAATCCGACATTTCGGAAATCGCCTCGCCGCTCAACCAGAGCCGCAGGTAATCCTTCGGCAGCAGCACCCTGGCGACGCTTGCGAAGGCTTCCGGCTCGTTGGCAGCCATCCATTTGAGTTTCGGCGCGGTGAAGCCGGGGAAGACGATATTGCCGGTCAGGCGCCGGAATATCGGATCGGCATCCAGTTCCGCGGCTTCATGATAGCTGCGTGTGTCGTTCCACAGGATGCAGGGCCGGATCACCTTGCCGTCGCGGTCGATGGTCGTCGCGCCATGCATGTGACCCGACAGCCCGATGCCGCGCACCCTGGCCAGTTCCGCAGCATAGGCCTTGCCAAGCTCCGAGAGCGCTGCCCGGGTTGCATGGATCCAGCTGTCGGGATCCTGTTCCGACCATCCGTGATGCGGCCGCTCGACGGTGAGTGGCGCACTGGCCGAACCCAGGATGCGCTGATTGTCATCAATCAGCAGCGCCTTCAGCGATGAGGTTCCGAGATCAAGTCCGAGATACATGGCGGCGGATCCTTTCAGCAAGATGCGGGATTGGCTCGGGACACGGGCTCATGGCAGATTGTCCTTTAGGAAAATATCGATGCGAATGCGCTCCTGTGCACTGATCGGCATCAATCCATCGGCCCGCGCTTTGAGCACCCGGATCGCGCTGCGTACTTCATGCCCGCAATCCTGGTTGATGACGGCATCGAACAGACCCTCGGCAAGCGCCTGCCGCGAATGCTCCGTCACTTCGTGCGCAACAACCGCAAGCTTGCGCTGTTCGCGGTCCGGAAGGGCCTCGATCAGTCCGCGCGTGCCGGCGCCGAGACTGTAGATAGCTATGATTTCTGTTTCAGCGTCGAGCGCAGCCGTCACGGCCTGCCTGACCGTGTCCGCGTCATCATTGGTCTCCACCGGTCCAACGATTTCGAGGTCGGGAAATTCGCTTCTGAGCACGGCGGCAAAGCCCGAAGCCCGGTCCATATGGTCCGACAGCTTCATCGAGCCGGCCACGACCAGCACCTTCCCGGCTCGGCCATTGCAGAACCGTCCGATCAGTCCGCCGGCAGTCCGGCCGGCGGCGAGGTTATCGATGCCGCAGAAATGAATCCGCTGCGATCCCGGCAGATCGGATACCAGCGTGGCCACGTGAACACCCCTGTCGACCAGACGATCCACCGCAGCCGACACATCGGGCGTATCGGTTGCGACCAGTGCCACACCGTTTACCTCTGCCGGATCGAGTGAATCGAGAACACCGACAATGGCCGCCGGATCGAAGGGCGGCACCGTTTCGATCCGGATCGCCGTCCGCTCGACCGGCGAGCGCTGCATGGCGGCGCGGATTTCCGCTTCAAGCCCACGCATGAAACTGTTTGGCCCTTCCGGCAGGATGAACACAAGCGGATAGGTCCGTTTCTTCGCCAGGTTTGCAGCAGAGACGTCGCGCACATAGCCCAGGCGCTCAACTGCTGCCTGCACCTTGTCGACGGTCTTCCGCCGCACCCCCGGCCGGGCATTGAGCACCCGGTCGACGGTCGCCAGGCTGACTCCGGCCTCAGCCGCGATGTCGTGAACGGTTGGTCGCATTGTCTCCTCCTGCGAGGTCTTCTAGAACAATTCTTGAGGTACGTAAATCAGAAATCTGCGGGATCCGGCACCTGCTCTGCAAACCGCCAATCCTCTCGCGGCAGACCGGCAAGCGGCCCTTATACTTGACGCCACCGGCACAATATGGCCTAAGGCAGCGCCTGCCGGTCTCCGCCGCGCCTTGCCTGGCTGCAGCGTTACCGGACAGCGATCGCAGCCGGCAAAAGCCGCCGCGCGCATCATTCAACCGGACCTGAAAGCGGGCGAACAAAAATGGCCAACACTGCAACGCGGGTGCGCATCGCACCGTCTCCGACTGGCGAGCCGCATGTCGGAACCGCCTACATCGCGCTGTTCAACTATCTTTTTGCGAAGAAGAACGGCGGCGAGTTCATCCTGCGTATCGAAGACACCGATGCCGCCCGTTCGACGCCGGAGTTTGAACAGAAGGTTCTCGACGCGCTGAAATGGTGTGGCCTGTCCTGGTCCGAAGGCCCTGACATCGGCGGACCCTACGGTCCTTACCGCCAGAGCGAGCGCAAGGACATCTACCGTCCCTATGTCGACAAGATCGTGGAAAACGGTCACGGCTTCCGCTGCTTCTGCACGCCCGAGCGCCTTGACGAGATGCGCGCCGCCCAGCGCGCGGCCGGAAAGCCGCCGAAATATGACGGCCGCTGCCTGAGCCTCACCGCCGAGGAAGTCACCGAACGGATGAATGCGGGTGAACCATCAGTGGTGCGGATGAAGATCCCGACCGAAGGCTCCTGCAAGTTTGTCGACGGCGTTTACGGCGAGGTCGAAATTCCCTGGGAAGCCGTCGACATGCAGGTACTGCTCAAGGCCGACGGCATGCCCACCTATCACATGGCCAATGTGGTCGACGATCACCTGATGAAGATCACCCACGTTGCACGCGGCGAGGAATGGTTGGCCTCTGTCCCCAAGCACATCCTGATCTACCAGTATCTGGGTCTTGAGCCGCCGGTGTTCATGCACCTGTCGCTGATGCGCAACGCCGACAAGTCGAAACTGTCCAAGCGCAAGAATCCGACCTCGATCTCCTATTACGCTGCACTCGGTTTCCTTCCCGAGGCGCTGATGAACTTCCTCGGCCTGTTCTTCATCCAGATCGCCGAAGGCGAGGAACTGCTGGCCATGGATCAGCTGGTCGCCAATTTCGACCCGGAGAACCTGTCCAAGGCCGGCGCGATCTTCGATCTCCAGAAGCTCGACTGGCTCAACGGCCGCTGGCTGCGCGAGAGCATTTCCGAAGAGGATTTCGTCGCCCGCGTTCTGGCCTGGGCCCAGGAAAACGGCCGTTTCCGCGAAGGCATGAAACTGGCGCAGTCCCGCATCACCAAGCTCTCCGACCTGCCGGATCTGACCGGCTTCCTGCTCAAGGGTGACCTCGGCCTGACCGCGGCGGACTTCTCCAACATCAAGAAGGTGTCGCTGGAAGACGTGCTCCAGATCCTGCAGACGGTTCAGCCGGATCTCGAAAAGATCTTCGAGTGGAACGCGGAAAGCATTGAGGCCGAACTGCGCGCCATTTCCGAGCGCAGCGACATCAAGCTTCGAAACCTGCTGGCTCCCCTGTTCATTGCGGTATCAGGTTCGTCGCGGTCCTTGCCGCTCTTTGACTCCATGTCCATTCTCGGCCGCTCGGTCGTGCGTCAGCGCCTCAAGCAGGCCGAAACAGCGGTCAAGGCCGGCGTTGAAGCAGCCAAAGCCAACAACGGGTAGAACAATGAACGAAAAGACACCTGAAGCCGGCCTCTCCTCCGACGTCACCGAGGTGCGCGCCCAAAAGCTCGCCAGACTGCGCGAGACGGTCGCCGAGGTCTATCCGGCGCATTTTCACCGCACCATGACCAACCAGGAGCTGGCGGAAAAATACGCTGACATCGAACCTGATACGCTGACCGGCGAGATCATCACTGTCGCCGGGCGCGTCTATTCCTCGCGCAATTCCGGCATGTTCATGGATATCCATGATGCCTCGGGCAAGGTGCAGATCTTCAGCCACAAGGATACCACGCCGGAAGCGGCGCGCGATCTCCTGCCGCTGATCGATCTGGGTGACATCATCGGCGTCACTGGTGAAGTCAGGCGCACCAAGCGTGGTGAACTCACGGTCAACGCCCACGAGATCACCATGCTGACCAAGTCGCTGCTGCCTATGCCGGAAAAGTGGCATGGTCTTTCCGACATCGAACTGCGCTACCGCAAGCGCCACCTCGACATCCTGACCAACGAGGATTCCAAGCTCCGCTTCCAGCAACGCTCGAAGATCGTCTCCGGCATCCGCCGCTTCATGGAAGACGAAGGTTTCATGGAAATCGAGACCCCGATGCTGCATTCGGTCTATGGCGGCGCAACGGCGGAGCCTTTCAAGACACACCACAACACGCTCAAGCTCGACATGTACCTGCGCATTGCGCCCGAGCTTTACCTCAAGCGTGCGCTTGTCTCCGGGCTGACCGACAAGGTCTTCGAGGTCAACCGCAACTTCCGCAACGAGGGCGTGTCGACCCGGCACAATCCCGAGTTCACCATGCTGGAATGCTACTGGGCCTATGCCGACTATGAAGACATCATGGGGCTGGTCGAACGATTGTTCGAAAAGCTGGCCCTGGCGGTCCATGGAACCACCGACATCACCTACGGTGAGGAGCAACTCTCCTTCAAGGGACCGTTCCGCCGGGTTGCCATGCCCGATGCGGTAAAGGATGCGACCGGCATAGATTTCCGCGCGATCGCCACCGACGAGGAGGCGAGGGCAGCATCCAAAGCGGCAGGTTTTGAGATCGAGGACGACTGGACCTGGGGCGAATGCCTGGCGTTCATCTTCGAGGAAAAGGTCGAGGCCTCTCTCATTCAGCCAACCCATGTGATCGATTTCCCCAAGGACATTTCGCCCTTCGCCAAGGAAGTGCCGGGCGAACCGCGCCTGGTTGAACGCTTCGAGACTTACTGCAACGCTTGGGAGTTGGGCAACGCATTCTCCGAGCTCAATGACCCGGAAGAACAGCGCAAGCGCATGGTCGAACAGCTCGAGCAGGCCCATGCCCGCGGCGAGAGCGAGAAACAGCTCGATGACGAGTTTCTTGATGCTATCGACCAGGGCATGCCGCCGGCAGGTGGCCTCGGCATCGGCGTAGACCGCCTGATCATGCTGCTGACCAATGCGCCGTCCATCCGCGATGTGATCCTGTTCCCGGCCCGCAAGACGCGCAGCGAATAGTCAGAACCCCAAGCCGGGCATCAATGCCCGGCGGCTTTCGCCGGCTCGCTTGCTGCTACGGTCTGGGCCTCCTCATCAACCTGGTCGCCATCACAGCCCTCAATCTTTTCGATTTCATGGGCGATGGCTTCGATCTCGGTTTGGGGCATATCGACCCGTTCGCCGAAATAGTAGCCGGTGCTGGTTGGCACTGTGTTGATGTAACGTACTTCCCACGGCTGTGACACGGCAAGCGTCCTCGTAGGAACCGGCGCGTAGACGATTTCAGCACCGATCGCGGAACCGCGAAGTTCGGCTCTTGTAGTCGGTCCGCGATGATCGGCGACCTGGACAATAATGAGATCGGGATCGAGCTTTTCGGAAAGATGGCGCGCAAGGCGCATGCCTGTCTTGACCCGGTCCCTGGGCTCGGCATCGTCGCCCGCGACAAGGGCGATCAGCCGCTTTTCCTTGCCGCGCCGGAATTCGGACTGATACACCGTCCGGCAATGACCGCCGGCCTCTTCCTGGAACCCCGGGATCATGTTTGCCGGGGCGAACACCAACGCAGCCGTTCCGGAAGCTCCGAGGACAAAAAGAAACCCGCCTGACAGCAAAACGAGCTTGCGCGAGACACGAAACAGACTGAACAGATTACGCTTGGCGGCTGCCATGACTGGATACCCTTGACGCAGAACAACTCTGCACAGTGTAGCCAAACGCCCTTACGTAAGTATTAACCCTGTTTCTTAAGATGTGCTTCAATCCGGATCAGACGGGATCAGCTTGGATCAGCAATCCTGAAGCGGCGATCAATGTCAGCTTTACGGCCAGGAATATCAAGCCGCATGGGCGATCGCTCACGCCGGGCGATGACCTTGCCGCGTGCCATCACCATCAGCCGCGTTGCCCGCAACCTTATTGCCTCGATCGGGTTGCCCGCATCAAGCACCACCAGATCGGCGCGCTTGCCGGCCTCAAGGCCATAGTCCTCGAGCCCCATGATCGCGGCACTTTCGGTGGTGACCATCTCATAGCAACGCCGCATGTCCTCAGGGCTGGTCATTTGCGCCACGTGCAATCCCATGAAGGCGACGTCAAGCATGTCGGCCGTGCCCAGCGAATACCACGGATCAAGCACACAATCCTGACCGAAACCGACCCGGATTCCATGCTTGAGCATTTCCGGCACCCGCGTCATGCCGCGTCGCTTCGGATAGGTGTCGTGGCGGCCTTGCAGCGTGATGTTGATCAGCGGATTGGGAATTGCCGCAACCTCGGCCTCCGCAATCAGCGGCAGCAGCTTGGAGACGTAGTAGTTGTCCATCGAATGCATCGAGGTGAGATGCGACCCCGCCACCCGGCCCTGCAGCCCGAGCCGCTGCGTCTCGTAGGCCAGTTGCTCGACATGACGCGACAACGGATCATCGGTCTCGTCGCAATGCATGTCGACCATCAGACCGCGTTCAGCGGCAATTTCACAAAGCTCCGTCACCGATGCGCGCCCATCCGCCATGGTGCGCTCAAAATGCGGAATCCCGCCGACAACATCCACTCCAAGATCAAGTGCCCGGATGGTGTTCTCCCGCGCTGTCGAAGACCGGTAGAGCCCGTCCTGCGGGAATGCCACCAGTTGCAGATCGATATAGTGCGCGATCTCTTTTTTGACTTCCAGCAAAGCCTCGACCGCCAGCAGCCGGTCATCGCAAACATCGACATGGGTGCGGATGGCGAGCAGGCCCATCGAAGCGGCCCAGTCGCAATAGGCAAGCGCCCGTTCCTTCACCGCTTCGTGGGTCAGGAGCGGCTTGAGTTCGCCCCAGAGGCCGATCCCCTCCAGCAGTGTGCCCGAGGCATTGATCCGCGGCAGTCCGTAGGACAGCGTCGCATCCATGTGAAAATGCGGGTCGACGAAGGGCGGCGAAACCAGATCGCCCGTGATATCGATGATCTCGCCCGCTTCCGCCTCGATGGCTGGGGAGATCGCCGCGATCCGTCCGTCGCGGATGGCGATGTCGGCGGTCGTCCCGTCAGGCAGCACGCCGCCCTTGAGCAAGGTGTCAAAACTCATCTCTCGCCTTTCTGGTAGGGGATCATCAGCGCTTTCGGATAGGTCGCCCGCCGGGCGACCACGACCAGCGCGACGATCGACAGCACGAACGGCATCATCAGGAAGATCTGGTAGGGAATAACGCCGCCGGTGATCTGCTGCAGCCGCACCTGATAGGCATCGAATGCTGCAAACAGGATGGCGCCGATCAGCGCCTTACCCGGCCGCCAGGAGCCGAACACCACCAGCGCGATCGCGATCCAGCCGCGGCCGTTGATCATCTCGAAAAAGAACGAGTTGAAGGCTGACATGGTGAGGAACGCACCACCGATCGCCATCAGCGCCGAACCGACCATGACCGCGCCGATCCGCACGGCGGTCACCGATATGCCCTGCGCCTCGACCGCAGAAGGATTTTCACCCACCGCCCGCACAGCCACGCCAACCGGCGTCCGGTAGAAGACGAATGCGACAGCGGCGACGGTGAAATAGGCGAGATAGGTAAGCGGCGTCTGATTGAACAGCGCCGGACCGAGCACCGGGATATCGGACAGAACCGGAACCGCGAAAGGTTGGAACGGCTCGATCTTCGGCGGCGAGGACACTTCCGGCAGCAGGATCCGGTAGGTGAAATAGGTCAGGCTCGCCGCAAGCAGCGTGATCCCGATACCGGTCACATGCTGCGACAGCCCGAGCGGCACGGTCAGGAATCCGTGCAGCAACCCGAACATCGCCCCGGTCAGGGCGGCGACAAGCACGCCGGTCCAAAGGTCTCCGCCCATGTAGACGGTAAACCAGCCGGAAAACGCGCCAGCCACCATGATGCCCTCGATCCCCAGATTGAGCACACCCGCCCGCTCGCAGATCAGTTCACCCATGGTGGCGAAGATCAGCGGCGAAGCGATGCGGATGGCGGCAACCCAGAAACTGGCGGTGAACAGAATCTCGAATGCTTCGTTCATGTCACCTCCAGCGCACGCGGTAGCGCATCAGCATGATCGCCGCGACCATGGTCAGCAGCGATGTCGCCACCATCACCTCGGCAATGTAACTCGGCACATTGGCGCTTCGGCTCATCGCATCGGCGCCAACGAAGATGCCGGCCACGAAGATCGCGGCGGCAATGACTCCGAGCGGGTTGAGCATCGCCAGCATGGCGACGACAATGCCGGTGTAGCCGTAGCCCGGCGACAGATCGAGCGTCAGGTTCCCCTTCAGCCCCGCCACTTCGGAAAACCCGGCCAGCGCCGCAAGCCCGCCCGACAGGAGAGCTGTCTTGACGATCACGCGGTTGACAGGAATGCCGGCAAAGCGTGCCGCTTCCGCATTGTGTCCGACCGCGCGCATCTCGTAGCCCAGCGTTGTCTTCTTCATGATCACCCAGACCACGATCGCCGAGGCGATGGCCAGGATGAACCCGAAATGCAGCCGCTTGCCCTTGATCAGCCGCGGTAGCTGCGCTTCTTCGATCACCCGCCTGGACTGCGGCCAGCCAAGACCCATCGGATCTTTCAGCAGGCCTTCAAGCAGCATGGAGACGAACAGCAGCACGATGAAGTTCAAGAGCAGCGTGGTCACCACCTCGTCGACTCCAAACTTTGTCTTCAGGATCGCCGGGCCGAGCAGGGCAAGCGCACCCGTCAGCATCGCGGCGATCATGATCAGTGGAATCAGCCCCGCCGATGGCAGGGTCACAGCACCCGTGCCAATCACCACGGTCATCACCGCTCCAAGATAAAGCTGTGCTTCGGCGCCGATGTTCCAGAGCTTGGCTCGGAACGCCACCGCCACGGCAAGCCCGGTGAAGATCAGCGGTGTCGCCCGAGTCAGGGTTTCCAGAAGCGCGAACTGCGATCCGGCCGCGCCCTTCAAGACAAGCCAGAATACCGTCAGCGGCGACGCGCCGGCGATCATCACCAGCAGCGAGGAAAACACCACGGTCGCCAGGATTGCCCCGGCCGGCCACAAGATGCTGGCCGCGGCTGACCTGGCCGGTCTCGGTTCAAGCCGCATGGCTCGCCCCCTCGTCGTGCCCGTGCCCGGCCATCAGTTCGCCGAGCTGCATGACGCTGAGTTCGCCCCGCAGGGATGGCCTCGACAATTGGCCCCGGTGGATAACCAGGATCCGGTCAGACAGCGTCTGGATCTCATCGAGGTCCTCGGAAATCAGCAGCACTGCAGCCCCCCGGTCGCGCGCCTCGATCAACCGCGCATGCACATAGGCGACGGCCCCGACATCAAGCCCGCGGGTCGGCTGGCTGGCGAGAATGATGTCCGGATCCCCGTCAAGCGCCCGGCCCAGAATGAGCTTCTGCATGTTGCCGCCGGACAAGAGCCGCACTCGGGCATCCGGCGACGGGCATTTGACGTCGTAGGCCTTGATGATGTCAGTTGCGAAGTCTGCCGCGGCCTTCCAGTTCAGAAACCCGAACCTCGAGAACCGTGGGCTGCGATAGGCCTCTGAAATCACGTTCTCGGCCACGCTCATGTCGCCGATCATGCCGGTTGCATGCCGGTCTTCCGGTATCCGCCCCAGGCCCCGCTCCAGCGCCGCGCCGGGAGACCATCGCTCGGCCTTCTCGCCATGAACGAGGATGTCACCCTCCACAGATTCCAAGGTCCCCGAAATCAGCGCCGCCAGTGCAGCTTGGCCATTGCCGGAAATGCCCGCGAGGCCGGTAATCTCGCCACCGCGCAACTGCATGGAAATCTGCTTGAGCGCCGCGCCGCCCAGGCTTCGCGTCGAAACACCCTTGAGTTCGAACAGGCAATTCCGGGGCGATGCTGGTCCGATCTTGTTGACCGGCAATTGCCCGCCAACCATCAGTTCGGCCAGTTCCCTGCGTGTCGCCTCGGAAGTCTTGCGCTCGCCTGCGAGCTTGCCGCCCCGCAAAACCACCACGCGATCGGAAACCGCCTGAACTTCGCCGAGCTTGTGCGAGATGAAGATCACCGAAAGCCCCGCCGCGACCAATTTTGCGAGCGTGGCAAAAAGCGCCTCGGTTTCCATCGGCGTCAGCACCGCGGTCGGTTCATCGAGAATGAGAATCCGCGCCTCGCGGTAGAGCGCCTTGAGGATTTCGACCCGCTGCCGCTCCCCGACAGACAATTCGGTGATCATCCGGTCCGGATCGACTTCAAGCCCGTAGTCCACGGCCAGACGCCGGATCTTATCCCGCGCGGCTGATTTGCCGAGGTTGAACGACCACAGCGGACGCGTGCCAAGCACGATGTTTTCGAGCACCGTCATCTGATCGGCAAGCGTGAAATGTTGATGCACCATACCGATGCCGGCAGCCAGCGCCGCGTGCGGGTCTCCAGGCGGCAGCGTCTTGCCGAACACCTCTATCTCTCCCTCATCGGCGGTGTAATGGCCGAAAAGGATGTTCATCAGCGTGGTCTTGCCGGCACCGTTTTCGCCAAGCAGTGCTACAACCTCGCCACGCTTCAGCGACAGCGAAATGGCATCATTGGCAACCAGCGGGCCAAATCTCTTGGTAATGCCCGAGAGGCGGAGAACCGTCTCCGCCTCCGGGCCATTGTTGGCGTCCATCAGCTGGACTTGGGCTCTTCGTCGTTGATCTCGACCACGAAGGAGCCGTCCTTGATCGCGGCTTCCCGCTCCATGACCAGCTTCATCGCCTCTTCGGGAACCTTGCCCTCGAAGGTTCCGAGCGGTGCCAGCGAACAGCCGCCTTCCTTCATGAAGGAATAGACCCCGTAATTCTCGGCCTTGAACGTGCCCGCCTTGACCATCTCGATGGCATGATCGAGCGTCGGCTCGAAATGCCACAACGCCGAGGCCACCACCGTATCCGGGTAGTCTGCCTGGGTGTCGATCACGTTGCCGATCGCAAGGATGCCCTTTTCCTTCGCCGCATCGGACACACCGAAGCGTTCGGCGTAGAGAATGTCCGCTCCACCATCGATCTGCGCGAAAGCGGTCTCCTTGGCCTTCGGCGGATCGAACCACGAACCGATGAATGCAACCTGGAACTTGGTGTCAGGTGCCGTTTCCTTCACGCCCGCCATGAAGGCGTGCATGAGCCGGTTGACTTCCGGAATCGGAAAACCGCCGACCATGCCCATATTGTTTGACTTGGTCATGGCGCCTGCGATGATACCGGACAGATACGACGCGTCCTGGATATAGTTGTCGAACACCGCGAAGTTCGGTGCATCGTCCTTGGGCAGGAAACTCGAGCCCATCAGGTAGGCAGTTTCCGGATAATCGGCGGCCACCTGGCGAGCCGCATCCTCGACCGCAAAGACTTCGCCGATGATCAGGTCATGACCGGCTTCGGAGTATTCGCGCATCACGCGCTCGTAGTCATTATTCGAGGTGTTTTCGGAAAACACATACTCGATGTCGCCGCGGGCGACGGCCGCGTTGGCGGCCTTGTGGATACGGCTGACCCACTGCTGTTCGACCGGAACCGTGTAGATCGCGGCGACCTTGAGCGGCCCTTCGGCGCGCGCCCGGCCCATGAAGCCCGGCATGGCGAGCGCTGCGGCACCGGCAGCGGCACCTGCGAGAACCTGGCGGCGTTTGAGGAGATTGGGATGGCTGGACATGGTTGTTCTTGTCATGGCTGACGCTCCTGTTTGACAAAGATTTAAGCTGCACCCGTCATTATTTTTGACCAAATGATAAAACGCCCATCCCGCCTTGGCAACAGCGTAATACTTGCTGTGCACAATCCTCGCGGTCTCGTCCTTTTGCCCGGCAATCAGGCCAATTCACCTTCGTCAGGCAGACCAGCGCGGATTTTTGGTTGCACATCGCGCTCGAAGCGGCACAACAATGGCATCAGCGAAACACCCGGCCTCGCCGGCGCCAACTGAAAAGGACGCGATCGGGATGACCGACAGCTCGGGCAAGAATCTGCTGGCGCTCAATTGCGGCTCGTCTTCGATCAAGTTTGCAGTATTCACAGACCGGCTCGAGCGCAGCTTCTCCGGACTGGTCGAGGCAATCGGCCACGGCCAGACGCCACGGCTTAAAACGTCGACCGGTGAGAAGATGGAATTCGGCGACCCCGATCAGGGCCACGCCGAGGTGCTGCCGCGGCTGATCAATGAGATCGTCCTGCCCCGCGCGGGAGCGATCGAGGGTGTCGGCCACCGCATTGTTCACGGCGGCGAACTGTTCAATGCCCCTGTCAGGATCACCCCAGAGATCCGCTCGGGCATCTCAGAACTCTCACCTCTGGCGCCTGGCCACCAGCCGCACAATCTGGCGGGCATCGACGCGGCCAAACAGGCCCTTCCGGATGTTCCGCAGATCGCCTGTTTCGACACCGCGTTCCATTCAGACATCTCCGCAGTGCGCCGTGAAATGCCCCTGCCGCGCCATTATGCCAGGGATGGACTCATTCGTTATGGCTTCCACGGCCTGTCTTATGAGCATGTCGCCGCCAGCCTTTCTGGCCTGGGCCTTTCCTCGGGCCGGGTGATCGCCTGCCATCTCGGCAATGGCTGCTCGATCTGCGGCATGATCGATGGAAAAAGTGTCTGGACGTCGATGGGTTTCACCCCGCTTGACGGGCTGATGATGGGCCAGCGTCCGGGCCGGCTCGATCCTGGCGCAGTGCTCTGGCTGGTCGAACAACACGGCGGCAACACCGCAGCGGTCGGCAAGCTGCTCTATCACCAGAGCGGTCTGTCGGGCGTATCAGGCCTGTCAGGCGACATGCGAACGCTTCTGTCCAGCGAGCAGCCCGATGCGGCCTTTGCGGTCGAAATGTTTGTTGACCGGCTAGTTCAGGAGATCGGCGGCGCGGCGGTGAGTCTTGGCGGCATCGACGCACTGGTCTTCTCCGGCGGCATCGGCGAGAACGCGGCGCCGATCCGCGTCATGGTTCTCGAAAAGCTTGAATGGCTCGGCTTCAGTCTCGACGCAGCCGCCAATACCGCAGGAGCTAGTCGCCTGACCGCCGCAGAAAGCGCAAGACAGGCCTTTATTGTCAAAGCCGACGAGGAACACATCATCGCCCAGGCTGTGGCCGGGCTGTTGGGCTGATTGAGCCTATTGCCAGTTGCCGGCCAGTGCCCGCAGCAGGTCCGATCGGCTGATCTGCCCCACCAGCCGCCCCTCCGACATCACGGGAAAGCGCCGGAAAGAACTCGCCAGAAACACTTCGGCAGCCTCCACAAGGTCGAGATCCGCATCCAGCGACACCGGATTGGAGGACATGTAGTCGGCAACACTGCCGCCCCACTCCCGGTAATAGCTCGCATGCAGCGCCGCCTTGAAGCAGTCCTTCTGGGACAGCATGCCGAGAAGATCCCCGGTTGCATCGAGCACCGGCGCGCCGGAAATCCGGTTGTCGATCAGCAGGTTCATCGCCCGGTTGATCTCCATCTCGGGCGTCAGCGTGATCAGTTCACGGCTCATATAGGTCCTGATCCGCGGCCGCTCACTCATCGGTCCCACCCTTGCGGCAACCGCTGCACGACAGCCCGGTGGCGCAGGCCAGGCCGCCGCACGATCCCTTGAGCGGCGAGCGTCCGAAAATCACACCCAGCGCCAGCCCCAGCACGGAGAGCAGAACCAATCCAAATGCGAGTAGAAATGTCTCCATCGCCTGTTCCTCCTAGGCAATCACGTAAGTGCCGAAGCCGGCGGTCATGATCTCGTGGCTGCCGCCCTTCTCAAACCGGACAAAAAGCGCCGGAATGGAATGGGTCTCGGCGAACGCCGCCCCCCGCTCCATCCCCATCACCATCAGTGCGGTCGCCAGGGCATCAGCGCGCATTGCGGATGCGTCCAGCACCGACACCGATGCCGGCAGGGCGTCGACCGGACGGCCGGAGCGCGGATCGATCAGGTGGCTGACACCGCCCTCGCCCAGGCTGATGTATTGCCTTCCGGTTCCCGATGTCGCCAGAGCCAGAGGACCAGGTGCAACAACATGCTCGACGAGACCTGGCTTGGCGTCCGGCCGTTCGATGCCGACCCGCCAGGCCCGCCCGTCCGGATGACGACCGAGTGTGCGAACCTCGCCGCCAAGCTCAAACATCACCGAATCCACTCCAACAGCCGGCAGCTCCTCGATGATCCGGTCTAGCGCATAACCTTTGGCGATCCCGCACAGATCCAGCGTCAGGCCGGGCAATCGCTTGCGCAATCCGTTCGACGAAACCGACAGGTCTGCCGGATGCGCCCGCTCTCCATGGATGGGCCCGAATCCAAAACGATTGACCAGCGGACCGATCGTCGGATCAAAGGCGCCTTCGGTCAGCCGGGAGATCTCGAGCGCGTGGCCCGCGACATCGGCAAGCGGTGCCGAACAGCTTTGCCAGTCGGCCGTATCCGCGCGATTGAAAACCGAAATCTCCGACTGGGCCAGATAGGGCGACATCGACTGATTGATGTCGGCGACAATGGAAGCCACCAGCTTGCGGACTGCAGCCGACTGGCTTGCGTCCGGCAACGCCGCCCGCCAGGTGCTGCCGAATGCCGGACCACCGATCCCAACCGTCCCGGCCGCTGCAGGCCTCATGGTCCAGGCCATCGCTGCTGCAGTCGAGACAAGAAAACTGCGTCGTGTCATCCGCATGGCATCAGACTCCGAAATCATCTGTGAAGATATGGGATTTGTCGACACCGGCATCATCCAGCATCGCCAGCACCGCGCGGATCATCAGCGGCGGTCCGCAAAGATAGTATTCGCAAGCCTCCGGCGCCGGGTGATCCCTGAGATAGTTCTCCCAAGCCACCATGTGCACAAATCCGGTGCTTCCCTGCCAGTTGTCTTCGGGACGGGGATCGGAGAGCGCCACCGTCCAGCCGAAGTTCGGATGCTTGTCCGCCAGCGCGTCGAACTCGTCCTGGTAGGGCAGATCGGCCTTGTTGCGCGCGCCATACCAGTAGCTGATGCTGCGGCGCCCTTTGAGCCGCTCCAGCTGATCGAAGATGATCGCGCGCAGCGGCGCCATGCCGACGCCGCCGCCAATGAAGATCATTTCAGCCTCGCCGGGCTGTGCCCGGAAGCTGCCGAACGGCCCGGATGTATCGACCCTGTCTCCCGGCTTGAGCGAGAACAGCCACGAGGAAACCACGCCGGGCATGACGTCGGGACGCGACGGCGGTGGCAGTGCCAGCCGGATATTGAGCACGATCCGCCCCGCTTCCGTATCTTCGGGACGGTTCGAGACCGAGTAGGCACGGGTCACGGGTTCGGAACTGGAAACCTTGAGTGCCCTGAGCGTTTTCCAGACCTCGGCATGGGCATCCGGCACATCGAAATCCGCATAGTCGTGCTCGAATGGCGGAGCGGTAACCTGCACGAAGGATCCGGCCTCGACATCGAGGTCCATACCTTCGGGCTGGTGCAACACGATTTCCCTTATCAGCGGTGTCAGTGCCCGCACGCTTTCAACCGTGCAGACGAATTTTTCCGCCGACATCAGGTCGTTGTCGACTTCGACCTCCATGTCACCGCGCATTACCACCTGGCAGGCAAGATGAACATGGTCCTTCAGGTCCGCTTTGGTCAGCCGGGCAGCTTCCGTCGGCAGCGGCGCGGAGCCTCCCTTGAGGATCTTGACCCGGCACAGCCCGCAGGTGCCCGCACCGGCACAAGCGGATGGCACGAGAATTCCATTGTCGTTCAGCGCCGTCAGCAGCTTGACCCCGGTCTTTGCGTCGAACTCGCTCGATCCGTTCACTGTCAGCACGGCAGGGCGCGAGGGCGACAGGATCGATCGGGCAAACATCACCGTGATCGCCAGCACCAGCACGATCACCGTCAGCAGGACAATACCAAGAGCGATCTCTGTCATGGCGTCACCAGGGCGAAGGCCGAGAAGCCGAGTGACATCAGGCCGGTGACGATGAAAGCACTGGCCAGCCCCTCGACGCCCTTCGGCATGTCGCTGTATTTGAGCCTCTCGCGAATCGCCGCGAAGGTGATGATCGCCAGTGCCCAGCCGACGCCGCTGCCGATGCCGTAGACCACAGACTCCCCGAAATCATAGCGGCGTTCGACCATGAAAAGGCTGCCGCCGAGGATCGCGCAATTGACCGTGATCAGCGGCAGGAAGATGCCGAGCGCCCGGTAGAGCCGCGGCGCGAACCGGTCCAGCGTCATCTCCAGGATCTGCACCATCGCGGCAATGACGCCGATGAAGCTCACCAGCTTCAGGAATGTCAGATCGACTTCCGGCAACCCGGCCCAGGCCCATGCGCCCTCCAACAGCAGCAGGTTGAAGATCAGGTAATTGAGCGGGACGGTGATCGCCTGCACCACGATGACCGCCAGCCCAAGGCCGACAGCAGTATCGACCCGCTTGGAGACGGCGAGAAAGGTGCAAATCCCTAAGAAGAAGGACAGTGCAAGATTTTCCTGAAAGACCGACTTGATCAGCAGCTCGCTCATGGCCGGCGGTCCTCCGCAGTTTCCAGCCGGAACTCGGGCCGCTCCACCTGCTCGGGACGCAGCACCCGCACCAGCCAGACCATAAGTCCGAGAATGAAGAACGCGCTCGGCGCCAGCTGCATCAGGCCGAGCGGCTCGAACCAGCCGCCTTCGGCTACGGTCTTGACCAGCGGCACACCCAACAAACCGCCGGTTCCGAGAAACTCCCGCAACGTCCCGACGATCAGCAGGATCAAGCTGTACCCGAGGCCGTTTCCAAGCCCGTCAAGCGCGCTTGGCACCACCGGATTGCGCATGGCGAAGGCTTCCGCGCGTCCAAGCACAAGGCAGTTGGTCACGATGAGCCCGACGAAGATCGACAGCCGCTTGCTCATCTCGAACATGAAGGCCTGCATGAACTGGTCGATCACGATCACGATCGAAGCCACGATGGTGATCTGGATGATCAGCCGGATCGATGGCGGGATGTGGTGCCGCATCAGGCTGATCACGCCGCCCGACAGGCAGAGCACCACCGTCAACGCCACCGACATGGTGATGGCTGTCGACAGGGTGGTCGTTACCGCCAGAGCCGAGCAGATACCCAGGATCTGCAGGGTAATCGGGTTGTTCCCGATCAGCGGGCTGATGAGGTGATGTTTGAGCGACATCCTAGAGCCCCTCCTGCCTGAGCCTGGACAGGAACGGGCCAAACCCTTGGTCCCCCAGCCAGAACCGCAACATGTTGGTGATCCCGTTGCTGGTACGCGTGGCGCCGGATATCCCGTCGACTTCATAGGGGGTCGAAGCCCCACCGCGCACCAGTTCGATCCGGACAGCCCCGGTCTCGTCGGCAATCTTCTTGCCGGGCCAGAGCGCAAGCCATTCCGGTTCCTCGATCCGCGCGCCAAATCCGGGCGTATCGCCCTGCTCCACGATCGCCAGCGCCGCAATGGTCGTCAGGTCCGCCTCTATCGCCAGCGCGGCCCGAATGGTGGATTGGTAGCCTGCGCCATAGACCGGCAGCACGATCAGCTTCAGGTCGCCATCCTTCTGCAGCAGGTAGACCGGCGACAGATTTGCCCGGCGCTTGATGCCCGCAGTGTCTGCATCCGCTTGAAGCGCTATGCTTGCCTCAGAATCTTGCAGCGCCGCGTCGAGATCAAAACCAGCCGGATCCTCGCTGCTCGCAAAACTACCATCATCCAGGTTGACCAGCCTTGTTTCGAGCGTATCGACGCCCGATTCCATCATCAGGTCACGCATGCCAGGCAGCGTATCAAGCATCTGATCGATACGCGCCTGCCGTTCGGCCGCCCGGTTGGCCTCCTGGTAGGGTTTCAGCATGACCGAGGTAATCGACACCGCTGCAGAGGATACCAGGGCAACAAGAACCGCCATGCCGATGATCTTGACCAGGTCATCGTTCGAGCGGGCGAAGAACTTTCGAATGGGTGACAACAGCTCAGCCATGGCGCGCCTCCCGCCGTCTGACCGCCAGTTTTACATCAAGATAATCGATGAGCGGCGCGAACAGGCTCGCAAGCAGGCAAGCGAACACGATGGCCGCCGGCGCTATCGCCGGACCCTCAATTGTATCGAAGAGGACAATCAGCAGGCCGGCCAGACCACCATACACCAGCCGGCCCGGCTGAGTGGACGCGGCAGCCACGGGATCCGCCACGAGGAAAACCAGCCCGAACACGGCTGTTGTCAGCACCAACAGCAAGCTGTCCGCACCATCTCGCGCCAGACCGAAAGCAATCAGCACGGCAACCGCCGAGACCAGCACCCGCCAGGAGATCAGGCCTCCCAACAACAGCAGCAGGGCGCCGGGAAGCGTCGCCAGTGCCATGGCGCCACTCACCGTCGCCAAGCCCGCCCCGGTGAAGGAAAACACCAGGAAACCGGCGGCAGCCGCTGCACCCGACACAATGCCATAGCCGCGCCCGCCAAACACCAGTTCGCCGAACACAACCCCGAAACTCGCAGCCATGGCGACCTGCCACAACGGCAGCGTCTCGGGCGCCAGAACCGTGAAGATCAGAGCCACTGTCGCGGTATGCCAGCTCAGCGCCCGCTCGCGGATCAGGGCAAAGGCCATTTCCCAGATGAGACAGGTGACCAGAGCCGTTGTCAGAACGCCAATCTGAGCTGCCCCGCGCTCAGCCACACTGACGCCCACGGGGGCGGCCAGCGCAATCAACTGGGCCAGCGTGACTCGCGCGGGCGACCATCCGCTGCGCTGTCGCATGAGATGAGGATCAAGGAGCCAGCCGGTCATGCATCCTCCGCCAGTTCATCAAGCACATGGCGCAGCATCCGCCCGTAATCAGCCCCGCTGGTGCAGGCGAGAGAAACAGCTGCCAGATCCTCTTCGACCATTTCCAGGCATCCTAGGCGACTTGCAGTCTCTGCATCACCAACGCTCAAGGCGCGCAGGAACGGGATGACCGGAACACCAAAGTCCAAGGCGCTTTCGAGTGCCGCTGTGGGTATCACCGGTGCCGGCCGCGAAGATACAAGGCACAGCCGTTTGACCAGGCCTTTGGCGGAAGGCTCCCGCCGTGAAGGGACATCATCCAGCAAGGTAATCTGCTGGTGATAGCGGCCGAGCCAGGCTGCCCGCCGTCCACTTGTCGCAGAGCCGGAAAGAACACAGGGCGGCAGGCCGCGAGGATCCGGCAGGGCTTCTCCGCCAGTCAGCTCAGTCAGGCTGGCGCCGGTGATGGTCCGGACAAGCCGCGGCTCACGGGCCCGGGGTCCCGTCAGGGCAACAACGCGGCTGAAATCATGAGCACCTGTCATCACCATCTTCCCGATGGACAAGACATCCTGATAGCCGATGCTCCAAACCGAGCGCCCCGGACCGACCGGATGCAGTCGGTGAATATGGGTCCCGGTCAGGCCGGAAGCCCCGCCAGACGCAAAGAAGGCGCCGCGAATGCGGTCACCAAGACCGGCAGCGATGTCTGTTGCGGGAGTCTGGCAGACATGGACTTTCCCTGACGTCAGCAACGCCACGGCCTTGAGGCCCGCCGTAAAGACATCCTGCTCGTCGGCAAGCACCACGCGCGGATCAGGCGCATGCGGGTTGTCAGGCGTCATCGTCACGAAAATCGCCTCGGCTTCCGCGTCGGGTGCAGGGATCCGCCCGAAGGGGCGGGTCAGGAAGGCGGGCCAGAAGCCCTTGGCGAGCAGCGCCGCGCGCACCTCCGTGGCCGACGACATCGGCATAGTGATCGGATCTGGCTCGTGCTGGCCGACTTCCAGTCGGATCACCAGGGCCGAGAGGCTGCGCCGCGGTCCGAGCGTGATCGACTCGACGACACCCGACACCGGAGAAACGAAGACGATTTCCGGATGAAGACGATCGTGGAACAGCGTCTGCCCGCGCATGACATGGCTGCCCTGGTCGCACATTAGCCGGGGCCGAAGTCCCGGCAGATCAGCGCCCAGCAGCGCAACGCAGCTGACCGCAGGTCCGGCATGGATCACCTGCGCGGGCAACCTCGTATGGTCAGTCCTCAACCCCGGAAACACGTCCTGGCCCCACCCTCTGTTTCTTCCTTACCGGCAGCCAACCAGAAGGTCGCTGGGAGAGCACCAGCAGACCCTGTTGATCAATCACGGTACCAGGACACTATCAGGATCAATCCGTGCCTCCATTGAGCGAGATCAATGCAGCCACGCGATCAGGCGTCATTATCGGGGGACAAGAAGAGCATCCAGAATTGCCGGAAACATTCATTTGTCTGAACCGCTGGAGGTCTGCCGTGTTCCGAATTCGAACTTTACTGTCCCTGATCCCGCTGATCATCATCGCCATCCCTGCCGGTCACGCGCAGGACACATCGCCGATTACCGCAATCGTCGAAAGCTGGATGGCCTCGCCACACGGCGACCGCAAGTCAGAATCCTTTGTTCACTGGAACAAGGATGGCGCGGTGCCCGAAGATTGCGCCACCTGCCATTCCGGCCCCGGCTTGCTGGATTTTCTCGGAGCGGATGGCTCGATGGCTGGCAAGGTCGATGCGCCCGGCACGATCGAATCGCCCGTTGATTGCGTAGCCTGCCACAACCAGGCTGCAAGCAGTCTCGAGCAGATCACCTTCCCTTCAGGTGAAATCATGACCGAAGCCAGTCCGTCCGCGATCTGCATGGTGTGTCACCAGGGCCGTGCGTCGGGCGACGCCGTCAACGCCGCCATAGCTGGCAGCGAGAATGACACAATCAACGCAGAACTTGGCTTCATCAACGTGCACTACGCCGCCTCGGCCGCGACCATGTTCGGCGGCGCAGTGCGCGGCGGCTACCAGTATGAGGGCAAGACTTACGCCGAAAAATTCGCCCATGTACCCGATTTCAACAGCTGCACCACATGCCACAATCCGCACACCACCAAGGTTGTCGCCATTGATCAGTGCGTGGCCTGTCACAAGGGCGCGGAAACAATCAGCGCCATTCGCACGACGCCAGCCGATATTGATGGTGATGGCGATGCGCAGGAAGGCATCAGCGCCGAAATCGCCACGCTGCACGAAAAGCTTGGTGACGCCATCATGCTCTACGCGAAAGACGTGGTCGGCAAGCCGGTGGTATATGATGCGCACGCCTATCCGTATTTCTTCAATGACCTGAACGGAAACGGTCAGGCGGATCCGGACGAAGCCAAGTTCCCCAACAGCTACAAGAGTTGGACGCCGCGACTGTTGCGGGCTGCCTATAACTATCAGTTCTTGGCCAAGGAACCCGGCGCCTACGCCCACAATCCGCGTTACGCCATCCAGCTTGCCTATGACAGCCTCGAGGATCTCTCCTCCAAGGCCGCCGTCGACATGGCCGGAATGACAAGGCCCTGAAGGCCATCTCCACCCGATTGCGAGCGGTCCGGCACTTCCCGGGCCGCTTTTTCATTCCCTATCGCATGATCTTCTGACACCAAGGGCGGGAACCGATGGCCAATTCCGAAATACTCATCGCGGTCGGCATTCTGTTTCTTGCCGGGCTTTTGCTCGACAAGGTCGGCCGCATCGTTCACGTTCCCCGTGTCACCCTGCTGATCCTGCTGGGAGCCGTCGTCGGACCACCCCTGCTTGATTGGCTACCGCATGACTTCAACAAGTCCGACGAGTTTTATGCTCCGACAGCCCTGACCATGGTCGCTTTCCTGCTCGGTGGCAGTCTGAGTCCCGAGACACTGAAGTCTCATGGCCGTGAGATCATGATCATATCGCTGACCCTCGTTGCCGTGTCGGTCGCTGTGGTGGCCACCGGCCTCTGGCTTATCGGTCTGCCAGTGGGGATCGCGGTGCTTCTGGGAGGCATGTCGGCCGCCACCGATCCTGCCGCAACCCATGACGTCATTACCCAGGCCGGAGCCAAGGGCAGGTTTGCCACAAACCTGCTCGGGATTGTCGCCATTGATGACGCCTGGGGCTTGCTTGCCTTTTCGATGGCAATGACACTGGCCGGAATCATGGTCGATCAAAATGCCACAATGGCACTGATCCACGGGGCGACAGAGGTAGGTGGAGCCATCGCGCTGGGGCTTGCCATCGGTTTGCCCGCAGCATTTCTCACAGGGCGGATAAAGCCCGGCGAACCGACGCTCATAGAGGCCATCGGCCTGGTCTTTCTGTGCGCGGGCCTGGCGTTGCACTTCCAGGTATCATTCCTGCTGACCGGCATGGTCTGCGGCACCACCATCGTCAACCTGGCTCGCCACCACGACCGCCCGTTCCACGAGATCGAACGAATCGAGTGGCCGTTCATGCTGCTGTTCTTCGTCATGGCCGGCGCTTCCCTAAAGACCGGAAACCTGATGGAAGTGGGTTACATCTGCATTGCTTATTTCATCTTGCGCGCGTTCGCCCGGCTGCTTGGCGGCTGGGCCGGAGGCCGCCTGGCCGGACTGCCCCATCATGAAAGCAGAATGACCGGACTGGGCTTGATGCCCCAAGCGGGCGTCGCCATCGGCATGGCCCTCGTGGCCAGCGAGCGCTTTCCAGAAATTGGAGAGCTGTTGCTCGCCGTTGCAGTCGCAAGCACCATTGCCTTTGAGTTGATCGGTCCGTTTTTGA
Organism: Parahoeflea alexandrii; assembly: GCF_024105735.1. GTDB lineage: Bacteria > Pseudomonadota > Alphaproteobacteria > Rhizobiales > Rhizobiaceae > Hoeflea > Hoeflea alexandrii. The sequence continues at coordinate 150,155 of NZ_JAAAML010000001.1, read as the reverse complement.
CCCAGACCGCCATCCGCCGTGTAAGTCCAGCGTAATCGCCTATACGACTAAAGACCAATGAATGAATTTGAATTGCAGCCTGAAAACCTGCGGGGGCAAGGATCGTGCGCTTGCCATCAATGCATTCAAATGACACTATGAATTCGCTGTCATATTGTTCAGCTCGATCCGATCGAGCCAGAACAAGCGGAGGGAACGAATAAAGACAGCACCGAAAAACTGTTAAGCAAAATATTTCCTTGGGAGGAAACATGTCCAACGTACTCAACCGCAGAAGATTCCTGCGCGGTTCGGCTGTCGCCGGTGCTGCCGCTCTCGCAACCCCGGCAATCGCCCAGAACGCACCGACCACGCTGAAGATGCAGGCCGCCTGGGGCGGCGGTATCTTTCTCGAGAACGCTCAGTCGTTTGCCGCCCGTGTCAACGAAATGTCAGGCGGATCCCTGGTCATCGAAGTCTTGTCCGTCGACGCCGTTGTCAAGACCAGCCAGATGCAGGACGCGGTCCACCGTGGCGTGCTCGATGCAGCGCACTACGTGTCGGCCTATTGGTACGGCAAGTCCAAGGCGGCTTCGCTCTTCGGCACCGGCCCCTGCTTTGGCTGGTCAAGCCAGGAAATGCTGGGCTGGATATATGCCGGCGGCGGCCAGGAGCTGTTCGACGAGCTGATGAGCAATCTGCGTCTGAACGTCGTCTCGTTCTTCAACTCGCCGATGCCGGCGCAGCCGCTGGGATGGTTCCAGCAGGAGATCACCGACGCCAGCCAGATGCAGGGGCTGAAGTACCGGACCGTTGGCCTCGCTGCTGACGTTCTCCTCGAAATGGGCATGTCCGTGGTGCAGCTGCCGGGCGGCGAAATCCAGCCGGCGATGAAATCCGGCCTGATCGACGCCGCGGAGTTCAACAACCCGACCTCCGACCGCGATTTCGGCATGCAGGACGTCTCGAAGTTCTACCACCTTGCATCCTACCACCAGAGCCAGGAGTGCTTCGAGGTCACGATCAACAAGGACAAGTTCAACGCGCTGTCGCCGGAACACCAGGCGATCATCCGCAACGCGTCCATGGCCGAGAACTCAGGCTTCTATTGGGGCAACACCAAGCGCTACGCTGACGACCTCGTCAAGCTTCAGGAGCAGGATGGCGTCAGCGTCTTCCGTACGCCCGACAGCGTGATGGCCGCACAGCTCGAAGCATGGGATGTGGTCACCAAGCGGATTGCCGATGAAGACCCCTTCTTCGCCAAGGTGATGGAATCGCAGATGGCCTACGCCAAGAATGTCATGGGTTATCTCAACCTGAACCAGCCCAACTATCAGCAGGCCTACAAGCACTACTTCGGCTGATCTGGAAGCGTGACAATCGGATAGTCCGGGGCTCCTTGCGATCCCCGGACGTCCAGCGCCTAGGGGTGGGCGACAAACACCCCGGCTATTCTGGAGGGGCAACTCATGAAATTTGTTTACGCCGTGGAGGGTTTGAGCCTCTGGGTCGGCAGGGCCTTCGGCTGGTGTATCCTGATCCTCACCCTGTCGGTCTCGTACGAGGTTTTCGTGCGCTACGTGCTCAATGCTCCGACCGTCTGGGCCTTCGACATGATGATCCAGATGTATGGCGCACTGTTTCTGATGTGTGGCGCCTACGCTCTGGCTCAGGACACCCATGTCAGGGCAGACGTGGTCTACCGCCTGTTCCCGGTCAGGGTGCAGGCCACCCTCGATTTCGTGCTCTACTTCCTCTTCTTTTTCCCCGGTATCCTCGCATTGGTGTGGTTCGGCTATGAAATCGCCTCCGACAGCTGGCGCTACAAGGAAGTGAGCTTCAACAGCCCGGCAAGCATCCAGATCTATTTCTTCAAGTCGCTGATCCCGGTGTCGGGCGCACTGCTCATGATCCAGGGCGCGGCCGAACTTGTTCGCTGTGTCATCGCGATGCGGCACGGCGTCTGGCCCGAAAGGCTTGCGGACGTGAAAGAGACAGAAGACCTGCTCACGGAAGCGGACATGGACACGATCCGTTCCGTCATTCCGGGCAAATAGCAATTTCGCATGGCGCTGTGAGAAAGAGTAAGAGATGACAAATCCCGAAGTCGCCCTGCTTATGCTTGGCTTGTTTATCGTGCTGGTCTTGCTGGGTTTTCCGATTGCTTTCACCCTGCTGGCCATGGGTGTCGGCTTTGGCTATTACGCCTACCATCAGGGTCACCCGATCGAGACCTTCACCGACATCTTCAACAACAACATCTTCTATCTCCTGAACCAGAATACCTATTCGGTGATGGAGAATCCCACGCTGGTGGCCATCCCGCTGTTTCTGTTCATGGGATATGTGGTGGAACGGGCCAACATCGTCGACAAGCTGTTCTTCTCCCTCTACATGGCCGCGCGCAACCTGCCCGGCAGCCTGGCGATTGCTGCGCTTCTCACCTGCGCGGTGTTCTCGACAGCTTCCGGGATCGTCGGAGCCGTGGTGACGCTGATGGGCCTTCTGGCGTTCCCGGCCATGGCCAACGCCAACTACAACAAGAGCTTCGCCTCGGGCGTGATTTGTGCGGGTGGCACGCTTGGCATCCTCATTCCGCCTTCGATCATGCTGATCGTCTACTCGGCGATCGCCGACCTGTCGCCGCTGCGGCTTTATGCGGCTGCGGTCTTTCCAGGCCTGCTGCTCGCTGGCCTCTATATCGTCTATGTGATGGTTCGGGTCTGGATCACCCCCAGCCTGGCGCCCAAGCCCCAGATGGATGACGTCCCGCCACCGCGCGAGATTTACTGGAACCTGCTCGTCAGTTTCGTTCCGCTGACGGTATTGATCGCGCTTGTTCTGGGGTCCATCCTCGGCGGTCTCGCGACACCTGCGGAGGCCGCTGCAATGGGCGCGCTGGGCGGCATCGTTCTGGCCATCCTCTACCGGTCGATGTCATGGAAGAAACTCAAGGAAAGCGTCTTCCTGACCGCCAAGGCCACGGCCATGGTGTGCTGGCTGTTCGTAGGCTCCTGGACCTTTGCCTCCGTCTTCTCCTATCTTGGCGGGCACGACATCATCGCCCATTGGGTCGGTGGCATGGACCTCGAACCCTGGCAGTTCCTGATCCTCGCCCAGGTCATCATCTTCCTGCTTGGATGGCCGCTGGAATGGTCGGAGATCCTGATCATCTTTGTGCCGATCTTCCTGCCCCTGCTCGAGGTTTTCGGGGTCAACCCGTACTTCTTCGCCATGCTGGTGGCGCTCAATCTTCAGACCTCGTTCCTGACGCCGCCCATGGCCATGTCGGCCTATTATCTCAAAGGCGTGCTCAAGAAGCAGATCGAACTCATGGAGATCTTCCGCGGGATCATGCCCTATCTCGGCATTGTGATCCTGACCATGGTGATCATGTACCAGTTCCCCGGTATCGCACTGTGGTTCCCCGACTATCTCTTCGGTGTGTACATCCCGTGAAGATGGATCCCGCATCGCTGACAGCACAGGAAGCTGCCCAGCAGATCAGGCAGGGGCTGATCAGTTCGGTCGATCTGGTCAAGGCTTGCCTTGCCCGGATCGAGCAGACCGACGGGGCGATCCATGCCTGGGCTCATCTTGATCCGGAGCAGGCTCTTGAGCAGGCATCGGAGATGGACCGGATCAAGCGTGCAGGCTTCGGCATTGGGGCGTTGCATGGCGTACCCGTGGGCCTCAAGGACATCGTCGATACCGCCAGCATGCCGACCGAGCGCGGCACACCTATCTTTGCCGGGAGGCGGCCCGACGCCGATGCCGCGATGGTTGAACGGTTGCGCGATGCCGGCGCTGTGATCATGGGAAAGACGGTGACCACCGAGCTGGCTTTCCTCAATCCCAGCCACACCCGCAATCCGCACGATGCCGATCGCACCCCCGGCGGCTCTTCAAGCGGATCCGCCGCGGCGGTAGCAGCCCACCACGTGCCGCTGGCGGTTGGCACCCAGACAAACGGCTCGGTCATCCGCCCCGCATCCTTCTGCGGTGTCTATGGCTTCAAGCCGACGAGGGGCATCATCTCGCGCCGCGGGATCCTGCAGACCTCGGTCTCGCTCGACCAGGTCGGTGTTTTTGGCCGCTCACTCGGTGATGTCGCGCTGCTTGCCGACGCCCTGGGCGGCTATGACCAGACCGATCCGGCAAGTTTTGCAAGGCCAAGACCAGCCATGGCCAGAGGCGCGGCGGAAACGGCGCCCGTGGAACCCGATTTTGCCTTTTTTGACATGCCGTTTCACGATCGCCTTGCCAGCGACGCCAGCGAAGGCCTGGAAGCAGTCATGGAAACTCTCGGCAAACAGGCAACGCGGCTCCAGCCGGCCGATACCATGGCTGGGCTGGTTGCGGTACAAGCCACCATCCATGAATACGAAATCTGCATGCATCTGGCCGACAGTTTTAACACCCACTGGAGCCAGGTAAGTCCGCTCCTGCAAGGCGTTGTCGAGCGCGGCCGACGGATCAGCAAGACCCAGTATGAAGACGCACTTGCCGTCAAGGCTTCAGCCGAAAAGTTCTTCGCGGATTTCTTCGTCGAATTCGATGCCATCATCGCACCGAGCGCTGCGGGCGAGGCTCCGATGTCCGAGCAGGGCACCGGGGATCCGGTCTTCTGCACGTTGTGGACGCTCGCGGGCCTGCCATCAGTCACCCTGCCGTTACTGGTTGGCGACAATGACTTGCCGATCGGCGTGCAACTGATCGGACCTGCCGAGAAGGATGACCGGCTGCTCAGGACTGCCGGCTGGTTGCAGAACAGACTGGCGGAGGAAACAGCATGAAGCCCGCCAAAGGAGAAAATCATGTCCTACACAGTTAAACTGCTTGCCGGCTTCATCGGGACAGCGCTGCTTGTCATCTTCGTGGTTGGCTTGTCGCACAGTATCTCCACGGGCTTCGCCGGCTTCTGGGGCGGATTTCCGTTCATGATGATCATCATTGTCGTGCTCGGGATGGCAATCTACGACTTCTGGGATGAATGCGTGCGCAGGAACAACGAATGACTGGCAAGCCGAAGCTCTGGGTCACGCGCAGGCTCTCCGACGCGACCCTTGAACGTGCGGCACGCGACTACGACGCCGTCATCAATTTCGACGATGGCCTGAGTTCGGACGACGATCTGGTGGCAATGAGCGCACAGGTCGACGCCATCATTCCCTGTCATTCAGAACGGTTCACAGCCGAAATTGCAAAGAAGCTCGATCCGCGCCTGAAGATCATCGCCAACCATTCGGTCGGCGTTGATCACTGCGATCTTCCCGCCCTGAAAGCCCGTGGCATCGTTGTTACCAACACGCCGGATGTGCTTTCCGACGCCACAGCCGAAATCGCCATGCTGCTCATGCTTGGCTCTGCCCGCCATGCTGCCGAGGGCGACCATCTGGTCCGGTCAGGCAACTGGGATTTCTGGAGCCCCTCCTTCATGGTCGGCAAGCAGGTCACGGGGGCGCGTCTGGGCATTGTCGGCATGGGGCGCGTCGGTCAGGCCTTCGCCCGCAAGGCGCGCGGCTTCGACATGGACATCCACTATTACAACCGCACCCGCCTGCCACCTCACCAGGAGCACGGCGCCACCTACCATGCATCGGTGGAAAGCCTGCTGGAGAAGGCCGACTTCCTGTCACTGCACTGCCCAGCGACACCCCAAACCACCGGCCTGATGAATGCAGAACGCCTGGCATTGCTGCCAGCCGGCGCTGTTCTCGTCAACACCGCACGGGGGGCGCTGGTCGATGAAAGCGCCCTGCTCGCGGCCATCGAGAGCGGTCACATCGCAGCGGCCGGTCTCGACTGCTTTGTCACCGAGCCCGGCGGCAACCCCTCCTTTTCGGCGCACAGGAACATCTTCATGCTGCCCCATATCGGCAGCGCCACAGTGCGAACACGCGACGCCATGGGCTTCAGGGCGCTCGACAATGTCGACGCGTTTTTCAGCGGCCGAACACCGAAAGACCTTCTTTAACAACGTCTTCAGCGTTCTGCGGACCCGTCGCCTCAACCATCACAGACCCATCTTGCGCCATGATCGTTTTCAGGTTCAAATCCTCCCATGAGCTATCCTGAACCCAGCTTCACCCTCGGGGTGGAAGAGGAATACCTGCTTGTCGATTGCGAGACGCTCGACCTTGTTGCGGCCCCTGAATCCCTCATGGCCGATTGCGCGGCGGAACTTGCAGGGCAGGTCAGCCCGGAGTTCCTCCAATGCCAGATCGAGGTGGGTACGCAAGTCTGCCAGACCGTGGCCGAGGCAGGCCGGGACCTCGCGCATCTGCGATCGGTAATCGCCAGGATTGCCGGCAATTACGGCATGGCTCCGCTTGCAGTCTCCTGTCACCCTTTCGCGGACTGGCACAAGCAGCATTTCACCGACAAGGAACGTTATCGTGAACTCGAGCGCGATCTTGGCGGCGTCGCGCGGCGGATGCTGATCTGCGGGATGCATGTTCATGTCGGTATTGACGACGATGAAACCCGCATCGATCTGATGGCCCAGTTTCCATATTTTCTGCCCCATCTTCTCGCCCTTTCAACCTCCTCTCCCTTCTGGAAGGGAGACGATACCGGGCTGAATTCCTACAGGCTGACAGTGTTCGACAATCTGCCCAGAACCGGCCTACCACCGCGCTTTTCGTCGTGGTCCGAATATCGCCGGTCCGTCCAGATAATCATCGATACCGGCTTGATAGAGGATTGCACCAAGATCTGGTGGGACCTGCGGCCCTCAGACCGCTTCCCGACACTGGAGTCGCGGATTTGCGATGTCTCACCGCGGCTTGATGATACGCTGGCCATTGTCGCCTTGACCCAGTCGATCATGCACATGCTCTGGCGCCTGCGGACGAGAAACCAGAGATGGCGGATCCATGACCGGTTTCTTGTCGGCGAGAACCGCTGGCGCGCGCAGCGTTACGGCGTTTCCAACGGCTTGATCGATTTCGGCAAGGGGACTGTTGAAGACTTTGCTGATCTGCTTGAGGAGCTGATAGAACTTGTGCGCGAAGATGCAATCGAACTGGGCTGCTGGGCTGAAGTACAGGCCGTCCGGAGGATTGTCGAAGACGGCACCAGTGCAGACCGGCAACGTTCTGTCTACGCCACCGCGGTGGCAGGAGGCGCGAGCACCAAGGAAGCGCACAGGGAGGTGGTCCGATCCCTGATCGCGGAGTTCAGCACGGGGCTCGAAGCACACCGCAACGCGGAACTCGTCACCGGTTGACCACGCTTGGCGCAGGCCTGAAAAAGATGAAGCTTGGTGGTCACATTTGGCTTTTGCCGTCGCGTCCGGCATGATCGGCCCAGACATCTGAGGCATCAGCGCGGATGCCAAGACCAACGGAAGGTTCAGTTATCCGAGTTCCGGTCATATCAGCCATTCTCCTCTCCGGCCTGACAGCCTTGACGGGATCTTCTCAACCGCAGGCCTTTGCCCAACCGATTTGCGGGCTTTCGCTTTTGCTTGCGCTGGATGTGTCATCCAGCGTGGACACCGAGGAGTTCGCCTTGCAAACCGGCGGCCTCGCAGGCGCTTTGCGCGATCCGCAGGTCCGGCAGGCAATCAGGGAAACGGGAGGCATACAGGCCACCGCACTGGAATGGAGCGGCCGTTACCAGCAGGTCACGATCACCCCATGGGTACTGCTGTCAACCGATGCGGATATTCTCGCTTTTGCAGGACGCATAGAAGCTCATGAACGGGTCTTTGAAAATTTCCCGACCGCGCTGGGCTATGCTCTGGGTCATGCCTCAACCCGGTTGCGCAACGCGCCACTGCAATGCGCCCGTGCCGTGATCGACGTCTCCGGCGACGGCGTCAACAACGAAGGATTTGGACCCGATCTCGCCTACCGGAACTTCGACTTCAGCAATGTCACCGTCAACGGGCTGGTCATCCAGGGGGCAGATCCGGATCCAGTGTCCTACTATCAATCCGAAGTCGCCTATGGGCCTGGTGCTTTTGTCATCGTTGCCGCCGAGTTCGAGGACTACGAAACGGCCATGAAACAGAAACTCTTGCGCGAGATCTACGGCGCCAGTCTTGCACGCAATAATTGAGTTAACTCGATGGTGCAGCGCACCTTTAGCGGGTATGATCTACTCTTCTGTGCGGAAATCCTGCCGCGGACGCTCTCGTGTAAACTGACGCTTCGGCAGGGCTCCAGCCGATCGAAAATCCGGCCTCAAGGCTTGATACCGCTGCAATTCGCGTGCTCGCCATATCAAACCCGAGCTGCTCGGAATGCCGTCAAAATCGCGCAAAAAGCCGGCAATTTCGGTGATTTTCGATTCATTGTGCGGTGCGGGTGGACAGCTGTGCCATGATCTGTAACCATTAAGAGCGTTCTTAACGGAACGCCAACGTAATCGACAGGAGGGTCATGGCGCAATGAAGCGCTTGGGTCTTCTGACAAGGGGAAGGGCGCAACAGCCCGCAGCAAGTTAGGGAGCGTGTTTTGGTCTCAACCAACACGGATGACTCGTTCGTCGTGTTCGACGGTGTACAGAAAAGCTATGACGGCGAAAATCTCGTCGTCAAGGATCTAAACCTTTCCATCGCCAAGGGCGAATTCCTGACCATGCTCGGGCCTTCGGGCTCCGGCAAGACGACCTGCCTTATGATGCTTGCGGGTTTTGAAACCGCCACCAACGGTGCGATCAGGCTGGGCGGCAAGGAGATCAACAACATCCCTCCGCACAAGCGCGGCATCGGCATGGTCTTTCAGAATTATGCCCTGTTCCCGCACATGACGGTGGCCGAGAACCTCTCTTTCCCGCTTGAAGTTCGCAAGATCGGCAAGAGCGAACGCGAGGCAAAGGTCAAGCGGGCGCTCGACATGGTGCAGATGGGCGATTTCGGCGGCAGAAGGCCGGCACAATTGTCCGGCGGACAGCAGCAGCGCATTGCCTTGGCCCGTGCACTGGTGTTCGAAGCCGAACTGGTTCTGATGGATGAACCTCTCGGCGCGCTCGACAAGCAACTGCGCGAGCACATGCAGTTCGAGATCAAGCACATCTCCGACAATCTCGGCATCACGGTCGTCTACGTCACACACGACCAGACCGAGGCTCTGACCATGTCGGACCGCGTCGCTGTCTTCGAGGATGGCAGGATTCAGCAGCTCGCCCCGCCGGATGAGCTGTACGAGCAACCAAAGAACAGCTTCGTTGCCCAGTTCATCGGCGAAAACAATACGCTGATGGGCAAAGTCGAAAAGATCGACAAGGACCTCGCGGTTGTGAGGCTCGACAATGGCGATCTGATCGACACAGTCCCTGTCAATGTCAGCGGGGTCGGCGACAGGACTCTGGTTTCAATTCGCCCCGAACGGGTCGAATTCAACCGTGAACGTCTGTTACCGGACGCTCACACTCTCAAGGCTGAGGTGCTGGAATTCATCTATATGGGTGACATCTACCGCACCCGGCTGCGGGTGGCGGGCAAGGACGATTTCATCGTCAAGACCCGTAATGCACCCGACCAACGCCGGCTCAAGCCCGGTGAAATGATCGAGATTGGCTGGCGTCCTCAGGACTGCCGGGCGCTCGACGCCTAAGCCTTAGACCACACCCCCAAGCGACGGCCCGATCCATGGGGGGAACCATAAACGGGTATCCTAACAAGGAGAACAAACATGAAATCCAAACTCGCAACACTGATGTGCGGAGCCGCACTTGCGATGACCGGCGCCCATGCCCATGCCGCCGACATGGCGGACTCAATGACCATTGTCAGCTGGGGCGGCGCTTACCAGAAAAGCCAGATCAATGCCTATGCCGAGCCCTACAAGGCTATGCATCCTGATGTCGAAGTGATCTGGGACGAAAGCTCCAACGAAGCTGTGGCCAAGCTCCGCGCCATGAACGAGGCAGGCAACATCACCTGGGATCTGGTCGATGTGGTTGCTGCGGACGCCATCCGCCTTTGCGACGAAGGCCTGGCAATGGAATATGATCCCGATGAGCTGCTGGCCGCGGGCGATGATGGTTCATCGGCATCCGACGATTTCGGCGACCTGATCGTCAGCGACTGCTTCATCCCGCAGATCGTCTACTCCACGACATTCGGCTACCGCACCGACATGGTTGGCGACACCCCGCCGACCGACATCTGCGACGTGTTTGACCTCGAAGCATACCCGGGCAAGCGCGCGCTCGAAAAGCGTCCGATCAACAACATGGAATGGGCCCTTCTTTGCGACGGTGTCGCCAAGGCGGACGTCTATGACGTGCTTGAAACGGAAGAAGGCCAGGCACAGGCGCTGGCCAAGCTCGACACCATCAAGGACCAGGTCGTCTGGTGGTCTGCCGGCGCGGATACGCCACAGCTTCTCGCTGACGGCGAAGTCGTCATGGGTTCGACCTACAATGGCCGTCTTTTCAGCCTGATCGAAGAGCAGGATCAGCCTGTCGCCATGCTCTGGGACGCCCAGGTGTTCGACCTTGACGGTTGGATCATCCCGGCCGGTCTTCCCGAAGATCGCCTCGCTCGTGTCAAGGACTTCGTCAAGTTCGCTACCGACACACAGCGTCTGGCCGACCAGGCCAAGTACATCTCCTACGGTCCGGCGCGCAAGTCGTCTGCACCGTTGGTAGGTCAGCATGCCGACCTCGGCATCGATATGGCTCCGCACATGCCGACGGATCCGGAAAACTCGAAGAACACCTTCCTGTACAACTACACATGGTGGGCTGATTACCGCGACGACCTAGACGCCAAGTTCCAGGCCTGGCTCGCACAGTAATCGACGAGAAAGATCGGAAGGGGCCGCCAGCCGGCCCCTTCCACACCAAGTTTGCAGCATGATTTGACGCGATAGCAGGACGGAGCCGGCCCATGACCGATGCCACGAACAGCCCTTCAACTGGCCCCATGCTTTCTGCTGACGGCACTCCGTTGAAGAAAAGCCTGCAGATCGCGCTTCGCCGCCAGAAACTGCGGGCCCTGGCGCTGGTCGCCCCTCTGCTCCTGTTCGTTCTGATAAGCTTCATCGCACCGATCGCGGACATGTTGTTCCGCTCGGTCGAAAACGAGATCGTCTCCGAGACCATTCCACGTACCGTGATCGCACTGGAGCAGTGGGATTACGAAGACGGCAATGCCGCTGCACCGAGCGACGACGTCTACGCCGCGCTCTACGTCGACTTGTCGGAGGCGGAAGAATTCAAGACCCATACACGCCTTGGATCCCGGCTCAATTACGAAACCACCGGCATGTCGTCCCTGTTGCGCAAGACCGGTCGCGGCATCGGCCGGATGGACACCGACGAGTACACCAAGCAGTTCGAGGCTCTCGACCCGAAATGGGAAGATCCGGCGGTTTGGGTGGCAATGATGCAGTCGCCCGGGGTGGCCGAAATTCTGCCCGAAACCGCCTCCGCCTGGCAGTCCTGGCAGCGGATCGTGGCCAACAAGAACGACGTGCTGGCGGAAGAACAGCCGGAAGATTTCATCTACACGATGCTCTATCGTGATCTGATCGCGCAGCCCGCATCCGCCGTCGCCGCTTATTCGGGCTCCGGGGCAGAGATGCTGCAGACAGCCGACAGCGCGGTAGACGGATTCGAGGCCATCTCGCTGCGCGAACAGTTTCTCGACATCGACGAGGACTGGGCCGATGCGCAGATTTGGGGTACCATCAAGGCCTTCTCTTCGCCCTACACCGCAGGCTATTTCCTTTCCTCTGTCGATCTCCAACTGACGCCGGCGGGCGTCGAGGCTCAACCCGAAAACCAGCAGATCTACATGTTGCTGTTCGGCCGCACGATGTTCATGAGCATGGTCATCATGGGCTCGTGTATCCTGCTCGGCTATCCGATCGCCTATCTGCTCTCCAACCTGCCGCTCAGGACCTCCAACCTGCTGCTGATCCTGGTGCTGCTGCCCTTCTGGACATCATTGCTGGTGCGGACTTCCGCCTGGAAGGTGCTGCTGCAGCAACAGGGTGTCATCAACGATATCCTGGTCTGGCTCGGACTCGTCGGCGACGGGGACCGGCTGGTGATGATCAACAACCAGTTCGGCACCATCGTCGCCATGACGCATATCCTGCTGCCCTTCATGATCCTGCCGCTCTATTCGGTGATGAAAACCATCCCGCCGAGTTATGTGCGAGCGGCAAAATCGCTGGGCGCCACCAACTGGACCGCGTTCTGGCGGGTGTATTTCCCGCAATCAGTGCCCGGCATCGGCGCCGGATCGATCCTCGTCTTCATCCTGTCCATCGGCTATTACATCACCCCCGAACTGGTGGGTGGCACGACGGGCACCTTCATTTCCAACCGGATCGCCTACCATATCTCGTCCTCGCTCAATTGGGGCCTCGCGGCTGCGCTGGGGACGATCCTGCTGGCGGTCGTGCTGCTGCTCTACTGGGTCTATGACCGGATTGTGGGCATCGACAATGTGAGCCTGGGATAAGAACAATGAGCAAATACACCAAGCCTGCAGTCGATCTTGTCCGCTTTGTCCTGCCACTTATGGCACTCGCCGGCGCCGCGATGGGTTTCCTTGTCGGTACAGCCAACGGAGTGTCGTTGCTGGGCGCCATCCTCGGCGTGATCTGCGGCGTCGTTCTTGCATGGGTGCTCGCAAGCTTTGTTCCTTCGACGCGCACCGGCATCCTCGCAGCCACCGCGCTGTTTGCGATTGCAGGCCTGATGATCGCCGGCCCAGCCGGTATCGTCGGCGGCGTGATCGTCGGCTTCGTGCTGTCGTGGCTGTCCTATTGGCTGTTCACCGGCAGCTACCGCGCCGGCACGCCGATTTATGCCACGCCAGGCCAGGTGCTTTGGCACAACACCTTCAAGTTCATCTGCGGCGCGATCTTCTTTTTTCTCATCGCGCCAATTCTCACGATCATCCCGCTGAGTTTCAACGCCGAGAACTTCTTCACCTTCACCCCGGCAATGCTGTCGTTTGACCCCGAGGGTTACTCGCTCAAGCATTACCGCGACTTCTTCACCAACCCGGACTGGCAGCAGGCTCTGAAAAACTCGGTGCAGATTGCTCCGGCGGCGACACTTATCTCGGTTTCGCTGGGCACACTGGCTGCAATCGGCCTGTCGCAGCCGCATGTGCCGTTCCGGCGGGCGATCATGGCGATCCTGATTTCACCGATGATCGTGCCGCTGATCATTTCCGCGGCCGGCATGTATTTCTTCTACTCGCGCATCGGCCTGCAGGGCACCTATGTCGGGGTTGTCCTCGCCCATGCGGCACTTGGCATTCCTTTTGTCATCATCACCGTGACCGCTACACTGGTGGGTTTCGACAAGTCCCTCACCCGGGCTGCCGCCAACATGGGCGCCGATCCGGTCACCACGTTTTTCCGGGTACAGATGCCCTTGATCCTGCCGGGCGTGATCTCGGGAGGCCTGTTTGCCTTCATCACCTCGTTTGACGAAGTGGTTGTCGTTCTCTTCGTGGGTTCGGCCGGACAGAAGACGCTTCCCTGGCAGATGTTCACCGGCCTTCGGGAGCAGATCAGCCCGACCATCCTCGCGGTGGCCACCATCCTTGTGGTGATTTCGATCATGTTGCTGACTGTCGTGGAATTGCTGCGCCGCCGGTCCGAACGCCTGCGTGGCCTGTCACCGGGCTGACAAAAGCCCGGGCTCCGGTGTCGCTCTGGTACCAGACCATGTCAAATTCTGTAGCTGCATGACAGGACAGATGGCCTATAATACAAAAGCCGGTTTCACTTCCCGGCCAGGCCAACGTCCGCGGCAATAGGGTCGCGGGCCATCAGGCCCAATTGAAGCGATCCCCGACATGACAAAGCCAAACAGCACTGACGATATGCTGCACGTCTTCCAATGGAAGAACGGAGACAAGGAATGGTCGCCATTCTCTGCTGCCGAAATGGACCGGCGTCAGAACGCGATGCGCGCCCATCTCGCGACCAAGAACATCGATGCCGCGGTTTTCACCTCCTACCAGGGCATCTGCTACTACTCGGGTTTTCTCTACTGCTATTTCGGCCGCAAGTTCGGCTTCGTCTTGACCCAGGACAATGCCACCACCGTCTCGGCGGGAATTGACGGCGGCCAGCCCTGGCGGCGCAGCCATGGCGACAACATCATCTATTCCGACTGGCGCCGGGACAACTTCTTCACGGCGCTGAAATCTCTGATCCCCTCCGGCGCGCGCCGTGTCGGCATCGAGTTCGACCACGTCTCGCTCGATTTCCGCAAGCTGCTCGGCGATGCGTTTCCGGGTGTGGAATTCGTCGATGTGGCCGAAGCCTCGATGTGGATGCGCACGATGAAATCGGCCGAGGAACACGCGCTCATCCGCGAAGGCACGCGTGTGTGCAACGTCGGCGCCCGCGCGGTGATGGAGGCGGTGGCTGAAGGTGTGCCGGAATACGAAGTGGCGCTCGCCTCCACTCAGGCCATGGTCCGCGAGATCGGAACGAGCTTTCCCTTTGTCGAACTGATGGACACCTGGACCTGGTTCCAGTCAGGCATCATGACAGACGGCGCACACAACCCCGTCACCAACAAGAAGATCGCCCGCGGCGACATCCTGTCGCTCAACTGCTTTCCGATGATCTTCGGCTACTACACCGCCATTGAACGAACCCTGTTCTGCGAAGAGGCATCCGATGCCCATCTCGATCTGTGGCAAAAGAACTGCGCGGTTATGAAAGCGGGCTCGGACATGATGGCACCGGGCAAGAAGTGCTCGGACATCGCCCTGGCACTCAATGACATGTACCGCGGCTGGGATTTATTGAAATACAGGTCCTTCGGCTATGGCCACTCTTTTGGAGTGCTTTCGCACTACTACGGCCGTGAAGCTGGCGTGGAACTGCGCGAGGATGTCGACACGGTGCTTGAGCCCGGCATGGTTGTCTCAATGGAGCCGATGATCATGATCCCGGAAGGCATGCCGGGTGCCGGCGGCTATCGCGAGCATGACATTTTCATCATCACCGAAACCGGTGCGGAAAACATCACCAATTTCCCCTATGGCCCGGACGAGATGATCATCCGTCGCTAACCGGTCCGCTCGGGCGGGTGGAGCCACCAGCAGATGGCTTCATTCGCCCGGCGCCTCGCTTTCTGGTACCGCGGCGCGATCCCCGATGATCAGCCGCGTTCCCCCGCCTTCCAGCGTGGCTGCGATCTCGTCGGACACCGGCTCGTCAGTCACCAGATTGCCGATAGCCTCAAATCCCGCCACCTGCACCAAGCCACGGCGGCCGAACTTGGTGTGATCGGTCACCACGTAGCTGTGAGCGCCGCGCGACAGCATCATCCGCGCAAACTCGGCCTCCTCGAGATCGAAGTCCATCACTCCCAATCCTGCGTCGATCGCACCGGCGGAGATGATCGCGTGGGTGACCGAAAACTTGGCGATGAACTCGATCGCCGAGACCCCGAACGCCGCACCGGAATCGCTCCTGAGCTCGCCTCCGGCCATGTAGACCTTGTTGCCGTTTACCGTTGCCAGCGTCCGCGCGATGTCGGAGGAGTTTGTCACGACGGTCAGACGCCTGTGGCCAAGCAGCTCCCGCGCAACGAAACTTGTCGTGGTCCCTGTATCGAGCATAACTGAATCGCCGTCATGGATCATCTGCGCCATGGCCCGCGCAATGAGTCGCTTGGCGTCGGCATTCTCACGCATCCGGCGCTGAAACGGCGCTTCGCCGACCTGCCCCGCCAGTCCGACCGCACCGTGGATCTTGAGCACCGATCCGTTGTCGGTCAGTGGACGCACGTCACGGCGTACGGTCTCGAGTGAAACACCCAGCCTGCTTGCGAGCCCGGAAATCGTGACCGTGCCCTCATCAGCCAGTATCCGCATGATCTCTGTGTGACGTTTGGACAGCATATGAAGGCCTTCCTGATCTGCTCTGTTTTTAGGCGAGACCCGCCTCCTTATCAATCAAAACCAAACAATCCGGTCATCAAAGCAAAAAATAACCACAGAATTGATTGACAAGGTAGGGGGTGTGGTGTGGGATCAAGAGGTTAACAAGTCGCGCACGGGTGCGCTGCCGTCTGACCTTTTCGGCTCTGCGGGGAATGTACCTGAATGCGGGATAAAACAGGGTGAACAGGAGGCTCGACATGCATTCAGCCAATCTCTTTTCCGTCCGCACATTCAGGCAAATCACCGCAGCGCTCGTAATCTCGGGCGCTTCGTGCTTTGGCATGTCCGCGTCGGCAATGGCACAGGAATCCACAGACCCGATCAAGCTGACGCTCCATGACTGGACCGGCCAGCTGATCACCACCGAAATCATGGGCGAAGTGCTCAAGAAGGCCGGCTATTCCATCGAATACGTCCAGGCCGATTATCTCGCCCAGTTTGCCGGGCTGGAATCCGGCGACCTCCATGTCGCCATGGAAATGTGGGAAACCACCGGCCGCGAAGCCATGGACGCCGCCACGGCGACCGGCAAGGTCGAGAACTTCGGCCCGACCGGGATGAAGGCAAAGGAAGAGTGGTGGTACCCGTCCTACATGCTCGAGAAATGTCCCGGTCTTCCGAACTGGGAAGCGCTCAAGGACGAAGCCTGCGCCGAGGCCTTCTCGACCGCGGAAACTGCACCCAAGGGCCGTTATCTTGGCGGGCCGGTGACCTGGGGCGGCTTTGACGACGAACGTGTCGAGGCTCTCGACCTGCCCTTCGAAGTCATTCACGCCGGCACCGATGCGGCCCTGTTTGCGGAACTCGAAAGCGCCTATCAGCGCAAGGCGCCGATCATGTTGTGGATCTACGCTCCGCACTGGGCGCCCGCAAAATATGATGGCGCATGGATCGAGTTCCCGGAATACTCCTCCGAGTGCTACAATGATGCTTCAGCGGGCATCAACCCGGATGCCGCCTATGACTGCGGCAAACCGTTCGGCGAAATCTGGAAGGTTGGCTGGGCCGGCGTGAAGGACAAGTGGCCGGGCGCCTATGACGCGATCAAGGCTTTCACCATCGACAATGACGAAATGGGCAAGATGATTACCGAGGTCGATCTCGACGGAAAGACCGTCTCTGCCGTCGTTGGTGAATGGATGACCGCCAATGAAGCCCGCTGGTCGGAGTGGATCAAGAAGTGATCTTTCTCTGAGCGGGCTGTTTCCGAACCCGCATCGCATTGGCAGCCGGGTCTTTGGGACCGGCTGCCGGTCACCCCGCAACGGATCCTCCCGGTTCTGTCCCAGGCCGGATCCGGCACCAAGACAACAGTATTCCCCACCGGGTAATCCATGACCACTCCCGAAGCCAAGCTTGTCTGCCGCAATGTCTGGAAACTGTTCGGCGCCGACGCTAGCGGCTTTCTCGCAGCCCATGACGGCCAACCCGAAACGGATGCAATCACCAGAGCCGGCCTTGTCGGGGCGGTACGCCGGGTTGATCTCGACGTCCGCGAGGGTGAGATCTTCGTCATCATGGGGCTTTCGGGATCCGGCAAATCCACGCTCGTCAGGCTGATGTCCAGGCTGATCGAGCCCACCGGCGGCGATGTGCTGTTCAAGGGCGAGAACCTCTTGAAGGTCTCGCAGGCCCGGATGATCGAAATCCGTCGCCACCAGATGGGCATGGTGTTCCAGCACTTCGCGCTTCTGCCGCATCTGACCGTGCTCGACAATGTGGCCTTTCCGCTCGATATCCAGGGAATGAGCCGCGCCGCACGCGAGGCCCGTGCCCGCGAGATGATCGAGCTCGTCGGCCTCGCCGGAAAGGAAAGCGCCTTTCCGCGGCAGCTCTCCGGCGGCCAGCAACAGCGCGTCGGCATCGCCCGCTCGCTCGCCGTCGAACCCGAGATCTGGTTTCTCGACGAGCCCTTCTCGGCGCTCGATCCGCTGATCCGCCGCGAGATGCAGGACGAGTTCATGCGCCTGCAGACCGTGCTGCACAAGACCATCGTCTTCATCACTCATGATTTCGACGAAGCCATTCGGCTGGCCGACAGGATCGCCATCATGAAGGACGGCGAAATCGTCCAGGCTGGTACACCCGAGGATATCGTTCTCACTCCCGCCACATCCTATGTCGCCGAATTCACCCGGAGCGTGGCCCGCGCCAAGGTCATCCGCGCCCGCAGCCTGATGGTCGCGGCAAAGCCCGGCGACGCGGAAGGCCCGACAGTGTCCGACCGGTCCAACATCGCAGATGCTGCCCCGCTGTTTCTCGATGGCGTCAGCTATCTCGGCGTGACCGATGACACCGGCAAACTCGTGGGCCGGCTCGACCGCGACGCGGTTGTCTCGCTGATGTTGCAGGGCTGAACATGACCAGCTCGAACCCATCCATGACGGGAACGGATGCGAGGCAGGGTCAGCCGATGGCCAGTCGGCTGCCGCTTGCATGGCTCACAGTCCTGGGCGCCTTCGTCATCTTCTGGCTGTTCGCCGGGTCCTATCTGCCGGCCGCGTTCGAATATCCGAAGGAACATGTCATCAAGCTTGCCAAGTGGATCAGCGCGGCGATGAAATGGCTGATCGACGAGGCGAGTTTCGGTCTGTTCAGTTTCACCGATCTGACCCGCTTCATTTCCGCTGTTCTGGATGTGCCCTACACTGTGGCGGCCAGCCTGCTCTCCACCGGCTTCCTCGAAGGCAGCGGCTCTTCGGCCATCCAGATCGTACCGCCCTTGTCCTGGATTGCCGTCATTGGCCTTGTCATGCTGCTCGGACACTGGCTCGGCGGCAGGCCGCTGGCCCTGCTGTCCGGTGCCTGCTTCCTGTTCCTCGCCGTGTTCGGCCAGTGGACCAGCGCGATGATCACCCTCGCCTCGATCCTCGTCGCGGCCCCGCTTGGCGTCCTTTTCGGGCTGCTGTTCGGTATCGCCGCCTGGCGTTGGCGCTGGCTTGAGCGGATGATCATGCCGCTCCTGGACCTGATGCAGACAATCCCGGTGTTTGCCTATCTGGTGCCGGTGCTGTTCCTGTTCGGGTTTGGCCCGACGGCGGCCGTCATTGCCACTCTGATCTTCGCGACCCCGCCGATGATCCGCATTGCCATTCTGTCCTTGCGCGCGGTCCCGGGCGAAATCATAGATCTGGGCCACATGGTCGGCTGCACCGAACGCCAGATGACCTGGCGGGTCATGGTGCCCGCAGCACGCGAAAGCCTGATGGTCGGCATGAACCAGGTCATCATGTTGTCGCTCAACATGGTCATCATCGCATCGATGATCGGTGCCGGCGGTCTGGGTTTTGACGTTCTCGCCGCCTTGCGCCGGCTCGATTTTGGCGCCGGTCTCGAGGCCGGCTTCGCCATCGTCGCCCTTGCCATCGCCATGGATCGCCTCAGCCAGGCAGCCGCCGAAAAGCTCTCTGCCCCGTCGCCGGAAAACAATGCCTCGGGATTTGCAGCCCGGCACCCCTATCTGATGGCCGGTGTGGCGCTGGTGCTCTTCACATCGGCGCTGGGCTACATGATCCCTGCCATACGCACCTATCCCGAGGCCTTGCAGCTGTCGACCGGCACCTTCTGGTCGGAAGTCGTCACCTGGATCAACATCAACTTCTTTGACACTCTGGAAGCCATCAAGAACGCGATGCTGCTCAACGTGCTGATTCCGTTCAAACGTTTCCTGGGCGGTCTGCCCTGGCTCGGCGTAACTGCGCTGCTGGGCTTTGCAGGTTTCCGGCTCGGTGGCTGGCGCCTGGCACTGCTCACCACCTGCCTTCCCCTGTTCATCGCCGTGACCGGGCAATGGGAAAAGGCCATGATCACTGTCTACCTTTGCGGCATTTCCGCTGTGCTCGCAGCACTGATCGGGTTGCCCATCGGCATCTATTCGGCCACCCGTGACCGGGTCTGGAGCTGGGTACAGGTTGCCATCGACACGCTGCAGACCTTGCCGAGCTTCGTCTATCTGATGCCGGCGGTGATGCTGTTCCGCGTCGGCGATTTCACCGCAATGATCGCGGTCGTGGCTTTCGCCATTGCGCCGGCCATCCGCTACACCGCGCTCGGCATCCGCAAGGTCGATCCCAAACTGATCGAGGCCGGCCGCGCCATGGGCTGCACCGAATGGCAGATCCTCACCCGCATCCGGCTCAAGCTGGCGCTGCCCGAAATCCTGCTCGGCCTCAACCAGACCATCATGTTTGCCCTGTCGATGCTGGTCATCACCGCCCTGGTCGGAACCCGCGATCTTGGCCAGGAAGTCTATATCGCTCTGACCAAGGCCGACACCGGCCGCGGCCTCGTCGCAGGCCTTTCGATTGCCGCCATTGCCATTATCGCAGACCGCCTGATCTCGGCCGGCGCCATCCATGCCAGACGCCGCCTGGGCCTGGAGTAACCCATGACCGACAACGCCTCTACCGACCGCATCCGCGCCCTGCCTTGTTTTTCCGGCTCCATCGAAATCGAGCCGCTGACGGGTGGATTGAGCAATGAAAGCTGGCTGGTCAGGGATGCCGCCGGACGCCATGTCGTCCGCCTGGGCCAGGATTACCCGTTCCATCACGTCGATCGCCGCCGGGAAGTCATGACCGCACGTGCAGCACATGAGGCAGGTTTTGCTCCCCGCGTGGAATACGCCGAGCCCGGTCTCATGGTCTCGGCCTTCCTGGATGCCCGCACTTTCGATGCCGCCGATGTGCGTGCCAACGCTGAGCGCGTCGGCCGCCTCATCCGCGATTTCCATTCATCCATGCCGCGTCATGTCGAGGGCCCGGGCTTCATGTTCTGGGTGTTCCATGTCATTCGCGACTATGCCCGAACGCTCGCCAGCGGCGGTTCGCGAATGGCTGACCGGCTGACCGGCTGGCTTGAACTTTCAGATCAGCTGGAAGCCGCCCAATGCCCCCTGCCGATTGTCTTCGGACACAATGATCTGCTGCCCGCCAATTTTCTTGATGACGGGCACAGGCTCTGGTTGATCGATTTCGAATATGCCGGGTTTTCAACCGCCATGTTCGACATCGCCGGGGCTGCATCAAACGCCGAAATGGGCGAAGACGAGGCTCATTCCCTGCTCGAGGTGGCGCTGGGGTTTCCGCCCGATGCTGCCGTTACCCGTTCGCTGAACGCCATGCAATGCGCCTCGCTGCTGCGCGAAACCATGTGGAGCCTGGTCTCGGAACTCTACCTCGACGCCCCCGGTGCCGACTACGAAACCTATACCGCAGAGAACCTCGCCCGTCTGGATGCGGCTCTCGACCAGTACCATTCGACCTATGGAAAGACATCATCATGACACTCCCTGACCGGGCCCAAATCGTCGTTATCGGCGGCGGCATCATCGGTTGTTCGACGGCTTACCATCTTGCCCGTGACCACAAGGCCGATGTCATTCTTCTGGAGCAGGGCCAGCTGACCTCCGGTTCGACCTGGCATGCTGCAGGCCTCGTCGGACAACTGCGCTCGTCGGCATCGATCACCAAGGTGCTCAAATATTCCGTCGATCTGTACAAACGGCTCGACCAGGAAACCGGCCTTGAAACCGGCTGGAAAATGTCAGGCTGCCTTCGGCTCGCCACCAACCAGGACCGCTGGACCGAATACCGGCGGCTGGCCACCACCGCGCAGAGCTTCGGCATGGACATGCATCTGCTCTCGCCTGAGGAAGCAAGGGCAATGTTCCCGCTGATGCAGGTCGATGATCTTGTCGGCGCCAGCTGGCTTCCCACCGATGGCCAGGCCAGTCCTTCCGACATCACCCAGTCGCTGGCCAAGGGTGCGCGCATGCATGGCGCGAAGATCTTCGAACACGTGCGCGTCACCGGTTTCGACATGAAGGACGGCCGCATTCTTGCCGTGAAGACCGACAGGGGCGACATCGCCTGCGAAAAGGTGGTCAATTGCGCCGGCCAGTGGGCGCGCCAGATCGGCGCCATGGCCGGAATCAATGTGCCGCTCCAGCCGGTCAAGCACCAATATGTTATCACCGAGAAGATCGACGGCCTGTCAGCCGATGCGCCGACCATCCGCGATCCCGACCGCCGCACCTATTTCAAGGAAGAGGTCGGCGGCCTGTCCTTCGGTGGCTACGAACCCAACCCGCAGGGCTGGACCACCGGCGATATCCCCGACGATTTCGAGTTCCAGTTGTTCGACGATGATTACGACCATTTCGAGCAGCACATGATACAGGCGATTGCACGTGTTCCCGCGCTTGAACATGTCGGCGTCAAGCAGATGATCAACGGACCGGAAAGCTTCACCCCGGATGGCAACTTCATCCTCGGCCCGGCGCCCGAATGCATCAACATGTTCGTCGGCGCCGGCTTCAACGCCTTCGGCATTGCCTCGGGCGGCGGCGCCGGCTGGGTGCTGGCGCAATGGGTGATCGACGGCGAGGCGCCGCTTGATCTCTGGGTCGTTGATATCCGCCGCTTTGCCGACATGCACCGGGACCGGCAATGGGTCAACGACCGCACGCTCGAAGCCTACGGCAAGCATTACGCCATCGGCTTTCCCCATGTCGAATACGAGAGCGGGCGGCCGCGCATCGTCTCCCCGCTCTATGACCGGCTCAAGGCCCATCGCGCCGTGTTCGGGTCCAAGCTTGGCTGGGAACGCCCCAACTGGTTCGCGCCCGAGGGCATGGAGCCGCAGGACATCCCCACCATGGGTCGCCAGAACTGGTTCGACGCGGTCGGCGATGAACACCGTCATGTCCGCGAGAAGGTTGGCATCTTCGATCAGTCTTCCTTTGCCAAGTATGAGGTCAGCGGCCCTGATGCGCTCGCGGCGCTGAGCCATATCTGCGCCAATGATGTGACCAAGCCGGTCGGACGCCTGACCTACACCCAGCTGCTCAACACCAGGGGCGGTATCGAGGCGGATCTGACCGTGGCGCGCCTCGCAGATGACCGGTTCTACATCGTCACCGGCACCGGGTTCCGCACCCACGATCTGGCCTGGATCCGGGAGCACATAGCAGAAGGCGCCGATGTCCGGATCGAGGACATCACCGAAGCCCATGGCACGCTGTCGCTGATGGGCCCCCATGCCCGTGATGTTCTGGAAAAGATCACGTCGGCGGATGTCTCCAACGCTGCATTCCCCTTTGGCCATGTCCGTGAAATCGACATTGCCGGCCACACCGTCCGCGCCTTGCGGGTAACCTATGTCGGCGAGCTCGGCTGGGAACTGCACATGCCGATCGGCGCCACCGGCGAGATCTTCGACGCGCTGATGCAGACGGGCAAGCCGTGGGACATCCGTCCCGTCGGCTACCGGGCTCTTGAATCGTTGCGCCTGGAAAAAGGCTACCGCGCCTGGGGCTCGGACATCACCCCCAACGACACGCCCCACGAGGCCGGCCTCGGCTGGGCGGTACGGCGCAACTCAAACACAGGTTTTGTCGGCCAGCAGGCTCTGGCGACAATCACCGGCCAGCCACTGAAAAAAAGCTTCGCCGGGTTCGTCATCGATGATCCGGATGCCGTCCTGGTCGGACGCGAAACCATTTTGCGCAATGGCCAACCCGTCGGCTACCTGACCTCAGGCGGCTATGGCTACACCATCGGCAAGAGCGTCGGTTACGGCTACGTTCGGAACGAAGATGGGGTCTCCAACGACTTTCTTGAACACGGAGATTACGAACTGGTCATCGCGATGGAGCGTTTTTCTGCGCGGATCGGCCTGAAACCTTTCATCGATCCGGCCAACGCCAGGGTGAAAGCCTGAACCGGCAAATCCGGATCAGGCGACTTTCAGCGCAATGCAGCGGCTTGGCGTGGTGCCCGCCTCGCCGGGCATCGAAACATAGGGGCCGGTGTCATCGATCAGAGTGCATATGCCATTCGCTTCAAGCCCGGCGAGACGCTGACGGAAGCTTGCCTGCCACAAGACGTCCTTGATGGTCAGCACGATCACGCCGCCGGACTTGCAGATCCGCAGCAGGTCGTCGAGGCCTTCAACACCAACATGGCCCGATGTGAAAACCCCGGCGGAGATGATCGCGGCAAAATGGTTGTCGGCAAATGGCAGCCTCGTGCCGAGCGCGGCCTGGTGCAGCGCCTTGTAAACACCCTTGCGTTCGGCCACCGCAAGCATGCCCCTGGAGAGATCGAGCCCCTCGACGTGCGTGTAACCCGTTATCGCCAGCCATTCCCCGATCAGCCCGGTCCCGGCACCCGCATCAAGCAGCGGCCCGGCGCCCTTCGAGACAAACCGAGCCAGCAGCGCGAGCGAAATGGCAGGATGGCGGTAACCGGCGAGAGACATGTCGCTGTCGTAGTTCTCCGCCCAGGCATCATAGACCCGCGCGACATCTTCCGTGCTGTCAGCCTGGTACACAGCGCCGAGGCGGGCAGTCTTGTCATCCGTCGTCATGTCACGCTCCACTGTCATTCCGTTACCGGTTACCATAGCCATTTCAATAACTTTGTGGAACTGTGTCACAAGAGCTGAACGAGGAAAAGGAGGCGCACCGCCATGCCAGATAAAACCGAGACCCGGCTGCGCGCCAGCCTCTCCGCAATCCCGTCGCTCGTGAACTACACCGGCCCGGTCGAACGGCTGGGCGGTCTGACCAACCTGGTGTTCCGGGTCGGCGACACTTGTGTGCGATTGCCCGGTGCCGGAACCGAGGAATACATCAACCGGGCGCACGAGGCGGTTTCCGCCCGGGCTGCGGCGGATGCAGGCGTCAGCCCCGAGGTCATTTTTGCCGATCCTGAGACCGGGGTCATGGCGACCCGGTTCATCGATGGCGCCGCAACCATGACCCCTGCCGGTTTCCGTGCGGACATCGGCACCGTCCGCCGCGCCGGCCAAGCCTTTCGACGGCTGCACACGTCCGGCGCGAAGTTTCCCTTCACATTCGAGCTCTTTGCCATGATCGACGAGTATCTCGGCATCCTTTCGACCAAGGATGTGGCACTGCCGGACGGCTACCATGACGTGGTCAGCGAAGCCCAATCGGTCCGCGCGGCCCTGGCGCGAAACCCGGTCCCGCTGGTTGCCTGCCATTGCGATCCGCTTTGCGAGAACTTCCTCGATACCGGCGAGCAGATCTACATCGTCGACTGGGAATATTCGGGGATGAACGACCCGATGTGGGATCTGGGCGATCTTTCCGTGGAGGGAGAATTCGATGCCGCCCAGGATCAGGCCTTGCTCGAGGCCTATGCCTGCGGTGAGCCGCAAGCCGCCGACCGGGCGCGGATGATCATCTACAAGGCGATGTGCGATCTTTTGTGGACGCTCTGGGGTTTGATACAACTGGCCAATGGCAATCCGGCCGACGATTTTCGTGCCTATGCGGATGGCCGCTTCGCCCGCTGCAGGACACTGATGGCAAGCGACACGTTCGCCGACAGTCTCCGCACCCTGCAAACGGCTTGAGGCCCGCAATACAGACTGCAAAAGCGATTGCCCCTTTGCCGGGGCTGACGTCGAACTCTTACATGGTTACGCCGATGCGCATCCTCATCATTCAGCACTCCGGCAAAGAACATGCCGGCGGGTTCAGGCCGCTGTTTTCCCGCGACGGGCATCAGGTGATTGCCTGTACGGCGCCCGACGAGATCGGCGACGCCGAGCTGAACGGCATCGACGGGCTCTGGGTTCTGGGCGGCCCGATGCAGGTCTGGGAGGCTGGCGAACTGCCGTGGCTGTCACGCGAGATCGACCTGATCCGCGAGGCGGTCCTCGAACGCAAGCTGCCCTATTTCGGAATCTGCCTCGGCCATCAGCTGCTGGCGCACGTGCTCGGCGGCGAGGTTGCTCCTGCGGCCAAATCCGAGGTCGGGTTGCTGCATGTGAGCAAATGCGGCAATCCGCCGATGTTCGAAGGCCTGTCCGAAGAATTCGGGTGCTTTCAATGGCACAGTGCGGAGGTGAGCCGCTTGCCGCCGGGTGCCGAGGTCACTGCATCTTCCGACCACTGCAATGTTCAGGCCATGGTCTGGGGCGGAACGGCACACTCTTTCCAGTTCCATGCCGAGCTGGATACCGGCACTCTTGCCGACTGGTATGATATCGAACAATGTGAAGAGATGCTCCGCACCCATATCGGCGACGACGCAAACCGGATCTTCGACGATCTTTCCGCTGCCGAGGCGAGCCTCTCGCTTATGCGGGAAAACCTCTACCGCCACTGGATCTCCAGCTTCGCGCGGTAAAACTCGCTCCAGTCAGTACGGAACTGCCTCCGACCGGGTGAGAGGCGCCACCGTGATGGCGCCTCTTTCGTATTCCTGCAGGCGTAACCGCCCCCGGGGGGCCGGGTTACTGCATGGAAGCCTTCACATCGGCAACATCGGCGGCGGTCATCTGGCCATTGGTGACGACTTCGCCACCCTTGATCTGCCAGAGCCGGAACGGACCGGAAATGTCGCCATACTGGTCGAACGACACATTGCCGATGACGCCCTGGTAATTGATCGCCTTGCCTTCATTGATCAGCGCCAGTGCTTTCTTGAACTCTTCGGGTCCGGCATAGATCGTCTCGCCTGCCGGATCGACCACCGAACGGATCGCATCGCGGATGGCGTCGGATTCAGCCTTGCCGGCCTTGGCCACGGCCAGCCCGACAATAGCACCGGCATCATAGGACCGGTCGGCGGCGGGCGCCGACGGCGCGATGCCCCCCGAGAAAGCCTCGTAATTGGCGTAGAAATACTTGGTCGACTCCGTCTCGGTCGTCCCCGAAGACGTGCCAAAAGCGCCCTCGAGATATTCGGCGCCGACGGCCTCGATGAAATCCGTCGAGTTCATCCCGTCATTGAGCAGGAACTTCTGCGGGCCGCCCTGGCTGATCCAGGCCCGGGCAACGGTTGCACCGTCGACCGGATAACTGATCAGGTAGAGTGAATCCGGGCTGCCTTCCATGGCTGCGGTGACTTCGGCACCATAGTTGGGCTGGTTCTCGTTGTAGGGCGTGACAGATGTGATTTCACCGCCGAGCGCTTCATAGGAAGCGGAGAATTCGCGCATCAGGTTGACGCCGAAATCATTGTTGACGTGAATGATGGCCAGCTTCTTCAGGCCTGAATCGATCGCGTATTTGGCAGCCGCAATGCCCTGCAGCGCGTCGGACGTGATGGTCCGGAAGAAGTAGCCACCGGTCTTGCCGTCACGGCTCAGTTGCGTGAGCGTCGGGCTTGAGGATGCGGGCGACACCTGCACGACGCCGGCAGCGGCGGTCACAGACGTCAGGATCGGGATCGAGACCGACGAAATGATCCCGCCGATCACCACAGGCACCTGCTTGACATTGACAAGCTGCGTCGCCTGGTCGACGGCGACATTGCCCTGGCTCTGGCTGTCTCGGGTATCGGTGACCAGATTGCACCCAAGCACACCCCCGGCTTCGTTAAGGTCGCGGAAAGCCATCTCCACGGACTTGGCACCAGCCTGCCCGTAGGCACCTGCGGGACCGGTGAGCTCCATCACCATTCCAATGGTGATGTCGCAGGCTTGCGAGCTGAGCGCCGAGGCACAAAGCATGGCCAAGGCAAGGCCGGATTTGCGGATCATGTTCATTCTCGTTCTCCTTGTTATGGGGCCTCTCTCGCCCGTTTTGTTATGTCGTAATCCAGGTTTCCTGCAGATGCCGCCAGACCACCCCCTCGGGTGCTTCAGGATCGGCACTGAACACGGCAGAGGAACGGCGGGCGGACTTTTCGCCAGCGATCACCTGATGTTCATCGTAGACGACAGCAACCGTGTCGCTGTCGATGAGGCGCGCCGAGATCAGGTCCACCCTGATTTCGAAATCCGCCGGGCGCTTGCCACGGGCGTTGCTGATCATGACCACGACGTCGTCCCTGCCGATGGTGTTGGCGTCGGGCTCGATCATCACCATGTCTGGCGCAAAGGCGCGCAGTGAAGCCTCAAGCTCTGCCTCGCTGGCGCGGCCGGTGAACCATTCGACGAAAAAATGGTGCCGGTTGACGACTTCGGCCTGAGCGCGCGTGATCAGGTCCACCATTCAATGCCCCTGTTTGTTCAGATTGTATTTCATCACCGAACCATGCTTGCCGTTCCGGTCCCGTTCCAGCGTGTAGACATCGCCGGGCACAGGATTGGCCTGCGCCAGAACGGCGTTGATCTCGGCGAAATCCCGTTCGCTCAACTGGATGCCGGGGATCGCCAGATTGCGCTCGAGATGGTTGCGGTTGCGCGCACCGACGATGACGGCTGCCACGCCGGGACGCTCGAGAACCGCGCGGCTGGCGATCGAGGCAATATCGCTGCCATGCCGCGCCGCGACCACGGATAATGCCTTCAACAGCTCCTGGAACAATGCCCAACCGCCGAACTCGTCGACGATCAGCTTGTACTTGATCAGCGACCGGTTCTCGAAGGGCGGCGTCAGTTCGGGCGCGCCGAGCATGCGTTCGGAAAACAGCCCGCCGCCGACCGACCCGTAGCAAAGAAAGCGAACCCCGTGCTGGGCAGCCGCGGTCGTCATCGCGCGCGATGGACGGCCGTCGATCAGCGAATACTGAACCTGCATGGAGACCAGCGGCACACCGGCATCGATGATCCGCAGCATCTGTTCCGTGTCGAAATTGGTGCCGCCGATATTGCCGATCTTGCCTTCCTGCCGGAGCTCGGCAAGCCAAGTGGCCACTTCAACCTGGCGGTCGACTTCATAATCCCACCAGTGAAACTGTACCAGATTGAGCTGGTCCATGTTCAGGCGCTTGAGCGAGGTCTCGATGGCGGCGGCCACGTCGGCTTTTGTAAGTGTCGCGAGATTGCCCAGATCGGGAACAAACTTCGTGTGCACCTTGATCTTGTCGAGCGCCTCGGCGCCGCGGACCCGTTCATACTCCTTTCGGAAATCCCCGATAAGGGCTTCCACCCCGGTGTAGATGTCGGCACAATCGAATGTCGTGATCCCCGAATCGGCAAAGGCGATCATATCGTCGATACTGGCCTGCCGGTCGATATCGCCATGCCCGCCGGCCAGTTGCCAACCACCCTTGATGACACGGGAAATCCGATGTCCCGGAGCCAGGTCATAGGTCTGCATTGTCATCTCCCAGTGGCACGGCAGTGGTCTCGGAATGGCTGAAACGCCTCAGCCCGGTACGCGTTATCCTCAACCGCGAGGGACAATTCGGATCCGGACAGGCAATCTCAGCATCGGTGGACATCCAGTCATTCGCATCTGTCTGACGCTGCTTGGCGGCCAGCAGGGGCAGCACGGAAGCCAGCGAGTAGATCGAGATTCCCTGCCCGTCAGGCAGGTGCAGCATCTCTCCGCGCAGTTCGAAATAATCGCCCACATTGGCGCCGCACCAGATCTTTGCGCCTTCCGGTGCAACCACTTCCACCTTCAGATCCCACAGCTCGAAGCCATCATCCTTGCTCATGATGCGCCTCCCTCGCCCTCGTTCCAGAAATCCGGATCCGCCCTTTCCAGAATGGCGAATGACTGGCTGATATCAGCCGTCAACTCGCTGGCAACGCGGGCCTTGTCGCCGGCCTGGATGGCTTCGAGAATGCCCCTGTGATGCAGCGTGGCGGCCGTGTCTGTGAGTGGCTTGTGCAGCTTCGCCGCAGCCCGGACATAGGGCCCTGCCTGCATCCAGAGACTTTCAACGATGGGCATGAACACCGACGAGCCTGCCGCCTCGTACAGATGGAAATGGAAGGCATGGTTCAGCGTCGCGACATCCTGGGCGTCGCTCGTATCCTCATACTCTGCCGTCAGCATTTCCAGCCGCTCGATATCGTCATTGGTCAGATTTGAAATCGCACGGGCGGCCAGCTCGCTTTCGATCAGGGTTCGTGCCTGAGCGATATCCCGCGCCCGCTCCAGTGTAAGCAACGGCACGCGCACCCGACGGTTCGGCATCGCTTCCAGCGCACGTTCAGACACCAGCCGCGCCAGAGCCTCGCGTACCGGCATCGAACTGACCGACATGCGCTGAGCCACGTCTCCGGCGAGAAAGATCTCGCCGGCATCGAACCGCGCCTGGATGAGAGCGATGCGGAGCTGCCGATAGATCCGGTCCTGAACGGTCTCGCGGCCGACGGGCGAAAGCGCGTCGAGCCCGGGCCCGTCAAACTTGGTGGTGGTCTGGATGTTCATTCCGACAATGCCCGCCTTGCTCGTTTGGATCTTTACTTTAGGCCTGAAACATGATCGTGTAAATGATAAATGATAGTTGATCAACTTTGATTGAGCCTCATGACCGGATCCAGTCAGCCACCAATTCTCAAGGCCCGCGGCATCACCAAATCCTTTGGAGGATTTCGCGCCGTCAACGACATTTCGCTGGATTTGGCCGCCTCGGAAATTCTGGGCGTGATCGGGCCGAACGGCGCGGGCAAGTCGACGCTCTTCAACCTGTTGGCCGGTGCATTGCCGGTCGACGCTGGCAGCATCCACCTGGCCGGCAAGGATCTGACCAAAGCACGGCCGGAAGCCCGGATCCTGTCCGGCCTCGGCCGCACCTTTCAAATCCCCCGCCCCTTCCCCCGCATGACGGTGCTGGAGAATGTCATGACGGCGGCTCAGAACCAGCTCGGCGAAGGATTGTTTTCGGCGCTCATCGCCCCGCGCCAGGTCGCCGCGCAGGAGCGAACGAATGTCGTTCGTGCTCGCGACATCCTGGATTTCGTTTCCCTCTCGCATCTTGAGGATCAACCGGCAGCGGTGCTTTCGGGCGGGCAGCGCAAACTGCTCGAACTTGCCCGTGTGCTGATGGCCGAGCCAAAGCTCATCCTGCTTGACGAACCGGCGGCCGGGGTCAATCCCGCGCTTCTCGATCTGATCATCGACCGCATTCATGCCATCAACAAGCTGGGAATCGCGATTCTGTTGATCGAGCACAACATGGAAATGATTGCGCGCCTATGTCCCCGCGTCATCGTCATGGCCGCCGGCAAGTCCTTGGCCGAGGGTGCGCCGGAAGAGGTCACCAGGCGCGCCGATGTGATCGATGTCTACCTCGAGGGAATGCCCGCATGACCGCGCTGTCCGTCGCCGGTCTGCACGCCGGCTATGATCCCGATCTGCCTATCGTCAAGGGTGTGAGTTTCGACATCACCCGAGGCGAGGCTGTCTCGATTCTCGGCCCCAACGGCGCCGGAAAATCCACCATGATCAAGGCCATTGCCGGCCTTGTGCCATGCTTCGCAGGCCACGTTCGGCTCGGACAGACCGATGTGACCGGACTTGCCTCTCATCATCTGGTGCGCAACGGCATGGGGTTCGTGCCCCAGACCGAGAACATCTTCACCCGCCTGACGATTCTCGAAAACCTGCAGATCGCGGCGCAGTTGCTGCCAAAGGCCGAGCGCGCCGGCCGGATCGCAGCGATGCTCGACATGTTCCCCGACCTTGCCGCCCGGCCTGGCGAACTGGCAGGTGCACTCTCCGGCGGCCAGCGCCAGATGCTTGCCGCTGCTCGTGCCCTTCTGACCGAGCCGCAGGTGCTCATGCTCGACGAACCTTCCGCCGGCCTCTCACCAAAGCTCGTTGGCCAGGTGTTCGACACCTTGCGCCGTATCTCCGAAGCCGGCGTGACGCTTGTCCTCGTCGAGCAGAATGTCCGCGCGGCCCTGACGCTGACAGAACGCGCACTTGTTCTGGTTGACGGCAAGCTCGCCCATGACGGCCCCTCGGAAACCCTGCATGACGGCAAGCTGCTGGGCGAACTGTTCCTTGGCCATCGCACGGCGGAGGCTAGAACATGAACCCGCAAGCCATCATCGACGGATTGATAGCCGGATCGACCATCGGTCTTGGCGCGATCGGCCTGACCCTGACCTATTCGATCCTGCGCTTTGCCAACTTCACCCATGGCGATTTTCTCGCCTGGGGCGCCTACCTGACATTGACCGTGGCTGGTGTCCTCGGCGGGCTTGCCGCCGGGCTCGGCGCGCCAGTCTATCCCTTCAGCTTCGGTTGGGGACTTCCGCTTGCCATGTTCGGCGGTGTGGCGCTGACCGTGGCTTTGACACTGGGACTGGACCGTATCCTGTTCGGCAAGCTGCGGGCCCGTGGTGCCGATGCGATCATCATCGTCATGGCAAGTTTCGGTGCATCGATGGCGTTGCGGTCGCTGCTTGAGTTCATCTTCACCGCCAAACCCGCCTACTTCACCAAGGCGCTGCAGATTGCCAAGCCACTGGGGCTCGGCATGCGCGCCACACCTGACCAGTTGCTGGTGATCGGCATGACCGCTGTACTCGTGGTGGTGCTGCATCTCCTCGTCACCCGCAGCGCCACCGGCAGGGCGATGCGGGCGGTCTCGGAGAACCCGAGCCTTGCCGGGGTCTACGGTGTCAATGTCGAGAATGTCATTCGCGTCACCTGGATCATCGGTGCGGGCCTCGCCTGCATCGCCGGCGTCATGGCCGGACTGCTGGTGCAGATCCGTCCTTACATGGGGTTTGACCTGCTGCTGCCATTGTTCTCAGCGGCCATTCTCGGCGGTATCGGCTCCATCCCGGGCGCCATGCTGGGAGGACTGATCATCGGGCTCGCGGAAGCCTTCGCGGTACAGATCGTCGGCGCGGAATGGCGCGCCGCCATCTCCTTCGTCATTCTTGTGCTGGTGCTCATGCTGCGCCCTCAGGGCCTGTTTGGCCAGAAGGGGGCGTAAATGGAACTCCTCGCTTACGCAGCCTTCTTCCTCACCATTGCGCTCACCTACGCGATCATCTGCCTGGGACTGAATGTTCAATGGGGACAAACCGGGCTGTTCAATGTCGGCATCGCCGGTTTTGTCGGCCTCGGCGCCTATGTTTCGGCGGCCCTGACGACACCTGACGCGGCCGAACGCATCGGCGGCTTTGATCTCCCCATCGCACTCGGCTGGCTGGCAGCCATGGCGGCCGGCGGTGGCCTCGCGCTTGCGGTCGGCCTGCTGACCCTGAGAATGCGGTCGGACTACCTGGCCATCACCACCTTCGGCATTGCCGTGGCGCTCCAGCTTGTCTTCCAGAACACCGAGAGCCTGACCGGCGGCGCCTTCGGCATGGCCTTCATCCCGCGGCCCTTCTCGGGGCTTCAGGGAGAAGCCTTTGCCTTCAATGGTCTCAACCTGGCACTGACGGCTGCGGTGGTCCTCGCCTGTTATCTGCTGCTTGAACATCTCCTGCGAAGCCCGTGGGGCCGCGCCCTGCGGGCTGTGCGCGAGGATGAGGTCGCCGCCCAGGCGCTCGGCAAGAACCCGGTTCTTCTACGCATCCAGGCCTTTGCCCTCGGCGGTGCAATCATGGCGCTGGCAGGCGCCGTACAGGCCCATTTCATCGGCTTCATCGCACCGGGCAACTACCTGCCGATGATGACCTTCCAGGTCTGGGCGATGCTGATCGTCGGTGGCTCCGGCAACAATCGCGGCGCAATCCTCGGCGCAGTTCTTGTCTGGGCCATCTGGGCCCTGTCCGGTGCGCTGATCTCGGAGGTTTTCCCCGCCGATCAGCAGGCCCGCGCGGCCTCGCTGCAGATCGTCATCATCGGCGTGATGCTCTGCGTCATTCTATTGTGGAGGCCGCAGGGCATCCTGCCCGAAGTGCGCTCCGTATCGCGTCATCTCGGACGCCGCAACAAGGACATCAAACCATGAAACCCGACCGCAAGGATCTCGCGCCCGGCCTCTCGATCAGCCGCATTCTGACCGGCCTGTGGCAGGTTGCCGACCAGGAAAAGGACGGCGTCACGCTAGACCCGGTCGCTGGTGCGAAGGCGCTTGCCGACTATTCCCGGGAAGGATTCGACACCTTCGACATGGCGGACCACTACGGCACCTCGGAACTGATCACCGGCGAGTTGCTGCGCAGCTGGCAGGGTGGCGACCGCCCCCGGGCCTTCACCAAGTGGTGCCCCGAACCCGGACCGATGACACCGGAGATCGTCCGTGCCGGCGTGCAGGAACGTCTCGACAGACTAGGCGTCAAGCGTGTCGACCTGCTGCAATTCCACTGGTGGACCTTCGAACATCCCGCCTGGCTCGATGCCCTGCACGAGATGAAGCGGCTCAGGCAGGAGGGCCTGATCGGCGAAATCGGCGTCACCAATTTCGATGCCGCCCATCTTGATCTCGCATTGGCCGAAGGCATCCCGTTGGTTTCCAACCAGGTATCGTTTTCGCTGATCGATCGCCGCGCCGCGGGGCATCTGGCGGAGATCTGCAAGAAGCATGGTGTCCACCTGCTTGCCTACGGTACCCTTTGCGGTGGCTTCCTCTCCGAACGCTGGATCGGCAAGCCCGAACCCGAGGCGGTCAAGGACTGGAGTGGATCCAAGTATCTCAGGTTCATCCAGGCTGCCGGAGGCTGGAACGGCTACCAGGGCATTCTCAAGGCTGCCGACGAGATCGCCCGCAAGCATGGCGTCTCGATCTCCAACGTCGCCACCCGCTGGGTTCTCGAGCACGCCCATGTCGCAGGCGTCATTGTCGGCGCGCGCCTCGGCGAAAACCAGCACCGCGCCGACAATCTGCGGCTGTTCCAGTTCGAACTCGATGCGGACGACCATGATCGTCTCGACCAGGCCTTCGCCGCGACCCGCATGATCCCCGGCGATTGCGGCGACGAGTACCGCCAGCCACCCTTCCTCACCGCATCGGGCGATCTGAGCCATCACTTGTCGGAGATGCCGAGCGCCATGCAGGCCGTCACCGACCCGGACAATCCCGACCGGGCACGTGTCTTCTCCGGATCCCTTTGGGAACCGATCGCCGGCTATTGCCGGGCGCTGCGCGACGGCGACAAGATCGTGGTTTCCGGCACCACAGCAACCCACGGCGTCGACCGCACGGTTGCCCTTGATGACGCCGGCGCCCAGACAACCTACATCCTCGACAAGATCGCGGCATCGGTGCGGGCGCTCGGCGGAGACCCGAAGGACATTCTGCGCACCCGCATGTATCTGCGTGGCGAGGAGGACATCGAGGCCGCAGCCCGCGCCCACGGGCTTCGCTTCACCACCAATCCGCCGGCCAACACCACGTTTCTGGTGGGCAACCTGATCGGCGATTTCCGCGTGGAGATCGAGGCCGAGGCCGTCGTCAGCCGCAAGCGGGACTAGCGGCTATCCGGCTCAGATCCCGAGCCGGTCCCGCAGGCGATAGACGGCAACCGAAGGGGCCAGGAACCATGGCTTTCCGGTGTAGAACGGCCGCGTCTGGAACGGAATCTGGCTGAAGGCGCCCAGATCCGGATCGACGCCAGCCGCTGCCTTTCCAAGCCTTGAGCCGAGATAACCGGCCATCCCGACACCCGAGCCGCAATAGCCCATCGCGTAGGAGAGCCCCTTGTCTTCGCCGCAATGCATCAGCGTGTCGAAAGTGAAGGCCACGATCCCGGCCCAGGAATGGCTGATACGGGTTCCTTCCAGCTCGGGGAACAAGCGCACCAGCTCGGCCAAGAGCTTCGGCCCGCTCTTGCGCGGATCGGTTTCCTGCAGCGACACCCGGCCACCGAACAGGATGCGTTTCCGGTCAGGCGACGGACGATAGTAATAGACCAGCTTGCGTGTATCCGACAGGATACGGTTGGTGGGAAACAGCCGGTCCATCACGTCGGCGGGGATTTCCTCCGTGGCGATCACGTAGGATCCGATTGGAATCACCCGGCGTTGCTGCCATGGCGACAACGGACCCGTGTAGCCGTTGGTGGCGATGATCACCTTGCTGGCACGAACCCGTCCCTTGTCGGTCGACACTTCAAATCCCTGGGCTGAACGCTCGAGATCATTCACCCGGCACTGGCTGATGATGTTGGCACCCGCCGCCTTTGCCACGCCAAGAAGCCCTGCATGATACTTGCCGGGATCGATGCTGGCATGCTTTGGAAAGACGATCCCGCCATGATAGGCATCGGTGCCGAGTTCCCCGTGCTGGCTGCCACGCGGCACCATGAAGGCGCCGGTTTCGAAACCGGGATGCCGGCTCTCGCAATCCTTTGCCAGCTTGTCATACTGTCCCGCGGTGTGTGCCCCGTGGAAGCGGCCAACCACTCCAAAATCACAATCGAGCTTTTCCTCCGCCACGAACCGGGCCACATGATCGAGCGAGGCCTGACCTTCCTTCAGGATGGCAACCGCGCGAGCCTCGCCATATCGCTGCTTGAGCGTGGAAAACGACGGTTTGACGCTGGTGGAGATCTGCCCGCCATTGCGGGTGCTGCAGCCGAAGCCCGCTGCTTCCGCATCGATCACGACCGTCTCCAATCCCGCGCGCGCGGTCTGCACCGCCGCATGCAGCCCGGTGTAGCCTGACCCGATGATCAGCACATCCGCAGTCGCCGGCGGTTTCGCCATGTCATCGGGCTGCTGCGGGCTCGCATCCCACCAGTAGGGCGTGGGCTTGAAATCGGGAGTAAAACAATCGCTCGATTTTGTCATCTTATGTTCCCGCGTGATCGGAGAGGATCATGTCGGCGCCCTTTTCCGCAACCATGATGGTCGGCGCATTTGTGTTGCCGGATGTCACGGCCGGAAAAACCGAGGCATCGATTACTCGAAGATTGTCCAGCCCGTGCACCTTGAGCTTCGGGCTGACGACACTGTCACTGGCGTCGCCACCCATGCGGCAGGTGCTCACCGGATGAAACACGGTGCCAGCGCGTGCGCGGATATCGGCGATCATCTCATCGTCGGTCTCTACCTGGCGTCCCGGGCGGATTTCTTCTTCGAGGATTTCCGCAAACGCCGGAGAATCGGCAAGCCGGCGTAGGAATCGCGCGCCTTCGAGCTGTTCAGCAACGTCGTGATTGGTCGACAGGTAATTCGGGTGGATCGCCGGCGCATCGAACGGGTCGGACGACTTCAGCCCCAGATGACCGCGGCTGGTCGGCCGTGTCGGCTGCGTTCCCATGATCACACCGGAGAATGGGTCCGGGCTCATCAACGGACGCTTGCCCGGCGGCGCCTTGGTATAGCTTACCGGCGAGAAATAGAGCTGCATGTTGGGGCGCTCGAGCTCCGGCCGCGTCC
This sequence comes from Parahoeflea alexandrii, assembly GCF_024105735.1. Classification (GTDB taxonomy): domain Bacteria; phylum Pseudomonadota; class Alphaproteobacteria; order Rhizobiales; family Rhizobiaceae; genus Hoeflea; species Hoeflea alexandrii. The sequence goes on along the minus strand of NZ_JAAAML010000001.1, from coordinate 113,334 downwards.
GGATGAAGCCACCTGCCTGGTTCACGCCGAGTGACAGCGGCCCCCTGCGCCTGAGAACATAGTTGATGCCATGGCGCAGTTTTCCGATGAGCGGCCTCAGGTCGTCATTGAGCGTCTTCACCCGAGCCTTGTAGGTATGGTCGATGCAAAGATGATCCTGAAGGTGCTGGCCTACATTCGGTTGGTCATGCACGACCTCAATGCCATGCCGCTTGAGCGTTTCTGCCGAGCCGACCCCGGAAAGCATCAGGAGCTGCGGCGAGTTTACCGCGCCACCCGAAATGATGACCTCCCGTCCCGCGTAGACCCGTTCGATCTTTCCGTTTCGGACATACTCCACCCCGGTCGCACGGCTGCCCTTGAACAGGATCCGTGTCGCATGGGCGCGCGAAATGACCCTCAGGTTTTGGCGCCGCCGCGCCGGATGCAGATAGGCCCGCGCCGCCGACATCCGGAACCCGCCCCTGGCGGTGTTCTGATAAAGCCCGACGCCCTCATTGGTGGCGGCATTGAAATCGGGATTGTAGCTGAGCCCGCACTCTTCCCCGGCCCGGATGAAATTCCGGCAGGTGGGATGCAAGTCGCGTTCCATGGTCGAAACATGGAGCGGACCGCTGCCACCACGCCATTCCGTCTCGCCCTGGTCGCTGGTTTCACTTTTCTTGAAATAGGGCAGAACATCATTCCAGCCCCAGCCGGGATTGCCCATCACCTCCCAATCGTCGAAGTCACCGGGATGGCCGCGGATATAGACCATCGCGTTGATCGAGGAGGAACCACCGATCACCTTGCCGCGCGGCCAGTAGCTTACCCGGTTGTCGGTGCCGGGATCGGGTTCGGACCGGTACATCCAGTTGATCTGCTTGTCGTAGAATGCCATGCCGTAACCGATCGGCATGAAGATCTTGAAATTGCGGTCATGTCCGCCGGCTTCGAGCAGCAACACCGAATATCTGCCGTTCTCGCTCAGCCGGTTGGCCAGCACGCATCCTGCCGAGCCGGCGCCGACAATCACGAAGTCATGGGTCTTCACGGGGTACGCCACTCTTTGGTTATGAGGCTCAGGTTTGGGGTTTGTCGCGTTGCACCAGGATCGAAACCAGCGCCAGCAGCGCCGAGCCGATCATCAGGAAGAACGAAACCGCATTGAGCACCGGCGTCGAGCCAACCTTGACCATGCGGTCATACATGGTGATCGTCAGCGGCGCTTCCGAACCAACGAGGAACAGCGTGGTGTTGAAGTTCTCGAAGGAGACCAGAAAGGCGACGATACCTGCCGCCGCCATGGCCGGAAACAGGAATGGCAGCGTGATCGTCCTGAGCACCCGTGCCCGGCTGGCGCCGAGATTGTAGGCCGCCTCTTCCATCGACGCGTCGAACTTGCGCAATCGCGCAATGATCACCAGTGACGTGATCGTGGTGATGAACGAGAACTGGCCCAGCACCACCAGCACGATGCCCGGGCGCAGAAAATCCAGATCAAGCGACAAGGCTTCTTCCGCGCCATTGGCGATGTTGCTGGCCAGCAGCAGGATCGAGATACCAAGAATGACGCCGGGAATGACCAGCGGCAGCACCATCATGATGTAAAAGAAGTCCTTGGCCGGGAACTTGCAGCGGACGAACAGGAAGGCGTTGCAGGTGCCGACAAAGACGGAAAGCAGCGACACGAAGCTGGCGATCACGAAGGAATAGTAAAGCCCGCGCAGCAACCGCCGGTCATGAAACATGCCAAGTTTCGGCTCTGAATCGTTGAAGAACCAGTCGAGCGTGAAGCCCTGCCAAGGCAGCGACGGAAACAACGAATCGTTGAAGGCGAAAACGCCCGCGGCAACCAGCGGCGCTGCCAGAAACACAAAGAACAGGCCAACGTAGATCCGGTAGCTGGCGAGAAAGGCGGTGTTGGGTTTGATAGCCATCAGCTTCGCGCCACCGTGCTGTTGAGTGTCTGACCGGAGAGCTTGAGACCGCCCCAGACCACCAGCGAAGTGAAGGCCAGCAGCAGGAAACCGAACGCAGCACCCGATTCCCAGTTGTAGCGGGTGATGAACTGGTCATAGATCTGCTCGGTGAACCAGCTCGAGTTCTTGCCGCCCAAGAGGATCGGCGTCAGGTAACTGCCCGCGGTCAGCATGAACACGACGATGCAGCCCGAAACGATACCGGGCATGGCATACGGAATGATGATCCGCCTGAGCACGGTCGGTCCGTTGCCGCCAAGATTGTAGCCGGCTTCAATCATCGCATCATCCATACCGTCCAGCGTCGAGACCAATGGCACGATCATGAACAGGATAACCGTATAGACCAGCCCCATGATCACCGTGGCATCGTTGTAGAGGAACTCGATCGGCGTGTTGATCAGTCCGGCCCACTGCAGGCTGCTCGAAATGATTCCGGTTTCCCTCAACAGCAGGATCCAGCCGAAGGCGCGAATGAGATCGCTCACCCACAGCGGGATCAGGCACATCAGGAAAAGTGCGCCGCGGGTCCGGTTACCGGCAATCTTGGCGATGTAGTAGGCGATCGGAAAGCCCAGCAGCAGCGCCAATACGGTGACCAGCAACGACATCGACCCGGTGCGGATCAGCGTGTTCCAGTAGATCGGTTCGGTGAAGAAATTGATGTAGTTCTCGAGCCCGAACTCATACATCCGGGGCCCGACCTTTTCCCGCAGCGAAATATAGAACATCCCCAGATGCGGCAGGATGATAAGCAGCAGGATCCACAGCGCGAAGGGCGCAAACAGCAAGATCAGCGACAGACGCTTGATATCTCTTTGCATCATCGCGTCACCCTCAAGCCTTGAAGCTCATGGTCTGTTCCGGCGACCATGAAAGCGTGACGTCATCCTTCGGCTTCAGGTCCTGCGCTCCGCCGGTCAGAACCACGTCGGCTTCGATCAACTCGCCGGCGCGGTCGCGGACCAGAACCCGGCTGTTGGCACCGTTGAAAAGAATACTGTCGACCTTGCCCTCGATCACGTTCTGACCATTTCCGGATTGAACGGCAGAGCCACCTGCTTTCTCGGCCGTGATGAATTCGGGCCGGACGAAAGCATTCACCCTGTCGCCGATCCCCGGTGCGCCAGCGCCACGAACCGATCCGCGCATCGCCAGACCAGCCTCGGTTTCCACCTCGACCGTATTGCCTTCGACGCGGGTTACCTTTCCGGCCCACCGGTTGGTGTCGCCGACAAACCCGGCAACGAAAGCGGCCGATGGATTGTGATAGAGTTCCTGCGGCGTTCCGATCTGGACAAACTTGCCCTCGTTCATGATCGCCACATTGTCGGACATGACCAGTGCTTCCGACTGGTCGTGGGTGATGTAGACGAAGGTGGTGTCGAACTGGTGCTGCAGGAGCTTCAGCTCGATCTTCATGGCTTCGCGCAGTTTGAGATCCAGCGCACCGAGCGGCTCGTCAAGCAGCAGCACATCCGGGTCCAGCACCATGCAGCGGGCGATCGCGATGCGCTGCTTCTGCCCACCGGAGAGCTGTGTGATCTCGCGATTGGCGACATCGGGCAGGGAGATGCGTTCGAGAACATCATGCACCTTGGTGCGGATGACGTCCTTGGAAGCCCCGGCGCAGCGCAGGCCGTAGGCGATGTTCTCATAGACATTCATCATCGGAAACAAGGCCAGGTGCTGAAACACCATCTTGACGTTGCGCCGGTTCGGCGGCGTCCCGATGACCGATTTGCCCTTGATCCGGATGTCTCCGGATGTGGGCGACTCAAAACCGGCAATCATCCGCATCAATGTGGTCTTGCCACATCCCGACGGGCCCAGAATCGAGAAGAAGGAGCCCTTCGGGATCTCGAAAGAGACGTCATCCACGGCCCGCACCGAGCCGAAGTGCTTCTTGATCTGGATGCATTCCAGATCGTTCTCGGTGTTTGATTGCATCGAGTACCCAGTGCAGTGTGTCATGTCAGGTCTTTGGAATTTGAAGTGCGGCTACACAAACGGGCTGCGCAGCCGCACTCAGTCTCAATCAGTCGAAGATGTAAGACCCGGCTTATTCGGAGCCGGTGGCAGCCTTGATCTTCTCAAGTGTCTTGCCTTCCATGTCCTCGACACCTGCCGGGATGTTGGCAAAGAACTTCAGATTGTTGATGTCCTCGTCGGTGAAGGCGGCATTGACGGCAGCCTTCTTGTCATCCGGAAGCAGGTCCTTGCCGCCTTCGACAGCGGCAATCGCGCCGGTGCTGGCCGACATGGTCTTCACGTTCTCGGGCTCGAGCACGAAGTTGATCCACTTGTAGGCGGCATCATCGGCTTCGCCCTTGCGCGGGATGGCAAAGGTGTCGATCCAGGCCAGCGCGCCGGTCTTCGGCGGCACAAAGACAATGTCCTTGTTCTCGCCATAGAGCTTGTAGGCGGTCGAATCCCAGGTTTCCGAGGCGACGATTTCGCCCGACATCATCATCGCCGAAAGGTCGTCACCGCCCTTCCAGTAGGCCTTCAGGTTGTCCTTGCACGAGATCAGCTTGTCGGCGACCTTGTCCAGGATCTCCTGGTACTTGTCGAGATCGGCATAGGCCGCAAACGGGTCTTCGCCCATGTCAAACGCCATCCCCAGGAGGATCGTGCGGCGCAGGCGCATGGAGGTCTTGCCCGCGTATTGCGGGTCGCAAAGATCGCCCCAGGCCTTGACGTCCGGTGCCATGGTCTTGTTGGCCATCAGGCCCGATGTGCCCCACTGGTGCGGCACGGCATAGACTTCGCCGTCGATGGTGGTGTTGGCCTTGACGCCATCCAGCAGCTTGGCCTGCATGGTATCGGTGTTGATCTTCGACAGATCAAGCGGCTTGTAGATGTTGTATTCCTGCTGCACGGCATAGATGCGGTCATGACTTGGCTGGGCCAGGTCAAAGCCTGCGCCGCCGGTGGCACGCAGCTTGGCGATCATTTCCTCGTTGTTCGAGAACGTCACCTCGACGGTAATGTCGGGATATTTTTCCTCGAACTTTTTCACCAGCTCGTCAGGAGCATAGGAGCCCCATGTCAGCAGACGCAGGGTTTCTGCCTGCGCCGGCGCGGCGGCCATCACGGTCGTGGCCAGAAGCCCGGCAATTGCTAGTTTCATGATCATGTTGATCTCCCTTTGAACCCTCTGAATATCGGCGCATTATTGTTTATAACCCGCGCAGATGTGACGAAGCGTAGCCCCTCATTGGACTGCACCGCATATCCATTATAGATATTTTATCATACCAATTTGTGACAGGAACACTCACTCGTGTACACCATAAGTTTCTGAATTTTCGACACTTTCTGGCACCAACAAGACGCAGTCTTCGTGCCTCATTCATCCCGCTGTAGCGAATAGCCGCGCGAGCACATCCATGCCTTGCCGGATATCGGCCTCGTTGGCGGCACCATATCCTATGACCACCCCCTTGCGATCGATCGGAGCAAGGCAGTATCGGCCAATCCCGGAGAGCGTCAATCCCGCGGCATTTGCCTCGCGGACAAAATCCTCTTCGCTGCGCCCGGGATCGGTGAAATAGCCGACCGTGTGAAAACCCGCCGAGGCACGCTGGACAAGCATGTGCGGTTCGATCTGCCGGGCATGCGCGTGCAGGAGTTCGTGACGCTGCCTGTAGTGGTGCCGCATGGTCCTGATATGGGTGGCGAAATGCCCCTCGTCGATGAAATCTGCAACGATGGCCTGGGGCCAGGTCGGAACGCCGCTCAACGCCGCGGAGAAGATCGCCGACATGGCCTCCACCATGCTGGCAGGCGCTACCAGGAAACCAAGGCGCAGCGAAGGAAACAGGGTTTTGGAGAATGTGCCGACATAGATTACACGGCCATTGGTATCGATGCTCTTGAGAGTGGGCAGCGGCTGGTCGCCGAAATAGAAGTCGCCGTCATAATCATCCTCGACAATGAACGCATCCGCCCGGTCAGCCGCATCCAGCAGTGCCAGCCGCCGGGACAGGCTGAGAACCTTGCTCAACGGCTGCTGATGCGAAGGCGTGACAAAGGCCAGCCGGAAATCCGGAGCCTTCGCCAAACCATCGGCAACCACGATCCCTTCATCATCCACAGGCACGGCAACCAATTCGGCACCGCAGGAAATGAAGGCATTCCTCGCCCCGATCGCACCGGGATTCTCGAACCAGACCTTCTCTCCCCGGTCCAGCAGCATGCCGCCGACAAGCGAGAACGCCTGCTGAGCACCGCCAACCACGAAAACCTGCTCCGGATCACACTGGATCCCGCGGCTGGCATTGAGATGTGTCGCGATAGCTGCCCGCAACCTTGGCAGACCATAGGGGTTGCCGTAACCCATCACCGCATCCCGGTCGGATCTCAGGTGCCGGGCCGAAAGCCGCGCCCATTGCGCCATCGGGAATGCATGCAGCGCCGGCAAGGCCGTGACAAAAGCCTGGGATTTGTGCGGCAGTCGCCGTCTCTCGGCAAACATCGCCCGCGCCCGCATTGTAGAGGGCGACAAGCGTGGCGCCCGCTCCGCATCGATCTTGGCAGCTTTCGGCTTGACCGGTGTGCGCCCGGTCATCGTGTGGCTGACGAATGTGCCGGCCCCGATCCGCGATTCCAGCAATCCTTCGGAGATCAGGCGGCTGACCGCATCGAGCGCCGTGGTTCGCGAAACGCCCAGTTCGGAAGCCAGGGTCCGGGTTGCGGGCAACCGCTCCCCGCCATTGAGCCCGCCGGACAGGATGATATCGCGCAGCCCCATGTAGAGCTGCACGCTGATTTTCCGGTCTAGGCTCCGATCGATCCGGATCGAGGAGAGAATTGCTCCGGCCTTGGTTTTCATGGATGGGCTCTCACGGTAGTCAAAATTGGTCTGGAAGCTTTGCGAGATTGGACCTTATCGTAAGTCCAATCGACCCGCTACGGTTTGCCAAAAATTGCGGCATGGAATGACATCACATGAAAATCACCCACATTGAAACCTTCACCAACGAGTTCGTCTGCTTCGTCAAGGTCACCACCGACACCGGCGACATCGGCTGGGGCCAGGTCGCTCCCTATTATGCCGACATCACAGCGCAGATCGTGCACAGGCAGGTGGCGCCCTACGCGCTTGGTCAGTCGGCGCTCGACATCGATCACCTGGTGGACCTGATCCCCGAGAAGGAACACAAGTTTCCCGGCTCCTATCTCAAGCGTGCACTTGGCGGCCTCGACACAGCGCTTTGGGACTTGCGTGGCAGGATCGAAGGCAAGCCGGTTTGTGAGCTGATCGGCGGCACACCGGGAACCATCCGCGCCTATGGTTCTTCCATGAAACGCGACATCACCCCGAAGGATGAGGCCACGCGGCTGAGCCGACTGCGCGACAAATTCGGCTTTGACGCTTTCAAGTTCCGCATCGGTGCGGAATGCGGTCGCGGCAAGGATGAATGGCCCGGACGAACCGAGGAAATCGTCCCCACCATGCGCAAGGCCATGGATGACAGCGTTGCGCTGCTGGTCGACGCCAATTCCTGCTATTCGCCGGCCCAGGCCATCGAAATTGGAAAAATGCTGGTCGACAACGGCATCAGCCATTTCGAGGAGCCCTGCCCCTACTGGGAATACGAGCAGACCAGGCAGGTCACCGAAGCACTGTCCGCACCGCCCATCGATGTCACCGGCGGCGAACAGGATTGCGAGCTTCCGAACTGGCGCTGGATGATCGACATGAAGGCGGTCGACATCGTCCAGCCCGACATCTGTTATCTCGGCGGCCTGACCCGTACTTTGCGGGTGGCGGACATGGCCCACAAGGCCGGCCTGCCCTGCACGCCCCACTGCGCCAACTGGTCGATGGTCACCCTGTTCACCATGCACATGCTGCGCGCCATCCCCAATGCCGGCAAGTATCTCGAGTTCTCGATCGAGGGCGAGGACTACTATCCCTGGCAGGACGGCCTCTTCGTCGAAACCCCCTACGCCATCGTCGACGGCAAGGCGACGGTAACAGACGCACCCGGCTGGGGCGTCGAGGTCAGCCCGGCCTGGCTCGAACAATCAAGTCACCAGATCAGCTCGTTGGGAGCCTGACACATGCTCACAAAACCCGACAGCCTCCTCGCCTACATCAATGACGCCACTGGACTGCGCCTGCCCGATGGCCATTTCATCGACGGCGGATTTCGTGCTCCGCGCTCCGGGCGCTCCATGCAAAGCGAGGATCCGGGCCGCGGCGAGGCCTTTGCCGATTTTGCCCGCGGCAATGCCGACGATGTTGCTGAAGCCGTCGAAAATTCGCGCAAGGCGTTTGCCCTCTGGCGCCGGACACCGCCTGCCGAACGAGGACGCATTCTCGCACGCACCGCAGAGCTGATCCGCCGCAACTCGGAACGGCTTGCCATCACCGAATGCCTCGACAGCGGCAAGCCGATTTCCGAGGCAAGGGGGGATGTCTCCGGCGCGGCGAGAACGTTTGAGTACTACGCAGGCGCATGCGACAAGCTGGAGGGAAGCACTTTCCCGCTGCCGTCAGACTATGTCGGCTACAGCCAGTTCGAGCCGGTCGGCGTCACCGCTCACATCATTCCCTGGAATTTCCCGATCTCGACCGCCGCCCGTGGCATGGCCCCGGCGCTTGCCGCCGGATGCACCGTGGTTGCCAAACCCGCCGAACAGACACCATTCACCGCCTTGTTGCTGGCCGAACTGCTGTTTGAGGCCGGACTGCCCGCCGGCGTCTGCAATGTCGTGACCGGAACCGGCATCGAGGTCGGCGCCCCGCTGGTCTCCAACACCGGCATCGACCATGTCACCTTCACCGGTTCGGTGACCACCGGCGCCAGCGTCATGCGCGCCTGCGCCGAAAACGTCACCCGCTCGGTGATGGAACTCGGCGGCAAGTCGCCGGTGGTCGTGCTCGATGACTGCGATTTCGACGGCACCGTCACCAATGTGGCAGGCGCCATTTTCGAGCATGCCGGACAGATCTGTTCCGCTGGCTCGCGGCTGGTGATCGAAGCTGGAATTCACGACCGCTTTGTCGAAGCCCTCGGACGCAAGGCCAAGGCGATCTCGCTGGGTCATGGTCTTCGCTCACCCGACATGGGACCGGTCAATTCGGCCATGCAGCAGGAAAAGATTGCAGGCTTTCTCGATCGGGCGCGGGAACGCGGCGCGGAATTCATCAGCGGCGGCAAGGCATCGAGCGATCCCGAAACCGGCAAGGGCTATTTCATAGAACCCACGATCGTTGCCAACCGGCCTGCCGAGGATGAACTGGTGCAGGAAGAGATTTTCGGCCCGGTCCTCACCGTCCAGAAAGCCGACAATTACGAACATGCGTTGCAGCTGGCCAATTGCACCCGCTTCGGACTGGTGGCCGGTGTCTTCACCGGCAATTTCACGAGAGCCCACCAGCTCGCCCGCGACATTGACGCCGGTCAGGTCTACATCAACGAGTACTTTGCCGGCGGCATCGAAGTGCCCTTCGGCGGCAACAAGCAATCAGGCTTCGGCCGCGAGAAGGGTCTCGAAGGCCTCAAGAGCTATTGCAAGGTCAAGAGCATCGCCGCCCGCATCGGCTAGGGCGGCACTCCTCCTGCGACTGAAGTCTTCATAAAGGGGCCCGGCAGACTTCTGACGGGCCTTTTCTGTTTCCGCAGTGTTTCGAAGATCGCCTTGCCGCGTCTAGACCTTGACCGCGATCACCGCCACACAGTCCCCGGCCTTCACCAGCCCCGGGAAATGCCGAGACGCAAGGATACCCGAACGCCTGGCGCGATAGTCCAGCGGTGGCCTGCCGGTCCGGTCGACAGGCCAGACACGGGCCACAATTTCGCCTTTCTCCACCTCCTCGCCCAAGTCCTTCATCGCTTCGATCATCCCGTCATCGTGAGAGAAGACAAAGCAATCATCATCCGGCATGTCGAGCATCACCGAGGCAGAGAGGTCCAGTTCCCCTTTCATGATCCCGGCATGTTTGAGCACGTTGCGCACACCTTTCTTGGCGATGGCATTGGAGCGTGCCGTCGAGGTGCCGCCACCGCCGAGTTCCGTGGTGACGAAGGTCTTGCCCTGATCCTCGACACTGGTGTCATACATGCCGACATTGTCGATCTCGAGCATGATCATCGAATAGGGTGCGTTGAAGGCTTCCACGGCGGCCACACAGGCTGCCTGCTGCTCCTTGTTTTCGAGCACATGCGCCGATGCGAAAGGAATGAAGTCCAGCGTCCTGCCACCTGAATGGAAATCGAGCACGATGCTCGCCTCCGGCAGCAGAACCGTCTGGATGTAGTCCGCGATCTTCTCCGTCACGGTACCGCTCGGCGAGCCTGGAAAAGACCGGTTCATGTTGCCCCGGTCAATCGGCGATGTACGCGTTCCCGCCCGAAACGCCGGATAGTTCATGGCCGGCAGGATGATCACCCGGCCTTCAATGTCGCCCGCTTTCAGGCTCATCGCCAGGTCCATGAGCGCGATCGGACCTTCATACTCGTCGCCGTGATTGGCGCCGGTCAACAATGCGCTGGGGCCAACGCCATTCTTGATCACCGTTATCGGGATCATCACGGACCCCCAGGCCGAATCGTCACGGCTGTAGGGCAGTCTCAGAAAACCGTGATGTTCGCCGTCCTCGTCGAGCGGGATTGTGGAGGTGATGGGATTACCGCTCATTTCGCATCAATCCTTCACAAGCATCTTGCGGGGCACGTTCGACAGGCATTCGGGGCCGGTTTCGCCGATGGCGATGCTCTCGGTGATCTCGAAGCCCATGCCCTCCATCCAGAGACCGGTCATGAAGTGGAACGTCATCCCGGGCTTCAGCACCGTCCGGTCGCCCGGGCGCAGCGAACAGGTCCGCTCGCCCCAGTCCGGCGGATAGGACAGACCGATGGGATAGCCAGTGCGGTTGTTCTTCACGATGTCATACTTCTGAAGCACGCCGAAGAAGGCGATTGCAATATCCTCGCACAGGTTTCCGGCCTTTGCGGCCTCCAATCCGGCCTCCATGCCTTCGAGCACGGCTTTTTCCGCGTCGAGGAACTGCTGTGTCGGCTTGCCGAGGAAGATGGTGCGCGACAGCGGACAGTGATAGCGGCGGAAACAGCCGGCAATCTCGAAGAAGGTGCCCTCGCCGGTCACCATCTTCTTGTCGTCCCAGGTCAGATGGGGCGCGGCGGCATCCGCGCCCGATGGCAGCAGCGGCACGATCGCCGGGTAATCGCCGCCAAAGCCCCACCCCTCGTCGTAGCGCAGCGAGGCGTCGTAAATTTCGGCCACCAGATCGCACTTGCGCATGCCGGGCTCGATCTTCTCGGCGATACGCGCATGCATCCTCTCGACGATCTTGCCGGCTTTGCGCATGCGATCGAGTTCCGCAGGAGATTTCGGGCCACGCAACCAGTTGACGAGGTTGGTGACGTCGACCAGCTCGTTGGGCAGCCCGGCGCTCAGCGACAGAAATCCCTTGGCGGAGAACCAGTAATTATCCATCTCCACGCCGATCCGGCCAATGTGCCACCCCCGCTCGGTCAGCTTGGCGGCGAGGTATTCCATCGGGTGGCGTTCAGCTGATTGCACGAAGTAATCCGGATACCCGATCAGGTCCGGCTCGTTCATCCAGACCGTGCGCAGCGCGCCCTGGGCGTCCTGTTCGCGCCCGAACCAGATCGGGTCGCCGGAGGGTCCTATGATGACGGATTGATGGACATAGAAAGACCAGCCATCGTAACCGGTAAGCCATGCCATGTTGGACGGATCCGAGGTGATCAGCGTGTCGATCCCCTTGGCCTCCATCGCGGCCCTCACCCGCGACAGGCGGGTCTCGTATTCGGCGTCGGTGAATCGGAATGTGTCGATTTCGGCCATGTTTCAGCTCTCGAAGTTGGTGCCGAGTCCGGCATGTGAAGCACGCTGTCGGGCGTGGGTGGCGATGGCGGTGTCCTGAACACCGGTTCCGGTGAGGTCCGCGATGGTGATCTGGTCGGGCGCGGTGCGCCCGGGTACGGCGCCGGAGACGATGGCGCCGAGTTCGGCAAAGTCGGTCTCGGCGGGGATCAGGCCCGCCGCGATGGCGCTGCGCAATTCGCCCAGGATCCGCGTTTGCGACAGGCGGTCGGGGACATAGAGATCAGCCTTTGAAAGACATGCGGGATCGATTTCGTTTTTGTGCTCCTGATCCGACCCCATTGCCGTCACGTGTTGACCGGGCAGCAGCCACGCTGCCTCAAGCACCGGGCTTGTCGCAGGTGTGGTGGTGACAATCACGTCAGCGCGTCTGACCCCCGCGCCAGCATCCTTTACGGCACTCACATCGATTCCGAGTTCCTGTGAAAGCTCCGCTGCCACTGTATGCGCTTTAACGACGTCCCGTGCCCAGATCGTGGCGGTCCTGATCGGACGAACCAGGCACAGCGCCTTGAGTTGCAGCCGGGCCTGGCAACCTGCCCCGAGGATGCAGGCATGTGAAGCGTCGGCACGCGCAAGATGCCGCGCGGCAACCGCACCGGCCGCAGCCGTGCGGACATCGGTGAGATAGCCATTGTCGAGCAGCAAAGCCTCGAGCATTCCGGTCCTTGCCGACAACAGCACCATCAACCCCGATGTGCTCGGCAGGCCGATTTCCGGATTGTCGAAAAAGCCCGGAGAGATCTTGATCGCGAAACTGTCGATACCCGGCACGAACGCGGTTTTGACGTCAACCTCGCCGTTGAACGGCGCGATCGGCATGGACAGGATCGGCGGCATAACCACATCGCCGGTGGCCAATGCGGCGAAAGCCTGCTCGACACACTCAATGGCATCAAGATCCAGCTTCACCAGGCCGCGTAAATCCGCCTCGGTCAGGATCCTGATGTTGCTCATGTCACGCTGCCTCTTGGGTAACATCAACATCTTCGCCGGATATGACGCGATGATGCTGTTTCATATCGATATTGCCGCCGCTGAGGATGGCAGCCACCGGACCGACGCTCTCTATCTTGCGCGAAAGCAAAGCCGCCACGCCGACGGCGCCCGCACCCTCGACGATCTGGCGTTCCTGCCAATAGATGTGCCGTATACCGGCAGCGATTTCTGCTTCGCTCACCAGCACGACATCGTCGACCAGATCTCTTGTCATGGCGAATGTCAGCTGATTGCCGAGCCCGATCCCGCCGCCGAGAGAATCCGCAAGCGTCGCCAGCTCCTTAACCAGCACCGGCCCTCCTGCCTTGAGGCATTCATGCATCGCGGGCCCGCGTTCCATCGATATGCCGATGATCCTGACATCCGGGCGCATGGCCTTGAGTGCAGCGGCGACGCCCGAAACCAATCCGCCGCCGGACAATGGCACCAGAACGGTTGCGACATCCGGCACCTGCTCCAGCAACTCCAGCCCCAGCGTACCCTGGCCTGCAATGATGGCGCGATGATCGAAGGGTGGGATCATGGTCAACCCGTCTTCGTCAACCAGCCGGTCGACCTCCAGTTGCGCCTCATCCTGCGAGTTGCCGACGATCCGGACTTCGGCACCCTGTGCCTTGATGCCGTCAATCTTGGCCTGCGGCACCAGCCGCGACATGCAGATGATGCACCTCACCCCGGCAGCCTTCGCGGCGTGGGCCAGCCCCCGCCCATGATTTCCGGTCGACACGCCAGCCACACCGCGCTGCTTGTCCGCATCGGACAGAGAAGCCACGGCGTTTGTCGCGCCGCGCAGTTTAAAACTGCCGGTGATCTGGGTGTGTTCAAGTTTCAGATGAACCGGGCACCCCAGCAATTCGGAGAGAGATGGCGACTTGTTGACCGGTGTTCGCCGCACGGTTGCGGCGATAGCGGAGCGCGCCGCTTCAATTTCCGCGAGTTCGACAAAGGGCTGTGCCGTGCTCATGCGGCCTCACCGGAAACCGGGGTAGGAAGGACGTAATTGGCCAGAGCCAACCGCGCGAACCCTTGATTTCGCAAGGGATTTACCGACAGGGTGGTTTAACCATGAGGATTCTGGAGGCCAAATTGTCATGAAGTATTGTTGACCGTAATCCCGGAAATTGACAACCCCACGGCGCTGGCTCAAAAGTCTCCGTCATGGCCCCATTCAAGCTCGATGACCGTGATATCAAGATCCTTGCAATCCTTTCTCGGGAGGGCCGGATATCGAAAACCGAGCTCGCAAAAAGGGTCAATCTCAGTGCCACACCGTGCTGGGAACGGTTGAGCCGGCTGGAAAAAGCGGGCATCATTTCAGGCTACAAGGCGGAGATCGAGCTCAGATCCGTGGCGCCTCAAGTCTCGGTCTTCGTCATGGCAGAACTTGAAAACCACCGCGCGGCGACCTTTCAGGCATTTGAGCAAGCCGTTGAAACATATGATGAAATTCTGTCCTGCTGGGCGCTGGGCGGCGGCTTTGATTATCTCCTGCACATCATCACCCGAGATATCGACAGCTATCAACGGCTGATCGACGATCTGCTGGGCCGCGGCGCGGGGCTGGCGCGCTATTTCACCTACATCGTCACCAAGCCGGTGAAACACTCGGCAAGCCCGCCCTTTGAAATTCTGATGGGGCTGGAACCGGGGGTAGATTAACGCCTCGCCCGACAAGATTTGGACGAACCGCCTGGCGGGAGCCGACACATCAGAGGAATCCTCTGGATCTCAGCCGCTAGCATCGGGCATGGCACATCAGAGCACAAATCCCCCGCGAGCCGGATCATCAACCTTTGACGCAACGCCGCTTGATCTGACCGATCCGGCGCTGTTTCGCGGCTTTTCCTATATTGGCGGCCGCTGGACGGCCGGCGCGAAGTCAGGGACGATTGCCGTGATCAATCCTGCCGATGGCAGCCATCTCGGTGATGTTGCAAGCCTGTCCGCCATTGACAGCGCTGGCGCAGTTGATGCCGCGGAAACCGCCTTCAGCATCTGGTCCGCCATGCTGCCGCAGCAGCGTTCGATAATCCTCCGGCGCTGGTTTGAACTGATTCGTGAAAACAGCGAAGACCTGGCGCGGATCATGGTGCTGGAGCAGGGCAAGCCGATCTCGGAAGCGCGTGGCGAGATCGAGTACGCTGCGTCCTTCGTGGAGTTTTTCGCCGAGGAAGCCAAGCGGCCAAACATCGAAAGCGTGACGTCGCACCTGCCTGACGCCGAAGTCGAGATCTGGCGCGAGCCTGTGGGCGTTGCAGCCCTGATCACGCCGTGGAATTTCCCTTCAGCCATGCTCACCCGCAAGGCCAGTGCAGCGCTGGCCGCGGGATGCACCGTTGTCGCTCATCCCTCGGCTGAAACACCCTATTCGGCGCTGGCGCTTGCCGAGCTTGCCGAACGCGCCGGCTTCCCGGAAGGTGCATTCAATGTCGTGACCGGCGTTGCCCCGGTTGTTGTTGAACCATGGATGAAAGACAAGCGCGTTCGCGCTGTCTCGTTCACCGGCTCCACCGAGATCGGCAAGCTTCTCTACAGGCAGGGCGCCGACACCGTGAAGCGGCTGGTCCTGGAACTCGGTGGTCACGCTCCCTTCATCCTGTTCGCCGATGCCAATCTGGACCAGGCTGTCGAAGAGGCCATCAAGGCAAAATTCGCAACATCCGGACAGGATTGCCTTGGCGCCAACCGGTTCTTTGTCGAGCGCCCGGTCTACGATCTGTTCTGCGCGAAATTCTCGGAAGCAGCATCAAGGCTTTCCGTTGGCATCGGCATGGACAATCCAGACATCGGACCATTGATGAACGACAAAGCGGTCGCCAAGCAGCAAGGGCATGTTGCCGATGCCGTTTCCAAGGGGGCGCGTCTACTTGCTGGTGGAAAGCGTCACAAGGCCGGAACATTGTTCTTTGAGCCAACCGTGCTTGCCGATGTCACAGCTGATGCATTGATCATGCATGAAGAGACATTCGGCCCGGTCGCAGCCATTGCCTCCTTCGACACGGAAGAAGAAGTTCTGCAGCGGGCCAACGATACCGAATATGGCCTTGTTGCCTATCTGCACACGCAGGATCCGCGCCGGATTTACCGCGCCAGCCGTTTGCTGCAGTTCGGCATGGTAGCGGTCAACCGGACCAAGGTGACCGGTGCTCCCATCCCCTTTGGCGGCATGAAGCAGTCGGGGCTGGAGCGCGAAGGCTCACGTCTTGGCATGGAGGCCTTCACGGAAGTCAAATATGTCTGCCGCGACTGGGCATGACACAATCAAGAAGGAAACAACAATGTTGCGCAACGATCAGCTCGACCAATGGGATCACGATCACTTTTTCCATCCCTCCACGCACCTTGCACAGTTCGCACGTGGTGAGTTGAAGAACCGCATCGTCACCGGGGGTGAAGGGGTCTACATCAACGACCGCGAAGGCAATCGCCTGCTGGATGCCTTTGCCGGCCTTTACTGCGTCAATATCGGCTATGGCCGCCAGGAAGTCGCTGACGCCATTGCCGCGCAGGCCAAAGAGCTGGCCTATTATCATTCCTATGTCGGCCACGGCACCGAAGCTTCGGTGACGCTTGCCAAGATGGTCATTGACCGCGCGCCAGAAAACATGAGCCGGGTCTATTTTGGCCTTTCAGGCTCCGACGCCAATGAAACCAACGTCAAGCTCATCTGGTACTATAACAACATCCTGGGCCGGCCCGAGAAGAAGAAGATCATTTCCCGCTGGCGCGGCTATCACGGCTCCGGCCTGATGACCGGCTCGCTGACCGGGCTTGATCTGTTTCACAAGAAGTTCGACCTGCCATTGTCACAGGTGCTGCACACCGAGGCGCCCTACTACTACCGGCGGGCCGATCTCTCGATGTCGGAGGCCGATTTCGTTGCCCATTGCGCAAGCGAACTTGAAGCCATGATCGAACGCGAAGGCGCCGATACCATTGCTGCCTTCATCGGCGAACCGGTTCTCGGCACCGGCGGCATCGTGCCGCCACCCGCTGGCTACTGGGAGGCAATCCAGACCGTGCTGAGGAAGCATGATATCCTGCTTGTCGCAGACGAGGTCGTGACCGGCTTCGGACGCCTGGGGACCATGATGGGATCAAACCACTACGGCATCGAGCCCGACATCATCACCATCGCCAAGGGCCTGACCTCGGCCTATGCCCCGCTGTCGGGTTCCATCATTTCCAAAAAGGTTTGGCAGGTTCTCGAACAGGGCACCGATGAATTCGGCGCCATTGGCCACGGTTGGACCTACTCCGCTCACCCGATCGGCGCAGCGGCGGGTGTCGCCAATCTCAAGCTTATCGACAGCCTTGGCCTCGTCGCAAATGCCGGAGATACCGGCGCCTACTTTAACAAGGGCATGACTGACGCAGTTGGCAAGCACAAGAATGTCGGTGACGTCCGCGGCGAAGGCATGCTCTGCGCGGTCGAGCTGGTCGAGGACCGGGACAACCGCGTCTTCTTCGACCCGGCCAGGAAAGTCGGGCCGTCGGTCGCCGCAGCCCTGCTCAAACGCGGCGTCATCGCAAGGGCAATGCCGCAGGGCGATATCATCGGCTTCGCCCCGCCACTTTGCCTGTCGCGGGAAGAAGCAGACACCATTGTCTCGGCAACGGCCGATGCTCTCAAGGAAGTCTGCGGCTGAACAGCAATCTGGCCAGTCCGGATCAGAAGCAGGCCGGCCCTCCCATCGGGCCGGCCTTGCAGTTCCAATGGATGAGAAACATGCCAGACAATCACCGCCTGTGAATTGTCGATCAGAGGATTTTCCCTGTACAAGGATCCCATGGAACATCGTCGATTGGGATTGTCTGGACCAAGCGTTTCCGCGATTGGGCTCGGATGCTGGAATTTCGCAGGGCCTTATGGCCCAACCACCGAGCAGGAAAGCCACGAGACCCTGGCCGCTGCCAGGGATCTCGGGGTGAACCTGATCGACACGGCGAATGTCTATGGCATGGGCATCTCTGAAACGGTGATCGGCAACTACCTCCGGCACAACCCGGGTCACTTCAGGATTGCCACCAAGGCAGGCATCCGTCGCGATCCAGCAACCGGCGCCCGGTACTTCGACAATTCCGCGGACCACCTCCGGAGCGAACTTGAAGCATCGCTGAAGAGGCTCGGCGTTGATCATGTCGATCTCTTCTATGTCCATCGTCGGGAGGCGGATCGGCCGATCGAGGAGGTTACAGGCACGCTTCAACGCTTTATCGAAGAGGGCAAGATCGGTGGCTTCGGTTTTTCGGAAATTGCCCCGAGTTCGCTGAAACTGGCGCACGCGGTCGCCCCGGTGACGGCCGTCCAGAGCGAATACTCTCTGTGGACGAGACAGCCGGAACTTGGAATGGTCGAGGCCTGCAGCGATCTCGGTGTTGCCCTGGTCGCCTTCTGCCCGCTCGGACGCGGGATTTTCGCAAGCAAGGCTCCCAACCCGGCGAGTTTTGGCGCGGCTGATTTCCGTAGCCACAATCCACGCTTCGTCGAGCCCAACCTGGCCCGCAACATCGAAGCCGTCGCCCCCTTCAAGGCCTATGCAGGCGACCTCGGCACCACTCCGGTTGCCCTGGCAATCGCCTGGCTCTTGAGCCGCGGCAGCCATGTCATCCCGATCCCCGGCACGCGCTCGGCAATCCATCTTGAGGAATGCGTCAAGGGCGCCGAACTTAGACTTGGCGCGACGGAACTGGCGGAAATTGGCAGGATACTGCCACGGGGCTTCGCCCACGGCGACCGCTATTCACGGGAACAGTCGAACGGTGTGGAAGGCTATTGCTGACGCAGCTCAAACGAAACCCGGATGCCGTTACCTCCAAAATGAGGTGTCGGGGCTGGCTTGGCCCCGCTTCCCTTAATTCCCATAAACCGGCTTGCCACCAAATTAAAAATGCATAAAAATTGGACATGGAAATTTTTTATGCAGACCCGCCGGAGAAGCCGGCGACGCTCCCCAAGCCGATCCCCAGAAGATTGCGCGACGGATTGCAAATGCTGCTCCAGTCGATCTACCCGGACAGCGACCAGCCAGCCCTTTTGGAACAGACGATAGCGGCCTTCTGGCCCGGCAACGAGCATCCGAAGCGCAGGGGCCGGGTGCCGGCCAACACGCTCTGGTCCGAACGGGACAGCTACGTCATCACCTATGGCAACAGCTTTGTGAATGGCGAACACAAGCCGCTGGATCTGCTGTTCGACTTCCTCGACACACGGTTGAAGGGTACCGCCACCGGTGTGCATATCCTGCCCTATTTTCCCTACACTTCGGACGACGGCTTCGCCATTACCGACTATTATGCCGTCGACAGCGGATTGGGCGCATGGGAGGACATTGGCCGCATCGCCGAAAACTTCCGTCTGATGTCGGATCTGGTGATCAATCATTGCTCGAGCCAGAGCACCTTTTTCAACGAGTATCTGCTTGGCCACACGCCTTATGACAGGTTCTTCTTCGAAGCTTCGCCGGACGATGATCTCTCCATGGTGGTCAGGCCCCGGGCCCACCCGCTGCTGAGGGAGGTCGAGACAGCCACGGGCACCCGGCATGTCTGGTGCACCTTCAGCCATGACCAGGTGGACTTCGACTTCTCCAATCCGGAGGTCATGCTGGAGTTTCTGCGGATCCTTCGCTTTCACATCTCCAAGGGCGTCAGGACTTTGCGGCTGGATGCGATCGCCTTCCTCTGGAAGGAGGTCGGTTCGCCCTCGATCCATCTGCGCCAGACCCACGAAATCGTGCGGCTGATCCGCCTGCTTGCCGACTACACCGCCGAACCATTGGCCCTGCTCACCGAGACCAATGTGCCGAATGCCGAGAACCTGAGCTATTTCGGCAATCGCAACGAAGCCCACATGGTCTACAATTTCTCGCTGCCGCCATTGTTGCTCCATGCCCTGCTCCACGGCACATCGAAGCATCTCAATGCCTGGCAGATGTCGATGCCACCGGCCCAGCTCGGCTGCACCTATTTCAATTTCACCGCCTCGCATGACGGCATCGGCATGCGCCCGGCGGAGGGGTTGCTGAGTGAAGAAGATATTCAGCGCGTCATCGACACGGCCGAGAAATTCGGTGGGCGTCTTTCCATGCGCAAAATGCCAGACGGCAGCACCCGCACCTATGAGATCAATATCGCGCTGTTTGACGCCTTGAAAGGCACGATCGAGGGCGAGGACGAGTGGAACATCGAGCGCTTCCTGTGCAGCCAGATCATCGCCATGGGGCTTGAGGGCATTCCCGGTTTCTATATTCACTCGCTTCTCGCCACCGGCAATGATCACGATGGCGTCGAGAAATCCGGGCACAACCGCGCGATCAACCGGCATCGCTGGCACTATCCCGACCTGCTGACGCAGCTCGATGATCCCGGCAGCCGTCATGCCCGGGTGTTCAACGCATTGACCTCCATCCTTCAGACGCGCTCGAAGCAGGCCGCTTTCCACCCCAACGCCACGCAGTTCACCCTGCAACTGGGCGAACAGCTGTTCGGCTTCTGGCGGCAGAGCATCGACCGGTCGCAAAGCATCTTCGCCATCCACAACCTCACCGGTGAGACCATCTCGATTCCCCTGATGTCGCTCAACCTGATCGACGGCGACACCTGGTCTGACCTGATCTCTGGCGAGCACATCGGCGGTTTTGGCGGAGACTTGGAATTCGCGCCCTATCAATGCCGATGGATCACCAACTGAATGGTGATCATGTGAGCGCCCTCGACATCCGCAACCTGATTGTCTTCAGCGATCTCGATGGAACGCTTCTCGACCACCGCAATTACTCCCATTCCGCAGCCGCTCCGGCACTGGCAAGACTGCGGCACCTTGAGGTCCCGCTGATCCTCGCTTCGAGCAAGACAGCCGCCGAAATCACTCCGTTGCGCAAAGAACTCGGCTTCTCCGATTGCGAAGCCATCGTTGAGAACGGGTCCGGTATCCTTGAAGCCGTTGATGAAGACAGTGATGAAGGCGATGCGACCGAAACCAGCTACCATGCGATATGTCAGGCGCTGGAACGGTTGCCCCCTTGCCTGCGTGCTCAATACGAGGGTTTCAGCGACTGGAGCGCACAAGAAGTATCCGACTTGACCGGACTCTCGATCGCCGATGCCGCAAATGCCCGCAAGCGCCGGTTTTCCGAACCCGGCCTCTGGCTTGGGAGCGAAGCGGACAAGGCCAGGTTTGTTGAGGCGGTCACCGCAATGGGTCTGATCGTGCAGCAGGGAGGCCGCTTCCTGACGCTGTCATTTGGCGGAAACAAGTCCGAGCGTATGATGGAGATCGCCGCCCGTCATTCAAGGCAAGGCATGACGCCTTTCATCGTGGCGCTTGGCGATGCCGGCAATGATCTGGCGATGATCGAGCAGGCTGACCTGGGAGTTATCATCCCCAATCCGACCCATTCCGGCATCCCGCCATGCAAGGGCGAAGCCACAGGCCGGATCGTCCGCGCCGAAGCCGCCGGTCCGGAAGGGTGGAACCAGGTGATCATGTCGCTGCTCGACCGGGCAGAGAACAACAGGAGCTGATATGGCCGATTTTCATCAGAATGGCAGCGTGGCCACGCTCCACAACCTGAGCCGCATGCCACTCGAGATGATGGAAGCACAGCTACGCCAGTTTGCAGCGACGCGGAAGATCACGCTGATCCTGCCGTCACTGTTCTCCGAGCTCGGCCGGGATGCACTGTCCAAGATCATCGATGAGCTCAGTGGCGCCAGCTACATCAACCACGTCATCATCGGGCTCGATCAGGCGGATGCCGAACAGTACCGCTTTGCCCGGCAGTATTTTTCGCGACTGCCGCAGAAACACGACATCCTGTGGAACGACGGACCACGCCTGAACGCCATCCACACCAAGCTCGAAAACGCCGGCCTGGCGCCCAGCGAACCCGGCAAGGGCCGCAATGTCTGGTATTGCATCGGCTATGCGCTGGCCTCGCAGAACGCCGACGTGGTGGCACTGCACGATTGCGACATAACAACCTATTCACGCGAAATGCTGGCGCGGCTGGTCTATCCGGTCACCAATCCGGCGTTCCCCTATCAGTTCTGCAAGGGTTATTATCCGCGCATCGCCAACGGCAAGCTGAACGGGCGGGTTTCCCGGCTTCTGGTTTCGCCGCTGCTTCTGTCGATCCAGAAGGTCTGCGGCCACCTCGATTACATCGAATATCTCAAGGGCTTTCGCTACCCGCTCGCCGGCGAATTCGCCATGCGAGTGAGCATGCTGCCCGACATGCGCATTCCGTCTGACTGGGGTCTGGAGATCGGCGTTCTGTCGGAAGTTTGGCGCAACCTGTCCAACCGTTCGGTCTGTCAGGTCGATATCTCCGATGCCTATGACCACAAGCACCAGGACCTTTCCAAGGCCGATGCCACTCAGGGACTTTCGCGGATGTCAGTGGATATCTCCAAGGCGCTGTTCCGCAAGCTCGCCACCGATGGCGTGGTCTTCAATCAGGAGACCTTCCGCACCATCAAGGCCACATATTACCGGACCGCCCTCGACCTGATCGAGATGTATCACAATGATGCGCTGATGAACGGGCTGCACACGGACCGGCACCAGGAGGAGGAAGCCGTGGAGCTGTTTGCGGCCAACATTGTCGCCGCCGGCCAGATCTTTCTTGAGAACCCGATGGAGACGCCGTTCATACCGAACTGGAGCCGGATTCAGTCCGCCGACCCGGATCTGTTGCGGAACATGTATGAGGCCGTTGCCGCCGACAGCGCCGAAACCTAGCGGGCCCCACCCGGCCGCACCGTCAATGAAAAACGCAATTCGGGCGCGGACGGAAAGCTCCATCCGCGCCCGAACAATGTCACGCTGAAATCAGGCAGCGAGGTCGAAACGGTCGGCGTTCATGACCTTGGTCCAGGCCGCCACGAAGTCACTGACGAACTTCTGCTTGGCGTCGTCCTGGGCATAGACCTCCGCATAGGCACGCAGGATCGAGTTGGAGCCGAACACGAGGTCGACCCTGGTCGCCGTCCACTTGACCGAACCGGTCTTGCGGTCGCGGATCTCGTATATGCCACCGTCGACAGGATTCCAGGTATAGCCCATATCTGTCAGGTTGACGAAGAAGTCGGTCGTCAGCGCGCCTTCGCGGTCTGTAAAGACGCCATGCTTGGTGCCGGCGTGATTAGCGCCGAGCGCGCGCATGCCGCCGATCAGAACCGTCATTTCGGGAGCCGTCAGGCCCATCAGCTGGGTGCGGTCGAGCATCATCTCTTCCGGGCTGACGACATAGTCCTCCTTCTGCCAGTTGCGATAGCCGTCAGCGAGCGGTTCAAGCACGTCGAAGGATGCCGCATCAGTCATCTCGTCGGTGGCATCGCCACGGCCCGGCGTGAAGGGAACGGAGACATCATGGCCGGCGGCCTTCGCCGCCTTCTCGACACCCACATTGCCTGCAAGCACGATCACGTCGGCGACGCTGGCGCCGTATTCGGCTGCGATGGGTTCGAGCACACCGAGAACCTTGGCGAGCCGGGCTGGCTCATTGCCTTCCCAGTCCTTCTGCGGCGCGAGACGGATGCGTGCGCCGTTGGCGCCGCCGCGCATGTCGGAGCCGCGATAGGTGCGGGCGCTGTCCCAGGCGGTCGAAACCAGCTCGGCAACGCTGAGGCCGGACGCCGCGATCTTCGACTTGATGGCACCGACATCATAGTTGTTTGGGCCGGCCGGAACCGGATCCATCCAGATCAGCTCTTCTTCCGGAACGTCCGGGCCGACGTAGCGGACCTTGGGACCCATGTCGCGGTGGGTCAGCTTGAACCAGGCGCGGGCGAAAGTGTCCCTGAAATAGTCGGGCTCAGCCATGAACTTCTGGCAGATCGCGTTGTAGGTCGGGTCCATCTTCATGGCCATGTCGGCGTCAGTCATGATCGGCATGCGACGGATCGACGGATCGGTCGCATCCACAGGCATGTGCTCTTCCTTGATGCCGATGGGCTGCCACTGGTTGGCACCGGCCGGGCTCTTGGTGAGTTCCCACTCGTAGCCGAACAGCAGCTCGAAATAGCCCATGTCGAATACGGTCGGGTTTGTGGTCCATGCCCCCTCGAGGCCCGAGGTGATGGCGTTGGATGCCTTGCCGCCCAGGTTCGGGTTGATCCAGCCGAATCCCATGTTTTCGACTTCCGCAGCCTCGGGTTCAACGCCAAGAGCACCGGCATCGCCGTTGCCGTGGGTCTTGCCGACTGTGTGACCACCGGCGGTCAGGGCGGCGGTTTCCTCGTCATCCATGGCCATGCGGGCGAAGGTCTCGCGCACCTGCCCGGCGGTCTTCAGCGGATCGGACTGACCGTTCACGCCTTCCGGGTTGACGTAGATCAGGCCCATCTGCACGGCAGCGAGCGGGTTTTCCATCGTGTCCGGCTTGCCGACATCCTCGTAGCGGTTGTCGGACGGCGCCAGCCATTCCTTCTCGGCGCCCCAGTAGGTGTCGATTTCCGGATGCCAGATGTCCTCGCGCCCGAAGCCGAAACCGAAGGTCTTCAGGCCCATGTTTTCATAGGCGATCGTGCCGGCGAGCAGGATAAGATCAGCCCAGGAGACGGCATTGCCGTATTTTTTCTTGAGCGGCCAGAGCAGGCGGCGCGCCTTGTCGAGGTTGCCATTGTCCGGCCAGGAGTTGAGCGGCGCGAAACGGATATTGCCGCCGCCGCCGCCGCCACGCCCGTCCGCCAGACGGTAGGATCCTGCCGAATGCCAGGCCAGGCGAATCATCAGGCCGCCATAGTGTCCATAGTCCGCAGGCCACCAGTCCTGACTGTCGGTCAGCAGCGAATGCATGTCCTTCTTCAGAGCTTCAATATCGAGCTTCTTCAGTTCATCGCGATAGTCAAAGTGCTTGCCAAGCGGGTTTGTCTTGGTGTCATGCTGGTGAAGAATTTCGAGATTGAGTGATTTTGGCCACCAGCTGACGACACCGCTACCCGAAAGAGTGTTGCCGCCATGCATGACGGGACATTTACTCACTTTGTCTATGGCGTTCATTATATGTCTCCGATCCTACCTGTGTTGACTGCTTCATCTTTTGATGAAGGCCTTGAAATGTCTGGGTTTGACAACTCTCGCCCAAGGCCCGATCCGTCTGGATTGCTGCCTGACGAAACAACGCTTGGCTTGGGCGTTATTGGTTGCCGAGACAAGAAGCAGTGTGAATCCTACCCTCTCCTCATCTCCTCACATTGACATATAGCAAACATACGCCATTGGATTAAGTTGTTTTAATTCATCACTCTGATAATTTGAAACTATGAGAAACCTGACCCTCAAGCAGTTGCGGTATTTCGAGGCGCTGGCGCTCCACGGCCATTTCGGACGCGCGGCGCAGGCTTGCGCGATTTCCCAGCCGGCCTTGTCCGTGCAGATCAGGGAACTGGAGGAATCTCTGGGAACCGAATTGTTCGAGCGCGGCGCTCGCCAGGTCAGACTGACGAATTTCGGAGAGGAGTTTGCCGACCGCGTCCGCGGCATCCTCCGATCGGTCGACGAACTGGGGGAACTGGCAAGGGCGTCACGTGATCATTTGGTCGGGCGTCTTCGCATTGGCGTGATACCAACCATTGCGCCCTACCTGCTGCCGGAGATCATCACCGACCTGACGGCATCCAACAGCAGCATCGATATCCAGATCCGTGAATCGCTGACCCCGATCCTTGTCCGCGAACTTGCTGACGGCCGGCTCGACGCAGCCATCGTCGCCTTGCCGGTCTCCGAACCGTCACTGACGGAGGTTGCGCTGTTTGAAGAGAATTTCGTGCTGGTGCGGCCTGTTGCCGACCAGGACAAACCGGTTCCCGGGCACGAGGACATGCGCGAGATGAAACTTCTGCTGCTCGAGGAAGGCCACTGCTTTCGCGACCAGGCGCTTTCTTTCTGCAACATTCAATCGTCCCGGCCTCGCGAAATGCTTGATGCCAGTTCGCTTGCCACGCTGGTCCAGATGGTTGGCGCCGGCCTTGGCGTGACGCTCATTCCGGAAATGGCCATCGCGGTGGAAACCCGCTCCGCACCGGTCTCGATCGCTCATTTCAGAAACCCGCAACCCTCGCGAACCATCGGCATGATCTGGCGCAAGACCAGCCCGCTGGCCAAACAACTCGGACAGATCTCCGAAGTCGTCCGCAAAACCACGAGCGCCCGAACCTAAGCCCGAAGAGCGAAAGCTTCAGCAAGCATGTCGATCGCTGCGGCCTGTGGCGAAGACCCTTGTGCTATCTCTGATGCGCCAGGATGACTTGCAGGAACGCATCCCCGTACCGCTCGAGCTTCGATTGTCCAACGCCGGAAATACCGAGCATGGCTTCCCGGTCGAGAGGCCGGCTGGTGGCAAATCCCACCAGGGTCGTATCGGGGAAGACCACATAGGGAGGCACCCCCAGTTCCTTGGCAATCGTCATGCGGGCGGCGCGCAGTGCCTCGAACAGTTCAATATCCGCTTCGTCCTCAAGCGCCGATTTCGCCGCCATTGAGCGTGACGAACTGCCTCGCGGCGCTTTTCCCTTGGTCGGCCGGTCCTTGCGGAAGCGGACCTCTCGCTCGCGCTTGAACACCGCACGCGCCTCCGGTTCGAGTTTCAGCGCACCGAAGGCCTCGTGGTCGACACTGACCAGGCCGGCGGCAAGAAGCTGCCGGTAGACCGATTGCCAGGTCTTGGCGGCAATATCCTTTCCGGCCCCGAAGACGGGCATGTCGACATGGCCGAAACGGCTGGTTTTCTCGTTCTCGTTGCCCATCAGCACGTCGATCAGGTGCCCGGTGCCAAAACGCTCGCCGGTCCTGTAGACTGCCGCCAGTGCCTTGATCGCCGCATCGGTGCCGTCCCAGGTCTCGACCGGCTTGAGACAAGTGTCGCAGCTTCCGCAATTGCCCGGATGTGTTTCGCCGAAATGGGCAAGGATGGCCTGCCGCCGGCAGCCTGCGGTTTCGCAGATGGCCAGCAGCGCATTGAGCTTGGCCCGTTCAACCCGCTTTATGTCGTCGCCCGATGCGCCGCCATCGATCATCCGTCCTCGCTGGATGACATCGGCCATGCCGTAGGCCATCCAGACATCCGACGGCAGACCGTCGCGCCCGGCCCGACCGGTCTCCTGGTAGTAAGCCTCAACCGATCCCGGCAGGTCAAGATGGGCGACATAGCGCACATTGGGTTTGTCGATCCCCATTCCGAAGGCGACGGTGGCGACCAGACAAAGATCTTCTTCCTTGAGGAAGGCATCCTGGTTGGCGTCGCGAACCTCGCGCGCCATGCCCGCGTGGTAGGCGAGCGCGCGGATACCCTGCTTGTTGAGCCATTCCGCCGTGTCCTCGACTTTCGCACGCGAAAGGCAATAGACGATGCCGCTCGAACCCTTGTGCCGTGACAGGAAACGCAAAAGCTGCTGGCGCGGCTGGTCGCGCTCGACAATCTCGTAAGCAATGTTGGGCCGGTCGAACGATGTCGTGAAGACTTCCGCCGAGCCAAGCGCCAATTTGTTGATGATGTCATCACGGGTATGCGGGTCTGCCGTCGCCGTCAGCGCCATGCGTGGCACACCCGGATAAGCTTCCCCAAGATGCCCGAGCTCACGGTATTCCGGCCTGAAATCATGCCCCCACTGCGAAACACAATGCGCTTCATCTATGGCGAACAAGGCAATCTTCGCATTGCCGATCATCTCCCTGAAACCCGGCGTGACGATCCGCTCCGGCGTGACATAGAGAAGATCGAGCTCGCCCCGGTCAATCGCCGCGCGGACATCCAGGAACTCCTCTCGCGTCAGCGAGGAATTGAGCGCGGCCGCACGCACGCCCAGCTGCCTCAGCGCCTCCACCTGGTCGCGCATCAGCGCAATCAACGGCGAAACGACAATTCCCACCCCATCCCGGCACATCGCCGGGATCTGGAAGCACAGCGACTTTCCGGCGCCGGTTGGAAACAGCACCACCGCATCGCCACCCGAGACCACCTGCTCGACGACCTCGGACTGCCGTCCGCGGAACGCGTTGTATCCGTAAACCCGGTTCAGTACTGCAAGCGGCTCTTCGAGCCTGTCATCGGTATAAGGGGGATCGGCGCGGTCGTGGGATTGCTGCATGGAATCGCTTTCTCGGGAAGACCCCGACTATGGCACAGATCGCCCTGCCGCCGCGAGCACTTCCCCGTTCTGCCCACAATTCCAAGCATGAAAACGCCGCGCATCCCAATCGATACGCGGCGTGCTTTACGATTTGATCCCCGAGTACCTGGCTCAGACCGCGGCGATGCAGATGATCTCGACCTTGTAGTCCGGTGTCGCGAGCTTCGCTTCCCCGGTTGCACGTGCCGGTGCGTTGCCCGGAGAAACCCATGCATCCCAGACAGCGTTCATTTCCGCAAAGTCATCCATCGAGGCCAGCCAGATCGTGGTCTGCAGGATCTTGCTCTTGTCCGAACCCACCGATTCCAGCAGCCGGTCGATACTGGCAAGAATGTCCTTGGTCTGGTCGGCAACACTGGCCCCGGCGGTGCCGACCTGACCGGCCAGGTAAGCCACGCCGCCATGGACGACAGCCTGGCTCATGCGCGGGCCGGTTTCGAAACGTTTGATATCGCTCATTTTTCTATCCCTTTTGAAGATTGAGTGCCGCCCGCGCGGGGCTAAGTGCATCGAGTACGGACGGCCCCAGCGGCGACAGCCTGCCAAGGCACAGATCCGCAGCCAGTTGCGACAGCGCCGGCGCCGTCTGCATACCATAGCCGCCCTGACCCGCAAGCCAGAAGAACCCCTCAGCATCTGCTGCAAAGCCGACCACCGGCGTCCTGTCCGGCGCGAATGTGCGCATTCCGGCCCAGCTGTGTTCAACTCTGGTGATCGGCGTGGTCACAGCCTGCCCGTAACGATCAAGCCCCTCGGCAATCACCATGTCTTCCGCCCAGACATCATGTGGCTCGACCGGATCCTCGTCCGCAGGCGAGATCATCAGCTTGCCCGCTTCGGGCTTGGCGTACCACTGATCACCTGCATTGGCGAACAGCGGCCATCGGGTGATGTCATGGCCATCCGGCGCAGGAATCAGCACCGCTGAACGGCGCAGCGGTGCCAGACCCAGGGTACGCACACCGGCCATGGCGGCAACCGCATCGGCCCAGCCACCCGCGGCATTGATCACGATCGGCGCACTAAAGTTCCCAGCTGGTGTTACAACCGTCCAGCCACTTTCCTGACGGGAAATCGACTGCACGGACGCACCCGTGACGATCCGGCCCCCATGCGCACGGAGTCTGCGGGCAAATCCCTGCAGCATCCGATCGACGTCAATGTCCTGGGCGTCCCATTCAATCGCCGCTGCAGCGATTGCGTCTTCCCGCAGGATCGGCACCAGTTCGAGCGCCTGGGCCGGTGAGAGCCGTTCAAGCCCATCGCTGCCATCAAGATAGTCATCAAATTTGGAAAGATCCGCTTCGGTCGCCAACAGCAATTCACCGCGGGGAGACAGCAGGCTTGTGTCACATACACCTTGGGGATCTGCCAGGAACGGCGACGATGCGGCGTTGAGCGCCCGCAACGTGGCATTGCCGTAATTGCGAATGAAGATCGCAGCCGAGCGTCCGGAGGAATGGTGCCCGATCATCGGCTCGGTTTCGAGCACGGTGACGCTGGCATCGGGCGCCAGCCGTGCAGCCGCGCTGATGCCGGCAATACCGCCGCCAATCACCAGAATGTCGGAACCTGCGCTCATCCTGCTTCATACCCTTTGAGAAAGCTGGTCAGATTGTCGCCCAGATCGGAAGACAGATAACCGCCTTCCTGCACGATCACCGTTGGCAGGTCCATCCCTGCAATCGCCCCGGCGATCTTTGCAAAGCCCGGAGTGGTCACCTTGAAGCCGTGGAACGGATCGTTTTCGTGTGCATCAAGACCAAGCGCCACGACCAGCACGTCTGCCCCGAACGAGCGTATCCGTGACAGCGCCGGGTAGAGCGTTGCGAGATAGTCGGCATCGCCGGTGCCGCGTGGCAGCGGCAGATTGAGATTGTACCCCATTCCCTCTCCCTCGCCGCGCTCCTGCGCATGCCCCCAGAAGAACGGGTAGAACCGTGCCGGATCGGCATGGATCGAGACGGTCAGCACATCGCGGCGATGATAGAAGATGCCCTGCGTCCCATTGCCGTGATGCACATCGACATCAAGGATCGCCGGACGACGCCCGGCGCGCAAAAGGGCCTGCGCCGCAATCGCCGAATTGTTGAGAAAACAGAACCCGCCGGCGAGATCTCCGTACGCATGGTGACCGGGAGGACGGCACAGCGCATAGGCCGCGCTCTCTCCAGCCAATACGATATCAGTCGCAGTCAGCGCCGACTGCGCCGACCAGTAGGCAGACTGCCAGGTGCCTGCCGCAATCGGGCAGGATGTGTCGGCCTGGTGAAAGCCGGACTGTCCGGTGGCGGACTTGGGATAGCTAACAGTCCGGCGATCGGGATGGATGTTGGGGATCACCTCGTCGGAAGCGCCCTCGGTCCGGATCCAGCGGGCGTGAATGGTCTCGAGAAAGGTCAGGTATTCAGGCGAATGGATTTCAGCGACCGGGCCGAGACCATGATCTGTTGGCGCAATGAGGTCACAGCCTGCAGCACGAGCGCCACGGCTCAACTCCTCGATACGCTGCGGCTGTTCCGGATTGGCCGAAAGCCTGCCATTGGCCATGAAGTGTTTCGGATCATGCGCCCGTTGACGCTCGTCAAATACCGCCTTCATGCCTGCTCTCCCAGGGATTCGAGTGCTTCGCCGGACAGCGTCAGATACTGCGTGTCGGAAACGGGGACGAAGCCGATGCGTTCATAGAAGGCCAAAGCCTTCGGATTGTCGTGATAGACATTCAGCCGCATCAATTGCGCATCCCACATCCTGATGCCTTCGGCGCGGACCGCTGCCAGCAATCGCTGCCCGAGCCTTTTGCCGCGGGTTTGTGCGTCCACCCAGAGATCCGAAACGTAAACGCCGACGCCTCCATAGACGGTGGAGAAAAACGGTGAATAGGCCACAGCCCCGACAACGGTACCGTCCTGAGCCACGGCCAGCAGCGCGTGGAAGACGGGCGCAGGCCCAAAGCAAAAACGTGCGATGTCGCCATCACCGGCCCGGTGCTGGTCACCCATGTCGGCAGACAATTGGCCAAGCGCGCGGTTCAGGTCCACCGCATCCGAAGCAATCGCCCGCCTGATGATGATGTCATCCATGCTCAAAACCCAACCTTGTCCCGGCCTTTCAACTCGAGCATGGCACGGGCTTCATCGGGCGTTGCCACTTCCCTGCCGATGCCTTCAACGATTTCACGCACCATCTCCACCTGCTCGGCATTGGACTGGGCCAGCCTGCCTCGTGCGATATAGAGATTGTCTTCCAATCCGACACGGACGTGACCACCCATCGACGCTCCGAGCCTGGCCATCGCCATCTGCTGGCGGCCGGCCGCAAGAACCGAGAACATGTAGCTGTCACCGAACAGATTGTCCGCGGTCTGCTTGAGATGGGCCAGGTGCTCCGGTTCGGCGCTGACGCCGCCGAGCACGCCCATGACGAACTGGATGAAGATAGGCGCCTTGATCATGCCGCGCTCGACGAAATGGTGCAGCATCTGCAGATGGCCCAGATCGTAGCACTCGAACTCGAACCGGGCGCCGCGATCCTGCCCCAGAAGCCGCAGCACGCTTGCGATATCCCTCGGTGTGTTCTTGAAGACCAGGTCGTCGGAGTCCCGCAGGAACGGCTCCTCCCAGTCATGCAGCCATTCGGTGCGCTTGCCGAGCATCGGATAGAGCGCGAAGTTCATCGTCCCCATATTGAGAGAACACATCTCGGGCTCCGCCGCCAATGGCCCGGCAAGGCGTTGCTCAAGCGTCATCACCGCACTGCCGCCAGTCGTCAGGTTCACCACCGCATCGGTCCCAGTCTTGATGGTTGGCAAAAACCCCATGTAGTGTTCGACGCTAGCCGACGGGCGGCCATTGCTGGGATCGCGCGCATGCAGGTGCAGTATCGCCGCCCCAGCTTTTGCCGCGCCGATCGCCTGTTCGGCGATCGCCTCTGCTGTCACTGGCAGATAGGGTGACATCGAGGGTGTATGAATCGAGCCGGTGACGGCGCAGGATATGATGATCTTCGACATGCTGTCTCCCGTCAGGCCATCTCGGCGGCAAGCCCCGCTTTGGCGGAAAACTTGTCGAGTGCAGAAGTCAGCATGTCGATGATCTCGTCGACCTGGTCCACCGAGGTGATCATCGGCGGACAGACCAGAAAATGATCGCCATCGACGCCACCGCGCGTCCGCCGTGAATAGATGATCAGCCCTTCGGCATAGGCCAGTTCAACAAGCTCGGAATAGGCATTGAGCGCTTTTGGCAGGGGCTGCATGGTCTGGCGGTCGGACACCAGCTCGAAGGCCAGCAGCAGCCCTTCGCCGCGCACATCCCCGATGAAGGAGTAACGCTGCATCAGGTTTTGCAGCCGCGACTTGAGCACCGCACCCACCCGTGCTGCATTGCCCATGAGATCGTCGGTTTCAATTTCCTCGAGCACCGCCAGTCCGGCAGCACAGGCGAGCGGGTTTCCGGCATAGGTATGACCGTGCAGGAACCCGCCGGCATCGAGCACCGGGTTGATCAGCCGGTCGCTGGCAATCATGGCGCCAAGCGGCGCATAGCCGGCACCGAACCCCTTGGAAATAGCGATGATGTCCGGAGCAACCCCGAAATGCTCGCCACCCATGAACTTGCCGGTCCGGCCGCCGCCGGACATGACTTCATCATGGATCAGCAAGATGCCGTACCGGTCGCATATCTCGCGCACCGCCTGCATGTACCCGGCCGGCGGCACCAGCGCACCGGTCGAGGCACCTCCGATCGGCTCCTGGATAAAGGCGAGGACGGTCTCGGGACCCTCTTCAAGGATGCAGGCCTCCAGCATGGCCGCATAATGCTGGCCGGTCGCCGGATCATCCATCGCAATCCCGTCAAGATAGGCGCGCGGAGCCGGGATCTTCGGCATTGCCTGCATCATCGGCGCGAATGGGTCCGACAGCGGCGCATATCCTGTCAGCGCCAGCGCGCCCAGCGTCGAGCCATGATAGCTGGGAAACCGCGAGATCACTTTCCAGCGCGATCCCTGGCCCACCGTCACGGCATATTGCCTTGCCAGCTTGATGGCGCTCTCAACGGCTTCCGATCCACCGGAGACGAAGAAGACCTTTTCCATGCCCTCAGGCGACAGCGAAGCGACCTTGGCCGCAAGCCGCTCGCTTGGTTCGGTCTCGAAATGCAGCCGGTAACCGAAGGTCGACTTCTCCATCTGCCGCCGCATCGCGTCGATGACACGCGGATTGGAATGACCGATATTGCTGACCATGGCGCCGGACGAGCCGTCGAGATAGCGTTTGCCGTCGACATCCCACATGTAAATGCCACGCGCTTCGGCCAGCACCGGCCGTCGGGAACGGCTCTGGTAAAACAGGTTGCTTTCTGATTTCACGGATTGGTCTCCACCGGCAAGGCAGCACAGTCTTTCGCACGAAACCGCAAGGCCACCTTCGCGCCGGCCGCGAACGGGTGATCTTCGATCATGTTGATCGCCTGCATCTGATGATCGCCGACCCGCAGAAAGTAGCGCGCCGACTGGCCCTGATAATCGACATTCTCGACAATTGCGTCAACGTTCAGCATGCCCTCGGCTGTCGAGCCGGCAGGGTGCAGATGCAGTTTCTCGGCACGGATGACGAGCCGGACCGGGCCCGTTCCGGCAACCCCAGGGGCGCGTTCCCCGGGGATCACAATGCGGGGGAAGCTCGGAAGATCCAACTCGATCTCCCCGCCTTCAACTGCCGTACACTTGGCTGAAAGCAGGTTGGACGCTCCGAGAAACTGGGCCACAAACTCTGTTGCCGGGGTATTGTAGACCTCTTCGGGCGCCCCGATCTGCTCGACCCGTCCCTCCGACATGACAATTATCTGGTCCGACATCGCCAGCGCCTCTGTCTGATCGTGGGTCACGAAGACCGTGGTCACCCCGATGCTTTGCTGGATCCGCTTGAGTTCGACGCGCATGTCCTCGCGAAGATTGGCGTCCAGTGCCGAGAGCGGCTCGTCCAGCAGCAGCACGTCCGGCTCGATGACGATCGCGCGTGCCAGTGCAATGCGCTGCTGCTGACCGCCGGAGAGTTCCTTTGGATAGCGCGCGCCGAGATCGGGCAGTTGGACCAGTTCCAGGGCTTCCGCCACCTTCCGCCTGGCTTCCTCCTTGCCGACATTGCGGTAGTTGAGGCCGAAGGCCACGTTGTCGGCAACGGTCTTGTGTGGAAACAGCGCATAGTTCTGAAACACCAGACCGAGATTGCGCTTGTGGATCGGCACGTCATTGACTCGCTTGCCCTTGATCGCGATTTCGCCTTCGCTCGGGTCTAGTAGGCCGGCGATCATTCGCAAGGTTGTTGTCTTGCCGCAGCCCGAGGGACCAAGCAGCGTGACGAAGCTGCCCTCTTCGATGTCGAGTGACATCTGGTGGACGGCTGTATAGTCGCCAAAGCGCTTGACGATATTGCTCAGGGATACGGCGCTCACGACATCATGCCTCCGGGTTTGCAGGGGGGACCGGCCCCGCCACGACGGCGGGACCGGTTGCTGGCTTAGTATCCGCGCTGGACGCGGCCGAATTCCTTCGACCACTCTGCCTCGTTGCCGTTCCAGTAAGCCGGATTGGCGAAGGTGAGGCCCGACAGGGTGCCGGTCGGATCGAAGGCGGGTAGTGTCGGAATCTTGTCGCCGAGGTCGACCTTGGTCGGGTCGAGCGCGGGCGGATAATTCTGACCTTCGGCCACCGCGATCGAGGTCTCCTTGTCGAGCATGAAGTTGAGCAGTTCTTCGCAAGCCGACATCGGGCTGCCGCGGAGAACGAACAGGCACTCCTGCCAGCCAAAGCCGTTCGGCGGATCGTAGTAACCGATATCGTGGCCCTGCTCCTGCAGCGCGAAGATCCGGCCTGACCAGCCCTCGGTAACGTGGATTTCTTCCTCGGCAAGCAGGCTCATCAGTTCGGCCCCGGAGGCCCAGTATTTGAGCGCCAGATCGCGGTGCTTGCGCACGGCTTCCCAGGCAGCTTCCGTGTCCTGAATGTTGTTCGGATCCTGTCCGGTCTGCAATGCTGCGTACCACATCCGGGTGCGCCAATCGCCCCAGCCGCCGATCTTGCCCTTGTACTTCTCGTCGATGAGAATCTTGGCGCCCTTCTCCTTCATTTCCTCGTCGAAGATGAACTTGCGGTTATATGCGAGGCCGGTTGTGCCATAATCGTATGGCGCCGCACTCAGGCTGTCGGGCGTGATCGACTTGAAGGCATCCATCAGTGCCGGCATGACATTTGCCATGTTCGGAATATTGGCAACATTGAGTTCGCTGGTCAGATCGAAACTCGCGTAGCGGGCATAATCGAACACACCGGAAAGGTGGGCGATGTTGTATTCGCCGGGCTGGCTGGCGCGCACGAGTGCGAGATACTCGTCGCCGCCGGGGAAGGTGCCGTCAACCACGGTGATGCCGGTCTTCTCGGTGTAGGGATCGAAAGCAAATTTGCGGAACGCTTCCGAGACAACGCCGCCCCAGCCGTCAAAGCGGACCTGGGACACGTCGCTCTGCGCGAACGCCTGCCTGGCAAACGGCATCTGCAGACCGTAGGCAGCGCCCGCGGCGCCGAGGAGGCCAAAGAAATTGCGGCGGCTGATATCACCGTTCTGGAACCGCTCGCGCAGTCGTTCATAGCGTTTTGTATCGTCCATCTTGTTCTCCATCTCTGGTTCAGGTTTTCTTGGCGGTTTACCCACCGCTTCTTGTTGCAAGTGTCCGGGCGATCGCCGCGCCGATCAGCGGCAGCCCGACCGTCAGCACGATCATGACCGTGCCAAGAGCGTTGATCTCCGGAGAGATCGAATTGCGCAGCATCGAAAAGATCTGCGTCGGAACGGTTTCAATCCCGCCCGGCTTCCAGAACAACGTTCCGGTAATGTCGTCGAAGCTGATGGTGAAGGCGAAAAGGCCGCCTGCGGCCACCGCAGGCATCAGCAGAGGAAGCGTGATCGCGAAGAAGGTTTGCCGCGGCGAAGCTCCGAGGCTCAGCGCCGCCTCTTCCACATCGCGCTTGATGCTGACCAGACGGGCCTGGACCACCAGAATGACGAAAGGCAGCGTGAAGATCACGTGCCCCAGAAGCAGAAGCGTGAAGCTCTTGCCGATGTCGAGAAAATTCAGGAACAAAAGCAGGGCCACCGCAAGTACCACCTCTGGTACAAGGATCGGCGCGATCAGCATTGTGGTGATCAGGTTGCGGCCCGGGACCTTGTAGCGGACCAGCGCCAGGCTGGCGAGCACACCGAGGACGGTGGAAATCACCGCGGTCATCAGGCCAAGCACGATCGAGGTCCGGAAGGCCCGCATGATGGCGTCATTTTCCCACAACACCTCGAACCAGTGGGTCGACAGCCCCGTCATCGGGAAGCTGCCGAACTGGTTGGCGTTGAATGACAACAGCACCACCACCGCAATCGGCAGGAACATGAACATATAGACCAGGATTGTGTAGATGCGGATCAGACGCCAACCCATCAGCCCAGCCCCTTCGCCAGTTGTGCCATGCCGAGATAGCGGTTGTAGATCAGCACCAGAACGCCAAGGACAACCAGAAGCATCAGCGACAGGGCCGATCCGAGAGGCCAGTTGAGCTGCCTGATAATCGCCTCGTAGACGAGATTGGCAAACATCGCATCGCGCGGCCCGCCGAGAATGACCGGCGTGATGTACGTGCCGGCGGCAAGCACGAAGCAGAGCAGTCCGCCCGCCGCCAGTCCAGGCAGCGACAGCGGCAGCGTCACTTGCAGGAAACCCTGCCAGCGCGTCGCCCCGAGCGAATTGGCGGCGTCCTCAAGATTGGTGTCGATACCCTCGAGACTGACAAAGATGTTGAGAACCATGAACGGCAGCAGAAAATGCACAAGACCGAGGATCACGGTGGTCTCGTTGTACAGCATCTGGATCGGCTCATCGATGACCCCGATCCAGATCATCGCCGAATTGAGCGCTCCTGAAACGCCAAGAATATTGATCCAGCTCATCGTGCGGATGATGTAGCTGATCCAGAATGGCAGCATCAGGAGCACCAGCAGCACCAGCCGGTTGCCCTTCGAACGGGCGATGAAGTAGGCGGCCGGGTAGCCGAGCAAAGCGCAGGCCACCGTGGTCACTGCGGCGATCTTCAAGGTGTTGAGCAGGATGTCCCGGTAAAACGGGTCGGTCAGCGCTTCCTGCCAGTTGTCAAGGAAAAAACCCGGTGTGTCGGCACCGGCGGCGCTCTTGAGCCAGAACGAATAGACGATGATGAACATGAGCGGAACGATCAGCAGCAGGACGATTGCTGTCAGTGCAGGCGTCAGCAGAATCCATGGCTGCCGCGCTTCACGTTGTTCGATGCTCATGTTCCCAACGCTCCCCGGCGTTTTTCGTTGGAACCATGATGTTCGCTTCAACTACATTGATCAAATAGATAATTGATATTGCCTGCATAGATGATATCAATAATGAAATGAGCAGCCTCACACCGCCCGAACGTCTCGCCCGTGAACTCGACTGGAATCTGCTTCGCACATTCCTGGTGCTGGCCGATTCCCGCTCGGTCACCGAAGCCGCAGAACGCCTCAGCCTGAAGCAGCCCACAGTCTCAAGTGCCCTCAAGCGGCTGGAAGAACGGCTTGGCAAGCGATTGATCAACCGCAAGCCGGGCCGGTTCGAACTCACGGCCGCCGGGCAATTGCTCTATGATGAGGCGATCGACATTCAGGGTGCCATCCTCCGTCTGGGCACGGTCATCCGGGATGTAGAGGATGAAGTCAGCGGCCATGTCCGCATTGTCATGGCTAGTCATGTGGTCAGCCCGTTGCTCGACGCCGCTCTGAACAGGTTTCACACCGACCACCCCCGCGCGACGCTGTCCATTGAAGCCATGGCAAGCCGCAGCGCGCTCAGTGCCGTTGCCGCCCGCCGCGCTTCCTTTGCCATCTGCCTTGTGATGGAGCGCAGCCCGCAACTCGAATACCGGCGCCTGTTCAGGGAGTATTTCGGGCTCTTTTGCGGCCCCGCCCATCCGCTTTACGGGCGCGAGGCCGTGACGATGGCCGATCTCGCCGGTCACTCCTCGGTCAGTTTCGTCACCGACCAGATGGGCGACGCGCTGCGTCCGGTAGCCGAGATGCGGGCCGAGGCACAGCTTGATGCGCGCATCGTTGGCACCTCGCCCAATCTCGAGGAGGTACGCCGCATGATCATCGCCGGGCTCGGCATTGGCCCACTGCCGCTGCATGTGGTGCGCGAGGATGTCGAGCGGGGCAGGCTTTGGCGTTTGCCGCCCTACGAGTCTCCGCCCGCCATCGATGTGCATGTGGTCTGGAACCCCCATGCAAAGCCAAACCGCGCAGAGGCCGCCATGCTGGCCGGACTGATCGACCTGATTGCGCGGACACCTATGGAACAACGCATCTACGACTGAGCGATCAAGCCCGCGGCCCGTCCATAAAGGATGAAGGTCACCAGTGCGAGCAAGAGGGGGCTGTCAAACTGTCAAACTGCCAAACTGCCAAACTGCCAAACTGCCAAACTGCTTTCGGCAGTTCACCTCGACCTGTTGAAGTGCGGCAAGGCATTGACGCTGGACAAGGTCATCGAAAATAAATATGAGTGAATTTGTCATATATTAACAACCAGCCTCCCCTGCCATTTCAGCTGCAGGTGGAACCGCAGCGAGTGTCCGGGTATTTTCATGCGTAACCTCCAAAGCCAGATGTCCTTGTCCAGCGGCTCGACAGCGTCGCCGCCACGGGCCGCCCTCGCCCCGGCGTCACAGACCAGCCCCTTGGCCGCCATCATACCGTCCAGCACCCTGTTTCAGGACCGGCGCGAGATCACTATCTCTCACGAAGGGGCAATGTATCGTTTGCGGATTACCCGCCAGGGCAAGCTGATTCTCAACAAATGAGCGCGAAACACCCGGCGGCCGACCTGCAACCGACATTGCGGGATTATGAAAGCCGGGCACGGGCACTATTGAGCGCCGACCGGTCGGCCTATTTCTTCGGCGGCGCTGCTGACCAGCAAACACTTGCAGCCAACCAGAAGGCTTTCTCCGAGCTGGAGTTGCTTCCGCGCGTGCTGCGTGATCTGCGGGGCGGATCGACAAGACTGACCCTGCTCGGAGAATCGCTGTCTCACCCGATCCTCGTGGCTCCGGTCGCCTACCAGAAACTGGTTCATCCCGACGGTGAAGCCGCCATGGCCATGGGCGCAGCGGCACAGGACGCAGCCATGGTGCTGAGCAGCCAGAGCAGTATCGATGCGGCAGTGGTGCGGGCCGCCAGCCCAGGCTGCAACTGGTTCCAGCTCTACTGGGGCCCGTCCCGCGATGCCAACCGGGCATTGGTCCAGCGCGTCGCCGATCTGGGTTTTGCCGCGATCGTTCTGACCGTCGATGCGCCGGTCCAAGGCGCGCGGGACAACGAGGCCCGAACCGGTTTCCAGCTGCCGCCGGACATTGCGGCCGTCAATCTGGCAGACATGCCGGCTGCCCAGTTCGCCCCGTTGGCACCATCGGAATCGATCCTCTTCGACCGTGTTGCCCACATCACGCCCCGCTGGTCCGAGGTTGAATGGCTGTGCCGAAAATCCCCCCTGCCGGTGATCGTGAAAGGCGTCGTTCACCCGGCGGATGCAAGGCAGGCAATCGACGCAGGCGCCGGCGCCATCATCGTTTCCAATCACGGTGGCCGGACACTCGACACCATGCCGGCCACTATCCGGTTGCTGCCGGCGGTCGCAAAAGCGGTCGACGGCGCGGTTCCGGTACTTATGGATGGCGGCATCAGGCGTGGCACCGATGTTCTCAAGGCGCTGGCGCTTGGCGCTACGGCGGCACTTGCCGGACGGCTGCCAGTCGCCGGCTTGACAGTCGCCGGAGCCGCAGGAGTCAGCCATGTGCTGCGCCTGCTCCGCGATGAGCTTGAAATCGCGATGATGCTGACCGGCTGCGCGTCTCTCGACCAGATCACGCCGGACATTATCTACCGGAACGAATAGCGTATCGGCGCCAACAGCGTGAAACGCTCGCCCTCAAGGTATCTTGGCGGGGTCGGCAGCTTGCCGATCTCGTCGAACACCGCAAGGGCCGCTTCATCTAGAACCCACGAACCTGACGAGGTTTCTATCTCCGAAGACAGGATCGCACCGTATTGGTCGAGCGTGAAGCGCACCCGAACCTCCCCTTCGATCCGTTCCTTGCGCGCCTGCGGCGGATATTTCCGGACCTTGGAGATCCTGAGCACGATATCGCGCTGCCACTCGCGCACCGCTTCCTTTTCTTCCGCTGTCAGCCCCTCACCGGTTGCCTTGCTGGTGTCCGCGGTCTCCTCGGTGGCAACGGCCGCAACCGATGCATCGGCCGCGTCGCTCTCCTGCGCACCGGTGGTGCTGGCCTGGTCGACATCTTCCGGCCTGTATTCCGTGGCGATTTCGTGCGCCAGATCTTCCGTCTCCTCGACCGGATCCGGGCTGGCGACCCCGAACTTCAGGCTTTCGTCCTCGACCTCGTAGGGAATCTGGCTCAGGATTGGTTCATCCGCGGCTTTCGCCGGATCGACCACTTCGGGGCTTTCGGCAATGGTCGGGGCCTCAGCCGATTCCGCCGCTTCGGCGCTGTCTTCAGCCATGTCCGCCGGCGCGGCGATCAGGTCCGACAGATCGAACATGATGGCACCGGTGATACCGGCATCAACCTGCTGTTCAGCCACCTCGACAGGCGGATCCTGCAATGCCAGATAAGACAGGCCACCGTGAAGACCGGCACTCACGACCGCGGCACAAGCCCAGAACCAGACGCCCGATGCACCCCGCTGATAGACCAGGCTCATGGCTTCAGCCCTGCTCCCGTTCCGCTGCCGCCGGCCGGGCTCTGCTGGTCCGGCCCGACCGCACTTTCATCCAGTCCCACCAGTCCGATCTTCAAGAACCCGTCGGCCCTGAGAATGTTCATCACGCGGATGAACTCGCCATAGGGCACAGATTTGTCAGCCCGGATGTAAAGCCTGGTGTCACGCTTCTGCAGAGTGGCAATGCCGACATCGATGTAAAGCCGCTCGAATGTGGTTTCGGTTTCGCCGACCGACAGCGAAAGATCCTCTGCAATCGTGATGAACACCGGCTTCAGCGGGCGCTGCGGAGGCTCCGCCACGGCAACGGGAAGCTCGACGGGAATGTCCACCGTCGAAAGCGGCGCCGCGACCATGAAGATGATCAGCAGCACGAGCATCACGTCGATAAACGGCGTGATGTTGATGTCGTGGTTTTCCGAAAGTTCGTCGTCGTCGCTGATCTTGCCCGCCATGGCGCCTACTCCGCAGCCTCGGCAAGATCTGACGTCGGGACCACGGCGGGGGTCGCCGCCACACCCCTGGTGGCTTGCTCGGCAAGATCGAGATCGCGCGACAGCGTCCGCTCGACCAGCGCCGCCGCATCGGCGAGCATCACCTTGTAGCCGCCCAGGCCGCGCGCAATCAGGTTGTAGAAGATCACCGCGGGGATCGCCGCCACCAGACCGATCGCCGTGGCGAGCAAGGCTTCCGCGATCCCGGGAGCCACTACGGCAAGGTTGGTGGTGTTGCTCTCGGAGATTGAAATGAAGCTGTTCATGATGCCCCACACAGTCCCGAACAATC
Organism: Parahoeflea alexandrii; assembly: GCF_024105735.1. Lineage (GTDB taxonomy): Bacteria > Pseudomonadota > Alphaproteobacteria > Rhizobiales > Rhizobiaceae > Hoeflea > Hoeflea alexandrii. Next base: position 71,715 of record NZ_JAAAML010000001.1, on the reverse strand, counting down.
CGACGAAAGGCGCTGTCGAGCCAATATTGGCGAGGATGCCGGTGCCCGACATCATGCTTCTGGCAGCACCAGCCTCTATCCGCGTCAGTTCCGAGGCCACGCGCTCCTTGATGCCGGTTTTGTCGAGGCTTGCGGAGACACTGCGGTCGCGCTCACGCACGGCCGCGTCCACCATCCGTCCGACGACACCCTTGCTGTGTTTGAAGATCGACGTGGAACCGGCCAGCGTCGCGTGGGCATCCATGCGCCGAAAGCCGTGCTTCAACCTGGATCGCTGCCACAACAGGTCAGCGGTCTTGGCGAAGAAGATCAACCAGGTCAGCACCGAGGCAAAGGCCAGCGAGATCATCACCGCCTTGACCACCCAGTCGGCCGCCATGAACATCCCCATGGCGCTCAGCTCGTCTTCTCCCGCCTCATGAAGCCAGGCGTTCAGCCCTGCAGCAACGCCTTCGAGCCAGCCTCCGGGCGCCGCGGACTGAACCGCGTCCTGAGCAAGGGCACTGCCCGCCAGCACCATGAGAATACCCGGAATGCCTATTTGGATCAGCTTCGTCTTCATGATCAAGTCTCTGCCCAGGTACGGATGAGGTTGTGATAGATCCCGGTCAGCCGAACCACTTCGCTGTCCCCCGTACCCAGGCGCACGGCGAGCGATTGTATGGTCTGGTCGAGATCGAACAGCATGGTGCGGTGCGCATCCGACCGGATCATGCTTTGCAGCCAGAAGAAGGACGCAACACGCGCTCCGCGGGTCACCGGCACCACCTGGTGAAGGCTGGTCGAGGGATAGAGCACCATGTGCCCGGCTTCGAGCTTGACCTCCTGGGCGCCGTAATGATCTTCAACGATGAGTTCGCCGCCGTCATACTCATCCGGTTCGCTGAGGAACACCGTCATCGAAAGATCGGTTCTCAGACGTTCCTGCGTCAGGTGATTGAGCCGGATGGCATTGTCGACATGCACACCGAAAGTTTCGTCGGTCTCGTAGCGGTTGAACATCGGCGGCAGGATTCTGAGCGGCAGCGCCGCGGACAGAAAGACCGGATTGGCGGACAGTTTCTGCAGCAGGTACTGCCCGAGCTTGAGCGCAGCATCGCTTCCGACCGGCATCTGCTGGTTTCGCTTGACGCTTTCCGATTGCACTCCGGCGGTCTTGGAACCGGCTTCCCATTCGGACTTGTCGAGCACCTCCCGGAAATGACGCACTTCATCCTTGCTCAGGAGATCGGGAATTGTGATCAGCATCTGGCTATCCCATCATGAGCGTTCCGGACGATGACCGCCCGGAACGCTGGTTTTTCAGCAAGCCCTAGAACTTGGCTTTCAGGTTGAACGAGAACTCGCGGCCAGGCGCCACATAGGTGAAGGGCGAACCGGAACGGTAACCGGAGTCATAGTAGGTGGTGTCCGCCACATTGGTGACGTTTAACTGCAGCTCGGCGTTTTCAGAGAACTTGTAGGTCGCCAGCAGATCAAGCGTGGTATAGTCCGGCAGCGTGTTGCCGTTGGCCGCCACGCTGCCGAGCTTGCGCCCGCCGGCATAGGTCACGCGCGCGCCCAGGGTCAGCTTCTCATTGTACGCATAGGTACCCAGAAGGCTGAACTGATGATGCGCGATATTGGCAATATCCTTGCCAATATCCGCAGTCGTCTTGCTTTCCAGGATCTTGCTGTCCATCAGGACGGCCCCACCGAACAGGCTGATCCGGTCGGTCAGGTTGCCCGACACGCCAAGCTCCACGCCGGTCATGCTGTATTTGAGGGTATCCAGGTACTGGGTCGGCGCAGGTCCGCCACGACCGTCAGGATCATAATCCTCGCGTGCGCTGGATTTCACCGTCTGGAACACCGCGGCCGTCAGCAGCAGATCGTCATTGTACTCGTACTTGACGCCTGCCTCGTAGGACATGTTGCGTTCCGGAGCCAGCAACACGCCGCCATCATCAAGACCGCCGTAGAAACTGCCGCCGGCAGCAATTTCCTGTCCGGACGGGTTCGATGAACTCGCAATCGCCGCGTAAAAGCTCGTGTGCTCCCACGGCTTGTAGGTCACGCCGGCATTCCAGTTGAACAAGGTGTCCTTGCGCTCAAGGTCGGTGGTGCCGGAACTGCGTTTGTTGTCGTAAAAATCGACGCGAACGCCGCCATTGACCAGCCAGTGGTCGTTGAGCTCGACGGTGTCGAGGGCATAGAGTGAGGTCGAGCGCACCCGTGTCGTGGTGGCGGCGGTTCCACGAACCGGCGCTTCGCCCGACCAGCAGCCCTGGGCGATCGGATCAGGATTGACCGCGCTGACCGTGCAGCCGCGCTGCCCTGCCGGAGGCCGGTAATCTTCGCTCTGCAGGTTCTGGTAGGAGTAGGTGTTCACCTTCTCGTCGCTGTAGCTCAGACCCGCCACGTAGGTGTGCGAGAGCCCGCCCAGCGAGGTTTCGCCGGTCAGTTCCAGAACATCGGAGAATACATCGGTCTCCTGGTAGCGGCTCTTGAAGCTCAGAGACACCTGCCAGTCGTTGATGTCGGTCGAGTTGTTGGTGATCAGGCTGCTCGGAGCTGTCAGTACATAATCATTGATCGAGCGGGAGTAGCGCGCGGTGTTGGTCAGTTTCGCGCTGTCGGAGAATTCGAGGATCGTCCTGATGGTTCCGACAGTCTGGGTCACGTCCTGGTAGTCGCGGCCGACCACGCCGTAGAAGGTCGAACGGTCAACGCCGTACTCGGTCACCGGCCCGCCATTGTTTGACAGGTAGGGAACACCCCAGTCCGGCGTCTGCTTGATCACCGTGTGCGCAATGTCCGCCTCGATCGTGAACAGATCGATCGGCTTGATGGTCACGGCAGCGGCGAGGCCGCGGCGGTCATCATTGACATTGTCACGCCCGGCGACCTTGCCATCCTGCACCAGCCCGTTGAGGCGAAGCTGAACCTGTTCGTTGAAGGCATGGTTGTAATCGACCGTTGCGCGCTTCGTCTTCGCACTGGTCACGGTTGTGGAAGCCTCGAAGAACGACACGTCCTTGGCCTTCTTGCTGACGATGTCGAGAGCGCCGCCGGTGGTGCCGCGTCCGCCAATCGTCCCTGCCGGCCCCTTGATCACCTCGATCTGTTCAGTGTTGAAGGTTTCATGGACGCTGATCCCGGAATCGCGCACCCCGTCGACATAAAGGTCGTTGTTGGCCTTGAAGCCACGAATATAGATGTTGTCGCCGTAGGAGTTGCCGCCCTCGCCGAAACCCAGCGAGATGCCCGGGGTGGTGCGTGCGATCTCACGGACCGAGGTCATGCCTGTGGCCTCCAGCACTTCCTTGCCGATCGCGGTGACGGTGCGCGGCGTGTCGGCGATGGCCCCTGGCAGACGGGAATTGGCAAGCCGGTCGCTCTTGAAAGGGGCATCCGGATCGGCATAGGGGTTGCCGCGTGCGATTTCCTTGGCCTTTGCCGCCGCTTCGGCAGCAGCCCTGGCTTCGGCTTCCGCGCGCTGGTTGGCTTCCTCGAGCGCCGCTGCGCGAGCGGCCGCGGCTTCAGCCTGGCGCTGGGCCCTTGCGGCCGCAGCCCGTTGCGCTGCGCGCTGGCTTGCGGCCGCCGATTGCTGGTCTGCAGCCGCTGCCGCAGCAGCGGGGTCCTGTTGCTGCGTCGTTTCCACTTCGACCGTCGGAAGAACGATCGCATCACCGTCCTGAGCGAGTCCCGGATGTGTTCCCACGGCCACGAAGCAGGCTGCTGCCACCGTGGCGCTGAGCATGTCGGAGATCTGCGAGTGTGAAGTTTTGCGATTCCCGGAAACCGGCACGCCCCTGAGCGAGACTGTCATGTCCCATCCCCCTAAAAAATGTACAAAGATCGGTGAGCCTCCCGCACGGAAATGCCGCAAGGAGTAACGAGTTGGCTGGCTCACGATCCGCGAAAGGGGATGGTTGGCGGGCTACAATGAGCGACTCAATAGTTGACCAAATCAGTCAAGTAAAGACGCGAAAAGCCGCTAATGGGTAGAAATCGACATGCCGCGCCAGCTGTACAACCCCAGCAGAGATTTTTAAGTTTTTGTTTTTTATGGGAAAACACAAAACGGACATCTGCTCGAAAAAGCTGCCGACACCCAACGCGCCGCAGCGATGTGGCAAATCAGCGACAGGTCACGGAAGCAGGATCGCGTCCTTGCGCGTCAGCAAGAACACCTCCAATGCCTGCAAAACGGACGGCAATACGTCCGCATCAACCGCTGCAGGATGCAAAACGGCCACCCAGCCCGCCGATTGTGGAAACGTCCGCATTGGCAAAGGCCACCCGCAGATAGCGTTCGAGCCCCTGGCCGAAGAAGGATCCGGGAATGGTGATGACCCCGGCATCGCGCGCAAGCCTGTGGGCGGCTTCATGGCTGCTCAGGTTGTGAAAGGGGTGCCGGACGAAGGCGAAATAGGCGCCAATCGCCGCAATGTCCCAGCCTTCGACCCCCGTCACTACATCACGCAAGGCTGAAGCCCGCGCAGATATCTCCAGCGTGTTTGCCCTGCGCCAGTCGCCGAGTGCGGGAATGGCTCGGGCCAGTGCCGCCTGAGGCGGACGCGGCGCGCAGATCTGCAGATTGTCCATCACCTTTGCAATCTGTTCGACAACCGCTTCTCCCGCCGTGATGGCGCCCACCCGGTGGCCGGGAATGCAGAAGGATTTGGAAAAGCTGTAGAGCCCGACCAGATTGTCCTCCCAGCCGGGCGACGCAAAGAGCCCGTGGGGCCTGCCGAGATCGAGCGGCAGGAAGTCGCGATAGGTCTCGTCGACAATCATCCATATGCCATGCTCCCGGCAGAGACCGAACAACGCCTGCAGCAGCCCGTCCGGATAGGTCGCCCCCGTCGGATTGTTCGGCGTGACCACCGCCAGCGCCCGAACCCCGCTGGAGATCATCGCCTCGACGGCTGCAGGTTCGGGCAGGAATCCGTTCTCGGCATCGCAAGTGACATACCGCACCTCGACCCCGCTCATCGCCAGCGTCGTCTCGTGATTGAAGTAACAGGGATTGGTCAGCAGCACCGCGTCGCCTGGCCCGGCAATAGCCATCATCGCCGCCATGAAGGCCTGGTTGCAGCCCGAGGTGATGTGGATGTTTGCAGGACCGATCTCGGCCGCATAGACATTACTCACCCAGGATGCGTAGGCCGCACGCAAGTCTGGCTCGCCCTCGATATCTCCATATCCGGCCAAGGCCACCGAACCGGCGGCCTCGCCGAGCCAGCGCAACATATCGGCATGCGGCGGGTAGCCGGGCACCGCCTGAGACAGGTCGATCAGCGGACCCAGGCTGCCATCATAGGCCTTCTTCCAGGCCTGAACCTCGGGGATCGGCGGAGCAGACAGTGTTGCAACAAGCGGATTGATGCGGGGACTAGGCATGGCAGGCGCTTTCATGGATTGGACGGTTCGAAGGAAGTTGCGGCGTCATGGGCGGGGCTGGCAGCCTGTGCCCGGCGAATGGTGCGGCGGGCCGCAATCATCGGCTCGGCCTTGGCGTCGTCTTCCTCGAGGCTTGAGAACAGCCAGTCGATAAAGGCCTCTACCGCGGGTGTCGACCGCACATCATTGCTGCAGGCGACATAGAATGCATCCACCGCCGGCACGGCGAGCTTGAAGGGAACGATCACCTGTCCCCTCGTCAACAGGCTTGCTGCCGTCAACGTATCACCGAGCGCGATACCATGGCCGAGCAATGCGCCTTCGATTGCAAGCCGCGCGTCGGAAAAGTGATGCTGCTGCACGCCTGAGATCCCATGCACGTCGGCTTGCGTCAGCCAGATGTGCCATTCATGGCCATCATCGCCGTGCAGAATAGTGTGCTCCGCCAGGTCCCGCGCGGTGCGGATCGGCCGGTTGTTGATCAGCGACGGGCTGGCGATCGGAAACAGGTCAAGATGCGACCAGAGCTTGAGCCAGCAATCGGTCCAGCTGCCGTCGCCATAGAGAATGGCTATGTCGACATCGGGCGAGTGGATAGCCGCCGGATCATTGGCCGCATTGAGTGTCAGCCGGATATCCGGATACCGCGCGGTAAAACTCGCCAGCCGCGGCATCAGCCACAGCGACAAGAGCGCCGACACGCAGGTAATGGACAGCGAGCCGGATTTCGCAGGCCGTGTCATCCGCGCCGTGGCAGCGGCGATTTCCGCAAACGCCGATGTTACCGAGGGCAAAAGGTCGGCCCCATGTTCGGTCAGCGTCAGTCTCTGCCCGGCGCGGTTGAACAATTTGACCTTCAATGACGCTTCCAGCGCCTTGATCTGATGGCTGATCGCGCCATGGGTGACGCAGAGTTCCTTCGCCGCCTTGGTCAGGGAGCGGTTTCGCGCAGTCGCCTCGAAGGCCCGAAGCGGGTTCAACGGCGGCAGTCTCTGGGTCATGGGCTCAATCCTGATGTGAGAAATTTTCACATAAATGGCGCTAACAATATCAATTGCTTTCCTTTCGCTGCTTTGCAACATTTTAATCGGCAACGGTGTCGGTTGTCGCGACACCGCATGATCTCGGGATGGCATTCACATGACGTGGGACAAGACAAAGCTCGATGAGCTGAAGAGCAAATACGGCGAGAGCCATGGTGGCGAACTGTTCAATCCGAAGTTCCGCCGCGTGGCCGAAAAGATCTTCACCGAAAGCGGCACGCGGCTGGCGCCCTATTCCGGCATCCCGACCTTCCTCACGGCACCCCATGTCGAAATCGACAACGACAATCCCGATTTCGGTGATCTGCAGGTGGCCATGATCGGCATGCCGATGGACCTGGGCGTCACCAACAGGAACGGCTCGCGCTTCGGTCCGCGCGCGTTGCGCACCATCGAGCGCATCGGCCCCTACAACCATGTTCTTGATTGCGCCCCGGTGCACGAACTGAACGTTGCCGATATCGGCGATGTCAGTTTCCGCAGCCGCTACAGGCTCGAGCTCTGCCATGAGGACATCGAGCGCCGGCTGCACCAGATCGTCGATGCCGGCGTGCTGCCGCTCTCAATTGGCGGCGACCATTCGATCACCCACCCGATCCTCAAGGCCGTCGGCAAGAACAGTCCAGTCGGCATGATCCACATCGACGCCCATTGCGACACCGGCGGCGCCTTCGACATGACCAAGTTCCACCATGGCGGCCCGTTCCGCAATGCGGTGCTTGATGGCGTGCTCGACCCGACCCGGACGATCCAGATCGGCATCCGCGGCCCGGCCGAGTATCTTTGGGAATTCTCCTACGAGTCCGGCATGACCGTGATCCACGCAGAGGAAGTCACCGGGATGGGCATGCCGGCGATCATAGAACGCGCCAGACAGATCATCGGCGACGGACCGACCTACCTGTCCTTCGACATCGACAGCCTTGACCCGGCCTTTGCACCGGGCACAGGCACGCCGGAAGTTGGCGGACTGACGACGCGCGAAGTGCTGGAGCTGATCCGCGGCCTGAAGGGTATGAACATCGTCGGCGGCGACGTCGTCGAAGTTGCGCCGCAATATGATTCCACCACCAACACGGCCCATGCTGGCGCCCAGGTGCTGTTCGAGATTCTCAGCCTGATGGTCTTCAGCCCGGCCATCGCAGGCGGGAAAGCCTGACCGGCGCCTCCCGCGAAGACAACGATCCGCATTCAAAACCATCGTGGCAATGCGGCAAGGACGATCCATTGAGGCACAGAACCTCAAGCAGAACCGCAAGGGAACACCGGTCTGAGACCGGCCAACAAAGGAGAAGTTCATGACCAAGTTTCTCAACAGCCCCATCAGCCGCCGGGCAGTCCTCGGCGGCACGGCAGCAGCCATCGGCGCCCTGTCGATGCCGTCGATCCTGCGCGCCCAGGACCGCTCCCTGAAGGTCGGCGTCTATGGCGGCTACTTCAAGGATTCGTTCGACGCCAACATCTTCCCGGACTTCACCTCAGCCACAGGCATTGCGGTGGAATCGATTGCCGAACCGACGGGCGAAGCCTGGCTGGTCCAGCTCGAGCAGGCGGCCAAGGCCGGCGTCGCGCCCGCCGATGTCTCGATGATGTCACAGGTCGCCATGCTCAAGGGCCAGTCCACCGACCTCTGGGCGCCGATCGATACCTCGAAGATCAGGAACTATGACGACCTGCTTGGCCAGTTCGTCAACAAGTACCCCGATGGCCGCGTTGCCGGCATCGGCGCGGTGGCCTGGTACATCACCCTGGTCACCAACACCGATGCCTACCCGGAAGCCCCCGACAGCTGGGCAGCACTCTGGGATCCGGCCAACGCCGACAAGCTCGGTCTGCTGGCGCTGGTCTCGAATTCCTTCCTGCTCGAAGTCACCGCCAAGACTTACCTGGGCGGCACCAAAGCGCTCGACACGGAAGAAGGCCTCAACAAGGCATTCGAGAAGCTTGCCGAGGTCAAGCCAAACGTCCGTCTGTGGTACCGCGACGAGGCCCAGTTCGAACAGGCGCTGAAATCAGGCGAAATCCCGATGGGCCAGTACTACCATGACGTCACCGGCCTCGCCGCCGCCGACGGCAATCCGGTCCGCTCGACCTTCCCCAAGGAAGGCGGCATTCAGGATTCGGGCTGCTGGGCGCTGTCGCGCGCTTCCGGCAAGGTCGAGGAAGCCCATGTCTTCATTGATTACATGAGCCAGCCGGAAATCCAGGCGACCCTGTCGCGCAAGGTCGGCACCGCGCCCACACTGAAGCGTGATCTGCTTGATCTGACCGCCGAAGAGTTCGCCAGCGTCTCCTCGGACATCGATCCGATCATCCCGCGCTACGACCTCTACCAGACCAAATCGGACTGGCTGAACCAGAAGTGGACCGAAATGATCGTCGGCTGACGTCTGCTTGCGTCCCGCACGGGGACGTGATTGCCTGAAAGCGGGAGGGCAGTTTCGCCGCCCTCCCCACCCCGGCAAATCCGGGGCAAGACCCATGGGGACGCGATGTCTGGTTTGACCCTCAATTCCGTCCGCAAGGACTTCGGCGGCTTCACCGCGGTCAATGACGTGCAACTGACCGTTCCGCACGGCACTTTCGTTTGCATGCTGGGCCCATCGGGATGCGGCAAGACCACGCTGCTCCGGATGATCGCCGGACTCGACCTGCCAACCAGCGGCGAGATCCGGCTCGACGGCGAGGACATCACCGCCGTACCCACCCACAAGCGCAATCTCGGCATGGTGTTCCAGTCGCTGGCGCTGTTCCCGCATCTCACCGTCGGAGAGAATATCGCCTATCCGCTCAGAATCCGCGGCGCACCGCGCGAGGAGCAGAAGCGCCGCGTCGATGAATTGCTGGCAATGATCCATCTCCCCGGCTATGCCGACCGCCCGGTGGCAAAGCTGTCCGGGGGCCAGCGCCAGCGCGTGGCCATCGCCCGTGCGCTGACCCGTTCGCCCAAGCTGTTCCTGCTCGACGAACCGCTCTCCGCGCTTGATGCCAAGCTACGCGAAGCCATGCAGGTGGAACTGAGACAGTTGCAGCAGCAGCTCGGCATCACCACCATCGTCGTCACCCACGACCAGCGCGAGGCCATGACCATGGCCGACACTGTTGTCGTGATGAACCAGGGCGAGATCCGCCAGGCGGCAAGCCCGATGGAAATCTATCGTCGGCCCGCCGACACCTTCGTCGCCGACTTCATCGGCTCGACCAATCTCATCGACATGGAAACCGACAGCGCCGGCCGCGCCGTCGTGCTGGGCCAGGCGATTCCCGGCCTGTCCGCGCCCAGTGGCGGCAAGGCAATCCTGTCGGTCCGCCCGGAAGACGTGCAGCTGACAGCGCCCGGCGGCGACGGCGCCATCACCGGAACAGTGACCTTCGTCCGCGATCTCGGCGGCACCATCGAAACCTTCATCGATTGCTCCGGCAGGCCGCTGATTGCGGTCTCGACGCCGCGCGCCCGTCCGGAAGTCTCCGTCGGCCAGCCGGTCGGCGTGGTGCTGGATCCGGGTGTCTGCGTGGTGCTCGACAGATGAGACGCGAGGCGCCGCAAAAGCTGACCGATTACGCTCCGCTCGCCTTCCCGGCGATCATGCTGACGCTGTTCTTCGTCATTCCGTTCGGAACCATGATCGCTGTCAGCTTCTTCCAGCGCCAGCAGGGCGGCTTCTACACGCCCGCCTTCGTGCTCTCCAATTACGAGCGCTTCGCCAGCCTGTTCTTCGCCAATGTGCTCGGGTTCTCGCTGATGCTGGCGGTTCTCGTCGCCATCTGCTGCGTTGCCATCGGCGTCCCGTTCACCTATCTCCTGACCCGGATGAGCAGACGGGCACAGATCGTCTGGATGGTGGCCCTGCTTTCGGTTCTGTCCCTGTCGGAAGTGATCATCGGCTTTGCCTGGTCGACGCTGTTTTCCCGCACCGCCGGCATCACCAACCTCTTGGTGGCCCTGGGGCTGATGGAAAAGGCAGTGGCGCTGTCACCGGGGTTTCCCGCGGTGCTCACCGCCATGGTCTACCAAGCCCTGCCCTATACGATTCTTGTCCTCTACCCGGCATTGGTGCGGCTTGATCCGACGCTGACCGAAGCCGCCCGAACGCTCGGCGCCTCACCGCTCAGGGCCTTTTTCACCGTGGTCGTACCGGCGCTGAGAGCCACCATTCTCGCCACGCTGATCATGGTCTTCATCTTCGCGCTCGGCTCCTACCTGCTGCCGCAGATCCTCGGCCGGCCGCAGCACTGGACGCTGTCGGTGCTGATCACCGACCAGGCCATCTACCAGTCCAACATGCCGTTCGCAGCAGCCATGGCCGTGTTCCTTGTGCTGGTCACGCTCGCCATGGTCGCGCTGACGCTGTTTGCCGGGCGCAAGCGGGAGGCAGCCGCATGAGCGTCTTCCTGCGCCGCTTCTATTTCGTCCTCGTCGGCCTGTTCCTCGCCGCGCCGCTGATCGTGGTCGCCGGGGTCTCGGTCAATGCCAGGCAGACGCTGGCCTTTCCTCCACAGGGCTTCTCGCTGGACTGGTACATCGAGATCTTCGCCGACACCGGCTGGCGCAATGCGCTGTTTGCCTCGCTGACACTGGCAACGCTGTCCGCGGCACTTGCCGTGGCCATCGCACTGCCGCTGGCGTGGTTCCTGTGGCGGCGGATCGCGCCCTGGGCCAACGTCTTCCAGCTGCTCGGTATCGCTCCCTTCACATTGCCGCCGGTGATCACCGCGCTGGGATTGCTCACCTTCTGGGCCACCACCGGCTTTTACGGCCAGCCCTGGACGGCGGTGATCAGCCACGCGATCTTTTTCGTCACCCTGCCGCTGGTCACGCTCTCGCTCGGCTTTTCCGCCATCGACCGCTCTCTGGTGGAAGCCGCGGCCACCATGGGCGCCGATGACCGGACCATCTTCCGCACCGTCGTGCTGCCGCTGATCACGCCCTACCTGGTATCCGGCTATGCTTTTGCCTTCGTGCTGTCGCTCAACGAATACATCGTTGCCTACATGACCGTCGGCTTCACCATGGAAACGCTGCCGATCAAGATCTTCAACGCTCTCAGGTACGGCTACACGCCGACCATGGCCTCGGTCACCGTCCTGTTTGTGGTACTGGCCGCCGTCATCTATTCGCTGATCGCCCGCTATGGCGATCTGTTGAAGCTGCTCGGCGCCAATTCGGAGGAAAAACCATGATCCGTCTTTCGGCCCTGCAGATGCAGACGGCAGGCGCTGATACGACCGCCAATCTCGCCCGCATCGAAGCCGCCGCCCATGAGGCCGCCCGAGCCGGAGCGACGCTTCTGGTCACTCCGGAGCTCGGAATCACCAGCTATGGCGGCGGCGAAAAGATCCTGGCACTGGCCGAACCGGCAGATGGCGCGCTCGTGACCCGGCTCGCTGAGATCGCCCGCGAGACCGGCGTCGCCCTCGTGGCCGGTTTCGCCGAAAAGGCCGGGGATGCGGTCTACAATTCAGCCGTCTACACCGATGGCAGCGGCAAGCCCTCCGTCTATCGCAAGTCGCATCTCTACGGTGATTACGAGCGCAACCTGTTTACGCCGGAGAAGCCATCGACCTGCCTGTTCAGCCATCGCGGCATGACGCTCGGAATGCTGATCTGCTACGATGTCGAGTTCCCGGAGAATGTCCGGCGCCTAGCCAAGGCCGGCGCCGAGATGATCCTCGTGCCGACGGCCACACCGAAGGGCGCCTCGGGCACCTTCATCGCCGAGAAAATGATTCCGGTACGCGCCTTCGAGAACCAGGTCTTCATCGCCTATATTAACAACATCGGCCGGGACGGCGACTTCGACTATGCGGGACGGTCCGTGATCGTAGCACCCGACGGCACGGCTCTGGCGACTGCGGGATTGGCGGAGGAATTTCTGACAGCGGGTATCGAGCCTGGTCTGTACGCCCGCTCCAGAAGCGAAAACACCTACCTCAAGGACCTGTAGGCAAGCTGCAGCGCCAACCGGCCCGGATATCTGCGTTCTTTCAGACTTGCCCGGCCGCGATTGCTTCTCTTACCGCAATATCTGCCATGGCCAGAGCCGCCGCACGGGTCTTTGCTGCAGCAATGAAGCGGCCATTGTGGCAGAAACTTGCTCCCTCAACGCCGCACGCAGCCTCGAGATCGCCATTTGTCAGGCCAGCCCAGGCGGCGGGCAGATCGGCGCGCTGCTCGAACCCCTCGTCCGACTGGCGAATGCCGGTCAGGCACCAATCCTTGTCGCGCGGGTGAACCACGAACAGCAGATGATCCGCGCCAGCCTTCATGATCGCCGGGCGGAAAGGCATTCCCATCGGAAGTTCCAGAACCCGGTTTTCGCCCGAAGTCGCAATTGCCTGCAGCACAAGATCTTCGGCCCGCAGCTTTGCAGCACTTCCGGCGATCCGGGCTTCGAGAAAACTCCGCGCGATTGTCAGCGCTTGATCGAATGCCCGTCGCAGCGCCTCCGGATCCGGCTCGTCGAAGACGGGCTTGAGGGTTTCAAGCAAGACCGGCAAGGTCAGCACGGCCAGGGGGCCTGCCACCGCCGGGCTCATCGCCCCGTTGTCGAGCAGATCGATCGGCAGGACGAAGCTTTCGTCAAGACCCGCATACACAGGGTGGATATGGGCATCCGGCAGTCCGATCGCGGCAAGATAGTCATGGCCGAAATGCTTCCAGATCAGGCCGAACGAGCTGAAGGGTTGCCCATCATCACGCAGCGGCGCACCGCGCTGGTGGTGGTCGAAGATCCCCGCTTCGGCGTCATAGGCGCCACCGACATCATAGATGATCCGGTTTGCCCCGGGTGTGATCCATTCCGGCGCCCGGCTGCGGACGATCTCCGCATTCGGGAACAGCCGCGTCAGCACCGCGCTGGACAGCAACTCATCGGCATGAAAGCCGCCGGAATGGGTAACGAGGTAATCTGGTTTCATTGCAAAAATGCCTTGTATTTGGCCGCAGTCCCGCCCGTGTTTGGCACCAGATAGCCACAGTCGGAGTTCAACTCAACCCGACAGCGAAACAAACAAGCAGCCTGAACCGGCGAGGACATGCGATTGCTTCAGGTCCTGACGATGAACCCCTTGGCAATATGGTTCCTGACGAAATAGATGACGGCCAGTCCGGGGATGAGAGACACAAGCGTCATGGCCATGACCAGCCCGATATCCGTTCTGAAGCCGTAAAGCGTGTTGATGGCCATGGTGATGGGCTTGCCACCGGTCACCGTCAGTATCCGCGCAAACACCACTTCCACCCACGAGAACATGAAACAGAAGAACGCCGCCACTCCGACACCGGGCGCAATCAGCGGCAACAATTGCCGGACGAAGAACCGCGGCAGCGAGTAGCCGTCGAGAAATGCCGTTTCATCAAGCTCTCTGGGTACCGCCGAAATGAAGCTTTCAAGAATCCATATGGCGATCGGGATGTTGAAGACACAATGCACCAACGCGATGCCCACCGGAGTGTTCACCAGCCCGACCTTGGCAAACAGGATGAAGACCGGAAGGGTCAGGACAACGGGTGGTGTTATCCGGAAGGCAATCAGAAGCAGGAAGACATGCTTGTCGCCGGTAAACCGATAGCGCGCAATGGCATAGGCCGCCGGAATTGCAACCAGCAGTGTTACGATGACATTCAGGCTGACATAGATGATCGAGTTGACAATCGAGCCTGAAAGCAGCGGTGACGCGATGATGCTCTGAAAATTGATGGTGCTGAACTGCCATTGGGCAATGCCGTCTCTCGGCAGGGTAGAGGTGAAGCTGAGCACAAGCATCTGCACGAATGGCAAAAGCACGAAACCCACAAGCGCGGTCAGCAAGACATACACCATCAAGGTCTTCAGTCTGCTGGCTGTTGATCTGGCGCGCACCATCAGGCACCCACCCGGCGGCTCTCGCCCTGGCGGATGTTCATGATCGTCTTGAAGGCCCAGGCCACCGTCAGAATGATAACGAAATAGATGATCGATCGCGCTGCTGCAGGTCCATAGTCAAATGCCGCGATTTCCTCCCCCAGGTCCAGGGACAGGAAGCTTGTGGCATGGTTCGGCCCACCGGCATTGACCCGGAACGCCTCCGTGTAGATCATGAAGCTGTCCATGAACCTCAGCAGCACCGCCATCATAAGCACACCGCTCATTTTCGGCAGTTCCACATACCGGAAGACCTGCAACCGCGACGCTCCGTCGATTGCTGCGGCCTGATAGTAGGCAGGGGAGATCGTCGACAGACCGGAATAGCAGAGGATGACGACCAGTCCGATCCAGTGCCAGGTGTCCATCGCCACAAGCAGGATCCAAGTGTGAACGGCATTGAACTTGTAGTCGAAATCGAACCCCAGAAGCGAAACCGCCTGACCTCCAAAACCGGATTGCTCATCCATGAAACTGACCCACATCGACGGCACTGTGTTCCACGGCACCATCAACGGAAGCGCAAGCACCATCAGGATCGCCGTTTTGACACGGCCTTCCCTCGGTAGAAGCAGCGCGATGTAGACCCCCAGCGGAATCTGGATCGACAGGACAATGGCGGAAAACAGCAGGCTTCGCCCCAGACTATGCAGGAAGCGTTCTGAGGCGAGGATCTCGCGGTACCATTCCGTTCCGACCCAGTACCGGTCTTCCAGCGTGAAAATATCGAAGAACGAGTAGTTGAAGATGGTCAAAAGCGGCAGAACGCCGACAAATGCCAGGACGAGCAATGCGGGCAGTAGCAGCCACCAGGCCGAATTGGAGTCTATCTTCGAATGTCCGCTACCAGCCAAGAACGAATTCCAATTTCACCACTTCCGGATCAGGCGCGCCTGGGCCGTTCCCGCCAATCGATTTTGAACACACTCATATCGTCTTCTGCCACCGGGTCAAATGAGCACCAGGCGGCCAGTCAGATCGGCTCTGGCTTGCCAGTGCGCGGATCGGACGGAAATCAGGGATATCGTGTCAAAGCAGAAATGAAGAGCCGTTCCGGGATATGGCGTCGATAGACAGACCATCAAACTGATGCGCCATGGCGGTCAATTGGCCTGCCTCCATCAAGACCGCGGCTGTGGAAATCCCGTCGGCCAACGCGGCGGAGCGGTGCATGACGCTCATTCTGCGCCATAAAACGGGAGCAGGGTTTCCGTTGCGCGGATCAACAATATGGCTGACAGACTGAGACGCATCCAGCGTGGTTCCCAGCGCGCCCGACGTTGCCACCGAACGGTCCCTCAGTCCAACCGTCTTGCGCGACGTGCCCGCTGCATCCAGCTGCACCGGCCATGCCTCAAATCCTGCCGGTCTGCCAACTGCGCTGATCTCGCCAACATTGACCAGCGCATGCTCCAGTCCAAACGATTTGAGCAGCGCGACGACCTTGTCGGTAATGAACCCTTGCGCAATGCCATTCAGCGTCATCGCACCGCCACGCGGCAGCCGGACAAGCGCCGGCGACACTTCGACCATGTTCCAGCCGACCCGCTCAAGGGCCCTGCGGATCGAAGCACGACCAGGCCACCCGCCGCTCTCCGCATAGGCCTTCCACAATGGCTGAATGGTCGGGTCAAACATGCCGTCACTTGCCTCGTGCACGGATCCCGCCAGGCTGAGCAACTCGAGCATATCTGGTGAAGGATCGCGCAGAAAACCGTCTCCGTTCAGCGAAACAAGCGCGCTGTCTTGCCGGTAGAGACTGAACTGCTTTTCCAGGCGTTCGATTTCAGCGCGCGCTACGCCGATAAGGTACTCGGCTTGCGCGCGCGGCATGCCGACAATGCGCAAATCCGTCTCGGCGCCAAGGGCGACCCCGCGCCAGCGTGCACCGTCCACGGGTGCGGCGCTGCCGGGCTTGGCGGCCAGCACACAGCCTGCCGCAATTGCGATGAAACGGCGGCGGGAAAAACTCATTGGTTTGCTCCGGTCATCGAGACTTCCTGCTTCTGATCAATACCGACGGGACCGAGAACATAGGCATCGGGGATCTCAGCCAGCCGAACCACAACACCGCCATTTTCGGTCACAAAGGCGGATGCACTTTGTTCCTCGCCAAACGGAATGGCTTCCGGTGTCCCCATGCCGCCGGTCTTGGCTGAGCCAATGACAAACCAGGCCTTCTGTGCGTCAATCCAGGTGTCGTCTCCTGGAAAATCCCAGTCCTCAGCCTTGCCCATGTCGTTGACATAGACCGCGACCGTTTCATAATTTTCTTCGGGCGAGCGGAGGAAGGCGATGCCGTCCCGCACCTGGCTGAACCAGATCGGGTGGGGATTGTTGACCAGGTGAATCTGCGCCTTGGGTCCGGTGTGCTCGAGAATGGTCATGTTGCAGTAGTGCCCGACCGAGTCTTCGCCCAGGGCCACCGGTAGCGGCATCTCGATGTAAGCGCCTTGTTCGCTGCATGCCGAAATGGTGATCGCCATTGCAGCAATGGCTGACAGCCGCGCGAAGATGTTCATGGCCTGACCCTTTTGAGAATGAAGGTTGAAAGTCCCAAGGTGATGGCGGTCCAGGCAACCGGGCTGAGCATGGTTGCAAGACCGGAGAGCGGGAGAGCCGAACCAGCGCCGCCCAGATTGCTGCCGACGACGACCGCATCAATCGCGCTCATGTTATAGAGCCGGAACGCATCTGCCGGATTGAACACCAGCAACCATGGAAACACGACACGGGCGAAGACGCCATCCTGGCTGGCCAGCAATCCGCCCAGAAGCGCCAGATCAAAGAGCACCACGGCAAACAGCCAGATCGCGATCGCAAGTGCTGCCGCCGTCCCGGTCTGGCGCACGCTTGCGCTGGCGATATAGCCGATGGCGATGAAGGTGGCGCCGAGTATGATCGAGCTTGCGATCAGGCGACCGACGCCAATCAGTGCAACGGCGTCACCTCCACCACTGGCGAAGAAAGCCACGAGACCGGCAATGCCGTAGCCAAAACTGACTGCGATGGCGAGAACGGCAACATGGCCCAAAAACTTGCCGACAAGCACAGCGCCGCGAGAGACCGGGCTGGCGAGCACCAGTTGCAACGTGCCCCGGTCGATCTCGCCGGCAATGGCGTCAAAGGCCAGCAGCAAGGCAATCAGCGGGACCAGATAGACCGACAGCGTCGACAGGCTGGCAACGACAACGGTGACCGCATCGGTCTTGACTTCGCCGCCCGGTGCGCTGCCGAGGAGCACGAGGATGAGTGCGAAAGCCAGAAGAATGAGCGACGACAGGATGATCCAGCGGTTGCGAAGACCGATCCGGATTTCCGTTGCAGCGATGGTGATTACGCCGTGCATTGGATGTCACCTCTCCGGGTTTGTTCAATCCCGTTGTTGGAGAAATACCGGTAGACCTCGTCCAGCGTCGGGGAAGCGACATCGACGTCCTCCACCTGTGCGCCTAGTCCACTGATTTTTGACAGGATGCGCATCTTGTCTCGCCTGGCGCAGTAGAGCTCCACCGAGGCGCAATTGATGCGACCACCACCGATCTCCGCATGGACCGTATCGACGGCACCGGAAGCGGCGCGCACCCGAATCCGGATCGGAAGATCGGCCTGATGCTGCAGTTCGGCCAATGGCCCGTCGGCAACCAGCCGCCCCTTGCGCAGGATGGCCACGCGGTCGGTCCTGGCTTCGAGTTCGCTGAGCCCGTGCGAGGACAACAGTACCGAGCAGCCCCGCCGGCTGACATCGGCGATCAACTCGTAGAAATGCTGCCTTGAAAGCGGGTCGAGGCCGGAGGTCGGCTCGTCGAGCAACAGCAGCCGGGGGTTTCCGACCAGCGCCTGCGCCAGCCCCAGCCGTTGCCGCATCCCCTTTGAATAGGTGTCCACCCGGCGGTCGGCTGCTTCAACGAGTTCGACCTTGTCGAGCACCGCCTGCACATCCCCGGGCGCTGCGCCCTTGAGCCTGGCGTAGAAACGGACAACTTCGCGGCCGGTCAGCATTTTCGGAAACGCCACCTGCTCGGGCAGGTAGGAGACAACCCGCCGCGCCGCATCGCTGCCCGGCGTGAAACCGGCAATGGAAATGGAACCGGCGGTTGGCTTGATGAAGCCGAGGATCAGGCGGAACAATGTGGTCTTGCCGGCACCATTGTGGCCGAGCAAGGCAACCTGTTCACCCGGCGCCACGCCTAGCGAGACATCGGTCAGCGCCTCGACGGCCTTGAATTTCATGCGCACATTCAGGGCTTTGACGATCTCGGTCATTGCAGCGATTCTTTCCATTTGCGCGCGGTCTCGGGCAGCGCATGCGGTTTCATCAAGGGTTGGTCATCGACGATGCCGCCTGGCAGCAGCGCCGGAAATTCGCTTTGCGCCCAGCGCACCAGTTGCACCGCCGGGCTTCCCAGCAGAAGTTTCGCCGATGGTTGAGTCCAAAGCACCTGATCCATCGCGTCATTGGGGCGGAAGGCCTGGTCGGCAATGCCGTCGCCATTGACGTCATAAGCGGCATGATCGCTCCAGTAATTTCCGGACCAGACGTGATCCCTGGTGCTGACGAACTTGATCTGGGTGCGGTTGCCGACAAAGGCGTTGCCGGTGATTTCGTTGCGCGCCGAGCCGCCGGTGAAATGAATACCGATCTCGCAACCTTCGATGCGGTTGCCCCTGATCATGTTCTTGTTGGCATTGTAGACGAACAGGCATTTTTCGCCGCCGCCGACCACCGCGTTGCCTTCGATGACGGCGTTGTTGGCGTAATTGAGCATGATGCCGTGATCGCGGTCATCCAGCGAGATATTGTCACGAATGGTTACGCGCTTCGAAAACATGATGGCATAGCCAAGATGGTTGCCGATCGAGATGTTGCCGGAGACTTCGCTGTCATCGGCATTCATGTAGTGAATGGCAAAACGCAAACCCTCGAAGCGGTTGTCGGTGAATGTGTTCTTGCGGCTGGTGTTGACGAAAATGCCGTCCCGGCCTTGCCGGATCGTGTTGCCCGATACCGTCGCTCCGGGCGCGTTCCAGACATAAACGCCATTGCCGCGACGGCTCATCAGCCTGTCGTCGCCGCCAATGATGGTGTTGCCTTCGACACGGGCATCGCGGGCGCCATGGATGTCGACCCCGTAGAGATTGCCTTCGATATGGCTGTTGCGGACGATGGCGCGGGTTGCATTCCTGGTCATCTGCACACCGCTGTCGATCGTCTCGTGCGAGGAGCCCGACCCGGTCAGCCTTAAACCGTCTATCACCACATCCGGCGCATCGATGGTGATGACGGAGCCGCTGCCCGTGCCGACAACATGGGCCTTTCCGTCGCCCATCAGCTCAACCGGCTTGGTCAGGACAATCCCGCCGTTGTAGGCCCCCGGCGACAACACAAGTCTGTCACCTGGCCGGGCCAATACGACCGCCCGCACCAGTGCCTCAGGACCCGGTTCGACGCGGATATCGGCGGCGTTCGCCGATCCGGTGAGAAGGGCGGTTCCGAGAAGCACTGCGAATGTGCGGGCGGTCAGTTTCATGGTCTCATGGCCTCAGCTGTTGCGCGGTTCGACAAACATGCGGCCGCGCATTTCCATGTGCAGGGCATGGCAGAACCACTGGCAGTAGAACCAGTGAACGCCGGGGCGATCAGCCGTGAACGTGATCGACGCGGTCGCCTGCGGAGCGACTTCCATCGCAATGCCGTAGTTGGAGATGCAGAAGCCGTGGGTGACATCGTCCACGTCATCAAGGTTGGTCACATAGACCGTGACTTCCTGTCCCTGCTTGACGGTGAACTTCTCAAGGCCGAACTGCGGGGCGACCGAAGTCATGTAGACGCGCACCTTGTTGCCGTCCTCGATGACGACGTCGTCGTAATCGAGATCCACGCCATCGGCTTTCGCCTGGGCGTAGGCATCGGCAAACACCGGGTCTTCGCGCGACCACACATTGACCGGATTGACGATGTCCGCCCGCACGATGATGCTGTCGTGCGGCTCGGCAAAAGTCGGTCCGTCGTGAACCACCTTCATGTCATCGGTCGAGATGTCGATGAGCTGTTCGTTCTCCGGCTTCAGCGGACCGACATTGAGGAACCGGTCCTTGGAGAACTTGTTCATCGAGATCAGCCATGCGCCGTCGGCTTCCGCGGTTTCGCCCATTGAGGTCGAGTTGTGACCCGGCTGGTAGTGGACATCGACCTTTGAGACGATCGGGTCGACATCCTCGCCGGCAAAGGCGCGAATGGCCTTGTCGATGTCCCACTTGACGATCTGGCTGTCGAGGAACAGCGTCGTGTAGGCAAATCCCTTGCCGTCAAAGGCCGTGTGAAGCGGACCGAGTCCCAGTTCGGGCTCGGCAACAATGCACGAGCGCGGATCGGCATCCTCGTCGAACAGGGCGTCGAGCTTTGTCACGTCGATGATCGAGACGGTCGGCGACAGCTTGCCATTGATCATGATGTGCTTCTTGTCCGGCGCGGCATTGACGCCGTGCGGGCTGTTCGGGATGGGGATGTAGCGGGTGTATTTCTTGTTCTGGCCCTTGCGCCCGTCGATGACCGGCACGCCGTTGAGCATCTGCACATCGCCGGCGGCAACGCCGTCCTCAATGGCTTTCAGGTTGAACACCACCACATGGTCGAGTTCGCTCTCGGTCATCTCGGCCAGATTCATGCCCATTTCCGAGTTGTAGCTCGATGAGAAGGCATACTTGCCCTGATAGTCGCAATCGGTGTTGTCGAGATTTCCCGACACCATGACCTGCCAGGCGACCTTCATCTCGTCGCCATCGATGGCGGTGAAGATGTTCACATACTGCGACGGATCATCAAGGATCTTGCCGTCATTGACCAACGGCGCTTCATGTTCGCCATTGGCGAAGACATAGCCGGTGCGCGGATACTTCTGCGGCCGCATGCCGTGGATGTCATGCGCGTTCGGGATCTCGATGATCTTGTCGCATTTCATCACGTCGCAGCGAATGCGTGCGACCCTGGTGTTGGCCTTGTCGTTGGCGAAGATGTAACGGCCGTCATAGGTGCCTTCGGTGAACGACATGTGCGGATGGTGAAGGTCGCCATTGTCGTAGGTCTTCATGCCCTTGGCTGCGAGAAACGCCTTGGTCTCCTCGGTCAGGCCTTCGGTGAGGATCTTCAGGCTCTCATTGGTCTGGCCCCAGCCGGTGGCAGAGCAGCGATTGAACACCGGAACCCGCATCAGCTCGCGCATCGACGGAAAACCGAGAATGCGCAACTCGCCGCTCTGGCCCGACGACCAGAAGCCGTAATAGGGGTCAAGCTCACCCGGCTCGAAGTTCAGTTTCGGCGTCGAAGCATGCGCCTTGCTGATAAGCGCGCCGCTGAGCAGTTCGGATCCCATTCCGGATCCGGCGAGGAAGGCTCCTCCTGCCGTGGCGGACATGAGGGATCGCCGTGACAGGCCTTTCTGTTTGGTTTCTTCGGCTGACATTTGCAGTCTCCTTCAGGTTGATGGTTGTGGTGTTGAATTGTTTCCCACGCGCGGCTGCCCGATGCCGGTCGATGCCGGAGCGATGGGATCGAGACCGTTCTGCTTGCGGAATTTTGCGCGCTTGGCTTCAGTCTTGATGCAAACCGGGCACTTGGTGGCGCTCTGGTAGAGCACCTGGCAGTGCAGGCACTGCAGGCATTCGTTGGGATTGATATTGCCTTCCGGGTGGATGGCCTGGACCATGCACTCCTTGGCGCAGCGCTGGCACGGATCGCCGCATTCCTTGTAGCGCTTGAGCCAGTCGAACATCCGCAGCCGCGACGGGATCGCCAGCGCCGCGCCGAGCGGACACAGATAGCGGCAGTAGAACCGCTCGATGAACAGCCCTGCACCTATGAGCACGACCACGAACAGGATGTAGGGCCAGCCACGCTGGAACTTGAGTATGATCGCCGTCTTGAACGGTTCGATCTCCGCATAGCGCTCAGCCATTTCCAGGGAGTACAGCGACAGGCCGAACAGGCCGAGAAAGACCATGTACTTGATCGGCCACAGCCGTTCATGCAGGCCCCAGGGTACTGTGTATTGCGGTATCCTGAAAAAGCGCGCGATCTTGTTGGTCAGCTCCTGCAGCGCGCCGAACGGGCAAAGCCAGCCGCAATACACGCCGCGGCCCCAGAAAAGCAGCGACGCCGCCACCGAAAACCACAGGACGAAGACCAGCGGGTCCATCAGGAAAGCCGACCAGGAGAAGTCAGCCATAACCGCCGAGAAGAATGCCAGCACATTGACCACCGACAATTGTGCATTGGCGTACCAGCCGAGTCCCACCAGCGTGAACACCAGGAAGCCTATACGGAACCAATAGGTAAAACGCTCATGCCGGGTCACCTGCATCTGGAAGAAGAACACAGCGGTCAGGATGACCAGGGCCGCAATCAGGACCACGACCTCGACGCGCTTCTGCAGCCAGATGCGCTTCCACAAATGGCTCAGTTCACTGGTGTCGGACACCGCCACCTTGCTCCGGATCTGCGGGTTTGCGACCTCAGCCGTTTCGACCGCGAGTTTCTCGGTGTGGCGGTCTGGAATGCGGTAGCCGAGATCAAAGGTGATGAAGGCCTTGTCGATGGCGCCGACGGCGCGCTGCACCAAGAGCTGCAGCCTGAACGGTTCCGCCGGATCAAAGCCGCTGCCGGCCTTGATCTTGAAGATATCAAGTTCGGTAAACGACGGCGCATCCTCTGCCGCGAGCTTGCCGAGACGCTTGTGCTGCTTGTCGTGGAAGCGAACGGCGGTATCGCCCTGGATCAGCTGGATGCGGTCGAAGATGCCGCCGCGCACATAGCCCGATCCCTTGAAGGAATATTTGCCGCGGCCAGCCACCAGAATGGCCTGCTCGCCTTCATCGAGCCATTCGAGTAGGTTGGCGTATTCATCGCCGCCAAGCAGCGTGCGGCCGATTTCAGGCGCGCTGACCAGCGCCATCTGCATGTCGATGAACGTATCATCGGGCGCGCCTTTTTCCGGGCGCTTGATGGCGCGGGCGTCACCGGTCTCCTCGAATGCCGTGTTCACCTGACCGATATCAAGCCGCAGGCTGCGGATCGACCCGTCTCCGGCAAGCGTCTGCCAGTCGGATATCTTGACGTCGGCACCGCTCGGCATCGCAAGCGATCTCGTTGGCCCGGCGCTAGCCAGTTCGGGCTCCAGTCCGCCAAGGCCAAGAGACCGCGCCACTTTCAGCCCGGCGCGAACGATGGAATCGTCGATGACGATGATGGTCACGGTGGCGCCCGAGACGATGTCGAGATCATGCGCCGAGCCGCCGGCGGAGGCCTCGGCGATGAGATCCAGTCCGGCGTATTTTTCCGTCACCGCGGTGATCTTGGATTCGGGAATGCCGATCAGCACGATCGGTTCGGAATGCTTGACCAGACGGACGCCGGTCACCCTTGCATTGTCATCGACACCCATGAGGGTGTGGATCGGCTTGCCGGAATAGCCGGTTGTCGTCACGAAGTCCGATGTCAGGAAGACGTAGCCGACGACCTTGCCGTCTTTGAGCGCCTCGACCACGGGAATGTCCGGCCGCAATTGGCCATACTCCGTGGCGCCGGGGACGATGTCGCCGACATTTGCCTTGTCCAGGAATTTCATGACCAGCGGCTCAGCCTGGGCAGTGCCTGCCAAAAATCCGATGACAATCGCAAGCGCTGCAATTACCCAGGATCGGCCTTTATCGGGCTTCATCATTTCGCGTCACTTCATCCGGTTTTTTCAACGCGAAACTACTGTGGCGACGGATTCCGCTCTTTGCGAAAATGCAATCTCCGGAACGAAATGCAGCCTGATTTCAATATGTTGTATGTTGGATATGCTATCTATTACCGTACGAACCGATCCCCTCGGGTTCCATCCCGGATTGATCGTTGCCGCGACAATGTCTTGCCATCATCATCGATGACACCACTGGCTCTCTCGGTTGGCATGGCTCTACTGAGCAGCCCTGGTTTTGCGCCTGCGGCAAAGCGCAGGTCCGAAGGCAACCGCGAAACCGATGAAGGCTACCATCCAGGCGAATGCGGCTACCTGCAGGCCAAGGTCAGCATTGGCGTCACTTACCACCGCCACGATTCGGGCGAGAGTTGCGACCAGCAAGGCGGAAAAAATCAGGGTTCCCGATAGGCCGGCTCTTAGGGGCTGACCCGTGTGGCCGAGCGAAGCCCGGATCATCACGGCGAGCGTCATGCCGCCGACCGCACCGGCACCCAATGCATGAATTCCCGCAAGCGGAGACAACCACACCGGCCAGAACCCGGAAGCGGCGATAAGGCCGAAACCGACAGGCACGAACAGGTAGGAGGCATGCAGCATCCAGACCAATGGGTCGCGCAGCGTCCGGTGCCCTGCCCAGCGGGCCAGCCTGAGAAGCTGTACCATGGCCGCAAGTGCCATGAGAGCCGACGTTGTCACCGAGTCCGGCCATGCAGCCCACGCAGCCAGAGCAACAACTGCAATTGCGATCGAGACAACATCAAAGCTGGAGAAAGCAGCCGGCAGCCGCCCGGGATTTTCGCGCACAAGCCAGTTCCGGGTGAAGCTCGGGACGATGCGGCCACCAATCAGCATGATCAGTGTGATCGCTGCAAGCGCCGCGAGCCTCCTGCTGATATCGGACACACCGCTGTTATGGGCTTCCAGATGGAAGGTGATGTTGGCAGCGGTCAAAATCAGAAGAGGCAACAACACTTTGAGGTTGCGCCAGTTGGAACCGGCAATGATTTCGCGGGCGATGGTCATGGCCACCGCGATCAGAAAAGCGGCGTCGATACCCAGTGCCGCCTGCCAGCCGATATGGCTCGAGAACGTGACAGCCACCCGCCCGGCAATCCAGATCAGCAGCAGCATCAGAAGACCCATCCCCTGCAGCGGCATGCGGCCAGTCCAGTTGGGAACCGCGGTAAACAGAAAACCCGTCACGATGGCCGGAAGGAAGCCGAAATAGAGCTCGTGAACATGCCAGTCGGTTGGCGCAAACAGAGTTGAGAGGCTGAGCTGACCGTAAAGCTGCGGCAGCCACAGCAGGATTGAGAGCCCTGAATACAGAGCCCCGAACAGGAAAAACGGGCGAAACCCGTAACTCAGGAGTGCTGGCCCCTTGTAGGGGCGGGTTCTCGGAATTGCCATGATGGGACTCTGCTTCGGTCTTTGCGCATATCTGCCGTCTGCAGGTCGCACCGCTGTGCCACCGGCGCGTCCGCCTCCCCCGGCGCGATTGCATTGGCTTGACTATGACCCTATCAAGTTGGAAGCCGGGTTCTTTGCAATTGCACAAACTGGAGAAACTTGATGAGCCGTCTCGATCCTTCCCTGCTCGCGGGCCTGCCGCCGTTCATGGGTATGGATCAGCCTGCGCTCGAACACATTCTCGAAGGTGCAAAACCACTTCGACAGCCGAAAAATGCCCACGTTTTTCGTCAGGGAGAGGAAGCTCATTCGTTTTATCTGCTGCTGGACGGTTATGTGCGGGTGGTCAAGCTGGCTCCGGACGGCGAGCAGGTGATTGTCCGATTTATAGCCAGCGGCGAATTGCTGGGCATTGCCAAGGCAATCGGCAGGGACAGCTATCCGGCAAACGCCGTTGCGGCAGCTGACTGTGTGCTGCTCGCCTGGCCATCGCACTTGTGGGAGAGCATTGTCTCGGCCCACCCGGGCTTCGCCACCAATACCTATGCAATGCTCGGTGAGCGCCTGCTCGAAACACAGGACAAGGTGGTTGAGCTTGCGACCGAGCGGGTCGAGCAGCGCGTGGCCAACGCGGTCCTCAAACTGGCCAACCAGTCAGGACGCAAGACCGAAGAGGGCACACTCATCGATTTTCCGATTTCCCGTCAGGACATCTCGGAAATGACCGGCACTACTCTTCACACGGTGTCCCGCCTTCTTAGTGGCTGGGAACATGCCGGATGGGTGAAATCGAGCCGTCAGAAGGTGACACTTATGGAAGGGCACAAGCTGGTCATGGTCGCCAGCGGCCAGGCGGGACGCAAGTCGTAAAGATCCAGACGCTTCGGCGAAAGAAGGCCTGAGCCAGGCCACCAGATCACCGGCACTCTTGGCAGGATTGCCGGCAACCGGCGCACCGGATTACAAGCCCGTGAAACAAGACCTTGGCTCCGTTCGCCTTTCCCCGGACATCAAATGCTACCTGAGAATGCCTCCGGATCCTCAATCAGGGGCCATCAGAGCCGGATAAGAAACAGTCCCGCGCCCGGAATGCTAGCCCTTGTTGCGACGCTTCCAAGCACAAGGCGAGAGGGGAGTAACGCGCCTCAATCGAGGGTCGGATCAAACTTGTCGCGCATCCAGTCCCCGAGGATCGAGATCGACAGGGTTGTCAGCACGATTGCGGCACTCGGCGCCAGCATGATCCATGGCGCGGACTGGATGTAGTCGCGACCATACCCGACCATGTTGCCAAGCGAGGTCATCGGCGGCTGTACGCCGAGGCCCAGGAACGACAAACCTGACTCCAGCAGGATCACTTCCGGGAAGTTCAGCGTCAGCGAGACGATCAGCGTCGAGGCGATGTTGGGCAGGATATGCCGTGAGTAGATCCGGAAGGGCGTCGCGCCGAGGTCGCGCACGGCTGTGGCATAGCCGCGCTCATTGGCGGAAATCGCCAATCCTCTGGAGATACGCGCGATCCGCTCCCAGCCGTAAAAGCCCATGAGGATCGTGAACAAGAACAGAGAACTGCCGAGAAAGGCAAGCACGGCCAGAGCGATGATCATGAACGGCATGGCGGCCTGGGCGTCGATCAGCATCAGGATGACCTGTTCGATACGCCCCCTGAAATAGGCAGCAATGAACCCGAGCGACACCCCGACAATGGCGGCGATCAGCGTCGACAGGAACGCGATGACCATCGAAATCTGGATCGAGACAATCAGCCGGGACAGCACGTCCCGGCCCAGCTCATCCGTTCCCAGCGGATGAGTCCAGTCGCCCCCCATGAAGACTGGGGGGATCAACCGGGCTCTCAGATCAAGCGCCATGAAGTCGTAGGGCGCGATCCACTTTGCGCCAACAACCACGACTGCAATCACCCCGACCCAGAACAGCGCAATCAGGACCAGCGGCGGCCAGGCTTCGAAGAAGGCCCTAAGCCGGCTTTTCGACGTGAATACGCTGCCGCTTGCATGGGTTGGAGAGGCCGGTTCAAGGTCCGGCGTGGTGTCGATTGTCATTGTCAGCTCCCGGCCTGAAGCCGCTTGATGCGAAGACGCGGATCGACGATCCCATAGAGGATGTCGACGGCAAGATTGGCGCCGACCATGGTCAGGCCGACGAGAAGCAGGATCACCTGGACAACCGCCAGGTCCCGGTTGGCCACCGCATTGACCAGAAGCCGCCCGACGCCCGGCCAGGAAAAGACGCTTTCCACCACCACCGCACCGGCCACCAGCGAACCGACCAGAAAACCGATGATCGTCAGTGTCGGGATCGCTGCATTCGGCAGCGCATGGTTGCGCACAACATCGCGCCACAGCAATCCCTTGGCCGAGGCCGTCCGGATGTAGGGCTGCCCCAGTACTTCGAGCATGGCCGAGCGTGTGAAGCGGGCGATGACGGCTGCCCCTACCAGGCCCATGGTCACCGTCGGCAGCACCGCATGCGCCCAGGTGTCCGAACCGCCGGATGGAAGCCATCCGAGCCAGACCGCGAAGATCATCGCCAACACCAGTCCGAGGACGAAACTCGGCACAGTAAATCCGGCCACCGACAGCATCATGATCAGCCTGTCCACCCAGGTATTGCGATAGAGCGCCGCCATCACGCCGGCCGGCAGACCGATGGCAAGCTTGATGAAGAGCGCCGGCAAGGTGATAGCGAGAGTGAGCGGGATCCGCTCACCGACGACGACCAGCGCCGAGCGCCCGTCCCGCATCGAGTTGCCCAGATCGCCCTGGAACACGGCCGCGAAATACTTGAAGTACTGAACCCAGATCGGCTGGTCGAGGCCCCAGTTCCGCCGGAACGCTTCAAAGGCTTCCGGCGGCGCTTCCGGTCCCAGAATGATGATCGCCGGATCGCCCGACAGCCTGAGCACAACGAAGGCCGCTGAGACAATCAGTGTTACTGTCACCAGAGCGCGGAAAATCTTCATCAACAAATACTGAACCATGATCCCTACTCCGCCGCCTGAACAGCCGGGGTGGCACCAGCATTGACGAGGTGGCACGCCACCGCATGGCCGCCACTTGCCACCAGCTGCGGAACCGCGTTTCGGCAGGAAGCCTGAGCAATCGGGCAGCGGGTGTGAAAGCTGCAGCCGGAGGGCACATCAACAGGGCTGGGTGGATCACCTTCGAGCACGATCCGCTCACGCTTTCCCCGCCGTGCAGGTGTCGGAATGGCCGAGACAAGGGCCTTGGTGTAGGGGTGCTGTGGGCGCCGGAACACTTCTTCCGGCAGCCCGGATTCGACGATGCGTCCGAGATACATCACCGCGACCTGGTCCGACATCTGGCGAACAACCTTCAGGTCATGGCTGATGAACAGGGCGGCAAATCCGGTGCGCTCGCGCAGATCGTCGAGCAGGTTGAGAACCTGGGCCTGGATCGAAACATCAAGCGCCGAAACCGGCTCGTCGCAGACCAAGAGGTCCGGTTCCAGCGCCAGCGCCCGCGCGATAACCACGCGCTGGCGTTGCCCGCCGGAAAGTTCGTGTGGATAACGCATGGCCATATCCGGCCTGAGCCCGACGGAGTCCATCAAAACTGCAGCGCGGTCAGTTCGCTCGGCGGCAGGCATTTGCGCATAGTGGATCTCGAACGGTTCGGCGATCTGGGTGATCACCGGCAGTCGCCGGTCGAGCGCGCCAAGCGGATCCTGATAGATCATCTGCATGCGTCGCCGCATCGCCCGCCACTGTGCATCGTGCCTGGCCGTCACCGGTGTCCCGGCGAACTCAACCGTTCCTGATGTCGCCGGTATCAGACCGAGCACCAGCTTGGCCGTGGTCGACTTGCCGCAACCAGACTCCCCGACCAGACCCAGGGTACGGCCCTTCTCGATGGAAAAGGAAACGCCATCGACAGCCTTGAGCGAGGCCTTCCGGCCAAACAGGCCCTCCGGAACATGGACCTCGTAGTGCCGCTTGAGATCGTTTACCCGCAGCAGGTCGGTCATGCCGGCACCAGCGCGCTCTTGTTGCCGGGCATCGACGCCGTTTCGGTCGGTGCGCCTCCCCTGCATTTGATGCAGGCGGCAAAATGGCTTTGCTTCTCGCCATAGGGCAGGAATGCCGGCACCCTGGCATCGCAGATCTTGCTGGCGATTGCGCAGCGGGGTGCAAAGCTGCAGCCCGGAGGCAGCTGGTCGGGAGCCGGCACGGTTCCGGGAATGGATTCGAGACGCCGGCGCGGACCGTCAATGTCCGGAAGCGCCGCGATGAGCCCCCTGGTGTAGGGATGCGCCGGGCTGTCAAACAGCGAACCGGTGTCGGCTTCCTCAATCACACGGCCGCCATACATCACCGCCACCCGGTCGCTCATGTCGGCAACGACGCCCAAATCATGGGAAATCAGGACTAGCGCCATCCCGCTATCGCGACGCAATTCAGTCAGCAGATCAAGGATCTGCGCCTGGATGGTGGCGTCAAGCGCCGTGGTCGGCTCATCGGCGATCAGCAGGTCGGGCTCACCCGCAAGCGCCATGGCAATCATGATGCGCTGGTTCATGCCGCCCGACATTTCGTGCGGATATTCGCGCAGACGCCGGGTGGCGTTGGCGATGCCGACCCGGTCGAGAAGACGCGCCGCCTCCGCATTGGCCGAGGCTCCGGTCATGCCCCGGTGCAGCTTCAGCGCTTCAGCGATCTGCCGTCCGATGCGGTGCACCGGATTGAGGGAACTCGATGGATCCTGGAAGATCATGGCGATGCGACCGCCACGTAAGCCCGCAAGATCGTTTTCCGGAGCTCCGGCTATCTCCTGCCCGTTGAGCCGGACGGAGCCGGAGATGCGTGCCTTGCTGCCGAGCAGCCCCAGCGCCGCCAGCCAGGTGATCGACTTGCCGCAACCGGATTCGCCGACAACACCCAGAACCTCGCCCCTGGCAACATTCAGGCTGACACCGTGCAGCGCCCTGACGAAGCGCTTTCCCTGGTCGAAATCGATCGTCAGGTCCTTGATTGAAAGAAGCGTTTCCATGGGCCGGTTCTCCGTTGCAACAAAAAGGGCCGGGGCGCGCAGTTCGCGCCCCGGCCCTTGGCTTTAGTTGCCCGGCGCAACAACCTGGAAGTTGGCCGCCCGGAAGTCCATCGACTGCAGCCCGGACCAGTTCCACTCGATGTCCTTGCGTTTGCCGAAGAAGATCGCGCTCTGGTGCAGAACAGTGTAGGCAGGATCTTCGCGCTCGGCGATTTCGAGCATCCGGCGGAAGGAAGCACGGCGCTCTTCAAGATCGGTCGAGGTTTCGAGCTTGATGCAAAGCGCGTTGAACTCTTCATTGGTCCATTCGCCGACCTGCTGCTGCTGGCCGTTCTGGCAATGCTGGTTGACGATCGAGGAAACCGGATCCGGGAAAGGAGCCGAGTTCGACCAGTCGCGAACCATGCGCGGGCCGCTCTCCTTGTCGAAGATCTGCTGCCAGTTTTCCTTCATCTCGATCTTCACGTTGAGACCGATCTGGCGGAAGGATTCGGCATTGATCTGCGCGGTGGAGACCTGGTTGGTGTAGTAGTTGTTGAGAACGCGGAAGGTGATTTCCTCGCCATTATATCCCGATTCCTGGACCAGCTTCTTTGCCAGTTCCACGTTGTATTCAGGCACGGTCCAGTCGGAGAGGAACATGTCACCGTAGTAAGACCACTGCAGGCCGGCTGGGACCGATGTGCGGCCGTCCCAGAGGGTCTCGACGATGGTCTCCCGGTCGATCGCATGGGTCATTGCCTGGCGGATCTTGGCGTTCTGCATCGGGCCGTTGTTCTTGTCGAACACCATCAGGCGGTGGTTGGTGATCGGACCGCCGACGACTTCGAACGCAGCATTGGATTCAACCGTGTTGATCTGGTCCGGCGGAAGATCGGTGATGAAATCATATTCGCCGGAGAGAAGGCCGTTGACGCGGCTTGCGACTTCGGGAACCACGGCAAAGCGCAGGGTCTTGACCGGCGGCGTGCCACCCCAGTAATCGTCATGGGCTTCGAGAACGAGAATGTTGTCGGGCTTGAATTCAACAACCTTGTAGGGCCCGGTGCCGACCGGCTTCTGGGCGAAGGCGAGCCAGGACTCGGCCTCCTCATAGGCGCGCTTGGAGAGGATTTCCGCGCCGTAGCGGGAAATGCGGCCTTCGAGCGTCGGATCGGCAACCGTCGAGACAAAGCGGACGGTCATGTCGTCGACCTTTTCAACGCGGTCGAGATTGGGCCAGGCACGCTTTGCCACGGCTGCGACTTCGGCTGGCGGGACCTTGCCGCCAACCGCGGCACTGGCGCTCGCGGTGAACAGTGTCTTGCCATCCTTGCGCGCACTGTCCTGCTCGTCGAGAAGACCGAAGCGCTCCTTGGAGAAGGTGAAGACGACATCGTCTGCCGTCATGACATCGCCGTTGTGGAACTTGACGCCGGGGCGCAGCTTCAACTCGACGGTCTTGTCGTCGATGCGCTTCCATTCGGTGGCAAGACCCGGCTTCTGCGGCAGGTCAGCGTTCTGGCGGTCGTAGTCGATCAGGGTTTCGAAGATCGAGTAGAACACCCGGGCTCCGACGTTGGACTGCTCGCGCAGCACATCGAGTGCACCGGCATTGACGATCTGCTGGACTGCAACAGTAATCTCTGGGCGATCCTCGGCCAAAGCCTGCCCGGGCATCGTGAGCATTGTCGTTGCAAGGAGATATGCACCAATCATCATGGCGCCTTTAAGCGTGCGGCTGTGGGTCATGTTCCGTTCCTCAACTTCGCATCTGTGCGTGATTGTAAATCTCATGATCTCGCCCGGGGTCCCTCGTGCAGGCCCAAAGACAAGGGCACAGGTAACGGCGGGATGTGACGGTCAGGATTCGTCTTGGTAAATTTTTGATGACAATGCACAGACACCGCCACAGGCGGTGATCCCTGCTTTCAGATGCGACCGCCACTCAACGCCATGCGTTGCCGTCCCTCGGCGGAGCCAAGGACGAGATATTGCCTGAAATCGCCAGTCCCAGCCTCGAGACGGACCTGCCGTGTTTCGGGAGCCTGCTTTCCAAGCACTTGATCGAGAGGCACGCCTGTCATCGTGGCGGGCCGGTCAACGCCCAGAACAGCCAGCACGGTCGGAACGATATCCGTCAGATTGGCGTGATCGCTGACGCAGGTTGCGGGCATGTTGGCGCCGCCAAAGGCAAGCAGCGTATTCATCTCGAAGGGATTGAGGCCGCCATGCATGCCGCCGCCGACCGGCACATTGACGCCGGTTGTGTAGATGCCGGCGCCGGCCAACCCGTGCTGATCGGCCTCGTTCGACGACCGTCCGACCCAGTAAAGGTCCGGCGAACGGGGATGATCGGCGCCAACCAGGGCGCGATCGAACGCACCGTTGATGACCGGCTCTCCGTTCTCGTCGGCCCCACAGAACAACATCCCTGTTTCCGGCATGCCCATCAGCGCGGCCCCAAGAGCCTGGAGCCGCGACATGTCCTCAGCAATCAGGCTCAGCCCGGCAGCGGATCCCGGCGTCACCAGCACCTCGACGCCCGGTTCGGCCCGGCATCCGGCGGCAAAGCCGTTTTCCCTGAGCGCGCCGACAAGATCGAAAGCCGACGTCGTCGAGATCTGGCCATGATCGCTCATGACGATCACCAACGTCTCGTCCGCCTGGTCCGAATCGCGGACGGCATCGACGATCTTGCCGAAACAGGCATCGACATGAGCAGTCGCCAAGTTGGATTCGGGAGAGCCGATCTCGTGGAAGTGATAGGAGGTGTCGGGCTCTGAAAACCATATGATGGCGACATCCGGCTTCACGTCGGGCAAGACCAGCTCCGTCAGCACCCGCGTGGCGTAGGAGGCCTCGTCGAGCTTTGGCGCCTTGCCGCCGGGAAGCGGGCCAAAGCGCTCGACCGACTGGTCAACGGCTTCAGGCGTATCGGTGTGATCCCGACCGTGGATCGAGAACGTCCAGTGACCATGCTCCATGGCGCGATGGTTGAGCAGCCAGGCCGAGCCGGCCGATCCTGAATGCACGACAGCCAACCTCTTGCCGGCGGCGGCCAGTGCGCAGCCGAGGCCCTTGGCCTCGACAAATTCACCGTCATGCCAGGCATTGGCGGCCCTGATGTGGGCGGCGCGCGAGGTGTCGAGCGGCTCTCCGCCGCTGATTGCCGGATGAAAGAAGGCGTTGTTGACCACGCCATGCTGGCTCGGGTGCGATCCGGTCGCAAAACTGGTGGTGGCAACACGGGTCATCGAAGGAAACACCGAGCGGGCTTCCCGGTACCAAAGCCCGCCGGTCACGAAGCGGTGCAGGTTGGGTGTTAGCTGCTCTGAAATGCGGTCTGGCCGAAGTCCGTCGAATACGGCAATCACCACGCGCGCGACCTGGGTTGACACTGCCTTCGTCTCCTGTTTGCCACCTCCGGCAAGCATGCACCCGCAATGCGACAGACATGCTACAGACGCATGATAACTCCCGATCTCCGCCAACCTTCATCGATCCGTCACCGTTCTGATATCCGCCTGTCGTATGCGCGGCGCTATAGCCGATCACGCAGGCGGGGCCCGATCGCCCTCGCCCAATCAGGAGAAGGTCCGGCCATGAGTGATTTGCCTGTAATCGGCGCGGCGATGACGATCGCCACTTACGAAACCCATTATGATTTCATGCGTGAATTGCCGCGCGACATCGAGATTCAGGACTTCTTTGACGCCAGCCTGCTCAATGGCGATTGGGCTTCCGTGGCGGCGCACGCCCGCAAGCTGCTTGACGGTCACGAGGGCCGCATTGGCATTCACGGCCCGTTCTGGGGCTTCAACATCGCGTCGCAGGATCCCGATGTCCGCGCCATCGTGCGCAAGCGGTTTCACCAGGGCCTCGATGTCTGCGAGGCGGTCGGCGCCAACCAGATGGTCATCCACTCGCCCTACTCCACATGGGACTACAACAATCTCGACAACCTGCCGAATGCCCGCGCCTCGGTCGTGGAGCGAACCCATGACGCCATTGGCGAGATCGTCAAACGCGCGGAAGACATGGGCTGCGTTCTGGTGGTGGAAAACATCGAGGATGTCGATCCGCATGCCCGGGTGGAACTGGTGAAAAGCTTCCAGTCCGAGGCCATCGCCGTATCGATCGATACCGGCCATGCCTGCTACGCCCATGGCTCCACCGGCGCACCGCCGGTCGACTACTATGTCGGAGCCGCGGGCAACCTGCTGCAGCATGTCCACTTGCAGGACGCCGACGGTTACGCCGACCGCCACTGGAGCCTCGGCGAGGGCATCATCCGCTGGCATCCGTTCTTTGCCGCTCTCGGCACACTGACTTCCAATCCGCGCCTGATCGTCGAGATCCGCGACAAGACCAAGATTCCGGCCTCCGTTGCCTATCTGCAATCCCTCGGACTTGGACAGTAGGCTCAACAAAGAACCAGCAGGGGCCGGGAAAGCTAAAATCCCGGCTCTTGCAAAAACAGATTCCGGTCAAGGTTGGCCCCGCCGCCGCTATCTCCCGCGGACACGTGAAGCTAACCGCCAGCGGCCCCTCGCGACCGGGAGACTGCAGGCCGGTTCTGCTATGCCGGGTCAGCCTCGGACGCCATCCTGCTTCAGCATTTCCTGCATCTGCTCGCGCATGATGAACTTCTGCGGCTTGCCGGTAATCGTCATCGGCAGGGCATCGACAACCCGGATATATCTGGGGATCTTGTAATGCGCGATCTGGCCGTTGCAGAAGGCCCTGAGTTCTTCCCCGTCAAGGCTGGCGCCCGGCTTGGCTACCACCCAGGCGCAGACCTCCTCGCCATATTTGTCGTCCGGCACTCCGAACACCTGAACCTCCGAGATCTTCGGATGGCGGAAGAGAAACTCCTCGATTTCGCGCGGATAGACATTCTCGCCGCCGCGAATGATCATGTCCTTGACCCTCCCGACGATGGCGCAGAAGCCCTGCTCGTCGATCACGGCCAGATCGCCGGTGTGCATCCATCCGTCCCGGATTGCCTCGACGGTCTTCTCCTGGTCGTCCCAGTAACCCTTCATCACCGAATAGCCACGGGTGCAGAGTTCGCCGCGAACGCCGACCGGCACGATCCGGCCGTCATCATTGACGATCTTGACCTCGAGATGCGGATGGATGCGGCCGACGGTTTCGCAGCGCTTGTCGACCGGGTCGTCGGTAAAACTCTGGAACGATACCGGCGATGTCTCGGTCATGCCGTAGCAGATCGTCACCTCGCGCATGTGCATCCGCTCCATCACCCGGTGCATCACTTCCACCGGACACGGCGCCCCGGCCATGATCCCCGTCCGCAGCTGCGCCAGGTTGCGCGGTGAACGGTCGAGCTCCTCGAGCATGGCGACAAACATGGTAGGCACGCCATAGACGGCGGTGCAGCGTTCGGCTTCGAGCGCGGACAACGTCGTCACCGGATCGAAGGCCTCGCCCGGAAACACCATGGCGGCACCCTTGCTAACGGCGCCCAGCACACCCATGACCATGCCGAAGCAATGGTAGAGCGGCACCGGAATGCACAGCCGGTCGCTTTCCGTCAGCGCAATGCGGTCGGTGACGTAGCGGGCATTGTTGACGATGTTGTAGTGCGACAGCGTCGCGCCCTTGGGGTGGCCCGTCGTGCCAGAGGTAAACTGGATGTTGATGGCGTCATCCGGACCGAGCTCCGCCTCGATCGTCGGCAGCCGCAACTGCTGCGCCGGACCGCCAAGCGTCCTCACCCGGTCAAACGAAAACAGGCCCGGTTCGCTGACCTCACCAAGCACGATCACCGCGCGCAGCTGCGGCAGCCTTTCAGCCCGCAACCGGCCGGGTTCGCAATCGGCGATCTCGGGCGCCAGCGTCGTGATCATCTCGAGATAGTTGGAGGTCTTGAACGCACGCGCTGTCACCAGCGCCTTGCAGCCGACCTTGTTGAGCGCGTATTCCAGCTCCGACAGCCGGTAGGCCGGGTTGATGTTGACCAGCACCAGGCCGATCCGTGCCGTGGCGAACTGGGTCAGCACCCACTCGTAGCGATTGGGCGACCAGATACCGATGCGGTCACCTTTCTCAAGCCCCATAGCGAGAAAGCCGGACGCCAGTTCGTCAACTGCGCGGTCAAACTCGTAGTAGCTGAGGCGAATATCCTGCTGCGGGCATATGATCGCCTCACGCGGGCCGAACAGCGAGACGGCCTCGCGCAGCAATTGCGGAATGGTCATGTAGCGCAAAGGCAGATGGGTGCTGCCGCGAACATAGGAGAGATCGTTCTCCGGCGCCGTCGATTCCGCCGACTGTGGGCTGGTGGTCCGGCCCAGTTCGGAAAGTTTTCCTGCAAGGCTCTCGTTCAGAATCGACATCGTTTCCCCCTCACATGCTGCGCCAGTCTTCGCTCTGTTCGAAGGCGTGCGCCGCCTGGTAAATCTTCATCTCGCCGAAACTCGGTCCCACCAGCATCATGCCGATTGGCAAGCCTTCACTCAAGCCACAAGGGACACTCATTGCCGGCAGACCGCCATTGAAAGGAGCGGTATTGCCGATCATCTCGAAGGCCCGTTGAACGTAAAGGCTGATTGAACAGTCCGCAGGCGGAATTTCCTGCGGCTTCATCGGCATGGTCGGCATCAGCAGCACGTCGAAGCGTTTGAGTGCCTCCGCATATTTCTCGTTGACGCGGCGCATCAGGTTCTGGGCCTTGCCATAGAACCGGCCCCGGTACTGGGTCTGGAAATGCTCGCCGAGGAACATGCAGGTTTTCAGGGAATGGCTGAGCTCGTCGGCACGGTTGCGCCATTGCGACATCTGGTCGATCATCGATGGCAGGAACAGGCCGCGGTAATTGGTGCCGCCGGTGTTGCCGTGCATCATCTGGTCCTGCATGCCTTCCACGGTGATCGCCGTCCAGCAATCAACCGCAAGAGTGTGCTCAGGCACGGAAATCTCCTCGACCATGGCGCCCAGTTGCCGGAAACGGTTGGCGGCGGCCAGCACTTTTTCGTCGACATCCGCCTCGCTCTCGGGCCGGCGAAACCCTTCCTTCAGGATACCGATCCGCAGTCCCTGCGCGCCACGGCCAAGGGCTTCTGTGTAACGGTAAACCTTTGGATTGTACTGGCGCGGATCAAGCCCGTCCTCGCCAGCCAGCACCTCGAGCAGAAGCGCATTGTCGGCAACCGTCGACGTGACCGGACCGACATGATCGATGGTCATCTCCACCGGCATGACACCTGTATAGGGCACCAATCCATGGGTCGGCTTCATGCCATAGACGCCGCAGGCCGAGGACGGCAGTCGGATCGAGCCGCCCTGGTCGCCCGCGATCGCCATATCCACCTCACCCGTCGCGACAAGTGCTGCCGATCCGCTGGAAGAGCCGTTGGCCATGTAGCCACGCTTCCAGGGATTGTGCACCGGCCCCTTGGCATTGGTGTGGGAGGCACCGGACAAGCAGAAGTTCTCGCAATGCGCCTTTCCGGCAATGATGGCGCCGGCATCGAGCATCCTCGTGACGATGGTGGCGTCGATCTCGGGCGTATAGCCCTCCATGATCGACGATCCGTTCATCATCGGCACGCCGGCCAGGCAGATCGTGTCCTTGAGTGCGATGCGCTTGCCGCGCAACGGTCCGTCGGGTGCGCCGCGCACTTCCGTCTTGACATACCAGGCATTGAGCGGGTTTTCCGTTGGATCCGGAAACCGCCCGGGCGAGCGCGGATAGCGCACTTCGGGCAGATTATCGGGAATGGCGTCGAGCCGGTCATAGGCCTGGATGTAGGGCTCCATGATCTGGCTGTACTCGCTGAGTTCCGTATCCGTCAGGTTCATGCCGAAACGGCTCGCCATGGCGCGCATCTGCGAAAGACTGGGGCGTTTGATTGTCATGCTTGTCACCAAGGGCTGGGGGGTGATGGGAGCAGGATGGGCGATTTGCTGCTGGCTCGGGGGCCTGGGCGCCGGGGCCGGTCCTGCACGCGTGGTTCCCGTCGCAGTGCCACGCGTCGAGCGCGCGGCGCCGAAACCCAGGAACTGGTCGACCTTCGCCTGATCGGCCAGCTCGGCCTTGGAAAGTTCACCGGCAATCCGCCCGCGTTCGAGCACCAGGACCCGGTCCGACAGATCGGCGATGAAGTCGAAATTCTGCTCGACCAGCAGGATCGACAGACCGCGCCGTTCGCGCAGGCGCAACAGGGTTTCCGACATCTCCTCGATGATCGAAGGTTGGATACCCTCCGTCGGCTCGTCCAGCAGCAGGAATTCCGGATCGCCCATCAGGCTTCGGGCCAAAGCCAGGAGCTGCTGTTCGCCGCCCGACAGCGCGCCGCCCATGCGGTCAAGCAGCCGCGCCAGCCGCGGGAAGTCGGCGAGCACGGCTTCGATCACTTCCTCCTCGCCGCCGCCGGAATAGTCGTGCCAGGCAAAACGGAGATTGTCGCGCACACTCAGCTGCGGGAAAATTCCGCGGCCCTGCGGCACATAACCGATGCCGAGCCCTGCCCGCTCATAAGGCGACAGGCGGGTGATCTCGACGCCGTGGAACCGGACCGTGCCCGAACTCGCCGGCAGGAATCCCATGATGGTCTTGAGCAGGGTGGACTTGCCCATGCCATTGTGGCCGAGAATGCCGACGACCTCGTTCTCCGCCACCGAAAACTCGATCCCGTGCAGGATCGGCACCTTGCCGTAGCCTCCCGACAGGCTCTTGATATCCAGGCAGGTCTTCCGCTCCTCGGCCATCATCAGGCTTTCTTTCCCAGGTAGACGTTGCGGACCGTGGGATCCGCCATGACCCGGTCGACGTGGTCCTCCATCAGCACCGCACCCTGATGGAACACGGTCACGGTGCTGGCGATCGAGCGGATGAACTGCATGTCGTGCTCGACGATCACCACCGCCGCGGTGCGGGTCATTTCGCGGATGATGTCGCTCATACGTTCCACATCGTCGGCGCTCATCCCGGCTGCGGGTTCATCAAGCAGCACCAGCCAGGGATCACCGGCAACCACCAGACCCAGTTCGACCCGCTGCCGCTCGCCATGCGCCAGTCGTCCGAGTTCCGTTCGCGCGATCGGACCAAGGGCCAGTCGCTCGATCACCTCGGACGCCTTGCGCATCGCATCCTGCATCGGCAGGAACCGCCGCGCCGCCATCCAGATGTTCTCGTGCACATCGAGCCCGTCCATCAGGTTGGGCACCTGTGTCTTGATGCCCACGCCAAGGGCTGCGACCTGGCGCGGGTTCCAGCCGGTGGTTTCGTGCCCGCGCATGAACACCTGGCCGCCGGTGGGCGTCAGCAGCCCTGTGACGCATTTGAAAAAGGTCGACTTCCCGGCCCCGTTCGGGCCGATCAGGCAGCGCAGCTCTCCGGCCCTCAATTTGAAATCGACATTGTCGGTGGCGACCACACCGCCAAACCGCATCGTCAACCCCGCCGTTTCAAGTACGATTTCAGCCATGCCTGGCGCCCCCGCTGCGAATGCGGCGCGCACCGTGCCGTGGCAGCTGGCGGCGTTGCCCGAAACTGATCCGCCAGAGAGACGCGATAGCCGGAACGAGGCCCTTCGGCAGGAACAGCACGAACAGGACAAGAATGATGCCGGTCAGGAGCGTGTTGTCGATCATGCTCTGCTGGCCGAGCAGGAACTTGAGATAGGCAAGCCCGGCTGCCCCGACGATCGGGCCGATGCGCGTGCCCAGACCACCAACGATGCACCAGATGATGATCTCGGCAGACTGGCCGAGACTGAACAGATTGGGCGTAACGATCTCGCCCCAATTGGCAAACAGCCCGCCCGCCAGCCCGGCGATCGCGGCGCCGATCGCGAAAAGCACGGTCTTTCGCGCACTGACGTCATAGCCCATCAGCGCCACGCGAACCTCGTTCTCGCGAATCCCGACAGCCACGCGCCCGAAGGATGATTTCAGCAGCCAGCTGACCAGCAGATAGACGATCAGCAGCAGCACGGCGCAGAAATAGAAATACGGATCGCCGTAGATGTAGTCATTCGGCCGCCCTGGCACATTCAGCGTCTGGAAACCGGGGATACCGTTGAAGCCGCCGAGCCGCGCCTTGCCGATCACGTATTCCGGGCCGGCGGTCGAACTGATGAACTTGAACAGGATCAGCGTCACTACCAGCGTGATCACGCCGAGATAGACGTCCGTCAGACGGCCGTAGAACATCATGGCGCCGAGCAGGGCGGCGAAAGCGGCCGGGACCAGAACCGCAAGCAGCATGGGAATGGTGCTGTCGCCGATATTGATAGCGGCGATGGCATAGGTGTAGGCCCCGAGCCCGAAGAACGCCGCCTGGCCGAAGCACAGGATCCCGCCGAAGCCCCAGATCAGGCCAAGGCTGAAACCGAGCATGCCGTAGATCAGGAGCACTGTCAGCGTATAGGTGCCGATCATCATCGGCATGATCCAGATCAGCAGGGCCGCGACGATTATGGTGGCCGGAACCTCTTTTGCCCAGAAGGAAGCCATCACAGACGTCCCCGGAAGAACTTGCCGGTCACACCCTGCGGCAGCAACCTAAGCAGCACCACCGCGGCCACCAGCAGCGCCACTTCGCCCATCACCGGCGAGACCGCAAACGTGAAGATCTGGCTGATGAAGCCGAAGAGACCTGAACTGGCCATCAATCCGGTGATCAGCGAAGGACCGCCGGCAATCACCGTGATGAAGGCCTTGGCGATGTAGGCTCCGCCCGATGTCGGCACCAGGCCGACCAGCGGCGCCAGGATCGCGCCCGCGAGCCCCGACAGCGCCGAGCCGCAGAAGAATGTCGCCATGTAGATGCGTTCCGGAGAGTAGCCGAGTGCCGCGGCCATGTCCGGCAGCTGCATCGCACCGCGCGCGATCAGCCCCAGCCGTGTGCCCTTGAGCACCGCATACATGAGCCCGAGCAACACGATCGCGATCAGGATGATAAAGAAGTTGTAGCCGTTGACCTGGTAGTTTCCGACCGTGAACCCTGAAATCGGCGTGGAGATTCCCGTTGTCGTGTTGCCGAAGATCATGGTCGCCAGTCCGATGAAGAACAGGCTCAATCCCCATGTCGCCAGCATCGTGTCGACCAGCCGGCCATAGAGATGCCGGATCACCAGCCGCTCGACCACCAGCCCGATCAGGCCGACAACCACCGGGGCGATGATGAGCATGGCGACAAAGACATTGGCGCCCAGCGTGACCGCCGTGATCGTCACATAGCCGCCCATCATCATGAACTCGCCATGCGCCAGATTGATGATCTTCATCATGCCGAACACGATGGCGAGACCCGCACTGATCAGCACCAGCGAGGCGACCGCGTAGAGCATTTCGACGATGATGACGAATACCAGATCCATGAACGGGTGGCCTTGGAAGATCGCAATGGGAATGGAGGGGCCGCGCGACCGGCGGCCCCTCCCTGACCTTGGGAGGGTGTCAGATCTGGATTTCGTACTGGGTGTTGTCGTCCGGATTGGCGCCAAGATCGCAGACAGCCTGGGTGTCGATCGGCTGGCGTTGCGGCAGCGTTTCGACGACGCGCATCCCCTGGTTCTCGACTTCCATCAGGTGAACATCGAGAACGGCATGATGAGTCTTCGGGTCGACCGTGACCTTGCCGCCGGGACCTGTGATGGAAACGCCGGTTTCCAGTGCCTCCACAACCGCGTCGCGCTCCAGTGTTCCGGCAATACGCACACCTTCAGCCCAGGTGAGCACACCGTGATAGTTCGACACCGCCAGTTCGTGCATACCGCCGGCGTCACCACCGGCTGCAACCCAGGCTTCCTTGAACGCAGCGTTCTCAGGCGTATCGAGCTCCTGGCTGTAATTATAGGCAACCATGATGCCGTTGCCCTCTTCGGCGGTCAGCACCTTGTGCTCATTGCCGACACCCATGGTGGTCGACGCCAGAGCAATCCGGTCCTTCATGCCTGCTGCCGCCCATTGACGGAAGAACGACAGATGCGCCCCGCCGACCAGCGGCGCGATAACCAGGTCCGCACCGGCGGTCTGGATCTTGGCGATGGTCGAGCCGAAATCCGAGACATCGAGCGGGAAGAAGTCGACACCCACCGTCTCGCCGCCATTGTCGGCGACGAATTTCTGCAGCCAGCGTGCGGTGATCTGTCCGTAATTGTAGTCGGCGGCGACGATGTAGACCTTCTTGCCGGACTTGCCCATGGCATAGGGCACCAGTGCCTCGGCCTGCTGGGCCGGAGTTACGCCGTTGATGAAGATGTTGCGGTCGCAGACGCCGCCTTCGTAAAGCACGTTGTAGAAATAGAGCGTCTTGTTCTTGTGCAGGGTCTGGCGGATCGCCTCACGCGAAGCCGACAGGATGCCGCCGTGCACCACGTCCACCTTGTCCTCCCGGACCAGTTGCTGGGCATATTGCGAATAGAGCGCC
Source organism: Parahoeflea alexandrii (assembly GCF_024105735.1). Taxonomy (GTDB): domain Bacteria; phylum Pseudomonadota; class Alphaproteobacteria; order Rhizobiales; family Rhizobiaceae; genus Hoeflea; species Hoeflea alexandrii. Next base: position 28,815 of record NZ_JAAAML010000001.1, on the reverse strand, counting down.
ATGTCGGACTGGGTGTCGTAGCCGACGACCTCGACCTGCTTGCCGAGCAACCCGCCGGCAGCGTTGATCTGGCTGACGGCAAGCCGCATCGCCATGTCCATCGGCTTGCCATAGGCGTCGAAGATACCGGAAACATCAAGCACCGAGCCGAGCTTGATCGTATCGGCGGCCATCACGGCGCGCGGCAGCATGATAGCGCCGGTTGCAGCGGCGGCGGAGGCAAGAAAATGGCGTCTGTTGATCGACATGTCGTATTCCTTCCGTGAAATGGTTGAGTTGCGGTCGGGCACCCGGGACGGGTGGTCTCAGTCTTTGTCTTTCTGCTTGGTTCTCTGGGCGTAATCGGCGGTGCGGCCAGCCAGGTTGGCATCGAAATCCAGCCCGATTTCCTCGCCCATCTGCTTCATCGCGGGCAGCCGCACGGCCATTCCGAGGATCTGGTCCATCGCGGCGCCGAAGGCATTGTCGACGCCGTTGCCGCCGCCGGAGGCACCACCGCTGCCCATGCCGCTGATCTGGTTGATGCGTATAGAATCGATCTTTTCGACCGGCTTCATCATCTGGGTCATGATTTCCGGCAGGCGATCGAGCTTGCGCTCCTCCAGCCGCATCCGGATCACGGATTCGCTGAGTGTATTCTCGGCCTGATTGAGGGCATGGCGTCCGGCAGCCTCGGCTTCCATCCGCCGCTGTTCCGTTTCCGCGAGGGACCGGGCGACCTCGGCCTCGGCCTTCGCTTTTGCCAGCATGGTGCCCACATCGCTCTGGACGCGCGCGTCTTCGAGGGCGAGATCCTTCTTCTGCCTGAGATTGGAGATCTCCTGCTCGCGCTCGACGATGGCGCGCTCCTTCTGCACCTGCACTCGTTCGGCTGCGAGCAGCACCTGTGCACGCGCATCTTCTTCCGCGGCCTTGGTCGAGGCTTCCTCGATCCGCCGCTTGGCGAGCTGGACCTCGTTTTCAATCCGCGTTTCCTCAAGTGCGAGGACTGCCGCCATCTCCGCGCGCCGCAGCGCCTCGTCATTGGCGACCTGGGCCGCCTTGACCCGTTGCGTCTTCTCGATCCGCGCCTGTTCGGTGGCAAACTCGGCCTGCGCCTCGGCCTGGTCCGACCGCGCCCGGGCTTCAGACTGCATGCGCTTGAGATGTTCCTGCTGGGCGATTTCGGCTTCCTGCTCGGCGCGCTGCAGCTCCAGCTGCTTCTGGTGCTGCGCCAGCCGGCTCTCGCGGATGGCGATCTCGGTCTCGGTTTCGACCTTGATCCGCGCCTTGCGCTGTTCGGCAACCATCTCGGCGAGCCGCCGCATGCCTTGCGCGTTGAAGGCGTTGCTTTCGTTGAGCTGGCTCAGATCGCTCTGATCGACGCTGACCAGCGAAGTCGAAACCATGGCAAGTCCCAGACGCGCGGCATGCTCGGCCACCGCCTGTGTCACTTCCGCCGTGTAGCCGGAACGGTCGAGGTGGATGTCGGCCAGGTTACGCCGGGCGGCGGCATCCTGCATGGCGTTGATCAGGGCGCCGCCGACAACCTCGCGGATGGCGTCGCCGCCGCGAGCGATCCGCATCCCCAGAACCTGCGCGGCGGTGGCGATGCCTTCCGCCGTCGGCTCGACCCGGAGCTCGAATTCCATTTCGACATCGGCGCGCAGCTGATCCTTCGTCAACAGCGATTCACGGCCCTTGCGATGGACGGGAAATGTCACCGACCCCATCGAGACACGCTGGATCTGGTGCAGGATCGGCAAGGCGAAACAGCCGCCATCGATGACGACACGCTTGCCCCCCAGTCCGGTACGGACAAGCGCGGTGTCCAGTGTCGCCTTGGCATAATAGCGCTGCAGGAACCAGATCGCGATGATCAGCAGAAGCGCAAGAGCGAGCAGCGAAAAAAACCAGACCAAGGCAAAATCCCCCTGAGGCATGACGGTCGCCGTCCCCCTTTTTGGACCGGGGGTATCGGCGTCATACAACCATGGAGAATTTTATTTTCCTTTTCAAGTATTTTGTTTTCCAATTCAAATTAATTGGTATCTATATGATTTATATTTGCTTTATCACCTCGAACATGATTCCGTCAGCGCGAGCAAGATAAATCGGGGCGCGTGCTACCGGCCGTTTCAGAGAGAAAGCACGCTTCACGCTTCGATAGCGGAAAGCCGACCCCGAAAGCATATTACGCTCTCGCCAATCGCCAGATTTGTCGTCCATCAACGCCGACAGATAGTGAACACCCTCATAGGTCGACTGCCCGATCACATTGAGCACCGGGGCCTTGTCGCCGTGCAAACCATAATAGCTTTCCTTGAAGGCGCAGTTGCCCTCGGTTCTAAGCGACCCGAAATAGCTCGCAGATGAGAAGAACCGCTTGAGGTTGCGGTCGCCGCAGGCGAGCAGGCCATTCTCCTCGATGCAGCATGACAGCCGGATCATCTTGCCATCCAGTCCCGCCGCCCCGAATGCCCGGTTGAAGGTCACTGCGTCCTGGCCGACAAGCGAGATCAGCAGCGCCTCCGCACCGGAATGGGCAATCTCGTCGATATAGTGCGACATGTTGCGCACGCCAAACGGCAGGTACCGTTCATAGCAAAGCCCGACGGACAGTTCCTTCAGCTTGGTCTTGGCATAGGAATGCGATGTGTGGGGCCAGACATAGTCATTGCCGATCAACGCCCAGCGCTTCGGCCGGAACTGCTGTTGCAACGTTTCGATCGCCGGCCCCAGTTGCTCATGCGGCGTCTCGCCGATGGCAAAGATCCCGGGCGTGTTCTCCCCGCCTTCGTAAAGCGGCGTGTAGACATAGGGCACCCGCTGCCGCACGACCTTGCTCAGCCGCTGGCGGATGGCGCTGATGTGCATGCCGACGATCGCGTCTATGGCGTTGGTCTCGATCAGGTCGTTGACGATCTCCTCGACCGGAACCTTCGCCTCAAGCGCTGAATCGATCATGATCAATTGCACCTGGCGACCGGCGATGCCGTTGCGCCGGTTGATCTCTTCAACCGCCAACTGAGCCGAGGAAATGCAGGACGGCGCCCAGATCCCGGCCGAACCGCACATCGGGATCAGCAGCGCGACGCGATAAAAGCCCGCCGAGCTTACCGAAGCCCAGTCGCGAAGGTCGTTCAACTCTGCCGGAAATGCCACTGCGGTCCGGGAAAACTCCATGCACGTGTCCCCTATCAGCCGTGCTTGAGGGATTTTTGTCATTGCAATTGAAATTATTTTCCAAGTCAACTATTTTCTATGCAACCTGACACTTGGATGAACCATGAAGAACCCGATCGACTCCTATATCTCCTATACGCTGGCGGCTGCGCACCGGGCCGTGCACCAGTCGCTGACGGCTGCGCTGAAGGAACATGGTGTGCAGGTGGAGGTCTGGCGCGTGCTCGAGACGCTGGACGCTGAGCCGAGCCAGACCATGGGGGAACTCGCCAGGATCGTGCTGATGAACCCGCCGACGCTGACCAAGATGGTCGACCGCATGGTCATGGAGGGGCTCGTTCACCGCCAGGCCGGCAAGACCGATCAGCGGCAGGTCAACCTGATGCTCACCGACCTGGGGCGCAAGCGGATGGCGCAAGTCCGCGGCGTCGTCCAGAGCCAGGACGAGGCGATCTGCAGCTTGCTCGGAGAAAGCGAAGTGGCCAAGCTCAACAACATTCTCGGCCGGTTGATGTAGCTCTTGGCAATGCCAGCCATTCACATCACCAAAAAATTAGTCTCATCAGGTAGTGCGTCACCAATGTAATGGGCCAACAGCCGGCGTGTTTTCGAGGCCTCGCGGTGCTCGAAGAGATACAGGCTCTGCACGTCGCCGAGCGGCAGCAATCCGTCGCGGACCGGGAGCGAGATCTGGGTTTGCGTCAGAAGCGCCCGAAGATGCGACGGTGCGTTGTCTGGCTGATCAGGCTTGTGACGGTAACGCCCCGGGTTCTTGGGGACCAGATCATCGAAGAAGGTGAGAATATCGGCCTTAACATCGTCGTCCGCATTCGCCTGTACCAGGAGAGACGCTCCCGTATGCTTGCACCAGATCGTCAGGAGTCCTGCGTCAAGCCCGCGGGTCTGGATCTCCTGCGCCAGCAGGTCGTCGATAGGCGTAAGCGACTTGCCTTGAGTCTGGATTTTCACTTCGAAAAAGAACTGTTGCATCAATCCATCCTCGCAAATGGGCCAATTCGCTTCATCGCTGGACGGCCAGACCGGCTCGAAAGGCGGTCGTCGCTTCGGCGGCACCGGCCTCCACAAAGCGCGCATCAGACCCAACGGTGACCAGGTCCATGCCCCAGCCTGCGGCCTTGACCGCGTAGGCAGATGATCCGCAATGAAGCCCACACCGGATCCCGGCCTCGGAGGTCTTGCGGCGAATGAGCGCGATCAATTCCACGATTTCAGCGACCTCGGAATCAAACCGGGGCGGGTGGCCGTAACTCAGCGCCAGGTCGCTGGGTCCGATGTAAATGCCCGACAGCCCGGGCACGGCGACGATGTCGTCGACCGCCTCTACGGCTGCGCGGGTTTCGATCATCGCAAATGCCAGCACCGAGGCATTTGCCGAAGCGACCGAGTAATCCCCTGGCCAGGAAAGGCGCGCGCGCACGGGGCCAAAACTGCGCCCGCCCTCGGGCGGATAACGGCAGGCCGCAACGAGGCGCGCGGCCTGGTCCGGGGTTTCGATCATCGGCGCAATGACGCCCATGGCGCCGGCATCGAGCACCCGCATAATGATCGCCTCATCCAGCCAGGGCACCCGCACCAGCGGCGAAGACCCGGAGGCTTCGATGATGGGCAACAGGGTCAGAAGGTCGTGGTAGTCGGCAGTCCCGTGCTGCAGGTCGACGGTCAGGGCGTCCCACCTGGCGGCGGCCATTGCCTGGGCCGTTATCGCCGACGGGGCGGCAATCCAGCCATTGAGAGCGCACCGCCCCTCGGCCCAGATCCCGTGCAGCTTATTGATGGAATTGGTCATCATCTCAAACCGCCATCATGTGAGTTAACTTTGTATTCTGGTAATCGCGGATCGCCTCGCGCCCGCCTTCCCGGCCCATTCCGGAGTGATCTACACCGCCGAAGGGTGCTTCGGCATGGGCAACCATGAAGGTATTGATGCCGACCATCCCCGCATGCAGTCCGCGCGACAGGGTGTCGGCCTTGCTTTGGCTGGAGGTGAAGGCATAGGCGGCGAGGCCGTAAGGGGTTGAATTGGCACGCTCGATGGCCTCATCGAGATCGGAGAAACTCGCCACGGGCGCGACTGGCCCGAACGGCTCCTCCGACATGATGGCGGCATGATCTGGAACATCTCCGAGAACCGTCGGCTCCAGGAAATATCCGCTGTTGCGCCCTTCCGGCCTTTTGCCACCGGTGACCAGACGGGCGCCATGCCCGATCGCGTCGGCGATCAGCCGCTCGACCTTGTCACGTCCCGAGGCCAGCGTCAGAGGTCCCATTGTGGTTGCCCGGTCCTGGCTGTCGCCGAGCACCAGCGCCTCCGCGTCAGCCTGCATCCTGGCGAGAAACCTCTCCGACACGCTCTCCTCGACATAGAAGCGGTTTGGCGCGATGCAGACCTGTCCGGCATTGCGGAACTTGAACAACGCGCACTGGGCGGCGGCGGCCTCGACGTCCGAATCCGCACAGACAACCACGGCAGAATGCCCACCCAGTTCCATTGAGCAGCGCTTGACGGTTTTGGCAGCCTCCGCCATCAGCATCTGCCCGACCCGGGTCGAACCGGTCAGCGAGATCTTGCGGACCTCGTTGGCCGCCATGATCGGCGCCGACACGTCTGCTGCCCTTCCCAGCAACAACTGCACGACGCCCGCCGGCACGCCGCCGGCGACGCAGGCTTCAGCGATCAGCGTGGAGGTCATCGGCACCTGCTCGGAGGGACGAACGAGAATGACATTGCCGGCGGCCAGCGCGGGCGCGATCTTGCGCACCGGCAGGTTGACCGGGAAGTTCCACGCCGTGAAGGCAGCGCATATACCGACTGGCTCATGCTCGGTCAGAAGCCGTCCGCCCTGCCGCGAGGCGATCACGTCTCCGAACAGCCGCTCGGCCTCGCCTGCAAACCACTCGAACTGCTCGATCGCGGCCCCGACCTCACCGGCCGCCTGGGAAATCGGCCGCCCGATTTCCATCGAGAGCGCGGAAGCAATGGCATCCGTGCGCGCGCGCATCTCGGATGCCACAGCCCGCAGGATACGGCCACGCTCCCATCCGTGCACCTTCGACCAGCTCGCCTGCGCCGCGCGGGCATGGGCCAGCGCTTCGGCCACATCGTCCGGTCCGCAGGCCGGCTGCTCCCAAAGCGTCTCGCCGTTGCAGGGGTTGATCACCGGGATGGCATCTGCCTGGCCACGGTTTTTGAACTCGCCGTTTATCAGGAGTTTCGGCTGCATCTTGGTCATCTTTTCACCTGTCGGTCAGAGAATTTCCGGCTCGGGCGCGGAAGCCCCGAACCCGGTTTCCAGAAAATCGAAATCACAGCCTTGGTCGGCCTGCAGGATGTGCTGCGCATAAACCCAGCCATACCCGCGCCCCGCCTTTCCGGCCGGAGCGGACCAGGCCGCGCGGCGGTGGGCCAGTTCGTCCTCGGGCACCTCCATGTCAATGCGTCCTGCCCGGGCATCGACTGCGATGATGTCGCCGGTCCGCACCAGCGCCAGCGGCCCGCCGACATGGGCTTCGGGCGAAACATGCAGGATGCAGGCCCCGTAGCTGGTGCCGCTCATGCGGGCGTCCGAGATGCGAACCATATCGCGCACGCCCTGCTCGAGCAGGTATTTGGGGATCGGCAACATGCCCCATTCCGGCATGCCCGGTCCGCCCTGCGGCCCGGCGCCGCGCATGATCAGCACCGTGTCCGCCGTCACGTTGAGAGTTGGATCGTCGATCCGCGCTTTCATGTCGGCATAGCTGTCGAACACAAGCGCCGGGCCGCGATGGCTGAGCAGTCGCGGATCTGCCGCTGAGGGCTTCATCACCGCGCCCTGCGGCGCCAGATTGCCGCGCAGAACCGCCATTGCCGGCTCCAGGGACACCGGGTTGTCGAGACTGCGGATGACATCGGGCAGATAGGTTTCAGCGCCGGCGATTTCGGCCCCGAGGCTCTGTCCCGTCACGGTTGCCGCCGTGCCATCCAGCAGGTCCCCCATTTGTGCCATCAATGCCTTCAGCCCGCCGGCATAGAAGAAATCCTCCATCAAGTAGCGCTCGCCCGACGGGCGGATATTGGCCAGCACCGGCACGCGATGCCCGGCTGCGTGAAAATCAACAAGCGTCAGCGGGAACCCGGCCCGGCGCGACAGGGCGATCAGGTGAATGATGGCGTTGGTTGAACATCCCATCGCCATGGCGACATTGAGCGCATTGTCAAACGATGCCCGGGTGAGAATGCTGGAGGGACGCAGATCGTCGTTGACCATTTCCACAGCGCGGCGTCCGCAGGCCGCGGCCATACGGATGTGGTTCGCATCCGCCGCAGGAATGGAAGATGAACCGGTCAGGCACAGTCCCAAAGCGTCCGCCAGCGCGGTCATCGTTGCGGCCGTGCCCATCGTCATGCAGTGGCCATAGCTCCGGGCGATACCTGCCTCGACACCCTGCCACTCCTCGATCCCGATCTTGCCGGCACGGCGCTCGTCCCAGTATTTCCACGTGTCCGCGCCCGAACCCAGCACCTCGCCGCGCAGATTGCCCCGCAACATCGGGCCGGCCGGCAGGAAAATGCAGGGCAGATCCATGCTGATCGCTCCCAGCAGCAGCCCCGGTGTTGTCTTGTCGCAGCCACCCATCAGGACAGCCCCATCCACGGGGTGCGAGCGCAGAAGCTCCTCCGTCTCCATCGCCAGAAGATTGCGGTAGAGCATCGTCGTCGGCTTGACGAAATTCTCGCTCAGCGACAGCGCCGGCAGCTCGATCGGAAACCCGCCGGCCTGGAGCACGCCGCGCCTTACGTCTTCCACTCGGCTCCGGAAATGGGCATGGCAGGGATTGATATCCGACCAGGTGTTGACGATGGCTATGACCGGCCGGCCGTGCCAGTCTTCCTTCGAATACCCCATCTGCATGAGCCGGGACCGGTGCCCGAATCCGCGCAGATCGTCCGGTTCGAACCAGCGTGCGGAGCGCAAGTTCCGTTTCATTGTGATGCCGTGACCCCGCCGTCTATGTAGACCACCTGGCCGGTCATGTAGCTGCCCGCCGGAGCGGCCATGGTGATGACCTGGCCGACAACCTCGACCGGGTCTCCGATACGCCCCAAGGGATTTCGCTCGAGCATGAATTTGCGGAATGCCGGATCATCAAGATGCGCGCGGATGCGGTCCGACTGGATGAATGTCGGCGCGACCCCGTTGACTGTGATGCCATAGGGCGCAAGTTCCATGGCATGCTGCTTGACCAGCATCACCAGGCCGCCCTTGGTAGCGCAATAGGCGGAATAGCCCCGGTTGCGCAACGCAAGTTGCGAGCGAACCGACAACAGATGAATCTGCCTCCCGCCGTTGCCGCGTTCGATCTGGTCTCGCGCCACGGCCTGGGCCATGAACATCGCCGATTTGAGATTGGTCTCGTAGACCTCGTCGAATGTCTCTTCGGTAACCTCCAGAATCGATTGTTCACGCTGGATGCCGACGCAATTGACCAGCACGTCGATGCCGCCCATCAGTCCGACAGCCTCGGAGGTGGCGCGCATGATGTCGGCTACATTGCTGGCGTCGAGCGCAATTCCGTGTGCTGTGGCACCGTTGTCTCCCAGGCTCAAGGCCAGTGCTCTGGCCTTGTCAGGCGACGGCCCCGCGATCGTGACGACGGCGCCGCGGCGCGCCATCCCAGTGGCAACCGCTTCACCGATTGCGCCATAGCCACCAGGCACAAAAACCCGCAATCCCTTCACATCGAACAATCGGTCAAGCCGCTCGGTGTCGACTGCGGGTGTGAGGCTTGTTGCCTGATTCATTCTGTGATCTCCAAGCCTGCAGCCTGATAGACGCTTTCCATGAGCCGCAATGTTTCAAGATTGTCGAGCCGATCGGTCTCGAATTCTGTTCCCTGGCGCAGGCCCCGAACGAAGTCCGCCATGATCGTGTCGAAGCACTCCTGGTAGCGGCCAGGCAGATCCACTTCTTCGGCAGTTTCCTCGGCGCCAACCAGGTACGTCTTGTTCAATTCCATAACGATGGTGCCCTTGGCTCCAATCACCTCGAGCCGGTCGCCATGCAGCTCAGGATAGCCCGGCGCGACGAGACAGCCATCCGCCGTCGCGATGAGCCCGTCCCGTCCTTGCAGAAGGATCGCCGCCGTATCCTCCCCCGGCAGTCCTTCAGCCAGTGTGTTCAGCCGTGCCGCGATCACCTTCAACGGCCCGCACAGACAGCGCAGCACATCGAGATGATGGATCATTGTTTCGAAAACCAGATTCCGGCGGAAGCCGGTGAGATAGGGCTGACGCTCGATAAGGAAGGGCACATTGTCTTCGCGCGGGCACAGCCCCGATCCGCGGCAGGAAATCTGCACATGCCGGACCGTGCCGATACGATCTTCGGCAATCCAGCGCCGCACGGTCATGTAGTGGGGCCGGAACCGGTAGTTCTCATGCACCATGAAACGCACCCGCTCACCGACATAGGCGATCAGTTCTTCCGCTTCGGCCACCGTTTCGGTCAACGGTTTCTGGCACATGATATGCACACCATGATCCGCCGCCATCCGCGCAACCGGCGCGTGGGCGCCAACCGAGGCGGCGATGTCCACCGCGTCGAAACCGCCCTGCCTGAACATTTCCGCCGCGTCCGTGTGGAGACGCGTCACCCCGAATTCCGCCCCGCGCGCTTCCGCCTTTGCCAGATCGATATCGCAGAGTGCGACGATCTCAGCGCCGGCGGCCTGCCAGGCCCTCAGATGATAAAGGCTGATGAGACCGCAGCCCACCAGCGCAACGCGCAAGCCGTCAGTCATGATTGCCTCCGAACCTGCCATAGCCGTAATACCAGACGCTGCCGCCATTCATCGACGTCCGAAGGCTGTGGCTGGCGCCGGCCGGGATCTTCACCAGATCCCCCGGACAGCATTGGGCAACTTCTCCGGCAACCTCGATCTCCATCTCGCCTTCGGCGACGACGACGAATTCATCGGTGTCGTGGATGAAATCGGCCCACACCTGCCCGGCCGGATCGCGGAAGACGCCGAAAGAAAAGCCCGGGAAATCCACGGCCACGGCATTCTCAGAAACCGGAGGGACATAGGCGCCCATTTGAAACACCTTGCTCATGCCGCGCACTCCGTCAGCAGATCGCCCAGATAGGCACGCGCGGGCTCGTGGGCGAGAAGCGAGGCGTAGTCCGGCAGGGATGTCACGCTGCCCTTGTTGACGAAGACGAAGCTCTCGCAGATCTCTTCGACAATCTCGAGGTGAAACCGCTCATTGGGGTGAACGCAGAGGAACACGAGACGGCCCTCCTCGCGCAGGCGGCGAAAGAAATCGAGCATGAAGCCGATATAGCCGTCCTGGGTATTGAATTGCGGTTCGTCAAACAGATGCAGCATCGGATAGTCCGAGCCCGCGGGTTCCATCATCACATTGGGTTTCCAGGACCGGAAGTGCCGCACCTGGTAGGACTGGTGATAGTGAATCGCCAGGCGGTCGCGCTGATCGGTCCGAACCTTGTGAATGTTGCGGCCCGAGACGGCAACCTCACCAGAGGTGGGCGCGTTTGACCCGGTAATGAGTTCGAACAAGGTGGTCTTGCCGGATCCGTTCGGACCCATCATTCCCACGATTCCCGGCTTTTCGACGGTGAAATCCGCCGTCAGTCGAAAGGTCGGCGTCCGGTCAAAGCGGCTCTTGGTGTAGATCTTTTCAAGGTTCCGGACTTCAAGCATTGCGGTCATCGTTCACATCCCGATCAGGCGTCGACGCAGCGGCGCGTTGTCCAAAAGCTCTTGTGCGGCCCCCTCGTGAAGGATCCGCCCGCGGTCCATCACGTAGACGCGGTCGGAAACCTCGAGCGCCGCCAGCGCATTTTGCTCGACGATCAGGCTGGAAATGCCTGCAGCCTTCAACCGCGATACGGTCCGCATCACGTCCTGCACGATTTTCGGAGCGAGCCCCTGGCTTGGCTCATCGAACAGGACAAGCCCGGGAGAGCCGAGCAGTGCCCGGCTGATCGCGACCATCTGCAGTTCGCCGCCCGACATGTTCTCGCACTCGCGGTTGAGCAGGTGTTCCAGCGCCGGGAAGATTTCGACCACTTCGGCTTCCGTCCAGCTGCGGAACCGGGTCTTGCGTGTACCGAGCGCCAGATTGCGCTTTCCGTTAAGCGAAGGAAAAACGCGGCGGTCATCGGGCACCCAGGAGATCCCGAGCCGCGATATTCGGTGCGGGGGCATATGGGTGAGGTCCTGCCCATCAAAGCTGATCCGGCCGGACCGCGGATGCGATAGCCCCAGGATCGACCGGATCGTCGTGGTCTTGCCCGCCCCGTTGGGGCCCAGAAGGGTGACAACTTCAGCCGCGCCAACCTCGATGCTGGTGCCGAACAGAGCCTGGGTCTCGCCGTAGAATGTCTCGATGTTTTCGACCCTCAGCATCAGGCCACCTCCCCCAACGCCGAGCGCGCTACCCATTTGTTGGACTGCAATTCATCGGGCGTGTTTTCGTCGATGACCTGGCCCCAGTGGATCACAGAGATCCGGTCGGCGAGATCGAAGAGAAAACGCATGTCATGCTCGATCAGCACGATGGTGTAGCGGGCGCGAAGCTTGCGGATCAGCACCGCCAGCGCCCGCGTCGCCTCCGTTCCCAGACCCGATGTCGGCTCGTCCAGGAACACGATCCGCGGCTCGGGGGCGAGGGCCACCGCGATCTCGAGCGCCCGGCGTTCGCCGTAGGGAAGCTCCGCCGCCTTTTCCCAGGCACGATGCGCAAGGCCGACCTGGTCGAGCACATCGATCGCCTGGTCGATCAGCTTCGTGTCACTGAAGACATCGCGCAGCAGGTTCATGCCGTTCCTGCGGAATTGCTTCAGCGCCAGGATGACATTTTCGATCACCACTGTGTCATCGAACAGGTTCATGATCTGGAACGAGCGCGAAACGCCAAGCCGCGCGATCTGGTGCGGCTTCTTGCCCGTGATATCCCTGCCGTCGAAGGTGATCCGCCCGCCGTCAGGCCTGTGATGACCGGTCAGAACGTGGAAGCAGGTCGTCTTGCCCGCGCCGTTGGGGCCCATGATCCCATGCACGCTGCCTTCCTCGATGGAAAGACTGATGTTTTCCAGGACCACCCGAGCGCCGAAGCGTTTGCGGAGGTTTTCGGCAACAAAGAGCGCCATGCTCAAGCCTCCTTCCGAACGGGGACCGCGCCCGGTGCAGACTTCTTGCGAAGACGCGCACCGACGACATGGAGCAGACCGGCAAGCCCCTCCGGGCGGGTTATGACCATGATCACGAACATCAGGCCGAACCACAGCAGCCAGGTTTCCGTGACGCCGCCTATAATATCGCGAGCGACGAAATACAGGATCACGCCGAGCACCGGCCCCCAGAAGCTGACCAGGCCTCCGCCGACCAGCACCATCATGACGATCAGGCCGGACTGGTGCAGGCTCATCACATCCGGATACGCCCCTTCCTGGGCCATCGAGAACAAGCCGCCGGCAAGCCCGGCAAAGGCTGTCGACAGGATGAAGGTCAGCCATTTGATCAACCAGACATTGTAACCGACAAACCGCGCGCGGGTCTCGTTCTGGCGGATTGCCTGCAAGACCCGCCCGAACGGGGCATTCACCAGGCGCCAGAGCGCGACGACGACGAGCGCCAGGATCGCGGCCACAAACCAGTACAGCGAATAATTGTCAGCGAGGCTGTAGCGGATAGGGCCCACCACTAAATCCGGCCGCGGAATGCCCAGCAGTCCATCTTCTCCGCCCGTAACACCATGCAGCTTGATCGCGCAGAACCAGACGATCTGGCCGAACCCGATGGTCATCAGCGCATAATAGATCCCGCGACGGTGCGACAGAAAGGCGCCGACCACGGCGCCGGCCAGGGACGCGGCCAGAATGGCGGCCAGAAGTCCGCCCCAAAGGCTGACCATGATTTCCTGCTGAAACAGGCCAAAGGCATAGGCCCCGATCCCGAGATAGGCGCCATGGCCGAAGGAATGCAGACCGATGTAGCCGAAGAGCAGATTGAACCCGAGGGCGAAGATCAGCCAGATCGCCACCTCGATGCCGAGATACTGATAGAGACCGACAGCCGGCAGCCAGAAAGGCGCGGTGGCCAGCGCCAGCATGAACAGGGCCATGGCCGGGGTCATCGGCGAACCGCCGCGTGCGGGAATGTCGCTGAGTGTGATCATGCGCATGGTCTAGTTCTCCAAGGCGGACTTGCGGCCCAGGAGCCCGCGGGAGCGGAAGCCGACGATTGCGATCAGGAGCAGGTACATCGACAGCATCGACCAGGCAGGTGCGTAGGCACCGGTGATGCCGACCGAGAGGCCGACCAGCAGCGCGGCGAGGACCGCACCCCAGAAACTGCCGACCCCGCCGATGACGATAATCAGGAATGCGGGAATGATGACATCGATACCGATATGCGGGCGCAGGCCCCAAATTGGCGCCATCACCACCCCGGCCAGGGCGGCAAGCGCAGCGCCGAAGCCAAAGACCAGAAGCCGCAGCTTCGACAGATCGTAACCCAGCGCGCGGACCATTTCGCTGTCATGGGCGCCGGCCTTGATAGTGGCGCCATAAGGTGTCCGCTCAAGGAACAGCCAAACCAGGCCTATGGCGACAATGGCAAACCCCGCGGCAAAGAACTTGTAGGTCGAGAAAATCAGACCACCCATGAAGAACGCTCCGTTGAGAGCCCGTGGAACAGCCAGACTTTGCTCGCCTGTACCCCAGATCAGCCGGATCAGTTCCTCTATGACGAGCGCCGCACCGAATGTCAGAAGCAGACCATAGAGCGGCGGCTTGCCGTAGGTCGGGCGCAGGCAGAGTTCCAGCACCATCCCGACTGATGCCGCCAGAAGCGGGCCGGCCACCACGCCGAGTGCATAGCGCGTGGAGAGAGGCAGTTCACGCCACCAGACACCGAATTCGCTTGAGCCAAACCAGTCGCCGCCAATGGTTGTCATGGCAAGATACGCGCCGAGCGCAAAAAGAGCGCCATGGGCGAGGTTGATCACCTCCATCACGCCCACGATCAACGTGAAGCCAAGCGCAATCAGGGCAAACAGCAAGCCGAGCGTGAGCCCGTTCACAATGTGGGGTATGAGTTCGATCATGAAAATCCTCGCAGGCCTCTTCATCAGGCAGAGAGCATCCGCGCGGCCGGACCGGGCAATTTGCCCACGGGCCAACCGGCCGCGCAGTATTGAGCCGCCTCAGGCGTCAAAGGTCGGCGTATCGTCGTAGCTTTCCAGCTTGCAACTGCCGAGGCTATCCTGGTCACGCACGTCTTCAGGCGCTGAACTGGTCAGGATCTTGAAGAGGTCGTCGTCTTCCGTCGGCGCAGGGTTGCCCGTTGCCAGGTAGATCGACTGCTGGACCTGGTGGGTATTCGGATCGACCACCGCATCGTGGTGCTGCATGCGGCTTTCCGCGGACATCACGTGACCCTCAAGCTGCTTGATCACGGCGATGTTGTTTGTCGTGCCGGCGCGCTCGATGGCTTCGAGCAGGTTCTTCGTGGCCATGTAGCCATTGTAGAAGACATTGCCGGGCACGCGCATCGATGTTTCCGGGTACATCGCCTGATAGCGGCCGACGAACTCCTTAACCCCCGGCAGATCCAGCTTGTAGTACCAGGTGGTGCCGAAAACGCCGAACAGGTTATCGGCGGGCAGACCGTAAATATCCGGCCAGTCCTGCTGGTTGTTGATCCAGGCGATTTTGTCACCCATGCCAAGCTGCGCCACCTGCTGGCGCAGGGCGATCTGGTCGTCACCGCCGACGGCTGCTGCAACCACGTTTGGCTTGGCCTGCTGGATCTTCAGCAACGCCGCGGTGAAATCCCGCGTGCCCTGCGGCACAAGGATCTCGTCGCTCACCGATCCGCCATACTGATCGATAAGCACGCGGGTGGCGCGCGCCGTATCGTGCCCCCAGACATAGTCATTGGTCAGCAGCATGAAGTCGCCGCCATAGGCATCGATGGAGTTCTTGATCGCCGCCTTGGAGAAATTGGCTCCGTTGCCGTCCCAGACGAACTTCACGCGGTGGCAGTTTTCGCCCGATTCCGTCGGCGAGGACGAATTGGTGTTCATGTAGATCACGCCATAGCGCTGCGCCACCTGGCTGATCGCGTTGGCAACGCCCGAACTGACGGCACCGACAAGGAAGCCGCACTCTTCCCGGGTGATCATGCGCTCGGCAACGCGGCTTCCCGTTGCGGCGGTCGTTTCCGTATCGAGGTGGACTGTTTCTATCTTCCGGCCGAGAACTCCGCCAGCGGCGTTCGCCTCTGCGACGGCCATCAGCATGCCGCGGCGATCGGAAGCGCCGGAGTTGGCGTATTGCCCGCTGGCATCTGAGGTGAGCCCGAGCCGGATCGGCTTGTCGGTTGCCTGCGCGTAAGCGCGATTGTGTTTCCATGGGCCATAAAATGCTGCCAGGCCACCAACCGCGGCAGCCGAACGCAGCATGCCGCGGCGCGTAAACTTTGAACTGGACATGATTATCCTCCCTAGAGCGAGCCCGGTCGTGGCGGGCGGAACAAGGCCTTCCCCGCCCCCTCCTCAGAGCAATAGAAAACCCTGTCATTATTGTTAAAAATATTTTCTATTCGCGTCAAGGAATTCTTTTTCTGACATATCGAAAATATTTTCTCTTCCGACAATTCATGCTATGTGATGCGGCATGATCAAGAAGTCCGAACCACAACCATCCCAAAGCGGAGAAACTTTCGATGCCCTCAGGCAGAGAATCCGTGATCGCTTCCCCACTCTCAGTCCACATCTGCAACGGATTGCCCGCGCCTCGCTCGAGGAAGCCAACGCCTTTGCTCTGAACACCACGCCGGTTATCGCCGCCGAGCTGGGGATCCAGCCGTCCACCCTGATCCGCTTCGCAAAAGAACTCGGCTATGCCGGTTTTTCCGATCTGCAGCGGGTTTTCAGGCAGCGCCTGATCGAGGGCCAGGTCAACGTCCGCAATGAGGTGCTGGCACGGGACGAGGCTGCAGCGCGGCCAGACACACGTGCCACGCTTGATGCCTGTCTGAAGGCGCATGGGGAAGCGATCGAACGTTTGGCGCGCGAGTGTGACACCGAGGCGCTGAACCGGGCGATCCAGATGATGCAGCAGGCTGGGCACGTCTATGTAGCCGGATTGCGGCGCTCACGCCCGATCGCTGAGTACTTCCATTACGGCATGATCCGCGGGGAAAGGGCTTGTTCGTCGTTGGACTTCGCCGGCGGAATGGCCGGTCCGCAGATCGCCACGATGAAAGCGGATGACGTTCTCTTTGCGATCGCCTTTCCGCCCTACTCGCAGCCGGTGGTCGATGTCGTGCTTGATGCTCACGTATCCGGCCGACGCATTGTGGCGATAACAGACAGCGCTGAAAGCCCGTTGGCCACTTATGCGGAGGTTGCCTTGCTCCTGGGTGCAGATACGGCCGCTCAGTTACAACCGATATCAGCTGCCATCGCTCTGGTCCAAACCCTTGTGATGGGCATCACCCGGCCGTGACGTCGACACCGGGAAATACGGCCCGAGAAGCGCAGGTGAACGGCCGCAGCATTGATGCGATCGCCATCCCGAACCAGCGCGAAACCATCGCGGCCGGACTGAAACCGTCGAAACGGCGACGGGGCTCGGATTCAACCCGATATTTCCCGTCTCGAAACTGGCGCGAATGCTGAAGCACCGGCCGGAAGCCCTGCGCCTGCTTGACCAGGGCGGCCTGCGAACCGGCAACGTCGACAGCTGGCTGTTGTGGAACCTGACGGCCGGCGCGACGATCGCGACCGACTGGCCGGAATGACCCACGGCACAAAGCCTGCGCATGTCGCATGGGCGACTTTCGAAGCCATTATTCTGCAGATCGCCGACATCTTCGAAGCAATGCAATCTGATATCAAATGCGGCTTTTTGGCCTCAGGACGGATGGTGGAGCCTCTTCAAATGCTTCTCTCCTGCATCTGCAAGCGGACCTGCTCCAATGTTCCGTGGAAATTGCAGTGGTCGAAGAGATCAGCGCACTCGGCAGCGCCGCAATGGAATTCACTGCGTTTGGTGAAGACTGGCCGCCGGACACACGCAGGACCCACTTCGAACCACTAATGGCAATCGACGTTGCAGATACTGTTCGCACGACTTGGAAGCAAGCCATACGGCGCGCTTTCAGCTACACCCTTGAGCGGTCCCGGTTAGGGACGAAGCCGGTGACCATGATCTCTCAAACAGTGTTATTGCTCAGTCCGCGCCACGCGCCATGTCGCGGGGTCGCACGAACCCCTTCTGATAGACATACACAGCGATACCGACGGTCACGCCAACAACATCGGTCAGCCAGCCGGCGTCAATCATCGTCAAACCTCCCGCGAGCAGAACGATCCGTGCCACGTTGTTTGCACGGCCAAAAAACCATCCCTGGACAGCAGCCGACAGCAGATAGACACCCACGGCCGCAGTCGCCGTGACGTGGATTGAGTCAACCCAGCTTCCCTGCAGCAGCATCTCGTCGGAAAGGTAGAACATGTAGGGCACAATGAACGCCGCAAGCCCGAACTTGAAGCTCTCCACACTGGTCTTGAGCGGATCCGAGCCGGAAAGCGCTGCCCCTGCATAGGCCGCGAGCGCCACCGGTGGCGTTATGGCCGAAATCACCGCGAAGTAGAAGATGAAGAAATGCGCCGTAAGAGGTTCGATCCCAAGGTTGATCAGGCCGGGTGCCATGACGCTTGCGGCAACCACATAGGCGGCAGTCGTTGGCATGCCCATGCCAAGCACGATGGAGACGAGCATCGCAAAGACAAGCGCAAGGAACTGGCTGTGTTCTGCAAGTCCGAGCAGCACCGCGGAGAACCGCGATCCGATTCCGGTGAGCGCGATAACCCCGACAATAATGCCGGCCGTCGCACAGACCGCAACCAGTTGCAGCGCCATGCGTGCGCCCAGTTCCAGCGCCCTGAACAATTGCTTCGGCCCCATGCGATGTGGCGTCAGCCAGGAGACTACTGCAGCCGAAACCATCGCCAGCGTGCCGCATCGGATAACCGAATAGCCCGAAAGCAGGGAGCCTATCAGCACGATGATTGGGGTGAACAGATAGACCTGCTTCAGGAGTTTGCCGAATTTCGGCAGGTCGGCCCGAGGCAGACCGACCATGCCGTATTTCTGTGCCGCCAGATCGACCATGAAGAAGATCGAAAGAAAATAGATGACCGCCGGAATAATGCCCGCATAGACGATGTTGATGTAGGGGATGCCGGTGATCTCGGCCATGATGAAGGCGCCCGCCCCCATGATAGGCGGCATGATCTGGCCGCCCGTCGATGCAGCGGCCTCGACCGAGGCGGCCGTCTGCGGCTTGTAGCCAACCTTTTTCATCATCGGGATGGTCAGACTGCCGGTGGCGACAACATTGCCGGCGGAAGTTCCGTTGATCATCCCCATCAGGCCGGATGCAAAC
This sequence comes from Parahoeflea alexandrii, assembly GCF_024105735.1. Classification (GTDB taxonomy): domain Bacteria; phylum Pseudomonadota; class Alphaproteobacteria; order Rhizobiales; family Rhizobiaceae; genus Hoeflea; species Hoeflea alexandrii. The sequence goes on along the minus strand of NZ_JAAAML010000001.1, from coordinate 10,164 downwards.
ACGGCAACCTTGGCCGGTCCACCGCGCTTGTGACCAGCGGCCGCAAAGGCGAAATTGACGAAATACTCACCGACGCGGGTCGCCTGCAGGAAAGCCGCGAAGATCACGAAAAGGATGATGTAGGTCGACGAGATGGCGATGGGAGCGCTCAGGATGCCATTATCCGTAATGATGTAAGTGAAGAACCGCTTCGCATCATAGCCCCGATGGTACAGGATTCCGGGCAGCCAAGGCCCGAGAAAGGCATAGCCGACAAACACGCTGGCGATGATGACCAGTGCCATGCCGGCAAGACGGCGGGTCAGTTCGACCACCAGCACCACGCAGGTGACGGCCGCCCACATGTCCGACGGCAGCGCCATCGAGATACCGCCGCGCAACTGCAACTGTCGCGAAAACAGGATGAGATAGGCGATGGCGCTGAATGTCGCCACGACCAGCAGCACGTCCGCGAGAGAGATTCGGTCTTTCAGCCGTACGGTAAAGAACCAGCCGTGCATCACGGCCAGTACGCTGCCGGCAAACAACGGGATGCCGTAGAAGCGCAGCGCCCAGGGCTGCCCCGCAGGCATGCCGGTCTGCATCACATTGTACCAGATGGCGATCATCATGGCGAAACCGGTAAAGACCCCGACCGCCGCCAGGGCCAGAACCGTATCTCCGACAAGATTGCGCTTAGAGACGTCTTCGTTCCGGGTGGCGCCTGCGGCGTAGATCATGAAACCGAGCGCCAACCCGCCTCCAATATGCGACAGGCGGTAGGCCCAGGTTTCGAGCGGATAGATGTTCATGACGTAGAGATGGAAGGCGGAATAGGCCACGCAAGCGACTGCCACCACCCACAACAGCGTCCCCGAAAAGACACGCTGGTTGAAGCCTACCGGTTCTTCATCGACGTGCGACACGGCCTCTGCGAGTGACACCTCGTGATGAACATCTTCTTTGGTTTGCTTCGGATTTGCGTCTGACATGGTGTGCCCTCCCACCGGCAGTGATAGTCTCGTCCCGGCTCAAAAAAACAGGGCGGAATGTGCAATCCCGCCCTGCTCCTGGTCCCCGGTCGACCGGATTATCCGGACGGATTCGTCAAGGCCCTACTTCAGTTCGTCGGCGATCTTGTAGCCGTTCTCCTCGAACCACTTGGCTGCGCCAGGGTGGAACGGCATGAAGGTGTTCTTGTCGAAATGCTCCGGCAGGGTCTCCGCTGCAGCCTTGTGGGCCTGCAGCATGCGCTCATGCTCTTCCATCGCCAGCTTGGTGATTTCGTACACCAGGCTGTCTGGCATACTTTCGTGAACGATCGCGAAATTCCAAAGCGAGACTGTCTCGACCGGATCCGGCTGGTCTTCATAGGTGTTGGCCGGAATCGTGAAGGCCGACATGGCAGGCTCAGCCTGGAGGAACATGGCGCGTTCCTCTTCGGTCATGCTTATGAAGACAACGTCATTCTCGACAGCGAGCTGCGTATAGGCGCCGTTGGGAATGCCTGCAGCATAAACGAATGCATCGATCAGGCCGTCCTTCAACTGTCCGGCGGTATCGCTGGCACCTGCGTAAGAGATGTTGACGTCCATGCCGGCCGCTTTGAAGTAACGCGGCCAGTAAGCAGCTGAAGTGCCGCTGGCCGGACCGACGCCGATCCGCTTGCCTTCCATGTCCTTGAACGACTTGATGCCGGAACTTGCCAGCACCGCTGCCTGCAGCGGGGTCTGATACATCGGGAACATTGCCCGAACCGCAGTGTGCTCGACCCCTGGCATGACTTCGCTCTTGCCGACCCATGCATCATAGGCCGGGCCCATGGTGACGAAGCCCATGCTCAAATCGCCTGTCTGGACCAACGTGACGTTCTGTCCGGGGCCGCCGGTGACCTCCACGCTTGCGTTGAGACCGAGCTTTTCGCTGATCAGGCCGGCAAAGCCGCTTCCATAGGCGAAGTAGGACCCGCCCTGGCTTCCGGTACCGAATGCCACAGTCTCGGGCCAGCCGGTCTTGTCTTGTGCGGCAGCCGAGAACGCGAAGCTGCTGGCAACCGCCAGCGCAATGACAGATTTGGTGATGAATTTCATGGCTCACTCCTCCCGTGAATACACCTTATGGTGTCGTTCAGGAGACGCTAACGCCTGACGATGCAGGCCCTCAAGAACCATCGATTATATAAAAATATCGACTAATCGCTAAGCTGTTTCCGCGATGGTTCCGATATTGCGCATAAGCAGCTCCATGAAGGCATCGCGGGCTGGGTCCTTGGTATCCCGCATCCAGCAGGCTGCAAGTGCGAGTTTGTTGCGGATCGGGCTCTCCGGCATCCTGAGCGGCACAAACCGGACACCATCAACGCCGAGACGCGATGCCCAGCGCGGCACGATGGCGATACCCATGCCACGCCCCACCAGGTTGACGATCGTCTGCTTCTCTTCGGCAATCTGGACAACCCGGGCGGAGAGGCCTGCCTCGATGAAAAGCTGCATGCTCAAGTCATGACTATGCGGCCGGGATTTCCTGTCCGGGACAATGAGCGGCTGGTCGGCCAACTGCTGAACGTCTACCTCTTCATACTCTGCCAAGGCGTGCCCTTCAGGGCAGGCTACGACTGCCGTTTCGTGGAAGAGCGGGTGAAACTCCAACCCCCGATCAGGGGTTTCTGGCGGGCGTACGATGGCAATATCAAGATGCCCGGACAGGATCTTCGGCAACAGTCTGATGGTCTTCTGTTCGATGAGCTGCACAACGATCTCGGGATGGAGGTCTCGGAACTGCGGCAGCAGTTGCGGCAACAAACCGGCCGCCGCGCTGTCGATCGCGCCAATACGCAGTGCGACGGCTTTCTGATTCTTGTGATCCCGAAGCCTGGTTTCGAGCCGTTCCACACGCGAAATTATCTCCAGCGCTTCGGGGAGCAGAATGCTGCCGGCTTCCGTCAGCGCTACATTGCGTGTTGTCCTAGATAGCAAGCGAACGCCGAGCCGCTCTTCCAGCAGCCGGATCTGGCGCCCGAGCGATGCCGGCAACATTTCGAGGTGCTGCGCGGCTTTGCCGAAATGCAGCATCTCGGCGACCGTCACGAAACAGCGCAATTGAAGAAACTCCATCGACCCGTCCACTTACATTATTTCATTTATTTATATGATCATCGACGCATTGCCGCAACCAGCACAACTTGCGAGATTGGCGCCGCTAGCGAGCACCGTGGCAACGGTACTGATCGCTGTTTGATGGGGTGAAAACGGAAAATGGCTATGAAGACATACAGGATTGCGGCGATACCGGCTGACGGAATTGGCCCGGAAGTAATCGCAGCCGGACTTCAGGCTATTGAAACACTGGCGAAGCGTGACGGTGGCTTCACTCTTGATGTCACCCAATTCGACTGGGGGTCGGATCGCTACAAACGAACAGGCGCCCTGATGCCCGAAGACGGGACCGAGCAACTGAAGAAGTTCGACGCCATCTTTTTCGGCGCTGTGGGAGCCCCGGATGTTCCCGATCACGTGACCCTCTGGGGCTTGCGCCTGCCGATCTGCCAGGGCTTCGACCAATATGCGAATGTCCGTCCGACCAGGATCCTTCCGGGCATCAGTTCGCCGCTCGCCGGCGTGGGACCCGGTGACCTGGACTGGGTTATCGTTCGCGAAAATTCCGAGGGCGAGTATTCCGGTCATGGCGGTCGTGCCCACAAGGGCTTGCCGGAAGAAGTCGGTACCGAGGTCGCGATCTTTACCCGCGTCGGCGTTACCCGGATCATGCGCTATGCCTTCAAGCTGGCCCAATCGCGACCGCGCAAATTTCTGACAGTGGTGACGAAATCCAATGCCCAGAGATTCGGCATGGTCATGTGGGACGAGATCGCCGCAGAGGTGTCCAGGGAGTTTCCCGACGTCAGATGGGACAAGATGCTTGTCGATGCCATGACTGTGCGCATGGTCAGGGATCCCAAGAGTCTTGACACAATCGTTGCCACCAACCTGCACGCCGACATTCTGTCCGATCTTGCAGGAGCGCTCGCGGGAAGCCTGGGCGTTGCTCCGACCGCCAACATAGACCCTGAGCGGCGTTATCCGTCGATGTTCGAACCGATCCACGGCTCGGCCTTCGACATCACCGGCAAGGGCATCGCCAACCCCGTGGCAACCTTCTGGACTGCAGCGCAGATGCTCGAACACCTGGGCGAGAATGCTGCGGCCGACCGGCTGATGCGCGCGGTGGAAAAGGTCTGCGAGGACGGTACCATGACCCCGGATGTGGGCGGAACCGCCAATACACAGCAAGTGACCGACGCTGTGTGCGACGCGATCCGCGGCTCCAACATTTGAACAGGCGAGTATCGCCTGCTTCCGGATTGCCCGTCGAAAGAGCCGCCACGTGCTGAAATTCCCCGAGAATTTTCTGCTCTCCCTGTTTGAACGCGCCGTCGAAGTCGCTGACCCGATGCGCAGCCTGGCTGATCACCTGCCCAAGCGACCCGCTGGACGTTTGATCGTGGTCGGCGCGGGCAAGGCCAGCGCCCGGATGGCGGAAGCCGTCGAGGCCACATGGGGGGCTTGCGAGGGGATGGTCATCACCCGTTATGGGTATGGGCGGCCATGTCAGGGCATAAAAATCATCGAGGCGGCGCATCCGGTCCCGGATGCTGCGGGTGTTCATGCGACCCGGAGAATGCTCGATCTGGTGGGCGGCCTTGGTCCGGATGATTTTGTTCTGGCTCTCATCTCCGGTGGAGCCTCTGCACTGCTGACCGCGCCGATCGAAGGAGTGGGCTTTGCCGAAAAACAGACGGTGAATTGCGCTCTGCTGGCTTCGGGCGCGCCCATCGGAGAAATGAATGTGGTGCGCAAGCACCTCAGCCGGGTCAAGGGCGGGCAGCTTGCGGCCGCGGCGTTTCCCGCGCGGGTTCGTACGCTGTTGATGTCCGATGTCCCCGGAGATGACCCGGCCGATATCGGTTCAGGCCCTACAGTCGGAGACACCTCCCGCCCAGAAGATGCTCTTGCCGTCCTGAGGAAATGGAACATCGAGGTTCCGGCTTCGGTCACCGAGGCGCTGCGGGCAGGCAGCGGAGTCATTGCCCCCTCAGACAAACGCCTGAGCACGACTGAAAACCACATCTTCGCGGCACCTGCTCAATCCCTCTCGGCCGCAGCAGAAATGGCTCGGGCAGCAGGCTATGACGTACGATTGCTTGGCGATGCCCTCGAGGGCGAGGCAAGCGATCTGGGACGGGAACACGCAAAACTGGCGACCGCCATAGCCCGTGACCGAAGCCGGGAGGGCGCGCCGGTGCTGCTGCTCTCGGGCGGCGAACTCACCGTGACCCGTCGCGGTGACGGTATCGGCGGACCCAACGCCGAATATTGTTTGGCTCTGGCGATCGCGCTCGGTGGAGCACCCGGTATTCATGCGATTGCCTGTGATACCGATGGCGTGGACGGATCGGCGGACATCGCTGGCGCGATCATCGGTCCCGAAACCCTTACGAAGGCCCGAATGATGGGCATCGATCCGTCCGCGGCACTGTCATCCAATGACGCACACGGCTTCTTCGGCTCTATCGGCGATCAGGTTGTGACCGGTCCGACTATGACCAATGTGAATGATTTCAGAGCAATCCTGATATTCTAGAGCCGGGTACAGCTTCAGCGTTGATCACCGATTTCGGTATGGTCATACTGCTGCGGCTGCAGGACCCTGCGGGCTATTCTTCCCGCGACCACCCATAAAGGCGCGCGGGATTTTCCCACATGATCTGATCGACAAGTGCGTCCGAGCCGACGGCATCAATGAACCGCTCCAGCAGTCCCGAATAAGACAGCGAACGCCAGGCAGCGACCGCATCGGGACCCCTGTGTTCATCGTGGGGAGGCGGATGCGGCCAGTCGCTGCCCCAGACACAGCGGTCCGGGCAGATGTCGAGAAAGGCATCGAGCCATTCGCGGTCAGGCTCGATGCTCAGGGGGTGATCCGGATGCCGGTAGGGCGAGGAAAGCTTCATCCACAGGTGCTCGTCCCTCATCAGATCAAACAGAATGCGTGCTTCGGCATCATCGGGGCGGGCCCTTCCGAACAACCCGTAGTGATCGATGACGCAGGCGACGGGCAGGCCTGCGATCGCGTCGGAGCGCGCCGCGAGCACCGGCAAGGGTGCGATGATCTCGACATGAAACCCGTGCCGTCTGGCGATCGATGCCACCGCCTCGAGATCGTCGCTGCCTTCTCCGACATTCTTCGCAGCCGGGCTGTAGAGATTGACGCGTAGCCCCGAGACGCCCCGGGACCGCCAGTCTTCAAGTTGCTCGTCAGAGATGCCGGCGGCAGATGTGGCCACACCGCTGCCGCGACCTTCCAGCCTGTCAAGCGCGTCAAGCAGAACACTGTTGTCAGTGCCGTAGAAGCTTGGCTGGGTGATCACGAAATGATCAATGCCATGCGGTCTTCCGTTCTCGACAAGAGTTTGCAGCGGCGCCGGTTCGGCAAGAAAGGTACGCCCGGGGGTCTGGGCGTACTCCGATACCGGGGCAACTACGTGAACGTGGCTGTCACAGCGCATGAAAGGCTCACCGGTTCATGCGGATCACTGGTTGCCCGAGGAAATCTCGATCAACCGGTTCATCGCGTCCTGACCGACAAGTTCGCTTCCGAACTCATCCCACACCGGCTGCATCTTTTCCTTCCACTGGGCCAGTTGTTCCGGCGTCAGTTCGTGGATCGTCTTGCCCGCATCCCGGATCTTGGCATAGGCGGCCTCGTTCTCCTTGGCGGCGTTTTCCCAGTTAAAAGCATTGGCCACTTCCAGGGCCTCCTGGACAGAAGCGCGATCGGCGTCGGAGAGGCCATCCCACCAGGTCTTGTTGGCTCCAACGATGTAGAACGCGTATTGGTAGCCGATGCGGGTCATCTGGTCGATAACTTCGACCATGCCGGCACTGTCAAGCGACATCGGCGTGGGTTCAACCGCATCGATGACGCCCTGCTGCAGGGCAGAAGCCACCTCGCCCCATGCCATGCTGATGACATTCGCACCAACCGCCTTGAATGCCTCGATATCCGAGGGCACCGACTGAACCCGTATCTTAACACCCTTCATGTCTTCGGGCGTGAGGATCGGCTTGCTTCCGCGATAGCTCAGCTCACGCTGCCCCGACAGCCAGATCGCGACCGGCTCGATGTTCTTCTTGCGCAATTCCGGTACGAAGGCCTCGCGCACGACCGGGTCGTTCCACGCTGTATTGACCATTTCGCTGGAGGTCAGCAGGAATGGGAGCGTGAGAGCGTTGAGACCGGCCGCCAGTGGCGAATAGATGCCGGATGTCGGGGCAACGAACGTCGCTGAACCGAGCTGAAGGCCCTGGATCTGTGTCTTTTGGTCGAGCAGTGCGCCGGAGTGGAACACATCCACCGCGGCCGTGTCACCGAGCCGCTCCTTGAGTTCCTTTGCCAGAACTTCGAAGGTCTGGCCTTTCAGGTTCAGCGCGCTGGTATCATTGGACAGGATGATCCTGTCGGCAGCGTTGGCTTGATGAACACCGACCAGCATGGCGGCGCTGCACATGATCGATAGCAACAGTTTTCTCATGGTATCTCCTCCTTCAATTGATCTCTACTTGCCGAACACCAGCTCGGGCAGAAACAGTGAGAGTTGCGGTATGAACGTCACCAGCATCAGCACGCAGATGGTCACGGCCATCCAGGGCAGAGCGCCTCTGAAAACCTCAAGGACCGGCCTGCCGGAAACGCCTGACGCCACGAAAAGGTTGAGGCCGACCGGCGGTGTGACGAGGCCAAGCTCGATGTTGACGATGACGATGATGCCGAAATGCACAGGATTGACGCCCATCGCCACGGCCGTGGGAAAGAGTACGGGCACGAACATCAGAATGGTCGGCACACCTTCGAGAAAGAATCCGACGATCAGGAACAGCACATTGACCAGCAGCAGGAACTGCCATTGCTCGAGGCCAAGGTCCACGATCATCCGTGTCACGGCTGCAGGGACGCCAATCTTGGTGATGAAGAAGGCGAACAGAAGCGCGTTGGTGGTGATGAAGAAGATCATGCCGACCGACGGCGCGGTATCGGCGATCGTGCGGAACAGGTCGCGCGGGGAGAGTTCGCGATAGACAAACATGCCGATGACGATCGCCAGTAACATGGCCATGACGGCAGCCTCGGTGGGCGTGAAGATGGCTCCACCGTCACTTGAGATCGGACCGAACTCGAAGGCCGGCAAACCGTAGATCCCGATGAAGATCATCACCGGCAGCATCAGGGCTGGCAGGGCGCTGCGGGTCACTCTGGCACGCTCCGGCCAGGGCATCCGGCTGTGGCGCGGAGCGTCGGAGTGCCGGGCCAGAAGCGCCGCCATCAACACCATGCCCAGCGCATAAATCACGCCCGGGATGACACCGGCGAGAAACAGGCGAGTGACCGAGGTCTCGGTGACGAAGCCGTAGATGATCAACGGGATCGATGGCGGGATCAGGATACCGATCGAACCGGCGGTGGCCAGGGCGCCAAGCGCATAGCGGCTTGTGTAGCCGTCCCGGATAAGCGCCGGGTACATGATCCGTCCGACGCCTGCCACCGTCGCCGGGCTCGATCCGGAAATCGCGGCAAAGAAGACACAGCTCAGGACCGTGGTAATGCCTAGCCCCCCGGTGAAGTGACCGACAAATGCGTTCGCGAAAGCGATCAGGCGGCGAACCAGCCCGCCCGTATCCATCAACGCACTGGCAAGGAAGAAGAACGGCACCGCCATCAGCGAGAAATGGTCGAGGTTGGCAAATGCCTTCTGCCCGATGATCGCTAGCGGGATCGGATCGAGCAGCAATGATGTAACGACCACGGATCCGCCAAGCGCAACGGCAACCGGCGCCCCGATGGCAATGAGCAGGAAAAACGCGAAGACAAGAAGGAGAATGGTCACGATGCACCTTCCTTGTGGGAAGGCTTGCTCTGCACGCCGATAATCAGCCGGATGATATAGCGCAACGCAAACAGGCACATCATTGTGGGCATGATCGAATAGACGATCCAGTCTTTTATCCCTGTCTCGGGCGACGCCGTATCCATCATCCTGGCAAATCCGACATAGAGCCATCCACACCATGCCAGGAACACGCAGAGGCCGAGTGATGCCAGAACCGCCGTGACATTCATGATGGCTGCGACGGGTTTCGGGGCGATGGAGGGAAGAATGTCGACACTGATGTGACGGTCTTCACGGACGGCTCTCACCCCCGCCGTCAACATGGCGGTGATGGTGACGAGCACGAACGCGGCTTCGTTCCACTCATATCCGGTATTGAAGACGTAGCGTAGCGTGACCTGCATCACCCCGAGTGCAAGTGCGGCCAGTGAAAGAACGACGATCAATCCGTCCTCGATCCCTGACAAGGCGACATCCAGATACTTTGCTGCTGATACCAAACTCATCTAGCCGTCTCCGTGCGAATGAGAATGACCGTAAAGCTCTGGTCGGAATGAAACCATATCCACTTAATTATATAGGATATTTGTATAAAAGTGCGCGATGCCCTCTCGCGTGATTCTGATGTACCCCCGCCAAAGTGTACCGTATGAAGCTGGAATTTTTCGTTTGTGATCACTGCCGGGACAGAAGTAGAGCTCCATGAAGGCGTCTAAGTTCTGATAAACTGAGACCGGTAACGTCACTGGGAATAGGCGGCACGCAGGAGGGGCGGTTTTGCTTTGGATAGCGGTACCACGTTCGCTGTAGCTGTCTAAAAGGTTCCCGCAATCGATCTCGAAGGTCGCCATTTGCCTCTGCAGTTTAAGCCTGCATAAGCATAGTCACACCGTGCAACGACCACCGCATCTGCTGCTTTTCACCATCCGCTTACCGACCAGGGAATTCACTGCCGACTCAGCGCGGGTCGTGGCAACGCTGAGCCCAGCTCGGTGGCGCTCTCCGTAGTCGACAATCGCACCATGGTTCGAGCTGTTACACGTCAGGAGTTGAACGCCGAGGCTGTCCAGCCGTGCGATCAAGAACCCGCATATTTGATTTAGGGAATAGCCGGGACCCGCTGATCTGGCAGGCGATTGCGCAGCAACCGCCGAGAGGATTTCAGGTTATGGTCCGAAGGACGACGAGCTACTTCGCCAGCAAAGACTACGTCTTTGCGCCAGCGCAGTGATCCTATATTG